>CAWFGE010000001.1:0-84717 GCA_963815195.1 uncultured Planctomycetaceae bacterium
ACAAAGCCAACGCAATTGAGGTTGCGCAGGCGACACGGTGCCGATTCCAATGACGCCGCCAGGCGTTGAGCACTTCCGGATGGCTTCGATTCGGTGAAGCTGGCAGCCGGTGCCGATTCCAATGACGCCGCAGGCGTTGAGCACCACGGTCCGCGTTGGGGTGGTGTCGGCTTTGCGGCGTGCCGATTCCAATGACGCCGCCAGGCGTTGAGCGCGTCGCCCCATGGCCGAGACGGAAGATCGCAAGAGTGCCGATTCCAATGACGCCGCCAGGCGTTGAGCACCTGGGGGAATGATCGAGGGAGATAGTGAAGAGGTCGTGCCGATTCCGATGACGCCGCCAGGCGTTCAGCACTTCAAAGCGCCGCCGACTTCCTCAAGCTTGGAATCGTGCGGATTCCAATGACGCCGCCAGGCGTTGAGCACACGGGAGCGGCATTCATGTCCAGGAACGAGGCTCGCAAGTGCCGATTCCAATGACGCCGCCAGGCGTTGAGCACACGGACCAGTTCAACGATGCCGACAACGATCGCCGGTGCCGATTCCAATGACGCCGCCAGGCGTTGAGCACCTCTTTCCGGTCCCGCCCACGTCGGCCAGCTCAATGTCCAGATTCCAATGACGCCGCCAGGCGTTGAGCACTCGCAGGGATCCTAAGCGTTGGCACGATCTATCGAGTGCCGATTCCAATGACGCCGCCAGGCGTTGAGCACCGGGCGGTGTCCGGCAATCCGATCCTGGTGGGCGGGTGCCGATTCCAATGACGCCGCCAGGCGTTGAGCACAACGCTGCCGCAATGGGCTGGGTCCGGCATCACCGTATGCCGATTCCAATGACGCCGCCAGGCGTTGAGCACCGGGTTCGGCCCGTTGATCGCCGATTTGAATGAAAAGTGCCGATTCCAATGACGCCGCCAGGCGTTGAGCACTTGGCGGACCTGCGGGCGATTGATCCTGATAAAATGGCGTGCCGATTCCAATGACGCCGCCAGGCGTTGAGCACTGCCAGGCACATTACGGGGATTTCCAACTGCCCTCCCGTGCCGATTCCAATGACGCCGCCAGGCGTTGAGCACAAAGCCAACGCAATTGAGGTTGCGCAGGCGACACGGTGTGCCGATTCCAATGACGCCGCCAGGCGTTGAGCACGAAGCGGAAATCTTGTGAGAGCGTTGGACGATGACGTGCCGATTCCAATGACGCCGCCAGGCGTTGAGCACAAGCACTAGGTGTCGGCGGGATCGAAGTCACGCGCAGTGCCGATTCCAATGACGCCGCCAGGCGTTGAGCACCCGATGTACCATACGCCGTTTGTGCGTTCGCATTGTGCCGATTCCAATGACGCCGCCAGGCGTTGAGCACCGGAAATGATCGATTGCGGACATCGCTTTACAAACTGTGCCGATTCCAATGACGCCGCCAGGCGTTGAGCACGCGGTCGGCGCGACTACGACGGTTGACCTCACCGGCGTGCCGATTCCAATGACGCCGCCAGGCGTTGAGCACGTCTCCTGCGCCTTGGTTCCAGATCGCAACATTGTGTGCCGATTCCAATGACGCCGCCAGGCGTTGTCACCGGGCACTTTAAAACCGGCCAGGGGTGGGCACTTCAAAACCGACAGGGGTGTGAATGATCCCGGATTATTCATCAGGTCCGTGCGTGGTGAGTATTTCCGTGGCGGAAAGTGCACAGGGTGGTTGGGGAGCGGAGGATGGGCGGACCGCCCCCTTTCCCCCCTGGGGCCTGGCGATCGTTGGGTGAGTGAAGGAAAGAAACAGAAAGGCGGATGCCACGATGGCGAACTGCTCAGTCCCGAAGAACCAGTTGCTCATGGGCGTGACGTGGGAGAGGTGTGTAGGGCCGCGGGCGAGCTCCACGCGGACGTGGCCAGAGGTTGGCCAGACGCAGCGATCGGATGCGGGAAGACATCGCGGCCCAAAACGCGCTCACGCTTTCCTCAATGTAAATCACGAGGCGGCGGGAGTGCTTCACGACCCGCGCTCCTGTCCGCAGCACCGACTGCTGGAAACGATGCAAGTCCCAGCAACCGCCCAACTCGTCCTCGAACTCGATCCGCAGCATCGACGCCAGGTTGAACGCCAGCAGGCCCAACAGCAACGTCACTTCGTTCTCCGCAAACACCGATGACGAAAGACGGCAGCCAATCACCGCGTTGAATTCGCCCAGCCGGTCCTCGAACGTGCCGCGCTTGCGGTAGTGCGACAACACCTCATCCGCCGAGCGTTGCTCCTCGATCCAGTTTGTGATCAGGAAGAAGTAACGCGGAAACAGAGCCAGTTGGCCCGTCTTCGCCTCCGGCTTGTCGACGATGACCAGAATCACCCGCTGCGGATGACGCCAGCCCTCGGCTTGGTACTTTCCGAGTTCGATCACGTCCTCATATCCGCCTTTGGGCGGCCGGCCCGCGGGACGTGTCAGATAGGGCGCGGCCATCTCTTCCAGCACGTTGTTCTTCTTGATTCTCCCGCAAAAACGGATGTTTTCGTCGGTCAACTCATCCAACACCGGGCCGGCGATGAAACCCGCATCGATCCGGAGGTCGAAGCTCCACGCCAGTTGCCGGGCCTTGCCGACCACGTTGCGAATAAACCGCCGGATGCCATTGGCCGTATGCACGCTGCCTTGCCGCAGGATGGCATGAATGAAGCCGTTGCCCAGCCGCTGGCCTTCCCGCGCGCTATCGTAGTCGCCGCCGACCGAGAAACTAGCGACCAGCGGATGATAGACGGTCTCCTTGTAGTAACCGTTGTAGCGGGCCCCCGGCTGCTGGCCATAAACCTGCATCGGGAAACTGTCGATGTCGATGGTGGCGTAGCGGACGCGGCGGTCGCTGTCGCCGGTGCTTTTGATGTGCCGATGGATCCAGTCGAACAAGGCGCTCCGCACGGCCTCGAGATTCGTCTTGCAGTCGGCCAGCCAATCGATGAGCCGGGATTGAGTGGGTTGGCTGGCCAGGCGTTGGTTGAGCACTTCTTCGCCGGGCCGGTCCCACGCGGCCATCTTCATAGCGGGATCATGGGCGAGCCGGTCGAGATCATCCTGATCGGACTCTCCCAGAGCCATGGCATAAATTCTTTCCCGCCGCAGTTCGACGCCTTGATAGCGGACGCGGTCTTGCCGGCGAGGATCGATCAGTCGATCGGCAAGGGATTCGGTGAGTCCGAGCCGATGATCGAAGTCCCGCAGGAGAACGGCACCGGCGTGTGACGTGAGCCGCCCATCGACGGCCTTGACCTTGATGGAACGATTGAAATCGGGCTCGAAAATGTTAGGCTGAACTTCACCCATCGCGTGTTTCCTCCGTAGGGTTTCGGGATTAGATATAACCCTTAAACGCACAGGGTCACGCGATGGTTCCTTCTTTTTTCAGCTTTTTTGGTGAATAATCCGGGATGACTGGTCGAAGTAAACCGAATTGAATCGCTTTTCCGTAAGATCAATAATGTATTTCATGACTTAATTAGTAACACCTTGACTATATATTCAGGAACCGAAGAAAGAAAAACGAACTCAAATGCTTGGCGATCACTCATATTGATATAATGTATGCTCTTCCTAGAACCCAAACAAGTATTTTTTCTTGTATTCAATCTGTCGGGCATTTTTCATTGAAAACGTAGGATGAGCAGGGTTTAGTACAATTGTAAACGAACCTTCCATACTCTTGAATCGTTCCTCAGCCTCAATTGAGAGTCCATGCACTCCCTTACCGCTTGGTTTGGTTGGCACAACTTTTGTAAATCCCAAACTATCGATCACGTCTTCTCCATCGCCGACCGCCCAAATGAGGGATTTTGCTGTCTTCAGGCCAACCAAAATAAGCCGCCCACCAGATTTTAAAACCGGAGCCGCAGTCTCAAAAATCCAAGAGTTCGTGTAGGGCAGGCTCCTGCCTGCCATTTTGGACTCGGTTCATTGGGGGAATTGAGGAAGGCTCTTGAAAAGACCTCAGTAGCCTGCCATTTTGGACTTGGCTTGGCTGCTTTCATCGAATGAGGAACGTATGGTTGGGCGTGTAACGGCTCAGTTCGAACTGGAATTTCTGGCTGGTTGGGTTAGTCTATTCTTATGAGAGGACCGACCCATGAGCAACAGCAAACGACGTCATTTTACGCCCGAGCAGAAAGCCGAGGTTGTCAGGCGGCATCTGTCGGGGAAGGAACCCGTCTCCAAACTCGCTGAGGAGCTTGGGGTGCAGCCGAGCCAGATTCATGCGTGGGTGAACCTGGTTCTGGCGCAGGCGGAGCGGGCATTCGAGAAGTCTCAGCAGAATGGACGCGCACGGACGGACAAGGTCAAGGACCGCCGCATCGAACAGCTCGAAGGTAAGATCGCCGACAAGAACGAAGTGATCGCCGAGTTAATGGAGGCGAACGTTCGCGCAAAAAAAGAGCTTGGGGAACTCTAAAAGGAGGCTGGGTTCCCCACGACACGCGCGACGAAATCGTGGATTACATCACGTATTGGACGGACCGCGCCGAGATTCCCGCCAAAACCCTTTTGGGTTGGTTGGAACTGGGCACGAGCAAGTACCACTCGTGGAAAGACCGCTACGGAAAAGCCAACGAGCACAACGGGAAGATTCCCCGGGATCATTGGCTGGAGGATTGGGAGAAGGCGGCGATCGTCGACTATTTTGACCAGCATCCCTTGGAAGGCTATCGCCGGCTGACGTTCATGATGCTCGATGATGACATCGTCGCCACAAGCCCGGCGACGGTGTATCGCGTGCTCAAAGCGAACCGGCGATTGGACCGCAGGAAGTTCTCGCCGTCCAAGAAAGGCACAGGCTTCGTGCAGCCCTTAAAACCCCACGAACACTGGCACATCGACGTGTCTTACATCAACGTGGAAGGCACGTTTTACTACCTGACCAGCGTCTTGGATGGCTGCAGCCGGGCCATTTTGCACTGGGACCTCAAGGAGTCGATGACCGAACAGGACGTGGAAGTTATTCTGCAAAAAGCGATCGAGACCTACCCCGGCGAATCGCCGCGGATCATCTCGGACAACGGGCCGCAGTTCATCGCGCGGGACTTCAAAGAGTTCATCCGCCTCGTGGGCGCCGCACACGTGCGGACCAGTCCGTACTATCCCCAATCGAACGGCAAGATCGAACGTTGGCACGGAAGTTTGAAGTCCGAATGTATCCGGCCGAGTTGTCCGGCCAACGTCGAGGAAGCCCGGCGAAAGATTCAAAGCTATGTGGATCATTACAATAATGTGCGGCTGCATTCGGCCATCGGCTATGTGACGCCCGCCGATAAACTGGCGGGCATCGAACAGGAGATCTTCACCGAACGCGACCGCAAGTTGGAAACCGCCCGAACGCGCCGTCAGGCCGCCCGGCAATTCGCGCGACAGGAGGTTGCTTGATGACAAGCCGCATGGCACAATCGAATGCGACCTGGGCGGAGGATACGGCTCTGCTGAGGAGCACCCGGAGCGCCGCCCCAGGGGCCAAGACCGGAGGCGGGATCAAGCCCCTTCCCTTGATCCCGCCCGTTTCGAAAACCCTCCGGGATTGGCACCAAAGCGAAAAACCTTCCCGCGAGCAGGATGCCGCGAAATCCGCGACAGGAGGTCACCTTCCACTGACTAACACCAACACGCCCAAATTCCACTTACCGCTGAACCAGGACACTCGTGCAAAAACTGGTAGGACCCGTATCCTGCTAATGCGATTACTACCCCGATCAAACTTCCGGCCAAAATCAACTTGGCATTCTCGATGGAGTTAGTGCTGGCGGATTGTGGGTGGGTGCTCGATTTTAGCTCTCCCCGGGGGAATCCGTCGATTTGCCTCTCTGGGGTCACAAATTGGGCAGAGTTGAGGGAGCGGGGCGACATTTGGGATCTTGTACGCTTTGTGGCATTGAGGGCATCGCCAATCGATTCGTTCAACCATTGTTACGGTTCCCCCAATGAATCAACGCCATCCTGGGAAGTGAACCTCCATGAAAACAAAAGCCCGCCCTGCGGATTGTCCAGCCAGCAGAGCGGGCGATACCTTTCGGCATGAATCCAGATTGTCGCTTCGGCTGCACCTTGTTCATAGTACCCATGAATTCACTGAGCGCCAAACAAAAAGCCGGCAGCCCCGAAAAGGCCTCCGGCTTGATGATTCACCCGGCGGTCATCCCCGACCATCGACCCCATCGACCAGGGCCAGAATCCGCTGCTTCACCGCCTCGGAAAATCCCGGCCACGCCGCCGCCAAACGCTCGAAATCGGGGTCGTTTACGACAGTGGGTACGACAGCGCCGGGGGCATCATCGCGTAAACCCTTATCCTGATTATGGTTATACGTTTCGTCGGCTGGATTCAAAATCCAGTGAGGGTAAACCTCGTGGGGGTTCGAGTCCCCCCTCCGGTATTTTGCTATAAATCATTGAATTTCAATGGTTTGTGACAAATGCATTAAGCCTGTGTTCTTGGTTGGGCCAATGAAAATCACTTCATTGGGCACAAATTAGGAACACACAAATGGCTTCAATTTCAAAGGCTGGACGCAAATTCTCGATTCGTTTCTGATACATGGGAACGCAACATCGGGTGACGGTCGAAAGCCGAATCCGTCAGACTGGTGATAGAAAATACACTGACTGACTTGGAACTCGGAAGGCTTTCAATCCCCGATGGAATCGACGCTGCAAAATTCATAGCCTCCGGTGGGAAAAACCCCGGCTCTCTCTCTTCCAACCCTCTCAAATCTCATCGAACGGTGGGAATCTGCGAAGTGTTGCTGAGACAACTCAAAGGGCTGATTCGGTACGCTGTCGGCATCTCAAGAGACATCTGGGTTCTCAAAGAATCGATCCCCTCACAGTCGAGAAATACATCAAATCAGAGAATCGGAGAAAATCCGCGATCCGTATCAATCCAGACACTCGGTTTCACCCTTCCTCAACAAGCGGGCTGCGAGAAACCGCATAACCCCTACCAGCGGTGAAGGCAGAATCCCAGGATTCGACTGTTACGACGGCTCGGTTTCGGTCATGTGGCGCTTTTCCGCGACTTCGATGGTCTTTCCCAATCCATCCAGCAGATCGGGCAGGCTTCCCAGGATTTGGACCAGACCTAAGAACAGAACTCCATGCGTGCGCACCGAAGTGAAGGGTGCGTTCGGTGCTGGTAATGTCGGAATAGACGGACGCCACGCCCGATCCGAGCAGTATCAATCCCGTGACCAGCTTCGTTGCGGGATGTTCAATCGCGTTCTTCATGCGTTGTAACGAGGGCCTCATTTTTTCTCCTTGGAGACATCATTATTCGTTTTGTCCGGGTCGCGCGCCGGTCGAATCCAACCCTTATACAAATCGCCGTCCGTAAACCACGGGTTCCCTTCGCCATTCTTCCCTTTCCGAACCTTGTGAAAGCCGGGCACGATCTCGAAATGGGACAGGTCGCCCGTCTCTTTCAAATCCGCAAACAACTTGTCGCGCTCGGCGTCGATGTCGGGAGCCGTTTTGTGCGTGATTTGCCCCGTCGTGTGGCTCAACCCGACCTGCTCATCAAAAATTGCAGCCCCGAGCCACACGGGACGACCATCGGCATCGAGTTTGTCCGACTTCCAGAAGCGGACGTGGTGCCGCTTTCGAGGGTCCGGCCCGACCGCTTCCTCGAAGGAAAGGCCTTCCTTTCGCCCGAACAGGTATTCGCTGCTCACAGGCGCGCTGAGGTCGGGCCGCTTGAAGACCGACGCTTCGGCAATCTCAAGGGAGCTTTTGAGCGTCAGCGGATCCGCCGGGGACCACCCGGCGGCGACCATGATGCGCAACACGTCGGTTTGCGTTCCGACCAAGGCCACATTAATGGGATCCGCGGGGATTCCGTCCGCCGTGTAGGTCATGCCCGGCTCCTCCTCCAACTGGGGATGCCGGTCGGCGTAGTTCTTCCAGAAGCGGGGCATGACGAGGTACGCGACGATCGCATACACGATCAACAGGCCGAGAACGATCGCGCCAGAGTGCCGCAATCGGTTCCGGGGTTTCCTTTCCTGGGATGGGGAGGCGTCGGACATCGGATTCGTTGACTTACTCATCGAACGAGAAGACCCGCTTCCAATCGTTCTTGATACTGATGACGGTCCAGCCTGCTTGCCGGGCTTTATCGTAAAGGTTTTGACTGAACGTGCCGACTTTGGACTCCGGCAAGCCCTGGGCAGGTCCGTAGACGTATTCACGGTTTTGGTCGTCGTGCAGCACCAACATCCCCAACCGCGGACCTTGGCCGGCCGTCGTGTATTCCAACATCTGCTGATCGCCCGCCGTGTTCCCAAACGCCGCGACGGGCCGGCGGCCGATCACCAGATGAATGCCTTCCGGCTTGCCGGTTTTGTCATTGATGAGCAACACTTTCGGTTCTTTGATGAGGGTCGGCTTGCCATTCTTGTCATAACCGAATTTCGTTTCGGCCATGCTGCCGACGACTTGCTCCGGCGGGATGCCGTACACGACTTCGACATACACGCGGACGAAGTCCTGCCCGCCCCCGGTGACGATATAGGTTTTGTAGCCGTTGGCTCGGAGAAATTTCAGGACTTCTTGCATCGGCTGATAGGTCAACTCGGTGTAAGCCCGCTTGAAGCGCGGATGCCTGGCCGTCTTGAGCCACTGCTTGACCTCCGCCTGGAACTGCTCCACGGACATCCCGGTGAGCGTGGCGGCCAAGATCTTTTCCAGTTCCGGCAATCCAAATCTGGCGATGGCGTCCTGGTTGCCCGAAAGCACCGTCTTGAAGGGTTCGACCTCTTTAAGTTCCGGTTTCTGCTTCACCACCTCAGGCACGCGGTCCAGGCAATAGGCCACTTGGGTGTAGATCGGCTGCTCGACCCACAGCGTCCCATCCTGATCGAACGTGGCAATGCGCTCGGCGGGCGGGACAAACTTTTCGCTGCCCGTCGTCGTGGTTTCCCGCACGAAATTCAGGATGGCAGATTTCGCCGTTCCCTCATTCCACGACGGCAAAGGATCGGCTTGTGAATGCCCTATGCTTGGACAAGTAAGCAGAATGGCAAGGAAGACTGAAGCGGATGGAATCAATTTCATCGCGTGACCTCGTAAGTCGTGAAGATTTCAGCCAGCCACGTTTCGTTCCCGCTGGCTTAGGGCGCTGCGGGCACTTGGGGTTCGACGCCGTTACCGCCCGGCGCGACGGCTTCATCGATCGTCAGAATGTAAATCAGCATGGCGCCCAACATCAAAATGACGACGGCCCATGCCCGCCAGTCTTTGTGCAGGCCCGGCTTGGGAGAATTGTGTTCGTGCTTGGTCATGGCCTTAGCCTTACTCAAAAAAGGAATCCGCGAAAACTTGTCATGGCGGTGCGACAAAAATGCCGGGCGCATCCAAAAGAGCGCCCAGCATCGTCACATCTGGGCATCCGCCCTCGCCAGATCACCCGACAACAGGGCCGCCGCGACAAGCAGGCCCCGGCCAATGAGGTCGCGATTCTTGAGGTCCATCATTCGTGTTCCTTTGCAATGAAGGTTTGTAGATTCACAACGCCAAACACTTTTCCACGAACGTCGTTTCATTGGCTAGGCCCAAGCCACCTCCTTGTTGATTCCTCAGCGGGGCGGATCACTCGCTGGATTTGTTGTTCCGTGTCGCCGCTTCGAGCTTTTTGATGTCTTCAGGCGACAATTGGGGCCGGTCCACCTTGAGCGTCAGCTTGTTGAGTTTGGCCGTCAGCGGGAACGGTGGCTTGTAGTCCGCATCGTTCACGCCGGTGAGGGTGTCGGAACCTATGTCGAAGCTTTCGTCCCATTGCAGGATCATGGGAATCGTCTTCGCCATCCTTTTCGTGGCGACGACCTTGCCGTCCACCTTGAGGGTCCCGGTGCCGGGCCGGCCCAGGCCGCTCATGTTGTTGAACAGGAGCGTGCCCACGCCCAGGCCATCGTATTTGAAATCGAACTCCAGCGTGTGTTTGCCGGGCGAGAGGGCGTCTGGACCTTCCCACTTGATGCGCTCCAGGTCGATCAGGTTCCAGAGGAACACCGGCCTGCCCTTGAGCAGATAGAATCCGTAACCGCAAAAACGGCCGCCGGAGGTGAGAATCATGCCCTTGGCCCCGCTTTCAGGCACCGTGATGTCCGCGGTGATGGTGTAGGAACTGTTGAGAAGGAACGGTGAATCCCCTTGGGGCAGGCCGACCATGGGCAAGGTGTAGACAAACTCGTTGCGGCCGGCGGTGATGTTCGGGCGCGGAGCCACGATGCGGGTGGCCACCGAGGCATCCATGGGGAAAACCTGGTACTTCTTCGCTTCCGCGATGAACAGCTTTTTCATTTCCTGGACCTTGTCCGGATGCTTGTCGGCGAGGTTCACCGATTGGCTGAAGTCGGTGTTCAGGTCGTAGAGTTCGAGCACCTGGTTATTGAGCGGATCGGGGTTGGCGGCGCCGAAGGCTTCCCACGGCGCGCGGTTCACCTCGGTGCTGAGCAGCCAGCCTTGGTTATATAAAGCCCATTGGCCCATCATCTCGAAATACTGAATCTTGTGCCGCGACGGTTCCTGGGCGTTCTTCGCGTCAAACGTATAGGCCAGGCTCGTGCCTTCGATGGGCGCCTGTTTAATTCCGTCCACGGTTTCCGGGGCAGGGATTCCGGTGACCTCCAGAATGGTGGGCACGATGTCGATCACGTGGCAGAACTGTTCCCTGAGCCCGCCTTTGTCCTTGATTCGCGCCGGCCACGAAATCGCCATGTTTTGGCGGATGCCGCCCAACTTCGAGGCGTTCTGCTTGAACCAGGTGAAGGGCGTGTCAAAGGCCCAGGACCAGCCTGCCGACATGTGATTGTAGGTCTCTTCCGTGCCCCACACATCGTACCATTTCATCTGCACATCGACCGGCATCTCGTTGACGCCGTTGAAGAACGCGACCTCGTTGGGGGTTCCCAGCGGGCCGCCCTCGGCACTTGTGCCGTTGTCCCCGTTGATGTAGATGATGAGCGTGTTGTCGAGCTTTCCCATGTCTTCAATGGTTTGAATGACGCGGCCAATCTCGTGATCGTTGTAAGCGGCATAGGCCGCGAAAATCTCCACCTGCTTGATGAACAATTTCTTCTCATCCGCCGTGCAGTCCTCCCAATTCTTGATGAGATCCGTCGGCCAGGGCGCAAGCTGGGTGTCTTTTGGGATCACCCCGAGGTGCTTTTGAGTCTCGAAGATTTTCTCGCGTACTTTGTTCCAGCCCTCATCGAACAAGTGCATGTTGTGAATCTTGTCGACCCATTCCTTGGTCGGGTGATGCGGCGCGTGCGTGGCACCGGGCGCATATTTGACGAAGAAGGGCTTGCTGGGCATGGTCTGGTTGATGCGATTCAGGTACTCGATCGCGTCGTCCGCCATGCCGGTGACCAGATTCCAGCCGGGCTTGCCTGAGAATGGATAAATCTGCGTGGTGTTGCGGAACAGGTTCGGCTCCCACTGGTTGGCATCGCCGCCCACGAAGCCGTAGAAATACTCGAAGCCCATCCCCGTCGGCCATTGGTCGAAGGGACCGACCTGGCTGGCCGCGAAAGCCGGGGTATTGTGATCCTTGCCGAACCACGACGTGGCGTAGCCGTTGTCGAGCAGAATCCGCCCGATGGTGGCCTTGTCCTTGGCGATGATGCTGTTATAGCCGGGGAAGCCCGTGGACTGCTCGGAAATGACTCCGAAACCGGCCGAGTGATGGTTCCGCCCGGTGATGAGCGCCGCCCGCGTCGGCGAGCACAGCGCGGTGGAATGGATGTTGTTGTAGCGCAGCCCGTTCTTCGCGACGCGGTCCATCGTGGGCGTGGGAATGACCCCGCCGAAGGTGCTCGGCACGCCGAACCCCGCATCGTCCGTGATGATAAGGAGCACATTGGGAGCATCCTGGGGAGGCACGATCCGCGGTGCCCACCACGGTTTCGATTGCAGGGCGCCATTTTTAATCACGCCGCCGAATTTTGGTTCGGGCGCGGGCAATTGTTTGCCGCTGATGGTCGTCGTGGCGCTGGGCGAACCGGGCGTGCCGGTGATGACTTGCGCCTCGGTGGATGCGGAAATCGTCAGGGTGATGGCAGCCATCATCCCGCAAAGTGCACTGAGTCGATGTCGTTTCATGATTTGCCTTTCGAGCAATGGATTTTGTTCAATCGATTTGAGGCCGAACTTCTCCATGACAACAACGGCCTCGTTCATTTTTCTTCCAGCCAGACCCAGGCTTCTTCGGTTTCCGAAACGTCAAAGTATCGAATCGTCCCCTCGGTGAAGGGCTTGCAAATCGTGGCCATCCAATGCTCCCACTTCTTGTCGCCAACAAGGGCGATGCGTTCCACATCGTGGCAATGCGTGGACGAGAACTTGATGTCGTCCCAAAGCGCGTGCGGATCCCAACCGTTGAAATCGTGAAACAGAGCGAGCAAACGGACCTTGCCGTGCTCGGCGACGGCGGCATCAATCACCGGAACGAATTTCTGATAGTCCAAATCGTGCAAGCGGCCCGATAATCGAAATCCGAGAAGGGGGCCACTGCTACGGGGAAGCTGCTCGATCATGACGCGGTCCTTTGCAATGAAACGCCGATTGAACGGAACGGATGGCGAATCGACGATTATCCGGGCCAGAGGCGGAATGATATACTAACGCTTGGCCATTGCGATTGCATGGGACTTTGGTCCAACTCGCGAGAATTTCACATCAAAGAATGCACCGCGGTTTGCTCGGCATGGCATCAATCCGCAATTGCGCGAGGATGATCGTTCGACGGCGAGCGCAATCGCATCCAGCAGAGCTTGATCGTCAAACGGCTGGAGCCCCCCAGCCCGCAAGATATTGGACCTTGGTGCAATGGACTGGCGGATTCGGCTCTACGGAATTGGCTGGCCGAACATCAACCGGAAATCGGGCCGCTCCCCGTTTTGATTCCCCCCAGGCCGGCGACTCGCACCAGGTCGGCCACCGAATCCGCCGGCATTTTGGCCATCACCCGGCCGCGGTAGACCTTGACTGTTTTTTCCACCGTGCCCTTTCCCTATTTCCTGTCGTCCGCTTCGCGGGCCAACGTCAACAGCCGCTCGGTGAAACGCCGCCGCACCGGACCCGAGGCTTCCTCGATCGTTTTCCCGAGAAAGATCACGGAAATCCCGGATTGAAATTGCAGCCGGCCGACGTTGAAAAAGATCAGCGTACCGCGCCCGGTCCGCGCATCAAACAGATCGTCCTCGAACTTCTCGAGGATTTCGGCAAAGGGAACTTTCTCCAATCCGTGGAGATGATGAAACACCTCGACCGCGAAGGGCTGGGTTTTCCAGTCCCCGAACAGGCGGTTCATCAGCAGCATGGGCAGCGACGTGCCGCCCCAACGCCCGTTGCATTCGATCAGCTCCGCTCGGCAGGTCTTGAATTCCTCTCCCACGAGAATCCAATCGAACGAGCACCGGCCCACGTAGCCCAGCCGCTGATACAACCGGGCCAGCGTCCACGAGCGATCGACCATCAACTGCGCGGGCGGATCGGGAAGGTCGGCGGGGATCGTGCCCACGAATGTGCCTTCGTCGCCTTGGGTGAGTTGGGTGAAGAGGCCTTCGATCACCGGCGGTCCCTCGGCTTCGGGCGGAATCCAAACCTGGACCGACGGCGAAGACAACACGTTCTCCTCCCACACATCGACCTGAAGCTCGCAATCGCCCTTCCATGCCAGCAAGCCGGTTTGTTTTTGCACGATCTGCTCGATCTCGATGAGCGACGCCCCCGCGAGCGTCTTGCACTTCAACTGCACGTTGCCCACGCCCCCGGAGGAATCCGGCAACTTGAGGACAATCGCATTCGCTTTCTTCGCCAACTCTTGAACTCGGCAGGCGAGTTGGCTCAAGTTCCAAGCGGATTCCGTTAAGGGAATCGATCCCGCGCCAAACAGCCGGCAAACCGTCTTGGCGAATGCGACTTTATGATTCACCCAACTTGCCAGTCCCGGCGGCGGGGCGATGACTTGGAGCGGGCGGCCCGTTTCCTCCGTGAGCAGCACCGCCAGTTCCCACGCTGCCAGCGTGCCCATGTGCGGATGCAAAGCCCCGAGGTCCCCGCTGGCGACCTTCGCGATCAGTTTTTGCCGAATCGCTTCATCTTCCCAGCAGGCTTCGGCGATTCGCAGCGGGTTATGAGGCAGCCGGGGCCTGAGCCATTCCACGCGTCCCAAGCCGAGGCGGTCGCGAAAATAATCTTCCGCTCCCTCGACCTCATTCGCGCAGGTGGCGATCAAATCCCCGTCGCCCGCCCGCAGCCGCGCGCGGTCCTGATAGAACCGCTGGTCTTCTCCGGGAATGACCCGCGTGATCTCGCTGAGATCATCCAGATGCAAAGCCGGCCCTTCGCCCAGACGCTCGGGACGGAGTTTTTGAAATTCCGGAGGCATGGCCAATTCCGGCTGCTCCGCCAGCAACCGCGCGGCCATCCGTTCGGCCAATTCTTCCAACTCCGGCTTTTGGGAAGAAACCCGCATGTGTTCGACGATGGGCAACATCATTGTGAGTCCAACTTTCCGAGATTCACCCCTCGAACTAGAAACTTGCGTTGCACGCGCTGAGTTTACGGACGCCCCACCTAACTTTTTAAGACACCCGTTTGTTCCCGCGGGCTACCGTCCGAGAGGAGATTTTGAATAAAATGTTATTGATCCAAAAATTTTCTGATGGAATTGCGCGTCATCATGCCTAGGCCGAAGTATTTTAACCGGATTTGCAAACGAGCATTGCTGTCGGCGGTGATTTGGCTGGCGGGCGTTTTCTCGTTTCGCGCGGCCGCCGCCGAGTCGGAGTTCGCGACCGCCGCGGCTCCGCTCCTGAAAACCTATTGCTTTGACTGCCATAGCAACCAACATGCCGAAGCCCACGTGAATTTGGAGAGACTGGCCGCCGACACCTCTTCCTTCGCCACGGATTTCAAAACCTGGCGGACGGCGGTCCGGATGCTCGATCAAAACCGCATGCCGCCTGCCGAGGCCACAAAACCGGATGCCAAGGAACGCCGAAGGCTGCTGGAGGGCATTCGGCGTCGGCTCGATCAAACGGCCCGCGAACACGCCGACGATCCCGGCGAAGTCCCGCTCCGCCGGCTGACGAGTGCCGAATACGATTACACATTCGGCGATCTGACGGGACTGGATTTGAAGCTTCAAAACCAACTCGCGGGCGATGCCGTGGGCGGGGAAGGTTTTTCCAACGTGGGCCTGGTGCAGTTCCTGCAGGATTCGACTTTGGAGCAATACCTCGCCGCCGGCAAAACCGTCGCCTCGCATGCCGTCGTTGGTGCGGGGCCGCTCGGGTTTTACGAAACGCCCGGCAAGACGGGCCTGGAACTTTCAGCCATTTCGAGAATCCAAGACATCTACCGCCAGCACGGTTTTCGCACCGCGGCGGGCGAAGGCGGCGAAGCCTTTGGCTTGGACCATTATCCCAGAGCCTTTTTCGCCTGCTGGCGATACAAATCCCGCAAAGAACTGGGGCGTGAAGACGCGACTTTCAAAACAGTCGCGGTTGAGGAAGGCTTGGATGTCCGTTTCGTCGAGCATATCTGGTCGGTGCTCACGATGGATTCGCCCGCGTTTCCAACCTCCGAAATCGTCTCCCGCTGGCAAAAACTTCCCGCTCCCGTTTCACAAGGCGATAAAGAGCAAACCGAGATTCGGGGCCGCTGCCGGGCGATTCACCAGGTCATGCTCGATTGGCAAACCCGCTTCGGCAAAAACCCCGACGCCAAGGAGGAAGCCCCGCTCTTGGCGGAGGATATGTTCCACGTCTCGCGGTTCCAGCCGTTCGACATGAACATCAACTGGCCCAAGGGAACAACCGCGGCCCATCTGCAAATGTCGATCGATCTCGCGAACCGCGAAGGCGAGGCGAACGCCGTCGTCATCTGGAAAAAGCCGCGAATCCAGTTCCGCATGACGGATGGAAAACTGGGACCATTCCGGCCGCTCCGCGAAATCCTGCCGGCCGGCGAAGCGCAAAAACTCAAATTCGGCCGGCATCCCAATCGAGCGAAAATCGGCCAGGATGACTTCGTGACGACCTCCGCCAAATCGCCCGTGATGGAGATCCCGATTCCCGACGGGGCCCGCATCGGCCGGCTTTTAGTCGAAGCGGAACTCGATGTGACCCACGGCGAGGATTGCATCGTGCGTTGCAGCATCGCGCAGGAGGAAGACACGGACCAGGGCAAATCGGTGTCGGGCCTGCTCGCGAACCCCGATCATCCGGACTTCGACAAATGGAAAGCGGGCGTGGTGGAGTTTGCCCGTTTGTTGCCGCAGGTTTCGCACCGGGAACCGGCCCCGTCGGACCGCGATCCCATCCCGCCGCCTTTCGACGGTTCCTATAACAACGCCGAGCGAAACCTGTTTCACACCAAGATCAAGTATTACCGCGACGACGGCTTTCTGGTCCGGCACATTCTGGACGATGCCACCCGGAGCCGGCTCGATCAGGCTTGGATCGATCTCTTGGGCTCGTTTGATTTTTACGAGGCCAACTTGCGATTCGTCGCGAAAAAGTATCAGTTCGATCTCGCCGGCCGAAGCATCCACGATCTTGACGAATCCTGGATCGGCCAACTCCCGGCGGAACCGCGACCGTTCGTGCGCAGGCTGCACGAAAGTTTTCAAAAATCGCAAGACGCCTTCCGAACCGCGGAGCCGGGGCACGTGGAAGACGCCCTGAAATTTGCCCGCTTCGCCTGGCGGCGGCCGTTGTCGATCCAGGAAACCCAGCGGCTGCGGGAGTACTATCAACGGCTCCGCACCGAACGCCGGCTCGATCATGCCTCGGCGATTCGCGTTCTGCTTACGCGGATTTTGATGGCTCCGGAGTTTCTGTACCGCACCGAAAAACCCCCGGCGGGCGAAGTCGTTCCGCTCTCGCAACGGGAACTCGCGAGCCGGTTGAGCTATTTCCTGTGGTCGTCTGTCCCGGATGCGGAATTGAACCGCGCGGCCGAGGCCAGGGAACTCGCGGATCAAAAACAACTCGCCAAACAAGCCCGCAGGATGCTCCAGGACCCCAAAGCCCGCAGACTGGCGGCGGAGTTTTTCGGGCAGTGGTTCGGGTTTTATCGCTTCGACCAGTACCGGGGCATCGATCCCAAACGCTTTCCCGAATTCGATGACGGCCTCAAAACCGCCTTGCACGAAGAAGCGGTGTCGTTTTTTGAGCACATCGTCCGGGAAGACCGGCCGGTCAAGGACATCCTGTTCGCCGACTATGTATTTCTCAACGGCGAACTCGCGAAGCATTATGGGATCGATCAAACCGCGGCGGACAATGCGGAAAGTTTTCAGCGGTTCGAGAACGCGGGGCGGTTTCATCGCGGGGGCCTGTTCGGATTGGGAGCGGTGCACGCGGTGACGTCCGCTCCGCTGCGGACCAGTCCGGTGAAGCGGGGCGATTGGGTGCTTCGACGCGTGCTGGGAACGCCGGTCCCGCCGCCGCCTCCCGACGCCGGCTCCATTCCCGCCGATGATGTGCTCGGCGACGGCAAAACCGTTAGAGAGCGGCTGGAATCCCACCGCCGGGGCGTCTCCTGCCGAAACTGCCACGCGCGGATCGACCCCTTGGGATTCGCGCTCGAGCAATTCGATCCCATTGGCCGCTGGCGGGACAAATACCGCGACGGCCAGGCGATCGACACCACCGGCGTTCTCAGCGACGGCTCGACGATCACCGGCCTCGACGATTTGAAAAGTTACCTCAAAACGCACCGGGATCTGTTCGAGCGCACGCTGTGCATAAAGCTCGCGGGATACGCCTTGGGACGGAGCGAATCGATCGCGGATGTCTATCTCATCGATCAAATGCTCGCGGGCTTGGAAACGGACGACCGGTTTTCGACGCTGGTGGGAAAGATCGTCACCAGCCCGCAGTTCCGCTACCAACGCGGCCGGGATTTCAAGACGATGATTGATAAACAACTCAAACGTTCGGGTGGCACGCCCTGAGGAACGAAGGGCGTGGCCTTTGTGATCGCCACGCCCTTCGCTGCGCTCAGGGACGTGCCACCCACCGCGGCCGGGATTTCGAGTCCAAGCAATCGGCCGCAGCGATCAACACAAGAAACTAAAACCAGGAAGCCGAGCAAATGAGACAGCACACAGAACCCCATTGGAGCGAAGGCATTTCCCGGCGGGGATTTTTGCGCGGGGCCGGGTTGGCGCTTGCCCTGCCTTGGCTGGAATCCCTGCCGCTGCGGGCGGAGGATTCGGGAAAAAAGGCCGCTCCGAAAAAATCCGCCAGGCCGCCGGTGCGGTTTGGGTGCGTGTATTTCTCCAACGGCGTCGAGCCGGAACATTGGTGGGCCAAGGGCCGCGGATCCGAGATGGAATTGGGTCCCGGCCCGAAACCTTTGGAGCCGTTCCGCGACGACCTCGTGTTTTTGAAGGGACTGTTCAACGAGCAGGCGGTGAAAAACCGCAGCGCCCACTTGGGCCGGATGCCGAACCTCTTGTCCGGGGCCTGGGTGAGCCTGGATCAGAACGACATCCGCGTCGGCAAAACGATGGACCAGGTCCTCGCCCAGAAAATCGGCCGGCGAACCGCGATCCCTTCGCTCGTCGTGGGCATCGAGCCGACGGAACTCCGGCTGGAAGATGGGCTGTCCATGATCTATGGCTCCTCGATCTCCTGGGCCTCCGCGACCAAGCCCGCCACCAAGGAAATCTACCCGGCCCGCGTGTTCGATCTCATCACAGGCGGCGGCAAAAGCCGACGGCTCGACCGCAGCATCTTGGACGAAGTCCTCGCGGATGCCCGTTCGCTCGAAACACGGCTGGATTCCGGCGACCGCAACAAACTGGGCGAATACCTGGACTCCATCCGCGACATCGAACACCGCATGGACCGCGCCGCCAAGGATCATCGCCTGGAAGGTTACACGCCGACGCTCGCCGCCCCCAACATGGCCCGGCCCGCCGAAGACCTGCCGCAGGATGTGCCCGAGCACATGCGACTGATTTTGGATTTGATCGTGCTGGCGTTTCAGATGGACAAAACCCGCATCGCGACGTGCATGCTCAACAACGACCTTTCGCAAATGAACTTCGGGTTTCTGCCCGGCGTCCAGGGAAGTCTGCATCTCGACCTGACCCACAACGGCCGCGATCCAAAGCTCGAGGCGATGTACCTCAAGACCAACCAATTCCACGTCCAGCAGTTCGCGTATCTGCTCAAACGGCTCAGCGAGATCGACGAAGGCGGCACGTCGTTATTGTCCAATTCGCTGTTGATGTTTTGCTCCAACTTGTTCGACGGCGACAAGCATCAGGCGGACGAAATGCCGATCGTGCTCGCCGGCCAGGCGGGCGGAACGCTCAAAACGGGCCGGGTGCTGGATTACCTCAACCAAGGCGATGAAAACCGCCGGGCTTGCAGTTTGTACCTGTCGATCCTGGACCGCCTGGGCGTCAACCTGCCCGCCTTCGGCGACACCAACCGGCGTTTGGCCGATCTATAGTGGCCTTTGGCTCACATTTCGGATATTTCGTGATCTGGTGCTTGGTGGGTCGCGAAAACACGCCCGGCGGCTGGAAGGTGCCGCTACGGCTTTGAGGCGTCCCGCCCAGGACGAAAAAACGCCGCGATCGCATTGAAAATTGGATTTTTCCCCGCAACGGGAAGCGGTTTCGTTGACAAACCGGGAGCCGGCAACTAAATTCACCATTTCCCGCCGCCCGGCGGGGTAACCCACTCCCCACAAACGAGTCCCTCCAGGCGGAGAACGACGTGAGAAGTTGGGGGCAGAGTGATTTTTGAGGTCGATACGAGGGGATCGGGTTGTGGCCGCAGCAGCAGAATCCAAAGAGCAAATACGAATCCGCATGGAGGCCTACGACCATTCGGTGCTGGATCAGTCGGCATCGGACATCGTGGACACCGCCAAACGGACGGGGGCGATTGTGCATGGGCCGATTCCGCTGCCGACGCGCATCGAACGGTACACGGTGCTCCGCAGCCCGCACATCGACAAAAAGTCGCGCGAGCAGTTCGAGATTCGGACGCACAAGCGGCTGATTGATATTGTGCAGCCCACGGGCAAAACCATCGACGCTTTGAACAAGTTGTCGCTGCCTGCCGGGGTGGACATCAAAATCAAAGCGACCGCAGCGGGCGGGTAGGAGTTTCAGCAGAAAACCTGGGGTGTTCCCCGGGTTTTTCGTGTTGCTGGGAATCGGTCGCCGGGTAAAAGTGATTTGGCCGGCGTCGTCGATTGAGGATTCTTTCGGGGATTGTCCCGGAAGGCTTTTCAGTTCAAAACACGAGTCCGCCGGAAGTTTCCGGTTGATTGGGTCTTACACAATTTTATTGGTGAAGTAGGGGAAGGTGCCGCCATGCCTGTCGGCCTCTTGGGAAAGAAAATCGGCAGTACGCAGATCTACGGGGAAGACGGCGAGTTGATCCCCGTGACGGTCATCGAGGCCGGGCCTTGCGTGGTTCTGCAGCTGCCGCACCAGGGACCGCGACGGCTACGAAGCCGTGCAGTTGGGTTTCGACGACAAGCCGGTCCGCCGCAAGGGGGACGAAGTCCAATCGCCCTCGCGGGCCGAGCGAGGCCACGTGCGGAACATCAAAAGCAAACGGCAAGAGCAGACTCCAGGCCGCGGGCGTCGAGCCGACCGCCAAAGCCGGCTGCGAAGCCAAAAGGTTCGTCCGCGAGTTCCGCACCGACGGCGAAACCCACGGGCTGGAAGTCGGCCAGAAGCTGGGCGTCGGGCACATGGCGGAGATCGGCTTCGTCGATGTCATCGGCACGTCCAAAGGCCGGGGCACGGCGGGCGTGATGAAGCGGCACAACTTCAGCGGCCAGCGGGCCAGCCACGGCGTCAAGCGGGTGCACCGGCATGGCGGTTCCATCGGGATGAGTGCCGACCCCTCGCGCGTCCTCAAGGGAACCCGTATGTCCGGCCGGTACGGAAACAGCCGCATCACCGTCCGCAACCTGAAAGTCGTGCGGGTTGACGAGGAAAACAACATGCTCCTTGTCAAAGGGGCCATTCCCGGCCCCAACGGCGGATACGTGATGATCCGCAAAACGAACAAACACTAAAAAGGCGAGCGTGGGACGTAAGCCCCATGATTCCGGGATAAAAAACAACGCGCATTCGTCAAAGTTTCGTGGAAGAAGTGTGAAAAAATGGCTTCCTTTGTTGTGTACAATGTGAGCGGTTCCGAGGTCGGCAGCTACGACTTCGACCCCGAGGAACTCGCTTCCTCCATCAATAAACAGTTGCTCCACGATGTGGTCGTGATGTACGAGGCCAACAAACGCGTGGGCACCGCGCGGACCCGCTCGCGCGGCGAGGTCGTCGGGAGCACGAAAAAGCTCTACCGTCAAAAAGGAACGGGCCGAGCCCGGGCCGGGGCTCGCCGCACGCCGGTCCGCCGAGGCGGCGGCCACGCATTCGCGAAACGTCCGCGGGACTTCAGCTACCGCCTGCCCAAAAAGGCGGTCCGCCTCGCGACGCGAATGGCCCTGCGAAGCAAATTCGACGACAGCCAGGTCATCATTCTGGACGGTCTCCATATCGGCGAAATCAAAACCAAGCCCATCGCCCAGATGGTGAAGGCGTTGGGTCTCGCGGGCACGCCGTCGCTGTTGGCGATTCCCGAATATCACCGCGAACTCTGGCTCTCCGCCCGGAACATCGTGGGGCTCCAGGTTTCGCCGGTGTTCGATTTGAACGCGTACGATTTGCTCCATCAGCATCATTTGATTATCACCAAGGACGCCTTGGACCGGTACCGCGAAGGCCGGCCCGCCCAGGCCGAGGCCGCGGAAGCCGCTTCCGCGTAAATGTCAAAGATTAAAACATTCAACCGTAGCACGTGGAATCACAGAATCATCCGGTGGCCGAGGTTTGAGTTATGAGTGACGGGGAAAAATCAAGTCTGGTGCTCGAGCCGTACCAGATTATTCTGCATCCGCTGGTGACGGAAAAGGGCACGCACCTGGCGACGGCGACCAATTCCTACACGTTCGCCGTCAATCCGCTCGCCACCAAGAAGGACATCAAACGGGCGGTGGAGGCGCTCTGGGACGTCAAGGTCCACAAGGTGCGGACCCAAAACCGCAAGGGCAAACCCCGCCGGTATAAGTTGGCGACGGGGCACACCAGCGACTGGAAGAAAGCCATCGTACAATTGGACGAAGAAGACCGCATCGCGTTCTTCTAAACTGGGCAGCTAATAGCCGCGAAGCGGCGAAAGCCTGTAGCTGCGGGCGTCAGCCCGCAGGACTGAGGCTCGAATAAAAGTTGAAGCCGCGAAGCGGCGCTAGCAACGAATAACGTTAAAGGAAGAGTTCCTCCATTTTTCTCGAGGAATTGCTGTCGCCGCTACGCGGCTTGTGGTGTCTTCTTAGCATCCGTTCTGCGGGCTTACGCCCGCAAGCTAAATGCTGCCGCCGGTTCGCGACTAAGACACCTCGACGAGATGACACGTCGGATTAATGCGAAGAAAGTGAAACCATGGGGATTAAAGTTTACAAGCCGACCACGCCGGGCCGTCGAAACGCTTCGGTGAGCGACTTTGCGGACATCACCGACCGCAAAAAGAAGCCGGAGAAATCGCTGCTGATCCGCGCAAGAAAAAAGGCGGGCGGAACAATCAGGGCAAGATCACGTGCAGGCATCGCGGCGGCGGTCACAAGCGGATGTACCGCATGATCGACTTCAAACGGAACAAGGACTCGGTCCCGGCCAAGGTCGCCTACATCGAATACGATCCCAACCGCTCCGCGAGGATTGCCCTCCTGCATTATGTGGACGGGGAAAAGCGGTACATTCTTGCTCCCAAGGGTTTGAAGGCGGGCGATACCGTTGTCAGCGGGAACGAGAACGTGGAGCCGAACGTCGGCAACTGCATGCCTCTCTCAAAAATCCCGCCGGGTACGAATATTCACAACATCGAAATGCGGCCGGGCCGGGGCGGGCAGTTGTGCCGGAGTGCCGGGGCGTCCGCCGTGATGAACGCCCGCGAAGAAAAATGGGCCCAGATCACGTTGCCTTCGGGTGAAGTTCGCCGGCTGCCCAGCGGCTGCCGGGCGACGGTGGGCGAAGTTGGCAATGCGGAACATAACAACATCGAACTCGGCAAAGCCGGGCGGAAACGCTGGATGGGCCGTCGGCCGCACGTGCGGGGCACTGCGATGAACCCCGTCGCGCACCCGATGGGCGGCGGTGAAGGCCGCAACTCCGGGGGCCGGCATCCGTGCAGCCCCACCGGCAAACTCGCCAAAGGCGGCCATACCCGCAAACGCCGGAAAGCCTCCTCGAAGGCCATCATCCGCCGCCGAAAGTCGCGCCGTTATGGGGTGCTGAAGGTTTGATCGGTCAGTTCATCTGGCTGTTAAGTTGACAGATAAGTAAATGAGGTTGGAGGATAGAGGTTAGAAAAAGACAAGAGGGCGAACCTCCAACTTCTAACGTCCATCCTCACATAAATAAACAATTCGCCCCCATCAGCGGGGAAGACACTGAACAACCAAGACACGAGGAAGCAAAATGGGTCGCTCGAATAAAAAAGGCCCGTATGTGGATGAGGGGCTGTTGCAGAAGGTCGATCGCCTGAACGCCTCCAACCGGAAGGAAGCGATCAAGACCTGGTCCCGCAGTTGCACGATTGTGCCGGAATTCATCGGGCATACGTTTCTCGTTCATAACGGCCGCCACCATGTGAATGTGTACGTCACCGAAGACATGGTGGCCCATAAGTTGGGGGAGTTCGCTCCCACGCGGACGTTCCGCGGCCACGGTGCGAAAGGAAAGAGGTAGAGCTATGGCGGAATTTCGAGCCACGCATCGCTACGCCCGGATCTCGGCGACCAAGGTGCGTCCGTTTGCCGACATGATTCGCGGAAAAACCGCCCAGGAAGCCCTGGACGCGCTCCGCTACGTCCCCAACCGCGGGGCGAGGTTTTTGGAGAAGGTGCTCAAAAGCGCGATGGCGAACGCCGAGCACCGTAGCGTCCGCAATGTGGAACAATTGGTGATCAGCGAAGCCCGCGTGGACGGCGGGCCGATGTATAAACGGATTCGGCCCCGGGCCCGCGGGATGGCGTTCCTGGTCCGGCACCGCTCGGCCCACATCCACGTCGCCGTCAATGCGCCGGGCCATTGAGATTCAAGTCGGGTGGGCATCGCCCACCGTAAACGGAATACACTGAAGTCATCGGTGGGCGATGCCCGCCCTGCATAGGTAACCCAAGCCGACGGCTTTGCCGTCGGTTCCGACGCCAGAGGCGTCGGCTTGGGGGAGTCGAATAGGAAATCGAACCGCCGAGGTCGAAAATGGTCCCGGTCGGTTGACGGGGGCGGACTCGATCGGCATAATTCCCGATCCCCAAATTTAGTAATCCGTAACCCGAAGCGTCAGCGAGGGAAACCGTTTTTGTCCCTCCGAAGGCCCTTCGGGTTATCGCAAAGACAGCATTCAAAAGGAAACCCGTCACATGGGGCAGAAAGTCAGGCCGACAGGATTTCGGATTGGAATCACCGAACCGCACCGCAACCGCTGGTACGCCTCGAAAAAAGAGTTCGGGACGTTGTTGATCGAGGATTTCAACATTCGCAAGTTCATCAAGGAAAAATACCAGTTCGCGGGCATTCCGAAAATCGAAATCGAACGCACCCGCGACCAGGTGGTCGTGCATCTGTTCACGGCTCGCCCGGGGATCATCATCGGCCGCAAGGGGCAGGAAGTCGATCGGCTCAAGACCGAGCTGGAGGATCTGACCGGCCGGCGGATGGAACTGAAGATCGTGGAAGTCAACAGCCCCAACCGCAGCGCGGTTTTGGTGGCGGAGGATATTGCTCAGCAGTTGAGCAAGCGCGGCAGTTTTCGCCGGGCGATCAAACGCACGCTCGACCAGGTGATGGAATCGGGCGTTTATGGTGTGAAAGTGGAGCTGGCCGGGCGGCTCGGCGGTGCCGAGATGTCCCGGACGGAAAAAGCCAACAGAGGCTCGATCCCGCTGTCCACTCTGCAGCGGCACATCGATTATGGTTTTGCACAAGCCAAGACCGCGATGGGCATTATCGGGGTGAAAGTTTGGATCGATCTTGGGGATTACTCAGACGAGGAGACCGGCGATGGCGCTTATGCCAAAGCGAGTCAAGCATCGCAAAAGCCAAAGAGGTCGCATAAAAGGTAACGCGACCCGGGGCAACACCGTCGCCTTCGGGGACTGGGGTTTGCAATCGCTTGACGCGGGCCATATCAAGGCCACAACCATTGAAGCCTGTCGTATCGCGGCCACACAGTATGTCCGCGGCGAGGGGAAATTGTACATTCGAATTTTTCCACAGAAATCCGTGACGGCCCGCCCTTTGGAAACCCGGATGGGAAAAGGCAAAGGCGAGCCGGACCACTGGGTGGCCGTGGTGAAACCAGGCACGATTTTGTTTGAACTGTCGGGCGTGTCGGAAGACGCCGCCCGGGATTGTTTCGCCCGCGTGGCGTACAAGTTGCCGGTGAGCGTGCGGCTGGTCGGCCGCCGGCCTTCCGTTTAATTGTAAAATCAGCCGCAGGGGGGTCCGCCCCGGTTTTTGTGGGCGAAGTGGACGTGAACACCGTTCCGGCCGACCCCACTGTTATGAGTGTTATAAGGTATCGTGATACGGGAGTTTTGGCTGATGACCAAGGCGAGCGAGCTGCGGGAAATGTCGGACGAGCAGTTGGAGTTTTCGCTGAAGGAAACGCAGGACGAGTTGTTCCATCTGCGGTTCCAGGCGGCCACCGAACGGTTGGACGCTCCGAGTAACCTCCGCCGCCTCCGCCGCGAGATTGCCCGGATCAAGACCCTCCAAACCGAACGGGCGATGAAAGAAGCCTAGGACAGGTCGTAGCGGCCGCTTTTGGCCGCCGAATTGAAGCGACGGCAAGATGCCGCCGCTACGGGCGTCGGAGAGGGTCGGTCAATGTGGGAAGATGTTTGGTTTCATCCGGTGGGCGGTGCCCACTTTGCTTTTTTGATTGTCGTGCGGCAGAGATTATGAAGAAAAAACTCACGGGAACCGTCGTCAGCAACAAGATGAACAAGTCGTGCCGGGTGGACATCAAGCGGCTCTACCGCCATCCCAAGTACGGCAAGATTGTGCATGGGCGGACGGTGTGCCATGTGCACGATGAAAACAACACCTGCCAGGAAGGCGATCTGGTGGAGATCGTCGAATGCCGGCCCCGCTCGAAAACCAAGCGGTGGGAGCTGGTGCGGGTCGTAAAATCCGCGGCCGCGGCGGCGGGCTTGGAAGAGACCGGCCAGGAAACGCCGGCGGCGGAGCAAGCGGAAGCTTGAATTCACTGTGTTGGAAGCCATTTGGCATAAAACAAATTGGTGTTTCGCCCGGGTGGCGAGGGTGAAGGACATAAAAACATGATTCAGATGCAAACAACGCTCGATGTGGCCGACAATTCGGGGGCGAAAGTCGCCCGGTGCATCAAGGTGCTGGGCGGATCGCGGAAGCGGACGGCCGGTCTGGGCGACATCGTGGTGGTCAGTATCATCAAAGCCCTGCCGGGCAGCCCTTATACCGATAAGCGCAACAAAGCCGCCCGCGTCACGCGGGGTGTGATCGTCCGCTGCAAAAAGCCGACCCGCCGGCCCGACGGCAGCTACGTCCGCTTCGACCGCAACGCGATCGTGCTGGTGGACAACGACGGCAATCCGCGGGGCACCCGGATTTTCGGCGCGGTCGCCCGGGAACTCCGCGATCGGCGGTTCATGAAAATTATCAGCCTGGCCAGCGAGGTCGTTTAGTTATGAAAATCCATCGAGGCGATTCTGTCATTGTAATTTGCGGCAACGATGCCGGCCCCACGCCGCACCGCGTCGTTCAAATCGTGGACGGCGACAAGGTGATGATCGAAGGCGTGAACCGGGTGCTCAAGCACGTCCGCAAAGGCCATCCGCGGAGTCCGCAGGGCGGCCGGTTGACGCTCGAAAAGCCGATTCATATTTCGAACGTCATGTACTACTGCCCCAGTTGTGCCAAGGGGACCCGCGTCGGCTACCGCTACGCGGCGGATGGCAGCAAAGAGCGGTTTTGCAAATCCTGCGGAGCCTCCGCGGGAACCATCAGCCCGCCCCGGGCCAAGTATGCAAAACAATAAAATGGCGAGCGTGGGGCGTCAGCCCCATGATCCCGATAAGAAATGCGTTAGCAATCTCAACACCTTATTAACACAGTCGGTTCGCGTTATGGCTCGGTTACAGGAAGAATTTCAAAGCCGGATTGTCCCGGCCCTCAAACAGCAGCTGGGCCGGGAAAACGCTCACGCGCTGCCCCGGCTCGAAAAAGTCGTGGTGAGCATGGGCGTGGGGACGGCCATCCAGGACCGCAAGCACCTGGACGAAGCGGTGCAACACCTGCAGCAGCTTCTCCGGCCAAAAACCCCAAATCTGCCGCTCGAAGCGGGCGGTGTCTTCGTTCCGGCTTCGCGTCGGGATGGAAATCGGCTGCCGGGTAACGCTGCGGGGCCGGCGGATGTATGAGTTTGTAGATCGGCTGATCACGCTGGCGCTGCCGCGGGTTCGCGACTTTCGCGGCCTGAATCCCGACGCCTTCGACGGCCGGGGCAACTACAGCCTGGGCCTTAGCGAACAACTCGTGTTCCCGGAAATCAACGCCGACAAAGTCAGCCACATGCAAGGCATGAACATCACGTTCGTGACCAGCGCCAAAACGAACGAAGAAGGCGAACTCCTGCTCCGCGAACTCGGCTTGCCCTTGCGTCCGCGGTAGTTTGGGGAATCGATCGCCGTCCATTTTTGAATAGTCACCCCATAAGAGAGTGAGGATAGAAGTTAGAGGATGGAGGTTAGAAAAATGCCAAATCAGAATCTAACCTCGATCCTCCAGCCTCTATCCTCACCATGAAGTTAATTCGTTCTGAATTGTGAAGAAACTGAGTTAGCAGTTAATCGAAGGAAGCAACGACCGATGATGACCGACCCGATCGCTGATTTGTTGACGCGCATTCGCAATGCGGTTCGGATCGAGCGTCCGTACGTGGACATCCCGGCGTCCAAAGTCAAAGTGGCCATCGCGGAGACTTTGAAGCGGGAAGGCTACATTTGGGACCACGAGATCGTCGAGCAGCCGCCGCAGAACGTCTTGCGGATCAACCTGAAATACGGACCCAACGGTGAAAAAGTCATCCAGCACATCGAGCGGGTGAGCAAACCGGGCCGCCGGCAATACTGCCAGCACACGGAAATCCCCGAAGTGCTCCAGGGGCTGGGCGTTTGCGTAATGTCCACGAACCAAGGCGTTTTGAGCAACCGCGAAGCCAAGGCCAAGGGCGTCGGCGGCGAAGTGCTCTGCAGAGTCTGGTAAACTCGGCCGGCGATCGATCGCCCGGCCTTTTGGAATCAAACAGTTTGGCCTAAGCGAACAGAACCATGTCACGAATCGGAAAACAACCAGTGGTCGTTCCCGACGGGGTGGATGTGACCGTGAATAACGGCACGATCACCATCAAGGGCAAAAACGGCGAGTTGCCTTTCACCTATCATCAAAAGATGAAGGTGGAATACGACACGGATGCGCGGAAAATCGTGGTCATCCGGCCCGACGACCTGCGCGAAAGCCGGGCGCTCCACGGCTTGACGCGGAGCCTGATCCAGAACATGGTCGAAGGCGTGGTCAAACCGTTTGAAAAACGGCTGGAAATCCAGGGGGTGGGCTATAACGCTCAACTCGTGGGGAACACGCTCCGGCTGACCGTCGGGTTTGCGAACACGGTGGAACTGGAAGTGCCCCAGGGCGTGACCTGCGAAGTGCCCAACCCGACCAACGTCATCGTCAGAAGCGCCGACAAGCAAGCCGTCGGACAGTTCGCCGCGAACATTCGCCGCGTCCGTCCGCCGGAACCGTATAAAGGCAAGGGCATCCGGTATCAGGGAGAGCACATCCGCCGCAAGGCCGGCAAAGCCTTCGGGGCGAAGTAGTCGTTTCAGTTACAACGTGTTTCAAAATCTGAGCGGTAGGCGCTAGCCTCCGGTTTCGATCAAATCGATATTCCCAAAGTCAAGACCGGCGGCTACGCGCCGTACCGCTCACGTTTCCAGATGAATACATTATTTTGACATCGGTTCGATCCCATGAGCGTCAATCATCGACTGGCAAAGCGTATTACTCGGCGGCGGTTTCGCGTTCGCAATGGCGTACGGCGTGCGGCGAACGGCCGGCCTCGGCTGTCCGTGTTCCGCAGCAACAAGCACATTTACGCCCAAATCATCGATGACGCCGAGGGCCGAACGCTGGTCTCGGCGAGTACGATGGAAAAAGACGTGGCCGGTGCGGGCAGTTACGGGGGCAACAAGGAATTCGCCGCGAAGATTGGAAAAATCGTGGCCGAACGCGCGATCGAGCAGGGTATCAAAGAGGTCGTCTTCGACCGGGGTCCGTATCAATACCACGGCCGAGTCGCGGCGCTCGCCGAAGCCGCCCGCGAAGCGGGATTGCAGTTTTAGAACCGAACACCGAAACCTGAAAACTTTCGAGCATTGGAGTCAATCGCATGTCCAGTGACGTGCAGTCAAGTCCCGAAAAGGTCGTCCAGATTCGCCGGTGTGCGTGCGTGGTCAAGGGCGGCCGGCGGTTTAGTTTCACGGCGCTCGTGGTCGTGGGCAACGGCAACGGCAACGTGGGCTGGGGCTACGGAAAGGCCGTCGAGGTCCCGCTGGCGGTCGAAAAGGCCACCAAGCAGGCCAACCGCAGCCAGGTCCGCGTGCCGGTGGTGGGAACCACCATCCCGCATCAGGTGACGGGCGTGTTCCGCTCGTCGAAGGTGCTGCTCTTGCCGGCCAAGCCGGGGACGGGCATCATTGCCGGGGAAGCGGTGCGGTCCGTTGTGGAATCCGCCGGGATCACCGATATTCTCACCAAGAGCTTCGGGTCGAACAATCCGATGAACCTCGTCAAAGCGACCTTTGAAGGGCTCAAGCAGCTGCGGACCCGCGACGACGTGGCCCGGCTGCGGGGAGTGGAACTCTAATGATTATAAACGACGTCCATCAAGGCATTAAAAAAAACAAGCCGCGAAAGCGGATCGGCCGCGGGATCGGTTCGGGGCACGGCAAAACGGCCGGCCGGGGCCACAAGGGCTACTACAGCCGGGCGGGGGCCAGCCGCCGCACGGGATTTGAAGGCGGCCAAATGCCCATGGCCCGCCGGATTGCGAAGCGGGGCTTCAACAACCGCCAATTCGCCGACGAGGTGGTGATTGTGAATCTGTCCACCCTCGAGCAGAACTTCGAGAACGGGGAAACCGTCAACCGGGCGACTCTCGCGGAAAAACGGATCCTCAAAGGCCGGTACGACGTGCTCAAGGTGCTGGGCAAGGGAAAATTGACGAAAAAACTGACCGTGGAAGCCGACCGATTTTCCAAGTCCGCCAAGGAAGCCATCGCCTCCGCCGGAGGCACCGCCACGGAAGTGGTTCAAGAAACCGAAGAAACGAACGAATAAGAGGCTCTCCGAAAACGAGCTCGCCGTCAGAGCAAAACTTTGAGTTGAAGAATTAGCCGCAGGGGGCACCGCCCGCAGGGTGGTCCGCCCCGGTTTTCGTGGACCAAGTGGACGTTAGTAGGTTCCAGCCGATCCACTTTTGCGAAGGTTGGTGACCCTTGCTTGCGTTTCGAGCGAATTGGAAGAAGCAAGTTTTCAGATAGGTTCTAATTTCATTTTTTCCAGATAAATCGAGAAATCTGGCGAAAGGGACATCGCCCGAGAGCGAATGGCGAAAGAGTGGTTTCTCTGTTTGTTTCGTCTTCGTTCCGCGGTGACGGCCATCAAAACCTCCCGGCGTAAAACGTTTCCCGGACCCAAAGCCGCACCTGCCCCCAAGGACTCTGGATGATATGTTTGGCAAACTGTTTACTGTTTTCAAAGTTCCCGAGCTGCGTCAGCGAATCCTGCTGACGCTCGGTCTGTTGGCGATCTATCGCATGGGGTTTTCGATCCCGTTGCCGTTCATCGATCAGCAGGCGCTCGTGGAACGCATGCAGGACATGACCAAGGGCGGCGAAGGCGGCCTGGGGCAGGTCATGCAGATCGTCGCGCTGTTTTCCGCCTCGAACATCGGCAACAGCACGATTTTCGGCCTGGGGATCATGCCCTATATCTCGGCCTCGATTATCTTCCAGCTCTTAGGCAGCGTTTATCCGCCGCTGGAAAAACTCCAAAAGGAAGGCGAAGCCGGCCGGCGGAAAATCAATGAATACACCCGTTTGGCAACCGTCATCATCTGCCTCGGCCAAAGCTGGTTCTGGCTGCAGGCGCTGAGCGCCGGCTTCGGCACCGGCGGGGGTTTGATCCTGCCCGGATTTGACAACGTGTTCTTCATGCTGGCGGGCACGATTACGATGACCACCGGCACGATCTTTTTGATGTGGGTCGGGGAGCAGATCGACGCCTACGGCATCGGCAACGGGATCAGCCTGCTCATCATGGCCGGCATCCTGGCCCGCATGCCGCAACGCCGCGATGGACATGCTCTCGCCCGCCTTCACCCAAGGCGTGAAGTTGGGCAGCGACACCGGCATCGAGCGGTTTCTGCTGTTGGGGTCGCTGTTTGTGTTTGTCGTGGTCTGGGTAATTGCGATCACCAAAGGCGAACGGCGGATTCCGATCCAGTCAGCCAAGCACGTTCGCGGCCGGCGGGTGATGGGCGGACAACGGCAGCACCTCCCGCTCCGCGTGAACCAGGCCGGCGTGATGCCGATCATCTTCGCCTCCAGTCTGTTGATGTTCCCCTACTTTCTGTTCAGCAATCTCTCGAAATTCTGGCCGCCGGGGATCTATGAAGAAGGGGCGTTCTACTACTATTGGAGCCACATGATCGCGAACATCGACGCCGCGTTTGCCGGCCGCGGTTATGTTTACAACTTGTGCTACGTCGCCTTGATTTACTTCTTCTGTTACTTCTGGACCGCGATCACCTTCAATCCGAAGGACATGGCGGAGCAGCTCAAGGACTACGGCAGTTTCATTCCGGGTTATCGCCCCGGTGACCGGACGGCCGCCTATCTGGAGCAGGTGATGGTCCGCATTACCTATGTGGGGGCGGCGTTTTTGGCCATCGTGGCGATCATTCCCACGATCGTCGCCACGTCGCTGGGGATCCCGTTCCTCATCGCCAGCTTTTACGGGGGCACCGGGCTGTTGATCGTCGTGTCGGTCTGCCTGGACCTCGTGCAAAAAATCGACAGTCATTTGACAATGCGAAACTATCCGGGGCTGTTGGATGTGGATAGCTAACTCCGGCCCGGTTCAGGGCTTGGGTTGGTTGTCTCCGGCGTGTTGTCATGTGTATAATTTCCCTCCAGCCCCGCGAACCCCGATAGGTTAAGTCATGAAAGTTCGTTCAAGCGTCAAGCGGATTTGTGAAAGATGCAAGATCGTCCGTCGTAAAGGGAAGGTCTACGTGATCTGTTCCGCCAATCCGCGCCACAAACAACGCCAAGGCTGATCGCGCAAACCGGCCCGAAGCGCAAGCGAAGGAAAAATCAAAAATCCCTCGCTTGCGGGCTAGTGAAACACAAAAACACCCAAAGCCATCATTCGCTCGCAGGAGTTTACGAACCATGCCCCGTTTACAGGGTGTCGACGTTCCCAACAACAAACCCACGTACATTTCCCTGACCTACTTGTATGGGATCGGTCAGCGGACGGCGATCGAGATCTGCCACAATCTGGGCGTCAACTCGCACACCAAGGCGAAGGATCTCACCGACGATGAGCTCGCCCGCATCAACAACTTCCTGGATAAGGGCACGGTTTTCGACAAGGAGTTGATCGTCGAAGGGCAGTTGCGGCGGACCATTCAGCAGGACATCGCCCGCCTGCGGGACATCAGTTGCTACCGGGGCATCCGGCACCGCCGGGGACTGCCCGCCCGCGGCCAGCGAACCCGCACCAACGCCCGCACCCGTAAAGGGGCCAAAAAGACCGTGGCGGGCAAGAAAGGCGTCAAGGACATGCGGCACTAAGAGAGTCGCCCTTCGCTCCGCGAACGGAGGCAGACCACCCGTCGGCGATTTTTTCGGATCAGGTTCCTCTTCCACAGTTTTTCAGGCACAAACCGGTTTATAGGAAGCAGTCTCCGTGGCAAAAGCAAGAAAAAGAAGGTGCGTCGCAACGTGACGAGTGCGATCGCCCACATCAAAGCGACCTTCAACAACACGACGGTCACCATCACCGACACCAACGGCGACGTGCTCTGCTGGGCGACCGCCGGCACGGTGGGTTTTAAGGGCAGCCGCAAGAGCACGCCCTTCGCGGCGCAGCGGGCGGCGGAAATCTGTGCCGAGAAAGCCGTCAAGTTCGGCGTGCGGACCATGGAAGTCCGCGTGAAAGGCCCGGGCTCCGGGCGGGAAAGCGCGATCACGGGCCTGCAGGTGCCGGGCCTCAGCATCAAGGCGATCGAAGATGTCACGCCGCTCCCGCACAACGGCTGCCGGCCTCCCAAAAAACGCCGCGTGTGAATAGGGCTTCGGGAGTGGTTTGAGTTTTCTCCGGCCTCACGCCGGATTTTTCCCTCTGGGAATCGGAGAGTGTTTCATGCGTATTCGTTGGCGTGGTTTGGAATTGCCCAGTCGCGTGGTCCCGGACAAATCCTCGGCCACATCCACCTACGGCCGGTTCGTCGCGGAGCCGTTTGAACGGGGTTTCGGGGCGACCATCGGCAACAGCCTCCGGCGGATCTTGCTGTCGAGCCTGGAAGGCAGCGCGATCACCCGCGTGAAGATCCAGGGGGTGCAGCACGAGTTCACGACCATTCCCGGCGTCGTCGAGGACGTGACCGACATCTGCCTGAATCTGAAATCGCTGATTATCAAAAACCGCTCGGCCTCCACCAAGACCCTGCGGATCGAACGCCATCAGCGCGGCGTGGTGACTGGGGCGGACGTGATCACCGACGACCAGGTGGATGTCGATCAACAAAGACCTCGTCATCGCGACCATGACAGACGATGTGCCCTTAAACATAGAACTCACCGCCGCCAACGGCCGCGGCTACGTCCCCGCGGGCGAGCATTACGAGCGGGATCCTGAAGTGGGCGTGATTCCGCTCGATGCGATTTTTTCGCCCGTGGTCCGCGTGCGGTATTCCATCGAAGACACGCGCGTCGGCCAGCGGACCAACTACGACAAGCTCAACATGGAAATCTGGACGGACGGCACGGTCTCGCCCGAGATGGCCCTCGTGGAAGCGGCCAAGATTCTGCGGAAGCATCTCAATCCGTTCATCACCTACCGCGAGCCCGGCCCCGAAATGCCGCCGGAAGCGGGACTCAAAAACATGGCCCAAGAGATCGGCTACGCCCCGGTCGATTTGGAACTGGAAGAAAAACTCAACCGCAGCCTGGCGGAGTTGAACCTCTCGGTGCGGGCAACGAACTGCCTGGAATCCGAAGGCATCAATTCGGTTCGCGATCTGGTCAACCGGACGGAAGACCAACTGCTCACGGTGCGAAATTTCGGCGAAACCACGCTGCAAGAAGTCCGCGAGCGGCTCGCCAGCCTCAACCTGCGATTGGGCATGAAGCCTTCCACGACCAATCCGAAGCAATAGCCCGTCTTCGGGCGGCCGTCCGTTTGGAATCTGTCACATTCGAAATCATCCTTGCAAAAAACGATCAACTGTCATGCGTCACAAAATGAGAGGCCGGAAACTCGGCCGGAACGCGTCCCACCGCAAAGCCATGTTTCGCAACATGGCCTGCAGCCTGATTCGCTCGGTCGCGGTGAACGAAGACGACCCCGCCAAGCCCAAGGTGCCGGGGCGGATCGTCACGACGCTGCCCAAGGCGAAGGAACTCCGGCCGTATATCGAAAAGCTGATCACGATGGCCCGCAAATCCCTGCCGCACCAGGAACACGCCAGGAATTCGCCACTTCGGCCGAGCGCAATTCGCAGGAATGGAAAAGCTGGCGGGAGTCCGATCGATGGAACCAATGGAACCAGGCGGTCGCCCCGCGCTCGCTCTCCGGCGGCGGGTGTTTGCGATTCTCCGCGACAACGAAGCGGTCGACATTCTATTCGAACAACTCGCCCCGAAATTCGCCGACCGTCCCGGCGGCTACACCCGCGTGGTGCGAATGCCGGAAGTCCGCTTGGGCGATGCCGGTGCTCAGGCGATGATTGAATTCGTCGGCGACGACCGCGACCGCGTGAAATCCGGCCGTCGCACCGGACCGGCTCCCGTTGTGTCCGAAGAACCCGCCGCCCAAGCCCCCGCCACAGAAACGCAAGAACCCGCACCCGAAACCTCCGCGGAAACGGAATCCGCCCAGGAGACCCCGGAAGGGGAAGACAAAGCCGAATAACTCTCGGAGGAGAACCGGCTTGGGGAAGCCATCCTCGCCATCGCGGGGTTTTCGGAAACCCCCCTTTGACTTTACCGGGGCCATGCGGCTGTTGTGCAGCGATGTTTGCGCCCGCTTGGCGGAGTTCGAGCACATCGACATGACCCGCGTGGCGGTGACCTTTGCCCAGGCCCGCCGGCGGGTGAATTACGGCCTGCAGGCGAAGCTTACGCCGATGCGGTTTGAGGAAGGCCGGCTTTACGACGTTCGGGAAGACGGGCGGCAGTGGACCGTCCAGCGGCTTTTCGATGTGAACGACCGCGAGATACTCTACATCCTCACGTTTTACCTGCCGCGGTTTCTGGATCAGACCTTCGCCGAAAAGATGACCACGGTCTTCCACGAGCTGTACCACATCAGCCCCGAGTTCAACGGCGACATTCGCCGGCACGAGGGCCGGTATCACGTGCATTCCCATAGCCAAAAAGCCTACGACGAGCAAATGGCCGCGCTTGCGAAGGGCTATCTGGCGCAAAAGCCGCCCGACGAGGTTTACGGCTTTTTGCGGAAGACGTTCCGGGGACTCAAGCGGACCCACGGCGAAGTGGTGGGCCTGCAAATCCCGATTCCCAAGCTCCTGCCCGTTCCCGAATCCAAATCCGCCTGAGTTCCCCGTCTGCGGCGGCCGGCGAAGCGCGAATTCGCTTCTCGGAAAATTGTTCTTGATCCGATTCGCCGATTTGGGTATCACACCCCCTCCTGGAACCTGTCTTGGAAATCCGAGCGGGGGTTCCGCCCACTCTCCTTCTCAACTCCAATCTCCAAAGCCGCTCCCTCCGCCGGCGTTTCCGATTTGTCGGCTCGGCGTGAGTGCGCTGTTTCTCCACTTTAATCGGTAAGCAAATCTCATGATGAGATCCGGCCCAATCCTGTTCGCAGCCGGGATGCTGTGCATCGGCGGCTGCGCTTCGCGCGGCAACGTGGAACTGTTGGAAAGCCAACTCCGGAAGCGGGAAGACCAGTTGTACGCGGTCCAGTCGCAGACTGGAACAGAGGGAATCCGAGCTCGGCGTGGCAAAAAAAGAGGCGGAAACGCTCAGGGGCCAGTTGGCCGAGCGCGGCGGGCCCGCGGTGTTCCCGGAACAACTGCAATCGCTGTCCCGCGTGAAGGCGATCCAGATTAATAAGCTGCTCACCGGCGGCTTGGACCGCGACGGAAAACCGGGCGACGATCAATTGAACGTCGTGCTCGTTCCCCAGGATGAGCGCGGCGAACCTGTCAAGCTCCCCGGCACCGTCGAGTTGGAGGTCCTCGACCTCGCCGCCTCGCCGAAGGCCCGCCAGATCGGCGTTTGGCGATTCACGAGCCAGGAAGTCGCGGCCCAGTGGCAAAGCGGACTGTCGTCGGGCTTCCAGTTCCAAATTCCCTGGCAGGGCCGCTCCGACTCTCAGAATCTGGTGCTGCATGCCCGGCTCGCCACCGCGGACGGCCGGCAGTTTGACACGAGCACCGACGTCCGCATCACCCCCGGTCCCGCCGTCGGTCAAACTCAAATCGCCGAGCAGTCCAACCCGTCGGCGAACCAGGTTCCGCTGGCTCCCGAACCCGATTTATTCGCGGCCGAGCCCGGCGGAGCGATCGAGTCGTCCCATCCCGCGAAAGCCCTGCGCATGATCGGCGGCGACGGCCTCAATGAGAAACCCACGATCCGGCAGCAATCCGGGACGGACGGTTTAACCGAGGACGACTTCTTCCCAATGGCAGCCCCCGAACCCGTGGGCACAACGTCGGTCCAAACACCCGCTCTGCCGAGCGACGCGTCCGAGGAATTCTTCCCGGCGGATGCGCCCGTTCCCGTGGGCGCGGCCGAAATCCAGCCGATCGAACCCGCCGGGACTCCGGAATTGGCGACAAAGACCGCCAGTGCTCCCGAGACCGACGTCCCCTTGGAGGTTGAACTCCCTCCCACACCCGAGGCCGATGAAGAACCGGCAAAGGCCGCCAGCGCGCCGCAGCTCGAAAAGCTCATCCCGATGCGATATCAGCGCACCGCCAAAGCGCCCCTCTGGGAACCGCCGGCCGATGCGTCCAAAAACGCTCCCTAAGCGGGCGGGACGGGGGCTTGGGGATTTAGTGAGGCGGGTTCATTTGCACGGCGTGGGCTTTGGCCATCGCGTCTTCGGCTTCGGGAATCTTTCCGCAGCGCTGATAGATCACCGAAAGCTGCGTGAACGAAAACGAATCGTGCGGCTCCAGTTCGGTCACGCGCACGGCGTGTTTGATGGCGTCCTCGTTTCGCCCCAGCTTCTGCAAATGGACGCCCAAGGCCATGTGGGCCAGCACGTAATCGGGATCGATCGTGAGGATTTCCTGCCATTTGGCGACGGCCCCCTCCAGGTCCCCTTGCTCCTTGAGTGCCGTGCCTTCATCATAAAGTTCGTTCGGTGTGGGCATGATGCAATTCCTGGTGGAATGAAAAATCGATCGAGCGAGCCGCCGGATTCTTTGAAATGATCGAACCCGCCGCCGTTTGTTGTATCATAGTCGGGCCCACTCTTCGAGCAAGTCCCCGCCATCGCCTTGGCCCGTTTTGGATCCGCTGTGTCCGTGCCTTCATGATTCCCCGCGCCTGGATTCGCCCTCAAACGTCCGAACCCACGTCCCCCGGCCGCCGGGAATGGATGCTCGTGGGGTTGATCCTCGTGGCCGGTTTCGGAATAAGGGCCGCGTTTCCCGGACGGATGGCGGTCGAGCATTTTGATGAAGGCGTTTATGCCTCGAACATCTTTTTTGGCGCCGATCGCGGGTTTCAATACCCGGCCCGGCATTTGTACGCCCCGCCGCTGTGGCCCTGGCTGGTGGAATGGTCGATTATTTTTTTCGGTCCGACGCATTGGGGAACGATGCTCGTGGGCGTCGTTTCCGGGACATTGACCGCCCTCGTCGTTTGGCGGTTGGTGCGGGAATCGTTCGGGATCGCTCCCGGATTGACGGCCGCGGCGCTGTGTGCGTTCAACGATTATCACGCCCTTTACAGCCGGACCGCGTTGACGGAACCGCTGTTGTGTTTCTGGCTCGCGGGGGCGGTGTATTTTCTGTTTCGGGCCTTGACCGATGGCAACCGCCGGTCGGTGATTCTGGCCGGCCTGTTCACCGGTCTGGCCTGGTGGACCAAATACAACGGCTGGCTGCCGTTGGCGATCGGAACCGCCGGGCTCGCGGCGTGGGCGATTCGGCCGCACACCGCGTCCCCCAAACGTGGCCGGCGATTTTTGATTTTGCTCGTCATCGGGATGCTCGCGGGACTGGTGTTTCTTCCGGTGTGGTGGGATCTTCGAGATGTCGGAGGTTACAAGGCCGTCCAGGAAAACCATGCCCGCTACTTTGTGGGCCTGGCCGGATGGGCGACGGCGTGGCAGCGGCAACTGGCCAACCTGCGATTCTTCGACGGCCCGCTGAGTTGGATCGGCCTGGTCCTCGCCGTGTTTCTGTCGCGATGGGGAAGCCGGATCGAACCACGCCGCTCGGCTTCCAACGAAACCGCCGTTTCCCGCGGCGTGCAGATGTGTTGGTGCAGCGTGTTTGCGGCGATCCTCGCGGCCGCGGCTTATTGGCTGGGAACGAGCGTGGTGCTGGGCCTGTTGGGTTTTGTCTGGTTGGTTCTCGCCTGCCCGTGGTGGGCGCGAAATCAGGACGCTGCCCGCAGCGGCTTGGCATATTGGCTCAGCGCCGCGTGGTTTGCGGGGCTGTTCTTGGCGACGCCTCTTTACACGCCCTACCCGCGGCTCTGCGCTGCCTTGGCTCATGGCGGCATGGATGACCGCGGGGGCGATGATTGGTTCCCCCGCCGGGCGCGGCTGCTCTCCGGGCAATATGACTGGCAAGCGAAACGCTGGAGCATCGCATTGACCGGTCTCGTTGCAGTGGCCGGGATTTTCTCCGCGGGAATGAACGCGATTCAAAACGATGGGTTCCGCGTCCCGGCGTGGCAGGATCGTACGGGGCTGGAACACATCGCCGCCCGCATCGAGAATCTAGATTCGCGGCAAAATCGCCCGCCGCTGATTTATGTCTATGCGGAGCCGGCGTTGTTTTTTCATTTGCGCGCGGAGGGCTTGGAAGCCGTGGCTCCGGTGGCGGATTTGCAATTTGCAGAGATGCCCGCGGAGTGGCCGACCTTCCTCGTCGTTGGCCCCCATGCCGAGCGGAGCGAAGCCTTTCAGCGGCAATGGCGGGACACTTCCGATCGGTTTGAACGGATCGCCCGCTTCCGCGATCAGCCGAGCGATCTGGTGCTGCTCAATCAATATCCCCCGAAAGCCCTCAAGAATAAAAACTTCTCGCGAGCCGAGACGATCTCCATTTACCGCCTGAAATCGCGATAGGCGACCCAAATTCCCCGCCTTATCCGCCTCGCGCAGGCCGTGCAATGCGGCGGGTCTGCCCGGAATCGGCAATCAGAAAGTGCGGAGGCTCTCTGGTTCGGAATGGGCAGAATCTGCGGCCTTTCCTGAAATTTCCGCCAGCCGCGTTCGATGAATAACCCTGCGCGATGATCGCGGAAGGACTCAATGACATCGAGCGCGGCGTTCGCGGCGCGGACGGCGGCGTTTCTCAGGGACTCTACAGAGGCGGCATGAATCATGGATGAACATGCGACTTTGACGGCTGAAAACCAATCCGAAAATCCGCAGGACAAAGGCGTCATGCGGCGGCGGTTGGGGCGGGGGCTCAATGCGCTCTTGGGCGGGGCCGTGCCCGATTCGCAATCGAACGAAGCCTCCGACGAGAATGCCGCCGGGCCCAATGCGACCGATGAGATTTCGGTGGACCTCATCGAGCGGAACCCCTTCCAGCCGCGGAAAGACTTCGAGAAAGAATCCATCAACGAGCTCGCCGAGAGCATGATGACGCACGGCATCTTGCAACCGCTTTTGGTGCGGCCTCATAACGGCGGCTATCAACTCATCGCCGGGGAACGCCGCTGGCTGGCCGCAAAAGAAGCGGGCATCGAGAGCGTTCCGTGCCGGGTCCTGGAACTCGAAGACAAGAACGTCTGCGAAGTCGCGCTCGTCGAAAACGTGCAGCGGAAGGACCTCGGCGATCTGGAGAAAGCCCAGGCCTTTCAGGATTATCTGGACCGCTTCGGCGGCACGCCCGCGGACTTGGCGAAGCAACTGGGCATGAACCGCTCCACGGTGGCGAATTTTATCCGGCTGTTGGGGCTGCCGGATCCTGTGAAAAAAGCCTTGAACGCGGGCCGGATTTCCAACGGCCACGCGCGGCGCTCTTGACCTTGGAGGAGCGCGATCAGATCGAGCTCTGCAAGCTGATCCAGCGGGATTCGCTCTCCGTCCGCAAGACGGAAGAGGCAGTCAAAAAGCTTTTAGGCCGGGACGATTCGGAACCCGACACGATTCCGTTCGAGCAAAAGCCCGACGAGCCGAAAGCCGAGGAGACGGGGAAATCCAACCACATTATTTCGCTGGAAGGCCAACTCCGCGAATGCCTGGGGACCAAGGTGGAGATCCGCGTGACGGGCAAAGACGCCGGCCGGATCACGGTCGAGTTCCACAACAACGCGGAGTTCGAACGCCTGGTCAAAGCCCTCCGCGCCGCGGGAGAATCCCAACCCCTGGCCGAGGCCGCGTGATCCCTCCGGTTCACATCGACCAGCCGTCGGGGAGCACGGCTCCTTTTTTCACGACGATCACCCCGTCGCGGACGACGACCGAATCGCCGAAGTCGGCGTTTTCGATGGAGTCGTCCGGGAGGTGGATGGAGACGTTTCTCCCGATCCGGCAGTTCTTGTCGATGATCGCCCCGTCAATCTTCGAGCCTTCGCCGATGCCGATGGGCGGCAACTCCGCGCTCGAGCCATGCGGGACTTTGGGAGATTCGTAGTTGTCCGCGCCCATCAGGATGGAATTCTTGATGGTCGCGTTGCCGCCGATGCGATACCTGAGGCCGATAATGCTGTGCTCGATGATCGCCCCGGCGCCCAATTCGCAGCCGTCGGCGATCATGCTGCCTTTGATGTTCGCGCCATCAACGCGCGTCGGCGGCAGGAACCGGGCATGCGTGTAAATCGGAGCGTCGGCCTCCACAAACTTAAAGGGCGGCTCCTTGCCGGCAAGCGCCAGGTTCGCATCGTAAAACGCCCGGATCGTGCCGATGTCCTCCCAGTAACCGTCGAACAAATGCGTCTGCACTTTGCGGGTGCGGATCGAAAGCGGGAAGACCTCTTTGCCGAAGTCGGCATACTCCGAGCCACGCAACAACTCCAAGAGCGTGTTGCGGTTGAAGAGATAGATCCCCATGCTCGCGAGGCAATCGCGGCCGTGGGCTTCGACGCCCTGGGATTCGATCCACGCCGGGTCCGTGCGGACGAGGTCGAGTTCCTCTTTCGTCTGCGGCTTTTCCAAAAAGCCCCGCACCCGGCCGGTGTCGTCCAGCCGCATGATCCCGAACGCTTTGGCCTGCTCCGGCGTGATGGGCACGGCCGAGATCGTCACGTCCGCCCCGGATTCGACGTGCGTCCGGAGCATGTCGTTATAGTCCATGCGGTAGAGCTGATCGCCCGAGAGAATCAGCACGTAATCGACGTTCTCCTGCTCCAAGTACCTGAGGTGCTTGCGGACGGCGTCGGCGGTGCCTTGATACCAGTCGGCCCCTTCCATCGTCTGCTGGGCGGCGAGGATCTCCACAAACCCGCCGTCGAAGCGGTCGAACTTGTACGTCTGCCGAATGTGCCGATGCAAACTCACCGAGTTGAACTGCGTGAGCAGATAAATCCGGTTGATCTGGCTGTTTAGGCAGTTGGAGATGGGAATATCGATCAGGCGATACTTCCCCGCCAAGGGCACCGCGGGCTTCGAGCGGTATTCCGTCAACGGAAACAGACGGGTGCCTTTTCCTCCGCCGAGGATAAAACTGATGACGTTGCGCATGGTCTTGGAGCGTGTGTGACAGAGGGGCGAAATCACGGGCGTGGACGACAATTCTTCCTCCACCACCCTATCGAGAAACACCCCGGCCCGCAATACATGTCTGAATCTGTCTCACCACAAACCCAGATGGAATGCCAGTCCTGCACTTCGGGTAAATAAATCCGGTTTGCGGAAATCGGATTAGGCGGAGATCCTGCTTTTTTTTCCTAAATGAATGCGGTAATTATGTTCACACACCGAGTCCTGTGGTGTACACTGCTAATCACAGCCCAAAGCCGCAAATCGCTTTTTTCATCACAGAATCTCGTAAGCGCTGGAGAAGCCTGGCAATGAAGTTTTGGAACGATCAACTCCGCGTCTGTCCGAAATGCAAGGCTGCGGTCAAGATGGCAGAGGAGTTGCGCACAAGCTGTCCGAAATGCGGATCGCAGGTTTGGTTTTATAACTATCGTCCTCTTCCGCCGCCGCTAAAACCGCCTGAAACACGGCCGCGTGATTTATGGAAGAACCCGACGACGACTTTGCTCCTTGCAGGTGTCGCTCTTTTTGGACTTGTCGCACTCGTGGGAATTTCCAATCGATTCATCGTGGCGGTCGTCTGTTCTTTGGCCGCCATTGGATTTGCGGTATTCGGCCTTATCCGGCACGCGGAAACGCGGCGGATCGAAGAAGGTTTGGAACATGCCGATGAGACTTTTCAATACGCAGAAGCAATGCAGGGACGCATCAGCGAACTTATCAACCGATATAACTATTTGCTAAAGACCGGCAACCAGCGGATTGAAGAGTATTATGGTGAAATCTATCTCCGAGCGGAGAAAGAAAAAGAGGAAGCGCAGAGGTTGCGTCAACGGGCGCAACGCGATCGCGAAGCGGTTCGCAGTGTTGAGGTGCGGATCTACAACATGGCCGAACGGCTGATCGACGACCACCGTAAATGGGCAACGAAAAAACTTCGCCCGGATCCGGAGAACTATCAGCGGCGGAAGCTGGAGATTGAAAAGATGTTTCAATTCGTGGATGCTGCGGGCTACGAACCTCCTGCGGATCTTCGGAAAGGAATGCTTTCCAAGTTAAAGGGCGATTATAAAGCCATCGTGCGGGAGCACACCCTCAAGGAGGAACAGAAACGAATCAAACAACAAATGCGGGAGGAAGAGCAACTTCGCCGGGAACGAGAACAGGCGATAAAAGAAGCCGAAGAGAACCAACATGAATTAGAACGGCTGCTGGAAGAAGCACTGAAAGAGCATAAAGACGCTCATAATGCCGAAGTTGAGGAATTGCGTTTGAAGCTCGCGGAAGCGCAGGCCAATTCGGAGAGAGCAAAATCCATGGCGCAGCTTACCAAGGCCGGGCATGTCTATATTCTGTCGAATATTGGCTCATTTGGGGAAGGGATCTTCAAAGTCGGCATGACCCGCCGGCTGGAACCGCAGCTTCGGGTGAAAGAACTCGGAGATGCAAGCGTGCCTTTTCCCTTTGACGTCCATGCTATGATCTCCTGCGAAAATGCACCCGGCTTGGAAAACGCATTGCACAAGGAATTGGCCCGCTTTCGTGTGAATCGGGTCAACCTGCGAAAGGAGTATTTTCGAGTGGATTTGGAAACGATCGTGAAGTTCGTCAAACATCATCACGGACACGTCGATTATATCGCAGAGGCAGAAGCTTTAGAGTATCGAGAAACGGTGACAATTAGCCCCGAAGATTTGGTGGAATTGGAATCCGAACTCGCCGAAATGGGTGTCACCTTTGAAGAGTGGGACGACTAGGAAAACTGTAGCTCCAGCAAATGTGGCTCTTGATTGGTCAAGGAAACAACAATTACCCGTTCCGCAGCAGTTTGCGAAATTGACTGAGCGTGCGGGTGTTGGCGACGTCTTTTTTCTCTAAGCCGGCTCGGCGGGCTTGGAAGACGCCGTATGGCATCATGTCGAATCCCTCTGTGCTGTGGGAGTCGGTGTCGATCACGATCAGAATGCCCTGTTCCTTCGCGGCTTGGGCGTGGATGTCGTCCAAATCGAGCCGGGATGGATGGGCGTTGATCTCCATCATCACTCCATAATCGGCGGCGGCTTTGAAGACTTCCTTGTAATTCACATCCGCCCCCGGCCGTTTCAGCAACAGCCGCCCCGAAGGATGCCCGATGGCCGAAATGTACGGGCATTTGATCGCCGTCAAGAGCCGCCTGGTGATCTGGTCGCGGGGCTGCTTGAGGCCGTAATGCAGCACGGCGAGGGCCCAGTCTGCCTCTTTTAAGACATCGTTCGGCAAGTCCATCGTGGCATCTTCGAGGATGTCGCATTCGATGCCCTTCAGGATTTCGATGCCTTGGATGTCGGCGTTGATCTTGTCGATTTCCTCCCAATGTTTGAGCAGGCGTTTGCCGTCGAGGCCGTTGGCCATCGTGACGCGTTTGGAGTGGTCCGTAATCGCGATGTATTTGAGGCCCCGCTTCTTGGCGGCCTCGGCCATTTCCCGAATGCCCGCGGTGCCATCCGAGGCGGTCGTGTGCATGTGCAGGTCGCCCTTAATGTCTTCGAGCTCCAGCAGTTTCGGCAGGTGATGTTTTTCCGCGGCTTCGATCTCGCCCCGGTTCTCGCGAAGCTCCGGGGGAATCCACGGGAGGTCCACCGTGGCGTAAACTTCTTCCTCGGTCTTGCCGGCGATGCGCGTGTCGTCTTTTTCGCGGAACACGCCGTATTCGTTGATCTTCAAACCGCGTTCCTGGGCCCGGCGGCGGATGACGATGTTGTGCTCTTTCGACCCGGTGAAATACTGGAGGGCCGCCCCGTAGGATTCATCGGGCACGACCCGCAAATCGAGTTCGATCCCCGAATACAGCCGGACCCGCTGCTTGGTCTCGCCGCGGGCGAGCACTTTTTCCACCAACTCATGCCCGGCGAGGCGGTCCATCGCTTCCGCGGAATTGGTCGACGTGACGAGCACGTCCAGATCGCCCGCCGACTCCCGGCACCGCCGGCAACTCCCCGCGACCGAAGCCTGTTTGACGGATTTCAACTTGAGGAGATCCGCGACGATGGTATCGGCGGCCGTTTTGGCTTCGTTGATGTAAAACCGCTTGCCGGCTTCTTTGACGGCGTCGATGTTTTCCAAAATCGTCTGCTCGGTCTTTTTGCCGAAACCTTTGAGCTCGGCAATCTGCCCGTTCTCGGCGGCGGCTTTGAGGCTCTCTAAGGAATCGATGTTGAGTTCTTTATACAGCGCGGCCACCTTCTTCGGGCCGATGCCCGGAAGCCCCAGCATGTCCAACACGCCGGGCGGGATCTCTTTGCGGAGTTCCTCCAATTGCGGCAGGCTGTTGGTCTCGACGATGGTTTTGATCTTCCCCGCGAGGTCTTTCCCGATGCCGGGCAAGTCGTCCAGATCGCGTTCGGGGTCGGCGAGGATGTCGGCGACGGCTTCGCTCAAGTTGCCGATGGTGCGGGCGGCGTTGCGGTAGGCGCGCACGCGGAACGGGTTCGCCTCTTGAATTTCCAAGAGGTCGGCGAGCTGGTCAAAAATCCGGGCCACATCCGCGTTTTGCATAAGGGTCACTCGAAGAAGAGTTGTCGCATTCATCAGCCACTGGCGCTAGCCCACCGTTCCCCTGAGAACCGGACGCCAGCGCGTTCCGGCTGATTGATCGGAAAGGAGTTATTGTCGGATTCATCAGCCGTTGGGCGCTAGCCCCGGTTCACCGGACAACCGGACGCGAGCGCGTCCCGGCTGATCGGAAACGCACCGCACCGAAACGGAAATCGAGGTGCGAGCGAACATCGCTCGCACCTCGACCTTATTGTCGGGAACACAAGTTTGAGATTCAATCCCTTATTTCTGGACCAACCGCGTGGGAGCGGGGACGGGGATCCAGCCGAGGTTGATCTCGGAGGATTCACGGCGGGGGTTTTCGGCAAGGGCCGGTTCCGACCAGGATTGGCGTTCGATCAACCGCGTGCGCTCCGGCATCGGGCGGGTGGTGATTTTGTCGTCGAGTTTCGCCAACGCGGGCGCGGCTTCGGCCTGGAACTTCACCTGCTGAACCGCGGTTCGGTGGGCCGGGGCCGGCTGGCGGCGGGCGAGAATTGCTTGGGGGATGCGAAGCTCTTCGCGGCCGCGCGTGCTCGGGTTTTCATCGAGCGTGTCCGGCATGTAGTCTCCGTCTTTGATGCCCATGTTATTGGGATTCCGCGGCTGGAACCCTTCGCCGGTGCCTTTTTTATCCTCTTCGTCGATAAACGTGCGTTGGCGAGCGCCGGCGGCATCGGGGCGAGGTTTGATGTTTGTGCCGGATTGCGACCCCGAACTGGAAGCCAAATCGCAATTCCCGCTACTGCAATCCGTGCAACAGGACGAGTTGCTGCACGAGACGCAGGACGTGCAAGGCGAACAGCACGCCGAGGAGGAATAGCAGCTCCGTTGCACGCCGCACGAACCGGTGGAGCAGCAGGGCGTGCAGCAGCTCGACGAGCCGGCGTAATAGGTCGTGGTGGGAACGTAAGAGGCTGTGTAGCTTGGAACGTAGGACGCTGTATAATAGCTGGAGTAGGAGGGATAATAGCTGGAGTACGGAGAGTAGTAAGAGGAATAATACGACGGCCAGCCCCACATACTGTCATACCAACCAAAACCAAACTGGGCGGATGCCGAAGAGCAAGCCATCATCGCGGCCGCGAAGATGGGCAGCATGATTTTCAAAGTGGGATGTCTCATGGTTGAAACCTCAAGTTGGATGGAAGGATCCCGGAACGATGCAAAACCACCACGGCTACTGCTTCACTCAGAGTTATCAGCCCGCATTTTACACTAGTTGTACCGTTTGCAGCGGGGGAGTGTCAATCACCTGTCCGAACCGGGAATCCGAATTATAACAATCCAGCGGGAATGTTCCGATCGCACCGGTTGGCGAGACTCAGTCCATTCGGAATATTCGTTATAACAGGCCATGTTGTCGCAATCGCTACAAAAGATCCTGGCTGCCTATTCTCCGCGCTATCGTCCAGTTCGCTGGGAAAACCTGCATTCGTCCGGGGGCTTTAGCGGCGCGGTGATCGGGCGGTTGGAAACCTCGGCGGGATCGTTTTGCCTGCGGGGCTGGCCGGCCGGTGCGCTGCAGGCGGTGCGGATCCTGGGACTGCATCGGCTGCTCAAGCGGGTGTTCGAGGCCGGCGTCCGCGAAGTCGCCGTGCCCGTTCCCGCTAGGAACGGCGAAACGCTAATCACCTGCCGAGGACAAAACTGGCAACTCGAACCGTGGATGCCCGGCACCGCGGACTTCTGGAACTCTCCGAGTCCAAAGCGGCTCGAAAACGCGATGGCGAAACTCGCGGCGTTTCATCAAGCCACCCGGTATGACACCGATGAAGGCCCCGCCCGGACGTGGTTCTTTCATCGGGAATCCGCTCCCTCGCCGGCGGTGGCGGAGCGGCTGATAATCCTCCGAGATTGGCAGCGGACGAAAATCCATCGGCTCGCCCATGACCTTTCGTTGGAACCCGGCCGCGAACTCGCGGAACTGGCCGCGGAGTTCGTTTCGCGCTTCCCGCTGGTCGCGAATGTGGTGGGAACGCAATTGGATTTCTTGAGCCGGGTCCCGTTCCGATTGCAACCGTGCCTCAGGGACATTTGGCACGACCATGTCCTGTTTACCGGCGATGAAGTGACAGGGCTGATCGATGCGTCCGCCTGCCGGAGCGAACATATCGCCGCCGACCTCGCCCGGCTGTTGGGCAGTCTGCTGGGCGACGACAGCGAACGCTGGATGCAGGCGATCACCGTTTACGAACGCCACGCCGGGCCGTTGGATTCGCACGAGCGGGCCTTGATCGAAGTCCTGGACCGGAGCGGCGTTTTGCTCTCCGGGCTGATCTGGCTCGAACGGCTGCTGCTCGAGCGCGAAACCTTCGCCAACCGGCCCAAAGTGATCGCGCGGCTGGAGTCACTCCGCGGGCGGTTGAAAACCCTGGAAGCGACAATTCGCGGAAGCTTCTTGCCATAAGTGAGTTAGGATTACGAATTTTTCCGTATTCCCCCCGATCGGGGAAGTTTGTTATAACTCCCGGCCCTCTCCAGTTCTCGGCCGATCGTCTCCTGTCGGAACCGTCATGCAACGGGCCTGTTCTGACGCTTGCTCCGAACCCAATGCGGATCGAACCCTGTCGTCCATCCGCCGGGGCCGTTCGCTGCGCTATGGGGTGTGTTTGCTGCTCGTGTGCGGCTCGCTGTCGGGCTGCACCTGGGTGCGGAAATGGCTGGGTCCCTCGCCGGAAAAATCGCACCGCCTCGCCGAAGAGGCGCGGCAGGCCGAGGAAGCCGGCCAGATTCCACAGGCGGTGGTGCTGCTCGAAGAAGCCCTTGAGGAAACGCCCAACGATCCCTACCTGCACCGCGAACTCGCCCGGTTGCTGCTCGGCCGGCAGGACTTCTACGCGGCGGCGGAGCATCTTGAGCAAGCCGTCGAGCAAAATCCCGACGATGTGGAAGCCAATGTCGAGTTGGCGAAGTTGTACATCGAGCACCAGCAGCCCGCCGCCGCGGCCGAGCGGTTGGACGCCGCGCTTCAGAACGATCCGAAACATCTGGCGGCGCTCTTGCTGCGGGCCAAGCTCGCGGAACATTTGCAGGATCCGCAAACGGCGATCGAGACCTATCATCGATTGTTGAACTGCGATCCCCACCACGTCGAAGCCCGGCTAAGAATCGCCCGCCTGCAGTTGGCGGAGAACGAGCCGAACCTGGCGGCACCGCTGCTCAGGTCGGTCTGCCAGTGTTCGCGGGCGGGTTGCGATGAAGTCGCCGACGCCCGCTGGTGCCTGGGCGTGGCTTACGGTCAGGAACGGCGGTGGTCGGACGCGGTCGAAGCGTTGTCCTCGTCCGCGGAGATCCGCCAATCGATGTCGGCCGACGACTGGTACCGCCTGGCCTACGCCCGCACGCAAACGGAAGACTGGTCCGGGGCCCGAAAGGATTTGGACCGGGCCCTCCACATCAATCCCCGCCACGAAAACGCCCAAGCCATGCGGGGCGTCTTGAACCGCCAACTCGCCCCGGACGAGCCGATCCTGCGCATCGGTTATTCCGTCGCGCAAATCCCCGTGCCGGAACTCTGGTGAGCCTCGCCGTTGGACGCTCTGTTCTTCTGCGGATTTCAACAACCGGATTGCACGATCGTCGACATGGCGAAGTGTGTGGCGAACCTCTTAAATCGCACCGAATATGCCTGTCATGCCTCAGGGCTGCCCGCTCGCAATCGGATCACGGCAAGCCGTTGAGTTTTCGGACGACCCATTCCACCGTGAGCAGACCGAAGAACAACAGCAGGATCGGCCAGTTGTCCCAGAGTTCGATTTCTTCGCGGTTCTTCGTGCGGAACTCCGGCGGGACGAGGCGGTCGGGCAGGCTCTTGAGGGTGTCGGGGAAATACAGATAGCCGTCGCTTACGTCGGCCAGTTGTTGGAGCAGCTTGCGGTTCGCGGAGAGGTCGCTGAGTTCCAGCGTGGGCTTCTCGTTGACGTAAAATGTCGTCGCGATTTCGCCTTCGCCGAGGCCGGCGCTCGCGTCCAGCTTCACGCGGTATTCGCCGGGAGGCAGCGAGATGGCCCGGGCTTCGTAAAGCAGCGAGCCGGTGCGGGTGGGTTCCAGTTCGATCGTCGTAAACGGCCGGTTTTCAAATTCCACGTTGCCGTTCTCGTCGATGCGTTTGCGGTAGATCACCGCCTTGGCCTGGATGTTGGGATTCTGGTCCAGGAACTTTTGCGTCCAGCGGGCTTGGATGACGGCATCGTCGCCGTGCTCGATTTCGGTCTTCTGAAGTCCGAAGCGGACGACTTCGTTCCCCGCGCTGGCTTTGTTGCGGGTCGCCCAGCGGCCGAGTTGGCCCCAGAAGCGGTGATGGTATTTGTCGCCCACCCGGTGCCGCCAGCGCCAGGTGCTGTCGATGCCGATCCACAGCACCTGTCCCGTGCCCAGGTATTGATGGACAAACACCGCGTTTTTTCGCTCGTCCGCCAAGGTCAGGTTCCGGCCGAAGCCCATCTCGGCGGAGACGAACACGCTGGCGTTCGGTTTGACCTCGCCGAAGAGTCCCCAGGTATGGCCGGGCAGGTTTTGCCAGATGCGGGCGTTCTCGGCCCGGCTGGTCGTGTCGAATTGGAACATCGCTTCGCGTTCGCCGTCGGGCGTCAGCTGCAAATGAAAGCCCCGCTCCAAAGGATGGCCGGTGGACTTCACATCGTCGATGTTGATGGCCCGCAGCCGGGTGACGGGCAGCAGCCGTTCGAGCGTCGGCGATTGATGAAACAGCGGAAAATCGTTTTTGCCCGCCGTCAACACCAGCGTCCCGCCGGACTCCGCGACGAACCGCTCCAACAAGAGCCAGGCTTTCTCCGGCATGTCGGCGGCGGCGACATCGCCGATGATGATCAGATCGGGATCGGCGAACGGCGAATGGGCCAGGTCGTCGGCATCCTCGGGAAGCTTCAGTTCGTGGGGGAACCAGGTGTCTTCCAGAATCCCGATGTAGGGCTGATGAAACACAACCTCTTTCACATTCTCGCGGCCGATGCCTTCATCGCGGTAAAACGCATTCGTGAGATAGCGGAACTCCCAGCGGGCTTCGCCCTCGGCGATCAAGACGTGCACTTTGTCATCCACGATGGTGAGCGCGAATCGGCGGGAGTTGTTGTCCCGGCGGGTTTCACCGTCTTCCGGTTTGACGCTCAAGGTGTATTCGTGCCGGCCAATTTCCTCTTCGTCCAATTCGAAGGTGAGGACGGTCTCGGTTTGCGTCGGCGTGATTTTTCGCGTGATCGGTTCGCCCGCGGTGGGCTTCAGGATCACCGTGATTTCCTTGCCGGAGAAGCCCGACGTGTTGAGCACCGCCGTGAGGATGCGGGTGTCTTTTTTGAAGGACAACTGCGGGAAATCCAAATGGGCAATCGCGAGATCTTTGGGCCGCTGCTCCGAGCCGAGCAGGATGGGAAACACCGGAGCCTTGGCGTTCCCCAACCGGGCGGCGAGCCGGGTCGCATCCCGTCCCGCATTGTCGCGGCCGTCGGTCATGAGGACCACGCCCATCAAGGGGGCCGTGCTTTCGTTCCCCGCGGTCGGGGAAAGTCCCTGAGTCAAATCCGAGATCTGCGGCAGAATGCTCGCGGGCGGGTGGCTCAAATACTTTTTGAGCGTTTCCGCGTCGGCCGATTCCGACTTGCCGCCGAAGACCAAGAGCTCCGGGCTGCCGAGTGCTTCGAGCTGGGGCAAGAGCGGATCGGCGGTTTCGGTGAGCAGCCGCCGGGCGATTTCCTTGCGGGGGATTTGGTCGAGCCGCTGGAAAATCTCGTTCAATTGATCTTGGCGGGATTGGGTCAAGACCCGGCGGCGCTCGGGGTCCTGCGATTCGTTCGGGCTGACCCACTGGGGCTCTTCGCCTGCATCGAACGCCTTCTGCCATTCGTCGAGCCGATCTTTGTTGGCTGCGTTGCCGATGAGCCCCAGCGTTCGGGCCCAGCGCAGTTTTTCCGCGGGCGTCGCGTGGGCATCGGAGGTGCCCATGCTTTCGGACAGGTCGATCGCGACCAGAATCCGCCCAGAGTGCTTTTTGTCGAGTTCCCAAGTCAGCGCGGGCTTTAAGAGCGTCAGAAAAAACACGCCCAGCACCAGGAGCCTTAAAATCAGAAGCGAATTCCCCACGGTCTTGGGAACGAGCTTGCGCTCGTATTGCAGGAGCATCACGATCAACACGCCCGCGGCGGCGGTCATCAGGATCGAAGCCCAAATCCAGCCGGTGAGGTGCATTCGCACGAGCAGCCAGCCGCAGCCCAAGAGCATCAGCACCGCGATCGCCTCGGCGAGGATCCCGGCTTTGCCCCCGGCCGGTTTCGACTTCCCACCGAAACGAGCCATGCCCCGGAGCGCCAGAATCAAGAGTGCGATCCCAGCCCCGGCCAGATACAACAGCAGCCAGCCGGAGGCGTCGCCTTCCTGAAAAATAAATTTGCGCTCAAACATGCCGGAATGCCGAGGAAGCCCTCCGCCCACCCATCACAAAATCATGCGAAACAGAATCATTGCCGCGGAATGGTTATTATAACTCAAACTGTAAGCGGGGTGAGGGTGGCTGGGGCGCAAAGGAATGCATCAAGCAAAAAACGCGTTCGGAAGGCTGGGGCCATGGGAGTGATTTCTCTCGCGTCCATGGCCCCAGTTTTCGCTTGCCTAAGATCGCCAACGAAATAATTTAAACTTTTGAACTACTCAACATAACCAGGGGGCTTACGCGGGCACCGACCGCAGGTTGGTCTGCTCGCCTTTTTGTCCCCATGTTGAAGTTATTTTTTTGATGTTCCGAACTTTATTCATAGAGGAATCTGCGCCCCAGCCACCCAACCGCTTACAGTTTGAGTGATAAGAGCATTCCGCCCGACGAGTGCAGAACGAGGCCGCGACATTTTGAAAAGCGCCCTGCGAGCGGATGATTTTGTGCGACATGATTCTGTGATTCTCTTCTTCAACCGAGGTCCGCGAGTTTCTCCGCGACCTCGGCGACGTGGCCGGCGACTTTGACTTTGGGCCACACGGCCGCGATTTTGCCTTCTTTGTCGATCAAGAACGTCGCCCGCTGAATGCCCATCGACTTTTTGCCGTACATGTTCTTCTCGACCCATACGCCGTATTTCTCGCAGACGGCGTGGTCTTCATCGGCGAGCAGCGTGAACGGCAACTCGTGCTTGGCGGCGAACTTTTCGTGCGAAGCGACCGAATCGGTGCTCACGCCGAACACCACAGTGTCTGCGGCATCGAACCCGCCGGCCTGGTCGCGAAAATCACAAGCCTCCGTCGTGCAGCCGGGCGTGTTGTCCCGCGGATAAAAATACAGCACCACGTTCTTGCCCACTTGATCTTTGAGGGCGACTTTTCCCTTCGGGCTCGGCAAATTGAAAGCAGGGGCTTTTTTTCCAACTTGAGGCATCGGCATGGGAGGTCTTTCTGGGATATTGGGCTCGCGGATCAATTAGGGGCATCGGATGGAACCGGGGCTAGCGCCCTGCGGCTAATGATGTGACAATGTCGCAACCGACACTAGCGCCCTGCGGCGAATAATGCTAACGCGCATCGGTTTCGGGTTTTGGTTTTTCCTTGAGCAGCAGATCATAATGCACCCGGCCCACGTGCCACATGTAATTGGGGCCGAAACCGGCATCCTGCGCCCAGGTGTTTTTCGTCGCGGCGGCGAGGTGCTTTAAGGCGGGCCCTCGGCGGTTGTGAAGCGCGTGATTGAGGCCGATGTAAAGATGGGCGTAGAACTCGCGCTTCTGGCGTTCTTCGTCCGGGATCTTCGCATCCTGGATTTGCTTTAGGATTTGGTCCGGCGTGATTTCCTCGGCGAACAACCGATACACATCGGGAAACGGTTCGCGGTCGTCTTTTTCATATTTGAGCAAACCCTCGCGGGCTTTTTTCAGCCCGTAGGCTTTGGTCTGCGAGAAGAACCGCCAGATCCCGTTTTCGCGGTCCACATCGTCGAAGGTGTGATAGGTCTCAAACTGGTTCGCGGCCTGTTTGTATTTCTTGTCGTAGAAATAAGCGATCCCCCGCCGCCAGTGCGACGGGGCGATCTTGGGTTCGAGCTCGACCATCTTTTCGTAGTCCGCGACGGCTCCCGCAAAATCGCCCAGAAAGAACCGGGCATCGCCCCGCTGGGAATAGCTGGGCGTGCGGTCGGGGTCGGCTTTGATTTGGGCCGTGGTCTTTTCGATCACCTTCTGAAACTGGGATTTCAGCTCCGCGCGTCTGGCCTCGGAGAGCGGATGTTCTTCCGCCCGCGTGGAATGGGTTTGAACCAACCCCGTCAATAGAAAGACCGCGACGGGAAACAGAGGCAAGCGGATCGGCAGAGGCATCATCGAATATCCTTCTCGTCGGGATCGATGGGGGGATGGTTCGGCAACGGGGTCGGCGATTCGAGTTCCGGTTCCGTTTCTTCAGGTTCGTTGAGTTCGATGGTCTTGGCGTCGCTGCCGCGGCCGAGCGTGATCGTGTTCCAGTTCACCCGCAGGGTTTTCTCGGCCCGCGAAAACGCGCGGAGATACCGGCTGCGTTTGGTGGCGGGCGAGTCGTGCGGCGGGAAATGCGTGGCATCTTCGATTTCGTCCGCCGACAAAATCGCCCGCGTGCAGCCGGTCGTCTCCAATCGGCGATAATAACCGTCCGGCGAGAGTTCGTGGTAGCGAATGTCAATTTTCTTTTTCACCGCCTGGTCGGTGTCGGCGTCGGCGTCCTGAGTCTGCTCCAAGAGAAACCGCTTGGTGATCCAATCCAACCGGCCGACGAGCGCCCCGGGATTGGTTTCGAGCAGCGAAAGCACTTCGCCCCAACGGCTCAGGATGTCGCGGGCTTCGTCGTTGGCGTCGGGAGACTCGGCGACGAGCCGGGCGCAGGCTTCGTAATAATGCCTTTGAATGTCGAGGGCCGACCGCAGGACGCCGTCTTTGCAGCGAACTTTCGCTTCGAGAGACGGGTCGGCACAGAAGATCCTGAGGGCCTTGATGGGGCGGGAGATCAAAGGCACCTTGGACAAATAGCCGGCTTCGAGGGCGTCCAAGGCGAGCATCGTCGTGCCCACGCGGAGGTACTCGGCTTCCTCGGCCATGTTGGAATCGCCCAAGCAGATTTGCAGCCGTTGCCGGGTGCAAGCAGCCGGGCGAACTCGCGGGGTGAAGACCAGGCCCGAAACATCAGGGCTTTGAAAAAATGCCCGATGCTGAAAATCGGCCGGTCGAACACGATCCCGTTGTATCCCAAGAGGCAATTCATGCCCCAGGCTTTGTCCGAGATTTGGAACTTTCCTTCCGCATCGACAAACCCCGCGCCGGCGAAGACGGGCGCGAAATCAGGAATGGCACCAGATCCCGCCGGACCTGATAAAACGCCGTCGCCCGCACCAAAAAATAAAGCCCCAAGGCCAAGGGGCCGGCGGCGAGGCGGATGAATCCGAGCGCCGTGGCTTCCACCCATTCGGGCACGGGCGACGAGTAAGGCACGCGGCCGCTGAGTTCGTCTCCCAGCAAGGCCGCCTGCACGGGGCCGCGCCATTCGGCTTTCAAGAACGGCCACAAGAGCAGATACAGCACCCCCGCGACCAGCAGATATAAAATCAGCCCCAGGATCAAAACCAAATGCCCCAGCCACGCGAGCAGCATCAGCGGAAATAACCCATAGAGCCCCCACCGCCAGAACCGCATCTGCCAGCCCGTGGCCAGGGTGAGTTCGTAGTTTTCCTGCGCCCCGTAGAGGTGGCCCCGGCTGTCGCAATCGTTTTTGATGAGCGAGAACACGCCCGGCACGTCGGCATCGCGGGCCGCTTCGGACAAAAGCAAATCCTGGGCCCGCTGATAGAGCACCGCTTCCTTGGGGCCCCGGCACTCGGGGGTGCTGCCTTCGACGAGACCGAAGCCGCCGGCAAACCGCACGCGCTCGAACCACACCGCCCCGCCGGTATCCGTAAAAACGCCCTCCTTCAAATCGCTGGCCGGGACGGTGAGAACCCGTTGCCCCAGCGTATGAACGAGGGCGTGATAGAGTTGGTAGTCGGCGGTCTCGTCAATCTGCGGATGGTCCGGATGAAACCGGATCGCATATTCCGTCTCCAAACCGACCAGCCGATTCAGCATCGAGGGCAGGCTCCATTGGCAGGAGACGGAAAATCGAAATTACTCGCCGCCGTGCGGAACCACGACTTCGTCGAGGTAGTTTTCCGGCTGGCGGCGGCTGTCGCGTCCGATGCTGAAGAGCACCCGGCTCAGCGGGACAATTTCTTTCCAAGGCGGGGCGGGGACAACCGCCGGCGCGGCTTGAGTTTCGGGCAAAGGGGTTTGCTGGGTTTTCGTGTTCATGGTTGACCTCAGTGATGATAAAAAAACGATCGACCGGCTTTGCCGATTTTTCCGAATCTTCTGGCCTTTGTTTATTGTAACTGCCGATTGGGGCGGAAACAACAGGCCGGATTCCCAAGTTCGCCACGAATTTTGGAGAGACATTGGTTTCGAGGCATAATCGTTGAAGTCGCCCGCGTTTCCCATTACAACGAAATTGAGGAATCCACGGACCAGGGAATCTCCGAAAAACTTCCGTTTTCATTTTGGACACTTGGGCCGCACTCGAAAGGCGGGAAACCACGAAGCACACACCGGCTCCGCGGCAATCATCCTCTTCAGTCTAAGCCGGCACGGTCGGGCGGAAAATCCGCAGATCCTGCCGAACCAAGGTAGGCGTTTTTCCCAGAACCGTGTCTGCCGGCCGCGTTTCATCGTTCCCTTCTCGCGTTTGAGCACTTCCCATGAGCGACCTGTATTGGGGCTTCGGCATCCTGGCGGTTTGGTCGGCGGCGATGTTTGCCCTGGCCCGGCGTCTCACGCGGCGCCGCGTGGGCCGGCGGCTGGAAATCCTGGCCGCGACGACGATTCTGGCCATCGGTGGTTACGTCATCTTTCTCTGGGACCACATCTTGCTGGCGAGGCTGCTGCCGTTTTCCAATCTGATCGTGCTCGCCAACTGGTTTCCGCCGCTGTTGGGGTTTTTGGGCGGCCTGGCGTGGAACGGGATTCCGGGTTCGCGGCTGAAGAAATCCGGCTATCTCGCGGGCCTGTTCGCTCTTATGGTGTCTGCCGTTGCCAGGCCGCTGTGGGGCCGGCCGCCGGTGTGCCACGATCACTGGCAGAACGGCGTCTGCATTCAGACGTCGCCCAAGACGTGCAGTCCGGCGTGTGCCGCCACGATTTTGGCCGGAGCCGGCGTGGAAGCGAGCGAGCAGGAAATGGCCGAGATGTGCCTCACGCGCAAGGGCACGCTTTGGCAGGGACTTTATCGAGGGTTGAAACTCCAGACTGACGGGACTTCTTGGGACGTGGAAGTCTTCACCGGCGATGTGGACCGGCTTCGCGAACTCGTTTCGGAGGGTCCGGTGATTCTGACCGTCGGCTTGCCCCGCGAACCGGTCGATGAAATCTACACCACCCGCTACGGCTGGTCGCGGGGCGAACTGCATTCGGTCGTGCTGTTCGGGTTTGGAGCCGAACGCGGAACGGAAGCGGAGCAGCGCGTGCAAATGGGAGACCCCAGCGTGTCCGGCGGCCGCGAGTCGTGGAGCGTGGAAGATCTCCGCGTTCTCTACCGGGGCCGGGGTTTGCGTCTGGTTTGCCGTTGACCGTGAGCCGAAGGCCGTAGCCGATGTTCGCTTCGCAAATTCCTCGGCAGTTTTATTAGCCCGAATCGCAAGTTTTGAAGTGGCGCGAAGCCGCAAAATGTGAGCGGAAGGGCGCTAGCCCCCGGCCTTTGCGATGGAGATTTGGATATTACATCGCCGGCGGCTAGCGCCGGGCCGCTCATTTTAAGTGAGCGGAAGGGCGCTAGCCCCCGGCCTTTGCGATGGAGATTTGGATATTACATCGCCGGCGGCTAGCGCCGGGCCGCTCATTTTAAGTGAGCGGAAGGGCGCTAGCCCCCGGCCTTTGCGATGGAGATTTGGATATTACATCGCCGGCGGCTAGCGCCGGGCCGCTCACTTTGTTACCAGGGTTTCAGCTTCCAGCCGACGATGAATCCGATGCCGAAGCACCAAAGGGCCGCGGTGCCCGGATTTTGGCGGGCATAACATTTGAGGTATTCGATGATGTCGTCCGAAGGCTGCAGGCTCTCTTTGGGAATTGAAGAAGAGGAATAGGTTTCCCGCATTTCGGGTCTCGTGCTTGTGGTATTCATTAAAACCTCCTGATGGGCGATCGTCAAAGGGGTTGGGTTGTTCGAGTTTATGAGCGCTGAGCGGGGCGGTAAGGCCGGGGGTGCTTGAGGACATGCTTGATCCATTCGAGGTTGTTGTGGAATTCCTCGCGGGAGCGTTTCAGCGCGGCCACGCCGACCCGCAGCCCTTTCCAAGCGATGAAGAACAGGATCGCGGCGAGGATCAATCCGCCCAAAGCCACGATCAGGGCCGACTCGGCGACGGTGAGCACCGTGAGGCTGGCAATCCACCAGGACAAGCCCAACAGCGCCAGCGGGCAACTTCCAAGCACGAAGCCGACGGCCAGGACAATCAAAAACGCGGGCACGCGGGCGTGCTTCAGCGTTTCGCCGGCATCGACCGTGAGCAACTCCAATTGGAGCTCGGCGAGACTCACCAGGTCCGCGCCCAGGGATCCCAGGTTGCTGACGATGTGCGGATCGGGTGGCTCGTTTTCCCGCCGGGGCGCGTTCATCGCTTCACCCACCATCCCAGCAGAAGGCCGGCCACCATGCCCGTTGCCAGCGTGAGTCGAGGATGATCGATGATTTGCTTGCGGAGACACGGCTCCCACCTTTCGCTGAAGGATAGATTCGTTTCACTCCCGGCCGCAAACGGGATGCCGAACGACGCGAACGGCTCGTGTCGCCGAGGGCTTGTCTCGAAGTTTTGCATCGGGCTTTGTTGTCCTTTCATGTGGATTTAGTGTCGCCGCCTCGGACGGGCCGTTTCCATATCGCGGGCGGCCGGCGGAGTCGTTTGGGAGCTGCTTCCGCTCAGCGGCCCACTCTCGAAAATCTCGCCCAGTCGATTTCCCAGGTGCATCATGGCGGTTCTCAAGACCAGCGTTGTCAGAAAACCGAAGGCCCCGGCGACAAACCCGCTCTTCTCTTCTGCCTTAGGTCTCTGTTCCACGACGAGATGGTGCCTGCGGGCCAGTTTCTCCAAAGCCTCCACGTCGGGGGCTTGGATTTCGAGCTTTCGCGGCACGACGAGGTAGCCGATCAGAGCCGCCCCCCCCAGGCAGGCCCACGGGTAGTTGCGGATATAAAAATGCCAGTCCAACAGCGTCCTGGCACTGGTTTGCACTTTGCCCAGATCTTTATCGAGTTGGCCGCGGATGGAGTCCATCGTTTTGCGGATTTCCGCTGCTCGATCGTGTGGGCTTGGCTGACTCACGCTGTTCTCCTGACATGATTTCCGGCCGTCAGCCGAAACGCGCTAGCGTCCGGTTGTCTGCATAAACCGGGGCGAGCGCCCGGCGGCCGATCAATGCGACTTTGCAATTATCAGCCGGAACGCGCTCGCGCCCGGTTGTCTGCATAAATTGGGGCGAGCACCGGCGGCTGATTTACGTGACAACGATTCTTCGAGCGATTTTAGATTTTAAGACGCAAAATGGTCCGTCCACGAAGAGGGGACGATGCCGCGAAGGTCGCGGAGCGAATCCATCACGCGGTGGCCGAGCTGCTCGGCGAACGATTCTTTGTTCGGCAAGAGTTGGGACGGGTTTTTCATTGTGCAGGACAACAAAACGCCGGCCCCCACTCCCAGGCCGAAACCGATCAAAACCGACGCGGCGGGATGCTGTTCGATCAATCCCTCCAGCCCGGAATGGCACGGACCCTCCTCGCAAGCGCCCTGCGACGGAAACCCCCGCGTCGAATGGGACGTGGAAATCATGCTGCTGCTCCTTCTGGAAATCTCAGGGTTCGGGAAACGTAAGGGCTTACCGCTTGAGAACCAGGCCCACGATCAGCCCGGTAATCACGCCGGTGCCAAATGCCACGGCCACGGATTGCGTAGGCCGTTCGCGGATGGCGTTCTCGGCGCGGACGTAGCCGTCCTGGAAGGACTGCTGCATCTGCTCGTATTGCTGCCGGGCGGCTTCGCTATAGTGCTCGGCTTGCGCCTTAGCCTGTTTCGCGTACTCGCCCATCTTTTCCGTCGCGCTCGATGCCGACGCTGCCACGTCCCGCAGCAACTGGTCGAGTTCTTCTTCAATTTTCTGCCGGGCCTGGCCGGTTTTTTGTTGAATGGCTCCCACAAGCTGGTCGGTATTGCCGTCCATGTTGTCCAGATCATGGGGATTGAGCTGGGTCCAGCGTTCTTCGATTCGGCCGCGCAGTTGGTTCCAATGTCCGCGAATTTCTTCTTGGGTCGTCATCTCCTACTCCTGACGTTTATGAAGGTTGATTGGTTGGATTGTGACTCGTTCATCACCCGCCGCTACGAAAGGGCAATTCGCATGCCAGAACGCGAATCCCTCCGCGGAGGAGTCCGGGAGGCTGTCTTCAGGGCGAATGCTGGAGGAATTCCGGCAAATTGCCGGGGGAGCCTCCGGGGCGGTGCGATCCGCGCGGTCGCTCATCGATCACGCTGATCCCCGATCGACCAATCGAATTTCTGTTGGCTCCAACGTAGGCACCTCGCTCGTTGGCCGAAGCTTCCCACGCCTGGCTCGATGGCGGAAACAATTTCGAAATCGATCGGCCCGCGGATGGATTCTCCCTAAGACAACGTCGGAGGAAGTCCCTTTCTTTTTCCCGCCCGTCCTCGAGATCGGTGCGGGGATTCGTTTTGGAACCGTTCGGCACGCAAACTGCGTTTGGTTGGGGCGAACGTTGCGAATCATTGAGGGATCAACCCATGAATCTCAAGAGCCGAACCTTGACCGTTCCCAAAAACTTGGGAATTCTTTTGCTCTCGATCTGGCTGATTGCCGTCGGACTGGTTCCGCTGTTGGGCTTGGGGAGCGTGTTTCTTTCGATGCTTCTGAATGTGCTTGCCGTTGCCGCAGGCGTGCTGATGTTATTGGGCCGATAGCGTCCAGCCGAATCTTCACCGAGTTTTCGAGTTTTTAGGGAAAGGAAATCGTCATGTTGGGATGGGCAATCTTCTTTTTTATTGTTGCGTTGATCGCGGGGCTCCTGGGCTTTGGATTCGTCGGCGGGATGGCCTACGGTGCCGCAAAGATTTGCTTCTTCGTCTTTCTGGTGCTGTTTATCATCGCACTGGTGAGCGGGCGAAGGGTGAGCGTTTAGCTTGAAGCGCTGAAGCATTCGGAAACTCTCAAGGCTCGATGGTTTTTCAGACCCCATCGGGCCTTGTCTTATGGACGGAGCTCGCGGATACTTGAACCAGGCGGGCATTGCATTCGTCATTGGGCCATTGGACGAAAAACACTTAGCCCCGTTTTCCCAAGTATTCGTCGCCGTGTCTGTGGAATCGCCAACCAGTTCCAACTCGATCGAGTGGACCCAGCCGACTCGCCGCGAAAGGCGAATCCTCCTCGTGGACGATACGCCCGCCAATCAGATGCTCGCGCGGGCGATCCTGGTGACGCGCGGTCACGTGGTCGAGGTTGCGGGCGACGGGCGGGAAGCCCTCGAACTCATCCAACGGTCCGCCTTCGATGTCGTGCTGATGGATGTGCAAATGCCGACGATGGACGGTTTGACGGCCGTGCGGTTGATCCGCCAATTGCCCAAGGCTTTGCAATCGGAAATGCCGATTGTCGCCATGACCGGCCATAGCGCGCGCCAGGACCTTCGGGATTGCCTCGCCGCGGGCATGGATGCGTGTCTTCCCAAACCGGTGGACGCCGCCCAACTGATCAAAATGATAGAAACCATCGAGCGGCGTCCCGGCGGTTCGCATTCGAGCGAAACGGGCGGCAAACGGGTTCCCTCGCCCGCAGACATCTCCGCGATCAATATCGAGTCCGCGCGTGCGCGGCTGGGAGGCGATGAACTGGTCGCGGAACTCGCGCGGTTGTTCCTCGACGATGCCCCGGAGCTGTTGGCGAAGATCGAGCAAGCCGTTCATGCCGGCCAGCTTGAAGAACTCAACCGCGGGGCGCACAGCCTCAAAGGATTGGCCGCCAATTTTGACGCCGAAATTCTGATCGTGGCGGCGATCCAACTGGAAGACCGGTCCCTGCAAGCCGACCTCTCCAAAGCGCGCCGGCTTCTGCCCGAGTTAACCCGCGCCGTGCAAGAGGTCTCCGCAGCGCTTGAACGCTATCTGCGGTAACTCGCTCGGGCGTCCCGGATCTGTGGACGCAAACGCCGGGCGAATCTTGGCGGGGTTGTCCTAAAATCAGGGATGCTTTATAAATCCGGTTAGTCAAAACGGCCGGGGATCGGCCCGCGGCCAATTTCATTTGTGCTTGGGAAGGAGTCATCCGATGCCGGTTTTCAAAGACAATTCCGAATCCATTGGCCGCACGCCGCTCGTGCAAATCAATCGGCTGACCGAGGGACTCAAGGCCCGCGTGCTCGCGAAAATCGAAGGCCGAAACCCGGCTTACAGCGTCAAATGCCGCATCGGGGCCAACATGATCTGGGACGCCGAGAAGCATGGCAAACTCAAGCCCGGCATGAAAGTCGTCGAGCCGACCAGCGGCAACACCGGGATCGCGCTCGCTTACGTCTGTGCCGCGCGGGGTTATCATCTCACGCTGACGATGCCCGACACCATGTCCATCGAACGGCGGCTGATGCTCAAATCCTTCGGGGCGGAACTGATCCTCACGCCCGGCGCGGAAGGCATGAAAGGCGCGATCTCCAAGGCGGAAGACCTCGCCAACAACCCGGAATACTACATCCCCCAACAATTCAAAAACCCCGCCAACCCGGAAATCCACTTTAAGACCACAGGGCCCGAAATCTGGAACGACACCGACGGCCAAGTGGATATTCTGATCTCCGGCGTGGGCACCGGCGGCACGATCACCGGCGTGTCCCGCTACATCAAAAAAGAAAAAGGCCACGCCCTCAAAGCGATCGCCGTCGAGCCGACCAACAGCCCGGTGCTCTCCGGCGGCTCGCCGGGCAAACACAAAATCCAAGGCATCGGTGCGGGCTTTGTCCCCGACGTTCTCGATATGTCCCTCGTGGATGACGTCGTGCAGGTCACCGACGACGAGGCGTTCGAAATGGCCCCGCGGCTGGCCCGCGAGGAAGGCATCACCTGCGGCATCAGCAGCGGCGCCGCAATGGCCGCCGCCCTCAAAGTCGCCGCCCGCCCCGAAAGCGCCGGGAAAACCATTGTGGTCGTCCTGCCCGACTCGGGCGAACGCTACCTCTCCACCCCGCTATTCGACGACGTCCGCGATTAAAGTTTTTGTTCTTGCAATGTGCGAAATGGCGAGCGAGGGATTTCTTTTCATCCCGCTCGCTATTCTACCTTCAACGCAATGGTCATCGACGGGGACTCGTGAGCCGTTTACAATAACGGGAGACCTCTTTTCCTGGGAAAGGCTGCCGATGTTGCGTCTCTTGATGTTCTCGTTGTTGGGTATTGTTTGCTGGCGGTTGGCCGGCGGGGAAACCGCGGTGGCCGCGGGGATGCGGGCGGGAACTCAAAAGTATTGCCCCGTGTTCACGGACCGCATTGTCGGGCCGAGCAGCCGCGCCATCCGGTATAAGGGGATCAAAGTCTACTTCAGCTCCGACTTGGCCGCCCGCAAGTGGATGCGCGATCCGGAGTCGTATTTGGACACGGACATCCTGCCTCAGCTCAAGGGTTTGACGTTTCGCGAACGGCTCATCCCGCAGCACTACTGCCCGGTCAATCGCAAACGAAAAGTCGGCATGAAGGATCCTTCGTTGATCTACCAAGGCCAGCGGGTGTATTTCTTCGATCAGGAGGCGCTCAAGACGTGGAACTCGGCGCCGGAGAAATTCTTCGATCCCAAAATCCTCCCCCAATTCGCCAAAGAAGAAAAATCCCCCGACTCGGAAGGCGACGACAAAGATGGCAAAGACGACATGCCTCCCGAAAAACCGTAGCCGGCCAATCGCCCGGCCGATCCAAAATCGCGGGAATTGGGAATTTTTTGAAGTTGTCCATCGTATCTCTCGGTAGAAGTTGTTCTCGAATTAGACAAATCTCTGCCGAGGAGTGACAGAATGGGTTTGGAAATCAATCGGATCGGCGATTCGAATTGGCCGCGGTATTTCCTGGTGTCGCGATCGCCGAAGGCCGTCCGGTTTTGGAATGGAGAGGATTGGGTCTCGGATTTCCCAAGCGCCCGGCTCTATGCCTTCCTGCCGGAGGTTTGCCGGGAGTTTGAACAGCTGCAAGCGGGCCGGCAGCGAGAAAACGGCGTGCAAGAGTTCGAAGCGACCGTGACCGTCAAACTGCACGCGGGCCAACCCATGAGCGAACAGGAACTGGCCCGGTTTTTGGACCGCTTCGCCGAGTTGTTCCTGCCGACGGACGGGCCCACGGACGATTCGCTCATCCAAGCGGAAATCCACTGGCACGAGCTTCGCGAACGCGTGCGGGATGAGTCCCCTCGCGAGGAATCGGCCGAATAACGCAGCAGGATTGCATTCGCGTCCCGCGGGAACCCCAAGAAAGGATCGAGTGTGAGTTTGGCTCGGCTGTTGGTCGATGCGGGCAATAGCCGAATCAAGTTCGGCTTGTTCGATGACGCCCGCGATGCGGACGGGCTGCCCAAATGCTGGCGGTCGGCGACCGTTTCTGTGGGAGCCGATCTGCCGTGGAGCCAGGTCCGGGATTGGCTTTCCGCCGACCATGCCGAGGCCCCCCCCACCGTGCACGGTTTCGTCGCGGGGTCCAATCCCGCCGAGATCGCCCGCGTCAAGCAGGACTGGCCCGGCGAATGGCCGGCCCCCGTTCAAGTCGGCTTCGTGGCGGAGACGTTCCCCCTCAAGTTCCAGCTTCCCGAACCCAACAAAGCCGGCATCGACCGCTTGCTGAACGCCGTCGCGGCGAATCGTCTCCGCGATGCCTCGCAGGCGGCTTTCATTGTCGATAGCGGCACCGCCACCACGATTGACGCGGTGAACGGGGACGGCGAATTCTTGGGTGGAGCCATCCTGCCAGGCTTTGAACTCTGTGCCCGCGCCCTGCATCATTACACGGCGCTCTTGCCGCTCATTCCGCTCGACGAGTTACCGGCCGCACCCGCCGCGGTGGGCGCGAACACGCGGGCCGCGATGCAAAGCGGCCTATATTGGGGACAAGTCGGCGCGGTCAAAGAACTGCTCGAGCAATCCAGCCGGCTTTTCAAGTTCGAGAATCCGCTCGTGCTCATCACCGGCGGCGGCGGCTCGCTGCTCATGCCGCAATTCCCGATTGCCCGCTGGATGCCGCACCTCTCCCTCCAAGGCCTGGCCCTGCTGGTGTCGCCTCTCGATTCTTGAACAGCGTTGTTACCCAATCAAACGAGAAAAAAAGCGCCTCGCACAAAGTGTTCGAGTCGTCCTTACCGCGCCTGCTTTTCGTATTCCTTGAGGGCCGGATCGTTGGTGTCCCGCATTAGCTGGACGAGCTTTTCGCGGTACGACGCGATCACATCCTGCATGGCCGGGTCGTCGATGCGATTTTTGAGGGCGTCGGGATCGGCTTCATAATCGTAGAACTCGAACGGCACGCGATAGCGGAAAAGTTTCACGCGGGCGGCAATCGCGGGATCGGACTCGGCGGCCGCGAGCATGGCCTTCCACGTCAGGCCGCTCATGGATTCGTTGCGGAACTGGGTTTCGCCGTCGCTCCAACCGTTCCAAATCAAGCCGTAGCGTTTGCCCTCGACGGACCGCATGCGATACATCCGCCCGGAGGCAATCGTGTTGATGTGCGTAAACACGAAATCGCGGCCCGATTGCGGTTCGCCTTTGAGGAGGGGCAGAAACGAGCGGCCGTCCATGCCCTCGATCGGTTCGATGCCCAGCGCGTCGAGAATCGTCGGAGCGAAATCCACGCCCGCGACGAGGTGTTCGACGTCGACCGTTCCAGGCTTCACCACGCCGGGCCAGCGGACGATCCAAGGCGTCCGCGTGGAATGCCGGTAGACGTTGGTTTTGGCGAACGGCACCGCAATGCCGTGGTCCGACTTGAGCATCACGAGGGTGTTCTCGCTAAACCCCGCCCGACCGAGTTCCGCGAGCACCCGGCCGACGACATCATCCGCCCGCCGGACCGAGCTGTAGTACTGGGCAATCTCTTCGCGAATCTTGGGCAAGTCCGGCAGAAACCCCGGGACCGCGATTTCCTGGGGCCCATAAATCCGCGACGGGGCCGGGTCATCGCGCGGGCCGTTCCGCTTATCGGCGGGTTTGCGGTTGTCGAAGGGGCGGTGCGGATCGTGCGCGTTGACCATGAAGAAAAACGGCTGGTCCGCCGCCTTGGCCTTGGCGAGAAACTCCGCCGCGAACTTGCCGTACAATTCGGCACTGCGGCCGTTTTTCATTTCGCCGCGGCCGCGCTTGTAATCGAACGCGTCTTTGCGGGAAGGCACGACGTGCTCGGTCTTCCCGAGGATCCCGGTGAGAAAACCGTGGCTCTTGAGCGTTTCGGGCAGCGTGGGCACGCCCCGGCGGATCGCATTGAACCCCAGCGCCCCGCTGTTGTGCGGATACCGCCCGGTCATCCACACCGCCCGCGTGGGCTGGCAGATCGCGATCGTCACATGCCCCTGCTCGAAACGGAGCCCCTCGGACGCCAGGCGGTCGATGTTCGGCGTCGTCTCGGGAACTTTCGCTCCATAAACGCCCACGGAATCGCGGTTCATGTCGTCGAGCGTGATGAACAGCACATTCAACCGCTCGTCGGCCATGCCGCGGGAACCGGCGAAAACCGCGAGGCTCAACAGGATCAAAAGACTCTTCGCCCACCGCCAGTCTCGGACGGCGGGGCCGGTCGTCAAATGGCGAGAAGAATCGCGTTGCGGGAATGGCATTGTGCGCCTCTTGGAGGATGGCCTCGGCATTTAAAAAGTTGAGCCGAGTGAAATTGGAGTTTGGTTCGTGGTTGATCCCGGTTGTTTCCGTTTACCCGCGGCGGATGGCGTCCATGGGCATCATTCGCATGGCCCAAATCGCGGGGTACAGGCCGCCCAGGACTCCGAGCGCCACCGCGAACGCCACGCTGAACGTCAAGAGTCCTGGGCCCGCGTAAAGCTCGACCCGCGCGGACCATTTCCAGTTGACAAACAACGTGCCCAGCCAGCCCAGAAAGCTCCCCAACACGCCGCCGCCCAGGCCGATCAAGGCGCTTTCGAAGGTGATGAGTTTGAGCACATCGAATTTCGACCAGCCGTTGGCTTTGAGAATCCCGAGTTCGATGATGCGTTCGGTGACGCTCATCACCATCGTGTTGACGATGCTCAACACCGCGATAGTCACGCCGATGGCGGTGAGGATCATCAGCAGAATGTCGAGGTCCGCGGTGAACTTGTCGAACCGCTGCCCCCATTCCTGGGCCGTGCGGACTTCGAGCGGCATGTTCTTTTCCACCTTGAGCAGCGGGTTGATGCGTTCCGATTCGCCTGGCGAGGACGAGGGCGTTTCGCGGCCGGCGGATTGTTCTTCGTTCTTCGGGGAAGGCGACTGGGCGGCCGGCGACTGCTCGGCTTTTTTCTCCAGTGACTTGAGCCAGCGATCCAACAGCGTTGCGAGGAGCTTGATCGGGTTTTGTTCGCCCGAGAGGCCCAAGCCGATGGAGGACGGGTTCCACGCCGGGAGTTTCCGGTCGCGGAACCGGGCTTGAATCCGCTTGACGAGCTTTTCCTTATCGACGCCGGGTTGGGGTTCGATATAGTAGCTCGTCACGGAATCTTCGGGAAAGCCCGTCATCTTGCGGACTTCTTCGATGTCCAGCACCACGGCCACGTCCAAGAGCAGCGAACCGGTTTCATAGATGCCCACGATGTGGTGGCGGAATTCGTTGATGTCCAGCGTATCGCCGACGCCGACGTGGTATTCCTCGGCGATCTGCGTGCTGATCAGGCAATTCCGCGTGCCCCGGTCGGACAATCTCAGATGCCGGCCCTGTTTGATGGTCTTGCCGTAAACATCCTCTCGGAGTTGCTGGCTGTGTAAGATGTCAAAGCCGAACCAGAACCGGGGCGGGCTGACGATCATTTTCTGATCGATCACGTTGATCCGCTGCCAGATTTCCGAGCAGACCACGGACACGCCGGGCACCTCGGCGATTTCTTTTCCCCAAGACGCGGGCAGTTTGGAGAACAGCGGAATCGGCGCCCCCGGCTGCATCGCGGCGAGGCCGGGGATGCGGCCGAACGTCCGCTCGAGCTGCCGATCCAACCCGTGTGCGACCGAAAACAGCCCCACCATGCCCAGAATCGCCACCGTCAAACCCAACAGGGACAACAGCGAACGCAGGGGCCGGCTGAGCAAATTGCGAACGGCAAACGTCAACATGCCAATTCAATACCTTCAAGTGTCGAGGGGGAAGTCAAAGAAAACAGCGTGTCGTCAGCGGCCCACTCGATTCTAGGCGGTTCCGCGTTCCCCGGCATCCGTGGAACACGCATTTATGACGAAAACACCCAACTTCCGCGAGAGGAATCTTGGAAAAAGCCAACAGCGAAGAGCCAAGAGCGGAGAGCCGATCCCGCACGTCGTGCCGCGCCAAACCAAAACGTGCGGTTGAACAAATTAGCCGAAGGGCGCTCGCCCCGGTTTTTAAGCGAACCCAAGCGCGCGGGAAGGTGTCGGGTGGAAAAGGGATTCCATATTCACGACAGATCGCGACTTTGTATGATGAGAAGAAATCGGCGACCAAATCTCAGCACGGCGGGACACGGGCGATGTTTACCCCTTTCGAGCACACGGCGGATGTCGGCTTGTTTGTCCAGGCGGCGAATGTGAACGCCTTGTTCGCCGAGGCCGGCCGCGGGCTTCTGTCGATCCTTGTGGACGACCCGCAGGAAGTCCGCCCGGAACGCGAGTTGACGATCGAAGTCCCGGGCACGCAGCTCGATTATTTGCTGTTCGATTGGCTGAGCGAACTCTTGTTCCGCTTCGAGAGCGAGCGGTTGCTCCTGGCGGAGTTCGATGTGTCCATCGGTGAGAACGGCCTTTCCGCCAAGGCCCGCGGCGAAGTTTTTGAAGAAGGCCGACATCATCTCGCCCACGAGGTCAAAGCGGTCACCTATCATCAACTCGAAGTCAAACAAACCCCCGACGGCTGGCAGGCCCGCTTCATTTTGGACATTTGAAAAAACAAGGAACCAACGGATGGCAAAAACCACGTATACCGGACCGCTCGAGCGGATCAACGATGTCTGTTGGCGGATCCCCAAAACCTATAAGGCAGGCATGCGGGTCGAAGGGCGAATCTACGCCAGCGATGCGCTGATGGACCTCGTCCGAGGCGATCAGGCACCGGAGCAGGTCGCCAACGTCGCGTTTCTACCCGGGATTCAAGTCGCGAGCCTCGCCATGCCCGACATTCATTGGGGGTACGGCTTCACCATTGGCGGCGTGTGCGCGACCGATCCCGACGAAGGCGGCGTGATCTCGCCCGGCGGCGTGGGTTACGACATCAACTGCGGCGTGCGGCTCGTGCGGACGAATCTGTTCCAGCACGATGTCAAACCCCATTTGCGGACGCTCGTGGACGAACTCTTCCGCCAGGTGCCCTGCGGCGTCGGCCAGACGGGACGATACCACTATAGCGCCAAAGAGCTGCGGCAGATGATGGAGCTGGGACCGGCCTGGCTCAAGGACCGCGACCTGGCGACCGACGGCGACATCGAGCACACCGAAGCCCACGGCCGGCTCGAGGGAGCCCGGCCGGATTCCGTCAGCGAACGAGCCTTGATGCGGGGCAGCGACCAATGCGGCACGCTCGGGTCCGGCAATCACTTTCTCGAAGTCCAGGTCGTCGATGCCATCTTCGACGCGGAGGCCGCAGAGGTTTTGGGGCTGAAGCATGGCATGGTCTGCGTGATGATCCACTCCGGCTCGCGGGGCCTGGGTTATCAAGTCTGCGACGATGCCTTGAAAACTCTCCGCGGCGTGCCGGAAAAATACGGCATCCACCTGCCGGACCGCCAGCTCGCGTGCGCCCGATCTTAAGTCCCGAAGGCGAGCATTACCTGGGTGCCATGCGCGCGGCCGCGAACTATGCCTGGTGCAATCGGCAGCTCTTGATGTGGCAAGCCCGCGAAGTGTTCGAGACCGTCTTCGGCCGGCCCTGGCAGGAGTTGGGGATGAACCTCGTTTACGACGTGGCCCACAATATCGCCAAGTTTGAAGAGCACCAGGTCGACGGCGGACGGAAAAAACTGTGGGTCCACCGCAAAGGCGCGACGCGGGCCTTTCCGCCGGGCCATCCCGAAGTGCCGGCGCAGTACCAGAAAATCGGCCAGCCGGTGTTGATCCCCGGCGACATGGGCCGGGCGAGTTGGGTCCTCGTCGGACAGCCCGGCAGCATGGAGCAAACCTTCGGCACGACCTGCCACGGCGCGGGCCGGCAACTCAGCCGCACCCAAGCCGTGAAGCTCTCCAAAGGCCGGCGGATCGATCAGGAACTGCTGTCGCGCGGCGTCATCGCCCGGGCTCGCAGTTGGAAGGGTCTCGCCGAGGAACAGCCCGATGCGTACAAGGATGTCAACCTCGTGGTCGATGTCGTCCACAACGCGGGCCTCTCCAAAAAAGTCGCCCGCATGCGGCCCATCGGCGTCATCAAGGGCTGAGTGTGAGCGGCTGGGCGCTAGCCGCCGGCATAGCGCGAGAATCGGCGGCTAAAATCACGGCCGGCGGCTAGCGCCGTACCGCTCACTTTATTCTCAACTCGGCGACAACCCGGGCTGCGGGCCGTCGTGCACGTGGGTCGCCCGGCCGTTTTGGAGTTTTTCAATGCGGGCGGTCGCGGCTTGGACTTTCTCGGCGGCATCGTGAATTTCGATCTCCAGCCGGGTCTCGTAGCTTTGATTGGGATCGAGCGAAATCACGCGGTTCTGCTCGCGCTCGAATGTTTTGAAGTTGGGCAGGTTCGTGGCGGGTTCCAGTCCGGTCACGTAGCCGTCGGCATTGGCGGCGGTGTTTTTCCAGAGCGTGAAGTAAGGCAGTTGATCGAGCGAAAAGCTCAAACCGAGCCCGCGGTCGCCGGCCGCGTTTCGCAGGAGGACTTCGGTTTGTTTTTTGGCATCGGCGGCGAGCTTCAGAAAATAAACCTGCTCGGCATAGCCGGCTTCCGGCTCCGTGTAGGTGTTCCAATGCCCGGAACCTTCCGCCGCCCGCGGATCGCGCGGCGAAACTTCGAGCGCCGGCGCGACGAGCTGCGCGGCGGGTTCCAAAAACGGCCGGCCCAAGTTGGTGTGATACAGCAACTGCAATTCCGCCGGCTGGCCGCCGAGGTTGGTGATCGTGTCCAAAATCCGCAGCCGATTGGAGCCGGCTGCGGTTTCGATTCGCGTGGTGAGCCGCAAACACGGGCCGAACATCGACGTCTCATCGACGATTCCCATCACGGCGAGCGTCCCCGCACCGGCGGGGTCGGCTTCGATCTCCACGTGATGCGCGGGCCGGTTCGCAATCCGCCCGTGCAGCGTCACCGGCGAGCGCCCGAGTTCTTTCCCCGACTTGTCCCGAACCACATCTTCGCCCGGCGGACCATTGAACGAAAGCCCGCATCGGCAGAGCCATTCGTTGAAACCGGACAGCCAACCCAGGCCGCCGCGGTCGTTCAAATCGACAAACGCGGGATTAACCACCTGCCGGACGGGCGATTCCCATCCCAGCGGAATCCCGCGGTATCGCCCCTTCCAAAGCCCCATCCCCCGCGTGGTCACGATGGAAACCGAGAGCGCTCCGTTATCGAGTTCAATCAGATCCACCCCGTCCGACAATCCGCCCTCCAACCGGCGATGCGCAATCGACCAAGCCTCCGCCCCAGCAAGCACAGGCCCCGCCTTCGAAGAGAGACTCCTGACCGTGATGAAACGTCTGTCCCGGCACATCGAAAACAACCAAGGTTTGTTTGCTCATAGCATTCCGAAGCATTTTGAGTGAATAAAGCGATTCAACAGGGCCGCTGATACTTGGTGGCACCGGCTACGGCGGCCTTTTGTTTTTGGAGACAAGAACCTGTCTCACACCGATGGCCGGCGGAACCGGCCCTACTCGGCAGCCTGACCCCGGCCACGCCCGCTGCCGTGACTTTGTGGCCTCTGCTCCTTTGTGGCCTTTGCTCCTCCGTCATTTGTACTGCAAATACCCGTCGCGTTCAAATTCCTGGATGGTCTCGAACAGGTGATCGCGGATGTGGCGGAGGCGGTCGCCGTCGTGGATTTTATCGCCGCCCGAGTCGGTGACGTAAAACACATCGACCACCTGATCGAGATGGGTGGCGATCTTGGCGAGGATCACGGAGAGGCCCAGTTGGAAAATCGTGCGGGTGGCCGTGTAGAGCAGGCCGGGCCGATCGTGGGCGAAGACGTCGATGATCGTCGAGCGGGGCGAGGTGTTGTTGTCGATCGACACCCGCGTGGGCAGTTCTGAAAAATCCGGCGGGTCCTGAAGCTCGAAGCGGGTGTTGCGCTTGAACAACGGCTGGACTTCGGTTTCGCCTTTGAGCGCGCTCTGGATGGCCTGGGTCACATCCTCGATTCGGCTCTCGGGAATGGGGCCTTGATAGTCGCGGTCGATCACGCGGTAGCGGTCCACCACGTAGCCGTCCAAGCTCGTGCTGATGTTCGCCGCGAGAATCTCCAGCCGCTTCGCGGTCAGGACGCCGACCGTGCGGTGAAAGCACCCGGCGGCGGAGTTTTCGTGCGTAATCAGCCGGTAGGTGATGGTGCCGGTTTCGGGATCGGGGGCGCCGTCCACAAGAAACTCGCCCGGCTCCAGATGCTGAATCGCATCCAGGTCGGACGCGATTTGCTCCGGCGTGTATTCGTTGATGTAGTGGGGCGGAAAGGCGTCGAGTTCCCGGCTGATCCATTCGCCCACGCCCATCTGGCCTTGCCTGGCTTTGAGCGGTACGATCGCCGAGCGGACGTACTCCTTGATTTCCTTAAGGCGTTTTTCCTCGCGGATTTGGAGCCGCCGGCCACTCAAGACGTGCATCGTGCCGTCGTAAAGCTCGCTGAGCAGTTCGGCTTTCCAATCCGTCCACACGCCGGGACCGACCGCCGTGATGTCCGCCGCGGTGAGCACGAACAGCATCCGCAGCGTATCCGGGCTGCCCACACTATGGCTGAAGGGCAGCAAAACAGCCGGGTCGCTGATGTCCCGCCGAAACGCGAGGTGGGCCATCTTCAAATGCTGATGGACCAAAAACGTCAACGTTTGGGCGCGGTGTTCGAGCAGATGCAGCCGGAGTCCGATTCGCTCGGCGATCGCTTTGCCCACTTCGCTGTGGTCTTCCTCGAAGCCTTTCCCCAGGTCGTGGAGCAGCAAAGCCAGGTGCAGAATCTCTTTCCGCTGGATCGCCCGGTACGCGTTTCCCAAAGGTCCCGGAACGTGCGTAAACCGCGTGGCGGCTTCCACGGCTCTTAAGGTGTGCTCATCGACGGTGTAGCTATGGTACTGATTGAACTGAAGTAAGCACCGCGCGTGGGCCATGTCGGGAATCAGCCGCTCGAGCACCCCCACGTCGTACAGGCTCCGCAGCGCCCTTCCCAAGTGCGCGGTTCGGCCGAGGATGGCCAAAAAGATCTGGGACGACTCGTAGGAAACGTCCTCCGGCAAAAGGGCGACGGCGTGCTTTAAGGCATCGATCAATTCGGGAACCGGCGATAACCCGTTGAGCATGCTGTAATGAAACAGCTTGAGGATCTCTTCCAAACGGCCCAAAACCGTTTGCCGAAACCGAGGCAAGACGTCGATGCCCCGATAACTCACCCGGTACTTGCCTTCCGCGCGATGTGCGATGGCAATGTTGGCGAGCCGAGCCTGGAGCGAGCGAGGCTGATGGCGAATCAGAAACCGTTCGACGATGAGGGCGATATTTCGGCTGTGGCGGAAATAGGTCTGCATGAATTTTTCCACCGGCCGCTGTCCCGCCAATCCCGCGATGCCCCGAGCCTCGGCGATGCGGAGCTGCTCGTCGCGGGTCAACACGTCCTGGGCTTTGTTCGCGGCGAAATGGAGATCGAGGCGGATGCGGATCAAGTATTCGTAAGCGGCGATCAAATGCCGGGCGTCGTCTTTGTTGAGCGCCCCTTTGAGGCGGAGGGAATCGAGGTCCGCCGTGTGGTAATGGGCGAAGCCGATCCACCTGAGAAGATGCACGTCCCGCAAACCGCCGGCGGAGCGTTTGAGGTCGGGTTCCAGCTTTTGCACCGTCGTGCCGAATTGCCCGCGCTCTTCCCCGCGGGCGGCGATGCAATCCTGGACGAACGCCTTGAGCCGTTTGCGGACGACTTTCCGGTAGAAGCCTTTTTGCAAGTCTTCAAATAGCGCCGCCGAACCCCACAACCGCCGGGCTTCCACAAGGGCGGTGGCGATCTGCGGCTCGGTCTTGGCCATGCTCAGCGAATCGCCCACCGTGCGGACGCTGTGCCCCAGTTCGATCCCCGCATCCCAATACGCCCGCACCACCCGGGAAGTGAAATCCTGATGGACGGCTTGAACTTTGGGGGCATACAGAAACAGCAAATCCAAATCGGAAAACGGAGCCAAGTCCCCCCGCCCGGTTCCCCCGACCGCAACGACGGCGGAATGTTCCCGCAGTTGCTGCTGGGCGGCCTGCGGCAATTCGGCGAGTTCGGCTTCGAGCAGCCGAATCACGAAGGCTTCCAGAGCCTCGGAAAAGCCGGCCGCGACTGGGACGCCGGGCACGCCGCTTTCAAAGCGTTCGCGGGCCTGCTCGCGAATCGCGGCGAATTCCGCCTTCCGCTGCTGGATCTGTGCCAACGGAGAACCGACGACTGAAATGCTCTCTCGCTCCTCTAAAACTTAAATCGCTTCCGGGCCGGATTCGCCGGTGCGGATGCGGATCACGTCGGTCAGGCTCGTGACGAAAATCTTTCCGTCGCCGATCTGCCCGGTTCGGGCGGCGTTCATGATGGCGTCGCAGGCGGTTTGCACGGCCGATTCATCGACCACCACATCGACTTTGACCTTGGGCAGAAAATCCACGGTGTATTCGGTGCCGCGGTAGGTTTCCTTGTGCCCGCGCTGCCGGCCGAACCCGCGAATCTCCGAAACGGTCATGCCTTGGATCCCGGCGTTCGTCAGCGCCTCCTTGACGTCTTCCAGTTTGTAATGGCGGATAATGGCTTCCACTTTCTTCACGGTTCAAAATCTCCAAAAACTAGAAGCGGGGAAGCGCTTTCCCGCGCGGTGAAAAACGCCCCGAACCGCCACGCCGGGCTTCGGGGCTGGAAATCAAAAAAGGCTGCGTGGGCTAAACGTCCAAGGAGGCAAATTGTGATGCCGGCGTCATTTTCTGTCTTCGGCGGTCAGTTCGACTCCGTTTCATCGTTCGCGTCTTCCCAGACGATTTGGTTGTCCTTCCACACGACGATCTTATGGCCGGAGCGGGCGTGTCCCTTGATGGCATCGCGAGCCGCTCGTTTCAGAACTGCCGTCAGTGCGGCCGTGTCCTTGAACCGCCGGTTGGTTTCCGCGTGCTTCTGCTCGTTATTCGGAATCATCCATATGTCTCCAGCGATCACGAACGTGTCACACCTCGATCGAATGTTGATGCGAAATCCGAAGCACGAAATCCGAAACAAATTCAAAATCCCAAATTCAAATGTCCCAAACCCTACACGCCCTTCGTTAACCCGGATTATTCACGGTCTCTCAGCGCGGAACGCGCTAGCGTCCGGTTTCCGCGACGACCAACCAAAATCCAATGAACCGGGGCTAGCCCCCTGCGGCTAACGAATAATCCGGGTGAACTTAAAAAAGTTGTCTTTCTTAAAGGTTGGGAATTTGAGGATTCGGTCATTGGAATTTGTTTCAGATTTCGAGATTCGAATTTCGGATTTGAAATCTCAGGCGTTCATCTAAACTCGCACGAAGTCAGTGTTTTCGCAACAAGATGAGCGTCTCTCAAAAATGCACTGGCAGCAAACGGCCAGTGGCACACCTCATACACTGGCAGCAAGCTGCCAGTGGCACCCAATATCGAAAAACACTTGATATTCACTTGATATTAAAGTGCCGTATCGCCGGTTTCGCCGGTGCGGATGCGGATCATTTCGTCCAGGTTGGTGACGAAGATTTTCCCGTCCCCGATCTGGCCCGTGCGGGCGGTGCGGAGGATCGTATCGATCACGAGTTTGGCCTGGTCGTCCGAGACCACGACTTCCATCTTCGCCTTGGGCAAAAAGTCCACGGTGTATTCCGCGCCGCGATATTGCTCCTTATGTCCTTTCTGGCGGCCGAAACCCCGCACCTCGGACACGGTCATGCCTTGCACCCCGACCTCCGTGAGGGCGTCTTTGACTTCCTCCAGCTTGAAATGCCGAATCACGGCTTCGATCTTCTTCATTCAATGGCTCCTCAAGTGGTGTGGCGGAACAAAAGGAGAATCGTCGGCCCGAATCAGGCCGTAGTTCCTTCTCCTCGATTGTATCGAATCTTCAAATCATCTCTGAATGCCGGTTCCGGAAAATCTCCAAAATCGCCGGCGGGATTTTACAGGAAAATGTACCCTTCCTCGCCGTGCTGGCTGAGATCCAAACCTTGAATTTCCTCGTCCTGAGTGACCCGCAGCCCCACGGCGGCGTCCAGAACTTTCAAAATGATAAACGTCCCCACCAAGGCAATGCCCCCCGCGGCGAGGATGCTGATGATCTGCGGGAGCATCTGCCGGGCGTTGCCTTCCAACAGTCCGATGGGGGTCTGCGAACCGGTGACGGCCTGCGTGGCAAACACGCCGGTGAGCAATGCACCAATCGTGCCGCCCACGCCGTGAACGCCGAAAGCGTCCAGAGAATCATCATACCCAAACTTCGATTTGAGCGTGGTGCAGGCCCAGAAACAGCCGAGGCCCGCGATCAATCCCAGGAGGATCCCCGAAAGAGGCGTGACGGTCCCGGACGCCGGGGTAATGCACACCAATCCGGCGACGGCTCCCGAACAGGCTCCCAGGATGCTCGGCTTGCCGCGGGTGAACCACTCGGCTCCCGCCCAGGCCAACACGCCCGCCGACGCCGCCAGGTGCGTCGCCACAAAGGCGTTGACGGCCAGGGGATCGCATTTCAAAGCACTCCCGGCGTTGAACCCAAACCAGCCCACCCAGAGCATCGCCGCCCCGATGCAGGTGTAGGTCAAGTTGTGCGGGGGCATCGGTTCTTGACCAAATCCGAGTCGTTTGCCCAAAATCAAGGCACACAACAGCGCGGAAGCCCCGGAACTGAGATGCACGACCGTCCCGCCGGCAAAGTCGAACGCGGCGAGATCCCCTTCAAACAGCCAGCCGTGCGTGGACCACACCCAGTGGGCGATGGGACAATACACGAAAGTCCCCCACAACACGGAGAACAGCACCATCGCTTTGAATTTCATCCGCTCCGCAAACGCCCCGCAAATCAGGGCGGGCGTGATGATGAAGAACATCATTTGAAACACCATATGCAAGGCCCGGGGAATGGAGCCTTCCATTGGCACAATCGCAGACTTCGCGTCGGCGTCGAAGGTTGGCAGGACATCTCGCATGAATAGGAATTTCCCATCCCCGACAAAACCGCCCAACATGTGATCGCCGAACGCCAAACTATATCCCCACAAGGCCCACACGACCGACATCAAACCCATGAGAAAGATGCACTGCATCATCACGCCCAAAATATTTTTCTTGCGGACCAGGCCGCCGTAGAACAGCGCCAGTCCAGGTGCCGTCATCATAAGCACAAGTGCTGAAGAAATAAGCATCCAGGCCGAGTCCGCGGCGTCGAACCCCTCGGCGGTAATGGAGGCTCCGGCAGGAGGCTCTTCGCGGACATCTTCGATTTCGGAACTTTTGTCGGGCGTATTGGCCGAGACTTTGGATTGGCTTTGGTCGGTGTTCGGAGGATCGTCAGCGGCAATGACGGAACTCGCCATTGCACCAAGACTTAGGGGAATCAGAAATGCAACGAGCCACAGGTGTTTCATCAGCTTCTCCTTGAGCGCAGGAGGGTGGAAGCTCGCCGGCGAAACCCGCAGAACCATTCGACCCCGGCGGAAATGCCGAATGGCGAAATCAACCTCCTGAAAACACGATTTGCGGGAGTTGGGGCATTGACAACACCGGCCCCAACCTGCAACAACATTAAGCATCGCAATCGCCGTGCCGCACGATGATCCGCGCTCCTCCTCAACTCCACAAATGATTTTCCAAGCGAAATGGGCGGTCCCCGCCGTGTCTGATAAATTCGAGATCGCAATTTGGGCGGCGGCGGCATTCTTGATTGGAGGGATCGCAGGGACCCAAAGCCAGCGGTGGGCCCTCCGCTTGACGCCCCTCGATGAATCGGCCGCCGCCAAGCTGCAATTTTGGAATCGCCCTTGGCCTGTTGCCGTTCTCAGCGGCTTGCTCACCGGGGCCTTGGCGGTGGCGATGCTCTATTTCCATTGCCAGGCGACGCCCGCGGTCCGCCCGGATCCGTTTTGGCGGTATGGGCGAGTCATTTATCACAGCCTGCTCTTGTGGTGGCTGATCGCGATGACGATCACCGATCTCCGCGATTACGTGATTCCCGATGAGATCACCCTATCGGGAGCGGTGATCGGCGTGTTCGGGGCGGCCGCTTCGGGCGATCTCCAAATGATGCATATTTGGATCGACTGGAACGCCGAGGTCCCGGGGCTTTATGGACCCGACATGCCCGCCTGGATCGCCGACCATCATCACCTCCACGGCCTGGCGTGGAGTTTGGCGGGGCTCGCGGCAGGGGCGGGATTGACTTGGATCGTCCGCTGGATGTCCGCCGCGATTTTGGGCCGGCAGGCGTTGGGGTTTGGCGATGTGACCTTGATGGCGATGATCGGCAGCTTTCTCGGCTGGCAACCCACCGTCTGCGTGTTTCTGCTCGCCCCGTTGTGCGGAATGCTTTTGGCCGTTGCGACCTGGATCTTTACGGGACGGAACTTCGTGCCCTATGGCCCCTATCTGGGTGCCGCGACGCTGGTGGTGCTTTTCACCTGGCGATGGATTTGGGAACCGCTGAAATGGACCTTCGGCGATTGGCGGAGCGTCGCCATCTTAGCCGGCGCAGGCTTGGGGGCGTTGGTGCTCCTCTTAACGATTTTGCGGTTCTATTGGAGCATTCCCGTCGAGAAGAGCGAGCGAAACTCCCAACCGCGGGAAAAAGACGAATCGGATCCCAAAGCCCCGTGATCAACGTGAAATGATGAATCGGAACCGATCCTTGTGAATGAAGAATTGGCGCGCGGAACGCGTCAACTCGTCTCTCTAGGTGTCCTGCGAGAGTAATCAATCCGAACGGGAATCATATTGTGCTAACTGCTTCCGCAAACAATTCTCGACAGTCGCTTTCGCTAGGCCTGTCACGTAAGTCCCATGCAGATGATTTAACGATTTTGACGAGGCGAGAACGATCAAAGAGAAGTCCTCCTTCGCGACAGACACTTCGAATCTCGACGGCGTTGAGCATGCATGTCGGTGTCGCAATTGCTCGAATGAACTTGGCATCCGGCAATACCAAATAATTCTCCAATCGACGAGGTTTTATGTCGCCGCATTTTCCAACCTGGGAGAGGCTATTTTCCGTTGTGGCACATTGCGTCAAGACATACAGTCGCCCGCCTCTAGTATCAGGCATTTGCTTCCAAATAACAACATCCACGCCCAGGTCTTTTTCTCGTTGGTAAGAAGGATCCTCGGGATAGGTGTCACGTGGAGACCACTTCCAATCGAGTGTGTCGCCGACGGCTTCATAAAGCCCGTCATAGACCTGCTTTGCACGCTTGAAGTGTTTGTTCGCGTAAATATCCCAAGGGTGACCAGTCCGAAACCCACCTGTATCCTCACCAAAAAATGCTTCTAATGCATCGCGAACAAAGATTTCAAAGCACGCTCTAAGGCGTCGCGACATTTTCGTTCTGAATTGCCCGGCCAATGCCGTAACTAGGCAGAATCCGTAGGCCCAATGCACTGGATCATCGGAAAATGTCAGTTTGCCCCCGTCCAAAGTAAATGGATATGCCTCTTGAAGGTCATCGCGCCGTTTCTCAGCCTGCTCGAAAGCACCGCCAACAAGGTCATCGGCAGCAAGGTCACGTGCCTCAATCAATTCGTCAGCGAATTCGCTCATTTCATCATCTAGCTCACCGGAGCAACGCTCATCGTTGATCGCGTCCTCGACTGAACCAACTCCGTTCCTCCACGCGTTCAATTCAGCTTGGTCAAGGCCGAGTGTGGTGGACCCCGAAAACTGGACAGCCCAATAAGGTAGAATTTGCGATGTTCATTTGTCGCATTGGGAGGTTCCGATTATGACCAGGAAGCGTCGAGTTTTGGGGTCCGCGTTCAAAGCCAAGGTGGCGTTGGCGGCGGTCAAAGGGGATAGGACGACGGCTCAGTTGGCGTCGGAATTTGGCGTCCACACGAGCCAAGTCACGGCTTGGAAAAAGCAGTTGTTGTCGGGAGCCACTGAGTTGTTCACGGATGGCCGACGTAAGCGATCCGACGATCAATCGGCCAATGAGCAAGAACTCTATGAACAAATCGGCCGGCTGAAAATGGAAGTCGAGTGGCTCAAAAAAAAGTCGCTGACGCTGGATTAAGCCACGAGGTTTTGCGGGCATGGATCGAACCGAAGCATTCCACGTTGAGCGTGTCGCGTCAGTGCGATCTGTTGGGATTGGCGCGGAGCAGTTGGTACTACGAACCTGGCGGCGAGACCGCGGAAAATTTGGAACTGATGCGGCGAATCGACGAGGAATACACGCGGCATCCGTTTTATGGTTCTCGCAAGATGGCCGAGTTGTTCGGCGTGAATCGCAAGCGAGTGCAGCGGCTGATGCGGCAGATGGGAATCGAAGCGGTTGGACCGAAACGCCGCACGACCAAACCGGGGCGCGGACACAAGATTTACCCTTATTTACTGCGGAATGTGGAGGTTCTCCGGCCCAACCAGGTGTGGTCGAGCGACATCACTTACATCCCGCTTCGCCACGGGTTTTTGTATCTCGTGGCAGTGATGGACTGGTTCAGTCGCTACGTGTTGAGTTGGCGATTGTCGAACACGTTGGAGGGGAGTTTTTGCTTGGAGGCGTTGGACGAAGCCTTGTCGATCTCGCGGCCGGAGGTCTTCAACAGCGACCAGGGCAGCCAATTCACGGCGATCAAGTTCACCGAGCGATTGGAACGATTGAATGTCGCGATCAGTATGGATGGAAAAGGACGGTGCTTGGACAACGTATTCATCGAGCGGCTGTGGCGGAGCGTGAAATACGAAGAGGTTTACTTGAAGGATTACACGGATGGTTGGGAGGCCGAGAGAAGCCTGCAGAGTTACTTTGAGTTCTATTGTGAGGAACGGATTCATCAGTCGCTGGGTTATCAAACGCCGGCGATGATCTACGAAGGAAAAGATTGAAGCCTGCACAAAGTGATGGACGAAAAATGAAAACAAGTTTCGCGCAAAACCGGGAGGGAACTGGTGAGGTCTCGTCCCGGGCCCCTTGTCATCGGCGGCAGACGACGAGGCCTATGAGGGGCCTCGTCTGCCGCTGACTCACACCACTAAACAACCCCGTTTGCTGTCCAAAGAATGGGGTCCACCTCAGAGGCCGTTTTTCGCATCGACGGGAAGGGCAGTCCATTCATCAATCGTATTGGTCATGATTACTCTTGTTCATCGTCTTCGTGTGCAAGTCGGCGCAAACCGCCATCGACAGTTTTCGCATACCGCAACACTCGTCGGCTTATCGGCCTTAATTCTTCAGCGTCGCCTTCCTCAATATCTCCTGCACTTAGCGGGGCCAGAACACTCTTTTAGTCCTTGCTCTGCCTCTGTAAGGCCGTCTTCCAGCTCGCTCGCGGCGACTTCGTTTCAGCCGTCATTGCTTCAACAGTGAAACCACGTCTGAGGAGTCGAGGACCATCTGGTGATGTGATAGCACTTGCCAAATCCGCAAGCTCGCGACTTTCCTCGATCGCGGGTGTGTGTGTGCCTTGTCCGAACATTGCTCGAAAAAGGAGTTCGCCCCGATCCAGATTCTGCTTTTTCACGGGATTGGGAGTAGGATCGTCTGGCAATTCCAGCCAAGTTCTGATTCTTGTCGCCAAGGATCGTGTACACCCAGGAAAATGGATACTGAATGCAGCTTCCCCGACCTTTCTTGTGACTCGCGGCGGGGTCAAATCTACCCTCTTTCTCAAGTTGAGTTGCGACGTAATACCCTATTAGCAATCGTCTTGCCAGCCGCTGCGTGTCGCCAATCATGGCAGCGATTTCATCAAGTTCAAGTGAGCTTGACTCGACCATTTCGGCAATCCAGGAGGCCTTGGCATAACTGTCCCATGAACGTGAGCCCTGAATATGGCGCACGCCAAGATAAGGCCGAAAGAGTTTTGTGCTGCCGCTGTCATATACGGAAACTGGCAGGGGAGCAATTTGCTTCGCCCCGTGCTCTTTCCAAGTTGCGCCGTAACGTTCGGTGACCTTTTTAAGAGACTTTGCCCGGGGATCGCCTGTGATAATCAGGCATGACGCAAGCCGACGGTTCCCTTCGACAATCGTAATGGAGGAATCTGGCTGGCGGACGCCGATGAGTGGCTCCGATCGAAAGAATCCATTGACGGCAATCGAACTCAGCACATCCTTGAGATCGAACTGCCCATGAATGTACTCAAGAACCAGGGATTCGTCGGTTCCATCGTAACGATGGGCAAATCGTGGATTATTTTCATCCAAATGGAGTTCGGAAAGGTCATAATAACCACCCCTTTCAACATGTTAGTTTTTTGCTATAAGTCGCTTCTACAGGGATTGTTGTATCAAACCTTATGGAGGCGGCAAGGATGTGGCCCGACGCTGTGCTTGATCGTTTTGTGGAAGAATGTCCAGCGGCAGTGATGGTTCGAGCAACGCTCGAGAATCTTGTGTCGTCGGATCGACTGGATGAGATTTTCGCCGACGCTTCGCAGAGACAATACGAGAAAGAATTGCTGTTTTCGCAAGTGGTGGCCCTGATGATGGGCGTGGCGACGCGGACGCACACGTCGGTCCATGCCGGGTACTTGGCCGCCAAGGATCGACTGGCGGTTTCGCCGGCCGCACTTTATGGCAAGTTGAACCGTCTGGAACCCGGCCTTTCGGCGACGATGATCCGGGAAACGAGCCAGGACGCGGCTCAAGTCATCGATGCCATGCCGGGAGCATGCCGCGAACTTTTGCCGGGCTATCACGTGCAGTATTTGGACGGGAATCATTTGGCGGCGACTGAGCATCGGCTGGCGGAATTGCGCGTCACGCGGGAAGGCCCTTTGCCGGGCCAGACCTTGGCGCTTCTGGACGCGCAGCGGGATCTGATTTCGGAACTGCTCCCGTGTGAAGACGGGCATGCTCAGGAACGTTCGCTTCTGCCGGAGCTTCTGGAATGGATCCGGGCCGAGACGGTGACAATCGCCGACCGGAACTTCTGCACGACCAAGTTTCTGTTTGGAATTGTCAAGCAGTCGGCCTACTTTGTCATTCGCCAACACGCTTCGACACTCACCTGGAAACTCGTCGGTCGCCGGAAACGCATCGGACGCATCGAAACGGGTCTTGTTTTCGAGCAGTCAGCCGAGCTGTCCCAGGGTGAAGAGACGTTGCGAGTCCGGCGGATCACCATCCAATTGGATACGCCCACAGAGAATGGTGACACTGAGATTCACATCCTGACCAACTTGCCTGTCAAAGTCGCCAATGCGAAAAGTGGCTTTTCTGTATCGCAAGCGCTGGACGATTGAAGAAGCCTTCCAAACTCTGACCGAGGTGTTGCGCTGCGAAGTGGAGACGCTGGGCTACCCCAAGGCGGCGCTGTTCGCCTTCGCCACGGCGGTTTTGGCTTATAACACCTATGCCGTGGTGAAAGCGGCGCTGCGATCGGTTCACGGTGAAGAAACGATCGATGAAGAACTGTCGGACTACCACCTGACGCAGGACGTGACTGCCACGACGGTGGGCATGAACATCGCCGTGGACGCGGAAATCTGGGAGGGCTATCAAATCATGCCACCTCGAAAACTCGCGATCGAGTTGGTGCGACTCGCGAAACGCATCGACCTGACGCGTTACCCCAAAAAGAAACGCGGGCCGAAAAAACCACAGCCTCGAAAAAAGAGCGGCAAACGGAATCACCATATCTCCACCGCGCGAACTCTGGCCAAATCCAGGGGTAAGTGACATGTTGAAAGGGGTGGGTGCAAACACCCACCCCTTTCAACATGTTAGATTTTTGCTATAAGTCGCTTCTACAGGGATTGTTGTATCAAACCTTATGGAGGCGGCAAGGATGTGGCCCGACGCTGTGCTTGATCGTTTTGTGGAAGAATGTCCAGCGGCAGTGATGGTTCGAGCAACGCTCGAGAATCTTGTGTCGCCGGATCGACTGGATGAGATTTTCGCCGACGCTTCGCAGAGACAATACGAGAAAGAATTGCTGTTTTCGCAAGTGGTGGCCCTGATGATGGGCGTGGCGACGCGGACGCACAAGTCGGTCCATGCCGGGTACTTGGCCGCCAAGGAGCAACTGGCGGTTTCGCCGGCCGCACTTTATGGCAAGTTGAACCGTCTGGAACCCGGCCTTTCGGCGACGATGATCCGGGAAACGAGCCAGGACGCGGCTCAAGTCATCGATGCCATGCCGGGAGCATGCCGCGAATTTTTGCCGGGCTATCACGTGCAGTATTTGGACGGGAATCATTTGGCGGCGACTGAGCATCGGCTGGCGGAATTGCGC
>CAWFGE010000002.1:0-47333 GCA_963815195.1 uncultured Planctomycetaceae bacterium
AGATTGATTTTTTCAGTTATGATTCGATCGCCTTTGACATCGAGCTAATTGATGGCCGAACGTTGTCGTACTGTGAAGAGGATGAAGAATGGGAGTCGATTGAGAGGTTGGTGCGATCCTTACCGTTGCTGGATCGGGATTGGTGGAGCAAAGTAGCCTCCCCGGCATTTGCAGAGAATCGCATGTTGATTTATGACAGAAATGCAGTTGGGTAGGGCAGCCTCCTTCCCAATACCATTCAATTAAACTCGAAACCAGAAAACCAAAATCAATGGCTCGTAGCGCCGAAGTTCGGCGCTACAACATGATGTTATGGCCGTTTGTTCTCGACTCCTTAATTGAACGGTATTGGGCAGGAGCCTGCCCTACAAAAACTGGTTATTTTCAAACGAGGGCTAAGATAAGGATTTGTCGCGATGCAGAGATTGCCGTTGCTGAGCATCTTGACCGTTCTTATTCTTGGCTGTTCTGTGGAGGGCGATGGCACGTCCATGCAAAAAAGGAAGCGTGCACGTCGCGACCCATCACACCAGCCAGAAAGTGAAATCGCTATGCGACAGAACAGTTACCCCTCGCCGGACTCATGGGAACACGCAAATACGCGCCAGCGCGAGCGTGCGGTGCGGTCCTTTCAACTGTTGGGGCAACGCGGCGTTCCCGTTTTTTCCGGCCCGTTATTTGTTGATGACGATGAAGAGGTCAAACTCCAAAAACCTCACGAAGTCGCCCGGCGAACGTTGGTTTTGTGGGCCGTGGCGCTCCGGGGTGAGGGAATCCCCAAAGAGGAGGCTTTGGAATTGATTGAGCAGCAAAACCTTTGGGATAGCGTCAGCCCGGAAGAAAAACGGTTCCTCCAAGACGACGACCCCGACTCCCACGAGTGCCAGAAGTTCGTTTGGCGGCTCGAAAGCATTTGGGTTCTTTTGTGGGCGTTAGGCTACATCGAAGAACTGGAATGGCCGAGCGGGATGTGCGACGTTCCGAAGCTGGCCGAGATCCTTAACCCGCATGAATCCGATCCGGAATTCATCACGCACGCGAAACTCCGGAACGAGGCTGAGATTCTCGACGAGCAGGATTTGATAATGCGGATCCACTGGGCGGTTCGCGATGCGTATTTGAATCAAGGCGGCATGATTCCGGATAACCTCGACTGGTCTAAAGATTACAATTTGATCCGTGTGTCAATGAGTCCAGCCGTGGGCGTCGTTGAGCAACGGCACCACACCCTGAATTGGCTCGTCCGCTTCTTAGACCCGAAGAACTGGGATGAGGTCGATACCCCGACATAGTTGAGTAGGGCAGGCTCCTGCCTGCCTTCTTCGTTCCCTATTGATTGACGATTGCCAAATAATTGAGAAAGGCAGGCAGGAGCCTGCCCTACAAAAACTGTGGCGGCCTTGGCCGCGAATGAATAGATTGGGCTAAGCCTATGGAGATGAACGAATCTCGAAAGCAGTTCTTCGAGGCGCTGCAAAGGTATGTTTGGTCCGGGTTTTATAATGCCGATCAGGTTTTCGAAATGATTGTGGAGAATTGCGAAGTCGATCTGGAGGAACCGCTGCTGCGGTTAATGGTGAGCAAGATGTTTAAAGCCAAGTCCGCGGACCAGACGGTTTGGCCCGAGGAAACGGATTGCGACGTCTTGGATCAAGCTTTTGCGTACTTGGATTCCCAAGGCATCATCGCGCTCCACAACGCGGGATACACGATGTCGGATGGGCTCGACGATGTGGACGAGGTGTTCGAGGAACGCGGTCGAAGCCATGTCAAAGGCTATTGCTTCTATCATTGGCAGGATGTGGAGGCGGCGATCGCCGGCGGCGGTCTCTGGATTGCATTCGGAGGCTTGAACGAGGATTCCATGCAGAAAATGACAGTCGGCAACCTTGTCAAGGATGTGCTGGAAACGCACGGGTTTGTCGTGGAATGGAACGGCGATCCGGAAACCCGGCTTTATATACCCAACTTCGACTGGAAACGGAGGCGGTCGTCTCGATAAGCAATGTATGAAAAGAAAACCGCGGATGGCACGGAGGGGCGCAGGATTTTGATAACGCATCTTGTTTATCCGCGCCTATCTGCGTAATCCGCGGTTCTCCCTGACAAAAATCGGTCGCTTAGAGGCATTCAGACATGGCAGATAAATTGATCCATGAAGAATTGAGCGAATCGATTATCGGGGCCGCGATGGCGGTGTTAAACTCTTTGAAGCCTGGGCTGGAGGAGAAACTTTACGAGAATGCACTTGTTATCGAACTCCTTCGCTGCGGACACAAAATCGACCAACAGAAACGTTTTCCCGTTTACTACCGCGGCCACTTGATTGGAACGCTGGTTCCGGATTTGATTGTGGACGATTTGGTCATCGCTGACCCTAAGGTTGTGACGGATTTCAATGAAACGCACATGGCCCAAATGATCGGATACCTGAATATCACGGAACTGGATTTGGCTCTCTTGCTGAACTTGAAATTTGCGAAACTCAAGTGGAAACGTGTCGCCAACTCGAACGGACGGTAAAGGGAATGGAAATCATATTAACCGCGGATGGCGCAGATGGGCGCGGATGTGGATGACGCGTTCTCAATATCCGCGCCTTTCCGCGTGATCCGCGGTTTATTCTCCGAAGCAATTGTGAGCATGAAAATGATTCGATCCTATCTTGTTGTCTTGTGTCTCCTTTCTCTCAGCACGCAGTTGAAGGCCGATCTGAAAATCCTGCCGCGGGAGGTTTCGCTTTCCAGCACCGCGGCGAGGCAGCGGGTGTTGGTGGAGCGGTTTGCGGACGGCGTCGCGGCGGGGCAGGTGATTGAGGGGATTGCGTTTCAATCGAGCGATCCCAAGGTTGCCCGCGTGGAGGAGGGAATCCTGGTGCCGGTGGGGAATGGGTCCGCGACGGTGACGGCGAAAGTCGGTGGAGAGACCGCCGAGTGCCGGGTTGTGGTGACGGGTCAGAAGGAGCCGCATGTTTGGAGTTTTCGCAACCACGTGCAGTCGGTGCTGTCCAAGAAGGGCTGCAATTCCGGGGCGTGTCACGGGGCGGCTGCAGGGAAGAACGGTTTTAAATTGTCGCTGCGGGGGTACGATCCGGAGTTCGATTTTTACTCGATCACGCGCCAAAGCCGGGGCCGGCGGATTGTGCCCAAGGATCCCGGCCATAGCTTGCTGCTCACAAAGCCTACGGGAGCCATCCCGCATAAGGGGGGCCTCCGGTTTCGGGAGGATTCCCGCGAGTACCGCGTGCTCTCCGAGTGGATCGCGGCCGGGCAGCCTGGGCCCAAGTCCGACGATCCCCGGCTCGATCATTTGGAGATCCTGCCCAAAAACGCGATCCTCAAACCGGAACAAAACCAGCAGCTTCTGGTCCTCGCCCATTTCAGCGATGGGCACGCGGAAGATGTCACGGCCTGGGCAAAATACACGGCCACCAACCTGACGGTGGCCAAGGTGGATGAGGAAGGCCAAGTGACCGTCAGTGGGCATGGCGAGGGTTCGGTTGTCGCATGGTATCTGTCGAAAAACGTCGTCGCGACCGTGACATCGCCTTACCCAAACGAAGTCCCGGCGAAAGCGTTTGCCGAGTCGCCCCGAGCCAACTTGATCGATGGACTTGTGCTCGAAAAACTTGAGCAATTGAATCTGCCGCCGTCGCATCGGTCGAGCGATGAGGAATTCATCCGCCGGGCTTTTTTGGACACCATCGGGGTGTTGCCTAGGGCGGAGGAGACGCGGAAGTTCCTCAAAGATTCCTCCCCGGACAAGCGGGCGAAGCTGATCGATGAACTGCTCGAGCGGCCGGAGTTTGTCGATTACTGGACTTACAAGTGGTCGGACCTGTTACTGTTGAGCGGCGAGCGGCTCAGGCCCAAGGCGCTCGATACGTTTTACAGTTGGATTCGCGGGCACGTCGAAAAGAACACCCCCTGGGACGAGTTCGTTCGGCAGATCGTGGTCGCCAAGGGCAGCACCTTCGAGAACGGGGCCGCCAATTTTTATTCGCTGCACCAGGACCCGTTGGACATGGCCGAGAACGTTTCGATGGCGTTTCTGGGCATGTCGATCGGCTGCGCGAAGTGCCACGATCATCCGCTCGAAAAATGGACCAACGACCAATACTACGGCATGGCCAACATGTTCTCCCGCGTGCGGGGCAAGGGCTGGGGCGGCGATTACCGCAACGGCGACGGCAACCGCACGGTCTTCACCGTCCAAGAGGGCGAACTGATCCAGCCCCGCACCGGCAAACCGCAGCCGCCCCGCCCACTCGATGCCGAGCCTCTGCCGGCAGGCGACACGGCCGACCGCAGAGTTTATGTGGCGGAGTGGCTCACCTCGCCGGAGAATCCCTACTTCACGCGGGCGATCGTGAACCGCGTGTTGGCGAACTATCTGGGCGTGGGGATCGTGGAAGCGGTGGACGACCTCCGGCTCACCAATCCGCCTTCCAACGAAGCCCTGCTCGCGGCCCTGTCCGATTATCTCGTTAAACAGAATTACGATCTCAAATCGCTGATGCGGTTGATTCTCAATTCCGAAACCTATCAACGCGCCAGCGAACCGTTAAAAGAAAACCGGGCCGACGAACGCTATTACTCGAGGTATTATCCCAAACGGCTCTCGGCGGAGGTGCTGTTGGATGCGATTTCAGAGGTGACCGAAGCCCCCACGAAGTTCGCCGGCTATCCCGACGGCACGCGGGCTTTGCAGCTTCGCGATGCGAATGTGGCGTCGTATTTTCTGCAAACGTTCGGCCGGCCGGACCGTCTGATTACCTGCGAATGCGAACGCACGTCGGACCCGAGCATGACGCAGGTGCTGCATATCTTGAACGGCGATACGCTCAACGAGAAACTTTCCCGCCAGGCTGACGAGAAGGCCAAGACGAAGGACAACCGCATCGGCCGTTTGCTCAAAGCCAAGACCTCGAATGCCGACTTGATCGAGGATATTTATCTCGCCGCGTTTTCGCGGTTTCCGACGGAGGAAGAGCGAAAACGCTTGCTCAAGGCGCTGGAAGGAATTCCCGCGGCGGAACAGCGGGCCGCGATCGAGGATTTGTATTGGAGCCTGTTGAGCAGCCGGGAGTTTTTGTTTAATCACTGACAGGCGAGCGTGGGACGTCAGTCCCATGATTGTTGAGACGTCGCCCTCCAATTTTCATTTCGTCCAATTATTTGTAGACGGCAAACACAAGCGTTCGGGGATGATCAGCCGGCTTACGCCGGCCGCTCGCCTTGGACGAAAGGAACGAAAGACTTATGATGCCCGATCAAACTGCGGCGGATTCGCTGATGTCAAATCTTGTGGACCGGATTGAATATGTCCTGGCCGATGCCGAGGCCCAGGAAAAACCTTTGGAGCTCTCACCCTGGCGGGAGCAGTTGTTCGAGTTGTTCGTGACGGCTCACGGGGCGGGGTTTCTCGATGGTGACGCCGAGGAGGATCTCACGTCCGATGCCCTCTGCCACGAGCTCGCCGAGCGGTGGGGACTGGCGGACGCGGCCCGGCATTCGTTTGAGGAGCAGGAAAAACTGGGCCCCGAACATCTGGCCCGCATGCGGATGCTGTGGTCGTTGATGCGAATGTGGATGGAATGGACCTACGCCTGGAACCGCTGGCCGGAGTTTCATGGCTCTCGGTGATTGCGGAAGGAACGCTACGTGTCTCAGAATTGTCGGTAAAAATGTGTGCCACTGGCTTTGCCAGTGTTTTTTCAAGGCGGGAATCAGAAGTCGATCGGCATTTGGACGGCAACTGGTAGATCGCACTGGCGGAGCCAGTGGCACACATCAGGTTGGAAACGTGATCGTCCAGAGAAATCGTCGAGGAGAAACTCACCTGCTTTCTTGAGTTACACCCGGAGGAACGAAGCCGGATGCGAATTGCCGTGGTCAGCGACACGCATGGAAAAAGTGAGCCCACCCAAAAGGCGCTCGATCAAATCCGCACCCGGGACGTGGAGGCCATTCTGCACTGCGGCGACATCGGCAGTTTGGACTTGATCGACCTCTTCGCGGATTGGCCCGCGCATTTCGTGTTCGGGAACGTGGATGACAACCGCGATGCCCTCGCTCGCAAGATTCAAGCGGCCGGCAAGTCGTGTCACGGAAGCTTCGGCGAACTTGAGCTGGCGGAGAAGCGCATCGCCTTTCTGCACGGCGATGATCGGGTCAGGCTTCGCGAGGCGATCGATTCCGAGGACTACGATCTCGTTTGCTACGGGCACACGCACCAGAAGGAAACGCACGCGGAAGGGAAGACCGTGGTGCTCAATGCCGGCGCGCTGTTTCGGGCCCGGCCGCGGACGTTTGCTTTGGTCGAATTGCCCTCGCTGAACATCGAGTTTGTCGAAGTTGGTTAAGACCGTTCAAGAAAAAACTGTCCAATGACCAGCCGGAATGGGCTAGCGTCCGTTTCTTCCCGCGAACCGGGGCTAGCGCCCTGCGGCTAATAAATGCGACGGGGTGGCTGGGTGCAAAGGAATGTTCCAAGGAAAAAGGAGAATTGAGGCCTGGGGCCGTGTGAGATTTTTCTCGCGGGGCCACAGCCCCAGCTTTCGCAGTTCAAGCCTTATTCCAAGGGGGATTTGCGCCGAAGCGACAGACGGGGCTAGCGCCCTGCGCGCTAATAAATGCGACAATCATTGATCGAGCCATTCTTACAGCGGAACAACTTTTCGGGGGCCATTGATGTTAGCCCGCTACAAAATGTACCGCCGGCGGCCCAAAGATGCGGGACCGCTGCCCGAAGGGATTCGCCAGGACACCCGCTGGCGGACTAAACACATCCTGAGGCCCACGCGGGAGATGGTCGAGACCTATCTCGCGGATCCCACGGAACCTGCCTGGAAGAAATTCCGCTCGGCCTATTTGAAAGAGCTTCGCGCCCGCTACGAAGCCGACCCGGCTGCGTTTCAGGTACTGGCCGACTTGGCTTCGGAGAATTCCGTATTTCTGGGATGCAGTTGCCCGACTCAGAAAAACCCCGACGTCCGGCACTGCCACACCTGGCCGGCTCTCGAATTCATGAAAGACAAATTCCCGGAGCTTGAAGTCGTTTTCCCGGCTGAGGACGCGTGAGAATTGGCGGTGGGCGATTGGCAGACTTCGTACTTTCGCTTGTGGTCGGTCATCGCGCGGATTGTTCCCTCGTCGCGCTCGCCATTGATTCCTTAACTTCCGCAGAACGCATCGGCCCGCACATTTGACATCGGACCTCCCGGTTGAGCATCCATAAATCCCGGCTGGCAACGACTGGAACGTCATTTGCGTTTCCGGGAAAAGGAGCAGATCGGCCAGACAACAACAGGAGACAACCGATGAAACGCATTTTTTGGACGGCGGCCATTACTTTGCTCATCGTTCTCGGCATTCCGCTGCTTGTGCTGGCGACGGGCGTCCTGAGCATGGGGGCCACTGGCGGACCGGGATTCCTGGAAGAGACGTTCGCCAACTTCGCCGTCAACCGCACCCTGGCGATGCACGCCCCGGATAAGAAAAACCCCTACGCCGACGATCCAAAAGCGATCGCCGACGGCATGGAACATTACGCCGCCATGTGCGTCCGCTGCCACGGGGGCCCCGGGGTCAAGCCGGAGGAATTCGCCCAGGGACTCAATCCCCCCGCCCCCGACCTGAAGCGCATCGCCAAGGAGTTTTCGGACGGTGAACTCTATTGGACCATCAAGCACGGCATCCGCATGACCGGAATGCCCGCCTTTGGAAAGACGCACGACGACGAGGACGTGTGGAAAATGGCCGCCTTTGTCAAACAGCTTCCCCAACTGACGGCGGAGCAAAAGCAAAACCTGAAACAGCAGGCGGAAAGCGGCGGCCATCATCACGAACACGGGGAGGCGGAAACGCACGCAGAAAAAGAGCACCCGGAGAACCGCCCCCATGCGCACGATTGAGCGGGCGTGATCTTCGTTTCGTGAACTTCTAAAACCTCCAGGCTCTTTTGCAGCCTTCTGATCGCTCACGTCAGCAGTGAGAGAAACACGTCCGGTTCCGAAAAATCCTCGAACAGATAATCTGCCTCGGCGGCTTTGAGGTCTTCCAGGGAATAAAGTCCGGTGCCGACGGCGACGACTTTGGCTCCGATGGCCCGGCCGCATTTGACATCGGCCGGCGTATCGCCGATGACCCAGAGGCCGTCCAGGTTCACTGGGTCGGGGTGGAGGGTTTGGAGTGCGGTGAGGGCTTCGCGGGCGACGTCGTCACGGTCGTGGTGGTGATCGCCGTAGCCTCCGAAGCGGAAGAAATGGTCCAACTGAAAATGGGCGAGCTTGGCCTTGGCTCCCAGCGAAAAGTTGCCGGTGAGTAAGCCCAGGATCACGTCTTCGCGGCTGTGCAAGGTCTCCAGAATCTCCACGATGCCGGGCAGCACGAGGCCGTCACGGTTCGCGAGATGCTTGGGAAGTTCCTCCAGATAAGCGGCCACGAATTGTTCCCAAACCTGCTCGTCGAAGGCGATCTGAAAAAAGTCGAACAGGTCGGAGACGATCGCCCGGTCAGTGCGGCCGGCGACGGAAATGCCGTGCACCGGGTTATTCGCCCCGAACAGATCCTCAAGGGCCGCTTCCATCGCCGCCTGTCCCGCCCCGCCGCTGCTGAGCAGCGTGCCGTCAATGTCAAACAAACAGTAGTGCATCCGAGGTGTGGGTTCCAATCGATTGTGACAATTAAAGTCGGGAGGGCGTGGCACATATCACCGACCACGCCCTTCGCTGCGCTCCGGGACGTGCCACCCAAGGGGTTTTACGGTTCCGCGTAACGGCCGCCCATTTGGTAGAGCGGCAGGAAGCGGTAATAGACTTCCAGGATCAGGGCGCTTAATGCGGTGGAATACACCCGGCCGCCGTAGCCGCCCCAGCGGTCTTTGGGATCCCAACTGCCGCGGTCCGAGCCGTTCGGCGCGTTGCTCGGAGACGAGCATGTCGCGGAGGGATTCGTTCCACTGTTTCCAGGGCTGTCCGCCGTATTGAAACACCGCCAGGGTGCCGTAGTACCAGTAGTAAAAGTTGAGTTCCTCGCGCCCGGGCAAGTGGGTCATCAAATAATCGACGGCCTCTTTGCTGGCGGCGTTGGTTCGCTTCATGCCCAGCATCTGTTTGGAGAAGAGGGCCTCGGCCGTCATCGTGGGGCTGGGGCCCGAGGTGCCGTACTGCGGATGATAACCGGCGAGCCCTTTGCTGCGGCCGAGGCTGCGGTCGGTCAGGAATTTCACCAAGAGGTTCCGGTTGGCGGCGGGGATGTTGAGGCCGGCGATCTCGGCGCTTTTGAGGGCCATCAGGTTCCAGCCGAAGATGCTCATGTCGCCCGTCTCGCCTTTGCGGTATCGCCAGCCGCCGTCGCTGTTGTGTTGATTGCCCAAGATGTAGGCGACGGCTTTTTCGAGCGGTTCGCGGAGCGGGCTGTCGAGCGTCGGATCGCTCCGCATGCCGTAGGCTTCCGCGAGGGCATAGGTCGCCATGCCGTGGCAGTAAGCCCGCGCGTAATACGTGGCCTGCCCGCCCAAGAATCCCTCTTCCGTCTGCTGTGAAATCAGCCAATCGAGGGCGCTTTGGACATGGTCGGCATACGGGCCTTCTTCGTGGGTGTAGCCGGCCCCCAAAAAAGCGAGGATCGCAAGCGCGGTGACGCCTGTGTCGGCGTTCACGCCGGGGATGCCGCCCCGCACTTCCGCCCCGCGGGTGTCCAGGCCGTCTTTACTGAGCTCGACGCGGCCGGCTCCGTGGGCGTCGGCGTCCCAATAACCCTGGGGGGATTGATTCGCCGCCAGCCATCTTAAAGCTTCTTCGACGGCCCGTTCCGAGGCTTCGCTGCCGCCGAATTTGAGGGCCGCCTTCCGCCGCTGTTCCGGACCGCGGTAACGATAGGTCGCCGGCAAAGCCACGCGGCGTTTGGAACGCGGGGTTTCCCACTTCGGACGGACGGGCACCGGCACCGTGCGGTCGGCCAACAGGTCGGGCGCCGCTTCCGACGGGGCCGGACCGAACTCGCGGTTTCTCGCCGGGTCTTCCGGCGAGGGCACGCGGTCCGTCCGCATCCGCTGGATGTTCGTGTCGATGCGGTCTTCAGGTTCGCGGTTCACCAACCGCGTCGGCCGCTGCGGCGTGGTCCGGCCGGCGGGCGTTTCCTGATCGCTCGCGTTCTGCGGGTCGCCCAATTCCGGCGCGGGACCAAACGCCGGGACCGGGCTGGTCCGTTTTTTGATCACATCGCCCGGCGTGTTGCGCTTGATGTAAGCGGACGGATCATCGGCCTCTTCGATCGAAGCGAACTCCCGATTGGGATCGATCTCCCGCTTCACCTGGTCGGTCGCCCCTTTCTCGGGAGCGCGATCCACGGGCGTTTCAAACGGGCCGCGCTCGGGGACGGGATTCCGCTCGCGGACTTTCGGCGGAGCTTTCACGTTCGGCACGGCGATCGCCTCCGGACCGTTCACAACCACGTCGGCTGGAGACTTGGGCGCGGGGTCCTGTTGGGCCTGGTCCGGCTGCGGCACGTCGGGCTGTTCGTAGGGCAGTTTCGGCGGCAGGTCGGGAAGGTCCGGCTTCGTCTCTTCCGGTGGCGGGTCCAACTTTCGGTCCGGATCTTCCAAGGGCAATGGCTCGATGTGCTTGGGGTCGTTTCGAGCCATCTGGGTCTCCACGGGATCGGGCAGTTTGTTCCAGATCGGCGTGTTGCCCTCTTGCGGGATTTCCTGTGGATCTTCGGAGATCACCTCGAGTTCGATCGGCGTCGGTTTCTCTTTCTCCGGCGGCGACAAATCGGCGCTTCGCACCGGCGCCGGCACCACCGCCACCCAGCCGACCATGCTCACCAGATGAATCAACCCCGAAAACACAAGCGCTTTGAAAACCGTGTGCCGATCCCCCCAACTCGTGAGCAGCATCACGAAAAAATACAGCGTCGATGCTCCCAAACCAATCCACAGTCCCTGCGCAACGACATCCTTCTTCATCTGGAGGACGGCGATCAGCCAATCCAAAAGATCGGGTTCTTGCACTGCGAAAATCATGCTCCGTCCCCGTACCGCGCCAGGTGACCGGCGGCGGCCATTCTCATTTTCCTTGGCATTCCGAGCCATTCGATCTTTGTGATTGACATGTACATCATCTGGTTTGAGTTTTGGCGGCCGCGATCAATGGGCGGCCTCACGAGCCCGGCGTCTCCGGGCGTTCGGCGGCGAGCGTGAAGTGTTTGATTTTTAACTTCTGGCAGACGTCCATCACGTTCACCACGTTCTGCAGATCCGTCTTGCCTTCCCCGCCGATGACCACCGCCTGATCTTCGTAATTCTCCTTGGCGGCTTTGAGAATCTTCGCGAGCTCCTCCAAAGTGACTTCCCGCTGGTTCACGCGGACGGCGCCTTCCTTGGTGATCGAAATCAAAATCGGATCGGGTCCCGGCGTCACCGAGGATTCCGTATTCGTCGTCGCCAGCGCAATCTCAAACAGGGTGGGCTTGTCCTCGGTAAACCGCGTTCCCACCATGAAAAATATGATCAACAGGAACACAATATCAATCATCGGCGTGAGATTGAGATCGGGTTCGTCGATCCCTTCGGTTTTTAACGGCATCGTGCAATCTCAATTCTGCGAAACCCGCAAGACCCCGCGAATTTGCCCCAAGCAATTCTCCAGAAGCCGAAGAGTCCGCCTTCGTTTTGAAATCTCCGTATTATGCCGATCCGGCCCGGCTTGCGCATTTTTCCAAAGAGAAACACCGGATCGTACCGCGCATCAACGCCATTCCATTCTGCGACGCTCCGAGCAATCGGTCAAGAGGACTCAACAGACGCATCAACAACAGCAATTGCAAGATCGGTCGGCACTCGATTTTCCGCATCTAGGAATTGGGCTTCGGCTGCGGTAGAATCGCATTTCACATTGTTCATGTTGTTCGTGCGTGTGCCGCCAAGGTTTTTATGGCATAGTTGGGTTTTTTGATGTCGATGGACAACGGGCCGGGGCTCGTGGAATTGCTCAATCAGGCCAGGTCGGGAGACGATGCCGCCCGCGAGCGGTTGTTCGGCCTCTGCCGGGATTATGTGGGCATTGTGGCCCGCACGCAGGTGGGAAGCTGGCTGCAGGCCAAGGTCGATGCCTCGGATTTGGTCCAGCAGACGCTGCTCGACATGCACCGGGGCCTCGGGGAATTTCGCGGCGAGACCGAAGCCGAATGGCTCGCGTGGCTCCGGCAAATCTTGAACCACAATGCCGCCGATTACGTTCGCCGATACGCCGGCACGAAAAAACGCCGGGCCAGTCGCGAAATCCCGCTGGACCGGTTTTCGCCCGGCGGTTCCGAAGCCTGGCGGATCGATCCTCAAGACCCCGGCGAGTCGCCCAGCCAGTTGATTGTCCGCCGGGAGCGCGAACTGGAAGTCGCCCAGGCCCTCGCCCAGCTTCCGCAGGATTATCAAGACGTCATCGAACTCCGCAATCTGCAACGGCTCTCGTTCGAGGAGGTGGCCGAACGCATGGGCCGTTCCCGCGGGGCGGTGCAGATGCTGTGGATGCGGGCTTTGCGGAAACTCGAAGAAGTCCTGAAAAGGCAAACCGATGTCGAACCTGTTTGAATCCTCATCCGCCGAAACGCCGCCCCCGCCGGAGACGACCGAGACGCTTCCCGAAGCGGAACGGCGATTGTTCGCGCTGCTCGATGAATACGTGGAGCATTTGCATCAGGAAGACATCGATTCGCGGAGCGTGCTCATCGAACGCCATCCCGAACTCATGGGCCTCTTGCATTGTCTGGAATCGCTCGACAACCTCGCCATCCCCGCGCCGCTTTCTGAGGGTCGCGACGACAAGACGCCCTTCGTCGGCGATGACGGGGGCGACGGGGACTCCGCGAAAACGGTGCTCTGGGACGGTTTGCCCGCGGACGATGAAGACTCCAAGGCGGAACCCAAACTGGGAGCTTATCCCACGAGCGCGGCGGAGTTCGGCAAGTACCAGTTGCTCGAAGAACTCGGCCGGGGCGGAATGGGCGTGGTCTATCGCGCCTGGCAAGCCGACTTGCGGCGGCACGTGGCGGTCAAGATGATTCTGCACAGCCGATTGGCTTCGCAGGATGACGTGCGGCGGTTTTATATCGAAGCCCAGTCCGCAGGGGGCCTCAATCACGCGAACATCGTGCGGATTCACGAAGTCGGACAGGTCGGCGGCCAGCACTTTTTCACGATGGAATACATCGACGGCGAAAACCTCGCCGACCGATTGAGGCGCAGCTCCTGCGGTCCCGACGAGGCGGCCCGGCTCGTCGCGGCGGTCGCCCGGGCGGTGCATTATCTGCATCAGCACGGCGTGATTCACCGCGACCTCAAGCCTTCGAACATTCTGCTCGACGGCGACGGCCAGCCGCACGTCACCGACTTCGGCCTCGCAAAACTCTTCGACGCCACCGACAGCGGCACGACGCAGTCCGGAACCATCGTCGGGACGCCGAGCTATATGTCCCCCGAACAAGCCGCGGGCCACACGTCGCAGGTTTCGCCGTTGTGCGATGTGTATAGCCTGGGAGCGATTCTGTACGAGCTGCTTTCCGGCCGGCCGCCGTTCCAGCGGGACACGCCCTTGGACACGCTGGTCGATGTGCTCGAAGGCGAACCCACGCTGCTCTCCAAGCAGAACCCCGCCATTCCCCGCGATCTGGAATTGATCTGCTTCAAATGCCTCGAAAAAGATCCGGAAAGACGCTACGCCTCGGCCGAGGCGCTCGCGGAAGATTTGGAACGCTACCTCCGCGGGGAAGCCATCGAAGCCCGCCCGTCGGGGCTGTGGTCGAAGATGAAACGCTGGGCTAGAAGGGAACCGGCCCTGGTCTCCCGGCTCGCCGGTTTGGGGATCACGGCGACGATCGTGCAAATTCGGTATGTCTTCTCGACGGACATCGAAGCCGCGTTTCATTACCAGATTATGGCGCTCTTCGGCATCTGCGCTTTGATGTCGTTTCTGTTCCAGCGCATGCTGCACAACGATTCGCTGGCCCAGCCCGCCCGCTTCGGTTGGGCGGCGTCCGATGTGATTATCCTCACCTGTTTGCTATACCTCTCCGACCCGCCCATCGGTGCGATCCTTATCGGCTATCCGCTGTTGATCGCCGCGGCGGGACTGTTCTTCCTCGTGCGATTGGTCTTGTTTACGACGGTGATTTCCTTGTTGTCGTTCGCCGTGTTGATCATGATCGCCCCGCAAATCCGCGCGGAGCGGCCGCATTATCTGGTGATCTTCGCCAGCGTCCTCGCGGTGCACGGCCTGATCACCGCCCATCAGGTTTACCGCGTCCGCGCATTGAGCCGCTACTACGAACAACGCCGGATTTGAAACCGAACGGCAGTTTAACGCAAAGGCGCAAAGAGAAGACGCAAAGAGGCGGAAAGAAAAAGACAAAAAAGAAAGAATATAAGGGTGGTTGTGCCAGCAGGCAGCGTGCTTCCGATCCGTTTTTCCTTTGTGCCTCTTTGCGTCTTTGCGTTAAATCCAACCGACTCACGCCGTTTGATTCACCGTCGCTTGCCCCAGTTTTTGGGCAACGTCTTGAATGAACTCGTAAAGCAGTTCCAGCGAAGTGCGGGCTTCTTCGTCGGTGATGGTCATCGGCGGGCTGATGCGGAGGACTCTGTCGGCGAGCGGCCCCAAGAGGTGAATCCCGTCGCCACCTTCTTTGCCGAGGTAACAGCGTTCGACGATCGCGTTGGCGACTTCGCCAGGCGCGTGCTTTCCGACGGGGCCGCATTCGATCCCGAAGACGAGGCCTTCGCCGCGGACTTTGGTAATCACGCCGGTGTCCTTGAGCCGCTCCAAGCCGCCCGCAAACACCTCGAACAAACGCTCGCTTCGCGTGAGCACATCCGTCGTTTCAAACTCATCCAGCGTGGCAAGCACCGCCGCACATGACAGCGGGTTCGCACTCCAGGTGTCGGAGGCTTCGCCGTATTTGAGGCTGGCCATCACATCGCCCCGGCCCACGACCGCCGACACCGGCACCCCGTTCCCCAGGCCTTTGCCCAGGCAGACCAGGTCCGGCTCGATGCCGTATTTCTCGAAGGCGTACATCTTCCCCGTGCGGCCGAAGTTGGATTGCACTTCATCCAGGATCAACAAGATGTCGTGCTCCCGGCAGAAGTTTTGAAGCAGCTGCAAATATTCGCTCGGCGGATGATAGCTGCCCCCGCCGCCCAGATAGGGTTCGGTAATCAGGCAGTTGATCCGCGAGCCGAAGGCGTCCCAGACTTCTTTCAGCTCGGCCTCATACGGTGCCAACTCAAACGGATCCTCAAAGCAGCTGAGGTCGTCCACATCTTCGCGGGGGAAGCTGATGAACTTCACGCGCGGGTCGCGGTCGGGATCTTTTTCGCTGCCGGTGACGGCTCCCGCCAAACCTTTCTTGCCGTGAAAGCCGTACCGCGTGGCGAGGATGATGTCGCGGTCCCGATGCAAATGCAAACACGCCCACAGGGCCTTTTGGATGGCTTCCGAACCGGACGCGGCCCACATCACCGTGTCCAACCGCTGGCCGCCGGGACGCGCCTGAACGTTTTTGAGCAACCGCTCCACCGCTTTCGCTTCGACCTGGGTGAGGGCGTTATACGCGGTGAGGCTCACGGCTTCGAAATAGCCGTCGGCATCGCTTTCCAGATGCTCCGGCTTCCAGCCGAGGTACTCGGCCATCCGCTTCATCCACCGCCGGGGGTTGTGCCCCAGGTTCGCCACCAGCACGCCGGAACTGTAATCGTAAAGCCGGCGGCCTTCGGGCGTCCAATGAAAACACCCCGCCGACTTCGCCAGCACCGCCTGGCTGGGCGTAAACGTCCGGAGAGCAAACGGCTCCTGCGTCGCAATCGTCCGCCGAATGGAGTTCGAGCGCTCTTCACCGGGAAATTGAATGGACGTTGTCATGTTTGCACCATCGCTTTAACGTTGCTAGTGAATATTCTGATTTCTTACATCGGGGCATTCGATTCGCATTATGGCAAAAACGGGCAGATTTCACGAGGCAAACATGGCGCGAATTATGATCGACCCACAGCTTCAGAAACAACTGCATGCTCTGACCGAAACCGTAGAACTGTGCGACGAACAGGGGCGGGCCATCGGATGTTTTGTTCCTCAGGTCGATGTCGGAGCCTATATCCCGGTGACCCTCCAGGTGAGATTTGAGCGGCTCCGGCAGCGCTGGGAAGAGCGTTGGGAAGCGGCGTCCCCAGACGCCGCGATTTCGGACACGCCCGCCGAGGCTGTTTTTCCCGCCCCGTCAAAGACGGTCGTCCCTGTTCGGTCAGAAGAGTCGATAAAACGGATTCTTGCATAACCACCGAGGCCTTTTACTCCACCACGCAGCTTTGCACGGTGAGGCTCTTCAGGCGGTTGGCGTTTGGTTCCGGAAGTTGACCCAAAGCTCGCATCGCCGGGGTGCCGTCGGGAAGGGGCTCCAGTTCCAAGGGCGGGTCGGCGAGGTCTTGGTGGTAGAAGCGGGAACTCGGGAACAGATCGCCGGGATACGTGAAGTTGTCGAGCATCGCCAAGGCGACGCAGAAGGATGCCCCGACGGCGCTTTCCAGCATTCCGCCGATCCAGCAGGGAATGCCCGCAGCCTGGCATTGATCGTGAATCGCCAGGGCATTCGTGATGCCCCCGACTCGGCCCGGTTTGATGTTGATGTACCGGCAACTCGAAAGGGCGATCGCCGTCTCCGCGCGGTCGGGCGAAGTGATGCTCTCATCCAGGCACACCGGCGTTTTGATTTTCGATTGGAGTTCCGCGTGGTTCGCGAGGTCATCGTGGGCCAGCGGTTGTTCGATCATGGCGAGGCGGAACTCGTCGATCTGTTGGAAGAGTTCCAGATCGGACAGCCGATATCCGCTGTTGCAGTCGATGTGGAACGTGTGATCGGGAAAGGCTTCGCGGACCGCGCGAAGCATGGGCAGGTCCCAACCGGGCCGGAATTTGAGCTTCACGCGGGGAAACTTTTTGTCGATCGCTTCGCCGATGTGGTCCAATAAAATGTCGAGCGAATCCTCCACGCCGAAGTCAGCCCCCACGGGAACAATCTCCCGCGCCGCTCCGAAGAGTTTGTGGAGCGGCTCGTTCATCACCCGGCTGTAGAGGCTCCACCACGCGGTATCGAGCACCGCCTTGGCGAAGGGATTGCCCTTGAACATCGCCAACCGCTGCTGGAGTTCCCCCCCGCGGGAAATGTCGTGTCCGACCAATTGCGGGGCCAGCCAGTGCCGGGCCACTTCATAGAGGCCGCCGGCCCATTCCGGGCTGTAGCACGGAGCCGCGAACGGCGTGCTCTCGCCCCAGCCACAGACCGAGCCGCTCTCCATCCGGCACAGCACCGAATGAATTGTCGCATCCTCCCCGTAAGCCGTCCGCCAAGGAGAGATCAGCGGCATGGCGACGTGGTAGAGTTCGATGCGGTCGATTTTCATTTCAGAGCGCAGCAATCAGGGGCCAGAGATCAGGAGAAGAAGATGAAAAAAAAGAATAGCACATAGCGGATGGATTTGTTATCGGCGCTGATCCGTCTCCTATCCTCCAACCTCTATCCTCCAACCTCATCCACAACCGCCTTCTCCCAATCTCACTCGCCCAGGCCCCAGAACTCGTCTTCACTATTGTCGGCCGGTTTAATGGACGGGGGCGGCGGGGCGGGGCGCGGGGAGGGTTGTCTTTGGGAATTGGGGCGGGCGGTGGGAGTGCGTTTGGCGCGGCGGGCGGCGTGGGCGGGCGGCGTTTGGCCGGTTTTGAATTGAGTTCCAGAATCTCATCATCCGCCGGCGGAGCCGGCACCGACGGAGCCGCGTTCCCGCGGGGCCGGGGCTGGCTCGGCTTGTCGGTTTTGACAACCCGGCCTTTCTTTTTTCCCGTTTTGTTGGTGACTTCGTAATTCTCCGAGAGCCGCGCGGATCCACAGGCTGCCCGCGCTCGTCCAAGGGCACCGGCTCGTCCGATTCCTCCCATTGCTCGCCGGCTTCGTTGGGATTGATATGTGGCGGCGCGGGAACCGGGCGAAGGTTTGGGCCGCCGGCGGACTGTTGCTTCTGCCGCTGCCCCGTCACGCCCTCGGCAATCGAAGGCACGGAGCCTTCTTCCCCCTGGGCCGACGCGCGGGTTTTGGAGCGGGACGCCGCAAGCTCCCGCAGCGATTCGGATTGCTCGCTCACATGGTCCGCCGCGAGCTGGGCGATCATGTTTTCCTGGCGGATAATCTCGACCGCGGCTTTCTTGCCGCTGGCGACCGCGACGGCTTCCACGTGCACGCGGGCCTGGGCATCGTAGCGGATCGTCACATCGATCTCGGACCCCTCGGGCAGGTTGGGCGGCAGTTCGTTGATGACGCACTCGCCCAACTTCACCGGCGGCTTGTCGTTCGCCGTTCCGCTTTCGACGATCTGCAAATTCACCCGCCGCTGGTTGGGGACGACGGTCCCGTACCGCTGCGTTTGCGAAGCGGGCAGCGTGCTGCCCGCGGGGATCAAATAATGCGGCACCCGCTGGGCGGAATGCACGTCGCGAATCAGAATCCCCAAGGCCCGCGCGCTCACGCTCCGCTGCTTGAACTGCGACAGCCGCTCGGTCGCGCGCTCGTTCAAAATCGAGCGGGCGAATTTGTCGTTGGTTAAAAGCATCCCCGCATAATAGGTCGCCCCGTGGGCGATCGACTGGTCGGGCGAGAGCATCTTGTTCGGCGTCGTGCCGCTCATCTTTTTCATCGCATTTTTGATCATTGGCATCCGCGACGAGCCGCCGGTGAGGAGCACCGCATCCACATGAGCCCAGCCCATGCCCTTGTCCTTGAGCATTTTCTGCGTGATCTTGGCCGTGTGCTCGACCAGGTGCCGCGTGAGCTTCTCGAACTGGGCCTGCTCGACCTGATAGGTTTTGCGGTGGCCGCCGTGCTGGCAGGTGAGCGCGGCCCGCGGCCGGACCGTGAGGCTCCGCTTGGCCTGCTCGACTTCCAAAGCCAAGAACTGCAGGCTCTCCGGATCTTGGCGGGGATCGACGCGGAACTCTTTGCGGAACTGCTTGGCGATGGCTTGCTCGAGCGTGTTGTTCCAATCGATCCCGCCCAAATCCAGATCGCCCGCGCTCGCGAGCACGCTGACTTCGTTCTTCTGGTACTTCACCAGCGACAAATCGAACGTCCCGCCGCCCAGGTCGTAAACCATGATCCGCTGCTCGTCGGCCAGCTCGGAAAACCACAGCCCCTCGGTGCCCAGGACATAACACAACGCCGCGGCGACCGGTTCGTTGATCACGTCCACCCGCTGAAGTCCCGCCCGGTGCCCGGCTTCGACCGTGGCGTGCCGCTGATAATCGCTGAACTGCGCGGGCACGGTGATTACCGCGTGCTCGATGGGGCCGATTTGCTCCTGGGCCGCCGCGATGAGCTTCTTCAAAACAAACGCGGCGATGTCGATGGGCGTGTAGGGTTTGCCGTCGATCCGCCAGCGGTGCGAAGAGTCGCCCATAAACCGCTTGGCGTTCTGCACGACGCGGTTGGGATGCAAAATCGCGTTCCGGAGCGCTTCCGTGCCCACGATGACTTCATTTTGATCGAACAGCACGACCGACGGCGTGGAGAGTTCGCCTTCCTGGTTGGGGAGTGTCACGGGCTCTCCGTGCTCGTTCAGGTAGGCAATGCAAGAATAGGTGGTTCCCAGGTCGATTCCAACGGCGTGAGTGCTAAGCATAATGATTCGAGCCAGTCAACGAGTGTGGTGGCAGGCAATGCGAGATGATGGAGACGGAGGCCCTGGATCCTTCATCCTAGCAACGCCGTCCGCTTCAAACCAGCGAGAATTTTTCGAGGAACGGCCCGGCATTGTGGATCGGCCGGCGAAAGAGGCTGTTGGCCGGTTGGCGGGAAATTGCAGGCGCGCTGCGTGCGGGCAACGCCATCAAACGCCGGCATTAGAAAAGCACCGGCAGCAAGCGGCGCAGCGCTCGTCGTTTCATCTCGGAAAATCAGAGATCATGGGGCTGACGCCCCATGCTCGCCGTCTCGTCTCGGAAAATCAGCGCACCGCGCCGCCGTTGATATTGATAACCTGCCCGGTGATGAAAGCCGCCTGGGGGCTGGCCAGGAATCGGGCGGCGTGGGCGATGTCTTCCGGCGTGCCCCAGCGTTTGAGCGGCGTTTCTTCCATAACCCGGTCCTGCCAGTATTCGCTGGCTTCCTCGCCCCAGGCGGTGCGGATCCAGCCGGGGGCGATGCAGTTGACGCGGACTTCCGGGGCCAGGCTCACGGCGAGCGAGCGGGTGAAGCCCATGATCGCATTTTTGGCGGTGGCGAACAACTCGCCGCTGTCGCCGGCCATGCCCCGGTCGGACTGATCCCAGCCGATGTTCAAAATGCAGCCGCCGCCCGCGGCCCGCATGCATTCGCCGATGGTTTTGGAGAGGGCGACGGTCGCGGTCACATCCACCGCCAACAGCCGGGCCAGTTTTTCGAGGTAATCGAGTTTTGCCGCCGCCCCGGTGAGGAGATCGACGCCCGCGTTGTTGACCCAGATCTCGCAGCCTCCGAGCGTCTGCCAACTCTCGTGTGCGAACCGGCCGCGCTCCTCTTCATCTCCCAAATTCGCCAACAGCACCTGGCACTCTCGGCCCATTTCGCGCACGTCCCGCGCAACCTCCTCGGCCGCGGTTTGCGACGACCGGGCGTGCACGACCAGATCGGCCCCGGCCCGGGCCAACTCCAAGGCAATCGCCCGGCCGATCCCGCTGGAGGCCCCCGTGACCACGGCCCGCTGATTCGAAAGACCGCCGAACGTCGACTCCGTCACGATTTACTCCCAAGCCGTAGTGTGGCGTGTTGATGATGTCGTGGAATTGTGATTTCTTGCACAGATTTTCGCGCGAACGAGGAGATAATCTCCCGGAAAGAGCGTTTTCCCGCGGAGGCTCTCTTTGCATACAAAAGAACACTGTTCGTGAGCTTTTTTCAGATTTCTAGCAATTGATGACCATTTCTTCCCACAATTTCTGCACATCCCGCGTATCAAAGGAGGTGCTGGGCCAATTTCCGTTTCTTGGGAATACTCCAGACGTTATGACTAGGAGCCACCGGCGGCGATTCCTCAATTCCGCGGATTCACGATCTGTCGAGGGGAATTCTCGGAACAACCGGATGGGGAACGGGTTGATTAACTCAATAGTTCATCGACGGTTGTGACGATTGCGATAAATTCTCCCGAAAGTCGTTGACGTTCGGCCAAAGGGTGGTAATAATGCCCAAGCATACTCCGATATGACGTTCCTATCTCGACCAGGGCGCGAGGCAACGCCAATTTTCGTAACTCCTTTCTCCTTGAGCCTTTGCCTATTTGAGTGAATTTTGCAATTCCCAAGTCTCCTTTTTCTATTCGGAATACGGAGATTTCGCTAGCTCACCAACAGACAAATCGGCTCTGTGTCACAGCAGGCAGCGACGGACAATTCAGTTCACCCGCCTTTTTCAAAGATTGAAAACCGCCGGGCTTTCCCAGTTCCGGGAGTGTCTCTACCGATCAACCTGCGCTCAACACGTTGACTGTGACGAAACCCCTTTAAGGACGTTTGAAATTGACTGAACATGTTCCCCAGTCCGACCGGACCGATAGGGACGAGTTGTTCCGGTCTATTCACCCCCAATCCAAACCTCGAGGTCACGACGAACCTATGATTACTAATGTTGCAGAACCCGTTGCCGATACCAAGGCAACACCGCGAAATTTCAATCTTCCCAACCAGCTCGAAAAAGATCTCGTGCAGGTCTTCAAGCTGCTCTCGGACGAGACCCGCTTGCGGATCCTGCTGTTTCTGGCGCGGGCGGGCGAATTGCACGTCACCGCCTTGTGCGACAAACTGGGCCAAAGCCAGCCGGCGGTCAGCCATCACCTGGCGCTGCTCCGCGTGGCCGGCCTGATCGAAGCCCGCCGCGACGGCAAGCACAACTTCTACTCGGTGCGGACCGGGCACTTCCACCGCATTATGGAGGAGTTGTTCCAGAACATCAGCGATCCCGACAAAGACGAGTTCCGCTTCGACGATTTCGTTCTCACCCAAGAGAACTGAGTTTCGACGGGGAAAACTTCTCGCCTGCGGAATCCGCGATTCCAATTGGGCAAAACATTCCGAAGAGGCCGCCCACACTTGGTCGGTCTCTTCTTTTTTGCGCCCGGCTTTGCTAGGTTTGCGCTTTAGACGAAACCATCACCAGCCCGAAGCGCCAGATTTGAAGTTGCGCCACGCCGCAAAATGTGAGCGGAAGGGCGCTAGCCCCCGGCCTTGTCAATGGAAACATCGATAGGCGCTGGTGTCAACCACCATTTCATACCTGCCAATGACCATGTCCGCCACTGCCAAACTTGCACTCAGCGATGGAACCGTTTTCGCCGGGAAAGCCTTCGGGGCCGGCGGCGAAGTGTTCGGCGAAGTCGTGTTCAACACCAGCATGACGGGGTATCAGGAAATCCTCACCGACCCGTCCTACTGCGGCCAGATCGTCACCATGACCTACCCGCTCATCGGGAATTACGGGGTCAATCCCGAAGATGTCGAAAGCGGGAAGCTCTCGCTGCGGGCCTTCCTCTGCCGGGAGTTGTGCCGGCATCCCAGCAATTACCGGTCTTCCCAATCCCTGGAAGACTACCTGGCCCAAAACGGCATCGTCGGCATGGAAGGCCTCGACACGCGGGCCTTGGTCCGCAGGATTCGCGTGCACGGAGCGATGACCGGGCTGCTTTCGACCGTCGATTTGGACGATGAATCCCTCGTGCAAAAGGCCCGCCAAAGCCCGGAACTCGTCGGACAGGATCTCGTCCGCGAAGTCGTCCCGGAGAAAGCCTCCGAATGGACCGGCGGACTGTCGGACCTCGCGAACTATGCCCCGGTTCCCAGAGCCGGCCAGGAAAATGCCCGCAGCGTCCATGTCGTGGCGATCGATTATGGAATGAAGTGGAACATCCCCCGCCATTTGAGCGATCTCGGTTGCCATGTGACCGTGCTGCCTGGAACGGCGACGGCAAAGGAAGTCTTGGCCCAAAACCCCGACGGCGTGTTTCTGTCGAACGGCCCCGGCGATCCCCGGCCGCTCGATTACGCCATCGGCACGATTCGCGACCTGCTCGGGCAGAAGCCCGTGTTCGGCATTTGCCTGGGGCAGCAGCTTTTGGGCCTCGCCTGCGGCGGCGAGATCTATAAGCTCAAATTCGGCCACCGCGGGGCGAACCAGCCGGTACTCAACCGCAAAACCGGCCGGGTGGAAATCACCAGCCAGAACCACGGCTTCGCCCTCGATGCAGAGACGCTCCCCAAAAACGTGGAAGTCACGCACGTCAATCTCAACGACAACACCGTGGCGGGAATCCGGCATTTGGAGCACCCGGCGTTCGGCGTGCAGTATCATCCCGAAGCCTCCGCAGGCCCCCACGACAGCCGGTATCTGTTTCACCAGTTCGTCGCCATGATGAGCTGACGCGAAGAGCGAACCCGCGAGTGCATCGTGAAAAGTTTTGGGCAGCGAATTTGGCTTCGGTGGCTTCCTGCCTTGTTTATCGCGGCGTTCGGTTTTTGCGCCGTCCTCGTGGAAATCGATCCCGCGAGAACCTTTCCCGCGCGGCCGGCCGGTCCGGGTTTGACCGTGGACGAGGGCTTCAACGTTGAAGAAGGCGTGCGGCTTGTTCATGGCCTCAAAGCCTGGGCCTCGGGCGCGGTCACCTGGCGGGAAGTCTTCGGCGGGAAAAAAGAACTCGGCCCGAACGCCCCCTTGGGTTATCATCTGTCCGACCATCCGCCCGGCGGACGAATCTGGCTGGGGCTCTGGCACCAGATCGTTTTTCTGATGAAGGAGCCGCCCAATGCCCCTCCGAGAATTGTGGTCGCGTATGCCCGCATCGGCTCGGCGGCGGCGTTTGCGATATTGATCTTTTTGATCGGCACCGTCTCTGCCCGCTGGTTTGGATTGGGGACGGGGACCATCTCGGCCTTGAGCTTGATCTTGATGCCCCGCGTGTTCGGCCACGCGCACCTCGCGGCCCTCGAAACCGTGATGAACTTGACCTACACGGCGGCGATTTTCGCGGTCGCCGGTTGGTGGCATCGCGTGGAAAACTCTGACCTAAAACCCCCTCCCACCGGGAAGCACGCGGCCCTGGCGGGAATTGTGTGGGGGTTGGCGTTGCTGACGAAAATCCAAGCCGTGCTCATCGCTCCGCCGGTGGTGCTGTGGGCTCTGTGGCATTGGCGGAGCCGAGCGATTGTTCCGCTGTTGATTTGGGGCTTCGCGGGTTTAGCCGTATTTTTTATCGGCTGGCCTTGGTTATGGTTTGATCCGTGGGGACACTTCGTCGAGTACTTCCGCCGGACCACAGACCGGTCCACATTATATGTCTGGTATTTGGGCGACCGCTTCGCCGATGCCCGTGTGCCCTGGCATTACCCGTTCGTCTTGTTTTTGGCGACAATACCGGCCGGGCTGTTGATCTGGGGCTGCTTTGGAGCCGCCGGCCGCGATGACCGGAAAGCGTTTCATCTCCGCGATGGACGATTCCAATTAATCCTCGCGGCGGCGGTGTTTCCGCTCGTCGTGTTCGCGGTTCCCGGCGTGGCGGTGTATGACGGGGCGCGGCTGTTTCTGGTTTCGTTTCCGCTGTGGGCTGTTGCCGTCGGCCGGGGCGTGGTGATGACGTGGCGGTGGTTTCGAGACCGGGCGGGCGGAAAAATCGCCGCGGCGGTGTTTGCGGTGATCTTTCTGTTGCAAAGCGATGGCCTGTTTACGATGAGTCCGTGCTATCTCAGCTATTACAACCTCTTGATCGGCGGTCTGCCCGGTGCGGAGCGGGTGGGCATGGAAATCGACTATTGGGGTGAGAGCCTGACCCGCGACCTTTGGGACGAAGCGATTGAAACCGTCCCCCGAAACGGAGTGGTGCATGTGACGCCGGTGCTGCATCCGCTCCAGCTTGTGTTTTTGGAAAGTCAGCATCCCCAACTCTCGCGGCGGGGAATTCGGCTGGAGCCGTGCCATCCGGAGCGAACCGGCGAAGCCGAGTATCTCCTCGTCTTCCGCCGCGAAGCCGATCTCGCTCCTCAAATTCAAAAGCACATCGCCCCGGCCCGGCCCCAAGCGGAAGTCCGCCGGCAGGGCGTTCGGCTGGGCGCGTTTTATCACTTCCGGGAATCCCCCCAAAACCCCTCCGAATAGATCGGAAAAACCCGCTCTGCACACCGGACCACGGGCCGCGGCGAAGGTTTCGCGGAGTGGGTTGTCGCGCCTAGGGCCTAGGACTATAGTGCATTGGTTTTTGGATTTTCTTGGTGAATGTCTCCCGTGTTTTGCGGTTTGTTTCATGGCGGATTTGACGCATTTTGACGAAGACGGAGCCAGCCGGATGGTCGATGTGGGCGGCAAGGAGGTCACCGCACGGCTCGCCGTCGCGGAGGCCTTCGTCACGCTGCTCCCGGAAACGCTCGAAAAGATCAACAACAAGGAGTTGTCCAAAGGCGATGTGTACGAGGTGGCCCGGCTCGCGGGGATCATGGCGGCGAAAAAGACGGCGGATTTGATTCCGCTCTGCCATCCCTTGGGGTTGGACAGCGTGACGATCGATTTTGAAACCGGCGACGACGGGCGGATCCGGATCGTCGCGACGACGAAAATCCAGGCCCGCACCGGCGTGGAGATGGAAGCCCTCACCGCCGCGAGCGTCGCGGCCTTGACGATTTACGACATGTGCAAAGCCATCGATCGCGAAATGTCCATCGGCCCGATAAGGCTGGTGGAAAAACGCGGCGGCAAGAGCGGCACGTTTCAGCGGACAACAATGTAGTGCGGCCCGATGGCCGGATGACGGGGAGTTGAATGAGATTGCGTAAGTATTTTCTGCCCTCGGCCCCCTCACCCTAACCCTCTCCCCCGAGGGGAGAGGGGACAAATCCAAACACAGGCAGGTGGCTGGGGCGCAAAGCAATGTTCCAAGGAAAAAGAAGATTTGAGGGCTGGGGCCGCGTGAGATTTTTCTCGCCCGGCCACCGCCCCAGCATTCGCAGCTGAAGCCTTATTCCAAGGGGGATTTGCGCCCCAGCCACCCAAACGCGCACAGTTTGAGATCCATACAGACGATTGAGCCTCTCGTTCCAACGGACCCAATCAAGGCCCAATGAACATGAACAAAGATGTGATGGGACAACGCGGGTTATTAAGTCAGGTCGAGGAATTGATCGGCGACGACCTGCGGCAAGTGGAGGACCTGTTCCACGAAGAACTCCATAGCCGAAGGCCTTGCGTCCGCGACATTTTTGCGCATGCGTCCCGGTTTCGCGGGAAGCGGCTGCGGCCGATCTTGCTGCTGCTCTCCGCCCAGGCCGCGGGCGGGGCGAACCATAACCACCGCGTGCTCTCGGCGGTGGTGGAAATGATTCACACCGCGACGCTCGTGCACGACGATGTGTTGGACGAAGCCGAGACCCGCCGGCACGTGGCGACCGTCAATGCCCGCTGGAACAACGAGACGAGCGTGCTCTTCGGCGATTACCTGTTCACCCACGCGTTCCATCTCGCGGCGAGCCTCGACAGCACCCAAGCCTGCCGGCTGATCGGCCGGGCCACGAACGTTGTCTGCGAAGGCGAGCTCTTGCAGATTTCCGAGCGGGGCAACGTCGATCTCGATGAGTCCCGGTATCTGGACATCATCGACGGCAAGACGGCGGAACTCTGCGCCTTGTGCTGCCAACTCGGGGCGATCTATGCCGAGGCCAATGCCGAGGTCACCGAGGCCCTCGAACAATACGGGCGTTCGCTCGGCCTGGCGTTTCAGATCGCGGACGACCTGTTGGATCTGTTGGGCAGCGAGGAAGTCACCGGCAAATCGTTGGGGACGGACCTTCAAAAGCAAAAGATGACGCTGCCCTTGATCCGGCTGGTCGCCACCGCCCGCGACGCCGATCGAGCCGCGATTCGGGAGTTGCTGTCACATCCGGACGAGAACACCCCGGCGGCGCTGATTCCGTATCTGGAACAAAGCGACGCCCTGGACTACACCCGCCAGCGGGCCGGCGAATACGCCACCGCGGCACGGAGCCAACTCGCCCTCTTGCCCGCCACCCCCGCGAAACGGGTTCTGGAAGCCATCACCGATTTCGTCACCGACCGCTCGTTCTGATGTCCGGTGCGCGCCCCTCGTCGATCAATACCAATTTTTTAACAGCCCGGGGCGAGCGCCCTGCGGCTAATGAATGATTCCTTGCGGGGATGCGGCTTTTTTGCGATTTTCTTAGATTTTCTCTGTAACCTTTCGGCGCATTTCTTTTATCAAGGGAATAGGTCAGAGTCATTTCCCCTGATTGGGAGAGCATCATGTCGGAAACGCGGCCCGCTTCGGAACTGTCGGTCGATCAACTGAATCCCGGGGACTTGTTGCAGTTGGGGCTCGAAGGCGAAGAGGCGTCATCGGTCCACAGCGGAGAGAGTTCGCGCTTCGTGCCGCCTGCGCTCGAAATGCTCGCCGATCGGTTTCCCGAATTGGAAATCCTCGAGCCCATCGGCTACGGCGGCATGGGCTGCGTTTACAAGGCCCGCCAGAAGCATCTGGACCGCGTGGTGGCCCTCAAAATTCTGCCGGCGGAACTCAGCCAGGACCCGGCGTTCGCCGAGCGGTTCGCCCGCGAAGCCCGCATGCTCGCAAAGCTCTCGCATCCGAACATCGTCACCATTCACGACTTCGGGCAGGCTCAGGAGTTCTCTTATCTGGTGATGGAATATGTGGACGGCATGAACCTCCGCGAGGTGCTCAGGACCGGCGGACTGGAACCCGAGCAATCGCTGGCGGTGCTGTCGGCTTTGGCGGGGGCGTTGGATTATGCCCACGGGGAAGGCGTGGTGCACCGGGACATCAAGCCGGAGAACATCCTGTTCGACCGCCGGGGCCATGTGAAGCTCGCGGACTTCGGCCTGGCGAAGCTCGCGTATCCGAGCGCGGTGAATCCCACGTTGACGTTGACTCGGCAAGCGCTCGGAACGCCGCATTACATGGCCCCCGAGCAATGGGAGTCCCCGCAGGAGGTCGATCACCGGGCGGACATTTACGCCTTGGGCGTCGTGGGATACGAGATGCTCACGGGCCGGCTGCCGGTGGGGAAATTCGACGCCCCTTCCAGCCTCGCCAAATTGTCGCCCGTGGTCGATGATGTCATCCACAAAGCCCTGCACCGGGACCCGGCGAAACGCTACCAGGAAGCCCGGCAGATTCAGGAGGCGCTCGCCCCCGTGCTTTCCGTGCCGCCGGAACGGTTGTGGTCCGGCCCGTTTGGACGGAATTCGGAAGGCATGCCGATGAAGCGCTGGGAAGCCGTCTTTCGCGAATGGGCTTCCGAATACTGGCCCAGCCGCTCGGTCCGCGGGACCATGGAATGGATGCGGGATGAAGTCGTGGCCGGGGCGGTGTTTCTCGCTCAAGGCCTGCTCAAACTGCCCTGGGGGGCGATTGCCGGTTTCTTTTTGATCCTGGGGATGGTCAACAGCTATTGGGCCATGGGCCGAGTGGAATCCCAGCACTATGGCAGAGTTTCGTTTACCGAGGATGGGGTGGCCAAAAGCGTCGCGCAACCGATCGCCGAAATCCATACGCGGGGCTTTGACGGCTTTGACTCGCTGACCCGGTTCGACATGATTCGCGTGGAAAACTATTGGGTACTGGTGGCGGCGGGGGGAATCCTGTTTTTGGCGCTGTTTCGGCCGGTGTTTGGGCCGCGTGCGGATTTGCTGGCGATTCTTCTCGCAGGCTATGGAATCCTGCACGTGTGCCTGTTTTACAATACGCCGGCCGAGTATGTGATCAGCGAGATGGTCAGCGGCCCGAGATGGCATCCGTCGATCACCCATGTGCTGAATGTCTCCCATATGGAATACCGGGCCGCGCCGCTGGTGGTGGGAATCACCTTCGCCGTTTTGCTGCTGTCCTTGGTGTGGAACATGTTTTCGCGGCTGGCCGCGAACCTGCAAGCGGCCCCGGCGGAAGATCGGCGGTTCTTGCGATCGTTTTACGAATCGATCCTGGGCTTGCCCCCGCATGGCCATTAAAGTAACGGCTTCCAACCGGGTTGACCGCCTGATCTGAAGAACCGCAGGCTTCACAGCCCGGCGGGAGGATGCAATACTGAGCGTCTCTGCAGAATGCGTTTCCCGACTCACAAAGAATGGAGAAATACATGAATCCACAAGAGGGAGCTCGCCGGCGGGCGTGTGGGATGTTCTTGGCAATGGCGGCTTTGGTGTTCGTTCCCGCTTGGGCCGAGGCCCAGGACAAGGGCACGGCCGAGTCCCCGGTGGCGGACGCCTTGAAAAAAGCCGACGCCGCCATCGCGACGACCGTCGCCGTCCCCGACAGCGAGCGGACCTTTACCAACACCCCCGGGGCGGTGGACCGGTTGATCGTCAACCTCCGGCTCGACACTGAGTTTTTGCAGTTCATGGCCTATGTCTCGCCCGATGCGGCGCTTCGCGAGCGTGGTTCGCAGGCGGAAGAGGATGTCCGCAACTGGCTCATCGGGCTGACGAAGCGCGAGGATCTTTACAAAGCCGTCAAAGCCTACGCCGACACCAATCCCAAACTCGAAGGCGAGCAGGCCCGGCTCTTGGAGCACATGCTCCGCGATTACCGCCGGGCGGGGATGGATCTTCCGCCGGCCGACCGCGACCGTCTGAAGGCGATCGAAATCGAGACCAACAAGCTTTCCTTGGAGTTCGAAAAGAACATCCGCGACGATGACACCAAGGTGCCGCTGTTGGAGGAAGAACTCAAGGGCATGAGCGAGGATTACCTCAAAGCCCAGCCGAAGGTCGCGGGGCTGTATATGGTCGGCATGGATTATCCTTCGTTTCTGCCGATTCAGGATTACTGCGAAGTCGAAGCCACCCGCAAGAAAACCTGGGTCGTCTACAAGCGCCGGGGCGGCAAGAAGAACGTGGACCTTCTGGAAAAGATCTTAAAGCTCCGCGCCGAAGCCGCGAACATGCTCGGCTACAAAAACGCCGCCGAGTACGAGACCGAAATCCGCATGGCGAAGAACCCGCAGAACGTGATGGACTTCTACAACAAGCTCCGCCCGCTGGCCCGCAAGAAAGCGGAACTCGATTACGCGGAGTTCGTGGAAGCCAAGCGCCGCCACACGGGCGAGAAAGAGGCGAAGCTCTATCCGTGGGATTTTTCGTTCTACGAAAAGCGCCTGATGAAGGAGAAATACGCCGTCGATTCCAAAAAGGTCGCGGAGTATTTTCCGATGGACCGCGTGATCAAAGGGCTGTTCGAGATCACCCAGTCGCTATACGGTTTGAAATACCGCGACGTCACCGGCGAAGCCGAGGAACGCGGCCGCAGCCTGTGGCATCCCGACGTGCGGCTGTATGAAGTCACCGACAAAAACACGGGCGAGGTGCTCGGCGAGTTTTATATCGACCTGTTTCCCCGGCCCAACAAATACGGCCACGCCGCGCAGTGGGGGCTTTATCCGAGAAAAGTCTGGCCCGACGGCAGCGTGCAAAAGCCGCTCGCCGCGCTCGTGTGCAACTTCACCAAACCCACCGAGGACAAGCCTTCCCTGTTGACGCATGACGAAGTGGAGACCTTCTTCCACGAGTTCGGCCATTGCCTGCACAGCATTCTGACCGAAGCCAAATACGGCGAGTTCTCCGGCACGAACGTGGCCCGCGATTTCGTCGAAGCCCCTTCGCAGATGTTCGAGAACTGGGTCTGGGACGCCCGCGTCTTGAATCTCTTCGCCCAGCATTACAAGACCGGCGACAAGTTCCCCGAAGAACTGCTCGACGGCATGCTCAAGGCCCGGTATCTCGGGTCCGGCATGAAGACGGAACGCCAGATTTACTATGGCATGACGGACATGACGTACCACATGAAATCCGACGGCGTGGTCGATACCACCAAGGTCGGTTTGGAACTGGCCGATAAAATCGAAATGTACGACGCCGTGCCCGGCACCTATTTTCAAGCGTCCTTCGGGCATTTGATGGGTTATCAGGCCGGCTACTATGGCTATCTCTGGTCGCTGGTCTATGCCGAGGACATGTTCCAAAGGTTCAAGGAACTCGGCATGCTCAGCCCCAAAGCCGGCCTGTATTACCGCGAGAAAATCCTCGCCAAGGGCGGCACCGAGGATGAACTGGACATGGTCAAAGATTACCTCGGCCGCGAACCCAGCTTCGAACCGTTCCTGAAACACCTGGGCCTGGTCGGCCAGTCCGAAGCGGAGGCCGAAAAATAATCGGCGTTCCTCAAACACCAAAACCACCGAAAGGCCGCGCCTTTCGGTGGTTCTTACATGGACTCACCTCGTTCCCAAGCGGGGCTGAGGAACGAGGAAGAGTTCCATGAAATCATGGGGCTGACGCCCGGGCTGACGCCCCACGCTCGCCTTGTCTCTCGCGATTGCGAGGGCGTTCCATTACACTCAGCGGGTTGGATTGCGCGACGTTCATCGTGTAGCGGAAACTGAAAACCGAGAAATCCAAAAAGGACAAGGCAAACGTGTCGGCAACATCCGTGATCGGGCTGCAATGGGGGGACGAGGCCAAGGGGAAAATCGTCGATCTGCTCGCGGAAGAGCACGACGTGATCGTGCGGTATCTCGGCGGAAACAACGCGGGGCATACCGTGGTCTTCGACGGCGAGACTTACAAACTCTCCCTGCTGCCCGCGGGGGTTTTGCATCCGGAAAAACTGTCGGTGATCTCGAACGGCGTCGTCATCAACCCCAAGGCGTTTTTCGAGGAACTCGACCGCATCGTGAAACGACGGGGGCCGGTGGGGAGCAATCTGCTCATCAGCGACCGGGCCCATGTGATCTTCCCCTATCACATGCTCGAAGAAGCCGTCTTGGAACAAGCCCGCAGCGACGGAGGCATCGGCACGACGATGCGGGGCATCGGCACCTGCTACCGCGACAAAGCCGGCCGAACGCATGCGATCCGCATCGGCGATTTGTTCCGCCCGCAGTTCTTTCGCGAACGGCTCACGGAGATCATCAAATACAAAAACACGATTCTGAAAGCCCTCGATCCCGATGTCGCCCCGCTCGATGCCGAGGCGATTTACAAGGAGTATTCCGCATACGCCGAGCGACTGGAGCCGCACGTCGCCAACACGACCGAGCGTCTGCACCAGCGAACTCGCGGCAGGGAAGCGGCTCTTATTTGAAGGAGCCCAGGGCAGCCTCTTGGACATCGACCACGGCACGTTTCCTTATGTGACTTCGTCGAACAGTTCGGGCTGCGGGATTCATGCGGGTTGCGGCGTGCCGGAACGGGCGATCGGGCGGATGATCGGCGTCGTCAAAGCCTACACGACCCGCGTGGGCGGCGGGCCATTCCCCACGGAACTCCATGACGAGATCGGCCGGCACATCCGCGATGTGGGGCACGAATACGGCACCGTCACCGGCCGGCCCCGCCGTTGCGGTTGGCTCGATGCCGTCGCCACCCGCTACGGGGCGATGATCAGCGGCGTCGATTGCATCGCCGTCGCCTTGCTCGACGTGCTTAGCGATCTGGACGAACTCAAAATCTGCGAAGCCTACGAAATCGACGGCGAACGCACCACGGTCTTCCCCAGCCACGTCCAAGACCTGGCCCGCGCCAAACCGGTGTACCGCACGCTCCCCGGCTGGAACACCGACATCACCGGCGTCAAAAAGCTCAGCGATTTCCCCAAACCCACCCGCGAATACCTCGACACCTTGGGCGAACTCGTCGAAGCCCCGGTGGAAATCATCTCCGTAGGACCCGACCGCGAGCAGACGATTCTGGTTTGAGTTGGAACGTGAGCCATGTCCTCACCCGAGATAATCACTTCATCGGAGAAAGAGAAAAGTCGTCGGCGAAGGCGGTTGTGGCGCGAGATTGTGTTTGTGGTGCTTTGCGCTGGAGGCATCGCCTGTTATTTCCTTGTTCCCCTCCCTTGGTCCGCGGAGATTCGCCTGCCGATAAAGGAAGAGGAAATCCCCTTGGACCGCTTTCATCATTGGAATCAGGCGACCAATCCGCGCACCATCGCCACGGTGACAGCTTGCTTCACCCGAAGCACCTGGATCACGACCGAAGTCCGCGAGGTGGACAATGGCGTCATCAAGGAAATTGCCAATCAAGTCACCGGCCGCAGCGGTAGCCGGATCGGCGATGGGTATTTGACAACGTATTCGGTACGGTTCGGCTTGGCGGACGCGGAAATGGAAGAGGGCCACACGACGCTCATTACAATGGCGGGCGCGACTCGCTCGTCGGGAGGTCATGGAGGAATCCATCAAAAGTTTGAAGCATCGCATCACAAGACTTTCACGGGCCGAATCAGCCCCGGCGAAAAGCGGCTGCTGTATGTCGAAGGAAACCGCACATTCTCCGCGACACCCACAACGACACCCGATGAATTTGCAAAGAAGAACCCCAAGGGAAATTTCCTGGTCGTGTCGATCGAGTTTGAGCGATGATTTACCTCTATCAAGTCGAATCAGAAACCACGCCCTTTTTCAGAATTAAATTCGCATAGATCGCCGTTTCGCCCGTGGCGATGATCGCGAAGGCCCCTTTCGCCCGGTCGTAAAACGCGAATCGCTCCACGATTTCCAAGCGGACGCTTTTGTCCTCGGCGGCATTCAACAGGTCGCGGAAATCCTGCCAGATCGGCGGTTCGGCGGCTTGGCTCTCGACCGGCTGCATCACCGCGGCGGGGGCTTCCACGAAAGTGTCCAGCGGCAGGAATTGGAGGATCGCTTCCAGAAGCTCAGGCACCCCGTGCCCGTCAGCCCGGACCAACCGCTTCGCATGCGACGCGGCGGGGAAGTTGCCGTCGGCGAGCACCAACTCGTCCCCGTGCCCCATTTGCATCAAGACCTGCATCAATTCGGGCGAGATCACCGGGGGAATGTTTTTGAGCATGGCGATGTCCTCAAGCCTGAGATTGGGGTTCGTAATCTTGGTTCACGAAATCATGGGGCTGACGCGGGCGCCGATGGAAGGTGGGTCTGCTCGCCGGGTTTGGTGGACCGATCGAAACCCGCCCGCCATGATGGCCCAAAGTTGGCCGGGAATCCAGTGACGTTTCGTTCGGGAAGGCTCTGAATCAGACCGTGATCGTTGACGCACCCGGGTGTTTTTGGGAAAAAAGAACCAAAACGAGTCTCCCGCCCAATGGGTGTGGCACTTTCCCGATCCGCGTTTCCGCTTCCCTAGGTATCGATTGGTCCGATGTTTTACAAATCCGCAATTCTCGCCGTCTTTTCTGCCTGTGTTCTTTCGATGGGGTTGACGGTTTCGTTGCCGAATCCGGCCTTGGCCGATGAAGGTGACTCGGAGAATCCCGGCACGGAAGGCAACGGGGATTTCACGATCGGTCCCGATTACAAGATCGATCCCGACCTGACGGACCGGCGCAATCCGAAGGGCAAGTCGTTCGAGTTTTCGATGCCGCTCGCCGACAGCAAGATCTTTCCCGGCGACGATTCGACGCTCGATTCCCGCAAGGAAGTCCGCAAGGAGCGAAAGATTTACGTGTATGTGCCCGCCGCTTACAAAGACGGCACAAAGGCCCCGATTCTCGTGATGCACGACGGGCCGAGCCGGCTCGATCTGGTGAAAAATGCGCTCGACAACCTGACCATTTCCAAGGATCCGAACCGCAAGCTGCCGGCCTTCATCGCGATCGCCGTGCAGAACGGCGGGAACGACGGCAAAGGCAGCGAGCGGGGGCTGGAATACGACACCATGTCGGACCGCCTGGCCCGGTTCATCAACGACGAGGTCTTGCCCGCGGTGCTGAAGAATCCGGAGATCAAAGCGGCCTATCCCAAAATCGCCTTCACGGACAATCCCTGGGGCCGGGCCGCGATGGGCTGCAGCTCGGGCGGCGCGGCGGCGCTCAGCATGGGCTGGTTCCGGCCCGATTTGTTTCGGCGATTGATTACCTATTCGGGCACGTTCGTCGATCAGCAAGACGACGACGCCCCGGAGGAAGCCAAGTATCCCTGGGGAGCCTGGGAATATCATTCCGGGATGAAGCTGATCGAAAACACCGACAAAAAGCCGCTGCGGATCTTCACGCACGTTTCCCAATTCGACCTGCGGCCCAACGATCCGGAAGGCACGCATCATAACTGGGTGATGGCCAACAAACGCACGGCCGCCGCCCTCAAAGCGAAAGGCTACGATTATCGCTTCGTCTTCAGCCGCGGGACGCGCCACTGCGACCGGAAAGTTTTTGAACAGACCCTGGCCGACACCCTCGTCTGGATGTGGCGCGGCTATCACGCCGAGTAGGCCCGTGTCCGGTGCGAAGTCCTTGCCGCCCTCCCGCGGCATTGACAACGCGTTCTCTGCCGCGTTAGTTGAATGGCACGAACGACGACGGATTTTTCGAGCGAGGTGGCGATGAAATCAGCATGGGTTCTGGCGGCGATGGGAATTGTGGCGGCTTGGTGGCAGGCGGTGCCGAAATCGGCCGCCGGCGAGGAGGCTTCCAAGCCCGCGTTTGAACTCCAGGACGGCGACCGCGTGGTGCTGTTGGGCGGCACGATGATCGAACGCGAGCAGCGCTATGCCGGCTGGGAAATGCTGATGACCGTGCTCCACCCGAATCGGCACATCACGTTTCGGAACCTCGGTTGGAGCGGCGATACCGTGTGGGCCGAGTCGCGGGGAATTTTCGATCCGCCCGCCGAGGGCTACAAACGCCTGCTCGCCCAGGTGCGGGACTTAAAGCCCACCGTCATCATCCTGGGCTACGGAGCCAACGAATCTTTCGCGGGCAAAAAGGGCCTCGAAAAATTTCTCGCCCAGTACCGCAAGCTCTTAAAGGACCTCAAACCCACAAAGGCGCGCTTCGTGTTCCTGGGCCCCCCGGCGCACAATGCGGCCGCGTTTCCGATTCCGAATCTCAAAGAGCGGGAAGCGGATCTCAAACTCTACCGGGATGCCGTCCAAGAACTGGCCCGCGAAGAGAACGCGCCCTTTGTCGATTTCTATCAATCGATCGCCGAATGGATGGAGACCACCCGCAAGTTTCCGGATGTTCCGTTTGAATCCATCAGCGAAGACGGCCGGCATTGGAATGCGCGGGGCTACTGGTACACGGCTCTGTTTTTGCGAAGGGCCTTCGATTGGCAACTGCCGCATTGGAACCTGACACTCTCCGCCGCCGGCAAAGCCGAGCCCGCTGAAGGCGTGACGGTCAAGGATCTCAAAGCCGGAAAAGACGGCCTGGAGTTCACCGCGACCTCGGCGGCGCTGCCTTTGTCGAAAGATTATGGAGACAATTTGATCGTCACGGGCCTCAAGCCGGGGCGGTATGTTTTGGAAATCGACGGCCAAAAAGTCGCCGAGGGCGATCCGCAAAACTGGGCGGACGGCGTCTTGATCCAAGCCGGGGCCGAGTTCGAGCAATCGGCGAAACTCCGCGAAGCCATCCTCTGGAAGAACCGGTTGTATTTTTATCGTTGGCGGCCGCAAAACGTGACGTACCTGTTCCTGTTCCGCAAACACGAGCAGGGCCAGAACGCGAAGGAAGTCCCGCAGTTCGACCCGCTCGTGGCCGAGGCGGAAGAGTCGATCCAAAAGCTCAAACAACCCCGCCCGCACCGCTACACCCTCCGCCGGGTCTCGCAATAGCGAATCTCTATCTCCGCGTCGTGGATCTTGCCGCTGTGGAGAACCTCGGCGGCTGGAAGCCGCCGCGACGAGTTTCGCGAACCTTTTCTAGTAATCGGTGTCGCTATCAGGGGATTGTGGACCGTTTGAAGGTTTCGCGGGGAAAGGGACGGGCGATGCGGTTTCCCATTCGCAAGATCGCAGCGGAAGAACAGGCCCAGTTTCAGCAGGCGATGTCCGTGCCCTTCGGCAACGATCCTTCGCCCGGCTGGCGGGAACGATTTCGCATCGCGATGGAGCAGGCGGATTTGTATTCCGCGTTCGACGGCGACGAGATGGTCTCCACCTTCGGATCGTACCGTTTGGATCTCACGGTTCCCGGCGGGACGCAGGTGCCCGCGGCGGGAACGACGGTCGTCACCGTCCTGCCCACGCATCGCCGGCAGGGAATCTTGCGGTCGCATATGCTCGAACATTTCCGCGACGCGAACGAGCAAGGCCAGGTGCTCGCGGCACTCTGGGCGTCGGAAAGCGGCATTTACGGCCGATTCGGATACGGCCCTGCCGCCGAGGCCGTCCGCATCAACCTCCAAAAACCGCACGCGAAACTGCTCCATCCCGTGGACATTCGCGGCCGCGTGCGATTGGTGAATGCCGAGGAAGCCTTGGCCCGGTTCCCCGAAGTTTACGACCGCGTGGCGAGCGAGCGGCCCGGGATGTTCCAGCGCACGCCCTTGTGGTGGAGCATCCGCAATCTGGCCGACCCCGAAGAACTCCGCCGCGGCGCGACCTCCCACCGCCGGGTGCTGTATCACCAGGGCGGAGAGCCGGCCGGCTACTGCATTTACCGCACGAAGACCAATTACGAAAACCATGCGACCGAACTGCAAATCATCGAACTCCTCGGCGTCGATGCGGAAGCCGAGCGCGGATTATGGCAGTTCCTCTTCGGCGTGGACTTGATCGCCCACATCACGCATTGGAACCTGCCGGTCGATGACCCGCTCGTCTGGTGGCTGGAACAGCCCCGCGAACTGCGGCGGACGGTCAGCGATTCGATCTGGCTCCGCCCGGTGAATGTGGCGGAGGCGCTCAACCGCCGGCGGTATTCCGCGGCCGGGCGGCTGGTGTTTCGCTTCCGCGACGAATATGCCCCCTGGAACGAGGGCGTGTATTCATTGGAGGCCGACGCCAATGGCATCGGCCGCTGCGCGAAAACCACATCCTCCCCGGAATTGGAGCTGACTCCCTTCAGTTTGGGCTCGGTCTATCTCGGCGGCCATTGGCTGAGGAGCCTCGCGAAAGCCGGCCTCGTCAGCGGATCGCCTGCCGCGATTCAAACAGCGGACGCCCTGTTCGCCTGGCCCGCACAGCCCTGGTGCCAGGAGATTCTTTTGAGGAGCGGGGCAGCCGCCGGCTGAGCGGCTGGCCGCTAGCCGCCGGCCTGGAAAAATCTCCGTTCACCGAGTGCCGGTCCTCACCGCATTGAGCATGGCGTCCCACACCTGCAACTGCCTGCGGAAATCGAACAGTTCGGAATTGAACATCGTTTCAAAATCGAACTTCGGTTTTTGGAGGTTCATTTCGTAGCGGTTTCGGGCGGCCCCGGCTTGGGCCTGTTGGCCGGTTCGCTCAGAGGCCAGGAACACAAAGCGGTCGATCCATAACCGGACCACCTGGCTTTGGGTTTGATCGCGGAACGCGGTCCACGCGGGGAGGATTTCGTTTAATGTGTCTTCGGACAACGAATTGACAAACTCGCCGGCCATCAAGGGCAACAGGCAAAACCCCGCGGCCGCGATGCCGGGGGACGCCGTGCTGATTTGCTCGATCGAGCGGTCATCCAGGGATGGAAGGTCCTGCTTTAACAGCCGGGGCAACATCTCGTCCGTGGCGAGTTTCGCAAACGCGTCAAAGCGCTCGGCATTGAGCAGAAGCTGCGCGCGGGCCAGCAACGCGGCGAAGCGTTCCGGCTCCAAGCTTTCCGGAGGCAAAAGCTCTGCATAGTCGGCCGGCCTCTGCTCGAAGAACACGAGACCCGCTTCGGGTGCATCCAGACTGAGAAACACCTGAGCCACATACAACTGCCGGAGCAGGGCGTGAGCGTCGGCGGAAATCTCCGGACCGATCGGCGGCCCGCCGTTCGCCTGTTTGGCTGGGGGCGGCTGGTAGTTCGTCAACGTGAAGAACTCGCGAAGCTTCTTCGACGCGGCCTGATGTTCGCCGAGTTGCTCCAGGCAATAAAAGTGAAAGAACTCGAACCGCCGGGGATTCCAGAAATCCGCAGCCTGAGACCGGTTCTCGTCCGGTTGTTGGGCGGCGAAGTCGGCGGCGGCCTCGTCGTACCACCGTCGAGCCTCGGCATAGTTTTTCCGGAGCAAATAATAATGCCCGATCTGCACTTTCTCGCCGGCGTTGATGGGCATCCAATCGACCTGGCCGGTATTCGCGTCCAAGAGGATCGCCGGGTCGCCCGGCCGCAGACCCGCACCGCCCGCGAGACCGAAAGGCAAGAGCGCGTGCGACGGTGCAAACGTGGCCCACAAAGAAAGCCGATCAGATTGCGGCGACCAATTGAGAAATGACGCCCGCATGCCGGAAAACACTTCCCGTTCGGAATCTGGCCTTGCGGAATCCGCTACGACCACCCGATCGCGGGCCCCCGCGCGGGGCGGCAGCAAAAACGCCCACTGTAGCTCGGCATGGGGTCCCGTCGGCGTGGGCAGCGTGTAGGCCAGCCGCGTCCCGGTCCGATTCCAGCCCGCAAAATGCCGGACGGGACGCAGCGACACGGGCACCGGCTCGGTTTCGCCCAGGCGCTGCGTCATCAGCAAATCGGACAGCCCATCGTGAAACAGCGTGCCCCGCAGTTGATCGAGCGTCTTCGACCGGATCAAGTAACCGAGGCGGTCACCCTCGGGCGACCAGTGCAACTCGTGCAGCGTTCCCTGTGTCCGATAAAGCTCTCGCACCAATTTCGCTCCGGGTTCGCCCACATACAAAACATCGATCGAGTCGTTGACCTGGCCGTCCGGGAGAATCGGCGCGACAAAGGCAAACCGCCGTCCGTCCCGCGACCACACCGGCCGCAGTTTTCGCGCGGAGTTGAGCAGATTCTGCGCCTCGCCTTCGAATGCCACCTTGGAAGACGGCACCCGCCACCAGTCATTCTTTTCGAGAGAACCGATCCAGATCCCGTTGTTTTCCGGCTGTTTGGCGTGGACCACCAATGCCAACCGCTTTCCGTCCGGCGACCAATCGAACAGCAGGCACTCCGCCAGAAACGGCACCGCCCGGCGGGTGCTGGAAACCTTGAAATTGAACTCCCGCACCTGATGGGTCTTGCCCTGGGCCCGATCGAGATACAAGAGCCCGTTCCCCGCCGGGTGCCAGCGGACCGCGAGATTGGCGGCAATTAGTCCGACGTGATTGACTTTGGCCTCGAACAACTTGCGCGGCGGACCGAGCGCGCGGTCTTTGCCCCGCTCGGAAAGCCAGCACTCATAAACGGCCGGAGCCTCGCCGACGTATCGGCCTTCGGGATTCGCCGCCCACTCGTCTTGCGAGTTTTTGGCCGCTTCTTTGGCTTGCTGCGCGAGTTTCGGATCCTCCGGCGTCGCGGTGGCAAACACCAGCCGGTCGCCGTCGGGCGACCACAAGGGCGTGCTCGCGGCGATCACTTCCCCGGGCGGCTGATACACCAGCTCGACCCGGCCGCGCTCGGCGTCCCGGACATAAATCCCGTCGCGGCCGTGTTGAAAACCGACCGATTTCCCGTCCGGAGAAAACTCAATCTGCCGGTCTTCGTGTGTTCCGTTGCACGCGCAAAGAACAACGGCCAGGCCCGCCGCCAAATAGAACGATCGCGAGAAGTAGCGCATGATTCGCCTCCCGAAATGCAAAGTTTTCGTGATGTTATGGGGAGGATGCGCGACCGTGGGATTTTATTCCCCGAACGCCGGTTTATTCCTCGATCGGCCCCGGCCGGGGAGCACCACACGAGTTTGCCTGGGAGCTTCTGTTTTACGAAATCTCGTCCTCTTCTTCCTCCGGCGGGGCGGGTTTGAGCCACCAGCCCCAAAGGAGGTAATGGAGGGCCCCGAAGCAGAAAAAGCCGAACACCACGGCGGGGAATGCGAAGAGTTGAGGCATGACCAGCGTGCCCAAGGCGATCAAGCCCCCGGCGGCGGCCAGCAGAGCGAACAGGGCCAAAAGGGTGCCGGCCCCTGAGGGCTGACTTTCCTTAGGGGGGCGGGGCCTGCGGGGCACGTTCATGCGTTTTCGATCTGCTGTTTGAGGATGCGGTGCCGGTGCGCGAAGTTCTTTTCCAAGCCTTCGCGGACCCGGCTTTCCGTCAGCAAAAATCCCACCATCCCGCCGGGCGGCTCATAGTGCACGCGCTCGATGAGCAGCGTTTCCGTCTCGCTTTGGATTTCCAGAAAGTGCTCGTGCTCGTATTTCTTGAGGACCCCTTCCACTTCGCGGACGAGAAATCCGTCCGGCCGTTTGAGGTTCGTGATCTCGTGCACGATCTGCTGTTTGAAGCCCATCGCCTCGACCTGAAAGCGAATCTGGCTGCCTTCGCTGACCACGTCCGGAGCATCGAGCAGGGTGCAATTCATCTCCGGCGGGCTGAGCAAAATCACGTTGGCCGGGCGGATCAAGAATTCAAACAGCACGTCCCGCGGGCAGGAGAGCGACAATTGCGTTTCATACGACGGCATTGAGCAGACCTTACAAATAAACAGAAAGAACCCGGCATTCGCCGAAAAAAGCGGAACCTTGCCGAAAGCGGTTTGTCCTTGCCATATTAAAGAGGCGGCGTCAGGAGAGAAAGCCTCGCGCCGGCATTGGCGGGAGCGGTCCGGTGCTGAAATCATATCCATCGGGGCCGGCGAGACAATCCGGGAACTTTTCGCAAAGGCCGGCCGGCCTCGGGAAACCCGCCCAAGCCGGGGGGCTTTGCGGCTTTTTGCGACTTGTGAGGAATTTGACGGTTTCATGCAGTTGGATGCGGAACTTCTCAAAAAGTGCTGGTTTTTGGCGGGGCCGACGGCTTCGGGAAAAACGGCCGCGGCCGTCCTGCTCGCCGAGCGATTGGGGGCGGAGATTGTCTCCCTGGATTCGATGGCGATCTACCGCGGCATGGACATCGGCACCGCCAAGCCCGCGCCCGAGGAACAGCGCGGCGTTCCGCACCACTTGATCGACATCATCGAACCGCACGAAGCGTTCAGCCTGGCCGATTATGTGGCGGCGGCGGACCGAGCCGTGAGAGACATTTTCTCGCGCGGACGGAGCGTGCTGTTTGCGGGCGGGACGGGGCTTTATCTGCGGGGCGTGTTGCGGGGCGTGTTCGAAGGGCCTTCCGCGGATTGGGACTTCCGCCGCGAATTGGAAGCCGCCGCCCAGGCGGAAGCCGAAGATGATTTGCACAGCCGGCTCGAAGCGGTCGATCCCGTGGCCGCGGGCCGGATTCATCCGCGGGACCGGCGGCGGTTGATTCGGGCGCTCGAAGTGTATCACCTCACCGGAAAACCGCTGTCCGCCCAACAACAGCACGGACCGCTGCCGGTCGGCGATCGGCCCCGAAATGTTTTCTGGCTCAACCCGCCCCGCGATTGGCTGCACGAACGGATTAACCACCGGGCCGAACGGATGCTCGAACGCGGCTTGGTGGCGGAGGTCGAAGATCTCCTCGCCTCGCCGCGGCCCATCAGCCAAACGGCCCGGCAGGCGCTCGGATATAAAGAGGTCATCGATTACCTAAAAGGCAACATCGATCACGCCGGGATGCGGGAGATGATTCAGCGGCGGACCCGGCAATTTGCCAAACGGCAGCACACGTGGTTTCGCAACCTCGAAGAATGCCGGCCCTTGGGCATCACCGGAACCGAGACGCCCCGCGAGATTGCCGAGGCGATTTTTCAAACGGGCGGTTCATGAACCGGGCGAAGGCAAAGTCGGCGGGACGCAGAGGAAGGTCAGTTCGGGGACGCGCCGGCGATGAATTGACGCCGCGACTTCGCTCCGGAGTTTCCCGTACACATGCTGCAGGCGGACGAGCACATCCTCGGGCGATACGTCCGCATCCAAGGGAGACACCGTGACCATCAAATGCTTCTCGTTGGGGGCGGGATCGACGGAGTCCACATACAAGCTGGCGAGCACGTCATCATCGCAGTCGCCCAAGGCGTAAGTCAGCGCCCGCTGCACCTGCCGGCAAAGCTGAAGGGCCTTGCGGTTGCCGTGATAACGCTTGTTTTGAGGCACCGGGTTCACCTGATCTGCGTTTTCCCCGCCCGCTGCGGGTTGCGGAGGATCGTGTTCTTCATCGCTCGGCTGTTTGCGTTTCATGGCGGTTCGATTGTTTTGAAGTTCACTTTCCGGACACGGCCGACGAAAAAAGGTTCGTCCCGATCACCGGCATCAATCTCTGAGCGGCTCGCCGCCAGCCGCCGGTTTTGGGCATCGCGAGACAACCACAAAAATCACCGGCCACTAACGCCCAGCCGCTCACGGTGGTTTCAGTCTTTCGGGGCGCTGCCCCACCAGTCGCGGTTGGGAGTGAAATTCGGTTCGAGATAACCCGCGTGTTGCTTTTCGAGGCGGGCTTTGCCTTGGGATTTCAGCGACTCCCAGCGGGCGGCCCGCTTGGCGGGGTCGAACTGGGGATCTTTTTTGGGAAACTTGGCGCCCGTCGCTTTGAGCCAGGCGTCGAGCCGGGTCCGGAACGCTTTCACGCGGTCGGGTTCTGTGGCGGCGAGGTCGCGTTGTTCTCCGGTGTCGGCCGTTAGGTGATAGAGTTCGTCCCGGCCGTCTTCGTGATAGTGGATCAACTTCCAACCGTCCTGGGTGATGATCGACGAGGGTTCGCCGCCTTGGTTTCCGTAATGGGGGTAATGCCAGAACAAGGGCCGATCGGGAATGGAGCCGCCCTTGAGCAAAGGCACGAGGCTCACGCCGTCGATGTCCTGCTCGCGCGGAACCGGGACGCTGGCGAGTTCGAGCAGCGTGGGATACCAGTCGATGCCGCTCACGGGCACGTCGCAGGTCGTGCCGGCTTTGGTGATGCTGGGGGCCTTGATGTAGAACGGTTCGCGGACGCCGCCCTCCCACTGCCGGCCTTTGCCGCCCCTGAGCGGGAGATTGCTCGTCGAGAAGGAATCCCCGGACGACACGCCGCCGTTGTCGGACGTGAAACACACGATCGTGTTCTCCGCCAGCCCCAACTCGTCGAGTTTCTTGAGCACCATGCCGACGGCGTCGTCCATCGATTCGATCATCCCCGCGTAGATCGGGCAGTCTTGCACCTGGCGGACGGCGAGCCGGCGGTCAAACAGGAACCGCTCTTTCACCAGGCCCGCGTCCGCGGCTTTGTTGCGGTACTTCTTCCAAAGGCCGGGCGACGTTTGAATCGGACCATGCACCGAATAGAAGGACAAATACGCGAGAAACGGCTGGTCTTTGTGCGCCTCGATGAACTCGGCGGTTTCCCGGCCCAGGCGAATGGGCAGCGATTCGCCCGGCGGTCCCGGTTTGAGATTGGGATTCTCCCAGGGCGAGAAATATCCGCCCCGCGGACTGCCCACGTCCCAGCCGCCTTTGTTGATTTCAAAACCGTGATCCGTCGGCCAAGAGCCTTTGCTCCCCATGTGCCATTTGCCGGCGAAAAAGGTTTTATAGCCCGCGTCGCGAAGGGCTTCCGCGAGCGTGATCTCGCTGGCCCGCAAGTTGTGCTCGTAATCCGCGGGCAGGTGGCTGTCTTGCCGGCCCGAGCTCCGCCAGCCTGCGCCCGAACGGTCGCCGATCCAGGTCGTGATGCCATGCTTCGTCGGATACTTGCCCGTGACAATGCTCGCCCGCGACGGGCTGCACACCTGGCACGCGGCATAACCCCGCGTGAACTTCATGCCTTCCCGGGCGATCCGGTCGATATTCGGGCTTTGGTAAAACGTGGAGCCTTCGTTGCTCAGATCGCTCCAGCCCAGATCGTCCGCAAGTATTAGTACAATATTAGGTACACGCTTATTATCCGCTGATACCCCTTTTTTGCAAGTGCCTATTGACAAAATGGCTGGTCCGAGGATAAGAATGAATGTAGCAAATTTGTGTAGTAAATGGGCAGGGAATCCATTCAAGGGAAAACGTCGCGAGAAGAACATGAGCTGGCCTCCCAAAGGGGCTGATGCTGGCATATCGAAAACTCCGCTTTAGTATCAATCGCGCCGGGCGGCGGGTCAATGGCGGCGATACGGCGCAGAGCACGGAAAGGACGGAAAGGACGATGGGAAGAAAATCCAAAAAACGCAGGCAGTCGCACGGGTCCGCGTGGCATTGGAAACAAACTGACTGTTGGTATTACACCCGACCCGGCACGAAACAACGCGTGCCGCTGTTCGATGAGCAAGGGGAACGAATCCGGGGCAAGGAAAATCGGCAAGCCGCGGAGATCGCACTGGCTCGGGAAAAATTGACCTGGGAACGGGAACCCGCAGGCGGAGATGCCGGGGGCCAATGGATCGTGGCCCGCGTTTGTTCCGAGTATCTGGAGTATTGCGAGCGGGGATTGGCGAAAGGCACGATCAGCCTGGGGCATCGAAATAACTCCGCCGCCTGGCTGAACGATTTGTGCGGATACTGCGGAGCCCTTCCGGTGGCTCAGCTCAAGAAGGGGCACGTTCAAAAGTGGTTGGATAACCATCCGACCTGGCGGAGCCCTGCCACGCGCTCCGGGGTGATTGCCATTGTCTTGGCAGCGTTCAATCGGGCTGCCGAGATGTTTGGGATTCCGAATCCGATCAAAGGATTGAAGAAACCCAAGGCGGAACCGCGATTGGCATCCCTGACGCCGGAAGAGGAACAGGCGATCTATGAAGCCACCGAACCCCGTTTTAAGGAGTTCCTGTTCGCCAGCATCCATACCGGCCTGCGACCGTTTTGCGAGTTGGCGAAAATGACAGCGGATGACGTGGAAGAGACGCCGCGGGGGATGATGTGGCGGGTCTATTCGTCCAAGACCAAAAAGACACGGAAGATCCCCGTGCGGCCGGAGGTGGCCGAGTTGACGCGAACTTTGATGGAAACGGCCCCCAAGGGCTCGGGATTGCCCCTCCTTCGGAACACCCAAGGCAATCCTTGGAAGCGGACCACCGGCGTGGTGCGGTTTATCGCGATCAAAAAGAAGTTGGGCTGGGACCAGGATCCCATTAAGGGGAAGTATTCCTGTTACACCTGCCGCCATACCTTTGCTCATCGGATGCTTTCCGGGTATTGGACGGACGGAGTGGGTTGCTCCATCGAAACCCTGGCGGAACTCATCGGCGATACGCCGAAGGTGGCTTTTGAGCATTACGGCAGGGAGTGGGGCCAGCATTATCAGGATCCGCTCTGGAACGCCATCGGGGAAGCCCGCGACGGAGACGCCAAAGCCGAGTCCAATGCAGCCGACGAAAAAACCTCGGCGAAAAGCCGCTCGAAATCCGGCCGGCCGCACGATAAAAAATCCCGCTCGGCCTCGAAGTCGGCGACTCAGAAAAAGCAAAAGCGAGCCGCCTCACCCCCAGGGAGAAAGTCGAAGGCATGACAAACAACAACACGGGCCGTCAACGGCGATCTCGCGGGAAAGCCTGGTATTGGAAACAGACCGACAGCTGGTATTTCACTCCACCGGGAACCAAAGGCCGCGTGCGGCTGTATGATGAAGCGGGGGATCCGATCCGGGGCAAGGAAAATCGGCCCGCCGCGGAACTGGCTCTGGCTCGCGTGAAAGCCGCGGGCAACTGGCGCCCCTCCGCGGAACAGGCCAGCGAAGACCAGTGGGTCGTGGCGAAAGTGTGTTCACATTTCATCGATTATTGTGAACAGCGAGCGGCCAAGGAAATGATTCGAATGGAATACCATGAAGAGGTCGTGCGTTATCTGAACGATTTCTGTGGCTACTGTGGGGCGCTGCCGGTGAATGAGTTACGAAAAGGGCACGTGCAGCATTGGGTCGAAAGCCGCTCCACTTGGAAATCCCCGGTCACGAAGCGAAATGCAATGACGATCGTGTTGGGCACCTTCAATCATGCTCAGGATATGTACGACGTGCCGAACCCGCTGACGGGGCTCAAAAAGCCGCCGCAAAAACCGCGGTTGCAATCCATTGATCCTGAGGAAGAGGCCCTCCTCTATTCCGCGACGGATGAGGCATTCGCCAATTTTCTCTTTGCCGCAATTCAGACGGGCCTGCGGCCGTTTTGCGAATTGGCACGTTTGACGGTCGCAGATGTGGAGGAAACCGAGCGAGGGATGATGTGGCGGGTTTACTCTTCGAAGACCAAGAAGACGCGAAAAATTCCGGTGCGATCGGAGGTCGCGGAATTGACTCGGGATTTGATTTCCCCGACCGCGGGAGAGTCCGGGGCCGTTGTCTTTCGCAATCCGCAGGGCCGCCCTGGAAGAAAGTCACCGGCGGCGCCCGTTTTCGGAAGATGAAACGCGAACTCGGCTGGGATCAAGAACCCGCCGCGGAAAAATTACTCCTGCTACACCTGCCGGCACACGTTTGCTCACCGCATGCTGGCTGGTTTTTGGAACGAGGGAGTGGGATGCTCCATCGAAACGCTCGCCGAGTTGATGGGCGACACCCCGAAAGTGGCCTTCGATCATTACGGCCGCGAATGGGGCCAGCATTACCAG
>CAWFGE010000003.1:0-46687 GCA_963815195.1 uncultured Planctomycetaceae bacterium
ACATAGGTGCTCAACGCCTGGCGGCGTCATTGGAATCGGCACATGCGGTACGACGCGCCTTGCCGCCGAGCGTGCTCAACGCCTGGCGGCGTCATTGGAATCGGCACGCGACCGCCAGCCCCGACGATTCCGACCTCAGGTGCTCAACGCCTGGCGGCGTCATTGGAATCGGCACCCCACGTCGGCATCGCCGGCATTATCGCAGGTGCTCAACGCCTGGCGGCGTCATTGGAATCGGCACGTTCGGCGATCGCAATCGGCAAGTCGTGCCCAGTGCTCAACGCCTGGCGGCGTCATTGGAATCGGCACGATGCAGCGATTCCGGTTTGCTCCGGCACCGATGTGCTCAACGCCTGGCGGCGTCATTGGAATCGGCACCGCTGTCGACGTGCCGGTCATGCCAGCGACTCAGCCTGTGCTCAACGCCTGGCGGCGTCATTGGAATCGGCACCCGATCTCGCGATGCGTCAACGCGGCTCGGAATAGTGCTCAACGCCTGGCGGCGTCATTGGAATCGGCACGTCGATTCGCTCGTCGACTTCCGGCGTCGGTGCATTGGTGCTCAACGCCTGGCGGCGTCATTGGAATCGGCACACTGCAGCACGATCGCCGAGCCGGGACGACTAGGTGCTCAACGCCTGGCGGCGTCATTGGAATCGGCACCATCGAGCTGACGGCTTCGAGTCGCGCCGCGACCGAGTGCTCAACGCCTGGCGGCGTCATTGGAATCGGCACCGAGGCGATGACGTGCGGCCTTCCGGCGCAGAGTCGAGGTGCTCAACGCCTGGCGGCGTCATTGGAATCGGCACCGGCGATGGTTGCGACGGTTCAGCTCGTCGGGTGCTCAACGCCTGGCGGCGTCATTGGAATCGGCACCTGACTCGTGCCGTCGGCTGTCGAGTCTCCGTGTGCTCAACGCCTGGCGGCGTCATTGGAATCGGCACCTGGCCGTGACCTCGGCGATCTGGCTCACGTAGTGCTCAACGCCTGGCGGCGTCATTGGAATCGGCACATCAAGATCGGGCCGTAACATCGCAATCTCGGTGCTCAACGCCTGGCGGCGTCATTGGAATCGGCACCGCGTGGTCCGGTGCTGCTCGGTTCACCGTGAAGTGCTCAACGCCTGGCGGCGTCATTGGAATCGGCACCGCTCCGGATTTCACGGCTGCACCGCTGCAGTGTGCTCAACGCCTGGCGGCGTCATTGGAATCGGCACCCTGATGCCGCATCCGGTGTCCGCGCCACCTGAGGTGCTCAACGCCTGGCGGCGTCATTGGAATCGGCACGACGTGACTCCCGTGCATCGGCGTGCGATGCTGGATCGTGCTCAACGCCTGGCGGCGTCATTGGAATCGGCACCCGCACGTCGACAGTGGCCGTCAAGCCGTCAGGAGGTGCTCAACGCCTGGCGGCGTCATTGGAATCGGCACGACGTCGGTCGCCGCGCATTTCGCTGACTCCACTGTGCTCAACGCCTGGCGGCGTCATTGGAATCGGCACGCTCGAACCGTCGACGCCGATCGCGCGATCGCTGTGCTCAACGCCTGGCGGCGTCATTGGAATCGGCACGACGGTCGCACGGCATCGCGAGTGTCACGGCATAGTGCTCAACGCCTGGCGGCGTCATTGGAATCGGCACGTTCGGCACGTGCCGGATCTCGATCGCGTAGCAGTGCTCAACGCCTGGCGGCGTCATTGGAATCGGCACCTCGTGCTGAAAGTCCGACGGGCTGTTCGTCTGCGGTGCTCAACGCCTGGCGGCGTCATTGGAATCGGCACACTGCAGCACAATCGTGACAGTCCTCGCGAACTAGTGCTCAACGCCTGGCGGCGTCATTGGAATCGGCACCGATCAGCGATCGGCTGCAGCGGCGTGCCGACTGCAGGTGCTCAACGCCTGGCGGCGTCATTGGAATCGGCACGGCGATCCGCACGATCGGCTCGATCGCGGATCAAGTGCTCAACGCCTGGCGGCGTCATTGGAATCGGCACGCTCGTAGGTCACGACTGCGAGTCGGATGTCGATGTGCTCAACGCCTGGCGGCGTCATTGGAATCGGCACCACGTCGATGGACCGCCAGCGTCTGCGACTACATGGTGCTCAACGCCTGGCGGCGTCATTGGAATCGGCACCGCATGCCTTCCAACCCTTGTAACCAACACTGGTTACGATTGCAACAATCACGCACCACAACAAACCATTCAATTTGTCGGTATCGTTTCAAGTCAAATTGCCAAAGAACCATTTTATAAATCCTGGTCATATCGCGGTTTGAGTCGCATGGCAAGAGCATCATGCAATACTAAGATGAAGGTTTAGCGCCAACTTCGCATGGCTTTTGCACTTAAAGAAAGTCGCGGCCGAACTTCTACTGACCACCGGAAAATGCATGATTGACGCATCCCTCGGCAGTCCACTGCGTTAATTAAACGATGCGAAAGGATGGCGGATCGTCAGCCCAGTCGCAGTGGTCGGGCGTGGAGTGAATTGGCACGTTCAATGCGCATTGGGCACAAAGCGGCATTACCAGCAGATTGTCTTCGTCCGCGATAATTTCAGCAAGCTCCCAGCGCAACTTTTCCAACGTGGAACGGTCCAAGCGGCAACGAAAGATGCTGTACTGCACTCGGGTGCCATAGGCTTCCAGCTTTTTGGCCACGCGACGCAGCCGCTTGGGATCGCGTATGTCGTAGGCAATGAGGTGCCACATCTTCATTTGGCCGTCCTCGTATGTCAGCTTTGAAGTCCGGCGAATGACGACTGTCACCGAATCCGCATGCGGGCGAACAGACCTGGTGCGCCGCTCCATTCCTTTTCGAGCAGACGGGCTTCCAATTCGACGAGCCGGGCATAGCTCATCGCCTTGCCCGTATGGGGATGCTTGGCGGGTTCCTCAAGTCGCGATTCAAAAATGCCGATGGCCTTTTTCCGTCCCGGTCCAGACAACCACACATGAGCACCGGCCCGCGTGAAATCTTCGTCGGGGTTCCATTGCATCCGATTGAGACTCCCGATCAACGGCATATCGACGAGCAGCACGCGGAAGATCTCCATCAAATCCAGCACCAACGGCGGCGCGGCCGAGCGAGGCTGATGAAAATACCCCAGCGCCGGTTCCAGCCCCACGGCAAGCAGCGTGCGATGCACCAGTCCGAAAAGCATCTGATAGCAATAGCTGAGCACTGCATTGAAGGCATCCTTGGGCGGATGTTTGCTTCGGCCCGTGGGATGCAGTTCATCGGGAACGCGATCGAGCGAGCATCGCCGGAACGGCGGCAAAGTACGCCTTGGCCGCCATCCCTTCCAGCCCACGGAGCGTATCCAACGAGGCGGCCGCGTTCAGTTTTCGCAAACACTCGCGAATGCGTTCCAACTCCGCAGTCGACCTTGTTGCGGGCGGCGTCGTTTCCGCGAGTCGCCCGCATCAGGTATTTCAATTGGCTTTCGACTTTGGCGTGCACGGTGCGGCGGGCCAGTTCGAGGCAAAGCGCTTCGTCGGTGAGGGCCTTATATTGGCGGATTCGCTGCTGGACTCGGCCGGGAGACGCCGATGTCCCCGCCACAAATCGACCGCCGAACGACATCCATTGGACCTGCACGCCGTGGTAGGAGCAAAGCTGTAAAGCCTGCGTGGTGATTTGTCCGGAGCCGTGAATCACAACCGCATCGATTTGAGCGATCGGCACGGTTTGGCGTTCGTCTTCAACCTTGACCACGAGCGTTTCGCTGCTTTTGGTGATGTAGGCTTTGCGGTCGGTGACATAAAGAGTTTGCTTCTGGCGATCGGCGGGAAGCGGGACGACCAAGGGTTTTTTAGCCGGTGACGGGGCGTCGGCATTCTGGTTTTGGCAGGCGTTCTTCTTCCGGCAGACAAACGGGGGCCAACGAGCACGATTTGCAAAGACGTTCATTCTCGGTGACCGGCGGCCGCTGGGTGGTCTCGCGCAGTTCCCGTGCGCGGAGAATCGCCTTTCGGAGGTCTTCGCGAGCCTCGTCGTCGATCTCGACAAACGCCGTGGCGTTGTCGGCGTGGTAGCGAATGCGGGCCTGCGGGACGGGTTCGCCGAATTCCTCCTCAGCGAGGACGGCATACGCGATGGCTTGAATGCGGTCGCTGGGCCAAGGGAGCGGTTGTTTGTCATCGCCCCGCCGACAGCGGCCCTTCTTATGTTCGTAAGCGACCCAAGCCCCGTCGCGTTTACGGATCGCATCGATCTTGCCCTTCAGCCCCCACGTCTCGCTGGCGACTTCCAGCGACCTGCAACTCCGGCGTCTCATCATCCAACGGCACCCGCTCAACATGCAGCCGCCGTCCGGCATACACATTCGCATCGGCAACCCGAATTTCCTCGACTTCTTCCAAATAAAACAACCGCTCGCAGTAAAGAAGCGCGTGCAACGCCATCACCCGCAAAGGCGGCGAATCGTCCTGGGCTGGTGAAAGCATCGCGGCGGGATTATCGGCGGATCGTGATGGCATGATCGAACTCCACAAAGGGTGCAAGAAGCCCTCCGTGGCCGCGGGAATTGATTTTGTATTGCGATGCTCACTCCGGTGGCGTGATTGAAATCCACGATAACGGCAAGCCCTCCGAAACCAAATGCTCGTCGATTCGGAATCGGTCTCGACGACGCTGATTCGCGGCGTGATCAATCCAAACCGGCAAAGTATAAAACCCAGACTGGTCGGGCATTATGAAAGTTAGTTTTTCATCGTCGTCGGGCCATTGTGACTTGACGGTATCTACGAGATAACTGCTCTCACCAAGCGAAAGACCGCCCGATCGCTTGACGGTTTCTGGATTGGAAAGCGCCAGTTGAACAGCCTCCGGCAATGAAGGCAGCGATTTGTCTTTGGCCGCGGCTAGCCATATCCAGAGGCGTAGCCCAAGCAACAAGTCCTGGTAATCCGGACGAATGTCTTCAAGTTCCTTGCCGCGCCGAAGTTTGCGAAAGACCCGTCCGCGCTCAGGTTCCCCTTGAATCCCCAAGGCAAGGGCGACACCTGCGTGCCGCATTTTCTCTTCGCGCCCGACACCGCACAATGAGAGCAGCATGCCATATACGGCCGATGGTGGGGGCACAGGGTGGGTGTCTTGGTATTCGCGCGATTCGTAGGGACGAAACGCACAAACGGGAACGTCCACGCGAAGACAGATATCGGGTTCAAGAGCATTCTCCGTCATTTGAGACGCCCCTCAATTCGTTTTAGTGCTTCGGAAAATGCCGCTTTCACGCCCTCCAGAACGGTCGCACCTTTTTCGCGGGCTTCCGACTCGCCGAGGATTCCGTCGAACGCGGTGCCCACAATCACTTCGCTGGGCGGCACATCCGGCTCATCTCCCTGCATTCGTCGGACGAGTTTATGCATCGAAACTTCACCGCGATCGTTTTCATCGAAGCAAAACATGATCCGCGGCGCGGGATCGTCCGTGACACGAAGAATGATAGCTTCGGGGGCAAAGTCGTAGAGATAACGGGAATGGTTTCCTCCGACTCGTCGCAGATTTTGGATCGCGTGAAGAGTCTGAGTTGTCCGTTGGACGCGGTCCTTCCCCTCCAGCGATTCCGGCGTCATCGCAAAAGTGAACTGGTATCGCGTGTCATGCATTTCCGCAGCGTAGGGAATTGGGTTGTTGTGCGTCACGCCGGGATTCGAACCGGGAGACGAGAAATTTGAAGAAACAGAGCCGGTCCACGGCGTCACGCTCACGGCACGTCCGATCTCCAGGATCCCCCGTCGGCTATTTGTTTCCTTCTTGGCGTGCATGAATCCGAGTACATCATTGTCAATGTACTTTTCCCAACCGTTTTTAAATTCCTTGTCGGCCCAAGTGCTTCCGTGATGGGTGACGGTGCGATTCAGCTCAGCTCCATTCATGTCCATCCAGACCTCGCGGATTGCGTAGCGAATCGATTCGCTGCTGACTGTCGTGAACAAGTCGCCGTCACGAATGACTTTTTGCAATGTCGTAGCGTTGCCCTCGTTTTCACCACGATTGTTCGCGGCGACCGCGCGGGCAGTTAAAACAGTTCCAAATACGTGCAAACTCATGGAAAACGCTCCTTTAAGAATCGGAAACATCACGGTCCAGGGATTCGTTGTCGGCTTCACGTTTGTCTTTGCTCTGATAACTTGCGAGTGCGAGCAGCGAGAATCTCGGCCTCGTTTCCAATCGGCATCGATAAGCCTCCACACCACCCCTTTCAACATGTTAGTTTTTTGCTATAAGTCGCTTCTACAGGGATTGTTGTATCAAACCTTATGGAGGCGGCAAGGATGTGGCCCGACGCTGTGCTTGATCGTTTTGTGGAAGAATGTCCAGCGGCAGTGATGGTTCGAGCGACGCTCGAGAATCTTGTGTCGCCGGATCGCCTGGATGAGATTTTCGCCGACGCTTCGCAGAGACAATACGAGAAAGAGTTGCTGTTTTCGCAAGTGGTGGCCCTGATGATGGGCGTGGCAACGCGGACGCACACGTCGGTCCATGCCGGATACTTGGCCGCCAAGGATCGACTGGCGGTTTCGCCGGCCGCGCTTTATGGCAAGTTGAACCGTCTGGAACCCGGTCTTTCGGCGACGATGATCCGGGAAACGAGCCAGGACGCGGCTCAAGTCATCGATGCCATGCCGGGAGCATGCCGCGAACTTTTGCCGGGCTATCACGTGCAGTATTTGGACGGGAATCATTTGGCGGCGACTGAGCATCGGCTGGCGGAATTGCGCGTCACGCGGGAAGGCCCTTTGCCCGGCCAGACCTTGGCGCTTCTGGACGCGCAGCGGGATCTGATTTCGGAACTGCTTCCGTGTGAAGACGGCCATGCCCAGGAACGTTCGCTTCTGCCGGAGCTTCTGGAATGGATCCGGGCCGAGACAGTGACAATCGCCGACCGGAACTTCTGCACGACCAAGTTTCTGTTTGGAATTGTCAAGCAGTCGGCCTACTTTGTCATTCGCCAACACGCTTCGACACTCACCTGGAAACTCGTCGGTCGCCGGAAACGCATCGGACGCATCGAAACGGGTGTTGTTTTCGAGCAGTCGGCCGAGCTGTCCCAGGGTGAAGAGACGTTGCGAGTCCGGCGGATCACCATCCAATTGGATACGCCCACAGAGAATGGTGACACTGAGATTCACATCCTGACCAACTTGCCTGTCAAAGTCGCCAATGGCGAAAAGTGGCTTTTCTGTATCGCAAGCGCTGGACGATTGAAGAAGCCTTCCAAACTCTGACCGAGGTGTTCGCTGCGAAGTGGAGACGCTGGGCTACCCCAAGGCGGCGCTGTTCGCCTTCGCCACGGCGGTTTTGGCTTATAACACCTATGCCGTGGTGAAAGCGGCGCTGCGATCGGTTCACGGTGAAGAAACGATCGATGAAGACTGTCGGACTACCACCTGACGCAGGACGTGACTGCCACGACGGTGGGCATGAACATCGCCGTGGACGCGGAAATCTGGGAGGGCTATCAAATCATGCCACCTCGAAAACTCGCGATCGAGTTGGTGCGACTCGCGAAACGCATCGACCTGACGCGTTACCCCAAAAAGAAACGCGGGCCGAAAAAACCACAGCCTCGAAAAAAGAGCGGCAAACGGAATCACCATATCTCCACTGCGCGAACCCTGGCCAAATCCAGGGGTAAGTGACATGTTGAAAGGGGTGGCCTCCACACCAACCCGGGATTCTTCCGAACGTGTTTGGATCGGAAGGTCTTCACAGGGCGAGCGAAAACTTCGGCCAACGTCTCGCGGAGCAGCGGCCCGGTTTTCGTGCGCGTGATGCCGCGGCGCAGTTCTTCATTGAGATCTTCGAGACGATCGCCCCATGATCGAGAGCCGCCCCGTTCCACGGCTTCTCTTTCTCGGTAATAAAGCGCCCCGAGAGTCTCCCAAAACGCTTCGACGAACTCGCGTTCGTTTGGGTTGTCCCACATCTCGTCTTCGCGAATAAGCTCCATCAATGCTCTCCTTTGGTAACCGAGATTGTTGAAGTGTAATCTGAGGATTGATTTCCCCGGCTGTCGTTTTCGCTGACGATCCAAAGAGTTCATATCCCAAGGCAACGGTTCTGAGAGGTTCGCGTACCAAGGTAGTTTCAAAATCAGGTTATCCGCAATTCTCCCTCGCACCGTGGGGACCGACACAAATCCTGCCGCACGGAGTTGGTTGTCGTCTTTTTTCTTCTTCGTATTCGATTGGTTTTCCTCAACCTTTCGAGGCATCCAGCGATTTCCCAAGTGCTTTTCCAACAGCCGGTATCTGCGTAGTGTTTTCGCGTCCGCGGGGACATCGACGACGCCTTTTCGTATTGATTGGCTTTGGTAGTAACCAACCTTGCCCATCGCAACCACGCGGCATCCGGCGTCAAGTTCGGCCCGAACTCGCTTTGTTTGATACTCGGAGAGAAATCGGAATCCCGCATCGGCCAGGCTGGCCACGTCCACCCATTTTAGGTCGGCTGCCAAGGTGGCGCTTCTTCGGCCATTATCGAAATCTTCGAGGTCTCGGACGTCGGGGACAACGATGGCCCATGTTCCCAACTCGTTGTGCAACTGCTTAAAGACGCAAGTGATCGGGGCAAGCATGACAAGGATGGTGAGGTCAGCCTTGCCCTCCCAAGAACCCTCATTTGCAAAACGTCCTGAGATACCCGGATAGACCCAGTTCGAAAGGGAGACCAGCTTGTCCGTCAGCACGTCATTTCGATCCACGAGTTTCGCCGCGTCGTCAAATAATCGCAATGTGCCTGTCGGGATCTTCTTCTTATGCGACCGGCCCGTTTTTGGATTTATTGGGCGGTCATCGTCTTCAACTCGCTCTGCGGGACGTTGAAACGCGACCTTGTATTCCTCGTTTTCATCGGGACGAACAAGTTGGCTTTCCCAATCCATGCGGGGTTGCGTGTTCGGATGCTGCAGAAAAGTGCAGAAAATGCCGTTATGAGACGCCAATCGTCGATGATAAAAATCGAGATCGGCCGGCTCCCGATGAATAGCGGGCAGATACAACACGCCGTCGCGAACTTGCCAAGCCCACTCGAAGAGTTTTACGGCGCTGACTTGTCGTCCGCCGCGGAACGGATGGTCACGCTGTCCGGAGTAAGGTCACTCTCGTCCCATGTCAGCGGAGCAAGGTTATCTTTTATGCCCTGTTCGTCCGCTGCGAGGAGAGACATGTAAAGCAGCTGCCAGTCCCGCCCGTTCCAATAGACCCATACCCGGATCGCTGAGGCACCACGTGAGGCCGTTTTGGAGGCGATAATTTGGTTTGGTTACTTTCTTGGCCATGATGCTCCTTCCCCCCGCGATCCGTCCCAATCGTATTCGACGGACCCGGCGGGCGCGATCGGATAACCCGCGGCCCGCGCGCTGAAGTCAAATTTGTCTTGGTACAACATGGGGATTGTCAACGGGATCACATCGTTCTTGTTGTAGTTTCCATTCGGAAGCCGCTTGAGCAATTTGAGGTCTTCCTGGCGGACCAGAGTGATGCTATTGTCGCCCTCGCGGAGAGGCATCGGCTCGCTTTGCCATCCGCCGTCCAACCACGCGGAGTATTGCGGCAATTCTTCGTTACCTTGCAGTTGGTTGATATAAGTATTGAGCGTCGCCTGACTGCAGGGTTTCCCTGCGAGTTCTTCGACCATTCGCTCCGCCGCCAACATGTAGGCGGGATCATCGTGTTCGTGGTACGGCCGACCGGAAAACGAGTAACAGAACGCCGGGCAAGGATTGTTCGTTTTTGCGTAACGGTTTAATCGTCCCAGCCGCTGAACGAGTGAAGGCAAGGGACACATCGCCGAGACTAACAAATCCGCACTGATGTCAAGAGACATTTCGCAGACTTGAGTCGTTATAGCAATTGCCGGGCCGTGATGCTGTCGGACGGATTTCGCATCGTCGGCATACCGAAACTCCTCAATCAACGCACCCTGCAAGCTGACACGATCACCATAGCGGTAGCGACTGTGATAGAGCAAGACTTCGGCAAACGGAAAACGCTGTTTGGCTTCCTTGTAGGCAGCCATTGCATGGCCTACGGTGTTGCAGACCCAAAGAACCTTGTTGCCGTTTTGCTGATCGTTCGCGTGAAGAAGGGACTCAACTTCCTTCCAACATCCATCTTCGTTTGCCTTGTGAAGCCGGTATCGCTGGACGGCTTCCATTTTCTCATCACCGGGAATCGGCTTGTCGTTCGCCCGGTCGCCAGCGACCCGCTTCAACTCGGCAAGTCGTTCCGGGGGAATCGAGGCGCTCATGATGAGGACCGGGATTCCGGGGAACGTGTCAAGAAATCGGAGCAACGCCGCGAACAATCGGCGGTCGTAGCTATGAACCTCATCGAAGACGAACGCTCCACGGATGATGGCGGGAAATGAAAACACGGGCCGGCGTTGGTTTTGAATAAGTCCCAAAACCGTATCGACGGTGCAGGCAATCACTTGTTGCCCCCAAGCGTTGAGCGAGTCCAATCTCTGTGCGCGCTCGACGGGAGGAATGTCCGTCGATTCCCACATCATTTGCAAATCAACACCGGCCCGTCCGTGGATTAACTCCCGCTCAAGATTCGTCTGAGCGAACAAGTAGTCCTGAAATCCTGCCGAAGCTGTGCCAGTCGTGGGATACGTAAAGAACAGCTTACGCCCGACGGCATGTTTTTTCGCCCACATGTAGGCGGCTGTTGTCTTGCCGTTTCCGCATCCCGCACTGACGATCGTTACCAGCTTCTCCGAATCGGCGACATTTTGTTGAAACTTGTGGGGCAATCGCCCCTTCAGATTGTCATCAATGACTTTTTGCAAATCAGGCAGCGTCAACTTTTGCGAGAGGGCTGAGGCAATCCACTTTTCCGGGGTCAAATCGACCTCGGCCGAACCGGGTAGTGCTGAGCCAGCAATATCGGAAGCGACGAGCAGGATCTTGAGCAATGCCAAATCCAGCAAATTAGAGCGACCATCCGCGTTGCGCTTCCATTTCTTCCATTCCCGGTCCGACTCCCGTAACAGTCGCATCACTGACCGTTCCAAGCCATCGGGCGAATCATCGAGCGGATCGAGTGGAGGTGAGTCGTGCACGTCCCTCGGCACGGGTTCCATGTCGATATTCACCGAGTGCGCAATGCCATAGACTTCATCAAGTACGTTCTGGACTTGCGAGTGGCCAAGGTACAAGGTGACCGACTTGGGAACGTTGCGCACTCGAAACAAGGGATCCGTCGCCTCAAACTCGCGCTTCAGACGGAGTTGAAAATGATGGCCGCCGATGGCCCAAATCAAACTCCAAAACTGCCGGTCGTTGAAGGCCGATTTCAACCAGGCTGAAATGGATTCGTGCTGAGATAGCACGATGGCAGCCAGGATTTCATGGCGCACAGGCTGGGTTTTATAGTCCGACGACGATCTCAAAATGTCCTGGAATGAACTATTGGCTTTCAGCACATCATGTAATACAGCGGCAGCGAAGAGCAGAGGCTGAAGACGCTTTCTCAGCGTTGCCCGATCCGCTGCGACGGCGTCTGCGAGCGGGCCTTCAAGTTGACTCCAAATGGCTTGCGCCGACGTGAGAACATCGCGGCAATGTTCAGCCACGGACGGCGGGGTGCCGCCGAAGAGTCCGCGGCTTTTTGCAAAAACCTTCACCTCAATCATGACAATTCCTCTGTTGTTTTTTCAAACGGCACAAATACGCCGCAGCCCATGTGTCTTCGGCCGCCTAATCCTTGTTCCTGCAGGGTCAGTGACTCCTCCGCGGTGAGGGCTTCGATGATGACCTCGTAGCCCACTATGCTCGCGCCTTTGATGCCGATGGCCCGGCGTTGGGGTTCGCCCTGTTTGGGGCCGGTGGGAATCGGCGGGATGCCGAGTATGGCTTCCTCCGAAGTCCCCATCTCGCCAAGTTGTTTGCGGGCCGCGGCCAGGAAAATCTCGGGCGTCAGTTCCTCGGCCTTGGTGTCCTTGACCTTGATGCAGACGAACCGGCTGCGCAGCGCCGTCGCGGGCGTGAGGGCAAAAACCTGAGGCACGCCCACGCGAAGGCTGGTCTCCCCCACATGCAGCGACTGGCCCGCGAGCGGCAAGAGTTCCGCGATCCGATCGGCCGGCGTGCGGAGCGTCAGTCTGGACCAGGGCGTGAGCACCATTTCCTCGTCGCCGACTTTGCGGCCGCGAATCGGATGAATCGCAAACCCGTTCTCCTGATGCACAACGGGCAACACCCGCGAAACCGCCCCGAACAAGGCATACCCGTGGTCGGAGGCGATCGGTTTTTGTGCCGTCACCGCGAAAGCTAAATCGACATGGGACATTTGGGGAACCTCACATTTGTCTTGAACTTGCATCGGCAGGCACCAAACGGCGCTTGGTACGACTTTTTGACCTCACACATCCGCCTCCATTTTTTCATAGGCTTCAAGAGTTGCCAGACACTCGTCTCGGATTTCCGTCCGCAGGTCTTCCGGTTCCAACACCACCGCGTGCTTGCCGAAGGACTGGATGAAGGATTTAAGCTCCACAAAGCTGGCGACTTCGACCTCGAATAGGATTGAGCCGTCTTTCTGCGGTGTGAGCTTTTGGCTGGGATGCCATTCGTATTCCCGAAGGAAACGGGCGACGGGGCGGCCGAAGCGGACGACCGCCTTCTGCTTGCGTCCGCCGTCCAGGTAAACGCCGAAAGCGTCGGCAAAGTACGCGTCCAGTTCGAAATGCTTCGGCTCGTTGAAGGGCGGGCCGGAGTTGTCGACCTCGCTGATGCGGTTGATTTTGTAGTGGCGGATTTCACGGTTGTCCGAGGAGAAGGCGACCAGGTACAGCGCCTGCTTGTGGTACGCGATGCCGTATGGATGCACTTCATGCTCGACGGGCTCCGTGGCCCGCAGGGATTGGTAGAGAATGATGGTGATCTTGCGGTCTTCGATGGAAACCATCAGGTCGTCAATGATCTGGGCGTGTTCCGCGTAATCGGAATGGCCGAATCGTGAGCGGTACATAATGCGAGCCAGTTTCTCCAAATATTCAAGCGCCAGGTCCCCGAATGAAGCGCGGATTTTTTCAAATGCCGATTGCGAGCCCTGCCAGAACACCGTGCCCGCCAGTGGCCCGAGGAATTCGCGACCCAGATAAAGGGCCGCCGCTTCTTCAAGCGTAAAATGTCTCGTGGGGATGGAGGTCGCGTCATCGACCCGCCAGCGCTGGCGAAGATGAGCTTCTTGTTCTGGTTCGGCCAGGAAGCCAACCAACCGCAATTGATCCAAGTCCCGGCGGATTGTTTTCAGAGATACGCCGAACGCCTCCGCAAGTTCGGTAACTGTGGCCCCGTTTCTCCGCGAGGCCAGCGAGTTCAACAAGCGCCATTGCCGGGTGATTTGTTTCGTGTCCGCCATCGCTCCCCCCGTCGTTGTGTTCTGTTGTTCTGTTTGACGGAGGCCATATTAGCAAATTTCCTGAGCGATTCACGTCCAACGAAACATTTGCCCAGACCTTTCCGGTGCTTTTTTAAGCAGGAGTTGCATCGCAAGATGGGGCAACTTGGATTACCCGCCCCATCGCCAACTCCCCCGCCATCTCTTTCCGCCGCGCCTGATCCGGCATTTCCCCTCGAACAATCGAAGGATGTTCGTCAAAAGTCCGCCCATTGAGTTCCCGTCCTGCAAGTTTCTTCCGAACCCCGCCCCACTGCTTGAAGAAGAACGGAAGATTCGCCGATTCACATTTCCGCTGAATGTTCTCGACCCATTCGGCTTCCATGGGGCGGGCACCGGCGCAGCTTTCGCCCCCGACAATTACCCAATCGATTCCCGACAAATCGATTTCGCCCAAGTCCTCCAGCAGCGGTTCCACCGACAAGAAGGCCATCTTGGGATTGGCCTCGCGCAAATGATCGATCCGCGGCAGGCCATGCTTTCGGTTCTCGACACTCACGCCCCACCAGATGTGTTCCAATTCGGCGGCGAAGGCCAGCTGCGTCTGGAGCATATCCCGCAGGCGTTCGGATCGTTTCGTCAAGACCTGGTACGTGTGCCAGTTCGCCTTGGCCATGACTTCGGCGACCAGCACGATGTATTCGTCCGGAACGTCGCGGTGGAAGAGGTCGCTCATCGAGTTGACGAATACCATCTGCGGTTTGGACCAAAGGAACGGCTCGGTCAATTTTTCCGGGACCAGACGCAGATCGAAGCCTTGTTCGTAGGGGTGCCCCGGCACGCCGCGAAAACGTTCGGCGAACGTTTCAGCGTAGCAGTGGGCACAGCCGGGACTGATCTTCGTGCAGCCTCGGACCGGGTTCCATGTCGTGTCGGTCCATTCGATCTTCGTGTTTGTGCTCAACGGTGATCTCCTGGGATCTACAGGCGCTTCGCAAAATGCGAAAAGCGGGGGAGCAATTTGAAACCGCGATCTGGTAAACTCAGCTAACGGTGTTTTTAGCTCAGGCTTCGGAGGCTAGGCAATGTCGGAACCACTTCTCAAAATCCGCATTAATCACGCGGTTGCCTGCGGGGATCCTCCCATCATCACCACGGACGATCCCAGCGTTTACGTTGGCTATTTTCAGAACGTATTCGGCGAACAATGGATTTTCACCTACGATTACCGTACCGAGAACGCGGAATTGCGGGGTGGTGATATTGGTTGGAACGAGGCTCGCGAAGTGATAGAAGGAGTCGCCCCATCGCTGGTTTTGAATCGGGATGAACAGGACTGGCTCAAAGCATGCTGGCGTTCCGCGAGCGGCAACGGTTGATGCAAATCGGCCTCATTTCGTTTCCAGGGGAAATCAGTTCAGAAACTGTCAATTGACAAATTCAGAAAAGTCGACTTTCTGCTGCGGCAAATATTGGATTTAGAGTGAGGACAAGGAAATGCGAAACGATGGATATCTCTTCAGCTCCATCAGCCTCGATGACGAATGGGTTCGTCGCCGTGAGGCGATGGAAGCGAAATGCGCTGAAGTCCCCGCAGAGCAGATCCTTTGCGGCGATTTAGAGGCTCTCAGCGACGAATGTGCTGCCGCATACATTTTTGACCCACCGGAGATTTTGAAGGATCAGCTTTACAGCGACGAACCGGTCATCAGTCCCAACGGCGAGGCAAGAGTCTCTCTTTTCATTCCCTGTAGCGGCGACACGAACCTACTTCGCGTTTACCACCGGACGCGGCCGATACCCATGACTCGGCCGAGATATACGGTTTCCCTCTCAACGGGCCTGATCACACTGAATATTGTAGTTCGACAGCATGAACTCATCGAAGAGACGGCGAAAATCCGGAATGAAATCTTCACGCATGCTGACAAATATCTTCCCAATATCCAGAATATGATGTTGGTTCACTACAACCCAAGGTTTCGACAGTTCGCGATGAGCGCCGTCCGCAACCGGAAAAAGGATCTCGAAGAAAAGCAGAAGGTGAAAACAGGCTTCAGTGCACTCGGTTTTCCGATTAGAAAGAGGACCGACGAACCGGCTCAGGTCTTCGTGCCTGTCGAGCGGAAGTTCCTCGCCCTTCCGGAATCGAAGAGGGGGGAGGAAAACAAATACCTGGAGAAGAAAGCGTACGACGACATCCTAGCGACAATTACAGCGATGGGGCATGGGATTGAACGGTCGCCGGATACGTTCAAAGATATGGAGGAAGAAGACATCAGGATGATCCTTCTGATTGGTCTGAATGCGATCTACGAGGGCAAGGCAACGGGAGAAACCTTCAACGGGCACGGAAAGACGGACATCCTCATCAGAGTCGGAGACAAGAATATCTTCATTGCGGAATGCCTAGTATGGAGGGGCGAGGTGTATTTCAAATCCAAGATCGAACCGCAGCTATTCAACTACTCGATGTGGAGAGATACGAAAACAGCGTTGATCGTCTTCAACAGGAATAAGAATTTCTCGGCCGTGGTCGCACAAATGCGGGAAATTCTCCTCAAACATCCTCAGTGCATTCAGGAAGTGGAACGAATCGGGACGACAACAAAGTACCTCTTCCGGCGGCATGATGACCCGGCTCAGCAGTTTCACCTCACTGCCCTCGCCTTCGACGTGTGATTGCGAATACTTCCAATTACCGGAGAATCATACAAATTCCGTTTTCAAACGCTCCTCCAAATGGTGCCACATTCGTCTCTGCTTCTTCCAATCCGCCACGGCCACGATCGGCCGCAGATCCCGCTCGGTGATTGGATCCTTCCCCCGTTCCACCGGCTCCAAAAACAGGATCGCCTCCTGGATGTCTGGGGCTAGATTGAGGAGATTTCCAATTTGGGACATCCTGGCCCGTGAAACGTGCCCAAGAACGCGCCAGTTCCGCGTAGTCGGCGACGACGCCGTCGCAGACGAGGCCTTCGAACCTTATGGCCAAGGCCATAAGCTTCGCCACACGCGGCACACGGTGGCCCACGTCGCGTTGGGGTTCGGGCTCCCGCAGGTGCTTGCGGCCGCGCTGGCTGCGCTCGACCTGAAATGCCTTCGTGAAAGAGAGTATCGCTTTCATGCCGCGTCCTCCTCGGCCAGCGCGTTACAGTTCGGGTGTTGGTGGGGGCAGACACCGCTTTGATTCGCGAGAAACGAAAGGCCGTGCCAAGATGAAAAGATGGAAATTCGGGATCGGGCTGCTATTGATCCTTGGCTGCATCGAGATCGAGCCCCCTGGGCCGGACGCCAAGCAGGAAACCGTCGATCTGCCCGCCACCGCCGGAGTTCCCGAAAAGCCGTCCGCATCGGCCGACCAAACGCCAAGGGTCAGTTGGACACCATACAACAAGGGCATCAAACACGGCGATTTCCTGGTGTCATTGACCAGGGTGACGGTCGGTAAGACTGAGCTGAAGAATATTCTTCAAGATGCGGCGATCTCGCAAGACGATCAGCTTCAAATCGGCTTGGAGATTCGAAACCTCAGCAAAACGAGGAAGATCAACTACCGCGGCTGGGGTTCGGAATGGTCCGACTTCTCGATCAGCGAAAGAGCCTCCCTCGAGGATGAGCACGGCAACGTCTATCGGACGATTTATTTCTCCACCGCGAAACCCGTGGGTCAGGTCCATCATGAGTCGCTGTATCCGGGGGCGAGCTTGGGCGATGTCGTCATTTTCGAAGAGCCAATTCCCGCTGCGAAGGAGACTCCGGTTGACACTTCCGGCCGTTGCTTTTGGAGGAACGGGCTCGCTCCGCTTTTCGATTCCCACTTCGGCAATTGGCTGGGATCGCAATGCCCAGGCGAGCCGCGAGCCGATGCCGGTTGCAGAACTGAAGCCCGAGCCGATGCCGGTTGCCCAACCGAAGCCCGGGCCGGTTGTGAAGCCGAAGCCCGAGCCAATGCCAGTTGCAAAGCCGAAGCCCGAACCAATGCCGGTTGCAAAAGCGAAGCCCGAGCCGGCAGCCGAGGATCCTGCGGAATTGGAAATGAAAGCCTCCGGACGTTTGCGATTGGCTGACAAATTTGCCGATCGAGGCAAGGTCAATGAGGCGAAGCGCTGGTACAAGGGAATCATTGAAGATTACCCCGGCACGGAAGCGGCCAAGGCCGCGAAAAAAAAACTGATGGAATTGGATTAGCGGGGCTTTCATTCGTGGGCGGGGCGAGGTTCGGCATTGATGTCGGCTATGGTGCCTAACCTTTCGCCGTGGATATAAAGGCTCGCCCGCCGGGAGGTAGGGCGGCAGAATCGTTCTCCAAAACCGCGAGCATCGATGCCCCGCGGCCGGATGGGCCACTGGAATTCTCGATTTCTTCGTCGCAGCGGTCGAGTCGCTCGTCAACCAGGACGGACCGGGAGAGTGACGACAAACCGGCGAACTGAATCCGGCCGCTGCTCAGATCGTTTCACCGAATCCCCGCGGCTTCGAGGGCATGTTTGATTCCGCCAAAATAGCGAAAGCAGGCGCAGTAGAGAGCATGGTCATCACCTGAAATGCCTATCATCGGCAATCCGCGGCGTTCGCGCTCCCAAAGGGCTTCGATGACTTTCTCCGGATCCCATTGGCGACGGGCCAATTTCTCCAGCAACTCGATCCCCGCGTATTGCAAAGCCGTCTCCCAGGTCCCAAAGTGCTCGCAAGCCAATTCGAGCAATTCGGGATCCTCCTCGGAAACGGCTTCTTCCGAAAGGTTTAATTCTCGTTGTTCCCGGCCGACGAGCCGGCGAATCACATCTTCACGCGACATGGCATGATTCCTGTTCCCAGGCAGGCCCGATCGAAGTTTTGGCCCCGCCCGTGGAGAGCGAGTCGACGGCATCCGACACGAATCCACTGGCATTGAGGGCTTTTTGCCAGTTCCCAAAGTGGTATCGGGCCGCACTGGCGAGAGAATGCTCCACATCACAGGGACGTTGGATTGGCTGTCCCGCGACATGTCGATTTTGAATCTCCAGGATAATTGACGACTTGGACCACTTCCGAACCCCATAAGACTCAAGACCCGCGGCCTCAAGAGTCTTCGTCAACCCACCCCAATATCTCCGCATGGCTCCCAACAGGGGTATGGGAAGTTGATCTCGATCGCCCCCCGTTTGACGATACCAGGCTCGTGTTTCCGAGAGGACGCGTTCTTTCGACCACACCTGGCGAGGCGTGTGTTTCAAACCCACGCTGGCCAGTGCCGCGGACCAACTTCCAAAATAGCGGACGGCCGCCTCGTAAAAGTTGGGAGTGGGGGTCTTTTCTCCCACAGTTCGCGTATGTCGCAACAATTCGAGAGCCGCCACAACACGCTCGCGCGTCCAGGTTTGGCGGATCGAGGCCGGAATCCCAGCGGCTCGGAGGGCTTTCCGCCAGCCTCCAAACAGTCGCTGGCCGGCATGGTAGAGGCGATAATCCGTCTTCCAGACCTCATGCAACGGCTGCCCGAGTTGCTGCCGTTTTCGGATCGCGGCCAGGACGGCGGATTTTATCCAAGGCTTTTTCGGGTTTTCCAACCCTGCGGCGCAAAGCGCCTGAGGCCAACTGTCGAAGTGACGACAGGCGGCCGCATAAAGCAGTCGGTCGTTCTTCGTGATGCCTTCAAGCGAATTCTGCTGGGCGTGCCTCCGCAGTTCGTTCACAATCCGCTCCGGCGTCCTCGGGGGGATTCGGCCGCGTCGGCGTCTTCAGCTTCTGGGTAGTGCGGTTATAGATCAGCGTGCCCGCGTAGCGTTCGTTTCGCAGCCGGTTGACCACCAAACCGCCCGTCCACAGCCGGCCTCCCGGCGAGGGGATGCCGTCCGCGTTCAGTTTCTCTGCGATGCGGTGTTCCGAATGTCGCTCTTCCACGAACTCATGAAAAATGCGGCGAATCACGACCACTTCTTCGTCCGGGCCTGCGGTGAGCGTGACCCGCTGGTTTTGGATGCCTTTCCGCTGGCCCGGTTCGAGGATATGCAAGGGTTCACGGGATTCATCCAACAGGAGTCGGCTTAAGGCATAGGGCGGATTGCCGCCCGGCCAATAGCCTTGCTCGACTCGCGCGGTGTGCTGTCGAGGGTTGTTTTCGAAGAGGGACTATTTCCTTCCGGTTTCCCGAACGCCTGGCGACTGGGCGAGCGTGAACAGCACCACTTCTTCCCCGGTGATGACGCTGATGTCGTGGTGCAAGCTGACGACTTCAACACCGGTGATTTCCTGGACTAGCGTTCCAAGGACCGGCCGCGCCGTTTCAATGAGTTGAGTTCGAACCTCTTTCAGGAGATCACGGCCTTTTTCTGCGGGGAGCGTTTTGACCAGTTGTTGTTCCGCCACCGTCAGCACTCCCTGCAGACGGACGAGGAGAAGATCGCCAATGAGATGCGCATGAATGTGCTTTGGCCCTCGCCCCATGTAGTCTTGTTCGAAACGGCTGATTCCGTTGCAAATGGCGGCTTCGATTTCTCCCTGCGTTTTCGCGGTCGTCTTTGCCATAGTTCGATGGGGGACTTGATCGTTGATGAAGGAAGAATCCGATGGGATGCATTATTTCATCCTCATCGTACCCATTCTAGAAGAATTAAGCGATGGCCTCCTTGTTATCTTCGGAGTCGGATGCTACAATGATTTGAGATGGAGTTGCATGAAAATCTCATGCAAATCATCCTTTCGGATGACTTGATAAATCGTAACCCGATCATTTTCGGGAGACGTGTTATTTAGTAAGCCGACGCGGTGAAACACCTTCGGGTGTTTCACCGCGTCGGCTTTTTTTTGTTTCGTTGCTGAGTCATTTCGGAATTGCCAATCCCTCTGCGCAACAGCCGCCCTGTTGCCTACATGCCTGACGGTCTTGCCTAGTATCCAGCCTGCTCATTGAGGGGCATTTAGAGGCGGCGAAATATGCCCGGCGTGGCACGCGGCGGCACCCATCAGATTGAAAGTTCCAGAACGGCGGGCGTAGGACCGCCGAAAGTCATTGCCATGAATAGAACCGCTCCAAATCAACCGGATCAAACCATAGAACAACAAATTGCGAAAGTGGTCAACGCATTTCAAAAGCGAAATACCGGCCACACGCCGACGGCGGTCACCGTCGTCTTGAGCGAGGAAGCTCTGGTCATCACGTTGCACGAAGCCTTGTCGCCCGCGGAAAAGGCTCTCGCCACGAGTGCCGAGGGGGCGGCTCAGATCCAGGAGTTTCATCGACAACTTTTCGCCGCTTCTTCCAAAACTCTCCGCCAGGAAATCCAGCGGATCACCGGAAGAGTGGTGCGCGAAGCCACGGCGGAAGTCGAACCTGTGACCGGGGCAATCGTGCATGCATTCACCACGGGCACCGTGGTGCAGGTCTTTCTTCTCGATAAGGATCCTCGCTCGGAGACGGCGGGCGAATCCGGCCCGAAACCAACCCTTTAGAAAAGGATTCTCCCCATGTTAATTGTCTCAAGAAGTCTCGATCAATCCGTGATCGTGGGAGAGTTGGATGGTTTGGAACTGATGCTCAAGGTCACGGTGCTTGGGGTCCGCGGAAAGAAGGTGCGACTGGGATTTGAGGTGCTGTCGGGCGATCTTTCCCGGCCTGCGGTGGTGCGGGAGCCATTTTCCGCCCCTCAACCGAACCTTTCCCCGAACCCCGGCATGGCGACGACGCAGGAGTGGAATCTTCGAGAGGATCCCAGCGGCGAAGCGGACCGCACGCCTCGCCGACCCAAGCAAGCCCATGCCACAAGCGAAACACAAACGGACTGAATCGTCAAAAATCTTCCGTCTGATCAAACAAGCGGAATCAGGAAACCTCCAGACGATTTTTATTCGCTCGAAATTCACAGGGTGAGCTTGTTTGGCTCATTCCAGAAGCGCTCGGCGGGATCCCTCCGCGTTTCGCAAGCTCTGTTCGGATCCCAATCTTTCACGACAGGTGATGACACATGAGGACTTTATTTGCAGGTAGTTTGACATTAATGCTGGCAATCCTGACGGGCTGCAGTCAGGGCACTCCCGGTGGGCCGGGAACGACCGACAAGGACAGTAAAAAGCCGATGTACGGACAGGAGGACAACACCTTCAATCTGAGCGTGCCCAGGACTTCGACATCCCTTCAGCAGGGAGAGCAGTTGGAAACGACGGTCGGAATTAAGCGAGCCAAAAACTTCGACCAGGATGTCACGCTCAAGTTCGCTGATGTTCCCAAGGGCGTGACGATCGAACCGGCCAGCCCAGTGATTAACAGCAGCGACACGGAATCGAAAATCAAGTTCAAGGCCGGGGACGAAGCCCCATTGGGCGATTTCAAAGTCCAGGTTACGGGACATCCCAGGAAGGGAGCCGATGCCCAGATCGAGTTCAAACTGACCATTCTAGCGAATGATAGCTTCACGTTGAGCATGCCGGAGGCGACGACGCTCAAACAAGGTACTGAGCAGACCGTCCTGATCGGCATCAAACGGGACAAGACCTTTAACCAGGATGTCCCACTAAATCTCGGCCAACTGCCCAAGGGCGTCACCGTTAAGCCGGAAGCTCCCATGATCAAGCAAGGGAGCACGGAAACGCAGGTCGCACTCGCGGCAGCAAAAGACGCCTCGTTGGGAGAATTCGGCATCAAAGTGACGGGTCATCCGGCGAAAGGGGCAGACGCCTCGAACGAGTTTAAGCTCACCGTGGTCAAAGAGGGACGGTGAGCGACGACGATGTGGCAATTTAACGCCGCTCGCGGGCGGCAAACCAAATGTCTTTTTGAGAAGAAAGCGTGATGTCATGAGTATCGGTAGCATTCTCAGTTGGATCGTCTGCGGATTGGTGGTGGGGATTTGTGCGCGGTTTCTGGTGCCCGGACGGCAGAGCATGAGTCTGCCGATGACGGTTGTGCTCGGCATCGCCGGTGCTTTGGTGGGCGGGTTTCTCTATTCCCTGATTTGGAGCGGTTCCGTCGAGCCATTCTCTCTCAGCACCCAGAACTGGTATGGCTGGATCGTCGCGATTTTAGGCGCGATGCTCCTGGTGTGGGCGTTTCCCTTCTTCAGTTCGAACCGGTGGAGGAACAACTAAGTCGGCATTCATAAGTCGGCATTCATAAGTCGGCATTCATAAGTCGGCATTCATAAGTCGGCATTCATAAGTCGGCATTCATAAGTCGGCATTCGGCGTATTCAAAACACGGACTCAACCGGCCCGTGCATCACGGAGGTACGTTGCTTTCGTGAACGGTTCAAGAAAGTTTTTCAATGAAAGACAGCCATAATGTTTAAGCGAACGTTTTTCACGAGTGCGATCATTTTAGGCCTCGCCGGCCCGCTAATATTCGTTGACGCCATTGCTCAGGGCGAGAACGAACCAAAGCGTGCGCAGCCTCACCAAGCCGCGTCCAATGAAGCGGCGATACCCGCCTGTCTGGCGAAACTGGATCTTACGAAGCAGCAGGAGACACAGATCAAAAACATTGTCCGAGATTATGACAAGGATCTCTCCATGGTTTGGACGCAGTTCGGCGTTCGGTACATGGACACCATCCGCACCGAGGCATTGTTGTTGGCCGCCATCGAGGACAAACTGACGGACGCCCAAAGGCAACGAGTCCGTGAACAACGCCGCAAGACAGCCCAGCATCAGAAGTCTCTAGAGAGCACAGATGCTAAGCCAAACCAAGCGACGAGTAAGCCGGTGAGTGCCGTCGAAGAGGAGCTTTCGATCGTTGGCGTCGCGCTCACAGCCGAACAACAAATTGCTGCCGACGCACTCCAGGAGAAGTATCTCAGCCAGCTTCGTTCTCTAAATCGGGACATTGAAGGCCTTCACATGCGGCTTGTCTCCCTGGAAGCTGACAAACTCGTGGAAATCGAGAAAGTCCTCACCAAGGACCAACTGCTCCAGTTCCGTAAAATCCGGCAAAACGCTCCGGCGACATCGAAGATCGCGGCTCGCCAAACTGGCGGCGGTCGTCCTCCAAGTACCGAGTAATGTCATAATAGAACCTGCCTCTTGCGGTATGAAATCTTGATGAGCAAATGCCTGTGAGTTGTCCCCGTGCCGCAAGGGGCAGAGTTTTTCTTTCTTGGGAATTCAAATCAACGCTTCCGAAAGGAGCCTATCGTGTTAAAAACCATTCGCCTTCCATCGCTTGTGAGTGCAGTCACTTTGGCCGTCTGGCTGGTTACTCCCGCGATGATGAGTTCGAACCAAGCTGCCGCTCAGGGGATTCGAATCCAATTTGGCAGCAACCCTTCCGGCTATTACAACGGATACGGCAGCGGATATTATGGGTATGGCTCCGGCTACGGAATCGGATACGCTTCTCCTTACACGAGCTATGGATACGGTTCCGGCTACACGGGCTATGGATACGGGGTTTACGGACACCGTTCGGCTGGTCTTTACACCTACCCGCGCACGAACATTTACGGCTATGGATACGGCACGCCCTCTTATCTATATTCCCCTAGCATACAGTTTCAAGGCAGGGCCTTCGGCCCTAACTATAACCATTTCGGGGGCTATAATTCTTATTATCCGTACGGGTTTCGAAATCATTGATCGTCCCAAGAAGATTACACATCGATTGGGCGGAGTTTTTTCGATTAGGCAATTCTCAATGAAAGGTAACCAGACATGAAAAAGATGACGCTTTTCAAGGTGGTAATCGTATTGGTGCTCTGCTTTGTCGGGCTGGGCTTCTACCAGGGCTGGTTCGTCCTGTCGAGTCGCGGTGACAATAGTGCCGGAGACCACAAAGTTGACATCAACCTGACGGTAGACCCGGACAAAGCGAAAGAGGACGCCAAGAAGGTGGGAGCCGGTGAACTATGAGCGGACACGGTGTGGGGCCAAGTTCACGCCGGTCCTCCAAAGACGGCATAAGGAGAACTGACAAATGTTCCGGAGTGAGTAATGACTGATCGTATCTTGGAGCAATTCGACGAGGCCCCGCCTCTTTTAGAGCATCCCCATCCGCCAGCCCCGCCGCCTTCCATCGAGGGAGAACGGCCGGCGGATCCTGAACCGGAGAACGTTCCGCCCCTTCAACAACTCCGGATTTACGGCCATTCCTCGCTCCTCTACTGGTGGCCGGTTTTCGTCGTCGGATATGCCATGGCTCTCATCACCTATGGCGAGGGCCACGGATACCAAGTCGGCCAAAGCCCAACCTGGATTCACCCCAGCAGCAATTTAGGATTGATTTTCTTCGTCACCCTGTTTGTGGTCATCGTGATCACCAATTTCTCCGTGCGCGGCATGGCCTCCGGGATGGTCATCATGGGAATGGTGCTCCTGACCGTGCTGCTGGCCTTCGTCGGTTGGTGGGACGAGGTCTTTCGCTGGCTTGGCGGTCTGGAAATTCACCTCGACCTGGGAGCCTATTTTTGGTTTTCCACCCTGATGCTCGTGCTATGGGCCGTGACTCTGTTCGGGGTGGATCGCCTGAGTTATTGGGAAGTGACTCCGGGCCAACTGACTTATAAGACGCACTTGGGCGGCGGCTCGAAAAGTTATCCCGCGCAAGGCATGGGATTGGAGAAATACCGCGACGATCTGTTCCGGCACTGGCTCCTCGGGCTGGGTTCCGGAGACCTGCAGATTCTTACGTCCGGAGCCACCCGCCGACAGATTGACGTGCGCAACGTTTTGTTCATTAGCTCAAAGAATCCGGGCGATGCAGACCCTCATCGCCGCAGTTCCCGAAGGAAATTCGGAGTCGCCTTGATACGGCTCTATCCGCAACAAGGCATATAAAATCCACATCGAGTGGGGACTCCCGACTGCGACGTTCACGGCAGCGACCTCCACCGAATCTCTAACCCTTGAAAAGGTGATTTATGTCTCTCGTTACTATTCTACTGATTGTTTTGGTTTTGATGCTTCTAGGTGTGCTCCCTGCGTGGGGCCATAGCCGCAACTGGGGTTACGGACCGAGCGGCGGGCTGGGGTTAATCGTGCTCGTGCTGGTCGTTCTTCTTCTCATGGGACGTGTTTGATTGATGGCGGAATCACTCGCGTGCCGGGCCGTATCGACAATATAAGCGGCAGCTTAAAAGATGAGAAGGACGCGTAAATTGCCTGTTCAAAACATCCCGAAGAAGCTCTTGCGGATGATGTCGTGGCGACGGTCTGCCGATCGGAAGTCCATTCGGACGCACCCCCCAGACGAACAGCCGTTGCGAGCGGAGCTTTTTAGCATTGATCAGCTCGAGCGGCACGCCAAGTCGATCGCGGCTTCGCACCAATTGGCTAAGGGCCCGGCCCGCGATAAGTTGTTGCCGCGACTTGACGAGAACGAGTGCGTGCTGCTCGAAACCTACGACCTGGTGTCAACGGCTGCGGACCAGAATCGCCGGATGGAGCCGGCCGCGGAATGGCTGCTCGATAACTTCTACCTCGTCGAAGAACAGATCCGCGTGATTCGGCGGCTGTTGCCGCCATCCTTTAGCCGCGAGTTGCCCCGTCTGGCCAGCGGCTCCGTCGCCAGTTTTCCACGCGTTTATGGCATCGCCTTGGAACTGATCGCTCATGTGGATGGGCGGATCGATGCCGTCCACCTCAACAGCTTCATCTCCGCATATCAGTCGGTCGCGTCGCTTAAGCTGGGCGAATTGTGGGCGCTCCCGCTGATGCTGCGGCTGGCGCTGATGGAGAACTTGCGGCGTGTCGCGGTGCGTATCGCCGCCGCCAGGCGGGACCGCGACTTGGCTGGCGATTGGGCCGAGCGGATGGTCAATATTGTGGAAGAGAAGCCGACGGACTTGATCCTGGTTTTGGCGGACATGGCCCGCGCCGACCCGCCCTTGTCGGGCGCATTCCTGGCGGAACTGACGCGGCATTTGCAGGGGCAGAACCCCAACTTTGCATTCGCCAATAGCTGGATCGAACATCGTCTGGCCGATGTCGGCCAGACCACCGAACTGCTCGTGCGTGCCGAAGGACAATCCCAGGCAGCCGATCAAGTTTCGATCGGCAACAGCATCAATAGCCTACGGTTTTTGAATTCCAATGATTGGCGAAAGTTCGTTGACGAGCACAGCGTGGTCGAACGGACCCTGTCAAGCGATCCTGCAGGGATCTATGCCCAGATGGATTTTGCGACCCGCGACCGCTACCGGCACGCGGTCGAAGGCATCGCCCGGCGCAGCCGGATGACCGAGTACGAAGTGGCGCGAAAGGCGGTGGAACTGGCCGGAGAGCCCCGCGAACGGCCCAGCGACCGCGCAGGGCACGTCGGATATTTCCTGGTCGATCGCGGACGCCCGGTGCTGGAGCGGTGCGCCGAGATGCAGCTTACTCCTGCCGTGGTGCTTGAAAAGCTTCGGCGGAAGTTTCCGCTGACGTGTTACCTGACCATCATCGGGCTAGTGACGCTCGCGAGCGCGCTCTTTTTCTGTTCTGGTCACACGAGCAGGAAGCAGGTTGGTTTTCGCTGCTGGTGCTTGCCGTCCCCGCGCTCATCTGCGCGTCCCAATTGGGGGTGGGTCTCGCGAATTGGCTGGCGACGCAAGTACTCAGCCCCCAATCGTTGCCCCGAATGGAGTTTGAGGCGGGCATCCCTCCCGAGCACCGTACTTTGGTGGCGGTGCCCACCATGCTGGCAAGCGCCGCCGGCATCGAGCATTTGCTGGAAGGGCTGGAAGTGCGGTATCTCGCCAATCGCGACCCGTGCCTGCATTTCGCCTTGGTGACGGACTTTGTCGATGCCGCGGCAGAGACGCTGCCCTGCGATGCGGAACTCGTGCGCCTGCGCACGAGGGCATCGAACGATTAAACGAGAAGTACGCAAATGTTGGCGGCGATACTTTTTTTCTCTTTCACCGCGCACGCCACTGGAATGCCCAGGAAGGCGTCTGGATGGGTCTCGAGCGCAAGCGAGGCAAGTTGGCGGATCTGAACGCCCTGCTGCGCGGCGAGGAAGGACAGTTTCCCGGACATTGCCGGCCGGATTGCGATCCTGGAGGGCGTGCGCTATGTCATCACGCTCGATACCGACACGCAGTTGCCGCGCGATGCGGCGCGGGAGATGGTGGGGGCAATTGCCCATCCCCTCAATCAGCCCGTCTTCGATGCCCAATCCAAACGCATCGTCGATGGCTACACTATTTTGCAACCTCGAGTTGGCGTCAGCTTGCCCAGCGCGCAGCGCTCGCGGTTCGTGCAACTCTTTGCGGACGATGCCGGAATCGATCCGTACACGCGCGTCGTGTCGGACGTGTATCAGGATCTATTTGGCGAAGGTTCGTTCATCGGCAAGGGAATTTACGATGTCGATTCCTTTGAACGCTGCACCGGCGACTTACCCGAAAACGCGATTCTCAGCCACGACTTGATCGAGGGTGCGTATTGCCGTTCCGCTCTGCTCAGCGACGTGACGTTGTACGAAGAACATCCTTCACGGTACGTAGCGGACGCGGCCCGCCGGCATCGTTGGATGCGCGGCGACTGGCAGATTTCTGCGTGGTTGTTGCCTTGGGTGCGCGGACGGTCGGGCCAACGCATTCGCAACTCTCTCACACTGCTGTCGCGGTGGAAGATTTTCGACAACTTGCGCCGCAGCCTGGTGCCGGTGGCCATGTTGCTCGTTCTGCTCATTTCCTGGTTCACTTCGCCGGGCATCGCGGGATCCGCGTTGCTGTTCCTGGTGAGCGTGGTCCTGCTGCCAAGGTTGCTGACCGTCGTGGCGGACCTGCTTCGCAAGCCGGCGGACTTGCCGTTGGGGATGCATGTCCGCGTGACGCTGCAATCATTAGAGCGGCCGCTCGCGCAGAGTGTGTTGACATTCGTGTTTTTGCCTTACGAAGCTTACATCAGCGTCGATGCGATCCTGCGCACGCTGGTGCGCATGGGGTGGACCAAACGGCGGTTGCTCGAATGGAAGACCGCCAGCGATTCGGAACAAAGCAGCGGCCAACTGGCGGCTTCGTTTCGCTCGATGGCCATTGCGCCCGCTCTGGGAATCCTGGTGTTCGTCGCGCTCGGCTTTTTCCATCGCGAGATCTTGCCTTTTGCGGCGCCGTTGACCGCCGCGTGGATTGTTTCCCCGCTTGTGGCCTGGTGGTTGAGCCGGCCAATCCCTCGGCGTGTGCCACGACTCTCCGAAAATCAGCATCGCTTTCTTCGGATGCTATCGCGAAAGACATGGCGGTATTTCGAGGAATTTGTCACGGCGGAGGAGAATTGGTTGCCGCCGGATAACATTCAGCTGAACCCTGAGCGAATCGTCGCGCCGCGCACCAGTCCCACGAACATCGGCATGGCGCTGCTCGCTGACCTGGCGGCCTACGACTTCGGCTATTGCTCCGCCGGTCAATTCCTGACCCGGACGCAGCACACCTTTGAAACGCTGTCCCGCATGGAGAGGTATCGAGGACATTTCTTTAATTGGTACAACACGCGCTCGCTTGCGCCCTTGCATCCGCGTTATGTCTCGATGGTCGATAGCGGCAATCTGGCGGCGAACCTTTTGGTCCTCAGCAGCGGCTGCACCGAACTCAGTGTGAGGCGCGCATCCTTCCACCACGGATATTCGGCGGCCTCTCGCGATACACTGCGCGTGCTCTGGGACATGGCCTGCAGCAAGGAGGAAGCGCTGGTCGAAGCCAAGCTGCTTCGCAAGATCGAATGCCAATTGGAAGATTTGGATCACGCTCCCGCAACATTGGCTGCGGCCAATGCGCTCCTCTCCCAGCTGAGCCTGCTTGCGGCCGAACTGACTGCCACTGCGGACAGCGATGCCGAGTTCGCTTGGTGGGCGAATGCCTATGAGCGATCCTGCCGCGACCATCAAGCCGACCTGCTGCATCTGGCGAGTTGGCTCAGCTTACCCGTGCCGCCTGATGAGATTTGGGAAAGCGGTTCCGGCGAGCAGGTCGATCAGCGGAACACGTTGCAAGAGATGCTCAATCGTCTGGACGCCTCGGCAACGCTGCAGGATGTCGCAGAATTGGAAGGAACATCACGACCGCTGCTCGAAGCATTGCTGCAAGAGGCGTCCGCGGAAGCCAAAGGTTGGCTCATGCAATTGAACACCGCACTCGCCACGGCTTCCGAACATGCCACCGCGAGGATCCAGGCATTTGAGGAACTCGCCGCACAGTGTCGCGAGCTGGCCGACATGGATTTCGGCTTGCTGTACGATTCCACGCGTGATTTATTCGCCATCGGCTACAACGTCAGCGAGCGGCGGCTCGATGCGAGCTTTTACGATCTTTTGGCATCTGAGGCGCGGCTTGGCAGCTTTATCGTTGATCGCGCAGGGGCATTGTGGGCAGGAGCATTGGTTCGCACTCGGCCGGCTGCTTGACCAGCGCGGGGCATGTGCCGGCTCTGTTGAGCTGGAGCGGCTCGATGTTCGAGTACTTGATGCCGCTTTTGGTCATGCCCAACTATGAAAACACGCTGCTCGATCGGACTTATCACGCCGTCGTGCGCCGGCAGATCGAATATGGCCGGCAGCGCGGCGTTCCGTGGGGCATCTCCGAGTCCGGTTACAACACCATCGATCAGCACAAACCTATCAATACCGAGCATTTGGCGTGCCCGGGACTGGGGTTGAAGCGCGGGCTGGCGGAAGACTTGGTGATTGCACCCTATGCGAGCGTGCTGGCGCTGATGGTCGAGCCGGAGGCGGCCTGCCGCAACCTTGGAACGGCTGGCGGCCGACGGCCAGCAAGGCGACTACGGCTTCTACGAAGCGGTCGACTACACTCCCTCCCGATTGCCGCCAGGGATGCGATCAGCGTCACCGTGCGGCAGTTCATGGCCCATCACGAAGGGATGAGCTTGCTGTCGCTGGCGTACTTGTTGCTTGACAAGCCCATGCAGCGCCGCTTCCTGGCCGATCCCATGCTGCGGGCGGCCGAACTGCTGCTGCAAGAGCGCGTTCCCAAAGCCACCGCGCCCGTCTTTCCTCACGCCAGTGAAGCGAGCGCCACGCGACTTGCTTCGGGGGAAGAAACCGGCACCATGCGCGTCTTCACCGATCCCAACAGTGCGGCGGTGGAAGCCCATCTGCTTTCCAACGGCCGTTACCATGTGGCCGTGACAAGCGCCGGTGGCGGTTACAGTCGCTGGTGAGACCTGGCGGTCACGCGATGGCGCGAGGATGCCACTCGCGATAGCTACGGCAGCTTCTGCTACGTGCGCGATGTGGACAGCGGCGAGGTGTGGTCCAACGCCTGGCAACCGACGCTCAAGTCGCCCCAAGACTTATGAAGCGATCTTCACGCAAGCGCGGGCCGAGTTTCGCCGCACCGACCACCAGATCGAAACGTACACGCAGATCAGCGTCTCGCCGGAGGATGACATCGAACTGCGGCGCGTGACGCTGACGAACCGCTCCGAGACGCCGACGCACGATTGAGATCACCAGTTATGCGGAGGTCGTGCTGGCGACGCAGGCGCAGGACGAGTCGCATCCCGCGTTCAGCAATCTCGTTCGTGCAGACCGAACTGGTTCCGGGCCGTCAGGCGATTTATTGCACGCGCCGTCCGCGCTCGGCGGAAGAGCAGCCTCCGTGGATGACGCACATGATGATGGTGCGGGGCATCACGATCGGCGAGCCGTCTTACGAAACCGATCGGATGCGGTTTATTGGTCGGCAGCGGACGCTCGCATCCCCTCAGCGCGCTCGATGGCAAATCGCCCCTTTCCAACACCGCAGGGCCGGTCCTCGATCCGATCGTCTGCATCCGCCAGACAGTGTGGATCTGCAGCCGAATGAGGCCGTGCGGATCGACATCGTCACCGGCGTCGCCGAGTCACGCGCCGGCGTTGAAGCGCTGACCGAGAAGTACAGCGATTCCAGCCTGGCTGATCGCGTTTTCGACCTCGCCTGGACGCACGGCCAAATCCTGCTTCAACAACTCGAGCGCTTCCGAAGCGGATGCGCAGGTCTATGGCCGCCTGGCGGGTTCGATCATTTATGCCTCGTCGCTCAGGCGGGCCAAGGCCAGCATTCTCAGCCGCAATCGACAGGGACAATCGGGGCTTTGGGGCTATGGAATCTCGGGCGATTTGCCGATTGTATTGGTGCGGATTCGCGACCATGAGCGGATCGCGCTGGTGCGCCAAGCGGTGCAGGCGCATGCATACTGGCGACTGAAGGGGCTGGCGGTTGATCTGGTGATCTGGAACGAAGACGATTCGGTCTATCGGCAGACGTTGCAGGAAGCCATCGTCGATCTCGTCGCTGCCAGTCCGGAAGCACCGCTCGTCGACCGGCCCGGCGGCGTTTTCATCCGCCGTGGCGAGCAGATGTCGGAAGAAGATCGCGCGCTGCTGCAGACCGTCGCGCGGATCGTATTACTGCGATGACGGGGAACGCTGGCGGAACAGGCCGAACGCCGCGAACGGGTCCGAAGTTTCGATCCCGCATCTGAAACCGCTTGCCCGCCGGCCCGGTCGACCGCTCCCCTATGAACCTCCGCAGCGCGATCTGGCTTTTTTCAACGGCCTGGGCGGCTTCAGTCACGATGGCCGCGAATATGTGACGATCCTCGCCGCTGGCGCAGACGACGCCCGCGCCGTGGGTGAATGTCATCGCCAATCCGCAATTCGGCACCGTCGTCTCGGAAGGGGGCAGCGCCTACACCTGGTCGGAAAACAGCCATGAGTTCCGACTCACCCCCTGGCACAACGATCCCGTCTCTGACATGAGCGGCGAAGCCATCTATGTGCGCGATGAAGAGACGGGGCAGTTCTGGTCTCCCTCGCCGCTGCCCGGCACGCGGGCAGAACACTTACATCGTGCGCCACGGATTCGGCTATAGCATTTTCGATTACACCGAAGAGGGCCTAACGACCGAACTGTGCGTCTACGTGGCCACCGACTGCGCCGGTGAAGTTCTACAAGCTCAAGATCGCCAACCACTCGGGACGTCCGCGACAGATTTCGGTCACCGGCTATTGGGAGTTGGTCCTCGGCGATTCGCGAAGCAAGTCGCTAATGCACGTCGTGACTGAGTCCGATCCGGCCAGCGGCGCAATTCTCGCCCGAAACGTCTATAACCCCGAGTTTGGCGACCGCGTGGCGTTCGTCAATTGCAGTGAGGCGAATCGCACTCACACCGGGGACCGCGCCGAGTTTCTCGGCCGCAATGGCGAGTTGGCCCATCCCTCGGCCATGCGGCGCGTGCGGCTCTCGGGCCGCGTGGGGGCGGGATACGATCCGTGTGCCGCATTCCAAGCGCCGCTGACGCTCGCCGACGGACAAGAGCGGACCATCACCTTCACGCTCGGTGCCGCGCGCGGAGCCGCCGAAGCGAAAGACCTCGCGCAGCGGTTCCGCAGCGTCGAGAGCGCCCACCGGTCGATCGAGAGCGTCTGGGACTACTGGAGCCGGACGCTGGGCGTGGTCTATGTGGAAACGCCCGACGCATCGGTCAATTTTCTGGCGAACGGCTGGCTTCTCTATCAGACGCTCGCTTGCCGCATGTGGGCTCGTTCGGGGTTTTATCAATCGGGCGGCGCATTCGGCTTCCGCGACCAACTGCAGGACGCGATGGCCCTGGTGCATGCGCAGCCGCAATTGCTCCGCGAGCATCTGCTGCGCGCTGCGGCGCACCAATTTCGTGAAGGAGACGTGCAGCATTGGTGGCATCCGCCAGTGGGCCGCGGCGTGCGGACGCATTTCTCCGACGATTACCTGTGGCTTCCATTGGCAATTTGCCGCTATGTCGGCATGACGGGAGATACCGGCGTGCTTGGAGGAGTCGCATTCCGTTTTTGACTTCGCGCCCTTGCGCGATGATGAGGAATCCAATTACGACCTGCCGCAGATTTCCGACGATGTCGGCACGCTTTACGAGCACGGCATCCGCGCGATCGACCGTGGGCTGCGGTTCGGCGAGCACGGCCTGCCGCTGATGGGCTGCGGCGATTGGAACGACGGCATGAACCTCGTCGGCCAAGCACGGCCGGGGCGAGAGCGTCTGGCTGGGGTTCTTTCTGTTTCACGTGCTCATGCAGTTTGCCGATCTGGCGCGATGGCGCGGCGATGCGGCACTCGCCGAGCGCTATACGCGTCGAAGCGCGGACGGCTGCGTGGAAATCATCGAGGAGCACGGCTGGGATGGCCAGTGGTATCGCCGGGCTTATTTCGACGACGGCACACCGCTGGGCTCGGCCATGAACGAAGAGTGCCAGATCGATGCCATCTCGCAAAGTTGGTCGATTCTTTCGGGAGCTGGCACGCACGAGCGAACCCAAACCGCGATGGAAAGCGTCGATCGTCGCCTCGTCCGACGGGACGACCGCTTGATTCTGCTGCTCGATCCGCCGTTCGACAAGTCCGACCTCGACCCGGGCTACATTAAAGGCTACGTGCCCGGCGTGCGAGAAAACGGAGGTCAATACACTCACAGCGCCATTTGGACCGTCATGGCGGCGGCTGCCCGGGGTGAGAACGAGCGGGCCTGGGAATTGTTCTCACTGATCAATCCCATTTCGCACGGAGCGACATCCTGCGGAGATTGCCACCTACCGCGTCGAGCCGTACGTCGTGGCGGCCGACGTCTACGGAGCCGATCCGCACGTCGGCCGCGGCGGTTGGACATGGTACACCGGATCGGCCGGCTGGATGTACCGCCTCATTGTGGAGTCGCTCTTGGGCCTGCACCTGGAGGTGGACAAGCTGCGCATCACGCCTTGCCTGCCGACGGCATGGACCAGGTTCCAGATCCACTATCGTTATCGTGAGACATTCTATCACATCACCATCGACCACAACGGCCCGGACGCGACGGTCTGCCGACGGGCACTGGACGGCGTCGAGTTCACCGACGACTTAATCACACTCGTTGATGATGGCACGGATCACGAAATTGAAATCGAGATGGGGCCAGCCATAACCGCGAATTCGGGCGCAGCACATGACAGAATCCTGAAGCGAGATCTTGTGAACTTCACGCCCCGAACAAACGACAGAAATAGAGAATTGCCAGATTCCCTCCCGACCGGACTTGGAAAGCGGCATGCATGACCAACGAAAAATCTGATTCGAGGGGGATGATCGATCCTCTCCGACTCGCGGACGAAGCGTTTCTCGAACAGCGGAATTGGCTGCGCGTGACTCTCTCATGCATTGGCGATGCCGTCATCACCACGGACGCCGAAGGCCGAGTGACTTTTCTAAACCCGGTCGCCGAGTCCTTAACGGGGTGGACGCACCGAGACGCCGTGGGGCAATCGCTCGATGATGTGTTCCATATCATCAATGAATCAAGCCGCCAGTTGGTTGAAAGTCCCGCCGTGCGTGCGTTGCGGGAGGGTGTCGTGGTCGGACTGGCGAACCACACTCTGCTCATCGGCAAGGACGGCACGGAGTACCCCATCGACGATAGTGCGGCCCCGATCCGGAATAACAAAGGGGAAATCGCCGGCGTCGTGCTGGTCTTTCGGAACATCGCCGAGCGCCGGGAAGCGGAACACAGGGTCGAACGCGCGCTCGCGTACGCGGATGATATCGTCGCCACCCTCAGAGAGCCGTTCGTGGTTCTCGATCGCGGCCTGCGGGTGAGATCGGCGAATCGCGCCTTCTACGAGTCGTTTCACGTCTCGCGGCAGGAAACGAGGAACCGCCTCATCTACGAATTGGGAGATGGCCAGTGGGATATCCCCGCGTTACGGGCACTGCTGGATGAAGTTTTGTCAGAACACCATCCCGTCCACGATTATGAGGTGGAACACGACTTCCCACTGATCGGGCGGAGGACCATGCTGCTCAACGCCCGCCAGTTTCCGCCCGAGGCCGAGAACCCGGAATTAATCCTGCTCGCCATTGAAGACATCACCAAACGCAAGCGAGCGGAAGCCGCCCTGAAGACTTCGGAGGTCCGGTATCGGCGGCTGTTCGAGTCGGCCCGGGACGGCATCTTGATTCTCGATGCCGAAACCATGCGGATCATCGATTCCAATCCCTTCATGCACGAACTGCTGGGCTACTCCGGCCAAGAGTTCCTCGGAAAGGAGCTTTGGGAAATCGGCCTGTTTCGTGACAAATCGGAAAGTCAGACCGCCGTGAGGACTTTGAAAGAAACAGGCTATGTACGCTACGAAGACCTGCCGCTGGAAACCGAGCAGGGAGAAATTCGGCAGGTGGAGTTCATCTGCAACGTCTATAACGAAGTCGGCCACGAAGTCGCCCAGTGCAACATCCGAGACATTACCGAGCGAAAGCAGATGGAACGGCGCATCGCGGAGCAGGCGAAAGAACTGGCCGTCGCTAACCGCCGCAAGGATGAGTTCATGGCGATGCTCTCGCATGAGCTTCGGAACCCGATGGCCCCGATCTACAACGCCTTGCAACTCATCGGACAAGACGGCAATGAAAATGAACTCCAAAGGGAAGCCCGCGGCGTCATCGAACGGCAGGTGCGGCATCTGTCGCGACTGGTGGACGATCTGCTGGAGGTTTCTCGCATCACGACCAGTCGAGTCCGCCTGCATATCGAAAGCGTGGACCTGAATGGCATCGTACAGCAGGCCGTAGAACGGCTACGTCCCCACATCGACCGCCGTCAGCAGGAGCTGACCGTCACGCTGGCAGATCAAGTCGTGTGGCTGGACGCCGATGCAACCCGCTTGGAGCAGGTCGTCGGAAACCTGCTGGGCAACGCGTCCAAGTACAACAACCCCGGCGGCAAAATCGGGCTGTCGGTCGAATCCGAAGACTCTCAGGCAGTCATTCGAGTTAAAGACAACGGCATCGGCATGGCTCCCGAATTGCTCCCGAACATCTTCGATCTGTTCACGCAGGCGGACAAGTCGCTGGTTCGAAGTGAGGGGGGATTGGGCATCGGATTGGCTCTGGTGAAAAACCTTGTGGAATTGCACCGGGGAACCGTTGAGGCTCATAGCGAAGGCATCGGAAAGGGCAGTGAGTTCGTCGTCCGCCTGCCGATTAAATCCGAAATGGGGACCCGTCGGGAATCCGCCGCGGCCTATTCGGCGACAGAGGCGGCGAAACCGCTGCGGATTCTGCTCGTGGATGACAACGTGGACGCGGCCAGAATGTGCGGGATGCTGCTGGAGTCCTGGGGACACGAAGTTCGAGTGACTCACAACGGCGCCGACGCCCTAGAACGGGCGATCGGCTTTCATCCGCATGTGATTTTGTGTGACATCGGACTACCAGACATGGACGGCTACGAAGTCGCCCGGCACATCCGCCAGAGCCCGCTTCTCAATGATGTGCGGTTGGTGGCGGTGACCGGCTATGGACAAGACTCCGACCGGCACCGAGCGCTGGAGGCGGGGTTCGATCTGCATTTGGTCAAACCAGTAGAAATGCTCGAGGTGCAAGCTTTGCTAACCGGATTCGCGGGCAGACAATAGAGCGAGAGATCGCTCGCAGCCGGTGGCCAGGGAGGCCATCCGTGAAGGAAAAATTTCGTGATGAAGGAAGCAAATGGCTGAATACGCCTTCCCTCCCCGCACAAAAACAATAGTTGCTGGCGACGGATGACAGATTTGATTTCTTCATCTGCAATCGCGACGCAGGGGAACAGGAATTCGAATGCGGCTTGGTGCCTATTGCCCGCATCCGCGCGAACGTCGGCCCCAGTCTTTACGAATGTTGGCTCACATCCTGGATCAAGCCGCCCACTCGTAGTGCTTCAGCAGCCCGCCCAATCGCTCGCAACACACCACATTCTCCAAGCAAATGATCTCGGCTTCCGGCGGCGGTTCCTTCATCGCCGGCGGCAGGTGGTCGCGATTTTCGTGCGGCCGAAGCTCGTTATTTCGACTGTTTTAGATTTGTCTTTTGTTTATATTCAATGGTGCCAATTGATTATGTTGTTTCCAATGGTATAAGCGAGCAAGTTCGTTTCGTTTAAGCCGTTGCTCGCGATCCCAGAGGACGCGGGAGGTTGTACCGCATTCGTAGTGGTGGTGAAGGATCAAGGCGATCCCCTCTTGGATTTGTTGAACCGTAATCGCCGGTGTCCATTTTTTTTCCCCTCCGGGCTTCCGTCACTAAGAACCAGGTGGCGATCAGCGAGAGCGTCTGATGATGTTGCCAGCCCTTCCAGTTGCGAACCTCGTAGTCCGCAAGGCCGGCTTCGCCCTTCGCTGCGCCGGAGACATTCTTCGATACGATGCTCGGCCTTCGCCACCCGGGTGAATTCCGCCAATTTTGTTTCGGAACTGGCATTGGACAGATAGTAGTCCGTCTTGATGACAGATTGATTGTCGCGGTCTTTGTAGCGGATCACCACCAGAACCTCGCAGTGTCCTTCTTGGCGTCGATCGTCACGCGCCACGACGCAGCATTTGACCGCTTCGACAATCAACGGCCCCTTCTCTCCGTCGCGGACATCAATCACGGTCCAATCGCTTTCACAAAGCGACATCGCCCACTGGTCCACGCGGAGCCAAGGACGCTTGGGATGCCGGCCCCGACCCGTGTACGCAGGCGGATCGACGTCGAGATCACGGATCAACGTATTCGACGGAACAGACAACAAGTACTGTTCGCCCAACTTGTGCAAACGCCGACGAAACCAGGAGGGACGACCCATCTCGTCGTCGCCGGCAATCCACTGATGAGGCAACTGATCGCCGTGCTCCTTGAGCATCTCCAGGCACAGTTGATGCCGCGTGCGATAGCGAATCCCCTTGGGAAGACCGGCCTTCTTTCGTCGCTTCGGATCCTGCGTCCATTCCTTGGGAAGATACAATCGCGTATCCACCAAGGCGTGTTCTTGACTCGAGACGTATCCCATGTAGATGGCGACTTGGCAGTTGTCGACTTTTCCCAGGCGGCCACACCACTGACGCGCCACGCCCACGGAGTCCTTGCCCGATTTTGGAAATCCGGAGGGATCAAATACAATCACCCCGTCTTCTGTCCCCAACTCCTCGCCGACCTGGCGGACCAACTCCGCCCGCAGCGGTTTGTCATCCCAACCGGAGACCCCAATGAACCATTGCAGCGGCATCCGTTCTTCTCCGAAACGATACGCAATCGACTCCGTGTTCTTGGCCTCCAAATCCGACAGCAAACCTTGGACGAACGTCAGGGCATGTTCGACCTGCTCTTTGCGCACCAGGCTGTCGACGAAGGGGGCCATAAACTCTTCCAACCGCGGCATCACTTGCTCAAAGATCTGCGGATCGACCGAACACTCATCCAACAATTCCTGCTTTCGTGTCTCGTACGCCGCGTCCATGCCATTGCTCCTTCCATGTGAATTGGTCTAGCCACAAATGACGGAAGGTGCTAATACAAAATCCTTTAAATCTGATCAAGACAAATATAACAGTCGAATTATAAAACTGGACGTATTCCCTGACGATGTGCCGGAAATGCTTCTCGCCCAGAACCACGAAATGGTCGAGACATTCTTGTTTTATGCTCTGCACCCATCGTTCGATGAAGGCGTTCATGTTCGGCGACGCTGGCAGAAGTTTCTTGACCCTGATGCCGTCGTCCTCAAAGATTTCATCGAACTGCTTCGTGAACTTCGTGTCCGCATCGTGAATGATATCCGTCGGTTTCCCGTGAATCGGCATGTTATCGGTTGTTTCCGCCGAAGGTTCCGGTCGTGAATCCCATCGCGTGCGGGGATTGTTTCGCCGCCGGGCTCGCCTGGGGATTTCACGAAGATCGATTGCCGGTTGAGGCCCTGAAACTCGGCGTGGCGGCGGCGATGGAGAACGTCGGACAACTTCTCCTCGCTCGGCTCGTTCCCGGTCACGTCCTCAAAATCGCCAAAACGGTTCGCGTCGGAGCCCTCTCCAGTTAAGATGGGTTCATGCAAGATCATTTCCATCACTCAGAACGACGTACTTCCCGTCGGGATATTCTCCGCGCGGGGAGCGTGGGATTGTTTGGTTTAAGTTTGCCGCGGTTGCTGGCCGGACAAGAGGCTTCTGAAAAAACCTCACAAATCGGGGCGTCGGATTTCGGGCGGGCGAAGGCTTGCATTTTGTTGTTCATGTGGGGCGGACCGGCGCATCAGGACACGTGGGATTTGAAACCCAAAGCCCCGGCGGAAGTTCGCGGGGAGTTTCAGCCGATCCCCACTAAGACTCCGGGCGTTTTCATCAGCGAGCATTTCCCGCTGTTGTCGGAGCGGACGAACGACCTGGCGATCGTGCGATCGATGACGCATGGGGATGTGAACCACACGACCTCCACGCATTATTTGCTCACGGGACAACCCCCGCCGCCGGGGGGCGACTTGCGGGGGGATTGGCCGCACGTGGGGGCGGTGTTGGCGAAATTGGGAGCGGGAAAGCCTCCTTTACCGCCGTTTGTTTCGATGCGGCCGAAACTGGAAAACACGGTTCCGCGATTCGTCGAAGAGAGCCACGGCCAGTTCGCCGGCTGGTTGGGGCAGCGGTTTGATCCTTTAACGATCGATGCCAACCCCGCCAAACCGGATTACCGCGTGGGCGATTTCGTGCTGCAACCAGAACTCAGCATGCAGCGGTTGGACCGCCGGAAAGAACTGCTGCACGATTTGGAACGCCAACTCGAAGCCGCCCTGGAGCAATCCAATCCCCGCGCGATGGAGGCGCATTATCAACGGGCGTTTGCTCTCTTGAATTCGGCGGTGGGCCGGCAGGCGTTTGACTTGACACAGGAACCCGAGGAAGTCCGCGAGCGGTACGGCAAAAATCCCCACGGGCAGTCGGTGCTTCAGGCCCGGCGGCTCGTCGAGCGCGGCGTGCCTTTGGTCACCGTGTTCTGGCCGAACGACGGCATCAAAAACGTCTCTGTGTATTGGGACACGCACTCGCGGAACTTCATCGACTTGAAAGACCGTTTGATGCCCGTGGCCGACCGCGCGTTTTCAGCCCTGCTCAACGACCTCAAGGACCGCGGGCTGTTCGATGAGACGCTCGTGGTCTGGACCGGCGAGTTCGGCCGCACGCCAAAAGTCGGACAGCGAAACAGCGACGCCGGGGCCGGCCGCGACGGGCGGGACCATTGGCCGAACTGCTTCACCAGCGTCCTCGCCGGCGGCGGGATTGCGGGCGGGCAGGTTTACGGATCCTCCGACCGCCACGCCGCCTATCCCGCCAGCGATGCCGTGCGGCCCGTCGATCTGGTGGCGACGATTTATCAACTGTTGGGCGTCGATCTGGAACTCACCTTCAAAGATGCCCAAGGCCGGCCGCTGGTGATCTGCCCCGGCCAACCATTAAACGGGTTGCTGAAATCGTAGCGGCGGCTCTTGGCGGGTCGCAGAAGCCAAGAGATAAAGGATCGGGTGAAAAATGCGGTACATCGCGATACCATTGCCAGAGCCAGTATTTTCAAGGGTGACAAGGTTTTTGTACCCCGCCATGAGCCCGGTTTCGACCGCCTTTCGCTCCGTGCGGCTGGGTTCGCGAGGATCGCCGGTCGGGAACTGGTTCGACCGTCCTGAGCCGCAGAGATGTGCGCGGTTTTGGGCGATGATATGACACGCGACTCGCGCTCAAATTCGCGATTCCCGTTAACCGGTGGGGCAAAAGTTCGCAGTTGTTGTCTGCGTTTTGAGGCACCGTAGAAGACTCGAACTTTTGCAAGTTCCTGCCATTTCACGACTTCCGCAATCGGGTCGTGCGCGAATGGTTAGTAACGTGTTGTGTACGGGGAGGCTTGCGTTTTCGGTGTCGGAAGTGGTTCGTGGTATTGGTGTGGTGGACCCCGAAAACTGGACAGCCCAATAAGGTAGAATGTGCTATGTACATTTGTCGCATTGGGAGGTTCCGATTATGACCAGGAAGCGTCGAGTTTTGGGGTCCGCGTTCAAAGCCAAGGTGGCGTTGGCGGCGGTCAAAGGAGACAGGACGACGGCTCAGTTGGCGTCGGAATTCGGCGTCCACACGAGCCAAGTCACGGCCTGGAAAAAGCAGTTGTTGTCGGGCGCCACGGAGTTGTTTACGGATGGCCGACGTAAGCGATCCGACGATCAATCGGCCAATGGGCAAGAACTCTATGAACAAATCGGCCGGCTGAAAATGGAAGTCGAATGGCTCAAAAAAAAGTCGCTGACGCTGGATTAAGCCACGAGGTTTTGCGGGCATGGATCGAACCGAATCATTCCACGTTGAGCGTGTCGCGTCAGTGCAATCTGTTGGGATTGGCGCGGAGCAGTTGGTACTACGAACCTGGCGGCGAGACCGCGGAAAATTTGGAACTGATGCGGCGAATCGACGAGGAATACACGCGCTTGCGATTCACGCCGAACAACTCGGCCATCTTGCGAGAACCATAAAACGGATGCCCGATCTCGCGGCCGGAGGTCTTCAACAGCGACCAGGGCAGCCAATTCACAGCGATCAAGTTCACCGAGCGATTGGAACGATTGAATGTCGCGATCAGTATGGATGGAAAGGGACGGGCCTTGGACAACGTATTCATCGAGCGGCTGTGGCGGAGCGTGAAATACGAAGAGGTTTACTTGAAGGATTACATGGATGGTTGGGAGGCCGAGAGAAGCCTGCGGAGTTACTTTGAGTTTTATTGTGAGGAACGGATCCATCAGTCGCTGGGTCGGAGGCGACGTCACTTTGAGCGTCTGTCTGCGCGACCGCAGGGAAAAGGGAATCTGGTTTGGCATAATTCGCTGCAACAGACCCTTCCAGGAAACTCGCATAGTCTTCGCGGCTGGAAAAATCCCGGCTGCCGCGCAGAAGCAGGGCTTGATCCACCCTGCGTTTGAGATGGCCGTTCGAGGATTCCACATCGCCGTTTTCATTGGCGCAACGGGCGTTGGTTTTCTCGGGCTGACTGCCGTAGTGTTCCATCAACGCCTGGTAGCGTGCGGTATGCGTCTTGCGATCCGAATGGTTGTTGACCGCCGCGCTCAAACTGTCGGTGCGATGCCGCTTCGGCACGCCGCCGAACTCCCAAAAGGCTTTCTGAATCCCCGCGCTCAAGGCCTCAAACGATTCGGAAAAACAGAGCGAAACCGACTCCACGTTCGAGTAGGTCAGCACGCAATGAAACAGCGTATGATCGAAACGCTGGCCGGCGATCTTCACGCCCAGATCGTTCATCACCGTGAAATCGCTGGCCGCCAACCGGCCCGGATGGTGCACCTGCTCGAACATCACCGGCTTTCCCGGCCCCGAAAGGCTTCGCCATTTCGCCACCCGCCGCTCAAAAGTTCGCCGGGTGGAATTGGGAAACTGCCCCGAGTATTTCTCCTGGAGCCATTCAAAGAGCGTCTTGGCTTTGAGGCGCGGTTCCGCTTCCAAGCGGGCTTGGACTTCGTCCCACACCCTCTCAAAGGGATCGACGCGTGTTCGGTACTCCCGGGGCTTTTTCCGCTCCGAGGGCAACCGCCCGTCATCGCGGTACTTCCGGGCCGGTTTTTTCATCCATGCCACTCATCCTTGCCGAGGCAGCGAGAGAAAGTCCCTTGTCGAGCAATCGCCGCAGTTCCAAAACTTGTCCATTGGTGATCATCACAACCTCCGTGAAAACGAGAAGCTGCCATGATGACCTGAACGGAACCTCCAGGGAAATCTAATTGTCGCTGAAAGAAGAATTGCGAGCAGAGAACCCGCGGAAATTCACGTCAAACCCGGAAATCCAATCGCCGCCAAACGGGAAAAGTAGTTGTCGTTAGACATACGGCGACCGTTGCATGGGGCGACAATACAGGGACTGAGACGTTACCGCTCTCCGAAGGTATTGGGATAGTGCAGTACTCGGTAATCACGTCTATGTGTTATCGGGCACCTTCACGATTACAGTGAGTGTAACAGACGATGATGGCGGCACAGCCACCAAAACTTTCCAGATCGTTGTTGCTAATGCGGCACTGCTGCCGGATACCGCTCACAACGGGCAAATTGCTCTCTATGTTGGCGGAATGATCGGTGCCGATGACATCCAGATTAGTCCTGGTGACAATGCCGGGGATATTGAGGTCGAGATCAATGGTGTTTCTGAAGGCATGTTCGCTCCGACGGGACGGATCGTTGTTTTTGGTCAGGCCGGGGATGATGAAATCCAAGTCTCCGGCAGTATCACGAACTCGGCTTGGCTCGACGGCGGAGTCGGAAACGACCGACTTAAGGGCGGGGCCGGCCACGATGTCCTGTTGGGTGAAGATGGAGACGATCTGCTCGCCGGTGGAAGTGGTCGCGATCTGCTCATCGGCGGGCGCGGATCGGACCGGATTGTCGGCAACGCGGACGATGACATCCTCATTGCCGGTTGGCTTGGCGTCTCGAGTGCCAATCTCGACCAGACGTACAGCGACATCATGGAAATTTGGACCTCGATCGACCAATATCAGACGCGAACCGAAGACCTGAGCCACATACTTATGCTGGATCAAACCGTGCTCGATGATGATGCGGACCGAGATGTGCTGACCGGTTCTTCTGGCACCGACTGGTTCTTGCTCGACCTTGACAACGATCGAGCCACGGATTTGAAGGACGAGGTGTTCGCCAATGATCTCGACTGGGTATTAAGCGCCGTCTGAACGCGAGTCGAATGTGAGCGGTAACCGTGGGGAAACCAATTACCGATCGCGTTCCCACAACTGTTCATGCCCTTTGGGACTATTCCAAAGGCACGCCTCTGGCGGTGGATACTTTACGCGAAGATATTGACTGACATGCCAAGAACCTTCACCTAACCGATGCCTTAAGGAGCACTCTATGGCCGACTCGAAGATTCTCCGTATCACTCTCGTACAACATGGATATCCCGCCTTCGCAAGGCTGACAGCAGATCGACCTGCACCGCTCGCTGACCGACGCCCGCACATTCGAATTTCACGACGTTGATTGAATTGGGCCTAGTCGTGGACACGACTATGCCCAATTCAATCAATGCAGTTACATTCCGTAAGTACTCCCTGTCGAACCCTTTGCAGTTTTTCGAAGACGGGAAGATGCTGGCCTCGGGCGGTTACGACAAGATCGTGCGGATTTGGGACGTGGCGCGGGGCGAAGAGATCAAGCGGCTCGAAGGCAACATGGCCGCCGTCCGCGCGGTCGCGTTTTCGCGCGATGGGAAACTCGTCGCCTCGGCGGGTAGCGACCGCCGCGTGCGGATCTGGAACCTCGCCGACGGCCGGTTGATGAAAACGATTCTGGCCCACGACGCCGCGATCCCCGCGATCCGCGATCCGCAATTTGGCGTTCTCGCCGGACCCCGAAATTCCCTCAAACGATTGCGAAGAAGCACGGCCATGCGGGGCACATGGCTGTTGGTGTGTTTGTGATCGGATCGGGCATGATGTTCTACCTTGAGCATCCGAGAGGGCAAACGAAAGCAACGAGGGCTGTCGGCGAAAGAACCGACAGCCCTCGTTGCGACGCCGGTGTGGTATTGGGCGCTACGCCGCCCCTTCAATTTTTCGCGGCGTGATGGAAACGCGGTCGCCCTCCTGGAGGATGTAGGTCGCTTCGACCGGACCTCGGTTCAAGCGAATCAAGTAATCCTGGGGCGAACCATTCGGGACGGTCTGCTCAAACAGCGTCTTAATGGTGGTGCCTTCGCGAACTTCCACGGTGTCCGCGAAGCCGGCGCCGAAGTTGTTGATGACGTAAACTTTCATGGATGATTTCCTTTGCAAGAGTGAAAATTGAAACGGAGGTTCGGAGAACGGCGTCGTGCCCTGTTACGGGATGGAAATCAGCCGGCGATCGCGGTGCGTTTCCGCTGCGGGAAGATATTGACGTGCCGTCGGGCTTCGAGTTCGTCCCAGTCGATGGGCGGTTCGCATTCGCGGTCGAGTTCTTCGACGGGCACGAACCCCCGCCGCGAGATTTCACTGACGGTTTCTCCGGTGGATTGGGCCACTGCTCGGTTGAGGTCACGTTGTGTCATCGCTTGCTCCTTTGAAGATTGAGAGAAAGCGACCGCCCCACACCGGGGCGATCGCATGAGAGAAAATGCAATCACTCCGCAGTGCGGGCGTAACAATCTTGGATTCTTGAGGTTCAAAACCCGCTCGTTAGCGGGTCTTGGCTTTCACCTTCTTTTTGGCTTTCTTGGTTTTCGCGCTGTTGGCGGCGAATATTGTCTGCGCGATTCGGCGCCGTTTCGCTGTCCAGATTCACAAGGCCCGGCAACAGGGATGGCAGCCGCTGGCGGGGAGGATGACAATGCGACCGGTCGGATACTGCGTCGGCTGGGACACGTTTGGGCCTCTTCCAGATGCTGCCATTGCGCGTCGGCGATTTTGCATTAAGCGAGCGCCGGCTCGCCCTGGAACTGATGCCACGCCTCGCACAGTTCCCGCCGAAGCTGAGAAACCCGGGCGGCAGAGATTTTGAACTTTTTGGCGATCCAACTCGTCGCGTGTCCCCGGGCCAGCTTGAGAGCCACCTTGCGATCCCGGCGGGACAGTGTTTTCAGGAAGGCCCGGAAGTCGATGCGGAAGGCGGCCAGTTCGGCCGGCGTGGAGTGCCGATCCTCGACGACCATTTCCGTCCATTCTTCGTTTCGATGGTCCCAGCAATGCAGGTGGCGGACTTCCACCCCTTTTTGCTGCTGGCAGTATTCCGAGGACACATCTTTGATGTTGAGGGAACAGCCGACCCGCCGCCCGCTACGAACCTGGGCCACGGCATATTTGGCGAGCGAACTCCACGTCGCGGCCTCCACTTCGCCCCGCTCCACCAGCCGAGCAAACGCGACACAGCAGTTGCAAACGACTTCCTGGATCGCCTCATCGCGGTTGTCGCCCTGCAAATTGCGGAACATATAGCTGGCGTGGTCCTGGATCTTGGGAAGCATTTGAAGGAAGTTTTCGTGCCAACACGCTGAAGTTGTCGGCGGAGTGTTGGAAGCCGTGGAATCAGACGAGGAATTGGGAGTGGAAGCGTGCGAACTCATAAGGACGAACCTCCATAGAAGGGCCGCCCCAGCGGGGGCGGCTGTGAAAGAAACACAACCGCCCCGCGCACACGTGCCGGCGCAACAAAAAAGGCCCCGCGATCGCCGAAAAGAGGCGGAAATCACGGGACAGAACGGAGCTATTTTGGCTCCTTGCAAGAGCTAAGCTATTGGCAGCAAATTACCTGGCGCAAACACTGTCTGAATTTAGGACGAGCCGAATCCTTGAACGGCCAGACAAGTATCAATTTCGTCAACTCCAAGGCGTGTTAGGCAAATCCGCACGGAGTCACGTTTTTGGTCCGGCCATTTGTCCGATCGTTTGCAGCCACGATCGGACTTCCCCTTCTAGATCTCGCTGGGATAACAGGTCGGCTGTCATGCATTCGACAGCTTGGGTGTTGAGCCGATCTGCCGGGATCCTTCAGCGACTTCGCATTGGAGTTCGGCCATCTGGCGGTTTTGCTCGGCTTGACGGTTCAGGTTTTCTTCCGCCCTCTCGGCTAACTTTTGGTTTTCCGATTGCTC
>CAWFGE010000004.1:0-123450 GCA_963815195.1 uncultured Planctomycetaceae bacterium
GCTGATCGACGCCCTTAGCCTTCGCATCCGCTCCATCACGCGGGGAAAATCGACCGCGGTTCGTTCGGGGATGTTCACGGCGAACTCACCGGCGTATTTGGCGACTCCGAGCGGCGCGGGCGGCGCTGATCAAACTTTTCGAAGGCACACAGCCCACGTTCAGACAATCGCCGCCCATCAGTTCGCGCTCAATCAGCGCCACTTTGGCGCCGAGTCCCGCCGCCCCCGCCGCCGTCACCAACCCCGCCGTGCCCGCCCCGATCACAACCAGATTGTACCGGCCCACCGGTGTGGGATTTTCCCAGTCCGGCGGATGCACGTTTTGTTCGAGCGTCCGGTTGTGTTCGTCCAGCGGGAGTAACGCAGGGAATTCGCGATTCACGACCACAACCGGTTCCTGAACCTTGCAGGCGAGCGGCCGGCGTCCGCCGGGGGATCATTCATGAACGCTTCAAGTTCGCTCAAGTTGTCATGCTCAAATCTCACCATGAACACGTACTTCCCAAGATCATGAAGCTGACGCCCCACGCTCGCCATTGGTCATTGGGATATTATTTTCCCGCGGCTTGTTTGGCGGCGAGTTCTTGGCACTTGGAAACTTCGGGATTCGGCGTCGCATCGCCTTCCACCATGTTGAGCACCCACCGCACGGCGTTTTCGGTCGATTTCAAAAACCTTGGATCGGTCCACGTCTGATCGTTGTGGCCCAGGTTGTTATAGAAAATCTTCCCATCGCCCCACATCCGGCACCAGGCAACCGGGACGTGATAAGGCTTCGAGGGGTTGCATTTCGCCATGTCGAGGCTCATCAATACGTGCACGTTTTCGGGAACCCAGTTCACGTATTGGTAAATCTCATCCTGGATCTGAAACTCCTTTCCGAAGGGTTTCATCGCGGGAAAATCTGTGTCGTGCACGCTGATCGTCACATTGTTGTTCCAGGTCCAGGGATGGCCGTTGAAGGTGCCGCCGATCATTTCGCGATACCAGGCATCTTCGGGTTTGTCGTTGCGGTAGGTGTCGGTGGCGGAGTGAAACCCGACCACGCCGTGGCCTTTTTGCTTCAGCCAGACGTTGGTGAGGTACTCGTGGTCCTCCTGGGAGATGGGCAGTTCGCCTGTCGTGTAGAGCATGAGGATGTCGTATTTTTGCAGGTTGTCTTTGGTGACATCTTCTGCATTCTGGGTAGAGTCCACGCTAAACAAGCCCGTCTGCTGGCCGAGCTGCGTCATCGCGATTTCCGCCGGAGCGAGTTTCTGCGGCCGGCCCCGGCGGTTCACCGCGCCGTGCACGAAGCCTTTGCTCTCTGTCAAAAACAACACGCGGGCTTTTTTGTCCGGCTTTTCCTCCGCTTGGAGGGAAGGGAAAGACGACAGCGAAACCGCGAGCATCAACAGCCCAAACAACGATCGGCGAAACAACATCACAATCTCCTCTCCAGGGGAATCTCAAGCAACGGGCGAAATTCAACCACCCGGTAATGACGGGCTGTTTGTCATATCTTAAACTGACGGCCGCGCAGGTGCTATTGACAGCCCAAAAGCGGGGCAAAAAACTTTCAGGAGTCCAAAGTGACCACGCCCAACGACGACAAAGCGATCCTGGCGGAAGGCCGGCATTTGCGGTTGGTGAGCCGAGGCGGTTGGGAGTTCGCCGAGCGGCCGCACGTGACGGGGATTGTGGTCATCGTCGCCGTGTCCCCTGAAGACAACCTGATCCTCGTCGAGCAATACCGCCCGCCCGTGGGCCGGCGGGTGATCGAACTTCCCGCCGGACTCGCGGGAGACGTGGCCGGGGCGGAGGAAGAAGATTTGAGCGAAGCCGCCCGCCGGGAACTCTTGGAAGAGACCGGCTACGACGCGAAAACCTTTACGAGGCTGTTCGAAGGACCGCCCTCGGCCGGGATGTCTTCGGAACTGCTCACGTTTTTTCGGGCGGAGGGACTCACCAAAGTCGAAGCCGGCGGCGGCGATGAATCCGAAGACATCCAAATCCACGAAGTCCCCCTCGAGCAGGTCCGCGCATGGCTGGATGAGCGTATCCAAGCGAACGACGTTTACATTGATCCCAAAGTTTTCGCGGGCCTATGCTTCGTCGATTGAGAGAAGTGCCGCGACCAGCTTTTGAATGTCGTCTGCATTGGTGTAAGCGTGCGGGCTGAGGCGGACTCTTCCCTGCCGGGCATTGACGACGATACCCCGCTCCAACAGCTTTCGCTTGATGACGAGCGGATCGGTTTTAGGCAACGTGAAGGCCAAAATGCCGGAACGATGCGCGGGTTCCAAATTGCTGGCGATCGTTGCTCCGATTTGCTGAAGTTCGGAAATCAAGGCATCGGTGACTTCCAGAATCCGCCGGGTGATCGCTTCGGCCCCAAACTCCGCTAAGAACTCGAGGGCCGCCGCGAGACCCGCGAGGCCGACCATGTTGTACGTGCCGCCTTCGTAACGGGCCGCGGTGTGTTTGAGGCGGTAACTCGTATCGGCAAAGTCGCCCGCCTGCTCCACGCTGTTCCACCCGACGCCTAGAGGCCGGAGCCAATCCAGATGCTCCCGGCGGACATAAAAAATCCCCGCCCCTTCCGGGCCAAGCAGCCACTTGTGCCCGTCAGCCGCAAGAAAATCCACCGGGATCTCCTGGACATCCAGCGGAAAGACGCCGAGCCCCTGGATCGCATCCACAAACAGCTTCGCCCCGGCCCGGTGAGCCAACTCGGCCATCGCCTCCAAATCGTTCCGCCAACCGGTCGCATAGCCGACCCAACTCACGGACACAATTCGCGTGCGCTCATCACACGCCGCGGCGATCTGGTCGAGATCGGCTCGCTCATTCGGCGCGGCGACTTGTCGAACTTCGACGCCCTCGTCTTTGAGGTTCATCCACGGATACAAGTTGCTGGGAAACTCGCTCGCGAGCGTGACCACGTTGTCGCCTGGTTGCCAGCGCACGCCCTCGGCCACCAGGTTGATGCCTTCCGTCGTGCTGTGGATCAGGGCGATTTCTTCGTGAGAGGCACCCAATAACCCCGCGGCGAGTTTTCGGGCCGTCTCCACGGTTTTCCGCCACGAGGGCCAATCCGCGGTGCCGTGTTCGCTCATCGATCTCGCCCAACTCGATACGGCTTCGCTCACCGGATCCGGCAACGGCGCCACCGCCGCGTGATCGAAATACGCAAGCCGCCCGGTCACGGGCATCCGCTCGCGAAACGTGGTCCAAGGGTGATCGATCAGGGCATTCCTATTTCATGAGACGGCAAAGCCACCGCCAACGTGGGGTTGGCTTGCCGCGGCGGGCCGATTATTCCTTGTCGGTCGGAGACTTCACGCCCTTGGGCGATTCTGCCGGCTTGCTGTGTTGCGCGACGGTCGGCTGTTGGACGTGGAGTTTGTCGAGTTCCAGATGCGTCGGGGCATAGTCGCCCCTCATCCAGCGGACGAGCATGTCCATCTCATGCTCCGTGAGTTTCCCCTCGTACGCAGGCATCTGGTTTTTCGATCCATAGTGCCGATCCGCGCCGGGGTTCGCGATGAAACTTCCGAGCCACTCGGCCGAACCGTAATTGACGAGCGTGGGATAGCCGCTGCCTTCCTCGTCCACGGTGCGGGCATGGCAATCGAAGCAGCTTCCCGCATCCGCGAGCGGCCCTTCGCCGGCCGAAGCGTCCTCGAGAATCTTCGCTCCTCTTTTTGCCAGATCGGAATTGTACTCCAGCGGTTCGAACGTGCGGGAAACCTTGTCGGCCTCGATCGCCTGGGCCACGAAAAACTCGGCGATGGCGTCGAGCGATTCTTTATTTTCGGGCTTCAGCAAGCCCTTTCCATAGTCGGCCGACCAACTCGCCATCTCGCCGTCTTCGATGTTGATGTAATCGCCCGCCTCCTCGCCCGCGGCTTTCTTCTTCTGAATCTCCTGATACCACTTGGACTGTTCGAGAGGCTTAAAGTGATTTTTGTAGTCGGTGATGATGTCCTTGATCCATTCCCGCGAGCCGAAGGTTCCCAAATCCGCGGCGACGGGCGGGACTTCGACTCGTTTCGGTTCGCCATTTTTATCTTTTATTGGTTTGCCATCTTTATCTTTCATCTCGTCCGTGACTTTTTCGCCCTGGCCGTTGAGTCCGGCAAAATGATGGCAGCCGGCGCAGTTCTTTTTGAAAATCTTCGGGCCTTGGACGAGCGGATCGTTGGGCAGCATCGTCACCGCGCCTTCCACGGGAATCATGCTGCGGGGATTCTTGGCGATTTCCATCACCCGCTCGGCATCCATGTGGGCCTTTTCGATCGCCGCCTGATGGTCCGCGTTATTCAGATCCTCATAATACGCCCATCCCGTGAGTCCGATGATGATCACGCACATCACCGACGCAAACAGCACGTTGAAGCGATGGCCCCATTTCCACAGGGCGATGATGGGCATCAAAATCAGGATCGTCATCAAAAGGCCGGGGACATAAATCGCCCCGAACGCGAGGCCGTGCTCTTCGACCCATTCAAATTTCAGGAAGCGGAACAGAAACAGAAAGTACCATTCGGGCCGGGCCGCGCTGTAGTTCTCCGTGGGGTTCGCGGGGGCGCTGAGCTCGGCCCCTTGATAAATCGCGAGCCCCAACACCGTTGCCAGCACCGCGAGACAAGCCACCGCGTCCCGCAGCACCTGGTCGGGCCAGAACGTCGTTTCCGGAGCGCGGTCGGGCTTGGGCACGGTGATCCCATGCCGGCGGAAGACGTAGATATGGATCCCCAAAAACGCCACAAGCAGCGCCGGGAGAAGCCCCGTGTGAAGGGCAAAAAACCGCGTGAGCGTGTGATGTCCGTATTCCTTGCCGCCTTGGACCAGTTGCTGCACCTGTGCGCCGACGACCGGCGTGGCGCTGGCAATGTTGGTGGAGACTTTGGTGGCGTAATAGCCTTTCTGATCCCAAGGCAGGAGATAGCCGGTGAGCGAGAGGCCGAGGACGATCTGCATCAAGATCAAGCCGACCCAGAAGTTGATTTCGCGCGGCGCGCGGTAGGCCCCGTCGATGATGACTTGCATGAGGTGCAGCGCCATCAACACGACCATCGCCTGGGCCGCGAAGTGGTGAATCCCCCGCACAATGTTGCCCAGGTACATCACTTCGTTGATGTAGTACACGCTTTCCCAGGCGGTCTGGGCGCTCGGGGAATACGCGGTCCACAGGAAGAAGCCGGTAATCATCTGCACGGCGAAGGTGAAGACGAGCGTGCTGCCCCACACGTACCGCCAGCGGGCGCCGCCGGGGATGCGTTCGTAAAGGGCTTCGTGCATGAGGCCCCGGTAGCCCGTGCGGTGATCGAGCCAATCGAAGAGTCTTTTCATACCGGCACCTTCTCCCCGAGCGTGGCCCGAAATTCCTGATACTTCACCCAAATCTCGCTTTCGCCCTTGTCGTTTTTCACGACCTTCACGTCGAGGGCATCCAGGTCGCGGGGTGGGATTTTATTCTTCTTTTCGCCGCTGAGTTCGAAGGCGCTCGTGTGGCAGGGGCAATAGAACTCCGCCTTTTGATCGGCCGGCGCCACGCGGAATTCCACGGCACACCCCAGATGCGGGCAGGTGACGTTGAACGCCTGCACGGTCTCGCCGTCGTCCGCGATCCGCAAATAGACCGAGCCGATGGGTTGCTCGGGATACCGCGTCCACTTATCGACTTTGGATGAGATGATCGGAACCTGCACGGGCACCTGCGATTCCTTGAGCTGATCGAGCGTCAGTCTGACTTTGGTAAAGCCATCATTCTCACCGTCTTCACCCGCCTCGGCTTTTTTTCGGCGGAACAAGGGATCCAGAAAAAACAGCGTCCCCGTGACGAGGGGCACCAGTCCCACCAAAACGCCGAGCGTCCCCGCGAGCACGGACGCCAAGAAGCCCCGGCGGGGTTGGTCGGAAGGGGATTCGGGAGGCGGAGCGGATTCAGAAGCGGAAAGTTTCTCGGTCATCGGTCGAACTCCGGAAACGGACGACGCGTTGCCCAATCGATTGTATCGGGAAGATTGGAGAGCGCCTTGAGTGTGGATGTTTTCGGGCAGGATGTTGGCGGGAGTGGGGAAGCGAGCGGGGATTTCGCTCGCCGGATTTATTGGGTCATGGCGGTTTTCATGCTGGCCAGAATTTGCTGGACGGCTTTGTTTAAGGGACCCGAAAGGATGGCGCCCGCGGCCTGCTTGTGGCCGCCGCCGCCGAACTCTTCGGCAATCTCGGCCACGTTCAAATCGGATCGGCTGCGGAAACTGACTTTCACGGTTTTGTTGAGTTGTTCAATGGCGATAAACGCGGCTTCGGTATCCGCGATTTTCAAGGTTTCGTTGACGAGATCCTCGGTATCGACCGGCTTGGCGTGCGTGGCGTCGAAATCGCTTTGCTTGACCACAATATACGCCAATCGGCCGTCGCACTCGAGCTTCACCCCCGCCAGCACGCGGGCCGAAAGCAGCACGCGGGCCAACGAATTTCGCTCGTAGAGCTGTTCATATATTAAATGGGGCTTCGCCCCCAAGTCAATTAAGCGTCCGATGGTTCGCATCGTCTGACCGCTGGTCGAAGAGAACCGAAACCACCCGGTGTCGGTCGCAATCGCACAGAATATCGGCAGCGTCATTTCCGGCGTGATTTCCAAATCCAGCGCATCCGCCATCCGCACGATGAGGGCCCCGGTCGCTTCGGCCGTCGTGTCTTTGAACTCCACCGCCCCGAGATCGTCAGAGCTGACGTGATGATCGATCACCACGCGCACAGCCGTGGTCTTCCGCAAGACTTTCCCGACATCGACCAACTGCACCCAGGCGCTTGTATCCAGGATGATGTGCACGTCCGTGTCGAGCACGGCGTCGGGGGAAATGTCCCGCCCGATTTTCATCACGCGGCTGTCGGGATCGAGAAAAAAAAGATTGTCGGGAAGCGCCGAGGGGTTCACGATCCGCACGCTTTTGCCCAAGCCCTTGAGGAGCATCGCCATCGCCAATTCCGATCCCAGCGCATCGGCATCCGGGCGGACGTGGCTGGACAGCACGAACCGCTCGTTGTCGGCGATGATCCGGCGAAGGGGCTCCCAATCGATCTTCATTCCGACATCGTAACGGCCCCACGCCAAATTCGCGAGCCTGCCGCCACGCTCTTTGAGTCCGGCGGATTGGGTGCCACCCGAGTTTATACTTTTGAAACAGGTGCGGCTCTTTGCGTCGGGCGGCGGATTGCGGTACAACCGATGGAGTAAGATCCCTTCGTGACGCCGCCCGCAGAGCCGCTTGATGCCGATAGAGTTTCATTACCCCGAGTTCTTTCTGCTCCTGATCCCGTTGGCCCTCGCGTTCAAACGCTGGGGTTGGACCAAGGACCGCGCGACGGCGGGGCTGCGGCTGGCGACGGCTTTGCTGCTTTTGCTCGCGCTCACGGGGCCGGAAGTCAACCTGGGCGGCGAGGGGTTGGACGTGATCGTGGTCGTGGACCGATCGCGGTCGATGACGGACGCCGCGGGCAAGAACGCGGTCGAGCTGATCGAAAACCTCGACCGAAACCGCGGGCCCGGCGACCGCGTGGGGATTGTGACGTTCGGCGGCACCGCCGAAGTCGAACGTCTGCCCTCGCAGCAGGCGCTGCATCGGGCGTTCGAGAAAAGCGTCTCCGACAGCGGCAGCGATTTGAATGCCGCGATTTTGACCGCGCTGAGTCTCGTCGATCAAAACCGGCCCGCACGGATTCTCGTGCTCAGCGACGGCGAATCGAACGGAGCCGACCCCCGCGCCGCCGCCCGGCGAGCCCGCGAAGACGGGGTGCCGGTGGATTACCGGGTTTATGAGCGTTCACGCGGCGGGGATGTGGCGATCGATGCGCTGACGTTGCCCCGCACCATCGCCCCGCGCGAGCCGTTCCAGTTCAGCGTGCGAATTTATGCCGACCGAGACGCCTCGGCGACGGTGGAAGTCTCGCGGGACGGCCAGCCCTTTGCGACCCGCAAGGTGCAACTGCTCGCCGGTTCCAATGCCGTCGCGTTTCGGGACCTGCTCGAAGAGGGCGGGTTTTACACTTATGAAGGCAAGGTCCTCGTGGCCGACGATCCCGTCCCCGAAAACAACCAGGGCACCGGCGTCGTCCGCGTGGACACGGGTCCGAAGCTGTTGGTGCTGAGTCCCACGGGGGAAACCGACAATCTCGTGAAGGCGATCCGGGCGGCGAAGATCGATGTCGAAGTGGCGGCCGCGAAATCCCATCCGCTCACGCAGGATTCGCTCGACCCTTACCGGGCGGTGATTCTGGAAAACGTGCCCGCCGACGACTTGGGCCGATTGAAAATGGAGCGCCTCGCCCAGTTCGTCGAAGATCTGGGCGGCGGATTGATGCTCACCGGCGGCGAGCAAAGCTTCGGCAACGGCGGCTACTACAAAAGCCCGCTCGAAGATGTGCTCCCGGTGTCGATGGAGCTTCGCGACGAGCACCGCAAGCTGCGGGTTGCGATCGCCGTGGTCCTCGATCAGTCCGGCAGCATGTCGGCCCCGGTCCAAGGCGGCGAGACCAAAATGGACCTCGCCAACCAGGGCACGTCCGAGGTCGTGCGGATGCTTTCCCCTCAGGACATGGTCGCGGTGATTTCCGTCAATACGCGGGCCCACATCGTCCAGGAACTGACCAAGGTGGACACCCCCGACGCCATCGCCGCCCGCGTGACCAGCATCGGCAGCGGCGGCGGCGGGATTTATGTCTACGAAGCCTTGGAAGCCGCCGGCTGCGGAACTCCTGGCGGCCGAGGATTATCAAACCCGGCATATCATTCTGTTCTCCGACGCCAACGACAGCGTGCAAGAAGGCGGCTATAAAGACCTCCTGGACGGTTACACCAAGGCGGGGATCACCGTCAGCGTGATCGGGCTGGGAAAAGACACCGACATCCATGCGGGGCTGCTCAAGGACATCGCCAAGCGCGGCGGCGGGAACATCATGTTTACCGACGATCCCCAGGAACTCCCGCGGCTCTTCACGCAGGACACCATGACCATCGCCCGCAGCACGTTCATCAAAAAAAACGAATCGCAGCCGGCGGGCATTCCCGGCGAGTTGTTGTCCGAACGGGCCCGGCTGATGGGGGAGTTCGACTTCGGGCGGTTCCCGCGCGTGGACGGTTACAACCTCTCCTACCTCAAACCCCAAGCCACGCCCGCGGCGGTCTCGCGGGATGAATACAAAGCCCCGCTCGCGGCGTTCTGGTATCGCGGCTTGGGGCGGTCGGCGGCCTTGGCGATGGAAGTCGCGGGCGAATACACCGGCGAGTTCGGCCGTTGGAAATTTTACGATGACTTCCTCATCAACCACGCCCGCTGGCTGTTGGGCGGCGGCAATGTGGGCGAGGTGTATATCGACCTCGAACGGGACGGGCAGGATGCCGTGGTCACGGTGGAACTCGATCCGAGCCGGCAAGCGGGTCTCGCGAAAAAGCCGCCACGGTTGTTTGTCGTCCCGCCGGGTTTGGAGCGGGAAAAAACGCTGCTGCCGGACTTTCAATGGATCGGCCCGAATACGCTCCGGGCGCGATTTCGTATGGAGGAAACCGGCACGTACCGGACGCTCGTCCAAACCGAGAACGGCCGGCTAACCCGCGGCCCTGCCGTGACTTTGCCCTATTCTCCGGAATACGCCCCCCGGCCGGAAAGCGAAAACGGCCGGCTCGTCCTGGCCCGAATCGCGGACATGTCCGGCGGACAATCCCGCACCGATGTGCTCTCGATCCTCGCCGACCCGCCGCGGACCGCGCGGATGCTGCCGATCTTGCCGTATCTGGTGATCGCGGCGATCGGGCTGTTGGTGACGGAAATCGCGGGCCGGCGGTTGTCGCTGTGGAAGCCGGCCCCCTCCGCCGCCCCGGATGCGACGACGGAGTTGTCCGTCGATCCGGCCCTGGGCTATCGGCAGCGGTGGTTCTCCCGCCGGCGAAAACTCCCCAAGCAACCGATCCCGAGCGAACCGCAAGAAACCCTGGCGACGATGGAGCCCCGCAAGAACGTCAACCAAATCTACGAACGCGCCGAACAGCGCGCCCGCAGCCGAATGCAGAACGAATAGCGATTTCGTAGCAAGAGCCGCGCACGCAGTGAGCGGATTTGAAGGACCGCTTACTTCGTGCGCGGCTCTGTTCCTGCGCGGCTCTGTTCCTGCGCGGCTCTGTTCCTGCGCGGCTCTGTTCGCCGTTTGGACAATCCCGGTCCGGTCCGGTAAAGTCGGCAGACCGCGCTGGCGAATGGGGAATTTCTGAGCGCGTCTTCCTCTTCCGGGCCGATGCGGAAACGGAGACCAGCCACTGTTTCCCTTCGTTCGCCGCGGTTGAGAGTTCGTTCATGCCCGCCATTCCTCCTTCACCCTTGAAGATGGGTGCTTCACGTCTCCGAAGCACGGTCATCCAGATTTTCGCCGGTGTGTTGTTTTGCGGAGGTTTGTTTTCGATCAGCCTGCCGGTGTTGTCGTTCCTCGCGGGAGGCCCGGACGAAACCGCCTCGGCCCCCCCGGCGTTTGCGCCGTCCGAAACGCCGTATGAAGTCGCCGTCGACCTGCCCACCGAAGATCTGCACGGGCGGGAAGCCCTCGAATGCGACTTGAAGCTGCTGCACGAAGGGCTCCGGCTTTTAAAACAGACTTCGGACTACACCGGCACGTTTTACAAGCACGAGCGGATCAACGGTGTGTTGGACCACGGCAGCTTGATCGAAGTGAAGAGCCGGCACAAACCGTTGAGCCTGTACCTCAAATGGCTCGAAGGTGACGCGGGGCGGGAACTCTTGTTTGTCGAAGGCCAGCACGACAACGAAATGCTCGTGCGGCTCGGTGGAATCCGCGGGCGATTACTGCCGGTGTTGAAGATCGATCCCGACGGCGAACAAGCCCGCGAGAAAATCCGCCATCACGTCTCGCACGTGAGCCTGCTAAAAATGGCCCGCACGGTGGTCGCGTTTCGCGAGCAGGATCTCAACCGGCTGCCAAATATGACCTGCGAATTGATCGTCAAACCCGCGGGCGACGACGCAGGCTGCCTGTTGTGCGTGACGGAATATGAAAGCCCCAGCGTGTGCGCGGAATACCGCAAGACGATCCACCTGCTCGATCCCGGCACGCTGCTCCCCGTGACGATCAAAACCTACGGCTGGCCTTTAGGCGAGTCGGCGTTGAAACTGACCGGCGAGGCATTGGACGCCGAGACGCTGTTGGAGCATTACAGCTATTCGCAGCTGCGGTTCAATCAGCAACTCGCGGACAAAGACTTCGACCGCAACAACCCCGACTACAATCTGCACCGGCGGTTTTAGATGCGGGTTAATCTTTCATCTTCGTCAGTTTGACGTCCGGTTTCTCGACGCGCGTCCATTTCTTGACTTTGGTTTTGTTGCCAACGTCATAGGTTTCGAAGGAATTCTCATCCGCATGCGTGATGACGTAATCCCGGCGTGTGCCTTTGCCTTGAAGGACCGTCACGTTGTTATAGGCGGCAGCCGGCCGCCCCGCGACTGAGTTGAACACCACGCGGTCGCCCGAGACTTCCCACTCGATATCGATGTCCAAGCTGTCGCCCACAATGTAGCGGGCGATCCCCTCGAACTGGATGAACATGGTCCCGGTGCCGTCTTCGCGGAGTTCAAGTTGGGTCGGGCCATAGTCTTCGATTTTCGTCCAATGGCCTAATAGGGCCTTGCGGTATTTGTCCTGGAGGGCGACCTGCTCGGCGACGCGTTGGCGCTCGGCTTCGGCTTCCGCGAGCTTTTGGTCGGCGGTTTTGAGCTTGTCCTCGGCGGCTTTGAGCTCGGTTTTCGCGGCTTCCAATGCTTTCCCCGCTTGAGCCAATGTCTCTTCCGCGGCCTCTACGGCGTTGTCGGCGGCGGATTGCCGGGCTTCTTCCAGCGTTTCCTGGGCGGATTGCCATTCAGCTTCCGCCGACTTCACGGCCTGTTTCGCGGCGGCGAGGGCTTCTTGATCCTCCTGGACCCGGGACTTGGCTTTTTGCTCCCGGGAGGCGGCTTGCGCTGCGTTGGGTTTTTCGTAATTCGGCAGCGAGTCGCTTTTGGTTTCGCCCTTCAGAAAATGAAACGCCGTGGCGCTGCCTGTCCCGATGAGCAGAAAACACACGAAAGTCCACTTCAAAAATCGCCGGCGTTTGCGGGCCGGCGGTTCGGCGACCTGAGCCTGTTCGGGGGAACTTGGAATGGTTGTCATAAAGCCACCATAGGGGAGCAAAGGGTGACAAAGATTTCAGTTGTCATACCCAAAAATATCGCGGACCGCTTCAACGGTCGCGAAAATTTGGGGGAATTGGTCAACCGCAAGAAAGGATACGTCGAGAACCGAGATATGAAAAGGCAGGAAAGGGAGGCAATTTCTATGGGCATTTTAGCCCGCGCCACCCGCGAGGAAAGGGTTTTCCTCATGGGCTTGGAGAAAATCATTCTCGCGACGACCGGGCGAGATCATAAACGCGGTAGGTGCCGTTTTGATAGACCGGTTCGATCGGCATTGTGCCTTTTTGGAGGATGACGTAACTCAAGTGAGCATCGTTTCGGAGCGCCTCGGCGATTCCATCATTCATGCGGTCGTTCCACTCGATGATGCCCGCGGCGTTTTGGGGGCAGTCTTTGCGGCAGACGTATTCCGCCCGCTGGGCGTACCATTTGAACGCCCAACTGCCGCGGGGCGTCCAGACCACGGCGTCTTGGGGCGTGTTCTCGCGAATCCAGCGGCAGACATCCTTCCAATCGGCAAGCTGCGATTCGCTCATGCGGCTGGGATTCCGATCGACGGCCGGATAGGTCAACGAGAAAGCCAGCAAACCGGCGAAGATCAGCCAGTTCCGCTCTTTCGCGTAGGGGGCGAGGGAAAGTTTCGGCGGCGGGCCGTCCCCGAGTCCGCGCGCGGCCAGTCCCGCCAAGGTGATCGCCGCCGCTGCGGGCAACAGCACGTCGGCCAGTCGAAACGGATAGAACTTCAGCAGCCGATACCGCCACGTCACATCGGACCAGGACGCGACGGGCCGGTCTCCGTATCCGAGCGCCACACCCGCCACCGCGATGACAACGCTGGCTCCCACGAACCAGGCGAACCACCGCTCCGCGGCCCCCCAACCGCCCCGATAACGCGCGACCAGCCACAAGACGAGCAGCAATCCATAGGCGACGTAGCCGGCTTGGGAAAACGCCATCGGATCGAGATGATGCCGAATGCGATGAAACACTTGAAGCCAGGTGGCGATCAGCGTTTCCCGCCCGTCCCCGACCTGCACCAACTTCAGGGCGGGCCAAATCCCCGGCAGGCAGGCGATCGCGAACATTCCCGCCGCCAGGAGCCAATGTCCGAGGGTGAAGCGCCGCTGGGCGGTGTGGGATTCTTCATCGGCGCGAATGGGAACGAAGCGGGTGGCGAGCATGGCTGCTCCCGCCGCGATCACCATCCATCCGCCGACCACCGGATGGAAGCTCACGCCCAACCCCGCCAAGAGCGCGGCTCGAACGAGCAGCCGATCAAACCACGCCGCGACCGCCCAGAACCCGAACCCGTAGGCGAAGACCTTGGCCTCGACGCCGCCGACCATCCATTCGCCGGACCAATTCCCGGCGGCGGCCATCGCCAGGTAGACCCAAGCCGCCCACAAGCTCGTCCAGCGGCCGGGGACCAGAAAACCCCGCAGCGGACCCAGCCCCACGCCAAGATCCCCAAGGCCATAGATCGCGCCAGCCAGGCGGTTTGCTCCAGCGTGAGAACCCGCGTGAACACGCCCACGGTTTGATAGAACACCAGGTGCGTATCGGCGGAATTGAGAAAGAAATCCCGCGGGCACCACTCGGGATTCCAATAGTGCTTGGCTTTGGCGAGGTAATGCGGCTCGTTGACGCCCGGCACCGGCGAGCGAATCGCGGAAAACGCCAACAGGCTCGCCAACACCGCGCACCACACCGCCCACGGCCTTTTTGCGCATCGTGACGAGAGGAAGCGTCTTCCGGGGAGTTGTCCATGATCGATCGGCCGTTGTCCCGCCAAAAGAAACTCCCGCATTCACGGGAACGCGGGAGATCGGCTTTGGAAAAACGGAGGTTGGAGAATCGTGCGGCTGCCGCGATCTATTTCTTCTTTTTGGCCGGAGGTTTCTTGGCGGCCGCTTTCTTTTTGGCGGGGGCTTTTTTCTTGGGGGAGGCGGCGGCTTGGGGGGCCTTTTTCGCGGCTTTTTTTGCGGATTTCTTGGCCGCTTTTTTCTTGCCGCCTTTGGCTCCCCCGGACTTGTCGCCGAAGATGCGATCCCAATTCTCCCAAAACTCCGGTGTGGCTCCCGTCCGAACAATCGGCCCACTCATGTTGCTACTCCCAGCGTTCTAAATCTGCGAAAACTCGCAAGTGAGGAAGATGACTCAGTTTGAATTTCGGGTTGACTTCCGCGAATTCCCAAAACCGAATTGTTCTCGTCGCCGCGGAGGTTGTCAACCGTCAAAAACCCGCAGCACCCGCCCGCCGGCGATTTTGTGCTTTATCTATCGAACCCGCGCGCGGGAGACTTGAGGCGTTTCCGGGTCTCCTCGGGGTCGGCGGCTACTTCTTTTGCAGTTTTTCGATCTGCTTTTCCAATTTCTGGTATTGCTCCTTGAGCTTGTCCAATTCGCTTTGCAGCTTTTGCAGTTGTTCCGGAGACGATTTTTTCTCGTCGAACTTTTTGATCGCCCGGGCCGCGGCGGTGCGGACGCGGGCATCGGCGTCGTGATCGGCCATCGTGGCGATGCGCTCTTTTTCCTTTTGCGCGAGATGAGGAACCTCCACGAGCGCCGCCATCGCCGCCCGCCGAACCCGCGGCCCCGGTTCTTTCAAATACGAGGCCAGAAGTTCCACCGCGTCGGTTTGAGCCTCCTTGGAGAAGTCGTGCTTCTTCAAGGATTGGGCGAGCGCATTGATCGCCGCCAGACGCGCGGTGCGGGAATGCCCGCGCTTCGTCCAGGTTTCCAAAACCTTCAAGGCGCCGGCGTCCGCACACCGCGACAAGCCCTGCAGGGCCTCGGTGCGGATCACATCCCGGTGCGACTCCTTTTCGAGCGCCGCCTCGAAAAGTTTTCGATCGGGAGTCTCGGTGATCTTCGCGAGCGCCTGCACCACCGCGGCTTCCACAAAATAACTCTCATCGCCCGCTTCGTGCTTGGCCTTGAGCAATTGGGCGAGTTCCGCGTCGTCTTCGTAGGCTCCCAACGCGGCCGCACAGTCCCGGCGGACTTTGGGATGCGATTCTTTCAAGCCCGCGGCCAAGGCGTCCCGCGAATCGGCGTGATGGCTCTTCCCGAGCGCCGACGCCGCAGCCTTCCGCACGCCGTAAAAACCGTCCTGCTTGAGACACGCCCTGAGCAGTTCGCGGTTGGCGGCGGATTGATTCTTCGCAAAATGCTCTACCGCCCGCAGCCGCTCGGCCACGGTCGGGCCCTCGGTCAGTTGCGCCACCCACCATGCGTGCGATTTGTCTTCCTCGATGTCGGCGAGAAGCGTGAACTCGGGATCGATCCGCACCAACGCCGGCCGCGATTTGACGGGCAGCAAAAACGTCTGCTCTTTCTCTTTGATAAAGGGCGTGATCGTCACCGGCTCGCCGCCTGCGCCGGCTTTGGTCAGTTCGATCGTGAGCGGGAAGTGGAAGGCTTCGTCTTTCTGCGTTTGCCGGATTTCGATTTTGACGAAGCCGTCTTCCGGTTGATGCGTGGTTTTGATGTTGAGTTCCGGATGGCCTTTCCGCTCGGTCCAGTCGTGGAAAAAACGTTCCAGCGACACGCCGTAGAGCCGTTCGAATGATTTGCGAAGGTCGGAGGTCTCCGCGGTGCGGTAGGCGTATTCCAGCCCGTAGCGTTTGAGGCCACGAAAGAAATCCGCATCACCCAGCCGGCTGCGGAGCATGTGCAGCACCCAGCCGCCTTTGGGATAGGCCCGCACGTCGAACATTGTGTCCGGCCCCGGATACCGCCGATCCACGATGGGCCGTTCCTTCGCGGTGCCGCTGCGGGCCGATTGGCTTTTCTGGTAGAGCAAATAGTCCCGCTCGTCCCGGCCGAGCTTGTGCTCGCACCACAGCACTTCGCAGTAGGTGGCGAAGCCCTCGTTGAGCCACAAATGCGACCAATCCCGGCACGTGACGAGATCGCCCCACCACTGGTGCCCCAACTCGTGGGAAATCAAACCGTCGGGCGAGCTGTCGATCAGGGCGCGGGCGTCGTGCATCACGCCGTCGTGCAGCGTCGTCGCGCTCGTGTTCTCCATCCCGCCCGCGGTGAATTGCTCGACGACCACCTGAGCGTATTTTTCCCAGGGATATTCGATGCCGAACTTCTCGCTGAAGAAATCCAGCATCTCCGGCGTGTGGCGGAAGGTTTGTTTGGCGTCCTGTTCGCGGTCGGGCGAGACGTAGTAGGTGATGGGCCGGCCGCGCCAATTCTCTTCGACAATCGCAAACTTGCCCGCGACCAACGTCACCAGGTACGAGACGTGCGGCTTGTCCTGCTTCCAATGGAATTCGATCCGCCCGTCTTCGATCGGCCGTTTTTCGACGAGCCGGCCGTTCGAGAGCACGGTAAAATCCTTGTCCACGCGGGCGATGAGTTCCGTCGTCTGCCGTTCGTTCGGCCGATCGAAACACGGGAACCAATAGCGGTTGTCTTCCGCTTCGCCTTGGCTCCAGACCATCCAGGGAATGTCCGGCTCGGCTTCGGTCGGCCGGAAAAAGTGCAAACCCGACTGGGGATGCTTCGCTTCGTAGGCAATTTCGATCCGCCGCCGCTCGCCGGGCTTTTGCGGTTCGGCGAACCGGATCACCAATTGCTTCCCGGTGTTTTCGAAATCGAGGTTTTTGCCCGGCTCGCCTTTGGGGGACACGTCGCGAACCTGGGAGATTTTGAAATCGACCGCATCCAGCGCCAGCGACGACAGCGGCCGAATCGGCTCGAAATCCAACGTCGCCGTGCCTCGAATGGTTTGTTCCTTGAGCGAGACATCCAGATCCAACCGGATGTGCAGAATGTCCGCCGCCCGGTCGGCCGGGGCGCGGTAGGCTTCGTTCGTTTGGCCCTGCGCAAACCGGCCAACAATCCAAACAGCAACCAAGCGGTGATCAAGCGAGACTTCGGCATAAAACCCCCGGCCTATCAGAGGAAAAGAGTCAACAACATTCACCATACTGGAATCGACCGGCTGCGAAAATACAAGCGGGCGCCGGAGAGACTTGCGGCCTTTGCTCTTGCCGCGCGGCGGAGATCGCGGATGCCCGGACGTAAGCTACAAATCGACGCAAGCGAAAGTCAAACGGGCCAGAGTCGTGGACTCCGCGCGAATTGACTAATCCACAAACGCGAACTCGTTGGAGAGCATTAGCACCTGGGCGTACCGCTGCCAGGCCGAAAGCCCAGCCGGTGCCGGGCCACGGAAGTCCTCTTTGGAACGCGCTGCGATCTCTTCGCCGGTTTGGGATGTTTTCAATCGAAGCGAGACGGTCCACTGGAACGAATCGAATCCGGTGTCCCCCCGGCAGTCGACGGTGAAATCGCAGGTGTCGCCCGCTTTCACGGGCAGGGATTCCATTTGCGTTCGCGTTTGCGATTCGTGAACGGTCCAGGTCTGGATTGGTTCCTGACCGTTCAAAGAAATCCCAGCCCGCACGCCGTTGCCTTGCTTGTCGGGATGTTTGAGGAACCCGCGGATCGAAAGCATCCCCTCTTTGGGAGCCGTCCACCGGCGGACGACGGCGAAGCCCCGCGCGGGATGTCCGCCGTTCGCGTTCAATGTCGCCCAGCCCAAGTTGGGATCGGGCAAATCTGGCCCGCCCTGCCACGCCGAGCCCGTCCAATGGGGCAGCGGATGAAACTCCGTCACACGCTTGGTCTTTTCACCGAACGGGCCATAACCGTAAGCCCACGGGCTGTTGTCCGCTTCTTTGAATTCATCCGGCCGGGCTGGTTGAAGAAACTCGCGGGCCAAGGCCAATTCCTCGGCCGAAGGATGGCGGGCCAAGCACAGATGATACAAGTGGACGATGCGGGCGTCGGTGTTTTCGGTCTCATTCTCCAACCGCGACCGCTCGGCAAGATGCACGGCTTGCCGCATGAGGAAGGGGCTGTTCAACAAAAAAAGACCCTGCTGCGGAACGGTGGTGTTATAGCGTTTGGGGCTGTGCGTATCCGGGCTGGCGAAATCGAACGTGCGAAACAAGCCCGGCAGGTTCTGGCGATCGATGAAACTGTAAACCGTCCGCCGACTCGCGAACGGCGGCGATTCGATCTTCACCGAAGGCCCGCCCATCGCGAGATCCAACTGCCCGCTGACCGCGAGCGCGCTATCCCTTAGGGCCTCGAAATCGAGGCGGCGGCGATTCATCCGCCAATAGAGGGTGTTATCGACGTCCAAGGTTTTGGAGGCGAACGTGCCGTCCGGTTTGCGCGGGGCGGGCAGCGATGACGATTGCCGATACGCCGCCGAGAGCACGATTTGCCGATGCAGATGTTTGAGCGACCAACCGCGTTCGATGAAGTCACTCGCCAGCCAATCCAAGAGTTCGGGATGCGTGGGCGGCGAACTCCGGCGGCCGAAGTCGCTGGGCGTATCCACCAGGTGACTTCCAAAGAAATGCCCCCACACGCGGTTGACCATCACCCGGGCCGTGAGCGGATTCTGCGGCGAAGCGATCGCCTCGGCGAGTTCCTTGCGGCCGCTGCCTTCGGTAAACGGCTTTCGGTCTTCGCCCGCCACGCAGAGCAAAAACCGCCGGGGCACCCGCGGCCCATGATTGGACGGGCTGCCCCGTAAAAACACATAAGGATCCCAAGGCTTTTTGTCGTCTACCAACCGCAGCGGATACTCCCCATCTTTCGGCTCATCGCTCGAAGCGAATACGCCGTACAGCGAATAATAATCGGCCGAGGGGATCGGATCGTATTTGTGGTCGTGGCATCTCGCACAGCCCACGGTCAGCCCCATCAGACCCCGCGTGGCGACGTCGATGCGGTCGTCGATGATGTCGTGCCGATTGTTCAAAAACCGCCGGCCCAACGTCAAAAACCCCATCGCGGCGAGTTCGTCCTGGTTCGATTCCCCGACATATTGATCGGCCGCCAACTGATACTTGATGAATCGATCGAACGGCATATCGTTGTTGAAAGCCCGGATCACCCAGTCGCGGTATGTGTAGGCCTTTGGGTAGTTGCGGTCTTCCTGAAACACATAGCCTTTGGTGTCCGCATAGCGGGCGATGTCCAGCCAATACCTCGCCCAGCGTTCGCCGTACCGCGGCGACGCCAGCAAGCGATTGACCACGTCTTCATAAGCCCCGGCCGAGCGGTCGGCTGCGAAAGCTTTCATCTCCTCCATTGTGGGAGGCAGGCCGGTCAAATCGAACGTGACCCGCCGGAGCCAGGTTCGGCGGTCGGCTTCCGGGGCGGGCACGAGTTCGTGGTTTTCCAATCGCGAGAGAATGAAAAAATCCACCGGCGACTTCGGCCAGGCGGACTGTTTGACCGCGGGCCGTTCCAGCCGATGGATCGGTTGAAACGCCCAATGCTGTTTCCAAGCCTCACCGTCGGCATGGTGATTCGCGACGGCCGATCCCGATGACTTCGGCCAAGAGGCTCCCTCCTTGATCCACTTCTCCAGACTGGCCAGCTCCGCAGCCGGGAGCTTGCCGGCGGGCGGCATTTGAATGTCGCCTTCCTCATACTGGACGACCTGAAGCAGCCGGCTGTCGTCGGCTTTTCCCGCGACGACGGCCGGTCCGTTTTCGTTGCCTTTCAGCATGAACTGCGCGAATCCAGCCGCAGACCGCCCTGCTGTTTTTTCGGGCCGTGGCATTCAAAGCAATGTTTCGCCAACACCGGCCGGACTTCCTTTTCGAAGAACGCCTCCCGCTCGGCGTCGGATTCCGCCCCGACCACGGAAGCGGCCGTCACCACGCCAAAAAAAAGCCAACACAGCGGGAACGAAACAGGACGAGACATATCACACTTGGCAGGCAAAAGAGGAGGGCAAACAGCAGGCGGGCGGGAACGCAAAATCGAAATCGCGTCCCATCCACGATTGTAAATCATTCCGAAAGGAAATCCCAGCACGAGAGCGCCGTCTCCGCCCGGGACAGTTGCTCAAAGGACCGGAGGGACACAGGATCCCGTGGCGGGGCCAAAATCCGGACCGGCGGCGGCATGTTGCCAAACCCGCGAATCCTCGTACAATTCTATGGATGCGAATTCGCCCGTTGATCGAAGAAAAGGCCGCCGCCCCGTTTCCCGTGCGCACGGCTTGTCAGGAAAGTGATTGCCTCTCATGCCTGCTGATTCCGTTTCGCCGCCCCAACAATCCGGCAACAGATCTTCGGGAGTGCCGGGATCTTTTGTGGTGCTCGGGATGTTCGCTTTTGGGATTCTTGCGACGGGGATTCTGTTTGCCTATTGGCAGTGGCACACCGCGCCGTTTCAGGAATTGCAGATGGCGCTCGCCAAAGAATTTCCCGGCTGCCGGCCGCGGGTGGAAGGCGGGCAGCACAAAACGCACAAAGGCACGCCGCGGATTCTACGCGTCGTGCTGAAAGTCGATTTTCGGCCGGATCAAAAAACGGCCCGGTCCGAAGCGATGGCCGACCGCGTGATGGTATTGGCGGCGATCCATCTCCATCAAGAACCGCTCACGGATTATGAGGTCGTGGAAATCCATCTCTATTATCCCGAGCAGGAGAAGGCGATTCACGAGGACGTCATCGAGCGCCGCGTCGCATCGTCGGCCGGCGGTGTCGCGGGGCGGACGAAACCACAACCCTGAGGGAACGCGGGATGTCTTACGGCCGTTCATCCCATCTCGGTTACGGTTACGAGGGTGTGGCCGCGGATGCCGTCGCCGAAGATAGGCGGGCCTTCATCCGCCGCACTTACGCCCATGTGTTCGGAGCGGTTTTGGCCTTTGTGGGACTCGAGGCCTTGCTACAAAACGCGATGTCCGAACCCCTCAAAAGGGAAGTGACGGACTTTATGCTCTCGAGTTGGTTCCTGGTGCTGGGAGCCTTTATCGCGGTGAGTTGGCTGGGCGACAAATGGGCCCATCGCGATGCCTCCCAAGGCATTCAGTATGCGGGCCTTGCGATTTACGTTCTCGCCGAGGTGCTCATTTTCATGCCGCTGTTGATTGCCGCTAACGATCAGCGGTTCGGCGGCGGGCCGGATGTGATTCCGAGCGCTCGTTTCTGACGCTGTTCATCTTCGGCGGACTGACGGCGGCGGTCACGCTGTCCAAGAAGGACTTTTCGTTCCTGGGCGGTTTTCTGTGGATCACGAGTCTGGCGGCGTTGGGACTCTTCGCGGTTGCCTTTGTTACGACGCTTTCGCTCGGAATCTGGTTTGCCCTCGCGATGATTTTGTTGATGTCCGGCTTTGTTCTCTATCACACCTCGAACATCCTCCATCATTACCGCACCACGCAGCACGTCGCCGCGGCTTTGGCCTTGTTGTCCTCGGCGGCCACGCTGTTCTGGTACGTTCTGCAATTCGCAATGGCCAGCGACGAATAGTGTTCCGCGGTTAGAAATTGCTAACAGGCCAACCGTCGTTGATGGAAAACAGCCGTTGGTAGACCCCGTAACCCGCCCCGCCGTTGGGTTTGTCAAAGGCATTCGTGTTGTCAATCCAGAGCGCGGTGGTGTGTTGGATGTTCTCGCTGATGAAGCGAACCGATCCGTCCCCTAAAAGGAATTGGGCGCCCCCGACGTGTTCGCTGCCCGCCGTGCGATAGGGTTGGGGATTTCCCGCCGGCTGGGTCCAGTTCATTTTGTACTGCCCCTGGCAAAGGAGGACGTTCGTCCCGCCGTCGGCGTATCCGGAGGCATTGCAGTCTCCGTACAGCCGGGCCTGATTCCGCCCGTTGTTGTCCATGTCCCACTTCACCTCGGCCACGATGATCGTATTGGTCGCTCCATCTTTGAGATCGCGAATGCGGGTCGGCTGGCCGCGGTTGTCCCGCTCGAACGCGCCGTTGTAGCGAAGTTTGTTGGGATTGCCCCCGACCACTGCGGTTGTATAGCCGTCATAGGCGCCCGCCACGGCCTGGTAGCTTGTCGTGGCTTGTTGATTCACCGCGCGATTGTTGTAGTTATTCGGCTTGTCGTCCGAGGGACAACTGAAAATTGTCAAAAACGTCTGGGCGAGAGTCACGTTCGGAGCCTGGGCGAGGGGGACGCTCGGATTGAACTGCTTAAACAGCGGGGCCTGGTCGATATGCGGGAGAATCGACCACGACCAGGCGAACCCCGTACCTCCCTTGCCACTCGTGGGATTGCCGTCGAAGTTTCCCAGATACATGTGGCCGATGGGGAATGTCTTATGGGTTTCATGATAATTGTGCAGGGCCAGGCCGATCTGTTTGAGGCTGTTCTTGCACGTCGATCGACGGGCGGCTTCGCGGGCTTGCTGAACGGCCGGCAGCAAGAGGGCAATGAGGATCGCAATGATCGCAATCACCACCAAGAGCTCGATCAACGTAAACCCGCGGCTTGGACTTCGTTTCATGTCGTTTCTCCATAACGTAAGGCGGGATGAGGAAATGAACAACAAACCCGGTGCCCAACGACCAGATCAAGAAGACAAAATCGATTCCAAACCAGGCTCCGGGAAGCGGCGCCGATGGGTTGTGCAGAAAGCTTGAAGGGTTAAAATAAAAACCCCATTGCGGCGCACGCACCGAGAACGCCGAAGTGGGAAAACGGGTTGGTGAGTGTGTAACTTTGAAGGGTGCAAACTCGCCAACCCGAGTTTTCATTTCGTGGGAACATTCCAGACTGTTCCCCGATGCCGATGCCCGCACAAATTCAACCCGCAGCCTGACCAAAGGAATCGGAGATTATTTCAAAATCCTGAAAACCCTCAGGCGCGAAAAATCCCACTGCCAAAAAACGAACCCCGCCGGGACAACCTCGGCGGGGTTTTCGGATGACACCATTTGGACTTGGTTCTTTTGGCCGGGTTCGACCCGGCCCTAATCCACTGGGCGAACGGGTCCGCCGGATTTCAAATCGAAATCGGCGATGTTCTCTTTGGCCGGTTCGACGACGAACTCCAAGGTCGTTTTGGAGTTGTACGTCATCGGCACTTTTTCGGGGACGGCCGCGACGGGGTTGCCGTCGGCATCCTCGCCCGACGAACGCCCTGTGGTGATTTGCACCCGGTTTTTCCCGGGGATGGCACCCTCCCTGCCTTCCGAGAAGTGCAAAACGTATCTGCCGTTGCCGTCGGTTGTCGCGGTTCCGGGCCGGCCGCCCGTCCCGTCAAGCGGGATAAAAGTGACTTGAGCATCCGGGAGCGGCTTCCCATCGAGTTTCACGGTGCCCGTCACCGAGGCCACGTCGGGGCCGGCGGGTCCCCCGCACCCGGCGCCGACGACGACCAGACACATCACCGCCAGATGTTTGATGTCAAATTTCCCCATCTCAATCTCGAACCTCTTTGTAAAGGCAATAACACCCCGGAGGCAAATGCTCCGCATGGATGATGATGATGCTTTTTGAATGATGAAACAGGACGATTAAGACCTAAAAGTTGCTGACAGGCCAACCGTCATTCATCGAATACAATCGCTGGTATATTCCGTAACCTGCCGCCGTTGTTCGGTTTGTCAAAGGCATTCGCATTGTTGACCCAGAGCGTGGTCGTGTGTTGAATGTTTTCGCTGATAAAGCGGACCGATCCGTCTCCCAACAGGAATTGGGCTCCCCCGACGTGCTCGCTGCCCGCCGTACGGTACGGTTGGGGATTTCCCTGCGGCTGCGTCCAATTCATTTTGTACTGCCCCTCGGTGAGGATGACGTTCGTCCCGCCGTCGGCATATCCGGACGCGTTGCAGTCGCCGTACAGCCGGGCGTTGTTCCGCCCGTTGTTGTCCATGTTCCACCGCACCTCGGCAATCATGATCGTATTCGTCGCGCCATCTTTGAGATCGCGAATCCGGGTCGGCTGGCCCCGGTTGTCCCGCTCAAACACGCCGTTGTAGCGAAGTTTGTTGGGATTGTTCCCGACGGTTCCGCCCTGATAGCCGTCGTACGAACCGGCGGCGGCCAAATAGCTTGTCGTGGCTTGTTGAGTCACCGCGCGATTGTTGTAGTTGTTCGGTTTGTCGTCCGAGGGACAACTGAAAATCGTCAGAAACGTCTGGGCGAGTGTCACATTGGGAGCCTTGGCGAGGGTAACGCTCGGATTGAACTGCTTAAACAGCGGGGCCTGGTCGATATGCGGGAGAATCGACCACGACCAGGCGAAACCCGGACCTCCGAGCGCACTCGTGGGACTGCCATCAAAATTGCCGCGGTACATCTGGCCGATCGGGAATGTCTTATGGGTTTCGTGGTAATTGTGCAGGGCCAGGCCGATCTGTTTGAGGCTGTTCTTGCAGGTCGATCGGCGGGCGGCTTCGCGGGCTTGCTGGACGGCGGGCAGCAAGAGGGCGATAAGGATCGCAATGATCGCAATCACCACCAAGAGTTCGATCAACGTAAACCCGCGGCTTCGATTTCGTTTCATGTCGTTTCTCCATAACTTGAGAAGGGATGAGAAGAAAAGAACAACAAGTTCGGCGCCGAAGAACGCCGGATCGAAAAGACAAAATCGATTCGGAAAACAACTTCACGAAGCGGGGTTTGGGAGATAGAAAAAGGGTTGTGCAGAATGAGTGATGGGGTAAAATGAAACCCCCATACCGGCGCGTACCATGAGCGCCAATGTGAGGGAACGGGTTGGTGAGTGTCTGACTTTGACCAGTGGAAACTCACCAACCCGACTTTTATACGAGGGCGGTCATTCCGACCATCCCCGCGGACTTTGCGGATCCCCGCACGAATTCAACCCGCGCCGTGAGAAAAAGAATCGGAAATTTTTTCAAAACGGAAAAAATTCTTGGCCCGGGAATTCCTCAGAAGCTCTTGTACCGCTACCGCGTCGCTTCCTCGATGGCCTCTTGCGTAGCGCCGCACAGCGTTTCGACTAGCGGAACGGGCATGGCGGGGGCGGGCATCAACACGATCACATCGCCCAGCGGCCGGATGATCACCCCCCGTCCGCGGGCGGCGAGCGTTACCTGATGGCCGATGCGTTTCTCCGGCGGGAAGGCCCGGCGAGTGGCGCGGTCTTCGATCAGGTGAATCCCGACCATCATCCCCTTCTGCCGGACTTCCAAGACGTGGGGATGATCTTTCAGGCTCGCCAGATTCTCGCTCAAGCACTCCGCGTTTCGGGCGATGTTCTCCAGCACCCGGTTGTCATCAAATAGTTTCAGCGAAGCGAGCGCCGCCGCGCAGCCTAAGGGATTTCCCGTGTAGGTGTGGCCGTGGTAGAAAGTTTTCCCTTCGGCCGGCTCTCCCAAAAACGCTTCATAGATTTCCTCGGTCGCCAGCGCCATCGCCACGGGCAAATACCCGCCGGTCAGCCCCTTGGCCACGCACATCAGATCGGGTTCGACCTGTTCCTGCTCGCATGCGAACATCGTGCCGGTGCGCCCAAAGCCGACGGCGACTTCATCGGCGATCAGCGGGATGCCGTATCGCCGGGTCATCTCGCGAACGTGTTTTAAGTACCCGCGGGCATGGACCCAAATCCCGGCCGCCCCCTGCACCAAGGGTTCCATGATAAAGCCCGCAATCCGCGGGTGGTGCTCTTCGAGCACGGCCTCCACTTCTTCAAAGCACCACGCGAGGTAGGTCTCGGGCGTCAGTTCGGGCGGCGTGAGAAACGGAACCGGCGCGGGCACGCGGAGGGTTTGAAATAAGAGATTCCGATAGACCCCGTGAAAGAGTTCCATGCCGCCCACGCTCACCGAGCCCACCGTGTCGCCGTGGTAAGCATCGCCTAAGCACACAAACAAATTCCGCTCCGGTTCCGGGTGCGGTTTTTGGCGGTGGTATTGGTAGGCGATCTTGAGGGCGGACTCGACCGCGGTCGCGCCGCTGTCGGAGTAAAATACCTTGGTGAGCCCGGCCGGCGTTCGCTGGACGAGTTCGCGGGCCAACTCGATCGAGGGCACGTTGCTCAAGCCGAGCAGCGTGCTGTGGGCGATGCGGCCGAGTTGTTCGCGAATGGCATCGTCGATCTCCGGCACGCGATGCCCGTGGACGTTGCACCACAGCGACGAGATGCCGTCCAAATACCGCCGGCCTTCGGTGTCGATCAGATCAAACCCTTCGGCCCGTTCGATAATGGGGGCGGATTCTTCGCGGTAGGCCGACATCGGCGTAAACGGATGCCAAACGTAGTCGTTGTCCCACTGCCGGTGCGTCATCGGTTGATTGGTTCTGTGAAGGGAAGACAAAAGGAGCCGCGCACGAAGTAAGCGGGGAAACTGTGAAGGGAAGACAAAAGGAGCCGCGCACGAAGTAAGCGGGGAAACTGTGAAGGGAAGACAAAAGGAGCCGCGCACGAAGTAAGCGGGGAAACACGGCTTACTTCGTGCGCGGCTCTACGAAAGCGCCAATGACATTCCCTCTAACTCTTGCCCGCTTCGACGGGTTCGGGTTTTTCGGAATCCATCGCGATGCGTTGCTGCATGACTTCCTCGAAGCCTTCGCGGAGCTCAGGCAAGTTCGCGACGACGCCCGGAAATCGCCTTGGCGGAGGGCCAACAGGTTCATCGCCTTTTTGCAGCGGATCGTGGCGCTTCGCGTCCGCTGGTTCAACAGGGCCATCTCGCCGAAGTATTCTCCTTCCTTGAGCGTGGCCACGACTCTCTCTTGGGTTTGGCCGTTCTCTTCGGATTCGAGGACAACCTCGGCTTCGCCGTCGAGGATGATGTATAAGGAATCGCCCAAGTCGCCCTGATGGAACACGACTTCGCCCGGTTCGAAGTGGACTTGCGAAACCGCATTGCCTCCGCTCATTTTGAGCTGCACGGTTTCGGGCGGGATCAACACGTCGAGGAGCCAGGCGAGGGCGACCTTCACCTTGCGGTCGAAGCCGGGCATCTTCCACCAATACACGCCCCGCCACAGGAACCACGCAAAAAATCCGGACACGGGAATGCGGTTGAATAACAACGCGACGGCGTTGTGATAACCCAGCGAGCCCATCGTGCCCAGGCCTTTGAAGGTGAAGCGTTTTTTCTCGCCGCCGAACAGCTTGGCGTTGATATTGTGCGCGAGCACCTTGGCCTGGCGGGTGGCGTGCTGGGCGGTGGGCGGGCAGTAGCCTTCCCCGCCCGGGTTGGGCATGGCCATGCAGTCGCCAATCGCCGACACGTCCGGATGGCCTTCGATTTCAAAGCACTGATCGATCAAAATCTTGCCGCGCTCTTTGGGCAAATCGAGGGCGTCGATAATGGGGTTCGGCGACGAGGGCACGGTGGATACCAGCGTCTTCGTCGGAATGCGGATTTCCTTTTTGGTGTCCTTGTCCATCACGATGGCCGCATCCGGGGTGGCCGTTCTGAGCCGGGCGTCCAGCATCAAATCCATGCCCCGCCTGCGAAGGACCGTCTGGGCATAAAGGCTCAGCTTCTCGGGCATTTCGCGTTCCAGAATCCGCGAGCCGGAATGCACCAGCTTCACCTGCACGTCCTCGGGCGAAATGTTTTGCGTCCGCTTGGCCATGTGCTTCAAGAAGTCGATCATTTCCGCCGCGACTTCCACGCCGGAGAACCCGCCCCCGGCCACCACGAACGTCAACAGCTCCTGGCGGCGCTGCGGGTTCTTTTCGATGCTGGCTTCCTGCATCACGCGGATGAGGTGGTTCCGCAGTTGCACGGCGTCGGCGAGATTCTTAAAGGGCAGAGCATGCTCATAAATGCCAGGGATGCCCCGAAAGTCCGTCACGGTTCCGAGCGCGATCACGAGATGGTCGTATTCCAAATCCAACGACCGCGGCCAAAACCCCGGGGAGAGCGTGACGACTTTGTTTTCCAGATCGACTTTTTCGACTTCGCGGATGTAAAGCTGCGTGCGCGGGAGCAGCCGGTTGATGGGGCTGACCGTGTCGGTGAGCCCGATGCTCCCGGAAATGATCTCGGCCAGCATCGGCTGGAACACGAAGTAGTTTTCCTGATTGACCAAGGCAATCTCGACTTCGTGCCGTTCGCGGAGCAATTTCTCCAAATACATCCCGGTAAAGACGCCGCCGAATCCTCCGCCTAAAATCACCACGCGCTTGGGTTTTCGATCCGTGTGCATGACCACTGTTCTTGCCTGGGGTTTGAGGGAAAAAACCGCCGAGGAGGGCGGCGCAAAACTGCCGAGTCGCCCGGTCGCTACCGCACACTATAACCGGAACCTGCCGGGGGACGAAACGTATTCGGTAGCATCGGTCATATTTCCCACGAAAACTTCGCCAGAATTCCCGCACCGGCGGGACCGTTACCAGGAGCACGTTCCGCAGAATTGGCGTGAAGGCACTACACAGGGAGACTCGATCCCGATATGATAATGCGCTATCGATTTGTTGTGACGTGGTCAACCCCACAAACCCCACCTTTACCTCCCGACCGTCGGCGACTAGATGCCCAGGCTCTCCCCCGATGGCCCTACCCCAAGGAGGCTTCCATGAAGTCGTTCCTGCGATGTTCGTTGTGCTTGAGCGTATTGTTGACGGGGGCCGCGTCCGCGGTGTTTGGACAGGATGCCGAGAAGCCCTCGCCCAAAGCCGCCCCGATGAAGCAGGTCCCCACTCCGGGCCGGTTTGAGATCGAAGTCTCCGCGGGCGAGCACAAGCGAAGCTACAACCATCCTTCCAAGGCGATTTCGGAGGTGGCCCGCGCGCTCGGCCGGGCCAAGCGGGCTAAAGAAGGCGAAGCCCCCGCATTCGAAGCGGCGATCACGTTAAACGACCAGGCGTTCACATTCACCAACCCGGAAACGGCACTCGAAGCCTGCAAAGCCCTGACTGCCACGATGCGCGACCTTCCCAAATTGCGAATGGGCCTCGGGGACTTGGGCGAGATCCCCGAAGTCAAACCGGAAGACAACCCGGCCAATCAGCCCGGCGCGGCGAAATCCCCAGCGGCGGCGATGATGGAAGTTCGCCGCCGGATTCAAATGGCCTTGCAAAAGCAAATGTCGGGCGGCGGTGGGGGTCGCGGCTACGGCCGGCCCCGCATGCCCAACCCGCTGACTATGCAGCGGACGATCGCCCAGGAGATTCAAAAAGCCCAGCAAGAAGGCTTGCTTCCGTCGAACAACGCGGGTGGCGGCGGCTTCGCGGGCGGCGATCCCATCGAAGCCAAGAAAGAAGCCATCGTTCAGAACCTCGCCTTCGTCTTGGGCCAGGCCGACTCCGTCGCCAAAGCGGACGAAAAACCCAAAGACGACAAAGGCAAAGCCAAACCCGTGGAGGAGAAAGCGGACGAAGCCAAACCCGCCGAAGCCAAACCCGCCGAAGCCAAACCCGTCGAAGCCAAACCCGCCGAAGAGAAAGCCGCCGAAGCGAAAACTCCCAAAGCCGACAATTAACGGTGGCTGGAAGCCGCCGCTACGGCTTTACAGCGGGGCCGTGAGGGATTGGCCGTTGTGCTGGGAGCCCAGGGACAACAGGAACGGGGCGGCCGTGTGGCTCCAGAGGTCTGCGGTGGGGTAGTTGTGGGCGGCGTCCCCGAAGCAGGTTTGCAGCATCTCGGTATTGATGACGCCGGGATTGAAAGGCACCGCCGCCATGCCGGCCGGCAGCTCCTGGGCAAGACTTTGGGTTAAGCCTTCGATGGCGAACTTCGTCGCGCAGTACGGGGCGACCTCGGCGGAGGTGCTCCGGCCCCAGGTGGAGCTGAAGTTGACGATCACCCCCTGCCGGCGTTCCACCATCGCGGGAACAAAGTGCCGAATCACGTTGGCCACGCCTTTGATGTTGATGTCGATGATCTGGGAGAACTCCTTTTCGGGCACTTGCCAGAGTGGGGCGTTCCGGTTGATGACCGCGGCGTTGTTGATGAGCAAATCCGGCGGGCCGAGGGTTTCCAAAATCTCTTCCGCCCACGCCGCCACGCGGCTGTCGTCGGCGACGTCCACGACGCGGAAGCAGTGCGGTTCCCCGAATTGATCGCGGAGGGATTCAATCGCCATTGCCGACCGCCCGCAGCCGGCCACCGTGTGCCCGGCTTCGATAAATCGCTCGGTCAATGCCCGCCCCAAGCCCTGGGTCGCGCCCGTCATGACAATCACCCGCGGTTTGCTCGCTGCCATCCCTCAACTCCCCGGCTCATGTTCGGCCAATCTTCGGAACCGTTCAAATCTTACCACTCCGCGCCGCCGATGTCAGCCGGCGCTGAGGATTTAGGGCCGAAGGCCCGGCTCTATGTCAGCCCAAGGCGCAACGTTGGGGAACGGGAATGTTTCATTTCTCATCGGTAACCTGGGGCGGCCTGGCTTGCCCTAGGCTGGGCCTTCGGCCCTTTTCCCGTAATCTGGAACGACTGAAGTTCGCCTCAACACGTGCCGGTGTATTTTCACCCCATCTATCCCAGCCTTTTCAGAGTGACAATTATGGGGGTTGTGGAGATTTTCGGGTTGAACTATACTCCCCTTCCGTTAAATCTTTACGATCTCTTCCAGCAGGTAGGATGATGCGTTTTTTGTTGGTCGATCGGATTACGGCCTTCGAGGCGGGAGAATCGATCACGGCGGTGAAGAATCTTTCGCTGGCGGAAGAGTATCTGGCGGATCACTTTCCGGGTTTCCCGGTAATGCCGGGCGTGTTGATGTTGGAATCCCTGGTGCAGACGAGCGCCTGGCTGATGCGGATCACTGAAGACTTCCGGTTCAGCACGATTCTGCTCAAAGAAGCGAAAGCCCTCAAATTCAATAACTTTATGAAGCCGGGGATGGTGCTCAAAGTCACCTCGACCGTGCACAAAAGGTCCGAGCGGGAATACACCTTCAAGGCGGAAGGCGTCGCGGTTTCGGGTGGCGAATCGTCCTCCGCCGTGAGCGCGCGGATCACCTTGGAGCAGCGGAATCTCGCGGAGCAAAACCCGGAGATGGCCAAATCCGACAAACGGCAGATCGCGGAATTTCAGACCCTCTGGCGGCAAGTCCGTCCGGAACCATCCCGATAAGCGAAAAAGGCGAGCGGCCAGCGTAAGCTGGCTGATCACTCCGAAAAACAAAGCGTATCGTTACCCGAAAAACATCATGGGGCTTACGCCCCACGCTCGCCGTGAAACGGAAAAAACCACAAAGGAACAACACCATGAAACTGGCGGGACGAACGGCTTTGGTCACGGGCGGCAGCCGCGGCATCGGCAAGGCGATCGTCTGGGCGCTGGCGAAAGAAGGCGCGAAGGTCGCTTTCGTGTACCGCTCCAGTCAGGAGACCGCCGAGGCGCTCGTGAAGGAATTGGAACTCGATCAGCGCGAAGCCGTGGCGATCCAAGGCAATGTCGCTCAGAAAGACGACGCCGACCGCGCGATCAACGAGGTTCTGGAGAAATGGGGCAAGCTGGATATTCTGGTCAACAACGCCGGCGTGATCCGCGACGGGCTTCTCGCCGTGATGAAGCCGGAAAATTGGCAAGAAGTTATCGACACAAATCTGACAAGCGTCTATAACTTCTGCCAATCGGCGATGCGGCCAATGATGTCGGCCCGTTATGGCCGAATTATCAATATGTCGAGCGTCGCCGCTCATACCGCCAATCCCGGCCAATGCAACTATGCGGCAAGCAAGGGCGGTATTGAGGGGTTCACGCGCTGTTTGGCGACCGAAATCGCGAAACGCGGCATCACTGTCAACGCCGTCGCGCCGGGCTTCATCGAAACTGACATGACGGAATCGGTGGTCAACGCCGCCGGAGACCAGATCAAAAAACAAATCCCCGTCAAACGACTGGGCAAACCGGAAGACATCGCCAATGCCGTCCTGTTTTTGGCCTTGGAGGAATCCTCCTACATCACAGGACATGTGTTGACGGTGGATGGCGGATTAACCCTCGGCGGCCTCTAAGCCGCCGGGATCTCGGAAACCAAAACGGAATTTGGGAGAGGCCGGCGACTGCAAACGCCGACTCAAAAATCACATAAGGAGATGTGACGTATGCCGACGAGTGAAACCTTCGCCAAAGTTCAAGAAGTCCTGGTGGACGCCCTCGGCGTCGATGACGATGAGGTGACGCCCGAAGCGACGCTGCAAGGCGATCTGGGAGCCGAGTCCATCGACTTCCTCGACATCGTGTTCCGCCTGGAAAAGAGCTTCGACATCCGCATTCCCCGCGGCGAGCTCTTCCCGGAAAACCTCACCGGCTCGGACGCGGGCTATGTCGAAAACGGCAAGCTCACCGATGTCGGCATCAACGCCCTTCGCAAACGGCTGCCGCACACCGACATCGACAAACTCGCCGCCGACCCCCGCGTGGAAAACATCCCGGATCTGTTCACCGTGCAGTCGGTGGTCAATTTCCTGGACCAGAAACTGGGCGAATCCAAAGCCGCCTGAGTTTGGCCAAGGATTTCGCGTAAATCCCATCCCCAAGCCGACGCCTTGGCGTCGCGACCGACCACAAGTGGTCGGCTTGGGAAGTTTCAACCAAAGGCCGTAGGCGATGCGCTGGGTTTGGATTGACCGATTCCTTGAATTTGAAAGCGGCTCCCATGCCAAGGCGGTGAAGAACATCACCTTGGCCGAGGAGCATTTGCACGACCATTTTCCCGGCTTTCCGGTGATGCCGGGGTCGCTGATGATCGAAGGCATGGCCCAAACGGGCGGGATTCTGCTGGGGGAAGCCAACGACTTTCGGCACATCGTGATCCTCGCCAAGGTCCCCAAGGTCACGTTCCATAGCTGGGCCTGCCCCGGTGACACGTTGATTTACGAGGCCCGCCTGATCGATGTCCGCGACGAAGGCGGCACGGTGGAATGCCGGGCGACCGTCGGCAGCCGGCTGGTCGCCGAGGCGGAAATCATGTTTGCCCACCTGGATCAAAAAGGCCCCGAACTCCAGGCGGTCGATCAAAAGAACTTTGTATTTTCGACCGGTTTATTAAGCGTCCTCGACGTCGGCAAAGCCGGCGACGGTATGAAAACATAAATGGCGAGCGGGGGGCGTCAGCCCCCCGGTTTCATGGATCGCTTCAAAACCCTGACAATCGCAATCGCGGTTGTTCGTGAAATCTTGGTTTCTAAGGGTTTTGATCCATGGGGAATAACCAGGGGGCTTACGCACCCCGCTCGCCTGGGTTTTACTTTTTCTCAAGCGACGAGCCAAATCCATGAGACGCCGAGTGGTGGTGACGGGCCTGGGCTGTGTGACCCCCGTGGGAAACGATGTCAACACAATGTGGGAATCGCTCCGCAAATCGCGGAGCGGGATCGGCAAGATCACGCACTTCGATGCCGGCAACTTCCCCACCCGGATCGCCGCGGAGGTCAAAGGCTACGACTTCCGCCCATTCGTCGATGATCCCGCCCGCTTCGAGCACGCGGGCCGGAACATCCGCTTTGCGATCGGGGCGGCTCATCAAGCGGTCCACGATGCGGGCCTTCCGGAAATCGATCTCGATCCCACGCGGTTCGGAGTTTATCTGGGAGCCGGCGAAGGGCAGCAGGATTTCCCGCTGTTTATGAGCATGGTCGCCCAATCCTACGTGGACGGCGAGGTCGATCTGACGAAGTTCACCGAATGCGCGCTCGCGATGCTCAATCCGCAGGAAGAATTGGAGCAGGAGCCGAACCGCACCGCCGGGCATCTGGCGAGCCTGTTCCACGCGCAAGGGCCGAACCTCAACTGCCTGACCGCGTGCGCCGCGTCGAGCCAGGCCATCGGCGAAGCAACCGAGATCATCCGCCGGGGCGATGCCGACGTGATGCTCTCCGGCGGAGCACACAGCATGATTCACCCCTTCGGCGTCACGGGTTTCAATCTGCTCACGGCCCTTTCGACGAGCAACGCCAATCCCCCGAAGGCCTCGCGGCCGTTCGACAAGAACCGCGACGGCTTTGTCCTGGGCGAAGGCGCGGGCATGCTGATCCTCGAAGAACTGGAGCAGGCCAAAAAACGCGGGGCCCAGATTTACGGCGAGGTTTTGGGTTACGGCACGAGTGCGGACGCCTACGCGATCACCGACATTCATCCCGAAGGCCGGGGCGCCGTGTCCTGCATTTCGCATGCGCTCAAAGATGCCGGTTTGAATACCGATCAGATCGATTACATCAACGCCCACGGGACGAGCACGGCCGTCAACGACCGCGTGGAGACGTCCGCGATCAAGCAGGTCCTCGGAGCCGACGCCAAGTCCACGCCCGTCTCCAGCATCAAAAGCATGATGGGCCATCTCATCGCCGCCGCCGGCAGCGTGGAAGCGATTGCCTGCCTGTTGGCGATCCGCGACGGCATCCTGCCGCCGACCACGAACTACGAGACGCCCGATCCCGATTGCGATTTGGATTACATCCCCAACACCGCACGGGAGCAAACGGTCAACCGGGCGCTCTCTAACAGCTTCGGCTTCGGCGGCCAGAACATCTCGCTCATCTTCGGCAAGTTCGCCGCTTGATCAGACGAGGTGCGTGTCTGAGCGCGCATTGTCCGGAGAGGCGATTTCGAACCGCCGAGATCCTTGCTCGATGGCACGGTGCAGGGGAGGATCGCCGGTGCGAACTTCATCGATACCACGCGTGAAACGCTATCGCGGGGTCGCCCCGGCAATATCGCGGCCGGCTTGGGAATGGAATTCCTGCCGGCGATCTTTTATCCTCCAACCGGAATTCCCTCCCTGCTCGAGATGGAAACATCAAACCGAAAGGACGCTTCCATGATCCGAAACCCCCTCTTCCCGGCACTGCTCGCCGGTTGCTGTAGTTTGGCCTTGCTTGGCTGCGCACGCTCGGAGGCCAAAAAAGACGATCTCTCCCAAGCCGAAAAAGAACTGGCCAAGGAGAGAGACACGAATAAAGACAATCCGCCCAAAAAGCAAACCGTCACGGTCAGTCTCGTAACCCCGCAAGAACTCGGCGCGGCGATCGAAAAGCACAAGGGTCAGGTTGTGTTGGTGGACTTCTGGGCGACGTGGTGCATTCCCTGCATCAAGAATTTCCCTCACACGGTGGAATGGCAGAAAGGATACGGCGACAAAGGGCTGGCCGTGATCTCGGTGAGCATGGACGACACCGATGAGGAAAAGCAAACCGAGGTCCTCGAATTCTTAAAAAAGCAGAACGCCACGTTTACCAACTTTCAAAGCAAGCTGGGCGGCGATGAAGAAGGCATGCAGGGCTTTCAAATCCCCGGCGGCGCGATTCCCTATTACAAACTCTACGACAAGACCGGAAAACTCGCCAAGACCTTCGAGCAGGATCCCTGCAATCCCTTCGACGCCAAAGACATCGAAGCCGCCATCCAGGAAGCCCTAAAATAGCGTGGCCGTTTTGCGCGATTTCTGCTTCAAATCCGAAGCACGAAATCCGAAATCCGAAACAAATTCAAAACTCCAATTCCGAATGTCCCAAACAATAAGGCACACCCGAAGCGGGGAGTTTGGTTTTTGGAATCTCGGTCATGAGGATTTATTTCGGATTTCGAGATGCGGACTTCGGATTTTCCGGCCCGGCGGGGTCGGGAGAATCTCCAAATAAGAAGGACGGCTCCGCCAAACATCAGGGCGACCCATGTCCAATAGGCGGGGCCGAACACGACCGTGGCGTTGAACATCATGAACGCAAACGCCGCGTGCGTCGCCCAGAATTGGAAACGGGGCGGATTGGTTTGCGCCTTTCGCCGCCGCCAGCGGAATGCGTCGAACAGCCAGTACGCCGCGAAGGCATAGTTGAAATAAATCCCGCCGCCCCAGTCCCAGCCGGTGACTTGGGCGGTTTGTTCGGCGGTGTGCCGGACGGCCTCGGCGTGGCTCCAATGATGGACGAACTGAAACGCCGCCCCAACGTGCACCGCCATCGCCAAAGCCCCCAGCGTCCAAGACCGCCGCGTCCACACGGCGAGCGATTGCGACGGTGAACCGCTCAAATCCGCCAGGACGCGAAGCAGATAACACGCGACCGCGAGCTGTGCCGTTCCCCGCGTGATCGCTTCTCCCCACGGCATTTTTCGATGAACCTTTCGGACGTTCGGGCGGTTCGCTTGCGAATCCTGCCGGAGTTGGGATGATGCGCTAAGTGGCGTGATTGGAAACATAAATTCCGCCAAAGTGAGCGGCCGGGTACCCTCTGGGTGGCTAGCCGCCGGTCTTGGCTTTGGGAATCTCGCTTCATCTTCATAGAAACCGGAGGCTAGCGCCTACCGCTCAGATTTTCCCCTTTCGACCTCCAACCGCGAACGAGGCCTTATGATCGATATTCACCAATTCACCCGGCAATTGCAAAGGAAGAACGATTTCGAAGATCGTCCTCGTCGTCAGTGACGGCCTGGGCGGACTGCCGCTTAAGCCCGGCGGCAAAACGGAATTGGAGACCGCGAAGACGCCGAATCTCGATGCCCTCGCCCGCCGAGGCGTGTCGGGATTGAGCACGCCGGTGTTTCCCGGGATCGCGCCGGGCAGCGGGCCCGGGCACTTGGGGCTCTTCGGGTATGATCCGCTGAAATATCAAATCGGCCGCGGCGTGCTGGAGGCGTTGGGCATCGATTTCGATTTGGGGCCGAACGACGTGGCGATCCGCGGCAACTTTTGCACGCTGGACGAGGCCGGCAATATCACCGACCGCCGAGCCGGGCGGATCGCCTCGGACATTGGAGCAAAACTCTGCGAGAAGCTCGATCAAATCCAAATTGCGGGCGTGGAAGTTTTCGTGCGGCCGGTGAAGGAATACCGGCTGGTGATCGTCCTGCGGGGCGAAGGGCTGACGGCGGGCATTCACGACACGGATCCCCAAGCCACGGGCGTGCCGCCGCTCGATCCCGTCCCGCAAAATCCCGATTCGCAATCCGCCGCGGAGATCATCCGGGAGTTTTTGCGCCAGGCCCGCGAAGTGCTGAAAGACGATGCCCCGGCGAACTTTTTGACGCTCCGCGGGATTGCCAAGCGGCCGGAGATCCCCACGTTTGACGATGTGTACGGCACTCGGGCGTCGGCGATCGCGGTGTATCCGATGTATCGCGGTTTGGCGCGGCTGGTGCATATGGATGTGCTCGACGCCGGCAGCACATTGGACGATCAACTCGCCCGGCTGGAAGCCGTCTGGAACGATTACGACTTCTTCTTCGTGCACTACAAGTACACGGACTCGACCGGGGAAGACGGGAATTTCGACGCGAAGGTCGAGCGGACGGAGACGTTGGATGCCGCAATTCCCCGCATCACGGCGCTCGAGCCGACGGTGCTGATCGTCACGGGCGACCACAGCACGCCGTCGAAATTGAAGTCCCACAGTTGGCATCCCGTGCCTGTGGTTTTGGCCGCGGAGACCTGCCGGTTCGACGGCTGCGAGTCGTTCGGGGAAAGCGAATGCCTGAAAGGAGGCTTGGGGCAGTTCGAGGCGAAATACCTGATGCCGTTGGCGTTGGCTCATGCCGGGCGATTGGAAAAGTTCGGCGCGTGAGAGGAAAACACATTCCAAAGAATGAGACGAGCCCGGAGGCTGAGGGGGCCTCCGGGCAGTCTGTCTCACGACATATCAAAAACGGGATTGAATAGGCGTGTGGGAGGCACGTCCGTGAGGTTCAATCCCTGGGTGGCCGAATCTTCCAAGATTGTCGAGCAAGAAGGAAGCAGTCCCAACCGGACTTCCAATGCCTTAGTTACCGAACAAGCAGCATTTCTTCGCCGGAGCGCAGCAGACTGGGAGCGACATTGCAGCAGGTCGGCGTGGGGCAGCAGCAGCTGGGAGCGACGTTGCAGCAGGTGGCCGAGGGGCAGCAGCAGCTCGGGGAGGTGTTGCAGCACTTGGGCGCACAGGACGGAGCGCAGCTCGGGGCACAGCTCGGGCCACAGGCCGGAGCGCAGCAGCTGGGAGCGACGTTGCAGCAATGGGGCGCCGGAGCGCAGCAGCTCGGGGCACAGCCCGTTTCGCAACACTGAGGCGCGGGGCAGCAACAGGTCGCCTGCTTGTTGAAACAGTCGAACAATCCGGCTTTAGCGTCCACGGCGCTAAAGCAACAAACCATCATAGCGGCAGACAGGGTGATCCATTTCATATCAGCGCATCTCCACGAAAAGATTGATGAGACGAACAGGGGAACCCAAGAGGTTGCGACGGGGTGGAAGGGGCCACCCGATGAATAGCAGTCTTGCTTTCCTGTGTTCTGTTGGGAAGGTGATTAACACTGACAATGTTTTCGTCATTCCCTTCCGAGTTCGCTGACGGAAAACCCGCGTGTTCCGAGGCTCGCTCCGGAAGTGGTCCACACGTGTTGATTGTGCGGGTTGTGTGACGGGCCGATCGGCAATCTGCCGCCGGAAAGTCTAAAGTTGCTACGATGTTAGGAGCATTCGTCGAGCGAAATCCGACGCAAACGCTCGCCCGAAATAAGACCGAATCCAATGGAAAATGTTGTATCGATTTTGGGGGCCGTTTCGCTTCTGATCGTCGCGCCTGTTGTGCTTCGTGTAGGGCGGTTTGTCCGCGGCACGACGCTCGTCACGGCATGGCGCTGGGGGGTCGCCGGCCTTTTGATGTGGGAAGCCGCGTGGGCCGCGGATGGCTTCAACGTGCCGCTGTCGGTCCAGGACCAGCTGTGGTATGCCGCCGGCATTTTGGGATTGTGCCCCCCGATTGCGGTCCTGGGAGCCAAACGTCCCGGGGCCCGCGTGTGGGCCGCGTTTGTCGTGCTGCCTTTGGTGCTGGTGTTCGCTTGGCCGGCGTTCGTCGAATGGATTCGCCAAATCCCGCCCGAGCGATTGCATCTGGAAACGCCCATGCTGTTGGGGTATTTCCTGGTGTTGCTTATGGGCTACGGGAATTACGTGGGCACAAGGCATACGCTCCCCGCCCTCTTGGCCGCGGCCGCCTTGGGCTGGCTGGTGTTCCAACTGTCTCAAACCGCAGAGCCCGACGAACCGTTAAAACCCCTCGGGCCCACCCTGCTCTTTGTCACAGCCGGTTTAATCGCGCAATTCCTCAAAGCCCCGCGAGAGACCGCCGCCGGCTTCGATCGGCTCTGGCAGGATTTCCAGGATGCGTTCGGCATCGTCTGGGCCAGGCGTGTGCTCGACCGCGTGAACTACGCCGCCCGCCAGGAGCAATGGTCCGCTCACTGGGAAATGCAGGGGATCGTCTGGAATCCCGATGCGACCGACTCGGAGCGGCAGCACACGCTGGACCGCGCGGACCACACCTTCCGCTGGCTGTTCAGAAGATTCGTCGATCCCGAATGGATCGAAGAGCGCTTGAAGCCACAGCAGCCCGAAGCGCCAGCGCGGGAATTGCCGTCGGGGTAGAACCAAAGCTCATTTGCCGATGCAGAACTTGCTGAAAATGCGGTCCAGAATGTCGTCCGTATACACGCTTCCCAGAATCCGGCCCAGATGCTCGAGGGCCTGGTGGAGTTCCACCGCGATCAATTCATCCCCGGCACACAGCGTCGCCGCGCCCACCGCTTCCCGCAATGATTCGGCCGCCGAGGTCAAACTCTCCCGGCAGCGGGCGGCGGTGGTGCCGATCAACTGCCGGCTTCGCCCGGAGGCCGACGCCATCCGCCGGGCGATTTCCGCCTGAAGTTCCGGAAGCCCTTCCCCCGTGAGCGCCGACACGCGAACCGCCGGCGTTTCCTCATTGGGGAATGCAGGCAGGCTCGGCAAATCCGATTTCGTCCGCACCAGAACGAGCGGAACTTGCCGGGCGTCAAATTCCGCGAGCAGTTGCCGATTGATGCCGGCTTCGTCCGCGGAAACGTCGCTCGCGATGCAGTACAATAACAGATCGGCATTAGTGGAATGCTCGTGCCGGCGTTGGTCGGCTTCCCGCATCAGTTCTGTCGGGGCGGACTCCCAGCCGGCGGTGTCATAGAGTTCCAAGGCCAATCCGTACCAATCCGCCGCCGCGTAGAGCACGTCGCGGGTCGTGCCTTTGATGTCGGAGACGATCGCCGCCTCGTCACCGACGAGTGCATTGAACAGAAAACTTTTCCCCGCATTCGGCAGCCCCGCCAAAACAACCCGCAAACGCCCGGTGGATTGCATGCGGCTTTCCGCCTGCGTGGACAGCCGGCCGATCGTCTCCGCGGCGGCGTTCAAGCGGGCGATGAGATCCGCGCGTTCGACGAACTCGATGTCCTCTTCGACGAAATCGAGGCCGGCTTCCAGATCGGACAGCAAATCGAGGAGGTCGCCACGCACCTCGGCGATTTTCCCGGACAGTCCGCCGCCAAGCTGTTTGAGAGCGGTCTCCAACTCCTCGTGGTCCCGGGCATCGATCACGCCGAGCACGGCCTCGGCCTCGATCAAATCCAATCGCCCCGCCAGAAACGCCCGCAGCGTAAATTCCCCCGGACTGCGCCGCGCGAACACCGTGCCGAAATAATTCGGACAGCAGAAGCTCCAAAATCGGCGGGGAACCCACGGCGTGGATTTCCGCCAAGGGCTGCCCCGTGTAACTCCGGCGGGTCGGCCAGAACAGCACATCGGCCGGCACGGGAGGAAAATCGCGTTCCACGTCCAATCGAAAGACCCCGTGAAACCGCCTCGGCAGCCGCGAATCGGCGGGTGGGGAAAATTCTTCGAGCACATCCAACAGCGCGGTTCGCACCTCAGGACCGCTGATGCGAATGATCCCCCGCGCCGCCGCACCGGGAGCCGACGCCAACGCCGCCACGGTATCATCAAGCTGGAAACTGGCCATGCATCAAAGGGAAGGAATGTGAGCGCCGACAATTCGACTCGCCAACCTCGATCCTCAATTGGAATCGCTCCGACGGCTTGGGCTGATTAGAGACACGACCCGAAGATTCCGTGATGACGAAACGCTACCGGCGGGTTTTGGATTTCTTGCCGCGACGTTTCGACGCGGTGTTCTGGCCTTTTTCGCGTCCGGCATTCTGGCCGGTCGGGTACAGTCCCCGACTCGCCGAGGCGGCCGCCGCGTTGTCGCCGGATTGGGAACCTTCACTCGCTTTTTTTTTGCCGATGTCCAAGAGTTTGCGTTCGCCCATGCCCCACAAACTGGAGGCGATAAAGTAGACGCACAAACCGGCCGGGACATGATAGAACAAGAAGCCCATGAAGATCATCATGAAGTTCATCATCTTGTGCTGCATCTGGGCTTGCTCGTCGTCCGGATCGGGGGCCGGCATGAACATTTTCTGCTGGACGATGAACAACACCACCGTCACCATCGGCAGCAAATTGAAGTTCCACCCGAGAAACGGCACGCGGAAGGGAAATGGAAACAACGCATCCGGGGCGGCCAGGTTGTCCACCCACAAAAACGGAGCGCCCCGCAAATCGACCGCGTGGCCCAGGGCGCTATAGAGCCCAATGAAGATCGGCAACTGAAACACCATCGGCAAGCAGCCGGCGAAAGGGTTGTAGCCCGCGTCGCGGAACAGGTCCATTTGGGCCTGGGCGAATTTTTGCTTGTCGTCGCCATACTTCTTTTTGAGTTCCTGCAGCTTCGGCTGGAGTTCCTTCATCCGGGCGGCGCTTTGGGCTTGCTTCCGGGACAGCGGAAACAACGCCCCCCGCACCATGATGGTCAAACAGATGATCGCCAGCCCATAGGGAAACAACAGGGCGTTGTGCAAAAACGACAGCACCGCGAGCATGCCTTTGCTGATCCAGCCGAACCAGCCGAACTCGAGCACCGCCCCGGCTTGCATATTGTCCAAAAGCGCTTGCCGTTTGGGGCCGGCGTAGAGCGTGTAGTGATCCTCGAATTGGCCGTCCTTCGCCAGTTCGCGCGGTTTGGACGTCAGTTCGATGCTGACCTCGCTTGTCTGGGGCTCGTCCGTATCGATCCAAATGGCTTCCGGGGTGTAGGAGGCGATTTTGTCGGTCGTGGGCTCCTTGGAATCGTTGTAAATCAACGTCGCGAAAAACTGCCCGTCCACACCCACGTAGCGAAAGGGGGCGGACCATTCCTCCACGTCGTTCGCCTCGATGGATTTCACGAGATCCTTGGCGGTGACGGAGTCATCAGAGATTTTCCCGCCTTTGACGATCCCCAGCTTGATGTCGCGAAACTTGCGGGTGCTTTCGCGATCTTCCAACGGCATGCCCACGGGGCCTTGCAGCTTGTAGTGGACCTGGGCTTTTTCCGCCTGAAGGTTTTGAACCCGGACCGCCAAATGCAGGAAATAGCCTTCGGTGTTGGTGTCGCGATTCTCCTTCGAGTAGCCGCCTTTGCCGTTGCCTTTTTTCAGTTCGTAAAGTTTATCCAAGCGAAATTTTCCGGGGATTTCGTAGTGAAACACCGCCCTCGATTGGTTGGACTCTTTGTTGTCGTAGTCCCAGTCCACGGTTTTGAGGTTCACCCGCTCGGCGGCGAGCAGGCGGTCGATTTCGGGAAAGTCCGTCTGGAACGTGCGAAAGATTTCGCGGTTTTTGCCTTCGGTCGGCTCCGCCAACGTGAGGGGCTGCTTGTGATCGACCAGGTCGCGGTAGCGGGGATCGTTCAATTCGATTCGCGAGACGGCCGCCCCGGCGGTGGTGAGAAGCGCCCGGTAGAAGTAGCCGCTGTCGGGATCGAGCGAACCGATGGCGATGTTGTCCAAATGGGGATGCCGTTTGCGTTTTTGTTTTTGCCCGTCCGCTTGGGGCTTCGCGGGCTTCTCGGCAATGGCGGGGACGTGTTCCGGCTGTTTTGGGGGTTTGGGTTTCTCGCCGGGTTCATTTTTCCGCGCTGGGGCCGGCTGGCCGGCGTTTTGGCGCTGCGGCAGGAGTTTGGGAAGGATTAAAGTCTGCCAACTGATCAGCAGGAGTGCCGAAACCAGCACGAACAGCACGACGCGTCGGGGGGAAAATTCCATAATTACCGACCGTCCCTGAGACGGTCACCCAAGAAGTTGTCGAGGTCGGGGATGTTGTAAATCTTCTCGGCGGTTTTGCCGAAATCGTATTCGACCCGTTGGAACTTCACCGTGGACCCATCCGCGTCCGAACTTTCGATAATTACATAAGACGAGCGGTTGTCGCCGTTTCGCGGTTGTCCGACCGAACCGACGTTGATCAGCACTTTTGGCTCGCCCAGAGGGTATTTCATGTCGATTTCTTCGGGGGCGAGAAAGTTCAAATCCTCGGTGAAAACGCCGGGGATGTGCGTATGCCCTTGGAAGCAATACTTCTTCACCAGGCCGAAAATGCGTTCCATTTTCCGCTGGTTGTAAATATCTTCGGGGAAGACGTATTCGTTGAGGGGATTCCGCGCCGAGCCGTGGACAAAGAGGAAGTCCCCGTCGCGGTGCATGCGGGGCAACTCGCCGAGAAACTCCCACCGCTGTTTGTTGCCTTTGGGGTCGCCCGTTTCGAGCATTTTGCGGGTCCAGAAAATGGCCCGCTCGGCCCCGGCGTTAAACCCTTCCGGATCGAAGAGCGCGCCCTGGTCGTGGTTTCCCAACAGGCACATTTGGCAGTTTTCGATTACCAAATCGATGCATTCGCGGGGGTTGGGACCGTAACCAATGATGTCGCCCAGACAATAAATCTCGGAAACCCCTTGTTCTTTTGCGTGCGCGAGCACCGCCTCGAGGGCTTCGAGGTTTCCGTGAATATCGCTGATAAGTGCTTTCGAGGACAACGGTCGCTCCCTGGATGAATCGTCCGTCAGGTTCCAAGGGATCTTCGTTACACAAATTCCCTGTCTAACCCCGGAGTGTAAGTTTGAGACGACGAGAGGGTCAAGTTCACTAGGCAAAAAGGGGGAGGGTCCGGCATTCGCATCCCGGAAAATCCGCGTCCTGGGCCATTCGCCCGCTGGACGGGAATCTTATATGGATCGGCCGGAAACGCCCGCCGCGGCAAAAATTCTCCCCAAATCGGGGGCTTGCGAACACAACCCTGCGTCGGTGAGGGGAAAACGCTCAATTATAGATCGCTTTTCCGGTGATGCAACTCGTCAACACGCCAATGTCGCAAACCCGCATCATTCGGGCGAAATCGGGCCTCCACCGCGTTTGAGGACAGTTTTTTGCGCCGATTTTGTTTGGGCCCCAAACTGGTCCCGCCGAAAGGGGGTCGCGTGCTGCCGATGGTAATCATAAAGCGGATCATCCCGCCAGGAATCGTTTTTTTGCAGCCGATCTAATAAATTCTTCGAGAAACTTCGCGTTGGCGTCGCGAAACGCCTGCTGGGATGCCGTTTCTAGGGAGAAATCGTCGTCGAGATTTTCCGCGAATTCCCAATGGTTGAGGAACCCCGCACTAAGATCTGCTCTCGGGGATTTTTGTTTCGTTTCGCGGAGGACTCCGCGACCCATTCGCTCCAGGCGGACTCCAACGCCTCCACTCCGGTCAGGCGGTAATGGCGTTCGATCGCCCCGTCCCAATCGCCCGCCGCTCCGTCGCGCACAAAGGCAAGAAACCGCGACCGTCCGCCGTGCGCAATCAGATACTCGGTGACGGAATGGCTCTGCGCATAAAAGGCGAACATCCGGCTCTTTTCTTGGGGATACTTTTCGAGTTCGAGGAATTTGCGGAACGAGATCGCCTGCCCGGTCTTTAAAAGTTGCTCCGCGACCAGCCGCTGCCGGATTTGCTCGGATTGCGCCTCGGCGATCATCGCGGCCCCTTCATCCGCCCAGCGAGGCAATGTTTTTCCCAAAGCCGTCACCAAAATCGCATGCGTGATCTCGTGGGGCAGCACGTAATCCATCAGACGGTCGGGGGAGCCTTGCATCTCGATCCCGATGCGGATCACGTTTCCGCCGAGAAGCTCGTAATTGGTCCAGCCGCTGCCGTCTTCGTCCCGGCACTCCACCTCGATCCGGCAACGGAAATTCCAATCGCCCAGCGGCCGGTCCAGCCAACTGCGGGCGAGCGTCGTCCGGGACTGCTCCGCGGCTTCGCCGATGTCCCGGGCCACCGTCACCGAATCCGCGACGACTTCAAAATGTTGTGTTTGATACTCCGCGGCACACAACGGGTGCAGAATCCCCCATCCCAGGAAGATCCCGGCTGCAATTTTCATCCAATTCACGAGAAAGACCATCCTTGTTCTGTGAAGCCTATTCGGTGGGAATCCGGTCGTGAATCCCCCACAGTGATGGGACAATTCCATACCACAAGCCTAGAAGAAACTCCTAGGCCGATCAAGGCAACTTACAAGAATCGCCCTATGACATTTACTGAGCAAATTTCTAGATTAAGTCCGATAGATTGCCATTCTGCGGACGGTACGATGAACCGAAATTGCTCAGAAGGTCTGAGCGCAAGGAGACGTACTTCCACAGGAACAAGGAGAAGTCGGATGAGAATGACATGGAAAGCGACGTGCGGGATGGCAATGGCGATGAGCCTTTTCGTCGTGGTCCAGGCCTATTCCCAAGTGGGTCAGGCGCGAAACCAACGCGAGCAAAATCCCCTGGAAAGGAGAGCGGCGGGCCAACACCAGTTGAACCTGGCCAGCAAGCTCCTGGACATGAGCGTGAAGGACAAAGCCAATCAAACGATTGGCCAGATTCAGGATTTGGTCATCGATGAATCGGGGCAGGTCCAGTATCTGGCGGTCAGCACTCAGTCGCAGGACGCGCGAACGGGTGTGCCGGGAGCCCGCCAGCCCCAGCCTCGGACCCCTCGGACGACCACGCAGCCAGGACAAGCGGGAGCGGATCAGAATGAAAAGCTGACGCTGATCCCGTTCGAGCTGGCGCAAATCCACGAAGGCCAAACGCCGACCCAGAACTACGCCAGCGTGAATCTCGACAAGGACAAAATCACGCAGGCCCCCTCGTTCACGCGGACCCAGTTGACCATGGGCGGCCAACAGGCCCAGTGGATGTCGCAGGTCGACAAGTTCTTCAATCGCCAAAAAGGAAACGTGGCGCGCCCCAATCTGAATGACCGCGAAGAACGAAAGGAACAGCAGAAATAACTCCGGCCGCGGTCGAGACGACTCCACCGCAATGTGTTCGTGCCCGTTGTGCCAAGCCCCGCGAGTCCCCGGATTCGCGGGGCTTTGATCTTCGCCCCGGTTTAAGGCGGCCGACGACCCAGCACGCCATTTTTTAGCCCGACCAGGATTGGCCGTTCCAGTGGATGACGCGTTCGAGCAGGTTCACCACGTCGGCGGCGAAGACGCTGAACAGCGTTTCCCCTTTTTCCGCGGTGGCGGGACGCGGGTCGCCGATGTGCCCGGTGGGACTGCGGTCCTTCGTGATCCAGCCCCGGCTCGCGGGTTGGAACGGATTGCCGAACTCCACCGGCTGCACCGACTCCAGATTCTGCACCAGTTCCGGGCGGATGCGGAGCATCATCGACGTTTCCCATTCGCAGGCGTGGCCCATGTGGGTTTGCTGGATCTCGGTGTTGACTTCGTGCGGCTGGCCGCCCAATGTCCAATAGGTCGAAGCCAACAGCAACAAGTCGTTCCGCTCGCGGTATTTCTGCCGAAGCTCGAACACGGCCTGCTGGCTGGGCACGATATTCCCGCCGTGCCCGTTGAGAAACACGATCCGCTTGAAATCGTGGAACAGAAAATTCTCCGCGAGGTCCCGCAGCAGATCGAGATACACCCGCGGCGAGGCGGTCATCGTGCCGGGGAAGTCCAGATGATGCTCCGAATTCCCCAGCCACATCAGCGGCGCAAACAGCACGCGGTCCTCAAGTTTTTCCTGCGCCCTGCGGACCACTTCGCCCAACAGCAGGCTGTCCGTAAACACCGGCATGTGCCGGCCGTGCTGCTCAAGCGCGGCGATCGGAATCAGCACGGGCATATCCCTCGGCAACTTTTCCACTTGCGCCCAAGTCAAATCCGTCAACTGCATAACGAGAACTCCTCAAAGAAAACCCACGAACAAACCACCCCCACGCACCAAGAAAGCCATTGTGCGGTTTGGCGGGCGTTCTCGCAATCAGAAACTCGAAAGCGCCGATTCGGGGTGGCGCAGGTGGCACGTCCCTGAGCGAAGCGAAGGGCATGGCGAAGGGCAAAACTCGCTCCAAAAGTCCACGCCCTTCGCGGCGCTCCGGGGCGTGCCACCCGATTCGATGAGGTTCAGGCGGAGGCGGCTTTGGGCGGGGCGATGTCCAGTCCGCCCAGGATTTCCTCGCAGGCTTTCGACTTGTTGAGCACATAAAAATGAATGCCCGGCACGCCTTGGGCGATCAGTTCCCGGCATTGCTCGATCGCGTGCTCGACGCCGATTTCGTATTGAGCCTGTTTGTCGTCCTGGACCGCTTCCAGGCGGGACGCGAGATCGTCCGGGAAGATCGCCCCGCACATCCCGGTGATGCGTTTGATGCGGGCAAACTCCGTGATCGGCATGATGCCCGGAATCAAAGGCACGCCGATCCCCGCCTGTTCGTAACACTCGCGGAAGCGGAAAAAGTTCGCGTTCTCGTAAAACAGTTGCGTGAAGACCGCATCCGCCCCGGCTTCGACCTTGCGCTTCAAGTTGAGAAGATCGGTCTCGGCGTCGGCACATTCCTGGTGCTTCTCGGGATAGCCGGCCACGCCGATGCCCAGCTCGGGGTAATGCTCGCGAATCAAGCCGACCAGTTCGTTCGCATAGCGGAGTCCGCCTGCGACGGCCTGGAACGTTTTCTCGCCCTGCGGCGGGTCGCCGCGGAGAGCCATGATGTTGCGAATCCCGCTCGCGGTCGCCTTTTCGAGCCAGGCCAGCAGTTCCTCGCGGGTCGAACCCACGCAGGTGAAATGCGACGTGGCCGGGATGTGAAACGTCTTCTGAATCTTCACGCACCAGTCGATGGTCCGGCTTTGCGTGGAGCCGCCGGCGCCGTAGGTGCAGGAAAAAAACGCCGGCCGATACGCCGCAAGCCGTTCCAGCGTCTGTTCGAGCGCCTCGTCGCCTTCGGAGGTTTTTGGGGGAAAGATCTCGATCGAGAGGCCAAAGTCTCCTTGGTGGTAAAACTCGCCAATCCGCATGGGCCATTCCTTTCTGCCGTCGCGGCCGGTTGGGGTTTCCGATTTGGGAAATTGGGATTCGGGCACGTTCGGCAATCTACAAAATTCTGGGTGTCGCTAAAATATCAATCGAATTTCCATTGTGTCAAACAAACACGCGTCGTCAAGAACGCGCTCGCACCTGCGGGAAAAAGCCGACGGAAAAAGCCAAAATCGGAGCGTTTTCACTCCATTTCTTGCGGCTCTTCGGCGGAGGCTTCGCTCTTGCGGCCGAACAGCGACAAGAGCGCCGGCAGAAACACCAGGTCGCCGAACAGGGCGGACGAAATCGTGAGGCCGCCCATCGTGGCGAAGATTCGCTGGTCGCGCATGTCGCTGAACATGACCGTGGCGAAGCCGACGACGAGCACGAGGGTCGTCATAATCAGCGCGGTCCCCGTGCCGATGAACGCCCGCTGGATCGCGTCGGTGATGGTCGCGGTTTTTAATTCCTCGCGATACCGCGTGAGGAAGTGAATCGTATCGTCCACCGCGATCCCCAGGCACACCGTGAACGCGCACACGCTCGCCAGTTCCAAAGCTTGCCCGGTCGCCACAAGATACGCCCCCGTCACCGCCAACGGGAACAGGTTTGGAATCACCGCGATCAAGCCCAACCGCAGCGAACGGTACGCGAGCATCAACGTCAGAAAAATAATGAACGACGCGCTGCCCAGACTCCAGGCCAGGTCCATCACGATTTGATACAGGTTCTCCCACCGCCGGACCGGCGAGCCCGTCAGCTCGAATTGGAATTGCGGATGCTGTTTTTGGAGTTCCTGGAGGCCGTGTTGAATCCGCGTAAACACGGGGCCGTATTGGGCGATGCCCAAATCCTGCACGCGGAAGTTGACCACGGCCCGCCTATCTTCCGGCTGATAAAACGCCCGCTTGAGTGGCGGCGGCATGAGTTCCAACAGCGGCATCCGATCCTCCGCCCGGCCTTCGCCCGGGAGCACATCCACAAAATTCCGCATCGACAGCGGATGCCCGATCAGGTCTTCTTTCTTGAGAAGTTCGTTGACCCGGCTCACGGCGGTCAGGATTTCGGGCGAATCCTCGGGCACCTTCTCCGACCAGCGGATGTCGACCAGGCCCGTCTCCAAGCCGCCGAACGCGCGGTCCATGTGGTCGATCGCAACCGAGGCTTCCGAAGTGGACGGCAGGGCGTTCGATCGGCGTTCGTCGGGGCGCAACGTCAGCGAGATGCCCGCGAGAATCAGCGTGGACAACACGCCGACGAGGCTCACAAGTTTCGCCTGCCGGAGCACCCAGGCAATGACGTCTCCAATGCGGCTCAGATGCCGATGCACGATCGCCTTTTCCTGCCCGAGATGAATCTTCGATCCCAGCCACGTCGAGCAGGCGAGGGGAATGATCGTGATCACGGCGAGAAATGTAAGCACGACGCCGATGACGCAGCTCCAGCCGAACTCGCGGACGATTTCGTGATGCGCAAGTCCCAGCGAACCGAAGCCGATGGCCGTCGTGAGGGAAGTCAATCCGCACGCCAGTCCGACTTTGCAGATCCCTGCGCGGGCGGCATCGCGCGGAGCCAGCCCATTGCCGCGCTGCCGGCGGATTTCGACCATCAAATGCACGCCGTCGGTGAGGGCGACAAGACTCAACAGAACGGGCAGCACGACGTCGTTAAACGGGTTATCCTGCAGCTCGAAAAAATGCAGAATCCCCAGCGACCAGAACACGCCCAGGCAAGGGGCGAGCGACACGATCATCACCGCCCGCAGCCCGCGGAACAGAACGATCGCCATCAAAAATACGCTGGCATAGCCGATGACCTGGTAATTCCAGCGGTTCTTTCGCTGGGCCTCCATGAAGGTCAAATAGATCGGCACCCGCCCGGTGACCAGAAACGAAAACTTCGCATCCGGATAATCCGCAGCCGCGGCTTCGGCGGCTTCTTTGAGATGCGTGGTGCAATCTTCATCGCTGGTGACGAACAGCCAATCCAGCTTGACCATCATGAGCAGCGTTCGCCCGTCGGGGGACAAGAGTTGCCCGCCGACCAACGGATGTTCGAGGGCTTTTTCGCGAGCCGCCGCGAACTGCCGGGCGGAGGCATCCGAGCGGGGGAACAGCGATTCCCGCAGGCCGAACACATTCAGCACCGGCACGCGGTCCATCCAGAATACGCTTTCGACGTAATCCAACCCTTCGAGCGACCGCACCATCGCCCGCAGCGCCTCGGCTCCGGCCGGCGTGAAGATGTCGTCGGACTCCACCACCAAAATCACGTCCGCATCGTTCAGCCGGATCGGTTCGACGTTCGGCCCGCGGGGAGCCTTTTGCTCAGGACCCGGCGACCATTTCGCAGGCTCCGTCTCGTCGGATCGAAGAAACCGCGTCAACTTTTCGGGAGCAACATATCCCAACCCCGCCAAACCGCTGAGCGCAATGATAAAAAGCCCCACCCACCACGGATGATCCACCGTCCAGCCAAACACACGATCAAAGAGGCGAGTCACAAAGCGGACAATTCAGAAGGAACCACGGATAACACGAATAAAACCGATTCGCCCTCGTTCCCAAGCTCTGCTTGGGAACGCACTCTCGCGAAGCTCCGCTTCGCAACGCATCGATATACCATTGGCCGGCCGACATTACACGCGCGGCCAAGGAGAGCTTGGCGACCAGTGCGTTCCCAAGCTGGAGCTTGGGAACGAGGGGGAGACTGCATCCGTCGATTGGTCGCAGCTCAACGAGGGCAACAAACACTCTTTTTTCCATTTCATTCATTGCAGGAACCCGCCTGAATATGCGTTGTATACATTGGCCTCAAAAATCTCTCGCCTCCGCGTGGGATTGGATTTCATTGTGTTCGATGCGGTTGTCGTAATTCAGATCGAATTCGCGCATGCCGTAGCGCTGTTGGGCGAGGGGCAGTTCGGTTTTGACGATCACCCCGTCGCCGTTGGCGTCGAAGCGTTTGAAAAAGCGGTCCACGAAGGCTTGGATTTTTTGCCGGCGCTCCGGCGTGTCTTTTGGAACCTTCTGGCGGTTGTGGAAACGCTGGACCTGGGTGCCGCGGGGCACGGCAACTTCGAAGAAGCCGATCGCCATTTCCTCCCAGGTCTGATCGCCCCAGGTCACGTGCCGCTTTGGATCGGGGTTGAACGGATTGGCGGCGGAGTTGTCGAAGCGGGCGGTGAACCGCAGCTTGGTAATGCCCTGCAAAGGCAATGGCTCCGCGAGTTCGTAAATGTGCTGCCAGTTGAAATCGTAACGCGGCACATCGAGCAGGATCTCCGTTTGATCCCCTCGCTCGGCGAACACGCGAAACGACTTGCCGCGGTAGTGCATGTGCGGCGTGATCGCGAGGATTTCCCCCTGGGCAGGCAGCCGGGAGATGCCGGCCGAGACCAGGTAGTTTGGATGGCCGGGCGGGATTTCAAAATCGTGATTGAGCGCGGTCAGCGTGGAGACTTCGTGCGTGATGTCTTTGTCGTCGCCGAAGATCAGGCCGATCTTCGTGAGGTCAGTTTGCGGAGTGCCGGTGGGCGTGTAGTGCATCTGGAACACCAGCCGCGAACCCGCGGGAACTCGGCGGGCATAACCGGCCGGCAACATCGCCGTCCGCTGCCCGGGAACATAACCCGTGAGCCAACCGACGCCCCGAAACTCGGCCCCGTCAGGCGGCCGAACAAAGACGATGCAATGATGCACCACGGCGGGGTTCCCCGGAATGACCTGGGCCCCGGTGATCCACTTGTCCTCTTTAAATCCCGGATCGACGACGAAGTATTGATATTCCACGACGCCGTCGGCCGGGACTTTAAACGGGGTATTATTCATGGCGATGACCTGATCGGGTTTTCGCGGCAGTTGCCAGCCCGCGGCGGTTTGGAACGGTTCGGGCAAGTCCGCCGGATCGCCGAAAGGCATCCCACCAGACACCCACTTGCGGAGAGATTCTTTCTCGGCATCGGGCATGTGCCGGGCGTTGGCAAAGTGTCCGTACTTCGGATTGGCGTGCCAGGGCGGCATGCGGCCGTCGTCGATGACTTCCAGCATCGTCTCGCCCCAGCCTGTGACCTCATCATATTCGGTCAGCGAGAACGGCCCGATCTCGCCCGCGCGATGGCATTCCACGCAGTGCTCTTGGAGGATGCGGGAAATCTCCCCGCAGTAGGTGAGCTTCGTTGTCGTTTCCGTTTGGCGAATCTTGCCGATCAAACACCCCGCCGGTGCGGTGCGGGGCACGCTCGGCGCCTTTCCCGCGAGCAATTCCTCCAGGGCGATTTGTAGATCTTGCCGTTCGGGTTTGGTGCGGGCGATGCCCGGTTCGTATTGGTCGTCAATCCGACCGCGGTAACAGATTTCCTCCGCGGCATCGAGCACCACCACTTCCGGCGTGCGGGTCGCTTCGAAATAATCGGCCGCTTTGTTGTCGTAATCCTTGACGACCGGAAATGTCAGCCGATGCTCTTTGACATATTCCCGCACGTCGGCCATCGAATCCTGACGATTGCTGTCGATGCCCACGAACCGCACGCCGTCGGCTTGGAAGCGTTCCGCGAGTTTCTGCAACCGCGGCCCATACAACCGGGCCAAGGGGCACTCCGCCCCCAAGAAACACAGCACCGTGAACCGCGGCGGCGTTTTCATTGGAATGCGAACGACCTCGCCATCCGTCGCGGTCAGTTCAAACACCGACTTCGTGGAACGCTGGGAAGCCGACTCCGCCGTCGCCGGACCGTCGGCACCCAAAGGTGGTTCGGCGGCGATCGCCACCGCCATCCCCAAACCCGCGGCCATACCGCCGACGACTACGAGGCATCGCGAAGAGAAGTTTGGCTGCATCATTTGTTTCCAAAAAATGTTCCACGGATCGATCCGCGGAGTTCACTATATGTGAGGACCGGGAAAACCGACAAGGGCCTCGTGTGATCGGGGGTGCTCGTCAAGGTGGATCAGGGAATATTCAGAACAACCCGCGCGGAAAATAGCATCGACCGGTCGCCGCGGCGCCGGGCGTGCTCCAAAAGAACTGGCAGCGAGCGGCGAACCGGCTTCTGCCAGAGGACCCGGCCGTTGACGGTGATGCGGACCGGTGCGTCAAGGTTTAACATTTTATCGCTGAGGTAAATCGCCAACTGCTTGACACCCCGCGTGCGCGCGGCCACGGAGTTGGTTTGCGAATCGTATTCCGCCTGGACGATCGCATCGCTGAGATACTCCTTCCGCGCGCCGGCGACCTTGCCTTCGAAATCCAGCGTCTTGACGGTGGCTGGCGGCGTGCCGGCGAACTTCGCGATCTCCACCCACCACAGGCGGTTGTAATCCGGCCGGTTCGTATGAAACACGACCTGTTTCGGATACGGATCGCGGCGGTGCGCGTCCATCCATTTCAGAATATTCGGGTTCTCATCCAGATAGGCCAAATGTCCGCCCGGCTTCTCGCGATAGGTCACATCGTACTTCAACTCCTTGAAACGATCGTATCCGCGGCGCATCAGGTCGATGGAAATGCCCGGGTCGGTCTGGCCCACAATCCAGTACAGCGGCGTGTTATTGAGGTTCTCGACGAATCGGGGCTGGAGGTTTGAGCCATCTTTTTTCGCCGGCTGGCCGGGCGGCGGTTGGAAGATCGGGCCATGCACGCGGCAGATCAACCCAGCGTAGCGGTCCGCGCGAAAACAGCCGATGCGAAACGCGGCATACCCGCCCATCGACATGCCACCCATAAAGATGTTGTTATCATCGACGGCGAACTCCCGCGCAGATGCCAAACCAGCGTGTGTACGTGCGAATGTGCGGTTCGCGATCCGCCCCACGGTTCGCCCGCAATCGTCGGGGCGGCGAGGATCGTGTCGTCTCGCTTCTGTATCCATGGCAGCCAGGCTTGGATGTACTCTTTCCCGTTCCCACCGGTCCCATGCAGGGCCACCAACAGCCGATAGCGTTTCTTGGCCGAATAGTTTTTGGGAATGTAGATCAGCGTTTCAAACTCCCGCTCCCCATAGGCGGTCGTGAGCCTGCGTTCGATGAGCGTGTCGGTTTCCGATTGCGGTTGGGCCAAGGTGCCGGTCCGCAGGGCGTTTTCCACTTCCGCGAAATGAGCCTGGGCGAGACTCCGCAAGATGGAGTTGCGCTGGCTTGCTTTGTCGGATGAGAGGTACTGATTCACCTCGTCTCTTACGTCGCCATCCGCCGCGGAGACGCTTGCGGAAATCAGCACCATCCAGGCGATCGCTATCGTGCGCATGATATTCTCTCCGAGATTAGGGCACCGGCGTGAGTTCCAGTTTGCTGATCCGGTAGCGGGTGTTCCACGTCGCGATTTGCAGAGCGCCCGGCGGGCCGTTGGGCCAGCGGCGGTCGAGGCTCAGCCGATTCGGATCGCCCTGCCAATCGATCGCGACCTGGCCGTTGACCGTTGCGCGGACGGAATCCGGCCCCACCCTCAGCACGAGCGTATTCGGTCTTCCATTGACGAGAAACGGACCCCGCCGGCGGGATTCGTTGCGGTCGGCGGTGTTGCCTTCGATCAGGTTCAGCCCGCTGTAGACGCCGTTGTACCCGTCGAGGCAGACCATCACGTCCCGCCCGCCGATGCGTACGCCGAAGCTGAAGGAATCAATTCCCTGGAGGCGTTCGACGACGGCGGTGATCTGGTAACGCTCCGGCAGTTTGACGGGGACAATCAACTTCGCAGGCATATCGAGCGACGAAACGAGGCCGCCGTTCTCGCGCGTCCACAAACCCGACAGCCGATGCCGGGCTGGGTCGATCTTTTGAAGCAAATCCATAGAACCACTGGCCGGGTTGGTATCCACCGAGTCCAGCCCCAACGGTTCCGCCAGCGGATTTTCCACCGGACCGCTTGCGGGGGACTTGGACAAGATCACCACCAACAGCACAATCGTCAACACCCCCAAGCCCGCCGGCACGCCGACGGCCGTCGCCGGGCGACTCCGCAATCCGAATGCCAAAAACCCGGCCCCGGCCATAGAAGACACCAAACCGAACCAAACCAACCCATCCATCGAAAAAACCCTGCTGCCGACCTGAAAAATCCGCAATCCGCGTAACCGATTCTATCAAATTCCCGAATTCCACAAGGGCGGGTTTCGAAAACCAGAAACATCAATCTCCATTGATGAATCGCGGCGTCTTCGTTAATTTGAAATGAGTGAATCAAGATCGAAAATCCTATCCATTGGGAGCCGGCACGTGCGACATTGGGTTTTCTTGCGCTGGGGATTGGCGGGGCTGTTGGTGCAGGCGGCGGTGTCTCTTTCCGCCGCGAACGCCGAGGAACCGCTTTCCGCGCAGATCGACCGGTTGATCGCCGCGAAGTTGGGCGACGTTCCCGCAGGCAAGAAATCGAGCGATGCGGAATTCATGCGGCGGATTTCTCTGGACCTCATCGGCCGGATTCCCACCGCGGCCGAGACGCGAACGTTCCTCGCGGACACGTCACCGGACAAGCGCGACAAACTCATCGACCAACTGCTCGCCAGTCCCGAATATCCCCGGCACATGCAGGAGCAGTTTCACGTCCTCTTGATGGAACGCCGGGGCGAGAACGAAGAGTGGACGAAGTTTTTAAGGACTTCGTTCGAGGAAAACAAATCCTGGACCCAGATGGTGCAGGCGATGCTCGATCCGCCCGCCGACGATGAAAAGTGCCGCGGGGCGGCGTTTTTTTTGACCGCCCGGCTCACCAAAGAGGGGGCGATGGCCGAGGTCGATGTGCCCGGCCTGACCCGCGACGTGGGGCGGCTGTTCGCGGGCGTTGACTGGCAATGCGCCCAATGCCATAACCATCTCACGATCGACCACTACAAACAAAAGGATTTCCAAGGCCTGCATTTGTTCTTTACGAACATCACGCCGCGAAACGATGTAAAATTCCCCGCCGTCGGCGAAAAACTGCTCTCCCAGAAGCAGGATTTCATGTCGGTGTTCGATCAGGTGCCCTTGAAAACCGGCCCCGTCGTTCCCGGGCGCGGGGAGTTAAACATTCCCACATTCGCGAAGGGCGAGGAATACCTCGAATCGCCCGACCGCAAAAAACGCACGCCGGGCGTGCCCAAGTTCAGCCCGCTCTCCCAACTCGCCGAGGGCCTGCCCGCCGCCGACAACGAACTCTTCTGCCGGCACTCCGCGAACCTGATGTGGTTCGTGATGATGGGCCACGGCCTTGTCAACCCGTTGGACTTGCACCACCCCGACAACCCGCCGTCGCATCCCGAGCTTTTAGAGCTTCTCGCCAAGGAATGGGCCAAGGAGAACTTCGACTTCCAATGGATGTGGCGGACGCTTGCGCACACGGAAACCTATCAGCGAACGAGCATTCTGCCCGCTGGGCAACCCGCACCGCCTTTGGAGTCGTTCGCGTTGATGCGGGAAAAACATCTGACGGCGGAATCGCTGTTCTGGAGCGTGCTCGCCGCCACCGGCGAGTTGGACCGCTATCGCAGCCAGGAAAAATACCAAGGCAAAACGGCCGAGGAAATCGTGGCCGACGTCAAAGACCTCGAAACGCTCCGGGAGCTATTCCACAAAACTTTCGCCAACCCGCCCCAGGAACCCGAATATGAGTTCGCCCCCACGGTGAAGGCGGCTTTGTTTGTGCTCAACGACAAACGAGTGCTGAGACTCTTCGACCGCAAGGCAGGCAACTTGATCGATCGGCTCGCGAAACTCAGCGATGACGGGCAAGTCACCGAGGAATTGTTCCTGAGCATTCTGTCCCGAGAACCGACCGCCGCCGACCGCGCGGATGTCGCTCTCTACCTCAAAGAAAACAAAGACCGCCGCGATGAAGCCCTCGGCCAGCTCGCCTGGGCACTCGTCGCCTCCACGGAATTTTGCGTGAATCATTAACTCTGAGCGGCACGGCGCTAGCCGCCGGCACATAAAACCGGCGGCTCGCAACCCAGAGGGTACCCGGCCGCTCACAAAATCCAGTTTATGAGACGGTCCATAACGTCGGAGTAAAAGATTGTAATGAAACAACAAACTCACCGATGCCAGCCTTGGGAACACCAGATCTCCCGGCGGCGGATGTTGGGCGGACTGGCGGGAACGGCCGCCGGGCTGGGATTGGGGACGTTTCTCCAACCCGCCGTGGCCGAGCAATTGAAGTCCAAGGAAAAACAGGTGCTGCTGTTGTGGCTCGACGGCGGCATGAGCCAACTCGAATCCTGGGACCCGAAGCCCAACTCACAGTACGGCGGGCCGTTTCGCTCGATCTCGACTTCGCTGCCTGGCGTCCAAATCAGCGAACTCATGCCGAACGTCGCGAAGCGAATGCACCTCTTGTCCATCGTGCGCAGCATGCGGACGGAAGACCCGAACCACTCCTCGGGCATCGGCAAGATTCTCCGCGGGCATCCCAAAAACCGCGGCGTGGTGTATCCCTTTATCGGCTCGGCGGTCGCGAAACTGCTCGGTCCGTGTTCGAGCGGATTGCCGCCTTATATTTGGGTCAAGCCGGGCAGCGGCGGGTTTATCTCCAAGTACGCCGGCTTTCTGGGGGCGAAATATGGAGCGCTCGCCCTGGGCGACGGCAAACCGCCCGATAACATGCTCCGCCCCGAAGGCTTGAGCGACGCCGACGATTTGGCCCGCAACCGCCTGCGGAAGTTGTTCAACGACCGCTACGCCGCCGAGCACCGGAAAGACAGCAGCGAAGCCCACGGCTATGTTTATGACGTGGCCCACAAGCTGATGGAGCGGACCGACCTGTTCGACGAATCCCGGCTCCCCGACTCCGACCGCGAGCGTTACGGCAAGCACGATCTGGGCCGGCATATGCTCTTGGGCCGCAGACTTTTGGAAGCGGGCGTGCGGTTTGTGAAAGTCACCTCCTACGGTTGGGACACGCATGGCGACAACTTCAACGCCCACGCCAGCCGCATGCCCAAAGTCGATCAATCTCTTTCGGCCCTCTTGGACGATCTGAAGGACCGCGGGATGCTCGATCACGTGTTAATCATCGTGATGGCCGAGTTCGGACGGACGCCGCGGATCAACGGTTCCGTCGGCCGCGACCACTGGCCGAACGCCTGGTCGCTGGCGACAGCGGGCACGGGCATCCGGCCGGGCGTGGTCGTCGGCGAAACCAACGCCCAAGGCACCGACATTGTTACCGAACCCCACGACATCGGAGCCATGTTCCACACCTGGTTCCGCGCCCTGGGCATCAATCCCGAAAACACCCAATACATGAACGGCACGCAGCCGCTGCCGATCGCGCACGATGAGATGAGCGCGGTTTCCGAGTTATTGGCGTGATCGCGAAGCCTGAGGGAAGGGGAGATCGGGAGAAGGAAGGATAATTGTCCCGTAAATTAGCCGCAGGGCGTTAGCCCCGGTTCGTCGGATAACTTTTCCAATTATATTCTTAGATCAAGATACACTTCGACATTGGATGAAGATCATGGCGAAAGCAAAAGAGAAACCGACCACGGAGCCGCGGGAATTGCGGGCGATCGAATTAGATCGGCAGGTTTACGGGGTGCGGTTCAGTCCGGATGGCCGGTTCCTGGCGGCGGGGGGTTATGATGCCCTCGTTCACCGCTGGAGTTGGGAAGGCGAGGAGCCGAAGGAGCTTCCCGCGCTTGCGGGGCACCGCGGATGGGTGACAGCGATCGCGTTCGCTTCCCAGACGAAGTTGCTCTTCACCGCCGACTCTTGGGGCGGCCTCATCGCCTGGCCTTTTGAGGAAGACAAGCCCCAACCTCGCTGGCAAAAAGAACAAGCCCACGATGGCTGGGTGCGGTCGATCGCCTTGAGCGCGGATGGTTCCAAACTTTTGACCTGCGGGCGCGACGGGCATCTTCGGTTGTGGTCCGTCGACGACGGCAAATCGATTCTCGAACTCGATCACGGCGAAGATGTGTTCGCCGTCGCCTTACATCCCGACGGCAAAACCGCCGTCAGTGGGGATTTGCTCGGCAAGATCAAAGTCTGGGACCTGGAGACGGGAAAATCCACGCGGGAAATCGACGCTTCTTCGCTGCATTATTACCAGCGGGACGAGGATGTCGCGGGCATCCGCGTGTTGGAGTTTCACGAGGAAGGAAACACGCTCTTAGTCGCAGGCTCCGAACCGACGAGCACCGGCCGGGGCTTGGGCATTCCCACCGTGCGTTTCTTCGACTGGAACACCGGCAAGCCTGAGGAGGCGTTCCATCAAGGCGATTCCAACGATGGGTTCGTGTTCGACCTCGCCCGGCATCCCGAAGGCTTTTTTATGACCGTCACCAGCGGCCAACCGGGACGCGGGCAGTTCGCCTTTCTCCGCCCGGGCGAAGAAAAACCGTTCTGGGTTTATAAGAAGCTCAGCAACTGCCATTCCCTAGCGCTGCACCCCGGCGGCCGGCACGTCGTCGTCTCCGCCACCAACCGCAACAACCAAGGCAACGGGGCAGTCAAAGATAAAGAGGGCAAATATCTGGGGAACTATTCGCCGCTGCACGTCTTCGAGTTGCCGGAGAAGCTCGGCTAACCCAGGCGAGCGGGGGGCGTCAGCCCCCTGGTTTTGCGCGATTGCTCCCGTTCGCTGACGTTCCGATGAGCCTTGGAATGAGATCTGAAGCCTCGATTCGTTCAAAGTGACCAGGGGGCTAACGCCCTCCGCTCGCCTTATTCTTCTTCCTTGCCCGAGGCCGATTCGCTGCGTTTGCGGAGGAAGCGGCCGCCGCTTAAGAACATGCCGTTGTCGCAGGGATGGCACCATTCGATGAGCACGCGGTACTCGAACTGGCGGGTTTCGCTGGCCATCCGCACGGTGACTTCGCCGGGCGTTAACGAGCCGCGGTGCAAGAGCCCGATCCCCAGCCGGCTGATTTCGCGGGTCATCGCGGAGATCGTGTTCCCGCGGCGGGTCGTGATTTCCGCGGGCACGGAGAGTTCCAACCGCTCGGCCTCGCGAACGTGCTCGCCGGGCGATTTTTCGATGCTTTCCAAGACCCGTTGCAGATCTTCCAACGTGGGACGGCTCCAGGGATCACCCGACATAAGATGTTTCTCCAAAGCAGAGGGCGAACCGCGCAAAAATCTGGCGCGGGCAATGATCCAATCGACTTTAGAAAAACATAGCTCACGGTTTCCAAAAAACGAGGCGATTCCCGTTTTCGAACCGGGATTCCGCCTGGTTCGAGTTGGTTCTATTTTGCCGGATACTCACGCCCGGCGGACTCTCGGGATGAGTGGGGCTCTGGATATTTTTTCAGCAGAGGAGTATTGTGACACCAATTCCTTTTGATGCCGGTTTGTCTTCGCAGCCGTTGATTCGGAGAAAGCATATGAGTGACCGCAATCAACAGGTTCCCGAAGAAGAGGACGATCTCAAAGGATTTACGACGGGCCGACGGCGGGCGTGCGAACGAGGACGGATCTTTGTGGCGATGCCGCTGAATGCAAACCATTCAAACGCACTTTGGGAATTGATCCAACATACATGCAGCATCCACCAGTTCTCCATTCATCGAGGGAACACTTCGCACCGTCCGAGCAGCATCACCGCCGCCATTATCGATGAAATCGAACGGGCGGAAATTGTGATCGCCGACCTCACGGCAAGGAACCCCAATGTGCTTTATGAACTCGGTTTGGCACACATGCTTTGCGACGCCTTGATCCTGGTGGCGCAACAGGGAGAGAAACTCCCCTTCGACCTGCAGGATTTCCGCTGCATTTTCTTCGACTTGACTCAAAACCAGGGGCACATTGAATTCTCGACGGCGCTCGGAAATACTCTGGAATCGATTCGAGCGAATGCGCCGCCGATTGTGATTGACGATCCCATTCGTCGGACGCGAGAAATCATCGCGGATTTGGAGACATTGCTCCGTGGTTCAAAACGGCTCAAGGAGGAAAAAGTCTGGTACAGCGGGTTTCTCTCTTCGTTTGCGATCGGTCCGGGAGATGAATTTGACGGAGTGGAGGCCGAATATCAAAAAGCCTTGCTCGAGGAGAAAGAGGCTTTGTTGAAGCTCGCCCAAGAGGGGTGCCAGATGTATTGCATTATCAGCCCGCCCGCTCATGACCTGATTGTCGAACGCGCCCGGTTCGCGAATGCGAGAATCTCCCATCTGTTGAAATTCCTCGAAAGCGGCGATTCCGCGCTCGAGAATATTTATTGGGCCACGTCTCCCTTTCGTCAAAAGAACATGCACATTATCGGGAGAATCTCCTACTTCGAGGGATTTAGCAGGCCGCTTGAGCCGGGTTATGGCCTTACGTTGCGGCAATCCAGTCCGGACGCCATTGCCGCAAACATTTCCTTATACGAAACGTTATTCAAAACCCTGTCGGATCACACGAAAGCGAACTATCCCAGCGCAAAAGGGCACGATGAAAAAGCCTGGTTGCGGCAGGCAACGGTTCAGGCTCTCCGCCAGGCGTTGACCGCGTGTGATGAAGAAGAAGTCGGCGGGTAGCCCGGGCTATGGCGCGCCTTCGATGGGGTAGCCGGCTTCTTTCCAGCCGCGGAAGCCGCCGTCCATCGAAATCACGTTGTCATAGCCCATCCGCTGGAGGTTTTCCGCCGCGAGAGCCGAGCGGTACCCGCCGCCGCAGTACAGGACGATGCCCGCATGGGGATCGGGGATCGCGTTTTCGACGTCGCGCTCGATCACGCCTTTGCCCAGGTGCAGAGCGCCCGGCAGGTGCCCCTTGGCGTATTCGCTTTCCTCGCGGACATCGACCAGATGAAACGATTCCCCCGCGTCGAGCCGCCGTTTCACATCCTCGACCACGCATTCGCGCACGTGCTGCTTGGCATCGCTGGCAATCTTTAAAAACCGCTCCGAGTGCTTCTTGCCCATGCTGATTTCTCCTGTGTTGCCTCTGTCCAATAACTATCCAATTATCAGCCGGAACGCGCTCGTGTCCGGTTCTTCCCAAGAACCGGGGCGGTGCCCCCCTGCGGGCGGTGCCCCCCTGCGGGCGGTGCCCCCCTGCGGGCGGTGCCCCCCTGCGGCTAATAAATCGGACAATTATTGATCGAGCGATCCTTACTTCTTCGCGGTCGAGGCTTGGACCTGGGCCGGGTCCGCGGGGGGGGCGGGCGGTTCAAAGTTGTAGAGGCTTTGCCCGTTCTCGCCGTTCCAGATGCGGACCACGCCGTCTTCGCCGCCGGCGATCACGAGTTTTTCATCGGGGGTCGCGGCCACGGAATACACGTAATCCGTGTTGCCGGCGAAGTTGCGGTAGTTCTGGCGGTTCGACGTGCGATGATACCGCACCGTCTGGTCGCCGCCAGAGCTGACGATGTTCTCGCTGGTGCCCAGGAACTGGATCGAGGTCACCTGCTTGGAATAGTTGGTGATCGTCGTTTTCTGCTCGCCGGTGTCGGCGTTCCAGACCTTGATGGCATTATCGGCCCCCGCACTGACCAGCGTCGATTGGTCGGCTTGCCAGGAAACGTCCATCACGTGATGGGTGTGGCCTTCAAACGAGCGAATGTGCTTGCCGCTGGCGACATCGAAGGTCTTCACGAACTTGTCCGCCGCCCCGGAGACCAGAAACTTGCCGTCGCGGGAGAACTCCACGCCCAACACCGTGTCGCTGTGGGCGTCTTCGATGTTCTTGAGTAACTTCCGGCCGGCCACGTCCCAGATCATGAGTTCGCCGGACCGCGAAGGCTCTCCGCCGCCGGTGGCAAGGAGCTTTCCGTCCCGGCTGAAATCGAGGGCCAACACGCGGTTGACGAAAGGCGACGCCGACAGATCGAGCGGATTCTCCGCCGAAGGCCCCAACGTGGCGACCAGCTTCCAGGGGGCATTCGTCCGCCAGGCGATCAGCTTGGTGTCGGCGGAGGCGGAAAGGAGGACATCATCCGCTCCGAAGGCCAACTGCTGCACCTGGGCGGCGCTGCCTTTCAGAACGTCCAAAGGCTTCCCAGTCACGGCCGACCACAACTGCACGATCTGGTCGTCGCCCGCGGTCGCGAACACCCGGCTGTCCGCCGAAAACGCCACGCTTTGGAGAGGCTTCGCCGAGGCGTTGTTCTCGTCGGTGGCTTTCTTGACCTCGGCCACCACGCCTTCCTGGTGCTTCTTCGCGGCTTCGTGCTCTTTCTTGGCTTCGTCCAGCTTGGTCTTGGCCCGTTCGACCGACTTCTTCGCGAGTTCCAAAGACCGGTCGGCGGCTTCCTGGGCGTCCGTCGCTTTTTTCAGTTCCGCTTCCTGCTTGGTGAGTTCCTTCTGGGCGTCCTCGACCTTTTTCTGGAGGCCTTTGTCGTCGGTCTTCTTCGCCAACTCGTCCTGGGCGGCTTTCAACTTGGCTTTGGCGTCGTCGACTTTTTTCTGCGGGTCCTTCACCGCTTCGTCGGCTTTCTTCTTGGCTTCCTCGGCCGTTTTGACGGCGGCTTCGCGGTCTTTCTGGTTCTTGTCCGCGGCCTTTTCCGCATCGTCCGCGAGCTTGACCAACTGGTCGGCCACGGTTTTGTCCTCATTGACGGCGTCCAGCTTCCGTTGCAGCTCGATGCCGCCTTTGACCTCGGCGATCTGCTGTCCGTTCGCTGCGTTCCAGAGCTTGGCGGTGTTCGCGGTGCTGGTGCTGGCGAAGGCTTTGCCGTCGGGACTGGCCGCGACATCGGTCACGCTGCCGCCGTGGGTCATGCTGCGGACTTGCCCGCCGCTGTTAATGTCCCACACGCGCCACGGTGCCGTCTTCGCTGCCGCTGAGGACCTGGTTGCCGTTCGGAAGAATCAAATCGACCGAAGTCACCGGCTTGCCGTGGCCGTTCAGTTCGCGGACGGGCTGGATCGGTTCGGGCTTGCCGTCTTTGTCTTTTTTCTCTTCCGGCGTGCTGTTCCAGACGCGGAGCTTGTTGTCCTCATCGGCCGAGACCAACAGCGTGCCGTCTTTGTTGATCGCCAAATCCCGCATCGCCGCGGGGGATTCCACTTGCCAAAGCTGTTTGCCGTCGGCGAGGTTCCAGCCGCGGAGCGTTTTGTCGGCCGAGGCGGAATAGAGTTTCGTCCCGTCCGGCGCGAAGGCCAGGCCTTTCACGGGGCCGCTGTGGCCGGCGAGGGTTTTCGTCACTTTGCCGTCGGCGGCCTGGGCGATTTGGATGCTGTTGTCGGCGCGGGCGATGGCGATTTGCTTTTTGTCGGGGCTATAAGTCAACGCCGTCGCCGGTTGGTTGCCCACGACTTCGAAGGCCTGTTCGTTTTGGGGCCGTTGCCAGAGTTTCACCACGCGATACCCGCCGGAGGCAAGCAGGTTGCCGTCCGGGCTGAACGCGAGCGAATGCACGAAATCCCGGTGGGCCGCGCCCTGGGGATACATCGGCTTGCCGTTAAACTGGAGCGAGCTGAGGTTCGGGTCGAAGAGTTGTCCCAGTTCCCGGCCGCCCGCGACATCGTAGAGGGTGATCTGATTGCCCCGCCCCGCCGCCGCGGTGTTGGTGCGCGGAGAAAGGGCCACGCTGTAAACGGCTTTCATGCCGCTGGGCAGAGGTTGCCAGTTGACGGCATGCTGGGCCGCCCCGCTGCCGCCCGCGGCCCCCTCGACAATCCACTGTCGGAGGATGCCGACTTCTTTGGGGGTCAACGCGTGGGCATCGACCTGGTTGGGGAGCGGAGGCATCGCCGGCTTTTGCGACCGCGAGGCGAGCTTGTAGAGCAGGCTTTTGTCGGGTTCCTTGGGAACGATCGCCGGGCCGCGTTTGCCGCCTTTCTTGATCGTGTCGATTTCTTCCAGGTTGAGCTTGCCTTCCGAGATGGCGACGTTATGGCAGCCGACGCAGTTGGCTTCCAGAAACGGATACACGTCCCGCTGGAAATCCACCGGCCGGCCCAGGCTGATTTTCTCGGGCTCGATCTTGCCGACGTCCTTTTCCTTGTCGGCTCCCTGAACCGGACCGGAAACGAACAAGCCCAAACCCAAGAGCACAACAGCGGAGAGAGCGGCTGGGATCCTCATCAAATTTCCCCGTAACAAAAGGCGTGTGTCAAAACGGCCGCGCCCGGCGGCGACGAACCAAATCGGAAAATCAGGACCGGGCGGGAAAGGTAGGGTATGATTAGCCATCCATGGAATGAAAAAGCCGCGGACGAGGGCCACCCGCCCGCGGCGATTGGATTGGTTCCGGTCCATCAGGCGGACCGTGTGCTTAGTGGTTAAACAGGAACTCTTTCGTATTCACCAAGGCCCAGAGGATGTCCTCGTAGGCGGTTTTGGCATCTTTTTCGTGCTTGGCGATGTGGGCCAAGGCGATGTTCATTTCTTCGGGCTGCGGTTCGCGGGAATACACCCAGCGGTAGAGTTCGCGGATGCGTTCCTCGCTCGGCCGCTTGGCATCGTTCGCCAAGAGCGCCGCCCGGCCGGAGCCGCTGCTGATCTTCGATTGCACTTCCTGACTGTTGAGCAAATGCAGGCTCTGGGCGAGGTTGGCTTCCTGGGAGCGTTCGCATTCGCAGGCCGTGTCGCCTTGCGGCTGGCCGAAGACTTTGAGGAAGTAAGGCCCCACGGTTGGGTCCGGCAATTGCAAAGCCCGCGTGCCGGCGGGCAGGCCGGAGTAGTTCTGCGAAGTCGCCGTCACCTGATGGAACGCGTCATACAGCACCTCGGCGGTGAGCCGCTTGGGATAGTACCGCGAGAAGTTCTGCTTGTCCTTCAGGTTATAATCGTTGGGCAGCGAGCTCGAGTTGGTAGGTTTTCGATCGGCAGATCGTGCGGATCAGTTCTTTCACATCGAAGCCGCTGTCGATGAAGCGTTTCGCCAGCGCATCGAGCAGTTCGGGATTCGACGGGGGGTTGGTTTCCCGCATGTCGTCTTCCGGCTCGACAATGCCCCGGCTGAAGAAGTGCTTCCAATACCGGTTGACCAAAGCCTTGGCGAAGAACGGGTTGTCCTTGGCGGCCATCCAGTCGGCCAGATAAATCCGGGGATCCTGATCGGGAGCGATTTCGTAAGGCTGGCTGCCGAGGCCCGCGGGCTTCAAGTTCTTGCCGGAACGCGGGTTCTGCGCGGACGCCGCGCCTTCGTTGTGGAAGATGCGTTTTTCACGGAGGCGGGGATTGGCATTGCCGGCCAGATTCTTCCGTCCCACCCGGCTGAAGAACGCCGAGAACCCGTAATAATCGTTCTGGCTCCACTTCTCGAACGGGTGGTGATGGCAGCGGGCACATTGAATGCGAAGCCCCAGGAACAACTGGGCGGTGTCTTCCACCTGCTCGTTGATATCGTCCACTTCGCGATACCAGATCACCGGCGGGTTGTAGGTCTGATCGCCAGACGCCGTGAGAATCTCGCGGACGAACTGGTCGTAGGGCTTGTTCTGGTACAAGCTGTTCCAGATCCATTGATAGAAGGCATAAGTCCCTTCGGTGTCTTCGTTTTGGCGTTTTTTGTTGCGGAGGACGAGGTTCCATTTGTTGGCGAAGTAATCCGCGTATTCCGGGCTGTCCAAAAGCCTGTCGATGAGTTTGTCGCGTTTGTTGGGGTCTTTATCCGCCAGGAATTTCTCGGCTTCCTCGGCCGTGGGCAGGGTGCCGCAAATGTCGATATACACCCGCCGCATGAAGGTCCCATCCTCGGCCAGATCTGAGGGCGGAATGCCCAGGAGCTTCAGCTTCGCGAAGACGGCCTCGTCGATGAGGTTCGCCGGTGCGGGCAGTTTGCTGACGTCGGCTCCCAGCGGGATCGTCGCCCGGAACGTCGAAACCTGGCCTTGGTAGCGGGCCATAATCGCGACTTCCCCGGCGAGGTCGAGGGTTTTGATCATTCCGGTGTTGGTGGCCTCGGCCATTTCGGTGTCGTTGGCTTCGAACAGGGCCATGCGGGTCACGTCTTCGGTCGTGCCGTCGCTGTAGCTCGCGAGCACGGTGATTTGCTGATCGGACCCGCGATCCATCACCCGGCCCTTGGGCAGGCACTCGATGCCGGTGACCACGGGATCCTCCGGGCGGCCGTAGGGCATGCCCTGCTCGATCCAGCGGTAGAGCATGCGGTATTCGTAACTGTCCACCTCCATCCGCTTCCCGCCGCCATGGGGCGACTGGCCGGTGGGTTTGGTGAGCAGCAGGCTTTCGCCCGGGGAGGACGGGAAGATTCGCCGGCCCCGGCATTCTTTCACCAGAAACTCGTAATCGTCGGTCGGATAAAAGCCCAACAGCGAGAGTTTGAACCCGTTCTGCCCGCTGGCTTTGCCGTGGCAGCCGCCGCTGTTGCAGCCCAGTTTGGTGAAGATGGGCACGATCTGGTTCTTAAAGTTGATCGGAATCTGCCGGGCCACGCCTTCGACATGCACCGCAAGCTGGCCCGCGACGCCTTTTTCGGTCTTGGCGGTGACGGTCGCGTCGCCGTCTTTGATGGGTGTCACCAAACCGGTCTCATCGATCGCGACGATGCCTTCCGGCTGGGTCGAGAACTTGACCTGCTCGGTCAGGTCGCGGAACTGTCCGCTGGAGTATTCGCCGGTCACGTAAAGCTGCTGGCGGGCGTCGCGGCCGCGGATGATCACGCCTTTGTCCGTGACCGACGGCTCGACCCGCACGGCCTTCAGCGTACCGGGATCGCCCAAGCCCTTCGCGCGGGAACCTGCGCGGCGGACTCCTCGCCCGAAGCGGTCGCCGCGAACGCCACGGCAAACGCCAAGACTCCTGCTCCCGTCCAAAGTTTCAGCCTTTTCCGTTCCAGTCGGCTCATGTGTCTCTCCCACTTGATTCAAAACTCGTGAACAGCTTGGGAGATGGCGCACTCAGCGTTTGAGAGGGGCCATCGTTGTGGTTGGTTTCGGTATGTTCGTCGTTGGCTGGTTTGGGTTGGTGTGGTTGGCGGAGAAATCAGGCGAGTTCCCATCTTGGAAGATAAGACAGCTTCTCCACTTTCAACATATCAATATCCGTTGGAATGTCAACGTTCCAATCCCGTTTCCTGGAAAACTCTCTTTTCAACAATTGACGGTTTGGACCGGCCGGTTATCCGGTTTTTGCCGAAACCTCCAAAATTTCCCTGGGATTGGCCCCGGCCGCCCTGGGACCTACAATAAATCCCAGTCCAAGCGCAAAAGATTTCTTCGCGTTGACAACTCAATGGAGCAGTATCCACAACCATGACCGATCACTCGCATACCGTGGAGGAAGCTCTCGCCGCCCTCAAAGAAGGCCGGCTGGTGATCGTCGTCGACGCCGAGGAACGCGAAAACGAAGGCGACTTCATCTGTGCGGCCGAGACGATCACCGCCGAGACGGTCGATTTCATGCTCCGCTGGGGCCGGGGCGTGGTCTGCGTGCCCATGACCAAAGACACCGCCGACCGCTTGAACCTCCATCCCATCGTCCAGGACACCTTAAACACCTCCGCCCACGGCACCCCGTTTCTCGTGCCGATCGACCACAAAGACAGCGGCACCGGCGTCAGCCCCCACAACCGGGCCCTCACAATTCGCAAGCTGAGCGACCCCAAAACCGCTCGCCGGGGAATTCCAGCGGCCCGGGCACGTCAATCCGCTGTTGGCGAAAGAAGGCGGCGTCCTCCGCCGGGCCGGCCATACCGAAGCCACCGTCGATCTTCTGCAAATGGCCGGCATGCGGCCGGTCGGGGCGCTCATCGAAATCTGCAGCCAGACCACGCTCGACATGGCGAGCTACGATGAACTCCGCCAAATCTCCCGGGAGCACGACATCCCGATCATCACGATCGAGGAACTCATTCGGCATCGCCGGGTCCGCGAACGCCTCGTGCACCGCGAAGCCGACGTCGTCATCCCCACCACCAACTTCGGCAACCCCCGGCTCATCGGCTACCGCGTCGAGCACGAAAACCAGGAACCGCTTGGCGATGGTCTGGGGCGATCTCAAAGCCGCCGACAAACCGCCCCTGGTCCGCATGCACTCCTCGTGCTTCACAGGGGATTTGATGGATTCCCTCCGCTGCGACTGCGGAGACCAGCTCCACATGGCGATGGAAATGATCCACCGCGAAGGCCAAGGCGTCGTGGTCTATCTGCCCCAAGAGGGCCGGGGCATCGGATTGCTCGCGAAGCTCAAAGCCTACGAGCTCCAGGACACAGGCAGCGACACGGTGGAAGCCAACGAGCAACTGGGCTTCAAAGCCGACCACCGGGACTACATGGTCGGCCTGCAAATCCTCAAAGACCTGGGCCTCTCCGAAATCCGCCTGCTCACGAACAACCCGAAAAAGACGGACGCCTTCACGCTCTCCGGCATGGATCTCAGGGTCGTCGAGCAAGTCCCGATCATCGCCCCCCCGCACAAACACCGCGAACGCTACCTCGCCACCAAACGCGACAAACTAGGACACCTCCTCCCCGCCGGCAACCAGGACGCGGCCGATTGAGCGAAGAATGGAGAGCCGGTTCCGCCCGCCTTTTGGTTTGAGAACGCCATCCACCCTAACATCGCTGGCCGGCACAGCCGGCCCTACGCCACTCATGGGGAGAACAGGAGGTCCATACCATGAAGTATTTCACCGTGCTGATTATCACTTGCCTACTGAATTTCCCAATTCAGGCGGGGGGTGTTCGTAGCCCCAAAAAGCCGAAATCAGAGCAAGAATCGCCGATGTCGGAATCACCGAAACATCTCTTCAGTCGATTGCCCGAGTTTAAAGCCGGTGCCCTCTGGAATGACAACAAACTCAAGATGAAGTTCCGCTGGTGCCCGCCCGGATCCTACTTGATGGGCAGCCCGAACGAGGAGTTTAACGGTCACGCACTTGGACAGGTTCCCGTCAAGCTGACCAAAGGGTTTTGGATCGGTGAGACCGAGGTGTCGCAGAAACAATGGCAGTCGTTGATGGGCAACACGGTCCAAGACCAGCGGGACAGGGAGCAAGCTGAGCTGACGAAAGGAGTTGCCGACGATCCGGCCAAATTTGGAAAAGGGGATCGGTTTCCCATGTATTTCGTCAGTTGGGAGGAGGCAATGCAGTTCTGCCAAAAACTAACGGAAGCCGACCGAAAGTCTGGAAAACTGCCGGCCGATTGGGAGTACACCCTGCCTACTGAAGCCCAATGGGAATACGCTTGTCGAGCCGGTACGACTACAGCGACCGCGTTTGGCGACTTGCTGAGTAGCCATCAAGCCAATTTTGACGGCGATCACCCCTACACAAACATCAACGATAAAGACTTGGAAGATCGTGCTCCCGAAGGCCCGGATCGGCGTCATGCCGTGCCAGTGGGCAGCTTCCGACCCAACGGGTGGAATCTGTATGATATGCACGGAAACCTTCAGGAGTGGTGCCGCGACTGGTACAACGAGAAAATGCTCCTTGGTGGAACAGATCCGGAAGTGACGGAAAAGGCCGATTTCCGAGTACTGCGGGGTGGAAGTTGGCTCCATACAGGTGCGGGTTGTCTTTCCTGCTACCGGTTTTATGATATACCAGGAAGCCGCACGACCAAGATTGGTTTTCGCGTCGCTTTGGTGCAAATCCCCGTTAAGCCAGGCAAGAAGAAATAGCGTCAAGTCGTCTCCTTTTCGGGTTTTGATAAAGGCACGACGGCGGGGTGGCATGCTCATGGCTTTGCATGAGCATGCATTTGGATGAAACTTTGATTCCTTGAAATCAAAAAATACGGCCAAAAAACAGGGGCCATGTCACATCACGTTCGGAAAACATGCTCATGCAAAGCCATGAGCATGCCACCCTGCCGCTCAAAATGGCAGGCGGGAGCCTGCCCTACAATTACTTGAGGATCATCGGCAGCGAGTCGTAGCTCAAATCGGAAGTCTGTATACTTCATGGTTGTGTTTCTCCGGGGAAGCCAAGTAGGGCAGGCTCCCGCCTGCCTTCCCCAATTTCCCGACACGAGCCAAGTCAATTGCGGACGTCGCTCAAAATGGCAGGCGGGAGCCTGCCCTACAATTACTGCGGTTGCCCAGAAACCTAAACGAAAAGCAACAGAGAAATCCAATGGAAAGCAAACAGAGGCGACACAAGAACAAAACGAAAAGTCAGCCGAGCACTGGTTAAACAAAGCAAAAGGGTTGGAGGCCAGTAACCCTGGATATTATCGCGCCTATCTCAGGAAAACTTTAAAAGACTTTCCAGGGACCAAGGCTGCTGCAGAAGCCAAACAACTATTGGAGAAGGAAAAATGATTAACTACTTTTTCGCCGTTCTATGTGCTGTTTTCAGTTCGAGTTTCGCACATTTCTGGCGTCACCCGGTGAGGGTGGCCAGGTACGTTAGCAGGTTTATGTTGTTATTTTGGAGACTGCTGCCTGGCGGCACTGTCGATTTTCTCTTCCCAGGTCAAGCGGCGGAGGGTGGTCAGCATATCTGCAAAACTCGGCTGTGCTTGCGCGTGTACCAAGGGCGGTTCGGAGACCGCACGTGCGCGTGGCCGTGTTCGGCATACCACAACACGGTCAAGCTATATAAGAACATGGCCATCGGCGTTGTGCGTTCCACCGCCAGAGGCAGGCGGTTGGCCGGGTCTTCCAAACCCAAATACTGTTTGGCATCGTGATGCGTGACTTCGATCGACCACCGACAAGCATAGGCCGACAGGATGCTGCGTGCGTCCCTCGCCAAATCGGTGCAGTAGTAGATTTGCATCGGCGCCTTGCCTTCCAAGTCGCGGGTCAATACGAATGTGAGCAAGCGGTCCTTGCCGGCTTTGTAATACAATCCCTGGCGGGTCTTGACCTCGAGTGTCGTGTGCAGTCCGTCTCAGTCATTGTCAAATCCGTCGATAAGACACATTAATGAAACGCCCACGTTGTTGAAGTGCGTTCAGTCGGGCGAACCCCAAAGCGGATCAGCCTCAGAAGCCCTTTTTTCTGGAAATCGATTGGTTACATGGCCACCCCGCGACCGGCGTACTACCCGACCTCCGAGCTTATTCCAGATTCGCGACCCTCATTCGCTAAAAGTCGTGCGTAATGTGAACCTAAAGCTTGGTGGCGCGGGTGGTCTTACCTCCTTGGATGGAACCCCTTGGGTGAGTTTTGTAGGAAACGAAGAATCCGATAAGAAAAAGATCCCTGATGAGATACTTTACCTGGTCAACACAGATTCCGGCAATGTCGTAGTCCGCTTCAGATGCGCGCCGTTGCAGGATGGTCGCTTGACAGGTGATAACATCAACTTGGTAGGGGTGTGGAAGAAACGCCTGTGGGTCGAACTTTCCAAGAGTGACGGTAAAGGGATCAACAGAATAGTTTTTGGTCCAATCGAGAAAGGTGACTTGCACCCTCTTTGTAAAATGGAAGGGTTTTCGATTCCCGTGGGCTGTCTTTCCAATGGTGAGCTTGGAGTAATGCGAGGTGGTGAGCTTTTCTCTGTGAGCGATAACGGAAAAGTGACGAAGACCGGCATCGACAACGCCAATGCCGAGCGCCTTACTCTAAGCCACGACGGCCGTCGGTTAATCACCACGAGTACAAAATGGGGAGAGGGAAATACAAAATGGGGAGAGGGAAAGAATTGGGACGCCAAAGGATTGATCGACATCTATGATATCAAAACCAAGCAGCGCATTATCCGCAAACAAATCGACTCATGTGTTTCATCGATCCAGTTTGTCAGATTTGGCGGTAAAGAGTATGTCCTTTACACATCGAATCGCTACAAACCAGGCCCTGAATTTGAAGAAAATGGTAACTGTATTTACGAGGGTCGACTTACCCTGTGGGATTATGCAAATGACCGAGAAATCATGGTAAAGGATTTTCCACACAGTGTGCATCAAGTGCATCTGTCTTCGAATCAGGATCATCTTTGCCTCGAAATTGGAGCAGCAGAGGGCACACCCTTGCAAGATACCTGGACGCGTTACCTCATTTGGTCTGTCAAACATGCGAAAAAGTGATATAGCGACTGTTTAGCATGTCAGCCCAGTAGAAGACACTGTATGAAGCATTTGTTTTGGCCGATGTTGTGATTATGCCAAATAATGGGCAGACGAATCCGCTCGATCTGATCACGACCACCGCTTACGATGCCGCCGACCGAAAGACGCTCAAACTCGATCCCCGCGGCGGGGTGGCATGCTCATGGCTTTGCATGAGCATGCATTTGGATGAAACTTTGATTCCTTGAAATCAAAAAAATACGGCCAAAAAACAGGGGCCATGTCACATTACGTTCGGAAAACATGCTCATGCAAAGCCATGAGCATGCCACCCTGCCGCCCCCCCGCACAAACACCGCGAACGCTACCTCGCCACCAAACGCGACAAACTAGGACACCTCCTCCCCGCCGGCAACCAGGACGCGGCCGATTGAGCGAAGAATGGAGAGCCGGTTCCGCCCGCCTTTTGGTTTGAGAACGCCATCCACCCTAACATCGCTGGCCGGCACAGCCGGCCCTACGCCACTCCGGGGAAGTACTTGACGCCTTTGGAATTCAGTTCGTTTTGGCTGGAACATAGAGTTGTCCGAGACTAAGGATGAAGATCTGTTGCTGCCGCGGCGATGCGGTTCAGTTACCGGGTAGTAACCACTCAAGGCCGGCTTCTATAAACAATAGCCGGGTTTGAACAGATTTGGGATTGAGCGAAAACTGATGCTGAATCGCCGTGCGATAGGCTAGGAGTTGCGGTTGATAGAACTCGCCGAGTTCGCCTAAGGCTTTCGACGCATTCTTATCGATATGATCGGTTTTGAAGTCGATCGCGTCGGCACCGACAACGTGCCCGTCCTGCACAATGAGCACCAGCCGGTCGATGATGCCGTGCGTCAAGAGGTTATTGTGGCGATAGGCGGTCGGGTACTCGTGATGGAGTTCCAACGCAACCGGGCCGGAGGACATGGAATGGCTCGTATAGGATTCCCGTGAGAGGATTTGCCGAACCGCCGGTTGAATCAGGGCTTTGCCGAAGTGTTCGATTTCTTGGTCCAGGTTCAATCGCGGGTGGAGGAATTGCCCGGCGAGTTGCTTGAGGGTTTCATCGTCCGGCGGACCTTCCGATGGCGCTGCGTCCAGCCAGTCCACGTGCTCGAGCCAGGCATGCCAAAGGCTGCCGCGCGTGCGGGAGTAAACGGAATCCTCGCGAAACGTTTGCCCGATCGAGACAATCGTTCCGCCTTCCAAATCCGAAGGGGTCTGGCGTTCCAAGCGGCGGGTGCGATGCAAAGCGGGCGGCTTCAATCGGAGGCTTAAGAGTTGCTCTTGGGGTGGTTCGCTTGTTGATTCTCTGTTAAGGGGTTGCCCGGCAAACCAGTGTTTGTCGCCATGCTCATAGAGCGTTTTTTCGGGCGGGATTTCCAGGCGGCCGTCGGTCAACGCCGACCTTAAGAGCCCGGCGTAGGTTTTGGGCAGCGAGCGTTCGTTCTCGCGGCTGGGGGCGACGATCATATAAAGCGCGTGCACCGCCCTGGTCATCGCGACATAGAGCAGGCAGAGGCTTTCGTTGTCGATTTGCTGATTGTAGTTTTCGAGCATCGCGTTAAACCGCGCCGGCAAGAGAGGCATGACTCTGCTGGGAATATAGCGGAAGACAGCCTCGATGGGGGCGGTGGGGTTTTTGCGGCCGACGATGACCGAGGGCGTCAATCCGCTCAATCGGCCGTCGAGTTCGGGGAGGACCACGATGTCAAACTGCAAGCCCTTCGATTGATGGATATTCATCACCCGCACGTCGGCGGCGCTCGGATCTTCCACCTTCGTGGCGGAGACCATTTCGATAAAGTCCCCCGCCTGGAGGCTCGCCTGGTCTTCGTAGCGGTAGGCGAGGCTGACCAGTTGCATCAGCCGCGTGAGTTCGCGTTCGTTGCAGAAGGGCGTCAATTCCCGCACCCACTGATAGATCGTCCCCCCGTAGCCTGCTTCGAGCAACATTCGGCGGATGTCCAGCGACAACCGCCGGGCCGCGTCGTCGTCGGCGTAATCGGCAAAGCCCACGATCGTTCCCAGGCTGGAATGGGCCACGTGAAAGCGGGCGATGGTGTCCCCCGGATGGTCGGTGATCGCGAGGAGCGAAAGCACCAACTGCACGGCGGCGGAATCGAGCAGCGGGTTGCCGCCTTCTTCGCTGGCTTCGATGCCGTGCGTGTGGCGGAGTTCGTAAATCATCCGGGCGACGGCCTGGTTCTTCCGCACGAGGATCCCGATCGAAGCCCCCGGCGTTTCGCGGTGGAGCCTGGCGACCTCGGCGGCCGCGTATTTCAACGTTTCGACGGCCTGGCTTTCATCTTCCTCGGCCTGGGTCGCGGTTTGGAGGACAGAGTAGCCGGGGAAGTCGCGGGCGGTGGTATGGGTTTGAAACCGCTTCCGCCAAAGCTCGGCGATGCCGGGCAGCTTGGACATGACCTTGTTGGAATCGAGCCGGCCGAACACGCGGTTGACGACATCGATCACGATCTGGCTCGAACGATAGCTGCGGGTCAGTTCGCGCTCGGTCAGCCGGGGCAATTCTTGATCGAGCGAGGCGAACAAATCCGCCACGCCGCCGCGCCAACCGTATATCGCCTGCTTCACGTCGCCGACGCAAAAAAACGACCGCGCGGGATCTTCCGCGGCGGCCTCCGCAAACGGGCGAAGCACCGTCCACTGGAGCAGCGACGTGTCCTGGAATTCATCCAGAAGCAAATGCCCCACATGGGCATCGAGCCGGAACTCCAACTGCCCCGAGTCCATGTCCTGGATCGCATTCGCGAGCAGTTGGGTGATGTCCTGGAAGCGGTAGGACCTTTGCTCGGCTTTCAAGCGTTCGTAGGAACGGTGAAAGTGATCCAAGAGCTTCCAGGTGGCTTCCGTCTGGTCGGCGATGCGGTTGACCAGCTGGGCCTTGACGTGCTCGATGATGGGCGCGTAAACCGCTCCGACTTCCGCCGGCACGAGCTTGTTGTAGTAGGTGGTTTTCCCTTCCAACAGAACTTTGATGAAACCCCCGCCGATCAGCTTGTCCCAATCGCCTTCGCTGGCGGTTTGCAAATCCCGCACGGCGGCGGTTTGAAAGCGCTTGTCGGGAAACCGGAGCGACGCGAGCGCGGAGAGGGCCTGTTCCCATTCCTCTTCGTCCAGCTTTTTGTAGCGATTGATCGGCTTCCACGCGGCGGGGATGTCTTCGCCGGCGGAGTCGGGGGTCGTTTCGAGATACAGGTTATAGAGGCCGTTTGCCGTTTGGCGGATTTGATCGCTGACGGCCCGGCTCACGTCGCCTTTGTTCAAGAGATGGAGCAGCGTGAGCAGTTCCGAGACGCTGCCCTCGGCCAGAACGTTTTGAATCGCCAACGAGCGGAGCCGCTGGTCGGCGACTTCATCCACAATGGCCCAACCGGGCGGCAAGCCGAGTTCCAATCCGAAACTGCCCGCGATTTGCACGAAAAAACTGTCGAGCGTGCTAATCCGCAGGCGGTGCAGATTGCGAATGAGTTTCGCCAACAGGTCCAGGCAGTCGGTCCGCTGGAAACTCTCGAGGGGGACATCTTCCCGAACCAGGCGGGAAAGTTCTTCGAGCTTTTGCGGATTGCCCGCGGCCTCGGCGAGACGCAGGACGACGCGGTCGAGAATCTCGCCGGCGGCTTTGCGGGCGAAGGTGGCGGCGAGGATTTCGTCCGGCCGGTCCGAGGCCCGCGCGAGCGCGATATAACGATTGGAAAGCTGGAACGTCTTTCCCGTGCCGGCGGAAGCGCGAATCACCTCGTTGGGAAACGCGACGTGGCTTCCCAACGAGGTGTTCTGTTCCTCGTCGTTCCAATCGAAGAGGGTTTGTCTCACGGTTCGATTTCGTATCGCTTCAGGAAATCTTCCGGGATCTCCGCCGTCTTCTGGGCCACGAGGGCGAAATAAAACAGCGGGTGCCCTTCCATCGACAACCGATGGCGGTATTTCTCCAAATGATACAGTTCCAGATACTCCGAGAAAATGAGTTCGCGGATGAATCGCGAAAATCCGGAGTCGTCGGACTTGTCCAGAAACGTCTCTTTGATGTTGAACGCGACCCAGCCGCCGACCTGAATGAACTGGAGCGCTTTAAAAAACGCCCGCGGCGGAATGTCGCCGAAGCCCAAAGCCGCCACCGAAGTCAGGCAGTCGAAGGACCAGTCGGCGATCTGTTCCTCCAGCTTGGGCGACAGGTCGGTGAAGTCGGCGACATAGTATTCATCATACACGAAGGGCCGATCGCGGTAGGCGGCGTCTTTGGCTTCGGGGATGATGTCCACACCCACGAGCCGGGCCACGCCTTTGGACTTCAAAATCTCGCCCATCATGCCGTTGCCCGCGCCGAGATCGAGCACGCGGAGTTCCGTGGGCGGCTTGTCCCCGCCTTCCAGCGTCCGGTAGAGGATTTCGCCGACTTTTTTCGGCGACGTGCATTTCAGCCGGTCGTAAAACAGTTGTTCGTAAAGTTTGGGCCTGAGATAGATTTGATTGTAGTCGTGAAAACGCAGCTTCGTTTTGCGATCGCCTTCCTCGATCAAATAGAAATAGACTTCGTCCTGGTTGAGGTCGGTGCTTTCTTGCGGCGGAAATTGAATTCGGTGTCTAGACATTATGTCGCGCGTGCCCTCCTTAAAAAGAAAAACGGACGTTGGAAGATCGTCGGGGCGGTATTCCGTTTTTCCGTCCCGTTCGATTCCAACGCGTGAAAACGATGGGCATCCCCAGGGAAAGGGAGAAATCCCGAATCCGGCGTGGGAGGATGCCCGTTCCCTTCCAACCCTACAAAACCCGGGCGGCGAAGGTAAGGGCAATCGGAAAATCAGGCGGCCCCGCCGGCCGATTCGTCGGTTTTCAAGCTGGGGTGAAAATGCCGAATGCGGGTGACGGCCACCAGGCACGCCGCCTGCTCGCTGGGGCCGTGGGAGGCTTGAAACTCCTCGAGCAGCGGCAACAGAAATCCCGCGAACTCGCCGTCCTCGACCGCGGCGTCGCGGAGCGTTTCCACGAGCGCCAACTTCGCCTTGCGGTGGGGCAGCGGCTTTAAGCGGGTTTGGATCGTGCCCGCTTCCTCGCGGCGGGCTTCCGGACGGCCGGGCGGAAGCTCGAACAGCATCCGCCTTAAAAACCGCCTGAGCGCATCCGCCTCGGCGGGCAGGTTCTCCGGCTTCGGCGGAGCCCCCGTGCCCACGCTGTCTTCGGGAGATTTCGCCTCTTTTTTGCGTTTGCTCTTGAGCTGCGATTCGGGCAGCGGCGCGGGTTTCCAGTCCGACGTGATGCCCCGCGCGCGGTACAGCGACCAGAAGCTCTGAATCACGAACGCCCGCACCCGGCGGTCGGGGCTTTCGGTCAGGCGGAACAGTTCCGCCGGCAATTTCAATCGCGGATGCCGTTCGATCAAGTCCATCCCCAACGCCCGCGTGCCCTCGTCCCGCGATTCGCAAAAGCTGTAAACCGCATCGGCCGTGAGCACCCTTGGATCAATCCGATACCGGCGGTGCTCGGTGGTGTCCTCCGCGGTCATCGCCTTCGCCACGAACTGCCGGACTTCCCCGTAAGGCGATTCGCACATCTCGATCAAACCTTCGATCGGCGGCGCCCAGCGGGCAAACTCATAACCGGCGATCTCAAGCGCAAACTCCCTGAGCGGCAATCGGCGTTCGAAAAACAACGGCTGCATGCGGTCGAAGGTGAGAAACTCCGCGGGAATCTCCGCACCCGGATCGACCGGCCGGTCCGTCTCCGCAAGACAAATCTCGGGATGATGCCGGCGAAAATACTTCAGGGCAAACTGCCGGAGCGGCGCGTCCGCTTTGCCCTCGCTGGTGAGCATCTCCCACAGGCGTTCGCAGCCGGCGGTCACGGCATCGGCGGAGAACTCCCGCTCTTCGCCCGCGAGCCTTTGCAAGAATGCCGTCTCCGAAATGATCTTCAGCTCGGCCCCTTCCTCCATCAGCGACTCGGCTTTGACCTGCTTGCTGCCTTTTCGCCCCTGGCCATAAAGCGGGCTGCCCTCGTCGCCGATGACGAGGTAATTCAAGTTTTTGTTGACGGCCGAGGCCACCTTGCCGCCGGCTTCGCGGACTTTCTTCTGGGCTTCGCCGCGGCTCATCGTGGCGAGCTTGCCCGTGAACAGAAACGAATCCCCGCCCAGATCGACCGCGGGTTTCTTGGGCTCGGCTTTTTTCTTTTTGGATTTTGCGGCGGGCTCGGGTTCCGGAGCCGCGTCTTTCGGAGCAAAATCCGCCGGCAAGAAGGCGCGGATCATCGTCTCCACCGCAAAGTCGTGATACCGCGGCTCGCTCCGCTGGACCAGTTCCATCAGCCATTCAAACCCCAACTGCCCCGGCGAAAACCGCCGCGGGTCGCTCAGCCAATGCAGAATCTCCGCCGAGAGTTGCTCATCGAAGTTCACGCCCCAATTCTTGACCGACGGGTAGTCCGACTTTTTCAGTTCTGCAATTTCGGGAGCGGCTTCGAAGGCGGGATGGTACGCCAATATTTTCAACCATTGGACGCCGACGGTTTCCGCTTTCAGCTTCCCTTCATCAATCCAGTTGGTGATGGACGCCGCCGCATGATTGTTGAGCATGGACCGCTTTAAGAAATCGGGAGCGAGTTCGTTCGCATCGAATTTTTGCAGTTCGCCCATCGCGAAGAGAATCAGGTTCCGAACCTGCCAATACGAAATGCGATCCGTGTCCACCCAATCGACAAGGTCCATGAAAAAATCGGGGCCGAGCTTTTTGGTGGGATGCACGTCCGGCAGGAGTTTTTGCGCGAACGCTTGCGCGGATTCGTTTTCGCCCAACAGCCGTTCGCGGAACCACTCCGGGGTGAGTTCCTTCGCGCCGAAATGTTTGCGGATCATGTCCTGGGCCAGGTCGCCGCCGTGCTCGGTTTCGAGGAGCCGCCCCCAGGCGTCCAGGCCCACGTCTTTTCGCGGATCGCGGGCTTTGACGAGATCGAGCGCCAGCTTGTGGACGTGGGAGTTCGGATTGTCGGCGAGGCGGATCAAATCCTCGATCGGCAAATCGCGGGCGTGGGTGCGGGCATAGTCGGCGGCATAGGCGCACGCCGAGTCGCTGGAAGAATCGAACAGCCGCAACACCGCGTCGTGCAAGCCCAGTTCGCGAAACGCCGCCTGCTCGAACTTGGGAACGTTCTTCAGGATCCATACGACGAACTCATCCACGACGCCGCTGCCCGCGCTGACCAATCGCGCGACCCAATCCGGCTCGACTTCCCGCAGCGTCGCGCGGAAGTCGGTCTTCAAACCCTCCACGGCGAACTCGCGGATGTCGTCGGACTTGGCCCGCTCCAAAAGTGAAAACAACGGCCGGGGCGTTCGCTGCCAAAGCTCGCCGAACGCCCGCTGCTTGATGAGCGACTTGGGACGCGAGCGGTAGCGAAACCGGCGGGCGGTGTAGCTGCCCGTCTCGTGAAACAGGATGTGGTTCAAAACCCAACACCGGGGCCAATACCCGCTGTGGAAATCCTGCGGATAGTGCGCGAGGAAATCGACGCAGTGATCGGCATAGACCGCCGGCAGCGTTTGACCGGTCCGCCTCAAGAACCGCCACGCCCGCCGGACCAGATAGCCCAACGTCATTTTGCTGACCGCGGGCGATCCCCAGCCCGCAAACGCCATGTCGAACCGGGCCGCGAGCGCCCCGTAGATTTCCAGATCGCCCCGGGCCTCGGCTTCCTTGAAAATCCGCTTGAGCGCCTTCCAAGGCCCGTAAGTCAAAGGCACCTTCGCGATAATCCGCAGCAAACACGAGCGGGCAAAGACGCCGTTGTCTTCCCAGAGCACGCTGAGGATTTCGTGCAGCCGAAGCTTGTCCGGAAGCGGCACCTCCGCCTCGGGCGACTCAAGGGCCTTGAGCGTTTCCACGCGGTAATGGGCCTGCTCTTCCCGCGGCTTCTTGCGGAACGCGGGCGACGTGATCTCCCGCACGAATTTCTCGAACGTCAGCGCCCCCTCGCGCACGGGCGCTTCCGCTTCGGGCGGCGGCGCGGACGCGAGCCGCTCGACATAAGCGACGAGTTCCGGGTCGCTCGTTTCCCAAGCCCGCCGAATGTCATCCAATGCGAGTTGCGCCATGAGAGATGCTCTCTAACAGAAACAGTCTCGATGTCCGACATTAGCCCCCTGCGGCTAATGAATGAGAGAAAAAGGTAAAAAAGAATGACCGAGCACCAATTCCGATTGTTGCCGAGCGCGGGCACGTTCTGGGTCATTGTGTGTCGGTCATTCCTGTTCCTGAGAGCCGTCTACTTCTAGACCTGGGACATGGAAGGCTCACTGACCCGCCGTCCCGGTAGTGCAATTACCTGCAGCGGAACCACGATGGGCGGGGTTGATCCAGACCGCTGCGAGGTAATTGCACTACCGGGACGATCAGCGGGTCTGAAACAGCCTTCCTTGTGAAGAGTGACAGGCAAAACGCTAGAACGGCGCAACGCCGCTCGCGGTGCAAGGCACCAAGCTAGACCTGGACTCTCGGAAACAACACCTGTCTATCAAACTTGAGGGGCAAACGCAAGCATATGGCGATCCGCTTACTTTGTGCGCGGCTCTCCGCAGGTTTCGCGGCCGGTTAAAGAGCCACGCACGCAGTAAGCGGGAATCTCCTCCTCACAACAGGTTCTGTTGGCGGAGTTCGATGAACTGGTTGATAAGGGGGAGCGTCAGATGTTGGGGGAGCGTGTCGATCACGTGGATGCCGCCGTGCTTGAGGGCGTAGATCGCCCGGCCGCGGTCCCGCAGCAGCCCGAGCGCCACCGCCTGGTCCGCTCCCTCTTCGATGGACTCAGGCTCGGCATAGACGACCTGCCTTAACAGCGGCGTTTGCAGGGCCGCGAACAGCACCAGGTGCTGGCGATTGAGCCGGGCGAGGGCCGCACAGTGCGTCCGCGATGTTTCCGCATCGCCCAGGTCGGAGAGAATCACAAGCAGGCAGCGTTTGGATTGGCGGTGCTTGAGCTCGGCGAAGAGTTGCGTGAAGTCGGTCTCCCGCCATTCGGTTTGCAGGTCGTAAACACACTCCACGAGCCGCCCGAGTGATTTGGGGCCGGCGATCGGGGCGAGATACCCGCGGAGCGTGCTGTCGAACACGCCGACGCCGCAGCGGTCCCCGCTGTGAAGTGCGACCCGCGCCAGATTGAGGGCGGCGTCGATTGCGCAATCCAACTTCGACCCGCGATCGGTGAGCGCCTCCATCAACCGCCCCGAGTCCACGAGAATCAACACGTCCCGGTGCCGCTCCACTTGATACCGCCGGACGATCGGCGTGCGCTGCCGGGCGGTGGCCCGCCAATCGATCCGCCGGGGGTCGTCGCCTTGCCGATAGGGAAACAGCGAGACGAACTCCGTCCCCGCGCCGACTTGCCGCGAACGGGAGACTTTGTCCAACAACAGCAAATTCGCCCCCACATCTTTTTGCAGCTCGTCGCGGGACGCGAACGTTTCCGGGAGTACGCGGATTTCGCCCCGGCAATCGGTTTCCTTCTGGACTTCCGCGAGATCCCAAGGCCCGCGGACGCGAACCCACACCGGCCCGAAGCGGTGTTCGCCGCGCACGGGGATTCGGCATTCGGTGGTCATCGATGTGGCCGCATCCTCGGGCGAATCCGCTGCGGCGAGTTCAAACGGATGAATCGACCATTGGGGCACACAGTCCGCGGGGAAAACGTCCCGCAGTTCTCCGCGGATCGGTTTCGAGCCGGCGTTCATGATCGCGAGTCTGGACTCGAATGGCAGATTCCGCCCGACCAGGCCGGGCAGCGTTCGCGAGACAGAGCATTCCTGGACCAGAGCTTTCGCGGCCCGGCTGTCTCGCCAGAACGCGAAACCCAATAAGATGAGCGCCGCCCCCAAGACCCATAAAACCTCCACCCAGAGAAACGCACCGAATCCGAACGCCGTCAGCACGCCTGCGAGTTCCATCAGGCGGGGGCCGGGCCGCGTTTTCACCGGGGCACCTCGACGATTTCGAGGATTTGGGCCAGCACCTCGTCGGCCGCGGTGCCTTCGAGTTCGACGCTGGGGCTTAGGATCACGCGATGCCGAAGCGCCGGCAGAAACGCTTCCTTGATGTCGTCCGGGTTCACATAATCCCGGCCGCTGAAGCGGGCGAGGCTTTTCGCCCCCATCAACAGCATCAATCCCGCCCGCGGGCTGCCGCCGACTTCGAGGGCATCATCGTCGCGCGTCGCCTGGATCAACCGCTGGACATACCCGAGCACTTCGTCCCGCACGAACGTCTCGCGAATCAACTGCCGGCTGGCGATCAGATCGTCCGGCGTCATCACCTTTTGCAACAGCAGTCTCTCCGGCGACGACAACCCCGACGTGGCGTGATGGGCCGCCAGCACCCGCACCTCGTCCTGGGGGTTCGGATAAGAGACCAGCACCTTGAACATGAACCGGTCCAACTGGGCGAGGGGCAGCGGATAGGTGCCTTCCTGCTCGATTGGGTTTTGCGTGGCGAACGTGATGAACGGCTCGGGCAGCCGATGCGTGATGCCGTCGTACGTGACCTGGAGTTCCTGCATGGCTTCCAGAAGGGCCGACTGCGTGCGGGCGGAGGCGCGGTTGATTTCATCGGCGAGCAGGAAGTTCGTGAACACGGGCCCTTGGCGGAACTCGAAAGTCCGCGTGTCCTCGCGATAGATCGACGAGCCGGTGACGTCGTTGGGCAACAGATCGGGCGTCATCTGGATGCGGTTGTGCGCGAGGTCGAGCACCGCCGCGATCGAGCGGACGAGCAGGGTCTTCGCCACGCCGGGCGGCCCTTCCAGGAGCACGTGCCCGCAGCTAAACAGGGCCGCAAGCGAGTAGTCGATCACCTCGTCCTGGCCGAAGATCACTTTGGAAAGTTCGCCGCGAATGGCTTGGATACGTTCTTCTAAAGACAAGCTGCCAACCTCCGCATCGCATCGAGTGTCTGGGCTTCCGTCAATCGGCCGGGCCATTCGGCCAGGCGATCGGCCTCGGCAACCGCCTCGCGAAGTTGCCGGGCGCGGGCCGGGTTCCTGCGTTCGATCAGATTCGCGACCAGATCGACGTCTTGAGTTTCGGGAGGTAGAGCATACCCGGTGTTGAGTTCCCGCAACACCCCCGCGCGGATTTGCCGGATAAGAAACGCCCGCGCCTTTGCCCCTTTCGCAAACAGCCGCCCCATCGCAGAGATGTATTCGCCGATGTCCCGGCGGGAATGCGGCTCGTCCGGCAGCGGCGGGCCGAGCAGCGACGCTTTTCGCCAGGAGTCCAGGCCGATCCACAATAACAGCCCCAGCGCGATCGCCGCGTACCCGGGCAGCGTGAGCAAAAAAAACGGATTCCCCCGCACGCCCAGGCCGTGGTAAAACTCGTCGAACACGACCGGCTCGCCCCGCGGCGAAAGCAGGTACGCCGCCGCGACGCTGTTGTCCTGTTGCGGCAGGAGGCGGTTGCGAAACAGCCCCTCATCGACGACCAGGATCGCGCCTTTCCCGCGCGGGAACTCCGCGGCGACGATGCGTTCTTCGCCGTCTTCGGTGAAATAGGAAATCTGTCCCGCCGGTTCGGTCTTCTCCCACACCAGCGTTTGCTCGGCATCGCCGGGCAAGGCCAGTTCGCTGACGTCCTTTTGCCAATCGGCCAATGTTCCCGTGCAGTCCACAACCACCACCCGCGGCGGGACGAGTTCGCGGTTGAGTTCCTTCAGGAAGGATTTGGAAAAGTCGTCTTCTTCGTCATGCTCCTGCTGGAGTTTTTGAAATTCCGCCTCGTGGTTCGCCCGTTCAAACTTCACGCCCTTGAGTCCCAGCGTTTCCAAGATCGTGGGCAGTTCCGTGGGCGACTGGGACAATTGGCTCAGCTTCAAATCGAGCGGAGTGGCCGCGCGCACGGCGACAACAAGCCGGCCCCCACCTTCGACCCAGGGCAGAAGATTCTTGAGGTAGCGCGGCTCCACCCCGGCGATCTGCGGGTCGGGATTCAAAAAGGCGATCGTCCGGTTTTCCGGCGCGGGATGCGGCGGGCGGAGTTGGCGGTCCACCTCGACGCCGAGTTCGCCGAGCGTTTCAAAAATCGCCCGATAGCCGGCCTCGCGTGTCCCGTAGGTGTCGCGGCCCATCCCGCCGGAATCCGGCGTCTGGAACAGGCTCAACCAAACCGCGATCAGGCACAGCACCGCAATCAACACCGCGATCTGGATCAGGCTACGCACGGAGGGCATGCCGGCTCCTTTCCGCAATGCCGCGAATGCGGGTGTGCTCGTCCCGGCAGCTGAGAAAGTCCTCTTCCCGGCACACATCGTGCCCGTACCACTTCGCATCGATGACGGCCACGAACCGGGCGAGCGGCTCAAAAAGCGGCGTCGCGCGATACCGGCGGAGCAATTCACGATTCGTGATGCCTTTGCGAATTGGCCGCTCCTGGGCGCGCTCGATCCGCAAAATCGCCGCTGCGAACAAATACCGCACCGCCGCGATATAATCCCCCCGCGCGGAGGCCTCCTCCGCCGCCTGCTCGAGGTCGGCGGGCATGGCGGGCAATTCGCGCTGTTGCTTCGGCGAACGCCGCAGCGGCACTCCGCGGAATGCCCGGACGAACGTGAGGATAATATGCGAGATCAGCACCACAACCAACACCGTCAGCGCAATGACAATCACCCACCGCAGACCGTCCGGCAGTCCGTCGAGCAAGTGAAAAAACGCGGCAATTTTTTCCAAAAACCACAAGAAGAGCCGGGTCAACAGGCCCAGCGATTCGGAGTGTTGCGGGTTTTCCAATTCGTAATCCGGCCGCGCAAGCACCTCTTTCGCTTTCTCGCGGATCTGCTCCGGCGAAGCGATCGCCGCCAGGATGATGCAGTTGAAACCGCCGTTCATGCGACCATCCGCCCCCAAACTTGGCTTTTCAGATTCTGCCGGACGATCATTCGCCTTCCACGTCGTCAAAAAAGACCGGCTCATCGTGCGGCGGGGCGGATTCGCCGACGGCTTGCGCCAAAAGTTCCAGGTCGAAATTCTCCACGCCGGACCGGCAGGAGAAATAGAACACCACAAACACCGCGGTGGAAATCAACGTCACCACGGACTGCAGCAAAGCCTGAACAACGATTTGGGCATGAATCTGCGGAATCAGTCCCGCGCCGCCTTGGATCATGCCTGAGATCACAGCGATCAGGATCCCCAACACCAGAAATTGTCCCCAATAGGGCTTCATCAATAACTTGCTGCGGCTTAACGCGTCCGATCCACTTTTGTCCTCGATCACGACGACGTACTGATAGAGTCCAAACAAAACGGCGAAAATGATTCCCGGGATAATACACAACAGCGTGCCCCCAAAGACCGCCAGCGAGTACAGAATCGTGGTTCCCAACAAGGGGAGGAATTTGGAGAACCCCTTGCGGAGGGATGCGCCCACGGTCACTTGCTTGCCGAGATACCGCTCCGCCACGGCATAAGTCACCGCGGCATTGGTGATCGGCAAGATCACGTAACCCCCAAACAAGGCAAAGCCGAGAAGGACGGGCATGGTGCTCGTCAAATACTCGAGTTGCTCGGCGGGGGTCGAATCGGGCGTGGGCGGGGGAACGGAGGAAACCATCAAAGGCGCGAAGCCGGCCAGCAGTTGAAACGGAATCCAGAGGCAGGCCAAGATTCCCAACAACAGGCCGAAGTTGTCCCTAATGACGGCGATGCCTTGATCCAGGCATTCCCCCAAACTCAGTTCCCGAATCTCATATTTCATGACAGCCCCCTCTTCATGGTGGATCGAACGGTGCGTCCCGGTGAACAAGTCACCTAGGTTACAACCTGACCGCCCGGTTCGCCAGCAAGTTTTTGGGAAACTGTCGCCGCTTCGCTACGAGTCGCGGCCCGGGCGTTTGAGGTGGTGCGGCTTGACGAGTTCGGCGTACATTTCGGGCCGGCGGTCCGCCAGGCGGTCGATGGCGTGCTCGCCCGGTTTGCGGACCGCGGTCTTCTGGCGGGCGAGGGCGGGATCGATCTCGGCGTACAAGATCTCTTCCCGCGTATGATCCGCCCCGGCAAGCGTGGAACCATTGGGCGCGCAAATCCGGCTCCCGCCGATGAACTCGAACCCCCGCTCGTGCCCCACGCGGTTGACGGCGATCATATACACCGCATTCTCCATCGCGCGGGCATTGATGACATGAGCCGAAACGCACTCGGCCCCCGGCGGCCAGTTCGTGGGGAGCGCGATCACATCCGCCCCCAACAGCGCGAGCGTCCGCGAAGCTTCCGGGAACGCCGCGTCATAGCAGATATTCATCCCGATCTTCACATCCCCCGCCGAGTGCACCGCAAACGGCCGATCGCCGTAGCTCACATATTTATCGACGCCCAGAAACGGCAGATGCACTTTGCGGTAGCTGCCAAGGACGCCCGCCGGCCCCGTAAGCACCGCGGCGTTATAAACTGCGTCCCCGTCGCGCTCCAGCATCCCGAACACCGCGAACGCGCCCGCTTCCTGGCAGAGCTTCGTCATCAACTCCGTCGCCGGCCCGGGAATCGATTCGGCAAACGGCCTCGCCTCTTCCAGGTCCTGAAAGCAATACCCCGTCACCGCGCATTCGGGAAACACGATCAATTCCGTCCCGGCGTTCGCCGCTTCCCGAAACCGCCCCGCCATCCGCTCCAAATTCCCCGCCACATCCTGAAGTCGAACATCCATCTGCACGCCGGCGATCTTCATTCATTGGTTTCCTTGTCTTGGGTATCAAACTGCGCTACAACGCGTCTCTGTCTTCATAACGAGGTTAGAGGATTGAGGTTAGAGATTAGAAAGTGATGCGGTGTCGTCACGCGGTTCGATCCTTCATCCTCTAACCATCCTCACTCCGAAACAATGAGTCGTGCCGCGACCAGAGTCAATCCCGGTAGTCGCGGGGCGGGCGGTATTTGCCGCGGGGTCTGAGGAAGAACGCCAACGCAGCGATGACGAGCAGGAACGGGATTGCGACCTTCGGTTTCCAGGCGACCCAGGCGATGCCCAGGATCAAGCCGATCAGCGTCGTAATCGAAACGTCCGTCCCCGCGGAATCTTCGCCCTTGGAAGGCAGCGCGAGCCACAGCGCCCCCATCAACAAACCCACGCGTCCGAACGCCCCGGCCCACATGAGCAGGTTCTCTTCGGGACTGTTGAGGCTCGCCGTCATCAGATAGCCGAACGCCCCCAGGCAGCCCAAGGCGATCATCCCCACAAGGGGCCGATTGAGTGTCACTTTTGCACCATTCATTCCTGCATTATGGCGCGTGAACCAACGTCCCGGCAAGGCTTGCGGCGGAATGCCATTTCCCATTCGAGTATGCTAAAGTGACATCATCAGATTGACCTCCTCGCTTCGCGAAAGGAACCGGAGATGCAACTGGGATTGATCAACTCCGCCTGGGCGCAGGCGGGCAAAGACACGGCTTGGGGCATTCGCAAAACGAAAGAGCTGGGCTTCGATACGATCGACATCTTCACCGATCCTTTGGACATCGATGTCGAGGAGCGCTGCCGAATTCGCGATGAATGCCGCCGGCAGGATTTGCCGATCGTGTCTTTGTGCTGCGTGGCGGTGGGTTTGATCGATTTCAACCCCAGCGTGCAGCGTTTCCATTTGGAACGCGTGCAGGAGTATCTCGATTTGGCGTATGAGTTCGGGGCCAAGAACGTGCTGTTGGTGCTCGGCGAATACATCTGGAACCGCGAGGTCATCCCGCCCGACGAGCAATGGCGGACCGGCGTGGAAAACTGCCGATTGTTGGCGGAATACGCCGAGGACTTGGAACTCCAAATCGCGTTGGAACTGGAGCCGTTCCCGCTGTCGCTCTTGAACGACGTGGACAGCATGTCCTGCTTTATCGACGAGGTCGATCACCCGGCTTTGCGGGCGAATATCGACATCTCGCATTTGCAACTGGCCGACGTGCCGCCCGAGGAACTCCGCAAGCTGAAGGGCAAGGCGATCCACGTGCACATTTCCGATTGCGACGGCAAAGTCCACGGCGACCTGCCGCCCGGTCGGGGCGTGGTGGATTTCGTGCCCTACCTGCGGGAGATCAAAGACCTCAACCTGGACGGGGCGATCTCGATCGAATTGGAATACTCCCCGGAGCCGGACAAAATTGAAGCCTGGGTCGCCGAGGCCTACGCCGAAACCGACAAGCTTTTGCAAGCGGTCGGATTGCGAGGCTGAGGTCCAACTTTCGCGAACTCACCCAAGCCGACTGCCGCGGCAACAGGGTCCCAAAGTTAGGTCCGTCGACTCTCGAGAGGGTTATTTGCGCCACAAGCCTGTTTAAGAACGTAAACCGCTTCCTACAAACGGTTTTTGCGGGAGTGGCGGGCGATGGCGTGGGATTTTTTGGTGATTCGGCGGATGAAGGCCTGGTCCCGCGAATTGAGCGACCGCTGGAAGTACCCGTGCAGAAACCGCTGCCAGGTATCGCCCGGCAACCGGCGCGACGAATAATGCAGTTGGGCCAGATCTTTGATGATCCAATGCGACCGCAATCGCTGCCGTTCCCGCACCCGGCCGAGGTCGATCACGTAGATGTTGGCCCTCGGATCGTGTTTGGGGACGAGCAAATGCGTCAAGTAGAAATCCTGGTGATGCAAACCCGCCTGGTGCATCCTGCGGGCGATCTCCGCGACGCGGTTCGTCAGCGCATGGGAATGGGCGAGCACATCCTGCGGGACATCCCCAATCTGCATCGGCCGGTCCAAAAGCTCGGCGGGGAACTGCGAGTCCACCCAATCCGAAAGCTTGATGCAATCCTCAATCGCCGCGGTGATGAGAAACGAACAGGCCCCCGATTGCCCGAGAGCCACGGGCGTCATCGTGGGAATGCCGACTTCGTGAAACCGCAGGATCGCGTTCCATTCGTTCGCGGCTCCCAGGATCGGTCTCCGGAGCCGGATCATCGGCTTGAGGTATTCCTTCATCGGCGATCGGCCGTGCCGCTTGATGTAGAACCCTTGAGAGTTCCCGCCCGGCGACGTCAGCTCAAACCGCATCGTGATCCGCTGGCTGAGCAGATTTTTCGCGACTTGCCCATCTTCAAATTCCATCACGGCTTGAAACGTCGTCAACCCGTGCGCGTGCAAGACCTTTGCGAAGTCCGCATTCACGATCAATCGGCCATCGTCCCAGGTTTCCAGTTCAAAGCGATTCATCGTGCGCCTCCCCCCAGCGCTATATAAGAGCGTGATTGTTTCTCATGGAGCACCTCCTCAAAAACGACGAGCGTTTTTTCGATGTTTTTTTCGATCGTCATTTCTTGGGCGGTGCTCCAACAATGGGCGGACATTTCTTGCCGGGTGCCATCCGGCAGATCGAAATAGTGATTGAGGCAATCGACCATCTCGCCGACGGCGTGCACGTCGGAAATCAAATAGCCGTTCTGCTCCGGTTCGAGGATGTCCGCGCCGCCGGAGGAGGTGGTGGTCATCACCGGCAGGCCGCAGGCCATCGCTTCCAGCACGACGTTGGGGAAGGGTTCATAGGCCGTGGGCAACAGGAACAAATCGCCCGCACCGTAAAACTTCGCGATGTCGCTCCGCCGGCCGGCGAAGATCACGCGGCTCTCGACGCCCAAATCCTCCGCAATCCGCCGAAACCGCCGCTCCGGTCCGCTGCCCAGGACGATCAATCGGCCGTCTCGATGATGCGTTTGCTTGAGCGCCTTTAAGATCGACCTCAATCCCTTGCCTTCAAAGTCCATCGAGGCGAACACCAACAGCGGTTCGTCCGCGGCGATCCCAAACTCCTCGCGGACCGCCGCCCGATCGTCTCGAAGTCCCGGATGAAACGCCGTGATGTCCACTCCGTTGTGGATCGTGCGGATTTTCTCTTCGGGGATCTGGTAATACTCCTGCACCAGCCTGCGATCGAGCCGGGATTGCGTGACAACGCGGCGGGTGCGATCGGAGCGATAGATGCTGCGTTCCAATTCGATCAACGTGCGATGCCGGGGATTGATCCGTTGCAGCCAGCGGTTGGCGGGGCGGTAGTTGACGTTGAGCCAATGCGATTGCAGCCGCTCGGTCACGCGGACCGCATCGAGTCCAAACGACCGCCCGAGCCCATACACCAGATCGAACCCGCCCGTCTCGGCGATCCGCCCGGCGTTCTCCGCAAACGAGCGGTTGTGCGTCCATGAGGTCAAGCGATTCACCGGCACCTTCCGAAACCCGACTTCGCCTGCGAGTTCTTCATCCATTCGCTCGCCGATCACCGTCACCTCATGTCCGCGCAGCGTCAACCGCCGGGCGAGGTTGACGCAATACCGTTCCGACCCGCCGTGCCTGAGGGAGTATCTCTTTTTCACTAACGCAAGTTTCATTACAGAGTTATCCGGTAATGGCAGAGGATGGAGGATGGAGGATGGAGGATAAATGAAGAATTCTGTCTTTACGCCGAAGGCGTTACATATCAAAGCCCAGGGTCAGCGGCGCAGCCGCGCCACCCTGGGTTTCGGATTCCAAAATTAACCTTACGCCGAAGGCGTTATATAGAGGATTTATATAACGCCTTCGGCGTAAGGATGTGGATCTTGGGTTCTCATTCACCCAGGGTGCGCTGCGCGACCCTGGGCTTCGTTATATAACCGCTTCGCGGTAAAACCTCGCCGTACAGATCCATTTGCAGATTCCCGGGGTTTTGGCTATTTGGCATTGGGATTTGTTTTGAAGCTCGAGGCTATGATTTTCTTCTAGTAATTGAGGCCAAACGCCGCGCCGTGGTCGATCCTGTAACTTCTAACCTCCAACTTCTATGCTCTAACCTCATTTCCTTTGCTCCTCCGCTGCCTTTCGTCAAGACGCGGCGGCCGGGGGAACGCGGTACAAATCGAGCAGCCGGATCGCGGTGTGGAAGACCTGGTCGGGGGAGAGCAACCGCATGCAGTCGTGATGGCCCAAGGGACAAACGCGCTGCTGGCAGGGGCCGCAGGGCATGTCGAGTTGCAGATGCACGGCTTTTTCGTAGGAGGTTTCGCTCCAGGCGATGTGCGTCGGGCCGAACAATGTCACCACCGGGACGCCGAACGGTGGAGCGAAATGCCTGGGTCCCGAATCGGTCGTAATCAACAGCTCGGCGGATTTGACGGCGGCTTTCGTCAAGCCGATGCCGGGCTCCACATGGGCCAGGCTGGTGACGAACGGATGCCGGGCGTCCCGCTCGATCTGCCGGGCCTGCTCGCGTTCGGCCGGTCCGCACAGAACGAGCACGGTCTTGTGCCGCGACTCAGCCAATCGGCGGGCGAGCTCCGCGAAATGCCCCGCGGGCCAATGCTTCGCGGCCCCGAAGGCTCCGCCGGGATTGAGGCAGATCACGCCCTGCGCGGCGAGGCGCGAATCCCGCGTCGCCCAGAACGCGTGGAGTCGCTCTTCGTCTTTGGGCAGCGTGACGAGTTCCATTCGCCGCGGGCGGTCGGCACAACCCAGATGCTCCGCGAGCCGGAGGTATTCATCGAGCACCGGATGCGGCTCGGCTTTGGGTTTGGGCGTCACGCCGTCGGTCAAAAGCCAACCCCGCATGTCCCGCCGAAATCCCACCCGCCGGCGGCGCTCCCGACAGGCTCGCCATCAAACCCGTTCGGAAAGAATTGGGGAGGAGCACCGCCATTCGGAATCTCTCATTGCGGAGCCGCTGGATGACTTTCCAGCACCGAAGCGACGGGTCTTTCCCGCGCGGATCGAACAGAATCGTGCGGTCGATGCTGCAAAGGCCCGCGAGCACGTCCGCCACGTAAGGCCGCATCACGCCCACGATTTCCTCATCGAGGAAATGCCGGCGGATCGCCCGCAGCGTCGGCGTGGCCATCACGGCATCGCCGATCCAGTTTGGCAAAAAGATCGCGATTTTCATCCGGCTTTGCGTTCGGAGGTTTGAGGATCAAGTGTCCCGCTCGAACTCGAGGGGTGCGGCAGCGTGTTCGGCTCTTCGCCGCGCAGCCGGCTCAGAATCGCCGTCGTGGAAATGCCCGGGACTTCGCCCAGCGGCTTGACCTGGCCGCCATACGCTTCCACCAATTCCCAACCGACAATTTCCTCGTGGGAGTACGTTCCGCCTTTGACCAACAGATCCGGCTTGAGCCGATCCAACAGAGCATGCGGCGTCGCTTCGTCGAAGACCACCACATAATCCACCGCCTCCAAAGCCGCGAGCATCGCCGCCCGCTGCTTTTGATCGAAGATCGGCCGGTCCGGGGCTTTGCCCAACTTTCGGACGCTGTCGTCGCTGTTGATGGCGACGATCAAGCAATCGCCTTCGTCGGCCGCCTGCTGAAGATAACTCGCGTGGCCGATGTGCAGGACATCGAAACAGCCGTTGGTCAGCACAATCCGCTGATTGAGTTTCCGCCTCGCATCGACGTGCCGGGCCAACTCGTCGAGCGTGCAAATCTTTCCCGTCCGGCCGTGCTTGTGCGGATCGTGGGTGACGAGGTCGGTGAGAATCTCTTCCCGGCTGATCGAGACGACGCCAATTTGCTCGACTTCCAGCCCGCCTGCAACGTTTGCGAGCCGGGCGAGATTTTCGGGTTCGACGCCCGCCGCGGCTCCCATGCCGATCATCGCGAGCACCATGTCGCCCGCGCCGGTGATGTCGTAAACTTCGCGTTTTCGCGTGGGGAACATTTCGCTCGAGCCGCCCTTTTTCGTGAGGGCGATGCCGTCGCTGTCGAGCGTCACAAAGGCATATTCCAATTCCAACTGGCGCACAAAATCCGCCCCGCGGCGAAGGCGTCTTTGGGCGTTTGAATCTCGCGTCCCGTGGCCCGGCGGGTTTCCAGGCGGTTGGGCGTGACCGCGGTCGCTCCCACATAAGACCCGCAATCGCCCGAGCCCGGCGGATCGACGATCACCGGCACGCCGCATTCCTTCGCGCGGGCGATGACCTTCTGGGCCACCTCGCGCGTGCAGACGCCTTTCGCGTAATCCGAAATCAGCACCGCCTGATAATCCTCAAGGCACGCGAGCACCGCGCTCAGCATGTCGTTCGCGAGGTCGCTGGAAATCGGCGTGCGGACTTCGCGATCGACGCGGAGCATCTGATGCGGATGCCGATGCTGCGCCCGCCCGAGGTAGCGCTGCTTCATCGTGGTCGGCCGATGCGAATCGCAGACGACGCCCGTGCAATCGACGCCTTGGCGTTCGAGTTCCAACCGCACCAGTCGGCCTTCGAGGTCTGTCCCGACGACGCCGGCCATTGTCACGTCGGCATCCAATCCGCGGAGCAGGTTCGCAACGTTCGCCGCCCCGCCGAGCCGGACTTCCTGCCGGTCTTCGCGGAGCAAAATCACCGGGGCCTCCTGGCTGATGCGCTCGGCATCGCCCCACACGTAGCGGTCGAGAATCAAATCCCCGATCACCAAAATCCGGGGCCGGCCCAGGTTTTGGACAATGTCAATCAGGTGCATAGACATTGCGGACAATCCTCTTTGTATTGAGGCCACAAAGGCCGCAGAGTCCCAGGGAGACAGGATTTGTGAGCGGCAAGGCGCTAGCCGCCGGTATGATGTGCAAGACCGGCGGCTCGCGCCTTGCCGCTCACTGGCTTACATCATTGACAATTTCGCATCCATGAAACGAAGCCGCGAATGATGGCAAGCGGGGCGAAATCGGTCAATCCCGAAATCGGCTCTTTCGCCGGATGCCGATTTCGCTAAAATCCCGGCGAATCGGAGCCGCTCATGAAGCATCAGATCAACATCGGAATCCTCGCGACAGTGATTCTCAGCGGTTGGGTGGCTGGGGCGCAATTATGCCTTTGACTAAGTTTGAATCGCGAATGCTGGGGCTGTGGACAAACCATAAAAAGATCACACGGCCCCAGCACGCACAGCCCGACTGACTCGGCCAATGGTTTTGCGCCCCAGCCACCCCGCAATCCCTCGCATTTGTCCGTTGTCCTCGGAAACTTGAGATTTGAAGGGACGAACCGTGCGGCAATCTCTATCCTCCATCCTCCATCCTCCAACCTCACGCTTGATCCTGTTGATGTTCGCGTTCATTGCGAGCGGCGGCATCGCGAACGCCCAGGCGCTGCCCGTGCAGGAAGACGCTGCGCTTCATGACGTGCAGTTCGTCGGCGGGAAGATCGGGTGGGCGGTGGGCGATCATGGGGTGATCTGGCACACGGACAACGGCGGCCAGACGTGGGAGTTCATCGCCTCGCCTGTCGATTGCCCGCTCAGGAGCATTTGTTTCCTCACCGACCGCGTGGGCTGGATCGCCGGCGGCGGCACGACGCCTCACACCCGCTTGAGCTACGGCGTCGTGCTGTTCACCGACGACGGCGGCAAGTCCTGGCAACTTTTGGCCCGCGACACCGTGCCCACCTTGACCTACATTCACTTCTTCGGATTGCAAGAAGGCGTCGCCGTCGGGGAAGCAACACAGGAGCATCCCACCGGCGTGCTCATCACCAAAGATGGCGGCAAAACCTGGCTGCCGACCCCCGGCGAACGCCACTCCGGCTGGCGAACGGCGGAGTTTCTCGAACCTGAAGTCGGCGTCGTCGCCGGGCTTCGCGGGCAGGTGAAACTCGTCGGCGGCGGGCAAATGCTCGCGTCGCAATCGGGAACCGACGGCCTCAGGAACATCCACGCCGTCCGCGTGAACCGCGACGATGCCGGCTGGCTCGCGGGCGACGGCGGGCTGTTGATGCAAACCGACAACGGCGGCGTATCCTGGCATCCGCCCGCCGGCCAGTTGCCTCAAACCGCCCAAAGCACGATCGACTTCCGAGCCCTCGCCAACCAGGGCACGCACGTCTGGGTCGCGGGAAATCCCGGCAGCGTGGTTTGGCATTCGCCGGACAACGGCCGGAGCTGGCAGAAACAGTTCACCGGGCAGCCGCTGCCCATTTCCGCGATGACGTTCACCTCCGAAACCACGGGTTGGGCGGTCGGGGCGATGGGGCTGATGCTCTGGACCGGCGACGGCGGCCAGACTTGGCGGACGATTCGCGGCGAGCACCGCCGGGCCGCTTTGATGATTCTCTCCGCCCGGCCCTCGGGTGTTCCGTTTGCGCTGTTGACCAAGCTCAGCGGCGATGAAGGTTACCGCAGCGCCGTGTATCTTCCCGCCCGCCGGGATCTCGGTGCGGACGCCGCGGACTTCGCGAGTCTCGATCTGCAATTGTCGGAAGCTGTCGCTGATGTGGGCGGTTCGTTCGCCGAAACCAGTTGGCAACTGCCGCTGGTGGTGCCGGGCCTGGAAAAGAATTCCGAACGCCTGCTCGCCGACTGGAACGCGCGAACGGAAAACAAATTTGCGAATGTCTTTCTCGGAGATTTGGTCGAGCAGCTTCCGCACGTGGCGGCCGGATGTGATCGTGCTCGATGATTGCCCGAAAGACGATGCCCTCACCAAACTCCTCCATGAGGCGATCACCCGCGCGGTGGAACAAGCCGCCGATCCCACGCAGTACATCGCCCAGCAGGAACAAGCGGGCCTCCGGCCGTGGCAAGTCCGGAAAATCTACCAACAACTCCCCGCGGGCAGCGTGGGGGAGACACATCTCGATCTGCACGAATACCTGCCCCGCCTGAAAACCTCACTGCAAACCGCGAGCACCTCGGCCCGCGCGAGATTGCTTTCCGTCAAAGCCACGATCCCCACTCGCGAAGCCTACCGTCTGGTTTTCGATCACGCTCAAAAGGAGAACACTCAAACTCTTCAAGGGAATTTCTTTGCGGGGCTGGCGATTCCGCCCGGTTCGCCGGCCCGCCGGGTGTTGTTGCCGATCGATCCCCAAAACGATGCCGAGCGCCGGGCGGTTATGGAACGGCAGCGAAACTTTCACGCCTACACCGAGCGGATGATGCAGGACCCCCGGCATGCCTCGCAGGTCATTGCCCAGCTTCGCCAGGTCACCGCGGGCATGACGAAAGCGGGAAGCCGCGCTCGAACTGGCCCGGCTCGCGGAGGATTACCGCCGGCAGTCGCGGTGGGATCTCGTGGAATCCACCTTGGTGGAACTCGTCGAGCAATATCCCCACGAACCCGTGGCCCAGGATGCGATGCGCTGGCTGTTTCAGCTTTGGACCGCGGCCGAACCCGCCTGGCAGCGTTCCCGGAAGGATTCGGTCACGCGGCAAACGTTTCAATCCGATCCGCAGGCCATCCAGGACCAGATCAACAATGCCCTCGCGAAAGCCGCCTCGCCGCAAATCCAACTCGCGGAATACCAACAGCCGGCGACGGGCCCCGATCCCGCGCAGTTCATCGCCAGCGCCGGAAGCGTGAAAATCACCAAGGAAAAGGATTGGCGGACGGGCGTCGTCGCGAACTGGCAACAGCAAGCGGTGCAGATGGCGGCGTTGATCCGCCAGGCATCGCCGCCGCTGTTTTTAGAGCCGGAAGTTCAATTTCCGCTCGCGACCTTGATGAGGCAGCGCGGCGTGTATCGGCTCTCCGACAGCTACTACCGCCGGTTCCAGCGCCTGGGCGATGACGACGCGTGGAAAACCGCCGCCAGCGGGGAGTTGTGGCTGACGAACCCGCTCGCGGCACCGCCCAAGCCGATCGTGTCCTGCCACGTCACCAAGCAGCGGCCGCATCTGGACGGCATCCTTGCCGAGCCCTGTTGGCAGGCCGCGAAGATCCTGCCGCTCAAGAACCCCAAGCCCGAATCGCAAACCCTCGGTTCGCCGACCGCGGACGACGGCTTCATCATGTTCTGCCACGACCGGGAATTTCTTTACATCGCGGCGAGCCTGCCCCGTGCGGAGCATGTTCCCGCGGATGGCGTCAAGCTCGGCGGCCGCACGCACGATGCGGACTTGTTGCTGTTCGATCGCTTGGCGCTCGCGATCGATGTGGATCGCGACTACGCCGCCTGGTACACCCTGGAAGTCGACCAGCGCGGCTGGACGCGGGACAAATGCTGGGACGATCTGGGCTGGAATCCCCAGTGGTACGTCGCGGCCGAGGCTGACGAAAAACGCTGGCGAATCGAAGCGGCGATCCCCTTCAAAGAACTGGTTCCCGAACCGCCCGGCGTGGGCATGACCTGGGGCCTCGGCATCGTCCGCACGATGCCCGCCGTGGGCGTCCAAGGCTGGCCCGAAGCCGCCGGCTCCAAACCCCGCCCCGAATCCTTCGGCCTGCTGCGGTTTGAATAAAGTGAGCGGCTGGGCGCTAGCCGCCGGTAAACCCGTAGGGCAGGCTCCGCCGGCCTTGACTCCTCAGATCACCGCGGCATGAACATCTCGTCGAGATTCAACAGCACGTTGCCCAGCATCGCCCAGGCGGCGTATTCATCCGGCTTGGCGTCTTTGGGCAAAGGACCCAATGGGTCGGTGGCCATCTTCTCGGCGAGCTTCGGGGCGGCGGCGTAGCGTTTTAATGCCGTCTGATAGAGCCTCTGTAATCGCTCGGCTTCTTTCTCCGACGGCGGGCGGGCGACGCAGAGTTGGAAACCGTAGCGGATCTTCTCTTCTAAACTTCCCTCCGCGGCGGCCATGCGTCGGCCCAGGGCTTGGGCGGCTTCGACGTAGACGGGATCGTTCAAAGTCACGAGGGCCTGGAGCGGCGTGTTGGTGCGGTCGCGTTTGAGCGTGCACACCTCGCGGTTGGGGGCGTCGAACGCGGCCATCGATGGATACGGATTCGACCGCCGCCACATCGTGTAAAGGCCCCGGCGATATTTGTCGTCGCCGGCGCTCGTTTGCCAGTCGATCCCGCTGCCGAACGCGGCACTCACGCCCAGCTTGGGTTGCGGCGGCTTGACCGGCGGGCCGTACATCTTCGGGCTAAGCAGTCCCGAGACATCGAGGGCCTGGTCGCGGACCATCTCCGCCGACATCCGAAACCGCGGCCCCCGCGCGAGCAGGCGGTTGTCAGGATCCTTTTGTAAAAGCTCCGGCGTCACGCGGGCCGACTGTTGGTAAGCCGCGGATGTCACCAGCAGCTTGATGAACTGCTTCATGTCCCAGCCGTTTCGGACGAGTTCGGTCGCCAGCCAATCGAGCAGTTCGGGATGCGAAGGCAGTTCGCCTTGGGAGCCGAATTCTTCGCTGGTTTCGACGAGGCCGATGCCGAAGATTTTTTCCCAATAGCGGTTGGCGATCACGCGGGCGGTGAGCGGGTTGTCTTCATCGACGAGCCAGTGGGCCAAGGTGAGCCGATTTTTCGGGGCCTCTTCAGGCAGCGGAGGAAACACCGCCGGCACGCCTTCCGTCACTTGTTTTCCGGTGATGAGATAATTCCCGCGCTCCTGCATCTTCGTGACCCGCCGATTCGCGGCCGGTTGTTCGCGCAGGATGGGCACGGTGGTCGTCGGCTTTTGCTCGGCGAGCTGCTTTTTGAGCTGGGCGAGTGTTTTCCGCTCGGCTTCCAACTGGGGCGTCATCGCCAGGAACTGCCGGGCGAGTTCCGCTTGTTGTTGATCGCTGCGTTTCTCCGGCGGAGTCTTGAGAATCGCCAATACAGACGCCGGTACACGGGCCAGTTCGGATGCGCGGGGATCCGCGGTCACATCCACGCGAAAATGTCCCAAGGTGTGATTTGCGGAGTTCGATTTCTGCTCGATGGTGAGCACCAACTGGAAACCGGCTTTGATGACGAGGGGCGAACCCGGCAACAGCGTTAATTCATGTGGCTTGCCGAAATGTGGAGCAATCGCCCAGCCGCGGGCGTTTTTATCGGGTTTGGCTTGGATGACATCGGCCGCGTTAAAGCCCGATTGCGTGAAGTCCGCGATGGCTGCGGAGAATGTTATCGGCTTGATGCCTTGCATCGAAAACGCCGCGCTCGGATTGGGCGGCATCGCGACGGTCTGTTCCCAGACCGGTTTTTGTTTCTCATCGAGGACCGCGATGCGGAAATCTTTCAAGCGGCTGCCGACGTTGCCGTCGGTGCGATTCCAAATCACGAGGCGTTCCAAAGGCCTTACCGATCCTAGATCCACTTGCCACCAGGGATTTTTGGAGACGGCCGTGTGCGTGGTGGACTTGGCTTGGAAATAGTCCCCATTCGTGTTGCCGTCGATCGCCAGCTTCGCGGGGCCTTCGTAATCGGTGCTGCTTTGGGTGGCTGTGCCGGCGGCGGCGACGTTCTTGCCGCCGACGAACACTTGCACTTCGGCCAAAGAGAGGATTTTCTGATCGCCGGGAATCTCAATCCGCACATACCGCCCTTCGGTCGCGGCATTCTCCGGCGGAACCACCGAGGCCTCGAATTTGGAAATGACAAAGTTTCCGTTTGCGTGCCCCGGTCCTTTCGCGGGCAGGTTTTCGTGCGGCAATGCTTCGAGCTTGATCGCCGAGAGCGAAACATCCTCCGCGAAGGGCAACTGCACTTTATAGCGGTCCGCGCCGCGGCGGACTCGACGAACACCGCACCGTCTTCCAAAATTCTCGCAGGCGTTTTCGATTCCGTTTGCACTTCCGAAGGCCGAACTGTTTTCCACGCGAGCGGCTCTTGCAGTCGGCTTTCCCATTTTGCCTGAGCGGTTTTAAGTTCGGGGGTGAGTGTCTTCAACTTTTCTTCGAGAGCTGCGATCTCGGTTTGCCAGCCGGCTGTTTGCTTTTTTTGCTCCGGCGTATAGATTTCGAGGAGCGGGCTTTCGTCCCGGCGGTCTGCGTCTCCCGTGTTATTAAAGAACGCGAAGAACCGGAAATACTCTTCCTGCGTGATCGGGTCGTACTTGTGGCTGTGGCATTGGGCGCAGGCGATCGTCGTGCCCATCCACACGGCCATCGTCGTGTTCACCCGGTCCACGATGGCGACGTTGCGGAACTCCTCGTCGTTGGTGCCGCCTTCGTTGTTCGTCAATGTGTTCCGATGAAACGCCGTCGCGATGAGTTGTTCGTTCGTGGGGTCGGGCAGCAGATCGCCCGCGATCTGTTCGATGGTAAATTGATCGAAGGGCTTGTTGGCGTTCAGCGAGCGAATCACATAATCGCGGTAGGCCCAGATCGTGCGGGGCGGATCGTCCGCATAGCCCGCGGAGTCGGCATAGCGGGCAAGATCCAGCCACATCCTCGCCCAATGCTCGCCGAAACTTTCCTTGGCCAACAGCCGATCCACCAACTGCTCGTAAGCATCGGGGCGTTTGTCGTTGACGAATTCCTCGACCTCGGCGAGCGTGGGCGGCAAACCGGTGAGGTCCAGCGACAACCGCCGAACCAAGGTGGACTTATCCGCGCGAGGCGACGGCCGGAGACCTTCCTGTTCCAACCGGGCCAGGAGGAAACGATCGATTTCATTCCGCGGCCAGGCGGTGTCTTTCACCGTGGGCAATGCCGGCCGCTTGGGTTTGACGTAGGACCAATGCTTTGCATAGTTCGCCCCTTCGCGGATCCAGCGTTTGAGGAGTTCGATCTCCCGCGGGCTCAGTTTTTTCCCGCTTTCGGGCGGCGGCATTTTTTCGCTCGCGTCCGCGGTTTCCACCCGGCGGACGAGTTCGCTTTCGCCCGGCTTGCCGCGCACGATTACGGTGTATCCGCCGAGATCCTCAAACGCCCCGGCTTCGTTGTCGAGCCTGAGCCCGTCCGTCCCGCCCTGGCGTTCGGATTTGTCCGGGCCGTGGCATTTGAAGCATTTGTTGGAGAGGATCGGCCGGATGTCGCGGGTAAAATCGACGGGCTTCGCGGGTTCGGCCGCAATCGCCGCGGACCCCATCACACAAAGTGACCCAACAACCAAAACCTGAAACACGCGCTGCCGCATGCCCGTCTCTCCTGTGAATCGTATTGGAAAATACTTTCCTTTAGATTACAGAAGTTTCGCGGCTCCGCCAACGCCCAGGCGAGCGGCCGGCGTCAGCCGGCTGATTTCTCACGAGCCGTCAAGTGAGCTTTCCTAGCGAAATCGCTATTTCATAACACGCAGTGTTTGTTCCAGCCCAATCCAGGCCGTCCGCCGAATCAGCCGCGCAATCTTTTGGCGATAACCCGCGGCGCGATTGAACTTCTTTGCCAAATCCCGCCCGGCGCCCACGATAATGTGGCCGACCAGTTCTTGCGATCGCCAGGATTCATCCCGCTCCGCGACGGCCGCCGACTGCGGATGCGTCCCGCGCTCGGCCACGGCGGGAAGTTCGATGTGCTTGCCCCGCTCGGCGACGGCGGAAATTTTCACCTCGTCGCTCGATTGCACGCGGACGAAATACCAACGGTGCTCTTCATCTTCCGATTGATAGATGTCCCGCGTGATGAAAATCGGCTCGGCTTGGTAATAGCTCGTCAGGTCATCGAGCGTCAGCGTCAGATGTCGGACTGTTCCCGTATTATTCACCACGCGGTATTCGCCGGGAACCAAACCTTCGGGCAACGGCATGTCCACGCCGCCGAACATCCACAAATCGTCCATCGGAATTTCCGCCGGCTGCCGATCTTCTTCGGTCACGATCGAGACCGGCCGCAATGGCGAACCGTTTGCGATCACCGCAGGATGCGATTCGCGGTGTTTCGGCAATGCGGAAACGGAGCGGTTCGGCCGGGATTGGTCGTGAGTCCAGATCATGGCGAACAGTCCCGTGACCAAAACCAAGAGCGTAATTCGAAAAGTCATCGCGGCAGCTTCCACAGGCAAAGGGTGAAGATTCGTAGCGGCGGCCTCCAGCCACTGGGGAAGGTGAACGGTGGCCGGAGGTCCCGCTACGAGAAACGCGGCTCAGTCGATTGAGGGTGCGGTCCCGCAAACTCTTATCGGGAAATGGCAAACGCGGGCGGGTGGGAAATCCACGAAGAATCAGGCAGTCCGGGCAAGCCGGTGGGATTGCGCGGAAACCGCGCATCGAGCCGATTGCATCGCATTCCTTGACATCCGCCCTCGATGTGATGATCCTAAAGCATTAGGAAATTTTGATCCCGCCCCGGACATCCCCAACCACAATCCCGCCCTGCTCTTCCGGTTTTTTCGACAGGAACGCTTCCCATGCGCGATTTTTCCCTTCGTCCATTTTGCCTTCTCTTCGTGCTCGCCATTTCCCAATCGCCCCGGTTGTTCGCGGAGGATGCAAAAGACGTCGCCGCCTTGAAAAAAGAAGCCGACGCCTCGCTTGAACAGAAAACCGCGGCGGAAAAATCGCTCAAAGCGCTCGAAGACGAACAAACGGCCCTCAAAACGAAGTTGATCCAAACCAAGGCGGCCCCCGCCCAGGCCAAGCGGACGCAAACCGAAGCGGAAGCGGCTCTCAAAAAACAGCAGGAAGAGCTCAAAAAAGCCCAAGCCGCCCGGGACGCCGCCAAAAAAACGGCAGAGGACGCGGCGAAAAAAGCCGAGGCCGCCGAGCAGGCCGCCAAGGACAAGCCCGACGACAAACCCGCCGCCGAAGCTTTGCAGAAAGGCAACGAGGAAAAAGCCAAAGCCGACGCCGCGCTCGCCGAGAAGGAAAAGGCGTTTCAGACCGCAGAAGCCGCGGCGAAAGAATCGGAGCAAAAAATCGCCGCGGCCAAAGAGACGATCGCCAAAGCCCCGGAGCAAACCAAAGCCGTCGAGCAGGAACTCGCCGCCCTCGATCCCAAACTCGCCGACGCCCAGAAGAACCTGGAAACGATCTCGGCGGATTGGCTGGGGAAACAAAAAGCGGTCGAGGCGAACTTGATCGCCGCGGGCCAGATGGTGTCGTTCTCCGAAACGATCGCTCCGATCTTCGCCAAGCGCTGCCTGGCCTGCCACAACGCCCGCACCGCAAAAGGCCGGCTGAACATGGAAACCTTCGCCGCGCTGAAGAAGGGCGGAGAATCGGGAGCCGTCTTGGAGCCGGGGGATCCGGATTCCTCCAATCTTTACATCCTGATCGACGATGGCTCGATGCCCAAAGATGCCGACCCCTTGACCAACGAAGAAAAATCCAGCGTGAAAAAATGGATCAGCACCGGCGGCCAGCTCGACGCCGGCAAAGACGCCGAGGCTCCGTTGATTGCCATCATGCCCAAACTCCCGCAGCCCCTGCCGCCGGAGACGTACCGCGTGCCGATTCCGGTGACGGCCCTCGCCTTTTCGCCCGACGGCAAGCTGCTCGCCAGTTCCGGCTACCATGAAATCCTGCTCTGGAACCCCGACGACGGCAAACTCGTCCGCCGGATCACCAACGTCGCCGAGCGGGTTTATGATCTGAAATTCAGTAGTGACGGCAAAACCCTCGCCGCCGCCGCGGGCACCCCGGCCCAGATCGGTGAACTGAAACTCTTTAACGTAGAAGACGGCAAACTGCTGGGGGATTTTGGCGTCAGCGATGATGCGTTCTTCGCCGTCGCTTGGAGTCCCGATGGCAAGAAACTCGCTTCCGCCGGGGCGGACCGCACGATCCGCGTGTTCGACATCGCCACCGGTAAGGAAGAACTCTCCATCGAAGACCACGCCGACTGGGTGATGGGCCTCGCCTATAGTCCCGATGGGACCAAGCTCGCCTCCGCCAGCCGGGACAAAACCGCCAAGGTGTTCGATGCGAAAACTGGCGATTCGCTCGTCACGTTCAACGGCCACGGCGATTCCGTGTACGGCGTCGCCTTCACGCCCGACGGCAAGCAGGTCGTCACCTCGGGAGCGGACAAGCAAATCCGCATCTGGAACGTCGGAGACGCCAAGGAAGCCCGCAAGATCGGCGGCTTCGGCGGCGACATCTTCCACTTGGAAGTCACCAAAGACGGCGACGTTTTCACCGCCTGCGCCGACAAAAACGCCCGCCAGCACAAGCTCAGTAACGGCCAAGCCCTCAAAACCTACAGCGGCCACGCCGACTGGGTCTATGCGGTCGCCTCGAGCCCCGCTGTCAACAAAGCCGCCACCGGCACCTACAACGGCCAGATCCACATTTTCAATACGCAAGACGGCAAGCAACTTCTGAGCTTCACCGCCGCCCCGGGGCTGGAACAACCCAAAGAAGCGGCCGCGAAGTAATCGTCGTCGCAGAGCGAGAGATGGCGAGAGAACCGTATCTCATTCGGCTTGCCGAGCGCCTGTTTTCGGGATGGGCCGGGGCCGATGCCGCGCGCAAAGGTCGGCATCGGGATTTTATTCTCGCGCATCAGATGCCGGACGGCGGATTTCGCGGGCGCGAAGGCGATTCCGATTTGTACTACACGAGTTTCGCGGTCCGCGGATTGGCGATGCTGGGGGCGCTCGATGTGGAGGCGGCTGGCCGCATCGGGCGGTTCTTGGGATCGTTCGAGCCGCTGCGGTTGAGTCTGGTCGATTTGCTCAGTTGGCTTTCGACCTCGGTGGCCGTCCAACTGGCGGGCGGTCCGGTTCCCAAAGAGGCGGAAGAGCCCGGCTGGGCCGCGCGGATTGCCGAGCGATTGGAGAGCGTCCGCACGTCGGACGGCGGCTATGCGAAAAGCCCCGAAGGAGCCGCGGGCAGCACGTATCAATCCTTTCTCGTGACGCTGAGTTACGAACTGATCGGTCTGCCGCTGCCGAGGACCAACGCGTTGGTGCAGTTTTTGTACGATCGGCAGCGGGACGACGGCGGGTTCGTGGAAATCGCACCGATGAAACGCAGCGGAACAAATCCCACCGCGGCGGCGGCGGCGGTGCTGACGATGATTGACGCCATGGACGACGAACTGCGAGCCGACGTGCGGGAGTTTCTTTTCAGCGTCAAAAGCGATGAGGGCGGGTTTCAAGCGAACACGCGTATCCCCTTTGCCGACGGCCTGTCCACGTTTACGGGGCTATTGACGCTTTTGGATCTCGAAATTCCCGATGTGCTTGATCTCAAACGGGTTCGGGACTATCTGACCGGCTGGCTGGAATTCCCCACGGGCGGATTTCGCGGGGCCAGTTGGGACGAGCAAGCGGACGTCGAATACACGTTTTACGGCCTGGGCACGCTCGCGCTTTTGCCGTCCCCATAGCTTGGGCCGCGAGCGGTCGGACAGTTTCCGCAGGGGCGGTTCGTGGAATCTCCTTAAGGAGGTTCCCGATTGGGTGTTGCAAATGGTCAGTGGGCGCGTTAGAACCGTTAAAGTTTTTGCAATACGCAAAACTGTCTAAACTGCGCATTTTCACTATTTTCTCCCGCGATGTTCCCAATCACCATGCGTGTTCGGGCCTTGTTGAACCTCTAGGAGACCGCCCCAATGTTGCTGGCTCACTGGTTGTCGTCCTTGTTTTCCGGAACGCCGATTTCTCGGAAGGTCCGCTCTCGATTGGTTCGGGCATCGGTTTCACATCGGAAACAGAGCCGCTCTCTTTGTTGGAATCAGGCGGAGGTGCTTGAAGACCGCACGCTGTTAAGCGGTGCTGCGATCACGCAGCTTTCGAATGCGACGGATGCCGCCAACGATTTCAGCACGTCGCCTTCGGTGAATGCGGACGGCACTCTTGTTGCCTTCGAGTCGACCGCCGATCTCACCGGCCAGAATGCGGACGGGCGTTATCAAATCTTCTTGTTCCAGGCCGAGGTGGGCCTGACCCAAATCACGAACGACGCCACGGCCGACAGTTTAGGGGCGTCCATTTCGGATGACGGCACGAAAATCACATTTGCTTCGGACGGGAACTTCGCGAACCAGAACGCGGATGGAAGTTTCGAGCTCTTTCTGTACGAAGTCGGGCAGGGATTCACCCAGTTGACGAACGTCGCCTCGCCGAGCGGCGGGAACGCGGGCGCGGGCGACCTCAGCGCCGACGGGTCCCACATCGCCTTCATTTCCGATGCGGACTACACGGGCGGCAACGCCGACCACAACGACGAGGTTTTCGTGCTGGACATCGCCACGTCCACGTTCACGCAGGTCACATCGTCCACGGGATCGCTCAATTTCACCGCCCCGCAGATTAGCGCGGATGGGCAGCGGGTGACGTTCTCTTCCGACGTGGACCTTCTCGGGCAAAATGCGGACGGCAACGATGAGGTCTTCCTCTACGACCAGACCGCCGGCCTGTCGCAAATCACGTCGGGTCCAACATTCGACAGCTTCGGCCCCACGATCAGCGGCGACGGCACCCGGATCGCATTCGACTCGCGGGAAAATTTTGTCGGGAACAACGCGGACACTTCCACCGAGATATATTTCTACGACACGACCACCGCGACATTCACCCAGGTCACGGCCACGAACGACACCAGCTTCGCCCCCTTGATCAGCGGCGACGGGAAGGCGATCGTCTTTCAGTCGTATGCCGATCTCACGGGCGAAAACAGCCAATCCATCGGCGAGCTGTTTCTGTACCGCGAAGGGCAGGGATTCCTCCAGGTCACGAATGAGGATTCCACCTTCGAGGACAGCTACGCCACGAGCATCAATCGGAACGGAACTCGCATCGGCTACGATGCGCAAGGCAATCCGACGGGAATGAACGCGGACGGCAGTTTCGAAGCCTTCGTGGCCGCCACGGGCCATCTGATCGTCGACACCACCGATGACACAAGCAACGGTAACTACTCGATCGGCGACCTCTCGCTGCGGGAGGCCATTGCACTTTCCAACATGAACCCCGACGCGAATACCATCACTTTCGATGGGGGATTGTCGGGCGAGACGATTACCCTCACCGGCGGGGCGCTCGACGTCATCAGCGAGGATCTGACGATCACGGGCCTGGGAGCCGACAATCTCACAATCAGCGGGAACAACGCGGCTCGCGTCTTTCAGATTGGTTCGTCCACCACCGGAACGGTTACCGCGGCCGTGAGCGGACTGACGATCGCCGACGGAAATGCTTCGAACGGTGCGGGAATTTTGAATTTTGGTGGCCATTTGACCGTCCGCGGGAGCATTCTCACGGGCAATTCCACCACCAGCGTGGGCGGCGCGATCCGGAACACGTCAGGCGGAACCCTGGAGGTTTATGCCAGCACTTTTGAAAACAATGCTGCCGCCAATAAGGGAGGCGCGATCATCAACACGACCGACGGGGGAACCGTCCTGGTCGATGGCAGCACATTCATGGGAAATCACGCGACCGACGCCCGGACGGACAACGGGGGCGGGGCCATTACCCAAGAAAGCACCACGGGGACCGTCACCGTCCGCAACAGCACGCTCACCCAAAACGTGAGCGGAAAAGCGGGCGGGGCGATTCTGGCGGCGGCCGGCACGACGCTCATCGTCGTGAACAGCACCATCACACAGAACAGTGCGGCGGTTGCCGGGAACGGCGGCGGCGGCATCTGGGCCGCCGGGACGGGCACGCATGCAACGCTCGTCAATACCATCGTCGCGGGGAATACCGCCGGTGCGGGCTCCGCTCCGAATGATATTAGCGGGACGGTCGAAACCGCCTTCAACAACCTCATCGGCGATGCGAACACGTCCGGCGGGATCACCGACGGAATCAATGGAAACATCGCCGGCATCGCCGGGAGCGGGACGCGACATCAACACCGTCCTCAACACGACGCTGGCCGAAAACGGCGGACCGACGAAAACCTTAGCGCTCGCGGCCAACAGTCCCGCCCTCGATGCGGGCGACAAAAACCGCGCCACTGTGGACGGAAGCACGGAATCGACGGCGCTCACGACCGACCAGCGCGGCACCCCGTTCGCCCGCATTTCTAGCGGCACCGCCAATATCGGGGCGTATGAAGTCCAGACATTTGATCTCACGGTGGACAATGCCGGCGACGCGAGCGACGGCGATTACTCGACGGGCCAACTCACCCTCCGCGAGGCAATTGAATTGACCGATGCCAATCCCGGTGCCGACTCCGTCACTTTTGCCGGGAGCCTCTCCGGACAAACCATCACGCTCAGCGGTCCGCTCACCGTCACGGATGATGTAACGATCGCGGGCTTGGGGGCGGATCAGCTCACGATCAGCGGCAACCACGCTTCGCAGATTTTTCTGGTTGACGATAGCAATGCCGGAACGCAAATCGACGTGACGCTTTCCGGGCTGACGCTGACCGACGGCATGGGAGGCCGTGGCGGAGCGATCTTTAACGCCGAGAATCTGATCCTGAAAGACAGCATGCTCCAGCAGAACACAGCGACCGCTTCCGGAGGCGGCGTTTTCACGGCCAACGGGAGCACGCTGGTGGTGTTGGGAAGCACGCTGTCTCAAAACGCAGCCGGCATCGCGGGGGGCGGGATCTTCGCCGAGGGTGGAAGCAGTACCAAACTCATCAACAGCACCTTTTCGCAAAACGCGGCCAATGGCGACGGCGGCGGAATCTACAGCGAAGCCGGCAGCGCAGCTTTTGGTCACGAACGGCACCATCACCAAAAACACGGCGGACGCGGACGACGCCACGGCCGCCGAAAGCTCCACCGGCGGCGGAGTTTTCGCGGGCGGAGCGGTCACGCTCAATAACAGCATCGTCGCCGGCAACTTCGTCGATGCCGGGGCCAGTCGAACGCCCAACGACATTTTTGGAGCCCTCACCGCGGCAAATAACAACCTCGTCGGCGATCCCGCTTCCGCCGGCGGGCTGACGAACGGGATGACCGGCACCATTGTAGGCCAGGATGACGGTGTCGGCGGGCGCGAGCTGCTCGACATCAACACCGTGCTCAACGCCACCCTCGCCGACAACGGCGGGCCGACTCTGACGCATGCCCTGCTTGCGAGTGGCCCGGCCGTTGACGCGGGGAACAATACCTTCGCCGTGGATGACCTGTCGCAACCCTTGCAGTTCGATCAGCGCGGCTCCGGTTTCCCGCGGATTAATACAACCGTCAATATCGGAGCGTACGAATACAAAAAGCCAGTCGCGTCGGCCATGAACGGCGGCAATCTCGAAATTACGGGGACGGGCAATCAGGATGCGATTTCCCTCACCACGGACGGCACGAGACTGTTCATCAACGACGGCGTCAGCGTGCAAACGGTTCTCGTGGCGGACATCACGGGGAAGACGGTCGTCATCAACGGCGGCGACGGAAACGATGCGCTCACCGTGGACCTTTCCCTGAGAACCGCGGGCCTGAGCATCGTTTACGACGGCCAAGGCCAAGCCGGGACGCCGGGCGATTCGCTGGTGCTGACCGGCTCCGCCAGCAGCATCGAATATCTGTTTAACGATGCCCACTCGGGCAGCGTGCAAGTGGACGGCAGCGGGACCGACTTCATCACCTACACCGGGCTCGAGCCGATCAACGGCCCCATTACTCCGTCGGCCGACATCACGCTGATTTATTCCGACGCCGAGAACGACAACATCGTCGTCACCGACGCCGGCGGCGGCAGCGGAAACATCACCGTCACCGCAACCAACACGGGAGAAACGGTGACTTTTGCGGCTCCCGCCAATTCGCTGACCATCCGCGGCGGCGGCGGGGATGACAGCATCACCGTCTCCTCTCTGCCGGCGGGTTTTTCCGCCCAGCTCACGCTCGACGGCGAAGGCGGAACCGACAGCATTCAGGTGAACGCGAACCTCAATTTGGGGGCGAACGCTCTTTCCCTCTCGGCGGAAACGATTCAGCAAGGCAGCGGCGTTTCCATTGTCACCAGCGGATTGACGACCCTGGACGCTGGGGCCGCGGGGACGATCACGCTGGCGGAACCCGGCAACGACTTCGGCACCGTCACGATCATCAACGCGGGCACCGCATCGCTTAGGGATGCGAACGCCATCGTGCTCGGCGCGGTGAACGTTGCCAACGACTTTTCGGTGACGGCCGGCGCCGGCATCAACGAAGCGGCGGCGACCGGAAACATCATCCACGCCGGCGGCAACATGGTGTTTAACGTCAACGGGGACATCGGCACCAGCGGAACCAACGGCGCCCTCGACGTCGAAGTCGGCGGCACGTTGCGGATCGATACCAACGACAACAACGTCTACATCACCTCCGATCAAAACCTGGCCGTCTCGCGGATTTTCGACAATTCTTCCGGCGCGTCCAACAACATCGTCTTGAGCACCACGAGCACCGCCGGCCTCTCCCTCACCGGGGCCGACGGCTACAGCACCTCGATGGAGAACTTCCATCTCAACACCGAGACGGGGGATCTTTCGATCCTCACCACGAACCTCGCCGGCAACGCGTTCGACCTCGGCACGACCACCGGGAACGTGGTCGTGAACGCCGGCCTTGCGACTCGCGACGTTTCTTCGGCGGGGAACGTGACCACGGGAAGCATCAACATCAGCGCGGGCGGCACGGTGACCGGCACCGGCGGTCTCGCGACCGGGAATGCCGTCTCCACCGACGGCGGAGCCGCGCGCGAACGGCGGCGTCCGGATCGATTGGGATCACGGCGGGCGGGCCGGCGGCTCAAGGGATTCAGTTGGGCACGCTGACGACGGGAGAGGCCACGGTCAGCGGAGCCGACGGCAACGACACCGCCAATGCAGGATCGATCAATCTCACCGCCAGCGCCGGCGACGTCGGCACGAGTTCCGGGACTCCGCAAGCCGTCCGCATCGGCACGCCGTCGGCGGATGCGGCCAATGCGGGAACGTTGAGCGTCACGGCCGGCGGCAGCAATATCTTCATCAGTTCGCCATCTGATCTCATCGTGTCCCACCTGGCCACGGCCGCCAACCAAACCGACGCCGTCGATCTCCGCACCACAAACAACGCCTCGCTGACGCTCACCGGCACCGGCGGCTATGTGAACCTCGACGATGGCGGAGACGGAGGCGACGACGGCGACAATGTTCGGCTCGATGCCGATGGAACGCTGACAATTCAAACCACTCCGATCGAAGCCCGCTCGTTCGATTTATCCTCCAACGGCGGTTCGATCGAACTGAATGCCAATGTGACCTTCGACGCTTCGCTCACCGCGTTGGCGGGTGCCATTCACAACACGGCCGCGGTCTCCGGGAAAGGCGACCTCGCGATCACGGCCGACGATATGGACCTCGCGGCCGGCTCGTCGATCGACGTCGGCGGCCATCTCGTCACGCTCCAGCAGCGGACGAATGGATTCAACATCGACCTCGGCACCGAAACGGCGAGCAAACTTTCGCTGACCAATACCGAGCTCAACACGATCACCGCCGGCACCATGCAAGTCGGCAACACGAATACGGGCGACGTGGCCGTCAGCAGCGCAATCACCATTACGCCTAACCTGTCGATCACCTCTGGAACCATTGCGGTCAACGCCGGCGTGATGGCAAACGCCGCGACGCTGACGCATACCGGCACGCTCGACACCAACGCCGCAGGCGATTTTCAATTGGGCGGAATGTTCTTGGAGCAAGGCGGCGGCGCGGTCCAGCTTTCGGGCGACATCACCACGACGGGCGACGACATTACCTTCACCGATGCCGTCACACTGACCGCGGATGTCGCGTTGAATACCGGCGCGGCGCGGGGAACGTCAACTTCAACAGCACGCTGAACGAGGACGGCGGCGGAAGCACCCGGAATCTGTCGATCACCACCGACCAAGGCGACGCCAGCTTTGCCGGCGCGGTCGGCGATACGACGGCACTGCAATCGATCAGCGTCAACAGCGCCAACTTCGTCTCCTTTGCCAGCACGGTCCGCGTGTTCGACGCTCTCAGCCTCAAGGCGGTCGAGATCGATTTTGGCGGCGGAGCCAATTCGGTCAGCACCACGAACAGCGGCACGCTCGTCCTCGCGCTTGTCGATCCGGCTCAAGACATCGTGGTGGGCGGCACCGCGGACAGCGGCGCGGCCCTGGACATCACCGACGCCGACCTCGACTCGCTCATGGATGGGTTTTCGGAAATCACCATCGGCGACGAAGCCGCGGGCACCGGGGCGGTCACGGTTCTGTCTTCCACCTTCCGCGATTTTATCACCATCGCCGGCGGTTCGATTTCCGTCACCCAACTCGATGCCGGGGCGAATAATGTCTCGGTCGTCGCCCGCACGGGGGCGATCGCCGATGGAGGCGATAGCGGAGCCGACATCACCGGCGGCATTTTGAAACTGGATTCCCAGACCGGCGTCGGCGCTTCCGGCGATGAGCTTTCCACCGCCGTCAGCACCCTCGCGGCTCGCGTGCAGTCGGGAATCGGAGGTCTATTTGTTTCGAACACGGGATCATTGGCGGTCGGCACCGCCGACGGTCTCAGCGGCGCGATCACGCAAGGCGGCGATATTGTTTTGACAGCCGGTATGGCCTTGAATGCGACCGATCCCATCGACTCCAACGGCGGCAACGTCCGCCTCACCGCCGCGGACGGCGTTTCCGTTTCGATGGTGGACACGAACGGAGGCGATTACACCATCGATGCCGACAGCAACGACGACGCCACCGGAACTTATACGCAAACCGAAACGGCCGCCGCAGCGGGCGGTGCCGTTTCCATTACCGTCGCGGATGTGATTCTCTCGGGCTTGCTCAGCGGTTCGAGCACGCTAATGCTCACGCCTTCAACTTCCGCCAGCACCCTCGGCATCGGTGGTGCGGCGGCGGGCGATTTCAATCTGGACACGACCGACCTCGGCAATCTTCAAGATGGGTTTACGTCGATCACCGTCGGCGATACCGCGGCGGGAACGGGGGCGGTCGATATCAACACCTCGATCTTCAACGATCCCGTCAGCGTCACGGGCGGCTCGATCGATGTCGCCGGTTTGAATGCGGGGACGAACGATGTCACGCTCACCGCGCGGAACAATGGCGTGATCAGTTCCCCGCCGGGAATCAGTCCCGACCAGGAGATCACGGGTGGCACGGTGACGCTGATCGGCCGGGTGTCGCCGGGCGGTTCGCCGGGGCGGTTCGACATCACCGCGAGTGTCAACGTGGTTCTCGATTCGTCCGACACGTTCGTCGTCGAGTTGAATGGAATCTTTGCCGGCTCGGAATACGATCAACTCAACGTCACAGGCAATGTCGATTTGGCCGGCGCGACGTTGGAGACCAGCCGGGCGTTGTCTTTCGTTCCCGGCGTGGGCACGGTGTTTACGATCGTGACCGCCACGGGGACTCGCAGCGGAACCTTTGCGGGGCTTGCGGACAATGACACGTTCCTGATTGGAGGCATCAACGTCCGGATCAATTACACCGCATCGTCGGTGACGCTGACCGTCCTCGCCCCGACCAAAGTCTTCGTGGACGACAATTTTCCCAATCCCACGGTGGGCGAAGATCCCGACGAAAACCCGAACGATCCCGGTACGCCGAACGTGCCCGGAACGCCGGCCGTCTTCGGCTACGACGCCTTCACCACCATTCAAGAGGGCGTCGATCAAGTGGCGCCGGGCGAAGCCGTGCGCATTGCCATCGGCATCTATCATGAGTCGGTGACGATCGGCAAGGATGTGACGCTCGACGGTTCCGGGCCCTTCACGCTCATCGATGCGGGAAACAGCGATGGAATCACGCTCGTCGATGGGGCCAATGCGGTCACCATCCAAAACCTGCGGATCACCCGCGCGTTCACGGGAATCGTGGACGCCAACAGCATGACAATGGCCAGCCTGGACCTGTCCAACCTGCTCATCGACGGTTCGACGCAGGGCGGGTTCCTGGATGGGATCGCCGCGTTGACCGTCACGCTGACCCCAGGCAGCGACACGGCGAACATCGACAACATCCAATTCAGCTCGAACAGTTTCCAGTCCATCGGCTATGCGAACGTGGGTGCGTTTCTGCTCGACGGCGGCGACGGCAGCGATACGTTCAATGTCGACCCGATTTCGAGCACCGCCCTGACGATCCAAGGCGGCAACCCGGTCCTCCCGGCCACTCCCGGCGACACGTTGAACTATGACGGTTCGGCGGACGTCAATGTCAGCGCACCGGGGAACGGCACTGTCGCGGGCGTGATATTCGATTCGATCGAGCGAGTCAACACGGACAACCCGCCGCTGCTGTCCATTGCGGACATAGCCGTGACGGAAGGCGTGAATGCGAATGCGCAACTTGTCGTCACGCTGAGCCGCGCCGCGGTGCGGCCGGTGACGGTGAATGTCAGCACCGCCGATGGTTCGGCCCGCGCGGGCAGCGATTACATGTCGCTCAACCAAGTGGTGACGTTTGCCCCCGGTGAACTTTCCGCGATGGTCCTAATCCCGATCATCCAAGACGACGTTGTGGAGGGCGCCGAGGATTTCAGCGTCCATTTGAGCAATGCCAACGGCGCTGGGATCGGCAAAGATTCCGCGACGGTCGGCGTGAATGATGATGATGGACCCGCGACGGTTTCGATCGCGGGGGTCGTCCAGAACGAAGGCGATGCGGGCGTGACGACCTTCTTATTCGCCGTGTCCCTCGACAAACGCGTCGACGCCCCGGTCAGCGTGCTTGCCCAACCAATGTTGGACACCGGCGGAACCTCGCCGGCCGATGCGACGGACTTCAACAGCCTTATGCAAACGCTCACGTTCCTGCCGGGCGAACTTACCAAGACGTTTGCGGTCCAGGTCTACGGGGATCGAACCGTCGAGTCGACCGAGACGTTTTTGGTCCACCTCTCCAGCCTCGAATCCGGGGATCGGAATGTGCAGCTCGAGCGGCACGAACACGACTGCCACCGGGACGATTCAAAACGACGACACCGCCCGGCTTTCCATCAACGACGTGACAGAAGCCGAAGGCGACTCCGGCACGAAGGATTTCGTGTTTTCGGTCAGCCTGTCCCAACCGATCGAAGAGGTCGTCGAAGTCAACGTGATGACCGTTGCCGGGACCGCGTCCGCGGGCGAGTTCAGCACGAGCACGACGATGCTCACGTTCGATCCGGCGATGGATCCCAACACCGATGGGGACAACGACCCGCTGACGCAAGATGTCGTCGTGCATGTCACGGGCGATACGACCGTCGAACGAGACGAGACGTTCCGGGTGCGGTTGGAAATCGCGACCTTTGCCGGGATCAACAACTCGCCGCAGATTTTGCCGGGCAAACTGGAAGGCGTGGGCACGATCGTCAACGACGACACGGCCACGGCCCGCATCCAGGCCGATGCGACGGGCATGGAATCGGACGGTTTCGTGAACTTCGTGGTGGAACTGACGAACGTGGGGACGCCGCCGCTCGAAGGGTCGGACTTCATCACCGTCACCGTCAATCCGATCCCTTCCGTTCCCAGTTCGGCGAAAGCGCTCGACCTCAGCTTCTCGCCGCATTTTGTGACGTTCACGGCGAACGATCTCGACGAGGACATGGACGGCGATCCCCGCACGCAAACGGTGCAGATCCCCATCTTCGCCGACGGGACGATCGAAGCCGACGAGACGTTCCAATTGCGAATCACGAACGTCACGTTTAACGGCATCAACGATCCTTCGCGGGTCCAGATCAGCCCGACAGACGCCAGCAAAACCGGCACGATCACCGACAACGACACTGCGATGCTGTCCATTTCGGACGCCCCGGATCAGGTCGAAGGCGGGAACGCCATCTTCCGCGTGAACCTTATCGGCGACATCAATCAGCCTGTCACGGTGCTCGCTTCGACCAGCGGCCCCGGCGATCTGAGGAACCCCACGGCTGAGGCCGGGTTAGATTTCGTTCCGCTGGTCAATTACCCCGTGACGTTCTCGCCCAACGGTCCCAAGTCCATCGATGTCCCGGTGCAGATCATCAACGACGGCATGAACGAAGGGACCGAGAATTTCTTCGTCGATTTGTCGATGCCCACGTTCGGCGGCGCGACGAATCCCCGGCTCACGATCTCGGACGGGACGGCCACGGGCCGGATCCTGGAAAGCTCCCCGCCCGCCACGGTGTCGTTCCACGACCTTAACGTCTCGGGAAGCGAAGGCAGCGGAACGCTGAACTTCACCGTAGAGTTGTCCCGCGCGTTTCAGGATGCCGTGACCGTGGACGTGGCCACGGCCCAAACCTTGCCCGGCACGGGAACCGATGCCACCGCCGGCGTGGACTTCAATTCCATTCCGATGACAGGACCGGTGGTGACGTTCAATCCGGGCGAAACATCCAAAACGGTCAAAGTGCAAATCAACGAAGACGGCGTTGTGGAGCCCAATGAATTCTTTCTGGTTTCCCTCTCAAATCCGCAAGTGGATGGCACGACCGATGCCAACCGGTTGATCCTCGGCTCGAACGTCACCGCGACGGGCACGATCGAGAACAACGACACGGCGACATTGTCCATTTCTGATCCGATGCCCCAAAGGGAAGGCGACAGCGGCCAAAGCCCGATGACGTTCACGGTGACGTTGTCGGCCGCGGTTCAGGGCGGGGTGACGGTGGACTTCAGCGTCAACACCGGCACCGGAGCGACGGCGGCCCAACTCGGGCAAGACTTCACGCAGACGACCTTCGGGCCGATCACGTTCGCGGACGGCGCGACGGACCCGGCCCCGCAACCGATCCAGTTCCAAATCCTCGGAGATCTGCGGACGGAATTGGACGAAGTCTTTTCCGTCGAGCTCGAACCAAAGGCGAACTTCTCGGTCCAAAACCCGCAGATCTTGAATTCCTTGACCGTGACCAAAGCGACCGGCGTGGGCACGATCCGGAATGACGACAGCATTCTCGTCACCGGCCCGGGAACGACGCCTTCCGGCATGATCCATGTGACCGATCAAAAGCGAAACCCGGTCCCAAACTTGGATGGCAAGATCCCTTATCAAGGATTCACCGGAGCGGTGCGGGTCGCGACAGGGGACGTCAACGGCGATGGGACTCCGGACGTCATCACGGCCCAAGGCAAGGGCCCGGACGGCATGCCCACGGTTTCGGTCATCAAAGTGTTCGACGGCGTCACCGGAGCGACGATTCGCACCTTTACGCCGTATGACGGTTTCACCGGCGGCGTCTTCGTGGCCGCCGCCGACTTGAATCAAGACGGGTTTGCCGACATTGTCACCGGCCCGGACGTCAGCGGCGGGCCACAGGTCAAAGCGTTCGACGGGAATTCGGGAGCGACCATTTTTGACTTCTGGGCCTATCCCGTGACCTTTTTCGGTGGCGTGCGGGTTGCGACCGGCGATGTGACCGGCGACGGGATCCCGGACATCATCACCGGAGCCGGTCCCGGCGGCGGGCCGCACGTGCGGGTGTTCGACGGTTCCGTTCCTCAGAACTCCTCCGCGGCCGGGGTGGATATTCACGATAAGGGCCTTGGAGCCATCGGTAGCTTTTATGCGTACGCCGACTCCTTCACGGGAGGCGTCTTTGTCGCGGCCGGCGATTTCGGAGGCGGCAGCAATCGGGCCGACGTGATTGTCGGCAAGGATTCTAGCGTCGGCGGCGGGTCGTGGGTGCGAATCTTCGATGCCGGCAACTTGAAGTTTGAGCAGATTAACGCCTTCCCCGGGTTTGACGGCGGCGTTCGCGTGGGCACGGTGGAACTCAACGGCGTCGGCAAGCCCGATCTGGTTCTGGCCGCCGGTCCGGGTGGCGGGCCGCACGTCCGCGTGTTCGATGGCGACTCGATCAATGTGGACCGATTCTCCGTCGAAAATATCGGCGCAAAGGAAGACGGCCTTGTTGTCCAAGCGCCTCTGCCCCAACCGCTGCTAACCAGCCCGCAATCTGGAAGTGACGGGTTCTATGCGTACGATCCGACCTTTTCCGGCGGCGTCTATGTGTCGGGGACCGTGTTCCCGCCCACGGCGGGGTCTCCGCTGCGGTTGGCGGCGGGGACGGTGCTGCCCGACGGACCGGTAGCGACGATTACGACCGCGGACCTTGCGCCCGTGGTGTCGGCCGCGATTTCTAGGTTGGAGAACGCCGGGCTCGATCCCGCCGCGGCCCAGGCCTTGGCGGACACGCACTTCGTGGTCCAAGACCTGGCTCCCGGATTGTTGGGCCTCGCCAGTGACGGCGTGGTTTATCTCGACGATAACGCCGCGGGCGTCGGCTGGTTTATCGATCCCACGCCTTCGAGCGACGAGGAGTTTTCCAACCAAACGCCAAACGGTTTGCTCGGCGCTTCGCCGGGCGTGGATCTCCTCAGCGTGGTGCTGCACGAGTTGGGGCACACGCTCGGCCTCGGTGATCTTCCCGCCGATCAAGTCCCCGGAAGCATGATGACCGGGACCTTGGCACCCGGCATTCGCCGGCTTCCGGACGACCAGACGCTCGACGATGTGTTCGCGGGCGACACCTTATGGAACGGCCTGCTCTTGAACGGCTAGCTCCGGACCCGCTGCGAGTTTCACCTGGCGGCTGAGGAACCAGGCGAGCCAACCGGCCATCGTGATGACCACGGCCAGTCCGCCATAAGTGGATTGGTCCGTGGGCATCCAGCCCGCAAAGAACGGCCCGAGCGCGCCGATGCCGAAGCAGATCATGTTGCTGAACCCGTAAGCCAGGCTGCGGCGCTCGGCGGGCACGTATTGGGCGATCAAACTGTTATAGAGCGGCTGGTTCATAAAGTGCACCAACGCGAACAAGCACGCAGCCGCCAATCGCCACGGGCCCTCGGCCACCGCCATCCCGACCAGGCACGGTGCATTGACCAGCATCACCAAGCTGAGTTGCCGCTCCATCCCGCCCGGGCGGGCGAACCGGCCGGCGACGGCTTGTCCGATGACGGCGAACATCAACACGATCGCCGCGAGCAGATTCCGCAGCCCCTCGGCGGACAGCGTGCCAAATCCCACGAAAGCCGAGTTCAAATACCGAGGTAGGAAGTGCATAAACCCGGCATAGACGAAACCCGAAAGCGCCCCGGTCGCGACCAGCAGGAAAAACACGCCGGGAATGGCGGACGAGGCGGCGGCGCGGGGATCTTCCTCGACCGGCGGAGTTTCCGGTTCGAGAGGTTCGGCGGCCGGGCGGGATTCGCGGAGCGACACCGCGAGCAGAACCGCCAGGAGAGTCGCCGGCACGGAGAGCAGCACGTAATATTGCCGCCAATTCAAGGAGCCCACGCTAAATGCCAACGCCGCGAGCAAGGGAGCCCCGGTAAATCCCAGCGATCCCAAAATGCCATGCCAACCCAAAGCGGCCGGGCGGTTTTCCGCGCGGGTCTCGCGGGAGATCAGCGCGAGGCCGGCGGGATGATAGATACTGGCGAAACAGCCCATTGCAAACATCGTCAGGAACAAGGCGTTCAAAGTGGGGGCCCAAAAGGAGACCAGCGAAGTCGCCACGCAGCCGCCCAAAAAAATCAGCAGCAGCGGTTTGGAGCCGAAGCGGTCGGCGAGCCAACCGGCTAAAAGCGCCCCGCCGCCGAACGGGATTCGCCACACCGTCCCGAGCATGCCCGTCTCGCGGGCGTCCACGCCGAAGTCGGTCCCGATCATTTGCTCCACACTGGGCAACGATACCTCAAAGGCGTGCACGAGGGCATGGGCAAACGAAACCAGGATCACGATCCGAAACGTGGCACCATTCATCGGCATCGGGCATTCTCGGCAACTCACTGCCGCTTCGAAGAAGAGTTGGATTCAAAGAGCGAGACGCAAACGCGAAAGCCGGGATCCTACCGATTTAACGCCCGGCACGAAAGCATCAAATTGCGAATCGGGAGAGCGGCAGAATCCGCACGATTCCTAAAATCCGTCCAGAGAATCGGCGATCCCCTTTAATGCCCGGCTCTTTCGCGATGTTTGTGATCTATCTTTCATTGTGAGAGATCATCGTCACACGGCTCGGATCCCGGTTCCGAAGAAGGACAATCGCGAAACGGGCATCCGCAAATCCGGATCTCCACGACCGACCCCTGCGTCCTTGAAAGTTGTCCACCGATGAGCGTTGCGTCCGTTACCATGCAGGTCATCGACCTGTCGGCCTTAAGACCTGGTGCGATTCTTCCGACACCGATCTACGACGCGTACAACCCGGCGCTCTTGCTTTTGGGGGCGGGAACGCGGCTCAACGACCAGATTCTGGCCCGGCTGGAAAAACGCGGCGTCACGCGGGTCATCGTCGATTCCGAACACGCCAACGAGATTGCTCCCGGATCGGTCGCCCCCAAAAAAGACGAACCCAAGATCCAGAAAATCACCGCCGCCGACATCCGCAAAGCGGGGAATCATCCCCTCAACAAATGGCTGCGCGAGCCCAAACCGCACCCGCCCACGCCGGAACTCGCAAGACGCTTCCAACAGATGCGGGAAATGCAGGAACAGGAACTGCAAGAAACACTGGCCCAAGTCAGCCGGGGGATCTATAACAAGACCGGCAAGCTCAAGTCGCTGAGCGTCGACTCCTGCGAGATGATGCTCGAGGATTTGGATCTTTACGTCAAACTCGCGATCAACCACCGCGGCGACTCTGCAGGCTACAGCCACAGCCTGAGAACCGCCCAACTGGCGATGGCCATCGCGGCGGTGCTGGGGAAATCCTGCGAAAACATCAGCGACCTGGGCGTCGGCTGTTTGATTTCCCGCGCGGGGCAGACGGAATATGCGAGGCAGTTGGCTCAAGCCGAGCGGCCGTTGACCGAGAACGAATGGCTGGAAATTCAAAAGATCCCCAACCGCACGTTCGACCTGATGGAAAAATGCCTCGACGTGCCCGTGGGGGCAAGGCAGGTCGCTTATCAAATGTTCGAGCGCTGGGACGGCAGCGGGTATCCGCGCGGCCGGACCGGGACGCAGATTCATCCCCTGTCGCGGATCGCCGCCGTTGCGGACGTTTACGTCGCGCTCACGTCGAGCCGGCCGCATCGTCCGCCCTACTCGCCGTATCAAGCCATCGAAATCATCCTGGCGGACACGCGGAAAGGGCTTTACGATCCCCAAACGGTGCGGGGGCTCTTGCAAACCGTTTGTCTTTATCCCGTGGGCTCCCGCGTGCGGTTGAGCGATGAGTCCCAAGCGACGGTCTTGCGGACGAAGCCCAAAGCCTACGACCGGCCCATCGTGCAAATCACGCACGGACCCGACGGCTGCTCGCAAGACCCGGTCACCGTCGATCTCTCGGAACAGGAGGCGATCGCCATCGTGGAAGTGATCGAAGAAGTCCCCTGCGACGACCGCCAACTGAAGCTTGGCTTTGAAGAGCCGGAATCTTAATCCGTCCATCAGCCGGAACACGCTAGGACAACCGGACCCTGACGCGTTCCTGCGCTGATAATCGGACAGTTTTTGTCGAGTGGTCCTTACTCGTCCGTCTCTCGGAGCTTGGCGAGGACCGAATAGTCTTCGAGCGTCGTGGTGTCGCCCGCGCTTTCGCGGCCGGCGGCGATGTCGCGGAGCAGCCGCCGCATGATTTTCCCGCTGCGGGTTTTGGGGACCGCCGACGCGAAGCGAATCTCGTCCGGCGTGGCGATGGCTCCGATGTGCTTGCGGACGTGCTGTTTGAGTTCCTCCTTGAGTTCTTCGGTGCCCTCATCGACTTTCAAAGTCACGAAGCAGCAAATGCCCTCGCCCTTCACCTCGTGCGGAAAACCGACGACGGCGGCCTCGGCGACTTTGGGATGCGAGACCAGCGCGCTTTCGACCTCCATCGTACTCAAGCGATGGCCGGCGACGTTCAAAACATCGTCCACCCGGCCCATGACCCAGTAGTAGCCTTCTTCGTCCCGGCGGGCCCCATCGCCCGCGAAGTAGCAGCCTTTCACATCGCTGAAGTAGGTGGACAGGAACCGCTCGTGATCGCCGTAAAGCGTGCGGAGCATATGCGGCCAGGGTTGTCGCATGACTAAGAGGCCCCCCGCGTTGTCCGGCAGGCTCGTGCCGTCTTTGGAGACGATGTCCGGCACCACGCCGGGGAGGGGCTTCGTGCAACTGCCGGGCTTGGTCGCGGTGATGCCGGGCAGCGGGGAAATCATGATCCCGCCGGTCTCCGTCTGCCACCAGGTATCGACGATCGGGCACTGCTCCCGGCCGATGACGCGGTGATACCACATCCAGGCTTCGGGGTTGATCGGCTCGCCCACTGTGCCCAACAATCTCAGGCTGGACAGGTCGTGCTTGTTCGGCCAATCTTCACCCCAGCGGATGAACGACCGGATCGCCGTCGGGGCGGTGTAGAAAATGTTGACCTTGTACTTCTCCACGATTTCCCAAAACCGGCCTTCGTCGGGCCAGTTGGGAGCGCCTTCATACATCAGTGACGTCGCCCCGTTCGCCAAGGGGCCATAGACGATATAGCTGTGCCCGGTGATCCAGCCGATGTCGGCGGTGCACCAATAGGTGTCTTCGTCTTTGAGATCGAAGACCCACTGGCTGGTCAGCATCGTGCCCAGCATGTAGCCGGCGGTGGTGTGCAGCACGCCTTTGGGTTTGCCGGTGCTGCCGGAGGTATAGAGGATGAACAGCGGATGTTCGGAATCGAGTTCCGCGGGGTCGCAGTCGGCAGGCGCTTCCGCCATCAGATCGTGCCACCAGAAATCGCGGTCGGGCTGCATGGTGACATCGCCGCCGGTCCGCTTGACGACGACGACCTTCTCGACCGAAGGCGATTTGTCCATGCTCTCGTCGACGTTCGCCTTCAATGCGATTTCCTTGCCCCGCCGCCAGCCGCCATCCGCGGTGACGACCAATTTCGACTGGGCATCGTTGTTGCGGTCGGAGATGGCCTCGGCACTGAATCCGCCGAAGATGATCGAATGCGTCGCCCCGATCCGGGCACACGCGAGCATGGCGATCGCGAGTTCGGGGATCATCGGCATGTAGAGCGTCACGCGGTCGCCGGTCTCGATCCCCAAGGTCTTCAGCACATTGGCGAACTTGCAAACTTCGCGGTGCAAATCCTGATAGGTCAGCACGCGGGTGTCGCCCGGCTCGCCTTCCCAGATGATGGCGGCTTTGTTCTTCCGCCAGGTGCTCAAATGCCGGTCGATGCATTTGTACGACGCGTTGATCTTCCCGCCCATAAACCATTTCGTCTCGGGCATCTCGCCGTCGAGCACTTTGTCGAATTTTTTGAACCAGTCGAGGTTCTCGGCCATTTCGCCCCAGAACTCGGCCGGGTTGTCCTTGGCCCGGTGCCACATCTTCTCGTACTCGGCTTCGCTGGAGATGTTGGCTTTCTCGGCGAACTCCGCGGGCGGCGGAAACTTGCGGGTCTCGTGGAGAACGT
>CAWFGE010000005.1:0-83773 GCA_963815195.1 uncultured Planctomycetaceae bacterium
ACACGGAAGAGGTCACAGGTTCGAGCCCTGTAGGGACCATTAAATCCTTTAGCCACAAGGACTTTTGACTCGCCACAACTCGCCGGAATGTCCTGGTTTTCGAGGGGTTCGGGCGGGTCTTTCGCATTTTGGCGAGTCCCTGCGTACACTGTCTGCACCGGATTTTGCACCGCATCTTGTGCATTTACTGCACCGGATTTTGCACCGCTTTTTTCTCCCGCTCCGGTTGCCCGGTCAAAGTCGGCGTTGGTCACTTGGAGATAATGCTTGGTCGCAATCGTCGGCGTGTTCCCCAACCACGCGGCCACAACGTGAATCGGATGCTCCTTCACCAACTCCGTTTCGCGGGAAGCGCGGAGGTTGTGAAACAACCGGGGCCACGGGCTTAAACCCGCTCGCTTGATGATGCGCTCAAATTGCGTCCGAAGATTGCAGTTTCGCCAACCACCGGGCGTTTGGGCCGCTTCAAGATAATTCCCGCCCACGACGTATTCCGTCTCGTCCTCGGCCATCTCTGAGGCTTCCAAGAGAATCGGCAGTAATTCAGGAAACAAGGGCATCACGCGGCTTTCCTTGCCTTCGTGCCGTTCGGTTTTGGGCGATTGCACCACGAGTCGGTTGGAATCCCACAGGACATGCTCCCATCGGAAGGAAAGCACTTCGGAGGGACAACGCATTCCACCATACCGGCAAAGGGCAATGATGGTTCGCCAGGTGGGATTGCTGACGGCCAACAGCTTTTCCGTGTCCTCCACGGTGATGAAATGCTGCCGGTCCGATGACGTTCCCGCGGGGACTCCCACACCCGTGAAAGGATTTTCCGAGATGAGTTTTCGTTTTTTGGCCATCGTGAAGAACATGCGGGCGTTCTTCAATCGCTTGCTGATGGTGGCCGACGCCAGCTTTTGGCCGATGAGGAACATTTTGAAATCTTCGGCGTCCCCCTCGGTGATGCCCGCCAGGTCGCGGTTTTCCCCGAAAAACTCTTTCAGGTTCCGCACGGCATTTCCCCAACCGATTTTCGTGGCTTCCTTCACATCAATTCGCCGGGCCACATAATCATCAAGGAACGCTCCCAGGGCCGAGACGGCTTTCATCTCGCGCGATTCCACCAAACCCACCTTGGAGAGCTTGTCATGCAGGAAATCGTCAATCTCCCCCACCCATGCAGCCGTATCCGCATCGAGGGATTGCCGGGAGAGCTTCGCCGCCAAGAGACTTTCCACGCGGCTCTTGATGGCCTCGGCATTGCGTTGAGAGATTTTGCCCAGCCGAATTGAATGCGGCTTGCCGGTTTCGGCTGTGAACTGAATCGTCCGCCGGCCGTTTGCTTGTTTCGTGATGCTCGCCATTCTGTTTCACCTTTCCTGATTCAAGGTGTCCTGGTTCTGAGAAAATACACCATCGGAATTCCCGTTGCGAGACTGATTGCAAAAGTCGAGGGCCGCTCGCACATCGGCCACGGTTGCGGTTTGGGCATCGAGAACAATCTCCCCCGTCTTGAGATAGGCCAGTACCGCGGGTTTGTGGATCCGAAGCCACTCAGCCAAATCGGGAGTCAGGGCCGCCTGGGGAGCGTAACGCAGCCGCTCCCCATCGGCTTTCAACCGAATGCCCAACCGGGCCAACTCGGTCAACAATTGGGGCAAGGTCATATCGTCCCCCACTCGCCACCATCGGCTGGTTTGGTGGGGGAATCGTCGCAGAGTCCGCCAGTCTCGCCAGAGTCCGCCAAACTATTTTCCTTGGCGAGACTGTCCGATACTGGGGGAGATTGCATCACGATGACCTTTTCCGGCCACCGCCAAACCCAGGGGCCACCGAACCCGTTCGGCTCGGCCACCACGCCGAACTTCTTTTTCGCCCGCTCCAAGGTCCGTTCCGCAATCCCATCGGCTTTGGCCTGTTCTTTCAATTCCTTGCCGGGCCGCGGGCCGCCGGCCAGGGCATTCTTGAGCCAGTCAATTGCCTCATCGAGGGCCGATGCGGTTTGCTCCCCGTTCCCATTCTCGGCCGCCAAAGCATCATCCGCGGAGATGTCCACGGGATCCCGCTCCCAGGCGATGCGGGCCGGGTCGGGCAGGATGGAAAATGCCAGCCCTTGCCCTTGCGCGGAGAGATTGTTTTTCCCCGGCAGCAGCAGCCGGCGGGATTTGTTTTCGCGGTCGCTGGAGAGATGCCAGACCGCCCGCGCAATTCCGGTGAACGCTCGGCTTCCGAGGGCGGTATCATCGGCCGTCCCGCCGGCGCTCTTGCGTCGATGGGCCACGACAACCACCGCCGGTCCGAAACGCTCGGCCAGCTTCGCCACCGGAGCCAACACCGCCCGCACTTCGTTGTCCCGATGGGCGTCGGTCCGGCCGCCGAGATAAGAACCAATCGGGTCGATGACCACAAGCTTGCAATCGGCCACGGTATCGAGGGCCTGTTCCAAGGCGGGCAAATCGGCCAGCGTAAAAACCCTTTCCTCCGGCTTGCCATCAGAGTTCAGATAACGGACAGCCGAGAGCAAATGCACGCCGGCCACGTCCGCAAGGTGGGCATCGAGCCGCGGGCGGATTGTGTCCCCTGGGTCATCTTCGGCGGAAATGAAAATCACCGAACCCTTGGGGCAAGCGCTCCCATCGGGCCAGGGCGTGCCGGTCGAGACGCGGGCCGCCATGTCCGTCGTCATAAACGACTTTCCTTCGCCGGGCCGCCCCACCAACAGCGTGATGCGTCCCAATGGAACCCGTCCCGGCCACAGCCAGGAAACATCCTTGGGCTGCACATCGGCCAGACACGTTAGCACCGGGCCGCCGGTTGGCTTGGCCTCTTTCACCGGGCCGATGGGCTTGTTGATGTCCAGGGCCTGCGCGATTTGTTTCTTGCAGTCATCAATCACGCGCCGGCGCTCGGCCATCGTCCGCACTATGCCAGCATAGTATACCGCATTTTTGGTGTTCGGTGTTGTCTCGGCAGCCTGCCCAATGGGATGCACATAATCCGCTCCCAAGCGCGTGCCAAGAGTCACCATATCCACCGGGTCACCCTGCGAGTGCATCGCAACAATCTCACGGCACATGCGGGCAGTTTGGAGATTGTAGAAGTCAGCCAGCCATTTCCGTGTTTGAGAACGGTGGGAATGCAGCGCCAGTCGATTCCACCCACAGATGGATTGGCGCATCAGGATTCCAATGGAATGATGTTCGCTTGAGATGCAGCCATTCAAGAAATTCGGTGGGAGTCGAGGGATAGGGATAGGGTACGTCAGCCATTGCCACGTTCCTGATTTCGTGGTTCCTGAATGAGAGAAGAAGCGCGGCGGGCCTCTCAGGTAAAGGTTTTCGGGCCGTCGCCCTAGCCGCGTTGAGGCCAACGATACCGCTTCCGGGCGCAACGTTCAACAAATGCTTCGCATTTCGCTGGTCGGTTGGTTATGTTGGGGTTGTCCATATTTCCTGGAGAACCCATGCCCGAAACTCGCCTCTGGCAATGCCCCGGATGTTCCAAAACCTACAGAATCCCCGTTGACCGTGCAGATCCCGCGATTTGCCCGACGTGTAAAGACGAAGAAGAAAACGCCATCGTTGTTGTTTCTCCGCCGCCTTTGTGGGAGGAACGCCCACAGCGTGAGCAATCGCGCCAGCCCATCATCAATACGTTGGCCGTTGTGCTGGTCGCCGTCACGGGCATTGTCATTTTCCAGAGCCTCTTTGATGATGGCGATGATCCGGTCAAACCGAATAATGGTCTGGCCCAGCCCCAAAAACCAGTTGCCGTCCCGCGCGATGCGATTCCCAGCGATGTTTCGTTCTCGGTGATTAATTCAACCACCGTTCCCGGCATCAAACGCAGTCTTACCGTCAGGCTAAACAAAAAGGTTTCCAAGAAGACCCTCGCGGCCATCGCTCATAAGTTGAAAGTGCAGGATCCGGGGGCTTACGATCGCACCTTCATTACCTACTATCTCCCCGGAATGGCGGTGGGCAGCGGCGCTTGGGCAACAACCCATTTCAATCCTGACATTGACGTGAGGATTCTTGGCCTAACGGCTCAGAGTGAGAAAAAAAATATTGCTTTGCCTGCCCCAACCGCGGCCGAGGTCGTCGGGCGCTGGCTCGATAGCACCCTCTTTCGCGGGAGCCGAATCGTGATCTTCCGCAAAGGGGGAAGGCTATTCGTGGAACAGACTTTCAAGGATGGCGGCCGTCTCGAAACACAGGTTATTGAAAAAAAGTCACCGCTTGGTCGCCGATTCGACAAGGTGGAAGGTTCGATATCTCGGAGACCATTGGGTTCTAACCCCCAACGGTGATCTTCAAATTCGTGACAACGAAGGTCTGATTGGTACGGCCAGAAAGATTCAATAGGTTCAGCCAAACGCGGCATCCCACATTTCTTGAAGCTTTGACGAATGTTTTCCGTTTCTGGCCAGTTCGTCAGGATTCCCGCTGCCGATGGATTCCGGCTTGCCCGTCAATAACCCCATCCCTTTCAGCACATCCATCGCTGCTTTTGCATCGCCGTCCTCAATCGCCTTTTCGACCACTTCCGTTGCCCGCTGAGCCATCCTTACCAGCCGGGCCTGCATTGCATCCCGGAGTTCCCGCCGGCCCGCATTGTATGCGGCTTGGAATGTGAAATCCTCCCGCATCCACCGGTGCACGGTTTCGCGGGCCACTTCGCCCGCAGCCGACGCCTGGGTGATGGTCTGGCCGCGGAGCAATTCGGCAATCACGCGCTCCTGCGCGGGCGTTGGTGTGGCATTCTGTGACGATTCGTGATTCATTGCTCACCAACTTCAACAAGATCCAAGATTCTGGCTTTCACAGCCGGAGAGAGGGCCGGCCATCGGTCGATGAGGGTCTGCAAATCGGCATCCATCGGGGCGGTTTCTGCATTAAGTGCACCGGATTTTGCAGCGCTTTCGGGAAAACATGCCGTTTCCCCCTTGTTTTCGAGGGGTGTTCGCATCCTGTAGGGACCATTCACCGTAAGTTAGGCCAAATCAATCACTTGCATACTACCGTTTGCTCAAGTTCTTTCAGCAGCCTTTTTTGATCACCGGCGGAAAGTTTCCGGGGATCCCTCGGGAACTCGCAGCGGTCGTACACGACGATCCGAAGCAGCGGGCCGATTATGAACGCGCCGTTGCCTTCTACGCCCGGCTGACCAATCCGCTCGTCTCGCTGAGTTTGCTGAACGTGATGGACGCGGCCGATGCCGGGGCGCTTGCCGCAGCCCAGTTAAATGCCCACGCGCGTCCGGCCGTTTCCGTCTTCCCGGCCTCGACCAGCCGCGAGCGCCGGCTGTTCGACCGGTTGTTTCCGCTGGGATTCCCCGAAAGGGCCGATTTTATGCAGGAGCTGATTCGGGCCGTTCAGAATCGCGATGTGGACCTTATGCCGGAACCGGAGAGCGGCGGTTATCGTCCCGGTCGCGATTGATCCCAAAAGAAGCACGGCCCAATTGGGGAACACCGCGGGCGTGCGGCTGGATCGGCTGGAAGTCGCCTTCGAGAACGGTGTTCCGCCCTCGGTCCGTCCGGTTGGCTCGCAACCCGAATGGCTGTAGCCGTCCATTTTCTGCAAACTGGTGCTGCTTGATTTTGGTGGTTTGATTATGCTTGGGAGATCGAATACACCGGAACCGCGTCGGGAAAATCAGTGGCACAAAGTTTCAATCCCAATAGCGGCTCCTGCTTTCTGGTGCAACTTTGATGAAACGAGCCAACAAGGCACCCCTAATCGCCCTCATCCTCCTCCTGGCCGCAGCTTTTGTGGGGCGGGAAGTTGGGTTTGTTCCAGACTTTGGATCGCATCGCTCCCAGGTCGAAAGTGGCGACGATGCCGTCGCGTCGGCATTTGAGAGTCGGTCCAGCAACGTTCAAGTCTCCGGCACAGGCATCGTGATTCGATTGCTTCCCGATGATAATGACGGACGCAAACATCAGCGATTCATTCTAAAAATGCCGTCGGGCCAAACGGTCTTGTTTGCCCACAATATCGATCTGGCTCCCCGTCTCAATGGTCTCAAAGTCGGAGACCGCGTGGAGTTCCATGGGGAATATGAATGGAACGCCAAAGGCGGCGTGATTCATTGGACACACCGCGATCCCCTAGGCCGGCATGAGCCAGGCTGGCTGAAACACAACGGCCGCCGCTATGATTAACCCACCCGGTCGTGATTGAGCAGGCGTAGTGGTCGTCGGACCGATGATTGACCTATCGTCAGCGAAAAAAATCCCGACACCGGACCACTTCCCTGCAAGAGGCCATTGCGATAATTCGACCGGCGGTCCTCCAGAAGAGTGACGAAAACAAGGCTGGCAGAGCCGGCCTTACATGCATGCCGGAAGCAGAACCAAAAAGTGGCCCAAAACCAAAAAGCCTTCCGTGATAAGACCATAACCGATGCGAACTGAGCGGCGAAAGCTTTTTATGGCGATGATTAACAGGACCAAAGGGCATACAAACAACGACAAGAGTGCTGGCAGCAGCAATAGGGTTAACTGATTCTCGACAAAACTCGATACGGAATCTGAGATGAACAGTCCCCGGTCCGAAAGTACAAGGATTGCGCAGAAAGCGACGCCGCATAGGTGTGAGTAAATACACGCCCGCATGATATTACCGCGGCTTATCGAGGACGACTTTTAGGTTGACTTTTTTGCCTTCGCGCAGCACGGTGACTTCCACCTGGTCGCCGGCGTTGAAGTCGCGGAGGGCGAGGTCGAAGTCGTCGAGGCTGCCGATTTTTTGTTTGCCCATCTGCACGATCACATCGCCGCCTTTTAAGCCGCCTTTGTCGGCGGGGCTGCCGGGCGAAACGCCGGAGATGGCATAGCCCGCGGCCTCGCTGCCGAAGTCGGGAATGCTGCCGAAGTAAGGCCGGCTCCCGCCGCGCCCGATTGTCGCAGCGCCTTTGACGGCGATGTATTCGGGGCGGTCTTTGTTGTCCAAGGTGTTCTGCACGATGTCTTCCAAAAGGTCCACCACGCGGGTCATGCCGGGCACGTTGATCTTGTCCCAGTCATCCGATGGCCGGTGATAGTCGCGGTGCGTGTCGGTGAAGAAGTGCAGCACCGGGATCTTCTTCATGAAGAATTCCTGGTGGTCGCTCGGCCCCATGCCTTCGGGTTTATAAGCGAGATCGAAGCCGTGCTTCTTGCCGAGGTCTTCGAGCATTGGCTTCCAACGCTTCGCGGTGCCCGTGCCGTATACGATCAGCTTATCGTTCCGCAGCCGGCCGACCATATCCATGTTGAACATGGCGATCGTGTCCTTGAGCGGGAACACGGGGTTCTTGACATAATAGTTGGAGCCGATGAGTCCGCGTTCCTCGGCGGTGAACGCGATCAACACCAATCGGCGGGACGGTTTTTTCTTCATGGCCCCGAACCGGCGGGCAAGTTCGATCAGGCTCACCGTGCCGGAGCCGTTGTCGTCGGCTCCATTGTGGACTTCATGCGATCCCGGCGCGAGCGATCCCGGCCCGCCCATGCCGACGTGATCGTAATGCGCCCCGATGACGATCGTCTCGTTGGCGAGCGGGCCTTCTCCTTCCAACACGCCGATCACGTTTTTGACTTCGCTTTCGATCTGCTCGACCGAACCGACGCCTTTGACATGCCAACCCTTGAGCACGCCCGACCGGGGTTTGAGGTCTTTATCGATCGCGTTTTCCACGTCCGCGAGCGATTCGCCGAGCGATTCTTTCAGCAAACGGTCTGCGACCGCTTGTTTGATGTGGAACACCGGAACGCTCTTCTTCCGCCCGTCGCCGCCGTAGCCGAATTTCATCAGCGTATCGTCATCCGCGGTCTCGGCCCGGTCTTCGAGGGTTTTCAAGTAGCGGAGGGCGTCTTGGTGCTTCTTGCTGATCGCGGCGAATTTTTCTTTATCGTTCTCGTCGGCTTGTTCCAATTGCTCGGCCACGACCGCAAGGTCTTTGGCCGCTTTTTCGATTTGATCCTGAAGCTGCTCGGCCTCGTGCTCGCCGGTGTAGGTGTCGTTGACGAACAACACCGCCGCCGCGCCCCGCCGGAAGGCCTGGCTGATCTTCGTGGAGAGAGCCGCGTGCCGGGACACGCCGCCGTGGGCGTCGGCAAAGGGGCCGTGGGGATTCCCTTGCTGCGGGTTCCGCCGCATGATGATCGCGATCTTCCCCTTAAGATCGAGGTCTTTGGGAAAGTCGCTGTAGTCCTCGGCTTCGATGGCATAGCCCAAAAACACGAGGTCGCCCTCAAATTTCCCCGACCCGCCGAACGAGCAGGTGCGGAACTGCTTGTCGAATTTGAGCTCGATCTTCTCGCCGTCGTCCGAAGTGAATACCAGCGAGTTTTCTTTGCCCAGTTCGGTGCCCGTCACCAGCGGAAACGGCTGAAACGCCCCGTCATCGACTTCCGTCACATCCAGGCCGGCTTTTTCAAATTCCTTGCGGATGAACTCGGCGGCCTTGTTGATGCCCTTCGTCCCCACGCCCCGGCCCTCCAGTTCGTCCGACGAGAGGTATTTCAAATCGCTCAGCATGCGGGACTGCGTCTCGGTCAAGGCATCGGCAAACGCCAGCCGCGGACCGATTGCCAGGAGACCCAACACCAGCCAACTCATCAACCGCAGGGAGGACCGGAATTTCATGCTTTTTTCATCCTTTCAATGTCACCAAGAACGCTGCCCGCCGTTGTCTCCGCCGGCGACAGATATGGACTTTCACTTGTGTATTTTAGGCGACCCGCCGCGAAAAAACCAAGGGCCAATGAATGACCAATGACCAGTTGCGCCGATGGTTGGAGGTTTTCATGGGCATTGGGATTTGGTCATTTTGCCGGAGGGTGCTAGGATTTCCATTATCGAAGTTGACCGATGGAGGCAGAGGCATGCAGGTTATCATCACCGCCGTGGGGCCGGACAATGTTGGATTGGCCGATCCGATTGTGCATTACGTCACGGGGGCCGGGGCGAATATCCATGAAATCCAAATGTACGACCGCGATGATGAAAAACTGTTTGCGATGCTGCTCCGCCTGGAATGGCCGGACGATGGAGAGACCGTCTCCGTGTTGCGGGACCACATGAACCAGATCGGGTCTCTCAAAGGCCTTTCCATTCGCACCTGGTCGCGGGATGAACGACCCAACTTGCCCAAAATCGCCATTTGCTGCACGTATCGGCCGGAACCGGCTTTAGCTATTCTACGTGCGATTCGCGATGGGCGTTTGAAAGCCGAGCCCGCGGTGATGATCGGAAACCGCCCCGCCTGCCGGGGCGTCGCGGAGCAGTTCGGCGTCGACTGGCAGCAGATCGGCGACAACCAGGGCAACCCCGATAACGCCCGCCTCGTCGAATTGATCGATGGGCACGACGTGGATTACGTCGTGCTCGCCCGGTACATGCGCGTGCTGCCGCCTTCGATCTGCTGGCAGTTCGCCGGCGGCCGCATCATCAACCTGCATCACGGGTTATTGCCTTCGTTTCCGGGATTTCGGCCCTACGAAGACGCCTATTCGCACCGCATGCTGACCTACGGGGCCACGGTGCATTTTATCGTCCCCGAACTCGATGCCGGGAATCAGATCATCAATCAGAGCACGTTCACCGTGTTCCCCGGCACGCCTCTCGAGGCCGTCAAACGCCAGGGCGAAACCGACCACGAGCCGGCGTGCCTCGTCGAGGGCCTTCGCCGCGTGGTGGACCGCGAAGTCGAGCTGCACTTCCACCGCGTGATCCGCACGCGTTGAGGATCGGGAAAAGAACACAACAAAGAGCCGCGCACAAAGTAAGAGGAACCTACGCCGCTTACTTCGTGCGCGGCCGTTTTTCGAATTCATGCGACGGTGCGAGATTGCCGGTTAGGGCAAGTTGGCGGGTTGTGCTCAAGGTGCCGGTTTCGTTTCGCCGATTTGAACAGAAGATGATGCAGGGGGGTCTCGGATTCAAGAAACCGGCTGCCATGATTTACGGTCTTTACCTGTCCGCCCAAGGCGCCCAGAACCAAACCTTGCGGCTGCAAACGATCGCCAACAACGTCGCCAATGCCGACACCACCGGGTTTAAGCGGGATCTCGCGGTGTTTCAGGATTATCTGCCCTACGATGTCGAGCACGGGTACCCGAACTCGCCGCCCGGCGATTTGAACAAATCCACAGGCGGGACCAGCATCGCCACGACCCACACCGATTTTACCGAAGGCCCGCTGTACCAGACCGATGTCCCGTTTGACGTGGCCATCACCGGTCCGGGCTTCTTGCAGGTCCGCCGGGGGCCTGAAACCTTTTTGACCAGAAACGGCGGATTGACCGTGAACGATTTGGGAGAACTCGTCACACAGGATCAGGGTTTGCCCGTTTTGAGCACCCGCGGCTCGAGTGTGATCGTGCCCAAAGGAATAAAAACCGTCAATATCGGAACCGACGGCAAAATCACCGCCGCGAATGCCGAGGGCGAGAACATTGCCTTGGGGCAACTCAACGTCGTAAAGCCGGCTTCGCTGGCGAGTCTCGAAAAGGTCGGCGGCAGCCTGTATCGATCGAGCGGACAACTTCAACCCGCCGGGCCGGGCGTCCAACTCCGGCAGGGCTATCTGGAAGCGTCGGGCGTCAATCCGATTTCCGAAACGGTGCAGATGATCGAAACGAGCAGAGCCTTTGAAACCAACATCAACATGATTCGCTTCCAGGACGAGACGCTTTCCCATTTATTGCAATCGATGGCCAAGCGGTAATGACGGCGACAACATGCCGGACGGCGATTTCCGACGACCGAGGACTTGGGGGGATCACGAATGAGTCTGCAAGCGCTGTATGCCGCGGCGACCGGCATGGAGGCGAACCAGTTCAAGCTGGACAACATCGCCAACAACCTCGCCAACGCGGGAACCACCGGCTTCAAACGCCAGCGCGTCAACTTTGAGGACCTGTATTACCAGCAGTTCAAGGCCCCCGGGGCTCAGGACTACCTGGGCCAGCTCACGCCCACGGGCATTGCGTTGGGGCTGGGAACCCGCGTGCAAAGCACAGCCGTCGAGTTCACCGAAGGCAACCTCGTCCCCACAAACCAGCAATACGACATCGCCATCGTGGGCAACGGCTTCTTTCAAGTCCAAGACGGAACGCAAATCCTCTACACCCGCGCGGGCAATTTTTCCGTCAACGACCAAGGACAACTCGTGCTCCAGTCCGCCGACCGCGGCCGACTGCTCGAACCGCCCATTCAGATTCCCCAGGACGCCGTCGAAGTCACGATCTCCAGCGACGGCAACGTCAGCGTGCTGCAAGCGGGGCAAACCACGCAAAACCTCATCGGCAACATCACCACGGCTTACTTCCTCAACCCGCAGGGGCTCTTGCAGAAAGGGGAAAACCTCTACTCTGCCACGAACGCTTCGGGATTTCCCCTGATCGGACAACCGGGCCTCGAAGGCCGGGGCCTCTTAAGGCAAGGCTTTCTCGAATCCTCCAACGTCGAACCCGTGCAGGAACTTGTCGATCTCATCAAGACCCAGCGAAATTTCGAACTCAACAGCCAGGTCGTCCAAGCGGCCGACCAGACCCTGCAACTCACCGCCAACCTCCGGCGGTTCTAAAAACGTAAAGCGAAGAATTTCATGATTCGGCGTCCGCCAATTCACTTTCTTTTGCCTTGGCTCCTGCTCCTGCTCCTTTCCGCGGAAGGAGTCTGCGGGATGACGGTTCGTTTTTATTCCGACGCGGACGTCTCGGGACCGATGATCCGCTTGAGCGACGTGGCGGAAGTCAGCGGCGGATCGCCCGAAGACATCGCCAGATACCAAGAAGCCAAGCTCGCTCCAAGCCCTCCGCGCGGCGGCAAGGTCTATTTGGATTTCGACACGATCCGCAACCGCCTGGCCGCGCTCGGCCTCAAAACGGCGGACGTCAACTTCACCGGCAAAAGCCAAATCCGCGTCCGCCATGCAAACAGCGGACCGATTCTCAAAACCGCAGGTTCAAGCATTACCACAGTCTCCCACACCCAGCCGGCCTCCCAGTCCGCCATCCATCAAGCCGAGCAAATCGTCATCGCAGCGATCCGCGACACATTGAGGCCTTATTGCAGCGAACCCGATCTGGCGGCGATGGAGATCACCGTCCGCATCGCTTCCGAAGATGCGGCCAGAATCCTGGGCACGATGCCGGCGGATTGGCGAATCTCCGGCTGGTCGTCCAGGCTGATGCAGCCCCATCAGCTCGTTCTTTCCGCCGCCGAAACAGGCCGGTGCAAAAACCGGTCGAGATCGCCTGCCGGATCAAACTGCCGCCCAAAGCATTCACTGTCCGCGATCCGCTGCCCATCGGCCAGATCGTTCAGGCCTCCGACTTGCTGCCGATCCGCTCCTGGCAATCGAACGTCATCACCCGCATGGAAGACGTTGTGGGCATGGAGACATTGCACAGCCTCAATCCCGGCAATCCCATTCAGCAAGCCGACGTCCGCTCAAAACCCTATGTGCGTTCGCGGGACATTGTCAGCGTGTATGTGAAAGTCAACGGGATCACCATCAAAACACGGATGCGGGCCCTCGCTACGGGGGGGCTTGGCGAAACCATCCCGCTCTCGACGCCCGACGGCAAAGAACGCATCTTTGCCAAGGTCACCGGATACCACGAAGCCGAGGTGACAGACCCGTCGGAGCTTGGATCGAGCCCATAGCATTTGCAATACATCGTTTCTGGCCGGGGGGCCCGGTCCTAATATCTTACTATATAAACAGCGATTGGAACCAGTTCGATGTCACTGTTTCGAGATCAACAACCTTTAACGAAAAGAAGTTGGATCGCATTTTCCGCCCTGGTTCTTGGGAGCGTTTCCTTGGCGAAGGCTCAACAGTATCCGCCGCCCGGCTATTATCCTCAACAACGCATGCTCCGCCCCGCGCCGCCGGCAACAACTCTCCTTCCGCCGGGAGCGGCCCAGCAAGCCGTGCCGCCGCCGATTCCTCCCAACCAGTTGCCCGCGCCGCCCGGTTGCTTTATCGATTCGCCGCAGGTTTATGTCGTTCGCGATTACTCGTGGCATTACATCACGTCGCCCCAACCGCGGGAAATCAAACAGCAAGACATCGTGACGATCGTTGTGAAGGAGATTTCTCAGGTTTCCCTAAACAACCGGTTTAACAGGCAACGCCGGGGAACCTATCTTGCGCAGCTCAAGGAGTTTATCCGCATCGGCAAAACCGGCAATCTGGAAAACGCCGCCGAAAATGAACCGTCGATCAGCGGCAATATGACAAACCGCCTGAATACCACGGGACAAGTGACGGAAAAGGAAGAGATCGTTTACCGCATCGCGGCCACGGTTGTGGCTGTCCTTCCCAACGGCAACCTCGTCCTCGAAGCGCATAAATACATCCAAACCGATGACGAGATGTGGAGATACACACTGACCGGCATCATTCGAAGCCAGGATATCAACCGCGACAACACGGCCCTCAGCGAGAACATCGCGAATCTCAATATCACGAAAGATTTGGCAGGCAAAGCCCGCGACAGCACAAAACGCAACTGGGGAACAAAACTTTTCGACTGGTTCTTCCCGTTCTAGTAGATCTCTCACGTTATGACTGACCGCAGTTTCATGCAATTCCCGACTCGACGACTCGCCTGGACCGGGCTTGGTCTCCTAGGCCTGCTGCTTTACCCCAACGTTCTCCAGGCGCGGGTGAAGTTGGAGAGCATCTGCACGGTCTATGGCCCCGAGGAAGTCAAGCTCACCGGTTTGGGATTAGTCGTCGGATTGGACGGCACGGGCGACGGCGGCAAGAATCTGCCCGCCATGCGCGCTCTGCAAGCCGTTTTGCAGCGGATGAATGCCCCGGCGGCTTTAGAGGAACTCAAGAATTCCAACAACGTCGCCGTCGTGTTGATTGAAGCCACCATCCCCCGCACGGGCCTTCGCAAAGGCCAGCGCGTGGATTGCTATGTCAGCTCGCTGATGGGGGCGAAAAGCCTCCGCGGCGGCCGGCTGCTGGTGTGTCCTTTAACGACCGCCGAGGTCAACGACACCCAAACCCCCGCGATTGCGTCCGGCCCGATTTATATCGAAAACGAGAACGTTCTGACCACGGGAAAGATCCCCGCCGGGACCGTTCTGAAAAGCAACTTTACATCGAACTTTATCGAATACAAGCGGGGCCGAGGCTACTTTGTGACGCTGATGCTGGACGAGCCGCACTCGACGTTTCATAGCGCGAGCGAAGTCGCCCGCGTGGTGAATGCCGAGTTTAGTTTTGAAGCCCGCACGAACGAATTGGCTAAAGCCATTAGTCCCGGCGTGATTGAAGTTCAAGTTCCCGACCAATACCTCAAGGATCCCGTGCAGTTCTTGTCGCTGCTCTTGAGCGTCGGGATCGATAATCCTCATACCGAAGCCCGCGTGGTGGTGAACGTCAAATCGGGAACCATCGTCGTCACAGGGGAAGTGGAAATCAGCCCCGTGGTGATTTCCCATAAAAACCTGTCCGTTCAAGTCGGCAGCCAGGTATTTCCCGAAGACATTCCCCCCGCCCGATTCGTCCCCTTGCTGGACCGGGACGCCACTCAATCGCCGCAGCGTTTGGACGATTTAATCAAAGCCCTCAATCAACTTCGCGTGCCCACGAGCGACATCATCGAAATTCTCCGCGAACTCAATCGCACCGGAAAACTGCACGCGATCTATAAGGAATACTAGCGACCGATCTAGAGAAAGATATCCGGTTTTTATTCAAGAGTCGTCGTCCAAACACATCTGGAGTACGAAGATTTGTATGTGATGGTGGAAACTCGACAGCCGCCGCTTCGCGGCTTGGGCATGGCGATCGGGCCATTCGGAATGACACTAAAGCCCTTAGTCCTCGATTGTTCCTCAACGTAAGCTTTATTCTCCCGTGCAATTCAAGTCTCCGACATTACAATCTCTAGCCCTCGTCACATCCTATTATGATAACTCCGACACAGGTTCCCACCGAATCTCTGCTTTCGACCGGCACGTCCGCTACCCTGGCACATTCGCTTCGCGCGAACGCGTCCAAGCCGGGAAATGAACTTAAATCGACGTTTCAGGAGTTTGTGGGCGGCACATTCTACCAGTTGATGCTCAAATCCCTCCACGATATGCACGATAAGCCGGCGTATCTGCACGGCGGGCGCGCGGAGGAGATTTTTCAAGGACAACTCGATCAAGAAATGGCCACCCATCTGGCCCAGACGTGCGGCAAATCGTTCTCAGACAGTTTATATCAGCAATTCCTACTGCAAAGATCTCAAAATCCGTCTACCGGTTTACCGATGAATAGGGAATAGGCGAATGGACGAAAGCCTGGAAAGCCTGCGGTGGCAAATCGAATGCTACTTGTGCGACTATGAGGCGGTTCAAAAGCATTGGACCGAACTCTTGGAGCAGCGGTTCGTTTTATTGGCCCTCCCGAATCCGGAGGAGTTGATGAAACTCTGCGGCCGAGAGGAAGACATTTCGGGGGCTCTTAAGGAATTGGTGGCGCGCCGATCGGAGCTTTTGGATCAAGGGAGTCGGCTCGGAATCAGCGCGAGCACTCTCCGCGAGCTTGTTTCCCGCTTGTTTCCCGCGGGCCAATCGATCACGGAGCGGATACAGAACTTGCAGTTCCATGCCGAGGCGCTGCGCCGCAAGAGTTGGTCGCAGTGGGTGACTTGCCAGAAATCGTTTCTTTACTATGGCCAATTGGTGCAACTGATCGCGAACGGTGGCCGCAGGTGTTCCTCCTACGGTTCCCACCGCCCCGCTGCGGTCGGCGGCGCCATTGTGGACGCCTCGGTCTAGGCTCGAACGATTCAATTTTCCTATTGTTTGACGATGCCATTCATAGATTTCGGTTGACTATTAGACTTCGTTCCTACGGCTTGTTTGCCGGGGTGATTATTATGGCTCTAAATGCCACGCTCGCGACGGCGGGCCATTCGTTGGATGTGTTTAGCGCCGGGATCCAAGTCGCCGGCCAGAACGTTTCCAACGCGAGCACTCCCGGCTATATCCGCGAAGAGTTGCTGCTCGATCCGGGCGCAACTTATCGCAGCGGATCGCTGATCCTCGGCACGGGCGTCGTGGCCACCGGCGTGCAGCAGCAGATCGACCAGTATCTGGAGCAGCGAATCCACGCGGCAAACGCCGACGTATCCACATCGACCGTGAAGAACAACATTTACAAGCAGCTTGAAGGCGAAATCCAGGAGTTGTCGGACAAGGACCTTTCCACCTCCTTTACGAACTTTCTCGATGCGATTCAGAACCTGTCGGCGCAGCCGGAGTCCGCGTCGTCCCGGGACTTGACGATCCAACAGGGAACCCAGCTCGCGACCGACATTCGCTCGCTGTATCAGCGGGTGGATGACATTCGCCAGTCGCAGACCGACCGCGCGAGCAGCCTCGTGAGTGAAGCCAACGACTTGATCGGTCAAATCGACAAATTGAATAAACAGATTGTCAAGCTGGAGTCTGCGGGGTTATCCACGAGTGATGCCGGGGCGGCCCGGTCGGAGCGGTATCAAGCATTATCGAGGCTTTCGGAAATCCTGCCGATTCAATATCGCGAGCAGGCCAACGGTTCTGTCGATGTGTTTACCGATTCCGACTACCTCGTGCTGTCCGGTTCCACGCAGCAATTACAAGTCGTCGGCACCGGAACGGGCACGGACGGCTATCGCATCGAGCTTTCCAAGACCGGGCATAATATCGCCCGCGCCGGAGGCGAACTCGCCGGCGTGATTGAAGGCCGGGACAATATCCTCGGCGGGTTTCTCAACAATCTCGATGATTTGACCGGGAACTTGATCTACCAGTTCAATCAGTTGCACGCCTCAGGAGAGGGACTTAAAGGTTATACATCGATCGTGGCGCAGAACCAGGTGGACGATACGGCGGTCCCTTTGAATCAAAGCTCGCTGCCGTTTGCACCGACGCATGGAAGCTTTAATGTGAAGATTGTCAACCAGCAGACAGGCCTTGCCGAGACGACGACGATTCCGGTCGACCTGGACGGGATTGGCAGCGATACGAGTTTGGAAGATTTGCGGTCGGCGTTGGACGCGGTGGGCAATTTGACCGCGACGATCTCTCCGCGAGGCGAGCTGCAACTTCAGACGGCCGCGGGATACGAAGTCCGCTTTTCGAATGATACGAGCGGGACGCTCGCGGCCTTGGGGATCAATACGTTTTTTACCGGCAAAGATGCGTCGAGCATCGATGTCTCCAACCTGCTCAAATCCGACAGCGACTATCTCGCCACCGGCCAAGGCGGCGGCCCCTCGGACGGGCGAAACATCAATGGATTTTCCGACTTTCTCGAACAGCCCGTGGATGGCCTGGACGGCAAGAGCCTGACGGGGTTCTATCAAGAGACGATTACGCAGCTCGCTCAAGATTCCGCGGGGGAGCAGGCCTTAGAGTCGGGCCTCGCCACGTTTCGCGATTCCTTGAAGAACCAGCAGCAGCAGTTTACCGGCGTGAGTTTGGACGAAGAAGCTATCAAAGTGTTGGAATTGCAGCGCGGCTACCAGGCCTCGGCCCGGGTGATCAGCACCGTAAACGAACTTTTAACGACGCTATTGAATATGTAATCACAGCGGGTGTTTATGCCTATCGCACCTCTTTTGCCCGGTCGCATTCCTTCGTCGCTGCTGGCTTCACGATTGCAGCAGGATCTGTTTCGCAACAGCCTGTTGCTGTCGACGCTGCAAGAGCAGGCGGCGACGGGGCAGAAACTGTTTCTGCCGAGCGATTCGCCCGCGGCCGCGATTCGCTCGTTGGTGAACCAGCGCCAGTTGGAATATCAGGACCAGTATAAAACCACGATCAGCACCGACAGCGGGTATCTGAGCGCCAGCGATCAAAGCCTGCAAACGATCTCCGATTTGCTGAACCATACGAAAGCCCTGCTGCTTCAGGGCGTGGGCGATACGGTGTCGTCCACGGAACGCTCGGCATTGGCGGACGAAGTCTCCTCCATCATTCACGGGGCGGTGAACGCGGCGAACACGACTTACAACGGCCGCTACCTCTTCGGCGGGAGCCAATCGAGCTTGCCCCCGTTTGAAATCACGGGCGACAACGTCGTGAATTACCAGGGGGACCGGCTGTCGATCGACACTTTGATCGAGCAGCACCTCCGCGTGGGCAACAGCGTGGACGGGGCGACGGCGTTCGGGGTTTTGAACCCGCTGCCTTCCAAGGACATTGACCCCGCGCTGTCCGCTGCGACGAAACTCTCGGATCTTTATCAAGGGGCCGGCGTGGAACCGGGTATTGTCGAAGTCACGCTGCAATCGGGGGCGACGGTCCAGAAGGTCTCGGTTGATCTGTCGTCCGCCCAGACGATCGGCGATGTCCGCACGCGGTTGGAACAGGCCTTCGCGGGAGGGCCGTTGACGCTGGCCGTCGATATCGACCCCTCGACCAATTCGGGATTGAGGCTCACGCCGTCCGCAGGCACCGTGGCCGTTGCCGATGTCGCCGGCGGCCGAATCGCGGCGGATTTTGGGATTGCCAGCACCGGGGCCGCGGTGATCACCGGGGGCGACGTGAATCCGCGGCTCACCGAGCAAACCCGGATCGCCGACCTCAACGGCGGCGCGGGAATCGGCCCGGTCGCGGGGACCGGATTGCAAATCACGTTGGGCGACGAGGTCAAAACGATCGACCTGTCCTCCGCCGTGACCGTGGAGGATCTCTTCAACGCGATTCGGCAATCCGGCCTGGCTGTCAATGTGGGCATCAACGACGACGGCACCGGCCTCGCCATTTCCACGCGCGCGAGCGGCGTGGACTTTTCGATCGGCGAAAACGGCGGCGTCAACGCGACGCAGTTGGGCATTCGCACTTTCACCTCCGACACGCTGCTCTCGGATCTCAATCATGGTCGCGGCGTTCCGGTCGATGACGGCACGCCTTTGGAAATCACTCGCCGGGACGGTTCGACGGTGCAGATCGACCTCGCAGGCGCGAAAACCGTCCAGGACGTGCTCGATGCCATCAATGCGGTCGATCCCGGCGTCTTGGCGGCGTCTTTGAATTCGGTCGGGAACGGGATTTCCATCACCGATAACGACGGCGTCAGCACCGGGCCGCTCCAGGTGGCGGAGAATGTCGTCTCGACCGGGCTCGGAATCAATGGCGAAGAAACGGGCACCGATCCGACCGTGCCTTTGACGGGACGCGACACGAACCCCCAAGAGAGCGGCGGTCTGTTCAATATTCTTTCTCGCTTGGAAAACGCCCTGCGGAACGGCGACGATGCGGAGCTGACCCGGCTCGATGGTTTGCTCAATCGAGAGGTCGGGCGGTTCAATCTCGTGCGGGGCGAGATCGGCAGCCGGTTGCAGAGATTGGACGACGTGAAAAACCGCATCCTGGACCGCGATGTGCTCTTGAAGCAATCGCTTTCGGATGATTTCGATACGGACCTGACCGAGACGGTCACGCAAGTCTCGCAGGTGCAGACCGCGCTTCAGGCAACGCTCCAGATCGCTTCGCGAACCAGCCAGCTCTCGTTGCTGTCGTTTCTATGATGTGAACCGGGGCGAGCGCCTTGCGGCTGATGGATGCGACAACTTTCTATGATGTGAACCGGGGCGAGCGCCCTGCGGCTAATGGATGTGACAACTTGAGATGCTTCGCGGGATCGTTAACTCGCGGTGCGCTGGATGGGACGGTCGAGGGAGTTTTCGGCGGCGAGTTCGTGGAGCAGCTTGCGGGAAAAGTCCAGGTCGGGTACGAGGCAGGGGTGTTTGTATTGCTCGAAGGCTCCGCCGAGCGTGCGCTGCCGGCTTTCGGCGAACCGCTGCCAGGTGCCCTCCGGCAAGGGGCACCAGCAGAGCGATTGCAGCCGGCCGGTGCGGCGTTTTTCCTGATATTCGCAGTTGAGTTCCTGGAGGTTTCGGTCGGTGTGGTCGGCCAATGTCTGGCCGAGCGCGGGCGAGAGGATGTCCCGCTCCTCGCCGAGCAACTGATACCGCGGCGGCTCGTCCCACACCGGACAGACCGTGAAATGCCGAAGCTGCAAGCGCATCCGCTCCAGGCCGTTTCGCACGGCCTGGACGACTTGCGATTCGGACACCTTCTCGCCCGTGAGGTTCGAGATGTGCGCTCCCTTGTGCAGGAACTCCAACAGCGGCGTCGTGTGCAAGAATCCGGTGCAGCGGACCACATCGCAGATGTCGTAGCGATACAGCCCCGACGAGGTCGTCAGCAAAATGTAATAACTCCGCCCCGCTTCGAGTTCGTGGGCTTCCAAGACGGTGGGGGATTCGGTCTCGTACTCTTCGACCGGAATGAACTCGAAGAAATGGCTGCTGATGTCCAGAACGCCGTCGCTACAGTTTTCGCGGAGCGGGATCGTCATGCGGCCTTCGCTGGCGGACAGGCCATGATCGCGGATCGGCGTTTCGCCGTAGTATTTTTTGAGCGAACCCAGATACACCCCCGCGCTCCCGCCGGTCCACACCGCGACGGTCGCGAGTTCCGGCCAATAATCCTTGGGGTGCAAATGCCCGGTGCGCTCCAGAATGTGTTCCAGTTCGCGGGCCCGCCGGGGGTTCTTTTTGGTGATCCGGCGGCCGAGCCCCATTTTGACCACCGGCGGGATGGGGATGTTCGTCGTCAGCGTGCCCTCGGCGATGTCGCGGATGAGGTTCGCAGCGTGGCTCTCGGCAAATTGTGCGAGCGAAATCAACGTGCTGGGATTGGCCGTCGTCACCAGTGCCGCCGACCGCTCGGCGAGAGCCAGGCGGAGCGTCGTGTACTGCTTGCTTTCCGCGTCGGGAATCTTCGCGACCAGCGCGGGCACGGCGTACATCTGGCGGACGATCCGCTTTTGCATCGCGGCGACGAGGCCGCTGATGTTCCCGCAGGGAATCCCGCCGTCTGTGCGGAAGCGGTCGTGATCGCTGCTGAACTGCACGATCGACCGGCTGTTGATTTCCGGATGGGCGTCCAGAGTTTCGATGCCCCAAATCTGCCAGCCCCGGCGGTAGTCGTCGAGAAACTGCTGCGTGATCGGAATGAACTTCGACTGCGATGTGGTCCCGCTGCTGAGCGAGAACATGAGCAGCCGGTTTTTGGGGCCCAGAAGCGCCCCGTGCCGGCCTTGCTTGAGTTCTTCGATGACGGGCCGGAAGACTTCGTAATCGGACACGGGAAACCGCCCGCGGAAGTCGGCCACGCTTTGGACCGTGTCCAAATGGTGCTGCCTGCTGAACCCGCTCTCCGCATTGAGGGCCAAGAGCCGTTTGAGCACATCCCGCTGGGTCTCGCGGCAATCTCTCGTGGCGCGGACAAACCGCCGGGCCTGACGGCGAACCGTCGCCCGAGGCAACGCCCCCACGATTGCGCAAAGTATTCAGCATGACCATCGGTTTTGATCGCCCCTTGGGTGAGCCCCGGTTGCGGGGACCAGTTCTTCCATCGTCAAGGATCGCACCCGTCGCGTGGCATTTTTCGGAAATTCCGGTTAGGCGGAATGTCGAAAGTCCTCTCCCGAACTGCCAATGGGCCTTGGTGAGCGGAGGGTTCGTTCAGCGGGGATGTTGCGAAACCTCAACGCAGAAATTATGGCATCCAAATGAATCACGGATGGGCGGAACTTGCCGAGCGTCCCGCCGCATCCGTGATTGGGGTGGCAATTGTAGGGCCAAACCCGATTAGTGCGGCTCCTCCAGGGGTCGAGCCAGAATCTTCGCACCAGGGCGTCAGCGCGAAAACGCGCGATGTCGGAAGATAGAGGATGGAAAATGCCGGCCGCGGTTCAATTCGGTATCGCTGAGACCGCATCGGACGATTCGATACGCGCTCCGAAGCACTACTTCTCCTCGTCTTCCTTGGCTTTCTTTTTCTTCTTTTTGCCGACGACGGTTTTGATCACGCGGACCTTGGGCAGCCCGAGCGGACTTTGGCCGTCTTCCCAGCGGTCCTGGGCTTTCAGCTGCAAAATGCGTTCTTCCCGCTTCAAAACGTTTCGCGAACGGGACAAGCGGCCTTTGCGGCGTAAACTTTTGTCGATGGTCATTGGAGATTCCTGGAAAACCAACCGGGAGATTGGGCGATTATTTGAGAAGCCCGAATTGTAGGAGGTAAGCCCGAGCCTTGCAACCAGACGCATGGTATTTCCGTCCGTCGTATTCTATGCTCAATTTTCGCCCCTGTGTGACCTTCTGAAGCGAGGCCGACGATGTCCGGCGAGTTTGAATTCATCGAATGGATCCGTTCCCAAGCCGCGGCCTATCCGCGGGTGCCCTTGGGCATCGGCGACGATGCGGCGATCCTCCGCTTTCCAGAGCCCGCGGATTGTCTGGTGGCGGTCGATACCTTGATGGAGGGCGTGCATTTCAATTACCCCGAAATGTCGGCGGCGCAAATCGGGCGGAAAGCCCTCGCGGTCAATCTTAGCGACATCGCGGCGATGGCGGGAAAACCGTTGGCGGCCGTCGTGGGGATTGTTTTCAACCGCGGAGAGGGCCAGCACTTCGCCCGCGAACTCCAAAAGGGAATGCTCGACCTCGCGGAGACAGTTGACGTCGCGCTCATCGGCGGCGACACGAACACCTGGGACGGCCCCTGCGTGGTCAGCGTCACCGTGCTCGGCGAAGCCACCGGCCGGGGCGCGGTCCGCCGGAGCGGGGCGCAGGTCGGTGATTGGATCCTGGCGACGGGCGGTTTCGGCGGCAGCCTGGGCAAAAAACATTTCGCGTTTACGCCCCGTGTGAAAGAAGCCCTGGCGATTCATGAAGCCGCCCAACTGCACGCAATGATCGATGTCAGCGACGGCCTCGCGGCGGATCTCTATCACATCCTGGACGAGAGCCAGGTCGGGGCCTCTTTGCAGGCTGATCACATACCGATCAGCCGAGAGGCTTATGACATAACGGATGAGCGTTCGCCTTTGGAACATGCCTTGGGCGACGGGGAGGATTTTGAGCTGCTCTTTACCGTCTCGCCCGAAGACGGAGATCGGCTGCTCAAAAATCCGCCGGTGGCGGTGCCGATTTCCAAAATCGGCGTGATCGTTCCCGCAGGGACGTATGAACTCATCGATGAAACCGGCAAAACGAAACCGCTGGAACGCTCGGGTTGGGTGCATGGGTTTTGATGCGAAGCCCAAGGAGCCGCGCACGAAGTAAGCGGTCGCCCCTTTTCGACCGCTTACTTCGTGCGCGGCTCCTATTCATAGCGTGACGGGACAGCCGCTCAATATTCCCGCCGTTGGCGGGAGGAGGGGATGTTCATGTTTTTGCGGTACTTGGTGACCGTGCGGCGGGCGAGTTGGTAGCCTTCCGCGGCCAGGGCTTCGACCAAGGCATCGTCGCTTAACGGGTTCGATTTGTCTTCCTCGTCGATGATTTTCTTGAGCTTCAGGCGAATGATGTCCCAAGCGACTTCGCCGCCTTCTTCGGTCTGCGTCCCGCCGCCGAAAAAGCGCTTGAGCGGAAACAGGCCCCGGGGCGTTTGAATCCATTTGTCATCGACCGCCCGCGAGACCGTGGTCACGTGCACGCCCACTTTGTCGGCGATCTGCTGCATTTTGAGGGGCAGGATGTATTCCGGGCCTTTGTCCAGAAAATCGGTCTGGTGATCGACGATCGCCTGGGCCACGCGCTTGAGCGTGTTGTGCCGCTGCTCGATGGATTCGATCAGCCATTTGGCCGAGTCGATTTTCTTTTTGATGTATTCTTTGGTTTCCTGGTCCGGGTTGTTGCGGAGCATGCTGATGTAGCGTTTGCTGATCCTGAGTTCCGGCGTGTATTCATCGAGCAGCGTGACCTCCCATTTGTCGTCTTTGTCCTTTTCGACCGACAGATCGGGCGTGACCCGCTGGACGGGCTGCTCGACGTAGCCCCGGCCGGGATAAGGATCGATGACGTGTTTCATCTCCTCGATCGCCGCCTTGATGAGTTCGATGGAATAGCCGGTCTTCCGCTGGATCACCGGCAGGCGGTTCTGGCTGAGGTCTTCCAGATGCGACGTGATCAGCGTGACCAGCACATCGCGGTAAGGCGTGTCCGGCTGGATTTGGAGGAGCATGCACTCTTTCAGGTCCCGCGCCCGACGCCGGCCGGATCGCACCGTTGCAGAAGCGCCAAGGCTTCCTGGCCCTGGTCCATCGTGATCGGCCGGCCGTAAACCTGGACGATCTCGGCGAGGTTCGATTGCAGCCGGCCGTTGGCGTCGAGGTTTTGAATCAGAAACTCGCCGAACTCGCGGATTTCCCGGTCGCAGTTGAAAAAGCCGAACTGCTCGATCAGGCTTTCGTGCAGCGACTGCGGGCGGGCGACCATGTTGCTCATCACATCGTGCTGCCGGTCCATGTCGTCGCTGATGCGGTTGGACGAAGGCCTCGACCCGGCGGAGACGTTGTCTTCCGGCCATTCGCTCGACATCTCCAACAGCCGCTCGAAGTCGGCTTCGTTGTCTTTGTCGCTGACGAGTTCCTTCTGATCGACCTCTTTCCCGGTGGCCTCTTCGCGGGCGCGTTCGATTTCGATTTCGCGTTCGGTTTCCGAGGTGTTCTCGGTTTCCCGCTCGCGGGCTTCGAGCACGACGTTTTCGGAAAGCTCCTGCTCGATGCGTTCCTGGAGCGCCATGATGGGAAGTTGCAGAATCTCCATCGACTGGATCATCCGCGGGGCCAGCTTCATTTGCTGGCTGAGCTTCATCTGCTGGCCGAGATTCAGTTGCATATTGGGTTCTCTTTATGAGAACAAATCCGATCGCCGGCGGTTTTCATCAGGCAGTGCCTGACACGAACGCGAAGCGTCAGAAAAGGGTAAAACAGGCGAAGAGCCGAACCGATCGTCTGGCTCTTTGCACTCCGCTCTTGGCTCTCCGCTTTCATCAAAATTGCTGACGCCCGCGGAGGGCGTCCGCGAGCATTTCCTTATTGGCAAACTCTAGCACGCTCCCCGAGGCGATGCCGCGGGCGAGCCGGGTGATTTGAACATCTTCGTTTTCGAGGAGGTTCGAGATATACAGGGCCGTCCCGTCGCCTTCGAGCGTGGGATTGGTGGCCATGATGATTTCCTTGACCCCGTCGTGACGGACCCGGCGGATAAGTTGGTTGAGCGTCAAATCCTCCGGCCCCACGCCTTCCAGCGGAGAAATCCGCCCGCCTAGAACGTGATACACTCCCTGATAAACCCCCGCCGCCTCCAGCGAGACCACATCGCGGGGCTGCTCGACGACGCAGACGACTTCTTTATTCCGCTGCGGATTCCGGCAGATCGAGCAGACATCGTTTTCGGTCAAATTGAAACAAATCGAGCACGGCCGGACCGATGTTTTGACCTGGCGGATCGCCGACGCCAATTCCTCGGCTTCCGCTTCGCTCGATCTCAGGATGTGATGCGCCAGCCGCTCCGCCGACTTTTGCCCGATCCCCGGCAGCTTGGCTAATTCCTCGATCAGATGGCTCATGGCGCGGCCGAAGGGATGCGGATTGGCAGGACGGGAGGAAGCGGTCATATTCGCGAGGACTTCGTCGGTGTGAGTTTCAACAGGATTGATAAGGAAACGGCGGTCTGCCAATGACTTACGGCGTCTCGTCGTCGTCCGGCGACTGCACGCCGAACTTGGACATCATTTCGCTCATGCCGGGCATGTTCCCGGTGAGCTTGGTCATTTCCTCGCCGGCGGCGGCTTTGGATTTTTCCAAGGCCTGGTTGACCGCGGCCACGAGAAGATCCTCGAGCATTTCCTTGTCGCCGTCGGCCAGCAGGGACGAATCGACGTTCACGCCGATGATTTTCTGCTGCCCGGTCGCCGTGGCGGTCACCAAGCCCCCGCCCGCGGTGCCTTCGACGTGCAGCTTGCTCAGCCGCTCTTGGACCTCCGCCATTCGGCCCTGCATTTCCTGGGCCTGCCGCATGATTTCCGGGGCTTGCTTGAGAAGCGACGCAATGTCGCCGAATTTGCCAAACATAATCGATTGACCCTTGTGTTATTCCGTTAAATCGACTTCGCCCGCTTCCTCGCGCGGCGCGGCGGCGGGTTTTATGAGGGACTCCACGTTCACCAGCGAGGCCCCAAACACTTCCATCACCCGGTTGACGAAAGGATGATCTTCCGGACTGGGCGAGGCGATGTTCCGTTGTTTCGGGCGATCCGATGGTGGCGGGGATGTTTTCGGTTCTTCGGGCAAAAAGCTGATCGAAATCTCAACCGGCCGGCCCGCGATTTGCGAAAGCACCCGCTTGAGTTGATCGCGGTTTTCCGGCTTCTCACAAATCCTCTTGGAGAAATCATAGCCTTTTGAGAACCGTAAATCCAGACGATTTGGCCCGGAAATTGCTATTGCACCCAAGGTTTTTACGTGGGTTTTGAGCCTATCTCCAATAGAATCAATAAGTTGCGGCAAAAGATTCTTCTGGAGATCTTCGGGAGATTTGCTCAAATCTTGGACAGATCCGCCGGAATCGGCGTGGGATGGCAGTGATTGTTCAGCGTTTTCGTTTTTTTTTTCGGGTGCCGGAGATTCTGACGGCGCGGTTTTTGCTTCCTGGGAGGCCGGGGTTTTGCGGACCGGGGCTGGGGCGGATTCGGGGACCCCGGCCGGGAGATTGGCGGAGCCGGCGACGGGCAGCGTCAGTTTTCCGTTGGTCCCCGTGAGGGCTTTGATGACCTGCTGCAGTTCTTCCAGGTTTTCCAAGAGTGAAATCCGCACGAGCGCCATTTCCGCCAGGACCCGGCCGTAGGTCACGCGGGCCATTTGGCTGCGGGTTTCGGAAAGAATCTGCAGAGCCGCCATCACGGTGCTCAATCCCCACCGCCGGGCGTGCTCGGCTACCGCGTCGCGGTGATCGCCCGAGACGCTGCTGAAGTTCACGCCTTCCGCGCCGACCGCGATCACCATCACATCCCGCAGGTAGCGCAAAACCTGGTCGACCAACTCCCCCAACTGCACGCCTTCCGCGAGCGATTCGTCGAGTTGTTTGAGGGCGAAATCGCTTCGCCGATCGATCAAGGCGCCCACAAGACCAATCAGCCGATCGTCGCTGGCGGTGCCCAACAGCCGGTGCACATCGTCCGCGGTGATTTTTCCATCGGAAAACGCGAGCAGTTGATCGAACAGCGATTGGCTGTCCCGCATCGAGCCGTCGGCCCGGCGGGCGACGAGTTCGAGCGCCTCGCTCGAAACTTCAAAGCCTTCCGTTTTGGCGATTTCCGCGAGCCGGGCCATGATGTTCGCGGTCTCGATCGTGGCAAAATCGAACCGCTGGCAGCGGGAGAGAATCGTATCCAAGAGCTTATGCGGCTCGGTCGTGCAGAACACGAACTTGACGTTCGGCGGCGGTTCCTCCAATGTTTTCAGAAGTGCATTGAATGCGTCCGTGGTCAGCATGTGGACTTCGTCGATGATGTAAATCTTCTGCTTGGCCCGCATGGGTTTGACGTTGACGTTGGCCCGCAGCGAGCGGATGTCGTCGATCCCGCGGTTGGAGGCCCCATCGATTTCCAGCACGTCCACATCGTGCCCGGCCGAGATGCTTTGGCAAATGTCGCATTCGTTGCAGGGCACGCCATCTTTGACGTAGGGACAGTTGAGGGCCTTCGCAAGAATCCGGGCCATCGAGGTTTTGCCCACGCCCCGGGCCCCGGTGAAGAGGTAGGCGTGCGCCACCCGCCCGTGGCGGATCGCGTTTTGCAGAGCCTGAGCCACCGGCTGCTGGCCGATGACTTCATCAAACGCCTGCGGCCGAAACCGCCGGGCTAAAACGGTGTAATGGGCATTCAGTTCGGGCATCGAAGAATTCTTCCGCAGTGGCATACCATCAGCAGGGGACAGCGAGACTTCGCCGCCCATCATATCAACTCGGGAAGTGAGCGTTTAGCCGCCTGGCAGGATTTCTGGCGGAAAGAGGATGTGATGAAGAAGAGAACCCGGCGAACCCAGGAAGATTGCCGATTCTGGGGCCAGCGAATCGACCCGGCCCGGGAAAGTGGAGAGTGGGACGCCACCCCCGCAGGCACCTGAGAGCGCGATGCGAGAGCTGCTCCGGTTAAGGCCTGACTCGGTTGACACGGCCCCCACCGCCATTGGAGGTGGCGTCTCACTCTCCACGAATAGACTGGATTCCTCAGCCGAAATGCGAGGATGAATCTTAGGGGAACGGGATGACCGCGGTCAAGGGCTTGCACGCCAACTCGGGCTTTGGTGCGGATGTTTAGAGAAGTCGCTACCCTCGTGGGGTGAAAACGTCGTTTCGCAATGCCGACGAATCCAGGAAGCGGCTCGCCGCACAGGGGGCAAGTCTTTCGGGTCTCCCATTCCAATGGCCGCACATGGGGCAAATCGCCATGTGGAGGCCCTCCCGTCAAGACTTGTCCGCCGGTCCGCATTGCGATTGCCACCTGAGCCAGTGGTCGGCGAGGGTGATGGCGATCATCGCTTCGGCCATCGGGATGAAGCGAGGCAACAGGCACGGGTCGTGGCGGCCTTTGGTTTGGATGGTCGTCGCTTCGCCGGCGCTTGTGACCGTGCGCTGCTCGATGGGCAGGCTGCTCGTGGGTTTGACGGCGGCCCTTAACACGATCGGCCGGCCGCTGGTGATGCCGCCGAGCATGCCGCCGTGCCGATTGGTGCGGGTGGTGATGTTCGGGTCGCCCGGTTCGAAGATGTCGTTGTTCTGGCTGCCCCGGAGTGCCGCGCAGCCGAAGCCGATGCCGTATTCCACGCCCATCACCGCCGGGAGGCTGAACAGGGCCTTGGCGAAGTCGGCTTTGATCTTATCGAACACCGGCTCGCCCAAGCCGGCGGGAACACCCGTCGCCACGATCTCCGCCACGCCGCCAATGGAATCGCCCGCTTTGCGGACGTCTTCGATGAGGGCGATCATGTTTTCCGCGGCGGCCGGGTCGGGGCAGCGGATGATGTTCGGCTCGCCGGCGGGCGTCGTTTCGACTTGTTCCAGCGTCACCGATTCCGGATGAGGAATCTCCGCGCGCACGTCGCCGACTTGGACGACATAACCCACAACCTTACCGCCGAACGCGGCCGCGATGAGTTTTTTCGCGACTACGCCTGCCGCGACGCGCACCGTCGTTTCCCGGGCGCTGGATCGGCCGCCGCCGCGGTAATCGCGCACGCCGTACTTGGCGTCGAAGGTGTAATCCGCGTGGCCGGGGCGGTATTTGTCTTTGATGTCGGTGTAATCCCGGCTGCGCTGGTCTTGGTTTCGGATCAAAATCGCCAGGCTCGTGCCGGTGGTTTTGCCCTCGAACACGCCGGAGAGAATCTCGGGCTCGTCGGCTTCCTGGCGCTGCGTGACGATTTTCGATTGCCCGGGCCGGCGGCGGTTCAAGTCGGCGAGCAAATCCTCCGCGCACAAAGGAAGGCCCGGCGGGACCCCATCAATAATAACGACGTTCCCCGGTCCGTGGCTCTCGCCCGCGGTGGTAATTCGAAATGCTTGTCCAAAAGTGTTCCCGGCCATTTTCCAATTCTAGCAGATTTCCCCTTTGGACAAACATTTCGAAAAATGAGTTCGGTGACTCGAGAGCCCGAACGCTGCCCGAACGTTATTGGTTTTGATTTTGATTCCGCCGGCCGCGCTGCGGGAATTCGAACTTGTCGCCTTTCATCTTCTCGAAGTTTTCCTTCTGAGCGGGCGTCAAGACGGCGAGAAGCGCTGTTTCCGTTTTTTCCCGGCGCTCGCGGGCCTCGGCGAAATATTTTTGGCGCTCTTCCTGCGTTGCATTTTGGAAATCGAGCCGCTCGGCCGGCTGATTGTCCGCGTCAATCTTCTTGATCTTTTCCTTTTGCGCATCGTCGAGACTCAATTTCTTGGCGACTTCCGGCCGGGTGATCGCACTGGCTCCTTCGCGCTGCAGGCGCAACTCGGCGAGCCGTTTTTGCTGTTGTTCCGTCAGCACGCTCTTGACGGTTTCAGCCGTCTTCTTGGCCAATTCCTCAATCCGCTTTTGCCGCTCTTCCTGGCTGAGATTCTGAAAGCTGCCCCGATCGGGACGCAGAGCCACCAGTTTCTCTTTTTGTTCGCTCGTCAGGTCCAATTCCTTCTGCACGGCCTCCATCTGCAAGAGCGCCGCATCGCCGCCGCGGCCAAACCCAAAACCCCGTCCTCCGCGCTGGCGCTGAGCCAGCGCCGTCGAACTGAACGAACTTAGCACCACCGCCGCCGCCATCGTTACGCAGAACCATTTCATCAGCCGTCCCCTTTTTTGCGTGGACCCATTCGTTGCGAGCGCCGCACGACCATCGCGCGCCGTTATTGCCGGATTGAGCGGAATCGAAGCATCCGCCAGAATAACGCGCGGCGGGGGTGGGGTAAAGCACGCGGAAAGAAACGCCTTGAGCATGAGGCGGGCGGGAAGAACTCGCGACGACGAGCGGCCGATTCGGGCGCGAGAGAAGCAAGCGGAAGGCATGGGATTCGAACCCACATCTCCGATGTCGGAGGCACGCATTAGCAGTGCGGCCCGGCCAACCCTATCCGGCTACCTTCCAGTCTGTTTTCAATCACCGAGGCGGGATTCGAACCCACAAAAATCCCAGGTTCTCGGCCTCTTCGCGTTTCCAGTTTGCGTCCCCGGTCAGAAGAAAAAGTAGCGGGTCCAGGGGTTGCACCCGGCGGGTGTGGCTTATGAGACCTCACTGAGCACTGGCTCACCCGCGTCAAGTTTTTGAGTTTGCGCGTTTCGGCTTCACACGCTGAGAGGCTCTGTCAGAGCAAAAATTTGGGTTGAAAAAATTAGCCGCAGGGGGGGCACCGCCCGCAGGGGGGCACCGCCCGCAGGGTGGTCCGCCCCGGTTTTCCTTGGGTTAGAGCGAGTCCGACCGAAAAGGTTCGCGCTCGCGCTTCGATTTCGTGGCGTGGAACGCTTGAGCCCTTTTCAACAATCGAGTGACCAAGGGGAGAGTTGAACTCCCACGCCCGAAGGCACGGCGTTCTGAGCGCCGCGTGTCTGCCATTCCACCACTTGGCCGAGAATAATGACCCGTATGGGAATCGAACCCATGCCGCGAGATTGAGGGCCTCGCATCCTAGCCGCTAGAAGAACGGGCCGAGTTGTTATCAGGATCAGCAATGACGGAGCGACGCGGAGTTGCGGGGGCAGGAATCGAACCTGCGGACGCGTGGTTCAAAGCCACGTATTTCTACCAGCAGAAACTACCCCGCATTCTGACTTCACACGCTGCTCGATTCGGCACGCCAATTTATTGAAATCCGAAGCACGAAATCCGAAATCTCAAACAAATTGGGATTTGAAGATTTCCGAACATTGGAATTTGTTTCGGATTTTGGGATTCGGATTTCGGATTTTGCCGCACGGTGTTCGATGGACGAATTCACGCCCGGTTTATGAGAGGGACGGGCGGGACTCGAACCCGTGCGCTGGTGCTTAACAGGCACCCGCTCTGCCGCTAAGCTACCGACCCAAACAATTAAACTGTAAGTCGACAGTGGAGGGGGTGGCTGGGTGCAAAGGAATGTTCCAAGACAAAAGGAGATTTGAAGCCTGGGGCCGTGTGAGATTTTTCTCGCCCGGCCACAGCCCCAGCATTCGCAGTTCAAGCCTTATTCCAAGGGGATTTGCGCCCCAGCCACCCAAACGCTTGGCGTTTGAGTCATCGTCCGTTGGCGAAAAGTTGCGGTGGCAGGAATCGAACCCGCGTCAAGACGGTTCAGAGCCGCCGGCCCGTACCAACACAGGCCCCACCGCAATAGAGCACCCGGTGGGACTCGAACCCACGTTGCCGCATTACGAGTGCGGTGTCCTCGCCGCTGGACGACAAGTGCCGGTTTTGGTGGAAAATCCATCCACCCGAAGCGCCTCGTAGGGGAATCGAACCCCTGTCTGCGGATTGAAAGCCCGCTATCCTATGCCGTTAGAAGAACGAGGCAAGTTGTCGAGTTTTGAGTGGGTTGAGAGGTGCTCGAACCCTCGTCTGCGGCTTTTCAGGCCGCCGCTTTACCGTCTAAGCTATCAACCCAATAAAAAGGCCCGATGCCAGATGACACCGGGCTGCGATGAGGATTCGCAAAAATGCCAAAGTGTCACCGAACCCCAGCACCGTTCAGCCGCGGTTGGCCGCAAAACGGTGCGGGTTCTTGGCTTTCGAGCCGCGCTTCAGGTTGAAAGAATTGAAATCGCAACATGGGATTTGGTTTGAGTGAGAGATCGTTGTGGGTTGCTGGTGTTTTAGACGCCCTTGGCCGGGGGAGGTTCGCGCCCGTTTGCGTTTTTCTGTACGTTGGCCGGGTCGGAGATTTTCAGCGTTTTCAAGTTTCGGATGAGTTTTCGAGCCGGGCTCCCACGGGAAGCGAACCGCCCCGCGACCGCCGCGCTAGTTCTTCGCGGGGCATTGATTTACCATGCGCTTCAGCCAATGCAATCCCATCAATCCAAGGGCATTCTCATGCGATGGTTATTTTGTTCGTTGAGTGTTTTGCTCGCCGGGCCTGTTTTGGGCGATGATTTGACGGTGCTGGAAAAGCCCCGGCCGCAGATGCTGCGGGATGTGCTCCGGGTCCAGGTGCATCAAGCGCTCGCTGCGAGACGGGCGGCTTATGAAGGTCGCACCGAGCCCGCGGCGATCCCCGAATGGCAGCGAGACTTGCGGGCCAGGTTCGTGGAAAGTCTCGGCGGATACCCCGAGCGCACGCCGCTCAAACCCCAAATCGTCGGGCGGTTCGAGTCCGATGGCTACCGCGTGGAGAAGCTCATTTATGAAAGCCGGCCCGAGTTTCACGTGACGGCCACGCTCTATCTGCCCAACGCGAAGCCGCCCTGTCCGGCGGTGCTCTTGCCCTGTGGCCATACGGAAAACGGCAAGGCCGCCGGGACCTATCAGCGCGTGGCCATTCTGCTGGCGAAGAACGGGATCGCGGTGCTGTGTTACGACCCCGTCGGCCAGGGCGAACGAAAGCAAATTCTCAAAACCAACAAAGCCGGCGAGCCTCTCGCCGCCGGGCAATTTTCATCGACCAGCGAGCATTCCATCACGGGAGTCGCACCGATTCTCTTGGGGCAGTGCCTGGCGAGCTATCGTATCTGGGACGGCATCCGGAGCATCGATTATCTTTGCTCCCGGCCGGATATTGATGCGAAGCGCATCGGCTGCACGGGGAACTCCGGCGGCGGTTTAATGACGAGCTATCTGGCCGCGCTCGATGAGCGGATCCAGGCCGCGGCCCCAGGGTGTTTCATCACCACGACCCGCATCAAAAACGAACGGCCCGGCCCCGGCGATGCGGAGCAGAACATCTTCGCCCAGACCGCCTATGGTTTGGACCACGCGGATTATCTGATGCTCGCCGCCCCGCGTCCGGTGCTGATTTGCTCCGCCACCGAGGATTTCGTGCCCGTCGAAGGCGCGTGGAATTCCTTCCGCCAGGCCAAGCGGCTCTACACGCGGTTGGGCGTTCCGGAACGGGTCGACCTGGTCGAGGCCGATGAAAAGCACGGCTTCTCGAAGCCACTCCGCCTCGCCGTCCTCCAATGGATGAGGCGGTGGCTGCTCAATGTCGATGAACCCGCGGACGAACAAGAGTTCGAGGTGCATACCGAACAGCAACTCACATGCACGCCCCGCGGGCAGGTACTTCTGCTCAAGGGCGCGAAATCCCTCAACGATCTGTACCGCGAACAGGCGCGGGAACTGAAGAGCCAGCGCGAGAAGTGGAACCGGGAAATTCCCGCCGCGGCGCGGATCGCCAAGATTTGCGAACTCATCCGCGCCAAGGGTTGGGATCAGCTTCCGCCGCCCAAGGCCCGCACCGCCGGAAGGCTCGACCGCAACAGTTGCCAAATCGAAAAACTGATTCTCGCACCCGCCGAGGGCATCGTTCTGCCCGCTTTGTTATTCGAACCTCCGGACGCGGGGAATAAGATCGTGTTGTATGTTCACGGTGAGGGAAAACACGCTGATGCGCAGGTGGGGGGCAGAATTGAACAGCTCGATGAAAAAAGGCCGGAGGGTGTTCGCGGTCGACCTGAGGGGTTACGGCGAAACCGAATCTCCCGCCTGGCGGTTCAACAAGACCTACATGGGCACGAATGCCGCGGAGTATTTCATCTCGTATATGCTGGGGCGATCGCTGGTCGGCGCGGGCGGAGGATGTTCTTTCCGCCGCCAAGTATTTGAAGCAGCGGTTTCCGAATGCCGACCTGGAACTCGTTGCGGTGAGCCGGGCCGGAATACCGGCTCTGCATGCGGCCGCGATTTCGCCGAATGCCTTTGTGGCGGTGCATCTCGATCAAACGCTGGACTCCTGGAGCCGCGTGATCGAAACTCCTGTCACAATCGACCAATTGGAAAACACCGTCCACGGCGCACTGCGGTTTTTCGACTTGCCGGATCTCGTGGACCTCGCGGGCCCCGGCAAGGTGACGATCACGAATCCTCAGGACGCCGCCGGCCAGCCCATTCGGTCCGAGCCGGCGGAAGCGTCGCAGCGATAACCTCACGTCTCCAAGGCTTGCCGCATGTCGGCGACGAGGTCGTCGGGATGCTCGATACCCACCGAGACGCGAATCGTCCGCTCCGAAATCCCCGCGTTCCGGCGGGCTTCCAAAGTCATCGAAGCGTGGCTCATGGTTTCGGGATATTCCACGAGCGACTCCACGCCGCCCAGCGATTCCGCGAGTTGGAACACTTTAAACCGCTCCAAGACCCGCTCGGCGAACGCCCCGTCGCCCTTCACATCGAAACTCAGCATCGCCCCGAAGCCGTCCTGCTGGCGCTTGGCGAGTTCGTACTGGGGATGCGATTCCAAACCGGGATAATAGACGCGATCGACCTGGGGATGTTCCGCGAGCATCCGGGCGACCGCCATCGCCGCCCGCTGATGGGCCTCCATTCGCGGGCCCCAAAGTCTTGATGCCCCGCAGCACCAGCCAGGCATCGAACGGCGAGCATCCCAGGCCGAGAGCGTTCACGATATACGCCACGCGCTCGGCGTGCTCTTGCTCCTTGGTGACGACGCAACCGCCCACCACGTCCGAATGGCCGTTCAGATATTTTGTGGTGGAGTGAATCACAACATCCACGCCATGCTCGAACGGCCGCTGGAGATAGGGGGACAGGAACGTGTTGTCGGCAATGCTGATCGCCCCCTGCTCTTTGGCGATCTTGGTGATTGTGAGAATCTCCACGATGTTCAACAGCGGATTCGAAGGCGTTTCGATCCAGATTCCCTTGGTTTCGGGAGTAACGGCGGACTGCACGTTCTTGGGGTTCCCCATGTTCACGAAGGAAAACATCAAACCCATTCGCGTGAAGACATCCGCAAACAGCCGATAGGTGCCGCCGTAAATATCATGTCCCGCAATGATGTGGTCGCCCGGCTCGAACAGGTGCATCACCGCGGTGATCGCCGCCATCCCGGTGCAGGTGGCCCGGCACCCGATGCCGCCTTCGAGCGAGGCGATGTTCTCTTCGAGAGCCGCCCGCGTGGGGTTGCCGCTGCGGGTGTAATCGAACCCCCGATTCGTCCGCAGATCGTCCCAGCGAAACGTCGACGTGGGATAAATCGGGGTCGTGGCGCTGTTATAAGCGGCATCTTTATTCACGCCTTCGTGGACGCAACGCGTTTGAAACTTCATGGCAGTTCGACGGGCTCCGTAAAGCAAGAGGAAAATACAACCAACCGCGAAACCAGAGCCGTACCAGGCGGGGTTGGTTCGCGATCGATTGTCTTTTGAGGGGTGGATCTTTGTTGTGCTGATAAGCATCGGCATTGATCGCGTAGAGTGTACGGGACGCTTCGGGCAGATACAACGATCTCTTCGCATCAATTTCGACGGCCGACCGTTCTGGCGGGCACGATTGGAATGCCGGGCGAAACGGATATACTGAAAAGCATGCGAACACCGGAAGGACGTTTCCCCGACGCCTACCTTTTGCCGCCGACTTCTCCAATAGGAACCTTGGCATGAACGCTTGTTGCAACCGACTGGCTGTGTGCGCGGGAGTGCTGGTTTTGATCGCGGCGGCGCCGGCGTTCGCTGCGGATCCGCTTCGGGAACAGGCCGAGCAAACGTTGAAAAAAGCTGCGACCTATTACCGTACCCAAGTGGCTTCGCACGGAGGATATGTTTACCACTACAGTCCCGACCTCAGCCGCCGCTGGGGCGAAGGCGTGGCGACGGCGGATCAAATCTGGGTCCAGCCGCCCGGCACGCCGACGGTGGGGCTGGCCTATCTCGCGGCCTACAACGCCACGGGCGACACGTTCTACTTGGAAGCCGCCACCGCCGCCGCGGAGGCTTTGATCTACGGCCAACTCGAATCCGGCGGCTGGACCAACAGCGTGGACTTTAATCCGCAAGGCAGCCACGTGGCCCAATACCGCAACGGCAAAGGCCGGGGCAAAAACTATTCCTCGCTCGACGACGGCCAGACACAGTCGGCTTTGAGGTTTTTGTTTCACATCGATCAGGCGCACAAGTTCCAAAACGCCGCCATCCACGAAGCTGCGCTCACGGGACTGAAAGCCTTGTTGAACGCCCAGTTCCCCAACGGTGCCTTTCCGCAAGTCTGGGCGGGCCCGGTTTCCGCAGAGCCCATGTTGAAGGCCAACTATCCGGATTATGACTGGCGCACGGAAGGCAGAATCAAAGAGTACTGGAACATGTACACATTGAACGACGATCTGGCAGGATATGTCTCCGACACCTTGATCGGTGCTCATACGATCTACGACGATAAAAAACCGCTCGATGCGCTGTTGCGGTTGGGGGATTTTTTGCTCATTGCCCAAATGCCCGAACCGCAGCCGGCGTGGGCGCAGCAATATAACTATCAAATGCAACCCATTTGGGCGAGGAAATTCGAGCCGCCGGGCGTTTCGGGCAGGGAATCGCAGGATGCGATGGACACGCTCCTCAAGATCACTCGCTATACCAATAACCCGAAATACCTCGAACCGATCCCGCGGGCGCTCGCCTACCTGAAAAAATCGCAACTCCCCGACGGCCGATTGGCCCGCTACTATGCGCTAAAAACCAACCGCCCGCTGTATATGTTCCGCCGCGGCAAGGTCTATAGCCTGACCTATGATGACAGCGATTTGCCGGACCACTATGGCTGGAAAACCGAATCGCGTTTGGATCAAATCGCCCGACAATACCAGGCGGCGAAACAGAATAAACCATTAGAGGTAAAGACGGCCAAAAACCTCGAACCGGAGGTCCGGAAGATTATTAAGGCCCTCGATGACCAAGGCCGTTGGATGAGCCACTACACCGGCGAACGCCTCGTCGGTCAGCCCAAATTCAAGAAGGGCGAAGCGTATTTGTCGAGTGCTGTTTTCAGCCATAATATGACGACGCTCAGCGAGTATCTTATAAAGACAAAATAGCGACCGCCGCGAAGAGCGCCTTTGAAAAGGTGAGCGGTAGGCGCTAGCCTCCGGTTTCGTTGAACGGAGACACTTGAATCCAAGGCCGGCGGCTAGCGCCGTCCCGCTCACTTTGATGGAATGCACATTTTTGCCCACGTATCAGGTTGAGAACGAATCTCGCCCAGGTTTTTTTATGAATCGACACATAATACGAGACACTCTCCTATTTCTTTCCGCCTTTATGACTACGACGGCACCGGGGGCGGAGGTGCACGATGTGCCCGAACCGTTGCCGGCCAAGGAAGCGGCCCAGAAGATGATTGTGCCGGAAGGATTTCACGTGACGCTGTTCGCGGGCGAACCCGCGGTGCGTCAGCCGATCGCGTTTTGCATCGACGACCGCGGGCGGCTGTGGGTCGCGGAGGCTTATAACTATCCCCATCACGGCACCCGGCCCGGCGACCGGATTTTGATACTTGAGGATACAAACGGCGACGGGGCATTCGACAAACGCACCGTATTCTATGATAAGCTCAACTATGTGACGGGGATTGAAGTCGGTTTCGGCGGGGCCTGGGTCATGTCGCCACCTTACTTCTATTTCATCCCCGACCGCGACGGCGACGATCGGCCGGATGCAGCTCCTAAAATCCTGCTCGACGGCTTCGGAAATCACGCCAACGCGCATAACCTCGCCAACGGGTTTGCCTGGGGGCCGGACGGTTGGCTCTATGGCACGCACGGCCGCACGAACTGGTCGCTGCTGGGAAAGCCCGGCACGCCGGATGACGAGCGCATTCGCTTCGACGGCGGGGTCTATCGCTATCATCCCACCCGCCATGTGTGGGAACCGTTTGCCGACGGCACGACCAATCCCTGGGGCATCGACTGGAACGACTACGGCGACGCCTTCGTGTGCAACTGCGTGAACCCGCATTTGTTTCAAGTGATCCAGGGCGCCGATTACGAGCCTTGGCGAAACCGCGAGTCCAGCCGGTATGCCTACGAACGCATCCCGACGATTGCCGACCATCTGCATTTCGTGGGCGCGAGGAACGTGCGAGATGGTCTCGGCTCCCGCGAGGAAGATCTGGCCGGGGGCGGGCACGCGCATTGCGGCACGATGATTTACCTCGGCGACAACTGGCCCAAGAGCTATCGCAACACCCTGTTTACCAATAACATCCACGGGCGGCGGATCAATAACGACATTCTCCACCGCGAAGGCTCCGGGTATCGCGCTTCGCACGGCCACGATCTGATGCAGGCGCGCGACCCGTGGTACATGGGCGTCACATTGGCTTATGGGCCGGACGGAGCCGTCTATGCCAGCGACTGGTCGGACACCGGCGAATGCCACAGCGTCCGCAACACCCGGCGGGAGACCGGGCGGATCTATAAGATCGCCTATAAAAAGCCCGAACCCGTCCAAGTCAACCTGGCGCAATCGAGCAACGAGGAGTTAGTCAAACTCCAACTCCACGAAAACGATTGGTACGTCCGCCACGCGCGACGGCTTTTAGAAGAGCGGGCGTTTCAGAAGCAGGATATGTCAGCGGTTCACCGGCAACTGGCCGCGATATTTCGCGAGCAAGCGGACGTGCCTCGGAAGCTCCGCGCGCTCTGGGCACTGTATGTCACGGGCGGCGCGACCGACGAATTCTTAATCCGCGCCTTGGATCACGAAAATCAATATCTCCAGGGCTGGGCGATCCGCCTGTTGTGCGAGACCCGGCGGGTTTCGGATCAGGCGGTCTCTCGCTTCGTGGAACTCGCCGGCCCGGGAAGTTCGTCTTATGTGCGTTTGCAGCTCGCGTGCGCCCTCCAAAGACTGGAACCGAAACAGCGCTGGCCGATCGCGGAAGTTCTCGTCGCAAATCAAGAAGACGTTGCCGATGCGAATTTGCCTTTGATGATTTGGTATGGAGTCGAGCCGCTCGTCCACGCGGATCGAAAGCGGTTTATTCAACTGGCGGCCAAGGCGGAGATTCCGCGGATTCGCCGGCACATCGCCCGCCGGGTGCTGGCGAATCCCAAGGAAACCGCGGGTCTCGATCTTTTGGTGCAGTTGTTGGGGGAAGCCGGTGGAAATCAACGTCTCGAAGATGTGCTCTCGGGCATGCTCACCGGTCTTGAAGGCTCGCGCACGGTGAAGATGCCCAAGTCCTGGCCGGGAATCTATGAAAAACTCCATCAAAATCAAGACGGCGAAGTCCGCCGAGGCGCTTTGAGGCTCGCGTTGAAATTCGATGATCCCGCGGCCTACGCCACGCTGCGGAAAATCGCAGAGGATGCCGGCGAAGCCAAGGCGAACCGGACCGAAGCCATCCAGGCGCTGGTGCAGAAGAAGCCGAACGATCTGCCGGACGTGCTCTTGAAACTCATCCGCGACCCCGCGACGCAGGATGCAGCGCTTCGCGGATTGGCGGAATATACCGATCCGAAAATCGGCAAGACGATCCTGGCTCTCTATTCCTCTCTGAATGAAACCGGCCGGCAGAATGCCCTGTTGACCTTGGCGTCCCGCGGCGACTGGGCGATGGCGATGCTCGATCGCGTTGAGGCCAAAACCATCGCCGCCAGCGATTTGACCGCTTATACCGCCCGGCAGCTTGAGAACCTGGACGATCCCAAGATCACCGCCCGGTTGAAATCCTTGTGGGGCAACGTGCGGCCGACCCCGGCGGAGAAAGCCCAACTCATCGCCAGGTTCAAAAAACGCTTGACTCCCGACACGTTGAGCGGGGCGGATCGCCAGGCGGGGCGGGCGCTTTTTCAAAAGACCTGTGCCAACTGCCATAAGCTGTTCGGCGAAGGCGGCAAGATCGGCCCGGATATTACGGGGGCCCAGCGGACGAACCTGGATTATCTGTTGGAAACTCTGATCGATCCGAGCGCTTTGGTTGCGAAGGATTATCAGATGGAAAAAATCGCCACCACGAGCGGGCGGACGATTACGGGACTCGTGGTGGAGGAAACCGAAGCCGCGGTGACCGTGCAAACCGTCAACGAGAAAGTCATTATTCCGCTCGGCGAAATCGAACAGCGGGCGACCTCGCAGGTTTCGATGATGCCTGACGGATTATTGGAAAAGCTCTCGGCGGACCAAATCCGAGATTTGATGGGTTACGTGTCGGGATTAGATCAGGTGCCGTTAAAGAACTAACCCGGCCGATCGAGGGATGACTGTCTCGTTTCCGATCATTCAAAAACTCGCGATCAAAACGAGATTTGCGAACGGGCTTCGTGGGCGTCTTTTATCCCGGGAGGGTGATGACGAACTCCGCCCCTCGTTTCCGCCGTTGCCGACTTCGATCGTGCCGCGGTGGGCTTCGGCGATTCGCTTGACGATCGCCATGCCCAGGCCCATGCCTTGCGACTTGGTTGTGTAGAAGGCCTCGAACACCTTGCGTTTTTGTTCTTGGGTCAGGCCGGGGCCGTTGTCGCGAACGGCGATCCGGAGAGCCGAGCTGCCTGCGAGCGTCGTCTCCGCGCAGTGAATTTCAATCCGCACCGGATCCGTGCAGGCGGCGAGGGCGTTCTCGAACAGATTCCGAAACACCTGCTCCAACCGGGCGGCATCGATGGCGCGGTTCAAGTCCACGCCGTTCGGGAATTCCTGAAATTCCACCATTCGCGTTTTCCAGGTCGCGTTGAGATTCTGCCAGGCCTCCCGCCAAACGGCGGACACGTCGGCGAGTTTCGGTTCGAGCTTGACCGGAGCCGAGAATCCGCGGACCTCCTCAAAATGGCTTTGAATCTCGTGGCTGGCCGCATGGATGCGTTCGAGGATATTCACGAGGTCCGGCGTTTGGCCGAGGCTCAGCCGCAAGACCTCGAGGCCCGCTTGAATCCGCTGAAGGGCGTTGCGGTTTTCGTGGGTGATGGCGGCGACCATCTGGCCGATCGCGGCGAGCCGTTCGGATTGCAGCACTCGCTTCTCGGCTTCCTGCAGCTTCATCACGCGGGCCAGGCTCATCCGCAGGGCCTCGGGGTGGATGGGCTTTAGGATATAATCAGCCGCCCCATGCCTAAGGGCCGAGATCGTCCCGTCCATGTCCGCATAGCCTGTGACGATAATCACCGCCGCTTCGGGCGCGAGTTGTTTCAGCCGCGGCAAAAACTCGTCGGCGGTCCCATCCGGCAGGTTGCGATCCAAAAGAATCGCCGCATATTCGGACCAGCATTCGCGAGCCAAGGCCTCCTGGAGCGTGGTCGCGGCATCGACGCGGAAGCCGTCCAGTTCCAAGATGTCTAAGAGGTTGGCTTGCGTATCGCGATCGTCTTCGATGGAGAGAATGTGCATAATGGTCCCCAGCATCTCGTCGGGCCAACGATTCCAGCCTTTTTAACCCACGGCAGTAGCCCCTGGATGCGGCGCGGGCATTATAGATGCCGGGAAACGCCCCCTGCAACCGCCGAAACCCCTGCAAATCCTCGCGTTCAAGAATCCAGGATTTGACAGTTCCCGCTCTTCATTGCGAGAATGCCTTGGACGGACGGCCAGAAAAACCATTTCAAGAAGCGGGCACAAAACAGAGGCACTCACAAGGATGGCGGGATGTCAAAAACATGAATCACAACGCGATTTCTCGGCTTTCGGAATGTAGTTCAGCGTGTAATAGCCGACGTTGTGCAAGAGCGGCAGGCCGGTTTTGGAGCGGACGCCCGCCATGTGGAGTTCGTGGACGTGGCCTTCCTGAAGGCCTTCGATCACGAGCCGGGCGGATTTGCCGTCTTCGCCTAGGCGGATGTCTTTGATCTTGGGCGTGGTGTGATCGACTTCGGGGCTGCCGTAGCTGGCTTGGAAGATATAGCAGTACGTTTCGAGCTTGTAGGATGCGGGATCCTTCGCCGTCGCGGGATCGATCGGCTCTGTGAAGGTCAGTTCAAAGCCGTCGGGCTTCGCGCGCATTTCGTGGACTTCAAACGGCGTCTTGCCGGTCCAAACCAGGCGTTCCAAAGCGAACGGCTTATGGCCGCGCGAGCCCCAACCGCGATTGGTGCCGCCGACGATGAGCGATCCATCGTGGGCGAACTCGAGCACGAGATTCCCCGAGGCCCCGCCTTCCCGGAGCAGGAAGCAGGCGCCTTGATAATGGCCTTGGATTTTTTCGAGATAGCAGCGCATCACCGTGCTGAAGCTCTGGTCGGTGACCAGCATCTGCCCGGCGAAGGGGCCGAACTTCCCGCCGGTGAGGTCGCAGGCAATCCCCGCGGCCGACTTGCCCATCTTGTCATACGGGAACAACACGGCGGGCGGTTCGTATTCGGGGATTTTTTTGGCTTCGGTCATAATCCGGCTGCCGCTTTCGGGCTCCTGGGGTTTTTCGCCCATCGCCTTTTTGACTTCCGGGAGATCGTACCAGCGGTTGCCGGCGGGATGGCCTTGGAACGAACCGGGCCGCAGCCATTTGAGACTGCACGTGCCGTTCCAGGGGCCTTGGTTGTCGGTGAAGAACATATCGCCCTCGGCGTTCATGCCGATGCCGCCGGGCGAGCGAATCCCGCTGCAGGTGGGAATGGCGTGGCCGTCTTTGTCGATCCTGAGACACCAGCCGCGGTACTTGCTATTGCTGTTGAACGATCCCGTTAAACACAGCACGACCCAGGCATGGCCGTTTTTGTCGAAGGGTGAGCCGAAGGCGTATTCGTGATAGTCGCCGTTGATCTCCCAGGCATCGCTGACGGTCTCCACGATGTCGGCCTTGTCGTCGCCGTTGGTGTCTTTGAGGCGGGACAGTTCGCACCGCTGCGTCGCGTACAGCCAGCCGTCTTTTTCCAGCGAAAGGCCCAACACTTCATGCAGGCCCCCGGCGAATTTGGTGAACTTGACCTTCTCCGGCGGATCGGCGAAGGCGCCTTCGATAACATAAATATCCCCCCGCCGAGTAGAGACGGCGATCTTCTTGCCGGGCAGTTCCTCAATCCCCCCGGCTTCCAGCACGATGCCTTTGGGAATCGGAATGTTGATCCACTTGAAATAGTCCTCTTCCGTCGGGGCTTTGTCCGCAGCGCAAAGACCGTTGGAAACGAGACAGACCGACGCCAACACCAAAAAGAAAAAACGATGCATGCTGAGTCCCATTTAATAACTAATAGTATCGTCGCACTTATTAGCCGCAGGGCGCTAGCCCCGGTTCGCCGAACAACCAGACGCTACCGCGTTCCGGCCGAAAATCAATCGTTGACATGCGTTTCCAGGAAGCGGGCGAGTTTGTGGAAGTCGGATTCGATCTTGATGTACCGCACCACCGTCACGAGGTTTTCCGGGTTGACGAGTTTCTCGAACGGGACGTAGTGCAGATCGAGTTGGCCGGAGACCGAGACCATCACGCCGTTGAGCCGCTCTTCGACCAAAGCCCGAAAAGCTCCGACGCCGAGCTGGCTGCCGAGCATCACATCGAACGCCTGCGGGCGGGAGCAGCGGGACTCGTACCCCAACTGAATTCCTTTCACTCGGCGTTTGACGCCCGTTTGCCGCTGGTATTCTTTCTGCACGAGCCTCGCGAACATTTTTCCGAGATCGACGTGCGAGACGGAAATGTGCCCGTGGTCGTCGCGGGGGATGCCGTCGAGCATGTCGTCGGAAAGCAGCTCGGCGAGGCCTTCCGCGAGGACGATCACGCCGTATTCCTTGCCTTCCCGCTCTTCGCGGGCCCGCATTGTGCGGACAATCCGCCCCACGACTTCCTCGAATTTCATAATCGTGCGGGTTTCGCCTTGGTTGTTGGTCTCCTGCTGGGCATATTTGCCGCGGATGTCCTCCACGCTGATGACGAGGCTGGCTTCGCTGGCGATCGCCGCCCCATAGGCCAGCCAGCCCGCGCTTCGGCCCATTGTCTCCACGACGAAGTAGCTGCGGTCGGACTCGGCATCGGCCAGGAGGTTTCGCATCTCGCCGGCCAACTGCTCGACCGCGGTGAAATAACCGAAGGTGAAATCGATGCCCATGTAGTCGTTGTCGATGGTTTTGGGCACGTGGACGATCGGGATCGGATGGCTGCCTGCGGGCAGTTTCTCTTGAAAGAGCTTGAACTTGTTGGCGGTCTTGAGCGTGTCGTCCCCGCCGATGGACACGAGCAAATCGACATCCAAAGATTTCAAGGCTTCGTACACGGTGCTCAAGGGAGCGACGGCTTCGGGGTTGTTCAGATCGGCGGGCGAGCTGACGAATTTCCCCGGATTCGCGCGGGCGGTGCCGATCATAATTCCCGCGGTGTTGCGGGTCCGCTGCAGGCGACCTTGGTCGAGGATCACATAATCGTGGCCTTCCTGCATGGGATGGCCGGGGGAAAATTCCATCAAGCGGGAATAGCCGTAGCGAATGCCCAACACTTCGATGTTGTTGCGGCGGAAGGACGCGGCGGCGGTGGAGATCACGGCATTCGCGGCGGGGGCCGGCCCGCCGGAAAACAAGATGGCGGCCCGGCGGAAATTGTGCGCGACCGAAGGCGGCGCGCCGATGGGAGATTGTTCAATCGAATCGGAAGACATGGCAGATCATCAGCGGCAAAGTGGTACAAGAAACTCGGGAACATTCCACCAGAGGGTTGTTGTTCCCACAAGGATTGATGGTAGTTCTTCCGCACGGCCGGTTCCAGGCAGAACGCCCCGACCCCGTGATCTGAGCAGCAATCGTGCTCCCGCACCGTAAGCGCTGCCGGATTCCACTTTCTCACTTTGGGCATCATCCCACCACGCAGACCAACGGGAAGAAGAATTCCGCTCCGCAATGATCCGCATTGGCTGCCGCTCCCTTGCGTTCGAGGAAATCGGCGGTTTTTTGTCGTGATTCAAATGAAAACACGGTCCCCGGGAATTCTCGGGGGAATACGCTGAACCGGAAATGTCAGCTTTTGTCACAGAGGGCAATTTCTCGCCACAGGGCCGGCATACCTACAAAGCGGGAGCCGCGCTGCCCGGCGGTTCGCCTGTTTCATGAACTTGGCAATGCGGATACTTCGAATTTCGTGGACCAAATTCGTTGAATCCAGATGATCACCATGATGGAAGCGGTCATGGTGGTCGCCCCCGCGGCAATCAGGCTTATTGTTAGGGCGGAATACAGGCAGTGGGAGGGTTCCGGCCGACGTTCTTTTTCGAACCGAATTTGTTTGGGTTCCGTCCAATTTGACTCAGGCTGTTTGAGCACCAACTCGACACGGTCCAACCCGATGGAGCTTAAGTCCGGTTTGAATTGTTCCAGGCGAAACCCCTGATCACAGTTTTCGAGCAACCGGTTAACCGCCTCAAGTGGGGACGTGCCCTTGCCGCCGAATCCGCGAGGCGAGCCCCCGTCGAACCGGGCCAGCCAGTTTTTGCTGCTTTGCTTTTCACAGATGATTCGGACCATCGTTGGCACCTTTCTGGATCGCAAAGTTAAATTGCATCCCCGCAAAAAAACCCTACAACACGCGGAAGCGGTGATCCGATTTTTTTCCTACAACTGGATCAATTTCCCAGTCTTATCGGTTGATCGCGCGGAGCCTACTGCTTTTTCTGGATGCGCCGCGGTGCCGGATTCCTCGCGCCCACGTGTCCCGAGTTGCTCGGTCCGCGTACTCTCGGTGACGGCGGTACGCCCGACGGATAAAGTCTTTCTCCAAAACCGATAGGTTGTTTCTCGCGATTTCGATTTCCGGAATTCCCGCGAATCCTGTCCGCATTCTTTGGACGAGCGACATCTAATTGGCGGTGGGCCCCTCCTGTCGCAGGACAGGTTGGGCCTTTTTTTCGTCATGATCGGTCGAATGGCACGCCGTGCCGCCTCAAGGAGAGAAGTCATGTTGCTGATCGAATGGCTGTCGGGTCTTCGCAATCGTCGAGTCGTATCCTCTTCTCGCAACTCGCGCCGCCGGAGGCGTTCCAAACCGTTGGCGGTCCCGGCAGCAGCAGAACTGCTTGAAAACCGTACACTCCTGTCGGCGCAGACCATTTTGCTTTCTCCCGAGGGGCAGCTAACGCTCACCGGCACCGAACAGGCCGACACGGTCAACGTGGAGATCGGAGACGACGGCCGGCTGCAGGCTTCGATCAAGACGGGGCTGGCCACGGAATCCGCCGACTTTGCCGCCGGCGATGTTTCGAGTATTCAATTCATCGGACTGGGCGGAGACGACATCTTCCGCAACAAGACCAATATCGCCACGACCGCGGACGGCGGACTGGGCGACGATCTGATTATCGGCGGCGGCGGCAACGACAACCTCGTCGGCGGCGACGGGAATGATGTCATCATCGGCGGCGGCGGAAATGATGCGATCCACGGAGACGCCGGTGCCGACAGGCTCTACGGCTCGCAGGGCGAGGACGCCATTGACGGCGGCATTGGCAATGATTTTCTCTCAGGTGGAGCGGGGCTGGATTCGCTCTCCGGAGGCGACGGTGACGATGAACTCCGAGCCGGTCTCGGGGACGATCTCCTCGACGGCGGAGCGGGAAACAATAAACTGGTCGCCGCGATCACTGTCACCACGCCGATCGCCGATTCATCCGTCGGGACGACCGAAGGCTCGGCTCTCAGTGACATTCTCTCCGCCGAGAACAAACAAGCCATTCGTGACGGCTTGAACTCTCTCGTGGCGAAGCTCACCGAGACCACGGAGAACGGCACGGGCGCAGCTCGATCGGCTTTGGCGTTCACCCTTTCGGAAGGCCTTGTGGAAAATGTCAACACTTACCTCGACGATGCCAACGCCACAGCCGAGGGCCTCGCGAACGTGCTCCGCAACCTGAGCAGCACCTCGCCCGATGGCCTGTTCAGCGTCAACGTCGATGCGGACAACGTCAGCGTCACCGCGAACACTCAGGAGATTCGTTTCGCGTTGCGGGTCCAGGCGACGCGGATCGACTCGGCTTCCCTCGCCGACCTGACCAACGGGGTCGTTCAGGAAGTCAGCGACAATGTTTCGGTGGGCGGCCAACTGCAGGTGACAAACCAGATCGACTTGCAGCTGGCGTTCGGCGTCGATCTGACCGTTGCTGCGGAAACGCCCGCGGACCGGTTCTTCGTGGAACTCACGAATGCCGCCGTCGACACGCGGATCGAAGCGGAAGATCTGGACGTCCCCATTTCGATCAGTTTCATCGGTGCGGAAGCTTTCGACGGCTTTGTCCGCGTGAACTCCCGCGCGGCGGTGAACGCAACCAATTCCACCGGCGGCGCGCGGATTTACCGGAACCAGTTGGCGAGCGCGAATATCTCCGCGAGCCTCACCGGGGCTTATCATGTGGAATTGCCGGTGAGCGTGAATGTGGGCAGCTTCTCGAAACAGACCGTGATCACGGCCATCAATGACGACCTCTCCCTCAGCGATCTTCCGGACATCAACTTCGGCGATCTGAATCCGTTCGGCGGCGGGGCTTCCAGCTTCAGTTTCAGCTCGATCAACAAGGAGGCGATTCTCAATGCGCTGAAAAAGCTGAAAAACAAGCTGGCCGACGTTGCCAAGAATGCCTTGCTCGATACGCCTCTGCCTTTTGCCAAGAGTATCAGCGTGGCGGATGCGATTCGCATCGGTGACGCCTTCAGCGATCAAATTCTCGATCAATTGTCGAAGCCCGGTGCGAACGGGGACCTGGTTCCCGACTTCAACACCGCTCAGGAGTTCGCCGAGAAGCTGGCGACCGCCCTCGGCGTCGATCCTTCCGAATACAGCGGCGACATCTACAATCCCGAGACCCAGGAACTGACGTTTGATATCAATTTCTCGAAAGCCTTCCAGCAAACGATCGATCTGGCGTTCGAAGCGGACATCGCCGGCGTTACGGACTTTCAACTGGGGAGCGCCGCGTCTCCGAATCCTCAATTGGTGCTGACGTCAAATGTGTCGGGCAGCTTTGTGTTCAAGGTCAACCTGGCCGCCGACGCCGAGACTCCGTTCGCGGTGGAGCAGGCCGACTTTCAAATCACCGTAAGCGCCGTCGCCGACGACATCGATGGATCGGCCCGCATCGGGGCGTTCGGAATCGACTTGGTCGACGGCAGTGCTTCGGTGAATCTCAGCGTCGGCGTGTCCGCGCAGAATCTGACCGATCTCGATCAACTCAGTCTGACTCCGACCTTGAGCGGCTCCGCCTCGGCGAGCGTTCCGGTGCAACTGGCCGCGGACATCGGTGGCATCGCGCTGCCCACGGGCACATCTTTGGCCTTTAGTTTAAGCGACGTCACAAATCCCGGCGGTCTGGTCGCGAACTTGACCTCGCAAGTTGAGGGCGAACTCGACGGACTCGTGGATTCCTTGGAAGCCGTTGCCGTCGCCCATGTGATCGATGGGATCGAGCAGCTTGTCGATTTCTTGAGAGACGTTCAATCCGGCGGCGTGTTCCAGCAGAAGATCCCCATCGTGGGGCAAAGCCTGTCGGACCTTCTGGACATTTCCGAACGGCTCGATGCCCTGGCCCAGGAACTCGATCAGAACCCGCCCGCAACGATTGATGAAGCCTTGGACCGCATCAATCAGCTTTTGGACTCTGTCTCTGTAAACTTCAGCGTGCCCGACCGGATACTGGAGTTCGATCTGAACTATGCCTTCGACAAGTCCGCGCAGGTGGATTTGAGCTTCGACCTCGACGATTCCCTGAATGCCGGCGTTCTGGAGGATTTTGTGACGGTCTCGGCGTCGGCACCGATCGAAGTCGGGATCAGCGGCACGGCGGCTTTGGGGCTGGTGATCGATCTGGGCGGCGCGGGGCCGGTGTTCGCGATCAAGGATTCCAGCCAGGTTCAGCTCGGGGCCTTGATCGACGCCCCGGACATCGACCTGGAAGCCTCGATCGGGCCCTTGGGCATCTTCGTGGAAAACGGCCAGTTGCATTTGGACAACGGCACCACCGGCCAGGCGGCGACGTTGACGGTGGGTCTCGAAAACGGCATCGATTCCCGCCACACGCTCGGCTCGGCCATCGATGCCGTGGATGTGAACTTCACCGGCCGCTTGGAAGCCGATCTGCCCGTTGCGTTCCCGACCCGGGACAACGCCCTGGGACCCATCGGCCTGTCGGTGGGGAATCTGGAGCAGATCGTCGCGACAACGACTCTCACGCAGCCCGACTTCAGCCAGATCATTGCCAGCTTCGATCTGTCGAACGCCCTCGACCTGATCGTCGAAGGCTTCGATCAGATTCTGGGACGGGTGGAGCAGGGTCTCGAAGGCCGGGATTTGCCGTTAATCGGCAAGAATCTCTCCGAAGTGACGGGATTCCTCAAGGACATCCGCGAGAAGTTCGTCACCACGCTGGAAAACGTGGACACGTTGACTCAGGAGACAATCCAGCAGGCGATCTTCGACGCCTTCGGTCCGGCCGGCCTCGACATCCTCAAAGAACGGCTGGACGATCTGGACGATGCGTTGACCGTGGATGATGTGAAGCTGGATTTGATCACGGAGGCGGGGCTGTTGGAGGACATCACGTACGACTTTGACCTCGCCGGCGATTACACCGTCTCGCAGCCGATCAATCTGGACCTGGGCCTCGACGGATTGGGGCTCGATGTCGATGCGGACCTGCATCTCGACGTGGACTACGAGATTTCCGTGGGCTTCGGCATCAGCCGGGATTCTGGGTTCTTCATCAAGACCGAGACGCCTGACGGCGATCCCGAGTTTCAAATCGACGTCGATGCCACGCTCTCCGATCCCAATTCCCCGACTCCCGCGCAAGTGACGGCGGACTTGTTCTTCCTGAAGTTCACCGCGACCGATCAGCAGGTGACAAGGCCCGACGGCTCGACGTCGGGCAGCTATTTTGCGGGGACCTTTTCGATCGATCTCACCGATCCCGGCCAGGACGACGGCCGATTGACGCTCTCGGAACTCAGCTCCTTCGCCGATGCGATCGATGTGGATCTGGAGGCAACCGCCCATGTGGCGTTGGGGCTCGAAGCGGGCGTCGGCAATAGCACCGGTTTTCCACGGCTGGCGGCGGATTTCGAACTCCTTTGGCAGTTCGACACCAGCGATCCGAACCTCGACGGCTCGATCCAGCGGTTGGGATTCAACAACGTCCGGCTGAACCTGAACGATTTCGTGACCAACACGCTCAATCCGGTGCTTGAGAAGATCGATGACATCCTGTCGCCGATCGAGCCCATCGCCAACGCGCTCGGCACGAACATCCCGTTCCTGGCGACGCTCCGGGGCACCAGCACCTATACGCTCCTCGACCTCGCCCGAGATATTGCCACGAACGATGCCATCAAGGAACTCTTCGGCGGAACGGGCGAATTCAGCGAGTCCACACTCGAGTTCGTGGACAGGATTCGCACCCTGAGCGACTTCCATACGCAGGTCGAGGACTTGTTCAACACGATCGGCAGCGGTTTTGTGAGCTTCGGCGACCTGAAACTCGACGCGGCGGCGGCACTCGACGCCAACAACCTCGGCAAGTTGACGGCGGCGGCGGGTTCCGGTGCCGGCAGCGAATTGGATGCGGCGGATCAACAGAAAGTCGAGGACTTCAAAGATCAGACCGGTTTCTCGCTGCCGGTCTTGGAGAACCCCGGGCAGTTGTTCGGGCTGCTTTTGGGGCAGGACATCGACCTGGCGACTTTCGATCTGCCGAAGTTGGACTTTGAATTCGGCTTCGACAAATTCTTCCCGATTGTGGGTCCCTTAGGTGTGCACGTTGCGGGCGACATTGGGGCGACCGCCGATTTGCAGTTCGGCTTCAACACGGCGGGACTGCGGCAGTTCGCCGACGGCGGCTATGAATCGCCCGAGCTGATCCTGAACGGCCTTTATATCAGCGATACGCTGAACGGCCAAAAGGGGGCCAAGGATATCCCCGAGCTCCAGGTCTTCGGCCAACTGTCGGCTTCGGCGGAACTCAATGCGGGCATCTTTTCCATCGGCGGCGGCGGAGCTTTGGTCGCGACGTTCACGGCCGACCTCCACGACCCCAACCAGGACGGCCGGTTGTACCTCCAGGAGCTGGTGGGCGGATTTGACAGCGGCGGCCTCACGGGGTTGTTCGATTTGAGCGGCAACGTGACCGCGGAACTCAAGGTCTACGCGAAGGCCTTGTTTGTGACGTACGAACGGACGCTCGCCGACTTTGAATTGTTCAGCTTTTCCGACACGCCCGATCCCGTGCCCGCGCTTGGAACGGTGACCGGGGGAACGCTGACGTTGAACCTGAATGACGGGGCGGATGACACCATCGTCGTCACCCAAGGCCAGCAGCCGGGCGATGTGGTCGTGACGAGTTACTCAGGCGGCACGACGGTCTCGGAAAGCTTCACGGGCGTGACGCACATCGTCGGGAACGCCGGAGCCGGCAATGACAGCATCCGCATCGACGGCACGGTGACTGCGACTGTCGATTTGAGCGGCGGCTTGGGCAACGACACGCTCGAAGCCGGCGGCGGCGAGGCAACGCTCCACGGCAATGACGGCAACGATACCCTGATCGCCACCATTACCAAGGCCAGCCTGTTCGGAGATGATGGGGACGATGTTCTGAAAGGCGGCTTGGGCGACGATACGCTCGAAGGCGGCAACGACAGCGACATGTTGGACGGCGGCGCGGGAAATGACACTCTCCGCGGCAGACAAGGAAACGACATCCTCCTTGGCGGGGCCGGGAATGATCGGCTCGAGGGCGAAGAAAATGACGACACGCTCGACGGTGGAGCCGGTAACGACCTTCTCATTGGCGGCGACGGCAACGACCTGCTGAAAGGCGGTGACGGAAATGACACGCTGCAAGGCGACGCCGGCAACGATCTGCTGCAAGGCGACGCCGGCAACGATCTCCTGCACGGCGGGATCGGCGATGACACCCTCGAAGGCGGCCGGGAGGATGACCGGCTTGAAGGCGACGACGGCCTCGATCAACTCTTCGGCGGGCTTGGGGCCGACCTCCTGTTCGGCGGTCTCGACAACGACCGCCTCGACGGCGGTCTGGGCAATGACAAGCTGTTCGGCGGCGACGGCGACGATTCCCTCCAAGGGAGCGCAGGGAACGATAAACTCTCCGGCGAGGACGGTTCGGACATCCTCTCAGGCGGCGACGGCGACGATCTTCTCTTCGGCTACCTGGCGGCGATCGCCGCCGACGGACAGATCACCGGCGATAACGTCTCGCCTGACGGCGATGATCAACTCGATGGCGACGCAGGCAACGACCGTTTGTTCGGCGGCCAAGGGAACGACCGGCTCGAAGGCGGCACCGGTTCGGATGTGTTGAGAGGCCAGCAAGGCCAGGATCGCATTGTCTACAACGTCACATTGAACGACCCGACCGGTGTGGACGACCTCTCCGGCGGCACGGATTTCGACACGATCGAGATCGAGGGGACCGACGCCGACGATGATTTGCAGGTTCGGGAATTGGAACCGGGACGTTTCGTCGTCGAACGCCGGGAACCCGGCACCGACAACGTGACCCACTCCTACGAAATCACCCTGCCGGCGGACTTCCTCGACCGCGACATCGAAGTCTTGCAGATCAGCGGCCTCGGTGGAAACGACGTGATCCAGGCCTTTGGGAAATTCACTGTCAACGAACTGAAGATCGACGGCGGAGCCGGGGATGACACCATCATCGGCAGCGACCGGGGCGATCTGCTATTCGGCTCGGGCGGCGACGACGTGATCCACGGCGGCCTGGGCGAGGATGAACTCCAGGGCGGCGAAGGCAACGATGAACTCTTCGGCGAAGAAGGCACCGATGCCCTCTTCGGCGGCGATGGCAACGATTCGCTCTACGGCGGCGAAGGCTTCGACATTGTCTACGGCGGCCTGGGACAGGATTATCTCGAAGCGGGGGATGACCTCCTCGGCGACCTCCTTTACGGCGATACGGACGATGAAAGCATCGGCGATAACGACATCATCAAGGGCGGCGCCGGGATCGACTTCATCTTCGGCGGCGGCGGTGATGACGATATCGACGGCGGCGGCCTGGGCGATGTGATTCATGGCAACGGTGGGAATGATACGATCGTCGGCGGCGGGGCGCGACTTCATCGATGGCGGCGCAGGCGACGACTACCTGTACGCCAACACCACCGATCCGCTAGCCGAAAGCGTTCCTTCAACGATCAACTATCTTGAAATCCTGACCGAACTCAATAATCGCGAAAACGCATTGATCGATGAGTTGGTCGATCTGGATGATCCCGACGACCCGAACGATCCCAACGATTTCGTCGGCCGGATCCACCGGTTGGAGCAGCAAATTGCGGTGCTGACGGACCTGGATCCGAATCATCCCGATCTGCCCGCACTTGAGGAACAATTAGCCGCGCTGATCGTGCAGAGAACGACGATCAGCAACTCGATCGTTTTCATCAACAAAGCGAAGGAAGATGTGCTGCCTTACCAGACCATCAGCACCGATGTGCTGATCGGCCAGGAAGGGAACGATTTCCTGTTCGGCAGCTCGAACGTCGATCGGCTTATCGGCGGCAGTGGCAATGACACGATCGTGCACTCGGCCGGCGATGACTTCGTCTTCGGCGGAACCGACCCGATCAAAGACGGCACCAGCATCGACAGCGAACGCGACGAATACCGCGTCCTCGGCACCCAGGGAGACGATGTGATCGTGGTTGAACTCCGACAAGGCGCTGACGGTTCGCCGGAAGTGTTCGTAACGGTCAACGGCGTTTCAACATTGGCGTCGCGGCTGGGAATTGAAGTCGCGGGCGTTGATGCCCTCGGTGGAAATGACCAGGTGACGGTCGAGTTCGGCAAGAATGCCGGACTGCCGGGTGGAATCGATATTCACGGCGGCGCGGGGAATGACACCCTCATCGCCGGCCCAGCGGCGGACGTCCCCGACAGTGAGTTGGCTCAAACGCCTGTCGTGATTTTTGGCGATGACGGCAACGACGCCATCACCGGCGGCAAGAGCAAGAACTTCCTCGACGGCGGCGCAGGCAATGACCTCATCACCGGCGGGGAGATCGATGATTCGATCTTCGGCGGCGACGGCGACGACACCCTCATCGGCGGCGCCGGGATCGATAACATCGACGGCGGCGCCGGCAACGACTCGCTCGATGGCGGAGACCAGGACGATACGCTCACCGGCGGCGCCGGCAACGATTCGCTCGCAGGCGGAATCCGGGAATGACACGCTCGACGGCGGTGCGGATGACGACCTCCTCGTCGGCGGGGACGGGGTGGACTCCTTCATCGGAGGCACCGGCATCGACCGCATCGTGGAGACCGCGACCTACAGCTATACCACCCTGACGGATACGGTGCTCGAACAAAGGATTCTCTCGTTCCTGGCACCGGCCGTGAGCGAGTCGCTCAGCGGAATCGAACAGGCCGAGTTGACCGCGCCGGCGGCGTCGCAGACCTCGATCAATGCGGGCGCCTTCTCCGGCTATGTCAAGCTCGACGGCAGCCGCGCGACGTACAGCACCGACCTGAGGGCCGGCCACGGCGGTTCGCTGCTCATCGGCAGTAACGGCAGCGACCAGCTTTACGGAGGCGACGGCGACGATGTCATCGAGGCAGGCAATGCCGGCGATATCGTCAGCGGCGGCCTGGGCTTCAATACCATCAATGCCGGTGACGACGGTGCGAGCGACCTGCTCGTCGAAATTCTGGATGTCAACTTCACGTTGTACGACACGGTGCTCTATATCACGGGCGGCCAGACGCTTTTGAACGGAATCGAACGCGCTTCGCTTACCGGCGGGGCCGGTAATAACATCATCAACGCCTACTACTTCTCCGGCGAGACGACCCTCAACGGAGGGGACGGCAACGACACAATCTACGGCTCCAACACAGCCCGCGATAACATCAACGGCGGCAATGGAGACGATTATCTCTACGGCTACGGAGGCGACGATTACCTCTACGGCGACGGAGGAAGCGACCGGATCTACGGGGGCAACGGCAACGACTACCTCCATAGCGGGATCGGATTCGTGACCGATTACCTTTACGGCGGAGCCGGCAACGACGCACTCTACGCGGCCGCCATCATCAACTACCTTTACGGCGAAGACGGGGATGATACGCTGCAAGCCCTCGACAACACCGTCGATAACCACTTCTACGGCGGGTACGGAAACGACTACCTCTACGGCAGTTACTATGCCGATTACCTCGACGGAGGCGAAGGATACGACCGGCTCTACGGCTACGGCGGAAATGACACCCTCTACGGCCAGGGCGGCAATGATTACCTCTATGGCGGAGACGGGGACGACTACCTCAACGGCGGGGCCGACAACGACTTCATCTATGGGGAGTACGGCAATGACACGCTCGTGAGCGGAGGCGGCTCCTACGATTACCTCATCGGCAGCTACGGCAACGATCGCCTGTACGGCGGCTATTACACAACCAATTACCTCTACGGAGACGACGGAAATGACTACCTCTACGGCGGCAACTACAATGACTACCTCTACGGAGGGTCCGGCACGGACTATCTCTACGGCTACGGCGGCAATGACTATCTGCACGCAGGCTACGACAACGTCGCCGACTACCTCTACGGCGGCGACGGATACGACACCTATGTGACGTACTACTACGTCTATGGTTACTTCAACATCCGAATTCGTCCGGACTCCATCAGCGACAGCACGATCGGCAGTCACTACGAGTATCAGTATTGATTGGCCGATCCGAGCCGGCGTTGACCACGTCCCCCGCAGCGGCACCAAAAGCCGTTGCGGGGCTTTGTTTGTTCGCTAGGCAGAGAGACAAGTCGCCGGCCACCATCCCCGTACAAAAATGAAACCGGTAGCCAGCCCGTGGAAATGCGGTTTTGTCACTGCATGAGGGAATTGCGGTGCAACGCGAGAGAAAAGACTGATTTCGGCCGATTTGGCTCGGTCAAGCACGGACTACTACGGGCGCAGTAAAAAGGAACCAGAGCTTTGATGCCGTCAGGCCGCTCGCCGCTCGCAATGCTTCAGGAATCGGCCCGGGCCTGAGCCGCGCACGAAGTAAACGGCCTTGCGTTGTCGGAGTTCCTGAAAACCGCTTACTTCGTGCGCGGCTCTTGAAACCAAACCAATTTCCTGAGCTTTTTTGGAACTACGGAAATCGTAAAGCCTTGAATACGGCACTCTGAATGACTTTTGGCGACCGACCCCCTTCGGCAGAAGATGTTTCGATGTTTCCTTCTCGATTTGACACCTTGGACTTGACTGCTTAAAATGCAACTGAACCGGTTGATGAACGACGGTCAAAACTCGGTCGTGACGGCCCCAGGTGCCATGTTGCATCCAGGGGCTTTTTTCATGCGCTGGTCGGTTGAAATGAATGTTGTCCCCAGATCCCCATTAGCACAAAGGAGTCCAAACCATGCAAGTCCCCCTCGAAATCAGTTTTCGCAACATGGAGCATTCCCCGGAACTCGAAGCCGATGTTCGCGAGAAGGCGGCCAAATTGGATGAGTTTTACGACCGCATCACGGCGTGCCGGGTCGTCGTTGAAGCTCCGCATCAACATCATCAGCAGGGCAACGTGTATCATGTGCGGGTTTATCTTTCGGTGCCGGAGCACGATATTACCGTGGACCGGGATCCGGGAGCCCATCACGCTCATGAAGACGTGCACGTGGCGATCCGCGATGCCTTCGACGCGGCCCGCAGGCAACTCCAGGACGTGGCCCGCAAGCTGCGAGGCGATACCAAGTCCCACGAAACGCCTGCGCACGGTCGGATTAAGGAAATCTTCCCGTCGGCGATCGATTCCGAAGAAGGCTACGGTTTCATTACGGCTCCCGATGGCCGCGAAATCTATTTTAATGCCCACAGTCTGTTGGACGCAAAACTAACGGATCTGGCTCCCGAAACCGAAGTCCGTTTCGTGGAAGAGGCCGGGGAAAAAGGCCCGCAGGCGAGTTCGGTCCGCTTAATCGGCCAACATCATCACATTGTTGATTGATCGGCCATGTCGCGTTTTAAGACATTGATCCTCGTGAAATCCTGCCATCACGGGAACACCGCGAGAGTTGCGGAGGCCTTGGCCGGGCCGCTGGAAGCGACCGTGATGGATGCCGACGAGGTTTCTCCCGACCGCATCGGGGAGTTCGATTTGATCGGATTCGGTTCGGGGATTTACTTCGGCATGTTTCATCCCGCGTTGAAGCGCTGCCTTCGGAACTTGCCCGCCGGCCAGACGCCGCGCCGAGCCTTTGTCTATTCCACCTCGGGGCTGCCGTTCCTGAGCCGGCTTTGGCACCTCCCGCTCAAACGCCGGTTGCGGAAGAAGGGATTTGAGGTGATCGGCGAGTTTCGGTGTGCGGGGTATGACACGTTCGGCCCGCTCGGGTGGATCGGCGGAATCCACCGTGGCCGGCCGAATGATCGTGATCTATCCCGCGCCGCGCATTCGCCCAAAGCCTGCGGCATTAAGTTTTGGAACGAGAAGGTACTTCTTGGCAATCAGGCCGTCGCGACGCGATTTTCCTCCAAGTCGGAGTCCAGTCATGGCGGATCAGTCTTCCGTTTCGTATCGTCCTTCCAGCGCCTGCGTGCCGGGAACGTCGCTTTCTTCGCTGGAATCGAGTTCCGCTTGCAGGGCCTCCAGAGCCTCGGAGGCATCTTCGTAGGAATCGAAGGGACCGGGATCGATCACTGTCCCGCCGAGACGATGGGCCGCATCTTCCGCCGTCCCGGCCTGGGGATGTTCGGCGATTGTCCAACCGTCGTCCGTTTCGATGATGCAATACATAGGCATGGCATTTTTCCTTCCAGTAAAAAAGAAAACCCCCGAAGCGAAAAAACGCAATCGGGGGCACTCATAGCCGTCAATTCCATCCACCCATCAGAGGTGGAACTCAACCCATCATATCCACGGACCAGACATTCGTCAAAAGCATTTACGAGGATTCTCAGTTCATTGTTGGAGCTTTCCAGTTCATCAATCGTACTCTGCCGATCCTCGCGGGAGGTGTTCAGTTCGTATTCCAACTGCTGGACCAATGCGGATTCCTCTTTTTCCCGGCCTCCGCTTCGGTGATGCCTTCGGTCGCCGGATCCGTTTTCCGGTCCCGAAAAGTCACCAGCAGCAGCCCGTCGGCCTCGCGGGATTCGCTGACGGGCTTGACGGTGATCAGGCACGGCACATACTTGCCGTCGCGCAGCACGCGGGCTGGGGCCTCGGCAACCGTTTCGCCGCGAAGGATTCGATGACACGCCGCTCGGACCTTGATGCGCAATCCCTGCCGGGCCATCACCGTCAGGTCCTTGGTTGGCTCGCCGGTGGGGAACGCCAGATAATCCGACGTGGGACCCAAAAAAATACAGCACCTCATACTTGCGGTTGATGAGCACGGCCGCGGGCGCGTAGTCGGCCAGCAGCAGCTTCTGCGTCAACTCAGCGAGTCCCTGAGGGGAGCGAGGCGTCGGCTCAACGGTCGGAACCTGAAAGCGGCGTTCCTCGGTGGCAAGGATCGGAATATCGACCAGATCCCGCCGCGTAGGCCCTAGCCGCCGGTAAATCCGCCATTTCTTGAAATCGCATCGAAGAGTTCGGCCCGGCCGCCGATCGACTCCGATAGTCCCAGAAACAAGAAGCCTTCTTTGTTGAGGGCAAAATGAAACAGCGAGATGATCTTTTCCTGGAGCTCCCGTTCCAGATAGATGAGCGGATCTCTGCAACTGATGAGATCGAGCTTGGAGAACGGGGCGTCGCTGATGATGTTCTGCGGAGCAAACACGACCGGCTCGCGGAGTTGCTTTCATCGTGCAGGAATTCCTTCCCGACGAACAGGGCCTCGAAGCCGTGAAGCACTTCGCCGGCGGGACCGCCATCCCCGCGATCGTAATCATCGACCGGCACAACGGCCAGTTGTTCGAGCACCCAGAATCCGGTAACGTGTTGGCTGTGCTTCAGGAACCCGTGCGGTATTCGGGCCTGCTCCCAATCATCCCGCTCGCCATCCCGCAGTTCCAAAGGCTGAAGTCTCTCCGCGAAAGTCTGAAACAACTCAACGAGGAACTCGGCACGGCTGAATCCGACGACCAAAGTTGAACCATTTCTCCGTTTCGCCGATCCCAGCGAAGCGGAAACTCGCGACGTTGCATTTGAGAGGACGAGATCGAAGTTGAGCGGCGTCTATTTTGCCTATGACGGTTCGATCCACGGTGACTGGGTGTCGCACTACGCGGTTCGGCTGGCAGCGGGGCACGCGGAGAAGATTTTGCATCTCGTGCATGTTGCCGAGGAACAGCCCGCCGAAGTGCCTTTTGAGAAAATCGATCGTATCCGCGGGGAATGCCGACGGTTGGACGTCAACTTGGAATGGCATGCTCCCTCGCCGAGGGCAACATGGCTTCAAACACTTTTCTCGGCGGTTGCCCGAGGCCCCGACAGCTATCTTGTGTGCGGCATGCGCAGCCGGGAACGCAAACGCGGATTGCTAAGCGGCAGTGTTGCCGAACAACTGCTGCGATCCCGGTACTGCCATGTGCTCGCGATCCGCGTCGTTCAGCCGGGACTCCTCGGCCTGCCGAGACAGTTTTTGCTGCCCGTGTCGGGGCATCCGCGCGGGTTTCGTTCCGGGCTGCCCTTCCTCAAACTCTTTACGGGAGGGCTCTCGCAGTTACATCTCCTGCATGTCCAATTGGTCAGCCGTTGGCGGTTTCGGATGCTCTCGCACGATGCCGCGGAAAAACTGCAGCGGCCAGGCCAAGCCTATTGCGAGCGGATTAAACGAGAAATCCGCGATCAGATCCCTTGGGAACCGGGCCTCCTCGATGCCCAAGTCGTCGTTTCGGACGACATACCCAAGGAGATTATCATTGCGGCGAACAAGACGAAATCGCGGCTGATCTACATGGGCGCATCGGAGCGGAATCTGACCAAGCGGTTCTTCTTCGGGAATCCCATCGAGCAAGTGCTTCGCAAGACGACATGCGATGTGGCGGTTTATCGGGGGCTCGAATGACGGCCGCGCCGGGACAGATTCACGAAGTCGCCGCCGAGGACGTTTTCGACCTGCTCCGCAGCCGGAAATCGGGACTGACAGACGAGGAGGCGGCGGCCCGCCGTCGCGAGGTCGGTTTGAATGAATTGGAGCCTCCCTCGCCGTTGCGCTGGGCTAAAGTGCTGGTCAAGCATTTGGTCAACTTTTTCAGCATCCTATTGGACATTGCGGCCATTGCCTGTTTTATCGCCGAGACGATTCAGCCCGGCGAGGGCATGGGAGTCTTGGGCTGGACACTGTCGACGGTCTCCGTTCTGAATGCCCTGTTTGCGTTTGCTCAGGAAATTCGGGCCGAGCGGGCGATGGAGGAACTTGGCAAATTCCTGCCTCGAATGGTTCGCGTCCGGCGGGCCCGTCGTGAACGGAAGATTTCCGTCGATCAATTGGTGCCCGGCGATGTGGTGCTGCTCTCTGAAGGCGACCGCATTCCGGCCGATACCCGTGTGGTGGATTCAGAAGACCTGTTGGCCAACAATGCTCCGCTGACGGGAGAATCTCGCTCTCAGCCTCTGGTCAGCACAGCCGCCAAAGGCCGATTGGTGGACAGCCCCAACATCGCATTTGCCGGCTGCTCCGTACTCAGGGGTAGCGGGACCGCCGTGGTCTTCGCGACGGGACTCCGCACAGAGTTCGGCAAGATCGCGGCCCTGTCCCATGATGTGCGCCGCCCGCCTTCGCCCATAGAGCGGGAAACGACCCGCATGATCCGCGTGCTGACGGGGATTGCCGTCGTGATGGGTGTTTTGTTCTTTGCCTATGGCGTAGCAACGGGCCGCTCGTTGTGGGTCAACATCGTCTTCATGCTCGGGATCATTGTTGCCAACGTCCCCGAGGGCCTTTTGCCCACATTTACCTTGGCGCTCTCGATGGCGAGCCTGCGAATGGCCAGAAAACAGGTGCTGGTGAAAAGCCTCGATGCCGTGGAGGCGTTGGGCGCGGTGCATGTGATTTGTACGGACAAGACAGGAACGCTGACAAAAAACGAACTCGCGATCGCGGGGATCGTGGCTCCCCTTTCCGGAGAACGCTTGATTGAATCAGAACAGTTGCGAGCGTTTCTCAAAGCCGCTGTGGTCGCGTCGGAAGTCCGCAAGACGGCGGAATCCCCTTCACGAGCCGAAGCTTTACCGCATGGAGGCCGCCGGTCGCGCTGGTCGGGCGATCCGTTGGATGTCGCGGTGGTGGAGCGCTATGTCGAGCTATTCGGAGAACCGACAAACCTTTTGGCCAAGACGCAGCGTCACTACCCCTTCGACTTGCAGAAACGGCGAGAAGCCGGCCTTTATGCCGGCGAGGGCGACATTCTGTTTTGCGTCAAAGGAGCCTGGGAATCGCTGCGAGCGCTGATTGCGTTTGTCGAAACACCGGCGGGAGGTGAAATCGTACCGGCGGACTTTCATGTGCTGGCAAATTGTGACAATGTCGTCCATCAATTATCCTCTCGCGGGGAGCGCGTGATCGCGGTCGCCTGCCGCAAATTCGAGGCCATGCCCGGAACAGCCCTCAAGGAAGACTCGCTGGAACAGGCATTGGTGCTTAAAGGGTTTCTGGCCTTTGACGATCCCATCCGCGAGGAAGTTCCTGCCGCCGTCGGCCGTTGCCGCGCGGCCGGCGTCCGGATCATGCTGATCACAGGGGACCATCCGGTCACGGCCGACGCCGTCGCGCGGAAATGCGGGGTCCTCACGGAAGACGAATCGACGGAAAACCAAATTCTGCTTGGCGCGGAACTGGACAGCCTGGATGAAGCCCAATTGGTCGAGCGACTTCAATCCGGGACCACGGTTTTCGCGCGGACCACCCCTGAGCAGAAAATGAAAATTGTGTCCGCTTTGAAACGTTTGGGACATGTTGTGGCGATGACCGGCGACGGCGTCAATGATGCCCCCGCGCTGAAAGCGGCGGACGTGGGAGTCGCGATGGGAGTGAGCGGCACCGATGTGGCCCGCGAAGCCGCCGATATTGTTCTGCTGGACGATAACTTTGCTTCGATCGTGGCCGGCATTGAAGAAGGCCGGGCCGTCTTCGCCAACATTCAAAAATTCACCACTTATGTGCTGACCAGCAACATTCCGGAGATCGTGCCGTTTCTTTTGTACGTCATGTTGCCTATTCCTTTGGCGCTGACGGTGATTCAGATTCTGTCCGTTGATCTGGGGACCGACCTGCTGCCCGCCATCGGGTTAGGCCAGGAACCTCCAGAACGCGATGTCATGTCCAGGCCTCCTCGCCGGGCCAACGAACGGCTGCTCTCCGCTCGGGTGATGGCGACGGCCTATCTGTTTCTCGGCCTGATTCAAGCGGGATGGTCCCTGTTCCTGTATTTTGTGGTACTCTTTCAGGGAGGCTGGGTCTGGGGGCAAGATCTGCCGGAGAACAGTCCGCTCTACCGCTCGGCCACGGGCATTACCTTGGCGAGTGTTGTGCTGATGCAGATCGGCAATGTCGTTGGCCGACGTTCGCTCGCGTTTTCAGGCCTCGATGCCGGGTTAATTCGGAACAAACTGATTCTGCTAGGGGTCGCCGTTGAAATCGCGTTCTCCTGGGCCATCCTTTATTTCCCGCCGCTGCAAGGATTTCTAAAAACCGGCCCGGTGGCCTGGCAGATCTATGCCCTGGCCTGGCTGGGAATTCCATTGCTGTTCCTCGTCGATTTTGCACGGAAGAAAGCCATGAGATTCACGGAAGGTATGAAATAGAATCCGCCTGGTTTGCTACAATATTGCAGCCGTCGTTTCAGATGATGTCAGGGGGCGGGCGGTATCGCCCTAGATGTTTATTTCGTAAGTTTCTCGGCAGCTTTATTAGCCCGAAGCGCCAGCGGGTAGTCTGGCATGGAACTCAACTTAGCCAACCCTCAATCCCGCGCGAACCGGCTCATCACCTATCACCCATTTCGGAATGCGGCCGCAATCGAATCGCGCTCAGGGGATTAGATAAAAGAAAGACCCATCGGCATGTTTGAACCGCTGGTGAATTGGTGGACGGAAACGGCGAATCCCTGGATCGACCGCGTTCTGCCGGACCGCGAGATCTTCGGCAACGGCGTCGAACGCTGGCTGACGGCGTTCGGGGTCCTGTTGGGATTGTGGCTTGTGCTCCGCATTCTCAAAGGGATCGTTCACCTGCCGCGCAAAAGCTGGCCGAGCGGTTCCAATCGCAATGGGCGCAGGCCGTCGCGGATCTGGCCGTGGCGACCAGGTGGTGGTTTATCCTGGGCCTGGCGGTTTATCTGTCATCGCTGATTCTGGCGCTCGATGCCCGCGCGATCGCCGCCGTGCGCTCGCTGGCCGCGATCGTGCTGATCCTGCAGGCGGCGATTTGGGGCAACGTGCTGATCGCCTTCGGGATCACCTGGTATGCCAAGGACAACCGCATCGAAGACGCGGCCAGCGTGACCACGATGAGCGCCCTCGCGTTCCTCGCGAAACTCGTCCTGTGGACCATCGCGTTTCTGTTGGTGCTCGACAACATGGGCGTGGATGTCACCGCGCTCATCGCCGGCTTGGGCGTGGGCGGCATCGCGGTGGCGCTCGCGGCCCAGAACGTCCTGGGCGACCTGTTCGCCTCGCTGTCCATCGTGTTGGACAAGCCCTTCGTGCTCGGCGACTTTATTGTCGTCGGCGACTACATGGGCACCGTGGAGCACATCGGCCTCAAGACGACCCGCGTCCGCAGCCTCTCCGGGGAGCAGTTGGTGATTCCCAATCACGACCTCCTCACCAGCCGAATTCGAAATTACAAGCTCATGCAGGAACGGCGGGTCGTGTTCGGCATCGGCGTGACCTATGAGACCCCCGTTGCCCAGCTGCGCGAGATTCCCCAGATCATCAAGGAGGCCATCACGTCGCAGGACCAAACGCGGTTCGACCGCGCCCACTTCAAAGGGTTTGGCGATTCGGCTCTCACCTACGAAGCCGTCTATTATGTGCTCGTTGCGGATTACAATATCTATATGGACATCCAGCAGCGGATCAACTTTTTCCTCTTCGACAAGTTCGCCGAGCTGGGAATTGATTTTGCCTATCCTACGCAGATGGTGTATCTAAATCCCGTCGAGCCCGATTCGCGGCCCGCGACCTAAAATTTGCAAATTGCTTTACAGATTATGGAAGAGTCCGCACAGGTCTTTCCCCCAAAGCGTCGATAATAAAACCCAGGAGCGGGCGGTATGGAGCCGCCCCAAAATGGAATGGAATTCAACTGGGGATGATTTCGATGCAAAAACTAGGAAAGCTGGGCTTAGCCATTCTCTTCACGAGCACGTTGACATTGGGTTGCACGCAAAACAGGTGGCTTTCCGGCGGACGGTGCTCGCAGGGCAATTGTCAGAACGGGGCCTGCCAGGTGACGCCAATGCCCAACGCCCACGCGCAACTCAATAATCCCAATATGCCACAGTACACCAACATGCCGCAGAACGCCAACGCTCCGCAGACCGCCAACCAATCGCTGTCGAACGAATTCTACAACGTGCAAAACGGCGGCCAGGCGCCGGTCTCTTCGGCCGCGCCCAACCGATTGCCGCAGGTTCCTCCAGCCCCCGCACCCAACTACAACGGGTCCACCCCGCCTTTGACGAGTTTGGGCAATCTGGGAAGTTATTGAGCCCATTGTTTCGCGTTTTCCACATCCCACCCTCTTTTTGTTGTCGCCCTGCCACGCAGTGTTGCCATCTCCAGGCAACACGTTTCGTGGAAGGGCGAGACCATTTTTCGCCTTTGAAAATCCGATTCCGGCCAGGTCTGCGGGAAACCCCCACAGCGGGGATCTTTTCGTGATCGGCCGCGGAAAGAATCGGCACGCGACTTCGCTTTAGCCCTCCGCGACACGTGGACTGGAAAATGCCTGCGCAAACGGAATCGCAAACGACAGGCTGGGGAATTCCCCGGGCTGGCTTTCCGCTTTCGCCCGAAACCTCCCTTACCCGGAAGACCGGTCTGACATCGTTTCCTTCGAAAAAAGGGCAAACTCTCCGCTTGGGCTTTGACTAAGCCGCACGATCCTTCACATCTCTCACGCGGGATGGGAATCCGGATTTTCCAAGGACGATCGCGGCAGTTCCCGCCGATTCGGGACGGCGGAGAACCTAGGGTTTTTAATGCGGGCAACGGCAGGCCGGCGGCATGTTGTGTTCGGTCAACGATCCGTTCTTCCTTCCGACAATTCAGAAACTATGAGGGGGTCCCATGCTTCGTAACTCTCCCAAAACGTTTGGCGTCTTGGCCGCTTTGGTTGGCTGCTTGATGGGCTCCCTGTCCGAGGCCGGCGAAGTCCGTTGGAACAACGAGTTCAAAAAAGCCGCGGAGAAGGCGACCGCCGAAAACAAGCCTTTGATGGTGATGGTCTCGGCCAAGTGGTGCGGCTACTGTCAGAAGATGCTCCAGACCACGTTCCGCGACGAGAAATTGATCGAGCACATCAACGGCTGCTTCATCCCGGTGTATCTCGACGCCGACCACAATGAAGAACTCGTCGAGAAACTCCAAATCGACGGCCTGCCGACGACGCTGATTATCTCGCCGGAGTTAAAAGTCGTGAAGCGGTTGTCGGGTTATCAATCGGCCGGGGCGCTCGGCGGGGAAATCGCCAAAGTTTGCGACCACGCCAAACCCGCCCAACCCGCCAAACCAGCGAAGACATTTCCCGTGTCCCACACCAAACCGCTTCCCGCATTTGACGGCACCTGCCTGGTGAGTCTGCGGGACGACGGCCGGCTCGCCAAGGGGCAGGCCCAGTGGTCGAGCACCTACAATGGCCGGCCGGTCTGGTTTGCATCGGCGGAGCACAAGCAAAAGTTCGACGCGAACCCGCAAGCCTATTGGCCTGTGGCGGACGGCATCTGCCTGGTCAGCGACCGCCTGGAGCAAACGCCCCGCCCGGGTGAACCGGTGCTGGCGATGATCTACGCCGACCGCCTGTGGTTCTTCGCGGACGAAACCCGCCAGCAGGAATTCGCCAAAAACCCCAAACCCTATGCCGCCCACGCGGCAAGAATCGCGTCCCGGCAATAGATTCCCGCAGAGGTATTTTTGGTTTTCGGCGCGGCCGGTTCGCTTCCTTGTCTAGGACGTGACGTCGGAATCGAACACGCGAACCTGCTTCCAGTTGGCCTTGTTTTCTTCGATGAACGTCATATGGTCCTCAGCGACCTGGTAGGCATCCTGCGAAGCGCGGTCCTGGAAGATGACATGGAGCGCCACGTGAAAGCCGCGGTCGTTGACTTCGCGGGCCAGGTCCGGATTGAGCGTCCCCGCCGCGAAGAACACGACGCCGGGATGATCTTTCAAGTATTTGTGGCACGCCGCGACAAGTTTCTGCTGGGCCTCGGGCGAATCGTCGTTCAAAGTGAAGAACACGTTATGGGCAAGCATGGGCATTCGCGGAACCTTCAATCCAAGGGGGAAAACGACGCCGACCGGACAATGTTTGCATTCGGGCTTTCCAGTCGTCATGCTGACGGTTTCCTCGCGAAACGTCAATCAAGCGGATTTGAGATTCTGGAGAGTCAGCCATGCGCCGGTTCGGTGGGATTCTGGCAGTCGTTTTGGTCGTGACCGGATCGCAGCCTCTTCTTGCGGAAGAGACTTTGCCCGTGGCGGAGCTTCGGCAAGCGCTTAAGGCGACGAAGAATTGGCCGGGCGTGATTCGTTCCGATTTGGGCGTCACCCGGAAAGGGACGGCGATTCCCTGCGTGTACCCGGCCGAGGATTTGGACCTGCACACGTCCAAAACCCGCGTGCTGATCGTGGCGGGCTTTGAAGGGGAGCCGGCGGCGGTTTCCACGACCCTCGATGCCCTCGAATGGTTTTACACGAGCGAGGACGCCAAACCGCTTCGCGAGACGATGACCCTCTCGGCGGTGCCGATGCTGAACCCCGATCGCAACCCGCCCGCGAGTTTCCCACCCGGTGGGGAAGCGTATTCTGATAAGCCGCATCCCGAAGCCGAGTATCTCTGGCGGTGGATCGGCATGCTCGCCCCGGACCTGGTGGTGTGTCTATCCTTTGGGGAAACGGAACAATGGTGGACTCCGGCCGATGCAAAGCATGCCGTCGGACCATTGGCAAAGAGCTTGGGAAGTAGATCGGACACGAGACCGGCCGGGATTTCGGCCCCGTCCTTGACCGACGCGCTCATGAAAATCGCCCCCTGCCAAACGGCAACGATTCCCGCGATCACCGCGGTTCGAAAATCAAATGCCCCGGAGCCGGCGCAATTCTTGAAAGACTTGCTCGAGGGGATCAAGCCAACGAAGTTCGCCGGCCCTTCGCCCGCCCGCAAGGAACTCCAAAGCCGGGCGGACCGCGAACCTGTTCAAATCGCCCGGCAGCTCGCGAAGGTGTACGGGCACGAGTTGTCTTCGGTGCAATACATCCCCGCGCTCGCGCTCGCCGGGCGGATTTGGCTGGGCGAGCTCACGAACGATCCCTCCCAGCGGGCGGACGTCAAGCGGATTGTCGCCCCCTATGTTTCCGGCGGCAAACCGTCTTTGCCTAAGAACTTCGGCGGCAGCCATCTCGCGGGGCATTTGATCTTTGCGGAGCTGGCGAAATCGGCCACGGATCCCGACGAAAAAGCCCAATACCTGAAGCTCGTCCGCGTCGCGGCGGATACGGGGTTCAATCCGAAAGGTGACATGAAAGACGCCATGCCCGCGCATAGCGAAATGAGCGATGCCGTGTTCATGGGCTGCCCGATTCTCGTCGAAGCCGGCCGGCAGACCGGCCAAAAAAAATACACCCAAATGGCCCTCCGGCATTTTCGCTTTATGCGGGAACGCGTGCTGCGGGACGATGGGATTTATCGGCATTCGCCCTTGTGCGAAGCCGCGTGGGGCCGGGGCAACGGCTTCCCCGCGTTGGGGTTGGCCTGGAGCTTGTCCGCGTTGGACAAAGACGATCCCGCGTTTCCCATTCTGCTCAAAGAGTTTCAAAACCACATGGCGGCTCTCGTGAAACATCAAGACCCCACCGGCATGTGGCATCAGGTGATCGATGACCCCGGCAGCTACCGCGAAATGAGTTCGACCTGCATGATCACCTTCGCCATGATTCGCGGCGTCCGCTCCGGCTGGCTGGACGAAGCCACATTCGGCCCGGTGATCGACAAAGCGTTCCGCGCGATCAAGGCCCGCATCGCCGCCGACGGCACGCTGGTCGATGTGTGCACCGGCACCGGGAAACAAAAAACGCTCCGCGACTATTACGACCGCAAAGCAATTTTAGGCCGCGACCCCCGCGGCGGAGCGATGGCCCTCCTGGTGACCACCGAAATGGCGAGATACGCTCCACAAAAAAGTCCATGACCGCATGACCGCCTATCCGGGGCAAATGGCCTGGGCAAGGGATTGGAGATTCTGCTAAAGTTGCCCTTGCCTCGCAAATTTCCCAATTCCGCCGGTGAGACCGTTTTCAGGCCGATGATCTGGTTCAATCTGCTGATCTTTCTCATCCTCATTGCCGGCCATGCCGAAGTGCAGGTGATGCTGATCAACCGCGTGCATTCGCAGCGGGTGCGGTGGAACACGCTTCGCCATCTGGAACATTTGCACGAGGTGTTGATTTTAATTTTTCCGGGGCTGCTCGTATGGTTCGCGGGGTTCCAGGGGCCGATGCTTTTGGCGGGCGGATCGTGGGCCGACGTGTCCGTCGGTTGGTGGGGGCTGTTTGTCGTCTGCGGTTTGGGGTTTGTTGGCCAAGCGGTTTGCGCGGTCCGCTGGCAGACCCGCCGAGACCCCGATGTGTTGACCCGCGAGCAATTGCAGGTGTGGGACATGGCCGAACGCTTCGGCGAACCGCCCGCGGGCGCGGGGTTCCTCGCGGTACTCGCCAAACTGCCCGGCAACGAAGTGTTCCAGGTCGAACTCGCCGAGAAACAGTTCCATCTGCCCGCGCTGCCCGCGGCTTGGGACGGGCTGACGATTTTGCATTTGACGGACTGGCATTTCCACGGCACTCCGGATCGGCGGTATTTTGAAGAGATCGTCCGCGAAGCCGGGCCGCTCGAGCCGGATTTGATTTGCTTCACCGGCGATCTCTTGGACGAGATGGACTGCATGGATTGGCTGCCAGAGACGTTGGGCCGATTGCAGGCGCCGCTCGGGCGGTTTTATATCCTGGGCAATCACGATTGGCGTCTTGACGCGCCGCCCATCCGCCAAAAGATGAAGGAGATGGGCTGGCAAGATGCGGCCGGTCGGATGCTGACGGTTTCGCACAACGGTTTGACTTTGCTCATCGGCGGGACCGAGCTGCCGTGGATGGGGCATCATCCCGATCTCGCCGTCGGCCCTGACGCCGCGTTCCGATTGTTGCTCAGCCATACGCCGGACCATTTCGATTGGGCCAAACAGCAAGGCGTGGATCTGGTGCTCGCCGGCCACAACCACGGCGGGCAGATCGTATTCCCGGTCGTCGGCCCCTTGTATTCGCCGAGCCGCTTTGGCGTCCGCTATGCCGCCGGGTGCTGGTACGAAGAGGGCACGCTGATGTACGTGTCGCGGGGTTTGTCGGGTGGTCATCCCGTCCGCTACAATTGCCGGCCGGAGATCACGCTGCTCACGTTATTCTCGCGCCCGGCGTCTCAATCTCTGGACGACGAACGGTGCGCTCAGCAACCCGTCGCGCTGAGTCAGGCCCATGAAGAAGCTGCCATCCATGACGACGAATAACTCATTCATCAGCTGCAGGGCGCTGGCCCACGGTTTGTTTTTGAAACGGACACACTGAGGCCTGAAAATCCCGGGTGGATTTTTCGTGCATCGGGTCGCGTCCGGCGATAGGATGGCATTACCCAAAAGCTGTAGGCGCCGATGGGCTGAATGATTTCGGTCGTTTCGTGGAGAAGGGAATCGCATGACGTTTGAAACCACGCCTTCCGTTTCGCTGTCCGAGTTCCGGACGCTGTTGCACACCACGCGTTTGCCCGCGCCGGAAATCTCGCTCCGCACGCGGGCGATTTATGAAGCGATGCTCGCCGAGTCGCGCTGCCTCCGCGGCGGGAATTTCACCGCGATCGAAACCGCGGACCTCCGCCGGCTGTTCGACAAATACGACCAGGCGTTTTTCGACGGGAAATGCGGGGAACTCGCCCGGACCAATAATACGCTCCGGTTTCGGCTCTCCAAACGCATGACGAGCGCGGCGGGCAAAACCTTTCAGCGAAGGCCCAGGCATCGGCAAACCCGCGCGGCCGACTATGAAATCGCCATCTCGACGACGCTCCTCTTTGAAACCTTCAACGAGGAACTCCGCCCGATCACCGTCAGCGGCGTTTCGTGCAGCGACCGGCTCGAAGCGCTCCAGCGAATCTTCGAGCACGAGATCCTGCACCTGTTGGAGATGCTCTTATGGGATCAATCGAGCTGCTCGGCCGACCGCTTCCGCTCGATGGCCCACCGGCTCTTCGGCCATTTGCAAAGTACGCATCAGCTCATCACGCCCCGCGAAATCGCCCAGACGAAATACGGCATCGGCCCCGGGCAGCGGGTGAAGTTCACCTTCGAGGGCCGGCGGTACGTGGGCGTCGTCAACCGCGTCACCAAGCGCGCCACCGTCCTCGTCCCCGACCGCACCGGCGAACCCTACTCCGACGGCCGGCGGTATCTCAAGTTCTATATCCCGCTGCCGATGCTGACGCCGCTCAGCGAGAATGAGATCGAACGCTAACGGCTTGAAACGGTCTATTTCGTCCCGTCCACCGGAACCAGGCCGATGCCGGAGTAATAGAAGCCCTGCTCCGCCAGGAGGACGGGGTTATACAGGTTCCGGCCGTCGAAGACGACGGGGGACTTCATCTTCTCTTTCATGTACTCGAAGTCGGGGTTTCGGAACTCGTTCCACTCGGTGACGATCGCCAGGGCGTCGGTGTTTTCCAGCGTCTCGTAGCGGTCGTTGCAGAAGGTCACGCGGTCCAGGCGGGGATGGCCTTTGAGCTCCTTCTGCACGTTCTCCCGCGCGACCGGGTCGTGCACGCGCAGGTTCGCGCCGGCTTCCAGGAGTTGATTGATGAGCACCAGCGACGGGGCTTCGCGGATGTCGTCGGTCTTGGGTTTAAAGGACAACCCCCAGAGCGCGATGGTCCGCCCCTCCAGTTTTCCGTCGAAGTATTTGTGGACCTTCCCGAACAGGATCGTCTTTTGATGATGGTTCACGTCGTGCACGGTTTTGAGCAGGCTGGGCTCGACGCCGTTGTGCTCGGCGACGTAGATCAAAGCCTGCACATCTTTGGGAAAGCAGGATCCGCCGTAGCCCACGCCAGGGAACAAGAACGAAAACCCGATGCGGGCGTCGTGCCCGATGCCCCGGCGGACATCGTTGATGTCGGCCCCCACGTTCTCGCAGATGTTGGCCATCTCGTTGATGAAGCTGATCTTCGTCGCCAGCATGCAGTTCGCGACGTATTTCGTCATCTCCGCGCTTTCCAGGCTCATCGCGAGAAACGGATGCTCCGTGCGGAGGAAGGGTTTATAGAGCTCGTTCAACACCCGCACGACCGTTTCGCTGTCGGCGCCGACGACCACGCGGTCGGGTTTGGTGAAGTCGTCGATCGCGGCCCCTTCCTTGAGGAACTCGGGATTGGAGGCCACGTGCACATCCCGCCCCGTCAGCTCTTTGAGCCGGTTCGCGACCTTGCGGTTCGTGCCCACCGGCACGGTGCTTTTTATGACCACGATCGTCTTTTCGGAAAGATGCGGTGCGAGCGATTCGGTGACTTTGAACACGCCGGAGAGGTTGGCGGCCCCGTCATCGCTTTGGGGCGTGCCCACCGCGATGAACACGCAGCGGGCCTTGGGGACGGCGTCGGGGTAGCTCGTCGTGAAATGCAACCGCCCCGCCTGGCTGTTGCGGAGCACGAGTTCCTTCAGCCCCGGCTCGTAAATCGGAATCTCCCCGCGCTTGAGCGCTCGATTTTGTCCTCGTCGATATTGACGCAGGTCACATCGTTTCCGCTTTCGGCGAAACAGGTCCCGGTCACCAGCCCCACATAGCCGGTCCCAATCATCACAACTTTCATCAATGACTCCTTCCGAAACGCGCGGAGGCCTTAATGGCCCCTTTGACCCGCAACGACATGATGGCAGAGAAAATCCGAAATCCGAAACAAATGGAAAACTCAAAATTCCAATCAAAGACCAAAATCTTTCCTCGTTCCCAAGCTGGAGCTTGGGAACGAGGGGTGGTTAATGCTTCGTCGAAAACGCGCTTGCGGAAAACCGCGCTCCCGAAATCTAGCAAGAATGGAAAAGATGATAAAGAGATGTTTACTCCGGCGATTCCTCTTCGGTCGGCGGTTCGGTGGATTCAGGAGGTTCGGTTTCCGCCGGCGATGATTCCTGGACTTCGGCTTGCGGCTGGGCTGCGCGGGGCGGGCCTTCGAGTTCCGTTTCGTCCATGACTTCCGCGGGGATGCGGGCGATGGAGACGAGCTTGTCATCCTCGTCCAAGCGGATGATCCGCACGCCTTGCGTGTTGCGGCCGACCTGGCTGATGTCCCGCGCCCTGAGCCGCTGGATTTTGCCGAAGCCGGTGACCATCAAGACTTCATCATCATCGCTGACGGCGAGAATGTCGATCACCTGGCCGTTGCGCTTCGTGGTTTTGATGTCCCGGAGGCCTTTGCCGCCGCGGTTCTGCCGGCGGTAGCGCATGTTGCCCGAATACTTCGCGACTTCTTCTTCGGGGGCGTTTTCATCGACCTCGGCTTCCTCGTCGGTCTCGGGCTCTTCGCCGACTTCGCCGGGACCGAAGGGCGTGCGTTTTCCGTAACCGTTTTCGCAGACGGTTAAGAGCGTGCCTTCCGGCTCGACCACGACCATGCCCACCACTTTGTCGTCGCCCACGAGCTTGATGCCTTTCACGCCCCGCGTGGCCCGTCCCATCGCGCGGGCATCCTCGGCGGCGAAGCGAATCGACATCCCGTTCCGCGTGGCGAGCACCACGTCATCATCTTTGGAGACGATCCGCACATCGATCAGCTCGTCGTCATCGTCCAGGTTGATCGCGATGAGTCCGCCTTTGAGCGGCCGGCTGTACGCCGAGAGCACGGTCTTTTTCACCAGGCCCTTGCGGGTGGCTTTGATGAGAAAATGATCCTCGTCGAAATCCATCACGGCCAGGCATTGCGAGACGCGTTCGTTCTCGTCCAGTTGCAACAGGTTGACCAAGGCCCGGCCCTTCGCGGTCCGGCTGCCCAGGGGCAGGTCGTACACCTTCTGCCAATAGACTTTCCCGCGGTCGGTGAAGAACAACAGATAGGCGTGCGTCGAGGACACGAAGACGTGCTCGACGGGATCTTCCTCGTCGATTTTGACGCCGGTGATGCCTTTGCCGCCGCGGTTCTGGGCCTGGTACACGCTCAGCTGCGTGCGTTTGATATAGCCCCGGCGAGACAGCACGACGACCATGGGCTCTTCGGTGATCAAGTCGTCGCGGTCTACGTCGCCGAGTTCTTCCTCGCTGATCTCGGTCCGCCGGGAGTCGCCGTATTTCTTTTTGAGGTCCTCCATCTCCCCGCGAATGACCGCGAGGATGTTCGCCTCGTCGGAGAGCAGCTGCATGTATTCGGAGATGTCGTCGAGCAGCTTTTTATGCTCGCCGCTGAGTTGCTCGCGCTCCAGGTTGGCGAGCGAGCCCAGCTGCATGGACACGATCGCCTCGGCTTGCCGGGACGTGAGCGTGTAGCTTTCGTGCAGGCCGTTCTCGTCCTGGAAGATTTGAAACCCGTCCGCTCCCAAGGCCCGCGCGACCATCTCGGCGGGGACTTGGATTTCCTGCAGGCGGTCGCGGGCTTCGGTTCGGCTGGAGGAACTGCGGATCGTGTCGATGATCTGGTCGATGTCGAGTTGGGCGATCAACAGGCCTTCCACGGTGTGCTTACGCTTGCGGGCCTCGGCGAGCAGGAACTCCGTCCGCCGGCGGAGCACATCCACCCGATGCCTTAAGAACTCGGCGAGCAGTTCCTTGACCGTCAGCGTCTGCGGCCGGTTGGCGACCAAAGCCAAGAGGATCATGCTCACCGTCGTTTGCAGCGTCGAATAGCGGTAAAGCTGGTTGAGCACCACCTCTTTATCGGCGTCGCGTTTGAGCACGATGTGCAACCGCACCTGCCAGGACGGGACTTTGCGGTCGGTGAGGTCGATCACGCGGGCGATGCCTTTGACGCGGTCTTCCTTGGCGAGTTGCTCCAGTTTTTCGCGGATGCGGTCGCGGGTTTCGAGATAGGGAATCTCGGTGACGACGATCACGTCGGCCTTGCCTTCGGTCTCGAAATGCGTGCGGGCCCGGAGCGTGATTGTCGATCGCCCCGTCATGTAGCCTTGGCGGATTCCGTATCGCCCGCAGATGATTCCCCCGGTGGGAAAATCGGGGCCGGGCAACACGTCGAGAATCTCGTCGATCGTGCAATCCGGGTTGTCGATCAACAGCATCACCGCATCGCAGACTTCGACGAGGTTGTGCGGCGGCACGCTGGTCGCCATGCCCACGGCAATCCCGGTGGAGCCGTTGACGAGCAGGTTCGGAAACCGCGCCGGCAAAACGACCGGTTCGGTCATCCGCTGGTCGTAGGTCGGGACGAAATCGACCGTATCTCGCTTGATGTCCTGAAGCATCTCCGACGCGACCGCCGAGAGCCGGGCTTCGGTGTAACGCTGGGCGGCGGGCGGCAGGCCGGCGAGCGAACCGAAGTTGCCCTGCTTGTCCACAAGCACCGAGCGCATCACCCAATCCTGGGCGAGGCGGACGAGCGTGGGGTACAGGCCTTCGCTGCCGTGCGGGTGGTAGTTCCCGCTGGTGTCGCCTGTGATCTTGGCGCACTTGATCCGGCCGCTGCCCGGGCCGAGGTTCAGGTCGTTCATCGCGACCAGGATCCGCCGCTGCGAGGGTTTCAGCCCATCCCGCGCATCGGGGAGCGCCCGGCTGACGATGACCGACATCGCGTAGGTGAGATAGCTCGTCCGCATCTCATCCTGGATGTCGAGTTGTTGAATGCGGCCGTTGCCGCCCGCAGGTTGAATTGGCTCCGTCCCATCACCGATGGGGAAGTCTCCGCTATCACCGTTTGACAAACTTCCTGCTCCTTGTAAGAACCTTCAACACAAACTCTTCCGCGACGGTTTTCCACCGGGCTCTTCCGGAAACGAGGCGATCTCGCTCGCAAAGACAGACCTCCCTCCAAGATGGGGACGATCGGTGGACGATGCGGATCAGCACGAAATCGTTGGGGGACCCGGTGGGAGAATTGGGTCCGCTGGGAGTGGGAAAACCATGCTGCCGTTCGTGCTGGGAAAGAGGCTGAGACAACAAAAACCGGGCGCGATTTTTTGCGGAAATCGCTCGGCGAAATTCACAACGCAAGTGTACCAAATTCCGCCTGAAATCGCAACTCTGCCGGCCCGGTTTCAGGACGCTAAAAGTCCTAAAAAATAAGGCACTTCCGGCGGTTGATCGAAAGCAGCGGCCCGGCGAGTTTGGGAGGCGGAATTGCGCCGGTTTTGCGGATCGTAGACCTCGTCGCGGCCTGCTCGGAATTCCCCGCGGGCTTTTTGCAGTCACAGCCGGCACGGCCGGTTTCTATGGCCTAGGTTTCCTCAAGCCACCCCGCGTTAAATCCGCACGTTTTCCGAGAGTTGACCGCATGCCTCTTTCCGCAATGCCCGCCCCGCCTGTGACTCCCGCCGAAATGAATCTCACCCAAGAAGAATCGGCGTTGTCTCGTTCCAATCCTCTCCGCCGCGAGCCGGTGCAGTTATCTTCGGCGCACGGGAACGCTTGGAAGTGATCCATCGCGTATTGGAATTCGGAATGGCTCCGCGCGGCGATTCCATCGAGAAGGAACGGGGCGAGTTTCCAGACGCCCGCGAACGGGAGCAACCCGAAACAGCCTTGGCAAGCGAAAATTGACCTTCGACCGCTACGAAAAAATTGCCGGAAAAAACTGCCAAATGGGACTTTCCCCATCTGGAGTTTTCTGCTTAAATCGAATTCAGTGGATAAGAGCGATTGCTGTTACCATCCCTTGTCTTGGGAAGGATTCGATTCTCATGCTGCACTTTACGTGCGACCTTTGCGGGCGGCGTTTGGATGAAGGACGGCGTTTTATCGCCAAGGTGGAAGTTTACCCGGCGTTCGATCCGGACGAGATTGACGAAGACGATCTGGATGCCGACAACCTGCAGGAACTCGCCGCCGCCATCGAGGCTGCGGAAGCGGGCGAAGGGTCTCCGCTGGAAGACCAGGGCCCCCAGGATTTCCGCTTCGACTTGTGCCCCCATTGCCACCAGCGGTATCTGAAAGACCCGCTCGGCCGCGACGCCCTGCGCCGCTTGAACTTCAGCGAGAACTAAACGGCGAGCGGACCAACCTCCGGTCGGTGCCCGCGTCAGCCCCATGATTGTTTTGAATTTGGGCATTTTTGTTGGTCGTAACTCATCAGCTCACGCCGGCCGCTCGCCTTTAGTCCCGGTAAATCGGTTGATGCCGGTAGGGCATTTCCAGGATGAGTAGGCACAGGGCCGTGATGTAGAGCCGGCCCGCTTGCTCCGCGTATTCGTAGGGAGCGCCTTTCGGATTGTTGGGCGACCAACTGCCGCGGTATTCGCCGCCGGCCCCCTGCTGCTTGGCGATGATTTCGTCTTTCACGGCGTTGTACCAATCGGTCCATTCCTCGTCGTTGATGTTGTGGAGCACGTGGCCGACGTAGTACCACTCATACACGTTTCGCCGGCCTTCCGACCATTGGGGCTTGAACTTTTCATCCAGCAGAAACTCCACGCCCTCCCGCAGCTGCGGCTGCGTTCGCGGCCAGCCCAAAAACTGCCGGCACAAGAGGCCCTCGGCCGTCATCGACCGGCTGACGTCCCAACCCGGCCGAGGCTCGTATTTGTAGAGGGCCCCGTTTTTCTCCTGCACCGAGTTCAAGAACTTGGACGCCCGCTGGAACGGCTCTTCGGGAACTTCGATCCCGGCCGCGCGGGCGGAGTGCAACGCCATGAGCGCCCAACCGGTCACCGACAGATCGCCCACCGACCGGGCATCCTGCGGCTGATACTTCCAGCCGCCTTCGTTGGGCTGCTGCGAGTTTAAGAGAAACTCCACGCCGCGGGCCGCCGGTTCGTAAAGCGAGCGGTCTTTGGTCATCGCGTAGGCTTCGCACATCACGATCGTGGCTTGCGAATGGGCATAGTAGGCGGTCTGCCGGCCGAGTTCCGTGTGGTCGTGAAAGTCGCCGTTGGTTTTCTGGATGCCCTTGAGCCAATCCAAGCCTTTTTGCACGATCTCCTGCGTGTTTTTGTCCTTGGCGTTTTGGTGCGTTTGCCCGTTGCCCAGGAACGCCAAGAGAGCCAAAGCCGTGGCCCCGGTGTCGGTGCGGAGCACGCGCTCGCCCGCATCGGGATAGCCTTCGTGCAACCGCCAGTTGCCGGCCGACTGCTGCTGGCGCCCGAACCAGGACAGCCCCTGCGAAATCGCCGACTCGATCCGCGGGCCGTTATCCACTTCCGCCAGAATCCGCCGGCGGGCCTCTTCGGTCCGGCCTTCAAAAAGTCCGCCGACTTCCACGGGCTTGACGGGCACGGCCTCTTCGGGGCGGGGGCCGAGCGGTTGGAGCGGTTTTTTCTCCGGCTCCGGTTTGGGGGCGGGCTGATGAAGCTCGACGGCCTGGAGCGTGAGGTTCCGCTTCTCCGGAGTGACCACCGCCGTCTGTTCTTGGGGCGAAATCCAACTGAACTCCAGCCCAACCTCGTCCGCGCGGGGAAACTGCATTCGCACGAACCAGAACCCCAACAATAGCAAGGCATGCACGACCAAACTCATCGCCAAGCCCGGCACGCTCCGCCGGGCTTCTTCTTCGATCTTTTCCCCGAACGAGTCCTCGATGCGTTCCAGGTCGTCGGGATCGAGCGACAACTCCACGCGCGCTGAGGAATCGGCCGCGGTTTCCTCCTCCGTCGCGGCGAGTGCCTTTCGGAAATCGCGGTTGGAAACCGGAGCGGCGGAAAACCGGCCGGGGTTTAAGCGGGCGAGGTCGGTGGCGGCCGTGTCCTGGCCCAAGCCCCGGGAGACCATCGTCCAGCCCAGGATGATCAACGCCCCCGGAATCAGCCCCGCCCCAAAGCTCACCCAGGAAAAAAACGTGGACCCGAACCGCACGGGCGATTCGCCGAGGAGCATGACCCACACGACCGCCATCACCGCGACGTAAATCGCGGAGACATCTCGTCCCAAACACGCGGCCGGGTAGCCCATCGCCGCGGACAATAAAAACAGAACCAGGACGAGCCCGCCCGAAACCGGCCCGAGTCTCAACAGGCACGCCCCCGCCACCACCAACGCGACCACGACCAACAGCAGCACGCCCAAGGCAAACTGGCTTCCGCGGGACGAGACCACCCCGGTGAGGGCTTCCCCGGCGATCGAGGGCGGCGCGGCCGGTTCCTCCTCGGGATCCGTTTCTTCGCCGGAGACATTCAGTCCGGAGACCTCGGCGGCCGATTTCCAGCCGCTTTTTGTCGGAACTGATTTCGTGGCGGGACGTAAGCTTTCCCTCGTCCGCCAGTTGGCGGATTTGCGCCGCGGAAAACGGCCCGCGGACTTCCGGACCTTTTCGGACCCAAATCTGCTTCGACATGAACCGCCGGTTCGCGAGGAAAGACTCAAAAAGAACAACGCGTCCCTCCAGCATAGCACGTTCCCCCGCCAATTGGCACAACGCGAGCGGACCGCGCAGCGCTAGCGCGCAAACAAACTTCCGCCGTCCGGAACCGGCGGCAAAGTTCGCCGAGTTTGCGCGGTTTAACTTTCGGCCCGCCCAGTTCCTGTGCGGATTGGGGAAGATTTGAGTTTTATTGTAGTTCTCGCAATTCGTGCGACGATACCGAAGTTACCGTGCGAGAGGATTGTGCGGCCATATCGTTTCAGGGATGAAACACTTGGGGGGACCACGGATGGTTCGTTTACGACGTGAACCGGCGGGCAAGGACGGCAACCGTTCCCGGCGGTACGGACTGTGGATTGTTGCTTTCCTGGCCATGAGCCGATGGGGGCTCGGCCAGGTGGCACCGCCCAGCGCGGGGACGTTTGCCCCTCCGACCTTCGCGTCGCCCAACAGCGTGTTTAGCGGACCGCCCCCCGCCGGGCTCTCCGGACCAGGCCCGGACGCCGGAATGCTTCCGATCAACGGCAGCCAGGAACAAGGGGCTTTGCAAAACCTGTCCTTCAACCAGACGGTCGGGAACCTCGGAACAGTCAACGTTTACGGCTCGCCCAACGCCGGCAGCTACGGAGGCGGCGGCAGCTTCAGCTTGAACCCATCTCCGCCCGGCTCGTCCTTCATGTACTTCCGCAGTTTGCAGTCGGCCGTTTACGTGAACCCCCAGCAAACAGTCGTCAATGCCGGCTCGACCTTCACCTTATTTTCCAACGACCACGTCGGCATCGGCGGCCGGGCGCTCTTGGGGGCGACGATCGACGACAATTTGCACGACAACTTCCACTTCGCGGGCGACGCCTTTGCGGGCGTGAGACTGCCCGGCGAAATCTGGCTCAAAGGCGGTTTGCTCTACGACCGGCAGAACGATTTCTACAAAATCGGCCCCACGTTCGGAGCCGTGTTCCTAGCTGATGCCCCGCATCCCATCACGCTGGACTTTGCCTACGGGATCGGGCGCGGATCGCCTCGGCTTAACCTGCTCAAAAACGGACAAATCGCCGTCGCCGACGACGACGTGCAACTTCGCATCGGTTCGTACCTTTCGCCGATGATGCAGCTTGGCTTGTCGGGCAACTGGGCGCGGTGGGACGATCCGCGATTCACGGACGACTCCGGGATCGGGGGGTTCACGCGGATCAACGTCGCCGACTTGCAAATCACCGTGGATGTCACCAGCGGCAACCTGGGAACACGCGGGTTCGTCAACTTGGCGTATGTCTTCGGCGGGCCGCAGCGGCGCTGCCGGCAGCGTCCAGAGGGCCGAGTCTTCGTCGACTGCCCCGAAGACTGGTTGACGCGGCCGGTGATTCGCGATGTCTCGTTGCGGGTCCAGCAAGTCGTTGGTGTGCCCGGTGCGAATGCGGCGACGCCTCCCGGCGGCGGAGCGACGCCCTCGCCGAATCCGCTTCCGAGCCAGCCCCTCGTGGGGAACGTCACCCAGATTCTGTGCCGCTTGCAGGTTGACCCCGCCCAGGATCAGATCAATCCCGGCGTGATTGATCCCGGCGACGGCTTTAACCTGATTGTCCAATTCGGAAATGGAACGTCGCAAACCGTGGCGAACGTCTCGACGACGAACCTCACGTCGACCGCCGCGTTTGTTGTGTTCAATAGCCCGACCAATGAAGTCATCACGTCCGGCAGCCTGCCGCCCGGCACCATCGTCTCCAATGTCATTGCCAGCAGCAACATGGGGATCGATCCCACCGCGCCGGACAAATTCGCAGTTTTTCCTCGACTTTGATGTGACGGCGGACGGGCAAACCCGGCGGTTCCGCTGCGGCGCGATCACGCTGGGCGTCTCCGGCAACGCCACCCCGGCCTCGCCGGCAATTCCTTTGAATTAGTTTTCGTGATTGGCGAACCACGTAAGGTTCGAATGCGGAATGACGGTCCCATCTCGGATCATTAACAGAGCATCACCCAAACGAGAATGGCTCAGCCGCGAAGCGGCGACCGCAATCGATTTCTGGGGAAATGGAATCAGGTTCAATGCGACTCTTGAAGCACGGCGGCCGCCGCTTCGCGGCTCGTGATATTTTGGTGGACTTGGACCAGCAGGCTGACGCCCGCAGCGATCTGCCGCCGCTTCGCGGCTAAGACGACTCGGGTGACATCGCCCAGAAGAGATGACAAAACAAACATTGCAAACTTTCAGCCAGGATCAGCGCAGCGGGAGTTTCCACCCGACTTTGCGTGAAGCTGTAGGGATTCTTTCGACGATAACCAATCTGCCGCGCGAATGGATTGTGCGGTCTCTGATGAGAACTTTGGGGGATTCACGGATGGACTTTAGGCGACAATCCTCGCTTCGGACCGAGGGGATGCTCCTCCGAGTTTGGGGGATGTGCTGGGTGACTTGTCTCGCCGCCGTTCAAGCGGCCCTGGGGCAAAGTTATGCACCGCAAACCTTCGCCCCCATGACCGGCGGCTCCTCCGCACCGGTCTACGGCGAGCCGGACACCAGCACGCTGTATTCCCCCGCCGGACCGCAATCGGCTTTCGGGTCCCCGCAATCGGCATTCGGCCCGCCGGCCAACGCCTATTATCCCGGGGCACCGGGGGCGATGGATCCCAACATGTCCATGTCCCAAGCCAACGGCATGGCCCAGCCCGGCGAACTCTCGTCGCTCAACTACTCCCAAGGCTTGGGAAACATGGGCAATATGCAGTTGACCGGCTCGCCCGCGGGCGGCTCGGGCTTTGGAGCGAACTTCCAAGCCAATCCCGCCACCTGGGGCCACGTTAAGAATCTGCAAATGGGCGTTTACACCAACGACCAGCAAACCGTCATCAACGGTGGTAGCACGTTCGAGTTCTACGTCAACAACCGCTTCGGCATGGCCGGCCGGATTTTGCTCGGCGGCGCCAACAACCGCCAGGCAAACCTCTCCGACCAGTTCCACTTCACCGGCGATTTGTATGCCGGCACCACGGCCGTCGGCGAGCATTGGCTCAAAGGCGGGGTGCTCTACGACGTGCAAGACAACTTCAGCAAAGTCGGCCCCGTGTTCGGAGCTTTGCTGTTCGCCGACCACAAGCATCCCATCAGCATCGATCTGGCCTACGGCATCGGCTACGGCGACCCGGTCATCAACCGGGTGCAAAGCACGATCCTCCGCGTGGCCGACGACGACACCCAGTTGCGGGCCGGTGCCTATCTCACGCCCAACCTCCGCGTCGGGTTTTCGGGGAACTGGGTCAACTACGCCGACGGGCGATTCCGAGATTACAACACCTACGGGGGCTTCGCGACCTTGAACCTGGGCACGTTGAACCTGAAGGTTGACGTGACCAACGGCGACGGATTCACGCGGGGCTTCGTCAACGTGGCCTATGTCTTCGGCGGCCGCCGACTCCGGCCGCGGAACAACCTCGGCCAGGTCTGCGTTGTTGAGCATCCGCGCGACTGGCTCACCGCGCCGGTCCTGCGGGATGTCTCGCTGCAGCTGCAAAAGCAAACCGTCGCGAATCTGCCGCCGTTGCCGACGACGACCACCACGCCGCCGCCGACTCCGGCACCGACCACGATGGTGGGCAATGTGACGCAAGTCAACGTCCGCCTCGCCGCGGGCAGCGGAGGCGTGGACGGAACGATCCAAGGCGGGGAAACGTTCTCCCTGTCCGTGCAACTGTTTAACGGATCGTCCGCCACCGCCAATCTGATCTTCACCGGCAACGTCACGAGCACCTCCAACCTCGGCGTCGTCACCGGCGGCACGAACTTTGTGACGGTCGGCACGTTGATCCCCGGCCAGCAAACGGTCGTGAATCTTCCCAGCGGCGGTACGATCAGTGTTCCCGCGACGGCCCAGCCCGGCGATCAGTTCTTCATCGACTTCGACGTGACCGCCGACGGCCAGGCCCGCCGGTTCCGCTTCCCCATTATTGTGGGCTTCACCAACACGATCACCGGATTCTCGCCGGCCACGCCGATCAACTGAGAACCGCGTAGAAGCGAACTCCTCAAAAACTCGTCACAAATCGGCTTCGCCGGGCGTCTCGCTCGGCGAAGCCGTTTTTATTCCGAGTCGGAGTCGGGAAGCACGCCGGTTTCGACGGCGGTGCGAAGCTCTTCCGGAAGAGCCGCCCAGGTCGTTTGATAGGTCGGCTCGAGCGGCACCTTGACGTGTAACGCTTCGGTGAGAAACAAAGGCATCGCCGGCAGCACGTCGCCCACTGCCACCGGTTCGATGTAGGCCACACGCTCCGCCCCGGCATTGTATGACACGATAATCCGGTCTTTGCCCGCAGGGAACTGGAAATCCTCTTCCTCGATCTCATCCCAGATGACTTTATGGATGCCCTGCGGATCGCGAGGCGTCGGCGGGAACAGATCGACAATCAACACATGAATTCCTTCGCGGAGGAATTCGATCGTCTTGTCCACGAAATCCCGGAGGGCCGAGCGGGAGTCCTTATTGCCCGGCGAGACGATTTCGATGATCGCCACGATCCGCCCCAGGTGATGCCGAATCACAATCCGATTCGCCCGTCCGGAATAAATCTCCTTGGAACTGCGTCGGATGATTTGTGCCGCGGGAGCGTCCGCCGTCGCCACGCCGCCCTCGGTCTCAGACGTCGAGCTTCCGCCTCGGCCCCGGCTTTCGATGGCCAAAACGTCCGGTTCCCTGAGTCCAGCCCGCTGCTCGACCAGGGCCGCCAAACCCTTCGGAAGTTGACCGCGATTCAGGGTCCGGGCAATTTCAATCGACCAGTCTTGATGGAAATGATGAAACAGCCCCGCCGGAACGCGGGTCCAATCGTGAATCGGCATGCGATTTCCCCCGGAAACGTGTCTTTCCTCTGACGTTCCATGTTATCAAAACTCGAAACCCTGTG
>CAWFGE010000006.1:0-216259 GCA_963815195.1 uncultured Planctomycetaceae bacterium
TGGACCCCATTCTTTGGACAGCAAACGGGGTTGTTTAGTGGTGTGAGTCAGCGGCAGACGAGGCCCCTCATAGGCCTCGTCGTCTGCCGCCGATGACAAGGGGCCCGGGACGAGACCTCACCAGTTCCCTCCCGGTTTTGCGCGAAACTTGTTTTCATTTTTCGTCCATCACTTTGTGCAGGCTTCAATCTTTTCCTTCGTAGATCATCGCCGGCGTTTGATAACCCAGCGACTGATGAATCCGTTCCTCACAATAGAACTCAAAGTAACTCTGCAGGCTTCTCTCGGCCTCCCAACCATCCGTGTAATCCTTCAAGTAAACCTCTTCGTATTTCACGCTCCGCCACAGCCGCTCGATGAATACGTTGTCCAAGCACCGTCCTTTTCCATCCATACTGATCGCGACATTCAATCGTTCCAATCGCTCGGTGAACTTGATCGCCGTGAATTGGCTGCCCTGGTCGCTGTTGAAGACCTCCGGCCGCGAGATCGACAAGGCTTCGTCCAACGCCTCCAAGCAAAAACTCCCCTCCAACGTGTTCGACAATCGCCAACTCAACACGTAGCGACTGAACCAGTCCATCACCGCCACGAGATACAAAAACCCGTGGCGAAGCGGGATGTAAGTGATGTCGCTCGACCACACCTGGTTGGGCCGGAGAACCTCCACATTCCGCAGTAAATAAGGGTAAATCTTGTGTCCGCGCCCCCGGTTTGGTCGTGCGGCGTTTCGGTCCAACCGCTTCGATTCCCATCTGCCGCATCAGCCGCTGCACTCGCTTGCGATTCACGCCGAACAACTCGGCCATCTTGCGAGAACCATAAAACGGATGCCGCGTGTATTCCTCGTCGATTCGCCGCATCAGTTCCAAATTTTCCGCGGTCTCGCCGCCAGGTTCGTAGTACCAACTGCTCCGCGCCAATCCCAACAGATCGCACTGACGCGACACGCTCAACGTGGAATGCTTCGGTTCGATCCATGCCCGCAAAACCTCGTGGCTTAATCCAGCGTCAGCGACTTTTTTTTGAGCCACTCGACTTCCATTTTCAGCCGGCCGATTTGTTCATAGAGTTCTTGCTCATTGGCCGATTGATCGTCGGATCGCTTACGTCGGCCATCCGTGAACAACTCAGTGGCTCCCGACAACAACTGCTTTTTCCAAGCCGTGACTTGGCTCGTGTGGACGCCAAATTCCGACGCCAACTGAGCCGTCGTCCTATCCCCTTTGACCGCCGCCAACGCCACCTTGGCTTTGAACGCGGACCCCAAAACTCGACGCTTCCTGGTCATAATCGGAACCTCCCAATGCGACAAATGAACATCGCAAATTCTACCTTATTGGGCTGTCCAGTTTTCGGGGTCCACCACAATCCTGGCTTCCCGCATTCGGAACTCTTCGGTAATATGGATGTATATAAAATTAGACAAGGGTTTCTATTAATTGGATTTGTTCAAAACTTGAGGAGGTTAAAGAGCTATGAAAATTTCTCAAAAGATCAGTCGAAACCGCTAATCATATCCAAGGGTGGCACTAACAATGGCTGTTAGTATTATATCAGCATTGGATTGGGCCTGGCCGCGTGCCGAGCGGGTTATAAGACCAAGTTCTTCACCGCCGCGGCTTTGGTGAATCGCCTGGAAGAAGCTCAGAAACATTACACCTTGGAGCGGTTGTTGAACCAACTCGACAAGCTGGATTTGTTGATCGTGGATGAACTGGGTTACTTGTCGTTCAACCGGTCGGGAGCAGAGTTGTTGTTCCAGGTCTTCGCGGATCGCTACGAACGCAAGAGCCTGCTGATCACGAGCAACCTGGCCTTTAGCGATTGGGGGCAAATCTTCCAAGGCGAACGCATGACCGCGGCATTACTGGACCGCATCACGCACCATTGCCACATCTTCGAGATGAACGGCGAAAGCTACCGCTTCAAACAGTCGATGAAAGACAAAAAAGCGTCCGAAAACAAGAAGCCGAAAACCCGCTAAGTCGGCTCCGACGACGCCCGTCTTTCCTTCCCAACCTGCCCCATTCCACATCATTCCCCACCCCAGGTGGGTCCCATTTCCACCGAAGTGGGTCCCAATTGCACGCCGCCTGCCAGTGCGAAGCGAGAATAGCCATTCCAGGTTTCTGAAACGTGTCCTTATTCCATGCTTGATTGAAATCGACTGGCAGCTAAGATGCCAGTAGAACCCACGCTTGTATCGATTTTCGTCCCCTAGAAAATACCGATCATTTGGACATTTCCAAACGTCTTTGGACCGTCGGTTTGGAACGAAATCGTAAGCAACTGCCAGTGTAGGATTGATAGACTTAGTATCGTTATCGAACGTGGGTGGAATCCAGCGATGTGTGGTGGACCCCGAAAACTGGACAGCCCAATAAGGTAGAATTTGCGATGTTCATTTGTCGCATTGGGAGGTTCCGATTATGACCAGGAAGCGTCGAGTTTTGGGGTCCGCGTTCAAAGCCAAGGTGGCGTTGGCGGCGGTCAAAGGGGATAGGACGACGGCTCAGTTGGCGTCGGAATTTGGCGTCCACACGAGCCAAGTCACGGCTTGGAAAAAGCAGTTGTTGTCGGGAGCCACTGAGTTGTTCACGGATGGCCGACGTAAGCGATCCGACGATCAATCGGCCAATGAGCAAGAACTCTATGAACAAATCGGCCGGCTGAAAATGGAAGTCGAGTGGCTCAAAAAAAAGTCGCTGACGCTGGATTAAGCCACGAGGTTTTGCGGGCATGGATCGAACCGAAGCATTCCACGTTGAGCGTGTCGCGTCAGTGCGATCTGTTGGGATTGGCGCGGAGCAGTTGGTACTACGAACCTGGCGGCGAGACCGCGGAAAATTTGGAACTGATGCGGCGAATCGACGAGGAATACACGCGGCATCCGTTTTATGGTTCTCGCAAGATGGCCGAGTTGTTCGGCGTGAATCGCAAGCGAGTGCAGCGGCTGATGCGGCAGATGGGAATCGAAGCGGTTGGACCGAAACGCCGCACGACCAAACCGGGGCGCGGACACAAGATTTACCCTTATTTACTGCGGAATGTGGAGGTTCTCCGGCCCAACCAGGTGTGGTCAAGCGACATCACTTACATCCCGCTTCGCCACGGGTTTTTGTATCTCGTGGCAGTGATGGACTGGTTCAGTCGCTACGTGTTGAGTTGGCGATTGTCGAACACGTTGGAGGGGAGTTTTTGCTTGGAGGCGTTGGACGAAGCCTTGTCGATCTCGCGGCCGGAGGTCTTCAACAGCGACCAGGGCAGCCAATTCACGGCGATCAAGTTCACCGAGCGATTGGAACGATTGAATGTCGCGATCAGTATGGATGGAAAAGGACGGTGCTTGGACAACGTATTCATCGAGCGGCTGTGGCGGAGCGTGAAATACGAAGAGGTTTACTTGAAGGATTACACGGATGGTTGGGAGGCCGAGAGAAGCCTGCAGAGTTACTTTGAGTTCTATTGTGAGGAACGGATTCATCAGTCGCTGGGTTATCAAACGCCGGCGATGATCTACGAAGGAAAAGATTGAAGCCTGCACAAAGTGATGGACGAAAAATGAAAACAAGTTTCGCGCAAAACCGGGAGGGAACTGGTGAGGTCTCGTCCCGGGCCCCTTGTCATCGGCGGCAGACGACGAGGCCTATGAGGGGCCTCGTCTGCCGCTGACTCACACCACTAAACAACCCCGTTTGCTGTCCAAAGAATGGGGTCCACCTCAGCCGTCGCCGTGATCCACCAGGCCCTTGACGAGGGCGTCAACTATTTTGATTCGGCCCCTGCGTACGCGGGCTGCCTCGACTACTTGGGAGAAGGGGTGTCTGGTCGCCGTGAAGGAATCTTCCTGGCTTCCAAGACACACGACCGAACGCGGGACGGGTCACTTCGGCTCTTGGATCAGACGCTCCAGCGGCTGCGGACGGATCATCTCGATCTGTGGCAGCTTCACGACCTACGAACCCCTCAGCAACTTGACCAAGTGTTCGGCCCTGGTGGGGCGATGGAAGCATTGCTTGAAGCCCGTGAGGACGGGCGAGTGCGGTTTCTCGGTATCACCGGCCACCACGATCCCGAGATTCTGAATAAGGCGATGCGGCGGTTCGACTTCGACACGGTGCTGGTCGCTCTCAATGCAGCCGACCGTCACCGGCTTTCTTTCATCGAGACGACTCTGCCCGAAACCCGCCGCCGCGGCCTGGGAGTGATCGCCATGAAGGTGTTGGCGCAGGGAGCAATGATTCAGGCGGGGCTCACCGCAGAGGAGAACTTCGGTTACTGCCTGTCCTTGGACGGCGTCCACACGGCGATCATCGGCTGCCGCACCCCGGACGAGGTCCAAGAAAACGCCCGTATCGCCCGTGGCTTTGCTGTCTTCGATGAGGCACGGATGCGGAAGTTGGAGCAGCGGACGAACCCGTTCGCGGCCCAACTCGCCGCTTACAAGAAGTCCCCGTTGATCTCGCTCGAATAGTTGTCGGGGGACGGGATGACCGGCTTACTTCAACGGGCTCGAACGAGAGATACCCGAAACCCGCCGTCCTTGGTCCTTCCCAAAGGCACGTACCCGGAGCGGACTCGGGATTGGCAGTTCCAGTTCCTACCACGCAACACGTGGGACGAGTATCTTGATTCCCGTGCGGTCGAGATCGCGGCCTATAGCAACAACGCCGACAAGGTGTCGGTATCCTCCCGGTTCCGCAAACAGAGGACAACCTCCTTGATCGGCGGAAAGGAGCGTTCCATCACGGGGCGAATGCCCGCGGCGAAGTCATCGAGCGAGAGTCGACCGTACCCCGTGGCAATCGCAGCCAAGGTGACTTTGGAAGAGGACAGCTCCGCAGCCATTTGCAGGGCTTTCGTCGCCACGGCGGTGACGACTTCCGCGGACGTGTCGTAAAACGCATCCACACCCACCGCATGCAGAACCGCTTTGTAAGGACTGCCGCAGGGCGGCATGGAAACCACCTCGCCGCGGGGAACCCATCTCAGGTTGTTGGCCGATAAGTATCCGTGCAACTCCCGCTGCATGGCATCCCCGTAACGGAGCAGAAACGCCCCGCCCACACCGCCTGATAAGTTGAGGTAGGGATTCGCCGAGCAGACAAGCACGTCGGCGGGCTCATCCAGGATGTCGCAGTGCTTTACGGTCCACTTCATGGTGCGTGTTCCCCAGGTGCTGAACTCTCGTCTGAAGGCGATCCCTCGACTTGCTCTTCTTCTGTTGGTGATTTTTCTCCGCTCTGCTCCTCCTTCTCTTCTCCTAACAGCTCGCGAAGCCGGTCCTTCTGTGGATTGGTCAACGGGGAATCAGCAGAGTCATTGGAGAGGAGCATAATCCAAAACTCCCGCTGATCGACAAGAATCGGCGAGTCATTCGGGAGTTGTTCCAGAATCGCGAGGTGGCGGTCCCACTCTTCTTGCTCCAAGAATCGCCAGTAGTTTTGATAGCCATAGCCGCGACCGATCCGGTGCTCGAACTTCTCCCAATACAGTTCTTCGACCCAAGGCCTGGTTTCCGTTGCGATGAGGGCTTCCAACACCTCCAGCAGTTCGGGCTTGGTTTCCCCGTAACCGACTCGCGGCGGCGGGTCCCAGGCGGTAAGAAGATCCTCGCGCGGCACGACCAGTTCCTCTGGGCGGTGCGGCTCGCCTTCCATGGGATGCTGGAGCGCATTTAGCACGCGTTCCCAGACCACTTCGGGCACTGGCTCCTCTTCCACTACGGACATGACCAACATCTTTTGATCGTCGATATTCGCCACGGCGACAATCCAGATGGGCCACTCCCTGGGGGACTCGCTGTCGAGCCGCTTCAGACCCAGCTGCCAGGTGACGGCGCGCTGTGGGAGCCGACGCAATCGCTGCTTGGGAAAATCCATTTTGCGTTCGGTGGACCACTGGTGAATGGGGATCCTCAGTACCTGTCTGGCCCAAGTCGCAGCACCGGGCGTGGAACGCCAAGCGGGCAAGAAGAGTTGCGCATAACTGTGGGTGACTTCGTCGAGGGGGCCATCGAAGCAGATCGGCCGCTCCGCATACACAACCTGTTCCCCAAAGAGATAATCGGTGAAACCCGGCAGAGAACCGTACGCGCTTTGGAGGCAGGTTTGGGCGGCTTCCGAATCCCCTTCGAGCCGGAATGCCAGCAGGGCCTGGATGTAGAGCCACGCCCCCGAAAGGTCGTTGAACCGTTCCAGCAGTACTTTCAACTCGTCCTGCCGATTGAGGTCCAGCAAACAGCGGGCCAGCCAATACCGGGCAAATTGGGAATCGCCCGCGTCCCGCTCAAGCAACTCGTCAAATCGCTGGGCCGCTTCCTCAGGCTGATCGAGCCGCTGCAAGCTCCTCCCCGCGCCGAACAGGGCTTCCAGATAGGCTTGCGTTTCGGTGTTCTCCTCCGGTTTCACGGGGTCGCCTTTTAGAATCCTCGATGCGAATGACTCCTTTGCGGCGTTCAACGCCTCTTCGTATAACACCAGGGCGTTTCGAGGATCAGTCGCTTGGCGGGCCATCGCAAGGCTTCGAAGAAGCGAGTGACGTTTCCGGTCTTGGGACGGGGACACCGGATTCCGTCGTTTTTGTTTTGATTTCTCGGGCTTTCGACGGGCCATTGCGACACCTCAATCTTGGGCCGATGAGGGCGTCCGGGCCTCGGCGCAAAGGCGGATCTCGCCGTCCTTGCGGTACAGCTCGTACTCGCCGATGACCCGGTCATCATCGCCAAAAAGCGTTCGCTTACGATCGATCAGCGCCTCGACGATGCCTCGTAATTGCACGTCGCCTGCGATCGATGATCGCAGCAGATTCAGTGAATTGTCCGTCTTGCCGACGTCAGTGAACACGACCGCGTTCCACACCGTCCAGGCAATCATCAGCGGTGGCCCCATTTGATCCTCAAGAGCATCCGGCCCGAGCGCGTCGAGCAATGGCTCCGCGAACTCGAAAAACGTGACTGAAATTTTGCGGTCTGGAAAATTTAATTTTGACTTCCTCGTGGCCATGTCACCACCGATTTCTCTGGGCAAGATCCTGGTCCTCGGCGGGCGGTGCGGGCACCAGAGATTTGAATATCACGATCAACTCAGGCGTATCCGTGTCCATCATTCTTGTTTGTCGTAAATTACCTGTCTGGTTTCAACGATCCGCCCCCGTCGAAACGGTTCCGCAGACCCTCCTTCTCGACGAGATCCACCGGGCGGCCAACCAATTCAGCCAGTTCATCCTGCATCGCGATCAGATCCCAAAGGCTCCAGGGAGCATCTTCGTCGAACGAGACCAGCACGTCCACATCGCTATCGGGACCGAAGTCGTCTCGCAGTACCGAGCCAAAGAGTGACAACTCGCGCACCTTCCACCTTTGGCAGAACGCCTCCAGGACGTCCGGTGGGATCGTGATTTTGGGAAGGGCCGTCATGCGATTTGGCATCCGCCATTGTGGAAGAATTCACACTCCTGTTGACCACGTTCCCAAAGGTTCGCACCGGGTTGTCTACGGGGTCCATACCGAGCAATCAAGGGAAAACGGCGTTAAGTGGCACCCGTCAGTTTATCACTCGGTTGCCCGAGTCATTGGCCAGACCCCTTGCAACCATATCAGAGTGGGAGCTTCGTCCTCGGGGCGGGCGGCGAGGTGAAAGGTGTGCCGTTGCCTCTCGCCCGCATCGTCGGGCTCGGCCCGCATCACATGCCCCAGCAATTCGGCCGGAACTTTGCTTTTTAGTTCTGGAAGATCGTGCTCATTCAGCCGCGAGAGGAATCCGAAGATTGAAACGTCGTTGACGCCTTGGTTGTCAGTTCGTGTGACGACAAGGTGGCCATTCCAGATGCCGTTCTCGCGTACTTCCTCGACTTGCAGCTTGACCGTTGCCGAGAGCGCAGCTCCGCGAATTGTCGTCACGTACGTCTTGCCCGGCGCCATCAGCTCCACCAGTCGTGCTTTCTGACGTCCGGCGAGAGCATCGGATTCGGCGGTCATTTTTTCGACGGCGGCAAAGAACTCGGTGTAGGGGCGGCTCCACTCATTGGCCGACGCCTGGTAGTTTCCGGGATCGACGACGAGCAAGCCCGGCGGCGCGTACTCCGGCGAGACGATCTGCCGGCTGATCGACGACTTCGGGCGAAGTTGGGTGACTTCGTGAACCCACTTCGAGTCGACCAGGCGGGACTGAATCTTGCCTGTCGCCGTCCACCGCGAGCCGGTGGCGTGCTCTTTCTCGAGTACCCAGGCTCGCGACGCCAGAAGCTGCTTCCACTGCTGGTCAAGCTTGGATCGTTTCGGCTCGGCAATCTTTTTCGCGGCAGTCGTCGCACTCGACACGCGTTTGGTGTCCCACTGGATGGCCTTCTGGAGTTCGCTGCTGGTGGCCAGCTTGTACAAATCGGTCAACAATTCCTGTTCGACCTCGAACGAGATCTCGTGGTGCGTCTCGGTCCTGGGCTTGCGATGGGTGATCCGAACATCGACCAGGCGCGCCTTGATGATTTGTTCGTCCCGTTCCTTCGCGATCTGCGGCTTTTCGGTTGTTAAGGAGAATTGCCGCGAACCTTGAGTCAATTGCGCCTCGTACCGTGCCGCCGGGTCGTTGCCTGGCGGCGGTCCTCCCGGTCCAAATCCGGGCGGGCTGCCGAAGGGTCCGGGCGGCATTCCCCCCGGTGGCCCGAAGTTCGGCGGCATGCCCATCCCGGCTCGCGCGGGATCGGAGGAATGGAGGGATGATGTGACCAGCCGGTCTTGCACGTGATCGCGCACGGCTACGCCGATGTCGTTGTCAGACGGAGCGGATTCGACCGCGGTATTTCCGGTGGTCGCTGCGTCGGCCGGAGCAGGGGCGTCCCCTTCTCCGCAGCCGGACAGAACAAAGCCGACACAGACCAACAACGCGGCACACACAAGTCGTTCTCGCATTCAAACTGCTCCAGGCTGGCAAGGGAATGGTTGTGAGGCGTCGGGGACCAATGTAGTCGAATGTTCCAGCCGCTTCAACAATCCGCGGCGGCTGGCGGCTGGCGAAATGGACGAATGGGATCGACTGAGGATTGCCCGCCAGCGAGTCACCGTTTGGGCACTTTTTCAACGGTCCCTTTCGAATGCAGCATAATCTTGTCGCATCACGGCGCTCTCCAGCGTCAAAAAAACGTCCCACCTGCTAACCAAACTCCAAAGTTCGCAGCGGGTTGTCTACGGGGTCCATACGCAACTGTGGCGTTAACCAAAATCCCGGCCAAACCAGAGAGCGCGAGAGTTTTGGCGAGATTTGACAGTTGTCAAAGGGCACCCATAGATTCGTTTCGAACCAGAGAGTTTCTGGCTCTGTGGCCAATTTACGCCCCTCGACGCAAATCCTTTGGTGGCTTAGAGATTTGCGCTATCGCACAAAAAACGCCGGTCGCTCTCGCGCCGGCGTTTTGCGTAAACCAGTGGGTAACGGAAGTTCGCTACTGAATATAAGGCTAAATATCGCCCTGGCTGACCTTAAACCGACTGGCTAACAGTTACGCGTTGCAACCTGTTGCTTTACAATGACTTAAGAATTCATGATTTGCGTGATTTGGGCGAACTTGCTGTAAAAAACTGCGGCAACAGGACTACTCCAACAGGCCCAAGACCTTGAGATATTTCCCATAGAGATAGCCGATCAAGGCGTCCCAGGATCTGAAATCTTCGGGCACTTGCCCGTATTCCTTGGGCAGGTCGGTGAGGACCGTCGTTGTGGCTTCCTCGATTCGAGCCATTTCCGTTCCGGTGTTCTTGTGGACTTGCTCGATAATCTTGTCAAAGATCTCCTCGAACTCGGCTTTGCCGACATGGTCGAGTTTTTCGACCTTCTTCTTCACCCGCCGGATGACTTTCTCGGTCTCGCGGAGTTGCTTACGATTGCTCATGCGATCTGGTCCATGCGTTCTCGGGGCAAATGGGGCGTTTTTCAATTGTATGGGGGAGGTGAAGCCCTCAGATATTCGATGATGGCGTCGGGATCGAAGTGCACCGTCACGGTGGATTTCTTGGCATGGTAGATCACGTCCTGCACCAGGTTTGGCAGGAGCTTCGATCGGGGCCGATACATCAGCTTTGGCCAACCAACAAAGAATTCCCGGACGCCGTCGATGGACTTTTCGTTGTCCGACTCGTGGGCGTCCCATATTTCTGAATTTCGGATGGTTTCGATCACGAAATCCTCAATCTCCAGAGCCGGCAAAGAGACGCTCTGGCAGGGCGGTTTCCCGCCGGCCTCCGACCGGCAGCGGTAATAGCGGTAACGAACGTTCTTGTGTCCGGAGAAGCTCGGGCTCATCGGTCGCCCACACTGACCACACCGAAGGATGCCGCGCAGCGGCCAATGGATCGATGTGCTCCGGCCGCGGGAGTGTGTTCGGCGAGACGCGACGGCCTCTTGCACCTGATCGAAGAGCTCTTGATCCACGATTGGCTCATGAATGCCGGGACGGGTTCGATCTCCATCACGGATCAGCCCCACATACACCGGGTTGGAAAGCGTGGCGAGGATTTGGCGGGCGGTCCATTTGCCGTCGCCGGTGACTTGGCCGTTTCGAGACGTTCGTTGTTTCGTTCGCCAGCGGCGTTTGTTCGCAATCTCAGCAATCTCCGTCGGCAGCTTGCCCTCGGCGGCCCACTCGAACATCTTCCGGATGCGGTTGGCCTCCTGGCGAACGATGATCAATTGCTTGGTAATGGGATCCGCTTCGTAGCCATAGGGCACCACGCCTGCCACGCGCCGGCCGCGGCGCTTGTGAGCGGCGCGAGCATCTGCCAGGCGTTCTCGGGTCATCTCCTGTTCGAACTCTGCAACCGAGGCGATGATGTTGAGGAAGAACGTGTCCCCCGCCGTGAGTCCCAAATCGGGCAGGGTGACGATTGTCAGGGCAACATCGTGGTCCCGCAATTCCTGAAGGAATTGGGTCCAATCGAAAAGCCGCCGCGAAAGCCGATCCAGGCGGTAGATCACGACGCGATCCATGCGGCCATCGCGAACGTCCTGTAAGAGCCGCTGAAGTTCCGGGCGATCAAGTGTTTCTGAGGACTCAGCCACATCATCATAGCGGCGGCCGTTCCAGCACCACCCATCGGGAAAATGGGAGCGAATAAACGCATCGCAAGTGTCGAACTGGGCATCGCGAGAACTGTACTCATCGTTGGTCGTTCGGGATTGCCGGGTGTAAATGGCGCACCAGCAAATCGGCGGGAACTGGTCGATTTGCCGGTTATTGCCAGATGCCATGTCGGATTCCGCTTCACTTGGCCCCGCAACACTTTTTGTATTTCTTCCCGCTGCCGCAAGCGCAGGGATCATTTCGTCCGACCTTAGGAGTGGTGTTGCGGATTGTTAGCGACGCTTCCCACGGGCCTTCACTCACGGGTTCAGCACGCCACTCCTCATCCTCGGCCATCATCTCGGCCCCCGAGGAGATACCAGCCTCTCGGCCGCGATTTCCCTCCTGGTCGTCTGGAATCCATTGAGATCTCGGTGATTGCTCCGCTTTGAGGGTGGCGATCTGCTCGCGCAGGCGGGCGGCTTCTTCGCCTCGGCCTGTCTCGTCATACAGAGAATACGCCCGTCAGCCAGCGTGCATTTCCCATTGCGTTTGATAAGCCGACGGGTTTCCTCATCCTCGGCGGCCCGCTTCTCCAGCATGCGATTCATCGCAATATACGAAATAAACATCTCGATTTCCCTGCCAGATGATCTGCAACCTGAATCCTGGTTGGACGATGGACGAATTGAGACAGCCTATTATGTCGTCTTGGGCCGCAGTTTTCCCGTGATCAGGTCATCAAGTTCCTGAGTCACTCGAAGCTTCTCCGCCCAGCACTTGAGATATTCCAAATCGAGAGCCTCGGCCTGCACCGTGAACACTCCGGCTGCATCATAGAGTTGGCGTTCCGAGGGGGTGAGCCGGTTCCAATACAGCTTATGAAGCAGCACGTCCTCGGCCGTGGCGATCCAAGCGGGCGTGCCGAAAAGCTCGACCGCGAGTCGCCGACGAAACATCTCTTGTTCGAACTCCGTCTCACGCAATTGCCAGAAGTCGGCCTTGAGGGCCGATTGTTCGTCGATGACGTTGAACTGATAGGGCGGCCGAAATACCGAACGCACGGACTGGGGCTGAATAAAGAAGCCTTGTTTGAACCTGGCTACGAATGGATCGACCTGATCCGGCTTCAGGAGAATGACGAAATCGAGGTCATGCGTCGTCCTGGGAATTCCCCAGAAGTTGCTGGCCATCGAGCCCGTGAGCATGTAATCCACACCGATGAGATTGAGTTGATGGAGGACATCAACCAGGAACTCAATTTCGCTTCTCATCGCTGTCCCAATTCAATCCGTCGGCGCAAATGCTGTTCGACTTCTTCATCCGTGGCGTTCGGGTACTGGCGTCGGATCCCCGCCCGCGCGACCTCGCAGGCAAACGTATGCAAATCGAGTGCAAGTTTAAGCCGCTGCTCGCCCGTCATCCTACGGTAGATTTCGATTTGCTTGGCGAGGGCGTCATCGGGGTTCATTTCGAACTGCGTGCCGCGTTAGAAAGTGGCGATTGCGTTAACCAAGCTCCGGAGTTCGTAGCGGGTTACCTACGGGGTCCATACGCAACTGTGGCGTTAACCAAAATCCCGGCCAAACCAGAGAGCGCGAGAGTTTTGGCGAGATTTGACAGTTGTCAAAGGGCGCCCATAGATTCGTTTCGAACCAGAGAGTTTTCGATTCCGTGGCGAATTTACACCGGTCGTCGCAAATCCTTTGGTGGCTTAGAGATTTGCGTCGCGCAGCAAAAAAACGCCGGTCGCTCTCGCGCCGGCGATTTCCGTAAACCAGGGGGTAACGGAAGTTCGCTACTGAATATAAGGCTCCCCGACAAGGACTCGAACCTTGAACCTAGCGGTTAACAGCCGCTCGCTCTACCGATTGAGCTATCGGGGAAGGTGTGGTTATTTTTATGTGATGCATTCTCCCTATGCAAGGCTGGGGCTGCGGTTTTTCCGGGTGGGGTTCTGAAATCTTCGGGTGATGCCGAATAACCGCCAAACGTCGAACGAGGTGCCACGTCTCCAAGAGAAAATGTGAGCCGAAACGCCGCATCGGCGAGTTGGACGAATTGACGAAATCGCGGCCTGGTCCGATCGCACAAACGCTAGGCAGCGCGGGCGTTTTGGAGACCCCAGTGCGAATGCCAACGTCAGCGATTGCGGCGGTTTCCATCGTTTTCGGGCGAAGATAGAGTGCCTTGTTGGGCGTTGGGCCATTCGTCCGTCCCGACGCGCAGGGGTTTTCCAAACGAATTCCACGATGCGGACAAGTCGGGTTCTCGCCCCTCGTGGGAGCCCGAAACTTGCAAACCCAGTCGACTTGGGTCCAGCGACCCTGGTTGGGCGAATCGGGATGAATTAAAACTCGCCGAGCACGTTGCCGTCGTTGCGGCTGCCGAGGTTTCGCCAGGTGCCTCGGTTGATGTTCTCGCTGATTGAACGGACGGAGCCGTCCATCAACAACGAGTTGACCGTGCCGATGTGATAGCTGCGGGACGTGACCGCGGCATAGGTGATCTCGGTGGCGGAGTCGCCTTCTTCTTCGGAGGTGTAATCCACATCGAAAACCTGGCCGCCACTGCTGTAGGTCACGACGGCGTTCGGCGTAAAAGTCGTGGTAAAGCCGTCCTGATGGACCCGGCCTTCCACCCATTCGGTGTGGCCGTTTGTTGCTTCAAAGTTGCTCCCGCCGAAGCTTGCCACCTGGGTCGGATCGGAGGGCGGCGTGCTTGGCGGGCTGCCTCCGGTCTTCAGGATCGCCTGGAACGCCTTGACTTCGCTGAACCCCAGCGTATTGCTCGCTCCATCGGTGAAGTCGCGGATGGCAATTCGGGTATTGGGAGCAAACGCCCCGTTGCCGCCTTGATTGCCGCTGGGATTGTAAACCATCCAGGTCCCCAAGTTGGCTCCGTAATTGATCGGGTACTGCTGGAGGCCGTCGGCGTCGCTTTGCCGGTCGTTGACCTCGCTGGGGCACATGTAGGTCGGAACCCGGTAGCCGATCGCCGGCACGTTGGCCGGGTCGTCGTAAGGCAGCGACCAGTTGATCAGATCCTGCAAGTTGGCCTGGTCCATGAACGGCAACAGCCGAGCCTGCGGTCCCCATTGGCCCCAGGAACTGCTGCTCAGATTCATGCAGAGCATGGTCGGAAAACAATTGTAGCTGGAGTGGTAGTTGTGAAGCGCGAGCCCGATCTGTTTGAGGTTGTTCTTACAGGAACTCCGCCGGGCGGCCTCGCGGGCCTGCTGCACGGCGGGCAGCAAAAGGGCGATCAAAATCGCAATAATGGCAATGACGACCAGCAATTCGATCAGGGTGAATCCGCAATGAGACCGGGAACGGGGCGGACGGGTAGCGCACAACATGTGTTGCTCCTTACGTTTACGAAGATAGACAAACGCTGAGCAACGCGTGGCGGCTGGCTGGCGAAGCAACGGTGGGAGGGGAAGTCAAAACTCCCCCAAACGAGGCAGGTTCAGATGGAACTGAAATTGAGACTCAATCTCAACTCATCGGATGATAATCGAGTTCCGCAGATCGTCAAGCGAATGTTGCCGAAATTCTCCCTAAGATTTCGAAAAACCCTTCTGGCTCGAATCTTTCGATAAACACCTGACCATAAGAGGATCTGGGAACAGTTCTTGTCAAATCCTGGGTTGCCTCCCCATAATGGTGATGTGCAAAACGCCGGTCCGGAATTTGTTTTGCCACTTTCTGGCGCTCGACATCAAATCCTCTCATCCCCGCACCTCTTTCGATGTCTGAAAACGAAGCCTCCAAACCACGCGCAGCTGTTCCGAGCGAATCCGAGCCGCCCAATTTCCGCGAACTGGTCAATCGCGTGCTCGGGGGAGACCGCGAAGCGCTCGCCGAGTTGTTTTTGTTTTATCGCCCCCGGCTGTGGCGGATTGTGCATTTTCGGATGCACCCGAGATTGCAGGGCCGAATCGACGCCGACGATGTGCTGCAGGATGCCTGGCTGAAGGCGGAAAGCCGGATCGGGTATTTTCTCTCCGACGCGTCCCGCTCGTGTTTCATTTGGTTCCGCATGATTGTGACGCAGGCCTTGATCGAATTGCACCGCCGGCATTTGGGGGCGGAAAAACGCTCGGCGAACCGCGAGCGGTCCATCCATGCCCATTGGGACTCCGACTCGACCTCGACCTGTTTGACATTCCATTTGTTGGGAAGTTTTTCGTCGCCCAGCAGTGCCGTGATGAAGGCCGAGCAAGCCCGGCAACTCGACACGGCTCTCCAAACCTTGAGCGAACTCGACCGCGAGATCCTCGCGCTTCGGCATTTTGAAGAACTGACGAATCAGGAAGCCGCGCTGGTGTTGGGCCTCACCGAGCAAGCCGCGAGCGCCCGGTACGTGCGGGCTCTGCAACGGCTCAAGCGGGTCATGGAAACCTTGCCGGTGCTGACCGAAGGCAACCGTTAACCTTTGCTCCCGTTGGCCATTGCCCTTGCGGCCTGCTGCAAAATGACTGAACCGACGTTTGAAGAATTCGATGCCGAGTTGGATGGGTTTCCGCTTTCCGCCGACGATCAGGACACGGGCGGCGATCGGTTGGAACGGCTGGCGTCGCGGTTTGTCGCAAAAGTCCGCGAGGGGGATTTGGTGGAAACGGACGGCTTTGCCCAGGAGCACCCGGAACTCGCGGCCGAGCTTGCCGAGTTGCTGCCCATCGCCCGAGCTTTGGAGCAATGGAAAACCCAGAAAGAAACGGAATGCCTTCGCCAGAACCGCCCGGTGGAGTTTTCCGTTCAACAGCTTGGCGATTGCGAGATCGTCCGCGAAATCGGCCGAGGCGGAATGGGCGTGGTGTTCGAGGCCCGCCAAGGTCCCTGGAAACGCCCGGTCGCCGTCAAGATGCTGCCCTGGCGGTTCGGCCAGGCCCTGCCCAAATGGAAAGAGCGGTTTCAACAAGAGGCCAAGACCATCGCCCAACTTCGGCACCCGAACATCGTGCCGGTTTACACGTTCGGCGAGTGCGACGGGTATTGCTATTATGTGATGCAACTCGTGGAAGGCTCGAGCCTGGATCGCGTGCTGGCCGATGTTCGCGAAGCAAGTGCGCCCGATGCATCGGCGGATTCCTTATCGGCTTTCACCCAACGGCTGGCGGCCGACCATTGGCCCGCCATCGCCCGGATCGGCGTGCAGGTGGCCTCGGCGATCGAAGAGGCCCACCGGTTGGGCATCTTGCACAACGACATCAAGCCCGCCAACCTGTTGGTCGATCGGACGGGGCAGATCCTCGTCACCGATTTTTTCGCCCACCGCCTGAACGAGGAGTGGCAAGACCCGGGCGATCAGGCCGCCGGGACCTTCCGCTATCTCGCACCCGAACGCTTGTCAGGCACCGCCGACGCCCGCAGCGATGTCTATTCCCTGGGCGTCACGCTGTATGAACTCCTGACCCGCCGGCCCGCGTTTGAAGGGGCGAATCGCACTGAAATGCTCGACCGCATCGCCCGCTCCGAGTTTCTCCCGCCCCGCAAAGTTCGCCGCGAAATTCCCTGGGAACTGGCAGCCATCGTACTCAAAGCGATGGCCCGCGACCCCGCGGACCGATACCAATCCGCCCGCGAGCTTCGGGCCGACCTGATGCGGTTCCTCGCTGGCCGGCCGATTTCCCTCCCGCGGCCCGGCCTCTTCCGCCGGCTGATCGATTCGTGCCAAACCCGTCTCGCAAAGCGGTCTTCGGCGTAAGGATCGCCAACGAAAAAAAAGTCCTTTTTTTCGAAATCCGCTGTTGAAGCTCCACCTCCGCTGCGTTTCGGTACTTGGGCCGCTGAATCTTTTCCCCATCCCCTTGACGGGAGGCAAGCCGGTTCGAGGCAACCTTACCGGCCCAAGTTCCCCTTCGCAGCAGAGGAGCGACAGCATGCAACATCAGCCAACACGCTGGATTCGAGGGCTCGCGATCGCGGCGGGTTTGATGATCCTTGGAACCTCGGCAGCCCAGGCCCAATGTATGCGCGGCGGCGGGGCCGATCCCGGCACAGGCGGGGCGGCGTCCCTTCCCGGGCAGGGCGCGGGCGGCGGAGCGGACCGCATCGGCGGCGGGGCGCGGGCGGCCTTCAACAGGCGATGCAAATGATGCAGATGGCCCAGATGGTCCAGCAAATGCGGCAGATGCAGTACCAGCGGATGATGATGATTCGAGAACAGCAGTTGCAATACGTGGCCCAACAACGCCAGCAGCAGCAAGAGCGCCTGCGGGTCCTCCGGGAAACGCGTTCCCAAAAGGCCAAGTCAAAAAAGCACAAGAACGACCAGCAATTGGCCGAAGGCAGTGCCGACTCGCCGGGAAATGACGACTCGCAAACTCCCGACGCCGCGGCCTCCGATTCGAGCGTTTCCGGGAGTCAAAATTCCCCGCCCCAACTGAAGGCGGCAGGACCCCAAACATCGCAGCGACCCGCCGCCCGCCGGCCGCAAAACCGCCGCCGCAATTTTTAGCACACCGACAAATCCCCGTGGACCGTGCTCCAGGCGGTTTCGATGCCCCACCCTCCCGGCCGATGGCACGGTCCACGGTTTTTGCTTCACGCATGCGGTGATTCGGCGATTCTTCGTACCCGCCGACCGGAGCACCAATGTGCTGAATCTTTCGGCAGTTAGAAGCCACCGCTACGACTTTCCATCACTCGCCGGTTAATCCTGGACATTTCCCGTCGAGACGGTTTCCCGCAGAATCATGCCGTCCGCACTTCCATTCGGCTGAGAACTCAACCACACATCGGCTTGTTCCCGGCGCTTTGGGGACGAATAGGTCGCGGTCCAGGTCGATTCGGTTTTCGACCACGATCGCGTTTTTGTCCAATCCCCCCGGGCAAACCAATCGTCGAAATGCGTTTGCCAGTCGCGGAGCGAGCCGGGGCCGCGAAATGCGAGCCACGTACTCCCGTCGGCGTCATGAATGGCCTGGATCAGCCGGCATCTCGCCGGGAGCGGAATGCCTTCCTGGTTTCGCGAGTCGGACGTATTGAATCCCGTGGACAAGAGAACGATCACCATCCAATCTTCGGCCGACTTGGGAAACGCCCGCGCCCAGCACACGACTCGCGCGGAATCTTTTCGCTTGGATGATCCCGAGTCGGGTTTGGCGATCAGCAGCATCGGCAAATCGGGGCCGAAGTGGTAGACCGCCTCACCGCCGGGAAAAGTGCGCGACGGGGGCACTTTTTCAAGCTCGGCGAGCAGCTTCGCCTCGGCATGGCTGGCGGGTTTCGAGGCAAACGAATTTCTGCAAGCCGATCGAGGACGATTTGCTCCAGTTGCTCGGCGGCGGATTGGGCATCGCCCTTCACCATCTGATGATGGATCGCGTAATCCAGATCGCCCAACTCGAGCGTGACGCCTCGCCCGCCGCCGCCCCACAGCCGGGCTTGCGCGACCGGGGGGATGTTGGAGGAAACCTCGTCGGGCGAGGTGTTCCACCAGCGGGCCAGCTTTCCGCCCACCGCCAAAAGTCCGACGGCCAAAATTGCAACCGCCAGAACATCGGTGGTCCGCCGACTGATGCTGCGGGCCGCCTTGGCGAAACCGCTCGCGGGTTCGGGCGGCGGAATCTGGGCTTCAGGCGGGGCGTCCGGGATGTCTTCAGGCGGGTCCGTCATGCGGCGTGGGTTCAACTGGCATTATTGTCGAGGGGGAAGTGACGCCTTGAATTTCTGAACCTGATCGCGTTTGGCTTTCAACTGGTCGATCAGCATTTGCGCACCCGCCGGTTGGGGATCGAGCCTTTCCAACCGAGATATGACCTGTTGGTATTTTCCAATGTAATAATCGGAAACGGAATGCGGGACGTTGCGGATCGCGCGCAGCAAGGGGTTCACTTTCGCGGACCGCACGGTGCCGGGGTTGGCTTCGCAATAGTCGGGAACACGGGTGCTGACTTGCGGAATCCTGGTCATCCGCCAATCGTTTTTGGTCAACAGTGTCGGCTGAAAATTGGGAGACCGATCGCCCGTCAAATCGTAGATTTCCGGATCGCCGCCGGTCAAAGGCAACAGCGCGGACTCGTTCGGATCGAAAGCCACCACGATCGCCGCTTCATGGTAATCGTCGACTTCATCCGGCGACCGCATCTGGAGGAGCAGCGGATACAGGCCCAACACCCGGCGGGTCGTGTTGCTGGGGAGATTCATGCTGGGATACTGAAACCGCGTCCCGTCAAAGATCACATGATCGCGGCCAAATTTCGCCTCCCCCGGCAAGCTTTGGAGCAAGGGATACGGCCGGCGGATTTTCGCAAAGCCGTCCCGCAATTGGGGTCGCATGTTGAGATTGTTCGGAAGCACGGGAAGAAACTCGCCCGTCACGGGATCGGCGAGCATCGGCCCGCGCACCACCGGATGCCCCGCATAGGGATCGAAAGGCACCGGCGAAGGCGCAGCCGACGAGAATTGAAGGGCCGCGTCTTGCGGCCAGTTGGGAGGATGCGGGTCTTTGGCCCCGGTCCGCTGTTCCAAGGCCCGCCACGCCGCCTGCCGCGAGTTGATCTGCGTCCGCAGCTTCCAGGCGCCCGCGGTGCCCATGTTGATCATGAGCGCCATTACGAACAGCAAAATGGGCAACACGAGCACCAACTCCAAAGGAGCCAAACCGGCGCGGCGTGTTGCCCGGGGCGTGTTCATGGGGATGTCTTCGGGAGGTTCTCTTTACCAGCCGTAATAGCCATAGGGGCTGCATCCATAACCGAACCCGTAGCGGTAGCGGGAACCGAAGGCCCCGTAGCCGTAGCCTCCGTAAATCGCCGGGCTGTAGTAAGACGAGCGGTAGAACGGCGTGTAGTAAGCCGAGCCATAGTACCGCGGCCGGTAGTAAAACGCGCTGTACGAAGAGTACGGGCTGTAGCCGTAGTTGTAATACGAGCTGGGGTAGGATGAATAATAGTAGCTCGGCCGGTAGAAGCTCAGGCTCGAGCTTCCATAGTAAGGCTGATAGCCGACGGCATACGAGCCGTAGGGATAGCTCGAGTAGCCGAACGCGAACGGGCTGTAGTTATAGCCCAGGCCGCCGAAACCATAGCTGCCGTAGCCCAGGCCGCCGTAGCCGAACCCGCTATAACCTAAGCCCCCATAGCCCAAGCCGTAGCCGCCATAGTAGCTGCTCAAGCCGCCATAACCAAATCGGCCATAGCCCAAACCGCCATACCCAAAACCACCGTAACCGAATCCACCGTAGCCGAAGCCGCCGTGATGGTGGTGATGAAAGGCGAGTTCCTCGGTGGGCGCGGGCACATGGATCGTTTCCGCCTCCACTGGAAGTTGCACCCGGATGTCTTCCGTTTTTGACGCTTCGTTCGCGGGGTCGGGAAACCGGGCGGGTTCGGGCGTGGAAATCGCCGCCGGTGCGGACAGCGTTCCAAAAATGAGAACCCCGGACAATACAGCCGCACCGGCCGACAGCTTGGCAATGGAAGTGCGCAGTGAGATCCCCCTAATCATTGATCGAGTTGCCGGGACGCGCGGCCCGCCAGGTTGGTTGGGTGCCGACATGTCACACCCAACCCCGCACGGATTCTACCACATTTATCTATCGTAAGGAGGCCGGAGACCCGCGGTCAAGCTGCGTTTTGGTCCCCTCCCGATTTCGGGCAGTGAAGTTTAGCACACGCGTTTCGTCGCGGCGGGATCCTGCCGCCGAATTCCCCAGGAGCCGGCGGCAACTGGATCACGCCAACAGATCGTGCACCACTTTGCCGTGCACATCGGTCAGGCGGTAATCCCGGCCCTGGAAGCGGTAGGTCAAACGCTCGTGGTCGAAGCCCAGCGTGTGGAGCAGCGTCGCTTGCAGGTCGTGGACATGGACTTTGTTTTCCGCGACGCGAAAACCGAGATCGTCCGATTCCCCGTAGGACAGGCCGCCTTTCACGCCGCCGCCCGCGAGCACCATCGTGTAGCAATCCGGATAATGATCCCGGCCCAGGACGTTCCCTTTCGCGGTCCGGCCTTCGCGGAAGGGCGTCCGGCCGAACTCGCCGCCGAGGACGATCAGCGTCTCGTCCAAAAGGCCCCGCTGCTTGAGGTCCTTGATGAGCGCCGCCACCGGTTTGTCCATCGTCGCGCACTTGTTGGTCAGCCCCTCGCGCAGCCCCTGCCCCGCGCCGGTGCCGTGGAAATCCCAGCCCCAATCGAAAAGCTGCACATACCGCACCCCGGATTCCACCAGCCGCCGGGCGAGGAGGCAGTTGTTCGCAAAGCTCCCGCCGCCCGGCTGGGCACCGTAGGCTTCCAGGATGTGCTTCGGTTCCTGGGCCAGGTCCATCACCTCCGGCACCGACATCTGCATGCGGAACGCCAGCTCGTACTGGGCGATGCGGGTCTTGGTTTCAGGATGCCCCAAGTCCTCGGCCTGGTATTGATTGAGATCTTTCAAGCGCGTCCAGACTCAGCCGGCGGAGTTCGCGATCCATCCCCGCCGGGTCCGACGCATACAGCACCGGGTCGCCCTGAGATCGGCATTGGACGCCTTGATAGACCGAAGGCAGAAACCCGCTGCCGAAGGAATTCTTCCCGCCGTTGGGCTGCACGCCGGAGGAGATCAGCACCACGAAGCCCGGCAGGTTTTCGTTTTCCGAACCCAGCCCGTAAGTCACCCAGGCGCCGAACGACGGCCGGCCCGACCGCGGCGAACCGGTGTAGATCAAAAGCTCCGCCGGGGCGTGGTTGAACTGGTCGGTGTTCATCGACTTGATGACGCACAACTCGTCCGCGACGTCGTGGAGATGCGGAATCGCGTCCGACATCCAAACCCCGCCTTCGCCGTATTGGGCAAACTTGCGGGGCGTTCCCAGAAGCTTCGGCGTCCCGGAGGTGAAGGCAAACCGCTTGCCTTCGAGAAATGTCTGCGGGCAAGGCTCGCCGTCCCGCTTGACGAGTTCGGGTTTGTAATCGAACAAATCCAGATGCGGCGGCGAGCCGGTGAGGTGCAGATAGATCACCCTTTTCGCCGTGGGCTGGAACTGCGACGCTTTCGGAACCAAAGGATTGACCGTTCCCGCGGGAGCCGCGAGCCCGTCCCGCTGAAAAAGCGAACCGAGCGCCACCGCCCCCAATCCAACGCCGGTCTCTCCCAAAAAATGTCGGCGGGTCAATTGCGCGAGCCTGGCGAGTTTCGATTGCATCACGGCACCTCATGACGTTGGGGGAGTTCTAGATGTATTCTCGCCGCAACAGGGCCCGATTATCAAGGGAGCACGATCGGTTCCCCCCAAGGCAGAGTGTGTCTCACGAAAGTAGGTGGAAAATGACTGGACGTATTTTTCAAGTGGATCTAGGTGGCACGCCCTGAGGCACGAAGGGCGTGGTCTTTGCAATGGCCACGTCCTTCGCTGAGGCTCAGGGACGTGCCACCCAAATTTGCCCATGACCTGCTTTCGTGATACGCACACCCCAAGGCATCAGGGCTGCCCTTTGCCCGTCTTTCGCCCGGATGCGGCGGTCCACATCCTCAAAAGAGACGACCCGGCCCGTTTTCCTGTCGGCGAAGCCGGCCTGAATCGCCTCCCGGTCTTGTTGATCGGACAGCTTGCTGAATACAATTCCATTGAGGTCGATTGCGACCGCGATGTTTCACGACAACGCATGATTTGTATGGAGTCTTCCCGGCGGTCTACTTTTGGCGAAGTTGGTGAACGAAGCGGCTTTTCGAGCGTTGGTTTTGGGACGGAAGCAGGGAGTCGGGGCTGCGCTTTTGCGGGCGGGGTTACGAGGGCTTTCGTTCGGTTATCTAGCGGGCGTATCTTTTCGCAATCGGTTGTTCGATTGGGGCTTGAAAGCGCACGCATCCGGCCGGGGTGCCGGTGATCAGCGTGGGCAATCTGACGACCGGAGGCACGGGGAAGACGCCGCTCGTGGCGTTCCTGGCGAATTGGTTTCGCGAGCGCGGGGTGGCCGCGGCGATTCTCAGCCGGGGGTATCGCTCGGCCGACGGCGGGGTGAATGATGAAAAGCTCGTGCTCGATCAGCTTTGCCCGGGCGTCCCGCATTTGCAAAAACCGGACCGCGTGGCCTCGGCCCGGCAAGCGGTGAAAGAGCATCATGCCCAACTGCTGATTCTCGACGACGGCTTTCAGCACCGCCGACTGGGGCGGGATCTGGATCTCGTGCTGATCGATGCCACGTGTCCCTGGGGCTATGGGGCGGTGTTGCCGCGCGGTTTGCTTCGGGAACCGAAAAGCTCGCTCCGCCGGGCCGATCTAGTGATCCTCACCCGCGCGGATCAGGTCACCGAAACTCGGCGGGCTGAAATCCTCGAAGAGATTCAGCAAATCCAACCGCAACTGCCCTGTGTGGAGGCGGCGTTTGTGCCTCGACGGCTCATCAATTCCAATGGCGGAATCTGCGAGTTCGAAAAACTTCAAGGCGAACCGCTGGCGGGGTTTTGCGGCATCGGCAATCCCGCCGGCTTTCTGCAAACGCTCGCCTCGTGCGAGTTGGAGGTTCCGGAATCCGGGCTGCGAATCTTTCCCGATCATCACCACTACTCGGCGGAGGATTTCGATTCCCTCGGACAATGGGCCGCCGAACAGCATGTGGCGGCACTACTCACCACGCAAAAAGATCTCGTCAAGGTTCCGCATTCGCATTTAGGAGATGTGCCCGTGTGGGCGGTGGAGATCGGGGCGGAACTTATAAGCGGGCCTGAATTGCTGATCTCCCGGTTGGAGGAAGTCGCGATGAACCTTAACGCCGAGGACAACCGTTGACGGTCCGGATCCGTCGACATACGATACGGGGAGTGGGAGTTGGCGCGATGATTCCCGCCGGTCTTTAGCCGCTTGGAGAAACCTTGGCACATAAAGTCATCATTGATACCGATCCGGGCATCGGCGATGCGATCGCCCTGGCGATGGCCCTGTTGGACCCGGAGATCGATGTGCTCGGCGTGACCGCGACCGCCGGCTGCGTGTCCGGACCCGCGGCGACTCGCAATGTGCAGGCGATCATCGAGCATCTCGATCCCGCCAAATGGCCGCGGATCGGGGCGTCCGAAGTCAAAACGGCCGCCAGGTCGGGGACCGATGTCGGGGCCGAGCCCATTTCGCTCGCGGCTCTCAACGGGACGTCAGGGCTGGGTGATTGGGAGTTTCGCGTCGCCGACTTGCACCACCGCCACGAGTCGGCCAAGTTGATGATCGACATCGCCCGCTCCGAACCCAACGAAGTCACGCTGCTCACGTTGGGGCCGTTGACGAATCTGGAACTCGCCCTCGAGCGGGCTCCCGATTTTTTGCAGTCGCTCAAAGAGATCGTGGTGTTCGGCGGCTCGGTGAGGCGGGGCGGGGATGTGACGGCGGCGGCAGAGTTCAACATGTACGCCAATCCCGAAGCCGCCCGCACCGTGCTGTGTTCCCCCGCGACGAAAACGCTCGTGCCGTTGGACATTTGCCAGAAAGTCGTGTTGACCTTCGAGCAATACGGCCGCGTCAAGCCGGCGGAAGATTCGCCGGTCGGCCAGCTCCTCGAACGCCTGTTGCCGTTTGCGTTCCGCGCACATCATCAATACCTGGGTCTCGAAGGCGTGGCTCTCAATGAACTGGTGGCGCTTGCAGCGCTCTCGCAGCCGCGGTTGTTCAACAGCCAGGCGATGGCGGTCGATGTGGAGACTTCCGGCGAACTCACGCGGGGCATGACCGTATTCGACCGCCGGGGCATCCCGAACTGGCAAACGAACATCGACGTCCTCACCGAAGTCGACGCCCAAGGCGTGCTGGATTACTTCAGCCGAATTCTGCGATCGGCCGCGTGAAGAGTGGAGCGAAGTGCCAAGAGCGGAGAGCCGATCCCGCCGCCGCGCACTCTGCATTGTGACGCGCACTTGATACGATGGCGTTTTGCAATTCCCATGGAAACACCAATCTGTCAGGACTTTTGAGATGGCACGCTTGGCTCTTCTGTTTCGCTTTTTGCCGTGGCTCGTTTTGATGGTTTTCGGCTCGTCGGTTTTGGGGGCGGAGCGGTTGCCGAATGTGGTGTTCTTTCTGGTGGATGATCTCGGCTGGCGGGATGTGGGCTGTTTCGGGAGTTCGTTTTACGAGACGCCCCATATCGATCAATTCGCCCAAGAGAGTGTGCGGTTCACCCAGGCGTACGCGGCTTGCCACGTCTGTTCGCCCACGCGGGCCAGTCTTATGACGGGCAAATATCCGGCGAGGCTGCATCTGACGGACTGGCTGCCAGGCCGAAAGGAATATGCGTTTCAGAAACTCAAGAGCGCCGAGATTCATCAGCAGTTGCCTCTCGAAGAAATCACGCTCGCCGAGGCTCTCAAAGAGCATGGCTACCGGGCCGGGCATTTTGGGAAGTGGCATCTCGGCGAAGATCCGGCGGGTCCGTTGGCCCAGGGGTTCGACGTGCAGGTGCCCCGCTGGAACAGGGGTTGGCCGAAGGTCGGTTATCATGCCCCGTTCGGGTTCGAGGGCCTCGCCGATTCGCCCGGCGATTACCTGACGGATCGGCTCACCGATGAGGCCCTCAAGTTTATCGAGCAAAACCAAAGCCGGCCGTTCTTTTTGTATCTGTCGCACTTCGCGGTGCACGACCCGATCCAAGGCCGGTCTGATCTGGTGAAGAAGTCTGCGGGGAGATTAAACAATCACGAAACCCCGAAGGGCAAAGCATTTATCCTGGAAGGCAACCCCGATGCAGAGCATCCGCTGTCACGCACCGTATTGGATTCCCTGTTAAAACAGAAGGATTATCGCGGGTTCCGCGTGTTGCCAAAGCGGACGGTGAAGATCAAACAGAGCCAGGACAACGTCCAGTTCGCGGCGATGGTGGAAAGCATGGATGAAAGCCTCGGCCGCGTGTTGGGCACGCTCAAAAACCTGGGCCTCGAAAAGGATACGATCGTGATTTTCTTCTCGGACAACGGCGGGATGTCGGCGGCGAATTTCGGCCGGCCGACGCGGGTAATTCCGCAGGCGAAGCTCGATGCGGCGTTTTCCACGTCGAATCTCCCGCTCCGCGGCGGGAAGGGCTGGCTTTACGAAGGCGGGATCCGCGTGCCGATGCTCGTGAAATGGCCCGGCCGAGGCCAGCGGGGCACGGTGTGCGATGTGCCGGTGGTCAGCACCGATTTTTATCCGTCGATTCTGGAGATGATCGGCAAACCTGCCCGCCCCGAACAGCACGCGGACGGCACGAGTTTCGTCCCGCTCCTCCAAGGCGAAACGAAGCTCGGCCGCGAGGCGATCTATTGGCATTTCCCCCACTACAGCAACCACGGCATGCAAAGCCCCGGCGGTGCCATCCGCAGCGGAGATTACAAGCTCATCGAGTATTTCGAGAACGGCACGTTGCAGCTCTTCAACCTGAAAACCGACCCCGGCGAAGAGCACGACCTGATCCAAGAACAACCCGAAACCGCCGCCCGCTTAAAAACGATGCTCCACGAATGGCGAACCAAAGTCTCGGCCAACATGATGCCGCCCAACCCGGATTATCAACCGCCAGAGTAGCAACGCTTGCAGCGCGGAGCCGTTATTTGAGATTTGCCGGTTGGCTTGCCTGAGGGATCGGGCAAAGCGTTTGAGGTTCCTTCGCACCGTCCTCCCCGCGCAGAATCCACCGGGAGGCATTTTCTAGTCATGGGGTGCGCAATTCAGATCAGGCGGGCCATTCGCTGTGGCAGTGGAGGCAGTGAAACCCGACCAGCGTCGCGGTGCCGGGGATCGGCATTCCGCTGCAACCCAGCACCGCATCGTCGAGTTCCAACGGCTCGACGTTGGGGTGGTCGCAGTGAGGGCAGTTGCGGTTCTCGTACAGCAACCGGGCTCGGGCGATCAGACCCAGCGCCGGCCGGGATGCGGATCGGTGCCGGCGTTGATAATGCGGTGGGAACGGCAGAATCTGCGGTTCGGGATCATCGAACCGGTACACGCGGTCGCCCTCGGCGGGGCGATACACTTTGAGATGGCTCATCCTTGAGCAGTCCCCTTAACAGAGTTTGGGAGAGTCTTCATCCTGAAGACTGGGCGTCGGGGCACGATACATTCCGCGGAGGGAAATCTCAAGAGATCTTCCATTCCCACGAGCGGAATCGGGAAAATGGCCGGGCGGCCGGCTTCTCTCCTTTGCCTATTTTGTGAAAAGCCGTCGCGGGAAGTGCGCGACCGGGATTGCAGCCGTCCCCCGAATTGACTAATTTCCCTTTCGCCTGTGTATTGCCTGATTGGGCAAGTTCTCCATTTTGCCTCGTTGTGCCGGAATCTTCCGTTGAAGTTCTTCAGTCCCTTGCGCGATTGGTTGGGAAGCAGTTGGTCCTGGCTCCGCTGGGTCGTGGCGGCGGGCGTGCTCGCGTTTCTGTTTCATCAGCACCGCGACAGCGTGCTGGAACTCAGCGAGGCGCAAATTCATTGGGGTCTGTTGGCGCTCGCGCTCGTCTGTTGTCTGGCGGCCCAGATGCTGACGTTCCTCCGCTGGTATTTGCTCGTGTGGGCTTTGGACATTCCCTTTCGCGTGCATGATGCGCTGCGGCTGGGGTTTATCGGGTATTTGTTCAATTACGTCGCCCCCGGCGCCGTGGGCGGGGATTTGATCAAAGCCTCGATGATCGCCCGCGAGCAATCGTCCCGGCGGCTGGCGGCGGTGGGGACGGTGTTTCTCGACCGTGTGATCGGGCTGATGAGTTTGATGCTGCTGGGGGCCGGGCTGATGTTCTGGCCGACCCCCGTTCTCGACGCCCCGAAGTTTCAATACGTGATCGGCATCTTTCAAGTGGGGAGCCTGGTTTCGCTGTTGGGCATCGGAGTTGTGCTGTTGCCGGGCTTTTCGCGGTGGCGGCTTTTGGACCGGCTGGTGGGCTTGCCCAAAATCGGGCCGATTTTGGGAGAGCCGATTTATTCCGTGCGGATGTATCAATCCCGCTGGCGGGTGCTGGTGCTCAGCCTGGTGATGGGGCTGGTGAGCCATACCATCTTGATTCTTTCCATCTACCTCAGCTCGGCCGCACTGCATGGGACGGCGGCGATTCCCTCCTTTGTGGAGCATTTGCAGATTCTGCCGCCGGCGGAGTTGGTGGGAGTCGTCGTGCCGTTGCCGGGGGGAACTGGTGCGTTGGAAGGAGCCATCGGCTACTTTTACACAATCGCCGGATCCAGACAGGGGCAGGGCTTTTTGGCGGGGATCGCTTATCGCCTCGTGACGATCGTGCTCGCCGTCGTGGGCGCGGGCTGGTATATGTCGGCCCGGCGGGAAATCGACGATGTGCTCCACGAAGTTCCGCCCGCGGACGGCACCGAAAAATCGCCCGGCGAGCCGCCAACCGTGGACGATCCCAAATGTGTGGCTTCCCCCGTCTCGCAAACGTGAGCCGGGGCAAGGTTGCCCCATCTCATCGGCCTGCGGAGGAATGGCAGGCGGTCGCGCTGCACACGCAGTTTCGGCCATTGGCCTTGGCGAGGTACAAGGCGGCGTCGGTGGCGGCGATGAGTCCGGCGGCGGAGTCGGTGTGCTTGGGAAACGTGCCCACGCCAATACTGGTGGTGACGTTGATCGGCATCTGCTGCCACCAGACGATTTTCTCGGCCACCGCGACGCGAATCGTCTCGGCCACTTGGATCGCCATTGCCTCGCCCTGGCCGGGCAGGAGGATCGCAATTTCTTCGCCCCCGTAGCGCGCGCTCAACGATCGCTCGCCGGACGTGGTCTGCATTGAAATGTCGTGGAGCATCCGTGCGATCATCCGCAACACCTCGTCGCCCGCGGGATGGCCGTAGGTGTCGTTCACGGATTTGAAGCGGTCCAGATCGCACAAGAGCAGCGAGCATTCCACGCCCGCCCGCGCCGCGACGCGAATCTCCCGCTCGATCTGCTCGTCGAACGCCCGGCGGTTGGCGAGTTCCGTCAGCCCGTCCTGCTTGGCCTGGCGTTTGATGTCCGCGATGGATTGCAGGCGGATGAGCGTTTTCCCCAAGTGCTGGGCCGCCCAGTGCGCGAGCTGCCGTTGCGAGGAATCGAAAGGCTCGTCTCCGTGCCGGGTAAAGCAGAACACCCCCGAGACCTGCTGGTGCTGCCAAAGCGGCACGAGCATGGCCGCCCGCATCAACGTGTCGATGCCCAGCGCCTTCAATTCGCGGGCGTCGTAGGCTTGGAATTCCGTCGCCTGATTCAACTCGGCCAGCAAGCGTTGTTCGTGTTCTTCCCAGTGGGGCAAGAGCGTGAGCGCGAGATCGGCTTCGCAGCGGACCATCGGCTTCCAATGGCCTTCCGCGGCTGCCGTGGGAAAAAACAACGTGGCACCGTCGGCGTCCACCATCGATTGCACGGCCGAGAGATACGTCTGCACCATGTCCAACGGCGTGGGATAAATGCGATCCGTCAACGAGCGGAGTTGCAGCATCTCGCCGGTGAACCGCAGTTGATGTTCCCGGTGCTTCAAAGCCCGGCATTGCCGGATCGTGCCTCCGATGCTCGACATCAACCGCTTCGCCAATTCCAATTGCTCCTCGCGCGGGGCCGCGACGGGGCACAGGCTGGTGGTGAGCACCATGCCGATCCATTCGCCGGCGTAGACGACCGGCAGGAGAAACACCTCCTCGGCTTTTCGGCGATCTTCCACGCTCAACCGGGACCAGAGTTCGCTTTGCCTGAGGTTCCGCTCTTTGAGGATCACCGGCTCCGGGTCCCGGATGTCCTGAAATCCGTCGAGCGAGAGAAGCATCTCCTGGCACGAGGCCTTCGACAACCCCCGGGCGGCTTCCAGCACCATTCGGGAATTGTCCACATAACACAAGACCGCAAATCCCCGCGACGGGTTGGAGACCAGATACTTGAGCAGCAAGTCGGCGGCTTTTTCGAAATCGCTCGAAGCCACAAACGCCCGCAGGATGCGGTTTTCGATTCGCGTCAACACCTGGTCGTGGTGCATGCCGTCGAGTTCGTCGGACAGATCGGTGATTTCCACCTCATACCGTCTGGTCCGGCGGCGGGTCGCGGCGACGTGGTGCACGTGCAGAGCGTATTGAATCATGCACACAACCGCCAAGGCGACCAGACAGCCGCTTCCCACAACCCCGTCGAGTTGAGGCAAGAACGGAAGGAAATCGGCAGCCAGACACGACACAGATGTTCTCCTGCTGGGGATGTCCGCAACTCCGCGTGGCCCGGCCAGCGCAGAATCCTTTGTAACTTAGCATACAAACAATCGCCAAAGAGCCTGACGAAAGGGACGATTGGCCAGATCTCGGCCATTCCAGGCGAGACGAACCGTTGCCCCTCCTGCCACCGTTAGAACCGCTCGGTAGGACCCCTGGGGGAAATCTCTGAAAAACCGCCGATAGCGACGCCGACCGGGACAATTTTGTAAAAGTTGCAAGATTTCCGAAAATAAGGGCGCGACCTGGAGCATCGGATAATTGCTGCCGGTTTTGTGGAGGAACCGGCGTTGGGTTGGCTCACATTGGGTGAGCCAGGTTCCTCATTCCTCCCGCTTATCTGGAGAAGATGCTGATGAAACGACTGCTCACCTGGGTTTGCGCTCGCATTTCTGGCCAGCCTCGTCGGCCAAGCCACGGCCCAAGAAAAGAAAAAGCCCGATCTCGACGCCCAGTTCAAGAAAATGGACAAAGACAGCGACGGCAAATTGACCTTGGAAGAATTCAAGGCCAACAAGAAAGGCAAAGCCCTCGAAAACGCCGAGAAAGCCTTTGCCCGCCTGGACAAAGACAAAGACAAATCGGTTTCCCTCGAAGAGTTCAAAAACCGCGGCAAAAAACCCGCCAAGAAAAAAGACGAGTAGTCGTCCAACCCAGGAAAACAGCACCCCGGAATCCTTTCAGTGAGTCCGGGGTGCTGTGATCTTGAAATCCTCAAATTGGCGGAGCGAACGACGGCAAGCTACTTCGCATCCGCGGTCGTCCACTCGCCGTCGATCAGCCGCCAGAGCTTTCCGGTCGGGTTTTCTTTCTGCAAAGCCGGCGGGAGGCGGTGGGGGCGGACGTTGTCGTAGGACCTTAGCATCGCGAATCGTTCAATCGCGCGAGGCATGCCGACGGCCGTGAATCCCGGATGGCCCGTCGCGGGGTAGGGTCCGCCGTGATTCATCGCATTGCTGACGGCGACGCCGGTGGGCATTTTGTCATTGAGCAACCGCCCAACCTTGAGTTCGAGCACCGGCGCGACCTTTTGGTAAAGCTCCTCATCTTCTCCCCCAGCGTGGCTGTAGATACAGCCCGTGAGGTTCCCTTCCAGATGCTTTAGGACCTCCACCAATTCGTCGGCGTTCTCTGCCACCACGAATAGCGAGCCGTTTCCAAAGGCTTCCGTCTGCAGCTCGTACGGACTGGCGAGGAATTTCTGTCCCACGACGCGGAGCAGCGTGTTTTGATAAGACACCCCGCGGCCGCCTCCGGGCCGGCCCCCCGCCACCAGTTCCGCTCCCGCGTTCTGGATCGCCTTAAGGCCGGCGGCAAAACTCTTTTGGACGCCCGCGTTGAGCAGTGTCCCCACCGGGGCCTTTCCGAACCGTTCGGCGATGTTTTGAATGAAACTTTCCGTCGATTCGCCCGCAAGCAGCAGGACCAGGCCCGGGTTGGTGCAGAATTGCCCCGTTCCCATCAGGCAGCTTCCGGTGAATTCCTCAGCCACCTGATCCGCGCGTTCTTCCAACGCCCCCGGCAATATCACCACCGGATTGATGCTGGAGAGTTCGAGATAAATCGGTTTTCCCGCCCGGTCCGCGGCGCCTTTGAGCGCCAGTCCCGCGTGGCGGGAACCGGTGTAGCCCGTCGCCCCGATCTTGGGGTGTGAAACGAGCCTGGACCCGTCTTCGTGGCTAATGCGGTAGATTAACTGCACGAAGCCGGGGGGCATGTCCGTGGCGGCCGCGGCTTCGTGGGCGGCTTCCGCGAGGAGTTTTGTCGTGCCGGGATGCGACGGATGCCCCTTGGCGATCGCCGGATTCCCCGCCGCCACCGCCGCCGCGAAATCTCCGCCGCTGGCGCTATTGAATGCGAACGGAAAATTGTTCGGCCCCATGACGACCACCGGCCCCAACGGGCCGAGCATGGAATGGATGTTCGCTTTGGTGTCGAGCGTCGGGCGGGTCCAGGAACCCGTTCGCGCGGCGCCTGCCGCCTGCCGAAGCTGGTTCGTCGTCCGCGGCAGTTCGCCGTCTTTGAGCCGCGGCGAGATGGCAAGCGCGGTTTCCCGATGCACAGGTCGACGAGCGCGTCGGTCCGTTTTTCAATGGCCGAGGCAAACGCTTCCAGAAACGCCGCAAACCGTTCGCCCGGCCAGTCCTTGACCTCGTGAAATGCCCGATGCGCCGCTTCGATGGCTGTTTCGATTTCGGGCCACGGGCTCACGGGATACGCTTCCGCAAAAGTCTCCTCCGTGGCGGGATTCACGGGCTGAAACGTTTCCGTCCCCGCGGAATCTCTCCACTCGCCGTCGATCAAAACCGGTTGCTTGCTCATGGGGTTGTCTCCTCATATTCCCGCGCACGTTTGCGGTTGATGGTTTGATGTGTGGGTCATTCTAACGGCGCAGCCGCAGCATGCCAAACCTGGCCAATTGCGACAGAGACAAAGGGTGTGTCGCCATTTAAGCCGACTCAAAACGAAAAACCGGAAGCCGCCCCAGACTGAAGGCGGCTCCCGGCTCGGAGGATTATCCAACGACCGGCCGGATCACCGGTAGACGTTGAACTGCACGTTGAGTTCGCCGTCAAACGTGCGGTTAAAGCCGCTCCGCAGCGGAGCGACATAACCCACGGCCAAGGTCCCGGCATTCGCAACCTGAACCACTCCGCCCAGGGTGAGGTTCAAAATGTCGACGCGGTTGGCGAGGTTGCCGATGCGAGTTGGAGCTTCCTTTGTCGTGGCGTCGCCCGTAAGAAACAGGCTGGGCTGCGGTTGGAAGGTTACAATATCCGCGTTTTCCAAAGTGCTGGTGTAGTGGAGTTCCATCAGGGACGCTAGGCCGGTCACTCTTCGGGCCGCGGGATTGCGATACAGCCAATAGCCCCCGCCGATGTCCATTTGCAGAAGGCTTTGCCCGTTGATCTTCGCCTTCTGGCGAAACGTCCCTTCAGAACCATTCGGTCCAAAGACCATGCCGTTCGAATTGGTCGCAGTCGCATTGGGAAAAATGTCACGGGCGACAATGTCCGTGCGGGTTTCGCGATAATAGACATCCGCGGAGTTAAGCGGGACATCCACTTGCATAAATCCGTTGACGAACGTCCGGTTCGTGGGTGTGGCGACCATTGCCAGGAAGGGAGCGACATCCCAAATCTGGTTTTTGACGGTAATGTCCCTGCGGCGCATGTTGGTCGCAATCCCATTCGGATCGAAGTCAACGAGGTCGAAAACCGATCCCGGCGGTTCAAATAGTTGAGGATCGTCGTAGCTATCCACGATGGAGACTTTGACATCGGGCGCCGTTGGGGCCGTGACTCCCATGCCGCCGGACATCAAAAACCGGCGATCTTGCGAGATATACAGCACCCGCTTGAGGATGAAGCTCAAATCTTGGATTTGAGTGGCTGTAGCCCCTAACACATCGGTCCCCGGCGTGACCAATGGCGCCGCTCCGACGGGAACATTCACGGGAATGCCGGCGAAGCTTGTCAAGCCAGGACCGGCCCCGGTGCCGGGGACGGGCTGGCTCGCGATGAAATTCTGCCGGGCACTTAAAGTTGTGGCAAACGGGATGCGCAGTTCCAGGGACGCCATCTGATCCCAGAAGGTTTTTTCAAACCCGAACGTATAAAAGTGGGCATTATAGCTTTTGGTGGCTGGGATCACTTGTTGAACCGGAATCCGCGCATTCGGATTCGTGGCCTCAAAATCCGGAAAATTTCCGACAGTTCTGCCATTGGGATCCGGGGCCGTTTTGTAACCCTGGACGGCGGTGGCGTTGTTAAAGAAGTTGTAGCGGAACGTGAAGCGGTCCCGCGGGATCGCCGAGTTGTTCTCGGCGACTTTCGAGTTTCGCAAGGTGGTGGAACCCGCGGTTAAAATCGGAGCGAAATCGCCGCCGCCGTTGTATTGAAAATTCACCGAGCGGAAGCCGCGCAGGAGGTCGCCCATCATGTTCGGGACGCGGCCGAACGCGGTGTCCGGCGTCCCGAGCCCCGCCTGGGGCGTGCTCAACGACGCCAACTCCGGCGTCTCGGGCATCTCGGGCGTGGTGACGGGCGGGACCTGGTCGGGAGTCGTCGTGCTTGGAGTTTCCGGTTTTTCCGGTTTGACCGGTTTTTCGGGTGTTGACGGTTCCACCCACGGCGGAGGCTGCGGGCAGGGAGTCGTGGGAACTTGGCCCACGTGAGCGTGACCCGTGCCGCAAGGCATCGCGGCACACGAAGGATTCGATGCACAAGCGGTTCCCGGCGAGGGTTGTTGAGCAAAACTTGAACTTGGGCCGGCAGCGATTTGCGCTGCCAAAGCAGCCGCCAGCCCGACCCGTTTCCAAAACGACGGCATTGGATTCCTCCATGAATGTGCGATGCGTGTATTCAATTACCCCGCAGGAGAAATGCGTGCAGCGGGGAGATTCGGCTTAGCGGAAGTGATCGGCATAATCCGGCTATCTCCGTCGATCGGAATGACAGCTACGGGGTATATCTGACGAACAACCGCTTTAGAGTTCCGCATCTTCCTGCCAGGCAATCCCTAACGATTGCACCGCCTGCGCATCGGAAGGGTGCTAGGAATAAAACCAACGCCAGAGGCGCGCGGTGCGGAGTAAGGCAAGAGAAGCGGGCCGAGCCTTCAAACGGCTCATTTCGGGTTGAGGCTGCCTTCCAAGATCCGATGCAGTTGCCGGACCCGCTCCAGATCCACATCGACCGGGCGTTTTTCCAGGAGCCATTTCGTGTCTTCGTAGGCCGCCGGGATGCGGTCCGTCTGGAAGCGGAGCACGGCCCGGAACCAGCGGTACTCCGTGTTCTCCGCATCGATCGCCGCCATCGTTTCCACGTACCGCAGCATCGTTTCCGGATCGCCGGCATCGCGGGCGACATTCATCAGATTGCTCAGCATGCGAACCAAGATTTCCTTCGAAGTCTGGCTCCGCAAGACATCCGCATCGAACGGCCGGCCGGTGTTTTGCTCCACCAACTGCACCGCTTCGTCGCGGGACATCTTCTCCCCGCGGTGAAACGGATCGATCAACTGCCCCGGCCCCTGTTTCGGTTCGTGCCGGACGATAAAATGCCCCGGCAGGCCCACGCCGACCACCTTCACGTCCAACCGCTTCGCGAGTTCCATGTAAAGCACCGACAGCAAAATCGGCAAGCCTTCGCGGTCGTCCAGAACCTCGTTGAGATAGCTGTTGGACTTGCTGTAGTAGTTGGTCCGGCTGCCGTGAAAGCCCATTTGCTCGAACAGATACTTATCCAATGCGGCGAGCCTTTGTTCGTCGGTGGGTTCCTTCCGGCCGGCGAGGTTTTTGCGAATCTCCGCGATCATCTGCGCGGACTGTTGGAGATACGCGGGCACGTCGACTTCTTCGTTGTCCAGCCAGGCGATGTAAAGGGCCGCCTTCAACAGGTCCACCTCTTCGCCGCCTTTTTGCATCAGTTGGACCAATTCCCGCCGCACGCGGGTTTCGTGAACCTGCCGGGCGAGTTGCCGAAGCCGCTTCGCCGTTTGCTCCAACCGCTGGGCTTCCTCTTCCAACACGGTCGTCGCCATCGCGGCATCGGGAAGCAGTTTTTCCGCCAGGTCGGCCGCAGGCGGCTGCTCGGGAGGAATGTTCGCAACGGCGTCCCGGATCCGCTTGACCGCCGCCTCCGACGGTCGGCTCGGCGGGATGGTTTCCGCCACCTGAAAGTTCTTGAACTCGGCCTCGGTTTCGCGGAACTTCGCCAGACCGACGAGTCCCGTCTCGTAGCGGTCGTCCTTGGATTCAATCGCCAGCTGATCGTTGATGAAGCATTGGATGCGGTCGGCTTCGACGCGGACTTTCAGCGTGTTCCATTCGCCGGGGCGGTAGTGCGGGCTCTTGACCTGCTCGAGCACCTGCCAGGAAAACACGTCCGGCCCGTCGAACCGGCTGAACCGCAGGCTGCCGTCGCTCGGATAAAACCCGTAATGCCGATTTTTGCCGTCGGCGTGGATCACGAGACCCGCGGCCCCCTCTTCGGACTCCAAGCGAACCGCGACCGCCACCTCGAACGGCAGCTTGGGCGGCTTTTCCGTCTGGAGCGCCAACGAACGCCCGCCGAAGCCGTCGCCCCGGCCCTCGACGAGAATCCGCCCCGCCCGCTGCCTCCAGTTGGCTCCGAACAGGGTTTGCCACTCGCCCGCGTTGAGCCGGCCGATGGTCAGCCAGCGGGAAATCGGGATCGGGTTGGGGCGTTCGACGAGCGGTTTGAGCGCGTTGCTTTCGACCGCGAAGCCCAGGTTCCGCGTGACGAGCGATTTCATCGTGAGGATCCCGTGCACGCGGCCGAAGCGGTCCAAAAGCGGCCCGCCGCTGTTGCCCTGCTCGATGGGGATCGCGAGTTGGATCATCGGTTTGCCGTCGATTTCCCGCCGGCCGGAGACCACGCCTTTGACCACGCTGAACTTGAGCCCCTGCGGATTTCCGAAAGCGACGACATCCTCGCCTTGCTTGAGCGCCTGAGAATCGCCCAGGGGCAGCGGCGTCAAATCTTTCGAGGCGATTTTGAGAATGGCGAGATCCATCGCCTGATCGGTGGCGTGGATTTGCGTGACGGAATGCCGGGTGCCGTCGGCCGTCTGCACGAAGATCGGCCGGGCTTCGCCGATGACATGCAGGTTGGTGGCGATCAAGCCGTCGCGCGAAATCACAAACCCGCTGCCGAGGCCGAGGGTTTTATGATCCCGCCCGGTGAAGGAGACCACGACCACGGATTTCCGCACGAGTTCGGTGAGGTTCTCCACGCTTAAGGGTTCGCCCGTTTCGCCGGTGGCTGCCGCGGACGGTTTTGCCCGCTCCGCCACCGCGGGCTCTGGGGCATCCGCGAAAACTCCGCCGGGCGAAATCGCACCCGCCGCGAGCAAACCCAGCCAACAATAAACCGCTTTTTGAAACATCAAGGCATCTCCCGAGGCGGAAGCGATCACAACGAATGGCTTTTCTATCGTAACCGGAAGACCCGCGAAGAAAACAGAGCGAGGCTTCATCTGTCTTTTGGCGGCCCCGGCATGTTTCACAGAAACAGGTACGAATTTGGGTGGCACGCCCTGAGGAACGAAGGGCGTGGTCCGGGCGATCGCCGCGCCCTTCGCTGCGCTGTGCCACTCCATCCGCGGGAGGAAAACAGAGCGCGGCTACGTCGGCCGGCCGCCGCGGCGGGATCGCCGTTGACCTCGGCAGTTGGCGGGGCGATAATTTGGGCGGAGAGGAATGATCTTGCGATCCCCGTCACGGAGCTTTCTGTTTATGTCGCGCCGGCTGTCAGCTTCCCGTTCCTCACGGCCACCCGCCGCGACGACGGACCAGACGTTTGAAGTCGTTTGCTCCTGCGGCGAAACGCTGGGCGGCCCGCGCCGGCCGGAGCCTCAAACACTTTCCTGCCCGCGGTGCAAAGCTCCGCTGTTTGTGCTGCCTCGGGATTGTTACGCCGGAACCGCTCCCGAGCGATCGCTTCGCAAACGAAATCCGGACGCTCGCTCCAAGGGAGGACTGATCGAAAAACTCAATCGGCTCGCGTTTTGGACCCGCCTCCGCGAAGGCCGCCTGACCCTCGGGGGCCAACTGGCCAGGTCGGTCCAGCGTTTGGGAGAATGGGTGAAACGGCGATTTTCCGCGGGACAGTGAATTTCTCGGGCGGAAGATTTCGATCTCGTTTTGGAACGAATTCTCGTCTATGATTTCCCGATGAGATTTTGGCGAACCGCGCAGTTTTCCGAAGAGAGAAAACCGCCGGAAAGCCTTCATTCATTCTATTGTCCGCACGAAAGGTGAGTGCGTGTCGCCTAACGATCATTCCGCCTACGCCAAAACGGTCGAGATGCCCTCGAACGTCGAGACGCCGGACAATCTCGATTCGGCGGCCCGCCGGCGGCACCCGCTGGTCGCCTTGGTCGAAGGCAGCCTGCCCCATTACAGCGGGGAAATCAACGACCTGCTCCGCGACCGCCTGCGGACGGCTTCGCTGCTGCTGTTCGCGGGCTATTTGAGTTTCTTCATCAAGAACCTGTTTTCGCTGGAGCGGTTTCAAACGGGGCTGGACCGGGTGCTGTTCTGGGAGCACTTCGGCATCACGGTCGTGACGGGCATCGTCGGACTCCGGCTGTGCATGCGCTGCCGGCACATGCTCGCCCATTTGCGGATCGTGGAAAGCATCGTCTTCGGCGGCTCGGCGGCGTTCTTCGCCTGCTTGAGTTACGCCATGCTCGAGAACTCCGCCCGCGAAGGTTATCTGCTCTCCATCGCCCCGATCTGGATGATTTTAATTTTCACTTACGCGATCTACATCCCCAACACGTGGCGGCGGGCGAGCCTCGTGATCGGCGGGATGGGACTGACGGCGATTCTCGTCCAGTTGGGGGCGTGGATCTTTTCCGGCGACGTCCGGAAACTGGTTCAGAAAAACGAAGATTTCCAGCGGATGATGCTGGAGGACCCGATGGTGCTGGTGTTGTCCGGCGTCATTGCGGTCTGGGGCGTGCGGACGATCGGCCGCCTCCGCCGGCAAGCCTTCGAGGCTAAGCAACTCGGACAATACCGCTTGAAGCAAAGGCTCGGCGCGGGCGGGATGGGGGAAGTGCATCTCGCCGAGCATGTGCTCCTCAAACGCCCCTGCGCCTCAAGCTGATCCATCCCGACAAAGCCGGCAACCCGAACACGCTCGCCCGGTTCGAGCGCGAGGTGCAGGCCACCGCCAAGCTCTCGCATTGGAACACGGTCGAGATTTTCGATTACGGCCGCACCGGCGACGGCACGTTTTACTACGTGATGGAATACCTGCCGGGGCTGAACCTCCAGCAGTTGGTGGAGATGTTCGGGCCGCTGCCGGCGGAGCGGGCGATCCATCTGTTGATGCAGACCTGCGACGCCTTGAGCGAAGCCCACGCGAAAGGACTGGTCCATCGGGACATCAAGCCAGGCAATATATTCGCGGCCAACCGGGGCGGCGTGTTCGACGTGGCGAAGCTTCTGGATTTCGGTTTGGTCAAGCCGATCGCAGATGTCAACGATTCCGCCGTCACCCAGGAAGGCATGATCGCCGGTTCGCCGCTGTTTCTCTCGCCCGAGCAAGCCACCGCCGATGCCGTGGACGCCCGGAGCGACATTTATTCGCTGGGGGCGACGGCGTATTATCTGCTCACCGGCCACGCGCCGTTCGAGGATGTGAAGCCCATCAAGATCCTCATGGCCCACGCCAGCCAAAAACCCGCCCCGCCTTCCTCGCTTCGGCCGGATGTTCCCGTGGATCTGGAGCGGGTCGTCATGCGCTGCCTCGCCAAGCTGCCGAGCGAGCGCTACGACTCGGCCAAAGCCCTGCGGACCGCTCTCTCCGAATGTGCGGCCGCCGGTTTGTGGACCCGCGAAAACGCCTCCAACTGGTGGCTGGACTTCGGCTGCCCCCAGAAAAAGCAACTCGACGCCGAGGTCCTGGCGGCCTGCGGCGTGTGAAATTCCGGAATCGAATTGTCAAAAGCTGGCCCGTCCGCGGTACAATCGAAGCGTTGATTGCAGAGCGAGCTCTCTTGCGAAACTGAAACACACGCCGCAACGGTTCCAGCAGCAACGGGTCAAAACGTGAACTTTTTTCTTTCATACCGCCGGGACGACAGTGCGGCCATCACGGGGCGAATTTACGACCGGCTGACGGCGAAGTTTGGAAGAGACGCCGTGTTCATGGATGTCGATGCGATTCCCCTGGGCATCGATTTTCGCGACCACATCCGCGAGGCGGTCTCCCAATGCGATGCCTTCCTGGCCGTGATCGACAACTTGTGGAATGGATCACCGGACACAAACGAACGGCGTTTGGACAATCCCAGCGACTTCGTTCGCGTGGAATTGGAAACCGCGATGGCCTTGGACATTCCGATCATTCCCATCCTGATCGGGCAAACTTCCATGCCTCGACCCAGCGAGTTGCCCGCCTCACTGGAAGCATTCGCCTATCGCAACGCGGGGCGAGTGGATGTTGGACGAGATTTTCACGCGCACATGGATCGGATCATTGACCACTTGGACAAAGGGATCCGCATGAAACCCTCGGTCGAATCAACGTCACCTGCTCCGGACGTTCATGCATACACAACCCAGTTCACGGGCGCTCCTCCCGCTTTAATTCTCTTGGAAATGGAATCTTCGTCCTCTGAAGGAGGCCGATATTCGTTCGACGCCTCAAAGGATCGACGGATCATTATTGGCCGGCATCCAGAATGCGATTTGCCTCTGGACGAAAAGGGCGCGTCGAGAAAGCACGCAATGATTCTCTATGATCTGACGTACGGATGGATCCTCCAAGACTTGGCTTCCAGAGGCGGGGTTTACCTGAACGGGAATCGGACGGAGAAAGCCGGACTGAATGTCGGCGACCGCATTCGCATCGGGGAGACGGAAATCAAGGTCGTTAACATCTGGGGAACTTTAGGCGCCGCTTGGAATCACGATCGATGAGTTGGATTACGGTGTCCGGCGCCTCCAAAGTCGCCCCGGCCGTTGAAGAGGTGTTGATGACCGGCCTCCGCAAACGGCTCAACGCAGCGCTGGAAGCCAGTCGCTGACGCGCGCCATCCGCCGCGGTCTTGGATCAGTCGTTGACGATTTCGAGGAGTTTCTTAAATTGCTCGGCGGCTTCTTTCTCCATCTGCTTCTTGTTCTTCTGAGTTTGCTCGATCATCCAGCGGAGGTCCTCGGCCAGCCGGCGGTCGTATTCCAATATCCGGAGCTTTTCCATCTCCGCCTTCAGTGCGAGCAGTTTTTTTGCGCGGGCGATTTGGGTTCCGCGTTCTTGATCAAGCATTCGATAAAAATCAAATTCACGTCCGGGGGCCGCTTCGTATCGATCCGCTCGAAGATCTGCTTTTGAAACTCTTGCGACGCGGCCTCCTTTTTGAGTGCCGAGGCGACCAGCTCCAGGATCAGCGGATCTTCATCCGACATGAGCAACTCTTTTAGCCAAGGCTGCGAAACGTTCGGTTGGCGAAGCACATCTTGGAGGGCATGGCCCGCTTCGATGCAGAGCACAGGATCGTAATCGTGCAGCGATGTCCGCAGAACGTCCATGAGTTCCTCCGGGACGTTGCCGCGGCGGCCCAGACCGGCTATCACGGCCAATCGCAGCGTGGCATATTCGCGCTGGCGGAACAATTTTAGAAGCTCGGCGGAATATGGCCCGGGATAGCTCAGCCCGGCAACGCGGTCGGCCAACTGCTTGATGGAGAAATCTTTCGGAGCGGCCGACGCCAACGCCGCAACCTTCCGGGCGTCGGAGCCGGAATATTCCAAGCCTTCAATGGCGTTTTGCCGCTCCCGATCGCGGCTGCCGAAGGCCACCGGGACGAACGCCTGCGCGATCGGTTTGGGAGGGAACTGTTCGCCGTAACGCTGAAACAGTTCCCGGGCATCATAGTCCCCCAATTCCATCAGGTGAACGATCTTGTCAAATTGCCGGTGCTCGATCAGCGGATGCGCGAGATCCTTTCGCGGAGGCGGCGGCGGAACGAACGGGGGCGGATACGGTCTTGGAAAAACAAACCGTGCGCTCCCGTCCTCTCCGTCGCCAATTCGATCGATTCGCGCGTAGATCGGGGCTTCCGTTTGGCGGATGTGTTTTTTGAGTTCCTCTGCCGTCAACACGTCGTTCTCGCCGGGCGGTCTGACGTTGAGCGACTTCCGCAAGAGCCAATCGTCCGGGTTCGCGAGGAGCACATCCACCGCCGACCCCTCCTCGGGCAAAATGGACGACAGCGTCACCGCGTGAATCCATTTCAGATCGGGATCGGTTTCGGCGGCGACGCCGTTTCGCAAATTGTGCGCTGCGACCACTCGCGTGACGTAAGGCAGCCGGGCGAGTTGCTCGGACGCCTGCCGACGGACCGCCGGATTGGGATTCATCAACTCCCGATCCAACGCGATCGCGATCTCCACCTGCCGAGGCAAGATGCCGAGGTCTTGGATGTCTCTCCACGCCTTTGCGGCGACGGTTTTCTGCGGGGCCTTTTTGATGCGGTTCATCAGTTGCCGAATTTCCCGCTGCCGAGCGATCGCCTGCTGGGCCGGAGGTTCGTCCGCTTGGGCTGCGGACCGCGCCGCGCCCGGCAATGTGATCGTCAGCAAAATCAGAAAGGGAATGCGAAACATAGGAGCCTCCCTGTCGAATCGACGGCCGGGATCGGGCGCACGCAGAAATGCACGAGACGCCGGCGTTTGGGAATGGGTTCAGCATACGCCGGATCGCGCCGATCCGCCAGAGGAATCGCGAATCGCATCCACAGGGAAATCGCACATAACCCGCAAAGCCTTTTGGCTTTCCCGGCGCGGTGCGGTATAATCTCATAGGAGGCGGGCGGTTCTGTTTGCGAAGTCTGTTGAGGTTGGCGATATGCAAAACGATTTGGGGGCGCTGCTCGTCTATGACGTGGGGGAGCAAATTCTGGTCGGGTTCAAGGATGTCGAAGTGGTCGACGACCACCAACTCGACACCTTCCGCGATGCGCTCGAGCAGCTGATTCACGAACACCACTGCAAAACGCTGGTCTTGGATCTCACCGGCGTGAAAATCATCTCCAGCGGCACCTTGGGGTTTTTGTTCTCGCTCGACCGACAGGGAATCAAGATCCGGATTTACAATCCCTCCGAAGGCGTGCGCGAAGTTCTGGAAATCACCAAGCTCGGGCAGATGTTCCAGGAAGTGGACACCCCGCACGGCTAATCAGCGTGCCGCAATTTTGTGCGTTTTCTGGTGAAAATCCGAAGCTCGAAATCCGAAACAAAGCCAAACGGTCACGGGGATTTGTTTCGGATTTTCGGTTCGCCCCAAATCGTGCGCAACGTTTAGGGCGCGTTGCAAGCCGACCCAGTGAGTTTCCTGTCTCAATCGCACCCTGGATGCGCCTCGAAACGGCCCGCTGAACGCGATCTGGCAAACGTCCAGTCCCAACGACCGTGGATGCGTTCGCCAAGACCGGGCCTTGAACACCGTGCCCATCCCAGCATCCAGACTGACGGTGGTGGACGACGATGGCGGCCAGGCGGCTCCGCGGTTCATGCTTGTCGTGCAGAACATCGCTCCCAGCATAAGCGCGGGCGATGTGATTTTGAAGGATGCCGCCGGGAACACCGTCGCCACTTGGGGTTGGGACTTTTTACGCAGCATTGCTGAATTCTGGCGGTTCGCAATAATGAAGGCGCCGCTAAGAACGTGTTTGAGAATCTGGGCGGTAGGCGCTAGGCTCCGGTTTCGATGAAAGGATACTCACAAAATCAAGGCCGGCGGCTACGCACCAGCCGCTCACTCCTGCGGAAACACCCGAGAAACAACATGAACATAAGACTCCAAGGAGACGTCGCCGATGAGAAACGTGCTCGCGCTCGTGCTGGCCGGGGGAAAGGGAAGCCGATTGGAACCGCTCACACGGGACCGCGCCAAACCGGCCGTGCCGTTTGGCGGGGTGTACCGCATCATTGACTTCACGCTGTCGAACTGCATCAACAGCGGCCTCCGGCGTGTGCTCGTGCTGACCCAATACAAAGCGGCGAGCCTCGATCGGCACATCAACCTCGGCTGGCGGTTTTTGTGCCGGGAGTTGGACGAGTTCATCGATGTGCTCCCGCCGCAGCAGCGGTTGGACGAGCAGTGGTATCAAGGCACGGCCGATGCCGTCTATCAGAACATCTACACGATCGAGAAAGCCCGCGCCGAGTACATTCTGATCCTCTCGGGCGATCACATCTACAAGATGGATTATTCCGAGCTGATTGGCGACCACATCCAATCCGGAGCCGACGCGACCGTGGCCTGCATTCCGGTGACGCTCAAGGAGGGCAGCGATTTTGGGATCATGAACATCGACGGCGACCAGCGGGTCATCTCGTTCGATGAAAAGCCCGACCGCCCGGCAAACATTCCCGGCGACCCGAAACACTGCCTGGCTTCGATGGGCGTGTACGTCTTCAAGACGAATTTTCTGTTCGACCAGCTTTGCCGGGACGCGACGGTGACGGGCAGCCGGCACGATTTTGGGCACAACATCATCCCGTCCATCATCGATAGCTGCCACGTGCGGGCTTATCCGTTCCGCGACAAGAACACGGGCGACAAATGCTACTGGCGGGACGTGGGCACGCTCGACGCGTATTTCGAGGCCAACATGGATCTGGTTTCGATTCACCCGCTTTTAAACCTGTACGATCGCAGTTGGGAACTGAGGACCTATCATCCCAATTTCCCGCCGCCCAAGTTCGTGTTCAACGACCAGACTTCGGAAGAGCCGCGGGTGGGCACGGCACTCGACAGCATCGTGGGGCCGGGGACGATCATCTCCGGCGGGTTGGTGGAAGGCTCGGTGCTTGCGTCCGACGTGCGGGTCAACAGTTGGGCCAAAGTGGAGGATTCGATCCTGTTCGAGGGGGTGAACGTCGGCCGCCACGCGAAGATCCGCCGGGCGATCATCGACAAGAACGTGCACATCCCGGAAGGCATGGAGGTGGGCTACGATCTCGAACTGGACCGGGAGCGAGGCTTCACGATCAGCGACAACGGCATCGTCGTCATCCCGACCACGAGCGCGCTTGCCGAGTACGAGGTGCCGGTTCGCTGACACGGCGGGCGAGCGGACCCACCTGCGGTCGGTGCCACGCGTCAGGCCCGTGGTCGCAGACGAGTCCTCTCGGGAGCCAATATTTTGAAGGATTGTCATTCGAAGCGGATTCTGGAAATCATCGTAACGGGAGGGCTGACGGCCTCCGCTCGTTTGGACTTCGACTTGCAAACGGAATTGGCATGACTGAAACACATCCGAAAACCTATTGGATCGGCTACGACCTGGGCGGGACGAAGATGTTGTGTTCCGTGTACGATGAGGGGTTTGAGCTCATCGCCCAGAAACGCCGGAAGACCAAAGGGCAGGAAGGCATGGCCGCGGGGCTGGACCGCATCGTCGAGACGACCCTGGCGACCTTGGAAAAAGCGGAACTCAAGCCGGAACAGATTTCCGGTCTGGGCATCGGTTGTCCGGGACCTCTGGATCTCGAAAAAGGCATCATGCTCGAAGCCCCGAACCTCGGCTGGAAAAACGCCAAGGTGCGGGAGGCTTTGGAGAAGAAGTTTCCGTTTCCCGCCGTCGTGATTAACGATGTGGATGCCGGGGTGTTCGGCGAGTACCGCTTCGGGGCGGGGAAGTCGGCCCACTGCTTGTTCGGGCTGTTTCCAGGGACGGGCATCGGCGGCGGCTGCGTTTACGAGGGTCGAATCTTGCAGGGCCGGCGGCTGTCGTGCATGGAGGTGGGGCACGTGCAGGTCATGCCGGACGGCCCGCTCTCGGGCGGCGGGCATCGCGGAACGTTGGAAGCCGTGGGCAGCCGATTGTCCATCGCCGGGGCCGCCGCCCAAGCCGCCTTGCGCGGGCAGGCTCCGAACTTGTTAAAAGAAGTCGGAGCCGACCTGGCCCAAATCCGCAGCAGCGCCCTGGCGAACTCGGTGAAAGCCGGCGACAAAGTCGTGGAGACGATCATTCGCCTCGCGGCCGAGCACATCGGCACCGCGGTGGGCGGCATCGTGCACATCCTGGCCCCGGACATGATCGTCCTCGGCGGCGGCCTGGTGGAGGCCATGCCCAAGCTGTTTCAAGAGACCGTCGAGAAAGCCGCCCGCGATTTCGTTTTGCCCTGCTACCGGGATTCGTTCAAAGTCGTCACCGCGGAATTGGGCGACGACGCCGCCGCCCTCGGTGCCGCCGCCTGGGCCAAAGACACGATCTTGAAGCGGCATGAGGTTTGATTGCGGATGCGCTGGCGATTCCGCACAATGGGTTTGTTTCCCTTGCCATTTGCTTTTCCGATTTCAGACAGGCGGGATGGATGATGTATGCTCCATGGGCTTTTCGCGTGTTGGTTTTTTGGGCCGGGTTTTTGTGTTTGGCGTCCCAAGGGTTGGCGAAGGACGGGCCGCGGCCCAATGCGGTGTTGTTTATTGCGGATGATGTGTCGGATGAAGATGTCGGCTGTTACGGGCATCCCACGATCAAGACGCCGAACATCGACCGGCTCGCGGCGAAGGGGCTCAGGTTTACCAACGCGTTTTTGACGATCAGCAGTTGCAGTCCGAGCCGGTGCAGCATCATCACCGGCCGGTATCCGCACAACACCGGCGCTCCGGAGCTGCACACGAGACTCCCCGATGCGCAGATTCGCTTTCCCGAACTGCTCCGCAAAGCCGGGTATTACACCGCGCTTTCGGGAAAGAACCACATGTTCGGGAACAAGGACCGGGCGTTTGATGTGATCTCCCCCGGCAAGGGGCCGGGCAAAGAGGAGGACTGGGTGGAGATCGTCCACAAACGCCCCAAGGACAAGCCGTTCTTCTTCTGGTTCGCCTCGACCGACGCCCACCGCGGCTGGCAGTTGAACGACGCCGCCCCGAAGTACGAGGCGGCCGACGCGGTGGTCCCGCCGTATCTGGTGGAGACCGAACCGACCAAGAACGACCTGGCGAAATACTATCATGAAATCAGCCGGTTCGATCGCTACGTCGGCGATGTGGTGCGGGAACTCGAATCGCAGGGCCAACTCGAAAACACGCTGATCATCGTCATGGCCGACAACGGCCGGCCGTTTCCTCGCTGCAAGACCCGGCTGTATGACGATGGCATCCGCACGCCGTTCGTCCTCTCTTATCCCGCCGGGATCAAACAGCCCGCGGTGACGGACAGCCTCGCGAGCAGCATCGACATCGCCGCGACGATTTTGGACCTGACGGAAACGCCCCGCTCCGAGAGCATTCAAGGCGTGAGTTTGCTGCCGATCTTTCGCAATCCGAAAGCCAGCGTGCGGGACGTGGCGTTCGCGGAGCACAATTGGCACGTTCACAAAAACCACGAACGCATGGTCCGCACCAAGGATTTTCTGTATATCAAAAACAACTTCCCGGGCCGACAGGTGCTGTGCAGCGAAGCTTACAAGTTCGATGCGGGGGAAGAACTCTGGAAAGCCCAAGCCGCGGGCCAAACCACGCCCGCGCAGCAACTGCTGTTTGCAAAATCGCCTGTGGAGGAACTTTATCGAGTCTCCGCGGATACGGATCAACTGCAGAATCTGGCGGGGGAGGAAAAATTCGCCCCCGTGCTGACGAAGATGCGAAGCGCGCTTGCCGACTGGACCCGGCAGACCGGCGACACCGTGCCTTCCGATCCCACGCCGGACCGGGACGCTGCCCCGCGGATCGAAAACGGCCGGCTGATTCCCTCCAAAGGCAAGCTCAAAAACTGGTCGCACCGCGAATTTCCCGGAGCGAGCGCGGGGGCCGAGAAAATCAATAACCCCGGCCCCGTGCGGATCGAGTAATTGTGATCGTAGCGGCGGCTTTTGGCCGCCGAAGATTCCGAGCTTCGTACGCGAATCGGGGGCTGAAGTCGCCGCGACGGGAACGTCACCCCCTTGAGCGAACGGCGATGTTCACACCGCGAGGATTTGGAAGGCTAGGTAAGCCACGGCGGGTTTGCGAGTTCTCCCAAAAAGGCAATCTCTGGTATTCTCCCGTTTGCGGAATGCCGATATATTAGACATTTCGTAGCATCGTGGGAGTTTTACCGCGCACAGCAACCTGGGGAATTCTTTTCGGTTGCGGCAAAAGTCGCTGTGGAAAATGGCAAGGGAGTGCCAAACCTTGGATGGTTCAAACGTTCAATCCGCCACGCCGTCGGTGGGGTCAACGCCTGTTCCAAATGCCGATCAACGGGGCCTGGGAAATCGATTGTCGCTGGTGATCCCGGCGTACAACGAAGAAGACACAATTCGCCAGGCGATTCACGAAGCGCGGGCGGCGCTGGAAACGATCGTTTCCGAGTATGAAATCCTCATCGTGGATGACGGCTCGACCGACCGGACCGCGGAAATCGTCCGCGCGGAAGCCGCGTTCGATCCCTGCGTGCGGTTGCTGCAACAACCCCGGAACATGGGCTACGGGGCAGCACTCCGCAGAGGGTTTGAGGCCGCCACGTTAGATCTGGTCGCCTTCACCGATGCCGACTGCCAGTTTGAGCTGAGCGACCTGGGCTACATGCTGCCTTTGGCCGAGAAATTCGACATTGTGTCGGGCTATCGCATCGACCGCAAAGATCCGGTCAAACGGCGGTTTTTCTCGTGGGGATATAATACGCTCGTGCAACTTTTGATGGGCAGCCGGATTCGCGACATCGACTGCGCACTGAAAATCTATCACCGCGACACGCTCCAGCAGATCCTGCCCGAGGCGGAGAATTTTTTCGCCAACACCGAAATGCTCACCAAAGCCCGCAGCCAGGATTTGTCGGTCGTGGATGTGGGAGTTCGGCATCGTCCGCGGGCCGCGGGAGAAAGCAAAGTCTCGCTGTGGGACATCCCCGAAACCCTCAAGTCGCTTCTGCCGTTCTGGTGGACGCGGGTGTTGTTTTCTGAAGAAAGTTCCGCACCAAAAGCTAAGCGGGAATCTCCAGTTGAGGCACAGGCCCAGCCCGCGCGTGTGCCGTTCTGGGCGGCGTTGATCTTGCTGATGGTGGTGGCGGGAACGCTGCTCTTTCGAAATCTGTCCTATCCGCTCATCGAACCCGATGAAGGCCGGTATGCGGAGATTCCCCGCGAAATGATCGCCAGCGGGGACTGGATCGTGCCCACGTTCCACTTCAAGCCTTATCTCGACAAGCCTCCGCTGTTTTATTGGATGTGCGCGGCGAGCTATCAAATCTTCGGCTCCGCGGATTGGGCGGCCCGTCTGGTTCCGGCCGGCTCCGCGTTTCTGACGGTGCTGCTCACGTTTTTGTTTGGTTCGCGAATCCTGGGCACGCGGTCCGCGTTTCTCGGCGCACTCATTATGTGTTTGTCGCTGGGGTTCGTGTATTGCGGACGGTATTTGATCCTCGACAGTGTGCTCACGCTGTTCGTCACGCTCTCGCTGTTTCTGGCTTACGAAGCAATCGGCCGCGGGAGGTTTCGGTGGTCGTGGTGGATCGCCTCGGCCTCCGCATGCGGATTGGGGTTCCTGACGAAAGGCCCGGTCGCGATCCTGCTGTTTGCGCCGCCCATTGTCGCGTATTGCTGGCTAAGCCGGTTGAAAACCGCACCGAGGTTCGGCGCTTGGGCGGTTTATGGTTTGGTCTCGGTCGCGGTGGCGGCTCCGTGGTACCTCGCCGTGAGCCTGCGGGAGCCGGGCTTCGCGCATCACTTCTTTTGGGTGCACAACTTCGGGCGGTTTCTGTATTCGGTGAGCCATCCCGAGCCGTTCTGGTACTATGGCCCGGTCCTGCTGCTGGCCTGGATGCCTTGGGGATTGCTCTTGCCGCCGCTCGCGGTGTTCTTGGTGAAGCGATCGAAGGACATCCGTGCGGCCCGTCCGCTGTCCGTGGGATACTTCGCGCTCTGGGCCGGCTGGTGCGTGGCGTTTTTCTCGCTTTCCAAAGGAAAACTGCCGCCATATATCATGCCGGCCTGGCCGGGAATCGCGCTTTTGCTCGGACATTTTTTGGGTTCGATGGGCGCTTTGTCTCCCCGGCCGCTGCCCCGCTGGAATCCGCTGCATGCGCAGTTTCAGAACGGGCTTTTCGCCTTGTGCGCGGCGGGAATCGTCGGCTGCCTGGGGGCCTATCTTCTGCGTTTGGAGGAACCCGTCGAAGCCGGCTTGGAACTGGGGTTATGGACCGCCGGGCTCGCGGCCGCCGGGCTGTTTCACAAACGCTGGTCTCCGCAATTGCTCTGCGGCGTCTTCAGTCTGGCCGCATTCGCGATCACCTTCGAAACCGCCCAGGATTTGTTTCCCACGTGGGGCCACAATCATGCCGCCGTGCCGATCCAGTCCGAATTGCGGGACGAGATGATGCACAGTTCGGCCAAAGTCATCAGTTGCGGCCAGGAGTGGGGTTCGGTCCCGTTTTACCTGCAACGAAACGATGTCACCTATTTGCACAAACGCAACATGAAGCAGTTGGTCCACTGCGTGGATCGGCGGCAGGGCACGTATTTAATCATGAAGCACGACGTCGAGGTCGATCAACTCCATCGGCTGTTCCCGGCGAAGTCCGCGATCCACATTCTCTGGAAGACCCGCGAATCAACCATCGTCTATTTGCCGCCCGAACCCCTGGAGTTCACGGCCGCCAATAATTCCCGCCCGCAATCCGCCGCGGCCGGCCGGCCCGCGAAACGCCTCTGAGAATTCCCAAGCATCTCGCTTAGTGCTCTGCAATCTGAGGCAGGATTTTGACGGCGTAGTCGCGGACGCGCGGGTCGGAATCTTGTGTGAGCTCTTTAAGTTTTGGAATGGCGGCCGCGGCTTGGGGGCCGCTTTTGCCGAGAGCCAAAACCGCTTCGGCCCGCACCCCGGCCTCCTTGTCGTCCAAGGCCCCGATCAATGCGGGAATCGCCTGGGAATCCGCATCGCCCACATTCCCCAGCGCCCGCACGGATTGGATGCGGTCTTTCGCGGATGTCTTCGGCTGCTTGAGGAGGTCCGCCCAATAACCGACCGACTTCCCGGAGACGGTGAAGTTCTCCGGCTTGTCCGGCCGGCCCCCGCAGCCCAGCAACACGGCCGCGACGATTGTCATAATGAAAATCGGTGCTTGCTGCTTCATTATTCCAGCCCCTGGACGATTTCGTTTCCGTGAACCGTGCCCATCGCCCAGAACGCTTTCCGCAACGCGCCGTCCTGGGTGATGCTGGCGATGAAGCGGACCGAACCGTCGCCAAACAAGAGTTGCACGCCGCCCACGTGCAGGCTGGAGAAATCGTCGAGGCCGCCGTCGCTGTCGGTGAGAATGTTGATCCAGTTGTTATGCACGAGGGAGACAGCTTCGGCAGGAGCCGTGGTCAGGTTCCAGGGATTGAGCGAGCCGGCTTGGACGACGGCCCCGCTCGGAGCGCCGATCCAACTGCCTTGCGTCATGCCCCAGGCCCGGTCGCCGACGAGCGTCGTCTGCGTGGAGCCGTCGGTGAAGTCCCGCATCCGCACCGAGCTGTTGCGGAAGAACGCTCCGTTGCACTTCACGTCGGTGACTTCGCTGCTGTCGTCGCCCACGGTCGCGGCATAACTGCTCGGGGCGACCTGGCCGAGCACGGTTCCCGTGGCATCGGTCATGTTGAAGGGGTTCGGATTGACAATGTCGGTCGGACACAGAAACACCGGCAGCGGCGTGCGGATCGCCGCGGCGTTGGCGGAATCAAAAATCGGCCGGTTGAAGTTGATGTTTTTGTAGAGGGGCGCTTGATCCAAAAAAGGCAGCAAATGCGCGGACCAGCCCCAACCGTTCCCGGTCGCAGGCGCCGCCGCTCCCGCCACAAATCCCGGCGGGAAACACCGGTGGGTGTTGTGGTAATTGTGCAGCGCCACGCCGATCTGTTTGAGGTTGTTTTTGCAGGTCGAGCGGCGGGCGGCCTCGCGGGCCTGCTGCACCGCGGGCAGCAACAGAGAAACCAGGATCGCAATGATCGCAATCACCACGAGAAGTTCGATCAGTGTAAATCCGCGGCGGGCCGTCGTCCGATGACGCCGGTCGGCAGAACAAGAGCAAATTGGCATGCAGAAAACTTTCATCCGGTGGGCAGGGATTATTAAGGCGGGACCGTGCGCGGTGTCTTTCGGCAAATCCGCGTCGTGTCGTTCCCGGTTGGACGCTCGGGTTTTGCAAATGGCGTACCACCTGCCCTCAACGGGGAAAATCCGGGTTGGGAGGCCGGCCGCGAGCGAGCCATCGGACAGAATCCCGCCGCGCGCGGACAGTTTCTCACCGCAACGTCGCCGCGGCGACACCGTCGTGGCGCGGAGCCCGGGTGTGTGTTTCACAGAAGTCGGTACGAACTTGGGTGGCACGCCCTGAGGAACGAAGGGCGTGGTCTTTGCGCTCGCCACGCCCTTCGCTCCGCTCAGGGACGTGCCACCCGTAGAGGAGACCGCAACGACAGCGAGGCGAAACCGTCGGGACTCGCCGCCCGGAACGGTGCTGGGATCGAATTGCGATTGGTCCGGGCTCGGTCTAAGATGGGGCGAATTTCTCGCGCCACCTTGGTTTTCTTCTGGAGAGATGATCCGATGGACGAAGTTTCGCTCAAACCGGCGACCTTGTGCCTGCACGGCGGACAGCTTCCCGACCCGGCCACCAATGCCCGCGCCGTGCCGATTTATCAGACCACATCCTACGTGTTCGACGACACCGACCACGCGGCCCGGCTGTTCGGACTCCAAGAGTTCGGCAACATCTATTCCCGGATCATGAACCCCACCTGCGACGTGCTGGAAAAACGCCTCGCGTTGCTCGAAGGCGGCTCCGGGGCGCTCGCGGTCGCCTCCGGCCAGGCGGCGGAAACGCTGGCGATCTTGAACATCACCGCCGCCGGCCAGAACCTCGTTTCGTCCTCCAGCCTCTATGGCGGGACTTACAATCTGTTTCATTACACGTTCCCCAAAATGGGGATCGACGTGAATTTCGTGGAGCAAAGCGATCCCGAAAACTTCCGCCGAGCCATCGATGACGAACACCCGCTGCATTTTTCTGGAGACGATCGGCAACCCGCGCTGCGACATTCCCGACTTCGAAGCGATTTCCGAGATCGCCCACGAAGCGGGCATTCCCGTGATCGTCGATAACACCCTCGCTTCGCCTGTCCTCTGCCGGCCGTTCGATTTCGGGGCGGACGTGGTGGTTCACTCCTGCACGAAGTTCATCGGCGGGCACGGCACGTCGATCGGCGGGATCATCATCGAGAAAGGCGACTTCCCCTGGGACAACGGCAAGTTCCCCGAAATGACCGAGCCCGACCCCAGCTATCACGGCATGAAGTTCTTTGAAACCTTCGGTCCCATGCATCTCGCCTACATCCTCAAAGTCCGCACGCAGGGCCTCCGGGATCTCGGCCCGGCGATGAGTCCCTTCAACGCGTTTTTGTTCCTGCAAGGCCTGGAGACGCTGCACCTCCGCATGAAAGCCCACAGCGACAACGCCCTCGCCGTCGCCAAGTTTCTCGAAAGCCATCCCAAGGTCTCGTGGGTGAATTACACCGGCTTGGAATCGCATCCCAGCTATGCCTTGGGCCGAAAATACCTGCCCAAGGGCTGCGGGGCGATTTTCGGCTTCGGCATTGCGGGCGACACCGCGAGCGAGCAGCGCGAGAACGGGATCAAGCTCATCAACAACGTGAAATTGTTCTCGCACCTGGCGAACGTGGGCGACAGCAAATCGCTGATCATCCACCCCGCGAGCACGACCCACCAGCAACTCACCGCCGAGGAGCAGCAATCGACCGGCGTCACCCCCGACTTCGTCCGCCTCTCGGTCGGCACGGAAGACATCGACGACATCCTCGCCGACCTCAAACAAGCCCTCGATGCGGTGTGATCTGCGTCGGTTGGACAACTGCGTCGGCATGTCCGGGCTACGGAAGCAGGATGTAACCGAATGCGCCCGCGAAAACGCGGAAGGCGATCACACCGACAACGAATGGTGTGAGGCAGAAGATTCCAACGATCACCGTACCAAGAGGGTGACCGGCTTGCCATGATCGAACGGTGAGCGAAAGTCCGAGGACGGCAGTACAGAATGCTGTCGCAATGATATATAGCGGAATATCCATTGGACGAGTGGCACTTCCGGGCGGCTCCCGAAATATGACGGCCGCACTCAAAACGGCCAGCAGATTCCCCGCCACGGCAATAAGGATCATCTTTTTCAGCGGGCTGGTCACGCCTTGGCTCCGCTTCGGATCTTGGCACTTTGAGGGAGTTGGGTTTTCGCTTCTTCCACGATTTCGCGATAGAGGTCGGCGGTTTCTTTGACCATGCGTTCCACGCTGAAATCCCGCCTGACCAGATCGCCGCCCATTGCTGCCCAGGGTGCGGGCTCGGAGCGGATCGGAAAGCAGTTCCAGGATGCGTTCCGCGAGACGGGCGCTGTTGGAAGGCGGGACGACGAGGCCGGTTTCGTTGTCGCTAACCACGCTGAACACGCCGCCCACGCCGGAGGCAATCACCGGAATCCCCCGCCCCATCGCTTCCAGCATGATGGTGCCCAGTCCCTGCCGCAGCGAAGGAAGGCAGAAGATGTCGATCGCTTCGAGGGCCGTGGAGAAATCGTAAAGCTTGGGGACGAAGGTGACGGCTTCCACGATCTTCAGTTCGCGCGCGAGCCGGCGGAGGTTTTGCTCCTCCGGGCCGGCCCCTGCGATCAGAAACTGCACCTGCGGATTCTCCGCCAACACCCGCTGAGCCGCCCCCAGGAAGAACGGCAAACCTTTGAGCGCTTCCAAAGGCCCGGCCGTCCCCACCACCGGAACCCGCCCGGGAGAGAGCACCGGCGTCAAGTCGGCATCGCTGGGAATCTCCACGCCCGCATGGATCACCGTCACCAGGCTCGGCGGTAAGATGCACTTGCTCCAAGAGCTCGGACTTGACGGACTGGCTCACCGTCAGCACCCGCCGGCCGTAGTCGCGGTCCATCCGCAGTCGCTCGCGCGGAGCGAGATAATCGTGAATCGTCAACACATAGGGCACGCGGAGGGCGCGGGCCAGCCAAGCCCCGGCGTTTTGCATCCGCCGCGATTGCACGTGAATCAAATCCGGGCGGCGTTGTTCCAACTCCTGCCGGATCATCCCCAACACCACCCGCCCCCACACGGGCACGCGCAGGTGCGGATAAACGCGGATGGGCAACGTCTCCCGCAGCGGGGCCGCGATGTTGTCGGCGTTGGGCGTGATGATCCGGGGCAGGACGCCGAACTCTTCGAGATGCTGCACCAACCGCAGCGTGTAAGCACAGGAACCGCGGACCTCAAACCGATCCGAGAGCAACACAACGTTTAGCGGTTTCGCGGCCATTTTAGAAACCTTAATCTCCTCGAACCGGGGCTAGCGCCCTGCGGCTAATGATTTGTCAGGCGGAACCATCATCATTCGGAAACTTTCTTGTAAGCGTCGAGCACGGCCTCGTGCAGAAAAGCGTTCGTGACGATCACGCCTTGGTTCATCGAAAGCTGCTCGCCTTGAGTGAAGTCCAACTCCCGGCCCTTCACATCGGTGACCTTGCCGCCGGCTTCTTCCACCAACAGCACTCCGCCCGCGTGGTCCCAGATTTTTTCCTGATAACCCTTTTGGCTCGGCAGCCTCAAATAAATCTCCGCCTCGCCCCGCGCAACCGTGGCATACTTCGCCTGGCTGTCGAGACGCAGCGGCGGTTCCGTGATGCCCAGAATCGCCGCGATCTGCTGGGATCGGCTTTGGCTCGTGTGTCCCGATTCCACCGATTCGCATACCCGCGATTGGGAAGGCTCGCGGACATCCCGCACGCGAATTGGTTGCGGGTTATTCAAGTCGTCCGGCGAAACGACCCAAGCCCCGCCGCCTCGCTCGGCGTAAAACAAGGCTCCGCTCGAAGCCTTTTTCCGTGAAACCTGCCCGCCCGCGGGCGAGAGATTCGGACAGCCCAACACGCCGACTTGGATTTTTCCTTCGATCAACAGCGCCAGCGAAATCGCGTATTGCTCGCCCCTTAAAAATCCCTTCGTGCCGTCGATGGGATCGAGTGTCCAAAACCGATGATGCGTCCCCTCGGCGCACCCGCGGTCGATCCAACCGCAAATGTCCTCCGTGCCGGCCAGAAGCCCCACGCCCGCGAGTTCTTCGCGAATCCGCTCCAAGAACACTTTCTGTTCCGGCCTCTGCAGGCCCTTCGAGTCCTCTTCGCCGATGATCGGATCGTCCGGAAACGCCCGGTCCAACTCCCGGCAGATCATCGCCTGGCTCGCGAAGTCGGCGACGGTCACCGGGCTTTTGTCGTCTTTTTCCAAGACCTCATCCGTGATGGCGAACTGCACGCCCCGGCAGACTTCCATCGCCCGCCGCACCGCCTCCACCGCGATCTTCCGCGCTCGTTCAAATTCCTGAGCCATTGTGTGGACATGCCTTTGTGAGTGCCGCCGCTCTCGCGGTTCGGGTTTTGCTCGTTGAATGGGAATTTCCGCAAATTATCGTAAACTGAACCTCAGTTTTAGTGCATCGCGAGCCAACTTGCGACTGCAATTTCAAAAATCGCCACGTTTCCATTTTTCTTGACCGGGGACTTCCATGCACTCCGCCCAAAATGATGACCGATCCACCAACCGTCGGCAATTCCTCGCCGCCACGTCTTCCGCCGCCCTCGCCGCGGCCGCGATGTCTTTGCCCACTCAAGCAGTAGAGAAACCGCAAACGCCCCGGCTGAAAAAGGCCGTCAAGCTGGGCATGGTCCGCGGGAACCTGTCGCTTCTCGAAAAGTTCAAACTGCTCAAAGAACTGGGCTTCGACGGCGTGGAAGGCGACAGCCCCAACAACCTCGATCCCAAGGAGGTTCTGAACGCCCGCGACAAAGCCGACCTGCCGATCCACGGCGTCGTGGATTCCGTGCATTGGCGGCAAACGCTTTCGCATCCCGATCCCGAGGTTCGAGCCAAAGGTTTGGAGGGCCTCAAAACCGCGCTCCGCGATGCCAAGACCTACGGGGCGACCTCGGTGCTGTTGGTGCCCGCCGTGGTCAATAAAGAGGTCTCCTACAAACAGGCCTACGAGCGTTCGCAGGCGGAGATCAAAAAAGCCCTGCCGTTGGCCGAGGAACTGAACATTCGGATCTTGTTCGAGAACGTCTGGAACAATTTTCTCTTAAGCCCGCTGGAGATGGCCCGCTACATCGATGAGTTCGACAGCCCGCTCGTCGGGTCCTATTTCGACGTGGGCAACGTCGTCAGGTTCGGCTGGCCGGAGCATTGGATCGAAGCCCTCGGCCACCGCATCGGCAAGCTGGACATCAAGGAATACAGCCGCAAGCTGCAAAACACCAAAGGCCCCGGAGCGGGTTTCGGCGTCAAGATCGGCGAAGGCGATTGCGACTGGCCCGCCGTGATGCGCGCCTTGGAAAACATCAAATACCGAGGCTGGGCCACCGCCGAGGTCCCAGGCGGCGGCCGCGACCGCCTGAAAGAAATCGCCGAGCGGATGGACAAAGCCTTCGGCGGATACGGCAAGTAAGTAAGACCTGTTTTTCCGACCGAATGCGGTCAGATGAGGCTTCGATGGCCGGCAAAGCCAGTCCCACTTGAACTGAATTCTGCCTATCTTTGGTGGAAAGAATGGGTTGGAGCAATCCTGCGATGCCAAAGAAATTGACGATTAGGGCACTCCAGCAGGAGGCAGGCGCATTCGCGGCGGTTGAGTCGTCACATCCTGAACCTTCATTATATGGAGTTACGGACGGAAAAGCGGTCGGCACGTATTTTGAGCAAAAATTCCAAGCCTATCTAAAGCAGAAGTACAAATATGAGCAAGGAAGTTCCGCACGAGGCATCGACTTTCCGGGTTTGGAAGTTGACGTGAAAGTCACGAGCATCACCCAGCCGCAATCGTCTTGCCTGTTCAAATCCGCTCGGCAGAAGATTTTCGGGTTGGGTTACCATTTGCTGGTCTTTGTGTACGAGAAAACCGACGACCCGGCCACCACCACCGGAAGATTGGACATCAAGCACACGATCTTCGTCGAGAAGCAACGCACCGCTGATTATCAAACCACGCGCGGTATTCGGGAGATTTTGGACCGTGATGGAAATGCCGACGATTTGATCGCATTTTTCCACGATCACAATTTGCCGGTCGATGACATTCAGGCGCGCGAGATTGCGGAAGAACTGCTCCAGTCGCCGCCGGAATTGGGGTTTCTTACAATTTCCAATGCCTTGCAATGGCGATTGCAATACGGACGTGTTATTACAGAAGCCGGCAAGGTGGATGGCATTCTTCCCATACCGTGATCTTTATGACCCGCACGAAAACAAAACTCATCGCCGAGTTTGGCGATTTCCAGACGCCGCCCCCACTCGCGGAAGCGGTCTGTTCGCTCCTGGGCAAAAAGCAGGTCCGCCCCTTGACGGTGATCGAACCGACATGCGGCCGGGGAAATTTTCTAATTGCGGCCCAGAAAGAATTTCCAACCGCCCGGTTGATTGGTTTTGACATCAACGCGGATTATGTTCAAATCGCCCAACAACGATTGTCGGAGAGTTCCGTTTCGGTCGGAAATTTTTTTGATCTGGATTGGCGAAAACTATTGGACGACCTTTCCGAAGCATTCCTTCTCATTGGCAATCCCCCTTGGGTCACCAATTCGGAACTCGGCACTCTGGGAAGCAAGAATCTTCCGACTAAAAACAATTTTCAAAACTACCGCGGGCTGGATGCCCTCACCGGAAAAAGCAATTTCGATATCTCGGAATGGATGTTATTGAAACTCATCGAATGGCTCTCCGGGCGAGAGGCCACTTTGGCGATGCTTTGCAAAACAGCCGTGGCTCGTAAGGTGCTCCTTCAAACGTGGAAGAGAAACATTCCCATCGGTTTGGCCGAGATCCATGCCATCGATGCGAACAAGCATTTCGCCGCCGCCGTCGATGCTTGCCTTTTGCTCTGCCGGTTTTCACCGAACGAGCACGAGAAACTTTGCCGGGTTTATCAATCGCTCGGCTCAATGCCCAAGGGAACGTTAGGCTATCACGAAGGCCGGCTGTTGGCGGACATCCGGGCTTATGATGGGCTAAAACATCTCGAAGGCGAGAGCCTTTACCGCTGGCGCTCCGGGGTGAAGCACGATTGCCGAAACGTGATGGAGTTTCAAAAGAAGGATGGCCGGCTCATCAATGGTTTTGGCGAGGCGGTCGATCTAGAAGAACGTTATCTGTTTCCGATGCTCAAAAGTTCGGAACTGGCCAATGGAAAAACGGACAGCCCGCAGCGGTGGATGCTGGTCACGCAGAGGTTGGTGGGCGAAGAGACAAAAGGCATCGAACACGAAGCTCCGAAAACGTGGAAGTATCTCAATTCTCATGCCGAATTGCTCGATGGGCGAAAAAGCACCATCTATCGAAGCCGGCCGCGTTTCTCCGTGTTCGGCGTCGGCAAATACACCTTCGCTTCTTGGAAAGTCGCCATCTCCGGGTTTTACAAACGTCTGGCGTTCACGAAAGTCGGCTCGTTTCAAGACAAACCGATCCTTCTGGACGATACGGCTTACTTTGTGGATTGTCACTCGGAATTCGAAGCAGACCTGGTTTGCTCTCTGCTCAATTCAGACCTCGCAAGGCGCTTTTATTCAGCTTTTATTTTTTGGGATGCCAAACGCCCCATTACGGTTTCGACGCTCAATCTGCTGGACATTCGAAAGCTGGCCGAGACTCAAGACCGGTTCGAAGAACTCAAAGCCTGCCGCGCGGATTTGTTCCAAGGCCAGTTGAGCTTGTTTTAACTCTCGTGGGGTGCGTTAAACGCCGCCCCAGCGCACCTTCTCGACGCCTTCCTCCAGCCAGGACATATACCAACCCGAGAACGTCTGCTGACCTCCCAACTCATCAACGACCGGCAGAATGCCTCGGCCATCTGCTCGATAATCGTTCCATACAAATCCCTTTTGTTCGCCGTTGACGATGAGCCACTGCCGAAGGGCGCAACCCATGTGGCAGATCGGAATGGCTCCGTTCATGATCGCCGGGTTCCAGTATTGCTCCTGCTCCACATTGTCCCACGCATCCCAGAGTCGCTGTTCCTCGTCAGCGGGAAGACCCGGAGGGATGTCAGGCTCCTGTTCCCAGAACGACTTCGGCAGATTCCACGCCGCGACATGCGAAAACGGCTGGGAAACGTCTCCAATCAGACCACTTTCTTCCCACAGCCCGTCATCGTCATGTCCGAATGGGAAAAGGCCGTAGTACGGCCCTGCGCCGCCATTGCCGATCTCCGTCACGAAACAGCGATAGTCGTCGGGAATCGTGATTCCATATCGAGCCTCAAATTCGTCGATGACGGAAGAGGGAAGTGGAGAATTCAGGTCGTAACGGTGCGCCGCAGAGCCGAAGACGCGGTGTTTGCGGTCCTTTCGCTTCAAGTCCGACAGAAGACGAACGACGGTCGCATTCTCGAGATTCATGTTAATAGGTTCCGTCGGCTGGACAAAGAAACTTGAAGGAAAAATTCAATCCCGAAGCCACCATTCAATGACTGAGTTAACAACCAAGGAGCGAAAGCGCTCGACCAACAGGTTCTAAGCAATCAAGATGAGAAGCAGCGAGATCACACTTCCCGCAAGCAACACAAAGAGGTTGCAGATTTCGCACAGCAGTCGGGAGTTTATTCGCTTTCAGCGAAATGTTTGCGAATGATGCTGGCCAGTTCGACGAAACTCACGTTATGAAACGAACCTGCGTCTTGATAGATCTGGTCTTCTTCACCGGGTAGCGGAGGAAGTTCCAACTCGACATCATAAATACATTCAGGTTGATTGGAGACGCTGATATATACCAAGACTCCATGATTGGAAGGTTTTCCAATTCCAATTGCATCGAGGTCCGCGTCCCAATGATCGACAATATCAAAGGCATCATGCCCCAGATATTTTTGGAGACGATCGATAACTTCATATATCAACGGATTTTTTTCTGAAGACAGCATGTCAATACGACTTCCGTTAGCTTTCCGACGCCTCTCCCAAGATTGCGCCAGCTTTTTCAAAGCCCGCAGGTGCCGCATGCCGGCGGCGGCGGGGGTGATGTTTAATGCGGTGGCGACTTCGCTGTTGCCCAGGTGTTCGTAGTGCCGCATGAGGAGGATGTCGCGGTCGTCTTCGTCGAGCTCGGCGAGGGCGGCGAGGAACCGCTGTTCGAGTTCTTTGCGGATATTGAGGGCGGCGGGGGTCAGCTCGCCGTCGGGCAGTTGGCCGGCCCAATCGAAGCCCGAGGCGTCGGGACCGGGCGGGGCCTGCAAAGGATTCTCCCGGTCCACGCTGCGGCGCTGGGCGGCGCGATGCCTGCGGTGCATGTCGATCATGCGGTCTTTGGCGAGCTGGCGGAGCCAGAGATGGAACGGCAGCGACGGTTGTTTGATGTAATCCTCGAGCCGCCGGCTGGCTTCCCAGAGCACGTCCTGCACCACGTCGCTCGCATCCACGCGGCCGGCGATCGCCCGGTCCATCCGCATGTTGACCATCTGCCTAAGCGATTCGCGGTGCCGGTCCATCAAGTTGTTGATGGCCGCGGCATCGCCTTCCTCGGCCCGGCGGAGCAGTTCCTGCGTTTCTTGAGAATCCGGCCACATGGCATGGGCTGACATCAATAGAGGAAAGCGATTTCAAAAACGGCTGAGCCGCGCACGAAGTCAGCGGTGTTGCGATCTTTGAATCGTTAAAGAACCGCTGACTTCGTGCGCGGCTCAAGAAAACCGGTTCGATTATACGGTCGCGAAACGCTCCGTGCAGCGCAAATCTTTGACGGGCGTATGGAACCGCCGCTATCAGCGATCGGCGCTTCACAATTCCTTCGGCCGCCAGAGGTGGAGGAGTTGGCCATTTGTGTTGAGGCGGAGGTCGTGCCAGTGTTCGATCGGCAGTTCCACTTCGGCGAGGGCCGCGGTGGAGAGGTGCTGGACTTCGCCGGTGAGTTTTGCGAGCAGATCCTCAAGGCCGGGGTTGTGGCCGACAGCCAGTACGCGGTTTGCGGCATCGGGGACTTGCTTGAGGGCGTGGAGGTAATTCTCGGGATCCCCCAGGTACAGTTCCGGCGGAAACTCGATGTCGCCGCGAAAGCCGGCTTCTTCCATCGCGGCTTCCGCGGTCGTTCGCGGCGGAGGGCCGGAGACGAGAGCACGGCATCGGGCTGCAGATCTTGCTCCGAGATCAACCGGCCCATCCGCGGAGCGTCCTGTTGGCCGCGCTTGTTGAGCGGCCGGTCGTAGTCGGCGAGCGTCTCGTCTTTCCAACTCGATTTGGCGTGCCTCAACAGGAGCAGCGTTTTCATGGAACGAGTCCGGCGATTGGAGTTTGCGGGTTGTGCGGATTTTGGGGACGCTTTCTTTTCGGGAGGCTTTGGGGCGTCGGCGGTGACGATATTTCCGATAACACCGCCATCAACCGGTTTGATGGATCCGCACATTCGAGCGGGGGGCCACGGAGGTTCCCCTCGGGCAACTTCTACAGGGATGAATCGGTTATGTCCAGTCGTTTGACAGGATTGTATTTGAGCGTTTGGGTTGCGGGCTTTTGTGCGCTGGCCAATCCCGCGAAGGCGGGGGACCTCTGGTGCAGACTTCGCAACTCCTGCGAATCGTGCAAGTGCGAAACACCTCATAAGATTTTCGGGAACAAAGCCGAGATCGATCCCCGCGAAACTTGCCCGCTCACGCTCGAAGAGCGATTCCAGCGGGCGGGGAATCCCTTGTGCCTTTCGCCGCTGGCCGACTGGTCGAACACCGTGCAGGATTGGGGCTATTCTGTGGGCGGCGGCAATCCGTTCACGTGCTGCGGCCGATGCCTGGCGGGCGAACGGCGGTTCACGAGTTGCGAAGGGACCTGGGGTTGGGATTACGTGCCCTGCTGGTCTCGCGTCAGGCTTCGCTGGTGGCATGGCCGCAGGTATCAGGACGGCGAAGGCCAATACGAAGCCAATGGGGTGGTGGAACCCTTCAGCCCGACCCACGGCCCCAAGGGAATCATCATGAACGGGCTGATTCATTAAAAACGCCCGGCAAACGGTGGCGCGCACAAAGGCGGCCCAGAGATTCCTGTCTGTGCGCTATATCTGTGCCCATTCACCGAGGGCGATTATTGCGGCGTTCGAGGCGGAGCCAATCGCTCCGCAGCGTCGATGAGGCATTCGGCTCGGGGATTGAATCTTTTTCAAACGCCGGCGGGCTAGGTTTCGGTCGAGACGCAGGCCGTGCGCAGGCGGCCCGGCCGCGGTCGATCAGCCAAGCCCCGCCCGCAATCACGATCACGATCAGCAGAAGATCAAACACCCAGGTTATTCCATCGATTCTTTGCGCTGCTCTTCGTCAAACTCGTAGGCTTCGTAGGCTTCTGCCAACGGCGTCTCGGCCTGGAGCATCTTGCGGCATTTGAGCATGTTGCCCGACATCGCTTTGTACGCGGCCTGCGTGCCCTGCGACGTTTTGGCCATCTGCAGAGCAAAGCCCGCACTCATCCCCAAACCGCCGGCTTCGGCGAACGCGTCCACGTCGGCCCCCAGGTACAAAAACTTCCAGCCGCGCGTGGTTTCGTATTCGCGGATCATCTGTTGAATCTGCTCGCGGCGATACTCCCGACTCGCGTTCTCCTGGCCGTCGGTGATAATCATCACCACCACCTGATCGGGCCGGCCGTCTTTTAATCGCTCGGCAACGTGCGCGATGGAAAGCCCGACGGCATCGAGCAGAGGCGTCCCGCCGCGGGGGATCAGTTTGAGGTCCTTCGCCTCGGCAATCGCCACGCCGTCGTACAGGATTTCGCAAGGCTGGACCGTGTCGAATTGGATCAGCGTAAACCGCACGTCGCCGGGGAGTTGCTGCTGGTCTTCGACAAAACTCTTGAGGCCGCCTTCGTGGTCGTCCTTGCCGTGCTGCATCGAGCCGCTGCGGTCCAAGAGCACCACAATTTCCGTGTAATCGTGTTTCATGCGAATCTCCCTTCGTTCGATGTCTCGCGGTTGAGGTGGGGCGTTTTATCTATTTACGGTGGCAGATACCGTTTTTTTCAGCCATCGCACAAAAACATCGCCAAACTGCCCGATCAGGCGACACGCGATCGAAAACCAAAAACGGAACCCATCTACGTTTCTTCTTGTTTGGCATCGTCCCGCAAACGGCGGTGGGAGCCTTGGGCCTTTGTCAGAGATTCCAGCACGTCTAACGAAAGCTCTTCCTGCCGGGTCCCCACGCGGAGGGCTTCGATGACGCGTTCGTATTGGCGATTCAGATTCTTCTGGTAGTCTTCATCGTCTTTCGAAACCTTGGCATCGACCGCGTAGCGGATGAACTGGTTGACGGCGGCGTTGATTCGATTGCTCAACAGAATCGACCGCCGGCCGTTCAAATGGTTCAAGGCGTCCAGCGACATCTGGCATTTTTCGAAATTGCCTTCGCGGGCCGCGGTGAGAAAATCATCTATCCTCAGGGCGATCTCGATGCACAACTCCAATCGCTTCGGCCACAGCGAGGCGGCATAAGGGTTGAACATCCCCAACCGAAACAGCAGCCAACCGACGAACAAGAACCCCGCAACAAGAATCACTGCCGCCGTGATCAAATCCAGACTGCTCGCTTCCGATTGAATCACGAGGGGCGTGTCGTTCCCGGACGGCGGTGCGGAGAATCCGGGGGATGATTTGCGGCGAGGCGGCGTCACGGACGGGCCGCGCGCTTGTGGGCCGCCTTGTCCATTGGGGCCGGGTTCCTGAGGCAGAATCCGTCCGGGACGTTCGGTGCTCCCCGATTCGGACGGGAAGGGATCGAACGGCAGCGGACCATTGGGGCCCGTCCGTTCCCCGCTGCCCGATTCCGCGTGCGGAAGCCGAAAAGGAATTGGCAGGCTAAAGGGCCGCGGCCGCTCGGCGCTGCCCGATTCTTGAGCGGCGGCGGTTCGCGGGCCTTCGCTGACCGGGGATTCCAAGAAAACACCTGCGAATCCCAAGCCGATCATCAACCAAAGAGCGCGGTTCACGGTCTTTTTGCCTTTCGTCTCGCGCCGAAGAGACTGGTTCCCATCATCCAATGTAGCGGATTTCGGAAGCCGGGACCAAATTGTTTTTGCCGAGTTTTGACCGGCGGCGATTTTGAACCGGCCGAAAATCCGCGGCCCAAACATCCGAAAGGTCGCATGACGCCGCTATTATTTGCGCTAGGCCCGCGACGAAAACCGAAACGGTTCGGTCGTGATTTCATAACCGGGGCGGAGGCCGATGTTGAGGAGCAGGCCCAACGCGAGACAGGTGGCGAGGAGGCTCGAACCGCCGTAGCTCATCAAAGGCAGCGTCAAACCGGTGATGGGCATCAGTCCCACGGTCATGCCGGTGTTGATGATGGTTTGAGCCGCCAGGAGCGCGATGATCCCGACCGCGAGCAACCGGCCGAAGGGTTCGCGCGTGGCAGAGGCGATTAAGAGGCCTCGGACGAAGAGCGCGGCATACAGCCCGATCGCCAACAGCGTCCCGCCCAGGCCCCAGCGTTCGCCGATGAGGCAGAAGATAAAATCCGTCCGCCCGGCGGGAAGGTGGTAGGCAAACGGGTCGTTCATCGTCATCCCGGCCCATTCACTGCCCCACACGCCGCCGAAGGCCAGCACCTGTTTCGATTGATGCAGATGATAGCCGTCGCCTCGCGGCGCGGGGCCGCCGTCTTCTTGGGTGAAGAGCGTGACGACCCGCGATTTCTGCTCGGCACTCATCCCCCACCAAAGCGCCGGCAAACACAGGGCGCCCAACAAACACACCGCCGCCAAATGCCGAGGCCGGGCCCCCGCGGCGAACAGCATCGCGAACAAGATCGGAAAGAACACCAGCGACGTGCCCAGATCCGGCTCGCGGAGAATCAAACCCACCGGGACCAGCGTCAACAAAAACGGCACCAACAGGCCGAACCAGCGGCGGTAATTGCGGCGGTACATCAGATAATCCGCCAGCGTCAATATGTACGCGAGCTTCGCGAGTTCCGAAGGCTGCAAATTCACCGGCCCCAAATAAATCCAGCGGTGCGAACCGTTCCGGGCCGGCAGGAAATACACCAACAGCAACAGCAGCAAGCTCAGGCCGAACATCGGCCAGGCAAAATATCTGAGCAACCGATACGAAACCGCCGAACTCGCCAAAAGCACAGGCACCGCCAACAGCACCCACACCACCTGGCGATTAAAAAACCGCCCGCGTTCGGTCAGTTCATCGCCGCGGGCAATCCCCGAAAGGCCCAGGAGCATCAGTCCCAAGGCACAAACGAGAATCGTCCACGGAACGCGGCGCGTCCAATCCCGAATCCTCAAAAAGGATCCTCCTTCAATGAGGGCCTGTCCATAAGCCGCCTTTAGTGAGCGGCTGGGCGCTCGCCGCCGGCCTTTACACGAGGAATCGGCGGCGAGCGCCCAACCGCTCAGATCTCTTTCACTCCGGCACCGTTATGTAATGGATTTCCCTATTTGAGGGAACACAGGTTTCGGCTTGGCGGGCAAAGTCCGCGACGGCGAGTTATGCTGCGGTCGTACCAAACCCGTTTTAACCGCGGGGGGGTGGCTGGGGCGCAAGAAATGTTCCAAGGAAAAAGGGGATTTGAGGCCTGGGGCGGTGTGAGATTTTTCTCGCCCGACCACAGCCCCAGCTTTCGCAATTCAAGCCCTCTTCAAAGGAGGATTGGTGCCCCAGCTACCCAACCGCTTACAGTTTGGGGCACCATGGACCGAATCATGGGCGAAAGCCTCCTCTTAATTCTCCACTGTCAGTTTGAGTCGAAAGGAATTTGAGCGTGGTGCGGTTTTTAGGTTTGGACATTGGCGGGGCGAATCTGAAATTGTCAGACGGCGAAGACATTGCGAAGTCGGCCGCGTTTCCGTTATGGAAAATGCCCGAGCGGTTGGCGGAGGCGCTTGGGGAGTTGACCGAAAACATCCCGGCGGAGGGGTTCGCGGTGACCATGACGGGCGAGCTTGCGGACTGCTTCGAGACCAAGGCCCGGGGCGTCAATTCTATTCTCGCCGCCGTGGAAGATGTCGCGGGCAAGCGGCCGGTGTTCGTGTGGCAGACGGGGGCGGAATTCGTCTCCCCCGAAGTTGCGCGGGAGATTCCGTTGTTGACCGCCGCCGCGAATTGGCACGCCCTGGCGACATGGGTGGGGCGGATGGCACCGGTGGGGCTGAGTTTGATGTTGGACATGGGCAGCACCACGACCGACATTGTTCCCATCTGCAACGGCGTGCCGATCCCCGCGGGCTTCACCGACCGCGAACGGCTAAAGACCGGCGAACTGGTTTACACCGGCGTCCGGCGCACGCCGCTGTGTGCCGTGGCCCAGTCCGTCCCTTTTCGTGGAGAACTCTGCCCCGTCGCGGCGGAGTTCTTCGCGAGCACGCTCGATGTTTATCTGCTCCTGGAGCAGATTGCGGAAGACGAAACCGACTCCGCGACGGCCAACGGAAAACCCGCCACACGCGCAGCCGCTCACGACCGCTTGGCCCGGATGATCTGTTGCGATCGCAGCGAAGTGCTTCAACAAGATGCCCTCGGCATGGCGGCTCACTTCGCGGCCGCGCAGCGCCGGCAGGTCGCAGGTGCGATAAAACGCGTTCTGTCGCAGCACGAGGAGCCGGTTTCGCAGGTGATTCTCTCCGGCAGCGGCGATTTTCTGCTTTCTAGAGTCTGCGATGAACGGGCCTCCTTCCAAGCCGCCGAGCGGATTTTGCTAAGTGAGGTGTTTCGCGAGGACATCGCCGAAGCCGCGCTGCGCATTTGCGGTTGCAAGACTCGCCGCCGAGCGAGTGCTGCTCGATTAGCCACCCGCGCGGACTGCTTTTTCATCCATCAGGCGGGCGGTTTTCCGCGCGTTGTCTCCGGAAAAGTCTGAGATTTGACCGCGAACCGGTCGAGTTTTCCACGGTGCCGCTCCGTGGCATACAAATTGCGTTTGAGGGGTCTTGATCCACAACGTCGGGCACTCAGGCGATATCAAAGGGAATCTGACATGGCAAATTCGACATTTCCGCAAGCCGAGGAACCGCCCCGGACCATCGAGTTCCGTAAGGCGTTGGTGCATTTGAAGGGACGGTCGGCGGGCGAGATCGAGGTTCCGATTTTCGTCGGCTATTCCCGCGATCTCGACTGCGACTTGGGGGAACTCTTCCTCCGCGTGGAAGGTGAGCCGCGGTTGCTACGGCCGATGGCCCGCGAGTATTTGGACGGAAAGGTGCGGTTGAGGTATTTCTCAAAGCACGTCCAGGAAACGGGAAAGTTGCCGGGCGAACTCCAACTCCACTGGGGTGGAACCCTTGACGACGACGCCGGAGGAATGATCCTGCTGTTTCGGGAGGCGCGAGGAAATGGTTAAGGGTCGCTCTTATTGCCGCATTATCAGCCGCAGGGATTAGCCGCAGGGATTAGCCGCAGGGATTAGCCGCAGGGCGGTAGCCCTGGTTCCTCAAGACAACCGGAGGCTACTGCATTCCGGCTGACAACCACCCCGGCCGGCGATCGCTATTCCGATTTCGCAAGCCGGGGGGCTAAGACCTCTTTGGACAGGCGGATGATTTCGAGATGCTCCACGTCGCGGATCGCGGCGCCCAGATCGCTGGGGAGTTCGGCCGCCGGTTCCGCTCCTTTGGCTTTCAACCGAAAGTCCACGACAAACGCTCCCGCCTGGAGGCCGGGCGAGACGAACTCGGGCGGCCACAGGGCGCGGACGACCTTGCGGAAGTGCTGGGCCAAGAGAAACGTTCCCACCATCGAAAACCCGCCCATCACGACTTCCGCCACGCCCTCCGCCGGGCGGTAGCTGTAAAAAATCAACGCCGGCTCGCGATCACTGTTGGAAGGGATCATCTCCCAAGTGCCGGGTTCGCGTTCAAAGTAGATTCCCGGCTCCTCGGATGAGATGTGTTGGCCGCTGAGATCCGCCGCCAGCACGCGGCCGCCGTGGCAGGAGGGCACGTTGACGTCGGTGTCGCGGTATCGATAAAAGAACGGGCACGCGCGGTCGCCGGGCTTCGAGACGCGGTCCTGCGTGCCCCAAGGCGTTGCGGAAAACGCCCGCGCAATCGCCAACTCGCAAAGTCCGTTGCTTTTGACGGACCCCAAACACACGAGGGCCCGGCTGCCGGGGATGCCGTCGAACCGTTCATAAGCCGACGTCGCCTCCTCCTTCATTTGCTGGAACTCCGCATCGCGCTCGGCGGGTTTGGCTTCCTGTGACCTCATGGAGCAGCTTCCGCACCATGTACTGGTCGAACCGCGGCGCGAGGTCGGCGGGAATCGGCTGCGGAACGAGCGGCGCATCTTGAAGCGGTTCGTCCGGGGCGAGCGAGCCCTGCTCGGTGCCGTAGAGTTCGTGCAAAAGCATGCCCTGCAAATACGAATCGGAGGCCGGGATCCACAGCAGCCCGGTGTCGTGCATTTCGTGCCGAACCCCAAACGACATCACGAGCACCTGGCGTTCTGCGAGGAATGCCCAAAAATTTTCCGGTTCAAGCGAAAAGAGCCGGCCCGGTAAATCGTAAGAAGAGAGGTGATGGGTATTGATCAAGTAGTCGCAAATCGCCCCCAGGCTGTTGAGCGAGAGATATTGCACTTCGTTTTTCAAAAGCGCCGAGACCTGATGCCGCTCGAGTCCGGTTTCTTCCGAAATTTTTTTAATGGTGCCTCGTCCGGTGTCCCGGAGTTCGTTGAGGAGTTCCGCGAGTCGAAATCTAACTTGCATAGGAAGCCTCTTATGGCGGTTTATTCTCCACAGAAACCTATGGCGGTTTGTTTTCCCAAAAGACACGGCTTTGGGCAGGAAGGACGCCGAAAGGACGCACGAGTTGTCACTGTGTTCACTTTAGGATCCTTCATGGTTCATAAAAAAACAACAACGCAAGTATTTACTGAATAATATGTTAAGGCGTTAGACCCGAAGGTCTCCTGAAAGGCGCGATCCATGAGCCTTTCGTTTGTGTCAAAGTTTGCCGATTGATCCAAACAAGTCAACATTTCCGAATTGTAGATTTTTTTTCCGAAACCGTCGGAATTTTCTTGATTCCCGATTTGGGCAAGTTACCATGATTCTCAATGTCATACCAACGGTCGCTCGCCGTTAAGGAGGTCAAGCTCATGACATCGAATCCCCCTCCCGTTGAACAGTGGGACCCTTTCTTTCGCGACGTGCAGCTCAAACTGGTCGACCGGCTGGGCCTTCAAAACGTCGTTATCTCGGTGGGGCGTCACAGAGGCTCCAACGGGAAAGTGGAGGTGAGCCTCTTCAACCAAGTTTCCTCCTCGGACGCGTCGGAGCGGGACCCCACGATCCAATGCCCCGCGGATCCAAAAATCGCCGCCAATGAACTCCCGAAGGAAATTCAAGCAATCTTAGACACGTTGCTGGCGGGTTGTTCGGTCAATTTCGGAGACATCTACTTTTTTGTGAACCGAGGTTGGCTGCGGAAAACCATGTTTACCGTCTCCGCCCGGCCGGACGAATCCTCGTATCCTTTCTTCATTGTCAACATTTGATTGGGAGATTGTTCCGGTCACTCGTCGTTTGGGCAGCTGCTCGCTGCAAACCGAGGTGACCGCCCGCTCTTTCTGATTCTGATCTTCCCCGGAAAGAGTTGCAACAACTTTATCCTTGGATGACCCGCGTTTGCAAAACGAGGTCGGCCAATTGTTTCGCCCCATCCCCCGCGGAGGGTGGCGAAAGACTGGCCGGCCTCGTTTTTTTTGGCCTCTCGCCTAAAGGAATTTTTGACATGACTCTGCTCTCCCCGCATTCCAAGGCCTGGAGCCTGCGAAAAGAAAAAATCCTCCAGGTCCTCGGGGACTTCTCCCAGAAAAGTCCGGCGATGTCCTTGTTGAGTTTCGAAGACACCGGCGACGAGGTGCGGGGGATTGTCCAGTTCGAGACCGAGACCCTGGTGAAACTGCCGGGGCAAGACGTGCAACTGGCCGGTCCCGTGGTCGCCGGGATTCGCTATCACCACCTGTTCCAATCGCAGGCCCCCGTGCCCTGGGAACTCGTCACGATCCTGTTCCCGATGGCGGTGTATCACCCGAACGTGAATGCGGGCGGGGGGTTATGTCTCGGACATCCCGCGGCCAACGTGCCGATGGACTTGATTCTCCACATGACCTGGGCGGCGCTGGTGCTCAACACCCGCCTGGTCACGACCACGGATTGGAACGTGTTCAACCGCGAGGCCGCCGCGTTCGTTCGCCAGCACAAGGGCCGGTTTCCGCTGACCGAACGGGGCCTGTTGGAAGCCGTTCCGCTTCCCGCCGCCGTCTCCCAAACCGCCGTTCAAAACCCGACCGCCCCGACCCCGCCAAAGGAGGAAGCTCAATCATGATTGCCGCCCAAAAGTCCGCCGTGCGCACCATACCCGATTGCCTGCTCAAATGCGGCTGGTCTCCGCGGGGCCGATTGCAGAATTCGTTCTGCCTGCAGACGCCCCAAGGCGAAGCCGTGCTCGAACGCCAGCCCGCGAATGCTCAAAGCGGGTGGACGGAATGGATTTTAGATAGCCCGCATCTTCCAAAGCCGGAGCCGCAAGGCGTGTTCTCGGCCAATCGCCAGATCGAGGGGCCTTGGAAATTCGTGGTCACACCCGCGGGCGAGGTTATTTGCCGGGGCGATTTCCCACGGGAGGCGAACGTGACCGACGATGCGTTCGACCTGGCCGCGGGGCGAACCTGGTCGCCTTTGGAATTCTGGGCGGAGTCGGCGACGCACATCGCCCAAACCGGTTCGTCCTCTCTGGTCGATGCGCCCAAACCGCCGGCTCCGGCCTTGGTGCATTGGCTTAAGGAGCATGGCTTTGTGGCGTCGGCCGACGGCGAAGCGGTGAAGGTGACGGTTCCGCTCTCCGGCACGTTCCGCGAGGTCGCGGTCGATTGGGGCCAGGATGGAAACGTTCGGCTCCAAGCCGAGATCGGCCGGCTCGCGGGCTGGCCGGAATCTTCACGCGCCGCCGCGGAGGATTTTCTGGAGGAAGCCAATCGCCGGCTGCGGCTCGTCCGCGTGGCTCAGCCGGGCGAAGAGAAGGTGTATTGCCTGGAGGCGTGTTTTTGTGCGCCCGGTCCCGGTGTCTGGTTGCAGTCGGCCTTGGATGCCCTCTGCACCGGCATGGCGCTCTTAGTTCAGCCGTTGGCCGCGCTCCGGGATCCCGGCGTGGCCGACATGCTCTTGGCCGGCAGTTCGGCCAAACGAAAAGGAGGTGTCGAATGACCGCAGTCTTGGACGCCCCCGTGATCCCGGATGAACTCACCATCGAAGTGAGCGATCCCACGGGGTTCCAGCACGTCACATTGGAAGGGGTCCGGGCCTCGGCCACCACCAGCGACATTGTCGCGATGGCAAAGGGTGCGCTGCGTTTGCCCCCGAACGTCCTGTGGGACCTTCGGGAAGAACGCAGCAGCCGCTTGCTGCCGCCCGATTCTCGTATCGGTGATGTGGCCGGGGAAGCAGCCCCGCACGTCAAGGTGACGATGCAGCCGGATGCCGGCCTCGCCGGCCATCGGGTTTGCTAAGGCCCGATCCGCACCCGCCGGCGATGGCGGGCGGGTGCGGGTTTTGATTTCTGCATTTTGTCGGGTCCGCTGTGCGGGCCACGGAATGACAACAAAACACCCGAACCATCACAACGAATCTGGTCCGCACAGCGGACCCTACAAGACTGAATCACCCAAACGACAAGGAGCCGACGCCCATGAAAACATCAACTTCTCCGCTGGCCTTTGCCGATCCCGCAGCCGGTGCGAATGACGCAAAACGGTTTGGCTACCGCCTGGTGTTCCAGCGGGCGTCCGACGGCAAACGCCTGGATACAGGCTTCGCCGATCCGTTCTGGCTGGAGAGTCTCAAAGAGCAAGCGATTTTCCAGGCCCAGCGCCGGGGCCTTGTCGCTGCCGATCCCGCGCAGGCCGTCGTCTCGGAGCATCCGCTATTCGCGGAAAATACCGACGGCCGGCTCAAGGGATTCGCGATGGCCGCGGGCGAAGGGGAATCCTCGCATTGGACGCATTTTGAATTGGCGTCCGCCTTCTCCGCCCCGGCGGAAACGGCCCTCCAAAAACTTCTGGAAAGCAAACAACTCGGCACCGACGACAAAGTCACGTTCCAAATCTTCGCCGAGCCGGCGTCCGAAACCCAGGAAGATGCACCGCAAAACCCCGGCGTGCGGGCGACGGTCCAGCGCAATCCGCTGCCGCTCCTCGCAGGCCGGCTCTCCGATTTTCTCCCCGATGCCAAACCCAGCGGCGAGATGCAGGAGAAGGACCATCACCTGTTTCTGCCGCGAAAGCTGTTCGAGCAGGCGCGGGACTATTGCTTCAAAACCGGCAAACAGGAAGGCGGGGCGATGATCGTGGCCCGGATGTATCGCCAGACCGAACCGGAGCCGGACCTCTTCGTCGTGGCACACGCGGTCGTGGAGCTTCGCCATGCCAAGCAGTCGCAGTTCGGGTTCGAGCCGACGTCGGAAACCTTCGCGGACCTGGGAACCCAGCTCAATCTCCGGCGGACGCGGCTGGGTTTTCCAGAAGAGGTGCCCGCGGTTTTGGTGCATAACCATCCGTTCGAGCCGTCGGTCCGCGACGACGGCGAAGCCAACTGCCCGGCCTGCCCGCTGCAGCAGGAGTGCCAACTGACCTCGAGCTTTTATAGCGCCAGCGATGTGAATTTCCACCTCAGCATGTACGGCAGCCAGCCGTTCGTGGCGGGGATTGTGATCGGTCTCACGCCCCGCCGGGAAGACGACGTCCGCATGTTCATTTTGGACGGCACCAAAACCCGCGAACGCGGCTTTCATTGGATCGAATAGCCCCGTCACAAAAACCTCTCGTCTTCTTAAGCCGCGCACGAAGTCAGCGGTTTTCACTTTGGTTTTTCTTGAGCCGCGCACGAAGTCAGCGGTTTTCAAGTTATCAGAAACTTAGATCCGCTTACTTCGTGCGCGGCTCAGTGGTTTTTTGGAAATTGAATCTTCATCCCCAATTGGAAGGAACGATTTATGTCGCTCAAACCTCCCCAGAATCCCGTTGACTTCCACAAAGCCATCGAAATCTGCCGGCAGTTGAATCTGCCCCCCAAGGCCCGGGCGGAGACGCTCATCTATTTAGTGATGGAGCAGGGGCTGGATTTGGCGCCGGCCCTTGCGGAGATTCTCAATGAGGCCGACGAAGGCCGGGTCAAAAAGGCCGAGGAAGACGAGGAACACACCCCTCTGTTGCCGGTGCGGTTCATCGCGCATGTGAAAGTGGGCGGCAAAGCGTACGCGGTCGTGACCGGTCCGCAGGGCACGACTTATCTGCCTTGCTCCGATCAGGAGATCAAGGGGCTCGAGTTCGGGGATTCGGTGCTCGTCGATTCCAAGAAAGGCCGCGTGGTCGGCCGCGACGGCGCGGTCCCCCCGGCCGGGGAAGTCGTGCCGGTGGACAGCTTGTCCGCCGACGATGCCGGGCAGGTCGTGGTCAAAGTCCAGGAGCAGGAAGTCATGGCCCGCGTGCCGCTCAAACTCCGCCGGGAATCGCCGATCCAGCCGGGACAGCGGGTGATCTTCGACGCGGCGACGCGGTTCATCGACCAGGTCGTCCACAGCGGTTCCGACGGCGAGGAGTTGTTGACCGATCTGGATTCGCTGGATTCGGTCTCCCGCGCCGATTTGGGCGCGCCGCATCCGGTGCTGGACGACATGCTGTTCCGCATCCGCCAGGACGTTTTGTATCCCGAATGGGCCCGGCAAATGGGGGCCCGGCTTTCGGCGAGCTACCTGCTCTCCGGCCCGACCGGCACCGGCAAAACGATGCACCTCAAAGTCCTGGCCCGCGAAGTGGCCGACTTCCTCGAAGACCTCACCGGCGAACGCACCAGTCCGCTGATCACCGTCGATGCCAATTCCTTCTATTCGCCCTGGTTCGGCTCGACGGAAAGCAAGATTCATTCCTTCTTCGAGCGGCTCCACAAATTGGGGGCCAAACAGATGACGACCAAGGACGGCGTCATCGCGACGCGGCCGCTGATCGTTACGCTCGAAGAATGCGAAGCCCTCCTGCGGTCGCGCGGCGAAATGGGAGGCAGCGGGCATTTGTTCGATCGGCCTCTGTCGCTGATCCTGCAGAAAATCAGTTCGCTGGGGAACGATCTCCACATGCCGGTGTATTTCGTCGCCACCACCAATCGGCCCGACTTGTTGGATGCGGCGGCCCGGCGGCGGATCGGGATTCGGCACGTCGTGTTGGGCACATTGACTGCCGCCCAAGCCGCGAGCGTCCTGGAAACCAAACTCGGGCCTTCGATGAAGTACCGCGGGGCGGAGGCTGCGGATCAATCCCGGCAGCAACTCGTCCAGCAGGTGCTGAATTTCCTGTTCGCGGGGGATGATGCGGCGCAGGGGATTGCGGAGGTGCGGTTCCTCGACAACAACCGCCGCACGCTCTGCCGCCGGCATCTCGTGACCGGGGCGATGCTGGAAGAAGCCGTGAGCGCCGCCACGGACGACTGCCTCAAAGAAAGTGCCGAGGCGGGCGAACTCGTGGGCATCGATGCCCAGGGGGTGATTCGCTCGCTGGAGTCGCAATTCCGCAGCCTGGCGGGAACGCTGCGAGCCCACAACCTGCCCGAATATTGCCCGCAATGGTTCGCGGACGAGCCGTTGCGCGTGGAGCACGTCCGCCCGCTCGCCGGCCGCACCCGCCGCCCGGCCTCGTGGGCGGTCAATTAACCCGGCGAGCGGGGGGCGTCAGCCCCCTGGTTACGTCGAGAGTTGAAACCGCGAAGAACCCAAAGAGACACAAACAGAACCAAAACCGAAAAGCGACAATGTGAACCAACCGGTAGCCAATACAACCAGGGGGCTGACGCCCCCCGCTCGCCTGAAACATTTTTTTCAACAAGGAGAACTCTCATGAACTTTCGATTGCTCAAGAAGAAACTCGATTCCGAAATCCAACCGCAACAGCCCCTCGGCGGCGGAGGCGATCCTTCCGGCGGCGATGGCTGTCCGCAGGGCAGCGTGTTCTGCCGGCATGGGATTCATTCCGGCTGGTTTCCCATCGCGGGGATGCGGCTGGGCGACGCCCGGCCGATTCTCAATCAGTTGCTCAACATCGACCCCGAAGCCGTCGCCGTGATCAACGGCCAGATTGTCAACGACGATTTCATCATCGGCGAGGATGTCGAGCTTTTGAACTTCGTCAAGAAATCTTCAATCAAAGGCTGACCGATGACGCGTCCTTCAAACCAACATCCCAAACCCGCAAAAGCCGTCCTCGAAAACGAGGCCGCTCGCGAAGGCCCCGAAGAATCGCCCCAGGGCATCTTTTGCCGTCACGGGATTTTTTCGGGCCGGTTTCCCATTGCGGGCCTGCGGCTCGGCGAGGTTCGGCCGGTGCTCAGCCGGTTGCTTAACATCGATCCCGAAGCCGCGGCGGTGGTGGATGGGCGGTTGGTGGGAGACGACTTTCTCATCGGTGACGACGTGGAACTTTTGAATTTCATCAAACCTTCTGGAATCATGGGGTGACGTTTATGACTGCATCGACGCTCGAGGAGATCCTCCTCAACGACAAAGAATACGAAGTTCGCGGCGGGGACGGCGAACCGTTCCGGGGCCAACTCGGCGACCTCATCGACGCGGTGCGGAAAAACGCCATCGTCGGATTCGAGGAAAACCCGCTACCCAAGAACAACCTGGCGTGGAAAATCGAAGCGGGGCCGCTCACGGTGTGCATTGTGGAATTGGAGCCGGCCTTTCGCGTGCTCCAGTGGATTCACCCGGAAAGCGCGATGCCTTACGGTCCCGAGGCGATTTACACGCCCCGCAGCCTGGCCACGCCTTACGTGGTGCTCAAGGTGTCTTTCGTGGCGGGACACATCACCTCGCGGGCGGAACTGTTTTACCGCAACCGCCGGCTGGCGAATTTGAATGATGAACTCTACTGGCCGAACCTGCTCAACGTCAGCCCCCACGCCTACGGCTGCCGGGCCTGGATCTGCACGCAGTATCTGCGGACCGAGCATTTTCAGCCGGGCGTCACCCAGGGGCTCGATGCGCTGCTCCATCATCTGTGGGGCGGCGGATTCAACCGCTCCAGCGAACGTCACGAAGGCAACTCGGCCTTCAGCAAGGCGGCCAAGGACAAGATCGATTCCCGCGTGACCGACGTGGGCCGCTGGGAGCAGGAATCGATCAAGAACCCCCGCTTCGTGTTGGATGTGAAATGGAAACCGGTGGGCGTCACCGTGCGGCAGTTGATTCAGGATGAGCTGGATCACCACAAACCCGTCCGCGACCTGAGCCGCACGGGGGAACTCGTCAACCTGCTCTCCATGACCCGCCGGTCGTGAATGACCAAAGAATGATCGCAACTCTGTTTTCAAGCGGACGGGGTCCCACGCCCCTGATCGCAGCGAAGGGCGTGGCGATCGCAAAGACCACGCCCTTCGTTCCTCAGGGCGTGCCACCCGTGTCACTCAAGTCTCTAGCCACTTTTGTGAAACACAACTCGCAAAGGACCAACTGCCATGAACTTTGAGATTCTCATCAAAACGCTCCACACCGAGCTGCCCGAACTCAAGCCGGGGCAGTTTCGGTATGTGCTCGGGCGGGACGGTTTGCACGTGGAACGGGCCACGCCGATGTATACGAGCAGCGTGAAAGTCGACGGCCCGGTTCCGTTTCTCGCGGAGCATCCCCAGCAATGCCGGCTCAATTGCGGGCCGATTCCCTCGAACATGCTCCGGCAGATGGTGGGCTTTTTCCAGGCGGCCTACCACATGCACGGCGGCGAAGCGGCCCTCGTTCTGTTGTACTTTCCCGCAACCGGAAAGTTCGCCTGGCATTGCCCGAAGCAGACGATTCGGATGTATTCGTCGTGGGGCAAGTTCCGCGCGGACGATTCGGTGGAATACGACAACCCGCTGTCGCTGCCGGCGGGCGCGGTGCAATTCGGCGATGCCCATTCCCACATCGGCCCACCGATCCCTTCGATCATGGATCAAAACGATGAAGCCCATTTGGATGGCCTGCATATCATCGTGGGAAACATCTCCAGCCGGTTTCCACGATGGCACATTGATTTTTGCATCGACGGCCACCGCTTCTCGGTGCCGACCGACATGATTCTCGAAGCCGTCCCCGAAGCCCCATTTCCGGAACCGCCGGTCGGATGGACGCAGCAAATCCAGTTGGTTTATCCCTCGTGGAAAACCGAATCCTACTCGGCTTCCAAGCCGCGAACGTCCACGTGGAGCAGTTCAAGCCACTCCCGCTTCGGCTCCTCCAAGAACCAGAACGGTTCCGGCAGCCGGGACTCTGTGGAAGAGAACGACGAGTCGCCTCCGTCTGCATCCGAGAAACCCGCCGCCGAATCCCAACCCAGCGACGAGGATGAATCATGATGAATCCCGACACCGAAAAACCAACGACCGCCGCGGAGAAAATCGCCCGGCAACTGGAAACCCGCTGGCTCGCCGAGGGCCGGATTGTGGTCATCGGCCTGGGCGGAATCGGGTCGATTCTCGCCCGGTATCTGGTGCTGTTTCTGGCGAGCCTGCCGGACGAGTTTCGCGTGCTGCTTGCCGACGGCGACAGTTTTGAACCGGACAACACCTACCGCATGGATGTGCCCGGCTATCAGAACAAGGCCGTGGCGATGGACATGGAACTCAGCGAGCGGTTCGGCCGCGAGGGTTTGGTGATCCGCTCGAAAGCGAAATATCTCAGCCCCGGCAACACGGACGACCTGATCCGCGAGGGCGACTTCGTGCTGCTCTGCGTCGACAACCATGCCACCCGCAAACTCGCCAGCGACCGGTTAAGCGAACTCGATAACGGGGCGATCGTCTCCGCGGGCAACGACGGCGTCGGCGACGGCGAGCGGGGCACTTATGGGAACCTGCAGATCTACGCCCGGCAAAACGGGGAAACCATCGCCGGCGGGCCCTTCGATATGTTTCATCCCGAAATCGCCGAGCCGGAGGATGTCTTCCCCGACGAAATGGACTGCATGGAACTGGCCGCACAAGGGGCGCCGCAACTTTTGCCGATGAACCTGGCGATGGCCTCGGCGATGCTCTCGGCGGTGCTCCGGTTTCTGATGCCTCCGCCAGACGAATCGATGTACGACGAGGTGTGCCTCGATATTTTGGAAGCCACGGCCGTTCCGCAATGGCTGACCCGGCCGCAAAAACGCCCGAAGCCTTCGACCCCCGTTTGACCAACCGAAGAGAGAGGAGCCTTTAATGAAAACGTTCTGCCTGCATCCCATCCGCCGGGCGGTGCTCGATTCCGATCCGCCGCTGTTGTGCATTTCGTCCGCCGATTGCCGGGAGGCCCCGCGGATGGTCTGGATCACCAAACGGGGCCGCTTGCGGAGTTCCCCTGCTCAACAAGTCCACGAAACCGCCCGGCGGATGGCGCGCCTCTTGTACCGCGATGCGGGCCACGGCAATTCGCAATGGCTCTTTGCGCCGCTGTGTGACGAAGTGCTGCACAATGGCATCCGGCCGCTGGCGATCGCGATCATCGAACCGGGCGACGTGCTCGCCCTCGGCGAAGAATGCTGGTTCGCGTCGGAACTCTGGCGGCCGGCCCCGGTCCCGGCTCCGGAAAACATCGCCGAGAAGGAATGCTCCGTCTGCGGCGGCCCGCTCAAATTGGCCCCGGTCATCCAATGCCCCTGCGGGCGGTATTATCACCTCGAGCATCCCGAAACCCCGGACGATCCGCAGGCGTTGAATTGCTACCTGACGGCCGGCATGTGCGGATTGTGCGAACGCAAGCCGAGCCTCGAACCGCAGTTTCTCCCAACGCCGCCGGAAGAATTGATCCCGGAAGACCACCTCGCCGCCGCGCTTGCCGCGGTGTGAATGCGTTTCGCGATTGGAAAGGATTGAACCACCGATAAACGAATAAGACGAATAAAGACCCACATGGCTTTTATCCGCGCGCCTCCGCGTTCTCCGCGGTCCATATCTTTGGCTTTGTTTGATTCGTCGCTCAACGCGGCTTGATCTTGTGAGAGGTATTGTCATGGCTCAAGAGGTTTTATCCGAACACGATTTGGCTTCGTGTTGGCCGGCGATTCCCAGTGTGGACTGGCGGCTCCTCGGACAAACGCGATTTGTGTTCGTGGGCGCGGGGGCGGTGAATCGGCCGCTGGCATTCCAGTTGGCGTGGTTGGGGATGAAGGGGTGCATCGTCATCGATCCCAAACCGTACAAATCCCAAAGCGTCATTTCGCAATGCAAACCTTGCGAAGTCGGGCGGTTTAAAGCCGAAGTTGTCGCGGAGGAGCTTCAGAAGCGGGGCGTCGCGGCGACGCCCTTCGTGAAAGACGTGGACGTGGTGCCGCCCGGCTATTTGGAAGGGGACAGCCTCGTCATCGTGGCGGTGGACAATCGCCGGGCCGACATTTGTGCGAACCGCTTCGCCGCCCGCATGCGCCGGCCGCTGGTGAAAGTCAACGTGGATCCCAATTACCTCACCGCGTCCATTCGCTGTTACGACCTGCGAAACGGTCCCCTCGCTCTGTGCGCGGAATGCCAAATGACGGATCGGCATTACGAAGAGCAACGGCACCCCTTAAGCTGCGACGGCGGCGAAGTGGGAGAACAAGCCACAGGCAGCCCGCGGCCGCTCAGCCAGTTCGCCGCGAATGCCGCGGCTTTGGCCGTCGCCCAAATCGCCGGTTCGCCCGACGAATGGGCCAAGACCTGGTGGGGAAAGCAATGGCAGCAAAACCTGTTGGGCGGCCGGGGCTTTTTTTCGGATCTCGAACCCAACCCCCATTGCCGCTGGGATCACGCCGCGGCTTGGGATCCGCTGATCTTCCTGCCGCACGATCAGCCCATCAGCCTCTCGCATCTGGCCAAGGGAACATTCGGCTCAATGCCGACTTGGGAAGTCGAGTTTTCCGCGCGGGTCGCGACGCGGATGGTCTGTTCCCAATGCCGAGCCTCCGAGGAAGGCGTGTGGTGGGTCGCGGAACTCGACCGGCCGGTGACGCGTTGCGGTTGCGGCGGCGAGAGTTTTGCGCTGCCGTTCTTCACCCACAAAAAACTCCCGGCCGCGGAGCTCGAATCCGTTTGGAACCGGCCGCTCGCCGCGTGGGGCGTGACGCCGGGTTCTGTTCTCCGCTTCGCCTCGGCTTCCAAGAACCAAATGTACTGTTTGCGCGTTCCAAGATTGCCTTAGCCGCGTAGCGGCGGCGGCAATTCTTCACGAGTCGCATTGAACAAAAGCGATTTCACAGAAAACCATTGCTGTCGCCGCTTCGCGGCTTGCTATTTCTCATCGAGCAATTCTCTCTGCGGGCTGACGCCCGCAGCTATCTGCTGTCGCCGCTTCGCGGCTGTGGAGCTTCCACGGGCGTTTGGGCTTTGGGCGGCGAGGCTTTGCGGAGGCCCATCATCGGCGGCTGGCGGTGCACGCGCACCGGAATATACAGCACGGGGAACTTCGCATCGTCGGTGTGGATCCGCACGAGCGTGTCGTAACTGCCCAGCGGCACGGGGGCGACTTTGACGTCGATGCGGGTCTGCTGGACTCCATTTTCGTCGGTTGTCGTTTCGCCCAACTCCGCCTTGACGAAATCGGCTTTGCATTCCACGCCGGTGACGGTGAGCGGTTTCAGACGGTTGTCGCTGACCACGATTTCCTTGGTCGTCGATTCCTCGCCGAACTGATACACCAGCACCGCCCGCGGGCTGACGTAAACCTGGCGGGGCGGCAATTCGAAGCCGAACGACAGCACGACCGTTTGCGGCTCCGGGTCGAGATAGCGGACGGTGATCGTGTATTCCCGCGGCCCCGGTTGTTCGCCCGCGGTGGCCACGTGCACCCAAAACCGCCCCGTCTCGCCCGGGGCGTATTCGAGCTTGTCCAACTGCGGCTTCAAACATCCGCAGCTGGGCAGGAGGGTCGTAATCGTCACCTTCCGATGGCTGGTGTTCGTAAAACGAAACAGCCCCCGCGCGTGGCTGACCGGTTCGAGCGGACCCAAGTCCACGGCGTATTGGTCGAAAGCAAGCGCCGGCCGCTGTTCAGGCGGCGCCGCGGCATTGGGCCTTGGTCCGGCCACATGAAAACCCAAAGAGGCGAGGCAAGGAAACAGGCCCGCCAGGATCAATCCCCAGCGGGACAGCCTGGTGCATCGCGGAACGGGGGCAGTCGGTTCCATCCTTTTGATCCCATAAAAACCACAATCGGGCAGGTTGGCGCACTCGTGCGAGCGGGATTGCTAGCAAAACCGGGCGTTTTGAGCAAGATGGAAATGGCGATTCAATAGAATCACAGAATTATGATTTTGTGGTAAACGAGCCCGAAGGATTCGTCCCGGTTCGCCGATTTCCGTTGTCATCCGCCGGGGGTTCGCGTTACTTTTGAGGAGATTCGAAGCACGACTGATTTTAGAGAGGGCGTATTCATCCATGCCGTTGCATCCGAAAGCGGAAAAACTGTTGGCGGGCCTGGCTCGGTCGGACCTCAAACCGATCTGGGACACCCCGCTCGCCGAGGCCCGCTCGCTCATGGTGGAGACCAGCCGGCTGTTGGGGCCGTTCGACGCGGTCGAAACCATCGAGGACCGGTCGATTCCCGGACCGGCGGGCGAGATTCCCATTCGGATCTACCGCCCCGCCGGCGAAGCGTTGCCGATGGTGGTGTATTTTCACGGCGGCGGGTGGGTCATCGGCAGCATCGATTCGCACGACGGCTATGCTCGCGCACTGTCCAAGTCCGCGAATGCCGTGGTGGTTTCGGTCGGATACCGCCTGGCTCCCGAACATCGTTATCCCGCAGCCGCGGAAGATGCCTATGCCGCCACAGTGTGGGCAAGCGAAAACGCGGCCGTCCTCGGCGGACGAACCGGCCCCGTCGGAGTCGCGGGCGACAGCGCGGGCGGCAATCTCGCGGCGGCGGTCGCACTCATGGCCCGCGACCAAAGCGGACCGGAAATCGGCTGCCAGATCTTGATCTATCCCATTACCGATTGCGATTTTGAAACGGGTTCCTATCGCGATTTCGCGGAGGATTATTTCCTCACCCGCGATGCGATGAAATGGTTTTGGGATCAATACTGCCCCGCCCGCGCCGACCGCTATGAGGCTTACATTTCCCCCGCGCGGGCCGAGACATTATGGGGCTTGCCGCCGGCCTTGGTTTTGACGGCCGAGTATGATCCGCTCCGCGACGAGGCCGAGCTTTACGCCGGGAAGCTTCGCGACGCGGGGAACGAGGCAAAACTCATTCGCTACGAAGGCATGATCCACGGTTTCACCCGCCGGTTCCATCTGTTCGACGAAGCCCACCACGCGATGAGCGAAACCGCGGCGATCATCGAGCGGACGCTGTGAATCACGCGGAGGGGATATTGTCGGATGCGTTTTGAGCGGCGCTCAAAATCGCTTGCACATCGCGGCCGGTTTCCGGCAGGCAGAGCGGTTGAAAGGCTGCGCCCGTCGCCAAGCCCCAGAAGAAATGCGCGGCGGCGTTGATGAGGTGCGTGGGCAAGTCGGGGACTTCGACTGCGGAGCCGTTCGGATCGTCATCGGTCGCGAGCAGCAATCGGCCGCCCAGGCGGGGTTCCACGACCAGTGTGCCCTTGGTGCCGTAGATCACGGTGAGGTAGCTGGTGAGCTTGCCGATCTGGGTCCAGGAGCCTTCCGCGATCGCGAGGGCTTTGGGGTAATGCATGAGGACGAGGGCGTTGTCTTCCACCTTGAGATGCGGTTTGCAGAGCGTGGCTTTGGTGCCGGTGACCGAAGCGGGAACGCCCAACAGCACCCGCGCGAGGTTCGCCCCGTAACAGCAGTAATCCATGAGCGCCCCGCCGCCGTTCTTGACCGGATCGAGCAGCCATTCGCAGAAGTACGGCGAACAGCCGAACTCCTCCGGTCCCTGGTGAGCCGCCCGGTAGCGCACCTGCCAGATGTCGCCGATGGCCCCCTGGCTCGCCAAAGCCAATGCGTGCTGAAGCTGCGGCCACCAGGCGAACGGCCAGTTGATCATCAGCCGCACGCCGTGTTTCGCCGCCGCGGCGAGCATGCGTTCGGCCCCGTCCAAGGTCGCGGCCATCGGTTTTTCGATCAGCACATGCAGGCCCCGCTCCATCGCCCGCACCGCGAGTTCCGCTCCCTGGGCATTGCTCGAAAACACATAGACCGCATCGAGCGATTCGCGGCCCAGGAGTTCGTCCAGGTCCTCATAAGCCCGGCCGCCGAATTCGCGTTGGACCCGCTCGCGAAGCGGCGCATTTTCGTCCCAGGCGGCGACCAGTTCCGCCGTTTCGCAATCCCGGAGCGCGGGCAAGTTGTCCCACACATGGTCGTGGATCATTCCGAGGACGGCGACTCGATAAGGCGAACTCATGCGGACGACTCCTGTTGCTCACGCACCGATTTCCCTGGGCAGGGAGGAGATCGTTCCATGATGGCAATCCCGCGCCTTCGTTTCCAGCCCAAGTGTGCGGCACGGCGCTAGCCGCCGGTCTTGGGACCGCCAAGAAAACAACTTCAGTTTTTGAACCAGTTAACAAAACCAGGGGGCTTACGCCCCCCGCTCGCCTGTTGGTCCCAAATGATGAAGTTATATTCTTCGCGATCCTTAGCGACTTACGAACGCGGAGCCATCGGCGAGAGGAATGGCTGGCGGGTTTTCTGGCTGGGGATGTTCGGCCGCGGGCTGTCGACGGGACCAAAGAAAACCAACAGGCGGCGGTCGTACTCGGCCGGATCGGTTTCGCGGGCTTTGTTGTGGTTGGCCCCGGGGACGAGCCAAAACTGATGCTTGGCGGACAGCCGGCCGGCGAGTTGATTTGCGGTTTCCCGCGGCACGTAATTGTCGGCGGAGCCGTGGATCATCAGCACGGGCTTTTTTCTAAGCCGGGGCAGTTCGCGTTCCAAATGCACATACCGGCAACGTCGGCGGCTTTGACTGATCCGGCGAACGAGCGCCAGCGTGCCCCGTACGTGCCACAGAGGGAACAAGTTCATCACCCGGCGGGAAATGTACAACTCCGCCCAGCGGAGCGTGTAGTATTCCAAAAGTCCCTCCGTCGTAAAGGCCCCCTCCACGGCCACGCGGCGAATGTCCTTCGAGCGGGCGGCGGCGGCGAGGGCGGCTCCGCCTCCCCGGCTGATTCCCACCACGCCCACGGGAAGTTCCGCCCAGTCTTCCAGGCTCTTCACATACCGCACCGCGGCGAGAACGTCCTCGACTTCGTATTCCGTCACCCAATGCAGCGGCTCGTAACCGGGAAGCGTTTCGCTTTGGCCCTGGCCGCGAAAATCGAACGCGAACAGATCAAAGCCGGCGTTCCACAGGGCCTCGCAATAATACAAGGCCGAGGTGGAGTCGCCTTCCATCTCGGGGCAGAACACGATCACGCCGCGCGGCTCGCGAAACGGCTGCCGATATACCCGCCCCAACAGATCCAAGCCGTTCGTGGTGGGGAAGCGGACAACTTCGCCGGGTTCCTCCAGAACTTGGGGGGCCTTGCCGAAGGGCGGTTTTCGCTCGAAGACGGGCAAAATCAACCGCGCCGCCAAACAGCGCAGCGCGAGGTCGACCAGCAATCCGCCCAATAGAATGATCGACAGAGTCCACGCCACCGATTTCCTCTCCCCAGGTGAATCTCTCGGAATATTCAGCACGCAGGGTGCCAGGTTATGTCTTGCCCCAAGCATAGCACGTTTTTTGGCACGCGGTCTGCTTGCGCGCGAAGGAATCGGACGCCGTGATCCAATGGCCCGCAGAAAGAGTGGACGGACTTTCCGCTTTCGGTTGACCGTGTGGTTTTCGCCTTGGGCTAGTTTTCGGCCAAACCCCGCGCCCAGTTTGGGGCATCTTGTCACGGGGCAAAGAAAACCGCGGCCCATTGGAGAAGACCAGCGGTCAGGCAAACTGCGAAAAAACGTCGGCCCATAGCGAACAGGGTTCGGCTTGTTCCCCGAGGGTTACGCAGGCACGGAATCTCGCAAGCTCGCATCCGAAAACAGAAAATCCAGATCCGCGGCGGCGGGCAAACGCGCCGCTCACCCGAGGGAACTTGGTCGAACCGCCGGGGATCGGAAATGGGCGGAATTTGGCCCGCGAAACATTGGAGTAGGTGCAGGATGAATGGGAGAGAAAAAACATCAAGTCCGATTTATTTGTCCTTTAGGGATTTTCACGAAAAATCTTTCTCATTTCCCGGGCGGGAAATTCCCTTGACGATCCGCGGCACACGTCGCGCGGCGGTTGCGTGTTGAGAAGCGCGTTTTGCCCTCCGGTTTGACAACGTATCGACTTCCGTTTATAGTCAACCCTTACAGATCATCGGCGTACGCGTTAAGGCCTTTTTTTACCGCGGCTCCGTTCCCCACACTCGTCAATTTGGAGATTCCCGATGTTAGTCATTCGTGGTGGCGTTGGACGGGACACGTGCGATGGGATTTCCCGCCGGAATTTGCTGCGGGTGGGTGGCTCGGCGATTGCCGGGCTGAGCCTGGCGAATTTGATCGAAGCCGACCGCGCAGGCGGACGAATCCGAAGGTCGTTACGGCGGTCCCGGCTTCGGCAAAGCCAAGAGCGTGATTCTGCTCTATCTCCAAGGGGGTCCAAGCCATTTGGACTTGTGGGATCCCAAGGAAAACGTGCCGGATAACGTGAAGAGTGTTTTCAAGAACGTCTCCACCAAACTGCCGGGCGTGCAGTTCACCGAAAACCTGCCCAAGTTGGCCCAGGTCAACGACAAATGCACGATGATCCGCTCGATGAGCTACACGCCGATCGGGTTGTTCAATCACACGGCCGCGATTTATCAGATGCTCACGGGCTACACCGCCGACAAGGTCAGCCCCTCCGGACAGTTGGAACCGCCCAGCCCGAAGGACTTTCCGAACTTCGGCTGCAATATCATCAAGCTCAAGCCGCCCACCGCTCCGATGCTGCCTTACGTGATGATGCCCCGGCCGCTCCAGGAAAGCAGTGTGATCGGCAAGGCGGGCACGGCCGGCTTTTTGGGCCGGGCTTACGATCCGTATTATCTCTACCCTCCGGGCGATGATATGGACATGAAGAAGATGGAGAAGATCAACGTGGACGACCTCACGCTGCGTCCCGAGATTTCGCTGTCGCGGCTCGAACGCCGGGCTCGATTGCGGGATCAGATCAACTCCAGCCTGCACGAGTTGGAGCAAGCCGTCTCTAAATACGACCTGAATGAATATTACGACAAAGCCTTGGGGCTGGTGCTGTCCGGCAAGGCCCGCGAAGCCTTCAACCTGGGGGCCGAGTCGAAAGAGCTTCGCGAGAAATACGGCAACAACACCTTCGGGCAAAGCTGCCTGTTGGCCCGGCGATTGATCGAAGCCGGGACCCGCGTGGTCGAAGTCAACTGGCCGAAGGTCGCCAACTCGGACAACCATTCCTGGGATGTGCACTCCGGTTTGACGAAGCGGATGAAGGACCAGTCCGCCCCGATGCTCGATGCCGCTCTGTCGGCTCTGCTCGCGGACATGGATGAACGCGGGATGCTCGAAGACACGCTGGTGGTCGCGGTCGGCGAATTCGGCCGCAGCCCGAAGCGCGGCGTGAGCACCTCCGGCAACAGCAACAGCGACGATGGCCGCGATCACTGGCCTTACTGCTACACGTCCGTCGTCGCCGGCGCCGGCGTCAAACGCGGCTTCGTGCACGGCAAGTCCGACAAGACCGCCTCGGCTCCCATCGAGAACCCGGTGCATCCCAACGACCTGCTCGCGACGATCTACCACAGCGTCGGCCTCAACCCCCGCCGCACGATCTACAACCATCTCAACCAACCCCGCGAAATGGTCAAAGCCGACGCGATTACGGACATTCTCTCCTGACGCGGACCGGCTCCCAAAGCGTCGATTATCACTCAAACTGTAAGCGTGCGGGTGGCTGGGGCGCAAATCCCCTTTGAATAAGGCTTAAATTGCGAATGCTGGGGCTGTCACCGGGCGAGAAACACCTGACACGGCCCCAGATCTCCAATCTCCTTTTTCCTCGGAACACTCCTTTGCGCCCAGCCACCCCCTCCACTTTCGACTTGCAGTTTGAGGATGATAACAAATCCCTTCTCCCTTCGGGCGCGCCGTTCCGGGTGGCCAAAGACCGGATAGGGTGCGCTCCGCGCCCGGCCCATTATCCCATCCGTAACTCCATCCGCCCGCGTGCATGTTTCGGACGCGGCGGTTAGAATGAAGGTGTGATAACTTCCCGCCTGAATCTTCACGCCTTCAACCTCGCGGTTTGCTCATCGGAATGACCTCATGAGACGCGAATTCTGGTTTTGCCTTTCGATACTCGTTTTCGTCTCTCCGAGCTTCGCTCAAACTCCTGCGAAGGCCGAGAAGCATTCGCCGTCAAAACCGGCAACCCTGGCGATTGATTTCGATCGGCACATCCGCCCGATTCTGTCCGATGCCTGCTACGCCTGCCACGGACCGGATAAGAACGCCCGCGAATCGAACCTTCGCCTGGACACGCGGGCCGGGGCTTTTGCCGATTTGGGGGGCTATCGCGCGATCGTGCCCGGCCGGCCGGAGAAAAGCGAACTCATCCGCCGGTTGGAAAGCGACGATGAAAACGAAAAAATGCCCCCGCCCGCGGCCCATCAAAAAATCACTCCGGGGCAAATCGAACTGATCCGAAAATGGATCGCCGCCGGCGCCGACTGGCGGGAACACTGGTCGCTGATCCCGCCCCAGCGAATGCCGCCGCCTGGCGTCAAACACAATGCCTGGCCGCGGAACGCGATCGACGCCTTCATCCTGGCCCGCTTGGAACGCGAAGGTTTATCGCCGTCGCCTCCTGCACGGAATGAAACTCTGCTCCGCCGGGTCACGCTCGATCTCACCGGCCTGCCGCCCACGCTTCGAGAGTTGGAAGCCTTTCTCGCGGATGATTCTCCGGACGCTTATGAGAAGGTGGTCGATCGCCTGCTCGCTTCGCCGCGGTATGGGGAGCATTTCGCGCTCGAATGGCTGGACGCGGCCCGCTATTCCGACTCCAACGGCTATCAGCAGGAACGCACTCGCACGCTGTGGCCTTGGCGGGACTGGGTCGCCCGAGCCTTTAACAGCAACATGCCCTACGATCAATTTACGGTCGAGCAACTCGCCGGCGATTTGCTGCCCAACCCGACGACCGAGCAGCTCGTCGCGACGGGGTTTCATCGCAACCACATGCTCAACGGCGAAGGCGGGCGGATCGCGGAGGAATCCCGCGTGGAATACGTCGTGGACCGCGTGGAGACGACGGGAACCGTCTGGCTGGGGCTGACCGCCGGCTGCGCCCGCTGCCACGATCATAAATTCGACCCCTTGACGCAAAAAGAGTTCTACGGGCTCTATGCGCTGTTTAACAGCATCGATGAAACCGGCAGCGTGGACCGCGGCGGCAACGCGAACCCCGTGCTGCCCCTCCCCACGCCCGACGAACAAGCTCGCCGCAAGAAACTCGAAACGGAACGCAAGGCTCTTGAGCAGGAGCTCAAAGGGGCGAATGAGGAGCAAAAGAAAGACATCCAAAAACAACTCGACCAAAACAAAAAATCCCTCGATGGCCTCAACAAGTCGGTCCTGGAAACCATGATTATGCGGGAGCGAAAAGACCCCCGGCAGACCTACCGCTTAAAACGCGGCCAATGGGACCAGCCGGATAAGTCGGAAGAGATTCCGCCCGGAGTGCCGGCTTGCTTCCCGCCCTTGCCCAACGAGGCGCCGCGAAATCGGTTGGCGTTGGCGAAATGGCTCGTGGCTCCGAATCACCCTTTGACGGCGCGGGTGGCGGTCAATCGCGCCTGGCAGCATTTCTTCGGCACCGGACTCGTCAAGACCGCGGAGGATTTTGGAACACAAGGCGAGCGGCCGAGCCACCCGGAACTCATGGATTGGCTTGCCACAGAATTTGCCGGCCAGTGGGATCTCAAAGCTCTGCATCGCTTAATCGTCACCAGCGCCGCCTACAGGCAGTCTTCTCATGTCACGCCAAAACTGCAGGAACGCGATCCCGAAAACCGCCTGTTAGCCCGCGGGCCTCGGTTTCGCTTGTCTTCGTTGGCGCTCAGGGACCAGGCCTTGTTTCTGTCCGGGCTATTCGTCGAGAAACAAGGCGGTCCGCCGGTGAAGCCTTATCAACCCACCGGCGTCTGGCTCGATCTGACGTTGGGAAAAATCAAATACGAGCAAGACCACGGCGACAAGCTGTACCGGCGGAGCCTGTATACCTTTTGGCGGCGGTCGGTGGGGCCGACGATGTTCTTCGACACCCCGGCTCGGCAGGTTTGCACCGTCCGCCAGGCCCGCACGAATACGCCGCTGCATGCGCTGACCCTCATGGACGACATCACATATTTGGAGGCGGCCCGGTTGTTTGCCGAAAGACTATTTAACGAAGCCGGCGACACCCCGGAAGACCGCCTCAGTTGGGCCTTCCGGCTGGCGACCTCCCGTTATCCCACAGATAAAGAACTCAAAACATTGCTCTCCATTCTGGAGACGGTGAGAGGCAAGTATCAAAAAGATCCCACCGCCGCGAAACAGCTCTTGGAAGTCGGCGAGGCCCCGCGAGATTCAAGCCTTAATGAAACCGAACTCGCAGCGTACACGGCCGTGGTGAATGTGATCCTCAACCTCGATGAAGTCCTCACGAAAGAATAGGTTCCTTATCAGCCGGCACGCGCGAGCGTCCGGTTCAGCGATACGAGAAAACCGGGGCGGACCACCCTGCGGGCGGTGCCCCCCTGCGGGCGGTGCCCCCCTGCGGCTATTCTAGTTTTTTTCACTCACAGGCTTCGTAATGTCCGTCCCGAACGAGAATATCCAATCGGCTAAACAAGAACTGCTCAGGCGCGAGTTTCTTACATCGAGCGGCATGGGTCTCGGGGCTTTGGCTCTCGGGAGTTTGCTAAACCGGGATGCGAGCCGCGGCCACGTCGAGCCAATCGAATCCTGGTCTCAAAGATTTGCCCCATCTTGCGCCGCGGGCGAAGCGGGTGATTTATCTGATGCAATCGGGGGCGCCGTCGCATGTCGATCTGTTCGACTATAAGCCGATCCTCGAAAAACGCCGGGGCGAAGAGATTCCCGAATCGATTCATAAAGACCAAAAGCTGTCCACGATGACGGCGGGCAAAGGCAAACCGTGTTTGGGGGCGATTGCTCCGTTTAAGCAGCATGGGGAATGCGGGGCGTGGGTCAGCGATTTTCTGCCGCATCTCGGCCAGATCGTGGATGATGTGTGCTTCGTGAAATCCATGAAGACCGAAGCGGTCAATCACGCGCCCGCGATGACGTTTCTCTTGACCGGGGCCGAGCAACCGGGCCGGCCGAGCATGGGGGCCTGGCTGTCTTATGGGCTCGGCAGCGAGAACGACAACCTGCCCACGTACTGCGTGATGACGTCCCGCGACCGCGAAGGGACCTGCGGGCAGTTGTTCTATGATTTTTACTGGGGCAGCGGGTTTCTGCCGACGAAATATCAAGGCGTCAAGTTCCGCGGCGGCGGGGACCTGGTGCTGTATCTCTCCAATCCGCCGGGAATGACGACGGAAATCCGCCGCGACCTATTGGACGGCCTCGCCAGGATGAATTCCCTAAAATACCAAGCCGTGGGCGATCCCGAAATCGCCACGCGGATCGCTCAATACGAGATGGCCTATCGCATGCAGACTTCGGTGCCTGCGCTGACGGATCTTTCGACGGAATCCAAAGCCACGCTCGATCTCTATGGCCCCGATGTGACCCGGCCGGGCTCGTTTGCCTACAACTGCTTGATCGCCCGCCGGCTGGCGGAGCGGGGCGTGCGGTTTGTGCAGTTGATGCATTCCGGTTGGGACCAGCATCAAAACCTGCCCACGCAACTCATCGAGCAATGCCGGGACACCGATCAGCCCTCGGCGGGTTTGGTTCAGGATCTTAAACAGCGCGGCTTGCTCGATGAGACGCTGATCATCTGGGGCGGCGAGTTCGGTCGAACCCCCTTCGGGCAAGGCGATATCAACAACAAGAAAAAGCACGGCCGCGATCATCATCCCTATTGCTACACCACCTGGATGGCCGGCGGCGGCGTGAAGCCCGGCCACAGCCACGGCGAAACTGATGAATACGGCTACAACGTCGTCAAGGATCAAGTCCACATCCACGACCTGCAAGCCACGATTCTCTATCTATCAGGCATCGAGCACGAGCGGTTGACGTTCAAGTTCCAAGGCCGGCATTTCCGACTGACCGACGTGCACGGCCGCGTCGTGCAGGAGCTATTGAAGAGCTAATACGATGCCTGGCTGCGAAATTGGGCCTGCGCGGAGAAAGTATTGAAATCTCCGCTCGCGGGCGACATAGTGGAAAGGAGGGCCGTTTCTTTCTGATGGGAAGGATCGATTGTTGATGGCGGATGAATCGGAACCGAAACCTCGCGGTTTGTGGGACGTGATGCGGCAACAGGGAGGCTCCGCATCGTCCGAGGGGCGCGCGGCCGAGCGGGCGTCGTCCGTCGCCGCCGACGAAGACACCGAACAGCCGCAGTCCGGGGGCAAAGGTTTGTGGGAGTTGATGGGCGTTGCCTCGCCGCCGGTTCCCGAGGTTCCCCAGGCAGAGCCCGGCTTGGAGGACCAAGAAGCCGCGCCGCCGCCCGCCTGGTTTCGCCGCAAGAGCGAAAACGATCTCCTCGCGGAAAGCGAATCCTCCACGCCGGCTGCCTCGGACGAGGTGGAAGAAGAGGACTGGACCGAAGAGGCCGCTCCCGAACCGGAGGAGGAAGTCGAGCTGGAAGCTGACGACCCGGAGGAGCCATACGCCGAACCGCCGATGCCGGCATTGGCGGAGCCGGTCCCGTTTTTTGTCACGGATTCCGAATCACCCGTGGCGGCGAAGTTGGCAAACATTGAGGTCAAAACCGGCCGCTCGCGGGGGGCGATGCTCAGCCTGTTGGTGGGATTGTTCGCCGTGCCATTGACGCTCTTGGCCGCGATGCCGGACGTCTGGACGCGAATCCCGCCGGCGCTGTTGGGTTTTGGGGCGCCGTAATAGGGCTGATTTCCTTTAATGAAATCCAACATTCGCGCGGCCGGCAAACCGGCGCGGGCTTCGCCATCGCCGGGATGATTTTGGGCACGCTGGCGATGTTCCTGGGGCCCTTGGTCATCGCCCCCTGGAGCGCCAAACAGCGGAAAGCCAGCGGGCGGGAGGTGACGCAATCGCATCTGAAAGACATCGGCCGCGGTCTCAATGAATATCACCAGCAGTTTCACGAATATCCCGCCGGCAGCACGTATCTCGTCGAAGAATCCGGCAACGAAATCGCCCTGCACAGTTGGATGACCGAACTCTTGCCATACATCGGACAGCAAGCGGCCTATCGTCAAATCGACCGGAGCAAACCGTGGGACGGCGGGTCGAACAAAGCCCCGCTCACCAAAGAGGTCCCCGCCTACCTGGCGGGCGGCGTGCAGGAGAAATATAACACCCGAGGCTACGCCCTCGCGCATTTCTCCGGCGTTGGCGGGCAGATGACAATCGACGGCGGCAGCGTCGCCAATGTCGGGATTTTCGACCGCAGTTCCCAAGTCCGCCAGAGCGATATTCTCGACGGCCTGTCGCAAACCCTGGTCGCGGGGGAAATCGCCCAAAACTATCGCCCCTGGGGCGAACCGGGCAACTGGCGGACCGTGGGCGAAGGCCTGAACCGCGACAGCACCAGCTTCGGCAACGCCCAGCGCACGGGGGCTTTGTTCCTGCATGCCGACGGCTCGGTGAAGTTCTACTCCAACACCGTCTCCGCCGACGTCTTAAAACGCCTGAGCACCCGCGACGGGGAAGACAACCGCTGATTCACGCCAGGCCGCGGCGTTTGAGCTCGGCGACGACGTTTTGAACGATGGCGCTGACGTCCGCCGGCTCGAGCGTTTCGTCTTGCGGCACCGGGCAGCCGCCGACGGGTTGATCCGTAAAGCCATGCTCGGAGAGCAAACACTGCAACGTCCGGCTGAGCGCGGCGAGGTCGGTCTGCTGCTCGGCCGAGAGTGGTTGCCGGCCGCGGCCCATGCGGAAGCCGCGCAGCTCCACCGCCGCCCGGAAGCCTTCGGGAAACTCGGCGGAGTAGATCATCGTGTCGAACAGGTTCACGAGGTCGTATTGGATTTTGCGGGCCTCGTCGAGCCGGATCGATTTGGTGCAGTCGTAAAGTTTTCGCGTGAGTTCGGGAACGACTCCGGAGCTGGCGTTTGTGCCCCCGTCGCAGCCGATGAGCATCATCGGCATCAGGGCCGCGTCCCAGCCGGTGAGGAACGAGAAGTCCGGCCGGTGCGGGCGGACGGCCCGGATCATGCGGATCATGTGCGGCAAATCGCCGGAGGAATCCTTGATGGCCACGATCCGCGGGCATTCCTCGGCGAGCCTTTGCACCGTGGGCACATCGATGGGGCTCGCGAACATGGGGATGTTGTAGAGCGTGACGTCCACGGGCGTGTGGTCGCCGATCTCCTTGAAGTAGGCGTACACCGAAGCCGGGCTGAGTTTGTAATAAAACGGAGCCACGATCGCGACGGCCCGCACGCCGATCTCGGCGTAATACTCGCAGGCCGCGAGAGTCTCCTTGACGTTCGCTTCCGCGGCCCCGGCGAGGATCGGGACTCGGCCGGCGGTCTGGTCGGCGATGATCGCCACGATCCGCCGGCGTTCTTCCGGCGTGAACCGCGTGAACTCGCCGGTGGACCCGTTGGGATAAAGCCCGTGCACGCCGCGCTCGATCAACCAATCCACATACCGCCTCAGTTCGGATTCGTGGATGTTGCCTTGGTTGTCGTAGGGAACAAGGTTGGGCGTGAAAATGCCTTCAAGTCGGTTCATAGCGGTTCTGGGGATCGTGAGGGGTGGTCTGATTTCGTCCGCGGCTCTTGGAAGCGCTACCATCGCGGTGCGATGGGCGACTTTCCCGTGTGTTTTCAGCATACCATCCCCGCGGGATTTCGCACCTCACCCGGCTTCGCAAATCGGCAATCTTTGCGAGATGGAAACGAATACTCCCACCGAAACACGACACCAGTCCTGGGATCCCGATGATCGGCACAGCCGTTCTGATTGCTTTCCAACGCAACTTCCCCCGGAAGCGATTCAGAACTCAAAGCGAATCGATTCAGAACGGGTCGTTCTTTCCTGACAGCAATTCGATTTGGACGCGGCCGGCTTCGGACTTGCGGAGGGAAATCCGATAGCCGCGGACCGAGTATTCGATGGGATCACCCAACGGGGCAAAGCCCAGGAGTTCGATTTCCTCGCCATCGGTCAGCCCCATCTCCATCAGGCGGATGGCGATGCCGTCGTCGCCGAGGACGTCCAAAATCCGCGCGCGTTGTCCCACAGCGGTCAGCGAATCGAGCGTGGCCATGTTTCCGTTCTTCCTTAAGGCGTGTGAGTGTCCGCAACCTCCACCAGCACCGAAGCAGAGCCTTCGATGCGCAGCGACATGCGGTGGTTGTTGACCGCGACGAGGCACGGCGTTCCGGGACGGATCATGCGGATCGCGGCCCCTTCGCGAATCCCCATCTCGGCCAGGCGATGCGTGAGGCTCTCGCTGCCTTCCACGGAATGGATCGCACCCTCTTCGCCTGCCTGCAAAAGCTCCAACGGAATCACCTGGGACAACGCCTCGCTCCTTGGGGAAATCGTCGCCGATGTCTGCAAACGGCTGACTTTTTTGCAAGCCCCGGGTTTCTGGTCATCCTCTTCACCCGAAGGGCTTCCCGCCGATGTGTGAGAACCGGCCGGCTGACATCGGCCGCTCCTCGCCTTGTTTCCTACTTCGCGGCGGTTTTGTCTTGGGTTAAGGGGACCGGGGTGAAGGTTTTGACGAGTTTTCCCGACTCGGCATCGTACAACCGCACTTGGCCGTCGAAGCCGCCGACGGCGACCTGTTTGCCGTCGGGCCGATAGGCGACGGCGAAGATCGGGCCTTCGATTTCGGGAAGTTCGTGCAGGAGCTTGCCCGTGTCGGTCTCGTAAATCCGGGCCGACCCGCCGGTGGCGGTGCTGGCTCCAACGACGAAGCGGCTGCCGTCTTTGTTGAATTCGAGATCGAAGATCCGGCCGGGCAGTCTTTCGTAGCTGCGGATGCGGTTGAAGTCGTCGCCGATCTTGCGGGCCTGCGTGCGGAAGATTTTATAGAGCTTGGGTTCCCCGTCCGCGCCGCCGGTGAGGACTTCTTCCTTCGCGGGATGCCGCTCGACATCGACCAGCCCGCCCTTGAGCTCCCCCGGCGTGATGCTCGTGATGTTGTCCACGAACTGGGCGTTCTCCACGATGACGAGCTTCATCGACATATCCCGGCTCACCGTAATCAGGTGATCGTTCTTCAAGGAAAACGTCGTCCCGAACACCCAGTCGGCGTGGGCGTCGAACCGCATGATGATTTTGCCCTCCTTGACATCGATGACGCGAGCCCGGTTATCCGCTCCGCCAAATGCGAGTCTGTGTGCCCTTGTCGTTGAAGCTCGCCCCGAACAGCGTATCGGGTGCCACCGTCATCGAGAGGGCCAGCTTGCGATCGGCCACGTTCCAAATCTGGGCCTCCCCGAACAAAGCCGGCGTGCCGCCGACGGCCGCCAGTTGCGACCCGTCCGGCGAGAAGCACAAGGATTCGATCCGCTGCGACCGCCCCACCAGCCGAGCCAGGCGTTCGCTGCCGTCGGCTTTGTGCAGCAGGATTTCCTGAAAGCCCGACACCGCGATTAGCCCGCTGTCCGGCGAATAGGCGAGGGCCGTGATCACCGGCGGCCTGACGTACCGCGGCGGGTTCTCGGCGGAGATGACTTCTTCGAGCCTCGCAGGCGTGTCGTCTTCGCGCCTTCCTTGATCCAGCGGGCGATGAGATCGACCTGCTTCTTGTCCAAAGGCTCGGCGTTCAACGGCATCTCGGGCTTGTCGCCGGAGATGTAATCCAGGATCAGGCTTTCGTCGGGCTTGCCGGGCGTGAAGGCTTCGCCGTTCTCGCCGCCTTTCTGGAAATCGGCAAAAGACGTGAGCAGCAATTGCCCACCTTTTTTCGCCGGCTGATGGCAGCCCGAGCAATGCCTCTGCAAAATCGGCCGCACTTGCCGGTAAAAGCTGACTTGCTGCTGCTCTTGATCCGCGAGTTGCTCTTGAGCCGCGAGCGGACCGCACAGCAAGGCCCAAGCGACGAAAGCCGCGAGTTGGAAAACAGAGGTTTGCGTCAGACAACTTTTCACGATGTCACCTTTGGATCGACCTTTGGATGGATCGCTTTTGGTTCTTCGAAACATCATGGGGCATACGCCCCACGCTCGCCTTTGTCCATGATACCGCGACCGGAGGGATTAGCGTACCGGGCCCCAGATTTTTTCCAAGAGGGCGTACATTTCGGGATCGTGCTCTTTCAGCTCGGCCCGCACGAACGGGTAGAAATCGTTGACGCCGAAATACGCCTCGGTGGATTCCGCGAAATATTCCTTGTGGTTGGTGAGGCCGTAGTGCCGAACTTTCTTGCCCGTGTATAAGAGCACCTTTTCGTAGAGGCCTTTTTCCTCGGCGTTCTTGAAGACCTGAATCACATCGGGATTGTCGAAGCTCAGGATTTGATCGTGGTAGCCGTGGGCCAATTCGTGCAACACAACGTAAGGATGCTTCGCCCACATCCGGCGGTTGTAGAGTTCCCGGGCCTGCGGAATGTGCACGTGCCCCACCAGTCGGGGATCGTGCTTGTGGGCCAACAGCCAGCCTCGGTTGGGATGATACTGCATCCCCCGGATGTTCGGGTTGTCGAGTTCCAGCCAGATGCGGATCTTTTTGAGATCGGCGAGCCGATCTTTGGGGACGATAAACTCCACCCGCTGCAAATGGTTCGCGAGGGCTTTGAAAGCCAGTTCCCGGACCTCGGCGTTTTCTTCTTGAAGCAACTGCGGATCGACGTCGATCGTCCAGCCTTCGACCGTTTGCTCGATGGGATCATAAAACGCCGGGGCGTCGGTATGACCTGCCTTGGCGGCAACGGCCGGCTGGGGTTCCGCCCGCACGGGTTGAGCGAAGCCCAAAATCAAAAGCAGGATCAAAGCCGAGGGCCGACGATTGCGAGACATGCCAAACTCCACCGAGAATTGTGCTGACCGGTTTGATTTCTGTAATTCATGATTCTGTGAATGGATTCCTTTTCCCCAGACTCATTGAAACCCCGCCCCTGCGTGCTGTCAACCGGCGGGCCGATCCTCATCAGTGCCCCGACGAAAAAAAGCACGAGCCGGTGATCGGCTCGTGCTTCGGTTTGGAGTTTGAGTAACCAATCCAGCGTTTAGGGTGCCTTGCGCACGGCGGGATCGGTGTTCGGGGCGCGTTCCTTTTCGGGAACCGGGGTCGGTTTGTTCGAGTCTTGGAACGTCGGCGTGGGTTCTTGAACCGGATTCGGAGCCGGGTTGGGATTCGGAGCCGGGTTGGGATTCGGAGCCGGGTTGGGATTCGTTTCAAGGCCGCAATCGCCGGTGGAACAGTCCGTGCACGTCGGAGCCCCGCAAGGCGTGGGGCAGACCGTCACCGGGACCATCTGGCAAACTTCATAAGCGACCTGCCGGGGCACGCATTTGGCGACCATGCGGGTGCAGGTCACCGGGACTTGCTTCGCCACGCAATGCGGAATTCGCTCGGTCACGGTATAAGGTACGCGTTTTGTCACGCACACGGGAACTTTCCGGCAGCAGGTTTCTTCCACCCAGCGGCACGTTTGCACCGGGACTTTGCGGGTGCGGGTCTCGCAGACCATCCGGCAGGTGCGGATCGGGATCTTCTGGCAATGCGTTTCCCGGACCCAGCGGCACGTGCGGACGGGCACCTTTTGCACGATCTCTTCGGAAACCATTCGGCAGGTGCGATACGGGATTTTTTGAACGATTGTCTCCGGCACATAGCGGCAGACTTGCACCGGGCATTGCTTGCGGACGACTTGCGGGCAGCACGTCGTGCAGGGAATCTGCCGGCAGACGACGTTCGGCTGCCAAACCCGCTTGCAGCACGTGATGCCCGGACAGCGGACCATGCAAATCCGCGGTCCCGTGCAGGGGTCGCAGACCAGCCGCGGTAGCACCGGGCCGGGGATGCAGACTTTTTGCGTCGTCCAGCAGCCGCGGTCTTCGGTCACGGTGCGGTAGGTGGTGACGGGCCGCATCACGGTGTAGCAGCGTTCTTGCATCACGGTTTCGGTGACGGGCCGCATCACGGTCTTCCGGCATTCGCGTTCGCAGGTCTCCCACACCGGCCGCATCACGGTCCGCCGGCATTCGCGTTCGCAGGTCTCCCACACGGGCCGGCAAGTGGTGTAGTTGCATTCCTTGTAACATGTTTCCCACACCGGCTTTTGGACTTGATAGGCCTCTTCCCGGCAACTCGTTTCGACAACCGGCTTGCGGACGGTGTATTGCTCGTCCCGGAACGCGGTTTCGGTCACGTTGCGATAGCACGTTTGCTGCCGATCTTCGTACACAGTCTCGTACACTGTTTTATTGACGGTGTACTGCTCCGGCTGATAGCAGGTTTCGTAAACCGTGCGGTAGCAAGTCGTTCGCTCGACCCGGCACGCGGTGTAGCACGCGGTTGGCTGACACGCCGTCGTCGGGCAGCATTGGTAGCTTGCCGCCCCGCAATAGCCGGCCTCCGCACGGGCACCGGCCAAGGCCAGCACGGCGAGAACGGCTCCGCCCAAGATGTTTCTCATTGTTGTTCCTCCCAAGATGTCAGTAGGATCGAGACCCGGCCCGGCACTGCATCTTGCAGCGATTAAAATGTTTCCGCCTCGGATTATCCGGAGAGAGTCCGCAAGTTGCAAAGAATTTCTCATTACAATTCTCCGCAAATCCGGAACTGGGTCCCGTTGGTCAGGTCGCCACTATAGCGTAGGCTATGGAAGGCAGGCGTTTTGCGAAGGCTTTGCGGATCCGGGGAGATTGGCTGTTGAAAATTCGCCACATCCCGGAACAGTCCGAGAGACACGCAGAGTTTCCCCAGCACGACAAAAGCGGTCGCGGTTGAAACCATTTGTGGATAAGCTGGAGTACAGATTGTACAGAAAAAACGGGACTGCCGGCGTTTGGTCCATCGCCCAACGCGCGCGGTCCGGGAAAACTCTTTGAGGAAAGGCGCCTGCTGTGATCGGTTTTCGATTGTCGGATGGGAAAGACGGCGTTCCGTTTCCGGGAATCCGCCGGAGTCTGTTGGTGGTGTTGCTCTCGCTGGCGGGGCTGTTGGGCCGCGGAGCCGGTGCCGTTCAAGGGCAGGAAGCCGAAACCCCCGTGGGAAAGCTGCCGCCGGTGTTGGTGCTCAACGCGGCGGGAGTGGACCGGATGTTGGGCGATGTGAACTATATGTTCAAAACCATAGGCCGGGCGGATCTGATGGACGTGATCAACGGGTTCTTGGGGAACGCCGGGAACCTGAAAGGCCTCGACCGCAAGAAATCAATGGGGCTGATGTTGTACTTCAAACCCGGTTTGACGCCGGGCGTCGATCCGGTGAGCTACGTTCCCGTGGATAACATCGCCGACCTGTTGAAAACCCTGGAACTCGGCCCCATCAAGACGAAACCCGTGGCGGGCGAAGAGAACCGCTACGAAATCGAAGGCCCCCGGCGATCGTTCTACGTCCAATTTCAAGGCGGCTATGCGTATGTCGCAAATAACCTCGAAGCCTTCGACCGCGAGTTGCCCGATCCCGGCCCACTGACGCAAGGGATGACAACTCGCTACGACCTGGCGGTTTCGATCAACATGGACGGCGTTCCAGAGGGCATGCGGACGATGGTCATGGATCTGCTCCGCGCCCAAATGTCGGCCCAACTCCAGCAGCGCGACGATGAGCCGGACGCCCCGTACCGCGCTCGCAAGGCCGCGGGCATGAACAACCTGAAAATGATCGAAGCCCTCCTCAAAGACGGGCAAAGCTTTACGCTCGGTTTGGATGCTTCGCAGGAAACCAAGAGCATCGTCGTCGAACTGGAAATGAAGGCCCGCCCCAAGAGTGCCTTCGCCAAAGATCTCAAAAACTTCCCCGGCAAGCCCACGCAGTTCGCCAACATCTATTCCGAGCGCATTCCGCTGGCGGCGACGGGATCGTGGACCCTCCAAAAGGACGACAAAAAGGTTTTCAGCGAACTTGTCCAAGCTCTCGATGCGGGGCTGACCGAGGCGATGACGAAACAGAACCTCGATCCCACGCCGGTGGCGGGCATCGTCAAGTCGCTCGGGTCCACGGTCAATTCCGGCTCGGTGGACTTCTTCCTGCAGTTCGTCGGCGAGCCGCCCGGAAAGTTTGTGCTCTTAGGCGGACTGAAAATCGACCTGGCGGGCGATTTCGCGGCGGGTCTCCAGGGCGTCTTGCAGCAACTCTCCAAGCTGCCCGAAATCGCCGAGTTGGAGATGAACGCCGAGTCCCACAACGGCATCAGCCTGCATCGCCTGCTGGCCAAAGGCGACGGCCGGCCTCCCGAACAACGGCTCTACGGCGGCATGCCCGCGCTTTACATCGGCGCGGGACGCGGCGCGGTGTGGTTTGCGTTGGGACGCGAAGGAGCCGCCGAGAAGCTCAAAGAAGCCATCACCCAGGTAGAAACCATCCCCGACCAGCCGATCCCTCCCGACAAAATCGCCCCGTTCCAAATGGTGCTCAACCTTTCGAGTTGGGTGGGATTGAATCCGGACGCGAAAGGCGCTGGCCGTCAAGCCGCCCGCGATGCGTTCACGCCGGAAAACGACCTGATGCGGATCACCAGCCGGCCCATCGAAAACGGCTTCCGCTTGAAATTCCAACTCGACGAAGGCTTCATCAAATACCTGGGCATCCGCGCTTCCGAAAGATTAGACCGGAGCCAGCTCTGATCATGATCGAAACGATTAAACGGTCGAGTCGGAGAGGTTCGCGGGGCCGCCCCTTTCCTCGTCAAACCGGCTTTGGTTCGCGGCTTGTCGGGTGGTCGGTCAAAAAATCGATTGGATTCTAGTTCTATGCTGCATTGTGTCTTGGAAACCCCGTCGAACACCTTTTTTGTTGAAGGATGCCCCAAATGTCGTCGTTCCGAACAACTAGTCTTTTGGGATTGATCGGATTGGGATTGCTTGGATGTGGGGCGATGTCGGTCGAAAGTGAACCGAGCGATCCAAAAACCGATTATCGGAGTTTTAGGGCGGCTTGCCGCCGAAAATCGGAGCAGTATGGATTCGGGGTCAAGGGGATCAAGCACGGTGACAAGATTTCTTGGAGCTTGCCGCTTCAGTCCGTCTCCGAGGAGGCGATTCAATTCCAGCCGAAGTACCCCATGCGGGCAGGCTTCGTGTTAGAATTTCACCCTGCCAAAGATTCGTTGGAAACGTGGAAAGCGTTGAAACCTGGTTCCGAAGTCCCATTTACCGGAGAGATCCATTTCACCCGTTTCTTGTATTACCTGGGCCGAAGCGTTCTTCCATCGCAGTTTGAAACGATTCCCGGAGGAAAGGTTCCCGATTCTCCAAGCGGCGGCGGACTCTCGATGCAAGAGAAACAATATGGTTACCATGTCGATTTGGAAATTGTGATTGAGAATTGCAGACCCGCCACAGGAAAATCAAAAGTCGAGTAGGTCGTGTCCGGTGAATCCCTCGTGAAGATCATTCCAAGATCCGATTCGCCGGAATCAACCTTTCGAGTTGGGTGGGATTGAATCCGGACGCGAAAGGCGCTGGCCGTCAAGCCGCCCGCGATGCGTTCACGCCGGAAAACGACCTGATGCGGATCACCAGCCGGCCCATCGAAAACGGCTTCCGCTTGAAATTCCAACTCGACGAAGGCTTCATCAAATATCTGGGCATCCGCGCTTCCGAAAGATTAGACCGGAGCCAGCTCTGATTTTGTTCTGCCAAAGGATTTAACGCGAAGCTCGCAAAGAGAAGACGCAAAGAAGAACGCGATTTGAGCGCTTGCCAAGATATTACCGGCAAGCGCCCGTCTCGTCGGCTAATGCAGCCGGGACGGTTCCACCAAAAGCGCACGAACTTTGGAACTCGTGAAATTAACACCTTTGCGCCGCATTGCGTCTTCTCTTCGCGCCTTTGCGTTAAAAAATCTGGGCTACGCAATCAGACCGTCGCCAACTCCGAGCGGAAGTGGGGCTTGGCGATTGCCAGGTCCGATGCGGCCAGGTCGTGGCGGGAGGCGGGTTTGGCGAACACCATTTGCACGGTGCCGATGTAGCGTTCCTCGAACGCCGCCTCGCAGTAGCAGAGGTAATACTCCCACATGCGGATGAACGATTCGGGATAGCCCTGCTCGCGGACGGCGTCGAGCTTCTCAAAAAACCGGTCCCGCCAGCAGCGGAGCGTCTGGGCGTAATGCGGGGCGATGTCCTCGAGATGCAGGACGCGAAGGTCGGTCATGCGGGCGATGGATTCCATGATCCGCCCCACCGAAGGCAGACAGCCGCCCGGGAAAATGTACCGCTGAATGAAATCCACGCTTCGCAAATAGCCGGCGAACCGCTGGTCGTTCATCACGATCGCCTGCAGGCCCATCAAGCCTTCGGGCTTTAAGAGCGAACTGCATTTCTTGAAATACGCGTCGAAGAACCGGTGGCCCACGGCTTCGATCATTTCGATCGAAATCAACTTGTCATATTGGCCTTTGAGGTCGCGGTAGTCTTCCAGAAGTAAGGTGATTTGATTTTCCAGCCCCGCCTCACGCACGCGCTCGCGGGCGAAGGTGTGCTGCTCTTGAGAGATGGTCGTCGTGGTCACCCGGCAGCCGAATTTGCGGGCGGCGTGAATCGCGAGCGCCCCCCAGCCCGTGCCGATTTCCAACAGATGATCGCCGGGCTTTAGGTGCAGCTTCCGGCAGATGCGGTCGATCTTTTCCCGCGAAGCGTCCGTGAGGCTCGATTCCTGCGTGGAAAAAATGCCCGAGGAATACGTCATCGTCTCGTCGAGGAACAGCGAAAAGAAATCGTTGCCCAGGTCGTAATGGGCGTGGATGTTCTTGCGGCTGCCGGCTTTGGTGTTCCGCCGCATGCGGTGCACGAACCAATCCACCACGTTGGCGAGCCGGGAGCCTTTGCCGGCGGCGGGCGTTTGATCCTGCATGTTGCGGATGATGATTTGAAACAACCGCGTGAGGTGATCGCAGTGCCAATGCCCTTCCATGTAGGATTCGGCCACGCCCAAGGTACCCCGGCGGACGGTCCGGCGGTAAAACGCGGGGTCGTGGATTTTCACCTGGAGTTCCCAGTCCGCGTCCGCGTCTCCGAGGGCGTGCGTGCCCAGGGCGTCCGTCAGCTGCAGCCGGCCGAACTCTAAATCCTGAAACTGCTTGAGCACGAGCTTTCGTGCCCAGTGGTCTTTCCAATTCCACTCGGAAACCGTTCGCAGCGAAGGCCGATGTTGGCCGTTGGTCGATGGGGCGGTGGTATTCATGATGGGCGGGTTTGGGGGGTCTCGCGATGGTTGGGGTGAGGAAAAAACGGCACTTTTTTGAGCCACAGCTTGAGGGCTTGCCAATAGATCGCCGCGGCGACCTTGCCGGTCATCCACGGATGCCGGGCGAAGACGCGGGCCAACTGAAATCCCGTGATCGGCCGGCGGGACAGCAAAAACGTGACATCAAACCATTTGGTGTTCTCGCGGAGGTTGTCGATGTGCACCGTCAAATGTTCGCCGGGTTCGCTGATCCGCCAGCGGTAGGTGTAGTCCATATCCAGAAACGGCGAGACGTGAAACGCCTTGGGATGCTCGAAGCGGAGCAGTTGCCCCGCGCCCCGATCGGCGGAGCGGTCGAGCACGTAGCAATGCTCTTCGCCCCAGGGCGTGTTGTGGACTTCCGCCACGATGGTCTGCACCCTGGAGCCCTCGGCATCGAAGCAGTAGTAGAAACTCACCGGGTTCATCACGTAGCCGAAGTAGCGAAGATGCGTGAGCAACCGGATCGGACCAGAAGGCCGGCGGCCGGTTTCGGTTTCGACCCGATCGCGGACCGCGGCGTCCAATGGAACCTCCGGGTCGCCGAGATGATCTTCCCGGCGAAACCGCGCGGGGGCGACACGTTTCGTCGACCAGAACCAGCGGCCGCGGAAGACTTCGTCCAACTCCGCCAAGTCGAGGTAAAGCCAGAAACCGGAATAGGCGAAATCATGCGGCACCGGTAAAAACCGGCGATGCCTGACCCATCCGATATACAAACAGCTTTCCATCGCGGCCCGCGGCCTTTTGTGTTTGGTGTCTAGAACAGGTTTCCTAGTCTGAGCGGTGGGTGCACGCCTCGGGTCTCGATGAAGGGAAGTCCTTCAAAACCAAGACCGGCGGCTAACGCCCAGCCGCTCAGATCTAAACTTCAACGGTCCGCACTGCGAACCCCACGCGTTCTTCTATCGCTTTCTCCAAGGTTTGATCGAAGGCCCGGCCGACGGCCAGCGCGCTGTTGACGCCGTCTTCGTGGAAGCCGTTGCCCCAGTAGGCTCCGCAAAACGAGGTGCGGTTTTGCCGAACGAGTTCGCCGTGCCGAGCCTGCGCCGCGGCCCGCTTCGTGGTGTAGATCGGATGGTGATACGTCATCGTTTGAATAATTCGCGCGGGATCGATCGCGTCGGTTTCGTTCAAGGTCACATTGAACACGTGCCGGGATTCGAGGGACTGGAGGATATTCATGTTGTAGGTCACCGTCGCGGCGGCGGTTTCGTCTTTTGGGAGATGATAGTTCCAACTTGCCCAGCACTTTTTCATCCTCGGCAAGACCGAGGGATCGGTATGCAGCACGGCCGTGTTCTGTTGATAGGGAAACTCGCTTAATACGTCCCGTTCCGTCGGAGACGCGTCCTCTAAGATGCGCAAAGCCTGATCGCTGTGGCAGGCGAAAATCACTTCGTCGAACCGCTCGGGCGCACCGCCCTCGGTTGCGATTTCCACGAAATCCGGATACCGAGTCGCGGACAAAACCGGACAATTCAAGCGGATTTGCTCCCGGAACCCGGCGGTGAGCTTGTCCACGTAACGCCAAGAGCCACCTTGGATGACGTACCACTGCGGGCGGTTTCGCAGGCTGAGCAAGCCGTGATGGTGATAGAATTCGACGATGAACCGCATCGGGAATTGCCGAAACACGCCCGGCGGACACGACCAAATGGCAGCGCCCATCGGCACCAGATACTGGCCGATGAACTCTTGGGAATAGCGGTGCTGCCGGACGTATTCGCCGACAGTTACCTCGTCGCCGGCCGTTTCCAACAGGGCCAGCGATTCGCGGTTGAACCGCGTGATGTCTTTGAGCATCCGGTAGAAGCCGGGGCGGAACAGGTTTCGCCGTTGGGCAAACAGCCGGTTTAAGGAGGTGCCGTTGTACTCGAGGCCGGTGCGGTCCGAGCGGACGCTGAAGCTCATCGACGTCGGCTGAATGGGGACCCGAAGATGGTCGAGCAGTTGGAGGAAATTGGGATAGGTGCGGTCGTTGCAGACGATAAAGCCGGTGTCGATGGCGTGCCGTTCGCCCTGCCAATGGACGTCCACGGTGTGAGTGTGGCCGCCGAGGTAGTCGTTGGCCTCGAAGAGGGTGACCTCATAATCGCGATGCAGCAGATAGGCCGCAACGAGACCGGAGATTCCAGAACCAACAATCGCAATCCGCATAGATTCGTTCCGCGTCACTTCCTAGCCCCCCATCTTGGGTGGGTGCGATTGTGTTCAGATCTATCGAGAGGAATTCAAATGATTCGGAAACCCAAGGGGAGAATGAGTGGGAATTCGATGGCGGGTTTGAATCCCCTGGGGGGATTTGATTGAAACACCAAAACACCCATTCAGGGAAAATTCCCCGATCAAGATTTGAGCAGGTTAGCATCAAGTGTCTGAAACAACAAGCAATCCCGGATAGTTGACGGTTTTATCTACAATTTGGTCTTGACGAAAACGCGACTTTCGGGAACATTTCGCCCGAATGGACTCAAGTTTCGGCGTCGGGAAGCCGACGCCGCCGTGCCGGGCGGGTTCCGGTTGCCAAGGATGGTTTCCCCATGAAACGCTGGCTAACGCATCTCACGATCGCGGCTTATCTCACGACCTTGGGGTGGGGACTGGTGTCGCATACGCTGCAGTTCGGCACGGGCATCCACCCCACGATGTATTTCATCGTGTGGGACATGTTCTGCGGCTGGGCGGCCTATTCCACCCGCAACCAGGTCATCGTCGAGGGCGAAAGCGGCAAGTTCTATGAGGTCCTCCCTCCGCCCTGGGGGGAGTACCGGCCCTACGGCAATCTGGGACGCCGGCATTACGACCCCTACCAAACCTTCTGCGCGTCGATGGCTCTGAACGTGCTCAACCACACAGATCACGAACCGGTCGCGCGGATTTTCGTGCTCGAAGAAGCCTGGCCCAAGAAATTCAACCTGCCCGACCCGCTCTGGGACGCCCGCTACGAAGAACCCAAGATGCCCCACCGCTACCGGCACGTCCGGCACGTCTTCACGAGCGACGGCGTCGTGCTCCAGTCGAACTCCAACTGGCTGACCACGCAAATGAATATGACGATGTCCAACAACCCCCGCTTGGAAGCCGAGTTTCGCAAAACCCGGCCGTTCGTGACGCTGGGCTTTAGCGAGATGGAGCAAAACCAACTCTTCCAACAGTCGGCCCCGTGGAACACGGGCGATTCGCCCCAAGTCAGCGGCTCCCCGCTCGGCCATTGATTCCGCGCGGAAATCACTCAGCCTCGATGATCAAACACTCCGGCGAGCGGCCGGCGTCAGCCGGCTGATCATTCACAACGAACAACAAGCGCCCCAATCAACAAGGATGTCCCGGTGAGCATGAGCACACAATCGTTTTCTCGGCAGGATGCCCGGATTTCCGAACGGATTCGCGATTTCTTCTATCGGGAGGAAACGCCGTTTTCGCTGGCGCTGGTGCGCATGTTGATGCCCCTGGTGCTGTTGACCGTGATGCTGCCCCGCTGGGCCACCACCCGCGAACTGTATTCCACCGACGGGGCCCCTTGCCCGTTGAGCACCGTCTACGGATGGTGCAATATGCTGCCCCTGGTTTCCGGCGAAGTCATGGTGGTCTTGCACACCATCTTGATTCTCGCCCTCGTCGCCAGTTCGATCGGCTGGTGCACGCGGATGTCGTTGGCCATCAGCACCGTGCTTTACATCTACCTCAATATGCTGGATTCCGTCAGCACGATCACCAAGTATTCCGTGATCGCGTCGCACATCATGATTCTCCTGACCGTGTCCCCGTGCGGGGCGGTGTGGTCCGTCGATAGCTGGCTCGCGGGCTGCCGGCGGCGGAAAACCCTCTGGCCCGGAGAGCCAAGGGTGGCCTGGCCGAAGTTTCCCGTGTGGCCGCAGCGATTGATGCAACTGTTGATCGGCACCGTCTACCTGGGCGCCGCCATCACCAAAATGCACACGCCGGAATTCTTCAGCGGCGACCAGATCGTGTTCTGGATGCTCTCGAACGTGAACTTCTCCAATCCGGCCGGCGAGGTGCTCTCGCAATACCCCACGCTCGTCGTGGCGTCGGCTTACGTGACCATCGTCTGGGAAGTGCTGTTTTTGTTCCTGGCTTGGAAAGGCCTTGGCCGGCGGGTGATGATCTCGGCCGGCGTGTTCTTTCACGTGATGACCTTGATGACGTTGGGCTTATACACCTTCCCGATGGTTTGCAGCACGATCTACTTCTCGTACCTCGGGGAAGACGACATTCAGCACTTCGCCGCCCGCTTCCGCCGACTGCGCAGGCGCTGGAAGTTTCCCGCCTGGAGCATAGGCGGCGCGGCTCCCGCCGTCGATAGGGCCCGGCTCATGTGGCGGTCTTGGGCCGTGTATGCGGGGGTGATGCTCCTCACCGCGACCGCGGGCCTCGTTGCGGAATACCTGATGGACCCCTATGGAATCCGCCGGCCCGAAGGCCGCTACACGCTCAAGGAGATTTCTCCCGAAGCCGCCCACCGCTGGTTTCAGCGGACGGAGCCGATTCGCGAGGAAGACAAGATCTTTTCCTTCGACGTCGGCACGATCTGCATGGGCGATTCGCTCGCCAACCGCCGCCGGGTCTTTCATCATGGGGAACTCCTCGTCGCGCAGGTCAGCCTGAATCCTCCGCACGAAGACCTGTACATCGAATGCAACCTGCACGACGGGGAAGGCCGGCTGATGCACCGCTTGGGTTCGCCGATTCCCCGCGAGCGGTTCCGCGGCCATTTTAATTACCGGCTGACGCCGTCTCTGCCGCCGGGCGAATACCAGTTGGTGCTCAACTCGAAAGGCAAAGAACTCTGCCGGCGCACGTTCCACCTCCTGGCGAACGATGCCAAACCCGACGCCCGCGCCGCCTCGGCGAACTGACAATTCCCACGGCTTTTTTGCCGTTCACAATGCACCAGGATATTACTTCTCCGGTCGGCTCAAACCTTCCAGGTATGCGAGAATCTCCAGCACCTCGTCCCGGGTGAAGCGGTCCAAAAGCGATTTGGGCATCATCGACTTCGAGGACTTGACCATCTCCGCGATCTTCTCCCGCGGAATGACCGTCGGCTTCGGAGCTTCCGGATTGACGAGCAGGCTGATGGAATCCTTGTCCTCCGCGGCGACGATGCCCGCCATCGGCAGACCGTCCGTGGTGACCACGACCTGCACCTGATACTTCGGCTCGATGCGATGCGAGGGATCCAAAATCTCCCGGAGCACGCCCCGCCGATCGCCTTTCCAGCGCTTGAACACGTCCGTCAACTCCGGCCCCACCTGGCCGCCCGCGCCTTTGATCCGATGGCAGCCGGCACAGGTGGCTTCCTTAAACAGCTTCGCCCCGATCTCCGGCGATCGGCCTTGTAGCCCCGCGTCCAAACCGTCCCGGAAATCTTCGATGGTCCACGCCTGGACGAACTCGCGGTTGCTGCCGATGGGGTCCTTGGGCTTTACCGGGGTTTTGAGCCAGGCGTCAAGATCGGGAACGACGACCATCACACCGTACATCCGCATCCAATGCCGGGGGAAAGTGCAGACGTAGGGATATTCGCCCGGCTCCTTCGGCGCGGTGAAAGTCAGCCGTTCGAGTTTCCCCACCGGCACCATGTTCGTGGCATGCAGCACCTTGTCCGACTTGGGCACATAAGGTTTGCCCTCGAAACCAGGATTCGGCCCCAACACCGCCCCGGCTTCCGCGACCTCTTGCAGAGCCCCCGGTTGCGTAATCACAAAATTGTGGGGCATCAGGTCGTCGTTTTTTAACACAACCTGCACCGGCCGCCCGGCTTCCACCGCGAAATACGCCGTGTCGTACCGCATCTCTTCTTCGATGGTATGAATCTGCACCACCCGCACCGTCACCGCCCGCAACCGCTCGCGGTAAACCCGCGCCGACTCTACCGGCAAGCTCGCCAGCAGTTGGTCGGCGAGTTGCATTGCGTTCAAAAAGTCCTCCGTCGTCCGCTCGGCCGCCGGTGTGGTCTCGGCCAATTCCACGAGAACCTTCGCAAGATCGGCCGCCGGGCCCGGACTGCGATGTTTTTGGGGAATCTGCAAAAGCGTCCGCACCGCGGCGGGACGAAATTCTCCATCGGACACAAAGGAAGCCACCCGCTCGAACGTCTCCGCCGGTTTTGAAGGCACGGCCGCGAGGCTTTCGATCGCCGCCTTTCGCACGTCGGACGGTTGCTGCTTGTCCAGAAGTTTCACCAGCGGATCCCACAAAAGCGAGCGTTTCTTGGGATCGGGAATCAACCGCACCGCCTCCAACCAATCGAGCGTGGCCTCTTTCGATTTCGTCGCCAACGCCCAAGCCAGCGAACTGTCGCCCGCGACGATCAAGCCCGCATACCCCATCGGCCGCAGCAGTTTGTTCTCCGCTTTGGTCGCTTCCTCCAAAGCCGGCTTCTTCGCCGCGAGTTCCGGCACCGGCAATTCAAGCAACATCGCCGCCAGTTGCGCCGCGGTCCGCTGATCCTGCCGATCCTCGGCATCCAAAAGATCGACCGCAGAAACCAGTTCGGCAGCCGCATCCGATTTGTTGATCGCCATCAGCCCGGCCAGCGCTTCGTCCCGATCCTGCCGAGCCATCCCGGCCCGCGTCAGAATCGCCATATAAACCGGCACGTACTTCGGATCATCGGTCTTCCGCTCCACCAACAACAGCCGCGCGTTATCCAGCCGATCGAGTTGAAACCAAACAATCCGCGGACTCTTATCCAAAAACACCTTAGGCGGCGGAACGGTTTCCTGCTTCTCGCCGTGTTCGTGATGCTCGTGCGTTTGCGCAGCGAGGTCGAGAAGAGAACAAGAGAAAAGCCCAGTGGCAATCAAAAGCAAAAATCGGTTCATGGCTTGGAATGGCGAAAAACGGGCGGACGATATTGTCTCAAACATTGGTCATTGGAGCTTGGTCATTCATTGGTCATTCAGTTCCAACTGCCGCAATGTTTCTTCCAGCGTGTACTCTAGCCACTTGTCCGTGTCGTGGTTGAGGGATTCGAGCGCGGTCTCCGTCACGGCGTCGCCTTTGAGGAAACTCAAAGCCCGCACAGCTTCCAGGCGGACGCGGCCGTGGTCGTCGTTTGCCATTTTTTTCAATAGGGCCAAGGGCTTTTCGATCCGGTCCAGCCAATACGACAGCACCCGCACCGCGGCGGCGCGGGCGCGGTAGTCCTTGGCGCTCAAGAGTTGATCGAGCAACTCGCGGTTGACGTGGTTGTGCGTCTGAGAAACCCACAAGGCTTCGAGCAGGTTGTGCTCGTAATCCTTGTCGCCGGGCGATTGCGTTCGGATCCATTTTTTCAGCTCCGCGATGACCTGGTCCGAATCCCGCTCGGCCAACTCCCGGCGGGCGCGGTAGCGGGTGCGGTCTTCGTAGGCTTTAAGGAGTTCCAAAAGGGCCGGGATCGGTTCGCCGGCAATGTTTACGGGCTTGACCAAAGGCCGGCCGGAGTACGTCACCCGCCAAATTCGGCCGTGGCTGTGGTCGCGGCTCGGATCGCGGAGGTTATGCTGCAAATGGCCGATCAGGGCGTTATGCCAATCGACGATATAGAGCGCACCGTCGGGGCCGAATTGCACATCCACCGGGCGAAAGTTGCCGTCTTCGCAGGACACCAGCGGCGTTTTCTCTTTCGCCCCGAATCCGGAACCGTCATCCAGCATGGACAGCCTGAGCACCGCCCGATCGCCGATCACGTTCGTCAGCAGAAAGTCGCCCTGGTCCTCCTCCGGGAAATTCCGGCTGGAGACGATTTCGCATCCCGCCGACGGCCGGGCGCACTTTTCGTAGAACGTGGGATAGGCGAGTCGGCCGCGCTGGTCTTTCTTTTTGAACTCGTTCACGCGGTCGCTTTGCGCACCGCCCACGTGCTTGTTGGGGTAGTCCATCTTGCCCGTGATGGGCGCGGCCCAATAGCTGTAGCCGGGCGAAGCATCGGCGACGAAGTCCTGCCCCCAGCGGTCGAACACGTGCCCCCAGGGATTGGCAAAGGCGAAGTTGATGTAGGAGGCGAATTTCTCGGTGCGGGGATCGTACCGCCAGACCCCGGCTTCGTGCATGCGGGTCAAACCGTAAGGGCTTTCGATTTGGGAATACTTGAACGTGCCTTCCTGAAAATACAACCCCCCGCCCGGCCCCCACTCGAACGCCGCGAGCCCGTGATGCGAGTCGGCGGTATCAAACCCCACAAGCTGCCGAACCCGCACGTCGGCCTGGTCGTCGCCGTTGGTGTCTTTGAGGAACAGAATATCCGGCTGCTGGGCGACAAACGCGCCGCCGCGGCCGATCTCAAAACCCGTCGGCTGATAGAGACCGCCCGCGAAGACTTTGCACTCATCCGCCCGGCCGTCGTTGTTGTGATCCTCAAAGATCAGCAGCTTGTCGTCGAGCTTCGTCTTCGGTTTCCAATGCGGATAAGACGCCATCGTCGAAACCCACAATCGGCCTTTGTTGTCAAAGTTGAGAGCCACAGGATTCGCCAGTTCCGGGAACTGTTCTTCCGAGGCGACGAGATTGATTTCATAACCCGGCGCGAGCTTGAACAGCTTCCGCTGCTCTTCTGCGGTCCGATAATCGAGCGAACCGAGTTTCCCGGCTTTCTGGTTGGGATCGTTCTTCCCGCCCACGTTGGTTTTCGGCGTGATGAAAGGCAGCGTATTGCCGTCATCGATGTTTTCGGGAACCGGTTTGCCTTGGGCGATCGCCCAGATTCTGCGGTCGCGGTTGGCGGTCATTTGATCGAGAATCGCCCGCTCGCGCTCCATCACGTCGGTGTTGTTGTAGGTCCCGTCCGAGCCGGCTTTGCCGCGGGCTCCGTAAATCGAATACCCGTTCACCGCCCGGTAGCGATGCCACCAGTGGAAGTTCTTGTCATCGATGGCTTTCTTCAATTTGGGATCAAACGCCACGCCCTTCGCATGGAACAATCCTTCCATCAAAATCGGTGCCAACGCTTTGTAGCCGGCGGCGCTTAGATGAACTGCATTCAGCGTCAGCCGTTCTTTCGATTCTTCAAACAGCTCTTTTGTCGGATGGAATACATCCACAAAACCCGCGCCGGTTTTCTCGGCGGCGTGTTTGAGGGCGGCGGTGTAGCGTTCCAGGTTTTTATTCTCGGCTTGGCCGTCGGGCAGGTTCGGGTCGCCGGTGTTCTCGAAAGCGATCGGCGAGATCAACACGACGCGCGGGTGATCGTTGCCGTTGTATTTTTGGTTTTTGGTGTGTTCCACCAAACGGATCATCTCGTCGCGGAACGTGTCGAGTCCCTTTTCTCCCGCGAAGGATTCGTTGAACCCGAAGAAATAGAGCACCACGGTCGCCCCGCTGTGTTTGAGGTGGGAATCGGGGTCGCCGAAGTTCTGGGAACGAATCCGCTCGAACGGCTCATCGCCGGGAAAGCACAGATTGCGAACGACGAGTTCCTTGTCGGGAAACTTTTTATAGAGCAGCGTTTCCCAAGCATTCTGATGCTGCATCCGCTCGCCCAGCGCATTTCCCACCAGGCAAATATGATCGCCCTGCTTCAACTCCAGCACCGCGGCCTGGCAAAACATTGGAACGAATAAAACCGACAACGCGATAAGGAACAGGGTGCGAATCATAACAGTTGCCAATGAGTAAAAGTCGAAAGCCAAATCGAAGGAGACAAGAAAACGGAAGGAGTCCCGAACTCCATCCTCTAACCTCCATCGTCGTGTCGTCAGCCGCCAAACAAAAAAAACGTCACTTAGACTGACGAGCCTCCGGAAGAATGGGCGAATCCCAGCCGGCGATGTCGGCGGGCTTGACGTTCTTGCGGTGCCCGCCGAAGCGGAACGTCGTCGGTTGATAGGGGCCGACGAAATCGATGTTCGCGTCGGCCTCGACATCCTTTTCCATTCCGGCCGCCCAGAAACAGGCGTTGACGAGCATCCGGCGGAAGTCGTCGTTCAAAATGTCCTCCGAAGCACCGTAGGTCGTCGTAAACACCCGGCCCTCTTTGCCGGCGGAATTCTTGTAATGCCGAACCCAAACACCGGGGCAGGGCTTTTTGTCTTGGGCGACGGGGGAATCGATCTTCATGCCGTCGAGAGGTTGAGCGAGAGCGAGCACCTGGCTGTCCGCGAGCGGTGCGGTCCAATAGCCGCCCGCTTGGACCCAAGGCTGCGACACGCCGCGGAGGATCGGATGCGACTTCGCGTCATCCGCGAGAATCAGCCGCGTGCTCATCGCGTGGTTTTTGCCGTAATGACCGGCCCAGGTTTCGCCCAGAATCTGCCGGCCGAACCCACCGGGCATGTCCTTCTCTGGGTTGTTGTACGTGAACCGGGCGAACTCGGAGTTTTTGGGAATCTTGAAAGCGTGCGTCGATGTTCTCAAACCAACCACCGGCCCCGCGCGGTCCAGGTAATCCACAATCGGCTGCATCTGCTCTTTGGGAAAATCCTGAAAGCGGAGAAAGATCACCATCAAGTCGGCGGACTTCAATGCCTCGGTGCCGGGCATGTGGCTGGAGCCCGGCAGGATGTCGCCAGATTTGGGATCGACCGAAAACAGCACCGTGCACTTGAAGCCGTGATGCTTCGCCAGGATGCGGGCGAGCGCGGGGAGGGTTTCTTCCGAGCGGTATTCGTGATCGCCCGCCAGGAACACAATGTGCTTGCCCTGGCCAATGCCCGAGGTTCCTTCGTAAACCACCGGCTGTGCAAACGCCGGCATCGAAAAAACCAAAATAGCCAACACCGGCAGACTTCGTTTGATCCACAACATAAAACGGCCTCGATCAGGTTTGGGAAATCGGATGGGAAAAAATCAGTATAACCCCGACCCCAACCCGCCGCCATTTCGAGCGGACGCGACTTTTGAACTGCCCAACTTAACCAGGGGGCTTACGCGGGCACCGACCGAAGGTTGGTCTGCTCGCCTTTTGGTCCCCATATTGAAGTTATTTTCTTGACGTTACTCTGTCGGATGTTCCGGCCCGTCCCACAGCCAGCCGAGTTTCATACGGACGAGTGAAAACAGCATCAACGCCAAACTCGCGCCGACAACATCCATCGCGAAATCCCACACGTCCCCGGTCCGGCTTTCGATGGGGATCTGCAAAACCTCATCGAGGGCCGCATACACCGCGGCGGCCGCCAAGATCAGGAGGGCGAGCTTGGCGTTCCAATCATTCCACGCGGAGAGCCACAACGACAAGCACCAGACGAAGCCGCCGTAGAACACGAAATGCACGAACTTGTCCGTGTTCTGCGGAACGCCTTCGACTTCGGGCATTGGGATGTGCGTGAGCGTGAAGATCGCGATCCAATACGCGGCGAAGAGCCCCGCCAACACGCGCGGATGCCGCGGTAAAATGCCCCGCCACTGAATCGTCATTCCGGCCTTTCCGATTCATCCTACGGGATACGGCTTCGCCAATCGGTGCTTGGGATGTTTCTCCAGCCACGCGGCGAGGCGGTCGGTCCGCGAGATGGCGACGGGCAGAAAATCGAGGGCTGCTTGCAATCTTTCGTTCGGCTCGGCACAACTGAACCGCAAGAAGCCTTGCCCCGCCTCCCCGAAGCATTCGCCGCCCAGGCACGCCACGCCGAAGTTGTCGTCCGCCCCTTCGAGCAGATAGAGCGCGAACCCGTGGCTGGTCACGCCCAGCTTGTTGCAGACCGGGGCGATGTTGGGGAACACATAAAACGTGGAGGTCGGATCGATCGTCTGAAAGCCCTCGATCTTGTTGAGACCGGTGGTGAGGAGTTCCACTTTCTCGCGAAACTTCTGCATGGTGGCGTCGCGTTCGGCGGAATCGTTTTCGAGGGCCGCCGCCCCCGCGAGTTGCACGAGCGCCGGCGTGCAGGAGAGCGTGGTGTTGATCATCTTGCCGATCATCTCGGTGATGGCGGGCGAAGACACCGCAAACCCCAGCCGCCAGCCGCTCATACTGTAGGACTTGCTGAAGGTGTACGCGGCGACGCATTGCTCCATCATGCCGGGCTGTGCGAGCAGCGAATGATGCTGGCCCCGCCAGACCATGTGGCAATACGGTTCATCGCTGAAGACGGCGACGTTCTTGCCGCGAATCAAATTCGCAAGTTCGATGAGATCTTCCAGCGTGGCCACGCCGCCGGTGGGGTTGTGCGGGGAATTCAAGAAGATCGCCTTGGGGGCCGGGTCTTCCTTCAAGAACTTTTCGACGGCCTCGAGGTTCGGCCGAAACGCGCGGGATTGCTCGAGGGACGAGAACACCGCCCGCGCACCCGGCGTTCGATGTTGGGCACATACGTGGGGAAGTGCGGGCTGAACACCAAGACGCCGTCGCCTGGGTTTAAGAAGGCTTCGCAGAAGAACTGCTCGAAGATCTTCGCCCCCGGCCCGACGACGATGTTCTCTTTTTGGGCGGGGATATTGAACTCGCGGGACACGAACTTCGCCGCCGCCTCGCGGAAGATTGGCAAACCGGGCGACGGACAGTAATGCGATTGGTTTTCCTCGATGGCTTTGGTGCCGGTGGCTTTCGCGGAGGCCGTGCTGTTAAACGGGCTGTCGCCGATCTCGAGTTCCACGACGTCTTTGCCCAAGGCTTTGAGGGCCTTGGCCGCCGCGAGCACGGTAAACGCGGTTTCCACCGTCAACGATTTTGCAAATTCACTCAACTCGGCCGTCACGGGATTGTCCTCATGGGTTGTATTTTTCAAGATGCCGAAAACCGAAGCACAGTATGGGACTGGACCCGCGAAGAAACAAGGGTGCTCGGTGTCCCCTCCCCTTGGGCGAGGGGGTTTAAGGTGAGAGGGGCGAATGCTTTGTCCGTTGCCCGGTCGCCGATTTGTCCGAACGGAAGTCGCCTTGGTCTTGTCAGCCGGTCGCGTGGTGCGGTATTTATAAAATCTTAACAAAGATCCCCCTCGTCTCTTGATATTTCCCCACTACAGTTTGTCAAGGAATCCGGCAGAGAGGTTCCGCCCCGTGGTTTCGTGCAGATTCTCGACCACGGAATGAAACTGGCGTGTTGGGAAGCGGACAAGACATGCGAAAAGGAGCCTTCCCATGACGATCCATCTCATCCGCGACCTGGAATCATTGCACCGCGATGTGCTTTCCATGTGCACGAACGTTGAGGAAATTATTCATAAAGCCGTGGACGAGTTGGGGCAGACGGATCACCGGTTGGCCGAGGAACTCCGCCGGCAGGACGACGAGATCGACCGCTGGGACGTGAAGATTGAGGAAGAGTGCCTGAAGCTGCTCGCGCTCCATCAGCCGGTGGCCGTGGATTTGCGGCGGATTGCCGCGGTCCTCAAGATCACGGGGGAATTGGAGCGGGTGGCTGACCTGGGCGTGCACATTGCGGAGCGGGCCGAGGCCCTCGTCGATTCTCCGGGCCTGCACGTTCCCGATCGGCTCAAGCAAATGGCCCAAGTCGCCTTGGACATGCTGCACCGCTCGATCGATGCCTATGTCCAACTCGACAGCAAAGTCGCCCGCAACGTCATCAAGGAGGACGATCTCGTCGATGAGATGAATCGGGAGATCATTAACGAACTCGTGGAGACTATGAAACGCTTCCCGGAGTTGATCGATCCGGCGATGCACCTGTTCTCGGCGTCCCGGCACATCGAACGCATCGCCGACCATGCGACCAACATCGCGGAGGATGTGGTTTATCTGGTTGAGGGAGCGATTATTCGTCATGGAATCGATTCCACGGACTTGATGAACCTGCCGGCGCCCGAAAACGGCCGAAACGCGGAATCGGAGCCGTGACCTGTGCACCAACGTGAAGACAACCGATGAGCAAACAGAAGATTCTGGTGATTGAAGACGAGCGGGCGCTGGTCGAGGTGTTGACGTACAACCTCACCAACGAGGGGTTTGAAGTCCTGAGTGCGACGGACGGGCAGGACGGCCTCCGCCGAGCGCAGGCGCGAGCTTCCCGATCTGATCATCCTGGACTTGATGCTGCCGGTGATCGACGGCCTCCAAGTCTGCCGGCAGCTGCGGAGCGATCCCCGCACCCAGGATTTGCGGATTTTGATGCTCACCGCCCGCAGCGAGGAAATCGACGAAATCGTCGGCTTCAACATGGGGGCCGACGATTACGTCACCAAGCCGTTCAAGATCAAGCCGTTGATCCACCGCATCAAAGCCCTGCTCCGGCGGACGGTGCCCGACCAGGCCCATGCCGACCGCGTGGCACTGCAAGGCGTGGAAATCGACCGGCTGAACCATCAGGTGAAAGTCGAGGGCGGAGAGTTGATGCTCACGCCCACCGAGTTTCGCCTGTTGTGGGTTTTGGCCCGGCAACCGGGGCGGCCGTTTTCCCGGCACGAATTGATGGACAGCAGCCGGGGCGAAGACGCGAACGCCCTCGAACGCACGATCGATGTCCACATCCGCTCGCTCCGGCAGAAGCTGGGCGAGCACGCGGATCTCATCGAAACGGTGCGCGGCGTGGGTTATCGCTTCCGGCCTGAAGCCGCCGGCGCTTCGGAATAGCCGATTCCCAGCCGGAAAAGGGTGCCACTGGCAACTTGTTGCCAGTGTTCTCGCAATTCGATGGCTCACGAGATCAAAGCACTGGCAGACAAGCTGCCAGTGGCACCCAAAATCGCGATCGTCTCAGAAAACACCGATTTTTCGTTTGAAAAATCGCGAAAGGCGAGCTATGGTTTTGCGATTCGCCGGATTGGGCCAAAATCCGTATCGCCTGCCTTGCTTGCCCTCCTGCTTCACATCCGGGCTTTGATGCCTGCCGCGCGGATGAATCCGACCCATTATTTCCCGCCGCAAAAGAGTCGCACCGAGAATGGAAAGAATCCGCGCCAAAGCGGAGCAAGGGGCTATTCCGCAAAGCGAATGATTTCCAGATGTTGGATCGATGGCCGGCTCGTCCGCGAGGATTCCCACAGGGGGGAATACTCCAAAACGTGGACGGGGCTATAATTCCCATCAGGCGGCACCGATTTTGCGTAATTCAAATCAACTTCCAAGCCGTTGGGTTTTTGGAATGGATGTGTACGAAGAAGGAGTTGCCGATTTTCAGGAAATCCCCGAAAAACCCGAGTTAGCGTCCTTGAGCGAAGTCAAACGGACCGTGCAAAAACTCGCGCGAGACGTCGGCCGAATGGCAGACCGAACCGTGCAGAAATAGGATTCTTTCGAACCCCCTCTCGAAGCGGAGATCCGCATAAATGTCGAACCTTGATATTCCACCCAGTTCCAAACCGAACTCGCGAATCGCGGCGGGAATGGATTTCCTGTTTGAAAACTCGTTGTTTCTCATCTCGGGTGCCGCTTTGGCGTTGATTTGGGCCAATGTGAACGAAGGCAGCTACCAGGCCTGGGTCCATATGGCGATTTTCGGCGGCGGACCCGGGGCTCACGGCGTTGAGCATGCCATCACCTGGCACTTTTTGGTGAACGACGTTTTGATGGCGCTGTTCTTCGCGATTGCCGCGAAGGAAGTTTGGGAATCGTTTCTGCCGGGCGGGGCGTTGTCGAACATCCGCACCGCCGCGACGCCGCTGTTGGCGACTCTGGGCGGCGTGGCGATGCCCGCGCTCCTGTATTTGATCGGGGCGGGCCTCACCGGGCGGATGGACACCCTCGGCCGCGGCTGGGCGGTCCCCTGTGCGACCGACATCGCCTTTAGCTACCTCGTCGCGCGATTGATCTTCGGCAAGGGGCACCCGGCGATTTCGTTTCTGCTCTTGTTGGCGATCGCCGACGATGCGGCCGGGCTGATTATCCTCGCCATCGCCTATCCGCAGGAGGCCCTCCAGCCGCAGTGGTTCCTGTTGACCGCGGCGGCGATCGGGTTGGGCCTGACCATGCGAAAGTACCGCGTGCGGAGCTTTTGGTGGTATCTCTTGGTCCCCGGCGTGATGTCCTGGTTCTCGTTTTACATGGCCGGCATTCACGCCGCGTTGGGGTTGGCTCCGATCATCCCCACGCTGCCTCACGCCAAGACCGACTTGGGTCTCTTCAGCGAAGAAGAAGACACCCGGCACGATACGCTCAGCGAATTCGAGCACTGGTGGAAGAACCCTGTCGAACTCATCCTGGGCCTGTTCGGGCTGGTGAATGCGGGCGTGGCGTTCTCGAACGTGGGCACGGGCACCTGGCTGGTGCTGACGGGGCTCCTCGTCGGCAAACCGCTGGGCATTACGCTGTTTACCTTCCTCGGCCAGAAGCTCCTCAAGCTCAATATGCCGGCGGGCATGAACTATCGGCACATCATCACTCTGGGCACCGTCGCCGGGATCGGATTCACGGTGGCCCTGTTCGTGAGCACCGCCGCCTTCGAGCAGCCGGGCCCGGTGCAGGATTCGATCAAGATGGGGGCCCTGGGCAGCTTCTTCGCCGCCGTGCTGGCGATCGGCGTGAGCCGATTGCTCAAAGTCAAACCCGTCACCGCACCCGTGGAAACCGAGCAGAAAGAACAGTCCCCCGAACTGGCGACGGTTTAGACCCCATGCTTCAGGCGATCCGAATCGCAAGCCCACGGCATCTCCGTTTTGCCCCCCTTGGCTTGCGAATTCGATAGATTTCGTGTGATTGTGGTGCAACCGTTCCGGCCGCATTATCAGACGAGACGCCTGCACCAAAAGGATTTAGAGCCGGGCCTTCGGTCCTTAGCACTCTCGGTTCGGCTGCGTCAGGTTGCATCGGGGCGCCGGATGAGGCTTGGCGGAGCATTCGCTCAAAGCGCTTCAGGTATTCCATGGAACGCATTTCCGGGCAGTTCAGAACGGCTGACTGAAATTCATCGGGTGGCCGATATTGGTGCGAGTCGACGTAGTGTATGACGAGGGACGGTGCGACAAGGATTCGACCTTCCGATGGCACATAGACGTTGTCGCGGCCGAGTAGCACTGAATCATTGGTTTCCTTCATGCCGAACGTCCTGGGACCCCCGCTGAACTTGCAGAAGGGGCACGAATGAAACCCCATGGCAACGGCCGGTTGCCAAGGATTTCGGAGCAGCTTAAAGAGGGCCACCACAAAATCGAAACCCACTTTGCCGCGATCGAAATCTTCGGAGTCAGTAAGCCATCCCACTGGAACAATGCGATCGTCATCCGGCCACGGGTACTTAAAATCTGGCGTATCCACGGAGCCAACTCCGAAGTCCATCAGGGTTCCAGCACGCAGGCGAACTCTTGCAGTTGGGCCGTGAGCACGGGCTGCGGGCAGGACCAGACGAGGAAGAACATCGCTTCGCGGACCAACCGCGAGGCCGGATGATGGGCAAGGAAGCCGGCCCCCTTGGTCGCCGCGAGGTAAGCCTGCGTCATGCGGAGCACCAGCGAGTTCGCCCGCCGGCGGATGGACTCGGCGGAAAGGCTGGGATTCTCCCCCGGGCCTTCGAGCGCAGCGATCAAATCGTCTTCAAGCGATTGCCATTCCTCGGCGAACGGGCGGTGAATGTCCCACAGGTCCGGGCGTTTGTCGGCCTCGACGGCCAGGCGGTTGAGGGCCGACGCGGAATGGCCGATCGCCAAAGCAGACGTCGTGAGCGAACCCGCCCCGCCGCCGGTGCCTCGCTTCATCACGTCTTCGACGGGGCCGGCGATGATGTGGTCCCGGGGAACGAGCACCCGGTTCAATCGGACCGAACCGGTTTGCGACGCATTGAGGGCCAACAGCTCCGGCGGAGGCAGAATCTCCACGCCCGCCGTGTTTGTCGGCAAAGCGACCAGAAGCTGCCTGCGGTCGCCCGAGGTGCCGCCGGTGACAATGTAATCCGCCGCGTTCGCGCCGGTGACCCAGGGCACCGTGCCCTCGAAGATCCAGCCGTCCGCGGTTTCCTCGGCCGAGACCGCGGGCTGTTTCAAATGCTGCCGGGACGTGGTGAGATGCGAAATCCCGACCGTGGTAAATAATTCCCCCCGGCAGAACGCGGGCAGCAAGCGGGCTTTGAGATCTTCGTTCTCGCTGCCCGCGAGCCGCTGGCAGGCCCCGTTTCGCTGGGTGAGAATGAAGGCGGTCGTCAGGCAGGCTTCGGTGAGCCGGAGGTAACCCCGCGTGAGGCTTTCGGTCGAGACGTCCCGCCCGCCGAACTCTTCGGGAATCACCCAGCCCAGCACGCCCGCGTGGGCGAGTTCGCGGAATTGCTCCGCGGGCCAGGCATCGGTGCGGTCCGGGAGTTCGTTCGCCAACTCCGCCAGGCGATCGCAGAGGGCTTTCAGCTCGGGAAATTCGTGATTCAAAGAATCCGTCTCGCGGTCCGTCATTGGGGCAACTTCGATTGAGGAATCTGAAAACGTTTTACCACGGAGCCACCGAGGTCCCAGAGAAAGACAGAGAAAAGCAAGAGAGAAAGCACGTGCCGGCTCTACAAGAGTTTATCGTGTCTCGCCCCTCCGTGGTATTCTCCGCGCCCTCCGCATCTCCGTAGTGACACCTCTTTTTCGTTGTAGTCGAAATAACATTCAACGGAACTCGCTTACCATTTGAGTTATTCCCATTTTTCCTGAAACCGTGGCGAAAAGGCAACGGATTTGCAGAAAACCGGCGGAGGGGCGGATTCTCCTCGCGAGTGTTAAACAGAATTATCAATCCCGAGAAACTTTGTTAACCGCCGTTCCAATTTGGCACAGTTCCGGCCAATCGGCAATTTCCGACGAATCCGCATCTCTGATCCGACGCCTCTCACTCCTTTCCCATGCCGACTGAGCCCTGATGATGACGCCTCCACCGATTTGGCTCGCCGAGACCGCAAACCGGGTTGCGGCCCAGTTTCATTGTGCCGAGGTGCTGGCTCCCGTGGGCTGCCATTACTTCCGCGATAAAGGCCGCGACGTTTGGGAAGTGACCGTGTTTGTGTCCGGCACGGAAACGCTCGGCGGCGAGCACGACGGCAAGCGGACGTGTTCGCGGTTCTCGGTCAACCTGGCCGGTGTGCATGCCCTCTTTTCCGAAATCCACGAGTTCTCCTGGCAAGCTGTCTCGATGGGCGAAGCCGACGACCTCGGCCCGCACCTTTCGATCGAAGGTGTCATCGGCGGGCATACCGTGTGGCTGCGGATCACGGCCCATCCGCCCGAACCGTTTGAGCCGGGCCGGATTGCCGACGTTTGCGACCGCCGCTTCCACGACCTGTGGTAGCGGACCCCACGATCGGGGAGGTTCATCATGGGGCCGACGCCCGGGCCGACGCCCCACGCTCGCCCGCAGGCCTCAGAATCCCTAGAGCCGTCACAGCTTGACAATTCTATTTCGGAAAAGTTTCCGGGGCTGAGGAATTCCCCTCAAGTTTCCCGCCTCGGTTCTCCTGAATGAGCTAGGGTTGAATAACGGTTTGGCGAATACTGATGAGTCGAACCCAGCGCACGGTGGGGTGCAATGGTCAGGCTTTTGAGGTTTCGCCATCTTTTACACGCCACTTTTGAGAGAGGGCAAACAAGATGAAAAATTTCACAAACAGTATCAAACGGTTCCTGGTGTCCGAAGACGGCCCGACCGCGGTGGAATACGCCGTGATGCTCGCGCTGATCGTCATCGTGTGCTTGACCGCGATTCAAGCCGTCGGCACCAACGCCAACACGAAGTTTGAATCGGTCCGCGACGCCCTCACCTAAGCGTCCGCGCGGCCGGCAGCGGCGGGCTTTTTCGCGCCGCGGCCCAACGCATTCTTCCGCACGTGCCGGGATTCTTTTCCCGGCACGTGTTTTCTTTTTGCAGAGTCTGGAGATTTGGGTGGCACGCCCTGAGGAACGAAGGGCGTGGTCTTAACGGTCGCCACGCCCTTCGCTGCGCTCCGGGACGTCCCACGCGATGAGTTTTGCGTTGGATCGGAGTGACCAGGAGGCCGACGCCTCCCGCTCGCCTTGGCGTTTTTGGCAAGATCCGGCAGAATAGACAGAAAGGCTCCGCGATTCGCTTCACCCCCAGGGAACGTCCGGATGAAATCCACTTTTTGCCTGACCATTCTGTTGGCATGCTTTTTCGTTTCCATGCTCGCGGCGGAGCCGCCCGCTGACAAAGCCCTGCACGAGAAACCGCATTGGCGGGAACCGATCGCCTTGACCGCCGTGAAGGATCGGATCTATACGGCCAACCGCCGCAGCGGCACGGTCTCGGTTTTGGCGGCGGACAATCTCGAAGTCATCGCGGAAGCACCGGTCGGCCGGCGGCTGTCCGACTTGGCCGTGATGCACTCCGGCGAAACGCTCGTGGCGGTCGATGAGTCGTCCCATCAACTTATCGTCCTCAAACCGACGCCGAGCGGCGTCGCCGTTCAAAAACGAATCGCCGTGGACAAGACGCCGGTGAGGGTCGCGGTCGATGCCGGGGGAACGCGGTGCGCGGTTGCGTGCTTGTGGTCCCGCCGGGTGAATTTGTTTGGGTCGGATAAAGGCACGAAGAAACTTTCGCGGCGGGCCGTGGTGGATCTGCCGTTCGCTCCGCGCAACATGCTTTGGCTGGAGGAACAAAACCGCTTGATCGCAGCGGACTCGTTCGGCGGGCGGCTGGCGGTGATCGATCCCGACGGCGGCCGCATCCTTTCGGTCAAAAAAATCGCTGGGCACAACATTCGCGGCCTGGCCTTGGGGGCCGGCGGCAAAGACCTGCTGGTCGCCCAGCAGGTGCTCGATGCTTCGAGCAAAACCATGCACACGCCCGTCTTCTGGGGCAACTTGATGCAAAACGTGCTGCGGTCTCAATCGCTGGAGGAATTGTTCGCCGCCGAGGAGAACCGGCAGACCGGCGATCTGTTTCGCACGGAACCATTGGGCCATCCCAGCAACGCGACGGGCGATCCTTACGATGTCCGCGTGCTGCCCGGCGGGCAAACGGTGGTCTCGCTTTCCGGCGTCGGCGAAATCGCGATCCGGCCCTCCGACCTCAAACCCTTCGAGCGGTTCGACGCCCAGGCCCATTCCACCGCGATTCTGCCACATCCCGACGGCCGGCGGTTGTTGGTGGCGAACACCTTTGCGGATTCGATCACGATGTTCGATCTCAAAAACTGGGGCATTGCGGGCCATATCTCTCTCGGTCCCACATCGCCACTCAGCCAGCGCGATCAGGGCAAGCGGTTATTTTACGATGCCCGACTCTCGCTCGATGGCTGGTATAGCTGCCACAGTTGCCATACCGATGGGCACACGACCGGGCAGCGAAACGATAACCTCAGCGATCTTTCGTTTGGAGCCCCCAAGCGGATCCTGCCGTTGGGCGGCGCCCGAGACACGGGACCGTGGGCCTGGAACGGGCAGTCGAAGGATCTCAAAAAGCAAATTCATTCCTCGATCCAGAACACCATGCAAGGCAGTCAACGCACTGACGAGGAACTGGCTGCATTGGCGACTTACGTCCAAAGCCTGAAGCCCGCCCCGTCTTTGGATCGCATGCGAGGCACGCTGGATGAAAAAGCCATGGCCCGCGGGCAGCGGATTTTTCATTCGCAAGGTTGTGCCGGCTGCCATCAGCCGCCGACTTACACCAGTTCGGAAGCGTACAACGTGGGCCTGGCGGATGAACTCGGCGAACAGGAATTTAACCCGCCGTCACTCTTGGGCGTCAGCCAGCGAGATGAACTTTTCCACGACAGCCGGGCCAAGAGCCTCGAAGAGGTTTTGAAAACCTACCGCCACGGCGATGCCCACAAACTCACCCAAGATCAGCGGGCCGACCTGATGGCGTTTCTGCGGAGTTTATAACGAGGCGCCGCGGGCGAATTTCAGATTCTTCCGGATCATCAGGAGGGACGACGACGGTGTTAAAGAATATCTTGTCCGCGCTCTGTTACCTCCCTTTGGGGAGGTCGGACGCGGTAGCGGCCGGGTGGGGGGAACGTGTGATGCGAGCCGATTTTCGACTTGGCAAATGAACCGAAATCGCCGACGCCATGGGAATGGATCGGGCGATTGGGGACATGCTCCGGATTTCAGCGCAACTGCAGCCAAAACGTCACGCCGCCAACCTCGTTCTCCAGTCGTTTGTAATGCACCCCGCCAGAAGAGTTTCCGCGTGAACCATCCAAAGCCCAGCCTGCTGAAGTTGATCGGTCCGGGAATCCTCGTCGCGGCCACCGGCGTGGGAGCCGGGGACCTCGCGACCGGAGCCTTCACCGGCAGCCGACTGGGTGTGGCGGTGTTGTGGGCCGTCGTGTTGGGCGCGTTCCTCAAATACGTCCTCACCGAAGGCCTGGCCCGCTGGCAGTTGGCGACCGGGGAAACGCTTTTGGAAGGCGTGTGCCATCGCTCCGGGCGGATCGTGGATGTGTTCTTTCTCGCGTATCTCGTGCTGTGGAGTTTTTTCGTGGGCGGTGCGCTGATCAGCGCCTGCGGCGTCGCGTTTCATGCGATCTTGCCGATGATCGACGCCCAACACGATAAGATTCACTACGGAATCATTCATAGCGCAGTGGCCGTCTTGCTGGTCCGGCTGGGCGGGTATCGGCTGTTTGAAAAAGTGATGAGCGCGTGCATCGGCGTAATGTTCGTCACGGTCGTCGCCGCCGCAATTGCCGTCCGGCCGGATTGGTCCGCGATTCTCCGCGGCTTGTTCGTGCCGACGATTCCGAATGCCGACGGCCAGGCATTGGGATGGACGATCGCCCTCATGGGCGGCGTGGGCGGGACGCTGACCGTGCTGTGCTACGGCTACTGGATTCGCGAAGAAGGCCGCACGGGGCTGGGCGATGTCAAAATCTGCCGGGTGGACCTCGCCACCGGTTATGTGATGACCGCGATCTTCGGCCTGGGCATGGTCATCCTGGGCAGCCGATTGGAAGTGGGAGCAGGCAAAGGGGCCGATCTAGTGGTTCTGCTTGCCGATGAGTTGAAAACTTCGCTCGGCTCGGTCGGTCCCATTGGCCGCTGGGCGTTTTTGCTGGGGGCTTGGGGAGCGGTGTTTAGCAGTCTGCTCGGCGTCTGGCAAAGCGTGCCGTACTTGTTCGCGGACTTTCTGCGAATCGCCAAGCGGGAGGAAAACGTCAAACAGGTTCCGGTCAACGTCGGGTCCCGCGGCTATAAACTCTATCTCTACGCCCTCGCGACGATTCCGGCGTTGGGATTGTTTGTGGAGTTCCAGTCGCTGCAAAAGACTTATGCGATCATCGGGGCCGCGTTCATGCCGCTGTTGGCGCTCGTGCTGTTGATCTTGAACGGTCAAAAACGCTGGATCGGCAAGCAATTTCGCAATTCGCTTTTCACGAATCTGCTTCTCATAATGACGCTGTTGTTTTTCGTCGCGGTTGGGATCAACGAAGTCTCCAAATACCTTCCCAAAAGTTGGTTCCACTGATGGATCCGCGGCGGAAATCATCAATCCTTAAACCATTCAGAATAATCCAGAAAGGTTCATCATGCGGCATTGGCTTTATCTTTTGGTTTTGATGGGAACGGCGGCTGCGGCGCAGGCGGATGACTCGGCTTATCAACTTGGGCCGGATTCCCAACGGCAGGCGGGCGTTCCCCGCGGGAAAGTCACCAAGCACGAGTGGACGAGCAAAATCTTTCCCGGCACAAAGCGGGATTATTGGGTGTATGTCCCGGCTCAATACGACGAATCCAAGCCCGCGGCGGTGATGGTCTTTCAAGACGGGCACACCTACGTGAGCGAAGACGGCGACTTTCGCGTGCCCATCGTGTTCGACAACCTGATCCACAAAGGCGAGATGCCCGCGGCCATCGGCGTCTTCATTAACCCCGGCCACAAAGGGGAAGGCAATCCCGCTTCGCCTTGGCGGGCGAACAACCGCAGCTTCGAGTACGACACGCTCAGCGATCAGTACGCCCGGTTTCTGCTTGAAGAAATCCTCCCGGAAGTCGGCAAGTCCCACCGCTTGACCGATGATCCCAACCGGCGGGCGATTTGCGGGATTTCGTCCGGCGGAATTTGCGCGTGGACCGCCGCCTGGGAACGGCCCGGCGCTTTTCGCAAAGTGCTCAGCCACGTGGGGAGCTTCACCAACATCCGCGGCGGCAATGTCTATCCCGCGCATCCGCAAAACCGAGCCCAAGCCGATCCGCGTCTTCCTGCAGGACGGGGAAAACGATCTGGACAACGCCCACGGCAACTGGTGGCTGTCCAACCAGCAAATGGCCGCCGCCCTCAAGTTCCAAAAGTACGATTACAAATTCGTAGGGGGCGCAGGCGGCCACAACGGCAAACACGGCGGTGCGATCCTGCCGGACTCCCTCCGCTGGCTGTGGCGGGATCACGCGGCCTCCGAATAGATGACCGCCGGAGGCACGGCTCTGTTAAACTTTGGCCTTGGCGTCCTGCTTTCGGGTTTTCAAATAGTCGGCGAGATTGGCCGAGTCGTTGGTGCCCAGGCGGAGCGGGCTTCCGTGAAGTTGGAGTTCCACGCACTCGAGGCCCCACAGGTTCCACGTCCAGCCCCGGCCGGGAATGAAGTGAATCCCCCAGCCGTCAACGATCCGCGAGCGCGTCGCTTGGAATTCTTGGATTTCGTCAAAGCGGATCCACGTGGAAAACAAGGGCAGCGGACCGAAATGCACCCAAAGAGTCTCCTCTTCGTCTTCGACGGTCAGCGTCGTCATCGTGAGCAGAAGAAAAATACTCAAGCCGATGATGCACAGCATGGCAAACCACACCCAAAAATCCGCCCGCCAGTTCCAGCCGGCGGCCACGCTCGCCACGATGACAGCCAACAGCCCGTAACGCACGGGCGAAACCTGGGTGTGGGAGTAATGCGGCGCTTGCATCAGTTGTTCGCGGGCGGAGGGGAATTGGCTTCGGGAACGAGAGACGCGGCGGTTTTGTCGTTGGGCCAATAAGTCCACTGCGGCTCCAGGCACGAGCGGAACTCGCTTTCCGACTCCCCAAACCGGTCCCCGTACCGGGAAAAATGCTGCACGATCGTCCGCCGCCAGACCGGCGGGCGTTTGTCTTCGGGATACCGGTCCGCCGTCTTCGTGAAGAACCAGGCCCGCTCCAGGGCGTCGGCGGGAGGCGTTTTCACATTTTCAAACAAGCCCGGCACGCTGCCCGCGCTTTGCCAGTCCCGCGGCAGCTCGGCTTGGGCTTTGATCGACGCCTTCCAGTTGCAAACCTCCGAAGCGGTGTGCAGGTCCTCGGCTCCGTTCCAGACGGCGTCCGAGGGCTTGAGTTCGCCGCTGTCGGCCATTTCCTTCAGCTTGGGGAATTTCACCGGACCGTCCACATAGCGGTAGCCGTTCGAGAATCCCGCCATGTAAATCGTGAAAAAATCCGTCTCGCGGTCCACGCCCCGGAACATCGCCACGCCGTAGATCGCGTTCTCGTCGCCTTTGTCCTCCGGGGTCGCCGGCGGCACGGTCTGCATGATCTCCACCGAATTCTTATAGTAATTCTTTTGGTTCCGGCCTTCCCGGCGATTGATCGCCGCCTGGGCTTCCGGCAGGATCACGTCTTGATAGAATCTCCTGCACCGGCATGCCGTTCGTGATGTCGTCGGTGCGAAGCGTGAACACCGGCACGAACATCGGCAGGCTCGGTTCCTGGTCGTCGTCGTTTTGCGGAGTGTTCGGGGCGCCGGCCTTCTTGTCGAGCGACCGGTTGATCGACTTGTAAACCAGATACCAGACGTTTTCCCGCTGCTGTTTTCCGGTCTTGGGATTCGTGAGCGTGACCTCGATCATCCGCATCGGCTTGAAGTGCACCTCCATGATCCACAAATTGCGCATTGCGCTGAGTTCTTCACCCGTCGGCACGACCTTGGCAACCAGGGGGTATTCCTTGCGGGTGGGGGGCTGGCCGAAACCGGTCGAAACCGATCCCAGCACGGCAAACAGCACAAGTCCGCCGAGAAGGCGGTGATTGACGAAACAAGGCATGGGCAGAAACGTCCGCGAGAGATTGGGAGAAGAAGTGCGATTCCAGCATTTTTATGTTCTTCCAATATATCACCCTAAAAAAAGCCCCGTCAAGAACCTCGCGGCCTGACCCGTTTCAGTTGGCGAAGTTCCTGACAATCATCCATCCTGATTCGCCTTTCGCCCGGCGAGACCGGAATGGAGCCGGGAAAACCTTGTGACGGCCCGAAAGCCGCCTTACAATCGCGCCATTCGACATTTTCCGAATCTTGACGAAATCGCATTGATCGAATGACTCACGAATCCGCCCCTTACGTGCGCAGTCCCGAACTGTTGTCCCGCGGCCGTTGCCGATTGCTGATCGTGGATGTGCAGGAGAAATTGATCCCGCTGATTCCCGTCGCGGACCAGCTCATCACGAACTGCCGAAAGCTGCTCGAAGGAGCCGCGGCCTTGGGCATTCCCGCGGGGGGGACGGAGCAATATCCCCGCGGCCTGGGGCAGATGGTGCCCGAGTTGGCCGAACGGCTCGGCGAGATGCCCGAGAAAGTCCGCTTCAGTTGTGCGGAGGCGCTGGCTTGGGGGCCGGCGGGTGCGGATCCGGACGCGAAAGATCAAATTATCGTGGCGGGCATCGAGGCCCACGTGTGCGTCTTGCAAACGGTGCTCGACCTGTTGGCGGCGGGCTACCGGGTGTATGTGCCCGCGGACGCCGTCGCCAGCCGCAAAAAGCTCGACTGGAAAATCGCCTTGGGCCGCATGGCCGACAGCGGTGCCGTGGTGACTACCACGGAATCGGTCCTGTTCGAATGCTGCGAGGTCGCCGGCAGCGAAGAATTCAAAACCATCAGCCGGCTGGTGAAGGAGTAAGGAGTCGCCTGAGCGACGCGGGCTGCCGGGGTCGGGTCCGTAACGTCTTTCGCGGTCGTTGCCGCCATTTTGTCCCTTGGAGCGGAATCCCTCGGGGAAACGGAACACTCTTGGCGGCTCGTCGCATCCACGCATCCACGCATCAACAGGCAATGCAGGACCGTTCGTTCGCGGCCCGCGTCGCCTGGACGAGGATTTGCTTCATCTCCTCCAGCGAAGGCTCATGGCGAAGATCCAGGCCCGCGCGGGTGAGGACATCGGTGACGATTTCCACCACGTCCGGCTCGCATTGGCTGCCGCGAATCTCGTCGCGGATTTCTTCGATCAAGTCAACAAATTTCATTTTCGTATTCCTCGTGATTTGTATTCTCTTATATCCCGCTTTGGACACATAGGTTTCATCGATGTTCGCCTCGACGAGCCGTCAATGAAGGATTTCAAGCCGCCGGTTTTGCAATCGCCAAACCCCACGGAGAGTGCGAAGATGGGGAAAATGTGGGGCAATCAACGCTTTCTGATGTTCTATACGCTCGTCAGGCGATCGGTTTTGCAGAGATTCCCGACGACTTTTCCAGATTTCGCATTCCCACTTCTGTGACGCGGCTCGCGGGACATCGTTCCGTAACGGGAGTGTAACTTTTGATGGGAGACATCCGTGGGACGGACCTGAGCCAATCCGCCCGGGGGGGTGCGAAGCTACGCATCCTGTTTTTCCAGCAGCACCAAAATCAGCGTGGCTAAGGGGCCGAACAGCAGCGAAAGCAGAAACCACGCCAGCCCGCTCCGATTCTTCCCCTGGGCGATGCCGGCATTGAGCAAGGCCAGGGTCCCCCAGCCGACGGCGTATTGCTGTGCGTTCTCCATGGGAAATCCGCTTGCATCAATAATCATTGTTTGAATTGCACTCGATGGGAAAACGAAATCCGAGCCGATTTGGTTCACAAGAAAAAGGCAGAATTCGCGCGGGGAGACGTCGCCATCTCCGTTTCGGTCCATGCGCTCAAAGCACACCGGGGCCGAGGGAGGTGGCTCGGCCGTTTGGAAAGTCCGGAACGACGTGTTGGGCAAATGGGCCCTCAACCACGAAAGCGCATAAAAAAAACCGCCCCTTGGCGGTTTTTTCGATCGGCCGCTCAGCCTCATGAGCGTGTGAGTCGCGGGTTCCCCAGTGGCAGGACGTGAGGGCGGGTTGGTACGTCCGAACTCAACAAGCCATTCAGCGGACCGAACCTCTTTAAAAACCACTCACCGCGGATCAGCGAAGCTCACCCCCGGTCATGAGGCTGCCTTTCGATACTTATGTCTTCCAACTTCGGCCAACCCTCCTTTCATCAAACGCGAAAAGGGGCATCAACGGGAGGGCGAGTCCACGTCGATGAATGGTCAAGGTCGAACACATTTTCCACCGCTGATTATATCGACTGGGAAAACGATGTGAAGAAAAATTCTCCGGAATTTGCGCGAGTTTCCAGATTTCAGAGGAACTCCCAGTGACCAAATCTCGAGAACGTCGGCAGAAACGGGTGCCACTGGCAACTTGTTGCCAGTGTTTCACCTTCGATCGGAGCAAAAGATGTGATACCCGCAATTCACTGGCAGCAAGCGGCCAGTGGCACCCGACAAGAACTTTCGAGATAAGGCCCTACTGCCGGACCGGGTCGCTGGGGCCGGCGGGTTTCATGGATTGGCGGATGCCGCGCTCGATTTCGTCGGCATTTAAGACGTGGCGGGTCTTCACGTATCGCATCGGGGCTTTTTTGAACTCCGCCCGGCTCTCGGCGGTTTGAAACAGATAGAGCGACCCGTCGAAATAGGCCCCATATTTGGTGCTCCCGGGAATGGCCCGGTCGGTTTTCTGCAAGACCACCGGGTCGCAGCCCAAAAGCCGGGGCACGTATTTGCCGGGGTTCGCCTGAAACTCTTCGAGTTCCGTCTCGGTCGCCATGTGGTAAGCCACGCCCTTGTGGTAGGCCGTATGGTCCGATTTGCCCTTCCGCCATTCCCGCCAGTTGTAAAGCGAAACGGGGCTGTAGCCATCCAATCCGACGATCGGCTCCGGAGGCGGTTCGGGTTTCAGACGGTTCTCTTCCTTCGCGAGCAGCGTGCCGGGTTCGGGTTCCGCAGGCAATGGCTGCTCGGGTTGGGGCCGCAGGCGGTTGCTCAAGCGATCGAGCCGGGCCAGGTAGGTTCGCTTCTCCTGATAGCCCCGCGTCTCGACCACCACCTGCCCTTGAGCCGTGACGACCACATCGGCCGGCAGCGAGCGGACGCCGAACTTCTTGAGCACGTCCGGCTCGCGGTCGGCATCGACTTTCACGCCCACGAAGTTCCGCTTGAGATGGGCCGACAGTTCCGGCGAGTGGAGCACGTCGCGATCCATCCGCCGGCAAGGAATGCACCACTGGGCGGAAAAATGGATCAACAGCGGCCGCCCGAGCCTCTGGGCCTCGGCCTCGGCCGTCCGAAAGTCGGTCAGCCAGCCCGTCTCGTCCGGAGATTTTGCCGACGCCTCCCGGCCGGGACAAACCGCCCCCGTCCAAACCGCGAGAACAAAAATCCAACTCCAGCGCGGCACGGGCATTGGGGACTCCCTCGAGAATGCGGAACGACGGACCGGTGCAAGGTCCCTTCCTCTTCTCTATCGGCCCGTCCCCGGGAGCCGGTTGTGAGCCATCCGCCGGTTCCCCTCCAATCAGAAAGACCCCTACGGACCGGGGTGTGATTATACCGGTCGGACGCATCGCGCCGCCCGCCGAGTCGATAGAACCCGCAAACTTCGCCCGACCCGAACCGCTGTCCCAGACGTGAATCTCTCGCGTTATGACTCCGCGTTGGCCGCCTTGCCGTAGTTGTCCTCGCCCCACACCCGCTGGTTGAAGTCGGCCGACCGGCCGCGGGGGATCGTGATGGTTTCCCAATTTTCCCCCGCCCAATGCCGGGCCAACATCAAGATTTGCCCGACATGGTAACTCGAGTGGGCCAGCGAGCGCTGCATAGCGAGTGGCACCGAATGCGGTTCGCCGCGAATCGTCACGGTCTTAAGCAGATCCTCCGGAGACAACGACTTCAGGGAATGGAACAGGCATTCCCAGCCCTGTTCCCAGTACGCGAGTATCTCCTCGCGGCTCTGAAAGTCATCGACGAACTCCCGATCGCGGTTCCGCCAGGGTTTTTCGCCGTCGGTCGTCAAGAAATCCGTCCAGCGGGAAAGCAGATTCCCCGCGATGTGCTTCATGATGACCGCGACCGAGTTCGTGTTCTCATCCAGCGGCCGGCGAAGCGGCTCCTCGGACAGCTGCAAGATCGCCTTGTCCGCCCAACGCTTGTGGTTTTCAAAGACGGAGATGGTGCTTTCGAGAAGCACCTTCCCCAATTCGGCATCGCTCATCGCTGTCCTCACCAATGCAGCAGATTTTAAGTAGCGCGGCGTCTTGCCGCGGAAGATCGATCACGGCGGCTGAAAGCCGCTACGACAATAACGCTATTCGACTTTCAATTCCAGGCTTTCCGAGTGGCTGTTGAACTCGGGGGCATACATGCATTCGATGGACGCGTAGCCCGTCTGGTAATCGCCCTTAAGCTGCACGCGGAGCGAATACTCGAACACATAGGTCCCCTTGGGGAGGTAATCGATGAAGAAATGGCTCGCCGTGTCGCGGGTGGATTCGTAATAAGCGAGGCCGTCTTGATAGCGGTACTGCGAGAGCACGTTCACCGGCTCGGTGCCGCTGCCGCGGTAATCTTTCAGATGGATGTACTCCATGCTGCGGTCGGTTTTGAGCACCACGCGGACGACGAGTTCATCCCCCACGTTGACGGGGCCGTCCACGCGTTCGAGCGTCGGGCCTTTCTTCGTGAACTTCTTGATGTAAAGCTGCTTCGTGAGCTTGAGCGGCGTGCCTTCGTATCCGGTGACCTGGCTCAAGTCTTCCAGGTACTGCCAGTTCACGCTGCCCCAGGCCACGCCTTCGTCGAGCTTCTTCACCGTGATCTTGCCGAGCTTGGGCTGGATTTCCTTGCCGGTGAACCGCTCTTCATAAAACCCGGTGCCGGCTTCGACATCTTCCGGCTCGACTTTTTGATCGTCGAGCGCGACTTCCACCAGCGCATCGGACGCCAGCCCCTCCGTGCCTCGCAATAGCAGCGCATACACCGCATCGGCGGTGGCTTTCGTCGTTTTCCAGTCCTGGGTTTGCTTTTGCTTCAACAGCCAGACCTTGCAGTCTTCCACGGCTGCCTGATCGTGGACAACTTCATCGAAGGCTTCGATCATCATCGCCTGGGTTTCGATCGGGCGCGATACCACCACCAGGAAAGCTCCAACTGCGGCCAATACCGGCCGAGTTCCTCATCTTCTTTCGACCGCTCTTTGAGCGACGCCATGATGCCCTTGGCCGTCTCCAGATCGTCGAAGCGTTTGAGGGCCACCGCGAGATGGGCCTGCGACTGCAAGACGCCCAACTCCAGCCAATACTTCTTCGCCTGGCCGAGCCAATAATTGACCGCCGTTTTGTGGGCGGGGGCGATCGGCTGGTCGTCAAGGAAAAAGCTCCGGCCGTAGAGGTAAAACGCGATCAGCGAGGAAAGATGATTCTTGTCCCGCTTGTCGGCGGGGATCTTGCTATAGATTTCCGTGACCCAGGCATCGAGGCGGGTCAGCGATTTGAGGGCGGGCGAGACATCGACCTTCGCGCCCAAATGCCGGAGCCGGCCGAAGCCGGTCGTGATATACAGCGTGATGTAATCGTTCGCCGGTCCGCCGGGGAACCAGGGCCAGCGGCCGTCTTCGTACTGCTGATCGCTGAGCTTCCGCAGCAAGCGGGCGGTTTCCTGGTTGAGGCGGTTTTCGTCGAACAGGATCCCGATGTTCCGCCGGGCCTGGCTCTCGGCTTCCGCCTGCCGGACCCAGGGCGTTTCTTCGAGCAGCACCGATTTTAAGTCTTCGTTCTGTTCGAGCGGGCTCTTCAACGTGTCGCCGCCGGTGTTTTTCCAGACGTCGAACACCCGGCGGATTTTGGGATTGCTGCCCGCAACGTGCCGGGCCAGCGAGTTGGCGTACAGCCGGTTGAAAGTCTGCTCCGTGCATTCGTAGGGATATTCCATCAGGTAAGGCAATGCCAAGACCGCGTACCAGTTGGGATTGGAGACCATCTGCACGGTGAGTGATTTGTTGCGGATCGTTTTGGAGTCGGCGGACTTGAGCAGCCGCTCGAACTCGAAGGTCTTCGTCTGTTTGCCGCGGATGGGCAGAGGCAGCGATTCCGTGACCAAGACCCGCTTCGAAAGCACGGGCAGATAACCTTCCTCGCCGTCGGACAGTCGGCCCGTCGATCCCACCGCTTTGTAGGTCAGAAAACCCAAGCCTTCGGGGATTGTTAGCTTCCACGAGAACGACTTCGAAGCCCCCGCGGCGATTTCAAAAGTTTGATCGGTCTGGGTGTTGGCCAGTTCATCATCCACCGATTCCCCGCTGACGGCCTTGGCGAACGTCAGCCGGACTTGGCCCGTTTGCGTCGTGGGCGATTGGTTGCTGACCTTGACGGTGAACTCGATCACATCCCCTTCGCGGACAAACCGCGGGGCGTTGGGCTGCACCATGAGGTCCTTGGCGGTGACGACTTTGTCGGTGAGTAGCCCCGCCCGCAGATTTTTGTCGTGGGCGAAGCCGAGGAACTTCCATTCGGTGAGCGCTTCGGGCATGGTGAATTCCATCCGCACGCTGCCGTCTTCGCCTGTGGTCAGATGCGGAAAGAAGAACGCGGTTTCATTGAGGTTCTTACGGGCCGAGACGTTCTCCAGGTCCGGTCCGCCCTGTCCGCCACCTTCGCCCTTGGCTTTGTCTTGGAGAGCGTTGAGGCCGCGGCCCTGCTTTTCCACGCCGTCCATGTTCTTCCGGCGTTCGGACTTGGTCTCCGCGGCCTGCGGTGCGGCTTCTCCGGGCCTGCCGGCGGCCAGCATCGAGCGGTTATTGTAGCGGTAATATGGCACCATCATGTTGACGATGTCGGCCGGGAAATGGCGATAGGTCAAGGTCGCGTCTTTGTGGCCGACGTTCCAGTTGTGATAGATGTATTGAAAATACTTGAGCTGGTTCTCGAACTGCGACGACACCCGCGAATGATCCTGGAAAAACACCTGGAACATCTTCTGCCAATGCTGAGGGAGGTAGGCGTCGAGCGAGGCGTCGTACATGGCGGCCACGAACTCGGCGACGGTTTTCTTCGCATCGGGGCCGGTGACGACCGCGGTCCAGCTTTCCTCTTCGCCCGGCTTGAGCTTGGAGACGAAGTGCTCCCACTTCACGGTAAGTTCCTTGTTGGTCCAGGGCACTTCGACTTTGCGGGATTCGAGATAGGCCCGATTCTCGCGGACCATCGTCACGCGAACCTGAAATCCGCCCCGCATGCTTTCTTCCACTTTTTGTTTGATCTCGACCTGGGTTCGGCCCTGGTCGGTCCAGAAGCTTTGCAGCAGCTTGCCGCGATGTTCGATTTCGACATAAGCCCGCGCGGTCTCATAACCGCTGCCCCACACCGCGCGGAACGTGTCGCCGGGCTGTAACGACCACTTGGGAGCCGCGAACAGGTTGGGGATTTTGATGCTAAAGTCCTGGGCGTCGGGATCCAAAACCTCGATCGGCAGCAGGGCTTTGACTTCGGTGCCGAAGCTGTCTTGGGTTTCGAGCTTCGCGCGGTAGATGCCCGCTTTGAGCTTCGCGGAGACTTTGGTCGTGCCGCTGGCGTCGGTTTCAAAATCGGTTTCGTAGGCGACTTCGCCGAGTTCCCAGGAGTTGGGATTGCTGGGATCGACCTCCGGTTCTTCGCCCGCCTTCGGCTTGCGCTGCGAATAAACATAGCCCCCGGAGAGCGGTTTGCGGTGCACTTTGTCGGGCTGCTTGAGCTGATAGATCTTGAGGGTCCCGCTGGCCGCCTGGCCTTCGCCGTCCAACGTGGTCGTGTGGATCGTGATTTCCACCGGCTCTTCGTCGGTCTGCCAATCATTCGCGGTCAATTCCGCTTTGAGCGCGGTGTAGCCCGCGTTGATCGTCCGCTGGGCCGAGCGGGTCTCGCCCGTCGTGTCGGTGACGTCGGCATAGACCATGAACTGGAACGTCGGCTCGTTGTCCTTGGGAACGGCCGGATCGGGCTTGGCGGTGAATTGGATGTTGAAGCGTGCCGTTGCCGTCGGTCATGCTGCTGCCGTGGGCGATTTCCTGGCTTTGGCCGGCATAGGGAGGATTCCACCAGTACCGCCAATACCACCACACGGGAAAACGAACCTGCCGCACGACCCGCCAGCTCACCTTGGCCCCGTCGATCGCGGCCCCCGTGTAGGCGGTCGCTTTGCCGGCGACCTCGACCTGATCGTTCAACCGCGGCGCCTGTTTCGGCGGCTTGACTTCGACCTGGAACTTCGGGCGTTTGTATTCTTCCACGCGAATCGTCGCGGCTCCGTCCGGTCCGCCGTCGACGCGGAGCGCCATCTGCCCCATCAAGCGGTCGCGGGGCGCGGTCACGCTGCCGCTGAAGCTGCCGTAGTCGTTGGTCTTGAGCTTCAGGCGTTCGATCTCCTTGCCGTTGACATCCTGAAACACCACGGCAACCGAACGGCCTTTGAGGACTTCGTACTTGTTCTGGTTTTGGTCCGCCCAAACGCAGATGCCTTTGAAATGCACCGTCTGCCCCGGCCGATACAGAGCCCGATCGGTGAAGAACACCGTCCGCTCGAACGGTCGCGGTGTCGTGTTGTATGTGTTGATGTAGAAGTAATTGATCGAAGACAACGCCTGGTCGCCCGACTCGGCGTAGAGGACGACGGCGTTCCGGTTTTCGCCGGTGAAGCGGAACAGGCCCTTCTCGTCGGTCTTGGTGGCGGGGATCTGCATAAGTTGATTGCGGTTTCCGCGCTGCCAGCCGCGAACTTTCGCCCCGCTGATCGGATCGCCCGTGATCGCATTCAGCACAAACCCTTCCAAGACGCCTTCGCCCTGCCGAGTGCGAATCACAAGCGCCAGATCGCTGACCCAGACCTCGGCAAAATTGACCTGGTTGCTGTTATTCGAGAACTGCTCGTTATGGCTCGTGATGAGGTAATACGAACCGGGCTTGAGATCTTCCGGGGCCTTGAGTTCTTCCGTGCGGAGATGGTAGTCCTCGGTCTTGGGCAAATCTTTTGACCAGGCCTTGAGCGGGTCCAGTTTCAATAACGCCTGCCGCTGGTTTTGATCGAGGGATTCCGGTCCCCACCGCTGCGACTTGGCATACTCTTCAAAATCAAAGGGCACGATGCGGAAATAGATCTTCGTCACGTTACGATAACTGACGTTGATCGTCGGCAGCGGCTTGTTCCAGACGCGTTCGGTGTTGATTTGCGATTGCGGGGCTTCGATTTGCTGGATGAGGTTATAGCACAGCTTGCCGCCGATGCTGTCCGGGTTTCGCTTCACGCCGCGCTCGGCGATCTTGTGAGCCTCCACCCAATCGTCTTCGCCATGAACCACGTTCGCCAAGTAGTAAATCGCCCGCGCGGAGATCTTGTTTTGGGCGTTCTGCTCTTCAAACCGCTTGAGCGCGGCTTTGTAGCGGGCCGCTTTTTCCTCGCCAGAGGCTTTGTTATAGCCGAACTGCAAACGCTGGAGATCCGCATCCAACACGGCATCTTTGTCGTTGTCTTTTTGATGGAAGCGAATCAAATCTTGATAAAGATTCACCGCCCGGAGCGTGGGGGAATCTTCGTCGGTCGTCTTGGGTTTCCATTCGAGGAAGTTGTCGGTCGAAGAAAAAATCGGGCTCTCGGCATCGATCTCGAACTCATCCTCGGCCATCGCATATGCCTGCTCGCCGGAGGCGTAAAACTCGATCGCCTCGTAAGCGATGAAGTCGTACAGCGTGGGCCGATAGCTGTCCGGGGCCGTGCCTTTTTCCAGAAGCTCGTCATAGTCGGCGATCGGCGTTTTTTTGAGGACATCCGGCTTCGCCAGCGCGTTTTGATAATGCCGGCCGATTTCCTGAAACAACCGGGGCAGATCCCAGGTGGTGAAATCGTTGCTGGGCGGGGCGGCGGTCCGCGTCCGCTGCAAAAACCGCCAGCGGTTTTGCTGGTAGTAATTCCAATACCAGTTGGCGAGAATCGTCTCCATGATGGGTTTGATCTCAGCCGGCGCCTTGGCGAGCTCGGCCTGCATCTTGGTGATCCGCTCCTCGCTTTTCTCCGTCTCGAGCGCGATCTTCTTGGCGATCGCCTTTACCGCTTCGTCGTAATCTTTATCCTTGAGTGCCCCGGCGATGATCGGCTCGAGTTTTTTGACCGCCGTCTGGGGCAGGCCTTTTTTCACCGCGTCGTTCACCTCTTTCCATTGATCGTCCCGCGGCCCGCCCACCGCCGCCAGTATCGAACCAAAGCCCGCCAGAATGAGCACAATCAACCGATGATTCATAGGTCCACTTTCAATGACAGAATTTCACAACATCAGGGCGGCATGTTTCCGCCGAGGATTCGACACGCCGGCATTTGCCGCCGCTATTTCAGAGACGCCTGAAGCCGCCCGATAGTTCCAAGATTCCCGCAACTCGAAACCGCCCGCCGAGTTAAACGAAGACATGTGCCGACATCGGCCGCACGTTTTTGATCACAGGACGAAAGTCCATGTGGGCAAGGATGTCTCTTTCCAAATCGATGCCGGGGGCGACTTCTTTCAATTCTAAGCCCGCTTCGCCGATGTCAAAGACCGCCCGCTCCGTAACGTACAGCACCTTTTGCCCGCGGGACTGGGCTTGGGCCGCGTTGAAACAGCACTGCTCGACCTCGTTGACGAACTTTTTCACCGTGCCTTCGCGGAGAATCGTGAGCCGGCCGTCCTCCACGTGGAATTCCGCGTTTCCCGATGTGAAGGTGCCGCAGAATACGAGCCGGCGGGCGCTTTGCGAGATGTTCACGAACCCGCCCACGCCTGCGAAGCGGGTTCCGAACTTGGAGACGTTGACGTTGCCCGCCGCATCAATTTGAGCCGCCCCCAAAGCCGCGAAGTCGAGGCCGCCGCCGTCGTAAAAATCGAACTGCGACGGCTGATCGATGATCGCCTGCGGATAATGCGAGGCCCCGAAGCTGAGTCCGCCCGCCGGCATCCCGCCGATGGGTCCGCTTTCGACAGTGAGCGTCACCGCCGACAACAAACCGCGCTCGGCGGCGATGCGGGCAATGCCTTCCGGCATGCCGATGCCCAGGTTGACCACATCGCCCGGCTGCATTTCATCGCAGGCCCGGGACGCAATAATCCGCCGCACTCCCGCCGCGAGAGGCGGGAGGCGAATGCCCGATTGATCCAAGGGAGCCGGTTCGCAGTAATCGGGATTGAACGCCTCGGCGAAGGTTTGATCGTGCTCTTCCGGCTCTGCAATCACGAGGTGATCGATCAGAATCCCCGGCACGCGGACATGTTGAGGTTTCATCGGTTCATCCAGAACCCGCTGCACCTGGGCGATCACGATCCCGCCGGAGTTGCGGGCGGCCTGGGCGATGGGCAGCACCTCGCCGATGACGGCTTCCTCTTCCATCAACAGGTTCCCCCACGGATCGGCCGCCGTCGCGCGGATGAAGCCCACATCGACGGGCAAAGCCTTGTACCACAGCCAATCCCGCCCGCCGAGCGAGAGGCGTTCCACCAAACCGGGTGGCGTTCGCTCGTTCAATCGGCCGCCGTGCTGGGCGGGGTCGATAAACGTGCCCAGGCCGATGTGCGTGATCGTGCCCGGCCTGCCCGCGGCGATGTCGCGGAGCAACTGGCAGACCACGCCCTGCGGGAAGTTGTAGGCTTCGATCAATCCTTCCCGCGCCAATCGCCCCAAGCCGGGCGCCAGCCCCCAATGCCCGCCGATCACCCGCCGCACCAGGCCTTCGTGCGCCAAATGATTCAGACCCCGCGTTTTGCCGTCGCCTTGACCCGCGGCATACAGCAGCGTCAAATCCCGCGGCCGCCCCGTCTCCAGAAACCGCCGTTCCAAGGCATGCGACAACGCCTCCGGATGAGCCGCCCCCACAAACCCGCCCACGGCGACGGTTTGCCCGTCATGAATCCGGCGAACCGCCTCATCAGCCGAGCACAATAACCTGGCACCTCGCATCGTCATAAAGCCCTCATCAGCGATGGAACATTACGCCCTACCATACAAAAACGCCTCCACTCTTGCGAATGGAGGCGTCGGAATTCATCTGAGAACGGTTTGAAAACGCTTCCTCCCAATGTGAGCGGCACGGCGCTAGCCGCCGGCCTTGACGTTAGCATTATCGCTTCATCGAAACCGGAGGCGAGCGCCGGGTGCCAATGCCAGATTGCCGCCAGTGTTTTTTCAATCCGAACACGAGATCTGAAAAACGTCCGTCAGCAAGCTCCGCGAAGGCACTGGCAACAAGTTGCCAGTGGCACCCGACGCCGGGTGCCACGGGCAGCTTGCCTGCCCGTGTTCTTGACCCCATGAAGCTTTGATTCTCGCGAGTTGCACTGGCAACAAGTTGCCAGTGGCACCCGAACGCACCCGAACGCGGGCAACTTTGGATTACATTTACGTTGCCCGTGCCACCCCGCCGCAAATCGTTTTAATCGACACAACCCCTACCATCGGACCAGCGCCAGCCCAGCCCGCGCAAGAAAAAGCTCGACCAACAAAGGTCGAGCAAACAACTCCCCTACCGCGAAGCGGTTTAGTTCAACGTGAAATGACTGACGACGGCAATTCAGCCACAAGTTGTTTGAAGGTAATCTGTTTCTGCACATTTACCATCTGGAACGCGGAACGTCTACTTGGCTTCAAGTTTGTGAGCTCAATGCCCCTCGGCCGATCAGGAAATACAACAGCATGCCAACAATTGGTAACAACAGGATCACCAGGATCCAGAGCAGCTTGAGCATCACCGTGGAATTCCCCATCAGTACGCTATAGATGGCAAATATATCCAGGACCAAAATGGCCGCGCCGAATAAACTCATGGTTGTGGTCAGCATGTCTAGTCTCCTTTCAGAGAACATTTGTGGCGGTGGAGTCGTTTATGATAGCGATGGAGCAGGCGTGACGATCAAAGCCGTCCTATCAGCAAGAGGACGATGAGTATGACGACGATTAATCCAAGTCCGCCGCTCGGCATATAACCCCAGCTCCGGCTGTGAGACCAAGTCGGCAACGCACCCAAGAGCAGCAAAATGAGAATCACAAGCAGAATAGTACCAAGCATTTTCGTGTTCCTTTGTCAGTTCCACCACTTTCGGGGATACATGAGGGGATAAATCCATACGAGGAGCATTGCCCCCAGAATCGCCACGATCCAGCCGTACCAGTTGTGGCTGGCCAAGGAGAACGGTTCCACTGACGCTCCCCGGAAGAGGGAATAGAGGAACCCGCCCACCAGCGCCGGCGATGCCCAACAGCGTCGTCATCAGCAGGCTCATGCTTTGCCGGCCTGGAACAAGAAACCGCGCGCACAGCCCCACCACCAATCCGCACAGGATCCAACTTATTATGCTTCCGATACTCATGGTGTTACTCCTAAAAAGCTCTGACAAAACTACTAGAAATTCCGGAAACCCCGAAATGCAAGGACCTTAGCGTCGAGTATAGAGGTTGTGTCAGAGCCTCTAATTCAAGAATTGATGATTGAGATCTGCGCCACCGCCTGGAGGCAGCCTGCAATCTTTTGTGCAAGCGTGCCTCCGTCCTCTCTCACGAGTTAGGTTCTCCCCAACCGGCCTCCGAAAAGGAAGGACAACACCGCAATGACGAGGAAGACGACAAACAGGATCTTTGCCACCCCCACGAAAGAGCCGGCAATGCCTCCGAACCCTAAGACGGCCGCAATGAGTGCGACTACAAGACAAACAATAGCCAGACGTAACATGATCAACTCCTTCGATAGATGAGGGGTTAAGGCCGCGATTGGCGACTCGACATCAGGGCGTGTCAGTCATTAACGTTGCTTCAAACAAACGGAATTTGGGCTGCATCCTCGCCTCGCAGGTCCTGCTTTCCGAGTCAGCTTCGGATCGCTCGATCAATAATTGTCCCATTTATTAGCCGCAGGGCGTTAGACGCGCGTGCCCCGGTTCCCGGGAAGAACCGGACGCGAGCGCGTTCCGGCTGATATTCGGACCGTGTTTTCTCGAACGGCTCGTACTTTGTGTTTTCAACAAAAAAAGCCCCTCCGGTGCCATGTGGAGCACCGAGGGGCTTTCATCGCCGAAACCATCCACCAACGCAAACGTTGCGAGGAAGGATGACATTGTTAGTTGGGACCGATCATCAGCCCCATCCTTATATTATAATACACTTGAGAATTAATAAATGTCAATCTAAAACTTGGAAATTGTGGGATTCTGGCGCAAGCCCCACTTTGCAATCGGCAGGGTGGCATGCTCATGGCTTTGCATGAGCATGAGTTTTGATGAAACCCTGATTTCTCGGCATCACAGACACGGCCCCTCAATCCAATGGCAAAGTCACCTCGCGGACTCATCGAACCTGCAGAAGACATGCTCATCCAAAGCCATGAGCATGCCACCCGGCCGTGTAGGGCCGGGTGTGCCGGCCATTCGATTGGGAAAGGTCGCACGCCGACTTCCAAAGGCCGGCGGAGTCGACCCTACTCAAGTGACGGCCTCAAATAACCTGGGGCACTTCGTGGCGTTCGATTTCCACGCGGGCCACCGCGAAACCAGCATTCTCCACATCGCGAATCGCGGAGACCAGGGCTTCATCCAACGTGGCCGCCTCGCGATCGAATTGGACCATCGTGACGTCTCCGCGGCTGAGGATACTCCCATCATCGCAACCGGACTGATAGAGTTGTTCCGCTTCATCATCCGAGACATCGGCTGCCGTTAATATCAGTGAGAATTCGTATTTCATCTGGTCGTCTCGTTAGTGGGGGCATTGATCCACCGCTCGGCGAATTCGTCTTGCGTGGTCCTCGGGATTCTTGGGAGTGGAAAAGACGCGAAACCGGCAACCCGTCCGGTCACCTTGTCGGCACCAAAGCGTTCCAAAGATATGGGCCTGCCCACCCGCCTTTGTAAACGTCCACCCGTTGTCCTCTGCGTATTTGATCGCTGCACGAATATGCTTATTGGGATGATTGGCCACGGGACATCCTGCATACGATTGCTCTCGATTCCATCAGAATTCTACCACGACTCACTTGAGAAGCGAACACAATCTTCTGGATTTGGCGGGATGGCTGGGGCGTGAACTGACTACGAATCCCAAGAAACGTGTCACAGCCCCAGCAAGTAGGGTCCGCTCTGCGGACCATTTGGAAAAAATGAGCTTATCTTATGGGTCCGCAGAGCGGACCCTACTTGCTGTGCGGACCATTTGGAAAAAATGAGCTTATCTTATGGGTCCGCAGAGTGGCCCCTACTTGCTACTCGCTTGCGTCCGGGTTTTCCTTCAAGCTGAAGAGCCAACCGCCGAGACCAAACAGTCCGATGATGCAAGCCACGAATTGGAGGAACAGGCCCGAATCGTCGTGGTGGTGATACGAGCCGCCGAGTAACAGAAGGACGGAAGCCAGAATGACAATGGCAGCGCTCAAGGATTTCATGTTTTCCTTTCGAGTATGCCAGCCGTCACACCAGTTCGCGGATCAGTTCGCGGTTTTCCACGAGGTATTGCGGGCGGCCGTTGGGGTCGGTGAGGGTGGTGGTGTTGGCGTCGATGCCCAGTTGATGATACAGCGTGTGGAACACATGCTGCAAATGCACCGGCCGATCCTGCGGTTCCTCGCCGAGCCGATTCGTCGCGCCGATCGCCTGCCCGTGTCGGAACCCGCCGCCGGCGAGGAAGAAGAACGCGGCCCGCGGCAGGGTGGCATGCTCATGGCTTTGCATGAGCATGAGTTTTGATGAAACCCTGATTTCTCGGCATCACAGACACGGCCCCTCAATCCAATGGCAAAGTCACCTCGCGGACTCATCCAACCTGCAGAAGACATGCTCATCCAAAGCCATGAGCATGCCACCCGGCCATGCCACCCCGCCGGCACCCGCCGCGGACGCTACTTGCTTCGAATTGCTCTAATTATCCGTGTTTTAATCGCCTCGCCTTATGGGGAATTCTTCGCATCTCGTATGTGGTCTTTCAGGCTGATCTGCTCGAACATCACCCGGTTATAATAACTATTCAGTTGAATAAAGTTCCCGATCTCCGTCTTGATTGGTTCGTCCTTCGAGATATGGAACAAGGATTTTCCATCCAGGAAAACCTCAATTCCTGATGTTCGGACCTTAAAGACCAACGTGCGTTGTTTGGTAAATGTAAATCGGCGGTCCAAGGTGATCCCCATTGGAGGTTTCCCAAACTTTTCCCGACGTGCTTCCATAATCGGCAAGAAACTCAGTTGAACTGTGCCGTCGGATTTATGACGAACAGCAAATGGGTATAATTTCCCACCGTGGGGCAAACTGATGAACGTGTCGTTGGCATGATTTTGATTGACCAGTTGCAATTTAACTGTCAGATCATAATCGCCGGTCGGTTGGTATGGGATGTCTAAAGCACTTTCGTTTGTCAGGTGATTTGCGGCCAGCGAGTTCCCAAAAAATTTCCAGCTTGGATCCTGTGCAACGGCAACTCGAAGCAAAGCCAGCATATCAGTCACTCTACTATTTCCCTTGGAGCTTTCAGACTTGAGCCGTTTAATTTCTTTCCGAATGACGAGAGCGTTGTCTAAGCCGTCCGCACCCCGCTGAAGCTCCTTAGCGAGAGCGTCCTCAAGTTTCATAAGGTAGGCTTTACGAGCCTCGGTGATGAGCTTCTCATAGGCCAGTTTTGCTTGCTGGAGATCCCCCTCGTACTTCTTGAGCGCACTTGCAGCGTAGGTCTTAGCAAGTTTGGCTGCTGGATCAACCTCGTTGTTCTGAGCATAGAGGGAAGAAGTCAGCAAGAGAATTGTCGCTATCGTCAACTTCACGGTTTTACGTTCTCCGTTCGAAATCCGGTTTCAGGGATCGAAGCGGACAGGCCGCTTTTTCCACTAACATTCTGAGCGGGGATCATTTTGCTTGTCAAGCAAGGCAAGTCGGGTCCGCTCTGCGGACCATTTGGAAAAACGACATTGACTTATTGGTCCTACCATACAAAAACGCCTCCACTCTTGCGAATCGAGGCGTCGGAATTCGAAATTGCCAACGGAAACGATTAAACCAGTTCGCGGATCAGTTCGCGTTTTTCCACGAGGTATTGCGGGCGGCCGTTGGGGTCGGTGAGGGTGGTGGTGTTGGCGTCGATGCCCAGTTGATGATACAGCGTGTGGAACACATGCTGCAAATGCACCGGCCGATCCTGCGGTTCTTCGCCGAGCCGATTCGTCGCGCCGATCGCCTGCCCGTGTCGGAACCCGCCGCCGGCGAGGAAGAAGAACGCGGCCCGCGACCAGTGGTCGCGGCCGGCCCCGGAGTTGATCCGCGGCGTGCGGCCGAACTCGCCGGACATCATGATGATCGTGTCGTCCAAGCGGCCGCGCACGTCCAAGTCTTCGATCAACGCGGTGAGTGCCTGGCTGAGGGGCGGGAGTTGTTCCCGCATCGATTGGAAGTTGTTGCCGTGGGTGTCCCAACCGCCCCACGAGAAGGAAACGCAGCGAACGCCGGCTTCGATCAGCCGCCGGGAGACGAGGAACCGCTGGTTGTCGCCGCGCCGGCGATTGTTGGTATCGTTGATGCCGTAGCGGTCCACGGTGCGGGGGTCTTCGTTCTTGACGTCGAGGGCTTTCGAAAGTTCGCCGGAGGTGATGATTCCCACGGCCCGGTCGCTGAAGCTGTCGAGCGCGGTCATCATGCCGGAGGTGTCCATGTCCCGCCGCATGCGGTCGAGGCCGGAAAGGAGAGCCTGCCGATCACCGAGCCGGTCCACGCTCACGCTGCGGTTGAGCTGCAAATTGGACCGGCCTTCGCCGTCGGGCCGATACGCGGCGTGGACCTGTCCCAAGAAGCCGGGCTTGGTCCAGCCGGTGAGGTCGACGGAAGTCGGGGCGGTGCCGTGGGGCGTGTTTTGGGCGGGTCCCCAGATTTTTGACATCACCGACTGCACGCCGGGCCGGCCGCCGATGGAATTCAGATCGCGTTCTTTCCAGCCGGATTCGGACTGCTTGGGATTGTGCTCGTTGTTCATGCCGTCGATGGAGCGGATGACGCTGAACTTGTCGCCGACGGTGGCGAGGTGCGTCATCAATTCGCAGATTTCCAGGCCGGGGGCGTTGGTGGCGATCGGGCGGAATTCGCCGCGGAACTCCTTGGGAGCATTGGGTTTCAGGTCGAAGGTGTCCATGTGGGTCGGCCCGCCGCCCAGGTAGATGTTGATCAGCGATTTCCCCGTGGCCTTTTCGCCCGCCAGGCTCTCGGCCCGCAGAAGATTAGCGAGCGTCAAACCGCCGACGCCCAGTGCACCGACTTTCAGAAAACTCCGCCGGGAGAGGCCGTCACAATACCGCTGCGAACCACCGTAGAACGAAAACATCGCGATGCTCCTTCAAGGAACACGGGAGGGAGGGACGGCCCCAATCGAGGTCACCTCGAATGGACGCCACGTTAGGGATTGTAGCAGGTCACATCAACAAATCAATGTCCGCTGATATTGCAAGGTGGGACAGCGGTGATTTGGTGATGCCGGTCTTGCCAACCAGAATTGGCGTCCGGAAGGAAAGGGTTACGATTTTTTTTCGTTTTTCCGGGGGGATTGCGCGGGGCGGGTGATGAACAGCAACACCTGCAGCCCCAAAAACACGAAAAGGGGGAAAAACACGAGGATTCGGGCGATTTTCATCGCCGCCGCCAGCCACGGCCCCTCAAGGGCATAGACTTCCACCCGTTGCCTGCCGTTGGGAATGCCTTCCCTCTGGAGCTTCGCGATCAGCCGATCTCGGCGGTCCGCGGAGAGCTTCTGCTCATCCGTCTCCTCCACGAGAATCGGAATGGCCGGGTCGCGTTTTTGATCTTCAATCCGGTCCCAATGCTTTTGGCCGCTGGGACTGAGCTGAGCTTGCCCGGCGGTGAATTCTTCGCGATAGAAAATCGTGTCGGCCTGTTCCGCCCCCCGTTCCACTGGGCCGCGGGTGTCCAGAACCGATCCCAAAAACAGCACGAGCACGAACGCGAACAGCGTGAGCAACAGCACCCCGCAGCCGATGGCGGTCATCTGCGTTTTAAACAGGCTGCGTTCCGAGGTGGTTTCAAAATGCAGATCGATCGTCCGCCGGCGGGCCAGCGACCTGCGCACCGCGTCCAAGACCTCGAAGTCGCGGGTCAGGTCCGCCCAATCCGGCCGGACGCCGGGTTCGCTCATTCCCCGCTCGACATACTCCCGCGCCTCACACCGGGATCATATTTTTCGGTCGAGCCGGAGTCCTTCTCGCCGAGCTCTTCGATATCCCAATCCTCTCCGCTGCCCTGATAAGCCGCCGGCCCGTCATTGCGGGTGAGCGTCAACTGCCACCGGGCAGGTGTGGACACGGGACGGATTGTCCAGATCGCATCCGGCAGGTTCTCGCCGGCGAGCGTCACTGTGGCGGTGACAATTCCCCCGGCGGGCGTCGCGGACTGCACCGCGGTCACTTGATGATATTCTCCGCCCAATCGCCGGAGCAGCCCCACATCCGGGAGCAGAAACTCCCGGAGGGACACCTCGTTCAATTCCGTCCCCGCGGCCAATCGCACCTCCCGCTCGCACCGAAGATGCAAGAGGCGCGGAAGGCTTTCCGTTTTGGAAGCCGACGTTTCCGCGGGGCTCGGTGTTTCCGGTTCGTGGATGGGCGAAGAAACGTCTGGTCGTTCAAGATTGCCAAACAGCGGATGCTCCCACAGCGGGCACACGGGGAGCAACAAAACGCCGGTGTCGTCCCGCAGCAGCGACAATTCGTAGATGAGTTCCGTGTCCCAGGCCCCTCGCGGAAAAACGACCAGCGGCCGGGCCGAAGCGGCGAGTTGCTTTGCGGCTTCGCCGATCAACACTTCCGATCCGCAAACAATCACCGCGGACAGGTCGCCCGTGATCAGGTCTTCCCAGTCCACGATTTTGACCGCGGGAACGCTTCGCAGAATCTCCGCTTCCAGATCGCCGGCCAAAGCTGCCCGCGTCACGAGATGCTCCGGATCCGCGACCAGCGCACGCACCAACGGCAACACGGCCGGATCATCACCGAGCACAGCAAACTTCATAAGGCGGTTTACAACAGATTGAAGAGGACGGTTTTCATGTCCTCCGAAATATCGAATATCGGAAGCTGCCCCAGATTGTAAGCGATGGGTTCCCCGTCTGAGAAGTTGCCTTGGAAATGGCGCGAATGTCGAACTCTCAAAATACAATTCGCCCGAAGCGCAAGCGAGGGAATCCGTGACTCCCTCGCCTGCGATTCGGGCTAGTGAAAACTACCCCGTTTTTAAGGCGTCATTTGCGGGCGGTTGCGGTTTTGGGGCGGGTGAGCGGCTGGATGATTTCCTCCAGCGAAATGTCGTCCTCGGCGTTTCGTTTGGCCAACTCGCGTTTGCGGACGTCCACGAAAACGCGCACCGTCAACTGGATCAATTCCCGCGGGCGCTCCGGGGGCACGCCTTCCATTTTGCGGGCGATGTGCTCGACCCAGCCCGGCTGATGGGCCATCGCCGTGGACATCAAATGCACGAACAGGCACACCTCGCGGAGATTGCGGTCGATAATCAGATTCGCCAAGGGCGAAACCAGCTTGGCCGCGGTCTCGACCGCCTGGGACGGAAACGCCACGTACATCCGCAGCCGGTTTCGCGACCAGGTCTGGCCGTCGGGCGATTTCACGAAATCCCATTGCAGATGCAACAGCGACCGGGCTTTGATTCCCCCGGGAAGGATCGGGCTTTGCACCGTGCCTTCGCACACGAGCAGCAACTGGTGCGGATCGCGGTGCAGAACTTCAATCCGGCCCGTCGTGCCTTCGTCGTCCGCGATGGCAAACAAGTCCGGTCCGAGTTCCGTCATCTGGAATTTGGAGATCTTCATCGCCCGCCAAATGCTGACCGCCACGTCGGGATGGTCGAGAAAAAACCGATGCACCTCCGGGTCCACCTCGAAGGCAAACGCCGGCAGTTCCCGAAACACGCTCAGCGATTCCAGGATCCCTTCGACCTTCTTCCCCTCGGCAAGCGTCAACTGCGAGAGGGGTAATTCCGAGATGCCCCGCCGCTCGGCGTCCTTTGCGGAACTGCCTTTGCTCAGGGCGCGAAGTTTGTCTTCGAGCCGAGCGCGTTTGGTCTTGGTCTCGTTCGGCGAATCGGCCGGCAGCCGCCCTGGGGCCAACCCCGCCGCGAGAAAACACAGTCCATAACATATCAACCGAAGCCGCGCGCGGCGTCGATTCTCCCGGCGCTTGAGCATACGCCATTCCCCCCTTTGTCGCGAATTGGCAAACTCGCCTGTGCAAAAGGAAAGATCGGCACAAACCGCCTCTTGACGCCAATCGAAATCTTTCTCCAACCCGCCGGCCCTCCGCGCGCGATCCATCGGTTTTTTGGAATTCCGGAACGGTAACCATCGGTTGTTTCGCTGTCACGTTATTTCCCGCATGATGCGAGATCGGCCGGTTCCGGCTGATGTTCTTTATCGCTTTGCGCAAAGAAATCACCTCATCCTTTGCGCCTCAGCGCCTCGGCGTGAGGTTTTTCTGATTTCTGCAAAAAAACGGCGTGACATCGAACATGTCACCCCGCCCTGGAATCTTAGAAGCGGTTTTCGTTCTGAGTTTTGAAAAAGGCGGTGCAACTCATGCAATCCCCATTCTCCGATGTCACCGCGGGCGGTCCGATCGTCGATTGCCATACGCATATTTTCTGCTGGGGCGAGAATCCCGAGGAAGGGTTCCTCTCCGAAAAGACCCGGCGGGCGTGGCTCACCCGGCTGGTACTTTGGCTGACAAAAATCCACCGCGAAGACGGCGAAACCCTCAGCGAAAAAATCCGCGCACGGCTGCTCAGGCAGGTGGCGGAATCCCGCCTGGATTTCGCGGTGGTCCTCGCTCAAGATGCGGTCTATCGCGAAGACGGCTCGCGAAACGATGCCGCCACCCACTTTTATGTCTCCAACGATTACGTCCTGGACCTGGCCAAGGAATCCCCAAAGATTCTGCCGGGCTGCTCGATCAACCCCAAACGGCGGGATGCGCTCCGGGAGTTGCAGCGCTGCCGGGACGCCGGCTGCCGATTGATCAAAGTTCACACCGCGATCCAAGGCGTCGATCCGGCCCTTCCCGAGTTCGAACCGTTTTACCGGCTGGCCGAGGAGTTGGGCGTGGTGTTGATGTTTCACACAGGCTACGAGCATTCCTGCACCGTGGTCTCGCAGGAGTTCACCGATCCCAGCCGATTAGAGCGGCCGCTCGCTTGCGGGTGCACCGTGATTGCCGCCCATTGCGGCACCTGCGCGATCTTTGACCGGGAGGATTATTACCCGCGGTTTGTGGAGATGATGCATCGGCACGAAAACCTCTTCGGCGACACCGCCGTGCTCGCGGGGCTTGTCCGCTGGAGCGCGCTCAAAAAACTTTCGCGCGAGCCGGACATTCTCCGGCAGCGGATCCTGCACGGCAGCGATTATCCGTTGCCTCCTGCGCGATTGCCTTATCTCATGCGGACCGGTCTCTTCCCCGCGGAGCGACACAACCCGCTCGATCTCGACTGGCGGATCAAATGCTCATTCGCCCTGGGACGATCCTATGGAAACCGCATCTTAGATTTGTTGGGAATCGACCAACACGCGGCGGTTTCCCATTCGCACGCGGAGGCATCCACCTGACGGCGGCAAGATACCGCCGCTGCGTTTTATGCCAGCGTGTAAGTTTCAAAGGGATGATCGCAAGGCGTGCCGCGGGTGATGTGCATTTGCCGGCGGCCCGGTTCGATGACGAGCGCGAACACGGTCTCCCAAAATCCATTGGCCGGTTCATCGTTCGCATGCCGGCAGATGGATGTCGGATAGTTGTCGTGGTCCCGCAGCAATTGTTTGAGTTCCTCGATCGATCCTTCGGTCGTGGCCAGCAGGTTGTCGATCCGGCGTTTGCGGGCGTGGGATTGGATCAGTTCGGGAAACTCCTCGTTGATGGGCACCAAATCGGGATGCACGCAGTGGTTCGTATGCGCGATCCAAGAAGAATCGTCCGGCCGGAGAACGCGGACATCATCGATGGTGACTTCCAGGTCGGCCGGGCCGTCGGGAGTGGCGAGCATGATATTGGCGGGAATCGCGCGATACGCCCGCCGCACAGATTCGACAGCCTCTTCCAATGAATCGGCCTCGAAGAGTTCCCGCAACGTGAAATAATGCGGCACCCCCACCGGCCGGCTGGGAGCGGGCAGCGTGTTGACGCAGGCCCCGATGCCGGTTTCGCTCAGGCCCATGTACGAAATCAGCCCAGCCTGCGTGCAGCACATCGTCGCCGGCTTGCCCTCGGGCCGGCGGGTGAGAACGACCGTAAACGCATCGAGAACCGGGTCGTTGTCCCACGTCTGGGCGACGACGGCTCCGGTGCGGGTCCGCGGTTCGATCGCCAGCGAAGTGCAGCCGCCTGCCTGTTCCGGGGTGAATTGATTGCGGACCTGAAGCAGCATCAAATCGTCCAAGGTCACGCCCGCCGCTTCCGCCGTCCCGCGAAGCTCTTCCACGAGATCGGGCCGATAGTCTTCCGCATACTTTTGGCTCTGCCGGGCGATCTGGAGGGCCCGCTCGCGGGAAATGGGCACGGTCTTGTTGACCCGCGCGAGCGCAACCTCGCAAAAGCCCCGGACTTCCTCGCGGGCGGCCTCACCGATCTGCCGCCCCAACTCCCGCGGCGGTCCGCTCACGGCCATCTCGCGATACCGCGTGGGTGTGTCGCTCATAACGCTCACTCATGCTGTTGGGAGAATTCGTCAAACCTAAAACCCGCATCAAAACTCTACCCGGATTTGAAACCGCCGACAACGTCCGCGTTTCTTTTGCGATACATAGGATGTGTAACTCAGTAGTTCCAAATTATGGAAAAAGGACCGAAGGTCCGGTCCTAAATTCTTTTGGTACGGGCGTCTCGTCTGCTCATGCAGCCGGGACGGTTCGCCACATTCACACGAAATTTGGAGCGACTGAAATTGCAATCGTTCCTTGGATCGTTCACAGTTGAGGCGGGTGAACGAGCTTTGTCTCCGGCGAATCAGGCGATGCACGACGGCGATTTTCTTCAGGCGATTGAAGCGGACCCGCAGAGCCAGGCGGTTCGCCTGGTGTACGCCGACTGGCTGGATGAGCAGGGCGATCTGCGCGGGGAGCTTTTGCGGATTCAAGAAGAACTTCGGCAGATTGAGGTTCGCGATCGGCCGCGCAAAGAAGCCCGCATGCACGAGTTGCTTGCGGATGGGAATGAGCCGCTGATGGTCGTTCGCGAATGGTTTCCCGGTATGGAAATGATCCTCGTTTTTCCGGGCGAGTTTCTGATGGGCAGCCCGCCGGCGGAAGAACGAAACCCGAATGAAAACCAGGTCGCCGCCCGGCTTAGCGAACCGTTTTATCTCAGCCGCCGTACCGTGACGCAAGGGCAATGGGCCTCGGTGATGAAGAGCAAACCCTGGAAGGGCCGGGATTGTATCAAGGACGATAAAGATCACCCCGCGGCGTATTTGAGTTGGAACGATGCGACGGCATTCTGCGAGGCACTCAGTTATCAAACCGAAACCCTGCCGGAGAACTGGATGTTCGCTTTGCCCACGGAGGCCCAATGGGAATACGCCTGCCGGGCCGGGACGACGACTCGGTATTGCTTTGGGAAGGACGAGGGACAATTGCCGGATTACGCCTGGTTCGACCGCAACGCCGCGCATGCGGGAAAGATGTACGCCCCGCGCTCGGGGCAACTCAAACCCAATCCGTGGGGCCTTTTCGACATACACGGCGGACTTTGGGAATGGTGCCGGGACTTCTATCAAAACACCCTGCCGGGCGGCAGCGATCCCTTGGTCACGCAAGCATCCGCCCATCGCGTGCGCCGCGGCGGGTGCTGGCTCAACCCTGACGTGGACTGCCGATCTGCCGTCCGCGGGTTTTCCTCGGCCGAAAGCCGCGTCAATTGGCTCGGCTTCCGCGTGGCTGTGGTCCCGAGAATCACCACTTCGTAAAGACAGGAACCACGAAACACACGATTGACAATCAGACGAGGATTCAATGCTTGCTATCCCAAAAAACCTGGAACGTCGGTTTCGCGATTTGGTCGATAAATACGATCATAAATACGATCTTACCGATCACTTCCGTGAATTGCGGCGTTCTGTTCGTTCGGGCTTCGCGATTCATCGGGGAAAGCGGTCGAAGATACCGGGGACATCGCGATTTGGCGGCATACCCGATGTCCCCGATGTCCCCGATGGTTTTCGGTGGCCACGAAGTCCACTCGGAGCCTTACATTTTGTTGCACAGATCAAACTCAGCGAACTGCCGAAGTTCGTCGATTCGTTACCACGAAGTGGTTACTTGCTCTTCTTCGCTGGCGGCGAGGGTTGCCCTTGCGCGGTGTTCTGGTTTGCAAATTCCCCCAAAGCGATGAAGCCAGCCACTCCACCTGATCTCGATGATTTTACGCCCGGCATCGCTCATACGCCAATTTTCACTGCAACGCCTATCCGGTTTGTTCCAGCCATCTATATTCCGCCAGTCGATCCTTTACGCTGCGACGATGACGACTTCTTTGACCGTCATTATGAATTGATAGGCCAATTGGAGGACTCCGACAGCCGCTTGCTGGGATACTCCTATTACGATCCAGGCGACCACGGATTGCCGGGCGGTTTCAAAAAATGGGATCCGCTTCTTCAAGTTGATTCGTCTTATCCATGCTCCGATATGCTTTGGAATGACAACGGGAAATTGGCTTTTTTCGTTCGCCGTGGTTGCGTTAAGAGATCCGCGTTCGGACGACCTGCTTCACTGATTCTCGGAGCCGGCTAGACTCGCGATCCCCAAAAAATTCGCGGGATTCGTGTCATTCGTGGTTCCCATCTTTTACATTCTGAGTTCCCATACTTTTTCTCGATCCGTTTGAATCGTTTTGAGTTACCTAATGAATCCTTCCGAACATCCCGCGACTTCCGAGGAACTGGCGGCGTTTCTTCAGGAGAACGCGGCGGGCGAGCGGCGGGCGATTGTTCCCGTCGGCGGCGGGACTTGGCTGGATTTTGGGTATCCCGCCAGGCCGGGCGTGGAACTTCATACCGGCGGGCTTTCGCGGGTTTTGGATTATCCCGCCCGCGATATGACGATCACCGTGGAAGCCGGACTGCCTGTCCAACAGCTTCAGGAAACTCTAAGAAAAGAACGCCAACAGGTGCCGGTGGATTTTCCCGAAGTCGATCGAGCGACCGTCGGCGGGGTGATTGCGGCGAATGTCTTCGGCCCCCGGCGGTTTGGCTCCGGAACGCTGAGGGATTATGTGATCGGGATCACCGCCGTCGATGCGGGCGGGCGGGTGTTTCACGCGGGCGGGCGGGTCGTCAAAAACGTGGCGGGGTACGATCTCTGCAAACTGATGGTCGGCTCCTGGGGCACGCTGGCGGTGCTGACGGAAGTCACCCTCAAAGTCACCCCCATTCCCGAAACCCACGCCTGGATCTGGTCGTGTTGGAAGAGTCTGGATCAGATCGATACCGCGGCCGCCCGGCTGCTCACCTCCGAAACTCGCCCGGTGGCCATGGAAGTGCTCAACCTAACCGCCGCGGCTCGCATTGTCGAACCTCTCGGTCAAACATGGCCCGCCGAGCCGTTCGTGCTTGCGGTGCTGGTCGCGGGCTCGGCTGCGGACACCGAATGGCAAACGCAAAAGCTGAAAGAAGAACTCGCCCCGCATCAGCCGAGCACTGTCGATGTTGCGACCGGTTCGGAAGCGGAGAATTTGCTCAATTCGCTCACAAGCTTTGGCGTCACCGAAAGCCGATTTTCCATTCGCGCCCATTTGCTGCCTTCGCGGACGATGGAGTTTATCGACCGGGCGAGCCAAGCGGGATTTCTCGTGCAAGCGCACGCTGGGAACGGCATCGTCATCGCCCAGGCTCCCGAAGATCTGACCTCAGTTGAAGACGCCTCGGGGAAAATCGCTGCGCTGCGCGAACTGGCCGAATCGCAAATGGGCAGTTTGATTCTCACCCGCTGCCCCGCGGAGTGGAAAACTGAAATCCACGTGTTCGGCAGCGGGCAATCCGCCTGGCCTTTGATGAAAAAACTGAAAACCTCCCTCGATCCCCACAACCTGCTCAGCCCGCATCGCTTGTTTGAGCCCGAGGGATAACCGACAATGGTCTGTTGAGACACGTCATCCACCGCCTAATTCCACCGTTGAAAACATGAATCAAACCGCCGCTGGTTCTTCTATAAAACCCTCCGCTGCAGAGAACGAAGCCGACGTGCTGCCGCTCGGGCATTCGATCGACTACGACCGGTTTCTGGACTGCGTGCATTGCGGGTTGTGCACCTCGGCTTGCCCGACGTATCTTGAAACGGGCAACGAGAACGACAGCCCGCGCGGGCGGATTTATTTGATGCGGGCCGTCACCGACGGCCGGCTGGAGTTGACGGAGAAAGTCGAAAGGCATCTGGAACTCTGCCTCGACTGCCGAAGCTGCGAAACCGCCTGTCCCTCCGGCGTGCAGTATGGGCGGCTGATCGAACCCTTCCGCGTGGAACTCCAGCAGGCCCACGCCGCGAGTGGAAAACCCGCGATGGGCGGCCTTGAGAAGTTGATTCTCTATCACCTGTTTCCCTATCCGGGCCGATTGCGCGTCGCATTGGGATTGGCCCGTTGGATGCAGATTTTGAAATTGGATCGGCTCGCGGAATCGTTGGGACTCATGAAAATCCTGCCGGAAATGCCCCGGCGGATGCAGCGTCTGTTGCCGCGATTGCCAAAACGCCCGCCCAGGTTGCCGGAGGTCCTGCCCGCGAAAGGGCCGAAGCGGCGCGGGTGGGGTTGTTTACGGGCTGCGTGGCCGACGCGATGTTCGCGGAGACCAATGCCGCGACCGCGCGGGTGCTTCAGGAGAACGGCTGCGAAGTGGTGGTGCCGCGAAATCAAAACTGCTGCGGGGCGATTCACTATCACAGCGGAGCCGCCGACCCGGCGATTCGGTTCGCCGCCGACAACGCCCGCGCGTTTCCGCAGGATGTGGAGGCGGTGATCGTGAACGTCGCCGGCTGCGGCTCGATGCTCAAAGATTACGGGCACGTGGCCGAGGAGTTGGATTGCGACCGCATTATGCAGGACAAGCTTTCCGCGTTCGCGGGGCGGGTTCGCGATGTCACGGAGTTCCTCGCGGAACTCGGGCCGATCCCGCCCAAGGGGGAAATCCCCCTCAAGGCGACCTATCACGATGCCTGCCACCTCGCGCACGCCCAAAAAATCCAGGACCCGCCGCGGATGCTCCTGGGGTTGATTCCGGGTTTAGAGCTCGTGCCGTTGTCCGAGTCGACAATCTGCTGCGGAGCCGCGGGCAGCTATAACCTGACGGAACCGGAAATGGCGGATCAACTCGCCGAGCGCAAGCTCAAACACATTCTCCAAACCGGCGCGGAGGCGGTCATTATGGCGAACGCGGGGTGTGCCTTGCAGATTGGGGCGGCGCTCCGGGAAGCGGGCCATGACCTGTGGGTCGCGCATCCCATGGATCTATTGGACCTCAGCTATCGCCGGCAAATGCGGCCCTCCGGTCCGAAACAGGGAAGCTGATTACCCCAACTCTTCCAGATACTTGAGCGCCTTGCGGGCCTGGTCGATGCCGCCCAATTCGTCAACCAGTTTTTTTGCTTCCACCAGATTCTCGGCGGTCAGGCGATTGGAAGTTGACGAGCGTGGAGCCGACGCCTTTGCGGCCGGTTTCCTGCCGCGCCGCTTCTTGACCGGTGCCGATGCCGCCGGTTGTCCGCCGGATTCATTCATTCGCCGTTTGACTTGATGGATCAAATTCGCCGTTACATCGATCCCGCGGGCGGCAAGATCGGGAATGATGACAGACGGCTTGGCGTCCGGATAGTCGGCCAGGTAATCACGAACAGCTTGGCTGCGGTTGACGCCTTGGGCTTTCTTTTTGGCCATAATCGGGGTCCGCCAGGGGTGAATTTCGGTGTGTCAGTTTTTGACATGTTAGCAATTTCAGATGACACAAGGAACTATACAGGGATGTCCGGAGCGTCGGGCTGTCGATTTGCATAAACTTTAAGGAGCGTTCCCATGCATCACGGAGACGTGTCCGCCGACATCGCCAAGGGGCTGTTGTCACTGAAGAAGCGAATTGCAGCCGCTGACATTCCGCCTTCAAAACTCGATGAGACGATCAATGTCGCCGTTTGGAACATTCGCGAGTTCGGCAAAAAGCGGCGGACCAAGGCCGCCCTGCATTACATTGCGGAAATCCTCGGGCAGTTCGATCTGATCGCGCTGGTCGAACTCCGCGACAACCTGTCGGATTTGGGCTGCGTGCTTCCGTTTCTCGGGCCGAGCTGGGACGTGGTGTATTCCGATTGGATGGACGATCCCGGCGCGAACCACGAGCGGATCGGGTTCCTGTATGATCGGCGGGCGGTGATCTTCAACGGATTGGCGGCGGAAATCGACGCGCCGCGGAAGAAGTCGGCCACGGAGTATCTGGCGAACCAGTCCTTCTGGCGCGCCCCTTACATGTGCTCGTTCCGGGCCGGGAACTTCGATTTCATCGCCGTCGCAACGCATGCCCGCTGGGGAAACGAGATCGAAGGCCGGGAAGCCGAACTCCAGATGCTGGCCGACTGGATCGACACCCGCTTCAAACACAAATACGTCGAAGACCACGACCTGATTGTTATGGGCGACTTCAACGTCCCAAAACTCGACGACGACCTCTTCAAAGCGCTCACCAGCCGGGGCCTGCAGATTCCGGACTCGCTCCGCGAACTCAAGGCCGGCGAACAGATCGTAAAGGGGACCAACCTCGGCAAATCCGCGCGTTACGACCAGATCCTGCACTTGCCGACGATGAAGAAGCGCTTCAGCAACCGCGGCGGCACGTTGGATTTTTTTGGCAGCGACGCGCAGATTAAAACGCTGTTTCCGGGAAAGAACTACACGCGAACCCAATTCAGCTTCCAGCTCTCCGACCACCTGCCCCTGTGGGTGCAAATCAACACGGACATCGACGGCGACCGGCTGGAGCAGATCGTTCAGGACAACAAGAAAGACTGACCCGTTCCCGTCGCCTCGCAATCCGGGGACTACCCCCGGCGGGTTTTTCTGGCGTGTTCTTCCAGCGGGACCGGGATTTTGTTGAGGAGCATGGTGATCACATCGTCGGCGGTCACGCTTTCGCTGTCCGCTTGGAAGTTCGTCACGATGCGATGCCTGAGCACGGGATGGGCGACGGCGGCGATGTCTTTGCTGCTGACGTGAAACCGGCCTTCCAGAATCGCCCGGGCTTTCGCTCCTAGAATCAAATACTGCCCGGCCCGCGGACCCGCGCCCCAGGAGATGTATTCCCGCACGAACCGCGGCGACTCGGACTCGCCCGGCCGCGTGGCCCGCACCAGATCGCGGGCATAAATGAAGACATGCTCGGCCACCGGCACCCGGCGGACGACTTCCTGAAGCGCCAAAATCTGGCTGCCGGTGAGGGCGGTCTTCAGTTCCGGCTCGTGCCCGCCCGTGGTCTGTTTGAGGATTCGCAGTTCCTCCGCCGCCGAGGGATACTTGACGACGATGTTGAACATGAACCGGTCGAGTTGGGCTTCGGGCAGCGGATAGGTGCCTTCCTGCTCGATGGGGTTTTGCGTGGCGAGGACGAAAAACGGCTGCGGCAGCCGATAGGTGTTGGAGCCGACCGTCACGTGCCGTTCCTGCATGGCTTCCAAAAGAGCCGCCTGCGTTTTGGGCGGGGTGCGGTTGATTTCATCCGCAAGGAGCATATTGGTAAACAGCGGCCCCTGCATGAACTGAAACGTCCGCCGGCCCGTTTCGGGATCGTCTTGCAAAACATCGGTGCCGGTGATGTCGGAGGGCATCAGGTCCGGCGTGAATTGAATCCGCCGAAACGAGAGCTGCAGAATCTGGGCGATGGTGCTGACCAACAAGGTTTTCGCCAACCCCGGCACGCCGACGAGCAGACAATGCCCGCGGCTGAAAAGCGCGATCAACAACTGATCCACAATGTCGTGCTGGCCGATGATGACCTTGCGGATCTCCTGCCGCATCCGGTTGTACGCGGCGGAGAGTCCGCGGATGGCCTGGGCTTCGCGCTCGCGGGCATCCATCTCCCCCGAGGAAACTGGGGGCAGGTCTTCGATTTCGTCCTGCCCGGACGCAAACACGGGCGGAGGTTTGACGGCGAAGGGATTCTCCTTGGGGATCTCAGGTTCGTCCGCAGCGTCGGCGGTCGGTGGGGGCGCATGCTCCTGAGAATGTCCGGGCCCTTCGTTCAGCGTCTCCTCGATGAAATCGTCGAAGACATCATCGCCGAGGGGTTCGTCCAATTCGTCGCGGGGGTCGTCGTTCATGAGGCCTTGCGGTTTTTACTCTCGGGTTTGTCGAAGAATTTTTCTTAACCGGCATCTCGATCCGTGCTATGAACCCGTTACTTCCGTCACTTTTTGCGCGATCCCTTGTCCCGCCGTGGGCGGAGGCAGCGGTTTGCCTTCCTCCTTCAGATGGTTCAACCATTCCTCCACAATCCGGCAAAGCTCGGCGTAAACTTTGGCTTCCTCATCACCGTGACAACAGGGACCGATGATTCCCGGACATTGGCCTACGAAGCATGCATCTTCCTCAGACCATTCCACGATTTTGACGTATTTTGCACTGTCATTCACGACTGGGATTCCTCAATAGCTTTTCTCACTTCCCTCTCTTGGTAGGGCCTGGCATCTGTCCCCAATTTACCGGAAATCGTAATCCTTATCCCCTGAGGATGTTCATAATTCCTGTGGCTTCCCTTTCCGCCACGATTAATGAATCCTGCATTCGCAAGATCTTGAATGAGTTCCCGGATTTTGCACGGCATAAACTCCTCGAATAAACCACCCCATTGTGAATGCTTTCGGCGAGAGGCTAATCCTCGTGGTCTTCGGTTTCGTCGGCGGGACTCAGGGTGGCGTCGCTCGGGGTGCGGCGGAAGACGGCGCAGACATCTTCCACGGGAACGACGTACAGCAGGTTGTCCGGCTCCAGATCGACCGGGATCGCGTGCTTGGGGTTGAACAACACCTTATCGTATTTGCGGATCGGGAAATCCTCGTCGCGGTCGATCTGCACGCTGATTTCCACCACGCGGCCGGTGATGGTCGGGATCTCCGCATCATCGGGCAGCACGATTCCGCCCCGCGTCGTTTGGCGGCTTTCATCTTTGCGGATCAAAATCCGCATTCCCAAAGGTTCCACGAACTCGCCCAAAACACGTCTCCCTTTATGCACGGATGTTGCCAAAATTCCATTATAGGCGCGGGGTGAGACTCTAGGGTAGAGAGGTTTTGGCGACCATCGCCGCGGCGAATTGTCCGATGTCTCGAAGGGCCGCGTCCCGGCTGAGTGTGCCTTCGCCGATCGCGGCGAACTTTTTGACAATGGCCGAACCGACAATCACCCCGTCCGCCGACCCGCGGAGCAGATCGACCTGCTCGGGCCGGCTGATCCCAAACCCCACCGCCAGCGGGAGCCCCGTTTTCGTGCGGAGCCAGGCGAGTTGGTCTTTGAGTTCCTCGGGCAATTCGTCGCGAACGCCCGTCGTGCCGGCGACGGAAATACAATACACGAACCCGCTGGCGTTCGCGAGGATTCGCTCGGCCCTACGCTCCGGTGTAGTGGGGGCGATGAGTTCGATCAAATCCAGGTTGTGCGACCGCACCTGCCCGGCAAACTCTTCCGCTTCGTCGCCGGGCAGGTCGGGAACGATCAGCCCCGAAAACCCCGCCTCGGCCGCGTGCTTCAGAAATGTTTCGGGTCCGGTGCGGAACACGATCGAAAACGCGACCATCCCCACGAGCGGGGGACTGGTTGTTTCGGAAGTCTTCAATTCCGCAATGGCCGAGAAGATGTCCGCCACGTGCAAGTGCTTGGCGAGCGCGCGGGTGTAGGAGGCTTGAATCACCGGCCCGTCGGCGATGGGGTCGCTGTAGGGAAAACCGACTTCGATCAGGTCCACCTTGTGGCGGGCCAATTCCTCGATGACGGCTTTTGTCATGTCCATGTCCGGATCGCCCGCCGTGACAAACGGCATAAACGCCATCCGGCCTTTCGCTTTGAGTTCGGCAAATGTTTGGGCAATCCGCGAAGGCGGCGTCGGCATAATGAGGGTCCCTTTAACCCAACGTTTCGATTGAAGGTCTCGTGGAAAGGAGAAGTAGCTTTGTCATCTCATTCCAACGAGTTTAGAGGAAAAGAATGAAATTCAGAAACTACATTCTTAAGCCATAGTTTCCGGTCGAAAAGTGACCCTTTTAAACTCTTCTTCCTGCCAATTTGAATCCCACCAAATACACTCCAATTCCATTGCAAATGTATTTGCCAGGAATGTGGTCAATGTCATATTCAAAACCTGTGAATCGAGGCGATCAAATAACACCAACGGCCATTGATCTGAGCGTCCATCTGCTAACCAAAAAATTTCGCCCCCATTTTCTTCCGTTCCACACGGGTACAACCCTGGTTGTTCTGGGTAAAAGTTGAATCGAAACTCAGAACAATTCTGCTTCAAATCGGGATATATTTCTAAATCCTGCTCAACGGATGGGCGGTATAACGAGGAAAAGGGATTGTAAATCTGAATCCCCATAAACCAACCACTACCATACGTCACGCATAAATCATATAGGTCTATGGGGAGTTGAATTCCCATAAGTCGCTCGATTAGAGCCCAATCCTCTTTCGTTCCGACTTCAAGAGGAGAAGACGGCGGTGATACTACTTTCGTTAGGCTCTGTACCGACATAGAATCAATCGCCCTCATCCACCGTTCTCCCCCCAAGGGGAGAATGGTCATTTTTTCAATGTTTACGAGGATTTGAAGTAATTAAATCTCCCGTCCCAGCAGCCGGGCGACTTCGTTGACGTCTTTATCGCCTCGGCCGGAGAGACAGATCACGAGGACTTCGTCGGGTTTCCGCTGGCCGGCGGTTTTGAGGACGCGGGCGATCGCGTGGGCGCTCTCGACAGCGGGAAGGATGCCCTCCAAAGTCGCCAGTTTTTGGAAGGCGTCGAGGGCGTCTTCATCGGAGACATTGACATAGTCCACGCGGCCGGTGTCTTTCCAATAGCTGTGCTCCGGGCCGACGCCGGGGTAATCGAGGCCGGCGGAGACGGAATGCACATCGCGGGTCTGGCCGTCTTCATCCTGGAGGACGTAACTGTAGCTACCGTGAAGCACGCCTTTGGCTCCGTAGCACAGGGTGGCGGCGTGCTGGCCGGGCTCGGGGCCGCGCCCGCCGGGTTCCACGCCGGTGAGCTTGACGTCTTCGTCTTCGATAAAGGCATAAAACATCCCCGCCGAGTTGGAGCCGCCGCCCACGCAGGCCACGACTTCGTCCGGGAGCCGGCCGATGTCTTCGAGTGCCTGCTGGCGGGTTTCTTTGCCGATGACGGATTGAAAGTCCCGCACCATCATCGGAAACGGATGCGGCCCCACGACCGAGCCAATGATGTAATGCGTCGTCTCGACGGAAGCCATCCAGTCCCGCATCGCCTCGTTGATCGCGTCGCGGAGCGTGCGGGAGCCGGTGGTCACGGGGCGGACCTCGGCTCCCATGGTCTGCATGTTGAACACGTTCAGCCGCTGCCGGCGAATGTCCTCTTCGCCCATGTAAACCACGCAGGAAAGTCCAAAGCGGGCACACGCGGTGGCGGTGGCGACGCCGTGCTGCCCGGCCCCGGTCTCGGCGATGACCCGCTGTTTCCCCATCCGCACGGTGAGCAGAGCCTGGCCGAGGCTGTTGTTGATTTTGTGGGCCCCCGTGTGGTTGAGGTCTTCCCGCTTCAAATAAATCCGCGCCCCGCCGCAGTGCTCGGTGAGCCTTTTCGCAAAATACAGCGGGCTGGGCCGGCCCACGTAATGTTTGAGTAAATCCGCAAGCTCGGCTTGGAAGGATTCATCCGCCTTGGCCTGTTCGTATTGCTCCGTCAATTCTTCCAAGGCGTGCATGAGCGTTTCGGGGACGAATCGGCGGCCGAATTCGCCGAAACGCCCCAACGAATCGGGAACCTGTCGCGTGGCTCGCTGGGCGTTGCCGGAGACGGCCGAAGCCGAGGAAGCATTCATGGGCGGGTGGTCCTGTGGTGTTGTGAAAGGTGTCTCATTTTCGATTCTAGGGAGAACAAGAGCAATCGCCAACCCAGCACATCGTCAATAGCGCCGGCTTCCAGACGCCGAGATCGATCGACGGCGGCAAGATGCCGGCGTTACGTTGCAGGTTCGCCGCCTTAGGATTCCGCCGACTGCGTCAGCAGCGTTTCAAACCGCGCGAGCTCCCGGTCCAGATTCTCGAGGGTCTCAGCGGTCAATTCACCAGAGCCGTAACGGATGGTGTAATAGGCTTCCACCAACGACACGGGAAAATGGTGCCATTCGGAGGTTTCCAGCGAGGGAGCGAATGCGCTTTGCACCTCGACGGCAAACTCCCTGGGCGTTTGCGCGGCCTTGCGGGACAAGCCCGCCTTGGCGCAGATCCGGCGAAAGCGTTCGTAAAACTCGACCGTCCGCGCAAGGCCTTTTGGATCGAGATACCGCGACCGCACAAACAACCGCCATAACGCATTGACGGCCCACACGACCGCCGAGAGAAATGTGAGCAGAACGAACGTCACCAAACCGCCCTGCCAGCTGATCCAGCGTTCGGGGGAACTCAGTTGCTGATTGAGGCCTTTGACGAAATTCGCGAAGTGGACGCGGCCGTTCTGGGCCCACGCCACGGCGTCCTCGGCGAGTTTTTTGAGCGGCGCCAGCAGCCGGGCCTGCTGGGTTTCGTTGAGTCCCACGACGAATCGCGACCAAAAATCCCCCAGGTTTTGGGTCAATGCTTTCCAGGCGGGCCGGGAGCCGATCTGTTCGACGCTCGCCGCGCGGCCGGCGGGTGTGGGATCGAGAATCACCCAACTCCCGTCGATAAAGGCTTCGACCCAGGCGTGGGCGTGGCGTTCCTCGACTTCAAAACGCCCCGTTTTCTCGTTGTCGCTGCCGCCCTTGAAGCCGCTGACCAGGCGGGATGGAATTTGCACCGCGCGGAGCATGAGTGTCAGGGCCGAGGCAAAATATTCGCAATGCCCCATCTTGCGATTGATGAGAAAGTCTTCGAGCGGGTCGATGTTTTTGTCCGCGACCTTGGCGTTGAGCGTGTACCCGAACTCGCCCGAATCCTTCAAATAGGCTTTGAGCCGCCGGGCCATCTCGATCCGGTTCGGACGCGGGGATTCTCGCCATCCCGATTTTTCCAAGGCCAATCGGCGGAGGTTTTTGAGCTCTCGCGGGATTTCCAGATACATGCGAGGGCCGCTCTCCAAAAACCCAGCCATCGGCGGACGCACGGGGAGCCTTCCGGGTTGGGGCAAACTCGCCGGCGAGAAAATCGTGTAGCGGATCTCTTCGGCCGCCGTGTCCGGTACGGGGCGCTTGAGAACGCCATTCAAGGCTTCCAGCCGCAGAGGCTCGCTGGACTTGTCCAGGTGTCCGTAAAGGGCGGGAGGCATCGCGAATAGAATCTCGGGATCGATCGGCCCCAGGCGGATGTCCTGCCGAACCAGCTTGTCCTCCGGCACGCCGAATTGCGGCAAACTGCCAATCGAATTGTCTTCCTCGAACGACGTCCATTTCCCCTCGCGATACTCAAACGTGGTCATGCCCCGAAACAAGGGTTCCTCGAAGCCCATCTGGTCGGCGTACTTTTCGATGTCCACAGGCTCGCCGTTCGAACCGGTGAGCCGAACCTCCATGACTTTTTTCGTGCTTTCGAGGATCTGGCCGATGTCGCCGAGGCTTAGCTCGCGGGAGAACCCGACTTGGGAGGAGCGATCTGGAGATTCTTCCTGCTTCACCTTTTGAGAGCCCCAGATCGCAGGATGCCGGGGAATCAGCAGGAACAGAAACAGGGCCAGCACGAAGGCCAATCCGCCGGTGCCCAGAACGCCGCCGAGAAAACGCGTGTTGATCCACGAGACCGCCGGATCGCGCTGCACATTGCCCACGGCGCTGCTCGGTTGCCGCCACACGGCCAACAAGGGATGCACCACAGGCCGCGGGACCGCTTTTTTTGGCGACGGCGCGAAAGCGGGCTTAATGGCGGCACCGGGAGGCCCTGCGCCGTGCGTCGTTTGCGCGGTTTGCTCGCGCTTTCGAACTGCTGCTGGCCTTGCAGCAGGGAGAACACCGACAGCGTCCACACGGCGAGGAAGAGATACAACGACAACAGCACGCCGTAGATTCCCAGCGTGGTTTGGCTGGCACCCACGGCGACCTCGAGCACGCACAGCGCCCACAGCCACCAGTATTGCTGACTCGTCTTTTCCAAAAACAACACGATCCAGGTCAAAAACACCAACAGATGAGCCCCGGCGAAAATCAGATTCAGCACGCGCTCGTCGGGCAGGACAATATGGCCGCCCTGAAACCGCACGGATCGAATCGTCTCCCAGAACGCGACGCCCACCGCAACCACGCCCAATCCGCCCGCGGCCCAACCGGGCATAACCCACGTCCGCCAGCGATCCACCAGAAAGTACGCCGCCACAACCAAAAGAACAGTGAAAGCCTGCGGCGGCGGACCGTGCGTGAAGCCCTCCGAGAGGGTCAACATCGCGCTCGAAAGCACCACCATCCCGTACAAGCTGATTTCAAAAATCGTGGTCAGCCGGGTTGATGACGAACTCGCAAACGGCGGAGGATTGGTCAACGAGGGCACTCCTGGGCTCAAATTATCGGTTTCCGGCCGCGGCTCCGCCGGGTCAGGATTTCGTCCTTTATTGGTCAATTCCGCTCCGGGTGTCGGTGCGGTACACACTTTGGATCGCCAGAATCTCCGGCGGCGGCGGTTCGGGAGCATGCCCGCTGCGGTTTCGCTCCAAGAGTTCTTCGATGCGCTGTTTCCAGCGCTTGTCGATGCCCCGACCGAGCGTGAGTCCGATCAGGCGGGAATGATCTTCCAAGGCTTCGCCGAGCAGTCTCGCCCCGCGGTCGCTGATGCCGTTCGCGGAGACATCCAGCGTTTGCAGGTTCTGATTTCGTCGAAGCAGCTCCGCGATCGAAGCTGCCCCGCCGTTTGTGATGTGATTCGCCCGCTCGCCGAGCACGCGGGTCGAACGGTCATAGGCCAAATCCAGATGTTTCAAGGTGGGATGAGCCGCGAGCGCTTCCGCCAAGGCTCTGGTCCCGTGCGGGCCGATGTGATTGCTGGACAGGCTCAAAGTCTCCAGACTTCGATTTGCCGCCAAGCCTTCGGAAAGAATCTCCGCCCCCGCATCGGCGAAACGGTTGACTCCAAGATACAGATGCCGAATGGCCTGGTTCTCGCGAAGCAATCGAACCAGGCATTTCGCGTCGCTTGGCCCCAAGCGATTGCCGCCGAGATACAACCGCGTGACGCTGCGGTTCCGCCGCGCGAGGACGTCGGCAATTCTCGACAGCCCAGCGCTTCCAATGTCCGTGTGCACCAGATCCAACGTCCGCAGGCTTTGGGTCGTTTCCAGCAACTCGGCGATCGCCTCGGCTCCCGCCGGACCGATGGGGTTTCGTTTGAGCCACAGCCCGTTCACCGCGGGATTGCCTTTAATCGCCTTCGCCAGTTCCGAAGCGCCGTCGGCTTCGATCAGATTGCAACCGAGATAAACCGTTTCCAGCGCGGGATGGTTTTCGACGGCCCGGGCAATGTCCTTGGCCCCGTCCGTGCCGATGCCGTTGGCTCCCAACAACAAATGCCGAGCGTGGAGATTCTTCGGCAGCGACCGGGCGACGAGTTCCGCCCCCGCCGGTCCGATGTTCTGCTTGCACAAATCGACCCGCCCGTCCGGCAGCACCGTCCCCCGCGGAAAGACCGCCGCTTCCGCCACCGCGTCCCCAGTTTCCAAATGCGCGACCAAGGGCAAGAGTTCCGCGACATCGCAAGGCGAAAACTCCCCGCGCACGGGGCACACAATCGTTTCCGGATTCCCGGCTCGATCCAAAATCGTCTCGGCCATCATGAATCTTTCTGGCTTGAATGATCGATGCTCACCGCGCGACCGCTTCGAACAGCCGGGTGATTTCTTCATCGATGTCTTCCGCGCGTTCCACGGTTTCGAGAATTTCTTGGCGGAGCAGGCGGCCGAATCGCTGCCGCATGCGGTGCACGGCGACTTTGACGGCGGCTTCCGTCATCCGCAGGTCCCGGGCCACGTCCCGGTAGGACGTGGGCCGTTCGCCTTTGGGGAGGAACACGTACAACTCGGCGAAGAGCGCGGCTTTGTCCGTTTCTTCGTACTCCCGGCGAAGCTGCTCGAACACCCGCTCCAAGAGGGCCATCGCCCAACTTCGCTCGAAGGCCCGCTCCGGGGTGTGGCCGTCGGCGGGTTCGCGGAGCAGTCGGCCCTCGGCACCTGCGACATCGATCGAAACAATCACCCGCCCGCCGCCCCGCTTCTGGGCCGACTGTTTGTGGTATTCGTTCGCCAGAAAATGATCGGCGGCCGTCAACAGAAACGAGCGAAACTGCCCGCGCTCCGGTTCGGCGGCGTGGAGCGCATCCGATTCCAACAGATGCGCGAAAAACGCCTGCGTCAGATCGGCCGACTGGTCCGCGGCGTTTCCCTTCCGCCGAAAGTGGGCGTAGATCGGAAACCAATAGAGCTTGCAGAGCCGTTCGAGCGCTTCCTGAGCTCCGGGATTGGCCCGTTCGCCGGCCGCGCGGATCAACGTCCATCGCGTGGTGGCGAACCCGCCACGCGGAACGTTTCCCATCGATAATGCGGACGAATTCATGCCGGCGGCGTCAACAAAGATTCAACAGATCAAACAGGAACGAAACGGACCAACACGTGTATCATGGGATGCACCGGCGATCGGATTCAAGTCTCCCATGCCGGCGCGAGTCATCGCGGGGCGGCTCCCAAGGGTTTGTTCATGGTGGTGCTGGTAAACATGTAATAGTAAATGAAGCGGGCGATGAAGCCCGAGACCAACAGGCTCAAGGGGGCGGAATACACCATCAGCGTGTGCTGCTGGAATTTGCTGAGCGAAAGAATCGTCGCCCAGTTGAGGAGCACGTCCACCACCGCCACGGGCAAAAGGCACACCCCCCGCCAGCTCACCCGGCTGAGCACGTCCCCCACGGTTTCGGGCGGCGGGAACATGGCATGCCGTTCTTTCCACAGGCTTTGCACGCGCTCGATTTGGGCCGGCTGCTCAAGGGGAGCGGGAAGCGGCTTCGTCGGCAAAAGCTCGGCGAGCAGGGATTTGAGAAAATCGAAATCGAAGAGGGCGTCGCAAAAGACCACCGCCGAGCCGCGGTGGTCTTCGATCCCCACCCGGCGGACGGTGCGGCCGAAAAATCGTCCCAGAGACTGCTGCACCTCGGCCACGTCCAAGAGGGCGATTTCCTGCCGGCCCGCCTCGATCCACACCTGGCTGTCCCCCAGGCAGTGAAACACCACCGAGCGGAACCGCCGGCGATAAAGCACCGTCAACCCCAACAGCCCGAAGGCGATCAATACATAGAGCCCCGCCGCCACCGCCAGATGCGGGTTCGCCACAAACGCGCCCCGGCCTCCGCCGATCGGCGTGGTCATAAACGCCGCCGAAATGGGAATCGAAATCAAAACCGTCGAGAGGTATTCCGGCAGAAAGACGGGATTATAGGGGAATCGGATCGAGCGTGGCATTCCGAGAATTCAACGTCAAAAACGATAAAACGTGCTCGCGCTGCGTCATTTGTCTTTTCGTTATGTTCCATCAAGCCCGGAAAGAAAGCAAGCACGTTTTTTGACGCGCGAGGGCTCAGGAGGGCAGTGCCCAATCGTATCGCATGAGGGCGAGAGCCAGGAACGCGATCGCCAGCACGGTCGCCGCCACCGCCACGAACAACAGGCCTTCAAACACGGTGCCCTGTTGCGGAGGGGCGTTGTTCTTCGAGGAATTGGAAGTTTTTCGAGCCATCGGGATCACTCGCGGGTGGAATGGGAACTCTATGAAAGCCAATCGTGGTCTTTCCAGCTTATCACGGATGGCGGGCGTTTTCCAAATCTCCAAGGCGGAAATTCCCGCGTTTTGGCGAGGTTTCCCGAAAGAGATCGCGCAGCCCGCGGACCCGGAATGCCGCGGGGAGCGGGGCTTCCATTCGTCCGAAGAGGTCCTAAAATAACGCTTTCGGTTTTGGATCGATCAGCCCACGCCCACGCAAGAAACCATCACGGGATTTTTATCCATTATGTTTGAAAAAGTCGCCGACGCGGATTTTATCCGCGGGGAACATCAGGTCTTAAAATTCTGGGCCGAGCGAAACATCTTCGCGAAGCTCCGCCAAAAAAACGCCGGGAAGCCCAAGTGGAGTTTCCTCGACGGCCCGATCACCGCGAACAACCCGATGGGCGTCCATCACGCCTGGGGCCGGACTTATAAAGATGCCTTCCAGCGATTTTTCGCGATGACGGGGCACGAGCTGCGCTATCAAAACGGCTTCGACTGCCAGGGTTTATGGGTTGAGGTCGAGGTCGAAAAGGAACTGGGCTTCACCACGAAAAATTCCATCGTCGAGCACGGCATCGACACCTTCGTCAATGCCTGCAAACAGCGGGTGCTCAAATACGCCGCCCGGCAGACCGAGCAATCGATCCGGCTGGGCTTCTGGATGGATTGGGACCACCCCGATGAACTCCGGAAACTCTCCGAAGCCGTGGGCAGCGACTCTCCGATCTCTTACACCCCCGCAAGCGGCCAGCCCGAATCGGGGCCGGCCCATCAGCTGGTGGCCCGGTTGGGCAATCCCAATTGGGGCGGGAGTTATTTCACGTTCTCCACCGAGAACAACGAAACCATCTGGACCTTCCTCAAAAAGTGTTTCGAGCGCGGCAAGATCTACCGGGGCTACGATGTGATGCCCTGGTCCGGCCGCGGCGGCAGCGCCTACAGCCAAATGGAAGTCGCCGACGGCCGCAAGCTGACGGTCCACAAATCCGTCTTCGTGCGGTTTCCAATCGTCTCCAAGGCGAGCGGGGGGCGTAAGCCCCCTGGTCATCATGAGAAAGAAAACGTTCCCGGCAATCAACAGAACCAGGGGGCTGACACGGGCACCGACCGAAGGTTGGTCGGCTCGCCGGAGAACGAATACCTCCTCGTCTGGACCACCACGCCTTGGACGTTGACCAGCAACGTGGCGGCGGCGGTCAATCCCGATCTGGATTACGTCAAAGTCCGCACCAACCGCGATAACGCCGTCTATTACTTCGCCAAGGAAAACCTGGAATACAAGCGCCTGGAGAAAGAGTTCAAAGAAGGTTTCGGCCGCCCCGAATGGCAATGGCCGGATGGCACCCCCAAGCTCAAAACCCTCGCTCAAATCTTCAAGGAACAAGGCGGCAGTGTTTCCAAATCTGGGTCGCGCTCGGGATCGAAAGAACAGTCCGCGTCTGGATCAGCTTCAGGGCCGAAAGAAAGATCCGTGTCTGGCTCTGGTTCAGGGCCGAAAGAAAAATCCGTATCTGGGTCCCGTTCTGGATCGAAATCAGCCTCGATGGGGGAATCGGCATTTGTTGTCGAAGCCGAGCTTAAAGGGGCGGAGATGATCGGCTGGCGATATGAAGGACCGTTCGACGAACTGCAAGCGCAGCGGCAACCTGGCGGATGGCTGGCATTTGAAGAAGGAGACGGTCACGGATTTGGCGAATATGGTACGCCTTGGGGTGACGGATATGGAGGGGGAGACGAATATAATTTCCAATTCTCGTCGGTAGGGCAACACAGAGTTATTGATGGCGGTCGAGACACAAAAGGGCAATCCTATCGTAACCGCGGGGGAAGGAACCGGGATTGTTCACATCGCACCAGGTTGCGGTGATATTGACCGAAAACTTGGCGAGGATCAGGATCTGTCCGACAATTGCCCCATTGGGTGAAGACGGACGTTTGGTCGAAGGCTTCGGCGACTTCACCGGCCGGGAAGCCATCGACCCGGAGACGGCGAATCTCGTGTTTGAAAAACTCCGCGAGAAACATCTGCTCGTGGCGGTCGAGGATTATCCGCACATCTATCCCCACTGCTGGCGGACCGGGGACGAGTTGGTGTTTCGGCTCGTCGATGAGTGGTTCATCAACATGGACTGGCGGCAGGAGATCATGGAGGTCACGAAGGCCATCAACTGGAAGCCCGAAAGCATCGACGGCCAGAACCGCGAGATCGAATGGCTCACCAACATGCGGGATTGGATGGTCTCCAAAAAACGCTTCTGGGGACTGGCGCTGCCGATCTGGGTCAACCCCGACGATCCAACCGACTTTGAAGTCATGGGTTCGCTCGAGGAACTCAAGGAGCGGGCGGTCGAAGGCTGGGACGAGTTTGAAGGGCAAACGCCGCACCGCCCGTGGATCGACCGCGTAAAGATCAAAAGCGAAAAGACCGGTAGGACGCTCTCGCGGATTCCCGACGTGGGCAATCCCTGGCTGGATGCGGGCATCGTGCCGTTCTCGACGATGATGTATAACACCAACCCCGAAGAGTGGGCGAACTGGTACCCGGCCGATCTCGTCACCGAATGTTTCCCCGGCCAGTTCCGCAACTGGTTCTATTCGATGCTCGCCCTGTCGACGATGATGCTCTACGACGACCCCGAGCGCAAAGACAACATGCAGCTCAAACGGCCGTTCAAAACGCTATTGGGCCATCGGTTGGTGATGGATGAGAAGGGCCAGCCGATGCACAAGTCCGACGGCACCGCGATCTGGTTCGAGGAAGCCGCCGAGCAATTGGGCGTCGATACGCTCCGCTGGATGTACCTCGCCCAGAACCCGGCCATCGATCTCAGGTTTGGTTTAAGACACCCCGCAGAACCCGTCAGGCTCGAAACGCCGGACGGCCCGATCACCGAAACCAAGGAAGGCCTGCCCACGTGCAAAGTCACCAGCGGCCCCGCCGACGAAGTCCGCCGGCAGATTTTGATCCCGCTGTGGAACTCGTACTCCTTCTTCGTGAACTACGCCAAGCTCGACAAGTTCGATCCCACGTCGTCGCGGGTTCCGCTTAACGATCGGCCGGAGATTGACCGCTGGATTCTTTCGAACCTCAACGTGTTGGTCGAAAAATCGCGGACTGCGTTTCGGGAATTTGAAGCGGATAAGGTGTGTGGGGGCATCGCGGATTTCGTGGATGATCTTTCCAACTGGTACATCCGCCGCAATCGCCGGCGGTTCTGGCGGTCGCAGGATGCCAGCGACACCGACAAGCGCGCTGCCTATCAAACGCTCCACGAAGTCTTGGTGACCCTCACAAAACTCATCGCCCCCTTGGTGCCGTTCGTGGCCGAGCGGATGTATCAAAACCTCGTGAAGAGTTGGGACCAGTCCGCGGCGGAGAGCGTGCATCTTTGCGATTATCCCGCACCCAACCGCGAGGAGATCAACACCGACCTCAACCTTCGCACCGCGACGGCGCAAACGGTCGTGAAGATGGCGTTGAAATTGCGGGAAGACAACAGCCTCCGAGTTCGGCAACCGCTCGCGGAGTTGCAATACGCCTGCGATGATCCCGGGCTCGCCGAGGCCGATCGCCTCGCTGAGCGATGTGATCCAGGATGAGCTCAACGTGAAAACCTTGACCGCCCGCGAGAACCTGGACGACCTCGTGCACTATAACTACAAGCCCAATCTCAAAACGCTCGGCCCCAAATACGGGAAGCTGTTGGGGACCATCAAAAAGCATCTGCCCAACATCGACGCGGAAAAACTCGCCCCTTTGCGAAAGGGCGAGACGGTCACGCTGAACCTGGAAGGCGAGGACATCACGCTGGGGCCGGACGATGTTTTGGCCCAAGTCGAGCAGGCGGCCGATTGGGTGACGGCGGGCGAACGGGGCATTCAGATTGCGCTCTCCACGATGCTCACGCCGGAGCTCAAGCGGGAAGGCATGGCCCGCGATTTCGTCCGCCAGGTGCAGCAGTTGCGAAAAGAAGCCGACCTCGAAATCCAAGACCGCATCTGCATCTTTTATGCCTCGAATGATGAAGAACTGAGCGCCGCCATCGCCGAATGGTCGGATTACATCCAGAGCGAAACCCTCGCGGACAGCATCGAGCAGCCGGCCGAAGTTCCCGCGGACGCCAAACAGGGATCCGTGGGAAGTTTGAAGATTTATATCTGGATCCAAAAATCCCCCGGCTGAGACACGCTGACTTCAGTCGTTCCAATAATGCGAGAGCCGCGCACGAAGTAAGCGGTCTTGCGACTTTTGAATTCCGCAAACCGCTTACTTCGTGCGCGGCTCTAAAGACGACTTCTCGGCGGTTATTGCGTTTTCCGGGGAATCGCGGACAATCGATATTGCCGAAGTCAGGTTGATCTGTTTCGTCATCTCGCCCAAAGGAGAGAAAGCATGCGGTTTCCAGGGAACTCCAGCGTCTCGAATTGTCGAGGCAAGCGGGCGGCGTTGTTGGCGGGCGTTGTGTGGATCGGCGGATTGTTGTCGTCCGCCGCCTGGGCGCAGCAGGCCCTGCCGGAGCATTCGCTTTACATCATGGACGCCGACGGCGGCAATCGCCGGCTGTTGGTTCAGAGGGACGATTTCACCGCGACCGGTTCGCCGAGCTTTTCTCCCGATGGAAAGAAATTGGCCTTCGACGCCTGGCGGTCCAAACAAGGGGAGAGTTCCTCGAAGGCCCATATTCTGGTCACGAATGCCGACGGCACCGGGCCCCAGGACCTGGGCGACGGGGCGATGCCCAGTTGGTCGGCCGACGGCAAGCGGATTGTGTTTACGCGGTATTCGCCGAACTCCGGCGTGTGGCTGATGAACGCCGACGGCTCGAAACAGCAATTGATCGACGGGCAGGGCTGGTGCGGCCAATGGTCGCCCGACGGCAAGAAGATCGCCTACACCAAATATCACCGGGGCGGGGCGAACCTGTGCGTTTTTGATGTGAACTCCAAGGCCCAGACGTTTTTGTTCGAGTGGGACGAGGACACCGAAGCCTATCGCCAAATCTTTTGGAACTTCTGCTGGTCGCCCGACAGCAAACGGTTGTGCTTCAAGGCGCAGCGGCAGGATGGAAGCCACGAAGTCGCGGTCGTGAGCGCCCAAGGCCAGGCCGACGGGTTTCATGCGTGCTTTCAGCTGGAAAAACCCGCCGCCGAGGATTTGGCCTGGCATCCCGACGGCAAAAAGATTCTGGTCTCGATGGACAACACAAAACAGAAAAACACCCGGCAACTGTTTGTGTTCGACCCCGACAAAGACGAAGCCCCTAAACCGCTCGCCCATCAATCGGACGAGTGGGCCAACCTCAACGGCGCCTGGACGCCCGACGGGAAACGAATCGTTTTTTCAAGCCGCAAATTGGATCGGAAGTGAGCGAAAGGAATTAATTTGATGAAACAGATTGGAACTTCATTGTTGTTGCTTTGCGTGCTAACGCTTTTCGGGCTTGGTTGTGGCCAGAAGACTGAGGACGAAGAATCAAATCCCGCAAATGTTGCCTTTATCGATGTGAAGCGAAGCAGTTGGGACAAACTGAAGCAAATCGGCCTCGGGTTTTGGAATTTTCGCGACTTATATAACGGTTTTCCTCAACCTGGTCGTCATAAAGAACAAGACGTTGCGAAGCTCAGCGGAAAGCTGAGTTGGCGGGTTTGGCTGCTGCCGGGGCTTGATAATGCGCCGCTTTACGAAGAGTTTGATACGTCCCAAGATTGGGATAGTGAACGTAATCGGAAACTGATCTCGAAAATGCCCATCGTGTATAACTCAGTACCTCCCAGAAAAGACGGCAAGACGTCGTTCCACGTTTTCGTGGAGAAGGGTGCGCTCTTGACGGAATATCCCGGCCGTTTCGGTTACGAGGGGGATCGAGGTAAGATCATCCTGGCCATCGAAGCCGGGCCGGATAAAGCCGTGGAGTGGACCAAGCCCGGTGGGTTGAAGTTTGATCCCAAGAATCCGAAAGCCTCGCTTGGGAATGTGCCGGATGAATTTCATGCCCTGATGATGGACGGCTCGGTTCGGAAATTGACGAAAGACATCACGAATGAAGAATTGCTGGAGCTGATAACAGGCGGCGTGCAGCCATCAGATGACACCGAATAAATGGCGCAGGCACGCGTGAACTATTATGAAGTGGTTTTGAAATCATGGACACGGCGAATCTTCCCCAGGCGGCGCGGGCGGTGATTAAGTCGGCGGTGCCGTCGGCTTTGCTGCCGTTGACGTTGGCCAGGTCCTGCGTTCGCGAAGACGCCGAGCGTTCGGGATTCGATGCCGCGGGTTTTCCCGGGCGGGTTGTTTCGGACGTGGACCCAGAGCGGATTGTGCTCAAGCTGGACGTGCTGTCCGTGCTCGTTCCGGAAGCCGGGGCTTTGGATCTCGTCACTTCGCTCCAGCCGCAGTTAAAGCGGCACAACTGCCAGGCCCTGTTGACCGCGACGGACGCCAAAGAATTTTCGTACCTGTTCGGCGAAGGCGTGCTTTCGGGGGAGACCAACTACGACAAGGAATCGCTGATCGTGTTCTTCCAGGCGGATTCGCCCGCGCCGCTGTTGTGGGTTCGCGGAACAAACGGGGTCAACTACGACTTGGATACCGGAGCGATTTTGAACCGGCTGGAGGACTGGTCCGGGCGCTGCGAGTTTTCCCTTTTGGGGGCCGGCTTCGATTGGCTGGAGCTGCGGTTCGAGACGCTGCCCGTCAACCTGGAGGAGTTCGCGGAGGAAGTGTACGACTTCTGCCCCGACACGCTGGATCAAGGCATTGTCCTGCCTCTGCCCGAACACCGCGACACGCTGGATGAGACGGATTTCCAGGCCATGGAAACCCTCGTGGACTGGATGGAAGACGGGGCCGAGGACCAATCCACCGACGACCTGGCGAACTACCTCAAACGCGAACGCCGATTGTACCTCTGGTGGGACTAACGGTTGCTCGCCGCGTTCTTTGCGATCGGCACGCGTCGATTCCTTCTGCTCGAACTGCAATCCGCGTGAGGAGGGAAGTTAGAAGATGGAGGATGGCAAAACCTCCTATCTTCCATCCATCAGCGGATGCGATGTGGACGCCTGTCAGGACTGCCAAATGCGAATTGACCCCCAGGCGGCTTTCTCCTATAGTCTCGCGGCTTGAGTCCTCCTCTCAAATTACCGCTCGGCACCGATCTCCCAACTTCAACCCGAAAACATCTCTGGAAATCCGCAAAGGAGTGCCATGTCCAGGCGAACTGTCACATGGGTTTTGACCATCCTGGTTGTTCTTGGCGCAGTGGGCGGCGGGTGGGCTTATTATCATCACCATCGCTACAAGCACGTGGCGGTCCACCAGAAAGGCATGGTCTACCGCAGCGCCTGGGTGGAACCCGACGTGATGAGCGAGTTGATCGAAAAGTATCAAATCCGCGCGGTCGTCAATTTGTGCAGGCCCGGCGAAATGGGGGAAGCCCGCTGGGATGCGGAACGCGCCGCCGTGCGGAACGCGGGAGCGCGTCTGATTGAAGCCTCGATGCCGCTGACCGTCAACGCCGACGACCCGGCCCTCGAGGAGCACATGGCGATTTTGAGCAATCCCGACAATTATCCCATGCTGGTCCACTGCCAGCACGGCGTGACCCGGACGGCGAAATTCCTGTCGATGTACGACATGGCCTTTCGCGGCGAGACGGCGGACCAAAGCCTGAAGGCCCAACCTTTGTTCGGCCGCGAAGATCAAAACGTCAACGTGCGGGCGTTCGCCAAGAACTTCGAAAAAGAGCACAAGAAGATCTATCCTTATGCATCCGCGGGCAGCCTGAAAGTCCTGCGCCAATAATAGCCGCGCGCGGAAGCACGCCACGGGGACATCCAGGGAGGGAGGATTTGCCATGAACAGCCGGCCGCTGGTCAGCATTTGCATTCCGCATTGGCAAGTGCGGAAATACATGACGCTGTGTTTGCGGTCCCTCCGCAAGCATTCGCGAAACGAAAGCCTCGAAATCCTCGTGGTGGACAACGGCTCCCAGGATGACAGCTTGGATTACCTCAGGTCCCTGGATGGGATCCGCCTCATCGAACGTCCGGACGAGGTGCACACCAACTGGCCGCTCAACGTGTTTACCGCCTGGGACCGGGGCCTCGAGGAAGCCCGCGGGACGTATTACCTGACGATGCACTCGGACGTGTTTATTCGCGAAGACGGCTGGCTCGCGCCCTTTCTTCGGGAAATCGAAAAAAGCGAAAAGATCGCGGCATCGGGCGCGTGGAAACTGGAGCTCGAGCACCCGCTGTATCTTTGGCAAAAACGCATCGTCGGCTATCTGGCCAACCAGGCAAAAGCCCTCGCCGGGCGGAAGAAACGCGAGGCTTGGAAAAAAGCCCATTATCCCCGCGATTATTGTGCCCTGTATCGCGCGGACGTGATTCGCAAGCACAACCTCACGTTCTGCCCCGTCAACGGCTGCGGAGGCGGCGGATATTCCATCGCCCGCCAGCTTTGGGACCGGGGCTACGAAATGGGAATGATCCCCGTCCCCGAGCTGGCCCAAAAGGTCTTCCACGTGGCCCACGGCACCGCGGCTTTGGTTCCGGAAAAATCGCTCAATCACCGCCGCGCTCAGAAGAAGGTGGAAGACAAAGTGGACGACTTGTTTTCCCAGGATTGGATCCTGGCCCTGGAAGCGGACCATTCGCTCGACCACTCTGCTGACGAAAGTTCCTTCGCCGCATGATGCCCATTTCCGTTCCCCTCGCCCTTCGCGCTGCCAAGGAACTTCCAGGCTGGCTGGCCGGCTGGAATCCCCCCGGCGTCCGCGCGGTTCGGGTCCGAAGCGGCCCGCCGCTTGCTGATGCGAAACGCGCTGGACGACCTCGACCGCGTTTTCGATTTGGGGGATCGCTGCGTTCACGAACGCCGCGGCCGGGCGGTGACGCGGATCAAACTCGGCCAAGCCGACGGCAAAACGATCACCGCCTTCATCAAACTGTATTGGGGACGCCGGCGTTTGATACCGCGCTGGACCGACATGCGGCGCGGGCAGGCGTTTCAAAGCCTTCCCGTCCGCGAATGGGAAGGCCTGAAGCTGTTCCAATCCTTGGGCCTCTTAGTGCCCGAACGCCTGGCCCTGTTGCAGCGCGGATGGTTCTGGTTTCAAGAAGCCGTCATCGTCCGCCGAGTTCCTCCGCCGTATTCCCTGGATGAGATGCTCCGCAACGGCGATTGGAGACGGTTAAAGAACGAGGACAAACGAAGCCTTGCGGAATCCGTCATGGAGGTAATGCACCGCATTCACCAGGCCGGCCTGGGATGGCGGGGCACCTGCACCCGGCATATTTTTCCGGAGCGAACGCCGGACGGGCCCTGGCAGCTTTGGCTGATCGATTGCGAAGGCGTGCACCGCCAGGCGACGATGCGGTCCATGCTCCGCGACTACCGGAAGCTGCACCGCTCCCTGGAGATTTCCGGAGCGAATCGGACGACGCGGGAGCTGTTTCAAAGGCTGACCAAGGCCGCACTCGAGTCCGGCCCCGCCGCGCACGATCGCAGACTTTCCGGCGGATTTTCCGTAAATCTCGACTTGGAACCGCGATTCAAGCTTACCACGTAACGCGGTCAGAAAATCCACAAGCCGACGTACCAATCGAACCATCGGCAAATCGCGTCGTTCTCGCAGGCGACGGCGATCGGGTAATACAAGTACCACAGGAATTGCGAGCCCCCCAAGCGATACGACTCATAGATCGCCCAATACATGGGACCGGTCGAAAGCACGTACAGCATCAGCACAACCGATACGCGAATATAGATTCGCAGAAAATGATTGAGCGAGTAAGACGTGGCGTGGGCCGACAACGCATTGCCGGGTTGCGATTCTGTCGTGGTCATCCCAAGCAGGCATCCACCAAGAGGGTTTTTGAGAATCCATTTCGAGAAAGCAAAACAACACGCGGAATTTGGGTGGTGCACTTTCTCTTTTTTTAGGATAACCCGCTGAGCGTCGATTGGTCAATTACCGTTCTCGGAATGCCGGTATTTTGTCGCTGAAAACCGCCGGGGCTTCTCATAATAACCCGTGTTCGCGAAACCAATCCATCGTCTGGGCCATGCCTTGCTGAAAATCGATTTGGGGATCGTATCCCAATTCCCGCCGGGCTTTTCCGACGGAAAAATCGAGGTTCAGGCCCAGAAACTTGAGCCGGGCCTTCGACAACAGCGGGGCCTCTTTCTTGCCGAGCATCTTCCAAGTCCCCTCCATGACTTTCGCCAGCACGCGGGCCACGGGCAGCGGCACGTGTTTGGTCGGCACGGGATAGCCCGCCGCCTTCGCGATCGCATGGATGAATTCCGTTTTGGAAACCAATCGCCCGTCGGTGATATTAAAAATCCCGCCCACGCAATCGTCGCGCTCGACGGACAGAAACACGGCGTCCACGAGATTCCCCACGAACGTGTTGTTCATGAGGTTCTCGCCCGAACCCAAAAACGCAAACTGCTTCGACTTCAAGCGCTCGAAAATCCGAGGGAGCACCGTGCGGTCGCGCGGTCCATAGATAAAGCCCGGCCGCAGAATCGTCGCGGGGAGTTGATTGCTTTCGATGTGCTCTCGCACCAGGAGCTCGGCCTCGACCTTCGTCAAAGTGTAGCCGTCGATCCCGGCCGTGCTCACGGGCGTCGATTCCTCCGTCCCGAAATGGTCCCGCGCGGGATAAACTCCCAACGAGCTGATGTGGACGAACCGTTTCAGCACGCCGGCAGCTTCCGCGGCCGAGAGCAAACTCTCCAGGCCACGCACATTGATCTCGCGGTACGCTTCCACCGGTCCCCAATCCCCGACCTTCGCCGCACAGTGCACAATGATCGTCGCATTTTGAACGGCCTTTTGCAGCGATCCCGCATCCGCCAAATCGCCGTGAGCGATCTCGGCGCCCCAGGATTCCAACAGTCCGGAATCGCTCGCGGGCCGAACCAAGGCGCGGGTTCGAATCCCCCGCCGAGCGGCGGCTTCGAGGACATGGCTCCCCACCAATCCCGTCCCGCCGGTGACTAATATCAAGTCGTCAGGTTCGATCTTCATTTTGCGGTTGTTTTCTTCGCCAAGTCGAGATGCGGTTTCAAATCGGCCGCTTCATCAACACACCCCTGTGCGGCCTCATAAGACAAAGGATGCGACCGCGTAAGATAACCCTGCACAATCTCAGCGACCAGGGACGCCGCTTCCGGCCTCGCCAAACTTCGCATCGCGTGGTGCATGGTCGCACGGCGATCGGGCTGCGTCAATAACGGGCTGAGAGCTTCCGCCAGGACATCCGCCGTTTGCGCGGGTTCGCCGGATTGCTCAACCAACACCGCGCCGCTTCCGTCGGCGTAATACTCCGCATTCCGCTGTTGATGATTGCGGATCGAACCGGGGTACGGAATCAAAACCGCCGGCAGTCCATGCACCGCAAGTTCCGCCAGCGTCGTTCCGCCCGCGCGGGAGATCACAAGATCGGCTTCTTGATAACGAACGTCCATATTCTCAAAAAACGCGTCACAAACCGGCTCGATGTCCAGTTTTGCATAGGCCTGTTTCACCCACTCCACTTGCTGGACGCCGGCTTGATGCACGATTCGCCAGCCGCGGACCGCGTCTTGCAAATTCGCCAACGCTTGGACCGTCGCTTCATTGACGCCCACGGCCCCTTGACTGCCACCCAGCACGAGCAACGTGGGAACCGCATCCGGTCCGCGCGACGCACTTTTCGATGAATCCACAATTTCGCGGCGAAGCGGATTTCCCGTCACCACGGCTTTATCAAGGCCCTGCCGATGGGGCAAAGGCGTGTCCGGGAACGACAAGCAGATTCGATCGGCAAACCTGAGCAGCCAATGATTGGCCCTGCCCAGCACGGCGTTCTGTTCCAACAGGACAATCGGAATCCCGGATCGCCACGCCGCCAGCACCGTCGGCACGCTGGCAAATCCGCCCAGCCCCACGACCACGCTCGGAGATGTTCGCTCGATCAACGATCGTGCGGATCGATAAGCCCTATAGTTTGAAACCACCGCCGACCAGGGCGATTTCAGAAACGCCGTCGAGGGCCGAAAGGGCAACGCGACTTGCTCGAGTTGGTACTGGTCAAGAATGTGATTTTCTATCGCACGATCCGAGCCGACAAAGATGGAGCGAGAGGCAAAATCCTGCCGCGCCAGTTCATAGGCGACCGCCACACCCGGAAAGAGATGTCCGCCGCTCCCGCCGCCGGCAAATAAAACAGTGCCCATCTTGGCGACACCTCGATGAAAGACAGAGAACTCCGCTCGTGCTGCGTCAAACCAAAAACGTGGGACCGAACAAATCAGCCGCAGGGCGCTAGCCCCGGTTCATTCCGTTCATTCCTGAGCCAACCGGACGCTAGCGCCTTCTTTCGGGTGATTGGATACTGCGTTGGAACCGCCATCTGAGGAAAGCCCTAAAACAATGCCGATCCCCGCCAGACTCACGATGAGATTGCTCCCGCCATAACTAAGAAACGGATGCGAGATCCCCTTGGGCGGCAAGACCGCCGTCACGACCGCCGTGTTAATCGCCGCTTGAAGCACAAGTTCGAAAAGCAAAGTCAATCCGACGATATATTGATAACTGCCTCGGTCCTGCCGGCGAAGAACAGAATAGCCCGCCAACAGCAAACAGCACCAGATCCCGACAAGGCACAGGGTTCCTAAGAGTCCGAGTTCCTCCCCGACGACGGAAAACACAAAGTCGGTATTGGCCTCCGGGAGAAAGCTCAGCTTCTGCCAGCCCCTGCCGACGCCCACCCCGTCCACGCCCCCCGCGCCGAGTGTCAGCAGCGATTGCCGGATTTGATAGGGGGCCTGGTTGACATCCCGCCAGGTGTCAAGAAACCCCTGGATCCGTGACAGTTGATAGGGCCGCATACTAAATACTAGCCCAGCGCAAGGCGCCGCAGCCGCCAGACCGATGACATAATTCCTGAAAGGCCAGCCGCCCAGCCAAAGGAGCAAAGCCCCGGTGATACTTAAGAACAAGGTTGTTCCCAAATCGGGTTCCACAAGGACCAAAGGGGCGAGTAGCAAAAGCGGGGCAAGCAAGGGAGCCGTGCCCCAAAACCAATGCCGGATCGATGGCCGGTATTGAATCAGAATGCGGCCCATAAACAAGGGCAATGTAATCTTCGCAATTTCCGAGGGCTGAACGGAAATCCCGCCCGCGCGCAACCACCGCCGGGCGCCATTGACTTGCGTCCCGATCCCCGGCACAAGAACCAGGATCAACAAAACCAATGTTAGAACGAACAAATAGGGCGAAACCGCCCGCCAAAACCGCGGCGGACACAGCGAGCACATACCGCCGATGCCCGCCGCAAGAACCAGGAACACGGCGTGCCGGGTCAAATAGACTTGCTCGAAGGTGTTCGGCCAGGATGTGATGCTGGCGCTATGGACCATGATCAGCCCAAAGCCCACCAACACACCGGTCAAGGAAATGAACAAGCCTTTGCTCGAATGCACGTTTGGAGAATCCTCGATGTCGAGTCCGTGGAAAAGGGCGGGAGCCGATCCCGCTGAATTGCTTCAGCTGGATCGGCTCCCCAAATCCCTCTCTCCCTAACGCTTCATCAAATCTTCAGTGTTTTCAACTTTATGTTTTGGATGCCAATTAAAAGTCAACGGATTTTCAAACTGGCGATCGCCATGATGGACAGTAAGGCTGAACCGATCCAAAACCGCACAACGATTTTCATTTCGTGCTGTCCTTTGAACAAATAGTGGTTGTGCAAAGGGCTGCAGGCGATCAACCGTTTCTTGGTGAGACGAAACCAGCCGACTTGCATAATCACGCTGATTGCCTCTAGAACAAAAATCCCTCCACAGACCACAAGCAGCATTTCATGCCGAGAGGCTAACGCCCCGAAAGCCAACAGTGCGCCGAGCGACAGCGAACCGGTGTCTCCCATAAAGACTTCCGCGGGATAACAGTTAAACCACAGAAATCCCAGCATCGCTCCGACCATCGCACCTAATACGACCGCCAATTCCCCGCACCCGTTGACATAAGGAATACTCAAGTAACCCGCGAGAGCATGGTGCCCCGTGATATAGGTCAGACCCACAAAGGTGAGCCCCGCGAAGATTAAACATCCCCCGGCCAGACCGTCCAGGCCATCTGTGAGGTTGACGGCGTTCAAAGCGCCGACAATGACAAAGGCGGACCAGACAATTGATAGGATTCCCAAGGAAATTACGTAATTGCCGACCGGCCAGACGATTCCCAGCGGTTCTTCGTTATAAGTTTGGAGCTGATAGAGCCCCGCGGCCGTCAGGCATGATAAACCGATTTGCCAAAACAACTTCTGCCGAGATGTTAAACCGTTTCGTGTTGTACTGAGTTTGATCCAATCGTCAAGAGCGCCTAAGCAGGCAAAAGCGATCACGACGAACAACGCAAGTTGAATGAAATGGTTGGCCAGGTTTGCCCAGAGAAAGGTTGCAATGACAATGGCGGCGACGATAAACATTCCACCCATGGTGGGCGTGGAGGCTTTGGGCGCTTGAATTTGATTCAACCGTTCCGAGGCGCTGTCGATACGTTCTTGAAATCGGCGTTTCAGCCAGGAGATCGCGATCGGGCCCAATCCAATGGCCAGCAGGAATGACGTCACGCTCGCGAGGGCAATCCTGGCGGTGAGGAACACTCTCGAATCGCCGGTCGAGTGGTTGGCCACCTGCCGGAAGAGCGATCCAAATTCGCTAAGTAACCAGTAAATCATTTGTGGAACAACAGGTGCGGGATGAAATCGGTGGAACGTCGGAATAGGGTCTTGTATCTCCGGGTGCCGGGGAAGGTTCCCCGGCACCCGGTCGTTTCGGTTCTGTTGTTAAGCGGCCGATGGAGTGATTGACCCAGAAATCACTAAATCCATTGCCTCAATGCTTGCGGCTGGCAAGCCAGCGCCACGTCGGATCCCCGCAAACCCAAACGCAAACAACAAAACCGACAAGTTAGATTCCTTAATCGGTATGACAGATGCTAACGCGATCCGCTTTTTAGTGAACGACGACAGAGTTTATGCGGCGGTTTCGATTTTTGTTTCTCGTTTTGTGTTTTGTGTTTTAAGTCCTTCGGCGACGCGCTCCATCTGCATTCCACGAGAACCTTTAATAAGAACGACATCGCCGGTGTTGAGTTGATCTTGAAGCGTCTCTAGGATTTCGTCGTGTTTCTCGAACTTCAAAACGGTTGTTTTACTGGGTTTAGTCCGGCTTGCTCCGAGGTGGACCTGTTCCGCGTACCTCCCCAAAACGTAGAGAAAATCGATCTGAAGGGAGGCGGCGAGTTCGCCGAGTTGCTCGTGGTGACCGGCGGATTCGCCGCCCAATTCCAACATGTCTCCTAGCACAAAAAATCGTCGCCCGGCTGTGTTCCAGGCGGCCAGCATTTCGCAGGCGGCCCGGCAGGAATCCGGATTGGCATTATATGTATCGTTGATGATTGTCCAAGGACGAAATTGCTCAACCTGGCAGCGGCCGGCGACGGGCTGGAACTCGGCAAAACCTTGCTGAATTTCCTCCGGCGTATAGCCTAATTCCGTTCCGACGGCAATCGCGAACAGCGCTGCGGTTACGAAATGCCGTCCCGCGACCGGGAGTTGAAAACAATGATTGTGAACTTGGAAACAAACAGCAGGATTTGAAGATTCGATGTGAGTGGCTTGATAGGTGTTTCCTGGACCTCGGCCGACCGTGATGGTCCGGCACTGGGCCCGCTCCTCAAGTTGGCTTCGCCAAGGGCTGTCGCCGGGAAGGATGGCCAGGCCGTCCTCCGGCAGTCCCGCGAAGAGGTCGCCTTTAGTTTGTACGATTTGCTCGACGTTTTGAAAACCTGCGATATGCGCCGGGCCGACGCCCGTGATGATTCCGATTTGAGGCGAAGTGATCTCGGCTAAAGGGGCGATGTCGCCCGGTTTCCCGGCTCCCATTTCCACGATGAGAAACTGATGGTGTTGTTCAATATCGAGGAGGGTCAGGGGAACGCCGATCTCGTTGTTATAGTTGTGCTGGTTTCGCAGTCCTTGATGTCGGGTTTGTAACACTCGATAGATCAGTTCGCGAGTCGTTGTTTTTCCGTAACTTCCGGTAACGCCGATCGCCTGGATGTCAAATTGTGCTCGATGCCATTTCGCGAGATTCTGAAGTGCGGTGCTGGTATCTGGAACATGGATGAGGGGACGTGCCGGGTTCGCGGCGATTCGATCGTCGTGATTGACGATGCAGGCGGAAGCGCCCTTTTCGATGGCGTCTTGGACAAAGTTGTGGCCGTCGTGGTTTGATCCTCGAATTGCCCAGTAGACTTCGCTGGGCTGGAGTCTTCGAGTATCAATGCTGATTTTCGAGATATGAGTCGGTAAGTTGGCTTCGGAATCGGTTTGGCCGTTGATGGCTTCGAGAAAGGTCGATAAAGGAACCGCATTCATGGGGTTGGTCGATCGTCTCAGGCGGAAATACGGATGGGCGGGTTCGCCAGGAGTTGGCGGATGACTTCTCGATCGTCAAAGTCGAATCGTTGATCGCCTAGGATTTGATAGTCTTCGTGTCCCTTGCCGGCGACGAGGATGGTGTCGCCGGGTTCGGCGGATTCCAGGGCGAACTGGATTGCAAGTTTGCGATCCGGTTCGATCCGCACATCGGTTTTCATGTCCTGAAAGCCTATCAGGATGTCGTCAATAATCTGATGGGGGTCTTCGGAACGGGGATTGTCGTTCGTCAGGATGACCAGGTCCACACCCTGTGTTGCCGACGCGAACAGGGGCCGTTTCGTTCGATCCCGGTCGCCGCCGGCTCCGAAGACGCAAATCAACCGGTTCTCCGTCAAGGGTCTTAATGTTTCCACGCATCGCCTGAGCGCATCGTCGGTGTGGGCATAGTCCACAAAAACTCGATAGTCTTGTCCGGCCCTCACCGCTTCCATTCGTCCGGGGATGAATGGCAGTTGTTCCAGGCCTTTCGCGATGATGTCTGGGGAGATGCCCAGGTGATGGGCCGCCGCTGCGGCGGCCAGGCAGTTTTCGATGTTGTGTCTTCCGATCAGGTTGGTTCGGACGGGGATCGTTTGCCGGCGCAGGTGCAGCAGAAATCGGCTGCCCGCGAGGGACGTTTGGATCGACGTGGCCCGCACGTCGGCGGAGTCGCTCCATCCGTAGGAGATAATTCTTAGGGTCTCTGGAATGTTTGATTTGATGGACCAGGCGGTTTGATCGTCCCGATTGAGCACGACGGCCCCGTCGGTTTTCGCCTGTCGGATGATCCGGGCCTTGGCGTCCCGGTAGGATTCCAATGTTTTGTGATAATCGAGATGATCGCGAGTGATGTTCGTGATGACCGCCACATCCAGTTCCACACCTTCGGTGCGGCCCTGGTGGATGGCGTGGCTTGATAGTTCAAACGCCGCGTGCGTGGTTTGGTTCTCGACCATCCGGCTGAGCCATTGCGCGAACGCGTGCGGATCGGGGGTGGTCAATCGGGCGGTCTCGGAGGAGAGGCCGTCATGATATTCGATGGTGCCGAGAAGGCCGGCCTGATGGTTCGCCGCCCTGAGAATCGAGCGGACGAGATAGGTGGTTGTGGTTTTTCCGTTGGTGCCGGTGACGCCCACGGTCTTCATGCGCGGCTGGGCATGCCGAACAGGGCCTGGCAAAGTTTGGCATACGCCGGCCGCACGTGCGGGACGACGCATTGAGGAACGGGAACGTCCGGGTGAGGCCGCTCGCAAAGCAGCGATTTCGCTCCCTGCGAGACGGCTTCTTTTATAAACACGTTTCCGTCCACCCGGCTACCGGGTATGGCCGCGAACAGGCAGCCGTCCGTGCAATGCCGGCTTTGTTCCGACGCGGCCGTGACGGAAATGTCCGCACACCCCACGAAACTGGCGGAGGGAAACAGTTGTCGCAAACTCACGGGATGTCGATTTTTGAGATTGGGAACCCACATCAAACCCGACTCCGACCCGTGAAACCGTGTTGCTGATTTTTGAAGTTTTTAAGAGAGAAGCTGCTTTAGGAATTGTGCCTGGGAGTCTTAAAGGTTTTCCCTCAAAGGCGGGGGGATTTTCTCGATTCTCGCGAAATCGTCAAGCCGGTTTTGGCCAAATTTCACTCGACTTGTAAACGTTACACGGATTGTCAAAGCCGCCTTCACTTGGCCCGCGAATTGCTTTCTGCGGACGGGCGGAAATCCTGAAGGGACGTGATAAGGACTGGCGAAACAATCAGCCGCTGGCGCGCCAGTCCGGTTTCGCCTGGGAAAAACGAAACCGCCGGCCAGCGCCCGGCGGCAGATGGATGCGACCGGCTCTAACGCGGCCGAGAATTCTGGAGTGAAGAAGCGTCAATACCTCGGCAAAGTCAAGACGCCGTCCCAGTCCGGTGGCGGTTCGTAGTCGTTTTGCGCGATGAAGATCAACAGAAAATCCTTGGCGCGGTCGTCGGGCGGCAGGTGGGACAGGTGCTTTAACGCGTCGGGCCAGCGGCCTTCGGTGACGGCATCCACGGCGGCTTCGTATTCGGCGATGTGCTCGTCCGTCAGCGACGATCCTTGATGCACCGGCGGCAAGAGTTCCGAAATCACGGCAGGGGATTCCAGACCCGGCAACCGCACGCGGCCCAGCCGCCGGCATCGGCCCTCGTCCGGCGCAAGTTGTTCCCGCACGACTTCGGCCGCGGCTTCGTCGAGAATGATCGACGCCCGAAACATTTTGGTCAATGATTCCAGCCGCGCGCCGCGTTCGACGACCGGACCAAACGCCCCGACCTTGGCGTGGTCTTCGGTCCCGATCTTTCCCGCGAGTGCCCGCCCGTGGGCGATGCCGACGCCGATCCTGAGGTCCGCGAGCGGCCCCGTGCCGACTTCGCGGGCTTTGCGAAATTCCTCCTGGATCAACAGGGCCGTGCGGCACGCGGGCAGCGGTCCGCCGGGGGCATCGAACGGCCAGCCCCAGAATCCGAGGGCCGAGTCGCCCTGGTAATCGCCCACCACGCCGTCGTAGCGGAAGATGCTTCGCGTCATCACGCCGAGGGCCCGGCTGACTTGATCGAGCAACTGAGGCAGCTTGTGCCGGGCCTGTTCGGCGCGGCGGGAGAAGCCGCGCAAATCGCAGACCAGCACCGTGATGTCGCACTGCCGGGGCGAGAGCACGTGCGGATCGTGGGATTCATTGAGCCATTCCATGATGTTCGGCGAGAAGAAATGGCCGAGCACGCCTTGCTGCTGTTGGAGCAATCGCACCTGCCGCGTCGCCCCCACGAATTGGGCCAGAAGCTCGACGAACCGCACGTCCGGCTTGAGTTCGTCCAGGCTCACAATCGCCTGCCCGCCCATGGCAAATTTCCCGGTGACGTACAAGCACCACTCGCGTTGCCTGCGGTCCGGCACCGGCACGCAAATCGCCCATTCCAGATTGAGCGAGTTCGTCGCCTCCTCGTCGCAGGCATCGAGATCGATGGGGAGGCCCCCCGCGTCGGCCCACTGCTGAACCCGGCTGGTGCCTTCCTTGAGGGCCGCGCGAACCAGCCGCCGGCTGGGGCGGAACTCTCCCTTGCCGTCGCGGAGGACACTGCGGACCAGGTCGAATTCCAACTCGCCGCTTTGCTCCGGCGTGCTGCAGCGGATTACCGCCGCGGCCTGCCCCAGCGGAATCGTCGGCAACAACAGCGCGACCAACTGCTTGGCGAACTCCGCATCCGTCCGCGACTCGGCCAGGAGCTTGGGCAGCTTCGAGAAGACTTCCATGCGGTCGCCGGCGTTGCCGAACTCGGCGGCGCGGAGTTCCTCCAGCGAATACACCCGCTCGGTGAGCGAGGTGGGATCGATGTCGGATTGCGAGTCGCGGGCGATGGGGTCGATCGTGTCTTCCTCCGCCTCGAAACGGAACAGCGTCGAGCCGATGCGAAACAGCCCGCCCGCCGGCAGCGTGAATTGATACTCTTGGGCGATATTCTCCACATAGATCGGATTCCGGCTGCGGGGCAGACGGCGAATTTCGAGGCCGCCGCCCCGGTACACGACCTCGGCGTGGCTCCGCGAGATCAGCCGGTCCCACGGAATCGCCCAGCCCGTTTCGCCCGGCTCGACTTCCGGCGCACGGCCCACCCGCACGAACTGGCCTTCGCATAATTCCAATCGCAAGAATTGGGAGGATTCGGCTCCCTCGGCAATCAATTCGGCCAACCGAGTTCGTTCCTTGGTGAATGCGACAACCGCAAGATGTGGGCCCGCGGCGGGATGATGGGAAACGCGGCGGGCGAAACTCCGAAAACCTCCGGCAAACTTCGCTCTCCGCGCTGGCTCAGCCTCCGCAACTTCCTAGAATGTACCGGAAAAAAGAACACCCAATCAAGTGGCTTTTCGCCGCAGTTTCCTCAACATCCCGCGAAAGCACGATCCGCGATGTCTCCAGCAAGTGAGTTCACGATCCAAGACGCCGGGCGTTTTGCCCGGCTCGCGCTCGACTGCGTGGATCGCGAGTACCCCAACCACATCGTGCATCTCTTGGAAACAAACGAGGATGCGCGGCCGCCCCGCGAATTGACGCCGGTGTTCTTCGGCTGCTTCGATTGGCATTCGGCGGTGCATGGGCATTGGACCCTGGTGCGGTCGCTGCGGTTGTTCCCCGATGCCGAATGGGCCGGGGAAACGCGTGCCCGTTTGAACGCCCACTTCACCGACGAACCCATCGCGGGAGAACAGAAGTATCTAAGCTGTCCAAAGCGTGCCGGCTTTGAGCGGCCTTACGGTTTGGCATGGCTGTTGCAACTCGCGGCCGAGTGCCGGGAATGGAACGATCCCGACGCCCAGACCTGGGCCGAGCGATTGGCCGTTTTGGAGAACGTGGCCGTGGGGCGGTTCACGGATTGGCTGCCGAAGCTCACGCACCCCGTCCGGTCGGGCGAGCACAGCCAAACCGCGTTCGCCCTGGGGCTCGTTTACGATTGGGCGCTCGAAGCCCAAAACACCGAGGTGCAGGAACTCATCGCGGCACGGGTCCGGGCGTTCTATCAAAACGACCGGAACGTCCCGATCGCCTATGAACCCTCCGGCCATGATTTCCTCTCGCCCGCTTTGGCCGAGGCCGACCTGTTGCGAAGAATCCTCCCGCCCGCCGAGTTCGCGGAATGGCTGACGGGGTTTCTTCCGCAACTCTCCGAGCCGGTTGGTGACGACTGGCTGACGCCGGTCGCGGTTTCAGATCCCAGCGATGGGAAGCTGGCTCATCTCGATGGACTCAACCTCAGCCGGGCCTGGATGCTCGAAGCCATCGCCCACGGCTTGCCTCAAAAAGATCCGCGCAGCGGATTCCTGGAGGCCGCGGCCGATCGCCATCGAATGGCGGGCGTCGAGGCGGTCACTGGCAAACATTACGCGGGCGGCCATTGGCTCGGCACCTTCGCGGTTTACCTCCTCACAAAACGCGGCTTAAAGATGGACCGCGACTCTTGAACAACGACTCGAACACAAGGATCAACTCGGCATGAGCGAAGGACTTCTCGAAACCGTGATGCGGGCCGTGGAGAACGGGCGGATTCCCGACCGGCTCGTGCGGTTGGGGATTCGCCGGCTTCTGAAAGAACGCTTGCAGACGGCCCGGGCGGGCGGGGCGGAGGCTCAAGCAGATCGGCTTCAACAATTGCGCGAGGAAGCCAATCACAGACCCATTGCGGTTCATACGGACAAAGCCAACGAACAGCACTATGAAGTCCCCGCCGAGTTCTTTCACCAAGTGCTCGGCCATCGCCTGAAATATAGCTGCTGCTATTGGGAACCCGCGACAAAAGCGCTGGACGAGGCCGAGGATCTCGCGTTGGCGAAGACCGCCGACCATGCGGACTTAAAGGACGGCATGCGAATCCTGGAACTCGGCTGCGGGTGGGGTTCGTTGACGTTGTGGATGGCCGAGCGGTTCCCGCAGAGTTCGATCACGGCCGTCTCCAATTCGCACGGGCAGCGGCAGTTTATCGAAGCCGCCGCGAAAAACCGCGGCCTCTCGAACGTCCGCGTGCTGACGGCGGACATGAACGATTTCTCGCCGGACGGGTCCTTCGACCGCGTGGTCTCGGTGGAGATGTTCGAGCACATGCGAAACCACGGCGAACTCATGCGGCGAATCGCGGGTTGGCTCCAGCCCGGCGGGCGGTTGTTCGTGCACATCTTCTGCCATCGAAACCTGGCGTATTTGTTTGAAACCGAAGGGGCGGCGAATTGGATGGGCCGGCATTTCTTTTCCGGCGGCATGATGCCGAGCGCCGACTGGCTGTTGACCGCGCCGCAGCCGCTTTCGCTCGTTCGCCGCTGGCTATGGAACGGAAAACATTACGAGCGGACCTCGAACGCCTGGCTTGGAAAAATGGATTCCCGCTGCGACGCGCTCAGGCCGCTCTTTGCAGAGACTTACGGAGCCGATGCCGCGTGCTGGTGGCAGCGCTGGCGGATTTTCTTCATGGCCTGCGCGGAACTCTTCGGCTACTCCGCCGGCGAAGAATGGCTCGTCGCGCATTACCTGTTCGAGAAGACCGAAGACGGCGCACCGCAATCAACGTAGCGGCGGCATCTTGCCGCCGTCGATCGATCCCGGCGGCTGGAAAGCTTCCGCTACGAGGCTTCCGGATTGATGCCCAGGTCGCGGACGGTTAAGAGCGATTGGAATCGCACCTTGTGTTTGGCGAAATTGCCCGCGCCGCCTTGGAGCCGATCCACGATGCCGATGACCAGAACCACTTCGCAGCCGAACTCCCGGGCGCGTTCGATGGCCTGGATGGAACTGCCGCCGGTGGTGATGACATCGTCCACGATGATCACTTTCTGGCCGGGCTCGACGGGGCCTTCGAGGAATTTTTTCGTGCCGTGGCCTTTGGCTTCCTTGCGGACGAGAAAGCCTTTGAGATCGCGGCCCTGCACCGCGGCGGTCGCCAACACGCCGCCGATGATCGGGTCGGCCCCGATCGACATCCCGCCGACCGCGTCGCAGGCGACGCCGTCGAGCAGCGAGAGCACGCCTTCGCTCACCAGCCTCAAACCCTCGGCGTGCAGCGTGACCTGCTTGCCGTCGAGGTAATAGTTCGAGGTCTTCCCCGAGGCCAGTTGAAATTCTCCGAACTTGAGAGCCCGCTGCTGGAAGAGTTCGATCAGTCGCTGGCGATTGTACATGACAAGTCTCCCGGCATGGGGTTTGCGGAACGGGTCCATTACGGAGGGGGCCGGCCGACCCAGGCTGCCAGAGCAGCGGTTTGCCCCGCTCCCGCCCTCATTCTAGCCGGTTTGATTGTAAACACTACAAACCGGCGAGGGAGATTTTTCAAACTTCGCATTCCTAGAGGAAAGGATTCCCGATGACATACCGCATCGACGCCACGGCGAATTGGGACCGGGGCCGGCACCCGGCTTTGTTTCAACGCGTCTCGCGCACCCTTCCGCCGACCGAAGAAGCCGTCCCGCCGCCGGCCGAACCCGCCGCTTCGTCTGCGCCGGCGTTTGATCGCGACAATCACCGGGCCGCGCTCCGTGCCGAGGCCGAGCACATCGCCCACCCGCGCGAACGCGCCTGGATCCAAGCTGCCATCACGGACATCGACAACGCCCTCTATCACCGCCGTTACGCAGAAGCCCGGGCGATTGTCGAATGCCGGCTCGACAATCCTTGGCCCACGGTCGCGGTCGCGGAAGCCCGCACCCAAAACGTGGGGGCCGTTTTGGATCGCCTTTGCGAAGATGCCGGCGGTTCGGTGATTCCGGAACCGCTCAGCCGTTACGACGGCCGCGAACTCCAGGCGGGCACAGTCACGGTGCTCGTCAACGAATCGGTCCGCGGCCGGCTCGCGGATTTGTGCGCACGATTGGCGGCGGCTCTCGAAACCCGCAGCGATCAAACTTGGGTCGTGGTCTGCCGGGAGTTCTCGGAAGAGGTCATCGTGTTGGGTTTGATCTCCCACATCACCCGCCGAATGACCACCGCCCAAGGCCTGACGTTTGAAGAAATCCAAGCCCGCCTGAGCGGCCGGGATCCTTCCGACGGCTACGGCGACAAACCCTGGCTCGTAGATGAAGCCGTCGATCGGCTCCGGCGGTGGACGGACCGCCTCGAGTTCGTGGCCGACGCCGCCGACGCACCGCTCACGATTTATACGCTGGAAAAAATCGCCGACGCCCAGACCTTGGGCGGCGTGTTTTTCGACGGCCTGCCTCGGCTTTGGCCGTCCGCCTGGCATGCGGGCTACTCCCTCCCCGCGGTCCAGTTGCGCGAGTTGGCCGCGAGGTTTTCGTGTGCCGTCGTCGCGGTCACCGATCAAACCGCCGACGCAGGCTGGGCCTTTCCCACCGGTCCTCGAGCGGCGAGCGAACGAACGCACGAAGCCGGCCGGACGCTCCGCGAGTTTCGCCAGAGGCTCTTGGATTGGATCGAACACGAAGAGGGCCAGGAAATTCGCGTCGCGTAAACCGGCCCCGATGCCGGCGACCATTGTTCCAATTCTCTTCGCATTGTAGGATCCCTCCGGACTGCATGGTTTCCTTTAGGACAAATCGAAGCGATACATCATGGCGAAAGCACTCGAAGGCAAAGTGGCGGTGGTGACGGGCGGCGGGACCGGGATTGGGGCGGCGGTTGCGGTCGGGCTGGCCGAGGACGGGGCGAAAGTCGTGATCACCGGTCGGCGGGAAGAGAAGCTCGAAGAGGCGGCGGCCCGGTTTTCGGGAGAGCCGAAAATTCTCTGCCGGGCCTGTGACGTGGGCGACCGCGAGGACGCGAACGCTTTGTTTGCCTGGGTCAAAGACCACGTGGGGCCGGTGGATATTCTGGTGTCGAGCGCGGGGATCAATGTGCCCAAGCGGTCGATGGCCGAGGGCAGCCCGGAGGATTGGGACAAGGTGCTCCGCGTGAACGCGACCGGGGCCTACAACTGCATGTACGCCGCGCTCCCGGACATGCGGGCCAAGCACGACGGGGTGATCGTGAACATCTCCTCGGTGGCGGGCATCCGCGCGAGCGTTTTGGGCGGCGTGGCGTATAGCGCCTCGAAATTCGCGATGGCGGCGCTCGGCCTCACCGTCGCGGAGGAAGAACGCAACAACGGCATCCGCATCACGAACGTCTATCCCGGCGAAGTGGAAACGCCGATCTTGGACCAGCGCCCCGTCCCTGTCTCCGCCGAGCACCGCGCCCGCATCCTGCAGCCCGAAGACGTGGCCGCCGCGGTGTTGATGGTCGTCAAACTCCCGCCCCGCGCCTCGGTGCCGGAGCTCACGATCAAACCAACGACGCAGAGTTTCGTCTGATTGGGGGAGCCTGGGACGAAATTTGAGTTATGATGAGGGGTGGACGGATGCGGAATCGCAGCTCGGTTTGCGATTCCTCCCTCTCTTGTTTGGTTCATCAGGTGGAGTCGCTGCGCGATGGGATTGTTCGATAAGCTCAAAGGGGCGCTCACGAAGACGAAGACGCTCCTCAACACCGATGTGCGGGATTTGTTCAAATCCGGCGAGATGCTGGACGAGAGCAAGCTCCGCGAATTCGAGAAAAAACTGATCGAGTCCGACATGGGCGTCGAGGCGGCGGACACGATCGTCTCTGAACTCCGCGCCAAGCACGTCGGCCGGAAGATTCAAGTCGAGGAAATCTGGGGCACCGTGCGGGAGCAGCTGCAATCGCTCCTGAAAGGCGCGGGGGACGTGGACTGGGATCCCAATCGGCCGCTTTCGCCCCTCAAGATGGCGGAATCCGGGCCGACGGTGATCCTCGTGGCGGGCGTCAACGGCGTGGGCAAAACGACCTCCATCGCCAAGCTCGCCAACTTGATCCAGAAAGCCGGCCAGAAAGTCGTGCTCGCGGCGGGGGACACCTTCCGCGCGGCCGCGGTCGAGCAGCTCACCCTTTGGAGTCATCGCCTGGGCTGCGAGATTGTCACCAAGCCCAGCGGCACCGACCCGGCGAGCGTCGCCTACTCCGGCTGCGAAAAAACTTTGGAAACACACGCCGACGTGTGCATCATCGACACCGCCGGCCGGCTTCAGACGCACTCCAACCTGATGCAGGAACTCGAAAAAATCCACCGCGTGATCGGCAAGAAGGTCCCGGGCGGCCCGCACGAAAGCCTGTTGGTGCTCGATGCGACCACCGGGCAGAACGGCATCAGCCAGGCCCGCACTTTCTCCGAGGCCATCGACTGCACCGGCATCATCCTCGCCAAGCTCGACGGCACCGCCAAGGGAGGCGTGGTCGTCGCCATCCGCCAGAACATGGGCATCCCCGTCAAGTACATCGGCGTCGGCGAAAAAATCGACGACCTGGAAGTCTTCGACCCCGACGGCTTCGTCGCGGCGCTGTTTGCGCGGTAGAAACCGAATTGAAAATAAATGAAAGGACGTTTCCGTCTGTTCGCCAGGCTCTGCCTGGGAACACCGCAAACGTCGAGCCGCTTATCACGCCCGGTCGGTGACGACTTCGATCAACTCCGCGTTATTTTCAATAAACGGGTTGAGTTTCGGATCGGCGGTTTCCACAATCACGGTTGGCTCCTTTCCTTCCGTTCGCGGTGCGTGCGCTCCGTTCCGTGTATCGACAGTCCTTGATGAGAACCCAACATGGTCAGCGAGTTCGAACAAGAGTTTCAAGACTTCACCCAATCCGGGCAGCGGCCGATCACCACGGTGCAGCAGCACATTCTCCGCGAGCAATCCAAAGTGCCGGGGGCGTCGGGCGAGTTTTCCTGGCTGCTCTCCGGGATCACGTTGGCGACGAAGATGATTCAAGCCCTCGTCCGGCGGGCGGGGCTGACGGATGTTTTGGGATCCGAAGGCAGCATCAACGTCCAAGGCGAAGTCCAGCAGAAGTTGGACATCTATGCCAACCGGGCCCTCGTTCATTGTCTGAGTTTGCGGGAAAGCGTGGCGGTGCTCGCTTCGGAAGAGAACGAAGAACCGCTGCTCGTCGATTCCGGGGCTCCCGAATCCAAGTACATCGTCGTGTTCGACCCGCTGGACGGTTCCTCGAACATCGACGTCAACGTGAGCGTGGGGACCACGTTTTCGGTCCTCAAACGCCGGCCGACCTCCAAGCCCCACAGCGATCCCATGCCGGACGTTTTGCAGCCCGGCTACCAGCAGATCGCAGCGGGTTATGTGGTGTATGGCTCCTCGACGATTTTGGTGTATAGCGTGGGCAACGGCGTGCACGGTTTTACGCTCGATCCTTTGATCGGGGCCTATGTGCTGAGCCACGAAAACATCCGCATGCCGGAGCAGGGCAAGTATTATTCGGTGAACGAGGGCTACCGCGATTCGTTCCCGGAGCCCTATCAACGGTACATCGACGCCCTCCGCCACGGAGCCTTGGGGCAGCCCTATTCCTCGCGGTACATCGGTTCGATGGTCGCCGATTTCCACCGCACGCTCCTCAAAGGCGGCGTGTTTTTGTATCCGCCCACGAAACAGAACCCCGAAGGCAAACTCCGGCTTTTGTACGAAGCCAACCCGATCGCGTATCTCACCGAGCAAGCCGGCGGCGTCGCCACGGACGGGCAAAGGCGGATGTTGTCCGTCAAACCCGAAAGCATCCACCAGCGCACGCCGCTCGTCGTCGGCGGCAAAATGGAAATGGCCGAGTGGGAACGCTATAGCGCGGCCCTATAACTCCTGTCACCACGTAACTTCCGAAGAAGAATAGGAACCACGAATTACACAAATAACACGGATGGCGTGAAACGGACGGCCGCCGTGCGCATCTCCTTTCGGGATGAACGGAGTCGTGATTGGCCGAGACAGGATTTTTTCGTGTCTTTCGTGTGATTCGTGGTTGATCCATATTCAGATCGATTTGCTTGTTATGTCCGCGATTGCCGAGTCCACTGCTGCCCGATCTGAAACGACTTCCTTTCCGTGGTTGTTCTCGGCATCGGTGGATTTGGGCGTGTTCTTGGGAAGCGCGCTGGTTTCGCTGGTCCTGCTCGCCGTGGGCGCGGCCTTGGGGATTTTGGATCAGACGACGCCCGGTTGGACCTGGGTCTCCGCGATTTTGCTGATCGACGTAGCCCACGTGTATGCCACGGGCTTTCGGGTATATTTTGATCGAGCCGAACTCGCCCGCCGGCCGGTGCTTTACTTCGGGGTGCCGGCGTTTGCGTTTTTGTTCGGCTGCGTGCTGTATTCGTTCGGGCCGCTCGTGTTTTGGAGCGTGCTCGCCTACCTGGCGGTGTTTCATTTCGTCAGGCAGCAATACGGCTGGGTCGCGCTGTACCGGGCCAAAGCCGGCGAATCCGATCCGTGGGAACGCCGGCTCGACTCGGCCGCGATTTACCTGGCCACTCTGTATCCGCTGATCTATTGGCACGGCCGACTGCCGCGGAACTTTGAATGGTTCCTGCCGAACGATTTCGCCTCCGGGCTGCCTTGGGGTTTCGTGCAGGTGCTCACGCCGATTTATTGGGGCGTGATGGCGGCGTATTTCTTGAAAGCCGCCCGCTGTTGGCTGGTAGGACGGGCGAATCCCGGCAAAGACCTCGTCGTCGCGACGACCGCGGCGTGCTGGTACGTGGGGATCATCACATTCAATTCCGATTACGCCTTCACCGTGACCAACGTCATCATCCACGGCGTTCCTTATATGGCCCTCGTGTATTGGTATTGGCGAAAGCGGCATCCCGGCCTTTCGCCCGCCAATACGTCCCCGTGGAAAATGCTGGTGATGTTTCTGGGAACGATCTGGGTCTTGGCGTACCTGGAAGAACTCGTCTGGGACCGCACCATCTGGCAGCAGCGGGCCTGGCTGTTCGGCTCGGCCGTCCCCGCCCAACGCTGGCAGTTCCTCCTGGTCCCGCTGCTCGCGGTTCCGCAGTTCACCCATTACGTGCTGGACGGCTTTATTTGGAAGCGGCGGAAAAATCCGGATTTCTCAGAACTCACAATGTTGGCTCGATCGCCAAGGCGAAAATCGCGGCCGAATCGCTCAAACCCGTCGCCCGAACATAGATAATCTCCGGCGGGATGAGTATGCTCGTGTTCGAGCCCTTGGATTTTGGCGAGCCAATTTTGCTGGCATGCGGATTGCTTTGACCACCGACAACCTCAGGTTTTTTCCCAAACTTTAACAAAATACTGCACTTAGGAAGAATGTACGGCCCCAAAAGCACAGCTCGTGCCTGGTTATTGTGCATGAGTTGCAAAAAAATTGTGCAAGTGCAGAGTCTTGAGGTGTCCTGACGTTTTCAAATCCCAACCCCCCCGGACAGTTAAAGGAGCGCTCGCCTAATGTCCATCCGCAGCTCACCAAGTGCCCCGTTGCCATCTTCCTCAACGGACTGACGGTTCGTCGTGTGATTTAACGAAATCACACGCGGAACGTCGTTCGTTTTCGCCATCAGTATTGCGCTGTTTGGATTTAGTTTTTCACGAAATGACACCTTGCAAGGAGTTTTGAGACTTATGACCCCTTCGGATTTCTTCAAATTTGCCAAGGAAAACAAATGCGAGCAAGTGGACATGAAGTTCTGCGACCTGTTCGGCACCTGGCAGCACTGCACTTACCCCATCGACACGTTGGATGAGAGCGTTTTCGAAGATGGCTTCGGGTTCGATGGCTCCTCGATTCGCGGCTGGCAAGCGATCAATGAATCCGACATGCTCGCCGTCCCGGATCCCAACTCCACAAAGCTCGACCCATTTTTCGCTCAACCGACTGTCAGCGTGATCGCCGACATCGTCGATCCGATCACCAAAGAGGCCTACCACAAAGACCCGCGCGGCATCGTCAAGAAGGGGGCTGCCTATCTGGAATCCACCGGCATTGCCGATACCTGCTTCATTGGTCCCGAACCGGAATTCTTTATCTTCGACGACATCCGCTACCAAACCAACCAGCGCGGGGGGATGTACGAAATCGATTCCTCCGAAGCCGCCTGGAATACCGGGCGGAGCGAACCGGGCGGAAACTTGGGCCACAAGGTCGGCTACAAAGGCGGTTATTTCCCCGTCAGCCCCAGCGACACCATGTCCGACATCCGCGGGGAAATGGTCAACGAGATGCGCAAGATGGGCATCGTCGTGGAAGCCCATCACCACGAAGTCGGCACCGCCGGGCAATGCGAAATCGATATGAAGTTCGCCCCGATCTTGCAAATGGCCGACCAGTTCATGTGGTACAAGTACATCATCAAAAACGTCGCCAAACGGCACGGCAAAACCGTGACCTTCATGCCCAAGCCGGTGTTTGAAGACAACGGCTCCGGGATGCACACGCACATCTCCTTGTGGAAAGACGGGACGCCTTTGATGGCCGGCGACGGTTATGCCGGGATGTCCGAATTGGGCTTGTACGGCATCGGCGGGATCCTCAAGCACGGCCGGGCCTTGATCGCCCTCTCCGCGCCGACGGTTAACAGCTATCACCGCCTCGTGCCCGGCTACGAAGCCCCGGTGACGCTGGCCATGAGCCAGCGGAACCGCTCGGCCTCCTGCCGGATTCCGATGTACTCCAATAGCCCGAAGGCCAAGCGCGTCGAGTTCCGCTGCCCCGATCCGTCGGCGTGCGCGTACTTGAGCTTCACCGCGCTGATGATGGCCATGATCGACGGCATCCAGAACAAGATCGATCCGGGCGATCCTCTGGACCGCGACATCTACGACATGACGCCCGAAGAACTGGCCGAGACCAACGTCGCCCCCAAATCCCTGGGCGAAGCCTTGGAAGCGCTCCGAGGCGACTACGCGTTCCTGACGAAAGGCGACGTGTTCAGCGAAGATCTGATCAAGACCTTCATCAACTACAAATACGAGAATGAGATCGATCCCATCCGCCTGCGGCCTCATCCGTTTGAGTTCGATCTGTATTACAACGTCTAAAACGGCCCGTTAAACATCACGAAAAACCCGTTGCGCCCTGCGCAGCGGGTTTTTTGCGTTTCGCCTCGGGAGAATCCCGTTATAATGCATGTCTAATCGTCCATCCGTTCTGGTCCAGTTCTGATCCTCGTCGCGGAGGCGGCCGACATGAATCCTGCAAACCGAACGCCAAGTTCCACCGACGCTCAAAAAACCGCGGCCAACCGGGCGACGATTCCGCCCGAGTCGTCCAAGCCGCGAAATCGGGAAACCGTTCTGCCCACGAAGCAGGATTCCATTCCCAACGCGGGCGAGTTCGCTAAGAAGCCGGGGCGGGAGTTTGGACGCTACGAGATTCTGGAGTGCCTCGGACAGGGGGCGATGGGCGAAGTTTACAAGGCCCGGGATCGGCAACTGGATCGAATCGTCGCGTTGAAGATTCCCAAGTTTTCCGCCGAGGCCGCGCCGGAACTTTTGGAGCGGTTCCACCGCGAGGCCCGCTCGGCCGCCACGCTCAGCCATCCGAACATCTGCCCGGTCTTTGACGTCGGCGAGCACGGCGGGACGCATTATATTTCGATGGGCTATATCGACGGGAATCCGCTGTCCGCGTTTATCAAGCCGGGGAAACCTCAACCCGAACGCAAGGCGGCCGGCGTGGTTCGCAAACTCGCCCAGGGGTTGGAAGAAGCGCATCGGCAAGGCGTCGTGCACCGCGATCTCAAGCCCGACAACGTGATGATCGACCAGCGGGGCCAGCCGATTATTATGGACTTCGGCCTGGCCCAGCAATCGAAGGCGAACAACGACATCCGCACAACGCACGGCGGACAGATGATCGGAACGCCGGCCTACATGTCGCCGGAGCAGGTCGACGGCGATTTGGAGCACATCGGACCGGCCAGCGACGTCTACAGCCTGGGCGTGATGCTCTACGAGTTGCTCACCGGCGAGTTGCCTTACCAGGGATCCGTGGCGTCGGTGCTCGCTCAAATCATCAAGGGCGAACCCGTGCCGCCCGGGCAACGGCGGAGCGGTCTCGACGGGGATCTGGAAGCGATCTGCTTGAAAATGATGGCCGCCGACCGCAAGAAACGCTACCAGTCCATGAGCGAAGTGACCGGTGCGCTCACGGCATGGCTCAAGGGCGAATCGTCCAAGACCACAACGTCCCAATCGGCAGCAACCCGGGAACCGGAGGACGAACTGGAGGCGTTGTTCCACGCGACCCGTGAAAATGCGATGCCGGTCCGCGCACCGGCGCGGTCCCTGCCGCCTCGCCCTCCCGCGGTGCGCCTAACGAAAGAACCGCGGGGACGCGCGTCAAACAAACCGTGGTTTGGGCGGCCTTGGGTTCTAATCGCGGGCGGAGGACTCGCCTGTGTGCTGTTGTTGCTCGGGGTTGTGCTCTTCGTGCAAGTGGGGGATCAAACGGTCAAGATCGAGATCGACGACCCGGACGCTCAGGTTTTCATCGACGGCGAGAACGTCGCCATCAAAAACTTGGGAGCCACCGTGGAACTGAAACCGGGCGAGCACAACCTGCACGTCCGCCGCGGAGACATCGTCGTGCAAACGGACGAGTTCGAAGTCTTCAAAGGCAAAAACCCGGTGCTCAAGATCCAGGTGGTCAAACCGCCGGCGGAAAAACCGCAGGTCGCCCGGACAGACTTGCCCCGGCCGGCTCCGCAGGTCGCCCGGACAGACTCGCCCCAGCCGCCCGCGACTTCCCCAAAACCCGTTCCCGAACCCGCTCCGAAAGCCCCGACGCCGATGGCGAAGGAAAAGTCCGCCGAGCAAGCCGCGCGGTTCGAAGACGGCGGGGATTATGTGTTGGACAACCAGACGGGCCTGTTGTGGCAGAAAGACGGGGACGCCTCCGGCAAACGCAATTTCTCTCAGGCGGCGGAATATGCGAAATCCCTGAAGCTCGAGGGGCTCACCGGCTGGAGGGTTCCGACGGCTGAAGAACTCGCCGGCATCTTCCCCGCAACCGAATCCCCATTCAAAGACTCGAAATACACGAAAGTGAAATGCTGCGAGGGACCTTACGAATGGGACAGCTACTGGACGTCGCGGATTCAGGCCGCCAATGCCGCCCACTGCTATAGCTGGTATGCCGACGGCGGAGCGAGTAGCTGTTACGCCAGCAACCTTTTTTACGTTCGCTGCGTCCACGATCCCATCGACCCCAAGTTCAACGCCGACAAGGATCCCACCCGCCAACTGGTGGAATGGACCCTCCAACGCGGCGGGCGAGTTTTAATTCGCACGCTGCCCCTCAATCAGAGTTCGTGGCTCTTTCAAACGTCGCAGATGCCGGCGAAGTTTGAAGTCGTCGCGCTGACTTGGCCCCCCAAAACGGAGGTTTCCATCCAACAGTTGGAATGGGTTTCGCAGTTAAAAACTTTGGTCAGCGCGGACATGCAAGACTGCGGGCTGACCGATGAAGGTCTGCGGTTGATTGCTCAAAACAACGGACTGACGGAACTGCGGATCCGGAGCAACGCCTTCACCGATGCAGGTCTGGAACATCTCCAGCACTTAGAGTCCCTGAAGATGCTCTGGCTGGAAGGTGCTCAGATCTCGGATGCGGGATTGAAAAACCTCGCGGGGCTCTCTCATCTGGAATGGCTGGACGTGTCAGAAACAAGAATTACCGATAAAGGCATCGAACCCTTGTTACAACTCGATGCGCTGAAGAATCTCGACCTCGACGGAGCGAAGGTCACCGATTCGGCCGTCCGGGAACTGAAAGCTTTGCCGAGTCTCGAGTACCTCTATTTGCGTGAAACCGGCATCACCGATGAGGCTCTCAAGGCGCTCGCGGGACACAAAACGCTCCGTATCTTGATGGTGGCCAATACCGGCGTGACCGACGCGGGGTTGGCCTATCTGAAGGGCATGCCGCGCCTGGAAGTATTGATGCTCGACAAATGCCACATCACCGATGACGGGGTGATCAAGTATTTGACGAAGCTGAAGAACCTGCGCGGGCTGGGCCTCGCCGGCACGAAGCTGACGGATCGAGGGCTCGATGCGCTCATTAAAATCCCCAACCTTCGCATGCCGGAAACGGCGAACACCGCCGTGACGTCGGCGGCCGTGGCGAGATTTGAGAAGGCTCACCCCAAACCCATGCCTCCCGGACGCCCAAGGCCGCCCCGGCGCCCGTCCAACTCGAGTTCGCGGTGAGCGGCGTCCGCCCGTCCGATTCTTCTCTAGGCCGGCGAGCCTTGTCATGTCCGAAATGTCGATCCATGAGGCTTGTCAGCGTGGGGACATCGACCGGGTCCGCGCGCTGATCGCCGCGGACCCCGCGGTCGTCGATGCCGACGATGAGCACAATTGGCGGCCGATTTTTCATGCAGGGTTATGTTTATTCTGGCCGGCCAGTCCAACATGGAAGGCCAGGCCGCGCGGCGGCCCGACAGAACGAACAAAAACCCAAAGCTGATCCGCCGCGGGTTGACCCCGGGACGTTCTACCAGGAAAACTGGGAGCAGAAATACAAAGAACCAACTCGCCTACACGTCGGATCGGCGCTATCACTATTTGGGGTCGTGACGCTGCTATTACGAGATGGGCGAGGCCATGGGCAAAGCCATGTTGGAATTGCTGAAATGACACGACGGTGAAACTTCAGATTCCATCAGCGCCCCGGTTACGGGCGGCGTCTGCGGCGGCGGCCGGGGTTGCGCGGGGACCGCGACGATTCCCGCTCGGAACGCTGCGAAGTGGACGAGCCCGATCTCCGCGGTTGGACCAAGTAGGAAACCGCTTCCTCCCAAGTGGGAATGTTGCGGTAAGGCGATTCCTTGTCGTCCCGGCCTTTCTGCTGGCGGCGGCTCCTCGGGGCTTCTTCCTCTTCCACGTCTTCGTCCTCATCCACCTCATCCACCTCATCCACCTCGAGGGTTTCTTCTTCCTCCCGTTCCTCGAGGCCGGCGACAAACGCATCGGGCTCTGGCTCGGGGCGGCGTTTGCGGCGGGAGCGCTTGCGGCGAGGTCCTTCCTCTTCCTCCGGCTCTTCCACATTCGCGGGGGGGCGGGCGGATTTTTTGTTTGAGGGACGTTCCCGGACTTCGCCTTCCTCGTCCATCGACTCAAAGTCCATGTCGTCCAAATCGATCTCTTCGTTTTTCTCCGGCTCGCCGGCAACGGCTTCCTCGGCCGTTTCCCCGCGAGGCTTTCGGCGGCGACGGCGGCGACGGCGTTTGCGTTCGGAAGGAGCTTCCTCGTCATCCGCCTCCGCAGCGAATCCCACGGACTCCGGTTCTTTTGGGGCCGCGGCTTTCCCGGCGGGAGCCTCTTCCAACAGCCCCGCGCCGAAGTCGACGTCCTCGTATTCGTTGTAATAGTCCGCCGCGGAGGTGATTTCCTCATCCACCAGCGTTCGTTCTTCCGCGGAGGCCTTCTTGGGTTTCCGTCGCTCTCGCGGTTCCCGCTGTTCCCGCGGCTCCCGCTGTTCCCGCGGCTCCCGCTGTTCCCGCTTGGGCCGGCGTTCGCCTCGGCCGGGTTTGCTTGTCTTGGGGGCCTTGCCTTTCGGGGCCCCGGCTTCATCCTCGTCCGCGTCCCATTCAAACTCGTTCAAGGCTTCCCAATAGGTGTCATCTTCGTCCTCGTCGTCGTCGTCCGCTTCCTCTAACTCGTCCAACTCCTCTAACTCGTCCAAATCGTCCAACTCCTCCAACTCCTCGTCCAACTCGTCTTCCATGTCCTCGATCTCGTCGTCGATTTCGTCTTCCGCTTCCTCGTCCGCCTCTTCAACCGCTTCCTCGTCTTCGTCGAAACCGGCGAAGAAATCGTCCTCCTCTTCGTCCTCGATGCTCGTTGAGGAACTCGCCGAGACGTCGCGTACGGTGGGTTTCACGGGCGGGGTGGGTTTCACGGGCGGGGTGGGTTTCACGGGCGGGGTGGGTTTCACGGGTGCCGCGGGCGCGGGCTCCGGCGAGTCGTCCTCTTCGGGAAACGAAGCCTCTTCCTCCTCGGGGAACGAGGCGAGCTGCACGTCTTCATCGCTCGGCACGTCTCCGCCGCGGTCGTCCGAGGGTTTTTCCAACTCGACGTGGAGATCGAAGGAAATGACTTCTTCGTCGGGCAGGGCCGGTTGGCTGAAATCAATGCCGAAGAGGTTCGTTGCCAACGATTCCAGCGAATCGTCGTCGCCGGGCAATTTGGGGCCGTTGGGGTTTTTGTTCATGCCTGATGGAATCTTTGCCTGGAGGGTGTTTTCGTTCTCGAACGGGCGGCGAACGTCTAATCGAAGTGTTCGTCCGCGGGGTCAAATTTGGGGATGACGATATTGAGGATCGTCATGTTGCCGATCGCCCGATGCCTCACCCCGGGGGGAATCAAAATGCACATGCCTTCTCGGACCGGCAGGATTTCCTCGTCCAGCTCCATTTTCGCGTCGTCTTCGCAGGAGAGAAAATAATACGCTTCCGTGTGGTGCTTATGGTAGTGTTTGCGAGCGAGTTCCGAGATTTTCGTCTGGTGGATCGTGGCGGGGTAATCTTCCACGTCGGCAAACGCCCGTTTGGCCGTTCCGCAGGGGCAGGACACGCCGGGAAGTTCCGCGAAATCCACGATTTGATATTGCGGTTTGGGAAGCGTGCTCATCAAACCGGTGTTTTGGATGTCAATGAAATAGAGGAATGAACGTCGCGGGGTCCTGCCGCCTTTGACCGATCTTGGCGGTTCGAAGTCCTGCGCGACGGAAGATTGGCCGCACCCTAGGCGAAAGTCACAAACTCAGCATCTCAATTGTGTCGAGTGGCGAGGGAATCCGTCAAGCGCAGGCCGCGGGAAAGCGGGGGTTTAAGGGCATTTCGGCTGGGATTTTTGAGGCTCAGTTTCCGGAATGGGACGCCACGTGCTGTTCGCCGGTCTCGGTTTCCTCGGGCTCCGGCGGCTCGGCGGGGACGGGTTTTCTCAGGACGGGCTTGACGGACGGCGCGAACAGGTGCGGTTCGCAATAAGGGCAGGCGTCGGCATAAATGATTTTCCCGCATTGGCCGCACTCGTGCGCGCCGAACTGCGCGGTCGGCGGCTCGGAGACACGCTGCCAGACCAAAAACGCGAACGTGAACACCACGCTCAACACCATCAGCCAGGCGTTGTTGCCCAGGTGCTGCAAGATCGCGAACACGATGGCGATGCAGCAGGCGACGTAAATAAACACATCCTGCCAGGTTTGCCGGCGGGCTTTGGAACGCCGGTACGCCGCGCGGGAGCTCGCGGTCGAATTCGGTCCTCAAGAGTTCGCGTTTGCCGCGGGAGAGCCATTGCGCTTCGGGGGATTCGACCGCCGCCAGGAGACGCTCGGCGGAATCGTAAACCCGGTAGGTGTCGTCAAATTCGAACGCCTCCTGGTGGGCCCATTGGTTGCGGAATGTGCGGAGCTCGCTGACCAGGCTGCGCTCGGCGTGTCCCAGGCGGTGGCGGAACACGCTGTTCCATTGGTCCCACATCACCGTCAGCAGCGAATGGGCGTCCCAGTTGGGCTGGTCGCCGCCCTGGTTCGGCTGCCCGCGTCCGCCGCGGAAGCTGTCCTGCACGACCGACGGCCAGCGGTCTTTGTAAACCGCTTGCATCTCGCGTTCCACAAAGGGCGCGAGCCCTTTGGCCAGAACGTCGAGCGCGCGAGTGACTTGGGCATGATCTTGAGGCATGGGTCTTACTCGAATCGTCGATAGGGGACGTTTGGAGGGGGAGAACCTCGCCAAGCGGCGCGGAGGATCCCGTAGTCCATGATCGACGCCCGGCAATCCGGGATTGACCTGTTCCGCGCCGGCCGCGAGGGATTTGGGGAAACGGCGGCGTCTATTCGGAAATGAGGACTTCTGCAAGCCCGGGCCGATGGTCGGATTCTAGCGAAGAATCCGCGCAGGGGATTGATCGCAGGCGTTACTCGGCGGCGATGGTCAGTTCGTTGACGACGGAGCGGACGCCCGGCTCCATGCGGGCGAGCATCGCGGCGAGTTTCCTGTCGTTTTCCGAGGGCACGCTGCCGCGAAGAATGGCTCGGCGGTCGCCGCCCATTTGCACTTGGACGCCCTGCAAAGAGGGCCGGTCGGTCTGGAGCCGCTGAAACTCCGTGCTGAGATTCGTTTGGACGTTGACGGGGGGGCGGGCGTTGTAATCAAAAGCGATGCTCAGACGGGGGCGGACGATGCGCTGGGAGAGCATGCCGGTTTGCTGGTTGTTGAAGTTGTTTTGCTGGCTGGTGTAATTGTTGTTCTGGTTACCCCGCCCGACGTTCGTGCCTTGGATGCCCTGTTGCCCCGTCATCGCGTTGCCGACGAACCGGCCCGCCGTATCGGACCGGCCGACGAAGCCGCCTTGTCCGACCGTGGCGCTCAGTTGGCCGAGTTGGGTGCTGATTTGCGGACCGGTCAAAGCGGTGCCCGAAGTGGCAGCCTGTCCCGACGTATTCAGCGAGGAAGATCCCTGCGTGAGGGAGGAGAGCAGCGACGTGCTGGTCGACGCCTGGTTGGTTCCACCGAAGGTGCTCGAGAAGCCCGTTTGGTTGCTGGTGGAGCGGACCAGACCCGAGCTTCCGCCGGAATTGGTCGGAGCTCCCGTGCCAAACATGCTCTGGGCCAAGGCGGACTCTATGCCGAATCCCCAAACCACGGCTCCCACGAGCAGCAACATTCCCCAGCGCGGGGATGGATGGATGGACAACATGGCGGTTGGCTCCTGGGTATGAAAACCGGCGGCATTGGGTTCACCGCCCCCTTATAGGTCGAACCCTCGCCGCCGCATATCATACCACAATTCGCCGAATTCTCGCCACCCAATTCGCAATTCCGCCGGAAATATCGATTGGACCGGAAATTCCGCCCGTCCGCCGCGTGGATTACTCTCCGTCGCTTGCCAGGGGGTGATGCTGGAGCGGATGGGACGTCGCGGGCGGGCGGTAGGCTCCGGGATACGTCGTGGGCTGTTGGAGCAACTCATCCGCAGTGGACCGGACGGTCGGCAGCGGGCGGGCGGCGCGGGCTCGGATTGAACCGATTCGGGGCGGGCGGGGTGGCGGCCGAGTGTTGTTCCGCGAGAATCGATCCCGGCGTTTTCGCCTGCGAGGAAACGTCTGTGGGTGAGGCTGTCCGCGCGGGATGATAGGAAATCGCGGACGGTGCCGGTTGGACCGCTTTCGCGGGTTGGGATCCGACGGACATTCCATTTCTGCGAGCCAGTTCCAAAGCCCGCCTGATTTGGGCTTCGTCGCTGGTGGAACGGATCACTTCGTGCGGCGGCAATTCCGAAACCGGGGCCGTCGTGTGCTGCATCTGCATCGTTCCCGGATTCAATTGGGAAAACTGCACCCGCTGTTTTTCCTTGAGCGGAATGGTGATGCTCTCCAAAGAGCTTCGCTGGTCGGGCGGGGCCTGGGCGGCGGGCGTGTCGGCTTTCTTGGTTTTGGTTCCAGGCATGTACACAGCGACCGTTTCGGAATAAACGGGCGGGCCGTTTTTCGGCGTGAACCGCACCCGCAGGGCGCAATTGGCCTGATGGCCGCCATTCCTTGTGTAGGGGATAAATACGCTGTAAGCCGGCCCCAAGGAGCTTTTCTGCAAGTGAATCGTCCAGGATTCGCCGATGAAATCCCACTGGTGGATCGGCTTGCTGTGCTCGTCGGGCTGGCCTTGGTCGTCATGCACGTAAATCCGCACGTCCCCGTCCACGCGGACGCCCGTCGGAATGTCGCGGGTAAAGAACGTGATCTTCCCCGCGAATCCCCGCGTGGGCAGACCTTCGGGATCCTGGCCTTCGGCCGCGTTCCAGACGCAGAGCATATCGATCACCGGATTCTCCGGCGTGGCCCGGGGAAGTTTGTCCGCTTCGGCAAGCCATTGCTTGGGCAGCGAGCCGCATCCCGCGACGCAACAAACCCCGGCCAAGAGGAGGGCCAAAACTCCGGCTCGTCCGCCGTGCGCGCGGCCGGGATTTCGCAGGATTCGCAGCAGATTCATCACAATCACCTCAGGGAAATTGCATTGAACAAAGGATTATGGCGATTCAATTTTCGCGGTTCAATATTGGCGGTTCGCTCTCATTACCTTCCCCGGGTGAGCCGAATGATGGAATCCATCGGGAACTCCAACCGCTCATTTCTTCCAGGAATACCACGGCCGTTTGGTTTGGGCTTGGGCCGCTTTGCGGGCTTCTATGGCTTGGACTCGCGTCTCCTCCAATTGGGAGGAGGGAGGCGAGGTTTGCTGATACCCGCTAACAGGCACGATCGTCGTCGGCACGTTCCGGTCCTCCCGCCGCTGGCCCATGTTGCCGTTCCCCGGGTTCATCGGCGGGACGGCGGGGTCGTACGGAACCTGTGGCGGAGCGCCCGGCAGAGCCCCCGGCACGGGAGCTGGGACCGGGATTTCGTATCCTTCGCCCGGCATCATCGCGCCGGGTTGGCCTTCGAGGGGCGTCGGGCAGAATTCATCGCCGTCCATCCACTCGGGATAGCTGGGGCCGGCGGGGACGGCGAACAGCGGTCCGTGGAGCGCTTCGACATCCTGTTGGACAAAGTGCGTCCGTTCCGATTCCACCTGCTTGATCAGTTCGTTATCCGCATCGCTGCGCACAATCCGCGGCGTGAGGAACATCAACAGTTCCGTGCGGACGGTATGGGTGGAGTCGTAGCGGAAGGGAAGTCCGAAATAAGGCAGGTCGCCCAACCAGGGGATTTTGCGTTCGATCGTTTCGTCTCTTTTGGTAATCATCCCGCCCAGGATCACGGTTTGCCCGTTGGGAACGCCGACGGTCGTCCGCGCGGTGGTGATGTCTTTGATCGGCGACGTGACGGTGTTGCCGCTGTTGGTATCCACGAACAGGGTCACGCCCGCTCCTGTGAAGGCGCTTTTTTCGGCGACGACTTCCATCACAATGTTTTCCTCGGGGCTGATTCGCGGGGTGACGGTGAGAATGATCCCCGCCGAGTCCTGCACGACCAGCGGAATCACCTGGTTGTTCGTGCCCCCGAAGGTCACCCCGTTGATGATCGGAACTTGCCGCCCCACTTGAATCTGGGCCACCTGGTTGTCCAAGGTGCGAATTTGGGGCCGGCTGAGAACATGCACTTGCGTTCGAGCCGACAGAGCACGCATTAGCATGCTGACCTGGTTGGAACTGGCCGAGAGCACCAGCCCGCCGTAGCCCAGGTCGCTGTTGACGCGGCCCAGGGAGAAGTTGCTCAAACTTTGGCTGCCGACGATCGTCGGATTCGCCGCAATGTTGTTCCCCAAGCCCAGCGTGGGATCGCCGAACTTGAAGCCCGGCGTGGTCGCTTGCGAAATGATGTTTTGCGTCGTGGTCGCCACGCCATTGGGCGAGGTGTTGGTCTGCGAGATCGTGAGCAAGTCGGCCGCGGTGGTCACGCTGCGGTCGAAGAGGATGTCATCCTGAAATCCCAGTTCCACGCCGAACTCGTCCGTGTTGTCCAACGAGACTTCCACCAGCATCACCTGGATCACGACCTGCAGCGGCTGCTTGTCGAGCTTGGCGACCAGGTCTTGGATTTCCTTGTAATACCTCGGGGTGGCGCTGATCAGTAGGCTGTTGGTGACGGGTTCCGCCACCGCGATGATTTGCTGCTCCAAGAGTTCGGTGTTCGAGACGAGGTCCGGATTGATCGTGACCAGATCCCGCTGCGTCTGCAGAAACGTGTTGATGGCGGCGGCGATTTCCGTCGCGGGCGTGTTTCGCAGTTTGACGATGGAGTTTTCCCGCTGGCGAATGTCGCTTTGATCGAGGCGGAGCAGAATCGCTTCCACGACCCGCAAGGCGTCGCCGCCGCCGATCGCGACGATGCTGTTGGTGCGGACATCCACGGAAAACCGGAGCGGAATCAGCCCGCTGCTGGCATCTTCGGCCCCGACGATTTGCACGCCCGTCTGCGCCTGAGCCTGGTTGCCCGTGGTCGGCGCGAACAGCGCGGTGAGCAGATTCAAGACGGTGCTCGCGTCGGCGTTTTCGAGCGTGAAGACCTTGATCTCGGCCACGGTCGAAGTCGGCTGATCGAGTTGCTCGATCAACGCCACCATCATCTCCATGCTCGCTTCCGGAGCCGAGACGATCAGGCTGTTCGAGCGGACGTCCGGCGTGACGCGGATGTCGGAGAGAATCCCCGACCGCACCGCTTTGGTTTGCTCGCCGACGTTGGCGAGCAATTCCAACACGACCGATTTTACGTCGCGTAGCTCCTGCGGACCCTGGTTCGCCCCGCCGCCTCCGGCGAACTGGTTGCCCTGGCCTGTCGGGGACGTGCCGGTCACCGTGGGCGGATTGAGCAAACTTTGAATCGACGAGGTGATGACGTTGGCCAGTTCGTCGGCGACCGCGTTTTTCAGCGGGACCACCCGCATCTTGTTGACCGCCCCCGAGCTTTCGAGGTCGAGTTGGCGGATAATGTGCGCGATCTCCTTCATGTCGTTCGGGCTGGCTTGCACGATCAGCGAGTTCGTCCGCACGTCCGGCACCACGCGGAACCGGGTTTGGAGGTTCACGCCGACGCCGGCGGTTGCCGTGCCCGCGCCCGCGGTTCCACCGCCGGCCGCCGCTGCGGCTTGGGCCGTGAACAGGTTCGTCAGCGTCGTCGCCGCCTGGGCCGCGATCGCATTTTTGAGCCGAAAGACTTCCAAGTCGGATTTAGGATCGATCGGGCGATCCAGTTCGTTGGCCAGGTTCTGGATGGATTCCATCTCGGCTTTGGGGGCCAGGATCATCACGGCATTGGGGCGGGCGATCGGAATAAACGATGTCTGCTGCCGGGGCTCCCCGGTTCGCGTGCGGATCGCGGCGAGTTGGTCGTAAACCGTCCGCAGAAGCTCGGCGAGCGACTGCGAATTCAAGTTGTTGAGCAGAAGCAGCCGCACGTCGGGCGCCGCCCCGGCGGTTTGTTTCTGGATTTGCTGAATGACTTGAATCAACGCCTTTACGTCCGCTTCGTTGCCCCGCAGGATCATAATGCCCAATTCGGGAATGGCTTGGATGTCCACGTTGCCTTTGATGTTCATCAAGAGCGAAAGACCGCTGAGCCCCGGTTGCCCGGGTTGTTGCAATGGAACGACCTGTGTTGTTTCGGGCGGCTGCTGGGCGTTCGCGGGCGGCTGCTGGGCATTCGCGGGCGGCTGGTTTTGAGCCTGGGCGAACGCCCATTCTTGCTCGAGTTGATTGGCAACTCTCCGCCCGGCTTCGCCCGCCTGGGGAGTGCGGCCCCCGTTTCCCGGGCCTCGATCATCTTTTTGATTTCGGGAGTCAGTTTCTTCGCCAATTCGGCTGTCGTTTCATCGGCGGCCACCAGTTGAATCGGCTGCTGGAACGCATTCTGGTGCTTGTCCAAATACCCGAATAACCCGCTCAACAGCCGCAACCGCTCCGGCGTCGAAGCGAACACGAGCCGGTTTTGCGGAATGTCGATCGCAACTTCAAATCCTTCCGGACCGGGACGCTCCGTCGTGGGCGGAAACTGCACTCGGAACGCGGGCAAGCCCTCGACGCCGGCATCAATCAACTCCGCCCGCTGTTCGAGCGTCTGATACACCCATCCCGCCAGGTCGCGGACTTTGTTCTTCGGCTCCAATGACTGAGAGGTCCAGCCGGCGGGCAATTCTCCCGGGGCGAGAGCCGGTATCGGCGCTGCCACGGGAGCGGAGTCTTGAGGAGTTTCGGTTTCGGACGCCGGTGCGGGAATCGGCTTCGTGCCTTCCGCGAGTTCGATCGTGCGGGGCGGCTGCTTGTTGTTGTTCCTTGGTGGCGATGGCGGTCACCGAACGCTTGTAAGTCCGGCCCGGTTCAAATTGGGGAACATCGCCCGGCTTGGGGGACCATTCGGGCTCCGAGGGCGTCTCGGGCCGGCGGTAGCGAGTGCGGACCGACCGCTGATTCAGCACGATCAAATATTGGTGGCTTTCCAGAATCCGAAAGCCCGACGGCTGGAGTTCGCGGTTGAGAATCTCCACGGCCTCGTGCCGGGTGAACGGCGTCTTATGGCGCATCACAAGCCGGCCCGGAGGCTGCTCGTGCATCACGAGCGTCGAGCCGGATTGCTCCGCCACGTCGCCCAGCACCTTGGCCCAATCCGCCGCGTAAAACTTCAACGTCACATTTCGGTTCGCCGCGGCGGCTTCCGGCACAGCCGGCTCCACGTCGTCCGCCGTGCCCGTTTGGGCGATGGCTTCCCCGGCGAGGAGCACCAGCAGCGTCCCAAACACCCCCGCCCGACACCAATTCCGAACTGCGCGGAACTTCCTGATTTTTTGCACCAGTGAACTCCTGCCCTGATTGGGATACGATAAACCGCCGCCGGAGAACGCCTCCAGGATTCCGACAACGGTCGCGCATCGGTACAACCGCTATAGTTCACTTCATCGGCAAAGTTTACCCAGTTAGATAAGGCAAGATTGCACATCCCAGTGAAGTTTTTCCCGAACAATGCCGGAAAAATCGCCGAATTCCTTCAAGTTCCGCCGCGCGGGATTCGGACGGCCACGCAAGCAGTGCGCATTTTGTTTACGCGCCGGAGTCCCCCGCCCAAAGAAACGCGTTCTTCCGGTTGGGGAAATCACATTTGCTGGAAGAGACGTAAGGCGTCACGGCGCACGCTCACAAGGCTGGTGTGGGGAGTTCATCCCAATCGTCTGGCGAGACGCGAAGGTATTCCTCGGGGATCTGCTCGGCGTCCACTTGTCGCCCGAACTTTTCCCTTCGCCGATGCAATTCCTCAAGATACCACGGCACAGGCTCGGACTTGATGAAATAGTCGTCGCGGATGCCGCCGTCTTCGGCCCAACTGCGCGACCGCACCACCAGTCCGAACTCGCAGAATTCGACCACCAACTTGCGGCCGTCCTTTCGCCACATGCGATGCACGCCGTGGGGCATGCCGGCCACTTCGTAATGGGATTCCGCGAGCCGGCCATTGCGATGCCAGATTCGCTGAGATCCCCAGCGAAGGCCGTCGCGGAAGGTCCACTCCAAATCGAGCGACCCATCGGGGCCTGTTATATAGGCCACGCCCGTAAAGGGTTGTCCCTGCCACGTCCAAAAGTCGCCGTCCCCTTGATCGTCCAATTCATCGATCGAAACGCGGTCCATTTCACAACTTGCTCCCGGAGGGATTTCAATTCCACCCTGCAATGAGAGTCGGTGGCTGATCTCACATTCCGATAATACTGTTCACGCCTCCAATTTCAAAAAAAATCTTGTTCCGACAGCTAATCCAGGCAATCCGCGGTTTTTGTGCCGTTCGCTTTGCCGCTTCCCCTGCGGCTGCAATTCCGCCTCGTTGACACTCTTTTGGATTGGGTCTAAACTCGCAATTCCTTTCCATCCGTTGTCTTGATTTGCGCAATTCGGTCCTCTGTTTTTTCGGAGGATCGAGTCCGGTTCTTCGCACTTGCGAATTGCCTGGAGTTGGGTTTGTGTTTCGCTTGAGGCCCACAGGAGAGAGCAGCAATGAGTTCCAGCGACCAGATTGAGA
>CAWFGE010000007.1:0-371050 GCA_963815195.1 uncultured Planctomycetaceae bacterium
TGGATTTCGTCCATCTGCTCGAATCGGCATCGCATGAGCCAGAAGTCGTAACGCAGGAACTTCCGACCTCCATCGACGTATTTCACATAGGGATCGTTTGGACCGAATTTGGCCCGCTTGTTTTCGAGGTCGTTCAGCCGGATTCGACCGCCGGTCGCCCCGTCAATGGTCCGGTCGCCCAGCGCTTCGTGCAATTTCTCGGCCTTCTTCCAAGTGGCGCCGCGACTCGTTCCAGCGGCCGCTTACGCGAGCGAGTCGGCGTATCTCGCCGGAGTCGCAACCGGCCGCGAGAAGACGAGCAGCGGGGGAATTGTGGAAGAAGCCCCGCCGTTGGTCCGCCGGTCGATGCAATACTCGAACAGTAATTTCGCAACGAGCCAGTTGTCGATGTCCTTATCGGGCGACCGCGCTTTGTCCAGGTCGACATACTTCGCCAGCCTTCGGGTGCAATTCCTTGTCCTTGGAAAACAACTCGCGGAACGCGGCGTGATTGTTGGCCTTGCCAATCTTCGGCCGATGAATCGGGCCGCCATCCAAAGCATATCGATGCTGGCAGGACTTTGCTCGGCGCCGTCCAAGAGCACGTTGATCCCCCGGCGGACCAAGGCATAGCGGGTCTCGTAACCGTCGAATTGGGGTGGCACGTTATACGAGAGATGCCAAGCCCGCTGGAACCAGGCTCCCGGCTCCTCGGGAACGCGATCGGTCACCCGCCGCAGGACCTCGTCCATCCGATCGAATTGTCTGAGTTCGTACAGATCCATTGCGAGGGCCTCATCCATCTTCGCCCAAGCATACTTCGCCCGCTTTGGGAAATTCGAAAGTATCTGAGGCTGGGGGAGCTGGATTATCAGAACGTCCCCTTTGGACTCCAGACGAATCAGGGCAAAAACTTGATCAATGATTTTGAGCAACTCCGACGTGCGCTTTTCGTGTTCCACTTGGAACTCTTCCGACGTGAGAGAGTCGCGGGGGAAGCTCATTGGAATGCCGTCCATACCCAGAGCCGCCAGATTGGATTTGGCCTCTATGCGGTTGATTCCATCGCGAATCATCTTGCCGACCTGCTCCCGCGATTTCCGTACCTTTTCTTCGCAAAGTTTTCTTGCTTGGTCGGCACTCGATGCGTCAGTGAATTTCGCCGTGACCTGAGCCATCGTCGACTGAGCCTGGTCTAAGCGCACGGTGCCGGTCAACTCGGTCAACGCATCGGCCCATTGCCGGGTGATGGGGTCGCCCTCGATGAGGCGAAGAAACTGCTTCAACGCCTTGCGGTCTTCGTCTTGTCGCACGTTCGCAGCGACCACGATCTCGGCGGGCTGCGAAAGACGATCGGAAAGCGCCGCGGGTTTCGCCGCGTTTTGAAGCATCGCCTTGAGTATCTCGGAAGTTTGGGCGACGACAAGTTCCCGATGATTGACGAACACGTACTCAAACGCCCGCGGCCGCACGTTCAAATCATAATCCCCGACGCCGATGTAGATGGCCTCTTCGGTTCCCTTGAGGACAACTTCCAACCGCCCGCCGGACACAAAATCCTCAAGCAGGTCCGCCTGGCGTTTGCCCTTCGCATCGATCGCGATCAGCCGGCGCGGAAAATTCAATCGGCGGTTCACATACGACTTCGCTTCAATTCGCAGCGGTTCGCTGCAGAGGCCCGTGTCGGGGTTGCGTAATTCCACTTGAGCCGTCGTGAACTCGCGGTCGGGATAATACGTGAAGAACACGTCCAGTCGAAGTTCTAACGGAAGTTGGCCATCAACCAGGTCGGCTTCGTCAATTTCCGCAAGTGTGAAGATAGCGGATGCCTTCGTCTCGCCCTCCACGTAGCTGCGGTATTCGTAAATGTATCCCGTGTTAACGCCCTTGTCCGCTGGTTTTCCGTCTCGATCGGTAAACCGCAATTTGCCGTAGCTTCGCGGCGGCGGGAAGAAACTGCCGGCGGGAACTCGGAAGCAGTCGAACCCTTCGAGCCGAATGGGCTCCGGGTTTGGCTCAACAGAGCTTTCCTGGGGAACGAGCGACCGGCGCCATTCCTTCATCAGAGCTTTGAGTTCGATGGGTTTCGCCAGCCGAGCCGCCGCCGCCCATTCGAGGCCGTGTTTCCATTCGGCGTTCGCCTGCTCACCGGCCGCCGGTCCGCAGAAAACCGCCAGTTCCTCGACCTCCAGGGCGTGGAGGCGACCCAAAGAGACCGGCTCTGGAAAATATCTCTGGATCGGAAGAGAGCCGAAATAAGGATTCGCGAACAAGGGCTGCGGCCGAACCCGGCAACCGGCAACAAAATCGTCGATCACATATCGTGCAACCGACTCGGCCGTCTTGCGGTCTGCCTGAGGACTGTGGGAATTCGAATCAATTTGCCCCACACACGGCGCGGTCAAGAGGCCCAGGCCAATGGCGATCACGAGTGCTGGGACGCGAAAGAAAATTCTCATCTTTCATCCTGCGTTTCTTGGAGTAGGGCAACAAAATGGCGAGTCGGTTCGTGTCATTATCGGGACTATCGCGTCAGATCATGTAATTCTTGCAGGAGTTTTTCCGCATCCTCATCCGATGGCTCCCAGGGGACGGCAACATAATAATCGTCAGGGATGCCAAGCAAGGATTTCAAGGGGCGGCTCTGTTCGGGAGAAGCGTCCTGCCGATTCTCGGCTTCGAAGTCGTTGTCCCAAAGGACGTTCCCTTCCAGGCATTGGATCACAAAATCCCAGTCGTCCTTGTCCCTGGCATCAGGATTTGGGAGTTCCTCCAAATCCAAATCGAATGCCGCCGCGAGCACCAACTCACGCCAGGTCGGTACGTTGTCTTGGAAAAACTCATCGTCCGGAGGCAGTTTGATTTCTTGAAACAACATGACGCGAATGTGTTCAAACACGCTGGCCACGGCGCCTTCGAGCACCGCCGTGAGTTCGGGGGCCGGCACGTCTTCACGCAACAGGGCGAGCGTGGCTGTGTGCAGGATGGCGATTTTTTGATTTCGCTGGAGATTCTCGAAGGTTGCGATGTCCGCACCGCAATCGTCGGTTCTCAGAAGATCGACCATCATGCCGACCGACGTTACGAATAGCGTTCTTTCGGCACCGCGAAGGACGCGCACGCCACCTGGGGTGTCGTACATGGGGTCATACCTGCCCTAATTCAATCCGTTGGCGCAAATGCTGTTCGACTTCTTTATCCGTGGCGTTCGGATACTGTCGGCGAATCCCCGCCCGTGCAACGTCGCAAGCGAACGTGTGCAGGTCGAGCGCGATTTTCAGGCGTTGTTCGCCGGTCATCCTACGGTAGATTTCGATTTGCTTGGCGAGGGCGTCATCGGGGGTCATGGGCTCGCCTCGGAAGAAGCGGGTGTTTGGTGTGGGCTCCGAATCTACGGTAATTCCGGAACCGTCGGCTCGCAAGACAGAGTGGCCGGAGCGTTTTAGGCAAGGGCACCCCGATATTCCAGACTGGATCGGAGAATGCTGATTTGGTTCCACATCACCAAAAGATACAATGGGCACAGGTCCTCTGAACTCAAATGGAAAACTGACCAGATATGACGCACTACGACACCCAAATCAAACAAGCCATTCTGCACCCAGAATCTGCCGTTCGGGAATATGCGGTACGGGACTACGCCGCGTCCCATAGTTCGGATGAGGCGATTATTCCGCTGGTGATCCAAGCGGTCGAGACATATGGCCGAGAGACGGCTTTCGGAATTCTCGGGCGGCGGATGATTTGCCCCTGACGAATGAAGCCATCGATTGGCTGATGGGCGAACTCGAAGACGATCCACCCGCCCCCTCGCTGGAACTGGAGAACGCACGTTTTGCAACGGCCTTGCTGTTGTGCAATCCCCAATCGGATTTGATTCCTCCCCGCGGCCGGGAAATTCTGGCCCTGCCCGGGTTCCCCGCCCCCTTGAAGCCGGCCATGCGTGACATCATGCAAATGGCGAATTGGGACTGGCCCACCGCTTGGCAGAACCTCTTGGATTTGGGGAGGAAAGTCCGTCGGCGGGGGGAACTCACCACAAGTCAGCATCGGCAGTTCCATCGCTACGTGCAATTCATCGCGCGATTTCGCGAGGAAGGGGCAGAGCAAGTGCTCGAAACCCTGCCGGCGAATTATTCCGGTCCTCAAAGCGAATTGTTGGATTGGCTGAAGCCTTGGCTCATTTTGTTGGCGGGCCAGATGCGTTTAGAACCGGCGATCCCGCATTTGATGAAATGGCTGAAATCTTCGTACGAGGCCGCCGCCGATGAGTGTGGGACGGCTTTGGGATGGATCGGAACCGAGGCCGTGGTGGATGCGGTCTGGAAGGCTTGGCCCCCGCGACGGAACAGGAACGGGTCGGACTCACTTCCGCATTGCGTCCGATTCGTTCCGAGCGCTGCTTTGAGATTTGCCAAAAGCTATTGCGTCTTGAACGTGCCGAAGATATCGCCGGAATTCTGGGGGATCGGCTTCTCCACCAATTCGATCCTCGTGCGATCGACATCGTCCGCGGTCTGGTGAAACAGGCGACTCCCGATTCGGCTCCCGAGATTCGCGACCTGAAATATGATCTGGTGATCGTGGCCACCATCATGGGAAACACGTTTCCCGAATACGAACGGTGGTTCGCAGATGCGAAACGGGACGCCTTCGGTTGGTTCGGGGCCGAAACGCGGATGCGAATCGCGGATAATTTCCAGACTGATGAATCACGGAAGACCGCCTTCGTCAAGCAGATGGCAGCCGACCTGACGGCCCGATTGGCCTCCGACCGCGCCACCCGAGAGCAAATCCTGCAGGCGATTTTGCACCCCAATCCTCACACCCGCCAGATGGCGGTGGCTTATTATGCGAAGGGATTTCTGCCGGATCCGGACGTCCTGCCCCGGATCATTCAAGCTGTGGAGACGTACGGCCGCGAGGCGTGTCGTTCCCTCTTTCCCCATGATGGGCTCTTTCACCAGACCGAGCAAACGCTGGATTGGATGATCGAAGAACTTAAGGAGCCTCGAAGCAACAACGATGACAGAATCCCCTACCAGGTTGTCCTGTCCCGCGTCCTGGCGCACGCCCCGCCGGAATTACTCCTAACCCGGCAGAGGGATATCGAACAGTTGGACGGCGTCGATTCCACATTTCAGGAACGCATCGCGCGGCGGATTGGTTTTTCCAAGTTGGGCCCCGAACATCTGTGGGAGCAGTTGGAAGCACTTTGCGAAGCCGAGAAAAAGAAACAATACCTGACGGAGGCCGACCTGCCGCTCGGCTATGACCTCGCCGAGGCTCTGGCCCGCTATCCCGACTTCGCAACGCCCAAGTGCCTCGAGATCCTGGCCCTGAAGATCGACGACTATAAAGACAATCCGCTGGCTTGGATGGAAGGCTTTATGGTCTACTTGGCCGGCTTGCTGAAGCTTTCCCAGGCGGTTCCCGCTTTGCTTAACTGGCTTCACACAGAAGATGACTGGCTGAATCCCTTGGCAATGGAAGCCCTGACAAAAATCGGAACGGATTCTGTGGTGGAATTGCTGGTTGAGGAGTATCCCGTGAGCGGTTGGAGTTATCGGTTTTCCACGGCGGACATTCTCGGAAAAATCCATTCAGACCTGGCCCTCATGGCCTGCCTTAGCGTGCCCGACTTGGAATCCGATCCGACGATTGGGACCCAGTGGGCCAGTTCGGCGTTGGAGCAATTTTCCCCCCCGAGCCATTGATCCCGCTCGTGAGCTGATTTTGGCCGAGAAGGATGATCCGCAGTTTCTCGATTTGCGGGAGGATGTTCTGGCCATCGCGGAGGGTTTGGGGTTGCGGTTTCCCGAAGACGAACAATGGAGAGAGGACCTCAAGCACGGTCGAAGCCGATTTCGCTTTGGATGGGATGCCGCTGAACCCGGAATGGAAGACGACGAATGGGGCCGGGAGGATGCGGAGCTTGGCCCCTCCTCGACAACGATTGTCAACGAACAGCCGAAAGTGGGACGAAACGATCCTTGCCCGTGTGGAAGTGGAAAAAAATACAAAAAGTGCTGTTTGAAAAACCAGCCTTCCGATCCCCACTGGAATTAAATGACCTGGTTGGTGTGCAAAGTTCGCACCGGGTTGACCACCGGATCCGCAGGGAGCGGATCGAAAACGAATTCTGTGCCCGAATCAGAAAGCAAGATCGGGGAGTTCTGGCGGTTTGTAGCGCGACTTCGCGAGTGGCGGCACGCTCGAGATCATTTTGAACTAAGCGGATCAGTTAGGCAGAGGGTTCGGCCCGGTGCCGAAATTGCGAACCGTCAACCCACTGGTTTACAGGCGTCCTGTTAACCAGTGGGTGCTGTTTACCGAGAGAGTCCGAGAGTTCGTCCGTGATTTTTCGGGGTCCGGTCGCAACCCTAGGGGTTCGGTTCGGACCCCAAAAATCGTTTGCCTAACCGAGAGCGCGGCGTTAGGATGGGACGATCGCCGAAAGTCTTTGTTTCCCGCGGGTTAAGACAAAACGCCCGACGCTCTCGCATCGGGCATTTTGAGTAAACCGGTGGGTACGGGGATTCCGTACAAAGACTTTTAGCTCCCAGACAAGGACTCGAACCTTGAACCTAGCGGTTAACAGGAGCAGATTTCAAGAGCTCAACTGGGTGATTCAAAATGTAGTAAAGTGTAGTTAATTGAACGGAAGGTTTCCAGATATGACTGAATTTGACCGGAATTCGGATTAGGATCAAGAATCCATGAAAACGCTGGATTAGTAGAGTTTCTGCTTACTCGGTGGTGGTGTTCCGATACTTATCGTCCGCAAAGATCAGGATGATGTTCGGCAGATCTTTTTTGTCGTCCGCGGCGAACCCGGGTTTGGAGCCAAATAATAGAGCGGTTGTGCCGAGCAGCAGGAGCAGTGCGGTCCATGGATTGGGCTGTGAGCGTCGGGCGTGGAACATGAATGAGGTCTCCGCGGTGGCTGATTCTGAAAAACTCGGATGCTGTTTTCGGATCGGTTTTGGTTTGTGAGCCGCCGGGCGCTTGCCGCCGGTTTTGACTTTCGCAACATCGCTTCATCGAAACCGGAGGCTAGCGCCGTGCCGCTCACATTTTCTCAGCCCGCGAGTTCCAGGCCCGTCATCGTTCCCGTGCTTGAGGCGAAGCGGTCCACGGGAAGACCGAGGCGGTTGAGCATGCTCACATACAGATTGGCGAGCGGGTAGTTGTGCTCCGCGTCGAACGCCAGATGCTGGCCGTGCCGGAATCCGCCGCCCGCGAGGAGCATCGGCAGGTTGCGGTTGTCGTGGCCGCCGCTGTGCATGTGCGATCCCATGAGGACCATCGTGCGGTCGAGCAGCGTGGCGTCGCCTTCCGAGGTGTCTTTGAGCCGGGTGAGAAACTCGCCCAGCGCCTTGATGTGGCCCGCTTCCACGATCCCCAGTTGTTTGAGCTTCTCGGGATCCTGCCCGTGGTGCGAAAGGTCGTGGTAGTTCATGGAGACGCCGGGCAGAGTCGCCACGGAGTTCGTATCGCCCACGGCATAAGTCATCACGCGCGTCGAGTCGGTGAGGATCGCCAGATACATCATCTCGTAAAGCTGCCGGGCGCGGTTGATGATGTCGTTCTGATCCTGGATATCTTTGGGCGGCTTGGCGTCCACGTGAGGCTTGGGTTTGTGCTGCCAGTCTTCGGATTTTTGCAGCTGGCGTTCGGCTTCGCGCACCGAGGTGAAGTATTGGTCGAGCTTCTCCCGATCCCGCTGCGTGACGCGGTTCTGCATTCGCCGGGCGCTTTCGAGCACTGTGTCCAGAACGCTTTGCCCTTCCTGCAGGCGTTCGATCTGGGCCTTTTTCTCATAGGGCCGGCCTTCGAGGAACATGGTTTCGAAAAGCTTGGACGGATAGGCGTTCGCGGGCACGGGGACGCCGTTGGCCGACACGGAAATCCCGCCGCTTCCCACCGCCAGGTAGGCGAGGCGCGTCTGCAATCCGACGGCTTTGGCCGCGAGTTGATCGACGGAGATGGCGTTGTGGAAATTCGCGGCACCCGGATGCGGGGCGCCGGTGAGCCAGGACTTGACCGCGGCATGCCCGCCGTCCACTTCCGGATGCGATGCGCCGGAGATGATCGTCAAGTCGTTTCGCAGCGGGCTGAGTAATTTCAAATAGGGCGTCGGCTCATAATCCCGGCCGGCTTTCTCGGGCATCAGATTCGGCGGGTGGAACGACAGCGGAAAATTCACCGCCACCATCCGCCGCGGCACGGACGCAGACTTCTCGGCCCCGAACGCCGGGAGCATGCATTCCAAAGCGGGCAGCGCCATGGCCACGCCGGCGCCGCGAAGAAAAGTTCGTCTCGGGAAAGGCTTCGTCATTCTCGGGAGGCTCCAGGGTTTTGGGGGATAAAATGCAAAGTGAAAAATGCAAAGTGCAAAGTGCAAAGTGCAAAGTGCAAAGTGCAAAATGGATGAATCAGCGGGACTTGCGTTGTCGTTTCGGGGTTTCGTTTGATTTTGCGGTGACGATTGATTTCCCGATGATGTTGCAGAGTTGGTTGGATTCGTCCAACACATTCGCCATTTGTGTTTGCGGCAGCAGTTCGGCTTTGATGATCAATCTGATCCAACACCGGGATTCACGCATTTCCTTCAAACAAATGCTCAATTGGTGAATAAAGTCGTTTCGGCTTTCCGCGGCACATGCTTCTTCATAATTCGGCGCCGGCGATGCTCCGCTTCGAACCAGTTGCCCCGCAATATGTCGTCCCAACCGGGTGTCAGGAAGAGCATCCACCACTTTCCCCGCGCGTGCCGCAAAATCCAAAATCCTCTCGGCGAGGTCGTCGTGATTAAATGGCATCAAATTCCCCCTTGTTAATGGAATTCGAACTTGCAATCTCCATTTTTCACTTTGCATTTTGCATTTGTCACTTTGCATTTGTCACTTTGCATTTGTCACTTTGCATTTGTCACTTTGCATTTGTCACTTTGCATTTGTCACTTTGCATTTGTCACTTTGCATTTGTCACTTTGCATTTGTCACTTTGCATTTGTCACTTTGCATTTGTCACTTTGCATTTTTCACTTTGCATTTTTCACTTTGCATTTTTCACTTTGCATTTTTCATTCATGGTTCGCGAAACGTCGGGCTTTGGACAATGTCATGGATCAGCGACCGCAGACCGTAGTTTTCGGTTTTCGCGCGGGCCACGATGCGTTCCACCTCCGCGCGGTCGGAAAAACCCAAATGCCGGCCGATGGCATAGGTGAGGAGTTGCCGAGCCAAGGCGCGGGGCAATGCGGTCTCATCGGCCAATAGCAGGCGTTTGTATTCGCGAACGCCGGCGAAGGCGCGGCCGTCGGGCGTTGTGCCGGAGGAATCCACGTCGGGTCCTTGGCGGTAGCGAACTTTCTGATTGGGGGACTGGGGATGCAGCGGCACGTTGACGAATTTGCCGGCCCCGGTCGTGCGGTACCATTCCCGCTGGCCGCCGATGACGTCGAAACTCTCCAGGGCGAATCCGGGCGGGTCGATGTTCCGGTGGCAGCGGTTGCAGCTCGCGTGGCTGCGGTGTTTGGCCAGTTGATCCCGAATCGAAGTGGCTCCGCGGATGTCGGGTTCGATCGCGGCCACGCTCGGCGGAGGAGGGGGTGGAGGCGTCCCGAAAAGATTCCCCAGCACCCAGGCCCCGCGAAGCACCGGCGACGTTCGCGTGCCGTCGGCCGAGACTTTCAGCACGCTCGCCTGCGTCAAGACGCCTCCGCGCAGGCTACCGTCCGGCAGCTTCACCCGGCGAACGTCCAATCCGGAAACGCCGTCGATCCCGTAGAACTCCGCCAACGGCTCGTTGATCATCACGAAGTCTGAATCCAAAAACGTCTGCACGCTGTGATTCTGGCCAAGAATCTCGCCGAAGAAGGCGTAGGTTTCCTCCAGCATCGAACGCCTGAGGAGCTGGTTGTATTCGGGATAGAGCCGATCGTTGGGGACCGTGAAATCGATGTCCCGCAGCTTGAGCCATTGGTCGGTGAAGTTCTTCACGAACCGTTTGGACTTGGGATCGTTGAGCATTCGCTCGACCTGGGCGTTGAGCACCTCCGGCTGATGCAGCTCGCCGCGGTCGGCCAGCTTTTCGAGTTCCGGATCCGGCAGGGAACTCCACAGAAAATACGACAGCCGCGAGGCGAGGGCGAAATCGTCGATGAACTGCGGATCGTCTCCGAGCGGCTCTTCCAGAAACAGAAACTCCGGCGCGCACAGCACGCCCTTGAGAGCCCGCCTGAGCGCCTTGTCGAACGGCAGCCCTTCGTCCAGCGCGTGTTTGGCCAAGTCGACGTAGGGTTTTAATTGGGATTCGCCCGCGGGCCGGCGAAACGCGCGGGGGATGACCCGCGAGAGAACCGTGCGGACATCGTCCAGCGTGCCTTTGGCGGGATCGATCTGGCCGAGCAAACCGGCTCGGCTCTTGCGGGGCCAATCTTCCAGCGGGCCTTCGATGCGAATGTCGCCCAGGAAGAATCCGGGACCTTTGTATTTCTCCGCATTGACGCTCCACCAGGGATACCCTTCGACCAATCCGAACGCGAACGTGTCGCCGCGCTCCGGAGCGCGGTCGGTCAATTCGATCGTGGTCATCTTGCCGGGCGGCACGTCAAAGAAGCCGGCGACATGCCCCGCAACACGTCCCGTGACACCGCCTTCCACGCGCATGATCACGGGCCGCTCGCTTTGCACGGCTTTCGCTTGGATCGTCAGCCGATAAAGACCCGGCCCCGGCACGGCCGAGCCATACAGCGGCAGCGTCTTCGCACCGCTGAACAGCACCACGCCGTCGGGCAGAACCCGGTCGGCGGTCGTCTTCGACCGGAGATCTTTGATGTTGACCGTCTCGTCGATCCGCTTGGGCTCCTGCGGCGGGCCGAAGACTTCATCGAGCACCAGGTCGGCCGCCTCCAGATACACGACCATTTGCTCGGCGGAGATCGACAAACCGGAGCCGATCGTATTGAATCCTTGTTCCGGCGAATCGTTCGGCAGCACGTTTTCGAGGTCCACAGAGATCCCGAACAGGTCGCAGACGGTGTTTTCGTATTCCCCGCGGTTCAATCGCCGGAGCACCACTTCGCGGCCGGCCAGGTCCGCGGCGGCGAGCGAATCGCCCAGCGTCTTGAGAAATGCCGACCGCTCGGCGGGTTGGGGCTGTTCCGCCGATTCGGGGGGCATTTCGCCCTTGGCAACGCGGTCGTAAAGATAGACCCAGCGCCGGCGGACTTCGGCATCGGTCAGGTCTTGGGGCAACTGGTCCAGATGGAATCCAGCCTCGGGCTCCTTTCCGGAATGGCAATCCGCGCAGTGTTTCTTCAGGAAGGCTTGCGTTGGAACCGGCATGTCCGCGCGGACAGTCGCTGCAAAACCGAGAACGACAACTGCCAACAGGAATCTCGAAGACAACGTCATCTCCCACCGCGATGCGAAAGTGGCGCGAACCGGAACAGCGGACTCCGTCGAGCCGGTGTGTTTGAAGCAACCGCCCTCCCATTGAGCCTAATCCGGCCAAACTCCAAATGCAATGTATGGGCATTCGTTTGCACACGCTCGTGATTCGGCGAGGGAAGCCTTCGAGCTTTCGGGATTCTTGCATCAAGGTGTTTCGATGGGTAAAGTGGGGTGCCTGGAATGTTCAGGATCTTTCCGAACAAACACCGGCCAGGCGGTCAGGTTGCTTTCACCCGTTCAAAGGAAATTCGCCCATGAGAAAACCCATACACATGTTGTTCGCTGTTTTGATCCTGGGCAGCTTCGCGGAAGCCGGCGACTGGCCGGCCTGGCGCGGGCCGACCGGTCAAGGGTTTTGTGAAGAGAAACCGGTCCTGTTGAATTGGAGCGATACCGAAAACGTGAAGTGGAAAGTGCCGCTCGCGCATCAAGGCAATTCCACGCCGATCGTCTGGGGCGGCAAAATCTTTCTGACCCAGGCCATCAAAGACGGCTTGACCCGGAGCTTGTTGTGCTTCGACCGCAAGGACGGCAAACTCCTGTGGCAGAAGGACGTGGAGTATCCGGAGAAGGAGCGGAACTGGAACGACAACTGGTATTGCAACGCGTCGCCCGCGACCGATGGCGAGCGCGTGGTCGTCAGCTTCGGTTCCGCCGGCATGTATTGCTACGACTTCGAGGGGAAAGAGCTTTGGAAGCGGACGGACTTGGGGAAATGGGACCATCAATTCGGCAACGGCTCTTCGCCGGTGCTCTACGGCGACCTGGCGATCCTGTGGTGCGGGCCCAATCAAAAGGAGGGCCGAAACTTTTTATTGGCGGTCAAGAAACAGACGGGCGAAACCGTCTGGGAGCACGACGAGAAAGCCGGCTCCTGGAGCACGCCTTTGATCATCAACGCCAATGGACGCGATCAGCTTTTGCTGAGCACCGTTCCGGACCTCAAGGGCCTCGATCCCAAGACGGGCGAAGAGCTTTGGCGCTGCGACGGCCTGAATAAATATGTTTACACGTCGCCTCTGTTCGGCAACGGCGTGGCGGTCGCCATGTCCGGCTACACCGGAGCCGCGCTCGCGGTCAAGCTGGGCGGCTCGGGCGACATCACCAAGGACCGCCTTTGGCTCCATCCCAAGAACACGCAGCGCGTCGGCTCCGGGATGATTGTGGGCGACTATGTTTACATCATCGAAGAAACCGGCATCCCGCACGCCTACGATCTCCACACCGGCGAAGAAGTCTGGAAACTGACCAAGCGCCCCAGCGGCGGGCAAACGTGGGGCTCGATGGTTCATGCGGACGGCCGGCTGTATGTCCTCATGCGAAACGGCAGCACCCAAGTTTTCGCCGCCAGCCCCAAATACGAACTGCTGGCGACCAACACGCTCAAGGGAGCATCGACGAACTCGTCCCTCGTGATTTCCGACGGCGACATTTTCATCCGCACGTTCCAGCATTTATGGTGCATCGGCAAAACCGAGTAACCCCGACGCGACATTAGTAGAGCTCCGTCAGAGCATGAATTTCGGGTTGAAAAATTTGCCTCCTCACCAGAATCTGTGGGTGAATTTTTGGCTCTGGACGGCCCGCGCCGCTGCTGCGAATACCAGCGAACCCCTTGCGCGATAAACGGCTTTCGAACCCATTGCTTTCGACAAATGCGTCACGGGTTCCGAATTGGCGAAACTGGCTCACGTCACGCAGCCGCGGATGACGCAGATTTTGAATCTTTTGTATTTGGCACCGGAGATTCAGGAACCTCGGGCTCAATGAGCCTCAATGCCTTGGCGGCATTCTCACGGAGTATCTCCGAATCCCGATCCTCCCCACGCTGCGGTTCAGTGTTCGCCAATTTCGTGAGAACGGGAATGCCGGCTTTGGCTGCTGGACCAATCCGCCCCAGTGCCTCAGCCACTTTCGACCGGGCATAGTCTGAGCTTCTCTCGTTCAATTCCTGAATAAGGACCGGAACCGCGGATTTTGCCTCGGGACCAATTTCGCCCAGCGCTTCGGCGGAGTAACCGCAGACATAATCAGATTCCGAGTTTAGCGCATCGATCAGGGCGGGGATCACCGCCTTGGACGCCGCGCCAATCCTGCGCCAATGCCTGGCAGGAGAAATACTCGTTTCGTTTTCGTTTCAGACATTCGACGAGCGCGCCGGTGGCATCTTTGGCATCCGGGCCGAGCATCCCCAACGCCTCGGCGGCGGCTGAGTGGACACTGGCGTTGAGTTCCTGCAAGCGTGGCACAAATAGTGGGACGGCCTCGTCTGGCGGCAGAATCTGGATGAGTGCTCTCGCAGCTACGTGGCAGATGTTCTGGTCGTCCAGAGCTTTCGTCAGCGCGGGAACCGCGTCTCTGGCTGCCGGGCCGAATTGCCCCAGCGCTGCGGCGGCATTGTCGCGATCCGGATGATTGCGCTGCAGTTCCGCGACGAGCATGGGAACGGCCTTCCTGGCTGCCGCACGGACTGCGGGAAGGTCGGCTTCGTCGCCCAGCACGAGCGCTTTGATCGTTGCCGGTGCCGTCTCGCCGGGCTCCAATCCCTCCACCGTCAGCGTCAATTTCGCATAACCGCCGCCCGCCTCGTTTGGAACCCGCACGGGCCCCGCGAACAGGCATTTCCCCCAGCTCCACCCTTCGGCCCGTAATGACTGCCTGGAAAGGATCGGCGGTGCGTCGGCGGTGCGTGCGGGAAACTCAATCTCTGCCAGCACCGTTCGGCCTCCCTTGGTGAGACCCGGCACACCGTCCCCATCCATGACGGTAAACGTACCCGGTCCAAGACCGCGGCTGCCGGCCATCAGGTTCAGCCATTCAAATTGCGAATCTCGCGTTTCATCCGCGGAGCGAAAGGCAAAGTTCATCGGCGTAAACGCAGCCAGCGTGATGGGACCATTGGGATGAATGATCGGAGCATCGGCCGGTTTCGCCGCCAACCGGGGCCTGGCGAAATCATCACGACCCACAAATCGGTAAGCGGCATGAGGGGAACGGAGTGCAACGCTAAACTTCGAATCCTCCCACACTCGGATTCGGAGCTTCTCATGCGCCGTTTTGCCGTCCGCTTCGGTAACCTCTCCCAGGAGAAACCATCCGCAATCTTTCTTGTCGACGCACTCGCCGGCTTCGGTCAAGTCGCCGTTGCCGTTGCGGTCGAGATAAACATGGTCGCCGTCCACCACGAGCCAGACTCGCGTCTTGGCTTTCAGCCCAAACACCAACAGGCAATATCCCGGCGACTCGGTCTGGTAAGCCGGTTCCTTCGCGATCGTGCGTGGTATTTCCGCCAGGCTGAAGGTTTTCGCCCTGCCGCAAATAATCGGGTGTCTCTGCGGCGGCAGGAAACGCACTCGCCAGCAGGAGCAAGATCTGCGCATGCCATGATCGGCCTGGGTGAGTTGAAATCGATCCCACGCATCTTGGATTCCCTCCGGAAAACAGAAATGGCAGGTCTGGTTACCGCCACTTCTTGGTAGGTGGTGTCACCACGCGGCACGAATTTATCCCTCGACTATGCTACCGTGCGAGAATTAGAAAGGAAACACGACGATAACAATCCCTGCGATCGTGCTTTTTTCATCTTTCAGCAAGTCGCTGTCAAGAATCCGCCAACCGATCTTTCGTGCTTTTTAGGCAAACGTCCAAATCCTGTAACCGTTCAACCAATGCCGCCGCCACGGCGGTCGGAGTCTTGTGACTGGTGTGGGCGACGAAATCGGGCACGGTGACGTCGATTTCGTGACCAATACCCATCCAAACCGGCTTCCGGCATTGGGCAATGGCATGGCCAATTTCGTCCCGATCAAAGCTGGCCAAGTCCAGCGGAGAGCCGCCACCGCGAACCAAACAAATCACATCAATGTCCCGACGTTCGGAGGTTCCGATCAGAAACCGACGGAGAAAGTCACGGGGAAAGTTACCTTTGAGGGAAAACCCGTGACCGAGGGCAAGGTGACGTTCCTCTCGAAGGACGGGGTCGGCGCGACGGCGAATCTGGACTCTTCCGGGAGTTTCGCCATTGAGAAACTGCAAGTCGGCAAATACGTCGTGGCCGTCACGCCGCCTGCATTGACCGAAGCCGGAGACCCGTCCGAAATGTCCGCAACGAAAACCAAAGCCTCCGCGATCCTCGCAAGATGGATGCTGAGGTTTTCCCATCACCAAACCTCTCGATTCTCCCTGCCCGCAACATTTCTGGCTCGCATCGAACCGCAATTCCCTTCAATTCTTGCGGAATTATGTTCACGTGTGTTTTATTGCTCAGATTCGTGATGAAAATTTCAAATCAAGAATCTTGAATTAGAAGATTACGTTGGTTAACGTGATGGGTGATAATTCTATCAGACTGTTCTTATCCTCCCCCATCGGGGATTTTCGCCATGACCAAGAAGTTCCACCTTAATTCTTTTTGTCCCGTTCTTCTTTGAAAGGTCGAGCATGAGAGCCTCATTCCCCCTCCCCGTACCGAAGGCGAAGACGCGCGCCTTCACGCTGATCGAATTGCTGGTGGTCATTGCGATTATTGCGATTCTGATTGCCCTGTTGCTGCCTGCAGTTCAACAGGCGCGAAGCCGCCCGCCGGTCCAGTTGTAAGAACAATATGAAGAACATCTGCTTGGCGCTCATGAACTACCACTCCACCTATACAAGGTTTCCGATTGGGGAAACGGGGGCGGGCGTTAGCCGAGTAAGCGGCGGGGGGGCTTGGGCTGGCCCCAACTGGAGGGTGTCGATCCTCCCCGACCTGGATCAAAATCCGGTGTATAAGCAATTGAATTTCATCAACGATACGTTCGATGCGGGGCGTCCCGGTTTCAATGTGGTCAACAAAAACAACAAGATCTTGAGCGGCTTCACGATGTCGGTTTACAAGTGCCCGTCAAGTGCGGCCCCGATCAACGGCACCAACCAATCTCCCAGCCCGACCAACAACAACAAGCACAACGCGATGCTGATTGATTACGTCGGCATGTCGGGCGCCACCGGCCAAACCGGCTTTACCGTCACGGGACAGTGCTCGTCGCAGACCGGTTATGGCGGGATCTATTGCAACAATGGGATTCTCGCCCCGAACGATTGCTTCGCCATCCGGGACATTATCGACGGCCCTTCCAATACGATCATCGTCGCCGAGCAGTCCGGGATGATTGCCAACCTGCGGGACATTCGCAGCAACTATTACGGCGGATGGTGCGGGCATACATCCGGCGCTAAGGCCCCAAGTATGACCGGCAGTCCGTGGGGCAGCGGGACGACCTCCGTCCGCTATCAAATCAACTCACTCTCCACGGCCGTGGGATCGGACAGTACCTGGGATGCCAATACCGTCCTCAATTCATTCCACGTGGGAGGAATCCATGTGGCATTGGCGGATGGAAGCGTGCATTTCATTTCCGAAAACATCAACATGCTTACTCTCAGGCGCTTGGCGTCGAGACAAGATGGGCAACCGGTGGGACAGTTTTAGTCCGGCAACCGGTGGGACTTCTTGTAATCCTCCAAATCAAATTGGGAACTCGCGGGACTTGTTCCATCCAAAACCGGAAACGGTCCCGCGATGTTTCAGATGCTTTTCTTTGGCTGACCCTCTCGCACTTTCTATCAGAACGCTTGGATTATTGCTCATGACACGCTCCTTAGTCACCCCCATCGCCTGCTTGTTTTGTCTTGTTCTCGGCTGCGGCGGCCCGGCGAAGAAGCCCACGGAAAACGTCACCGGGAGGGTGACTTTTGAAGGGAAGCCGGTCACCGAGGGCGAAGTTCACTTTTACGCTGATGACGGAGCGGCCGCTTCGGTGAAATTGGATTCCTCGGGCAACTTCACCATTGAGCAGTTGCCGATCGGCAAATACAAAGTTTCCGTGACGCCCCCTCAAATCACGGAAGTGCCCGCGGAGGATCCCTCCAAAATGGCGCCTCCCAAAAAATACGAGAATATCCCCGACGGCTATCAGAGCGAGGTAACCACCGACCTGGTGGCCGAGGTGAAAGAGGGTAAGGAAAACAAGTTTACGTTTGACATGGTGCGTGGAGGCGGCCAATCGTCCAATCCCATGGAACAAGCCCCGTAAGCACAAAAGATTTACGCCCATTTGACTCTTCAGCGCACTGCGCCGCGAGGCGCGGTCGCCATATCTGTGGAACAAGTTGTCTTGGAGCGACCGTTTTCTAAGAACAGACGGCGATTCCTCCTGGCGGGAATCGTTTTGCTGATTGGGGGGATGGCGGTTGGAGTCTTTTTCTTCTTTCCGCGGCCGTCTTCCAATCTCCAGGAGTTGACGAACCAGGCGCAATCGGCCTATGCCGCCAGCCGCTTTGATGACGCGCTGCGTCTGGCCCAAGACGTTCTGAAAACCGAACCGGAACATTCCCTGGCGTTGTTGTTGGCAGGCCGGTCACTCGTTCAAATGAATCGCTTTGATGAGGCGCTTTCCTATTTGGACCGCGTTCCCAGGACGGATCCCGGCGTCTTTTCTCAAGCCCAAATCTCAGCGGGCGAGCTGCTTCTCCTTGATAAGCGCAGTTTGTCGGAGGCCAGGCGGCGCTTTGAGGCGCGCTTGAAGTGGCCCCCAACGACCCGTCGGCCAACGACCTGTTGGCGTTCATCTACGGATTGACCAGCCAGTATTTCCAACAGGTTCCACTGCGGTTGCGGCTCATGCAGATGGACCGCTTTGTGCCTGCGCATTTATTGTTTTTGGCGTTGGGCGAAGAGTCCCTGGAAAATGCCGAGATGATCGAGGCCTACCATCTTGCACAGCCGGACGACCCTTTGCCTTACATCACCCTGGGCCGTATCGCGCAGGAGAAGCAGGACTTCGCCATTGCCCGGCGGCATTTTGAAACGGCCATTCGTCTCGATCCCCAATTGATGGCGGCGCAGGTTCGCTTGGGGAAGCTCCTTTTCGAGCAGGAAAAATGGCCGGCGTTTCTCGCGTGGCATGAGAAGTTGCCCCCAGCGGCGGACGGGCATTCGGGAATATGGCTTCTGCGGGGCGATTTTGCGATGAAACATCTGGGCGATCGGCAAGCCGCCCGCTGCTACGCCGAAGCCCTTCGCCTGGACCCCAATCATTCGCATTCCAATTATCAGATGGGCCAAATCCTGATTTCGCTCAAACAATCGCAACGGGCGGCTCTATTTTTGGAGCGCGCGAAGCGGCTTCGCAAATTCATCAATGTGGTAAAAGTCGCCTATCGAGGGGAGCAGATCGCCAAGACCCAAGAAGCCGTGGAACTGGCGGAAACGCTTGGATTACTGCGGGAAGCGGCCGCTTGGGCGACGTTGTTGGGGACGCAAGCGTATCCCGGAAGCGCAACCCAGGCTTGGGCCGAGCAAACGCGGTCGCGGCTTCGCTCCACTCTGATCGCGTTGCCCTTCACGCGCTGCACGCCGGAAGCCAACCCGATCCGCGCGATTGACGTGGACGCCTTTCCCTTGCCGGCCATTCCCGCTCCAAGTCGCCATCAAAATGCGCGGGAGGTCGTCCATCGTCAATCGGCGGACGGGAAACTTGCGGATCGTGAGGCACGGACCGCGGACGGCGAGAGGCGGGATGTCGCCATTCGGTTCGATGATCAGGCCGAGCCGAGCGGCCTGCGGTTTCGCTATTTCAACGGCAGCGAGTCCGTGGAGCACGGGATGGAAAAAATGTACGAATTCGCCGGCGGGGGTGTGGCAATCCTCGATTACGACGGGGACGGGCTGCCGGATGTTTTTTTCACGCAAGGCTGCCGTTGGCCTCCAAAATCAACACCTTCGGAGTTCAATGATCGTCTGTTTCGGAATCGGGGGGACGGCCGCTTTCAGGATGTCACGCTGGCTGCCGGCCTCCGCGAAGCGGACTTTGGGCAAGGCGCAACTGTTGGGGATTTTGACAGCGACGGCTGGCCGGACCTGTTCGTCGCCAACATCGGTCAAAACCGGCTCTATCGAAACAACACCGATGGGACTTTCACCGAAATCGCCGTGGAAGCGGGCATTACCGGCAATCGGTGGTCCGCGAGCGCTGCGATGGTGGATCTCAACCGCGATGGCCTTCCCGATCTTTACGTGGTCAATTACCTGGGCGATGCCGATGTTTTCACGCGAGTGTGCGGGAATGGAGCCAAACCCGCCATCTGTCTGCCCCAAAGCTTTCACGCGGAGCAAGATCGGCTGTATCTGAACTTGGGTGACGGCCGGTTTCAAGATGTCACGGCGTCGGCAGGGATTGTTGCCGACGACGGAAAGGGCTTGGGCATCATCGCCGCCGACCTTGATGGAACCCGGCAATTAAGCCTGTTTATCGCCAATGACACCACGCCCAACTTCTTCTTCACCAACTCCTTCGACGTGAAGACACCGCATAAATTCGAATTGACGGAGACCGCTTTGGTCGCGGGACTGGCCGTCAATCGGGAAGGAAAAACGGAATCCGGGATGGGCGTTGCCGCCGGTGATGCGAACGAGGACGGCCGCCTGGACTTGTTCGTCGCGAACTTTTTCGGCGAATCCAACACCTTGTATCAACAGGTGTCTCCCGGAGTTTTCGAGGATGTCACGCTTTCCGGGGGATTGCATCAACCGAGTCTGCCGATGGTGGGGTTTGGATCGCAGTTTTTGGATGCCGATTTGAACGGTTGGCAAGATTTGATCGTTGCCAACGGACACATTGACGACTACCGCGACGAGCAAACGCCTTATTATCAAATGCCGCCGCAGTTTTTCGTGAATCACGGCGACGGGAGATTTCGCCTTGCCGATCCCGCTTCTTTGGGCCCGTATTTCGAGCGAAAGTATTTAGGCCGGACCGTCGCGCGAGTCGATTGGAATCGAGATGGACGGGAAGATGTCGTCATCACTCATTTGGACGCCCCGGCCGCGCTATTGACCAATACCACGTTGCAGCCCGGTGGATTTGTCGCATTGCAATTGCGGGGAGTCCAATCCCAGCGGGATGCCATTGGAACCGTCGTCAAAGCCACCTTCGCGGGCAAAACCCGCATGAGACAATTAACGGCGGGCGACGGATACTTTTGCAGCAACGAACGGCAAATTGTGATCGGGCTTGGCGAGGCTCCGCGAATCGATCGGCTTGACGTGGAATGGCCGTCGGGACTTCGCGAGCAGTATATCGATCTCCCGGCGGGTTCCCGGTGGCTGTTCGTCGAAGGACACAAAACTCCGTATTCCCTTCCATCCCTCCAAAAGCCATGAATGTGGAACGGCCGGCGCAACGCCCCTCCCATGCTGAGAATCGGCTTTCGTCTTCCTCGGGGAACCGCTGGAAGCGGATCCGCGGACTGATCGCCATCTTGGGGTTCTTGCTGTTGACGGCCGGTATCGGGCTGGCTGTTTTTTTTGCCGCGCGACCCGATGCGGAGACGCTCAAACGACAGGCCCGGTCGGCCATGTTGGCGGGAGAATATCGGCAAGCTCTGGATCTGGCTCGGGCCGCTCTCGACCTCGGTGGCCAAGATGCCGAAGCCTCCCTTTTGGCGGGAAATGCCTGTGAAAGTTTTGGGCAGTATGAGCGGGCATTAAAATATTTCGAGCAGATTCCCAGAACGAAGGCCTCGCATTCTTTGGAAGCGAGATACAAAACCGGCCGGATTTTGATGCGCCATCTCGGACGCCCTAGCGCCGCGGAAGCTGAGTTTCGCAGCGTGTTGATGGACGATCCCAATCACGTGGAGGCTCTCAAAGAACTGGCAACCCTCTTGGGAGTTCTGTCTCGCCAACGCGAGGCCGTCCCATTCATCGTGCGATTATTCCAGAACGGTCAAGTGACGATCGATCTTTTGACGCTGTTCGGCAACCGTAGCGGGCGCCTTGTCAACACGTCCCTCTTTGACCTGTATCGGGCGAAGGCGGGGCAGGATCCGAATGTGCCGCTTACGACGGCTTGGATCGCCTGGAATTCCCCCGCCTCGGTGGATCTCGATCGAGCCCGGCGCATTTTAACCAAGGCCGTCGAAATGCATCCCGAGTTCCCCCCGCTGCGGCGGCTTTTGGTCGAGGTGTTGTGGAAATTGGACCGGCGCGACGAACTCTTCCCTCACTTAAGGCGATGTTTTGAGCAGCCCGGCATTCCCGCCCGGCTCTGGATCATCCGGGGAAAACTGGCGGAAGATGCCGACCAAATCCGCCCGGCTGCGCGGTGTTACTGGGAAGCCTATCGGCTCGCCCCAAGCGACCGCGAAGCGGTGTTCAATCTCTCAGAAATCGCGGATCAGCTCGGTCAGGACGACGTGGCAAACCTGTTGCGCGACCGGTTGGTGAAACTCCGCCAGGTCAAAGAGGCGGCGGATTTTTTGCTCAACTCGGAACATGATTCCACAAAGCCCATACAAGACCTGGTCGGGGTGATGGAAGATGTGGGACGATTGTGGGAGGCCTGGGCGTGGTGCCAGGTTGCCGCGACGATTGCTCCCCGGGAAGCCTGGCACCGACAAAAATCGCTGGCCCTCAAAGCCGAGCTTGGGCAATGCCCCCTCTCTCAAGTCTGCCCGCATCGGCTGACAATCCCTGTCGATTTTTCAAAACAGCCGCTTCCCGGCTGGCCTTCGGGCCCTGCTTCGGTGACGATCCCGCCGGCGGGTTCCTTCCCGGAAATCTCCTTCCGCGATGACGCTCAGCGGGCGGGCTTGGTGTTTCAATACTTCAACAGCCCCCATGTCCCGGGACAAGGCCAACGCATGTTCGAGTTCCCAGGCGGCGGTTGCGGGGTGCTCGATTTTGACGGCGATGGTTGGCCCGATCTTTATCTCACCCAGGGCTGTCAGTGGCCCGTCGAGGAGTCGAGCACACAGCACCTGGATCGTCTGTTTCAAAACCTAGGGGATGGCCGGTTCGCCGATGTCACCGAACAAGCCAATCTATTCGAGAATCGTTTTAGCAGCGGCATCGCCGTCGGCGATTTCGACAACGACGGCTTCCAGGATGTCTATGTGGCAAATCTCGGCGAGAACCGCTTGTATCACAATAACGGCGATGGCACGTTCGAGGACCAAACTCTCGCCTCCGGCACGGGCGATTCCCGCTGGTCGGCCAGTTGCGTCATGGCCGATTTGAACGGCGATTCGCTGCCTGAGATTTATTCCGCCAATTACCTGGAAGCGGAGGACATCTACGAGCGAATCTGTCGTCACCAAGATGGAAAACCCCGATTGTGCATGCCGTTTCAATTCGACGACGCACAAGACCAGCTATTCCTCAACCAAGGCGATGGGCGGTTTCAAAACGTCACCGCGGCCGCGGGCATCGAGCACCCGAATGGAAAAGGGCTGGGAGTCGTCGCCGCGGATGTCACGGGGGACGGCAAGCTCGATGTGTTCGTGGCGAACGACACCGAGATGAACTTTCTGTTCGTCAACCAAACCCATCACCCGCGGACGTTGAGATTCGCGGAAGAGGGGCTGCTCCGCGGGGTGGCGAGCAATGGAGCGGGCAAAGCCGAGGGGTGCATGGGAATTGCCATCGATGATGCGGACGGCGACGGACGATTGGACTTGTTTGTCACCAATTTTCACCAGGAAACCAATACGCTTTATCGGCAGACGGAGCCCGGCTCTTTTGAGGATCTCGCTCGTGAAGCGGGGTTGGCGGCTGGAAGCCGCAACATGCTGGGTTTTGGAGCGCAATTCCTGGATGCCGACCTCGATGGGAAACCGGATCTCATCACCACGAACGGTCACATTGACGACCTCTCCGCTTATGGACGCCCCTACCGCATGCCGAGCCAGTTTTATTGGAATCGGGGGACGGGACGATTCCGCGAACTTCCCGCTTCTGTCCTGGGACCATTTTTCGAAGAGAACGCTCTGGGGCGCGGCCTCGCCAAAGAGGACTGGAACCGCGACGGACGGGAGGATTTTGTGGTGTCCTTCCTCGATCGTCCCGCCGCATTGATGACCAATACGGCGCCGCACGCCGGGAATTATCTGCATCTGCAATTTCGCGGCACAAAATCCGCGAGGGATGCCATCGGGGTGAAAGTGCGTCTGACCGTTGGCAATTCGATCGTGACGCGGTATCTCGTCGCGGATGGCGGGTATCAAGCCAGCAATCAAAAGCAACTCACCATCGGGCTGGGACCGAACCACCAAGTGGATGAACTCGAAATCCTTTGGCCTTCCGGGGAACGGCAATTCTTTTCCGATGTTCCGGCTAATCAGGAATTGCTCTTCATCGAATCGATCTCCGATTCCTTCGTCCTTCCCCTATCAAAATAGCCTCGCTGCTCGGCGCAAATATCGTCCAGATTCAGATGGCTCCTGCCACGTAAGGAGGACTCCCCAAATTCAGCGCGATACTTGAAGGGGCGAAACCGTCCGACGCGCTGTGCCCGGCGTGAGCTCATTTCCCAATCCGTTTCATAATCACATGACCGGGGAGATTGGGAGCGAGCGGGTCAAATGTGCCGAAGGCGACGCGTTGACCGTCCGGGTGGAAAGCCGAACAACTCACAGCCGGAAATTGCACATCGATCTCTTTTAGGATCTGGTTCTGCCGCCAATCCCAGAGGAACCCCTCGCCGGACAAATCCCCGGCGGCAACCCTTGTTCCATCCGGTGAAAAGCTCGGCCCGAATAGAGGTTGTACGCCGCCGGCCGCGCCGCGTGACGCATCTATTTTCAGCTCAGCCAGCTTGTTTCCCGTCTCGCTCTCCCAAATCTGCACTAAGCCATTCAGATCTGAGGTCGCGAGGTACCGGGCATCTAGCGAGAGATTGATGCCAATCAAGATCGAGGTGGGCAGTTCGATCGTTTCGCGTTTTTGCCGCGACGCCAAATTCCAAGAAGTCAGTTGCAGCTGCGCTTGATCGCTCCGGCTTACGACGAGGGCTTGCTTTCCGTTTGCCGTGACTCGTGCGAAGTAGACCGGGTGTGGCAATTGAACCAATAGCTGGCCCTTTGCCTCTTTCTGCAGATCCCAAACCCATGCCTCGCCGGTTTGCCCCCACCAATGGGCGGCTGCAGCCAGAAGGGTTTTGCCATCGGGACTGAAGCTCAACGAGAGAATCGGCAGCTTTGGATCAGTCAACTTTGCAATCACTCGGCCCGTGGCGGCATCCCAGACCCTGACTTCCCCATCTTCTGAACCGGAAGCCAGCTTTGTGCCGTCGGGCGAGAATTGTAAGGTTTGAACTGGTTGAGTGTGGGCAGGGAACTCGCGCGAAGTGCCCTGATTTGTGTCCCAGATTTGGAGTGAGGCATCTTGTCCCCCCACAGCCAATTGCGTGCCATCGGGGGAAAACGCGACCGATCGCACGCAACCTTTTGTTTGGGCGAAGACTTCGTCTCCCGGCCGTTGGGCATTCTCGTTTCGAGACTGAGCCACCGCCGGCGGAGCCTGGCCGCGAATGACCTGATCTAAACGAGCTGCCAAATCCCGTTCGGCGGGCGACAGGGGGTCTTGTTGTTGAAGCCGATCAAGGATTTCCCGGACCCGCTGCAACTGGTAATAGGCTTCTCGCTGGTCCTCAAGCGGAGGGCTCTCAGAAAGCCCAACGGCCAAATCCAGGCAGTCTTCTGCGGCTTCCAGCCAGCGGAAACGTTCGTGACCGAAAAAAAAAGCCAACTGCATCGAGGATGTTTGCGTTCGTCGGAGTTGCTGGAGCCAACCGGGTTGGAATGCGATCTTCAACCCCACAAGCGATTGCCGATTTGAGAGTGCAGGATGGTGCTTGAGGTTGCGTTCGACCTGTTGGCATTTGTGATTCATAAGTTGGATATGCAGATTCCGCGCAATGGTTTGCACGGTGTTGGCCTGGTCTGTCTCTCCCGCCTGGCGGTAGGCCATCGCCATCGATTCGCAGCCTGCGATGAAATCTTTAAGATGTGTGAGACTCTCGGGATGCTTTTTGTAGAGTATCTGATAGTTCTCAAAACATTCACGGCACGCTTTTAAGACTTCTTCGGCCTGACTGGGATCAGACGTGTTGTTGAACACATACCAATCAAAATCGGCAAGAGATTTGCGGAACGACTCGTTGTCTGGATCGGCGGCGACTAAGGGACGCATAATTTCGACGGCCTCGACAAAGGGCCCCGAGGCCTGCTTATGGTCACCTCGGGTAAAATACAAGCCGCCTAATTGATTGAGTTGAAATGCCAGTTCCTGTTTCCATTCGGCCTTGGCCGGATCTCGTGCCACTCGGCGACGGTAAAATTCGACGACCTGTCGGTGTCCCCGCAGCATCGTCTCTTTGGCCGCCTCCTCATCTCCCAGTAATCGCTGAATCGTCGCGAGTTGTTGACAGCAAAGGAAGAAACCGTCTGCCCAGCGTTGCAGATCGGGATCCAATTCCACGAGTTGGGACAGGATCGCCACCGATTCCTCGGCAGCCGGCCGGGCCTCTTCAAGACGGGAATGGCGGGGATCCTGCATGAAGGTCATTAAGCAACCGCCCCCTTGGCCTTCCAGAGTCTCCAGCGGAGCTTTCACCGCAAAGCCCGTCAGGTAGTTGGCTTTCAAGCGGAGGCCGAGGGCTAAACGGTTCTTCCACATTGCATCCCGAGCATCTTCTTTCACGCGTTGTCGACAAACCGCGACAAGATCCTTGCTCATTTGGAACTTCTCCCGAAAGGCGCCCGCTGTTGTGCCCTCGTCTGAGGCGACATCCATTAAACTGATGCGGGCGCCAATGAGGATTCGCTTCCACTCGGCGTTTTGGGGATCGAGTGGAAGTAGTCGTGCGGCGATCTCCTCTGCAGAACGAAAGAGCTTCACGGCCTGATCAGTCTTTCCTTGGTTTAAAACCGTGCTGCCAAAATCCATCTGCAAATCGGCCAACAATCGCTGCCAACGGACATAGCTCGGATACTGACGAGTCAGTTCCTCGAACAACTGCAGAGACTCTTGGTAGACCTGCATTTCCTGCTGAGTCTGTCCTGCGCGGGCATACACCGCGGCCATCCGCCAGAGAATCAAAGCATAATTTCCCCGAATCTCAGGATCTTCGGGATCGTCCTTGTAGAGCTTTTGACGAATTTGCAGCGCGAGGCGATAGTCTCGATCAGCCGACTGCGCGTCCCCGCGTCCATCCAGAGTTTGCCCGACCATTCGCTGTGCGAAGGCCAATTCACCGGCCCATTCTTTGTTCGTCTGGTCGCGCGTGTGCAAGGTTTTGTGAATCTTAGCGGCCGCCTGGAAGGCACCGAGGGCCCCCTCGGAATCCCCTTCCGTTCCCAGGACAATTCCCCGATTTTGAAGACTCATGGCCAGACCGTGCTGGAAGTGCGAATTCTTGGAATCGCTCTTGATGAGTTCCTGAAAGATCCCGTTGGCCGTTTCTGCAGCTTTCCGTGATTCTTCGGTTTGTCCGAGAGTGATGGTCAGTTGGGCTAGAGAATTCTGCAATTCTCCCCGGCCTTGCCGGACCAACGTCTCCAATTCGGAATCGGCAGGATTCTTCAGGAGCTTTTGGAAATTCGCATCCACGACCTTTAGGACTTTGGTCACGTTGTCCAGATTTGTGCCGGCTTGCTTTTCGAGTTCACCTGCCAGCTCAACGATGGCCGAGTTGTTCTCAAAGGCTAACTTAAAATTGTCCGCAACCCGGTCCCGTTCGTGTTGCACTTGGACGCGGGCCGCATCGATCATAAATGCAGAAGCCGTCGACACCAGGGCGACCAGGGCCAACGCGGCCGATCCCGCTCGGACCCAAGACCGGTGTCGTCGTAACCAGCGGGACATTTTTTCGGCAACGGATTCGGGATAGGCTAGAACAGACTCATCCGCTAGAAATCGCTCAAGATCATCGGCGAGTGCTTTGGCCGAGGGATAACGCTCGGCGGGATCGGCAGCCATAGCTTTCAGACAAATCGCTTCGAGTGCGGCCGGGATCGAGGCGACAATCTCGCGCGGGACCGGGAATTCGTGCCGACGGACTTTCTCCAAGATTCTGGCCAGGGAATCGCCCCCCACGGGCGGTTTTCCCGTTAACAGGCTGTATAGCGTCGCGCCCAAACAGTAAATATCGCTCGTCGGCCCCATCCGGTTTTGATCCGCATTGGCCTGTTCGGGCGACATGTAATGAGGTGTCCCCACCACGGGGACGGTTTCTCCCACCGCGGTTTCCGCGGGGATCGTCATTGGCAATTCCCCCTCGGCATTGGGAGTGGTTTCCGGCACTCCACAAGCCAACCCCCAGTCGACCACGAGTGTTTCCCCGTACGGCCCAAGCATCACATTCGCGGGCTTAATGTCTCGATGCAAGACGCCTCGGCTGTGGGCATATTCAATGGCATTGCAGACATCAATAAACCGGTTGAGCAACTGGCGAAATTCCACGGAAGCGAATCGCTCGCGCGGTTCGGTGGACTGTTCCTTCAGAGATTGGTGAAACCTTCGTGCGGCCTCCCCGAGGGTTTCCCCACGGATGAACCGCATCGTGTAGAATGGCTGCCGCTCATCATTGCTCAAACTGTAGACAGGGACAATGCCCGGATGTTCCAATCCTCCCGTGACCTCGGCTTCGATCAAGAAATGTTCGCGGCTCGCGGCGTTCGACAGTTGGCCTTGGCGAATTCGTTTGAGAGCCACCTCGCGATGCAATTCCCGGTCGCGGGCTCGGTAGATCTCGCCCAATCCGCCTGCCGCATGAAAGCCCAAGATTTCATACCGTTCGGCCGTCAATGCCTCGCGGTCCGTGACCGAGGTTGAGCCCAGGGGAGAGGGGACGGAGACGGTTCGACAAGCCATGCGGTCGAGCGTGTGCTGAATGTCATCGTCCTTGAGATTCCGCAATCGCTGCACCAACTCTTCGGAGATCCCCCATCGGGAAAGCGACGCGAGGCTCTTGTGCTTGTGTCGCTCCAAATGCCGCTCAACCAGCGTATTCAAGAGTTTTTCATCGTCCTCCGTAAGGGCATTCCTTGCCCGCAGGATCTCGCTGAGAGAATCGTGTTTTCTGCACGTCCAATCATCAACCGCCTGGATTAAGTCCTCTTGACGAACGAAATCCAATTGCACGGCCAATACGCCGAATAACAGATTGCGGTCTGAGTGTTCCATCATGACGGGTTGGGCCCTGTTTCAACCAACTGTGAGAAAATGAATTGAATCTGTCGGATACTTCGTTGTTATCAGATAACCACTGGCATACTAAAGCGGGTACCAGCATCGCGGAAGCCTATGCCAAAGCTCAGCGGAGATTGTCGTTGAAGAACTCCAGCGTGCGTTTCCAAGCGAGTTTGGCCGCGTCCTCGTCGTAACGCGGCGTGGTATCATTGTGAAAGCCGTGATTCACCCCTTGGTACGTGTAAGCCTTGTAGTTGACCTTCGAATTTTTGAGCGCGGCTTCATAAGCTGGCCAGCCAGCGTTGATGCGTTTATCGAGTTCGGCATAATGCAACAGCAGCGGTCCTTTGATCTTGGGCACATCCTCCGCTGCCGGTTGCCGGCCGTAAAAGGGAACGGCTGCCGTAATCACGTCGGGGATACGAACCGCAAGGGTGTTGGCAACGCCGCCGCCATAACAGAATCCGACGACTCCGACCTTGCCGTTGGACAGCCGATGCTTCTGGAGCAGCTTTGCGGCTGCAATGAAATCCTCCACCATTTTTTCGGGATCGCGTTTTGACTGAAGTTCGCGTCCTTTGTCGTCGTTGCCCGGATACCCTCCCAGAGGCGTCAATGCGTCCGGCGCAAACGCCAGGAAGCCGGCAACTCCCAACCGGCGGGTGACGTCTTCGATGTAGGGGTTCAGCCCCCGATTTTCGTGAATCACCAACACCGCGGGTAGCTTGCCTTTGGGATTCGCGGGCCGGACCAGATAGCCCCGCATTTTCCCCGCGCCCTGGGGAGATTCGTATTCGATATACTCGGTCGTCAGGCGAGGATCGTCCTTAGCAACCTGCTCGGCCCAGGAATAGTTCGGCGTCAGACTCGCCAGCAAAGCTTCGACCGTCAGCCCCGTAGCCGCGAACCTGGCTGCCCCTTGCAAGAAATCCCGCCGGCCGACGCGCCCGTGGACGTAGTCGTCGTAAAGATCCAAGAGTTCCTGATCGAATTCAGACGCCTGTTTTCGGTCCATGTCAATTCCTCCACGAGTTGGGGTGTGATCCAGAGCGAAAGATTTGCCTTTCGCCATTTTACCCGGCGAGCCGCCTACCCACACGCCAACGGATCCTGGACGGATAACGAGAGGCGTTTTTGAAAATCAGCCCGGGATGATTTGCCGATTGGAGCCCAATTGTTTACATCAGACGCGGCTGATATATTGGCGGAGTTCCTGGCCGGTACTGATTCTCGATGAGTTGCCGTGCCCTTGAGAAATCGTGGACCACGAAGCGACGGACAATTGACATTTCACTTTGGATTGCGATGATTGGTGGGCCAATTATGGAACACGACACGATCTTTCAAATGTCGGCGGCCAACATCCGTTTTGGCCCAGGTTCGACCGCCGAAGTGGGCATGGACTTGAGAGACATGCGAGTCCGCAGGACTTTGCTGATCATGGATCCCAAGTTGAAATCCCTGCCGACGGGCGATGTGGTGGTTTCCTCGCTACGGGAGAACGGAATCGATTTTGACGTGTTCGACGACATTGCCGTGGAACCGACCGACGCGAGTTTCGCCCAAGCCATTCAATGCGCGACCGAGGGGCGGTTCGATTCGTTTGTCGCTGTGGGCGGGGGCAGCACCATCGATGCGGCCAAGGCGGCGAATCTCTATTCCAGTTACCCGGCGGAGTTTTTGCATTACGTCAACGCGCCAATTGGCCGGGGTGAACCAGTCCCGGGACCGCTCAAGCCGCTCATTGCGATCCCCACAACCGCGGGCACCGGGAGTGAAACAACCGGGGTCGCGATTTTTGACTATCTGAAGCAGAAAGCCAAGACGGGGATCGCGCATCGCTATCTGAAACCGACATTGGGAATTGTTGATGCGCACAATACGCGAACGCTGCCCGCGGCTGTCGCCGCATCCGCTGGTCTGGACGTTCTTAGCCATGCTCTGGAGTCGTACACGGCCATTCCCTTCGATCGCCGTCCCAAGCCGGCGGGTCCACTCCAACGGCCCGCGTATCAGGGAGCCAATCCCATCAGTGATCTTTGGGCGCTGCATGCCCTCCGGCTGGTGGCGGGGTTTCTAGCGCGCGCGGTCGCCGATCCTTCCGATGAGGAAGCCCGCGAAAATATGCTTCTGGCTGCCGCCATCGCCGGGATCGGGTTCGGCAATGCGGGCGTCCATTTGCCGCACGGCATGTCCTACCCGATTGCGGGCATGGTCCGCGCGTTCCGCCCGGAAGGCTATGACGTGGACCATCCGCTCGTGCCGCACGGGATTTCGGTGATCGTCAATACCCCGGCCGTTGTGAGATTCACGGCTCCGGCCTGTCCGGAACGCCATCTCGCCGCGGCCCAGGCTTTGGGAGCCGATTGCACCGAGGCCGACGCCGAGGATGCGGGGGAGATCCTGGCGAACCGCGTTATTGACTTCATGAAATTGTTGAAGGTTCCCAATGGTCTCAGCGCCCTGGGGTATCGTGAAGCGGATATTCCCGCGCTCGTCGCAGGGACCATGCCGCAGCACCGCGTGACCAAGTTATCTCCCCGGCCCATTGATGAGCAGGTGGTCGCGAACCTGTTTCGGGAATCTATGACGATCTGGTAATCGTGTCACGAGAAGTGGGGCCCGTCATTCAAGGCCAGCGGCTCGTCGTTTTTCTGGCTTGGGTCCAGAACTCAATTGAGCTTTTTCCCGTAATGTCACCGACCCCAAAACGCGAGTCATTCCATCCGCCAAAGCCAAAAGGCTCGACAGGCACGGGCACGCCGATATTGATGCCGATCATCCCTGCCGATGCTCGCTCGGAAATGAAGCGGGCTTTGTCGCCGTCGCACGTGTAAACCGCCGCGGCATTGCCGTAAGGTGAATTATTTTCGACAGCAAGGGCTTCCTCGCTGTCGCGCACCCGGAGGATCGAAAGCACCGGTCCGAAGATCTCTTCCTTGGCAATATTCATGTCGGGACGCACCTGATCGATCACCGTGGCCCCCACATAGAAGCCGCCTTCGCGTCCGGGAACCTGTGCGTTTCGGCCGTCCACAAGAATCTTCGCACCGGCTTGTTCGGCTTCGGTGATATATCGTTCGATCCGCGATCTCGCTTCCGCTGAAATCACCGGCCCCAGGTTTTCGCCGGGAATCAACTTTCGTGCCTCCTTGCAAATCATTTGGATCGTGGACTCTGTGTCGCCCACGGCCAGCAGAGAAGCGGCCGCCATGCATCGCTGCCCGGCACATCCCGCCATCGACGAGACGACATTGACCGCTGTGGGTTGCGGCGGAGCATCCGGCAGGACGATCAGATGGCTCCTTTTTGCCATCGTTGGGAAGAACAGTCCGATCGGCGCCAGAGCATCCAGGCCGGCTTGCGGCATTCGCCCTTCGTAAGATTCGTTTCTTCCGTTCGGGTGCAGTTCGAATTTCGTACTTTTCAGTTGGTGTTTCCACCAGTCTTTGTAGGTAGTCTCACGGATTCAGATGTGACATATTACGTCGTAAATATGAAGATTGGCAGATTTCCGAAAAATCGTTGTAGAGAACCCGGGCCGACATCAGTAGGCTGAATGTCGAAGATACGATCTCTCAATTCTACAAAATCCTTGTCCCATTATCTTCAGTTTTTCAAATCGAGAGAATGGCGAACGCCCTCTCCAATCCGCACGAGTTCCACTGGAAAGAATGAAGAACGACACGCGTTTCTCGCAAGAAATCGCAATCGAAGAATATATCGAATGGATTCGCATCCGTCATCGACCTTCAAATTCTTGGGGCGCAGCGGCCTCACGTGGTTCTACCTCTTTTTGACATGAACGGAGTGAGCAATGTTTACTGAAAATGCTTTTCAAGACATGGGACTCGAACAACAGGCTCAAAAGTTCCACCGGCGAGCAATGTTACACACAGTCGCGGCCGGTGCGGTAGCTCTCGGGCTGGCTGGCGGCACCAGCGCCGCACGGGCGGAGGATCACACACTAACCAAGCCCAGCGATTCGGATCTGCCTGAAGCTGACTCCTCGCTCCTCAAGGAGAAGTCGAAGTGCCCTGATTTGCTTAAAGTGTCGAAAATCCTCAAAGCACGAGTCTACCTGGGCAACTGTGAGAGATGCCCTTGCAGCGAGGACATCAATTTTATCGTCCCTTACACCGTCAGCGGCTATTTGTACGTCAATGATGCCTGTGACGAGACCGCAAAAATCTGGCCCGATCGAACAAAAGTGGCGGCAGAAGCCGTTATGACGCTGCGCCAGACCAAATGTGAAAACCAGCTGCACCTGGTGGGATCCAACGAGGGCACCATCAAGATCTATGGAAATGCGGGAGGCATTGTGGCGGACCTCTTCGGCACCCAAGGGTTCGAAACGCACGCATCAGGCGAAAAGCGGTGCTGTGCGCCGGATCATGGCGAGGGCACTTGGAATGGGCGCGGCTACGAAAAACTTGAGGGATGCAGGCTGTGTGTGTCGTATGTCAGCCAGCTCTATAAATTGAACCCGAAAGACCCCTGCGAAATGCGATCAATTTCCATGACGGCCAGTCTGGATGGAGTGCTGATCTGTCCCTGCGGAAAACTATAGCAGCCGGTGGAATTCAAAGTCGCGGGTTGACTTCCGGCCACAACGGACTTGCATCATGGCGTCAGTCCCTTACCCCATACTTTAAGGTTCCAGAAATGAAGCGGTGGATTTCGGCTGCAGTCGCGATTTTATTGACCGCCCAAGAGGCATAGCAGGAGAAATCACTCCTGAAAGCGTTTTGTGAGAGACTTTTGTAGTGGTCGGCCGTTGTGAAACCAAAACATGATGAGGATTCTTATCAGCGAAGGGGGAAAGCATGGCAATCAGCGAAACTGAAAACCTGCAACAAGATGAGGATTACTATCAGGAAGATGAACACCCCGCCCGAACAGGGCCAAGGGAAATTCCAATTTATAACTACTCTCAGCCATTTGCAAAAGACATCACACGTGGCGAAATTGCAGCTGGAGCGACCATTCTTTTCCTGTGGCTCGTCTTCTTTGGGGCGGGCTTATTCGTCCCGACTTCCGGAATGCGAGACGCACTCTGGCAAGGCGGTGCGGATTCGGTCTTAAAAACAATCGGCTATGTATTGGCTGTGGGCGCAGGTTATACCTTAACTAACGTCCTATTCCTTTCGTGCTTTACGGCATATTTGGGCGGGATGGCCCAGCGATGGCAGGTGGGAGACGGACTGGAAAAAATCCCCGAGAACACTCAATGCGTCCCACCGACCAGAATCTATATTGCCGCTTTGCTTCGCGGCTTCTTTCTCTATCTCATGTTCCTTTCGGGGTTTCTCGTTGTCTCCACAGAACAAACCGTGACTCAGACCGAGTTCTCCCAATACATCCGCATTGCAGGGATGATCTCCATCGTCGGCTTCATTGTCGGCTACGATCCAAACCTCCTCCTGCGACTGATGCAAAGAATTCTCAGTATCGCCAGCTTGCCTCCCACAAGGGAGAAGACTGCCACGACAACCAATTCCGCAGAACGCCATTCCCCTCAAAATCCTGCGCCAAAGGGGTAAAGCCGGGCGTCTATGGAGATTTGCGATTTGTGGAACTCGTTCCAATTCTTCGGCCGAAAGGCGGGATACCGTGTACCGAATCAGCTTTCAAAGAACGCTCATCCTTATCATCTTGTTGCTGGCTCCGGCTCGGTCGGCCTTTCCTCAAGGCGGCTACAACGACGATCGTGTCATGATCCAGGGGTTTCAGTGGGAATCCCACCAGGATGGGAAGTACACCGCTCCGGGAGGAACCGAATACGAAGTGCACTGGACGGGACGGTGGTACGACCATGTCCGGGATCAGGTCGAGCAGCTTTCGGCGGCCAAGTTTGACCTGATCTGGCTGCCACCGCCCTCCCAAGGGGAAGGTGCCGGATATCATCCTCAGCAGTTAAACAGTTTCAGCAACAATTACGGGACGGAAGAGCAACATCGGAAACTGCTGCGAGCTTTGCTCGAAAAGGGCATTGAACCGGTCGCCGACGTGGTCATCAACCATCGCACGGGGACGGGCGGTCTGGGCGACGTTTAAGAACCCGGAATGGCCGTCGCGTTTTATTTGTTCGACGGATGAGTTCTGGTTCCAGGATTCCAGCCAAGTGACAGAAGCAGATCGGGCGATCTTGAAGAAGGGCGAGAAAGGAAGCCCGGATTTTCAATTCTCGAACTACCCCAACTGGCCGGGGGCAAGGGATCTCGACCACAGCAATCCGGATCTCCGGGCCGAGATCAAGAAGTACCTCAAACGGCTTCGGGACTTCGGCTACCGCGGTTGGCGTTACGACATGGTGAAAGGCTTCGCTCCCGGTTATGTCGCGGAATATGACTACGATTCTCAGCCGACATTCGCGGTGGGCGAGTTTTGGGACAACAACCCTTATGTGCTGACCCAGTGGGTGGATGGAACAAAAATGTATGGTCAGCCGGATCCTGCGGAACGGGCCTGTTCGGCGTTCGATTTCGCGACCTACGAACTGTTGAGGGATTTCATCAACGCGGGAAAGTACAACCATCTCCCGGCGGTTCATTTCAAAGACGGCGTTTATGACGGCCTCATTGCCGTCAACAAGGACAAAGCGGTGACGTTCCTGGAAAACCACGACACGGGATTTCCGCAGAAGCAGTTCGACTCGTTTCCGAACAACGAGAAACTCCTGCAAGGCTATGCGTACATTCTCACGCACCCCGGCTTGCCGTGCGTTTACTGGAAGCATTACTTCGAGTGGGGCCGCGACGAGGAAATCCAAGCCTTGGTTCGCGCCCGAAAGTATGCCGGAGTCCACAGTGGGAGCTACATCAAATCGGAGGTGCACGGTAGCGACTACGTGGCCATTGTCGGTGACAAACCCGCCGAGAGCAGCACGCTCATCGTCAAGATCGGCCCTGGTTTGGAATTCAAACCCGACGAAAACGTTTGGGGCCTGGAAACATCGGGAACGGGATACGCCGTCTGGGTGCGAAAGTCCAAAAAGGCGGAGACAAAAGCTGACGTCGAGAGTTCGAAATCTCCTCTACGTATGCCAGGCGAAAGCTGAAACGGTAGATCCCAGAGAACTGCCGAATTCATTGCCTGTGTTTTTGCTGATTGCTGGCTGTTACCGATTAAAAATTAAAACACGAAGGGACTAGCATGCCGATTCGAACGTGCACAAACCATCTTGCAGAGTTCCAGCAGGCGCTATGCGGTGATTGGTGTAACTTGCCATTCGGAGAAATTGACGGTAAATCGGTCGGCGGCGAGGATAACCCCCTGTCCTACAACATCATGCCATTGCCCGAAGCCGCCGATCTCGAATGTCTGGGCCGAGTGGAGTTTGTCGGCAACGTAAAGCATCGCAAAAACCTCACTGCCATTAGTGCCATTCTTCTTTTCTGGGAACAAATCTAGCTTTTCAAGAAGAAACTCACACGACGGCTCTTCGGAGTATCCATAAAGAAATAAAGATGGGACGTTTGGAACTGGCGCACTCCCGTGTGATCCCATCGGTGCCGGCGCGGCTAATGAGGCGATCCGACTGACTAGAAGCATCAACGCCGGTAAAACGAAAACGATTGTGGACACGGAGAATAAGATTCGCCTTGGCAATAGGGGGACCAGGCCATGCTGGTGAATCCCCAAAACAAGGTCGTGGATCGCGTGTCTAATACTCGCAGTCAGGTTAGGCGCGGTGTGTTTATTGCGTTTTGACACTTCTGACCATCGAGACGTGCATTATTGGTGCGGTCCCATCACGGGATTCTCGATCCTGATGGCGTAGAAATAGATGGGCCTGATAAGTGATTTTTCACAGTCACGTGTTTCCCTGGCCAGTTCAGGTTAGCTGAATCGTTCTCCGGTAATCCCTCAAACAGAAAGCGAGTTGCCCATGTCGATTCCATTCAGCGGTAAGGAATTCACATTTACCCAACCCGACGGCACAGCCCTCCGAGTCCGGGGCTGGGGCGATCAGTACCACGCGGTCTTCGAAACCCTCAATGGCTATACGGTCGTCGAAGATCCGGCCACTGGCTTCTACCAGTACGCGGACGTCAGCGCAGACGGGGACGATCTGATCCCTACAGGAGCGCGGCCGCGGCTCGTGAACCCCCAGAATTTAGGCCTAAAACCTGGAAACCGTGTGTCGCGAGCGGCGGCCAAGGCCAAGGCGGTGGAACGCCCAGGCCTGCCGCGCGGCAACTCCCGGTGGGAGCAACGACGTCGGCAATTCAAGCAGATACTACGAGAGCGCAGCGGCCGCTCCCGGCGTAGTGCCCGCCCCACCTCACCGCGAGACTGTCGGCGACTTCGTGGGTCTCTGCCTTCTGGTGGAGTTCCCTGATGTCCCCGGAAGCATCACCCGCGACGAGGTAGATGACTTTTGCAATAAGGCCGGCTACACGAGTTTTGGAAACAACGGTTCGGTGTATGACTACTTTTTGGAAACCACCGGCGGCCGGCTCAAGTACAAGAACATCGTGGCGCCATACTACATGGCCCAACACCCCCGGAGTTACTACACGAACGAGGCCATCGCTCAGCCGATCCGGGCGCGGCAGTTGATTAAAGAGGCTTTGGACTACCACCGCGCCCACGGCTTTGACTTCACCGGCCTGACGACCGACGACCAGGAGTACGTCTATGCGGCAAACGTATTTTATGCAGGGACGCGGGTGAACAACTGGGCGAAAGGACTTTGGCCCCACTCCTATCACCTCCAGACGCCGTACACACTCGCCCCGGGGAAGAATGCCTTCGATTATCAAATCACCGACATGAGCAGCGAGTTATCGCTGGGGACGTTTTGCCATGAGAACGGCCACATGATTTGCGACTTCCCCGACCTTTACGACTACGGATACGAATCGGCCGGGATCGGCGTGTACTGCCTCATGTGTGCCGGGCCGAATGCCGACGAAAAAAATCCGCCTCATGTCGGCGCTTACCTCAAGTACAAAGCTGGGTGGGCGCAGTCGCTGACGAAGATCACCGCCGGATTGGCCGGAACCGCGGAGGCCGGATCGAATAAGTTCTTCATACACCGCGCGGGGCCGACCGAGTACTTCATCATTGAGAACCGTTTCAAGCAGGGACGCGACCAGATTCTGCCGTGTTCCGGCTTGGCTATCTGGCATGTCGACGAGTTGGGCGACAACCAGAATGAACAGATGACTGCGGTCCTTCACTATGAGTGCTCGCTGGTGCAGGCCGATGGTCGTCACGACCTAGAAGATGATCCGCACAACCTCGGCGATGCCACCGACCTTTTTGCACAAGGCGTCAACGCCCATTTCGGCAAATCAACGAATCCCAATAGCAAATGGTGGGATGGATCCGATTCCGGTTTGGACATTAGCGTCATCGGGCCAGCCGGCCCGCAAATGACGTTCACGGGCAATGCCTGATTGCGATGGCCAATGGCTTTGGGCGTTAAGGTTCGTTCGCTGGGTGGGTGTTTTCGCGATTTCTCCACTTCATTCTGCAGCATTTAGATGACCTGGTAAAATCTTCCAGGGATTCACCACTTGCCCCAATCCATCCACAGGGACTGACCCGCGAACACATTTGCAAGCACTTGCCGACTTGGATACCGGCGCGAACCATCCGTTCGGCCAGCCCACCGGCTACGAATTGGTACACGACGGAAAGCGTTACGCCCCAAAGGCCGTGATCGGTTTGGCCTGCTGGGGCGGATTTTGGAACCGCAGGAATTTCGCGGCGGTGAGGCCCCGGGCAGGCGAATTACGTGCTGCGACATTTGGGATTCGCCGTCGTCCCCAAAGGCGAACAGCCAGACGACGAAGGCCAGGAATCGCGGCAACCCTGGTCCGAAGCCGAGGTCAATCTGCTGGTTGCGGATTACTTCGACATGCTGCGGGCCGAATTCTTGGGCCAATCCTACAATAAGGCCCAGCACCGAAGGACGCCGAGTCCCCAGCTAAATGGCCGATCGGACGGTTCCATTGAATTCAAGCACCAAAACGTGAGTGCGGTGCTGGTCGATCGCGGGCTGCCCTATATTGAAGGCTACAAACCGCGGAGCAACGACCAGGGCCTTCTGGTCCAGGCCGTGGACGCGTACCTGGAAAATCATCCCGATTTTTCTTGACCAAATTGCCAACAGCCCAACGATCGATCCACCCGGCGTCCCCAAAATCATCAGCCCAAACCCTGACCAGATCATCGAACCGCCGCCCGAGCAGATTATCGCCCCGCAATTCGACGGCAAACCGTTGCTGTCCCGACGTGGTCGGCGGATCGATTTCGCCCAACGGGATGCCGCGAACCGGAGGCTTGGGAAAATGGGTGAGGAATTTGTCGTGCACCTGGAACGCCATCGCCTGCAGGCAATCGGCCGGGACGATCTGGCCCTGCGGGTCGAATGGGTCGCCCAGACCATTGGCGATGGGCTGGGCTTCGACATATTGTCTTTCAACGGGGCCGCGGTCATTCAACCGCGGAAACGCCATCTGTTGGCCGGCCGCAACACGCCAACCCTCTCCGCTTCAATGGGGCCGCGGTCATTCAACCGCGGAAACGGTACCTATGGTCTCGTACCCTTGGACGCTACCGGAGTAGCTTCAATGGGGCCGCGGTCATTCAACCGCGGAAACTGCCTAACGAACAAATCCCAGGAGTCCAGACACGCGCTTCAATGGGGCCGCGGTCATTCAACCGCGGAAACCCGGATACTCATAGTCAAAAGCAAGCTCCTGCTCGGTCGCTTCAATGGGGCCGCGGTCATTCAACCGCGGAAACAAGGAACTGTTGAAATGCCTCCGACGCAAACCGCGGCTTCAATGGGGCCGCGTGGAGATCGGCGTGCAATTGGGACCCACTTCGGGGGCAGGATCGGCGCGGAAAATGGACCCACCGTAGAAAACTTCGCATGCTACAGGATTGGAGGAGTCTGGTCCTGTTTCAGCGGAGGAGAGGATGCTCACGGTGGACGATTATGCACGGATTCGTTGGGCTTATCGCGATGGCATGAGCCTCAGGGAAATTGAGAGAACATTTCATCACTCGCGAAAAAAGATTCGTGAGGTCTTGCGAGGCGCGGGCGAGCCGACGCCTTACGGCGGCAGCAAGCGGCTCCCCAATTGGGACGGTTTCACGATCGCATCCTGGAGATTCTCAAAGAGGATGAATCCGCGCCGCCCAAGCAGCGGCATACGCGGATGCGGATCTTCGAGCGGATCCGGGACGAAGACGGATACACGGGCGGCTATGATGCCGTGCGGCGGTTCGTGAACCGGCATCGGAAAAACCATGCTGAGACGTTCATCCCGTTGGATCATCGGCCCGGCCAGCGAATCGAAGCCGACTTTGGCGAGATTTCGGTGGACTTCCCCGACGGTCGCCGGAAGGTCAACGTGCTGATCCTGGTCTGGTCGTACTCCAACCTTCCGTTCGCGGTGGCGCTGCCGACGCAGCGAACCGAAGCGATCTTGGAGGGCATGACGCAGGCGTTTGATTTTTTCGGGTGTGTGCCGGAAGAAGTCTGGTGGGACAATCCGAAGACGGTGGCCGAGACGCTGTTGGCGGGGCGGTCGCGGAAGATCAACCCACGTTATCAAGCGCTCGCCAGTCACTATGTTTTCGATCCGCTGTTCTGCATGCCTGCGCGGGGCAATGAAAAGCCGGTGGTGGAAAACCGCGTGAAGACGTTGGAGCGGAAATGGTCCACGCCCGTGCCTCGGGTGAAGGATATGGAAGAGTTCAATGCTTATCTTCGCGAGTGCTGTTTGAAGGAACACGATCGCTGCAGCAGCGGCCAGACGCAAACGATTGGGGAGCGCTTTGCGGAGGAAAAACAGCGATCCGCTCCGCTTCCGGGGCCGCGGTTTGATCCCTGCATCCGGCAATCGGCGAAGGTCAACAAGTATCAGTTCGCGCGGTTCGACAACGTGAACTACAGCGTGCCTCGCCACGCCGCGTTTCAAACGGTGACGGTCAAAGGCTATGTGGATCGCGTCGAGATTGTGCTGAACGAAACCGTCATCGCCGTCCATAAACGGAGCTATCAGGCGGGCGAGGATGTGCTGGATCCTTTGCACTATTTGACCACATTAACGCGTCGCCCGGCGGCTTTGGATCATGCGAACGTGTATCGCGATTGGAAGCTGCCCGCCGTGTTCGGCGAACTCCGCGAGCGTTTGGAAAGGCGGCACGGTCCCCACGCGGGCGTGCGGCAATTCGTGCGGGTGCTGCAGTTGCTGGCCGAGCATCCGCTCTCGCGCGTGCAGGCGGCGATCGAGCAACTTCGCGGCCCCGAAGGAGCCGATGCCGATCGCATCATTCGCCGCGTGGAAGCCTCCGCCCTCCGCCTGTCGGAAACATCGTCCGAGGGCATTTCCACTCCGATCGAGTGCGAACACCCCGGCGTGTTGTCGGTTCAAGTTCCCTGTCCGAGCTTGAGCCATTTTGACCAGTTCCTGTCCTCCTTCCAAGGAGATTCCGATTATGTCCCCGAACCCGAAACACGATGCCAACCAGATGCTCCTCAAGGCCAACCTCAAGCAACTCCGGCTGCCGACAATCCTGGCCGAGTACGAGAAGTTGGCCCGCGAAGCGAGTGCCTCGAACCAGACCTTCGAGCAGTACCTGCTCCGGTTGACCGAACTGGAGGTCGCGGCCCGGCAGACCAATGCCTTGAACAGCCGGATCCGCAATGCGAACTTTCCGGTGGAGAAGGGACTGGAGGATTACGACTTCCAAGCGGTGCCCGGCCTCCACAAACAAACGATTTTGGAGTTGGCCCGCGGGGAGTGGATTGCCCAGCATTTCAATGTGTGTTTTCTCGGCCAACCGGGGACGGGAAAGGTCCGACCATCACAAGACACCTCTGGTCACTCAGTTATCGCGCGGTGAGATCACCGTCATCGATCCGGCCCATCCGCTTTATGGCCGAACATTTGATTTGTTCGGCTTAGCCCGCCTGCCAGGTTATCGTCAGTATTATCAAGTCGAGATTTTTCCTGACGAGATGACCTACATCGACGTCAGCAGCACGAACCTTTCCACCGCTCCTCCCCAAAAAACTTCCTGTCTGACCCTGGACGCGCTCCAGGATTTGGTGACTACCTTTCGGGATATTCTTTCTCGGAGGGAAGCCGATGTCACCCATTGCCACGGACCAGGTGTGGAACCGTCTGACTCTTCCAGAGCAGCAGCGGATCATCCAGCAAATCGTCGTCATTCTAACGGAGGAACTGGAGCATGAACGGATCGATGAAAGTCAGCACCAGCCATTTGAATCGCCGCGGGATCGTATATCTTCGTCAGAGCACGACGAAGCAGGTCGAGAAAAACCAAGAGAGTGCCCACAACCAGCGAGCCTTGAAAACCCGGTTGTTGGAGTTGGGGTGGAAGCCGGAACAAGTCAGCATCCTGGAGGATGATCAAGGGCAATCGGCCACGCAAACGGCGGGACGCGGGGCCTTTCAACAGATGGTCGCCGACGTCGGCTTGGGTAAGGTCGGCATCATTCTGGGCTATGAAGTTTCACGGCTTTCCCGCAACGATGTGGATTGGCATCGACTGTTGGAATTGTGTGCGATCTTTGACACACTCATCGGTGATGTGGATGGGTTGTATCATCCACGGGATTTCAACGACAGGCTCCTCTTAGGCTTGAAGGGCACGATGTCTTCGGCAGACTCCATAGCCTCCGATTGCGATTGGACGCGGGTCGATTGTCGAAGGCCGCGCGGGGCGAGTTGGTGCAAAACTTGCCGACGGGCTTGGTCCGCAATCTGGACAAGACGGTGATGCTCGATCCCGATCTGAGCATTCAAAAGCGATTGCATTTGGTGTTCGACAAGTTCGTGGAGTTGGGCACGATTCAAAAAGTCTTGACGTTCCTGGCCAAGAAAAATTTGAAGATTCCCCGGCGCCAAGTTTCGGGCCTTTATGCGGGCGAAGTGTTTTGGAGAGAAGCCACGGCCGCTTCGTTGGGCTCGATCCTGCATAACCCGGCTTATGCAGGCGCGTTTGCTCATGGGCGTCGGCAAGTCGATCCCACGCTACGAATTCCCGGTCGTCCTGCCACGGGTCGCACGCGCCGGCCCCAAGCGGAATGGTCGGTCTTAATTCCCGGCATCTACCCGGCCTATATCAGTTGGGAGCAGTACGAAGACAACCAACGCCGAATCGCTCAAAACAACCTCCGCATCCAACAACGACTCGCCGCCAAGCAAGCCATCCGCAACGGCTGCGCGTTGTTAACGGGCTTATTGCGCTGCGGAAAATGCGGTCGAACGATGGGAGTGAATTACAAGGAGAACCGCTTTCAATACTCATGCAATTCTGGCTATCGGCATTACGCCCAACGATCCTGCCAGTACTTGGGCGGCAACAAGATCGACGAGGCGGTGACGGAAGCTTTCTTTGAAGTGCTGCGGCCTGCCGAGATCGATGTGTTGGAGAAACTCTCCGCCGAAAGGGCTCGCACGCATGCGGACGTGGTTCGGCATTTGGAGCAAGACGTCGGGCGACTTGCAATACGCCGCCCATCGGGCCGAGCAACAATACGACTGTGTCGATCCCAAGAACCGTTTGATTGCGGCCAGTCTGGAAGAGAAATGGGAATCGGCTTTGTTGGCGCAAAAGCAAGCCGAAGAAAACCTGGCGGATGCCCGCCGAGAAATTCCCCAACCGATCCGCGTACCGAAGTCCTTGCGAGACGCCTTCGCGGATGTCGGGCGGCAGCTTCCCGAACTCTGGCCCGAGTTGTCTTGGGAGGCGAAGAAGTCGTTGTTGCGGACGATGATTACGGGAGTCAATCTTCACCGGCAATCGGATGGGCTGGTGCAAATTCGCATGGTCTGGGCCGGCGGTTCGGTGACCGAAACGTCGGCTCTCCTACGGCGTTTTTCAATGAAACACACGGACTTGGAAGAGCACATCGTGGAACGCATCCGGCAAGAAACCAGCGAAGGCCGGTCGAGTGAAATGATCGCGGCGGATCTCAATCGCGAAGGCCATCATCCCTGTCGTGGCGAACAATTCACCTCGCAAATCGTGAACAAGTTAAGACATCGCTACCGGATCAAAAGCCCGCGTGCAAAGAACCTGCCCCATGCCTGGACCGCCGCGGAAATGGCTCAGGAAATCGGGCACAACATATCCTGGATGTATCATAAAATTGAGCAAAGACAGATCGTGGTTTCTGTCGATCCAACTTATCGGTGCTATCTGTTTCCCAAAACTGAGGAGGTTAAAGACGCCATGCTAAAACTCAAAAATCACGAAACCGAGCAAATCACTATCCCAAGGGGGCACAACAATGGCTGAGTCAAAACTCATATCAGCATTGGATTGGGCCTGGCCGCGTGCCGAGCGGGTTATAAGACCAAGTTCTTCACCGCCGCGGCTTTGGTGAATCGCCTGGAAGAAGCTCAGAAACATTACACCTTGGAGCGGTTGTTGAGCCAACTCGACAAGCTCGATTTGTTGATCGTGGATGAACTGGGTTACTTGTCGTTCAACCGGTCGGGAGCAGAGTTGTTGTTCCAGGTCTTCGCGGATCGCTACGAACGCAAGAGCCTGCTGATCACGAGCAACCTGGCCTTTAGCGATTGGGGGCAAATCTTCCAAGGCGAACGCATGACCGCGGCATTACTGGACCGCATCACGCACCATTGCCACATCTTCGAGATGAACGGCGAAAGCTACCGCTTCAAACAGTCGATGAAAGACAAAAAAGCGTCCGAAAACAAGAAGCCGAAAACCCGCTAAGTCGGCTCCGACGACGCCCGTCTTTCCTTCCCAACCTGCCCCATTCCACATCATTCCCCACCCCAGGTGGGTCCCATTTCCGCGCCGAAGTGGGTCCCAATTGCACGCCGATCTCCAGGCGTTGGAATGACTTAAAAACAAGGGGATTTGAAGCGGTTACGCTCTCGCTTCGTTCATACTCGCATTGTATTCATGTGGGGGTGATATGGCCACGGGTGTTACCAAATTGTTACCAAAGTTTGAGATTCCACCGGACCAATGTCGCCGCTGGCATCCTCTAATACTCCCAATTCTCGTGACGCACCGGCAGGCGGTTTAGCACCTGTCGCCGGTGTTCCCAGTCGGGCATATATTTTTGCATAAGCCCTTGGAATCTTTCGTTATGTGTGGGTTCGAGAATGTGGATCATCTCGTGGACGACGATGTACTCAAGGCATTCGCGGGGCTTCTTGGCCAGGTCGGTGTTCAGCCGGATCGTTCGTGCCTGTGAATTACAGCTTCCCCAGCGCGTCTTCATTCGCTGGACGTAGAAGCCACAAACGGTTACGCCGATCCGTGGCTCCCACTTTTCAATCAGTTCCTGGGTTGCAGTCTTTACCAGTGCGCGATACCAGTTCTCGACTACCTGCTGCCGCTTGTGGTCGTCTGCAGCCTGGCCTGAGCGCGCAGAATCATCTGATTATGCTTCAATTCAATGGACGGCGAGGCATTCTCCTCGATGATGCTGAGTAGGTGTCGCTTGCCCCACACGAAGTGGCTTTCGCGACCGACGAACTCGCGGGGAGTTTCGCGCTCTTGCTCGCGGAGTTTACGTTGCTGCCGTTTGATCCAGCCCAGTTTGGAAATCGCAAACAGCCGGATCGTATCAACGTTCATTCGCTTCGGAGCCGCAATGCGGACCTTGCCCTCCGGCGGATGGACGCTCAGGTGGATGTTCTTGATGTCCTTGAGCACCACATCCACGGCAATGTTTCCAAGATCAATCGTCGTGGCCATCAGTATTCCGCCTGTGCTTTGATGATGAGGAAGATTCGTTCGACCTCGGCCTCGTCCTGAAGCACGCCGTAAAGGGCTGCTTTTATGACTTGTTCGCGGGCTTGAACTCCACGCCAGCCATCGGGACGGACTTTCTTCACTGCGTCGTCGATCTGCAAGGCAAGCTCTCTCATTTTTGCCAAGGTTGTTGAATAGAGTGCGCGCTTGCCTGGCGTGTCGAGTTGTGCGGGCGTGTCCTCTGCCTGGCCGGCGTCAACCCTCTTCGCGAGTTCCGCAATGCGTTTCAGGTACTCTTCGTACTCGATGGCTTTTGCTTTGCGGGCCGCGATGATTTCGTCGAGCAGCGCCGACATGTTCGCGTAGAACGCGGGATCGTTCAGTTGCTCCTTCGTGATCTTTTTGCGGACGTTGTTTTCGATGGTCTCGGCAATGGCGTTCTTGTTGCCCTTCAGCCCGCCCAGCTTCGTGGCGATGGCATCGGCAATGCCCGTCTTCACGATCAATTCCAGCAAGCCCATGTTGTCAAACGGCGAAATCTTGCGTGGTTCATCGGCCTCGATGTAGGTGTCGATAAGGTGCCGCATGTCGGCTTCGTAGGGCTTGAGGTCAAGCGTCTCGCCACTGGCATTGCGGATGATCTCACGCAGCTTCAGGTATCGGTCGAGCAGTTGCTTGATGTGGGCAATGTCGGATGTGCTGTAACCCGCCTGCTCCAACTCGTCGGCAATGTTGGCGTAGGCACGAACCAGGGCTGACAACGGCCTTGTAGAGCGCTGCCCGTTGCGGCTGGCGTTCCTCCAAATCGCTCGGAGTCTCGGTGTTACCGCAGAAGTAGTGGATGTGCTCCAGTTCGCCTTGCGGTGGCTCCACCGGCTCGCATAAGAGGGCAAGGGTTTCGATGGCATTGTCGAGGCGTTCCTTACCTTTTTTCAGCCGATCCTGAAGCAGCACGTCGGGGCTGGCCCCGCCGGAACTGGTATCAAGTTCTGACGTATACACGGCGATGGCGTTTTCGACCTTCTTGAACAGGTCCTTGTAGTCCACGATGTAGCCGAAATCCTTGTCCTCACCGTCAAGCCTGTTCGTGCGGCAAATGGCCTGAAACAGGCCGTGGTCCTGCATCGACTTGTCGATGTAGAGATAGGTGCATGGCGGCGCATCGAAGCCGGTGAGCAGCTTGTCCACGACCACGAGCAGCTTCATGTTCGCCGGCTCTTTGATGAACAGTTCCTTGGCTCGCTCTTCGTAGGTCTCCGTTTTCGTCATGCCGGGCTTGGCGTCAACATTCTTGAGCAGTTCCATGTAAGTGTTGTAGATGAATTGCTTGTCCGTCTCCGTATTCGCACCGACTTCTTCCTTGGTTACGTTCTGGGCCTGTGGATTGTAGGAGGTGACAATGGCGCATTTGCCCTTGAAGGGCGTCTTCTGGAACAGCGTGAAATACTTGGAAGCCTCGTAGATGCTTGAGGCAACAAGGATCGCATTGCCTCGCTCGCTGGAAAGGCGGGGCTTCACGCTGAAATCGAAGACGATGTCCGCGACAACACGGTCCATCCGAGACTTGGAACTGAGCACCGACTGCATCGTGCCCCACTTGTGCTTCAGTTCATCCTTCTGCCAGTCATTCAGGCCTTTCGTCTTGGCGTCGAACCAGGCATCGATCTTATCCTCGGAGCCGAGCCGTTGGTCGATGTCTCGCGCTTCGTACACGAGGTCGAGCACGACTTCATCCTCGACGGCCTCGCTGAACTTGTAGGTGTGGATGTACCCGCCGAAAACTTCCCGGCTGGTCTGCTTGTCTTTCTTGAGCAGCGGCGTGCCGGTGAAGCCAATAAAGACGGCGTTGGGCATCATCGCCTTCATGGCCCGGTTCAGCTTGCCGCTTTGGGTGCGGTGGCATTCATCGACGAACACGAACAGTTCGCCTACCGTCTGGCTCGGCTGCGATTCCAATTCCTTGATGAAAGCGTCGAAATCGTCCACACCCCTGCGGCCGAACTTGTGCACCAGGGAGCAGAGCAATCGGGGTTTTGCCTGAGCCAAGTTGCTTCATCAAGTCCCGGCCGCTGCTGGTGCGTTTGATGGCTTCGCCTGTCTCGGTGAAGACGCGCTCAATCTGCCCGTCCAAGCTCGTCGCGGTCGGTGATGATCGCGACGCGGGCGTTGGGGTTGTTCTCCAGAATCCATTTGGCGAGCAGCACCATGACGATGCTTTTCCCGCTGCCCTGGGTGTGCCAGATGATGCCGCCCTTCTTCTGCCGGACATGCTCCTGGGCGGCCTTGATGCCGAAATACTGATGCACGCGGGGCAGCTTCTTCACGCCGCCGTCAAACAGCACGAAATCGTGCATCAACTCGATGATGCGGTGCTTGTCGCAGAGCTTGAGCAGGTACTTGTCCAGCTTGAAGCGGGTATTGTCTTCCTCGTCTTCTTTCCATTTGAGGAAATACTTCTCTTCGGTCTTGATCGCTCCATATTGCAGGCCCTGCGAATCGTTGCCGGCGAAGACGAATTGCACAGTGCTGAAAAACCACTCGTTGAATTCAGGCTGCTGGTTGGACAGATTCTGGCGGATGCCGTCGCCGATGGTGACGCGGCTGTTCTTGAGTTCGATCACGCCGATGGCAATGCCGTTGACGTAAAGCACGAGATCAATCCGCCGCTCCAGGCCGCCTTTGAGGGTCACTTCCTCGGCAATGGCGAAATCGTTTTCTTCTGGCTTTTGCCAGTTGATGAGGCGGACGGTCTCGGTCACCTTGCCGGCCTCAATCTTGACGGGCACGCCATAGCGAAGCAGGTTGTAGACGGCCTGGTTGTTGCCGTAGAGCGTGCGGTTGTGGTTGTCGGCCTCGGTGCGCAGCTTGTAGATCGCCGCGCTGATCTGTGCCGGCGTGTTGCCCTGTTTCGTCAGCCAAGCGGAAAGCAGGTCTTCCTCGATGTTGCTGTTGGTGCGGTCCGTCCAGTCGCCGAGATAGCGATACTTGAGTTCGTCCTGAAACAGGGCGAGAACCCGGTCCTGCGTGGCGCGTTCAGGTTGGCCGATGTTGCTCATTGCATAACCTCCCAATGACCGCCCTTGGCTGGACCGACCCGTTGCAGCTTGCCTTCTGCCGTGAGTTTTGCTGACCGCTCGTTCGACGGCGCTCTGGGATTTGCCAATGCTGGCAGCAACATCCGCCAAGCTGTAGTCAGGATGCTCGGCCAATACTGCAAGAATTTTCTCCGGCGTTTTTACCCGCGTTTTCACCGGCGTTTTCACCTCAGTTTCCCCCAAATTTTCGGCCGATTCAATCCGTTTCACAATGTCCGAAGAAAACGGGAAGGAAATCCACAATCCCGCCGGTTCCTGCTCGATGATGGTTCCGGGAAGCGGGCTTCACGGCAGGCGGCAAAAATCCGTTCGACGCCGCGTCCCCAAGCCTCGATCTCTCCCGCTCGAAAGAAGATGTTGGCAATATCGGGATTAAATGGGAGCGAAGCATGTTTGCGTTTGAGCTTCGCCACCGTCCAGGCCTGAGGAAGCTGGCCGGGGTTCCAAACCATGAGTTTATCCGCATACACGCTGATTTGCACCGGCGTGCCGCTGGCATAATCCTTATGAATAATCGCATTCAGAACGGCTTCGCGGAGAGCCGGTTCGGGCACGGGGAGCGTTTCAACCCGCTGAATGCCCTGATAGGTGATGGCGGCTTTCAGGTATTTGGTCAGAAGCAGGTCGATCGTGCGGCTGACCTGCGTAAACAGGTCGCCGTGGACTTCATCGTGATAGAGCAGGTCGTCATTCGTGCGGAAATAGCCAATCTTCACGAAAGCGCCGGTCACGAACTTTTCCGGATCGGGATGAAAGGCCAGCACGGCGGCACGTTTAAGGTAGTTTCCCATCGTTCAGATGCAATTTTTCGATGAGACCGGCCGTCGATTCTTTCAGGTCAGGCGGCGGTCATCCGCTGGCTTTGCCGCGCCCGCGTGCGAAACGCTTCGATGGCGTCCTTCGACAAGTTTCGTGCCGTGACTTTGGGCACGGGCACGCCGTCCCAGGTTCTGCCCTGCTTGGCGAGCAGGAATTTGTCGAGGGCGGCTCCTTTGAGTTGCTGTTTGGTGCTGCCGGAACGAATGTGGTACTCCCCCTTGTAATTCACCGGGTAGGGGTACGGATCGACGTGAATTTCGATCAGGTCTTTGCGTTTTTCGGAAACGAGCCGCACATTGGCCATGATGCCCAGCACGTCACGGATTTTGTTCGGCAGGTCCTCAAGCAGCTTTTTGGCGTCCGCAACACCGATGGCTTGCCCCTTGTCGTTTCGGCCGATGACCAAAACACCTCCTTCCGCGTTGGCAAAGCCACAGAGCCATTTGAGGTACTCATCCCGCCAGGACTCTTTCCATTCGGTGTGCTGACTTTCCTTCATACCAGGCGAATCCTCCCGGTCAGCAGTTCCTGCATCATGCCCTGCTTGATCTGGCGGGCCTTGGACAGCTTCGTTTCCAAGTTCGCGATTTCGGCCTCCATGTCTGAGAGGATCGGCGGCGATGGCACGTTTGTTCTTCGGTCGTTGGCAAGGGAATGACGATATTCCGAAACGACGCACCGGCGAACTACGATGCTTTGGACATGTCGTGCCAGCTGCGACGACTGCAAGTGATTCGGTCACGGCGTGAAATGACTCGAAATGCAGACGTAGTCTGATATCATTCGCAGAAACGCCTTCGATGTGCATTGCTGCAAGCCATCGCCGAAGAGCATGTTCACGTCAATTGAGTAGTTGGTGCTTCTTCAATGTCGAGCTTCCACGAACGCATAACAAAAGATCACCAGACTTGCAGAAATCGTAGCTCGCGGCTTGATCGCGATAGTCCATGAATCGTAGAATGTGGATCGTCAGTTTCGAGTGAATTTGACGTCAGCCGTATGAATCCAGTGGTATTGTTCGCACCTGTCCGATAGTCCGTGGTTCCGCGGCGACTGGTGCCATTCCACCGACTTCACCGCAAGTTCGCCGAGGAGCGTATTTCCCACTCCCCGCTGAAACCCGGCAGGCGTTTCTTGCCGGTGAGCAATTCCTGCATGGCCCCTTGCTTGATGTCTCGCTTCTTGGCCAGCAGTTGCTCCAGTGACTCGATGAGGGCATCGGCATCACTCAATACCTCGGCAATGGCTTCCTGCTCGACCTTGGTCGGAGGCAGAGGAATTGGCATTGCGTTGAGTTTGTCCCTGCTAAGTTTGCATGCTGCCTGTCGATCCTGCCGCGACACTCATGAAGTAGCCACGACCGGCAAAAACTATTGGCATATCTCCAAAACCACTGAGCAACAATCCTATCCCGAAAGCGAAGCCGCATCATCAGGTCGGGATAAAATAACTGTGTGCCAGCGCGGTGAAGATTGCAGTCGTCCCCACTAGATCAATCGTATTGGAGCGTTGGACTAAAACGTCGTCTGGCTTAAGAAATAAATCTGACTCTGGAGAAATACTCTGTTCAATATACTTCACGGTGTCCTGATTGAGAATGAGCTTGCCTGATGTTGTTGCAGAAAGACTGAGTGTGGGTGTGCCGACAGCATCAGCACCGCTACGACCCGAGTATCCATTCTTAGGGCCACTGCGAACCAACTCACCGACTCTTCAAGAATATCCCAGTCGAATGGAATTACGCCAACTTCAGTCTGTTTATATCCACTTGGAATGTCGTGCGTCGCCGTGCTCACGATCCCACCTCCGCGAGCTTCAGCTTGAGGGGCCGAAGCCCATGCGTTCCAAGTCAGCGGTGACTTTGTCCTCCAGTTCCGCGACGCGGTCGGCGATCTGCGGGAATGTCTTTTCGTAACGCTCGGCAAGTTGCTTCACCCGCTGCGTGAGTTGCTGGCTTACCCGATCCATCTCGCCGTGAATCATGGCATCCAGCGCGGCGAGCCATTTGTCGTCCACGACCAGCGTCTTGATCTCCGCCTCGGTCAGCTTGGGATAATTGGCGTAGGCTTTGGCATCGAGGTCGGCTTCCGCCTCCTTGAGCTGCTTCTTCAGGTCGGCCTGCTCGCCGTTCAGCTTCAGCCACTCATTGAGCACGGCGGCTTCGTCGGCTGCTTCCTTGTCGCCCTTGATCTCCTTCAGCCGCGCGGTGACGTTGCCCTTGTTGATCTTGTCGAGTTCGGCAAATGCACCTTCTTCGCCGCTGTGTTCCTCTTCCAGTTCGGCGAGCTTGGCGGTGACGGCCTCCAGTTCGGCGGCGAGTTGGTCGATGGCGGCCTGCTCCTTGGCGAAGTAGCGGGCGACGATCAGGGACTTGGGAATCAGGTCGCAGGTCCAGCCCTTGTCCTTCTCCTTGCCCTTCTTGTCCTTCTCGATGATGCGGTAGGTCTCGGCCTTCCAGCCGTCGGCGGCGATCAGGTAGCAGTCGTCCTGCATGGTCTCGCGCCCAGTAATCCATCAGGTGCTGGTAGACGTCGTAGGGGTCGATCAGCGGCTTGCCGGCGTAGTGGGCAAGCAGGCTCTCGGAGAGCTCGGCGATCACCTGCTTCGGGTGGCAGCCGGCTTCGAGCGCCTTGAGCGATTTCGCGCTCTCGTCTCGCCAGTCGGCGAAGTGGGCGTTCATGTCCGTCGATGAAGGCGGCGAATTCGGGATGCTCGTAGATGGTGGTCTTGATGTCGGCCTTGTCCACGGCAAGGTCGACGTAGCCGGGGCGGTTGTGCTTGAAGAGCGCCTTGCGCAGCTTCGGGCAGACCTCCCAGTAGCGCTGCAGCGCATCGATGTCGGCGACCGGGATGCCGCCCTGCAGGTGCCCTTCGATGTCCTGGATGTCTTCGGCCTGCTGGCTGTCGATATAGCGGGGCAGGTTGAGGTTGAAGTCGTTCTTCTCGATCTCCTCGAAGCGGACCATGCGGGAGTAACCGGGAATCTCCAGCTGCTTGTTGAAGACATCGACGATCTTGTGGATGTCCTGCGAGCGCAGGCGGTTCTTGGGGCCGTCCTTCATGAAGCCCTCGCTGGCGTCGATCATGAAGATGCCCTTGCGGGCCTGGGCGTCCTCCTTGTCGATCACGACGATGCAGGCGGGGATGCCGGTGCCGTAGAACAGGTTGGCCGGCAGGCCGATGATGCCCTTGATGTAGCCCTTGCGGATGAGGTTGCGGCGGATGTCCGCCTCGGCGTTGCCGCGGAACAGCACGCCGTGCGGCAGGATGCAGGCGCCCTTGCCGGTGCTCTTGAGCGAGCGGACGATGTGCAGCAGATAGGCGTAGTCGCCCTGCTTGCCGGGCGGCACGCCGAAGGGCTTGAAGCGCTCGTAGCGGGTCGTTCGAGCGGATCGAGGCCGGTGCTCCAGCGCTTGTCGGAGAACGGCGGATTGGCGACGACGTAGTCGAAGGTCTTGAGCGCGTCGCCGTCCTTGAACTTCGGGTCGGCCAGCGTGTTGCCCTGCATGATCAGCGCCGTCGGGTTGTCGTGCAGGATCATGTTCATGCGGGCCAGGCCGCTGGTGGCGGCATCCTTCTCCTGGCCGTAGAGCGTGACCTTCGGTGCCGGCCTCGTCGCCGACCTTCAGCAGCAGCGAGCCGGAGCCGCAGGTCGGGTCGTAGACGGTGGTGGCGGCTGCTGGTCTTGGCGTCGCGGATGCCGAGGATCTGCGCCATGATGCGGCTGACCTCGGCCGGGGTGTAGAACTGGCCCTTGCTCTTGCCGCTCTCGGTGGCGAAGTGGCGCATCAGGTATTCGTAGGCGTCGCCGAGGATGTCGTCGCCGTCGGCCCGGTTCTTCGAGAAGTCGAGGGCCTTGTTCTCGAAGATGGCGATCAGGTTGGTGAGCCGGTCGACCATCTCCTTGCCGCTGCCGAGCTTGCCGGCGTCGTTGAAGTCCGGCATGTCGGAGAGCTTGTTGGCGTTGGCGAGCGGCGCGATGATCTTCTTGTTGATCTGGTCGCCGATGTCGGGCTTGCCCTTGAGCGCGACCATGTCCTTGAAGCTCGCACCCTCGGGGATGGTGATCGGCGCGTAGGGCTGGCCGGCGTACTTGTCGCTGACGTACTTGATGAACAGCAGCACGAGGACGTAGTCCTTGTACTGGCTGGCATCCATGCCGCCGCGCAGCTCGTCGCAGCTTGACCAGAGGGAGGAGTAGAGTTCGGATTTCTTGAGTGCCATGCGTCAGGATACCGTTCCGATGGGTTGGTGTGATTGAAAGCTGAGTTATTCAGATCGTATCAGTTCTTGCGACCTTTCTTCTTCCGTTTCGTCGATTTGGTTTCCGCCGGTTTTGGAGTGGCCGACAATTGGGCAACCGGTTGTTGCCCAATGGGTTGGTCCCCTTCCAGTTGCGATTGTGATTCCGCCAGTTCGTAAAACTCGTGCAGTTTGGCCTGAAGCAAGTTCTTGTCCGGCAATCGGGTTTGATATTCGGCGACGAGAGCCGGCGAGACGGCCCGGCTCAAGGCGTACTCGACGACTTCGTGGTTCTTGGTGGCGCAGAGCAGCATGCCGATGGACGGTTGCTCGTGCGGTTTTTTCACGTCCCGGTCGAGCGACTCCAGGTAGAATTCCAGTTTGCCGAGATATTCCGGCTCGAATTCGTTGATCTTGAGTTCGATGGCGACCAGGCAGTTCGAGCGCCCGATTGAAGAACAGGAGGTCGATGGCGAAATCGCGTCCTCCGACCTGCACTGGGTACTGGCTGCCGACGAAACAGAAGTCCCGGCCGAGTTCGATCAGGAATTGCTTGAGATTCTCCAGCAGCCGCTTTTTGCAGATCGGCTTCCGAATGTCCAGAGGGAAGCTCCAGAAACTCAACGAGATATGTGTTTTTGAAGGCGTTTGCAGCGTCAGGAAAATGCTGTTGCAACGGTGGCGACTGCTTCGGAGGCGACAGCACGACCCGCTCGAACAGAGTCGCCGTTCAATTGTCGCTCCAATTCCCGACTGGACCATTTTTGCGAAGCGGCGAGCCGCAGGTAGAATTCGCGTTCTTCGTCCCGCTTGCACTTGCCGAGAATGAGCAAGTTGTTGGTCCAACTCAATTCTCTCAGCAGTGCCGAGAGTTTCGGCTCCCGAATGAAAACCAAACGACAGGACGAGTTGCCTCTTGCTATCATCTGCATGGGTTTGCATCACATATCCTATTCTAAAGGATTCCGAGGCGGGGAAGCGAGGTGTCGTCGAGAAGAAGACGAGCAGGAGAAAACCTCCCCCGCCCACGGTTCGCAAATGCCATCGTTGGTGGCTGCTCATCCCGGTCTTGTTCGCATTGCTGCTGGTGGCATCCCGAATGGGAATGATTGGAATTGATTGGCAACGAGGTCATTTGATGTCGAATCTTACGAATGCGTTAGCAACCATCACTGATCGACTCGTGCTTCTGGCGTCAGAAGATGCCACGTTGAGGCAGGAACTTCGATCATTGGCCACGGAACTGCTGACGGCCCTCGAACAAATGGATGAAAGCCCGCCTGAACAGGTTGAAACGGCGGCGGTTTCCATCAACCCTACTCAGGAAGCCGACTTGGTGGCCACCGCCCCTGCTCCAGTAAAGCCTGAGCCTGAGCCAGCCATTGAATCTCTGGTTCCGCTCCCAGTGCTGAGATTGGGCCAGTCCACGCCCCTCGTCGAAAGTCCCCCACCAAAGGCTGGGTTCGACTTCCACGAATTGGACCTGCCGAAGCTCGAATGGCGAGTCTGATGGATCGGTGTGCCATGCCCGATAATGAGCTTCGGGTTCCTTCCACCGCTTGGAAAGGGCGAGGACAAACCCTTTTCCCCAACGGCCCAGGTCATTGCAGCAACGGACAATGAGCCTTGGCCCTTCGCCCTCGGGCCGTGTGGCATCGCCAGTTTTGTAGTGGATGGGCATGGTTTGGCTCAATCGCTTGCGGGATCATCACTCCCCAAGTTCCACTTTAATTTCTGCCTGGCGGCGTTCGATTGCTTTCAGCCGAGTTTTGAGCTTCCTCGCTTCCTGATTGAGATCGGTCAATTCCTTCTTGAGCTTTTTCGTTTGCAGCCCATACGCTCCGCTCTGTTCCTTGACCAAGGCTTCGACTTCGTGACTTAAGAGTCTGAGATAAGGATTGCCGTGGATGTGGTTCTCCCGGTACTGCAATTTGCCTTCCCGAATGGCGGCAATGATCTCCGGTTGTGTCAGCCCAAACTCCTTCCGAGCCGATTTGTCGCTGAGGGTGGCTCCCTTCTGATTCCAGATTGATGCCATCGTTGTTCCTCCCGAATCGGGATTTCAGTGAGGTCAGGGTTTCGCTCGGACCCGTCAGACTGCCCATCCTGCGGAGCGGCGGTCCTGATCCTCTCTGGGTATAGTATGGATCGGACCAAAAGTCCTGCAACCCTGCAACATAGGTATTGACAAACAATAGTATTTTACGGACAACTCGCGCCGCTATGAGCGGTGCAAACTCGACATACGAGATTCGATTGCGTGCGGTACGTGCCGTTCTGGATGAGCATATACCTATTACGACGGTCGCACAAGCCTATGGAGCCGATCGGACAACGATCTATCGATGGGTTGTGCGTTATCAGGAAGCCGGAGACGACGCAGGTCTGGTACGTCGCCCGGTAACCGGTCGGCCTAAAAGGCTCACGGAGGTTGATGCCGAGGCACTGCGGACTATCGTCCTTGCGCCGGCATCTGATTATGGCTACGAGACTGACTTTTGGACAACACGACGACTGTTGCAAGTAATTGAGAGTGAATTTCGAGTCAAGCTATCAAACCAAACCATCCTTCGCCGACTGCACGCGGCCGGTCTCCGCTACCAGAAACCGGAACGCGAGTATTTTCAAGTTTCCGAGCAGGAGCGGCAAGCCTGGGCTCGGAGGGAAGTCCCGAGAATTCGTGCCGCGGTCCACAAAAACAGGGCCATTTTGAATTTTCAGGACGAATCGAACATCTCATTGACCGCATTGTTGGGAAAGACCTGGGCACCCAAAGGCAAGACACCAAAGCAGGCTGTCACTGGAAAACGCGGGGGCGTGGCTGCTATGTCGGCAATCACCGGACGAGGTGGACTCATTTTCCGACTTCATCAGCCCGGATTATTCATCAGGTCCGTGCGTGGTGAGTATTTCCGTGGCGGAAAGTGCACAGGGTGGTTGGGGAGCGGAGGATGGGCGGACCGCCCCCTTTCCCCCTGGGGCCTGGCGATCGTTGGGTGAGTGAAGGAAAGAAACAGAAAGGCGGATGCCACGATGGCGAACTGCTCAGTCCCGAAGAACCAGTTGCTCATGGGCGTGACGTGGGAGAGGTGTGTAGGGCCGCGGGCCAGCTCCACGCGGACGTGGCCAGAGGTTGGCCAGGCGCAGCGAGCGGATGCGGGAAGACATCGCTGCCCAAAACGCGCGGACGCTTTCCTCAATGTAAATCACCAGGCGGCGGGAGTGCTTCGCCACCCGCGCTCCTGTCCGCAGCACCGACTGCTGGAAACGATGCAAGTCCCAGCAACCGCCCAACTCGTCCTCGAACTCGATCCGCAGCATCGACGCCAGGTTGAACGCCAGCAGGCCCAACAGCAACGTCACTTCGTTCTCCGCAAACACCGATGACGAAAGACGGCAGCCAATCACCGCGTTGAATTCGCCCAGCCGGTCCTCGAACGTGCCGCGCTTGCGGTAGTGCGACAACACCTCATCCGCCGAGCGTTGCTCCTCGGTCCAGTTTGTGATCAGGAAGAAGTAACGCGGAAACAGAGCCAGTTGGCCCGTCTTCGCCTCCGGCTTGTCGACGATGACCAGAATCACCCGCTGCGGATGACGCCAGCCCTCGGCTTGGTACTTTCCGAGTTCGATCACGTCCTCATATCCCCCTTTGGGCGGCCGGCCCGCGGGACGTGTCAGATAGGGCGCGGCCATCTCTTCCAGCACGTTGTTCTTCTTGATTCTCCCGCAAAAACGGATGTTTTCGTCGGTCAACTCATCCAACACCGGGCCGGCGATGAAACCCGCATCGATCCGGAGGTCGAAGCTCCACGCCAGTTGCCGGGCCTTGCCGACCACGTTGCGAATAAACCGCCGGATGCCATTGGCCGTATGCACGCTGCCTTGCCGCAGGATGGCATGAATGAAGCCGTTCCCCAGCCGCTGGCCTTCCCGCGTGCCGTCGTAGTCGCCGCCGACCGAGAAACTAGCGACCAGCGGATGATAGACGGTCTCCTTGTAGTAACCGTTATAGCGGGCCCCCGGCTGCTGGCCATAAACCTGCATCGGGAAACTGTCGATGTCGATGGTGGCGTAGCGGACGCGGCGGTCGCTGTCGCCGGTGCTTTTGATATGCCGATGGATCCAGTCGAACAAGGCGCTCCGCACGGCCTCGAGATTCGTCTTGCAGTCGGCCAGCCAATCGATGAGCCGGGATTGAGTGGGTTGGCTGGCCAGGCGTTGGTTGAGCACTTCTTCGCCGGGCCGGTCCCAGGCGGCCATCTTCATGGCGGGATCATGGGCGAGCCGGTCGAGATCATCCTGATCGGACTCTCCCAGGGCCATGGCGTAGATTCTTTCCCGCAGCAGTTCGACGCCTTGATAGCGGACGCGGTCTTGCCGGCGAGGATCGATCAGTCGATCGGCAAGGGATTCGGTGAGTCCGAGCCGATGATCGAAGTCCCGCAGCAGAACGGCACCGGAGTGTGACGTGAGCCGCCCATCGACGGCCTTGACCTTGATGGAACGATTGAAATCGGGCTCGAAAATGTTAGGCTGAGCTTCACCCATCGCGTGATTCCTCCGTTTGGTTTCGGGATTGCGGTATACCCCTTAAACGCAGAGGGTCACGCGATGGTTCCTTCTTTTTTCATCTTTTTTGGTGAATAATCCGGGATCAGAAGCGAATCGCATCCGAGGAGGTCATCGACGTTTTAAGGCAGATGTTAAAACATCATCCAAGGCGTCATTTGGTCGTGGTCATGGATCAGGCACCGCCTCACACATCGAAACGGACCAAGGCCTATATGGAAAACCAAAAAAGACTGCATGTATTTTATCTGCCCAAGTACTCTCCTGACTGGAATCCAGATGAAAAGGTATGGAATCATTTGAAACATCAGGAGCTAAAGAGCCATCAAGCGAAAACTAAAGACGAACTCCATCAGTTGGCATATGAAAAACTCATGGCGATGTCAAAGAACAGTTCATCGTTGAGAGGCATATTCTTCCGATGCTCAAGACCAGATCGGCACCAGCTATGCGCCGATCGGTCAGACGCCGGTGCTGGAGTTTCCCAAAACCCGCATCCAGCAGAATCTGATCTCGAGCGTCACTCCCGATGGTGAAATGACCTATCGTCTGATTCCGGGAACGCTGAATGCGAACAAGTTTATCGACTATTTGGAACAACTGATTGCCTCGACTCGGCAGAAAATTTTTCTTGTCATCGACCGCCATCCGGCTCACACGGCCAAGGCCGTCGAGCGTTGGGTTTCGGAGCACGCCGAAGAAATCGAAATTACTTGGCTGCCGCGTTATAGTCCGGAATACAACCCGGACGAGTTCCTCAACAACGACTTGAAAGCAAACTTAAAAAACAAGCCGCTTCCCGACGACACCCCGGCTTTCGCCGAGACCATCCACACAATCCTAGACGAGATCGCCGGCCTACCAGAGCGGATCAAAGGCTACTTCCGAGAAGCCAAACTTGAACTAACGACTATCAACTAACGACTATGTTGCAACTACAATTTTATCACTCCAAATTCCTGTGGAAGTAACAAGTCGCTCAAGGCAGGGATCAAGCAGGTTGAAAAACAGAAGGATGAATTGGTTGCCGCCGCTCGTGCCAAAATCAGCGAAGGGACTGCTTGATTTGGCAGCGCACCGCAACTGCGATCCGGGTTGTCACCGGGCAGTTCTACACCGTTCTACACCTGCCACACGAAAACCAATATGATCGTGACGGCACGTCGGAACGGCAGTACCTCGATCTGTCACAGGATATCAGCGGTATGTGTAGTATCTCGCACGGCGAGGCAAATTCCGATTCCACTTCACTGTCAAGACGGAATATCAATCAACCGTCCGCTACCTGGAAATTGCAAGTCTAAAAATCGATCTTTGCCCGGAGTCCCAACACGACGGCGTTATTGATCGCATCACGGTTGCGCGGCAGAATCGCCAGTGTTTGTTCGCGGGCCGGGACGAGAAATTGCAGGTCGGGTGTTATCCGAAACCACGGCGTCACGGCGTAGTTGTAGAACAGTTCCACAACCTGATCGTTTCGGATCGGTAACAGGGCCGGCGCGAGGGTTTGCACCGGATCGGAATATCCGGTGTATGCGTAACCGACGCCGAACGTATCAAGCGGCCGCGTGACCAGCGGACTGCTGCCGCCGAGACCCACGTTGGCAGACCAGCGGATCGGGCTGGGGCCGTTATCGGATAAGCCGATGTTCGTGAACAATCCCCACGAGCGCTTCGGATTGCTGGCGTCAACGAACAGCGCCTGGTCGGCGGAATAAAGCAACGACCAGGAACCCGTGTCCCTACCCGAGACCAAACTTAGCCCGAGTTCCGGATCAAAATAGGGCGTCGGAGAGAGGTCGTTGTACGTTCCGCTGCTGTATGTGCCCCAGACGCCTTGATGGCCGGGCAGGTTATTGATGGAGACCGGAAGATCGAGTTTGGCAATGATGGTCGCGCCGTTATTGAAAAAGCTTTGAAAGCCGGATGTGGTCGGCGTATTGTTGGTGTCGAGCACCATCATCGAAAAGATCGGCTGCATGTTGTCCAACACGGCGAATCCCGCACCCAAGGTGGAATAAGGAACCGAACGGGCGGCTGCGACGGGGAAGGCCAGCCCCGTGTTCATGAAGGCGTCCACACCCCGGCCGGCGGCATAAGGTTGCACCAGTTCATCGAGCAGATTGATTTTCCCCGCGAACGTGATGAAGTTTTCCGAAAGCGCCTGTGTGAACTTAACAGCTGTCAATGCCGTGACGCTGCCGGTGGGAACTGGGAACAGCGATGCAGTGTTGACCGGCATGATCGCGCCGGTGTCTAGGTTGATGCCGTTGCCATAACGCGTCTCGCCGTGCAACGTGACAAAAAAGCCCTTCCACAAGCCGGCTTTTTCGCCGTCGACGTTGAGGTAGTAGTCATTGCGCCCGACATATTCGAATCCCTGACGCACACCACCGGAAGCGACGCCCTGGTAGATCTGCGTCGAGGCCGAGATTGAACGTATAACCGCGGGCAGCGAGATCGTCGCGAGAACCGCCGAAGTTGCCGAGCAAGACCGGCCGTTCCCACAGACTGCCGGCATACGGTGAGACGTAGAAAGCCGAAGGTTGCGCGGCGGCAATCTCAGGGGGAGGTGGGTATTCGGCCGGCGCCGTTTCAACCTGGCTATTGTAAATCGGCGTCGACGAAGGCAGGAAATCTTGAGCCGTCGCCTGTGATGTCGCCAGCGCCCCGATCAGGCTCAGAACCCGTCCAAAATGCGTTGTCCGCCAAATGGTTCCACACGAAGAATTGTGAGCCATTCTGGTATCCTAACTATATGAACAGAAATGCCATCCAATGAGGGTTCCTCAAAAGGAATCGGCAAACTGTCGATGGCACTTTTCGGGAACAAACCAGAAATCCCGCGTTCGACCGAAGTCTTGCGTCGCCTGTAGCGATTGGGTAAGCCAGTCGTTTTTGGACGATACTTTTGGTCGGATGACGAGTAACAATTGGGTGCGATCCCAATTCGTGACGGGTTGAACGTGGATGGTTGATGGGTCAGAATGGCGACTTCCCCGACTTGTCGGTCGTTTTGAGGAAGGAGCCTCCCATGCAAATTCGCCTTGGTTCCCGTGATGGTCCGGCACGACTTGCAAACCTCCGATGCGTTGGGAGCCGCGGCTTCGCAACTGGGGCCGAACCTCCAGGCGGTGATCGCGTTTCTCAATAAACGCTGTGGGCTGTCTCACGGCAAGATCGTGCAATTCTTTCGGGAGCTGTTTGACATTCGGCTGTCGCGGGCGGCTCGGTCCAAGCCACGCTGCGGGCGGGACGCCGTTGTCGAGAGGTTTACAACGCGATCGTCAAGTCGGTGCGGGGATCGCCTTGGGGCGGTGCCGGACGAAACCGGTTGGAAAATCGGCGGCCGACCCGTTTGACGCATGTTTCTTATTTCGTCTTATTTCGCAGAATCAAAGTAAACTTGTGATTCTGGGTCGTCTGGGAAATCGAGCGTGTTATCAAAACCAGAATCGTTACCGGCGTTGCGCGGCACCTCCCTCTGTGGGCCACCACACTGACAGGCCAATGATTCGGCAAACCCGGATTATTCACAAGGCACCGAGTGCTAGCACGGTTTCGCCCGCATTTTTCAACGCGAAACGCACTTTTCGAGTGCTTGTTTGCCTTCACCAAATTGGTGAAGCGTCTTTTTGAGTGAAAACACGCACTTCCTCAAGGAAAAACAGAGGGGGGTGTAACCGGTCACCCCGGTTACACCCAAACAGAGGTTTTTGGACGATCGCAGCGATGGCTCGTGAATAATCCGGGGCAAAAGAGTCGCTATTCAATCACTAATATTCACTTACTGAATGCTTGACATCTCCCGATTGACGCGTCATAATTACCCTAACGTCCCACTCATTCTTCTTGATCCTGGCCAAAAAGAAGTGGCTTGGAACTCTTATTGTGGCCCGCCGTACCGCGGCAACTTTCACTCCGATGCTCGAATGTTTTCTCATGTGGCCGCGTTCATTTACGCATTCTCCTTGACTCGCATGGAGCATTCCTGAATCGAAAGTGACTTCGTTAAACCTGAACGAGATTTCCGTGGGTACACCTCCCGAAACGCCCCTAGCTGCGCAAGAAGGAATGGTCTGGATTAAAGGTGGCAAATTCCTAGTGGGAAGCGACGCATCGATCGCCTGAACAGGCTGCTCATCGTGTCGTTGTTGATGGTTTCTCGATGGATTCGACGAAAATCATCCGGTGGTCCAGGTTTCATGGCATGATGCGGTGGCTTACGCCAGCTGGGCAGGAAAGAGGATTGCTGACGGAAGCCGAGTGTGGGAGTGTGCCGCCCCTGGAGGACTTCAGGGAAAGCCCTATGCGCCCTATGTATAGGAAAGCGATCCACCGAGCGAAACCTTGCCGCAAGCGAATCTATGGACAGGCTCGTTTCCACGAAAACACACAGATGTGAGTGTGTGCACACTAGCAGATCCCGTCGGCACCTTCAAAGCCAACGGATATGGGCTCTTCGATATGGCTGGCGACTGGTACGATCGCGATTTTTACATCAAACGTTCACAGACGAACGTTACCCTCAATCCCACGGGACCGGATCAGAGGTCATGATCCCATGCGCTCGTTCATGGCTTAGCGAAGTCAACGCGGCGGCTCGTTCCTTTGTAACGACTCACACTGATCTCGCATATACATGTATTCACGCAAGACTGGGATGCATGTAGGGTTTCGTTGTATAACGTCCGGGCAAGAGACCGTGCCCGGCAGCCTAGTGTCGCGTCAATCTTGGTTTGACGCGTGCCATTGGCTCCGCCAGTGCGAGATCGAGTTTACCGTTCCTTTCAAGCACTGGCAGAGCCAAGGGGACACCACCTGTCAATCGAAGAATGACGGAACACTAGCAGAGATTGCATCATCGAAATGCTGTAATTGATTTTTACTTCCTTGATTAAGGAGACTCCAAATGAAGTTGCCTAACTGGTTTTCTAGCTCCCTATTGATGGTGGCAATCGGTGCCGTTTTGGGATACGTCGTCGCACTGAGCCCAATTGAGCAGCCGGCCTTCTCGGCGAAGCCGCAAAGTTCCCTTGTTGATGACGTGAAAAAAGGCTCCCGTCTTGATGACCTGAAAGAAGTCGACACTGCTGCCTACCGCGATAAAGGTCTAAGCCGAGCAGATGAGCGTCTGCTTGTGAGCCACAATCAGGTGGTTACGACGGCAGTAGCGCAGACGGGCAAAAAGCCAAATATTGTCGTCATCTGGGGCGACGACATCGGCGTTCACAACATCAGCGCTTACAACCACGGTATCATGGGGTATCAGACTCCAAATATCGATCGCATCGCCACAGAGGGTGCTTTGTTCACAGATGCCTATGCGCAACAAAGTTGTACTGCGGGCCGGGCGTCGTTCATCCTCGGGCAGCATCCGTTCCGCACCGGCTTGCTGACCATCGGCATGCCCGGCAGCCCGCACGGTATCCCGGACTGGACTCCGACCACCGCTGATCTCCTCAAGGAACAGGGTTACGCGACGGGACAATTCGGCAAGAACCACCTCGGCGATCAGGATAAGCACCTGCCTACGCTGCATGGGTTCGACGAGTTCTTCGGCAACCTGTACCACCTGAACGCCGAGGAAGAACCGGAGACCTACTACTACCCGAAAGATCCCGAGTTCAAGAAGAAGTACGGTCCCCGCGGCGTGCTCCACTGCAAAGCGGATGGAAAGGGCGGCCAGACCATCGAGGACACCGGCCCGCTGACCGCGAAACGCATGGAAACCATTGACGAGGAAGTCCACGCGAAAGCAATGGATTTCGTGGATCGGAACGCTAAAGCGAAGAAACCCTTCTTCCTGTGGTACAACAGCACCCGCATGCACGTCTGGACGCACCTCAAAAAGGCGTCCGTAGGTAAAACAGGCATAGGCCTTTATCCCGACGGCATGGTGGAGCACGACGGCTTCGTGGGCGAAGTCCTGAAGAAACTCGACGATCTGGGCATCGCCGACAACACCATCCTCGTCTACGGCACCGACAATGGTGCCGAGACGGCTTCGTGGCCTGACGGTGGCATCACACCGTTCCACGGTGAAAAGGGAACCACCTGGGAAGGCGGCTTCCGCGTTCCGATGCTGGTACGTTGGCCGGGTGTGATCAAGCCCGGTACCAAGATCAACGCGATCTTCTCCCAGGAGGACTGGATGCCAACCTTCCTGGCCGCCGCTGGCGTGCCGGATGTGGTCGAGAAACTCAAGCAGGGCTATAAGGCGAATGGCAAGACGTTCAAGGTTCATGCCGACGGTTACAACTTCCTGCCCTTTTTCAAGGGAGAAGTTGCGAAGGGGCCCCGTGAGGAGATTCTCTACTTCGGCCAGGGAGGCGAACTGAACGCCGTTCGGTGGAAAGACTGGAAAGTCAACTTCGCCGTGGTTGATGGGAACATCGCGACCGGCACCCGCAAGATCACAGGTTGGCCGTTGATCACCCACCTTAAGGCCGACCCTTACGAAAAGATGGCGCTCGAATCGAGTATGTATATGTCGCTGGTATGGGGACAACATCTGGCTGTTCGTGCCTGTGCAAAATCAGATCAAGAACTTTCTTGTCACGATTCCGCAGTTTCCCTTCCAGGAAGGGAGCAGCTTGAATGCGGCGGGGATTAACTATCAGACGCTCAAGGCTGCCGCGGCGCTCAAGCGATTGACTGACATCGAAACGCTCGGCAATCCGAGTAATTGACACGTCCTGTTGATGGCGGCCGGTCTACGAGACCGGCCGCCATCAACAAACAGTGGAAGCCTGGTGACTTCAAAAAGTTAAAGTAGGTTCCAAGCAACGGCGGCAGTGGTGAGATTGGGAGTGGCCTACTTGCCGTTCCATTTCGGCCGCTACCAGTGTGTTTCCCCTCGCTTTCAACGAAGACACGGCAATTGTCTGTTCGCGTGGCGGACGGGGCTGGGCATCCGGCAGGCTGATTGCCAAACGGAACACGCCGCACGGCAGCGGCCTCGGCAAGACCCGCTGGGTGGTCGAGCGGGCCTTTGCCTGGATGTCGCATGTCGGCTTTCGTTGCGCCAAATCGGTGAATCCTGCTCATCATTAACGTATTTCCGTCGTATCCGTGTTTTGTCAGTCTCGTGTCTCCATTGAAAGGACTAGTCATGTCGAGAATTTTGCCGTCATCCGCCTGGGTGACACTCCTACTTGGCGGAGCCCTCGGCTTTGCCGTTGCCACCCTGGATTTCCGGCCATCCGCCAACGCCGCCGTCGAGACCTCGACGACGAAAAGCGTTCCATCAGCCAGCGGCAGTGTCGACCTGTCGGTGCCGGTGGAAGCGCCTGCGGAGGTCTGCTGCTCGAAAGACCTGAGTCGGGGCGACCAACTCGCCCTGGCGGGTCACAATGAGCTGGCCATGGCCTCGCTGGCGCAAACCGGCAAGAAGCCGAACATCTTGATCATTTGGGGTGACGACATCGGGTGGAACAACCCTAGCGCCTACAACCGCGGGATGATGGGCTACAGCACACCGAACATTGATCGCGTGGCCAATGAAGGCGGATTGTTCACGGATTGGTATGGACAGCAGTCATGCACGGCGGGACGGGCGGCATTCATTACCGGCCAGAGCCCATTCCGCACCGGGTTGCTTAAAGTCGGCCTCCCCGGCGCAAAGAAGGGCTGTCCGAGAAGGATCCAACAATTCCGGAATTGTTGAAAAATCACGGGTACATGACTGCCCAGTACGGCAAGAACCACTTGGGCGACCTGGACGAGCACTTGCCTTCGAATCACGGCTTCGACGAATTCTACGGCAACCTTTATCACCTGAATGCAGAACAGGAGCCCGAGCATCCGGATTACTTCAAACTCCATCCTGAACTGAAAAAAATATTCGGCCCGCGAGGGGTCATCAAGTCGTTCGCCGACGGGAAGATAACCGATACCGGGCCGTTGACGATCGAGCGGATGAAGACCATTGATGAGGAGATCACCAAAGGAGCAATGGACTTCGTGGACCGCGCAGTGAAAGCCGACAAGCCGTTCTTTCTCTGGTGGAACTCGACTCGCATGCACATCTGGACCCACTTGAAAAAGGAGTCCGAAGGCAAGACGGGATTAGGCGTGTATCCGGACGGAATGGTCGAACATGACGGGCACGTCGGTCAGTTGCTTGACCAGCTCGACAAGCTGGGCATTGCAGATAACACGATCGTGATGTATTCGACCGACAATGGTGCTGAGTGCTTTTCCTGGCCGGATGGCGGCAGCACCCCCTTCCGCAACGAAAAGAACTCGAACTGGGAAGGTGGCTACCGCGTTCCCTGCATGATCCGCTGGCCGGGCGTGATCAAGCCGGGCACGATTTTCAATGGGATTTGTTCGCACGAAGACATGCTCCAGACACTGCTGGCGGCTGTGGGCGAGCCGGACATCAAAGAGAAGCTGCTCAAGGGCCACAAGGCGAATGGCAGGGATTTCAAAGTGCATCTCGATGGGTACAATCTGATGCCCTATCTCAAAGGCGAGGTGAAAGAGTCTCCGCGGCGAGAGTTCTTCTACTGGACCGATGATGGCAGTTTGGCCAATCTGCGATACGACCGGTGGAAAGTCGTTTTCATGGAACAGCGAGCGCACGGGCTGGATGTTTGGCAGGAGCCCCTGGTCACGCTGCGCTTTCCGAAACTGTTCTGTCTTCGTACCGATCCCTTCGAGCGGGCCGATCACGAGGCAGGGGACTACGATCGATGGCGGGTCGACCACGCGTTCGTATTGTTGCCGGCAGTTGCCTTCGTCGGCCAGCACTTGTCGACCTACACCGAGTTCCCTCCGCGTCAAGAGCCGGGCAGTTTCAATCTGGAGAAAGTCCTTCAGAAGCTCCGACAGGGCGGAGGCGGGAACTGATCGGTTCGCACGATCGCGCCGTCGTGCCAGTGTGCAAATCGCAGCGGCACGACGGGTGTTTTCTCGCAAAGGACATATGACATTCTGTCCCGATTCTGTCACCTCAACTAGGTGAAAGAAGTTCCTGATGACACTGCGACAGTTCCCGTTTCAGGATGGTGGAGCCAGCTGGGATCAACCATCAGACGTTCAAGACCGCCGCGGCGCTCAAGCGTTTGAAGGAGATCGAAACGCTCGGCAATCCGAGTAATTGACACGTCCTGTTGTGGCGGCAGGTCTTCGAGACCGTCTGCCATTCTTAACTCAGGTCGGCGTTGCGAACAACGCTCCTTCGACGTGTGCGTTCATCTGCATCGTCCGAAGCGCAACAGAGGTCACACATTCAGTAAAGGTGGCTCGATTGCAAAAGAATTAAATCAGACATTTCTTTGCTCGAACGGTTCGACCCTTTTTCCAATTGACCGGGGCAGGGACGGCGCTGGTGGGGCTCTATGCAGTCCTGCCGTCGTGGGCCATGCCCAATGTCGCCCAGCTTCCCTACCTGCAGGACTACACGATCATCATCCAGCACTGGGGGATTATGGTCGGGCTCATGGGCATATCCATGATGGCGGCGGCCGTGGTTCCGCAGTGGCGTGTTCCCATCCTGCTCTATAGTGCGTTAGAAAAGTCCTTCATGGTCTGGCTCGTACTTTCCAACGCCCAGAACTCATTCGTGAGTGGATTCTGGATCCCCTTCGTGCTCGATTTCACCGTCGTGATTTATACGATCGGCTATTTCGCAGTTTGCGGATTTCGTCCTTCGTCAGTAGATTGAAACGATCATCGACTCGGTCGAATTGACAAAAGCGTTCACGACCATGATCGTCCTGGGCGTGCCACCACACTCGACCCAATCACCCTTCTCGGAGACTTATCGTGCGAATGACATCGCGAATCGCGGCCATTTCGGCCACCCTGCTGCTCACATTAGTCTCCTCGGGCCACGCCCAGGAAATGCCGTGACACCCGAAGAGGCCCGGGCAATTGCCAAGGAGGCCACCATCTATGCCCGGCAAGGGGTAGTTCGCCGTTCTCCAGCTCTACGGACCGACCGATTTCACGAAGGTGAAGTGACGCTTCACTGTCAGCGCAAACCCCGGCGATTCTTCCCGAATGTAGGGGAGTGGCCGGGGTTCAACGAACCGCAGGTCAGACTTGTTGACGCTTGGGAGCAAGATCAACGACGCCATTGCCCACAACAATTGGCTGCCGCAGTATCATAGAGCCATGTTGACCCGCACGCCATAGACGAATGCATCATTCGCGATCACACCATTCCCCGGATGGATGTACTGTAGGTCTGGGCTGATATCCATCCAAGGGTTGACTTGGATCTTGTAGTAAGCCTCGACGCCGGTTCCGTTTCGTGGACCAAAAATCGCTTGCGGCAGCGGACCAAACTGGTTGCTGGCACCGACAAAGTACCAGCCGACGCCGAACTGATCGCCACGTTGCTTTCCGAGTGGGCTGTAACCTCCGATGCCGGCACTGAGGAAGTATTGGACGGGGGTCGGATTTCCATCGCTGATGGAGGCCCGCCCAAAGAGTCCGTAGCCGCGCCCAGGTTTGTCCACGTATTGCACCAGGTATTGGTCGAAGCCATAGTAGATCGTGTAAGAATCGTTGAGGGTCGGAAAACCAGGGACTGTTGGTTCGGGGTAGACGCCCGGAGGAGGCTCGGCAAAACTGAGATCGGTCAGTTGGACATGTTTCCAAACCCCGCCCACGTGCTGATCACCTTGCTTGCCGAAGAAGTTGGTTTTCACCTTCACTTCGCCCCCGACAATCACGCCCTTGGAGTACAGGCTATCCAGATTGTCAAAGAAATTTTTTGTTCGATCCTGGGGATCGAGGACGAATCCGGAAATCATGCCCCACTCTTGCGGCATGGCCACGCCAGCCATAAATGAGCTGTACGGCAGGCCGAGCAGGAATGCCGGGTTCTGACAAAACGCTTGATTCGTGAACTGTTGGGTGCCATTTCCCCCCGCAAACTCATCCACATCGGCGGAGCCCGGCACCACCTTTTTGCCAGCAAAGACCACAAAATTTTCCGACAGCGGCTGGGTGAGCACGAAATTGGTGAGGAAAAGATCGCCGGGATTGTTAGGCGCTGTTGGAAGGAAAGCACCAAACACAGCCGGAGCAAATGCGCCGGTATTGAGTGAAACGTTGCCGTATTGTCCGTACCAGTGCTCTGCAGTGACCAGCAACTTGCCCTGGGGCAACCCGCCGAACTTCTCCAAGTCAAAGATCGCGTTGTATGTGCCGCGACCGGTGTACTTGAACGTGTCTCCTTGACCAAGAAGGGGGACCGTGGGGCGGTCAATGCCACCTGCGACCCCAAAGGCGAATTGCGTTGATTGCCCGGTAAACGTAATGCCGGAATTCTGGAGGTCTGTTCGAAGGCCACCCCAGTCGCTTGTCAGGGTTGGCCGCGTCCAGAGATCACAGCCGCAGTCCGAAAACACAGAGTCGCAGCCGTTCGACTCCGACAGGCAGGCGGAAACGCTGTCTACAGCCGAATCAGCAGCCTCGCCGACTGAACTCTCCTGCGCCGCTGCCTGATGCCACCACAGAGAGAGCATCGCGGTGATGGCTATGAATCGAATATTCGCTAAGGGCATGAGGACATCCTTTTGATTAGGACTTCGTGGATGACATGATTGGGGGTGCGAAAATACCCGCTTCACAAGCCGTATTTCATCCTGCTCACGACACAGTTGTGGGAATAATCGACGCGAGCGGCACATTCGCTTCGCACGATCCGTCCGGTCCACTCGACATCGTCGAACAGGAATCTGGATTTTCCTCAAGATGATCACAGTCAATACAGATTAACATGGAACATCTTACGCAATCGGAAATGCCGTTTCCGTCTCGAAGACGGTCGTTCGGCCTCATGCCGACTGAAAAGTGGAAGAAATGCAGTCAAGGCGCGCCCAGCGTTTGGCGGCAGATGACAACCGCCGGAGTAGCTAGAACTTTGAACGCTGCCTAAGCAGAGACGAATCCGAGGATGGCCGCCATCTCATTATCTGCAAAAAAGGGGGAAGGCCGTTGGAGCTGTTGCAGATTCGAAACCAACCTGAACGCGTCGCTCGCCGTAATTGATTAGCGTATTGACTCGCTCCATTTTTCCGCGAAAATTCACTTGGGATTGCGGTCATGGAGGTGGTGGAATGAAGCGGTCTAAATGGCAATCGTTTCAGGCAGAAAATCGGCGGCTCTGTCAGGAGAACCGATCCCTGAAACAACGCGTGGCCCAACTGGAATCCCAAGTGGCCCAATGGGTTGCTCGAGTGGCGCAACTTGAATCGCAAGTTGCCCAACAGGAAACGCACATTGCCCAGTTGACCACCCAACTCGAGGCTTCACAGCGGCAGGCCAAGCGGCAAGCGGCTCCCTTTTCCAAAGGGCCGCCCAAAGCCCACCCGAAAAAACGCCCGGGGGCCGGTATGGGGTCAAGACTCACCACCAACCGCCGCCTCCCGAAGCGATCGATGAGTTTTTATCAGACGGAAATTCCCTGCCGCGTGATCTATCGCCAATTTCACATCCACATCGGATGCTGCGAGGAGTGCGGCCAGCGGGTGCAGGGGCGGCACGACTTGCAAACCTCCGATGCGTTGGGAGCGGGCACTTCGCAACTGGGGCTGAACCTCCAGGCGGCGATCGCGTTTCTCAATAAACGCTGCGGGCTGTTCCACGGCAAGATCGTGCAGTTCTTTCGAGAACTCGTCACCGTCAAAACGCGATCATGTTTCAGAGCCGCCGCCTCCGCAGCACGCCACCCCCTCTGTGGGCCACCACCCCGACAGGCCAATGATTCGGCAAAAGAGTCGCAATTCAATCACATCACCGCTCGCCTAGAAGAAGATTTGGAGCTGCGACCGCACGAGAATGCCGGTCTGGCCCGCCTGATAGTTCGTACGGTTCTGGTCGGCCGGGACATGGTCGAGCCAGGCGGCATCTAACGTGAATCGTAAGTTCTGCTTGCCCGGCAGGAAGAACCAATTGAAGCCGCCCGCGTATTCCGCTCCTGCTCCAGACGGCCCGGTGACGTACGATGTGCGGGCATATGGTTCAAACGTTTGCGGAATTAAGAAATATCCTGCCTGGGCAAAACTTCCGTATTGGTAGATGGAGGATTGGGGGATCGGCCCGCTGGCTCTCAAGTCAAACAGTTCCTGCAAGTAGAACTCGCCGCTCAGGCTGCCCCCTTGATACTTATATGCAAAGTCGACCGTGGCCAGGCCGATTTTGAACGCGTTCAAGGTCGTGCCAGGTGCCAACGCGCCGGTTTGGGTAATGAGCGTGCCGTCGGAGAGACGAATCGGAGAGTTTTCCGGTACGTTCGAACCTCCCTGTGGTCCCCGCTCGGGAGCGTAGGTGAGACTGGTTCCGATCCGAATGGCTGGTTCAGCATGCCATTCAAAGTCGGAATACCCTCGGCCGAAATCGCCTAGTGGTTCGCACCAGACAGACCCCGAAAAGGCCATCAACGAGCTGAGTTGTTGCGGCGTCGAACCGAGCGTATTAAACCCGTTGGACATCATAACGTGATAGAAGACGCCGTCGGTTGGCTCTCCAGTGGCCCAGATCCCCTGACTCAAGCTGGGGCGAAAGAATGTGGTGGCCATCGATCGATCGACACCCTGGGTATCGACGAATGACAAAAGCCATTCACGGCCGCCGGGAACCTTGCTCTGCCCGGCATAAACGGTCATCGCCCGGTTGAACCGCCAGGCCAGCCAATACGCCCGGAAATTGATCTGACTGTTGCTGACGGTGTTGTAATCAATATTCAGGTTGTACAAGAGCCTCTTTGCGAAACGCGAATCCGGAAAAGATCAGTCGCCCGCGCGGAATCTGAAAACTACTCTGATTGCTCAACGGCGTCACGATCCCCGCACTGTCGGTCCAAGTGGGCTTGACTCGCTCAAAACCTGTATACCGGATCTGATTTTGTCCATTAATTTTCAATTCAAACGGAGACTCATCTGCGTCTGTTGGACGGATCACAAAGCCACGATCGAAATTGGCGTAAAATCTTCCCGGTTGTGCACCACCAGAGACGGAAAGAGAACTGACCTCATGCGGAAAATCTTCGGCCGTGTCAAAAGTGAGAGATGAAAAGTTCACGGAGGAAGCTCGTCCTGGAGTGTCAAACACCGGGGCTTCGCCCACATCGACAGGCGGCCGATCGCTCGATGGCAGCATCGAAGCGTCCCGCGTCGAATCCGACTCCTGCAACCGTTCTCGAAGCTGAAGACGTTCCATCTGCAACGTCAACCGACGGTTCTGCTCGACAAGTGCAGCTTGGCTTTGTTCGAACTGTTGCAGCCGCTGCTCTAAACCCGCCGCAATTGAGGCGGAAGACTCATCGAATTCGGCTGAACCGGGGATCTCATCACTCAGCACCGGGACAGCCATCAGCCACACCAACCCCGCCAGGAACAGGCTCGTCCCCGTTTTCAGACGTTGCTGCGGATAGAAAATCATCTGCCCAAGCTCCCCGCAGATCCTCTGAGTTTTGACTCGAATGGGGCACTCCGAGCGTATCATTTCGTCCCGAGAAATGGTGACGGTCTGCAAACCGGCGTCTGCAAACTGGCGTCTGCAAACTGGCGTCTGCAAACTGGCGTCTGCAAGTTGAGATTTGAACAATCATTCTGCAACTCTTCCAGGGCCATTAGGTCGAGGGTGTAACCGGTCACCCGCAATCTTCAGAACCCCTAATTTTCCCCTTGATTTGGGCCTTTTAGTGCTTTTTCTTTCGCGATTAACCCGTTTGCAAAAATCAGGCAAAATCAACGCATTCACTGTAACTATATCAGCTATCTGACAATTTGGTCATTAGCATCCATAAATCCAGGAGTTTTCGGCCCCACCAGGATTACCTAGCCCATGCTAGACCGCCCATTTTAGTTGCGGGCGACCGGTTACACCCTTAGCTCGATTGACTGACCTGCTGACCAAGGCCCTAATCCGGATCATGAGGCTCAACCTCCATCGTCCAGATGCTATGCTAAACTTGAGCGATTATTTCGGTTGTGTTCCCGTTCCTGGCTATGGTCTGTGTTTGAAATTCAGTCTACCGCTGTCACTCGCCAAATTCTCTGACGGCGGTCAGCAGACTTGGCAGCGGGGAATCCCTATTTCTCGGTGGATTCCAAGGCCAAAGAGTTTCAAGGCCAACTGTTTCGCCAAGTCCGCGTGCGCAGCACAAAAGCCTTTGAAGCCTTCGATCATGATTTTCCGAGTTGGGCCGAAGGCGTAATCATTCCGCATGGCATCTATGATCTCGTTCGCAATCGGGTGTATGGATCAGTCCAAACGTTCTGCAACACAGCATCGGAAGAATGAGGTGGACCCCATTCTTTGGACAGCGAACGGGGTTGTTTAGTGGTATGAGTCAGCGGCAGACGAGGCCCTTCATAGGCCTCGTCGTCTGCCGCCGATGACAGGGGGCCAGGTCCGAGACCTCACCAGTTCCCCCACCGTTTTGCACGAAACTTTGTTTCATTTTTCGTCCACCGCTTTGTCCAGCCTTCAATCTTTTCCCGCGTAGATCCTCGCCGGCGTTTGATAGCCCAACGATTGATGGATCCGTTCCTCACAATAGAACTCAAAGTAACGCGATAACTGCTCTTCGGCCTCCCAGCCATCCGCGTAGTCCTTCAAGTAGACCTCTTCGTATTTCACGCTTCGCCACAGGCGTTCGATGAACACGTTGTCCAAGCACCGCCCTTTGCCGTCCATGCTGATCGCCACGTTCAAGCGTTCCAAACGCTTCGTGAATTGGATCGCCGTGAACTGGCTGCCTTGGTCGCTGTTGAACACTTCGGGCCGCGAGATCGACAAGGCTTCGTCCAACGCCTCCAGGCAAAAACTTCCTTCCAACGTATTCGACAATCGCCAGCTCAAGACGTACCGGCTGAACCAGTCCATCACCGCCACGAGATACAGATATCCGTGCTGAAGCGGGATGTATGTGATGTCGGTGGACCACACCTGGTCCGGCCGGACGATCTCGTTTCGGCTGAGAGCGATACGTCTCGAAAAACTGCCGCATTCGCCAGAGATTCTGCGACGAAAATCCGCGTGCGTTCGGCTGTTGCCGGCGAATGTGGTCGGCCAGGGTGCTGACCGTCCCGTTCCCCCACCCGTCCTCGGCGATTTTGACCGTGATGAACTCGCCGATGCTCCAGTAAAGCTCGATCAGGGCGGTGTTGACGGTGGCAACGGCCCGGCTTCTGGCGGCATCGATCAGCTCCAGAACCGTGTCGAAATCCGCCTGGTTGGGCGTCAAGGCTGACGGCGACGCGGATGGTTTTGATTTCGGGCGGGCTTTACCGGCGGCCGGAGTGGGGTTCGTTTTTGAACGCTTCTTCATGCCTGCTCCTGCACCTGAGAGAGGCTGGGACGATTGGCGTTCGGTTTGAGCAGGACGTAACGCCATCCCTCCGGCCCTTTCTCGGCGCGGATGTCGTATCCCCTTTCCCGCAACGCCTCGACGGAACGCGATACGGTGGGAATCGAGACGCCGACTCTCTCGGCCAGGGCGGGCGTCGAATAGTTGCCCGTTCGGATCAGCCGCAAAACAGCCTCAAGCCGATCTTCGATTTCGCGCGAGCGCTGATAACGCATTGGGTTTTTCCCTAAGTGTAAGCGATAACAAACGTCTATCCAACAGCGATAGGCTTGTCAACCGGAGGGATGTACTTGGTTTTCGGTCTTGGATGTGGACATCCTGCCAGATTGAAATAAACGGCCAATGAATGGCCTTTGATAATTTTTGGCGCTCGGGGGGGCGGATTGAAGTCCTTCCCCTCTCCTTGGCCCATTTCTGTGCGAATTTGGGCTGGTCCGTCTTGAACATGTCCAAACTGGTTTGCACTTCCTCCCTGAATGCCATGCTTCCGATCCCTTCTTGCTCAGCTATCGGCGACAGACCTCTGGCCGTCGATCGACTTATCCACAAGGCGAGTCCGTTAAGTAAGTTAAGATCTTTGATCTTTAGATCAGTTAAACAGTTAGCTGTCCGGCAACGCTTTGATCGGGCGGACCATTTTGAGGGTTCGTGCGCCTAATCGCCCGATGATTTGCGCCTAATCGCCCGAGTCAGCGTGCGCCTAATCGCCCGATAGCTTTGCGCCTAATAGCCCGACGGTATCCACAGAGAGCAAACGGGGGGAGAACAGCGACTCAGAGGCTGGAACTTCACGAAATCTGCCGATTATCGGGATGTGAGCCGTGTCGTTTGACCCACTTTACGCCTAATCGCCCGACTCCAAGGTTTCCAAGCTGTTGAGTTGAAACGATTCCGAAAATATGCCCGACGAGGTGCGGCGTCCCGCAAAGCGGGGCCATTCGCGGCGGGGATGGTCATCCGACAGCCGGGTGCGATGGACGAAGTGCCGCGTCCTTCATGTCCTTTGTCAACCGGTAATGCTTGCCGACCATGCTCAGCACGATCACCGCCTTGGGCTGCCCGTTGCGAATATCTTGAGCTTGTCGCAGCACTTCGGTGGCTTTCGCCAGCGCCGCGCACTTCCAACATACTAGCTTTGCAGGGAACAATGGCGAGGTTGGCGCGAAGCAATAATGCCCGGCTGGTTTCCGTTTGGCTGCCGGGACCGTCGGCCACGACGAAATCCGCTTCCTGGGCCAGGTTGGGCAATTCGCTAAGAATTACGTCCGGATTGTCGAGGCGAACGCTTTTGACTTGTGGGACGGCTTCGCGAATCCATTCGGAGGAGGATTGCTGACTGTCGCAATCGGCCAGGATCACTTGATGGCCCTGCTCGTGCAGCCAGCCCGCCAAATGCACGGCCACCGTGGACTTGCCGACGCCGCCCTTGGAATTTGCGATGGCGATAATCATGGGGCGAACCTACCAGCAGTCTGGCAGGCTGGCAAGCATTATTTCCTGCAAGCCAGCAAGACAGTTCGCCATCACGACAACATGTCATCCTGATGGCTTGATGGAAAGCCAGTCGTCTTTCACCCTTGCAAGATGGATTGCTTGCAAGCTGTCCCATTGTCGTTCCAGATTGCTGGCAAGCTGACATGCATGCAAGCCGGTTGGATGGCTCGCAAGTTGTCTGGCAAGACAGCATGCGGACCGGCTTGAAAGATGCTTTCCCGGTGAAATCTGCCTTAGCAAAGCTAAGGGAAGATGTCTGAACACAAATCATTTGGGCCAGCAAGCCAACTGACTCAGGGAAAGCGAGGAAATGGGCGGGCGATCTGGCAGGGAAATGATCGGTTGGAGACGGAGTAAGTTGGGTGGCTGAGACGCCGCCCGACTGGAGCCGCACCTGCGTCAGGACTTCGGGATGCGGGACGGCGTCCGGGTTGTCCGGGTGTTCGGCGTCAATTAGCTCTGCTCTTTAGCGTCAATTAGATTGACCGTGCAAGAGGGAGAAATCGACGGGCATCAGCCTTTGGAGCCAGGCTTTGACTCGTCCGAATCGGCCGAGTTTTTCTTGTTTTTCTTGGCGGTTTCCAAGCGGTAGCTGGGGATGTTCAACTCGATGATGATCGAGTGATGGATCAAACGGTCGATGGCCGCCGCGGTCGTCATGGGATCCTTGAAGATTTGCTCCCATTGAGAGAAAGGCAGATTGCTGCTGATCAGAAGGCTGCCCCGTTCGTAGCGTTCGGCCAGGAGCGTGAACAGCACTTCCATCTCCTCGCGGCTCTGTTGAACATAGCCCAAGTCGTCGATGATCAGCGCTTCGTAGCGGCTGAGCTTTTTGATCCACTTCTCCAACCGCAGGTCGCGTTTGGCCCGCAGGAGTTCTTGGACCAGCATCTGGCAGGTTGTGAATAACACCGTGCGGCCTTGACGCGCGAGTTGGTCGCCGAGTGCGGATAACAGATTCGTCTTGACTCAGCCATTGTTGTGCCCCCTTGGGATAGTGATTTGCTCGGTTTCGTGATTTTTGAGTTTTAGCATGGCGTCTTTAACCTCCTCAGTTTTGGGAAACAGATAGCACCGATAAATTGGATCGACAGAAACCACGATCTGTCTTTGCTCAATTTTATGATACATCCAGGATATGTTGCGCCGATTTCCTGAGCCATTTCCGCGGCGGTCCAGGCATGGGGCAGGTTCTTTGCACGCGGGCTTTTGATCCGGTAGCGATGTCTTAACTTGTTCACGATTTGCGAGGTGAATTGTTCGCCACGACAGGGATGATGGCCTTCGCGATTGAGATCCGCCGCGATCATTTCACTCGACCGGCCTTCGCTGGTTTCTTGCCGGATGCGTTCCACGATGTGCTCTTCCAAGTCCGTGTGTTTCATTGAAAAACGCCGTAGGAGAGCCGACGTTTCGGTCACCGAACCGCCGGCCCAGACCATGCGAATTTGCACCAGCCCATCCGATTGCCGGTGAAGATTGACTCCCGTAATCATCGTCCGCAACAACGACTTCTTCGCCTCCCAAGACAACTCGGGCCAGAGTTCGGGAAGCTGCCGCCCGACATCCGCGAAGGCGTCTCGCAAGGACTTTGGTACGCGGATCGGTTGGGGAATTTCTCGGCGGGCATCCGCCAGGTTTTCTTCGGCTTGCTTTTGCGCCAACAAAGCCGATTCCCATTTCTCTTCCAGACTGGCCGCAATCAAACGGTTCTTGGGATCGACACAGTCGTATTGTTGCTCGGCCCGATGGGCGGCGTATTGCAACGCCCGACGTCTTGCTCCAAATGCCGAACCACGTCCGCATGCGTGCGAGCCCTTTCGGCGGAGAGTTTCTCCAACACATCGATCTCGGCAGGCCGCAGCACTTCAAAGAAAGCTTCCGTCACCGCCTCGTCGATCTTGTTGCCGCCCAAGTACTGGCAGGATCGTTGGGCGTAATGCCGATAGCCAGAATTGCATGAGTATTGAAAGCGGTTCTCCTTGTAATTCACTCCCATCGTTCGACCGCATTTTCCGCAGCGCAATAAGCCCGTTAACAACGCGCAGCCGTTGCGGATGGCTTGCTTGGCGGCGAGTCGTTGTTGGATGCGGAGGTTGTTTTGAGCGATTCGGCGTTGGTTGTCTTCGTACTGCTCCCAACTGATATAGGCCGGGTAGATGCCGGGAATTAAGACCGACCATTCCGCTTGGGGCCGGCGCGTGCGACCCGTGGCAGGACGACCGGGAATTCGTAGCGTGGGATCGACTTGCCGACGCCCATGAGCAAACGCGCCTGCATAAGCCGGGTTATGCAGGATCGAGCCCAACGAAGCGGCCGTGGCTTCTCTCCAAAACACTTCGCCCGCATAAAGGCCCGAAACTTGGCGCCGGGGAATCTTCAAATTTTTCTTGGCCAGGAACGTCAAGACTTTTTGAATCGTGCCCAACTCCACGAACTTGTCGAACACCAAATGCAATCGCTTTTGAATGCTCAGATCGGGATCGAGCATCACCGCCTTGTCCAGATTGCGGACCAAGCCCGTCGGCAAGTTTTGCACCAACTCGCCCCGCGCGGCCTTCGACAATCGACCCGCGTCCAATCGCAATCGGAGGCTATGGAGCTCTGCCGAAGACATCGTGCCCTTCAAGCCTAAGAGGAGCCTGTCGTTGAAATCCCGTGGATGATACAACCCATCCACATCACCGATGAGTGTGTCAAAGATCGCACACAATTCCAACAGTCGATGCCAATCCACATCGTTGCGGGAAAGCCGTGAAACTTCATAGCCCAGAATGATGCCGACCTTACCCAAGCCGACGTCGGCGACCATCTGTTGAAAGGCCCCGCGTCCCGCCGTTTGCGTGGCCGATTGCCCTTGATCATCCTCCAGGATGCTGACTTGTTCCGGCTTCCACCCCAACTCCAACAACCGGGTTTTCAAGGCTCGCTGGTTGTGGGCACTCTCTTGGTTTTTCTCGACCTGCTTCGTCGTGCTCTGACGAAGATATACGATCCCGCGGCGATTCAAATGGCTGGTGCTGACTTTCATCGATCCGTTCATGCTCCAGTTCCTCCGTTAGAATGACGACGATTTGCTGGATGATCCGCTGCTGCTCTGGAAGAGTCAGACGGTTCCACACCTGGTCCGTGGCAATGGGTGACATCGGCTTCCCTCCGAGAAAGAATATCCCGAAAGGTAGTCACCAAATCCTGGAGCGCGTCCAGGGTCAGACAGGAAGTTTTTTGGGGAGGAGCGGTGGAAAGGTTCGTGCTGCTGACGTCGATGTAGGTCATCTCGTCAGGAAAAATCTCGACTTGATAATACTGACGATAACCTGGCAGGCGGGCTAAGCCGAACAAATCAAATGTTCGGCCATAAAGCGGATGGGCCGGATCGGTGACGGTGATCTCACCGCGCGATAACTGAGTGACCAGAGGTGTCTTGTGATGGTCGGACCTTCCCCGAGCCGGGCGCCGAAAATCAGCAAGTTGTCGCGACGGTCCAAGAACGTGCCGCTCTTGAGGGTCTCGAATTGCTGGGTCACATGCAGGGGCAGCCGCGACCATTGGAATTGCTCCCAGGTTTTGCCTTCCAAGAGCTTCGAGTTCCTGAGCAGCCGATCGATGCGGTTTTGGTGACGGGCCTGGCATTCCTTCTGAGTCAATTCCCAGAGGTATTGGGGATGCGTCCAATTCTCCCGCGCCGCCTGTTCGGCCACCATCGGGTATTGTTCCCGAAACGTCGGCAGCTTGAGTTCTTTCAGTTGGTCCGCCAACCGGGCGGGATGGATCGCCGGCGAAGGACTCGCGGTCTTCGCCGCCCTGGGGGTCTTCGAGGGAGACGTTTTCTTCTTCATTATGAGAAACCTCCTGTGAGGGGAGTAAGGAATCGAACACGGACAGATCGGGAGGCTCGACGCGAACCTCCAAGGGACTGGGCAATTGCTGCCGGCGTTTGACGAGGTCCAGGACTTTCTCCGCCTGGACCGGAATGCCTTCGGAGAGGCACCACCTGAGCACGTCATCCACCAAGTCCAAGCCTTCGTGCTTGGCGGCGTGCAGGATTTTCAGATACTGCTTGATTGCGGATTTCTCGTCATTTCGGGAGACGAGTTGATCGTAGGCCATCCGAAACCGAGTCGTCGGATACAGATGATTGACGTATTTGTAATTGAGGAAGGCCCCCGGCTTTCGGATCAAGGAATCGATCACATGCCGAAAGTCGATGTGCTCTTTGCCTTGACCAAACAGCCTCGGGAGGCGTTCCAAGCAGTCCCCGCGATACCGAAGCTCCAGATGGTCTTGATGAATCAGAATGTCGAGTTCCAAGCCGACGTACTGGCTGCTCACCGAATACAGGTTGCGTTTGATCCTCAAGATGCAATCGGATTTGACCTGCACCCGCACGCGAGTGGTCGAGGGCAGCCGCTTGAAAGGCAATGGCCGAAGCGCCGCACATTCCTTCTCAAAGGCACTGGTCCGCCCGGCATTGCGGCGCGTCACCACTTGCTTTAAGAACTCCCGGTATGCCTCGACTGTCTCGAAGTCGCGATGGCCCCGCAGCCGGAGGGTCTGATCCAGCCAGGTCTTGAAGTGGCCGTGGGCCGACTCCACATCCCCGTTCTCGTGAGGCTTTCGCACGTTGATCCGATGCCCTTTGAGGCCATAGTGATCCAACAGCGCTTGGTACGCTCTCGCGAATTGCTTGTCGCTGGAGAGGTTGTTCACCGCCGCTGACAGGCTGCACAGCGTTTCGAAGCTCGGCACGCGGCCGCGTTCGAGGGCCTGTTTCAGTCCCGTGAGCCGCCAGTTGGTGTAGCCGTGGATGTGGCCGTTTTCGTCGCCGCATTGCTCATAGAGAGATGCCAACCCTTCGTTGAACCAGGACGGGCAAGCCGGAAAATTGGCGGCCATGAAGGGGTGCACGATTTCATGGACCAGCGTCCCGCCGCCGGTGGAGATATTCATCACCAAGGCGTTGTGGGCCGCACTGTAATAGCCGTAGGGCGTCGTGGGCCGGTCCCTCAAAAACTCCCAGGCGTGTTTTTCGTAGCTGTCCTTGTCCTGAAACAGCCAGACATTGATGATGTCGTCCGGATCGCGCTGGAAAAAATCTTTCTTGAGTCTTTTGACCGCCCACTCGACCGTCTGCCGGCTGCGGCGTTTGACCCTCTCCGCGTCTTCGTCACCGACGACGACGAAGGGCTTTTCAATGACCATCGTGAAATCCCGGCCGGCGAGTTTCTCCTTCAGCCCCAGGATGTGCTGGGCAAAGTCGGCATCGGTCATCCGCCGGGTCCTGGAGCCTTCCTTCAAATGATCCGGAACCAGGGGCATGCGGATCAGCGTCCATTTCTTGGGATCGTACTTCAGCGGCCAGAGCTTCAAAAACAGTTCGCGGTCCATTCGCCGATAGGCCCCGTCCTTCGCCGCCGGCTCGTGGTAGATGACTTCATCGTCCCGCTGGGAATAGCCCACGATCAGGCGGAAATGCTCCGTGGTGCGGGGCTGGTCGCTGTAATGCATGCAGACGATGGAAGGCACGCCTCGCTTCAGGTCGCGGTGGAGTTGGCGGAATTGGGCGTCCAATTCGGCCTCCGCGCGGTCGGCTTCGATCGCATACCACGCCGGGCCGATGTCGAAGCCGATGGTTTTGAGCGAGTTTACCAAATCCCGCGTGTAGCAACCTCGGCCCAGGAGCGGATCGAGACCGGATTGATCGAACACCCAATCTTGATCGACCGTCCGCCCCAACCGCTGCATCGCCATCGCCACGCAGGCTTCGCCGCAGAAGTCGGGCTTTTGCCGAATGTGGGGCATGTTTTCGATCATCACACTGTCGAGCGGGGAATCGACCTGGGCGGTCGAACTCCACAAAACGCCCAACGAACTCGGCAACAATAGCAAAGGGACCGCAAACTTCCACATGGGATTCGCCTTTTTGGAAGATGAACTTGGGTTTGAAAAAAGTAGGCCCGCCCCGTTGGGGCTTTTGCATCTTGTTCGTTCCCGTTTCCCAGGGCTTCGCCCTGGGCTGACATAGAGCCGGACCTTCGGTCCTTTTTCCGTAATTTGGAACGACTGAATTGAATATCCGTACTTCAAAAAGCTCAGGAAATTGGTTTGGTTTTCAAGAGCCGCGCACGAAGTAAGCGGTTTTCAGGGACTCAGACAACGCAAGACCGCTTACTTCGTGCGCGGCTCAGGCCTTTTTGCAAGACCGCTTACTTCGTGCGCGGCTCAGGCCTTTTTGGAATCGCTGAATTCACCAAAGCGAGCCTCGCCCTTTATGGTAAACGAAAACGCGGAGGGCAGTGTAACGATTCGGTAACGAACGCGGCCGCTCAAAAAAACAACCGGGGCAGATGGCGATCTGCCCCGGTTGCGTTGATTCTCTGGTTTCGCAAGCCGTCTAGCGAACCAGAACCGTGCGGAGTTCCACGACCTGCGGCGAGATCTGATTCGCCAGCCGGTCGAGGTGCGGTTTCTCCGCCGTGGTGCAGCGTTGGATGTCGTCGTATAGCCGCCGCCAATCCCGCGTGAGTTGGTCGGCTTGTCGCGCGAGGTCCTGGGCGTTTGCCTGGCGGGCCAGCATTTCGTGAATCTGCTGGCAGTCCTGCCGGAACGCGCTCGCGTCCTGGATCGCATAATCGCGGAAATCCACGGCCCGCGTGCTGAGCCATTGGCCGACGTCGTTTTCCAGATGCCGGGCCAGGTTGTCCAAGGACGCGGCGATTTCCACGACGTTCTGATTGTAGCCGCCTGGGCTGGTTCCCGCTTGTACCTGAAGCGCTTGCCCCAAGGCCTGGATGTTGTTGTCGATTTCCGCCAGCACCTGCTGGGCCGCCTGGCTTTTTAGCGGTCGAAACACGCTGGAGAACGACCGCCACGAATCCTCGATGTAATGGTAGGCATCGACGATCTGCTGCACGTCTTCCCCGCGCGAGACCACGTCGGTGAAGTTCTGGCAGACGCCGTAAAACTCATCCGCCACGGTCAAAACTTGATCCGAGTTGGGCAGTTCGATCATGAGTTTCAGCGGGGCTCGCACGAAGAAGTCGTCCACATCCCGCTTGAGCACGCTGCACAGATACAGCAGCTTTTCGCGGTCCATCTGGTAAGGCAGCCACAACAGTTCGTGGATCGAGCTGTCCACGTCGTTGACCCGGCGAACGCTCCGCTCGACGTAGCGGTTGTTGAGCGGACGCAAATCCGTCGCATACGGATACCACACCCGCTGGAACTCGCGGTATTGCGCGGCGACTTGCTGATAATCGCCGGTGTCCCCGACGGTGTTGGCGACCTGGCGGGCTTGCTGTTCGATCCGCCGGCCCCTAAGCAAAAGATCGATCTGCTGCTGCGAACGCGGGACTTCGATTTCGATGTCGTCCATCAGGTTGTGCAAATCAGCCGACAGCGCCGCCGTCTTCCGCAAGAGGTCTTGCCGGTCGAGCTGCGGCGAGATTTCAAAGGTTTTGCCGAGTTCCTTCGCGAAGGAGTTCAACTGTTGAATTTGGGTGACCGTGCGGCTGTCGAGGCCGCGCACTTGGGCCAGGCGGTACGAAAGCAGCCGCCAGTCGCGGTCGAGGTCTTTGAGGTCCGGGATGATCATTTGATGGTCGTTGTACTGCCGGCTGCGGTCAGCGAGCATCGCCACCCGCGCCCTCAGGCGGAGCACATCGTCGAGATACGGACGCAAGCCCGGCACCCGCCGCATGTCGTCGTTGAGAAGCGTCGCCAACTGGTCGGCATCGCGGGAGACCTCCGCCAGCACGCGCTGGGCTTCCCGCATCTGCGGAGTCGGGGACGTTAAATTGGTCCGAGGGGCCGGAAGCGGGGTGCTTCCCAGCGGATCGTACAAGCGGTTTTGATCGCGGCGGTCGAATTCATTTTGCATCAACGGCTTCAATAAATCATCCACGTTTTCGCGTCCGCCGTCGTTGCGATAGCGGGGATCGTCGCGGGCGATCCGGTAGCGGGGATCGTTGCGATCGTACCGCGGATCGGTGTTGTTGTATCGAGGATCGTTGCGATCGTACCGGGGATCGGTGTTGTTGCGGGGATCGGTGTTGTTGCGGGGATCGGTGTTGTTGCGGGGATCGGTGTTGTTGTATCGGGGATCGTTGCGATCGTACCTCGGATCGCTCGGCGAGCGAAAATTGTCCTGCCCCAACAGCTTCGCCCCGATGATGGAAACGCCGAGTCCCATCAGCAACGCCCCCAACACCCACCGCGGACTGCGCAAAGCAGCCTTTAACCAGCCAAGACTCATCGCGTGCATCCTTTCGTTCGATCAATCTGGGTCAAAAATGTTCCTGCACAATCCCGCAGATAGGCAAAGGTCGCCTTGCCCCCCATTCGGGAATTGGCGAATTATGCTTATCTTTACAGAATTGCCAAGATCAGTTCGTCGAACTTTTCTCGCGGGTCGAACGAGCAAAACGCGAAACGCGGGAAAACCCGGAGGTTATTCCGAATCGTGGCGAGCCTTTAGAATGAACTCCCGCACCAAATCGGGATCCTTGCGGGGCGGGGACGTTTCGACGCCGCTCGCCACATCGACGCCCCAAGGATGCACCGCGGCAATGGCCGGGCGGACGTTCCCGGGCGTCAGCCCGCCCGCGAGAATCAACGGCGGCCAGTCGGCGAAGGGATAGTCGCGGGCCAACACGTCCCAGGCCACCGTCTTCCCCGACCCGCCGTAAACCCCCTCGACCCGCGCATCCAAAAGACACGCCGACAGCTCGACCCCCAACTCCCGGCAGCGATCCAGATAGTCCGCCAGTTCCGCCAGGCCTTCGGGGCCCATCCGCCAGGCGCGGATGAGTTTCACATCCGGCAGCGAATCCTGAATGTCCGCAAGGAACTCCGGCGGTTCATCGCCGTGGAGCTGGGCAAAATCCAACCGGGCCTGATACGCCACCGCCGCAATTTCGCAAAGCGGAACGTTCACGAACACCCCGGCGACCGCAACGGATTCGGGAAGCGCTTTCGCGATCTGCTTGGCCGTGTCGAGTTCCACGAACCGGGGCGAAGCCGGGTAAAAGTTCAGCCCGACCGCATCCGGCCCGAAGCCTGCGACCATTTGAACGGTCGGCACGTCCCCAATCCCGCAAATCTTCACCCACATCGTCTTGCCAGATTTCGCCTCGGAAAAAGGTGTCCTAAAGTGTTATTGTGGAAGTTTGCCGAGCGTCTGAAAAGGGCGGGGTTGACCTTCAAACCAGGGGACCTGGCTGTTAGGATTCCGCCGGCCCTGGAAAATGCCGACGCCCGATGTTTTGATTCAACGAGGTAAACCCGCATGTTGCATGCCGTGATTATGGCCGGCGGAAGCGGAACGCGATTCTGGCCGCAAAGCCGCCATCAGCGCCCCAAGCAATTATTGCCCCTGGCGGGGCCGCGGACAATGATCCAGGACACGGTGGACCGGATCGCCCCGTTTATCGCGGCCGAAAAGACGTGGATCGTCACCAACCGCCGGCAAGCCGTGGAAACCGCCCGTCAGCTGCCCCAAGTCCCGGCCGACCAAGTGTTGATCGAACCCTGCGGACGAAACACCGCCCCGTGCATCGGCCTCGCGGCGATTCGCTTGCTCGACCGCGATCCCGACGCCGTGATGCTCGTAATGCCCGCCGACCATGTCATCGGCACGAAGCCGGAGTTTGAAGCAGCCGTCCGCGGCGCGGCGGAAATCCTCCAAAACGATCCCGCCGCCTTGGTGTTGTTCGGCGTCACGCCCACCTATCCGGCGACGGGGTTTGGATACATCGAACGCGGCGAGCCGCTCGCCGGCCATTCGAAGGTGTACAGCGTGGCCAGTTTCCACGAAAAGCCCGACCGCGAAACCGCCGACCGCTTCCTGGCCACGGGAAAATTCTATTGGAACTGCGGCATCTTCGTCTGGCGGGCCGATCGCATCCTCGCCGCGATCGAGGAATACGAACCGGAAATCGCGGAAAAACTCGATGCGCTGAAACCGGCGATCGACACCGACAATTGGGACGATGCACTCGAAAAAACCTTTCCGGAGATGAAGTCCATCTCCATCGACTATGCCGTGCTCGAACGCGCGCCGGGCGTTTGCGTGGTGGAGGCGCCGTTTGCGTGGGACGATGTGGGGAGTTGGGAAGCCTTGCCCCGGCTGCTCGGCGAAGATGAGAATGGCAACACCGTGGACGGAATGTTTTGCGGATTAAACTCGAAGCGGTGCATCGTTCGCTCGACGGTCGAAAATCATCTCATCGCCGTTGCGGGCATGGAGGATTGCATCATCGTGCATACGCCCGATGCGACCTTGGTGGCGAAGAAGGACAACCCCGAAGCCGTGAAACATCTCGTGGCCCTGATCGAAAAGGCCGGCTATGACCAGTTCCTCTGAGCCGCCCCCTTCGGACCAGGCGGATTTGCCCAAGGGCCCCGGCCCCTTTCCGAGCGAAGGGCGGTTGATGGGTGTGGACTTCGGCACGAAGCGCCTGGGCATCGCCGTCTCCACGCCCGATCAAACCATCGCCAGCCCGCTCGAAAACTACGACCGCAGAAGTCCGGAACTGGATGCGAAACACCTGGGGGAGTGCGTGCAGGATTACCGCATCAAGGGTTTGGTCGTGGGCTTGCCGGTGCACATGAGCGGCGAGGAAGGCGGCATCGCGGAAAATGCCCGCGCCTTCGGGGAATGGGTCGCCGAACAGACCGGCCTGCCAGTGCGGTTTTGGGACGAGCGGTTCACCTCCGCGATGGCCGAGGAGATCCTGCAAGCGGGATCGCTGACCAAAAAACAGCGCAAGGCCCGCAAAGACAAACTCGCCGCCCAACTCCTGTTGCAGTCTTTCCTCGACACGCCCGACCGCGACCAGAAGCCGCAAGCGTTCGATTGACTAGCGTTTCGGTTTGTCCACGGTCAGCTTTCGCCGGTAGATCGTTTTGCCGTGCGCGATATACAGCGTGCTGTGATCGCTGCCGGCCAGAATGCAACTCGTCAGCGGCTGGTCCTCATCGACTTTGGGCAGAACGCCGCAAGGGCGTCCGGTGGGGTCGAAGATCTGAACGCCGAGTTCGCTGGTCACATAGTACCGGCCTCGTTTGTCAATGGCCATGCCGTCGCCTCGGGACGCGGCCTTGTACGGGGGCGGTTCGTTGAAGCGGAATTCGCCTTTGGGATCGATGGCGGGCCGCATCGGCATCGTGGGCATTTTTGCGTCGAGATTTCCGCCGGCATTGACTCGGAACGTCCACGTCTGATCTCCGCCAAAGTCGGAAACGGCCAGAGTTCCCCCGTCATTGGACAGGGCGATGCCGTTGGGCTTGGTGATGCCCGTGTCGACCGCTTTCACGTCGCCGGTCTTCGGGTCGATCCGCGTCACCTGCTTCGCAGCGGTCTCCGTGATCAGGATCAAGCCGTCCCTGGTGACGGCCAGGTCGTTGGGTTTGACGCCTTCCGCCAGCGTTTTCACCTCGCCGGTTTTGACGTTGATCGAAATGACGCGGTTCTTGGATCCCTGGCAGGCATACAGTAGCGAACCGTCCGGACTGAATTCGAGACCGCTCACCGATTCTTTCGCGATCTCGGTTTTCATGCCGTCGGCGGCGCTGATGCGGTACACCGCCGGGGCTTTCATGTCGCAGAAATACAGGTTGCCCCCGTTGTCCGCGCAAAGGGCATCGGCGAAACCGAGGTTTTCCGCGACGGGTTCCCACGATTCGCCGCGGATCAACAGGTTTAAGAGCGTCAGGTCGCCTCCCAGGTCGCCGCGGGTGTCGAACACGGGTGTGTACGATTCCCTCCGCCACAGCCACTTCATCGCGTCCGGAAATTTAGAACTCCCGAAGTCGGCGTTGTGGGCGTAGCCCTCGGCCCAGTCGAAACGCACGTCATAGCCCATATATTTGAGTGCGGACGCCATTTGCTGATTGGCCCAAGGCCAGCTTCCAAAGGCGTTGTCGACATCGCCGCTGGTGTCAGCCATGTAAACGCGAATCGGCTTCGGTTCCGTCTTTCGCACCAGAGACGGATAGACATTGCCGCCGCGCAGGTTGGTAAAGCTCCCCACGCTCGAATACACCTTGTGGAAGAAATCCGTCCGTTCCCAGGCGGCCGTGAAGGCACAAATCGCACCGGAACTCGAACCGCCGATGGCGTGCCACTCGGGATCGTCGGAGAGACGATAGCGTTTGCGAACTTCTGGAATGATTTCTTCCAAGAGGAACCGCACATAGCGATCGCCCAGGCTGTCGTATTCAAAACCTCGATTGGAATAGCGGCCGTTCCGCCGCGGCCTCGATGTGTCCTGGCCCGGATTGATGAAGACCGCAATCGTGGGCGGCATGTCTCCGCGGGCAATCAGATTGTCGAACACGACCGGAACCCGCCAGCGGCCGTTGACATCCCGCATGCGCTGGCCGTCCTGAAACACCATCAAAGCGGCGGGCTGATCGGGCTTGTATTGAGCGGGCACATAGATGGACCAGTCGCGGATCGTGCCGGGGAAGATTGACGACTCCCACGGCTCCATTTTGATGACCTCGCCCTTCGGCACATCCTCGCGCGCCACCGCGTCCGGATGCGGTTCCCACTTGGGTTTGGTATTGATGATCGGGATATTGGTGGGCTCGGCGTTTTCGTCCCACAACCACTTGAGCGCCTCGGGCAGCTGTTCTCCGCCCCATTTGCCGCTGTGTCCGCCCTCCGTCATCACCAGCTTGTACGTGTAGCCCGCGAACTGCAAAGCCGCCGCCAAATCCTGATTCGACAACGGCCAGTTGCCGTGCAGGTTGTTCAAGTCTTCCCGGCCGTCCTGCAGGTACACCTTGATGGGCTTCGGTTTGTCTTTCGTCTTGCGAACGAGCCCGGGATACACCCAGCCGCCGCGAATGTTGGTGAAGCTGCCGATGTGGCTCAGCACTTTGCCGAATTGTTCCGGTTTCTCCCACGCGGCGGTGAAGGCACAGATTCCACCGGACGAGATTCCACAAACCGCACGATCGGCGGGGTCCTTCGAGACGTTGAGCCCTTTGAGCGCGACGGGCAGGAATTCCTCGACCAGAAAACTGGCGTAGCGATCATCCGGCGAATCGTATTCAAACGAGCGATTGCTCCGCGCACTGCCGCCGGGAACCGTCGCCGGAATCGTGCCGGGATTCACGAACACCGCAATGGTGACGGGCATCGCTTTTTGATGAATCAGATTGTCGAACACCACGGGAACGCGAAACGCGCCTTTGGGGTTCGCATAACCGGCACCGTCCATGAACACCATCAGCGAGGCGGGCTCTTCGGGATCGTACTGGGCCGGCACATAGACGCTGTAATCGCGAACGGTCCCCGGGAAAATTTTGCTGTCTTTGAATTGCCCTGGCGTAAGTTTCCCGTGAGGCACACCCGCCTGCACCACGCGATCCGGATTCTCCGCCGCCAAGGTCCGAGCGGCGGGCAATGACAAAACGCAGCACAGCAAGATAAAATGTCGCATGCGAGAATTCATGGGGCAACTCCAAGTTGATAATCTGGCCACAGCATCAGACTTCTGCGATTGTGCATCCGCAAAGTTCCGCAGAGTCGTTTTAGCATTCTAACCGAATGGTTTCGCTTCGGCGACCATTCGAGCAGGACATCATCCCAGCAACACCCCGGTCACAATCCCGCGTCCTGGTGCAATCCGATTCATCCCACGGACTCACGCTCGCGGCCGGTTACTTGGGCAGGAAATTAAAGACCGGCTCAAATCGCTCGAATCTCCCGTCGGGACGGCCGCCCCAGCGTTTCAAGAAACTTTGGAGATTCCGCCACGATCCAAATTGCCCACGATCTTCTTCGCCCTGTCTGTTCCATGGGGAGAACGAGGGAAAGTCGTCAGCGGGTCAGCGGGCTAGGGCTTGTCAGCAGGGGCGGAATTTGTAGAATGCCACAGGGCTCCACCCCCGCTAAATATTTAGGTGATGTCGGATATGTCTCCCCCCACAAACGGGGAGGTTTCATTTCATCCCCATGTACAAAATAACGCGGGTATCGTGATGAAAATGAGCCGAGCCAACATACAACACAAAAACCTTTGAAGTAAATCCGTTAGCCGCTGTAGCTCAGTTGGTAGAGCGACGCACTCGTAATGCGTAGGTCAAGAGTTCGAGTCTCTTCAGCGGCTCTTGTTCAATCGGCCTCAATGGCCCGCAAGAATCCTCACAAGCCCCTGATTTTTCAGGGGCTTGCGTCGTTTGGTCCCCATGCGGTTTTGGAGGGGCTTGTCGGCCGATTGACGTTTGATTGAGAATCATTGATATTCGGTGGTGCGGGTACAAACATCGGTGCAAACAAATGGCGAGGATTCGGTTGCGATTCTCCCCCGGCGGCCATCCCTCCGGCGGATTCTTCCGGTTTCCCGGCGGCCAAATTCGGGAGCGATTCCACCGCGGCATTCAGATCATGCAACCGAACGTGGGTGTAAGTCTGCATCGTCAAGATTGATGTCGCTATGTCGCATCAATTCTTGGGCGGTGCGGGGATGAACCCCACATCGGGCCAGATTCGTTCCGAAGGTGTGCCGTAGGGCGTGGAAGTCGAGAACGTGCCCCTGATCGTCAAAATACTGAACGTGTCGGATTCTTCGCGGCGTTTTGCGTTCGGTTCCGTTTTGGCTTCGCCGATCCACGTCTCCCGCGCTGAATCCAAGATCCTGCCGAAGCATTTTCGCGGCCTTCTCCGTCCAGGTTCCCGGCCAGAGGGGTTCCGCCGAGGGCTTGCGGATCGGGAGGACGGGCGGATTCTTCATCCGAACGCGTTCCAGCCGGTTCTTAAGCCATTCGTCGACCACGGCGGCCACATCGGACCGAAGCGGTTGCCGAGTAGTGCGTTTGTTTTTGGCGTGGGCGGCGTCCACGGTGACCGATGCGGGTTCAACGGAGAAATCAAAACTGCCGGCGGTCAGACTGGCGAGTTCCGAAACCCGAAAGCCCGTATTCACGGCCACCAAATAAAGCACCGTCCGATCTTCGCCGGGGAGCCCACGAAACGCGGGGCCATCGGCGGCCGCGGCCAGCAACCGGAAAAACTCATCATCTTCGGCAGCGCGGCGGATTCGGCGGCGGTCGGTTTGGGCGTCCAGCTTCTCCAATCCCCGAAGCGGATTTTCGGGAAGCCGGCGGCGTTTCATCAGCCAATTGCCGAACGTGCCGCATGCGGTGAAATAGCCATTGGCGGCGGCATTTGGAAAGCGGGTTTCGGCGGTGCAGTTTTTGCTTCTTCTGCTCTTTCCCGCAACCGGCGGGGCAGGTTTCCCGTTCATCCAACCAAAAGCGTTGGCACTTCGGGCAATACCAGCGTTCGCGTTCCCGATGTTCGGCCAGATAGTTTTCAATCGCGGCGTGGTCAATGTCGGCCAGCGTTTCAAACCCGCAATCCGTGGCGATGCGCGACAGATAGCCGATGGTCTTCGTGATGTGCTTTTGACTGCAATTCTTCGATTCCAGATGCCGGCGGAAATCGTCGATGTGATCGGCCAACGGTTTGGCCTTGTGGGTTTCGTAGGGATCGACGGGGCGGACCACGCCGGCGCGTTCATCCCTCACGCGCTGGATGTGGCCGGCTAACATGCTCTCAGCGGTTTCCCGGTCGGAATCGAGGGAAACCCGTTCGAGTTGCCTTGGGCGTTCTTGAACTTCGCCCACCATGTCTTCGACTTGATCCGCTTTCGGATCGCTCCGGGGGTGTTTTTGGAAACACGCCGGCCTTCCGGGTCAACGTATTGAATGACCACGGGGCGATAAAGACTTGCCATATTGGGGGCCTTTCTGCAACACGCCGACCACGCGGGGCGGGGTTGCAGTCCCGCACGCCGCGCGGCCAGCAAAGGTAGGGGAATTCTAACACGCCAAAAGAGCAAAACCAATCAGGTCGAAATGTTTTGGCGGTTCGCGGCCTCAAAAGTCCGGCGGTCGGGACATCGGGCCGCAATCCAGGCTTGAACAGCCGCGCTGCTCCACGCGTGCATCCGCCCGATAGCCGGATGGGTTCCGGCAATTTTCCGGCCTCATCCATTCGGTGAATCGTGGCCACGGAAACGCTCAGCAACCGGGCCAGAGTTTTGGCATCGACCAAAAGCGGGAGAGGTTCCGAGGGGCAGTCTTTGGAATCGTCGATCATGGGCAATACCTTTGCTTTGGCGTGTTTTGTAAATTCTTCCATTCGGTTTTTGGGTAACTATGATTTAGCGTTTCGCGGCCTCTTGCGTTTGCGTGTTTCTGGATGCCTGACGCCATTGACACTGACAGTTTTCGTTTTCCCACGGGATTCAAGCAAAACCGTCAATCAGCCGGCTCGCCAGTCCTCAAAATCCAACAGCCGAAACTCGCACCGCGGGCGTCGGCTGGTTTTCACCAACCGCCATTCCCCGCCCCGCTTCTTTTTCATCCGGTTCAAGGCTTTCTCGGCTTCTTCGCTGGTCCGGTAGCGGCTTCGGCGGCCTGCAGTTCGCGGGGCGTGATGGATCCCCCGTTGGATTTGATGACCACTTCCAAATCCCGCAATTCCATCAGTTCTTCATCGGCTCCGCCCGGAACATGGAAGGCGGAATAGATGCGCTTGGTTTCGCGGCCGAACCATTTCGCCAAACGGATGCCGGCCTGCAAACTCTCCAACCCCACGGATTCGCTCTCGGCGTTCAGCGTCACGAGTTCCACCAAATGCACCAGAAGGGCCAGCCGCGCGGCGTAGCTTTCCAGTTTCGACCAGGCCGAAGCCAAAGCGCCGGAGAGTTCGGCCTGTTCCTCCCCGTGCCGATCCATGAATGCAATCCATTCGGCCCGGGCGTCGGGAGTCAGCCCCACCAACTTGGGGCGGGGCATGCCCGTTTCATCCTGATCGGGTTCCAGGTCCAAGAGTCCCTGATAAACGTCGGCCAGTTGAGCTTGAGCGGTTTCCCCCACTTCGGCATCAATCCAGCGGCGGGGCGTGCGGGGCGGCAGGGCCATCAGAAACCGCGCGGCCAGTCCGTTCTGAAAATGTTCCCGCCCCAAAACGGATTTCAGGATCTCCGGCTGAATGCCCCCGGTGATCGAAACCGCGGCTCGGCTGATGTGAGTCACGGGAACGGAAGTCTTTCGATCCACGGTGATGGAATCCGCATCGAACAGCGAAAGCCATTTCGCCACATCCCCGCCATTCCCCGAACGGTACTGATTGAAACTCTGAAACCAGCCGCTCAATTCATCGCGCTGCACCAACAGCCCTTTCGGGTTTTCCATCAACCGCACGGGCAGGGCTTCGGTTGTCGTGTCATCGACCAACAGCCGGCGGGCAGTGGGCGGGGCCGGCGGATCGGGCGGCGGTTCCCCGCGGCGGCGGCCGGCCTGCTTCCATTCAGTCAGGTCCGCATCGAATTGGATTTTGTCTTGGGTGTGGCGCTCAGGTCTTCACCGAATTGGGCGAACCATCGGCTTTGAATCGTCCGCAGCGGCCGCAAGGCCATTTTCATGGCGGGAGATTTGCCGGTTCCCGATTCGCCGATGGTGCAAGTCCAAATCACGGGCGGGACGATCCATTCCTCTTTGATCCGAAGCGCCGGGAAATGCCCACGCAACCGCCCAAGGCGGAGAGAATCGGCAGAGCGATGAAGGCGGGATCGCAGCCGGCGGAGGGCGGCGCGGGTGGTAAACTCCCGCAACGGTTTCGGCAGACAATCCACGGGGAACGGCTCGAAGGTTCCCAGCACGCCGGGTTTTTCGGAAGGCGGGCAGGCGTCGAACAGGGCGGCGGGATCATCTTCTCCCAACCAATGCGCTTGGATTTCTTCCCAAGATTCGGCGGGGTTCATCAATGCCGCTTGCACGGTCTTCGCTCGCGAGAGCAGCCGACGGCGTTTCGCACATTCAGCCACGATGCCCGCGTAATACCGCACGTTGGCGGTGCTTTGGGGGGCTTCCATGATTTCCCCAAGAAACAGCGCCGAGGTCGGGGGCGCATCCTTGGGGGGCAACCGTTGCGCCAGAATCACCGCATCCACGGGTAGCCCGTCGCGGTCGAGTTCCAGGGCCAAAGCGAATATCGTTTGATGCAGGTCGTTGTAGAAATCGCTTGGCGCAATGATTTCGCCGGCGGCTTCGATCGCTTCGGGACTGTTGAGAATGACCGAACCCAAAACGGCCCGCTCCGCATCGGGATTGTTGGGGGGCAATTCAATCGCCCGTTGCCGGCCGTTGTCGAGTTGATTGAAGAGACGATTTATCATCGGACTCACTTGGTTAAAGTCTGGTGAGTCCCGGCAATCGTCGCGGAATCCGCGTTCCCAAATGCGGTTCGGGTCCGTAAGATGGTGTTGCGCAGATTCCGGCAAACCGCCGGGGTTCCCACGGCCGGCCCGGTCATCACGGGTTGGCCGTTCCCTTTGCGCCCATGCAAAAAGCCCGCGGAAGATCCGTGGGCTTCATGTGCGCGCGGCGGTTTGCGTTCCTTGGGCTTCGCGTTCTGAGAAGAATCTCCATGGCGTTTTCAACGTCGCCAGCGGTCCAATCCCAGGCCTTCGATGAATTGAGCCTGGGGGCGGGGAATTTTCCCGTTTTGAGAGAGTGACGCAATTGCCAATAGCTGATGGTCGGAAATCCGCGCGATTGGATTTCCGACAATGCTTCTTGAGTCGTCATAAAACCTCCACAGAAAAAGTTCTAGCTGGAGGTTCGATTCCGTTCCGCTCGGCCCCACATGACAGGTTATAGCGGGCCATGACCGCTCGCGAAATCTTCATCAAACATCCTCCAAAACGAAAAGGTTTGGAGGGTGACGCTGGCAAGACAGGACACCCTCGCGTTTACCGGGATTCCTCCGCGGTTCCGGCCAGGGTGATGCATGCAATAGTTCTAGCAACTTGAGGGTGAATGTCAATCAGCAAACACAAGATGTGCGGCCCGCATTTTTCCGCGTTGGCGAAATTTTCGGGGATTTCTGAGAAGCCCAATGACAGTATTCGTTTTCCCGCTTGTTTCGCCCAAAACTGTCAGTGTCAACGGCGTCACCGGCTGGGAAAGAGGGTTCAAAAAATCTTGGCGATTTTTTTCGGCGGTGTGGGTCCTTCCGAGACCCCGCCCCGTCGCGCGGGTATCCAATGGCGGGGTTTTCGCCCATAAAACGGATTTTTGCGGGGGTTCTTCTTCTTACGCTTTGGAACGGAGCAAGTGCTTCGGCCCGAACATCCCGAAAACTATTGGGGGGCCGTGACCACAACCGACAAATCGGCCCCGAATGGCCGGTTGCGATCGGCACCCAGTGCACCCAAGATTTTTCGGGCGGTATTTCAAAACCCCGATATACTATCGCTAACCGGTCTGTGACCCTTAATTCGGAGGAATGACATGTCCGCTAAACATGAACTTAAAAGACTGATGGCGGAGATTCGCCGGGCCGTGATGAGCGAGTTTCGACGAATCGGATGCTTTACGGTCGAGGAAGCCCAGACGATTGACGATTTCATTTGTCTGTTTCGCCCGCAGGGAAGTTTAATCCGCTCCGAACATTCGTGTATTTACTCATCGTGGACGGCAACGTGATGTACGTTGGCGAGACGGGAAAAGGGACGATTCGCTTCAACGCTTACCGCTATCATGGTCCGCAGGATCGCCATGGGTGCCGCATCAGCGCCCACATCTTTAATGCTCTTCAGGACGGCAAGGTTGAAGTTTTTATCGCGGAGACTCTAGGCAACGATCACGAGCGGAAAGCGTATGAAAAAAGGTGCATTGGCCTGTTCAATACGGAACGCGGCGGTTGGAACGGTTCCAGGATTCCCGCTTGTTGAAGAATTTGCGAAGTTCGTCCATGAAAATGGGCACTCTCACCCTGCCCAATTCTCACAGAGGGCTTCCGCCTGTTCCAACACGGTTTTGACCGCTTCGGCTTGCAGGTCCGGCGGGTAGCCGTATTTTCGCAGAATGCGGCGGACCATCACGCGAATTTTGGCTCTCGCGCTTTCGCGAACGGTCCAATCAATGGTGACCGATTCGCGAACCTTGGTGACCAGCTCCGCAGCGATCACCTTCAAATCGTCGATGCCCATTGCTTCCACCGCGCTGTTATTCATCGCGAGGGCATCGTAAAACGCCAACTCGTCATCAGTTAGCCCCAAGTCTTCGCCGCGTTTGCTGGCTTCCCGCAGGTCTTTCGCCAGCTTGATGAGTTCGTTGATGATTTCCTGCGTCGCGATGGCCCGGTTGTGGTATTTGTTCATCGTGGCTTGGAGCATTTCGGAAAAAGCCCGCGATTGCACCACGTTCGTTTTGGATCGAGTTTTGATTTCAGCCTGCAAGAGTTTTCGCAGAAGTTCCGCGGCCACGTTCTTATGGTCGATTCCCCGCACTTCATCCAGAAACTCATCGGACAGAATCGAAATGTCCGGCTTCTTCAGGCCGGCGGCCGAGAAAACGTCGATCACTTCCCCAGGGGCGGCCACGGCTTTGGAAACCAACTGGCGCACCGCATGATCCAAGTTTTCCTCCGTGTGGTTTTCCCCCGATGGTTTGACCAAAGCGGCGCGAACGGCTTGGAAAAACGAAATATCATCCCGCAATGCGATCGCATCCTCATGGGCAGCACAGAGGGCAAACGCTTTCGAGAGATCCCCCACGGCTTTCCTGAACCGCCCCTTCCCGTCTTCCTGCGATAAAACATGCTCTTGCGCGGGGGGAATCAGGTTCAAGCGTTCGCTGGGGGTTCCCGTCAACCAGAGGGACCAATCGAAACCGTGCATGATGTCAGAGCAGATTTCGTGTTTCTCTTTCAAGGCGGCCACGGCTTCGGCCGTGTCGATGGTCGTCTGCCCTTTGCCCCCGCTTTCGGTGTAAACCGCGAGGGCGTGTTTCAGTTGATCGGCCAACCCCAAATAATCGACCACCAACCCGCCCGGCTTATCCTTGAACACCCGATTCACGCGGGCGATGGCTTGCATCAGCCCGTGGCCTCGCATGGGCTTGTCCACATACATCGTGTGCAGACAGGGGGCATCGAAGCCGGTCAGCCACATATCCCGCACGATCACGATTCTGAAGGAATCCTTCGGATCCTTGAACCGGGTCGCCAGGGCCTTGCGGCGGGCTTTGTTGCGGATGTGCTGTTGCCAGGCGGGATCATCCGAAGCCGATCCCGTCATCACGATTTTGATTTCGCCGTTGGTGTCGTCTTCATCGTGCCAATCGGGACGTAAGGCGATGATTTCGTTGTAAAGATCAACGCAAATTCGGCGGCTCATGCAAACCACCATCGCCTTGCCTTCCATCGCTTCCGTGCGCCGCTCGAAGTGTTCCACCAAATCCTTGGCAATCAGCTTGATGCGATGCTCATTCCCCACCAGGGCCTCGAGCGCGGCCCATTTGCTTTTGAGTTTTTCCTTGCATTCCGCTTCCTGCCCTTCGGTCAATTCCTCAAACTCATCGTCCAGCTTGGGCAGTTCCTTTTCCTTCAGCGTCAGCCGGGCGATTCGGCTTTCGTAATAGATGGGAACCGTCGCCTTGTCTTCCACGGCCCGCTGGATGTCATAAATCGAAACATAATCCCCGAACACGGCCCGCGTGTTGGCATCGGTCTTTTCGATCGGCGTTCCGGTGAAGCCGATGAAAGAGGCATTCGGCAAACCGTCCCGCATGTTCCGGGCCAAACCATCGACCAAATCATATTGGGAACGGTGGGCTTCATCGGCAATCACGATGATGTTTTCCCGATCCGAGATCATCGGGAAGCGGCCCCCGCGTTCATCGGGCAGGAATTTTTGAATCGTCGTGAAAACCACTCCCCCGCTGGCCACGTTCAAGAGTTCCCGCAAATGCTTGACGGACTCGGCTTGAATCGGCTCTTGTCTCAGTAATTCATGGCAGCGCTGAAACTGCCCGAAAAGTTGATCGTCCAAATCGTTCCGGTCGGTCAACACCACCAGCGTGGGATTGTTCATCGCGGGATGCAGAACGATTTGCCCCGCATAAAACAGCATCGAAAAACTTTTGCCCGATCCCTGGGTATGCCAAACCACGCCGCACCGCCGATCCCCCTGCTGGGCTGGAGGCTTTCACGGTGGCCTTCACCGCCTGTTGAACGGCGTGATATTGATGATAACCCGCAAGAATCTTGTGGATCCGGTCGCTGTCCGTATCGGCTTCAAAAGCGATGAAATGCCGGAGGATTTTCAGCAACCGATCCTTGGCGAACACGCCGCGCACCAGGGTTTCCAATTCCAAGTTCGGGCCGGCGATTTCGTCCCCTTCGATGGTTCGCCAGGGCTTGAACCATTCCTTGTTGGCCGTCAACGAACCGATGCGGGCGTAGGTTCCATCGGAAACCACCATCAACTCGTTGAAGTGAAACAGGGACGGGATTTGCTGTTTGTAGGTTTGCAGTTGGTTCCAGGCGGTCCAAATGGTCGCATTCTCATCGGCCGCGTTTTTCAGTTCGATCACGGCCAACGGCAAACCGTTCAGGAACACCACAACATCCGCCCGGCGGTTGTGCTGCCCTTCAATCACCGTGAACTGGTTCACGGCCAGCCAATCGTTGTTGTCGGGATGGTCGAAATCCACCAACCGCACCCGATCCCCGGCAATGGAACCATCGGCCCGGCGATACTCGATTTCCACGCCATCCCGCAACTGCCGATGAAACGTGCGGTTCTGCTCCACCAGCGAGGGCGATTCCGGCCGAAGCACTTTCCGCAAGGCTTCTTCGCGGGCTTCCGGGGGAATGCGCGGATTCAAGCGGTCGATCGCATCACGCAGCCGGCCCACCAAAACCACATCGCCAAAAGATTCCCGTTCCGCGGCCGGTTCTTCGGGGGCAATGTCGGAACCGTGCAACGTGGCGAACCCAAGTTCCCCCAACCATTCCAGCGTGGCGGCTTCCACATGGCTTTCAAAAAGTCCCGCGCTCATGGCCTACTCTCATTCTGTGTTCGGTGGATTCCCAGCGTGCACCGACATTGTTGCCGTTCACCATTCTCGTTTCGTGATCGACAAACCAGCTTGACGATCACCGATGATCCACAAAACGGCTTGTCGATCAAAAATACCGTTTCGTGATCGACAAAGCATTTTGACGATCACCGATGATCCACAAAACGGCTTGTCGATCAAAAATACCGTTTCGTGATCGACAAAGCATTTTGACGATCACCGATGATCCACAAAACGGCTTGTCGATCAAAAATACCGTTTCGTGATCGACAAAGCATTTTGACGATCAACCGTGATCGTCAAAAAGCCTCCCTGCCTTCCGCAATGTTCAACAGTTCGGGAAATGCATAAATCGCGGCCCTTCGTCCGCTGGATTCCACCAGAGGCTTCAGCATCTCTTCTTCGCAAAGCAGCCGCAGGATGCGCCTCGCCGAGGGCGCGGGCATTCGAGAGTGGGCAATCAAATCGGATGACTTGAAAATCGGCTGGTCGAACAGGAAATCCAATGCCGCGATCGCGTGTTGCGAATGCGTCACATCCACCATCCACTCTTTCTTGGCCGAATACAACTCTAAAATCTGCCGGGCTTTCTCTTCGTTCTTCCCGGCTTGCTCCGTCAAGGCGGCCAGAAAGAACTGCGCACCAGCCCGTCCAATCATCATCGCGGGACACCGCGAGCAGGCCGTCGAAGTATTCCTGCCGGTTGCGCTCGAGGTAATCGCTCACGTAGAAATTCGGCGTGTGGAGCAAGCCCCGCTCAAACAGGAACAACGGAACCAGCATCCGCCCCATGCGGCCGTTGCCATCCAGAAACGGATGCAGAGACTCAAACTCCGCATGCACGATCGCCAACTGAACCAAGGCGTCCGGCTCCTTGGAATGCAGATACTTTTCCCATTGGCTCATCGCATCGGCAAGGCGTTCCGGGGCGATCGGTTCAAACCGGGCTTCTTCAATCGGGCGATTCGGGTTGCCGATGTAATTCTGAATGGTTCGATACTTGCCCCGCGCCTTGTCGTGGCCGCGCACGCCGGAAAGCAACGTGGCGTGGGCTTGCTTGATGACCCGCCCGCAAAGCGGCAGTTTGTCCAAAGCCTGAACCGCCTCGCGAATCGCCCGGCGGTAGTTGAGCACTTCCACAATATCTTCGGCCTTCGCGGGATCGGCGGTTTCCTTGCCGGCCTCATATTCCAAGACTTCCCCCATCGTGGCGTAGGTCCCCTCGATTCGCGAAGACAACACCGCTTCCTGCGTCGTCAACGGCGAGAGCAAAATGTTCGCATTCGGAATCGCGGAGAGAAGCCCATCATACCGGGCGAGCGCAGCGGCGGCGGGACCGATCAACGGAACCAACCGGGACCAGTCGATCTTCTGGGGCGGAAATTTTCCGATGTGATAACGGACCGGCCTCGATGTCCGCTGGGTCGCATTCTTCTTCGCCATCACATTTGATCTTTCAATCTCATCGGCTCGCGGTTTTTGGAAACCCAATCGTCGAATCCAGCCGGTTGAGCATCTTGAAATCAAACGAACGATCGATACGGTCCACGGCGTCGATCTGCCGTTGCTTGGGCATCGAGAACTCGGCCACCCACCATCCCGGTTCGCCCTCCTTGGCGAAGACTCGCACGCTTTCCCGGTTGTCCGTCAATCCCATCGCGACGCAGTGCAGGTCTCTTTCGGATTCTTCCGCTTCTTCATCAAATAGCACTTCCAACCTGACGTTCATGGCGTTCTCCTTCGCGTTACATTCTGAATAAATCCGTGAAATCCGATCACTCCGCATAAGCCTTGGCCCGCAAAGCCTTGATTCGTTCGTGCAGCGTCTGCATCGCTTCATATCCCGGTCCCCATTGGTCCGGGTACTCTCCAGCATCTCGTAAAGCCATCGCGGTCACATCTTCGAGGCAGTCCAAATCCCAGCGGTGGAAACCGATGGGCCGCGTTCCCTGGTAATTCTCAATCCGGTCGTCCAACCCGAAGGCATCGGCCATCTGCCAGGTGAACTTCTTCAATTCCTCCAACTCCCGCCCGCTGATGCGGAGGGAATACTTCTTGTCGCCCGATCCTGATTTCATTCGATCACTCCTTCCTGAGATTTGGCGAACCTGCCGGAACATCCTCGTGTCCTATTCTTTACAAACTAACATGATAACATGAACAGGTGGTCCGAAGCGAGAATCCTTGCATTTTCAATTGACTTGGACCGATCCTGAACCGATAATTCCTTTGGAGGCTCGGCCTAGGAGCGACTTTCGGGTGGCTCCAACGGCATTGCCTCTTTTTTCATGCGCTCACCTCGCCGAATAGGGATCGGGCACATACACAATGCCGAAGGTGTTAAATACGTTGCCTTCGTGATGAGCTTGCCCCCGGAATTGAAGTTGATTCAGCCACGGCCCGAAAGTCTCGGCAATCTCGTCCCGCTTCTCCGCATCCATGCCTTTCGCCCGCAAGCGGAACCCCCAATTCACGCAATAAATGCACAAGTCGGCGGCTTGAACCGCATAGGTCATATCGGACGAAACAAAAAACGGCGTCGGGACAATCCAACTGGTTCGGTAACGTCCATTGTCGGTTTTTGTGAAATACCGTTCCATGCGACGAACAAACCGGCGGTCTTCGGCCTTATCCACTTCGTCCATTACCAAAATGCCGTGTTCTTGCTTTTCCTCCAGCACATAAAAAAATCGCTCGAACAGAAACACCTGATCTTTTCGCAGGTATTCCACCGCTGCGTTCGTCTCTGGCTTTTTCACGTCGCGGGGAATCGCCGCCGCGAACAGTTTGGCCCCGTGGTCGCGGAGCAATTCAAAAATCCCCTTCGCCATTTCCAAGCAGGCTTGACCGTATGCCGTGAACTCGTCGCGGAACGGGGATTTCTTCTCCAAGCCCTTCGTCAGAAATCCCCGACAATGCTTCCGCCGGGCTTCGTCCGGCATGGGATCGGCTTGCCTGGCGAACCGGAATCGCTTTTTGTCTAACAGCGTGCTGCCCTTGATTTCTTTCTGGTACAAACTCAACTCCGCTCCGAAGCAATCGAGTTCCAATCGCTGCACGGCTTGGATGAACGGCCAAAGCTTGGCTGGCATGAATCGCCACGCCGCCGCGAACTTCATAGGGCATCTGCCTGTGATCGTGGCCGCTCTCATCCAGGAAAAGCATCCAACTCATCAGACCAGCCTTTCGGCAATCGTCTCGGCTTCAGAAACGCGAATTTCCCCAGAGAGAAGCTTGGGAAGCAACGTGTCACGAATTTTTTCAAGGCAGTGATTTTGGCTAATGGATTGCTCACATCTTTCGTGTACATCTCGGGCAAAGGATTCGAACCGTTCCACCAACTTTTTGGGCGGTACTACGATTTCGGGCTTCTGGAGGGCATCTTGGGGGAGCATGTTTACGGTTGTGCCGTTTCCATAACCGCTCACGATTTGATGCATTTGCGTTGAATTAAAGAGATACGAGATGTAATAGGGCATCAGGCAGGCGTTAGGTTTTGGGCGGACACGGTATAGATGGTGGCTGAAAAGTCCGAACTCGCCAAATCGTTTCGGGACCACAGCGGAATAGCCGAGGAGAAGGCAATCATGCCCTTGTTCTGTGTTGGTTACGATCACGTCTCCCGGTTTGATGATGTGCCGATCTTTGTACTCACCGAGATAGTATTTCATCCCCTCATGCTTGTAGCCCCCTCCCTCATAAACTGAATTTAGGTTGTGAAGTGGCACGCCCGCATCCGATAGGCCGGAACCCTTGTAGCTCAATCCTTTTTTGGCATCGATTTGCTGTTTCATTGCCGACACACTCCAACCCCGTGGCGTGTGGCCGAGTTCGGTTTCTTCCATCGAATCCGGGAACAAAGCGGCGGTGGCTTCGTCCATGCCGATGGGTTGCCGGCCATCCATCTTGGCCCGCACGGGGTCGAAGTCCACAAACCAACTCTTGAAGATCGCCCGCGACATCGCTTCCAGCGTCTCATTCATCCGCCGGTTGAGTTCGATCTTGTCGTCTAATGCTCCGAGAATATGGGCGATGGCTTTTTGTTCGCGTGGTGGAAGCAGTGTGATCCTCAGGCGACGCTGATCGGTAAGGCTAAGATAGGGGGCCATATCGGTTGATGCTTTCATTCCTGAAAGCTGGCGTTCAAATTCCCTGCCTTGAGACCAATATCGGAGGAATCCGCTCGACAGTTTCTCTTCATCCAGTGTTCGCCAAAAACTCAAATGTGGCGAGTAAACGAAAGGCGGCATCCGAGTTGTAACGAAGGAGGTGCGGCCTGTGCTGTTCCCCTTCGTTGTGACGATGGTGTCACCGGGACGTGCCATCTTGTTTTGAAGTTTCCCCTCAAGTTTCGCATGAAAACGGTCAACCCCCTCGAAATCAATGTGGGTGTCAGAAACATGACCGGCACGAAGAAAAATTACGCCATCCCCTCCAAGTTCCCGATTCTTTGCACGGTAGCCATCACCGATTTCAAGTACCCTTCGGTCGATCAATTCTTGAAAACTTGTTGAGACAAAACCATTCTCACTCCCCATAGCCCAAGCCCTCCAAGTTTGAGCGAATGGCGGCTTCGAGTTTCGCCGATTCCGCGAACTGCTCATTCAGTGTCGTCACCAAGCGTTGCATCTTGTCTTCAAAGGGTTCATCGTCTTCTTCGAGTTCTTCGGCTCCCACATAGCGGCCCGGCGTGAGAACGTAGCCGTGCTTGGCGATGTCTTCCTTCGTGGCCGATTTGCAGAAACCGGGGATGTCTTCGTAACCAGGGGGCTTACGCCCCCCGCTCGCCTTGTCCCCACGCCAGGCATGGTAAGTATTGGCCAGCTTGAGAATTTCCTCATCGGTCAATTCGCGATGCACGCGGTCGATGAGTTTCCCCAACTTGCGGGCATCCAGAAATAAGGTTTCGCCCCGCCGATCCCGCCGTTTGCCATCGTTTTTGTTTCGCGTGAGGAACCACAGGCAAACCGGAATTTGCGTGGAGTAGAACAACTGGCCGGGCAGGGCGACCATGCAATCCACGAGGTCGGCTTCCACCATCGCTTTGCGGATCTCGCCTTCGCCGGATTGGTTGGAACTCATCGAACCATTCGCCAGTACAAAGCCCGCAAAGCCGGCGGGGGCCAAATGGTGGATGAAATGTTGCACCCAGGCAAAGTTTGCGTTCCCCTTGGGCGGGATGCCGAACTTCCACCGCACATCCTCTTCATTGCGGATCCAATCGCTGTCATTGAACGGAGGATTCGCCAGCACAAAATCGGCTTTCAAATCCTTGTGCAAATCGCGGCGGAAGGTGTCGGCGTGTTCGGGGCCGATGTTTCCATCAATCCCCCGAATCGCCAGATTCATAATCGCCAGCCGGCGGGTGGTGGGGTTGGACTCTTGCCCGTAAATCGCGATGTCGCCGATCTTCCCCCCGTGGGCTTCCACGAACTTTTCCGATTGCACGAACATCCCGCCCGATCCGCAACAGGGATCGTACACCCGGCCTTTGTAGGGGGCCAGCATTTCCACCAACACGCGAACCACGCAGCGCGGCGTGTAGAACTGCCCGCCCTTTTTGCCTTCGGCGCTCGCGAACTGAGACAGGAAGTATTCGTAAACCCGGCCCAAAACATCCTTGGAACGGTTCTCCGCATCCCCCAGGCCGATGGTTCCAATCAGGTCGATCAATTCTCCCAAGCGGTGCTTGTCGAGGGCAGGCCGGGCGAAATCCTTGGGCAGCGTCCCTTTCAGGCTTTTGTTGTCCCGTTCGATGGCGACCATCGCATCGTCGATCAATTTCCCGATGTCCGGCTGTTTGGCCTTCGATTGCAGAAACGGCCAGCGGGCTTCCTTGGGAACCCAAAACACATGCTCGGCCCGGTATTCATCGGGATCTTCGGGATCGGCCCCTTCCTCCATTTCCGCCAAAAGGGCCTGATGCCTTTCCTCAAACGCATCGGAAATGTACTTCAGGAAGATCAGCCCCAAAACCACATGCTTGTATTCGGCGGCATCCATGTTGTTCCGCAGCTTGTCCGCCGCGGCCCACATTTTGGCCTCAAACCCAAGATTCGCCCCATTGCCGTTGGATTCCTTTTTCTTCGCCTTGCGCTTTGCCATCAGGTCCCGATCACTTCTGAGATTGTCGATCAAAGTTGAAATGCGATTCTAACCGGCAAGGAAACCGGATTCCAACACCGTTGCGTTTCAGCCGCGGGACAGTCCATCAACCGCACGGGAAGGGCTGCGGTTGTCGCGTTATCGACAGGCGGAGGGACCCGCCTACGGCGTAAATCAGCCGCTCGCCGGTCCTTAAAATCCAACAGCCGAAACTCGTTCCGTGGGCGTTGGTTGGTTTTCACCAACCGCATTTGCCCCGCCCGCTTCTTTTTCAGCCGGTTCAAGGCTTTCTCGGCTTCTTCCCCGCTCGTGATAACGGGGGGAGAACCGTATCAGTTTCCATCGGCATCAGGAACAGAAATCGGTGAAAACCCGGCCATCAAAGCGGATCGGTGGGAAAATGCGAAATGTGCGGCCGGTGGGATTGTGCGGATTGCATCGGGCAGATACTCGAAGACGGATAGCGAAAGGGGATTGTCCGCAGTTCAAAAATGGGAACGCCGCGGTACTCACGATGGTGCAGCATGTCGCCTGATGGATGAGATTCGACACAACCCGGAGTATTGGCAAAAGCGGTTTCGATCAATGGCGCGACGAGTTTCGTCCCCAGAAGAATCGGCTACGACATAGTAATTCCTTTGACACCCGTTGGTTTGACCCAGCGGGTTTTTTTATGTCAAGGATTTGTGATTGGTGATCCGTCGGCGGGTGCCAAAACCAAAACTTCTTAATTCAAAACCCTTCAAAAAATCTGCGCAGCTGCCGTGCGGTATCCGGGCCAACAGCCCGAAGCGATTTTGCCCCCCCCCCCCGGTCGAACCGTGGCTAGAATGCCGGCCCGCAGAGACCACCGCGCGGCAGGATTTCATCTCATGGACGATTTCCGCGCCGTTGAAACAAACTCTCTCTTTTATGCCGGGTCTTTACCACGCCCCGCCGATCGCACCGATGTTGGGGAAGAACCTAGGCGCATCAGGTCGGCTTCGCGGATGCTTCGATCATCGCCAGGATTCCCGCTTTGATGGCATCGGGCAGCGTCGGCCAGGCGCTCGATCAAACGGGCCAAACCGGGATCGACCGGGCCGGCTTCGGAGTCAATCGCTGGCAATGGTTCGCAGGAAGAATCAGGGGTTGCAGGTACAAACAACGGTGCAAACTTTTTCGCGCCTGTTGCGGAACCCTCTTGCCCACAACCGTTTGCGTCGTTGTCCCCGTTCACTCGTAATGCGTAGGTCGGGAGTTCGAGTCTCCCCGGCGGCTCCTTCTGCAAACTCATTCAAACCGCCGCAAACCCCTTCAAAACTAGGCGTTTGCGGCGGTTTTTGCTTTCCGCTTCCCAGGCATCGGAATCGTCGGGCGTGCCTTCCGCCGCAAACTTCGTCAAGGCGTCGGCGAGGGTCGTCTGCGGGGTCGCTGAACATCCACCGGGCTCTTCCGCGCTCGGGGGATTGGCGGGGAGTTGCGTGGTCGTCATCGTGGGGATTGCTCGACAGAGAAAACCCCGCCCCGGTGGGGGGGTGGGCGTCGGTCGGTGGGCTACTTCAGGAGGTCCTCGACCGTTTCCCGAAGGCGGATCCTCAGGGATTCAGCCTTTTCGGCCCAGGCCACGATTTGCAGGAATTCTCGTTTCTCGGCTCCGGGGAGTTTGGCGACGGCAACACGAGGGCGGTTGTCTCTTCGCTTTGAGGCTTGGCTGTCGGAATCGCGGATGCTTTTGGGATACGGAGGCCTATGGCGGATCCGGTTTCTTATGGGCCGGTTTGCGGGTATCTTGACGGATCGTTGTTTCACGCCGAGTCGTCAGCGCGTGATCGCAAACCGGATTCCAAGCCGTTTTCGTCGGCAATGGAGTCGTCCTTATCGATTGAACAAGGATCAACAGCATGCCCCGCATCCAAGACATCGAACGCATCTGGATCGATTTGCCGATGAAGGAAGTTCCGTGGCGGAACATGGTGCGGGAGAATCCGCATTGGTCGCTGTTCGAGATCTGCAAGGTGACCCTCGACAACGGCGTCGTCGGCGTGGGCGAGACGATGCCTTATTACACCTGGGGCGCGGTGACCGATGAAGCTGTCGATCGCACCATCGGCAAAAACCCCGCGGAGGCGATGTGGGACGACTCGCTCGGCGCGGGCCTGCAGATGGCTTTATTTGATGTCGCCGGACAATTGTTGGAGGCCCCGGTGTGGTCGCTGTTTGGTTCCAAAGTCCGCCGGTTGACGCGCCAAGGCTGGTGGGCGATCGACATGCCCGCCGAGGATTGGATCAGCGAATGCGCGGAAGCCGTGGAGAACGGCTACACCACGTTCAAGACCAAGGCCCGGCCGTGGTACGATCTGGAATCGCAAATGGAGCAGCTGATGGCGGCCCTTCCGGATTACTTCCGCGTCGATATGGACTTTAACGATTTCGGGCTCGACCCGGCCACGGCCCAACCGCTGTGCAAATCGCTCGAGCGGTATCCGGGCATCGCGATTTGGGAAAGCCCGATCCAGCAGGAGGACGTGGAAGGCAACCGCCAACTCCGCCGGCATTTGAACGTGCCCATCGCCCATCACATTGACCGTCCCGCGTTTCGCACGCAGATCATGGAGGACATCTGCGATGGGTTCGTGCTCGACGGCGGCACGGCCCGCGCGATGCGGAACGGGCGGATCTGTGCGGAGTTCAACAAACCCTTCTGGCTGCAATGGGTCGGCACAAACCTCGCGGCGACGTATGGCCTGCATGTCCAGGGCGTGCTCAGCCACGCCCGCTGGCCCGCCATTCATTGCAACCACATGTACGCCGAGCAATTCGTCAAGGAGCCTTGGATCGTGCAAAACGGCATGGCGGAAGTGCCCGACCGCCCAGGCATCGGCGTGACGATCGATTGGGACATCGTCGAAAAATACCGCATCCCACCGAAGGAAAAGCCTTACCCCTTTCCCGGCCTGTTGCTCCGCATCGATTGGCCCACGGGAGCGAAATCCTATTTCAGCCACGCCCGGCAAATGTGGGACGCCTTCGGCCAAGGGGAATTGCCCGCGTTCGTTCGCGGCGTGAACCTGGTTCGCGTCTTGGACGACGGCAGCGCCCTTTGGAAGGACCTTTATGAAAAAGCCCAAACCGCACCGGTCCACGTGGCGTGAATTGCCGGCGCGCCGGTCGGAACGACGCCCCCGGAATAACAAAACCCCGCTTGGAGGAGCGGGGTTTTGCGGGAACCGAGGATTACGGGTGCGTCAATCCAACAGCAGCGAGTCGAACAGGCTGTCGTCGGCGAAGGCTTCGTCCAGTTCTTTCGAAGTCGGCAAACGCCGGGTCCCGGTGGACAACGTGTCGTTCATCAACGCATCCGGATGCAGCTGGGAATGGATGTCGTCCAGCCCGAGTTTGTGGCCCAGTTCGTGCATGACGACGGTCAGCAGGTCCATCCGGTTCATGGCGGCGGGATTGACGGCGGTGAGCAAGCCGGCTCCGCTTGGGGCGAATTCTTCATCCTGACCGAGCGTGGGATCGATGAACCAGCCGTTGCCGGCGGCGTTCACATCCAGCACGATCCCGCGTGTGGTGGAATATCCCACCAGGTCGCCGCTGAGATCGCCCACCGAAATGTGGACCGTGCGGAGGTAGTCGATGTCGGCTTCCGGCACGCCCGCCGCTTGGAATCGGTTGAGGGCCTCGTCCACGGCGGCATCGACTTCGTCTTGAGTGAGGTCCGGGGTCTGGCTGCCGGCGGTGCCAACCGTGGCCGCTCGCTGGGTCTGTGTCAGTTCGCCCCGGACGCCCGCAACGAACACGCCGCCGAAGAAGTTCGGCTCGTAGGGATAAAGGTCCTTGAGGACGAAGCTGGGACTGGCGAAGTTGTTGGCCGCGACCACGGGGCCGTTGAAGACCCGCACACGGGGACCGCCGGATTGTCCGGGGCCGGTGATGATGTCGGGGAACGTGTCGCCGTTCACGTCGCCGGTCGCGACGCGGACGCCGCCGGTGAAGCCGGGATCGTAGGCGAAGAACTGGGAGATCGTCACCACGTTCGACTGGACGTTAAAGACTTTGACGTGAGGCCCGCCGCCGGCACCCGCCCCCGTGATGATCTCGGCGGCTCCGGTGCTGTTGTCGATGTTGCCCACCGCGACATAAACGCCGCCGGTGAAGCGGGAGTCGTAGGCGAAGAAGCTGCGCACCGCCGTGGTGCTTCGGGTCCGCCCGTTGAAGACTTGGACGTGCGGTCCCCCGCCCGCCCCGGCGGCGGTCACGAGGTCGTCGGTTCCGTCGCCCGTCACGTCGCCGGCCGCCACGCGAACCCCGCCGAAGAAGCCGGGATATGCGAAGAAGCTGAACAGCAGCCGGCTCTCGATGCCGACGGGATTGAACACGCGGTTGTTGATCGCTCCGGTGGCGGAGCTGAAGGCTTTGACCCACGAAGAGCCGCCGGCATCGGGCGCGACGATGATGTCGTCAAACGAGTCGCCCTGCGGCGCGCCCACTTCCGCAAAGTCGCCGGAGGCCACGTAGAGCCCGCCGTAGAAATTCGGATCGTAGGCAAAGAACTGCGTGAGCAGGGCTCCGTTCCGGCCGCTGAAGACTTTGACGAGCGGTCCGCCGCCCGGACCGGGGACGGTGATGATGTCGGGCGTGCCGTCGTTGTTCACGTCGCCGGTTGCCACGCGGACGCCGCCTTGGAAGCCGGGATAAGGAACGACGGAGAACCGGACGTGCCCGTCGGCGGAATCCAAAACTTTGACTTCGCCTTCCCGGTCGGGACCGGGGGCCACGACGGTGAGGACGCGTTCGACGAATCCGGTGCTGTCCACGATCGTGCCGGTGCCCTGGGTGTCCGGGTTCAAGGGGTCGAACTCGGCCCCCACGGGATTCGACAGGTTGACGAAGAAGTTCTCCTCGGGTTCGCCCAGGATCCCGTTCTTTGATCAACGTGATCGTGATGGTCTTCGTCCGTTCGCCGATTTGGAACGTCAATTGGCCGCTGCGTGCGACGTAGTCCTGGCCGGCGATCGCGGTGCCGTTCGCGGTGGCGTAATCGATCGTGGTGACCACATCCGCCGGCCGCGAGAGCGACACGGTGAAGGTGATCGTATTGGGAGCGCCCAGGCTGGTCGTTTCCGGCGCTTTCTCCGGATCGTTGATGGTGATGGTGGGAGCATCGTCGTTGACGATCACGGCTTCTCCAGCACCGTCTTCGATGCTCGACAGCCCCAAGACGTTCGACGTGTCGGCGGGATCGACCACGCGGCCGTTCGACAGCCGCACGAAGAAGTTTTCGGTCGGCTCGTTCGTCAAGTCGCCCAGAACATCCACCGTAATGTCCTTGCTCGATTCGCCGGGGGCGAACGTCAACGTGCCGGACAGCGCGGTAAAGTCCACATCGGGAGTCGCGGTTCCATCCGGGACGAACGGTCCGCCCACCGGCGGCGGCGGGGTGACCGCGTGGCCTTGGATGGCGATGTTCAAGGTGTAGGTGGCCCCCGCCGGAACCGTCGCTCCGGTGATCCCGCCCGGATCCCCGTTGGAGTCAAACGCCCCGACGCCGAGAATATAGGTTCCCGCGGCGAATGTGCGTTGAATGAAGGAATCCAAGGTGCTCGTGCTGCCGTCGTCGAGGAAGTTGCCGTCGTCATTGCTGGCAACCAGATTCCCCGCCGTGTCGTACACGAACAGTTCGGTGTCGAAGGAGGCCCCGTCGATATCGAAGATGCCGAGTTGCCCCGTGCTTACGGTGAATTTGTAGTAATCGAACGTTCCGTCCCCGGTGCCGGAGATGGTGATATGCGGAAACGCCGTCGAAACATCGTTGCCGAGGCTGTCGTCGATATTGTCGTTCTGCGTGAGCGTGAACCCGGCATTATCGACGAACTGGGCCGTGGCCAGCGTGTTGTTCGGTTCCACTTCGTTTACGGAGCCGGGCGTCGGCGGGAAATAGTTGTCTATGGAAATGTGCAGACGGTATTGGTCGCCGTTGTTTAAGGGCGTGCCGGTCAACCCGTCTCCGAGGTTGGGTCCCACTGCGGAAGTGGAACGCCCCACGGCGAGGATGTAGGTGCCGTCGGCGGAGAGGACCTGTTCCAGGAAGGCGTCCTCTGTGCTTTCGCTCGGCCGGCTCACGTCGGTGGGCGTGGCGGGATCGGGATCCAAGGCGTCGCCGTTGGGACCGCCGTTCTCGAAGCCATCGTCGTTGGACGCGACGAGGTTGCCCGCCGCATCGAACAGGAACAGCTTGGAATCGAACGAGGCCCCGTCGATGTCGAAGATCGCCCGATCCCCGGCCGACGCCGCGAACGAGAAGTAATCGAATGAACCGTCGCCCCGCCCCGCGTAAGTCACGTGGGGAATCGTGGTCGAGGTGTTGACGCCGTTTTGATCCGTGATGTTCGGATTCATGCTCGTGGAAAAGGCCCGGCGATCGAGCATTTCCGGAGTTTGGAGGGAATTGTTCGGCTCGTTCTCGAACACAATGCCGGTCGGTGCGGCCGCATTCCCCACGCTGGTGTTGTAGTCCACCTGGACGGAATTGGTGCGGTTCGGATCGTCGTTCAAGAGCGTGACGGTGAAGACCGCCGGCGTGGTTCCCGAGTTGCCTTCGACAATGTTGCCGGCGTCGGAGATCGCAAACCGGGGATCGTCGTCCAGAATCGTGCCCACGCCCGCGTTGAGGGCGTGGCCTTTGATCGACAGGTTCAGCGTGTAGGCGTCTCCGGCTTCGGGGGCCTGGCCCGCGACGCCGCCCAGCGTGAAGAACGAATCCTTCTTGCCGACGGTGACGTAGTACGTCCCCGCGCTCAACGTCGTGCCCAAGTCGAGGAACGATTCGCCGCCGAAGCTGTCTCCCGGATCGGCCGCTGCCTCGTCGTCGTTTTCCGCAACGAGGTTGCCGTTGATGTCGTACACGAAGAGTTCCGTGTCGAAATTCGCCTGGTCGATGTCGAGAATCACCTGCTGTTTGTCTTTGACGGTGAACGAGTAGGTGTCGAACGTGCCATCCCCCAGGCCTTTGATGGACAGGTGCGGAATGAGCGTCGCGTTTTGGATGTTGGAGTTGGTTCCCAGGCCGAACGGGGCGGCATCCACGTTCTGCACGCTGTCGATTTCGTTGATCGTCGAAACGCCCGCGGCGGTCGCGTGGTTTTCGATGGACAGTTGCAGCCGATAGTTGTCCCCCGCTTCCGGCGCCAGGCCGGTGATCCCGTTCGGGCCGCTGTTGGAATCGAATTTCCCGACGCCGATCACATAAGTTCCGTCCGCGGCGAACGTGTGCTGGAGGAAGGCGTCATCCTTCGATGCGCTGCCGCTGTCCACGGTCGCGATGTCGTCGTTCGAATCGAGCAGGTTTCCGGAGAGATCGTAGAGGAACAATTCCGAGTTGAAATTCGCCGCGTCGATGTCGAACGTGGCCAGATCGCCGGCCGCCACCGTGAAGGAGTAATAATCGAAGGACCCGTCGCCGGTTCCGTTGATCGACAAGTGGGGCACGGTTGTCGAATCGGTGATGTTGGCGTTGTTGCCCAAGCCGAACGGAGCGTTGTCCACGTTTTGAGCCGCGACGATGCTATTGTTGGCCTGGTTCGGTTCGACCTCGTTGATCGCATTCACCTCGCCTTGCGAGGGGGTGTCCAACACCAGCGCGAACTGCTCGTTGCCTTCGGGAAGATTGTCCGCCTTCACCGTGACGGTGACGGTCTTGGACAATGGACCGGGAGCGGTCTCCGTGATCACGTTCGGGCCGGTTCCCAAAGCATGGTCTTCCAGCGAAACTTGCAGGCGGTAGGTGTCCCCGGTCGTCAACGCCTGTCCGGTGATTCCGTTCGCGCTGCCGGTGGAGTCGAACCGGCCCACGCCGATGACGTAAGTCCCCGCGTTCAAGAACACGTGGTCGATCAGCGGCTGCGTGGTGGAGGAACCGTCGCCCGTGTTGGGCGGGGAATCGTCATTGGCGTCGATGAGATTCCCATTCAGATCATACAGGAACAATTCCCCGTTAAAGTTGGCGCGGTCGATGTCGAAGATGCCGCGCGAACCGGCATCCACGGTGAAGGAATAGTAATCGAAGGTTCCATCCCCGGTGCCGTCGATGGACACGTGCGGAATGGTGGTGGAACTTTGGATCTCGGGATCGGGCAGTTGGGCGAAGCCCGCCTTATCGATGTTTTGATTGGAATCGATGGGGCGGAAGATCAAGGTGCCCGCCGTGGAAGCGTAGTCGCTGGGGCTCTGAGCCGTCAGATTCTGCGTGTGGTACGGAACCGTGACCGCCGAGGTCAACGGCAACGGCACGGCCGAGGCCGTCACGGTGAAGGCCACCGTCTTGGTGTTGGGCGTGTCGCTGGGGTCTCCTTCGAGAACAGCCACGTTGCTCACGGAGAACTTGGGATCGTCATCGACGATCGTTCCGGTCACCTGCAACATGGTCAGGCCCGGCCCCCCGGGATTGCCGGCGTCGACAAAGGCGGCCCCGTTCGCGTTGAACAGATCCACGAAGAACTGCTCGGTCGGGGATTCCTGCATCAAATCGCCGATGACGGGCACGGAAAACGTTTGGCTCACCGACCCGGCGGGAATCGTCACGGAACCGGCCGTTGTCACATAATCCACGTCGGCCGTGGCGGTGTCCTGGGTCGTGCTGTAATCGAAGGTGACATCAAACGCCGGAAGATTCGCCGGATCGATGGGAGTCCCGTCGGCCCCCCGCAGCGTCGCCGTGAAGATCATGTTCTTCTGGCCGCTGTCGCCTTCGACGATCTGGCCGTTCGTCACGTCGAGTTTCAGGTCGTCGTCGGTGATCGTTCCCACGCCGAGGTCGTCGCCGATGTTGGCGTTGACCGGGTTGGACAGCCGCACGAAGAACTTTTCGCTGCGTTCGGCCACGTCGTCCCCGATGATCGTGATGTTGTCAGGATTGACCGGAATCCGTAGGGTCAACGAGCCGTCCGGATTGGTGATGATCTTGCTGTTCGGGTCCGTCGTGTCGAACACCAGCGTGCCCGTGGTGACCGTCGTCGAGAAGTCCACGCCCAAAGTGGCGGCGTCGGGGCCGGTGGCCTGTTCCACGGTATAATCCACGGAGACCACCTGGCCGACATCCGCCGAGAGCGTGACTTCAAAGTACTGGCTGGCCGCGTCGTTCAGGACGGTGAAGTCGCCGGCGTTCCCTTCCAGGACCGTCACATCGCCAATGGACAATTCCGGCGGCGGATCGAGTGTGATCGAGAACACCGTTGTCCCGTCGCTGCGGTTCGCCAACAGCGCGTTCCCCGCCAGGTCGCGAATGATCGGATTGGTCGCGGGGAACAACAGCCCGGCGTTGAAGTTTGGATCCGTGTCGTCGGTCGTCAACTGGCCGTTGACCAGCGCGATCGGCTGTCCGCTGTTCAGCACAACCACGTAATCGCCGATGGGGAAGACCCCGCTCGCGGCGTCGAACGTGAGCTGTTTGGTGTTGGTGTTGTACCGGAGCAGATACTGGTTCTGGTCCTGCAAGAGTTGGTAGGCGGTTCCGCCGTGCGGCCGGCGGAGCAGAGCCACGTTGCCGAGCTCGTCGATGCCGTTGCCGTCGAGATCCTGGTAGACGCTCAGGTCTTCGATCCCGATCCCAATATCGTTCAGGCCGATGATGAACTGACGCACGGTCTGGTTGACCAGCCGGACGCTGTCGGCCTGGAAGTCCAAGTCCCCGTTGGGGTCGACGGTCGGCGGTTTCACCGAGGCGTCCTGCGGCGAAATGATTCCCGAGGTCGGGCCGGCAAAGTCGGCGCGTTCCACGGCCCCGCGGTCGTAGAAGACCTTGTTGCCCTGTCCGGTGTTTTGGATGCGGGGGTCGTCGATCCGCTGCTGGCCGAACCGGTCCACCTCCGGAGCGATCAGGTTCGATTGCGGAATGCCGATGGAATTGGCCACCTGCACGATTTCGGGCCGGTCGATGAAGCCGTCGCGGGCGCTGTCGATCGCGCTGGGCACGCCTTGAGGAACCGCTGCGAGATAGAAGTTGTTGGTCTTGGGATCGACGAACAGTTTCAGGTTGGGATCGAAGTTGATCGCATTGCTGCCGGGCAGATCGTTGATGCCCGCGTTCTGGTACAGGCCGTGCGAAACGATGGTGGTCGCCGCGATGGTATCGCCTGCGGGGAGATCGATCGCAAACTGCGTATTGGCGATGATGTTGTTGATCAAGGTCGGGCTGGAATTGCTGATGCGAATTCCAGTGCCCGTCGCTTGTTGGGCTCCATAGATCGTGTTGTTGATGATCCGGTGGAACGGGACGGCGGCCAGAGGCCCGGCCCCGCTGTTGTCGTCGCCTCGGAGTTCGATGCCCGCGTCCGAGAAGCCGGCGATCACGTTGTTGGAGATCTTCACGCCCCGCGTCAGCCGCTGGTCGTTGGTCGTGGGCAGTGCCCGCGGCGCGCCCGGGACCGGGTTGTCGCCGGATTGCGTTTGAGAGCGGTCGTCGTTGATGAGAATCCCCGTCGTCAACGAGTTCGTGATCTTGTTCTGCGAGATCTGGACGGACCCTTGCAGCCGCTCCATGTTGCTGTCGCCCACGAACGGGAACTCGCTGAAGCCGTCGTTGACTTCGCTCTTCACGAGCAAGCTCACGTTGTCCACCGTGACGTTGAAGTTCGGCGTGGAGTTCTGCATGCTGAACTGCAGCACGAGGGTCTGCCCTTCGCGGACTTGGAGCAGGCTCGTCAAATCGATGCTGTGGAGATTCGGACCGGGCTGATTTATGGGATCGCCGGGATTGGTCGAATACAGCACGGTGATGACGTTGCCCAGAACGTCCAGGAGCTCCACGCGGAATTCCTGGTTGGGGTCCATGAAGGCAAACTGGCTGGAGATGCGGTCTTCCCAACTCAATCTCGCCGCGAGCACGTTGTCGGGCACGACAAAACTCTGCGACAAGGTCGACAGGCCGGGGGAATCGGTCACGGCGTCGAACAAACCGGAAATCGCCGGGTCCGTACCATCGGGACCGCGGGGGTTGAACGTTCCGTTGTTGATGGTCCAGTTGGAGAGGTTGCCCGTGCCGAAATCATTCGGCTCGACTTCCGGCACCGGATCGACTCCGCCGCCGGACACCTTATTGTCAATCGAGATATTCAGCGTGTAGCTGTCGCCCGCATCCGGCGGATTGCCGGTGACATAACCGCCGGCGTCGAACGAATTGAACTCGCCCACGACGATGAAGTAGGTCCCGGACAGCGTGAAGCGGAAGTCTTGAATCAAAGCGTCCGAGAATCCCGGATCCGCGGGGAAGCCGGCGCCGAAGTCGTCATCGTTTGACGTCAGGAGGTTCCCGAAGCTGTCGTAAAGGAACAGTTCCGAGTCAAGCCCGAAACTTTGGTTGTCGATATCGAACGTGGCCCGGTCGCCGGCATTCACGGTGAACGAATAATAGTCGAAGGTGCCGTTCCCGGTGCCTTGGACGCTGATGTGCGGCCGGGTGTCCGAGTTGTAGATCGTGGGATCGAGCGTGGTGTTCCAGTTGGCGCCGTCGAGGTTCTGGGCGAAGTTCGCCAGAGGCGGCGGGCTGACGCTCCGCTGCCAGTTGGCGAAGTTGCCCGTCTCGAAGTCGCCGTTGTCGATCAACTGCGTGTCCTGCCGCGGATCGTTATAGGTGTCGGCGAAGTATTGGAAGTTCAAGTTCCCCAGGATATTGAAGTTGCTGGGGTTATTGAGCGGACCGCCGCCCGCCGCCGTCGTGTGGTTTTCCAGGGCCACGTGCAGCGTGTAGTAGTCGCCCAAGTCGGGGGCGTTGCCGGTGATGCCGCCTTGGCTGCCGACGGCTCCGGACTCGCCGACGCCGATGATATAGGTCCCTGCCTTCGTAAACGTGTACTTGATATAGGAATCGAAAGGACTCCGGCTTCCCGTATCGAACGGGATGGCGGCGACGTCGTTCTCCGCCAAGAGGTTGCCTTCCGAATCGTACAGGAACAGGGCCGGGTTGAACGTGGCGCTCGAGCCGTCCATGTCGAAGTAGCCAATATCGCCGGCGTGCACGTCGAACTTGAAGTAGTCGAACGCGGCGTCTTCCGTGCCCGTGATGCTCACATGCGGGACGGATTCGGAGATGTTGGTGTTGACATCGTCATTGATGTTGGGATTGAACGCGAGGGAGAAGTCGACTTTCTCGAGGTCGAGCGCCGTGGCGAGCGTGTTGTTGTCCACGCGGTCCCCGATCTCGCCTCCCAGTCCCAAACCCACCGCCGTATCGCCGCCGACCGTGGCGGTGATCGTCCCGAACAGATTGATTTCGCTCGACATCCCGCCATTCAAGGAACCCGCGGCCGTGCCGTCGCTCAAGGCGGCGGTCATGTTCAGCCGGTTCAGCACGGCCGTGCTGTTAAACAGATCCCGCAAGTGGGACGCGACCACGTGGGCGCTGTCGGTTGCATAGAATCCGATGGCGAAATCGGACGTCGGATCGATGCCGAAGTTCGCATCGCCCACGCGAAGGTCGAGGTTCTCAAACTCGAACGTGGCCGAATGGACGCCGTCGGAGAGTTGGAACCGCTGCCCGTCGAACAACTGAGAGCCGTCGGGAAGCTGGATGGTCACCGCCTTGGTCAGCCGGTCGTTGGTATCCAGCACTTGCTTGGGATAGAAGACATTTTGCTCGGACACCGGAACGCTGCCGAGGGTGTGCTCGGTTCCCCGGCGGACTTCCAGTTGGTAATCCCCGGTTTCAATGTCGAGGGGATTTTGCAGCGTATTCGAGGTGAACAGAGTGTTGTTGGTTCCGTCGGTGGCGATTTCCCCGCGTTCGGCGAAGCCGATGACGATGTCGTCGATATACACGCCGTCGTGATTGTTGTTCTGTGCGCGGAGGGTGCTGTTATAGGCGCCCAGCACGTCGCCCGGCAGACCGCCGTCGCTGTTGGCGTAAGGATCGTCGCGCGAAAGGTCTTCGCTGCTGAGGCCCAGCGGACCGGCGTCGATCACGTTGTGCCCGATGATCCGCACGACGTTGCGGTACGTCTTGATGTTCTCGATCGGCAACTCGATGTTCGCCAGCAAGTGCTGGGCGATGACAATCCGCATCCGGTCGGCGACTTCGCTGGCGGTCATCGACGAGTCGATATTCACCGCCCAGTGCAGCGGATTGGAAAGACCCGCCTTTTCGACCGCCAGCCTCAAGGTTTGCCCTTGAATCGAGGGATTGATCTGGACGTTGTCGCCGTCGTAGATGCTGACGTTGCGGCCGTCCTGGAAGGCGGTGATGTCGCCGTTGGGGAACGCGTCGCGAATGGCTTTGACGAGCCGGGCCGCGATGACTTCGGACGAGTTGGTCGCCACATAGTCCACGCCAAAATGGCCGGGGGTGATCGCGGGGTTCAGTCCGTTGAGGTCGTTGAACTCGAACACGTAATCTTGCCCGCCCAGCGTGATCGTGACGGATTCCGCGTCGAAGAGTTGGTTCCCCGAGGGGATGGCCACCACGGATGCATTGCTCAGAATCATGTTGTTCGTGCCGCCCAACCGGGCGTTGCCTTCGCTGACGCTTTGCGCCCCGGGCAAGTCGGGGTTCGCCCCGTTCAGGTTGACCCGCGCCCCGTTTCGATGCGAGGTGAGCTGGAGCGTCGCGAAGTTGAGCGCGATCGCCTGGGCGAACTTGTCCGCGAGCGTGTCCGCGGTGTCGGTGCGGAGATAGTTGATGACGTAGTTCCCCGCGCCGTTTTGGCCCGGCGTCGCCGAGGTCGGATCGTTGAACTCGAACGTCACGGTTCCGAATTGGCTGGTGACGGTGAGGGTGTCGCCATCCACCAGTTGTGCCCCGGCGGGCAGGATCACGGTGTGATCCAGGTTGAACTCGAAGGTCACATCGCCCAAAGACACCGGCGCCAAATTGCGATTCGAGTTGTCGAACGTCTCAATCGTGAAGGTCTGGCCGTCGCGGATGTCCTTGCCGGCGATCGCCCGCAGTTCGTCGCCGGTGGTGTACATGTCGCCGAGGTTCATCGACGCGGCGTTGCTGAAATCGAACCGCAGACGCAGATTGTCTTTCCCCGCCCAGGCCGCGAGGTCCACGCGGACCTGCCGCCAGCGGGCGTTGTTGGGATTTTGGGGACTGTTGACATCAGCGGGCGTGCTGCGGTCGAAGAGTTCCTGCACCTGGAACGGCGAATCGTTCGCCACGTCGGCGGGTTTGTAGGTCTTGTCGCCGAAGATATACGAATCGTTCGTCGCGAGCAGGTCCCAGTTGCCGCTGTCGTCGGCGATAAACACCCGCACGGCGTCGCGCATCGGCCCGGTGCCGGGCGTCGAGCTTTGCTCCTCGGTTTCGGAATAGTAGTTGAAATACAAGACGGGCTGGTCGGCGGCGGCGTATCCGTTGAGGCTGAACGTGTCGGTTTCCACGCTGCCGTGGGCACCGCCGGTGAAGTTCGCCGTGTTGCCGAAGTGGATACTCTGCCCCCCAGTGCGTCCATTGCGGTCCGCGACGGGGCTGTCCGTGGAAGCGCCCGTCCCGCCCGCATTGATGCCGTGACCGTCGTCGATCGCCGCCACCCCGCCTCGGGCTCCGGTATCGGCCCAGAGGTTGGAATCCAGGTTGGAGAACGACAACCCTTCCGCCCCGGCGATGCCGGTTTCCATGGAGATGCGCCCGTCCAAAAAGATGGGCACGAATTCGACGCTCTCGTTCGCATCGCCCGCGTTCACGAGACGGAAGGCCCACAACGTGCCCGACGAGTCGATGCCCACGAACACATTGCTGTAGATTCCGCCTTCGACGTTCGGCGGCGCGATCGTCAGGCCGGTGAAATCGATCGGCTGATCGGTGACCGGATTTTTGATTTGCGCAATGAAGTCGGCCTGGGCCCCCCGGCTGGTCGTGCCGGGATTGGAGTTGGCCCCCCCACCCTGCCCGACAATGCGGAAGAAGCCGCCGCCGCCGCCGGGACCGGTTGCATTACTGACGGCATAAAGCTCGCCGTTGGCGCCGGGGACGGCATCCATCACGGTCAGACCCGTGATGAGACCGCCGGGAGCGGTGCCCGTGATCATAAAGACGTCGTCGGTTCCCGGATCGTTGAACACGGCGGTGCCGTTGTTCGAAAGCCGAACCGTGTCATTGAACTGCGTCGCGGTGATGCCGGCCTGGGCGTTGATGATGGTGGCGATCCGCTGCGCCAATTCCTGGGCCGTGTCGTCCGCCCAGAATTCGATGGGGATGTTCGTGCCGCCGACGTTTCCGTTGGAGGTGACCACCCGGTTCAGGACGCCCGCTTGCTGGGTGGTCACGGCGACATTGATAAAGCCGCCCCCGGGGGTGCCAAAGCCCGGCCCGTGCAACGTGAGCCGGTTGATGTCGAAGCCTTGGGGCGAAGGGGGGATCGTCGTGGCGTCTAACGGATTGACCGCCCTGGCGATCTTGTCCCCCAAGGTCGCGGTGTCGTAGAATTCTTCAACAGGAATCGCTGTTCCCGACGTCACGCCCGATAGCCCTTGCGTGGTAAGTCCGGTCGTGCCATTCGCGAGGTTGAGCGAAACGGTGCCCGCGCCGCCGTTGTCGCCGACACCCACCAGCGAAACGCGATATTGGCCTCCATTGTTCACGACCTGAGCCGTGATTCCCACGCCGTTGATCGCGGCGGCGATTTTGTTGGCGATCTGTGCGGGGTTATCTCCCGGGTTAAATGTGAGGGTGGGGGAACCAAACGTGAACGAAAACGTCGACCCGAGGGCGTCATCGGTTACGTCGATCGAATCGCCGGGCTTCAAATTGGTGCCGTTGATGCCACTCGCCACGACGATCACCGGTCCGGTGTCGAACTCGAAGCGCGTGGTGCCGTCGAACACCAGGGAATCCTGGTCGCGGATAAACCGCTGCATGGTGATGTCCGAATTCACGATCACTTCGGGGCCGGTGTCCATCTCGAACGTGGTGAAGGTTCCGCTGTTGACTGGGTTTTCCACCCGGATCGTTTGGCCGTCCTTCACGACGGATTGCGACAGCGTGGGATCCAATAGATCGGGAATCGTGGGGTCGGGAACGGTGATCGCCTTGTTCCCGCCGACGTCGATGTCCGTGCGGAGAATGCCCCGCTCGACCGCGTCGGTATAAGGCGGCTGGGCGTTGGGGGTGGTGTAATTGGACCCGCGGGGATTCCCGAACCGGCCGCCGGTGTCGGTCAGGTAATACAGAATATTGTCGTTCAGATAGTTCCCGACCGCGAAGATTCCCAAGGGCCCGTTGGTATCGGCCGTCAAACCGGACGCCCCGTTGTTGAAGGTCATGGCTTCGTAAATCACGCCGACGCCCGCCCCGTTGTTGGGTTTGCCGCCGCCGGGAATGAAGGTGTTCACGTCGTCGTCGGCGAGCCGGGTGATGGTGCCCGTGCCCCAATCGACGCTCACGAGGTTCCCGATGTTGGCGTCGGTGGCAACGGTGGCCGGGCTGTCTTCTTCGGTGGTCAAACCGAAGATCTGCCCGTTCCCGCCCCGGCGATTGATGTCGATGTCATGGACGTCCTCGCCGAATGTGCTGCTGGAGATTCGCTCGCCGGTGAAGGGATCCACCATATACACGCGGGTGATGTTGGTGCCGGCGTCGACGGCGACGTACAGCCCGGTGTCGCCCAGGTTCCAGGGCACGATGGAACTGTCGGGCTTCAGGAAGGTGGGATTGATGACGGTGTCGGGGTTCTGAGACAGGTCGTAGTTGCCCAAGGGGTCGGCTCCCGTGCCGGTGCCCAGGTTGACCAACTGCGTCAGGGTCGAAGGATCCTGAAGCGTATCGCCCCCCTGGTTGGTGCCCGGGACATCCCTGGCGCCGATGTGGTCTTCGGCGATCCGCGAGATGGAATCGATCGGTTCCAAGCGGATCAGGCTGTTGGCGCTGCTGATGTTCAAGAACTGGTCGAGAGCCAAGGGGACCTGGTTCGACGACGTGACGGCGACGATGTAATCGCCTTCCTCCAATTCCACCGTGCCGATAAACGGATCGAGCGCCCCCACCGTCCCGCGAGATTGATCGGACAGGCCGTTGTTCTGATCCTGGGAGGGCGCGGGGCGGTCGTCGGCGATGTTCGAGTCCGTCGAGGAGAGCACCAGTTGCCCCGTCGCGGCGTTAAACACATAGATCGCGGTATTGGCCCGGCCCAACTGGTCGGCATAGTCGATGTCGAAGGTGACCGGGAACTTCTCGGTGCGGTTGTTGAAACCGGGGATTTGTTGGATGTCGGTGTAGTTCACGGTGAAGCGATAGAAGTCGACATCGCCGGAGGAAGACAGGTTGCCCGCCACGCCGAAGCCGTTCATGTCGCTGGCGAGCACGTTGCCCAGGTAGTCCGCGTTGCCGGAGGTGTCGTTGTTGCCGGCGCCTTCCGCCGCCTCGCCGACGAGCGGGGAGCGGCCGGGCAGGTTGTTGACCTGGATGCCGGTGTCGGCATAGCGGATGTCGGAGTAGGTCACGACGGATCCGGGTTTTTCATCCACCTGCCGGAGCCGGATTTGGAGTTGGTATTCGCCGCTGGACAGGCCGTTTTTGCTCCGCACGCGGATGAAGTAGGTGTTGTTTTGGCCGGCGAAATCGCCGGGCAGGATCACCCGCATGCCGGCATCTTTGGGATTCATCGTGTAGAAGTCGCCGCCCAGCCGCTCGTCCTTGATCATGGGCATCGCGATGCCGCCGAACAAGTCCGGGTTCTCTTGCTCGGTCTGGGAATTGTCCGAGGACGCCACGACGGTCCCGTCGCTTTGGATCAGCTCCAAAACGGTGTCCAGGGAGCCGGCGGTGCGATCGATGTCGAACCAGACTTCCGTCCCGGCGTCGGCTTTGAAGCTGTACACGTCCTGATCTTGAGAATTGTCGGTGTTGATGAAGCCGTGAACTTCGTAGCCCGCGCGGCGGTTGTCGTCGGCCGCGGCTTGCGACGGAGCCAAGGGACCGAGAAACTCGGCATCATCGGGAATGGCGTTGGCGTCGCTGTCGGCGCGCGTGGCGCGTTCTTTTTCGTTGATGACGGCCACGTTGCGGTCGTTGCTGGATTGGTCGAGCACGACGCCCCGCCAGTCGCCGGGCGACCCTCCGAGCGTGCCGGAGGGCGTGGCGAGTTCCAGATATGTCGTAATCGTCGCCGAGTTCGCGTTGGGATTGACCGACCAGGCCATCGCGCTGGTTACGTCGTTCGGACCGTACACCGTGCCCAGGTTCGGATTCGAGCCTTGCGGCAGATCGGTCAAGTCGATGTTGCCGTTGAGGGTATAGGTCGTCCCGCCCCCGATAATGGCATTTTGCAAATCCGCCCATTTGTCGGCGGCAAATCCGTCATAGGTCGCGTTCGCCAGACCTTGGCCGCTGAGAAATTCTCCATACTGCGAGAAGCCGACTTGCTCGGCCGAGTCGCGGGTGAACAAGCGGAAGTCCGCCGTACCCGGGGTTCCGGTCGGCTGAAGGAGGTCGTCCGAAAGCCCGAGCACGTCCTGGTCGAGGTAGTTGATGAACCGCAAGTTCCCCAGGGCGGCCGCGCTGTTGAAGTTGATGACGTTTTTGAGAAGTCCCGTGCCGTTGTCGATGCTCTGGGTCACGGTCCAACTGACCGTCCCGTTCGCGCCGGCGAAGCTGCCGGAGCTTTGCACCTGGTCGGGACCGATCAGAGCCGCCGGCTGGTTGATGGTGGTGGAGGCGAGGTTGACCGCCTGCCCGTTGGAGCCGGTGTCCACATAGTTGATGAAGTCGAACAAGAAGTTCGAGTTCACCAGCGAGTTGACGCCTTGGACGATGGCATCGGCCTGCCCCGAATTGCCCCCGGTGCCGGCGTTAAAATCGAAGTGGCCTTCGGTCCCGGCAATCACGTCGTTGTCGATCAACGTTCCGTTGTTGACTTCGCCGCCGAGCACGACGCCGTTTTTCGCGCCGCCTCCGGTCGTGACCAGCAAGGGAACGCCGTCGGGAGTGAATCCCGCGCCCACGGTGTTGTCGGTGATCGAAGTGAGCACTACGGGCCGGCCCGGAGTGCCGACGATCTGAAGCGTCCCGCCGATGCGGTCCTGGATGTCGATGCCCTCGACCGGCTGCCCGGTGACGGGATCGATGGCCCCGGCGGCCCGAAAGCCAGCGGTCGCGCCGCTGAGTTTGACCACCAGGCTTTCGCCCGTGCTGCTTTGGAGCCGCAGGCCGCCGTAGGTGTGCAGATCGGTTGTGATGATTTCGTCGCGGACCACATGCACGATGTCCACGTCGTCCCAAACGCTTTCCGTTGTCAGGATTCCGCCGCGAACTTCCATGCCGTTCGTGGTGTTGTTCTCCATGCGGTTGTTCCGCACCAAGGGGCCCACGTTGTTGGCGTACTGGGTCGTGACGTCTTTTTCTTCGCTGCCGAAGAACGGCCGCGAGAACAGCGGCAGATAATTCGGATCGTCGGGGTTCTGGCTCTTGTCCGCGGTGGCCCGGCCGAGATCCGGGTTGACCTCGGAATTGAGCGCGTTGGCATCCACGCTGATGACGTTGCCGTTGTTGTCCTGGAAAATGTTGGTGACGATCGTCGGCTGCGCGCCGCGAATGAAGACGGTCGCTTCGTGGTTCGCTCCAAGGCCGTTGCGGTTGGGATCGGTGGTCAGGTTGCTGTTGACGCCCGATTCGTTGAATTCAAACTGGCTGTTGGAAATCCGCACGTCGGCCTGGTAGATTTCCACGGGATTGAAGGTGGCTGTGCCCCCTTCGATCGGCGTTTCGCCGCCGGCGTACCGAACCTTCACGTAATCCAGGTTTCCGCTGGAATCGGGACCGAACACGAGGCCCCCCCAGTCTCCCGCTTCGGGCTGCTGACCGAGCACCAAAGGCGGCGGCTCGTCGCCGGCGGTTTCCGCCGTGGCGACCGCTTCCGCGGCGTTGATGAAGCCATAGCCGGAATTGTCATCCACGCCCGGCACGTCCATGTCGACGGCGGTGTCCTGCATGATGGTGTAGATCGTATCGGGCGACAATGTCCCCGGCCCGCCGGCGGCGTTCAACATCAACGCGGCGACGGCGGCGGCGTGTGGCGCGGCCGCGGAGGTCCCGAAGAAGTTGGGGAACCCGTCCCCTTCCACGTCGGTCAGAGACACGGGCTGCGGGAAGAACGTGGTGTTGGTGCCGTCCGGACCCACGATGTCCGGAGTCTGCCGCACGCTGGGCGCTGCCAAAAGCGTGCCGTCCGTGTCGAACAGAATGTCGATTCCGCCCGCGGAAGAGAAAGGCTCGAGCATCGGCGGGCTCGTACCGAACTCGGGAGTCTGGAGGTAGAAGGCGGCCCCGACCGCTTCGGCGCCTTGGGCATTCGCATGCCCGTAGCTCGTGGGGCTGTTGGTGGTATATTCATCGGCCGTGACGAGGCCGTTGTCGAATTCGACGTACTTCATCAACCCCGGCGCCATGCCGGAAAACAGTTCGATGCCGACGCTGATCGTCGTGGCCGTCGCGGTCAAGTTCGTGAACCCGGCGATTTCCAAGGCGTCGCCGCCGACATTGCTATTGAACGACGAGTTGAACGGGAGCAGGTTTCCCGCGCTGTCGTAGATCAGGAAATCCAGGTCGTTCGCGGAGCCGGCTCCGCCCAGCGAACCGAACGGCTGATCCCACTGCAGAACGAAAATCGCGCTGCCACCGGGCTGAATCGTGTATTGCTGCATCGTATCCACGGCGGCCGTCGGATCGAAGTCGTGCAACTCGCCCCCGCTCGGGCCCGCCGTGCCGGAATCGACGAAGGTGCTTTCATAAGATTGCCGGTCGTCGTTGCCGGCCGCGGAGAAGTACGACTTCCCGTTGGCGACCGCATCATCGACCGCTTGCGCGATCAGGCCGTCCTGGAACATCGGCTCGGCGAAATAGATCACGTCATCGACGATGACATCCGACCCCGCCGCATCCAGAGCGCGAATGTTGTTGGCAAACGCGGCTTCGCTGGGATTCGCGGTCGCAAACTGCAGGTTGGCCCCCGGTGCCACATCGTGCACCAACTGGAGCATGGCCCGGCCTTCGTCCGTGCCGTTCGGGCTGTCCTGCAGGACGTTGATCGGAGTCGTCCGTCCCTGGGTGTTGCTCGGGCCCGGGAGGTCGTTCGTGGTCTGATCCGTCAAATAGCTGCCCACGCCGCTGGTGTCGAAGCTGTCGGAGATCACGCCCACGGTCACGCCCGAACCGTCCACGCCGAACGTGTTGCGGGCGTCGTCGGAATTCATCGCGATGTCGCCCTGGCTCGTGGTGGCCCCCACGTTCGTCTTGGAGACATAAACCGGGCGAATGACGGTGGCCTGTTGCACATTGACCAGTTCATCGAGCTGCGCAATCGGAGCGAGCACGGTCACGAAGGGTGCCGCCTGGGCCACGATCGTAAAGCCCAGCCGTTTGATCGCCTCGGCCAGATCAAAGACCGAGTGCGTTCCCGCGGACAAATCGACCAGCGCATTGGTTCCGGACGTTTGGATTACGCCCTGATTGGAATGGAACTCGCCCACGGACCCGCCGGCGACATAGGCCTGGTATTCCTGGTACAAGATGTTCAAGTTCCAGCCCAGTTTCGCCAGCGGGCCGTCTTTGCCGACGCCGTCGGGGCCATTGAAGGATTCGATGGCCGCGTCGATCACATCCTGTGGCACGTCTCCGGATTCCCCGCCCCCGTTCGTCCCAAACGCCTGGGTCGACGCGCCGCCGGGAATGCTGTTCGTCGTGCCCCCGCCGCCGATCGAGTTGGTCAGGTTCGATTGGCCCGCAGGCGGCTGGGAATCGTTGTTCGTATCGAACGTGCCGCCGGCACCGTAGGAGTCGTCCTTGAGCGACGTGAAGATGATGGGATCGGTCGGCGTGCCTTCCGCGATGAGGTTGGAACTTCCCAACTCGGTTTCAATGCGGGAGTGGCTGAGCTTGACGATCACGCCGGGATCGATCCGCAAACGCCCGGAAGGCCGGCTCGCGATGATGTCGTCGCCGGTCAAGTCCGGGTCGATGTTCTGATTGATCACCAATCCGCCGGCACCGCCGACGATTTCCAGGATTTCCGGGATGGCGTACACGATGTCCGTCGAGGTGAACCGCGCGGGCACGCTCAATTTTTCGATAGGCACGCCGTCCTGCAATTCGATGCGGACCTTCACGCCGTTGATACTGTTGTCGGCGAGAAAATTGCCGTGGATGCTCGGCCCCAACCGATCGCGGTCGTGATCGTAGCGGCGCGGATCTTCAAACGTGTCGTTGAAGCTGTTGGGACTCGCCGAGATGGCGGCATTGGCGCTATGCACAATCGTGTTGAAGCTGATTGTCGGCCGGGAATCGACGAGATGGATGGCGTCGAAGTCCTGTTGGGACGAATTGACGACCACTGGGCCGCCGCTGTAAAGGATCGTCGCATGATTGACGATGTCCAGAAAGATGGGCACCGCGGAGGCGATATTGACGCTGACCGTCAGTTTTTCCGTAAACAGCAAATTGTCCATCTGGTCGGAAGGCCGGGCCGTGATGGTGATCTTGCCGTTGCCGCTGGCGGCCAAGGCCTGCGCCAATTCTTCGCGAGACAATTTGATCGTGGCCTGGACGGGGACCGGAACGTCGCCTACGCCGAACGTATCGGAATTCGCCCCATCGGTGACAAACAGGTCGTAGTCTCCGGGCAAGCCGCTGATGTTGACGCGAATGAATTCATTCGCGGCCGCGAGATTGGCCACGGCGGTGAACGTAAACGTGGCTTCGTTGGCATCGACGGGGAACCCGGTGAATGTGAATGTCCGGGGCGCTCCGAAGTTGCCGTTTCGCGGTTGGGCGTCGAAAAAGTTGGTTTGGGTTTGCGAACTGGTGTACTCAAAGTCGTAGTCCGAGTCGGCGCGATAGACGATGCCGCCCCAATCGCCGCCGCTGGGCCCCGGATGCACGCCGTCGGTGTCGCGGCCGATGGTGTCGTCGTGCCAGCTCGTGAAGACGACGTCGTTGAAGGTCGTTCCCAAGATCTGAAGGGCCCCGCCACTGCGATCGATCCCTTGAGACGATGTGCCGACGTCAAGGTTCACGTCCTGCAATTTCAAGACGGCACCGCCGTCGATGACGACGGTGACATCTTTGGGGACATTGAGCGTCTTGCCGTCTTCCAGCGGGAAATTGCTGTCGTTGACGCCGATCTGGTAGGCTTGGTTGTCGCCCAAGGTTGCCAACTGGCCGTCGAGTCCGCTGTTTCCGACGATCCGCACGATGACGGGAACATTGTCGCCCGCGACCGCGTTCGGGGATGTGCCGTCCCGGCGGGCCTTGGCTTCGGTCAACGCCTGGTCGATTTCGGTGTAGGGATTGTTGATCGAACCGTTGGGCGTCGCGCCGCTTGCCGACTTGTCCACGAAAATCGTGTCGCCGACCTGGAACGAGAAATCGAAGATGCCGCCCGGCTTCCCGTCGCCGTTGCCGTCGATGGGCGTGGCGGGACGCAGCGTGCCGTCGGGCTGAGGCGTGCTGTCCGCATCGACGATGGCCGCCGTCGGATCCGGGAGGAAGTCCATGCGAAGCTCGTAGGCACCGTCGGTTGTGCCCTGGGAACCGCTATCGGGCACACGCGGATCATAGGTTTCGTTGCCGACGCTGGAGACTCCCACGTAGTACACCACGGGATTGTTGGCATCGCCTTCGAGCTGGAGCTTCAAGAAGGAATCCGTCCCGTAGTAGTCGTCGTTGCGGGCGATGACCTCGCGCACGAGGCCGGTCGCGGTGGCCGTTTCCTTGTACAGCGTCAGGACGGTGTTCAATTGGCTGGACGATTCCAGCCGCTTCGCCAGCGTTTCGATCGTGACTGTGCCCGTCTGGCGCATCTCGAAACGGTACATATCGATGTCGTTGCTGTCCCGCCGGAACAACCGCCGCAAGTGCACGATGTCGTCGTTGCCGGGGAACACGGGTTCGACGGTCAGCGGGTTCGTTGGTTCGATGCCCAAGCCGCCGTTGGCGCCGCTGCCGAGGATGGCATTGAGATCGAGGGCCTCGTTGAGCCCCAACAAGCGGCCGATTTCGTTCATCGCGATGCGGAACCACTTGCCGCCGTACTGGTTTTGGGCCGGGGTAAAGTTTTCGCCTTTGTCGATCACGGCGAGGTAGCCGACCGTGCTGTTCTGTCCCGAGATCCCTTCCACGCCGCCCGGACCCGTGGGGACGGTGGGCACGACGGCCCGCAAGTCGCCGGTGACGATCGTCAGAATGTCGTTCACGCCCGCGCCCAACGCTTTGGCCTCAGCGACGCTGGCGGTCTCGACGAACTGCACTCCCGACACATACGAGAAGATGTCGAAAACTTCCCGGCGCGCTGCTTTTGCTCGTCCGTAATCACGTTGGACAGTTCGTTGCCTTGCGGATCCTTCCCGTACAGACTTTGGAAGTTGTAGGCGATGGTGCGAATCCCGTTGGCGCAAACGGCGCGGTGCCCCGGCCGTTGTTCGGGCCGGCGTTGAACTGCCCGGTATTCGAGTTGTCGAGGTGGTTTTGGCCGCCTCCGCCTTGGGGGGTGTCATCCACGAGCGGAATGTCCCGGTGGCCGGGCTCGTCGTTCCCGCCCGCTTCGGGAGGCAGCAACACGTCGATTTGAGGCTCGACGGCGACATCCGTCACGTCCTGGCCGGCGGTGCCGAGATTGCCCAGCGCCGTCGCTGTATCAAACATCGAGTTGTTGTCCGGATCGTTCGTCAACGGATCGACCGATTCGCCGACCGACAGGTGCAGTTGATAACCGTCGCCTGTTTCCGGCGGCTGGCCGGTCACACTTCCGCCGGCGTCCATCGAATCAAATTTCCCGACCGCGATCACATAGGTCCCGTTGGTCGCGAACACCACCGAGGAATCCGCCGTTCCAACTTTAATGAGCGGATCTTTCGCCGTGTCGCTGCCGGGATCCGCCGAGGTGACATTGTCACTCGTGGCAATCAGATTGCCGGCGGGATCGTACAAGAACAATTCCGCGTCGAAGTTGGCGTTGTCGATGTCGAACAAGCCCACGTCGCCCGCTGTGGCCGTGAAGGAATAATAGTCAATGCTCCCATCGCCAGTCCCGAAGATCGTCACGTGGGGAACCTGCGTCGAGCGCTCGATATTCGGGTCGTACGTCCTCGTCATCAGCGACGACGGCACGATTTGAGGATTCGTCCGGAAATTGTTGGGCTCGACTTCCCGGATTCCCTTGAGGGGCGCCACGGTCAACCGGTACGAACCGGTCGTCGTTCCCCCAGTGCTGTTGCTGCCGTCGATGGGGTTGTAGCTATTGTTTCCTCGACTGGAAACTCCAATGTAATAAACCCCCGGAAGGAGTTGAGGGACAGGCCCTGGGATTGTGAGACCATTGTCCACATCGTAGGCGAGGAGTTGGCCGCCGAAGGAATTGAAAATCCGCAACTCCGCGTGGAGGCCGTTGTCGGTCGTCAGCGACACCGACAAATCACCGGGCGTGGAAAGTTCGAGGCGGTACAGATCGACCTCGTTGGGATCGAGCGAAGTCGAATTGGGATTGCCTCCCAGGAAGGCGTCCTGATAGTAAACGGAGCCCGCCGGGCGCGTTCCCAAGTTGGTGGCGGTGTCGAAAGTGCTGTTGACTTCAAACGACGCTCCGATTCGCAGGTTGTACGTTCCGGTGTCGAAGGGCGCGCCGAAGTCCAGCGTTGCGACCGCGGCGTCGGCGTTGTAGATCACGCTCACGGGCAGCCGCACCGTTCCGTCGGTGCGAATCAACCGATAGAACGCGGGGCTCTGGGCCGTCGCCGGATCCAGCGGATCGTTGGAGTTGAAATACACATTGATCAGATTCTCCCGCTGCACCAGATTCGCGTCCTGGACGGAGATCGCGTCCATGGCATTGCTTCCCGGCGTGATCACCGGCGAAAAGGCGTCCCCTTGGATCGTGACGCTGGAAGCCGTGGCGGTCGCCGAGATGCCGAACGCCGAACCCAGGTTGGCCGCCTGCGCGTTCAAGGCGTCGCGGATGTGAACCGCCACGTCCGCGGCGGAATCCGGCACCATCGCCGTGCTGCCGAAATACGAAATCTGAATGTTGTTGGGATCGGTCAACCCGTCCCCCACTGCCACGTCTTCGAACTCGAACGTCAACGGCGCGCCGCCCGATTGCACCGTGAACGTGGCCCCCTCCAGAGAGGAGATGTCGTCGACGTTCAACCGCTGATTCCGAAGCACGGGCTGTTGGACGACGGCTTCGATCTGAGCGCCGCGGTCCACCTGGAAGTTGAAGATTTGGTCTTCGCCGTCGTTAAACGCGACACCGACTTCATTGCGCAGCGGATGGTTCCCGGTCCCGCGAAACCGGATCTGGTAGGTGTCGTCGACCAGGGTGTTTGCAAACCGCACGATGACCTCGTTCGGCCGCTCTCCGATTTGAATCGACCCAATGTCCGCCGGCACCGAATCGTCGAACACCGGCCCCATCGGGTTGGGATTGTTGTCGACGGAATTCCCGTTCATGTCCACGAGGAACACGTCGTCGAAGCCGCTGCGGACGATCTCGATCCCGCGCAGGGTGTTGGGATCGATGACCTGCCCTTCGCTGAAGCGGAACATCATTTCCCGCGGGGCGGTGTCCAGGACCTCCCCGTCTTGAAATCCTTTCGCCGGATCAAACACCCCGGTATTGGGGGTGATCGCCACCAGCCGCGGCCCCGTGGCGGCGAGTAGCACGCGATCTTCAAGCGATTCCACAGAAGCGTTCAGGTGCTTGACAAGGTTTGGCGTTCCGGACTGCCGGCGGCGTTTCTTGGAAGCTCGCGATGAAACCGGACCGTGCAAACGGTTGCGCAAAGACTTAAGCCAATGCGAAATAAGCATCGAATATTCCCCTGACGAATGCTAAAGGCAGTCGGAAATGACGACCTAAAATGGGTAAGAATTCCAAAGTAATCGCCCTACCTAGGAGATGCAATAATCATTTCCCACTGGTTTTCCGGTGTTTTTAGGCAGGGACTGTATGAGTTTTGAGAATGATTCCGCCGCGGAGTTCGGGAAGGACGCAGCCTTGGATGAAAAGGGCGGCTTTCTAACCCACCGCATCCTTCCAACCGAAATAATCGGTCTTCCGAACGAGGCTTCCCCGTTTTTTTGGCGGCCGGAGATTTGTTCGAAACGTCCGCGCGATTGTTCCGAGTTTAATGAAGATCGCAGTCCTGGGCGTTGCTCACAAGTTACCGATCTGTCGTTTCCCCCAACGGCGAACGTAATTGTTAACCGAAAAAACAGAATGGCCCGGCTGCTGAAAAAGAGAAATCTTGGATTGAGAGGGGCGGGGTGTGCGAATTGCCCTTGTTGAACAATCCCTTGTCGGATGGTGTGTGCCAGAAAGGAGCCGGCCGACCATCACAAATGGGGATTGGTGATATTCCCCATCATCCTGATAAGTGAGAATCTTCTCAAGTCTGAGACAGGATCATTACAACCAGAGTTCCCAAAATATCAGAAAAAAACGGAAAAATGTTTCAACTCGTCAATGGAATTGCCCCGTAGGGCTTTTTGCGGGCTTTTGCGGTTGATGGGATTTCGCAAATCTCGCCACGGCATGAATCGCCGCGAGCATTTTTCGCCGATCCACGGAATGCACCTCGAGCGGATCGCCGACGCCCCGGAGCATCGTGAGCGTCAGCCGGCCTCCCAAGTGCTGCCGGAATTCCTCCAAACCGTCGAACAACGCGCTGGTTTGCTCCAGCGTGGGATGATACAGCGGCAAGCCCAGATCTTTCAGGCAGTGGAGGACTTTTTGCGCGGCGTGGTCCGCGAGGCCGCATTCCAGGGAGGAATAAACCGTATCCACCGCCACGCCGATCGCCACCGCTTCGCCGTGCCGGAGCGAAAACTCGCTGAGGACTTCCATCTTATGGGCGGACCAGTGTCCGAAGTCCAAGGGCCGCGCTTCCAGCGCCTCGAACGGGTCCCCGCCTTGTGTGATGTGGTCTAAATGCATCCGGGCCGACTCCCGTAGAATCCGCCCGGCCGCGGACATGTCACGCTGGCGGATCGGCTTGGCGTCCCGGCAGATTTGCTCGAAGATCGCATCGTCTTTGAGGAGCGAAACCTTCACCGCCTCGGAAAACCCGCACAAAAAGTCGCGGTCCGGCAAGGTCTCCAGGAGGGCCTCGTCGTTGATCACCGCCCAAGGCACGGCAAAGCTGCCCACCCAGTTTTTCTTTTCGAACAGATTGACGCTGTTCTTCACGCCCACGCCGGAATCGCCTTGGGCCAATGTCGTCGTCGGCAGCCGCACCAGCCGAATCCCGCGGTGGGCGATCGCGGCGGCGAAGCCCACGGCATCCAGCACCGCCCCGCCGCCGATCACGACGATGTAACTCCGGCGATCCAGATTGGCGGCATTGATGACTTTCAGCATCCGTTCCAAGATGTGAATATCGTTTTTGACCGCTTCGCCCCCGGGCACGACCTGCAGGTTTCCCGCCAGCCGAAAGCGATCCCGGTGGGCCTGGGCAAACTCCAAGAGGCGATCCCATAACTCCGGCTGGGCGTTCAAAACGTGCTCATCGAGCCAAAACTGCACGCGGGCCGGTTGTTCGCCGGACCGCTCCAACACATCGAGCAACACCTCCGCATCCGGTCCCAACACATCCTGGGTGAAACGCAAACGATGAACGAACGGCACATGAAACGAGCGAGTGAATTCAGATTCGAGCGACATATTCTCATTGAAAACAAAAGATGGATGGATTGGCGAATAATGGATGCCTACCAGTTTGATGGAAACATCGGCCATCTTCAATGCTTCGCGTCCACCGGCCCCGCATTTTTTTTGGAAGCCGCCTTGGGGGTCAGTCCACCAGTTGCACACGGCAGAAGCGTTTTTTGCCGGCCCAAAGGAGCATCCCGTCGGTCACTTCGACTTCTCTGGTGTTTGGGTCGAATTTGATTTTGTCCTCTCCGTGGGCGGCTCCGCCTTGTTTGATCAGCCGCCCCGCTTCACTCGAAGTGCTGCAAAGACCAAGCAACTTGAACGCCACCGCGAGCGGGATTTTTCCCTCCGTCAATTCGCGTTTGCAGAGCGTGGCGACGGGAATGTCTGCGGGCAACGCCTTGTTCGAGATCTCGCGTTCCCACCGCTCGTCCGCGTCGAGCGCCTCGGCTTCGCTGAAATAGTCCGCGATGATGCTGCGGGCCAACGCCTTTTTCGCCGACTTCGGATCGCCCGCCAGCAGTTGCTCCACGTCATCCAAGGGTTTGTCGGTGAGGAGTTCAAAATACATCGGCATGAGGGCATCGGGGATCTGCATGAACTTTTTCATCATCTCGTAAGGCGGCTCGCTGATGCCGATGTAGTTCCCCAAACTCTTGCCCATGCGCTTGACGCCGTCGATGCCCACGAGAATCGGGGACATCACGCCGATTTGCTGCGGCAGGTTTTGATCTTTTTGGAGCGTCCTGGCGAGCATGAAGCTGTAAAGCTGCTCGGTGCCGCCGAGTTCGATGTCCGCCCGGATCTTCACCGAGTCCCAAGCCTGCATGATGGGATACAGGCATTCGTGGAGATAGATCGGGGTCTCGGCTTTCATGCGTTTGGCGAAGTCGTCGCGGGTCAGAAGTTGGGCCACGGTGACCTTGCCGCAGAGGTTCAGAATGTCGGCGAACGACATTTTCCCGAACCAGTCCCCGTTGCGGTGCACCTCGGCTTTCGAGAGGTCCACGACTTTGCCGACCTGGTCGAGATAGTCGCGGGCGTTGGCTTCGACCTCGGCTTCGGTGAACTGCTTTTGGCGGGCCTCGTCCCGGCCGCTGGGATCGCCGACCATCGCGGTGTAGTTGCCGATGATGATCACCGCCTGATGCCCCAACTCCTGGAACTGCCGCATTTTCCGCAAAGGCACGGTATGCCCCAAATGCACGTCCGCCGCGGTGGGATCGATGCCGTATTTCACGCGGAGTGGCGTCCCCGTCTCGCGGCTGTGCTTCAATTTGGCGGCGAGTTCTTCCTCCGGCACGATTTTCTCGATGCCCCGGCGGATGATCGCAAGTTGTTCTTCGACGGGTGGAAAGGAAATGGTCATGGAATCTGGATCAATGAGATAATGCAGTTTGCTTCACAGGCTCTGACACGGAGCGTAGCAACCTGTTCGCATCGCTTCCAGAGAACAAAGTCGCCCATCGCTCCGCGATGGCAGCGAGAAGAAGAGTTTGCATCGAAAGTGAATTGATTTCCAGATAGATCGATAATCCACACTGTGATTTTTTCGTAGCGGCTACGATCACGTTTTGCGCTACCATCGCGGAGCGAACGGCGACTATTGGCCCGGCGGGATGAGCAGGGCCCAGATCAGCATCCAGGCGTTGAACAAGGCGTGCGTCGTGACCGAGGCGAGATAGCTCCGAGAGCGGTAATACACCCCGCCCAAAACCAAAGCCAACGGCAACAGGGGAATCATGTCCGGCCAGCCGTGCACCGAGGCAAAGATCACCGCCGTCATCGGCCACGCCACGCGGACCGGCAGCCATCGTAAGAGGGCCGATTGCAGCACCACGCGGTAAATCAGTTCCTCCACCAAGGGGGCCACGATCATCACCGACAGCGCGATCCAGAACACCGTGTCGGCTCCCGGATTTTCCCGCAGGAAGTTGAAAAACGGATGTTGCGTTTCCGTGGACCGGAAGGGACTCGTCGCGAGCAGCAGCGAATACACCGGCAAAAGACTCGCCAAAAACGCCAAGCCGCCCACTGCCAACTGCCAACCTTGGATGCGAAATCCATAATCCCGAAGCGAAATGGGGGACGCGGTGAGCAACAGCCCCAATACCAAGACCCACTCGATAATGCCGGTCAGAACGATCGAATAAAGCGCGTCCCGCGTCATGTCCGGGGCCGGCGGGTTTGGGGGAGCCTGGTAATGGTTCCACAGGCTTTGCCCGATCAAATAGATCACCAAAGCCAGCGCGGGGAGAGGGACCGTGGGCGGCGGATCGGAAGCATGATCCTCCAGCACCGGGCCGGGCAATTTCCCAAAATAGAACAGACACCACACCCAACCGCTGGCGAGCAACATCACCGCCAAACTCGCCACTGGAAAAATCAAACCGCCGTCCTTTCCCCGAAAGCCTCCACCCGTCTGCCGCCAAGTTATCGCCCCGCGATTGGTCCGGTCAACCACGTCTGGCGGTGGGTTTGAGAGAAATCGAGTTCGCGCCACCCGAAAACCGGTGGGTTTGAGAGAAATCGAGTTCGCGATATGATCGGGAAGATTTCATCAGATCCTTCAACCGATCGAGGACATTGTGACCGATATCCTGGAGACGATTGTTTCCCGCAAGCGCGAGGAAATCGCCGCGGCGAAAGATCGGCATTCGCTTGCGGAATTGGAACGCAAACTTCCCGAAGCTCCGCCGGTGCGGGATTTTGTCGCGGCTCTCAAAAACGCCGAGGGCCTGGGCCTCATTGCGGAAATCAAAAAAGCCTCACCGTCGGCGGGAATCATCCGGGCAGATTTCGATCCGGTCCAGATCGCGAGGATTTATGCCGAAAGCGGCGCCCACTGTCTGAGCGTGTTAACCGATGAGCCTTTCTTCCAGGGGCATTTGGATTATCTGGTGCAGGTGCGGGACGCGGTCACGCTTCCCGTGCTGCGGAAGGATTTTTTGCTCGATCCGTATCAGATCGTAGAAGCCCGGGCCGCGGGGGCGGATTGTGTGCTCTTGATCGCCGAGTGCTTGGATGATGCCTCGCTTGCGGAGCTTTACAGCAAAGCCCAGAACCTGGGGATGTCGGCTCTCGTGGAGATTTACGATCCTGAAAACCTGGAGCGGGTCTTGAAGCTCGATCCGCCGATGATCGGCATCAACAACCGAAACTTAAAAACCTTCGTGACCGATCTCGATCACACCCTTAAGTTATGCCCGCGGATTCCTGAAGACTGCCTGATCATCAGCGAGAGCGGCATTCGCACGCGCGATGATGTGCTCAGGCTGGCCTCGGCCGGCGTTCGCGGTATGCTGGTGGGCGAAACCCTGATGCGCTCCGAACCCATCGCCGCCAAGGTCCGCGAACTTTTGGGCCGCTGAAGGCCAACTTTCGCGGGGTGGCAGTTGCAATAAGTTGCCAGCTGGCGGTCACAGAATGGCCTTGGTCAGTTTTATTCTTGACGTTCGACGAATCCGCACGTCGGCAATGCAGCTTTGAACTTCTTTTTCCCCTCCTCGGTAATCTGGGTCCCTTGGACATCTAAAGATCGGAGCGATTTCATATTGCTCAAATGCATCAGCCCGGCATCGGTCACCTTGGTATGATTAATCAAAAGGCTTTCGATCTTCAGGCCCTTCAGGTGCAACAGCCCGGCATCGGTGATTTTGGTTTTGCCAAGGCTCAAACTACGCAGGTTGGTCAGCCCTTTCATGTAAACCAAGCCCTCATCGGTGACCGCACTCCCCCACAAGGACAAGCGCAGTTTACTCAGCCCTTTGAGGTGGACGAACCCGGGGCCGGTGACTTGAGTGCGACCTAGGTCCAGCGACCGTAGCCCGGTCAACCTCGTCAAGTGAGCCAGGGCCGCATCGGTGACCTTCGTCCCGCCCAGGCCCAGACTTGCCAGCTTGGTCATGTTTTTCAGATGCGCGAGACCGGCATCGGTCATGTTGGTGTTGACCAGGTCAAGGATCCGCAGGTCCGTGAGCCCCTCGAGATGAGCCAGCCCGTTGCCGGTGATCTTCGTGCCGTAAAGTGAAAGAAATTGCAGGCCGGTGAACTCCTTGAGGTGGGCAAGCCCGGCGTCGGTGATCCCGGTCTCTTCGAGATACAGCCATTCGAGTCTGGGCAGGCCTTCCAATTGAGCGAGCGAGGCGTCGTTGACCTTGCTGCTTTGCATTAGCATCATGTATATCCCCGGTTTAATTTTCGTTCCGGTTATGATATCTTTGGTCGCTTTTTCGAGACCGGCGATCCCTCCCAGACGCCTGGCGACGACACGCGCCTTCTTGAGCGCCTCGCTCTGATTATTCCCGTCCTCGTCGGTCTGGGCGGCCGCGGCCGCCGTCGTGAAGCACATGATGAAAACCGCAGTAACACGTAGAATTGCCATCGCTTCCTCCCTTAGACTTCAAAGTACGATTGCTCGACTGTCGCAGTTCGAGATTACTCGTTAGTCTACAACCGCTTGTCGGTCAGGTCGATGTCCGTGGCCTTTTCCATTGCGCGCAACGAACTTCTTGAGGAACCCAACCCATGAACGAAAGCCAACCCGTGGAACAGATTCTGGTGGTGCCGACTTTGCTTTTTCACGAGTTGGGATATTTTCAGGGGTTCTGTGCGGATGTGGATCGGTATTTGAAAACTTTGCTCGATCCGGCCCACGTCAGCTATCGGCCCCGGCCGGAAATGGAGAACGATCCGAGTTACAAACAGCTCATTCCCTACTGCATCTTTCAGTTTGAGGACCGGATTTTTCATTACCGCCGGGGCACCGACCAGGGCGAAGCCCGGCTGCACAGCAAACGCTCCATCGGCATCGGCGGGCATATTTCCTCCGAAGACGAGGCTGGCTCGAACGCTTACGAAGAAGGCATGCGGCGGGAAATCGCGGAGGAGGTGTACCTCGAAACAGGCGTCCGGCAGGAGTGCATCGGGCTGATCAACGATGACGAAACCGAGGTCGGGCGGGTGCATTTGGGCGTTGTGCACCGATTTCATCTGGACTCGCCCAAAGTTCGGCCCCGCGAAGCGTCGATTATGGAAACAGGCTTTGCCGCGCCTGCGGATTTGGCGGGTTCTCGGGATGAGTTTGAAACCTGGTCCCAGATCTGTTTAGAATACCTTCTGCGCTGAGCTGATTTTTGCCCTTCAAAACCTCCGTGTTTCGGATGTGACAAAGGAGTGTCGCTGCCCATGACAATTTCTTCGCGTGGTTGGTTTGTGGTGGCCGGGTTTGCCGCCGTGGTCATTGGCGTGGCGAGTTTGGGGTTTTCCCCCGGGATGGCCGCCCAGTCGGCGGGCCAGTCCTTCACGGAAGACAGCCTGGGGCAGTCGCTCGAGTCTCTGGGCCTCAAGACGCGAAAAGACAAGCACCGCTATGATTTCAGCTTCAAGGCGGACTTTCAGGGCGAGGAATGGGAGTTCACCATGTCCGCCGTTCTCAGCCAGAACGGGGAATCGCTGTGGGTGATGGCCTGGCTCGATGAGTTGCCCAAATCGGCGACGGCCGTTCCGAAGACCGCGCTCCTGCGGCTCCTCGCCAACAACGACCGCCTGGGCAAAGGCAAGTTCTTCGCTTACGTTCACGAAAACCGCCGGTTCGTGATGCAGCGGGTTCTCGACAACCGGGACCTCGACGGCGACAAACTCCGCGCGGTGCTCCAGGACCTCGGCGGCAGCGTCGCGGAAACCTACGAATTCTGGGCCGTCGATCAATGGAGCCAGAACCAAACCACCCACGCCACCGCGACGCAATAGAGAGTTCCAAGTTCCAAGTTTCAGGTTCGCCCGGAGCATTGGCTGCGGGCGTTTTTTTTTCGCCCCGCGATTTTCCGCGAAGGTTTGCGAAACAGGCCTGCGGGTGCTCCTCCCGTTGCGGCGGCCTTGCAAATCGGCGGGAGCCTGCTAGTTTGAGCGTTTTCCTGGCCTAAACTTGTCGTTTTTTATTGCGGGGCAATATCGTTGGGGGAGAAACTCGGGCGTTTTATCAAGTTCCTGGAATTCCATTCATCGGGCAAATGGCTGATTTTGTCCTCGATGATTGGCGTGGTGGCCGGTCTCGGCGCGATTACATTTCAACTGCTGAGCCAGGTCATCATTCATTTTACGCTCAGCGGGATCGGCGGATTTGCGCCCCAGGAAGCCGAGGGCGAGTATCATATCTTCCCGCACGTCAAAAATGAATTGTCGCTGACCAACCTGATGATCATCATCACCGCCGGCGGGTTGGCGTCGGGGTTTTTGGTCTATACGTTTGCCCCGGAAGCCGAGGGGCACGGCACCGATGCCGCGATCGACGCCTTCCATAACAAGCGGGGCATGATCCGCGCCCGGATTCCGATCATCAAGACCCTGGCGTCGGCGATTACCATCGGCACGGGCGGATCGGGCGGGCGGGAAGGACCGATCGCCCAGATCGGGGCGGGGTTCGGTTCGTTTCTGGCGACGAAATTGAACCTCTCGGCGCGGGACCGGCGAATTATGCTGGCGGCCGGGATGGGGGCCGGCGTGGGGGCGATCTTCCGCGCGCCGCTCGCCGGGGCGCTGTTCGCCGGGGAAATTATGTACCGCGACGCCGATCTCGAATCCGACGTGATCGTGCCCGCGGCGATCGCGTCGATCGTCGGCTACAGTGTGTACGGATTGTCGCTGCCGTCTGAGATTTGGTTCTCGCCGCTGTTGGGCAACAAGTTGAAATACACCCTCGGCTCGCCTCTGGAACTCTTCTCTTACGGCGTGTTGTCGCTGGTGCTCGTGGTCGTGGCGGTGATCTACATCAAGGTGTTCTACGGCACGCACAAGCTGTTTAAGAAACTGCCGATCCCGCCGCACTTCCGCCCGGCGATCGGGGCGGCCCTCGCCGGGTTGTGCGGGATTGCATTTTATCTGGCGATGGATCGGGAACCGCATGCGATGGCGGTGCTCTCCACGGGCTACGGCTCCCTGCAGCAGGCTCTGATCGAGGGCGGGGCCTTGGCGGACAAATCCCGCGAGGGACTGGTCGTGCTGTTGCTGTTGATCGCGCTCATCAAAATCGTCACGACATCGCTGACGATCAGTTCCGGCGGCTCGGGCGGCGTGTTCGGGCCTTCGATGGTGATCGGCGGATGTCTGGGGGCCGCGGTCGGGCAGTATTTTCAACGGTTTGAAGCCGCCTATCCCAACTGGGTGGCCAATCCGCAGGCGTACGCAATCGTGGGGATGGCGGGCTTTTTCGCGGGCTGCGCCATGCGCCGTTTTCGACGATCATCATGGTCTCGGAACTGACGGGCGATTATCACCTGCTCCTGCCGACGATGTGGTGCTCGATGCTCTGCTTTTTAATGTGCCGGCGTTGGAGCCTTTACGACAAGCAAGTCCCCACCCGGCTGGAATCGCCCGCGCACCGCGGGGATTTCATCGTGGATGTCCTCGAGGGGCTCCGCGTGGCCGATGCCTACCGCAAAGATCGCAAGATGATCTACATTCCCGAATCGATGTCCCTGGACGACATCGTGCACACCCTCGCCAAGACCAACCAGCATTACTTCCCGGTCATCGACAAGAACGAAAAGCTCGTCGGCATATTCTCCTCGGACGATGTGCGGAGTTGGCTGTATGACGATTCCATCTGGAAGCTCGCCGTGGCGCGGGACGTGATGGTCACGAACATCGTCAGCGTCACGCCGGACGACGACCTCAACACGGCCCTCCAAAGGTTCACGGCCCTCAATCTCGACGAGCTGCCCGTCTTGGACCCCGAAGACCGCGGCAAACTCCTGGGCATGCTCCGCCGCAAAGAAACCATCGCCGCCTACAACCAAAACCTGATGAGGCACAAACAGGCGCTGGAAGTCTAGCTGAATCGCCTTTGAGGCCGGCGGTCAATAAACGGAACTTGCATGTTACGGGAAGAAAATCACCTGCCCATAAACATGGTTCTTCCGGCGAATGAGGGGGGCAACGACGACGGTGTTACAGAATATCTTGTGTGCTCTTTCATCGTTGCCGAGGACATAGATGCCATCGCCACCAACCACTCGGCGATCTCGCGGCATGGTATTTCATGCCGGTGAATCAGCAGCGGCGGCGGGTCTGCCATCTGTTCGTCGCGGATGGCATAATTGTTTTCGATTGCCCACGAAATGAGATCGCCGTCGAGCGTGCCGTAGTCCGTGCACCGTCGCTTTCAACCCAAACGACTTCGATCTCAAGGTTGGCGATGGACGATGGCTGAGCCATCGCCGCGAGAAGTTCGTTTGAAATCGTTTATTAGCCCGCCTTCTGATCGCTCAGCTTGTCGCTACATGGCTTGCGTCACGAACGAACTCGCCCGTGACGAATCGAAAAAAGCCACGACTGACACAGCCGTGGCGCGGGAGGGGTTCGTTTGGGAGAGAGGGATTTGGGGAGCATCGGGACAATGGTTCGCTGGTTCTCAATCAAACTCCGCGAGCGCGTTGTCAAAATCGTCCGGGTCGGGCTGAAACACCAGCATGTCGAGCCAATGGGCCGCATGGTGCAGATCGGTTTCCATCGATTCCGTGAGACAAGCCAGGATTTCGGACGTGTGGGCGAAGTGCATGCGGAAGTCCTTTTCTATGCGTCAAAAGGGTGGAGAAATAGAAGGGAGAGAGGGATTTGTCGTTGCCGGGAATTGTTGTCGGGATGCTCATTCCTTAAAGCACGTCGCGTGCCAAAGCGGAAAACGCCGGGAGATTTTCGCCGTTTGCCTTGTTTTCTGCGGAACGAGTCGTTCTTGTGATTGAGACATGGCGTGGGCCTGGGAAAAAAATGCAAGGACCCGCCCCGATTCGGGGACACCTTTACCAAATTCATCAACGGTAGATAACGGCTCGCCAAAAGACTGAAAAACGACAACTGAAAACCGAGGCAAGAATGATTTCAACTTGGGCAACGCTGGGCATCCTGGCGGCGGGGATGGCCGTGGTCATTGGCGGGATTCTGGCCCTCAGGCTGCACGCGTTCTTGGCGTTGATCTTCGGAGCCTTGCTCGTCAGCGCCCTGACGCCCCAAGCCGCGGTCGTGAACCACGCCGCCGGCCGCGATGGTTTTCCGCTTGTCTCCGCCGGGAGTTACCAGGCGTTTTTCACCGCGGAGGGAAAAGAACGCAGGGGTCAATTTGGGAAAGGACGCGTCCTTGCCAAGCTGGGGCCGAAGCAATCGGCCGCCGTCGGCCGCGAGATGCTGTTGATCTCCCTTCCGAATCTCGAACCCCTGGGCCGGTTTCGCGTCGAAGAGATCGTGAAAGCCAGGCAGCAGGAAACCTCCAAACGCCGGGACATGCTGGCCGTCCTGAAACCGATCGATGAACAGGCCGAACGCCTCGCGGAAATTCCGGCCGACGCGGTGGCGATCGATCCCGCGGCGCTCGCGGCCGCGAAAAGCCTGGGCAACGCCACCATCGGCCAGCGCGTGGCCTCAGGTTTCGGTAGCACCTGCGCAAACATCGGCATCTTGATCGCGATGGCGTCGATCATCGGCAAATGCCTGCTCGACAGCGGGGCCGCCGACCGCATCGTGCGCACCGCCCTCGGCTGGTGGGGCGAGCGCGGGGCACCCCTGGCGTTTTTGTTCAGCGGGTTTTTGCTGGGAATTCCCGTGTTTTTCGACACCGTGTTCTACTTGATGATCCCCTTGGGCAAAGCCCTGCAAATGCAGACCCGGCGGAATTATCTGCTCTATGTGCTGAGCATCGTGGCCGGGGCGACGATGGCCCATTCCCTCGTCCCGCCCACGCCCGGACCGCTGTTGGTCGCCGAGCAGTTGGGGATCGACGTGGGCGTGATGATCCTCGCCGGCGGAATCGTCGGCTTCTTCGCGGCGGGCTTCGGCTACGTCTACGCGACGTTCGCCAACCGGATTTGGGAACTGCCGCTCCGCGAGTCGCCCGATTTTTCTTTGAAGGACCTGGAAGCCGTCGCCCAGCGGGACATCAGCGAACTCCCGCCGTTCTGGCTGGCCTTGACGCCGATTCTATTGCCGGTCGTGCTCATCGGCGGCTACACGATTTTGAGCCCCCTGTTGCCCGCCGGGTTCTGGAAGAAAACCGCCGCCACGCTGGGCGACAAAAACATCGCCCTCGTCCTCTCGGGAATCATCGCAATGCTGATGCTAGCCTGGCAGAAGCGAACCAGTTGGAAAGCCCTTGCGGAACCCATGCAAGCCGCGCTCGCCAGCGGGGGCGTGATCATCCTCATCACCGCGGCGGGCGGAGCCTTCGGCAGCGTGCTTCAGCAGACGGGCGTTTCGGGATTGATCGGCCAACTTTCCACCACCGAACCGAGCGTGGTCGTGCTGTTGGCATTCGCCATCACCACCGCAATCCGCACCGCACAAGGTTCCGCGACCGTCGCCATGATCACCGCCGTGGGCATCCTGGGCGGCATCGAGCGCGGACCTGACCTTTCATCCCGTGTATCTCGCGCTCGCCATCGGCTGCGGCTCCAAGCCCATCGCCTGGATGAACGACAGCGGCTTTTGGGTCATCACGAAAATGAGCGGCATGAGCGAAGCCGAGGGCCTGAAATACGTCACCCCCATGACCACCAGCATGGGCATCGTGGGGTTGATTGTGACCCTCATCGGCGTCAATTTTTTCCCGAACTTTTAGAGCACTGGGAAACAATGATCCTTAAGGATCGCTCGATAAATAACGGTCGCATTTATGAGCCGCAGGGCGCTAGCCCCGGTTCATGGGAAGAACCGGACACGAGCGCAGTTCCGGCTGATAATTAGACAGTTATTTCTCGAAGGTCCTAAGCGGCCTTGCCAAGGCTTGTTTCCGCGGGTTCCTGCGCTTTTCCGCGGTTTGGGTTGGGCCCCCGCTTTGGGCCACGAGCGAAACCGCAGCCGCATGAGCGTGAACGCGTAACTCAAGATAAAGGCGAACAGGTTCCGCTTGCTTTCGCCTTCATCGCGCCGCTTGAACGTAAAAGGCACTTCCTTAATCCGCAGCGGACCGCCGTCGTGCGCGAGGCCCACCATGATTTCTTCCACCACGTCAAAGTTGTCGCAGCGAAGATCCAAGGCCCGCAAGCGGTCGCCGTCGTAGACCTTATAACTATTGGACATATCCCGGCACGGAATGCCTAGCACGATTGCATAGGTCATATTGAGGACCCGACTCATCAGTTCCAGGATCGCGGCGTTTTCCGTGCTGCCGCCGCGGACATATCGCGAGGCAATCACCAGATCGTGCTCCCAGGCGTGCTTGTAGAGCTCCTGAATAAACTCCGGCGGATGCGAGCCGTCGGCGTCCATAAACACCACATGCAGCCCGCGCGTTTCCCGGATCCCCGTGCGATAGGCGTCGCCGAAGTCATTCGAAGGCGAGCGGTTGATGCAGCGAATGCCGTGGCCCGCGCAAATCTCCGCCGTCTCGTCCCGGGGCGCAGACGGTATCTATCACCAGGACCTCATAAGAGATCCCCATGGCCGCCAGCGACTCGTTGAGCCTCGGCAAGAGAATCTTCAAGTTTGCCGCCTCTTCATAAGCCGGCAGCACGACGCTCAACGCGATATTAGTTTGCAACATGATCCTTCACCCACTCCAGCATGGAACGAATGCCCGTGCGATAATCCACTTCCGGTTCCCAGCCAAGCAACCGCCTGGCCTTAGTAATGTCGGCGATAAACACCCGCTGATCGCTCGAGCGCGGCGGGAGTTTTTTATATTCGAGCGTCACACCGACTTCTTGCTCCAGCACGTCGAACAGTTCCAATAACGAAAGGCTGTTCGCCGTTCCGCCGCCAATGTTAAACGCCTGTCCGCCGGACTTATCCCGGTGCGCCACGGCGGCAAAGTACAGGTTCACCATATCCTTTGCATGCAGAACATCACGGACTTGTTTGCCGTTGCCGCAAATCGTAAACGGTTCACTGCGAGGAAAGGTCGCCTTTTCAATGGCCTTGCTGCAGAACCAGCCGATCCAACCTTGATCCGCCGTCGAAAACTGCCGGCCGCCATACATCGAGGAATGCCGAAACACCACGGTATTCAGATCGAACATGCGGGCATAGTCGAGCATATATTGATCGGCCGCCCCCTTGGAGCAGCCGTAGGGCGAATGAAAATCGAGCTGCACGGTTTCGGGAAAGCCGAGGGGATACTCGGCCGCGACATAACGAGTCGCGTGCTCCTCATAGGGCGTCCATTGCAGGTCTCCGTAAACTTTGTTTGTCGAAGAGTAGACCACGGCGGCGCTCGGAGAATACCGCCGAACCGCTTCCAGCACATTGAATGTGCCGAGCGTGTTGATTTCAAAGTCGGCGCGTGGATTGGCAATCGATGTCGTCATGGCCACCTGGCCGGCCAGATGAAATACCACGTCCGGCTTAAGGTTCCGAATCAAGTTCGCGACGGCCTGGGCGTCGCGAACGTCGGCCTGGTGAAAGTCGAACTCGCCGAGCGATTGAAGATAGATCAAGTTCTCTACGGACCCCACGCGATTGAGGTTGTCCAGGACCGTCAATTCTTCGTTGCGCTTTAGAACTTCCGCGGCCAGGTTGGAACCGAGAAAGCCGCAGCCGCCTGTCACCAAAAACTTCATGCGATCTTCCTTTGTGTCATATTGTTGCGATAATAGTCCACCGTCTGGCGCAGGCCCGCTTCCAAATCCGTTTGAGGCCGCCAACCGAGTTCCACGAGCCGGTGAATATCGGCCCGGGATTCCATGACTTCACGCTCGCGGTAAGCCACGGCACCATAATTGACATAAGTGTCACGATTGCCCGTCAGCGTGTGAAGCGTTTCCACGACATCCCGCAATCGATAGGCCTCTCCGCTGCCCACGGGGATTTCATAATAACCTGGATGCCAATGTATCCCTTGATCAAGCAAAACATTGAGCGCATCGACAAGATCGCTGATATATAAGAAATCCCGTCTTTGTTCGCCTTTTGTCAGCTCGATTGTTTCCGCCGGTTCCAGGAACTTTTTAATCAGAAAGCGGATCAACCGCGCATCATCTTCCCCGGGTCCATAGAAATGCTCGAGCCGGCCGTCAATGGCAACGATTTGCGACGCATTATGCCTTAGCCATTGGGAGAATTGATTTTTCGATAGGGAATAGGCATTGATTTCCGGAGGCAGCGATGTGCCGGCATTCAGGAACACTGAGGTCTTATGCTGCACCGCAAGTTCCAAAAGCTGTAACGGCAAGCGAAGGTTGGCCTCGATAACGGCAAGGCGGTCCGCATCGCGCCCGTAATTCGCCAGGCAGTTCACAACCGCATCCACTTGCCCGCTTCGAAATAGATGAGCGAACTCGTCGCCGCCGACTTCAACGAACGAGATCTCTGAACGAATATCCGCCAGTCGATCGAAGCCGGAACTCGCGCGGCAAAGCCCATACACCCGCCAGCCGCCTGTGTCAACAAGTCGGCGTGCAAGTTGGCTGCCTAAGTAGCCGGTGATACCGGCGATCAGGATTCGCGCGAGTTCATTGGTCTTTGCAAAAAGAAATTCAAGACGTGCCCGAATCGAACGGATTACTAGGCGGTTCGTCGATAAGAATGCGATCCCTGGCACACGCCGAGACGGATTTGCTCTGCGATATAGTGGATCATTTCGCACGTGAGTCCGGGATAGACTCCCACCCAGAAAGTCTGTTCGGTGATAAGGTCCGCGTTGGCGAGGTCGCCGACGATGCGGTGTGGAATGTTTTTGTAGGCCGGTTGACGCAGCAAGTTGCCTCCGAAAAGCAGCCGCGTTCCGATTTTGGCAGCGGTCAAGTGCGCGATGAGGTCGGTGGCGCGCAATGTTCGCCGTAGGTTGAATCGTAATCGGAAAGCCGAACCAGGAGGGTTCGCTGTGCTCGGTCGCTTCGGGCAGGATCAGAATATCCTCCAGGTCTCGAAGCTCCCGGTGCAGTTGGTCGAAGTTGGCCCGGCGGCGCTCAATAAAATCCGGCAATTTGTCGAGCTGCGCGACGCCGACGGCGGCCTGCATGTCGCTGGCTTTGAGATTATAGCCGATATGACTATAGACATATTTGTGGTCGTAGCTTTCGGGCAATTCGCCGTGCTGCTGGCAGAAGCGCTTGCCGCAGGTGTTGTCGTGTCCGGGCGGGCACCAGCAATCGCGGCCCCAATCGCGGAAGGATTCCAAAACTTTTTTCAACAAAGGAGAGTTCGTCATCACAGCCCCGCCTTCGCCCATGGTGATATGATGAGCCGGGTAGAAGCTGGTGGTTGCAATATGCCCGTATGTTCCCGCATACTTGCCCCGGTACTTGGCACCGATGGCATCGCACGTGTCTTCAATCACCCACAACTGATGCCGGTTCGCGACGTCCATCACGGCGTCGAGATTAAACGGGTTGCCGAGCGTATGGGCGATGCAGATCGCTTTCGTCCGATCGGAAACCGCCTCCTCCAAGCGGTTCGGATCGATGTTATAAGTGGGAATGTCCACATCGACAAACACGGGAATCATGCCATTTTGGAGGATCGGGTTGACGGTCGTCGGAAAGCCGCTGGCGACGGTGATCACTTCGTCGCCGGGTTTGCATTGGCGTTCACCGAGCAGCGGCGACGTGAGCGCGGACACCGCCAACAGGTTGGAGCTCGAGCCCGAGTTCGTGACGAGCGCGCTGCGAACGCCGAGGAAACGGGCGAACTTTTTTTCAAACTCGTCCGTGAAGCGTCCCGCGGTCAGCCAGAAGTCGAGCGAGGAATCGACCAACAGGGCGAGTTCCTCATCGTCGAAAACTTTGCCGGACACAGGCACAGGATCGATCCCGGGACGAAACGGGCGTTTGGGCCATTTCGCACGAGAATAGCTTCGGGTCAAGCGGAGGATTTCTCGACGCAAATCTTCGGCGGATGTTTCACTGATGGAATCGGTCATCCTTGACCCCGCAGGTGATGTGTGGTCTGTGTGATTATTAGCAATACTTGAATTAGTAGATTGAATCGAGCGACCAGTCGAATTGCGCTCACTTCCGCTTGTTCTAGGGAACGGAACCGGGGCTAGCGCCCGGCGATTAATGATCGTAAACTAGGCGGCTCGGAGTGGCGCTCTGATCTATCAGGAATCCAGGACTTCGCAAAAGAGGCTAGCTGGCTGATCTTCATCTCGGCGAGTTGGATTTGCTGTTTACTATAGTCCCAAATGCTATTTGAATCCTCTTGCCAGGCTTTATACCAATCGACCGTCCATTGGAGACGCCTTTCGGCCGCGAGCAGCGGTTGCCAGCCCAAAAGGGCGACGGCTTTGCTGGAATCGAGCTTTAGAAAGTGGGCTTCATGAGGGCCAGATTCCATCTCAGCCTCGGTGACTTTCCCGCCGCCCCAGGTGTGGACAAATTGCCGGGCGATGTCGCGGACCATTAAGGGTTCAATATCGATGGGGCCGAAGTTCCAAGCGGCCGCGGCGTGTGGATGACCCTCCGCCAGCGCGGCTCCAAGCAGAATATAACCGCTCAATGGTTCTAACACATGTTGCCAGGGTCTGAGCGCCGTCGGCCGGCGAAGATGGATCGGCTGCCCGGCGAAATGGCGCGGACCATATCGGGCACCAACCGGTCTTCCGCCCAATCGCCGCCCCCGATGACATTCCCCGCCCGGGCGGTGGCCAAGCACCGGCAGGCGGTTTGTTCGGGAAAGGATTGCCGGTAAGAGGCCGCCAGGATTTCCGAGCAGGCTTTGCTGCTGCTATAGGGATCATGGCCCCCTAGGGGGTCGGCTTCGCGATAGCCCCAATGCCATTCGCGGTTTTCGTAGCATTTGTCGGTGGTAATGACGACGGTGGCTTGGACCGAATCGGTTTGCCGGGCCGCCTCCAGCACATGAGCCGTGCCCATCACATTAACCGCATAGGTGCCGACGGGATCTTCATAGCTCAAACGCACGAGCGGCTGGGCGGCGAGATGGAAGATGACATCGGGCTCTATGTCTTGAACAACATCTCTCACGAGTTGCGGATCGCGGATGTCACCGTGGATTGAGGGCATGTGGGCATCGATGCCGGGCCAGCCTTGCCGCATCGCATCGGTGGGCGGCAGGCTCAAGCCGTGGACCTCGGCTCCAAGTTCTTTGAGCCACAAACCCAGCCAAATCCCCTTAAATCCGGTCAAGCCGGTAATCAGTACGCGTTTGCCTGGATAAAAATCTCGCACCGCCATTTAACTATATCCTTGCCGATCGAAGGTGTCCTGGGAGTCGCTGCGCTCGATCTATTGCCGTAATTGAGTGGCAGGCGCTCGCTTCCGGTTTCGATGAAAGGATCTTTCCAAAATCAAAACCGGCGGCTAGCGCCTTGCCGCTCACGTTTGCAGAGGAATGCATTTCTCATACCCGTTTTACATTAGGCCGCTTTAGGTCGCTTGATGATGTCGGGGGATTCGAAGGGCATCTTGTTGATGAGCCAACTCGCCCATGGGGCCTCGCCGGTGGTCCATAGATGTTCGAGGTGGTTTTTGTCGCGGAGCGTATCCATGGGCTGCCAGAATCCGGAATGTTTATAGGCCGAGAGTTGCCCGTCCGCGGCCAGGCGCTGCAGCGGTTCGCGCTCCCAGATCGTTTGGGAAGCGTCGATATAATCCAGCACAGCGGGCGAGAGCACGAAGAAGCCGCCGTTGATCCAACTCCCATCGCCCAGGGGTTTTTCGGTGAACTCTTCGATGCCGTGGCCCTCATTGAGCTTGAGGGCCCCAAACCGTCCCGGCGGCTGCACGGCGGTGAGCGTGGCGAGTCGCCCGGATTCTTTGTGGAACGAAACCAGCTCGGTGATGTTGACGTTGCTCACGCCGTCGCCGTAGGTCATACAGAAATCGTCATCGCCCAGGTGCTGCCGAACTCCCAGCAATCGGCCGCCGGTCATTGTGTCGAGGCCGGTCTCGACGAGGGTCACTTTCCAAGGCTCGACCTGGCGGTCGTGGACGATCATGTCGTTGTTGCGCAAATCGAACGTCACGTCCGACTGATGCAAAAAGTAGTTCGCAAAGAACTCTTTAATTACATAACCTTTGTATCCCAGGCAGACGATGAATTCGCGAAATCCATGCTCGGCATAGATCTTCATGATGTGCCACAGGATCGGCCGGCCGCCGATCTCGACCATCGGCTTGGGCTTGGTTTCCGATTCTTCGGAGATGCGGGTGCCATAACCCCCGGCCAGCAGCACGACTTTCATGAGGAGTCCTTTCCAATCCCAGGCTCGCGAGCCTGCGTCGACCGCTCGGTGTTTCGGGACGGTGCGAATCCCTCGTGGATTGCGGATGGTCCATCCCCCCGAATTTGCGGGGAATCCTAATCTATTCGAGGCCCCGCCGCTAGCCCATTTTTCACCTGCATTTTTGTGATTTCTGCTTTTGTCCGCTGCCCTTTCGCGGCGGAGCCATTCTTGGCATGATGGGAAGTTCGATGCCGGCTGCCTTGTCCGTGGGTCTTTTGAATCAGGTGAATTTTAGCGATGCGCATGTGCTGTCTGTTTTCCGCCGCGGTGTTGTTGTTGTTGAACGGGTTTTTGCAGCCTTCGTCACGGGCGGCGCAGCCGGAAGGGGAAGCGCATGTGTATAAGACCGTGGGCGAGCGGAAACTGCGTCTCTATGTGACGAAGCCCGCGGAGTGGAAAGCGTCGGATCAGCGGCCGGCGATTGTGTTTTATCACGGCGGCGGCTGGGTGGGCGGAGCCCCCGGGCAATTCACGGAGCACGCGAAATATTTCGCCTCCCGCGGCCTGGTCACGGTGCAGGTGGAATACCGGTTGCTCGACCGCAAAAAGAACGAGCCGCCCACTGTCTGCGTGCACGATGCCAAGTCCGCGATGCGCTGGGTTCGCGGACATGCCGGGGAGTTGGGAATCGATCCGGACCGCATCGCGTCGGCCGGCGGTTCTGCGGGCGGGCACCTGGCGGCGTTTGTGGGGACGGTGGACGGGCTCGACGACCCGGCGGACAACCTCAAAATCTCCGCGAAGTCCAATGCAATGGTGCTGTTCAATCCCGTGTTCGACAACGGCCCGAACGGCTGGGGCCATGCCCGCGTGGGGGACCGTTACCGCGAGTTTTCCCCGCTGCACAACGTCTCGGCCGACGATCCTCCCGCGATCGTGTTTTTGGGATCGGCCGACAAGCTCATCCCCGTCGAGACGGCTAAGAATTTTCAAAAGGCGATGGAGAAAGCCGGGCGGAAATGCACCGTGAAGATCTTTGAAGGCGAGCCCCACGGCTTTTTCAACTACGGACGCGGCGGCAACAAGCCGTATTACGAAACCGTGCTGGCGGCCGACCGGTTCCTGGCGTCTTTGGGCTGGCTGTCGGGAGAACCCACGCTCGAAAAACCAAAGACCGCGAAGAATTAGCGAATTTCGATTTTGGCTTTCGCCCGCTGGGCTTTGACGGTCTCGTCCCAGAGCTCTTGCGAGAGCTGATTGAACACGACCGACCGCACATCTTCGAGGCTCAATTCGCCCGGCTTTCGCTCCGTAACGGTGACGAGATGCACGCCAAAGGGCGAACGGACGGGCTCGCTGACTTCGCCGGTTTTGAGCGCGAACGCGGCTTCGCTGACGGCGGCGGGAAGTTTGCCGCGATAGGAAATCCAGCCCGCATCGCCGCCCTTCGTCTTGGAGGGGGCATCGGAGTATTGCCGGGCCGCGTTTTCAAACGACAGTTGACCGGATGCGATTTCCGGCTTCAACAACCGCAGCTTGTCCTCGGCGGTTTTGACGGCCTTGGCATCGGCGTCTTTGGGCAGCTTGAGAAAAATCTGCCGCACCCGCACCTCGGTCCCGTCGAACTCGGCCCGGTGCTTTTCGAAGTATTGCCGCAACTGCTGGCTGGTGACGATCAGCCGCAGGTAGGCTTTCCACGTCAAAGGCAAGGCCAACTCCCCTTTGAGCGTCTCGCGGGTCATGCCGAACTTGGCGAGCAGTTTGTCGGGGTCGTCGCCGCTGTCGCGGATGAGTTTGAGCACCCGCGCCACTTGCTCGTCGAGTTCGGTTTGGCTCGGGCGGGCTTTGCGGCTTTGGAGGAACTCCCGCATCAACTGCCGCTCGATGAGGATGTCGAGAAAGCGTTTCTTGACGGCTTCGGTTTGCTGCTCGGGCGGGATTCTGCGGGAATGCAGGAGAAAATCCAGATCTTCGCCCGTGATGGAGGTTCCATTGACGACCGCCAACACCCGGCTTTCATCGGCCTGTCCCCACAAAAACAACGCTGGGACGAGGGCCATCGTAACCAGTGCAAAACCCAAGATGATGCGGAGGCGGTTTGGCATGGGCGTTCCTTCGGGCGTCTCAATTCGCGGTGCTTCGGTCCATCATAAGGCATGGAGAGCCGGCGGGAAAAGCCGGTTAGCGGCGGGATTTCCGCGAGCGGCTGCGGCGGGCGACGGGCAGCCATTCCGATTCGGATTCGTCCCGGTTGTGCGGGCTGTGGCGGTGGGTGCCGTGGGCGATCATCCGCCTTTTGGGAATCAGCCGTTCCATCCGGCGTTCCAAATCGTGAATCATCCGGTCGCACGCCCGGCGGGCCGCTCGCAGAACGAGCATGTTGGAAATCTTCGTCCCCACGATGCTGACGACCAGCCCCGCGAGCGTGAGCGAGACCGCCCAACTCATCGTGGCCGCGGGAATTGATCGTCCCACGAGCGTCCCGGCCAGAAAGCCCAACAGCAAAATGGTCGAGGACGGCCCGATCAGCGGTCGGCTAGGACGGGGGCGTCGGCTCGAAGGATTTATAGCGGATGCGGTCATAGCGTTGTCCCGGCGGGGTTTGAAGTTCGTCCTTAAGGAAATAGATCGAAAACCGCGGCCGGTCAAAACCGTGTTGCCTTCCGGCCACAAACAAGCGATGATTTTCGGCAACATCAAACGGTTGGGCCGGTTATTCCGGACCCTCAAACAGGAGGCGGCGTGTTTTTAACGAGGGCGATCAAGCGGCCGGCGGCGGGTTGGCGGGGGATGGTCCGGCAGGTGCTCCGGCGGGAGGATTCGCTCGGCCGGCTCGCCGAGGAGGAACTGCGAAAGGAAAGCCTCAGCCTCGCGTACCGGGCCCGCACGGGCGAAGCCTTGGAGCGGCTCTTGGTTCCCGCGTTTGCCCTCGTCCGCGAGACGGCCCGGCGGCGGCTGGGAATCTCGCATTATCCCGTTCAGATCCTGGGCGGGGTGGCGCTTCACTTCGGCAGCATCGCCGAGATGCAAACCGGCGAAGGCAAAACCTTGACCGCCGCTCTGCCTTTGTACCTCAATGCCCTCTGCGGTCGCGGCGCGCATCTGGCGACGGCGAACGATTACCTCGCCCGCCGCGATGCCGAACTCCTCCGGCCGGTTTACGAATCGCTGGGCCTTCGCGTGGGCGTCGTGCTCACGAACATGTCCCGCGCGGACCGGCAGGCGGCCTATGCTTCCGACATCACCTACGGCACGGCGAAAGAGTTCGGGTTCGATTTCCTCAAAGACCGCCTGCTCGAGCGCCGGTTGGCCGAGGGAGAGCGGGACGTGCTGGGGCCGATGCTCGGAAAGCCGACCGCGCGGGCCGCGATGGATCGGCCGCTCCAACGGCAGCTTTGGTTCGGCCTGGTTGATGAAGCGGACAGCGTGTTGATCGATGATGCCCGCACGCCGCTGATTTTAAGCGCCGTGCCCACGAGCCATCTCCGCGCGGTGGAGGCGGCATTCGGGTGGGCCGCGGAATCTGCGGAGCAATTCGCGGAGCCGGAGCATTTTCGCCTCGACCCCGACAATCGCACCGTCCGCCTGACCGCCGCGGGCCGGCGATGGACGCGGTCGCTGCCCAAACCGCCCGCGATGCAGCCGTTGGGCCAGGTGGAGATCTATGAGTACATCGAGCGGGCGATCAAAGTTTTGAAGGACTATCGCCGCGATCAGCAATACATCGTCCAGAACGGCGAGGTGGTGATCGTCGACGAGAGCACCGGCCGATTGGCGGAGGGGCGGAAATGGCGCGACGGGGTCCACCAAGCCGTGGAAGCCAAGGAGAGGCTCGCCATCACGCTGGCCACGACCAATGCCGCCCAGATCACGGTGCAGCAGTTCTTTCGGCTGTACCGCGGGTTGGCGGGGATGACGGGCACAGCGATCCCGGCGGCCCGCGAATTTCAAAAGGTGTATGGCCTCAAGGTCGTGCCGATCCCCACGCATCGGCCCTGCCAGCGGCTGAACATGCCCGACCAGGTTTTTCGCCGGGCCGAGGACAAATGGAACGCGGTCGCAAAGAAAGTCGAGCGGATGCACGCCCAGGGCCGGCCGGTATTGATCGGCACGCGGTCCATCGACAAATCCGAAGCCCTCGCCGCGTATTTGCGGGAAGCGGGGATCGACTTTGCCCTCCTGCACGCGAAGCACCTGGAAGCCGAGGCCAACATCGTCGCCCAAGCTGGTCAGCCCGGGCGGGTGACGGTGGCCACCAACATGGCCGGCCGGGGGACGGACATCGAACTGGGCGAAGGCGTCGCGGAGCTCGGGGGCCTCTGTGTGATTTGCACGGAACTCCACGACTCGGCCCGCATCGATCGGCAGTTGATCGGCCGCGCCGCCCGGCAAGGCGATCCCGGCAGCTTTGTGCGAATCCTTTCCCTGGAGGATGAAGTGCTCAACACCGCTTTCGCGCCGGAAGAATCCCGCCGCCAAACAGCCCCGCTCGAGCAATCCTTTTCTCCCGACGCCGCGGTTCGGCTCTTGGAAAAAGCCCAGCGGCGGGTCGAGCAGAAGCAAGCCCGCGGCCGGCGGTTGCTGCTCCACTACGTCAAACGTCGCACCGAACTCCAAAAGCGCATGGGCCAGAACCCCTACCTCGACACGCCGGGCTGATGCGAGTGCTTCATGCGTGACGGGCGGGCGGGTCGGATTGCAAGGATTCTCGCCCGGCGGACAGAAACTCCACCGGAAGCTCGGTCCGGCCCTCCAAAGCCAAATCCGCCAAGGCCTGGCCCAAGACGCCGGTAAACTTAAAACCATGCCCCGAAAAGCCGGCCCCGATCGCGACGTTGTCCCACTCGGGATGGCGGTCGATGAAAAAATGCAAATCCGGAGTCATCGTATACAGGCACACGATGTGGCGGTGCATCTTCGGCTCCACAGAGGGCAGACATTCGCCGATGAACGTTTCGATTTGCTTTTGATCGGCGGAATGCAGCGCGCGATCCACCGCACCGGGGTCGGCCACCGTCTCGCCGCCCGAGTGCTCCGCGAGCTTCAGATGCCGGCCGCCCGATCCCGGCAGTCCGTAAAACACCCCGGTGGGCAGTTCAAACAAAAACGCCGGCATCCGAGCCGCGTTTTCTTGAAACTCCTCCCGCAACGGATACCAGAACACGGGCTTTCTAAGCACCCGAAGAGGCAATCCCAATTCGCCCAGCACTTTTCCCGCCCAGGCGCCGGCCGTGATGATCAGTTTCTTCGCTTCGTACTCATTCCGGTCGGTGCGGACTTTGACGGTCTTTCCATCGCTCGACCATTCGAGAGCGGTCTCGTTGGTTTTGAGCAAACCGCCCCGCCGCTGCGCTTGCTCGATGTGCGATTGCACGCAGCGCTCCACGAACAAATATCCGGCATCCGGTTCGTGCACCGCGGAGAACTCCTCCGCAAAGTTAATGCCAGGGAACTGTTTCCCGGCTTCTTGGGGCGAAAGCTCGTCCAAATGCAAGCCATGCTGTTTTGCGGAGATTTTGGCTCCGCCGACGGCTTCGCCATCCGCAGGACCGGCCAAGAGGACGCCCGCCAACTGCATGAGAGGCTCGCCGGATTCCGCTTCCAGATCCCGCCAAAGATCGTAAGCGCGAATCGCCAGCGGGACGTAATTGGGATGCTCGAAATAGGCTTTGCGGATGATGCGGGTCTCGCCGTGCGAGCTGCCGCGGTCGTGGGCGATGCCGAACTGCTCGAGGCCCAACACGCGAACGCCGCGCTTCGCGAGATGATAAAACGCCCCGCTCCCAAACCCCCCGACGCCGAGCACGATGCAATCGTAAGTTTCACTCATGGATTGGACCTGTCGGCAAGACGTTACTCTGTGGAGTGATGGTTCTTCTGCCGCTCCGCATACATCGCGCGGAAGCTTTGTTTGGGCATCGGCGGCAGTTCGCGGCGTCGGCCCCAGGCGTTCATGCGGTTGTACGTCAAAAACCGGGGCAGCTTGGGCAGCGTGAAGCGGGCGAGCCAGCCCAGGCTGCGGTAGATTCGCGGATGCCGAAACACGAAGCCCGCGAACTTCATCGACCAGCGTTTGCTCCAGGCGAGTTGCCCGCGAACGTTGATCTCCCGCCGCCAGGTGAGGAGCTGATGATGCAGATCGATCTTCACCGGACAAACATCGGTGCAAGACCCGCAGAGGCTGCACGCGAAAGGCAGGCTGGAATACGTTTTAGAATCGCGGGCGGGGTTCAAGATCGAGCCGATCGGCCCGGGGACCGTCGCTTCGTAGCTGTGGCCTCCGCTGCGGCGATAGACGGGGCAGGTATTCATGCAGGCTCCGCAGCGAATGCAGTTGAGCGAGCGGCGGAAATCGGAACTGCCCAAGATGTCGCTGCGGCCGTTGTCCAACAGAATGATGTGCAGTTCCCCGCCGGGTTTCGGGCCGTGGAAATGCGACGAGTAGGTCGTAATCGGCTGCCCCGTGGCCGATCGCGCGAGCAAGCGGAGGAACACACCCAAATCCTCTGTGCGGGGAATCAGTTTTTCGATGCCCATGCAGGCGATGTGCAAGTTCGGCAGCGACACGCCCAAGTCGGCGTTGCCTTCGTTGGTGCAGACGACGAACCCACCGGTCTCGGCGATCGCAAAATTCACCCCGGTGATGCCCGCGTCGGCCCCCAGGAATTTTTGGCGCAAATGTCCGCGGGCCGCTTCGGTGAGGTACTTGGGATCGCTGGCCCCGGCCTTTGTCCCCAAATGCTCATGAAACAGTTCGCCGACTTCTTCCTTTTTGATGTGGATCGCCGGCAGCACGATGTGGCTGGGATGTTCGTGCCGCAACTGCACGATGCGTTCGCCGAGGTCGGTGTCGATGACTTCCATCCCGTGCCGTTCCAGAAACGGATTGAGATGGCATTCCTCCGTCAGCATCGATTTGCTTTTGACGATCTTTTTCGCATTGTGTTTTTGGAGGATGTCGAGCACGATCTGGTTGTGTTCGGCGGCGTCTTTGGCCCAATGCACCGTCGCCCCCTGCTGCTGGGCGTTTTGTTCAAACTGCTCCAGATAATCGCCGAGCTTGGATGCGGTGTGCTGCTTGACCTGGGACGCAAGTTCCCTAAGGGTTTCCCACTCCGGCAGAGAATGTGCGCATTTGTCCCGCTTGGCCCGCACGAACCACAGGGCTTTATCGTGCCAATGCGCGCGGTCTTCGTTCTGGGTGAATTCTCTGGCTAACGTGGCGTGAGACATGTCGGGCTAAAACAGATTAAGATTAAGATTAAGAATAACTGCCGTGCGCCGGTGTCTCTGCACTCGCGAGGATCTCCGCGACGTGCATGACGCGGATGGGTTTGTGCTGCCGGCGGATGAGGCCTTCGAGGTGCATCAGACAGGACATGTCGGCCGCGGTGAGCACTTCGGTGCCGGCTTGTTCGTGGTCGTGGATGCGGTCGTTGCCCATCATGCAGGAGACGGCTTCCTCGTTCACCGCGAACGTGCCGCCGAACCCGCAGCATTCATCCGCACGCTCGAGCTCGGCGAACGTGATGCCCTCCATCGTCTCAAGCAATCGGCGGACTTTGTTGACCGACTCTTTAGCCAACTCGCTCGCCGATCCCAACCGAAGTTCCCGCAGCCCGTGACAACTCTGATGCAGTCCTACCTTGTGCGGAAATCGGCCTTCGATTCTTTCGACCTGGAGGACATCGTGCAGAAATTCGCAGAGTTCGTAGGTCTTCGATTTGAGTTCCTCAAAACCCGGCCGGCCCGAAAGAAATTCCTCGTAATGCTGCCGAACCATCGCCACGCAGCTTCCCGACGGACAGACGATGGCATCGTAAGGCATGAAGAGCCTTAAAAACTTCTCGGCGAGCGGGCGGGCTTCCTCGGTGCAGCCGGTGTTCGCCATCGGCTGACCGCAGCAGGTTTGCTCGGCGGGGAAATCGATCTCGAACGCTTGCCCTTCTCTCGCGGCCCATGCCGAGCCGTACTTCTCCAACACGCGAACCGTCGCCAGGCCCACGTGGGGGAAAAGCTGGTCAATATAACAGGGGATAAACAAACCAATCCGCATGAAACCTACCGGCAGGTTTTATCTGGTGAGGTCAATCGTCGGTCTTCTTTCCATATTATAGTGCCCGGAGCCAGGGAAGCGAACCGTTCCTCCGTTTCGGAAAATTCGAGGGGACGCTCGCCGAATCGAGCGAGACTTCTTAAAGTAATCACTTTCTCTTGATATGACTTCTCAGGCGAATGCAACCAACGAGGAACGAACGTGGCGGAAAGTCCGAAACCGGTGCCCGAAACCGCGAACAATGAGGAAGAAGGGGGAAGCCTCGTCTGGCTGTTGGCCACGATGGTCGCCATGGCGGGGTGGGGGTTGTGTCACGCGCTGGGCTGGACTTTGGCCAGTTTGATGTTTGCCGTGATCTTGATTTCGATCGTCATCAAAGAAGCGTGCGACCCCTTCGCCGATGCCGCCCAATGGGTGGGAGACACGTTTCACATCCCCGGTTCCGTGCGCGGGGCCACCTTGGACGCCATCTCCAGTTCGATGCCGGAACTCTTCAGCGGGATTTTCTTCGTCGTGGTGGCCTTGGGGGCGATTACGCAGCCGGACGTGACAGAGCGGCCTTTGACCGCAAAAGAGATGCAAAAGGCCAAAGAAGAAGCCGGCGCGGAAGGCTATGGCTCGACGATCGCCACCTGCGCCGGAAGCGCGGTTTATAACATGATTTTGATCCCCGCGTTTTGTGCCTTGTTCATTTCCTACTACCGGCCGCATCGGCCCACGATCGATATCGAGAACGAGGTCATCGCCCGCGACGGGTTTTGGTCCGTGGGCTGCCAGTTTTTGCTGATCGTGTTCTTGTTCCAAGACAGCATGCATTGGTGGATGGCCATCGTGTTCTTGGGGCTTTATGTCATCTATATTTTGCAACTCGTGCGCGACGCCCGCCGCTACCGCCGGCAAATGCGACTGGTCACGTCGCGGCTCGAGGCCGTCGGCGTGGAGGCCTCCAACACCGAAGTGATCGCGAACCTGCATGCCGAGGATGTCTCCGTTTCCAAAACGATCGTGGACAAAGCCCGCCAACGCTTGAAAGGCGAGGACGAAGAGGAGGAAGAGACCCCCGAAAGCGCCGGGGCCTTGTTCGGTTTTTGGGGGATTCCGCTCCACGGTATGTCGGCGACGATTATCCTCCTCGTCTGCACAATCACCGCGGCGACGGCGTGTTACTATCTCGTCGAAGTCACCCGCGAAACGGCGGTGCAGTTGAACGTGCCTGTGTTTTTCGTGGCGGTGATCATCGCGGCGGCGGCGTCTTCGGTCCCGGACACACTGCTCTCCATCGGCTCTGCCAAACGGGGCGACGATTCGGCGCGGTGTCCAACGCCTTCGGCTCCAACATTTTCGACATCTGCGTCTGCCTGGCCATTCCCCTGCTGGTCAATTCCGCCCTCAACGGCTGGGAACCGGTGAGCCTGCTCCAAGACGGCGAACCGATGCATGGCCTCGTCGGGCTGCGAGTTCTCTTGGCCGTGATGACCGTGGTCACCCTGGCCATCATCTGGCACAATCGCCAAATCACCCGCAAGAAAGCCTTCATCCTCTGCGGGCTGTATTTAATCTTCATCGGCTATGCCGTGCTCGGGTCCCTGGGCATCCTGTTTGATTAAACCCGCCGGAATTGAGATACTACGCTGTGAGCGGAAGGGCGCTAGCCCCCGGTCTTTTCAAAGCAAAACTCATATTCCAAGACCGGCGGCTAGCGCCGTGCCGTTCACGTTTTCCAAGACCGGCGGCTAGCGCCGTGCCGTTCACGTTTTCCAAGACCGGCGGCTAGCGCCGTGCCGCTCAAAGCCCCCAACCCCTGCGGATGGATGATGTCTTCAAAGCTCTCCACGCTCGCCGTTTGCGTATTTGTGTTTTCCGTCCCCGCGATGGCCGACGAAAAACCATCGCCGGCGGTCAGTTTTCAGAACGACGTGATGGCGGTGCTTTCCAAAGCCGGCTGCAACCTGGGCACCTGCCACGGGAACAAGAACGGCAAAGGCGGGTTTCATCTGTCGCTCCGCGGCCAATCGCCGAGCGAAGACTTCTTCGCCCTCACGCACGATTATTCCGCCCGGCGGGTCAATCCGCTCCGGCCCGCGCAAAGTTTGATCCTCTTAAAACCCACACTCGACGTGCCCCATGAAGGCGGCAAGCGGTTCGACGTGGGATCGCAGGAATACGAAATCTTGAAAACCTGGATCGCCGCGGGTTTGCCGGCCGATCCCGCCGATGTGCCCCGGCTGACCGACCTGATCGTCACGCCGAAAGAGCAAATCCTGTTCGATCCGGCCGACCGCGTCCAGATCCACGCCGAGGCGGTGTTCTCCGATGACAGCCGGCGGGATGTGACGTCGCTCGCCGTTTACGAACCGGCTCATCCGTTTGTCACCCCGAAACCGAACGGGGAAATTCATCGCGAAGGGCACGGCGAAACGACGGTGACCGTGCGGTTCCTCGATCGGCAAGTCCCCGTGCGGTTGGCGTTCTTGCCGAGCCGGCCGGATTTTCAGTGGAAGGAGATTGCCCCCGCGAACGAGATCGACGAGTTCATCTTCGCCAAACTCCGCCGGTTGCGGATCAATCCCTCGCCGGTTTCAGGCGACACCGTTTTCCTGCGGCGGGCGTATTTGGATCTCACCGGCCGGATTCCCACGGCGGAAGAAGCCCGAACGTTCCTGGCGGACGAAGACACCGGAAAACGTTCCAAGCTGATCGACGACCTGCTCCAGCGGCCGGACTTTGCGGATTTCTGGGCGCTCAAATGGTCGGACCTGTTGCGGAACGAAGAGAAAACCTTGGACCGCAAGGGCGTGCAGAATTTTCATGCGTGGATTCGCAATTCGATCGCGCAGGGCAAGCCGCTGGATGCGTTCGCGCGGGAACTGATCGCCGCCCGCGGCAGCACGTACAAAAACCCGCCGGCGAATTATTACCGGGCGATGCGCGATCCGCTCACGCGGGCCGAGACGACGGCCCAGTTGTTTCTAGGCGTCAGGTTGCAATGCGCCAAATGCCACAATCATCCGTTCGACCGCTGGACGCAGGCCGACTATTACGGCTGGAGCAATCTGTTCGCCCGCGTGGATTACAAAATCCTCGAAAACAAACGCCGGGACAAAAACGACAAGCACGAGTTCGCCGGCGAGCAGATCGTGTTTATGGCCAAAGCCGGGGAAGTCAAAAATCCGCAAACGGGAAATCCCGCGCCGCCCCAGTTCCTCGGTGCCCAAACCCTTGACGAAAAGGATGAAACCGATCGGCTGTTGGAGCTTTCGGAATGGCTCACGAGTTCCGGCAACGACCGCTTCGCCCGCATGCAGGTCAACCGGATCTGGTATCACCTGATGGGCCGGGGTTTGATCGATCCGATCGATGATTTCCGCTCGACGAACCCGCCGAGCCATCCGGAATTGCTCGACTGGCTGGCGAAAGATTTCGTCGAGCATGGGTTTGATCTCCGGCATACGATTCGGCTCATCATGCAGTCGAAAACTTATCAGCTCGCCTCCGAACCCACCGCGGAGAACCGGGACGATTTGAATTTTTCGCACGCCCTGATCCGCCGATTGACGGCCGAGCAGATTTTGGATTCCTTGAGCCGAGTCGCCGGAACGCCGGTGGCCTTTAATGGGTATCCCAAGGACGTTCGCGCCGCCCAGATCCCGGGCGTGGAAGCCGTGCGTGCCCGCGATCAGAAGCCGAGCCTGGGCGATCAATTCTTAAAGCTATTCGGCAAGCCGCCCCGCCTGCAAAGCTGCGAATGCGAACGTTCCGAAGAGACGACCCTCAATCAGGCCTTTCAAATGGTGAGCGGTCCGCTGATCAACAATCTGCTCACTGAGCCGGAGAATCAACTCTCTAAACTCCTGGGCGAGTCGGATTCTGCCGCCGAGTGGGCGGACGCTCTGTATTGGTCGGCCCTCAGCCGCGCCCCCACGGACCGCGAAAAAGAACTCGCCGTTCAAAACTTGAACCAGGCGAAGGACAAACGCGAAGCCCTCGAAGATTTGGCGTGGGCCTTATTGAACTCGCACGAGTTCATGCTCCGCAGGTAAGTCGCTGATCGCTCCGCGATCGTAGCGGATTTCTCGTGCGACAATGGAGGAAAGTGGCACTGGGATTGGAAATCGCCTCTTCACGCGCGACGTGCGCGGAGCGAACGGCGACATTTACGGCTGCAGGGGTTCGAGGTCGAGATCGACCGCGTTCCCCTGGAAGTCGATGTCTTCGGCGTGAAACAGCCCGTTGTTGAGGGATTTCTCCGGGTTTTGGACGTAGTCATTTAAGAACTCCGGCATCGGTTCTTGGCCCGTGCCGGATTTGCGGCTGGAACACACGAGGATGTGGTAGCGGCCGGGGCGGATCAAGCGGAGTTCAAACCGGCCCTCTTTGCCGGCGGGGACGGCGTTGCCCCCCAAGAGCCGCAGCGCTTGGGTCAAGGTCTTCCGATCCGCAGCCGCGAACCATTCGGCGGGGATTTGTTCCTCGCCCGCAGGATTTTGCGGAAACGCATAGATCCAGGCGTTTTCATCGGACGCGATGGCGCTTCCCGCCTGGCCGGTGCTGGTTTTCACGGCGCCGCGAACGGCGGGGCGGCCGAGGCGGAGCATGGGATCGACCGGCTGCGGCCCCGGTGTCGGCGAGCCGGCGGATTGCCCGGGGTTCGTTTCGGGCGAGGAGTTTTCCGAGTGATTCTTTCCGTCCCAGCGCCCCACGGCAAAGCCGACGGCAATCGCCACGAATCCGACCATGAGAAACGCCAGCCAAAGTCTCCAGGGCAGTTCGTTGGTCCAAGCGAACTGGCCGAACGGGGGCGGGATGGTTGGCCGCGAAGGAGCGTCGGGAGATTCCGACTGGGCGAGGGTCGCCAACTCCGCGAGCGCCGAGTGGGCGCAGAGCGTTTCCTCGTCTTCATCCACGGGAGGTTCGCTCGGCGGTTCGATGGGTTCGGCCGGCGGTTGCGGGTCGGCGGGGATGACCTTGGGCGGCGGGGCGTGCACTTCGCGGGTCTCCCGCACATCGCCCGAGCGCTGATACCGGGGCGGAAGCTCGGGCAACGCCACCGAGGACGATTGGGCGATCGCGGCCACTTCGTTCAAAGCTTTCGCGAGCTGCGAGTCCTCGTGGTCCAAGGCCGGCACCCCCACCCGCTCGGCCTGGCCGTCTTTCTGCGGAACCTTGACCGATCGCCCGCACGTCGGACAATCCACGACCATTCCCGCCTTGGAATGCGAGATGCCTAGATATTGTCCGCAATGGATGCAACGAAATTTAATTGGCATGATTCAGAACGGGAAACGGGAATCTCGGAACGCTAAGAACCATTCGAGAAACAACCGTCCAATTATCAGCCGGAACGCGCTAGCGTCCGGTTCTTCCCATGAACCGGGGCTAGCGCCCTGCGGCTAATAAATGCGACAATTATTGATCGAGCGATCCTAATCTTGTCTTTCGTCCTCCAGATGCATCATACATGTGGTCAGCAATCCGATCCAGGCGATGGCGTTTACGCCCCAGCAGGCGGCGAGTCCCCAGAACACGCCCAGGCAGAATCTCGCTCCCGCTACATCGCCCAACGCGGACAATCCGCTCCACAGGCTGCCGAAGATGGCACAGCCCAACGCCAACACCGCCGCCAACCAAACGCAGCGGATGATCCTTTCCCGCGTGTGCTCCATTGCGATCGGCCTCCTTGCCAAAACGATTTCGTGACAGTTTCCATGCAGGAATCCGGAAGAAAAAACTTTTCACGGATTCTGTTTAGACTCTGATTATTGTACAATAAAGGAGAGATTCACCCATTCCAATTTTTTGGGAAAGTTTCCTGATTTTGCGATGAACGCGTCCGATTTTCTCAGGCGGGAGATCAACCGCCGGCAATTTTTAGGCTCCTCGGCGAAAAACGCCGCCGGAGTGGCGGCGGGTTTGGTCGGCGTGGGCCTCGCGGCGCAGGCGGCCCACGCCGCCCCTAATGAACGCGTGAACCTTGGGGTCATCGGCGTTCGCGGGCAGGGAAAAGCGCTGGCGGAGAGCTTTGCGGCGCTTCCGGATGCCGAGGTCGTGGCGGTTTGCGATATTGACGAAACCATCGCCCGCGAAACGGCGAATACGGTTGCGGAAATCCAGGGCCGGGCACCGAAGCGCGTGCACGATTTCCGCAAGGTCTTGGACGATCCCCGGGTGGATGCGGTCGTGATCGCGACGCCGGACCATTGGCACGCCCTGATGATGATCCTCGCCTGCCAGGCCGGGAAAGATGTGTATATTGAAAAGCCGGTTTCGCATAACTTGGCGGAAGGCGAACGCATGCTCGCCGCGGCCCGGCACACGGGGCGGATCGTGCAATGCGGCCTCCAACAGCGGAGCCAGTCGCATTTCCGCTCGGCGATCGAGTTCGTGCAGAGCGGAAAACTCGGTCAGGTCCCGCTCGCCAAGGCGTGGTGCGTCAACCGCCGAAAGTCGATCGGCTTCAAGTCCGAATGCGAAGTGCCGCCGGGCGTCGATTACAATCTCTGGCTCGGCCCCGCGCCCGAGCGACAGTTCCAGCCGAATCGCTTTCATCACAACTGGCATTGGTTCTGGGATTATGGCACGGGCGAATTGGGCAACTGGGGCGTGCACATGGTCGATGTCGCCCGCTGGGGCCTGGGCGTCGATTGGCCGGAGCAAGTGACCGCGAGCGGCGGCAAGCACGCTTTTTACGACGACCAGGAAACGCCGGACACGTTGTTCGTCAACTACCACTTCCAGCCCGCGGCCAAAACCCAGAGACCCCAACACATCGCCGCCCCCAAAACGATCGTCTGGGAACATCGCCTGTGGAGCCATCACGGCATCGAAGGCCGGAGCACCGCGGTTGCATTCTACGGCGAGCGCGGCACGCTGATTCTCGATCGCGGCGGCTGGAAAGTTTACGGCACGCGGGAAGCCCCTTCCTCCGAACCGGGCGACGGGCTCACACCGCACCTCCGGAATTTTATTGACGCCATCAAAGGCCAGGCCCCGCTCGCCTGCAATTTGGCGGCCGGTCACATGAGCTCGGGGCTTTGTCACCTCGGCAACATCGCCTACCGCACCAGCGGCCATCTGGCGGTGGACGCTCGGCGGCCGGACTTCGGATTGACAGGCGACGCCTTGAACCTCATCAGCCGCGAATACCGTTCCCCGTGGCAGTTGCCCGATCTCTCACCCAAAAGTTAACCGCCTCGAGGAAATGCACCAAGAAGGGATGCCGGGTGCCATGTATGATTGTATTGTGATCGGGGCGGGACATAACGGGCTGGTCTGTGCCAATTACCTGGCGGCGGCCGGTTGGAAAGTCCTGGTGCTCGAACGCCGGCATGTGTTGGGCGGGGCCTGTGTGACGGAGGAACTCTGGCCGGGCTACAAAGTCTCGACCGCGGCTTATGTCGTCAGCCTTTTGCTCCCCGAGATCGAACGCGACCTGGACCTGGCCCGGCACGGCTACCGCGTGCTGCCTCGAAATCCCTCGTCGTTCACGCCGCTCGAAAACGGGCAATCTCTCTTATTGGGCCGGGACCGCGAGTTCAATCAACAAGAGATCGCGAAGTTCTCGGAAAAAGACGCCGGCGCCTTTCCGCAATATGAAGCCTTGTTGGAACGCATCGCCGAGGTTTTGGAACCGACGCTCAGCGACACGCCGCCGGACTTTTTGCCGCTGCCCAAGTCCTGGCGGCCGCCTTCGTGGAAACGGCGGTTCCGCGACCTGAAGCGGGGCTTGAAGTTGACCCGCGCTCTCAAAAAGCTGGGCAGCGATTTGCCGGAGGCGATCGAAATCCTCACCGGCTCCGCCCGCACGATTTTGGACCGCTGGTTCGAATCGGACGTTTTGAAAGCCACGCTCGCGACCGATGCCGTCATCGGCACCTTCCAGCCGATTTCCGCGCCGGGAACCGCGTATGTGCTTTTGCATCACGTGATGGGCTCCGCCGGCGGCGCGCGGGGCGTGTGGGGCTATGTGGAAGGTGGGATGGGAGCGCTCTCGAATGCCCTGGCGAAGTCGGCCCGCGAACGGGGCGTGGAAATCCGCACCGAAACGCCCGTCGAGGAAATCTGCGTCGCCGGCGGCCGGGTCGCGGGCGTTCGCATCGCTGGCGGAGAAGTCCTCCCGGCCCGAAACGTGGCATCCAATGTGGATCCGCACTTAACCTTCGAGCGTTTGTTGAACTCCGAGCATCTGCCGGAGAATTTCCGCAAAGCCGTCGCGAGGATCGATTACGCGAGCGCCAGCTTGAAGATCAATCTCGGCGTGAAAGAACTCCCCAACTTCACTTGCCTGCCGAATACCGATTCCGAACCGCAGCCGCATCACCGCGGGACGATTCACATCGGGGCGAGCAGCGAGTATCTGGAGCGGGCTTACGATGATGCCAAGTACGGCCGGCCGTCCTCGCGTCCGATTGTGGAGATGACGATTCCCTCCGCGGTGGACCGCACGATCAGTCCGGACGGCGAGCACATTCTTTCGCTGTTCGTGCAGTATGCGCCGTATCATCTGGCCGAGGGAAATTGGGACGACATCAAGGAATCGTTCGCGGACCGTTGCCTGGAAGAAGTCGCCCGCTACGCCCCGAACGTGCCGGGCTCGGTGCTGTATCGGCAGGTGCTTTCGCCGGTGGATTTGGAGCGGACCTTCGGGCTCACGGGCGGAAACATCTTTCAAGGGGCGATGCCACTGCATCAGTTGTTCAATCTCCGCCCCGTGCCCGGCTGGAGCGACTACCGCACGCCCATCGAAGGCCTGTTCCTCTGCGGGAGCGCGGCCCATCCCGGCGGCGGCGTGATGGGCGCCTGCGGCAAAAACGCCGCCCACGAAATGCTTTAAACCGGTGGCGCCGCCAATTCAAAAAACCGAAGCCGCGAAACCCTTTTTCTCCGCGGATTCGGTCCTGTTGATCGCTTTCTCTTAAGCCGGTTTTTGTAAGCGGCTGGGCGCTACCACCTAACACCGTGCCGCTCGGGCCCGACGCAAAAAGCCTCCGATGGGCAAATGCCAATCGGAGGCCGGGCTGCGGGGAATGTTGTTTGGTTTTGCTTTATGGGTTTGATTTTCCCAGACGATCAGGCGGCGTCGGAAAACGGCAGAATCGATTGGTCCTCGTCTTCCGCGTCTTCGTAAACCAACGCGTATACGTTGTTGATCGCTTCATCCAAATACGCTTGGATGTTCAGGCTTTCCACCGTATCTCGCAATTCTTCCAACGAGGCGCACACGCGGTCCACTTCGTCATAAGAGATTTCTTCATATTCGGTTTCGTCTGTGGGATTCGGGGGCAGTTGTTCGTCCGCCATGACTGCTTCCTTCCACTCTGAGAATCAAAGGGACACGACCAGAACCACATATCGGCCGGCAGCGCGGGAATTCCTCACCCCACCTGCCCGCGTCCGCAGAGTTTTCCCAGTTTGAAATAACGTTCCCAAAAACCCCGCCTTGAGACGCCGGGGCGCAAAAAAACGGCAGCGGAAAGCCTCTGCTCTCCGTTGCCGTTCATCCGGTGATTTCAGGGAACCGGGGCTAGCGCCCTGCGGCAAATGAGGAATCATCAGCCGCAGCAGGATGGCGTCCGGTTCATCGGTCGTTAATTGCCCAGCGCTTCCCGGAAGGTGAAGGTGTGCAGCGGGGCCAAGGGAATGGGGGTGATGGCGCGGTTGGTGTCGTTATACGGGAAACCATACGCGGCCACTTTTCCGCTGGTCAATTCGCCGATGTAGATCACGCCCGTGGCCATCGTGAGCCGGCCTTGGCTGGGAAGCTGGGCGTTTCCGGTGACGAAGGCATAATGCGGCGTGGCGGCCGGGTCCACGGAAAAGTCGGCGGCGATATTCCGATAATAAAAGTTCGTGAACTTGCCCGTCTTGCCCAGAACCGCCCCTTTGAGCTGCCCGGTCAGAAAGTCCAGAACGAACACGCCTTCCAAGTGGTCGCGGACGCCCCCGAAGGTCACGTCTTTCACCGGCACCGTCACCATCGCAAACTTGTCGTCCCGATCGGAAACCCCCGCGTGCATAGGTTCTTGCGGCCAAAACCACGACACGGCCACGCCCACCGCCACACCCGCCATTAACCACAAATACCGATTTCCAGATTGCAATGAAGTCACCGCAAATCCCTCCAAATGTGTTTCGAGAAAAAGCCATCCCGCAGGTGGGGCGAAGCAAGTCGATTCCCCACCTGACGATACCAAAATCCGACCCAAACCACCAGAGGCATTTTGCACAGGTTAAAGAGTTGAGTTTCGCCGTTCCCGTGCGTCGCGCGAATCTGCGATAGACTGATGTGCCAACCGATTTTCTATCCAAACTTGGGGGAGACGTCATGTTGCGATTTGCCGCTGTGTGGGCCGTCCTGTTTTGGATGATCGTCGGCACGTCCGCCGCGCGGGGCGAGACCGCCCGTTCCGAATTTCGCCTGGCCGTGTTTTCAACCGACGTGACGATTCCCCTCGGGCATCGCTGCATGGGCATCTTGCCGACGAAGGCCAAGGTCATCGAAGACCCCTTGGAGGCGCGCGGCTTCGTGCTGCTCGGCCCGGATAAGCCGCTGGTGCTCTGCGCCCTCGATTGGTGCGAAGTGCGAAACGGCGCCTACGACGAATGGCGGGATGCGCTCGCCCAGGCGGCGGGAACAACCCGCGAACGGGTGCTCGTCAGTTGCCTGCATCAGCACGATGCCCCCGTCGCGGACAGCGGGGCCCAGAAACTTTTGGATCAAGTCGGCCTGAAGAAAGAACTCTACAATCCCGAGTTTCATGCCGAGTGCATCCGGCGAACGACGCTGGCTCTCAAAGAGAGTCTCGAGTCGGCCCGCCCCGTCACGCATTTGGGCCTCGGGCAAGCCAAAGCCCTAAAGGTCGCGTCCAATCGCCGGGTCGTCGCGGAGGACGGCCGCGTAGATTACAACCGCTATAGCCGGTCCGGCGGCGATCCCTTTCACAGCCAGGCTGCCGACGGTTTGATCGATCCCTACCTCAAGACGATCAGCTTTTGGAACGGCGACGAGCCTCTGCTCGCGCTCTCCGCGTATGCCACGCATCCCATGAGTTATTACGGCCGAGGCGGAGTGAGCGCGGATTTTGTCGGCCTCGCCCGCCGGCGCGGGCAGCGGGAGCATCCCAAGGTCTTTCAGATCTACGTCACGGGTTGCAGCGGCAATATCACCGCCGGCAAATACAACGACGGCTCCCCCGCGATGCGGCCGCTGTTGGCCGAGCGGATCTATCGCGCAATGAAACAAGCCTGGACCGACACGAAACGGCAACCGCTCGAGACCGTCAACTTTCGCAGCGCAAAACTCGATCTGCCCTTCCACGACGGCCCCGACTTCACTCGCGAGGCCCTGACGAAAACCCTGAATGACCCGAAGGCCAAAACGGAAGACCGCATCCTGGCCGCGATGAGCCTCAGCAGCCGAGACCGCATCGACCGCGGGGAAAAGATCGATCTGCCCTGTATCGACTTCGGTCCGGCTCAAATCGTCGTCTTCCCCGGCGAAGCTTTTGTGGGCTATCAACTGCTCGCCCAAAAGCTCCGGCCCGATTCGTTCGTCCTCTCCATAGGCTACGGGGAATGCTGGCCCGGTTATATCCCCACCAAATCCGCGTTTGCAGACGGCTTCAACCACGACTGGCGCTGGGTCGCCCCCGGCTGCGAAGAAAAAATCCAAAACGCCCTCAAGGAAGTGCTTAAGCCATAGACGACAAAGGATGGCAATGCGACGATAAACAGCCGCGCACACAGTAAGCGGTCAATCATTGGCTCCCGCTTACGGCTTGCGAGGCTCTTTTCCACGAGCGATCCCTATTCCCCGGACATCTGCCGGCGGATGACGTCCCACGCAGTGAGGGCGTCGCGGACGGCGCGCACGTCGTGAACGCGAAGAATGTCGGCATGCTGCATGGCGAGAGCGACGGAGACTCCAATCGTGCCGCTCGATCGTTCTTCAACAGGCCGGCCTAGGAGTGTTTTCAAAAACCCTTTGCGGGAATGACCGACCAACACCGGCCGGCCGAGGCTGCGAAACTGTTTAATGTGCGAGAGGATCTCCAGGTTATGTTGAGCGGTCTTTCCAAACCCCACGCCGGGATCGAGCACAACGCGGCTTCGCTCGATCCCCGCTTGCTCCAGAGCATGGAGGCGCTCTAGGAAATAGTCGTTAACCTCTCGAACGACATCGTCGTATTGCGGGTTGTCCTGCATGGTTTGAGGCGTCCCCAGAATGTGCATGCACACAATCCCCGCATTGTTCGTTTGACAAAGGGGAAGCATCTCCGGATCAAACCTTAATCCGGAAATATCGTTCACAATCTGTGCCCCGTGATCGATCGCCTGCCGAGCGACGTCCGACTTGGTGGTGTCGATCGAAAGCGGCACACCGGTTCGCCGGGCGAGTTCCTTGACAACAGGGACAACCCGCCCCAGTTCCTCTTCCAACTCGACGAGCCTGGCACCGGGGCGGGTGGACTCGCCGCCGATGTCCAGAATGTCGGCGCCTTCCTCAACGAGTTGGAGGCCATGCTCGACGGCGGCCTCCGCAGCTCGAAACAGCCCGCCGTCGGAAAAACTGTCCGGCGTGACGTTCACGATCCCCATGATTTTCGGGAACGCCCCCAGCTCCCAACTCTGCCCGCAAAACTCCCAAGGGCAGAGCGTCGCTTCAGAAACCGGTTGTTGTTCAGCGCTCATTTCGATTTTGATTCCGCCTTGGCAGTGGATGAATCGACGCGATAGACAACCGCCGTTCCTGAGACCAACCGCTGTTCAGAAATCCGCACAAACCGGACGCCCGAAAACCGGCCCATTAGGATCTTCTTTTCGATACTGGGATCCAGAACCACAGCGTACACACTGCGATCGGGAAAGGCTTCGAGGACTTTATTCAGCGGGGCGAGTTCAGATCGAAATCGGCCGCGCAGGATCGGCCGATCGAGCGGCGGTATGTTTGTCACATAGTCAATATGCCGATCCGCGGGGTTGTTGGCAATTAGCACAAGGGCCGGCCGCTGTTTGATGGTGCGATCCAACAGGTCATTAAACACGGCATAGTTTCGCCGCGCCCAAATATCCTCCTCAATCGCGGCCTGAAAGCGGGAAACATCCCACAGCGGCGGCAGCGAAACATAGGCAACAAGTAGGGAACAACCTGCCAGGCTAATCCACCAAACCACTAGGCCAATCCGTCCCGATTGCCGCCAGGCATTCATAAAATAGCAGGACACGCCGGCATAGATCAGCAAAACAAACGGAGCCGCCTCGAACACATAGTGCCAATAGCGGATGCCCACATACCAATAGGGGATGTGGGCGATATGCAAAGAGAGAACCGCGAGGAACACGAGCCACCACCTGCCGTCTGACAAACTCGCACCCGATCGGCTTCGACCCGCCACAAATGGAAATACCGCGATCACCATCGCCAAGGGAACAACGCCTAGCACCCACTCGCCCGTGGCGACGAGCCGCTGTTGGACATTCCTTGCCGCGAGCGTCGGCGTAAGATTCTCCGCCCATTTGTCATAGTTTTCAACGACTTTTTTACTCGGATTGGACGCGGCCCGCTCGACGTTATTAAACCCATAGACATGGCGGGGCGTGTAGATCTTAGTATAGAGTTCATAGGGCGTCGTCCAGGGGCTGCCCGTGAGTCGATAATCATAGACCAACATGGCCAGCAGGCCCAAGCCAATCGGCAAGCCTACGTTCAGTATGAGCAGCGACCGGCGGCGGAAGTTCCATCTCTTTTGCAGATCTTGATCCGAGTTTCGCAAACCGCGAATCCACCAATAAACGAGCCAAATTCCGAACGGGAAGCCGATGCCGGCCGCCGTCATCGGCCGGCACAGCGTGGCGAAAATGAGGCCTAACCCGGCGAGAAAGGCATTCGCAAAGGACAATGTTCGCATCATGCGGAGAAACATCCAGGCGAAAAACGTCAGCCCGACCATTGTCGGATGATGCGCGAGCAACAACTGCGCGAAGAGTTGAATTCCCGGTGAAACCGCCGCCAATAAGCCGGCGAACAGGCCCGGGGCATTTCCCGCGAGTTCGCGGCCGATGGAAAACACGAACGCCGCGCTCAATGCGCCCGCGAGCCAATGCCCCCAATAGGGTTTGCCGAGGGCGACAAACGGGGCCATCCATAACGCCGTTCCGGGAAAATACCGGCCCGCGTGAACGCCGTTGTCGTTGAGCACGTGCATCTGATCGAAAAGCTGCGGGTATTGCGGATGGCTTGCATACGCCGCTCGGCCCGCGAGGAATGTCTGCGATTGAAATAAATAGCTATATTCATCGTGCAAGGCGGGCGGCAGTTTGCACAACGGCATAACCCGTCTGGCAGACGGAGTATTGACCGCCACCCCAGTCGCCCCGATGCGAACGCTCACGCTCCAAGACGTCAGTCCAACCAATGCCGCGAGAATGACTGCCCGGACAATTTCCGCGCGGGTTGTTGCTTCATGGGGTTTGGTTTCCGGGCCGAACCACGTCCGCCAGAATCCGCGAGGCTCTCGTGGTTTGTGTTGTCTGATAAACCAGAATAGAGGCAGCAACAGAAATACGAAAAGCGGGAGGGTCGTGTCCAGATTGATCGGCGTAAACCAACTCGCCCAGCCCGCCTTGGAATCGACCGCCTCGCGCAGCCGGAGAATTTCGATCGGCACGAAAATCGCCAGCCCGACAGCAATTGCCCAAATAGTCAACGAGAGCGTCACGCGCTCGCTGGCAGGGCGGGAATGGTTGTCGGGCCGGGACGGGGTCTTAGTGGGATCGTTCGACATGCTCATGCGGCGGTCGCCGAGTCACTTCTCTTATATATATATGTTCGACTGGCGCCGTCACTCCTTCTCGAGTCCCGCTTCGTCGAGGATCTTTTGGGCCTCGTCCGGGCCGATCTCGTGGACATAGATGTTACGCCAGCGAATCTCGCCGCCGTGGGTTTGCAGCATAATTGGACCTTTTGCGGGCAGCGGCATTTTCCTTTGCGGGTCCCAGTAGTTTTCCATCACGGCCCCGTCCACGACGAGTTTGTCGTTGAGCCAAACCCATGTCCGCGAACCGACCTGGCGAATGCGGAAATTGTTCCATTCGCCGAAGGGGCGGTCAGCGTGCATGAGGGGCAATTGGCCGGGGGCGTTTTTGGAATTATTGAACAGGCCGCCCGAGCCTTTGTCGGCGTTGCGGTCCCATTTGCCGCCTTCTTTGGTGGTGTCCCAAATCTGCACTTGGGGCGTGCCTCGCAGATAGATTCCGCTGTCGGCCTTGGCGACGGTTTTATAGTCGATCCGCAATTCGATGTCGCCGAACTCTTCGTTGGTCGTCGCATAAGGTCCCGTGCCTGAATTGACGAGTTCGCCGTTGTCGACGGACCAATGTTTCGCAAACTCGTCGCGCATTTTTTTGAGGGCGGCCGCTTTCTTTTCGCCTTCGAGCTTAGTGACGGAATGCGGATTCAAGCCGTACCAACCCGTGAGATCCCGGCCGTTAAACAGGGCGCGAAAGCCCTTGGGCGGCATCGGCGCGGCGGCCTCGACATCCCACACCGGAACAACAGCCAACGCGACCAAAAGTAACCAAACATTTTTCATAGTGGAGCCTTTGCAAGTTTTGGTGGATGAATAGGAATCGGACCACAGCCTATCATGGCCGGTTTTGGCGGCGGGATCAAGTTGACGCGTCCGGTCACTGGGACCGGCTTGGCCGGCCGGGCGGAGGCGGCGGCGGTTGTTGCCAATTCCAGTCCGATTGGTAATGGATATCAAGATGCGGCGTGGGCAGCAGTCGGCCCCCGTTCTTTTTGGAGGTGAGCAGGGCGTCGAGCGTTCCGGTGGTCAAGAGCGTCCGCTCGACCGGCCAGGTCGGAACGCCGGTTTGCATCATCTTTTCGATGCCCCGGAGCAGATAGTTGAAATGATGATAAGGCCTCGCTTCCTGCGTCCAAAAAACGGTCGATTGAATCTCGGGCTCGTCTTCCGACCGCCAGGCGACCGCCCATTCCGCAATCGCGGGGTTTAACGTGAAGATATTGGCTTTTAATCCATCTTGATATTGGATGGTAAACAGCACCGGTTCGGGAACGAGATCTTCAATGCGCTTGCCGGGCTTAAGGGGACGTTCCTTGAGTCGCGACAGGGCCTCGTCCAGGAGTTTCGGGTCGTAGACGCCTTCCTTTTCCGCTTCCCAGACCGCGGCACCCACTCGGCACTGCACAGACTTGACGCCGGTCTCTCCGCCGTGCCGGCGCTCCACGAGCGATTGCACCATCTCCAAAGCATGAAAGCCGTAGGTGTCGAGCCGATGGTAAGACACCGCGACGATTTCTTTGAGCTTCGCATCGCGTTTGACATCGATCGGCGGATAACGCCAAAGCACGGGCAGCGAAGAACCGGCCATCATCGGAATCTTCATCTCTTGGGCGGTGTCATAGATCCACTTGGCATCGGTCCAATTGTCCGAAAGATGTTTATCCGAGAACACCGGCACGACGCGGCCGGTCTCGCGAAAGGTTTTAGCAATTTCCCCAAACAGCCGCCGCTTGGGATATTGAATCTGCCCGGTGTCGGATTCGGGATACTTGCCGTGCTCGGCAATCATCATCACGCCATCGACGGCTAAGGTATTCGTTCCGCCTGTTAAGGCACTCGGTATGTTCTTATACACAGGGATGCGGGATTCCATTGCAAGACTGCGGCCTATATCGTTTTGCGGGATTTGATCGATATAGAGACTGCTGAGATCGAGCGGCGGCGTGTCGCCCTCGAAGTCGAGCGTATCGGTTTGCATCAACCGGCTGAGCAGCACATCGGCATGGGAGTTGTGATAGTAAACCGTGGTGACGCCGGCGACGCGGGGAATTCGCAGGGCGTGCACGGTGAGAGGATAGATCGTCGTGACATAAACCGTGCCGTCTTTCGCGGCGCAGATGCCCATCACCACATAACGCGGCTGCAAAGGTTCGCCCGCGGGTTGATGGACGCCATGATGCCAGGGCAGCGTTTTGCCGCTACCATCGTTGAATTCCGTGTAATCGGGATTGGAAATCGCCAGCGGTCCGTGATCGGTGGGAGCTTTGTCGCCGGGATGATAGCTCACGACGCAGAGCCGCTGTTTGCCATCCGGATAGGTCGCCGCCACGCCGGCCCAGACCGTTTTGTCCGGGGCGACGCACATGGCCCGGCAATCGGTTTTTTTGGCTTTGGGAACGAGCGGCCCGAGCGAAACGCCGTGGAGGGTTTCGCCTTCCTGGGTCAGATCGTAGCGGTAGAGTTGGTTGCCGCTCATCGCGACGGCATAGAGCGTTTTGCGGTCGGGCGAGATGTCCCAGTTGATGGGATGCCCCGTAGGATGGGCTAATAGAGAATCCTTACCTAGAGGTTTGCCGTCGATGGTTTGCTTGAGGCGGTCTAGTTTTTTCGCATCCGGGTTATAACGGGCGATGTCGCCGCCCAGGATTGGATGATAGGCCCGGCCGAGGTAATCGACGACGATAAAGGCATACATATGCCGGCAGTCTAGGAGATCGGTGTACTTGCCGGTCTTCAGGTCGAGCACCATAAAGTGCGTGCTGTCGGTGGGCCGCTCGTCGGAGCTTGTGCTGATATAGGCGATGCCTCGATCTTCGTCCGGCGTGACGCTGATAACGCCTTGATGCGGAACGGGAATATCATAGACGCGGGTGGTTTTGGTTTTCGGGTCGTAGACCATCGGGTATCCGCCGGGGTAGTCGCCCCGCGATTCGCCGTCTTTGGGATAGCCCTGCTTGGTGCCGAAGTAGATCTTGCCGCTTTTGCCGACGTTGTTTCTGGTATGGATTTTGGCCTGGGCGGCGAACCCGGTGGCGGTGGTGCCGATTTCTTTATGGGCATCGACCACGACCTCCATTTTCTCCGTCGGTGGATCGTAGGCGACGAGGTAGGCATTGTGCCGGTACTTGGCGGTGCCGATGTAGATCTTGCCGTCCTGGCCTTCGATGATCGAGAAATATCCGCTGCCTTCGCTGGTGGTGTGCTTGGGCACGGCATGGGCTTTCGTCCAGACCCAATGCGGCATCAAGGGCTCCGCGCACTCGACCGCAGAAATCATGAGCGAAAAGAGAATCCCCAAGCCCGCCAGCCATGTTCTTGATAACATCGTCCACCTCGTCTTAACGAAATCGTTGAGTGCCCGCCTGCCACGATGTTCGCTTTGGGGACAAAGTGCAAGTCCACGCGATCTTCTTTTTCCGCGGACGTCGCCTCACACCTTTGAAATGCGGACGGGGGGATGCTTCAATGAAAGTGGAAGTCCGTGGCCCATTTCAGGGAAAGCAATTTATGGGAGAATATCAGGCGTGCCTTTGTTGCGGGCAGATTCATCGCGTGCCCGCGCTCGAACCGGCGCAGGTCGCGGCGTGCGTGCGGTGCGGGGCGAGATTGACGAATCCCCGCGAAGCCGACCGCGCCGCGATGCAAACCGCGGCGGCGGCCTTGGGGGCGTTCATCCTGTTCTGGCCCGCGGTCTTGTTGCCGATCCTCGAAATCGAACGCCTCGGCCATCATCACAAATCCAGTTTGCTCGGGGGCATTTTTGAGATGCTCGGCCACGGCGAGTGGTTCGTGGGCGCGATCGTGCTCTTGTTTTCGATCGTGTTTCCCCTGGTCAAAATCGCGCTGTTATTGGAACTCAGCCTCGTGAAACTTTTGCACCGCCGGCATCGCGCCTTGACCTATCGGCTTATGGAAGGCACCGGCCGCTGGAGCATGATGGATGTGATGCTGCTTGCGTTTCTGGTGATGCTCGTCAAACTCGGCGGGATTGTTGCCTTCCACATCGGGCCGGGGGTGGTGGCGTTCAGTTTGTGCGTGATCCTGAGCCTCGCGGCGTCGATGCGGTTTCACCCCGAGCAGATTTGGGAGGACGGCCAATGACCGAGGGTGCGCCCCCGCCGCCGACCGGCGAAGCGGATTTTCCCGTGGCGGAGGTTCAGCCGGCCGGCTGGTCCTTCGGGCGTTGGCTCAGGCGAACGTGGCCGATCTGGGTCATTGGCCTGGCGTCGTTGGGCGTGGCGGCGGCGCTTGTGATGATCTCACAGGGTTCGTCGGGGCCGCGAATTGTTGTGAAATTCGCGGAGGGGCACGGGATCAAGCCAGGCGACCGGTTGCGGCATCGCGGCATCGATGTCGGCGAGGTGACCGGCGTCGAACTCGGCCCGCGGCTCGAAGACGTGCTGATTACCGTGGAACTCGCGCCGGCCGCCCACGGCATCGCCCGCCAAGGCAGCCGGTTTTGGATCGAACGGCCGCGGATCAGCCTTTCGCGAATCAGCGGCTTGGAGACCGTCGTCGGCGCGAAGTACGTGGGCGTGTTGCCGGGGCCGCCCGACGCGGCGCCGCAGTTCGAGTTCGAGGGTATGGACACGCCGCCCTTGTTCCACAATGCCGACTCGGTGGAAATCACGGTGCAATTTCAGAACGGCTACGGACTCGCGGCGGGGGATGTGGTGAAGCATCGCGGCATCGTCGTCGGCGAAGTTGCGAGCGTGGAGCCCGATCCGAAGTTTCAAAGCATCGAAGTCCGCGTGCGGCTTATCGGGCGGGCCACGGGTTTCGCCCGCGCCGGCAGCCAGTTTTGGATCGAACGGCCCCGATTGAGCATCGCGGAAGTGCGCGGCCTCGAAACATTGATCGGCGGGCGTTTTCTCGCCGTGTTGCCCGGTTCGCCCAACGGAAAACCGCAGCGTTCGTTCGTCGGTTTGGAATCGGCCCCGCAAGGCGAACTTCCCGCGGGCGGATTGGAGATCCTGCTGCAAGGCTCCATCAAGCACGGCCTGGCCCCCGGCACGCCGGTGCTCTACCGCGGCCAGCACGTGGGGCGGATTCTCTCCGTGGGACTCGCCCATGACGCGGCCAGCGTCGATGCCCGCGCGTATATCCAGCCCGACTATCGCAACCTGATCCGCGACAACACGCAGTTCTGGAGCAACAGCGGCCTGCAACTTCGCTTGGGGCTTTCGGGGCTGGAGTTCAACACCGAAACGCTTTCCAGCCTCGCACTTGGCGGCGTGACGTTTGCGACGCCGACCTCGCCGGGCAAACCCGTCACGACGGGCCACCGGTTTCCCATCGCGGCGAAGCCCGATTCCGATTGGCTGGAATGGCAGCCCCGCATCGCCGTGGGCGCGGGCTTGATCGGCAATGGAGTTTCCATGCCATCGCCCCAGCGAGCCAGCCTGCGGTGGTCGGAATCGTTCCTGGGCATCGGCCGCACCAAACGCCGGCAAGGCTGGGTCTTGGTGCTCGACAAGGGCCGCGAACTGCTTGGCCCTGCCGACTTGCTGACGCCGGCCCAAGAGGCCGATGATGAGACGATCCTGGAAGTCAGCGGGCGAGAGATCAAGATCACCAAAGGAAAAGCGAAAGTCGTCGACGGCATCGCATTCTATTCCATCGAGGGCGAGCCGATTTCGCCGGAATCCGCCTGGCCGATCAAACGTTTGCGGTCGCCGGAGGAGTTGGAATCTTCGCTGTTGATTGCCGACCCGCAAACGCCGAAAGTTCCGCTGGCTGCCGCGAGGCTTTCCCCCAGCGAAGATCAAAAGACCTGGTTGATCGATTCGTCCGTGCCGATCGATGGCAGCTGGCATGGCGCGTGTTTGATCTCCGTCAAAGACGGGGACCTGATCGGCATCGTGCTCGCCGACGAAACCCCGGCCCGCGTCGCGGTGATCCCGCCGAAGTTGGAAATTCCATAGTGCCGAACGCCGGAGGGGGATTCCTACCGGTTCCCACATTCGGCCCCACCCAAGACCTTCGGCACCATCGGCCTTCGATTTCAGAATGTTGGATAAATTGGGACAACAAAGTTCCTATATTTATGAGCTATTCGGCGGCGGACTGACTAAGTTCTTTAAAAAGTGAGGGAGTTTGTCATGGCTATACTGATAGGCGGAAAGACTAGGTGCGTCCTTTGTGGTGGCGTGATCGGAACGTCTGCAGAAGCGTTGGGGTTTCCTGCATTTGTACCCAACGGGCATAAATTTTCGAAATTCTCCGACAGTGCATTTCACCGAACCTGCTTTGTAGAATGGCAACACCATGAGGAGTTCGAAGAACTATTCAACCCGGATTATTCATCAGGTCCGTGCGTGGTGAGTATTTCCGTGGCGGAAAGTGCACCGGGTGGTTGGGGAGCGGAGGATGGGCGGACCGCCCCCTTTCCCCCTGGGGCCTGGCGATCGTTGGGTGAGTGAAGGAAAGAAACAGAAAGGCGGATGCCACGATGGCGAACTGCTCAGTCCCGAAGAACCAGTTGCTCATGGGCGTGACGTGGGAGAGGTGTGTAGGGCCGCGGGCGAGCTCCGCGCGGACGTGGCCAGAGGTTGGCCAGACGCAGCGATCGGATGCGGGAAGACATCGCGGCCCAAAACGCGCTCACGCTTTCCTCAATGTAAATCACGAGGCGGCGGGAGTGCTTCACGACCCGCGCTCCTGTCCGCAGCACCGACTGCTGGAAACGATGCAAGTCCCAGCAACCGCCCAACTCGTCCTCGAACTCGATCCGCAGCATCGACGCCAGGTTGAACGCCAGCAGGCCCAACAGCAACGTCACTTCGTTCTCCGCAAACACCGATGACGAAAGACGGCAGCCAATCACCGCGTTGAATTCGCCCAGCCGGTCCTCGAACGTGCCGCGCTTGCGGTAGTGCGACAACACCTCATCCGCCGAGCGTTGCTCCTCGGTCCAGTTTGTGATCAGGAAGAAGTAACGCGGAAACAGAGCCAGTTGGCCCGTCTTCGCCTCCGGCTTGTCGACGATGACCAGAATCACCCGCTGCGGATGACGCCAGCCCTCGGCTTGGTACTTTCCGAGTTCGATCACGTCCTCATATCCGCCTTTGGGCGGCCGGCCTACGGGACGTGTCAGATAGGGCGCGGCCATCTCTTCCAGCACGTTGTTCTTCTTGATTCTCCCGCAAAAACGGATGTTTTCGTCGGTCAACTCATCCAACACCGGGCCGGCGATGAAACCCGCATCGATCCGGAGGTCGAAGCTCCACGCCAGTTGCCGGGCCTTGCCGACCACGTTGCGAATAAACCGCCGGATGCCATTGGCCGTATGCACGCTGCCTTGCCGCAGGATGGCATGAATGAAGCCGTTGCCCAGCCGCTGGCCTTCCCGCGTGCTATCGTAGTCGCCGCCGACCGAGAAACTAGCGACCAGCGGATGATAGACGGTCTCCTTGTAGTAACCGTTGTAGCGGGCCCCCGGCTGCTGGCCATAAACCTGCATCGGGAAACTGTCGATGTCGATGGTGGCGTAGCGGACGCGGCGGTCGCTGTCGCCGGTGCTTTTGATGTGCCGATGGATCCAGTCGAACAAGGCGCTCCGCACGGCCTCGAGATTCGTCTTGCAGTCGGCCAGCCAATCGATGAGCCGGGATTGAGTGGGTTGGCTGGCCAGGCGTTGGTTGAGCACTTCTTCGCCGGGCCGGTCCCACGCGGCCATCTTCATAGCGGGATCATGGGCGAGCCGGTCGAGATCATCCTGATCGGACTCTCCCAGGGCCATGGCGTAGATTCTTTCCCGCAGCAGTTCGACGCCTTGATAGCGGACGCGGTCTTGCTGGCGAGGATCGATCAGTTGATCCGCGAGCGATTCGGTGAGTCCGAGCCGATGATCGAAGTCCCGCAGCAGAACGGCACCGGAGTGTGACGTGAGCCGCCCATCGACGGCCTTGACCTTGATGGAACGATTGAAATCGGGCTCGAAAATGTTAGGCTGAACTTCACCCATCGCGTGATTCCTCCGTTTGGTTTCGGGATTGCGGTATACCACTTAAACGCAGAGGGTCACGCGATGGTTCCTTCTTTTTTCATCTTTTTTGGTGAATAATCCGGGTTCAAAGCATATCAGGAGATTTGGAAGTCGCGGCCGAAAGACGTTGGATTGGAAGCGGCAGAGGATTGGGGGAGAACCGCATTTTCCGATTTATTCGCCTCTGGCATGGAAAAGACATCATGATCACCCCGTTCAGCGATCATTTTCTGTGTTGCCCCAAATAGGAGACTGACGGTTCTCGATGACGTGACCCCTGGTCAGCCAGCGATGTAGGGTCCGCTGTGCGGACCGAAATTGATGGTTCACTGTTTCAATTAAAGGTCCGCTACGCTGCTTTGTCTTCACGGGCGGGGATTTTCACGGGGAGGTGACGGCCGGGGGCGATGCGGTGCTCGCGTCGTTCGGGAACGTCAAGGGACACCTCGCGGCCGGTGGCTATGCGTTTCTGGCGTCGTGGGCCGATGTGGATAACATGGTCGTGGAGGGTCCGGCCGGGGTGGGCGTTTGGGCCGTCGGCCATATCGAGGGGCTGGCGTCTTCCCGCGTAACCTCCACGCAGGGAGAAGTCAATATCCTGGCTTTGGGCAATGTCTCGGCCCGCGTGGAAGCCGCCGCCGATGCCACGATCCTCAGCGAAGGCGATGTGAATGCTTCACTCGACGCCGGCAAGGATGCCTTTGTCTTAGCCTATGGAGACGTCACAGGCAATTACTCCGCCGACCGCGATGCGTCCGTGATCACCTACGGCAACTTCAACGCCGGTCTGCACGCGGGCCGGGACATCGGCCGCCGACCGTTCGGCGGGAATGCGCTGCCGGGCGTGTGGGCGCGGGGGAACATCTCCGGCGCGATCACGGCGGACCGGAACATCGGCTACGAGGACCAGCAGGCCATCCAGGATGACTACGATTATGTCATCTTCAGCTATGGCTCAATTGACGCGGCGATCCTCGCCTATAACACCGCCAATACATCGAACGGCGGCTACGTGGGCAGCATCGGAGCCTTGGGCGCGATCGGCGGCACAATCATCGGCCAGCGGGCCGTCTCGCTCGTCCAATCCGGCGATGCGGTGACCGCTTTCATCCAGGCCCCCAACCTGCCCACCGTCATCGAGTTCGATTCCACGATGGCGACAAACTACCCGCTTCCCGCGGTGCCGGATTCGATCTTGAACGAAGTGCTGGCCGACCTGCAAGCCGCGCGGGACCAACTATTTGCCGACAAGGACCAATATGAGCAAATCCTCGATGCGGGCCGCAGCGATTTTGGGGCCACCCGCCAACAGGCCCTGAGTGACTTGGCTCAAGCGGTCGCGCAATGGTCGGCAGACAACTCAGAGACGAAGGCCGACGCGGAAAGCTCGCTCAAAGACGACCAGGACGCGGCCATCAAAGGGCTTCGCCAGAAGCAACAAGAAGAGCACGAGTTTATGCTCGCCGCGGTGGATGGAAAGGTCGACGCTTCCAAAAAGGAAGCGGCGGCAAATCACAACCGCGACCAGGCCCAGCGAAAGGCGGCCCGGCAAGCCAAGGAGGCGGCCGATCGAGTCAAGGCTGTGAACAACACCATCGCCCAAACCGACAACGAGTTGGCCCAAGCCCGCGTCGCCGTGCAGCAAAACAGCGATTGGAAGATGACCGAGCACATCATGGCCTTCCAGGAGACTCCGAAAAATGTGGTCGAAACCTGGAACTGGGGCGGCTTCTTTGATGGTTTGGGGACGGGCTTCAAAGCGTTGGGTAACAGCGGCGTTGATACGGTTGTCGGCTTCGTGTCGCTGGGCGGACTCCTGTTTGATGCGGAGCCACTGCATGTGTTCGGCGGGGAAGATGAACTGGGGTATGATGCATCCACCCCTTTCAACATGTCACTTACCCCTGGATTTGGCCAGAGTTCGCGCGGTGGAGATATGGTGATTCCGTTTGCCGCTCTTTTTTCGAGGCTGTGGTTTTTTCGGCCCGCGTTTCTTTTTGGGGTAACGCGTCAGGTCGATGCGTTTCGCGAGTCGCACCAACTCGATCGCGAGTTTTCGAGGTGGCATGATTTGATAGCCCTCCCAGATTTCCGCGTCCACGGCGATGTTCATGCCCACCGTCGTGGCAGTCACGTCCTGCGTCAGGTGGTAGTCCGACAGTTCTTCATCGATCGTTTCTTCACCGTGAACCGATCGCAGCGCCGCTTTCACCACGGCATAGGTGTTATAAGCCAAAACCGCCGTGGCGAAGGCGAACAGCGCCGCCTTGGGGTAGCCCAGCGTCTCCACTTCGCAGCGCAACACCTCGGTCAGAGTTTGGAAGGCTTCTTCAATCGTCCAGCGCTTGCGATACAGAAAAGCCACTTTTCGCGCATTGGCGACTTTGACAGGCAAGTTGGTCAGGATGTGAATCTCAGTGTCACCATTCTCTGTGGGCGTATCCAATTGGATGGTGATCCGCCGGACTCGCAACGTCTCTTCACCCTGGGACAGCTCGGCCGACTGCTCGAAAACAACACCCGTTTCGATGCGTCCGATGCGTTTCCGGCGACCGACGAGTTTCCAGGTGAGTGTCGAAGCGTGTTGGCGAATGACAAAGTAGGCCGACTGCTTGACAATTCCAAACAGAAACTTGGTCGTGCAGAAGTTCCGGTCGGCGATTGTCACCGTCTCGGCCCGGATCCATTCCAGAAGCTCCGGCAGAAGCGAACGTTCCTGAGCATGCCCGTCTTCACACGGGAGCAGTTCCGAAATCAGATCCCGCTGCGCGTCCAGAAGCGCCAAGGTCTGGCCGGGCAAAGGGCCTTCCCGCGTGACGCGCAATTCCGCCAGCCGATGCTCAGTCGCCGCCAAATGATTCCCGTCCAAATACTGCACGTGATAGCCCGGCAAAAGTTCGCGGCATGCTCCCGGCATGGCATCGATGACTTGAGCCGCGTCCTGGCTCGTTTCCCGGATCATCGTCGCCGAAAGACCGGGTTCCAGACGGTTCAACTTGCCATAAAGTGCGGCCGGCGAAACCGCCAGTTGCTCCTTGGCCGCCAAGTACCCGGCATGGACCGACGTGTGCGTCCGCGTCGCCACGCCCATCATCAGGGCCACCACTTGCGAAAACAGCAATTCTTTCTCGTATTGTCTCTGCGAAGCGTCGGCGAAAATCTCATCCAGGCGATCCGGCGACACAAGATTCTCGAGCGTCGCTCGAACCATCACTGCCGCTGGACATTCTTCCACAAAACGATCAAGCACAGCGTCGGGCCACATCCTTGCCGCCTCCATAAGGTTTGATACAACAATCCCTGTAGAAGCGACTTATAGCAAAAAACTAACATGTTGAAAGGGGTGGGTATGATGCATCCTATATGATAAATCGCTTCTCGGTGGAGTTTTTGTTTGGGGTGGGAACGGGAGGTTTATCGACCGTATCCAAAGTGGGCTGGGTGGGAAAAGTCGGCAAAGGGGTTTTCTTGTGGGATACGCTGGGCAACGGGGCAGCCATGATCCGAGGCGGCAGCGACATTGCCGAAAACGGCTTCACCTGGCAAAATAGCATCCAGTTCTTCGGCGGCACCTTCGGCCTCGCCGGCAACTGGGTCGGCCGCACGCACTTCTTTGATGATGTGCCTGTTGCCCCTGTCCCAAAAAGTGGACCGGGACGGTTTGAACGCGTTATCGAAAGTATGCCTGACCGAGCGGCTCGCTATCAAAGTCGCATAACGGGAAGATTGCCTGATGTCGGATACAGGGTGAATGGCGTCAAATTTGATGGATTCGATGAGATTGCAGGAGTTCTTCTTGACGCAAAAGGGCCGGGTTACGCAAAATTCGTTCGAAACGGTGAGTTTCAACCGTGGTTCCGTGGCGCTGATGAACTCGTAGAGCAAGCCCAACGGCAGTTGGGAGTGCGGGCGGGACTGCGCATTCAGTGGCACTTTGCGGAGGAAGCGGCTGCTGAAGCCACCCGCAATCTGTTCCGATTTGAAAATATTGAGGGAATTGAGATTATCTTCACGCCTTAGCAATGTGAGAATCGGCATGTTTGTAGGTGCATATTGGGGAAAGCGAAAGGAAACACGCGACGAATGCGCAAAGCGCATCGCTGATGTCTTGCAACGACTTGGACAATGTCATCCAGCACTGAGGACTTGGTATCTGAAGGGCCGTAGTAAAAGTGAGGCGCTAAAGAACCCAATTGAGTTATCGGGAGATTTTCTTGGCCGGATTCTGAGGACGAACAATCGCGACACCGACGGTTCAGCGATAGTGGAACTTGGTTTCAATATCGGTGTTTGGAATGGAAACAACAACCTACCTGTATCGTTTCGTGCGACGTGTGGAGGGTACTCGGATTTCGTTAGAAACTCCGTGGTGCTACAGCTGCCATCGAACTGCGACGATTGCGACTTTTTGTCCTCTAAACGAGTCCGAACAATGTTGCTCGATTTCGTTGAAACGTTTGACCCAGACAAGGCAGTGGTAACAAGTAATGAATACCTTGACCGTGCTGGTGTTAACCACCCGTGTGATGCTGGATGGTTAGTGTATGAGCGAAGCCGCGGCGTCGATCAGATCATTGAACAGGGGACAGTCGGGCAGGTCGATTGAATGCCGGCGGTTCGGCCCTGGTGACCACTTGGGGCGATTTGAACGGCTCCGTCACCGCCGGGGACGCGGCGTTGGTGTTTTCCGGCGGGGAATCCACCGATTTCGACATCGATGCCGGGAGCGATGCCCTCCTGCAAACGGCGGGATTCACCATCACCAACGTGCACGCGGGCGAAGACGCCCTCATCATCGCGGGCGGGGTTTTGGCCGGCAGCGTGTACACCGACCGGGACGCGGCGGTGTTGACGTATGATTTTTCCACGATCCTGGTCGATGCCGACCGGTATGCGTCCGTCTCGATTTTCAGCAAGTATCAGGGCACGGTGTCTGCCGGGGCGGTTGCCTTCGTGTTCACGGGCGGAGATTTTCACGGGGAGGTGACGGCCGGGGGCGATGCGGTGCTCGCGTCGTTCGGGAACGTCAAGGGACACCTCGCGGCCGGTGGCTATGCGTTTCTGGCGTCGTGGGCCGATGTGGATAACATGGTCGTGGAGGGTCCGGCCGGGGTGGGCGTTTGGGCCGTCGGCCATATCGAGGGGCCGGCGTCTTCCCGGGTAACCTCCACCGGGGGAGAAGTCGATATCCTGGCTTTGGGCAACGTCTCGGCCCGTGTGGAAGCCGCCGCCGATGCCACGATTCTCAGCGAAGGCGATGTGAATGCTTCACTCGACGCCGGCAAAGATGCCTTTGTCTTAGCCTATGGAGACGTCACAGGCAATTACTCCGCCGACCGCGATGCGTCCGTGATCACCTACGGCAACTTTAACGCCGGTCTGCACGCGGGCCGGGACATCGGCCGCCGGCCGTTCGGCGGGAATGCGCCCCTCACCCTAACCCTCTCCCCCGAGGGGAGAGGGGACAAATCCACGGACGATCTACTTCGCGTCGTCCTGCTTCGCGTCGTCCTTCATCATCTTGAAGTCGCCGGCGACGACGGTGAAGAGCTGTTTGGGTGCGATGTGCTGTTTGAGGGCTTCGTGCACCTCGTCCGTCGCGACTTTGGGAATCGCGGATTCCAACTCTTGGTAATACTCCATCGTGCGGCCGATGTGCAGGTTTTGCGAGAGGAGGCGGGCCAGGCCACTGTCGCTGCTGCGGGCAACGGTTTGCTTTTGCAGGTAGCCGGTCTTGGCCTCGTTGAGTTCCGCTTCGGTCACGCCGTCTTTGAGGAGTTTTTCCAATTCCTCGGAGATGACTTTGCGGACTTTGGGGATGTTGTCCGGATTGGAGATTGCGTAGATATAAAACGAGGACCGCTCGTCCAGCGCGGAGGCATTAAAACCGCAGCCCACGCCGTAGGACAGGCCTTCCTTCTGACGGACGCGGTTTCCGAGCCGCGACGAAAGCGACCCGCCGCCGAAAATGAAATCGCCCAGTACGAGCGCGGGATAATCGGAGGCGGTGTCCTTCATGGGGAAGGTCATTGCGGAGAAATAGACGGCGTTTTTCTTGTCCGGGGTGTTGATGTCTTCAAACCCGCCGGGCTTTTGGGAGGCTTTGTCCGCGAGGCGTTCGTAGGGCTGTTTGGCTTTCCAACCGGCGAGGACCTTATCGCAGAGGGGCACGATCTCGTCCGGATCGAAATCGCCGACGATCGCCAGCTCCGCGTGCTCGGGCGTCAAATAGTTCTCGAAGAGTTTGACCATTTGATCGCGGGTGACATCTTTGGTCCGCTGGATCTCTTCTTCGATCGAAGGCACGTACCGCGGATCGCCCTTGGGCCATGCCGACATGTGCTGCCGGACCAAGGTGGTCGCCAGGGACTGGGGCTCGACAAGTTCCTTTTCCCAGCCGGCGAGTTGAGCCCGCTGGATGATGCCCAACTCCTCTTCCGGGAACGTCGGTTTGCGGAGGACTTCTTGGAGGAGTTTGAGCACGGCGGGGAGGTTTTCCCGCTTGGTTTCGAGGGAGAAGGTGGCCACGCCGGGCGAGCCGCTCGCCGCGAGTTGGGCCTTCTCCTTGTCCAAAGCGTCCTGGAGTTCCTGGCGGGTGAAGTTCATGGTGCCGCGAGTCATCATGCTCGGCAACAGCTCGGTCGCCTTTTCCAATCCCGCCAAACTCTCGGCGGTCCCGTAGCGGAGCGTGAGCCGGAGGTTGACGGCTTCGCCGCGGGTCTTTTTGGGCAATAACGCGGCCTCCGTGCCGCATTTCAACATGACCCGCGTCGTGCGGGCCTGGATGTTTTTGGGCGACACGTCGAACGCTTCGCCTTGGGCGATTTGCTCCCGGCCTTCGTAGTTGCCGATCATCTCGGCCAGGTTGGGGATTTCCGGGATGACGGTTTTCTCAGGCTGTTTGGTGGGCAGATACAAACCCACGGTGCGGTTGCTGCGGGTGAGGTATTCTTTGGCCGCTTTGTCGACGTCCTCGGCCGTGACTTTTTCCAAGCGGTCGCGGTAGACGAAGTACAACCGCCAATCGCCCATCGAGGCCCATTCGCTGAGCTCGATGGCGATGCGGTCGGACTTGGACGCCGCGAGTTCGCGGTATTTCAAGAGCTTCAGTTTGATGCGGTCCACTTCTTCCTGCTTGACGCCCTTTTCCACGACCTCTTCGATCGTGTCGAGCATGGTGCCGAGCACCAGGTCGGGTTCGTTGCCTTCGGAGACCTCGGCCATGATCCGCAGGATGCCCGGATCATGCCAGGCGAAGGCCGCCCCGGAGACGCTCGCGGCTTTTTTGGTTTCCACGAGCGACTTGTACAACCGCCCGGACGGGGAAGAGGTCAAGATGCCTTCCAGCACGTCCATCGCGGGATATTCGGGATGGGGACCGGCGGGGATGTGGTACAGCACGCCGACCAAAGGCACTTCGCCGACCCGCCGGAGCGTGACGATTTTCTCGCCGTCTTGCGGGGGCTCTTCGGTGTAGGTCTGGCCGAGCTCGCGCTTCGGTTTGGGCAGCGTCCCGAAATATTTGCCCGCGAGCGAGAGCGCGGCATCGGGATCGAAATTTCCGGCGATGACCAGCATGGCGTTATCGGGCTGGTAGTATTTTTTGTAGAACTCTTTGAGCTTGGAGACCGGCACGCGTTCGATGTCGGCCTTGTTGCCGATGGTCGATTGCCCGTAGTTGTGCCATTGGAACGCGGCCGACATCATCCGCTGGCCGAGGATCGACGAAGGGCTGTTTTCGCCGCGCTCGAACTCGTTCCGCACGACCGTCATTTCCGAGGCGAGGTCTTCGCCTTTGATGTAGCTGTTGATCATGCGGTCGGCTTCGAGCTTGAGGGCGAACTCCAGGTTCTCGTCGGACGCGGGCAGGGTTTCGTAATAGTTCGTGCGATCGACCCAGGTCGTGCCGTTGAACCGCGCCCCGCGTTCGGTGAGCAGCTTGGGAATCTTCTCGTGCGTGGGCGTGCCTTTGAAGACCATGTGCTCCAAAAGGTGAGCCATGCCCGCTTCGCCGTAGCCTTCGTGCCGGGATCCGACGAAAATGGTGAGGTTCACCGTGACGACGGGCTTGGAGTCGTCCGGGAACAACAAGAGGCGGAATCCGTTTTCCAATTTGTATTCCGTGATCCCTTCGATCGAGGTCACCTTTTCGGCGGTCGGTTCTTCGGCGGACAAGACGGGGTTCGACATACACATCACCAAGGCGGTAAAGACGAAAACTCGCAGCATCGGTCGCTCCTAATTCCGTTGGAAGGAGACCCGTGAATGGGGCGACGATTCGCTTCCCATTCGCGTGGACGATCGCCGGCCGGATTGACTCGACATCAAAGGCTGGGCGATTTGGGCAAATACATTGCCGAGATCCTAGCAACCGCGCCCGCCGAATGGAACCGTGCCTTCGGTGGATCCGTCTCGGCGATCCGGCCGGCGTCAACTTTTGGCCAAGGCGATGATGAACATCGCCATCAGGACCAAGAATCCCAGGATCAGCACGGCATATCCGAGAACGAGGCCGGTGAGCGCCATGCCTTCGCCGCTGTAGGCCTGCCGGTTGGCTTTGATCTCCCGCAGCGCCAAATGCCCGAAGATGACGGCCAGGAGACTCCCCACGCCCAAGAGGACGTTGGTTCCCAAAATGCCCAGGATCAAACTGGCCGAGGCCAACGGCGGCGTGGGCCGCTCTCCGGCGGGCCGCCGCGGGAGAACTTCGTCGCGACCGATGATGATCGGCTCGGGTTCGGGGTCGAACGCGGGCGCGGAACGCTGGGCGCTTGAACCGCGGACGCCGCTCCGCGGAAGCCCGGGATGCGGTCGGCTTCCACCCAATCGGGGAAGGTCTCGTTCCAGACCAGCGTGTCCAAGGGCAACCGCCCGTTCTGAAAATACTGCCGCAACTGGGCCTCCGTCACCGGCCCGCGGGTTTCCTCCGCTCCCTGGAGGCAGAAGTGCCATTCCAACTCGTCGTCCGCGGACACCACTTCCAGGTCGTCGAGCAACTGGACTTCGATGATCTCCGGCTCGGCGGGCGCCGGCACCGCAGAAGGCTGCTCTTTTCTTGCCGGCTGCGGCGGTTTGGGCGGCGGAAACAGCCCTTCGACTTTGCGGGCCGGCTGCCAGCGCTCTTTGTCGGTCGAGACCTGGTGCGTCTTTTTCAGGTGCCCCCGCTCGGCCTTGGATTTCAAGTCCTCGAACGAAAACGGCCCATGGACCTTGCCCTGTGACCGAATGTAATAGGTGTCGCTCATCGCGGTAAGTCCCGGCCCTCCGATTGGGATTGGTCGTGTCAGATAAGGCTCATCAAAGGTTAATCGAGGAACAAGCGTCGCATTCCAGTCCCATTCCATTAGCCGCAAGTTCGCGAATTCATTAGCCGCAGGGCGCTAGCCCCGGTTCATTGAGACACCCGGACGAATGAACCGAATGAACCGGGGCTAGCGCCCTGCGGCTAATCAATTTGACGAACCTTTCGGATCATCAGCCGGAACGCGCTGGCGGACAACCGAACGCTCGCTTTTCCAAATCTTCATAGTAATCCGATGCAGAACCGGAATCGAGAGGCCGGGGGGAGTTTTTTGAGAATGCCGCGATCGAGGCTCAATGCTGTTCCTGAAGTTTCCACGCCACGTACAACCGGTGGAACGTCGTGCCTTCGCGTTCGAGATCTCGGAACCGGCCGGTCTCCACAATCCGGCCGCGGTCGAGCACCAGAATCTGATCGGCCCGCTCGAGCGTGGCCGGGCGATGCGTGACCAAGAGCGTCGTGCACTCCGGCCGGTCTTTTGACAGACGCTCCCAGAGAGCCGCTTCGGTCTCGGCGTCCAGACTGGCTGTGCAATCGTCCAGAAGCAACACCCGCGGGCGGCCGGCCAAAGCGCGGGCCAAGGCGACCCGCTGTTTCTGCCCGCCGGACAACCGCACGCCCCGCGAACCGACAACGGTCCCGAGCCCCTTCGGCCAACCGGCGAAATCACTTTGAAGCTGGGCCGTCTCGATCGCGGCCCCAATCGCCTCGTCCGTCACGTCCTTCCGCCCGAAGCGGATGTTTTCTTCCAGCGTCCCCGAAAGCAAATGCGGCTCCTGCGGCACGTAGCCCAACCGCCTGCGCAGAAGATCGGCCGGCCAGTCGCGGGCATCCCGGCCGCCGATCGACACCCGGCCGGCCGCGGGATCCATCAGGCGTGGCGCGAGGTTCAAGAGTGTGCTTTTGCCGGCACCGACTTCCCCGGCCATCGCGGTGAGCGTGCCCGGCTCGGCGGCGAAGTTGATGTCCTCAATCGCCCATCGTTCGCTGCCCGGATAGCGGTAACTCACGCGTTCAAACTGCACCAGAAGCGGCTGCGGAAACTCGCCGGCGGCGTTTTCCTCGTCCGGCAGAGCCGAGGCAATGTGCCGGGCCGAGGGCGGCGGGGATTCGGGGATCAGAACCTCCGGCGGAAACCGCTCGACTTCCGCCACGCGGTCGATGCTGACCGCGCACAATTTCCCGCGCACGAAGAACTGCCCGATGTCGAACATCGGCCACACGAGCATCAAAACGTAAGTATCGAACGCGATCAAATCCCCCAGCGTCACATCGCCCGCGATCACCATCATCCCGCCCGCCAGCAGCACCGCCACGATCGCGAGCTGCCAGATGTTGCCGTAGAGCGAATCAATGACGGTCTGCCAGCGGACGGCTTTGATTTCCGCCCGCCGCTGCTCTTCGATCGTGTGCTCGACGAGGCGCTGCTGGTTCTCTTCCACCGCGAAGGCTTTAATCACGCGAATCCCGCTGAAGCAGCTTTCCAGCGAATCGTTGAGTTCGGAAATCGATTGCTGCACGGCTTCGTAGCGCTGATGCAGCCGATCCCCGGTCACCACGAACAAGGCGACCAGAATGGGTAAAGGCGTGGCGGTATAAAACGTGAGCGCCGGGTTGATGACCAGCATCATCGCGACGCCGAACAGAATCAGCAGCGCCGCCTCGACGACGCGAAACACCCCCGAGCACAAGAACCAGGAAATTTTCTCAGTCACATCGTCGTTCAGCCGGGTGACCACGTCCCCGGTGCGGAACTTGGAAAAAAACAAAGGCCCGAGCCGCAGCACATATTCAAATGCGCGCAGGCGGACGCCAAATTCAAACCGCATATTCAAAAGGGCCCGGCGGTATTGCATCACCGCGTAGATAAAGAAGTGCAGAATCCCCACGCCCATTAAAAACCCGACCTGCCGCCACAGAAAGCCCGGCGTGAGCGACTCCTGAATCCCATCGATAATCCGCTTGAGCAAAAACGGATAGGCGACGAGGACCGCGGCATTCGCGACCGAGAGCCCGAGCAACAACGGCACCTCCCCGCGGTAAACCGCCCAATGCTCCAGAATCCACCGCAACCGTTCGCGGAACGTCAAAGTCTGCCGCGGAGGTTGTCATGGTCTTTAACCCTTCGATGGTCTTTAACCCTTCAATTGACGAAGCGGTACACTCGCAGGCGGTGCTTCCAGAGAATCTGCGGCGTGCCCACGGGCGTCAACTCGATCGCGTGGGACTCTCCCGCCTCGTCCGTCGCGCGGAGCGTCGGAGCCCGCGTGTCCCGGTCGTTCCAATCCACGATGAGTTCCACCCCGCGCGGCTTCCCGCTTTCGGCCGCGCCCTTCGTGAGCCGCTCGTCCCACCACGATTCCACTTCGAGCGATTCCGCTCCGGGCCACAGGGACGTCAGCACGTACCGCAGCATCAAGGGACTCCGGTCCGGTGCCACGATGATCCAGCGATCGACCGGCGATTGCCCGGCGAGTTCGCTGCGGAGCGCGGCGAGGGCCCGATCGTCCGGCGTGGATTCGCGGACGCCGAAGGACCCGATCAAGCCATGCGCCACGACCAACAGCGCGATCGCCACATCAAGAAAAATCCGCTGGCGAAGGTCGTCGGCTTTGAGCGTCCGCCACAGCAGCCAACCCATCCCCCCGCCGGCCAAAACCAGGAACAACAGCGTCCACAACAGCGACAAGACGGGATGGATCTCCGGCTGCGAAAACGCGCGGAGCAGCGGACCCGCCGAGGACCAAAGCGCCGGCGACTTTCATGCCCGCCATCCCGAAGCCGACCTCCACGGGCGCGGCGATCAGCACGAAAACCGTGATGCCGAGGGCCGTCAACACGCTGGCATAACCCAGCCGCCGGATGCCGATCTGCTCGATGGCGAGCGCCGCCAGCATCGTGGCCGGCACGAGACAGAAGCCTCGCCAGACCACGGTGAAGGCGTCCGAACGGTGCGGCCCCACCCGCAGGCTCAGCCACACGATCCCCGCGCACGCGCCCCAGCCCAGCATCAGCACCAACGACCGCCGTTGCGATTTCGCCGCCGGCTGCCTCAACAGCCAAATCCCGGCCCCGGCGCCCAGAAACATCAATCCGCAAATCGCTCCCGTCATCTGCGACAGGTCCCACAAAATCTCCCAGCCCCAGCCCGCATCCGGCGCGGCGGGCACCGGCAGCGAAGCCGATCCGACAAACCAACTGCTCAAGAACGGCCAGCCGTGCCGGGCGAACATCCAGACTTCCCACCACCCGCCGACGACGAACCCGATCAGACACAAAATGCCCAGCGACCCGAGCGCGGGCCGGCTTTTCCAGGACTTGCGGGCCGCGGCGCTTTCGACTTTGAGCGAAGGTTTGAGCTCCGGCCGTTGCACCAACACATACAGAAGCAAGATCGCAACAAGCACCACGGCCACCGGACCGCCCGCCAAGAGGCACAAGCCCCACGCGACGCCCGCCCCGCCCAGCGGCCAGGAAGAGGGACGCTTCGATTCCTGGCAGTGCACCGCGAAGCCCCAGCACGCCGCCACCGCAAACGCCAGCGTCAGCGACACGGGAGCCGGCGTCTGCGCGCCCTGCAGAATCGGCCCGCCGAACGCCGTCAGCAAGGTCGCCCACCACGCGAACTGCGGGCCGCGGAGCCGATCGCAAAACCCGAACATCAATCCGATCAAGACCGCCGTCGCCAGGTACGACGTCAGCACCAACGCCAAGGGATGATCCGTCCCCGTCAACGACATCACCCCCGCCCGCAGCCAACTCGACAAAGGCGGCTGCCACTTGAGAGGCACCTCGACCGCCCCGGTGATCGTCGAAGGATCGAGCCAGCCCGTCGCCGAGTCCGCCGTCGTCATCGCGACCGCTTTCAGTCCCCACAGCGCATCGAGTGGCGTGAGCGTGCGGTTCATCAACACATAAAGCGGAGGCAAAAGCGCCAGAAGCGCAATCAAAGGCGACATCGCCTCCGCCCGGTTCAACAGCGGAAACAGCGACTTCTTAGGCGATACAGACAACTCCAAAAGTTGCCGATCCTCAACAAACGCCAATCTCGATCTCCCTCTGAGGTTTATTTTTTAACGCAAAGGTGCAAAGAGGGGCAAAGGATCGCAAAGAGTCGAATCTTGCAAGAGCACGCCTTGAATCTTTTCATGTCCCTTAACCAAAGCGGTGACGGTTTTATGCAATCCATAGGGGTGTACGATCGCCTCATTTTTCATTTGCATCGAATAACTCAGACGTCCACTGGATTGGTCCATTCAATAGGCCGCTTTCTAGCCAACCACGAACTGTTTCAAAGGCTGCTTTGCGCATCACCACGTATTTCCGCGAGAAGGGGTAATTTTGATCGTAGAATGCCTCGAAGCACCCAATCGCATGACGATCTCCCAAACTCGTCAGTTGCTCGCCAACAAGTGAGCCGGGATAGTACATCAGGACGCATTCGGTCTCGTCCAGGAAGGCCGTGATCGTCTCAATCTCATCTGCCTGCCGCGTGTCAATCATTTCCTCAAGGGACACAACCACTGCTTCGACGCGGTTCCTTTCTCGGCGCAGCCTGTCTGCGGAATTGCACAAGATTCGGATCGAATCCTCGACCGATCTTGGAGAGATTCTGTAGAAGCCATCGCTGGCCTGGAAAGAGATGATGTGCGTGCGCATTTCAGCCGAAAAAAAGTGGACATCCCATGTGCGACGTGGTCAATAAGAATCCTTTGCGTTCCTTTGCCCCTCTTTGCTCCTTTGCGTTAAAAACCAATCATTTCGATGAGCTTTTCTTCCACGCGATCACGTCATCCAAAATTTGCCCCAAGGTCATGCTCGGTTTGCTGCCTAGAGTTTGCTCGAGCCGGTCCAAACACGGCACCCGGCGGCGGACGTCTTCGAAATCCTCGCCGTAGGCTTTGTTGTACGGCAGATATTCGATTTTGAGCTCCGGGTTCACGCGGGCGATGACTTCCTCGGCCAGCCGGCGAATCGTCACCGCCTGGTCGCTGCCGATGTTATACACTTGCCCGTTCGCGGCCGGGGTGTCCATCAGGCGGACCACGCAATCGACCACTTCGCGGACGTGGGCAAAGCAGCGGACCTGCTCTCCATCATCATAAACCACCACGGGGCCGCCTGCGAGGGCTTGATCGACGAACCGCGGAATGACCATCCCATAATGCCCGACCTGCCGAGGTCCCACCACGTTGAAAAACCGCCCGACCACCGCCTGGACGCCGAACTTCCGATGATAAGCGAGCACAAAAACTCATCGATGGCCTTCGAGCACCCGTAAGCCCACCGCGGCCGGGAGGTCGGTCCCAGGTGCAGATCGTCCTCTTCGGTCCACTCTTCCTTGGGGTTCTTGCCGTAAACTTCGCTGGTGGACGCGAGGAACACCCGCTGCTTGCCCTGGGCCGCCATCTGCAGGAGCATCTCGGTGGGATAGATGTTCGTCTCGATCGTCCGTACCGGATCGTCCGCCACCAGCTTCACGCCCACCGCGGCGGCGAGATGATAGACCACATCGATCCCCGGCATCACCAGCCCCAAAGCCACGTTGTCGGTAATCGACCCCGATTGAAACGACAGCCGGGGATGCGATTGGGCCTCCGCCAAATTCTCCCGCCGGCCCGTGGAGAGATCATCGAGCACGACAACGTCATGCCCCATCTCCAACAGCCGCTCGACAAGATGGCTCCCAATAAACCCCGCCCCCCCGGTCACCAAACACCGCGCCATAAAACACCATCCCAAACTCAGCACCCCAAAAAAAACGCACGCCAGCAAACGCGCTCGAGAGTAGTGAATCCGCAAACGAAACAACAGGCCCGCGGGTCGTGAATCGCACACTCGCGAGGGGTGGAATCTAGCGAGCAGCGAAACGAAAAATTGTTCTCAGAAAGTGAGCAACAGTCGGTCGGTTACCACTTCACTTTCCAGGGTTCGTCCGTTCATTTGAAAGCGTTTGAGCATGGATCGGCCGCAATTCAGGAAAACCTCTCTCTCAAAAAGTCCGTCGGGAATGGGAATTTCGCAGAGGTGGTCTCCCGATTTTTTGGTGCCATCAATGCTCAGAGCCACCATCACGCCGCGATCCTTGCACTCCGCGATGACCTCTAGGAGGTGCTGCAATTGGAACGATTGGGCACCGTAGAGGATCCCCTGGCTCTGGGAATACGGCGGATCGCAATAGACCACGTCGCCCGCTTCCGCCATGCCCATGGCCTCGTCGTAACTAAAGAGCTGAAATTCCGTTCCTTGAGTTCGTCGCGACCATTCGTCAACTCGGTTGCTGAAGGACTTCGGGGGAATTGGCTTGTGCGGACCGCAGGGGGTGGACATGTATCCGTCCGCCTTGCGGAATCGAACCACCCCTCCGTAACAAGACCGGCACAAAAAGAGCAAATCGGCACCATTGGGGTTCGCATTGTAGGCCGCTTTGATGCGTTCGTATTCTTCGACTTTGTCGCCACTCGCCACGGCATTCCATCGTTTCGCATACCACTCCTTAAGCAAATCGGAGTCGCGGTGTAACGTTTGCCAGATTTCGACCAAAGGCGGAAACGCGTCGGAGGCCAACGCCCGCTTGGGAGCCAACGTCGCAAGAACGCCCCCGCTGCCCAGGAAGGGTTCAAAATAGCGGCCGAAGTTTTGAGGAAAAAAAGACGCGATTTCGTGTGCAAACCTCTGTTTGTTGCCGATCCATTTCAGCAACTGGAGTTTAAATGGCTTCACGCACCAGGCCATCGGCATCAAAGAGTTCGAGTTGCATTGGTTTCCCGTCAAGTGGATAAATTCTTTCATCCGAACGTCCACACGACAATATCCGAATTTGGGATATTGGTCAACCACCCGCACACTCCGGCAATGGAAAAAAGCATTTTCACATCCCGAAGCGAGAAATTACAATCCCTCCTCCGTGAGATTCGGGTAGGAGCGGGGTTGCGCCAATTTGATCTCGCGGAGCGATTAGGGCAGCCCCAGTCATTCGTGAGCAAATACGAACTCGGCGAACGACGTCTCGATCTCCCGGAACTCCAACAGATTTGCGAAGCTTGCGGTACCTCCCTCGTCGAGTTTGTCCGGCGGTACGAGGAGGCGACCCATGCAGCCTGACACGAGGTTTCTCAAACAGCCAAGATACTTTTGGGCCAATGTTCGCAGCATCAGCCAAAAGTTTGGATACACCGAACGGGCGAAAAAGGGAGAGCCGAAAACGAACGGGCACATCAAGGTGCCTTCGATACAGCAAATGGCTGAAGTGATGACCACGCTCGGACTGGGCCGCGAGCATCTTGTTAGCAAAGGAAAATCCACAGAATTGGCAAAACAACTCCTTGCGTATTTTCAGCATCGAGCCGAAGCCTTGAACAACTACGTTCAGCCGCGGTTGATGGATAAAGACAGAGCTTCGAAGGTTTTTAACAATTTGAGGAGGCGATTGAAACCGTCTTGTCCGATTCCCATGAACAAACAGAAAGGCGAGAAGAAGGCTGAGGCGTTCTTCACTGGTATTATCAACATGCTTATCGAGTCGAACGCCAAGGGGATGCCCTGCGACTACAATCCCAGGGAATTGACGACGGTGACTCTCAACGGAGTACCGCTGCGAACGCTCGCCCGTTGGGTGGACGGAGCATTTCCCAGTCCGGTGAATCCGATCGCGGTTTGGGAAATAAAGGAATACTATTACACCACAACGTTTGGCAGCCGCGTTGCGGACGGCGTTTATGAAACTCTTCTTGATGGAATGGAACTAGAGGAGCTTCGAGAACACGAGCAAATCGACGTCAAACATTATCTCATGGTGGATGATCGATATACTTGGTGGGATTGCGGGCGATCCTATTTGTGCCGAATTATTGACATGCTTCACATGGGATATGTTGATGAGGTGCTTTTTGGGTATGAGGTTGTCGAACGCTTGCCGAAGATCGCGAAGGAATGGGTTTCCTTGGCGAAGAAGCGCAGCGACCTGGTGTAGTGTGTGATCAATGGTGGATTTCACCTCCCGGTGGGAAGGTGAAACAGCGCTGACAACGAATTCTTTCACACCGTCGTCGTTCCCCCTGTTTAGCCGGAAGAACCATTTTCAGGCCCTTTGCTGCGAGTAGACACGCGAAAATCCGGGCGTTAGCGCGACGGCTTCTCGGCCACGGCGGGCGCAGGCAAGGGCGGCCGGGCAGTGGGGGTTTGGGGGTTCGGTTCGGCCGGCTTGGTTGCGGGGGCGTCGGCTGTCTCCGGACGGGCCCAAGCTCGCTGGAGGAACGCGGCCGCCTCCGATTCCGGCGACGCGGTTTTGATCGGCTGGAGCACTTCGAGCGCTTTGGGCACTGCTCGAGTTGGGCGAGGCAACGGGCCAAGAGCATCCGGCAATGATCGGTGTGCCGGCCGTCCAAGAACTGTTCCGCCTTGGCGAGGTACGTCTCAAACTGCCGGGCGGCTCCCGGGACGTTGTCCTTTTCCATGTGGCAAACGCCCGCCCAAAACAGGGCGTCCTCGGCGGCCTCGGCATACATCGTCCGCACCGCCGGCGGCAACGGGGCGGCGGCCGGAATGTTTTTGTAGTCCAACTGGACCCGCAAATACCCCTGGACCGCCTCGTCCCGCCGGCCCATCAGTTGTTGGGTCCGGGTTTTGAGTTCGAGTTGAGTCGGCACCTGAAACGGCGCCCAACGCTCTTGGAGCCGGCCCGGGTCGAGGTCGTCAAATCCCTTCAGGCGGTTTTCAGGATGCGGCCAGACGCCGATGCTCTCCCGCGTCCACTGCGGACCGACGACCGCAGCCACCCGGTTCACGACGGACGTCGTTTCCCGTGAAGCGGCCATCAGATTCTCGGAAATCACCAGGGAGGATTTCCCAGTCAAAAAGCGTTCGAGCCGAGCCATCCGCGGCGCCCACAGCTCGGAATTGCCGATGATCTCGATCCGCACTTTCTGAAACAGCGGCGGGAACTTTCGAGCGTCTTCACCCGCGAGAGCGTCCCAGACGTTGGCTTGGGAGAGATCGGCAATTGTCGCGGGGATCGTTCTGTCCGGGGCCGCTTGACGGTTTTGCGGAACCGGAGTGGACCGCAGCGGATCGAACAGACGGACGTCCTCATTGATGATCGCCCCCACAAACCAAGGCGACGACTCCCCGGCCGATTGCGGGCGGACGATCACCGCATCGAGCTTGAGACTGCCTGAGCAGCCCGGCGAAGATCCAGGCGCGGTCCGCCGCCGTGCCTTCGCCGAAGACGAGCATTTCATAAGGCGTCAGCGGCAGGGCGTTTTCGTCGGCGACGAGCTGCACGTTCCGCGTCACATAATCGAACAAAACGCCCGCCCGCTCCAAATCATTGTCGAGACCCTGCGTCACATCATCGACGATCGCCTTCATCAAGAGGCTCGTGCGAATATGCCCCACGTCCCGCTGCGTGAATTGATCGCCCTCGGCTTCTTTCAAGGCCTCGGCGGACAGGCGGGTCTCGAGGTATTTTCTCGCCTCCTCGGACAGCCGCGGACTGAATCGAGCGTTCTTGGAGCCGTTCTCGGATGTTTGAACCTGGGCCAGCCGCCATTGGTTGAGCACGCTCGCAGCGCGTTCCGGCGGGGAGTCGATCCCCAACCGCTCGGGCTGCATCATGTTCATGGCGACATCGAGCAAATCCAATCCGCTCGCTGGAGCCCCAGACCCGTCGCCTCCATTGGACGACGCGGTTTTGGAATCGGAGGAATTGCACCCATAAAACCCGGCGAGCACGACGGCCAAAAGGATCAAAAGAAACACGGACACCCGCATCCAACGCATCGGCGACGCGGGACGTTCTGGAGAAGACTCATCAAACATTGGGGAGACACCTGAGATAAAGATATGATTTCGGAAAACGGATCGCCATTTTAAGTATACCGCGATCGTCATGGCGGTGAAGATGGGGGATCGTGATTGATCAAACGCCATCCTCGATCTTCCATTTTCCATCATCTCACGTCAGCCAGGAATTGACCAGGGTTCGGAGGGCGATCAGTTGCTCGAGCAGCCGGGGAACTTCGTCCAGGCGGACCATGTTGGGGCCGTCGCTTTTGGCTTCGTCGGGATTGGGATGCGTCTCGAAGAACACCGCATCGCTGCCCGCGGCAACCGCGGCCCGCGCCAGAATCGGCACCATCTCCCGCTGCCCGCCCGTGGTGCTGCCGCCGGGCAGTTGCACGCTGTGCGTGGCATCGAACACCACCGGCACGCCCAAGGACTTCATAATCGGAATCGCCCGCATGTCGTTCACCAGCCGCCCGTAGCCAAATGTCGTCCCCCGTTCGGTCAAAAGGATGTTCGGATTGCCGGCCTCTTCGCATTTGCGGACGACATGCACCATGTCCTCCGGCGCGACGAACTGCGGCTTCTTCACGTTGACCACGCCTTGCCGTTTCGCGGTGGCCTCGGCGGCGGCTTGGATCAAATCCGTCTGCCGGGCCAGAAACGCCGGGATTTGCAAAATGTCGCAAACCTCCGCCGCGGGTTCGCACTGGTGCGGCTCGTGTACGTCGGTCGTCACGGCGAGGCCCGTCGCTTCGCGGGCTTTGGCGAGAATCTCCAAGCCACGCTCCAAACCCGGCCCGCGAAAACTTTTGAGGCTCGTGCGGTTGGCTTTGTCAAAACTCGATTTGAACACCAACGAGACCCCCGCCTCGGCCGCGATGTCCGCCAACCGCTGGGAGACCTCGAGAATGAGCGATTCGCTCTCAATCACACAAGGCCCGGCAATCACCAACAACGGCCGGCCCGTCCCGCAAGCCATCCCCCGCACGCTCACCGGATTGTTCGGCATGTCACACTCCCTTTCCACATCGCTTCAAAAGCTCCAAATCGAACCGCGTTCCGTACGAGGATAGAGGATAGAGAATCGAGGATAGAAAAACGATAGCGAACCGCCTCGCGTTCTTCCTGTCCTCAGGCCAAAGGCGGAACGAGAAGTTGGAAACCCTGCGGCTGCACCTGGATGACGGCCGGCGTAAACCCGGCGGGGTCGCCGTCGACTTGCGCGGGGACTTCCACATCGCATTCCACACGAATCCGCTTCGCCCGCAGGCGTTGAACCAGGTCGCCCGTTTCGTGCCGGCCGCAGACGACGCCCGCAAAATGCCGGGCGAACTCGAGCCGGGATTTCGGCGGAAACAACCGCACATCGAGCAGCCCGTCGGTGGGATCCGCGGAGCGGGCGATCGGCAGGCGAAATCCATAGACCGGCATGTTGACGACAAACCCTAAGGACGCCAACCGCGGCTCGGGGTCGTCATCAATATAAAACCGCATCTCGGGGTAGTTATAATTCCAGAACGCCTGCCACAGCGGGCGGGCGTAGGACCAATGGCGGATGTGGCCTTGGCGGGCGCTGTCCACGAGCCGCACCACCTCCGCATCGAAGCCGAAGCCGGCCATCAGCGTAAACCGCCGCTCGCCCATGGTGCACAAGTCGAAGCTCTTCGCCTGCCCGGCGGCGATCATGTCGGCCACGAACTGCCCGGACCGGCGAATGCCCAGATACCTGGCGAGCAGGTTCTCGGTCCCCAAAGGCAAAACCGCGATGGGATACCGGGGGCAGCGGTTGATCAAATCCCCGACCGTGCCATCGCCTCCCGCCGCGACGATGCAGCGGGGCGGGTCGTCGGGATCGAGCACCCGCAGCCGTTCGTCGCAGCGCTCGCGTTTGGAAAACAACATCGGCCGCAGCCCGTGCCGTTTCAGCCCGGCAATGAGGTCCAAAAGAATCCTCGCGCGCGGCCCCGACCCCGAACGCGGATTCCGCTGAATGGCCACCCAGGGTCGCTTCATGGCAAGAGGTCGAGGAGTTCCGTCAGAGTGAAAATGGTGGGAATGGTCTCGTCTTTGTTGATGATATTCGATTGGAGCCGATCGAGATACGCCGCGCGGATTCCCGCTTCGCCCGCCCCCCGAATGTCGTTGATCCAATCGTCGCCTACCATGAGGATGTCACGCTTCTCGAATCGCGACAAATCGAGCAAGGCGTCGTAAAAAGCCGGCGATGGTTTTGACGAACCGACTTCCGAGGAAATCACGCGCGTGGAGATATTTTTGAGCTCCGGATGGCCGTCGCAGACGGCGTGCAATCGCCGATCGAAATTGGACGCGATCGCCGTGTCGTATCCCCTCGCCGCAAGTTCACTCAACGTCTCGGCGACATCCGGGAAACACCGCCACGAATCCGCCTTCCCGAAGTGGGCGAACAATTCCTCGAAGCAGGCCTCGAAGTTTTCAACATCATGAAACACCGAGCGCACGATAAACGACCATCGACGTCGCTCGTTATTTTCGTCGGTCGTGCCGGCTGACCATTCTTCCGTCGTTGCCAAACGAAATACGTCGCGGAACCGCGTGCGAATCTCCTCTTCGGAAAGTTCCGAGCCGAATTTTCTCCCCACGCGCGCATACACCTCGGCCACGGGCGGCTCGGGATAAACCAGCGTGCCCACGGCATCAAACGCGACGCATTGAATGTGAAACAGCATAGCGGGCGGCGTTAGAAAATCGACCGAATCAGAACAGAAGGCACACCCATTGTCCGTTCATTAGCGACAAAACCTGTGCACAGATTCATTTTGCAGCAGGATTTTGTGCCCCATGATTCTGCGATTTCGATTGTCGATTGGGTGATTACCAACTTCAGTACTTCCAAAAAAGCTCGAGAAAATGTTTTCGCCGTCAAGAGCCGCGCACGAAGTAAGCGGTTTTGAGGGATTCAGAGAACGCAAGACCGCTTACTTCGTGCGCGGCTCAGGCCTTTTTTTGGCATTACTGAAATTGTTGAACTTACTTCGATCTTTCATAATTCAACCGCCGCCGCGCATCAATCGCCAGCCGATTTGGGGTTCTTGACGGTCTCGGCTTCGATGAAGATCTGCTTGACCTCCGGGTGCCTTTCCTGGATCTGTTTTTCCATGCGGTCCACGGCGGCTTCGATGTCGTCGGACGACAGCGAATCTTTGAATTGAATGTCCAGATTCAAAAGCACCTGATCGGGCCCCATGTGCAACGTCAGGGTGCGTCCGATGCGTTCCACGCCAGGATCGCTTTGGGCGAGTTTGCGGATGTCGGCCACGGTTTCGGGGGCGGCACTTTCGCCGATCAACAGCCCCCGCGTCTCATAAATCAGAATCGCCGAGACCCCCGCGAGGAGCAAACCGATCAAAATCGAGGCCACCGCATCCAAGCGAGGCATCTGCAAAAGTTCGCCCAGATAGATTCCCAAAAACGCAAACAACAGCCCCAACAGCGCGGCGGAGTCCTCAAACAGCACGACAAAGGTCGTCGGATCCTTGCTGGCGCGGATTTCCTGCCAGAAGGATTCGTCCCCTTTGACCTGGAGAAACGTGCGAAGTGCAAACACCCAGGTGACGCCCTCGAACACGGCCGAGATGCCGATGACGAGATAGTTGGTGAGCGGGCTGACGACTTCCGGAGGCGTCTTCAAGTGCAAAATGCCTTCGTAAGTGGAGATGCCTCCGCCGACGCCGAAGATCATGATCCCGACGATCAAGCTCCAGAAATACACTTCCGATCCGTAGCCGAAGGGGTGCTTTTCATTGGGCGGACGCTTGCTGAGCCGCATCCCCAGGAGCAAGAGCAGACCATCGCCCGTGTCCACAGTGGAATGAATTCCCTCCGAGAGCATCGCCGAACTCCCGGTGATCGCGGCGGCCACGAATTTGGTGACGGCGATGGCGAGATTTCCAATAATCGCCGCCACGACGGTCAAGGTCGACGAAGTCTGGGCCACGGATTGATCCTTTCATTGTTTACTCCCATTAGGGCAACGTGGCTCGCGGTTTGATTTGGTTATAGAGAGTTGGAACTGGAATGCGAGAGCAATTCCGCCGGCTTGATGGTCGGCGGAACGCGATAAGTTTCTGGCCGAGAACGATTCCTTCTGGATTGAGGAACTTGTGGATCGGACGGCTTTCCCTCCGACTGGAGAAAACAGGGAAAAAGTGCGGTTCCCGGTGGGGGGAACGGTTGGGGAAGGAAGTCGGGGAACGTCTGATTTCTCTCGGATGGTCCGGTTCTGCCGCCGATTTTTTGTTTTCAAGGCCGGCCGAGCGTGTTATGTTAGAATTTGTGAAAATTTTTCCGTGGTATCCTTGCGATTCATTTCACATCATGTCAAAACATATCAGCCACGTCTTTCGAACATCAACAAACCTCCACTGTTGATTCGCGTTCTATGAACAAACCCCAAGTGACCGACTCCTTCCTCGAGCTTTTGGAAAAGAGTCAACTGCTCTCCGCCGAGAAATTCGAGGCGGCCTGTGAAGAGTACGGTCTCCGGGAGTTGCCCTCCGCCAAGCACGCCGCCCAGCGGCTCGTGCGGGCCAGGCTGCTGACGGCCTATCAAGCCGAGCGTTTGCTCATGGGGCGGTCGCGGGGGTTTTTGATCGACCGCTTCAAGGTGTTGGCGATTTTGGGATTCGGCGGGATGGGCCGGATCTACGTGGCCGAGGACACCACCACCGGGAAACAAGTCGCCCTCAAGGTGTTGACCGAACGGCACGAAGTCGATGCGAGCATGCTCGAGCGGTTGAAGCTCGAAGCCCGCGCGGGGCTGCGGCTCGATCATCCGCATGTCGTCCGCACGCTCGAAATCGGCCACACTGGGGCGGTGACCTATGTGGTCATGGAATATGTCGAAGGCCTGACGTTGCACGAAGTGATCGCCACGCGGGGGAAGATGCCCTGGCCGCAGGCGTGCAACGTCATCGCCCAAGCCGCCCTGGGCCTCCACCACGCGCACGAGGCGGGGCTGGTGCATCGCGACATCAAGCCGGCGAACTTGTTGGTGATGAACGACGGGCAGTCGAAGGTGCTGGACTTCGGGTTGGCCCTCCTCAAAGACGATGAGGAATCGGAATTTGCGCTGGCGATGATTTTCGGCCACGATTGCCTGGGCACGGCGGATTACATCTCACCGGAGCAGTCGCTGCACAGCCACGATGTGGATGCCCGCGCGGACGTTTACAGCCTGGGCTGCACGCTGTATTTCGTTTTGACGGGACAGGTGCCGTTCCCGCTCAATACGGTGGCGGAAAAACTGGTGGCCCAGCGGATGAAAGTCCCGCCGCCGATTTCGACCTATGCGCCGGACGTGCCCCAGGGCGTGATCGATCTGGTCGCGAAGATGATGGCCAAAAAGCCGGAGGACCGCTTCCAGACCGCCGGCGAGGTGGCGGAGGCGCTCAAGCCTTACGCAAAGCAATTGCCGATCCCCTTTGATTTCCAAACCATCCTCGTGGCGCGGGCCCGCGAAGCCTCCCGGCGGATGCGGGCGAACCTCAAAGCCAAGCAGGCGTCTTCGGGCAACTCTTCGACCACCGCCCAATCGCCCAGCCGGACGGCGTCGAGTTCGGTCACGTCCGGGGCCTCGGCGAGCATCTCCACCCAGCGCTTGCAGAACCAGATTGAAACCGAGATCGACGTGCATCGGCAACGGTCTCCCCAGCCGGCCGCCCGGCCCGAACCGCCCGAGACGCAAGTGGACAACCTCGGCCGCACCGCGACCATGCGGGCCGCCGAGTCTTCGCTGCCCGCCCCGGTTCCCGCCGTGCTCGTGCCTCTGGGCGGCGGGCCGCCGATTGTGCTCGATCGGCAGCGGATGCAGTTCGGCCGCTCGTCCGCGTGCGACATCCAATGGGACCACCAGGGCGTCTCCTCCAAGCACTGCGAGTTTTGCTTCGAGGGAAGCTGGTGGAAAGTCACCGACCTGGGCAGCAAAAACGGCGTGCAAATCAACGGGACGGACGTCACCAGCCGGATGCTGATGCCCGGCGACCGCTTGACCATCGCCCGCAAATACCACTTCCGCATCGAAGACCCGAACGCGGAACCCGCCCGCGTCGGTTCGCTCCGCTTTTGGTTGTGGATCCTCGCCCTGCTCGCGTTCACGACCCTGGGCGGCCTCTTGGCCTGGTGGCTCTCTTCCTAATCCAAAACGCCGCGTCCGCATTGCCCGAACCAACCGCAGCGTTGACAGGATCCGCCGCCCGCGGTTTGACCTGTTTTTCCCAGGCGCGGATTGCCGATGATTCTTGAAAACGGCAAGATATTTCGATAAGATTTAGTCGTGGGAGATTGCGGATCATCCGGATTTGGCAATCTCCTCCCCGCCCCCCGCCCGAAAAACCCCTCCCACCTTCGGCTCCTGCCATGCGACAGTTTTCGATTGCTTCATGTCTTGCGATTGCGCTTTATGCGGTTTGGGAATCGTCCCCTTCCGCCCATGCCGCTGACAAGCCGAGCCCCGGACAGCAAATTTACGCCAAAACTTGCGCCGAATGCCACGGCAAAGAGGGCGCAGGCGGCGATGGCTACGAAAAACCGCTCGCGGGCGATCTTTCCGTGCCGCAGCTCGCCAAATTGGTCAAAAAGACGATGCCGCAGGACGAGCCCGGCACGCTGTCCGCCGAGCAGTCGCAGCAGGTCGCCCAGTACGTTTACGATGCGTTTTACTCCGCGATCGCCCGTTCGCGGAACCAGCCCGCGCGGATCGAATTGGCCCGGTTGACCGTCCGCCAATATCGGCTGGCGCTCGCCGACTTGATCGGCAGCTTCCGCCAACCGCCGGTGTGGGATGAGAAGCGCGGCCTGGGTGGGGAATATTACGAAGGCCGCCGCCCGGGCGATCGCCGCAAGCGGAAAGAAACCCGCGTCGATCCGCAGGTGAATTTCGACTTCGGCAAAGAGGCCGCGGTGCCGGACATCAAAACGCCCTACGAGTTTTCCATCCGCTGGGATGGTTCGGTCTTGGCTCCGGAAACCGGGGACTACCGGTTTGTCGTCCACACCGAGCACGCCGCCCGCTTGTGGCTGAACGACAAGGAGCAACCCGTGATCGATGCCTGGGTCAAGTCGGGCGACGACACCGATTATGAAGCCGAGGTGTTCCTGGTCGCCGGGCGGGTTTATCCGCTGAAGCTCGAGTTCACCAAAGCCAAGCAGGGCGTGGACGATTCCGAAAAAACGCAAAGGGCCGCCGCCCTCGAAGCCGGCTTCGATCAAGCTGCTCTGGAAACGTCCCCGCGGCGCATTGGAGCCGATCCCCGCCCGCCACATGGCTCCGCACGAAGTCCGACGAGGTGTTCGTGTGCGATACGCCGTTCCCGCCGGACGACCGCAGCTACGGCTGGGAACGGGGCACGGCGATTTCCGAAGCCTGGGAACGAGCGACAACCGATGGGGCGATCCAGGCGGCGCGTTATGTGGCCGAGCATCTCGATCGATTGACCAGCACAAAGCCCGGCGACAAGAACCGCGACGAGCGGGTGAAAGCCTTCTGCCGGACCTTCGCCGACCGCGCCTTCCGCCGGCCGCTCACGGATAAAGAGTCCCAGTGGCTGATCGACAAACAATTCGCCGAAGCCGGTTCGACCGAAGCCGCGGTCAAGCGCGTGGTGCTGTTGACCCTCAAGACGCCGCAGTTTCTGTATCGGGAAATCGGCGGCCCGGACCAGTTCGACGTGGCTTCGCGGTTGTCGTTCGGGCTCTGGGATTCCCTCCCCGATGAAACTCTCATGAACGCCGCGAAAGCCGGGGAGTTGGCGAATGAAGACCAAGTCGCCCGCCAGGCCGAGCGGATGCTCGCCGACCCGCGGGCCAAGATCAAGATTCGCGAATTTCTGCTGAATTGGCTGCGGGCGAACTCGGAAATGGATCTCAGCAAAGATGCCGAGAAGTTCCCCGGTTTCGATGAGCACCTCGTCGCGGATTTGCGCACGTCGCTGGAATGGTTCCTGGACGAAGTCGTGTGGTCCGAAGAATCCGATTACCGCAAGCTGCTTCTGTCCGATGAAGTTTATGTCAATCCCCGGCTCGAGGAATTCTTCAAAGTCAGCGTGGACGGGAAATCGGTGTTCGCGCCGGTCAAGCTCGACGACGGCCAGCGGGCGGGGATTTTGACGCACCCCTACCTGATGGCTCAGTTCGCCCACGAAAGCGAGACCTCGCCGATTCATCGCGGGGTGTTTGTGCTCCGGGGGTTGATGGGCCACACGCTGCGTCCGCCGCCCGAGGCCGTCACTCCGCTGCCCGCGAAACTGCATCCCGATTTGACGACGCGGGAGCGGGTCGCTCTTCAGACCAATTCCAAAACTTGCATGACCTGCCACGCGATGATCAACCCGCTGGGCTTTTCGATGGAGAAGTTCGACGCCGTCGGCCGCTACCGCGAGAAGGACCGCGAGAAACCCATCGACGACACCGGCAGCTATCAGACCCGCGCCGGCAGCGAAAAAACCTTCCACGGCCCCCGCGAGCTCGCGGAGTTCATCGCCAACAGCGAAGAAGCCCACGCCGCGTTCGCGGAGCAGTTTTTCCATCACCTCGTGCAGCAATCCATCGGAGCCTACGGCCCCAATGTCGCAGAAAGAACTCACCAAACAATTTGCCGCCGACAAGTTCCACATCCGCAAACTCGCGGTTAACATCATGGCGAAGTCGGCGTTGATCGGCAGAGAAACCCAATTGGCGGATATTCTTTCTAATCCATAAGTTTAAGGATCTCGGCAACGCGTCAGCCGTAAAGACGCCGTTCATGACAATTCGAGTTGAAATTCGAGAAGGTGAAAATCTCAAGGAAGCCGTTAACAAATTACATCAACGCGTTAACATGATGTTTGGACGCGCTTGGTACAAATCGCGGATCGGATATTACGAAAAACCGAGTGAGCGTCGAAGAAGGAAACGAAATCTGCGCAAACGAAACTTGAAACTGATTGAACAGCACGGCCCTCCTGTCCGGATGCGTCATGGCCTCAAAACCATTCACCAGAGGGAGAAGGGGTTTCCGTAAGGCAAACTCATCACGAGGCGATGTTCGCTAAACCTTAAACCTTAAACTGGAAACTTGAAACACCTAGCGGAGAACTCCTATGACATCCCCGAAAAGCCGGCGTGATTTTCTGCGTGACCTGGGCCTGTCCGCGGCGGCGACGCCGTTTATTTTGAACCTGCCCAGCCTGGGTTTCGCCAACCAGGGGCAGCCCAAGAAACGGCTCGTGGTGATGTTCAGCCCCAACGGCGTTGTGCCCGAATACGTTTTGGCCGGATGAGGAAGGCCCGGAGTTCACCTTGAAGGAAAGCCTCAAGCCGCTCGAACCGTTTAAGGACAAAACCCTGACTCTGCACGGCGTCTGCGATCGGGTTCGCGGCGACGGCGACAGCCACATGCGCGGCATCGGCTGTTTGCTCACCGGGATCGAACTGTTCCCCGGCAACATCCAAGGCGGCTCGGACACGCCCGCCGGCTGGGCCAGCGGCATTTCCATCGATCAGGAAATCAAAAACCACCTTCAAAAAGACCCCGCGACCAAAACGCGGTTCGGCTCGCTGGAGTTCGGCGTGATGGTTCCCGACCGGGCCGATACCTGGACCCGCATGGTCTATGCCGACGCCAACCGCCCCATCGCCCCCATCGACGATCCCTATCAGATGTTCTCCAAGCTCTACGGCCAGATGAAAGACCGCGAAACGCTGGTGAGCATCCTCGACGACCTCAAGGACGACCTCAACAAGGTCAAGGGCAGCATCAGCAGCGAAGACCGCCAGCTCCTGGAAGAGCACGCGACCTTCGTGCGGGAGATGGAAGAGGAAATGCAGGCGGCCAAAGGCCCGGTGCACGCCGTGCCCAAGCTCGAACCGGGCGTGAAGGAAGACAACGACAACATTCCCACGATCAGCAAAATGCAGATCGAATTGATGGTCAACAGCTTCGTCAACGATTTCAGCCGCGTCGCCACGCTGCAATACACGAACTCCGTGGGCGGGGCCAGAATGCGCTGGCTGGGCATCGATGAGGGCCATCACAGCCTGTCCCACTCGCCGGACTCCAAAACCGAGGACATGGAAAAGCTCACCAAGATCAACAAGTGGTTCTGCGAGCAACTCGCCCATCTCGCCAAGCGCCTCGCCGAGACCCCGGAGCCCGGCGGCCAAGGCAGCCTGCTCGATAACACGCTCATCCTCTGGACCAACGAGCTCGGCAAGGGCAGCTCGCATACGCTGAACGATATTCCCTTCGTGCTCGTCGGAAACGGTTTGGGCTTCAAGATGGGCCAATCCAAAAAGCTCGGCCGCGTCCCGCACAACCGCCTGTTGATGGCCCTCGCCCACGGCTTCGGCCATCCCGTCAAAACCTTCGGCAACCCCGCCTTCTGCGGCGACGGCCCGCTCGATTTGAGCTAAGGTTCATTCGGCGCATCGGTGTCACATGAACCGGGGCTAGCGCCCTGCGGCTAATGAATCGGATGCTAGCGCGTTCCGGCTAATCGTTCAAAACCCATCCGGGGCCGCGATCAGAACAGGGCCCTGGCCTCGTCTTTTTCGGCGGGGGGCGGGGTTTTCTTCTTGCGGCCGCGCTTGGATTCGTCGAGGCGATGCATGACCAACACGCCGGAAGACAGATGCGCCTCGGCGAGTTCCACCAGGTGCTGGTGATGCGTGAAGAAGATCACCTGTGTCCGCCGGGATAAGTCGGCGAGCACGTCGAGGGCCGCGACCGCCCGCTGGTCGTCGAAGTTGATCAGCACATCGTCGACAATGAAGGGCATCGGCGGGTGATGATCGAGCCAGTCTTCCAGGCTGGCGATCCGGAGGGCGAGATACAACTGGTCCGCGGTGCCGTCGCTCATGCCTTTGACTTCGATGGACTCGTCGATGTCGCCGTGCCTCCGCACGCCGACGAGCCGGGGCCGGCCCTGGTCGTCGGCGTCGTTTTGCAGGCGAAGAAACGAGCTGCAGGTCAGCTTTCGGAACAATTTGCTGGCCCGCCCCAGCACCGGGCCCTGGTGTTTCTTGCGGTATCGCTCCGCCCCTTCCCGCAGCACGTCCGAGGCCAATCGCAGTTGGATGTAGCGTTCCAGGTGCTGGCTGATGTCCGCGAGGATCGCTTGTTTTTCCTCGGCGGCTTCCGCCGCCTGGCTGCCGCCGCTCTTGGCTTCGAGTTGATTTCGTTCCCGCTCGGCCGTCTCGATTTGCTGGGTCAGTTGCTGCTCGACCTCCGCGATGTGCCGATTCAAATCGGACAACTGCCCGCCGAGGTCGTCGGTCTCCTCGGCGTCGGCTTCCTGGAGAAACTCCTCGAACAAAGCGTCCCCCGCGAACCGCAGGATGTCCTCCCGCGTCTCGCTTTGAACCTGCTCGAGCTGAACGCGCCGCGCGGAATTCTTTTCCGCCTGCGGGAGTTCTTCGACGAGCGCGCAGCCCGCCTGCCGGCACATTTGTTCGAGGGCCGTTTGATGACTTTGAATCTCCCGTGAGACGTCCTCCAAAGCGTGCTTCTGGGCTTCGTGGTCTTGTTGCAATGCGCGGAGTTTGTTGTCCGCTTCCTTGGCTTTCGCCCGTTCCGCGTGAAGCTGGCCGACCAGCTGCGTGGGCGAGAAATCGCCCGCGTCCCAGGCAAGCGATTGGACCACCGCCCGCACCCGCTCTTCAAATTGCGAATTGAAATCCTGCATATCACGAACGCGGAGGGCTTCCTTGTCTCTGCTATTTCGCTGCTCAATCATCTGGTTGAGTGTTGTCAGATATGCGTTAGCCTGTGCGGACGTGGCATCATCCGGCAAGCCAAGTTTTGCCATCAGCGTGGCCCAACGCTCTTGCCATTTAGAGAACTCTTGTTTCGCATCTTTGGCGTCTTGCTCCAATGTCGGCAAATGGAGTTCGGTCTGGGCGATGTCTTCCTCCAAGCGATCCGACGAATTCTGCCGCTCGCTTAAGTCTTCCAACACCGCTTCCGCCTCCTCGACCAATTCGGCAAGCGGCCGCGTTTCTAGGCTCTTTCCATTCAGGCGAACGGACGTCAGACAAGAAATCAAGCGGTCGCGGTGTTCCTCGATCAGTTCGTCCAATCGCCCGGCTTGCGAACGCTGCAGGTGCAAATCCTTGACTTTGAGCATCAAGTTCAGATGGCTTTGCAGCCATTCCCGCATCTCGGCGGGCGTTCCGGGTTCGATGCCCAGCGGCCGCCAGAGATTCTGCCACTCTTCGCCAATCCCTTTCCGCGTTTGTTCGCTTACCGCGATTTGTTTTTCGAGCCCCGGCTGCCGGGATTCGATCTTTGTTCGCTCGGCGAGCAGGCGTTGTTTTTCGCTGACGCGCCCGGCTTCCCGGCGGAGCTGATCGGACAACCCGTCCGCCTTTTCCACGGCGTGCGAAAACGCAGCCGCCAAATCAGCGGCGCCCCATGGCGCGACGAATTTCTCGACCTCCTTGGGGCAATCCTCGCCGTCCCGCCAATGGCGAACGATTAAATTCCAACCGGCGTCCCGCAGTTTGCGGGCGGCGGCGAGGTCCGCTTCCGTCGGCACCTCGCCTTCCTGTTCGAGCACCAGAAAGGTGTCTGCGATCTCGCGAAGCGCTTGGTGATCCCGCAACTGCTCCGATTCGAGTTCTTGAATCCGCTTGCCGGCCTCGCTGAAGCGGGAGTCGAACTGATTGACCGTCTCCCGCAGCGGCACGGTGACTTGTTCGAGTTCCTCCAATGTCCGCGACCAGAACGGCAGCCGCCGGCAGTCGAGGGCCGCTTGCTTCTCGGCTTGCTCGAGCGCATGCTGTTTTTCCGTGCGCTCGGCTTCGAGTTGGCCGCGTTCCATCGCCCGTTTGAGAGCGGACTTGAGGGCCGAGAGATCGGGAACCGCCGGTTGCGTTTCGCGACGTTGCTTGAGCTCTTTCAGCTGCCGCTTGGTTTCCCCCAAATCACGTTCCGCGGACTGCAGTTTCTGCTCCAGCGCTTTTTGGTCTGGCCCCAATTCACCAACCAGCGTTCGGTCGGCGACTGAGATACGCAAATCCTCCGCATCCTTCAAAGAGGCACCGGGCCTGAGTTCCTTGAGCAATCGCCGGGCTTCGTTTTCGGCTGCCTGACGGTTGGCTTCAATATCGGGACAGTCCTGCATGGATTGCCGATACTTTTCGATCTGCTGGTTGAGCGATTCAATCTCCGCCGCCTGTTCGAGGAGTGCTCGGTTGAACGTGATCGCCTCCAATTCGCCCGCGATGTGCTTCAAGTCGGCTTGAATCGTTTGATGAGATTGTTGCGATTTCAGAAGGTCATCGCGGACTTGCAGCCGGCGTTCGGAAAAGCCCGGCTCCAGGATCACCGCGTCTTTTAGCGTTTCTAAGTCCTTTTGGATCTCGCGGTATTTTTTGATGGGGTGCTTGGCGTTTTGGATCCGTTCGAGCCGGCTTCGTTCCCGCTCCCATTGTTTTTTTTGATCGATGAGCCCTTGCTTGCGCCGCTCGGCTTCTTCGAGCGCCTCGGCATGCTGCCGCCATTCGTCGCTGCTGAGCCGGACCATTCGCAACCGCTCCTCGACGGTTTTGTATTTCTCGACGAGCGCATTGATCGTCGGATTGCTGCCCGTCAGGAGAAACAATTCCCGCATCTCGATTTCGATCGCGGTTTGCACTTCGGTGAGGGCCGAGAGGCCCGAGCCGGCGGCGAACAGGATGTGGGCCATCTCGCCTTCCGAGCGGATCATCTCTTCCCCGCCTCTCTTGAGCATTTCCCAATCCAAACCGAACTCGTGCTTAAAGCGGTTTTCATCGACGTGTCCCAAAAACCGGTCAAGGCAGTCGTCATTCAGAATCTCATTCTCCACCGTTCGCAGCGGGTGTTTGTCTTTCTTGAGCCGGGTGAAGCACAACTGCTCGCCGTGGTGATCTTCGAGCGTGGCTCCGAGTTTGAGTTGGTGATAGGGGATGCGAAAGTTATCGGCCGTTTGGCGTTCGATGCCGTAGAGCACCTGCCTGAGGGCCCGCAGCGCCGAGCTTTTGCCGGCTTCGTTGGGGCCGTAGATCAGATGCAAACCGAACTGCCCTTCGCGGAAGTCGAGCGTCTTCTTCGTAAACGGGCCGAAGGCGGCAAGGTCGAGTTCGAGGATTTTCATGAGCCTTCCTCCTGGCTCAAGAGGCGGCCGATGACCAGGTTTTCCACGTCCTGCAAGGTCTTCTTGAGCCAATCCGGGTCGTCCACAAGGGCGCCGTCGGCGCCCTCGAAGACTTCCGCGGGGATCCGGCGTTTGAGGTCGTGAAAGCTCTCGCGGAGGGTTTCGAGCCTCTCCTCATCGCGGGACCATTCGCGCAGGCACGCCGAGAGCTCCGCAATCGGGCCGTCGAGTTCGCTCACATCCCGCGCGGCTTTCAGCGGCGTGGTCTGGAATTTGACTTTCTCGATCCACAACGCTTCCCCGGCTTGCTGAATGGCGGCGGCGCGGATTTGCTCGGTCCAATGGATCGGCTTTCCGAACAGCGAATCGTGGAGCGCGCACGCCCCGGAGAAGACCACCCGCACCGCGGCGGGGCGGTTGTCCGTGCGGCTTAATACATCATCCAACGCCTCGGCCAGGCGCTTGAGAATGTCGTCGGCTTCCTCAGTTCCCGCAACATCGACTTCGCAAATTTCCCAGCGGAAGGCGTCGAGCGCGTGAAAACTGTGGCCCGCGATTTGACGGTTGTCGCCCACTTCCACGAGCAGGCAGCCTTTGGGGCCGGATTCGCGAACGTGCCGGCCCTGGATGTTGCCGGGGAAGGCGATCATCGGATTCCGCTCGTGCAGAATCTCCCGCTGATGGATATGCCCGAGGGCCCAATAGTCGTAGCCCTTGGCGATCAATCCGCCATGCGTGCAGGGGGCGTAATTCGCATGCCCTTCGCGGCCGTCCACGCTCGTGTGCAATAGCCCGATGTTGAACCGCCCCGGCTCGGCGGCGGGATATTTCAACGAGAGATCCTGCTTGACGCTCGCGGATGCAAAGCCTTGGCCGTGGAGCGTCACCGGGAAACCCGGCACGCGATCGGAGGCGGGGGCATCGGTGGGAAACGGATGCACATTCGCGGGCAGCTTGAGGTTCTTGGTCATTTTGTTGGCGGCGTCGTGATTTCCCGAAATCAGGTACACCGGAATGCCCGCGTCGTTCAACTTCGCCATTTGCGAATTGAAATAGTGCCCGGTGTTGTAGTCGTCCCAATCGCCGTCGTAAACGTCGCCCGCGATGACCACGAACGCCACGCTTTCGTCGATCGCAAGCCGGACGAGATTGGCCAAAGCTTCCCGCGTGGCGAGGCGGATTTTCTCGACGGGGGCTCCGGGATATTGGCTGAGCTTGGTGAGCGGACTGTCCAAATGCAGATCCGCGGCATGCAAAAATTTAAACACGGTTGTCCTTTATGAATCCATACGTTTCGCCAGAAAACAACTGGCACTCCTGTCATACTCGAATGTACATTCTTCGCCGCATGGGGGGAACCGGCAGGGGGCGAAAAATCTGGCTCTTCCGTCGGGGTTAGACTTTCCGCGGCCTGTGGCATTAAAATTGGGACACTCGAAGAATCTTCCGCATCTTGCCGCCGACATGGAAAGCCCGACGATCGATGAGATGGACTCCCGCCCTCACCCGAAGCTCCCGGCTTGGATGGATGACTGTCTGCATTGTGCTGGGGGTTTGCCAGGATCCCGCGGGGCGAGTTTTCGCGGAAGAGGATCGGTATTCGGCGGAACTCGCCGACGGCAGCCGAATTTCCGGCGGCGAGATCCAGAACTGGAACGATCCCAAGCAGCGGCCGGCGCTCGGCGGGCGGGCCGTGTTCGACGAGAAGAACCCGTTCCGCTGGCTGATCGATCATTCGCTGTCGCCCGCTGCGAAGCCGGAGGCGTTCGTCGAGTTCTTTGGCGGCGATCAGTTGCCCGGCGAAGTTGTGGAATCTCGCAGCGGAGAGGAAGCGGAGTTCCTCGCGTTTGCCAAGCATCTCGTCGTCAATCCGACGATCCCGCTGCATTCGCCGCGGGTTCAACAGAATTCGCCGCTGCGGGTGGAGACGCGGTGGCTCAAGCGGGTCGTGTGGGAGCCGCGGACGCTCGATCTGTATCAGCCGAGCACTTTGTTTTTGAAGGACGGGCGCGAAATTGGTTTTCGCTCGCTCCGGTGGATGAGCAAATCGGTCACGCTGCTGTTGGAAGAGGGGATCGAGGAGTTTGCGTTTGACGACATCAAGGAAATCCATCTCCCGCTGCCGGATGTGTGGGCGATGTATTACGAGCGGATGGCGGTGCTCTCGCCGCGGTCGGCGCTGACAATCGAAAACCCGGCCCGCATCGTGCAGTTGGAAACGACGGACGGTTTAAAGGCGACGGTTTCGACGGAGCGGCTCGAGCCGTTCGTCCACGGCAACAAGAACAAATCCGAAAGCTGGTATCATCAATGTCAGCCGGCGTGGAGCCTGGACCCGTTTTGGGTGCGGTTTGACAGCGTGTGGAGCCGGCGGTTTTTCTGGCCGCACGAGGTGCCGCTGACGAACATCGCCCCCGTCTCCGCCCGGCAGAATTCGCCCTTGGGCAACAGTTGGTATTGGCAGCGCGACCGCAACGTGTATCGGCAGCCGCTCGAAGCCGGGGGCAAGGATTACGGCTGGGGCTTCGGCGTGCATGCCGAGCACGAGATGGTCTTTCCGCTGCCGGCGTCCGCGCGGGTCTTCCGCACGCGGGCGGGGCTGGATCAATCGGTTGGCGACGGCGGCTCGGTCAAGTGGCAGGTCGCGATCCATGGTGCCGAGGACAAAACGCTCTATCAAAGCCCGGCCGTCATCGGCACCAATCAAGTCTTGGACACCGGCCGCTTGAACCTCGGCGCGCCCCAAAGCGAAAGCCCGTCCCGTCAGTTGGTGTTGTCGGTCGATCCGTTGTTGAACTCGGCCCCGGCGGGGGCGGATCCGTTGGACATCCGCGATTCGCTCAACTGGCTCGAGCCGGAGTTGGAGCTCGACCGCGAGGAGTTAAAGAAAGAAATCGCCCGCCATGCGGTTTCGCAGATTCCCGCGCTCGCGGATTGGACCTTGGAAACCGGCGCGGGAGGCGTTGTGTTAGGCAATCAGTGGGACGAGTACGACCGGCAGGATCCCAGGTATCGGGTGTTGCTGGGACCTGCGGGGCGGTTTTGCTCGCTGACAAAATCGCTGACCATCGGCACGCAGGACCGCTGGCTGATGCTCGCGGTCAATCGCACCGATGACAAGGCTCCGCCCGTGCGGCTCCAGGTGCAGATCGAGGGGGCGGTGCTCGCGGATTTGGAAATCCCCGCCGCCCGCGATGCCAAGGGGCCGGATCCGCTGCTGGTTCCGCTCAGAGATTTCCGCGGCCAAACCGTCAACCTGCGGCTGGTGCAATATACCGATCCCAAAGCCCAGCCCAAAACTCCGGAAGAAACGCAGGCCGACTGCGTGGACTGGCGGGGGATTGCCACGAGTCCCCATCGTCCCGGTTTGTTGCCTTTGCTCCACGAAAACGCCAAGTTTTTGGAGAAGCTCACCGAAGGCGAAGGCGTGGCGGAACTCGATGCGGCCGAGCCGTTTTCCGGGAAGACGAGCCTCAAGGTTACGCCGTCGGAGCGCGGGAGTTCGCGAATCCCCGGCCTGCGAATCCCGATCCGCGCGCTGCCCCGCTTGGGCGAATATCGCTTTATTTCCTTCGCCTGGAAAAAGACCGACGGGCAGGACGTCGCGCTCGCGTCTGGCGCATCAGGGCGTGTTGGGCGGCGATGAATTTGGAAGGCCCCGCATCCGCAAGGCTCCGAATCCGCTTCGCCCGCCGCTCCGCGCGAGACGTCCGCTGGATTCTGCCGGGCGCGGATTGCAGTATGGCTATCGCTATCTCCGCGGGAAGGGCGATCCCGAACAAGGTGCTGCGATGCGGTTGGAACGCAAGCTCCCCACAGACTGGCAGCGGGTCGAGCGGGACTTGTTCGGCGATTTCGGCGAGTTCACGCTGACGGGCTTTTCGCTGTTGTGCCCCGACGGATCGGCCGCGTGGTTTGATGAAATCTATCTCGCCCGCGACCGGCAGGATTTAGCGCATCTTCCCTCCCGCCAGCCCAAGAAACCGCCGGCCGATCCCAACGTCTTAGCGGCCGAGATTTCGCCGGAACGTCTCGGTTCGGCGAGCCGGCCGGTCGCGCCGCAGTTCGGAATCTCCAATACCAACGCCGGGGAAGGCGTCCAGCTTTTGAAAGAATACCAAGGCCGGCAGAACGTGCTGCGGACGCTGCCGCTCAATCAGCAAACGCCCTGCGTGTTGCGGGCGGCGGTGGTCTTGCCGGCCAAACAAAAAAGCCGGTTGGAGCTGGAAGTCCACCGCCATGCCGAGGGCGATTGGAATTTGATCGTCACCGCCAACGGCGAGAAGCTCCAGGAGACGTTGATCAATAAAGACAACGCGGGCGAGACATGGTTCCAGGCTGCGGTGGACTTGACGAAATTCGCCGGGCAGCCGGTGCTCTTGGAAGTTCAAAACGCCGCCAACAACTGGAGCCACGAGGACGCGTATTGGAGCCGGTTGGAAATCGTCCACGAGAAAAAATAGAGTGAAAACAGGAAAAAAGAGCCGCGCACGAAGTAAGCGGAAGCGAGGCGAAAGACGACCCGCTTACTTCGTGCGCGGCTCCTGAGCGGTTCCTGCTCCGGCCGGTTTGCTTCTCTGTGATTTGTAAAAGCTCATCGATCGATATTCGGAGCGTGTATTTTGGCCGAGTTCCCTGCCCAGGCGGAAAATTCTCCAAACCGCTCTTGCGACGGCGGGCGAAAACCACTAAGACACCGCCCTCTCTCACAAAATCTCCCAAATCCAAATTCCAATCCTCAAACGACAACGACCCTCTGCCTCCGTCCCGCGGCTCGCGCGGCGTGGGGACTTTGGTGCGTGTTGCTCATTGGGGGCTTTTTCGTGGCGACGCGGTTGGAACCGGACCCCGAAGGGTTCGGCACCCATCGGCAATTGGGATTGCCGCCGTGCACGGTGCGGGAAGCCCTCGGTGTGCCTTGTCCGAGTTGCGGCATGACGACCAGCTTCGCCCATTTTGTTCGCGGACAATGGATTCAGGCGGCCCAGGCCAACGCGGCGGGCCTCTTGCTCGCGGTGCTGTGCGCGGTGCAGATCCCGTTTGCCCTCAAGTTTTGCATCACGGGCCGGTTTCGTTCGGTGGATTCCGCGTCGGAAATTTTTCTTGCATGTCTCGCGGCCGTGACTCTGGCCGCGGTGATCCAATGGGGCGTTCGGCTTTGCCTGTGAACGGCGGCCGGCTCCTCAATCATCCCGAAAACTCGATTCCTTTAACGAAAGGTTCGCTCCGTCATGGATGACGTGCGACGGCCGGCATCTCCGTCTCCCCGGTTGGGAGCAACCCCGTGGCGGGCCTTGGGGCAGTCGCTGTGCCTGGCGGCTTGCCTGTTGGGGCTCGCGGGGTGTTCGCTGTTCGTGATCGCGGGAAAGGTGCTGTTCGGCGACCCCACGCTCGTCTCCGCCTTCCATGAAGGCACCGGCGTGGACCTGGCCGACGGCGAGAAAAAAGTCGTCGTGTTGTGCTCCGCGCCGAGCATGATCGAAGAAGGCGGCGAGCTTTCCGTGAATTACGAAATCGTGGAGGGGGTGTCCCGCCTGCTGAAGCGGGAAGGCATCCGGCTCATCGACAGCAACGACGTCCGCACCTGGATGGACGACAACGGCGGACGGTTGGACGATCCTCGCGACCTCGCCGACGATTTCGATGTGGACTACATCCTCTACATCTCCCTGGGCCGGGTCAACTTCCACGAACCGAACAGCCCGGACTTGTACCGCGGCTCGGCCAGCGGCGACATATTCGTCTACCAGGTCAAAAAACGCGACGGCGAGACCCAGACGCACGAGGTGTTTTCCAAAGCGTTCACTTCGACTTATCCCGAATTCAATCCGGTGTCGGCGGACCAGATCGACTCCCTGCGGATTTTTCAAAAGAAATTCCTGGACCGCGTCTCCGGACAATTGTCCCAACTGTTTTACGATCACAAAGTCAGCGAGGAGATTCAGTAATCCCGCTCGCTGTCTTGGACCGGACTCACGTAGGAATCGTTTCCCCTATAGGGATCGTGTGATGAAACTCAAAGAAAAATCGTTCCGCCGCGGGGTTCCCGCGGGATGGTTGGTCCTGTCCGTCGCCCTCATGGCGGGGACGCTCACGGGCTGCAATTACCTGCTGTTTGCCGGATATCTCATCGGGGGGCCGCCGTCGATTGCGCCGGCCTTCGACACGGAAACGGGCCTGTCCATGACCGACAAGGAGGTGACGGTGGCCGTCGTCTGCTTTGCGCCCAAGGAAGTCAAATGGGACTTTGCCAACATCGATTACGACCTGGCGAAGTACGTTTCCAACCGCATGTTTCTGAAGAAGATCAAAGTCATCAATCCGGACCGCATCCGGGCCTGGCTCGACAAACATCCCGACTGGGATTCGCCCGACGAAATCGGGGCGGCGTTCGGCGCGAGCTACGTGGTCCATATCGAAGTCAACGATTTCAGCCTGTACGAGAAGAACAGCTCGGACCTGTTCCGCGGCCGGTCGGACGTGCTGGTGACGGTGTGGCAGATGGACGGCGAAACCGGCGAGCAGGTCTTTACGCGCAACCTGGAGTCCGTCTATCCCCGGGCCGTGCCCCGCTCGACGTACGACACCAAATACACGACCTTCAAACGCGAATACTTTGAAGTGCTCAGCGAGGACATCGGACAGTTGTTCTATGAGCATTACAACGGCGACGACCTTATCAACGTCTACTGATTTCGGAGCGCCGACGTAGCCGCGGCAGCTTGCCGCCGGCGCTCGATTTCGGCGGCTGGAATCCGCCGCTACGGACGTGGAATCTTGACGGTGCGGCAAGGCCGAGCGTCTGAGGAAAAACGGGAAGAGAGAACGAACGTGCGGGCGATCATCCCCCGCGCGTTCGTTTTTCTTCGGGCGGGAAGTTTTGTGCGTGAAACGAGGGGAGCGTTCGGTTTAAGATGATGGATGGTCTACCGTGCTTTCCATCCCCCGTGGCCGCCCGTTTTTCATGCCTGCCGAATCTGCTTTCATCGACGCCATCCGCGACACGCCCGACGACCTGACGTTGCGGCTCGTGTATGCGGATTGGCTGGACGAAGCCGGCGATTCGCGGGGCGAATTGATTCGGCTGCAATGCGAACTCGACGGTGTCCCGCTGGGCGATCCCCGGCGGAACGTCCTGCGGGAATCGATTCAGCGATTGATCCTCGAACACCAATCGGAATGGCTCGCACCGCTCCGCAAGCGTGTGTTGGGCTGGCAGCAGGCGCGGTTGGAGTTCGGCCTGGCGGAGAACGTCGCGATGTCGCCGGCGGCGTTTGTCAAACACGCCGAGACCGGCTTGTTCGAAGAGATGCCCCACCTCGTCGGCGTATGGCTCCAAGGGGCTGAAAAACCGCTGCTCAAAGCCGTGGACTCGCCCGGTCTCTCGCGGCTGATGTCTCTGACCTTGAGCGTTTTTGGTCCCCTCCGCACCGAAACGCTCTTAGACCGCCTGGCTTCGACGCCCGGCGTTCGCCATCTCACGACGCTCAACCTGGGCAACGGGCGGTATGGCGACGAGGGAATCGCCCGGTTGCTCGGGTCGCCTCATTTGCCCCGGCTCAGGCGGCTGAACCTTCAGAACAATTCCCTCACCGCGCGCACGGCGGCAGCCCTGGTCGAGTCGCCGATCTTGCCAGAACTCCGGCTGTTGGCTTTGGGGTCGCGGTGGGAGCACGGCACGAACGGCCTGGGCGACGCGGGCGTGCGGCTGTTGGCGGAATGTCGTTCAAAGCTCCCGCTCCGCTGGCTGGATTTGATGGGCAACCATCTCAGCGATTCGAGCGCCTGGGACCTGGCTCACTCTTCCTGCTTCGACGATCTCGAATGCTTGTACCTGGGTGGCAACCGCTTCGGCAACGCGAGCCGCACGGCTTTGGACGCCCGGTTCCCGAACCGCGTGTATTACGCCGTCTGCGAACCTGAATGCGGCTGCCGCTGAGATCCAAAGAAAAACCGCACCGGGCGCGCGGATGAGGCGCGGCGGTGCGGCGACCGTTCGGTTTTTTTTCACGCCGATTGCGAACCTTTTTGAAAAGCCCGCGGGCGTGCTGCCTGGATTCGTTGACCTTATAAGCCCTTTCCGAATCGAGGCCCGGATATCCGGTGGAGGGAGGTTTTTCGGGAGGAGGACAGTCTCGAATCCGGGCCGCCAATGATTGCGCAATCGTTTCTTTGCTGCCCTAACCTGCCGCAGCAAAGGGGCCGGCGAACCGGAAACCCACATCAAGGTGGAGTTCCCAAAAATCGTCCCTCTAATCTATAGGAGGGACTTTGCGCCACAAGGGGAAAAATCGGCGTAAGCCCCGGGGCGGAAACGATTACGGAGAGGAAAACCTTTGCGGAAGCGAAGTCGCGGCCAGGCCGCTTTCATGGGGCGAACGCTGGGACTGGGACTGCGGCCGGTCTCCGCTTAGAATGGACTTTGCATCGATTTCTCCGAACCCGTTGGGAGCGAGCGGCATGTTGCGATCCACGCCCGGACGAATCCTCATCGTCATCGGCCTTGTCTCGTGTGCGGGACTTGCCATCGGGGACAAACCCGCCGCGGAGAAATCGGGGCCCCGCCTCAAAACCCAGCGGCGGGAGCCCGCGGCCCTTGTCGTTCAGGGAAATTACCTGCTCGCGGCGAATCGGCAAAGCGGCACGATCACCGTCATCGATCGCAGCCGCGGAACGATCCTGGCGGAACATGCCATCGCCGATCGGATTTCGGACGTGGCCTCCGTGCCCGGGGCTTCATGTCTGCTCGTCGTCGACGACCAGCGGCGGCAGTTGTTTTGCGTTCGTTGGGAAGAGGACCGACCCGCGGTTCGGAACATCGCTGAGCTGCCGATCGCCGGCTCCCAACTGGTTTTCGATGAAGACCGGCGAATCGCGTATATCACCGCGAAGTGGTCCCATCGGCTGTTGGCGGTGACGCTGAATGACGATCTGGAGCAAGCGGGCCCGATTCAATCGCTCGAACTTCCATTGGCTCCGCGGGAACTTTTGCTGCTTCCCGAACAGAAAACGCTGATTGTCGCGGACGCTTTCGGAGGACGCCTCGCCGTTGTGGATGCGGAGAAACTGGCTCTCGCAGGCGTTCGCGAAACCCAAGGCCACAACATTCGCGGCCTGGCTTTGAGTGCGGATGGAAAGAGCGTGTTGATCGCACATCAACAGATTCCGGACGGGGCCTTGGCGGATTACGAGGAAGTCCATTGGGGGCGGATGATCTCCAACGCGGTCGAAGTCGTGGGCATCTCCAAATTGATCAACGGCGACGACTCCAAGACGGTTGAAGGCTGGCTGGACAGGTTCGGAGACGTGGGCAGTGCGATGGCGGATCCCAGCGGCGTGCTCGCCGGGCCGGGCGGTTTGACGGCGGTCGCGTTCTCGGGCGTCGGCGAAGTTGCGGTCGATTACAAGGGCTATAAAAAACGCATTCCCGTGGGAACTTTCCCCGCCGCAATGACGGCCGCGGGCGGCCGGCTGTATGTCGCCAACCGCTTGGACGATTCGATCTCGGTCATCGATCTGAACCGCGGCGAGTTGATGCAGACGATTTCGCTCGGACCGCGGCCGCGATCCACCTCCGAGGAACGCGGCGAACGGCTGTTCTTTAATGCCAAGCTCTCCCACGATGGCTGGCTGAGCTGCCATAGTTGCCACACCGAAGGCCACACGTCGGGCCTGGTGGTGGACACGCTGGGCGATGGCGATTACGGTGCGCCGAAGCTCGTGCCTTCGCTGTTGGGGACGCGGGACACGCAGCCTTGGAGTTGGGACGGGAGTGCCGGCCTCCTCCGCGAGCAGGTGCAAAAGTCGCTCACCACCACGATGCACGGCGAACCCTTGTCCGCGCGGGACATGGAGGACCTGTTCGCGTATCTGACAAGTCTGGACCCGCCCCCGCCGGCCGGTTCCGCTCCGAAGGAATTGATTCACGAAGGCCAAGGTGTATTTAAGGCCCAAGGCTGTGTGAACTGCCACGCACCGCCGGCTTTTACGACGCCCGTCACAGTCGATGTCAGCCTGCTGGATGAGCACAAGCGGAGCCGATTCAATCCGCCTTCGCTCCGCGGCGTGAGCCAACGCCAACGCTATTTCCACGACGGCCGCGCAAACCGTTTGGAAGATGTGCTCCTCAAAGTCCGCCATCAACTCGATGAACCCTTGGGCAAACACGACGCCCAAGCATTGCTCGCGTTCCTGCGGAGCTTGTAGTTTCAGTCTTTCCAAATAACTAAAAAGGGCCGAAGGCCTGGTTTTGTTTTCAAGAGCCGCGCACGAAGTAAGCGGTTTTCAGGGACTCAGACAACGCAAGACCGCTTACTTCGTGCGCGGCTCAGGCATTTTTGGAAGTACTGAATTTCGGAAGCTGCGCGAAATGTCATGGGATGGAACTGGACGAACGATGTGCGTCGGATTGAATCCCCCCTCTCAAAGGCCCGCCCCGTTGGGGCTTGTTTTTCATTCTTCATCCGTACCCAGGGCGGCGCTGCGGTTGCCCCGGGCTGACATAGAGCCGTGCCTTCGGCCCTAAATCCTTTTGGTGCAGGCATCTCGTCTGCGAATGTCGCGGGCACGGTTGCACGACAATCACAGGACAATTGGAACGACTGAATTCCCTTGGCGGCTTGGCGAGAGAATTTTTTTTACCCCTCGACATTTGGAGATCCCTTTGATGCCGACGCAATCCGATAACAACTTTTTCTCCCGGCGGGATTGGCTGAAGTGGAGTTCGTTGGTGCTCGCGGGCGGGACGTGGAGTGCCGGGGGGCAAACGGCATTCGCTCAACCCAAGCGGCAGGCGCGGGAGCTGCGGATTACCGAGATCAAGGTGACGCCCGTGGCCCTTCCCGATCCGCCGATTCTCGCGGCCAGCGGATGTCACGGGCCGTACTTCTTGCGGAGCATCATCGAACTCAAAACCGATGCGGGCGTCGTCGGCGTCGGCGAGACCTACGGCAATCAAAGCCTGCTGAAAGAGTTGAATAAGAGCGTCGATTTGTTAAAGGGACGAAGTGCGTTTGCCTATCGCAGCTTCGCGGAACCGCTTGGAAAGTTTCATCCCGGCGTCTATGCGGGCATCGAGATGGCCTGCCTGGATGCGATCGGCCAGGCGACGAACTGCCGGGTCTGTGACCTTTTGGGCGGGCCGGTTCGCGAGGAAGTCGAGTTCGCCGCGTATCTGTTTTACCGCTATGCCGCGGACGATCCGCGGGTGCTGTCCGATCCGCGTCTGGTCGATAACCGCGGCAAAGGCGACCGGGCCCTCGATGCCTGGGGCGAAGTTCGCACCGCGGAAACCATGACCGACATGGCGGCCGCGTTTCGGAAGAAGTGGGGGTTTCGGGTTTTGAAGCTCAAAGCCGGCGTCTTGCCGGTCGATGAGGAACTCAAAACGATGGCGAGGATGGCCGAGCGGTTCGGCCCGAACGTGCCGCTGCGAATCGATCCCAACGCCCGCTGGACGGTGCCGACGGCAATCAGCGCCGGGAAGACATTAAAAAATGTCCCGCTGGAATACTACGAAGACCCGGTCTCCGGACAAAAGGGAATGGCGGAAGTCCGGCGGCAAACGGGTCTCAAACTCTCGACCAATTCCTGTGTGAGCCGCTGGGAGCACATTGGCCCCGCCGTGAGGATCGAACCGATCGACGTGGTGCTCGGCGACATTTATTGGTTCGGGGGCCTGACGGGACTTCAAGCCCTGGGCAAAGCCGCCGAGAGTTTGGGCTGGGGTTTAAGCTATCACAGCAACAGTCACGCGGGGATCACGATGGCGGCGATGATTCACGCGCTCGCCGCCACGCCGGAACTCGGCTACGCCGCCGACACCCATTACGTCTGGCTCGCCGAGGGCCAGGACATCATCGAAGGCCCGAATCTCACGATCCAAAACGCCAGGATGCCGATCCCGGAAGGCCCCGGCTTGGGCGTTCGGCTGGACCCGGACAAACTCGCCAAGGCCCACGAAACCTACCAAAAATCCGGCATGCGAGACCGCGACGACGCCAACACGATGCGAGTCTTTCAACCGGGGTGGAAACGGGAGTTGTTTTAACTCACTCAATCTTGAATACAATTCATCATGTGCACTCAACAAGAAACACGGCCGCCAACGAGAGAACGGCCTTTTCCGCGACGCTGCCGGCAATGCGGAGAGCAGAAAGTCGTCATGGCGACCGCATCGTATGAGGCCGAATTTCGCCACGACGGCCGGCTTTAGACCTTCACTGTGCCGAATCTCGAAATCCTGATGTGTCAGGCGTGCGGCGCGAGGGTTTTTACGGAACGATCAGATGCTCAAATCAACGATGCGCTTCGCGACCATTTGCATTTGCTCACGCAGGCAGATTCGTGAAGGGATCAAGCGGGTCAGATTATCACAGAAAGAAATCGCGAAACGATTGGGGATCGCGTTGTGAAATACAAATATCGCACGATCGGCGGGATTTAGCGTTTTCGCAGCGCCCGGCCTGGGTGTTGGCCGGTGTGTTGGCCGTTGTCTAACACCAATTGGCCGTTGACGAGGACGTGGCTGATGCCTTCGGGGTATTGGAAGGGGTCGGTGTAGGCGGCGCGGGCCTGGATGGTTTCGGGATCGAAGATCGTGATGTCGGCGAAGGCGCCTTCCCGCAGGACGCCGCGGTCTTTGAGGCCGACTTTGGTCGCGTTCAGCGAAGTCATTTTGCGGACGGCGTCTTCCAGGCGGAGCAGACCCAGCTCGCGGACGTAAACGCCCAGGATGCGGGGGAAGGTGCCGAAGTTTCGCGGGTGCGGATTGCCTCGCCGGAGCCGGCCGCTGATCGCATAGGCCGATCCGTCCGACCCCACCGAGCACCAGGGCTGCTGGAGCGCGAACGTCATGTCCTTTTCGGTATGGTGGGCATAGACGGTGCCGACCGAGCCGTTCTGTTCGATGAGGAACTCGAACAATTCATCGAGCGGGTCGGCGGCGGGTTTGTTCTTCAGGCGAATCTCCATCACGCGGTCCATCGTCAGGCCTTTGAAGGTGTTGTTCGCGCTTATGAGCATTCGCGACCAGTCCTTGCCGACGGCGGTGTAATGGTTGTACCAGCCGGGCAGGCCTTCGTTGATGTCGCGTTTGAGCTTCGAGCGCAGGCTGGGAATCTTTGAGGCGTTTGAGGAGTTCCGCCGTGCCGCCTTCGTGGGCCCAAGGCGGGATGATGCTCACCAAATTGTTGTTGCCGCGCGTGTAGGGATAGACGTTGGCCTGGACGTTGACGCCTCGTTTGCGGGCGTCTTCGATCAAAGCGACGACTTCGTTCATTCGGCCCCAATACTGTTGGTCCGCGATTTTGAGATGGATCACATCCACGGGAAGGCCCGCCTTTTCGCCGATCTCGATGGCTTCCTTCACCGACTCGAACACGCCGGTGCCTTCGTTGCGGATGTGGGTGGAATACAGCCCGCCGTGCCGGGCCGCGACTTTGGCAAGTTGGATGATGTCTTCCGTGGTCGCCAAGGAACCGGGCGGCATCATCACCTGGCTGGAAAGCCCCAAGGCCCCCTGCTGCATGGCTTCTTCGACCAAGTCTTCCATCTGCTGGAGATCATCCGCGGTCGGGCGCTCGAACGAGGTGCCCATTACGCTTTCCCAAACGTTATTGAGGCCGACGTAAGACGCGACGTTCGTGCTGATGCCCGGCGCTGGGCGGCGTCGAAGTAATCGCCCAACGTCGTGAGTCGGACGCTTTCGCCGTTCACATCCACGCGATGGCGAGGCAGCTTGTTCTGATAAGGCCCGGCGGAGTTGCCTTCGCCCAGGATTTCCGTCGTCACGCCCTGGCGGATTTTGCTCTGGGCGTCGCCGTCTTCCAGGAGCACAAAATCCGAATGCGAATGAATATCAATAAACCCCGGCGAGACAATCAAACCCTTGGCGTCGATTTCTTTCTTGGCGGTGCCGGGAAGATTTCGCTTCACGGCCACAATGCGATCGCCGTTCACGGCCACGTCCGCATAGAACCACGGATTCCCAGTCCCATCCACCACCCGGCCGCCCCTGATGATGAGGTCATAAGAATCGGCGGCATTGCCGAAAGCGGAAACGGCCATGAAGAGAAGAAACGCAATGAAGCGGGTAAGATGATTCATAACTTTATCCAGGTGAGACAAACATTCCGAACGTTCTGAACGCACCGGATCAGTTTATCACACGTCCGCCATGAATTTCTTCCTCGCATCGTTGTAATCGAGCAGATTCGTCCTGCGGGTCACTTCGCCGATTCGGTCAAAGCGCGTTCGGCATCGGCAGGTTGAAAATGATCCAACGGCCGGCCGTGGACGAATTGAGTTTCCTTGAGCAGCGTCCGCACGCCGGGGCGCGGCCGGCATTCCACCAGAAATTGGAACGCGAACAACGACGGCCACATCTTCGCAAACAGCGTGCTGATCAAACCAAGGCAGCGTCCCCAGCGGCCGCGGACGACCGCCTCGAACGGCGGCCCCACGGGATGCATTCGCAGCACATCGTAGCCGCAGTCTTCCAACAGACGCAACAAGCTCTTTTTCGTGAACAGCCTTTTGTGCGTGATGTCGAGAATGCCCCGCTCCGCATAATTGAACCGCCCGAAGCACAGGTTCAAGCGGATGCCCGCGAACGCCACGTTCGGCGTGGAGAGCACGAGCCGCCAGGTTCGATTGCGGCAGGACGCATCGAGATGCTCGTTCCGCAGCGCAATCAGAAAACCTTCGGGATCGCTGAGATGCTCGATGACGTCGAGCATCAAAGCCAGGTCAAACTCAAACGGATTGACGGGCAGCGGATCCATTTCGAGGTTCGCCGGGTGAAAGCCCGTCATCATGCCGGGCTGCGGCGGTTGGGCGTCGATGCCCGTGACCTGGCAGCCGAGGCGTTCGCATTTCTGGGCGACATGGCCGGGACCGCAGCCGATGTCGAGCACCCGCCCGGCTTTCTCCCGCTCGACGATGCCCGCGGCGATCGCGTGGGACGTGTAGTCTCCGAACGTCTTGTCGCGATACCGGCCGTTGTCCAGGTGGCGGAACTTCAGCGAGCAGGCCATGCCCATCTGGTGCATTTTGAACTGCAGCGTGGAGACGACGACGTTCCAGGCATACCGCAGCCCGGGCACCCGGCAGACCTCGTCGCCGTAAAATGTGGGAATGGGAATCTCCGCGACCTGGGCTTTCACATAGGCGGCTTGCAGCAGGATCTCGGTATCGAAGTGGAAATCGTTGGAGTTCACCTCGAACGGAACTTTTTGTAGGAACGATGTGGAGAACGCCCGGTAGCCCGTGTGGTATTCTTCAAGATCGAGGCCGGTGATCAGGTTCTGAAACCGGCTGAGAATGCGGTTCCCGGCGATCTTGTAAAGCGGCATTCCGCCCTGCCGGGCGCTTTTGACCGAATGCATTCGCGATCCCAAAACCACGTCGGCTCCGGTTTCCTGCCAGGTCTCGATAAACCGCGGGAGCTCTTCGGGGGCGTATTGCCCGTCGCCGTGCAGCAGAACCACGAAGTCGAATCCGCCGTCGATCGCAATCCGATAGCCGAGCTTCTGGTTCCCGCCGTATCCCTGATTGTCGCTGTGCTGGACAACGGTGAGATTCGTCATGTTTTCATCGATAGCCCAATGGCGTAACGAGTCGGGGCCCTGATCGGTCGAGGCATCGTCCAGGCAAAGAAAATGCACATCGTCCCGATTGAACAGCGACCGGGGCACCCGCGAGAAGACGTCGACCAAATGGCGCTCGGCTTCGTAGGCGACCACCAGAACCAGAATTTTGGAAGTAGGCACGGAACAATCCACCCCATCGAAAAATCGGCAATTTGAAACCCGCCTCCTGCGAACGGCGTCGCCTCAGTGCATCGCGAGGGAGTTTTTATTTTTTGGCGGCTTTCCGGAGCACCCGCGAGGCGGCGGGAACTCGATGATCTGATTCATCCCCACCTGCCAATGCTGAAAGGAAGTCACGAGCGGCAAATACGGCCCCACGCGCCTAAGCGAGAAACTGTCGTCATCGTAACCCAGATAGACGACCCAAAACCGCGGCGCATCCCGGGTCTCGGTGCAGTCCAGAAACTCGCACCAGTTCTCGCGGAGGCTGTATTCAAAAATGTAGAACTTCGGCAGCACCAACAGCCGATAGCCGCCGATGTGGTATTCCCGAAAACCGCCCGGCAATTCCTTGACGGGGTTCAGTTCATCGCGGCCCATGTAATAATCCAAGACGTTGCGGGTCGCGTCGTCGACAATCACCACATCCGACGCGGGAATCCGCTTTTTGAAAACTTCGACCGTCTCGTGCATTCGGGCGATCGACATGGGAGTCTCAAATCGCAGCACGGGCATTACGCTGTGGGACACAATCCAAAACCCCATCATCAGCGTTCCCAGAACCGCGGTGAGACGCCGCTTGGGCAGATAGCATTGAGCAAGGCTGACGCCAATCGCCAAGGCGACAAACGGAATCACCCAAATGGAATGCCGGGTGGGACCGAAGGGATAAACCCGGGCACACAACAGCGCATTGGCGATGACGAACGGCAACAGCACAAGGAGCACCCGGCTGAACCGTTCCGAGACCGGCCGATGTTCTTCCCGCGCCGAGCGAACCAGGATCCAAGAGGCGTACCCCAAAGCCAGGGGCACCAGGAACCAGTAGGTCCCGAAGGTGAAGCTCATAAACTGGATCGTGCGGACGAGCATGAGTTTGATTTCTCGTCCGAGGGGGGTCGATGCGTTAATGCCGCGGCTCCAGTAACTCCACATCGCGTCGCGGGTATCGCTTTTGACAAAGCCCCGCACGTGGCTGAGATAAAGCCACGCGCAAATGCCCAGCACAAACGTTTGGCCCGCCGCCCAACCGAGCGCGATCCGCCGCGGGATCTGCCCGCCCAACACGCGAACGGTGACCACGATCCCCAAGACGAGCGTGAACCACGGGGCGCTGTAATGCGTCAAGTTCGCCAAGGCCAGGCAGAGCGTCAGCCCCAAAACGGCTCGCAGCGAGGGCTTTTTCACGAGCCGTTCTTGGAAGTAGAGCGCCCCGAAAAACAGGCACAGCAAAAAGGTATAGCTTCGCATCACATGCGACAGGCGGATCATGGGCGGCGAAAAGGTGAGGAACACTAAACCTAATACCGCTGGCGTCCGCCCCGCGGCTTCGCGAATCCAGAAATACGCGATCAAGAGCGCCAACACGCCAAACACGAGCGAAGGCCACCTCATAAAGGCTTCCGACGTGCCTCCCTTGTTCCAGTAGTGGTAGAACAAAAAGATCAAGGGTGGATGCGTGTGGATCTTGCTCGCCTCGTACGCCGACATCAAATCCGGCTCTTTGGCGACCTGGAAATGCATCGACTCGTCGAAGTCCAGATGAAAGGCCTCGAGCATCTGATACCGCAGCACCGCGCCGGCCGCGAGGATCGCCACGATCAAAACCCACAGCCATTTCGAGGCGGAGCCATTGGCATCCGATGTTTGCATGCTGTTGAACCTTGTGGTGGAATCGGTTTCGGTCATCTGCTGCTCGGAAAATGGGTAACCACGGAGACACGAAGGACACGGAGAAGTGATTTTTCTCGTTCTACCTCCGTGACCTCCGTGTCTCCGTGGTAAAACTCGGTTTTCGATCGGGTTACCGACTGAGATGATTAGTTTTTGTTGGTCGAGGCGTGAAACACTTCCGCCGGGAAATGCCCGCGCCACAGGGCCAGCGCACGGCCGGCGTGGGACAGGAACGTGTAAAACCGCTGCACCTGGCTGGGGCTGAGTTCATCGATCGTCTTCACCAGCCACTGCCCGGCCCGCACGCGGGTCTCCAACGGCGGCAGGACTTCCGGCGGTGCGAACGCCCACCATTCCAAAGCATGGCCGGTCGCCAGAATTCGATCGGCCAACGAACCGAGCGGCGATGTATGATCGGCGGGCTGCGGGCCGTCGGCTTCGTCGCCGGGCCAATCGCCTTCCCAGTAGCCGTCTTGATGCTGGTTCGCCACGAGCCGGCGGGTGGCATCCTGCAGATGGGCCACGACCCGCAGCCGGGCCTGAGGTGACAGCAAACCGTGCGTTTCATCCACCCGCAACAAGAGCGCGAGCGCATGCAGCCGATGGTTCCCAAAGCAGACCCCTTGAGCCAGCCGCTGCCGCATCACCCGGTCGGCCAGGCGTTCCCAGGTCATCTCCTGGCCTTCGCTCGTGTACCAGCGTTTGACGTGCGGCATGTAATGCAAATAGGCGACGAGCGACCATTCATATTCCAGTTGATTCAAGCTGAATCTTCGCAGCGAATCTTCCAAAGCGCCCCGCAGCGGCATCTCACCCTGGGGCGTGATGACCGGATAATCCAATGGCGTTCCGACTTCCGCCAGTCCCGCCAGGCTGTGATCGACGTGGCTCGCCGCCGCGTAGCCTTCCCGCGTTCGCATCGCGATCCGCCCCCGCATGTCGGGTATCAGAAACGGCTTCGTCTTCGGCCCCCAAGCCTCGGCAAACCGGCGATGATCGAGCAACAACTCCCGCATCTCGATCCCCGAAAGACATTCGGGATCCTCGAACACCGCTTCAACTCCCCAAAATCGGAGCGCGTGATCGACGTGGTTGATCTTGGGCCGGTTGCCTCTGAGTCGGGGCGTGAGCTTTTCCAAAACCCGCTGAAGCTGCGCGTCCGAAATGATCGCCGGCTCATCATAGAGCGGGCGAATGCGCACCGGCTTCGTCGCGGGTTCGGGAAGAGTCCGCGGCGCGGTGAAATCCTGATACCGCCACGCCGCGGCTGCGATCAGACTGCCCAGCAACACGACCTGCAAAGCACAAAACCCGATCACGTTTCGCCAAGTTGTTTTTTCAAGTGCCATAGTCATTTCGTTTTAATGAGATGCATGCGCAAACGCGCGAATTGGTTTTCCATCATGCGGATCGGGTGCCACCCCGTCGCTTCCATATCATTCGCTTTTGTCCAAACTCCGTTTGCGGACCGCGACGAGGGCCAGGTCATCTTCGTAAACCGTCTTCCAGCCCAGGTGGCCGCGCAGCGCCCGGTGCAGATCCTGTTGCAGTTCTTTGTGGACAATGATCGTGTTGATGCGGTACTTCTCCAACAGCGACTCCAGCCGGACATCGCCGCGGGAGATTTTGAGATAGTCCTGCCAGACCCGCGGCGGAACCACGTGCACCGCGTTGGTGGTCATCATCACCTGCAAGTCCTTTGGCCCGTCCCACACCAGCCAGTCTCCCCACCATTGCGGGTTGGCGACTAAACCTTCCGGCGGATGTTCGCGAAAGTATTTCGTCACGCCCAACGGCGTTTGCGAGTGATAAAGCTGATCCGCCGACCGCTCCGGCCCGCCTAGGACAAACCGGCTCGTCGGCGAAAACACAAACGCCAGCCAGATCGCAAGCCCCCCGAACATCGCCCGCCGGGTCGAGCCGGCACAAGCCCAGCCGCGGTATTTCTCCGCCTGCCGGGAAAACGCCGCCGCGAGCCGGTCCCGCACGTCCTTCCCATGCGGAGCGAGCACCAGAATCCACACCGGGGCGTACCAGGCGACCATCCGGGTTCGCATGCAAACCGCCAGCGTGAACACCGCCAGGAGAAGCACATCCGCCGCGGCGATGCGGGCCCGGCTATGGCGGAAAAGAACCAGCAGCAGAATCCACGAAGCCCCCACGGTGATGCCTTCGAGCGAAATCATCTCCAAAGAGTACCATTCCATGATGTCCTTCAAGTTGGGATTTGAAGGAAAGAGCGCGGTGTTGATGAGCAGATCCATTCCGTACGGATTGACGAGCGTTGCGAGCACCGCGAGTTCCGTCGCCCACAGCCAGCGATGAAATTCGCGATCCCGCAATACCGACATCAAAGACTGCTCGCGCCACAGCACTTCAATCGCCCGCCCCAACGCATAACAGCCCAAAACGGCAAAGCCCACGACAAACGAACCGTGCAAGTTGGCCCACGCCGCGAACACGACGGGCACGCCCAGCCAAAACACGAGCTGATCCCAGCGGGTCCAGCGCGTGTTTTCGGGAGTGGGTTCGGACGTCATGCGACGCCGGCGGGAGTCGGACCGCACAACCAGCCATAAGACCAAAGCAAAGCACACGCCCCCGAACATTTCCGGGCGAATCACGGCATGCCGGCCCCAATTCACGCCCCAGGCCAAAAACGAACCGAGAACGCTCAAACCCACGCTGGAGGTTTGCAGATAGATCACGCGGGCCAGGATCAGATACGTCAACGTCATCGAAATGGCGAATACCGTGGAATAAGCTTCGACGCCGCCCCAGCGGCCGGCTTGAGCCAACACGACTTGCCCCAGCCATGCCGTGTCCACAACCCGCATACCTTCGGCCAGCGACACAAACGGCTCGTCCGTGGGCAAGACCTGATGATCCAAAATCCAATTGCCGTAGGCGATGTGCCCCCAGATGTCCGAATAGAACAAGCGGAGGTAGTTGCAAAACAAGAAGAACAAGCAGAACGCGAGCACCGCCCCCAGATGCCGCCAGTCCCAAAGGAAAAGCCGCTGCCAACGATTGGGCTGTTCGTCCGAATGCTCCGCGTCGACCGGTTCGGTCGCGGCGGATTCTTCGAGGGTGCGAGCGTGGACAAGGGGTTCTTCAAGCGTCTGGGACATAATCAAACTTTCGTCGAATCGCCGTGCGCGATGATGTGGATTTCGCCGGGTTTAAATTCCAATGTCAGTCGTTCCAAAAGGCCTGAGCCGCGCACGAAGTAAGCGGTCTTGCGTTGTCTGAAGCTCTGAAAACCGCTTACTTCGTGCGCGGCTCTCGAAGACCAAACCAGTTTCTTGAGCTTTTTTGGAAGTGCTGCATGCCGAATTTGCAAATTGGTTCAGTGCTTAGGTTTTGAGCATGGGGATTGGGGGCATCGGGGTTTGTTTCGGATTTCGAGATTCGAATTTCGGATTTTCCTCGCCGAGGTTTCGCGTGCGGTCCACGAGGAATTGCGGGCGGGCGCGGACCTGGTCATAGATTCGCACCACATATTCGCCGAGGATCGCCACGCCCATCGAATTGATCGCGCCGAAGAACGAGGCGGTGATGAGGCCGGACGTCCAACCGGGGATCGCCTCGTAGGTGATCCATTTCTTGTAAAGGGCAAAACTGATGACGCCTGCGCAGCACAGCCAGGACACGAGGCCGATGACGTAAAACAGCGTCAACGGCACGCGGGAAAAGGAGAAGATCGCGGTCTTGGCCAATCGGCACAGGCCCCAGAACGAAACCCGCGGCTGCTCATCGTGCCGGGGCAAGCGTTCGACCTCCACGCCCAACTGCCGATAGCCCACCCAACCCCGGAGCCCCGGGAAGAAGCGGTCGGTGTCGGAGAGTTTGAGGATGTCATCCGCGACCCGGCGGTCGATCAGCCCGAAGTTCCCCGCGTCTTTGGGGATCGGCGTCTCCGCGATAAAGTTGAGCACCCGGTAAAACGCCGAGAACAACCCCCGCTTGACCGCGTTCTCCTTGCGTTTGGTCCTGACGGCATAGATCACGTCGTATCCCGTTTCCCACAAATCGAGAAACGTGGAAATCGCGCCCGGGTCATCCTGAAAATCGGAATCCATCACGACGATCGCATCGCCCGATGCATGCGACAGGCCCGCATGGAGCGCCGCCTGATGCCCGAAGTTCCGCGTGAGATGCACGACGGCGACTTCGGGATGCCGGTCGGCGAGCTCCTCCAGAATGGCTTCGGTCTGATCGGTGGAGCCGTCGTTGACGAAGATGACTTCGTACGAGCCGCCGATGTCTTCCATTTTTTGGCGGAGGGCCTCGGTCAACCGCTCGAGCACCTGGGCCTCGTTGAAGACCGGCAACACCAGCGACACCAGCGTTTCAAATTGTGAACGAGCATCTCGCGTGGGTGCCAACATCCCGCTGTCCTGTGTGTCGGGTCAGTTGATGGGAAAGGAAAGGGACGTGTGCCGTGTGATCTTTTGCTACAAACATACCTCAAAAATCACCCGGGAAACCCGTAGCAGCAATCGCTGTTCCATTGCATGCTATGCTTGTGCGGAAACGGCCATCAGGGCGTGCGGATTGTGCGGTTCGGCACGATCTTCGCAATTCTTTTTTCCAAAGGCCGACCGGCGCGCTAATCGGAGGAAACACCGTTGAATTCATTCCCACCGCCTGAAGGAGTGCGCAAACGGCACAGCGCGTTGATGGCGGCCGGGTTTTTGGCGGTCGTCACGTATTCCGTCCCGTTGTTCGTGCGGATGCCGCTGACGAACGACGCCCAAATGTACGATCTCCAGGTGCGGCTCCTCGCCAACGGCGGCACGCTGTACCGCGACATTCTCGAACCGAATCTGCCGGGCGTGGTGTGGATTCAATCACTCGTCCGCACCGCCTTGGGCTGGTCGTCCGATGTGCTCCGGGGGTTTGATCTTTTGGTCTTCGCGGGCGTGCTCTTTCTCGTGGACCGCTGGTTTCGGGCTTTGAATTGGTCCACGGCCGGGCGGTTCGGATTGCTCACGGTCTGCTGGGTGTTTTACGTTTCGCAGTCGGAATGGTGCCATTGCCAGCGGGATAGCTGGCTGTCGTTGCCCGTCTTGTCCGCCCTCGCCTGCCGGCGGCATCTGGTGGAAACGATGGAAACGAAAAAATCATCGCGGATTTTCGCCTGTGCGTTCGGCGAGGGGATCTTTTGGGGGCTGGCGGTGTGGCTGAAGCCGCACATTCTGATTCCCGCCGCGCTGGTTTGGGGCGTGTTTCAATGGCTCAATCGGCCGGGAATGCGGGTTCTTTGGGATCTCGCGGGAATGCTGATTGGCGGATTGATCGTGGGCGGCTTTGGGAGCCTTTGGATGATTCAAGCCGGCTGTTGGGAACCCTTTTGGCAAACCATGCGGGAGTGGAACCCCCGCTATTTCGCCGCCGGCCGGGAACATTGGACGCTGCCCCGTCTCGCCGCGATGATCTGGCGGCTGTCGCCTTGGATCTTCGTGCACATTCCCGCGGCGGTGATCGCCGTGCGGTCGCTGCTAAAGGCCGGGCGATCCGCAAAACCCGATCGGCCCGCGGTTCTCCAAGCCATGCTGGCGGCGTGTTATCTCGGTTGGACCGTCCAGGCGTTTTTGCTTCAGCACCTGTTCGATTACATCCATGTTCCGCCGATGTTCCTGGCGATTTTGATCGTCGCGGTTCCGCTGCAAAAAACTCTCGGGTCGGCTTGGGGTCGGCCGCTCGCCGTTTCGCTGGCGGTGTTGATTATTTTGGCTTCGCCGATGTTTCGGCCCGGCCGGGCTGAACTCTGGCAAACCTGCCTGACGACCAAAGCGAACCCGCAGCTTTATTCCGAGTTGGCGGTGCTGCCGAATCCCGATTGGCAGGATCTGGATCGGGTGGCGCGGTTTCTCGCGAAGCAAAAGCCCGCCTCCGGGGACGTGTGCTGTTTTCACAGCGATCTGGTCTCGTTGTACAACCGCTTGGGCCTGTTGCCGCCGACGCGGTTTGTATACGTCCAGGAAACGCTGATATTTTTCCCCGACCGCCAGGAGCAAATCCTGGATCGCCTGCGGGCGTCATCGGCTCGGTTTGTGGCGACGGACATGCGGAGCGCCCGCCTGACACCGGAGCAAATCGACCGCCTCGTGTCCCCGGCGTACCAACACGCGCTGCAACAGCCGGCCTCGAAGCCGAGGCCTTATCCTTGGGGCGATCCCATTGTGTTTCGTTCGGGGAACTATCTGGTGCATCGCGTGCGCCGCTTAGAGCCTATCCGAAAACCTCATTCTCCATAGTCACCCGAAGCGCCAGCGAGGGAATACAAAGGTTTTACAAACCCTTGCTTGCGCTGCTGCGGGTTAGTTTTCGAATAAGCACTAATGATTTTGTGCCCCATGAATTTGTTGTTTGGATTTGGACTACAAAATCATGGGGTACAGAATCATGACGCAGCGAAGCCGCAACCGACGTCGCGGCGGCATCTTGCCGCCGTGACTTTACTCAACCTGTAAGCCGTTGGGTGGCTGGGGCGGAAATTCCCCTTGGAATAAGCCTTGAATTGCGAATGCTGGGGCTGTGGCCGGGCGAGAAAAATCTCACACGGCCCCAGCCCTCAAATTCCCTGTGTCCTTGGAACATTCCTTTGCGCCCCAGCCACCCCCCCCCAGGCATGTGGTCTAGCTGACTTTGGAATTGCGAATGCTGGGGCTGTGGCCGGGCGAGAAAAATCTCACACGGCCCCAGCCCTCAAATTCCCTGTGTCCTTGGAACATTCCTGTGCGCCCCAGCCACCCCCCGCCCGCCGGCATGTGGTCTAGCTGACTTTGGCGGGATGGGATTGGAGGATCCCCAGCCGCCGGAGTTTCTTATAAAGACCGACCCGGCTCAAACCCAGCGCTTTCGCGGTGGCGGTGCGGTTGTTGTCGTGGGCCCTGAGGGCTTCCTGGAGCATTTCCTTTTCGCTTTGGGCCACGCGGTCGGAGAGTGTCCAGCTATTCCGCGAAACGCCCGCGTCGGGGGACTCGGCCGATTCGCAAAACTGGGCGCGGAGAATGGCGGGCGAGAGATCGTTCATCGTCAGCTCGCCGTTCTCGCAAAACAGCACGGCCCGGCGGATATGGTTTTTGAGTTCGCGGATGTTGCCCGGCCAGGCATAACGCTTAAGCGCATCCAGAAAACCTTCGTGGACCGTGCGAATCTCGATTTCGTGCTGCCCGCTGAACTCCTGGACGAAACCCATCGCCAAGGGCACGATGTCGAGCGGCCGGTCCTTGAGGCAAAGCAGCGGGAACTCGAGCACGTTCAGGCGGTAATACAAGTCGGCCCGGAACTTGGCGTTCTCGGTGAGGCCTTCCAGGTTGACGTTGGACGCCACGACCAGCCGGGCTTCGGAGAATTTCGTTTCCGTCGAGCCGACCATTTCGTATTCGCCGGTTTCGATCACGCGGAGCAACTTGGCCTGCTGCTTGGGGTCGAGGACGTCGATTTCATCGAGGAGCAGCGTGCCGTGACCCGCGGCTTGGAAGCGTCCCATTTTGTTGCGGTCGGCTCCGGTGAAGGCTCCGCGGGCGTGGCCGAAGAGTTCGCTTTCGATGAGGTCCGCCGGGAGTGCGCCGCAAGCCAGAGTTTGGAACGGCCGGTCGCGGCGGGGCGAGCGATGATGGATGAACTTGGCCAGCGTGGTTTTGCCCGTGCCGGTCGCGCCGATGATGAGCAACGTCACATCCCGGTGGGCCACGCGGAGCAAGTTGTCCAGGACGGGAAACATGGCCGGCGTGAACGTCGAGATTTCCACGTCCCCGGCTTCGGTCACAAACCGGCGGGGCACGGGCTGGGCTCGGCGGGACTCCAAGACCGCTCGGAGCGAATCGATCAGATCTTCGGATTTTTCCCAATCTTCGTCCGCGGGAAGTTTGACCTGCGTCGTCAAATCCGCGAGCGCCGCCGCCTCGACGGGCAAACTCTGATCCTGCACCGCGAGCACATTCAGGGCGGGGAATTGCTCCTGAATCACCCGGTTCAGAAACGCCGCCGGAGCCCGGCAATCCGAACCGGTCCGCAGGTCCAACAGGACGGTGGGTAGGGATTGGCCTGAAATCTGCTTAAAGGCGGTTTCCGAGTCCTCCGCCCGAACCGTACGGCAATCCAACGAACCCGCGAAAAACTCCTGAATGCGGTCGAACAATTCAACATCATGAGTCAAAACAACGCATTCGTTACCCATCAAGACCTGACTCCCACAATTTTACAACGTAGAATTGAACTGGTGCGTTTGTCGTTTCCGCATGGCCCGCGGGGGATCGCGGTGGATGCCCTGGGGCAAATGCCGAGCCAATTTCGCGGATGCGGATGGAAACACGACTGATGCCCTGGGGGATCAGCCCGTTTCAGGGTGGTGACAATTCCTAGAATTTCATGATGTTCGTGGCCCCAGACCGTTTGCAAGAAAATCCTTAATAATTCGTAGGGAAATCCATGGGAGCGTCGCCGGCCGGCGTGATGTTGACCGTTTTCAACACGCAACCCCCCGACGTTTCGAGATCGAAGCGCTCGCGGGGTTTTCGGGAAGCGATTGCAAAGTCCGCAAATTGTTCCTTTTCGACAAAACCTTTTGTGTGCTCGATGGTTTGCAGTGGTTATCGATGACAACCGTTAGCGCCATCGCAAGTTGCCACCACCATCCCTGACGTGCCGACCGTTTTGAATCCTTCCGGGAGTTGTTTGATGCCCGATTTGTCTGTGATCGTCCCCACCTTTTGTGAAGCCGAAAACCTGCCGGAGCTTGTGTCGCGGATCGACGCCGCGTCGCGGGAAGCCGGGATCGATGCCGAGATTCTCGTGGTGGACGACAACAGCCCGGATGAAACGCGGGCCGTCTGTGCGGAGCTGGCCGCGCGGTTTCCGCTGCGGTTGATCGTTCGCACCACCGAGCGCGGATTGGCCAGTGCCGTGGTCGCGGGGATGAACCAAGCGCGGGGCGAGGTGCTGTTGTGTCTCGACGCCGACTTGTCCCACCCGCCGGAAAAAATCCCCGAACTTTACCGCGCACTCGCCGATGGCGGCGGTCAGGCGGATTTTGTCATGGGCAGCCGGTATGTCGCGGGCGGCGGCACCGATGAGGATTGGGGCTGGTTCCGCTGGATCAATTCCCGCGTGGCCACCTGGTTGGCGCGGCCGTTAACCCGCGTCAGCGACCCGATGGCGGGGTTTTTCGCCTTGAAGCGAACCGATTTTGAACGCGCGGAGGAACTGGACCCCATCGGCTTCAAAATCGCCTTGGAACTCATCGTCAAATGCCGGTGCCGGCACGTCGCCGAGGTGCCCATCCAATTCCACGACCGCAAGCACGGAGAAAGCAAACTCAACCTCCGCGAGCAGGTCAACTATCTTCGGCACCTGAACCGCTTGTACGCCCACCGCTACAAAAATCTCACGTGGTTCGTGCTGTTCGGTCTTGTGGGGCTGACCGGGTTCGGGATCGACCTGGCGCTGTTTTATTTGCTGCTCCAGGTCCTGCCGGTGGAGTCGGCCGGGCGCTCGCGATTTGGGGCGCGATGAGTTGGAACTATGTGCTCAACCGCACGATCACGTTTCGCAACACGCCGCGGAAGCCCTGGTTCCGGCAGTATGTCGCCTTTTGCGGGAGTTGTTTGTTGGGCGGCGTGTTCAATTGGATGACGCGCGTGGGCCTGGTCACGGGCTCGGCGTACTTTGCCGGCCACCAGCTGCAAGCGGCCGCCGTGGGCGTAGCCGCGGGCATGATCTCGAACTTCCTGCTCTGCCGGTTTTTCGTGTTCTCGTCGCCGGAAGCCGTCTTCGGCCCGCCGGTCTCAAAACTGTCGGCCCGTCCCACGGAACGCCTCGCCCAAACCGGGAGCCAGCTATAGTGGATCGGGATCCACGAAACTTCGCCCCATCAACGCCAGCAGAATCAGCAGGCCAATCAGCGACAGACCCGCCCCCAATATGAATCCCGGGGGGTTATAAACGAACTCGACCCGATGCGCACCGGCAGGCAGCGGGACCGCGCGAAAGGCGACATTCGCGGGAAGGACTTGAGCGCGCGTTCCATCGACCTTCGCACTCCAACCCGCGGCGAAAATGTCGCTGAGCACCAAATAGCCGGGCTGTTCCAGATCCGCCTCGACCACGACCCGGTTCGGCGTGTATTCCAGAATGGCCGCGGGCCCAAACGGCTGCCGAGTTCCCGCCGGCAACACATCCTGATGCACCAACACCTCCCGCCGGGACGACAAGCCGGCGAGTTGCTCCGAAAAGCTGCGGCCGGCTTCCAGCACGCGTGTTTCACCCAGCACAAACGCCCGCGGGAGAAAGTTTTCGTGCTCGAAGATTTGATAATCCAGCCATTCCGGCGTTTGCCCCGCCAGCGTGACGTCCCGCGGCAATCGCCCGGCGGCGACTTTTTTCCAACCCGTTTTCGGCAGCGGAATGTTTGCGGGGACGACGGCGTATTTGACGCCCAGGAGCTCCACAAGCTCAGGCCGAAACCGCTGCGGATTCGCCGGCTGGAGGCCCACGATTTCTTCGCCCGGACTTCGGCCGGGAGCCAGGGCGTCAAACAAAATCGCCGCGCGGGTGAAGGGCACAGGATCATAACCGTGCACCTTCGAAATCCGATGTTCCCAGGCTTCGCGGTCGGTGAGCAAATCCTGTTGCACCAGCACCCGTTCTCGATCGGCGTGCTTCGAGAGAAAATCGGTGACGGAACTGTTTTGACGAATCGCCTCCGCCGGCACCACCGCCAAAATCCGGTCCGCGTTGCGAAACGTTTCTCCGCTTATAATCGCGAGGATGCCGAGAAGCATCAGCCCCCGAACCACCTGATTGCGGGAGCGAACCAGCGCTTCGACGCCACCCGCCGCCAGGACCGCCACCGCGAACGAACAGAAAAACAAGCCTCTCGCCGGCGCGAAACAGCGAAAACCCCGGCACCGTTTGAAACAGCCAGCCGTAGATCGGGGTGCTATTGCCGAAGGCGATCAAGCCCGCGAGAAGGCCCATCGCCGCGTAGCGCCAAACCGTGCCGGTTTTGGCGCGCAAAAGGAGACCCAGCATCGCCAGGCCCCCCGCCGTCCAGCCAAAATGGAAGAACGTTTCCCAAAAAAAACCGCCCGGCCCGGCATAATCCGCCGGTCCTCCCAAGGCGAAGGGATCCCACAATTGCCGAAAGTTCGCCGGCCCCAGGCTGATCGCTCCCGCCTGCTCCAAAGCCAATCCGCCCGAACGAACGGCCTGCTTGGAACACAAATATTGTGGCAACAACTCCACCGCGACCAGAGCCGCCGTCACCAACCCGACCCCCACCCACCCCGACGCCAACTTCAGGCGATGGCCGGAAGGCGAATCTTTAGCAGGCGTGATGAGTTCGCCGAACAGCATCAGGCTCAGAAACAGAACGAGATAATAAAACTCCTGAACATGCCCGCAGAAAAAGCCCATCGCGAGCACGCCCGCGAGCCAGGGCACCGCCCCGCGATCGCCGGTTCGGAATCGCTCAAACGCGAAGAACGCCCAGGGGATCCAGGCCGCCAGGCAGATTTGGTTGTAATGCCCCTCGCCGGTTTGGGCCATCAAATACGGAGCCGCCAGGTAAGCACAGCCCCCGACGATGCCCGCGATCCAGCCCCAACCCAGTCGGCGGACGAGAAAGTAGCCGCCCCAACCGCCCCACCACAGGTGGCCCGCGAGCATCCAACTCGCCAGGCAGGCGTTTCCGATCAGCAAGAACGTCCAGTTCGGGGGATAGAACAAGCCGCTCTGCGGATTGCCCAGCCAAGCCGTTCCTTCGAGCAAATACGGATTCCACAGCGGAATCTGCCCGTCGTTTCGCCAAACCTGCCCGGGCAGCGACCGGAACGCCAAAAACTGAGCGGTGAGATCGTTCCGGCCGCCAAACTGCGGTCCGACCAACAAACCCGCCGGCCGCAAAACCAGCGGAAACACGGCCAGCAGCACAAATGCTGCCAACAGAAACCCCGCGAGAAGGTGCTGATGAATCTTGGAACGGGACACAACGAGACCCTCGGATGCTTTGTGGATAAAGAAGTATAGGTTATGGCTCAAAGTCCGCCTCGGCCGCGTTGATTTTTTGCAGCAACAAAAGGGGGAACGTTTCGCCAACGAAAACCCGCGTTAGCGCCGCTCCGTCAACACGAGGGAACGTTTCGGCCAAAAGTCGGGCAAAGCTTCTCGCTTGTCCTGCAGAATATCCCGCCAGTCGTTTCCACCCGACGGACATTCGCGACTTTCCTCAAATCCGTTTCGATTTTTCCGCCCGCGCACGGAATCCCGGCACAAGGTATGCTTTTCCATCACCCTTCCCCGGGATGTTTTCTGCTTTCTCACATCCGACGAGTGTTCGCCTCGTGAATCACCCCGTGTTAACCATTGTCATCCCGGCCCTCAACGAGGAAGAATCGATCGGCATGACGATCGAACGCTGCCTCGCCGCCCGCGCGGGGATTGCCTCCACCGCGGGACTCGAGGACGTGGAAATCATTGTGGTCAGCGACGGGTCCACCGACCGCACGGCCGAGATCGCCCGCAGCTACGACGAGGTCCGGGTCATCGAGTTTCGCGAAAACCAAGGCTACGGGGCCGCCATCAAAACCGGCTGGCAGGCCGGCCGCGGCGATCTGCTCGGATTTCTGGATGCCGACGGCACCTGCGATCCCTGGTATTTCGGGGAACTGTGCGCCGTGACGGCGATCGGCAAGGCCGACGTCGCGCTCGGTTCCCGCATGGGCCCCGATTCGCAAATGCCCCGCATTCGCCGCCTGGGGAACCGGATGTACGCCCTGATGCTGGGATTTCTGTGCGGCCGGCACATCACCGACACCGCCAGCGGGATGCGCGTCGTGCGGCGGGAGGTGCTCGAAGATCTCTACCCTCTGCCCGACGGCCTGCACTTCACGCCCGCGATGAGTTCCCGCGCGCTCCTCAACCATCTCCGCGTCGTGGAAATTCCCATGCGATACGAAGAACGCATCGGAACCAGCAAACTCAACGTGCTCCGCGACGGCCTGCGATTTGTCAAAGCGATTTTGGAAGGCGTGTTGTGCTATCGCCCGGAGAAAATCTTCCTGTTGGCGTTCGCCTTTTGCATGACGCTGACGGTGCTGTTCGCGGCGAGTCCCACGGAGTTCTACATCCAAAACCGCTGGCTCGAGGAGTGGATGATCTACCGCTTTGCGGTGTGCAGTTTTTTGGGTTCGCTGGGGCTTCTGCTGCTGTTGGCGACGGCGTTGTGCAACCAGATGGCCCGCTTCAGCCGCCGCCGGCCCGATGGGAATTCCTTCTGGGCGACCGGGATTCGCTCGCTTGTGTTCGGCTGGAGATTGACGGCCATCCTGGCGGTTTTCACCGGCTGCTCCGTGGGCTTTCTCTGGCCGGGATTGTTGCAATGGGTCACGACGGGCCAGGTCACGCTGCATTGGTCCCGGCTGCTCGCGGGGGCGTTCTGCCTCCTGTCCGCATTCCAGACCGGCGTGTTTGCGGTGCTGCTGCAAATCGTCGAGCTTTGGCTCAGCGAACGATCTCCCTCGTCCCATCGCTGGGACACTTCCCCGGCACGCGCCCGGTCTTCCTCGCCGGCGTTACGATCCGAAGCCAACGCCCCGGCTGAAACCGTGGAGGCGATTTGATGAGCACCGATTTGGGGATCGTCGGCCAAATTCATCATCGGAGCGTCCACCGCCGGCGGGTGCGGGTTTTGGCCCGCCATTTGGCACCCCTGATTCCGCCCGGTTCCAACGTCCTCGACGTCGGCTGCGGAGACGGTCGGCTCGCAAGTCGGCTGATGGATTTGGTTCCCGATGTTTCGATCGCGGGGATCGACGTGCTGGTTCGCGAGGAATCGGCCATTCCCGCGAAAGCTTACGACGGCAAAACCATCCCCCACGCCGACGGCAGCTTCGATGTCGTGTTGCTTGTCGATGTCCTGCATCATACGGACGACCCCGCGGCATTGCTCGCGGAAGCCAATCGCGTGGCCCGCCGGGCGATTGTGATCAAGGACCATTGCCGAAACGGCTTCATGGCCGGCCCCACGTTGCGGTTCATGGACTGGGTGGGAAATGCCGCTCATGGAGTTCGGCTGCCCTACAACTATTGGCGCCGGTCCGAGTGGCGGAAGACGATCGCGGAATTGGGGCTGACCATCGAGTGCTGGCAGTCGCAGTTGGAACTCTACCCGTTTCCCACGGGCCTGTGGTTTGATCGTTCGCTGCACTTCATCGCCCGTTTGACCGCCTCGTCAAACCAATAGGATGCATTCGTAATCGGACGCCCGCATCACGCGTGCTGCCCATAAGCCGCCGAGGTTCTATGCTGATCTTTCTGTTGATTGAACTGTCGTTGGCCGCATGGATCGTGCTGATCCTGCCGCGGCTGAGTTTCCTGAAACATCGGCGGCCCAGGCTGTTTCGGCCGCTGTGCCGGAGTTTGCAGGCTCGGCCGTGGTTGGCGACGTGTCTCGTGGCGATGTTTTCGCTTGTCATCAACGCCGGTCTGACGTTCGTTCAACCGCCCGCCCCAGAAGTGCATGACGAGTTCAGCTATTTGCTCGCGGCGGACACTTTCTCCCACGGCCGATTGACCAATCCCGCGCATCCGCTGTGGGAACACTTCGAGTCGTTTCACATTATCCACCAACCCACCTATGCCTCCAAATATCCGCCCGGTCAAGGCTTGATGCTCGCCCTCGGGCAACGCCTGACGGGAAAGCCGATCGCCGGGTCTTGGCTTGGCGTCTGCTTGATGACGGCCGCTGTGAGTTGGATGTTCCAAGGCTGGATGCCGTTCCGTTGGGCGCTCTTCGGCAGCATCCTCTTCGCCGCGAACGCCGGCATTTACATGTTTTGGGGACAGTTGTATTGGGGAGGGCAGACTGCCTCTTGCCGGAGCGGCCTTGGCCTTGGGCGCGATGCCGCGACTCGTGCGAACCCGGCAAATCCGCTATGCCCTGATCTTGGCTTCCGGAATTTCCATTCTGGCCGTGACCCGGCCCTACGAAGGGGCTCTGTTTGCGGGTTTCGTCGGCCTGGCGACCTGCTGGCGGCTCGTTCGTTCGCAGGCTTCGCTTCGCGAAACGTTCACCAAGTTCCTGCTCCCCAGTGCTGCGGTCCTCTTGGCGACCGTGTCGCTTTTGTTTTATTACAACGCCCAAGTGACCGGCGACTTCAAAACGTTTCCGTACATGCTGCATCATCAACAATACGAACTCAGCCCGTTCTTCTTATGGGAAAGTCCGCCCCCGGCGGAAAAGACGTTCCGCCATGCCGTGCTCGACCGCTTCCATCAGCACGACATCCTGCTCCTATTTCAAAAGCAGCAAGAGCTCTCCGGATTCTTGCACATCAAACTGGAACACCTGTTTTTTATCTGGTTTCAGTTTGGGAGCGTGCTGCCGGCCTTCGCGATCCTGTTTTGCTTTCAGCGCGGCGCGTTCCGAAAAACGGCCGCGTGGATGGCGGGATTTGCGTTTTTGTTCGCGGCGGTGCTGGTGACGCCTTGGCTGCACGCCCATTACTTCGCGGCCGCCGCTCCCTTTTTGCTTCTGGTTTTTGTCACGGGGCTGAGGCATCTTCGCGCGGCATGGAATCGGCAAGGCCGGTGGGTCCTCGCCGGATTGACTGTGTTCTATCTCGGGGTGAGCGCGTTTCGACTCACGCTCTATGCGGCCGCGGAACCGGGCCAGTGGTATCAGCATCGCGCCCGGTTGGTTGAAAGACTGAACGAAACGCCCGGCGAGGATCTGGTCGTCGTCCGCTACGCAAAGCAACACAACCCCTCGCACGAATGGGTCTACAATGGGGCGGACATCGACGGTTCCCCAATCGTGTGGGCCCGCGAGATGGACCCGGAGCGCAATCGCCGGTTGTTGGACTACTACGAAAACCGCCGCATCTGGCTGCTCCAGGCCGATGCCGAGCCACCGTGTTTGATCGAACACAACCCGCCGAAAGAGAATGCACCCCAGGCGCCCGTTGCGCCTTCCGCCAAACAAGGGACTGCGGTTGTTCAATCGCATTCGAGCCGCAACCGGCTTCGCGAGATAGAGAAATATCCCCGGCAGGATTCGAACCTGCAACCTTTGGCTCCGGAGGCCAACGATCTATCCAATTGATCTACGGGGACAATTCGATTCCGCGAACAGAGGGTATTATGCCGTCTCCGCCCGTGGATCGTCAAGCAGTGGGCGAAGTCCGCTTCAATGGACGCCCGAATCGATAAAAAACAAGCCGTTTTCCCAGGGATGCTTTACGAATCAGAAAAAATCGATATTCTGCGGCTGTAATTATCGACAATTGTGGGGAGACTATATACAATCTAACCACAACAAACCGCTGATTTTCTCTCAACCACCCCCAATTCCCGCCGAACCTTCCCGCCTGATTTTCTTTTGGAGTGCCGACGCGTGACCGTCGTTCCGGGTGAAAAAACTTGTTCTCCCGCCGTCAACGGCTCCCGCGTGGATCATGGCGGCCGGCGGCGGATGGTCACCGAATCGCTGCTTGCGGAGATTTTTCAAGGCAAACTGCTCGCGGGCAAGCACCTGGTGATCAAGGACCTCGCCGACCAGTTTGACGTCAGCCCCACGCCGGTGCGCGAAGCGCTTGTGGCCCTCGAAGGCATCGGCATTGTGGATCTCGTGCCCAACCGCGGGGCCGTCGTCCGCAAAGTCACCGCCGTCGAAGTCAAAGAGATTTGCCAGGTTCGAAAAGCCCTGGAATGCGAAGCCACCCGCTCGGCGTGCGGGCGAATCGAACTCGCCCAACTCCACGACCTGGCCGAGCAATTCCAGGAAATGCAGGTCACCACCAACCCCTCCCAAATGTTTTTGGAAACAGCCCGGCAGGCTCGACAGCCGGCTGCACGATTTGATCGCCGAGTCCTGCCCCAACCAATTCCTCTGCCGCGAAATCGGCCGGCTGAAATTGTTGTTCCGGGCGTTCCGCGATCTGGCCTGGGAATGGAAACAGGCCAACGACGACTATCACCGCTACCGCGAAGAAGCCCGCGAGCATCTGGCGATCGTCGAGGCGCTCATCGCCGGCGAAGCCAAACCCGCCGCCCGCGCCATGGCCCGGCACATTCGTTCCGGCGTCAAATACTGGAGCCGCGCCCTGCCTGCCTATTAAAATATGAACCGCGAAGCTCAAGAATTATTGCGAGACCAAAAGAACCACGAAACATACGAAGGACGCGAGAGGAATCGCCAAGGCGAGTTGTCCTTCGATAGAACACGGAGATTCCTCCCGCCTAGTCAATATTTTTTAACCGTTCGATATAGACTACTTGAGTTGCTAAACATTATCGACAGAGGGCAATCATGTCTTGTTTATCGTCTAGGGCTTATCGACAGAATTCCGCCCCGCATTCGTTTCTTTTGCTCGGCCTGTTCGTGTTCCTCCTCGGACTCTCCGGCGCAAGCCGCGGAGAAAGCCGAACTGGAATACAACCGCGATATCCGCCCGATCCTCGCGGACAAGTGTTTTGCCTGTCATGGTCCGGACAGCGCGGCTCGCAAGGCCGATTTGCGGCTGGATCAGCGCGAAGTCGCCGTCGAGATGGCAGCCATCATGCCGGGCAAACCGGACGAAAGCGAAATGATCCGCCGGATTCTTTCGACCGACCCGGGCGAAAGAATGCCCCCCGCCGAAACGAAAAAGTCTCTCACCAAAGAAGAGCAGCAAAAGCTCGCGGACTGGATCAAACAAGGGGCCAAGTACCAGTTGCATTGGTCCTTCATTCCCCCGAAGCGGCCGGAGCTTCCGAAGGTCAAAAACAAAGGCTGGGTGCGAAATCCCATCGATGCCTTTGTCCTTGAAAAATTGGAAGCCGCCGGTCTTCAACCCGCCCCGGAAGCGGATCGGCGGACGCTCGCTCGCCGGGCCAGTCTCGACATCACCGGCCTGCCGCCGGAACCGAAACTCGTCGAAGCCTTCGTCAACGACCCCTCGCCCAATGCCTACGAGAAGTACGTGGATGAGCTGCTCAAGTCGCCGCATTGGGGCGAGCACCGCGGCCGGCATTGGCTGGACTATGCCCGCTATGCCGACACTCATGGCATTCATTTCGACAACTTTCGCGAGATGTGGTCCTATCGAGATTGGGTCATTCAGGCTTTTAACCGCAACATGCCCTATGACGAGTTCACCATCGAAAGCCTCGCCGGCGACCTGCTGCCCGATGCCACGCTGGCTCAGAAAATCGCTTCGGGGTTTAACCGCTGCAATATGACGACCAACGAAGGCGGGATCATCAACGAGGAATACCTCGTCCTGTATACCCGCGACCGGGTGGAAACGACATCGCAAGTCTGGATGGGTTTAACGGCCGGTTGCGCGGTGTGCCATAGTCATAAGTTCGATCCGCTCACGCAACGCGAGTTTTATGAGATGGCGGCGTTCTTTAACAATACAACCCAAGCCGCGAAAGACGGCAACATTAAAGACACGCCGCCCATCGTCCGCGTGCCGCTGCCCCAAGACCGGCCGCGATGGAATGAATTAAAGGCACTAGTATCAACAGCCAGGCAGCAAGTCGATACGCGGAGAAAAGAGGCTCGGTCCGATTATCAAAAGTGGTTGGCCGCCGCGAAGCCGGAGGTTCTAAAGGCGACCGTTCCAAGCGAGGGCCTGTCATTTCATGCCCCCCTCAATGAAGGCGAAGGCGATAAAGTTCACATCGAGATCAACCACGAACCGGCGGAAGCCCCCTTGGCAAAAACGACCACGTGGAAAGACGGCCCCGCGGGCACCAAGGCCTTGGCGGTTCAAGGGCAGGCGAGCGAGTTCTCCGAAGTCGGAAATTTTGAAAGCGATCAGCCTTTCACGCTCGCCGGTTGGATCAATGTGCCCGCGAACGATGGGTTCGGAGCCATCTGCGCCCGCATGGACCGCGGGAACACATACCGCGGCTGGGACCTGTGGATGCAACGCAGGCAAGTCGGTATGCACATTATCAACTCCTGGCCCGCCGCGGGTCTCAAAGTCGTCAGCCGGGCCCAGGTCCCCGCGAACCAGTGGGTGCACGTCGCCGTGACTTATGACGGTTCTCAAAAAGCCGCCGGCATTAAGATCTACTATAACGGCAAGCCGCAACAAACGAATGTCGAAAACGACAAGCTCAAAGGCCCGATCCGCACCGAGGTGCCGTTCAAGATCGGCCAGCGGAGCGACGGCGATCAATTTACGGGAAGCCTGCAAGATTTACGGATTTACGAGCGCACCTTGACTCCCGCCGACGTCGATGCTCTTGCCGGGCAGAGTCAATATGAAACCATTCTCGCCAAACCGAACAAAGACCGCACCGCGAAAGAAAAGCAACTGCTCTACAACTATTGGCTGGAATCATTTGATGCGGACTATCAAAAGTCCAGCCAACAACTCGCCGGCTATGAGCGCGAGCAAAATGATATTCAAGCCCGAGGCACCGTCGCCCATGTGATGCAGGAACAAGATCAGGAGGCGATGGCCTATGTGCTGTTCCGCGGCGAATATGACAAACGCGGCGACGAAGTGTCTCCCGGCACGCCCGCCGTGCTGCCGGCCTTTCCGAAAGACGCCCCGAAAAACCGGCTGGGCTTTGCAAAGTGGCTGCTGCTTCCCGAGCATCCGTTGACGGCCCGCGTGACCGTCAACCGGTATTGGCAGGAAGTGTTCGGCACCGGGATTGTCAAAACGGCCGGCGACTTCGGGGTGATGGGCCAGTCTCCGTCCCACCCGGAATTGCTCGATTGGCTTGCGGTCGAGTTTCGCGAGACCGGCTGGGATGTCAAGAAGTTCTTTAAACTGATGGTGACCTCCGCAACCTATCGGCAATCCGCCGCGACGACGGCCCAAAAACTGGAACTCGACCGCGACAATCGTCTCTTATCGCGCGGGCCGAGGTTCCGCATGGATGCCGAGATGGTCCGCGACTATGCCCTGGCCGCGAGCGGGCTTTTGGTGCCGAAAATCGGCGGGCCGAGCGTCAAGCCCTATCAACCGCCCGGTGTCTGGGAAGCGATCGCGATGAATGTCAGCAACACGCGCAGCTACGAGCCAGGCACAGGCGATGAACTCTACCGCCGCAGCCTGTATACGTTCTGGAAGCGGATGGCACCGCCGGCTTCGATGGACATCTTTAACGCCCCCAATCGCGAATACTGCGTCGTCAGTCGCGAACGCACGGACACGCCGCTCCAAGCGCTCGTGACATTGAACGATGTGCAGTTCGTCGAAGCCGCGAAGCATCTCGCGCAGAAGTCTTTGAAGGAAGGCACAACCTTTTCCGATCATCTGAATTTTATGGGCCTGCGCCTGCTCTGCCGGCCGTTCGATGCGAAAGAGACACCGATTATCGAACGGTCTCTCGACAAGCTTTTGGCCTACTATAAAGCGCATCCCGGCGAAGCCGGCCAGCTTTTGGAAGTCGGCGAATCCCCGGCCGACAAATCGCTCGAACCGGCCACGCTCGCGGCGTGGACGATGCTCACGAACGAGTTGATGAATTTGGACGAAGTGCTGAATAAATAGTCCGGATCCTAGAGGCTCTACTTGTGCCGTTTCCTATGACGGAGAAAACTCCATGATTTCGAATGACTTACAACTGGAACTCACGCGCCGGCATTTTTTTTCCAAGGGGTCGCATCTCCTGGGAACGGCCGCGCTCGCCTCCTTAATGCCTTCCCAGATGTTCGCGAAGGAAAATAGCAAAACCGCGCATCCCGGGGCCGTGCCGACGCACTTCCCGCCCAAGGTCAAGCATATTATCTATTTGCACATGGTCGGCGGGCCGCCGCAGATGGATCTTTATGACTATAAGCCCGTGATGAAGGAGTGGTACGATAAAGACCTGCCCGATTCCGTCCGCATGGGGCAGCGGCTGACGACGATGACCTCCGGGCAGAAGCGGTTCCCGATCGCGCCGTCCATGTTCAAGTTCGAGCAGGCCGGCAAATCGGGGATGTGGGTCAGCGAACTCTTGCCTTGGACGAAAAAAGTTGTGGACGACATGGTGTTTGTCCGCAGCATGCACACGGAAGCCATCAACCACGAGCCTGCCATTTGTTATATGCAGACCGGAAACCAGATCACGGGCCGGCCCTGCTTGGGGGCCTGGACGTCTTATGGCCTGGGCTCTTTGAACGAGAACCTGCCCACGTTCGTGGTGATGGTCGCCCGGCCGACGAACACCGAGCAAGTCCAGGCGATCTCGGCCCGGCTGTGGTCGTCGGGTTATCTCTCCGGGGAACACGCGGCGACCTCGTTTCGCACCAGCGGCGATCCGATCCTGTTTATCAATAACCCCGCGGGCGTGCCCCAACAGGTCCGCCGCACAACCTTGGACGGCCTTAAGTCCCTCAATGAACTGAACCACGAACGCCTGGGCGACCCGGAAACCGCGACGCGGATTCAACAATACGAGTTGGCTTTCCGCATGCAGTCGAGTGTGCCGGAATTGACGGACCTGAGCACCGAATCGGAATCGACCTATCAGCTCTATGGAGACGCCGCCAAAAAGCCGGGCACGTTTGCCAACACGGTCCTGTTGGCCCGGCGGATGGTGGAGCGAGGCGTGCGGTTCGTCCAGATCTATCACAACAACTGGGACACGCACGCCAACGTCGCGGGACGTTTGCCGGACCAGTGCCGGGACGTGGACCAGACGACCTATGCGCTGATCAACGATCTCAAGCAGCGCGGCCTGTTCGATGAGACCTTGATCATCTGGGGCGGCGAATTCGGGCGGACGATCTATTCGCAAGGCGGCCTTTCGATGAAGAACTACGGCCGCGACCATCACCCGCGCTGCTTTACCATGTGGATGGCCGGGGGCGGCACGAAAGCCGGCACCGTCTATGGCGAGACCGACGATTTCTCTTATAACATCGTGAAAGACCCGGTGCATATCCGCGACTTTCACGCGACGATTCTGCATCAACTGGGCTACGACCACGAACGCTTCACCTATAAATATCAAGGTCTCGATCAACGGCTCACCGGGGTCTTGCCCGCGAAGGTCATTCCCGAATTGATTTCTTAACACCGCCGTTGAAGTTGACTTATCAGGATCACACATGTCTTTGCCCACGTCTTACTGTCGCCGCTCTACTCTATTCATGGTGGGGTTACTAGCACTCAGTCTGCCGCGCGTGATGGCCGCGGACGAGGTGGACTATAACCGCGACATTCGCCCGATTCTTTCGGACAAGTGCTTTTTCTGCCACGGCCCGGACTCCAAGCACCGCGAAGCCGACTTGCGGCTGGATGTGGAAGAAAGCGCTAAGGACTCGGCCATCGTGGCGGGCAAGCCGACGGAAAGCGAACTCATTCGCCGGATCACCAGCGGCGATTCGAGCGAACGGATGCCGCCCGAGGAGTCGGGCAAGACGCTTTCCGCGAAGGAGATCGACACGCTCAAGCGGTGGATCGCGCAAGGGGCGAAATACCAGGCGCATTGGGCCTATGTCCCGCCGAAACGCCGGGCGGTGCCTGTGGTCAAGAATCAAGCCTGGTCGGATCAGTGGATTGATCGCTTCTTAATGGCCCGCTGGGAAAAAGAGGGCCTCGAGCCTTCACCCGACGCCGACGCGGTTACGCTCGTTCGCCGGTTGAACTTTGACCTGACTGGCCTGCCGCCCACGCCTGCGGAGGTCGACGCCTTTGTCAAGGATCCGAGCGAACCCGCCTATGAAGCGATCGTCGATCGGCTGTTAAAGTCCGACCATTATGGAGAGCGGATGGCGGTGTATTGGCTCGACCTGGTTCGCTATGCCGACACCGTCGGCTATCACGGCGATCAGGATCATAATATCTCCCCCTATCGCGATTATGTGATCGACGCCTTCAACGACAATCTGCCTTTCGACCAGTTTACGAGAGAGCAACTCGCGGGCGATTTGCTGCCGGGTTCGACAATCGATCAAAAGATCGCTTCGGGATATAACCGTTTGCTGCAAACGTCGCATGAAGGCGGCGTGCAGCCCAAGGAATACCTGGCGATCTATGCGGCCGACCGCGTGCGCAATCTTTCCAACGTCTGGATGGGCGCGACCGTGGGCTGCGCCCAATGCCACGACCATAAATACGACCCCTATACCTCGAAGGATTTCTATTCGCTCGCGGCGTTTTTTGCCGACGTGGATGAGGCCAAACACTTTAAGGTGGGAGCGGACAGAGTGCCCACGGCTCGCCCGCCTGAAATTAAGGTTCTGACAAAACGCGAGCGGAACCGCATTGCGGAACTAGAAGACCAAGTGCGGTCTCTGAACGAGGAACTCGCGGACGACAACGAGCGCAAAGTGGAAGCGCGCATCGCGGAGCGAGAGCAAAAGATCGAAGCGATCCGCAAAAATGCAAGGTTGACGATGATCTCGGTCTCGATCGAGCCGCGCACGATGCGGCTTTTGCCGCGCGGGAATTGGCTCGACGACAGCGGCCCGATTGTGAAACCGGCGGTGCCGGAATTCCTCGGTCCGATTCAGGCTGGCCATCCGCGGAAGACGCGGCTGGATTTGGCGAACTGGTTCTGCGACGCCCGGCAGGGCGCGGGCGGCTTGACGGCCCGCGTGTTTGTGAACCGCTTGTGGTTCTTGTTTTTCGGCCAAGGGATTTCGCGATCGCTCGACGACTTCGGCGGCCAGGGCGAACCGCCGGAGCATCCCGAGCTCTTGGACCAACTGGCCGTCGAGTTTTACGAAAACGGCTGGGATATTAAGAAGATGGTGAAACAGATCGTAATGAGCCGGGCCTATCGGCAATCCTCGGTGGCCGATCGGGAACTGCTCTTGCAAGATCCCGAAAATCGTCTGTATGCACGCCAGGCGCGGTTTCGTCTGCCCGCCGAGTTTGTTCGCGACAATGCCCTCGCGATCAGCGGCTTGTTGGATCGTTCGATCGGGGGGCCGAGCGTCAAGCCCTATCAGCCCGCAGGCTACTATCGGCACTTGAACTTTCCCAAGCGGACTTACCACCACGATACGGATTCGAGGCAGCGGCGGCGGGGCGTGTATGTGCATTGGCAGCGACAGTTTTTGCATCCGATGCTCAAGGCCTTTGATGCTCCCAGCCGGGAAGAATGCACGGCCCGGCGGCCCCAGTCCAACACACCGCTCGCCGCGCTCACGCTGTTAAATGACCCAACCTTTGTCGAGGCGTCGCGAGTGCTCGCGGACAGGATATTAAAGGAAGGCGGCGGCACGGATGATTCGCGTCTCAACTTCGCCTACCGGGAAGCCGTGTCGCGCAAGCCGGACTCGGTAGAACGCAAACTGTTGTTGGATCTTTTAAAGAAAAACCGCAGGCAGTATCAGCAACACCCGGAGGCCGCTCAAGAAGTCTTGAGTACCGGTCTCGCGCCGGTTCCGAAAACTCAACTGCCCGAACTCGCCGCGTGGACGAGCGTAGCCCGCGCGATATTAAACATGAACGAAACCATCACGCGGAACTGATCAGTACCGTAGTCTCCATCGTAATCCAAAGCTTGATAATCCCATGATGACAACGCATCCACCACTCGGCTTCACGCACCTCGCGAATCGGCGGACGTTTTTGCGGCAATCGGGCGTCGCTCTCGGTTCAACGGCGCTCGCTTCGCTGTTGAGTCGTGATGGACTGGCTGCTCGCGTCACGCAAGATTCAGGAACGCCGGGCGGTGCGCATCATTTGCCGAAAGTGAAGCGGGTGATCTTCTTGTGCATGGCGGGCGGGCCGTCGCATCTGGAGACCTTCGACTATAAGCCCAGGCTCAAAGAACTCGACGGCCAGCCGATGCCGGAGTCTTTCACAAAAGGCCAGCCGATTGCCCAGCTTCAAGGAAAGCAACTTCGCTGCCAGGGGCCGTTGACGAAGTTTGGTCGCTATGGCGAAAGCGGCCAGGAGATCAGTGACTTTTTGCCCTGGCATGCCAAGATGGCGGATGACATTTGCATCATCCGCTCGCTTGTCACCGAGCAGATCAACCACGACCCGGCCCACACGTTTATGAACACGGGCACGGCGATCAGCGGCCGGCCGTCGATGGGGGCTTGGGTGAATTATGGGCTCGGCAGCGAGAGCGAAGACCTGCCGGGCTTTGTCGTGTTGACGAGCGTGGGCGGACGCAATCCGCAGCCGATCGCCTCCCGGCAATGGGCCGCGGGCTTTTTGCCGAGCCGGTTTCAAGGGGTGGAGTTCAATTCCAGCGGCGATCCGGTGCATTATGTGCGGAATCCCAAAGGCGTCGATTCTCATCAACAACAGCAGCTCGTCAACACGATCGCCGCGCTCGACCGCCATCGCAACGAAACCGTCAGGAATCCCGAAATCGATACGCGGATCGCCGCTTATGAAATGGCGTTTCGCATGCAGACATCGGTCCCCGAACTGATGGACGTATCGGACGAGCCCAGGCATGTGCTCGACATGTATGGAGCGCAGCCGGGCGATGGGTCTTATGCTTCCAATTGTCTCTTAGCGCGGCGGCTCGCCGAGCGCGGGGTGCGGTTTATTCATCTCTATCATCGCGGCTGGGATCATCACGGCGATTTGGTGAAATATATGAATATCTGCGGCGGCCTCACCGACAAGCCGACCTATGCGCTGATCCAAGACCTGAAACAGCGCGGGCTTTTGGAGGAGACGCTGATTATCTGGGGCGGAGAGTTCGGGCGGACGCCGATGTTTCAAGGCAAAGGCGGCCCGGGCCGCGATCATCATATCAAGGGGTTTTCGATGTGGATGGCCGGCGGCGGCGTGAAGGGCGGCATGACCTATGGGGCGACGGACGAACTCGGATACAATTCGGTCGACAACGTGGTCCACGTCCGCGACCTGCATGCGACGATGCTCTATCTACTAGGTCTCGACGATCGCCGGCTGAGCGTTAAGCATCAGGGTCTCGACATGCGGCTCACGGGCGTCGAGCCGGCGCGTGTGCTCCATGACATTCTCAGTTAGCTCACGCGGTTTTGCGGAGCATCAATCCTCCTCTTCCTCCCGGTGGGCGGCGGCGACAATTTTTTGCTGCTCGTTGGCCGGGACCATTTCGTAATGGCTCGGCTCCAAGGTGTAGGAACCCTGGCCTCCCGTCATGCTGGAGAGATCGCGGGCGTAGGTCATCACTTCCGCCAAGGGGACCTTGGCTTTGACGATCTGAAAGCCCCCCGGCGCGCTTTCCATGCCTTCGGGCCGGCCGCGGCGTGTGCTCAGGTCGCTGTTGATGTCGCCGAGCTTGTCGTCGGGCACGGTAATTTCGATGGTGACGATCGGTTCCAACAGCGCGGGCTTGGCTTCCTGGAACACGTTTCGAAAGCACATGCTCGCAGCGGTCTTAAACGCGGTTTCGTTGCTGTCCACCGGATGGTCCTTGCCGAAGAACAATTCGCAGGTCACATCCTGCACCTGGTAGCCCGCGATCACGCCTTTTTCCATCCGCTCGCGGATGCCCTTTTCCACCGCGGGGATAAAGTTATTGGGCACCGACCCGCCCGTCACGCGATCGACGAAGGCGTAATTCAAATCGGGATCGTAATGGTAATGCCGCATGCTGGCGAAGCGGTCCTTGGTGAAAAACTCTTCGGGATCGACTTCCCGCGGCAAGGCGGCGATGCGGAAATGCACTTCGGCGAACTGCCCCGAACCGCCCGACTGCTTTTTGTGGCGGTAATGGCCTTCGGCGGCGCCCATCACCGTTTCGCGGTAGGGAATCTTCGGCTGGTGCGTGTTGATGTGCACCTTGTCCCGGTGGGCGAGGCGTTCCTCGATCAGCTTGAGATGCAACTCGCTCATGCCGTACATCACCATTTCCTTGGTCTGCGAATCGCGGTTGACTTTGAAGGTGGGATCCTCATCCACGATTTTCTGAAGCGCCCCGGAGATCTTCTGCTGGTCGGCCTGGGTCTTCGGCTCGACGGCGAGTCCGATCATCGGCATGGGGAAGTTGATGGCAGGCATGGCGAGGTCGCCGTCTTTGGTCAATGTATCGCCGACGTGGAGTTCGTCGATCTTCACCAACGCGCACAAACCTCCCGCCGGGATTTCATCGACGGCCGTGTTTTTGCCGCCTTGAACTTCGAGCAGTTGGGAGATTTTGACCGGCCGCGAGTGGCCGGCTTGGGTGAGGGTGGAATCTTTTTTCATGGTGCCCGAAAACACGCGGACGAAGCTCATCTTCGCCACGAACGGATCGATGCGGGACTTGAACACCTGCGCCACGACCGGCTCGTCCGGCGACTGCTTGAGCGTGACCTCTTCGCCGTCCTCTTTGGTCGCGGTGCGGGTGAGGTGCGTGGGTGCGAGCGCATAAGCGGCCAGGGCATCCATGAACTCCGTCACCCCCACATCGGTTTTGGAACTGGTGCAGAACACGGGGATCAACGTGCCCGCCGCGATCGCTTTGGCCACCCCGCCCGCGACTTCTTCGGGGCTGAGCGGCTCGCCTTCGAGGTAGCGCATCATCAATTCCTCGTCGGCTTCGACGATGGCGTCCATCACGGTCTGGTTGAGTTCCTTGGGATCGGCCTGGGCATCGCCGGGAACTTCCGCGGGCACGTTCAACGTGCTGACCACGCCGGAGAATTTGCTGCCCAGGCCCACCGGCACGTTCAGCGGCACGCATTGTTGGCCGAAGGATTCCTGAATCATGCCCAAGAGGTGATTGAAGTCGAGGTTTTCCTGATCGCATTTGTTGAGCAGCACCATTCGCCCGACGCCGGCGTCTCCCGCGCGGGCGAACGTCCGGCGAGTGTTGACTTCGATCCCCGCCCCGGCATTGATCATCACGACCGCGGTCTCCACCGCCCGCAGCGCCCCGATCGCGTGGCCGATGAATTCCGGATAGCCCGGCGTGTCGATCAGATTGATCCGCTTGCCGTTGTGCTCGATATTCGCGAGGGCCGAGGAGATCGTGTATTTGTGCTCTTTTTCGTCGTCGTCCGTATCGAGCAGGCTGCTGCCTTCGTCGACCGAACCGGCTCGCGTCGCCACGCCGGTCTTAAACAGCATCAGATCCGCCAAAGTCGTTTTCCCGCTGGCTCCGTGTCCGACCAATGCCACGTTGCGGATGTCTTCAATTTTGTGCTTGGCCATTGAGTCGCTTATCCTTTTGCTAGAAGTGGTTTCAAAAGTCACCCCAAGCCGGCGGAGGCGGGAACGCATCGACCGCGTCCTTCCCGGGCCGCTGAGGAGTGATTTTTCGGGTTACAAAACTTCTTGTCGAATCGCAGGGGCCTTCTCCGGAGAGAATGCCGGCGCGAGGATCACGAACACGCACGTCTAATTGAGAAAACCCGGCGAACGTCGGCAGCGAAGGGAAACTCTGAAAACCCCGGCGCAATTCGAGGCTCACCGGAAACCGTGGATCTTATGCAATCCGGTGTTTCTTCGCCACTAGACGTGAAGAATTTGCGAAAATCCGGAGGCGAGCGCGAGAGCCTGTCCACCGCAGAGATAACCGCCGAAAAGGGGGATTATTCGGGGGCCTTCGGGGGAGTCTGTTCGTTGATGGTCCAGCTTCGCTCCTGGATTTCCCGGCGGAAGGCCCGGCGGCGTTTGGCGGCTTCGTAGTGATGATGATCCGCCGTCGTCTCCAACTTCACCGCGGGCACCGGGACCGGATTGCCTTCGCCATCGACCGCGACCATCGTGAAGTAGCAGGAATTGGTGTGCCGGCAGGTGCGGGCTTTGATGTCCTCCGCGATCACCTTGATGCCGACTTCCATCGACGTCCGCCCGGTGAAGTTCACCTTGGCGAGAAACGTGACCAGTTCCCCCACATGGACCGGCTGCTTGAAGACGACCTGATCCACCGCCAGGGTCACGCAGTATTGGCCGGAATACCGCGAGGCGCACGCGAAGGCCACCTCGTCGAGCATCTTCATCATCTCGCCGCCGTGGACGTTGCCGGAAAAGTTGGCCTTGTCCGGCGTCATGAGCACCGTCATTTCCAAGTGCTTGACCGGTTCGAGGAAATCAGAATCCGCCATAAGATGCTCCCGCGAAATGCTTCCAAGAAGCCGCGCACGAAGTCAGCGGAGTTCCTTTTCCTTGCGCGTTCGAGAACCGCTTACTTCGTGCGCGGCTCCTTTTCCTTACGGCGTTGTCAACCTGGGAACCGTTTACTTCGTGCGCGGCTCCTTTTCCTTACGGCGCAATTCCGCCGTTGTCAACCTGGGAACCGCTTACTTCGTGCGCGGCTCCTTTTCCTTACGGCGCAATTCCGCCGTTGTCAACCTGGGCCGGGTCCTGGGATTGCTGCTGCTCTTGATGGCCGCGCTGCCGCTTGAGGATCGGCAGCAATCGCCGGCGGTAAGCCCGGAGCGGATTCACCACGGTCATTTCCAGAAACCGCCGGCGGGCCTGCCAGTCCTCTGCGTCGATGCCCGCGTCTTCGCGAAGGTGATCCATCGTTTGCATTGCCCGGTTTACGGCGGCCACGGACTTTTCCACATCGTTGATCGCGACCTGCGTGGAACTCGGCGTCACGCCGGCCCGCACCGCCCAGCGCTGTTTCATCATCTGCAGCACCGCATTGAGGCGGTCCCAGCGGTCGAGCGGGTCGGGGGCGGCTTCGGGATGATCGCACAACAGATCGATCGCCGCCGTCACGTTCCGCACCGAACGATCTCCCGGAGCCGAGTAGAACAGGGAGTAAAACCGATGGGCCAACTCCGCCGGGCAATCGCGGACCGCCGATCGCGAATACAGCTCGGCCACCTCTTGATGCAGGAAAAACGTCACGAGCGGATCGTAAGGGTCGGCGAAGGATTCCACGCGGGCGATGTCTTCCGGGCGGTGCGGATAGTGCTTGACCGTGTCGCCCAAGGCGCGGAAATACGCGAGCCGGCGTTTTTCCTCCTCATGGATTTCGCGCCGGGGCCGCTCGCCTTTGACTTGCACGATGATCGAACGCGGGTTCTTGGTGATCTGCTCCTTGACGGTCTTGCGATAGACCCAAAACTCGTCGGGATGGCTGGTCATCAGATTTCGCTGCCCGGTGACCTCGGCCAATCGGCGGAGCAAATCGGGATCTTTGGGATCGACGCCGCCCCACTGGGCGAAGCGTTCTCCCAGCGGAGCGAGCGCCTCTTGATTCTCGAAGGGCTTCGGTCCCCAGCGCATCATTTCCGCCGGCAGCCGGAACGCCAGCGTGCCGTTGGAGACGGTGTTGGCCGTCTGGGACCAGCGGGCGTTTTTCGTGGAGAAGGTTTTGAGGGCTTCGTTGTCGAACGCGGCGAGGTTCAAAGGCACGGACCAGTCCCAGCCCAAGTGCCCCAACTGCCGGCGGACGTGTTCCCGCTGGAGCCGCTCGATCAATCCTTCGCGGGCGACGCCCCGGGGAGAGTTCGTGCCGATAAGCAGCATCTCCCCGCCGGCCATTTCGAGAAACACCACGTCCCGAAAGGCGCTTTGCATGGTCCGCGCCGCCGCGCGGAGGGCTTCCGGTCCCAGATCGATAAACGCCAGCCGCTGGCAGAACAGGCCGTCTTCGCTCAACCGCTCGGCGGCGTCATGGTAGAAAGATTGGGTGAAATACGCCGCGGTCTGAGCGAGGGCCGGCTGATGGGGCAGCGAGACGATCACATCGAACGTCTTCCGCTCGGCCCGCAGGCACAGGGCCGGGTCGATCGGCAGAATCGTCAGCCGGGAATCCTTCGCGGGGTCGGAGGGCCGCTGTGTCCAGATATGGTCCTTCACCATCGCGATGAGCGCGGGATCGGACTCCGCACAGGTGACTTCCTGCGTGGGGAACGCCAGCGACGTGGTCACCGGCACGCCGCTGCCGAGGCCGAGAATCAACATCGTCGCGGGGCGTTCGTGCAACACGAGCGGAAAGGCCGCGGGCAGAAGTTCCGCGGAGAATTCCGGACACATCCGCACATCGCCGCTGGCCATGCCTTTGGGGAGTCCCGATTGGCGGAGTTGCCATTGCACGCCGCGGTATTTCCAGAGGGTGTAGGTTCCGCCCGGTCCTTCCGCGCGGGCGACGAGCCGGCCTTCATCCAAGACGCGGAGCAGTTCCGGGGCCAGCTTGGCCCGATGGGCGTCGAACACCGGAGCCGCGAACAGCAACTTCGCCGAAGTTTCTGGCCGATAATTCCCCGACCACGCCAAGGGGCACACGATCAACAAGCTGCATCCGGCAACGAGGCTGCGGGTCCGCCAACCTTCCGGCCATTGCCGTTCCCAAACCAGCCGCACCAAAGCCAATCCCAACACAGCCACGGACAAGCCCACGGCGATCGCGACCATCGAATTGTTGGTCATCAAAACCCATTGGCTTAATAACCATCCCGTCAAGAACGCCGCTGAATAGAGTGGAACGGCGGATGTCTCGCGTTTGGACACTTCCAATTGTGAGCCAAGGGCCGAAAACAGCCCCCAGGCAAAACCGAACGGAAGCAGCATGCCGCCGGCAATCGCCAGTCGGCACAGCGTCAACAAAAAGACCTGGGACACCGACGTCGTGAAACTCAAGCAGACGTTGACGAGCCACGGAAACGAGACGGCGAGCATCACCAGCCACGCCCCGGCGAACAGCCCCGCCGCCAGACCCCGGCCGCGGGTTTTCATGGCGGAGCTTCGCTGCCCCCAGGCCAATCCCCCCGCCCAGCCCAGCACCAGAAACGCCCATTTCGAGCACACGATCGCCACGGAGACGGGCATCAATTGATCCACCGCCCGGCTCGCCCAGGCAAACATGCCGCCCAGGCAAACGAGTATCAACCCCGTCCAAACCTCCCGCCCGGTCTTGTCCCAAAGGCTGCGGTCGGCGGGAGGGGTTGTCGAAATCGATTCCTCGGCGGCATCGGCTGGGGGAGTTTCGCTTGAAGATGGAGACCAAACCAAGGCCGCGGCAAGGAACATTGCTCCGAGCAAAGCCCCGCCGAGGGCGGCAGTCGCGACGCCGAACCCTGGAGCGAGCACAAACGCCGAGAGCAACCCCCCCGCCGCCGTTCCGCCCAGGAACAAGGCCGTGATGCTGCCCGGGGACGAGGGCTTCTCCGCGGCGGCCGATTTCGCGAGCACGCAAAACGGCATTCGCGAAAGCGCATAAGCCGGCGGCGTGACCAAGACGAGGGCGATGCCGAACAGCACGGCGAGCGCGAGGCCGGGAACGGCGAGTTGAGTGGGAGAAAAGACCTCCAGAAACCCGCTGTGCCAATCGAGCAACCAGGGAAACGCGAGCGTCCAAGCGGCGAGAAATCCCTGCCAACCCAAAGCGGTCCCTAAGGATCGCGACGCGTTCCCCGATTTGAGCGGCCGCCAACCGAGTTCCAAGGCCAATAACATCGCCAGCACCAGCGCGCTCACGGCGGGTAGCGACGTGCCGAACTGGGCGGTCCATTCAAAGCACCACGCCAACACCACAAAACCCGCGGCCAATCCGCAAACCGCCGCCTGCATCCGCGGCGAGGAAATCCCGTTGAGAAACCCGCTCCGCGTTACGCTGAGAATTCGTCGCATGACATCCCTGTCTCTGTGCGGTTCATTCGTTAATGTGCCACGATGCCGCGGGCGAGGAATCAAACCCGTTCCCCTCAAACCCCGCGAGCCCGCGCGTTTTACCTAATCTAGGCAAACCTCAGCAAGAGCAGTCTTTCGCCCAGCCGCAGCTCTTCGTCAAAATCCGCCGCTCTACACAAGTCGGGGGATTTTTCTCGTCGCGAGCATTCTGCCTTTCGTGCCGCCTTGGGCCGGCCGAAACAGATTGTGATCCGCGCCGGTTTTCTCGCACAAGGACGGCCTTCATGCCGCGAACGATTCGCTATGGGATTTTGATGTGCGCCGTCTTCGGCGCGGCCGGGCTTCCGCGCACGGGTGGAGCGGAGATTCCACCCGCCCCGCAACCGGCGGGCGAAAATCCTTCGGTCCAAAAGGAGGTTCCGCTCACGCCGTGCGCCGCCGGCGGGCCGCGGTATGCAGAGGCGTTTCGGGAATTCCAAGCGGGAAACCGGCTCTCGGCGGCGGGCGATGCGGCGAGCGTCGATCGGTTTTTCTCCGCTGCGATTCAATCGTGGAAGGATGTGGAGGAAGGCCTGGCCGAACAGCCGCCGCGATTGCTTCTCGGTTCACTCAACTTGTACAACTCGGCGGTGTTGTCCACGGTGATTGCCGGGCATCGATTGGGGCGATTGGATCCGGCGGCCGGCCTGAAGGTTGTCATCGACGGCCGCTGGCAAATCGTTCCCGTGAGAAGCGTGGGGCTGCCTTGGCGGCTCGATCAGATCGATTGCTTCCTGCCTCCCGCCACGTGTTATCAGGATCCCACATTCGCGTGCAGCGTGCGGTCCGGCGTGGGGGCTGCGATCCAGGGCGTCCACATCAACCGCCCCAACGAGCCGGGCGAAGAATATTATCTCGATCGGCAACCTGTGACGATCACCGCGGTCCTCCGCGAAGTCCCCGCCGCCGGCTGGCGGTTGGAATTCCATAGCCCGATTTCCCACCGTTCGCTCGCGGTCGCGGGGCGGGAACTGGCGTTGTCGAGCAATATCGCGGCGTCCGTCCAATATGCCGTGCGGCAACTCGAAACCCAGGTCAATCCGTGGACGGCGTTTTTCGATCCCGAAGTCGCGGTCAATCACGAGGGCCTCTTGTTTTTCCAGCCCTATCAGCCCGGCAAAATCCCGATCGTGCTCGTGCACGGTTTGCTCTCGAACCCCGCCACGTGGGGGGCGATGATTAACGAACTGCTCAACACGCCCGAGCTCATGGCGAAATATCAAATCTGGGCCTATCTCTATCCCACGAGCGTGCCGTTTTTGGAAACCGCGTCGGAGCTTCGCGAGGACCTGCGGAACACGTTGGCTTTTCTCGACCTGAACGGCGAGGACCCGGCCCTCGAACACATGATCCTCATCGGGCACAGCATGGGCGGCTTGCTATCCCGGCTGCAAGTCACCTGGAGCGGCAACTTTTTGTGGGATGAATTTTCCCGCGTGCCGTTCGGCCAAATTCAAGGCGATGCGGCGACGCGCCAGAAGCTCGCGGAGATGTATTTCTTCGGTCCGCAGCCGTTTGTAAAGCGGGTGGTGTTCATGGCCGTGCCTCATCGGGGCTCGATTTTGAGTTCGCGGGTGATCGGCTGTCTCGGACGGATCCTCGCGGGCCGGTTGCCCAGCTTGGAAGACATGTGGATCGAACTGAGACGGCTCAATCCCGAGGCATTCCCGAGGTGTTGGCGGATAGGGATGCCGAACAGCGTGGACCAGTTGGCCCCCAACAGCCCGGCCATCCGCGGACTCCAGAAACTTCCCTTTGCCCCGTGGGTGCATTTGCATTCGATCATCGGCACCGGCGGATGCTGCGGGCCCTGCTGTCCCGGCGACGGCGTCGTGTCCGTCCGGAGTGCCCGCATCGCCGGCGTGGACAGCGAATTCTTCGTCGATGCCCCGCACGCGGAGGTCAACGAAAACCCCCAAGCGATCCGCGAAGTCGAACGCATCCTCTGGGTGCATTGGGCCGCGTATGAGCAAGAGCTCCCCCCAATCGACCTTCCGTCGCCGGCACCGCTGAGATCTTCGATTCCCTCACAAATCGTCCCGGCCCAGCGTGCCCTTGTGGAACGCCGAGGCAATTAAGGCTCCGTCGATCTCGTGCTCTTGGAATAATGCGAGGTCCGTTGCGCTGCGGATCCCGCCGCCGGTGAAAACCTGGACCTCCGGGAATTTCGTTTTGATCGCGCGGCACAAGGGCAGCGTGGAAACGCCCGCGGCTTCGCCGACTTGGGCCAGGTCCAACGCAATCAATGTTCCCGCGCCCGCCGCGATCGCTTCCCCGGCAATTGCCAAAGACGAACTCGACGGCCAGGCTTCGAGATCCCCCAACGGCGTCCCCGCTTTCAGATCCAGGCTGAACACGACCCGGTCCGCTCCGAACGATTGGACCAATTCCTCCAGCACCTGCGGGCCGGCGAGGGTTTCCAAACCCGCAACCGCGACGGTGCCCGGGATTTCCAACAGCCAATCTGCGTCGCCAGCCCCGCGAAAGCCTGCATCCACCCATAAGCCGGGAAACTCGCTCGCCAGTCGGCGGACGACCGAACTCTGCGGCCGCCCGAAGCGGATCGCATCCAAATCCGCGACGTAAAACTGCGACAGCCCCAACCGCTCGCGAAAGGCCCTCGCAACGGCGAGCGGTTCGCAACTGGGGGTCAACACGCTTTCGATGGGACGGTATTCCTCCCGCCGGCCGCCCACGCCGCGGACGACGTTCCCCTCCATCAAATCCAACACCGGCAGGATTTTCATGCTAACTCTGTCGCACCTTTCGAGCTATGATGGATGGTTGAGAATCATCGTGGCCCAGACATTCTTGTCTGTGCCGATTCGTTCTTCAATCCCGGCACAGGCAGGAATGGCTGTGCCGACTTGGATTTCCAATCACAACTCCCCGCGTGCCGACATGGAACAGAATGATGAGAGGACAACGGAAACCGCGTCCTCGCCTCCCGCACCCGAAACGCCCAAGCCGCTGTGGAAACGTGGCCTGAGGTTTGTGATCCTGCGGGGGGTGTTCTGGTACGCCGTGATCTGCCTGGTGATGATGTTTTTTCAGCGGAGCCTCATCTACCGCCCGGCCACGACCGAAGCCATCCCGCTGTCCGAAGCCCTTAGGCCGGCTGGGTCCGTGCAAGAAATCTCCTTCGAGACGGCCGACGGCTTGACGCTCCACGGCTGGCATTACCTGCGAAAGGGGCAGGCGTGCGAAACCCCCGAGGACTGCGAAAAAGTCTTGGACGCGGCGACGCCTGTGGTGTTGTTTTTTCACGGAAACGGCGGCGACCGGCGCGGGCGGGTGATGTATTATCAGATTCTCAGCCAGTCCGGGGCGGATGTGTTTGCGATCGATTACCGTGGCTACGGCGAAAACCCCGGCAGCCCGTCGGAAGCCGGCCTCGCCGAAGACGCCCGCGGCCTCTGGAAATACGCCACCGAAACCCGCCGGGTCTCGCCGGGGCGGATCGTGCTTTTCGGCGAATCGCTGGGCGGGGGCGTCGCGGTGCGGTTGGCTCAGGAAGTCTGCCAGGCCGGGACCCCGCCCGCAGGCCTGATCGTCCGTTCGAGTTTTTCTTCGCTGACCGAGACCGCCGGCTCGCGTTTTCCCTGGCTGCCGGTGCCGATCTTGTTGTGGGACCGGTTTCCCTCGGCGGATTGCGTCGGCGATGTGACGTGTCCGATTCTGATGTTCCACGGCACCCGGGATCAGGTCGTGCCTTATGAACTGGGCCAGAAGCTCTTTGCCGCCGCTCCCGATCGTTCGCAGAACCATCACGCCAAGCAATTCGTGACGCTCGAAGGCGCGGGCCACAATGGGATTCTGTCTTCCCACGAGCCGGAGTTCGCCGAGGCCATCGGCAAGTTCCTGGCCCAACTCGCGGCCGACGGCGAAAAAGACCGCCATTGACATTCCGGCGCGGAAACGGAAAATTCCCTGAGTTTTCCCCCTTTCCCCGATCCCGATGAACCAACATGCGCAGCGAATCCGACGTTCCCTTTGAGGACAACCCGTTTCACATCCCCGTCGCCGACCGCGTGAAGCGGCTGCCGCCGTACCTGTTCGGCAAGATCAACAAGCTCAAATACCAGAAGCGCGTGGCGGGGGTGGATGTGATCGATCTGGGGATGGGAAACCCCACCGACCCGCCGGACCCGCTGATTACGGAAAAACTCGCCGAGGCGTTGAACGATCCCCGCAACCACCGCTATTCCGTCTCGGACGGCCTCGCGAACCTCCGCCGGGAAGTGGCGGCCCGGTATTTCAAGCTGTACGGCGTGCGGCTGGAGCCTGCGAGCGAAATCATCGCCTGCATCGGCTCGAAGGAAGGTTTTAGCCATTTGTGCCTGGCTCTGATGGGACCGGGGGACACCGCAATCGTGCCGGCCCCGTCGTTTCCGGTCCACGTTTATGCCGTGATGCTCGCGGCCGGGAATGTGATCGCCCTCGACGTGCAAGAGCCGGACAAATTCCTCACGAACATCGCCTACACCTGCGAGCATCTGTTTCCGCGGCCGAAGCTGGTGGTCGTCAACTTCCCCCACAACCCGACCACGACGACCGTCGAGCAGGATTTTTACGTCGAACTCGTCCGGCTGGCGAAGAAGTACGAGTTCCTCGTCATCAGCGATTTCGCCTATGCGGACATTTGCTTCGACGGCTACAAGGCCCCCAGTTTTCTGTCGGTGCCGGGGGCGCTCGACGTGGGCGTCGAGTTCACCACGATGAGCAAAGGCTACAGCATGGCCGGCTGGCGGATCGGTTTCTGCTGCGGGCAATGCGGAGATGGTGCGGGCACTGGCCACGATCAAGGGGTATTACGATTACGGCATTTTCCAGCCGGTGCAGATCGCGGCGATCGTCGCCATGCGGCATTGCGGGGCGGCGGTGGAAAGCGTGGCCGCCGAGTACCAGCAGCGGCGGGACGTGCTCTGCGACGGCCTCAACCGCCTGGGCTGGGAAATCACGCCCCCGCGGGCGACGATGTTTGTGTGGGCGAAAATCCCCGAACCCTACGCCCAGATGGGATCGATCGACTTCGCGATGAAGCTGCTCGACGAAGGCGGCGTCGCCGTCAGCCCGGGGCGGGGCTTCGGCGAAGAAGGCGAAGGCTACCTGCGGCTGGCGGTCGTGGAAAACAGCCAACGCCTGCGGCAAGCCGTCCGCCAAATCGGCCGCTGCCTGAAACCCGACGATGCTGAAGATTAACCGAAAAAATGCAGCGGCGGCTCTCCGCCGAAACCGCTCGCTGAAAATCTTTTTTGCAAAATGCGAAGAATTGGCGAATCTTTTTCACTGCGCTCTTGGTTTGATAGGCATTAGAAGGGAACACACAAGACCTTCACACAATCCTCGCCCTCGTGGAGCGAATTGGGAATCGAAAAGTTGTCGTTTGCCGGAGCCCGCTGAGAATTTCCCGCCTCGTCCCTCCCGCCGTTTGATGCCTGCCTGACTTCTCCCGTCTTGGACGTTACGAACCCGCCCGCGGCCTTCCCGATGAGCCTCATGGCCCCATCGTGAGGACGTTCTCCGTCGCCGCGCGCTGGGACGGTTCGGACGCTGCCTGAGGCGAAAAGCCTGAGCCGTCATTTTCCTCTTCCCCCGCTGCCCCTTTGACTTTGCGCTTTGTCCGTCGCCGGCTTTTGCCGCCGTCAGGAATTGCGCCCTCTGTAGACCCTTCTCTTTGGAGAAAACCAACCCATGTCCCGACAGTTTAAGCGAACCGGTTTTACCCTCATCGAACTTTTGGTGGTGATTGCGATCATCGCCATTTTGATCGCGCTCCTCTTGCCCGCCGTCCAGCAGGCCCGCGAAGCCGCCCGCCGCAGCCAGTGCAAAAACAACCTCAAGCAGATCGGCCTGGCGATGCACAACTACCACGAAATCTATCAGACGTTTCCTCCAGGGATCGTGAGTGTGACCAATGCCGCCGGCCCCTGCGTTTCCAACGGCAACAACACCTGGGGCTGGGGCACGTACCTCTTGCCGCAGATGGACCAGGCGCCGATGTTCCAGCAACTCGCCCCCAACGGCTGCCAACTGCCGGCGGCCACCACGGTGTTCGCCTCCTCGAACAGGCGCTCTTGCAGACCCCGCTGCCGGCCTTCGTCTGCCCGTCGGACACAGGCGACCCGATCAACCCCTACTACGGCAACTACACGAAGAGCAATTACGTCATCAGCGAAGACATCGGGAACGTGAATACCAGCGTCAAAGTCCGCGACATCACCGACGGCACGAGCAATACCCTGATGTTCGGCGAACGCGCGTTGAAAACGAACCCCCAAGGGAAGCGGCAAACCGGGGCCATCGTCTGGGGCCGGCACAGCAACTCGGACGCCGGGTTCAAATTCCGCGTGGCCTGGCCGATCAACACGCCGAACCCCACCACCTCCACGACCAGCCCCGGAACCGGTGACGGCGGTTGCGTCCGCCACGTCGTGTCCAGCGAACACGTCGGCGGGGCCCAATTCCTGATGTGCGACGGTTCGGTGCGGTTCGTCAGCGAGAACATCAGCCACAACCCGATTGCGGAAACCACCACAACCTGCACCGCCACGACCACCGCCATGGCCGGCAACGGCTTCACCTACCAGAACCTCTACTTCCGCGCCGACGGCAATCCGGTGGGCGAGTTTTAGGTTCCGTTCGCCCCCAAAGGAACAACAGGAGGATTTGGATTTCCTCTCCTCCTGCTTGAAACATGGGTTGGGGAAGCCGCCTGCGGTGAACTGGTTTTCGCGAGAGAATACACCACCAAAGGCGGCTCCCTTTCGCTGGCTTGGCTTTTATTTTTCCGAATTTCCAAAAAGGTGTTTCATTCCATGAAGACATTGCTGCGAGCCGGTTGTCTTGCCGGTTTGTGTTTGCTGATTGCGGGCTGCGGCAACCAGCCCGCCTATGAAGGCCAGCCCCGCATGGCGGTGGGCGGACGGGTGACGATCGACGGCCAGCCCGTGGACGGCGGCACGATTTCCTTCATTCCCCAATCCGCCGGAAGCCGCGTGACCGGCGGATCCATCGTGGGCGGCGCGTATTTCATCCCCGAAGAAAAAGGGGCGAACCAAGGCAGCTACCGCGTGGAAATCCACTGGCAAAAGCCCAACGGCAAGAAATTCCACGACCCCGACACCGGCGAAATGAAAGACGCCGTCAAGGAAAGCATCCCCGCGCAATACAACACGAAAACGACGCTAAGCGCCAACATCTCGTCGCCGCAACCCAGCCTCGATTTTGACCTCAAATCGAAATAACGCGGAGCCAAAAGTCGAGTGGGAGAGCCGATCGGCAAGATCGGCTCTCCGCTCGTTCGCGCTCGCCGGGAAAATTTCGGGACCGGTTCTTGATTTCGCTGTGCCCCCGTCTATATTTCTGATTGAAGGCTATGACTTCCCGCATCCGTGGGTTGCAAATTGATGTCCCGCCCGATTGCTATCGCCCTTTGCTCTCTGATCGGCCTCAACATTCTCGCGATCGTTGAATCGGCCGATCCGCCGCGGGCTTCTGTGGCCGGTCGGCCGGAACCATCTCAAAACGAGGCCAGGCTCGCGTCAGCCGTCAGCCCGTTGTTGCCGCCTCGCGAAACCGCGCTTCAACCGTCGGCCATCGACGTCTCCCTGGCCCGTCCGCATCTCATCGCCTGGGTTCCTGTGGACCTCGCGTTCCACGTGAGCCAGGAGATCCCCCGCCGCTGGCAGGGCTCCGCTCGCATCTCGCTGGCTCCCGCGTCCATGAGCCGCTCGCTCCCGCTTCAGCTTTAGGGTCCCGCTTTGAGGAAACGGCACCGATCGCACCGATTTTTGTGCGACCGCCGCGTCCTTCCGCTCTGATCCGCCGCTGGCCGCCGCCTTCGGGGAACGCTCTGCGCCGCCCGAATCAAAAGGCGACGGCGAATTCCCCCATTCCTTTCCGCTGTTGATCCCGGCCTTCTGAAGAGGAGTTTCCTTCCATGCAATATAAAGCCGCTCCCCACAAATCCATTTCCGCTCCCCCGGTTTCCGCCCATGCCGTTTCGGAGCCGATGTCCCGCGATTCCCAGCCTACGACCGAACCGGCGAATTCCGAGGCGTATGCCAAGGTTCGCCGGCTGATCGAAGCGGGCCGTTTGGACGAAGCCGAGTCTCTGGCCCGGTCGCGGTACGATGGCCCGATGAAGAACGCCCTCGGCGTGTGTTTGATGCGGGCCGGAAAAGCCGACGAAGCCGTTCGTGTGTATCGCCCGCTGGTGCTCGATCACACGGGGCTGTTCCTGCGGGGCCAAGTTCCCGCGGTTTACAAAACGAACTTCGCCTACGCCCTGATGCTCTCCGGCCGCATCAGCGGAGGATTAAACATCGCCAGAGAACTCGCCGCGGAGGATCATCCCAGCGTCCGGAAGCTGCAATCCGCCATTGAAGTGTGGAAAGCAAACCTGTCCCTCGTTCAAAAACTGGGATTGGCTTTGGGGCTGGAACCGAAACCGCCGCTGGCTCTCGACTTCCCTCCGGGGGATCTGATTTAACGCCTTTCCAAATAGCCCGCACAGAGGCTGGATGATTTTTCAAATGCCTGGAAGTCGTGCCTCATGGAGGCGAAGGGAAACGTCCAGTCAACCGAGGACGATCGGGATCTGGGAAAGGCATCCGGCGGATTCCGAACGGGACGGCGAATTTGAGTCATCGTTCCAGCCGGCTGCGGCGGTCGCGCCAATCGATTTTGAGGTCTTGAACTTGCTTCTTCAAAAATCCCAGCGTCAAGGCGTCCGACTTGGGCACCCGGCCCAGCAAATCCGTCCCGCTGAGCGCTGTGGGATAGGAGTCTTTGAAGACCGTGCCGGTCTTCTCGATATTGATCTGCTTATACATGGTGCGGACATCGCGGGCGGAGCTGTCCTTTGTCCCGTTGATGAACAGAAACGAGACCGCGCCGGGGAACTTGGTTCGGAAGAACAGCAGCGGCTTCGCGGAACTGAGGCCGGGAACATTTTCCTTAGGCGACAAGAGCACGAGGCCGCGAACGGTTTGTCCGCGGGGCGTCATCGCCGCCAGCGCGGGGGCGTCCTGGTAAGGCTTCTTGGTCCAATCATTGGCGGCCCAGTTCAAGACGACGGGGACCATGTTCTCGGCGGCGACAATGGCCAACTTGGCCATGTTGAGCTTTTTCGCCTGATGCTCCTTGAACAGGAATCCCTGGATGACTTCGAGTTCGCTGATGTTGCTGGCCGATGCCATCGCTTTGTAATCGATGGCCGTGAGTTCCTTATTCGGATCGTCCCGCTGGGGTTTGGCGTTGCCGTGCTTCCGCATATCGCAGGTGATGACGGCGAAGTTCTCCGCCTGCAGCCGCGCGGCCATGCCGTTTTTCTGCCACACCAATTGGTTCTCGTTCTCGCCGTGCAGCAAAATGACGACCGCGGCATCCTCGCCCGCGGGGGATTCGTAATAGGTGATCGGAATGTTCCAGCCGTCCGCCGTGCTCAACGTCTCCGTGCGGACGCTGGGGGCGGATTTTTTCGATGCTTGCGCAAAGGCCGATTCAAAGCCGGCGGACAGCACCGCGAAGGCGGCGGCGAGCCCCAACAGGCCCTTGGAAAACTTTTTGAAATGGGAAAATTGAATTGCCGGGATCCAATGGAATTGCATTTGGCTTCACCTCTGTTTTTGAACGAAACGTCGGAAGATGCTTCAAATTCCAGTGTACGGTGATCGGGGAGTGGGGTCAATCGGCACGTCCGCGCTGCCGCGCAGCGGCCGGATCCGAAACTCATAACCCGCTCAGCCCGGTGCTTGTGAAAATTCGGGATTCGCCGCTCGTGCGGGTTTTGCCGGGGATGCTGGTTCCAGGACGCGGCGCGCTGGCATAATCCGCACCCGCCGGACCATCTTCGCCGCCCGGCGGCAATTCCGGTTTGAGATGTTCCCGAACGGAACGTACCATCGAGGAGACACGTTCCCCGTTTGACGTTTCCTCTTCCGTGGAGCAGGGCGATGGCGATTGGCGGTTCGGCTGAAAAGCCTGGGTTTTTGGCGGCTTCGATCTTGGTGCTGGCGTTGTTGGCTACGGCTTCGGAACGGCCGGCGCCGGCGGCGGACGATCCCGTCCAACCCGCCATTGCCGAGTCGGCCCCCCGCGGGTTCGACCTTCTTGATACTTACCAGGCCAAACAGAAACGCCTGGACGTATTCCTCAAACAGCACGTTCTAGACAACCTCGCGCCGCTGGACCAGGAAAGTCCCGCCGCCGACGAGGTCGCGCGGCTCAAGGGAGGGTTGCAACTCTTGATCGACCAAGAGGCCGAACGGCTCTTTCGCGAGGCAATGGGTTCCGGGGATCCCGAAGTTCGCGATGCGATTCTCAAGAAACTCCTCGAGGGAAAGTATGCTCCCCATGTCAGCGATCGGGTGAAACAAGAATTTGAAAAACGCACAATCGCGAACGGGAAAGAGCCCTTTCCCACGGTCGAAGAGGCCCGGGCTGCGGAAAAGCGGCTCAAGGAAAAACAGGCGCAACAGGCGGCCGAACAAGCCCAAAAGGATTTAAAAGACTTGGATCAGTTGAAAGACCAACTGATGAGCGAGCGGATTTCCCAAGCCGCTCGAGACTTTGCGGAAACCGAATCGCGGAAGCAATTCACGACCGCCATTCGGCTTGTGCGGACGCAGCGGCGAGAACACCTGCGGGGTCTCATCGCTCGATACCCGGACACGAAAGCGGCCCACGAAGCCGAGGCGATTTTGGCGGGGAAGAAACAAGAAAACGAATGGATCGCGAGCCAAAAGCTGGCGGAGGCGGTTCGTGCTCCGGTGAATTTCGATCAGCGTTGGCGGCGGATGAAAGAACTCATCCGGGAGTTGCCGAACACAAAAGCCGCCGAGGAAGCCGCGCGGCTGTTCGACCAACACGCGGCCCAGGTTCCTCCCGCGTCCGTCACCAACGAAACCAGCCACGCCGCCGGATTGACCTGGGACGTGCCCTACAGCCGGCTCAATTGGGCCAGCATCGCGGCGGGGGAAACCGAATCGCTCGCGTCGGCGTTTCCCATGCTGGTCCGCGTGCAAATTGATGACAACCAATGGCAGCCTTACCAGGTGCGTCCCGGCGGCCGGTATTTTCTCCGCACGAGCCCCGCGGGAATCCCGGTCTTGTTTGATGAAAACGGCGTGCCGGCCGGGAAAACCATCGTCGCTCCCCAATTCGGCCGGCCGCTCCCCAAAGCGCCCCCATTGCCGGTTTGGACCGAGCCGCACTTCTTCGACTGGCCCTGCCTTTATGGCTATTGAGTCGAAAGCGATTGCTAGCGAGACACGGGAATGGACTTTCCATCCCACTTGTGGTTCTCGTCTGGAATAAAGGTCATGGAAGGGTTTGCCGGGTGCTCGCTTGCGGCGAGCACGACGAGCCATCCTCCCGGCACGGCCGTCCGGTAAATGTTCCCAGGCACTTTGTCCTTGGACACCCATTGGAAGGACAGATCCACCTGGCGTGGCGCCGGCTGTTTGGCCTGGTCTTGGGCAAAAGCGTCGTTCTCAGGTTCCCTCATGCCGGAGCAAAAACCCCAGATGGCAACGAGAACGCATAAGGCGATTGTTGAAGCTTTCATAGGTTGACTTTCTGGTTAGACGGTTGGCAGCGAGCTTTGGACGAAAAGGGACGGCTTTTTTCGCTGTTCCACCCGGCTCACGATAAGCCGGCGGTTTACCAGAGATGCCAGCCGATGAAGCCGGCACAGGCGACTCCAAGGAGTGTAAACGTCAACAGCATGCCGAACAGGATGGGACGGCGGCGGCACCAGCGTCCGAGCCGGGCCAACATACCGGGCGGCTTGGTTTTAATCGGCTGGTTCTGCAGATAGCGGCGGAGTTCCGAAACGATCGCCATCCCGGACGGATAGCGGTCGCGGGGATGGACTTCGAGGCACTTCATGCAGATGGCATCGAGCGGTTTGGGGACGGAGGAATTGACCGCGCGCGGGCTGGGCGGGCGGCCTTTGGCGATTTGCTTTAAGAGGTCCCTGCCTTTTCCCCGGAAGGGTCTCCGCCCGGTCAAGAGTTCGTACAAAATCACGCCGAACGCGAACACGTCCGTCAGCGGGTCCGCAACGCCGCCGGCTTCGGGGAGCTGCTCCGGTGCCAGATAGGCCGCGTCTCCCACGATGTCGCCGCCCGCGGTGAGGGTTTGCGCGCTGCGGCCCGTGTTGAGCGAGAAGTCCATCAGGTAAGGCTCCAAGTCGGCGCGCAGGCGGATGTTCGTGGGCTTTAAGTTCCCGTGCACGACGTCAAATTTGTGCGCGTGATTCAACCCGCTCGCGATCCCGGCGCACAGACTTGCGATTTCCCGAAAGGACAACTTCCGCTCGGACGACTTGGCAAGGTATTCGGAGAGTTCAACGCTGCCCCTGGCATAATCGCTCACGATATAAATTCTGTCCTCGGCGCGATCCACTTCGTGCAGGGTGACGATGTTGTCGTGCCGAAGCTGCATGACGGAGCGAAGCCCCGTGAGAAAATCCTCCGTCTTGCGTTCGTCCACGGGATTCGCCCAGGACACTTTGATGGCAATCGGTTTGCCGGTCTGGCCGTCTTTGGCGCGAAACACCATCCCAAATGGCCCCACGCCCGCGCGGGATTGCTGGGGAAGCGCATACGGGCCGACGTGGGGTGGCATCGCGATGTCGGCGGCCGCGGTTTCGGGAGGAATCAGACTGAACCGGGTCTGGCAGTCGGGGCAGTTCAGTTCCAGAAGGTCCTCGACCCTTTGAAACGGAACCCGCGCGTGGCAGTACGGACACCGGACCGCGTGGCCGCCGAGTTCAAATGAACTATGTAACGAAGAACGAGCGCCCGCCGCCGATCCTTCCGTCGGTGAATTGGATATCTCCACGTCTTCGAAAAAATCTTCCGGCAGCACAGCGGAATCGTTGGGGTTGCGCATCCGTTCCTGGCGGTCCGACCGCGGGGCCCGTTCGGCGCTTTTGCCGTTTCGGCGAGGGGGTTCGGTTTCACTCAGCCGCTGGAAATCCGCCGGCGGCGGTTCGGGCACCGGAGCGGGTTCGTATTGAACTTTCCCGTGCGTTTCGGCCGGCTTCTGCGATTTCCCGGGTCTTGGGGGGGGTGGGGCAGGTTTTGGGGGATTCTCCGGCGGCGACTCGGGAGTCAGAGCCTTTTCCATTACAAATTTGTAGCTGCACCGTGGGCATTTCCCCTTCCGCCCCAAAAATTCCCGGCTCGGAAGGTGCAAGTGATAATCGCATTGCGGACAGGCGACGATGATTTCCATGGGAACAGTTTGAGCCGAAGGCCGTCCTTGGGCAAGGGGTGGAAGTTTCTCATTGGGGGCGCTCATCAGTTATATCACCTCTCCGGGCCGTAAACTATCCCGCGATTTCTGCATGGGGGAGAATCGGGGGATCGTCTCTGTCCCGCCGGCGCAACAAAACGGGGGACTCTCCAGAAGAGGGATACCCTTTTCCCTCAGCGCGGCAAAAGGCCGTCGCGCGCCGCGGCCCCTTTGCAACCCGCTGGGTTTGTCAGATTTTTCCCCACACGTCAGTAGGAGAGCGACGGGCGGCAAAATCGTGTATCCGTCGGATGCCTTTTCTGTAGGAGCGTGGTAGGAAAGAGAGGGAAGTTTGGTCTTTTTGTTCTACCCTAACAGGAACCCCGGCCGTTTCGAGAAGAGGGTTCCCTTTCTTGACATCGAATGGAATAGGAAACAATCCATGTTGAAAACCGATGCCCCCCGACAACAGGACACGGCGAAAAAATCCGTCTTGCTCGTGGACGATCACCCGATCGTCCGAAAGGGCCTCATGATGCTCATTAACACCCAGCCCGATTGGGAGGTGTGCGGCGAAGCAGCGGGAATGTCGGAAGGGATGAGCTTGTTTTTCGAAAAGCACCCGGAATTCGTGATTGTCGATCTCTCCTTGGAAAATGGCAGCGGGTTGGAGTTGATTCGCGCCATCGTCAAGGTGGAACCCAAGACGAAAATCCTGGTGCATTCTCTGCACGATGAGAACCTCTTCGCCGAACGAGCGCTCTGCGCGGGGGCCAAAGGCTATATCAACAAAATGGAAGCCACAAACCGCATCGTGGACGCGCTCAAGTGCCTGCAAGCCGGGAATCTGTATCTCAGCGACAAAATGAAGGAACGCATGTTGTCCCGGTCGGTCGGGGCGGTTCCGGCGGGCACCGACCATTCGCCGGTGGACCGCTTGTCCGACCGCGAGTTTGAAGTATTTGAGTTGATCGGCAAAGGCATGGCGGTTAAGGAAATCGCCGAGAAACTCTACCTCTCGCCCAAGACCATCGAAACCTACCGCGACAGCATCAAGACCAAGCTCGATTTGAAAAACTCCCGCCAGGTCGTGCAATATGCGATTCAATGGGTGCTGGAAGAAATGTGAGGTCCCGGTGTGCGCAGACCAGGCCCGCGCCGCCGCGACGCTTCTCAGGCGGTGTGCTAAGTGAAAATGGGTTCGTCCGGATCATCAGGGGCAACGACGACGGTGTTAACGAATATCTTGTGCGCGCTCTTGCACCTCCCCAAAGGGCCCAAAGGGGAGGTGAAATCCATCATTCCTTCCCGCTGCGGATCCGTTTTTCTTTGTCCAATGTGTTGATTCGTCTCCGCACGGGTGCTAATCTGGAGTCATTGGAAGGCTTTTTTGTAGAGACCGCTACGTATATCCCGCCCAGAATCCTGCCGACTTATCCTGCCGCTGAAAACACTCCCCGTGCTTTTCACTTGTGTACACAAGTCTGCTGACAACCTCACTCTCGTCTGATCCATTTTTTCCCTTTCTCTCAAACCTTTTCCAAAGGAGGTGTCCTTATGACCCTTTCGCGCCTGCAAATGAAGCGGAGCCGATCTTCGCGACCGAATCGGCTGGGCTTCACTTTGATCGAACTCTTGGTGGTCATCGCGATTATTGCGATCCTGATCGCGCTTCTGCTGCCGGCCGTGCAGCAGGCTCGTGAAGCCGCCCGCCGCAGCCAGTGCAAGAACAACCTCAAGCAGTTCGGCATCGCTTTGAGCAACTTTCACGACACGTACAACCGCTTCCCGGTCGCGATGGCGGACGACGACACGAACAACTGGGGTTGGGGCGTCTATTTGCTGCCCTATCTCGACCAGGCTCCCATGTACCAGCAATTGACCAAGGGCACGAACAGCACCTCGACGACCTTCACGCCGATCGTGCTCGTCTACCAGCCGGGAAATCACACGTTTCCGAGCGGCACCAACAACATCGACTCCACAGGCTCGGGACAAAACGTCAACAGCGGCAACTACCCCGGGATTAAAAACACGCTGAACGCTTTTGTCTGCCCGTCCGACACGTTGCCCCAGACCAACAACGCGGGCATCGGCAAGTCCAACTACTGCGCCAATATCGGAGCGATCCTCACCGGCAGCGGAGGCTGGGGCGGTCCCAGCGGCCAGACCATGAACGGCGGGTTGGCCTGGGACAATTACAACTACGCCAGCTACCATACCGACTTTGCCGCGCTGACAGACGGAGCGAGCAACACGATCATGATCGGCGAAGTCACCCAGTCCACGTGCGTGCGGAACAGCATCAACAACAATACCTGGTTCCCGGTCTGGACGGGCGGGAACACGCATGGTTCGCAGAGTCCCGGCTTCATCGGCTGGGGCAGCTTTGCCCGCACCACGAACGCCTCTTATCCGATCAACACGCCGGCCAATCTCTCCTCGACCAGCCCCAGTTGCGGCACCGGCGACAACTCGGACCGCGCTTTCGGCAGCCAGCACGTCGGCGGAGCCCAATTCGTGTTCGGCGACGGATCGGTCCACTTCCTCAGCCAGAACATCAACGCCCTCGTCTATCAGGGGCTCGGCACGCGGAACGGCGGAGAAGCCGTCTCCACGCCCGGCGGTTAATCCGGGCCGGTTTGATCGAATGAGACCTGTGCCGCCGGTGCTTCCGGCGGCCCATTTTCCTCCAACACGCGGAGGCTCCGCCGGGAGATTCCGCGGTTCTCGCTTTCACAAAGTTTTGCCCAAAGGACTTTACCCATGAATCATATGAAACGTCTCCCAGCACGAAAGGCGTTCCCGTGCTGGATCTTTCCCCTGTTGGCCGTGCCGCTGTTGCTGGCGGGATGCGGCGGCGGGGAGGAGCATCCCACGGCCGCCGTGACCGGCAAAGTGACCTACAAAGGCGACCCCGTCCAAGGCGGCACGCTGATTTTTGCTCCGGTGGCCGAGTCCGACAAATCCAACCCCGGAAAGCCGGGGATCGCCAACATCAAAGACGACGGCACGTTTACCGTCTCGACTTACGCGCAAGAAGACGGCGCGGTGGTCGGCAAAAACAACTTGACGTTTACGCCGCCGATTCCGGAGGCCCCGGCCACTCCCGAAGGCGGGCACTCGCAGGAAACGCCGAAGTCGCCTTACGACGGACTGGTTCCCAAGCCGTCGAGCGTCGACGTCAAATCCGGCGAGACGAACTCGTTCAATATTGAACTGGCTCCCTCCGGTTCGTAAAGTGGATCCAGAGCATCGCAGGTTCCGCCCGCGATGAAATGAACTCGATAGGGGCGGCTCGCGGCCGTCCCTTTTTTTGCATTTCCCCGTTTGCGTCGTTTCCAATCGGATCAGGCCCGCTCCCCTCGTCGAAACGGTGCCGGCAACCAATGGCCTCCACGCCCCGCCCAGCGACGTCCGCCTCCCGAACGCCCGCGCCGTCCGGCCGAGCGGAAACGTGGCTGGCCCGCGCCTGCGCACCCGTGGACATCGCATCGCTAGTCTTCTTTCGCATCGCATTGGGACTGATCCTGCTGTGGGAGGTGTTCCGGTATTTCGCGAACGATTGGATCGCGTCCCAGTACATCGACCCGCCGATTCACTTCATGTATCTCGGTTTCGGCTGGGTTCGCCCCTGGCCGGGCGACGGGATGTTTCTGCACTTTGGGGCCCTCGGCTTTCTGGCGGTTTGCGTGGTTGTCGGATTGAGATACCGCGCCGCGATGCTCTTGCTCTGGCTGGGATGGACTTACGTCGTGCTGTTGGACAAGGCGATGTATCTGAACCATCTGTACCTCGTCTGCCTGATCTGTTTTTTGATGATCTTCGTCCCGGCGCACCGAGCGGGTTCGCTGGACTGCCTGCGAAATCCCGGACTGCGCACGGACCACATCCCGGCCTGGGCGTTGTGGCTCATTCGCGGCCAGATCGCCATCCCGTATTTCTTCGGCGGCGTGGCGAAGATCGACGGCGATTGGCTCCACGGGCAGCCTTTGGAACTCTGGATGTCCCGCATGACTTCGCTCCGGGAAATCGTCCCGTTTTACGGCGAGCGATGGGCGGCTTTGGCTTTCAGCTACGGCGGCTTGCTGCTGGATTTGTTCGTGGTGCCCTTGCTCTTATGGCGGACGACGCGGCGGTGGGCGTTCGCGGCGGCGGTGACGTTTCACCTTTTGAATGCCGCGATGTTCCACATCGGCATCTTTCCGTGGTTTATGATCTGCGCGACGACGTTGTTCCTCTCCCCCGAATGGCCGAGGCGCCTGCTGCGATTGTCCCCGGTGAAACCCGCGCCCCCGTCCGTGGATCCCCACCCAATCCTTACGCCCGGGCGGAAACGGGGCATCGGCCTTTTGGCGGTTTGGTTTCTTGTGCAGGGGCTGCTTCCGTTTCGGCACTTCCTCTATCCGGGCGATGTCAATTGGACGGAAGAAGGCAGCCGATTCGCCTGGCGGATGATGCTTGTGGACAAGACGTCGGCGATGCAAATTCTCGCGCGGAACCCGCGAACGGGCCAGACCTTTGCCGTGGATCCCCGGCCGTGGCTTACGCCCAAACAGCTCGAACGCACGGGCCAACACCCGGCCATGGCCTTGGAGTTCAGCCGATTTCTCGCGAGCGAACTCCAGCGCAAGGGTTACGGCGACCTGGAAATCCGCGTGATCGATTTGTGCTCGATGAACGGCCGGAAGCCGCAGTTGCTCATCGATCCCCATGTCAATCTCGCCGCGGAGCCTCGGACCTGGGGGCATGAATCCTGGATCGTTCCACTCCACGAACCGCTTCCCGAGAAACCCTGGACCGTCCCGCCGCCCCAGTGGAGCAAATACCTCGACATCCCCCAAATGCTGAAGCGGAAATAGCTCAGACTTTCATCGGACCCTTCGGCTCCTGGCCCTGGCCATTCCCCTCGCGAATATCTCATGAACATCTTCGGACGGCATCGTTGGCTCATCACATTTCTGTTGCTCCTCGGTCTTGCCTGCCACGGATGCAGCCGATCGGGATCTATCGAGGATCCCAACGTGGACGCGAAGCGGCCCGGTGACAAAAGCCCGCCGCCCGCGGCCGATCCCTGGTTTGTCGATGCGACGAAAGAGTTGGGCTTGGACTTCGTTCACGATCCGGGACCGATCACGAAAGACTACTTCATGCCGCAGAGCATGGGCTCGGGGCTGGCGGTGTTCGACTTCGACGGCGACGGGAGGCTCGATCTGTATTTTCTGCAAAACGCCGGCCCGAAATCGTCCTCGAAGAACCGGCTCTATCGCCAGACCGCCGAAGGCCGTTTTGAGGATGTCAGCAAAGGCTCCGGGCTGGACGTGGCGGGGTACGGAATGGGTGTCGCTGCCGGCGATGTCAACAACGACGGCCGGCCCGATGTCTGCGTGGCGGAATACGGCCGCGTGCGGTTGTTCCTGAACGAGGGCGACGGCAAGTTCCGGGACGTGACGAAAGCGGCGGGAATCTCCAATCCGCAATGGGCTTCGGTCCCCGGCTTTCTGGATTACGACCGCGACGGGTTTCTCGATCTGGTGATTGTCAACTACATCGAATACGACCCCGCCTGGGATTGCAGCACAAACAGCGGAAGGCCCGATTATTGCGCGCCGTACGCCTTCCAGGGCACGGCGAGCCAACTGTTTCATCACCTGGGACCGGGCGATGGCTCGGTGCGATTTGAGGATGTGACGGTTTCCTCCGGCGTCGGCACGCGGGCCGGTCCGGGGCTGGGCGTGTTGTGCTCGGATTTCAACCGCGACGGCTGGATCGATATCTTCATCGGCAACGATGGCAAAGCCAATCACCTGTGGATCAACCGGCAAGACGGCACGTTCGCGGAAGAGGCGATCCTCAGCGGCCTCGCGTATAACGCCGAGGGAAAGGCCGAGGCCGACATGGGCATCGGCTGGGGCGATGCGAACGGCGACCTTTTGCCCGACCTGTTCGTGACGCACTTGACCGAGGAGACGCACACGTTTTGGGTCCAGGAAAGCCCGGGCGTCTTCCAAGACCGCACCGCCGCGTCGCATCTGACGGCTGCGGATTGGCATGCGACGGGGTTCGGGGCGACGATGCAGGATTTCGATCACGACGGGGCCTTGGATATCGCCTCGGTCAGCGGCCGGGTCTCGCAGAACCTGCGGGCGAAGGTCGATCCAAAGTTGGGATCGCATTGGAGCTTTTACGCCGAGCGAAACCAGTTGTTCGCGGGCGACGGCCGGGGACATTTCCGCGATGTGTCGCGGGCCAACCCGCCGTTTTGCGGAACGCCGAACGTCGCCCGCGGGCTGGCGTGGGGGGACATCGACGGCGACGGCGATGTGGATCTCGTCATCACGACCGCAGGCGGCAAAGCCCGCATCTTCCGCAACGTCGCCGCCTCGCGCGGGCATTGGCTGATCGTGCAAGCCCTCGATCCCCAGCTGCACCGCAATGCCTACGGAGCCGAGGTCACGATTGTGGCCGGTGAGCACCGCAAGATCGGGTACATCAATCCGGGTGGGAGTTTTGGCTCGAGCAGCGATCCGCGGGCCCATTTTGGTTTGGGAAACACAACTCGCATCGACCGCATCGAAGTTCGCTGGCCGGATGGGACGCTCGAAACCTTCCCCGGCGGCGAGGTCGATCGCATGATGACTTTGAAAGCAGGAACCGGCGATGTCGCGAAAACGGAATGAGTCGGCAAACGAATCATCGATCGCGGTGACCGACGCCGAGGATCGCTCCGCATCAGCCGGTTCTCGGCGAAAGAGATTTCTCGTCGCGGGTCTGCTGCTGATCTTGGCGGCGGCCGCGGCGGGGGTTTGGTTCGGACGGAAATCTCCTCCGGCTCCGAGTCTTCCGGTGATTTCCCTGGAAGGCGCGGAACCGGCCGTGGTCGCAGCCATAAAGGCCGCGATGGAACAGGTTCGGCAACATCCCGAGTCGGCGGAAGATTGGGGCCGATTGGGGGAGGTGCTTCAGGTTCATGCTTACAAAGGTCCGTCGGATGTTTGCTATGCGGAGGCCGAGCGGCTCGATCCCGGCGATCCGCGCTGGCCCTATTTTCGAGGCGTGCATCGGGCCTTGGAAACGCCCGCGGAGGCGATCCCCTTTTTCCAAAAAGCCGCCGAACTGGCCCCGCCCGAAACCGAACAACGGACGACGGCGGAATTGCAATGGGCGGAATTGCTGCTCACACAGGGCCGCATTGATGAAGCGGAACAGGTGCTCAACGAAACACTCCAGGAAGGCCAGGGTCGCAACGCCCGGCTGCAATATGATCTCGGCCTTCTGAAAGTCGCCCGTGGCGAATGGCAAGCCTCTCACGCGCATTTTCTCGCCTGCGCCCAGTCGCCATTCGCCCGGAAGAAAGCCTGCACGCAAATGGCGTTTGTGTTTCGGCATCTGGGAGAGATGGACGCGGCTCGCCAGTTGGCCGCCCAAGCCGTGCGCTTCCCCGCGGATCAGGATTGGGCGGATCCGTACAAGGCCGAGTATCAAAAGCTGGCCGCGACATCGCTCAGCCGCAACACCGCCGCCGACCGGTTGGAGCAACAGGGCCAACTGCGGGAGGCTTTAGAGATTCGCCGGGACCAGGCGAGCCGCGTCGGCGATGCCCGGTCGTATCTCGCCTTGGGTTGGCTGTTAAGCCGGCTCGGAAAGCATGACGAAGCCCGCACCGCGCTGGAAAAGGCCATCAAGCTCGACCCCCAACAACCGCAGGCGCACTTTTATCTCAGCCGGGCGTTGTTCGCGGAAGCCGAAGCTTTGGAAGCCGACAAGAGACAACAGGAGAAAGCCTTGGATCGTTACCGGCAAGCGGCCGCGGCGGCGCAGCGGGCCACGGAACTCCGGCCCGATCATGGAGCGGCGTATCTCTATGAGGGCTGGGCACTGGAGCGGCTTTCCCGGCTCGATGAAGCCATCGAGGCCTTCCGCGTGGCCGCCAAATGCCGGCCCGAAATCGCCGACACGCACCTTTCCTTGGGAGAGGCCTTGGCGAAAGACGGCCGGACCGCAGAGGCCATCGAGCAATTGGAGCAGGCCGACCGCGTCTCCGTTCCAAACGACCACCGGGCCAAAGATGCCCTGGCGCGGCTGAGAGAAAACCACAAGTGAATGATGTTGCACCTCGCGTCGGCGGGAAGTCAGCGTTCCACCCAGATCGGCGTGAGCCAGGCCCATTGGCCGTTGTGCTGGGCGACTTGCAAGCGGTAATCATCGCAGCCGCGGTCCGGTTCATCCGCGAGTTCCGCCTGCACCATGCATGCGGATAAGGGAACCAGCGGGCCGATTTTGACAGCCTCCGTCAGCCAGCCGCGCAGATAATGCGACCGCCCGCCTTGGAGAAGCTCTTCCAGGGAATGCCGATAACGCTGGCCGCCGGCTTCGAGGAGGACGTGGGCCGACAACGGGGCATCGATCAACAAGCTTAACCTTTGCATGCGCCGCATGCCGCATGCTGGGATTGCCCGATGTAATCGACCGCCACGCAACCTGCCGATCGGTTCGTTCCGTGATTTCGTGCGGCAGATCGACATCGTCCGGCGACTCGCCCAGTTCGCCATCGCCCTTGGGTGCCACCACCGCCTGCCCGCTAAAACAGGACGTCGCCTCGGTGATCGTTCCTTCCGGCAGGCTAATGCGATTCTCCCAAGAGACGAGCCGATCCTTTCGGCCCCAACCCCAGGCGATGTTCAACCGAAACGGACCGGCGGGTTCTGTCGCCGGCTCCGGAAAAAAACGCCCAATGACCCGGCCGTTTTTGAGGAGTTCGACTTTGTCGATGGAATCCATCCCCGCGACTTCGATCTTGAGATGCCGAGTGCCGGGATTGCGAACCGTCTCGCCGATCCAAGCCTCGTCGACAAACAGCCGGGCATCGATCGGGTCGCCGGTGGCCGCGAAGACCCGCCGAGCGAGAAACGCTTCCCACAACGATTCGCGGGTGAGTTCCTTGGCGAACACGCCCATCCGCCCGTCGCCGTGACTGCCGGGGTAGGCTCCGTGATGATCCGTCCCGCCGACGATGCCGAACCGGAATCCTCTGTTCCAGCCGGCCTCGGCCGTGGAATCGGCGTCCCGCGGACCCATGTCGTGGAGCATCGGAAAAGGCGAGCGCTCATCGACCGAACAGCCATGCAGAGAAAACACTTCCACGAACGGCGAACGCTCTTCGCGGTACTCGTCCCAGTTAATACCCCGGTAACCCGCGGCATAGCCGATGTGATGCGGAATCGCGATCGCCTTCGCCCGCCGGCAAACCTCCCTGAGGCCCGGCAAATCGGGGGCATCCGCCAGCGGCAACTCCGGTCCCGCGGCATACACATTGTGATCGCCGAACCGCATCGAATGCCATTCGTAACTGGGCAGCGCGAGGAATTTTCCTTCCTGCGACGCCTCGGCTTCGGCTTTTAACAAGCGGTCCCAGTTCTTCGCCAGCGTGGCAAAACCCGCGGTGTGGTAATCGATGATGTCCGCATACTGCGCGCGGTCGGTGGGCATGTCGGGCCAGAACGCGTGGCCGGTGATCGAGCAGAAATCGAGCTGCTGCTTCGCCCGGAGCAAAGCCTGCTCCACGCTGCCGTGGCCGTAGCTGATCGAGCAATGGCTGTGCAGATCGCCCCAAAACAATCGGTAGGACATGGCCACACCCCTATGACATCGCCGGTGCCGGCTCTTGGCTTTCGTCCCGAAACAGGGCGAACAGAATCACCGTGCAAACCCCCGCAATCGCGGCCGCGGTGTACCACATGCCCGTGTAGTTCACAACGCCGCCGTGCTTGAATTGATCTTGCAGCACGCTGCTGAGATAGCCGCCCAAGATCGGCCCCACGCCGAGCATCACCAGCGTAAACGCCGTCTGCGCCGAATGCCGGGCATCCCGCGGGGCGATGCGGTCGATGTAGATGAAGGCCCCGGCGAACGAGCAGGCAAAACAAAACCCGTGCAAGAACTGGCTGGCAATGATGAACTCATGCGGCAGTTCCACGGTGCCGAAAATCAGAAACCGCAGACAATAACACGCCGCGCCGATGGAGAGCACCATGCGAAATCCCCACGCGGAGAGCATCTTCCCCAACAAGGCCATCACCACGATCTCGGCAAACTGCCCGATGGACATGGCCGGCAGGATCGAAGCATCGCTGAGCCCAAGCGCCTCTTTGAAAAAGTTGGAGGTCTGCAAAAAATACAGCTTGTGCGTCGCCGCGAGCAGCACGGACACAAACAGCAGCACGAGCATCGACGGCCGCGCGAAAACCTCCGCCACTTCCGACAAGGCGAACCGCTTCTGCGCGTTCGGGTTGGGCGGCGTGTCGGGGAGCGTCAGGCAATACAATCCGTAAAGGATCGAGATGACGCCCGAAACGCGGAGGGCGTCCGCGATCCGCGCCCGGCATCGGGCGGATCGTCGCCCGCGAAAAACGGCGGCAGAGAATCGAACCGCACATTGGTCTTGAGCCAAAGCATCGAAAACAACCAGCCCGCCGCGATCCAACCGATCGTCCCCCACACCCGCACCAACGGAAACTGCCGCTTGGGATCCTCCAGATGACTCATCGCCAACGAATTGGTCAGGCCCAACGTCGGCATATAAAGCACGGCATAAATGATCGACAGCATGAGCCAGGCCGCGAACGTCGTTTGATCGGCCAGCAGGAAATTGATGATCCCGCCCGCGATCAATACGGCCGAGAGATATTTTTGCGTCGCGAAATATCGGTCCGCCAACTGCCCGCCGAGAAACGGAGCCGCCACCGCTCCAATCGCCGCCGCCACCGCCGCGATCCACGCCACCTCGCCGCCTTCGAAGCCGAGTTCGCCTTTCAGATACCGCGGCAAGATCGGCATCCAAATGCCCCACACGGCATACTGCAGGAACATCATCAAGCACAGTCGAAACATGGCGTCCCAAGGGGCAAAGGCCACACGGATCTCATAAAGGGAGCTGGGGTTCTTCAAGTCGGAGAACCTCAGATTTCGGAAGGTTTTGTCCCCTCTCCCCTTGGGGGAGAGGGTTAGGGGAAGCGACTGGTTTAATCCGCATCCACTCTTGATCAAATCCGCTCAAGGAAAGAATGGGCGCAAATGTGCCGGTTCAGTCTACACCAAAATGCTCGTTCAACGGGCGCTGGTAGGCATCGACGGTGCCGTCCAGCACATCTTGAACCCGAACCCGCGCCGGCGAGGGACGATTCCAAGACCGCAAACGCGCAGGCGAGATCGGTGAGTCCCTCCCGGCCGTCGAGTTCCGGCTTCCGCTCGTGGCGGATTGCTTCCAACCAATCGTGCTGGGTCAACACGAAGTCATCCTCCGAATCGATCGGAAAATCCCGCTGCCGAATTTCATCGCCCGCCTGGGACCGATAGAGTTCGCTCAAGCATTGCGGCCCGCCCTGATCGGTCGAAAACTGATCGCCCGCGGCGCGGCCGCCTCGGCCGTGGAATACCATGCCCGGACCAAACGTCGTCACGCCGCCGTGCCCGGCCCAACTCGCGGTCAGGCTGCCGAAGGCTCCTTGGGCGGTTTCGAACGAGGCAAAGCAGGTGTCGTCCGCATCGCAATCGACGGCGTTTGTTTCCCGGCCGTCGGCGTCTTTTGTGATCCGCCGGGGCTCGACGATCGAAGCTCGGCCTTCGACCGCGACGACATCGCCCGCGACGTGGCGGATCAGGTTGAATTGATGCACGCCCAGATCGAGCGTGATGCCCCCGGCCTCCAGGCGTTTGTGCCGCCAAGGCGTTTCCGCGACGATGAGATCCGGTGCCCACCAGCGGGCGATATTCCCCGCGAGCACCAATTGGAGCTTGCCGCCCGGGCCGCCGTGAAACAGCCAATGCAAGTGCCGGGCCGCCGGCCGAAAGCGGGCGTTCTCGAACACGCCGAACACCAGCCCGCTCTTTTCGGCATGCTCGCACATCCGCCGGCCGGCTTGGATCGCCGCCGCCAGCGGCTTTTGCGTGAGCAGATGCTTCCCCGCATCGAACGCGGCTTTTGCGATTCTGTGATGCAGCGCATGCGTGCTGAAATCGTTAATGGCATCCAGCGGAGCCTCGGCGATCATTTGGCGGTAATCGGTGTAGGTTTTCACGTCGCCCGTGTCCTGGAAATCGGAAAGATATTCCTCTCCGATCGCCAGCGGATCGCCGGGAATGTCGCTCACCGCCGGCCGCTGGGCCGGGCCTTTTCCCCTCGCGATATAACTCGCGGCATCGGTTTCTTTCCGCGAGCAGAGGGCCGTGATGCGAAAGTCGTCAAACCCCAACTCGCGCAGCGTCCGATATGCCCGCAAATGCGCCGCCAAAATCCGCCCGCACCCGACAATGCCAATGCGAATCATGATTCATCCTTTCGATCGTCTAAGTCAAACTGTAAGTCGAAGGTGGAGGGGGTGGCTGGGGCGCAAAGAGATGTTCCAGGAAAAATGGCATTTGAGGCCTGGGGCCGTGCGAGATTTTTCTCGCCCGACCACAGCCCCAGAATTCGTGGTTCAAACCCTGTTCAAAGCGGAATTAGCGCCCCAGCCACCCAATCGGTTACAGTTTGAAGTTTAAGAAGTATCTCGCGGCGGCTGGAGTCGCCGCTCCGGACGTTGCGCGCACCTTGCGTTGAAGATTGATTGGTTTCCGTCCCCTTGTAACACACGCCATGGGCCGCCGCCATTGTATGAAGAGGAAGATTGAGGCCCGCCCCGAAGATGAGATTTATTAGTTCCAAAAAAGGCCTGAGCCGCGCACGTAGTAAGCGGTCTTGCATTGTGTGAATCCTGAAAACCGCTTACTTCGCACGCGGCTCTTGAAAACCAAACCAATTTCCTGAGCTTTTTTGGAAGTACTGACGTTGCCAAGACCGGCGGCTAGCGCCCGGCCGCTCACTCCGCTTCCGATTCCGGCGGAGGATCGATCAGGCTGATCAACACCTGGCCGGGTTCCAGGGTGGGCGGGTTGTCGGCTTCGCAGACTTTGATGCGCTTCGTCTCCGTGGAATACACGAAGAGCGGAATCGCCGAGTCGCCGTACATGTTGCGGTAATTCTCCGCGGTGAAGTCCTTGGTGATCGGGGTCTTCTTCACGATCGCCCCCGCCGCATGCCGATCCGCCAGGTCATGCCAGGTCGCGTGTTTGTCGAACAGGAAGCGGGCCGTCAGATGCCCGGCCACGGGTTTTTCGTGCCCGCCCTGCTTTGGTTCGGGCACGAGTTGAAACTGCTTCGCGCTGTCGAAGGCCTCGGCGAGTTGGATCGTCGCGAGCGAATTGACCTGATCGTTGGCCGTCATCGCGAGCAGATAGCCGATGCCCCGCAAGTCGAGTTGGTCGAGGATGTGTTCCGTGGTGATTTGCTCGTTGACGGCCCGCAAACCTTGCATGCGGGCATTGGCGGCTTTGCGGTAGTTGGAATCGACCATCAGCACGGGGATGTCGAGCGATTGAAGCATCAAAGCCAGCTCGACCGTGAAGGCGTCGGCTCCCACGAAGAGCACGCCCGCGGGGTCCGGTTCCCCGATCCCCAGCCGGCGGGCGACGAACCGGGCCGTCAATCCGTAAACCGAAACCGTGCCCACGATCACCAGGAACACGAGCGGGCTTAAGATCCTGGCCTCCTTCGCCAAAACCGCCAGCGACTTGGAGCTTTCGCTGGCGTGCGCGAGGTGAAAGATTTCGAGCGTGAACACCGAAGACACCGCCGCCGCCACGATCCCGCGCGGAGCGAGCCACGAAAGAAACAGCCGTTCTTTCCAGTTCAATTCCGATCCCAAGGTGGACAGCAACACCGCCGCCGGGCGGACCACGAGAATCAACAGCAGCACGAACGCCGCCGCCGGCCAGCCGAGTTCCCAAAGCTGCTGCGGGCTGATCCGCGCGGAGAGCACCACGAACAGCACCGAGATCAACAGCACCCGCAGGGTCTCTTTGAAGGCGATCACGTGTTGAATCGGCGTCGAGTTTTGATTGGCGAGGAGGATGCCGAACATCGTCACCGTGACCAACCCGGATTCCGGCTGAATGCGGTTCGACAAGGCAAACGTGACGAACACCATCGCCAGGATCAAAGCGTTGTCGAGATAATCGGGAATCCAATGGCGTTTGAAGACTTCCACGATCACGCGGGCCGCCAGCCAGCCCGCGACGAGTCCTACGATCCCGGTGCGGAGGATGCTCACGATCGTTTCCCAAGTCGCGGCGCGGATTTCGTGCGCGAACACCGCATTGAGCACCAGCACCGCCAGCACCGCGCCGACGGGATCGATGACAATGCCTTCCCACTTCGCGACCGCGGCGACCCGTCCCGTCGGCCGCACATGCCTGAGGAGCGGACCGATCACCGTCGGCCCGGTGACGACCAGAATCGAGCCGATGATGTTCGCCATAAACCAGCTCACGCCCAAGACGTAATGGGCGAGCACCGCCGAGAGGCCCCACGTCAAGAGGCCTCCGATCAAGACCAGCTGCAACAGCGCTCGCCCGCACTCCGCCATCTCGCGGAACTTGAGCGTGAGTCCCCCTTCAAACAGAATCACCGCCACCGACAGCGACACGACCGAAAACAACAGCGTCTCGTCCAGGCTTTCAAAATCGCCGGGACGCCGGTACTCCCCCAAGGCAAACCCCGCCGCGAGCAACACCAGGATCGCGGGCAGATGCAGCCGCCACGCCAGCCACTGGGCCGCGATGCCCACGCCGACGACCAGGCTCAAATACAAAGTGACCGACTCCAAGGCGGCTCATCCTTTGGCGGAAAAGGGAGGATGTGTGTTTCACAAAAAGGAGGCAGGAACTTGGGTGCCACGCCCTTCGCTGCGCTCAGGGACGTGCCACCCGATCCATTTGAAAATACGGCGAAAGATCATCCCCCGGCCCTGTCGAAATCAGCCGGGCGTCCGTAGGATAACGTGTTGGAGCCGATTGGGAGAGCCAGGTTTCGCGCCTCGTCATTTTTTCGCCGAACGCCTCCATCGGCTAAAAAATCATCGAGCCACTCAAACGACTGGGCTGAGCGAAGTGATGCAACACGAACTTGCCAGCGGGCAACAGGTGCGGCGGGCGTGCCGTCGCGGTGAATGGACCGGACCGACGGCGGGGCTGGCGGCGGGGTTTGCGCAGGCGAACCTCGTGGTCCTGCCGCGGGATCGGGCGTATGATTTTCTGGTGTTCTGCCAGCGGAATCCCAAACCCTGCCCGCTGCTCGAGGTCACCGAGCCCGGCGATCCCTGCCCCGCGAAATTCGCCCCGGATGCGGACCTGCGGACCGACCTTCCACGATACCGCGTCTGGCGAAATGGCGAACTAGAGAACGAGCCGACGGACATCGCCGGCCTCTGGCGGGACGATTTTGTGAGCTTTCTGATTGGCTGCTCCTTCACGTTCGAGTCGGCCCTCTTGCGGGCGGGCGTTCCGGTGCGGCACATCGAAGAGAACCTCAACGTGCCGATGTATCGCACGAACATCGCCTGCCGATCCGCGGGAATTTTCGAGGGGCCGATGGTGGTTTCGATGCGTCCCTTGTCCCCGGCCAATGCAATCAAAGCGGTAGAGATCACCTCGCGGTATCCGATGGTGCACGGCGCCCCGGTGCACTGGGGGACTCCGGAAGAGATCGGCATCGAAGATCTTTCGCGGCCCGACTTCGGCGACGCGGTGCCGCTGAAGGCCGGCGAAATCCCGGTGTTCTGGGCCTGCGGCGTCACACCTCAAGCCGCGCTCATGGCCGCCAAACTTCCGCTCGCCATCACCCACGCCCCCGGCTCGATGTTCGTCACGGATGTCAAGGATGAAACCTTGGCCGCCGGCTGAATCCGCAAGGCAATTTAACGCAAAGGCGCAAAGACCAGACGCAAAGGGCCGCAAAGAAAAACTCTGGCCTCGCATTCATTTTCTGAAGTTGCTCCTCATTCTTCTCTTGGATTGCTTTGTGTCCTCTGCGTCTTCCCTTTGCGTCTTTGCGTTAAAAAGTTTTCGGGGGCAACGAATCGGAAAATTTTTGCGCGGGGGCATCCGAGGAATTGGCGCGACCCTGCCGACGGCATCAACCAAGGCAGTCAAACGTTCGGTGCTCGCAATCGGGATTGGTGCTTTCTCTTGATGGGCGACGGCTCCGTCCGCAAGTTCAATTCGTCCATGGGCCGCAAGCTGCTCAAAGCCCTCAGCACTCCGAATGGGCACGACGACGTGCCCGAATTCTGAAAGGTGTTTTCTTTGCGGCCCTTTGCGTCTTCCTCGCACTTTGCGTTAAAAAGTTTTCGGGGGCGACATATTTGAAAATTTTTACGCGATCGTTGTGGTTCATGGGGTTCCCGGTAGAATGCGTGGTTGGGGAAAATGGTTCCCCACCAACTTTCAAACCGAAGATGTTTTTGGTTTCCCAAGTTGGCGGAAGTTTCGCACCCACCTGAAGAGGGAGAACATAGCCGATGCGAGACGTAGATAAGCAAGTTCCCACGGGTCCGCCGGAAACCGGGACGCCGCCTGCGGGCGGGTTCAGTCGCCGCGAGTTCCTGAAAGGCTCCAGTGCCGCCGCCGTGGCCACGGCGCTCGCGACCGCCGGAGCCGAAGCCCAGGCCCAGGACACCAAACCCAACGTGGCCCCGGCCAAGCCGCAAAAGATCACGCTCAATGTCAACGGCAAAGATCACACCGTGACCGTCGAGCCGCGGACGCTGCTCCTCACCGTGCTGCGGAACCACTTGAACCTCACGGGCTGCAAAGACATCGACGAGCGCGACGCCGCCGGGGCCGACACGGTCTTGATTGACGGCAAACCGGTGCTCGCCGGCAGTCGGCTGGCGATCGAATGCCAAGGCAAGAAGATCAAAACCGTCGAATCGCTCAGAAACGGCGAGATGGTCGACGAAGTCATCGCCTGCTTCGTCAAGCACGATGCGATGCAGTGCGGCATGTGCACGCCGGGCTTCGTGATGGCCACGCGGGCGTTCCTCGACAAAAACCCGCACGCCACGCTCAAAGAAATTCAAAGCGGCCTGGGCGGCAATATTTGCCGCTGCGGGACCTACGACGGCATCACCAAATGCGCCCTCGAACTGGCGAAAGGAGGTGCGTAATGGCGCGTGAAGTTGCTTGGAAACCGATGGGTGATAATGTCCTCATCGGCACCGAAGTTTCGCGGCTGGACGGCGTCGATAAAGCCTCCGGCTATGCGAAATACAGTGCCGACATCAACACGCCCGGCACCTTGTACGCTCTCGTCCTGACTTGCCCCCACGGTCATGCGACGGTGAAGAGTTTGGACCTTTCGGCGCGAAGAAAAGCCCCGGCGTGAAGGCGACCCACATCTTTAACGATACCGGGGCGGAACTGTTTTGGGATGGGGCGCTCGTCGCCGCCGTCGCCGCGGAGACGCTCGAACAAGCCCAGGACGCCATTCGGGCCATCAAGGTCGAATACGAAGTCCTCGAACATTTCGTGGATGAAGACGACCTCCGCGGCGCGGAAGTCGCCAAGCGGACGAAAGAACCGCAGGAATCCAAGAAAGGCGATGTGGAGGCGGCTTTGAAAAAAGCCAAGGTCGTCCACAAAGGCCATTATGGGATTCACACCATCACCCACTGCTGCATGGAGCCGCACGGCTCGCATTGCGAGTGGAGCGAGGACGGCAACGGTGTCCTCACCGCGCATCTTTCGACGCAAAACGTGTCGGGGACCGGCGGGCAGTACGCCGGGCCTTTGGGCGTGGATCAATCGAAGGTCACGATCATCTGCAACTACATCGGCGGCGGGTTTGGTTCCAAATTCGCCGTGGATGAGTGGGGCGTGGCCTGCGCCAAAATGGCCAAAGAAGCCGGCCGACCGGTGCGGTTCCTGCTCGACCGGGCGACCGAGTTGAAATCGGCCGGGCAACGGCCTTCGGGCTTTGCCGATGTCACCATCGCCGCCGACGCCAACGGCCGGATCACGGCGTGGGACAGCGTGCACTGGGGCTCGAACGGCATCAAAGGCGGCACCGTCGCGGTGAGCCAGTATCCCTACGTGTTCGATTTCGAGAACCGCAACCGCAAGGCCATCGGCATCGAAACCAACACCGGCGATTCCCGCGCCTGGCGGGCACCGAACCATCCGCAGCTTTGTGCGATGACCTGCACGGTGATTGACGATCTGGCCGCGAAGCTCGAAATGGACAGCTACGACGTGTTCATGAAGAACCTCGACCAGACTCCGAAAGCCGATGTCTATAAGGCCGAGATGGAGATCGCCGCCAAACTCATCGACTGGAAGAAGAACTGGCATCCCCACGGGAAAGGCGAGAGCAAAGGGGGGATGAAGCGCGGACTCGGAATGGCCCTCCATACCTGGGGCGGCCGGGCTCATGCCGGGAGTTGCACCGTGAAGGTCAATCCCGACGGCACGGTGGAATCCACCTCCGGCAGCCAGGACATCGGCACGGGCACGCGGACGGTCATCGCCATCGTGCTCGCCGAGACCTTCGGCATTCCCGTGGAGATGGTGAAAGTCAATATCGGCTCCAGCAAGTATCCCCGCTCCGGTCCGTCCGGCGGGAGCACCACCGTGGGCGGCGTGAGCGGCCCCAACCGCCGAGCCGGCTTGGAAGCCCTGTGGAAGATCTTCGATCTCGTCGCCAAGAAGTACAACGTCAATGCCGACGACCTCAAAGCCGACGGCGGAAAGATTCTCGCCGGCAGCAAAGTGGTGTGCACTTGGAAAGACGCCGCCCGGCTCACCGGGCCGATGGGCCTTGAAGTCCAAGGCCAGGGACCGAAGAACGACGGCCTCACGTCCGACGGCGTCGGCGGCGTGCAGATGGCCGACGTTTCGGTGGACACCGAGACCGGCAAGATCAAGATCAACAAGCTCGTGGCCGTCCAGGACTGCGGGCTGATCATCGACCTCAAAACCGCCGAGAGCCAGGTGCTGGGCGCGTTAATCATGGGCATTGCCTATGCGATTACCGAAGAACGCATCATGGACAAGAAGACGGGCCGGTTCATCAATGCCGACCTCGAAAATTACAAGCTGCCTCGCCTAGGCGACATCGGCGAACTCGTCGTCGAGATGTACCAGCCCGAAAGCGAGTACAAACGCGGCGTGATCGGGCTGGGCGAACCGCCCGTGATTTCCCCCGGCGCGGCGATTTCCAACGCGGTGGCCAACGCCCTCGGCGTGCGGGTTCCCGTGCTTCCCATGACCCCCAAACGCGTCCTCGATGCGCTGGAGAAAGGAGGTAACTCATGAGACCCTTTGAGTATGCCAGTCCGCGGACCGAAGCAGGAAGCCGTGGAACTTCTAAACGACCACCAGGCCAACACCGCCGTCCTTGCCGGCGGGACGGACCTCATCAACTTGATGAAACAAGACCTGCTCGCCCCCGCGCGGGTCGTGGACATCAAGAACATCGACAGCCTGAAAACCGTCTCCGCCGACGGCGACGGCGTTCTCGTCGGCTCGTTGGTGACCTTGGAGGATATGAAAGACAACCCGCTGCTCGCCGACTATCGGTCGCTGATCGATGTCGTGGACGGCGTGAAGTCGATTCAGATCCAATCCATGGGCACCGTGGGCGGCGATTTGTGCCATCTGCCCAATTGCTGGTATTTCCGCAATGGATACGGGCTGTTGGGACAAGACAACGGCGAGTCGCTCGTGGCTGCCGGGGACAATCGCTACCACGCGATCTTCGGTAACTCTGGCCCCGCCAAGTTTGTCTCCGCCACCCGCTTCGGGCCGGCGCTGATTGCTTGGGCGCAAAAGTGCGGATCGCGGGACCGAAGCCCGATCAGGTCACGCTGCTGCCTTTGGAATACTTCTACGTCACTCCCAAGACGCAAAAGCAAGGCATCACGGTGCTCTCGCCCGGCCAGATGATTACCCATCTCTGGCTGCCGCCCGCGAAAGCCGTTCGCTCGGCGACCTATGAAGTGCTGGAACTCGAAGGTCTGGACTGGCCGCTGGCGGCGGCTTCCGCGTGTCTGGAAGTGGACGGCGGGATCGTCCGTGGCGGGCGGATTGTGCTCGGCCACGTCGCCCCCACGCCTTGGATTTCCGAAGCGGCGATCCGGGCGATCCAGGGCAGGACCATCTCCGAAGAAACCGCCGAACAGGCGGGCGAAGCGGCGGTCGCCAACGCGACGCCGCTCAAAGACAACCGTTACAAAGTCCGCCTGGCCCGAACCGCGGTCAAACGCGCGGTGCTCAAGGCGGCCCTACAGTTGAACTTGGAAGGAGGTGCCTAAGCCATGTCCGAGAAGAATCCCGAACTCGAAATCCTCGATACCACCGGCGAGCGCTGCCGGCATCTCTTGTCTAAGGGCCTGTATATCAACTGGGGCCTGCCGCCCGGTGAAGAAGCCGCGGGCGATGGCAACTTCTGGTGCGCCCACACGCAAACCATCTTCGGCCCCGACAAACAAATCTGCGACAAAGACCCCTGCTGCAACCCGACCCGCAGCTGCTACGAAGCCCCCTAAAGGCGAGCAGACCAACCTGCGGTCGGTGCCCGCGTCAGCCCCCTGGTTACTCTAAACGTTTTTTCAGCGAGCTTTTTTAAGTCTGCAAATTACCGGCCAGCTTACACTGGCCGCTCGCCTTCAACAAAATGCCCGTCGGAGTTTCGGCCCCGGCGGGCGTTTTGGCGTTTTGGATTTCGCAGCGAACGTTCCTTGACGGTTCCGCGTGCGGTGAACAGAATGAAAGAGTGTAGAGCCCGTCATTCCCATCTTCAAACTGGAGGATTTTCCGATGCGTTTTGGACTTTTGGCCGCGGCCGCTCTGAGTTTGGGTCTGTTGACCAATGCCCGCGCCGCCACCATTGAGGGCGAATATCTCGAAGCCCGCACCTGCAATGTTTACACCGGCCCCTGCTTTGCCAACGGCGAAATGGGCATGGCCGGCAAAGAAGCCATCCTCGCCTGGAAAGTCGATCAGGGCAGTTGGAACGAAACCGCCTTAGACGGCCTGGGCGTCGCGCTCGTCGTCACCGCCGACAGCACGCTGGGCGACGACGGCGTGTTCGGCATGGAAACGCCCGAAACCAAGTCCGTGATCCTCGTCGATAAAAACGCCAGCGAAAGCCAAAAGAAAGCCCTCGTGGCCTTCGTGAAAGACTCCGCCAAGAAGCTGGCGAAGAACGTGGTTCGCATCGAAGAAGTCCCCTTTACTTTGGAAAACGACCATGTGGACGCCAAGGGCATGTTCGCGGCGGGCAACATCGCCAAGATCGAAACCCGCAAGCTCAAAAAAGGCGACTGCGTGTGCAGCAACGAAATCGTGTATTATCAACCGCTGACCAAAGTCGAAAACTTCCACCCCGCGTTTTCGCTGTCGAACAAATTCCAGGGCAAAGGCCTCCAAAACAACTGGTCCGCCGGCGGCGAACGCAGCGCCTTCCTCGCCACGTTCCGCCGCTGATTTCTTTCGGCGATCTAAGAAACTTGAAAACGGAACCTCTTTTGCGGGGGGTTCCGTTTTTTGTTTAAGCATTCGAACGCAAAAAGCACAGCGCGGCTGAGCCGCGCTGTGTCCTTTGCGTTCGAATCTCAAGAGCGGTCCACGGACTGGTGCGGGGATTGTTCCCTGGGTATGGTATGAAGACGATCCAATGGGATCCCGCTTTCCCGATTTCATACCACGACTGGAGAGGAACACATCATGCGCTTAAATGGTTTGCCTTGGGTTTTGGGTTTGCTGCTCGTTTCGGGAACGATTTCCGCGGAGGACAAAGACGGCTTTATGTCAATGTTCGACGGGAAAACATTGGACGGTTGGGAGCAGAAAAACGGCACGGCCACTTACGGTGTAGAAGACGGCGGCGTCATCGTCGGCAAGACCAGCGAAGGCAGCCCCAACTCGTTTTTGTGCACAAAGAAAAACTACGGCGATTTCGAGTTGCTGTTTGAAGTGAAGGTCGATGATGAGCTGAACTCCGGCGTGCAGATTCGCTCGGTCAGTAAGCCTGATATCAAAAACGGCCGCGTCCACGGGCCGCAGGTGGAAATCGCCACCAACGGCACCGCGGGGTTCATTTACGGCGAAGCCCTGGGCACCGGCTGGCTTAGCAGCGACGAAGCCCGCGCGAATCCCAAAAAACAAGCCGCGTTCAAAAAAGGCGAGTGGAACAAATACCGCGTCGTCGCCCAGGGGAAGGCCATCAAGACCTGGGTCAACGGCCAGCCCGTCGCCGATCTGGTCGATGACAAAACCGGGATGGAGTCGGGCCGAATCTGCCTGCAAGTCCACGGCATCAAAAAAGGCGCCGGCCCTTACGAAGTCCGCTGGCGAAGCATCAAGCTCAAAGACCTTTCGCGGAAATAAACTCGCGGCTCGCCCGTGAAAAAACCGAGGCGGACCACCGGGAAATTTTCCCCGTGGTCCCCTCGTTTTTTATTCGGCCGGCAAATTGAGGAGAACCCCTATCAGCCCGAAAGGAAATGCGAGCGGGCCAGAATTGTTGAAAATCGTGCAATCGGACTAAAGCCACGCCCGGCGAAAAAATCCCGGCTCCAGCGCGGAGAAGCTTTGACAACCGGGTTGCCGCCCCGATTCGGTGAAATAATCTTGCGGTAATCCGTTTCCCCGTCTCCTTGGGCGTTCAAAACTAACGAAAAGGGTTTTCCATGAAGTCCGATGCCGAAACTCGTTCCCCGCTGTTCAACTTCCCCGTCCTGTTGGCCCTCACCGCGATTGTTTGCCTGGTGATTTATCAAGTGTTTGGCTTGAACACCGCGGCGGCCGTGGCGTTTTGCTCGATCCTCTTCACGTGGTGCGCCCTGCGGCGGAAACCCCAAAACGCCGCCGAAACCAACTGAGCGATTGGCTCAATGGTTTAAGGAGCCAGCCGCACCGGGGTCAGGGAGCGGACGACGATGTTGTCCATCCGCAATTCGGGGCGATAGCTTCGTTGGCCGTAGAGGCCCATCGCTTTGCCGACGTAAGGTTCCAGATTCAAGCCGCGAACGGGCTGCAAGTACGCCAGCACCTGGCCTTGGGGCGTAATCAGCACATAGGCGGGCGTGCCGGCCCCGGCGGTCGCGGCCCGCTGCACGATGCCCGCCCCGTCGAAGCGGGGAACCGGCTGTGCGGATTGTGACGGCGGCGCGGGATCGGGTTTCCGTGGGATGGGCTCCACCCCCGGAAGCTCCACCGGATCGGGAACCTGGGTCTGGGCGAACGGATCGGGAATCGGAACCAACGGCTCGTCTTCCGCGGGCGTCGGCGTCGGAGTGGATTTTGTTTGCTGCTGTTGAATGGACATCAACTGCGCATCCCGCTTGCGGGTCTCCGTGGTGAGCTTGACCAGCGCATCGTAGCCCTCTTTGATTTTGCGATACCGGTTGATCGCATTAAACCGGAGGTCAATCTGGCTGGCGAGGGCGGGGAGAGCCGCGTCCTGTTGAAGCTGGCGGTAGCCCTGTTCCAACGGGGCGAACGACCAATCTTCGGTCCGGCCGTTGACCATCGTGCGGAACGCCGTGTCCAATTCCTCGAGCCGCTGATGCTGGGCGGCAAGCACGTTCGGATCGGGACCGCTACGCCTTACGGCGGGTTCGCCGGCGGGCTGGTTCCGCGAGGATTCGAACACATTCATGTTCGCCGACTGCGGCGGCTTGGTTTGGGTTACTGCGGAATTGGGTGCCGCCGGCGGGGCCTGTTTCGCTTGGGACGGAATCGCAAACGGATTTTCGTCCTGCTGCTGGCGGACGATCTGATTCACCGGCGTGATGTACTTCCCGGAGACCCAGCGGTATTCGCCGATCGGCGGGGAGATCTTGTAGTGAGGCACCTGCCCGGCCGGCGTGGAGAGCACTTTCTCTTCGAGGATTTGCACCTGGTCGTTTCTGGACAGCCGAACTTGCTCGACCTCGCGGGTCTCATCGCCGAAAGCACTGCCTACGCGGACGACGACGTTGTTTTCGGCGATCGTCCCGCGATTGGGAGCGGTTTTTTGAACGTACTCGGCCCGGATCCAACTGAAGCTCCCGGGCGGCGGGGCGATCATGTACCACCCGCCGGGATCGTGCCGATGAACCGTGACCCGCGTGCCCCGGTTGAGTTGCCCCGTGGGATAAAATTGCTTGCCCGGGCCGCTGCGAACGTAGGCGGCGTCCGATTCCACCAATCCTTCATAAGGGAACTTTCGAATTTGCGCCGAGAGGGGACTGAGCATCAACAACAACGCGCTCGACCCGAACAGCAAGAAACGCAACATCGAAAACCTCCTCGCCCCGCGCGGCGATTTCGGAAAATCTGACGGGAAATGGTGAAAACCGGCCTGGTCAATCGGGAAATTGAGTCCCGACGGCCCATCGCACCGGGTGAAATCGCATCCGGGCGGTCGGCGGCGTCGGTGAGAGAATTGGAGAATGGATAAGAAGCGGGTTCTTACAGAATTTTCAGAATCTCCTCAAGATCGGTCTCGAAAAAACCGACGCCCGCCGGCAAATTTCGCCGTTCGCCGGCTGGAAATGCCGAAAAACGGCTCGGAACCGGCCCGGCCCCGTGCTTGCGATCGGCATTTCGCTTCGCGAGAATGAAACGATCGGCCGCCCGAAAGCGGGCATTGTCTCGAATCGCCGCGGACGCCCCGATTTCGCGTTTTGCTCCCTTTTTCCCTTCCAACTCATGCGACCTCGCGTACTGATTCTTCCCCTCTCCGCCGTCGTGATCGCGGGGTTATGTGCTTACAAGCTCTCGCAGTCGGAAGAACCGCCGGATCCCGACCGTTCGATCGTGCTCACTCGCCAGGCTCCGTTTTTCGAGCTGTACAACGACCACAAGCCGCCGCAGTTGGTCTGGCTCAAAAGCTACATCGGCCGGCACCGGATCGTGCTCGTGTTTTTCGATCCCCAAACCGGTTTGAAAGGCGATCCGGCGCTGGTGTGGCTTCGCCGGCACGCGGGCGGCTTGCACAGCCGGAACGTGAAGGTGTTCGCCATCAGCCAGGCCCTCCCGCAAACGCACCGCAAAATGCTGAAAGCATGGCTCGCCGACGACGAGGAGCCGCCGTTCGAGTTCCTCACCGATTTGACGGGCAGCGCGCACCGGGCTTACGGCCGCTTCGACGAGAAAACGAAAGCCCTCCTCACGGGGGTGTTCCTCATCGACCGGGCCGGCAATCTGCCCTGGGACGAAAGCCATCCATTGCCGCTCGAGCGCCCCTTGGAGGCACTCGAGCACGAGTTCTTGGAATAAATCATCGGCTCGGCAGGCTTTTCTCTTTTGGCGGGTTCGGTACACTGATAGGAAGGAATTGATAATTCGCAAACTGGTTGCGCGAAGCATTTTCGTTTGGGGTCTTTCTGAGGAATTTCGATTATGATCAAGTGGATTGTGTGTGGGGCGATTTTGGGGATGGGGCTGTTGCAATCCGCCCGGGCGGACGAGAAGACCGAGGATTCCCCCGTGCTCAAGCACAAAATGAATTCGCTGGCCGGCAAGCCGGTGGACCTCTCGCAGTACAAAGGCAAGGTGCTGCTCATTGTGAACACCGCCAGCCGCTGCGGAGCCACTCCGCAGTACGAAGACCTCCAGGCGCTTCACGAAAAGTACTCCAAAGATGGCCTCGTGGTCTTGGGCTTTCCCTGCAACCAGTTCGGCAAGCAGGAGCCGGGCGACTCGAAGCAAATCGCCTCCTTCTGCAAGAAGAACTACGGCGTGACGTTTCCGATGTTCTCCAAGATCGAAGTCAACGGCGACCGGGCCTGCGACCTTTTCAAGTACCTCACCTCCAAAGAGGCTTACCCCGACGATTCGGGCAAGGTGAAGTGGAACTTCGAGAAGTTCCTTATTAACCGCGACGGCAAAGTCGTGAAGCGGTTCCGCACCGGCGTCAATCCCCGCTCGAAACCCGTGATCGAAGCGATCGAACGCGAGCTGAAAAGCGATTCGTAGATGGAACTCTCTGGTGGCTCAGACATTCCTGCCTGTGCCGAAACATGGCGATGATCTCCGCAGAGAAGAATGTGTGTGGCACGTTCGTTCCAAGAAGCCCGGCCTTTCCGAGACGCCGGGCTTTTTGTTTTTTGAAAGCCTGCCATGACGACCGCCGAGAAATCTTTGCCAAAACAAACGACCCGCCGGGCTCCGTTGGGGATTCCGCGGGGCAGCATTCGGGCGCTGCTCACGATTCTCGTGGTGGCGTTCATCGTGGTCCAAACCGCGCGGGGCAAAGACATCGGGCTGTTGTGGTCGGAAACTTTGATGATCATGCTGGCCCACTATTTCACGTCCCGGCGGTTTGTGGAGCTGCCGCGGGACCTGCGGGAGCAACTCGAAGCCGAGGGCAAAATCCCCGCCGATCGGCAACCGTTGTATTTGCCCAAGCACACGATTCGGGGGCTGATCGTGCTGTCGTTCGCGGGGTTGGCCTGGTACTTGTACCGGGAAAGCCGGTTGATGGAGCCTCGATCGCTCGCGATCCTGGGCACCGTCGGGGCCTACTTCTTGGGGATTCTGGCCAAAATCGTCACGGGCTGGTTTAGCCAAGAGGGAACCGCCCGGCCCGCCAACTGGTGGGACGACATGAAGGCCCTCGCGACGCTGCTCATCGTCGCCGCCGCCATTGCGGTCGAGTTTTTGCACCTCCAGGACAAACTCCCCTTCACGCAGAATCAACTGGAGTCCACGACGCTCGGATTGATTCTATTCTACTTCGGCTCCCGCTAACCCTGGACGCACTCCGCCTCAGGTGCATAATGAATTGAAGACGCCACGCGGGGAACTTCGCCCCGAGGTGTTTTGGTGATTCGGATTTGGGATTTGTTTCGGATTTCGAGATTCGGATTTTGTTTAGAACGGGGCAACTTAAAGGAGAATTGGTGATGACACGTTTCTTCCTGGCGGCGGCATTGGCGAGTTGTGTGCTCGGTTTGAACGCGGGGGCGGCTTCGGCGGCGAAGTTCAACAAGAAAGTCGACGTCGGCGACACGCCGGCCGAGTGGAAAGATCTCGAAGGCATTGACGGCAAAACGCACAGCCTCGCCGATTACAAAAAAGCCGACGTCCTGGTGATCGCCTTCACCTGCAACCATTGCCCGGTGGCGAATGCTTATGTCGACCGCTTCAACAAGCTGGCCGAGAAATACGGCGAGAAGAAAGTGCGGTTCGTGGCCATCAACGTCAGCGACAGCCCGGTGGACAGCATGGACAACATGATCAAGCGGGCGAAGGACAAAGGCTACAAGTTCGACTATCTCCAGGACCTCAGCCAGGACAGCGCCCGGGCGTACGGGGCGCTCGTCACGCCGCATTTGTTCGTGCTCGACAAAGACCGCAAGATCGCCTACATGGGGGCCTTCGACGACAGCATGAACCCCGCCGAGGTCGAAAAGCATTACGTCCGCGACGCCGTCGATGCCCTGCTCGCCGGCAAAAAGCCCGAGGTCAAAGAGTCCCTCCAATTCGGCTGCGGCATCGAATACAAGCGGAAATGATGTCCTCGGCCTAAGCCCGGCTCATCTCGGGCGTCGTCTTTGCGATCGCGACTCGATGACGAGTGTGCGCGCGGACAACGGAGCCGCATGTGGGAGGCGGGACAGCTTGCGGTGCGGAATCGCGGCCGATACGATCGCGCTTTTGAGTTTCTGTCGTTCCAAAAATGCCAGAGCCGCGCCACGAAGTCAGCGGGACAGCGACTTCTGAATCTGAAGTCTGAAGGGCAAAAACCGCTTACTTCGTGCGCGGCTCCTAATGACATCCTTCGAGAGGGCATGGTTGATGAAAGCATTGGTCAAACGCCGCGCGGAGCCGGGGTTATGGTTGGAGGATGTTCCCGAACCGGAGGTGGGACTCAACGATGTGTTGATCCGCGTGGACCGCACGGGCATCTGCGGCACGGATTTGCACATCTACAAATGGGACAAGTGGGCCCAGAAGACGATCCCGGTGCCGATGGTCGTGGGGCACGAGTTCGTGGGCGAAGTCGTCCGCGTCGGCTCGAATGTGGCGGACTTTCATCCGGGCGAAGTCGTCAGCGGCGAAGGGCACGTGGTCTGCGGCCGTTGCCGGAATTGCCTCGCGGGGCGGAGGCATCTGTGCAAGGACACGCAGGGCGTGGGCGTCAATCGGCCCGGGGCGTTTGCGGAGTACATTTCGCTGCCGATGACGAACGTTTGGCATCATCGCGAGACGGTGGACCGGGACGTGGCGGCGATTTTCGATCCCTTCGGCAACGCCGTGCACACCGCGCTATCGTTTCCCGTCCTGGGCGAGGATGTTTTGATCACCGGGGCCGGTCCGATCGGAATCATGGCGGCCGCGGTGGTCCGTCACGCCGGGGCGAGGCACGTCGTGATCACCGACGTCAACCCATACCGGTTGGAGCTGGCGCGGAAGATGGGAGCCACGCTGGCGATCGACGTCCGCGAAACCTCTATCGCCGAGACCCAAAAACAACTCGACATGCACGAGGGGTTCGATGTGGGCCTGGAAATGTCCGGCAATTCCGACGCCTTCAACGACATGCTCGCCAATATGTGCCACGGCGGGAAGATCGCGATGCTCGGCATCCCGGAGAAGGAAATGGCGATCGACTGGAACCTGGTCGTGTTCAACATGTTGACCATCAAAGGCATTTACGGCCGGGAAATGTACGAGACCTGGTACAAAATGACCGTGATGCTCGAAAGCGGCTTGGACATCCGCCCCGTGATCACCCACCGCTTCCACCACTCGGAATTTGAAAAAGGCTTCGAGGTCATGCGGTCCGGCAACTCCGGCAAAGTCCTTTTGAATTGGCGCGACTGACGGTGAGCGGCCGGCGTCAGCGGGTTGATCACGCCAAAAAAAATAATGCGTTTCCGAATTCAAAACGATCATGGGGCTGACGCCCGGCCTGACGCCCCGCTCCCGGGGGAGAATTTCAGGACTGGCATTCGCGGGCCGTTGCTCGATAAAATGAAAATTGAGAGGGAGTCGTCCAATCCGCAATCGTGAGGTGGCCCATGTCGGGGATGGCAATCGGAATCTGGACCGTCGCGGCGGTGGCCGCTTTCGTCCTCGCCTGGAGGCCGCTTAGGAACTGGTGGCGAAAACAGGAGGTGCGCGAAGCTGTGCGCAGGTTTCGCCTGCAGCGCGAGCAATTGGAGGCCCGCTTCTTCGACATGGCCCGCACGCAAGGCAAACCCCGCGGCCTTCGCTGGCTGGATTGCGATTGGCAGTCCGACGTGACCTTCGCCCGCGATTTGCATTCGGGGCTCTTAACCGCGTTCGTGGCGGTCAATATCTACTTTGAGGCCATCGAAGGCGGCGACATGGAAGATGTGGAACACGTGAGCACCGTGCGGGACGCGGCGGCGCTGTTTCATTATCAGCACGGCCGCTGGGGAACGGGCGGCCGGCCGCTGTTCAACATGAACCCGCGCGAGGTTGTCTCCCGCTTTGAAGGCCAATTCGAGCCGGTCTCGATCGATCCATAAGCCGGCCTCCGCGAGCCGGACGATCGGAGCGAGTCATTGACCCTGCCTGATTCGCCCACCATAATGGAGTGGGAATTCTTCCGGCGGGATGAGGAGGTCTGGGATGGCTCGGTTTGGAATCGCATCGATAATCTTCGCGCTCGCCTTCCTGCCCGCGAAAGCGTGGCCGCAACACCATCATCAGACGATCCGCTATCCGCGGGTGTACGGAGCCACGGGCCATCTCTACGGGCCGACCCAGGCCTATTATCAATACCAAAGGCAGTACGGGCATCCCTGGAACGGATATGGCGGGATTACCGCCCCGGCGACCGTGGGCACGGGTTATCAATACGTCAACGGCTATCCCGCCGGCGGGTTGTCCTACGGGTATCTCGCCTACCAGGGCTACGGCGGTTTCGGGGTCGGCTACGGGGGTTTTGGGGCCGGCTATGGGGGCTATGTCGTGCCGCCGGGCTACAATCCGTTTCCCAGCTACACTCCGCCGGTGCCCACGATGATTTATTCCAACCCTCTGCTGTTGGGCAATGGCGCGCTGAACCCGGGTCTGCCGAATAACGCCGCGTTGAATCAGCCCCTGAATCTGCCGGACGCCCCGGGAGCGAACCTGCCCCCGCCGCCGAGCACGGCGGAAGCGAAACTAAAAAGCGTCCGGGCTCAGGCTCAAGGGGACATCTGGTTCAAACAGCAAGAGTACCACAAGGCGTTTGACCGCTACAAAGCGGCGGTGTCCGAAGCCCCGGACCGCGGGGCGGCCCATCTTCGCCTGGCGATTTGCTACGCGGCCCTGGGGCATTTGGATTTGGCGGTGCGGCAGTTGAAGGCGGGTGCGTTCTCGGATCCCAAACTGGCTGCGGACGCCGAACCGCTCAAGGACATCTACGGCGCGCAGAATTCGATTCCGCAAGCCTCGATGGTGCATCGGGCCACGCTGTGGGCCAAGGATGATATCCGCGACCCGGACCGTTTGTTTCTGTTGGGGGCGATGTTGTATCTCCAGGGCGACGAGCGAGCCGCGATTCCGTTGCAGACGGGAATGGAGCTTCAAGGCGGGGGCGATCACTTCCGCAGTTTTCTGGTCGCCGCTCAAGCTGCGAAAAACGCGGGAAATCCAGCCGCCGGTTCCGCACCGCATCCCCAAGTCATCGACCAGACTCCGCATCCGCAAACGACTCCGCAAAACGGCAACGCCGGGGGCCTGCCGCCGTTGCCCGCGCCGCCGTCCTCCGCACCGGGCAATCTTCCGCAAAATCCCGCCCCGCTGAACCCGATCCTTCCCTGACCGGCCCGATCCTCAAGAAATTTTTTCCGCATGCGCGAACGTCTTTTGGTCACCCTCTGCACCTACAACGAACGGGAAAACATCCGGGGACTGATTCCGGAAATCCACAAGCATGCCCCGGACGCGGATGTCTTGGTGATCGACGACAACTCCCCCGACGGCACCGGGGCGTTGGCGGACGACATGAGCCAGGGCGACGGCCGGATCGCCGTGCTGCATCGGCCGCGGAAAGCCGGTCTGGGGGCCGCGACGCTCGCGGGTTTTCGCCACGCGATCGAGCATGGCTACGATTTTGTGATCAACATGGACGCCGACTTCAGCCACCCGCCGAGCGCGATGCCCGCGCTGCGGGCGGCAATGGAAACGGCCGACGTCGCGATCGGCTCCCGGTACATTCCCGGCGGCGGGATTCGCGGTTGGGGCTGGCTTCGGCATTTCATGAGCCGGGGCGTGAACTGGTACTCCCGGCTGCTATTGGGCCTTCGCACCCGCGATAACAGCGGCAGTTACCGCTGTTACCGGATTTCCAATCTCGCGGAAATCGATTTCGGCCGCGTGCGATCCAAAGGCTATGCGTTCCAGGAAGAAATCCTCTACCGCTGCCGGCGCGCGGGCTGCCAATTCGCGGAAACGCCCATCGTGTTTGAAGACCGCCGGTATGGATCATCCAAAATCAACCTTTGGGAAGTCCTCACAGCGCTGTGGGTCATCTTCCGCCTGGGCGTGGACAACTTTCTGGGCGTTCCCGTCACCGCCCTGCCCAAAACCGAACCGTCCAATGCGGACAGCGATGTTTGAGTCCAGATTTCACTCAGAAAATGTGAGCGGCACGGCGTAGCCGCCGGTCTTGATGCTTATCGTTGATCAAAGCCGGCGGCTAGCGCCTTGCGTTGATCAAAGCCGGCGGCTAGCGCCTTGCCGCTCACTCAATCGTGGCTATGTTCCGCCGCGGGGAATTCGCCCGAGAGGACTTCTCGCAGGTAGCGATCGGTGGCCGCGAGGACGGTGGACTTTAAGTCGGCGTAGCGTTTGAGGAACTTGGGTTCGAAGCCGCTTGTCAGGCCGAGCATATCGCAACTGACGAGCACCTGCCCGTCGCAATGGGCCCCCGCACCGATGCCGATGGTGGGGATGCTCAATTCCGCCGTGATCGCCTGGGCGATTTTTTGGGGGATCAGTTCCAGAATGATCGCGAACGCCCCGGCTTTTTCGGCGGCGCGGGCGTCGGCGAGGAGTTGCTTTTCGTCGCGGGCGATTTTGGCCATCGTGCCCAACTTCCGCACGGACTGCGGCCGCATGCCGATGTGGGCCATCACCGGCAGGTCGGCCGAGGCGAGGGCTTCCATCGTGCCCGCCTGCTTGACGCCGCCTTCCAACTTGACCGCCGCCGCCCCGGTCTCCTTCAAAATCCGCCCCGCGTTGCGAATGGCCTGCGTCGGCGACTCCTGAAACGACATAAACGGCATGTCCGCAATGACTAACGCATATTTCGCCGCGCGGGCCACCATCTCGGTGTGGTAGATGATCTGATCCAGCGTGACGGGCAAGGTGGTGGAGTGCCCCTGCACGACCATCCCCAACGAATCGCCGACGAGCAAACTGTCGACGCCCGCCTCATCAAAAATCCCCGCCCAGAGAAAATCGTACGCGGTCAACATCGTCAATTGGCGGCCGTTTTTCTTGGCCGCCTGAAACCGCGGGATCGTCATCGGCTTGCGAGGCGAGGCGGACGAGGAATCGAGATAGGTGGGCATGGCGAAGCGGTTTTCCATTCGAGGATTGCGATTCACCCCAAGTATCGGATTCGGCCCTCCGCCTGACAAGTGGTTGCACACAGTTTTCGCGGACGCGGCCGGAAGCGAATGACGCAATCTGATCCGCGCAGAATCAAACACATGTTGCGTTTTGCAACAGCCTTCCCGAGGAAACCCGCGAAGGCGGAATCGGTTGTAATTTTTTCAAATCCCATCTGCCAATGTGTTTGCGTCGATATACTAACTCCGGGGCGACCTCTTGGCACGAAACATGCTTTCCAATGGGGCAGTCAAAAAGTTAAGCGTTGGCCCGCACTTGCTTTTTGATCAATTTCGAGCGTCTCAAGCAATTTGTTGTTTGAGACGCTTTTTTTTGCGCGCACATTCCGATTCGAGGCGTATACATATCTTGTCCGCGCTCTTTCACCTCTCCAAATCCGTGGTTGATCACCACACAAACAGATCATCGGCGTCCGCCCCCCCGATTCGCCGGAAGAGGCTTAGAAAACTGTCACGCGCGGCGGAAGTTGTTAGAATGAACAAAAACCAATCCGCCGGTCTTTTCACAGGTGCGATCGGATGAAAGTTCTTCTCTCCTTCTGCCTGCTCGCAATCGCCGGGTCTGCCTGGGCGGAGGAACCGGTTCTGAATCGCCCGGTTCCCGATCGGCTGACTGGGGCCCCCCTGCGGAAGGCGCTCGCGACGTACTTCAGTTCCTCATGGGAGAACGAGGAACTGCGGATCATTCTCCATCGGCTGGCAGACGAGTATAAAACCGCCGTGCTTCTCGATCGCAGCCTCGATCCCAATCAAAAATTGACCCTGGATATTGGCTACCAAGCGCTGTCGTCGGGCTTCGGGGCGGTGGCTCAATCCGCGTCCGCGGGGCTGTGCCTGGCCGGGAACACCATGTACATCGGCCCGCCCGAGCGTGCCGCGAAGCTCCGGACGCTGATGTCCCTGCGATCGCAAGAGCCGATCGCCGCGGAAGCCAAGCTCCCGCCCGGACGCGGTTTGGCGCTGTCGCGGGTCGAGACGGTGCATTGGAACGATCTGGACGAACCGAAGCGGATCGCGATCGATTTGGCGAAGCGGGCCGGCGTGAGCATCGTCAATCCCGAAGCCATTCCGTACGACCTCTGGGCGTCGGCCACGATTCCACAAGCCAGCTTCGCGGAAGCGATGTCGCTGATTTTGATTCAATTCGATCTCACGTTCGCCTGGAACGCGGACACGACGAAAATCCAACTGGTTCCGGTCCCCAAGAGCGTGGGCGTGGAAAAATCCTATTCGCCAGCCGGCGGTCCGAGCCAGCGGGCGTCCGCCGCGGTTCGAGAGCGGTTCCTCGAAAGCGTCGCCAAAGCCTACAATCAGCAATTCCCCGGCATCACTTGCCGGGTGGATGTGGAGCACCATCAGATCTGGATCAAAGCCACTCTGGAACAGCACGAGGCCCTCAGAAACGCCGGCCAGGCCAAGCCCCAAGCCAACCCCCCCGCGGCCAAGGTCCCCCCGGTCCGCCGGCGGGAATTTACGCTCCGCATCGAACAAGTGAAGGCCGGCGACCTGTTCAAGAAACTCGAAGAGACGGGCATCAACATGAAATATGATTCCCGGCAACTCGCCGCGAAGGGCATCGATCTCGAACAGCGGATTAACATCGATGTGGAAAAAGCGAAGGCCGACGAGTTCTTTCGCACGATCTGCGATCCCTTAGGGCTGAAGTTCGCGATCGACAACCTGACCGTGACGCTTACGCCGAAGTGACGCTCATCATCCAGCGGGTTCTGGCTCGGCGCAAATCGATTTTATCGACACAACCGCTAACCCGGGGCCGCCAATCGCTTGAGCGCCTGATCCAGATGAAACCGCTCCACGCCCATCGCGGATTTGAGTTCCCGGGCCCTCTTTTCCGCTTCTTCTGACGCAGGCGACACCCCGTCCCGGCGGACGGCCCGGATGAGCACGTTTTTCGCGGTGTGCTCCATGTCGATGAACTCCACAACCTGCACCTTGTAACCCAGGCGTTCGAGGGCTTGGGCGCGGAGGGCGTCGGTCAAGATCGCGGCCAGGCGGTCTTTGAGGATCCCATGCTGCGTGACCGCCGGCAAAAACTCCGCCGGAAGTTTCGATGCAATCTCGTGCTGACAACAAGGCACGGCGAGAATGACCTCGGCGTTCCAGGCGACGGCTTTGGCGATCGCCTCATCGGTCGCCGTGTCACAGGCATGCAGCGACACCGCGAGATGCACGCGGTCTTCCTCATGTTCCCCAATGTCGCCCACGCGAAATTCCAGACCCGCCAGGTTCAGACGGTCCGCGATTTTTTGACAATCCCGAATCACGCCAGCTTTAAGGTCCAGGCCCACGATCCGCACCTCCCGCTGATGGATGTTCGTCAGCAAATGATGGAGCGCGAACGTGAGGTAACTCTTCCCGCAGCCAAAATCCACGACGTTCAAAACCCCCTCGCGGGGCAGGTGGGGAATCACATCGTTCACCAGTTCGAGATACCGGTTGATCTGGCGGAATTTTTTGTAGCGGCTGGCTTTGACGCCGCCGGCGGTGGTCATCACCCCGATCTCGGCCAGAAACGGGCAGGGCTGGTTATCGGGAATCAGATACTGCTTGGCCCGGTTGTGGGGTTCCTCGCCAGCGGGCTTTTGTTTGCTCGGCGGGGACGTGGTGATTTTCACTCGGCCTTTGCGGTTCACGCGGGCGGCATAATCGGCCTGCGACGTGAACACATGCCCGTCGGCAAAAACCTCCCCAAACAGCCGTCCCGCCTTGGCGAGAGTTTCCTCCGGCGAGAGATTTTCATGGATCTCCTGCCCGTTCCTGCGCGGCCCATTGGTAATGCCGGCGTCCGCGAAGCTCCACCGGCCGCACAGTCCATTTGTCCTCGGACACCGCGCACGCCGCGCAGGGTTTGCTGAGCACCAGCCCCAGCAAATCCTCCTCCGCCAACGCGGTTTTCAAAATGTCTTCAAACCGTTGCATGCTGGTATTAAGCGGTAGGCGTTGAAAGAACCGACGAGTCGTCTCAATGATCCATTAGATCATAGCCGCAAACCAAATCGAGGGAAGCAACAGGATTCGTATTAGCCCGAACCGCCAGCGAGGGAATAGGTTACCCGCCTCGCTGGCGGTTCGGGCGAAGTGAGAATCACGCAAAACGTATGCCTCTCGTCAAATTTCCTTGCGGAATGTCCGCTTGTTGAGGAAGGGGGCGGCGTCTATACTTCCAGTGTTCGCCCGACTTCAAGCGGGCCGGTTTTTTGATTGAAAAAATGGGTGGATTTACGATGACCAAACGAATTCTTGCAGCCTTGAGCACCGTGTGTTTGATCGCATTGGGCGGTTGGCTGCTGCTGCGAACCGAGCCCGCCGTCGCCGCCAAACCCGATTGGCTCACCGATCTCGCCCAGGCCCAAAAAATCGCGGCCAAGGAAAACAAGGACCTGTTGATCAACTTCACAGGCTCGGACTGGTGCGGCTGGTGCATCCGGCTGCGGGAAGAAGTCTTCGACAAGCCCGGCTTCGAAAAAGCCAACGACAATTTCGTCATGGTCGTGATGGATTTTCCGTCCGACGAAACCCTCGTCCCGCCCAAGACCCGCGAGCAGAACGAAATCTGGAGCAATCGCTTCGGCGTCCAAGGCTTTCCGACGATCGTCCTCGCCGATGCCCAGGCCCGGCCGTATGGCACGTTGGGCTACACCCCCGGCGGCCCCAAGGCGTTTTTAGCCGAGTTGGATCAAGCCCAAAAAATCCGCCAATCCCGCGACGAGATTCTGGCCCAGGCGGACAAAGCCCAAGGCGTCGCCAAGGCCAAGCTGCTCGATAAAGCCCTGGAAAAAATCCCCGCCAACTACCGCCTGCCGATGTACAACAGCCAGGTGAAGGACATCATCGCCCTCGACACTCAGAACCAGGCCGGACTCAAATCCCAATACACCAAAGTCCTGCAGGAAGCGGAAGCCGAGGAATTCCTGAAAAAACTCCAGCAAGCCGTCCAAGTGGCGTATGAAAAAGACGGCCAGGATGCGGCCCTCAAACTGGTGGCCGATGCCCTCAACAGCAAAAACGCCCAGTCCAACCCGGTGCTGCGGAGCCAACTCGCCAATGCGGAAGTGAATCTGCTCGTGTCGTTCGAGAAAACGAACCAAGCGCTGGCGAAGCTGGAAGCGCTGGTCGCAGACAAATCCGTGTCCAAAGAGGATCGAAAAACGTTCCGCCAATTAGAGGCCCAGTTGCTCAAGGACTCGGGCCAGACCGAAGCAGCCCTCAAAGTCTATGACGCCCTGCTCGCCGATGCGGATGCCGCGCCGGGCGAGATTTTAAAATATCTGACCGACAAGGCGGAAGTCCTGGCGGGGGCGGATCGGCCGAAAGAAGCGCTGGACGCGTACAACGCGGCCCTCAAGAAAACGAAGAAAGGCACCGACGAATGGCTGATCGTGCAGGTCAGCCGCGGCGATTTGCTCGCGAAATCCGAGCAGCCGAAACAAGCCGCGGGCGTGTTTGACGAGATGTTGACCTTGGAAACGCTGCAACCGATTCAAGAGGCGATGCTGCTGGTCCGCTCCGCCGAAGCCCACCACGCCGCCGGGCAAACCAAGGAAACGGAAACGCTAAGCCAAAAGGCGAACAAGATTTTGAAAGACCTCGCCAAAGCCGAGAAATACCCGCCGCAACTCTTGGAAGAACTCCAAGGCCGCGTGGACGCGCTCGGCAAGAAAGAGGACACGTCGAAGGCGGAGAAAAAGTCGGAATAATCGAAAACCGTGAGCAAGCGAGACGAGGTGGGCAGATGCTTCCCAGATGCATTGTGCTTCAAACGCCGGCTTCTGACCATCTGGGCTTCCTGCTGCTCGTACCCGGTGACCTCACGCATGGAGATTGTATTTTCAGCATTATTCCCAAAAACCCCGCCGTGTTTGACCACCCATCGGCGCAACAATTGTTTCCACGCCGCGATGTTGGCGAAAGCCGTTACACGCTCGATTGCCAATCCGGTTTCCAATTACGGATTGTCTCTGCCGGTTTGCCGGATCTCATTATCGAACTCGACGAAAATGGGAAGGGCATTTGGCGCGATGATGTCCCTGAAACGAATGGCGGCTGTGCATTGATCCCGACTCAAACCGAGTAACTGATTAACGCCGCTCTCGCCAATTCATGATCTTGCCGCTAGAAATGCCGATGTTCTCGGCGCTGTTTCCACACTCTTTTTACGAATTTCCCCCAACAGGCAATGTCACAACAGTATATCTTTACCATCGAAGGCCTCACCAAGCAGTTTGGTGAGAAGGAAGTTCTGCACAACATCTGGCTGGCGTTTTATCCCGGCGCGAAGATCGGCGTATTGGGCAACAACGGGGCGGGGAAAAGCTCGCTCCTGAAGATCATGGCCCTCGAAGACACCGACTTCATGGGCACCGCCCGGCCGATGAAGGGGATTCGCATCGGCTATTTCCCGCAGGAGCCCCGGCTCGACCGTTGGGAAACCGTTGAGGAGTGCATTCAAGATGCGGTCGGGGAATCGCAGGCGATTCTCGACCGCTACAACGACATCAACATGAAACTCTGCGAAGACCTCTCGCCCGAGGAGATGGAAAAGCTGCTCGAAGAGCAGGCCAAGGTGCAGGATCAAATCGACGCCGCGAATTTGTGGGAACTGGACCGCCTGGTCGAGATGGCGATGGATGCGATGCGGCTGCCGCCCGGCGATGCGAAAATCGACCACCTCTCCGGCGGCGAGAAGCGGCGGGTCGCCTTGTGCCGCTTGGTGCTGCAAACGCCGGATATGCTGCTCCTCGATGAGCCGACGAACCACCTCGACGCCGAGTCCGTGGCTTGGCTCGAGCGGTATCTGCACGAATTCCCCGGCACCGTCGTCGCGGTCACGCACGACCGGTATTTTCTGGACAACGTCGCCGGCTGGATTTTGGAACTCGACCGCGGCCACGGCTATCCGTACGAGGGGAACTACACATCCTGGCTCGAACAAAAGCAGGCCCGGCTCGCGGTGGAGCAAAAACGCGAAAGCCGTCGGCAAAAAGAACTCGCCCGCGAACTCGAATGGGTCCGCATGTCGCCCAAAGCCCGGCAATCCAAAAACCGGGCGAGACTCCAGCGGTACGAACAACTTGCGGCCCAAGCCTACGATGCCCGCGACGAGGCCCCGGACATCCAAATCCCCGTGGCCCGGCCGCTCTCCGATCTGGTCGTGCGGGCGGAGAACGTTTCCAAGGCCTTCGGCGATAAGCTGCTGTTCGAGAACTTGAATTTCGATCTGCCCCGCGGCGGGATCGTCGGCGTGATCGGTCCCAATGGGGCCGGCAAGACGACGCTGTTCAAAATGATCGTCGGGCAGGAAAAACCCACCCGCGGCGAGTTGCGGATGGGCGATTCGGTCGAATTGTCTTACGTCGATCAAACCCGCGATGCTTTGAACGATGACAAAACCGTCTACGAGGAAATCTCCGGCGGCGTCGATCAACTCGACGTGGGCGGCGTGCGGATTCACGCCCGGGCCTACTGCGGGCGGTTCAATTTCAAAGGCCCGGACCAGCAAAAGAAAGTCGGCAAGCTCTCCGGCGGGGAACGCAACCGCGTGCACCTGGCGAAGTTGTTGCGGTCGGGCGGCAATTTGCTGCTGTTGGACGAACCCTCGAACGATCTCGATGTGGACACCCTGCGGGCGCTCGAAGAGGGCCTGATGAACTTCGGCGGCTGCGCAATGGTCACCAGCCACGACCGCTGGTTCCTGGACCGCATCGCCACGCACATTCTCGCGTTTGAAGGCGACAGCCAGGCGGTTTGGCACGAAGGCAACTACGAAAGCTACGAAGCCGACCGCCACGCCCGCCTGGGCGAAGACGCCGACCGCCCGCACCGCGTCCGCTACCGCCCCGTGGCGCACTGAGTCTTGTGCCACGGGCATTTGCGAAGAATCTTCGCAGACGGGGTAGGCAAAGCAGGGAGAAATTGGGTAGGCTTGAGGACTGCGCGAAATTTGGGAATGTCTTCTTCAATTTCCGCGGTCGAGACTTTTCACATTTGGCGATGACGGCCAATCGCATACAATGGGAATTTTGCATCTGGGAACCTAACGGGCAGGGAGCCGTTTGTGACGTTAACAGAACTTCTGGAAAATAAATTTCGGGCGGATCTCAGGTTTCGCGGGGAAACCTACGTCAAAGCCGAGCGCGTCTCGCTGATTCGGATAACGCCGGACCAGGTGTTCGGCATCGTGCAGGACAGCGTCGAGTACGAAACCCAGCTCAGCCGCGACGATTCGCAGCTCAAAATGTATTGCACCTGCGAAGCCTTTCAGCGGTCCGGGGTGTGCAAGCATCTGTGGGCGACGATTGTGGCGGTGCAGGAAGCCGGTCTCGTCGCGGGGGCGGTTCGTCCCGGGCATATCCCACCGTTCGCCGCCGAGATGGAACCCAACTTCCTCGCCGGCAGCATCTGGGACGAAGACGACGAACTCGACGACCTGAGCGACGTCTATCATCCTCCCGCATCCGCGGCCGGCGGGAACGGCCAGAGCGCGGTGCACGTCAAGCCCCGGCTCAGGCCTTGGGAAGCGAAACTCCAGGAGCTTCGCGGCAAGATGCAGACGAACGAACCCGCCGCCCCGAACGCCGGCCGGGAGCGGGAGATTTTTTACGAGATCGACGTCAGCGATAGCCGGTCCGTGGGCCAGTTGGTGATCCAGACGTCCCAGCGGCAACGCCGGGCCAACGGGCAGTGGGGAAAACTCAAGCCGCTCAAACTCCGTCCGGGGAAGCTCGATGAAGTCGAGCACGAGGACGACAGCAAGATCCTCGCGTATCTGTCCGGCGGCACGCCCGAGCGGACCAACTGGCACGCGCAGCAGGCGGAGATTCAAACCGCGGTTTACCGCTACCGGGTGCCCTTTGAATTGAGCGAATTGATCCTCCCGCTGATGTGCCACACCGGACGGGTACGGTATCTCGATTCGCACGAAACCGACCGGCAAAACTTGGAATGGGACGACGGCCCCGCGTGGGAACTCACGATGCGCATCGCGCTGGATCAGGACCAGGACGAGTGGAAGCTCGAGGGCCTGCTCAAACGCGACGAGGAATCGATGCCGGCCCGGAAAGCGGTGCTCATCGTGCCCGGCGGGTTGGTGCTAACGCACACCAAGATCGCCCGTCTCCGGGATTTCGACGCCTTCGATTGGATTAACGTCTTATCATCGGAAAATGCGCTCCGCGTGCCCCACGGCGAGCAGCAGGAGTTGGTGGACACGCTCTTCGACATGCCCACGCTGCCCCGGTTGGAACTGCCCGAAGAACTCCAGCTTGAGGAAATCACCTGCGATCCGAAGCCGCAACTCACGATCCAATCGCCCCGCGGCAAGCGCTGGCATTTGGAGCGGCTCCAGGGCCAGGTGCATTTCGATTATCTGGAGTCCCTGGTCCCGGCGAGCAGTTCGCAATGGGCCTTGGTGCAGCGCGAGCAGGGGCGGTGCATCTTGCGGAACCGCGATCAGGAAGACGAGGCCTGGGCGCAGCTTCATGAATTGGGATTTCGGCGGATGCTCGACCAGCGCCGCCGGGGCCACGATGTCGAAATCGCCGCCCGGTTTTTGGGGCCGGCCGTTCGGCGGTTGATGGAGCTCGGCTGGCAGGTCCACGCCGACGGCAAGCAGGTCCGGCAACCCGGCGAGTTCAACTTTCGGATCAAATCGGGCATCGACTGGTTCGAACTCCACGGCGAAGTGCAGTTCGAAGGCCAATCGATCTCCTTCCCCGAACTGCTCTCGGCCCTCGCGCGGGGCGACAGCACGGTCCGGCTCAGCGACGGTTCGTTGGGGATTCTCCCGGAAGACTGGGCGAAAAAGTTCGGACTTCTGGCGGGGCTGGGCGTGGCCGAGGAAGACCACATGCGGTTCGCCCACAACCAGGTCGCGCTGTTGGATGCGCTCCTCTCCGCCCAGGAGCATGTCGAGCGGGACGAACAGTTCGAAATCCTCCGCGACCGCTTCAAAAACTTCACCGGCGTTGATCCCGCGGGCGAACCCAAAGGCTTCGTCGGCGAACTGCGCGGCTACCAGCGCGAAGGCTTGGGCTGGCTCGAGTTTCTCCAAGAGTTCCGCCTGGGCGGGTGTCTCGCGGACGACATGGGCCTCGGCAAAACGATCCAGGTCCTGGCTTTGTTGATGGACCGCCGGAAGAACCAGAAAAAGCAGCAGCCCTCCTTGATCGTGGTGCCCAAATCGCTGCTCTTCAACTGGCATCACGAATGCACCCGATTCACGCCGCAGCTTTCGGTGCTGGAATACACCGGTCTCGACCGGGAAAACCTCCGGCCTCACTTTGAAGACCACGATGTGATCCTCACCACCTATGGCACGCTCCGGCGGGACATCGTGCACCTCAAAGACACGCGGTTCGATTACGTCGTGTTGGACGAGGCCCAGACCATCAAAAACGCCGGCTCCCAGGTCGCCAAGGCCTCCCGGTTGCTGCAAGCCAATAACCGCGTCGCTTTGAGCGGGACGCCCATCGAAAACCACCTGGGCGATTTGTGGTCGATCTTCGAGTTCTTGAACCCCGGCATGCTCGGGCGAAGCTCGATCTTCAAAAGCTACGCCAACGACTCCGGCGACGACAACACGCGAAGCCTGTTGGCGAGTGCCCTGCATCCGTTCATTCTCCGGCGGACCAAACGCCAGGTCGCCAGCGAACTGCCCGAAAAACTCGAGCAGACCATCTACTGCGACATGGGCCGCGAGCAACAACGGCTCTACAACGAGCTCCGCGACCATTACCGCAGCTCGCTGTTGGGACTCGTCCAAAAGCAGGGCCTGGGCAAATCCAAGATGCACGTCTTGGAGGCGTTGCTCCGGCTCCGGCAGTCCGCTTGCCATCCCGCGCTCTTGGACAAGGGCACAGAGGACGAGTCCTCCGCGAAGCTCGACGTCTTGGTGCCGCACCTTCAGGAACTCATCGAGGAAGACCACAAGGCCCTCGTGTTCTCGCAATTCACGAGCATGCTGTCGATCGTGCGGAAGCACCTGGACCGCGAAGGGATTCCCTACGAATATCTCGACGGCCAGACTCGCAACCGGGCCGATCACGTCGAGCGGTTCCAGACGGATCCCGATTGCCCAGTGTTCTTAATCAGCCTGAAAGCGGGCGGATTGGGCCTGAACCTGACGGCCGCGGATTATGTGTTTTTGCTCGATCCCTGGTGGAATCCCGCCGTGGAAGCCCAAGCCATCGACCGGGCGCACCGCGTGGGCCAAACCCGCCAGGTGTTCGCCTACCGCCTGATCTGCCGGGGCACCGTGGAAGAAAAAATCGCCGAGCTTCAAAACCAGAAACGCGACCTGGCGGACGCGATCTTGGAAGCGAACAACAATATGCTTAAGGACCTCTCGACCGAGGACCTGGAGATGTTGCTGTCGTAGTGGCGTGTCGGAAACGGCAGGCGAGCGGGAGGCGTAAGCCTCCCCGTCATTCGAAGCAACCCAAAACTCCCCGAAACCAGGAGGCTTACGCCTCCCGCTCGCCAAAAAAATCAAAAAACCAGCCGCTCGGCGGGGAATACGGGGCCTTCGACGCAGGTGCGGCGGTAGTCCCAGCCCTCCTCTTCCCGGATGCGGGTCACGCAGCTAAAGCAAGCGCCGATGCCGCAGGCCATGGGGGTTTCGAGCGACAGCCAGCAACGGACGCCGTGCTTCGCGCAGAGTTCTGCCACGCGGTGCATCATCGGTTCGGGGCCACAGGTGTATACGCAGTCGGGCGGGTTGTCCCCGGCAAGTGATCGGGCGAGAAGGTCCGTCACGTAGCCATGATGGGCAAAGCTGCCGTCGTCGGTGGAAAGTTGGAGGTCGAGTCCCTCCATCGAAAAATCATCGAGTCCGGCGAGATAATCTTTCGACCGCGCTCCGTAGCAGAGGGAAACGGTTTCGGGCTTCCGGGGCAGCTTGCGGGGCGGATCGCCGTAGGTTTTTTGGCCCAGGGCTTCGCGGACGACGGCCAAAAACGGCGTCTGCCCGATGCCGCCCGCCACGCACATCAGATGCCTGCCTTCGGGGATCGGAAAACCATTCCCCAACGGCCCCCAAATCCCCAAGGTCTCGCCCGGCTTCCAGGTGCTCATCAGCGACGTGAGCTTGCCAATGACCACATAGCCAAAGTCCAATCCCGCAGGCTGGCCGGCTTCTTCAAAGACATCATAGAGCGCAAACGGCCGGCCCAAGAGCGGATCGTTCCGCCCCAAGGCCCGGATCATAAAAAACTGCCCCGGCACGATCTGCGCAGCGATTTCCGGACACCCTAGCCTCAGCCGATAGGTGTCCTTCGCCATCCGCTCTTGCTCCACCACCGGCACGATCCGCTCAACCGCCCGCGGCATCAACCCCGGCAAACATAAGGCATTCTCGGACATGATCGTCCTTCGGATTTCAATTCGTATCAATCAGAAAAATCGCAGTCTCTCAACAAGTCACGGTTTTAGCAACGCATCCAGTTCCGCGTCGAGCCGGGTTCGCTGCTCTTGCATTTTGGGTTCTTGAATGAGGTTCGTCATTTCGTAAGGATCGGCTTTGAGGTCGTAGAGTTCATCCATGCCTTTGAGGTCGGTGTAGCGGATGTATTTCCAACGATTCGTGCGGATGGCGCGGTAGCCCATGTTTCGGACCCGCGGGAAGACCGTGTCGGTGTTGTATTGGATGAGGAAGGACGTTCGCCAATCCGCGGGCGTTTGCCCCTCGAGCAGGGGCTTTAAACTTCGGCCGTCGGTTCTCATTGCGTCCGCGGGAACTCCGGCCAAATCCAGAATCGTGGGGGCGAGATCGATGCTCAGGGCGAATTGATCGATCACTCGACCGGGCTTTACGAGCCGGGGATCGCGGACCAAGAGCGGAATGCGGATGCCTTCTTCGTAGGCCAGTCGGCGTTCGACGCTCAGGCCGTGCTCGCCGTACCAATAGCCGTGGTCGCTGGTGAAAATGAACACGGTGTCATCGAGCGTGCCGAGGGTGTTCAATTCGGACAAGAGCCGCCCCACCCCGTCATCGATGCCCGCGAGCATTCGCAGCCGATCGCGGACGGTCTCGTCGTCGGTGCCGGTTTCGGGTCCGAGCGGCGGCTGGCCTGCGATCTTTTGCGTCAAGGCGGGTTTGTCGCTCACATCGTCCAACACATTGAGCCGGCGGGGAATCGCATCATCCGTGTAAAGGGTTTCATGCCGTTTCGCGGGCAGGAACTTTGCGGCTTGGGGATCGGTGATGCTGCCGTCGTCCCGCTGCGTCAGTTCGGGATGCAGGGCTTTATGAGAGAGATACAAACAAAAAGGCTTCGTGCGCTTCCGGCGGACGAAAGCCAAGGCTTTGCCGTTGAGCACATCGCTGGTGTGCCCGGTGGTGTGGAATCGCTTCCCGTCCACATTGAGCAAGGGATCGAACGAAGTGCCTTGGCCTTTGAGGCAGACCCAATGATCGAATCCGGGGCGGGGGGTGTCATCGTTGCCCATGTGCCATTTGCCGATGAAGGCGGTTTCGTAGCCGGCTTTTTGGAGGGCCTGCGGGAAGGTTTTGAGCTGATGGCTCCGCTCGCTGCGGTTGGTGTTGTCGAGGATCCCGTGATGATGGGTGTGGAGTCCCGTCAACAAGCCCGCCCGCACCGGCGAGCACAAAGGCGTCGTGCAGAAGGCGTTGCGGAAGCGGGCTCCTTCCGAAGCGAGCCGGTCGATGTGCGGCGTCTTCACAAAGGGATGCCCCGTGCAGCAAAGCTCATCCCAGCGCAAATCATCCACCAAGACCACGACGAAACTCGGCCGCGTCCCCGCCGCGCCGGCCGGCTGCCAAGCGGTAAAAAAACCGGCCAGCAGAATCAAAACAATCAGCCGATGGCCAAGTCTCATGGTTTCACCTGTTTGCCTTAGGATCCCGTCATGCGGTTTGGGGAAAGGTCCATTTCGTGAAAACCCCGATTTTCGAAGCGTGTTCATAGATTGGGGATTCTCGCGGCAAACTGCAACCAATTTCGCCGCGAGTTGCGGGGATTCGCCGGCCGGTTTTCCCGGGAATCCCGGCCGCGAATGTAACGAGCCGCTTACGAAATGCGATTTTTCGTGGCAATCTTCTTGGAGATAGATATACTGGGGAAAGTGGATTTTTCCTCGAACTTTCCAAAACCGGGCCGAGTTTGCTCTGCACGTATTTGTCAGGGCGGTCTTTCGGCGGGAGTGAACGGTCAATGTACGGAACCCAATCTCGGTTTGCTGATTTCTTCGCCATCTTTTCGAGCCGCCGAGTGATCCTTTTGGGGGCATTGGCCTTGGGCCTTGCCTTGGGAGGCCGTCTGGTTCTGGCCCAGGTGGAGGAAAAGCCGGCTGAAACGCCCGTGGCGAAACCGGCGGAGAAAAAACCCGAGGCCAAGACCGACGCGACCGCAAAAGCCGAGAAACCCGCCCAGAAGAAAGACGACGCCCAGAAGCCGGCGGCGAATCCGCTGAAGAACCTGTTTCGCGGGATTTTCGGCGGGGTCAAACCGCAGCAGGGGATCATTCCGCAGAATCCCCAGAACGCGGGCAACGTGAAGGAACCGGCCAACGGCGACACCGCCGCGCGGGACCGCATCGACGCCCGGGCCCCGTTTGATCCGACGATGGCCAAGCTGCTCCGCCGGGCCGAGAAGCACATGGAAGCGGCCCGCGCGGGCGACGATGAGGAATGGGCGTTGGCTTTGCAGATTTTGAAGCATATCCTCGATCCCTCGCGGCCCACGGATGACAATCAGCCGGTGGAAAACTCCCTCATCCGCGGACCGGACGGGAAGCTGACGACCATGCGGCACGAAGCGAACCGGCTGTTGTCCGAATTCCCGCCCGCCCGGTTGGCTTCGTATCGCGAAGAGTTCGGCGGGCTGGCCGGCAACATGTTTGAGGACGCCAAGCGAAACGGCAACATCGAGCAAATCGTGACCGTGGCGACGCAGTTCTTTCATACCCCCGCCGGCCAGGAAGCGGCCAACTGGATGGGGATGCGGCACTTCGACCACGGAGAGTTCGGCATGGCCGCCCGCTGGTTTCGGCAACTGCTCAAATACGAAGCCGGTCTCACGCAGGATCGGCATTGGCTGCTGAAGGCGGCGGTGGCGTTTCATCAAGCCGGCGACGAAAAAGCCAGCCGGGAGCTTTTGGAAAAGACCGCCGGGATTTCGCTCCGTGTCGGAGAAAAACCCGTCTCGCCGGTGGAGTTCCTCGCCCGCCTGAATCCGGAGATGGAAGCGCGGGTGCCCGTTTTGGATGACTGGCCCATGCTCTACGGCACCCCCAGCCATTTGGCCAAGGCCCAGGGCGGCGATCCGCTGTTGTTGTCGCGGTGGTCCCAACCGCTCACCAACAGCCACCGGGCTCTCGAAAGCATCGATGAACTGGTCGACGACCTGAACGACGAGCAACTCGCCACGGTGCCCGCGTTCTCGCCGATCATGGTGGACGGCAAAGTGATCTTCCGCACGCTGGGCGGCGTGCGCGTGGTCGAAGCGAAGAGCGGGCAAATGCTGTGGGAAACCCGCGCGGGGATTTCTCCCGAAAGCCTGCTCACGGGCGTTCAAAACACCCAGCCGCAATACATGCAGCAGATGGCCTTCATGGGCGGGTTTCCGGGGAACTCGGTGTCCTATTACACCGGCAACGGGGCGAACTTCAACGCGCTCACGAGCCTGTTGTTCCGCGACGGCACGTGGGGGACGATCTCCAGCGATAGCGAGCAGTTGTTCGTTCTGGAAGATCACGCGGTGATGCTGCCCTATCAACCGGGAAATTATTGGGCGTTTCGCGACGGTATGACCGACGCCCACCGCCGGGATTACTCGACCAACAAGATCGTTTCCTACCACCTCGAAACCGGGCGGCCCCGCTGGGAGATCGGCGGAACCGAAATGGACGAGCCCTTCGACCGCCGGCTCGCGGGGCAATATTTCTTCGGCGTCCCGGTGGCCGATCAGGGCGAACTGTTCGTCATCGGCGAGCGGGACAATGAAATCCGGCTGTTCACTTTGGACCGCGAGACCGGCCGGCCCATATGGTCGCAGCTTGTCGCCTATTCCGACGCCAAGATCGAGCGCGACTTCGGCCGGCGGTGGTGGAACGCCCAAGCGGGCGTGAGCCGGGGCGTGCTCGTCTGCCCGACGACAGTGGGCTGGCTGGTGGCGATCGACCGTTTGAACCATTCGGTCCTCTGGGCCCACCGCTACACCGAACCGAACCGCGCGCCCGAACCGAACCGCTTCAACGATTACAACAACAACCTCGTCCCGCAATCGTCGCTGAACACGGTGTGGGGGCCGTCGGCTCCGATCATCGCCGGGCATCGCGTCGTGTATGCCCCGCCCGAAGATGCCACGCTGGTTTGCCTCGATCTGTTCACGGGCGAAAAACTCTGGTCCCGCCAGAAAGAAGACAACCTGTATCTCGCGGGCGTCTTCGAAAACCAGGCCGTGGTCGTCGGCAAGACCTCGGCCTCCGCGATTTCGATGGAGACCGGCTCCACGCTCTGGTCGCTCTCCTGGGAAGCCGACGACGGCAAGCCCTGCGGCATGGGCGTGGCCGTCGGCAACGTTTATCACCTGCCCTTATCCTCGGGCCAACTTTGGACGCTCGACTTAAACGGCGGCAAGGTGCTGGCCAAATCCCAACTGCCCGACGATTTGCCGCAATTGGGGAACCTGGGGATGTACCGGGGGATGCTCTTGTCGCTCGGGCCCAAAGGCCTCACCGCCTACGCGCAGCAGCAGGCGATCGAACAGGAAATCCTCGCTCGCCGAAAACAGAACCCGCGCGATTCCTGGGCCGATTTGTTCGAGGCGAACATCCAGTCCCTCAAGCAGAACCACGACCCGGCCCTCGAACTGTTGCGGAAGGTCGAGCCCGAAAAACTCTCGCCCCAGGACCAGACCCGCTACCGCAGCCTGATGATGGCATCGCTCACGGAACTCTTGCGGGCGGACTTCCGGCACCGCGACAAGGAGTTCGGCGAACTCGAGGCGTTCGTGAAATCCGACGAGGAGCGGCTGACGTTCCGCCGGCTGACCGCGGACCGCCTGAGCGCCACGGGCGATTTTGCGTCAGCCTTTGACGAGTACCTGGAACTGGCCGACAGCAACGGCAGCCGGGAAGTCGCGCGGGACGACGATCCCCGCGTGCGGTTGAGCCTGGAGCGCTGGCTGTCGGGCCGGTTGGAGCAGCTTTGGCGGAACGTGTCCGGCGACGACCGGGCCCGGCTCGATGAACGGATCGCCGCGACCGCGGAAGCCGCCAAATCGCAGGACGCCCTACAGGCTGAGCGGTTCTTGCTGTTGTTCGGCTTCCACCCCGCGGCCGTCACCGTCCGCCGGGCCTTGGTGGAAGAGTTTGCCCTCGCGGGCGATGTGGCCCGCGCGGAGAACCAACTCCTCAAACTCAGCCGGGATCCCGACGACCGCGTGGCCGCGATGGCCTTAAAGCGCCTGGCCCGTTTGTTCCGCGACCAGGGTTTCCCCCGCGATGCGAATTATTATTACAAGCGCCTCGAAGAACGCTTCCCGAAAGTCCGCCTGGAAGACGGGAAACAGGTCTCCGTGCTGCTCGCAGAGTTGAAGGCCGGCGGAAAATTCGGCTCACCGGCCAGCCAGCCCGTCGCCTGGAGCGATGCAAAGATCGAAGAACTCCGCACGGGGACCAACTATTCCTACGGCAACCAGGAACACGACCTGCAATACTCGCCCTACCGCCTGCCTTACTTCCAGGATCGCCGGCTGCGGTTCTTTTACACCGATCAGCACCTGGGCGTGACCAAGGCGGCGACCGACGAGATGGAATGGCTCATACCGCTCCGGCGGGGACCCGACGGCGGGCCGGGCCAAAGCAACATGATGCCCGCGGATACCTCCGGGCATTTGCTGTTCGTCGTGCACTACGGCGTCTTGCACGCGCTCTCGCCGATCGATCGCAAGATCCTCTGGACTTATGCCCTTGATCCCAAGGCGCACCAAAACTCTTACTATTCCAACTCGAACGCGCCGCTGCCGATGCAGTCGAACCGTTCGCTGAACACGCAGCAATGGCTGCAGCAGGACGGCTCCCGCCGGCATCAACAGTCGGCGCTTGCCGTCGTGAACAGCGATTATGTCTGCGTCAAGGGCCGGCGGATGATTTCGGTCCACGATGCCATCACCGGCCGGCTGCGCTGGTCCAAGGACCGCTTGAAAACCAACACCCTGGTGTACGGAACCGATTCGGTGGTGTTCCTCGTCCCGCCGGACATGCAGAACGCGGTCGCGTTGAGCGCGACCGACGGGCGGCGAGTCGATGTGCCCAATTTGGATCAACTCATGCTGAGCACGATCCGCATTCTCCCGGGCGGCATGGTGCTCGCCGAGTCCAAAGCCTCCAAGAGCATCTTGGGCCTCTCGCGGGGCACGACCGTCATGCGGTTCTTCGACCCGTTCGAACGCCGGGACCGCTGGACCGCCGAGTATCCCAGTGGCTCGTATCTGGCGTTGACGGACGACGATTACCTCGCGGCCCTCAAACCGGACGGGCATTTGGACCTGCTCGATCTGGAAACAGGCAAAACTCAAACCATGCAGGGCGTGACGGAAGACGACCTGAAATCGAAAACCGAGGTCCGGGTGCTCGCCGACCACGACAACGTGTACCTCATCATCAACCGCAAACGCGACACCAGCGGCCGCTTCTATTATTACAGCGACGGGAACATGGCCACCGTGACCGTGAACGGCTCCATCTTCGCCTGGAACCGCGAAACAGGCAAATTCCTCTGGCAGCAAAAAGTCGACGACCAGAAGCTGGTGCTGATGCACTTCACGCACTCGCCGCTGCTCGTGTTCTACACGCGGATGTACAAACGCGTGGAGAACTTCGGGTTTTATGCGACGAACACCTTGGCCGTTGACAAGTTCACCGGCAAGAAGCGCGTGGAGGTCTCGGCCCCGACGAATTATTCGGGCTTTCAGACGTACGACCTCAGCCTGAGGGAACGCACGCTGGAGATGAGGTCCTATCAATCCCGGCTCCGCATCACCGCCCTCGCCCCCGGAACCGCCGAGGACGACGACGGGAAATCCAAGCCGCCTAAGGACAAACAACTCACCGAAGCCGCCACGGCCGAGAAGCCGAAACCGAAGTAAGCTCTCGGCGAGCGGGAGGCGTGAGCCTCCTGGTCACAAAGGACCGCTTACTTCGTGCGCGGCTCTTACCCGCCCGAAACCGCCCCGACAACGATGAACGGCTCGCGTCCGGTTGTCACGTCGTCGGGCAGCGGCGTGTCGGGCGAATCGTGCGAGAGATCCTCCTGGCAGGCATAAAACCGCAAGAGCGGCCGCCGCTGTTTGGTGACCTGATCGCGGATCGTCCCCACGAGTGCCGGGTGCTTCGCTTCCAGAGCATCCAAAACCGTTCGCTGCGTCACGGGGCCTTTCACCTCGAGCGCCACCTCGCGGTCAACCCCGGCCAGGTTCCGCAAATGATACGGCAATTCCACGCGGATCATCTTAAGCTACGTTCCAAGGATAATGGGAGTGTTTTAATCAAACGAATTCCGCGGGCTCATCATCAAATCCTCGCGACCAACTCGGCCGTTCAGCCGTGGATGTCTTCATCGTACCGCCCCGTCATTTCTCGTTCGGTCCGCGGAAGGCGTCGAAGCGGTAGCGGATCATCTCGCCTTTGCCTTTGACGCTGATGAACTCGAGGGCCGAGCCTTCGCACAGGTGGGCCACCTTGTCCCAGGCGTCGCCGCTCAAGGCGATCGCTCCGCTGACGCCGTGGCTTTCCATGCGGGCCGCGGTGTTCACCGTATCGCCGAACAAATCGAACAAATACTGCCGGCTGCCCAAAACGCCGCCGAGCACCTGGCCGAAGTGAATCCCCACCCGCAGGTTCCAGCCGGTGGGCAGGCTGTGCGTGGCGGCGATCATCTCCTGCCCGAACTTGATGCAATTCAGCACCGGGTTTTCGACCGGCACCAACAGCCCGCACGCCGCCATGAACGCATCGCCGATGGTTTTGATTTTCTGAATCTCGTGTTTCTGGGCCGCCTCTTCCCAGGCTTCGACGAGCTGCTGAAGATGATGCACCACGTCTTCGGGCGTGTGCTTTTCGCAATACGGCGTAAAATCGACGATGTCCGCAAACAGCACCGCCACCTGATCGTACCGCCGCGGCGCGACGGAGTTGGTGGCCTTCAGCTCCGAAACGATTTGAGGCGGCAGAATCACGTGCAGCAATTCGTCGGCCCGCCGGCGTTCGCGGTCGATCTCCATCAAATGCTTCCGCTCCCGCTCCCTGAGCCGCTTCTTCTCGAGGCACGCCCCGATGCGGGCCTTGAGAAACACCGGATTGTAGGGCCGAGTGAGGTAGTCCTCGGCTCCCATTTTGATGCAGCTGACCACATAGTCGATCTCGTTGAGCGCGGAGATCATAATCACCGGCACGTCGCGAAGCCGCTTGTCGGATTTGAGTTTGATCAAGACGGAAAAGCCGTCCATCTCGGGCATCACGATGTCCAACAGCACGAGGTCATAAACCCCCGCCGCCAGCATCGCCAGGGCGTCCCGTCCGTTGGAGGCGGCCTCGACTTCGTGGCCGTGCGATTCGAGCAATCGCCTGAGAATATCGCGGTTGATCTCGTTGTCGTCGACGATCAGAATCCGTCCCGTCTCGGAGCTTTCGTTCTCCGAATCCCGCGCCATCCGCTGCACCATCTCTTGGATTTTTTTGAGATCCGGCAGGTCCGCGGGCATCACCGAGGCTTCCATGTTCCACGAGGCGAGGATCGTATCGATTCGCTCGAAGCACCGCTTGCCGAGCGTATGCAGCATTTCGAGATCCGGAAGAAACTCGTCGAGAAAAAAATCCCCCGCATCTTCGATCCACATCTCCGAATAGTTGATCACCGGGTTCAGCTTGTTCAACATGTCGTGCCGAATCCGGGAGCGGAGGCTCTCGAGCTCGGCTTCGTCCGCCGCGTCGAGTTCCGCCGGCGCGAGCACGGTTTCGATCAGTCTTTTGAGTTCGACCGCCGCCTGGCGGATCCGCGCGATGTCTTCCTGAAACCGCGGTTGCTCGGCGGCTTTGGGATCGGCCGCGATGCGATCGGAGACCGCCAAAATGGCTTCGACCGGCGTGAGCAGCTCGTCCCGCTGCGTCGCCAGAAAAGCCCGCAGTGCCCGGGCCGGCGGATCGACCGATGCCGAAGTCGTCAAGGAGGAAGCAGCGTCCATGTTTGTCTCGGATGGGAGTAAATGAAATCGACCAAATCAACTCGCGGCACGGCCTTCGAGGAGCGTGCGGATTTTTTCTAGGAGCGAGGGGAACTCGATGGGCTTGGTTTCGTAGTCGTCGCAGCCCGCCTCCAAAACCCGCTCACGGTCCCCGGACATCGCAAGGGCCGTCAATGCGATGACGGGAATTGCCTCGGTCGCGGAATCGGCTTTGATCAGCCGCGTCGCCTCGAGTCCATCCATCACCGGCATGCTGACATCCATGAGGACCAAATCCGGATTTTCCGACAGAACTTTCTCGCAGGCGTCCGCCCCGTTCACGGCAGTGGTCACTTCGTAGCCGCGCTTCTGCAAGCGGCGCACCAGGAAGTCGCGGTTCAGTTCTTCGTCGTCGACCAGCAAAATCTTAGGCACTCAGACTTCTCCTTGGTTTCGAACATTTCGCGTGGAAATGGGTTCTTCAATTCACGAGCTTAAAAAGTGGTTGAAATGTGAGCGGTAGGCGCTAGCCTCCGGCTTTGATGGAACGCGAAAATCAGGGCCGGCGGCTAGCGCCTTGCCGCTCATGTTTTCGGGGCCGGCGGCTAGCCGCCTTGCCGCTCATGTTTTCCGGGCCGGCGGCTAGCGCCGTGCCGCTCATGTTTTCGGGGCCGGCGGCTACGCGCCTTGCCGTTCATGTTTTCGGGGCCGGCGGCTAGCGCCTTGCCGTTCATGTTTTCGGGGCCGGCGGCTAGCGCCGTGCCGCTCACTTTGGCGTTTTTAAACACGTTCAGACCTTTCCCGAGGGGCCGCTACTGCGGGCGACCCCCGCAAACTTCCGCACTTGATCCAGAAGCTGCTCCCGGCTGTAGCTGCCTTTTTGCAGAACTTGCCGGACTTCGCCGTTGAGCCAGTTCCGTTCGTCGGCCGTCAATTCCTTGGCCGTGATGACGACCACGGGCGTCGCGCTCCATTCGGTTCGCTTCCGCATTTCGGCCAAGAGCGAAAAGCCGTCCATCACCGGCATCATCAAGTCGAGCAGCATCAGAGCCGGCCGGCAATTCGCCAGTTTTTCCAGGGCGACCTTTCCGTTTTCGGCCTCGGTCACGTTCCAACCGGCCCCCTCCAGAATCCGGGAGATGAGCGTCCGCGTGGAGTCATCGTCTTCCACCACAAGCACGTCATGATTTCCCTCGGCCGGATTCCGGTACCGCGACGCGAGCGCCATCAGGCGGTCCCGGTCGATGGGCTTCGTCATATAATCCGTCGCCCCCAAAGCGAGCCCCAGGTTCTTGTCGTCGACCATCGTCATCATAATGACCGGAATCTGGCAGAGTTCGTCGTCGGCCTTGAGCGCGCTCAACACGTCCCAACCGTCCATGCTGGGCATCATCACGTCGAGCGTGATGAACACCGGCTGGAGTTCGCGGGCTTTTTGGATCCCGTCCTCGCCTCCCGCGGCCGTCACCACATGAAAGCCTTCTTTGGAAAGATACCGTTTGATCAGATCGCGGGCCGAGGCGTCGTCGTCGATTACCAGCACGGTGCCGGCTTTTCCATTGTGCTCGGCCTCTCTGGGGCCTGCTTCGGTTTCGGCCTCGTCGGCTTTGGCGGGCGGCTCCTTGAGGAGAGGGATTCTGACCGTGAACGTCGAGCCTTGGCCGTATTCGCTGTCCAGGACAATTTCGCCTCCCATCAATTCGCAGAGGTGCTTCGTGATGGACAGCCCCAGCCCGGTGCCGCCGTATTTCCGCGTGGTCGAGGCGTCGGCCTGCTGGAACTTCTGAAACAATTTCGCCTGCTGGTCGGGGGTGATGCCGATCCCCGAATCCTTCACGGCGAACACGACGCTGTCTTTCCCGTTCGCGGAATCCAGCGTGGCGTCCAGGCGGATTTCGCCGTGTTCCGTAAACTTGCAGGCATTGCTGAGCAGGTTGAACAGCACCTGGCGGACCCGCGTGCGGTCGGAATACAGCGTCTCGATCTCCGGATCGCAGGTCCATTTCAAGCGGTTGGAATTCTTGTTGACCAGCGGGTCCACGGCACTGACGACGCTCTCGATCATCGGTTGGACCTCGAACGATTCGTAGCAGAGCTCCATCTTGCCGGCTTCGATCTTGGACAGATCGAGAATGTCGTTCACTAACGCCAACTGGTGTCTTCCGCCTTCGATAATCTTCTGGAGATCGGGGATGTATTTTTCGTTTCCGTCGTCTTCGACGTCCTCGATCAAGAGTTCCCCGTAGCCGATGATCGCGTTGAGGGGCGTGCGCAGCTCGTGGCTCATCTGGGCCAAAAAGGCGCTTTTGCGCGGTTGGCCTCCAAGGCGGCGTCGCGGGCGGTTTCCAATTCGGCCGCCGACTTGCGAAGCTCGTCCGTCCGCTCATTCACGCGGACTTCCAGGAGGCTCTTTTCTTTTTCGAGGTCCTGGTTCAATTCCTGAACCTTTTCCCGCTCTTCTTCGAGCTTGCGGTTTCGCTCGCGGATCTGGTCGGCCATGTTGCGAAAGGAGCGGGCCAAATCGCCGATCTCGCCCCGGTCGTTCACGGGCAGGACGACGTCGAAGTCGCCCGCGCCGAGCCGCTGTGTGGACGTGATAATCTTATGCAGCGGGCGGGTGATGATCAGGGAAAACAGAACGGCCAGAATCGCGGCCCCGCCGCCGAACCCCAAGAGGGCCATGTCTCGAATCTCCGCCACTTCCGCATCGACGTCCGACCGCAGCTCCTCGTTCGACACGGCGACGGCCAGATCGACATAAAGGTCATTTTGCAATCCTCCATAAAACATCCGGACCTGATGCATCGCAAAGGTTTTGAGTTCGACGGGTTCATTCCATTGAATCGTCCCAGGAATGCCCGCATCTTTGAGCAGGTCGGCGATCTTGTTCTGAAACTCCAGAACATCCGGCTTTCGCGGCGACGAGCACCGCAGCTTGAAGCGGGGAATCTCTTTCGAGGGCATTCCCGTGCGGTATTCCGGATGTTCCCGAAGCAGTGCGTAGAGTTTCGTTTTGAACTCGCTGCGCTGTTTGCCTTTGTCTGTGTCTTCAATTCTCCAATCAAGAACGTCGATCATCTCTTTTGGCAGGATCTCGCTGAAGCCGAACCACGAATGCAGCGACTCGAGCGCGGCGTTTTTCGACGTTTTGCCCCGCTCCTTGTTGTTTTTGGCTTCCTCCGAGCTCGTCGGTTGGTTCATAAACGTTTTAAAGTCGTCGTGCAGCTTGCGGAGTTCCCGCCCGGCTTTTTCGAGCGTCGCCCCCGTGCGGGTTTTGAGATCGAAATTCTCGCGCCGTTGCGGATGCTGCAGGAATTCGCCTTCCGAATTGATGACAAACAGAAAATGCCGCGGGGACACGGCCGTCTGCTCGTCCCGGCTCAAATCCGAATCCAACAAGCGGAAATGCAGCGTGCCCACCATGACAAGCGCGGTGTCGCCGTGGTTTGCCTTGTGGAGTTCGGGGGGAACTTGAATCGCCAATTGCAGCGTGAGCCGCCGTTGATACGGCCATCCGCCCGGCAAATCGCCCGCATCCGGGTCGGAGTCGTAAACGATCTCGGCCTGACCAAATTCCGACGTGCAAATCAGCGACGCCCCCTCCTCGCGGATGGACTTGAACAGCTCGGCTTGCGTCGTGGGCTCCGACACCGCGCGAACGCTCGGCTTTCGGACTTGGGCCACGGGCTCGGCCGCCTGCGGTCTTCCGTCCGGCGCCACGGCCCAGATTTCCACCTGGACGAGGTCGCCGAACGACTCCACCAACTTTTCGGCGGCGTCCCGCCACTCTTCTAACACGACTTTCTTTGGCTCGCCCGCCAGCAATGCTCCGGCGGAAACGTTGTCGGGGACGGATTTTGCCAACGTCCAGAAATCTTGGCGAAAAATCGTGGTGGACTGTTTCATGCGCTGGGCGGAAAGCTCGGTTTCATCCGCCAGGTCCACGACTTCGTGCTCGATGACGTGCTCCACCGACTTGCTCAACACCCAACGCGAAACGATCCCTGCCGTGATGAGCACCAAAACCGTCGTGAGCAGGCAAATCTTGGCCCCGATGGTGATTTTCATTTTCGATCGGCTTCCCGCAGGATGTGAAGGTTCGGCGCGGCGAATGGCGGAGTCGATGGACCAGAGAAAACCCTAGATTAACCCGGAGTCACCCGCTGAGCAAGTGGCAACCACGCCGGCAAAATCAGGTTTCGCCCCTTTTAATCCTGAGATACCGTTCAACCACTAAAACCGGTCTCGATGGTCCACGAAGTCGGCCGCGATGACGCAAACGGGTGATGAAAAGCGGGCCTCCGGTTGCAAGTTTGGGCTCTTCCGACGAAACGCCCAATTCCCCGCAACGGGCTCAGGGGGCGGACGCGAGATCGAAGAACGAGTCGAGGGTGATGATGATCAGCATCATCACGCCGATAATCAACTTGCCCGCCGTTCCCAACAGCCGGCCGATGAAGGCCCCGCGGCCGATGGCCATCCGCTGGGTGTGGGGAATGCCGGTCCCCATCTCGCCCAGGTAGGCTCCCAGGTAAGCCCCCACCGATCCGCCGACCAAGGCTCCGATCAACGGTCCCACCACCGGGACCGGCAGCCCGATCGCAGCCCCGGTGAGGCTGCCGACGATCGCGCCCAGAATCGCCGCCACCACGCCCCGGCGGCTGCCGCCCAGCTGAGCGGCCCCCGCGGCCCCGGCAAGAAACTCCACAATCTCCCCCAATACCGCCAGCCCCAACGCCACCCAGACGACGGTCCAACTGATCCGCGGGTGCAAATCGCTGGGCAACAGGTAGGCGTAAAGCACGGTGAAGCCGAGCATAAACCAGTTGCCGGGCAACGTAAACAGCGTGGAAATCCACGAGAGGACATTTCCCGCAAACAGGAATATGGCCCAAACGTAAACCATCCGGGGCGGCTCCTCGAAAACCAGCGGTCAAATGCATTCGTTCCTTTCCATTGTCGCGGTCGATGTTCGTTTGAGAAGCCCGGAATGTTTTTCCCAATATTTTCCGCGATTTGGGGAATATAGAAGAAGAGCGGGTTTGCGGACGATTTTGCGCTGATTTTTGGAGAAAATCGTGATGGCCCCGTCCCCATTCGGTAAAATGGAACGAGGAACCAGGAACTTTCAGGATGCAACCGTTATCGATTCGCTGCCCGCTTTGCGGCAATGAGAATCTCTTTCCGCCCCAATACGCGGGGAGGACGCTTTCGTGCGCGCACTGCGGGGAACGCTTGCCCGTTGCCGCTCCGGGCCAGGGGACCGTTGCCCTACCGGCCGGTTCGACGCAGACGCAAAGCCCGGCCCGCGAGACGGGACTCCGGCGGTTGATGCGCGCGATTTGCTCCGGTTTTTGCCTCGTGTGCTGTCTGGTGCTCGGAGCGGCGGGCGGCGGTTGGGCGGGGATCGAATTGGCTTTCCGGGTGGGCGTTTTGGGATATCTGATCGCCCTCGTCACCTGCCCGGCGGGAGGTCTGTTGGGGCTTTGGGCGGGACGCTGGCTGGGCCGGGGCTTGGGACGGTTTTTGGGGTCGTACCGGTTAAGCCTGCCGGGCATGTTCGCGGGCTTTGGGGGCGGTCTCTTGTATTGGGGGCATACGGTCGAGTCTTCGTACTCCCGCTTCCTCGCCACAGAGTTGGCTTGGAATGAATGGCTGCTTTTGTCCGTGGCGTTGGCGTGCGGCGGCCTGGTGGCGGCGGTTCTCGCGATGCTTCTCGACGCCGTTTTGAATTTCACCCGCTGAACTGGCAGAGATTGACGGCTGGGAAATCTTCACGGAATCGTTCCCCCCGTCTCTTCGGCTTTCCCGCGAACGCCGAGGAAATTCTTGAAATAAAGCCCGGCCCGCTTCCGATACTGCGCTGTGAGAGAAGCCGGGTTTTACCCAAATCTTCCATGGATGTTTGCTGTGTGTTGAAGGGAATCCCTCGGCCCGGTCCATTGGAGTCTCTCACGCGGACCATGACGGGACCTGCTCGGAGAGGATGCCGAGAGCCTGAACCACAAGGACCACGCTGGTGCCTGCCGAGGTTTCGGAGACGATCTCCCACCAGCCTGACATAGCGGGGGACCGGATGTTAAAACCGATGTGTTTTTCACGTGGGCTGCTGATGCTGGGGGCGCTCGCCTTGCTGCCTTGGGGCACGGCGTCGGCCCAGATGGTGGTGCCCGGTACGGGCTACCGCATCGCCTACGACGACTTTGAAGCCGACGGGTGGGATTTCTTTCACAACCACCCCAAAAGCAGCGAAGAGCAGGATGGACAGGTCCGCCAGCCGGCGGGCTACTCCAACAACGGCATGTGGGGCGAAGGCCTGAAGCGCGGCCAGCCCGATTATCTCAAAACGATCGAAACGCCCGCCGGCGGATTGGAAGGCAGCAAGCGGGCTTTGCTGATGCGCACCCGCGACGCGGGCCGGCCCGGCCTGCACAGCTTCAAAATGCAGCAGGACGACCTGATTTTTAATACATTCGCCCGCACCGGCGGAGCGATCCCGATTTCCCAATCGCCCAGCGCCGTCGTCCGGGTGTATTTCCCGCCTTTCGAGCAATGGGATCCCGTGACGGGCACGACGTTTGGACTTCGCGGCGACCTGACCACCACAAAAACCGAAGAAGTTACCAAGCGGTTTTTGTTCATCAAACGCAAGAAAAAAGAGGAAAAGACCGAGCTGTATTGGCCGGGGCTGTTTGTGCAGTTCAATTCCAAGAAAGACCCCAAGAACGCCGAGGATTCCGCGTTTTTCATCATCCGCTGCGATTCGTCGGGAAAGGATCTCGTCGGGCCGCAGATCAAGCAGTTGGGCTGGTGGACGCTGGGGATGTCCTTCACGCCCGACGGCCGCGTGCATTATTTCGCCAGTCCGGGCGTCGATAATCTCACGTACCGCGACCACATCGCCTCGCATTATCCCTACGGGTATAAAACCGAGCAGTTCAATACGATGTTCTTCAACATCACCAGCCGCGACGATGGCCGAACGTGGTCCACGCCTTGGGTGGTCGACGACATGGAAGTTTTCGTCCGCCGGCGTTGAGCTTGGCTTCTGCCTGTGAAATTAGGTAAGCTTCACAATCACCGCGGTCCCCGGAAAGCACTGGGAACCGCGGTGATTTTTCCGTAGCGGCCGCTTCCAGCCGCCGACTTGACCGATCATCGACTTGATTCTTCGGCGGCCGGAAGCCACCGCTACGAAAACTAACAGTTCTGGGTGGCACGTCCCTGAGCCTCAGCGAAGGGCGTGACAATTGCCAAGACCACGCCCTTCGTGCCTCAGGGCGTGCCACCCCGATTCCCTTGAAATGAGCGAATCAAGATTTTCCACCGATTTTTTGAGACACACCCGCTTGGCCTGGCTTGTGCCCGCAAACGTGGAAAAAGAGCCGCGCACGCAGTCAGCGGTCCATTTTTCTTCCCGCTTACTGCGTGCGCGGCTCATCTAAGAACCCCTAAACAATTGCCATGCAACGCTTTCTGGTCAATTACCTCCAAAGGCATCAGAACCGCTGGAACCAATGGCTCCACATGGTCGGCGTGCCTTTGACGTTTGTGGTTTCCCTGGTCCTGTTGGTTCTGGGATTGGGCTGGTGGGCGCTCGGGGCGTTTTTGGGGGGATACGCGCTTCAGTTTGCGGGGCATGCCATCGAAGGGAACGATGCGGGGGAAGTTGTGCTTTTCAAACGCTGGCTGGGGCGGCCCTATACAGAATTCGGCCCCCAAGGGCTGGCGATGAAGGCGGATCAGTCAAAGTCTAACGATTAACTCGCCGATACTGATTCTATCACTTGTGCTGAAAGTGCGGAATCAGGAGAGGCGGCAATGGCAAACTGGCGATTGGGATGGGCCGGCCCGGTGGCGGCCCTTTCGGCCGTTTTAATCGGGTGCGCGGACAATCCGGCCAAACTGCACTACTTGGGTCATGCCGATCTCAATTACTACAAAGACCACGCCACGAGCATCGACTATACGACCGTGGACTCCCCGACGGCGTGCGATGTGATGGCCACGCAGAAGCCGCGGGCCGTCAACGATCGCCGCGAGGATGAGATCCGCGATCTCTCCCTCCAAGAAGCCATCCGGGTCGCGCTCGAAAACAATCCCATCGTGCGAAGCAGCGCCCAGTTGGTGTCGCCGAGCAATCCCGTCCTCGCGCACCCCGACGGCTTGCCTTCGATTTACGACCCGGCGATTCAGGAATCGGGCGTGCTCTTCGGCGGGCGCGGTGTGGAATCGGCTCTCTCGCAGTTCGATCCCACCTGGACGACCTCCATGACGTGGGGCCGAAACGAGCAAATCCAAAACAACGCGTTCCTCGCCGGGGGCTTGCAGAGTGGAAACACGCTGGTTCAGGAGACGGGCGTTTTCAACACGCAGCTCCAAAAAACCTTCGCCGACGGGGGAACCTTCTCCGTCACGCATAACTGGAATTATCTGGGGGTGAACATTCCCAACCAGCTCTTTCCGTCATCCTACGCCGGTTCGGTCGGCGTCGGGTACTCCTTGCCGTTATGGGCCGGAGCGGGAACCGAGTTCACGCGGATTGCCGGCCCGGTGGCCAATAGCTTCGGCGGTTTATCGGGCGTCACGCAAGGGGTGTCGATCGCCCGCATCAACAACGACATCACCCTCGCCGACTTTGAGCTCGCGGTGAGAAACCTCACCAAGGACGTGGAAGACGCCTACTGGGATCTCTATTTGCAATACCGCCTGTACGACACGGCCGTCAAAACCCGCAACAGCACTCTGGCGATTTGGCGGAAGACCCATGACATTGTCGTCATCGGCGGGAAAGGCCCAAACGACCTGACCAACGAAGCGCAGGCCCGCGAACAGTATTACGAAACCCGCGCCGCGGCGGCGACGGCGCTCGGCAATCTTTACAAGGCCGAGGTGCAGCTCCGGCGGCTTATGGGCCTGCCCTCGAACGACGGGTACATGCTCCGTCCGTCCGACGAGCCGCCTCTGGCCGAGCTCGTTCCCGATTGGGAAATGAGCCTGGCCGAAGCCCTGACGAACCGCGTCGAACTTCGGCGTCAAAAGTTCAACGTCAAAAGTCTCGAACTCCAACTGCGGGCCGCTCGGAGTTTGACCAAACCCCAATTGAATTTCGTGTCCAACTACCGGGTGAACGGATTTGGGGACAATCTGCTGGCCTATACCGACAACGACAAGAGGAACACGTCGCAGGGCCTCAACAGTGCCTACGGGTCGCTCACCCAAGGCAATCAAACCGGTTGGAATTTAGGATTCCAGATGTCGATGCCGTTCGGCTTTCGCTCGGCCCGCGCCCAGGTGCGCAACGTGGAACTGCGACTGGCCAAGGCGCGGGAAATCCTGGCGACCCAGGAAATGGACGTCAGCCACGAAGTCGCGGTGGCCTATCAGGATCTGGCCACAAACTACGCGGCCGCGCAGTCAAACTTCAATCGTTTGCGGTCCTCCGAGTATCGCGTGGAATTGTTCCGCAAACGGAGTTCCGTTGAAGAAGTGGACCTGCCCTTGCGAGCCGAGTTGTCCCGGGCCCTGTCGGAGTCGGCGTTCTATACGAATCTGTCGAATTACGCGAAATCGATTGCCGCGTTCCACTTCGCCAAAGGCGATTTGTTGGAACTCAACAACGTGCACCTTGCGGAAAGTTTGTGGACCCCGGAAGCATATCAGCAGGCTCTCCGCCGGGCGATGGCTCGCAGCCATGCATTTCAGAACCAGTTCTTGCACACGGAACCGGAAGAGTTTGTCTATCCGGGGGACGCTCACGACGTGACGATCGAACCTTCCGGTTCTCCCGAACCGGACGGCGCGCCGCAGCTGGAAGACTTGCCCGTGGAAGTGCCTTCTCCCGGGACAGAGATGCCGAATTTGATCCCGCCGGCCCGCGAGAAAGAGCCGGCTCCCATGCCGACGCCGGCTCCCGCCGCGACGGAAGCGGGCGCCTCCTCGTTCCGTGACCCGACAGCGGAAGAAGTCTGGGACCGCACACCTTGGCCGCAAAGACAACAGCCTGGCTTGGAATCCCGGAACCTGGCCCGCGTGCGCGAACGCACACAGTCTCGCCGGACCGAGGCCGCTTTGCCCAAGTCGGTCACCGGCACGAAAGCCGGAGTCTTAAAACCCGCGGCGGGGCAAGCCGGGACCTTGACGCCCGCGGTCAATCAAGCGGGCTTCTTCCCGCTCCCGGACACGAACGCCCCGGAAGAACCCCTCCACTTGGACGCCCAGCGCGACTTGCTGCAATGACGGGCGGCCGCGTGTCGCCTCACCGGAGCGAGGTTGTCCGAGAGAAACAGCGGTTTCCGCGCCTCGGATTCAGGGGACGTATTGAAAATGGCCTTTGTGGTCGCCCGCAATGCCTTTAAGAATTCCGCTGGCGTCCGGCACGCAGAATCCGATCGTATGGATGACGGTTTCGCTCCGGTTTTCCTGGCGGGCAATGTCTCGCGTCTCCGGGGGGATTTGGCCGTCGGTGAGGAAGAAGATCACTTCGGGCTTGAGAGACAGGGCAATTTTGAACGAGTCGAGCGGCAGCGTGCCTCCTCCCGGCGTGACCTCTTGGATCCAGGGGCGAATCACCCGCAGTCCGGTTCGCGAGCCGGGGAGCATTCCCCGGCGTCGGCGGGGAAACGGTTGTGGAAAGGTTTCATGGTTGTAAAAGATCACAAAGAACTTCTGGCGGGACGTGAGCTGCCCTAACGCGGAATGCAGTTCGGACCGCGCCCGTTGAAATCGCGTGGTGTCGCCGGCGAATTCCGTCATGCTGCCGGAGCAATCCACAATAAACGCAAACGAATTTCCCATCCCTTTGAGGCCAAAAAAGTCCACCTCGACATTCCGGGGCTGTTTCGGATCCTCAGGTTGTCGGGCTTCAGGCGGAAGCGAGATTTCCGCGTCGTCTTTGACGAGTTCCGGCTTCAGCGAGGCCAGCAGGTCGCGGGCTTTTTGCGCGGCGACGGTTTCGGGGAACCGCCGAATCACATCCAAAAGCCACTCCCGCCCTTCATCGATTTTCCCCGCCTGGACTAAGTCCCGCCCCAATTCAAAGAGCCGCTCGGCTTCCTTTTCCCGGTCCGCCGTCTCCGAGGAGTTTTCTTCGGACGATTCCTTCGCGTCGGGCTGCAATGCAATTTGCCCCAGCGACGTCGGTTGATTCGGAGAAATCCGAACGGTCGCCGGTTGCGGTTGAAATCCCCGGGCCGAGATTCTGAATTTGAACCTCCCGGGGGATCAACCCCCGCATCTGAAATCGTCCCAGCGAATCGGTGGTTGTCTCGATGCCCTGTTTTTCCAGATTCACCGTCGCATTGGCCACGCCTTGGCCCGAAGAATCGACGATGCGGCCCGTCAATTCCGCGGCTCCCAAAAGAGCCACTTTCAGGGGAGCCTCATCGCCTTTCGCGAGGTTCCGCGTGATCACAGCCGGTTCGTAGCCGGGAAGTTCCGCTTCGAGCACCACCAGTCCGCTGGGGACATCCGCAAAGCGAAAGTGTCCGAGTTCGTCCGTGGTCGCCTGCCGGGATGTTCCGGTCAACTTGAGTTTCACGCCCGCGAGAGGAGAATCGTCATCGCTTTGGATCACCGTCCCGGAGATCAAGGTATCTCCTCGCAGGGGCAGCGAGATTTGGGTCTCCTCGCCGGACCGCGTTTCGGCGGCTTGCTCCGCGGGACGATAACCCGCCGCCGCGACGGTCAATTTTACAGGCCCCGCCACGACATCGTCGAACCGAAACCGCCCTTCGGAATCGCTGTGTGTCTTTCGGGACGTGTCCGCGAGTTCGACCTCGGCTCCGGCAATCGGTGCCTGCGTCGCCGCGTCCTGAATTGTCCCGGACAAAATCGTGCCCCCTTTGAGCGAAACCTCGACGGTTTCCTCTTTCTCGGCCGAAAATGCGTGCTCCCGTTCGACAAGTTGATACCCCTTGCCCAGAATTTGCACGCGGGAGGCGCGGGCGGGAATTCCGGTCAGTCGGAACCGGCCGTTCGCTTCGGTTTTCGCAATGAGATTCGTGTTGACGACCCGAATCTCCACGCCTTCCAGCGGAGTGTTCTCCACGGCATCTTGGATTGTTCCGCTGAGCGAGGCATTCCCGACAAGGCCGAACGGCAGCGGAGCGGAATCCCCCTGCACGTGGATCGTGGTTTCCAGAGAACGAAATCCCGCGGCTTCCGTACGAATGGCGATGTCGCCCGGCGGGACCTTCGTCAATTCGTACTCCCCCAGTTCATTTGTTTTCACGGTTCGGCCGAATTGCGGCAAGCGAATAAGAGCACCGGCGATCGGCCGCCCGTCCGCTTGGGAACGCACGATGCCCATGCGAACCCCCGAACCATGCAGGCCGACGCGAATCGGCGAGACTTCCGCTCCCGCCAACTGACGCCCCAAATGTTCCGGCAAATAGCCGGGGGCTTGGACCGCGATCGTCGTGTCGCCGCTGGGCAGACCGGCAATGTCGAATCGCCCGCCCGCGTCCGTTTGCTCCCGCAGCGAGGTTCCCTGGACATACACGGCCGCCCGCGGGATGGGCTCGAGCGTCAAGGCGTCAATGACGATGCCCGCCAAACGCCCGGCCCCCAACAAATGCCATTGCGACGGCCGCGGCGAATCGAGATTCGCGGCTTCAATTCGGCTTTGTTCTTGAAAACCGCCGGCCGACACAACGACCTCGGCCGATTCGCCGGGAACGTCCGCCAAATAAAACGCACCTTGCTGGTTGGTGAGCGTGCTGAGATGAAAACCAGGCAACGACACGCGGGCCTGCGGGATCGGTTGACCCGTCAACTTGCCGAGGACCACCCCGCGCAATTCCCCCGCGCCCTTCAGACCGATCTTCACCGTGCGCTCGCCTGTCTGGGCCAGATCAAACGGCAGCGTCTCCGCACGAAATCCCGGCGCCGAAATCTCCAGCACGCCCGTTTCTGCAGAGAGATCGTTCAATCGAAAGCGGCCGCGCTGATCCGTGGCCGCGGTGATGTCGGTTCCCGCCAGGCGGACCTTCGCACCGGCAATCGGGCGGTTGGGGCCGACGGCGGAAAACACCGTTCCTTCCATAGGCACCGGTTCACGGTCCCGAGAAATCCAATAAGCTCCTCCGCCCGCCAGGCTCAATATGAGGACCAAGGCGGCCAGCAGCGCATTCAGCCGCCGTGATTTCCCAAGTTGGGCCTCACAGCGGGGACAGCGGGCTGTTTTGTGATCGAGTGCCGTAACCGTTCGGCAATCCTCCGCCGGGCAGACCGCCAGCTTCCCCGCACTCGATGTCGTCCGCTCGTACCCCCAACACCAGGCCAATCTCCACCGGCCCGACGCGTCGCGGTATTTGAAGAACACCCCCGCATCGGCCGCTTTTTGCGGATCGCCGGTGAGCCGCTTCAATCTGTCCAGGACCAAACGCTGGAATGTCCGCTCCATCCCATTCGAGGGGCGGGCGGTTTCCAGATTCTCCCGGAGCGCGGAGAACTCGGTCTTGAGAGCCGCTTCAACGTCCTCGGCCGAGACGGGCTGGACGCGGCGGGGCAGAACGTCCTGTCCCGACTCGTCCCGCAAAGAATACGCAACATTCGCCCCGTCCCAACGCGGTTCCGCGAACCAGGGCCCGATCCATTTCCGCAGAATGGAAATCCAGGCGAGATTTCCGTCAGTCAGCCCCATGCCCACGGGCATCGAGATGCGTTGAAAGCACGATAACGAACCGGAGACGGGAATTTGAACGAGCGGCTTCATCCGTCGGGATCCTGCGGCAGAGAGAATTCAGTTCACGATCGATCACTGTTCATCTCCCCGACACCTTACCGGCAATCGCTCGGAAAATCGACTAAATTCTCAAATAACGGTGAAGTGGGTTGGCTTTTCCGTCCACGACCGACGTGCGGTTCGAGTTGGAACCACTAGATCTCGGTGGGATCCAGCCGCGAGAAGGTGCGCACGGAAAGCCAGACGCCCGCCGCGGCGGCCAGGGTCGCAAAACCTGCGATGCCCGCCCCGAAGATCAACCGAAATTGCTCGGCGTGCCCGATGGCGTGACAGAACCACTGGGCCGTCCGCAGCCAGCCCATCAGCCCGAACAACGCGGCCGTCAGCAACATGCCTTTGCCGGTGAATGTCAGTGTGGTTCGCAGAAAAACCTCGACCCCCTCCTGGTGCAGCCGATGCGGATAGCAGAGAAAGATCAGATTGTCGAGCGCGCTCACAAAGAAATTCATCGGCAACAAAAACACGATCGCGGCGGCGGCCGATTCCCAGGGCACCGAGCACACCGCGGCCGCGATTGTCAATAACGTGATCTGAAACGCCCACGTCAGCCCGATGGGAGCCGCCAACTGTCCAAGCACCACCGAGAGCGGCCCCAGCGGCAGGCTCTTTAACAGGCCCAGATGATCGAAATCGCGGCGGAAGTCGAGCTTCAAAGCCGCCGGCAACAGCACATACGAATAAAACACCACACTGACCAACACGGTCAAAAACGTGGTCATCCCGTCGCCCGCCGCCAACAGCGGCAGACACGACAACAGGGCCGGAAATCCGAGCCCTAAGCTCAAGGTGGTCCAATGCCTCTTGGCGAAATTCAGTTGCCGCCACGCCACGGTCCCCGCGCCGCCCCAGCGAAAAATCCGCGGCCAACTTGGCGATGCCGTTTTGGTCTGCGGGATGCGTTCCCGATCGGTGTGGGCCAATTCCTTGTCTTGAGACCGCCGGTAAAACACGCCGTCCAACCGGACCGCCGCGTGGGCCGTCGCCGCCACCACGAACATCGCCCCGCCCAAATCCGCGAGGAAGCCCGCCGAAAGTTCCCCGGCCGTGATGACGTGCGCTATGAGCCGAAACGGGGCTTCGATCAACTGCCCGAAGGAGGAGTTGTTAACGGCTCCCAAAGCCGCCGCCCACTCCCGCAGGAACGGCCAATGGTTGCCGGGCCTCAGCTCCACCCGCGAAACTGCCTCGCCCAATCCATAACCGGCGAGCGCCGCCAAGGCCCCGAACACGCCCGCGCGGAATAACAGGTATTGCCTTTCGCTCATCGCGCAGGCCAGGGTTTCCAAAATCAGCCGGACGTATTCGAGAAACACGAGCCCCAACAGCAGTCCGAAAAACCCGCTCCACACCATCGGCAGATCGGGATAAAGCACGAACGCAACCAAGAGAGTTTTAGGAAGCGTTGCGGAGAAAATGCCCATCAACCGATAGGTCAGCAATTCCCGCCGGGAAAACGGGCCGCCGCAAAGCAGGGTCTCTTCCGCGGCGGACCATTCCAAGGCAGCCTCCGGCCGGGAATAGGCCACGCGAATCAAATGCCAAAAGAAATAAAGCAGCAAGCTTCGCGACATCCAGCGGCCGAAGGTCGCCGGGTCGTAAGCGTCCCGCAAGAGCACGCTCGCCACCGCATTCCCCAACCAGACGACGGTCAGAAGCACCGCGATCAAAGACAAGACCTGCCGGCGAGGTGAAGAAAAACTCGCGCGAAGTTTGCGGACCTTTCCCAACGCTTCAAATCGGAACAACTGCCAAAGCGCAGGATGGATGGCTAACGATTGCATGTGTGTTGTCGATCGTCAGGAACAAGAGGAGACCTTGAAGAGCCGCGCACGCAGTAAGCGGAATCTCACAATCCGCTTACTGCGTGCGCGGCTCTTTTTGTATTTGAAATTACGGCACGGCGAAGACGTCGGCTTCGATCGTGTCTGCTTGCGTGGCGAGGAAGAAGATTTTCTCAAGCGTGGCGTTTTGCTCTTCGCGGAGGTATTGCTTCTTGAGGTCGCCCAACGTGCCGAAGAACTTCTGCTTGCCCGTGTCCAAGATCAAAATGTGCGTGCAGATGTCTTCAACCATCGCGAGCAAATGGGAGCTGACGAGAATCGCGGCCCCCTGCTCGGCTCGTTCGCAGATGGAGGCTTTCAGCCGGCGAATCCCGCGCGGGTCGAGCCCGGTTAAGGGTTCATCGAACAAGAGCGCGGCGGGGTCGTGAAGATAGGCGCAGCAGATGGCAAGCTTCTGCCGCATCCCGCGGGACAAGTCCCGGGCCCGGGACTGGCGTTTGCCCGAGAGCTCGAACTCCTCCAACAGCTCGGCGGATTTTTCCCGGGCGTTTTCGACGCCGAACGCCGACGCGATGAACGCGAGATGCTCGTCTGCGGTGAGGTCGGGAAACAGTTGCGGGTCGTCCGGCAGATACGCCAGCGACCGCTTCACGCCGACGGGATCGAGGGCCACATCATGTCCGCGAACCGTCAGTCGCCCGCCGCTGGGTGCAATGATGGCCGCGAGCGACCGCATCGTCGTCGTTTTGCCGGCCCCGTTGGGACCGACGAGGCCCAGAATCTCCCCCGGCCTGACGGCGAAGCTCAACTCCGACACGGCCACGGTCGAGCCATAAGACTTGGAGAAGCCTTCGACCGCGATCACCGGAGGGTGGGGATTTTCCGGGCGGTTCGATTTTTTCGATGGCAGCGGCATAACTGGGGAATCCGGCAGAAACGGCAACATCAAACGGCCGGAACATCAACCCGGCCCGATTGTTTCCCCAAACATAGCTCACCGATCTGTTCAGACGATGAAAAAAGCCGCCCAAGAGCATCAGCCGCAGGGCGCTAGTGTCGCGTCAATCTTGGTTTGACGCGTGCCATTGGCTCCGCCAGTGCGAGATCGAGTTTACCGTTCCTTTCAAGCACTGGCATCACGAGACCGATGCAGGAAACAGGGCGGCCCACAGGGGCGGGCCCAGGATCAATAAGCCCACGGCGATCGCCGTCAGCGACAACACCAGCACCGTGCCCGCCGCGACGTCTTTGGCGACTTTGGCGAGTTCGTGGTATTCCGGCGAGGCCAAATCCACCACGGCTTCGACGACGGTGTTGATCAGCTCGCCCGTCAACACCGCTCCAATCGTCAAGGCGATCACGGCCCAATCCCGGAGCGGCAGTCCCAAATAAATCCCGAGCGCCACCACGACCACGCCCATGCCGATGTGAATCCGCAGATTCCGCTGGGTTCGCACCGCGTGTTTGAGCCCCTCGAAGGCGTATCCAAAACTTTTCCAAAGCGACGACGCCCGCACCGAAGTCTCCACCGAAAAGGCCCAAGAACGATTTCCCACGCCTTTATTGTGAGTTCCGGCAGAGGGCTGCGTCAAACCGTGATTTGCGGGAATGTGGACAAATAAAGACAGTTGCTTAGAATGGGTGTCTGTCGCGAGAACCCGTTTTGAACCCATCCCTCAACCATCGGGCAGATTGTTCATGGCGAAGAAAAAAGCCGCCCGGAAGTCCGCATTCGCACCTGGGCAATCGGTCCGCATCAAGGAGGGCGTCACGGCTCCCGAGTTTCCCGACGTCTCCTGTGCCGGCTGGACCGGCGTGGTCGTCGAGTTGATCGGAAAAAAAGCCGATCCGCAGTTCGTCGTGGAATGGGACGAAGCCACGTTAAGCCGGCTGCCCCCGTCCTACAAAGACCAGTGCGAGGAACGGAATCTGACCTATTCTTTCTCGTGCTTCTCGGCCGCGGACATGGAGCCGGCGGAGACCTGATGCCCCCCGCCCGAGATTTTCGTGCGCGATTCCGCGCGGGAAAATCCGAAATCCGAATCGCCGAAACTCAGTGTTCAAACGCGGGAAAACCGAATGGGCTTTACGAGTTGAGGGATTTGTTTGGGACATTCGGATTTGGGATTGTTGATTTGTTTCGGATTTCGATTTCGTGCTTCGGATTTCCACCAGAAAACGTGCAGAATTGCCCACGCGGATTTAGAATTCGTGGTTGCTTTCGACGGCACGAAAGCGGAGAATCGAAAGGAGTTTGCCGCAAGTCCGCCGACTTTCTTTTGAGATGGTGTCATGTCAGGCGAATTGTCCACTGAATGGTCTTTCTCGGGCGTGTTGGTCCGGTTGTACGCGGCGTGCTGCGAAACCGCAGAGTCCCTCCCCGACCTGGCGTTCTTTCTTGAGCAGCACGAGCACATCGACCGCCGGCAGCATGCGGACGTACTCCTGCTCGACCAGTTCTACCGCTGGAAACGCGGTGCCCGCCGGCCCGTCGAATGGTACCTGGAGCGGTTTGCGGGATTGGATTCTCCCAACGACTGGCGGCTGGAACTGATGCTGGAAGAGTTCGGCTACCGTGAAGACGCCGGCGAACACCCGACCGCCCTAGAATACCAACACCGCTTTCCCGATTACGCGGAGCCGCTCGGACGGTCTCTGCCGTACCGCGAGGAGCATCAGCGGTTCGCCAAGTGCGCGGGGCTGTTGGCGGCGCCGTTTCACGCGGAGTCTTTGGCGACGACGCGGTTCATGAATTCCACCCTGGGCCCCACCGAGTATCGACCGAGGACCGAGTGGGATCCCAGCGCCAACTGCGAAGTGGAAACCTCGCTCGCCGAGGATTCGCCCTTCGACGAACTGCCGGCCGACGTGATGGACGCCATTGAATCCCGCATGCACCCCGAACGGTTCGCCGAGGGCGAATACCTGATGCGGCAAGGCGAACCGGGCACATCGCTGATGGTGCTCTTGGAAGGCCAGGTGGAGGTCACGGTCGATAATCCGGACGGGACGCGGCGTCTGATCACGCGGACAGACGCCTGCCAGGTCTTCGGGGAGATGTCGCTTCTGGCCGAGGAACCGCGCACGGCGAACGTTGTCGCCCTCGCGCCTGTGGTGGCCAGCGTCTTGCCGGTGGAATCCTTTTACGAACTCGTCAGCCAGAGTCCCTCGATCAGCGTCGTGTTGACCAGGCTGATTTCCCAGCGCTTGGGCCGTTCGGGCCGGACGGACGTCCTCGCCGGCCGAACGTTGGGCGGGTACGAGATCGTGGGCCGTTTGGGGCGGGGCGGAATGGCCGTCGTTTACGAAGCCTTCGACCCCGTCCACAAGCGGCAAGTCGCGTTAAAGATGATGAGCCATCGCCTGGTCTATGATCAGGAAGCCCTCGATCAATTCCAATGGGAAGCGGACATCATCGAGTCCTTCGAGCACCGGAACATCACGCGGATGTACGGCCGATTTAAGGCGTTTCACACGTTTTTTACGGTGATGCAGTTCTGCGACGGCATGACGCTCAGGGACCTCATTCAACAAAACGGCCGGCTTCCCGAAGCGGCCGCACGGAGCATCCTCGGGCAACTCGCGTCGGCGCTCCGCTATGCCCATTCCAAAGGCGTGATCCACCGCGACATCAAACCCGCCAACGTGATGGTCAACCGCGACGGCATGGTGATGCTGATGGACTTCGGCCTCGCCAAGCCCGCGGACGATTCGCAATCGTCGCTGGTCAATCTCATCGTGGGCACTCCGCGGTATATGCCCCCCGAGCAAATGGTCGGCGGGCAGGTCGGTCAGGCCTCGGACTATTTCGCCATCGGCTGCGTGATTTATGAGATGCTCGCCGGCGAACCGCTCATTCCCGAAACGGATTGGCTGAACCTGCTCCGGCATCATGCGGCGTGGCGTCTGCCCGATTTCGAGCAAATCCTCCCGGGGCTGGATTCGTCCATATACAACATCCTCCGCGGATGTTTGCAATCCGATCCGGAACGCCGCCGACTGCCTTTGGACGAATTGTCCGCATGGGCCGAGTCCATCGACGTCAAAACCCTCCGCGGCTTCGAATCGGCCTGAGAACCTTTGCAAAGTGAGCGGCACGGCGGTAGCCGCCGGCTTCTCACCACGGCACGCTGAGGCCCAGACCCTCAACCAGCGACTTGAGCATTTCGGCGTCTTGCCGATGAATCGAAACGCCCGCCGTTTCCGCCCGCTGAAGGTGTTCCCATTGGCGCTCGCCCGGCAACCGCACGCGCTCAAAACCCGGTGCCGGCGCGAGCGCATGCAAAGCATCCACCGCTTCCCGGATGCGGGCTTCGAACCGGTCGCGTTCGACGAACTTGTCGGGATCGATCACGTAGAAGAAATGCTGCGAGCCCTCGGCCATCGCTTCGCGTTTGCGGGCGATCGGCAATCGGCCGCCTTCCAAGGCCCCCGCCAGAATGCCGGACACGAGCCCCAATCCAAACCCGCGCGGCCCCGCGGCCGGAAGCAGAGTCTTCGCGGCCCCGGGATCGGTCGTGGGTTCGCCGGCTTTGTCGAGCGCCCAATCGGGAGGAATCGGCAATCCATATTGCGCCAGCGAATTGATTTTTCCCCACGACGCTTGGGCGCACGCCATGTCCAAAATGATCGGAGCGCCGCCGGGCACCGGGATGCCCCAGGCCAGGGCATGATTGGACGTGGCCCGCGCGGTGGTTCCATATCCCGCGACCGAAGCCCGGCCCGTGCTCGTGGTGCAATAGCCGATCATGCCTTCGTTCACCGCGAGTTGGACATAAACGCCCGCCGCCCCCAGGTGATGGCTGTTCTTCACCGTGACCGTGCCCGTGCCGACCGCGCGGGCCTTGTCGATGGCGAGATTCATCGCCTTCGTGGCGGCGATTTGCCCCAAGGCCCGGCTGCCGTCGAGCGCCGCCAGCGCCACGGTCTCGATAAGCGTGAGCACCTCTCCGCGGGGATCGATGTGGCCTTGATCGAAACCCTCCGAATACCACTTCATCATTCGGCAGCCGTGGGAAGGGAACCCCCGCAGGTCGGCTTCGACAATCCGCGCCGCCGCGATCTCGGCATCCGCGGCGAACACGCTTTTTTTGACGAACAACGCCGTGAGCAAGGCTTCCAAGTCGCCGCGGCGCACTTGGATTTCTTGGGCGGGATCTTGAGGGTATTCCACCGGTTCCGGCATCGCGTTCCCGCCTTTCCTGTCATGGATTCAGCGAAGCAATTTTCGCGGGCTACTTCTCTATCCGAAACGGCGAAGCCGGTCGGGTGGCTGGGGCGCAAATTCCCCTTTAAGACAGGCTTAGGTTCCAAGTACTGGGGCCATGGACGAGCTAGAAAATTCTCACACGGCCCCAGCTCTCAAAACCCTTTTTGTGCTCGGGACCTTCTGTTGCGCCCTAGCCACCCCGTCACCTTCCATTGACATTTTGAATTACTCCTCTATCCGAAACGGCGAAGCCGGCAGGCCTTGGCCGTTGTAGAGATTGCACTTTGGGTCCGGGGCCCAGGCGTATCGCACGGCGGCCGGTTTGGAGACATCCGGACTGGAGACGATGACTTGATCCCCCTCGATCCGCGCTTTCGCGGGTTTCCATTCACCGTCTTTGCCGGCGACCTCGAAGCCTGTCAGTTCATCGCCCTTCGCCTTTAAGCCTCCCTCCGCGTGCGTGAAAGAGACGGCGAGTTCGCTGTCTTGAGCTTTCGCTCCCGCGGGCAAGGGGCCGCTGGTCGCGATGTCTTTTTTTCCATAGACATCGCCTAAGGCCCACATTGCCAGCCGCCGGCCCACGTCCTGTTTGTTCTTGGGATGGATGTCTTTCGTCTCGCCGATGTCCACGGTGATCGCCATGCCCGTCTTCGGCAGCCGAAGCGTTTTGAGCATGCCTTCGCGGACGAGCATCCAGCCTTCCCCGTCCCGGCCGAAGTTGGGAAGCTGCACCCAGGCCAACGGAAGCTCTTCGCCCCACCGCTTTCGCCAATCCTGGACCAACAGCGGCAGTTGATATTGATAGAACTGCCCTTTGCCCGGCTGCGAATTGGCTTCGCCTTGATACCACAGCACCCCGCGAATCGCATAAGGAACCAGCGGCGCGATCTTCCCATAAAACAACCCGCCCGGACCGCCCCGGCGGTTGTGCCGATCCGCGGCATTCACTGGCCGGCGGGGCACCGGCTGCCCGGCCGCTCGCGCTTGGGCCGCGCGTTTCTTCCAGCGGTCCAAGGCGGTTTCGTATTGAGCCATCGCCTTGGCCGCGTCGAACTCCGCATAGGCTTTCGCGGCGGACTCGTAATTCTCTTTGAGTTCCGGCGTCCCGGCTTGAGCCTCCGCCGCGATCCAGGATTCGATCGGCGTCCCGCCCACGGACGAGTTGATCAACCCCACCGGCACGCCCAGCTCGCGGTGCAGTTCCCGCCCGAAGAAATACAGCGCCGCCGAAAAACCGCCCACGCTGTCCGGCGAGCAGATTGTCCAACTTCCCTTGGCGTCCGCCTGCGGCTCGTCAGCCGCGGTGGAAGTTTCCTTAAACATGCGAATCTGCGGAAAATCCGCAGCCGCTTTTTCTTTCTCAAAATCCTTGGCCCGGTTCACCGTCATCGCCATGTTCGATTGTCCGGAACCCAGCCAGACTTCCCCGACGAGCACATCCTCCACGGCCAGGAGCCGGTTGGAATTCTCCGACTCCGCGCGGAGCATCCGCGGTTTCGCACTGGCTTTCAAGGCATCCAGCTTGACCATCCACTTGCCGTCGGCATCGGCGGTCGCCGATTTCACCTGGCCGGCAAAGCTCACCGTGACTTTCTTCCCGGGATCGGCCCAGCCCCACACCGGCACCGGTTTCTCTTGCTGAAGCACCATGTGATCCGAAAACACCGCAGCCAGCTTTAACTCGGCCGCATCGGCACAGGGGGCGCAAACCAGAAACAACACAAGCGAGCAGAGGAATGAAAACGGCTTCATGGGGCGCGGGCCTTTCTGCGAGATCATAAACCAGTGGGTCATTTGGCGAGCGGGAGGCATAAGCCTCCTGGTTTTGTGGAGTTTTGAGTCGACCAAAATCATTGAGACGATTGTACCAGCCCCCGCGCATTCCCAATCACGGCGAACGAAAACTTCCCTGTCGCAAACGCCAGTTGAAGCCCGCAAAATCCGCAAAGCCGGCTTCTCAGGAGAATCCCCAGCGGGTCTGGGGCGACGGAAAAATCGGCCGCTGTCCGGTTTGGTTTCGGAAAACGCATCTCATAGAATGAGATGTAATGCACTGTCACGGCGGTTCATTCCCAACGGATCCGCCAAAAACACCTCTGTCCACTCTCGCTGGAGAGTTCCCGTGTCTCACGCGACTTGGGCGATCGGTTCCGAGATTCTCGGCTACCGGCTGGAGCGCTGCGCGGGGCGAGATCTCTTCGGAGATGTGTTCCTCGCGCGCAGCGCGGCCGGCCGCCCGGTCGCGGTCCGCGCGCTCGATCCGGAACTGGCGGACGATGCCGGGCTGTTGATGGACTTTTACCAAGGGGCCAAGTTCGGGATGTCCGTGGATCATCCGGGCGTGCTCAAAGTCCTGGAGGTCGGGCAGGCCGACGACGGCCGGCATTGTCTGGTGACCGAGTTCTTGGGAACGGAGAACCTCCAATCCCGTGTGGACCGGCTGGGCCCGTTTAAGGAAGCCGACGCCGTCCGGCTGGTGGATCAGTTGGCGAAAACGCTCGAATCGCTCCACGAAGATCCCGATCGGCCCGTGGTGCATCGGGCGCTGATGCCCGCGAATGTGCTCCTCGATCCGCTCGGCCAGCCGATGCTCGCGGGGATGCAGTTTGGAAGCCCCGTTCATCAGCCCTTGCCTTTCCCCGCCCACGGCGTGACGGCGGAACTCTATCAGTATCTCGCTCCCGAACAAATCGACGAACGGCATCACGCCCATCCGGCTGCGGATGTGTATTCGCTGGGCGCGCTGTTGTATTCGCTGTTGACGGCAAAAATTCCTTTTGCGGGGAACGACGCCCGCGACTCCCGGCGGAAGAAATTGGCGCTCGACTTTCAAACTCCCGAAAGGCTGGTGCCCGGACTGAGCCGGGGCGTGGTGCAACTCGTCCGGGACTGTCTCCAGCCGGATGCGGGCCGCCGGCCGTGTTCCATGCGGCGGCTGCGGGAAATTCTCAACTGCTCCGGCCGCATGATCGGCGAATATCGGATTCAATCGTACCGGGGCCGCGGACCAGCGGGAGAGGTCTATGAAGCGGTCTCGCCGACCGCCGTGCCGGTGGCGATCCACGTCGTGTCGTCGGACATCGCCGCCGATCCGCTTCGGCGGCAACGGTTCTACCGCGGGGCGTTGGCTTCGATTCCCGTATCCCATCCGCGCGTGGTGGAATCGCTGGGCGTGGAAAAAGCGGACGGGCGGCATTTTCTGGTGACGGAATTTGCCGAAGGAGACAACCTGGCCTGGCTGGTTCCGCATCAAGGGCCTTTTCCCGAACGCGAAGCGCTCGACATCGCCGTCGAAGTCGCGGCGGGGCTCGAAGAGATTCACGAATATCAACTCGTGCATCGAAACGTTCAGCCGGCCAACATCCTCATCCAACCCGACGGCCATGTGAAATTGACCAATCTGGCGTTCGGCAATTGCATCGAACCCGCGGGGGAAACGCTGGAGGATCCACTCGACCTGGAGACCTGCCAGTACCTTGCGCCCGAACAATTCGCGAGCCCGAAGCAGGTCGATCACCGGGGCGACTTGTACTCTTTGGGCGTGACGCTGTTTGTGCTGCTCACGGGCCGGTTGCCGTTTCGGCCTTCGAATGCGACGGAAATGCTGATGGACAAGGCGACCAATGCGTTTCCCACGGTGCGGCAGATGAATCCGGGCATAAGCGACGCCACCAGCCGGCTCGTGGCATGGCTGATGCAAGCCGACGCCGATCGCCGGCCCCCGTCCGCGGAGTCGTTTTCGAAAGCCGCCCGCGAATGCCTCCGCCGCCTGGCCGTCGCCGCGAATGCCTCCGCGCCCAAGAAAGCGGACGATGAAGATTCCGGCTCCGAACCCGTATCGGATCGGCCGCGCCGCAAACGCTCCTCGCGAAGGTCCAAAAAAACAAAAGAGACCCTCAGCCAGAAATTGGCGTTGGGTCTCGGTTTTCTTTTCGCCGCCATGATCGCCGGCTGGCTGCTCGTGCAATCGTTGTGACGCCGCGGTTTCGAATCAGGGTTTATGCGTGACCGGCAGGTTGGGATCGGGTTGCCAGAGATACAGGAAGGTCGGCAGTCGCGAGCGGGTCAGACCTGGCAGATCGACGGGGAACAGCGTCCGCTGAATCGGCGTGTTGGGCGAGATGTCGTAAGGCGAGCGGGCCCAATCGTTCCGGCGATGCAGGAGCACGGCTCCCACGCAGCCGGGATCATTTGACCCCGCCGCCAAAGTCACTGCTTCATCCAGGTACCCAATCTGGTCGACGAAGCCCTTCGCCTGGGCTTCCGGCGCGGTGAAGATTCGCCCGTCGAAGCTCCGCTTGTCAAGCCCCGCCGTGGGCGGTCGGCGCTGTTGGATCCGGGCGATGAACCGGGCGTGGAACTCGTCGGCGATCGCTTGCAGGCGAAGTTCGGATTTCCTCGAAAGCGGATGCGTCGGCGTGCCGGTGTCGATGTTTTCGCCGGACTTCACGGTTTGCGTCATGATGTTGAATTGCAGCAGCGTGTTTTCCAAATTGTACAAATTGAGGATCACCCCCACGCCGCCGGTGAGCGTGGTGGGATGGGCGACGATCCGGTCCGCTCCCACCGCCAGGTAATACGCCCCGCCGGTCGCGACGTCCATGAGGCAGGCGACCACGGGCAGACCGGTTTTGAGTTTGAAGGCTTCGAGGTCGCGGGCCATGATGTCGGCCGCCGTCACCCCGCCGCCGGGACTGTGAATCCGCAAGACCACGCCGCAGAATTTCGGGATGGCAGGCGACGTAATCCAATTTCTCACGGAACGCCGAGATCGGGTTTTGTCCCAACGAGTAAATCCCGACGCGTTCTTCGTTGATAAGTAGGCCGTCCACGTCGATCAAGGCGACCTTCGTGGCGGAGTTCGCCTGCCCGATGACGGGCATTTCCAACAGCGGCCCCGCGTTTTGCACGGGCGGCGTGTGCACGATGACTTCATTCTCCGAAATCACGTGGCTCGATGTCGACAGATGCCCGGTCGTAATGGCCCGAATCGGATGCATGCATCCCGCGGATACCGCGAGAAGTCCGCCGGTCAAAAGTATGCGAAGCATGGTCGCGTTGCCCCCCTCGATAACTGTCAGAATGCATGTGATCCATCCTGAAGTATCGACCTCCACAATCGGTGCAATCAGCAAGACCCCCGTTTTTGGGCGTGCGCTTTCTTTGCCGAACCGGTTGTGCGGGGCTGGTGGAGGAATCTCAAAAGAATCTCCGATTACGGGTTGTTCTCTTAAAGTTCAACAAGATCCGCCCGTTGAATCCCTGCGAAGCGCAAGTTTTGACGTTGCGCGATGTCGCAAAATGCGAGCGGAAGGGCGCTAGCCCCCGGCCGTTTCAATGAAAATGTGAGCGGAAGGGCGCTAGCCCCCGGCCGTTTCAATGGAAATGCGAGCGGAAGGCGCTAGCCCCCGGCCGTTTCAATGGAAACTTCGATATGTCCAGGCCGGCGGCTAGCGCCCAGCCGCTCAGCAGACACGGCCTAGCGTGATTCGAGCATTTCATCCAGACATTTGACGACTTCGCGGGCGTTGGGGATGGAGCGGAAGGTATACACCTCCTGCGGCAGGCCTTCGATTTGCTCTTCGTCCACGTGCAACTCTTCGGAGAGAGCCAGCAGGATATTCGGCGGCCCGTGCTGTTTCAGGAGTTCGAGCCGGCGGGTGAGTGCCCCCTTTCGCCAGAAACCGAAGATTTCCATGAACACCCGCCGGCCCGTGGGCTGATGGACGAACACATAATCCGGCACCAGCACGCCCTCGCCGCCCAGGTCGATCAACTCCGCCTCCTCGGAAAGTTCCCAATCGGTTTCGATCTTGGCGAAGCGTTTTTTGAGGAACTGCATTTCCTCAGGCTGCCATTGGCCGACCATCCACTGGTAAGGCTCAAGCCCCGTCTCGTGCGACAATGAAAACTGCTTGGGCACGCGGGCCTTGCCCCACAGCACCGTCGCCTCCAGCGACCATTCACTCAAATGCAGCAGCGTGGGCAAAAAGTTTGCCATCTGCAGGCCATACTTCTGACAGGATTTGAACAAGGACATCGGCCCGTCGAGTTCGATCTCGTAACCCTCGTCCGCAGTGCCCCGCACTTGATAAAGCAGTTGAAAAAACTTGATCCGCCGGAAGAGTTCGCGATAGCGCGCCGCGGGCTGATTCGCCACCCGCACCTTCAGTTCCACCGCGCGAAACAGCACCGCCTGCGCGAGGGCGACGTTGTACCGCTTTAAGAGCCAGTCCGGTTTGACCTTCTTGAACGCTTGCAGATGCTGCTCTTCTTTGAGGTCCGCATACAATGCCCGCTGAATCTGAGATGCATCGTCTAAATTCAGTTCCCGGGCCATCTTGCCGAGCACCTCGTCCGCCATCAACTGTCCGGAATGTTCCAGCCGTGAGCGGGCGGCCTCGGCGAACACGCGCTGCCGGAGTTCCCATGGATCGATCTTGGTTCCCGGCTCAAATTCGCAGCGGTCCCAGAGCAATTTCGCCAGGCCCCTTTGAAGCAGAAACTCCGTCCCGGTGCCCAACAGCGCTTTGAGTTCCGCTTCCAACTCGTAGCGGGCTCGGCCCACGTGCCGCTCGAACGCGTCGATCAGCATGTCTCCGAGGCCGCGCAAATCGGGATCGTCGGCGGCGATGTAGTCGGGGTGAATCTCGTCTTTCCGCACCCTTGCCCGGAGCAGATTACTGGTAAGCACTGTGCTGGGTTCTCCGTGAACTCGTAAACTCCTCGCCGGTCTCCTCGGCCACGACTTCGTACAAAATCGCCTGCTTGTCCTTCGCCCGTCTGAGAATCCGCCCGAGCCGCTGCACATGCTCCCGCACACTCCCGCTGCCAGACAGCACGACCGCCACGTTCGCGGCGGGAACATCGATCCCTTCGTTCAACACCTTGGACGTGACCAGAAACGGATACGTCCCGGCGTTAAATCCCTCCAACAAGAGATGCCGTTCCTTGACCTTCGTCTGATGCGTGATCGCGGGGATCAAAAACCGCCGGGAGATTTGATAGACGGTGGCGTTGTCGTTGGTAAAAATCAGCACGCGGTCGTAGCGGTGCCGGGCGAGCAACGTTTCCAAAAGCCGGAACTTTTCCTCCGACGCCTGGGCGATAATCTTCTGATTGCGGAAGGCCTCGAGTGCCCGCCGGCCTTCGGAACTCCGGGACGTGAGCGCCAAAAACCTCGCCCAATCCTGATTGCTCGACAGGCGGATGTTGTTCTTTTGCACGAACTCGCGGTACAAGCCTCGCTCGCGCTCGTAGGCCGCTTGCTCCGCCTCGGTCAGCCGGACTTTGAGCACCACGGTTTGATAATCGGACAGGTAATCCCCGGCGAGCTGCTTTATTTCCTGGCGATACACGATCGGCCCGATCAACCGCGAATACCGGCGATGCTGTCCGTCCGCGCGTTCGGGCGTCGCGGTGAGTCCCAACCGAAACGGAGCCAGACACGCTTCCGCGGCGAGGGCGTAAGACTCGCCGGGCAGATGATGGCATTCATCAAACACGATCAATCCGAACCGGTTCCCCAAGCGGTCCAGATGCAGATAGGCCGAGTCGTAGGTGCAAGCCGTCAGCGGGCGGACATCGTAATCTCCGCCGCCGATCAAGCCGATGGGCTGATCGAACGACGCTCCCAAGACACTGTACCATTGATGCATGAGATCCAAGGTCGGGGTGACGACGAGCGTGCTGCGGCCGACTTTCTGCATGATGAGTTGGGCGACGAACGTCTTGCCCGCCCCCGTGGGCAAGACCACGACGCCCGTCTGCCCGCGCTTCCACCAGACCTCGGCGGCTTCGGCCTGATAAGGAAACGGCTCCCGCGCCACCTGGAGCGGCAGCGGCAGATCCTCGTATTGCCGGGCATCATCCTGATAGGGAATATCATGGTGCCGAAGGGCCAAAATGATCGGGCGATATGCGCACGCCGGTGCCCGCCAGCGGCCGATCCGCGGATCGAACGTGGTCTCCGGCAGGTCCACGCCGAGCGATTCGCCGTCCCCTTCGGAATGCGACAAAAGCAGCGTGCCCCGATCAAATTCCAGTTGAATCATTTTTTCAAATTTCTATCCGCCCTGGACGATGATTTTCGCGCGGGGTATCCTCGAATTAAGTTTCATGTTTCATGTCTAAGGTTTCATGTTACAACCACTGGTAACGGAAAGTTCTATGCGACGGATTCCGGCCGTTTATTTTATGGTATTCCTGACGGTTGCGGGAACCTTGCCGGCTTTTGGGGAGGATCAAGCCCACATGAGCGAAGGGGAGCGTCTGTTTGCGCTCCAGGTCCGGCCGCTGTTGGTGGAGAAATGCCTGGCCTGTCATGGAAAAGATCGCGATAAGATCGAATCCGGTCTGGATCTGACCACGCGGGCGGGCATGCTCAAGGGCGGGGAGGTGTCGCAACAGGTTCTCGTTCCCAAAAACGCCGCCAAGAGTTTGCTCTACATCGCGACGACCTGGGAAGATCCCAGTTGCGAGATGCCGCCCAAGGAAAACGATCGCCTGACGAAAGAGCAGACCGGGTGGATTCGGGACTGGATCAACGCCGGTGCTCCGTGGCCGAGCGAAGAAGAAACCGCCCGCATCCTCAAATCGCAAAAGTCCGAAGCGGGCCAGATCACCGTCAAAACCAGCGGCGGCCTCTCGGAAGAATGGGACAACCGCACTTATCGCATCGCCGACCTCTGGGCCTACCAGCCGATTAGCAACCCCGCGATTCCTGGGGACGCCCTCAAAGAAAACCAAGCCCGGCATCCGATTGATGCCTTCATCCAGCGTAAGCTTGACGAGCAAAATCTTGCCGCAGCACCGCCGGCGGATCCGTTGACGTTATTGCGGCGGGTGACTTATGACCTGACGGGGCTGCCGCCGACTCCCGAAGACGTGCAAGCGTTTTTGCATGATGGGAGCCAGACCTACAAAGCCAAGATCGACGAACTCTTAAATAGCCCGCGCTATGGCGAGCAGTGGGCCAGGCATTGGCTCGATGTCACTCGCTACGGCGACACCAGCGGCTTTTCCCGCGATGATCCCCGGCCGCACGCCTGGCGGTTTCGGGATTATGTGATCCGCTCGTTCAACGAAGACAAACCCTTCGATCAATTTGTGATCGAGCAAATCGCCGGAGATGAATTGGACGAGACCAACCCGGAAAACCTGATCGCAGCGGGCTTCTTGCGGATGGGCCCGTGGGAGCACACCGGCATGTCGGTCGCGGCCGTGACTCGGCAGCAGTATCTCGATGATGTCACCAACGCGATCGGGGAAACCTTTTTGGGGCAGGTGCTCCGCTGCGCGAAATGCCACGATCACAAGTTCGATCCGATCCCCACGCGGGACTATTACCGCATCATGGCGGCGTTGGCTCCCGTGCAACTCGCCGAGCGGGACGTTCCCTTCCTGCCGGTGGAAAACACGGACGGATCGAAAGAATTGAAAGCCCGCTACGAAAAACTTTTGACGGATGCCCAACAGGAACTCGCCGCGATTCGCCGCAAGAACCAGCAGGCGGAAATCGGGTGGCTCAAGGAGCAGGGCGTCGAGACGAACCTCAAACAACTCGCGGCCACGATCAAAAACCTGCCCGAAGACCAGCGCCCGCCGCGGGACATTGGTTTGGACTACACCGACCTGGGCGTGCAGAAGGTTTTGCGAAAACGCATCGAGTATTTTGAGCGGATGCAGCTCACCGCCGAGCCTTACGCGCAGAGCGTCTATAGTGGACCCCCTCGCCTGTATCGTTCCAACCTGACGATGATGCCGATGCCCAAGCGTCGCGCGGGCGAAGCGGAGCCGATCTTTATTCTCAAAGGCGGTTCGCTCGAAGCGCCAGGCGATCGCGTGGAGCCGGGGTTGCTGTCGGCGACCGTGAGTTTTCAAGATGCGGTTTCACGAAGAGAACTCGAAGCGATTCCCACCGCCACCCGCGGCCGGCGGTTGGCGTTGGCCCGCTGGATCGCCAGTCCGCAGAATCCGCTGACGGCCCGCGTGATCGTCAACCGGGTTTGGCAGCACCACTTCGGCGGGCGGGGGCTGGTGGGGACTTCGAACAACTTCGGCATCACCGGCAAGCGCCCGACGCATCCCGAGCTCCTCGATTTTCTCGCGAATTGGTTCATCGAAAACGGCTGGTCGATCAAGAAGCTGCACCGGTTGATTCTCACCTCGGAAACTTACCAGCGAAGCGGCCGGCCCGTGGATGCGAAGGCTATCCAACAGCGAGACCCCGGCAATGCTCTGCTCTCGCATTATCCGCCCCGGCGATTGGATGCCGAGGAAATTCGCGACAGCCTATTGATGCAAAGCGGCGAACTCAGTTTGACGATGGGCGGGCCCGGCGTATTTCCGGAGATACACCCTGAAGTCGCCATGCAGCCGATTCACGTGATGGGTTCCGTCGCCCCGGCGTGGCAGCCTTCGCTGCGTCCCCAACAACGCAATCGGCGGACGATTTACACCTACCGCCAGCGGAACCGGGGTTTTCCGCAACTGGAAGCCTTCAACCAGCCGGGATCGGAGACGAGCTGCGAACGCCGGGACCAAACCACCGTGACGCCGCAGGCTTTCACGCTGATGAATTCGGAATCCAGCCTGTCCCGCGCCTTGGCGATGGCGAAGCGACTCACCAAGCATTCTGAAAAACCCAAAGCGCAAATCCAGCGGGCGTTCCTCTTGGCGTATCATCGCGATCCGAGTCCCCAGCAGTTGGAACAAGCGACGGCTCATCTGGAGAAAATGACAACATACCATCAAGCCCATCCGCCTGAGAAAATAGATCCCCCGAAACAAATCGACCGGCACATGGTGGAGGAAATGACGGGCGAAGAGTTCTCGTGGACCGAACCGCTCGATGTTTATGCCAGCCGCGATTTTCTCCCCGACATGAAACCCTGGGATGTCGACGCCCGCACCCGCGCCCTGGCGGAGATTTGCCTGGTGCTGATGAACTCGAACGAGTTTTTGTATGTTTACTGACGGTTAAAACGCAGCCGACTGCCGCCAAAACGAATGAACCACGGATATTACAATCGGCATTAAAAGGGCTCTTCCGGCGAATCGGGGGGGGCAGACGCTGATGATTTTTTTGTGTGATGATCTTTTGGGGTGATGATCAACCACGGATTTTACCTCCCCCCGTTTATCGCTCGGCCGGCGGCCGTTGGCCAGCCATTCGGCGATGAGGCGGTCATACTCGTTGATCGAGGTCTGGGAATTTTGCGGCCCGAGGTAGAAGTCGGTCCCGCAAAGGGTGACGACGGCTTGACCGCTGGGCTTGTGCTTACGGTACGTGGGCACGCGACGGGCGGGTTTTGGCATTGGCGCAGCTCCTGGAAACCAAATCCGGTATGTACCGGATTTCTCTTCGGTTTTCAGGCCACGCTGCCGACCGCCGGCAGGTACGCAAGTGATTGATTTGGCCTAGGTTATGACAAGTCGGGACGACTAGATTCGAACTAGCGACCTCTTGCTCCCAAAGCAAGCGCTCTACCAAGCTGAGCTACGTCCCGGCGGGGTGGGCGAGATGATATGCCGTTGGAAGTCTAGTGATTTCCCGAATTGTTGCCAAGTGTGGCGATCACAACCGGCGGTTCGGCGTGCGGGCAGTCATTTGTCAAAGGCAAGGCAACAGTTTTCCAAATCGTGGCGATCACAAGCGGCGGTTCGGGGCGCGGACACTTTTTTGCGGGGTAGATGACTTTGGGGGGAGACGACGGCATCCTGGGTGCGGCGGGAGAGACGACGGCATCCTGGACGAGTCTCGCGCCATGGGCAGAAGTGACAAATTCAGATCCGAATGAGTGGCGAGCGCAGAATCGTGGCTATGTATGAAGAGCCGTGGCTGTGCTCCCGTACGTGGAGCGGGCGGGGACTATTCTTCGCTGACGGTGACTTTGGTCATTTTGTCGCCTTGTTTGATGGCGTCGACGACGTCCTGGCTTTTTTGATCGAGCACCTTGCCGAACACGGTGTGTTTTCCGTCGAGCCAGGGCGTGGCGACGTGGGTGATGAAGAACTGCGAGCCGTTGGTGTTGGGGCCGGAGTTGGCCATCGAAAGGACGCCGGGGCTGTCGTGTTTGAGGGTGGGATCGAATTCATCCTCGAACTTGTAGCCGGGTCCGCCGGTGCCGGTGCCTTGGGGGCAGCCGCCTTGGATCATGAAATCGGCGATCACGCGGTGGAACGCCAGGCCGTCATAAAACCCCTCGCCGGCGAGTTTCTCGAAATTCCCCACTGTCTTGGGGGTTTTGTCGGCGAAGAGTTCCAGGCGGATGGTGCCTTTATTGGTTTCAATTGTTGCGACTTTCATGGGTTCTCCTTGAGTGAGAGTCAGGCCACCGCGAACTGTAGCAGATCCCAACGCCTCCCGCCACCAGTTTGTTTAAGCTGATTTCACGTTCCGTCCGACAAAGTCATCATGGGCTTACGTCCCACGCTCGCCTGTTGGTTCCATTGCGAGTGACACTTGATCGCCCACGTGAATCGTTCCGGCTTGGAGGACGGTCGCGGTGATGCCGCCGTGGCCGCGCATGGCGTTGTAGCCGCCGGGACCGAGGTTTTCTTCCATGAGGGAGCACGGGACGCAGGGGCCGGTGCCTTTGAGGAGAACATTTCCGACGCGGAAGTCGCGGTCTTTGAGGGCCAAGAGGTTGATGCCGGAGACGACGAGGTTCCGCCTCAAGCGGGCGGGCGTGACGTTGTCCCGTTGCGAGAGGGCTGCGATCACGGGGAGGTGTTCGTGCTGGATCAGCGTGATTTGCCGTTCGGAATTTCCGGAAACGGCGTGGTGTTCGCCGTCGATTCCCGTGCCGGGTTGGAGCGTGGCTTCGTGAAGCTCTTCGATCTCGTCCCGGCGTGCGCGGGCGATGCCGATCCATTCCAGGCGGCCGATTTGAGGCAGGCTGTCTTTGAGGTCGTCTATGGTGTCCATGGAATGGGTTCCGTTTCGGTGGTGAAGGGGGGGAGTTGAGAACTCTCTCTGGTAATTTATTTGAGTCAGCGTAAGCTGGGGTTGTGCGCCGGGCAAGCGGGATTTGGTTGATTTCTTCGTTCGCCCCGCGTGTCCCGGCTTTTGACGAGCGCGATCATTGAGTGAATTCACCTTTTCCAATAGATAACTTATGGCGATCGATCCTATTTGCCACATGCAGGTCGATGAATCGACGGACCTGAAAGTGGAGCGAGACGGCGAGACGTTTTACTTCTGCAGCGAGCATTGCCGGCAGAAGTTTTTGCGGCCCGAACCGCAGTTGCATCAGCTTTCCCATTCTGCCGAAGAAGAGCCCGCGTGCTGCCACCACGATCACGCGCCCGCGAAATCGAAAAGAGAAACATCCGCCGCGTACATTTGCCCGATGTGCGAAGGCGTGGAAAGCGATCGGCCGGGCGAGTGCCCGAAGTGCGGGATGGCGCTCGAGCCGGCCCGGCCCGCTGCCCCGAAAAAGTCCGTGGTCTACACCTGCCCGATGCATCCGCAAATCGAGCAGGACGGGCCGGGCTCCTGCCCAATCTGCGGCATGGATTTGGAGCCCAAAACCGTTGCCGCGGAAGAGGAAGACGACACCGAACTAAGAAAAATGACGCTCAGGTTTTGGGTGTCGCTCGCGCTCACCGTGCCGGTGTTTCTGTTGGAGATGCTGCCGATGGTGGGCGTGCCGGTGGAGGACTGGTTGGGGCGGACGGTCCATGCCTGGCTGCAGTTGTGCTCTCGACGCCGGTGGTGCTTTGGGCGGGCTGGCCGTTCTTCGTGCGGGGCTGGCGTTCGGTCGTCACGCGGAACTTCAACATGTTTACGCTGATCGCCATCGGCACCGGGGCGGCTTACGGGTACAGCGTGTTTGCGGTGCTGTTTCCCAGATGGATTCCCGAAGATTTGAAGTCCCACGGGCAGGTGCCGGTGTATTTCGAGGCGGCCGCGGTCATCACCACGCTGGTCTTGATGGGCCAGGTGCTCGAGCTGCGGGCCCGGCGGCGCACCGGGAGCGCGATTCGCGAATTGCTCTCGCTGGCTCCGCCGACGGCCCGGCGGGTTCGGGACGGCGAAGAGAAAGAAGTCCCGCTCGAGGAAGTGCAGGAAGGCGATATTCTCCGCGTTCGGCCGGGCGACAAAATCGCCGTCGACGGAAAAATCACCGAGGGCAAAAGCTCCGTGGACGAATCGATGATTACCGGAGAGCCGGTGCCGGTGCAAAAGCAGCCGGGCGATGATGTGATCGGCGGAACCGTGAACCAAACGGGTTCGTTTTTGATGGCGGCGGAAAAAGTCGGCGAAGACACGGTGCTTTCGCAGATCGTCAATATGGTCGCAGAGGCCCAGCGGAGCCGGGCTCCCATTCAGCGCGTGGCGGATGTCGTGGCGTCGTATTTTGTGCCCGCGGTGGTCCTGGCGGCGGTTGCGACGTTCCTGATCTGGGCGACCTTCCGGCCGAAAGAGCCGGCCTTGGCCTGGGCGCTGGTCAATTCGGTGGCGGTGCTGATTATTGCCTGCCCGTGTGCCCTGGGACTCGCGACGCCGATGTCGATCATGGTCGGCGTGGGCCGGGGAGCTAAGGAAGGCGTGCTGATTAAGGATGCGGAAGTGCTTGAAACTTTGGAGAAGGTCGATACTGTCGTCGTAGACAAAACCGGCACGCTCACCGAAGGCCGGCCCAGGCTCACCGAATCGGTCGCGCGGGATTTTCTTTCCGAAGAGGAACTTTTACGGCTCGCGGGCAGCGTGGAGCAGAACAGCGAACACCCGCTGGCCCGCGCGTTGGTCGAAGGCGCAACAGAACGGGGAATCTCTTTGGCGTCGGCGGAAGAGTTCGATTCCATCACCGGCGGGGGCGTGCGGGGAAAAGTGGACGGCAAGCAGGTTCTGATCGGCAAGCGGTCGCTTCTCGAAGAAGGCGGCGTGAGCGAAACCGAGGCCCTCCGCGACCAGGCGGAACAACTGGAAGCCCAGGGCCGGACCGTGATGTTCGTGGGCGTGGACGGCAAGCTGGCGGGGATTCTCGCCGTGTCCGATCCGATCAAAGCGTCCACGGCCGAGGCGGTGAGCACGCTGCACGAGTTGGGGCTCAAGATCATCATGCTCACCGGCGACAATCCGCGCACCGCCAAGACGGTCGCGGAGCAGTTGGGCATCGACGACTTCGAGGCGGGCGTGAAACCTGAAGACAAGCACGGCCGCATCAAGGCCCTCCGCAAGGAAGGCCGGATCGTGGCGATGGCCGGCGACGGCATCAACGATGCCCCGGCCCTCGCGGAAGCCAATGTGGGGATCGCGATGGGAACCGGGACGGACGTGGCGATCGAATCGGCAGGGGTGACGTTGGTCAAAGGCGATCTGCGGGGGATTGTCAAAGCGGTGCAGCTCAGCCGCCGCACGATGCGAAACATCCGCCAGAACCTGTTTTTCGCGTTCGTTTACAATTCGCTGGGCGTGCCGGTCGCGGCAGGGGTTTTGTACCCGGTGTTCGGATTGCTCTTAAACCCGATGATCGCCGCCGCCGCGATGAGTTTCAGTTCGGTCTCGGTGATCGCGAACGCCCTGCGGTTGCGGACCGTGTCCCTCAAATGAGCGGCAAGGATTTCCCGTCGGGTTTTTCCATGCAAATCCTCGGCGGTTCGGCTACTATGAAACGTGCGGATACGAAATTGGCGAGGGAGACAATCGAGGGCCATTTGGGTTGGTGAGTTGGACAGACTATGAATTACTGCCCGTTTTGTCAGTTGCCGTTGGACCGGCCGGTCGATCAATGCCCGTCCTGCAGCGCGGATTTGTCGAAACACCAGCAGGCGGGCCTCGAGAACGCGACCGTGAACGAACCGGCGGAGAATTATCAGGTGCCAGTTCGCAGCCAGAAGCGCCGCAAACCCACCGAATCGACCGATGATGCCATTCCGCAAATCAGCACGCGGAAAGAAAAGTCGTCCTCCGGCCGCAAGTCTGGTTCCGCCGGCAGGCAGAAACAAGAGTCCCGCGCGCGTTTGAGTTGGGCGCAGTCGGAGGGTTCCCAGGATTCCTCCCTGCCGTTTCGCCCGGTCAATCGGCCCCCGACCTTGATTCTCTGCGCATTGGACGATGGCTCGCGGGACGACGGCGAATGGTATCGCGTCCGCAAATCCGAATTCCGCATCGGCCGCACCGAAGGCGACCCCGGCGTCCCCAACGATATTCGAATCTCCAACGACAACGGCATTTCAGGGATTCATCTGGCGATTACGTTACGCGTGGACGACGGGCGATACCGGTATTACCTCGCGGATTTGGGAAGCCGGAACGGGACGTTCGTGCGGGTTTCGCGGGCGGCGCTCAAACCCGACCAGGAACTGCTCCTGGGCGCCCGCCGGTATCGCTTTCAGACGCCCGGCGCCGCGAATCCCAAACTCGTCGAGATGACCGTGCGCGGCGACGGGACCGAATTTCCCCTCATGGAGGGCGACAACACCCTGGGCACGGACGCCGCCCGCTGCGACATCGCCATCACCGGCGATCCTTTCGTCAGTTCCACGCACGCCCGAATCTTCAAGGACAGAAAAAACCGCTGGGTGATCGAGAACCTCGATTCGCTCAACGGCATCTGGCTGCGAATTGAAGAAATGGCCCTCGACACCGGCGGCGAATTCCAAATCGGCGAACAGCGCTTCCTCGTGCGGATCCCGTAGCGCCTTCTCGTGTCTCTTCTGCTCGAGACGCGCCTTGCTATCCGCCATCATCATTCACAAACTGGATGTCGCGTTGATGGTCACTTTTTCGCTTCCAATTGTGCCTCCGCGACGAGGCGTTGCGCGGAGCGGAGTTGTTCGCGGGTGAAGCAGAGGACGACCACGCCGCCGCGGTCTTCGGTTTTGGCGGCGAGGCTTTGCCACGACAGCCCATTCGCCAGATGCCACACCGCCGCCTGAAATGCCAGCGGGTCCATGGCCTTCGGATCGTAAGCCTCGACGATTTTTCGCAGCGTTTTGTTTTCGATCTGGTCTTCGAGCGGTTTGAGCTGATAAGTCATCCGGGAAAACGGGCTGGGTTTGCCGTGCTCGGCACAGGCGGAATGCAAGAGGATCATCACGGACTGATGGGCCGGAATCGTAAAGGCACTGCCGGATTTCGATTCGTGCGGAAATGGTTTGGCGGGATCGTCCATCGGCCCGAAGGATCCCACAACCGCTTGTCCGGCCCCTTTTTTTGGCGTCTCGGTCTGGGTCGCATCGTCCGGTGCGCGGACGCGCGAGGCGCCATCGTTTTGGGGCTTGGGAACGACGTGCACCGCGGCGACCGCTTTGGGAATCCGCACCGTCAACGGGTCGCCGGTGAGATTTTCAATCCGCACGCGCGAGCGAAATTCATTCTGCGGAATGACGCGCACCCGCAGCTTGCCCCGGGCCTCTTGGCTTAACAAATCCACGGCCGCGGCCTTGGGATCATACGTCAATTTGCGGATGGGCTTAAACACCTCCGCCGGCAGATTCGCCGTCCCGTGAAAGGCGATCAACCCAACCAACATCACCAGTTCACGTCGCATCGGTTTTCCTTCCATATATCTCGGCCGGCCCAGCCTTCGCGCTTGTTGCGCCTCATCGAGAGGGATTTCGGCTGCCCTAATGATAACACGTCTCAGGTTCCGCGGAATCGTCGGATCGCGCAATTCTTCGGAAGCGTAAATCGACGGCGAGACACGATCAATTGTTGGACCTCAACAACAACCCAGTGGCGGAGGACACCACGAGCCGACAGGACACTTGCTTTCGGCTCTTCGCTGACTTGGCTTGCCGCGCGTTGCCGGGGCGGGTAAGTTTTATGGAACCGTCGCCCGCCGATGTTTCCCGCCGACTTTCCTGCCCGATTGAGGTTGACCCGTGAAGCAAATACGCAGCGTGTTCGTCGCCGTTTGTTCGGTTTTCTTTGCGAGTCTGGTCTCGGCGGCGGATGAGTGGCCCCAGTTCCGCGGACCCGATGGCAACGGGCACAGCTCGGCGGCCGGACTGCCGCTCACTTGGAGCGAAACCGAAAACATCGCTTGGAAGACGCCCCTCCCCGGGGACGGGCACTCCTCGCCCGTGATTTCGGGCGATCAGATCTGGCTGACGACGGCCATCGTCCAACCGCTTTCCGACGAAGAGCAAAAACGCCGGCTGGCGAAAGTTTCCAATCCCCAAGGGCTCGAAATCGCGGGCGGCGTTTCGCTGCGGGCGATTTGCGTGGACGTTCGCACCGGCGAGATTCTGCGGAACATGGAACTCTTCCATGTCGACAACCCGGAGCCGATCCATTCGCTCAACAGCTACGCCTCGCCCACGCCGGTGATCGAAGACGGGCGGGTGTACCTCCATTTTGGAACCTACGGCACCGCCTGCGTGGACACGGAGTCCGGCCGGATCGTGTGGCAGGATACCTCGCTGCACGTCGATCATCAAAACGGCCCCGGGGCTTCGCCGATCCTCTGGAAGAACCTGCTGATCGTGCAGTACGACGGCATCGATCGGCAGTTCGTCGCGGCCCGCGACAAGCGGACGGGCGATCTCGCGTGGAAGGCCGACCGCTCCGGCAAGCTGCCGCAGAAACGGGAGTTCCAAAAAGCCTACTGTACGCCGCAGGTCATCGAAGACGGCAGCCGCGTGCAGCTCGATTTCGCCGGGTTCGGATTGGGTGTATTCTTACGATCCGGAAACCGGCAAGGAGCTTTGGCGGGCCAATTACGGGCAGTTGGGGTTTTCGACGGTGCCTCGCCCCGTGGTGGGGCACGGGATGGTTTACATCATCACCAGCTTCATTCAGTCGCGGCTCTTGGCCGTCAAATACGATGGCAACGGCGATGTCACCGAGACCCACGTCGCGTGGAAGTCCGACCGGCAAGTGCCCCGGAAGCCCTCGGCTTTGTTGATCGGCGAGGAACTGTATCTCGTCAGCGACAACGGCGTCGGAACCTGCCTCGATGCCCACACGGGAAACGTGCATTGGACCCAGCGGCTGGGCGGGCAGTATTCCGCATCCCCCTTATCTGCCGACGGCCGGATTTACGCCTTCAGTCAGGAAGGCAAAACGCTGGTCTTTAAGCCCGGCACGAAGTACGAGCAGCTCGCCGAGAACCACCTGGACGCCGGCTTCATGGCCAGCCCCGCCGTCGCCGGCAAAGCGTTGTTTCTCCGAACCGAAACCCACCTGTACCGCGTGGAAGCGAAGTAACTCAAACTGTAAGCGTTTGGGTGGCTGGGGCGTAAATTCCCCTTGGAGTAAGGCTCGAACTGTGAATGCTGGGGCTACGGCCGGGCGAGAAAAATCTCACACGGCCCCAGGCCTCAAATCTGCTTTTTCCTTCCAACATTCCTTTGCGCCCTAGCCACCCCCTGCACTTTCGACTTACAGTTTGAGGAAGTAAGAAAGTCGCCCATCGTTGTCCCAGGAATTGAAAGCGGATTCTTCTTCGCGCTACGATCGCGAAGCGATGGGCGACTGGCCGCCTCTCCTCCTCTGAAACATGTTGGGTGGCACCCATGGGTGCCACCCATGCCACCCCGCCGCAGAATCCAGAGATCAGATTTCTTGATCGTCGCTTGCAGTTGTAAAAGCCAATCAGTCCCTGGAACCCCCAGTTCAATCAATATGTAAGCGGGAGGGAGCCCCGCTCGCGTTGGGCAAAATAGCAGTTCTCCGCTCCTTCTGGTTTTGTATTGTTGGATACACGTTTTCGCGGGGGTCTGAGGTCGGGAAGATCCTCTGGGAACCCCATGAATTTTCTGATATAAATCAGGGTTCGCCGTGGACAAAGTGGCGAGATTCCGCATCCAACGAGAACGCTGTCGGACGTTGCTTTTGCTGTTGAGCCGCAAGACCTCACACAATTTGATTCCGTGATTGTTGAGGGCCTCGATCCTCCCATCGTCTTGAATTCGTAGGCAATCGGCAAAGGCAACTGCGCATGGATCGGGAAGATCGATAATGTCTTGCTTCGCAAGGTT
>CAWFGE010000008.1:0-132500 GCA_963815195.1 uncultured Planctomycetaceae bacterium
CGAACAATAATTAATGTCTGTCAACGCTTTTAAGGTAAAGGGGGCAAAATGCGAATAAAGCTTCGTTTATTCACATGCCTGGCGATCGGGATACTGCTGGTCGTGGTGGTGATGCCGTTCAGTATCCTGCCTGTCGATGCGCAGGATACCTCTCAAGCTACTGACACCGCGTCGGGCGAGGAGATTGCACGGCCATCAGATCCGGGCGACGCCGGATCGGCGGTCGATCTGACCGGTGACGCTGAGGCAGGCGCGCAAATCTTTGTGGACAACTGCCAGAAGTGTCACGGCGAAGCTGGGCAGAGTGGGGTGGATAATCCTGGCTCGGACGACGGCACTGTGCCACCGCTGAACCCCATTGACGAAACGCTCATCAACTCCGATCCACATACCTATGCGACCAATCTGGACCTGTTCATCGAACATGGCTGGACCCTTGAGGGCGATAGTCCGCAGCAGACGATGCCCGCCTGGGGTGATGAAGGCAAACTGACGCCGCAGCAAATCGCGGATGCCATCGCCTACATCATGAGCCTCAATCCAGCTCCGGCGGCGGCGGAGATCGCGCGGCCATCAAATCCGGGTGACGACGGATGGCGGTCGATCTGACGGGCGACGCCAGGCAGGCGCGCAAATCTTTGTGGACAACTGCCAGAAGTGTCACGGCGAAGCTGGGCAGAGTGGGGTGGATAATCCTGGCTCGGACGACGGCACTGTGCCGCCGCTGAACCCCATTGACGAGACACTGATCAACTCCGATCCGCATACCTACGCGACCAATCTGGACCTGTTCATCGAACATGGCTCGACCCCTGAGGGCGATAGTCCGCAGCAGACGATGCCCGCCTGGGGTGATGAAGGCAAACTAACGCCGCAGCAAATCGCGGATGCCATCGCCTACATCATGAGCCTCAATCCAGCTCCGGCGGCGGCGGAGATCGCGCGGCCATCGAATCCGGGTGATGCCGGATCGCGGTGGTCTGACGGGCGACGCCAAGGCAGGCGCGCAAATCTTTGTGGACAACTGCCAGAAGTGTCACGGCGAAGCTGGGCAGAGTCAGGTGGGTGCATCCTGGCTCGGACGACGGCACTGTGCCGCCGCTGAACCCCATTGACGAGACACTGATCAACTCCGATCCACATACCTATGCGACCAATCTGGACCTGTTCATCGAACATGGCTCGACCCCTGAGGGCGATAGTCCGCAGCAGACGATGCCCGCCTGGGGTGATGAAGGCAAACTGACGCCGCAGCAAATCGCGGATGCCATCGCCGCGTACGTCGGAGCCTCGATCAGGAACAATGACGAACCTTACGACAGCGGAACGTGACCACAGATAGAATCCGTGCGCACGTTCCGCAACTTTCCGAATTCGAACCATTGGTCTGCATGTTGCCTGGAATTTCGCTCAGGGCTACGTGTTTGGTTTCCCGGTTAGCGGGAGCGATGCCCATTTATCCTTGCTTGCCACCAAACAGGCGGGCCCAGACATTTGGATGGGTGGTGCTTTTCGGCCAGAAGGTGGTTTACTGGTTCTAGTGGCAACACTCTTGGGCATGCTGCTAACCTATGCTTGGATACTGCAGGACGCGACACCGGGCCTCTGTACAAACTCGATTAGCAGAATACTCACTTTTGCAACCGAAAGATAGAAGCGCTTGATTGCAAATCGCAATTATTCGCATTTCTGTTTGGTTTACGAGAATAGCTGATACCATGAAAACGCTCCACCATTACCCTGGGTGACTGTACACTCAAGGCAGCAGGGCAAAATATCAAAGAATTGCTGAAGGTGACGTGCTGGTCGGGACAGACAACCCCACCGACACGTTGGTGGTGCATTTGCCATTCTGTCTTGACTTCAAAATCGGGCCTTGTCGGTGCAGCCCCTTGATTTTTCGTTGATGACTTCTTCAACATACTGGACAAAAATCCTGACGCAACATAATCATCCGGGGGTTGATGCTTAAATCTGTTGCGTAAAGCTCGCTGAAACATGGATGAGAACGAGATGAACGCGCCCCGGTAGCGCATTGATTCATTCGAATTCAATGCGGCGCGTTCATCTCGTTCTATCGATGTTTCAGCGAGCTTTACGCAACAAATTAAGTATATCCGCACTTATTATGTTGCGTCAGTTTTGTCCAGTATGTTGAAGAAGTCATCAACGAAAAATCGAGGGGCTGCACCGACAAGGCCCGATTTTGAAGTCAAGACAGAATGGCAAATGCACCACCGATTCTCAGTGGCCTGCTTGCGCGTGTCGACCAGCACGTCACCTTCAGCAATTCTTTGATATTTTGCCCTGCTCCCTTGAGTGTACAGTCACCCCAGGGTAACGGCGGAGCACTTTCATGGTCTCACTTATTCTGAAACGAAACAGAGGCTGCGAATATTGGAAATTCGCGAAATCAAGCGCTTCTTATCTTCGGTCAAAAGTGAGTATTCTGCTAATAGAGTCTACAGAGGCCCGGTGTCGCGTCCGCAGTATCCAAGCATAGGTTTAGCAGCAGTGCCAAGAGCATCTGCAGCTACAGAACCTAAACCACCTTCCACGCACCACCCATCCAAATGTCTGGGCCCGCCTGTTTGGTGGCAAGCAAGGATAAATGGGCATCGCTCCCGGCTAACCGGGAGAACCCGAACACGTAGCCCTGAGCGAAATTCCAGGCAACATGCGGAGCCAATGGCTCGAATTGGTTGCGGAACGTGCGCACGGATCGTCTTGTTGGTCACGTTCCCGGCTGTCGTAAGGTTCGTGATTGTTCTGATTGAGGCTGATGATGTAGGCGATGGCATCCGCGATTTGCTGCAGTCAGTTGCTTCCGTCACCAGGCGGGACCATGGTCCTCTGCGGACTATCACCCTCGGGGTCGAGCCATGTTCCGATGAACAGTAGGATTGGTCGCGTGGTTGTGTGGATCGGAGTGGATCAGTGCGTCAATGGGGTTCAGCGGCGGCGCGTGCCGTCGTCCGAGCCGGGTTGTCCACCACTCTGCCCACTTCGCCGTGACGCTTCTGGCGGTCTCACAAAGTTTTGCGCGCCTGCCTCGGCATAGCCCGTCAGATCAACCGCCGATCCGGCGTCGCCCGGAATTCGATGGCCGCGCGATCTCCGCCACCGCGGAGCTGGATTGAGGCTCATGATGTAGGCGATGGCATCCGCGATTTGCTGCGGCGTCAGTTTGCCTTCGTCGCCAGGCGGGCATCGTGTGCCTGCGGACTATCGCCCTCGGGTCGAGCCATGTTCTAGGGTCCAGATTGGTCGCATAGTTAGATCAGAGAATGATCGTGTCTCGTCAATGGGGTTCAGCGGCGGCACGGTGCCGTCGTCCGAGCCAGGATTATCCACCCCACCCCTCTGCAGGCTTCGCCCGGTGACAGCTTCTGGCAGTTGTCCGCGAAGATTTGCGCGCCTGCCTCGGCGTCGCCCATTGGGAACTCGACCGCCGATCCGGCGTCACCCGTCGATAGGCACGATGCTCCACCGCCGCCGGAGCTGGATTGAGGCTCATAGTGTAGGCGATGGCGGTACCCGCGATTTGCTGCGGCGCTAGTTTGCCTTCATCACCCCACGGCATCGTCTGCTGCGGACTATGGCCTGCGGGGTCGAGCCATGTTCGATGAACAGGTCCGTTGGTCGCGTGGTTATATGAGATGGAGTCGATGGGGGCCGCTGATGGGTCGCGGTGGAGCGCGCGCTGCCGTGGTCCAAGCCAGGGTATCCACCCCACTCTGCCCACTTTCGCCGTGACACTTCTGGCAGTTGTCGCAAAGATTTGCGCGCCTCTCAGCGTGGCCGGTAGATCGAGCCGCCGATCCGGCGTCGCCCGGATTTGATGGCCGTGCCATGTCCTCGGCCCGACGCGGTGTCGGTGAGCTAGAGGTATCCTGCGCATGCGACAGGCGGGTCCCTGAACGGCATCACCACCACGACCAGCCGTATCCCAATCGCCAGGCATGTGGTAAACACGAGCCTTATTCGCATTTTGCCCCCTTTACCTTAAAAGCGTTGACAGACATTAATTATTGTTTTCGCCAAGACAATTTTTGCGTCTACTTGGTTCAGTTGGTGCTTGCTCCCACACATTTCCCGGGAGCATCACAATGGCCAACTTGTCCAGCCTCATCGAACCCGATTGTGAGATTGAAGTCGTCGAATATCCCCCGAATTTCGTCGCCCCCGAGCCGGCGATCGAATTGGACGATCCGCCCCCCGGCGAATTGGGAACGCTCGATCTCGTGGAACTGATTCTCAAAAAGCCCACGGCGCTCCATCGATTGATCCGTCAACCCAAACGGCAGCCGGGCTTCATCCCGAAGCTGTTGGGCGTCTCGCTTGCGGGATTCACATTTTTCGGCGTGGCGATGGCGCTGGTGTTCGCGGCGGCGGGGATCTGGCCGCAACTGACGCCGGTGGTCGAATGGCTCGACCAGCCGCAGGCGAGGTTAATTCAATTTGCGTCCCGCGGAGGGAGCCTTTCTTCGCCGTGGCTCGATGGATCGGCGTTTTATCTGATCGCAGCTTATACCTGCGGATTGATCGCCGCCAGCGGGATTTGCCTGCCGAGCTTGTACTTTTACGGCCTGTTGGCGGGCGTGCGGATGTCGATGATGGACGTGGTCCTGCACACTCTCAAATCCAAAGCCACCGCCGCCGTCGCATTGGTGGGCATTCTGCCGATCTATGCGACATTAGCGCTCAGCACGTTAATCTTCGAAGTGCCCGCCCCGCTGGTGGAGTTGGTGTTTTATCTGGGATTGATCCTGCCGTTCATCGCGGGGCTCTGGGGCACGCGGTCTTTGTACGTGGGCCTGTCCACGTTCTGCGACACCCTGCCCGCAAACCGCCGGGCTCACCGGGAATGTTTTCTGAGACGGTTGGTGCTCTCCTGGTCGGCCATCTACACCGCGATCACGCCCGTGATGATTTTTACGCTCTGGGAACTCTTCGCAAGGAATTGACGGCCTGACGGATTGGTGATTCCGGTGAACCGGGGCTACGCCCTGCGGCTGATTTATTCTTTCTCAACGGGATTGATCCATGAAAACCTGGCGAGAGATTTTCTGGAATTTGAGGCATCTGTTTCGGTCGCCCCTCCGCACCGAACCAACGCCGACTTCGGAAATCGCCTTGGCGGAAGAAATCGAAGCCATGCTGGACTTGATGCTCTACACCGCGACCCAAGCCGTTGCCCATGCAAAGCGGCTGGAGCGGCAACTCGATCAACCGCAGCCGAACCAAGAATTGATGACCGTGCAGCGAGAAATCGAACACCTCCGGCATTGCATCGGGCGGCTTCAAAATTTACTCAAGGCCGCCCGCAGCCGGGCATCGCTGTCCGACGCGCGGATGGCTTACGCAGACGCGTCGCAACTCGCGAGGGACGTTTTCAACCCTCGCGAATGGGAAGACTTGGAACAGGCTGTCTTTTCTAGAAACGATTAAACATTCCTTATCCTGAGGGCGAATTCGCCGGGAGGGACCGATGAGCTTCACCGTGTCTTGTTTGTTTTACCTATTGATCGGCGGCGGCGTGGGCACGGCGCTGTTTCTGGACGACAAGCCGCTCAGCCTTGGCGAACGAATTTTTCGCAGCCTGTCCGGGATTCTATTTTGGCCGCTGTATCTGCCGCTGCTTTTGCAGCCCGCGGACCCGCCGGCTCCCACCGGTCCCTTCCACCAACCAAAGCCGGCCCCGAAGGATGAGTTGGGAACCGCCATCGCCCAGGTGGAGCGAGAACTCGAAGCGGCCCTGGGCAGTTTGGACGGCTGGGCGGAAATCGCCTTGGCGGACGCATCCGAGCGGATCGATGAACTCCGCGCTGCGTGGGGAACTCAGGCGGAGCGGATTCGCGAACTCGATCATCTGCTCGCCCGCCCCGAGTTTTTGACCAAACCGCCTGTGGGCGAGGAATTCCTATCGGTGCGCTCGAACGGCAGCGAAGCCTCCCGGCGGGAGAACATCGCCCGGCTGCATCAGGTTCGAAAGCAAATGCACGAGGACCTGATGGGGACGCTGGCCTGGGTGCGGGAATTGGTCACGATGATCCATCTCGCCAAATTCACCGGAGCCCCGGCGTCGCGTGCGGAAGAGCTCATCGCCCAAATCGCCGCCAGCGTGGAAGGTTTGACGGAAGTGACCGGGTGGAATCAAGACGCCGTCGTTTCTCACCAATGATCGCCCCCCTCTTTTTCGATGCGCTCTTTTCCCGCGGATTCTGCGTGGTACACTGGCGGCTGACAAGCAATTTCAGTACTTCCAAAAAAGCTCAGGAAATTGGTTTGGTTTTCAAGAGCCGCGCACGAAGTAAGCGGTTTTCAGGGACTCAGACAACGCAAAACCGCTTACTTCGTGCGCGGCTCAGGCCTTTTTGGAACGACTGAATTTATTTCCTTCCGTCAGCCAAGCACCCATGAGGATCGGCGATGAGCGTGTATCTGGGCATCGATGTGGGCACCAGCGGGACCAAGACGCTGGCCATTCGCGAAGACGGGACGCTGCTCGCCTCGGCCACGGTGGAATATCCGCTCTCCACGCCCAAGCCCGGCTGGTCGGAGCAGGACCCGGAACACTGGTGGCAGGCCGCGATCAAAAGCGTGAGGCAGGTGCTGGCCCAGGGGAACATCGCCGCCGGCGACGTGGCAGGCATCGGCTTGAGCGGCCAGATGCACGGCAGCGTGTTTCTGAACAAAGATCATCAAGTCATCCGCCCCGCCATCTTGTGGAACGACCAGCGCACGACGAAGGAATGCCGCGAGATTGAAGCGGCCGTCGGCGGCCGTTCGCAACTCATCGAACTCGTGGCGAACCCGGCCCTCGAAGGGTTTACCGCTCCCAAAATTCTCTGGTTGCGAAAGCACGAGCCGGACAACTTTGAAAAAACGGTGCAGGTCCTCTTGCCCAAAGATTACGTGCGGTTTCGGCTGACGGGCGAGTTCGCCACGGAAGTCAGCGATGCTTCGGGGACCTTGCTTTTGGATGTCAAAAACCGCGCGTGGTCGAAGCCTTTGCTCGATAAGCTGGAGCTTTCCGAATCGCTGCTCCCGAAGGTTTATGAATCCGAAGAAGTCAGCGGCAAACTGACGGCCCAGGCGGCGGAACTGTTGGGACTCAAAGCCGGCGTCCCCGTGGTGGGCGGCGGCGGAGACCAGGCCGCGGGAGCCGTGGGCAACGGGATTGTGGAACAGGGAGCGATCTCGGCGACGATGGGCACCAGCGGCGTCGTGTTCGCCCACAGCGACGAAGTCCAGATCGATCCCCACGGCAGCGTGCACACGTTCTGCCACGCCGTCCGCGGGAAGTGGCACGTGATGGGCGTGGTGCTCTCGGCGGGCGGGAGCCTGCAATGGTATCGCAACAAGCTCGCGTCCGCGGAAACGGCGGTCGCCGAGGCCTTGGGCGTCGATCCGTATCAGGTCATTTGCGACGAAGCCGCCGCGGCCCCGGTGGGCAGCGAAGGCCTGTTCTTTTTGCCGTACCTCACCGGCGAACGCACGCCGCACTGCGATGCGAACGCCCGCGGGAGTTGGGTGGGATTGTCGCTTCGTCACGGCCGGGCGCACCTGGCCCGCGCGGTGATGGAAGGGGCGACTTATGCTCTCCGCGATTGCCTGCGGATCATTCGTGAGATGCAGATTCCCGTCTCGGAAATTCGGCTTTCCGGAGGCGGGGCCCGCAGCGCGTTTTGGCGGCAGCTTCAGGCGGATATTTACGGGCAGGAAGTCGTCACGATCAATGCCGAGGAAGGCCCCGCGTTCGGCGTCGCGCTGTTGGCGGCGGTGGGCACCGGGGCTTATTCGAACATCCAGGAAGCCTGCCGGCGGACGATCAAAGTCGTCAACCGCGTCCCGCACGATGAGCGCTCGGCAAAGTTTTATAACGAGGCCTACCCGATCTACCGGCAGCTTTATGATGCATTGAAAGCCGACTTCGCCCGGATCGCCGACTTGAACAACCGCTGGCACGCCTGATTCCCTACTCGAGCAAGGACTTCTTTTGATGGCGATTTATCTCACGGAAGACGATGTACGTGATGTGATCGATATGGAAACGTCCATCGCGGTCATCGAAAAGGCGTTCCACGCGCTCGCGGACGGCCAGGCGGACAACGTCCCCCGCCGGCGGGCGAAGGCTCCGGGGATCATGCTGCACATGATGTCCGCCGCCGCCGAGTACCTCGGGCTCGTGGGCTGGAAGGCTTACACCACAACGCGGGAGGGAGCGCGGTTTCACGTGGGGCTGTACCGCGCGGACACCGGCGAGCTTGTCGCGTTGATCGAAGCCAACTACCTGGGCCAGTTGCGCACGGGGGCCGCGAGCGGCGTGGCGACGGAATACATGGCCCGGCCGGATTCGCGGATCGTGGGGCTGTTGGGTTCGGGACTTCAAGCCCGCACGCAGCTCAAGGCGGTATGCACGGTGCGGCCGATTGAGCGGGTGGACGTTTACAGCCGAAGCGCCGAGCGCTGCGAGCAGTTCGCCGAGGAGATGAGCGAATACTGCCGGACGGAAATCGTGCCGGTGCACAGCCCCGATGCCGCCGCCGCCGAGAAGGACATCGTGATCTGCGCCACGAACAGCAAGGTGCCCGTGTTCGACGGGCGGGTGCTGGAACTGGGCACGCATTTGAACGTGATGGGCTCCAACCATCTGGGCAAGGCCGAGATCGACGTGGCCACCGTGCAACTCGCGGAGCACATCGTCTGCGACAGCGTGGAGGCCTGCAAGATCGAGGCCGGCGATTTTGTGGAAGCGCTGAACCAAGGCGTGACCGATTGGCGGCGGATGCACGATCTCGCGGACGTCGTCGCGGGCCGGCAAACCGGGCGGGCAACGCCTGACGATGTCACCCTGTTTAAGTCCGTCGGTTTGGCCGTCGAAGATGTCGCGCTGGCTGCGACAATTCTCCAGCGCGCCGAAGCCGAAGGCCTGGGCAAACCTCTGCCGTTTTAAATCAGGGTGCGAAATTTCGCGCGTTTTCTGGTGCAAATCCGAAGCACGAAATCCGAAATCCGAAACCAATGCAAAATCCCAAATCCGAATGTTCCAAACAAATCAACTTTCCATTTTTGAAGTGACCGGCTGTTCCGCAGTTTGGATCATTCATTGGAATTTCGGTCATTGGAATTTGTTTCGGATTTCGAGATTCGGATTTCGGTATTTCCCGCGCGGAATCGCGCACGTTGGTTTGATGGAGATGGAACGTGGCCGATCACTCAATCCGCTCGCGGTTCTTCGCCAGGAACTCCTCGGCCCAATGATAGTGGCCTAAGAGTCCCGCGGTGTCCCGGCCGAGTTTGATATAAGCCGCGTAGATCGCTTCGATGGTCGCGAGTCCCGCGGCGGGATCTTCAAAGAGTTTGGACGCGCGGGGATAAGCCGTCTCCCACGCCGGCAAGCTGCGGACCGGCACATCGGCGAACTCGGCTTCCATTTTCTCCGCCCACCGCCAACTGCCGTCCAGCACCAACAGTCCCTTGTCGGCATCATCTTCTGACAGCAAAGGCCCGCCGATGCCCAGCCGCACGTAGCCTTCCAAAGACTCCGGCCCGCGGTTCGGAAAGTTCCAGAACACAAACCCCTCCCGCCCGCGCAAGGGTGCCACCGTGCATTTGCTGGCGCGTTCTTTGGGATGAACAACAAGAATCGTCGGCGGGGGCATTGGCTTTCCGTGCATGGGTGTTTTTCTTCCGATCAGACCGGGCACTCTCCGTTTTGACTTCTGCGGCGAACTTTTTCAATGCCCGATCCATTGACCCCAAGCCTATAATGCATTGAGCGACTTGGCAGTTGATGGAAACGAGGAGCCGCATGGCGAATTTCAGCAAACGCGTTCCCGAGAACGTGCCCGGCGATTTTTTTGTGGATGCGACCTGCATCGACTGCGATGCCTGTCGTCAAATCGCGCCCGGCGTGTTTGCGGAAGCCGCGGAAACATCCTATGTGAAAACCCAGCCCCAAAGCCCGGCGGACCGCAAACAGGCGGTTTATGCGCTTTTATCCTGCCCGACCGGATCGATCGGCCGCCGGGGCGAAGGCGATGTGAAATCGGCGATGGAGGATTTTCCGCTCCTCTTGGAGCCGCCCGTTTATTACTGTGGATTCAACTCCCCCAAGTCGTTCGGGGGCAATAGCTATTTCGTAAAGCATCCCGCCGGCAACTGGCTGATCGATTCGCCGAAGTTCCAGAAAACTTTGGTCAAGAACCTCGAAGCTCTGGGCGGAGTGTCCTACATCTTTTTGACGCACCGGGACGATGTCGCGGACGCCGACCGTTTCGCCCGGCATTTCGGAGCGAGGCGGATTATCGATCGGCGGGAATTGTTTTCCCAGCCCGATGCGGAGATCTTGCTGGAGGGAGACGAGCCGGCGGAATTGGCTCGGGATTTCCTGGCGATTCCCACGCCGGGCCACACCGAAGGGCATTGCTGTCTGCTGTTCGCCGGGCGGTTTCTGTTTACGGGCGATCATCTGTCGTGGAGCCGGGACCACGAACAGCTGCGGGCGTCGCGGACCCATTGCTGGTATTCGTGGGCCGTTCAAAAAACCTCCATGAACCGCCTCGCCGATTACCGCTTCGAGTGGATTCTGCCGGGTCACGGCCAACGCAAACAACTTCCCGCCGACGAAATGAGCGACGCGGTCCGCGAACTCGTCCGCCGCATGTGAGAAAACCTGAACGGTAGGCGCTAGCCTCCGGTTTCGAGGAAACGACACTCACAAAAGACAAAACCGGCGGCTAGCGCCTTGCCGCTCACCGGCGGCTGGCCTTGCCGCTCACCGGCGGCTGGCCTTGCCGCTCACCGGCGGCTCACGCCTTGCCGCTCACGTTGGGGAAGGCCGGCGGCGAGCGCCTTGCCGCTCACGTTGGGGAAGGCCGGCGGCTAGCGCCTTGCCGCTCACCGGCGGCGAGCGCCTTGCCGCTCACGTTGGGGAAGGCCGGCGGCGAGCGCCTTGCCGCTCAGTTGACCGGCGGCTAGCGCCTTGCCGCTCACTTTGGTGCCAGCCGTTGCGGCGGATCATTTCTGAGACGACGTACTGGCCTTTTTCGATGGCGGTCGTGCCGGAGGCGGTCCGCCAGAGTTCCATCTGTTGGGCCGCGCCGGTGTGCTTGGGTAAGTTCGAGGCCGATTCGAGTTCTTGCCGGCAATCCAACTCCTCGGCAACGGGCCTGAGCAATTCGACGAGATGGTCCGTGGTTTCCTGCACGGAATACTGCTGGTAGTTGTCGCTGTCCACCAAAGGGGCTTCGGCTCCAAAGCGGATCGCCCGCCATTTGTTTTGCTGCACCATCATGGGATGGTACTCGGCGAAGTACGTGCCCTCCTCGATCTCGTTGGAGATGGCGTGCACCAGGCATTGGACGAGGGCGGTAATCGAGAGCACCTGGTCCAGCGAAGCCGGCACGTCGCAGACGCGGATCTCCACGGTGCCGAAGTTATGGTGCGGGCGGATGTCCCACCAGATCTCGCGGATCGTGTTGATGAAGCCCGTGCTAATGAGGTGGTTGATGAGCCACACATATTCGCTCCAATTCCGCATCTGATGCGGCAGTCCCGCGGTGGGAAGATCCTGCATGACCATCGAGCGGTTGGAATGCAGCCCCGTGCAGCGGCTGTTCCAGAACGGCGAATTGACCGACAACGCCAAGAGCAGCGGCAAATGCCGGAGCATGCGGTCGCAGATCATCACGGCTTTGTCGCCGCTGTCCACGCCGATATGCACATGCAGGCCAAACGTGACCAGCCGGCGGGCGACGTCCTGCATCAGTTCCACGAGGCGGTGGTAGCGGTCGTTGACGGTGATTTTCTGGTCCTTCCAATGGGAAAACGGATGCGTCGCTCCCCAAAACAGCTTGAGGCCCAGGTCGTCGGTGATTTTTTCCAGAACTTCGAGCGTGGACCGCAAATCCTCGCCGGCTTCCCGCACCGTCTGGCAGATGCCGGTGTTGATCTCCAGGTAGCTCTGCATCAACTCCGGTTTGATCCGCTCGGAAAACTCGGCGGGCACGGCTTTTTGCACCTGTTCGATGGCGCTCGACAGCGCCCAGGTCTCGGCATCCACCAGTTGCAGTTCCACCTCAACGCCGATGGTGGGCGAATCGTTTCGCGTAAACGGGAACGTTGACATGCATTTCTCCTTGGGGACGGGAGGCGCGATGTGAAGGAGGACAGAAGATCGAGGATGGGGGATCGGATATTAGTCGTTCCAAAAAAGGCGAGAGCCGCGCACGAAGTAAGCGGTGTTGTGATCCTTTTTAAAAAACCGCTTACTTCGTGCGCGGCTCTTAAGAAGCGAACTACAGGATATGGTTCCGATGATCCCCTAACTTCAAACTTGTAATGTTTAACTCGAAACTTGTAACTTCCATCCTCACTCGGGTTGCTTTTTCACGTTTTGATTCCAGTCGCAAACGGACAAATGCAGCGCGGTTCGCAGGAGGATGCGGGATCCCCAGGCGAGGATTCGCTCGTCCAGATCGAACAGCGGCGAATGCAGAAAATGGGCTTCCCGCCCGGGAGGTCGGCAGCCCAAGCGGAGCATCGCACCGGGGGCGTGGTCCAGATACACCGAAAAATCTTCGCCGCCCATGCTGGGAAGGGCGATGGAATCGATCTGGTCCTCGCCGAGGACGTCTTTGGCCGATTGTTCGAGGACCGCGGTGACTCGGGGATCGTTCACGACGGCCCCGAGCGGATCGTAAAACCGGCGGCGGATGCTGGCTCCGGTGCTGAGCTCCGCCCCGGAGCAGATGCGGTCGATTTCAGTTTTCAGCGTCGCCCGGCTCGCGGAATCAGTCGTGCGGAGGGTGCCCAGGAGGTGCACCGATTCGGGGATGACATTCGCCGCCGAGCCGCCTTCGATTTTGCCGATCGTGAACACCGCCGGGTGCCGGGAGTCCACCCGCCGGGGCAGAAATTCATAAAGCGACCCGACCAAATGGGCGGCGGCGGCGATGGGGTCGATCGAATGATGCGGTCGGGCCGCGTGTCCGCCCCGGCCTTCCACGAAGAGTTCGACCTCGTCGCAATTCGCCGTCAACACGCCGTAGCGGATCCCCGCCCGTCCCGCGGGACGTTCGGGATCGACGTGGAGCGCGACGATCGCGGCGACGCCTTCCATTGCTCCCTGGGCAATGAGCCACTCGGCCCCTTGCGAGGTCTCCTCGGCGGGTTGAAAAATCAACCTGAGCCTAAGCCCGAAGGCGTTGTGATCCTCTTCCGAAAGCAGGCCTTCCCGCCAAATCCGTTCCAAACGGGCCGCGGCCAAACCGGCTCCCAGCGTGATCGCGGTGTGCCCATCGTGCCCGCAGGCGTGGGCTTTGCCCGGATGCTGCGAGCGATAGGGAACGGCCTTGGCATCGGTCAGCGGCAAGGCGTCGATGTCTGTGCGAATCGCGATTAACGGAGTCTCCGGCCCCGGACTTCCCAACGTGAGATCGGCAAAGGCGCCCGTTTCCAAGCCGTCGGGATTCCGGCAAACCGTCGGCGAGAAGCCGGCTTCCCGCAGCCGTTCGGCGATCAACCGCGTGGTCTCGATTTCTTCGCCGCTGATCTCGGGATGGGCATGCAGATGCCGGCGGATGTCGATTTGCTGCTGGGCCGATTTCGCGATCTGCTCATCAAGCCCCCGCGCCCAACGTTCTATGACGGCCCGGCGATGTGATTGCGCATTCTCCGGCTGTCCCGTTCCACCTGGCATAGAAAACTCGATCTTCCAAACTTGCATCAACGGAGTGGTTTCACCAAATCGTCAGTGAATTATAGCGATTTTCTCTACGGGCAAGATAGAGGCGTCCAGGAATGCCGCGATTCAGCCTTGCCCGCCGCGGCCTTTCCTGCAAGATTACAGTCTCAGAGAGATTCGCTGGAGAGATCTCTGAGGGACGCACCATTCCGGGAGATCTCGACGCATGACCGATGAAAACCGGGCGAGCACCATTGCTTATTTCTCAATGGAAATCGCCCTCGAATCCGATATTCCCACCTACAGCGGCGGGTTGGGGGTGCTCGCGGGCGATACGATTCGCTCGGCCGCGGACCTCAAGGTCCCGATGGTCGCGGTATCGCTGCTTCACCGGATGGGATATTTCTTTCAGCGGATCGACGCCTCCGGCCGGCAGCACGAGGAGCCCGTGCATTGGAGCCTGAACGATTATCTGGCCGAAATGCCGGGCCGAGCTTCGGTGACGATCGAAGGCCGCCCGGTGCAAATTCGCGCCTGGAGATTTGAAAGGCGGGGCGTCAGCGGACATGTTGTCCCCGTCTATCTGCTCGATACCGATCTGCCGGAGAACTCCGACTTCGACCGCACGCTGACGCACTGGCTCTACGGCGGCGACTCGCACTATCGGCTCTGCCAGGAAACGGTGCTGGGCATCGGCGGCGTGCGGATGCTCCGCGAGCTGGAATACGACAGCCTCCGGCAGTATCACATGAACGAAGGCCACGCGAGCCTGTTGGTCTTGGAACTGCTCTCCGAGCAAGCGCGGCTCGCCGGCCGGGAGCACGTGACGCATGAAGACATCGACCCCGTCCGCCGGCGGTGCGTGTTTACCACGCACACCCCCGTTCCCGCAGGGCACGACCAGTTCCCGATGGATCTCGTCACGCGGGTGCTCGGACGCCAGGAGGTGTTCGAAATGAAGGACGTCTTCTGCTGCGACGGCGTGTTGAACATGACGTTCCTCTCGCTGAACCTCAGCCATTACGTCAACGGCGTGGCCAAGCGGCACGGGCTGGTGACGCAGCACATGTTCGCCCACTACGTGATCGACGCAATCACCAACGGCGTGCATGCGGCGACCTGGACCGGGCCGGCCTTTCAGCGGCTCTTCGATCAGCACATTCCCGGCTGGCGGGAGGACAACTACAGCCTGCGGTATGCGCTCAACATCGCCCCGAACGACATCTGGGCCGCTCATCAGGAGCAAAAACGCGAACTCGTCCAACGTTTGAACCGGGAAACCAATGCGGGGATGGACGAGGATGTGCTGACCATCGGCTTCGCCCGCCGGATGACCGCCTACAAGCGGCCGGACCTGTTGTTTCGCGACAAAAACCGCCTCAAGCAAATCGCCGCGAAGTGCGGCCGGCTGCAACTCGTATTCGCGGGGAAGGCCCATCCGCACGATGAGGAAGGCAAGAACCTGATCCAGCGCGTGTTTCAAATCCGCGAAGAACTCGGCGATGGGATCCGCATTGCCTACTTGAACAACTACGACATGCAGCTCGGAGGGTTGATGACCGGAGGCGTGGATGTCTGGCTCAACACGCCCAAGCCGCCGATGGAAGCCTCCGGGACCAGCGGCATGAAAGCCGCGCTCAATGGCGTGCCCTCGCTGAGCATTCTCGACGGCTGGTGGCTGGAAGGGTGCATCGAGGGGCTGACCGGCTGGGGCATCGGAGAAGAAGCCTCCGAACCACACAAACGCCAGGACGGCGAGCGCGACGCCCATTCGCTTTATGAGAAGCTCGAAAACATCGTCTGCCCCACCTTCTATGACAACAGGTCTCGCTTTATCGAAATCATGCGGCACGCCATCGCACTCAACGGCTCATTCTTCAATACCCAACGCATGCTCAGCCAATATGTGCTCAAGGCGTATTTTGCATAACGCGTGTTTCACGGAAGTCAGGACTCGGGTGGCACGGGTGGCACGTCCCTGAGGAACGAAGGGCGTGGTCTTAGCGATCGACACGCCCCTTGATCGTTTGATTCAACACATGCCTGTGTTAAGATGGGTTCCTGTCCCACTCCCTTTCTCTTGGAACTCGATATGTCCAACGCTTCGTTCTCCCGGCGGGATTTTCTTGCGGCATCGGCTTTGACGGGATCGGCATTCCTGACGGGGAATTGGCGTTCTCCCGCGAAGGCACAAACCGGAGCCGCGGCGGGCGACGCCGGCGCGAAACCTTCGATGCCGATCGTCGACTGCCATCTGCACATCAATCATTTCGACCGCTCGGTGGAAGACACCATCAAGCACATGGACGCCACCGGCACGACGCAGGCGTTTATCTTGCCCTTGGAAACCGGCGAAGGCGGCGTGACGTTGCGGACGGAAACCGTGCTCCACGCCTATCACAAATATCCCGACCGCGTAATTCCGTTTTGCCAGACCGACATCCGCCAGCCGGATGCGTTGGAGCGGGTCAGGGCGTATCATCTGTTGGGCTGCCGGGGCATTGGAGAACAGAAAGAGCACCTCCCCCTCAAAGACCGCCGCGTGGAAGCCGTGATCGCGGTGTGCGACGAATTGAACTGGCCGATCACGATGCATTTCCAGGACGGCAAGAACGGCTACAACCAGGGGCTGGCCGAGGATCTGGAACCCTATCTGAAAAAGTACAAGCGAGTGCGAATCATCGGCCACGCTCAAACGTGGTGGGCGAACATCAGCGCAGACGTGCCGCCCGCGGAGAAATCCCTGTACCCCCAAGGCCCCGTCAAACCGGGCGGTCTGCTCGATCGGCTGCTCGGCGAATATCCCAACCTGTATGCCGACCTCTCCGCCGGCAGCGGGTACAACGCGCTCACCCGGGATGAGGACTTCACCGCGGGCTTTTTTGAACGGCATTCGAAGCAACTGCTCTTCGGCAGCGATTGCCCCTGCCGCGACGGCAAAGGCGCGAACTTCAAAGGCGTCTGCTACAACACGCAGCTGCAAACCTTTCTTAAACGCATGGTCCAAGACAAAACCGCCCTCGCGGACATCCTCGGCGGCAACGCGCTGCGGGCACTCCAGGGGACCAGCGAACGCGGATAATTCAACAGCCCGAAGCGCCAGCGAGGAAAATCCATTAAGTTCCCTCGCTGGCGCTTCGGACTGGTATCGACTGAGGAGGCGGTGATGCTTTCGATCTTCGGACATTCGCCCCGGTTATGCGACGGCATCTCCCGGCGGGCCATTCTGCAAGCGGGCGGCTTCGGCGCGCTGGGACTCTCCGCATCAAGACCTCGCGTCGCGCCGGCCAATGACCCGCGGCCGATTCCGAAGCAGGCGAAGCAGTGCATTGTGCTGTTTCTTTTGGGCGGGCCGCCGCAGCACTCCACGTGGGATCCCAAGCCGCTCGCCGCCGCCGAAGTCCGCGGCGAGTTCGGGCCCATCGGCACCACGGTTCCCGGCATTCAGATTTCGGAACTGCTGCCGCTCTCGGCTCAGCGGATGGACAAGCTCGCCCTCGTGCGCTCGGTCGTCACCGGCGACAACGCCCACTCGTCGAGCGGGTATTACATGATGACCGGATACGCCCACGTCCCCAAGAACCGCGAAAACGCCAATCCGGGGCCGCCCAACGATTGGCCCACGATGGCGGCGGTCGTGCAGCATCTTTCCCGGAATCGGCATTTGCTGCCGGCCTCCATCCGGCTGCCGCACCACATCTTTAACACCGACGGCTCGGTCTGGCCGGGGCAGGATTCGGGCTGGCTGGGACACAAGGCGAATCCGTGGTTGTTCCACTGCGAGCCGGCTTCGCCCAATTTCGACGTGCCGCAGTTTCGCTTGCAGGCCGACGTGACGTTGGGCCGGCTGAGCCATCGCCGGCGGCTGTTGGAGCAGTTGGAATCCGGCCTGCGGGACGCCGAGCAAAGCGGCCGGCTCGCGCGGTATTCCGACCAGCAACGGCAGGCGTTTGATTTGCTCACCACGGCCCGAGCCCGGGAGGCCTGCGACCTCGCGCGGGAGCCGCAAACGGTCCGCGACCGCTACGGCCGAAGCCAGTTCGGGCAGAGCGTCTTGTTGGCCCGGCGATTGATCGACGCCGACGTGGATTTCGTGCAGGTCAACTGGTTTCGCGGCCCCGACGAACCTTCGGACGCTCCGTGCTGGGACAGCCATTCCAACGAATCGAAGCGGCTGAAGACCGTGCTCGTCCCGCCGTTCGATCAGGCTCTCTCGGCATTGCTCGATGAACTGGAGCAAAGCGGCCGACTGTCGGAAACGCTGGTGGTCTGCCTGGCGGAGTTCGGGCGGACGCCGAAGTTCAACGGCCGGGCCGGGCGAGATCATTGGGGGAATGTGTTTTCGGTCGCGTTGGCGGGCGGGGGCATAAAGGGCGGGCAGGTTTACGGAGCCTCCGACGACCAGGCCGCGTACCCGCTCGAAAAACTCGTGCGTCCGGAAGACATCTCGGCGACGATTTTCCACTGCCTGGGCTATCCGCCCGAGACCGAACTCCGCGACCCCTTGGACCGCCCGCTGCCCATCTCCCGCGGCCGCGTGCTCTCCGCACTGCTCTCGTGAGGGAAGACGGCCGAAGAAACAAGTTAGCCCAGGATCGTTTCGCGAAGGTTTCTGAGCAGATTGACGGCATGGCCGATGTCGGCTTTTTGACGTTCGCGGTCGTGGGCGATTTCGCGTTCGATCGTTAAGGGGCCGGTGTAGCCGATGTCTTTGAGCGTGCGGAGATAGGTTTCGATGCCCACGTCGCCTTCGCCGAGCGGGACTTCGCTGCCCCAGCTTTTGCCGCGCTCTCCGGGGGCTGCCCATTTGGCGTCTTTGCAGTGGACGCTCTTGACGAGATTGCCAACGTTTTTGAGCGCCTCGATCGGATCGCCCGTGCCGTAGAGGATCATGTTCGCCGGATCGAAATTGATATAGAGGTTGTCGCGGCCCACGTCGACGATGAACTGCAACAGGTGGTCGGTGGTTTCCTGCCCGGTTTCCAGGTTGAGCCGCTGGCCGTTGGCCGCCACGTGGTCGAGGAGATCCCGCGTGGTCTGGAGCAGGTTTTTGTAGTTGTCGCTTTCGCGGTCTTCCGGGACGAAGCCGATGTGGAGGGCCACGGTCCCACAGCCCAGGAGCTTGGCGAAGTCGGAGATCTCTTTCATTTCCTGCGTCCGCGCGGCCCTGGCGGACTCCGGCACGAGGCCCACGGTCTTCGCGGTTGTGGGGATGTCGGCGTAGCTTTCGCCGTCGAAGCCGCCGAACACGGCGGTCACTTCAATGCCCGCGTCTTTGCATTTCTTCAGAAAGCGTTCCGCCGCCTCGGGGGTGCGGGTCTGTTTGTGCGGCGCGTGCACCTGCACGGTGGGGACTTTCAGCTCTTCCGCCACGTCGAGATGCACGCCCAAGCCGGCATCGACCGAAGTAAACACGCCCACGGGCCATTGCGTCATGATGTTGCTTCCTCTGCGTAGGAATCTGGTGAAATCGTGCGATAAAGGATCACTCGAACAATTGTTGTCGTATGAATTAGCCGCAGGGCGCTAGCCCCGGTTCGCGCGGAACCGACCTCAGCGTTTCGATATTCTCTAAGCCAAAACCTTCGACACGACATGGCCGGCCACGTCCGTCAGGCGGAAATCCCGGCCTTGGAAGCGGTAGGTCAATCGTTCGTGATCGAGACCCAACAAATGCAAGATCGTCGCCTGCAGATCGTGAACGTGCACAGGATCTTCGACGGAATAATAGCCCAATTCATCGGTCTTGCCCACGACCTGCCCGCCTTTCACGCCGCCGCCCGCCATCCACAGGGCATAAGCATCGATGTGATGATCCCGGCCCGGCAGGTTGTCGCGTTCTTCGCCTTGCGGAGTCCGCCCGAACTCGCCGCTCCAAACCACCAAGGTGTCTTTTAAGAGGCCCCGGCGTTTGAGATCCATCACGAGTGCCGCGGATGGCTGGTCCGTTTCCCGGCAGCGGTCGTCGAGCGGCTGGGCCAGGTTGGTGCCGGGGTTCCCGTGGTGGTCCCAGTCGGTGTGATAAAGCTGCACGAACCGCACGCCCTTTTCGATCAGCCGGCGAGCGAGAAGACAGTTCCGCGCGAACGAAGGCTTGTCCGGATCGGCCCCGTAAAGGTCGAGCGTCTCTTTCGATTCGCCTCTGAGGTCCATGAGTTCCGGGGCGCTGGTCTGCATGCGGTAGGCCATTTCGTACGCGGCGATGCGGGTTTGAATCTCGGGGTCGCCCACCGATTGTTTGCGGATCGAATTGAGAGCCGTCACCGCCTCGACGAACTCGCCTTGTCTTTGGGCATTGAACCCCTGCGGGCTGGAGAGGTTCAGGATCGGATCGGCCCCGTTCAAAAACGGCACGCCCTGGTAAGTCGTCGGCAGAAATCCGCTGCCCCACAGCGGCGTTCCGCCTCGCGGACCGCGCGGCCCCGATTGCAAAACGACGAAGCCCGGCAAGTCCTGGGCTTCGCTGCCCAAGCCGTACGTCACCCAGGCCCCCATGCTCGGCCGGCCGAAGCGCGGCGAGCCGGTGTTGACGAACAGCTTCGCGGGGCCGTGGTTGAATACATCGGTCTTCATGCTGCGGATCAAACAGATGTCGTCCGCGAGGCCGCCGACGTGCGGAATGAGTTCCGAAAGCTCCATGCCGCATTCGCCGTACTTGTGGAACTTCCGCGCTGTGCCCAGGAGCTTCGCGTCCTTCTTGATGAACGCGAAGCGTTTGTTTTCCACGTACGATTGCGGAATCACCTGGCCGCTCAGTTCCTGGAGCTTGGGCTTGAGGTCGAACAGTTCCAGATGGCTCGGCCCGCCGGCTTGGAACAGGAAGATCACATTCTTGGCCCGCGCGGGGAAGTGCCCTTCGCGGGGCGCGAACGGCGTGGCTTGAATCTTCGCGGCGGCTTGGAGAGGCTGCTGATTGAGCAGCGAAGCCAACGCCATCGAACCCACGCCCAGGCCGCACTCGGCGAAGAAGTGCCGGCGGGTTCTGTGCTGTAAAAACTGTTGGAAAAGTGGTTGAGACATGGCGGTTCCGAATTATTCGCGGGTGATAAATTCATCCAGGTTCAACAAGACGCGCGCCGCGGCGACCCAGGTCGCGGCCTCGGCCGGCGAAATGTCTTTCGGGCAATCCTTGGGAGCGGCTAGGGCGGCGGCTTGGGGATTCTTCTCAAATTCCGCCCGCTGTTTTTCGATAAAGGGCAGCAGCACGGCGAGTTCTTTTTCGCTCGGCTCGCGGGTGAAGGCGACGTGAAACGCGTGCCGCAGTCGGCCTTCTTCGTAAGCCGGGGCTTCTTTCAAAATCCGCAAAGCCAAGGCCTGGGCCATCTCGACGAAGGCATGATCGTTCGCCAGCGTGAGGGCCTGGAGCGGCGTATTGGAACGCGGCCGGCGCGTGCAAGAGGTGGTGGCGTCGGAGGCATCGAACGTCACCAACATCGGATAAGGACTCGACCGCCAGAAGTACGTGTAAACCGCCCGGCGATAGCGGTCCAGGCCCTTTTCATCCGGCCAGGGTTTTTTCTGCTGCGTGAGCACATAGATGCCTTCAGGCTGCGGCGGATGCACGCCCGGCCCATGCATTTTGGTCGAGAGCAATCCGCTCGCGGCGAGCGAGACATCGCGGACGGCCTCGGCCGCGATCCGCATCCGCGTCTGCCGGGCTAAAAGGCGATTCCGCGGATCCCGCTCCGCCAGTTCCGGACGCAATCGCGACGACTGCCGATAAGTCGCCGAGGTCACGATTAAGCGGTGCAGCGATTTCATGCTCCAGGCATTGGGATTCTTGATCGATCCCTCAGACTGCGGCGTGCGGCGAAATTCCGAAGCCAGCCAATCCAAGAGTTCCGGATGCGAAGGCGGCGTGCTTTGGGTGCCGAAGTCGTTTTCCGTCTCCACAAAGCCCAGCCCAAAATACCGCTGCCAGATGCGGTTCACCGTCACGCGGGCCGTGAGCGGATGCGCCGGATCGAGCAGCCACTTCGCGAGTTCGAGCCGATTGGGGATTTCGTTCTCGGATTCCAAGGCCGGCAAAACGTCGGGCACGTCCGGCGTGACCTGGGCTCCCTTCCGCAAAAAATCCCCGCGGACATGAATGTGCGTCTCGCGCGGCGTAACGCGTTCCCGCAGGATCATCGTCGTGGGAACCGCCTTGGCGACGTCGTCTCGGTCCCGCTTGAGGCCCGCAACTTTTTCCGCGAGCGGTTTCCGCTCCGTATCCGTGTCGCGATACGCGGCGAGGAGCTGAGCCTGCTCGGTTTTCGTCCGCTTGGCTCGGGGCTTCTCCAGAATCCGGCGGATGGGAGCGGGGATCATCAAAGACTCCGGCATCGCGTGACTCACCGACAACCGAAAATGCCCGAGCGTGTATTTCGAGCCATGATTCTGATGCAGTTGGATCTGGATCGCGGACCCCTTTTCGGCGCTGATCGGGGCCGCGGGAAAGAAGATCGCTTCGCGGTCCACGTTGAAATTCCCGCCTTTGAGATTGATCGCCCAGCCGGTCTTTTCCCGCTTGCCGTCGATGGCATCGGTCACCGGGTAGTTGTCCTGCGAATGGTCCGCGACGGCATGCGCGAGTTTGACGGGAGCGAAAGTTTTCGCGTCGCCAGAGCCTTGCAGGACCTCAAATTCATTCAGCACAAAATTCCCGTTGCCCCCCCGGCCCGGACCTTTATTAGGGAGACTGATATGGGTGAGGGCTTCCAGGCGGATCGCGGTGACTTTTTCCATCGGCAGGTTCGCCGTGATCAAAAACGTATCGCTGTCGGGGCCGCTGAAGTCCACGAAGATCGCCTCGTTCTCCTGCGCCGCCAACACGGACCCTTTTTCCGTCTCCAGATGCGAGGGCTTGAGCACCGTCCATTCGGGAGCCGACTGAATTTGGCCGGCGAGGTTCTGTTCCCAGGCCTCGAGGCCTTTGGCGAACTCGGCATCGTGGGCTTGGAGCGGTTTCTCGGCGGCGGCGATGGCCTGGTCGAGTTTCTTGAGCCGCTGGGTTTGATCTCCGGTGGGAACTTGCAGCGTCGGTTCATCCTGGTTGTTGAAGAACGCGAACAGCTCGTAATATTCCCGCTGGCTGATGGGGTCGAACTTGTGCTGATGGCATTGAGCGCAGCCCACGGTCAGCCCCATCCACACCGTGCCGGTCGTGTTGACGCGGTCGCCGACGGCTTCGATGCGAAACTGCTCCTGGTCGGTCCCGCCTTCCTGGTTGATGAGCGTGTTTCGATGAAAACCCGTGGCGATGAGTTGCTCCGGCGTCGGGTTCGGTAGCAAATCGCCCGCGAGTTGCTCGATCGTAAACTGATCGAAAGGCACATCGCGGTTGAAGGCATCGATCACCCAATCGCGGTACTTCCAGATGCTCCGCGGGCCGTCGATCGTAAACCCGTTCGAGTCCGCATAGCGGGCCACGTCCAGCCAATGCCGGCCCCAGCGTTCGCCATACTGAGGCGAAGCCAGCATCCGCTCCACGAGCCGTTCGTAAGCATCCGGGTGGGAATCCTGCACGAAAGCTTCGGCTTCCTCCCACGTCGGCGGCAGTCCGCGAAGATCAAAGCTCAACCGGCGAATCAGCGTATAACGATCCGCGTCCGGCGAAGGCGTCAACCCTTCCTGCTCCAACTTCGCCAGCACAAACCGGTCGATGGGGTTCCTCGCCCAGCCGCTGTTTTGAACCGAAGGCACCGCCGGCCTGACGATCGGTCGAAACGCCCAATGGTCCGACTTGCCGTTGGCATTTTTGATGGTTTCCGCTTTGGGAAGCTTGGCTCCTTCTTCGATCCACCGCCGGATCAGAGCGATCTGGTCTGGGTTGAGCTTGGGCCCCTCAGCGGGCATTTCCGAAACATCGCCTTTGCCCGTGATCGATTGATACAGCAAACTCTCGGCGGATTTGCCCGCGGCGAACGCGGCCCCGCGGTCGCCGCCTTGTTTCACAAACCGCGGCGAGTCCAGCCGCAGCCCGGATTCCTGTTTCTCGGAGCCGTGGCAGGTGATGCAGTGCTTTTGAAAAATCGGCTGGATGTCGCGCGCAAAATCCACCGGCTCGTCCGCCGAGATTGCGGAAGACATCCCCAACACCAACCCGATGAAAAACACGTTCCGCATAAGCCTGCACCCAAAGAAATCTATACGATCCATGCCCCTTCCAAATTCCAATAATAAACAAAACTCGATGAGATCGACAATCCAAGGGTCGTCCGGCTATAGTCTGAAAAAAGTGAGCGGTAGGCGCTAGCCTCCGGTTTTCGAGAAAACGATGGTCACAACAAAGACCGGCGGCTACCGCCTTGCCGCTCACGTTCTGAAACATTTTTTTCAAACGGAACTTCATGAGCGAGCCACTCCCCCAACTGGAAGGGCGGTTTTCGACGATCCTGGCCGATCCGCCTTGGCGGTTTCAAAACCGGACCGGCAAGGTTGCCCCCGAGCACCGCCGGCTCAGCCGATATCGCACGATGACGGTGGAGGAAATCTGCCATCTGCCAGTGTCGGCTCATGCCGAGACTCCCGCCCACCTGTATTTGTGGGTCCCCAACGCCCTCCTGCCGGCGGGTTTGGAAGTGATGCAGGCTTGGGGCTTCACCTACAAGACGAACCTGGTGTGGTACAAAGTCCGCAAAGACGGCGGGCCGGACGGGCGGGGCGTCGGGTTTTATTTTCGGAACGTCACCGAACTCTTGCTCTTCGGCGTTCGCGGGCGAATGCGAACGCTCGACCCCGGCCGCCGACAGGTCAATCTGCTCTCCACCCGCAAACGGGAGCATTCCCGCAAGCCGCGGGAGATTTATTCCTTGATCGAAGATTGCAGCCCCGGCCCGTACCTGGAACTCTTCGCCCGAGAACGGGCCCAAGGCTGGACGTGCTGGGGCGATGAAGTGGAAACGTACCTCGACACCTGCCAGGTGGCCGCGGGTTATCGCGGCTCGGAGTAAAGAAGTCGGTTCGGAAGGTGGTGAAAAGGTTCTATTTCAGGCATGATAAAGACATATCTCAACGGCCGGGATCTCCGGCCCGGCACGTCAAAGGTCGCCGCGGGGCGATTTATCTAACTTTCCATTCTCATCGAATAAAGGTCACACGGAATGTGCCCCATGGATCCTGCCTTCATGAGTCCGCCGCCGAAAGACTGGACGCCTCAACCGGGCGAGCGGGTTCGCCTGCTCTTTGGCGGAGAAATCCATGAGGTGGTGATTACGCAGTTGCTGGACGGGCCGGGTGGATCGGGATATGTTGTTGCCGGGGACGAGTTGCTGCTGCCCGTGGCGTGCGGCCGCGAGGCGATCCGGCCCCTCTCCAACGGCCGGAAGACGGAGTAGCCGGGTGCCGATTTTATGGATCGGAACGGTTTTAGCACACGGATTTCGCCGCGAAGCCGGGAAAGATCCGTTGAACGAATGCGGGTCTTAGCCTAAACTATTGGCATCTAAGATGTTTTGTGCATCGCCCGCGACCGGGAGTCAAAACTTTCGAGAAAATCTAAACACAGACCGGCCCCGTGTCGTAATAAGGGAATAAGCAAAACATTGCTTCCACCAATCCCGGGGGCGATTGGATTCGACTGGTTCACGGAGATTGAGGTGGCGTGTCGTGGTTGATCAGCCGGCCACGTAAAAAGCTGATCAAAAATCATTTGCCGAAAAGCAATATGCACTAGTTGCGTAGAAATACGCAGCTCCCGGTCGCGGAATCCCCGCCTGAGGAGTCCAAAAACCGGCCGCAAAATCAGGCTGGCCCGGGGTCAAGAACCGCTACGCCCCAGGTAAGACTCGTGGTGGTTATGTCGCCGGCTGGCCTTGTTTGTTGAGCCGAAGGCGACGAGATCAATCGACAAACTACACACGTAGAAGCCAAAATCAAAGGTTCACAGGACGCGGGTTCAATTCCCGCCGCCTCCACTCCAATAGCCACTTGCGTTTTCGGACGCAAGTGGCTATTTTTTGGCACTTCTGAATCGAATCTTGCCACAGAAAGCGACCGAAAACCGGGCCGATTTCGTCGGTTGTCCCATAAAGCCGAGCGTTTTTGTCCCATAGAACAGCCTGGATTGTCCCATTGCGCCATGGAATGGCCCTTTTATGGGACACGGCTTCCAACTCGCATTTTGTGGCGCATCCAAGGATGGTGAGTGCCATGTCAACACGAAGCAAGTCTCGACGGACGCCTCTGAGCCAAGACAAGGCGACGGGGCGGTATTGCGCCAAGCTGGGAAGAAAGGTCACGAAGAACGGGAAGGTGGACGGCCACAAGTTCCGCTTTACAACCAGCGAGCGTGAATCGGAACGTCGCAAACAGCGAATTCAGGAACTTTGGGATTACGCCGTAGAGAAACTCGGCGACTCCGAGTGGAACGAGCTTACCCTGCATATCGCCAAAGCGTTCGAGCGAGGCGAGGCAAGCGTTCGAGTTCCGATGAACATGATTACATGCTCATCGGAAGAGCCCCATTTGGCCCATCGGTTCGACTACGTGACGACCCTTGAGAAGTGGCGCAACATTTTTCCCTTCGTCCATTTCGTGCCCGAAGACGAGGAAGCCTACGAATTGGGTTCGCAGGAAGTCACATCCATTTCGGAGGGCCTCATGGAAGAGGTGCGATTCTTCGCCCAAGCCTCGAATGGACATGATCCCACCGAAGCGACGGTTGGAGAGGCGTTGGACGCCTATGAGAACGAGCACATCCGAGTCCGAATGCTGGTTGATCCCGATCCAGAAGAAGGTCTCGCTGAGAAGCGTCTGAGCGACACTGCCCAGAAATACCTTGCGGCACTTGAGCGAATTCGGTGCTTCAACGGCCATCAACTGAACTGGCCGCTATCGAAGCTGACCTACGACGGCTGCGATGCCATGATCGAGGTCTGGACGCAGAGACCGACTCGAAAGGACGGCACGGGACCGCTCGCTGTCAAGACGTGTCGTGAACACGACAAGCGAATCAAGGAGTTCATGCGCTGGCTCTCGAAGTCAGACCGTTTCGACTGGAAGAAGCCGATCGACTTCGACGAGTTGAAGTTGGCGATTCGAAAGTCGAACAAGGACAAGTCGGCACCTGTAACGGTACAGTCCCAGCAGGTCCGCACCTACACGGTCGAACAACTCAAGACGCTCAATGAGTTCGCCACTCCATTCGAGCGGTTCTTGTTGCTCTGCGGCTTGAACCTTGGTTTCAAGCGAATGGAATGCGCCACGCTGCGAGTGGGCGAGATTACGCTGCGTCAGAAGCACCCTTATTCGCAGTACATTGCATTCGACTTCACCGAGAACGACTCGTTTGTGCGGCGAATCAGGACGAAAACCGAGGTGTATGGAGAATGGTTGCTTTGGCCCCTGACCGTTCAAGGCATGGAGTGGGTGCTTGATCGACGACGCAAGCAAACGCACATCCAACGAACCGATGGAACAACGCTGGGTATTCCATACCGTTCCACGTCCATCGCACTACTCAACGATGCTGGGCACTCCTTCACCAGGCCGACGAAGAGCGGGAATCCAAATCATCAACTGACCAACATGTGGAACCGGCTTCTCGACCGGGTAGAGACTGCCGAGCCCAAGTTTCCACGGCTACCGCATGAGGCATTACGTGACACGGCTTCGAATTGGATACGTGAAGAGTTTTTGGGCGAGATCTCGGAGATCTTTCTTGGGCATGGATCTCCGTTGGGCAGCAAGAGCCTGATCGAATGCTACACGAACAAGCCGTTCGGAAACGTCTTCAGGGCTCTACAATGGCTACAAGAAAAGCTCAAACCGGTTTTCGACGCCACTCCTGACGATCCATTTCCGGTGGAGCGAAAGTTGGGAGGCGGTGGCCTCAACATTCGACAGATCAAACTAATCCGCCGCCTTTCCAAGGAAGGACTGCCGGTCGCCGAGATCGCCAAGAAAGTTGGGTGCTCCACAATGAGCGTTTATCGCCATCGTGAACACGAAACAGGGCAACCTAATTGAACTTCATTGCTCGATGGATAAGAGCCGACAGACCAATATAGTTCTCCCCGCCGGGCGGCGGGGAGAACTTTGTCTGCCTGAGGAATCCCAAAATTGTTTCATGCTCACCTTTCCCGCCCCTCCAGGATTTCGCAGCCGGGGTAACGATGCATCAGCTTGGCAACAGCGGCGAACTGGTCCCTCGCCTCGATCAGGATGTTGCCAACGATCCCGCCGCTCTTCGTCTTGACCTTGAAGACGAACATCTTGTTGGCGGCGAGCGCAGTGGCATCGAAGCCGCATGCGACGAGCAGACCGAAGGCAAGAAATTGACGGCGTAACATGGCGGCACCTTGGGCGACGGAACAGTTCAACCGAGGTCATTCTTTGCCAGTTCTAACGACGAGGTCCAGCCTACTTCCGCCTGGTCGGCGATTCGCCCAACCTGGTCAGCAGCGGACAGAGCATGCGGAGGCCTGCCGGTCTGCCCCGTCGATCAATTGATCGGCCAGCTTCTTCGCTTGATCATATGGTCTCAATGAAATGAGGAATCGGGCGGCCTATTCGATTTACAAATCCATCTGGAGATCGGCGTGCAATTGGGACCCACTTCGGGGGCAGGATCGGCGCGGAAAATGGACCCACCGTAGAAAACTTCGCATGCTACAGGATTGGAGGAGTCTGGTCCTGTTTCAGCGGAGGAGAGGATGCTCACGGTGGACGATTATGCACGGATTCGTCGGGCTTATCGCGATGGCATGAGCCTCAGGGAAATTGAGAGAACATTTCATCACTCGCGAAAAAAGATTCGTGAGGTCTTGCGAGGCGCGGGCGAGCCGACGCCTTACCCAAAACGGCGGCAGCAAGCGGCTCCCCAATTGGGACGGTTTCACGATCGCATCCTGGAGATTCTCAAAGAGGATGAATCCGCGCCGCCCAAGCAGCGGCATACGCGGATGCGGATCTTCGAGCGGATCCGGGACGAAGACGGATACACGGGCGGCTATGATGCCGTGCGGCGGTTCGTGAACCGGCATCGGAAAAACCATGCTGAGACGTTCATCCCGTTGGATCATCGGCCCGGCCAGCGAATCGAAGCCGACTTTGGCGAGATTTCGGTGGACTTCCCCGACGGCCGCCGGAAGGTCAACGTGCTGATCCTGGTCTGGTCGTACTCCAACCTTCCGTTCGCGGTGGCGCTGCCGACGCAGCGAACCGAAGCGATCTTGGAGGGCATGACGCAGGCGTTTGATTTTTTCGGTTGTGTGCCGGAAGAAGTCTGGTGGGACAATCCGACGACCGTGGCCACCGAGTTATTGACCGGGCGTTCGCGGAAGATCAATCCGCGTTATCAAGCGCTCGCCAGTCATTACGTGTTCGAGCCGCTGTTCTGCATGCCTGCGCGGGGCAATGAAAAGCCGGTGGTGGAAAATCGCGTGAAGACGTTGGAGCGGAAATGGTCCACGCCGGTGCCTCGGGTGAAGGATATGGAAGAGTTCAATGCTTATCTTCGCGAGTGCTGTTTGAAGGAACACGATCGCTGCAGCAGCGGCCAGACGCAAACGATTGGGGAGCGCTTTGCGGAGGAAAAACAGCGATCCGCTCCGCTTCCGGGGCCGCGGTTTGATCCCTGCATCCGGCAATCGGCGAAGGTCAACAAGTATCAGTTCGCGCGGTTCGACAACGTGAACTACAGCGTGCCTCGCCACGCCGCGTTTCAAACGGTGACGGTCAAAGGCTATGTGGATCGCGTCGAGATTGTGTTGAACGAAACCGTCATCGCCGTCCATAAACGGAGCTATCAGGCGGGCGAGGATGTGCTGGATCCTTTGCACTATTTGACCACATTAACGCGTCGCCCGGCGGCTTTGGATCATGCGAACGTGTATCGCGATTGGAAGCTGCCCGCCGTGTTCGGCGAACTCCGCGAGCGTTTGGAAAGGCGGCACGGTCCCCACGCGGGCGTGCGGCAATTCGTGCGGGTGCTGCAGTTGCTGGCCGAGCATCCGCTCTCGCGCGTGCAGGCGGCGATCGAGCAACTTCGCGGCCCCGAAGGAGCCGATGCCGATCGCATCATTCGCCGCGTGGAAGCCTCCGCCCTCCGCCTGTCGGAAACATCGTCCGAGGGCATTTCCACTCCGATCGAGTGCGAACACCCCGGCGTGTTGTCGGTTCAAGTTCCCTGTCCGAGCTTGAGCCATTTTGACCAGTTCCTGTCCTCCTTCCAAGGAGATTCCGATTATGTCCCCGAACCCGAAACACGATGCCAACCAGATGCTCCTCAAGGCCAACCTCAAGCAACTCCGGCTGCCGACAATCCTGGCCGAGTACGAGAAGTTGGCCCGCGAAGCGAGTGCCTCGAACCAGACCTTCGAGCAGTACCTGCTCCGGTTGACCGAACTGGAGGTCGCGGCCCGGCAGACCAATGCCTTGAACAGCCGGATCCGCAATGCGAACTTTCCGGTGGAGAAGGGACTGGAGGATTACGACTTCCAAGCGGTGCCCGGCCTCCACAAACAAACGATTTTGGAGTTGGCCCGCGGGGAGTGGATTGCCCAGCATTTCAATGTGTGTTTTCTCGGCCAACCGGGGACGGGAAAGGTCCGACCATCACAAGACACCTCTGGTCACTCAGTTATCGCGCGGTGAGATCACCGTCATCGATCCGGCCCATCCGCTTTATGGCCGAACATTTGATTTGTTCGGCTTAGCCCGCCTGCCAGGTTATCGTCAGTATTATCAAGTCGAGATTTTTCCTGACGAGATGACCTACATCGACGTCAGCAGCACGAACCTTTCCACCGCTCCTCCCCAAAAAACTTCCTGTCTGACCCTGGACGCGCTCCAGGATTTGGTGACTACCTTTCGGGATATTCTTTCTCGGAGGGAAGCCGATGTCACCCATTGCCACGGACCAGGTGTGGAACCGTCTGACTCTTCCAGAGCAGCAGCGGATCATCCAGCAAATCGTCGTCATTCTAACGGAGGAACTGGAGCATGAACGGATCGATGAAAGTCAGCACCAGCCATTTGAATCGCCGCGGGATCGTATATCTTCGTCAGAGCACGACGAAGCAGGTCGAGAAAAACCAAGAGAGTGCCCACAACCAGCGAGCCTTGAAAACCCGGTTGTTGGAGTTGGGGTGGAAGCCGGAACAAGTCAGCATCCTGGAGGATGATCAAGGGCAATCGGCCACGCAAACGGCGGGACGCGGGGCCTTTCAACAGATGGTCGCCGACGTCGGCTTGGGTAAGGTCGGCATCATTCTGGGCTATGAAGTTTCACGGCTTTCCCGCAACGATGTGGATTGGCATCGACTGTTGGAATTGTGTGCGATCTTTGACACACTCATCGGTGATGTGGATGGGTTGTATCATCCACGGGATTTCAACGACAGGCTCCTCTTAGGCTTGAAGGGCACGATGTCTTCGGCAGAACTCCATAGCCTCCGATTGCGATTGGACGCGGGTCGATTGTCGAAGGCCGCGCGGGGCGAGTTGGTGCAAAACTTGCCGACGGGCTTGGTCCGCAATCTGGACAAGGCGGTAATGCTCGATCCCGATCTGAGCATTCAAAAGCGATTGCATTTGGTGTTCGACAAGTTCGTGGAGTTGGGCACGATTCAAAAAGTCTTGACGTTCCTGGCCAAGAAAAATTTGAAGATTCCCCGGCGCCAAGTTTCGGGCCTTTATGCGGGCGAAGTGTTTTGGAGAGAAGCCACGGCCGCTTCGTTGGGCTCGATCCTGCATAACCCGGCTTATGCAGGCGCGTTTGCTCATGGGCGTCGGCAAGTCAATCCCACGCTACGAATTCCCGGTCGTCCTGCCACGGGTCGCACGCGCCGGCCCCAAGCGGAATGGTCGGTCTTAATTCCCGGCATCTACCCGGCCTATATCAGTTGGGAGCAGTACGAAGACAACCAACGCCGAATCGCTCAAAACAACCTCCGCATCCAACAACGACTCGCCGCCAAGCAAGCCATCCGCAACGGCTGCGCGTTGTTAACGGGCTTATTGCGCTGCGGAAAATGCGGTCGAACGATGGGAGTGAATTACAAGGAGAACCGCTTTCAATACTCATGCAATTCTGGCTATCGGCATTACGCCCAACGATCCTGCCAGTACTTGGGCGGCAACAAGATCGACGAGGCGGTGACGGAAGCTTTCTTTGAAGTGCTGCGGCCTGCCGAGATCGATGTGTTGGAGAAACTCTCCGCCGAAAGGGCTCGCACGCATGCGGACGTGGTTCGGCATTTGGAGCAAGACGTCGGGCGACTTGCAATACGCCGCCCATCGGGCCGAGCAACAATACGACTGTGTCGATCCCAAGAACCGTTTGATTGCGGCCAGTCTGGAAGAGAAATGGGAATCGGCTTTGTTGGCGCAAAAGCAAGCCGAAGAAAACCTGGCGGATGCCCGCCGAGAAATTCCCCAACCGATCCGCGTACCAAAGTCCTTGCGAGACGCCTTCGCGGATGTCGGGCGGCAGCTTCCCGAACTCTGGCCCGAGTTGTCTTGGGAGGCGAAGAAGTCGTTGTTGCGGACGATGATTACGGGAGTCAATCTTCACCGGCAATCGGATGGGCTGGTGCAAATTCGCATGGTCTGGGCCGGCGGTTCGGTGACCGAAACGTCGGCTCTCCTACGGCGTTTTTCAATGAAACACACGGACTTGGAAGAGCACATCGTGGAACGCATCCGGCAAGAAACCAGCGAAGGCCGGTCGAGTGAAATGATCGCGGCGGATCTCAATCGCGAAGGCCATCATCCCTGTCGTGGCGAACAATTCACCTCGCAAATCGTGAACAAGTTAAGACATCGCTACCGGATCAAAAGCCCGCGTGCAAAGAACCTGCCCCATGCCTGGACCGCCGCGGAAATGGCTCAGGAAATCGGGCGCAACATATCCTGGATGTATCATAAAATTGAGCAAAGACAGATCGTGGTTTCTGTCGATCCAATTTATCGGTGCTATCTGTTTCCCAAAACTGAGGAGGTTAAAGACGCCATGCTAAAACTCAAAAATCACGAAACCGAGCAAATCACTATCCCAAGGGGGCACAACAATGGCTGAGTCAAAACTCATATCAGCATTGGATTGGGCCTGGCCGCGTGCCGAGCGGGTTATAAGACCAAGTTCTTCACCGCCGCGGCTTTGGTGAATCGCCTGGAAGAAGCTCAGAAACATTACACCTTGGAGCGGTTGTTGAACCAACTCGACAAGCTCGATTTGTTGATCGTGGATGAACTGGGTTACTTGTCGTTCAACCGGTCGGGAGCAGAGTTGTTGTTCCAGGTCTTCGCGGATCGCTACGAACGCAAGAGCCTGCTGATCACGAGCAACCTGGCCTTTAGCGATTGGGGGCAAATCTTCCAAGGCGAACGCATGACCGCGGCATTACTGGACCGCATCACGCACCATTGCCACATCTTCGAGATGAACGGCGAAAGCTACCGCTTCAAACAGTCGATGAAAGACAAAAAAGCGTCCGAAAACAAGAAGCCGAAAACCCGCTAAGTCGGCTCCGACGACGCCCGTCTTTCCTTCCCAACCTGCCCCATTCCACATCATTCCCCACCCCAGGTGGGTCCCATTTCCGCGCCGAAGTGGGTCCCAATTGCACGCCGATCTCCATCCCCGACCATTGCCGCCCATTCCGAGAACGGGTGTCGGGCCTCATGATCTAGTGGAGAACCGGCATCCTTCCATCGTGCCACCATCCCCCGCAGTTCTGCGGCAATGTGTTCACGGTTTTGAGGCAGAAACTCCAGCTTGGGATTCCCAATCGGCGACGTTCTCTCTGAGACGTGCCCCACAGGATCAAGATGGATGGGTAGGCTGCGGTTGAGGATGTCCTCGCTCACAGAACCGAAGTTGGTTGAGATTGCCAGAACGATGTCGTTCCGGCGTCGAGTGGCCGGGCCAGTGCCGGTCGAGAACAGGAATGGGTGAGGGTCGGTGGCAAACCGCTCGATGAAGGCCGAAGCGATGGTATTGTCACGCCGGTCGAGACGTGCGTTCTCGATCACCAGAACCCCGGCGTCAGAGTTGTGATTGAGTGCCCCAACGAAGCTCCGTTCGAGCGCCCAGTTGGTACCCTGATAGCTGATCGAGCATTGCTCGGTCTCGCCCGAGGCGAATGCGATCACGGTGTCTTTTCCAGCATGGCTCTTCGATGCCGTGGCGACGATGACCGGCTTTCCTCCCGGCCAGTGGTTGCGGAACAGGACCGTCAGTGCCGCTGCGAACGTATTGGCTCGGTCTGCCTGTGTCTCGAAGTCCATTACGTCGAGGAAGGCATTGATTCGATCCATCGAGTCGTAGACCTGCGGAGGATCGCCAACGAACAGGTATCGCTGGTCCGGGCCACCATCGTTGTAGCCCGGCTCTGTCAGTCGAAAGTCCGGCAGGTAGCGTGCCACCCTGCTGATCTGATCGACGACATCGAACTGCGACAGGAAAGCATCTGTCTTCAGCATGGCGTTCATGTGCGCTGCTGAGAGCTTGCTGCCTTTGGGTTTGCCGTCGAGGTAGATGGTCAAAGCGACTCGATCCACAATCACCGGCGCAAGGTCAGCCGCCGTCGTGATTGACTTGGTTGATCCATCGGGACGCACGTGAAGCAATCCGCCGTCGTGACCCGAACGGCAGAAGAGATCACCGAACTTGCAAAGCGATGCTCCAAGCTTGCGATAATTCTTGGCTGCCGGATCACCCTCATCCCAAGACAGTTCAGGGATTTTCGGAGGCTGTTCTCTCTATTGGTAACCCGGCGCACCCGGCACAGCAGGCACGACAGATGGCTTTGTTGGCACTGAAAGTCGCTGGAAGGGCATGGAGCATTTGGCCCGCTACGCGGGCCAAATGCGGCCCTCACTGCGACCTCCTGCTGCCACTCACAGCCGTCAGATATGCCGCCAACAACGTCATGGTTGCTCATCGGTTTCTTCCTCGCCTGTGATGGCGTCGTCGCCGTCCTTCACCGAAATGTCGAATGACAGCGAGTCCCGCTTTTCAATGAAGGCGAGGTACTCCGTCAGAAAATCGACGATGTTGTCTGGCTCCACCTCGCATTGAAGTGCGGAGTAGAACCCATCGCTGTTCCTTACTTTCCCGTTCACTCGAAACTTCGAAGCCGATGCCAGATGCTCGACGTTGGCAACGAAACGAAGCCAGTCATGGACCGCCTCGGCAGTTCGCAATTTGCATTGAATGTGTTTCATGTGAGGCCCCCCAGCGCTTCAATTCTGTCGATCACCTGTTGAGGCACATCCTGCGTCTCTCCGTCAATGTCGGTCAGCGTCATTACGGCTGTGCCGAAAACGTGAAGTCCAACCATCGCCGATGCTCGCCGATTCAGTGGAAGTCCCTCAATTCGTCCGCTGTCGTGAACGTAGAATCCAAGTCCCTGCCCCTTTCTGAGAGAGATGCGTTCGATGAGGCCGCCGACCGCCTTCTGGTAGTCATCCAGCCCAGACATCAATCGCACTTCTGCGCCACCATTCGTGTCAAAGACGATTGTTTTCACTGCCCTTTCTTTCCTCACCATTCGTTCTGGGCAATGCGGATTCGTCCCAAACTCTGAGAGCGGAGTTCCGCCCGGTACGGACTGGAAGATGAACATTTCCGCTGGGGTCTCTTTCCAGACGAGGAACTGTCCCTTCCGCTGGCCGCATTCAGGGCATGTGAGAGTTCGAGCGGAATGGTCCTCCGGCCTATGAGTGCAAACGACGAAGTGCAGGGAGCATCTCATGCACTTCGCCTTCACCTTCACGAACGTGGACTGGTCTTCGTCGATCTCGTGCCACTCCTTGACGACCACTCGAAGATCGTCACGCTCCTTTTCCAGCTTCGCTTTGCCCTTCTCCAGTTCAGCGATCTGGTCATGAAGCCGAGTCAGCGGCTTGAGACTCTCGATCTGCCCATCTTTGGAAGCGACTGTTCGCTCCAACTCGTCGATGCGTCTGGACAGGCTTGCCTTCTCACGTCGAAGCTCGCCCGAAAACCGCTCGACCTGCGACAGGAGCAAAAGTTCGTCCTTTCCCCCTTGGCAAGCTTCACGAAGGTCTGCCATTGCCTGCTTGAATTGCGTCTTGTCTGCCATTGTGTTTCTCCCCTTGGCTTGGAATGAGTTGGAGCAGCGACGTGCTTGCTCCTCACGAGTCAAAGGGCGAACTGGCAATTCGGTTGACGAATTGGGAATTCGTCTGTTTTCGACGGCTGAATTCGGGCGACGAATTCGGCAATTCGCCCTCTTCTAAATGAGGGCCGTTATGAGTGATTGACCACAGACAGCAGGAGGAAGAACGATGAATCCAGTAATTGATTATTTCGCATGTTTGCTTGACCACTATGCGCAAACCGGAGAATGCCCACCTAACGACGTGGGAACAATCGGTGCTGCTATTGAGTTTGAGAATTGGGAGTCACCGCATCTTGCTTTTCTTTGCAACTGTATGCGGGATCGCTACTCGGATGAAAAACTGCATGAAGCACGGGAATTTGTTCTGCCTCGAACAGCAGACGACACCGTTGATTGGGAAGCCATTGAGAAAGAAGTGGAGGCGGCATCACTGCCTGACGCCCACATGTCGATGTGCCTCAGCCTAAGAGCCGACAACTTGGGCGACCTGATCGAACGACTTCGTGAACTTCGAGAGGAAACTCGTCTATGTGACGAGGCATTGACCCTGCTGATCGAAAAGTATGGACCAGATGCTTTCACAGAGAGAATCGTTTGACATCCAAAACATGCCGACGAGGAGCGAGGCATCACGCCGCCATCACCAGCCGCACCACATCGCCATCCCACTCGGCGACGGAGGCGAGGAAAAGTTCAACTGGGCTTCTGAACTCTCGACTTTTTTCAGAAACAAGCCCTTCGGCGAGAACTTCGAATGGCTTTCTCATTGTGGGGACAAGAGTTACGTCGTCGAGCGAGCAGTTCAAAAACACGATTTCGAGGATACGGCGCTTTGCGGCGTAGTCGGCGGTAAGCCATTGGCTACGAAGGGTTTGCGAAAGTTCAAAAACTTTCGAGGCCAACTCGGCCGTTTCGTCGTGCGAGCGATCCAACACATCCAATTGCAGCTTGATTGATGCCAGCCGGTCTCGTAGCTCTGTGTGCTTGCGGGCGAACGTCTCCTGATCAATGTCTTCTGCCAGACGCATGTTGAGCAGCCGGTCCTGCTGTTGGACGAGCAGCGTTTCCTGACGCTGTAGCTCGCCGCGTTGTGCAAAGGACTCGGCCTGGGCGTCCCGCGTCTGCGAGGCAAGCACGAGGCGGAACCAGTCCCGCACGTCCTCGTTTTCGGCCTTCATCTTGTCGAAGATCGCCAGCACCTGCTGTTCGAGGTCGGCTTCACGCACGCGGATGCGAGGGTGATCCTTGCGGTTGTAATAGGTGCAGCGGTAGTACGTGTAGTACCGCTCCCCGTTCTTGCTCTTCTTCGTGATCGTCTCACCGGTAATCGGGTGCCCGCAGTGGCCGCACTGGATGAGTTGGCTGGCGTAGGTGTGCGCCTGAGACTGATAGACATGCCCGCCAAGCAGGGCCTGCACCCGGTTCCAGGTCGCCCGGTCCACCAGCGGCTCATGTTTGCCCGGATACCACTCGCCCTTGTGCGAAATCTCGCCGATATAGGCCCGATCCTTGAGGATGTTATGAACGGAGCTTCGCGGAAACGTCGGCTGTGACTTCCGCCAGATACGTCCCTCTCCGTTGATCCGCTCGACTACGCCGTCAATCGTCAGGTTTTCGTAGGCGTAGAGTTGAAAGATGCGTTTGACGTTGGCGGCCTGTTCCGCGTCCGTTTCAATGATGCCCCGGCCGTCCTTACGGATGTTGCGATAGCCGTAGGGAGCCAAGCCAATCAACCAACCCTCGCGGACGCGACGGGAAAGTCCTTCGCGAACGTCATGACCGGCAGGCGCATGGCCACCCTCCTTGAACTACGTGACCGCGCACGCCGCGTCCTGCAATCGCAGAACGAGGGCTGGCCCGATGAGAACCGTGACCAGGCCAGACGCGAATTGAACCGGACGTATGACCGCTTCGTCGCCGCCTACGGCCCGATCAACAAGACTACCTTCGGCGAAACCAAAGATGGCAGCATCATCCGCCGCATGCCCAACCTGGTGAAATTCAGGGAAGACCCGGACGCCATGCTCGTCATGTCGCTGGAAGACTATGACGAGGTGACCGGCAAGGCGGCCAAAAGCCGCCATCATGGAACGCGACGTGGTGGGCCGGCACGCCCCCATCACCCAGGTCCGCAGCGCCGAGGAAGGCTTGCTGGTGTCACTCAACCAGCATGGCTGCGTCTATCCCGACTATATCGCCACGCTCTACGGCAAACCGGAAGAGCAGGTCATCGAGGAACTCGGCGATCTGATCTTCAACGACCCACAAACCGGCAAGTGGGAAACGGCCGATGCCTACCTGTCCGGCAATGTCCGCGACAAACTCGCAGCCGCCAGGCGGGCCGGGCCGGAATTAGCCCGCAATGTCAGGAGTCTGGAGGCCGTCCAGCCCGAGGACGTGCTGCCGGGCGACATCGACGCCAATCTCGGCGCTCCGTGGATACCGGCCAGCGACATCCAGGCATTCGCCGCCGAACTGTTCAAGGTCAGCCCATCGTCGGTGCCGGTGTCACACCTCAAGAAAGATGCCGTCTGGAGTCTGGAGTCTGGTTCCCGATTACGCCGCCAAGGTCTCGGTCGCCGCCACTTCCGACTTCGGCACGCAGCGGGCCAACGGCAACTGGCTGCTCGAACTGGCGCTGAACATGAAGTCGCCGACCATCTACGACACCATCGACCACGGCGACCGCGAGGAGCGCGTCGTCAACCAGGAAGAGACGATGGCCGCCCGCGAGAAACAGAAGCTCATCAAGGAGCGGTTCCGCGCCTGGGTCTTTTCCGATCCCGACCGCACCGAGCGGTTGGTTCGCATCTATAACGACACCTACAACAATCTGCGGCCGCGCCTGTTCGACGGCTCGCATCTCGATTTCCCCGGCATGAACGATGCCCTGACGCTCCGCCCGCATCAGAAGGATGCCGTCTGGCGGGGCATGAGTTCGCGGCAACACATTGCTCGCCCATGTCGTCGGGGCCGGCAAGACGTTCACGATGGCCGCCACCGGCATGAAGATGAAGCAGGCCGGCCTCGTCAAAAAACCGATGTACGTCGTCCCCAATCACCTGCTGGAGCAGTTCGCCCGCGAATTCATGCAGCTCTACCCGAACGCCCGGCTGCTGGTCGCCTCCAAGGAAGACCTGTCCCGCGACCGCCGCAAGTTCCTGACCGCCAAGATCGCCAGCGGCGACTGGGACGGCATCATCGTGACGCATTCCTCGTTCGAGCGGATCGGCATGTCGAACGACTACCAGGAACGCTTCCTGCGCGAGCAGATCGAGGAATATGACCAACTGCTGATCGAACATGCCGCCGAACGCGGTTCAAACCGCAATGTCATCAAGACCATCGAGAAACAAAAGGCCGCCCGCGAGGAGAAACTCAAAAACCTGCTTGCCAGCGACAAGAAGGACAACGGCCTTGTCTTCGACGAACTCGGCGTCGATCACGTCTTCATCGACGAAGCCCATTACTTCAAGAACCTGGAGACGCCGACCAAGATGGATCGCGTCGCCGGCATCCAGACCGGCGGATCGGAACGCGCCTTCGACGTTTACATGAAGGCCCGCTATCTTGAGCGACCTGCATCCCGGCCACGGCGTGACGTTTGCCACCGGCACGCCGATCTCCAACACGATGGTCGAGATGTACACGATGCAGCGCTTCCTCGACCCCGAGGGCCTCAAGAGCCGGGGCATCGAACATTTCGACGCCTGGGCCGCCACCTTCGGCGAAGTCGTGGACACGATGGAGATTTCTCCCGACGGCGCGGGCCTGCGTCCACGTTCCCGCTTCGCGAAATTCACCAACCTGCCGGAACTCCAGCAGATGTTCCGGGCGTTTTCCGACGTGCAGACCGCCGAGATGCTCAACCTGCCCTGCCCGAAACTCCAGGGCGGCAAGCCGATCATCGTCGCCTCGCCGATGTCGGATGACCAGGAGGCGCTGCAACAGGAACTGGTGGAACGCTACGAACGCTTGCGCTCCCAGAAGATCGACCCGCGCGTCGATAATGCTCTGGCGATTACCACCGACGGCCGCAAGCTGGCCACCGATGCCCGCATGCTGGACGCCGCCGCCGCCGACTTCCCCGAATCGAAGGTCAATAAGCTGGTCGATAACGTCCACGCCATCTGGGAGCGGACAAAACCGACGCGCGGTACGCAGATGATCTTCGCCGACATGGGCGTGCAACCCGACCACGTGGGGCTATTCGCCCTACCAGGAGATCATCCGCAAGCTCGTCGCCCAGGGCATCCCGCGTGACCAGATCGCCAGTATCGGCGAGGCCGAATCCGACGCCAAGAAACAGGCACTCTTCGAAAAGGTTCGCCAGGGATCGGTGCGCGTGCTGATCGGCAGCACCCAGAAGATGGGCACCGGCACCAACGTCCAGAAACGCCTGGTCGCCCTGCATCACCTCGATGCACCCTGGAAACCGGCTGAAGTCGAGCAACGCGACGGCCGCATCCTGCGCCAGGGCAATCAGAACAAGGAAGTGGCCATTTACCGCTACGTCACCGAAGGTTCCTTCGATGCCTATATGTGGCAAGCACTGGAAACCAAGGCCCGGTTCATCGGGCAGGTCATGACCGGCGACAACGCCTCCCGCCGCGCCGAGGACATCGGCGGTCAGGAACTCTCCTACGCCGAGGTCAAGGCCATCGCCTCCGGCAATCCGGCCGTGCTCACGCTCGCCGAGGCCGACGCTGAATTGCAACGCCTGGCACTCCTCAAGAAAAACCATCTCGACGAACAATACGTTGCTCGCCGCAGCGTCCGCGACCTGCCGGGCAAAATCGAAAGCATGAATGAACGGCTGGCGAAGCTCACCGCCGACGAGGCGACCGCCACGCAGCACGCGGATGACCGGATCGCCATCGGAAAGCATCCGCTGGCCCGCGGAGCCTCGCATGTACGCGAACCGACGCGGATTCCCATCGGCACCTATCGCGGCCTGACCTTCGGCGTGATCGTCAATCCGAGCTTTCCACCGGACGTGTATCTCGAAGGAGCGATGACCCGCCTGTTGGGCCTGTCGAAGGAGCACCAGGGGCCAAGGGCCGTGCTCAATGCCCTGGAACGCATCGTCACCGGCTACGCCGCTGAAACCCTCCGCGTCCGCCAAGACCTCGCCATCTGCGAATCGCAGCTACGCGATTACCAGGATCGCCTGGGTGCGGCCTTCGCACACGAAGCGTATCAGTGCGAACTGACAGCGCTTCGTGATGCCCTGAAAGCCGGGCTTTCGGGACGGCAGGACGAGTCAAAACCGGGCGAAGAGCCGACCGCTTCCGAACTGGCTGACCGCATCAAGGCCCTCAACGCCGCAAACACTATCGAGACCGCCGCACCGCGCGGCGAACGCAAGCAGTTCGCCGCCGAGGAACCTGTCACGTCCCGTATTCGCCGCCGACAGGAGGCACATCCCGAGACCGATCACACCGGTGAGCACGTTGCATCGCCGGACGAACCGAATTCACCGCTTGGCTACGCCGAGGCGAGCAGCACGCCGCCGATGACATTCCAGGAACGCATCGACCTGGAACGCAAGCGGAAAGCCGAGGGCGAGGGCCAAAGTCCCGTTTGACGAGCGGCTGTGTCAGTGCGGGTGAAATCCTACCTGCCCCCGGCCACCATCCGGGGGCGGGACCAGAAGGCCCAACTTCCGTGAATTCCATCGGCTACGCACGTCCCTCACGCGATAACTCTCGACGCAACTTCAATATGAATTCGAGTTTATCTTGCCTTCCGCAACTTCTTCTTGCAGCGCGGAAGTCCGATAATGATCATCAGGGAACATCGTTTCGTCAACGACTTGCAGTCTGGGCGATCCAAAGTGACTGGGTGTCTTGTCAATGCCGCGGATTCTTGTGATCGAAGACCAGCCGAACTTGCTGCGGAGCATCGCCCGGACGCTGCAAGAATCCGGGTTTGATGTCCAGATGGCCGGCTCGCTGCAGGCGGCCCGGCCGTTGATTTCGCCGGACGTTGATGTAGTGATTCTCGATTTGATGCTGCCGGACGGGAACGGTCTGGAGCTGCTGGCCGAGTTGCGGGCGGTCAGCCGCCGGCCCCCTGTGCTCGTGCTGACGGCGCGGGATGCCGTCTCGGACCGCGTGGCCGGATTGGATGCGGGAGCCGACGATTACCTCGTTAAACCCTTCGCATTCGATGAACTGCTGGCGAGGATTCGCGTGCTCTTGCGGCGAGACGACAGCGAACGGAAGACGGTGCTCGCGCTGGGCGACCTGCACGTTGATCTTTTGTCGCGCACGGCCCGCCGGGGAAGTCACGAACTGGATCTTCAAAATCGACAATTCGAACTCTTGGTGTTTTTGATGCGGCACGCGAACCAGGTCGTCACGCGGGAAACGCTCGCCGAGGCGGTCTGGAAGGAAGAGACGGCCACTTGGACCAATGTGATCGCGGTCCACATCAATCAACTGCGGAAAAAACTCGAAATTTCCGGACAACCCCCGATCCTACACACAATTCGGGGACAGGGGTATTTATTGGGAGACGCTCCATGACGAAATTGTCGATTCGCTGGCGGTTGACGCTCTGGTATGGAGCGACCTTGGCGTTGGCCTTGGGCGGTTTCTGCGTGTTGGTTTTGCTCTTGGCTCGGCATCAATTGCTGGCCCATACGGATGCGGCTTTAAGGGAGGAGCTTCAGGAACTGGTCCTCGAAGTCCAAATGGCTCGCAACATGCCCGAACTGGAATCGGAACTGCAACGACGATTCTTTCAGCATGACATCTATGATTTCCGGGTGTTGGATGCCGCCGGGCGCGTGGTCTTCGCCAGTACGGGATTGAAGAATGTCTCGGAAAAAATGCCGCCCCAAAAATCCGCCTCCGCGTCTACTCTGCGTTACGAGACGCATCCCCTCGGACGCCAAGGGGATTACCGCATTGCCAGCACGCCGGCCCAAAGCCCGCTCGGACCGTTCACCGTTCAGGCGATGACGTCCTTGACCCCCTACTATGCCGAAATCCAAACCTTGGAGACGATCGTGCTGATCCTCTTGCCTTTGGTTCTCGTCGCGGCTTCCGCGGGAGGCTATCTCTTGGCGGGGCGGGCGTTGGCTCCGGTGAAGCAGATTGCGAACGTCGCCAACTCCATCACGATCGACCGCCTGGACCGCCGCATCGAAATCGCCAATCCCGACGATGAGATCGGCCGCCTGGCGGCGACTTTGAATTCGCTGATCGCCCGTCTGCAACGCGCCGTCAATGAAATCCAGCGGTTCACCGCGGATGCCTCGCACGAACTGCGGACTCCGCTGGCCGCCTTGCTTTCGGAAGCCGAATCGGCGCTGCGTTCGCCGAGATCCCACGAAGATTACAAACAGACCCTCGCCGTCGTCGTCGAGGAAGCCACCCGGCTGGGGCGGCTGGCAGACCAACTGTTGAACCTCAGCCGGCAGGATGCTGGAATCCTTCAGTACGCACAGGGCAGTGTCCGGCTGGATGCGTTGTTGTGGGATGTGGCCGACCAGTTGCGCCCATTGGCCGAAAAGCAGAATCTGCGGATGGAATGCGGCGAAATGCAGTCCTGTGAACTGCAAGGGGACGACATCCGGCTCAGTCAGGCGTTTTTTAACGTGCTGGAAAATGCCGTGAAATACACCCCGGCGGGAGGACACATCGAGGTTCGCTGCCGGATTTCCCAAGGATCGGCCCAGATCGAAATCCAAGACGATGGCATCGGCATCCCGGCCGAGAAGCTGCCTCACGTTTTTGACCGGTTCTATCGCGTTGATCCCTCGCGTTCGGGAAAAGTGGGCGGCGCGGGATTGGGGCTGTCTATCGCCCGCGCGGCCATCATGGCTCACAGCGGCGACATCCAGGTTCAAAGTCAATCCGGAGCCGGAACGACGGTGACGATTCAGTTGCCGGGTGCCGAGCCCGCTTGCGATGACTTCGATTCGGGACCCTCACTCGCTGCGGTTGGTCTCGACCACCGGAAGACCATAAAGGGAAAGGGCAACGGCGTTTAGGCCCTTAACTCAAATGTTCACACCGCAATCCTGCCTCCATCGCTTGGTGAATTCGGGTTTATGTTGGTGGTGCGGTTATTGTGGGATGCGACGATTATCCGAACAATGAGATAGGAATCGTTGTGGACCGCTCCAAACGACGGACTGAGCCATCAAGGTTTGTGAAATATACGCAAAATGCCAAATAGAGTTTTTGACAATTTCGAGTTGGTTCGCTCAAGGCCGTGGTTCAGGCGTTTGGGGGAGCTGTGTTTCGGGCGTTTTGGTGAAGTCAATGACCAGATCGGCACCCGGTTCAAAGACGACCGTCCGCATCGCGTGAACGGGAATACCGTTCACCATCCACGACGCTTGGAATCGGTAGCGATAGGTTCCCCGTTCCAATGTAGGCGTCGCAAATACCCGATTTTGCCCTTTCTGTTTCGTGATTTGGTCGTTGACCCGAAGTTGGGCGTCCGCTGTGGGAAGCTTTACCTTGATGGATGCTTCGGGCACCTGCCCGCGAGATCGTTTTGGGAAAGCCTGGCTTCGGCTTTGCAAACGAAGTTGCTGCAGCCGGGTTTGGGTGCTCGGATTCAGAATGTCACGGTTCAGAGCGTTCGAAGGCAAGGCGGGCGCAGTGGGGCGGAACGACTGGCTTGGATTCGAGAACGGGGCACTCCGCAGTCCGCTGGGACTAAATGGGGTCGAAGCCCCGGCTCCTGCCGGCGTGTTGTACGTCCCCCCCTGCTGGTGGCCGGGCGGCGTCTGGCCCCGCGTAGGAACGACCGTCATCGTTGTGACTATCCAGCAAACCGCGATTGGGAATTGTTTCATCGCTGGCAGTCCGTCCTTATTGGGGGCGCCGCTATCTCTGCCGGACGAAACCGGCAACTCATAGGATTTATTATACGAGCGCGGGAAACTCCGCGTAAAGATCAACATTCGCCTTCCCGTTTGCAAGGAGCGTGGCCGGCGAAACAATCCTATCGGTCGGCATTTTCGCCAAGCGGTCGAACTCATCTCGACAGGGGAGTCTTATGATGAATGAACGAATACAAGGACGTGCTAGCTTTTCCGCTCGGAATAGGTCAGCGGGCCGCTTCGTTTGGGGGTTCGGGCTGAGTGCGGTGCTGCTCCTGACAGGCTGCGACCACGCGGACGTGCGGCGAGAGATGCCGCGCATTGCCTCGCTGCCCATTGTGCCGAAAACCGCAGCCGCGTCGCGAACCACCGGCGGAGCTCCTGCCATAGTCCAGCCGGCGAGCCAGGAATCCCAGGCGGAAAGCGGGATGTCCCGTCTCCGAGCCTGTCGCAGGGTCACGGTGCCAATTCGGTCCGCATCGGCCGCACCGCGCGACGTCATCACGGCGTCTACGGAGGATTCGCCGCCCGCCGGTTCGGCTCAGGAACCGGAGGTGCTTCCCCCGCCCGAACGGTTGTCGGCCCCTGAGTTGCCCTCGCCAAACGAGCCGGCGGCGGGTGCGCTGGATCTGACGTTGCCCTCGGCCCTGGCCCAGGGGTTGGCGGAGAATCCGGATTTGGTGACCCTCCGCGGACAGTTGCCGGTGAACGAAGCGATGGTGGGCGTCGCGGAAACCCCGATCTGGAATCCGTTTGTTCAAGCCCAGTTGTTGCCGCGCGGAAAGCCGTTTGACTCAGGAACGGGGCCCGGCACTGGCGTTGGCAAAACCAACTATTATGTGTGGGCGATGCAGCGATTCGAGATCGCCCATCAGCGCCGTTATCGCACGGAAAGTGCTCTGGCGGCCTTGAATCAGGTTCAGTGGAACATTATGCAGGCCGAGTTGCTTTACGTCGCCCAGACGGCGCGGCTGTATTTCACCGCGCTGTACCAGAAGGAACTTTATGATCTGGCAATGACGGGCGCGGAACTGAGCGAGCATCTTCTGGAGGTGCAGCGGCGACGTTTTGAAGCGAACCTCGCCTTGGCCCGCGATGTGACAACGGCCGAAATCGCTGCTCGGCAGGCCCGCCGACAGGCCGAGGTGGCGAAAATCGCCTACGATGCGGCGCTCATACCGCTACGGCAGCAATTGAATCTTCCGACCTCGACGCCTTTGGTTCTCACGGAGCGACTGGCCGACCTCCGCTGGCTTCCTCTTTACGCCTCGGGGGATCCCCAAGACGAAACCGCGCTCGCCGCCGAACTCGCAGAAGGCCGCCCGGATGTGATGGCCGCCCAAGTCGGCATTCGCGTGGCCCAGGCCAATTGGAGTCTGGCCCGCGCTGCGATGATTCCCGACATCCAGGCCGGACCGATCATTGACACCAGCGACGCCGGCACCAAATTCCTGGGGCTGCGGTTGCAAATGGACATCCCCGTTTGGAACACGGGGGCCCCGCTGGCCCATCAGCGGCACATGGAAACCTGTCAGCAGGCACTGACCTACGAGCAATTGAAGATCAAGGCGGGCCTCGAAGCCCAGACCGCCATCCAGCAATTCGAACTCGTGCGGGAAATGGCCGCGAAATTCGAACCCGTCCGGGTCGATGCCGAAGCGCCGGAACTCACGGAAATCCTGCGTCTGTTCGAGGCGGGGCAGGCCGACATCCTGGCGGTGCTCGCCACGCAGAACGACTTGCTGCAGGAGCAGCGGACGAATCTGGACGTGCTCAATCAACTGGCCCAATCCGCCGCGGGCGTCATTCAGGCCACTGCCTTGCCCGTGGAACGCGTTGTCGCCCGGCGCGACGAACTTAGCCGCCCTTAAAGAACGAACGAAAGCATGTTGAAATTGGAACCCGACCCCAAAAATCCCTCGGATAAGGCCGGCCTCGTGCTGCGGTTCGGCAAGGCGATCCTGTTTATTGTGATCGCGCTGTGCTTCGCCGGAGTTTATGCCGGCGTGACGATGCCCTCGTCCGTCTTTCCGCAAACCGATTTTCCCCGCGTCGTGATTCTGATCGACAACGGCGTCATGCCCGGCGACGAGATGATGGCCACCATCACCCGGCCCGTCGAAGAGGCGATGAAGAACATTCCCGGCACGACGAACATCCGTTCCACGACCGGGCGCGGCTCCGCGGCGGTCAACGTGTTTTTCGATTGGAAGACCGACATGACCGAAGCCGAGCAATACGTGCTCGGGCGGTTGTCGCAGATCCGCAACACCCTGCCCGCCACAGCCGACATTCAGGTGCACCGGCTGACGTTTTCCGCCTTTCCGATTCTGGGCATCAGCCTGACCAGCGAAACCCGCCCCCGCACCGACCTTTGGGAACTGGCCCGCTACGACATCTACCCGCGGTTCCTGAGAATCAACGGAGTCGCCCGGATCAATCTGGTCGGCGGCCGCGTCCCGGAATTTCATGTCATCGTCAATCCGGCCAAGCTGGATGCCCACCATCTGACGCTCGGCCAGGTTACAAAGGCCTTGGCCGAAACCAATCACTTCACTCCGGCGGGGATGCACGAGGAGAATTACCAGCTCTACCTGTCCGTCGTGGACAACCGCCTGCACGATCCGAAGGAAATCGAAGACGTTGTCATCAGTTGGGTGAACCAGTCCCCGATTCGCGTCCGCGATGTCGGCGTGGTCCGCCGCGGCGAAGCGCCCCAGTTCAACCGTGTCTCGGCGGATGGCAAAGATGCCGTGCTTTTAAACATCTATGGTCAGCCCGACTGCAACACCGTTCAAATCGCCGATGATCTGGAGGGAGAACTCCAACGTCTGAAACGCGAATTGCCGCCGGACATGAAGTTGGCGTTCTTTTACGATCAATCGCAATTTGTCCGGGAAGGTGTGGCGAGCGTTTGGGAAGCGATCATTCTGGGATTGATCCTCTCGGTCGTCGTGCTGTTTCTGTTTCTAAGGAGCCTGTCCTCCACGATCGTTGCAGCTCTCGTGATTCCGGTGACGATCATTCTGACCTTGATCGGCTTAAAGCTCTTGGGTATGAGCTTCAACCTGATGACGCTGGGGGGCATTGCCGCCGTGGTCGGAATCGTGATCGACGATGCCATCGTCGTCGTGGAAGCGATCTATGCCAAGGTGCTCGCCGGCGAATCGTCGGGGTCCGCCGTCCGGCTGGCGATGCGGGAGGTGGGGCCGGCTTTGGTCGGCAGCACGATGACGCCGGTGGTCGTGTTTATCCCTTTGGCGTTTCTCGACGGAGTCGCCGGCGTTTTCTTCCGGTCTCTGGCCGTGACGATGGTGATTGCCCTGTTGATTTCGCTGTTGCTCGCGGTGACATGGACTCCGGTGACCGCCGGACTTTTGATCCGCCGCCGCGAAGGCGTGGCCCAAAACGAACTGGAGCAAGGCGGTCCGATCTTGAGGCGTTTGATTAACGGATACGCCTCGGTGATGCGGGGCATGCTGCGGCTACCGGCCGTCGCCACACTGGGCATGGCGCTGATCGCCGCGGGCGGGTTCTGGCTGTATGGGCAGTTGGAGTCGGACTTTCTTCCGGCCCAGGATGAAGGGGCATTCGTCATCGACTACTATTCGCGGCCCGGCACGAGTTTGACGGAAACGGACCGCATGCTGCAGCATGTCGAGCAAATCCTTAACGGAACACCGGAAGTGGAAAGCTTCTCACGCCGGACCGGGGCGCGGTTGGCGTTGGCCATTGCCGAACCCAACACGGGCGATTTTCTGGTCAAACTCAAGCACGATCGTTCTCGAAACACCGAAGCGGTCATTGAGGAACTGCGGGCCAAGTGTAATGCGGCGGAACCTGCTTTGAGTTTTGAATTTCCCGGCGTGCTGGGCGACTTGATCGGCGATTTGACGTGGTCGCCTAATCCGGTGGAGATCAAAATCTTCTCCACCGACACGGCCTTGCTCAAAGAGAAAGCCACAGAGATCGCCGGCACCATTGAGGGCATTCCCGGCGTGGTGGACGTGGAAGACGGGCTGGTTGTGGCCGGGCCTTCGATGCGGCTCAAGACCGATCTGGCCGTCGCCGCCCGAAGCGGCATGACCCCGCAGACCCTGGGAACGGAAATTCAAAGCACGATGCTGGGAACGGTGTCCTCGTATGTGCTTCAGGGGGACCGCACTTACAATGTCCGCGTGCTCTCGGCCCCGGAATCCCATCAGCGGGAGCGTTCCCTCGCCACGCTGCCGATCCATTCGGCAATGGGCGCGAAGCTAACCGTCCGTGACGTGGCCCGCCTGGAGCACGAACCGGGCCTCCTGGAAATGCACCGCGAAGACTTGCGGCAGTTGGTGGCAGTGTCCGCGAGATTCGAGGGGATCGACATGGGCCACGGCATGCAGACGATCAAGGACAAACTTTCCCAATCCGTCACGCTTCCCCCGGAAGCCTCGATCGAGTTCGGCGGTCTTTACCAACAACAGCAGGAATCGTTTCGGAATTTGACGTTCGTCCTGATCGCGGCCCTGGTTCTGGTGTACGCCGTCTTGATGCTGGAGTTTCGCACGTTTCTCGCCCCCTTGGCGATTTGGATGGGGGCACTATTGGCCTTGGTGGGCGTCGTGGCCGCGCTGTGGCTGACCGGAACCACTCTGAACATCGTCTCGATCCTGGGAGCGATTATCGCGATGGGGATCGTGCACAAAAACGGCATCTTGATGTTCGACTATGTGGAGCATCTGCGCAGCGAAGGCCTGCCGCTGAAAGAGGCGATGATCCAGTCGGGCCAGCGCCGGCTTCGCCCGGTGCTCATGACCTCGCTGACGACGTTTTTGGGACTATTACCGCTGGCCTACGGAATTGGTGCGGGGGCCGACATGCTCCGGCCGATGGCCATTGCTGTTATCGGTTCGCTGTGCATGTCGCTGCTGTTGTCCCTGGTGGCGACCCCGGTGTTTTATTACCTCCTCGTGCGGTTGCTGGGGCCCGATGCTTCCGGCAGCAGCCCAAAGCTCCTCTCAACCAGCCCGGAGCAAACAACATGAAGCCGAACGTTCTATCGAGGATTGCTGTCATCGTCGTGATTTTGGCCTTTATAAGCGGCGGCGCTTACTGGCTTTTTGCCGGTTCCTCGCAGCCAACGGGCGGCGCGGAACCGGATGCCGCCGCGGAGTCGGCCGCTTCCGTTCCCGTGCAGGCGGCCCGCGTGGAACGCACGACCCTCCGGCCGACACTCGATCTCGTGGGAACGGTCGCGGCGATTCCCGAGCGGACGGCGATGGTCTCGCCGCAACTGGGAGGCTGGGTGGAGAAGCTCGACGCGCGGGAAGGGCAGTCGGTCAAAGCGGGAGAGCCGCTCGTGCACCTTGACGCCCGAACGGCGCACACGGACGTTCAACGTGCCCGGGCCGTCGTCGCCGAAAAGGAAGCGGCGCTCAAGCGTCTCAAACGAGGCTACCTGCCCAACGAAATCAAAGGCGCCCGGGATGATCGCGAGAAAGCCCAGGCCAGTGTGGACGGCTTGAAAAATGAACTCAAAGCCCTCGATGATTTGCTGAGACGCCGGGAGATCTCGCCGGTGACCTATGAAACGAAAGCCAAAGCCCTCAACGCCGCGGAAGCCGCCCTCGCCTCTGCCGATTCCCGTTTGAAACTCCTCGAAGAAGGCACGCCCGTCGAGCAGATCGATCAGGCGCAGGCCCTGCTCGATGCCGCCAAAGCGGATCTCGAGCACGCGGAATTGACGCTCCAGTGGTGTACGATTCCCAGCCCCATCGACGGCGTGGTTGTGCAATTATTGGCGCACCAGGGGCAGTATTTCGGCCAGGCCGTTTCGTTGGCGACCGTCATGGATCTGTCCCACGTCTTCGTGCAGCTTCGCCTTCCCAGCCGGGATTTCGGAAAAATCCGCCTGGGGACGAAGATCGATGTGCACCTCGCGGCGATCCCCGGAGAGACATTTCACGGAACCATCGCCCGCATCAGCGGGGAAGCCGACCCCTTGACGGGCAACGTCACCGTGTTTGCCCTGGTCGAAAACCAGGCCGGCAAACTGCGTCCCGGTTTGGGGTGTGAGGCCCGGATCTGGTTGCCGGAAATCCCTGAGGCCCTCACCGTGCCGGTGGCGGCCGTCGGCGACCACTCCGGCACGCCGGTCGTGACCGTGATCCGAGACGGCAAGGCTCACGAAGCGGAAGTGGAAACCGGAGCCGAAACCGGCGACCGCGTGCAAATCCTGAAAGGCGTGTCGGCAGGCGACCTGGTGGCGACGGCCGGAGGATACGGGCTTCCCGACGAATGCCCGGTGCATGTCGTCGAAGATCTCGCCGCCGCAAACGCGGCCGGCAAATGAGAAACAGCGGCCGGCCGGAACCAGCCCCAGCCTCCGGCGAGGAACACAACGGGGCATCGCGCCGGGCGGCGCTGGCCTTTGTCGTGCTGATGGGCCTCGTCAGCCTGTTTGCCGATATGACCTACGAAGGGGCGCGGAGCATTGCCGGTCCGTTCCTCGCCATCCTGGGAGCCGGGGGCACGGCGGTGGGACTCGTGGCGGGCACGGGAGAATTGGTGGGATACGGCTTGCGGCTCGCTTCAGGTTACCTGGCAGACCGGACGGGCCGGCCTTGGATGATCACGATCGTTGGTTATGCGATCAATCTGGCGGCGGTGCCGCTCTTGGCATTGGCGGGCCGCTGGGAAATCGCGGCCGGGCTGATGATTGCCGAACGGATGGGGAAGGCGATTCGCACCCCCGCGCGCGACGCCATGCTCTCACACGCGACGCATCAAATCGGCCGGGGCTGGGGGTTCGGACTCCACGAGGCGATGGACCAGATCGGCGCAGTTCTCGGCCCCTTGGGCATGGCCGCGGTGATTTATTTCCAAAAGGGATATTCGTTCGGTTTCGCGATTCTGGCCATCCCCGCGGGCTTGGCGTTGTCCACTTTGCTCGTGGCCCGGATTCGCTATCCGCGGCCCAGCGAATTGGAGCCGGCCTCGGCTCCCCTCACGGGAGCCAAGTTTTCCGAAGGCTTCTGGTGGTACTTGGCGGCCGTCAGTTTCGTCGCCGCAGGCTTTGTCGATTTCCCGCTGATCGCCTATCACCTGAAGCGAACGGCAGTGACCTCCGACGCGGCGATTCCCCTCTTGTACGCGTTCGCGATGGGCGTGGATGCGGTCGCGGCTTTGGGACTCGGGATTTTGTTTGATCGGCGGGGTCTTCGAGTGCTCGTGGGGGTTTCCCTCCTCTCTTCCGTGTTTGCCCCGCTGGTGTTTTTGACGGGCTTCGAGGGCGTGCTCGTCGGGGTTGCCATCTGGGGCGTGGGAATGGGAGCCCAAGAATCGATTGCCCGCGCGGCCATCGCCGGCATGGTGCCCAAAGACCGCCGCGGCTCGGCCTATGGCCTGTTCAACTTGTGTTATGGAATCTCCTGGTTTGCGGGGAGCGCGCTGATGGGCGTCCTGTACGATACGGCCCTGACAGGTCTGGTCGCCTTTTCCGTCGCCGCGCAGCTTGCCGCCGTCCCCTTTTTGCTGAGGGCCATGCGGGGCGAGATCGGCGATTGACTCTCGCCTGCAACAACTGCAAAAATTGTTTTTGGACGATAACGTGCTGGAAGGGAAAGATGCCATTCAAGATGACACGGACCAACGCAGGCGACTTGTCCCCGGCCAACATGCGGGGCCTGTGAACGGCGATACTCCCGAGTCGGAGTCGATTCACTCATGTTGACCAAACTCCTGTGGATTTTTCTGGCCGGCCGACTGGGAACCTTGCGCGGTATGGCGTATCGGGACTGGTCCAGCGTCTTTCGGAAAGCGAACTCCCCTACGGCACCTTTTCGGTCAACGCGCTCGGCTGCCTGTTGTTCGGGCTGGTGTGGGGATTGGCGGACGAGCGGCTGATCATCAGCGGCGAAACACGGTTCATCATGCTCACGGGATTCATGGGCGCCTTCACGACCTTTTCCACGTTCGCCTTTGAAACGGGCGGCATGTTGAGAGATTCTGAATGGTGGTACGCCGCCGGCAATGTGTTGGCACACAATGGCATTGGGATTGCCGCGGCATTGCTCGGCATGGCCGTGGCGAAACTGTTTTAACGGGATGGGAAGCTGCAATGATGGAACTGCCCAAAGAAGCGGAACTGCTGCGAATCTTTATCGGGGAAGGCGACCGCTGTCACGGCCGCCCCCTCTACGAAGTGATCGTCGAGGAAGCGCGCAAAAAAGGACTGGCGGGAGCCACCGTCACGAGGGCCACGCTGGGTTTCGGCGCTCACAGCCGGATTCATACGGCCAAGGTTCTCCGGCTTTCCGAGGACCTGCCGATGGTCATTGAGATCGTGGACAGGCCGGACAAAATTGCCGCCTTCCTGCCCGACCTCAACCAACTTATGGACGAAGGACTTGTGACCCTGGAGAAGGTACGGGTCATCACGTACAGGCACAGCGAAACCAAGAAGGGTCGTGGTTCCACAAACTCCGAAGGAGCAGAATCGTGAATGCAGCATTGATTCGGTCACTGTCTGCCCGAGAAATCCTCGATTCTCGCGGCAATCCCACCGTTGAGGTCGATGTGGTTTTGGAGAACGGTGCCTGTGGCCGGGCGGCGGTTCCGTCCGGTGCGTCGACCGGTTCGCGGGAAGCGGTCGAACTTCGTGACGGCGATCCGCAGCGATATGGCGGCAAGGGAGTGCTGAAGGCCGTCGAAAGCGTAGCGACTGAAATCTCCGCAGCGCTGCACGGAGTCGATGCCTGCCAGCAGTCGGAACTCGATGCACTCCTTTGCCGACTGGACGGCACCGACAACAAAGTGCGGCTCGGAGCGAATGCCATCCTCGGGGTCTCGATGGCTGCGGCTCGTGCCGCAGCCCAGGCTGAGGGTGTTCCGCTCTATCGCTGGCTGGGAGGAGACGACGCCCGGACGCTCCCCGTGCCAATGTTCAACGTGCTTAATGGCGGCGTCCACGCCGACAATAGCGTCGATTTCCAGGAATTCATGATCGCTCCGGTTGGAGCCAATTCCTTTGCCGAAGCGCTACGGATGGGCGCGGAAACATACCACGCCCTGAAATCCTTGCTCAAGCAAGACGGATACGCCACGTCGGTTGGCGACGAAGGGGGATTCGCCCCGATGCTCAAGGCCAATCACGAAGCGCTGGACGTGATCGTGCAGGGCATCGAGAAGGCCGGCCTGAAACCCGGAGAAGACATCGTTCTCGCCCTCGACCCCGCTGCCAGCGAGTTCTATGAAAATGGCCGCTATGTCTTTCGCAAATCGAACGGCGGCGACAAGTCGAGCGATGAAATGATCGCGTTGTATGACTCGTGGATTCGGCAATATCCCATCTGGTCCATTGAAGACGGGCTGGCCGAACAGGATTGGGAGGGCTGGCGCAATCTGACGCAAGAGCTTGGCCAGCGGGTGCAACTCGTCGGCGACGACATCTTCGTCACCAATCCGGCGATCATCCGCGAAGCGATTCAACAGAAGGTCGGCAATGCGGCACTCATCAAACTCAACCAGATCGGCACTGTCACCGAGACGATGGAGGCGATTGCGACGGCACGCTCAGCCCAATACGGCATCGTCATCAGTCACCGCTCGGGGGAAACCACGGATGACTTCATCGCCGATCTGGCCGTGGCTACCAATGCCGGCCAGATCAAGACAGGTGCGCCCTGCCGCGGCGAGCGACTCGCCAAGTACAACCGACTGGCTCGCATTGAACAGGAACTCGGTTCAAAGGGCCAATTCGCCGGACGAACGCCGTTCGCGACGACTCGCTCCCACGAAGCATCTGTTCGCACACAACAATCGGGATGAGGCAGTGATGGATCACGAGGTTCAGCCCGCCGACCATGAAATCGCCAGCTTACCGGGGGAAGCAAATCGTGATTGGGCCAACCGCACGGTCGTTGGGGCGGGGTTCACCAGCGCGTTTGGGGATTTTGCCTACGAAACGACGAGTGTGATCTTGCCAGGGTTTCTGGCAGTGCTTGGCATCCCGGCAGCGTTTCTCGGTGTGATCGAAGGAATTGCCGATGCGGTGATGAGCTTCACAAAGCTCGCAGCCGGACACATCGCCAACCGGGTTGGCCATCGAAAGGCTTTGGTAGTCGCAGGATACGCCCTGACTCCGGTTGGTCAGGTTCTGATTGCGCTTTCGCATGGGTGGGCGCTCGTCCTCATCGGCCGGTCCGTCAGTTGGTTCGGAAAGGGGCTTCGCGGGCCGCTGCGGGACACGATCATGGCTGAAGCCATTACTCCCGCCACACGGGGGCGAGCATTCGGGTTTCACCGAATGATGGATACGGTCGGGGCCGTCCTCGGCCCATCGTTGGGCGTCGTCCTGCTGGCCTATTTCCAGTCATGGCAACCGAGCGATGCGGCGTTTCCATTCCGGCTCGTCTTCTGGATGACCCTGATTCCCGGTCTGCTCTCTGCACTGGTATCCTCCTGGTGCGGGACGATCAGAGCCTGCCCAACCGCACGCTTTCATTCATGTCGTCAATTCGCGGGCTGCCCAGCCGATTCCGAAGGTATCTCGTGGCCGCCGGCATCTTCGGATTCGGAGACTTCTCGCATGCCTTGCTAATCCTCGCTGCAACCCAGGTTCTGACTCCCGCGTATGGCGTTGTCCGTGCCGCTCAAATCGCCGGAGCACTGTACGTTCTTCGCAACGTGGTCCAGGCGTTTTCTTCGTATCCCATCGGAGCAGCCGCCGACCGGTATGGGCACCACTCCGTCCTATTGGCAGGCTACATGCTCGGTGTAGCGACAGCGATCAGTGCCGCCCTTCTGTTTGCCACGGGTAGCACGAGCCTGATGCAACTTTCAGTGGTGTTTGTCATCGCCGGCCTGTATGTCGCCGTGCAAGAAGCGATCGAACCCTCGCTCACGGCTGAGTTCGTGTCAGGCGAATCGCGAAGTGTCAGCTTCGGCCTACTGGGGGCCGTGAACGGATTCGGCAAACTGATCTCAAGCACCGGCGTCGGACTCCTCTGGACAGCGGTCTCTCCCATTGTCGCTTTCAGCACTGCCGCAGTGCTGATGTTGCTCGGGACCGCCGCCTTGGCGTTTGCAACAATCACAAACCGTTGAGCCGTAATCATCATTTTGAACTGGGCTTACCGCCATCCGGCCGTCCCTGCAAACCGGCTTCCCAGCCCAGGATGCCGGCCAGAAAAGTTCCATTGCCGTTTTGTCGTCCCGGTTACGTTGCAGTCGCATTGCATTCATGTTGCGGTGGTGTTGATCTCTCGATGGATCGATTACCGGAAACGAACTGTCGCAAGGATGGTTATCCGATGGCTTCGTTGATTTCGGCCTCGATCCGGCGCAGCACTTCAATCAACCGCTCGAATTCCGGTGGTTCGCCGAAGATCATTTCCTGCATCTTGCGGTAATCCTGCTCCAGTTCCGGCAGGCGAGCATCGGGTGGCACGAGCCGCAGCGTTCCCGGCTTGGCATCCGCGTACCGTGCCCATGCCGCCGGGAAGAACACTTCCTTGTGCCGGGCGACCTTCAGCAGCAGTTCGATATCCTTGATCGCGGCCTTACCCAGGTCGTGCTCATACAGGCGAACCACGTCGTAGTAGTGCCGCGACTGCCGATCCCGGAACTACTTGTTCACAGGGGCATGATGCCACATATGAAGCGCCGTGGCCTTCTCCCAAAAGGTTCGTTCGGCAGCCAGCACGCGGACTTTGCACCCGGCCTCCTTGAAGACTTTGGGAAAATCCACCGCCGCGTAGGACGTGACCATTGCTTCAATCGCGGGCCAGTGGTCTGAACGTGCTCCAATCTCCATCCGCACGGTTGACCGGATGTAGGCCGGTTCGTTGGCGGCGCGGTCGCGTTCTTCGGTCGGGTAGCTGAACAGCAGGGTTTGACTGTCCGGGTCGTCGTTGGCCAATTCCAGCCCCCAAGACGCCGAAGGTGGTTCACCCAAGGCATTGCCGAAGGACTCGGTGAGTTGCGGCAACAACTTCTCCTGGATCACCCGCTGGCATGTTTCCGTCAGCGCTTCCAAGCCATGCTTCCGTTTCTTGCCCGAGGTGGCGTTGAGCGGATCGCTGTCGCCGCCGAAGCCCAACCCGACCCCGTCGAAGGAAAGATCCACATCCTCCGAGAAACGCTCGATGATGCCGAACACTTTCGACAGCGATGTGCCGCCCTTAAACAGCAACCCGGCGGGCGGATCAGGCAGCGTGAACAGACGCTTGAGCGCCCAGCAGACCCAGAAATCCTTTTCGATGATCGCTGGTGTCAGCCCTCGCTGTCGAGCGACTTCAGCAAACAGGTCAGCCCGGTCGGTGAGAGGGAGCCGTGCAATGTCATCCATGTCCGGCTGCCTCCATTTCCTCCTGGGCGATTTGGCGGACGGCAGACGCGATCCAGTCCGTCGTATAGCGGGCATCCTGGAGCAGACTCCGCCGCTGATCCGGCGACAGGGCACGACGAATCTGGCCGATTACCTTGTCGTTCACGGCAGCCTGCCCAAGATGCCGCAGGGCCTGGAAGACCATTGCGCTGGTCCGGCTCCCCACCGGCAGTTCTTTTGGGGCCGCATGGCGAATCTGAATCGTCGTGTTGCCGATTTTGACCTGACGGGTCCGCCCATCACTCAGGTAGACGGGCTTGGCAGGGACCTGCGTGGACAACCCCAGCCGGTTGGCGGCGACTGCACCCGAAGGGACAACCCGGCTGCCTGTTTGCCGAGCAAGTGCGTCGGCGATCTCATCCAGATCGGGGCCGAGTGGGATACCCAGCCGCTGGTTCATCTGCGGATAATGGTAGAGGCCGCGCCCAAGCCGCAGAATGTCGCCGTTCCTGACCAGCCGGGAAAGCGACTGATCGGTAGCATCGCGGCTGCCCAGATCGAGGAAATCCTTCGGAATGAAGACCTTTCCCCGCCCCTGCTGGCGAATCCGGTCCAGAATTGTGTCTTGTACGGTCGTGGTCATGGGCTTGGCTCCTGTCAGAAAAGTGTACTCGAATTTCTGACAGAAGACAAGAGACTTCAGGGGGTGATTTCCGAATAGACTGCGGGCGATCGGCCCCAAGCCGTGTGCCTGTTCGGAAAATGCCGGAAAAACAATGGCCTACGCCGCGACCCGCAACCCTCACTCTGGCTTCGGCTTACTGCCCTTAAATTGCCGCCGCAAACCGGCTTCCCAGCCCCGGACGCCGACGAAAAAAAGTTCAATAGCCGTCTTGTCGCCCCGACTATCCGTAAGACGGGCCAAACCAACGACTTGTGTACCTGCCGGCGGTCGGCAGCGTGGCCTGAAAACCGAAGAGAAATCCGGTACATACCGGATTTGGTTTCCAGGAGCTGCGCCAATGCCAAAACCCGCCCGTCGCGTGCCCACGTACCGCAAGCACAAGCCCAGCGGTCAAGCCGTCGTCACCCTTTGCGGGACCGACTTCTATCTCGGCCCTCACAATTCCCAGACCTCCATCAACGAATATGACCGCCTCATCGCCGAATGGCTCTCCAATGGCCGCGGAATGGCGAGCGGAGAACTGCTGGAATCCCAACCAACTCCGGCACAACGCCGCGACGAAGGCCCGCAAGGAATCGGGCTTGGAGACGGCCCAAATCATTTGCGGGCATTCCCAAGCCGACGTGACGCAGATCTACGCCGAAGTCGATCGGCAGAAGGCCATCCGTTATATGGCCCTGCACGGTTAATCCCCGTATCATTTTAACCGCCGGGTAGTGGTTGATCCCCACGTGGTCGGTGGCGTTCGATGGCTTTCCTTTCTTGGCCCGAACGCCCCGGCCGCCCGGCCCAAAAAGAAAGGAACAAGCGATGAATTCTCGCACCATTAAATGCAACTCGCGGACTGTACCGATTAGATTGCCTTATAAAAATGGTGATGAGCTCCTAAATGTTTGGGCGATCGAAGCGGATTTTGGAATCAAACCCGGAACATTCGATACTCGGCAGGCGAATGGCTGGCCCCATCTTGGTAGTCGCCGCGCAATGGCTCACCAGCGGGAAATTTCACCTGCGAACGGACGATCGGGACCGCAGAATTTCCATTCGCGTCGAGAAATTGAATGTCTCACCAATGACTCGGGAGCGGCACGACAGACAATCCATTCCGACGCGCCCTTGGTTGTTCCGATCGGATGTAAGAATCCCCGCGAGGCGGCAAGAGCCAGAATCATTACTCTTCCAAATGGGAACGACGGTTTGAATGCCGCTGCCATCTGCGCAGTACGGCATCTCCTATCACGTTTTCCGTTATCACCAGCGTAAAGCCGGTTGGCCGGCGAATGACGGTTTGCCGATCGATGGGTACGAATATGAGGTTTCAACACTCACGGGAAAGCCTACTCAGGAATTCTTTGACCGTGCCGACATAGAACGCTTCGTTGTTCCTTATATAAAAGCACGACAGTTGCCAAAAAATGGGACCAAAAGACAAAGTCCCAGGATTCATACAGAAGCTGATGGAACCAGAACTTTCAATTACACAGCGGCCCTCGACGCGTTCAATCGAAACCACACGCTGTTTAACAAATTGATCGAGGCGGGAAAACTAACGCCGATGGAGCGAAAATCCCCGCTGACAGGGCTTCCCGAAATCGCCTTCCCGGAAAGCCAGATTAAAACGTGCCAAGAGGAAGTCGGCTACAACAAACGGTCCAGACGGCAAGTTGATCGAACGTGGTACATCGACTTCAAGCGAGCCGTGAACGAGCTACCGGGCATCACCGCGAATATGCTTAGAACGCTCGGCGAGCGTAACCGGTTCCTTAATGAAGCCGGCATTCCGCATCTCACCATTTCCGGAAAAACTTGGTGGTGTGAAGATGCCATAAAGCGCACTCGCGATGCAATTATCTCCATACAAAATGAGGCCCCACCCGAAAAATGGAAAGTCGCTCGCGAATTGGCGAAGTGTGAGATTGACGAATCGCATCGGCAGACTCTTCCGAATGCCATTCGGAACGGCGGTTCGCAGTTGGATGCGATTCGCCATTTACTGACGAATGCGCAACATGAGGGGACCCTTATTGAGGGAAGGGATTTTTGGATTCCGAAATTGCCCGTGGTGATGCCCAACGGGCAACGCCAATATCCCATTTACTATGATCCCGAAACCGTCATCCCTTGGCTTCGGAGCGAGCCGCTGGCGGACACGGAAACGCCGGCGACGCAGAATAAACCGGCGGACGAATTTGTCCCGTCAGACACGCAGCGGGAAATCCTGGAATCGCTCGATGGCGTGGCAAAGACCGCTGATGAATTGATGGACGCTCTTGATGTTTCGCGGCACAAACTTTTCGGGCGGCGAGACGGCAAAGGCGGACTGAAAGAACTGATGTCCTGGGGCATGATCGAAAATGTTTCCGGGATTCGCGGGTATTATCGCCCCGACCGACCACCCAGCGCGCACTAAATCGCGAATCGCGCGCACTAAAAAAGCGCACCAAAGTGGCACTGAATTCTCAGCTTTCCGCCCCCACAATCCTTGCAGTTCATGGCACTTTTGCCCCTGAAGCTGTGAGGATTTTTTTATGACGATTGATCTGGAACGAGACCGACTGACGTTGACCGAAGCCGCTCAACTGCTGGCCAAGGACCTCTCCACGATCTGGCGATGGTGCCTGCGTGGGGTCCGCGGCCGCAAGCTGGCGAGCTTCGTCATTGGCGGCCGCCGGTACGTGTACCGCGATGATCTGGACGATTTTCTCGCCGCGCAAAATGCCGACGATCCGCGGCCGGCCCAGCCGACGCAAAAATCGAAACGCCGCAACGCAGCGGCCGCGAAGAAACTTGATGCGCTCGGGATTGGCACGTAAAAAAGGCCCGCCGGCGTTGTGCCCACCGACGGGCCGGAGCTGCGCCCACCTGCCACGGTGGGGAACACTGCCATCCTATGCCCCGTCGCGCCCCCAAACAATCCCAACGCCGCCGCGGGTCTCCATTGGAATGGAGGCTTTATTGTGAACGAACCCCAAGCGGAGCCAAGAGGTTATCCGCAACGCGATTCCCATTTCGCTCACCGGTTTACGCGGCTGTTGACCAAGACGGCCGCGGCCCAAGAAATCGGGCCGGAAGGCACATGGATGTTGACAGTCATCGTGCATCAGGAAGACGCCAAGCGATACAAAGGCGCTGTCACATTCTACAACACCCAACTGATGCCTCTGTGCGGCATCGGGAGCGATCGGCGGCTTTTTCAGGTGCGCGACCGGTTAGTCGAAGCCGGTTGGCTTCACTACGAAGCCGGGGCGAAACGCCGGCCGGGGAAATACTGGGTATTGGTTCCTGACGATTTGAGCGATGCGTCGGATGCGCCGGTCGATGAACGGCACGAATTTTTCTCCTGCGAATCGCAGGAGAAAGCGAAGAGAAACCGTAGGGAAAGCGAAGAGAAAGCGAAGACTAACCGAAGAGAAGGTGCGCGCCCTTCTACCCTAGATCCTAACCCTGCCCCTAATCCCGAAGAGAGGGGTTCCCCCGCCCTCGATGGCGCTCATTCCGGAATTGATGAAAAAGTTCAATTCGGTTTCGGGAGTCACAAAATGCACCGCTTTCTCGGGGAAGCGCCGCACGGCTCTGAGTGCGAGGCTACGGGATGCGATTTTTCGCGACCGATGGCCCGAGGCAATCGAGCGAATGGCCGAGTCCCACTTCTGCCGCGGGGAGAATGATCGGGGCTGGAAAGCCGATATGGATTGGTTTTTGAAACCGGATTCCGTGCTGAAGCTGCTTGAAGGCAAATACGCCCCATCACCAATCGCAACGAACAGAATCGACGAAAAATTCAGGGATGGCCCGGCGGGGAGTACCGCCGGCAATGCGGAAAGTGTGCCCTTTTCGAGTTTTAGGAGAAAGACAAGTGATAGCCACCAACGAAACTCCAGCGACTGGAGAGCGCGCGAACTTGAGCAGGCCTGCGAGGGCTAAATCTCTATTGGCTCAAATCGTCAAAGCCCTCGAACCGCTGCAGCTCAATTGCCAGCCGCCGAAGGATTCCGCCGCACTTCGGAGTTATGCCGAAGTGCTGCTTTTCGACGATCCGGAATTGTCACCCGATTTGATTCGCAAGGCCGCGATGCGCTATCTGCGGCAATCGGAAGAGAACTGGTTTCCCCCGGCCGGTTTGTTATTGAAGATTGCAAAAGAACTTGCAGACGGGGAACTTCCCGAATGGCAACAGACTTGGCATCGGGTCATGGACGCCTGCCGAATGTGGGACCAATACGATACAAAAAAGGCGATCGCCGCCCGCCAGCATATCGGCGAAACCCTGTATGAATTTGTGCGAATGCTTGGGGGGTTCATCGCTCTGACCTCAGTAGATTCCGATACGCTTTCGGTGTTGCAATCGAATTTCCGGAACGCATTTACCGCGGAGCGAAAGCGTGCGGAACGCAATCGAGCGCTCCCGGATTCGTTGCGGCCCGTCCCGGCCAAATTGGAAACTCCGCAATCCTCGATTCAAAATATCGAAGTTTTGGAACGGGGAGATTCCGATGCCTAAACAACTCGAACTATTCGCGGAACCCGCTGCAAAGAAACCGGTAGGCCAATCCCTGCCGCACAACGGAACCGACACAAGCCGGGATGCGGCCGAATCCATCGCGCCCGTTGTCAACGAATTGGCACGCGGCGTTTATGATTTCATCAAAAGCCGCGGGCCGTTCGGGGCCACCGATGAAGAACAGCAAATGAACTTGGGGATTCCCGGAAACACGCAGCGCCCGCGCCGCAATCGGTTGGAAGCCGCCGGGCTGATTCGTCGGTCGGGCGACAAACGGGCAACGGCATCGGGCCGGATGGCCCACGTTTGGGTTGCGAGCGATTTAATAAGCGCATCTTCCGCCAAGGATTCGTTTTAGGGCGAATTTGGAAAAAAACCGATCGAAACAAACTCTGTATTCTATTTGAGGTACTTCTCGCCCAGTCTCGATCCTTGGCGTGGCGGGGAAGAACCTATGAGGATCCCGACCTTTCCCGCATCATGGAAGCATGGCCCACGGAATATGAATCTGGAATATCTCATCGACATGGCCGGCCAGATGTGGCGCGGCCCGATCAATCCCGGGGGCAATTTGCATTGGGAACGCTTCGAAGGCCGGAACCCGGACGGCTCGGAGATCTGGCGTCTCTGCCGGGAACGGCCGCCGCTGAGCGGCAGCCGCATTCCCGCGACTGATGCCCGGCGGTTGATTGCCGGGACCGCGAAATAATAGTAGTGATTCACCCGTCGGCGGGGTTGTACAATCTGCAAACGAAAGCCGCGGGCCATGAAAGGCCAACATCAAACGAGGATGCACGGATGCACGACAATCAATTTGAGCAATTCGGCCATCTGCTCACCGAAGCAATGTCGATCGCGAAGCTCGCCGGATACTTCAAGGTGAATCGGGCGACGATGGCTTCCGTCCTTCAACACATGGAGGGCGTCGAGCGCTTCGGCTCGAAGTTTCAAATCCCCGTCCGCCGAATGCCCCTGCGATATTTCATCGATGCCCATCTGCTAAAACCGAACGAAATTGACCGTTTCGGTTGAGGATTGCAAAACCAGGCTTCGCGATTCGCTTCCCCATCTATAGGGTTTCAATCATGTCGAGTCTCATCGATCAACAATTCGCCGCAGACCTTCTCGCGATTTCCGTTCGTCGTCTCGCGAAGATGGTCCGCGACGGCGAGCTCCCCTTCATTGAACTGCCGGGGGGCGAGATCAGATTCAGCCGAGAGGATTTGCAAGATTGGATCGGAACCCGAAAGCGTGGAATTGAGGATGGAAACAACCTACTCGCAAGGGTTTAGGATGAACGGGCCGGTCGGCCCGGTCGGGGACGCCCGCGGGTCCTTCCCAGGCCCCCGCCGGGGCGCGCGGGTCCACACCGGCGCGTTTTTTGTCAATAACAGAGCGTTTTTCCGGGGTTCTTCTTCTTAACATACGGATTTACAGTGGGGGGCTTCGGGGGTTCGTCCCACATCAGCCTTCCGAAGCCCCCCAATTTTGATTCGGCGGATTCCGCCTGAAAGGATTCTGGAACATGCCCGCAACCACGCCGATCCGCGTCTCCGAAAGCGAACGCGAAAAGTTTTACGCCGCCGCTCGCGATGCGTTCCTGATGCGTTCGCTGCGAACGGCGGGTCTCGATCCGAACAGAGGGCTGCAAGCTGCCCAAGCCGGCGGCGATTTCGACGCCATTAAACGCTGCCAGCACTTGGTGACGACCTTCCAAAAGCCCGCGGCCGGTCACGAGGATTTCAGGCATGTTTCCATGATCGACCTGGCCCGGATGTTCCTGGAAAAAGCCGGCGATCGCATTCCCGCGGGAATGCCGGGCGGGGCAATCGCGCAGCGGGCCATCCAGATGGGCCGCTTTGTGGAGATCAACCAATGGATGCAGCGCGACGCAGGCGCGTTTAACACCGTTGGAAGCTTTCCGAATCTGATGCTCGACGCCGCGAATAAAACGCTGCTCGCCGGATACGATGAGTCCCCGTTTACGTACACGCTTTGGGTGAGACAGGCCCCATCCGCCGCGGACTACAAGGAACTGAACCGCGTTCGGTTCGGCGAGATGCCGGACCCCGAGGCGATTCCCGAAAACGCGCCCTATCCTGAAAAACAAACCTCGGATGCCCGCTAACATTACCGCGTCGAAAAATATGGCGAGATGTTTTCGGTTTCGTTGGAGGCCATCGTCAATGATGACCTGAACGCCATCTCGCGGATTCCTGCCATGCAGGGCGTCGCGATGCGGCGGAAAATCAACAAGGTTTGCTATCAGATTTTGACGGCGAACCCAGCGCTCTCGGATGGGATTTCGCTTTTCCATTTGACATCCCACGGGGCCAACCTGGACGCGAACGCATTAAGCAAGACGGCCCTTGATACCGGGTTCACGGTGATGGAAACCCAGACCGGCCTGAGTGGGGCCGGCACGGTTCTCGGCATCCGCCCGCGGTATCTCATCGTACCGTCGGCACTCGCGGCCACGGCCTACACGCTGACGGCCTCCATGTCCGACCCCAGCCAAGCCAGCGCCAGCAACGAAGATGCCAGCCGGCCGGCATTCAGCGCAGGCGTCCGCAACCCTTACGGCCCCGGCGGGCCGCGGCCGTTGATGAGCGTACCCGAGCCGCAACTGGACGACACCAGCGCGACCCAATGGTTTCTTGCGGCCGACGCGTCCCAAATCGATACGGTGGAAATCACGTTCCTTCGCGGGGAGGAAGCGCCGGTACTTCAGCGCGAGGAAGAATTCGCAACCGACGCCCTGAAATACAAAATCCGTCAGTCCTTCGCGGCCGCCGCGATCGATTTCCGCGGACTTTATCAAGGCAACGGCTAACGGCTAGAGCCTCGAAATTCCTTCAGCCCCGAACCTCTTTCCAACAACGGCTTGAATATGACCACCACATTAGAACGCATCGAGGAAGCCGAGCTGCGAGCCGGCGGGGATCTGGAACAACTCATTCTGGACGAAGCCCAAGGCGTGGAACGCGATCCCGAGGAAGCCCGGAGAATCCTTTTTTCGGCCGGCTGCTCGATCGAGGAGTTCAAAATTCTCGCGGGACGCAAACGCCAACGCGTGGCCGATGCCGAACTGGTCGCATCGGCCGATGGCCTCCTAAAAAACGCCATCGAACAAGAGCAACTCCGGGACCGCCTCATTGCCGAGCGGGACGCAAAACTCCAAAAAATTCACCGGGACTACGCGAAGCAGTTGGCCGACATCGAACACGACACGGCCAACGCCCAGGTTTTGGAGGCGCAACGCCGGCAAGCCGTCCGCCGGCTCGTCGGCACGGCTCCTGCGCCACTCCAGCGCGAAGAAGAGGCGCTCGCGGCCCGGATTCGCCGGCATCGCGTGACGATGGAAAATGCCCGCGAAGACTCGAATCTCCGGCGGCACGACATCCATTTGCTCTCCGCCCGTCTGGATCAAACCCCCCGCGGCGGCCCGCAAGCGAAAAACACACAAGCGGAACTCGATGCGGCCCGCGAGAGATTGCGAAAGTCCGAATCGAATGTTTCCCGCCTCGACGCCGAACGCGAAAACCTCAACTCCGAAATGGATGAAATCCAACGGCGGAAACTGAACCCCTGATGTTCGCAAATGGCGAGTTGATTATCCGAACGCACATGGGCAACGGGCTGTTGACGCCCGGCATGCCCCCGCGGATCGGGTTTGAAGTCCGCTATCCCGGTACGACGATCCGAGGCTATCTCGCCGATTCCCTGCAGCGCGAGGTTTACAAATTCCTCCGGCGGGAAAACCTCACCGGATCCGCGATCTTGCGGAGCGGCGATTTGTACCTTGACGCCGGAACTCGCGAGGAACTCGCGGCGCTTCGGACCTTGATTGAATTATCCCTTCGGGAAGGCGATGGCCGCGCGATCGTCTCCGAAGAATTGATGACGCGTTGAAGCGGCGGCCGCCGCGCGTTCCCGGCGGCGTAGCCGGGGAACGGGCCGGCGGTCTGAAAGGCGATCGCGATGAGTTTTGAATCCAACTACAGCGACGAAGTTGCGGCGAGCATCGAGCAACTGGGGGCCCAGCTTGCCCGGCTGAAAGCCGAAGAACGGCTGGCCCGGCAAATCGAACGCCCGGCAAACATCGGCGTTTTGGCCGACGCCCTCCGCCGGGACATGGCCCGGCTCGGCTGCGCGACGCTGGAAGAATACATCGAAGCGCGGATGGGGATTGCCGAAGTTTCGTTGCGGCCGGCCCTCCCGCCCATATCGGGGCCGTTCATCGCGATTTTGCTTTGATTCTCACCGGCGGAACGGATTCCGAATGCACTTCCTGATTTTCATTCCCGCCGCCGACACGCCCGCGGAGACGCCGACGCAGGCCCTCGAGCGCGTCGGGCTGGCCGACTTCATCCCAGGTCACGAAGGCATGGCCCACGCCGGCCCGAAGTCGCCCGATGACGTGGCACGCCCCGGAACCCTCATCGCCTGGCGGCGGCCGGGCAAAAACGACCGGATGCACGTGCAACCGAAAGAGCAAACTTGGATTCCCGCCTTGCCGAACGGTCCCGACGGCGAAGGCCGCGGCCGGTATCTTGTCGGGTTTTGGAACGATTCGCCGCCGACGCCCGATGACCTCTTGCTGCCCCATGCCGATTGGGGCGAAAGCGTTGAACTCAACGATGGGAACCGGTGGGCGTTTCCCCAGGTGCAAAAATTCACCCGCGAACTTATCCGCGGGGAGAATGGCCAATGGCAGGCGCACGTCATGGAACGCCATCAGCGCTGCTTCTTTCAAGCCAACATCTGGCTGGAGATGATCCAAGACGATAAACCGTTCGCGATGGCGGAACTGGCGGATTTCGTCGAGGAAACTTTGAAGCTCAACTACAGGCTGACGCCGGAAATCGCGAGTCATTTGCGGCTGTTCGACACGAACAACATCCTAGAGGCACTCGCGGCGATTCTTAACTGTTCGATCGGTTTGAAAGGGGAATCGCGTGACGAATAACATCTCCATAGAACTCGCGGCCGATGACAAGTCGGTTCAGTCGGCGCTCGATAGAATGGGCAGCAACATCGACAAGGCCGCCAACCGCCGTTGACACGGGACCGGCGGCTTATTGTTAAGGTCACTCCATGAAGAGGCCGTCTGCTTGCTTTCCTTCGCGAGGCCCAATGATTCGGAGCAAATCGTCCGCTTTTGCTGTCGTACTCACGTGCTTTGTGTAGCGTTTCAGATCGACAAGCTCTTCTTGCGTTTGTTCCTCGCCCCAGTCGGTGCAGCGATGCTTCCGACTGGCGGGAGGTCAAACTCAAAGTTATTCTGATACAGCACATTTGCGATTGTTTGGATCAGAGATTTTTGAAAGACCCAACCAAAATGAACCGCTTCTCTCTTTCATGCTTCATCGTTTTCGCATTCGTCCAGGCGGGACTTGCCAAAGATGTTCGGCCCAATGTCCTGTTCATTGCGGTGGACGATATGCGGCCTGAGTTGGGTTGCTACGGGAAAAGCGAGATCAAGTCGCCGAACATTGATCGCCTCGCGAAAAGCGGGATCGTCTTCGAGCGGGCGTACTGCATGGTGCCGACCTGCGGCGCGTCCCGCGCGAGTTTGATGACGGGGATTCGCCCCGCCCGCAGTCGGTTCATCAATTATCTGGCCTGGGCCGAGAAGGATGCTCCCGGGATCACCACGTTGAATACGCAGTTCAAACAGAACGGGTATTATACGGTTTCGTTGGGCAAGGTGTTTCACCATCCCACGGACAATGCAAAGGGCTGGTCGGAACCGGCCTGGCGGCCCCAAGGGATTCCGTGGTATCGCCGACCCGAAAACCAGAAGTTGCATCAGGAGCGGCAACGGCAAGCACAGCGGAAACGGGGACCGGCCTGGGAAGCAGCGGACGTGGCGGACAATGCCTATGCCGACGGCGTACTCGCCGACCGAGACCGTCGCCGACCTAGGGCGGCTCTCATCAAAAGAGCAGCCTTTCTTTCTCGCCGTGGGCTTTTTCAAGCCGCATTTGCCGTTCATCGCGCCTCAGAAATACTGGGATTTGTACGATCACGATAAGATTCATCTGCCCGAGACCTACCATGCTCCCAAGAATGCCCCGAAGGAGTCGCTTCACAACTCCGGCGAGTTGCGGGCTTATGCGGGCATTCCTGCGAAAGGTCCGGTCTCGGATGAGACAGCCCGCAATTTGATCCACGCGTATTATGCCTGCGTCAGCTACACCGACGCCCAAATCGGCAAGCTGCTCGATGAACTCGACCGCTTAGGAATTGCCGAGAATACCCTTGTCGTCTTGTGGGGCGATCACGGCTGGAACCTCGGCGAGCACATGCTGTGGTGCAAGCACTGCTGCTACGAAACCTCGATGCACGCTCCGTTGATTGTGAAAGCCCCGAGCATCCAGGGCGGCAAAACCACCAAAGGACTGACGGAATTCATCGACATCTATCCCTCGCTCTGCGAATTGGCGGGCTTGCCCCTTCCCGAGCATCTGCAGGGCCAGAGTTTTGTGCCGCTATTGAAGAAACCCGGTCAACGATGGAAAGCCGCCGCCGTGGGGCGATTTCAGAACGGCGACACAATTCGCACCGAACGCTTCCGCTTTACGGAGTACACGAATCCCAAAGGGAACCCTCTGGCGCGAATGCTTTACGACCACATGCTCGATCCCGGCGAAGATGAGAACGTCTCCGAAACCCGCCTTGAAACCGCCACGCAATTGACCAAACAACTCCATGAACTGAAGGGCCGGGACGCGAAGTGAGCATTCGATCCGAAGGCCGTCTCGGTTAACGCTTTTCCGTCGCCATGCGTTCTCGTCGGAGTCGCAGGCAGCGAGCCATCTGGTCGCGACGTAGCCTCTGCATCGAATACTCTTTATAGTAGAGGACGGTGGCGTTCTTCGCCTTCTTCGCGAATGGTCCTTCATTTTGATGGAACGCGCGGCCTATGCATCGCAATTGTGTGCACGGGATCTCCCCGACCAGCGGCGGAAGTCGTTTGCTGCCGTTCTTGGCGGCGGGACTGGGATGTTGGCTTTTGGCGGCGTCCGCGCAAGCGGACGCGTTGGCTCCCGAGCCGCCCGTCACGGACAGCGACCGCGAGCATTGGGCGTTTCGACCGATGGTGCGGCCGCCGGTGCCCGGCGTCAAAAACACCGCCTGGCCGCGGAATGCGATCGATCGGTTTGTGCTGGCGAAGCTGGAAGCGGCGGAACTGGAGCCAATGCCCCCGGCCGACCGGGTGACGCTCATCCGCCGGGTGACGTTCGATCTGACCGGTTTGCCACCCACGCCCGCCCAAGTGCAAAACTTTTTAGACGACCCGGCTCCCGATGCTTACGAGCGGCTGGTCGATCGGCTGCTCGCTTCGCCGGAGTATGGCGTCCGCTGGGGACAGCATTGGCTCGATCTGGCCCGCTTTGCGGAGACCGACGGCTTCGAGCACGACAATGTTCGCCCCGAAGCCTGGCGGTATCGCGATTGGGTCGTGGACACCCTCAATGCCGATTTGCGTTACGACCGGTTCGTGCAAATGCAAATCGCCGGCGACGTGCTTTATGCGAAACAGCCCGACGATCGCGCCGCGGCGATTGCGACGGGCTTTCTGTTGTGCGGGCCCGACATGCCCGACATCAACCTGCAGGAAGAGCGCCGGCACAACGTGCTCAACGAAATAACGAGCACCGTCGGCTCGGTGTTCCTGGGCATGCAGATCGGTTGCGCCCAATGCCACGATCACAAGTTCGATCCGATCAGCCAGCGGGATTTTTATCGACTGCGGGCGTTTTTCGAAAACGCCGACATCTTTCGCGACCACCCGATTCCCTCGGCCGCAGACAAGGCCTGGCAAAAGGAACGCCTCGCGAAATTGGAAGCCGATATTTCCCAACTGGAGCAGGCCGCAATCAAGCGGTCTTCCAAAGAAGGCGAACTCGACCTCACGGCGGATTACGAAGCGATTCTCAAAAAGCATCTTTCCGCCCAGGAGCAGAAGCAGTACAAAACGTTGACCGCCGATTGGGACCGCCTGCGAAAACAGTCGCCCAAACCGCCTTTGGGCCGGGTGATGCGGGAAAAGGCCGGCCGGCCGAACGAGGCGTATTTGTGGATCCGCGGCGATTTCCGCCGGCCGGGACCGGAACTCGAACCGGCGTTTTTGCGGGTGGTCAATCCCGAAAACGAAAAGCCGGCCCCCGCGGAAAACCCCCGACTGGAACTCGCCCGCTGGCTCACCCGGTCCGATCATCCACTCACGACCCGCGTGATGGCGAATCGGCTTTGGCAGCATCATTTCGGCAAAGGGTTGTCCGAGTCTGCCAGCGATTTCGGAATCATGGGATTTGAGCCCACGCATCCGGAGCTGCTCGATTGGCTGGCGGCGGAACTCGCGGCGGACGGGAGTTTGAAGCGGATGCACAGGCTGCTGGTCACATCGGCGGCTTATCGCATGGCCAGCCGACCGCAAAACCCACGTTGGACCGCAGCTCAAAACCAGGAAGCCCAAGCCCGCTGGCAAAAGGCGATGGAAGCCGATCCCGAAAACGAGCTTTTGACCCACATGCGCCGCAGGCGGCTGGAAGGCGAAACCCTCCGCGATACGCTGCTTTCCGTGACGGGGACGTTGTCGGATCGGCGGGGCGGGCCGGGCGTGCGTCCGCCGCTGCCGCCGGAATTGTTATCGACGTTGCTCAAGAATCAATGGCCGGTGACGCAGGACGAGAAAGACCACCATCGGCGGAGCTTGTATTTGTTCGTGCGGCGGAATCTGCGGTTTCCAATTTTTGAAGTGTTCGATCAGCCCGACACGAACGCGAGTTGCCCGGTCCGTCCGCGTTCCACGATCGCCCCGCAAGCGTTGACGATGCTCAACTCCAAGCTCACCTTCACCGCAGCCGGGCAACTGGCCGAGCAACTGCTCTCAGGCGAGGGATCGACCGATGCCGACCGCGTCCGCCGGGCGTTCCTGAAATTCTTCTCGCGCGAACCGACGCGGAAAGAAACGGCTCGGTCGCTCGAGTTTCTGAAAGCCCAAACCGATCGGCTGCGAAACGGCCGCGCGGAATCCCAAGCCCGCACCGACGCGTGGCGGGACTTCTGCCTGGCGATGTTCAACACGAACGAGTTTCTGTACATCGATTGAACCGCGGCCAGGCCCGGCAGGATTCGCACAATCCTTGTGTCTGGCCCCGGCTCTGAAAAGCCCCTGGTTTATCGCGATTTTCATACGTTGTGAGTCGGCCCGGCGGCCGATTGAGACAACGATATGGCCAAAAAACGTCCTTCCAAAGTGGAATCGGAATTGGAACTCGCCAGCGGCGATGAACTGGGGGAAGACTCGGCGGAAACGGCCGGTCCTTCCGCCGTCGCTCAGGTGCGAAGGCGCGTGTTTCGCCCCGCGGGGTTGTTCTTGCTGGCGATCGTTGCCGCGGTCGCTGTCGTGGGGCCGCGGCTGGCGGATCGCTTGCCCGATCTTTCCGGCCGCGCGGAATACCGTTTGCGGGCGGAGAACATTCACCTCACACAACGTCCGCATTGGGTCCCGCACGATCTGGTCGCGGAGGTGGCGAAGCTTGAGCAATGGGACGAAAAACCGATTTCGCTATTGGAAGAATCCTGCTGCCAAGACATCGCCGCCGCGTTCGCCCGGCATCCGTGGGTGAAAACCGTCGAGCGGGTGCGGCTGCGTCCCGGAGCGCGCGTGGAGATGGAGATCGCCTTCCGCCGGCCCGTGGCGATGGTCGAGGCGGGCCAAGGCAAGTATTATCCCGTCGATGCCGACGCCGTCTTGCTGCCGCCGGCGGATTTTTCGCGGGCCGACATCAAGCGGTATCCGCTCATCGAAAATCCGTCCACGCTGCCCCAGGGACCGGCGGGCAGCTATTGGGGAGACTTAATGGTCTTGGGGGCGGCGCGCTTGGCCGAACATCTCCTCCAGGCCCACGACGGGAAAACGACGCATTGGGAACATCTGAATCTCGCGAGCATTCAACTCCCCCGACGCACCACGGCCGAACTGGACATCAAAGCCATCCAATACCGCCTCGTCACGAAGGACGGCTCGTGGATTCTCTGGGGCCGGGCGCCGGGCACCGATCATCCGGGCGAATTGACGGCGGAGCAAAAGATCGGCCGGCTGACGCAATACCTCGCGGACTTCGGAACCTTTCGCCCGACGCACGGACCTTTGGAAATCGACATTCGGCACTGGCAGGAAATCACCCAGCGCCGCCTGAGTTCCCTCGAAACCGCCCCCAAGCAATAGGGACGCCGGGCAGTGCCCATCGGCCAGCCAATCGCCTTGGCGACTTTTCGGAAAATCCTGGCTTCGCGCACCATTTGAGGTACGATAAAAATAGAGAAACAACCCGTGGTTTCCAGAAAGGGCCAAATGTGCCGATGACCGATCGATCACTCCTGGAACGCCGCCGCCATGCCCGGCATCCCATCGAAGCCCAAATCACCGTCATGCCCGCGGAATTCTGGCAGACGAACCAGATGGAGGAATTGTTGGGCTGGACCCATAACATTTCCGAAGGCGGCGTGTGTTTTTCGCTCCCATCCGATCTTTCCCAGCGCGAACTCGTGCTGCACATCGACTACGAGGGAATGGGGGCGGAATACGTCCTGGCCAGCGTGGTCGGAAAACAGCCGGAAGCCGACGGTTGGCGCTATCATTGCCGCATCGACCGCACCCTGTCCGCCATCGACGCTTTGTCCTCTTTCTAACACGACCCCAAGCCCTTCGAGGCAAAGGACGTTCGGCAGCCAAAGCAAGGCCCCTTCAATTCGGAGCGTCGAAGGGGCTTTAGGATTGCCGCGGCCCGCATAACGTGCCCGTTGTGCCACTGGTTCCGCCAGAATCGGGGAATTGCTAGAACAGCGTGGGAGCCATCAGGCGATCGATGAGATCCTGGTTGCCGAAGAGGATATCGAGCACGCTGGCACTGGGCACGCGGCGTTCGCCGGGACTGTAGATTCCGGTCATCAAACTGTGCGGATTGGTCGCGGGATCGAGATCCTCAAGTCCCAACTGGTGCCCGAACTCATGCAGGACGACGGTGAGAAGGTCGATTCGACCCGCTGCTCGGGGATCGGTCGCGACGCCGTCGGGACCGAATTCCTCATCCAGGCCGGGCGTGGGATCGATGAACCAGCCATAGCCGGCGGCATTCTGGTCCAGCAGGACCACGCCGTCGGGCTGGGACCAGCCCACCACGCCGCCGTGCAGGTCGGCGACCTGAAACTGCACGGTGGCGAGTTTGTCGAGAACCGCCTGGGAGACGCCGGCGTCGTCCAGCCGCGCGAGCGCGGCCCCGACGACGGTCTGGACATCCTGGGTGGTGAGGTTCGGCCCGGCATCGGCCGACGTGACCTCGCCGCCCGCCACGCGAAGATCCTCGCCCGGCAGTTTGCCGCTGGCGGGGAAGATTCCCGTAAACACAATCGGATCGGGCACGCCCTGGCCTTGGTAGATCGGGATGAAGCCCACATTATTGAAGACGCGGAGGTCCGGGCGCCGCCCGGTCCGCGCGCTACGATCAAATCGGCGAGATTGTCGGCATTGATGTAGGCCGCCGCCACGCGGACGCCGCCGGTGAAGGACGGTTCAAACGGAAACTGCGTGGAGTTGAAATTCAAGTCCGCGGTGACGTCGTTGGGACTGACGGTGCCGTTGATAATCCCGACGCTGTTGAAGATCCGCACGTGCGGTCCGCCGCCGGCCCCGGCTCCCGTCACGATGTCGGCCACGCCGTCGCCGTTAAAATCGCCGGCCGCGACATAAACGCCCCCCAGAAATCCCGGTGAATAGGCGAAGAAGTTCCCGATCGCGCCGGGGAACTGGACGCCGTTGAATCCGCTGAAGACGCGGACGTTCGGACCGCCGGCCGGTCCCGGGGCCGTGATAATATCCGGAATCTCGTCCTCGGGATTGATGTTGCCGACCGCCACGCGGACGCCGCCCAAAAACGATTGGTCATACACCAACTGATCCAGCCGCAGCGTGAAACTCCTTAAATCGAACACCCGCAGATCGGGGATTCCGCCCACGTCGGGAGCCGTCACCACTTCGTAAAACCCGCGGGAGGGACTGAGGATATTGTTCACGTCAAAATCCGCGGCCGCCACAAAAATCCCGCCGGTAAAACCCGGATAGGGGTTGTAGCCGGTGAAGTAGGCCCCGGTCGTGCCGCTGAAGATCCGCACGGAATTGGGGATATTGAGGCCGGCACCGGGGGCGGTGATAATGATGGGAAAGGGGTTCCCGTTGATGTCCGGGATATAGCCGACCGCCGTGCGCACGCCGCCCACGAATCCGGGGATGTCCGCATAGGGGTTGAATTGGTAGGCAAAGGCCATATCCGCGGAATTGTAAACCGCGACGCGGGGGGTGACGCCCGCATCCGTGCCCACGGCCAAAACACCAGGAGACAGCACGACGCGTTCTTCCAAAATCTCCACTTCCGCCGCCGCACACGTTTTTGGGATCCACGGAGACCGATTTGTCCGCTGCGTTTTTTTTCGGCGAGTTCTAACGCCCGTTCCAAATGAACAACTGGTCAATCGAGGGAGCCGGAACATGGGGCATTCCTTTACGCAGAATTGGAAACAAAAAGAACGCTGATCGGCAATTGTTCGCTTGGGGAGGGAACTCGCCAATTTGAGCAACGTTATCTTAGCAAGTCTCGGATCGTGGACAATAAGAAATCCTCTCTCCGGTTCTGGTAACGTATTCCCGTCACAAAATCAACAAAAAAACGCAACTTGCCAAAGACGAATTCCGGAAGTCCGGAGGGTGGTTGGCGAACCCGCGAACGGTCCGGAAAGGGGGCCTGCCAACGGGTTAGGCCGGTCCGGCATCGAGTTGCGGCTGAGAAATGGCGACGGCATCGTCGCGGGCGCTGGCCCGACTGGCGGACGTTGGCCGGGCGCGGGATGTCAATCGCACAAATCCATTGACCACGCGCGGGCCAGAGAGCAACAGGCCAATCAGGGCCAAACCGCCGCCGGCAAGCCAGGGATTGTAGTCCTGGGCGGCATAAATCTCGCCGTCGCCGACGCGGGGAACGGCGGCCGTCATTGGCACGGGCAGGCCGTATTGCATCGCCAGTTCCTCGGTTTGCGTGAAGTGCAAGACCGGCACGCCGGCTTTCGCAAAGCGGGACATCACCGAGTCCTCCAACTTTTCGCCGAGCGGAGCTTTGAGATTCAGGCCCGGATCGAATTGCTTCTTGCCTTCGTGCGTGCCCACGGACGTCGCCCCGCCGCCCACGTTGATGTAGGCCTTGATCGGCACGCCGTCCGCGTGCTCGTGGTAAAGCCGCATTCGCTGATTGATGCTGTCGGTCAAATCTTTCGGCTCGATCAACGGCAATTCGTTGCGGTCGATCGCGGCCTGCAACAGTCCGACCGATTTTTCCGACATGCCCACCGCTTGATCGTCCACGCCCCCCAGCGAAGCGGCCAGGGACCGCGTGGCAATCACGCCTCGCTCATAGAGAACGTGTTCCATGTCGATCCAGAGCAGGTCCGGAAGATTCGCCCCCCACTGCGATGCCGAGGCACTGGAGACCACCAGGGGCTTCGCCTTCAAGGTTTTGAGGGCCGTGTGCACGCAGATGTTGAGAGCGGGGAACGATCCGGAAAGCCCCACGGCCACGGTGTCGCCTTCCTTCACGCCGGCTTTTTGGAGCATCTCCACCACGACGGCGGCGAAGTTGGGATTGATCGTGGCTTGCTTGGCCGGCAGATGGCCGTGATTGCTGGTCACGGGGCTGATCAACAGGCCGACCATCCCCGATTCCGCGGGATCGACGACCGGATCGATCGCCACGCCCCGCTCGAGCCGTTCGGCTTTGACGATTTGAAACGCCTGGTTCGCCAGGCCCGCGGCGTGCTCCTTTTCCGCGAGGGCCGACGCGTCGGGGTGTGAGGGAAACAGTTCCACCGCCGTTATGGTCCCGGCCGCGAAAACGGCGGCCAGCATCATCACCAGCGACGATCTTCCCTGCGGTTTCCAATACGATGCCTTCATCGGTTATTCTCCCTATGATTATTTGCGTTAGTTAATGTTTCAAACGTAAGAAGTTTGAGCGGCACCGGCGCTAGCCGCCGGTTGGTGGAACGCGGCAAACCGGCGGCTAGCGCCGTGCCGCTCACAAGCCAAAAGCCATGAAATAATGTTTGGATTGGCTCTTTGCTCTTGGCTCTCTGCTCTGATCTCAGTCCCCGTCCACGTGGCGGGCGGTTTGGTTTATTCCCTCTGCGGTCGCCGCGGGCACGTTGAGCATTTGCTTCTCGGCCTGGCGTTTGGTTTCCGCAAGATGCAACTGTTGCGGAACGACCAGCACCAAGGCCAACCGGACGACGACCGCTGCCGTGAGCGTGGTCGTGCAGGTGTCGAGCCAACCTTGGCGGTCCATCCAGATGGCGATCAGCGCGGGCACGATGTAGCCGATGACCGTCAGTTCCAGGCCTTCGGTTCCGAGCCAGCCGCGGCCGAGAAGCATGCGGAACGAAGCTCCCGTCGCAAATCCGACAAGCAGCATCAACACCGTCCGGCGTTTGCCGAAGACGATCAAGAACGAGGACAATCCGCGGACGATGGCGAACGTCAAGAAAGCGGCCGCGAACGTCAAGGCAATGTTCACGGGCTGCGTCAGGTACAAGGCCACATAACCGGGAACCACCAGCCCGCCGCTCCCTTTGCCGAGGGTCTCCGAAAAGATCAGGCTCACGACAAGCCCGAGGCCGATGGAAAGCGTCAGCAAATCCAACATGGCGATTATCTCCCTTGATCCAAAGTGACAAGTTTCGCTTTTCCATTGCGTGAAGGTTTCGATACAAAACTGCCGGCGGGTTGCAATTCCCGTTCCTCGAACTCGCCGGTTTTCTGGGTGCCGAAATGATGCTGAGGAACGGCGACGGGGAGGCGGCTGCGGTTGCGGAAGAAGCGGGCGATTTCCAAGCCGTTGTCGCCGATGTTTCCCATGCCCACGATCAAAGCCGACTGGCCGGCCAGGTCGATCAACGTCTCGAACAGCTCGGCTGGGGATTCGCGTTCCGCCACGACGACTTTTCGCGGATCGAGACCCGCTGCCGCCGCAAAGCGCACGAACGCCTGCGTTCCCGTGCCGATCAAAACGTACGAGTCGGCCGGTTCCCAATCCACACAGGCCTGAGCGAGTTGGCGGGATCGATCCAGGCGGTCGGATCGGCAATTGAACAAAGCGATCCGCCGCTCCACGCCGGGATGCGACGTGAGCGAAGCCTGCCAGAGCCGCTCGGTCGCGGTGGGGTCGTTGGCGGCAAAGGCGCTGACGAATTGAATCGTCCGTCCCCAGAATTCCAATTCGTAGGTCGCCGTCGCGCCGGGATCGGGTTGCGCCTGGCACATGCCGGCGAGCGCGGTTTCCCGATCGATTCCCAACCCCGCACACACGCGAAGGGCCAAAGCGACGTTCTCGCGGTGCTCGGGATAGGAAAACCGTTTGAGGTCCGCCTCGGTGACTTGGGCCACGTCGCGTTCGCCCACCGCCTCGAGCCGGCTGCCCCGGTCTTTGGCGGCCCGGCGAAGGATCCGCCGGTGTTTGCGCTCGGCGGTGAAGAGCACGCCGTTCTGGGGCGTCATATTGCACAAAGCCTTTGCCACGTGCGAATCGTCCGGCCCCATCACGTCCAAATGGTCGGCCCAGGCGTTGGTAATCACGCCGTAAGTCGCCCGGATCAGCTTCGATTCGCAAATCCATTGCAGCCAAGGTTGCAGCGCCATGCACTCGACCACGAGAGCCTCGACATGATGGCGGGCGGCCTCGCGGACAATCTCGCGCTGCTCGAGCACGTTGGCCCCTGAGTCGCGGTCCACGGGGACTTCGCTGCCGTCGGGCAGTATCATGCGAGGCAGCGTGCCGGTGGTTTTTGCGAACGTGCGAATGCCGGCTCCGCGAAGTCCGGCGGCGATCAAACGCGTGACGCTGGATTTGCCCCGCGTCCCGTTGACGTGAATCCGAATCGGAATCCGGTGCAGATTCCTTCGATGCGAGATGGACTCCGCGAGGCCCGCGGCCAGCAAAAATCCAATCAGACCCAAGATGACAAACAGAGCGGTCATTGAAAATATCCTTAATCCAAGACAGAAACTGCAATACGATCTCACCGGCCCAAACCGCCAGCGAGGGATTTTTCCGAATTTAGTTGGCTTTCCCTCGCTAGCAATTCGGGCTAGTGGGGATATTCGCCGAACACGCCTCAATCCCCGACGCCGACTTCCAGGTTGATGGCGGTCTGGAGCAACTCGGTCTCCTGGCGGTTGTGATCCTCGATTTGTTCGATCCATTCATAAAGCTCCAGCCGGGTTCGCGGCGAAAGCTCGTCTTGCGTTCCGAACGCGGCCACTTGAGTTCGCAGCTCCGCCAATCGGGAATGAATCGCGTGATGCTGGCTTTGCAGACACTGAACCTGGCGATCCCAATTGGGATATTCGTCCAAGACTTCTTGCAGGTAGCCGCCGTCTTCTTCCCGATGAAACTCGCGCGGAAGCAGCCTTAAAAGTCCATCCAAAATCATCAGCACCCACCGGCAGGTTTCCGGCCCGTCGGGATCGTCCAGAAGATCTACGAGGTCTCCGAGCAAGAGGTATTCCAACGCGGCATCCCGCTCCAAGGAACTTTGGGAAACGGGGGTTTTGACTGTTTGCATAAATCACCTTTACGTGAAACTTCAAACGGGAACCAAAGAGGCAAACCAGGCGACATCTATTCCGGGCGGACAACCACCGCTCGGGCGATGTAATCGTCGTCGGCTTGTTCGGCCACCACGGTGGCAATCTGGCCCGGCTTCGATGTTGTCTTGTCCAGAATCATCACGCTCGCCTCATCGGGGATCTGCACAAACCGCCGTTCGTCGCCCACTCGCAGCAGAAACCCGTCATCGTCGATCGACACAATTTCCCCTTCGAACGTCGCAAGGCCGGCGGGTTCTTGCGTTAGCCCGCCGGCATGGTCACGCGGACTTGCTCGCTCTTCCGCCGCCCCAGGCCCTTCGGCGCCCGGGGGGTCAATGGATCCTCGCGGAATCGTGGTGGCGGGGATAATCGGCTTGGCCGCGGCGTGGCGAACGGACGTGGCGACGGCGGCGACTTCGGTTGCCATGCCGCCGGCTCCTTTGTGTTTGATGCGGACATTCACCGACGGATAACGATTGAGGTCCTTCCAAGTCGCGCGATGGCCGTTGAGCGTGATCTGGGTCCGGGGCGTCAGCGGGAAGGCGCGGATTCCACCACCGCCCGGATGACTGACGACCAATTTGCTTTTCTGAGCGCTGACCAGTACGCCGCTTGAGACCGCGGCGGTTTGATGTTGGCAGCCGGCGAGCGCCATCAGGCCGGCCAGAACGGACAAGGTCAGCATTGGGTTTTTGATGAACGGAATCATGTCGCGGCCTTTCAAATCCCTGGTTGTTTGGAGTATGCCATTGGCTCCGCCAGTGTTTTTTGCGTTCCTCGGCGATTACGACGGCAGCCAGGAGTCCTGCGCGTGCTGGGCCAATTCGACGGTGATCGTCAAAGGCGGAACGTATTCCTCCACGCGATGCGGCGCCGTGATCGATTCGCCCCGCCGCCACTCTGGCTGATGCTCCCTGCGCCGTTTGGGCTTTTCGCTCGGCGAGGTCCCGGAGCCCTTTCCAAACGATGCACCGTCCGGAACTCGCGATCTCTTTCGTCAACTCGTACGCCGCCGGCTCCGAATAGCCGAAGACTTGCTCTAAGATCTCGACATAGTCTCGGAAACTATGGACCTCGTCATCGTGCACGACGACGGCATAGACGGTCGCTTGAGATTCTGCCGCCGGCGTCGGGCGTTTCGGGGCGTTGTTCTGGGTGAACCATTCGGGAAGCCACTGAGGGATCTCCTCGGCACGGGTCCTGGGAGAATTCTCGGAGGGCGAATTGAGATTGGGACTGCTCATCTTGAACTCCTTGCAAAATCGGGTTCTGTTCAATTTCCTTTTCTGCGATGTTTCAACGAAAAAACCCCTGCCGCGCAGAGGCGCTGCAGGGGTTTTCGGGTATGAAAAAAGCCCCACCACGTCTCGCGCAGAGGGACTGTCATAGTCTCTAAACTGGTTATGACCCGGCGAATCGTCGGCAGGTCAAAAGAATGTTATTGCTGTCCAATAACCCGGTCAATAACTTTTTTAGGAACTTGCGGAATTTTTCTGCTGCATCTCGGCGGCGAGGGCGCGGGTGAGCAGCGCCTTGGTCGCGCGGATGCCTTCGAATTCATCGAGCTTTGTTCCCTGATAGTTGATGCTCACATAGCCCCGGTAGCCGGCGTCCAGGACGAGTTTGATCATCCGCGAATAATCGACCGACGTTTCGTTGCCGGCCTCGTCGAAATCCTTCGCCGTGGCGCGGACGCCTTTGGCCAAAGGCATCAGTTGCTGCATCGCGGCGTAGGGGTTGTCCGCGTCGAACCCGGTAAAGCTCGGATAGACGCCGACGTTTCGGGAATCGGCCGCTTTCAACAGTTCCAACAGCGATTCCGGCTTCCAACTCTTATCGCCGTTGGCGCAGACCAAGACGTGCAAATGCCGGCTCTTGGCGTAGTCGGCGAGTTCCTTGAGGCTTTCCGCTCCGCGTTCCTGGCGGTCTTTCAGTGAACCCTCGCCGGCCACCTTGACGCACACGGAATGACAACCGAGCGACTTCGCCAGATCGATCCAGGGCAGATGGTCGCGGGCGGCGGCTTTGCGTTTCTTGGCATCGGCGTCGGCGAGCGAGCCCGCATCGTTGACCAGAATCAAAACCTGGCGGACCCCGTGCTCGGCGGTGCGCTGGTTCATGTGTTTGATGTAGCCCTCATCCTTCTGATGCTCGCTGAAATAGCTGGTCACGTATTCGATGGCGTCGATGCCGAAATCCTGCTTTGCCACCCTGGCGAAATCGAGGTGGTCGATTTTATTTTCTTTGAGGCTCCGGCTCAGGGAGCATTCATTGAGTGCGAGCTTGAAATCCCGCCGGTCCGGAACGGCGAGCAGCGGCCGGGCCGCGGTACCTAAAGCCAGGCTGGCGGCGGAGATCGAAAGAAAATCGCGTCGGGTGAATGGTCTGTTCATTCTGTCTTGGTTCCCACGTGTCGAAGTTAGGCTTCATCGAGAATTGTCTCCTCCGCGGCGATGATTGTCTTGGCGACTTCCACGAGTTTGATCCGCCGATTGTTGGCGTGTTTTTGCAGCCGCCGAAACGCATCAGGCTCCTCAAGTCCGGCCCGTTTCATCAAAATGCCCTTGGCCCGCTCGATCAGTTTGCGGTCTTCGAGCGCTTGTTTGGAATCCGCCGCCTCCCGCCGGAGGGTTTCAAATTCCCGGAACCTCGCCGTCGCGAGGGCAATCGCCGGGATCAAATCCGAATCTTTGATCGGCTTGATGAGATAGGCCATGATATGGTTCTGCCGGGCCCGCTCGATGAACTCCGGATCGTGAAAGGCCGAGACGAGAATCACCGGGACGGGAGAGTCGGCGTAGATTTCCGCCGCCGCGTCGATGCCGTCCATCCCGGTCATTTTGATGTCGGTGATGATGAGGTCGGGATGCATTTCGCCGCAGCACTCGACCAGTTCCCGGCCGGTCGCCGCCATCCCGACCACCTGGTGACCCAAGAGGTCGATGGCCTTGCTGAAGAACTCCCGCATGCGGGGTTCATCATCGGCAATCACGACGCGCAACGTTGGATTCATCGATCGTCCCCCGGTTCCGTCGGCAAGAGAATCTGAAACTGGGCGCCCTGCTCGCCGTCGTGACTCAGTTCGACCCGGCCGTGATGGGCTTCCACAATCCTTCGCACGATCGCTGTGCCCAAGCCGGTGCCTTGGGTCTTGGTGGTAAAGAACGGCTCGAAGATGCGGGCCTTGGCTTCGGGCGAAAGACCGGGGCCGTTGTCGCGAATGGTGATCCCCAAAGCGGCTCGGCCGTTGTTTTGCGCCTGGGCATATTCCACGGTCACACGGGCGTCTGTCTGGCAAGCCGCGAGCGAGTTTTCAAACAGGTTGCGGAAGACTTGCTCGAGTTGGAAGGGGTCGGCGTAGGTGCCTAGGTTTTGGATTTTCTTTTGCTCCGTCAGCGTGGCCGATCGGCCGCCCGTCAGCGAGGTCACATTCTCCCAGGCTTTGCGAACGACTTCGGAGGCATTGCACCGCCGGCATTCCAATCGCAATGGCGACGCGAAGCCTCTTAAATCCTCGAACAACCGCAGCAAGCGGTTCTCGGCTTGCTGAATGTCGCTGATCAATTCGCCGGCTTCGCCGTCCGCCGACCCGTTCAGCCGCCAGCGCAGAAGTTGTGTGCAGCATTCGATTTTTTGGAGAGCGTTTCGGCTTTCGTGCGCGACGCCCGCGACCATTTGACCGATCGCGGCGAGCCGTTCGGATTGTAAAATCTTCCGCTGCATGTCCTCGCGTTCCTCTTGAGCGCGAACGCGGGCCGTCACATCCCAGAAAATGCACTGAAGCCCGATCGCTCCGCCCTCCGAATCGTGAACGACCGATTTCCGCACCTCCATGAACAAGGTTTGACCATCCTGGAAGCGGTGCTCTTCGACATCCTCGAACACGCCGCCTTCGCTCATGACGCGATCGTCGTCTGTTTGATATTTCTCGGCCAGCGCCTTTGGATAGAAGTCGAAATCGGTCCGGCCGACAACGCCCTCCGGATTTTGCTTCAAGAGTTCGCAGAACCGCGAATTGGCGAAGACGAAGCGCCCTTTCTGGTCTTTGCGAAACACGCACATCGGCAGGTTCTCCACCAGGGAATGATACAAGGCTTCGGAGTCCCGCAATTCGCGTTCCGCGTGCTTGCGTTCCGTAAAATCCCGCCAGACCGCGACGCCGCCGTGGACGCCGCCGTCGTCATCGACCACCGGACGCGCGGTCACGCTGAGCCACAACTCCCGAGGCTCGGCGTCCCGCTCTAAAAACAATTCCGCCCGCGTCACGGTGTCTCCCCGCATGGCCCGGATCAATGGCAGTTCTTCGTGCGGGTAGGGCGTGGTTTGATCCGGCCGGAATATGCGGACGCCGAACTCGTTCGTCCAATCCTCCGACCGCACGTCGGGTTGGAAATCAGCCCCGACGTTGAGCAATTGCCGTGCCGCGCGATTCATCAATTGGAAGTCGCTTTCGCTGTCGGCGACCATCACCCCGTCGCCCATGCTTTCCAGAATGGACCACAAAATTCGGGTCTGGCTCCTTAACGCCTGTTCGGAATCCTCCAACTCTTGGGCGCGCCGCTCGGCGAGGGCCGTGCGTTCCGAAACCCGCTGTTCGAGAGTTTCATTCAGGTCCTCCATCGCGCCCATTTCCTGATGGACCCGCCTCGCCATCGGGCGAAATACGAACCAGCCTGTGAACGCCAAAACAACATAGGTGCCCACGAAGGAGGAATAGGCCACCTGCCGGAGCTGGGTCGTTTTCGCTTCGCTTTGGGTCTGATACGCCGCGACCACGGCATCCAAGCCTCCCGTCACCCGATCCGACAAGGCGACTTCGCGAACGTAACCGAGGTGCGGATTGTCGGCGGCCAAATCCTCGGCTTCGCTTTCCGCCAAAGCAAGAATCTGGGCGATGTAATTTCGCACCTCCGTATCGAGCAGCCAGGGCGCATCGAAATAGATGTGCTCGACCTGGGAGAGCGCTTCGCCGGCCGCGGTATCGGCTTTTTCTTTTTCAAGTTGAGTATCGCGGGGCGAATCGAAGCGGATCATGCGGTAGTGGACGGCTTCCAGTTCCGCCACAAGCTGCCGCAAGCGGTGCCTTAACCGCTCGCGTTTTTGGGAATCCGTTGTGCGGGCGAACTCTTCCGCCAGTACGACGCAATGCTGAAACAAAAGCCGCTGCCGGCTGCTGAGGTTTTGAATGGCAGCCGTCGCTTCGCTTTCCTGAATCTCCGCCCGGAACATCTCGTAATTCACCACCGCCAACACGCCTAACAGCCCGAGGGCGAACAGATAGCGAATCGTCAGTTGACGGGTCGTTTTGCGCCGGGCGGGGGACATGAGATCGCTCCAGAGACGAACGTTCGATTGTGTCTCAACTTGCGAAAAAACCAGGCCCACGCTCTGTCAACTATACGAATCAGCCGGGGCACAAAAAAGCCGGGAAATCCCGAGGCCAAAACTCATCCTTCCCACGGAGGCCCCTCTTCGGAAAAAACCCGAGGGGCAGCTTAGGAAGGATGCCTTGTCTGGAAAGGCCGGTTGTCGCGCAATACCGTCCGCACGCCGCGTGGATTCAAAAAGCGCGACCCGGTCTTCGCGCGGTCGACTTTCATCGACAAGTCGGTTTTCCCGCTCCCATAACTCGGAACGTGCGTTCAGAGCCCCGTGACGATCTTACAATCCGAAGCGGCCGCGCAGGACCTCGCCTGTGGGGGAGGGGTTCTTGGCGATGTTTGCCGGCGGGCCTGCGGCGATGATTTCGCCGCCTTTTGCTCCGCCTTCCGGGCCCAGGTCGATGATCCAATCGGCGGCGGCCATCACGTCTTCCTGATGCTCCACCACGAGGACCGTGTGCCCTTCGCCGACCAGCCGCCGGAGTAAATACAGCAAGCGTTCCACGTCGGCCGGGTGCAAACCCAACGTCGGTTCATCGAGCACAAAGAGCGCGGGTTCGAGTCGGCCTTTGCATAACTCGGTCGCGAGTTTGACCCGCTGCGCTTCGCCGCCGGACAGCGTGACCGCGGACTGCCCCAATTGCAAATAGCCCAAGCCGACTTCGGCGAAGGTGGCGAGCATCTGGCGGAGCTTCTCGAAGTTCTGAAAGAAGTCCGCGGCTTCGGAAATTGACATCGCCAACACGTCGGCGACCGTCTTGCCGCGAAAGCGGACCGAGAGCGTTTGCCGATTGAATCTTGCACCCCGACAGATCGGACATTCGATGTCCACGTCGGGCAGAAAGTGCATTTCCACCCGCCTCACGCCTCGGCCTTTGCATTCGGGACAGCGGCCTTCACGGGAATTAAAACTGAACCGCCGGGCTTTGAAACCCCGTACCCGGCTCTCGCGGGTCTTGGCAAATAACTTGCGAACTTCGTCCCACATCCCCGAATAGGTCGCTGGCGTGGACATCGCCGATCGGCCCAAAGGGGACTGATTGATTTCCACAATCCCGGAGAGCGATTCCCAACCGGCGAGATCATCAAACTCCGCGGAAGCGACCTTCCCGTCCGAAATCACTTGCCGAACGGCGGGGACCAGGGTTTGCGAGATGAGCGAACTCTTCCCCGAGCCGCTCACGCCGGTCACACAGGTCAACACGCCGATTGGAACTCGCAACGTTACGTCTTTCAAGTTGTGTCGTCTTGCTCCCGTCAGTGTGAGGAATTGTTTCGGCGTTTCGGCAATGGATTCAGGTGGAACGGAACCGGGTTGATTTCTTCTCAGATACTTTGCGGTGATGGAATCCGGATTCTCCGCCACATCTCCAGGCGTTCCGGAAGCGATCACCCGGCCGCCGGCTTTGCCCGCACCGGGGCCTAAATCGACGAGCCAATCCGCCTGCCGCATGCACTGGACATCGTGCTCCACAACGAACACGGTGTTGCCCTGATCGCGAAGTTCGAGGAGCGTGCCGATCAACCGGGCCGTGTCGCGGGGATGCAGTCCCGCGGTCGGCTCGTCGAGCACATAACATGCCCCCCGCAATCCGGTCCCCAAACACGCGGCCAACCGCGATCGCTGAAACTCGCCGCCCGAAAGCGTCGTCGTCGGCCGATCGAGCGTCAGATACTCCAGGCCGACTTTCAGCAAAAACCGCAGCCGGTTCGCGATCTCGGGCAGCGTGCGGCTCATGATCTTCTGCCGAACTTCGTCCGCGGGTTGTTCCGAGAGGCTGTTGACAAAGTCCAAAGCATCGGCGGTCGTCTTTTGCGTGAACTCCCAAATCGAGCAATCCGCCAGCGTGACGGCCAACGCAAAATCGTTCAACCGCCCGCCCCGGCACGCGGGACAAATCCGCGGTTCGGACGCGTCGTCTTTCTGGGTATCCTCGACCACGCCCAGGCCGTGGCATTCGGGACAGGCTCCGTAGGGGCTGTTAAAACTGAAAGACCGCGGCTCCAAGGGCGAGAAGCTCCGCTCGCAATCGGGGCAAGCGAAGCGTTCGCTAAACAGGCGGTCCTGCCAATCGGAGCCTTCCTGCCAACTGATGAGGCAACTGCCGCCGCCGTGCTTGAGGGCCAGATCGACCGATTCCTGCAATCGCCCGCGGATGCCCTGTTTGAGGACGATGCGGTCGACGACGGCTTCGATGTCGTGCCGTTTGGTCTTGGCCAGCTTTGGCGGGTTGGCGGCATCGATGACTTCGGCGTCTACGCGGGCCCGCACGAACCCCGCCTGGCTGATGTCTTCAAAGACTTGCCGATGTTCCCCGGTCTCGCCGCGGATCCAGGGGGCGAGGACCATGACTTTTTTCCGGTCTTCGAGGCGGAGGATCTGATCGACGATTGCCCGCGAACTCTGGCGTGAGACGACGCGGCCGCAGCCGGGGCAATGGGCAACGCCCGCGCGGGCAAAAAGCAGCCGGAGAAAATCCGCCATCCCCGTGAGCGTGGCGAGCGTGCTTCGCCGATCCGCGGGGCGCTGTCTTTGATCGATGCACACCGTCGGCGGCAAGCCGTGGATGGCCTCGACGTCGGGGCGGGGGAGTTGGCTTTGGGCCTGGCGCTCGCCGGCGGGCAGACTTTCCAGAAAGCGGCGCTCGCCCTCGGCGAAGAGGGTGTCGATCGCCAGCGAGCTTTTCCCGCTGCCGCTGACGCCGGTGAGCACGACGAGCGCCTGCCGCGGGAAGTCGACATCGACGTTCCGCAGGTTGTGCACCCGCGCCCGCGCACCCGGAATCCCATCCAAAACCGTCTCCCGTCAATTCCAAGCCGACATCCGGGTCCGCCGAAAAATGCTATTTTTGCACGGCTTCGCGGACGATTTGCCGGGCGGCTTTGTAAGCGTAGCGGATAGTGAAGAGACGGGCTTCGATTTGCTCCTCGGTAAAATAGCGGCCGTGATCGCTCGTCGGCAAACCGGCGAGAGTGATCGTCAAGGGCAGCAAATCGAGGAATTCTTTATAGCGTCGTTGCACTTCATTGGGGTCGGTCACGCAGGGACTCCTTGACTGCAAAAGGACGGAGGAAACCGAAACGATCTCCTCCGAGTTTGCCCGGAGGGGGCGTCTGGTTCAAGAGAAATCCGCGGTTCGTTAAAGACCGGCCCGAAAACTTCGCCGTGACGAAGCGCTATTCATCGGTCTGGCGCCGCTTGCGGGACTTAATGAGATCGGCCGCTTTTTGGGACGGCGTCGGGGCACTGGGGGCGCTGCCCTCCGCGGCCGGGGCCGGATCGGCGGGCCGGGGGGGCTGCTCTTTGACGCCCGTGTCTTCGGGATTGGGCAGGCGGATGTCGGGGAACCCCATGTCTTGATCGGACCCTTGATCGTGTCCTTGATCCTGCGGCGCGTTCTGCGGATAGCCCCCCGGATATTGGCCCGGCTGCTGCGGATAACCGTAACCCATCGGCGGATACTGCGGCGGCGGGTAGCCCATCGGATAACCCTGCGGCGGGTACTGCGGATATTGCTGGAACTGGGGATACTGGGGATAAGGCCAAGGGCCTCCCGGATATTGCCCCGCCGCCTGCGGATTCCATCCGGGCGGGGGCGTGGCCTGATCGATCGCGCCCGGCTGGCTGGGCGGAATGGGGACTTCCTCCGGCGTCGGCGGGCCGGGATCGATGATCGAATCGGCGTCCGAGACAATTCTCGTGTCCCCCTCGGGTTCTTCGGAGCCGGTCTGGTCCAACTCGAACACCGTGTCGCTGGACGGCGAGGCGGAAATCATCTCCGAATCTTCCAGCGTCTGCGGCACGGGCATGTCGAAAGACGTTTCCAATGTGGACGCGTTGGTCGTCGTGTCCTGATGTGCGGTGGGCAAGGCGGAACCCTGGTGGGCTTCCAGCGGACCGATAACCACTTCCAGATTCAGCTTGCCGATGCGGACGACGTCGCCGGGGGTCAGCACCGTCTCGCCGCGGATCCGCCGCCCGTTGACCAGGGTGCCGTTGGTGCTGCCCAAGTCGCGCAAGCGGAGGGCGTAGTCGTCCACGGTGAAGACGCAATGGTGCCGGCTGACCAGATCGCTGTTGGGGCGGAGGTGGCAGTCCTGCTCACGACCTACCAGGAACTTTCGACTTTTGAATTCAATGAGTTTGCCGTCATTCTTACCGCCAATGACCTTCAAACTGGCCTGCAGCATGGATATATCACTCCGCACAAAAGTTTTGACAGATGAAGAAGGTTGCTCAACCCGTCGACCCTCATATCGTCAAGGTGGACATTGAAGTCGCATTTCGGAGTTAAGAATGAAGAAAAGAAAAAGCAAGAAGAAAAAAGCCAATTTCAGCAAGAGATTGCCGAATGGCGGTGGGGTTAAGAAAAGTTAATAAGTATGTACCCCAACACATTCAACGTAACAGTGTTGTTTCGATTTGTCAATGTGCGCCTTTGCGTTTCCGGGGCTTTTCCCGAACCGCCCGGGCTTTGGCGCAAGGGCGGGTGAACGTTCGATTCACATCGCCCGCTGGAGTCCTCAACCCTTAAGAAAGCAAGATTTCCGGGGAGGACGGACGTTACGGAGCCGTGGCGCAGAGGGCCGGCTTTTCGGAGGGGGCGTTTTCGGCGGGGTTCGCGTCGTCCTCATCGGAGCCGCGGTTACGGCGGCCGATGAAGGACGCATACAGCACCGGCAGGACGAATAGCGTCATGAGCATGCTCGTCATCACGCCGCCGATGACGACGGTGGCGAGCGGACGCTGCACTTCCGCACCGACGCCTGTGCTGGTGGCCATCGGGACAAAACCCACGCTGGCGACCAGGGCGGTCATGACGATGGTCCGCAGCGTCTCGCCCGTGGCCGTGCCGATGGCTTTGAACAACGGCAGGCCTTCGCCCAATCGGCTGCGAATCGCCGAGACGAGCACCATGCTGCTCAACACCGACACGCCGGACAAGGTGATGAAGCCCACGGCCGCGGAGATCGACAGCGGCATGCCGCGGACCCAGATTGCCGCGACGCCGCCGATGCAGGCGAACGGGACGCTCAGGAACACAAACAGCGTATCCGCCACGTTGCGGAAGGTGAGGTATAGCAGTCCGACGATCAAGCCGAGCGCGAGCGGCACGACGATCAGCAACCGCTGCTGCGCCCGCTGCATGTTCTCGAACTGGCCGCCCCATTCGACGTGGTAGCCTCGGGGCAGGTCGATCTGGGCGTCGATCCGTTTTTGGGCGTCGGCGACGAAGCTGCCCATGTCCCGGCCGCGGATGTTGCACTGGATGCTGATGTAGCGGTCGCTCCAGTCGCGGGTGATGTATTTCGGTCCGCGGACTTCGTGAAAACCCGCCACCCGCGAGAGCGGAATCTGCTCGCCGCTGGGCGCGGTCAGCATGATGCGGGACAGATCGGCCGGCGTGGACCGGCTCTGTTCGGGCAGGCGGACCGAGAGCGGGAACCGCAACTGCCCTTCGATCACATGTCCCACGGGCTTCCCGGAAACCGATTCGACCACGTCCAACACCGACTCGGCGGGAATCCCGTAGCGGGCGAGTTCATTGCGGTCGAGTTTGATCTGCAAGATCGGCTGGCCGCAGACATCGTCGACCGCGAGGTCCGCACAGCCGGGAATGTTGTGGAGCACGCGTTCGAGTTCCGCGGCCTTTTCGGTCAAAACGTCCAGATCGTCGCCGTAAAGTTTGATCGCCACGTCGGAGCGGATGCCGGTGAGCATTTCGTTCAGCCGCATTTCGATCGGCTGCGTGAACCAGATCGTCCGGCCTTTGAAGTCGGCCAGTTCCTCTTCCATCCGTTCCACAAGCTCGGTCTGCGTTTCGGCCCGCTTCCAATCGTGGCGGGGCTTCAGGCTGACGAACATGTCGGTCGTTTCCGGAGCGCCGGCGTCGGTGGTGACGTCGGGTTCGCCGGCCCGGCTCCAAATGTGGTCGATCTCGTCGGGAAATGCGGAGATCAGGGCTTTTTCCATGAACATGTTGCTGCGGGCGGATTCGTCGTAGCTCGTGCCCGGCGGATAGCGGACGCCGACGACCAGCGCCCCTTCGCTGAGCTTGGGCACGAACTCGGTGCCCAGGTTGACCGCGATCAAAGCCGTTGCCCCCAATAACGCCGCCGAAAGGGCGAGCACCGCGAACTTGGCCGAGAACGCCAGCCGCAACAGCGGCGCGTAGAGCCGTTTGAGCAGCCGCACGAAAAACACGTCGTGGTCCCGCATGTCGCGGGGCAAGAGGGCGCTCGCGAGCACCGGCGTGAGCGTCAAGGACATAATCAGCGAGCCGATGAGCACCAGAATCACCGTGAGGGCCATCGGCAAAAACATCTTGCCTTCCACGCCTTCGAGCGTGAGGATCGGCAAATAGACGATCATGATAATCAACTGCCCGAACACCGCGGGCTTTCTGACTTCGATCGCGGCTTCGCGGATAATCTCCCGCCGAGCCTCGGCAGAGAGCGGGCCGCCGGCTTTTTCCTGGGCGATCCCCAACCGGCGGACGATGTTCTCGATCATCACCACCGAGCTGTCGACGACGATCCCGAAGTCGATCGCCCCCAGGCTTAACAGCGTCCCCGCGATGCCGATCTGCTGCATGCCGGTGAAGGCAAACAGCATGCACAGCGGAATGCCGGCCGCGGCGATCAGCCCGGCCCGCAGGTTTCCCAGGAACAAAAACAACAGCGCCACGACGAGAAGCGCCCCTTCGCAGAGGTTGCTGCGGACGGTGGCGATCACATCGCCGACGAGATCCGTGCGGTCGTAAACGACTTCGGATTCGACGCCTTCGGGCAGGTCCTTGCGGAGCTTTTCAAACTTCTCGCGAATGTTTCCGGTGACGGCGTAGCTGTTTTCGCCGGTCCGCATGAAACCCAAGCCCAGCAGCACCTCGTGCTCGCCGTCCGCGGTGACGATCCCCCGCCGCATTTCGTGGTTAACGATTACTTCGGCGACGTCTTTGACATAGACGGGCACGCCGTCTTGGGCGACGATCTGCACGTTCTTGAGCTCTTCGACGCCGGAGGCGCGGCCGATGCCGTGCACCAGCAGCATGTCGCCTTTGCGGTCGATGTATCCGCCGCCCACGTTGAGGTTGTTCCGGCGAAGAGAGTCGATGACATCTTGAAACGCGATGTCGTATTTATAAAGTAGCGCCGGGTCGATGCGGACCTGGTATTGTTTCTTCAAACCGCCCCACGTGTTGATTTCGGCCGTGCCGGGGACGGCCCGGAGTTCGGGGCGGACGGTCCAATCCTGCAGCGTGCGGACTTCCGTCCGGCTTTTCGCTTCGGGGTCGTCGCTCGGATAAAGCAAGTAGTGGAACACTTCGCCCAAGCCCGTCGCCACCGGACCGAGTTCAGGGCTGGGCGTGCCCGGCGGGAGTTCCAACTTCGCCAGCCGCTGCGAAATCAACTGCCGGACGAGATACAAATCGGTGCCGTCTTCAAACGTGACCGTCACCTGGGCGACGCCGAACTGCGAGATCGAGCGAACCTCGACAAGGCCGGGCAGCCCGCCCATCAAGAGTTCGATCGGATAGGTGACGAGCCGTTCGACTTCGGTGGCGACCACGCCGGGGACGTCGGCGTTGATCTGGACCTGCACCGGCGTCGTGTCGGGAAAGGCGTCGATATTCAAACGCCGGAGCGAAACGAATCCGCCCACGGCCACGGCGACCGCTCCCAAAAAGACCAGCCAACGATGATTCAGCGACCAGGTGATAAGCGACTGCAAAACAAAGGCTCCCGCTTCGACAGGTGAGAGGTGACCTGCAAACGTCGTCATTTTTGAGCGGTACGGCGCTCCCCGCCGGTTTTCCAGGGTTCCGTCAACCGGTGGCTCGCGCCATTCCGTCAACCGGTGGCTCGCGCCATTCCGCTCAGTTTTTACTTAACCGTACTGACGGCCAATTGCTGTTCTTCCAGAGTTTCCGACAGCTCCGCGGTCAGCATGCGGCTGCCGCTGATGACGACGGACTCGCCGGGCTCCAGCCCTTCCAGGATTTCCGTGTAGCCGTTGCGTTCCAGTCCCGGCTGGACCCGCCGAGCCCGGAAGCTCAAACCGTCGGCACTCGGAACGAAGACGATGTATTGCGATTTCTCCCACTGCCATTGGACGGCGAGGCTGGGAGCGACGACGGCTTGGGGATTCTCCCGGCAGCGGATGCGGGCCGTGCCGAAGGCGTTCGCTTTGAGCAGGCGCTGCCCGGCCGCGTTGCCGGCGGCGGAGACGCGGGGCTTCGCCGGTCCGGGGTAGGCGGTCAGCGTCAAAGGCACCGCGCTCCGCGGCGGGGCGAGCAGCGGATTGGCGACTTCCGCGCGGGCTTGGACGGTGCGGGTCTTGGGATCGATCTCGGTGCCGATCCAGGTCAGCGTGCTCGGAATCTCGCCCGGCATGCCGTTGACCGAGAACATCAGCTTCTGCCCGAGATGCAGCTTCCGCGCATCTTCCTGGCGAACGTCGAGTTTGAGCCACATCCGGCTCACGTCGCTGATAACGAACTGAGGCGTCTCGGACGTGACCATTTCGCCCACGACCACGTTGCTTTCGGTGACGATCGCATCGAAGGGAGCGGTCAGCGGGATCAGGTTCGCCGAGCAGGCACCGGCGTCGAGCGATTTCACAATCGGTTCCGGCAGGCCGAGGAAGTGCAGCTTCGAGGCGGCTTCTTCTTCGGTCAGGCCAGCGAATGAGTCGAGCTTGATCGGCAGCCCGAGATTGGCGAGCGTCTGCATGGCATTGAACCGCCGCACGCGGGCCAGTTCGCATTTGCCTTTGGCTTCGTGGATCGCGCGAATCGTGACGACATCCGGGACTTCGTTCAGCCGAGCCAAGGTCTGCTCGGCCAACCGATGCAGAACCAGCGCTTCCACAAAATCGGACTTCGCGCGGCCGACCTCGGCGGATTCGACAATCGCCAACACATCGCCTTTGCGGATCGGATCGCCGATATGTTTTTCAACCCGCCAAACGCGGCCCGGCACGCGGACCGACAACTCCGCCAGCCGCGTGCGGTCGTAGCTCACGACGCCGTTGGCCACGACGAATTCATCCATCGCCATGTTTTCCGCGGCGGCGAGTTCGATGCCGGTCTTGGCAATCGCCTCGGCGGACGCAAACCGCACGGGCGGCAGCTTGTCGTCGGCGGTCGGCTCGGCCGACTTTCGGCCCGCCAGCGGGACGGAAGGAGCAGGATTCGCGGGATTCGGCGGCAGCACTTCGCGAGCTTTCGCCTCGTCCGCGTCTACAAGTTCGGAAAACTGCGGAATCGTCCAGTGGAACACATAACCCCAATAACCGATTCCACCGAGAACTCCAAAAACCAGCACATTGGGAACCCAGCCGAGCAAAAGACGGACAGACGGCGCAATCGTGTTGGTTCTCATGTTGTCCTCACGGTCTTATCAAGGTGTCGATTCATCAGCCAGTAGTCATATGAGGGTGTACAACCCTAGCTTTTTTTGAGAGGGGAACCCGAGGAATCTTGAAAAAAGTAGAAAAAATATCGATTGTTGGGGATCGTCCCGGTTTCGCACCGGGAACAACCTCCGGGCGTTCTCGATTAACTCCCTTTTCGCTAAAGTAGTGATAACGGTTTTCGCGGTTTTCGCCCCGGGGTTTGTTCTCGATTTCCAAACTTCATCTGACCTTCGCATCATCATGGGGCTGACGCCCACGCTCGCCTTTATGACGTTTTATCCACCCCCCGAACCTCGGCCGCCTTTGCGATACGGCACGCTCGAACTGCCGACGCGGTTTTTGTTGTCGCCTTTGGCGGGTTATACGAATCTGCCGTTTCGGCGGATTGTGCGGGAACTCGGCGGCGTGGGCTTGGGGACGACCGACCTGGTCAACGCCCGCGGCCTCTTGGAAGGCAGCGAGAAAACCTGGCAGCTTGTGGAAACCTGCCCGGAGGATTCCCCGTTCTCCGTGCAAATTTTCGGCCGCGAAGCCTGGGCGATGCGGGAGGCGGCCCAGCTCTTGGAATCGCGGGGCGTGGATTCGATCGACATCAACATGGGCTGCCCCGTCGACCGCATCACCAAAGGCGGTGCCGGCGCCAACATGATGTGCCGGACCGACGAAACCGTCTCGCTGGTCGAGAGCGTCGTCCAGGCCGTGAAGATTCCCGTCAGCGTTAAAATGCGGCTGGGCTGGGACGATTCGCAACTCACCGCCCCCAAGTTCGCCCGGCTGTTCGAGGAAGTCGGCGTCGTCGCCATCGCCATCCACGGCCGCACCCGCGCGCAGGGTTTCACCGGACTCGTGAACCTCGCGGGCATTCGCAAAGTCGTCGAAGCGGTCGAACGCATCCCCGTCATCGGCAACGGCGACGTGCGGAATATTCCCGATGCAGCCCGCATGCTGAAAGAAACCGGCTGCCAAGGCGTCTCCGTCGGCCGCGGAGCGCTCGCCAATCCCTGGATCTTCCGCCAACTCGCCGAGTGGGAACGCACCGGGCATTACGAACCCCCAGGCAGCTTCGACGACAGGCTCGATTTGATGCAAAAGCAGTTCGGATACGTTCAAGAGCGTCTCGGCTTCGAGCGCGGAATTTCCATGTTCCGCAAAATGGGGCATTGGTATTTGAAAGCCATGCGCGTCCGCCCGCGATTGCGGCACCAATTCCAACTCGTCAAAACCCCCGATGAGTTCAAAGCGACCCTCGCCGCCATCGCCGCCGACGGCCCCGCCCGCGGCCCGCGCACCGGTGTCCTGGAAGACATGCACATCCCCGTCCCCTCCGGTCCGGTGGCCCATTGGTGAAAGAACCTCACGCCAAGTCGCAGAAGCGCAAAGAAAGGAGCCGCGCACGAAGTAAGCGGAAACAGGACGAACATGCACCTCAACCGTGCGCCGCTCTTTAGCAGGTTATTTGTTATCCTGTGGTTCGAACCGATTGAAAGAGGCGAACAGATCTCTTGCCAGGAAAGACACACCATGCAGGTATTCGGGCGGCGGTATGAGAATGGGGAACCCGTTTGCATCACCATCGAGGGCGAACGCATTCGGGCGGTGGACCCGGCGTTTCCCGCGGGCGATGCGAGCGAATGGCCTTGGGTTGCGCCGGGGCTGTTCGATCTGCAGATCAACGGGCATGCCGGCGTGTGGTTCAGCAAGGAAGACTTGACCGCCGATGAGGTGCTCGAAACGCTCCGGCCGCATTTTCGCTATGGCATCACGCGAATGTGCCCCACCCTCGTCACCAACTCCTTCGAAGCCCTCGCCGCGGGTTTCCAAGCGATCGATGAAGCCTGCCGGCGGGAAGCCTGGGCCGGGAAAATGGTCCCGGGCTGTCATCTCGAAGGCCCGTACATTTCCGCCGAGGACGGCCCGCGCGGAGCGCATCCCTTGCAACACGTGCGGGCCGCGGATTGGGAGGAGTTTTCCAAACTTCAAGAGATCTCCGGCAACCGCATCCGCCTCGTGACCTTGGCGGCCGAAGCCGAGAATGCGGTGGAGTTCATCCAGAAAGCGACTGCGGCCGGCGTCGTGATCTCCATCGGACACACCGCCGCGACGCCCGAGCAAATCACCGCCGCCGTCGAAGCGGGAGCGAGACTCAGCACGCATCTGGGCAACGGAGCACACGGCATGATCCGCCGGCATCCGAATTACATCTGGGAACAGTTGGGCGACAAACGCCTGTGGGCCAGCCTGATCACCGACGGCTATCATCTCCCGCCCAGCGTGGTCCGCAGCATGATCCGAGCGAAAGGACTCAATCGAATTATCATCACCTGCGACGCGTCCGGCTTGGCGGGCTGTCCGCCGGGACGTTACAGCGAAGGCAATATCGACGTGGAGATTCTGGAAGACGGCCGAATCGTCATCGCCGGGCAAAGGCAACTTCTCGCCGGTTCGGGCGTGGAGACCGACACCTGCGTGGCGACGGCCATCGAGTTCGCAGGGCTCTCGCTCCAGGAAGCCTGCGACCTCGCGGCCCGAAACCCGGCGATTCTGCTGGGCTTTGAAGAAATCCGTCTCCGCCGCGGTGCGCGGGCCGACTTGATGCTGTTCCACTACGAACGCCCCGGCGACCCGCTGGAGATCACCGCAACCATCGCCGCGGGCGTGCTGCAACACGGCGAACTCGGCGTGCCCGCGGCTTGATCCCTCCCCGCACGGCCGCGCTGAGGCGAAAGAGATTCTTCGTGGCAATCACGAACGCTCTTGAGCCGATCGGCGTTCGTGGCTCAACCGAAGTTGGCCGCAGGCGGCGTCGATGTCGGCGCCTTTGCGTTTGCGGACCGTCGCGGCAACGCCCCGGCTCTCCAGAATCTTTAGGAACTCTTCCGTCCGCGGGGCGGCGGGGTCGTGGTAAGACAGCTCCGCCACAGGGTTCATGGGGATCAAATTCACATGCGCGTTCCGGCCGGCTAGAAGCTTTGCCAACTGATGCGCATGCGCGGGGGCATCGTTGATTTCGCCTAACAGCACATACTCGTAAGTCACCCGCCGGCCGGTTTTCTCAAAATAATCCTCGGCGGCGGCGAGCACCTGATCGATGCCGATGTTCGCATTCACCGGGACGAGTTCGTTTCGCAAGCGGTCGTTGGGAGCATGCAGCGACACGGCGAGGTTGTAGGGTTTGCCCAGGGCCGCGAGTTCGCGGATTTTTTCAGGCAGGCCCACGGTGGAAATCGTAATTCGCCGGGCCCCCAAGCCCATTTCCCGGGGATTGTTCAAAGCCTCGAGCGCGGGCAGCAGGGACTTGAGGTTCGCGAGAGGTTCGCCGATCCCCATCACGACCACGTTGGTCAATCGCTCGTCTTGTTTGAGCAAGCGGTCCACGCGCAAGACCTGCTCGAGGATTTCGCCCGTCGACAGGTTCCGCTTGAGGCCTTCCAACCCGCTCGCGCAGAACACGCAGCCCATCGCGCAGCCCACCTGCGTGCTGATGCACACCGTCCGGCGTTTGGTTTCCCGCATCAACACGCACTCGACGACCTGGCCGTCCTGGAGTTCGAGCAGCAGCTTTTCCGTGCGGTCCTTGGCGATTTGATGTCCGACGATGCGCGACGCGAAGAGATCGAACGACTCCGTCAAAGTTTCGCGAAACCGCTCGGGGAGATCGCGCATGTCCAAGAACGACTCCGCCCGCTTGCCGAACACCCACCGGCGAATCTGATCCGCGCGGAACGCCCGCTCGCCCCGCGACTGGCACCATTCGGCCAACTCCTCGCGGGAGAGATCGTTCAAGCAGGGCTTGGAATCCAAGCGGACGGGCATGTTTTTTAGCTCCAACTGGCCACGAAACGTTGACTTTCCAGAAGGCCTTCCCTGAAAAGACCCGCATTTTGAGGGACAAAGGCCACAAAGGAGCAAAGGCCACAAAGCAGAAGCCTTGGCTCGGCCGGTGGTCTTTAGGGTCGCCACGCCCTTCGCTGCGCGCCACCTGTCTTTCCCTTTGCTCCTCTGGGGCCTTTGTGGCCTCAACAATTAATCGGTGTGCACAAAGATGTCGAGAAACAGCACGAAGAGCATCAAGGCCACGACAAACAAGAGGCCCGCCGCCTGCGCGGCCCGCAGGACCCGTTCGCTCGGTTTGCTGCGGGTCACGCCTTCCCAGATCAGAAACACCATGTGGCCGCCGTCCAAAACCGGGATCGGCAAGAAGTTCAACACCGCCAGGTTCACGCTGAGAAAGCCCAGGAACATCAAGAGTTCCGGGAGTCCGTGGGCCGCGATTTTATAAGCGGCCTTGGCAATCCCCCACGGCCCGTGCAGTTCCGTAAACGAAATGTTTCCGCTGAAGAGGTTGCGGAGGGTGAGATAAATATCGTAGGCGGAGTTCTTCACGTGGTCGTAGCCCATGTGCATCGCGGCCAGAAAATTGGGCACGACTTGGGTTTCCGTCAGGCCCAAGAGGCGAATCCCCCGATTGTCCGGCAGGTACCAATCTTTGACCGGTTCGGGCTTCATGCGGACCTCCCGCGTCTCCTCCTTGTCGTTGGTCACGGTCAGGATCACCTCGCGGTCGGGCGTCATCTGCATGACCCGGAATGCGAACGCCCAGTTCTGTTTGCCTTCGGATTCCTTCTCGCCGAACTTGATCTCCCGCTGCTCCGAGCCGAGCATATCCTGCTCGTCGTCGGGCGGCGGCAGGAACACGATTTTATTCAGGCGTTCTCCCTTTTTGATTTTCGCTTTGGCGGCGGGAGAATCCGGCTCGACGCCGAGCACGAACGAGGGAATCATGTGATAGGCGAGTCCGATCGCGGGCACATCGAGCGGCACGTTTTCGCCGAAGGGCAAAAATGTCCAGCCCGGGCGGTCCACGGGCGCGACCCGCAGCGTGAGGATTTTGTCTTCGCCCTCGTCCTGCCGGCGGGCGACCCGCACCACCACCTCTTTTTCGGGCTGGCCGTCCACTTCGACGACTTCCCGCTCGCCGCCGGTCCGGCGGGAATAAAAGTAATCGGGCAGCCGCAGCGGATCCATGTCCGTGCCCACGGCGACGCCGTCGATATGTGTGATTTTATCGCCCACCCGCAACCCCGCGCGGGCCGCGGGCGAGTTGTCCGCGATCGCGGTGATCTTGCTGATGTCCATCCGCAATCCCAGCCGGCGGAAATGCGCGGGCGGCACGGTGATCGGCTTTTGCAGCAATTTCCCGTCCCGCTCGACATAGAAATCCACGGGGGAGCGGCGGACATCGGTCAAGCCCAACCAGCGGTTTAGCTGCGGGTAGGTGGAAAACGCCTGAACTTTCCCGCCGTGGATGGCGGCTTTTTTGATGATGTCCCCCTTCTCGAAACCTTGCCCCTCTTTGAGCGTGCTCGCGGGCGAGGCGGGTTCGGCGATGGGCACATCCACTTCGGGCGGAATGATCTCGAGGCTGTCGGTCATCGGAGCGGCCCCGATGATCCGCCGGGTTCCGGATTTGTCGGGGATCACGTCGCGCTCGAACTCTTTGCCGTCGGGATGCACGCCTTCAATGTGCAAAGGCCCGGAAGTCAACGCGACGCCCCGCATGAGGTCCGAGAACGTGGACACGTCCCGGTCGTTGATCCGCGTGATGCGGTCGCCCGTGTCGAGCCCCGCTTTCCACGCGGGCATCCCAGGCTGCGTGCCGCCGATCTCCGAGGGCGACATTTCGACGCCGATGTTGAAGGCGATCGCAAAAAACAGCATCCCGGTGATGATGTTCATAATCACGCCGGCGGAGATGATCGCCATCCGCTGCGGCACGGACTTGGCGGAATAGGACCTGGGATCCTGGGCGATTTCCTCGTTGGTCATCTGGGTGGCGTCCATGTCGTCCTGGCCCAGCATTTTCACGTAGCCGCCGAAGGGAATCAACGAGAGGGCATATTCCGTCTCCCCGCGTTTCACGCTCCACAAGATCGGCCCGAACCCGATGCTGAACCGCTCCACGTTCACGTTGCACCACTTGGCGACGGCAAAGTGGCCGAGCTCGTGAAAGAAAATCACAAACCCCAGCCCGATGGCGACATAGAGAATGTTGAGGCCCATGCCGATAATCGACGCGGCCCACAGCGGGGTCAACAATTGCGAAGAGGCGAACAGACTGAACATCAAGGTTGCCACCGGGTTGTCTCCTTTCGAGCCCAGCCGTCAAGCCGCAGCAAATCCGTCAAAGTCGGCGACGGGTCAAACTCGTGTGCTTCCAAAACCGCCTTGCAGGCGCGGGGAATTTCGATAAAGGGAAGTTCGTGATTCAAAAACCGTTCCACCGCCACCTCTTTGGCGGCGTTGAGGACCGCCCCGCTGCTGCCGCCCCGGCGGGCTACCTCGAATCCTAACGCCAAACCCGGAAAGGCGTCCAGGTCAGGCGGGGACAGCTCGAGGGCATAAGCCTGGCGCCAATCCATCGCGGGACTGATCCCTGGAACCCGTTCCGGCCAGGTCAGGGCATATTGAATTGGTAGCTTCATATCCGGCGGAGACAACTGCGCAATCACCGAACCGTCCACAAATTCCACAAAAGAATGGATGATCGACTGCGGATGCACCACGACCTCGATCTGGTCCGCCTCCAGCCCGAACAGCCATTTGGCCTCGATGATCTCCAGGGCTTTGTTCAGCATCGTGGCCGAGTCGATCGTGATCTTGGGCCCCATGTTCCAGGTGGGATGATCTAACGCCATCTCCGGCGTGACAGAGCGCATTTGTTCACGAGTCCAGCCGCGAAACGGACCGCCGCTCGCCGTCAGCACGACCCGGCGGACTTCGCAGGGCCGGCCCGCTTGGAGGGCCTGGAACACCGCGCTATGCTCGCTATCGACCGGGATCAGCGTGGCCCCGGTCTCTAAGGCTTTGGCCATCACCAAAGGCCCCGCGACGACCAGCGTTTCCTTGTTGGCGACGGCCACGGTCTTTCCCGCCTCGATCGCCGCCCAGGTGCCTTTCAGTCCCGCCGCTCCCACGATGCCCGAGACGACAATATCCACCTCCGGCATCGCCGCGACCTCTTCGATCGCCTCCGGACCAAACATCAAATTCGTGTTTGGGGGAAATTGGCTCCGGTCGCAGTGATTCTTCGCCTCGGCATCGCCCAAGACGGCATAGCGGGGCGAAAAATCCGCCGCCTGCGCGGCCAAGGGCTCCCATTGACGATGGGCCGTCATCGCAAACACCGCCAGGCGGTCTTCGAGCGAACGCACCACCTCCAGGCAACTTTTGCCAATCGAGCCGGTCGCTCCCAAAACGGCAATCTGCTTCATCAGGCGTTCGCGGTTCGGGTGATGAAGGGGGGAAGAAAGGAAGCCGAGCGGCGTCAGCCACCGGGTCAAATCGCACCCAGTCGCCGACGCGACCCGGCTCGCCGGTGTTCGCGTTCTCTGGCTGTTGCTGTTACCAACTGGCTTTTTTCATGCCGGGAATCAGGCCGTCCAAAGCCATGTCGCGGAGCATGATCCGGGAAATCTGGAACTTCCGGTACACGCCGCGGGACCGCCCCGTCAATTTGCAGATGCGGCGCAGCCGGGTGGCGCTCGAGTTTCGCGGCAATTTGGCGAGGGCGGCGTAGTCGCCTTCTTTTTTCAGCTGCTCGCGCCTCGCGGCGTATTTTTCCACGAGTTTCGCGTTCCGCTTCATCTTTTCAATTTTGGATTTGGACGCCATGTGTGTTGTCTGGTTGAAATCTTTGAAGTTGAAAGGAAAAAACCGAAACCGACCGGTGTTTGATATTACCACAAAGAGCGGGGAAACTATACCAAGTTGCCCCCGGCTCGAAAAGCAATCCGCGACGTTTTCTTCCCGGTGCCGACGGTTTTTTGGGTCGTTTGGACAGAAGCATGCGAAGAATCGTCCGAAAAATCCCGAAATCGCGGCAATTTTGGCAATTTTTTCGGACGTAACCCATCAGAAACCGGGAATGCAATGTGCAAACCAAAACGACAGGAGTACAATAGACGATGGATGTCTCCTCTTACGGATTGACGTTGTAACTTTGTCAATTACGGCAAAAAAGGATGGTTTGGGATGTCTCACCCTTACACCCCCGGTGATCCGGTTATCTTTCACAAAACCAAATACAGCCAAAGCCCCGGTCCGCGCACCGGGAGGTCACGCCCACGCCTCATGGGGACGACTACGCCTATGTCGTGGACAAATACTGGCTCGTGAAAGAATGCCGGGACGACGGCACCGTCCTGCTCGTCACCCGCCGGGGCAAAGAGCATCTCGTCCGGGAAGACAGTCCCAACCTCCGGCACGCCAACTGGTGGGAGCGATTTGTCCATCGCAACCGCTTTCCCGAAATCGACCCCGCCACGGGAAATGTCGTGGTTGAGGAACCGGCGGGAATTCAACTCCAGTTGGCACGCCGCCAGTTAATCGCTTCCGTAGCGGCGGCTCTTACGGCCGAAACCCGCCTTAGGATCATTCGAGAAATAACTGAGCGGAATGGCGCTAGCCACCAGTTGGTGGAACGCGAACAGCCGGCGGCGAGCGCCGTGCCCCTCAAAGAATAGAGGACACTTATTTCTCGAACGATCCTTAGTGGAGCGGATGGCTCGAGGCCGGCGGGACGGGGGCCTCTTCGCGCGGCGGATTGCCGGCCAATTGGATCGATCCGCAGATAAACATAATGCAGATGAGGCCCGTCACATACACCGTCTTGCCGACGAAGTTGCTCAATTCCAGCCCCAAAATGGAGTGGGTGTCGCCGGCGGGCGGGGCGATGCAGCCCCACACCAAAATCGCCAGGCCCGCAATCAAGACGAGGCCCGTCCAACCGCCTTCGAGCAGAATTTTCCGCAGGCGGACCCAATTCACCGCCCCGACCCAAAACGCAATCCAGAGAATAAGCGCGATATACAACCCCGCGTGCGGCTCGAACAGGCCGAAGAAGGACACAATCACGTCCACGCCGGCCCGGAGGAATTGCCCAAGACTTTCTAAGAATTGCATGGAAACTGCCGTCCGAAATAAATGTGGGAGAACCGTGCCGACAGAATGTCTTAGCAAATCCACGGCCGAAAAACCAGCGACCGGCTTCGCAGAAACCGTTCACCGTTCTTCATTAGCCGCAGGCCGCTGGCGGGTCTGGCCATAAGTCTTGCAAGAAATTGGGAAACGTTTAATTCAAACTTCGACGTGAATCGGGATGCCCCAACGGGGCAAAACAAGTCAGCCTCGGTGGAGCAACACGGCGACAGCCGCAGGCGAAGCCCCAGGTCCAGGGAACAAAATCCATCAGAGGCCCCAAGACTCCGGGCGATTTCTTGACGAACTCAGCGACCGATTCGACAAGACGTCTGTTTGGGTGAGCGTGGCTGCCCGGTGGCTACTTGGCTGATCTTAACGGCTCCCCAAAACATGCTTCAAACCACTTGTTTTGTAGATTCGGGACGACAAGAGGGCTATTGAACTTTTTCTGGCCGGCGTCCGGGGCTGGGAGGCCGGAATCCGGCGGAGGATTGATGATAGAACGGCTTGTCGAGATTGATTTTTCTGCCCTTGCTGCGAGAGAACGTCGTGCAGCATTGGCAAGTACAACTTGGTGCTGAGTGGACATCCGGAGGAATTGAAATGCGTCCACGGTGAGTTGGCGATGTGGCGTACGTCCGGGCATTTGGTTTACCGTGCGCCGCCAGGAAGTGGCTGGTCGTCGATTTCACGTAGGACGCGGAAGCCCAGGTAGCACGCACCATCGGTGGCGTCGAAGAAGCCGCGTGCGGCAGAGCGGCAGAGGATAGGGCCGTTTGCCCAACTGCCTCCGCGGATGACCCGCCAGTCGCCGTCGTCTGCCGCATCCTCGTCGTTCCGAGGGTTTACGCTCGGTGCGCTTCGGGCGTTGGCCACCAGCGCGCGGTAACAGGTGTCGAGATACCGATCCTCGCACCACTCCCAAACGTTGCCGTGCAGATCGTAGAGGCCCCAAGGATTGGGCCGGTAGCTGCCGGTTGGGGCCGTGTAGATCGAGTCGTCGGCAGGATCCAGGCGGGGATCGAGAAGCCATTGCCGCGTTGCCATTCCAGGGTGACGCTCTTCGAGCTCGATGCCAGCAACATTGGCATGCCGGTGAATCTCGCCACGAAACGTGTCGCCAAAGGAGAACCAGCCGCTCGTCCCGGCGCGACAAGCATATTCCCACTCCGCCTCCGTGGGCAACCGGTAACGAGCCCCGTCCTCCTTACTGAGCCATCGGCAAAATGCCTGCGCGTCCTGCCAACTTACGCCGACCACGGGATGCGAGTCTTGTTGCGTGAAGCCGGGCTGCCTCCACAGGAATTCGCGCCGCCGTTCGAACAGACGCCGTAGACCCGTGCGCTCGATCTCCTCGTGGGAGCGGGGAGCGAAACCCACGATTCCCTCGGCAGAAGTTTCGCCGCTCGTGCGATAACCGGTGGCCTTGACGAACTTGCGAAATTGGCCGACCGTGACCTCATGGGTTGCACAGTAAAACGGCCGGCTGATCTGTACCCGGTGTCGCGGCCGCTCATCCTGGGCGAAGCCGCGCGGCGTAATCGAACGGGGAAACGCGGCGACCAGTTCCTCGCATTGGCCACTGTGGTCGTGACCACGGTCGTATTGGCCGGCCGGAATGAGGCGGAAGTCGATTCCCAAGGGACTCGTCAGCTTGTCAGCCGGTGCGACAGGAGCATCTGGACCTTCGGGGCCGGCCCAAGCTTCAGCCGCGGTGACCGCGAGCGCGAGTAGAATGGCGTACTGGTGCATTGGACGAGCTTTCTCGGTTGGCGCCTTATCTATTCGATCCGTAACCTGGTGCTGCGGACGGCTCACCCGATGAGCTGCCGAATCGGTCCCGTGCTGTCCTGAAACGTCTCGCCGACGTTCACGCCCATGCGGTCGAGCAGTGTGTGCCAGATGCTGGAGAGCGGAGTACGCTCGGGAAGCCGGAGGTGCCCTTGATGTTTGATCCCCAGTGCCCGCCCACCGAACAGAGCCGTGGGGAGCCGGTCGGGCGAATGGTTCATGCCCATGCCACTGGAAAACGCCAAGAGGGTGTGGTCGAGTACGCGCACTGCCGTCGACATGGCGGATCGATTTCAGCCGGTCGAGCAGGTGGGCAAAGTGTCGAATGTAGATCGTGTCAACCTGGGCCAACTCTTCCAGATTCCTGGGGTCGTGGTTGTGGTGGCTCAGTTCGTGATATCCCTTCGACACGCCGAACTCGGGATAGACGCCGCCGCGGAGTTCTTGCCGCACGACGTACGTGATAATTCGGGTTGAGTCGGTCTCAAAGGCCAGCACCATCAGGTCGTACATGAGCCGCGAATAGGTCTCGTAGTGGAAGTCGCGAGTCAACTCGGGATCGTAGGATCGCTCGAACGCGCCGCGCGGTCACGCGCGTACAGGTGGCTTAGGGCGTTCCGACCATTGGATATCGCGTTGCAATTGGCGTTCCACCGCGCGGACCGAGGCGAGGTAGTCGTCGATTCGTCGTTGATCGTCGCGGCTGACGCGGCGCTCCAGCCGCCGGGTTTGCTCGCCGATTGCGTCGAGGATGCTGCCACGGCGGGCGAACGAGCGCTGCTGCTGCGAATGCTGCTTGGCGTCGCTCGTGCGAAACAGGCGATCGAAGATCGCCCGCGGGTTGCTCTCGGCCGCGAGAGGAACGCCGTTGCGATTCCAGGCCAGCGTCTTCATGCTGCCGCCGAAGCCGGTGCCGCGGCGGACGGAAAGTTCCAACGAGGGGAAGCGGGACTCGCGGCCGACTTGCTCCGCCGCGAACTGGTCGGCCGAGACGGTATTCTTGATCCCTTGCGACGTGTGGGCTTTGGCCCCGGTGAGGAACGTGTAATCGCCGGTGTGGGCTCCGCCGTGGCGAAGCCACGTTCCGCTGACCACCGTCATATCGCCGCGAAATGGTTCAAGCGGCCTGAGAGTCCGGCTCGGTGTAAAGCCGAGGCCATCGTTAGAAGGCGTGAATTGATCCATGTTCATCCCCGTGCCGAAGTAGCACACGGCCAGCCGCGACGGGGCAGCGTGTGGATCGACGGCATTTCGCCCCGCCCAATTGGCCGTCGTTCGGACAGGCACCATCGCTTCGAGCAACGGAAGGGCTACAGCGACGCCGGCGCCGCGAAGCATGGTGCGTCGGTCGATGGAAGGTGTCATGGAAAGGGTCTCCTGCGAATGTGGCGATTAGTGACGTCGGAAGGCGTTGCTGGCGACGATGGCGCGCACAAAGAGGCGCAGCGTGTCGCCCTGGCGTTCAGTTTGCGTGACGATGCCGTCGATCGTCGCTCGGTCGGCGGGTGTCAGGCGACGACCGAGAGCATAGGCAAGTAACTTCTCGGCCAAGGCCCGGCGAAAGCGATCGGGGCGTTCCAGAGGCGCACGCTTGAACTCGGCGAAACCGGCGAACCGCCGGCCATCGGGCAAGACGCCGCTGGCGTTGATTCGAGGAGGGCCGCCGCGAGCGAACCAGTTGCGGACTTCGCCGTCTTGCGCCTTGCGCCAAAGACCGATCGCGTTGAAGTTCTCCAGCGCCAACCCGTAGGGATCGATGCCGTCGTGGCAGGCGGCGCAGGCGGCGATCGTCCGGTGCTTAGCGAGCCGCTCGCGAACCGAGACGTTCTTCCCTTCGACGTTCGGCTCGACCTCGCCGACGTTCGGCGGAGGCGTGTCGGGCGGATTGTTAAACAGAACGTCGAGCACGTACGCGCCCCGCTGTACCGGCCTGGTGCGGTTGCCGTCGCTTCCCCAGCGGTGAACGCCAGCCATACCCAACAGCCCGCCACGGCGCGACTCGGGTGGTAGGGCAACTCGCCGGAACTCGTCGCCTGCGATCGGCGGCAGGCCGTAGAATCGTGCCAGCCGCTCGTTAGCCATCGTCCAATCCGAGTCGAGAAAGGCGAACACGGTCTGGTCGTTGCGGAGGAGTTCGCGGAAAAAGTGCAGGGGTTCGGCCTTGAGGTCGCCGTCCAGTCCGGCCAGGTCAGGCCGATGGAATCCGGAATACAGCTCACGGTCGGGCACGAAGCGATCAAACTCGTCCACCTTGAGCCATTGGGCGGCGAAGTCGCGGGCCAGCGCATCGGATTTTGGGTCAGCCAGCAGGCGGTCGGTCTCGGTGATTAGCATTGCCGCATTGTTCAACTTCCCACGAGCCGCCGTCTGAAGCAGTGCGTCGTCCGGCAGAGAACTCCACAGAAAGTACGACAGTCGCTCGGCGAGTTGGAAATCGTCGAACAACTCCGCATCGCGCTGGTTGGCGTCGCTGGCCGATTCGCCCACGTACAAGAAACTCGGCGAGCAAAGCATCGTCGCTAATCCCGCGCGAACCGACGCCTCGAATGTCTCGCCCGCGTCCAACTCGTCGGCCACCACGCGGATGATGGTTTCAATCTCCTCGGCGGCGACATTGCGGCGATAGGCTCGCGGCAATAGACGGACAAAAATGCGACGTGCGTAATCGACGTCCTTGACGGCGGCAGGCCCCTCGAACAGCACGGTGGTGTGGCTCTGCGGCGGCCAGCGATCGTACAGTGGCCCCTCGATCTCGATGTAGTCGAGAAGCAATCGGGGCAACTCCTCGGTGTGCAGTGTCGCAGGATTGGGACGGTTCATCCACACCGCGCCTTCGGTGCGCATTTGGGCGCGCAGCCGGCCGGCGTTCCGGGCATCGCCGGCCGCCAGAGCCCGTTCGACCTCGCCTTGCATTTGATGGGCCAGCTCGTTGGCGACCGAAAAGTTCACGCCTCCTTCGAGGAACACGTTCAACTCATCGCTGCCTTCCGGATTGAGCCAAAGGGTCTGCTCGTTTTCCTGCGGGTTGTCGAGGGTTGCCGTGACCTCACGCCGGAATAAAGTCTGGCCGACGCCGCCACGCCAGACATACATCGCTACCGGCTTTCGGTCGGGGCCCGGACTTGCTCCTGCCCGCACGCGAAGCGTGTATTGACCGCGGACGGGGACCAACTTGCCGCCGTGGGAGTGCCGCAGACCGTCTTTCGATCCGGCCGCGCCGTGCATGATGACGAGGCCGTCGGGGCGGACAATAGTCCAAGGCCGCATCGTGATTTCATAGGGATGGATCGGCGTGCGCTCATATTCAAACCGATGCCGCTCGGTTGGCACCGGCGGCCTCGACACGTCGCCGATAAGGACCGCCTTTTCGGCGATTTGGACGGCCACGTCGAGATATGCCTCCAGGAGGGACGGATCGACCGAAAGCCCTCCGGCGAGTTTGTCGAAGCCGTCCAGCTTGCCATCGGGTGGGAGCCGCTCCGTCGGATCTTCGCCAGGCGCGAAGACGACGTGCAGCAGGTCGCGAACCGAATTTGCGTACTCGGTGCGAGTTAGCCGGCGGATCGTCGCCCGGTGAGCGCCCCCAGAATCGGCAATTGGCGCAGAGCGGAGTCGGAGGGCAATCCAACTCGCAACCTGTCGTTGCTCGGCAGCGTCGGGGCGCGGCTCGTCGGTCGGCGGCATTTCACCACGATTCAGACGGTTCATCACTTCAGTCCAATTCGTGGAGGACTGAAGGTCGTTGAAGTCGTCGGCAATCGCATCGAGCCTTAATTCGGCTTCGTGTTTTTCGTCCCCGTGACAACGGACGCAGTGGAGATCGAGGAAGCGGCGCACGCGAGCGAATGACGAATGCGCCGTAGATACGGCGGCCTTAGCGTCGCCCACGGCGGCGAGTTGCGCCAGCGCGTTTCTCGCTGCCCGGCATGGCGGCAGCGTTGCGTTCGCTTGCGGATCGCTCGTCGACGACAGCGGCCGTGGGCTGCTCCGCCGACGTCCGCTCGGGAGCGGTCGGCCGTCCGCAGCCGACGAGCCCTGCGGCCAACAGGACGAGCGGCCACGTGCCCCTGGGAATTTGCCGTCCCCGCATCACTCGCCTCCCGAAACCTGGAAGATGCCCGGCCCACCCCGCGTGACCCAGATTCGGTCAATCACCAGACTTAGATTGTTGTCCTTCGAAGTAAACAAAATCTCGAACGGCAGTTCTTCAGGCGAGGGAGGTTCCTCACTCCAATCGGAGACCCGGCCGAACGCTGCCAGCGGCACGGTCGCCGTCCGCCACTCACCGGGCTTCATCGGCCACCAGAATCGTTCGTCCTTGAAGCGATACGTCGCCGTCGATGGAGGCCCTGAATCCCGCGAGCGGGTACTGAGAAAGACCTGAAACCAGTCGGGCTTGGCCAACTTGTAGGTGACGTGAAGGTGCGTGTCGGAATGGATCGCGAACAGGCCCTGGCTCCATGCCTTGGGAGTGCCAATGTGATAGTACACGCCGTCGCGCTGCCGCACTTCCTGCACGCGAACGGCTCCGCGGGAACCAGGCGGCAAATCGTCGCGAGTCAGCTCTGCACGAGTCCAATCTGCGGGCAGTCCCGACTCGAAGTCCTCCTGCCATGTGTCGCCTGGCCCGGTAGCGACGTTCGTGGCGAGCGGCCCACCCGTTGAGGAAGCCACCAATCGCTGGCCTCCGGCCACTTCAACGCTGGCTCCATCGGCAATGCGGGTCAGCCGCACGCGACCTGCGGTGACCGACAATTCGGTTACGTCGTGCCGGGCATCCAGTAGAAACTCGGTCCCCAGCACTTCCAGCCGGGCGTTTGCCGTGGCGACCAGCATCGGTTGCCCCTGGGGCTGCGGAGCCACCGTCGCAGCCACGTTGCCGTGAGCGACGACGAGTCGCTTCTGGCCCGTTCGCTCCTGGTGGAAACCGATCGAAGTGTCGCCAGCGAGCACTAGGCGAGTGCCTTCGGCAAACACCACCGTCGCGGCGCTTTGGCCATCGTCGGTTGTTAGCCGGTCGCGTGATCGCAACTCCTCCACCCCCGTAACCACGGAGGTCGATCCATCTTCGCGCACGATGCGAATGCGGCCGTGGAACGCTTCGACCGTGGCCAGCGGCGCATCGGTCGTCTCAAACGCCTGCATGAGAATTGCCACAGCGATGACCACGATGGTCGTCAGAGCGACGATCGCCGCTCCGCCGAGCCAGCGTCGTCGGCCAAACGGCCTCATGGTTTCAAGTTGCACAGGTTGACCCAATCGATGTCGAACCAATTCCTGATGAAAGGTCCTCAGCCATGAAACACATGATTCACCTTGCTTGCCTTACCGTCGCATTGTGTCTGCTCGCCCAGAACGCCTTCGCCGGCGGTCCGCCGCCGAATTGGAAAGTGTTCGCCGCGGGCAGCACGGATGGGCCGGGCGACGAGTCGATTGGTCCCGACGTGGATGAGTTCGCCGGGTTCTCGACCCATTTGGGGAGATTCACCGGCGAGGGAGAACATTTCTTGAACCCGAAGGCCGGCACGTTCGTGGGCTATGCCACCTACACGGCCTCGAACGGCGACCAACTCTTCGTGGAATATGCCGGAGGCATCGTGGGCGTCGATCCCGATCCCGAAGCGGCCTACCCTTTCCTCGTAGCAGCCGAATTTGAAGTCGTCGGCGGCACCGGCCGGTTGGCCAACGCCCAGGGCAGCGCCCACATGACGGGCGGCTTCACCGGCATACCGGGCGATTTGTACTTCGGACTCAAGGGCACTTTGCATCCGCAAGGGAAGTGAGAACCTTAGACGTTCTGCGATCGGCTCGGGAAAACGCGCTCCTGCACCCTTGTCGGATTAGTGAAAAACACATAAATCATAGGTTCGATGTCCGGTTCGCTCCCCGAGCCAAACAGTACCATTTCGACTCACCCGGGCAGTTTCAAAATCGAACTTTCGAGGTTATGACCTCTCTTTGGAATTTCGAAGAGGGCCCGGTTCCCTCCACTGAACCCCTGGATCGCAACCCCGCGACCCAGGGGTTTTCTCTTGCGCGGGCCGAGACAATTGCAAAATCGGCCAACTTATCCCAAGTTGCGGCAACAACTTACACCGTGAGCCAGCCGTGGCTTGTCTCACGTGTTTGCGAATGGAGACACACGATTCGGCGTCGAATGGGATCGCCCGAAAGCTCTCGACGCTTTCGCCGAGAGCCGACCCTGGGGTTATGGCTTTTTGTCTCCATGTCTCTACGCTCATTACCCAGGAAAAAGTGCGAAACTGGCGACCCGGAGGTTATGAAGGCGAGATATTCTGCCGGGTAATGAGGTCGAGACATTTTACGGTCGCAAGAAGCGGGATTCGCGGCGGGAACATCATCGAGCGGACTCGCGTTTTTCAGTGTCCCATCAATGCCTTTGAAGCCGGTCGGGTTGCCGACGGGGAGCACGGCGGCCGCGGCTTGGGGCCGTTGTCCGCCTCAGCCACGCCGGACCGCGATGGTTGCGTGCGAAATGGGACCGTCTATGGGCATCGCGAGTCATCAACGAGTCCCAGCGACGCAGCATCCTTTCAGAATATCACCCGCTCCCATCGCGTCTTGGAAATGAATTCGTGCCTGGGAGGATTTTTTGGCAAAATCCTTGAATTCCCGAAAAAAATCGTTGGTCGATATTTGCCAAACGACTATTATGACTAATGTTCATGTTGCGCGGCCGACACATCCCCCAAATGGAATTCCATGATGGCCGACCTCATCAAAACGCTCGAAGAGTTGGCGGAGCTTCCCCCAAACGCATTGGAGAAGTGCGACGTCGCCTTGCTCAATCTCTGGGCCGCCCACGGATTGCCGGGAACGGAAGATCTCAACATCGCCACGATTTTGAATACGCTCGACGAATGGGCGGAGAAGGTCCAATGGGAAATCTGGCGGCACATCTATCGCCTTGACCCTCGGACCGTGGTACCGCCAACGGAATTCAGTTACGGGAATTCCTTGGGGCGTTTTTTCTGTTGGTACTTGCTGCAAGTGCTCCAAGAGGATTGCGGCGTCGCTTATCACCCCGACCGCAAATTCAATCCCGATTTCTGCCAACCCGAAGATGTGTTTATTCATGGGATGATTGTCGAAGGCGGTCGAGGCGGAACTTGTGCCTCCATGCCCGTGTTGTATGTCGCTGTCGGGCGGCGGATTGGGTTGCCGCTTTATCTTGTCGGAACGCGGGGCCACCTCTTCTTCCGTTGGGACGATCCCAAAGGCACAACAATCGACTGGGATCGACAAGGCTTGCACCTCTGGATTCCACCGGATCGGTTCAATGTGGAAGGTTCCGGCGAGGGCATCGCATATCGTGCCGATTCGCACTACATCCAATGGCCGGAGTTGTGGACGGAGGTGGACTTCAACCACGGTCGTTATCTGCGTTCCCAGAGCGCTGCCGAAGACGTGGCGGATTTTCTGATGCAACGCAGCGAATGCTTCTACGAACTGGGGAACTGCGAAGAGTGCCTGAAGGCCATCTATTACGCCAGCAAGTTCTCGCCGGACGATCCGCGGCTCAAAGGAACTCACGCCAAGCGGACAAAAGAGTTTCAGGAGAAAATCCGGCGAGCCGAGTCGATTCAGGAAATCGACGCTTGGAGCCGCGAACAACGAGCCAAAGCGAAACCCGCGATTCCAGGACACGATCTTCAATGCCGTTGCGAACGCTGCCGGAAGGTGCGGTTGATCGAACAATCGCGGCCCACGGATCACGGCGGTTCTTGCAATTGCTGGCACTGTCGGCAAATCCGCACGATTCAAGAAGCTGAACCCCAAGGCATCCCAAATCACCACCCAACGTGCCAGTGCCTTCGCTGCCAAAACGCCCGGAAAAATGTCGATGCTCACACGGGCTTGCCTGGGCATCCGGCGTCGTGTTCCTGTTTCGATTGTCAACAACAACGCCGAATGCCATCGCCGATCTACGCGAAACCGCCTCTACCAGCAACGCCTCGCCTTCCCGGCGTGCCCCATCAACCAATCGTCAATCGCCACCACCCGCCTGGATTGCCGGGAACGTGATCTTCAACCAAGGAGACTCAAAATGTATCAGCCGACACTTGGCAGATTCACCGCGCGTGACCCGATGCCTGAAAACGGTGTACTCGTAGGGGGGATTCCACAAAGTTCTTATTGGTATGCGAATAATAATCCCGTAAACTTCGTTGATCCCAGTGGTCTTCAGAGCAAGAACCCGTATTCGGTAGCTTATCCCGAGGGGCCAGGTTTTGTATTTCCAACAACGACGGACGAACCCGAATTCCCGGCGGTACCAACTTTTCCAGAAGCAGGTAAAGAAGGAAAGGCGTTCAAGAACGCAAGGACTCTGCTGGGCATCAATTGTCTAGAGTATCTGAGTTGTCCATCAAGAAAAGATGCTCGCCAAAAGCCAATTCCAAACATCGGCCCGCCTCCAAAACCCATTCCAGTTGGCCCAACTGGTGGATACTCAAAGTTCTATGGAAAGCCATCGAAGGAGCCGATCGGTGGTGGGGGAGCTGATCCGTGCGCGGTCGTCGTCTTGCGTTGCAAGCGAGGGGCGGCCGTTTTTCACTTTACCCCCGGAGACGATCCGTTCGAGACATTAGGGTGGAGCAGCTTAATCGGAAGAACCATAGATTGGAAGGGATGCGAGGCGATTGTTTGCGGGGGAGATGATACAACTCAGTCTAACTGCCTCCACGACGATGTTTTGGCTGCGTTGAAGTCAGTCGGAATCAAGGTTCTAGGCGTTTCTCCTTTTTCCAGCTGTGGACTGAATCCCGATGGAACATGGTATCAAACCTAGAACGGCTGCAAGACTCCGTTGGGTCTTTATGGTGATTGTTTTCATTGCTCCTTTCATCGGGATTTGGATCCGTCAAATACGAGTTGAGCAAATCAAGGTGGAAGGTGCGCGGATGAGGGGTCAGCTTGCGCAGATTCATTTAGCGTTAAATAACTTTGAAACGGTGAATGGTCATCCATTGCCGAGATTGATGCAATCGAAGGATGGAACAACCGTAAGTTGGCGGGAGCGACTCATCCCCTACCTCTATGATATCTATGACAAAAAAGAACATCCTGAATTGCTCACCGAAAATGCTCCAATTTGGTATCGTAGCCGATCGGATTCGAGCGATCCCACCTTCACAAGCATCGTAGCCGTTTATGACCCCGACAACAACGGCGACAATTCGCAAAGAAACTTCGCTGTCGTGGCTATGGCGGAGACTGGTATTCGCTGGAGGTCTCCGCAGGATTTCACGTTGGCTGACTTTGCAAAGCTTTTGTCTCAAAGAGATTCGTCGAGTCAAAACCCGATCACCGTAATAAGCGCATCTGGAAAGTCATTGTCTTTTGTCGATGGCGGGTTAGTCACATATAATCTTGAGCATCAAGAAGAATTAAGCGAGTTGTTGTTTCGCTAAAGCCTTACTCAACGAACAGAAGTAAAGTGACGTGTAATTCATGGTTTGGGCCTCGTTTACTTGGGTGCGAGTCGTAGAGTGAACCCGGATTATTCACCTAAAAAGCTGAAGAAAGAAGGAACCATCGCGTAACCCTCTGCGTCTTTAGTGGTATATGCAATCCCGATTCCATACGGAGGTATCACGCGATGGGTGAAGCTCAGACTAGCGTTTTCGATCCCGATTTCAATCGTTCCATCAAGGTCAAAGCCGTCGATCAGCGGCTCACGTCACACGCCGGTGCCGTTCTGCTGCGGGACTTCGATCATCAACTCGGACTGACCGAATCGCTCGCCGATCGATTGATCGATCCCCGCCGGCAAGACCGCATCCGCTATCAGGGCGTCGAACTGCTGCGGGAAAGAATCTATGCCATGGCCATGGGGGACGCTCATCAGGATGATCTTGACCGGCTCGCCCATGATCCCGCCATCAAGATGGCCGCCTGGGACCGTCCCGGCGAAGAGGTCCTCAACCAACGCATGGCCAGCCAACCCACGCAATCCCGCCTCATCGATTGGTTGGCCGACTGCAAAACGAATCTCGAGGCCGTGCGGAGCGCCTTGTTCGACTGGACCCATCGGCATATCAAGAGCACCGACCACAGCGATCGCCGCGTCCGCTACGCCACCATCGACATCGACAGCTTCCCGATCCAGGTTTACGGCCATCAGGCGGGGGCCAGCTACAACGGCTACTACAAAGAAATCGTCTATCATCCGATGGTCGCCAGTTTCTCGGTCGGCGGCGATTACGACAGCACGCGGGAAGGATAGCGGCTGGGAAACGGATTCATTCATGCGGTCTTGCGGCAAGGCAACGTGCATACGGCCAATGGCATCCGGCGGTTTATTCGCAACGTCGTCGAAAAGGCCCGGCAACTGGCGTGGAGCTTCGACCTGCGGCTCGATGCGGGTTACATCGCCGGCCCGGTGCTGGATGAGTTGACCGACGAAAACATCCGTTTTTGCGGGAGAATCAAGAAGAACAACGTCCTGGAAACGTTGGCCGAGCCGCATTTGAAGCGTCCGGTCGGACGGCCGCCGAAAGGTGGATACGAGGACGTAATCGAACTCGGAAAGTACCAGGCCGAAGGCTGGCGTCATGCCCAGCGGGTGATTCTGGTGATCGTCGACAAGCCGGATGCGAAGACGGGCCAATTGGAATTGTTTCCGCGTTACTTCTTCCTGATCACGAACTGGACGAGGAGAACGCTCGGGGGATGAGGTGCTGTCGCACTACCGCAAGCGCGGCACGTTCGAGGACCGGCTGGGCGAATTCAACGAGGCGATCGGCTGCCGTCTTTCGTCGTCGGAGTTTGCGGAGAACGAGGTCACGTTGCTGTTGGGCCTGCTGGCTTTCAACCTGTCGTCGATGATGCGATCGAGTTCGAAGACGAGTTAGGCGGTTGCTGGGATCTGCGTCGTTTCCAGCAGTCGGTGCTGCGGACAGGCAGCGCGGGTGGCGAAGCGTTCCCGCCGGCTGGTGATCTACATTGAGCAAAGCGTGCGACCATTTTGGGCAGCGATGGCTTCCCGCATCCGTTCGCTTCGTCTGGCCGACCTCTGGCCGCGTCCCCGCGGCGTTCGCCCGCGGGCCTACACACCTCTCCCACGTCACGCCCATGAGCAACTGGTTCTTCGGGACTGAGCTGTTCGCCGTCGTGGCATCCGCCTTTCTATTTCTTTCCTTCACTCACCCAACCATCGCCAGGCCCCTGGGGGAAAGGGGGCGGTCCGCCCATCCTCCGCTCCCCAACCACCCTGTGCACTTTCCGCCACGGAAATACTCACCACGCACGGACCTGATGAATAATCCGGGGTGAAGCAGAGGGCCATCGGATTTAACCAGTTATCAATCGCCATCAGCCGCCCGGATTGCCGGGCACTTAATCCTCTATCGCGCAGGAGAATTAAAATGTACATGCCGGAACTTGGCCGATTCACCGCCCGCGACCCGATGCCGGAGGATGGCGTGTTGGTCGGAGGCTTGCCGCAAAACTCGTATTGGTATGCTAATAATAATCCTTTGAACATGGCCGACCCATCCGGATTGGCAGCTGAACCAGTATTTGACAACTCATGTTCGCTCCAGGAGCAGGCGTGCATTATAGAAGCGTGGGAGTTGGCTGATAAGATTTTAACGCAAAATGAACAATCAGTAAAAGCGAACTGCCCCGACAATAAGCCGATGTCATGTGATCTAAAGCAACTTGTGGCTTGCATTAGAAATGCACTAACGTCCGTCAAGATTGCTTGTGCTAACCGTGGAGAGGGCGGCTGCCACAAAGGTCAGAAAAATCTGGGCCATACGGACACTCCCTGTGGTCGGATTAAGGGACTTGCGTCCATTGGGATTCTCTGTTCCGTCGCCACCAAGCCCACTTTTCCCATGGTTACCAAACATTCTATGCAGTCCCTGTAAACACTTCTTGCCTTATGCTAACGATTGTTCCTCCTGTCCCGATGAAGCTCTCACAGGTGCAAAAACATACCTTTGCCGTGACCAAGCACCAGGCGGAAAAAGCATCGCTGGATCGTGCGGTAACCAGAAAGGCACAAAATGTCTTGCTGCATTATTGGTTCACGAAGCATCACACAATTGCGTAGGGGGGCATGGTACGACCGGTGGAGAAGGCAAATGTGATAAGTGTGGGAGGCCAGATTCATCCAGTATCGGTGAACGCTTTAAGAAGGCGGTAGGCTGTTAACACCATGTGAATTGGAGCCAAAGTTTGGGGTATGGCATGAGTTTTAATACAATAATAACTGCTTTAGGTTTATTGCTCGAAGTTAGCACCTCATTACAACCGATGTCATTCGGTGACGAAAAACGGATTGCTAGCAAGCCGACGCTTACGGCCGCATTTCCAGGAGCCGAAGGACGGGACTTTAGCGTCAAGTGCGTCACATTCTCACCGAATGGAAAAATGCTCGCGATGGGTTCGGGCGACAACAAGCGAGGTGTCATCGACTTGTGGGACGTGAAGACAAGAGATCGGATTCTCCGTCTTAATGGGCACGCCGGATATATCTATTCCGTCGCTTTCTCAGCCAACGGGAAGATGTTAGCTTCATCAAGCTTCGATGGAACGGTTCGGCTTTGGCAGATCCCTAGTGGAAAAGAATTGCACGTTTTGAAGGGGCATCTGAAATTCGTCCCCTGGGTCGTTTTCTCACCTGACGGTAAGTTAGTTGTGTCAGGCGATGATGAAAATATTTACTACTGGAATGCGATAACAGGGAAAAAGAAGGCAAGCGTCAAAGCCCACAACGGAGGAACTGATGCCTTGGCATTCTCCCCGGATGGAAAAACCCTGGCATCCGGAGGATTTGATAAAAGCATTAAGCTCTGGGACGTTGGGACAACGAAATTGAAAAGCACATTATTCAAACATAAGGGGCCGTTGCAATGCGTGGCATTTTCTCCCGATGGAAAAACGATGGCCGCATCGCCGAGGAGCTATAATACGGTCACTTTATATGATATCCAAACAGGCCGCCTCAAAAATCTGGAAACCGATAAAGCAATTTGGGGAACCATCTCATTTTCTCCTGATGGGCGAACGCTCGCGGTCGGAGAGCAAAAAAGCGTCCTCTTTTTTGACGTGGCCTCGGGCAAGAGAATCTGCAATTTCAAAGCCCATGATTACTCAATCTATCAAGTTGCCTTTTCTCCCGATGGAAAGTTTCTCGCAACAGCAAGCTCGGACAATAGTGTGAAGCTTTGGAATGTCGAGTTTCTTAAAGACAGGTGCGCCAATTCGCCTTGGCCATGACTTCGGCAACCAAACGATGTATTCGTCGGGAACATCTCGATGCACAAGATCGCTCATCGAGTTCACGAACACCATCTGCGGCTTAGGCCAAAGGAACGGCTCGGTCAGTTTCTCCGGGACCAGACGCAGATCGAATCCCTGCTCGTAGGGATGGCCCGGCACGCCGCGAAAACGTTCCGCGAACGTTTCGGCGTAACAGTGGGCACAACCTGGGCTGATTTTGGTGCATCCTCGGACGGGATTCCAGGTCGTGTCGGTTTTGGTGTTTGTACTCAACGGTGGTTCCTCCGAATTGAAAGTCAAACCTCGAAATTGCGATAAAAAATGGGGCGAATTGCAAGCGGCGACGGTTGAAGCAGATCCATTTCATTCCGTTTGCAAACGCTCCTCCATTCGACGCCACATTTCCCTTTGCCTTCCCCAATCCACCTCGGCCGCAATCGGCCTCAGCATTTTCTCATGAACCGGATCCTTACCTTCCATCACCCGCGGCAAAAACAGCAACTCCTCTTGAATCTCCGGTGCCAAATACAACAGATTCAAAATCTGCGTCATGCGAGGCTGCGTAACGTGGGCCAGTTTTGCCAATTCCGTTTGGTCGCGGACGACGCCATCCCGCAAAAAACCATCGTACCGAATGGCCAACGCCATCAGACGCGAAATTCGCGGAATCCGTCCTTCCGCCACGGCCACGGGTTTTTCGGTCGCAATCTTCTGTTGGCCACGTTGGACTTTGCCGAAATGCAGTTTCTGTTTGACGCGGATCATACCGTCACCCCCATTTGCTGGGCCAATTTCTTAATCGCGGTCGGATGGAATTCCATTTCGATGCTGCTGTCTTTGGGATCGAATCCGACCTGGGAAATCAGCAAGCCAACCAGTTGGCATTGTTCGCGGGGACTCAGCGCATCCCACAGACCGTCGAAATCGCCGAACGCGGCGTCCACGTCTTCCCGCGTCAATTGGTCGTTTTCCGCGGCGGCGATTTCTTCCGCCAATTCCGGCATCCGGCGTTCCGCCTCCGAAATTCGATTCTGCAAATCGGCGATCAACGTCGTCGCGGCGGCATCCAGGTTCGTCACCGCCTGGCGGATTTCCCGATGATGGCGGGACAGTTCCCGTTCCAATTGCGTGCGTTCCAATCGCAGGCGGGCCAGTACTTCTTTCGCGTACAATTCCGCCTGTCGCAAGACTTCGGCCTTCAGTTTGCGGTCCGTGGCAATACAGCGGATCTGGTCCACCACGACGCCTTCGATTTCCGGTGCCCGCAAGGACGGCGACGGGCAGGTTTGGTAGCCGCTTTGGATCGCCCGGGAACACGTATAGTAGCGGTAGCGTTTGCGCCCGCGTGCCGTGAAAGTATGCACCATCGCCCGCTGGCAGGCCTTGCAAACCAGCCGGCCTTTCAGCAGCGCGGCGTGCTTATTCCGCACCTCCGCCCCGCCCGCGCGGTTGTTCTGTTTCAGCCGGGCTTGGACCTCGCGAAACACTTCCTTCGGGATGATGGCTTCGTGCTCGCCCTCGAAGAATTCCGTGTTGTGTTTGACGCGGCCGGCATAGATCGGATTCGTCAGCAGCGCATGCAGGCTGGACTTCTCGAACGGCCGGCCCCCACGCCGGTGGCCTTTCTTTGTCAGCCATTCTTTGTTGGTCCACCCCCGCCGTTCCAATTCTTCGACCACGGCCAACAGCGAACCGTGCTTCTGGTACAAATCGAAGATTTCGCGAACGCGGGCGGCTTCCGTGGCGTTGATGACCAATTTGGGGCTGTGGCCGGAACGGTCGACGTCGTAGCCCAGAACGGGGATCCCGCCCGCCCATTTGCCTTTCCGCCGCTGGGCCGCGATCTTGTCGCGGATGCGTTCGCCGATGATCTCGCGTTCGAATTGGGCAAACGACAACAGGATATTCAACATCAGCCGGCCCATCGACGTGGCCGTGTTAAATTGCTGCGTCACGGAAACGAACGACACCTCGTGTTGGTCGAAGACCTCCATGATGCGGGCGAAATCCAACAGCGACCGGCTCAGCCGGTCCAGTTTGTAGATCACGACGCAATCGACTTTCCCGGCTTGGATGTCTTCCAGCAGCCGCTGAAGCGCCGGCCGTTCCATATCGCCGCCGGAATAGCCGCCATCGTCATAGCGGGTTTGCAAGCAGACCCACCCCTCATGTTGCTGGCTGGCAATATACGCCTCCCCGGTTTCGCGTTGGGCGTCCAGCGAATTGAATTCCAGTTCCAAGCCTTCTTCATGGGACTTGCGGGTATAAATTGCACAGCGGATTTTCTGCGTCGTTTTTTGTTTGGGTTTGGATTTCTTGCGCGGCATTATTTCGCCTCCAGGTTAAAGAAGCGGAATCCGTTGCAGTGCGATCCGGTGACGGCCTTGGCAACGGCGGACAGGGATTGGTAGCGGTCGCCCTCCCATTCAAAGCCGTTCTTCAAAACGCGGACTTCAATTTCGCGACCTTTGTACTGGCGGACGATGGAAGTGCCGGGTGTCGGCAGCCGGGGATCGTGGGAAACGGCTTTGGGAATCGGGCTGGCGGTGAAATCTTTGGGCGGCGTGGTGCGGACCTCGGCGTCGACGGCCAGTTCCGCCGCCGACTCCGATCTGGGCAACGGAATGTCAGTCGGAAGCTCCCACTCCCACACCAGCCCGTCCTCGGGATGATCGACCGTGCGCATCATTTGGAAGCCGAGTTTCTTCAGGATGCTCGTCGAAGCGTTCTCTTCGGGCAGCGTCTGGGCAAAGACCGCGAGACTGGCGTTCTCTCCACGGGCGAGCTTCACGAGTTCGCTTGCAAGCGCCGTGGCCACTCCCTTTCCCTCGTGGGCGGGTGCAGTGCCGTAGGCGATCTCGACCCGTCCATCAACTGGTTTTGACTTGTACCCGCACACACCGACCGGAACTCCATCATCCAAGCCGACGTAGCCGGTCCACGGCGGCACAAAGCCCGTCCGCCGATAGTGGCCAACCGTCGCCTGGATCACTTCTCGCAAGAAATCGTTCCGTTCGACATCTTCCGACAGCTTGCCGTTGTCGCCGATTTCGATGAGCCTCATTCGTCGTTCCTTACAGCTTGCAATGAGCCGGTGATCTCGTCGATCTTCTCGGCGTCGTCCGGGCCGATGGCGAGGCAGGTCCGAGTCGGCACACCGTGGAGTCACCCTCCCCAGTGCAAAAGTTGGATTGAATCCAAATCATCACCACCGTAATTCGTGGATGTCATTGTCGCATAAGAACTGAGCGTGCAGAATGAAGGTAGCGCCAAATCCCGACTCCCAAATGCAGAGGAAAGTTCCCTTTGACGACCAATGCTCCTCGATCCTCGCCGTACCGGGAAGTCACCCAAGCAGCGATGCTGGGGCTGGGCATCAATCTCGTGCTGGGCGTGGTCAAACTCGTGGGCGGGATCGTCGGCAGTTCCTTTGCACTGATCTCGGATGCCGTCAATTCGCTCGGCGACGTGTTCATGTCGCTGGTCGTGCTGTTTGCCCTGCGGATCGCCCAGCGCCCGCCCGATGCCGAGCATCCCTACGGCCACACTCGGGCCGAGGCCATCGCCGGTTCCAACGTGGCCCTCCTCGTCATCGTCTCGGCTGTGCTGGTTGGCTGGGAGGCCATCCAGAGGATCAGCGTCCAGCACGAACTGCCTCCCGTCTGGACGCTTTGGATCGCCACAGCCAACATCCTGATTAAAGAGGCCCTGTATCGGTACAACCTGCGGATCGGCAAACGTACCAAATCGAGCGTCGTGATTGCCTCAGCGTGGGATCACCGCAGCGATGCGCTCTGCTCGCTGGCTGTGTTGATCGGACTGGCGGTCGTCCGCTGGGCTGGACCGGAATGGATCGGGGCGGACGAAGTGGCGGCCCTCGTGGTCGTCGGCATCATCATCTGGTCGGGTGCCGGGGTGTTCCGCAGGAGCGCCAGCGAGTTGATGGACGTGCAGGCGGACGACGAATTCGTTCGGCAAGTACGAGCGGCGGCAGAATCAGTTCCCGACATAAAGGCCGTGGAGACACTCTGGGTGCGGAAGTCGGGCTTGGAGTATTTCGCTGACATCCACATCGAAGTCGATCAGAACCTTACCGTGGCCGAGGGGCACCTCATCGGTCATCGGGTCAAGGATCATCTGCTGGAAGTGTTCCCAACGTTGCGTGACGTGCTGGTGCATCTGGAGCCGTACCCGCATCACCACGAACCGCCCGAGGGAGAAAGTGGCAACGATGGCAAGTAGCCCGATCACGTTCACCTGCAAAGCCACGCTTCCTCAGAAACCCGAAGAGATCGCCAGCCAGATTCTCGATCTGAGCAAGTGGCCCGAGTTCAATGGCTCCGTGTTTCTCATGGCGGTGGATGATCCGGCCACACGTGAGGACGAACGGACGATTCTCGATGACGGCGAAAGCGATGTGCTCACCGGTTCGGCGGGTCTGGACTGGTTCTTTTTCGACCTGAGCCTGGATCGGGCGACGGACCGGAAAGATGAGATCTTCGCCAACGAGCTCGAGTGGATCCTGTCCGAGTGATCGGAATGGGATCTCATCTGGAATTGCGAGCCGCGGGACCATTGCCTTCCGGCGGCTTCGCCTCGGGACATCGTTTTTCCGCGGAGCGAAACATCCTCCTCGGCCACCCGCCCCAGAAACGGGACGGGGCTGTCGTACCGCAAAAACTCCTCAACGGCGTTGGGCGTCCGCGACGGCGTGCGGGATCAATCTTCCACGAGCAGATCTTCTCGTGTGATTCGGACCCGGGCGATCACGTCGGTCCGCACGTTTTTGGCAGCGAGCCGAACCCCGGCGGGCAAACCGCACGCGACCATCCATAGCCCCCCCGCATCAGTGCCTCGGTAGTTCCAGACATAACCCAGAAAGCCTTGGGCGGTTTCATAGAAATCGTCCAAATCGGTGGCGGAGAGTTCGGTGCCGAGTTGGAAGGCAATCCTCCGGGCAAAATCCCGCGGAAATCGTTCGGACGCCTGAAACTGCATCCCTTCGACGCCGGCCAGCCATGTGGAATTGCGACCGGCCAATTCGCCGACGCTGGGAAGATCGTCGTCCGACAATTGCAAAGTCGGAGAGACTTCGCCCCGCCCCGATGCCAACCTGTGAGGTACATCAACTGGTGTGACACGGTTCGTCATTGCTGTTTTGTCTTTCTTTTTAGGGGAATTCCTGGGCGGATTGCCGGCACGCACCGTCCCCATTCGAGAAACGGGAATTCATTTGACAGCCCTTACCGTTCAATGCAAAATTGGGAGAGAGATTGGCTCATCAAAATCCACCAAAATTCCATCTTTCGAAAAATATCTCTGGCTGAGGATTCGGGAGGGCGGTTCGTTTGTCCGAATCTGTGCGCAGTCAAATCACTCTCCTCCTGCAGAATGCCCAAACCTCGGAGGGGACGACGGATGAATTGCTTCCGCTGGTTTACGAGGAACTGCGCGAGCTCGCCGTCGCCCAAATGATGGAAGAGAAACCGGGGCACACGCTTCAGCCGACCGCCCTGGTTCACGAAGCGTATCTCCGGCTTGTCGGCGACAACGAGTTAGGCTGGGATTGCCGGGGCCACTTCTTCGCGGCCGCCGCGAGATCGATGCGGCAAATCCTCATCAATCGCGCGAAGCAGAAGAAAACCGAAAAGCACGGCGGCCAATTCATTCGCAACCATCTCGACGAGGCCCTGATCGCCGAGGAACCGCCCCCCGAACGGTTGCTGGCCCTCGACTTGGCTTTGGAACGGCTGGAACAGTTGGACGCCCGCAAGGGCAAAATTGTGATGCTGCGATATTTTGCGGGGCTGAGCATCGAGGAAGCCGCCAAGGCCCTGGACCTGTCCCCCGCGACGGTCAAACGGGAATGGCATTTTGCTCGCACTTGGCTCCACCGGGAGATGAGCAATAGCGAACATTGATTCCGATGCCTGGTTGCGAATCCAGGACGTTTTTGAACGTGCCCTTGCACTCCCCGATACAGAACGTGCCGACTTTGTCCGCCGGGAATGCGATGATGACGCCGCCCTCTGCGCGGAAGTCTTGAGCCTGTTGGAGGCCTTCGGTCCCGCCGCCGACGAATTGGAAGACTCGCCGATTCGAGTGACACTCAACCCGGACGACCTTCCGATTGGCTTACCGCCCGACGCGATCGAGGGGTATGAGATCCTCCATGAAATTCATCGAGGCGGCCAGGGAATCGTCTATAAAGCGATTCAATTGAGTACGAACCGGGAAGTGGCGTTGAAATTCATGCTGTCCGGAGCATTCGCCAGCCAGACCAGCCGGCGCCGGTTCCGCAGGGAGGTCGAGTTGGCCGGCAGCCTGTTTCACCCAGGAATCGTGCCTGTTTTCGACAGCGGTTTCACGCACGGCCACGACTATTACGTGATGGAATACATCTCCGGTGTTTGCCTGAACGACTATGTCCATCAGCAGGGACTGGAAGTCGGAGACATCTTGAGTTTGTTTGTCAAGATTTGCGATGCAATCAATTATGCGCACCAAAACGGGATCATTCACCGGGACTTGAAGCCGTCGAACATCATCGTCAGCCAAGATAGACAGCCGCACATTTTGGACTTCGGACTGGCGAAAGTCGGCGGGCAGGATCTCGAAGATACGCAGCCGCTGTCCATGACCGGGCAGGTCATGGGAACCCTCGCTTACATGAGCCCCGAACAGGCCTCGGGCAATCATCAGCAATGTGAGATCCGCAGCGATGTGTACTCCCTGGGCGTCATCCTTTACGAATTGCTTTCAGGGCGGCTTCCCTACGAATTGAACGGTTCGCTGGCGGAGAATCTCCTCACGATCCAGTACGTCGCCCCTAAGCCGTTATCGGTTGGCGGTCGGCCGATTCCCGGCGAACTGGCGACGATCGTGATGAAAGCCTTGAGCAAAGAGAAGCCTCGCCGATACCAAACGGCGGGGGAATTTGCCGATGACATTCTCCGCTATCAAAAGGGCGAACCGATACAGGCCAAGCGAAACAGCGCCTTTTATGTCTTCCGCAAAACGCTCCAGCGGCACCTGATCCCCGTAATCTTTGCCATCTCGTTTGTGCTGATGGTGGTGGCCGCGGCCGTTGTTTCGACCGTACTTTATCTGGATGCCCGTGCGGCGCACGAAGTGGCCGCGGAACGCGCGGAAAACTTGAATCGGACTTTGTACTACTCGGAAATGAATCGAGCCGGCCAGCAAATGCAGCAACCGGGGGGCGTCGGCCAGGTGCGGGAAATGCTCGCGCGCTGGCAGCCGAGCCGTGGCGAAGTCGATCTGCGCGGATGGGAATGGTATTTGATGGCCGCGTTCTGCCAGCGGGAGCGTCTCGTGTTGAATCAGCACGCCGCGATCGTCTGGTGCGTGGCGTGGAGTCCGGATGGCAAGCACGTGGCCTCGTCCGCCGCGGACGACATGTCGATCCGCATCTGGGACGCGGCGTCCGGGCGGACCGCGCAAACCATCAAGACCGTCGCCGGCCGCTGGATTGACTATAGCCCCGATGGATCCCGGATCGCCTCCAGCAGTTTCGGGGGCGTTGTCTACATCTGGGATGTCAGCACGGGAAAACAAGTCGGCCGACTAACAGGCCATGCAACAGGCACCCAGGTTTGCTGCGTCCGGTGGAACGCCGATGGCACGCGACTGGCCTCTTCGAGCAACGCGGGAGAAGTGATCGTCTGGGACCCTGTCCAGCAAATCCCGCTCAAGAAGATCGATGTCGGCGAAATTCATTTGAGGTCGTTGTGTTGGAACCCGGCCTCCGATCGGATCGCCGTTGGTGGAACGTCAACCTGCCGCATTTATGATCCGGAAACCGGGACGCAAATCTGGAGATCCGTGGGAATTCCAAAGGGCATCAATTCGGTCGCATGGAGCCCCGATTCAACACGAATCGCATTAGGCCTTGTCAATCAACAAATCCGTATGTTCGACGCCGACTCGCATCAAGAAATCCAGCGAATGGATGTGAAAGGACGGGGGGAAGTGCGGTCGGTCAGTTGGAACGCGGACTCGACGCAATTGATTTCCGCCCATAACGATCGGACGATTCGAATCTGGGACGCGAATTCAGGTCAATTGCTCCAGGTCCTCCCAGGCCATGTCGCACAGATCGCCCGCGCGGAGTTTAGCCCGGATGGAAAGCAGATTGTCTCCGGCGGGCATGATTTCTCCGTGCGGTTGTGGGAGGTGACTCCCCCCGATCAGACCCGCATCATAAATAGCCAGGCCGTGATCACCTCCTGTATCGATTGGAATTCCGACGGTACGCGATTGGCCTCTTCCGGAAATGACCGTATGGTGCGAATCTGGGATCCGGCTTCGGGCAGGCTCATCCAATCTCTTGACGCCCGATCGGATCTCGAAGGGAACCGGGGCGACATTGTTTCGATTCAATTTAGTCCGAATGATACGCAATTGGCGACTGCGGGGCAGGACCAGACCGTTCGAGTTTTCGACGTGACCACGGGGCAACTGCTCCGGAAACTGCGCGGGAATCAACGGCGGGCCCTGAGCGTCTCCTGGCACCCCGGCGGATTGAAACTCGCAAGCGGCGGTTTTGATGGTGTCGTGAGGATCTGGGACGTCGCGTCTCAAAATCTGATCAAGCAATTCTCCGCGCAGGACTCTGTCCACGGACTGGCCTGGAGCCCCGATGGAACACGCCTGGCGTTCTCCAGTTCGATCGGCGGGAAGCCGGCCGTGACCGTCCGATCGGGCACGGACTTGGGACAAGTCACGACATTTATCGGGCACGGATCGCGAGTGGAAACCATTTGCTGGAGTTCCGATGGAAAGCACCTCGCCACCGGAAGCCGCGACGGCACCCTCAAACTGTGGGATGCCGGAAGCGGCGTCGGCTTGTCATTGCCTATGAAGCACACGGGAGTCGTCACGTGTATTGATTGGATCTCGAATGTCAAAAATCCCCGCCTCTGCACTGCGACCAACGCCGGTTCGATCCTCGTGTGGGATTCCGACCAGGCGCAAACCGTCATGACCTTGAGAGTCCCGGTTTTGTATGTGCATTGCATCAAATGGAGCCCCGACGGAAAACGTCTGGCCGCATCTTTCGCTGACAACATCAAAATCTGGGATGCAACGCGCGGATATCGCCCAATTCTTCAATGAAGAATCGTCATTGGAATCCGATCCCCATTTCCCCAAGGCCCGCTCGACCCCGAAATGGCCCGGCGGCGCTCGTTTCTTCCGGCACTTCGCGATTGCTCTGCACGCCCTCCTCTCTCCGCGAGAATTCTATGCTGAACCCAGAGAGCAAAATCCATAGCAGGCCCACGACCCACCGCAAACCGGCTTAACTCAACCCACGTTTATCCGCCATGCGAGCCAGCCGCGACTGGCCGGCCCGCGCAATCAGGATTTCCCCCGTAGCAGTGTCGATGCTGGCGCTGGAAGGCTCGACGATTGACGATTGATGAGCAAACGTTAATAATGTTCCATTCGCGACGCACGATCTAGTGCTGTGATTGCGTGCAATTTCGCCGTCAAATGAAATCCCTGTCGGTTATGGATTGACACGATTTCGCACCGAGGCGATCCCCGTTGATCGACGTAACGGATTACGTCCGCAATCAATGTCGAGGAACCAATCTGCCCAACGATCTTCCGCCTTTTCCTTCTTCATTGGCAATGAAATTCGGTGGATGTTAGACGGTTTTTTGGCAAGATGCATTATTCCGTCTCGCAAGGTATTGAACCTCATGCTTGATTTTATCTTCGGTTTATGGAGTAAACTCGTTTCGAATAACCAGCGATTGGGACGACGGCGCCGGCGTATCCAATACCTCGCACCGTCGGACTTCCTGAGGCTGCGCCGAGCAAAATCACCTCGCAAACGCGCGAGACAACCCACGGATATTCGCCTTCAGTCCTTGGGGATCTCATTAAGCGTGTAATAGGCATTTGCGTGTAATAGCTTCTCGGAACCGGCCGAGCGAATGGCTTGCAGGTCGAAGTCATGCACATGTCCCTGAACGAGTCCATCGATCTTCAATCGGACCGACAACCCATCCGCGGCGACAATGGCTTTTGTGACAGCCGGTTCGGTGTGATCCACTTCCGGGCTACCGTAACCGGCTTGGTAAATGTGCGTGTAGGTGGTCAAAGTATAAGACTTGGGATCGGAAGCGATGCTTCGATCAACTGGCTTGGTAAAGGTGATCGAGAAACCCTCGGGCTTGGCGTTGATTTCTTTGATCTCGAAGGGCATTTTTCCCGTCCAATCGAGCCGTTGCAAAGCATAAGGCCGCGGCCCCCGCACCGGCCAACCGCGATTCGTTCCCCCAACCAGCAGATCGCCGTTGGGTGTGAACTCGCAGGCCAAGAGCCCCGTGGCGAGTCCTTCCCGAAACGGGTAGCACGCCCCTTGCCAGACCCCGTTGATTTTCTCCGTGGTGGCCCGCATGACCACACTCAGACTGAAGTCGCCAATGAAGATTTGATTTTCGAACGGTCCGAATTTTCCTCCCGTTCGATCGACCACAAACCCCGAAATCGATCGCCCCATCTTGATATAGGGAAACACGACCGCATAGGGCACGAGTTGCTTGACTCGCTTGCGTTCCGCGAGCAAACGCGAACGGGTGTGGGGTTCGATGGGCTTGGGGCCTAATTCGGGAGCCAGGTCATACCATTTCAAACTCGCCGGATGCCCCATGAATCCGCCCGGCTCCAGGACCTTCAATGAACACGACCCATTCCAAGGCCCTTGGCTTTCCGCGTAGAACATCACGCCATGTTCGTTCGGCCCAATTCCGCACGGGCTACGAATGCCACAACACACCGGAATGGTTTTACCTTCCGGTGTGATCTTTAAACACCAGCCCCGGAAAGGTTCATCCGATTGGTAGGACTTAGAGAGGCACAACGCGACCCAGATATTGCCCTTGGGATCCAACTTGGAACCGAACGCGAATTCATGGTAGTTATTGAATCCCCAGCGGTCGCTGAGGGTTTCAAAGTGGTCCGCCCTGCCATCCTTGTTTTTGTCTGTGATGCGAGTGACTTCGGTTTGTTGGGTCACATAAAGCTCACCCTCCTTGTAGGAGAGGCCGAACACCTCATCCAATCCGCTGGCGAAGCGGTGATAGGTCGGGCGGGGATTTTCATCGAACGCCCCGTCCACGAAGTAAATGTCCCCGCGCCGGGTGCCAATCGCCAACCGGTTTTTGGGAAGCACCTCAAAACTGCCGACTTCCATCGCCATCCCCTTGGGAAAGGGAACCTCCACAATCTTGTAGTATTTGGCCTCTTCCTCAGCGGTTCCCCAATACTCTCCCAACGGTTCCGCGTAAACTGGATTCGCGAATGCGAGTAGCAGGAGTGTTCCCAAGAGTCTTCGCATGGTTGTCTTTCCCATTGCTTGTCGTTGTCATTCCTTCGCGAAATCACCGGACGCGATTACCAAAGATATTCCACGACCAGTTGAGATTTCCCGTTCGAGAGATCAACCGGGATGATGAGTTGTTTCCCGCCGGTCGATTCCACGACGGCCCCTTTTTGAGGACTCGTGATCTTGAGATTGAGTTTGCCATCCACCAGAAACGCATCATCGCCAACCGGGGCGATGGTCTTTCCGACCGCCGCGCGAAAACGCAGGTTTCCTCCGTTCTGTTGGCCGCTTAGTGTAATCGTCCGTCGAATCCCCGGGGAACTTTCGGTCTTTCCGTTCAGTCCCCGGAAAAAGTCTTGCACGTGGATGTCACGAAATTGATACTGCAACGTGGGCCTCTGCTTGTCATCCAGAAAGTACCCGCGAAATTGGTGATGTGGCGGCCGGCCTTGATCGGCAGTCCACGGATGTTCGGCATCCTCCAATTCCGGACCATCAGCGAATCGAATCAAGTCCTCACCCAACGGCCGAACATTGCCATGCCCCTGACTGCGCCAGACGCCTGCCGGATCGGCGAATTTGCCTTTCCAGATCATGCCCAGCCGCATCTGTTCCGCGTCGAAGGCCAGGTTGACGCCGGTCGGGTAACCCACCCCGATTCCCCGTTTGCCGATATTCGGATAACTGCGGCGGAGCATCACGGCTTCCTCGGTCGCGAGGAGTTCAATGGATTTCACGATCAATCCGCGTGGTGTTCGTGCTTGGCGACCATCCAAAAGGTATTGCCACAAGGCTTCAATCTGAAGCTCGGCTTTCCCTTCCAAAACGTCCTTCCGCATGGACTGACCACCCGGCCAGAAAGAGGGCATCACCGTTCCGGGATGAAACCGTTGCGGGTTTTGGAGGTAATGGTAGAACCAGCGCTTTTGAAGCCGGTCGCCCATGACCGTCAAATCCATGGCGGGCATCGTCTTGGCCGGTTTCAACTGAAACGTGTGGCAGGCGATGCAATTCAAGCCGCCGCTTCCGGCCAGTTCCCAACCGGCGTTATGGATTTGCTTTTGATCTTGAAAGGTCCCGAAGTCCAGCGGGGGCAGGTGATCGGTTTGTTCAAACAAACGAATGAGCGGAACGGTGTTCGCTTCGCCAAACTGAGGCATTCGCGTTTTCATGTAGGGGCGGACCGACTGCCCGTTGATTAGCACATCGCGGAGCGCCTTCGGTTCCAGTTTTGCCCCGATGCCTGTCAGCGAAGGCGGGATTCGTCCCTGCGGACCCAGATTGTGGTTCGTGGTTTGGAAATAGTCCTCGCGTTCATTGGCAACACCTCCCAACCCATTTCGTTGATGGCACGCGAAGCAATTCAACGCGGCCAAATGCGTGGTGATTTGCTGTTCGACAGACGGAGATGGAACAGGCTGCCCAATCGCGGTTCGAAGGGCGGTTTTCTGAGAGGCTGTGAACTGGTAACGAGGCCACTTCCCGGGCGACTCCGAAAGACAACCCCGCTCCGGATGCATCCGCGCGAAAGATATCTGATCGGCGGGCGGGCGGGCGTTGTCCGCCGAATGACAACGAACACACCCCAACTTTTCAAAGGATTTTTTTCCTTCGGCGGCGAGTTCCTTATTCGCCTCAGTCGTTTGCAGGCGGATTCTGGAATTAGAAAAGTCGAGCAAATAACCCGCCACGTCCAACGCTTCCCAGTGAGTCAAGTTCAAGTTCGGCATTCGTCCGCCGGGCCGGGCCGCGCGGGGGTTTTTAAGAAAGGCCACCAAGCCAGGCAGGGGGTATTTCGATTTCAAATCTCCCAGGGGAATCGAGGACTCTTTGAGCAATTCCGTTCCATCCCGATCGCGCGGTGCATGGCAAGCGACACACCCCACGGAATGAAACAACTCCCGGCCCCGTTCGATGTCCATCGATTCGATCGCAAGTTTCTCAGGCGTCCGCTTGATTTGAGAATCCAGATAACTCGCGATCGCCCTGGCGGTGGATTGACGTTCTTGCTTTGAAAGCCCTCCCATCACTTGCGGCATGGAAGTGCCCGGCTTCACTTGATGGGGATCCGCAATAAATTGCTCCGCATAGTTCGGGTGAATCCAATGCAGGGACCGAACCAGGTTGGGAGCCGGATTCAGCGGCACGCTCTCCTTTGGATCCAGACGACCGTGGCAAACCTCACAACGAAACCGATCGATCAACACCCGCCCGCGAACGGCCTCATCCAATGGGTTGCCCTCCGCCAGAGCGTAGGGGCTTTCGAGACTTTGGGAGTCCCTCGCGGCCAGTTCCATCAGATATTTCACGACGTCCAGAAACTCCTGCCGGCTCGATAACAGATCCGCAAGATTCTCGGGCATTGCGGAAACATCGTTCTGCTTGATGGCTTCAATCGCATCGCGCTGGATCGTGACCAGCGTCCCCCCGGCGGTCGGGCTTTTGGTGTCCTGAACCCTCAAGATGAGAGTCTTCGGATTCTGTTCCACAACCCGTCCCACGAACGTCTGGCCAGCGGTGGTGATCAGAGTGCTCGATTCAAATCCCTTTTTAATCGTTTTCGAGGGGGCAAGAATGGACTCCACCAGATATTCATCCGGAGTTTGCTTTTCGAGTAGGGTCAAATCGGGGCCTAAAAGTTGCTTGTGCCCGGCGAGATGACAATTGGCACATCCCAGCTTCTCCTGGGGCAGTAACACGGCCCCCCGGATCGCATCCCCTTTCGCGCGGGCCGCCTTCGCCAAAGCGGGAATTCCTTCTTTCTTCAATTGCTGGGACAAGGTCTGGGCATTCGCCCCATTGCTCAAGGTCAATATCAAAAGACCGATCTGCAGGATGCGTTTCATCAAAAAGATTCCCTGATTTTGGAACCGCGTGTTTCAATGCGTCCGTCGGAAGCCCAGAACCGCAAAGATCAGTGGTTGACCGAAGACTTTGCGTGTTTCTCTCTTAAGCGGTTCCGATAGTCTTTCCAATACTTGTCGTCGTCGTCGCAGGCTGCGTTTTGGATATGCTCGGGATCTTCAACTCGCGGCGATTGGGCCGGATCGAGATTCTTGAGATGCCTGCGACCGGCCCGTTCGCGAATCGCACACTCGGGAACTCTTCAGTAGAACGACTTTCGCGAAAACACGCAAACAAGAGCGAAAAATCTGCCGAACGCGCCTCTTCAAGTCTCAGCGATGTCTGGGAGTCGACGCTTGGACGTCTTGATGCGTAAAATAAGTTCGACCTTGGCCCGCCAGCGGCATTGCGCCGTGCCAACGCTGCTTGAGATTTGGGGCCGTCTTTCCGTGTTGCCCTGTTCTTGCATTCACGAGACATCATGAATCGAATTCTTGCCATTCAGTGTATTATTTGGATCGTTGCCTCTTCCACGAGTACGCAAGCCTACCAGTGCGATGCCGCCGAGGATGACAAACATCCGGTACCGGCGAACGAATTGTGGTTGACGTATCCAGGTTCGACGGGCCCTGGTCAAGGCAAACACGTTGTGCTCATTGCCGCCGATC
>CAWFGE010000008.1:137500-661289 GCA_963815195.1 uncultured Planctomycetaceae bacterium
CACGGACCTCAGCTTTATCAGAGCTGCGCTCTAACCAACTGAGCTATACACCCTGATCCCCGAAAGGGGGAGGACCATTGTTGCTTCTCCAACGGCGATTGTCCAGGGCGAGGGCCGGGTTTCTCGAAGAATTTTTGGGAGAAAATTCTTCCACCCGAAATGAGTCGGAGATGTCACTCGCCCAACTTTCCCACAGACACGCAGTTTCCCCCGAGGTTCGCGACGTTTTCAGATTTTCGCTGAAACTCGCTACTCGCTTGGGAGGGAATATCGTTCGGAACACTTCGGGCATTGCCACATGACGAGGCTCCTTGAGGATCGTAGCGGTCAGGCCGTCGGCTTGGTTTGGGACGGGGATCGGGCGATGCCCCGCTCGGCGAGGTTTTCCATCAGTTCGATCTGGAGCTGCTGGATTTCCAGGAGCCTTTGCCATTGGTGCGTCAGCAATTGATCGACCTTGGCATGCAGCAGGCGGATTTCCAGCTCGGCTTTGAGGTTCACGCGGTAATCGTATTCGGACCGCAGCCGATCTTTGGATTCCTGGCGGTTCTGGCTCATCATAATGATCGGAGCCTGAATCGCCGCCAGGCAGGACAGCACCAGGTTGAGCAGAATGAACGGGTACGGATCGAACGGCTGGCGGAAGAGCAGGACCGTATTCATCACGATCCATCCCAACATCACACAGGCAAACAGAATAATAAAGCTCCAACTGCCCCCAAATTCCGCCAGGTGATCCGAAAGGCGTTCCCCGACGGTGAGCCGGCGGTCGAACTGGGCGTCGACGTTCTGGGAGATGGATTCCTGCTCCTCGAGGCTGCGGACGACGTCTTCTTCGAGGGCGGATAGTTCGCCTTTCTCATCCTCCAAAAGTTGCCGGAGGTGCGCGGTGCGGAAACGGTTGAGGCAAGGCAGGCAAATCGAGGCGTCCGCGGGCAGGTCGGGATGATCCTTCGAAACCTCGGACATCACCGCGCTGCGGACGGCTTCCAGAGGCACGAGTTCGGATCGAGACCGCGACTGGCCGCACACGGGGCAGTTTTCGCGCGGGGCGGGTTGTCGCTGTCGCTTGCTCATAACCGCGCAAAACCGCCGCCTCTCGGGACACAGGAACCGAAGTCATTACTTCGCCGCTGACGCGGCCAGACCCGCCAAACCTGAAACTTAAAACCCTACCGCCGTAGGCTTTCCATCAATGTGTTGATCGCCGCGAAGGCTTTGTTGAGTGCGTCCGTGTCGGGCATGGGCACTTTCAAATAGGTTTGGCCCGTGCGTTCGTCGGTGGCGGTTTCAAATGACGATTTGCGTTGGCTGGGTGCTTGCCCGTTTTTCTTGCCGTTGCCGTTTTGAGAACTCGAGGCGGCGAGTTGTTCCAAGAGAGCCAGGCCGTTTTGCAAGAGACCCGCAAGCGGATTGTCCATGCGGGAGGCCGGCGGTTCTCCAGGGCCGGCGGTCTCTTTGTCTTCTTCCGGTTCTGCTTCGGCTTGCGGCGGTGTTTGGGGGATGTCGGAGGTGACTTTCTCCACGCTCTCCATAAACCGTTTGAGCCGGCTTTCGCCGAGGAAGACTTCTTTCTCGCCCCCGTCCAAAATCCCTGCGAACAGGGATTTTTTGAACGCGAGCGTCGAGAGCATGCCCTGCTCGATTGTGCCCTCGGCGATAAAGTTGATCACCTGCACCGGCCGGGTCTGCCCCAAGCGATGCACCCGCCCAATCCGCTGCTCCAAGACGGCCGGGTTCCAGGGGAGATCCATGTTGACGACGACGTTGGCGTGCTGCAGATTCAGGCCCACGCCGCCCGCATCGGTGGAAAGGAACAAGCGGCAGTTGGGGTCTTCGCGGAATTGCTCGATCAGGGTTTTCCGCTTGCGGCTGGGCACGCCGCCGTGGAAGAACACGTGCCCCCAACCGTGGCCGTTCACCCGGCGGGTGATCAGTTCGTGCGTGCGGGTCCACTGGCTGAAGATCACGACTTTGTTCTCTTCGGATTCCAGCACATCCGTCAGCGTCGCCAGGAGTTCGTCGGGCTTGGTGCTGTGGTCGGTTTCGTGATCGACGAGGAAGGTGCTGTTGCAGCTCATCCGCATCATCTGCAGGGCGATCATCAGCCGCCGCTGGTCGGTTTCCGTGAGAAATCCATACCGCCGCCATTTCTGGGCGATGCGGGCCACGATCTCGCGGTGCTCTTCGTGCAGGTGCATTTGGGCTTCGGTCATGGGCACGAAGAGATTTTTCTCCAACCGCTGGGGAAGTTCGTCGAGCACATCTTTTTTCTGCCGGCGAATGAGCAGCGGTTTTAAGGTCTCGCCAACCTTGTCGAGGTTTTTGTATCCGATGACCCGCCCGGTCTCGCCGTCCAATTCCTGATGCTCGTGCAAAAACCGATACGTCGGCCCCAGCCGGTGCCGATCCACGAATTGCACAATCGAGACCAATTCCTCCAAGCGGTTCTCCAAAGGCGTGCCGGTGAGCACGATGGCATAAGGCGTGTCGATTTGCTTGACGCTCCGTGCGGTGCGGGTTTCCCAATTCTTGATCCGCTGGGCTTCATCGAGGATCACGAGGTCGGGGCTGAGCTTGGCGAGAAAATCCAGATCGCGATAGACGATGTCGTAATTGACGATCTTGTAGAACGAATCCTCGCGGTAGCATTCCATCCGCTGAGGGCGGAGTCCTTCGACGACCGTGGCGGCGCGGCGGGTGAATTTTTCGATTTCGCGTTTCCATTGATGCTTGAGCGAAGTCGGGCAGACGATGAGCACCTGCTCGACGCCGAACTCCTGCCCCATGATCTCCGCGGCCGCGAGAGCCTGGACCGTTTTGCCGAGGCCCATCTCATCGCCGATCAAGCACCGCCCCGCCCGCGCTGCAAACAAGGCGCCTTCGCGCTGGTATTTGTACATCGGCACGCGGAGCAGGTTTTTGAAATGGGCGCTTCGCGGGCCGACGGGGAACACATCGTCGAGGTGCTTCTTGCGTTTCTCGTCGTCCCGGACTTCCGCGATAAAGGTCAAGGCATCGTCGTAGCAGCGGAGGTCGTGGTCGATTTCGGAGGCCTTCGACAGAAACGTCTGGAACTTGGCATACGAGCCCGGCAGCAAGAGGCCGTCCTCGCCAAAATACTTGCCGGCGAGGTCCGCAAGCTTCTGCGGGCATTCGGTTCCCGCGCGGAAGTTCACCCGCCGCTCGGCTCCATATTGCAGGAAGACTTCGGTGTATTCGGGACGAAAGCCCTCGGCCAGGGCTTTTTTGCTGCCGCGTTTTTTCTCGAGCTGGGCGAGCGTAAATTCCAGATGCTTGCAGGTGCCCAGATGATTGGTGGCGAAGTCGGGGCAGGAGCAGAAGTTTTCGCCGAGCCCCGTGCCGCGGATGGCGACGCGGTAGGTGTTGCCGGATTCCGGATTCCGCACGAGGAATTCCGAAAAGATTTTCTCGTCGCCGATGTTCTTGAGCGAAAAGTTCTGGTCGCGTCCGAACTGCCGGCGGAGTGCGACCTGCCAATCTTCGAGCGACATGCCTTCGGGTTTTTTGGTGCGGGAGACGCGTTTGGCGCGGGCGGCTTTCTTTTTGCCGGATTTCGATTTGCGGGTCCGTGTCGTCGCCATGGGATCCATCTCGAAAAAATGTCCTGCGGTTGGGTTCAATGAATGAGGGGTTATTATAACGAACCCCGAACCCCAAGCGAACCAGCGGATGAATTTGCCCAATCCTCCAGCGACTCGAAGGGCGCGGAATGTGCCGCTGGCTCCCCGCCCCAGAGGCACTGACAAAGCCAGTGGCACACTTTGCCTTATCGGCTTTTGAAGTCGCATGCGGATTGGATCAAATCAGCCGCGCTTGACCGTGTGATCCAGAGACTTCTATCATCCAGCTCTGACATTTCCCCTGCCCCTGTTTCAAATTGAATCCCTTTAATGATGACGGTTCGCACGCGGTTTGCCCCCAGCCCCACCGGTTACATGCACATCGGCGGCATGCGGACGGCGTTCTTCAACTGGCTCTGGGCCCGGCACAGCGGCGGGCGATTCATTTTGCGGATTGACGACACCGACCAGGGCCGGCACGTCGAGGAAGCCCTCGCCCCCATTTTGGAAGCCTTTCGCTGGCTGGGCTTGGATTGGGATGAAGGCCCGGAAGTCGGCGGGCCGCACGGTCCTTATTATCAATCGGAACGGAGCGGCCTCTATACGGCCGCCATCGAAAAGCTGCTGGCCGAGGGCAAAGCCTTTCGCTGTTACAACACCCCGGAGCAAAACCAGGCGGACCGCGAGGCCGCCGAGAAAGCCGGCGGTGCGCGGCTTAACGTCCGCCGGTCGCTGGAACTTTCCAAAGCGGAATTGGATCAATACCAAGCCGAGGGCCGGCCGTTTGTGGTGAGACTGCTGGTGCCGCGGGACCGGAAGTTGAAAATCCAGGATGTGGTTCGCGGCGAAGTGGAATGGGATCTCGGCGGACTCGCGGACCCGGCGATCGCGCGGGGCGACGGTTCCGCGCTGTATAATCTGGCTTGTGTTGTGGATGACGCGGCGATGGAGATCACGCATATCATCCGTGCCGAGGAACATCTCTCCAATACGCCGGCTCAATGTTTGATCCACGAAGCCTTGGGCCACGAACCGCCCGTGTTTGCGCACATTCCCTTCGTGACCGCGCCGGGAACCAACAAGAAACTCAGCAAGCGGGACGTCGGAAAATACCGCAACAATCCGCAGTTTCGCAAGATGTTCGACGCGGGCGACCGCGTTTTCGGCCGGCTGGGATTGGGCGATGCCGACGCTTTGAACCCCGTAATGGTTTCCTATTACGAAACCATTGGCTACCTGCCGGCGGGCGTGCTCAATGCGCTGGCGCGGTTGGGCTGGTCGCTGGACGACAAGACCGAATACCTCTCCCGCGAGACGTTGATTTCCCATTTCACCTTGGAGCGGGTCATCAAAGGCTCGGCCGGGTTCGATCCCGACAAGCTGCAAAGCTACCAGGCGCATTGGATGGGCGAGTTGTCGCTCGAAGAAAAAATCGCCGGCTGCCTGCCGTTTTTGATCCGGGCGAATTTGATCGCCGATCCGCCCGGCGACGAGACGCGGGAATACGTGGGCCGGGTGATGGAAATCCTCGGCGAGCGGTTGGTGATCTTCGGGGACATTCTGAACGCGGAGGATTTCTTCCTGCCGGATCGCGAATTGCCTTATGATGAGAAAGCCTTTGAGAAACGAATCACCAAACCGCCCGAAGCTCAGGGGCATCTGAAAGCGTTCCGCGAAAAACTCGCCGAGACCGAAGCCTTTGACGCGGTTTCCTTGGAGGCGCTCCTCAAAGCCTATTGCGATGCCACCGACATCAAGCTGGGCGACGTGATCCACGCCGTCCGCGTGGCCGCCACGGGCAAAGCCCAGGGACCGGGCTTGTTCGACACGCTGGCGGTGCTGGGCCGGGAACGGTGTCTGGCTCGCATCGACCGCGCTTTGGATCGCGCAGGCTTAGAACCGGCGACGAGCCACCCACAGGGTCCCCGGCCGTTCACAGGCTGCCTTTGGACGAGGGGACGCCCGGTTGCCGGGGGTCGATGGCGACGGCCTGGCGGAGGGCCCGCGCGGTGGCTTTGAAGACCGCCTCGGCAATGTGGTGGCTGTTCTGGCCGTGGTGCAGAACCAGATGCAGATTCAACAACGCGTTGCTCGAGACCGCTTGCCAGAACTCCCGCACCAACTCCGCATCGAACTCGCCGATTTTTTCGGTGGGAAGCTCCACGCGATAAACGAACCACATCCGCCCGCTGAAATCGAGGGCCGACGTCACGAGCGTTTCCTCCATCGGCAGCGTCATCGAGCCGTACCGCGTCAAGCCGCGCTTGTCGCCGACCGCTTCCAGAAGGGCTTTGCCCAGGCAAATGCCCACATCTTCCACGGTGTGGTGCTGATCGACGTCGAGGTCGCCGTCGGCTTCGATGGTCAAATCGAACAACGCGTGCTTGGCCAGGAGCGTGAGCATGTGGTCGAAAAAGCCGACGCCCGTGCGGATTTCCGCCTGTCCGCTGCCGTCCAGGTCGAGTTCCAGCCGGATTTTCGTTTCCGCGGTTTCGCGGTGAATGCTTGCCGTGCGTGCCATGCGTGTGAGAGTTTCGATTCGAGAAGGAAGATGAAGTTGCGAAGCGCGCTACGTTTTGAGGACCGACACGATGTTCGCCAGACTCTTCAGACAGGCGTCGGCTTCCTCGTCGGTGCCGATGGTGATTCTGAGCCCGTCGTTCGCTCGGCCGGGCTGTTCGGGAACATGAGGAAAATTCATGTAGCGGATCAAGATCTTCTGTTTTTTGAGTTCTTCAAAGATCTCGGCGTGGGGGATGGCGGAATGCGTGGCCCACACAAAGTTGGCCTGGCTGTCCACGACCTGAAATCCGAGGTTTCGCAGTTCTTCCGTCATGCGGGCGCGGGTCTGGCGGATTTTCGCGACGTTGCTTTGCATCCAGGTTTGATCCGCGAGCGCCGCCGTCGCCGCGGCCAGCGACAGCGTGTCGCAGTTGTAGCTGTCTTTGACCTTCCGCATTCCGAGGATCAATTCGGGATGCGCGATCGCCAATCCGAACCGCACGCCGGCGAGGCTGTAGGATTTGCTCAAGGTGCGGGTGATGATGATCCGCTTCGCCGCGGGATCGGTGGCATGCAGCAATTCCGCGCGGTGGGGCTTGTCGCAAAAATCTCCGTAGGCTTCATCGAGCACCAACACGCCCCTGGGTGGCACCAGGGACAGGATCTCCTCATCGCTCCAGCGGTTGCCCGACGGGGAATTGGGATTGGGCACGAACACCAGCTTGGCCCGCTCGACAATCGGGCGGGCGGTTTCCATGTCCCAAGACCAATCCGGATTTAAGAGCATCCGCTCGCACCCGGCCCCCTGGATTTCCGCCAGCGTTTCGTAGAGCACATAACTGGGATAGGGATACGCAATGAAGTCCGCCGAGTCCACAAACGAGCGAGTGAGAATGGTCAGGTTCTCGTCGCTGCCGTTGGCGGGCAGGATCCAATCCGGTTCGACATGAAAGACCGCCGCGGCTTCTTCGCAAAATTTGCGGGCGAGCGGATCGGGATAGATGTTCAACCGCCCGCGGGCCGCCGCCTCGATCGCCGCCACGACCTGGGGCGACGGCGGATAGGGGTTCTCGTTGGTATTCAGCTTGACCCACCCCGGTTCTTGGGGCTGCTGGCCGGGCACATAACCGGCCAGGCGGTCGACATCGGGACGAAACAGGCTCATGGAGGAATCGGCGTCTCGGAACAGGTTGATGGAAAAAGATTATTGTCCGCACTTCACCAAGCGGGGTCAACGTTCATTGATTGATCGCAGATCGTTTTCCCGGCGAAGCCGTTGCTTCGTTCTCCATTCCCGACATGCTATAACCGCATCATGGCAAAACACAGGCAAATCCGGCGGGGTCAACCACCGCGACCGAAGACGGAGATTTCCCCGTCCGCACCGCCGAATTCGGCCCGGCAGGTTGTGTTTGTCGTGCTCGAGCAATACCGGCGGACCGGAGAGTTTGTGGCCGAGTTGCTCCAAGCGGAAATCGCGCGGGCCGGGCTCGGTTCGCAGGATCGCCGGTTGGCGCGGGAAATGGTTTCGGGAATCGTTCGCCGGCAGGCGACTTTGGACGCCCTCGTCACGCCGCACATCCGCCGAGCACGGGAGAACGTCGAAGATCCCCTCTGGCGGCTGCTGCAGATGGGCGTTTATGAGTTGGCGTTCCTCGCGGGCATCCCGCCGCGGGCCAGCGTGAACGAAACGACCGAACTGGCCCGGTTCCTCAATCGGCCGCGCTGGACGGGATTTTTGAACGGCACGCTGCGGTCAATCTCGCAAAGCCTGCTCGAAGAAACCACGGACTCGCCCGCGGCCGACGCTTTCCCCGTGGAGGCGGGGCGGTATCGAAAGTCTAGGGTGCCTTGTTTTCCCGATCCCCAAACCGACCCCGAGGGCTATTTCGCGGCGGCCTTTAGTTTTCCAAGTTGGCTTGTCGAACGCTGGGAGGCCCGGCACTCTTTTGAGGAACTGGTGGAGTGGGGGTTCTGGTTCAACGCGCCCCCGCCTCTGGTGCTGCGGGTCAATCCGCTCAAAACCACGCGGGCTGAGATCCTGGAGCGGTTTCGCGAACAAAACATCCCGGCGGACGCGGGGCCTTTGCCGAACGCAATACGTTTGCCGGAATCGCGAAACGTCGCGGAACTCGCGGGCTTTGCCGAGGGCTGGTTCAGCGTGCAGGATTTGACCGCCATGAAAGCCGTGGAGTTATTGAATCCCCGCCCCGGCGAGACGGTGTGGGACGTGTGTGCGGCTCCCGGCACCAAGACCGGGGCCATCGCCGAGCACATGCAAAACCAGGGCCGCGTTGTTGCCACCGACATCCACGCCCGCCGGTTGGCTCGGATCGAAGACAACAAACAACGCCTGGGATTGGACATCATCGATGTCGAGGCCATTTCCCCGGACGGAGAGATTTTGCCCGCCGGTCCGTTTGATGCAGCGCTCGTGGATGTGCCCTGCTCCAACACCGGCGTTTTGGGAAAGCGAGTCGAAGCCCGCTGGCGATTGCGGCCGGCGGACCTTGCAGAGCTTCCCGGCATTCAACGCCGACTGCTCGACGCGGGCGCGGATCGGATCCGGCCCGGCGGGCGATTGGTGTATTCCACCTGCAGCATCGAACCTGAAGAAAACGAGAACGTGGTCGAATCATTTTTGAAAGAGCGAACCGCTTGGCAATTGGTCGAACAGCACACGCATTGGCCCGGAAAGCCGGCCGACGGCGGTTTTGCAGCGCTCCTTCAACACGCGGGCGGAAGCGTGTTATGATCTCGTCAGTGCACCCGAGTTGACGGCGGCTGGAAACCGTCGCGAACGGCCATCCCACCCACGAAACTGCCAAACGAACAACGTCCATGACCGAATCTCCCTCGACAATCGAAAACCTGGTCGATTTGATCCGCCAACGGCGGACGGTGCATACATTCCAGCCGGAGACGCCGCCGCAGGAAGCCATCCTGCGGGCGGTGGAAGTGGCCCGCTGGGCGCCGAACCATCACCACACCGAACCCTGGCGGTTTTTGCTCTTGGGGCCGGAAGCCGCTTCGCGGATCGTGGATCTCAACGCGGAACTCGTCACCGCCCGCAAGGGACCGGAGCACGGGGAACACAAACGCCAGCGGTGGAGCACCGTCCCCGGTTGGCTCGCAGTGACCTGCCCCTATTCCGAGGACCCGCAGCGCCAGCAGGAAGACTACGCGGCCTGCTGCTGCGCCGTCCACAACTTTTCGCTCGCCCTGTGGAGCGAAGGCATCGGCGTCAAATGGACCACCGGCGATGTCACCCGGCATCCGCGGTTCTTCGAGATGCTCGACATCGATCCCGCCACGCATTTTGTCGTGGGGCTGATGTGGTACGGTTATCCCGCGGAAATCCCCACCGCCCGCCGAAAGCCCGTCGAAGAGATCTTTACCGAATTGCCGTGAGCCGCAACAAAAAGGGAGCGGTGCGAGAAAGAGATCGGCGCTCCTGCCAAGCAGGATTGTTGCATAAAAGCAAATCGACGCCCCGGGCCAAAGATCTCAAACCCGGCATTTCGATCAGGTCGTCACCGCTCCATCGATCACCCTACCGCGCGGGTCAACGCGAATCAAGACGCAGTTGAGAGAATCTCGGCGTCACCGCGATGCCATAGAATTGATTCAAGCATTCCGCTTGTCCCATCTTGCTCAAATCGTCGCTTTCTCCTAAGATTACATGAATGTGCATTTTGGTGCATGGTCTTCGTGACCCTGGATTCCGCGTTTCCGATCAGGTGTTTGGCTTGGCGGAACGGACGAAGACAAAACCGCATTGCTTCAAGGGGAATTAGATGGGAAGATTCGTTGTAAGTCCTGTGCGGATGGCGATTTGTGTGTTCTTGCTGGGGGCCTCGGCCAATCTGGTGTTTGCCGGGCCCGCCCAAGCAGAGGAACGAACCAAGGACGCCGAGTATTACGAGCTGATGCAGGTGTTCGTGGACACCTACGAGCAAATCGACCGGAACTACGTCAAAGGCGTGGACCGCCGGAAGCTAATGGAAGCGGCGATCCGGGGCATGCTCGAAGAGCTCGACCCCTATTCCTCCTACATCGATCCCGATGAGCTGACGAAGTTCAACCAGACCGTGGAACAGGAGTTCGGCGGGATCGGCATCCAGGTGCAGATCGACCCGGACACGCACCTCATCACGGTGATTTCGCCGTTGCCCGGGACGCCCGCGTACAAGGCGGGCGTCAAGGCCGGGGATGTGCTCATGGAGATCGAAGGTCAATCGACCAAGGGATTTCAGATCGACGATGCGGTGAAGCTCCTCAAGGGGAAAGCGGGCGAGGAAGTCAGCATTGGCGTCTTGCATTCCGGCGAAAAGGAAATTACCACCCTCAAAATGAAGCGGGACATCATCCAGGTCGCGACCGTGCTCGGCGACAAGTATAAAAAGAACAATGATTGGGATTTCCTGATCGATCCCAAGGACAAAATCGGCTACATCCGCCTCACGCATTTCAGCCGCCGGAGCGCCGATGAGCTTTTGGAAGCCCTCCGCGAATTGCAGCGCGAAGATATGAAAGGCCTCATTTTGGATTTGCGGTTCAACCCCGGCGGGCTGTTGACGCAGGCGATTCGGATTTGCGACATGTTCGTCGAAGAAGGCCGGATCGTCAGCACCAAAGGCCGCAACACCGACGAACGGGTTTGGGACGCTCACAAAGGCGGCACCTTCACCGGCTTCCCGATGGTGATTCTTGTGAACCGCTTTAGCGCCTCGGCCAGCGAAATCGTCAGCGCCTGCCTCCAGGACCACAAGCGGGCCACGATCATCGGCGAACGCACCTGGGGCAAAGGCAGCGTGCAAAACGTGATCGAACTCGAAGGCGGAGCGAGCGCCCTCAAGCTCACCACCGCCAGCTACCATCGGCCCAGCGGGAAAAATATCCACCGCTTCCCCAAGGCCAAGGAATCCGACGAATGGGGCGTCATGCCCGACGAGGACTACAAAGTCCAATTCTCGACCGAGCAGCTTCGGGACTATTTGAATTACCGCCACGACCGCGATGTCCTTGACGGCGACGGCCCCCCCAAATCGGGCTTCAAAGATACCCAGCTCTCAAAGGCCTTGGACTACCTGAAAAAAGAACTGGGCACACCCAAACCCCAAGCCGCCGACAAAGGCGACACGCCCAAAGAGGAAAAAGCCAAACCCGCCGAAGCCTCCAAAGCCGCCGCCCATTTGGAACGCAAACCCCTGCGGATCCCGCGGCAAGTGGCATTGTAAACGAACGGGAGTTGTCAATGGCCAGAGGGAGAAAAATCCCAATGACCAGGCGGCTTTCAAGAGCCGCGCACGAAGTAAGCGGTTTTCAGGAATCCAGACAACGCAAGACCGCTTACTTCGTGCGCGGCTCAGGGTTTTTTGCAAGACCGCTTACTTCGTGCGCGGCTCAGGGTTTTTTGGAACGACTGAATCTGTGAAATCCCATCAACCCGGCTCATTTCGAGTCGGGTTTTCCTTGCGCGACTCTGCAATCATGTCGAAACCCAACCCCGAACTTCTCCTGGCAATCGAATCTTCCTGCGATGAGACCGCGGCGGCGGTGATCGATCGCGAGCGGAAGGTGCTCTCCAATGTGGTCGCATCACAATCGGAACTGCATGAAAAGTTCGGGGGCGTGGTGCCGGAAATTGCGTCCCGGGCCCATGTGCAGCGGATTTTGCCGGTGATTGACGAGGCCTTGGGACAAGCGGGCGTGGCTTTAAAAGATCTCGATGCCGTCGCAGTCGCGGTGGAGCCGGGGTTGGTGGGGTCGCTGTTGGTCGGACTCACGGCCGCGAAGACATTGGCTCTGACGCTCGACATTCCGCTGGTCGCGGTCAATCACATCGAAGCCCACATCTACGCCTGCCAAATGGCGAGTGAGCGCGACATCTTTCCTGCGGTGGGCCTGGTCGTCAGTGGCGGGCATTCCAATTTGTACGATTGCCGATCCCCGGTGGAGTTCGAACTGTTGGGGGCGACGATCGACGATGCCGCGGGCGAAGCCTTCGACAAGGTCGCGCAGATTCTGGGACTGCCATATCCGGGCGGGCCGTCGGTGCAGAAAGCCGCCGAGGCCGGCAATCCGAAGGCCTTCGCGTTTCCGCGGACCTTCTTGAAGGACGACCGGCTCCAGTTCAGCTTCAGTGGCATCAAGACCGCGGTGCTTTATGAAGTCACCGGCGTCCCCGGTTCGCATGCTCCGCCGGCCCCGCCTTTGACGGAACAGCGGGTGGCGGACATCGCGGCGAGTTTTCAGGAAGCGGTCGCGGACGTGCTCGTCGCCAAATGCCGGCAGGCGCTTCGGCAACGAGATCGCAAAACGCTCTGCGTGGGCGGAGGCGTCGCGGCCAACGCCCGGCTGCGGGAAAAGCTCAACGAGCTCGCGGCCGAGGAGCAGATCGATCTGATCGTGGCCCCCTTGGCCTATTGCACCGACAACGCCGCGATGGGCGCGATCGCCTGGGAACGCCTGGAGGCCGGGCTCATCGCCGATTTGATGCTGGACGTCACCCCGGGACTGGTGCGGATGCCCTGACGTCGAGCGGAATCAATCGTCCCGCAAGAAACCGCTCAGGCGGAAGATGTAATACAGCAGCGTGAGCAACGATTGCAGCGTCGCGGCCACGTAGGTCCAGCCCGCCGCGTTCAGCACGTTGCGAACCGCGGCGGCTCCTTGCTCATCGACGATCTGATACTCCGAAAGTATTCGCTTGGCCCGGTTGCTCGCATCAAACTCCACCGGCAGGTTGATGACCTGAAACACGACCAGGCAGCCATACGCGATCAGCCCCAGAACGATCAATTTCGGGCTGGAGAAGAGGAAGCCCAAAATCACCAACACGAAAAACGCCATCGGGCCGAACTGCGCCGCGGGCACTGCCAGGTTGCGGGCGACGAGCGGGGCGTAATGTTTCGCGTGCTGAATCGCGTGTCCCGCTTCGTGGGCGGCAATTCCCACCGCCGCCGCCGAGCGGTTGTGATAGACCTCGCTGCTGAGCCTGAGCACCCGGTGCCGCGGGTCATAATGGTCGCTGAGCATCCCGTGCGTTTCCTCGATCTCCACGTCCTGGAGTCCCGCCTGATCGAGGATGTACCGAGCCGCCGCCGCTCCGGAGAGCCGGGCGTCGATCCGCTGCCCCTGGGCGTACGCGCGGCGGATTCGCCATTGCGCCCAGCCCATCAACAGCAGCGCCGGCGCGATGAACACGAAATACATCGGATCCCACCAAAGAAACATCGTCGCTCGTCCTTATCCAAATGCAAAAGTGAGGAACTAATGAATCCTACGCCAAATTCGTGAAAGCTGTTGGGACGGGGAGTCCCGGCGCGTTCCATTTTAGCAAACGACCCGGCAAGGGAATCGGATCATAGCATTTTGGAAAGAAGGCCGGGAACGGTTTTCGGAAATAGTCGGGAAGAAACGGGTGTTTTTTATCGCCGGGGGACTTAGAATAACCGGGAGAGCAAAACTCAGGCCGGAGGACTCTTTTGCTGCGGGAATTGTCCGGTGGATTCTGAGGGGCAGCAACATATTGGGGGGAACCATTTGATGAGTCAGGCCGCCCGCGGTCTCAAACAAATCCACGAGCTCAACATTCAACTGCGGAGCGTGGAGGAACGCCTGGAGCGCGGCCCGAAACGCATCCAGACGCGCGAACAACTGGTCGAAAGGAAAACGCAGGAAGTCCAGGCCGCCGAAAAAAAACTGACCGATTTGAAGCTCGTCGCCAAGGAAAAGAACTCAGAGCTTCAGGCCAAGGAGGGGAAGATTGCCGATTTGACCGCCAAGCTGAACGCCGCGACGACGAACATCGAATACGACACGCTCCGCCGGCAGATCGAAGCCGACACCGCCGCCAACGAAGTCCTGGAGATGGAAATCCTCGAATCGCTGGAGCGGGTCGATCAGCAACAGATCGCCATCAAGAACATCAAGCAGGAATTGGAGCGGACCAAGAAGGAACTGGAAAAGGTGCAGGCTGAGGTCGCCGCCGAGGAACCGGGCCTCACCACTCGGGCCGAGGAACTGGGCGGCCGCTTGAACGTGGCCGAGCGGGAGCTGCCCGGCGAAGTTCTGGAGCGCTACCGCCGGCTGGTGAAAAATCACGGAGCCGACGCGTTGGCGGTCGTGGAGAACAAATCGTGCGCCGCCTGCCACACCAAGCTCTCGCCGCAGGATGTGGTCAACGTCAACACCGGCAAGTTCTTCTTCTGCCGCGCCTGCGGCCGCCTGCTTTACCGGGCCGGCGGGGAAGTCGCTGATGATGACTAAGGATCGTTCGAGAAATAAGTGTCCTCTATTTTGTGAGCGGCACGGCGCTAGCCGCCGGCTTTTCACGTTCCACCAACCGGTGGCTAGCGCCATTCCGCTCAGTTATTTCTCGAATGATCCTGATCCCAATGACCGACCGAAGTAGGGGACATCGGGAGAAGGGGAGGTCGGTGCGACTCGCTGATAAAGCCCAGCCAAAGGAACACCCATGCCGCATGTGACCGAGATCGGGCATCCGTTGGTTCGGCATCATTTGAGCCGGCTGCGGGACGCCGGCACCCCGACGGCGGAGTTTCGCCAACTCGTCGGCCGGCTGGCGGTGCTGTTGGCGTATGAGGCGACCGAGGATCTGGAACTGGGAAACGTCTCGGTGCAGACGCCGCTGACCGTGACCGAGGGCCGGCAATTGACGCAGCGAATCGGCCTGGTGCCCATCCTGCGGGCGGGCCTGGGCATGGTCGATCCGGTCTTAAACCTCCTGCCGGGGGCGGAAGTCTGGCACCTGGGCCTCTACCGCGATGAGGCCACCGCCCGGCCGGTCGAATACTACAGCAAACTCCCGCCGCGAAACCCCGTGGACGTGGCGTTCGTTCTGGACCCGATGCTCGCCACCGGCGGCTCGATCTCCGCGGCCCTCGAAACCCTCCACATCTGGGGCGTCCCGCAAACAAAAGTCCTCAGCCTGATCGCCGCCCCCGAAGGCATCAAAGCCGTCCAATCCCGCTTCCCCAAAACGCAAATCTTCGTGTGCTCGATCGACGAGAAGCTCAACAGCAAAAAATTCATCGTCCCCGGCCTGGGGGACGCGGGGGATCGGATTTTCAACACGCATCCGCCCGCAGATCATCCGGCCGAATAGACGTAGGATGCGGCGGGGTGGCACTGGCAAAAAGGCGTGAAACGGATGGACTGTGTGTGCCACTGGCGCTGCCAGTGCGTTTTTGAGACAATCGTTGAGACGAAGCTCGGCTGGGATCGTGTTCTGCCTCGGAGACAACGTCTGCTGTTGTTGGGAACAAGAAATCAACAAGCCTTACTCGCACGAACACTTCACCGAGGCACTGCCAGAGCCAGTGGCACACAAGCGACCTCGAGATGACCCCGAATTCCCCGTTGCCAAGAACTTTCAAAAGGTGATGATCAAGCAGGAAGGGAATGCGCGAATTGCCATCTCCAAAAAGATTCGATCGTTGTTGAATGAATCAAAGTCTGAAGACGAGAAATGTTGAGGAAGTAGCATCTATGAAAATCCCCTGTGACAAGCAACTCTTAAAGTTGTTGCGACGTGTGAGTGCGAGCCACTTGCGGTCTTGCGTGTTGTCGTCATCCGTGGCAAAACTCAAGCATCCAGACGATGTGCCCGACTCTTGGAAGGCCGCGCTGGAACGGCAGGCGGAGGGGGTGGAGCCAGAATGGCGCTGCATATGGAGAGATTTCCTCGACCTCGTTCCGTCGATTGCCACCTTCCTCAAAACGATGTGCCTAGGAGTCCGGGTCCTGGAATGTCCCAAAAAAAGCCCGTCTTTGATCTATCTACGAGCCTTTGAGACGGATGGCCAAGTCGAGTTCAGTTTCATGTTAGGCGGTGCTCCGATGCCGATTACGCAACTCACCCACACAGCCCGAGAGCGATTCGAGTTGTTACCCGATGAACTGCAGGACTTCTACTTAAACGTGCACGACGGTTTTGGTTCGGCACGATGGATGGATGGGATCTCCCAAGTCGAGTCGCTTCAATTCCTCAGTGATGAACTCAACGAGGACGAGTGGGCTGGCCCCGGTAAGAAGCCGTTTCGACTACAAGATGTTTTGATGGTTGCATCGACGTCGGATGGCGACGGAATCGGGTTGAACGTCGCCAAGCGATCGGGACGGCAAGACCCCTTGGCGGTTTATTGGAAACACGACTATCGCCCGCTGTGCCGTGCCGGGCTGAATCTCTGGGAGGAACTCGACAAGCGTTTCACCTTCGAAGGGTATATCACGCGATCCGGTGACTCTTTTCCCTAAATATCGGCGGCGGGGTGGCTGGGGTCAGTTTGTCGCGAATGGCTTGGAATGGAGAAAACGTTGATTCGACAAACTGCCCCCAGTGGCGGGGGGTTTGCTCGTCTGGGGGCAGCCTGCCGATGCCGGTGCCTCGGGATTGAATGCGGCTTGCGGCAGCCTGACCCCAGCCACCGCGGCCGCAGTCCGGAATCGCGGGAATATACTTGGCCCAGCTTGCACGAACAGGAGAGGATTGCATTGGTCATTGGGATTTGGTCATGGGTCATTCGGATTTCCCCGGCCCTTGACCCTGTTGGTCGCGGCGTGGGTATAATTGAATGAAACCAACTGCCGTTTGCCTCGTCTTGATGCCCCAACGATTGGCCTCTTGTTGATGACCGTCCCGCCTGGTTACCACGGCCGCTATTTGCGGATCGATCTTACGACCGAAACGCACGCCGCCGTTCCTATTCCCCCGGAGGTGCTGCGGGCGTTCCTCGGCGGCAGCGGGTTGGGGACTTGGATTCTGCACCGGGAATCGGAGGACCATCAGGATCCGTTTTCGCCCGCGGTCCCCTTGGTGTTCGTGTTCAGCCCGCTGGTGGGCAGCGCATTGACGACCTCCGCGAAGTTCGCGGTGCTGGGGCAGTCGCCGCTCACGGGGCGGATCAACGATTCGCTGTCCTCGTCGCATTTCGCGATCGCCGGGAAGAAGACCGGCTACGATGCGCTGGTCATCGTCGGCCAATCCGCGCAGCCGACGTGTTTGGTTGTGGAACCGGAATGTGTCGCGTTTCCCGAAGCGAACGGGCTCTGGGGCCAAACGATCCCGGCCGCACAACAGGAATTGGCCCGGCGGTTGGGGGCGGATTTTCGCTCGGCGGTGATCGGGCCGGCGGGGGAGAATCGGGTGCGGTTCGCGACGATCTCCCACGAAGGCCGGCACGCCGGGAGAGGCGGACTCGGCGCGGTGATGGGATCCAAACGGCTCAAAGCGGTCGCGGTGCGGGGCGATCGGCTGCCGAGGTTCGCTCATCCCGCACGGTTGGCGGAGTACAGCAAGCAGCTTTCGCGGAGATCCTTGGGGCTGGCGACGGCGAAGTACCGGGAACTGGGCACGGTCGCGAACTTGCTCGTCTTCAACCGCCTGGGCACGCTACCCACGCGGAATTTCCAAAGCGGCACCTTCGCCGAGGCCCAGGCCATCGCCCCCGAAACGCTCAATCAAACTTTGACGAAAACTCGCTCCTCGTGTGCCGCGTGCACCATCGGCTGCGAGCACATCTATCAAGTGTCCAAAAGAAATGGCGAAACCGCACCGCGGGTGCGGATGGAATACGAAAATCTGTTCGCGCTGGGGCCCACTCTGCGGGATCGGTGATCCGGAGGTCGTGCTCAGGGCGTCGAGCTCTTTGCGATGAGTTGGGGCTGGACACGATCAGCACGGGAGCCACGATCGCCTTCGCGATGGAATGTGCCGAGCGCGGTTTGATCGACGCCCCGGAGCTGCGGTTCGGGAATGCGGACGTGCTCTTGCCGATGTTGCACGACATCAGCGCGAAACGCGGCTGGGGGGAATTGCTCTCGCAGGGCAGCCGGATCGCCGCCGAGGAAATCGGCCAGGGATCCGGCGATTTCGCCCCGCACGTCAAGGGCTTGGAAATCCCCGGCTACGAGCCGCGGGCTTTGCAGACGATGGCCCTCGGTCTGGCGGTCAGCACCCGCGGGGCGGACCACAACCGCTCCGGGGCTTATGAAGCGGATTTTTCGGAGCGGGTCGATCGGCTCAACCTGGGGCCGGGCGCGGTCTCGGCGGCGATCGCCAGCGAAAACGAAGCCGCGATCATGGATTCGTTGATCCTCTGCAAATTCCTCCGCGGCGTGTTCGACGACCGATTGGCGGGCATGGCGGAGATGCTCGAACTCGTCACCGGCTGGCCGACGGACCGGGACGATCTGGTTCGCACCGCGGAGCGAATCGTCGCCGCGAAGAAGTGGTACAACATTCGCCAGGGCTGGTCGCCGGACGAAGACACGCTGCCCCGGCGGTTTCTCTCGGAACACCTGCCGGACGGGGCCAGCCGGGGCGCGGCATTGACGGGCGAAACGCTCCACGCCATGATTGAACTGTACAACAAACAGCGCGGCTGGACGGCCGAGGGCTGGTTGCCGGGTGATCTGTTGGAGGAATTGGAACAATGGCTTGCAGTGACGTGCGAGGTCGCCGCGAATTGAGATTTGGCTCAAGTTTTTTTCCGAAATTTCGTTAGATTTTGATGGGACTCGCGTCTCTATGGATGGCGAGTCGGAGGGAAACTCACCATCCCCACTCCCAGCTTGAGATCGTCTTCCATGAACATGACATCGCAACCTCTTTTCACGAAGCAACTTGCGCGGGCATCTGTCTTTTGGATCGGTTTGGTCCTCGTGGCGGGCTGCCAGTCCCAAACGCCCGATGAGACGGCCTACAAGTCGGCGAGTCCGCCGAAAAAGTCGGCCGTGAAACCGGCCCCGCCCAAAAAACCGAAACCGGCCGAGACGGTCAAGATCGAAAAACCCGGCCCCACCAAGCCGGAACCTGAATTGCCCCCGACCCCGCCTTCGACGCAAGAGCTTGCTGTCAAAGAGCTTGAGAAGCGCGGCGGGAAGGCGGAGTTCAACAGGAACGGGGACGTGGACAAAGTGATTTGGCAGTTTGCCGAGATCACTGACGACGATTTGATCATCCTGCAGAAGTTCGAATTCCTCGATACGTTGGATTTGACCGGAACTCCCATTACCGATGCGGGTTTAAAGCATTTACGGGGCCTCAATTGGCTCCGCTATCTGCATTTGGCGGGAACCGCCGTGACGGATGCGGGGATGGAGGAATTGAAGTCCCAAGGCCATCACCGGTTGGAATGGCTGTGTGTGGATGACACCAAAGTCACCGATAAAGGCGTGAAACCTTTAGAAGCCTTCGAGCGGCTGGTGATGCTGCACCTGGCAACGCAGGGTGGCATCACGGATGCTTGCATCGATTCGCTCGTCAAACTCCCCGAATTGCGGGAAGTCAAGCTGGAAGGCACGAAAGTCACCGAAGACGGCATCGCCCGGCTCAAGAAAGCCAATCCTCAAATTGAATTGATCGGCGGACCGGACGCCGGCATCCCGCCCGATGCCGGCAATTAAAAATCCGCTGATATGTGCTGGCAATCGGCACATAAGTTGCTTAGAATGGTTGTAGGGATCGATGCGTCCATGCTCCCTCGGAACTTTTGAGAAGGAACAGGCGTCAAACCAATACGAGAAGCCATGTTAAGTTGAACGATCCAGAACCCGCGTTGCCCAAAGAAAAGGCAGGGTGCGGGCGAATTGAGCTTGACGAATCGGAACATAAGGGTACTTTTATAGTGTTCCCGCGTGTGAACCAGTTTTAACACTTTTGACGGAGGCCATGACGGATGCAAAAACGAACCCCCCTGTTGCTGTTAGGGTGTGCGGTGTGGCTCACCATGACCTCCGGCTTGTTGGCGGGAGATGAGAAATTCATCGCCCCATCGTTTGAAAAGGTCCGCGATCAATCCCTCGCTTTTGCCGGCCAGAAGAATCTCCCGGCCGAGTCGCAGACCGCGATCAAAGAGGTGTGGAGCACGGTCGATGAAACCGCCACCTCCCAGGAACTTCTGGATGCCGCGGTTCAGACCTTCTCCCTCGCGGATGCGGATATTCAGGCTTTCGTCGATGCCTGCCAGCTTAGCCTGACGCCTGCGCTGCTCCCCGAAACCAAGGTCCTCGATTCGCGGGAGAACGAGTTCGTCAACTCCAACCTGCGGCTGTACTTCGCCCGCTATCTCGCCCGGGGGCGGATGTATGACGAAGCCCTCGAGCAGTTCGGCCAGATCGATCCCCGCACCGTGATCGACCCGGCGACCTGCCTGTTCTATACCGCGGTCGCCCAGCAGCAGCTTCTCATGAAGACCGAAGGCCTGGCGACCTTGGACAATCTGATGAACAAAACCGAAGACGTGCCCGTGCGGTATTCTTCGGTGGCCAAGCTGATGCAATACGAACTGCAAAGCCTCCGCCAGGATTCGCTCGACGAAATCGCCGCCAAGATGAAAGACGTGGAACGCCGGCTGGATTTGGGCCGGGGCGGCCGCAAGGTGCAAAAGAAAGAAGCCGAGATCATCGCCTCGTTGGACTACCTCATCGAAAAGCTCGAGCAGCAAAACTGCAATTGCAGCGGAAGCTGCCCCTGCAACGGCAACGGGAACTCCCGCACCAATCAGTCCAACAGCCCGGCGAAAGACAGCTCCATCAAAGGGGCGACCGCTCCCGGCAACTCCGACCACAAACGAGTCGCGAACCGCGGCGGATGGGGCTCGCTTCCCGACAAAGCCCAAGCCGAGGCCAAGCAGTACGTTGACAAGAACTTCCCGCCGCACTATCGCAAAATCATCGATGAATACTACAAACGCCAGGCCGAGCGAAAAAAGAACTGATTCGGCTGAAAACACAAACACAAAAAAGCCCGGCTTCCTTGGAAGCCGGGCTTTTTTCGGTTTGACAGACATTGTGCCCGCGCTGGGCGTTACCTCACCGAGTGATGCCCGCCAAAGTTTCTAAAAGCCTGCGCCGAAGCCGCCGCCTAGGCCGCCGAAGCCGCCGAAGCCTCCGAAGCCGCCCAGGCCGTTGCCGAACTGGCTGAAGCCGCGGTTGTAGGCGTGCTCGGCCTCGAAGCCTTCGAAGCCGGCGGCGAGGGCCGGGGCGACGAACACCCGCTCCTGGGCTTCTTTATAGCCCATGCCCGCGAGAGCGTCCACGATCGCTTGCCGGCGCTCTATGTCGAGGGCGTGATTGCCGTTGACCGGGTAACGGTATTTGGTGTTGGGATCGACGGCCATGTTCGACGGCTCGACGAGCACGGGGAACGGCACCTGGGGCAGCCGCTCCAGAATCCGCTTGAGGTGCTCGAGGCCCCGGTCGTTCATCGACGTGGTCTCGCCGTTCCATTCGTGCTGATAGATCACGAAGTCCGAGGCTTCGGCGTTCATTTCCATGTCCTGAAACGCCGGGTCCACATAGGTCCCCATCGGTTTTGGATGGAAGTCGCCCATGCCCAGCATGGTCACGGACCGCGAACACCCCAGCGAGGTGCCCGCCAACAAAGCCGCCGCGGACCAGGCCGCCCACTTGGCATGCACGAAATGTTTCATGGAACAAACCTTTTTTGTGAAAGGGTCAGTGGCCGGGGGTTAGAAGTTAGAAGTTTAAGGTTTGAAAACATTAGCCGCAGGGCGCTAGCCCCGGTTCTTCGCAAACATTAGCCGCAGGGGCTAGCCCCGGTTCTTCGCAAATGCAAATCGGACACCACATATATGCTAGATTGAGTTGTGAGTCTATTTCTGGATCTATAGATAGCTCTAGGTCGATTTCATTATTTCTGTCTATATATATATAGCTCTAGGTCTATTACTTATTTGAGTGGATCATGGGGCTTACGCCCCACGCTCGCCTAGTTACTGAAGCCGTGGTCGCCTTCGACGTAGTAGCAGTCGGTCGAACGCAGGACTTCCACGCCGCCGGCGCGCTTCAGGCGGCTGCGGTACAGCGGCCAGACCGTGCTGCGGTGATAGAAGTCGGGCCGGCCTTCGATGTCGCCGTAGATATAGAAGTCCAAGTCGTTGGGTTCGGTGACTTGCATGCCCGGCAGGATCGGCGGGGCTTGCTCCGGTTCCAAGGGGTGCACCAGTTCCGGGCTGACCAGAATGATCAGTTCCGTCTCGTCCTTGGAGATCGTGCGGTTCGCGGTGAGGAAGTTCAAGAACGGAATGTTCCCCACCAAGGGCAGGCGGGCGATGTCGCCGCGCTGCTGCGACTGGATCAAGCCGGCGATGGCCAGCACCTGGCCTTCCCGCAGATCGACGGTGGTCGCCGCCGTGCGGGTGTCCAGACCGAAGATGCCGTTGACCGAGTTGTTGCGGTTGATCGTGCTGAAGGTCGGGGCGACTTGCAGGCGGATGCGGTCCTTGTCGAGCACTGTCGGCGAGAACGAGACCTGCGTGCCGAAGCCTTTGAAGGTCGTCGTCGCCGCTTGCGCTCCGCCCACGCCGACGACCGTCGGGACCGCGAACTGGCCGCCTGAAAGAAAGTTCGCCGTCCGCCCGCTGAGGACGACCAGGTTCGGCTCGGCGAGAATCTTCGCGGAGCCGTTGGTCTCCAAAGCCCTGAGGAGGAGGTTGAAGCTGTCTTCATCGAACGTGCCGGTCAACAGCACGTTGCCGCCCGCTCCGAGGATCGAATTGAAGGCGAAGTCGCCGACGTTGATGTTGAAGTCGGCTCCCAAGGTCCGCACGGCGGAGCGTTTGAGTTCGGCGATCCGCACCTTGAGCAGCACCTGTTTCTCGCCGGGGACTTCGAGCATGTTGATCATGTTGCTCGCGGGCAGTTCGGAGGCTTCGGGGAAGGCGTCGGCGACCGCTCCGTCGGCGACCGTCTGTCCGCCGCCGCCGAGGGCCGAGTTCTGGCCGCCGGAGTTCGCCCGCAGGATGGATAGAATCTGCGTGGCTTCTTCTTCGTCGCGGGCCTGGCCGCGGATGATGACTTTGTTCGCGATCGGGATCAACTGCACCCGGCTGTTGGGGAAAAACTCGTTGATCATGTCCTGCAGTTCGCTGTATTCCAAGCGGCGCATGGCATCGACGGCGTCGTCCTTGGTGACGGTGACGAGCACGGTGAGCAGCTGCGGGTTGGCTTCCGTGCCGGTCCAGACCGTGACGGTCGTGCTGCCGGTCTCGCGGCCGATGAGTTCGATCTCGCGGGTGCCGAAGGGCACGATCTCGACGAGCGTGGGGTCGGCGATCGCGGTGCGGAACACGGGCTGCTTCATCCTCAGGATCTTGGCCCGGCGTTTGGTGACTTCGATTTCGACCTCGGTGGTCAGGACCTCTTCGACGAGGTTGTTGACCTTAGCCTTTAACGCGGCCGAAGCTGTCGGATGGGGCTGAGCGGTGAACACGGTGTCCGCCGGAAACGCAGGCACCTGCGCGGACCGGGGCGTCTGTCCCGCATCGTACGCTGCAGGAAACTGCGGTTGCCCGACGGGCGGCAGTTGCGCGGACCGCGGCATTTGCGTGACAGGCGGCGTCACCCGCGGCGGCGTCTGCTGCGCCGATGGGGGCGTCTGCCCGGAAGCCACCGATCCCAGACCGGCCATCGCCAATCCCAACACCGATTTCGCAAAAAGATTCCGAATCGCAGGCACGACGACGGCTCCCCAAAGAAAAAATCCCACCCCCGCCACCCGAAGCCTCAACCACCCGAGACCTCCTCCTGGCGAGGGAGACTGTTAGAACTTCTGTTCCTTGTTTATCGGAAAAAATCCCACAAATCCGCAAAGAATAATTCCAATTCCAACGATTCTGCCGGTCCCCGCATAGCGAATCAGGACGAACCGGCAATTGGGGGGGAGGTTGATTGGAGTCCACAAGTTCCTTCGGCGCGAAGTCAGGCTTGCTTGCGATCAGGGCAAGATCGGTCGATGATAGAGCGTTAGGCCTTTTATTCCGGGAGGACGACGTGATGAAAATGCGGGCGGGACTGATGGCCCACTGCTTGGCGTTTGGCGTGATTTCGGCGATTCATGCCGGCCCGCCGGAACTCACGAATTGGCTCGACTCGCCCCAGAATTGGCGACGGGACACGAAGGGGCCGATCGTCTCGCTCGGGAACGCGGGCGAGTTTGACGATACGCACATCTTCGCCCCGCTGGTGGCGGAGGAAAACGGCCGCTTCCGCTTGTGGTATTGCGGTTCGACCGCTTCGGTGGCGGAGCGGGTTTTTCAGTTGGGGCTCGCGGAAAGCCGGGATGGGAACACATTCCAGAAGGCCCGAAATAATCCCGTTTACGCGTTCGGCGACGGGAAACATTCGATTTTGACGCCCACGCTGTTGCGGAATCCCGACGGGTCGGTGCTCCGGGAGAAGGGCAAGCTGCGGATGTGGTTCAGCTCGACCTGGTTTGCCGGGGGGAAGGGACTGCACACGCTGCATCAAGCGGTGAGCGACGACGGCGTCACATGGTCCCAACCCTCGGCCGCGCAGATGACGGGCGTGTATGCCCCGACGATTTTGAAAGACGGCGGCGAGTACCGGATGTGGTACGTGGATGTCTCCAAGAACCCCTGGGTCATCCGGCACGCCAAAAGCCCGGACGGCGAGCATTGGCAAAAGGCCCCGGAACCTTGCCTGGTCGTCGATCAAAAATGGGAGCAGCAGCGGCTGTTTTATCCGGCGGTGCTGAAAGCCGGGGGCGTGTATCAGATGTGGTATGGCAGCTATTGGTCGGCCCGCCGAAATACAACCGCACTGGGGTTCGCGGCGAGCTTGGACGGGTTGAAATGGCACAAGCACCCGCAGAATCCCGTGCTGCGGCCCGATCCAAACCGGCCCTGGGAATCGAATTACGTCACCAGCCAATCGGTGCTCCGGCTGCCCGACGGCTCGTACCGCATCTGGTACGCCAGCCGGAAAAAGCCGCCGTTCGTGAATAAGTATTTCGCGATCAACACGGCGGTCTGGAAACCGGGCCCCATGGAAAAGTGACGCCGGGCGGAATGACCCGGCCTCCCCGTGAGCGGAATCCCTTTGCATCCGGGGCGAATCCCGTTAGGATACATATTGAGGATTTTTGCGGTCCGGCGGGTTTTGCCCGCCGATCGGAATTTCTCATCTTTCACATCTCAGGCAAAATCAGTAGATAACCGGCATGGAGCCGGGTTTTGGTTTCTGACAGATCGATGACCACCCGTTCTTGGGGTGTTTTCAGCGGGAGTCGATGTCCCCCGTTTGGTGGGGGTTTGAGTTTTTTCACCGTTTGATTCTGATTGCATTTCGACGCGGAAAGTCGCGGAGGCGGTCTCCGTACCGCCGGATTTTTCGCGCTGATTGAAACCGAAAAGGAGATTTTGCATGGCCGTTGGTACCGTCGACCGCACCACTGACACTCCCGTGGAAGAACCCGCGGAGCCGAAATTCGAGTACCCGGGAGTCCCCACCACGTGCGACGGAGCGGAAGCCGTCGTCTGGGTCGAAACGCGGATCTCGCAAGGGTCCGGGGCTTACCCAATCACCAGTTCGACCACGATGGGCGGCGGGTTCAACAATGCCGTGATGAACGGCATCCCCAACCTGTGGGGCGATCAATTGGTGTTCGTCGAGCCGGAGAGCGAGCACTCGGCGGCCACGTTCTGCGAAGGCTACGCCGCCGCCGGGGGCCGGGTGACGAACTTCACGTCGGGCCAGGGTCTGGTCCTGATGAAAGAAGTCCTCTACACGATTTCCGGCAAACGGCTGCCGATGGTGTTCAACATCGGCGCGGGCGCTGACGAGCCAGGGCCTCAACGTGCATGCCGGGCACGACGATGTGATGAGCGTCGCCGACTGCGGCTGGGGGATTTTGTTCGGCCGCAACGCCCAGGAAGCCGGCGATTTGTGCCTGATCTCCCGCCGGGCCGCGGAAGCGTGCTCGACGCCGTTTATGAACGTGCAGGACGGCTTTCTCACGACGCATACGGTCGAGTCGGTGAAGCTGCTCGAGCCGGAGTTCATGCGGGAGTTCGTCGGTCATCCCGAGGAAAAACTCTATAACCTGATGGACCCGGCCAACCCGATCATGTCCGGCGTCGTGCAGAACCAAGACTCCTACATGAAGGGCAAAATCGCCCAAAGGCATTATTACGACATGGTCGAGCCCGCGCTGCGGGAAGCCTTCGAGCTGTTCTACAAAAAGACGGGCCGGCGGTACGATTTCGTCTGCCCGTACCGCTGCGAAGACGCGGAATACGTCATCGTGGGCATGGGCAGCTACATGGAAACCGCCCAGACCACGATCGACTATCTGCGGGAGGAGTTGGGCATCAAGGCGGGCTGCTTGAACGTGACCTGCTTCCGCCCGTTCCCGGCGAAGGCGATTATCGAAGCCCTCAAAGATTGCCTCGCGGTGACGGTCATCGAACGCATGGACGATCCGCTTTCGACGACGGGCAATCACCTCACGCGGGAAATCAAAGCCGCGTTCTGCGATGCGATCAACGGGCAGAACGGCCAAGAGCCGATCGACCGGATTCCCAAGCTGTACCACGGAGCGGCGGGCCTCGGCAGCCGGGACGTGCGGGCCGGCGATTTGATCGCCATCGTCCGCAACATGCAAAACGACGGGCCGCACTTCTTCACGGTGGGCATCGATCATCCGACCGCCCTCACCCGCGATGAAGACCCGGATCTCCGCCCGACCGGCGCGTTCTCGATGCGCGGCCATTCGGTGGGCGGGTTCGGCTCGGTGACCACGAATAAAGTGATCGCCACCATCGGCGGGCAGGTGTTCGGCAAGGATGTGCAGGCCTATCCCAAATATGGCTCCGAGAAGAAAGGCCTGCCGACGACCTATTATCTGACCGTGGCCGACTCGCACATCTATTCGCACTCGGAACTGGAGCACGTCGATCTGATCGTGCTCAACGATACCACGGCCCTCTTCAGCGGCAACCCGATTAAGGGCATGGTGGACGGCGGGGCGATCTTTATGCAGAGCCGGTACGACAGCCCGCAGGATGTCTGGGACCGCATTCCGCCGCACCACAAAAAGACGATCCGCGAAAGGAACCTGCGGGTGTATTTCGCCGACATGGTGAAGATCGCCCGCGAGGTGGCTTCGGTAGCGGACCTGGAAATGCGGATGCAGGGCATCGTGCTGTTGGGGGCGTTTTTGAAGCTGACCCCCTACGCCAAGGAAGCCCAGATGTCCGCAGAGGACGTGTACGCCGGGGTGGAGTCGGCCCTCCGGAAATACTTCGGCAAAAGAGGCGAACAGGTCGTCAAGGACAACCTCACCTGCGTCAAACGCGGCTTCGGCGAAATGCAGGAGATCTCCAGGGAGATCATGAACGCCACGGGCGGGCAGGTTTAGATCGTTTGGCGATTGCCAAGCCTGTGAAACAATCATCTCCACCCCAAGCCGACCGCTTGCGGTCGCGTTCCGACGACAAGTCGTCGGCTTGGGAATTTCGTTAGACACCGGAGGTGACACCAACACGGGCCTTCATTGCCCAGAATGGTAGAAAAGTGGCAGATTCTTCAACTTCGGATGAGGAACATGTCATTCTCGAAGTGGCCGTCACGCCCGTTACGAAGAACACCCCCTGTTCCACAATCAGGCTAACCGAAGGAAATAATGAGTTTGGATGGAGGCACATTCAGCGGAAACACATTTGTGAAACGCGAGATCCCGACGAGGATCCGGAAGCCAATTGCTTCACCCTCTCCAAAGCAGAAGTGTTGGCGTTGCTCGAGAAACTCCTCGGATCCCCGGCGGTTGGGAACGCATTAAACCGCGGGCAAAGCAGCATTCGAAATCTGAAATCCGGACAACAGACTTACCGAGTCGATATTGATCTTGAGACATGTGCCGTGGCGACGTTTTTTCCAATCGGACCGCTAAAGAAGGGAGCATGCAAAGGGAAAGATTGTTCGACAGATTCTGATGCCAATTCTGCATCTAACAGGTGATTTCTATGGAAACAGTCACATCCTATTCCTGTGACGCTTTTGATTCGATTCATCGCATTTTGAGCGAGAACGCTCGAAATGCCGAGCTACAAAAGCGGATCGCGGTGATGGATGATCTTTGGTCCGGAGTGCTGGAGAGCCATGCGGCGAAGGTTGCCTCGGCATTTCAGCGGGCCAATGCCTATAAAGAATTCCAAAAGGCGCTCGGCGACCCAAAGTCGCTGGAATGCATAGAAACACAAGTCGTGTTTCTGCCGTATTTGTTCGTGGTCTGGCAAGAAATCAAGCGCGACGCAAATTCGTTTTATCAATCGACGTTTCGTAATTCACACGTCGATACGGATGCAAAAAAATCGGCTCTCGAATTCCATGATTCCATGTGCGGATTACAGGTTCGTGACATCATCGAGACCGCGGCGGGCCAGTGGGCGGTCGGCGAATCGCTGGTGGTTGATGTCAGCCTTCTCTACTGCATCTGGACGGCGTCGGAATTGGGCGTCTATTTCAACGATGCCGTTTATGCCAACGTCTTAGCCTGCTGTAATCCGGCCTTGCCTTTCATGGTTGTCTTCCTGGCATGTTTGTGCCTTCAAGATTCTCACGTCCATCAAGGAGCGGACGAATCCGCCAAGGGAGAATTTCCGTGGGGGGGGTATTTCACCTCAATGGAATTCCTGGAAAACTGGTCCACAATGCAATCGACGATGAAAGGCGTGGGACCGTAACTGCCTCCGTTGGAGAACACCCATGACACCAATGTTGATCTTATCCCTAGTTCTCGCGGCGGAGCCTCAAAGTGCGCTCGATATTGAGCAAAAGGCGATGGCCGAGCGGGAAAAGATCGAACGGGGAGAAGTCACCTACGATGTCACGTACAGACAGTTTGAGCGTTCCGGGGAACTCCGTAGCTCCCAGACATCACGCTATGAAGTAACCTTCGACGACAGCAACGTCCGCACGATCAAAAACCATAGCGAATGGCATGTCTTCACCGACAAATATGCGTTGTGGCGTCTCGCCCGTTCAGATTTACCTGCCTACCAGAGAGATCTGACGACCCCGCAGGGCCGCCGGTCGGCGACTCAATCTTATCGGCAGAATCTGCGGGTGCTCGGAATCGCGACCACTGATCCGCCGGGTCTATATATCTATAAGCTGACGGACGTGTTGACCCAGCCCAAACGCGAGAACACAAAACTAACGACGCTGAATGTGAATAATCAAAAACTCTTCAAAATCGAATATGACCGGACGGATTTCCCCACGAAAGTGACCTATGTCATTGATCCCGAAAAAGATTACAGCGTGATCGAAGGGTCCCATGCGACCCCCGATCATGTAAACCGCATCGAGAACACGCTGAAACACTACGATGACAAATTCTGGTATCCCGAAACCGTCCGCTATACCCGGTCGTTTGGCGGCAAAATGACTTCGGAATCATTGGTGACCGTGAAAAAGGCGGAATTTAACAAGCCGATCGACAAGGATGTCTTTTCGTTCAAAGGGATTTCTCTTCCGGCGGGAACACGAGTGGAAGAAACGCCTCGCGCCGACCGAACTCGCTATTGGGATGGTGAGAAACTCGTGCCAAAAAGTGAACTCGATCCCGACATAGAAGACAAATGAAGAAAAAACATACGAAGCCTTTGTGACTTTGTGTGACCGTTTAACCCCATTTTGAAGCAATCCACATCCAAATCCGCTTCCCGGATGAAAGGCACTTAAGATGTCAACCGTCGAAAAACCTGCTTCGATGAATGTCGCCAACGAACGCGATCCGCATAACAACAACTCCTATGGCACCTTGGTGGACAGCGACTATGTGCCGCGTGGAACTGCCCATTCTCGATGTGGACGACTTCAACAACCGCATCATCTGCGGGTACGAGCAAGGCTACGGCGAAAAGCTGCTGCCGGCGGATCTGACCACGGCCCGCTCGCTCATTCCCGCCGGCACCGCGACGCTGCGGGACTTCAGCTATGTCGCCCCGGAGATTCCCGAATACATCACCGAGAACTGCACCGGCTGCATGGACTGCGTCACGGAGTGCCCGGACACCGCGATTCTGGGCAAGGTGCTTTCCGAATCGCAGCTCGAGGAGAAGCTCAACGAACTTCCCGCAGAAGATCGCGAGATGTTCCGCGCCCAATGGTCCAAGACCAAAAAGTATTACGACGGCCCCAAGAAGAAGGGCAAAGAGGGCGGGATGTTCAACATCATGATCGACCCCTCGAAATGCAAAGGCTGCGCGGAATGCGTGACCGTCTGCGATGACCTCGCCCTTAAGATGATTCCCAAATCCGAAGAGACGATGGAGAGCATCCGCAAAAGCCATCGCTACTTCAAACAGATCGGCCCGTCCAACGAGGACTACATCAACGACAACCTCTTGATCGACATGATGCTCAAAGAGCAGACCCATATTTACGTCGGCGGGGCCGGTTCGTGCGCGGGCTGCGGCGAAGGCACGGCTCTGCGGATGATGTGCTCGGCGACGGGAGCCAAGTACGGCGACCAGTGGGCCATCGTCGCCGCCACCGGCTGCAACACCGTTTATACTTCGACCTATCCCTACAATCCGTACCTCGTGCCTTGGACCAATTCGCTCTTTGAAAACGCGCCGGCCGATGCGATGGGCGTGCGGGCCCGCTGGGATCAAAAGGGCTGGAAGGACAAGCCCATCTGGTGCATCGGCGGCGACGGGGCGATGTTCGACATCGGCTTTCAGTCGCTGTCGCGGATGCTCGCCTCGGGCATGCACATCAAAATCTTCGTGCTCGATACGCAGGTGTATTCCAACACCGGCGGCCAGGCTTCGACCAGCACCTTCACCGGCCAGAACACCAAAATGAGCGTGCACGGCAAAGTCATCGACGGCAAACAGGAACGCCGCAAGGAAATCGCCCAGATCGCGATGATGCACCCGCACACCTTCGTGGCCCAGACGACCTGCGCCCACGTCAACCACTTCTACAAGTCGGTGTTGGGGGCGCTCGAATTTGACGGGCCGGCTCTCATCAGCTGCTACACGACCTGCCAGCCCGAGCACGGCGTGGGCGACAACATGGCCACCGACCAGGCCCGGCTCGCCGTCGATTCGCGGGCGTTTCCACTGTTGATTTTCGATCCCAGCAAAGGCACCCGGCTCAAAGAGCGGCTCACGCTCCAAGGCAATCCCGCCGTCAAAGACGAGTGGTGGAAGAACCCCAAAACCGGCGAGGTCGTGGACTTCATCACCTTCGCCCGCAGCGAAGGCCGATTCGGAAAGCACTTCGACAAAGATGGCAACCCATCCCGCACGCTGCTCGCCGCCAAACAAGACCGCCTGGAAAACTGGCAACTGCTCCAGGAACTCGCGGGCTTGATTTGAGGAAGATCGCACGCGATTTTCATCTATGATTCAAAGCACCATCACGCTGCTCACGCCTCGCGGTCGCGGGGCGGTGGCGACGCTGCGGTTTGAAGGGCCGGTCGAGAATTTGGCGGGGTTCTTCACCGCCGCGAACGGCCGGCCGCTCGGCGAACACGACTTGAACCGCGTGGTCTTCGGGCATTGGGGGCGGGAGGTTCCCGAAGACGTCGTGATCTGCCGGACTGCGGAGGATGTCGCCGAGATCCACTGCCACGGCGGTGATGCCGCGGCGGGGCGGATTTTAAGGGATGTGGAATCCCTCGGCGGCCGGCGGGAAACGTGGCCGGCGATGCTCGAGCGGACCGAAGGCAAGTTCCACCGCGAATGGACCGAGGCCGTTTCGCAAGCGACGACGAAGCGCACTGCGGGGATTTTGCTCCGGCAGCGCGAGTTGTTTCCGCAAGCCATCCGCGAATTGCAAAGCCTGATCGCCGCGGCCCGCACGGATTGGGAAGCGATCCGGTCGCGAATCGAGAGTTTGCTCAAATGGGCGGAGTTCGGTCTGCATCTGACGAAGCCTTGGGAGGTGGTGCTCGGCGGGCCGCCGAACGTGGGGAAGTCGAGCCTGATCAATGCCCTCGTGGGTTATGCCCGTTCGATTGTGTATGACCAGCCGGGCACGACGCGGGACGTGGTCACCGCGGAGTCGGCGTTCGAGGGTTGGCCGGTCCGCCTCGCCGACACCGCGGGCCTTCGCGAACAGGCCGAGCCCTTGGAAGCCGAGGGCATCTTGCGGGCGAAAAGAAGACTCGCCGCGGCGGATTGTCAAATCCTGCTCATCGACGTGAGCCGGCCGCGCCACCCTAATCGATCGGCAGCTTCGCGAGGAGTTTCCGAAGGCGATCCTCATCGCCCACAAATGCGATCTGCCGAACCGCCGCGCCCACGATCTCCCGCCGGAAGCGATTGCCGTCTCGTCCCTCACCGGCGAAGGCGTGGACCGGCTCGTTCAAAAGCTGATCCACCGCCTCATCCCGCAGGTTCCCCCCGCCGAAGAAGCCGGGCCCTTCACGAATCGGCAAGTCGATCTGCTTGAAAACGCCTATGAACCGGCGCAGAGCGAAGATGCCGAGGCTTTGCAGCGACTGCTCGGGGAATTATTGTCATAAAGGCGAGCGGGGGGCGTAAGCCCCCTGGTTTGCCACGATGGCGAGTTGACGATCTTTCCGTTATTCATCGATTCCCGCGGATGTCGATTCGCGAAAACAACTTGTTGAAGCGATTCACGTAACCAGGGGGCTGACGCCCCCCGCTCGCCTTGAGGAGATGGGATTGATCATGCGCGTGTTAATCACCGGAGCCGGCGGGACTGTGGGCCGGCAGCTTGTGCGGGCTTTGGAGCAGGAGCACGAGCTGCGGTTGGGCGATGTGCAGCCGCTCGATGATCCGCGGTTTGTGTCCTGCGACGTGACTGACCCGCAGCAAGTGCATCGGGCGATGGAAGGCATCGACGCCGTGGTGCATCTGGCGATCGCTACCGGCTTTGAAGGCGATTACGAGGGTGACGCCTTCAACCAGCGGCGGTTCGATGTCAACGTCAAAGGCACCTGGAACGTGTTGAACGCCGCGGCCCGGGCGGGCGTGAAGCGGGTCGTGCACACGTCGAGCATCATGGTCGTCTGGGGCTATCCGCCGGGCGAAGGGGTCGCGTCCGATGCTCCGCCCAAACCGGAAGGCACGTATGCGACGACGAAACTCCTCGCGGAAATTCTCTGCGAACAGGCGGCCCTGCAAGAGGGGCTCTCCATCGTCTGCCTGCGGATCGCCAAGCCCGTGGATACGGACGATCCCGCCCTCAAAACCCGCCGACTGCGCCCGCAGTGGATCCCGTTCTCGGAACTCGTCCGCGGCTATGCCCTCGCGCTCACTGCTGCCAACATCGGCTTTGAGATCATCACCCTCGTCGGCGACAGCTCCCGCCGGCGGTGGGATCTTTCTAAAGCAGAGCGCGTCTTGGGTTATCGACCGGAACTCCGCTGGGATGATTTGGGCTTCACGCTAGGCGATGAGCGCGAACCATTTCCAGGCGAGCGTGGGACGTCAGCCCCATGATTCCGATGAGTGCTCCAAAACGTGATATTTTCCAGGACACATCAGAGAAAACGCCGGCTGTCACAAGCGCTCGCGAGTCATCAGCCAGCTTACGCTGGCCGCTCGCCTTTTGACTCTTCACCGGAAAATAAGCAAATGACAACTGACGCCCCGCCGCTGTTTTCGCTGGATTCGATCGAAAAATCGTTCGGAAGCGTGATGGCTTTGAAGCCTTTGACGCTGGATGTCCGCGCGGGGGAGATTTTGGGATTGATCGGCGAGAACGGGGCCGGGAAATCCACGCTGATCAAGCTCATCAGCGGCGTCTATCGGCCGGATGCGGGGACGTTTCGCTTTGCGGGCCGGCCGATCGAGTTTTCTTCGCCGAGCGATTCGCTGGCGGCGGGGATTGCGACGATTCATCAAGAGCTGGAATACTTCGGCAAGCTCTCGGTTGCGGAAAACATGCTGATGGGCGAAGAGTGGCCGCGCAAAGCCTGGGGCGGCGTGGATTGGAAAACGCTTTCGCAAACAGCCGCCCGGAGGCTGGCGAATTTTGAATTGGAGCTTTCCCCGGAAACTTTGTTCGACAATCTGACCGCCGCGGAGAAGCAGGAAGTCGCGATCGCGGCGGCTCTTTCACGGGACGCGAGGCTGTTGATCCTCGATGAGCCGACGGCCAGCCTCACCGAGCCGGAGGTCCGGCGGCTGTTCGCCCATCTTCGGCGGCTGAAGAACCAAGGCGTGGCGATGATTTATGTCTCGCACCGCATGGACGAAATCGCCGCGCTCACCGACCGCGTGGCCGTGCTCCGCGACGGCGAACTCGTGGCGACGCATCAAACGGCGAACGTCAGCGTGGGCGAGTTGATCCACGACATGATCGGCCGGCCGCTCGAACAGGTTTATCCGCGCACGCGAAAAGCCGCGGCGGGCCAGCCGGTGTTAAAGCTCGCACATCTTTCGCGGGCCGGTTTGTTCGAGGACGTCTCGCTCGAAGTGCGGGCCGGGGAGATCGTGGGGCTGGGCGGTCTGGTCGGGGCCGGCCGATCGGAATTGGCCCGCGCGATCTATGGGCTTTATCCCGCCGACGCCGGCGAGATGCGATTGCTCGGCCAGCCGTGGAAGCCCAAGTCCGCCCACGCATCGCTCAAGCGCGGCCTCGTGTATTTGCCGGAGGAACGCAAACGGCAAGGGCTGGTCCTGGAGCATAGCCTCGGGGACACGGTGAGCATCGGGTTTTCGGATCGGCTCAGCCGGTTCGGTTTATTGCCCAAGAGAAAAGAGCGGGCCGCCGTCGCAGAAATTCTGAAGCAATACGACGTCCGCGCGGCCGGTCCCGAGCAGGCGGTGGGCACATTGAGCGGCGGCAATCAGCAGAAGGCTGTTGTTGGGCCGATTGCTGGGCCGCGATCCCCAGGTGATCATTCTCGATGAACCCACCCGCGGGGTCGATGTGGGAGCGAAAGCCCAAATTCACGCGGCGATCGACCGGCTTGCCGCCGCTGGCAAGGGTGTGCTGTTCATCTCCAGCGACCTGCCGGAACTGATCGGCATGAGCGACCGCATCCTCGTGATGAACCGCGGCCAACTCGCCGAGGAACTGACGGGCGGCGCCATGACCGAACACAACGTGCTGCTCGCGGCCTCGGGGTTGTACTCGGGATGAAACCGAATTTCTTTCAGCGGGCCGTTTGCAGTTCGCCGGAGGATTCGGACACGTCCGGTTTTTTCTTGCGCTTTTTCTTTTTGCGGGCGGGATTTTGTTGGTCGCCGGCGGGGTCTTGTTCGTCCTCTTCGGGTTCAAAATCCAAGGCGATCCGCCAACCAAGCCGGCCCAACAGCCGGGCGCAGAAAAAGCACCAGCCGGCGAGGAGCGGGGCGACGGTGATCGCGCTCAGAAACGGGTGCTTTCCGAATTCCCCATACAGCGGCACGAGCCACACCGCCGTCAGGCACGCGGTCAGTCCGTAAAACACGGCCCAGATCCCGGTGTGCGATTTGAGGCTGCGGACGATCGGCCACGTGAACGGGATAAACGGCGTGCCCGCTTCCAGAGACGACAACAACACCACCGGATACAACAAAAACCCGAAGATCATCGAAGGCAGCCACGCCGACCCGAAGAAAATGCCGAACGCATGCCCGGCCAGGGCGCTTAAGACTTCTGTGACGATCAACAGGAAGCAGAGATAAACCAGGTCGCCGGCTTGCTCCCGCACGTCCGGTTCGGGCCAGCCGTCGATCTTGTTGTTCCCTGCCGAGGTTTCCAGGAGGATCGGCAAGCTGCACGAGGCCGCATAGGACAGACCCCAGATCGAGATGAAAATCGCCACGAGTCCCACGAAAGGCAGCGGAAGAAAGAGATCGCTCTGATACAGGTAGAAACAGAACGCCCAGACAATTCCCATCACGGAAAACCCCACGGTCGCATAGATCCAGCGGATCAAAACGGCGGGCCGGAACAGAAAACTCAAAAACACGTCCGAAAAGAACAACCACTTGGGCGGCGGCTCGTGTTCGACTTGCCGAATCTCCGCGAGCGCATCGTCGACGTTTTTTTCAGGCCTTCCCATCCGGGTCGGTTTGTCCGCAGGCACCGGCAGGGCGTCAACATTCGCCAGCTTCCGCCGTTTCCGCTTCTTTTTTTGGGGAGCGTCCTCCGCCGTCTCGGCAGCGTCTTGCAAATAGGCGTCCCAGGCGATTTTGTCCTTTTCCTCGCGCTGGGGTTCGGGCGGTTTCGGCTGCGGAGATTCCTTAAGGGGTTTGGATTCTTGTTGGGGCGGAGTTGTCATCGCCGGGATGGGGACATCTTCGAGACATTCCGGGCAGAGCACGGTCTGGGTCGTTTCGGACCGGGCCGACTCGAAATTCGCCCCGCACGCGGGACACGTCACGCGGGCCTCGGAAGCCGGCGGGGAAAGATCGCCCGCGTCCTCTTCCCGATCGTCCGGCGAACTTTGAGCGGACCTGGCCGGTGTGGATTCGCCGGAAGATTTTCGGGAGCGTTTGGGGGAAAGCGGCGTCGCCGCCGGGGCCGGGGCGGGCGGTTCCAGTTCGCTGGGCGTCCGCTCCCAACCTGCGGGCAAGGCGAGGCGATAGGTGCCCGCGTCGTCGGTTTCGGCCCGTCGGCGTTCCAACTCGTCTTCCAGTTCGGCGGCAGCCGGCACTCGCACGGGCTCCGCGCACTCCGGGCAGCGAGCGAAATAGGGCGTCGCGCGCACGGCCGGCCGAAACCGGGCCTCGCACCGCGGACAAGTCACCTCAAAAGGTCCCAAGGCGTCAGTCACGTTCTTTTCTCACAACAACCAAGGCGAGCGGGGGCGTGAGGCCCCTGGTTTTGTGGATCCTCCAAAATCGCTCCCTTCGCAAAACCATTTCACTGAAATGAAACCTACCTTAAGGATACGCGAATGACCGGTTGGCTGACAGGCCCGGTCTGGTGGCGGGGAACAATCATGGGGCTGACGCCCGGGCTGACGCCCCACGCTCGCCGGAACAAATCACTGCGTGATGCCTTCTGTGATGGCCATGAAGGCGTCTTCCAGGCTTTCGGTTTTGCCTTGGAACTCCAGGACCTCGAATTCCTCGAGCAGCATGTTTTTAAGAAGCAGGGACTGCTCGGCGGCCGTGCCTTCGAAATCGAAGGTCAGGATCTGATCGGCCCGTTTGACCTCCGAGACGTGCGATTGTTCCCAAAGCCAGCGCTCGAGTTCGGAGCCGCGCTGGATCACCCGGCAGAGGAGCGTCGTGGAGATCCGTTCGCCGCGGGTTTTCCGGCGTTGGGCGCTGCGGATTTCGTCCATCGTGCCGTGGATCAGGATTCGGCCCGCCTCGATGATCGCGGCGGAGTTGCAGATTTCGCCCAGCTCGGTGAGGATGTGCGAACTGATGAGCACGGTCTTGTTGAGGTCTCTCGCCAAGAGATGAATCAGTTCTCGCAATTCCACGCGGGCGCGGGGATCGAGGCCGGCGGCGGGTTCATCGAGGACCAGGACCTCTGGATCGTGGATCAACGTCCGGCCCAGGCCCAGCCGCTGGGACATGCCTTTGGAGAGCGTGTCGATCGGTTTTTCGGCGAGTTTTCGCAGTTCGGTGAAGACGAGGACTCGCTCCAGGGAATCCCGCAGCCTTTGCCCGCGGAGGCCGTAAGCCCGCCCGAAGAAGTCGAGGTATTCGACGACGTTGACGTTGTGATATCTGCCGAAGCTGTCGGGCATGAAGCCCAGGATCCCGCGAACTTTGTCGGGGTCGTCCACAACCGAATAGCCGCACACGAAGGCATCGCCCGCGGTGGGGGTGTCGAGCGTGGCGAGGATCCGCATCGTCGTGGTTTTGCCCGCCCCGTTGGGGCCGATGAAACCCATCACCTGCCCGGGGTACGCCGAGAACGTGACATCGTCCACCGCTCTGAGCCGGCCGAAAAAGCGGTTGAGATGGCGGATTTCGAGCGCCGGCTCGCCCCGGTTCGCCGAGCCGTTCTCGCCGGACGGTGAGGTCCTCGGCGGGGGCACCGCGACGACGACGATGTCCGCGTCCTCAACGATTTCCTCGCCGGCCGCATTCGCGCTGCCAGCATTGGGATGCGGGGGAACCGGCTCCCGGGTTGCGCGGGGGTTGGGAATCGGGGAGATCATTCATAGGGAAGAGGATCGTCTTGGAGAGGCGGAAGGATCAGAAAAGCTTACAGGTTCACTTGCCGCTGCCTCGAATCGCGACGGCGGCGGTTTGGGCCCGGCCTTTGACGAACACATGCCCGCTTTGGGCCAGGGCGTCCAACTGGGGCAGGCTGCGGGCTGTGCCGATGTCCTTCAGCACATCGCAGATGACTTGCTGCGTTTGCCAATCCTTGGCGGCGGCCAGCGCCTTGAGGAGTTCCGGCTCGGCCGCGGAGCCAAAGGACTTCAGCCCCTCGACGGCTTCCCGGCGGACGCTAAAGTTGTTCAACTGCGCGATTATCGGAACGATGGCCTTCGGATCTTTCAGTTTTCCAAGCGCCACCAGCACCCGCTTTTTCAAAAAAATGTCCTTGTTGACCGGGTCGTCCAACTGGCTCAATAAGAACGTCACAGTGTCGGCATCGCCCCACACGGCTAACGCATCCGCGGCGGCTTGTTTGTCGAAATGGCCGCCGTTTGTGATCAGATTTTCCAACAGCCGGGCCGCTTCTTTTTGACGGTTGGGATCGGGCTGCATCTTGGCCAATTGTTGGGCAGCGGCTTTGGCCTTAAAGCCCTTGCCTTCCCGCAAATCCGCCAACAGCGAATCGAGCGTCCGGGCGTCCGGCGGAGCTTCGAGCTGGGGCGGGACCGGCGGGTTTTGCCCGGGCGCCACGGGAATCGGTGCCGCGGGATTTGGCCGAGGAAACGGTCGCGGTCGCGGCCGGAAAACAACCGGCGGGTTCGCGTTGGGATTCGGGAGCGGCGAGACGGGAACGGTCGGGTTGGGCGCGGGCGTTTGGGTGGCGGAACGGCCCAGGCAGGCGAGAAACGGAAGCGGAGCGAAGGCCGTGCTCCCGGCGACCATTCCGCCGAGATTCCCGAGTCCACGTTGAGTCACCGCGACCGTGCGGCCGAATTGGCGGAAATCGGACGAACCCGGATTGCCCCCGGGACCCGGCATTCTGTTGGCGGCTTCAAACGCTTTCCCATATTGCGAGGCCTCGCCGGCGGATTCGAATCTCAAAAAGGTGACATGCTTGACGCCGTCGCCGTCCAACTGCAAACCCGTGCCCGCCGTTTTCGCGTGCATGCCTATGGGCATATCGGGCCCGGAGGAACTGGGGCCGGTGATTTCCTCTCCCGGGCGGGACACGCGGGCGGTGACCACGTGATATTCGGGCTGCATGAATTCCATGTCGGTCCAATCGGGAGCCTCGCCTGCGGTGTCGATTGCTGCTTGGACTTCGGCTTGGGTTCCCACGACCAGCGTGCGGGCGTCGGGCAGATAAAGACCCCACCGCCCCTGCGAACCGTTGTCGGGAGAAAACAGGTGGAACGTCTCGCCGTTGTGGGTCGCGGATTCGGTGTTCTCGCCGATCAGCTTTGTGCGGTCCCAATCCTTGTTGGCGCGGGCGACCATCACGAACGGCGTGTTCCGCGGAACGTTGAGCAGCACGCTCATGCCGTTGAACTCCGCCGGTTCGTCCCGGTAGATGCCGATGACGACGCTTTCCAGATCGCCCAAATCCATCCCCGTGCGGTCGCGGAACTGGTCGACGACGCCGCGGAGCTGGGGACCGCCGGCCAGTTGCGTTTGAAAGAACGGCGAGCGGGAAAGATCCCCCACGCGAAAAACGCCCACGGCCTGGCAATCCGCCGGCAGATAAGCCAGCCGGCCTTGCGCCGCGGCGGACGCGGATGAAGAACCTTGAATCAGGAAAATCGCCCCGATGATGACGGCGAGCGTCAGGAGCAGCCCGCCGACGATCGCCCCCCACATCCTCGCAGAGCTTGACGACGACCTGGCACGCTTGGAGGAAGAACGCGGGGGCTCGCGGCGGGAAGGTCTCCGCGAACTCTCGCGCGGAGTGCGGTCTCGCGGAGACGGGGCCGCGCGACTGTGCGGCTCATCGTCGGCTTCTTCGTGGTACGGTTCGACCTCGAAAATGTCCCGGTCGTCCGCCGATCGATCTCGGCGCGGCCGGGAGGACTTCCGCTCGGGAGCCGGCTCAGGCGCTGGCAGTTCCTCCATGTCGTCGAAGTTGTCGAGGTCCGCGAGATCGGCGTCGGGTTTCCGCGGAATCGCCCTAGGGGCCGGTTCCGCTTCGATCCATTCGGGCTCCAATTCCTCGATGATTTCCGGTTCCGGGTGGACGGTGAACCGGTGCCCGCATTCCGGGCAAGGCATGCGGCGGCCGATCAAATCGCGGTTTCGCAGCTTGAACGACGCATTGCACTCGGGACACAACACGGAAAGCGGTTTAGACGAAGACGGAGGTTTGGGGCGGTCGGACATGGATTTAGAGTTTCCCGTTTTCGATCATTCTCCACAGTCGTGAGTCCCGCGAAGCCCGCGTTCGTCTTAGCTCAGAAATTCCCGATCGGGTGGCCGTCGTTATATTGAAACAGATCCAGCAGCGTCTGGGGGTTGATGTTCTTGGCAAGGTAACGCACCGAACCGTCACACAAGAGCGCATTGAACCCGCCGCTCGTCTCGCCCAGGTTTTGGGTCGGGTTGGCGGGGTTATAGCGGTAATCGTCGGGCTTGGTCCAAACCACGGCCGCGGCGTCGTCGGCTTCCACGACCAATATCGTATTGCTCATCCCATCGACAAGCTCGGCGAATTTCTTGCCGCCGCCGTTTTCCATCACGCCTCCCGGTCCGTCGATTCCCAGGTAGACCGTTCTCCCCGGCGGGGCGTTCGAGTTGGGGCTCTTGTAGATGGCGGGCATCTGGTTGACCAACCTCAGGTTGTGCGCGCTGTTCCAGGGCTCGTTTTTGTGGAATTGCTGATACAGGGCCTGCTGCCCGAGGAACGGCAGGATATGCACGCGCCAACTGAGTTGGCTCGAAAGCTCGGTTTGATTTTTGGGGACGGGAAGCGCATGGTACGTGTCGTAAAAGTTATGCATCGCCACGCCGACTTGCCTGAGGTTGTTCTTGCTGGCCGCCCGCCGGGCGGCTTCGCGGGCCTCGGTGAACGGATTTCCCAGACCGCCTGGGCCGACGGGGTTTGGCCGATTGCCTTGGCCGAACAGGCTCGGCCGATTGCCCCGGCCGAACGGAAAGGACGGGATATTAAAGCCCCGGCCAAAGTTTTTCAGCATGCTGTTTTGATTGTTGTTCGCGAGTTGCTCCATTTTGTCGATGACCGAGGAGGGAACCTCGGCCGAGAGCGTGACGTGCTCCCCGCTTTGGCTGGCGGAGATGCTGTTAAACACCGACTCGGCGAGCGCAATGCCTTCTTGCATTTCCGGCGGGGCCTCATTCATCTTGGCACGATTGTCGTTGATGTATTTCCTCCCTTCCGCCAGCGCCTGTTGGATGCCGCCGGAGATTTTTGCGGCGGAATCGGAACTCCCGCATTTCCCGACCACTTTGAACTCGATGCCGCTGCTCAAATTGAGCACCCAGGCCCCGCCTTTGAGATCTTTGGCTCCCTCCATCATGTCGGCGACATATTCTTTTCCAGGCAGCATGGGGGGCGGTTTGATTTCTCGGGTCAGTTTCGCCGGATCGTCGGGCAGATAGCCCGCCACGATCTGTCCGGAGGGCAGGAACGAAAATTTCTCGGCGACATTGGACGTTGCGCCGCGGTCCAAGGCCTGTTTCACAGAATCCGTCGGCCCCACCAGGAGGGTCTTCTCGTCCGGCAGATAAAATGCAAGCCGGCCGCCGTCGTAAAATGTTTTGTCGTTGTGCGTCGCTTCCGAAAGATTCTCGCCGGTTTTGAGGCCGTCGACGTTCCAGGGCGTCTTTTTGCGAACGACCATCAGGTGCGGGCCCCGGTCCATTTTGTCGGGGTCCTCGTAACCCGCGAGAAAACTTTCGACGGAATCGATGGATTCCCCTTGATTGAACCCGCCCTGCTCCATTTTCTTTTGGAGTTCGTCCAGGCCCGTTTTGAGTTGCGCCGCGTTCTGGTTGTTCAAGATTCGCTGGACGACGTTGGAATTCCAAACCTCATCGACATCGACCGAGACCACGACTTGGGTATTCGGCGACAGCCACGCCATGTCTTTGGTATTGAGTCCGCCGCCGCCCACCAGGTTGTAGACCAGAACTCCCAGGCCCACCACGAGCAGCAGCCCCAACACGCCGCCACCCGCGAGGAGGGCGATCTTGGCGCCGTTTCCCGAACCGGACTTCCTGCGGGGTTTCTTTCCGCCGCGCGATCCGCGGGCCGCTCCCCGCCGAGATCGGGGCGGCTCATTCCGCCGAGACCGGGGCGGCTCGGAGGGGCGGCGGGCGGCGGGCCGCCGGGGCTCTTCAAAATCATCGTAGCCGTCATCGAAATCGTCGAAATCGTCCTGCGCCGCCGGCTTCGGTTTGCGCACGGGGCAGCGGAGCGGGGCGGCTTGATCGTGAAGGGATTCTGGCAGTTCGGGCAGCGAACCTTTTTCCCGATGGCCGCCGGGTTTTGGATCTTCAAGCGCGCATCGCAACTCGGACACTGGGCGGAAAAGGGACCAGGCATAATTGCACAGACTCCACGGGAATATGTGGGGAAGGGTTGGAAGAGGCTCCGCCCCGAAACCGAAAAAATGCGAACTCAAAAAGACATCCCAGATCCTAACACCCCCCTTCCGCCCGAACAAGAATCGATACGGGAATTCCGGAGGGAACGAGTGTTTTGAAATTCGTTTCAAACCGCCCTCTACGCCGATTGCTCGGCGATTGGCTGCGGGGTGGCGGGTTTGGGCGAAGCCGGGGTCGCGGGACGCCGCTTGAGGATTCTTCGCAGCTTGGACAAGGTGCCGTCGCGGTTCCAGCGGCGATAGTAGCTGTAAACCGTGCCCCACGCCGGGAATTCCACCGGCAGCATTCGCCAGGGACAACGCACCTGGTCGCGGTAATGGATCGCGCTGACCACCTCCCGCAAGTCCGTCGCCCGATGCCGGCCCAAGGGACTTTCCTCGGGCAATAGCGGAGCAACCTGCTCCCACTGCTCGTCGGTGAGGTCGCTGGGATAGGCCGTTCGCGGCAAAGCTGCATCACTCATCGTCGGAGACCTCTCGGGGGCTTTGAGTTGGGAATCCAAATGCCAGCGTCCGTCGAGCCGGCCCGATCGATTATGCGGAGGTCTTTTCGTCGGCATTCGTTTCACTGCCTCGCCGACCCGCCGGAAAATACAGCGTCCAATCGGCGAGCCAATCTGCTCCCGCCAAATGCCGGCGCTCCGAAGACGGCCGGCGATTCGCCGGCTTTTGGGTTTGAGGTACGGGACGGGGGGTGTTCTCCTCGTCGACTTCGGGCGCGGGCGGCGAAGAGTCGTCCAACACCTCCAAAACCGCCGTGGGAGCCTGGACCGAAAGACCGCCCCCCATGAGGGATTCCTGAAAATCCCACGTCCGGTCTTCCTGAAACGAAAGGGGTGCGAGGTTCATCGCTTCATTCCTTGGATCAATTGATGGAAAACGCGGCGGACCGGAACCGCTCGTTCCACAAATCCGCCTCACCAATCAATGATACGATACAAAAGAACAGTTATCAATTGGTGTTTTGGGATTTTTCCGGATTTTCTGAGGAACGCTTTGTCGTGGTGAATATACGAAACGAACGTGGTTGCGGTTCACTGAGATTTTCCAGTCTGGAAAGATTTTTATGAGTGGAACGGCGCGAGCCGGCGGTTTTGGGAACGTGCACAACAGCCAAAAAAGCGCAAGCGAGGGAATGACTCATTCCCTCGCTTGCGCTGCGGGCGAATGAAAAATCACCCAAAATGTGCCACGACGCAAACTTCCGCGTCCCGGCAGACCCCTTGACAGCCGATTTCCAAAAAAGTAGGGTCAGGAGAGATGAATTGGATTCCAAATCCCGCGATGGGAGTGCCCGGTTGGCGGGTCAATTCAAACCGGCAACGACAGCCTCACGGGTTTCTGGCCCGCGGAGGTTTTTTTATGCACCATGAGCCAGACCATCTGCAGATCAAACTCCCTGATTCTTTTCTCGTAAGGAGCGTGTGATGAGCCAGTTCCATACCTCGCTGAAGCGGCTCTTGTCCGGGGCCACGCTGAGCGGTTTTCTGTCGGCCGAGGGAAGCCCAGAGCCCCGGCCCGTCACTCTCGACATCAAACGCCTGGACAAATCCCGGGGCCCTCACGATTGGCAGCTTCACGTGGCGATCCAGGCGGTGGAGAACACCGTCGAGTGCGACCTCGCCGTGGACGTGCAGTGGGCGGGTTCGACGCCCGTGATCAGCCTTCATGAAGCGTCCATCCCCGGCGTGGGCACGGTCAATGCAAAGATTCTGATCAACAACTGCCTCTTCGCCGGGACCTGGGTGCACGAGGGAATCCGCGGGGAAGTCTGGGGCGAGGTGTGGCCGCTGGCGGAAGCCGTCTCCCGCAAAGAACGCTTTGTGATCGAACGCAGCAGCGAGTTCCTGCGGGAGTGGTGGACGGGAAGCGAATGGTCCGAGGCCGCCGAGACAGCGCATTGGTACAAGCATGAACCCGATGGCCCGCGCATCACCGGCGACGAAGGCGCCCACGCCGTCTGCTATCCCAGCGGCGAAGTGGAACCGGGATAAGGGAAGCGGCGCACGTTCAGCGCATTTTGTGGTACAAATCCGAAACGCGAAATCCGAAATCCGAAAGAAATCCCAATGACCAAAATCCTAATGACCAAACGCCCGGCACTCGGGTCTGTTTTATCGTCTTCGCCACTTTTGCTGAAATGAATATTCCCCCACAAGATGTTGTGGTGCGTCCAGCGTGGCCTGCTCATGGCTTTGCAGAGCATGTCCTGGGATTTGAGAGCATCCCGCATGCTCACGCAAAGCCGTGAGCATGCCACCCAGACGAAGCACGAAATGCACCAAGGGTTTGGAGATTGGGGTTTCGATCATTCGAAATTGTTTCGGATTTCGAGATTAGGATTTCGAATTTCCCCTCGTTACGGATAAACCTTCGTGCGGCGGCGCTCGGCGAGAAGGCTGAGAGCCAAATCCAGATTGTGGCGGGCTTCGGGATAGTGCCCGACGAGTTTGAGAGCCCGGCCGAAGGCGTCGATGGCGTCTTTCCACCGCTCCATTTCGAGATAGGCGTTGCCCAGGTTGTTCCAAGCCTCGGCGTAGCCGTCGTCCAGGTTCAATGTCTTGAGAAACGCATCCCGCGCCTCGGCGAGCCGGCCCTGCGCATAAAGCGTGTTCCCCAAGTTGAAATACAGAATCGGATTGCCCGGTGCGATGGCGATCGCGGTTTGATAGAGTTCCGCGGCCTCTGTGAGTCGGCCGTTCATTTCCGCCAAGAGCGCTTTCTCGAAAATCCGTCCGAGGTCGGCCGGGGCGGGGGGAATCTCGAAGGTGGCGTTCGTCTCCGGCGATTCGGAAAAATCGAAATACCGCTGCCCGTTGCCGTCCAGAAGCTGGCCGCGGTGCCGAATCAACAGCCGCCCGTGCTGCTCGATCCAATTCACTTCGGACACCGACTCCCCCGGCAGCCGATGTTGGTGCTTTCCCAATTCCCTGCGAATTTGGGCGATTGTGAAATCGGTTTCCGTCAGCCGCCACAAGCGTTTGGCCGTGGACAGGGCGGCGAAATTGAAAAACTCCAGCCGATGGATGACCTCAACCGGTTTGAGCAGCCCCCAGCGAACCCATTGGCGGAGCCGGGCGCTCGGCACTTGGAGCGTTCTCGCCAAATCCAAAAGCGTTAACCGGGACACGAGCGGTCCCCCGGCATCCAGATGCCCGGCGAGGCGATAGAACTCGCGTTCGGAAATTATCTGGAGGGCCGCCGTCTTCCGCAGTTCCCAGGCTTTGAGAAGGGCGCTCGAAGAGTCGGCACAGCCCTCGTCCCCAACGATGACATAGTCCGTTTGCCGATTGGGAACAGCGGCGCTCGGGCAGCCGAGTTCCCCGGCGAACTGGCGGAACTCCTTTTGCGACATCGCCGCAAACCGCCCGATGGGGCAGATCGTTTTTCCGGAAAGCGTGATCTCGGTATCCATCATCTCGAGTCAGCACGGGGATCCATCAACCGGATTTCTTTTTGGTTTTCTTGGCCGCCTTGTCTTCCGCGTCTTGTGCGGACTTGGCCATTTTGCCCGCGGCTTTCTTTTTTGTGGCCTCGGCTTCGGTCGCGGCCTTTTTGGTTTTCGTTTTGGCGGGCTTCTTCTTGGCCGCGGGTTTTTTCGCGGCGGCTTTTTTCTTGGCGGGAGCCTTCGCGGCTTCCGCGGGTGTCACAGCAACCGGAGCGGGTTCCGCCGCAACGGTCGCCGGTTGGACCTTTGGCTCGTGGAGGTTCCAGCCCCGCTTTATATTCGCTTCCACGAGTTCATTCCACAAGTGCTCGATCTGCTCCAGCGAATCGGAAACCCGAATGTCGCGGGCCAGCGGGCTTTTGCGGTTGGGGCTGAAGTCGGTGTAATGCAGCACATAACCCGGGTAGTCTTCGTTCTCGTCCTTGTTGGTCTTCCACATCACGAACTTCCGCACCATGACTTCGCCCTTGGCTTCCTTGGTGTAAACCTCGCGCTGGAGCAGTTCGCTCTGGGGCAGAGTCAACTGCTTGGCGTCCCGGTCGGCGAGCGGCACATCGACGATCGCCGTGACCTGCTCGATGCGAATGTCCTGGCGGGTCGGCGTCTTGTCTTCCCGCCGGCGGATGAACTGCGGAGAGATCACCGACACCAAAGGCATCCGGCGGACGATGTGGTATTTGTCCGAACTATCGCGGTTCCAATCCAAGACCATGCGGTGAATCGCCCCGCCCCGCGTGGTCTCCGCCACGAGATCCAGGCAACTGATTTCGATGACCCATTCCGGGCGGACCATCTGATAGGCGACGTGGTCGGAATTGATTTCCGCGTATTCGCTTTCGACGGTGATGTCTTTGAGGTCGCTCAAAAACTCCCGCCGTTGCTCTTCGGAAAACCCGCCGCCGACCCGCGTGAGAATCTGCAACGTCTCATCGCCCCGCCGAACCGCCAACAGCAAATCGTGGAGCATCCCCTCGCGGTCATCGACGGACTCGGTAAAGCCCACGACCACCGCATCCAACGTATGCCGGGGTTTGATCTTGAACATGCCCGCCGTTTCGCTGCGGACGACCAGGCCTTCGCCGCCCTCCTCTTCGACCCACTGCTCGAAGAGTTTTTGGATGTCCTCGAGACCCACCGCTTCGCGGGCTTCCACCGGATGAATTTTCTCTCCGGCCGAAAACAATTCGCCGATGCGCTGCCACGTCGCGGCAAAGTCTTCGTCGGCCGGCTTGTCGTCCAGCGAGATCAGATCGAACACCGCGAACTGGAGCTGCGAAAGCTCGGCTTGGGACGCGGGGTTCCGGGCGATCGAATTGACATCATGCACCCGCGGCCGGCGGTCGTTGCGGGCGACATATAGTTCGCCTGCGATCAGGGCTTCTTTGATCTTCGCTTTCGCGAACAGCTTCTCCGCCTCGGCGAGCCAAGGCAAGCCCGCGCGGACCGTGCCGCCGGGGTTGATGCAAAACGCCTGTCCCGCCCGGTACACGAGCACCGTGAACTCGCCGTCGATCTTCCGGCTCACGTGGTACTCGGCGGGCATGATTTTTTTGGTGATGTCCTGTTTTCCTAAGGGGGACATCCGCGCGCTCAGCCGCCGGCGGTAGTCCTGCACCCTCGGCAACAGGGACACATCGGCAATGGCCATCGACGTGCCCACGCCGTAAGAGCCGAGCTTGATTTCGAGGCGCGAGGGATCGAGAAGCGTCATGACTGGGGCTCCGTCGGGGCTTTGAGTTCCAGGTTGGAGAGGTGCAAGATCAAGCAATAGTCTTCGCCGGCGGTCCGGCCTTCCAAGAAGCCGCGGTAAGGCGAGCCGCCGCGCTGGAGGATCAGGGGCTGATTGGACTTCGGCCCCGCCCCCACGAGCATCACGCTCTGTTTCTCTTCGAGCTCCTTGGCCATCCCGTAGAGAAAGTCATAGGTGAGGCCGTTGATGTGCACGAGCTGCAGCTTGTTGACGATCACAAACCGCCGGATGGCGTCGGCTTTCTTGATGAGCACCCCGGACCATTTCAAAGGCGACTCGCCGGCCATGTTGGGGACGGCGACCTGCTTCGGCTGGCGGGACCGTTCGGAGCCGTCGGGGTTGCGGACGATCTCCCAGCGTTCGACGCGGTGCACGATCTTTCCGTCGGGATCGATAAACACGCGGGACGTGTCCTTCAAGAACCGCCCGGTGTTTTCCAGGTCCACTTCGGGATCGGTGTCGATCAACAATTGGGAGAGGATCGCGAGGTCCTCGTGCGCTTTCATCGAGCGCATCGATGTCGCGGTTCCGCGGGGATTTGAGAACGCGGACGGTCGAGGCTTGCCGGCCTTCGTCGTCCACCCAGCGGACCTGCTGCCTGACATTGACGCTGGCCGCCACGACCACGGCATCGCGGCCTTTGCTGTTGCTGATATTGATTTCGCCCACGGCGGTTTTCCCCTGTTGGGAGCATTCGAGAAAAGTTCGATCATTAGCCGCAGGGCGGTGCCACCCTGCGGGCGGTGCCACCCTGCGGCTAATGAAATTAAATCATGCCGAAGTCCATCAGGTCTTCGCTTTCCTCCGTGGTTTCTTCTTCCTCTTCGTTGAGTCCCTGCGATTCGCCCAAGCCGACGTATTGCAGCCGGGCTTCGCTGCCGATCGCCAGAAACACATGGCCGTCCTGGCCCATCAACAGGAACGCGGCGTCGGCTTCCAAACCGCCGCGGTAGCTGAAGTCGAAGGCGAAGATCGTCCCTTTCTTCAGCTCCGCCAGGAGCGGGTCCGCGGGATCGACGGCTTCCATCATGTAGACCGACCGCAGGTTGTGATTGAGGTACGTCTCCGCATCGACCGAGCCGGCCAGTTCGATCGGTGCATCGAACGACGAGGGCACTGGCTGGATTTCGTGGCCTTCCAGGTCGATGGGCTTGAGGGATTTCTTTTCGCACCAAAGCCCGGTCGCCGAGCGGTAACCGAACCCGGTGCCGCCGCGGCCGATGAGCGTGCAGCCGTCGTCCGCGAGGGTGGCGAGTTCGCAAGCCCGGCCCTCTTCGTCGCGGACCTCCGTTTCCTTAAAACCGTAAAGCTTCTCGCGATCCACCTTTTGCATCTCAAACGCAAACGTGGCCTCGCCGAATTGGAAAGTCAGTTGCCTGGGCATTGCGTGGTCCCGCAGGATTGGAGAAGAGCCGAAAGGGATGTGCCACCCAAATATGCGCGGGAATTTTCGACCGGGACCGGAGTCTTCGCCGACCTCGTGAAAAATTCCCGGAACCGCGCCGCCAAACTCCGCACAGCCCGCAAAAAGGGACTTGGTCCCGCGAATCCAAATTCAAGCAGGACCCGGGGTTATCGTCGGCTGGGAAAGTTTGCCGGCGGATGCGGGGAAATCTCAAAAAAATACTCTGGGATTTCCTGATTCCGCCGGTGGAGCGCGGGGGATTTCAACAATTTATGCACAACGCGCCCACCCCGGAAAATCGACGTGAAATTCCTGAACCGTCGCGTGAGCCAATACTTAGGACGCGAACCGTGCTGTGTTTGAAAAAATCGCGCTCGGCGATCCATCCCGGGCGGTAAACTCAAGGTGGGACGGAACTGCGCATCGAAGCGGGTTTGCAAAGGAGGCGTTTTCAGCGGCGTGTGATTGATCGGCGGGAAGCATGTCTCCGGATGGCGTGGCGATTTTTTTGCGAGACCACCAGGGCGAAGAGCAGCCGGTGGAGTTCACCTGGGGCACCGACGCCGCCAGCATCGAGCGGGTTTGGGACGCGGCCGTGAAAAAACTGTCGGCAAAAGACGCCGACGAACTCCGCCGCGAAGGGTATTACGCCCGGCTCGTGTCGTTGACGGCGCTGGCCTCGGAAGACATCGGCCAGCCGGACTTCATCGAGACCTGCCTCCGCCAGGTCGAGGTTCTCGTGGACCGGGGCGACTGCACGAGCCACGCGGGCAACGAAACGGTGACGCAATCCTTCCTGGAAGCCATCCTGGCCAGCGACCGGATCCTCGTGCCGCTGCCGGCGCATGCACCGGCGTTGCCGGAGTTCGCGGCGGATTATCTGGATTGCCTCGACGCGGGCGATGTCGAGTTGCCGTTGTATTTCGTGCTGCAAGAACGCACGCCGACCCATGCGATTTATGCGGTCCAGGAATGGGAACCGCCCCGGCCGCGGTTGGGAAAGATGGCTCCCTCGCGGCAAGGTTTGGAACGCGCCCGGCATGCCCAAAGCTCGGTTGAATATCATTAGCCGCAGGGCGTTCGCCCCGGTGGCCAGATTCGCGAAGCCAGGAGCCGGGGCGAGCGCCCTGCGGCTGATGATTTCCAATTCAACCCAAGGCGCGAACCGCTACGACGGGCGCGGGACATTCTTTCCGGGCGTGTTGGGCGACTTATGCCGCGATTCGTGATTTTAACGCACGATCATCCCCATTTGCATTGGGACTTGATGTGGGAAGAGCCACGCCGGGAAAAGCTGCGCAGCTTTCGATTGGAGCAGCCCCCGGCGGAGGGCATTCTCATCCGGGCCGAGGCCTTGTCCGATCATCGCGTGGCCTATTTGGATTACGAAGGTCCCGTGAGCCGGAACCGGGGCGAAGTCAAACGCTGGGACTGGGGAGACGTGGAGTCGCTCGCCGACACGAGCGAAGAAATCTCACTGCGGCTCTTGGGCCGGCGGATTGCGGGGACCGCGGTGTTGACCCAGAACCGCGAGACGGGCTGGACCTTGCGCTACATTCCGGATTCATTAGCCGCCGGGCGCTAGCCTGGGCTGTTAAAAAATTGGTATTGAAGTCTAAAAACGCGGGTTCTGGCTTGCGCCACCTGTGTTCTCGGCTTTTTTTGGAAAGCATGAGGGCCGAAGGCCCGGCTCTCTGTCAGCCCCGGGCAAGCGCAGCGCCGCCCTGGGTTACGGATGATCAATGAAGCGCGAGCCCCAAGGGGGCGGCCCGATGTGGCAACTCTCGCCACGGAACAAGGCAATTGCGGATTTCCGATTTCGGGCCGCCCCGTTGGGGCTTCGGCATTTTGTTCGTTCCCGTTCCCAGGGCTTCGCCCCTGGGAACTGACATAGGGCCGGACCTTCGGTCCTTTTTCTCAAATTTGAAACAGTTGAATTTACGAACGGTCAAAAAGCTGCGCAAAGACAAATCGTCGTCAAGTCCAAATTTTTAACAGCCCAGCGAAAGCCCCGGTTTTGTTTTTTTCGCGGCGCACCAACCGGATGCCAGCGCGTTCCGGCTGATCAATCCGCCGCTTGCGGGGTTAGGGTTTGCGCGGTCTTGGGGTAATTGGGCGTATTCGCAAATTGCGGCTTGCGATCTTTCTGGTGCCCGCGGATTTGCAGTTGGCCTTCTTCGAGCGTCAGCGAATCGACGACGGGCGTCTTGGATTTCTGGCGGTTCAAATTGATGACGACCACATCGTTGCCGTGGGAGTGGTTCCAACTCACGTCCCAGCCCGCGGCGACCATTTCTTTCGTGAGCTCGTGGAGCATGTCCTCCAGCGGGATCGGCACGATGCCCGCGCGGATGGATTGGATCTCGATCGCCAACTGGTTCTCCTGGGCGATCCAAGGTTTCAGGTGCAGGCTGACGATGCCGTTCCATCCGTTCCGCTGCAAGCGAAACCCCACCTGCAATCGGCCGTCGTGAATCGCGACCCGCGGATCGCTCACTCCTTCGGGGAGCAGGTTTTTGTATTTGTCCTGCTGCAGTTCCTCCACGAGCCAACTGTTGACTTCCTTTTGCTGGAACGTGGCCGACCATTCGTCGGAATGCTTGAGGTTGTTGACGAAGTTCGTCGTTTGCTGGACCATCTTCTTGGCGGCCTGCTGCCGTTCCTTCTGATCGCGGGGAACGCTTTCGGAGGCTTGCGCATAGAAATCCGGCACGCGGAGCAAAGCCCAAAGCAAGGTGCCCGCCGCCCCCACCACAATCAAAAACGCCGCCACGCCAAGCAGGATCCACTTTTTACGCTGCATGTCATCGTCCCTCATGGGAAGAAAAGTTCTCAGGGCATGTGAGAGTTGGGGTGGATCACTCTTCCGGCAAATCAAATGCCGGGAACGCCCTGAACGCTCCAGTGAATCCTATGCCCGAAAAAAAAATGGGTCAATATGAGCTTTTCGCTGACGACAAACGCTCATTAAGGGTTTTCACCAGCAATCCCGTGCTGGGAAATCCCAAATCCGAATCTCGCTGCATATCGGGCGTGCGTTTCATGAACGGGGTTTGTTTGCGCATGCTCATTGGGCGGGCGGATGTGATAAAATCGCGGTATGAGCCCGATCGAACAACAGATCGCCGCCAATCTGGCGGACGTGGAGGAGCGGATGGCGGCGGCGTGCGCGCGGGCCGGCCGCGAAAGGGATTCGGTCCAGCTCATCGCCGTCACAAAATACGCCGCTTGGGAATGGGTGGAAGCGCTTGTGGAGTTGGGCGTTCGGCGATTGGGGGAAAGCCGGCCGCAACAACTGATCGAACGCTCGGAGCGGTTGCCAGCCGATGCCGGCGTGGAATGGCATTTGATCGGCCATCTCCAGCGGAACAAAGTCCGGCCGATGCTCCCGCGCGTGGCGAGCATTCACTCGGTGGACGCGTTCAAGCTTCTGGATCGAATCGAGTTGATCGCGGGGGAGTTGAACTTCTCTCCGCGGTTGTTGTTGGAGGTGAATCTTTCAGGAGAAGCCTCGAAGGACGGGTTCTCGGCCAAGGAACTCCAAACCCGCGGGGAGGACTTGCTCAAATACTCCCAGGCCCGGATCACCGGCTTGATGACGATGGCCCCGCATACGGAGGACGAATCGGCCGTGCGCGCGGCGTTTCGGAACCTCCGCCGCCTGCGGGACGAATTGCAAAGGCAATCCGAAAGCCGGCTCCCACTGCCCGAGTTGTCAATGGGCATGAGCGGAGACTTTGAGATCGCGATTGAGGAAGGGGCGACGCACATTCGCATCGGCAGCCAGCTTTTCGAAGGCTTGGAATCCACCACGCCACCATAAGGATCAGCCCATGGACATCCCGGAATTGGAAGAGACCGCGGACGGCGTGCTCCTCCCGGTGCAGGCTCAGCCGCGGTCCCGGAAGAACGCCATCGCCGGCTGGCACGCGGGGCGGTTGAAGGTCTCGATCACGCAGGTTCCGGAAAAAGGCAAAGCCAACCTGGCCCTCGCCAAACTGCTCGCCAAATCGCTGGGCATCAAACGCAGCCAAATCCGGCTGGTCTCCGGGGAGACCTCGCCGCAAAAAGTCTTCTCGATCACCGAGCATACCGCGGCCGAGGTGCTGTCGCGAATCTCCGCTGCGCTCGAGGAATCCGCGTAGGCAACTGCCTCGGCCTCCGTTTTTTTTGTCTTGTTCTGGATCGACCGGTTTTAACTGTTATCCTAGATTTGAATGTCGAACAAGATAACAACAGGGAGACGAAAATGTTGGCAGCATCGGAAAACAGAAACCACGGTGCGGAGAAAGGATTCGATGTGGCGTTTCTGAAGTGCTCAGTCGAGCCCAGCGTCTTCCCCCATGAATTGGGAGTCTTTATCCAGGGGGTCAACCGTGATTATGAATCTCTCATCGATGCGGAACTGATTGAAGTCGATGGACAAACACACAAAGGGCGGGTAGAAATCGCAATTATCCAGAGAAGCAAGGAGCAACATGCTCTTTTGGTGGAGCTTCCTCGCCAAGTTGTGATGGGTGGCCGTCGGATTTGGGTTCCGGAATCAGAAGTCGAATATGAGCATTCTTTCACAAATAGTGATCAAAAAACTTCTGAGTGACGGTTCTCTTGAAATCAAACCGCCGCCTAAGGATGAGGACTTTGACAGTGATGCCGTTGAAGTTCATTTAGGGGGAAAAATCTATGAGTGGGCTCGTCAGCCGGGCGGGTCCACTCTTACTATTTCGCTCTGGAAAAAAGCATCGCAGAGTAGCGGGGATGATTTCAGTTACAACGAGTTCGCGAAGCAGCACCTCAAGGAAGTTCCGCCGGACAATGCGGGAATCGTCACTCTTCGCCCACACACGTTTTATCTTGCGGATCTGAAGCAATTCACCAAGCTGCCGCACGATGTGGCGATGCATGTGCAAGGGAAAAGCAGCCTTGCGCGGTTGGGTGTCGTCATTCATCTGACCGCTCCCCACGCCCATGCGGGTTGGCAGGGTTGGCTCACCCTGGAGATTTACAATTTGGGCCCATTCAACATCGAGTTGAAATCAGGAATGGCGATAGGTCAGCTCACGTTCTGGCGAGTTGAAGAGCCTGATGAGACATTGGTCCGCAAGAGTCAATTCTCAAACCAGGCCAATGCCGCGGGCGAGAAGATCGATCCATCGGAAAGCCATCATTTCACGAAGCCCCGCAGAATCGCGGGGCTTTGTTTTTGCGCTGCGCTCGAGGAATCCGCGTAGGCAACTGCCTCAACTTCCCCAGACACTCCAATCCACCCCAAGCTCCACGGAACCGGGAGACTGACACCTCCCGCTCGCCTGGAGCAAGCTCCGCGGAACCGGAAGGGCTGACGTCTCCCGCTCGCTTGGCCTCGGAATACTTGCAATGAAAAATCATCCTGCGCGAAAAAAATTGTGAAATCCTGTGAAGGTTGGACGATTGGAGGGACGATAACGAGAGCTAAGCGCTTTTTGCGCGAGGGTGCGGAGATTGAACGGTTTCGTTCAAGTCCGCTCCCGGGCCGAACCGAACGCCCATGATTGTAAGAATTGCAACCGACTGGATTTCGACACCTTGCGATCTGAGACAGGAACTTCCCCCAAGGAGGGTGGTCGTATCATGCCCACGGCAGAGCCGGCATACACCGGGCCCCGACCGAAAGCGGCCCCATCGAGATGCCTCGTCCCCAGGCAAAGCCCGCTGTCGTTGGTGGCCGTGTATTTTCTGTTGGCCAGCCTGTGCGGTTGTTCGATCTTCTCTTCCGCCGCGTGGAATACGGGGAAATTCTTCGCGAAATCCGCCTCCGCCGCCAAAGACACGCTCACCTCGAAGACGCTGCATTACCTGGGGGATTCGGAGCTCAAATACTACCAAGACGTGGCGTCGCAGATCGATTACACGCAAGTTGACCAGGAGGCGAACCACCAGGCGATCGCCAGCGAGCCGCCCCGCCGGATTCGCCATCCCCGCGAAGACGACATCCTGGACATCACGCTGTCGGAGGCCATCCAGCGGGCCCTGACCAACTGCGAAGTTATCCGCAGCCGGGGGCAGTTTCTGTCTCCGTCCAACGTGCTTTACAACAGCCCCCAGCAGGTCAACTCGGTTTACGATCCGGCCATTCAAGGGAGCGGAATCACGTTCGGGAACCGGGGCGTGGATGCCGCTCTTGCCGACTTCGATCCCAATCTGACCTTCAACAGCACCTGGGGCCGCAACGAGCAGATTCAAAACAACCGCTTCACCGGCCAGGGTTTGCCTGCGGGGGCCACGCTCATCGCGGAGACGGCCAACGTGCAGGCCCAGCTCCAAAAACAGTTTGCCACCGGCGGGACGTTTTCGGTCGGGCACACCGTCAACTATCAGCTCAACAACGTGCCCGCCTTCCAGCGGCTGTTCGGCTCGGTCTATACCGGGAACGTGCAAGCCCAGTTCACGCAGCCGCTTTTGGCGGGCAACGGCGTGGAGTTCAACCGGATCGCCGGCCCGATCAACAACAACCCGCAGCGGGTCTCGGGCGTGAGCCAAGGCGTCGTGATCGCGCGGATCAACAACGACATTTCCATCGCCGACTTTGAAGCCTCCGTGCGGAATCTGCTCAAGGACGTGGAGGACTTGTATTGGGAGTTGTCGCTCGCGTACCGGGCTTATGATGCGGAAATCGTCGCCCGCAACAGCAACCTGGAAGTCTGGCGGAAAGCCAAGGTCCGGTTTGAGGAAGGCCAGCGGACGACCTCGGACGAAGCCCAGGCCCGCGAAGCGTTCTTTGAAAGCCGTAGCCGCGCCGAGGAAGCCTTGACGAGAATCTACACGACCGAGGGTGAACTCCGCCGGCTTTTGGGCATGCCCGTGAACGATGGCTACATCCTGCGGCCCGTGGATGAGCCGACCACCGCGGAGTTTCTGCCCGACTGGCACATCTCGCTCGCGGAAGCGCTCACGAACCGCGTGGAAATCCGCCGGCAGAAATGGCTCGTCAAAAGTCTGGAACTGCAGATGAAAGCCGCGAAGACCCTGGTCCGACCGCGATTGGACTTCATCTCGGCCTATCAAATCAACATGCTGGGCGACAAGCTGTGGTCCCCGACCGACAACGACCAGTTTAACACGCCCGAGGGTCTCAACAGCGCCTACGGGACGTTGACGCAGGGCAATCAGACCGGGTGGAATCTGGGCTTTCAATTCTCGATGCCGCTCGGTTTGCGGACCGCCCATTCCCAGGTGCGAAACCTGGAATTGCAATTGGCCAAAGCCCGCGCGGTGCTGGGCGTCCAGGAGCTCGAAGTCAGCCACGAGCTGGGGCGGGCCTTCCAGGAAGTGGACCGGGCCTATCAAACGGCCCAAACGAACTTCAACCGCCGGCGGGCCGCGGAGCTTCGCGTGCAGGTCGAGCAGAACAAAGTGAACGTGGGCATTCAGGATCCCGAAAAAGGCAACACCGTGGACCTGTTGCTGCGGGCCCAAGTCAGCCTGGCCCAGGCGCAGGTCGCCTACTACAGCAGCCTGGTCGCCTACAACCAGGCGATTGTCGCGCTGCATTACCGCAAAGGGTCGCTGTTGGAGTTTGACAACATCACCCTGGCGGAAAGCAACTGGGATCCGCAGGCATACATTCTCGCGCTCCGGCGGGCGTGGTCGCGGAGCCATGCCCTCGACGCCGGGCATCTGCTCCGGACCGAGCCAGCCGAGTTCTCCACTCCGCAGCCGCTCAAGCTGCTGATGCCGGCCGGGGCCGCGCCTGCGATGAATCCGCCCGGCACGCCGGCGATTCAAATGGGTCCGGACATGCCCCTGCCGCCCACGCCCGAACCCAGCCCCGCGCCCACGCCGGACTCTCAAGCACCGCCGGCCCCCGTGCCTTCGCCGCAAAATCCGGGCGACAATAACACGATGACCTGGCGAACGGCCGGCCCGGAAACCCGCGCTGCGGAGTCGCCGCAATTCACCCGCCGCGCGGAACTGCCGCTCCGTTAGAATTTCAAACGGCAACGCGCAGCTTGTGCGGAGTCGTTCCAAAAAGCGCCAGAGCCGCGCACGAAGTAAGCGGCCTTGCGATCTGTAGACTAGAAACACCGCTTACTTCGTGCGCGGCTCTTGGGGAACCAATTCCTTTTCCGAGACTCTTGGAACTACTGAGGTTGAGTTAAAAGAAGATCACTTCCCGACCATGTCCCACACGCCGTCCCAATCGTCCGAGGGCGGAGTTTGCATCATCTGGCGGGAGCGGCCGGGTGGCTGGGGCGCAAAGGAATGTTCCAAGGAAAAAGAAGATTTGAGGCCTGGGGCCGTGTAAGATTTTCTCGCCCGGCCACAGCCCCAGCATTCGCAGTTCTAGCCTTGTTCCAAGGGGGGATTTGCGCCCCAGCCACCCAAACCGCGCGGAACTGCCGCTCCGTTAGAATTCAAACGGCAACGCGCAGCTTGCGGGGAGTCGTTCCAAAAAGCGCCAGAGCCGCGCACGAAGTAAGCGGTCTTGCGATCTGTAGACTAGAAACACCGCTTACTTCGTGCGCGGATTCTCGGGGAACCAATTCCTTTTCCGAGACTCTTGGAACTACTGAGGTTGAGTTAAAAGAAGATCACTTCCCGACCATGTCCCACACGCCGTCCCAATCGTCCGAGGGCGGAGTTTGCATCATCTGGCGGGAGCGATCCAAAAGGATCCACGAGGGGTTGTCCCGTCCCAGCGAATGGGCTTCCTGAAAATACTCGCAAGCGACCGCCCACTCGGCCTTTCGGTAGGCTTCCAATCCTGCGTGATACAGCGGCAGCGATCGCAGGAGCTGCGGACTGACGTCCTCATCCGGACCGGCGATCAGCTCGAACAGGCGGATCGGCCGCTGTTTGCCGATGACCCGCACGCTGTCTAACTCGCGGGTGACGAACTCGCCGCCGATTTTCCGCTGGGTGTGCTCGCTCATGAGGATCGTCACGCCGTAGTGTTTGCTGACGCCTTCGAGCCGGGACGCCAGGTTCACGCCGTCGCCGATGCAGGTGTATTCGAGCCGGCGTTCGGACCCGATGTTCCCGCTGATGACTTCGCCGCTGTTGATGCCGATGCCGATGCCCACGGGATCCCGGCCGGCTTTTCGCTGAATGGCGTTAAATTCCGCAAGGGCCCGCCGCATGCGGAGCGCGGCCCGGCACGCGCGGATCGAATCGTCCTCCTGCGGAAACGGGACGCCGAACACCGCCATCAGCGCGTCGCCGATGTACTTGTCCAAGAGGCCGTTTTCGGCAAACACGGCATCGACCATCACGGAGAAATACGCATTGAGCATCTCGACGATGTGCTGGGCGTCCATCGCTTCGGTCATCGCCGTGTAGCCGCGAATGTCCGAAAACAACACGGCCACCTCCTGGCGGATGCCCCCCAAACGGTCGCCGCCTTCGTCGAGCACTTTCTGCGCCAGCACCGGCGACATATACCGGCCGAGCGTGGTCATCACCCGCTTCTGATGCGTGATGTCTTCCATCACCACGACGACCCCGTCCTGCTTGCCGGCAAAATCGCGGAGCGGCACGATGTTGTAGTTGAAGGAAATCGTGCGGTCGCCGACTTGCAGGTCGTCGTCGGCGACGTAGATGGCCTTCGGCTCGTGATACACCCGCGCGATGTTCTCGATCAGCGTCTGATTGCAGCCCTCGAACCAGTCCGAATAGCACGTCCCCGACATCGCCTCCGCAGTCAGGCCGAGAAGTGGCTCCACGGGCCGATTCGAGCGGACCAGTTTGCCCTCGGTATCGAGCGTCAGCACCAACTGGTTGATGCTCTGCAAAATGCACTCGAGATAATTCCGCACTTCGAGCGTTTCCTGAAATAGCATCGAGTTCTCGACGGCGATCGCGGCTTGGGCGGAAAACGCCGACAGCAGTTCCTCGTCTTCCCGCGTGAACGGCCCGCCGCGCTTGTTGATGATCTGCGTCACGCCGATGGTTTTGCCGTCTTTGTTCCGCAGCGGCATGCACAACACGTTTTTCGTGCGGTAGCCCGTGCGCTGATCGACCTCGGGATTGAACCGCGGGTCTTCGTAGACGTCGTCAATATTGAGCACTTCGCCCGTGCGGGCCACATAACCGGCGAGGCCTTGATCCATCCGCACGCGGATCGTGTCGGTTCCCTCGGCCACCGTGGACAAGAGCACGCCCTCGTCGTGCCGGGCCAGAAACACCGAGCAGCGGTCGGCCCCCAAAAGCTTCCGGGCCCGCACCATGATCTTTTCCAAAAGCCGCTTGGTGTCGAGTTCCGAAGACAGCGCCGCCGCCACGTCCAAGAGCGCCTCGAGACGCAGCCGGGCCCGCTCGCGGCGTTCTTTCTCGCGGTTGGCTTCCTCCTGCATTCGCCATCTTTCCGTGCCCACCGCCGCGAACACCGCCAGCGCCGCCAGAATCTCCAAATGCCGTTCCGAAAACGCGACCCACTGATGCACCGTATCGACGTAGATAAACCCTTGGATCTGGCCGTCGTAATACAAGGGGGCGCACAAGGCCGAGCGGATGCTCTGCTCGTCGATGCTCCGCACGTGGCGGAAGCGGGAATCGTCGACCGTGTCCGAAACCAGAATCGCGCGCTTGCTTCGCACCGCTTCGTTGACGATCGTGCGGCTGATGTTCATCGGCCGGTCCGCTTCGTCCACTTCATTGCGGACGATGCGCGGCGCGATGCCCTGGCCCGGCTCCACCACCCAAATCGAACCCCGCTCCGCCGGCACGTGATCGAACACCAACTTCAACACGGCTTCGAGCATCCGGTCCAACGAGTCGGCCTTGAGCAGCGCGTTTCCCATCTGGCTGATCAGACCGATCACAAGCGAGCCGTCCGCCGCGTTGCACACGGACGACTCCTCGGCGGAATCCGACTGCACCGCCCGCAAAATCGGAGGCGAAGGGATCGAACCGGGTTCGGCCGGCTGAGGCCGCTGGACCGGCTGATTGGCGAGCCGCTCGTATTCCTCGACGTCGATCGAGGCGAACACATTCGGAGACCGGGCATGCTCGTCCTCATCCTCATCGAACACCACGGTGGGAACCGGGCGACGGGCGGGACGAGGGAACGGCGACGCGTCCCAATCGCTGTCGTCGTAAGGCGGCTTGTCGGAAACGAACTCGCTGTTGGAGGCCGATTCGGAATCGTACCACAACGATTCGCTCACCGGCTCGTGGTCGTCCGAGGCGGGGGGCGGCGGTTGATGGAAAATCAAAACCAACGGAACCAAACCCGGCGGACCGAGCGTAATCCGGTCGCCATCCTTGAGCGGCTGCCGCGTGATGATTTTCTGGTTGACGTAGGTCCCGTTTGTGCTGTCGAGATCCCGAATCTGCCAGGATCGCCCGTCGAACTCGGTCTCAAAATGAATCCGCGAGACGCCCTTGAGCGAGAGGACCACATCGCAACTGCTCGCCCGGCCGAAGACCATTTTGGACTTGTGTAGATCTTCGCGAATGTCTTGTCCGGCGCGGAAATAGCTAATCCACGCGGTGGCCTCCCCATTGAAATTCAAAAGCGCGCCTCCTCGTTCGAGAGGGCCGTCCCCCCCCACCCCGGCAAACCGCCAAGACACCGCCCGCTCAAACGGGTTGCCGCGGCCAGATCAAAAATCCGCGGAAGCGAGGTGTCGTCGACAAGCATGGGAACCCACGAAAATGGCCCTTGAATTGTTCCGCTCAAATCGAATCACAAAAATTCTCTGGACAATTCTAACAGGATTCCCCGATTTCCGTCCAATCCAACTTCCCGCCAAAGTCGATCCAGCGATCCAGCGGAAGTCTTTACGGGTGCCCCGGCGGGCAGTAGAATCTTCCCAAAACGCCACCGCAATCATCAAAACTTTGCCCCCCGTTCCCAGAACGGCCAAACCAAACCGCAAAAAATCTTCGCACCCGTAGCTCAATTGGATAGAGCATCGGTCTTCGGAACCGAAGGTTGTAGGTTCGAGCCCTACCGGGTGTACTTTTGACAGAAGGTGTAATTGACTGACAATTCGCGTCAACTCCTTCTGTTTCAGGCATTTCGGCGGACCCTTCTGGGTCCGCCATTTGCGTTGGTTCCGGGTCTGACTGTGCCACGGATTGCCCATCTGTGCCATCTTGAGACTCTGGCGCACTCCCAGAATGCTCCCAGAGCCCCGGCAATCGTCGCACGGCATCCGCCCTTTCGGCGAGGTCCGTGTGACTGTAGACGTTCATCGTCAGCCTAATGTCGGAATGGCGTGCCAGTGTTTGGGCGGTTTTTGGTATGACGCCGGCCCGACCGAGATTCGTGATGAATGTGTGGCGATTGGCATGAAAATCTGCGTACCGGCCTTGGCTGTCACGGTACTTGAGAAAGTCCAACTTCTCCCGCTCGGCCCGCAATTTCTCTGTCTCGGCTGATTCGATCCATACTTTCCGGGCGGCGTTTAAGTCAGACTTCATCATCTTCAAGGTCTTTCTCTCGATGCCACCGGGAACCTTTCCTGAAACTGGAAATAGCAAGTCGTGTGGCTGGAACTCCGGTTTGGTGGCCAGGCAAGATTTGAGCCGCTCCACCACATCAGGATGAAGAACCTGCGTGTCAGTCCTTTTGCGCTTGCTGTAAACGGCTTGGACCGTGAGAGTGGGGGGATCGCCTTCCAAGTCAAAGGAACGAAGGGTGAGGCTGCCGATCTCTCCTTTGCGGTAGCCGGTCCAAGCCGAAATGATATACATCATTGCGCGGTCCGTCCCAGGAATGCTTTCGATTGGCGAGCCTGCTACCGCTGCAGCAACCAGCAAGCCGAACTCTTCGGCCAACAGTGGGCGGCGGTCGTGTCGGCGATCCGTCTGAACGTTCAACATTGGGACATCGGCCAACGGGTTCACGTCAGCCCGCTTCGTGCGGACCAGCCAACGGCAGAACTGATTGGCAGAACGTAAATAGTGGTTGCTGGTCTGCTTGCTCATGCCCTCAGAACGCAACACACCGAGCAAATTCTCGACGTCGGTGGCTTCAAAGTCGCTGATCTTCGTAAATCCGCAGCCATCGATGATCCGGCGAACTTTAGCCGTTACTTCGTAGACTTGCTTTTCGCTCACGTCGCGATTCCGCAAGTGGACTTCGAAGTCCTCAAGGTGCTCAGCCAATGGCGTTTTGGTGTCGTTCTCAATCACAGCCTCCCTGAGCCCCTCGCGGATCAGGCGGGCGTTCTCCTCCAACTTTGCCGCCAGCCGTTCAGTTTCGCCTTTGTCGGTAAAGCCCTTGCGTGTGCATCGCTTGCCGGTGTGATCGGTGTACCCGACGTACCAGCAGGCCCTTTTCTTGCCCCTGTCTTGTGTACGCTTGTAAACAGCAGCCATAAAAACCTCGCTTTCGTAGATCATTGTTGGTCAAAGGGTTCAAGAGGACAAGGTCTGTACACTAAATACCGCCAAACGGAATCGGGCTAGGTCCTGTCGTTCGTTGGCGGGCAGTCATCGGCAATCCACTGACGCACTTCGTCGAGACGCCAGCGGGTATTGCCACCGATTCGGATGGGTTGAATGAGTTGGCCCGCGCTACAAAGTCGCCACAAGGTGCGGACCGAAATCTGCATCATCCGGGCAAAGTCTGCCGCCGTAATGAGAATCGGCTTCACGGCCTCCCCACTGTCAGGGTTTGGGTTGCGTTCGGATTTCATTTATTTGGTCCCGTCTGGTTGGATGTCTTTTTGATAGAGAGCGAACCGTATCAATTGGAGAATCTCTGATTAAACGAATCGTAGTTACCACGGCTCATCTGGATGTTCACGTCCAGGAATTGTGCTCGTTTCACTCAAGAGTGGAGTGCGGAATCACGGTCTTCGGAGCGCGAGAGACTTGTGGAAGTTTCCCGATTTTGGAAGCGGTTCAGTCACGACTTTTCCTTGTGGCTTTGCTCGTAGATCCAGGAATGTGCTTCATCGAGAACCAGACGCACGAGCGGGATGTCGTCGCGTGAGAAACGGGTTGACTCTTTCCAGACGTCGCCATTTCGGAACAGGCGGATGATGGAGACGCTGTGACGGAGGCCGGAACGGGTCCGCTTACGCCAGATGCGGACCTTGATCAGGCCCTTGCGGATTTCATGAATCGGACGAGTTGCCATTTGGTTGGCCTTTCCTCTGGGTGTTTGTTGCCCTTAATGGTTCTGCTATGTCTCTTCTTCCAGGCCCAAGTGTTGAAGAATGTCATCCAATTCGGAGGCCAACCGCTGGAGGGAAGATCGTTCGGTTTGGGTCAGGCAGCCATCATCAGCGAGCACGGCGGCCAGGACCTGGGTCAACTTGACGAATTGGATTAAGTCGGCTGGGTGAAAGAGTTGCGAGACGTGGCCGCTTTCGGCCAGTTGGCGGAATACATTGAAACGGTAGCGCCAGCCGGTGTGTTCGTCTCCCGTCTTCCAGATGGCAGACGTCAAAGGACCCGCCCCGACCATCATCATGGGTTTAGGAGAATCCGGTTTGTCTTTTTTCGATTCGATTGGTCCTGCCATTACGACCTCGTGAAACGCGATGGATTGGGAATGTTGTGAGAAAAATGAACATGGAGAACTGTCACTCTCTCCATGTCCGGTTTTGAAACGATGCTACTCTGGCCCGTCTTCCAGCCACCCGTCATTGATTGCCAAAGTCAGGTAGTTGTCGACGATGTCGATAGATTCCCGGAATGAACCTTGGCGGGGCAGACCTCTCTCCGCGGAGTACTCGTCGAGTCCTTTCGCGAAGGCATAGTTTCTGACAGCCAATAAAGCGATCCAGAATTCACTGGGTGGGTAGGGTAGCAGCGTTTCGTTTTTTTCATCTTGCTTGTCCATTTCTTCTCCAAATGTTCCGCGGTTCGTGGCAGAGGAATGCGATGCGCGGTTCATCGTGCCCCTCCCGGACTGCGAACAGTCCGGGGGAAGCACTTGTCGAGATGAGCCGACTGGCGAACCAGCCGGCGAAAACCAGTTGTAAAACCTGCTGAAAAACCGGTGTGCAATGTCGAATTACTCGGCTGAGTCGATTATCGTCAGCGACCGGTCGGGCATGGTGATGATCAAAAACTCCGTGCCATTGCGTGAGACAAACTTTGACTGCAACTGAGGGGCACTTGACTCGGCCTCTTGTTGCGGTTTGGTTTGTACTTGCGCCTCGTAAATCTCGTCACTTAGAACGTGATCCGTGAGGGGGTATAGCATTTCGTTCAAGTTCAGCTTTGCCCGTGCTCGTTTCGTGACTACGATTCTTCGCCTGTGAACGAGAATTGCAGACTTCTTAGTTGTCATGGCCTTGTCCTCCTGACAAATCGCCGGTCGGATTTCCTCCGACCGGCGCATGAATCATTCGTTACTCAACGGCCTCGTCCGGGCTGGCTGGCACATCTTGCCCCCAGATCCAGGTGTAGGCTATGTCCACCACCTTGGCCACGATCGGCAAGTCATCGCGACGAAACGTCGCAGTATCTTGCCAGCGATCCCCTTCTTTGTAGAGACGCGTGATCGTGACGTTGAACCAGACATCCCGACTCTCGGTTTGATTGGCCCAAATCGCGGCTCGGATTCGTCCCAAGCGGATCTCGTGTACCGGTTTTTGTTTCTGTGCCATAAGCACTCCTTTTGTGTTGTGCGTTTGACAGGCTTTCCTGGCTCTGCCCGACGCGGTTATTGTTTGCCGCCGTGATTCCCACGGCGGCCTCGAAGGTGGGCTGTCCGGAGACAGCCCGAAAACCAAACTTCAACCTGTGAGCAACCTCTATCTCCGCCTGCCTCGGGACTTCCTTTGCAAGCGGGAGATCTCTTCCTTAACCTGCTCCACCACAGCGACCACATTGTCGATGTCCGCGGCGGGGATGAACTCGGAGCAATAAAACTGTTTGCCTCCGGCCTTCCACCGCCCCACGCGAATCGCATATTCCCCTTTCCGCCAACCACCGGCGGGAAAGATAATGCCGACCACGTTGTCTTCGAAACACCGCTTGATCTCTTGCGGGAGCGGTCCTTCGTGAAGCGGAAATCCACATTCGCGGCAGTAGCGTTCATCAATCCGCAAGGGGAAGATGAGCCTCCACGGCCACTTCAGTCGCCATCGTTTGCGTTGGTTTCGTGAGCGATACATGCTCATACTGGTTACCTCCAGCGATTCGGCAGGCTGCGTTCCTTTGAACGTCAAGCCCACCTACGGTTACTCAGGTTCTTTGCCCGTTGTTTTTCCTTGCTCCGGGGCCGGGAGCGATCAAACCCATGCTGAGGGAGTCGAGAATTCCCTTCCTTTCCGTGGCTCGAATGAATCAGAGGGAGCAACTCCGGTTGAGCCACGACGTGAACCGGAATGTGCTTCACTTCAGGAAGGGAAATCAAGGCGTTCGCGATGCGGCGGGCTTTCGCCGGCAGCACGGTCAAGAGCGTGATCTCAAACCGCCGAGCCTGGATCAGTGGCCGGAAGCCCGGCTGCCGCTGATGCAGGGCGATGTCTTCGCGCACCGACGCGATGATGCGGTCCCAACGGCCGCGATGACCGGCATCCACGCGGGCGAGGCCGATGCAACCGGGACCGGCGGGGTCGAGGTAATAGGTGCTACGCATCCCCGGACGGTGGAGGCCCGCGAATCGTCCGCTGAGATCGTCCGCCGTCAGCCGATACTTCGGTTGGGCCGACAAACAGCAGAAGAGGAGCAGGGCATATGCCCGAATTTTCGCACCTTCGGAAAGAGGTCCGGAACGAGTCCCATCCAGCCCGCAATGCTGGGCACCATTTTCGGTCAGGAACCAATAACGAGCCCCGTGATGCAGAGCCGCCGATGACAACATCCCGATGCCGCGGCATTGATCGAGCAGTCGACGGAGTCGGCGGGGACCAATGCCCGCGAACTCAGGCAACCGCGAGATCGCCGCAAACACCGAGAGGCGATAGCGGGCAACATGCGCCAACAACGTCTCGATGGCGTGTTGGTTGTCCGTTTCGTTCGTGATCTTCAATGGAGACATGGCCTCACCACAGTTCGTAAGGAAGCGAGTCCGCTTCGCAGTGCTCGTGAAAACTCTGGATCTGAGCGGCGCTATATCGCCCCGCCGATTCGATGACTCGCAGTACCTTTCCGTCGCCATTGCATAGGAAGGCATCCGGGTCCTTGATGCGATAGCCCGCTTTTGGCAGGCCATGCTCACCCACCCATGAGGCGGCAAGTCGCGGTTGCTGGACACGGTAGGCGGCGTAGACCGAGGCCAGCCGCAGATCGTGGTTGCGGTGTTCTCGCGGTGGGATGCCCCGGGCCGTACTGCCCAGCAGATTGGCGGTAAGCGGCGCTGCCACACAGACCAGCACCGGCACCGCCGCTTTGGTCCAACGCGCTCGACACTGGGCGGCGAGGCGTTCGTTGTCAGGTTCATCACCACCCGGCTGCCAGTCAAATAATGATCTGGTCACTGGCAACAGAGGATGCGCGTTGATGCGATGCATCTCCACGAGTTTCGCCGCTGCCAATCGTTCCAGCCGACGCCGAGCCTGCCGTTGGTTGTGCCCGCCCGGCCACCACAACTGAACGCCATCGACTGTTCAACGATCGGAGGCTTACGTGATCGTGCGCTGATCGGCTTGATGGTCTACAGCTTTGCCCGTGTCTCGGCGGCCATCGGCATGAACGTGGAGGACTACTATCCTCAAGGTCGTCGGATGTGGTTTCGCCTCCACGAGAAAGGCGGAAAACGCCATGATGTTCCCGCCCATCACAACGCAATAGCGTACGTCGACGCTTATATGGAGGCCGCTGACATCACAAATGAAAAGAAGTCGCCGCTGTTTCGCACGATCTCGCGCTATCGTCGGCTCGCGCCGCGACGGATGCACCGAGCCGACGTGTTGAGGATGATCAAGCGGCGCGCTCGCAACACGGGGCTGCCGGAACACATCTGCTGCCATACGTTTCGAGCGACCGGAATCACAGCCTACTTGCTTTGCGGGGGACTGCTGGAACATGCTCAAAAAATCGCAGCGCACACCTCCGTCCGCACCACGAAACTTTACGACCGAACCAGCGACGCCGTCAGCCTCGATGAGATCGAACGAATCGTCATCTGACGGGCTCATCGTGCTCTGGCCTCCATCAACCCCACCGCGAAGCGGTTTAGTTGTGTGCCCAGCATGTTTGATAGCTTGGGGGTGAAAGTCCCCTATCCAACCTGATGGAGGTGAAGGATTAGTGAATCGCAAGGGCGTCATTGCGAGGTGGCGTCTGAAGGCAGCGTGGATCAAAGCCGCGACCTGACGAACAGAAATCGGATACGAGGCATCCTGGGCCGGACGAGCGGGCAACTGATCGCGAAGTCCATTTCCATCAAGGGTCCAGGCTGTAGATCCGGCAGGTGTGCGGGGAAAGCAATCAAACTTACCTGGGGAGGTCTGCGTTGTGTCCCCGACCACCGCATGATTTCAATGGCTAAAGCACATTCGAAAAACTACCGTTCCACCGCCGAGCCCCCTTTTAAGCCACGTGCCACCACCGCTCGCTCCACCCAATCGATCAGGAGTTGTAGAAGTACGGCAAGCAACGCCGCAGGTATCGCTCCCGCCAAGATCAGCTTGACATCGTTGAGCCGAATGCCGCGCAAGATTGGTTGCCCAAGCCCGCCGGCTCCGATGATCGCTCCCAAGGTCGCAAACCCGACGTTCTGTACCGCTGCCGTGCGAATACCAGCCAACATGACTGGAAGCGCCATCGGCAGTTCGATTTCGGCCAACTTCGCTGCTGGGCTCAGTCCCAATACGGTCGCCGACTCGATCGTGCCGCGGGGGATTCCTTCCAATCCGGTGAACGTGTTCCTTACGATCGGGAACAGACAGTAGGCAAGCAGGGCGACAACGGCCGTTACCGATCCTTCGCCAACGCTGGGATAACCAAGGGCCCCCACTATCGGCATTAATAAAACCAACAACGCCAGCGAGGGGATTGTCTGCAATAGCCCGACGACCGCTAGCACAGCACGGCCAGTTCGTCGAAAGCGCTGGCAAAAGATGCCCAATGCCATGCCGACCACGATGGCGGGCAACAACGAGCGCCGCACCAGGTCGAGATGCTCAGCCACATGCTGTAAGATGACGCGACTCCACGAGTCTTCCTTCGGCTCCGTATTCACTCCTAGCTGTGTGCGAAGAAATTCGACCGCCGCTTGCGACTCGGACCGCTCGCCTGACTCGACGGCGTCATTTAGTTCGCGCATCTTGGGCTCGGAGATTCTCCGTCCGAGCCGTTGGATGCCTGCAAGCATTTTGGGCTGACGCTCAGCCGTGTCTAACCGATATAGCCACACGGCGTCGTAGCGAGGAAAGAACTTCAGATCATCTTCCAACAGCACCAAGTCGTTGCGATGGACCATTGCGTCGGTCGAGTAAACGTCGGTCACGTCGATTTCGCCTGCCAAGAGTTGAGGATAGGCGACATCGTGATCAATTCCCACGACATTTCGCTGTGGCAAGTCGTAGCGTCGAGCGAGCGAACGCCACCCATCGCCGCGGTCGAGAAATTCGTGCGTCAATGCCAAACGCAACTCGTGCAAGCGCTGGAGATCAGAGATTTTTCTGATTCCCAAGTCCTCGGCGCGTTTCCTCGTGAGCGCGAGCGCGTAGCTGTTGCTAAAGCCCAATGGTTCGGAAATCCCGATTCCGCGAGCGTAGAGTTCTCGTCTCATGGCCTCGTCATCGGGCACCGCTTCCGCGGCCAAAATCTCGTGCACAATCGTGCCGGTGTATTCTGGGTAAGCGTCAATCTCGCCGGCCTGTAGCGCTTGGAACACGATCCGCGTCCCGCCAAATTCGCGATAGTGCGCGGCGCTCAGACCTGCATCGACGGCCAGCGATCGAAGCACTTCTCCCAAAATCACTGACTCCGTGAATTTTTTCGATCCGATGCGTATCGTCGCCTGTCGGTGCGGCAATGGTGAGAGCCCGGCAGCCAAAAGCGCCACGCACAGGGCTCCCCACTTTAGAATGGCGGTGTTTTTCATTTGGTGACCATTTGCGAGTTGACAAAATCGCGCACGAAGTCATTGGTGGGATTGTTCACGATGCTCGCAAACGACCCCTGCTGAACAATTCGCCCGCTTTCAAGCACGCATACCCGATCAGCGAACCAGCTTGCTTCCACCAGATCGTGGGTGACAAGCAACACCGTGGCACACGCGCGCTCAAACGCGACTTTCAGGTCACGTTGCAGGCCGGCACGAATCATTGGATCGAGTGCTCCCAGCGGCTCATCAAGCAGCAGCAAGTGCGGACTGAGAAAAAGCGCGCGCATCAGGCTGACCCGCTGCCGCTGCCCACCCGATAGCTCTATGGGGTAACGATTGAGGGCGTCCGGCGGGAATCGTGTCATCTCGACCAGCTCGGCCAATCGCCGGTCCCGTCGTCCGCGGGACCATCTCTGATGGCGAGCCATAAGAGTCACATTTGCTGCGGCCGTCAAATGCGGAAACAAGCCGCCCTCTTGAATCACATAACCGAGTCGACGTCGTACGTCGGAAAGGGTGCGCTCATTCAGCACCAGGTCGTCTATGACAATTTGCCCTTCAGTGGCCTTCACCAGACCCGCGACCATTCGGAGAATCGTCGTCTTCCCGCAACCGCTCGGACCGAGCAACACGAGCACTTCGCCGGACTCTACCGTCAAATCGAAAGGCGGCACAACGGCTTTGTTTCCGTACGCCTTTGAAACTCCTGAGAATTGAAGCATGCTCGCACCTCTCGGACTTCATCATTATTTCGAGCCAGCGACGGCGTCCTTTGAGTCAGCGCGGGCAAGAGTGTTTCACAGACTTCACAAGAACAATACGCCACTCCGGCAGCGACGACATGATCCTTTGGTATTGGTTTGCCGCCACCAATACTTAAGTTCAATAGCCTTCTTTCTTCGCCTTTTCTATCCTTCACCAACGCCCACCATAGGCTCTCTTATGCCATCGCAGGCTTGAAGGTACCAATGTCTCGTCTCAACACGCAATTCCAAACCGTGCGGTCGATGACTTCTTCTCTTGCCGCCAGTCTTTCCGCTGAGGACCAAATGGTCCAATCATGCCCAGACGCCAGCCCGGTCAAATGGCACCAGGCTCATACCACATGGTTCTTTGAGACCTTCGTGTTACGCGACTTTCTGACAGGCTACAAACCCTTTTGCGAACAGTTCCGTTGGCTCTTCAATAGCTATTACAACGCGGTCGGGGATGAGATTCCGGAAAAGAAGCTGCGCGCTTCTTTCGCCCGCCCTTCACTTGATACGGTCGTCGCGTTCCGGGTGTACGTTGACCAGGAGATGGAGAAACTCCTCGCGCGCCCCGTTGATGACGAGCCGTCACGGCGGATCATTTTGGGCTTGAACCACGAGCAGCAGCACCAGGAACTCGCACTCACTGACATTAAGCACGCGCTTTTCTCGAATCCCCTTCATCCTTCGTATGCTGCTGGCCCCCTCTCGGAAGTGTGTGATATTGCAGTCCCCAAATTCGAATGGCACACCTTCAGCGAAGGATTGATTGAGATCGGTCATCCGCTTTACGCGGATAATCCTCTGGAGTTTTGCTTTGATAACGAAGCTCCTCGACACAAGGTTTACTTGGAATCGTTTCAGATCGCAAACCGCGAGGTCACGTGCGGTGAGTACCTGGAATTCATGTCGGATGGCGCGTACTCACGTCCTGAATTCTGGCTTTCTGCAGGTTGGGAAACTGTGAAGAACGCGAGTTGGCAAGCTCCCCTTTATTGGCAACATGATGCCGACGATGAGACTGGCTGGCGAGTCTTCACGCTGAGGGGCTGGACCGGACTATCTGCGCTACTCGATGTGCCGGTATGCCACATCAGCTTTTTCGAGGCCGATGCCTTTGCACGCTGGCGGGGTCGCCGACTTCCGACGGAAGCCGAATGGGAATGCGTCGCGAGCCAATCGCCCCTACACGGGAATTTTCTCGACACAGGAAGACTGCATCCCGCAAAGGCCCTCGGTGCGGGCGTTCAGCAACTATTCGGGGACTGTTGGGAATGGACGGCCAGCGCTTACACCGGCTATCCGGGATACAAGCCCCTTCCAGGAGCGCTGGGCGAATATAACGGCAAGTTTATGTCCGGCCAGATGGTTCTGCGCGGAGGGTCCTGCGTCACACCGGCGAATCATGTGCGGGCGACTTATCGCAACTTCTTTCAACCGGCGACTCGGTGGCAGTTCACTGGCTTACGTTTGGCATTTTAGAAAGGTGTCACTTACATGATTGCGAGCACTATCGCATTCGACTTGGAGCGCCCCTCTTCGTTGAATACGCGCGAAATGTTGATCTGGGAAGTTCAGCGCGGCTTGCTCGGGCGTCCCCGCTCTCTTGCGCCGTGGATGTTCTACGACGCGCACGGCTCCCGCATCTTCGAACGCATCACGCAGCTCCCAGAGTACTACCCCACGCGCACAGAACGTAACATCCTGTTGTGCTTTTGCGATGCCATCATCGCCGCCGCTTGTCCTGACAAATCAAAAGCTGTGCGCCTTGTGGAGCTGGGAGCGGGCACCGCCTCGAAGACCAGCATCCTGCTCGATGCCGCCGCGAGATTGCAGAGTGATGTGCTGTACGCACCGGTGGATGTATCTTCCGACGCTCTTGACGTAGCTCGCGAGACGATCGCAACCTTGTTGCCTGAGGTATACATATCGCCAATTGTAGCGAACTATGTGACGCATCCGCCGCGGCTCGAATCCTTCGACGGAGTAACGCTGGGATTATACATCGGCTCGAGTATCGGCAACTTCGCACCCAGAGAGGCGAGAACGATTCTGCGGAATCTTAGAAGTCAACTGCAGGTCGGTGATGCACTATTGTTAGGAGTAGACATGGTGAAAAACGAGCCGACTCTGGTGGCTGCCTATGATGACGGAGACGGGGTCACGGCAGAATTCAACCTCAACATGCTGCATCGCCTCAATCGAGAGCTTGGTGCTGATTTTGATCCCGCGAGGTTCCGCCATCGCGTTCTCTGGAATCTCGTGCAGTCACGCATTGAGATGCACCTTGAAAGCACTCGTGACCAGAATGTACGCATCGCTGCCGCAGGCCTGGATGTTCATTTCGCAAAAGGCGAACGCATTCATACCGAGTACAGCTACAAGTTCACGGATGAGACCATTCGCATTCTTCTTAGAGACGCGGGCTTTGAGGGCGAATGCACATGGACAGATGAGCGTGAATGGTATTCCGTTACGCTCGCTCGCGTCCGGTAACCCTCTACCACCGCCGCCATATCGTTGTATCGACAAAACCTCGTACTTGTCGCTCTGGCACCGTAAGGTAGCCAGCATAACGACATCCCCATCGAATGCATCACGGGCTGCATCGTCGTTTCTTTCGTAGAAGGCACCCTATGGCACCGCAACGCTTTGACGCGATTGTTATAGGCTCCGGCCAAGCGGGAAAGCCAATGGCCCTCGACTTGGGCGGCGCTGGTCGCCGGACGGCCGTCATCGAGCGGGAGCATGTCGGCGGCACCTGTGTCAACGTAGGCTGCACACCGACGAAAACCATGGTCGCCAGCGCGCGCATAGCTTATTTGACCCGGCGCGCCGCCGACTACGGCATTCGCTGCGGAACTGTCGGCGTTGACATGGCTCAAGTCCGCGAGCGCAAGCAGGCAATCGTGGACGACTTTCGCGCTGGGGTGCAGCGTCGCTTGGAGGATGCTGAGAACGTCGAGCTCATTTTCGGCGAAGGGCGTTTCACCGGTCCCAACGTCGTGGAGGTACGGCTCACCGTCGGCGGCACGCGGACATTGACTGCCGACGCTATTTTCATCAATACCGGCGCTCGGCCGGCACGACCCCGCATCGCCGGACTCGATTCCGTGAGAGCTCTCGACTCCACTTCGATCATGGAATTACAAGAGCTGCCAGAACATTTGCTGGTTCTCGGCGGCGGCTACATTGGTCTGGAATTCGGCCAGATGTTTCGTCGCTTCGGTAGCGCCGTCACCATCGTGCAGCGCGGTAAGCAACTCTTGGGTCGAGAGGATCCGGACGTTGCTACGGAAGTTTGCAAGCTGCTTCAGATGGATGGGATCGAGATCTTGCTCGAAACCGAAGTGGTCGGCGTACATGCCGGCGCTTCCGGCGTCGGGTTAAGGCTACGTGGCCCTATTGGGGGCGCGACCCTCGTCGGGTCCCACCTCTTAATCGCCGCGGGGCGAGTGCCGAATAGCGAGCAACTCGCGCTCGACCACCGCCGGTGTGAACGTTGACGTCCGTGGCTTCATCCAGGTAGACGACCGGCTGGAGACCAACGTCCCCGGTATCTACGCTTTGGGGGACGTCAAAGGCGGCCCGGCATTCACGCACATCGCGTATGACGACTATCGCATCGTTCGCAACAATCTGCTTCGTGGCGGGCAGTCGTCGACGAGAGATCGACTGGTCCCGTACATAGTGTACATCGACCCACAACTCGGTCGGATCGGCCTGACGGAACATGAGGCACGGGCACAGGGCCGCGCGATTCGAGTCGCCAAGATCCCGATGACCTGGGTGGCCCGGGCAGTGGAAACGGCCGAATCACGCGGCTTCATCAAGGCCGTTGTCGATGGCGAGAGCCGGCAGATCCTTGGGGCCGCCGTTTTAGCCGTCGAAGGCGGAGAGATCATGTCGATGCTTCAGATAGCCATGATGGGGAAGATCCCCTACACCGCACTCGAAGACGGCATTTTCGCGCACCCGGCCCTTGCGGAGGGATTGAACACGTTGTTCATGAACATGGAAAAATAAGCTTAGCCTTCTAACACTGCCATCGACCAAGGAGCCTGTGGCGCGACGGTGGACGGAAGGAGGCTATGGAAGGAGCGGAGGCTCAATTTCGATGGCAACGCGCAAGGCGATCTGCAGGCCCGAACGAGGAGACCTAAGTTCGTGATCCCACAACAACAATGAATCTTCAAAGGAGAACACAATGAGTACCTTAGGCAAATCGAAGCGGAAGCAGGAGTTGAAGGACCTTCAACGGATGCCGTTGAGCACACCGACCGACCTGCCGCCCGAGGCGACGCGCGACGTCACCGGCGCCATGAATGGCCTTCTCGCGGATGTCTTCACGCTCTACCTGAAGACGAAGAACTTCCACTGGCACCTGAGCGGGCCACATTTTCGCGAATATCACTTGATGTTCGACGAACAGGGCGACCAAATCTTCGCGATGACGGATCCGATCGCCGAGCGAGTCCGCAAAATCGGCGGCTCTACCATCAAGTCGATCGGCCACATCGCGCGCCTGCAGCGAGTCCTCGACAATGACGCCGATTACGTCGATCCGGAGGACATGCTCGCTGAACTTTGCGAGGACAACAAGACTCTGACGGCGCGGCTGCGTGAAGCACACAACGTCTGCAATGAGCACCGCGATTTTGCCACCACCAGCCTGATCGAAAACTGGATCGACGAGACGGAGCGGCGGACCTGGTTTCTATTCGAGGCGAGTCGGCGTGAGATGACGACCGGGCATTGAAAATCGCAAGCGATTCGACACATACATTCCCAACCTTACAACACGAAATCAAGGAGTATTACAATGAAGATCCTCATGGTTCTGACCTCCCACGACAAGCTTGGCGATACGGGCCGCCAGACCGGCTTCTGGCTTGAGGAATTCGCCGCCCCCTATTTCACGTTTCTCGACGCCGGAGCCACCGTGACCGTCGCTTCACCCAAAGGGGGACAACCGCCCCTTGACCCAGTCAGCGACACGCCCGAGGGCCAGACTGACCTGACGCGGCGTTTCAAGCAAGATCTCGCAGCCCAGGCGGTGCTGGCAAACACTGCGCGGCTCTCCGGCGTCAAGGCCGCGGATTACGACGCGGTCTTCTATCCCGGTGGCCACGGACCAATGTGGGACCTGGCCGAGGACGCGCGTTCCATCGCCCTCATCGAGGACTTCTACAACTCCGGCAAACCCGTCGCCGCGGTTTGCCACGCGCCCGGCGTGCTCCATCGTGTCCAGTTCCAGGGCCAGCCGCTCGTGAAGGGCAAGCGGGTGACGGGCTTCACCAACGGCGAGGAGGAAGCGATCCAACTCACCAAGATCGTGCCGTTCCTTGTTGAGGACGAGTCGAAGCGCCTCGGTGGGCTCTATGAAAAGGTAGCCAACTGGGTCCCCTTCGTCGTCACCGACGGGAAGCTTGTCACCGGGCAGAATCCAGCCTCGTCCAAGCTAGGGGCCGAGGCGCTGTTAAAGCTTATGGTCTGAGCGAAACCGGCCGTCCGCGATTTCGACGTGGCCTGTTTGTCCGACTCGAACGCGGTAGGAGAGTCGTTCAGACGGACATGTGAAAAACTGCAGTACTGCTGGAATGGCCGGCCACTCCGATATTCCCAACACTCCCAACGATTCGATGGAAAGAGCGAACGATGTCACAGCATCTTAAAACGCCACCGCGAGTGGAGCGACGCAGCAGGATCGGAATGCTGACACGATGGGCATTGATCGGCGTCGCCCTCGCAGTTGCGGGAACCCTGGCCTACTGCGGCGGGTGGTTCAGCCACGCCCCCCTAACACCCGCCATGTTCATCGACCGGTTCGAGCAGGTTGACGGCGTCCATTCCGGGTTCCGGCGGAATCACGCGAAAGGGGTTGGGGTATCTGGCTTCTTTGAGAGCAACGGTAACGGAGTCCGCCTCTCCAAAGCCGCCGTGTTCGAACCGGGACGCGTGCCGGTACTTGGACGCTTCTCCCTCGATGGCGGGCAACCGTACCAGCCCGACCGGCCGAACACCCGGCGCGGTCTTGGGCTTCAACTCTCGCTACCCAACGGCGAACAGTGGCGAACCGCGCTGATCAGTTTTCCACTGTTTCCGGTCAGCACACCGGAGATCTTCTACAAGCGCCTGCTCGCTTTCAAGCAAGACCCAGCGACCGCAAAGCCCGATCCCGCCCAGGTGCGAGCATTTGAAGAGCGTCATCCTGAAACGATCGAGGTGCTCAAGAAGATCGCCGCCGAGCCGCGTTCGTCGGGATTCGGCAACACTACCTTCAATGGTCTGAACACATTCCTTTTTGCGAACGCTGCGGGCAAGACGACTCCCGTACGCTGGGTTCTGAAACCGATGCAGCCGTTCGAGGCGGCCGGCGCCGCGCCACCGGAGAAGAACTACTTGTTCGATGATCTCATCACGCGCATCCATCGGCGACCGCTCCGCTGGCGTCTGATCGTCATTGTTGGAATCCCCTTTGATCCGACCAACGACCCCAGCGTCGGCTGGCCGGTGGACCGCGAACAAGTGGACGTCGGCACGCTGACGCTCGATCGAGTCGAGGCGGAGGAAACCAGCGCCGCCACGGCTATCATCTTCGACCCGCTGATATTGCCAGCCGGGATGGCGCCATCGGACGATCCGATTCTCCGCGTTCGTTCGTCGGTGTATTCAGAATCGTTCACCAGGCGCAATGGCGAGACGAAACAGCAGAGTGCGATCACGCCCCCAGAAGTAGAGAAGGGAAAATAGCCCTGGAAATCCAATGAAGCCCGTTCGCGGTCGCCTCGCGGAATGGTTTGTAGTGAAGCGGACCACGACTGAAAAATCACCATCTCAACGTGACTGAACCTAAAAACCACAGGAGGACCTGCGCATGACCAACGGGACACCCAAACGGATTCTTCTCGCACGTCGATCTCCCGAGTACTGGCGCGTGACGTTCGATCACCCGCCGCTCAACATTTTCGGGCCGGAATCGATTCCTCAACTCAACGAGATCGTCACGGCGCTCGAGACCGACGAGCAAGTCAAAGTTGTCGTCTTCGACAGCGCCGTCGAGGGATTCTTCTTGACGCACTACGACTTTCTCGCACGGCCCGAGGAAACCACGCGACTTCCCCCAGGTCCCACAGGATTACAACAGCTTCCGGACATGCTCGTGCGGCTGAGTCGCGCACCGGTCGTTTCGATCGCGAGTATCCGCGGACGGGCGACGGGCGTCGGCAGCGAACTCGCGCTCGCCAGCGACATGCGCTTCGCCGGCCGGGAGAAAGCGATTCTGTCGCAATGGGAAGTGGGCGCTGGGCTCGTACCGGGTGGCGGTCCGATGGCCCGGCTTCCCCGCTTGATCGGGCGGGGGCGTGCCCTGGAAGTACTTCTCGGGGCGGACGACATCGGCGGCGACCTGGCGGAGCGGTATGGGTACGTCAATCGCTCGTTCCCGGACGCCGAACTCGACGGGTTCGTTGACGCTCTCGCCACGAGGATTGCGTCGTTCGATAAGCAGGCGATCGCGGAGACGAAGCGCTTGGTCAACCTGAACAGTCTGCCCCCCGATGCGGAGATCGCGCCGGAGTGGGACGCGTTCCTCGCCGCGCTGGGACGCCCCGCCGCCGAGGCGAGAATTCGGATGCTGTTCGACCGCGGCTTCCACAAACCGGGAGACGTCGAAACCCGGTTGGGGTATCACGTCGGCCGGCTCGGGGTCGCCGACTAAGTTGGATGCGTTCGCATTGAACGCCAACATCCAAAGGAGAACGCCATGGCGAAACGTTGTGAACACTTACAGGATTTGACGGTGGCCGGCTTCCCACCGCCGCGAACGCCGGGGGCCTGTGAGGAGTGCCTGAAAGAGGGTACGGGCTGGGTCGAACTCCGGGAGTGCCAGACGTGCGGCCATGTCGGCTGCTGCGACTCCTCGCCCGGCAAGCACGCGACAAAGCACTTCTATGAGACGGGCCATCCCGTGATGAGATCCGTAATGCCCGGAGCGACGTGGACGTGGTGCTACGTCCACCAGGCGGAAGGACGCCTCGGGCAGGACTCGGGTTCCTGAGTGGCTCGCGAGGCGTGGCGGCTTCATTTTCTCCACGCTTCAACGATGCGTCGGCCGACGAAGTACTGAAGATTGAGGGAGCGTAAATGGCGAGGTTGTTGTCAGTCAACGTAGGGCATCCCCGCGAGATCGCGTGGCACGGGAAGACCGTCTACACGTCCATGTGGAAGGCGTCAGTGCAGGGACGCCGCTTGGTTGGGCGGCTCTACGTCGATGGCGACGCACAAGGCGATCTGCACGGTCACGGCGGAGAACATCGCGCCGTTTTTGTTTACCAAATGGATTCTTACCATTACTGGGAGCGGGAGCTGAAGCGGTACGACTTTACATTCGGGCAATTTGGGGAAAACTTCACGGTGGAAGGCCTGGCGGACAACGAGGTCTCAATCGGAGACCGCTTCCGGATTGGCGGAGCGATGTTTGAAGTCACGCAGCCGCGTGTAACCTGCTACCGCGTCGGCATCAGAATGGATGAGCCCAGGATGGCTGCTTTGCTTGTCGCACATCACCGCCCGGGATTCTATCTCCGTGTCCTGGAGGAAGGGGAGGTGGGAGCTGGCGACGAAATAGTCCGAGGAACAGTCAGGACATAGGTGGCGCTTTTAGGTCAGGACATGGGTGGCGCTGGACTTCAGTTTCGGTTGGAACTCAACACGATGATGAGAACTCTTAAAGACCTTCCGGTTAAAGCGCCGAAGACTGCCTTACCCACGAGGAGGATAGGTCTCTGCTGGGAAGCAACCCGAGCGCCGGCGTGGGGTCCGAAGCAGGAGGGGAGCGCGCCACAGGGTTCGCTTCCCTTCTTGTCTTCCCCAACCTGCTTTGGACCCCAGGCGAAAAATCCTGGGGGTTTGGGGGCAAAGCCCCCAACAGTCTTACGACTTGACGGCTGTAAACTTCTGGGTTTCCAGGTCCACTTCGCCCAACCGCAGCCGGCAAAACCACAAGCCGTAACGCTTCGCCGCTTCGTACTTCAAGCCCACGTCCCAGCCGGCCAAGGCTTCCGAAACGGGGATGCGGATGTTGTGAACCTTGATCGCCCCGCTGGGGCCCACATGGCGGCGCAAATACTCCGCCGGGTACTCCAACACCAACTCGTCCGCCTCGAAGCGGCGCGGCGAGGGAACGTACAAATCGGCGGGAACCTGCATCCCCAGAGCCTCGTGCGGACGCTCGGTGTTGTAGGTGGCGCGCCATACGTCCAAGGCCGCCTGTTGGGAGGGGAGCGTGGCCTCGGCGTCGCATTCCAACTCCCAAGCAATGTCCCGATGCATTCGCTCGTGCGCCATTCTGATCCGGCCGCGCGGGCGGAATCCGATCCAGGTCCACGCCCAATGCCAGCCACCAGGCCGACAGACGGCTCAGACCCAATGGAGCCCGCGTGCAAGCAAACGGCGAGCCGTTGTCGCTGCGAATGACTTCCGGCAAGCCCTGCTGGAGGAACAATCGCTCGAACGCGCTCTGAACGGTCTGAGTGCGGCTGTTCTCCAAAGCCTGCGCGCAAAGAATGAAGCGGCTGTAAGCGTCGCGCACCGTCAAGGGCTCGAAGCGCATCCGATCCCCGGTGCGCCACCAGCCTTTGAAATCGACCGTCCAGACGTGATTGGGCCGCTCGGCTTCGAGACGGTTTTGAATCCGGCCCGACTCCACCGAAGCGCGACGCCGGCGGCGCTTGACCAAGCCCGCTTTGTCGAGCACCCGCTTGAACGTGCTTTCCGATGGCAGATCGACCTCGGGATGATTCCGACCAAACACGGCGCGGATCTTCCGTGGTCCCCAAGCCGGATGCGCCAGCTTCAACTTGACCATCCGGCAAAGGGTTTCCTCGCCGACCTGATTCGGACTTTGAGCGGGTCGACGCGATTGATCGCCCAACCCCTCCAAGCCTTGTTCCAAAAAACGTTCTTTCCATTTGTAACCCGTCTTGCGGCTGATCCCATACTCCTGGCACAGATCGGCAAATGGGACCTTCGACTCAAACACACGCAGCACAAACTCTGTCCGCAGATTCAAAACATCGACCTCTTTCCAGGGCATAATCTGGTCTCCTTTCGACCAGATTTTCCCTTAAAGTGTCACCTATGTCCTGAACCAGAACTGTTACCCATGTCCTGAACCTGTACCCCGAATCGCCCAGGGACCTGAACTCCTGACGGTCGCGGATGTTGACGCCCTGCTCTATCTGCCCGGAGCAACCAAAGAAGAACTTGAGCGGGTTTTGCATATCCCGGCATTGAGCGCGGGTTGGAAGTCTTCATTTGAGGCTCTTGTCCGGCAGATGACGCAGCCGGGTTCGCACACTGGGAACGCCGGGCTAACGTCATACGAACAAACGATCACAGCCGCTGCTGGATTCCGGCATCTGAACCCGGATTATTCACCAAAAAAGCTGAAGAAAGAAGGAACCATCGCGTGACCCCCTGCGTTTAAGTGTTATATGCAATCCCAACACCAAACGGAGGAATCACGCGATGGGTGAAGCTCAGACTAACGTTTTCGAGCCCGATTTCAATCGTTCCATCAAGGTCAAGGCCGTCGATGGGCGGCTCACGTCACACGCCGGTGCCGTTCTCCTGCGGGACTTCGATCATCGGCTCGGACTCACCGAATCCCTTGCCGATCGACTGATCGATCCTCGCCGGCAAGACCGCGTCCGCTATCAAGGCGTCGAACTGCTGCGGGAAAGAATCTACGCCATGGCCCTGGGAGAGTCCGATCAGGATGATCTCGACCGGCTCGCCCATGATCCCGCCATGAAGATGGCCGCCTGGGACCGGCCCGGCGAAGAAGTGCTCAACCAACGCCTGGCCAGCCAGCCCACCCAATCCCGGCTCATCGATTGGCTGGCCGACTGCAAGACGAATCTCGAGGCCGTGCGGAGCGCCTTGTTCGACTGGATCCATCGGCACATCAAAAGCACCGGCGACAGCGACCGCCGCGTCCGCTACGCCACCATCGACATTGACAGTTTCCCAATGCAGGTTTATGGCCAGCAGCCGGGGGCCCGCTACAACGGTTACTACAAGGAGACCGTCTATCATCCGCTGGTCGCTAGTTTCTCGGTCGGCGGCGACTACGATAGCGCGCGGGAAGGCCAGCGGCTGGGCAACGGCTTCATTCATGCCATCCTGCGGCAAGGCAGCGTGCATACGGCCAATGGCATCCGGCGGTTTATTCGCAACGTGGTCGGCAAGGCCCGGCAACTGGCGTGGAGCTTCGACCTCCGGATCGATGCGGGTTTCATCGCCGGCCCGGTGTTGGATGAGTTGACCGACGAAAACATCCGTTTTTGCGGGAGAATCAAGAAGAACAACGTGCTGGAAGAGATGGCCGCGCCCTATCTGACACGTCCCGTAGGCCGGCCGCCCAAAGGGGGATATGAGGACGTGATCGAACTCGGAAAGTACCAAGCCGAGGGCTGGCGTCATCCGCAGCGGGTGATTCTGGTCATCGTCGACAAGCCGGAGGCGAAGACGGGCCAACTGGCTCTGTTTCCGCGTTACTTCTTCCTGATCACAAACTGGACCGAGGAGCAACGCTCGGCGGATGAGGTGTTGTCGCACTACCGCAAGCGCGGCACGTTCGAGGACCGGCTGGGCGAATTCAACGCGGTGATTGGCTGCCGTCTTTCGTCATCGGTGTTTGCGGAGAACGAAGTGACGTTGCTGTTGGGCCTGCTGGCGTTCAACCTGGCGTCGATGCTGCGGATCGAGTTCGAGGACGAGTTGGGCGGTTGCTGGGACTTGCATCGTTTCCAGCAGTCGGTGCTGCGGACAGGAGCGCGGGTCGTGAAGCACTCCCGCCGCCTCGTGATTTACATTGAGGAAAGCGTCCGCGCGTTTTGGGCAGCGATGTCTTCCCGCATCCGATCGCTGCGCCTGGCCAACCTCTGGCCACGTCCGCGTGGAGCTCGCCCGCGGCCCTACACACCTCTCCCACGTCACGCCCATGAGCAACTGGTTCTTCGGGACTGAGCAGTTCGCCATCGTGGCATCCGCCTTTCTGTTTCTTTCCTTCACTCACCCAACGATCGCCAGGCCCCAGGGGGAAAGGGGGCGGTCCGCCCATCCTCCGCTCCCCAACCACCCGGTGCACTTTCCGCCACGGAAATACTCACCACGCACGGACCTGATGAATAATCCGGGTTCACGAATTCTGATATTCCGCCCCTTGGACGAAGCCGCGATGATCGGCATTGCTAGGCTACAAATCGAAAAGATGAAGATGACTTGGAAACGAAAACGCGAGAAGAATCTGATTGTACCGGATACACTCATCCAAGGGATCGGTCAACGTGGCCATCAACTCAACGAAGACGTCAACGGCCAAGAAGGCGGCCGCATCATCCGCAAACACCTAGTAGACATTATCGAAACTTCAATTCAACAAGCGGCGACCGCTAATCCAATGGAATATACAAAGGCGACCGATATTGTCATTTCTCAGCAAACTTTAAGTGAACCCGTCTCCGTAGCATTTCGCTGACTCGTTGACGAAGTCACTGCTGCAATCAACAATACGGCAAAACCACGGTTAGCATACCACAATCTCTACAGCGTTAATTCGGCAACGAATGCGATCATTAATCGGACGGGCACAAGTGCCACCTTCCAACAGCTAACGGGTCGTACAAATCGCACCGGATGTGAACTGAATTGCGGTTCCTATGAACTGTTTTACATCCGGGTCTTGCTCTTTTTCATAAAGAGCCTGAAGTTTTTTTTGATGACGTGGCCGAACCGCAGACATCATCGCAAACGCAACCAAAGCACGTCGTTTCGCGTCGGATGACTTTTCTAAATCCTTAATGAGTCGGCCGACTTCGGCGGAATTCACCGGACCGATTACATATAAGAACAGTGCAGCTGCTTGGTATGTTGACTCATCTCGAATGCGTTGGTCCATCAGAATCTTAGTGGCTGCCAAAGCAATTTTGTCACCTCTGTCCAAAAATCCGTACAAATCGTTTTGCAGATTCAGTGTTACAGGCATTGGATTAAGATCCGCCAAAATCGCTTTTTCGGCACTAAACAACTCCTTCAAAAGCCTATCAATACGATCGGGCTGCAAACGGCAGAGAGTGATCGTGATATAATATGCGTCCAGGCTTTCGGCTTTAATCGCAAGCTGCCTCGCCTCTTCGAGAAGTTTCAGGACGCCATCTTTTTCACGACGACCAACATATTGCAATGTTGTTATGAGGCTGCCAGTATCATCAAGAAAGGATGTTGACCTCCATAAACGCGGATCCCGGCGTCGACGTTCCAGGCCAGCACTCACTTCCGCCACCAAGGTCGGAATCATCAGCTTTTGAAACCATGCTGCCGGACGCATCAACGGAAGAACGATTGAGAGCAAGGTAACTGACTCACTGTTTTTCTTCAGCGCATTCGTAATTGCCATTTCATGCTTCTTCGACCCGCCGCCACAATTCAGCCCGGATTATTCATCAGGTTCGTGCGTGGTGAGTATTTCCGTGGCGGAAAGTGCACCGGGTGGTTGGGGAGCGGAGGATGGGCGGACCGCCCCCTTTCCCCCTGGGGCCTGGCGATCGTTGGGTGAGTGAAGGAAAGAAACAGAAAGGCGGATGCCACGATGGCGAACTGCTCAGTCCCGAAGAACCAGTTGCTCATGGGCGTGACGTGGGAGAGGTGTGTAGGGCCGCGGGCGAGCTCCGCGCGGACGTGGCCAGAGGTTGGCCAGACGCAGCGATCGGATGCGGGAAGACATCGCGGCCCAAAACGCGCTCACGCTTTCCTCAATGTAAATCACGAGGCGGCGGGAGTGCTTCACGACCCGCGCTCCTGTCCGCAGCACCGACTGCTGGAAACGATGCAAGTCCCAGCAACCGCCCAACTCGTCCTCGAACTCGATCCGCAGCATCGACGCCAGGTTGAACGCCAGCAGGCCCAACAGCAACGTCACTTCGTTCTCCGCAAACACCGATGACGAAAGACGGCAGCCAATCACCGCGTTGAATTCGCCCAGCCGGTCCTCGAACGTGCCGCGCTTGCGGTAGTGCGACAACACCTCATCCGCCGAGCGTTGCTCCTCGGTCCAGTTTGTGATCAGGAAGAAGTAACGCGGAAACAGAGCCAGTTGGCCCGTCTTCGCCTCCGGCTTGTCGACGATGACCAGAATCACCCGCTGCGGATGACGCCAGCCCTCGGCTTGGTACTTTCCGAGTTCGATCACGTCCTCATATCCCCCTTTGGGCGGCCGGCCTACGGGACGTGTCAGATAGGGCGCGGCCATCTCTTCCAGCACGTTGTTCTTCTTGATTCTCCCGCAAAAACGGATGTTTTCGTCGGTCAACTCATCCAACACCGGGCCGGCGATGAAACCCGCATCGATCCGGAGGTCGAAGCTCCACGCCAGTTGCCGGGCCTTGCCGACCACGTTGCGAATAAACCGCCGGATGCCATTGGCCGTATGCACGCTGCCTTGCCGCAGGATGGCATGAATGAAGCCGTTGCCCAGCCGCTGGCCTTCCCGCGCGCTATCGTAGTCGCCGCCGACCGAGAAACTAGCGACCAGCGGATGATAGACGGTCTCCTTGTAGTAACCGTTGTAGCGGGCCCCCGGCTGCTGGCCATAAACCTGCATCGGGAAACTGTCGATGTCGATGGTGGCGTAGCGGACGCGGCGGTCGCTGTCGCCGGTGCTTTTGATGTGCCGATGGATCCAGTCGAACAAGGCGCTCCGCACGGCCTCGAGATTCGTCTTGCAGTCGGCCAGCCAATCGATGAGCCGGGATTGAGTGGGTTGGCTGGCCAGGCGTTGGTTGAGCACTTCTTCGCCGGGCCGGTCCCACGCGGCCATCTTCATAGCGGGATCATGGGCGAGCCGGTCGAGATCATCCTGATCGGACTCTCCCAGGGCCATGGCGTAGATTCTTTCCCGCAGCAGTTCGACGCCTTGATAGCGGACGCGGTCTTGCCGGCGAGGATCGATCAGTCGATCGGCAAGGGATTCGGTGAGTCCGAGCCGATGATCGAAGTCCCGCAGCAGAACGGCACCGGCGTGTGACGTGAGCCGCCCATCGACGGCCTTGACCTTGATGGAACGATTGAAATCGGGCTCGAAAATGTTAGGCTGAGCTTCACCCATCGCGTGTTTCCTCCGTAGGGTTTCGGGATTGGATATAACACTTAAACGCACAGGGTCACGCGATGGTTCCTTCTTTTTTCAGCTTTTTTGGTGAATAATCCGGGTTCAGAATCACGGCGGCTACAGCGGCCTGATTTTCTGGAAGAGTGGCGGTAAACTCATCAACGAGAATCGGACGCAGATCCTTTGGCATCTCTTTAATGTTGGAAATGGCCGCCAGGACCACTGCGTAGCGACACGACTTTTCCCGCAGGTGGGGAAGCTCCCTAAGCAAGTGCGGCAGGGCACGTGGGCCGACTGCTACAATGGCGTCCACAAAAGCCGACATTGGGATGTGGACATCGGGCATGTTCCGCTCGCCCAGAATTTTGTTGATGAGTACGACACTTTGTCGTTCGTTTAGCTTCGAATGTGCAAGGTGCTGAGCGGCGAACTGAGTACAGAAAAGGTCTTTACGATCGGACATCGAATCAAGCAGATGGTTGATATACTCGTCTGATTCCTGCTGCGGTTCCTCTGCCACGGCAGTCATCAATGGAACGAAACAGAGCATCGCGAGATACAACGGTCGCCACATTCGGATGATTGATTTCTGTTGTTGCATCGGTTGTCTCCCAAGTTGGTCGCTAATGCTGCGGACAAAACGCCGGTCGGCGTCCTGTTTTCTTCCCGGGGCGGTTAATGTAATCGAACGTCAAGTTGCTGCGTTGGCAGTTGCGGGGGTTGCCGTCCCTGAAGTAGACATGCTGGCCGGGTTGAGGGTTCATCACGGCCCGATGCAGCCGCGTGGTCCGGTAGCGCTTCTTTCCAGTGCGAACCTTCTCGATCACGTAGCCCTGCTCGAACCGCCACGACCTCTCCGCCAGGTGAGCGTCTTCCCTGCTCACCAAAGCCTCGGTTCCGTCCGGGAGTGGCAGCCTCATGGTCTGATGAAGGCACCGAAGCCAAATTGTGGATTGGCACAATGTGCCAATCCGGGTGACTATTCCTGAGAAACCCTGACTACAGATGAACTCAAATGACAAATCGGAAATCTAGGGACATCAAGGAGTTGTGACCGGAAGTGTTGATTTAGCAATCACTTACGCCAAGTCCTAATGAGAATCCCTCTCTCTCCGCTTTTGTTCACTTGTGCCGCATGTCGCAAGTGGCTATTTTCATTGGGGTTATGGATTTATCTTTGATCAAGTCCACCCGGATTTTTTGTCCGTTTTGGCCCAAAGTCCGATAAGTCGTCCGATAACGTCTCGGGCGATGCCGTTCATTCGCCCTGGGCATCGGTAAGGCACCATGCGAGCCGGCCCAAGAGGCGGGGATAGACGAGCAGGCCGATCGCCATAAACGGCCCCGTCACGGCGGCGGCGTAGAACGGCTGCACTTGGTAGCCCAGAATGAAACTACCGGGCCAGACGAGCGCGAGCCCCGCGGACGCCGCATAAAATCGGCCCCAAGCCCAGGCCCCCGAGCCCAGGCTTTTGATGATGAACGGCGAAAACGGCATGAACGCGGAGCCGGTTTCGATCGCCGACATCAAGCAAATCGGCAGCAGGAAAAAGAGCGCGACCCCGGCGAAAATCCAGAACGGACCGCCGAGAAACTCGACCAGCTTGCCGACGCCGAACGCGAGGGCGACGGCGGTCATAATCGCCGGCAGGAGACCGAACAGCTCGCCCGTCCACTCGCGCCAATCCGGGTCGGCCCAGCCGGTAATGCGGTCGTTCCCGGCGGCGGTTTCGGTGACGATGGTCGTCCCGCAAGATGCGGCATAAGAAAACGTCCAGATCGACAGCCAGCCGAAGGGAAAGCCGAACGCATAACCCGCCCGCGCGAACCAGCCGCCCCGCGCAAAGCACCAGTGCATCGCCAGGTAGAGCACCATCACAATGGCACAGCCCAGCGACATCATGACCCAGCGGAACAAGCCTTCCGGATACCAGGGAAAGCTGAACGTCCCCTGCAGAAAGGGCAACGCCGGCCGGTAAACCTCTCCCGCAAAACGTTCCTCGGCCATCGCTTCGAAGATGTTCATTTTGTGAACGGCGGGGGCGTCCGATTCTTCCGCGTTCTCCGCCCGATCCGCGTTCTCCGCTCGGCCGGGGAGCGGAATGGGTTTGTCGCAGTTCAGGCAGGCGGTCTCCGACTGGTCCTCCCGCACGGGCGTGCGAAACCGCGTTCCGCACGCGGGGCAGGTTACGAGAACGCTCTTCCGGGACCGGCGTTTCTTCGCCGGGGCGGCGGGTTTCGCCTGCGGCTGCCGGGAGTCGGGTCGCTTACCCACGAGACATGCTCTTGATGACGCGTTCAAAAATCGGCCGGCACACGTCCCAATCCTCTTCGGGGCAATCGCAGATCACGGTGTATTGCAGGTTGAGTCCCAGCATGGACGCCCGCATTCCGCGAACGTCCGAGAAGCCGCTCGTGCCCGTGAACTCCGACACCCGCGTGTCGCCGAAACCGGTTTCGATCGCCTTTGGAGCGCTCTCCTTGTAGTCGCCGTATTCTGGAGCGAATTTTTCTTTCGTCAAATTATGCACGGTGGCAACCGGGGCCCGTTCCTCCGCGGTTTCTCCGTCCGACATGCCGCCCGTGTTCTTGGCGATGTCTCCGATCGCGCTCATGCCCATGCTGCTTTTGACTTGAATTTTCACGTCGCCCTTGATGAACTTCGCCCACGGCGGGGCCCCGGACTGGCCGCCGCCGCTTTCCACGGTCCAACCGCTCGGGTATTCGCACTTGAAGGTCTGTTCCTTGCTATGGCTGAACTTGTCGTAGGACTCCGGCGGCTTCATCGGCTCCTTTTTGCCGAAGAACAAGAGCGGAACCCCGATCAATAGCGCCAGCCCGAGCACAGAGACGATACCGATCAACGCGGGGCTTTTGCCGGCGCTGGATTTTGCCCGGGGCTTTTTTTTGGGCTCGGCGTCGGCGGACTTGGGCTTCTTTTTCTTCGATTTGGACTTCACGCCCACCGTGCGCGGAGGCAAACCGCCGGGGGGGCTTCCGCCGCCTGCGGATTTTTTGGCGGGCCGTTTGCCGGCCGCGGCATTGGCCTGTTGGACGGCAAACGGCTCCTCGCATTCCCGGCAGCGGACTTTCTTGCCGACTTGGGAATCGTCGGCAAACTTGTGCTTCGCCCCGCAGTGGGGGCAGACGGATAACATGGCCACGGACTTCACTCGCGAAATAGACAGGCTGACAACTGGAAGAGAATCGGGAGAGGAAAGAACCTCGTTTTATTTTCCTCGAAGACACGTCTCTATTCCAGCGAATCGGAAATGCATTCGTGGATTTTCTCCAAACCGCGAACCGGATTCGGCTGCTCTTAAACTTCCTCGGCGGCGGTGAGGCTGACGGTGCGGTCGACTTCGATGCGGAGCTTGTGGATTTTTCGCTTGCCCGCGTTCAGCACCGTGACCCGCAGGTTTCGCCAGGTGAAGGACTCGCGGTTTTTGGGCACGCGGCCGAGTTGATTGAACACGAACCCGCCGATCGTTTCAAAGTCGCCGTCTTCCGGCAGGTCGAATTGGAACAGTTCGTTGAGTTCATCGACGTGCGCGCGGGCGTCGACTTCGATCACATCCTCGGAAATCTGGTGGATTTCCTCTTCTTCTTCGATGTCGTATTCGTCCGTGATTTCGCCGACGATCTCTTCGAGAATGTCCTCCAACGTGACCAGCCCGGCCACGCCGCTGTATTCGTCGATGACGATCGCGATATGCACGTGCTCGCGCTTCATGCGTTCGAGCAGTTTGTCGATACCCGTGGTTTCGGGGACGTAGATCGCTTCGCGGACAATGTCCTTGAGCGTGACGGCCCGGCCGTTGGTACTGTCGAGATGCCGGAGGAGATCCTTCGCGTACAAAATGCCGATGATGTCGTCGATCGTTTCCCCGACGACCGGCACGCGCGAATGGCCGCCTTCCAAAAGATCCCGGCGGGCCTGGTCGAGCGGGGCGTCTTCCCGCAGGACGTGCATTTCGGTGCGGGGCGTCATGATCGCGGCGACATCTTCCTGCTGGAGCTCCATCACGCGGTGGATCATCGTGCGGGCCTGCGGTTCCAGAATGCCCTCCCTCTGGCCTTCGTCGATCACCGACAGAAGTTCCTGCGTCAAGCTCGGCAACGTGCCCGCGGCGGGTTCGGGAACGCCGGCGAGACGATGGGCCAGTTGATCGAACTTGGCCGCGATCCGCAGGACCGGCGAAAGCGTTTTGCGGAAAATGCGAATCACCGGCCACATCCGCACCAGAAAGGCTTCCCCCGACACCCGCGCCCACGTGCGGGGAAGCAGCACCGCCCACCACGAAAGGAACACCATCACGGCAACGAATTCCGCGGACCACGCCGCCCAACCCGGGACATCGTGCGAAAATCGCGACCAATCCTTAAGCTCGAGAAACACCACGCCCGCCAAGACGGTGAACGCGACCGCGAACAAAATCTCCATCGCCAACAGGGCGTTTTGGTGCTGGTTGAGCAGTTCGCCGAAGCGATGCTCGACTCCCCGGCTTTTGCAGAGTTCATCGATCCGGTTGCGGGAGAAATCCCGTAACGCATACTTGGCGATCGCAAAAAACCCGATCAGGACAAGCAGCAGGCCGGTCGCCGCCGGCAGGAGATACGGGGTCACGATTCCGTACTCCGTGAGGGGGAGGAAGAGCCGCCCGAAGGTCTCTCGGGGTCTTCGTCGCCGGGTTCCGTCGGCGCGGGGCCGGAACTCGCGGACTCGCCCGGGCTTTGAGAAGGGCCGGGGGTTATGTGAAAAAGCGTCAACATCGCCCGCTCTCGCGCGCGCATCACAGCTTGCTCCATGCTGGTGAGGTCATCGTATCCCACGAGGTGCAGTAACCCGTGGATTAGATATAATACAACTTCTTCCCTCGGACTCCAACCATATTTCTGGGCGTCCTGCAGCGCCGTTTCTGTGCTGATGATCACCTCGCCGTCCAGTCGCTTGCCCCGCCCGCGACGTTTAGGGGGCGGTTCCGAGGCGGAATCCTCCGCTTCCGCCGATTCGCAGCCGAGCAGAAAGCTCAAAACATCCGTGGCGTAGTCGTGGCTCAGAAACTGCCGGTTCAGTTGATGAATCGTTGCATTGTCCACCAAAGCCACGCTGATTTCGGCCGCGGCAACCTGCTCTTCCGCCAACACCCGCTCGGCGACCTGGACCAGAAAGTCTTCATCAAGCTCCAAGCAGTCCTGCGAATTCGCAATGGCAATTTGATACATAGGAATGTTAATCAGTCGTCTGTTCTCAGCTTTTCGGTTTTCGGCTCGCCCGGTGTCTCGCAATCTCGCTTCTTTTCTCAAAACTGAAAACCTCAGTCCTCATATTATCCGCCGATGCTCCCTCCGGTAAGTTTGAGTATGATGATTTCGAGGCGGCATCGCAATCGGGCGTTGCCAGGCGCGGTTGTCGGATTTTCCCGACCGAGGTTGTCGCGTTGGACGCTTCGGTTCAAAGGAGGTTTTCATGCCGAAAGCAATTTGGAACGGGGCCGTGTTGGCCGAGAGCGACCGGACGGAAGTCGTGGAAGGGAACCATTATTTTCCGCAGGATTCGATCCGCCGCGAATATTTCCGCGACAGCGAGCATCACACGGTCTGCGGCTGGAAGGGCACGGCCAGTTATTTCGACGTGGTGGTCGAGGGGAAAACCAACCCGCAAGCGGCGTGGTATTATCCCGACCCCAAGCCCGAAGCCGCGAATATCAAGGACTACGTGGCCTTCTGGAAAGGCGTGGAAGTCCGGAACTGAACGCGACGCATCTCAACTCGCCCAGTGCGGTGGTTATTCACCGGCAAGCCGACCCGCGATGGTCCAATGCCGGTCGCTGGTTTGCCCGACCCAATCCGCCGGCAGGTCCTGCTCGGCGAGCAGTTCCCGAACTTCCTCGAGCGTCAACGCGGCGTGGAGGGAATCCCGAAACATCTGCTGCTGGTGGGCGTTCTCGCCGCCCGCATAGGTTTGGACGAGTTGGTGCAACGTGCTTTCGTCCGCGGGCCTCGACAAATCCCGCACGAACAACAAGCCCCCCGGCCGCAGAACCCGCTTCATCTCGCCGAGGACCGTCCCCGGTGCGGGGATGTGATGAATGATGCTGTTGGAGATTACGGCATCGAACTGCCCGTCGGCATAAGGCAGCCGCTTGGCATCGACATATTCCACGCGAACCCGCTCGGAAAAACCGGCACCGGCCACATTCCGTTCGCCGAGCTTGAGCATCTCGCGGGACAAATCGATCGCGGTGATCCGGCAATCGGGATGCCGGCGACAAAGCGCGACGGGAATCTGAGCCGTCCCCGTGCCCACATCCAGGACGTGTTCGAGAGCGGTTTCGGGCCCGCGGTTGGCCGCGTCCAAAAACTCTTGCACGAACCGGCGGTTGACTTCCGCGTGGTCCATCGCATCATAATCCGCCGCCTCCCGGGCGGTGTCCATGACTTCCGGTTCGAGAATCCTGGGGATCATTGGTCCTCCACGATAAACCAAAGACATCCGACTGCATCTTCTTAATCTTCATTCTCAAAGTGTAAGCGTCTGGGTGGCTGGGGCGCAAATCCCCCTTGGAATAAGGCTTGGACTGCGAAAGCTGGGGCTGTGGCCCGGCGAGAAAAATCTCACACGGCCCCAGGCCTCAAATCTCCTTTTTCCTGGGAACATTCCTTTGCGCCCCAGCCACCCCATCGCATCATAATCCGCCGCCTCCCGGGCGGTGTCCATGACTTCCGGTTCCAAAACCCTCGGAATCATAGGTCCTCCACGATAAACCAACGACATCCGACTGCATCTTCTTAATCTTAATTCTCAAAGTGTAAGCGTCTGGGTGGCTGGGGCGCAAATCCCCCTTGGAATAAGGCTTGAACTGCGAAAGCTGGGGCTGTGGCCCGGCGAGAAAAATCTCACACGGCCCCAGGCCTCAAATCTCCTTTTTCCTGGGAACATTCCTTTGCGCCCCAGCCACCCCGTGGTTGACTTCGCGTGGTCCATCGCATCATAATCCGCCGCCTCCCGGGCGGTGTCCATGACTTCCGGTTCCAAAACCCTCGGAATCATAGGTCCTCTGCTCGCTCCAAAGACATCCGACCGACTGCATTATCTTACTCTTAATCTTACTCTTAATCTTACTCTTAATCTGCCTTTCTTCCATAAGCTCCCGACCCGCTCTTGACAGAATTACGTCTGTACGTGTAATCTTCGCAAATTACAGTTGTCCTTGAATGGAAAGGGATCAACCCATGACGGATCGCCCGGCCCTCTCCAAGGGGGAAATGGAAGTCGCCCGCATCTTGTGGGACCTTGGCTCGGCCACCGTCCGCGAAGTTCACGAAGCCTTCCCCGCGGACCGGGGCATCGATTTTTCGACCGTGCAGACCTACCTCCGCCGGCTCGAGCAAAAAGGCTACGCCCGCGCGAAGCTCCAGGGTCGAACCCGCGTGTACTCGCCCCGCGTCAAGCCGCGGACGGTGATCCGCGAAACCCTCGACGATCTGATCGACCGGCTGTTCGGCGGCGAGACGCTGCCCTTGATGAGGCATCTGATCGAAGAGGGAAAAATCACCGGCGAAGAACTCGTGGAGCTTCGCGAAATGATCGACCGCCTGGAACGCGAATAGGATTCGTCATTCAACAGCCTCCGAAACGGATACACAAAGGATGGCCGCGATGGAACACGAGTGGACACGGATGCTGTGGGCCGAGGCGTGGCAGGTGACGCTGCTGATCCTCGCCGTGGCGGTGCTTTCGCGATGGGTCGGCCGGAATCATCCGCACTTCGCGCACGCGCTGTGGGTCGTCGTGCTTCTGAAAGCCGTCACCCCGCCGATCTGGAGCAGTCCCAGCGGCGTCTTCAGTTGGCTGCAATCCCCCGTCATCAACGAAGAAGAACCCGCCGAGACAATCGCAGTCCCCCAACCCGCACCGCCGCCGGAACCGGTTTCGAGACTCGCTCCCGTCCTTCCGGTCGAAGCCGATGCGGAAGGCGGGGAATGGCCGGAACCTCAAATCGCCTCCGCACAAAGGAACCATGCGTTTGAACCGATCGTCATTGAATCCGAGCCGGTGATGGAAATCCCCGAACCGTTGGCGAAACCCGCCGCGGTGCCCGTCGCCGCGCCGGCGGAATCTCCCGCGTGGCCCCTGTGGCAAGTCGTCGTTTTGGCGGTCTGGTTGTGCGGTATGCTGGGGAGTTTGCTCTTGGCCTGGGCACGGTGGATGGCCTGCCGGCGGGAAATTCGCCGGGCGGAAGTCGTCGATGATCCTGCCGCCCAACAACTCTTAAACGATCTCTGCATCCGCTTGCGGGTGCGGCGGAATGTTCGGCTGATCATTTCGCGAAGCCGAATCGGGCCGGCGGTCTTGGGCGTGTTTCGGCCGACGGTGCTCATTCCCGCCCGGATTCTCGAAGGCCAACCGCCCGCCGACTTGGAACCCATCCTGGCCCACGAACTGATCCACGTCCGCCGGGGCGATTTGTGGGTCGGCTGGCTGGAGGTCCTCGCGCAGTCGGTGTGGTGGTTTCATCCGCTCGTGTGGTGGGCGGGGCGATTGGTCAAGCGCGAAGCCGAGCGTTGCTGCGATGAGGAAGTCATCGCGGAACTCGCGATGAAGCCGGCCCGTTATGCGCGGGCCTTGTTGGACGTTTTGGAGCTCAAGCACATCTTAAAACCCGTTCCCGTTCTGCCGGGCGTCAAGCCGGTGGAGATCACCTCGAACCGATTGGAGAGAATCATGCTGCTCAGACAAGGATGTCGCAAACGCACCCCCTGGTGGTGCTGGCTGGTGATGCTATTAACCGCCGCCCTCACGCTCCCCGGTGCCGCCTTCGTGGCACAGGGCAAGGAGAAACCGAACCGAAAGCTCCGCGAGAAACAAAAGGCAGAGGCCTCGCAAACGAATGCCTTGCGAACTCGGCGTTTCAAAGTGGGGGATGTCCTCGAACGATACCAAGGCGAGTACAAGATTCGGGACGAAGCATTCGCCCGTAGCACGCTCGCCGAACTTCTGAAGGACATGGTCGGCGAACTCTGGTGCGACGAAACTTTACGCACCAACGGCGAGGCCGTGGCGCCGCCTTCGATTACAATCAAAGGCAACACGCTGCGGGTCCGCCACACGCCGCGGGTTCTCGAAAAAATTTCCGAGGAACTGGAAATCCTCCGCGAGCATGGTTTCGCGCAGATCGCGATCGAGGCCCGGATCATCACCGCCAGCCGCGATGTGGTCGAGAAGGCGGTTTCCCATTGGGAAGTCCTGCCTGCCGAAGGTCCCGAACGCACCAGGCCCGAAACCAAGGTGGAAAACGGCGTGCGGTCGACGATCGAAAAATCCGCCCCCCTGCGAATGGCGATTCTCGATGACCCGCAAGTTAAAAAATTGATCGAGGTCTGCCAGTCGGATGTGCGCACGAATCTCATGTTTTGCCCGAAGGTGACGTTGTTCAACGGTCAGCACGCCATGATTCAAGACACGGTCCAAAGGCCGTTCGTCGTGGGAATTTCGTCCGACGGCAAGCCAACAATTCGAGGCGTGGAGGAAGGCACCAAAATGCAACTCCGGGCGGTCTGGAAGGGAGATCACATCCGCCTGGAAAGCCACTTGACGCTGTCCGACATCCGCAAGGTGGACGTTGTGGACCTGCCGGGAAAAGCAGGAGATGAACTGTCTCCCAAGGTCCAAGTCCCCGAAGTCGCCTCCACACGGATCAACAACACCGTGAAACTGCCCTCGGGCGGCAGCGTTCTGTTGGGCGGCCTGAAACTGCCGGACGAGGGCAGAGTCCCGGCCGGCCGCAGTCTTTTCAACCGTCTCGGGTTAACGACCGAACCGCAAAAGCCGGAGCAGCAGCTATTCGTCGTTTTGCGCGTGGTTCATCTGGAAAACCCTCCTGAGAAACTCCCCGCTCCCCCCAAGAACGCTGCGAATTCGTCCGATGTGGAAGTTCGCTACGCGAAAAAAGCCGCGGAGTTGGCGGATCTCGAATATGAAAAAGCCTTAAAAGCCAATCGCCATTTAAAGGGAACCGTGTCCAGCCTGGAAGTCGAGCGCTTGAAGCTAACAGCGGACATGGCCCATCTACACGTCGAGCAAGCGGAGCATGAATTGGAACTGAAGAAGGCGGGGACCAGGCTCAAATCGCAGCCTATGAACAATTCAATGCTATTGTATTTTGAGGCCGACTGGTGCGGTCCCTGCCAGCAGATGAACCCCATCGTCTCGCGATTGAAACGCCAGGGCTATCCGGTGCAGACAGTCGATGTGGACAACGAACGCGACTTGGGCCAAAAGTTCAACGTCCGCAGCATTCCGACGTTTGTCCTCGTCGTGGATAGAAAAGAACGGAAACGCATTTACGGGGTGACGTCCGAAAGCCAACTGCGGCGAATGCTTGCCCAAATTCCTGCCAATCCGCCGAAAGCGATGCCGCACGAAACGCTGCCGCACAAAACGCTGCCCTACCATGGCCTGGGGACAAACAGCGAGGCCGGTCTCACGGGGCAGATCGTCCCCAACGAGAAAAACTTTGAGACGAACAAGATCGAGCCGCCCACAAAAGAGGAAGTCCTCAAAGCGGTGCCCGAATCGAAACTCGAAAACGTCGATCCCAAAAGCATTAAAGTCAAAATTGAAAAAGTCGCCGAAGAAACCGGCGAACCGCGGTTCTATCCCATGGTCGGACCGGCCCGATTGTACAAGGTCCGCTTCAAATGCACGGTAACGATGGATGAAACCATCCACAGTGAATGGCCCGTTCCCTTTACCCATAGCGACCGCCGGCAGGAGGTGGTGTATATCGATCATAACCACCTGATCCGCACAGTGGGGCCGACTGCGGCCGATGACAAAACCTCGGCATTGGAAGCCGGCTTTTGGGAATCGCTGCGGACGAAGCACCAATTCACTGATGAACGGCAAGGTTGGTCGATCACCGTGGCGGACGTGCGCGGGAAGACGCTCGTCAAACCCACCCTTCAATACACACACCCGGAAAAGCTCGCATGGCATGATTATCTTTGGGAAGAAAATCTGGTTTGGAAAAAGCTCGCGACGAAACAAGCGGCGACCGGCACCGTGGAATTTGACCTGAAAAACAACCAGATCGTTTTGCATTTGACAAAGGGCGAAGTCGACCTGCCGGGCAAACGCCGCGCCTGGTTTGAGAAAGAAGACATCACGTTGCAGCTGCCGGAAGATGCCCCGGCGAAAGCCGCCGATGCGCGGCCCATCCCGCCCACACCGGCGATCCTGCCCGCGGGACATACTATGGTGTATGATCTGAAAGACCATCCCACGCCACCGGCTGCCAAACAAAAACCAAACGAGAAGTCGGCAGCAGAAGAAGAGCGCATCGCGAAGGCATTGGACAAAAAGATCACGCTCAAGTTCGACAAGACGCCGCTCTCCGAAGTCGCAAGGCAGATCGCGACGCACGCGGGCATCAATCTTGTTATCGACAGCCTCGGACTTTCCGACGAAGGCGTGACGCCGGACGAGAAGATCACGATCGATGTCAAAGACGTGACATTGAGCAGTGCGCTCCAGTTGATTCTGAAGCCGCTCCGCCTGGCGTTCTTGATCCAAGACGAGGTGCTCAAGATCACCAGCGAAACCCGAGTGCAAGGTCCGCTGGAGGTGAGAACCTATGCCGTCGCGGATCTGGTCGTTCCGATTCCCGAGCGGCGTGAGCTTCGACCTGCGGGAGAAGCCGGCGAAACTCAAGCGTCCCAAACTCGAAAACCTAACACAGGTCAATGCCGTAAAGGACGCGGCGATGGACGCGGAGAACCTGATGGACCTCATCGCGACCACGTTGATCCCGATTCCTGGGCCGAGAAGGGCGGCGGCGGGATCATCCGCTTCTACGAGACCACGTTGAGTCTGGTGATTCGCCAAACGCCGAAAGTCCACGAAGAAATCCGCGACCTGCTCGAACAGCTTCGCCGGCTGCAGGATGTGCAGGTCTGCCTCGAAATCCTGCACCATCGAGGCGGAACAACTCGCCGATCGAGACTTGACGGAAAAACTCGGCCCGGCAATCGCGTGGTGTTGGTTGCCCCCCAAAGCGGCGGCGCTGATTCAGTCGGTTAAAAACGACAAGACCGCGAACATCAAGCAACTTCCCAAAGATCACGCTGTTCAACGGGCAGACGCTGAACTTGCTCCTGCCCGAGTTGGACAAAGAGGACGCCTCGATCGAAGTCTCGCCCGTCAGCTCGGCCGACCGGCGGTTCGTGCGGCTCAGCATCAGCGCCAAAGTTGGTGACAAGCAGGCGATCAATTCGCTGCTGACGTTGAAAGACGAGCAATCGGTGTTGTTGGATACGACAAAGCTCACCGGGCGCGAATCCAAGAAGCGCACGTTCATGCTCGTCACGCCGAAGATCGTCGTCCAGGAAGAAGAGGAAAAACTGCTCGGCACGGAGAAGTAGCGTCCCGCGATCGTGAATCTCACGCCAAGGCGCAACTGTGAGCGGTAGGCGCTCCTCCGGTTTCGATGAAGGGATCATCCCACAATCAACGCCGGCGGCTAGCGCCGTTCCGCTCAAGGCCGGCGGCTACGCCGTTCCGCTCAAGGCCGGCGGAGCGCCGTTCCGCTCAAGGCCGGCGGCTTGGCGTGAGTCTTTTTGGCTGGGCCTAGAATCGGCCTTCGATGTAGACCCCGGATCGCGGCCGGCGATAGGGCCGCCAGCGGTAATGCGGTCCAAAACCACCGAAAACGATCGGCCGCGGCGGTGCCGGTTCCACGATCACCACCGGCGGCGGGGACGGGGCGGCGACGTAAGCGGCCGGTGCAATGGCGGCCGGAGCAACGCCGGCGGGCGGGCTGGATTGCATCGCGGCGATCACGTGGTCGCTGACGCCACTGGCTTTCAGGTTGATGAGCGATTGGGGGCTGGTGTCGAACCGGCCGCCTCGGGTTTGAATGGCGTTGATGATCACCTCGTCGCCCAAGCCGTTCTGGGCCATGTAGACCACGTCGTGATTGCTGACCGCTCCCGCGAGTTGCTGCTGTCTCTGGGTGTTTTGGGCGTAGGCATACGCGGCGTCGCGCTCGGCCCGGGCTTTTTCGGCGTCGCCCACCAAGGCTCCGCCGAGCGCCCCGGCCGCGGCTCCGACCAAGGCCCCAGTGCCCGCGTGTCCCGATCCTTCGCCGATGATCGCCCCGGTCAAAGCCCCCAGGCCCGATCCGGCCATTGTGGTCCGGGTGACCGGATCGTATTGGGCACAACCCATCGGCCAGCACGCGAAAAGTCCGAGGCCCATCCAGGGCAAAGCGAAAATGCGAATCCGTTGCATTTTTGAAGTTCCATGTTTGATGCCGAGCGGAAGGAGAGATTATCCCCAAGGTTCCGATTGGAAAAATCGGCGAAGTTTACCGGCCCACATGAAAAAAGTCACCACGAATCTCGTGGTGACTCACAAAAAACCAGTTGGAGGCGGGGACCGCCTCGGAGCCGTTTTCCGAGACGAAATCAATCCCGGTTAAACAGGGCGGATAAGAAACTGAGCAAACCCAGTACGAACATGATGGGCGGGTAGAAAAAGATCACGCCGCCTGCGAGTCCCGCCACAAACCAGATCACCGCAATCACCATCGCCACAATGCCCCCGATCACCGTGGGCGGCGTCTCGCCCGACTCCCGGGACCGCGAGGAGCGTTTTTTCTTTTTCGGTTTGGATTTGGGTTTGGAGGCCCGGCGAGCCGGGGGACTTCGGCGGGGCGGCGGAGCTTCGTAGTCGTCGTAGGATTCGTAGTCGTCGTAAATTTCGTCATTGCCGTAGTCCTCGAAGTCGGTGGCAGAACCGAAGTCATCATCCGGGGTGGAAATGATCTCGAAGACGTTGGGATCCGCAACCGCCGCTTCGCGGTTGGGCTTTCGGCGTGCGGACCGCTGGGCGGTTTTCGCCGTCGTGGAAGAGGACCGTTGCCTCACGGGAGTGGTCTCGGATGGCCGGGAAGCGGCGCGGCGCGGATTGGCGGGTTCCGCCGTGACGACCGAAGCCTCCGGCAGGGGGATTTCAAACGGCGTCGTACACTGGGGACACTTCACTTTTTTGCCCCAATGTTTGGAACTGGCTTTGATCGTCGTTTTGCATCCCGGACATTTCACTCGGACTTGATCGCTCATCTCGGCTCCCGCAGATTGTTCCCCCAACGGGGTGAGTCGGAAATAAAGATGCCTGAAGTGAATGAGGCGAGGCAATAGGTTAGAGGATACCGGAAATGCGAGAAGTGTCCAGAGGTGTCCGCGAAACTTTCTTGCTGTACGATTTACACAACGGGGCCCCTCGCCGAATCGGGATTTCTATTTTATCATGGCATTGGAGAACGAGTGGGAAGCTGAAACCGAACCGCTTTGTTCGCGAGTATGGTCTCTAAGTTCTGCGACACCAAATCCTTGCTCGCGGGTTCGATTCTGAAAGACGGATTCCTTCAAAGAAAAAACTTGAGGATCATCATGGCATCTCGAATGATACTGGCGGCGGCCCTGCTCGCTTTGGGCAGTCAACAGGGACTGGCTGCGGAAGATAAGGCGAAGGCTTCGCCGGTGGGTCGAGCCGTGGCCGAGTTTTCGCTCAAGGATTATCGCGGCAAGGTGCATAAGCTCTCCGACTCGACCGACAAGAAGCTGCTGGTCGTCGTGTATCTGGGCACCGAATGCCCGCTCGCGAAACTCTATGCCCCGCGGCTGGCGAGTCTTTATGAAAAGTATGCGGACAAAGGCGTGGGCTTTTTGGGGATCAATGCAAATCGGCAGGATTCCCTCACCGAAATCGCCGCCCATGCCCGGATTCATGACCTGAAATTCCCGGTGCTCAAAGACCTGGGCAACGAAGTGGCCGACCAGATGGGAGCGGTCCGCACGCCGGAAGTTTTCGTGCTGGATCAAGACCGCAAGGTCCGCTACCACGGGCGGATCGACGACCAGTACGGCGTGGGCTACATCCGCGAGCAAGTCACCCGCGAAGACCTGGCGGCCGCGCTCGATGAACTCCTCGCGGGCCAGAACGTCTCCCAACCGGAAACCGAAGCCGTGGGCTGTTTCATCGGCCGGATTCGGGACGTGAACCCCAAGGGCCACGTCACCTGGTCCAATCAGATCGCCCGGCTGTTCCAGAAGCGGTGTGTGGAATGTCACCGCGAAGGCGACATCGCTCCGTTTTCGCTGACGAATTACGACGAGGTCGCGGGCTGGGCGGACACGATCGCCGAGGTCATCGAAGACAATCGCATGCCGCCCTGGCACGCCAGCCCAAAGTACGGCGAGTTTGCGAACGATCGGCATCTGTCCGACGCGGAAAAGAAATTGGTCGACCAATGGGTGGCCGACGGCGCTCCCGAAGGCGATCCGAAAAACCTGCCCCAGCCGCGGACGTTCCTCACGGGCTGGCAACTTCCGCAGGAGCCGGAACTGGTCATCAACATGCGGGACGAGCCGTTCGATGTCCCCGCCGAGGGCGCGGTGCGGTATCAGTATTTCCAGGTCGATCCCGGCTTCACGGAAGACAAGTGGATCAAAATGGCCGAGGTCCAACCGGGCAACCGCGCGGTGGTGCATCATATCCTCGTCATCGTCCGGCCGCCCGAAGGCTTTAAGAGGGGCGGCCTCGAGCGGAGCGAATGGCTCGCGGGTTATGTGCCGGGACTGCGGGCGAAAAAGTATCCGGACGGGCACGCCAAGCTCATCCCGGCGGGATCGAAGCTCGTGTTCCAAGTCCACTACACGCCGGACGGCAGCCCACAGAAGGACCTCAGCCGGGTGGGGTTGATCTTCGCCAAGCCGGACGAAGTCGAGAAGGCCATCGTGACGACGAAAGCCGTCAATCACCGGTTTCGCATTCCGCCGCACACGGACGACCACAAGGTGGAAGCCAGCAGCGGGAGCCTGCCGGTCGATGTGGAACTGTTGGCGATGATGCCGCACATGCACCTCCGCGGCAAGTCGTTCCATTACGAAGCGGTCTATCCCGACGGCAAGCGGGAAATTCTCTTGGATGTGCCGGCGTATGATTTCAACTGGCAGACGGGCTATCTGCTCGAACAGCCGAAGACGTTCCCCGCCGGCACCAAGATGCACTGCGTGGCCCATTTCGACAATTCCAAGTTCAACCTCGCCAACCCCGATCCGAAGAAGACGGTGACCTGGGGCGATCAGACGTGGAACGAAATGATGATCGGCTACTTCGACATCGCCGTGCCCGTCGAAATCGTCCGCCCCGACAAAGCCAAGGACGCCAAAGACCGCGCGGCCGCGATCCTCAATCGCTACGACAAAAATCAAAACGGCCAAATCGAGCGCAGCGAACCGCCCCAAGCCCTCCTGGGAATCTTCGACCGCCTGGACCAAAACGGCGATAAAGTCCTCACCGAAGCCGAACTCCTCAAAGCCGCGAAACTGCTGCCCAACCTGCGGTGAGTTCCTTCATGCCTCAGCCGCGGCCGAGGTAGAGTTGATCGCTCGGCAGCACGATCGCTTCGAGGAAGTTCACATCCGGCGGGAGCGTCAACATCGCGAGCGCGGCTTGGGCGATGGTTTCCACGGTCATCATCGGTTCCTCGTCCGCGGAGTGGCCGCTGTCCTCTCGTCGTTCCACGCGGACGTTGCCCGGGTGCAGGCAGCTGCACGCGATGTGAAACGGCCGGCCGTCGAGGGCGACCGCTTGCGTCAGCCCCCACACCCCGAACTTGGCCGCGGCGTAAGGCGAACCATTTGCGCGCGGCCGCTGCGCGGAGATCGAGCCGATGTTCAGAATCCGCCCGCCGCCTTGGTTCTTCATGATGGAGAACGCGGCCCGGCTGCACAGAAACGCCCCCGTCAGGCAGGCCCCGATCACGTTGTTCCACGCTTCGAGCGTGACTTCATCCACCCGCCCGCCGTCGAACGCCCCCGCGTTATTCACGAGGATGTCGACGCGGCCGAACCGCTTCATCACCGCTTCGAAGAACGCCGCCACCGCGTCTTCGTCGGCCACGTCCACTTGCCTTGCGAGCACATCCACCCCGTGCTCTTCCAGATCGCTTTGGGCGGCGGAGAGCTTGTCGAGGTTCCGTCCGCAGATCGCCAGATGGCATCCCTCGCCCGCGAGCGCCTGGGCAATGCCTTGGCCGATCCCGCCATTGCCGCCTGTGATCACCGCGACTTGATTTTCCAACCGTTTCCGCGCCATCGGGTCCCGCCTCTTTTCCAAGTGTCAAAAGAAAACTGTCGATTCCCGTTCGATCGTAGTGGATCCGTGCAAAGCTCGGCAATGGGCCGCGCGACCGGAGCGGCGGCATCTTGCCGCCGGAGGGGTGGCTGGGCGCAAAGGAATGTTCCCAGGAAAAAAGGGATTTGAGGCCTGGGGCCGTGTGAGATTTTTCTCGCCCGGCCGCAGCCCCAGCATTCACAGTTCGAGCCTTATCTCCAAGGGGATTTGCGCCCCAGCCACCCGAACCGCGCGACCGTAGCGGCGGCATCTTGCCGCCGTGGATGGAACTACGGCGGCTGGAAGCCGCCGGTACCGAAAAACGGTTCGGGGCCGAGATGCCGCTGCTACGGAACAACAGATTTTTTGCGATTTTTCCGGTTTTTTCGATCCGGGCGGAATTCTGTTCTGCCCGCGATTTTTTTCGCTAAAATGAACTTCGGGAAATCTCCCGAATTCCGTGAACCCGGACCCGGCAAACTGCGTTTAACGTAAGGTAAGGTGATGAGGGCGGTTCAATCCCTCGGCCGGCCAGTTTGAAAAAATTTCTAAAACCCGGCAAATCGAGTTAAGAACCCCAAATCCCCAACGAATAACCCAGTGTTTGAGAGGCCCGGCTGAGACGTTTCACCCAGAAAAACAGCCTAACCTCTTGATAAGTAAGCGTTTGTGTCCCGAACACGCAAAAGTGAGGAGTAGTCATGTGTAAAAAAGCAGCGATTGGTGCAGGAGTTCTTTTTGTTGTGGGTGCCCTGATATTCGGCGTCAGCAACATGGTAAGCATGATGAAAGTCGGCGGGCACAAGGTGTCCGACTACGTGAACGATCAGGTGCCCATCTCGGCCAAGATCGAACTGCTCGATCAGAAGCTGAACGAGCTGGGTCCGAAAATCGACGACGGCAAACGGATTGTCGCCAAGCAGGAAATCCGGGTCAAAAAGCTGAATGGTGAAATCGAAGAAAAAATGGCCGCCCTCGACAAACAATGGAATGCCATTGTCGAGTTGCGGGAAGCCGTCGCCAAGGACGAGCCGCAATACGTTTACGCCGGCCAGACTTACACCAAAGAGGAAGTTCAAAGCGACCTGGAAAAGAAATACGACCGCTACAAAGCCGCCGAAGACGCCGCCAATCAGCAAAAAGAGCTGCTGACCGTTCGGCAGCGGGTTTTGAAGGCCAATCAACAGTCCCTGGCGAATCTGGCGGATTCCCAAGCCAAGCTCAACATCATGATCGAGAAGCTTCGCGCCCGCCAGGAAACCATCAAAGCCAAGCAGATCGAAAACCTGCAAACGGTGGACGATTCGCCGACCGGCGACATCAAGAAGCTCTACGACAGCATCGATGAGCAACTCAGCGTCGAAGAACGCCTGATCGAAATGGAAGGCGACGACGTGGGCGAGATCAAAGTCAACGAAACGAAGAAACAGGACATTCTCGAAGAGATCGACGCCCGCCGGGCCGAAAAAGCCGTGGACGGGAAGAAGACCGAACTTATCAAGAGTGAAATCCACTAAATCAGGTCCTCGCGCCTGACTTGTCCGGGACATCGAGGCAACGGGTTTGGAAATCAGGCCCGTTGCCTTCTCCCTGCCACGGTTTTCTTTAGGGTCCGCTTCGCTTTGCCAATCCGCTGAGGCTTTCGATGGATAATGCCGCCGCGACTGTCAACCTTCACTCAAATCCTCCGGGGGACGCACTCGCCCGGCAGTATTTGTTGTGGGTGGACGGGGTCGGCGTGTTTCTGTTATGCCTCGAAGAGGAAGTCAGCATCGGCGGGCACCGCAAGGACGAAGATCGGGCCGACGTGTGCCTGATGTCGAACCTGGCCCGCAAACACGCCGTGATTCGCCGGGCGGCGGGTGACTACCACATCGAAGCCCGCGGCGAATTGACCTTAAACGATCGACCGCTTTCCGAACCCGGCGGAACGTCGGCCTTGGGGCCGTCGGCGGAACTGGTTTTGGGCGGGGATGTGCCCGTGCGTTTTCGCCGGCCGAACGGTCTCAGCCTGACCGCGACGCTCGAATTTCAAAGTTCCTACAGTCCCCTCGCCGGTCAGCCGCCGATGATGGTGGACCAGGTGATTTTGATGGAACAGAACTGTCTCATCGGCCCGGGGGCCGATCAGCATGTCCGCCTGGACGATTGCGAAGAAGGCGTGCTCTTGTACCGGAGCAAAGGCCGCTTGTGGTGCAAGTCCCGCTCGTCGTTCGCCGTCAACGACAAGCCCGTCATCCACACGAGCCGGCTGGCTTCGGGAGACGTCGTGGCGGGCCGCGATTTTCGGTTCCGGCTGGAAGCTTTGGAACCGGCGGAGAAGTAAAAACAAGTGAAGAAAAGACAGCCTCGCACGAAGTCAGCGGCAACAGAAGCGTGATAAAGTAAAACCGACCGCTTACTTCGTGCGCGGCTCTTCAGAGAGTTTTAAGAGCGACAAAACCTGTTGGCATTATTCCGTATTTCGGCCGCGAACCTGATGGCAGGCCTATTATGAAACTCACCTATCCCCCCGAATCCAAGCCGCTCGAGGGATACACGATCAAACGTGCCATTGCGCGTGGCGGGTTTGGCGAGGTGTATTACGCCGTGAGCGACGCCGGCAAGGAAGTGGCCCTCAAACTCCTCCGGCAGAACCTGGAAGTCGAGTTGCGGGGCGTGTCACAGTGCCTGAATCTCAACCATCCCAACCTGGTTTTGATTTACGACATCCGCACCGATTCGCAGGGCGACCACTGGATCATCATGGAATACGTGGCGGGCAATACGCTCGACCAGGTGCTCGATGATGCCGGGGGTCCCTTGCCTTTGCGCGACGTCCGGCATTGGCTGTCCGAGATCACCTCGGGCCTCACGTATCTCCACAGCCGGGGCCTCGTGCACCGGGACCTCAAGCCGGCGAACATTTTTGAGAGTGGCGGCACGATCAAGATCGGCGACGTGGGGCTGTCGAAATTCATCTCCGAAAGCCAGGCCCATGCCCAGACCCAAAGCGTGGGCACCGTGCATTACATGGCCCCGGAAGTCGCCCACGGCCGCTATGGGAAAACCGTGGATGTGTATGCGTTGGGCGTGATTTTGTGGGAGATGATCACGGGCGAGGTGCCGTTCGACGGCGAATCGCAAGCCGAGATCTTGATGAAGCACCTCACCGAGCCGCCCGACCTCAACAAGCTCCCGCCGCGGTTGCGGCCGATCCTCGCGCGGGCTCTCGAAAAAGATCCGAGCCGGCGGTATCAATCCGCGGCCGAGCTGGAGCGAAACTTCGAGCGGGCGGTGAAAGACATGGAACACGGAATCACTGATCTGGCCGATACGGTTTACCCCGCCGGCTCTTCGCAGGGCAAGCGCCCGGTGGCGCCGCCGCCTCCGCCGCCCATTCACGAACGCTACGCGGCGTCCTACGACCGCGACCGGTATTCGCGTTATGCCGGGGCGGGCGAACGCTCCGGGGGCTTGGGGGCGGGGAAGTGGATTTTGGTCGCGGTCGTCGTGATGGCTTTGTTTCCCCGGTTGATTTTCGGGCATGGGTTTTCCCGGTTGGTTGTGCTCGGCGGGTTGGTGACGGCATTGCTGTATGCTCTGAGCCGATTGCGGAATTACGCCCTGGGCACGCCCGCTTATCCTTTGCCCCGGATCGATCGCCGGCCTCCTCCGCCGCCCCGCCCCACGCGGGAGGAACTTCGCTACGTGGCGCAGCAGCGGCGGCAAGAGCGCATGGCGGCGTTGGAGGAACGAAAGGCCGCGATCCGCGCCGCCCGAAACGCCCGCCGGTTTCAATATGCCACCCGCCAAAAACGGCGCGGCTATGCCAACGTCTCCCCGTCGGCCCAGCGGAATCTGTCCCTTCGGCAGCGGGCCTCGGAGATGTCCACCTCGTTGACGTTCGCCTCCTTGACCACCGCCTTGTTGACGGCCGGGCTCGTGTTGATGACGAGCTTTCTCGCCGACACGCGGCTGGCCTTGTTTGGGGCGGTGACGCTCATCGGTTCCTCGGTGATCCTCGGGACCGCTAAACTGCTCGAAGGCCGCGGCCAGGGTTGGGGCAACAAGCGCCTCGCCTTTTTAGCGGCTGGGGCTCTCGTGGGAGCGGCGGCGTGGTTTGTGACGACGAACCTGTTCATCACGTTCCAACAAACCATCGACGGTGACATGGCCCGCGGCGAGACCGCCTTCGGCCCCGTTTCCAGCCATATCGTTTTGACGGACACCGCGGGACAACCGACGATTGCCGGGTTTGCCTTGTTCTTCGCCGGGCTGTTCTTCCTCAGGCGTTGGGCCTGGCATGCCGATTCCTTCCGCGACAAGCGGTTCCGCCTGCGGTCGGTGCTGCTCACAACGGGGATCGGTTTTATCTGGGCTTTAGTCGTCGGGTTCCCCGTGATGTGGGGCGTGACCTGGGCCGCGGCCCTTTCCAGCGTGGTGCAACTGTCGGCCTGTTGGGTTCCTCCCGAAGAACGACACCGAATGATGGAGACCCAAAACAATGTCTAGTATCGGCTTCGGAATTGTCTTTTTGGTAGTGGTCGCCTTTGTGCTGGGAACCAGCGCGCTCGCGAGCCATCGGCGGCTGTCCTGGAAAGGCAGCCTGACCCTAGGCTTGGGGAGCCTGTTGTGGGCATCGCCCGTGATTGCGGTGCTGGCATTCGTGGCGGTGCGGGTGATTCCCTATTTCCAGTTCGGCGCGGCGAACCATCACGCGCCGACGGCAAAACCGTCCTGGCTTCAAAGCGACGACGAGACCAAGACCGTGGAACTCGTGCCTTACTTCTCGAACGAGACGATGGATGTGTCGACGGACGAATCCTCCAAGGAAAAACTGCCGGAGTGGACTTCGCACAAAATTCAACTCTTGGCGGCGACGAAGGGCCGGCCCGAACAGGAACATTGGCGGATCGTCTTGGAAAGCGATTGGGAAGTTTCGCCTGCCAAGGCCAATGAGAAGCTGAGCGATAAAGCCGCCCGGTTGGTGGGGGAAGACTTCCACCGCTTCTCTCCCGGTGGATCGGCTTTGCCTGCGGAAACCGTTCGGAATGCCGCGGTCCGCGCGGAAGCCCTCGCCGAGGAGACCTTCAACGAAGACACCAACCCCTTCAAAATGTACAAGGCCTATTGGCAGGTGGAGCTCTCGCCTGAAGTTCGGCAGCAGGTGTCCGACACGTGGAAGCAGGAAATCTCCATTCGCCGCGCCTGGCTGTTGGGGGCCGTTCTCATGTTGTTCACTTTGATCGCGGGGACCTTGGCCGCGTATTTCCGCTTGGACGAGCGGTCCAACGGCCAACATCGGACGCGGCTGAAACTCGCCGCGGCCGCATTGATGACCGCCGGGGGCCTCGGTGTTTTGGCGACCTTGCCGCTTCTGGTTTAGACGATTTGTCGCGGCGGATTGGATTTGGATGAAACCTCCCCGGTTTCCGCGCGGGAACCGGGGTTTTTCTGGGAACGCCGGGTGGGGAGTGATGGGCAGTTTGCCGTTTTCCATTTCGGCCTACGGCGGATTGGGCCGGGCCGATGGCCTTGTTCGGCTCGAGGGGCATTCGGTGATCGTGGAGTTCGAAGTTCAAGACCGGCTCTTGGGCTGGTTTCGTTCCGAGCTCAAAGAGCAGCGGATTCCCCTTTCCGAAATCGACGACATCCGCCTGGAGACGCGCTGGTTTCGCAAGCCCCGGTTGGTCGTGCAGACCGAGACGATGCGGGTCTCCCGCCAAATTCCCGGCAGCCAGCACGGGACGTTCGAACTGACATTGGAACCCGGGCACGAACTGGCGGCGAGGCATCTCATCTCGACAATCGAAATCGCCAAGGCCGACGGCCGTGCTTCTCACCAGTCGCCCAACGGCTTAAAATAAGTCGTGAGAGACTGTCGCATTTGTTCGGTTTTGCGGATAAGCGGATCTCCAACACGGATGTGAGCGGCACGGCGCTAGCCGCCGGTTCCTCGTACAAAAAACCGGCGGCTAGCGCCGTGCCGCTCACAGTCTTCTTCCCACTCGAACGGGATGCCCATCATCATGTCCACCTCCTTTGGCGAGCCGGAGTTGATCGAACAGATTCGGGCGGGGAATTCCGACGCCTGGCAGGCATTGATCGATCGGTTTGAAGGCCGGCTTCTGGCGTTCGTCAACAGCCGGCTGCGGAACCGCCCGGCGAGCGAAGACGTGGTGCAGGAGACCTTCATGGGCTTCCTGGTGAGCCTGCCCAACTACGACGACCGCACGCCCTTGGAGTCGTATCTGTTTTCCATCGCGGCCCATAAGCTGACCGACCAGATGCGCCGCGAAGGCCGGCGGCCGACGATTCCGCTCGTTCTCAAGGACGAAGACGCCGGCCCCGAACCCCGGGGCAAAGCGCGGCCCGCCTCCAGCCTGGCCCGCAGCCAGGAACGCCGGGTGATCGAGCACAACATCATCGGCCGCTGCCTGGGGGATTTGATCGCCGGCTGGCGGGAGCGCGGCGAATACGAGCGGCTCAAGTGCATCGAACTCTTGTTCGTAACCGGCTTGGCGAACAAGCACGCCGCCCAGCGGCTGGGCATCAGCGAGCAAGCCGTCGCCAACCATAAGCACTTTGTGGTCTCCAAGCTCAAAGACGCCGCCGCCTGGGCCCGCGTCGAAGACTTCGATCCGGAAGAGTTTGGCGTCAACTGAGTCCCGGTCGGTTACCGTTCGCGCAAAAAGGAAACCAAGCCCGGGGACAAATCGTCGTAGGGTCTGGCGGCCGGGGAAGCCGGGGCGTGGAGGAACCGAGCTTTATGAAGATCGTCCGGGAGCATGAGGAGGCTGGACGAGACGGTCCCTCGGCCGGCCACGCACGGCAGGCACAATGCATCTCCCTCGGCCTCTTCGCCCAAGCCGCAAAAGAGTTGGGCCTCCTGGATCCAGCCTTCAAGCGTCGGCCCTGTTTGGTGAAACTCGCGGAGCAGGCGGCGAATCCGGCGGATGCGCGGGTCCGCGGGATCGTCCCAATCCCCGTTGGCGACGGCGTGCACTCCGGGCGTGATGGGTTGGATTTGAAGCGGATCGCCGGCCGAGAACACGAGTCCCCGCTCGCGGGACAGAAGCATCAGGTTGAAGCCAGCGAACTCTTCGCGGTCCTGTTGCCGATGAAACTCCGCGACCGCGGCCTCAAACTCGCCTTGCTCCAAAACCTCCCGGCACAACAGGCCCCGCGATTTGGGGCAATTCGGCGGATGCGTTTTCGGGCGGTTGGTGACGGCCACGATGAGGCCCGTGCGGTTGATTCCCAACCAGGTGCCCCCCGCCCGCAGGTCGCGTCCGCCGAGCCAAGAGCCTAAGGGATTGTGCCCCTGCGCCACCTCGGGAAAACCACTTGGCCGGTCGATGAATTCTTCCCGATTGGCCAGCACCAACACCGGACAGTTGGGAATTGTCTGGTAAACGACTGCCAACAAGCACATCAGATGTTACAATTCGATAGACAGAATTCTCGGTAGCGGGGGTCGCCCGGAGATTTTAAGATATTTTCCGGGCGAGCGAACAACTTGGAGAATGGCGGGGGTCGGGGAAAATCACAAGAGACCCCTGGAAAAAGCTCCGTATCTCTTGAGCAATTCGTTCAAATACCCCATATTCACCTGACGGAACGATGCGACCTGAAATGGCAGTGAATCCCGAGATCGCCCGGGATCTATGGCAAATCCCGCTAGTTTCGCAATCGAGAAACAGATATACTCCACAAGTTATTCCAGGCGATGCGTTCCGTATTCCCCTGGAACAAACACACCCTACCCCGAGCCCCTCTGTTTTCACAAGTTGACCATCACCCTCTGAAAGCGGCGTGCGATTGGGTTGGGCACGGAAGCCTCGATTCGTAACATCGTTCCCCACAAGTCCTTTCTCTCGATTTTGAATCCTCTACCGGATTGTAGAGTTATGGCACATACCACTCCTCATCTTTCCTCCCAGAATCTCGCTTCTCCCGCGCAAAATGAACTGAGGGACACAGTTCCGGTGGCCGTCGCGGAGAAGGTGTCTCCCGCTCCGACCAATGGAAACGGAGCCAAGCCCAATGGTTCGGCCAAGCCCGACGCGAAATCGTCGGGCAAACTCTTCAAACTCAGCCGGCGCACGCAGTCGCTGATGGGCGTGCAAGTTGTGGGGACCGGATCATACCTCCCCAAAACGATCGTCAGCAATCGGGAACTTGAGCAAAAATATGGCATCGAGCAAGGCTGGATCGAGCAGCGGACCGGGATTTTGAGCCGCCGCCACGCCGCGCCCGGCGAAGCAACCAGCCAGATGTGCACCGAAGCGGCCCGGCGGGCGATTCGCGCGGCCCAGATCAACAAAAACGACATCGACCTGGTGGTTGTGGGGACGTTCACGCCGGACTACCACTGCCCCTCGACCGCGTGCCTGGTGCAGAATCAACTCAAACTCGACGCCCCGGCGGTCGATCTGCAAGCCGCGTGCTCGGGGTTCGTTTACGCCCTTGTCACCGCGGCCCAATACGTCGCCACGGGCAACAGCAAGATGGCCTTGGTCTTGGGCGGCGACACCAACTCGCGGATCGTCGATCCCTGGGACCAGCGGACCGGGCCGTTGTTCGGCGATGGGGCCGGGGCCGTGATTCTGACCAAGGGCTCGGACAAGCAGGGCCTGGTGTGCTATCAAATGGGCGCCGACGGCAGCGGCGGGCCGCTCTTACAGATTCCCAGCGGAGGCACCGCGGCCCCGTCCCAGGCGAAAGACCTGGAAAACGGCGGCCTCTATCTCCAAATGGACGGCCGCAGCGTTTTCAAATGGGCGGTCCAAGCCCTGACGGAAACCATTGGGCTGATGCTCGACACCACCAAACTCTCCGCGAACGATGTGGCCTGCTACCTGATCCACCAGGCCAACATCCGCATCATCAACAACGCCATGCAGCAATTGGGCATTTCGGAAGACCGGGTGTACAACAACCTCGAAAAATACGGCAACACCTCCGGCGGCTCGATTCCCATCGCCCTCGACGAAGCCCAAAGAGCCAACCGCTTCGACCGCGGCGACACGCTGCTCTTCAGCGGCTTCGGAGCCGGTCTCACCTGGGGCACCGCGCTCTTCCGCTGGTAGTAAGGCCGGCAAATCAGCCGCGATGGGAAGGCTGAAAATTAGCCGCAGGGCGCTCGCCCCGGTTCTTTTTCGGCGACTTTCAGCAAAAGGCGATGACGACGCCTTGTCCCCGGTTCGCGGCCTGGCTCAAAAAGGTCCGCAGCGATTCCACGTGTTGAGCCAGGAACTCAAAATCCTCGGCTTCTTCCAGCGTCCAATCCTCGTCGTCAGAATCCTCAAGCTCGATCAGAATGTGCGAGACGGAATACTCCCAATGATCGGACTCCGCCCGCCGGTCTTCGGAAAGACGCCGGTAGATTCCCTCGTCGGCAGGCCCCATGCGAAACCGGCGTTCGAGTTCCACGTCCGAAAGCCAGGTCAACGCCTGATGGAATCGCTTGACTTCCTCCGGGCTGAAGAACCGCGGCGGATCGAGGGATGGTTCGACCGGTTCGAGCACGCAGCCGCCCGTCTGCAGGAAACTCGCCGTCTCGTCGCCGACGGCCGGCGGAAACGACAACACGCGGTGAATCGCCTGCCAGCACGTTTCCAAATCGCACCACGCCGCCCCGCCGAGCACGCTGCGCCCGAGAACCCACGCGGGATTCGCCTCGAGATCGCCCCGTTCCGCCGCATCCACCGCAAATAGCCGGCAGTTTTCGCCCATGTCCCGCTCCAAAAGCCATTCGCGCAAAAGCATCCCAGGCAGAAAACTCGCGCCCTCCTGCAAAATAAAGATAGCTTTTGAACGGAGTCGTCGCGGAGATTTCTGCCGAAATCTGCGCGGCCAATGGGGAAACGTCTATTTTGCGGCGGGCAGGAACTGCACGGCGTCGATAATGACGTAGCCGTTTGTTCCTGCATTGGAGATGACGATCTTCGCCGATTCACCGAATGCGAAGGTGCCCACGCCCGTCGTGAGATCGTCGTGTTGGGGCGGCTGTTTTTCGTTGAGGACGACCTTCGTGGCTTCGCCTTGATGATGGACGGCGATCGGCACGTTCGTCGCGCGGTTTGAGCCGGCGGAATAAGCGATGCGGACCTCATACCGGCCGGGTTTGAGCTTCGCTTCAAACGTGGCGGTCTTCTCGCCTTTGTTCGCGTTGGCGTCGTGGCGGTAACTGACATCGACAAACTTCCCGAGCGTGGTGCTCGTGCCCCAGTCGCCGGTCAATTTCGCCTGGCGGTCGTCGATGACGGCCCCTTTAAGATCCTTCGCGGGCACACTGGATGGATGGGTCGATTCCAGAATCTGCCCATCGGCGAGCAGTTGTTTCTTCAGGGTGTCATAAGGCAGATCCTGCACGGCGATGTTGTTGTCCATCGACAGCACCGCGGCGGTCGCGGCGGATTGGCCCAAGATCATAAACACCGGCTCCATGCGGATCGAACCGTAGGCGATATGGCTCGACGAGACGCACACCGGCACGAGCAGGTTTTCGCACTCGGATTTTTTCGGCACGAGCGAACCGTAGCCGATTTCATAAGGCCGGGGCGGTGAGACGCCGATGTCGCCTTCGTTTTGCACATGGCCGTCCGGCGTGACGTACCTTTGGACGTTATGCGAATCCATCGTGTAAGACCCCATGCCCACGGAGCCGGGCGTTTCGCGGGTGTCGAGGCAATCGTGTTCGGTCATCACGTATTCGCCGATCATCCGCCGGGCTTCCCGCACGTAGATCTGATGCGGCCAGTTTCCCGTGTCGGTGAACTCATCTTTCGCGAGCCCCCAGGTCGCCATCTTCTTGCGGACGTCCGCCGGTACGCGGGGATCGTTGGCGATGAAATACATCAGCCCCTCTTGGTAGGTTTTGTGTTCGCCCAAGATCTCCTGCCGGCGTTCGTAGCTGGCTTCGGGGTAATCGTAGTTGTAGCCGATGTTGTCCGTGCTGAACGGCCCGTGGTTGTTGGTGTCGGTTTTGTGATTGGGGATCGGATCGAACTTGTTGAACGTCTGCCGCCAACCCGCGTTATACACCCGCAGCAAAAGCTCGTACTGTTTGGGGTCGTATTTTTTGGGCTTGGGAAACGGCACGCGGTTTCGGTCATCGTTCGTCAAACACATGCGGTAGCAATACGCCTGCACGCGGCTGTCGCCTTCGCCTTTGGTTCCCGGCGGATCGGCACTGATGCGGGGCAATAATCCGCTCGTCGGGTCGCCCGGTTTGGCGTAGGGATCGACCGGTTTTTGAAACCAATGCCCGTGATGCAAGACGCCCACTTGAATCCCGTTCCAATGCTCGCCATACACCGAGTTCGCTTCGCGGCCGACGTGGTATTGGACGCCGGCGGCCGCCATCAAGTCGCCTTCGTAGGTCGCATCGATAAACATCTTCCCGCGGTAGGTTTTGCCGGAGAGCATCTTGATCGCGCGAATCCGCCCGCCGGATTTCTCCACGCCCCCGCCGGGTTTTCGGTCCAGCCATTCCTCGCGGTGCACGGGGATGTTGTATTCGCGGACGAAATCCTCGTACACGCCAAGGGCGGCGTGCGGCTCGAAGATCCACATTGTCCGCTGGGCCCCATCGATGGCGGGCGTGCCTTGGCCTTTGTTGCCGTAGTCTTGGCGGTCCTGCCAGGTCCAGGCCTCGTCCTTTTGATAATGTTTCCAGATGCGATGATAGAACTCCCGGCTCAGCCCGCCGATGACGGCTTTGTTGCCCGTGTCGGTAAACCCCAAGCCGCCGCTGGTCATCCCGCCCAAATGCCGATCCGGGCAGACGATGATCGCCGACTTGCCCATTTTCTTCGCCTGGACCGCCGCGATCACGGCCGCGCTGGTTCCGCCGTAAACGACGACATCGTAGCTTTGCCCGGCCGATGCCGGCTTGTCTTCTGCAACAATTCGCGCGTCTCGGCCCGCGGGAAACACGGCCAGGAAACTTAGGACGGCGGCCAGAAAAAACTTCGGATCAATGCGGTTCATGCGGAACGTGTCTCCAAGACTTTTTCAGGACGACGGCTTCGTGGCAGGCAAATCTGCGGGCCAGAGCGATGGTGGAGATCGCCGGGAAAGGAAAAGGCCAGCCCACTCAACTCAACGAGGACTGGCCACGAACAATGTTATCATGGGTGGAGGGGATTTGCACGATCAGGCCACGGTTTTGCCGGGGTGCGTGAAACCATTGCATCAGTCGAATGGATTGATGCCGAGGGTTTGCCGATCCAACCGCAACACAAAAACCTGCCCGTTCGTGTCCGTGCCCCAGATCAGCTTTCGGCGGGGGTCGAACATCAGGCCATCGGAGCGGCGGTGAGGAAAATCGCGCGTCGTCCTTCCGGCCCGTTGCCCCGTCGCATATTTGATGTCGAGCGTAATCCAGCGGTTCTTTTCAGAGTCGTAAGCGGGCGTCGGCGTGTGATCGCCGGCGTCTTTCAAATAGGCCCCCAACAGAAGCAGATCGTTTGCGGCATCGTAGCAGCCCTTGTCGATGTTGGAAAACCGCTGGGCCTGCGCGGCCCGCGGGCGAGAGGGCCTTGACGGTTCCAGTTTTCAGGTCGAGCGACCACACCTGCCCGTCGAAGGGTTTTCCATAACCCAGCGTGTTGAGCATCAGCACTCGGTCGCGTTTCGCATCGTAGGCGATCGTGGAATTGTCCACATAAGCCCCGGGGAGCGTGTCGCCGGAAAGCTCCAGTTCGAGCCATTTTCCCGCTTTGTGGTCGTAGCGATGCACGCGGCCGTTCTTGTCCCAGCAGACGACCCCGTGAGGCGTTGCGGTCAAGGTCAGCGTGTAGAAACAACTGTTGTACTGCATGGCCTGGGGCTTTTCGCCGCGGCCGACCCAATCGCCGGCGTCGGGATCATAAATATAAAAATGCCGCGGCCGGCCCGTCTGGATCATCATCCGGCTGGGCGGATCGTAGTCGTAATTCTGATAGGTATGGCCGGTCATCCAGGGGCGTTTGTTGAAGTTGAAGCCGTCGGGGTAGCTGGTGTTGCTGTAAAGCTGACCGAGCGGAAACTCGACGGGGAACGGCAGCTCCCAGCGATTCGTGGCGAAGTGAAACTGCAGAACGTCGGTGCCGCCGTGCGCGGAATGCCCGCCGCTCCAGCGAAGCATCAGATCGCGATCGGGGTCGATGCGGGCCGTGCCCCAATCGCGATTCAACTGCGGCAAGCGGGGCGGATTCGTGGGCGTCCATTCATTCGCGGGAATCGCTTTCAGCCAGGCCTCGAACTTTTCCGCATCGGGACTTGGCCCCTCGAAATAAAACTCGGGATGAAAGGGGCCGGTGCGGTAAACGCGCGAGTCGGGGGCCACAAGTTGGCCACCGGTCCATGTGTCGGCTTTCAGGTTATAAGTCCATTCCCCGTCATCGAGATCGACATATTGTCCGCTGACATAATCGGTGGCGGACGAATACGTGTAACCGGCGGTCATGCGGATCGTGCCGTCGCCTGGAGCTTTCAAGCGATGGTTGGCTCGCGGCGGCGGTGCGGATTCGGGATGCCGTTGGAACCAGCGCTCGACTTTCGGATCGAAAACCCAGGTGTCATTGGTCAGATAATCCAGATGATCCCCGCCGAACAAAACGTACAGCCCGGTTTGGGAGTCATAAACCAGCGTCTCACCCTCGGCACCGAAATTGTCTTGGGACCGCCGCGCGGCTCCGCAGTTCATGGCCCGCGCCGGCGGCTCCGCCTCGAGCGCTTCGGCCGCGATCTCCAATTGAATTTGCGCTCGATGCAAATCGGAAAGCGAATCCGCTTCGGCTCCGTTCTGAAAATCGGGGATCAACTCTCGGGCACGCGCGAGGTGTTTCTGGGCAAACCGGGCTTGCGATTGCCAATAATTATCGTCCGTGGCGGTCGAGGCTAGCGCAGATTCGAGTTCGCCGAGATCGCGTTCCCGTTTGGCCAAGGGCATTTTGACTTTGCTCTTTAGAAGCTCCCCAACGTCCGCGGCGGGACGCCCTTGAAAGTACATCGATCGGGCACTCGCAAGAATGTTTTTCACCGATTGCCGCTGTGACCAGACTCGTTCGTGCAGATTTTGCAGCGGATCGGCATTGCGGAGTTCGGCGCGAATCGGTTTCCACCGGCCGTCCATCAGAATCCGCGTATGGGGCCGCCCGTCGTCGGCCATTTGATCTTGCCCGCCAAAGGCCAAGCCCCGGCCTTCCGGCTCGCGGCACGCGGCTCCCCAAATCACCCGTTGCTTGAGATCCACGCTGTTCAAGCGATAGCTCTTCTGTTGCCCCCTCGCGGCGACGGCCTGAACGAAGATCAAACAAATCACGGTGACGGCATTATGCGCGATTCTCATACGGTCCCCCCGGTTGGAACGATTGGATTGGCGGACTTTTTTCGGCCGCGTTTCATTAAAAGCAACGGCACTCAATTTGTCCATCAATCGACAGAAAGCCCAGGAGCAGATCGCTCTGCGGCTGGCTGGCCTGGTTGACGTTTCGGCATCAGCAAAGTCACAGCGGGGCGAACGGCTGGTTCTGGGCCGGGTTCGTTTTTCTTTTTGGTCTGCCGGGCTATGCGGGTTACCGCCTGCATCGCAGTTGGCCGCCGGCCGAACCCTTGCCGGCTCCCACACGGACGGGGCGGGAAATCTTTGAATAAACTGAAATTAACCTACGTGACCCCGTGGACAAAATCTGGCGAACAAAACCGGGTTCATTCCAGGAATTTCCGCCCATGTTTCCGATTCGATTCCGCTTCAAAACTCCTCATATTTAAGGGGAAAGGAGGATCGACTCCTCCGTTTCCATTTCGGCCCCCGGCCATTTGCATTATAAGAGAATGATTATGGGTCGTGGCTGAAATCACAAAACCCGAGGATGGAGAAGACAGGTGCAGTGTGGCAAAGAAAAAAACGGGCCTCGCGAAAAAAAAGCGTCCCTCGAAAGGAGAAAGCGCAAACGTCTTCTCGAAAGACATCCGCCCAAAAAACAAAAGAGGCTTCGCGCGGTGAAACCTGTGCGATTGTGGGCATCGGGGCTTCGGCGGGCGGCTTGGACGCCACCCGGAGATTCTTCGATGCCATGCCGGATGATCCCGGACTGGCGGTGGTTGTCATCCAGCATCTCGATCCCAGCAAAAAAAGCTACACGCCGGAGTTATTGGTCAAACACACGGCGATGCAGGTCACCGAAGTCTGCGACGATCCGGTGGTCAAACCCAACCGGGTGTATGTGATCCCGCCCGGCAAGTATCTGTCGATCGCCCAGGGCGTTCTGCATCTTTCCGAACCGGACGAGCCCCGCGGCCAGCGGCGGGCCATCGATTTCTTTCTGCGCTCGCTCGCCGAAGACCAGAAGCGACGCGCCGTCGGCGTGATTTTATCCGGGACCGGGACCGACGGCACGCTGGGGATCAAAGCCATCAAGCAGCGGGGCGGAATGGTGATCGCCCAGGATCCCGCCACCGCCGGCTTCGATAGCATGCCCCGCAGTGCCGTCAACACCGGCGTCGTCGATTATGTCCTGCCCCCCGAGCAAATCCCCGAAACGCTGGTGCTCTACGCCCGGCATCCCTATGTCTGCGAAGAGGGATCGGCCGAGCGGGAGGACGCCGAGGAAGCTCTCGACACGGAGCCGGCGGAATCGAAATCGGAGAAACCCGCCGGGCTTGGCCAAATCCTGGCCCTGTTGCGGACGCGCACGCGGCACGATTTCCAGAACTACAAGGAGAACACCATCATCCGCCGGACCCACCGGCGGATGTGTTTGTTGCACTTGAACGACTACGCCGATTACCTGGATTACCTCCACGAGCATCCCGCCGAGGTCCTGGCGCTGGTGAAGGATTTGCTGATCAGCGTCACGGATTTCTTTCGCGATCCCGAAGCCTGGGGCGAGCTTCAGCCGTTGCTGCGGGAACTGATTTCCGGGAAGGAACCGGAAGCGGCGATCCGGGTCTGGGTGCCGGGCTGCGCGACGGGCGAAGAGGCTTACACCTTGGCCATGCTCATCATGGAAGAGTTGGAGAAGGCCAAAAAGCCCTGCCCCGTGCAGGTCTTTGCCTCGGACATCGACAACGACGCATTGGAATACGCCCGGCACGGCCGATATCCGGCCAGCATCGAGGCCGATGTTTCCCCGGAACGGTTCGCGCGGTTTTTCACGAGTGCCGACGGCAGCGAGTATTACCGCGTCGACAAGGCTCTCCGCGAAGCGGTGGTGTTTGCCGACCAGAACTTGATCGCCGACCCGCCGTTCTCCAAGCTGGATCTCATCTGCTGCCGAAACGTGTTGATTTATCTCAAGCCGGAGGTGCAGGACAAGATCATCGCCATGTTCCATTTCGCATTGGTCGAGGGCGGTATTTTGTTCCTGGGCAGCAGCGAAACAGTCGGCCGGCATAAGGCGCTCTTCGAAACGATCCACAAGCGGTGGCGGATTTATCGGCGCGTCGGTCCCACGCGATACGATCAGGTGGAGATCCCCGTGTCGGCCGCGTCCGGACCTCGCCACCGGATCAACGAACTGCCCGTGCCCGGTCACGGCGATCGGAACCATCTGGCGCATTTGGCCCAGCAATATCTGTTGGATTGGCTTGCTCCGCAGGCGATTCTCGTCGATAGAAGCTGGCGGATGCTGTATCTGTCGGGGGAACTGGATCGGTATCTTTCGCGCGGGCCGGGGGTGCCGAACGATCATTTGCTGGAGAACTGCCGCCGGGGTTTGCGAACCCGCTTGCGGAGCGCCGTTCATGAAGCACTGAATGAAAAACAGGCCGTTTCGGTCGTGGCGAAACTGCAGCGGAACAACCAGCTGGAACGCGTGCGAATCACGGTGCGTCCCATCCCGCAGCGGGACGACCTTCCGGAATTGGCGCTCGTCGTGTTCGAGCCGGGGGCTTCGGAAGACGTGGAACCGGCCGGGAAGAAGCCCCTCGCCGGGCCGGACAAGCCGACGGCCGCAGAGGAATCTCGTCCGGGCGAACAGCCTCGGGACATGGAACTCGATGAGCATGCCATCTTCAAGCAATTGGAAGACGAGTTGGCGTCCACGCGCACGGAACTCCAGGCGGCAGTGGAGCAGTTGGAAACGTCCAACGAGGAATACAAGGCGGCCAATGAAGAAGTCATGTCGATCAATGAGGAGCTCCAAAGCACGAATGAAGAACTGGAGACCTCGAAGGAAGAGCTCCAGTCGCTGAACGAGGAGTTGAGCACCGTCAATAACCAACTCTCCGGCAAAGTGGAGGAGTTGGAAACTAAGCATGCCGACCTGAAAAACCTGATTTCGGTGACCGACGTGGCCACCGTCTGCCTGGACACGGACTTGTGCATTCGCTGGTTTACGCCGGCGTCCAAGACGGTGATTCGCTTGAGCGACACGGATCAAGGCCGGCCGATCAGCGACTTCGCCCACGACTTTGTCGATAGCGATCTGGTGGCCGCGTGCCGGCGGGTGCTCGACAAGCTGATCCCCGAAGAGTCCGAGGTCGAGTGCCGCGACCACCGCTATTACGTCCGCCGGATCACGCCTTATCGCACCGACGACCACCGCATCGGCGGCCTCGTGACGACGTACGTGGACATCACGTCCCGCAAGCAGTTCGAGCAGCAGCTCCAAGAGAGCGAACTGCGGTTGCGGCGGGCGGCGGAGTCCGCCGAGTTTGGGACTTACGATATCCAGCCTCTCACCGGGGTCGTGCATTGGTCGCCGGAAATGAAGCAGCTTTACGGGCTGCCTCGGGATGCGGACGTCCCCGTGGGACCGCTGGAAGTTCCTCCCCAAGTCTATCCCGAAGACCGCGAGAAAGTCAGAAAGGCCTGGGAAGCGGCCACCGATCCGAAAGGCGACGGACGTTTGAGCGGCGAGCACCGGGTCGCGTTGGCTTCGGGAGAGATTCGCTGGGTCATGTTCCGCGGACTGACCTATTTTGAAGGGGAAGGCGAAAGCCGTCGGGCCGTGCGGGCGGTGGGCACCGCCTTGGATGTCACGCAGCGCAAGCAGGCGGAACTCGAGTTGCAAAAGCTCAATGCATCGCTCGAAGAAGAGGTGGCCCGGCGGGTGGCCACGCTCGCGCTGCTCCAGGAGATCACCGTCGCCTCGAACGAAGCCAAGATCTTCCGCGAAGCGGTTTGCGCCGCCCTCGCGCGGATTTGCGAGTACAACGGCTGGGTCGTGGGCCATGCCTGGGAAGTCTCCGAAGAGAATCCCGAGGAACTGGTGTCGCTGCGAGCGTGGTACGTGTCCGACGAGCCGCAGCCGGAGACAGCCCGCCGCTTGGAGGAATTCCAGCGAATTACGGAACAGATCCGCATTCCGATCGGCGGCAACTTTGTGGGCCACGTCGCCCGCACCGGCGAACCGGCCTGGCTGGAGGACGTCGACGACTTCCCCGACTGGTCGCGTGGCAATCCGGGAAAGTTCGGCCTGGCCTCGTGTATTGCCTTTCCCATTCTGATCGACAACCATGTGGCCGCGGTCCTGGAGTTTTATGCGCATGACGCGATCCGCCGGGAAGAGCAGTTCATGGAGATCATGTCCAACATCGGGATTCAACTGGGGCACGCGTTCCAGCGTCAACTGCTGGAACGGGCCATCGACGCGGCGACCACAAAGTACCAGCGCTACATCGCCCAGGAACTCCACGACAGCGTCGCCCAAGAGCTGACCGGATGCAGCATGATGGCCGAGGTGCTGAGGGAAAAAATCGTCAGCGGCGACGCCGATGAGGACCTCGCCGAGAAGCTGCAATTCCATCTTCGGGCCGCGGGGGAAGAGGTTCGCCGGCTGTCCCACGGCTTGATGCCCGTGGTGGTGGACGCGGAAGGCTTGATGCGGGCCCTCGAGGATCTGGCCGGGCACGCCCGCGAATGGCATTCGCTCCAATGCGAGTTTCACTGCGAGGCGCCGGTCGCCGTGGAAAACGCCGACGTGGCCACGCACTTCTATCGCATCGCGCAGGAAGCCCTCCAAAACGCCGCCAAGCACAGCCGGGCCGATCACGTCGATCTGACCCTTCGCCGCGAAGGCGATGACGTCGTGCTTTTGATCCAAGACAATGGAAAGGGCGTTTGCGATCCCAAAAGTTCCGACGGGCAAGGCTTGCAGATCATGCGGCACCGGGCCAACCTCATCGGCGGAGAATTCGACATCCGCTCGAGCGATGGCGAAGGCGTGACCATCACCTGCCGAGTCCGGCAAGCCGAAAGCCAAACACCCGCGTCCGATTCCTGCCAATGACCGCTATTCCTCGACGGCGGCGTCTTCCGGTTTCTTTTGTCGAGCGGCCTGTTTCTCGGCGGCTTCTTCCGGCTGGACCTCTTTTTCGGATTGTTCTTCCTCGGCGGCTTCTTGCTCGCTTCGGGAATGGAACCACCGCGCGATCAAAACGTCGGTGGAGGAATGGGCCAGGATCGACATCGCCACCACCAGCCCGACGATGTGAAACAATTGCTCGCCGGAACCGAGGCCCATTTTCAGGAGATACATCCCATAAACGACGGAGGCAAATCCCTTGGGGCCGAACCACGCCGCCGCGATCCACTCCGGCTTGTTGATTTTTCCTCCCAAGAGCGCCAGCCCCAACGCAATCGGCCGGACGAGAATCAGGACCAGAACAACGAACGCCACTTCCCAGCCGGTCGTCTGGCCCAGGTATTCCAGCGACATCAAGGCTCCGAACACCAGCAGGCTAAGGAGCTTCAAGAGTTCCGAGATGATCTGGCCCAGGTATTCGAAGGACTCGCGGACGACGGGGTTGCAGGTGGCGACGGTCATCCCGCCCGCGAACGCCGCCAGAAACTGGTTCAAGTGAAAAGTCTTGGCGAGGATAAAGAGCAGAAGCCCGAGGGCAAAGGCGTTGATGGGGCGATAGTCTTCCGAGGCTTGGAAGAACCGCGTGCCCTCCAGTCGAATCGCCGTCCAGGGCAGCGCGACGCCCAGGGCGATTCCGCCGAGAATCTCGCCGCCGAGTTTGAGAAAGTTCACCGTCTCGGAACTGGCATAGCTGACGAGTGCCACCACGACCGGGAGAGCCAGGCCGTCGTTGACGCCGCTTTCCACGTTCAATAAATGCCTTAAACGGTAGGGCACCTCTTCGCGGCCGACGATGGCCGAGGCGAACATCGGATCGGTGGGACTGAGCACGGCCCCCAACAAGAACGCGTGGAGCCAAGGCAGATCGACGAGCCAATGCGCAAGGGCCGCGATCATCACGAACACCAGCGGCATGCCGAGCACCAGGGCCCGGCCCGGCAACCGCCAGGCGCGGGTCAAATCCTTCAGCCCCACACGCATGCCGTCGGTAAAGAGCACGCTGAACAGCGCGACTTGCACAAGCAGATCGACAAACGGATCGCCGGCGTGGACGGTGAGGATTCCCACCGGTTCCAGCCCCAGGACGAGTCCCGCGCCCAAAAACAGGACGGACGTGGAGAGGATGCTCCGGTGCGCGAAACCGGAGATCATCACCGCAAACAAAAGCGTGACGGCAAAGACGAGTGCTAATCCCATCAATCCATTTGTCCTGATGCCATTCGCCGAGAAACGTGGACTGCGGGCCGAGAAAGAACTCTCGCGCCGCCGACGGCCTTCCGTCTCGCCTTGGCCGACCGCGAAATGGCACGGTATCCCGCAAACTGCCGGTTGATCGCACAGCCTGCTCGCTGATCGTCAGCCGTGATGATCCATGATGGATTTCACCTCCCAAGGGGAGGTGAAAAAGCGCGCACGAGGTATTCTTTAATACCGTCCTATTTGCCCCCTGATTATCCGGAAGGACCATTTCAATTTATTTTATCAGCCGCAGGGCGCTCGCTAGACCCCGTTCGCGGAACACCCGGTCGTTAAAACCTCACCCGTTCGGCGAGCCGGTTGGGAAGTGACCGCTGCTTCTCGACGAGTTTTTTCGCTCCGCCCAGCGCCAAAACCGCCCCGCCGAGCGCCACGCCCGCCAGCCCCGCGGCGATGGTGCCCCAATGCGTGTTCGCCCACAATTGCCAGCTGTTGGACGAAGACCGCCGGTCAAAAATCCCGTGCGCATCATGCCCGTTATGCGCCGGGCTGAATAAATTGTCGGGCCGATCGGACGAGACGGGATCGTCCGTTTGCTGACTGTCGTATCCCATCTTTCCCAAATACCAATCTAAGAGTCCGGGGAAAAACTTGTTGGCCCAGATGGCTTTCCAACTCGAGCCGCCCACGATCAACTCCCGCCGGGAATGATCCGCCGCCCAGACAATCGCCGCCGCGGCGACTTCCGGCTGAAAGATCGGCGGAACCGGCTGCGGATGGTGCGGCAACCGCGTCCGGCACCAGTTGAACTGCGGCGTGTTGAGCGCGGGAAGCTGCACCATCGTGAGTTGAATGTTCTTCTTGTCATGCAAGAGTTCGCACCGGAGCGAATCCGTAAACCCGCGGATGGCGTGTTTCGCGCCGCAATACGGGGCCTGCAAGGGAATCGCCCGGTAAGCCAGCGCGGAACCGACCTGCACGATGCTGCCGCGATTGCGGGGCGACATCCGCTTGAGAGCCGCCATCGTTCCGTAAACCGTGCCCAAATAGGTGACTTCCGTAGCCCGCTTAAACTCTTCGGGCGAGATTTTTTCCAGCGGAGCGAACACGGTCGTCATCGCGTTATTGACCCACACGTCGATCGGGCCGAACTCGCGCTCGATTTTTTCCGCGGCCTCTTCGACCGCGCCCGCATCGGCGACGTCGGTGGGCACCGCCAGCGCTTGCCCGCCGAGTTGCTCGACTTCCTCGCGGGCCGCTTCCAAACCGTGCGGATCGCGGGCCAACAGGCCGATCCTCGCCCCGCGTTTGGCAAATTCCCGCACGACCGCCCGCCCGACTCCCGCGGAAGCCCCTGTGACCACGACCACTTGCTTTGGTGAAGATGGATTTGGATGATTCATCGGCAACCTTTCCGCTTAAAATATCGAGAGTTCGCGCGCCCGGCTGGGAATTTTTCCCAACCGCCGCTGGGTGGTTTCGCCTGGGAGGGGCTTCCAAAATTGAAAAGCCTCCAAGAGTCCAACGTGCAAATCGCACGCCATTCCCAAATCGCCGCCGGAGTTTTTCCCTTGCGATCGCGAATCGCCCGGCATGATCCTTGCGGAAACACGTCGCCCTTTCTTAAGCGGCAAAGCCGCAATCAACGGAGCAGCGGCATCCGGCCGCTTTCGATGGATTTCGGCGGCTGGAAGCCACGGTTAGGCGACACTTTGCAGCCTTTGCTCTCCAAGGTCGGCATGATTTCCAGGAAACCCGTTTTGAATTGCAGACCCAATTGCCTAAAGTTTGAACTATGACTTTCCTGTTCTTGGCCGAGGTTTGGAACAACCTGTTCAGTTCGACTGTTGGAATCCTTGTCGTGGTCGGGTATTTCCTAACCTGGCTGCTGATCCCGTGGGTTCTATTGAAACGCCGCGTGCATCAGTCGGCCGCCGTCGCCTGGCTGATTGCGATCATCTTCGTGCCGTTCCTGGGGGCGTTCTTCTGTGTGCTCGTCGGGAACATGCGCTGGGAGAAGCAGTCGGCCCGCAAGCGCGAGGCGTCTCGGGAAATCCATCGGCAGGTCGCGGGACGCCACGAGGCCTGGGAAGCGTCGCCCGATCAGCTCGGTCATCTCGCGCCTCTGGCCCGCCTCGCCACGCAAATGACCGGCGTTCCGCTGACATCGGGCAACCTCCTCGAGCACCTCCCGGACACCAACCGAAGCCTGGAAAAAATCGAGGAGATGATTCGCGCGGCCCGGCATTGGATCCACATCGAGTTTTACGTCTGGCGGCACGATCGCGCCGGACATCGCATCCAGAAAGTTCTGATCGAAAAAGCCCGCGAGGGGCTCGACGTTCGCTTGCTTTATGACGGGTTCGGTTCCGTTTTCCTGGGCCGGAGGTTTTTGAAAGCGATCGAAAACGCCGGTGTCAAGACGGCTCCGTTCACGCCGGGCCTTCGGATCTGGCCGATCGGGACGCTGCATTTGCGGAACCATCGCAAGATCGTCGTCGCGGACGGAACGCTGGGGTTCACCGGCGGAATGAACATCGGCGACGAGTACATTCATCCCACCAAAAGCTTCGGAAAATGGCGCGACACGCAGCTTCTCGTGCGCGGCCCCGCTGTCTTGCAGTTGCAACAGGTGTTCGCCCAGGACTGGTACTACGCCACCGGCGAAGCTCTTACGGGCGACCGTTATTATCCCGCTCCCGAACGGCCCGGCCACGTGCCCTGCCAGGTGGTCGCCGACGGACCCGACAACGATGTCGATATCTTTTCCTGCCTGCTGATCGCGGCCTTGGGTTTGGCGCAGGAGCGGGTCACGATCACCACGCCCTATTTCGTCCCGCCCGATGCCCTCGCGGTCGCCCTCCAGACCGCCGCCCGCCGCGGCGTCGAGGTCCGCATGATGATCGCGGACCGCGGCAATTATCTGTGGACGAAAATGGCCGGCCGCTCCTATTACCAGCGGCTGCTGGCCGCCGGCGTCGAGATCTTGGAATATCAAGCCGGCCTCTACCACGCGAAAACGATCGCCATCGACGGCGAGTGGTCGCTGGTCGGCACGCCGAATTGCGACTACCGCAGCTTGTTTCTGAATTTTGAAGTCGCGGTGTCCTCGTTTGACCGGACGCTGGCGGGGGAACTCGAAGAGCAGTTTCGCCGCGATGCCCAACAAGCCGTCCCGATTCGCCTCGATGATTGGAGGAAGCGATCCACCCTTAAGCGGCTCCACGAAGAGTTCTGGCGGCTCTTCGGCCCGGTGATGTGAGAACGTGTTGGAAAATCTGAGCGGCGGGTACCCTCTGGGTCGCTAGCCTCCGGTCTTGACTTCGCGCATATCGATTCATCGAAACCGGAGACTCGCCGCCGACCGCTCATGTATTTCGGCGGATAAGTCGAGCGAGGTCGCGCGAGGGTGTTCAGGTGCGCTTCAAGAGGTTCCCCCGGTGCAGAATCAGTCGTCAACGGATTCTCAAAACGAATGGGCGGGGAATAATGGCGTCAGGTGGCGAGATGTTCTCCCGCGACTTTTCAGAGTCTGATTCTTGCAAGGAAGATTCATGTACCATCACGTCAAAAAGTTGATGTATACGGTCAATGTCGGAGAAGCCGATCCCCGTTTTGGAAAAATGTTGCTCGAGCAATTCGGCGGTGCCAACGGCGAACTGGCGGCCGCACTCCAGTATTCCGTCCAGGGGCTCAACTGCGACGACCCCAAACGCAAAGACCTGCTGATGGACATCGGGACGGAGGAACTCAGCCATCTGGAAATCATCGGCAGCCTCGCGCGGATGCACTTAAAGCCGTTGAAGGACGGCTCCCGCAGCCAGGCGGAAGCCGACCCCCTGATTGCCGTGGTCGGAGGCGGCGGAGTCTCGCTGAACAACTCGCAAGGCAATCCGTGGACGGCCGACTATTTGAAAGTCACGGGCGAGTTGGATGTCGATCTCCGCAACAACATCGCCGCCGAAGCCCGCGCGAAAATCACCTACGAACGGCTCATCAAATTCTGCGACGATCCCGGCACCAAAGATGCGCTCAACTTCCTGATGACCCGCGAGATCACCCACATGAAAGCCTTCAGCATCGCCCTCGAAAGCCTGGGCAAGGACCCGCTTGAGGTGGGCGAATTGCCCGTGATGGACGAATACGTCAACAAGTTCTACAACGACTCCACCGGCCAAGGGGAAATGGGCGAGGATGCCGAGGGCCCGTGGAACTCCGGCGGCGATTGGGAGAAGGTGGACAATCCGGCGTTTTCCGATCTGCAAAAAACTTGACGCATTTCCGTTTTGAGCCCTTTCCCAACAAATCGGTCCATCGGGAACGGCTGGGGTTTATCGTACGTTCCATCCCGCCCCGGCCGTTTTCGATCCCCGGCGTGTTGAGTTTGTCTTTCCAGGTGAAACGCGAATTGCAGAATGATCCCGACATGCCGGATTCCCGTGTCGATCGCCCGTTCATCCAGCGGACGCTTTGCGTCCTGGCCTTGGGCACGGCCACGGCGGCGTTGGTCGCGGTGGCGATTCTCGGACAGTTTGTGTTTCTGCTCCTGTTCGGCAGCGTGCTCCTCGCCATTCTGCTCAAAGGCTTCGGAGATCTCCTCGAACACTACACGAAAATCCCGCATCCCTGGAGCGTGACGGTCGTGATCGTCGTGTTGGCCGCGGGTTTCGGCGTGTTGACGGCCAACTTCTCCGTCCACATCGTTCAACAGCTTCACGAATTGAGCCGGCAGCTCCATCAAGCCAGAGATTCGCTCGAGGCCCAGCTTCAAAGCTCGCGACAGTTGGGGTCCGTAATCCAACATGTTCCCACGCTCGATGAGATGTCTTCCTCCTCGTTTGGCGGCGGGTCCTCGATGCGAAGCTGGGTCATGCAGATCTTCGACGCCCTGTTTTACGGGTTCATCCTCGTGGTCGGATCGCTGTATTTCGCCGTCGATGGGGGCCGCTATCGCAGGGGCATCATCGCCTTGGCCCCGCCGCGGAACCGCGAGCTGACGGGCGATCTGCTCGACCACATCGGCTTTGTGCTGTGGCGGTGGTTTTTGGGACGGCTGTTTTCCATGACGGTCATCGGCGTGGCCACATCGGTGTTGCTCGCCGTCCTCAACGTTCCGATGCCCATCACGCTCGGCGTGATCGCCGCGCTGTTTACGTTCATCCCCAACATCGGCGCGGCGCTCGCCGTGGCGATTCCCGCACTCTTGGCTTTGGAGCAGGGGACGAACACGTTCCTCATCGTCGTGTGCGGTTACGTCATCCTCCAGATTCTCGAAAGCTATTGGATGACGCCGATCGTCCAGCAGAAGGTCGTCACCTTGCCCGCGGCGCTCGTGATCTTTGCCCAAATCCTGGCCGGCACGCTGTTCGGCATGCTGGGCATCGCATTGGCCTCTCCGATCGCAGTGTTCGTATTTGTGCTCGTGAAAGACCTCTACGTCCGGCGCGGCCTGGAAGACAAACCGGCCCCGCTCGAGTCGGACAAGTTGTAAACGGGTGTGTTTGAACAAAGTTCGCCGTAGGAAAAGCCGCTTCTCATTTCGCGAGGTCTTCGAGCTTCCGCACCACATCGTCCGGCAGGAACTTGTCGCGATGCCCCGCCGCGCGGTTGATTTGATCCAGCTCCAAAGCGGTTTTCGCTTCATCTCGCGCCCGTTCCCGATCCCCGGCGAGTTGAAACGCCGAGGCCCGCTCCGCCCGCAACGGGGCATAGTTTGGATACCGCTCCACGGCTTTCGAGAAATACTCGACGGCCCGGCCGGCCTCTTCGGGCGAACTCTCGATCGACGCCCGCTGCGCAGACATCTCGCCCAGCCGGCGATACCCGGCGTAGCTCGCCGGGTCGCCCTTGACGGCCAACTTCCCGGCGAGGGCGGCCCGCTCAAAATCCCGCGGCCGCCGGCTGCCCTGCCAGATCTGAAAATACAATTCCGCCAGATGTTCGGCGGGTTCGGGCGAATCGGGATCCGCTTCCTCGGCCTCTTCGAAGGCCCGGGCCGCCGCCAACGGTTTGCCATCCGAAACCGCCGCGTTGCCGATCAAAAGATACAAATTCCGATTCCACACCGGCCCCGTGGCCGAGACCAGGCACAGAAAAAACGCAAGCAGCGCCGCCGCCCGCGATCGCAAAGTATTCGCTTCGGAGCGCGCTGGATGAGGAGAGAATGTTTCGCGTCGGATTCCCACGGCCCCCAATCCAAAAAGACCAACAGGATCAAAGCCGTTTGCGTGATCGCGGGCATTTCCATCCCGCCGGCTCCCAACAAATGCACCATAAGCGCTGCGATTCCCGCAAACATCGCCTCGCGCGGAACCTTGGCCAAGGGAGTTTTTCTGAGGATCGCCCACACAATGACTCCGGCCAAAAGCAGCCCAACCAGCCGCAGTCCGACGAAATCGCCGGAGACCCAGCGAACGAGCATCACCAAAAAAAACGCCGCCGCCGCGCCCGCTTCCCAGGCGGAAAACGAAAGGCCGTTCTCCGCGGAGGCGTCGACCGTTCGCTCGCGGCGAACCTGGCGAACCGCCCATCCCAACAGCAGGAAGGATCCCAACAGGGCCAAGAGGCCGCCGCTGGTCCAGAGATCGAAAATCCAATTGTGCGGGTCGGCGATTTCCTCGCTGGACTCGGGGAGCTTGTATTGCAAGTAATGTTGCCGAAAATTCCCCGGCCCCGTGCCCAGCCAGGGATGCTCTTTGACGACGTCCCAAGCCCCGGCCCAGTATTGCAAACGATACGCGAGCGACTTGGGGGCCTCGGAAATCACTTCCCGATCGAACCCCCCGCTCTGGGCCGCGATCCAAAAAAACACGCCCGCCGCGAGGACCATGCCGAGCGCCGATCCAACCCCAGCGGCGGTTCCGTCCCGGCCCCGCCAGCTTTGCCGCGAAAAACCAGGCGGCAAGCCCCGCGGCGAATCCCACCCACGCCGTGCGGCTTTTCGTCAAGATTAAACAGAACCCGATCAGCAGCAAACACAAGAGCTTGACCGCATCGCCCCACACAGCGCCCGACCGAAAACTCGAAAACCGCGTCCGGAATTTGAGAAAGCCCATCCCCGCGAACAACCACGCGACGAGAAAGCCCGCCAGGGTGTTGGCGAGCGCGAACGTCGCAAACGGTTCGGTGGACCGCAGCCGGTTTTCCCAAAGCGATCGGCTGACCGGATTCTCAGGCGCGCCCATCTCCGCGAGTTCCCGCTGGAGGCGAGCCGCTTCTCGGCGGGCGGCGATCGTGCCGATGCCCGATTGCTCGCCGAGTTCCCTGGTGATCCGTTCGTAGTCTTCCGCGAGCCGAGGCAGCTCGACATAGTGCTGCCAGATTCCCAATCCCGCCAGCAAAGCCGAGGCGGCAATCATCAGCACCAACAACCGCCGGCCGTCGCCCGCCGTTCGCAGCACCTGCCGGAGCACAAAAAACGACAGCCCCAATCCCACCCACTCCCAAAACATATTGAGGGCGGACCGCTGGTTGCCGTTCCCGGCGAGCACCCACAGCGTCGAGATCCCATGCCCCGCGACAACGAGCCAAACCGCTGCATCGACCCAGCCGAGCTTCAAGCGGTAGTCGTCCCGCCGGTAGGCGTCCCAGCCCCAGAGGACCGCCGCGAGGATCCAAAGCTGCGTGATCCAAAGCGTCTCGCCGAGCACCGAGGCTTCCGCCGGGATGAGCAATCTCGCGACAATCAACAACGCCGCGAGCGCTTGGAGAAGGCGATACAGCGAGCCTTCGGCGAAGCGCTCGCTGTGGACGGTTTGGGCGGCGGGGGTTTGTGAGCGGACCATTCGCGATCGGGTAAGGCGCGCGGACAGCGGACCGCGCTACGCAATGATGTCGTGCACCACGTTGCCGTACACGTCCGTCAAGCGAAAATCGCGGCCGGCGTATCGGTACGTGAGTTTTTCATGATTGAGGCCGAGGAGATGGAGCATCGTCGCGTGCAGGTCGTGCATGTGGACGCGGTTCTCGATGGCGAAATACCCGAACTCGTCGGTGCTCCCATAAGCGAGGCCCGGCTTCACGCCCCCGCCCGCGAGCCACGTGGTAAAGCCCTGCGGGTTGTGGTCGCGGCCGTTCGTGCCCTGGGCGATCGGGGTCCGGCCGAACTCGCCGCCCCACACCACGAGCGTGTCGTCGAGCATGCCCCGCTCTTTCAGATCGGCAAGCAAAGCCGCGATCGGCTGGTCGGTCAGCAGGGCGTTCTTTTCGTGGCCGGATTTGAGGTTGCTGTGCTGGTCCCATTTGTTGCCGGTGGAGACTTCGACGAACCGCACACCGCTTTCCACAAGCCTTCGGGCCAACAGGCATTGGCGGCCGAAGTTGTCCGTGGCCGATTCGCCGATGCCGTAGAGCTTGTGAACGTGTTCCGGCTCCCGGCTGAGATCGAGCACATCCGGCGCGGCGTTCTGCATGCGGTAGGCCAGATCGACCGATTCGATCGCCCCCTGGATTTGCTCATCCTGCTTCGCCCGCTCGAGATGATCGCGGTTCAACGATTGCAAAAGCTGAATCTGCCGCCGCTGCTCTGCCGTGGACAAGCGGTCGTTGCCGAGGTATTGGATTTTCGCGTTGCCGAGGTCCCCCGAATGCCCGATGGTCGTGGCTTGATGAATCGCCGGCAGAAACGCGGAGCCATAGTTCCGAGGGCCGCCGTGCCCGCTCGCGGGGCTGATGGACACGAACGACGGCAGATCGGGATTGTCCGTGCCCAAGCCGTAAGACACCCAGGCTCCGACCGACGGCCGCACCAGGTTGTCGCTGCCGGTGTGGAGCATCGAGACCGCCTGCCCGTGCGATTGGCCCCGGCTGTGCATCGAGTGGATCACGCACAGATCATCGATGTGCCGGGCGGTGTGCGGCAGGAGTTCGGAGACCCAGTTCCCGCACTCGCCGTGCCGGGCGAACTTCCACGGGGACTTCAAAAGCTTGGGCGTGGCGTCGATGTTCTTCGCCGGCTCGAAGGGCAGCTTTTGCCCGTCCATCTCCTGGAGCTTGGGTTTGTAGTCGAAGGTATCGACCTGGCTCGGGCCGCCGTGCATGAACAGAAAAATCACCTGCTTGGCCTTGGCCGGATGATGGGCCTTCCGCGCATGGAGTCCCGCCTGAGCCAGCGAAGCCGGCATGGTCTGAAGCGCCAACCCGCCCAAACCGAGCGCGGAGAGTTTCAAAAGATCGCGGCGCGTGTAAGAAGTTTTCATGGCGGGATATTTCCGGAGGACTGTTGAAGAATATCTTTTATTCTTATGTTTCCCAAGCCGACGCCGCTGGCGTCGGACCGACGACAAGTCGTCGGCTTGGGACCTCGTCAATTCAACATGCGAAATTCGGTCGAGGCAAACAAGGTGTGGATCAACTGCGCCAGCGGGCGGGGCGAATCGGTCTTCTTGTTGGCCGACTTGGCTTCTTCCGCGGCTTTCAAGAAGGCTTCCGCGCGCGCGGCTTCCGAATCCGTGGGCGGGCGGGAGAGCACCAATTCATACGTTCGGTCGATGAGGTTTTTCGGATCATCGGTTTCCGCCGAGTTCTCCACGCGGGCCGCGGCGCGTTCGGCTTGGTCCATGACGAACGGGCTGTTTAACAGGAGCAAGCGCTTGAGCCGGGACGTTCGTCACCGACCGCCGGCCTGTGACCAGATCGGGATCGGCGAAATCGAACACCAAGAGGATCGGCGGGAGTCTCGGCCCGGATGATCGGCAGATAGGCGCTGCGATGCTCCGAGGCCTTTCGCTCGAACTTGGTTTGCTCGGATGTGTTCTGCGTGACCAGCGTGCCCAAGCCTTCCACGGGCGTGCCGCCGGGCGAAAGATCGACCGCGCCGCTGATGGCGAGCATCGCATCGCGAACAGCCTCGGCCGGGAGTCTGCGGCGGTTCGCCCGCCAGAGCAGGCGGTTCTCGGGGTCGGCGTTCCAGGCGGCAGGGTTAAGTTCGCTACTCATCCCGTACGCCCGGCTGAGCACGATCCGCCGAATGGTCTGCTTCGTCGACCAGCCGTCCGCGATGAAATCCGCCGCCAGCCGGTCGAGCAATTCGGGATGCGAAGGCCGATCGCCGAGCTTGCCGAAGTTGTCCACGCTGGGCACGATGCCCTGGCCGAAGAGATGATGCCAAATCCGGTTGACAAAAACGCGGGCCGTCAGCGGATTGTTGGGATCGGCGATCCAATCGGCCAGTTCCTTCCGGCCGCTTTGTCCGGGCGAAAACGCCGGCAGTTCGCCCCACGTCGCCACTTGCAAAACCCCGCGGGGCACGACCTCGCCGCGATTTTGATGATCGCCCCGAACGCAAATCGCGCAGTCGGCGACCTTCGGGGCCTCGGTGACCGCAATCGCCTTGGGCAAAGGCGGCGGGGCGTTTTTTTCGAGCGTCTTGAGCTCCGCTTCCAACCGCGCTTGTTTGCCCTTCGCTTTTTCCAAAGCCGACGCGGCCTTCTTGAATTCGGGATTGTCCGCCGCAACCGCCGCATGCACCGGCTTGCCGTTTTTGTCGAGTTCCACGAGCCGGACGGCATCCGCGATCACATAGCCTTCGGTGCCGCGCGTGGAGATCGTAATCACCGCCGGCTGTTTTTCGCTAAAGGGAAACTTCCCGACGGAAGCAAACAACCCATCGATCGGCGGTTTCTTTGACTCATTCAAAGTGACTTCGACCTCGGCGTCGGCGTGCTTGATGCTCACCGGCACATTGCTCGCCCGATTGCCGCCCGTTGTGTAAGACAGCCGCACCTCGTAAGTCGCCGCGCGGGGAATCTCGATCGTATATTCAATCCACTTCTCGCCCTTCTCGGACTGGTCATCGTGCACATAGCCCGTGCCGATGAAGGAAGGCGAATACGTGGAATCCTTCCACACGCCGGTCTTCTTGGCGTCGGCATCGTCCGCCGTCAGCGAACGTTCGCCCGCCTTGAGCTTCGCCAAAGATTTCTCCAGGTTCGTCTGCTGTTTCTTCGCCTGGGCGATGGCGGACTTGAATTCCTTCTGTTTGGCCTCAAACTTTTCGACGGCGGCGAGATGCTCAGGCGAAGTCGGCAAAGTCCGGCGGGGCCAGGTGGAGACGTATTGCTGGCTTTCGCCTTTGAGGGTTTCCGTGCTTTGAAAAATGCCCGCCATCGCGTAGTAGTCGGCCGTGGGGATCGGATCGAACTTATGATCGTGGCAGCGGGCACAACCGACGGTCATCCCCAAAAACGCCTGCCCGATCGTATTGATCTGCTCGTCCACGACATCCATCGTGAGCTTCATCTTGTCCCGCTCGCTGAGCATCTTCGCCCCCATCATCAGAAACCCCGTCGCCACGACTTGGTCGGTGCGCTCGGCATCGGTTTCGCTCGAAAGCAAATCGCCCGCGATCTGCTCGCGCACGAACTGGTCGAACGGCTTGTCGCGGTTGAAGGATTCGATGACATAGTCGCGGTACTTCCAGGCGTTGTGGAAGGTCGCGTTGAAATCGCCGCCGTTGGAGTCGGCGTAGCGGGCGACATCCAGCCAATGCCGGCCCCAGTGGACGCCGAACTCCTTGGAATCGAGCAGCCGATCTACGACCCGCTCCCAAGCCCCGGGTGAGTTATCGCTGAGAAACTCCTCGACCTCGGCCGGCGAAGGCGGGAGGCCGATGAGATCGAAATACAGCCGGCGAATCCGCGTCCGGCGGTCCGCGTCGGGGGCAGGCTTCAAGCGGGAGTGTTCTAACTTCGCCAGCACGAAAGCATCAATGTCATTAAGCGGCCAATTCTTGTCCGAGACCGCCGGCGCCTCCGCCCGCTTCACCGGCTGAAACGCCCAAAACTTTTTGCCGGCTTCGATGTCGATCGTCCGCGGGGCCGCTTTGGGTTCCGCGGCCGGCGTCTCGGTGCGGGGATCGTAGGCCCCGGTTTTGATCCACCGCTCGAAGTCGTCGATGATCTTCTTCGGCAACCGCCCGGCGGGAGGCATCTCGAAACTTTCGTAGCGGAGGGCTTCCATGAGCAGGCTTTCCTCCGGCTTGCCCGCCACCAGAGCCGGCCCCGAATCCCCGCCGTCGAGCAGACCCGCCGCCGAGTCCACACGCAGGTTTCCTTTAATTTCCTTCGCCGTCGCGGAATGGCATTCGTAGCAATGCTTCACGAGCACCGGGCGAATCCGCGACTCGAAAAACGCCCGCTCCTTCGCATCCTCGCCCAGCGATACGCGTGTCCCCCAAAGGGCGGACACCAATGCGGCCAGCATGATCAGCGTGCAGCGAACCATAAAACGAACCATTCCAGGTAAGACAGGTCTCGAGCGGATGGAATTTTCGGGGGGGCGGGTCTATTCGGCAGGCGTGATGCTCCCATGATACAAGACTCCATCAAAAAATGCACCGCTCAAACTCGCTCCAAATCCAACTCGCCGGCGAATTTCCGATCCCAGTCAATGAAGCCGAACCCCGCTCGAATCGGGAACCGCCTTAACAATCCCCGCCGCTCTCTTGACCGGCCCAGTCCACAAAATTAGGATCAACACACAAACGGTCATCAAGATTTCCCCCGCCCCAACCGATACAACCAAAAAAAGTCTCAGGCGCCGTAGCCAAGTGGCCTAAGGCAGCGGATTGCAAATCCGCCATCGCCGGTTCAAATCCGGCCGGCGCCTCTTCGGACATCAGCGGACATTCGCGGCTCATCATCGCCCAAACCCTTAATTTTCAAAGGGTTTGGGCGATTCGCTTTTTTTGGCGTCGGATCGGGGTTTTCCCCACTTCCGGACATCTGCGGACATACGCTGCCGGGGGCTGGTCCAAGTTTTGGTCCAAGTTTTTGCGGAGCCTGCCCGTCCGTCCCGGTCGCCTGGAGGGATTCCGGGCGGTCCGATCCGCCCGGTTTCGGAACGACGGGAACGCCCACCAGAGCCGCCGCCACGTCCCGGGCCTGCAAATGACTGTATCGGTCCATCGTGAGCTTGAATCGTCGAATGGCGGGCCAATTCCTTGGCCGTGTTGGGGTGAACCTCGGCCGTCGCGAGGGACGAAATGAAAGTGTGACGCAGGGCGTGGAAATCGAAGACGCAGCCGCGGGCGTCTTCGTACTTGAACAGGTCGGATCGTTCCCGTTGCTCCCGGACGAACGATTTCGCATCGTCGATCCAATTCGTTCGCGCGGCTTCCAGGTCGATGCGAAGCATCTTCGCGGCGGTTCGCCACCACGAGCCGGGCCACAAGAGGGCGTCCGGGTCATCCTCCCGCCGTTTCGCAATCCAATCGGACAACCAGGCCGCGGCCTCAGGCGAAAGCGGTTGGACATCGAGCCGGCGGCGTTTCGAGTAGGCTGCAGCGACGGTGATGGTCGGGGGATTCGCGGCGAGGTTGAACGACCTGGGCGTGAGGGACGCGAGTTCCTGCGCCCGCAGCCCCGAATAAGCGGCCGTGAAATAGAGCATCATGCGATCTTCGCCGGCGAGCCGCCGATAAACTTCCTCGGATTCCTTCGCGGCCTTGATGAGCCATTCCAATTCTTCGGGCGTCGCGGCCCGGCGTTCCCGCTTCACGTCCACGTCTTCATTCACCGGCGAGAGATGATGCGAAAAGATTCTCCGGCCAACGGCGTTCCTTGATGAGCCAGGTTCCGAAGTTCTTGATGACCTGCAAATAATCGTTGCTGGTCGCCGCGCCGATCCGGCCGGAATCCGCGTTCATTTTTCAGCCAGTCCGCCACGCGATGCGCCTGCAGGTGTTGCAGCTTGATGAAATCGGCATCCGTCGAAAAGCCGTTGAAGGCGGTTGGCTTGCTGTTGAACATGGTCGGGGGAATTGTCTTTCGATTCGAGATGCCGGCGGAAATCCTCCACGTGTTCCGAAAGCATCCGCTCGCGATGCTCTTCATAGGGATCCGAGTAGCCATTCTTTTCGCGGTTCGCTTTGCGGACGATCTCGCGGAGCATCTCGGCCGCTTCGTCCTTGTCCGCCGAAAGCGGCTCGCGTTGAATGACGCCATCGGCATCCCGATACTTGCCGTACCATTTTCGGGTCTTGCGTAGGCAGCGTTCGCCATCATCGGTGAGCGGGGCCGTGATCACCCGGCCGCGGGTTCGGAAGCGGGCGAACTTCCGCCCGTCCTTCTCGACGATCTCGGCTTGTTTCGGGATGGGGGCGGGGTAGGTGTGCTGATACAGATGGGCCATTGGATTCGATCCTTTCTGATACGCGCCGGCCACGCGGGGCGGCGGGGTATCAGTCCCGCTCGCCCCGGCAGCCGGCAAAGGTCAATAACACCATAACATCACCGATGGCCGATTTCATCTCGGATTCGCTGCTCTTCCATCGCCTGCCATTCGCTGCGGGTTGGGAGCGTTCCGTCTGGCTTTTGGGATGCCAGCCAGCGGACAATCACATCCCGAAGCCAACGCTTCGAGCGCGTGCCGATCGTCAGGGCCTTGGGGATCTTGCCTTCCGAATCCAACCGGCGGACTTGGCGTTCATCCACCCGCAATTCGCGGGCGAGTTCTTCGGCCGTCATGGTCAAAGGCGGCGGAAGTTCATCCGCAGATTGCGGCGGGGGGAACGGGATGGTTTCGGGTTTGCTCATGTCAATTCGCTTGATCTATAGCGTTTGCGATTGTGAAAAATGATGAACCGTCAGTCGCCATTGCTGTTCCGATCCGCGGCCGGGCTGATGGAGAAGCCCAACCGCCTGAAGAGTTTGCCGGCCTGGGCCGTGTTTGTAATTTCTTCCATTCGGCTTTTTGGTAACTAGGATTTACCGTTCACGGCAGAGTTTCACGGCCTCTTTTGAGGCATGTTTCCATTCCCCGCCCCGCTTCTTTTTCAGCCGGTTCAAGGCTTTCTCCGCATCCTCACCCGGTAGCGGCTTCGGCGGCGGTGCAGTTCGCGGGGCGAAATCGGCCCAGCCGAACCGAGACAGGTCAAAAGGTACTTCCCCCCGATCGCTCTTATTTTTCGTGAACGAGAAGTACCGCAGGTATAAAACACACTTTGTTTCTTCGCCGATACGGGCCATGTTTTGGTGTCCTGACGCCATTGACACTGACACTTTTGGTTTTCCCGCGGGATTGAACGAATAACGTCATTCAGCCCGCTCGCCAGTCCTCGAAATCCAACAGCCGAAACTCCCGCCGGGGGCGTCGGCGGGTTTTCACCAACCGCCATTCCCCGCCCCGCTTCCTTTTCAGCCGGTTCAAGGCTTTCTCGGCTTCTTCGCAGGTGCGGTAGCGGCTTCGGCGGCGATGCAGTTCGCGGGGCGTGATGGATCCCCCGTTGGCTTTGATGACCAATTCCAGATCCCGAAATTCCATCAGTTCTTCATCAGCCCCGCCGGGAACCTGGAAGGCGGAATAGATACGTTTCGTTTCCCGGCCGAACCATTCCGCCAAACGGATCCCAGCCCGCAAACTCTCCAGCCCCACGGCTTCGCTCTCGGCGTTCAACGTCACGAGTTCCACCAAATGCAACAGAAGAGCCAGCCGCGCCGCATAGCTTTCCAGTTTCGACCAGGCCGAAGCCAAAGCCCCGAAAGGTCGGCTTGTTCCTCCCCGTGCCGATCCATGAATGCAATCCATTCGGTCCGGGCGTCGGGAGTCAGCCCCACCAGCTTGGGGCGGGGCATTCCCATATCATCCCGTTCGGGTTCCAAATCCAAGAGTCCCTGATAAACGTCGGCCAATTGAGCTTGAGCGGTTTCCCCCACTTCGGCATCAATCCAGCGGCGGGGCGTGCGGGGCGGCATGGCCATCAGAAACCGGGCGGCCAATCCGTTCTGAAAATGCTCCCGTCCCAAAACGGATTTCAGGATCTCCGGCTGAATGCCCCCGGTGATCGAAACCGCGGCTCGGCTGATGTGAGTCACGGGAACGGAAGTCTTTCGATCCACGGTGATGGAATCCGTATCAAACAGCGAAAGCCATTTCGCCACATCCCCGCCGTTCCCCGAACGGTACTGATTGAAACTCTGAAACCAGCCGCTCAATTCATCGCGCTGCACCAACAGCCCTTTCGGGTTTTCCATCAACCGCACGGGCAGGGCTTCGGTTGTGGTGTCATCGATCAACAGGCGGCGGGCGGTGGGCGGGGCCGGCGAATCGGGCGGCGGTTCCCCGCGGCGGCGGCCGGCCCGCTTCCATTCCGCCAGGTCCGCATCGAATTGGGTTTTGTCTTGGGCGTGGCGCTCGAGGTCTTCATCGAATTGGGCGAACCATCGGCTTTGAATCGCCCGCAGCGGCCGCAAGGCCATCTTCATGGCGGGGGATTTGCCCGTTCCCGATTCGCCGATGGTGCAGGTCCAAATCACGGGCGGGACGATCCATTCCTCTTTAATCCGAAGCGCCGGGAGATGCCCACGCATCCGCCCAAGGCGGAAAGGATCGGCAGAGCGATGAACGCGGGATCGCAGCCGGCGGACAGGGCGGCGCGGGACGTAAACTCTCCGAGCGGTTTCGGCAGACAATCCACGGGGAACGGCTCGAACGTTCCCAGTTCGCCCAGTTTTTCGGAAGGCGGGCAGGAATCAAACAGGGCGGCGGGATCATCTTCTCCCAACCAACGCGCTTGGATTTCTTCCCAGGATTCGGCGGGGTTCATCAATGCGGCTTGCACGGTCTTCGCTCGCGCGAGCAGCCGACGGCGTTTCGCACATTCGGCCACGATGCCCGCGTAATTCCGCACGTTGGCGGTGCTTTGCGGGGCTTCCATGATTTCCGCAAGAAACAGCGCCCAGCCATCGGCGGGCGCATTCTTGGGGGGCAAGCGTTGCGCCAGAATCACCGAATCCACGGGCAGCCCGTCGCGGTCGAGTTCCAGGGCCAAAGCGAAAATCGTTTGATGCTGGTGCGTTGTAAAAATCGCCTGGCGCAATGATTTCGCCGGCGGCTTCGATCGCTTCGGGACTGTTGAGAATGACCGAACCCAACACGGCCCGCTCCGCATCGGGATTGTTCGGGGGCAATTCAATCGACCGTTGCCGGCCGTTGTCGGGTTGATTGAAGAGACGATTTATCATCGGACTCACTTCGTTGAAGTCTGGTGAGTCCCGGCAATCGTCGCGGAATCCGCGTTCCCAAAATCGGTTCTGGTCCGTAAGATGGTGTTGCGAGATTCCGGCAAACCGCCGGGGTTCCCACGGCCGGCCCGGTCATCACGGGTTGGCCGTTCCCTTTGCGCCCATGCAAAAAGCCCACGGGGGATCCGTGGGCTTCAGTGCGCACGGCGGTTTGGTTTACTTGGGCTTCGCGTTCGGTGAAAAATTCCACTGGCGTTCTTCAACGTCGTCAGCGGTCCAATCCCAAGACTTCGATGAATTGAGTCTTGGGGCCGGGAATTTGCCCGTTTTGAGAGAGTGGCGCAATTGCCAATAGCTGAAAGAGTCGGAAATCCGCGGGATTGGATTTCCGAAAAGTGCTTCTTGAGTTGTCATTAATAACCTCCACAAACATGTAGTTTTAGCTGGAGGGTCGATTCCGATCGCTGGGCACCATTTGACAGGTTATAGCGGGCCATGACCGCTCGCGAAATCTTCATCAAACATCCTCCAAGAGGAAAATTCGGTCCGGTTGACGCTGGCATTTAGACAGGCACCCTCCAGATTCCCCCAGATGTGGGGCAATGCCGGCCAAGGTCGCTGCAACAGTTCTAGCAAGTTGTGGGGGAATGTCAATCCGCAAACACAAGATGTGCGGCCCACATTGTCCCGCGTTCGCAAAACTTTCGGCGATTTCTGAGGAGCCCAATGACAATATTCGTTTTCCCGCTTTGTTTCACGTAAAACTGTCAGTGTCAACGGCGTCATCGGCTGGGAAAGCCGGTCAAAAAAACTTGGCGATATTTTTTGCCGGTGCGGGTCCTTCCGAGACCCTGCCCCCGTCCCGCGGGTATCCAATCGCTGGTTTTTCGCCGATAAATCGGATCTTTATGGGGGTTCTTCTTCTTACTCTTTGGTGGAGCGAATCGGCGAACTCGCGGACAGAAGTGGCGGGATGCCAAAGGACCTGGCTACAACGAAGCGGGCTAATCAGCGGATTCGTCGGGATGTGGGAGATCTGGTTTGGTTTTGGGCGGTTCGAGTTCTTCGGCCGTCGGTTGATCGGGTTCGGGGGCCTGGTCCTCATCCTCTCCCATAACGGTGTACCCACTTTCCGTTTCCGCCCGCATTAACTTATCTCTCCGCTTCGCGATCGTTTCGTTGATCTTTCCGTACTTATCGTCGGTGTCGCCCCCGATGAATGGGCGAAACAATGGGGGCGTATGCTCGTCGATGAACCGTCTTAGAAATTTCCTGAAATCGTCCTGCGATCCTGCACGGTCGCGATGCAATGTTGCCACGGTATCTTCCAATTTATCTAGGCAGTTATCCTCAGCCGCATCTATCCAAACAAGGGGATAGGGGTTTCCGTTCAAGACGCCTTTGAGTTCTTTTCGCCCATCGCACCGAAATTCGCAGAAGTCCTTTTCCAATTCGAGTTTCTCGATGGCGTCCAGCAGCATCAAAGCCAAATCCGCGGTCAGCATGAATTTCCGGGGGGTGGCTTGACTGGCCACGCGAAAGCCCAAGTCGATGGAGGGTCCGACAAAATCCCGAAGTGATTCGTTATCGGCCGTCGAAAGGGCAAGTTCCGTGTTGGTGACGGGAAAACCAGCCAACCAACCGGAGGCTTTCAGCCGGAGGGGAACTTCCTTTTTCTGCCATTCCTTCGGATATTTGGTCACGGCGTTTTTGAACGCGGCGATATGGGTGGCCACGTGCCGATGATCCGAAAGCTTCGCTGTAAAGAGAATTTCATCCCCGGAGAATTTCCAGGGCTTCACTTCCTCGGAGCAGTCGGGCAGTTTTGAGTCCTCGAAGTCCGCGAGTTTTCCATACTCGCCATGAAGGAAGCGTGGGAAATCTCCGAAAAATGAACGGAAGGTTTCCGCCCATTGCGTCGGATCTTCCGCGTGAGAGATTTTGTAGGCGGTGGAACCGGCAAGATCGGCGCTCAGAAACAAACGAAGCTTCCAGCCCCAGCACCATCATCCGGCAACTGCTTTGAGGGATTCATTCCTGACTCGTGCGGCATCCTCTGAGACGTAGAACTTCACCGCAAGATCGGCAATTGACTTCCCCTGTTGCATCTCGGCCAGAAACTCGTGGCACGGCATAAGCAACTCAGCCGCAAACCAATTCGCTTCCCACTCGATTCGATTGGAGCCGGAACGAAAGGCAATTATGGGCTTTTCGCCTTGCCGAGAATGTAGGAAATAATGCCCCAACTCGTGAGCGGTAGTGAATCGGTCTCTCAAGGGACTGGTGAACGAAGGAAGGACAATATCGAACTCCGTTTCTCCATGCACGTAAATGGAGCCATCTTCGGCGAACCATTCGTCAGCCGGTTCAAAATGAATGCTGCCCCCAAGGCGCTCGACCATTTCCCCAATGGGTTCGCCCACGCGGAATGTCAACGCCTGCGCCACTTCGCGCATACTCCTCAACTCGATATTTGGGCAGATTGGAAGGGCGGATGTTTTCGCCCTCAACGTATTCCTTACCTGGTCGGCGAAAGGAGGGCATGGTGCTTGGTTTTCTATCGGATTTGGAAAGGATTGTTTTCAGCATCATTGCGGGAAGGGAATCAAATTTCCAGTCCTCCGCTAAAATAGAGATACAATTTCCCAAATCGGTTCGCCATCGGTGCTTTTCCGATTTCTACTTCACCGCGTAAACTTTCAGCACTTCGTCGCCGTAGTGGTTGATGACCTTCACCGCGATTTTGCCCGTGTCGGCTTGGGGAACGGTTCGCTTTTTGTGCTGTAGAGGCTGGCCCAGGCGTCTTCGTCGATTTCGGCTTTGAGGGCGCGCTTCAGGTTGGCGTAGGGTTCTTCGGCCCCCGTGAAGTAGGCGTGGCGGACGAAGAAACTCTCGGCATCGTAGTTGGTGTCGATGAACCAACACGCGATGTCATCCGTCGAATCGCTGCGGATTTGGCCCGTGGTCGGGTCGTAAACGTCGATCCCGTGGATCTCCACCACCATTTCCCCATCTTCGGTTTCGTCCAAGGTGATGTCCGGTTCGCCGAAGATCATAAACAGGTTGCCGGCCCCGGTCTTTTTGAGCAGTTCATCGCCCATGCTGAGATCGGGATTCATCCGGCAGATTTCCACTTGCAGTTTGCCGTAGGTTTTGGATTCCTCTTCCACCATCGGATCGAACGCGAACCCGCAGACCAACAGCAAATCGTTCCCGAAGCCCTGCATGGCTTCCTTGGCGGCTTCGCGGACCAAATCCGGCCCCACGGTCCCGAACTCCGGCCCGATGCACACCGCCACGGTTTTCAGGTTGCCCGATTTGTCGGTGTATTCGCCACGGGCGTGAATCCATTCGCCGGGGAAGGGTTCCAGCACATCGAACTTGAGGCGTTCGGTCTTGATGCGGTTTTGAACGCCGGCCGAACGCAGGTTTTCGATGATGGCATTGCCGAAATGATCCGGCCCCACCACCCGCATTTTCACCCCTTCATTGGCCAGCTTCGCCTTTTCCTGCACGTCGATCCGGCGGTGGGGCGAAAGGCTTTCTACGGTAAACGGCCCGGTCACGCGGAGCGTGTGCTTGTCTTCGTAGGGCTGATCGTAGAGCAATTCTTGATCGGCGTTCCGGGCGATGGATTCATCAATTTCGGCCTGGCGCTTGCGGCGGAGTTCCCACCACTTTTTGAGATGCTTTTGATCTTCGCTGCTCCAATCGCCCTCGGCTTCGCGGGGGATTTCCCATTCCTCCCAGGACTGGCCGCGCGAGGCATTCAGGCTTTCGCGGATCGGTTCCAGTTTCTTCTGCCACTTTTCGTGAATCGCATCGATTTCTTCGTTGTTGGCAATGTGCTTGAGCATGACGTGCGGCACGCGCTTATAGACAAAGCCCTTTTTGATGTCCCCATGCGTGGGATAATCCGGCGGCGTTTTGCCGGTGATCTCGGCTTCCTTCCGCACCCCTTCGGCAGAATCGGCCATCAGATACCACGGATACCGCACCACACCACCCGCCTAAGCCGGCGATGGCCCCGATTACCCGGTCCACGTCATCGCCCTATGCCCCAACTGCCACCACCGCGCCCATCACGCCGACGATGCCGCGTCCTTCAATCAGGAATTGAAGGATGGGTTGAAAGAGTTGGGAAGGTGATGGGAAAATAAGCCGCGTTCAGACCACTATTGAAATCATGTTGATGTGGAACTCCCACCTTTCTTAAACCTCACTCCAATCGATTCCATCTTTCCCTGGCTGGAATTGTGAGAAGCATCTAAGGGAAATGAAGCTTCATCAATACTTGTGGGAGTGTAGGCGGTTTCACGAACCGTCTGAGCGGAGCGATTTAGCGAGTGAAGCACATAGCCAGCAAGAGCAATTCGCCACGGTTCTTCACCTTCAATTCCCGCCTGTACCCGTCGTCGTTCGTCTTGGACGCCGTCTCCGTATGAGTTGGTGAGTGTCGCCAGATTCACTTCCGGAAACTTTGAGGGATCAAGATTAAGAAGTTGAATGTCGGCGCCCTCTTGATAGCACTCGCAGACGAATCCCACACAACTGAACTTCCGAAATCGTTTGTTGCCAGTCCGCTTGTCATTAACCCAATCGACGGGTGGATTGACGATGTAGTGCGTCAAAAACCCTTTGGGCTGTGTTGCCATTGGTGGAGTTTGAGTGTCGATTTCAGCGAGAATCGTTTGGATGCCCGCCACATCGTCGGGTGATAGATCGTCAAGAAACCCTGCAGCATGCACCTTGCACTCATCGAACGCATGATTGGAAAAAGCACTTGCTTTCTCTCCTGCAATGATTGGCGGAGTACAATGCCAAACCGCGACAGAATGACCAAAAGCAAGATCAGAACCATCACGTAGCAATGCCACATGAAGCACAAATTGATCCTGCTCTGGCCGGGCATACATACCCACTACTGCAAACTTCGGAACAGGTGTTGGGGCAGCCTTCAAGCGAAGTCCAGGCATTCGCGAAATCCCGTGTCGTGCAGGTCAATCTTGGTGTTCGAGTTTTCCTAACTGTTCCTTCACAAGTTTCGCAGCGGGGTGTTTCATGACATCCGACTTTTGTGACCACGCTTCGAGCAAATTCATCAATTTGCGTTTAACCTGCCGGGTAAGCCATTTCATTTCGAGTTGTTGAATCTTCTCTACACACTCGTTCAAACGTGAATCTCCCAGCGCGGCCAACGCACACGTTGCGTTTTGGCCAAGGGCGGCTTTTTCACCCGCCACTAACCAATCCCGATCCAAGAACTTCACGGCCAACTCATGAATCCGATTTGAGAGATTTTCATGCTGTGTTGTATCATCCGGAGGCTGAACTTGGAATCGATGCGTCACGCAAAGCAATGTTACCAGCCGCGTTTCAATTGGCTTCGGCGGTTCAAGAAATGGCAAAAGCGTCTCGGCTTGCTCGGGGCGAATCATCGAGACATAGGTGCGAATTGCTGATTGAACGATCGGCTTCATTTCCGTAGCGGTCGAGTGCAGAAGGGTCGAGGCAAGATCATACAGCCGTTGAGTGAGACGGTTACGAAGTTGCTCATCCGTGAACTGGACCATCTCTGCCGCCAAGATCATAGTGTTCCGCCAGCGTGCGCTAAGCCCTTCCCGTTCCAATTCATCCACGATGAAGTTGGCTACAGAATCAGGCTCCTCAAAGTGAAGTTCATTCAGGGCTTCAACACGTCTTTCAATTTCCGCGTGCGCATCTTTCACAATGGCCCAGAAATCTTCACCAGTATATATCTCTGCTTCGGTTTGGCCTTGTTGAGGATCCAGTGGAGGAGATTCTTGTAAAGACTCTTGACCGCCCCATATTGCAGCCGCTTGGTTTTTGCGTTTAATCCAAAAATTCGAGAAATTCGCGTATTGATTCCGAGGATCGTCTCTCAGATCGGATTGTGTCAAGAACCTAATATAATACCGAAGCCATGCGGTATAGCCACCAGGGCTCGACGGAACCCAAAGTGCACCAAACTCGGGCTGTTGGCTGACAAGTTTTGTTTCGGTAATGATCAGCGGGAAATTCTTTTGGGCGGATTCAATAAGAAGATCTACCAAATCTGCGTGTTCACATTCTGTGGTTGTGTAGAACTCACGATGAAAGGTTCCGGAATTGAAGACATTTTCAACAGCGGTACCTGCCGAACTCGGTTGCTTCTCGTCCGATTCGAAGCCTTCTCTGGCTGTGGAGAGAATCCGGCGTGGAATTGGAGGATCAAGTTCATCGCAGTATGGTTTACGTGCAACTCTGCGTGTCCGCTTCGCATAATCTACCAGAGTGGCGGTCTTGCTCATTGTTCTGTCAATTCCCCGTAAGTCACTAAATTTGAGCCCTTCTCAATTGCTTCCCGTTTGACGACGCCAATCTTCTGCCTCGCCCGATTCATTTCGATCTGCAAATCTTCCAAATCGGAACTGTCCAAACTCACGTGCAACGTTCGGTTTTGCCCATCCCAGTATTCCAGCACCAGCGTGTTTGTTTGAAGTACAGCAAGGGTTCTGGATTGTTCCTCATTAAAGATTGGCCGAAATTCCGTCAGAATCCGGGCAGACTGAAAAAGAGTGGGGCGTTCGGAAAGAAGATCAAACGCCTTGCTAACCTGTGCGAAGAAGTTGTCCGGCTCAAAAAATGGGGAAAGATGTGGAACAATCGCCTTCCAAGAATCCAGATGGTTTTCCCTCCATTTTTGGGGCGACTGATTGGTGAGGGTATGGTCAAGTGCTGTAAGAAATTCTGCAGCAGGCAATTCCAGGCGGCGCCTCAATCCATTGAACGAAATCAAGGCATTGAGAATTCCGAGTTGAAGTGTGCGACGATCACATTCGAGGTCGGCGACCAAGCGATCGTAGACATTCGACAAATTCAATTCGAGTGGCTGCTGACATTGGATTCGTGCGAGTTTGGCCAAATTCTCCTCCCCCAACTCAATGAGGGCTTGAATGCCGACAATATCTTCGTTTTGAATCGGGATTGTTTTCGGGGGAGATTCGGACATGTCTCAATTCCATTATACCATTGTTAGCCTTGGATTGTGGCAAATTCAAGCCAGGGCGGAAGTTGCGAAGAATCAACGCTCAATCCGTTCTTCCGGAGAGTGATGATACCGAAATCTACTTTGGACGAACACCCAGGCAGCGGGGAATTGGGATCTTGCATCCTCCAACTCAAGGGGGGGAGGATGACAAGGATCGTTCCCAATGGGATTGCCGGGAATTCCTGAAATCTGTGGGTAAAGGCTTTGAAGCACCCCTGCAACACGGCCGGAAGGCGGGGTTCTTCGGTGAGCTGGGCATCCTTCCGGCCCACCTTGGGGAGTTCATCGCGGATTTCCGGCCAGAGATTGCGGTACTTCGGCATCGTCCCGACCATCGAATCATCGGCCACGGGAACGCGGGGCACTTTGACGATTCCCGATTCGATGGCATCGATCAGAGAGAAATCGGACACCACCCAGGGAAAGAGCGTTCCTTCCTGGTAGCCCGAACCGCTCAGGAAGAACGGCGTGGCCGAGAGATCATAAACCGCCTTGATGCCGAGTTTGTCTTCGATGGCTTTCAGGCCGGAAATCCACAACTGGGCCTGTTGGTTCCGTTCTTCGGCTTCCTTCTTGTCTTCCCGGCTGAGTTTCGGCCCGTTGGAATCGTCTTTTTCCTTGCGAAGATAGCAATGGTGGGCCTCATCATTGATGACGATGATATTTCGTTTGTTGCCGAGTTCCCGGCAAACGCGGTTGACCATCTGCTGCGGAGTTTCGCGGAAACGGTCGGGATCATCGCCGGCAAGAATCTTTTTCGTCAGCCGCGCTGCCTGCACCTGTTCCTTGCGATGGAAGGCGTGGTAATTGGTGATGATGATTTTGGCCGATTCCAGATGGGGAATCTGCCACGGGGGAAGGATGTCCCGCTGCCGGTAATAGTTTTCGGGATCGTTGGGGAGCAAAACGCGGAGCCGGTCGCGGATCGTGATTCCCGGCGTGACGATCAGGAAGGCATCGGTAAACCGGGCATCTTGGCGGTTGGAAAGTTTGTTGAGGATTTGCCACGCCATCAGCATGGCCATCACCACGGTTTTCCCGCTGCCGGTGGCCATTTTGAACGCCAACCGGAACAGCCCCATGTTGAAGGCTTTGTTTTCTTCGCCGAGCGTGTTTTCGATCCAATGATCGTTGAACTTGCCGGCCACTTCGGTGATGTAGATGGCGGTTTCGACGGCTTCCCGCTGGCAGAAGAACAGTTTGCGTTCCCGTTCGGTGTCGCCCCAATAATCGAGCAAGCGCTGCGTGGCCCGTGTCACGCCGGCATAACCGCCTTCCCGCCAAATCCGAATCTTTTCCCGCACCTGGTTGATGAAGGGATTATCGGCGAGGGCGTTGCTTTCCGGGTCAAAATCGAACGTGGCCTGTTTGGAATTCGCCTTCGGTTTGGCGATGGGAACAAAATAAGCGCTGGGCCGGCGGCTTTTGATCACCGTGCTGGTGATCCCATCTTCCTTGAACCGAAAATGCCGATTCGGTTCGACAAACGGGGAATTGAGAATCGGATTCTTGATAACATCCTGCTTCATGGCGTCCATCCTGACAACGGGGCGAGAACCGTATCAGTTTCCATCGGCACGTGAAGCGCCTATCGGTGAAAACCCGGCCATCAATGCGGATCGGCGGGAAAATGCGAAATATGCGGCCGGTGGGATTGTGCGGATTTGGCTCCAGAAACGAGGTTTTTCAACAATTGACGTTGTGTAGCCTCCTTCCGCCACCTTTTGAAGTCCAAATCCGGCGGGATTTTGGAAGGCACTGCCTTCCAGGAGGTTTTTATGGTTGCACCAACCTCGCAACCGCACGAGTGGCGAACGGGGCAGGACTGCCCTCTCGCCGGTGTGTATCGCTTCGACCGCTACACCGATGGCACATCGTCGCCATCGCCAACGCATGAGGAAGCATACATTCCGATGATCTCACCCGGCCGCACCTTTCCACCGATTAAATCGGCAAATAAGGGGGCCGTTTGGCGCTTTGAGAGACTCATCGAATGACGTTGTGACGACGAAAAGGGGAGGCCCAATTGGGCCTCCCCTTTTCGTTTTCTTGGCGGGGTTTCCTTGGCGGGCCACGAAAGAAAGTAGCACCATTATGAAACAAACTCTTCTTCCCTGACATCAACATTCGATTTCAGTTCCACGCCGAAAATCTCCAAAAGCCGATTCGCACGATCGAGCGTGATGTTGTGGTACTCGTTTCGCTCATCGCGTGAGACTTGGGACTCATGGCAGCCCAACTTTTCGGCCAGTTCTTTTTGGGTGAGTCCACGAAAGATGCGCAGCCCAATGAGCAATTCGCCGATTCCGGCAAGATTGTGGAGTTCTTTAAACTCGCCCCGTTTCAGTCGTTCGTAGGAACCGATTTCTTCGCGGATTTGCTCCATGAAAGAACGGACGGGTTCGAGGGCGCGTTCCACTTCTTCGGGCGAGAGAGTTTCGCCAAGCTTCTCACTTCCTTTTCAATCGCTCTGTTTCGGCTTTCAAACGGCGGTTTGCTTCCTGATATTCTGATTCACTGCGAATCATGTGATTTACTCCACAATTTTGACAATGCCCCGCGGCGTATGGTCGCGGGCTTGTCGGAATGCTGAAGGGAAAGTGAGTTCGTGGCCGTGTTCGTCCCGGAATGCCAGCATGATTGACCATAATGGGGATAAAGTTCCACGCGGTATCGATGCCACATCGGGAGTTGCCGTTTCGAGGAATCCGGGTGAGGCCTTCGGCTTTTCCGGATCCCAAGTCCAAACTTTATGCGGATCAAGCAAGTTCAATTGGCGTTGAAGTTCACCGCTCGCCAATTCGTGCAGGTCACATTCAAAATAACCATCAATGTCGTTCGGATGGTCCTTATCTTCCACAAATGACCCATCAATGAAGATCTCAGTGATTCCGACGGTGCGGAGTTGGTCCACGAGCGTTGCAAGGTTGAAACAGAGCTTTTCCCGCCAGCCCAATCCCAGTTTGGCGAGCTTGGATTTCCTAAAACGAGATGAGACGCGGCCAATTCGGATTCTGTGAGTTCGTAGTCGCCCGGAGGGAGAAAGCCATCGGAATTGAAGGGTGGAAGATATTGTTGTTTTCATCGGCACTCCTCGGAGGGAATCTTAACAGGCTTGACATTTATGTCAAGATTTTATGCAAGGTGGTTCCAGCACCGCCGGGTTCAAAACCAAAACTTTTGATTCAAAACCCTTCAAAAAATGTGCGCGGCTGCCGTGCGGTATCCGGGCCAAAAGCCCTCAGCGATTTTGCCACCCCCCCCGGTCGAACCGTGGGCCAGAATGCCGGCCCGCCGTTGAAACAAACTCTCTCTTTCATGCCGGGTCTTTACCACGCCCCGCCGATCACACCGATGTTGGGGAAGAACCTAGGCGGCGACATCAGGTCGGCTTCGCCGATGCTTCGATCATCGCCAGGATCCCCGCTTTGATGGCATCGGGCAGCGTGGGCCATGACTTCGATGACGCGGGAGAGTTCCGGACATTCGCGGCCATGCGATGACGGCAGGTTGGTCCAAGTTTTGGTCCAAGTTTTCGCCCAGATCCCTTGTTTTTAAGGGTCCGCTCGCGGATTGCAAATCCGCCATCGCCGGTTCAAATCCGGCCGGCGCCTCTTGCTTAATTCCCTTGTATTTCAGAGATTACGCCAAACGCCTTGCGGAAAACCGCAGGGCGTTTTTTGCTGATTTCCGCTTGGTTGCACGGATTTTCGTGAAACCAACCGGCCGCAGAATTCCAATGACCACGGGACCGGGCACACGCTGACAAAACGCCACGATCGGCACACGGCCAAGCCCCATTCGCGCCGCCACTTGATCAACCACGGTCAAAAGATTGTTGTCGGGCGGTATCTCTGCAGGGCGTCGCAATCGATGACCGCCATAAAAAGACGCCACGACTCGCAAGAGCATCAGGCTAATGCCGAACAAATACGCCGCCTCCGATTGCGGCCCCTTGCCACAGAAAATGCGCCAGCGTTACGGTCAGTTGCTCGTAGACCACCACATCGAACGGAAATGGATTCCACGTGAGCTTCCCCTTTAAGGCGAAGTTGGGATATGGGACCAATCATTGCTTGCGGGCTTTTCGATTGATGATCCGGCGGATTTCCTTGATTTCCTCAAGATCGAGATCTGTCGTTTCCAAAAGTTCCAGCATCATCGCCTTGGCGGACCCCTCGAAGACGCGATCCAAGAGATTGCCTCGCATTCCGCGATTGATCTCCTGGTTGGAAACACACGCCTGGGTGAAAGCCGGAAACTGTCAATTCCTGAGCAGGGCATCGACATCATCGAGTGAGACGTGGAAGACTTCCGTTTCAACCTTTCCTCGGGAAAAGGCAATCAACAGGCGACCGTTGTGTTCAATAATGTGGGGATACTGTAGGCTCGCGATTCCCGAACGCAGTTTCCTGGCAACGCGAGAGACCTCTGGAGGGATGCTCTGAGGCGAAGGGATATTAAGCCGGGCGAGGCGGCTAAAGGTCTTGCCGTCCCGGCTCACCGCGAGGTGGAGTTCCCGCCGGCCGACGTGGGGATTCGCATTGAGTACGATTACCCGGTAACCTCGGCTGGTCTTTAGGGAAAACAACTTGCTACTGGCGTTCGGAAAATTCGTCCGCTTCGGAGCTTCCCAACTTCGCCCCTGATCGCGCGAGCGGGAATGAAACAGGCGTTGCGATCCTCCGTTGTCCCGAAACAGTGCAGACAACGTTCCGTCGGGTAGCGCCCAGAAGATGGGTTCATCGGGCCGGAAGGCGGGGATCTGGTCCGTTCGCACGATGGGAAACGCCTGCCAGTCGCTGAGCGATTTTCGACCGCCGATGAGCACGCTGACATTGAAACGAGAATCTCGCCGCGTCAGTATCCAATCTCCAGAAGGGAGCTTCTGGGGCGGAAAATTGTTAATGGCGTTCTCATAGAGTGTGCCTTTGAAATTCCATCTCTCACCGGCGGGGTTGTAAATGTAGGCCTGGAGTTTGAGTTGTTTTTCGGTTAGAGGCCCGAAGGCCCCTTTGCCGCGATAGTGCGCTCCCAGAGCCAGCAATTCCCCATTCCTAAGCCAAAGCCCCCGAGCAATGAAGGCAAACGGTTCTTCGGGGATCCCCGTCACACTTCGAGCAGGTTCCCATGTGAAACCGTCCCGGCTGGTGGAGTATTTGATTTCCTGTGTCGGCCAGTCTTCGATTCTAGGTCCATCACTCCAGATGCACCAGAACTTCCCCTCGTGGTGGATCAAATAGTTGTGCAGATTCAGCCTGAGATCCTGCATGTCAACCTTGTCCGGCGTGCGGGCGTGCGGTCCGAGCGAAGCGGGATTGATCACGGCAAGTTTCCCCGAAATCGTCGGCAACTCGGCATAGCGGATCGCGGCGGGATCCGTACCTGAGTCCGGTAGATCCAGAATGGGCAACGCATCGCCCCCAGTTGTCGGCGCGGGCGACCAGAGAATGGCGGTGAGGAACAGAACGGTGATGAACGGCTTTGGCATTATGGGCCTCACGAATAAAGTGCATTGAGGAAAAACTCGCGTCAAATCGCGGTTGTTGATCACAACAATGTGTGCCCCGTGGCTTGGCGTCAATGGCACGTTTATCTGATGAGTGCCAAATGCAACCGCATTCGCCGAAGCAACGCCCCTATTTCGATTCATTGGCGGGCCTCGCGCGATTTGAGCCGGGAGAGCAAATCGAGGGCTTCCCCGTCGGTGCGATGGTGGAGAAGCCCCGGAATTTCGGCCCGGGCGTCGAATGCAGCGCTTTCCGCAGCGCTCGATTGTTGGGCATTCCCTAAGTCGTTATCGTGAATGCCGGTTATGTCAGACCTACCCCGTTGGTCTAAGAGCGAAGACGCCGGAACCGTGCCCGGAGATGGGGGTGCAAGTCCCCCACGGGGTCTGTTTTGATCCCAGGCGGTGCCGGTGCGAATTGCGATCTTGTTTGAATTCGGCAGCCTCAACGGCGGCGAGAACTCGATGCTGGCCGTCATCGATTCGCTTCAGGGGCGGGACATCGAGTTTGCCACGTTTGCGCCTTCGCGGGGACCTTTGACAGCCGCGCTCCGTGCACGTGGGGTTTCGCCGATTGCGTTTGATGTCCGAGACGTGAAGGGCCAACGCCGGCCGCGCGGAATTGTTGCCGGAATTGGGCGGCCGATTGCTCGAAACGGATTGCGACCTGGTGCACGCCAACAGCTTGTCGATGGGCCGGCTGACCGGGCGCTCGCCGATGAATTGCCCATCCCCGCAACAGCCCATTTGCGGGACATCATCAAGCTCAGCGGGGCGGCGATGGCGGATCTCAATCGCAACGCCCGGCTCGTGGCCGTCTCCCACGCGACGCGGGCGTTTCACATGTCCCAAGGCCTGCGGGCGGAGCGCGTGCACACGATTTATAACGGCGTCGAGACCGGCCGCTTTCAGCCGCGCGTCTCCGACGGCTCACTGCGGCGCGAGCTTGGCTTATCGGCGGAGGATTTTTTGGTGCTCACCGTCGGGCAGATCGGTTTGCGGAAAGGCCAGGATGTGTTGGCGGATGCCGCGGTGCGATTGTCCCGCGGGCTGCCGAGCGCGCGGTATTTGCTGGCGGGCCAGCGGTTTTCCGAGAAAGCGGAGAGCCGGGCGTTTGAAGAGCGGGTGCTCCAGACGTTGGAAAGCCTCGGCAAAGGCCGGCTGTGTGTTTTAGGCTACCGCGACGATGTGCCCCGCCTGATGAACGCCGCCGACGTGCTGGTGCATCCCGCCCATCAGGAACCGTTGGGGCGGGTGCTGTTGGAGGCGGCGGCTTCGGGGTTGCCGATCATCGCGACCGATGTCGGGGGAACGGCGGAAATCCTCCGCGATGGCGAATCCGCTCTTTTGATCCCGCCCGGCGATGCGGAGGCTCTGGCCGATGCGATGCTCAGAATGGCCAGCGCCCCCGATTTGCGGACCCGGCTCGCCGCAAACGCCCGCCGGCGAATCGTTGCAAATTTCTCGATCGCCCAGGCGGCCGAGAATCTGCACGCATTTTGGCGGGATGCGTGTTGCCGGTGACGGTTCAGCCTTTCACGACGGGATTGGACAGCGTGCCGATGCCGGTGATTTCGATGGAGACCACATCGCCGTTTTCGAGGCTGAAGTCGTCGTCGGGCACGATGCCGGTGCCGGTCATCAGGATCGCCCCTTTGGGAAAATCATTTTCCCGGCCGAGCCAGGAAATCAGGTCCTCAAACGAGCGGGCCATCTGATCGAGGTTCGTTTCGCCCGCGAACACCGTCTTGCCGCGACGGTCGATGCGGAGGGCAATCTTCGTCGCGGCGCGGTCCAGCGGAGATTCCGGCAGCAAGACGCATGGTCCCAGACCCGCGCACTGCTTGTAGAGCTTGGCCTGCGGCAGATAGAGCGGGTTTTCGCCTTCGATGTCGCGGGCCGACATATCGTTGCCGATGGTGTAGCCCACCAGCTTCATCTCCGGCGAGATGACGAGCGCCAATTCCGGTTCGGGCACCGACCAGGAACTGTCGGCCCGCACGCGGACGGGATCGCCTGGCCCCGAGACCCGGCCGGGATTGGCCTTGTAAAACAGTTCCGGGCGGTCGGCGGTGTAAACGCGGTCGTAATGCGAGGCCCCGGTTTCCGATTCTTCCATCCTCGCGACCTGGCTGCGTTTGTAGGTCACGCCCGCCGCCCAGACTTCCTGATGATCGAGCGGGGCCAACAGCGTGACGCTCTTGAGCGCGATCGGGGCGGCATCGGGATCGATCAAAAACTTCGCCATCCCCAACGGGTTCGGCGAGTGCAAAACGTCGCTGAGCGTGAGCACGTTATCCACCTGCGAGAGATCCAGCAGACGCACATCCTCGCCTTCGATCACGCCCACTCGCAGTTCCCCGTCCGCCAGCAAAACCTTCGCAATCCGCATCGAAAAAACTCCGCAATAGGAGAGACTCTTTTCAGTAAGGCAATCGAGATTGAGGATACCAACTTGCCCGAATACCACAACTCTCGCCCGCGATCGGGCAGCGTCCCCGCCGGTTCGCCTTCGTGGGACCTCGTTTGGCCGTGGAAAAAAACGAATCGGCACCCGGGGATTTCTCCGCGGATTGTTAAGATTTTTTTGCAGTTTGCCCACGAATTTTTTCCGGCGGTTGCGTATGCTTAATATATCCCGAAACACCGCGATTCCGCCGAGACGCCCGCCCACGATTCCAAATTCCCCGCGCTTGTGATAAGAAAGAGCATGCGAATTTTCCCGGAAACCGAGATTTTGTTTCCCGGTGGTCTTCGTTTAGAGCCGGCGGCGCCCCTCGTTTGCATGTTGGCGGACGTGTTGCGGAGCGCTTGTTTTTGGAGTCCGAGGAGAAAACCGCTCTATCTGCGCCCGGTGCCGTGTCGGCATAGGGCGTTTTTTATTGGCGGAATTCCGGAGGCGGGCCGCTCGATTTCGGCGGAGCCGGCCGGTGGAAAGTCTCGTTTCGTCCGTTTTCCATTGGGAGGAGAGTGACGCATGGTCTCGGCGGTTTTACAGCGGCCCACGCTGATGCTGAACCGGAACTGGCAACCCGTCGGGGTCGCCACCGTTTCGCGTTCGCTGGTCATGGTGTGGAACGGCACCGCGCGTGTGGTCGATCCCGAAGACTATCAACTCTACACCTGGGCCGATTGGGCGGCCCTCAAGCCGTCGGACAACGAACCGGTGATCCAGACGGTCCGCTCATCGCTCCGGGTTCCCGAAGTCATCGCGCTCACGCGCTACGACCGCGTGCCCAATAATACCGTCACCTTCAGCCGGCGGAACATCTTCAAACGCGACCGCTTCACCTGCCAATACTGCGGCGTGCAACCGGGCAAGGAAGAACTGACGATCGACCACGTCGTCCCGCGTTCCCGCGGCGGCGTGTCGAGTTGGGAAAACTGCGTGCTCGCCTGCGTCGACTGCAACAGCCGCAAGGCCGACTTCTTGCCCGGCGAAGCCCGCATGCCGCTCTTGAGCCTCCCCGAACGCCCCAAATGGCGGCCGGTGTATGCGACCCGCGGCCAGCGCTTCCGCAGTTGGTCCAAATTCCTCAGCCAGGCTTACTGGGACGTGGAACTGCAGGAATAACTTAAACCCCACAGCACTTTCGCGGCGGCTTTGTTTTCCGTTCTTGACTCGGCATTTCCCGCGACTCGCTAAAATTGGACCTTGACATCCAGTTTTAGGCGTGTTAGCTTGGCGGTGTGGAAAAGTGGTTGCTGTCGCGGGACAATTCCCCCAGCCTGGGAGCGGAGACGTGATGATTTCCAAGCCGAGTGTTCTTTTTGCAGCCGTGGTGCTCGGATTGTTTTGGCCGACCCATTGCCTTCGCGCGCAAGTGGAGTTTGAGCGGGAACCGATTCTCTACGAAACAAAGCCCCCGCAGGATCCCATCGCCCGGCTTATCAAAAGGCTGAAACTGGGCGAATCGAAACTGGCTTATGACGAGAAGCTCGGCTACCTGCCCGCCTTGCTCAAAGAGCTGGAGATCCCCGCCTCGTCGCAGATGCTCGTGTTCTCAAAAACGAGCTTTCAACTTCGGCGAATTTCCCCCCGCCGGCCCCGCGCGCTGTATTTCAACGATGACACCTACGTGGGTTTCGTGCAGAACAGCGATATGCTCGAGATTTCCTCGGTCGATCCGCAGCAGGGGGCGATCTTCTATACCCTCTCCCAAGAGCCGGCCGGCGTGCCGGTGGTTCTTCGCGACAAGGGGCAATGCCTGATCTGCCATGCTTCGTCGCGCACGCAAAACGTGCCGGGGCATCTGGTGCGTTCGGTGTTTCCCGATGCCGACGGCCAGCCGCAGTTCGGTTCGGGCACGTTTACCACCGACGACCGCAGCCCGTTTTCGGAGCGTTGGGGCGGCTGGTATGTCACCGGCACCCACGGCGGCATGCGGCACATGGGAAATGCGACCACCGCCAGCCGGCAGAATCCCGAAGCCTTGGACCGCGAAGCCGGCGCCAATGTGACGGAGCTGTCCAAGCGCGTCGATACGTCGCCTTACCTCGAGCCCACGAGCGACATTGTGGCGCTCATGGTCCTGGAGCATCAAACGCAGATGCACAACCTGATCACCCGCGCGAACTACGAAGCCCGGCACGCGGCCCATTATGATAGGGTCATGAACGCCGCCTTCGACGACCGCCCGGCCGATTACGAAAGCGAAACCACCAAACGCCGGATCGCCTCGGCGGGAGATAAGCTGCTCGACTCTTTGCTGTTTAAGGACGAGTTTCCGCTGACGTCCGAGGTCAAAGGCGTGTCGAGCTTTGCACGCGATTTTGCGAGCCGCGGCCCGCGCGACAAACGCGGACGATCCTTACGGGATTTCGATCTCCACCGGCGTCTGTTCAAATACCCTTGCAGTTATCTGATCGATTCCGCGTCCTTTGACGGGCTGCCGAAACCGATCAAGACCCACGTCGTTCGCCGGCTCCACGAAGTGCTCACGCGCAAAGACGCCGACGACGAGTTCAAGCACCTCTCGCGGGAAGACCGGGCGAATATCCTCGCGATCCTCAACGACACGAAGCCAAATCTTTTCGCCCATCTGAGCGAAGAAGTTCCTTAGCGGCGACGGTTGCTGGATCGCGTTATGTTTTCTCGGCCATCGCGCCCCAGGGCTCAATTTGCTTGAGGTTCTTGGATTGGAGGGCCGCGTAGCAATCCGGAAGGTCGAATTGGGTCAGCACGTTTGGAAGCAACGCCGAGAGCGGCCAGGTATATTCTTCGCTTTGGGCGATCTCGTCGTAAGAGGTCAAGGCGTGTTTCAGCGTGACCTGCTTGACGTTTTCAGCAAACAGCGCTGCAAACGTCGCGGCGAGGGCTCCGCGTCCCAGGCCGGCCAGATGCACTTCGGTATGCCCCAGCGAAGCCAGCCAATCCAGCGTTCGCAGCACGTCGAAGGTCTTCTGGCCGAGATACGGGCGGTCGAGCATCAGGCTGTGGATCGCGTAAAAATAATCGCTGCCGTAGGGCGAATGGAACGAGTTCGGCCCACAAGTGTCGGGCTGAGATTCTCCGCTGCCCCGCACATCGCAGGTAAACACCGGCGTCTGGGGATCGGCTTGGATCAACTCTTTGATTAAGGGTTCCCCGCGAAGCTCCGCATCGCTGGAAAGATGCGCGACGTAGAGGATCGCCTTCGGGCCGGTCTTCGGCGGGCGGGAATAGAGCCGTTCGTCGGAGAGCCGATACACAATCGCCTCGATGCCCGGTTCGGTTTCCACCGCGTAGGCGATCCCGGAACGCGTCGGATAACCCCGGCCGCCCAGGTAGCGCCAAATGCGATACTCCGGAGCGGACTTCGGCAACCGCGGTAGTTTGAGCACATCGCGAGCCGCCGACAGCAAAGTTCTGGCCGGCGGCTTGCTGCGGTTTTTCGCGAGTTCCCGGGCCTTGTCCCGCGTGAATTGAAACACGGTCCGCGTGCCCTCGAGTTCCGCGACCTGGCCGTGCGGCGTGCATTGGAGAGTTTCGTCGGTCTCGATTTGAATGGCCGGCTCGGATTGGGCCTGAGAAATCTGTGTGGCCCGGTTGAACCACCGATACATCGCTTCGCGGTTCTCCTGCGAATAGCCGTGATAGGTCGGCCCCACGGCGAGGGCGATGTTGTCCTCGGCCCCCAAAAGTTTGTAGAGCCGTTTGAGCCGGGCGTAAGCTTCTTCGGAGCCTCGCACGTCGAAGAAGTCCCGCTCCTTGGCGAGAATGATCACCGGCTTGGGGGCGAGGGCCGCGAGAAAATCGTCGTGATCCAAACTGAGGGCGAGCGCCTTGGGCGGGCATTGCTCGGTGTCGGCGGGGAGTTCGTTTTCCAAATTGCGGCGGAAGGTGGTGACGAAGCACGCGGGGGCGGCCATCGTCCAGCGGGACTCCACGCCCGAGAGCCAGGTCGTCATCGTGCCGCCGCCGGAGTTGCCGGTGACGCCGACGTGCTTGGGATCGACTTCCTTGCGGGACAGAAGATAATCCAGGGCGCGAATGCCGTCCCACGCCCGCCACATCCCGAAGAACTCGCCTACCAGAAACTGCTGGTTGCCGGCGTAAAGATGTTCGCTCACGCCGATGCCCATCTTCGGGGAGAGGTCGTCTTTGACATATTGCAGCCGTTCGCCTTGGCCGATGGGATCGTAGATCAAACAGATATAGCCTTGCTTGGCGAGGCCTTGGGCGAAGGATTGATACGCCTCCGCCGCCTTGCCGTTGTTGGAATGCCCGCAGGTGCCGACCACGCCGGGGCGCGGGGCGGTGATGTTTTTCGGCAGATACAAATTGGCCGTCACCGGGAAGTGGGGCCGGCTCTCGAAAATGATCTTTTCGATCGTGTAATCTTCGCGGTCCACGATGCCGGTCGTCTGGGCTTTGAGCGGCGTGCGTTCCGGTTCGGGACCGAAGCATTCGCGGATCTTGGCTCTGACGGATTTGACATAGGCCTCGGCGTCGGCTTTGGATTTCAGCCCGTTCATCAATTTGAGCTTTCGCCGCTCGGCCTCGCGGACTTGCTCGGTGAACCAATCCTGCACCATCCGCGGGTAGCGATTGAGCGGTTCATATTCCGCCGCCCGCGCTGCCGTCTGCCAACCACTTAAACAACTGAAACCGACTGTCTGCGCCACGGCGGCCCGCAACCAATGCCGCCGCGTCAAAGGGCTGGGCAAGAAACTGTGTTGTTCTGGATGTGCCATCGTCAATTTTCCTCATGAGCCGCGAAGCGGCGGCAGCAATGCTTAATTCACAGGAGAGAGGTTGTCCCTCATAACATTCTGCTATCGCCGCTTCGCGGCTCAAAATTTTTGGACGAATCGTTCTCAGGCTTACGCCTGCAGCGACATGCTGTCGCCGCTCCGCGGCTTTTCTTAAATCATTTCAAGGCCCGGCAACGTGCCGGTGCATTCGGCGAACGTGTCGGTTTCCAGGCCGAGACGCTCGAGCATGGAGACGAACAGCTTGGGCAGCGGGTGGTTGTTCCTTGGATCGAAGGCCAGATGCCGCCCGTGCTTGAATCCGCCGCCCGCAAGCAGGATGGGCATGTTTTTCGTGTCGTGGCTGCTCGCGTTGCCGAGGTTCGAGCCGAACAGCACCATCGTGTTGTCCAACAGGCTCGCGCCGCCTTCGCCGGAGTCGGCCAATTTCTTGAGGAAGCCGCCCAGGACCTTCATCATTTCGGTTTCCACGATGGTGAGTTGGGCGATCTTGTCGGGGTTTTTGCCGTGGTGGGAGAGCATGTGGTAATCGGTATCGACGCCTCGAATCGCGGGCACGGCATTCATGCCGGTATCGAAGAACGTCAAAAACCGCGTCGAGTCGGTTTCGATCGCCAGGTGCATCATGTCATACATCAGGCCCAGGCGTTCGAGCATCTTGCTGCGGTCGGTTTCGTCCCGCGGCGGTTTGACGTCCACCGGGGGCTTGGGGCGTTTCTCCCACGCCTGGGCTTTGACGAGCCGTTCCTCGGCTTCGCGGACGGCGTGGAAGTATTGGTCCATTTTCTCGCGGTCCCGGCCGCCCAATTGCTTTTGCATCCGCCCCGCGTCGGCCAGCACGACATCCAGCACGCTTTGCCCGTCCTTGAGCCTTTGGACCTGCTTGGCCTTCTCGCTGGGTTTGCCTTCCAGGAACAATCGCTCGAACACCTGCGACGGGCGGGTCTCGGCGGGAATCTCCACGCCCGACCGCGACCACGACAACCCCGGACCCGACGAAGACAACGACAGCGACCGAAACCGCGTTTCGGTGCCCAACTGCTCGGCGGCAAGTTGATCGAGCGAGATCGAGTTTTTGAAGCCCGCGCTATTGGGATGTTTCGCGGCCGTCAAAAACGATTTCCCCGACTGATGCCCGCCGTCCACCCCGGGATGCGAGGCTCCGGAAATGAACGTGAACCGGTCGCGAAACTCCGCGATGGCTTTGAGATACGGGGGCAAGTCATAACCCCGCCCCGTTTGCTCGGGGACGATGTTCGGCGCATGGAGGCCCAATCCCACATTCACCGCAACCAGCCGACGGCGCGGTGCCGGTGCCGCGGCGAAGGCGCGGAGTTGAAACGATTCCAAGAACGGCAAACCGACCGCGACGCCGGCGGCGCGGAGAAAAGTTCGTCGGGAAAGCCTGGGCATTTAGGGTCTCCGAAAGAGTTCGCTTTGGACAATTTCATGAAGCAGCCCCCGAAAGCCATAGTTCTTCGGGGCGACGTTGTGGACGATGCGTTCGATCTCCGGCCGATCCGAAAATCCCAGCCGCCGGCCCAGCGCATAAGTCAGGAGTTTTTTCGTCAAGCCGGCGGCGATGGCGTCTTGGTCGCTCAAGAGGATTTTCTTGAACTCGCGAATGTCGTGGAAGGATTTTCCGTCGGGCGTGTGGCCGGTGGCATCGACCGGCAGGCCGATGCGGTAGCGGATCCAGGCGAACGTAATCGGATGCTGCGAAAACCCGGGCCGTTTGCCTTCGCCCACCGTGCGGTAATTTTCCCGCCAACCGCCGATGACGTCGAAGTTTTCGAGGGCAAACCCGGGGGGATCGATCTGGTTATGGCACACCGCGCAGGATTCGACGTTCCGGTGCTTGGCGAGTTGTTCTCGCAGTGTCGTCGCGCCGCGGATGTCGGGTTCCACCGCGGGCACGTTCGCGGGCGGCGGGGGCACGGGGCGTCCCAGAATGTTCTCCATCACCCACGCTCCGCGAAGGACGGGCGACGTGTTCGTGCCGTTGGCGGTGACTTTGAGAAGGCTCGCCTGCGTGAGCACGCCGCCGCGGACGCTGTCTTTCGGCAATGTGACTTTGCGGAACGCCTGCCCTTTGATGCCGGGGATGCCGTAGTGCTTCGCGAGGCGTTCGTTCAAAAACGTGAAGTCGGAATCCACAAAGCTGATCAGGCTCAAATCCTCATCGAGCACTTCCCGGAAGAAGCGGTGGGTTTCCTCGATCATCGAAATCCGCAACAGCTCGTCGAACTCCGGATACAAGTTCGCGTCCGGCGACGTGAAGTCGATGTCCCGCAAATTGAGCCATTGCCCCGTGAAGTTATCGACGAATACGGCGGCTTTGGGATCCTTCAACAACCGCTCGACTTGCCGGCGGAGGATTTGCGGATCGGCGAGCTTGCCTTGATCGGCGAGCGTCAACAGTTCCTCATCCGGCATCGAGGACCACAGAAAATACGACAACCGCGAGGCGAGCGCGTGCTGGCTGATGGTCTTTTCACCAGCCTCGTTGAGAAACAGAAACCCCGGCGAGCACAGAATTCCCTTGAGCCCCAACCGCAACGCCTCTTCAAAAGATCGGCCCGCAGCGAGGGCCTGCTCCACCAAATTCAGGTACGGTTCGAGTTCTGCAGGCTCGGATCGGCCGGCGGAAGGCGCGGGGCAGGATTCGGTTCAGAATGATTTTCGCGTCCGCCAAGGTTCCCGTTTGCGGATCGACATCGCCCAACAATTTCTTGCGGCTCGCGGGCGGCCATTTTTCCAAGGGGCCTTCGATGAGGATGTCGCCGATCTCGAGGCCCGGCTCGGGATAGGTGTCGGCATCTTTCCGCGTGTCGCGGGTGCCGTAGCATTTGGGCTGAAACGTGCCGCCGTCTTCGAGAAGCTCATCGGTGAACTCGATCGTGGTCCACTCGCCGGGCGGGACGTCGAAATAGCCCACGAGATGATTCTCCCGCCGGCCCACGATCGTATCGCCTGCGTAAATCCGCAAGGTCACCGGCTCGTCGCTTTGGATGGCCCGCACCTTGAACCGGCCGCGATACGTTCCCGCCGGGGCGCGGAGGCGGGCGAAGTTCACGAGGTTGGTCGGGCAATAATTCGATTGAAAAATCACGAGGCCGTTCTCGGTCCGGCGAAACATCGAGCCGATGTGGCTCGCCAGGTAGGGCTTGCCGTCGTGCGTTTTTTGATCGAGCAGGTTCGTCGCGTGCCGGATGTGCTTGGGCGGTTTCGGCGGACCGAACACGGCATCGAGCGTGACATCCGCCGCCCGCAGATACGCCTGAGCCGCCTCCGCCGAGACCGCGAGGCCTTCGCCCACGTTGTCGAAGCCGGCGGTGGGATTGTCCTGCGGCAGCACATCTTTCACGCGGACGGCGACGCCGAACAAATCCCGCACCGTGTTTTCGTATTCGTTGCGGTTGAGCCGCCGCAGCACCACATCGCTCCGGGCGCGATCCGCTTCGGTCAATGCGCGTTTCAATGTGGAAACGGCTTGGGATTTTTCCGCGGGCGACGGCCGCGGGTGATCCTTCGGCGGCATTTCGCCGGCTTCGAGACGGTCGTGAATCAAAACCCACCGCCGTAGGGATTCGGCATCTTTCAGATCGCCCGCCAGCGCGGAGAGATCCAATCCGCCCTCCGGCTCGGCTCCGGCGTGGCAGTCGAGGCAATGGGCTTTGAAGAACGGCTCCAAATCCGTGTGCCACGATTCCGCGCGGCCTGGAACCGGGGGCGATCCCCAAACGGAAAGGACTGCAAAAAAATGAAGGATCGCGGCGGAGTATTTCATGATCCCATCTTATCCAAAGGCCGGCCTCTCCGCGAATCGCCCATCAAGAAATCTTGACGCGTTTTCCCTTAAAGCGGCAAAGCCGCAACCAACGTCGCGGCGGCATCTTGCCGCCGTAGATCGATCTCGGCGGCTGGAAGCCGCCGCTACGAAAGGTACGCGCACGCTGCCCAGAAGTTACAAACTCAGACTGTAAGCGGTTGGGTGGCTGGGGCGCCAATCCCGCTTTGAATAGGCCTCGAATTAAGAATTCTGGGGCTGTGGTCGGGCGAGAAAAATCTCGGACGGCCCCAGGACTCAAAGCCCCTTTTTCCTTTTGACATTTCTTTGCGCCCCAGCCACCCCTTCCACTTTCGGCTATAGTTTGAGTTGCAAACTCAGACACGATTCGTGTTCAGCCATTGCTGACCTCGCCGCTCCACAAGTCGCGCACGGCGGGCTTGGCGACTTTTCCCATCGCGTTTCGAGGCAACGCTTCGACGGCCAGGAACCGCTTGGGGATCTTGTATGGCGAGAGACGCTCCCCGCACCAGGTTTGCAGGGCTTCCCAGTCGGGCGATCGGCCGGGACGCAGAACCGCCGCCACGGCGACAATCTCGCCCCAAGTGTCGTCGGGCAGCCCCACGACGGCGCACTCCGCGATGTCCGCGTGCTCCAAGAGGACCGCTTCGATCTCCAAGGCGGACAATTTGTATCCGCCGCTCTTGATGATATCGACCGATTGGCGTCCCAGGATGCGGTAGTAGCCGTTTTCGCGGACGGCCAGATCACCAGTGCAAAACCAGCCGTCCTCGAAGGAGTCCCGCGTCACGCCGGGGCGGTTCCAATACTCGCGAAACACGCCCGGCCCTTTCACCTGGATCTCCCCCGGTTCGCCTTGGTTTTCGACGACTTCGCCCTCTTCCGATTTGAGCCGCACCTCGACCCCCGGCAGCGGCTGGCCGACGGTTCCGGCCCGGCGTTCCCCGTGATAGGGGTTGGACAAAGCCATGCCGATCTCCGTCATTCCGTAGCGTTCCAACAGGACTTGCCCGGTCAAGGCGGACCATTTGTCGTGGATCGATTCCGGGAGCGCCGCCGAGCCGGAGACCATCAACCGCATCAAAGAAAAGCCGGCGACGATGCGGGACCGCTCCTCGTCGGATCGATGCTCCAAGTCCTCGATCAGCTTCACATAAACTGTGGGCACCGCCATGAACAGCGTGTAGGCTTGGGCGGCGATCCGGTTCAAGATCGCTTCGCGGTCGAAACTCGGGAACGGTTCGAGCACGGCCCCGGACCACAGGGCCGAGCAGAGGATATTGATGATGCCGTGGATGTGATGCAGCGGCAAAAACAGCGGAACGCAATCGTCTGCCTCCCATTCCCAGGCTTGGACCAGGGACTCGATCTGGGCGGCGATGTTGGCGTGCGTGGTGACTACGCCCTTGGGTTTGCTGGTTGTGCCGCTGGTATAAAGGATCATCCCCCGCCGGTCCGGGGAGACTGTTGGCAGAGTCTTCTCCTTTGGTTCGAGGTCCTCATCGAGAATCAAAAGAGGCAGCCCAAGTTTTCGGCAGAGCGGCCGCAGTTGGTCGGCCATTGCCGCGGTGACAGCCACCTGGGACGACTCGGAATCCCGCAGCGTGTATTCGAGTTCCGGTTCCGCGGCCGAAAGGCTCAAGGGCACCGCGATCCCTCCCGCCCGCCAGGTCGCCCATTGGGCGGCGATGTAATCGGAACCGGCGGGCGCGAGGAACGCGATGCGGGCCTCGTTCAAATCCTCCGCGTCGCCCAGCATCGCCGCCGCGAGCCTCGCCGAGCGATCGAGAAGCTGCTGGAAGCTGGCTTCACCGCCAACCGAGCGAACAGCGACCGCATTTCCATGCCGACGAGCGTGGGCGATCAAAGGCAAGTCGTTCATTATGGCCCCCTATCAAACGCGGTCGATCGATCTCGGCGGCCGGAAGCCGCCCGTACAGAAGAGGCCTTATCCTGGGCTGTTAAATAATTGGTATTGAAGTCTAAAAACGCGGGTTCTGGCTTGCGCCACCTTGGTTCTCGTTTTTTGAGAAAGCATTAGGGCCGGACCTTCGGTCCTTTTTCTCAAATTCAGAAGTTCCAAAAAAGCTCAGGAAATTGGTTTTGTTTTCAAGAGCCGCGCACGAAGTAAGCGGTTTTCAGGGACTCAGACAACGCAAGACCGCTTACTTCGTGCGCGGCTCAGGCATTTTTGGAAGTACTCAAATTTGAAACAGTTGAATTTACGAACGGTCGAAAAGCTGCGCAAAGACAAATCGTCGTCAACACCAATTTTCTAACGGCCCAGCCTTATCCCTTGGGGGCGAGCCAATGGAGTTCGGCCGCGAGGGTTTGTTCGCGGTCCCGGTCTCCGCCGGCTTGGGCTTGTTCGATTTCCGAACGCAAGTATTCCACGCGGCGATGCGCGGACCACCAAACGCAAATCCGCCTTGCACCGCCGGCAGGTGTCTTGCGGCGCTTGCCTGGCCCGGCACACCGGACAGCGGAATTCGGGATCATTGGACATAGAACAAGATGTCGTCCAACTCTTCACAAAGGCTGACCACCGCGGAGGGATCGTCGGCGGCCATCGCCTGGTTGAGGTTTTCGCAAAGCGATTCGATATCCCGCGCGTCCTCGGTTTCCACGGAGGATTTGAGAGACTCCGCTTTTTTGAGGAGCGCCACGGCTTCGGGGAATTTCGATTCGAAGTTGGCCGCAGTCGCCGTCCCGGCCGCGGGAGAAGCTGACGTCTCGGCCGTTTGAACGCCCCACTGTTTCGGCGAGGGCAAATCCGCGTCATCCAGCAACTCGTCGGAGGCGTCGAACATCGCCCCCAACCGGGCCTCCGCGCGGTCGCGCTCGTCGGCTTGGAATTGGCTCAGGGCGTTGTCGATCGTCAATTCCTTGCTGATCCCCGTCGCCGGTTGGGTCGCGGTGACTTTCAACGTGCCGTCCAAGGTCAAATCGAACCGCACAACGATCTTGCTCCGATCCCCGCCGCCGGCTTCGAGATCAAGCAGAAACTCTCCAATGGACCGGTTGCGGTGCACTTCGGAGTACTCGCCTTGGAGCACGTGAATCGCCGCCACCTCCTGGTCGTCGTACATGGTCGAGTAAGCGTGTTCGTAGCGGGCCGGCAGCGGGCTGTTGCGATGAATGATCGGCGAGAACACCAGGCGCGGCCCGAAAATCGACGCGCCTTCGCAGGCTTCGATCCCCAGCGTGTGCGGAGTGACATCCACCAGCACCGGTCCCACCGATTGCCCTTCGATCATCGCCGCTTGCACCGCGGCACCGAGCGCAACCGCCAAATCGGGATCGACCGCCCGGCTGGGTTCCCGCTGGAACTCGTCCCGCAGGCGTTCTTCCACGAGCGGAATCCGCGTGGACCCGCCGACCAGCACCAAATCCGCGATTTGATGAATCGTCAACCCCGCATCGCGGAGGGCTTCATCCACGCTGTGGATCGTGCGTTCGACGAACGGTTCGATCAGATCTTCGAACTCCCGCCGCGTGACGGTCGCCGTCAGGTTGAGCGGCGCGCCGTCTTTCTCCGCGATGAACTCCTCGGCGATTTGCACGGTTTCTTCGGTGGATAGCCGGCGTTTGGCCGCTTCGCAGGCTTGAAGAACTCGATACCGCGTCGAGGCGTTTTCGCGGAGGTCGACTTGATGCTCGTCCGCGAACCGGTCGGCGACATGATCCAAGAGCGCCTGGTCGAGATCATCGCCGCCCAGTTGCGTGTCGCCTTTGCTCGAGAGCACTTCGACCACGCCGGCTTCCATGCGGACGATCGAGACGTCGAACGTCCCCCCGCCGAAGTCATAGACCAGGATGTGTTTCTGGTCGTGTTCCCCGGCATGGTAAACCAGCGTCGCGGCGGTGGGCTCGTTGATGATCCGCTCCACCTGGAGACCGGCGAGTTCTCCGGCTTCGCGGGTGGCCTGCCGCTGGTTCTCGTCGAAAAACGCCGGGACCGTGATCACCGCGCGGTTCACGGCTTGCCCCAAAGCCCGGCTCGCGCGGTCCCGCAGGCGGCGGAGAATCATGGCGCTGATCTCCGGCGGCGTGAAAGTCTGGTTGCCCAGGGAGATCGGATCCATCGTTCCCATCCGCCGCTTGATCGAGGCGATCGTACGGTCGGGAAACGCCGCCAATTGATTCCGGGCCACCACGCCGGTGATGAGCTGCCCGTTTTGATTGAATCCCACGACCGACGGTAGAATCTTTTCGCCGTCTTCCTCAAGAACAGTCGGCTTCCCGTCAATAATCGCGGCCACCACGCTGTTGGTGGTTCCCAAATCGATTCCCACAATTGGGCCTTCCGCATTGGACATGGCGATTCCTTTTCGTTGGGGATGCTGGTTTGCTCAAACCCTAAGGCAGGCATTTCATTTCGTGAGTTTTTATTGCATTCAAATGGGATTTTCCAGGCCGCAAGGGCCAGTAAAGGATAAAACATGCGGAGACGAGTTTGCGGTTTACGTCGATTACTTCGCCACGCGGACATCCGCGAACCTGAGGACTTGCCCTTGCCAGCGGTAGCATGGGGAAATCTGTTCCGCGACGTGTCCGGAGGGATGCTCCGAGGAATCCATCGTGCCGATGGCGTTCATGGTGTTCCCGTCGAACGGCTGCCCTTCGGTGTCGACTCGCTGAATGTCAAGATCCTTCATCGACCGGCGAAGCCGAGCCAAAACGAGGTTCAATCCTTCGATGGCGGAGCTTTCCTGGGTCTGTTCCCGGGCGCGGTGTTGCTCCTCGAGGAGTTTCAATAGCGGGCGGGCCAACCAGCGGGCCAAGGCGCTCAGGCTCGAAATCGATTGCTTAACCGCGTGCGATTCCGCCTCGTCGCAAAGGCGGCGGTTGGTTTCCGCCTGCTCGATGGCGCGGACCGCGCGTGTGAATTGATGGTCGCTTTCGGCGATCAGTTGGGCGAGTTGTTTGGATGCCTCGCCGGCCTGGTCGCTACTCTCCGGGACGCGGTCGAGGAGTTTCGCTTCGAGGTCTTGAATCGCGGCGACCGCAGCTTGGATTTGCTCGGCGATGCCGCGGCTTTCTTTCGATTGCCCGCGCCATTCGTGGCGCATCGCCGTGAACGCTTCCACGATGTCCACCGCGCCGAACTGCGGCCCCTCTTCTTGCGGTTGGTCCTCCTCGAAAGACGTTTTGTCGGAAGAAGAAAAGTCATAGGGCGAATCGCTCATAGAAGATCCAACTGGGTTATTTCGGCTTCGTTTGATAATCGGGCTTGGTGTTCGAGGGAACGGGCTCGTCCGGATTGCGGTTCCCCAGGCTCAACAGGAACGCGGGCGTCAATTTGGGCGGGACTTTCTTCTGGGCGTCAATCGCCGCTTCCCAGGAAGGGGGTTCGTCGTCGGGCGGGGCGATCAGCCGCCGGGCGATCGACAACGGATCCTTGGCGGCTTCGAAGGCCGCCCGAATTTCGCGAAACCGGTCCGGATCGCGGTCGGGTGGAAACTGCTTGACGAGTTCCAAGTACCGCGCGCGGATTTCCTCTTCGCTGGCGTCGCGGGACACGCCCAGAACGGTAAAGGGATCGCCCGCAGGTGAAGTGTTCATCCGAGAATCTTTCAAACAAAGGGAATTAAGCCGACGACGAATTATCTTCTCGAGGCTTCATAAGCCCAGCGGGCGGCCGTGCAAGCCCGGCAGTTGCAATCCGGGTCAAAGCCCAAGTCCTCGTCCTCCTCATCGTCGTACTCGTCCTCGTCGTCTTCCCCAAAACTGTTCGCAAACGCGTTGAAACTGAAGCCGAAAGGCCCGGACGAATCGTTTGCAGCCAAGTCGTCCAACTCATCGGCCATCGAAGCGAACCAATAGCGGTAATAGGCATCCCGCTGCGATGACGCCATCTCGCGGACTTGCGAACCAAGTTCCCGGTATTCCGGCACGCGCCAGCGGTAGCGGAGCTTGAGCACGGCATTCAGCTTGGCCGCCGCGAACATCGGGTGCTCTCTAACGGCTGGTTTGGAATACCAATGAGGCAATTTCAAGTCGTAGCCGTCATCCAGGAAACGAAGGTGGGAACATAACAAAATCGCCGACGGAACTCGCTCATCGTCGAGATGCTTGATCACCCAATTCGGGTTTTTCCGGAGGCACGCAAAGAGTTCGTTGGCGATCTTTCCGCCGTGCATGCGGTAAGCCGGGTAGACAAGCTCCGTGCGGTGCAGGTCCCAGAAAAAGCCGCTGACGTCAAGCAACTCTTCGTCGTCCAACTTGGAAAGCCTCTTGACGGTTTGATCGACCGAGGCCCGCAGCGGCTTCAGATTGGCGGCGGGCACGCGCATGTGTTGAGCCGCCCCCAGCATCATGCAGGCATCGGCCAAGGAATCCCTGGGCCTCCCCGCCTCTTCGCAGATCCGCTGCCGTTGGGCTTCGAACTCTTCGGTATGGCCCGCCCGCAAGGTGACGGCCGCCCGGAGATAAGGCAGCCAGTCCCGCGACAGCCAAGCGGGCCAGAGCCGCTCGGCTTCGTCCAGGCGGGCGGGAACGTCGGCCAGCCAGGCTTTCCGCCGGCACAGCCGCATCGCTTCCAGCAACTGCCACTTCCAAGGCGTGGCCCGCACGCGGGGGTCATCCTGCCGAGCCCCCGCCAGCCAATCGACATGCGGCTTGGCCTCGTCCATCTGCTCGTTTTCCAAGAGATAATCGACCAGCCACAGCCGCGGTTTGACATCCTCCGGCAAAGCCGCCGCCCAGTCTTTCATCACCTGGGCCTCTTCGTCCAAGATCGGCTCTCGCTCTGGCTTGGTCAGCCGGTCGTTCTCCAGCTTCGTTTCGAGCCAATCCACGTAAGTCTTGTAGGCGGACCGATTGGCAGGATAGGCTTTCATGGACGTCTTCAGATGCTTCCGCACGGCCTTGTCATCTTCCGAGTTTCGGAACATTAAGCCGAACGGCCCTTCGGGCGGCCGCATTTCCAACCGGGCTTCTTCCAGATGGATTTGACTCGCAATCGCCGCCCGGAGCGGTTCGGAAAGCTCCGCGTTTTTCGGCAGGTCGATTTCGAGATACTCTTTGAGTGCCCGGTTCGTGTTCCGGTCCGCATAGCCATCGTCGTCAAACTTCGCGAAATAGAAAAAGCTGAGCAGCAGGTTTCGGCGATCGTGACGGGGTCCTTGGAAGGTTCGGACCGCCTCTTCAAACATGTCAATGAAGTCCTGCGCGAACGCCCGGCCCAGCGCCGCGTGCTCTAAGGCGGCGACGAGATCCGGCTCGGTCTCCCGATACTCGGCCATAAAGCGTTTGAGCCAGCGAATTTTCCTCGGACCCAAGACCAATTCGGTGGACTCCTCCGGAACGCGAACGCCCGTTTCCGCGATCTTGATCGCCGCCCGCTCGAACCGCACCCGCCGGAGGAGCTTGGCGTGATACAGCAGTTGATCATCCAACCGGCCGGCCCAGTCGCCGGGAAACGCCCCGTCCCCTTCCTCGGCTGATTTCGTTGCCGAAGCGTCTTGCAGGTCGGTGCGGAGGGCGTTCATCATCGCCGTCGCGATTCGCCCGGGCCGCCGGTCGAAGTCCAACCGCTTCCAAGCTTCGCCGGCGGTATCAAAATCGCCGGCCAACCACGCCGTCAGTCCGCGGACGAACAACCGCCATTCGCTGAGCGGACTGCTGCGGGCGATCCCGGAAACTCGCTCGACAGCCTCCTCGCCGCGGGAATCACACGCCAGTTGCAGGGCTTCGCGAACCGCGAGGATTTGATGGATCAACTCGGGGTCGAATTTGACCAAGACCGAGTCGTCGCAAACGGCGGCGTCTTCCGGAGTCTCGCCGGGCCACGGGTGGGGAACTTGCCGCAACACCCGCTGCTGGTGCCGGGTGTTGCCCCCGGACGCGGTCTGGTTCTGTTGTCGAGAATCGCCCTGGCGTTCCTGCTGCGGGTTTTTTTTCTTCTTCCGTTTCTGCTTTTGCTTTGCCTTCCGGCGTTGTGATCTGGTCGCCATACCACGTGTTCCACATTGTCCATGGGTGTCTGCTCGACTCGTCACGAAACAAGCCGAGAGGTCGCTCGAACCTCAAGTCGATTATCTCTTTTGACCGGATTTTTTGAAAGTCCCGGCCCGGCTTCCCCCCGCCCGAATGAAACGTCCTTCCGAATCAACATCGGGGTGAGAAATGGACTCATTTTCCAAAAAAGCGCGGATTCCGCAACCGACTGGCGAAGCGAAATCATGATTCACACAATGATAACTCTGTGAACCTTGGCCTGGGCCCTTAAAAAATTGGTGTTGACGACGATTTGTCTTTGCGCAGCTTTTCGACCGTTCGTAAATTCAACTGTTTCAAATATGAGTACTTCCAACAATGCCTGAGCCGCGCACGAAGTAAGCGGTCTTACGTTCTCTGAGTCCCTGACAACCGCTTACTTCGTGCGCGGCTCTTGAAAACAAAACCAATTTCCTGAGCTTTTTTGGAACTTCTGAATTTGAGAAAAAGGACCGAAGGTCCGGCCCGATGTCAGCCCACGGCGCAGCCCTGGGAACGGGAACGAACAAAATGCTGAAGCCCCAACGGGGCGGCCCGAAATCGGAAATACGCAATGCCTTGTTCCGTGGCGAGAGCGGCCGCCCCCGTGGGGCTTGCGTTTCAGCCGGAACCGAAGCAGATGATGCCGGACGCCGCTAGGTCGACGGGATGCTCTTCCACGCGCGGGCGATGTAGTCGGGCAGATCGGAGGAAATCAGGCCGGGTTCGGAAAAATCCTCCGCGGCGAGGTCGGCGGCGCGGCCGTGGAGATAAACGCCGAAATGGGCGGCGTCAAACGCGGACAGGCCTTGTCCCCAAACGGCGGCGATCAGGCCGGTGAGCACATCGCCCGAACCGCCCGTCGCAAGGCCGCTGTTGCCGGTGGTGTTGATCGCCAGTTTTTCGCCGTCGGTGATGATCGTGCCCCGCCCTTTCAGCACGAGGACGATGCCGTGCCGGGCGGCGAACTCGGCGGCGAGGGATTCGCGGTCTTTGAGGACCTCGGAAATCGGCCGATCGATCAATCGCCCGAACTCGCCGGGGTGCGGCGTCAAGATTCTCGGCACGGGGCCGGCGTCGCAAGGAGGACGTTGGGACAAAACCTCGGGCGTGCGGGCGAGAAGATTGAGGCCATCGGCATCGACGACCAACCGCTTGGGGACCGAACGATAAAGCCAACCAACGAGCGCGGCCAAATCGTCCGATTGGCCCCACCCCGGCCCGCAGGCGATCACGTCGGCCTGTTCCGCGGGCGACGCGAGCCGCTCTTGTGCACCCGCGGCGATTCGGCCGTCCGCATCGTCCGGGAGCGGGATCGTGAGGTACGAAGGCTCCGCGCCGGCGACGATGGCAAGAATCCCCTCCGGGACGGCGAGAAACACGAGGCCCGCGCCGCCGCGCAAAGCCCCTTGCCCGGCGAGACAGGCGGCTCCGCTCATCCCGCGGCTGCCGGCCACAATCAGCACGCGGCCGAACGTGCCCTTGTGCCCTTCCGCCGGCCGCCGCGGCGCCGCGGGAATTTTTTCGATACGCTGGGGCATCACTCTTGCAAATTCTCTTCGGAGAAGTCGGCGAGGTATTTGCCCAGGAACCGGATCCAGCCCGGAGCGACCATCCATTGGCCCGCCATGTCGTTGCCTTGGCGGGTGAACCGTCCCGCGAACTGGTCGTCGCCGGGCTGGCCGGCTTCGATCATCAGGCGGCGGTATTTTTTGAAGAGGTCGCTCCCGGCGTCCGCGTTGGTTTTGACCTGCAACTCGAGCCAGGGCGAGATCCGCCCGCTCACCGTCACAAACGGATCGCTGGCTTTGCCCGTGTTGGGCTTGGCCGCTTCCCGGATGGCGGCTTTCATGTCTTCCACGGCACTCGGACCGGACCCGAACCACACGGTGTCCGGCGACGTTCCGATGTGAACCTCATAACTTCCGAAGAAGTCCCGCAGGCCGGGGAATTGCTCTTGGGAGATCAAGAAGGAATGGATCTTCACGCCGCCTTCTTCGGCGACGTTCAGTTGGACCTTTTGGCCGCCGCGGGTCTTGTCGAGCAATTTCAGAATGTCGATGACGGAATTCCCATTGACGGCTTTGAAGGCCCCGATCGCGGTGTTCGTGCCGTCGGCGCTCGGGTGGGCTTCGAAGAAGCCGTCGGCCATGCCCGCTTTCACGTTGTCGTTCAAAAACTTGAACGAGAGATCGATCACTTCTTCGGTGGCGTCTTTTTGCGATTCGGACTTCTTCGTGTTTTTGTCCACATCGTTGTGGGCGATTTTGCGGAGCAGATCGAACGTCTCCATAAGGTGCTTTTGATGCATCTCATCCAACGGCAGCCGGGCCCTGAGGCTCATGTTGGATTGGGGGGCCTTGGGCACGTTGGCGAAACTCAAGGGAGCTGTGCCGGTGTTCTGGATGGACCGGGCCAAAGGCGTGCCGGGGAGGGGCGTCAGCAGAAAATCGAGCGTGCCGATCTTTTTGTTCTGATCGAACTTCGCCACCAGCCGGGAATAGGCCGCTTCCGCGTAGATGCGTTCCAATTCATCGAGTTGATGCCCGAAGGTGAGCTTCCGCAGATCGAAGGCGTCTTGGGTTTCGGTTTTGGTTTTTTTCAGGTCCTTCGTCAACTGCTCCCGCAAGCCGACGTCGCTGTTGAACGAATCGTGCCGCTGCTCCACGCCTTGCGGAACGTTGGTCAATTCGACGGCCGCGTTGTCGGTGAACGTCAACAGGTTGGCGACGGCCTGTTCGGGGGGCGGGGCTCCAAACGGCAGGTCCTGAAGTTTCTCCGCGAAGACGGCGTATTTATCGTGAAACCGCAGATAGCCTTTGAAGGTGCCGTTGGTGGAATACAGCCCGTTTGAAACGCGGCGCTGTTTGTTGATGCCGTTGGGGATCAGGTTTTGCTTCCAGAAGATTTGCTCGTCCTGCGGGTTCACGGGGATGGCGGGGCGATAGCGCACCGGACCTTCGCCGAAGATCCAATCCATCCGCACGAGCCGGGTTTTATCCACGCCGACGAGGAACACGTCCAGGTAATTCTTAATCACCTGGGTTTGTTTTTGCTCCTTGACGTTGGCGAGGCTCATCACGGCCTCCAGGTCCGCCAGCAGCCGGTTTGCGCCGGTTTGCATCATGCGGACTTGGGGTTCCAGGGAGGGCTTTTCCTGTTCCTGGGCCGGTAGCGGGGCGGTCCAGGAAAACACACCGACCAGGCAAGCGGCTAGCATTATGCGAGTCACGCTGAGACTCCTTTATTGAATAAATGACTCGGATGATTGGGCGGAGCGCGCCTCGTTCCGTTCGCGAGGACAAACTGGCGCACGCGCTATGTCTCCAACGTCAGTTGGCCTTTGAGGACTTGGGTTTGGTTTCTGCTTTTGTTTCTTCAGGAGGCGGCGGCTCGACGGCGGCGATGAATCCGCGGTAGGCCGCGATTTGTTGGGTGGGGGACCAGGTTTGCTGTTCGAGTTCCTGCCAAACGGTCTCGCCCCGGCCGGTCGCCGTCGCCAGGGCGGAAATCAACTCGGCCGCGTCTTCGCCCATAAAGGGATCCCGCTTGAAGAGCACCCGTACGAACGACAAGGCTTTTTCCGTTTCGCCGGAGAGCACGGTTTGGGAGGCCAGGCGGAGAATCCAGCGGCGGCGCGCGACCTCAGGCAGGGCCTCCGTGCGGCCGCCCAGGTTCTCGGCCAGCTTGGCGATCTGGTTGTCTTTCATCCACCCGCGCGAATTTTCGACCAGCGCCTGACCGGGCGGTTTTGACAGGCGGAGTTCCTTGAGCTTCGCGGCCAAGGCGTCGGCTTGGGCGGAACCCTGCCCGCGAAGTTCGGCCAAGACGATCCAGGGCAGATCGGTTTCGAGATACGGTTCGGACGGGCCCGCGTCGCCGGAGGTTTTCAGGATTTCCGCTTGCACTTTGTCCGCCAGTTTCCAGCGGGCCGCGTGGGACAACAGCGACGCCTGCAATCCAAAGCGGAGCTCCGCGCGGGCTTTGAGGCCATTGACTTTCTGCGAATACGTGCGAAACGCCCGCCGGGCTTCGTCGCCGGATTGGATCCCGAGCGCGCTTTGCAAATCGCTCCGCACGAAGTCCGGAGAGGATGTCACTTCCCGTTCGAGCGTCGCGACCGCGGTGGGCGAAGGCGCGAGCGACCGCAGAATGTTGAGGCCTTGTTGAATGGACTGCCACGCGGCGTCGGTCTGCTGGAGCGCTGCCTGCAACCGGGCGACCTCGAACGCGGCGGCGGCGGTTGTGTTTAAGGGACCCGTCGCCGGGAATTTGGCTTCGTAGAGATCCTTCATCCCCGGAAGCGGCATCGGTTTGAGTTTCGGAAACGACTGAAGCGCCGTTTGGGCGGTCTTGAGCATCGACTCGGCTTGGGCTTGATTCCCAGCGGCCGCATACCGCTGCCCCATCCGCGCATAAGCCCGCGCGGTGACCACCGGCTGCCAATCCGGGCCGGGCAACCCGGCGATCGCGGCCTCGAGGGCCTTCGCGTCCGCGGGTTGTTTCTCCAGGAGAGCATTCGCAACAACGGCTTCGCCCCAGGCAATGAGCGCTTCGCTTTGCTCTGGAAGACTCGGAGCGGACTTGGCCCAATCGAGCCCGGCTTTGGCCTCGTCGTGGAACACCAACTGCCACACGACGCCCGACCACGCCGGATTCGCCGGCAGGATCAGCGGCCGATTGGCTTGGGCGGCTTCCAGGTTGAAGGTGCGATTCAGCGAGACGCTCATCACGTCCAGCCAAAGCTGCCCGTCGTCCGCATCGCCCAGGTCCCGTTTCATCAGCGGGGCGGTTTCGCCGGCTCGATCGAGGGCCGACAACAGGGCGCTCAGCGAGACGGCTTCGTTCCACGACCCCTGGAGCGACGCCGGGACGTTCTGGGAAAACCGAAGGGCCTTGTCCGCGGCGTCTTTGGCCGACTCTTCCCGCTCCCGCTGTCTCCAGCCGATCTCCACCCAAGGTAGCACGCGGTAGTGCGGCTCATCGTCGCCGAACTTCGACAGCCGATCCATCTGGGCCTGGGCCTTTTCCACTTCGCCCATCTCGGCATACGCCACTGCGATCCAATGCACGCTGAGCGGTTTGTTGCGGTTCTGGAGCCGGCCGCCCGTCTGCTGTGAAATGCGAACCATCCGCTCGGGGGCCTCGGCCCGGAGTTTGGCCAGGTCCGGGCCTTCGGGCTGGACCGCGACCTGCGGTTTGGGATTGGGAGCGGTATTTTCCGGGGAATCGGTCCGGTTGGAATTTTTATCGTTCGAGACGACAGGATTCGTGCCGTTCGCGGGCGGGGCTGTGGTGCCGTCGTTTCGGAACACAAAGTACCAGAGCCCCGCGCCGACGGCCGCGAGAAACGCGACGGAAATCAATCCCAACTGCGTGGTGGACAGGCCCGCGGGTTCAGGCGGAGCCTCTTCGACCGGTGCGGGCGGCGGTTCGGGGCAGGTGAAGATCGGCACCAGGCATTTCGGGTTCGCACATTTGACTTCCCGCCCGCCGGCTTTCGGCGAGGTGTAGCCCGGGGTCTCGCACATCGGACACACGACTTTGTAGGTCCGTCCCTTGGTGGGTTTCGGCCTCATAGGAATCGCGCTCGACATCGCGACCTTGTCCACGGCGAACGGCTCGTCTTGGCCGGGCGATTCCGAGGCGGGGGCGGTTTTTTTGGCGGGGGCTTTGGCTTTCGTCTTGGTTGCGGTTTTTTGGGGAGCGGGTTTTTCCGCCGGGGCGGGAGCAGGCTGGGCTTTCTTTTTTCCGGAAGGCTTCGCGGACATCGACTCGCCGCAAAACGGGCACTCGTCGACCTCGTCGTCGAGCACCGATTGACCGCAATGGGGACAGGTGGGCAGATCCATAAATCCTATCTTCTCGCGTCAGAGAACAGACAGCGGGGAAATCTCAAAAGTAGGGGACTTGAGTCGATTGAAGATACCATCTTAGAGAGCCGGTTGGCCAGTCTATGAACAATCGGGTGTGTGCAGAGATTATCAGCCGGTACGCGCTAGCCTCAATGAACCGGGGCTAGCGCCCTGCGGCGAATTGCGACACGTCTTCCTTTATTGATCCCCAATTCTCCGCCACGTCCCGATTCGATTCCGATCAGAGAATCCCGCTGGCATTTTGACGCGGCCAGCCAGGCGGGTTACCATGCAGAAAACCTTTTGTTGTTCGCCTGTTGTGATTTCAGCGAGATGCTCATGCGGGTCCTTGGCTTCGTGTCTGTGGTTCTGTCGATCGGGTTCGCGGTCCCGGTTCTTCAAGCGGACAAGCCTCAATCCTCCGAGTCGACGGCCCGAGGTCGTGCATCGGCGGATCGGCCCAACAATCGCGTTTCGTGGACGACTTCCCGGGTGAAAGGTTCCCCCGATCCGCCTCCGCCTTACCGCATTGACAGGGTTTTCCCTCAATTGCACTTTGAAAACCCGATTGCCCTCGTTTCCGGCCCCTTGGGACATCGGCTGTTTGTCGCGGAATTGGGGGGGACAATTTATTCCTTTCCATCAAATGGGAGGGATGTTAAACCGGAAGTTTGCTTTGCGGGGAATACAGAAATTCCCGGATTAAGGAGACTTTACGGCTTCGCGTTTCATCCGCAATTCCGCAAAAACCGGCTCGTCTATCTATGTTACGTCACTAAGGATCAACAGGATACTGGAACGCATGTTTCGTCGTTCCGCATGCGGGACACCGATCCGCCCGCCCTCGATCCCGCCAGCGAGACCGTTTTGATCGAGTGGCGGTCCGGCGGGCACAACGGGGGCTGCTTGAAATTCGGCCCCGACGGGTTTCTCTACATCAGCACCGGCGACGCTTCGCCTCCCAACCCGCCGGACATTTACGCCACCGGGCAGGACTTGAGCGATCTTCTGGCGTCGATTTTGCGGATCGACGTGGACCACAACGATGCGGGGCTCAAATATCACATTCCCCAAGACAATCCCTTCGCGGGACAAGCCGGGGTTCGGCCGGAAATTTGGGCGTATGGATTTCGCAACCCGTGGAAGATGAACTTCGACGCCGACGGCAACCTGTGGGTCGGCGACGTGGGCTGGGAATTGTGGGAGATGATCTACCGCGTGGAGCGCGGGGGCAACTACGGCTGGAGCGTGATGGAAGGCCCGCAGCCCGTCCGCACCGAATATCGCCGCGGCCCCACGCCCATCCTGCCGCCCGCCGCCGTCCATTCACACATCGAATCCCGCTCCATCACCGGAGGCTCTGTCTACCGCGGCCAGGCCCTTCCGAAACTTCGCGGAGCCTACATCTACGGCGACTACGTCACCGGCAAAATTTGGAGCATCCGCTACGATTCCAAAACCAAAGCGGTGAGCGAACCGCAAGAACTCGTGGACTCGCCGCTGCAAATCATCACCTTCGGCGAAGCAGCCGGCGGCGAGCTTTACATCGTCGATTACCACGGCGGCATCTACCGCCTCGCCGACAACTCCGGCCGCCAGGCCAACCGCGATTTCCCCACGAAGCTCAGCGAGACCGGCCTGTATCAATCAGTCAAAGCTGACAAACCGGCCGCGGGGGTGATTCCGTACTTCATCAACGCCGCGCCCTGGGAAGATGGCGCCGACGCGGAGCGGGTGTTGGCGATTCCCGGTGCACCGACCTTGGGGCTTTATCAAACCTCCGACGCCCAGATCGGTTATTTGAAAGGCCACTGGGAATATCCGTCGGGCACGGTGTTCGTCAAGACGCTGTCGCTGGAAATGGAAGCCGGCCGGCCCGAAACCGCCCGCCGAATCGAAACGCAAATTCTGCACCGCGATGAAGACACCTGGCGGGGCTACACGTTTGAATGGAACGAAGACCAGACGGATGCGGCGCTCGTTCCCGCCGATGGCCGGTCGCGAACCTACAAAATCAAAGATGACGCGGCCCCCGGCGGGAAGCGCGAGCAAACCTGGCGTTTCGCGAGCCGCACGGAATGCCTCGTCTGCCACGTGACGCGGGCGGGCACGGTGCTCGGTTTTCACGTGCCCCAGTTGGACCGCGCGTTGGATCAACAGGGGGGTTCCCCGAACCAGCTCGAGGCGTTCGTAAAACTCGGCCTGTTTGAAGAACCCTCTTCGGCCCTCAAAAAGCTCAACATCAAACCGGAGCCGGCGTATCCCGATCCGCAGGATGCCTCGGCTTCGCTCGATCGGCGGGCTCGGACGTATCTGCAAATCAACTGCGCCCACTGCCATCGCCGGGGCGGCGGGGGGACGGCTCCGTTTGAACTCTTATCGAGTCTGCCGCTTTCCAAAACCGACGCCCTCGCCGCCCGGCCGACGCAGGGAGCTTTTGACATCTTTGGAGCGGAAGTCATCTCGCCCGGTGATCCGTATCGTTCGGTGCTCTACTACCGCATGGCCACTCTCGGCAAAGGGCACATGCCCCACATCGGTTCGCAGCGCATCGATCGGCGCGGGCTTGGACTGATTCACGATTGGATTGCTTCACTTCCCCCCCAGTCAAATCGGGACAACAGCGACGGCGTCCGGCAGCGATTGCGAACAGCCGACGAAAAGGCAATCGCCCAATTGCCCAGCCAGAAAAGCCTCGATCATCTGCTCGGTTCCACCAGCGGGGCATTGATGCTGATGCACAGGACCGATCTGGATGACAAGGAAGTCCTCAAACTCGCTGCGGAAACGTCGGCTCCGATTCGCGGGTTGTTCGAGCGGTTCCTGCCGCCGGACCAGCGAACGAAGCAGTTGGGCACGTCGGTGAAGGCGGAAGAGATTTTGGCCCTCAATGGCAGCGCCGATCGGGGCCGGCAGTTGTTTCTCACCGGAGAGGGCGTCCAATGCCGAAACTGCCACCAGGTCGGGAGCGCCGGCAAAGAACTCGGCCCGAAATTCGACGAGATTGCGAAGCGGCTCTCGCCAAAGGACCTCTTAGAGAGTATTCTGGAACCGTCCAGGAAAATCGATCCCAAGTACGTCTCCTACCTGTTGGAGACGTCCCAAGGGCAGGTGCATTCGGGGCTCTTGGTGAAGCGGTCGGCGGACGAAGTCGTGCTCAAGGATGCCGCCGGGAAAACATTGACAATTCCCGCCGCCCAGGTCGAGCAACTGGTCCCGCAGCAGAAATCGATCATGCCGGAGCTCTTGCTCCGCGACCTGACCGCCGAGCAAGTCGCGGATCTTTTGGCGTTTCTCAACGCATTGAAATAGGTTGACAGTTTTGGCGAGCCGAGGCCGCGCCAGCGGCCGGGTGATAACAGTTTTGAATTTTCAGTTTGCGGTTTTAAATAATGGATGAGTGGTTTTACAAAGCGTTTGGCGAAGAACACGGACCGGTTTCGTTTGGCCGATTGCAGGAGATGGCTCTGAAAAACCAGCTTTCCCCGCAGGACCAGGTGCGGACTGCGGAATGGAAAGAATTCGTCGCGGCCCGCACGGTGCCGCAGTTGTTCCCCAAGCATCGGCTGGAAGACGAAGCCCACGCCGCGGAGGAAATTGACGACCTGGATTTCGCGAGCATCGAATTGTCCGACGGCAATAAAGAAAGCGAATTGAGCAGCCTGGACGACTTGGACATTCAGGTGTCCGATGCGCCCACCGCCGCCAAAGTTTCCGGCCCCGTGGATGCCTATGGCTCGGTGATTGAGGAACAGCATTCGCCGCGTGAATCGGAATTCGCGAGTCTGGACGATTTGGACATCCAGATTTCGAACGCCCCGAGCGCGGGCCAATCCTCCGGGTCGATGGGTGCGTATGGCGCGCCCATCACAAAGACCGTGGAAGCACAATACATCTGCCTGGCGCTGGGCCACGAACTCGGCCCGATGCCTTTCGAAGACCTGCGGATGATGGCCCGCAAAGGGGAACTCGGCCTGGACGACGACGTTCGCCGGGAGGATGAAACCGAATGGCGGCCGGCGCGAACTGTTGACGGCTTGTTCCCGGGGTTTCAATACATGCCGGCCCCGGAGTCCGACGCCGCGGTCAGGATACCCGCATCGGAAGTTCCCGCCGCTCCGCCCGTGGAAGCACCGCCGCCCAAGCCGCAGACCGCAGGGTCCAACGGCCGGTCCGCCGCCAAGCCTGCGGAGAAACATCCTGAGAAACCCGCGGCTCGGAAACGCGCGAAGAAAAAACGCGCCGCAAAAGAAAAAAAAGAAGACCTCCAAAAATGGCTCTCGGATGAAGTTCCTTCCGCACCGGAAATACCGGCGGAGCCCGAACCGCAACCGGAGCCGGCGTCCCCACCCGCCGAGGAAGCAGCGCCCGCACCGGCTGCGGACACACCGAATCCGGCCGCGGCCTACCAGGCCCGCATGGCCGAACTCGCCCGCCAGCAATCCGTCGCCAAAACCCCCGCCGCCAAAGCCAAGGTGCAGGGCCCTTCGATGGGGGAACGAATCTCCGGCCTCGGGGAAAAGCTCAAAGGGAACCCCATCGCGTTGGGGATCTTCGTCGTGTTGGCGCTGGTGTTGATCGTCAAATACGTCCCCTGGCCGTTCGGCGCCGGGAATCAAGTCTTTTTCGATGAGATCACAACCATCGGCAGCGGTGTCAAGGAACTGCGGACGAAAAATGCCGGCCAGTCGCAAATCGACACTTACAAACGGCAAGTCATGCCCCGACTCGACGCCCTGGAACAGGAATTAAAAGATGCTGGTGCGGGATCAAAGGATCGACCGAAGCAGGAAATGCTCTGGGCCGTCGGAAATCTGAAAACCATCCTTGAAGGCGGCAAGCTCCCGAAGGAACCGACGCAAACCGAGAAGCTTTACGACAGCCAAATGGCGACCGCGAAGGACTTGATGGAGGGAAAAACTCCCCAACCGCCCCCTCCGGCCACACCGGCTTCCAACGAGCCATAAACAAACATCCAGAATCAAATCCGATCTCGAGCCCCTCTCCCGGTTGACGCCTCCATCTCGAACCGTAGAATGACTGCGCGTTTCGCCTCGTCACCGATAACCGATTTTTGTTCATATAATTGGGCGAGCGAAGCGATTGTGATTATCCGGGCGGCGGGGCCAACCGAAACCGGCTTTGCGATATAACCTCTTAGGTTTCTTGAGCTTTTGGCTATCATCGAATCCGTCCCGCCGCGGAATGTGTTTTCTCCTTTGCGAGTGCTGACTCAATCATGTCTTACCGTTTGCTGACCGCCCTGCCTGTGTACAACGAGGCAAATCATGTGGCGGATGTGCTCCGCGAAGTCACCCGGCACGCGGATGAGTTGTTGGTCGTCGATGATGGATCGGCCGACGAGACGCCCCAAATCCTGAAGGATCAACAGAAGCTCTACGGCCGCAAGGTGTTGCAAATCCAACGCCACCGCAAAAATCAGGGATACGGGGCGGCCCTCAAGACGGCTTTCGAGTTCGCCCAGAAAAACGGCTACGATGTGCTCGTGACCATCGACTGCGACGGACAGCACGAGCCCAAGTGGATTCCCGCCATTGCCGACGCGATCTATTCGCCCGAAGCCGAGGCCCCGTATGATCTTGTGTCGGGCAGCCGGTATCTGAAGCCATTCAAAGGCGACAGCAAGCCGCCCGCCGACCGCCGGCGGATCAACCGGGAGATCACGCAGATTCTCAACTGTCGTCTGGGGCTCGACCTCACGGACGCGTTTTGCGGCTTCAAATCCTACCGGGTCGAAACGTTGTCGGCGTTCGAGATCACGGAACTGGGCTATGCGATGCCGCTCCAACTTTGGGTGCAAGCGGTCGCGGCGGGGCTCAGGATCACGGAGTTTCCCGTGCCGCTGGTGTATCTGGAAGAGGAACGCTCTTTCGGCGGCTCGTTGGATGATGCCGAGCGGCGGATGGCGTATTATGAAGAAGTCCTCGACCGCGAACTGGCCGCCGCCATGCCCGAGGCCTTCGGCTGCCGGCGTTAAAGACATCTTCAGAAAGACTGCCGCTTGTGAATCCCGCCGCTGACTTGTCGGACTGTCCGTCCTCAGACACCACCCACCAATCGTGGAAAACCAGCGAAAGCTTTGCCCAAGCCGAGGCGGCGCACAATCTGTCGGTCCACGAAGCCCCGTGGGTCAAGACCCGGCTTCGCATTCCGCGCGGGGATGAGATCATTTTCGCCCGGCCGGATTTGCCCGAGACGCCGGACCTCGCGCGGTCCAATCGCGATTTGCTCACCGGAGCGGCCGTCGAAATCCAGGGCCGATCGCTCGCGGAACTTCGCCAATCGGCCCGGCGGGAGGTGCTCGAACTGGCGCGGCAGTACACCGCGGATCTGTCGGGCGAAGCGGTGGAAATCGACGCCGCTCCCGAACTCCTGTTTTGCAGCGGGCATCAGCCGTCGCTGTTTCATCCCGGCGTGTGGATCAAGAATTTTGTGATCGACGCGTTGGCCCATTACGCGGGGGGAACGGCACTCAATCTGGTGATCGACAACGATACCGTGGGCAGCCGGCAACTCCGCGTGCCCGCGGGCGACCGAGAACATCCCGCCACCGACCGCATCGCGTTCGACGATCCCCTGCCCGCGCTGCCTTGGGAAGACGCCGTCATCACGAATGTAAAGACGTTTGAACGGTTCGGGGAAGAAGCCGGCGCCGCGATGGAGCGGTGGAACATCGACCCGCTTTTGTCGTCGATGTGGCCCGACGCCGTTTCCGAGGCCCGGCGTTCGTCTTCGCTGCGGGACGCGTTCACCGCCGCCCGCATGAAGCAGGAACGCCGCTGGGGGCTGTCGAATCTGGAAATTCCCTTGAGTCGGGTCTCGGAAACGGATTCGTTTCTGTGGTTCGTCGCCGCGGTTTTGACCCGGCTCCCCAAGTTTTGGGAAATCTATAACACGGTCCTCGCGGAGTTTCGGCAGGTCAACCGCGTCCGCAGCCAAACCCACCCGGTGCCCGCGCTCGCGGAGAATGACGGCTGGTACGAAGCCCCGTTCTGGGTCTGGTCGGAAGGCGACGCGAAACGGCTCCGCGTGATGGCGAAGGCGTGCAGCCGGGAAGTGCGACTGTCGGACGGGCGGGAGATTTTCGCCCGCCTGCCGATTTCCGCCGCGGGCGATGTCCGAGCCGCCGTGGATGTGCTCAAGCAACTGCCCGAGCGGGGCATTCGCTTCCGCACGCGGGCTTTGACGACCACATTGTTTGCGCGGTTGTGTCTCGCGGATTTGTTCGTGCACGGCATCGGCGGGGCGAAGTACGACGAGATGACCGACCGCCTGATCGCCCGGTTTTTCGGCCTCTCTGCGCGGGATTTCTGACGCTGTCCTCGACCGTGCATCTACCCTTGGGCGGACCTTTCCACGCGACCGCGGAGGAAGAGCAGCGTCTTCGGCACGAGCTCCGGGATTTGGATTATAATCCCGAACGCCATGTGCCCCGCGGAGCCAAACCGGATTGGGACGCTTTGATCGCGGAGAAGCAATCCCTGATCGTCGAGCAGCACGCCGCCGGCTCGCAGACAGGTTTAAGCCATGCCGAGCGCCGCCGCCGCAGCCGCGAAAACCATCACCGCTATCAAAGGCTGAAAACCATCACCGCGGAACTCGCCGCCCACACCGAACAACCGCGCCGGCTCTTGGAAGCCGAACTCGCCACGGTTCGGCAGCACCTCGCCGCGAATGCCATTCTCGGCGACCGCGAGTTCTCCTTCAGCCTGTATCCCGAGGAAAAACTCCACCCGTTCCTCGCCGGCCTCGGTTCGAGAATCGCTGCCAAGAGTTGAGCGGTTCGATCGGGCCGGGTGATGTTTCACCCCTCGTTCCCAAGCTGGAGCTTGGGAACGAGGGAGAATCGCTTCGCACTGAGCCGACGGGTTCCACGGCCGGGCGACGTTTCTTCCGGACATCCGGGCGTTTCGGCATGGCATCTGCGTTTGTTTCCTACGCGGGCCAATCCGCTTCGTTTCTGTTGACGTGGGGCAACATCCCTCTGGGAATGTCGCGATTCGGCAACAGCGAACGCTCCGAATGCAATGGGTTTGCCGATGATGAAACCGACGACCAAAACCAACCGGCGAGCGGGGAGCGTGAGCCCCCTGGTTCTGTGGGCCGCAAAATTCCTTCCCTTACTGGCACTCGCCTTCCTGTTATCCGCCGAGACCGCGCAGGCACAAGATTGGATGTTCCGCCGCTCGTACTACAGCCACGCTTATCCTCCCGAATATTACGCCCAGTTTCCGCCGCCCGACCGCCGGACCGCGTACCGCCCCGCCTTCCGCGCGACCACGCCCGGGTTTGGCATTCGCGGCGTTTACCGCTATAACCGAATTCAGTTGGGGCAGGGGCAGAATTCCGACATCACCCTCTATCGCCAAGGCTGGTTTGAAGTCCAACCGTAAGGAAACCAAGAGGACCGGGACACGCCGCTCCGCTCTCTAAAGAACTGAATACCGGATACGAAAAACGATAATCCCATGTGGAGCGAAACGGAGATCGAAGGCAAGTCGGCGGACGTTTACGAACCCCGGCAACCCGCGGCGGAGCCTCGCGTGGTTTTGTTTCTGCACGGGCACGGGCGAGAACGGCTCCGCGACAATCCCGTGTTCACGCGGGAATTCGATCGCCACGGCCTCACCGTCGTCTGCCCCGAAGGGAAGCGCTCGTGGTGGGTGGACGAACTCTGTGCCGAGTTTGATCCCGCCGTCACGCCGCTTGCGTTTCTGCGCGACAAGGTCGTGCCGTTCATCGAAGAACGATTGGGGGCCTGTCCTCCGGCGATCGGGCTCTTGGGCGTAAGCATGGGTGGCCAGGGGGTGCTCCAGTTGGCGTACCGCGAGGCCCGGCGGTTTCCCGTGGTGGCGGCGATTTCGCCCGCGATCGATTTTTACCGCTGTTGGGGGCAGGGACTGCCGTTGGATGAGATATTCCCCTCCGCCGAGGACGCCCGCCAGGCGACCGCGATTCTCAAAATCCATCCGCTCGCCTGGCCTAAACACCAACTCCTGGTTTGCGATCCGCGGGATGAATATTGGTTCGAAAGCTCCGAGCGATTGACGCTCAAACTGCATTCCAGCGGGATCCCTTTCGAGTCGGATTTTCAAACTTCCGCAGGCGGCCATAGCTGGAAGTACTTCAACAAGATGGCCGAGCCGGTGGTGAAATTCCTCGCCGACCGCCTCGAGCAGGAAAGCCAGCGGCTGTGAATGGCCGAGTCGCTTGTGCCCGCTCCGCCCGTGTGTTACGACCGATACAGGACAACTCAAACGACACAAACCGCGGTTGGAATAGATCACATGACGGACAAGACGAACAAATCCCTCGCCCACCGCGTTTGCGCATTGCTGTGGGGTGCGACTTTGATGAGCGTTCTGGGATGCGGCGAAGAGCCGAAACCGGAATCCGCTGCCGGCTCGACAAACACGCGGTCTTCGCTGGACCGCGTGGCTCCCGTGGACTCGGCTCCCGAGGACATCGAAGCCGATCTGCGGGAAAAGCTGGGGGCCAACCAGAAAGCCTCGTTCCAGCAAAAAGACGGCCGGATCAACGTGGCCGTGCTGGGCGATTCCGGCGTGAAGGACCTGGCTCCGCTCAAAGGATTGAAGCTCGAGATCCTGCAAATCGCGCGATTGCCCATCTCCGATTTGTCGCCTTTGGAGGGCATGCCCCTCGAATTTCTGGAAGCCCCGATCACCAACGTGAAGGACCTGTCGCCGCTCCGGGGCATGCCGCTGAAGTTTCTGGACTTAAGGCACACGCGGGTGGAAGATCTTTCGCCGCTCAAGGGGAGGACCACTCTGCGGGAACTCTATCTTGAAGAAACCCGCGTGACCGATTTGAGTCCGCTCCAAGGGATTCCGCTTCAAAAACTGTATCTCAGCAAGACGTCGGTCCGCGATCTCTCGCCGCTGGCGGGCATGAATCTCGAGGAATTGAACCTGGTGGGCACGGAGCTCGAGTCGATCGAGGGCTTGGAGACCGCCGGCTTGGGCACGCTGTGGCTCAACGAGACCCAGGTGAAGTCCTTGGCACCGTTGACCGGCAAGCCGATGGTCAGCCTGGATGTGACGGACACCCCGATTTCCGATCTGGGTCCGTTACATGGAATGTCTTCGCTTCGGCGGCTGAACATCATCGGTACCGAGGTGACGGATCTCACGCCGTTGGCGGGGTTGTCGCTGGATCGGCTGCTGTTTACGCCGCAAAACATCACGAAAGGCATCGAGGTCGTCCGCAACATGCCGTCGCTTAAGGAACTCGATACGACGTTCCGCGAGCCGAAGCGCCTCACCCCCGACGCGTTTTGGCGGCAATACGACCAAGGCGCGTTCCGCGCCCCACCGGAGAAGCCTTAAATCATTGGAATCGGCCCTTAGTGGACCGGATGTTCGATGGGGAACTCGTCGGAGGGCGACTCTGAGGTTTCCGCGTCCTCCGAAATCGCATCGTCTTCCGTCCCCTCGGTCGATTCATCATACGATGCATTGAACAATCGCTCCCCGACGTGGAAATGCAGATACCGCGAGTCCACGACGCGGCACTCGATCTGGCAGCCCGCCTGCCGGAGGATTTCCAAGTCCCGCCACAACGTGCGAACCGTCACCCCCAACTCCCGGGCGGCGGTCTGGAGATGCAGACCATCCGCGGCGAGGCGGTTATCGAGCGCAATCAACCTTGGGAGACGCTTGGTGTCCATACCACTTTAGTCGTTGCCGGGCGGAGGAACCGGGCAAGAATTTTCCAAGTTTTCCGCCCGAGCCGCGCAATCGATGCAACCCCAATGGATTCAAGCGTTTAGAACTGGGGTCAATTCGGCTGGATATAGTCAAACGTTATGGACACCCAGTCACCATAAAGGTATTGACCGGTGTTCGGATCAAATTCGCAGGCCCGGACATTGATGGTGACTTGCCCGTAGCTGATCGTTGCTGGAGGGATCGTATTGCGAAGGATGCCATCGGAGATTGACGATCGTATAGTCGTCCGGATTCGCCGTCGCCGTCGAAGTCGAACTCCGCATCGACATAATCCATGCTGCCGTCGTTGGTCATCATCCCCGTTAGGGTGGGATCCGTGGTTACATTATCCCCGGCCATGCCGGTGTCATTGAGCAGGCTCACGCTGGAGACCGTCGCCGGATTGTTCGCGGGCGCTTTGTATGTGAACGAGATCGGCACCCAGTCACCATAAAGGTATTGACCGGTCTTCGGATCAAATTCGCAGGCCCGGACATTGATGGTGACTTGACCGTAGCTGATGTTGCTGGAGGGATCGTATTCGAAGGATCCATCGAGATTGACGACGGTGTAGTCATCCGGATTGCCGTCGCCGTCGAAGTCGAACTCCGCATCGACATAATCCATGCTGCCGTCGTTGGTCATCATCCCCGTTAGGGTGGGATCCGTGGTTACATTATCCCCGGCCGTGCCGGTGTCATTGAGCAGGCTCACGCTGGAGACCGTCGCCGGATTGTTCGCGGGCGCTTCGTATGTGAACGAGATCGGCACCCAGTCACCATAAAGGTATTGACCGGTGTTCGGATCAAATTCGCAGGCCCGGACATTGATGGTGACTTGACCGTAGCTGATGTTGCTGGAGGGATCGTATTCGAAGGATCCATCGAGATTGACGACGGTGTAGTCATCCGGATTGCCGTCGCCGTCGAAGTCGAACTCCGCATCGACATAATCCATGCTGCCGTCGTTGGTCATCATCCCCGTTAGGGTGGGATCCGTGGTTACATTATCCCCGGCCGTGCCGGTGTCATTGAGCAGGCTCACGCTGGAGACCGTCGCCGGATTGTTCGCGGGCGCTTCGTATGTGAACGAGATCGGCACCCAGTCACCATAAAGGTATTGGCCGGTGTTCGGATCAAATTCGCAGGCCCGGACATTGATGGTGACTTGACCGTAGCTGATGTTGCTGGAGGGATCGTATTCGAAGGATCCATCGAGATTGACGACGGTGTAGTCATCCGGATTGCCGTCGCCGTCGAAGTCGAACTCCGCATCGACGAAGTCCATGCCGCCGTCGTTGGTCATCACCCCGGTTAGTGTGGGATCCGTGGTCACATTGTCGCCCGCTGTGCCGGTGTCGTTGAGCAGACTCACGCTCGACACGGCGGCCGGCGCATTGGTGTTGTTCGGGTCCTCGTAGGTGAAGCTGATGGAGACCCAATCGCTGAAGGAGTATTGCCCGGTTTGCGGATCGACGTCGGCGGCCCGCACATCGATTGTGACTTGTCCATAACTGAGGAAGTTAGAGGGGTCGTATTCGAAACCGCCGGCGCTGTCGCAGTAGGTGTAGTCGTCTCCGTTGCCGTCGCCGTCGAAATCGAACTCCGCGTAAACGGGAATTAAATTGCCGTCCGTGGAAAGCGAGCCGGCGAGGCTGGGATCGGTGGTCACATCGTCGCCGGCCGTCCCGGTGTCGTTTTGGAGGTTCACGCTGGGCATGGGGGCCACAGCCGACAAATACAACCGGTATTCCAGCGTTTCGACCGAGAGCCGGGTCCGCACACATCGGCGGCGTGATGAGACACCACCATTTCCGAAAGTGAGCGCCCGAAACACAGCCAGCCAATTGGGAATCCGCATAGGTTATCTCCGCAATGAACAACAGATCGGTCGTGAAACACTACCTTTCGGTTGTCGTTGCGGAGAAAAGAATTCCCGGCGGGAAGTCGAGAGCGGCGGGGGCGAGGTTCAAATGCAGCGGATTTAACGCGTGACACGCCGGTCAAAAACCTCGCCCCACATGGTGCGGTTTTCCGACGTTCAAGTTGGCATTGCGTTCAGAATTGCTGCGAAAAGCGTTTGGGAATTGCCGTGGGCAGCGAGTAGACAATTCCCGTTGCGGGCGAGCACACTGGAATGTTCAATTCCAAGTCCGGAGCGAGGTCAGGCTCGGCTTGTTTGATCGAAAGCAGCGGTTCCGATCGATTCGCTTCGGGCAAGATATATCCGACAGCCAGCGCTTTCGGTTTGGCGAGTCCGCGGGCGAGCGCGAACTGCGTGTGCTGCGTGACGCGCCGGAACCAGTTATCGTGACTTTTGCCGTCAGTGAGTCTCACTTCCAATGCGTTCAAAATAGCCGACACATGGTAAAGCTCAGCGTTTTGGGCGTTGAGGGGAATCGCTTTCCGCACGAGCAGCGTGGCGTAGCGAAGTCTTTCCGCATCGGGCGAGTTCTGTTGCAGGCAGGATAAGCTTTCCGCCGCGGCCTGATTGATGGCCGAGGTGCTATTGAGTCCCACGTCCGGAAGCAGCGCGTCCAAAAGGTCCCCGGCTTTGTCGAATTGACCGTCCATCAAAAGACAAAACGCAATCGAGTGTTTCACCTTCAAATACTGCTCCTTCTCCAGCGTCCGGTTTTTCAATTCCTGTTCCAAAACCTGCTCGTAGAAAACCTGGGCCTCGGCAAACCGCCCCTGCTTTTCCGCCTCGAACGCCTTCCCCAGAAGTTGAGCGACCGAGAGCTCGGGCGGAGCCGGCACAACCTCGGGAGCGGGATGCTCAGGTTTTTCCGTCCCGGCTGGCGAATCCACAGGCTCCGGCGAATTGGAAAACATCCCCGTGAGCGAAAAACCCCCAGCGATTGCCCAACCCGCGGCAGCGGTCAGGAGGATTCTCCCCACCCAGGACGACCGCGGCCGGGCGATCGCGCGCCGGCAGGCCGCCAACTGCTCCGAAAACGCTTTGGCGGTGGGCATGCGATCGTCGGGATCAAACGCCAGAGCCCGCAGCAAGGTGGACCGGAGCGGTTCGGGAATCGGAGGCTCCCGGCGGAGAAAGGCCTGCCGTTCTTCCAAAGCGGCTTCGAGCGCCTGATTCAACCGCGGCCGGGAATCCGCGCCGATGGAAAACGGGGGCTCGCCCGTCGCCAGGTGATACAGCGTGGCACCCAGGCAAAACACGTCCGTCTTCTCGGTGATGGAAGCGGTGTGGTCGCCCGCGGCCAGCCGGAGTTGCTCGGGGGCCATGTACATCAACGTGCCGCCCACCAGATGGCTTTGCTCCCGGTGGTCCCGCGAGAGATTGAAATCCAAAAGCAACGGCTCGCCGTCGTGGGTGATTAAGATGTTCGAAGGCTTCACGTCGCAGTGCAGCACGTCGTGCTCGTGAGCGAACCTGAGCCCCTGGCAAACGCCGAGCCCGATGTCAATCACGGATTGGAGATGCGGAACGGACTTGAGCCGCCGCGAATCGGGCTTCTTGAACCGGGCGCGGATCCAGTCGGCGCCGGTGGTGCGTCCGAGGTACGGCATGCACAGCGCGGACAGCCGGACCACCTCGTCGGTTGTGATGGAATACACGGGAACGATATTCGGGTGATCGAGCAGGCCGAGCATCGTGGCTTCCGCCGCCCCCCTCTCGGAGACTTTGACGACGACTTGCCGGTTCCCCAGTTCCACTTCCCGCGCCAAGAACACCCGCGAGAACGCGCCTTTGCCGATCTCCTCCTCGAGCTGAAAACCCAGAAACATATCGCCCGGGGCGGGCCAATGGGATTCCGATTCGCTCTCGGAAAACAGCGAGTGGCCCATCACGAACGAGTGCACCTCGAGGACTTTGATGAGGGACTCTTCGATTTCGGGAAACCGCGCGGCAAACTGCTTCGGGTCGACGGCATCGCCCCGGTCCCGCGTTTGGCAGTATTCCTCGTAAGCCAAATCCACGAGGGCGGAATGATCGTTTTGGAGTTCCGGATGCCGAGCCAGAATGTCCCGCGCAAAAAACGGCTCCGTCGGGGGTGCCGAGGAAACCGCCCGGCGAACTCGTTCATCTCGGAACGTGCTGAACGACGGCTGAATCATCACTCATGACTCCGCGATCTTTCGCTTCAGTTTCGCAAACACCCGCCGAACGGTCCGCTCGTGAAGTCCGCCCTGCTCGGCAATCGCGTCAAACGTCATTCCCCGCAAGCGGCAATCGATCATCCATTGCAGGTCGGGGGGAATCTCCGTTTGGAGACGTTCGAGCTCTTCATCGGCCATCAGGTATTGGCTGGCGGTCGTCTCCGTCATCGGGGCTTGCGGATTATGCGAACCCTCCGCGGGGAGGGACACTTCGCGGTTCAGATTCCTGCGCTGGACCTGCGTGTGCGCTCTCCGCTCGTCAATGACTTTGTGAAATGCAATCTGTGTCAGAAGCGCGACGAGCTGCGCTTCGTTCTCGATGTCGCGAAAGGCGGTGGATTTCACCAACAGCGTGGCCCAAACGGCTTGGACGAAATCCTCGGAGTCAAATCGAATCCGCATCTTTTGGCCCAGATGCCGGCGCACGACGCGCAGAATATGCCGGCCGTATCGTTTGACCAACTCCTGGACCGCCCGCTCGTGTTTGTGTTCGAGACTCTCGATGAGTTCGGCGAACGTTAGATTGTCATCATTCATCTCGGTTCTCCCAGCCGGGGCACCTTGGGGTTCCCAACAATCCAGCGTAACCAAATCGGCCAGTATTTTCACCTATAATTCCTAGGCGCATTTTAGGAATAATTCCTAAATCCCATTAGACCAATCCCCTAGTTCAGTATGAATGCCCATTCAGGAGACATCGCGGAATCGTTTTATTGAGCCGGCTGCCAGGCGGGGGTTTCGTGGTCTTCGATGTACTTGGTCAAGACCTCGTGCGGAGCGAAGCGGGCTTTGTAGGCCATCGATTGGCACTCGGCGATCCAATAACCGAGGTACAAAAACCGCCGGCCGGTTTGCCGGGCGTGTTCGATCTCTTGGAGCACGGTGAACGTGCCGGGGCTGTCCGGCCGCCAGTCGGGGTCGTGATAGAAATACACGCTCGACAGAGCATCGGGGAGCGCATCGACAAGACCGACGCCGATCAGCCGATCCCCGCGGTAATAGCGAAACTCCCGCGCGAAGTCCCATTCGCCGGCGAGGAATGCCTCGGCGTAGGTCTGGGCGTCGATCTGGTCGTTCCGCCAGCCGCTGCGGACGTGCATGTCCGCGTGCCAGTCGTTGTAGAGCCGAACGTGGTCGTCGGTCACATCGGGCCGGGCGACTTCCAATCGAACATCGCGATTTTTGTTGAGCGCCCGCCGCTGGCTTTTGGTGGGACGAAACGCGTTCACATCGACCCGCAGGCTTTGGCATTTTCGGCAGGAAGGGCAACCGGGCCGGAAAAAATTGCGGCCGTGCCGACGCCAGCCCCGCTCCAACATCCCCTGAAACGCCTCCCCGGTTATGTGCGCCAGCACGCGGTATTCCAGCGAAGCCGTCTCGTCCGGAAGATAAGAACAATCTCCCGGCGGCATTTGAAACCGAAACAATTCCAGAATGTCGAAGAAACGATTCATCCGCTGCGAAGGTTGGGCTGACTGGGTGGGAAAACGCCGGGATACGGGTTCTTCAGATTATATCAAAACCGCGGATGGCCGGCGGATGAAATCTCCCTTGAAATTCGCGGAGGGTTCTGACACAGTCAACGAACGGGCCGGCCCCGAGGTTTTTCGCACTTCCTCTTCCATCTCCCCTCCAGAGGTCTCGCCATGCCCAGGCTGATTTCCTGTTCCTTCCTGGCCGTCGCCGTTTGCTTGGGGATCGCCATTCCCGCGGCGGCTCAATTTGGCATCGGCGTCGTGGGCGGCGTGAGCATCGATGCCCAAGGCATGCTCCGCGACACCCGCACGCTCTCCAAGGATGAGCAATTAAAACTCCTCGAGCAGCAAGCCGTCGGCCAACCGGGTTCGCAGAAACTGGCCGCGGGATCGAACTTGCGAAGGGTTTCTTTGAAGCGGCTGGAGCAAACGGTCCAAAAACTCCACAGGGCCGGCGATCCCTTGCCCGCCGACGTGGAATATCTCGCCGGGCTGACGGCGGTCGAATACATCGTCTTCGATCCGGCCCACCGGGATGTGATTCTCGTCGGCCCCGCCGAGGGTTGGTCGCTACTGCCTACGGGCGAAGTCGCCGGGCAGAAATCCCAGCGGCCGGTCGTGCATCTGGAGGATTTGATCACCGCGATCCGGTATGCATTCGCGAAGCCGGGGAAAGACCCGTTTATCGGGTGTTCGATCGATCCGACGCCCCAAGGCATGGCGCGATATGCCGCCTACATGAACGGCTTGGGAGGCATGGACCGCTCGCGGGTCAAGCAGATCTTCGCAGGGATGGAGCAGGCGATGGGGCCGCAGGCGGTGCGACTGTTCGGGGTCGAGCATTCCAGCCGATTCGCTTTGGCCATGCTCGCGGCGGATTACCGTTTGAAACGCCTCTCGCTCGGCCACGATCCCTCGCCGGTGAAGGAGTTCGTCAATTATCTGGACCTGTCGGCCAAGTCGTTTCGGCCCGGTCCGCAAAAGCAGCACCGCTGGTGGTTTCAGGGCAAGTATGACGCCATCCTCGAAACGCCCGACCATCTCGCGTTTCAACTGATCGGCCAAGGCGTGGAAGTCGTGACCGCACCCTCCAGCCTCGCCCAGCAGCCGGCGCAAAAGCCAGCCCCGCAGCCGAGGAAGTCGCGGAAACCTTCACCAAGCACTTCGCCGCGATCGCCAAAAAAGAGCCGGTCTTCGCGGAGCTGCAAAACCTGATCGCACTCGCGGCGACGGCGGAACTCATCGCCGAAAAACAGCGCCAACCCGGCGGGAAAAGGCATTGGCAGCCCCGGCATTTTCTCGACGCCAAGGCCTGCAGCCTGCAGGAATACAACGTCCCCAAGCACGTGCCCGCGATCTCCAATTACCGCCTGATCCGCAATCGGCACTGGCTGATCTCGATCAGCGGCGGCGTGGACATCAACCCCACCAAGCTGATCGACGCCAAGAAAAACGGCCAACCCGAATCCCCGCGGCCGCTCTCGCAGGTTCAAGAGCAAACCGAACCGCCCAAGGCGGCCTCCGAATGGTGGTGGGATGAGTGAGCTTGTCGCCGAAGCGGTTTTGGCGGTTCCCCACCCAATCTGCTTCAAAATAGGACAATTCTGATCTTTGCCTCGGCGGAATGCCCATGCCCGATGTTGTGCTGACGACCTTCAACGCCCGCTATCATCACAGCGCATTCGGGCTGAGATATTTGCGGGCGAACATGGGCGAGCTTCGCGGCGAGACGGAGATTCTCGAGTTCGGGCTGAGCGAGAATCCGCTCGAAGTGATGGATCAGATCCTCGTGCGGAATCCGCGGATCGTCGGCGTGGGGGTTTACATCTGGAACGTCGAACCCTCGACGCGGCTGGTCGCGGACTTGAAGCGGGTGCGGCCGGACTTGACCGTGGTCTTGGGCGGCCCGGAAGTCAGTTACGAATGGGACGATCAACCCATCGTGCCGCTCGCGGATTATGTCATCGCCGGCGAGGGGGATTTGGTTTTTCCCGAGCTTTGCCGGCGGGTGCTCGGCGGAGATCGGCCTCGCGAGAAGTTTCTCATCGCCGACCCGCCCGCGCTTGCGGAGGTGAAGTTGCCCTACGACGAGTACACGGACGAAGACATCGCGCACCGCGTGGTGTATGTGGAGGCTTCGCGGGGCTGCCCGTTTACGTGCGAGTTTTGCCTCTCGGCCTTGGAGATTCCGGTCCGGCAGTTTCCGCTGGCGGATTTTTTGAGGGCGATGCAGTCGCTGTTGGACCGCGGGACAAGGCAGTTCAAATTTGTGGACCGCACCTTCAATTTGAACCTCAAGACGAGCCGGGCGATTCTGGAGTTTTTTCTGGACCGCTACGAGCCGGGGTTGTTTTTGCACTTCGAGATGATCCCGGACCGATTGCCGGAATCGCTCAGGGACATCATTGCCCGCTTCCCGGCGGGGGCGCTGCAGTTCGAGGTGGGGATTCAGACGTTTGACGCCGCGGTGTCGGAGCGCATCAGCCGCCGGCAGGATGCCCTCAAGCTGGAAGAGAACCTCGTCTTTCTCCGCGAAGAAACCGGCGTCCATGTCCACGCGGATTTGATCGTGGGACTGCCGGGCGAGGATCGTGGAAACTTTTGCGGCGGGGTTCAATCGCCTGGTGGCGTTGGGGCCGCAGGAAATTCAAGTGGGAATGCTCAAGCGGCTCCGGGGCACGCCGATTGTCCGCCACGATGCCGAGTGGCAGATGGTGTATAGTCCGCACCCTCCGTATGAAATTCTGCAAACTCGCGACATCGATGCGGCGATGATGTCGCGGATGCGGCGGTTTGCGAAGTCTTGGGACCAGATCGCCAACAGCGGGAACTTTGTGGAGACGGCCCCGCTGTTGTGGGAGCGAGCGGAGCCGTTCGCCGGGTTCTTGGCGTTTACCGATTGGCTTTACGAACGGGAACAGCGGACGCACGGGCTCTCGCTCGTGCGGCTGATGGAGGGGTTGCTGTGTTACCTGACGGACGTCGGTAAGTTCTCGGGGCAGGATGTGGCCGAGCGGTTGTGGCCGGATTACCAGCGCGGCGGCCGCAGCGACCGCCCGCGGTTGTTTGCCGGTTACGAACTCTCGCCGCCGACGCGCCAGCGAAAGTCCGTCCAATTGCCCCGCCGCCAGTCCCGGCACATTGTGGAAGCGGAGAGTTGACCGGCGCAAGCGGTCATCACTCGCCGCCCCCATTCAAAGCATAAAAGATGCCGCCTTTGATGAGGTCGGCAATGAGGGCGACGGCGATCATTTTCGCACCTTTGGGTTTTCCCTGAATCGCCCACACGATGCCCAGGATGAGTCCAATGCCGGAGAGAATCACGCCGCAGAGAACTTCGCCTGTGGAGAGATTGTCCTCATCGTCAAATCCGCCGCCGCCTTCGTCGAACTCATCGTCGCGGCGTTTTTTCGGATCCCATTTGACTTCCTTTTCTTCCCGGATGAGCGCTAATTCGGGCTGGAAGTAATAGGTAAACAGAGCATTGGTCCGCATATTGAAGACCGCGGCGAACGCGAACGGGGCGCAGGCCAAAAGCCAGAGAATGGACGGGACGATGACGGGTTCCATGTCGATCTCGCGTTCCCAGGGTTTCTTGGCAGCGGTTCCGCCGGTGGCGATTCCTCCCTCGCCGCCGCCACTTTGGTCCGCGTAGTATTTGCGTTCGGAGAGAATCTGGTCCTTCGTCGCGAACAACCACCAGGACACGGGGTTCAGTTCGGTGGTGATCTGGCCGGGAAGCTCTTTTTCCTGCTCGCCTGCTGCGTTTTTCTTTTTGGGCTCTTCGTAGGACATCACGAGCTGGACGCGGGCGTTGTGGTTGAGGTCTTCCACGAGTTTGCTCAGGTCGCTCCCGAACGCGAGCGGGATAATCGACACGAGGATCAGCGACGGGAGCATCGTGGCTCCGCAGAACAGGCACCAATACATCGCGGGTTTCACCAGACCCTTAAAGTACTGGGGCAGGATTTTGGGGGAGAGCCAGCCGGGCCACTGCACGGGCATCGCCATATGCGACATCGCGACGGGAAAGCAGAAAAACGCGGGCAAAAAGCCGAGGGCGATCAGCACCAGGCCCACGACGGCGTTGTCGTTGGCAATGAGGATCCCGCCCACGGTTCCAAACACGATCTGGAAGGGTGCGGAAAACACGATCAGCCAAGAAACGAACTTGATGCCCAAGGCCGCGCTGGTGAAGAACTCGTAGCGCACGCGGTCGAGCTTGATCTTTTTATCGAACGTGCTTTGGATGAGGACGGTATCGAGAAACCAGCACCAGCCCGGCCCGACCATCGCCAACAAGAGCGCGATCACGCCCCAGAACGCTTTGAGCGGGAGCTTCGAGGTGTAGATCATCATGAACGCCGCCGCCCCGCAAATGACGGTGGTGATCATCACGTAGACCATCGTCCGCATGCCGAAGCCCCAATGCTTTTTGAGGAACTCCCAGCCGTCGGACAGGAATTTTTCGTAGTATTTGTCGGGGTCGGGGCCGCCGCGTTCTTTTTTTGCGAGTTTTTCCGCGCTGAGCCGGCCGGTGACCAGATCGACGCCGCATTTCGGGCATTCGATGTCTTCCTCATCGACCTGGATCCCGCATCTGGGGCAGACGCGGGTGCTGCGGTCTTCCGCGCGGGACAGGTCGAGGTTGGCGAACAAAGCGTCCTCGTCTTCCGGGGCCGCGCTCCGCGCGGGCTTGCGGGTTTTTGCTGCTCCGGCGGCGGCTTTTTGACGTTTCGGTCCCGAGGATTTCTGCCCGCGCGGCACCGGCACCCGGCCGGAACACGCGGGACACTTCACCGCTTTTCCCCGCGCTTCATCGGGGACGGTCAACACTTTTTCACATTCGGGGCAACGCACTTTGACGGGCATAAAAGACACTCCGCGCCGAGGGTTTGTCGCAAAGACGCTCGGCGGCCGTGGATGGGAGAACCGTTTGGGATCGGAAACCCGTCCGCTGCCGGACTCGGCCAACCGGAACGGGTTTCTTTTTAATGTACCATCTTTCCCGCCCGTGTCATGTCCGAACGGGCAATCCGAGAGCTGGGCAAGACGCCGCGTCTCTCCGCAAATCTCCGCCGCGGGCTTGCGGATTGGGCTTTCACCGCCGAAAATTCAATGTCACCTGAACAGAAAAGGAACATTGATGGATGCCCTGCAGTACGCCCAGGACCTGGTTGCTTTCAAATCGCCGAGCGCTCTGTCCAACGTCGCGGTCAGCGATTTTGTCCAAGAGGCCTTGAAGAAACTGGCCTTCGACACCGAACGGCTGGAATACAATGATGCGAACGGGGTTCGCAAATGCAGCATCATCGGCAAAAAAGGCGAAGGCCGCGGCGGGCTGGCGTACTTCGGCCACACCGACGTCGTCCCGGCCGACAATTGGTTCAGCGACGAGCACGGCCCGTTCACGCCCACCGTCAAAGACGACCGGCTCTACGGCCGGGGAAGTTGCGACATGAAAGGATCCGTGGCCACGATGCTCGCGGCGGCGTCAAGGTTCTCGGCTTCGGAACTGAAGCACCCCATCTACATCACCTGCACGGCGGATGAGGAAGTCGGTTACGTCGGGGCGAAAGACGTGGCCTCCCGCTCGGTGCTGTTTCGCGAAATGGTCGACGGCCACAGCAAGGGCATCATCGGCGAACCGACCCGCCTCGAAGTCGTACACGCCCACAAGGGGACTTACGGATTAAAAGTCACGAGCCGCGGCCGGGCCGCCCATTCCAGCACGCGGGAAGGCCTCAATGCGAACCTGGCGATGATTCCCTTCCTCGCCGAAATGAAAGCCATCCACGATCAAACCGATTTCGACCCCAAATGGCACAATCCGGAATTCGATCCGCCCACGCTGAGTTGGAACATCGGCATCAACGACCACACCAAGGCCGTCAACATCACCGCCCCCTTGAGCATCTGCACGGTGTATTTCCGCCCGATGCCCGGCATGGACGTCGGCGAACTGATGGACCGCACCGCGCCAAGGCCGAGGAATGCGGCCTGGAATTCGAAAGCCACTGTGGAAACGCCGCCCTTGTATGTCGATCCACAATCCGAATTTATCCGCGACGTGCTGCAACTCGCGGGACGGGAAATATCCTCCACCGTGTCCTACGGCACCGACGGCGGCAGCTTTCTGGCGATGAAAAACCTCGTCGTCTTCGGCCCCGGCGACATCGCCCAGGCCCATACCAACGATGAATGGATCTCCCTCGATCAACTCGAACGCGGCACCGACATGTACGCCCGTGCCATCCGCCGCTGGTGCTGCTGACCCAGTGAGCGGAACGGCGCTAGCCGCCGGCCGTTTGTAGGTTGCATTCCGCCAGCCGGCGGCTAGCGCTGAGGGTGCCTGGGGCGCAAAGCGATGGATCAAGCCAAAAACGCGTTCCGAAAGCTGGGGCCGTGGGAGTTTTTTCGCACGCGCCCGTCGCCCCAGTATTCGCTTGCCTCACTTTAATTCCTAGAGGAATCTGCACCCAGGCACCCCAACCGCTTACCGCTTGAGTTTTTATAAGCCATTTCGGGGTGGCGGTACGGCTCCCTTGACCGGCGGCTAACGCCCAGCCGCTCACGAGACTTCCAAAGTGGAACGCATCCACGGCGTCTGTTATGGTGGGGTGAACTCGAAATCTCCCTTGCCCCACCAAACCACGATGGACGACCGAATGGCGTTTCCTACAGGCATCAATTTTTCCGTTCGATTGCTTGGGTTCATCGCGTTGACGTTGTTTATGGGCGGCTGCGGGCCATCGGAAGAATCCGCCAGTAAAAGCCCGCCGGCGAAAAGCGTGAGCACCGGCGACGCAAAAGAACCCACCGGCCGCGAAAAACCCGCGGCAAAAAAACCCGATCCCGGGCAGGTGTGGAAGGATTTGATCGCCCGAGCCGGCACGCAGCTTGAGGCCGGCGACCTCGAAGCCGCCGGGAAAACTTTGGAAGCGATCGGAAAGGTTTATGCCGATCCCGACGAACCCGCGGCGGAACAACAGGCCGCGCTCGACGAACTCAAAACCCGCTTCGCGGAAAAGAAAGAACAGTCGATCGCGAAACAGCGGGAAGAGAACTTGGCCGAGGCGGAGCGGCTGATGAACGTGGGCAAGTTGACCGAAGCCGCGCAAAAGGTGAACGATGTGATCGCGGCCGCGCCCACTTCGGAACAACGGGAAAAGACGCGGGCGATTCTCGCGGAGATCGCGAGCCGGCGAAAGGCCCGCCGCGACCTGCGGACGTGGGTGCAGCTTTTGGAGCGCGAGGACCGCGGGAACATCGCCACCGCGCATTCCAATTTGCTCCGGCAGCCCGACGTCGCGCTCGGGATGATGATCGAGGCGTCGGAAAACCTCGAGAAGCCGATTCTCGCCGCGAACTCGCTGGAAGTCCTGCGAATGCTGGGCCGGCCGAAGGAAGCGATTCCTGCGATGATCGCGGTTCTCAAGCGGCCCGAACAGAAGGACATCTGGCCCGCCGCGGTCCGCGAACTTGGACTCACAAACCAATCCGGTGCGGGGGAGCCGTTGTTGGAATTGGCTCTCTCGGCAGATGATCTGGACCAGCGAATCGCAGCCCTGGATGCGCTCTCGGAGGTTGTGGACATTCCCAACTCCACGTTCGCCCGGTTGTTGCCCATGCTGCGGGCCGACGGGCCGGAACTGGCGGCGGCACTCCGGGCGGCCTATCAAGCGGTCCGGCAGCACAACCAATACGACTTCGCTGCCCGGCGGGGGTTCGATGAGGAACTCACCAGCGAACAGGCCGACCTGTTGTCCCGTTTGCCGGAACGGCTCAAGCAACTCGTGGAACGGCCGGCGGACGATGCGATGGACGCCGAGGTCGTTCACGGGGCGAAGGTGCTGGCGATGGCGACGCACCTGGTCGCGCCCAACCGCTCGAGAAAGTCGCCGTCTTAAGGGCCGAGGCGGAAGAGCCCAACAGTCCCGCGAAGGCGGTGTTGGACGGCGTGTGGAATTCGACCGATCCCGCGACGATGTGGCGGCATCCCGCGGCCCGGCGGAGCACGATCACGCTCGACTTGGGCGAGACGAAAACGGTCGCCGGGGTCCGCCTGTGGAATTTCAACGAGCCCGGCGGCACGCACCGCGGCTGGAAAGAGGTCGAGGTTTTCGTCAGCGATTCGCCCACGGCGTTGACGCCCGCGGCTTCCGGTATCGTCCCCAAAGCCCCCGGTGCCGCCGACACGCCGGATTATGGAACCGTCATCCCCACGCCCTTCGTCCGCGGCAGGTATGTGCGCCTCTTCGCGAAATCCCTGTGGAACCCCGACAACGACACCGGCCTCAGTGAAATCCAAGTGCTGGGGTTTTGATTTCACACGACGATGATAACTCACAATAAAAACCACCGTTGGAGCGGTCTGATGCCAACGCGTATTGTTTCGACAATTCTTCCCGCCCTTGGGTTCTTGGCTGTGCAGTTTTCCCACGGCTTGATTCAAGCCCAACAGCCGCCGGCTCAGGTGCGGTTTTTGGAAGGGCATCAAGCACCGGCCCGCACGGTGGCGTATTCGCCGGATGGAAAAAGCATTCTCTCGGGCAGCGCCGACGGCAGCGTACGCATCTGGGACAAAGCCAACGGCGGGTTGATTCGCACGATCCAAAACCACTCCGGGCCGGTGCTCGGTTTGGCGATTTCCCCGGACGGCACGCAGTTCGCCGCCGCCGGTTTGGATCGGAAGATTTCCATCACCGATTTGCCCGCGATGCACCCGCTGGCGAGCCTCGGGAACACGCCGGGCAAACCCTCGGCTCTCGCGGTGTCGTCCGACGGTAAGCTCGCGCTCACGGGCGACGGCAACAATGTCGTCCGCTTATGGAACACCGAAACCAAAACCGTGCTCCGCGACTTCGGCGGCTCGACGAAACCCATCACCGGCGTCGCGCTCTTCCCCGAAGCCAAGCAGGTCGTGGGAGCATCGCGGGATGGGAACCTGCGGGTGTGGAATCTCGACAACGGCCAGCCGATCGCCGCGATTCATGCCACGCCGCTCAATGCCTTCGCCGTCCATCCGGATGGAAACATGGATCGCAGGAGCGGGGCAGGACGGGCTGTTGCGGTTGATCGCCTGGCCGCCGATTCCGGTCCAATCTCTGCCGGGGCATGGCGATCAAGTCTCGGCGGTGGACTTGTCCAAGGATGGAAAACTGATCGGCAGCGGCGGGCTGGACGGGCGGGTGCTGCTGTTTCATGCCGAGGATGGAAAACAGCTTCGTGCGCTTGCCGGTCAGGACGGGCAGGTGACGGCGTTGGCTCTGAATGAGGATGCGTCCCTGATCGCCGCCGGCAGCCACAAGGGCGGGCTGAAAATCTGGAAAACCGCCGACGGCCGCGAACAGATCACGTTGGAAGGACACACGGGAGCCATCCACGGCGTGGCGTTTCATCCGAAACAGACGCAAGTCGCCACCGCCGGTGCCGACGGCACGCTGCAAATCTGGTCGCTGTCTCCGAAAGCCGACGACGATGCGGTTTCCAAAGAACCGCTGGTGCTCAGCAGGTTAATGCAGATCAAAGCCCATCAAGGCGGCGTGACGGGCGTGGTCTTCTCGCCGGACGGCCGGTTTCTTTTCAGCAGCGGTGCGGACAAACTCGTTCGCCAATGGGACGCCGCGAGCGGGCAGGAAGTCGGCACCTTCACCGGCAGCAGCAATCAACTGACCGACCTTGCGATCAGCGGCGACGGCAAAAAACTCATCGCGGGCGGGGCCGATGCGAAGGTTTATGTCTGGAATGTTCCCCCCAATCCCACACCGAACAAACCGGCTGAAACGAAACCTCTCGCCACTTTTGCGCACACCGCGGCGGTTCGCAGCGTTGCGGTGAGCGGCGACGGGGCGATCATCGCCGCGGGCGGGGACGATCGGCTGATTCGATTCTGGGACGCCGCGACCGGACAGGAACGCGAAGAGTTCGCCGGGCACACGTCCACGGTGCGGGCGATCGCCCTGTCCGCCGACGGCCGGATTTTGATCTCCGGCAGTGCAGATCACACGCTCCGGCGTTGGCAGCCCGCGGTCGCCGCGATCACGGAAGCCCATCCCGGCGAGGGCGGAGTTTTGGACGTGGCGTTTTCCGCGGACGGAAACCACATTTTCACCGCCGGTGCGGACAAATCCGCGAAAGAGTGGCAGACGGCGGATCTCAAACCGGTGCGAACTTTCGCGGGGGCCGCGGGACCGCTGCGGACTCTCGCGGCGAGCGACGATGGCAAACTCCTCGCGGCCGGCGGCGATGATGGGGACGTCACTCTCTGGACAATCGCCGACGGCAAACCCGCGGGGACGGTCAAACTGCCCGCGGCGGTTGTTTCGATCCTCCTCGCCGATCAGGGCCGGAAACTCGTCGTGGCGGCGGCCGATCAAACGATCCGCAACTTCGGCGTGCAAAACACCAACGGCGAGACCCAAATCAAGTTGACCAATGAATTCCTCGGCCACACCGCCCAAATCGCAAAATTGGCCCTGGCGGCGGACGGGCACACGCTCTTGAGCACCGCCGCCGATCAGACGGTCAAGAAGTGGTACGCCGCGTCCCCGCAGCCCCGGCAAATTTTAATGGGGCACAGCGGCATCATTTATGACCTGGCTTACAAGGCCGACGGTTCGCTTCTGGCGAGTGCCGGGGGCGACGGCTCGGTCCGCATCTGGAATCCTCAATCTGGCGAGCAAGTCGCCCAATGCCAAGGGCACGAATCGCAGGTGCATGCCGTCGCGTTTCATCCGACGGCACAACAACTCGCCAGCGGCGGCCGCGATGGAATCGTTCGCTTGTGGAACCCCAAAACCGGCGAAGAAACCAGCCCGCGGACCGCGGCACCGATCGGCAGCATCGATTCGCTGGCCTATTCCAAGAACGGAAAACTTCTCACCGCCGCCGGCGCGGACAAAACCTGGCGGTCGATTCCCGAAGAGAAGCCGACGGAGAACACGATCGTCGGTTTGGGTCATAACGACACCATCCAGGCCGTCCGCTATAACGCCGCGGGCACGCGGATGGCCAGCGTGGATTTTTCCGGCCAGCTCATCATCTGGAACCCCGCGAACGGCGACATCCTGTTCCACCAGCAATTGCCTGTGCACACGGCGTATTCGCACGCGTATTCCCCCGACGGCACCGAACTCGCGGTGGCGACGAACGATCCCCGCGTGCTCCGCGTTTTGATTCCACAATCCGCGCGTTAACGGCCATGTCTCAAACTTCGCGCCCAGCCGAGGAAGTCCCCATCGACCGCATCGCCCCCACGCGGCGGCCGGCCGGACGCTGCCGGGGCTATCAAAACTGGCGGTCGCTATTGTTCATGCACTGGCCGGTTCCGGTGCAGACGATGCGGAGTCTGGTGCCTTCGGAATTGGAATTGGACTTGTACAAAGGCGAAGCCTATGTGGGCGCGGTGCCGTTCGCGATGGAAGGCGTTCGCCCGCGTTGGTGGCCGAAGCGGCTGGCCTTCAACTTTTTGGAAACCAACGTGCGGACTTATGTGTCATATAGGGGCCGCCCGGGAGTTTATTTTTTCTCGCTGGAAGCGGCATCCGGGTTAGCCGTGCGGGCGGCCCGCAAGTTGTGGAGCCTGCCTTATTATCATGCCCAGATGAGCCTCGAAACCAAGGGCGACGAAGTCCGGTATCAATCCCGCCGTTACCGGGGGAACGTACAGCACAAAGTCCGCTACCGCGTGGGTGAAAAGCTCGGCCTCTCGGAGCCGGGGACCATCGAGTTTTTTTTGCTCGAGCGTTATCTGCTCTTCGCCCCGCGAAAGGGGCACATCTACGCCGGCCAGGTGCATCACACACCCTATCCCGCGCAAAGGGCGGAGGTGTTGGAGTTGGAAGATGATCTGCTCGAAGCCGCGGGGTTTGGGGTCTGTCCCGGGCTTCCGACGTTGACGCATTACGTCGCGGGAGTGGATGTGGAGATTTTCGATCTGAAACGGCTCGCTCCCGCGTGCTCGCCGGGTGAATCGCCATGAGCGATTTTCTGGATGCGCTGCGGGCCGGGCTCGATGCGTTTGATCTCAAAGGCCGGCGGGTGCTGGCGGCAGTTTCGGGCGGGGCCGACAGCGTGGCTTTGTTGTGCGGCCTTGCGGAACTCTGCGCCGAGCTTTCCCTCGAACTCGGCGCGGCGCATTTGGATCATCGCTTGCGGGGAGAAGAGTCGGCCGCGGATGCTGTTTGGGTCGGGGAACTTTGCGATCGATTCAAGATTCCCTGCGTCATCGAATCGCGGGATGTCAGGTCCCTCCACGCGGAAACCAAGCAGACGCTGGAAGAATCCGCCCGCCAGGCGAGATACGATTTCTTGAAGCGGACCGCCATCGCCCAAGGCTCGACTGCAATCGCCCTCGGACACACCGCGGACGACCAGGCCGAGACGGTGCTGCATCACATCCTCCGGGGCACCGGCCTCGCGGGACTCCGGGGCATTCCCCGCGAGCGAGAAATTTCCGCCGGCCTGCGGTTGATCCGCCCGCTACTTAACATCCGCCGGTCCGAGATCGAAGGCTGGCTCGCGGAGCGCGGGCAGGATTACCGCACCGATGCCAGCAACATCGATCCCACCTTCACCCGTAATCGGCTAAGGCATCAACTGCTGCCTCTTCTGGAAAAAGACTTTAATCCGCAAGTTATCCCGGCGCTATTACGGCTCCGCGAGCAAGCCGCAGAGATGGAGGACGTGCTCGATCAGTTCGCGGAAGAAGAACTCCGGCAGGCGGTCATCGAGCGATCGCCGCACCGCTGCCGGCTCCGCTGCGAATCCCTCGCCGCCCGCCCGCCCGCGTTCCGCCGAGTGTGTTTTACCCTTCTTTGGCGAGAGCAAAACTGGCCCCGCGGGCGGATGACCTTCGCCCACTGGAACCGCCTCGCCGACCTCGTCGCCCAAAACCGCGGAGCCCTCAGCCTCCCGGGCGGCCTCACCGCCCGCCGCCGCAAGGACGGCCTCACTGTGGAATGGCAAGCCGAATGACTGATTTCGCCATCAAAAACCTCTCGGCTCGCACCTGAGATTGATTCAACCCCTGATGCAAGCCATAATTCCTTTGCAGACGTCTTTTGGCCGCAATTCCAACTTGGAACCATTCACATGTACCGGGAAATCTCTATCACCAACTTTCGCGGATTTCCAAAGTTCCGCATGCACGACTTGGGGAGAGTCAACCTGCTTGTGGGAACAAACAACAGTGGGAAGTCAACGCTTCTTGAGGCAATTGAACTGCTTTCGTCGTTTGGTAATCCACGATCCCTTTGGGCCGTTACATCCCGTCGCGGAGAACAAATCTGGTACGATGATAGACGACGAAAGAGAGAAGGAGCAGTAGCGCATTTGTTTCATGGCCATGAGATCGAACTAGGAAGTGAATTCAGCGTCAGAGGAAACCATCACGACTTCGTAATAGACACCTTCGTGTCGAAAATTGGCGAAAAACACGGAGCACAAAAACAACTAACCCTCTTTTCGTCACCATCGCCATCTCCCTCCCTTGAGTTTAGCGAGGAGTACATAGGCCCCTATTCTTTGATAATGGAATGGAAGTTTGAAAATCGAGGAAATAGTGCATTCCGCTCCGCCTTAACAGCCAGGGGAGGGCTTCCTTTTGATGACGTGATCGCATTCCATCGAACTGGCAACAGCAATCCGCCTGTGCGATACATCACCACGTCGTCGATGTCCGTCGAACAAGTCGCGAGACTCTTTGATGACATCGTTTTAACAAATGAGGAAGCTGTCCTTATTGATGCGCTAAAAACCATCGAACCGTCGATTGAACGAATCGCCAGTTTAGGCAGCGAATCGCGGCGATCCTCGTCCAGCCGCGGCAATATCGTCTTAAAGTGCAAGGGCATCGATCAGCGAATCCCGATTGGCACGATGGGCGACGGCATCTGGAGGATGCTAGGCATTGCGATTGCCTTGGTCACGGCGGAGAATGGGTTTCTTCTAGTGGATGAAATCGACACGGGGCTTCATTACTCCGTGATGGCGGACATGTGGCGGCTCGTTGAGCGAACGGCCGCACGGTTGAACGTGCAGGTTTTTGCGACGACGCATAGTCGCGATTGTTACGAAAGCCTTGCGACAATTGCCCGTGAATCCGTCACGGAAGATAGCCAAGTTACGATACAAAGAATCGAGAGAGACAAATGCGAGACCGTTGCGTTCAACGAGCGTGACATTGTCATTGCCGCCGAACGTGGACTTGAGGTGCGTTAATAATGCCGAATCGCTCTCATGAGAAAAAACTATTGGTTGAGGGAAGAGAAGATAAGCGGTTGATTCCTCAACTCATTGAGGCCAATGGAATTCCGTGGGGAGAAACGGAAGCGGACTGGATTGTTGCAATCGAGGAATATAATGGCGTAGAAGAGATTCTCAAACCCGGCGTGATCGAAGTGGAACTTAAAGCCTCGGGGTTACGAATACTTGGGATTTTACTGGATGCCAATGAGAGTCTGTGGTGCCCGATGGGCTGCGCTGCGAAACCAATGTTTGCCACAATTCCCAACTTTGCCCTTGGATCTCCCCAAGGAAGGCGTCATTACGCAGAATCAGGTTGGCAAACGCTTCGGGGCCTGGCTATTTCCCGATAATGAATCCAAAGGCATGATGGAAACATTTCTTTCCTATCTTGTTCCAGACGGTCAAAGCAGTGTTTGGGATTATGCCGAGCAAGCGGCCTTGGAAGCGAAGAATCAAGGCGCCATTTACAAGGATGCTCACTTGGATAAAGCCAATATCTACACCTGGCTGGCCTGGTGTGATCCTCCCGGTCGCCAGCTTCACGATGCCGTGATTCAGAAAATCTTTGAACCGGCATCACCTTGGGCCGTCCCGTTTATTACATGGTTCAAAACTCTTTACGAATTATAGATTGGTTAATATGCAACAACTTACGAATAACCAAATCGATCGGCGGCGGTTTTTGCGGGTCTCGGCATCGGCGGGGCTGTTGGCGGCCGGGGGGCGGTTTGTTTTTCCCGGCGGTTTGAACGCTCAGGATGCGGGGCATCCGGGCCTCGAGGTGTTGACCGAATCGCCCTTGAATGCGGAGCCGGCTTTGACGGATCTCATTGAGGATTGGATGACGCCGATCAAGTCTTTTTACGTGCGGAGCCACGCCCCAAATCCGAAGGTCGATCTCGCGAACTATCGGCTGAAAGTCGAAGGACTCGTCGAAAAGCCTTTGAATCTTTCGCTCGCGGAATTGAAGGAGCGGTTCGCTAAGCAGTCGGTCATCGCCACGATGACCTGCGCCGGGAATCGGCGGGCGGAGTATAACGAAATCCAAAAGGTCGGCGGCGTGCAGTGGGGGCCGGGGGCGGTCGGCAATGCCCGCTGGGGCGGCGTGAAATTGTCGGACGTCCTCAAAGCCGCGGGCCTCAAGGAAGACGCGAAGCACGTCTGGTTCGAGGGGCTCGATGAAGTTCCCCACGGCGGCGGGACGATTCCGTTCGGCGGTTCGATTCCCGTGACCAAAGCCCTCGCCGACGCCGAAGACATGCCGGGGGCGATGTTGTCCTTCGAAATGAACGAGGCCCCGTTGACCGTCGATCACGGTTACCCGCTGCGGTCGGTGGTGCCGGGATATATCGGAGCCCGCAGCGTGAAGTGGCTGGGCAAGATCACCGTCAGCAATCGCCCTTCGCCCAACCACTATGTGGCGGATGCCTATAAGCTCGTCATCGAAGACTCGCCGCTCGCCTGGGATGAAGCGGGCGTGATTTATAACTATCTCATCAATTCGGTGATCGCCGAGCCGCGGCCGAACGCCAAACTCTCCACCGGCACCACGAAGGTCAAAGGCTACGCCCTGCCGACGGGCGACGGCAGCCTCGTTACGAAGGTGGAAGTCTCCGCCAACAACGGCCGCTCGTGGACGGCCGCGAAGCTCCTTACAAAAGCGGAGCCCTATTGCTGGGTGCTTTGGGAAGCGAGCGTCCCCGTCACCCCCGCCACGAAGCAGTTGGTGGTCAAAGCCGACGACTCCAAAGGCAACACCCAACCGCAAATCGTGCCTTGGAACATCAAAGGCTATATGAACAATTCCTGGCACGACCTCAAAGTGAACGTGGAGAGTTGAGCAGGATCCCGCACCTCTGCGTTTTCGCACTTCGACTTTCATTCTTCGACACGATCCGAAAGGCCCGCGATGATTTCCCGACGTTCGTTTTTGCAGGCTTTGGGCACGGGCGTGGCGGCGGCGCCCTGGTTCTCCCTTTACGCCGCGGACGACGACAAGCCTATCAAGCGGTTGGCGGTCGTGACGACGGTCTGGCGGTATCGCTCGCACGCGTGGCATATGGCGGAGCGGTTCCTCGCGGGTTATCCGATCGACGGGCATTGGCATCGGCCGAACTTGAAGGTCGTTTCGGCTTATGTCGATCAGAAGCCCGAAAACGACCTGAGCCGGATGCGGTCGAAGAACTTCGGGTTTCCGATCTACCCCACGATTGCCGAGGCTTTGAGGTGCGGAGGCAAGGAACTGGCTGTCGATGCCGTGCTGATCATCGGCGAGCACGGCGACTATCCGCAGAACGAATGGGGCCAGAAAAAATATCCGCGGTATGAGTTCTTCAAGCAGGTGACGGACGTTTTCAAAGCCGACGGCCGCGTGACGCCGGTGTTCAACGACAAGCATCTGTCGTGGAAATGGGAGTGGGCGCTCGAGATGGTCGAGACCGCCCGCGAGATGCAGATTCCCTTTCTCGCCGGCTCTTCGCTGCCGGTGACCTGGCGAATGCCTGCGGTCGATATGCCTTACGGCGCGGAGGTGGAGGAAATCCTCTGCCTGGCCTACGGCGGTCTCGATAGTTACGACTTCCACGCGCTCGAGGTTCTGCAGTGCATGGCCGACCGGCGAAAGGGCGGCGAAACCGGCGTGAAAAACCTGCACGCCGTGCGCGGCGATGCGTTCTGGCAGGCGATGGACAAGGGCCGTTGGCCCGCGGGCGGTTGGAGCCCGGAGCTTTTCGAGGCCTGTCTCTGCCGGACGCAAACGCTGGCCCAAGCCCCCACGACCAGCGACCGCCATCCCACGCCCGAGCAAATCCGCGAATGGGTGAAGGACCCGGTGGCGTACCGGTTTGAATACAACGACGGCCTCAAAGCGACCATGCTGTTGATGAACGGACTCGTCGAGGATTTCACCTTCGCCGCCCGCCTCAAAAACCAAAGCCAACCGCTTTCCACGCTGTTCTATCTGCCGCCCAATCCAAACGTGACCTACTCGGCCGCTTTGATGTCGAAGGCTGAAGAAAACTTCCTCACGGGGAAGCCGCCTTATCCGATCGAGCGGACGCTGCTTACGTCCGGTCTCGTGGAAGCGGGCATGCAATCCCTCGGCAAGGGCAAACGCCTGGAAACGCCGCACCTCAAAGTCCGCTACCAGCCGGCGAAGGAGTCGATCTTTCTGCAATCGTAACCGTGCACCCGCTGGCCCCATTCATCACGGAATCATGGTTCACAAAATCATGATTCTGTAATCCATGATTTTGTGATGAACAGCCACCGCCCGCTACGAATCGCGCAGCAGTTTTTGGATCGTGTCGCGGTTGACGGGTTGGATCACGCCGCGTTCGGTGATGATGCCGGCGATGAGCTCGGCGGGGGTCACATCGAAGGCGGGGTTATAGATGTCGATGCCTTCGGGAGCGGTTTGACGGCCGAAGCCGTGGGTGATTTCTTCCGGGCTGCGTTCTTCGATGGGAATCTCCGCGCCGCTGGCAATGGCGAAATCGAATGTCGAAGACGGGGCCGCGACGTAGAACGGGATGTGGTGGGCTTTGGCCAATAAGGCGACGGAATACGTGCCGATCTTGTTCGCGGCGTCGCCGTTGGCCGCAATGCGGTCGGCCCCGGTGACGACTGCGGAGACCTTGTGCTGCTGCATCACCCAACCGGCCATCGAATCGCAGATCAAAGTGACCGGGATGTTTCGCTGCTTGAGTTCCCAAGCCGTCAGCCTCGCCCCCTGAAGCAGCGGCCGGGTCTCGTCGGCATAGACGTGAATCGCCTTCCCCGCAGCGGCGGCGGCGAACATCACCGAGAGCGCGGTCCCATCGCCCGCCGTCGCCAGCCCGCCGGCGTTGCAGTGCGTCAACACGCCCTGGCCGTCCTGGAGGAGTTCCGCCCCGTACCGCCCGATCGCCGCGCACATCTCGCGGTCTTCGCGTTCGATGGCTTGGGCTTCCTGGAGCAATCGTTCGATCATTTTTTCGGGAGAGAGTTCCGCATTCGCGGCGGCGCAGGCTTTCATGCGGTCGAGCGCCCAAAACAAATTCACCGCCGTGGGCCGGCTCGTCGCCAAATAGTCGGCGACCTGGTTTAGCTGCTGATCGAACTGTTTCCGTTCGTCCGAAGGGTTTCGCACGCCGAGCACCAGCCCATAAGCCGCCGCGACTCCGATGGCCGGAGCCCCGCGAACGCGGAGCGATTTGATCGCTTCCCAAACCTGTTCCGCGGTGTCCAATTCAATTTCGACCAACTCGACGGGCAGGCGGGTTTGATCGATCATCCGCAACCGCCCCTTCACATCGCCCACCCAAGCCAGAGTCGCCGGAGGCGTTTTCGCGGCACTTTCTAAATTCATGACCTGAGCCTTTTTGTTGTTCGTCGAACCAGAAGGTCGTGCAGCCCTTCAAGATTCTAATCAATTTTCTGCGGGCGAGCTAACCCCTGAAGTGCCGCCGGGCGGCGCGCGATGTCCGCCGGGAATCGAATCGGGCACCGCCCGAAGGATGGTCCTACGAGCTTCACGAAGCCTGCGGCTCGGTGCCCGAGCCAGGGCGTTCTGCCGTTTGCCGACCGAGCCGATTGTGTTTTCAATACCCAGAGCAGGAATCGAACCTGCAAACACTCGGGTTTAAGCCGAGTCGCTCTGCCAGTTGGCGTATCTGGGCCTATTCTTTCAGTAGTCCCGGACGGAATCGAACCATCGTTTCCTGGACGTCAACCAAGCGTCGTCACCATTGGACCACGGGACTGAATTAAGTGGACCCACCCGGAATTGCACCAGGGCACCGATGGGCCGCAGGCGGGATTGATCCTCCGGCCTGCGACGCCGGCATCTTCCTGTTGGACGATGAGCCCCTTTGGCAAGCGAAGGTTTGCTCGCAAGCACGCCCCCAAGGACTTGAACCCTGACCAACTGGGTTGGAGCCAGTCATGCTGCGATGACACCAGAGGCGTGTGTTGTTGAGCGGAAGCCGTGAGACTCGAACTCACAAGCGGTTTACGCCGCCACCTGTTTTCAAGACAGGCTCCTCATCCGGCCGGATGACTTCCGATTTTTAGCTGCGGGAGTTGAATCGAACCAACGGTTTCCTGAGATGGAGGGATGGAGCAATTTGATAGACGAATTGCCGATACATCTTCCGATCGAATTGCCAGACTGGCGAGAAGAAATCAATGCAGCCTAGCCTGACGATGAAACGCTTGTTCTTTTCAAACGAGGACAGGAAACTTGAAAGGCTGCGGAGGCAGGAATCGAACCTGCGTCTGGGCGATTAACAGTCGCCTTCCCGTACCAACACAGGACCCACCGCAGAATTATGAAACCGTCAATGGCGGAGTCAGGATGGTCGGGACCAATCCGGACTTCGGCCGATCGGTGCCCGAACCGGCGGTCGGCGGATGACCAGACTTTCCCATATCCTGAAATCGAAAGCGCCCAGCGGGAGTCGAACCCGCAATTCCGCCATGGCAAGGCGGTAGGTTTCCGCTACATCATGGGCGCGGCTTGATTGAGTGGGACCGGAGGGGCTCGAACCCTCACCGAACCGGTTAAGAGCCGGTCATGCTGCCGCTAACACCTCGATCCCGTGTTGATATTCTTGATTGAGCCTGGATGGAGTCGAACCATCGTCTGGCCCTTATAAGGAGCCGGCTCTGACCGTTGAGCTACAGGCCCTTTTTCGTTTGGCAATGAGGCCGGAGGGATTTGAACCCCCACCGTGCAGGTTAAAAGCCTGCTGTGCTCCCGTTACACCACGACCCCGGAATTGATCGTGGCGTCTGTTTCCATCGCTGCAAAAAAAACATGAGATAGCCTCTCGGAAAAGTAGCCCGGGAAGGAATCGAACCTTCATTTCCGCCTTATCAGGGCGGCGTCCTAAACCATTGAACGACCGGGCTAATTGGTGAATTGTAAGTCGGGATGGCCGGACTCGAACCGGCGACTCCGTGCTCCCAAGGCACGTGGGGTGCCGCTCGCCACCCCTTTCAACATGTTAGATTTTTGCTATAAGTCGCTTCTACAGGGATTGTTGTATCAAACCTTATGGAGGCGGCAAGGATGTGGCCCGACGCTGTGCTTGATCGTTTTGTGGAAGAATGTCCAGCGGCAGTGATGGTTCGAGCAACGCTCGAGAATCTTGTGTCGCCGGATCGACTGGATGAGATTTTCGCCGACGCTTCGCAGAGACAATACGAGAAAGAATTGCTGTTTTCGCAAGTGGTGGCCCTGATGATGGGCGTGGCGACGCGGACGCACACGTCGGTCCATGCCGGGTACTTGGCCGCCAAGGAGCAACTGGCGGTTTCGCCGGCCGCACTTTATGGCAAGTTGAACCGTCTGGAACCCGGCCTTTCGGCGACGATGATCCGGGAAACGAGCCAGGACGCGGCTCAAGTCATCGATGCCATGCCGGGAGCATGCCGCGAACTTTTGCCGGGCTATCACGTGCAGTATTTGGACGGGAATCATTTGGCGGCGACTGAGCATCGGCTGGCGGAATTGCGCGTCACGCGGGAAGGCCCTTTGCCGGGCCAGACCTTGGCGCTTCTGGACGCGCAGCGGGATCTGATTTCGGAACTGCTCCCGTGTGAAGACGGGCATGCTCAGGAACGTTCGCTTCTGCCGGAGCTTCTGGAATGGATCCGGGCCGAGACGGTGACAATCGCCGACCGGAACTTCTGCACGACCAAGTTTCTGTTTGGAATTGTCAAGCAGTCGGCCTACTTTGTCATTCGCCAACACGCTTCGACACTCACCTGGAAACTCGTCGGTCGCCGGAAACGCATCGGACGCATCGAAACGGGTCTTGTTTTCGAGCAGTCGGCCGAGCTGTCCCAGGGTGAAGAGACGTTGCGAGTCCGGCGGATCACCATCCAATTGGATACGCCCACAGAGAATGGTGACACTGAGATTCACATCCTGACCAACTTGCCTGTCAAAGTCGCCAATGCGCGAAAAGTGGCTTTTCTGTATCGCAAGCGCTGGACGATTGAAGAAGCCTTCCAAACTCTGACCGAGGTGTTGCGCTGCGAAGTGGAGACGCTGGGCTACCCCAAGGCGGCGCTGTTCGCCTTCGCCACGGCGGTTTTGGCTTATAACACCTATGCCGTGGTGAAAGCGGCGCTGCGATCGGTTCACGGTGAAGAAACGATCGATGAAGAACTGTCGGACTACCACCTGACGCAGGACGTGACTGCCACGACGGTGGGCATGAACATCGCCGTGGACGCGGAAATCTGGGAGGGCTATCAAATCATGCCACCTCGAAAACTCGCGATCGAGTTGGTGCGACTCGCGAAACGCATCGACCTGACGCGTTACCCCAAAAAGAAACGCGGGCCGAAAAAACCACAGCCTCGAAAAAAGAGCGGCAAACGGAATCACCATATCTCCACCGCGCAACTCTGGCCAAATCCAGGGGTAAGTGACATGTTGAAAGGGGTGGGTGCCGCTCCCCTACATCCCGAGTTGTCAAATAGCCCGGACCACGCTGCGGGCGCTGCCCGGAGTCGAACCCGATCCCAACCGAGTTTCGTAAACTCAGTGCCACATCCCGTGGACAGGCCAGGTTGCAGTAGCCCGAAGTGGAGTCGAACCACTCAACCAACCTTCGGAGGGTTAGGGCCAGAATCCGCTGGCCGGGCCATGATGGTGTTTTTGCTAGTGTTGTTGAACTTGCCGAAGTACCCCGTAGGAGAATTGAACTCCTATCTGCGGATTGAAAGCCCGCGATCCTAAACCGTTAGACGAACGGGGCAAGTTGAAGGTTTCGATGTTTGAGGCGGCGAAAAAACCCGATGCCATTCGTGACACCGGGCTTCTGATGGTTCCACAGAAATGCCGCCGAGTGTCACAGACGCAGGGGACGCGCGGGCCGAATGTCCGCCGATTGGGGGGCGAGACGGCCATCGCGTTTGCGTTTTGAAGTGAGACTCGACCCCAAGGACATCATTTTTCCGGTTTCCTGTTTTTGGCCTCCGTGGGCCATTGGTTTGTTGTTCTGCCAGGATAGACGCCCACGCCGGGAGGAGGTTCGGATCTTTTTCGCGGCATGGGCTATTCCCTGTACGCGATAACCATCGGCTTTATTCGCAAATGTCGGAGAAAAAAGGTGTCCCTCAAGTTCAGTACTTCCAAAAAAGCTCAGGAAATTGGTTTGGTTTTCAAGAGCCGCGCACGAAGTAAGCGGTTTCAGGGACTCAGACCGCAAGACCGCACTTCGTGCGCGGCTCAGGCCTTTCTTTTTTTGGAACGACTGAAGTTGAAAATCGCCTCGCATCAGACGCTTCCCCACCCGGCCGCTACCGCGTCCGACCTCCCAAGGGGAGGTGAAAGAGCACACAAGATATTCTTTAACACCATCGTAGTTGGCCCCCTCATTAGCCGGAAGAACCGGTTTTTGGTAATAAATAAGGCAGTGGCGACGAACTCGACCCGGCGCTGTCGTCCCGAAAGTGAAAGCACCGAGAGAAGGATCCAAACTATGTCGAACTGGATGCGCTGGGCAGACAATCCGAACGCGATCGGCTGGCAGTTTGGCAATGTTGAACAGATCGAGTAAATCGAAAACAGGGTTCCGGTTTCGAGCCCCCCCCGATGCCATCGGCTTTGATCTCCCGTGCATATTTTGTTCGTCCATCAGAATTTCCCAGCTCAGTTCGGGCACATCGCCGCGCACTTGGTCCGCGAACAGGGATTTCGATGCACGTTTCTTTCGGAACGGCCGGGCGGATCCACCGCGGGGATCGAGCGGATTCAATACCAGACAGCGGGCGGCGCCACTGGGCGGACGCATTATTGCAGCCGGAAATTCGAGAACCAGGTCTGGCACTCGCGCGCCGCGTTCGAGGCCCTCAAAGCCCGGCCGGACATCCGGCCGGATCTCATCGTCGGCCATTCGGGGTTTCTGTCCACGCTTTATCTCCGCGAGCTCTACGATTGCCCGATCATCAATTACTTTGAGTATTTCTACCGCACGCGGAACTCGGATCTGGACTTCCGCAAAGACTTGCCTCCATGCAGCGAGCTGGACCGGCTCCGCGCCCGGACCCGCAACGCCATGCTGCTTTTGGATCTGGAAAATTGCAATGCGGGATACGCCCCCACAAACTGGCAGCGGGATCGGTTGCCCGAGGTCTTTCATCCGAAGACGCGGGTGATTTTCGACGGCGTGGACACCGCCGTTTGGCGGCGGCAGGAAACGGGGAATCGCAAAATCGGCGGGTGGGACTTGCCGGAGACCATGCGGGTCGTGACCTACGTGAGCCGGGGCCTGGAAGCGATGCGCGGCTTCGATGTGTTTATGAAGTTGGCCCATCGGTTGTGCGGTTTGCGGAAGGATGTTTTGTTTGTTGTCGTCGGTGAAGACCGCATCGCCTACGGAGGCGACCAGCGCTACACCGAAGGCAAAACGTTCAAGCAATGGGTTCTGTCCCAAGAGAACTACGATCTCAACAGAATCCTGTTCCTGGGCCGGCTGCCACCGCCGGAACTGGCAAAGCTGTTTTCCCTGAGCGACCTGCATATCTATTTGACCGCGCCGTTTGTGTTGTCGTGGTCGCTGATGGATGCTTTGGCCTGTGGAGCCACCGTCCTCGCGTCCGACGTGGGACCGGTGCGGGAGATGGTTCGGCACGAAGAAAACGGTCTGCTTGTCGATTTCTTCGATTTGGAGGCGATGGTCGATTTAGCCGGCCGGGTCTTGGATGATCCCGCGGCGTTTCGGCCGCTCGGTGTGCGTGGCACGGAAATGATCCGGGAACACTACAGTGTGGAACAATGTCTGCCCCAGATGCTCGCTCTCTACCGCGAAACCCTCGAACAATCCGGCCGCAGCGAAGAGGCTTGAGGAAAGTCTCGGTTGAGCGAAAGCTTGTCATACTGCCGGGCCGATTCCCGGTGTATAATTTTCGTCACGCGGATTTGAGTTGCTCTCAAATGGAAACAAATCGTTTTGGCGGAGATTTTTCGGCCGATGCTACCCGGACTTTACGAGCGGATCCCCAGCCACGCCGACGGCGATCTGACGTTTTTTACGCACGTGCATCGAGATGCCGCGCGGCTGGAATGGATGCTCGGCCAACTCCGCGGGCATTATCCCGCTTCGCGCGTGATCGTGTGCTCGGACGGCGACCCGGATCCGCAGCTGGAAAAAATCGCGGACAATTCCGGGGCCGAGTTCCACCTGGGCGAGCGGCTGTATGCGATCGAATTCGGGGGCCGCATCATGCACCGCTTGCTGGAGTTGTTTTTCGAGCAACCGACGGCGTTCTTGTTCAAGATCGATCCCGACACGGGGGTTCATCGGAGGCTGGCCTGGCTGCCGCGGCATTCGGGCGTGTTCGGGACGCTGCAATCGAATCCTCTGTTGTGCTCGATCCAAGGCGGTTGCTGCGGGTTCAGCCGGGAGGCCGCCGAGCGGATGTTTTATTCCGAGGCGTTCTTATGTCGTTCGCTCGAGCACCCGGAAACGACCTGGGCCGGCCACGAGCCGTTGCTCAAATACATGAAGCGGGTCGGACGGGTCTCGACGGATTGGCTTACGGGATACGTGGCGACCGTGCTCGGCATCCCGCAGTTCGGGTTTTCCGAAGTGCATGCAACGTGGGGAGGCCACGTTTCCAATCCGAACCTTCGCTACGCGATCACCCATCCCTGTAAGCCAATGCGTTTGTAATGCCGCGGATGATTTCACGCCCCTCTTCTCTTCAATTTCCGTAGAAACCGCCGTGCGCCTTTTATTCGCCATCCCGCATTTTTTTGATGCCCAACCTTCCCAGCGGCCGTTGCATGGCGCGAGCCGGGGCCGAAGCGAATCGCGACTTGCCGCGCTGACCGCTTCGGTGCGGGCGCTACACCAATTATTCGGCTCGGCGCAATTTATGATGCAGTTGGCCGAACGGCGAACGCGGCCGGCCAACGAACTGCTCCGGGCCGAGGTGCATGTCGTGATTTGCACGACCGGCGGCCAGCACCTTTTGGACCGATTGCCTGTAGATCGGAACCTGTATTACCACCATCCGACCCATTCGGAACCGCCGCTGTTGGGTTACGAATGCCAGGCCGTGCTCCGCGACCGCTGGGGGAATTACGACTATTACTGTTTTTTGGAAGACGATCTGATTCTCCACGACCCCTGGCTGTTTGCGAAACTCGCGTGGTTTTCGTCGCAGTGCGGACCGGAAGCCGTATTGTTGCCGAACCGCTTCGAGCGCGGAGCCGAGACGTTGGTCAACAAGGCCTACATCGACGGAGACCTGGCGGAGCGGGCGACGGCGGGCTTCCAGGATGTGACACAAAACGCCGAGTTTCGAGGCACCGCTTTGGGAGTGCCGGTGGTATTTCGCCGCCCGCTCAATCCGCATGCCGGTTGTTATTTCCTCACGGCCGGCCAGATGGCGCACTGGATGAAGCAGCCGCATTTTCTGGACCGGTCGTCGGCGTTCGTCGGCCCATTGGAAAGTGCCGCGACCTTGGGCATCATGCGGCACGTTTCGCATTTATAAGCCAGCCCGCGAGAATGCGAGCTTTCTGGAAATCGAGCACTTCGGCGGCGGTTTCCTCAGCCAGCTCCGCCGCCCGGATCCGACCTCCAAAACAACATCCTAGCCGCGGTTATTGTCAATCCGACATGGCCGATCGGTGTGTTGCCGGTTAGAATAATCCTTCCCTTCAATAGATAGGCATTGGCTCAGGCGCGTGGATGAGTCGGCGGATTGCTTCGGTCCGGCGCGAGCCGAATGTAATCGACGGTTCGGTAATATCCAGGAGGTCAACCAGTCATGGCGAATCTTTCTGACGGACGTGACGCTGCGGGCAACGGGGACAATTCGTTGCCGAGGGTGTTGGACGAGTTTCGCCGGGCTTGGGAGCAGGCGCTCGATCGGTTCACACCGCCCAGTTTGGATTGGTTTCTCAATCAGACCGGGGAGCAAGATGGAGAATTGGCGGAGCGTCTTTCCGCTGTGGATTCCGAATATCGAAACCGGATCGGAACCGAGAGCCGGTCTTCGGCACAATCCCCCGCGCTAAATCCCACGGTGGTCGCTCCGGAAGAGGCTTTCGCGGGGATTTCCGAAGACGCGGCGTTTGCGGGGACGATCGACTGGGATCCTCCCGAAGAGGACATGGACCCCTCGAACAAACCGTTCGCCGCCACAGTGATTGGAGACACGGCGAACGCCGACAAAGATCAGACCGATCCGGCAACGGGGCAGGATTCCCATTCCCAAAAGTCCGGCCGGAAGGTTGCGGGCTATGAGATTCTGGACACGTTGGGCCGAGGCGGGATGGGCGTCGTTTATCGCGCCCGTCAAGTGGGATTGAACCGGCTGGTGGCGCTCGAAGATGATCCTGGGCGGAAGCCACGCGGCTCCTGAATATCTGGCGCGTTTCCAATCCGAGGCGGAAGCCGTCGCCCAACTTCAGCACCCGAATATCGTACAAATCTACGACATCGGCGTGCACGAGGGCCTGCCGTTTTTCTCGCTCGAACTGATCGACGGCCAATCTCTGGAAGCGGAACGGGCCAACCGTCCGATGGAGCCGATGCGGTCGGCGAACCTCATGGAGACTTTGGCCCGCGCGATGGGGTATGCCCACAGCCGGGGCATCGTGCACCGGGACCTCAAGCCCGCGAATGTGCTGTTGACCGCGGCGGGCGTGCCGAAGGTGACGGACTTCGGCTTGGTGAAACGCCTCGAAGAGGAGGATTCCGGGCAGACGGCGACGGGCACCGTCATGGGCACGCCCAGTTACATGGCGCCGGAGCAAGCCTGGGGCAGCAAAGACGTCGGCCCGCTTGCCGATGTGTATTCGCTGGGGGCCGTGCTGTATGCGCTCATCACGGGCCGCCCGCCTTTTTTGGGGACGAACGCGGCGGAGACGGTGATGCAACTTCGGCAAGAAGAGCCGGTCCCGCCGTCCCGCCTTCAGCCGAATCTGCCCCGGGACCTGGAAACCATCTGTCTCAAATGTTTGCAGAAAGAACCCGAAAAACGCTACGCCAATGCCGAGGAACTCGCGGAGGATCTCAGACGGTTCCTGGCGAACGAACCGATCCTGGCCCGCCCCGTCAGCCGGGCCGAGCGCGCCTGGCGGTGGTGCCGGCGGAATCCGTATCTGGCGACTTCGGGCGGCATTGCGATCGCGCTGGCGGTCTGTTTGTTGATCGGCGGTCCGCTGGCGGCACTGCTCATCAACCACGAACGCGAAACCGCCGTCACCGCCCAGGGCCTCGCCGAAGCGAACGAACAGAAAGCCACGAAGAACGCCGGCCTCGCCCGGCAGCAGCGGGATTACGCGGTGTTGGCCTTTAATATGCTTGTCGAGCGCGTGCCGACCGATCTCAAAAACGTGCCGGGGACCAATAAGATCAAACAGAATCTCATCCTCACGGCGATGAACGGGCTGACCAAAATCGAAACCGTCGGCGGCGAAGAAAGCAAGGACCTCGTGCTCGCCCGGCGCACACCAAGATGGGCGAAGCGCTGCTCGAAGTTGGGTCTCCTACAGAGGCCAACGAGCAATTCCTCAAATGCCACGCCATCCTGTTGAGACTCGCCAAAACCGAAACCGCGACGCCCGACTCCACCCACCAGCTTCGGTTAGGGCGTTCCTCCCGCAATCTGGGCAAGGCCGCCGAGCGACTTGAAGGGGCTGAGAAGGCGTACGAGTTTTACGAGAAATCGCTCAAAGTCCGCCAAGCCGCGCTGGCGACCGCGAACGACCCTTTGCTCGTCAAGCAGGAACTCGCGGACAGTTACGGACACCTGGGCCGCACGGCCCTCGATTTGGGCCGGCCGCAAGACGCCGCTCGACGACGCCAACCAAAGCATCGCCTATCTGAAGGAGTGCCTCAAGAACCATGAGCACGATGCCGATTTGCTCAGGCAGTTGGCCGGAGCGAAATCCTTGCTGGGGCATGCCCACATCAATCTCGGGCACCCCGCGAAAGCGGTCGAGGATTATCGAGGCGCTCTCCCCGTGTTGACCGAACTGGCCGAAAAGAACACGGCCGACATCACCGGCAAAACCAACCTGGCCCTGTGTTACAACGATCTGGGCACGGCCTGGTTGCTCTCCGGGAATGCGACCGCCGCGCGGGAAAACTGTGCAAAAGCGGTCCCGATGTTGGAAGATTTGTTCCGTAAAAACGGCGGCGGCACGAACGCCTACCTGCTCCGGAAACTGGCGAAAGCCTACTACTGCCTGGGGACGGCTTGCCAGGAATTGAACGATCCCGAAACCGCCAAGCACCTGGAACGCAGCGCGACGGCCCGGCGGGTTCTCTTCGAAAAAGCTCCCGAAGACCGAAGCGCCCGGCACGACTACATGCTCTCCTTGGCCCGGTACGGACAAATCGAGAAAGCGATCTCGCATGCCGATGAGGTCGCCCAGATCGCTCCCCCAAATGCCAATGCCCTCTACATGGTGGCTTGCACATACGCCCTTTCCGCGGCGGCGCGGGAACGGGCCGATCAAACAGAGACCGGGCCGTCGATTCCCTCGGCCGAAGAATTGCGCAAAAAAGCGATCGCAGCTCTCAAGGAAGCCGCCAGGCAAGGTTACCGCGCCACGGCGATGCTCAAGCTGGATCCCGACCTGGCCGGCGTCCGAAACGACGCTGACTTTCAAAAGCTCCTCAGCGAGCTGGAGGAAGGCCAGCCGACAGGCGAAAAAGTCTCGCAGAAATCTAGCGAAGAAAAGTAAGCGAACAGCCCTCCGCTTACTCTGTGCGCGGCTCTTGTGACGAATCCAGATCGGCCGGAATTTGGAAAAACCGCCCGCAGCAGGTCGTACTTGAGGAACCAAGCCAATGTCGCCCGCGCGGTTTGCCTGGGGACTCCGGCACTTTCCAGCACGGTCTCGAGATCGGCGATCAAGCAAGTTTCTTCCGCTTGGGAAAGTAGGGATGACAACAGGGCCAAATCCGCGCTGCGGCATTCGGCGACATGGTTTGTCAGCGGAGTTTGAAGAAGCTCTTCCAACCGATCGGCTGCGCCCGGAGCGGCCGTCACTTGATCGTTCGCATCCAGCCAGCAGGTCGGATAACCCGCGAACGTGTATTCGGGAGCCGGATAAGCCGCCGGTCCCGCGTACCGCCGCGGGGATTGTGTCTGAAGCCGCAAATAGTCCTGCCGTTCGCGTTCCTGCTCGCGCCACAATTCTTCATAGGCGCGGATCACGCCCTGCCAGGAGAATTGTTCCTCCGCCCGCCGGCGGCCCGCGGCGCCCATTCGCCGGCGGAGTTCCCTGTCCTGGAAAAGTTGGACGAGAGCTTTGGTGGTCGCGGCGACATCCACGGCGACGGCCTGGCTGGCGCGGGCCAGAAAATGATCGTAGTTCAAAACATCCAAAACCAGCCGGGAGGTGAGATCGCTCAACGAATCCCGGACGCCCGCCGTCGGGACCAAAAACCCCGTCTCGCCGGACGCCACCAGATCGCGATAGCCGTTCCAGTCGGAAGCGACCACCGGCAGCCCGCCGGCCATCGCTTCGATGATGACGAGGCCAAAGGTTTCCTGAAGATTATCCGAGAGCGACATAAAAACATCCGCCGCCCGCCAGGCTCCAAATCGGTTTTCGGACTGGAGTCCATCGAGAAACGAGGTCTGCACATTCGGGCCAAAGCTTTTGGCCCCGTCCTCGAATGCCTTTCGCACCGCCGCCGAGGCCGCCCAGCCAACCATCAGCAAATGCACCTTTTGCCTCGTCTGGGCCGCGGCTTCCGAAAGGCTGCGATACATGGGAAACGGATGAGCCTTGGCATGATGCGACAACCGGCCCACGAACAGCACGGCGATTTCGTCGTCGGCGATGCCCAGCCGCTGCCGCTCTAAAGTCCGCTCCTCTTTGGTGGCGGGGCGAAACTTCTCGACATTGACGCCGAGGGGAATCGTCTCCAATCGAATGCGAGGCCGAGGCTGTCCGCCGTGCCGCTCGCGAAGGTGCTCCGCGTAAGCGTCCCATACGCCTTGGACCATTTCCGCAACGGCCCGCGAGGTCGAGATCAATCGGTCGTAAGGTTCATAAGGCGCGGTGAGCATGCCCCGAAGGACTTCCACCGCCCGCGCCGAGCAAAGCGTGTGCGTGACTCCCGACAGGCTGAAACCGTGCGGCGGACCGGACTCCCGCGCCCAGGCAAACGCCGGATCGGGCGGGCACGGAAAATACAACCGAGGCGCGGGTGGATCAGGAAGAAAGGTTTCAAAAAATCGGGTGCGCTGAATCACGCGGAGCCGGCGCTCGCGATGCCGGCTCGACGGATGCGACCGGCAGAATTCCGCGATCGATTTCTCGCTGGCGGCGTTGGGCACAAGGGCAAACAACTCCGCCCAATCCCCGTGGCTCAGGTAGGCATCGAGAAATTCCTTTCCCGCGACCTGCCGTCCCATCAATCCGGCCGGTTTGCCCGCTTGGCGATGAGCCGCCGGCTCCAACGTCTCGCGGTAGGCGCTGTCATCGTAGTAAAGCGCGATCGCGACCGGTTCGCCGTCCACGAGAATTCCTATCCATTCTGTTTGATTGCGGCGGCATAAACCTGGCGAGCCAGGGTACTCAGCTAAAGCGTACGCGACTCGACCCTAAATCTCCAGGAGCAGCCAGTCCAAATCGCCGGCGAAGGCTTCATCATGCAGGTCGGTCACGCGGTCGCCGTCCTCATTGAGATTGAACCAGAACCAATCGTCGCCCACGGAACCGGTGAGAACATCGGCGGAGCCGTCCCGTTGGACCGTGGTTTGATTGAGGACGACCGGCGCGCTCTTATCGCTCAGCGTGTTTATCCGCTCGGAATAAGTCAGATCCGTTCGCGTCCAGACAAGCATGACGAGGTTCAGCAACGAGGGAATGCGGTCGTAAATGATCGAACCGGCAATGAGGATGTCATCATCGGTGTTGCCCATGATGCGGTCGGCGTCCGGTGCCGCCAATTTCCAGATCCCGGCCGGCTCCTCCCAAAAGAAGGTCTTCGCCCGCACCGCCCAGGAGGACGTCATTGCCCGCTCCGCCTTTGAGCCGGTCATCGCCGGTGTCGCCGTAGAGCCACGCGGAAATCTCGACGTTCGCGCTAACTTGGACATCATCATCTCCAGCCTGGCCGAAGACCACCAGTCGCGTGAGCATACCCGGCGGAACGGCGTAATGCGCGGTGGCCACGTCCACGGTGATCCCGTCGATCTGGCGCGTCAGTTCCAGATCGAATCCGGTCGCCGTCGCCTGAAACACGCCGACGAGCGTCTCCTGACTCGTCGAGGACAGCGGCGAATCCACCGTGGCGGTCAACGATCCCGAGGCCAAATGCCGCGAAAGGTCGCCCGAGAGTTGAATATCATCGGCTTCCAGCGTCCCGCCGACGGTCAATGTGTATTGGCCGGCGTTAAGCGGATCGTACTGAAGCGCCATTTCGGCGATGGTGATCCGGCCGGAGATCGAGGTCTCGACGCCGTGATCGTCCCGCACGGTGAGTGTGACCAGATACTCCCCGGCCGCGGTGAAGATGTGCGTCGGCGTAAACGCGCCCCCATCGGCGATCGAATGGAAGTCGATCACGGTCCCATCGCCGAAGTCCCACCGCACCAGTTCGGGCGTATGCGGTCCCGGAAACGTGATCGCTCCCGTGAAGGAGAGTTCCTGCCCGCGGACGCCGGAGAAGCCGGCCTGGTCCACGTTCAATTCGGGACCGGAGAGCGAGAGCGTCAACGGCATGGCGACAACGTGAAGGCTAAAGAAAGCCGGTTGGCTGATGCCGCCGTCATCGTCCGCGACCACGAGAGACAGCACAAAGTCGCCGAGCGCATCGGGAGTGAAGTCGAATGTCGCCGCATCGACGATGGTTCCGGTCGGCAGGGCGTAAGGCAGGCCGTCTTTTATCACGCTCCAGGCATAGCTGCTGGTGTCGGCGGTGCCGGGATCGTCGAAACTCGCCTGATATGTCGACTCCCGTGCGATGACCAAACCGTCATCCCCCAGGATGGCGACGTTCTGCGGGGCGACGTTGTTGACGAACACGGTCACGGTGCCGCTCGCTTGCCCGCCGTCGTCGTCAGTGACGCTGAACGTGATCTGATAGGTGCCGTTGTCGGCGGGGACGAAATCGTAGCTCGCCCCCGTCGCCCCGGGAACGGTTTGTCCATCGATGGCCCATTGGAAACTGTGGGTATCGCTGCCGGGATCTGTGAAGACGCCCGTCAGCATCAACGAGCTGCCTTCATCAAGGAACACCTGATTTTGGCTGCGGTCGCCCGCAGTGTCTGGGCCGATGAGCACGTCCACATCTTGCGGAGCGACGTTGTTGACTCGAATCGCCGCATCGATCGTTTGCATGCCGTCCACCAGGACCACGAGCGGGAACACATCGGGTCCACCGGAGGGGTCATCCCCATAGACATGGGACGTGAGGAACCGTGCGGTGGCGGAATCGAACACGGCCTGCGAGGTTTGCCCGTCGCCCCAAGCAATCTCGACAACTTCGTTGCCCGTCGCGTTCGTCAGCGCGACCGATGCGCTCACCCGGCCGCCTTCGTCGACGTCCGTTTGATCCAACCGGAGATGAACGTCGCCCTCGACAAAGTCCGCACCGCCGCTGGGATCCAAAAACACATCGCCTTCGGCGGCCCGAAATGCCACCACCTGCTCGCTGCCGCTGCTGCCGAACAATTTGTCCGCCCCGGCTCCGCCAATCAACACGTCGCCCGCCGGCTGCCCAGAGGCCGAGGGCTGTTCCGTCGGCGTTGTCTTGTACAAGAACAACTCGTACTGCCCCTGGTCGGTGTCGGTCACGCCGGTGTGGGCGGGATTGGCGGCCGCAAACGCATCCACGTCGAAGTTGGGTTCGTAAACGCCGAACTCCGGCGAATAAAAACGGAACGTGTCCACCTCGACGTAATAAACTCCATCCGCCGGCAAGATCACATCGAGTAACAGAGAATCGGTCGATTCGATGTTGTCATCGTTGAAGGCTCCCAAGGGACTGCCGTAATAATCCAGTTTATTCCCGTTCGAATCGTAGAGCCGGAGCAGGGAATCGATGGGATTGGCAATGCGATCGAGCGTGCTCGAATAGAGTTCCAGCGTGACCACGTCCCCGGCGCGGCCTTGGAAGGCATAGAAGTCGCTTTCGCTGTGGCCGGTGGCATCGAGGACAATTTCCCCAGCCACGTTCAACGTCGAGACCATCCGATCGCCGCCCGCCAGGGGAACATTCATCATCTCGAGTTCGCCCAGATCCTGCGCCGCGTGCTGCGTCCCGCCGACGGTGATCGAATCAGACTTTTGTTCGTCGGGAAGTTCAATGGCCGTCCTGCCCGTCTCGGCGAAGGCCAGTTTGACGGATTCCCGTTCCCCGAAGTACGGATTGCCGACGGCATCGACGAGCGAAGTGCCCACCGACGCGGGCGACGCCAACAGATGCAAACGGGTCTCCACCGCAGATTCCGGCCCGCTGTAAGTCGGCAGGATGCGGTCGAATTTGAAGTTTGGAGACAGCCCGCTGCCGATCGGACCGAAGGCATCCTGATGCCGGAGTCCGAATTGGTGGCCCAGTTCGTGAGCGGCGATCGTGGAGGACAGGGCAATGAAATGGTCGGACGTGCCCGGCAGCCGCTTCGGACCGAGAAAACCGTTGACATCCACAACGACGGTGCCGGAAAGACCCAAGAGCCGCCAGTTGAGCGATTCCGCCCGGCCGCCCGGCTGCGCGACGCCGCCAATGATCGGCGTGGCATTGAAGAGCACCTGGAAGTAGCGGCCCGACTCGGGGCGGGTCTCTGTGAACTGGATGTCAAACGCCCCGAAGTCGGCGGCCATCCGGGCCGCGATCGCATTCCGCTCCTCCGGCGAATAAACGTGCTCGCCCGAGTCGGTCGCCGAGTCGAAATCCAGATACACGAGCTTGGTGAAGTCGGACTGCAGAATGTCGTCGCCGCCCCGGCCGTCGAGGGTATCCGCGCCGCCTCGGCCGATGAGCTCGATTCGAGCGGTCGTTGCCGGCGATCACATCGGCGAAGGCGGTGCCGAACACGTCCTCCACGCCGCTGGGATCGTTGAGCGTCAGCGTCAGGTTGCCGCCGACGATTTGCGCAACAGTAAGGCCCAAATCCAGCGTGACGCCGTTCGTGAACGCGTCGAAATCGAGCATATCCTCATCGAGATTCACGGCTTCGTTGATGGCGTCGTTTCCGCCGGCATCCGCGCCGAAATTGTAAACATCGCTGCCCGCGCCGCCGTCGAGCACATCATTGCCCGCGCCGCCGTCCAAGGTATCGTTTCCGATGCTGCCGATCAGAACATCATCGCCCCCGCCGCCCACCAAAGCCACGTTGCCGCTGAAGGCCGAAGCGTTCAAAACGTTGTTATGCTCCCCGCCCGTGAGCTCGACCCCCTCAAAGCCGTCCAGCGGGATGACGGTGCTGCCGAGGGTCAGCGAGTTGTTATTGAGGACGAGGTCGGCGTCGGCGTAATAGAGGAACCAGTCGGTGCCGGTTCCGGTGCCGTCCACGTTGTCGCCGAAGTATCGATCCTGGCCGCGGCCAACGATGCGATCGTCGCCTTCGCCGCCGACGATGAGATTGGCCCCGCCGGTGCCGAAGATCAGATCGTTCCCGTCCCCGCCGAACAGCGTGTCATCGTCGGTCGCGGTGGTGGTGTCGTTGCCGTCGCCGGCGTAGAGCGTGTCGTCTCCCATGCCGCCGTCCAGCGAATCGTTCCCGTCGCTGCCGATGAGGGTGTCGTTGCCCATGCCGCCGTCGAGGGACTCGTTGCCGTCGCCTCCGACAAGCGAATCGTTTCCGTCGCCGCCCATCAGCGTATCATCGCCCGTACCGGCATCGAGAGAATCCTCCCCGCCGCCGGCACTTAATGTGTCGTTGCCCGCGCCGCCGTCGAGCGAATCGTTGCCGCCGCCGCCGAAGATCAAATCGTTCCCGTCGCCGCCGAAGAGCGTATCGTCGCCGTACTCGTTTGTGTCGGTGCTGTCGCCGTTGCCCTCGCCCGCAATCAGCGTGTCGTTGCCCATGCCGCCGTCGAGCGAATCGTTGCCGTCCCCGGAGACCAGCGTATCGTTGCCGTCCGCGCCGGTGAGCGAATCGTTCCCCGAACCGCCGTCGAGGGTGTCATTCCCCACCCCGCCATCCAGCGAATCATTCCCGCCGCCGCCGAAGATCAGGTTCGCTTCCTCGTTGCCGCTGAGGTTATCGGTCTGCCCGGAACCGAGGACGTTCTCAAACGTGCCCTTGAGCGTGATCGTGTCGCCGCCGTCTGTGGCGGTTTGAGGCGCATCGGTCGCCCCCAAATCGAGCGTGACGCCTTCGTCCACGGCGGCGAAGCTGATGGTGTCGTTGCCGTCGGCCCCACTTTCATCAAGAACCTTGTCGCTGAAGCCCAGAATAAGGTACAGATCGTCTCCAGCCCCGCCGACCAGGCTGTCGTTGCCAAGGCTGGTGAGGGTGTCATTGCCGGCCCCGCCGACCAGCGTATCGTCCCCCGAACCGCCGTCGAGGTAATCGTCCCCCGAACCCATGACGACGAAATCGTCGCCGGCCCCGGCGAACACGGCCACGGGGATTGTCACCGCCGAACTTATCGTCACAGTATCGTTGCCCGCGTCGGTCGCGATCAGAATCGCAATCGCCGGCCCGGTATCAATCGCCGGTCCCCCGTTGAAGATCACCGTGACGGCCGTGGGATCGTCGGTCGTGTCGGCGGTGGGCGCGATGTCGATTCTGTCGTCCTGATCCCTGCCCCCGATGAACAAGACCTCGGCGTTGCCCTGCCCGCCGTCGTCGTCAACCGCGTTTAATATCACGCGGGCCACGCCGCCCGACGGCCGAGGAAAACTCAACGTGGATTGGTCGTCCGTCAGCCCCGTCAGCGGCACCCCGTCAACCGTCACGGTCCAAGCATATTGATACGCCTCCGCCGGACTTGGATCCGCCACCACGGCCCGCAAGCGGACCGTCATGCCGTCGCTTCCATCGTCAACGACGTTCGGTTGCGGCGGGACGTTGGTCACGGTCGCGGACGACTGCTCGAGAACCGCCGCGCCGCTGGCATCGGTCACCGTGACCGACATCAGATAATCGTCGCTCGCCGTCCCTGGGAGATTGTCGTCGGGGTATCGGTGCTTGACGGTAAAGCTCGAGACGCCCGCATTCAGAGTGAACGTCGTCTCGGGACATGATCGAACGAGAATCCCAACTCGCCGGGGGCAACGACCAGCGTATCGCTCGTCCCGTCCCCCCAATAAACGAACACCGTATGTTGATCGTCCGGATCGGGGGCTTCAAACAGGCCGTCCAAACGAAAATCGCGGCTCTCGGGCAGATCGAACGTGACCAGTCCGAATGCTGCTTCCGGGGCGGTGGTGGGCTCGAGGATCGTGACGATCAAGCTGTCAGGCAAAATCGTGAGCGGCTGGCTGAAGTTTGCCGCCTGGGCCAGTGAAAACTCGCTGGTGCTTCCGCCGGCCGCGGTCGCGGTCGCAGTGACGGATTCCCCCGCGACCGTGTATGCGGAGAGCGTGACATCAAAGCCGGCGGCGCCCACAGAATTTGTGGTCACGCTCGTCGATCCAAGATACCGCCGGCCCTCGCCAAACCCGCTCGGATCCAAAGCGGCGTTCGCGTAAAAGTCCAGCATAAGCGTTATACCGGCCGGTCCGCTGATGCTTCCCAGCAAGCGCGTCGCGGCTCCACCTTGAACGCTGAAGAACACAGGGAAGTCTTGAACCCCGGCACCGTTCACCGTTACGCCGTCGTCCAAATAGTCGATGCCCAGTCCGCCGTTGGAATAGATACTGTTGCCCCGAATCGCCGCCCCGCCGTCAAAATATGTCACGCCGTCGAGCGAGTTCGAGGCAATCGTGTTTCCCTCGGCGGCATCGTTTGTTCCATCGCCGTCGGCCCCGATGAAATTCGCCGCGGCCCCGGCCTGGATGCGCACGCCGGAACCGACGTTGCCAAGAGCGAACAGCCCCCGTTCGTCCGTGCCGATCGAGTTGCCCATCACGAGATTCCCCGTGGTCCCCGCATCGCTGAGCAGGACGCCGTTGGCCCCATTCGCGGAAATCACATTCCGCGCCGCCGGAATAGAACCGCCGATCACGTTGGCCGAAGCACCGAGTTGGAGCAGCAAGCCGTTGCTCCCATTCCCCAAAGGGACCGTGCCAGTGATGTCCGTGCCGATGTCATTCCCGGCGACAACATTTCCATCCGTCCCGGCGTTTCGAATCAGGACCCCGGCGCCCCGGTTGCCTGAAATCACATTGCCTTCGAAACCATCGGACTTCCCATTGCCGTCCGTTCCCACAAAATTGCTTGTTGCTCCGTTTTGGATGGTCACGCCGTTAAATCCGTTCCCAAGCGGATTCTTCCCTTCCGCATCCGTCCCGATCCGGTTGCCTGCGACGATGTTGAATTGCGTTCCGGCCTGCGAAATGTTCACGCCGTTAAACTGATTTCCGGAGATGAGATTGCTTTCCGTCGCGTCATTTGCTTCATCGCCATCGGTGCCGACAAAGTTACCCGTCGCGGCCGCAAAGATGTTGACGCCTTGTTGCAGGTTGCCGAGCGCGATCTTCCCAATCGCGTCCGTTCCAATGTAGTTGCCCTGAACCCGGTTGCCGGTGGTTCCGGGATTGACGATCCGCACGCCGTCGATTGTGTTGCCGGAGATTACGTTTCGTTCCGCTGCGCTTGACCCGCCGATCCGGTTGTTGGCCGCACCATTCGAGATTACGATTCCAGTTGAGTGATTCCCGAGAATAGCCGTTCCTGTCTTGTCGATACCGATGGAGTTCCCGGCGACCAGGTTGTTCTCTGTTCCCGGGCCGGTAATGGCAATACCGATTCCAAGATTGCCGGAGACAAGATTCTCCCGGATGCGATTGCCGGCCGCCCCGGCTTGAATCATAATCCCATGAAACGTGTTTCCGAGCGAGATTGTTCCCTTGGCATCCGTCCCAATCCGGTTGCCTGCGACGACGTTGGCGTCCGTTCCGGTCTGCGCGATGTTGACGCCGACAACGAGGTTGGCCGAGATGACGTTGCCCTCGTCCGCATCGTGATGCCCATCGCCGTTGGTGCCGATGTAGTTCGAACTTGCGCCGTTGACAATTCGCACGCCATCGACCGCGTTGCCGAGACCGCTGTCGCCCGCGGCATTGGTGCCGATCAAGTTGCCGGCGATCACGTTGTTGCTCGTGCCTGTGTTGAGGAGGAACACGCCGTGGCGATCGTTGCCGGAGATGACGTTCCGCTCATTGGCATTGAAGTCGTCATCACTACCATCGGTTCCGACGCGATTGAACGCCGCGCCTTGCCAGATCGCGACTCCATCAAAGGCATTTCCCAGATCCACGGCTCCCGTGACATCCGTGCCGATGTAGTTGCCCGCGACGATGTTCTGATCGGTCCCGGCATGCACGATCTCGACGCCGAGAAACCCATTGGCGGAAATGATGTTTCGCTCGTCGGCATCCCTCTGGCCGTCGCCGTCGGTGCCGACTCGATTGTTTGAGGCACCGGCGGCGATGCGGACTCCGCTGCCCCCGTTACCCAACGACGACATCGTCCCCGACACATCCGTGCCGAGGTAATTCCCTTCGACAACGTTCCCCGAACTTGCGTTGATCTCGATGCCGTCGCCGCCAAAGCGATTGATTGCCAACCCGCGAATCGTGCTGCCGTCGCTCCCCGCAACCAAGCGCAGACCATCTACCGCGGCGCCTGCGCTGGTGCCATCGAGCTCAATCACCGGGTTGTCGGCGACGTTGGGGTTATTGGCGAAGCCAGGTTCCGTCCAACCATCGATCGTGACGGTGTCGGTGATTGCGGGGAGCGGCGAAAGCAGCGAAATCGTATGCGGCCCCACTCCGGGGATATTGAACTCGATCGTGTTGAAGTCCGGCGACGTGTTCGAATCCAGAATCGCCTGCCGCAGGGAACCGGGGCCGCTGTCGTTGGTGTTAATGACGACGATCGTCTGGGGGATCGAGCCGCTCACCGTCAGCGTAATGGTCGCGGTTCCCTGCGCGGTGTATGTTGCACCGGCGACCGCTTCGTAGTTCGCAAGGACCTGCGAATCATTGAGCAATTGATCGTCGTAAATCCGGAAAATGGCGATCTGGCCGTCAAAGCTCTCAGTTCCCGCCTGCCCGCCGCCGATTCCCCCCGCGTTAGCGCCTCCACGTGTTCCAATGGCCGACGGATCTCCGCCGGTCCAATCCCCCCCGACCGCCGTGTCGGTTCCGACGAACTGCCCGTTAATATAAAGGTTCATGACGCCCGTCGACACCTCGTAAGTGCCGATGGCTTGAATGAACTCGCTACTGATTCCAGAAATGTCAAAGGCGATATCGCCGGCGTTCGGCTGCTTGCGAAACCGGAGCAGGTTGTCATCGACATAAAAACCAACGCCCGTTCCCCCGCCGTCCTCAAACAGGATCTGCCCGTTTATCGCGGTCGGCGCGAGGTTGTCCGGTTTGAACCAGATCTCAAAGGTCACGTTGTCATTCGACCAGTCGCCGGGGGCGTTTTGAAAGGACTGGGCGGTCGATGTATTCACGGCGACCAATTGAGCACCGGCCTCGTTGTTTACATATCCCCCTGGAAAGTCGTATGCAGCTGTGATACCGGGCAAACCGCTCACACCCGTCACACGTGCCACCGCGGGCAGATTGTCGAGCAGCAACTCCAGCGCCGATGTGCCGATTTGATCTTCCCAACGATCGTCGCCATCCGCATCGAGACTCGCATCGACGGCAAAGTCACTCCCCGGTGTCAATGCCCCGGCGATGGTGGTGGCAATCTCATAGGTGAACGTGTCCGACGTAAAGGTTCCCGGAGTCAAGGTGGACGGGTCATAGGTAAAGCTGCCGTCCGGATTCACCATGACCGTGGCGCCGTTGATGCTGTTTGTATTGGATATGACCTCAATCGGATCGCCAAAGTCATTTGCCAACACGCCATTTAAGCCATCGACACTCAGCGGCGTATCGACGTCGGTGGTATAGTTCGGGTCATCTGGCGTTTCGGGATCGTCATTGGCGTAAGCCGCTGGGATCAGCGCGACGTCGTTGCCGTCGCCGCCTGCGTATGTAATCAAAAAACTGATCCCCCCAACGCTCAGCAAGGCTCGCTCGGGAAGTCCGGCAAACGTGCCAATGACAGGGTCCGTACCGTCATTCGTAATCAACTGAAAACTGTCGCCGGGGCCGGGCGTAACTCCTCCGAAAGGCACCCCATCGAGCGCACCCGCGAGCGTGACCGTCCCGTTGACGATCAGTTGATCGAAATCGGGCGTCAAGGGGTTTGTGCCTGCGATTTCGATGTCGAGCGTTCCGCCTGCGTTCTGCGTGTAGTCGCCATTGATCGTAATAATGCCGGGCGAGTTGCCGGGTGCGAGCGTGCCATCGTTGGACACTCCGCCGTTGATCGTTCCGCTGCCGGACAGCGTCGCACCGCCCGCAATGTCGACAGCAAGCCCAGTGTTCAGAAGCAAAGCCCCGCCGTCCACCGTTGTGCCGATTCCGTTACTAAGGAGGGACCGGTTTCCTATCGTTTGGGCGCCGTCGAGGCGAATCCCATCACCGTCATTGCCGGAAATCACGTTCCGCTCAGCCGGGAGAGAACCGCCAATGTCGTTATTTGACGCTCCGCTCTCGATGTTGATCCCGTGTCGCAGATTGCCCCGTGCCGTTTGTCCGTTCGGGTCGGTGCCGATGTAATTGCCCGCCACGATATTATCATTTGCGAACAGCTCCGAAGAATAGGCCGTGACCGAGATGGAACCGGCCAGGGCGAGTTCCGGAGCGGGGTTCGGGTCTCCGAGGACTCGATATTGAAATGCGGTGTCGCGTACTGCCAGTTCCCAACCGGCGCCGCCACCCGCGTCGAAGCCGGCCCACTCAAAGGAATGCAGGCCGGCCGAAAGCACGACGCTCCCGGCACGAGTTCGGAATCCGTGGGGTAAGTCATCGACGACCACATCGGCCCCATCGATCCGCAGGCGGCTCCCGTCGTCACCCCCGATGCGAAACACGTATGTTCCGGGCGTGACCACATTGATCTGCCCGGTGGCCACGAAGCCGAAATCGTCGCCGCCACCGCCTGGAACCGGGTTGTCATAAGCAAAATTGCCAGCCGGCCCCCCCACGTCCCGGAGGTCCGCCTGGTCGATCGTGCCGCTGGCGGTGCGGTTGGGGAGAGTTCCCGCAACCAGGGCATCCAAAACGGACAGTCGCGTAATCGGGACCAAAATTCCTGTGATCGCGATCCCGTCTTGCCCATTCCCCGAAACAATATTTCGTTCTTCTTCGTCCTGCTGCCCGTCGGCATCTGTGCCAATTCGGTTGCCCCCGCTTCCCACAATCGAGATTCCGTTCAAGTTGTTCGCTAAAACGTTTCCCATCCCATCCAGGCCGACCAAGTTTCCGGCGACGACGTTGTTGGACGCCATTCCATCGATGAGGATCCCATGCTCCCTATTTCCAGAGATCACGTTTCCCGCCACAGTATTATTCGAAGTATTGTCGTCCACGATTTCGACGCCGTTCAACTGAGAGCCTGCAATAATATTACGCTCGAAAACTTCGCTTACTCCGTCGCCATTTGTGCCGATACGGTTCTGGTTTGCGCCGTTCTCGAGGCGGATACCGTTGCTGCTATTCCCAATCGCTGTGGTTCCGTCCGCAGCTGTTCCAATGAAATTCCCCGCGATCACGTTCGATTCCGCGAGAGAAGTAATTAACACCCCGTCGGAATGGCCGCCCGAAATCACGTTACCTTCCGATTGATCATTCGATCCATCGCCGTCCGTACCGATCACATTGGATTTCCCAAAAGAGATTCTGACGTTACGACCATTGCCAAGCGCGTTGGCTCCTGTCGCATCGACACCGATGTAATTTCCGGAGACCCGATTACCGTTCGCACCAGAACTAAAGAATAGGCCATCTCCAACGTTCCCACTGATCACATTTCGTGCAGCGGCGGTCGATCCTCCGATGAGGTTGTTTTGCGAGCTGATGATTTCGATGCCGCCACTGGTATTGCCGAGGGCAGACATACCGGCTACGTCTGTGCCGATGTAGTTGCCTGAGATCACGTTGTTCGAACTACCTAGAATCAAGATCCCGTAGTAGCCGAAGCGATTGATCACCAAACCGCGGATCTGGCTCCCGCTACTGCCGGCCTGCAGTTCCAGGCCAAAATGGAAGTAACCATTTCCGTGCAGTTCCACGACCGGCGTGCCGGCAAAATCCGGTTCCGACCAGCCGTCGATCATGACGGTGTCCGTGATCGCGGGGAGCCCTGCCGGGCCCACGCTGATCCGATGCGGCCCCGGACCCGGGATGTCGAAGGTGATCGTGTCAACGCCCGGGTTGTTGTTGGCGTTGATGATCGCTTGCCGCAAGGAACCCGGTCCGAAGTTTTCTGTGGTGGTAACCGTTGTCGGCCGAGGCGAAGGGGATGCACTCGTTCCCAAAAGCACGGAAACGTCGTCGCTGAAATTATTCGCCGTCACCAGGTCGATCACATCGTCGGCGTCGAAATCCCCCGTCGTAATGGATCGCGGGCTCTCACCTGCGGCATAACTTTGTGCCGCCTGAAACGTGCCGTCGCCGTTGCCCACAAGGACGGAGATGTCGTCGCTGCCGCTCTCGGCCGTTGCCAGGTCGACCACGCCGTCGCGGTCAAAATCCGCGGCTGTCACGGAACTCGGAGGATTTCCGGTCGCGAAGTTCTGAGCCGGCTGAAACGTCCCATCTCCGTTCCCCACGAGAACGGAAACGTCGGCGCTCGTTTCATTTGCCGTGACGATGTCGATCGCATTGTCGCCGTTGACGTCGACCGTCACGACGGAATTTGGCTCATCACCGGCGGCGAAACTTTGCGGTGTCTGGAACGTTCCATTTCCATTGCCCAACAACACCGAGACCTGACCGATACTTGGGTTTGCCGCGACCAGGTCGATGTCACCGTCGCCATCAATGTCCGCCGCCGCCACTGCCCGTGGACTGGTGCCGGCAGCAAAGTTCTGTGCCGCTCGGAACGCCCCGTCGCCGTTCCCGAGGAGGATTGAGACGTTGTGGCTGGCGACGTTGGCGATGGCGAGGTCGATCAGCCTGTCGCCATTGAAATCCCCCGTGACCCCGGCGACCGGGCCGCTACCGACGGCGATCGTTGAGAGTAAGGAGATGCCTTGAAGTAGCACCGTCACGCTGTTGGCGTTCGGGTTGATCGCGGCCAGATCGGTCCGGCCGTCCGCATTGAAGTCCCCCGCCACCAACGACTGCGGCCGCTGGATGACTGCAATCGTTTGAGCCGTCTGGAAGCTTCCATCGCCGTTCCCATACAGCAAGGAGATCGCCTTGTTGCCAAAAAGATCGGTGTTATTGAAATTGGCCGTGGCCAGGTCCGTCACGCCGTCGCCGTTGAAGTCTCCCACAACCACCTCTTCCGGATTCTCGTCGACCGCGATGTTCCGCACCGACACAAAGGTCCCATCGCCGTCCCCCAGGAGAACTGAGACATCGTCGCTGCCGGCGTTTGCGACGGCGACATCGATCACCGAATCGCCGTTGAAGTCCCCCGTGGTCACCGACTGCGGTGTGTCGCCCGTTCCAAAACTCCGGGCCGCCTGGAACGTCCCATTCCCGTTCCCCAAGAGGACGGAGATGTCGTCGCGGGTATAGTTCGCCGTGATGACGTCGGTTGCCCCGTCGCCGTTGACATCCGCCGAGGTCACAGACCAAACGGCATTGCTGGCCGCGAACTGCTGGGCCGACTGAAACGTCCCATCCCCGTTGCCGAAAAGCACTGCGACGGTGCCACTGGCAACGTTGCCGGTGATCAAATCGGTTGCGTTATCGTTGTTAAAGTCCCCCGTTGCCACGGACTGCGGGCTGTTGCCGGCAGAGAAGTTTTGCGCTGCTTGAAACGTGCCGTCGCCGTTGCTCAAAAAGACCGACGCCTGACCGCTGCTGTAGCTCGCAACGGCGACGTCAGCCAGATTGTCGCCGTTGAAATCCCCGGCTGTCAGAGACCGCGGGGAGCCGAGCGTCCCGAAAGTCAACGCTGCCTGAAACGACCCATCCCCGTTGGCGAAGAGCACCGACACGGTGCCGGTGTTGATGTTCGCTGTGGCGAGGTCGATGGCTCCATCATCGTTGAAATCGCCGGTCGTCACCGACCGCGGGCCGTCTCCGACGGCAAAGTCAACCGCCGTCTGAAAGGTGCCGTCGCCGTTGCCCAACAGCACCGATACGCTGTCGCTGCTGTTATTGGCCACAGCCAGGTCGATCCGATTGTCGCCGTCGAAGTCCGCAGTCGTCACGGAATAGGGTGCATTGCCGACGGCGTAGTCTTGCGCCGCTTGGAACTTCCCATTTCCATTGCCCAAAAGCACGGAGACATTGGAACTGTTGAAGTTCGCGGTGACGAGGTCGCTGGCACCGTCGCCGTTGAAGTCGGCCATCGCCACCGACAACGGTTGATCACCGACGTCGAATCGCGAATCCGGAAACAGCGGCTCGCCCGAAAGCAGAGTGCGATCCTCCAAGACTTCCGCGCCGATCCAATGTTCCCGCCGTCGCCCGATGCGGCTTCGGCGGGCGTGGAAACGGCCTGCGTTGGTCTTTGTCCAAGAGATCGGGAGGGACCACAGCAATTGAAAAAAGCGATTCATTCTGAACCTCACGTTGCCGACTCTCGTGGAGGGACGCGCCGCCTGGCAAGACCGGCGGCATGGGGGATCGACCAACTCGGGAAAACCTGCCGAAAGCAAAGTGCCATCTTCCAAGACCTCCGCACCGCCAACATCCGCCGGGCGCGGTGGTGGCGGGAACCCCAAGTGCGGGCATGGGCCTGTTTGAAAATCGAAGACAGCAGGCGCACGATGGCGGATCGGCCTCTGAGTCCAGTGGAGGAACAGGTCAAATCAATGCAGGAATGAAATACAGACGTCATCGAAGTGAAAGCAGGGATGGAAAACCGTTCAGTCGTTGTCGGCAACTTTCGAGAGATTACCAGGGAACTTGCCGGGAACTTCTCGCCACGGAAAACATCGCGTTTCACTTCATCGATTGAGAATGGGCGCGGCCAGAAATCGGACTCTTCTATTCATAAATCGCTGAACGAGTCGCAAGTGTGACACGGTAGAGGCGTTTTGATTTTGCGACTTCCATTCGGCCGTTCTTTGTGGACAAAATTTCACAATTTGTCGCCGGAAAAGCCGCTTTTTTCTTGAACGTGTTCGATCTCGCATGCGAGAATTATGACTAACCATGCAATTACTGAAACGAGGGTTTCGATGGCGGACGGTTCAGTCAGTCGTTGGATCAGCCAACTCAAAAATGGCGAGCATGAGGCCGCCCAGGCGCTTTGGGAACGTTACCACGCCCGGTTGCTTGGTTTGGCGAGACAAAGGCTTGCGCAGTCGAATCGCGGTCATGCCGACGAGGAGGATGCCGTGCAAGTGGCCTTCAAATGCTTTTTTGAAGGGGTCATCTTCGGCCGGTTTCCTAATCTCAGCGATCGAGATGACTTGTGGCGTCTGTTGGTTGTGATCACAACACGCAAATCGATCGATCACGTCCGCCGAGAACAGCGAAATGGAAGCGGTCATGTCACACTCTCGGTGGCTTCCACGATTTCCATTAAGAGGGGCGAGGACGATCTGGAGAATCTGGTGTGCCGAGAACCAACGGCCGATATGGCACTCGAATTGATCGAAGGCTACGAAACCTTGTTGGCCCGCTTGGACGATCCGCAACTGAAACGAATTGCTGTGTGGAAACTCGAAGGCTACAACAATGAAGAAATCGCCGCGAAGTTGGGATGCTCCCGTCGAACGGTCATTCGCAAGTTGGAAACGATTCGTCTGATTTGGAGCAATGATTTCGACCCATGACTTCCAAGCCTCCGGTGGAAATCAAGGATCTGACGGTTTCCGCCGCCTATCGAATCGATGCGATTTGCTGCCGGCTTGAGGAGGCCCTCAAAGCGGGAACGGCCTCCCGATTAGAGGACTACCTCAACGAGGTTGAGGAACCCTTGCGGGCGGCTCTGTTTCATCAGATGCTGCTTTTGGAATGGGAGGTCTTTTCGGATCAAGGCCTGCCGATCGACGTTTCCCGGTATGAGCAGCGATTTCCCCGCTTTGTGCCGCTGATCCGGGAAACATACCGCGTGCACCAACCGCAATCCCGGCCGAGTTCTCCCATCGTCTTTGGGGACTCGGAATTGATTTCACTCACCCGCGCCATCGACTGTTCCCGCCGCTGGAAGCAGCGTGGATGCGATATCATCGGGCGGCTCGGTCGAGGCGCGGCGGGAAGCGTTTATCTCGCCTGGCATCATTCCCAGGCCCAACTCGTGGCGGTGAAAATTCTCGAGCGCGGACCGGAAGATCTGGAAGGTTTGGAGCGCTTCCGCCAAGAGGTCCAAATTCTCAAGGATCTCGCTCATCCAAACATCGTGGCAATCTTCGACTACGGCGAATTTGAGGCGCGGCCGTTTTACAGCATGGAGTACTGTGCCAACGGCAGCCTCGCGGACTACCTCAAACAACACCGGTTAACGCAAAGCGCAGCGGCCGGGTTGATGCGGATCCTGGCAGACGCTGTTCACGCGGCCCATCGGGTTCAGGTTGTGCACCGTGATATTAAACCAAGCAACGTTCTCATCCAGCGGCTCACCGCAAGAGAGATGGAGAAGGTTCAGGAAACGGAACACGGGAAAGACGTACTTCGCGGCGTTCCATTGGAACCAGAGGAATTCCTCGTTCCAAAACTTGCGGACTTTGGCCTCGCAAAAAGCGTAGACACGCAGGAGTTGACGACAACCGGCCAGATTTTGGGGACGCCGCGGTACATGGCGCCGGAACAGATCCTTGGAGAAACTGGAATTGATCGTGCCAAGGCCGACGTTTACTCGTTGGGGGCGGTGCTGTTTGAGTGCTTGACGAATCAGCCCGTATTTCCCGGAGAAACCGTTTTGGGAACCATGCAGGCCGTCATTGAGAGGGATCCGGTTCCTCCCACGCGATTGCGAAAAGAAATCCCAAGGCCTTTGGAAACCATTTGCCTGAAATGTCTGCAAAAGAATCCCCAGGATCGTTACGCGGATGCCAAGGAGTTGGCCGAAGATTTGGGGCGTTTTTTGAGTGGGGAAGCGATTCTTGCCCGTCGGGTCGGTCCTTTGAGGAGATGTTGGCGATCAATCCGCCGCCATCCGAGTCGCCTTGCACTTGGCTGCGTGGTCGTTTTGTTGCTGTTATCGGCTATGTTATTGCGATCGGTTTTCCGTGTCGGTCAGGACCTCGAAACGGCCCACGCAAAGCTCAGTCGAGAGGCGGCCGTGTGGGAATACGCCGACGCCCTGTTGGAATCGGAACATCAAGCGCGCGAAACCACCTTGCTTAGATTGTCTCGAAGCCTGAAAGCCGCGGCCGACGCGAAGGCGCACGACCTGGAATATACGATTCGGCGGCAAATCGGCGCGTGGCAGCGGGAGATCCATCCCCTCACAAACGAGTTCGACCATGCGGGCAAGATTATGGCAATCGACTGCAGCAGGGAGGGGAATTTGATTGTGAGCGGCGGCCAATCCTGCCGAGCTCTTATTTGGGATGCCGCCACCGGGGAACTTGTTACCGGACCGCTTTGGCATCACGACACGATCTTCTCCGTGGCGTTCAGTCCCGATGCGAAATGGGTCATCACGGGATCGGCCGACGGAACCGCCCAGGTTTGGGAAACGGCTACCGGACGAAAAGGGGCGACGCTCCGGCACAAGGATCGTGTGCTGTCGGTGGCTTATAGTCCGGACGGATTGAAAGTTTTGACCGGTAGCCAAGATGGGACGGCGCAGCAATGGGATCCATCGACCGGGGAACCCATCGGATTGCCGATGCAGCATGCGGATGTTGTACGTTGCGTCAAATACAGCCCCGATGGCCGATGGATTGCAACGGGCGGCAACGAACCGACGGCCAAGTTGTGGCACGCCGCCGATTCCAAACGCGCAGGAACGACATTTCGCCATCCGGGGATCGTATTCAGCCTGGCCTTCAGTCCAAAGGGTGACAAGCTGGCCACCGGGGGCGGCGATGGGGCGGTTCGCCTCTGGAACCTCGAAAGCGGCCTGCCGATCGGTGCTCCGTTCCGTCCCTATATCACCGTCAAGAGCGTCGATTTTAGTTTGGATGGGAATGTTCTCTTAACGGCGAACAATAGCACCCGAGTGACTCTATGGGAAATCTCCTCCGGCAAGCCCATCGGCCGGGGAATTGTTCATGCCAACAAAGTGGCAGCGACGGCCTATACGAGAAATGGCCGGATCGTAACAGGGGGCTACGACGGCCGGGTCCGAGTTTGGGATTCGTTCGATCCGCTGATGGTCGAACACGGCCAGTCCATCCGGTGCTTCGCGTTTCGGCCTCCGGGCGAACGTTTCTTGTGCGGGTGTTTGCATAACGTTTTCATCGAGGATGCAAAGACACTGAGCAACCTGCCATCCGTGCTAAAAACAAGCGCGTCGATTTTGGCCATCAGCCCTGATTCGAGCACGATCCTCACCGGCCCATCGGAAGGCATGATGCAGTTGATTGATGCGAAATCGGGGGAGAGGTTCGGACGTTTGATGGCGCATCAAGGGCAGACGACCGCAACGTTCAGCCCGGACAGTCGCACATTGTTGACGGGCAGTCGCGATGGATCGGCCTGCTTATGGGACGCCTCCAGCGGGAAGCGAATCGCCGGCCCGATTCGGTTTTCAAAAGTCGTGTCCGCTTTGGCGTTTGCGCCCGACAACCGCACCGCCGTCCTCGGCATATGGGACCATGCGGAAGTTTGGGATATAAAATCGTGCAAGCGGCTCGGCCCGGGTTTAGGTCATTCCGGGGGCGTCGTATCGGCCGCATTTAGTCCCGATGGCCGATACATTCTCACTGGGACGAGCGACCACAAATCCTATTTATGGGACGTCTCCTTTTGGCAACTGATCCACCCGTCCATTCTGCACGGTGGCCGAGTCCGTGCCGTGGCCTTTCATCCCAATGGCGAAGACTATGTCACCGGGAGCGATGATGGAGTCGTTCAGCGATGGTTCGTATCATCTGGGGATCGGCTGGGACCGCCTCTTCGGCATCCTTCGCGGATCAATGTCCTTGCATTTGACCCCTCCGGCACATTTTTTCTGACCGGCTGCCAAGATGGCCGTGTCCGCCGATACTCTCTGCCGGCCCCCATCGAGGGATCTCCGGAATCGATTCGACTCTGGATCGAAACGGCGATAGGCCGCTCCTTGAATCACAATTGAAGGATTCACCGACTCAATCCTTTGCGGTGGACGAAACGAATGCGTCTTCAGTCGAGATGCATCTTTTTCAGTTGCCTTTGGATCGCATCCCAGTTCCAAATATGGAGCAAATCGTCCGCCGTGAATGAAAGCTCGCGGCCGTCGCGGCTGAATTCGAGCCAGCCGACGGTTTGGCGTTCCGGCGGTTCGAGGATGGCCACCTGCTTTCCCGTCGCCACGTCGAGCATCTGGACCGAATAGCGGGTGTGAGTGAAAGCGACGAGTTTGCCATCGGGCGAGAAGGCCACGTGTCCCGGCCATCCGTCCGGATGTTCGCGGGGCATGCGATGCACACACTCCCAAGTCTCGGTGTTCCAGAGGAAGTGAACGTCCGCCGCGCCCACCGCCAGCCATTTGCCATTGGGACTGAATACGGGTGCCGCACTCTCGATTTCGGGAGCGAGGTTTTCCAGCATCGTGCCGGTGGCCCGATCCCAGATTCGCACGCCGTGGCCCTGCCAGGTCGCTGTGGCCACGAGCCGGCCGTCGGGGCTGAGCACAGCCCGATCCAGGCTCGCGTGCGGCGCGAGCGAGACTTTCTGGGCGGGTTCTTTCAGGTCCACCACCATCGCGTGGCGATCGCCCGCATCGACGGCGACATACCGGCCGGAGGAATCCATCGAGGCCCGCCCGGTGGCGCCCGGCAAAAGCAGCAACCGCGGACCGATTTGGATGGCGTCGAGGTTCTCCGGGTCCAGTTCGATTGGCCATTGGTTCAGCCCCAATCCGCCGCTGGTGAGGATGGATTTTCCGTCCGGAGTGAAGAGCACACCCTGAGTATATTGCGAGGGCAGCACATCGAGCAGTTGCCCCGTTTTCGTATTCCAGAATTGCACGCCCTGGCTCGTGGCCGTCGCCAGAAGGTGGGGAATGCTGGGATGGTACTGCGACATCCAGCGGGCGGTTTTCTGGCCTTTGCGTCCCAGAGTCATCAGCGGCCCACCCAGGGCGACCTCCCAGATGCCGAAGGTCGTATCGAATCCGCCAAAGCCGAGTAATCGGTCGTCCGGGCTGAAATCCGAGCGCACGGGATGGCGAAAGTCCATGCGGAGCAACTCGCTGGCGCGTCCGAGATCCCACAGACGCGACGTGCCGTCCCACGCCCGGGAGAACAACAGTCTTCCATTATGGCTCGCGTTGAGTTGAACCACGCGGGCGAGATGCCCTTCCAACTCATGAATCGGCCGCTGCGGCCGGCCAGCGTCCCAAATGCGGATCACCCCATCCGGGGTTCCACACGAGATGTATTCTCCGTTCCAAGCCACACAGGTCACAATACGGGCGGGCTGGAGCACGACATGCCCGGGACGGTCCGGCTTATTTTCTGAAGCGACCTGATCCGCTGCGGGAACATCGACGATCTCTGCGCCCATGTTGGTCGCGACGGCGACTTTGGTTCCTTCCGGATTGAAACAGAGTTCCGTCAGTTCGCCCCGAAACTGTTCTTCGAACAGGACGTTGGCTTCGGGGAGCGAAAACACCCGCAGGACGCGATCTTCGCCCGCGACCGCCAGCCGTTGGCTGTCCGCTGCGAACGCCATCGTCGTCGGCATGGCGGTTTTGATGTCGCATTCCAACACAATGCGGCCGCTGTCGAGTTCCCAAGCCCACAAAACCGGCGAAGTGTCCTGGTCGTGAAACTTCGCGGCCAGAAACCGTCCATCGGGACTAAATCGCAAAATCCAAGCGCGGGCCCCCGGCCCCGTGAGCGACTGGATTTCCAGATTGTCCGCCACACGCCGAATCGTGATGTTGCCCTGGTGATCGCTATGGGCGTAGCGGTCGTATTCGGACGTAAAGGCCACCACTCCCGTCCAGCCCTTTTCCACCGGCCAACTCTGTTTGATGCGGACATCGACCAAAGGCATCGCGGCGATCGCCTCGTTTCGCAGCTTGAATTTTTCCCGCTCCAGTTCGTCGCGATTCCATGCGAGGGTGGGAAGGATCTTCGCCGCCTCGGTTAGGGCGGTGAGGCTGGTGAAATGTTGCCCCGGCCGATGACTCCATCGGCCCGCATTGGCGCGGCCGCGATGCGATTCATACAGCGCCTGGGTGGCAACCTGCGTGGCCTTCCGCGCCTTGACCTCCGCCTGCACCACGCGCTGGTTCTCGGCTTCCAGTTCCTCGGCGTGCTGGCGGGAATCGTAAGCGGAATACAACGAAACGCCCGCCAGGACCACCAACAGCACGGCGATGCACGCGGTCAACGCGGCTTGAGCGGGATTCCGCCGGCACCAGCGCCAACACCGCTCGCGCAGCGAAATCCGCCGGGCCTGGATGGGCCGGTCCTCGACGAACAGCCGCAGGTCTTCCGCCATTTTTTCCGCCGACGAATAGCGATGGCTCGGCTCCCGGTCGATGGATTTTAAGATGATCGTCTCCAGATCCCGCGGGATGCGCGGATTGATCTGCCGCGGCGGCGGGGGCGTATGATGCGTCACCTGATGGATCAGTTCCGCGCGGTCGGATTGCTCGAACGCATAGCGAAAGGTGCAAAGCTCGTAAAGCGTCAGCCCCAAACTGTAGAGGTCGCTGCGGACGTCGGCCTGCCCTTGAAACCGTTCCGGAGCCATGTAGCGGAGCGTTCCCACAATGTCGCCCGTGTGCGTGAAGTCATCGCCTTCGTGTTTGGCCAGGCCGAAGTCCGTCACCCAGACCACGCCCTGCATGTCCAACAGCAGGTTCGACGGCTTGATGTCGCGATGCAGCACGCCTTGCAGGTGGGCATAGTGGAGAGCCTCGGCGACTTGCAGCCCCACCCGCGCCACCCGCCGAAAATATCCTTCGCCCGCTTCGCCGATGCGGGCGAATTCCGATCCCTCCGGAACCTGGATGGCTTTATCGCTTTCGGAAGAACCCGCAAGACGCCCCGGGTCGGCCGTCGCCGGGACGTGTTCCACGATCTGTTCCGCGACCACGGTGGTCGTCGCCTCGGGCGGAAGCTCCCATTGGCCGGAGAGAAGATGTTGGGCCACGGACCCGTTGCCGAGCGTGGGTTTGCGGTTCCGAATTCGCGTGGTGGCGCACGAGAGCCCGGCGTGGTCGCGCCCTTCATGATGCCCGCGAAGCTCGTCGATCACCGTGTCCAAATTCTGGCCGTGAATGTACTGCATCGCGTAGAAAGACAGCCCCTGATCGAAGCCGACTTCGAAAATGGGCACAATGTTCGTGTGATGCAGATTGCCCGCCGCCCGAGTTTCCCGCAGGAACCGGTCCCGGTTTTTGCCTTGCGATGCAAGTTCCTTGGGAAGCACTTTCAAGGCGACCCGCCGCTGCATGGTCTCGTGGATCGCTTCATAAACGATGCCCATGCCGCCCCGGCCGATTTCCCCGCAAATCTGATATTTGCCGAGCGCGGCAGGGGCGTTCGAGGGCAGCCCCGCGGCAACCGTCGTGCGCTGAGGCTCATCGGGCGTCAATTTTTCCAGCATCGCGAGGGTGGGAAACAACTCGCGGATCTCCTCTGCCAAGTCCGGATGCATTGCGGTGTAGGTCTCCAGATCGGGCGACTCTCCGCGGCGGAGGCGGTCGAGGTATTCCTCAGCCAAGGCTTCGATCGGATCCCGCTCGGGATCGCGGGACTCGGTTTCCCGCGGCCGATCCGCTTTGTCGGTGTTCCAGTTTTCAATCATGGGAAAGCCTTGCCTCTGTTTCGATCGCCCCGGCCGGCGATCAATGTCCCGAGGCGTTGGGATCGATATTCGCCGCGTCCAGGAGTTGTTTCAAACGGCGGATGGCCCGCACATACCGGCCGCTCGCCGCGGATTCCTGAATGTCGAGCACCCGGGCCGTCTCCGCATTGTTGAGCTGCTCAAAATGCCGAAGCATCAGCACCTCGCGATCGATGGCATCCATCGCATTGAGCATCTGCTCGAGCTTCTGGCGAAGTTCATTGCGGACGGCCGCTTCGCTGGGGCTGGTATATGTGCCCAGCAACTGGGCGGCTAAGATCGCCGAGGTCGCCTGCGGCGAAGGACCGCCGAACAACGAAACCTCTCGCTCCACGTCCCGCGATTTGACATGGAAATGTTCGCGATGGATCTGCATCAGCTTTTGCATCGTCAGAAAACGAAGCCACAGGAAAAAGGGGATCTTCTCTTGCTGCCGAACATAGTCAGGGAAGCGATTGGCAGCCTCGAGATACGCTTCCTGGAGAATGTCCGCCGGGTCGATTCGTCCCCGCAGACGCGGATCCATCCGGTACGCCGCGATCCGCAGCAGTCGATCCTGGTCTTGCGTCAACAATCGTCCCAAAGCCTGAGGATCGCCCGCCGCGGCGCCTTGGACCAGGCGGGCGGTCTCCTCCGAATTGAATTGGGCGTGGTGGTGGCTCATCGGGCCGATCGGCTTCGGGACGTGAAACGGCAACCCGTTGTAGTTTATCAGGCGGGGCGGGAAAACACCCATTGCAAAACCGTCGGCGAGCTCAATTCGATTTGACAGCAGATTGCGAGATCGCCGTGCTTTGAGGAAACGGAAAGAACTTGCGGGTCCGCCGGCGGTAGGCTTCGTACGCGTCGCCATAAGTTTTGATCAAGTCCCGCTCTTCGAAGGAAACGCCAATGATGATGTAGCCCGTCAACCCGACGGCGAACACCAGATGGCCCAGCGTCATGGTCGGGGTCGCCCAGATGCCCAAGAGAACCCCCGTCATCAGCGGGTGGCGGATCACTTTATAGATCGAGCGTTCGACGAAGCGGGGTGGCGTGTATTCCTTTCCCCGCAGGCAAAGATACACTTGCCGCAGCCCGAATAAATCAAAATGATCGATCAAAAACGAACTCACGAACAGCAGGGCCCAACCGGCCATCGACACCGCAATGAGCAATGCCCGCATCACCGGCGGTTCGATGTGCCAGATTGTCGTCTTCATCGGTTGCCATTGCCAGAACAGCAGCAGCAAAACGCCGCTGGCCAACAGGACGAAAGTGCTCCGCTCCATAGGTTCGGGAAGCGTTTTTTTCCACCAGGCTTTGAAGCCGGGCCGGGCCATAATCGTATGCTGAACGGCGAACAGGCCGATGAGCAGCAAATCGACCACCGCAGCCGGCAAGGGAGAAATCTCGGCTCCCGTGTCGATGGATTTGGGAACCCAAAAATTCCCCACGAAGCCGATCAGATACAGAATCGTGCCAAAAAATGCCAGGTAAGCCAGCAAGCCGTACAGAAAGATGGAAAAGCGTTTCGTCATGGAGAACTCCGGTTTTCGGGGAATGGGAATGGCGAATCGAGTGATGGAGATCACTCTCCCCGTTTAACTGCGCACCGTCGTTTTCCAGCACAAAAAAAATCAAATCACGGTAAATTGCCGGTTCCCCGGATTTTGTAACAACTGGTTGAGAATCGGGGATCGAGGATCCAGAATGCTCATCGACCGCGGCAGCGGCCGACCCGGCCAAACCGCATCCAACGACGCGGCCGTGCGACTAGGAGACTTGAGCCGACAGAGTCTTGAATGACCTAAAACGGCTCTTCGACCATCACTTCCGACGGCAGTTCGCGGCATTTGTTGATCGTGCGATCGACCGTGTTTTCGACGGAGTTTAGGACGGTCTCATCCAAGACGTGCACGAGCAGCCGCTGCGAAAAGCGGTACAGATCCCAAAAACCCTCTTGCGTGTAATCGAGGGCATTGTGCACGAAGCAATGGCCGGGAAAATACGGGCGGCCTACGGCGTTCGCGATTTTTGCGTGCAGGCATTGGTTGCGATCCTGCACCCAGTCCACGCCGCGATCGATCCGCTTCATGTTCCCCACCGACGAGAGGTTATAGTCCCAAACGGTGATGCCGGGCACGTCGCAGACCGCGACCGCTTGCGCAAAACACCGCCGGCAATGATCGCGGGAAAAGCGGTCCACGCGGTCCATGAAGTTCATCACCGGGTGTTTCTTGTGAAGCAACGGCCCGGCCGCCAGGTCCATCACCCGCCAGACGTTGATGTCCAGCGTGCTGAGCACGTTGTAGGCCATGTTGTTCAAATCCAGCCGGCAATCGGGACGGTTGATCGTCCAGGGCAAGTTCGGGTATTTCTCCCGGCACTTGTAATACAAGGGCCCCCAAGCCGCGAGGTCGATGTCCTCCCAGAACACGGGCTTCAAGTTCTCGGGAAGCGCCGCGAACTCGGGCTGCTCGAGCGGAGCAGGCGCGCAGGGTTCGTAAATTGTCCGCATCGCCGTCCCATCCATTTCGCAGGGGTTGTGCGGCGTGCCCGTCATCTCAAGCAATGTCGGCGTCAAATCCGCGAGCCGGGCCGGTTCGTCGATCCGCGCACCCCGGCGGATGTTCGGACCGGACACAAACATCGTGGCATGCATCGAGTCGGAAAGCGGATAGCCGTGCATCGTGCCGCGGGATCCTTCGAGGCCGAAGTACCAGCCCGGCCGGGCCGTCACCACCAAATCAGCGGCGTATTCGCGTTCGCGGTACACCAGGTTGTCCTGCCAAAGCAAATGGCGAGACAGCGTGACGACGCTGTCGGGATACTCTGTGGGCGTGGTCATCTTCAGCCAGGTCCGCTCGTCATAATATTCCGCGAGCTGCTCCGGCGTGTAAAACGCCCTGAGTCCCAGCGGATCGCAGGCCGGCTGCTCGACGGGCGTAAAGCACACCTGCCCATCGGCGGTCGGGGCCACGTTCGCGACGACGGTGTAGCGATACCACCACTTGCCGTCCTCGCGAAGCTGGCGGTCGATCACGGCCTGGCCGCGGTCGGCGGTAGAGATCAAAATCGAGCAGTCGCTCAGCCGCAGCATCACGAGGTCGATGGGGCTTTGCTGATAGCCGCTGCCGTGGATGGCTTGAATGCTCTGAAGGGAATCCACAAGGTTCACCGGCGGCAAATGCGGTGCGATGCGGTAGGCCAACAAGTCTCCGGGACGATAGGGGGCGAGCCAGTCTTTGGAATGATAATGTCCCCGCGGCAGGAAAATCCGCGCGGCCCCGTCGGAATCGCCGTCGATGAACACAAACTCCCGGCCCGAATCTCCCGGGTGCTTGCTCCACACGCGATGCAGCCGGACCGACAACCCCAGTCCGCCGCCCACCCAGCAGCCGCCTTTCGAGAGTTTGCGGGGATGATAAAAAAACTGGTGGGCCAGGTCGAAATGCGAAAGGTGCGTGTTCCGCCCGCCGTGGTGTCCGTGATCGCTCACCAACAAGAAGTATGTCCGGCAAAGGCGGTTCTGGTCGCGGATCTGCTGGACGACCTGGCCGATGAGTTCGTCGGCGCGGGCGATCGTCCGGCGGGTGATGCCGAACTGCCCCCGGCTCCGCTTGTGGCTGATCGAGTCCGTCTCCGGCAGCCAGATGATCGTCACGGGCTTTTCGTTGTCGATCAGATGGGTCTGGGCGTAATGGATGTTCGCATCGTCGATGTAGTTGTAGGCTTCGTGCATGTGAAACATCGGCATCGAACGCACGAGGCTCCGGCTCCACAAGATCGGGGGCATCTCGGTCATCATCGGCAGGGCCCCCGTCGCCCAGTCGCCGCCGTTGTTTCTCAGATGGGCAAACAGCGGCGGGACTCCCGTGCAGGTGCTCATCAAGTATTGCGTCTTCGCGTCGGCTCCGTTGACGAGCCCCACCGTGTTGGCTTTCGCATTGTGGACGATCTTGTCGACGCACTGCGGCGAGAGCAGCTTCGCGCTGCGGTTGGGTCCCAAGGGTTCGAGATACGATTGGCTGTGCAAAGTTTTCCGGCTGAAGCGGACCTGGCCTTTCAGCCCGTGCCGATCCGAAAAACAGCCCGTCCACATCGTGCCGTTGGAGGTGATCGTGTCGGAGGGGAACGCGGTGAAGCAGTTCTTCAGATAGCATCCGCCTTCGAGAAACAGCGACCGGATGTTGGGCAGATGCCCCATCGCGGCCATTTCCTGAACCACGTCGGGACGCAGTCCGTCGATGTAAAACACGATCACCTGCGAGCCGGCGACCGGCGCTCCGGGAAGTGCATCCGGCGGGACGACGTCCTGCAACGCGATCGGCTGCGGCTGCTGGGGCTTGGTGATGGACGCCTCGAACTGGCCCGTGTTGTCGGAGAAATCAAAATCATTGACGCCCAGCCACAGCGGACCCGAAGAGCGGGCGATCCAGCTTTTTCCCCGGCCGACGAAGAACGCGGGGCCGTCTCCGATGCGCCCCATCAAGCAATAACACGGAGCCGGCCCGCCCGCGGCACTGGGCAGCGGGAAATTCTGAAACGCGACGTCGTCGCCATAAAGATAAAGCCCTTCGGGACCCGTTCGAGTGGGGCGGTCGCGGTCGCAGCAGGCGGGGTCGCGAAACTGCACCACGCCGTCCGCCGTGATCGTGATCGCTTCCCCGGCGTGGACTTCGATCGGCGTCGAAACCCAGCCGGCGTTCCCCGGCACGGCGAACACATCGCCGGGCGAAACCTGGGGCCCGGGCACCAACAGCTCCGCGCACGAGCGGGCCGGCGATTCGTGAGAACACCCGCCCGCCCACAAGCCGCCTGCGGCCAAAGCGGCAAGGCCAACGAGCCTGCAGAACAATCCAGCGAGCTTCGCTTGTCGAGGGTGATAATCCAAAAGTCTCTCCCAAAGCGAGTCGAGTCGTTTGCCCGTTGGCCCATCTGGGGCGTGAAACCACTGAGCCAATCCACGGCCGCCGGTCGGTCGCTCATAAAAGCTGCCAGCCAGACAATCCGGCGAACCGCGCCACGGCATGCGACCGATTCCGCAAGGAAAATCGTCACGGGCGGACCGCGGCCATCATGCAAATCGAAGCGCATGCCCTCTGCGGACCCGGTCCCGCGCGGGGAAAACGCCTTAACCCTATCGCAAGGATTTGACGGTTTGGAGAAACCTTGCCGGTTCTACGGCTTCTTCGGGGACGAAGGCGAGCGTGGGGCGTAAGCCCCATGAACATCCCAAATCAAATCGAGAATCTTAGCCGGCTCGACTCAAACCCCACCAAAAGGCCATTTTCACACAATCTCCACGTACGGTTTGATATCCGACGGCTTGCGGGCACGCACGCGGGAGTTGAGCACCTGGACGGCTCCCCGATACATCGCGGGCATGTTGACGAGCACGGAGACGCTCGCCAACACGAGCAGGATCCCGATCACCTGCTGGGCCAGATCGTTCGCACGCATGGACAAATACAGGCTCGTGTTGTAGGGATCGAGCACTTGCAGCAAATGGAAGCCGTTGCGGTGAATATCGATGACTTCGCTCACATCCAACAGCGGCGGACCGACGATGGCGGCCATCAAGATCAGGAACGTGACGACGCGGGCATGGGCGGGTTTGACGATCTCGGAGACGGCCTGCCCCCACCGCGCAAGCGCGGTGTTGATCCCGCCGTAAATGATGAGCTGCAGACTTACGGCGGTGATTGCCGTCAGCCGCCGGTCCTGGCCCTGGAAGGCGATCCAGGTTTTCTCCCAAACGCCGCTGCCGACCCAGCCGCTGCGGGCGAAGTTGGACATGCCGACGGCAAACAGCCCCCACAGCGCGACGACGTTGATCAGCAGGAACGCATACCCCCGCGACCCGCCGGGCAGGAACGGGAGCATCAAGCACCGCAGGAGCTGGCTCTTGGGAAACCCGCGGCGGATGCGGCGGGACAGGCTGTCCCTCTCCGCCGTGAACGCCAGACCGAACGCCGCCCAATGCGCCAGCGAAAGCGCCGCGAGCACGACGAAGACGTGGTAGTCCGCATGAATGCCGTTCCACTGGCAATAGCCGAACGCCACGAGCCAGAGCAGCCAGAACTGCGCGGCCGCGGTGATGCGGATCCGCGTGCTGTGGTTGGCGGATTCGAATGTGAGATTGGCGGTCGCAATTTGCTGGAACAGAACAAAGTACGACGCCATCACCAACAGGGCCGCGAGGTTGACCTGCCAGAACATCGAGTTGGTGATGGGGATCCGCGTTTCAAACGTGACCACGATCATCAATTGGACCGCCATGGGCACCACCCACACCAGTTGCCCCAAGAGGATCACCCACATCAATCCCTGCGACGCCCGCTGCTTGGCGAGGGTGCTCATCATCAGCGAGGCCATCGAGAGCATCACCGAGATCAGAATCGTCACGACCAGGACGTACGCCGCGCGCGGGGCGTCGAAGCCCTGCATCGTCGAGGCGAATGCCATGAACGGCGTGATCGCCGAGTAATAGATCAGGCACTGCACCAGGGACGACAGCAGCTTGCCCCGCACGATTTGCTGCGGGGTGATCGTGGTCACGCTGAGAATCTCGAACGTGTTGAAGTCCCGCTCGGCCTGCAGGCTGCGAAACGTGCCGAAGGGCACGATCAACAGCGTCGCGGCGGCGAGCGCCAGATAAAACCCCACGAAGAAATACCGCCCCGCCGGTCCGTATTGAATCTGCGGCCCGAACATCAAGAGTCCAAACACCGACACCAGCCAGGCCACCGTCACCAACAGCATGAAGGTGATCACGAACTGCTTGCTCTTCAGCGATTGCCGCAACTCCTTCACCAGAATCGGATTCGCCCAATCCACAATCCGAAACAGCCAGGTCGACTTGGCTTCCAACGTGCTCATCGATCGTTTTGTCCTATGAAATATGGGAACCGGAATGGCGATGGCGTCCGGTTTATTTGATGAACCGGGGCGGTGCCCCCCTGCGGCTGATAATCTCAAACTGTCAGTCGAAAGTGGACGGGGTGGCTGGGGCGCAAAGGAAGGTTCCGAGGAAAAAGGAGATTTAAGATCTGGGGCCGTGCCAGATTTTTCTCGCCCGGTGACAGCCCCAGCATTCGCAATTCAAGCCTTATTCCACGGGGGGTTTGCACCCAGCCACCCAAACGCTTACACTTTGAGTAATAATGCTTCCGTCATCATAGCAATTCCCCGCCGGGGTTGCTCAAGTGTTTCCGGCAACGAAACGCAGCGGCGGCATCTTGCCGCCGGGGGTCGATCTCCGGCGGCTGGAAGCCGCCGTTACCGGAGAAACGAAGAAACTTAGACTACCGATACAGCCCGTGCTCGGCGATGTAAACTTCCACCGCCCGGGGCAGCATGTAGCGGATGCTTTTGCCGTCCCGCACTCGGCGGCGAATGTCCGTGGCGGAGAGATCGATCCCCGGCATCGTCACCAACTCCACCCGGGCTGCGATTTTTTCGCCGAGACGCCGGGTGAGTTCCTCCCGGCTCGGCAAAGGCCGATCGCCGCGGTTGACCGCGACCACCGTCGCCAGCTCCACAATGCGTTCCGGCTCCCGCCAACTCGGCAGGTCCGCCAGCGAATCGCCGCCGATGAGAAAGAACAACTCATCCTCCGGGCGGTCGGCGTGCAGTTCCTCGAGCGTATCGACCGTGTAGGTCTTGCCCGCGCGCGAGAGTTCCATGCGGTTCACGATCAGCTCGGCATGACCGGCCGTCGCAAACTCCAACATCTCCGCCCGCTGCCCGCCCGTTGAGATCGCGGCGTCCGTCTTGTGCGGCGGCAAACCGGCCGGCAAGAGCCACACCTGATCCAGCCGGCATTGCTCCCGGCACTGCTCCGCCATCAGCAAATGCCCCCAATGCACCGGATCAAAAGTCCCCCCAAACACGCCGAGCCGCATGGTCTGTTTTCCTTTGGATGACTCCGTCGAACGTTGATACCTTGAGAGCCGCGCACGAAGTAAGCGGTTTTGCATTCAAAGATCTTAAATCTTAAGTGCTGATCCGAAATCCAGTCCGCAGCGCAAGCAAGGGTTTTCACGTCTTTGTACTGCCTCGCTTGCACTTTGTGAAGTTGCGCATTTCCGGAGTCGCGAAGCGGCTGCCGAGGCGCAATTTCAAAACTCGCGCTTCGGGCTAATTTGGAAACCAAGTTTTTGGATGGTTCTTAGACCGCTTACTTCGTGCGCGGCTCTCGCCTTTTTATTCTTAGTTCTTAGACCGCTTACTTCGTGCGCGGCTCTCGCCTTTTTGACATTCAAACAAAAACTCGCGGAATCTCCAAATGGATTCCGCGAGCGTTTTGATTTTGGAGGAGCGAAGAGCCTGGCCTTATTTGCTGCCGGCGGGTTGGCAGTGGCTGAGGGCCATCAGGCTGTAGGCGGTCACGAGGTTGGGATCGCCTTCGTACCAGCGGTCGGCCGAGTTCACCCAACTCCCATTGTCGCGCTGGAGATCGGCGAGCTTTTCGATCATATCTTTCCGCCAGTTGTGCTTTTCGCCCTGGGCGTCGGTGAGGGTCTTCTCGCCCAAAACGTCCAGCGTCTTGGCGAAGGTGTGGTAATAATAGAACTGCCCCGCTTTGCCCATGCCGGGGTTTTCATCGAGCGTGTAGTGTTTGGTGATCCATTCCAGGGCCGCCTTCACGCGAGGATCTTTGGGAGTCAGACCCGCGTAGATCATGCTCTTGAGGCCGGCGTAGGTCATGGACGCATAGGACCTTAATCCGCCGTCGGGCGTTTTGCCGGCTTGCGACGATCCGCCCGCAGCCGGGGTGTAATAGAAGCCGCCGTCGTTGACCTTGGCGGCGAAGGGGGTGGTGTTGTATTCGGTTTCCAAGTTTTGCGAGCGGGACACGAAGACGAGCGCCTTCTTGAACGCCGGGTCGTCTTGGGAAGCGCCGCGGCTTTGAGGGCTTCGAGCAGAAACTGCGTGTTGGACAAATCGGGCCGGCTGCTGCCGCCGTAGCCCGCGCCGCCGTAAGCCGTGTCGGAGGTTTCCAGTCCTTCGCCTTCGTCCCATTGGAGTTCCCGCAGGAACTTCTCGGCGTTTTTGATGATGTCGGCGTACTTCTTTTTATCCGCGTTGCTGAAGGCCATCAGCGAGATGCAGGTCTCGTAGTTGCGGTGCGTGCTTTTGGGCGTATAGATGCCGCCGTCTTTCTGGACGAACGATTTGAGATTCTTGAGTCCCTTCTGCACGGCGGGATCGCTTTCCGGGACGCCCGCTTCCAGAAGGCCGTTGAGCACCAGCCCGGTGATGCCTACGGTTTTCGTGGTGGTCCAACTGCCGTCGTCGCTCTGCGAGGATTTTAAATAATCAATCCCCTGCTTCATCATTTTTTCCCGCTTGGCTTCCAGGTCATCTGCCGCCACCGCTTGCGAGCAGACCGCCGCGAGCAGTGCGGGCACCAGCATTCGTTTGGAGATTTGCATCATGGAGGTTTGTCCTTTGTCCATTGAAATGGGTTCGTTGTTTCGTTGATGATACCGACGCACGGTGATCGCTGTATAGGTGGAACGGGATCACCATTGCAACTCGCATGCCCATCTTCAAGTTTGGGACGGTTCGAGCACGAGGAATGCTTGTTTTATCGGAGATTGGCGGGTTTTGAGGAAATCACCACGCAGGCACGAAGAATTTCGATGCCGTGGAGCCTGGCGGGATTTTCAGCGCGCGTGGACAGTTTTCCGCCGGGGTTCCACGCGGCTCAAAGCGAGCCCTCGTTCTCCCCAAAGCCGATGTACTCCCCACACACCGGGCACGAGAGCTGGGTCACGCCGCCGTGAAGGAAGAGCAGCATTGCCAGGCTCGCGTGGCCGTGCAGCGCCGCCAGGGTCGCCAGCAACTCCTGCGAGTCGGAAGGCTCCCAGCCCGCCTCTTTCAAAGTCTCGGCGGTCAGCCGCCGGGCTTCCTCGACAGCCGCGAGAAATTCCCCGCGCCATTCGTCCGGCAGCGGAGGGGCCTGAGTGGGAGAGGACAGCCGCGCCGCCTGGACCGTGCCCACAATGCTCAAAGGCCAGACCCGTCTCTTGAGATCGGCCGCTCGGGCGATCTCGACCAGATGGGGGACTGCCACATAAGCGACGGGCCCAACGGTGAATTGATGGCACACCTGGTGGTACAACTCGGCATACGCCGAGTCGTCGCCCGCTCGTGCCTCGCGAAGCAACTTCACCGCGAGGGCGCTGCTGCGGCTACAACTCGCAGGGATGTCGGCCCACCGCGGCGAATCGAGATCCAACATTCCTCCACCTCCGCCGCTCAACTTGTTTTCTAGAAAGGTTCTGCCTGTTACCTAAAGCGGGCAGACGCGCCGCGTCATTCACAGGCAGTCGATTTCCCTAAGTCGTATCGTATCAATCAGGTGGCTCGTTTTCACAGTGTCTTGGGCGTGATCGGCCCTTTCGATCATCGTCGTGCGAACGCTTTGTGGCCCAGCATGCGCCGGGTCGCTAAAATGAAATTCGTTGTCCATCAACCGCTCGGCGCTGGCCCACGGTTTGGTATTTCGTAGCCGAGAAACCGGACGCTATTACTGCGTCAAACCAGAAAACCAGCCGCAGGCCGCTAGCCCCGGTTCTTCCCTGAGCGAACCGGCAGCAAGCGCGTTCCGGCTGATAAGGCGAAAGCGAACAGGAAAAACATGTTGGCGAAGCGAATTATTCCCTGCCTGGATGTGCATGGCGGGCGGGTGGTCAAGGGGGTGAATTTTTTGAACCTCCAGGATGCCGGCGATCCCGTGGAAGTGGCAAAGCGCTACGAAGAAGAAGGGGCCGACGAGCTGGTGTTTTTGGACATCACCGCCAGCCATGAGGAGCGCGAGATCATCCTGGATGTCGTCCGCCGGACCAGCGAAGTCATCTTCATGCCGCTCACCGTGGGCGGCGGCATCCGCACGCTCGAGGACATCCGCACGCTGCTCAAGGCCGGCTGCGACAAGGTGTCCATCAACTCGGCCGCGGTGAAGGATCCCGATTTCGTCCGCGAAGCCGCGCTCCGCTTCGGCAGCCAGTGCATCGTGGTCAACATCGACCCCAAGCGGGTCGTGGAAAAGCAGCAGAACGATGTTCTCGAACATCTCCGCGTGATCGAACGACCGCTGCCGCAAGAGGGGCCGTTCGCCAAAAAGCTCTCCACTCTCGGATCTTCGCACTCCGCTTGCTACTGGGATGTGCACATCAATGGCGGGCGGATTCCCACGGGGCTCGATGCGGTGGCATGGGCTTTGGAAGTCGAACGGTTGGGCGCGGGGGAGATCGTGTTGACCAGCATGGACGCCGACGGCACCAAAGACGGCTACGATCTCGAAATCACCAAAGCCGTCGCCGAGGCGGTGACGATTCCCGTCGTCGCCAGCGGCGGCTGCGGTTCGCCCCAGCACATGCTCGAAGCGGTGACCATCGGCGAAGCGTCCGCAGCGCTCGCGGCCAGCATTTTTCACTACGGCGAATACACGATCGAAGAAACCAAACGCCACCTCGCCGCTCAAGGCGTCCCGGTGCGATTGGATCCGGTCGCATAGTGTGGGGGAATCAATGAAGCCGAAGGTCTGTCGTCTTGGCCTTCACTCGATGCGACCGATGAGGCGGCAAGTTTGGCACAGCAATTGATTGACTCGGGGGCAATTCCTGAAAAAGCCGCAGGAGATGCAGGCCATATTGCCATCGCTGTAACAAACGGCATTGAGTATTTGGTAACATGGAATTGTCGCCATATTGCCAATGCGACCATGCGATCACAAATCGAACAGGTTTGCCGGAATGCGGGCTACGAACCAACAATCATCTGCACCCCTGACGAAATTGCTCCCACCGTCCCAACGCTGCTACCGCCGACTTGAACACGCACTCGCCTTCACCCAGCCCGATCCGGGTGTGGTCCACGACATAACCGGCTGGGGGTTGTGCCGCCGTCCCACCGATGGCCGTATAGGTGACGTTCAGCCTCGCCTGAGCCGTCAGGAAGCGGTTGATCGACTCGGCAGATGGCTTCCGCAGCGACAACATTCTCGACCTCGACTCGAACGTGGCTCTCGGTTTCGCTTCCGCAACAAGTAAAATGATCCCTGATTATCGTAACCGCAGAAACAGCTTGTTTTCTAACCGGAATCGACCAGGGTAATGACGATCACGGAGCCGGAACTTGTTGGCGGAACGAGAGTTCCCGTCGTCTTGCTGACGGGTGGAACCGGCTACGTCGGCGGTCAGCTGATCCCGCTCCTGGAACAGCAGAATACGACGCTGCGTTGCCTCGCCCGTGACCCGGCCAAATTGCGATCCCGTGTTCAGCCCAGCACCGAGATCGTCGAGGGAGACGTACTGGATGGGGCTTCGCTCGACGCAGCGATGCAGGGCGTCCAGACGGCCTACTACCTCGTCCACCTAATGTCGGGGGCCAGGGACTTCGAGGCACAAGATCGGCAGGCCGCATCGAATTTCGCCCAGGCCGCAAGGAAAGCGGGAATTCAGCGGATCATTTACCTGGGAGGATTGGGTGACGACACCGACCCGAAGCTCTCACCACACTTGTGCAGCCGTCATGAAGTAGGACGGATTCTGCGGGAGTCAGGGGCCGAGGTCATCGAGTTTCGGGCCTCCGTTGTGATCGGTGCGGGCAGCCTTTCCTTCGACCTCATCAAGACATTGACCGACCGACTGCCGGTGATGATTTGCCCTCGCTGGCTCACCACTCCGACCCAGCCCATCGCCGTGGACGACGTGCTGACCTACCTGCTGGCGGCGAAGGATTTGCCTCCCGGTGAGAGCCGAATCTTCGAGATCGGCAGTGAGGATGTCACGACCTACGGCGGCATGATCCGTGAATATGCTCGTCAGAAAGGAATGCGCCGCTGGCTGATCTTCGTGCCGGTTTTAACGCCGTACCTTTCGAGCCTGTGGCTGGCCCTGGTCACGCCCGCCAAGTTCGAGGTCGGGCGGCATCTCATCGAGGGTCTGAAGAATCCCACCGTGGTTCGTGACAGGAAGGCGCTGGATGCGTTTCCGATCCGGCCCATGAGCGTGAAGGAAGCCATCTCCAAGGCACTGGCCGGTACAGACGCATGACGATTTCATGCAAAGTGCCAACGCCTCCTTCAACTTCTCGACCGCCACTTCCTTCGCTTTGGCTTCGACCTCAACCGTGATCGTTTTCCTTCCCCAGCACTCCGGGAAATGGCGGGAGGAAAGCTGTTTCCCCTTTTTCGACAGCCTTGGCTGCTCGAAGTGTGTCATCGGTCCAGGTGGGCTTTCCTGGTCTGCTATCGTGCCACGACTCGATGTGCCGCCACAGTGTCGTGATCTGCTCCAGGCGTTGAAGGGCGATGGCCCGGTCATGCCCCAAGTAGAACGTCGGTTGGCTGCCCGATGGTGAAGCTCAGCCTAACATTTTCGAACCCGATTTCAATCGTTCCATCAAGGTCAAGGCCGTCGATGCGCGGCTCACGTCACACTCCGGTGCCGTTCTGCTGCGGGACTTCGATCATCGGCTCGGACTCACCGAATCGCTCGCGGATCAACTGATCGATCCTCGCCAGCAAGACCGCGTCCGCTATCAAGGCGTCGAACTGCTGCGGGAAAGAATCTACGCCATGGCCCTGGGAGAGTCCGATCAGGATGATCTCGACCGGCTCGCCCATGATCCCGCCATGAAGATGGCCGCGTGGGACCGGCCCGGCGAAGAAGTGCTCAATCAACGCCTGGCCAGCCAACCCACTCAATCCCGGCTCATCGATTGGCTGGCCGACTGCAAGACGAATCTCGAGGCCGTGCGGAGCGCCTTGTTCGACTGGATCCATCGGCATATCAAAAGCACCGGCGACAGCGACCGCCGCGTCCGCTACGCCACCATCGACATCGACAGTTTCCCGATGCAGGTTTATGGCCAGCAGCCGGGGGCCCGCTACAACGGTTACTACAAGGAGACCGTCTATCATCCGCTGGTCGCTAGTTTCTCGGTCGGCGGCGACTACGATACGCGCGGGAAGGCCAGCGGCTGGGGAACGGCTTCATTCATGCCATCCTGCGGCAAGGCAGCGTGCATACGGCCAATGGCATCCGGCGGTTTATTCGCAACGTGGTCGGCAAGGCCCGGCAACTGGCGTGGAGCTTCGACCTCCGGATCGATGCGGGTTTCATCGCCGGCCCGGTGTTGGATGAGTTGACCGACGAAAACATCCGTTTTTGCGGGAGAATCAAGAAGAACAACGTGCTGGAAGAGATGGCCGCGCCCTATCTGACACGTCCCGTAGGCCGGCCGCCCAAAGGGGGATATGAGGACGTGATCGAACTCGGAAAGTACCAAGCCGAGGGCTGGCGTCATCCGCAGCGGGTGATTCTGGTCATCGTCGACAAGCCGGAGGCGAAGACGGGCCAACTGGCTCTGTTTCCGCGTTACTTCTTCCTGATCACAAACTGGATCGAGGAGCAACGCTCGGCGGATGAGGTGTTGTCGCACTACCGCAAGCGCGGCACGTTCGAGGACCGGCTGGGCGAATTCAACGCGGTGATTGGCTGCCGTCTTTCGTCATCGGTGTTTGCGGAGAACGAAGTGACGTTGCTGTTGGGCCTGCTGGCGTTCAACCTGGCGTCGATGCTGCGGATCGAGTTCGAGGACGAGTTGGGCGGTTGCTGGGACTTGCATCGTTTCCAGCAGTCGGTGCTGCGGACAGGAGCGCGGGTCGTGAAGCACTCCCGCCGCCTCGTGATTTACATTGAGGAAAGCGTGCGCGCGTTTTGGGCCGCGATGTCTTCCCGCATCCGATCGCTGCGTCTGGCCAACCTCTGGCCACGTCCGCGTGGAGCTCGCCCGCGGCCCTACACACCTCTCCCACGTCACGCCCATGAGCAACTGGTTCTTCGGGACTGAGCAGTTCGCCATCGTGGCATCCGCCTTTCTGTTTCTTTCCTTCACTCACCCAACGATCGCCAGGCCCCAGGGGGAAAGGGGGCGGTCCGCCCATCCTCCGCTCCCCAACCACCCGGTGCACTTTCCGCCACGGAAATACTCACCACGCACGGACCTGATGAATAATCCGGGTTCATAGCCCAGAATGATGCCAACCTTACCCAAGCCGACGTCGGCGACCATCTGTTGAAAGGCCCCGCGTCCCGCCGTTTGCGTGGCCGATTGCCCTTGATCATCCTCCAGGATGCTGACTTGTTCCGGCTTCCACCCCAACTCCAACAACCGGGTTTTCAAGGCTCGCTGGTTGTGGGCACTCTCTTGGTTTTTCTCGACCTGCTTCGTCGTGCTCTGACGAAGATATACGATCCCGCGGCGATTCAAATGGCTGGTGCTGACTTTCATCGATCCGTTCATGCTCCAGTTCCTCCGTTAGAATGACGACGATTTGCTGGATGATCCGCTGCTGCTCTGGAAGAGTCAGACGGTTCCACACCTGGTCCGTGGCAATGGGTGACATCGGCTTCCCTCCGAGAAAGAATATCCCGAAAGGTAGTCACCAAATCCTGGAGCGCGTCCGGGGTCAGACAGGAAGTTTTTTGGGGAGGAGCGGTGGAAAGGTTCGTGCTGCTGACGTCGATGTAGGTCATCTCGTCAGGAAAAATCTCGACTTGATAATACTGACGATAACCTGGCAGGCGGGCTAAGCCGAACAAATCAAATGTTCGGCCATAAAGCGGATGGGCCGGATCGATGACGGTGATCTCACCGCGCGATAACTGAGTGACCAGAGGTGTCTTGTGATGGTCGGACCTTTCCCGTCCCCGGTTGGCCGAGAAAACACACATTGAAATGCTGGGCAATCCACTCCCCGCGGGCCAACTCCAAAATCGTTTGTTTGTGGAGGCCGGGCACCGCTTGGAAGTCGTAATCCTCCAGTCCCTTCTCCACCGGAAAGTTCGCATTGCGGATCCGGCTGTTCAAGGCATTGGTCTGCCGGGCCGCGACCTCCAGTTCGGTCAACCGGAGCAGGTACTGCTCGAAGGTCTGGTTCGAGGCACTCGCTTCGCGGGCCAACTTCTCGTACTCGGCCAGGATTGTCGGCAGCCGGAGTTGCTTGAGGTTGGCCTTGAGGAGCATCTGGTTGGCATCGTGTTTCGGGTTCGGGGACATAATCGGAATCTCCTTGGAAGGAGGACAGGAACTGGTCAAAATGGCTCAAGCTCGGACAGGGAACTTGAACCGACAACACGCCGGGGTGTTCGCACTCGATCGGAGTGGAAATGCCCTCGGACGATGTTTCCGACAGGCGGAGGGCGGAGGCTTCCACGCGGCGAATGATGCGATCGGCATCGGCTCCTTCGGGGCCGCGAAGTTGCTCGATCGCCGCCTGCACGCGCGAGAGCGGATGCTCGGCCAGCAACTGCAGCACCCGCACGAATTGCCGCACGCCCGCGTGGGGACCGTGCCGCCTTTCCAAACGCTCGCGGAGTTCGCCGAACACGGCGGGCAGCTTCCAATCGCGATACACGTTCGCATGATCCAAAGCCGCCGGGCGACGCGTTAATGTGGTCAAATAGTGCAAAGGATCCAGCACATCCTCGCCCGCCTGATAGCTCCGTTTATGGACGGCGATGACGGTTTCGTTCAGCACAATCTCGACGCGATCCACATAGCCTTTGACCGTCACCGTTTGAAACGCGGCGTGGCGAGGCACGCTGTAGTTCACGTTGTCGAACCGCGCGAACTGATACTTGTTGACCTTCGCCGATTGCCGGATGCAGGGATCAAACCGCGGCCCCGGAAGCGGAGCGGATCGCTGTTTTTCCTCCGCAAAGCGCTCCCCAATCGTTTGCGTCTGGCCGCTGCTGCAGCGATCGTGTTCCTTCAAACAGCACTCGCGAAGATAAGCATTGAACTCTTCCATATCCTTCACCCGAGGCACGGGCGTGGACCATTTCCGCTCCAACGTCTTCACGCGGTTTTCCACCACCGGCTTTTCATTGCCCCGCGCAGGCATGCAGAACAGCGGATCGAAAACATAGTGACTGGCGAGCGCTTGATAACGTGGGTTGATCTTCCGCGACCGCCCCGCCAACAGCGTCTCGGCCACCGTCTTCGGATTGTCCCACCAGACTTCTTCCGGCACACACCCGAAAAAATCAAACGCCTGCGTCATGCCCTCCAAGATCGCTTCGGTTCGCTGCGTCGGCAGCGCCACCGCGAACGGAAGGTTGGAGTACGACCAGACCAGGATCAGCACGTTGACCTTCCGGCGACCGTCGGGGAAGTCCACCGAAATCTCGCCAAAGTCGGCTTCGATTCGCTGGCCGGGCCGATGATCCAACGGGATGAACGTCTCAGCATGGTTTTTCCGATGCCGGTTCACGAACCGCCGCACGGCATCATAGCCGCCCGTGTATCCGTCTTCGTCCCGGATCCGCTCGAAGATCCGCATCCGCGTATGCCGCTGCTTGGGCGGCGCGGATTCATCCTCTTTGAGAATCTCCAGGATGCGATCGTGAAACCGTCCCAATTGGGGAGCCGCTTGCTGCCGCCGTAAGGCGTCGGCTCGCCCGCGCCTCGCAAGACCTCACGAATCTTTTTTCGCGAGTGATGAAATGTTCTCTCAATTTCCCTGAGGCTCATGCCATCGCGATAAGCCCAACGAATCCGTGCATAATCGTCCACCGTGAGCATCCTCTCCTCCGCTGAAACAGGACCAGACTCCTCCAATCCTGTAGCATGCGAAGTTTTCTACGGTGGGTCCATTTTCCGCGCCGATCCTGCCCCCGAAGTGGGTCCCAATTGCACGCCGATCTCCAGTGTGATCCAAGTTTTCCAACAGAACGCCGAGCGGTGCCAGAGCAGTTTCCACATCAGCTTCTGCTCGCCTTCGTGCGGCACGTAGATTGAGTTCTTCTTCCTCGGTATCTTGCAGCCGGGGCAAGCCTGGCCTTTTGCGGATTCGGCGTGGGAATAGATTCTCTCGCAAGCCGTGCACTTTAGCGCGAATCCGCGGGGCACCTTGCCGGAGTTCGGCAAACCCAACGCCTTGAGCTTGGCGAGTCCGCGCTTCGTATGGCGGCTGACCTGCTGGCGATACCACTGGGCGAACATCGCCATCAGGTTGAGCCACATTTCGCCCATCGGGTCGTTGATGTCGATATCCGGAAAATCGCCGATGATCAAGTTGATCTTGTGCCGCCGGAAAAACTCGGCCTGATTACACCAGTCCGCCAGATTGCGGAATCCGCGGTCCAAGAGCGGCAGGATCAAATAATCGCCGGGGCGGAGCCTTTGCATCAATTCGCCCCCGTTCGGCCGCTTGCGGACGGGCATTTTGCCGCTCACGTTGATGTCCGCCACGATTTCGAGTCCGCGGGCGATCTCCGGCGGGAGTTTCTGCTCGACGATTCTCCGGCAGATGTCGGACTGGCTTTGAATCGAGAGCGGATCCCGCTTTTCGACTTGGTACGTGCGATTGCAGAACGGGCAGTCAAATTCGGTTTGCTCTTTGTTCTTGATGCGCAGCGTCCATTCCTGCTGGCAGGCGGAACATCGGACGGTAATCTCGTCCTTGGAAAGTCGGCAGTAGCCGTAAGCTTTGGGTGTGCGAGGCATGATCTGCTCCGGTTGCCGACGAGCGGCGGCCAGTTTGTTGCCCGCATCCTTTGGGGAAAGCCGTTCGCATCGCCGGTAGTATTCAGCGTCTTCCCAGTCCTGTTTGGGAATCGGGTAGTTCGGACCAAGCTGCTCACGCAATCGCTTTGCAAATTGCTTGTTCCACGTTGCGGGTGTGAGTGTTCTTGCCATCGGCTCTGTCCTTTCGTGTTGGGAAAAACGCAGTCGAATCTGATCGGTTTCCGCCGGTCGTCAACCTATGCGAATCGGCGGGACGGTATTGATCCAAGCGCGGCTTAAGTCAAAACGAGCCGCGCGCCCGTTATAGTGTGTTCAGTTTAGCGAAATGGTCCGCCCAGTTCGTGTTTAAGATACACTATATATATGAACTAAAAAAATAATAATGCAACAAAAGCCTACAACCTAAGGGTTATTCCGCATTGTGAATAGCGAACCACCCCAAGCAGATCAGTTTAGCGTCCCCTGCTTCTCGGCCAATGTTCCCCAGGACGATGATTTGTGTAGGCGCGTTCGTACTATGCTGCGAGGCCGACAATCCCAAGCCATCGCCACGGCGTACCCTACGTTCCCAGACGCCTCGTCGAACAGGTTGTAACAGCCATCTGGGATTAGCTGCCGGCTCGCTGAGCCTGGCGGAACTTTTTCTTCTTGTCCCGCGTTCGTTTTTTCCAAGGTTTCTTGGGCGGTCCTGACGGGTGCCAGTGTTCTGAGCAAACGGCCTGGAGTTGGTCCAACGATGGTCTCGCGCTTGCAACCCGATTGGAGGTGGTTTATCGTCAACGACTTCGTCCACAGCGTGCTTTCGGAAGTTGATATAAGGATGCCAGATGGTTCGAGTGTTGTTAGCAGTGCTGGTCATAGCGGTCCCGGCGTCTCAAGTTTTCGCCCAGAAGGTGCGGGCGTTTGTGGGGGCCAAGATCCTGCCGATTGATGGTGAGGAGATCGCGAAGGGCACATTGGTGATCCAAGGGAAGAAGATCCTCGCCGTCGGTCCGTCAGCGGATGTGAAGATTCCCGATGGCGTGGAAACCATTGATTGCCAAAACCGGGTGATTATGCCGGGGCTGATTTGCACGCACAGCCACATTGGCGGCGTGGGGGCGGCCGACGGCAGCGGTCCGATCCAACCGGGCGTGCGGGTGTTGGATTCCATCAACATTCGCGATTCAGGGTTTCGGCGGGCCCTGGCGGGGGGATTGACCACGCTCAACGTGATGCCCGGTTCGGGCCACTTGATCAGCGGCCAAACGATCTACGTGAAGTTGCGATTTACCGACCCCAGTCCGGCGAAAATCGAAGATTTGTTTATTCTCGACAAGGCCGGCAAGCCCACGGGCGGCTTGAAGATGGCCAACGGGACCAATTCCATTCGTGAAGCCCCCTGGCCGGGGACGCGGGGCAAGTCGGCTTTTTTGGTGCGGGAACAATTTATCAAGGCCCGCGAATACCAGATGAAGATCGCCCGCGCGGGGGACGATGAATCCAAGCGACCGCCCCGCGATCTGCATTTGGAATCTCTGGTTGAAGCCATGAACGGCCAGCGGGTCGTGCACCATCACACGCACCGTCACGACGACATTGTGACGGTGCTGCGGTTGTCGCGGGAATTTGGTTTTGATGTCGTGCTGCACCACGTCAGCGAGGGCTGGAAAGTCGCCGACGAAATCGCCCGCGCCAAAGTGCCCTGTTCGATGATTCTGGTCGATTCCCCCGGCGGGAAATTGGAGGCCCGTTACCTCAAATTCGAGACGGGCAAGATCCTGGATGAGGCCGGTGTGCGGGTCGCGTTTCACACCGATGATTTGATCACCGATTCGCGGTATTTTTTTCGCATGGCGGCGTTCGCTGTCCGGGCGGGGATGTCGCGAAAGGCCGCTCTCGAAGGTTTGACGCTCGCCGGTGCGGAAATGCTGGCTTTGGATGACCGAATCGGATCCCTGACGCCGGGCAAGGACGCGGACTTCATCATCCTGGACGGCGATCCGTTGAGCATCTACACCAAAGTCCGCGAGACTTGGGTCGAAGGCCAAAAAGCCTTCGATCGGGAGAACCCCAAACACCACTTGTATGCTGTCGGCGGCTACGGAGCCGGTCACGATCAATCCCCGTATTTCTGTTGTTTCGGGAACCAAAATTGAAAAGAGGCCAGTCTCGGTTGTCGCCCTTCCGCCAAACCGTCTCCCATTTGGACATCAAAACTCCCATGAGATTCTTGCGGACCATTCTTTGTTTTCTTGGGCTGTCCCTTCTTGGGGAGCCGGCGACGGCTCAATTGGCGGTCCAGGGCGATCGCGTTTACACGATGGCGGGAGCGGCAATCCAAGATGGTGTTGTGGTCATCAAAGACGGCAAAATCTCGGCGGTCGGCCGGGCCGCGGATGTGGAGATTCCCGCCGGATTCAAAGTACTGAAGGCCAAAGTCGTCACGCCAGGGTTGGTGGATGCGCACAGCGTCGTCGGCTTGGCGGGGATTTTGAACTTCAAGCACGATCAGGATCAGTTGGAAAAATCCAATCCCATCCAACCCGAACTGCGGGCTCTGGATGCCTACAATGCCCAGGAAGACCTGATCGAATGGGTCCGCAGCTTTGGAGTCACCACCCTGCATACGGGGCATGCGCCGGGCGAACTCATTTCCGGCCAAACGCTGATCGTGAAAACCGTCGGCAAGACCGTCGAAGACGCGGCGATGGTCAAAGCCCGAGCGATCGCCGCTACGCTGTCTCCCATCGCGAAAAAAGACGACAAGAAACCGCCGGGCACGCGCGGCAAAATGGTTTCGATGTACCGAGCCGAGTTTGTGAAAGCCCAGGAGTATCTCAAGAAACAGCAGACCGCCCAAGCTGGCGGAAAAGAGGGCGAAGGCGGCAAAGAGAAATCGCCCGAGCCACCGGCACGCGATCTCAAGTTGGAAGCCCTGGCCCAAGTCCTGAAGGGCGAATTGGCGCTGATGGTCACGGCCGATCGCGCTCAGGACATTTCCAGCACGCTCCGGCTCGCCAAGGAGTTTAAGATCAAACACCTGTGGCTTGATAGTGCGGCCGAGGCATATTTGGTCATCGATGAAATCAAATCCGCGAAGGTTCCGGTGATTTTGCATCCTACGATGTCGCGGGCCGTGGACGAGAAAGAAAACCTCAGCTTTGAAACGGCGGCCAAATTGGTGAAAGCTGGGATTCCGGTGGCGATTCAAAGCGGGTACGAATCCTATGTTCCCAAGACCCGTGTGATCCTGTTTGAAGCCGGCATGGCGGCGGCGAATGGCTTAACTTTTGAGCAGGCTCTGGGCACAATTACGATTGAGCCCGCCAAGATTCTGGGTGTGGAAGATCGTGTGGGTTCGCTCGCCGTCGGCAAGGACGGCGATGTTGCCCTCTACGACGGCGATCCATTCGAGTACACCACGCACTGCATCGGCGTCGTCATCAACGGCGAAATCGTCAGCGAAACCAAGCGATAGGGCGAGACCGACCTCACCCAGGCTTCCTGTCGCTTGATGGAGAAATCATCATGCCACAACTTTCAAATCGCCGTTCTTTCTTGCAAAGTTCGGGTCTGGGATTAGCGGGTTCATTGGTGGTTCCGGCTGTTTTGCGGTCCGCTTCCCCGAACGAAACGGTTCGGCTGGCCAGCATTGGCGTCGGCGGAAAGGGCTGGACCGATCTCACCTCTGCCGCGAAACACTGCGACGTGGTGGCCTTCTGCGACGTGGACGCGGGTCAGAACGGTCGTCGCGGCGGATACGGGACCGCGGCCGAGAAATGGCCCCAGGCCCGCCGGTACACCGACTGGAGAGAACTGTTCGACAAGGAACAGGGCCGGATCGATGCCGTGACCGTCAGCACGCCGATCACATGCACGCCCCAATCACAATGACCGCGCTGCAACAGGGCCTCGCGACTTACACGCAAAAGCCGCTGACGCGCACCATCCACGAAGCCCGACAACTCGCGCTGGCCGCCAAAAAAGCCAAAGTGGCCACGCAAATGGGAAATCAGCATCATAGCGGGGCCGGTTATCGCACGCTGGTCAAGATGGTGCAAGGCGGCCTGCTGGGAAAGATTCGATCGGCTGCATTAAGTTCCCAATCATCGGTTTTGCTCCTTTCGAAGAGCGGATTTCACAAACTTGGAATAACTCACCAGCGGCCGAATGACCGGGTGCTCATCCAGAAACTCGAACTGTGCTTGCACGGGGGCGTTGCGATCGATCAACTTGCGAACGGTCTTGAGACGATAGGCCCCATAGGAGTGAGCCGTTTGGCAGGCGAGTTCGATGTCCTCGCGCGAATGCTTGTCGGCCAGTTGCTTCAGGCCCATCAACACGCGCACGCCTTGAATGCCCCGCGTTTGCAGCATGGCCGCGGCCCAATCCCTGGTTTCCGTGCCGATTTCGCTGACTTTCGCCAGCCACCACGCGGCCCCGCGTTCCACGCCGGAGATTTTCCGCGCGTCGAGATGGCTGTTCTGCGTGCTGAAACCTCCCGGCTCTTGGCGGGCGTGCAAAGCGATCTGTTCCATCTTGGCATTGAAGATTCGCACCAATCTGCCGTCCCAACGCACCCAGACTTTCCTTCCCATAAATTCCGGCGGCACGGAGTAACACGCCTTGTCCACGGAGACATGTCCATCACGATGCACGCTCCGCAAGGCTTCATGGAAAAACGGAAATCGTTCCAACGGCAACGGCAACAGTGCCGACCGTTCCCGTTCGCGAAATGCCTTGCCCACTTGCTCTCTTGTCGTGCCATGAATCCGTGTGTCCGCCACTTGGGATTCCCATTCCCACAGGTGTTCGTTCTGTTCGCGAAGGCTTCGGAATGTCCGCCCCTTGAGCGCGTTTTCCTGGGCATAATCCACGCCGCGTTCCACCTTGCCTTTGTGTCTCGGCGTGCGAACCCGCGTGGGCAAAAACACCGTGCCGTAATGCTCGGCGAACGATTGAATCTTGGGATTCAGTTCCGGATCGAACCAATCCGCTTTACTCACGGCGGCACGCAGGTTGTCGATAATCAGGGTCTTGGGCACGCCGCCAAAATGCCAGAACGCACTCTCCAAACAGCGAATGAAGCCATCGGTCGTCTGTTTCTCGATCGCTTCCGTGTACCCCTTGCGACTGTGGCTGAGCACCACCCGCAACAGGTGCGGCCGGCGACGACGACCGCTTTCATTCACGACCGGCGCTCCCTGGCCAAAGTCCACTTGGGCCTCCGCGCCGGGCTCACATTCCATCCGCCGAAACGGCAACTCCTTCGAAGACTTTAACTGCCGCACGAAGCGCTTCACGCTGTCATAGCCATGCACAAAGTCATGGTCATTTGCCAGGTCTTGAAAGATCCGCTGCGCGGAAAGCCCCTGGGCAAGCTTCTCCAAGATCACATCCCGCCAAGGCGCGCACCGACTCCGCGAATGATCTTCCTCCTCATTCGAAGACTCTTCTCCAAAAGGCTCCGGGAAATCATCTGTTCCCTCGGACAATTGGGCCTTCGACCAGGTGGGCGGGCACGGTGCGGAGACAAGTTCCACGTGGGGAAAAGCGTCTGCCGACCCGGTGGGCGGGCACCGCCCGTAGGGTGGTCTGGCCAGTTTTGCCTCCTCCGACCCGGTGGGCACTTTGGCCGGTTTTGCCTCCTCCGACCCGGTGGGCGGGCACCGCCCGAAGGGTGGTCTGGCCGGTTTTGAACTGAGATGAGCGGCCACCGTTGAACGGTGAATGCCCAATTCGCGGGCAATCCTGCGCAAAGACCACCCTTGAGGCGCAAAGCATGAATGGCTTGAACCGTATCCATCGAGAGTTGATTCGACATCGCTTGTTCCCTTCCGAGAAAACTCGAATGAAAACAAAATGCCGAATCCCTTTCCTCTCAAAATGGCCGGTTTTGAACTGCCCACAAGTGGCCGGTTTTCACTGCCCGGTGACAGCCGGTCGAGCAACTTCCGCAGCACCCGCTTCCCAAGGGGGTGGACCTTGAACATCTCCTTGCGGATCTGCCCCAGGTTCCGAAAGTGACTACGCGAAATATGCCGGGAGGACGGATACTGCGGGGCCTCGTCACGGGAAAAACCAGAGCCTGGAAGATCCCCAGTTCGCGGGAGCTGCAAACGAGGCTCCGGCCGCATTTCGAACTGTTCCGAGCGATTTCGTTCCCCCAAGTGGATGAGAACGTTCTCGATTCCGAAAGGGGAACCGCTCGATGAAATACCGCCGGGCCAAACTGCACACGGTTCTGCAGATCTCCGGACTCGCGGTCGTCGCGTTGGGTGTTTGGGGAACGTACCTCTGGCACGCGACTCTTCGCCGAATACCAGAACGAGCCGTTGCCGGAAGAAACAATCGGCGACGATCTGCTATCAGCGGATCAGATCGCGGGCAAGGTCAACGGAATACCGAGGCGGGAAATCCCCATCGGTTGCGATCAGCTGACAATGTTTATCGACGTGCAGCAGAACCTGTTGTTCTATGTGATCGCCGGCTGGGAATCGGATTTTACCGGCTATGTCGTGGACTACGGCGCTTATCCCGATCAGCAGCGGGCGTATTTTACGTTGCGCGACGCCCGCAGGACCTTATCGCACGCCGCACCCAATACCGGATTGGAAGGCGCGATCTATGCGGGCTTGGAAACATTGGCCGGCCAACATCTGGGGCGGGAATGGAAGCGGGACGACGGTGCTGCGATGCGAATTGAACGCTGCCTGGTGGATGCCAACTGGGGTTCGTCCACCGATCTGGTGTATCAGTTCTGCCGGCAGAGTCCGCATGCGGCCGTGTTGCTGCCGTCCCACGGCCGTTTCGTCGGGGCGTCCAGCGTACCCTATTCGGATTACAAGCGCCGGCCGGGTGACCGCGTGGGTTTGAACTGGCGGATTCCAAACGTCCGCGGCAAGCGGGCCGTCCGCCACGTCTTGTTCGATGCCAACTACTGGAAGAGTTTCATTCAGGCCCGCTTCGCCGTGGCGATGGGGGATCGCGGCTGCTTGTCGCTATTCGGAACCAAGCCCGAACAGCATCGGTTGTTCGCGGAACATCTGACGGCGGAATACCGGGTGAAGACCGAAGGGCGCGGCCGCACGGTGGATGAATGGAAGATTCGCCCTGAGCAGCCCGACAACCACTGGCTGGATTGTCTGGTGGGCTGCGCTGTTGCGGCTTCGATTCAGGGCGTGATGTTGTTTGGAACGGATGCCAAACCGGTGGTGAAACGGACGCGGGTCAAATTATCCGATCTGAAACGGGAGCGAAGATGAACGATGCCGGCGAAATGACGAAAGAAGACCGTTTCCGAGAAATCGCCGCAATCCTGGCCCGCGGCGTCCGCCGCTATCGCCAACGGTTGCGGGACAAAGGCAAAACTTCGAAATCCGCCCAAAAAAGACTTGGCCAATGACCTTGAGGTTCTCCGCGAAACGAGGCTGAGTGTCTCACGTGTTTCGTTTTAACCCACCGAGAACCAGAGAAAGGACCAACATGCCACTGGACATCCAACGCGAAGTTTCATCGCTGGAAAAGATGACCGCCGGCGAATTGCGAGAACGCTACGCCGAAGTCTTCGGCGAAACCACACGATCCCGCCACAAACGATGGCTGATCCGTCGGATCATCTGGCGGATGCAGGCCAACGCAGAAGGCGATTTGAGCGAACGCGCCCGGCAGCGTGCCGCGGAACTGGCCGTCGACGCCGAGGTCCGCACCACGCCGCCGAAGGATTTTACGGCCAGCCGGGTTCCCAAGGCCGGTTCCCACGATCCCCGGCTGCCGGCCCCCGGCACGTCCATCGTCCGCCAATACAAAGGCCGCGAAATCGAAGTCCGCGTTTTGAAAAGCGGGTTTGAATGGGAGGGCGACCGCTACCAATCATTGTCTGCCGTCGCCAAGGCCGTCACCGGATCGCACTGCAACGGATTCCGCTTCTTTAACCTGGAGGCGAAATAATGCCGCGTAAGAAATCCAAACCCAAACAAAAAACGCCGCAGAAAATCCGCTGCGCGATTTATACCCGCAAGTCCCATGAAGAAGGCTTGGAATTGGAATTCAATTCGCTGGACGCCCAACGCGAAACCGGCGAAGCTTACATCGCCAGTCAGCAGCATGAGGGCTGGGTCTGCTTGCAAACCCGATACGATGACGGAGGCTATTCCGGCGGCGACATGGAACGCCCGGCGCTTCAGCGGTTGCTGGAAGACATCCAGGCCGGAAAGGTGGATTGCGTCGTGATTTACAAACTGGACCGGCTGAGTCGGTCGCTGTTGGATTTCGCCCGCATCATGGAGATCTTCGACCGGCACGAGGTGTCGTTCGTTTCCGTGACGCAGCAATTTAATACGGCCACGTCGATGGGCCGACTGATGTTGAATATCCTGCTGTCGTTCGCGCAATCCGAACGCGAGATCATCGGCGAACGCATCCGCGACAAGATCGCGGCCCAGCGGCGGAAAGGCAAATGGGCGGGCGGGATCCCCGTTCTGGGCTACGATGTGGACCGTTCCGGGCACAGTCCCAAATTGGTGATCAACGCGACCGAAGCCGCCCGCGTGCGGGAGATCTTCGATTTGTACCAGAAGCACGGATCGCTGTTGGCGGTCGTCGAAGAATTGGAGCGGCGGGGCTGGACCAACAAAGAATGGCTGACCAAGAAGGGCAACCGGCGTGGCGGGCAGCCGTTCGAGAAGGCCAGCCTGCATGCGCTGTTGACGAATCCCATTTATGCCGGCCGGGTCAAACACAAGTCGGACTTCTTCGAGGGCGAGCACGAAGCCATCATCCCGAAAGAAGTGTTTCGCGAGGTCCAAGCCCGGCTGAAACAGAATAACCGCACGGGCGGGGCGGAAGTTCGCAATAAGCATGCCGCCCTGCTGAAAGGCCGGCTGGTCTGCAAGGCGTGCCAGCGGGCGATGGTGCACACTTTTACGGCACGCGGGACGAGACGCTACCGCTACTACACGTGTTCCCGGGCGATTCAAAGCGGCTACCAAACCTGCCCGTCGCCGTCCCTGCGGGCGCCGGAAATCGAAGCCGTTGTTGTGGACCAGATCCGCTGTATTGCCACGGACCGCAAACTGAAGGCCGAAGTCTTGCGCCAGGCGGAATTGTACGCGAAAGAAGAACTGGCCCGCCTACGGTTGGAACGCACGCAACTGGAGCGGGAACTTTCCCGCCATCACCGGGAAATTCGCCAGGCGGTGACGAACCCCGACGGTGTCGCGACCGTGTTGATTGCCGATCTGCAAAATCGAATTTCAGAGGCGGAACGGCGGATGCCGGAATTGGCGGAAGAAATCGCCGCCGCAGAAAACGACCAATTGACGAAGGACGACGTGGACGCCGCGTTCGGCGATTTCGACAGTCTGTGGGACGCCCTGAGTCCCCGCGAACAAAGCCAACTGGTGGGCCTGCTAATTTCCCAGGTGGAATTCGACCCCGAAGACAGCAGCATCGAAATGGAATTTCACCCGACGGCGATCAAGAAATTGGCCCAGCAAATGGGGGTGATAGCATGATCCGCGTCAAACAAAAACTGCATTTCGGCAAGGTCCAGCGTGGTCAACAGAAGATTCGCAAGGAAAAGCCCGTTTCCGTGGCGGAAGGGCGGGTTCCGCGAATATCGCGGCTGATGGCGTTGGCGATCCGGTACGATGGGTTTTTGCGGGATGGAACTGTTCGGGACCAAACCGAACTGGCAAAATTGGCCCACGTCACCCAGCCCCGCATGACGCAGATTTTGAATCTGTTGTATTTGGCGCCGGACATTCAGGAAGAACTTTTGTTTTTGCCGCGGGTGATGGAAGGCAGGGATCCCGTGCATGAAAGGATGCTTAGGCCGATTGCGGCGGAGGTGGATTGGGGGAAGCAGAGGTCGATGTGGGAGGAGATTATTGTGGATTTGAAAACGATATCGATTGAGGGCTAATTCCTTCGGTGTGGCGAAAGACCCGCAAAAGCGTTTTCATACATCCGACGAATTGGCGCGAGAATTAAAACGCTATCTCAACGGCGAACCGATCCACAGTCGAACGAACGAAGAGAACATCTGTTACGCGACGTTCCTTACTCCGTTGTTCGCCGAGGCGGTTGAAGTTGGCCGCGAGGATCGATGTCGCCAACTTCACAATATCTTTGTTCATCTCCTGATTTCTCTCCCCCCCTTAACAACGCGGCGGCTGTCTCGAAGATGTCGACCCGCTCTTGACAGCGACGGATAGTCCACCACGAACAGCGAGATCTCCAGCAGGTTCGGCGCGTGTGGGCACTCGATCCGATAACGCTGGAGCGCGCCGAGGTAATCCGCGTAGCCGAGTTCCTCGCGCAGCGCCTCGAAGATCCACTCCAAGCGATTGGACGAGATGCTGCTTCGAGTCGGTGACGATCTGATCGTTGTCGAGCAGCGTGTTATCGATGTCGAGCAGAAACACCACTCGGGCAGGTGCGGTCATGCGGAACCTTCCTCGGGCTCGGGGTTGATCCAGCATCCGTCGCCTGCGATGAGTGCGTCGGCCTCTTTCGGTCCCCAACTGCCGCGCTCGTAGGAGTGAACGCAGTGGTGATTCCCAAGGACTGGCTCGACAACGGCCCAGGCAGACTCCACCGCGTCCTCGCGTGTGAAGAGCGCTCCGTCGCCCGCCATCGCGTCGCCCAATAGTCGCTCGTATGGCGATTCCTCTCCAGGCTCTTCCTCGACCAGGTATAGCTCCCGCTGGTCGCCGACGAATTCCTTTCCTTTGCGCTTCACGCGAGCAGCGAGGGCGACGGCGGAATTAGGGGAAAGTCGGAATCGAAGATAATTCGATCGGCCCGTAGCCGAGTCGGCGAACAAATCTTGCGGCGGCGGCTTCAACTCGATTAGGACTTCGTGCCCCGTTTCGGCGAGGCATTTGCCAGACCGCAGATACCACGGCACTCCGTTCCAGCGCCACGAGTCGATGAACAACCGAAGGGCGCAGAATGTCTCCACATCCGAGTTCTTCGCGACGTTGCGTTCCTGCAGGTAGCCAGCGTACTGGCCGCGCACCAGATTGTCGGGCTTCAGAGGCCGCATGGCCTGGAACACTTTGGCCTTCTCGTTATGAACGGCTCCAAAGTCCCTGACGGCCGGCGGCTCCATGGCCAGCAGCGCGACAACCTGGAACAGGTGGTTTTGGATCACGTCCCGCAGGCAGCCAGCCGTTTCGTAAAATGCCCCTCGTTTCTCCACACCAAAATCTTCGGATAGGGTGATCTGCACGCTGGCCACGTAGTTGCGATTCCAGATCGGCTCCAGAAACGAATTGGCGAAACGGAAATAGAGAATATTCATAATCGCCTCCTTTCCGAGAAAGTGGTCGATGCGAAAGATCGAGTCCTCCGGAAATACCGACCGCGCGATACGGTTTAGTTCCCGCGCGGAGGCCAGGTCCCGGCCGAAAGGCTTTTCGACGATGACCCGCGCATGGTCAGCCAGTCCCGCGGCACCCAACCCCGAGATGACCGTCGGGAACAGCGAGGGCGGGATGGCGAGATAGTGCGCCGGGCGCTGTGAGCCGTCCAGCGCCTTTTTTAACTTCGTGAACGTGTTCCGGTCGTTGTAGTCTCCGCTCACGTAACTGAGCTGGGACAGAAGTTGGTCGCAGGCGCTTCGCTCATCAATGCCGCCCGATTGTGTGATGCTGTCCTCCACGCGGTTGCGTAAATCCGCCAAGCTCCATTGTGGGGAGGCGACACCGACGACCGGGACCTTCAGGGCACCTCGTTTCGCCAGCGCGTAGAGAGCTGGGAAGATCATCTTGTGGGCGAGATCACCCGTCACGCCGAAGAGCACGAGTGCGTCCGAATCGGACATGGTCATGGGGTGGCTCCCTTCTCTTTGTGGCCGCCAAATTCATAACGCAGAGCAGCCAACAGCTTGTCGGCAAAGTCGTCCTCGCCGCGCGAGCTAAACCGTTCGAATAGGGCGGCGCTGAGCACGGGGGCCGGAACCGACTCGTCGATAGCGGCCGTGAGCGTCCAACGACCCTCGCCTGAATCCGAGACCCGGCCGGCAAACTTCGCCAGGTCCGGACTATCGAGGAGTGCCGCGGCGGCCAGATCCAGAAGCCACGACGCAATCACGCTACCGCGGCGCCAGACTTCGGCAATGTCGGCCAGATTCAGATCGTACCTGTAGTGCTCGGGGTGCCGCAGAGGCGTCGTTTCGGCATCGACGTTACGTCCTTTATCGCCGACGTTCGCGTGGCGAAGGATATTCAACCCCTCCGCGTAGGCAGCCATCAGGCCGTACTCAATGCCGTTGTGGATCATCTTCACGAAGTGGCCAGCGCCACTCGGACCACAGTGCAAGTACCCGTGCTCGGCGGTGCCACTGATCTTCTCGCGGCCGGGCGTGCGTGGCACCGCGTCGATACTGGGAGCCAGGGCGACGAAAACGGGATCGAGGCGGCGTACGATGGCTTGTTCGCCCCCAATCATCAAGCAATAACCACGTTCCGCCCCCCAGACGCCTCCGCTCGTCCCGACGTCGACATAGTGAATCCCGGCCGGTTTCAATTCGGCCTCGCGGCGGATATCGTCGTGGTAGTGTGAATTGCCGCCGTCGATGACCACGTCGTCGCGTTCGAGGAGTGGGACGAGGGTCTTCAGAATCTGATCGACCACGCCCGCCGGTGCCATCATCCAGACGGCGCGGGGTTTTCTCAGTCGATGCGCGAAGTCTTCGAGCGACTTCGCTCCGACCGCTCCCTCTTTCACAAGTGCCTGGACGGCTTCCGGCTGGTGGTCGTAAACCACGCATTGATGTCCGCCCTTCATCAGTCGGCGGGCCATGTTCGCGCCCATCCGCCCCAGACCAATCATGCCTAGTTCCATGAGAATTGTCCTTTCACGCGCAGGTTCACCAACCATGCTGCCTTCTAGTTCGAGTCAGGCAGGGGTTTTCGGGTTCCCAGTTCCAATTCGACGCTCAGCCCTCCTTCGCCGCGTGATACTCGCGGCGAATGTGCTCCAAATTCACCTTCGGTTCGGGGCGCTTCATGTTCAATCCTTCCAGGTGTTCCACGACGATCCGGGCCACGGCCAGGTTCCGGAACCACTTGTGGTCGGCCGGGATCACAAACCAGGGCGCGTGATCCGTGCTGCACCGAGACAAGGCGTCCTCATAAGCCGCCACGTAATCGTCCCAGAAGGTGCGCTCTTTGTAGTCGGCCTCGCTGATCTTCCATTGCTTGGCCGGGTCGTCGAGCCGCTCCTTGAAGCGAGTCAATTGTTCTTCTTTGGAAATGTGCAGGTAGAACTTGAGAATGTGGGTGTCGTGTTCGACCAGGCCTTTCTCGAAGTCGTTGATGCGCTCGTAGCGTTGGGACCACACCACTTTCGGAACCAGGTTGTGGACGCGGACGACAAGTACGTCCTCGTAGTGGGAGCGGTTGAAAATGGCGACTTGCCCTCTGGCCGGCGCGGCCGGGTGAATCCGCCACAAAAAGTCGTGCGCCGCCTCCTCGGCGGATGGCTGCTTGAAACCCTCGACACGACAGCCCTGGGGATTCATCGCCCCCAGGATGTGGTTGATCGTTCCGTCCTTTCCCCCCGTGTCCATGCCTTGCAACACGATGAGCAAGGAAGATCGGCCCTCCGCATAAAGCAACTCCTGCAGTTCGCGGAGCTTCGTGCGGTCTTCCTCAAGCTCCGCGGCAGCTTCCTCGTGGCTTTCGTGATGCTTATCCTTGTACGCCGGGTCGATGTTCTGCAGCTTGACTGTACTGCCTGGTGCCACTCGAAATCGATCGACATATTTCATCTTGATTCTCCTGTCGCGTTCTTTCCGCGCGATCCACATTGGTTCATTTGGGAGTCTTGTCTTTTTTGCGAATCTCTCGCTCCGCCTCTTCCCAGTCCTGGACTCCTCGACGGCGGTCCTCGTAGAGTTCATAAGCTCGTTTCGCGATCTCCGGCGTCAAATCGGTCGGCGTTTCGCCTTTGACTTCAGGCTTTGGTCCGCTATTGGCGGGATCCAGCATTCGATACGCAATCAGTTTCACTCGGTCACTTAACAGAAACCACAGCAGAGCATAGCCCCACACGAATCCGGCCCAGCCCCAACCGAGTGGGGGCATGAATAGCCCGTAAACCGCAATCAGCGTCGCCAAGATTTGCGTACCGAGTACCGCCATCCATAGAATCCGCGCGGGGCGTATGGACCAGAACGGGCCGCGCGTGCGGGTCATGAAAATGGTCAGATGCCCCGCTACGGACAGCATCAAATACATCATCGGCTGGAGATGTGGACGGTCGAGGTGAAACATCCGGTTGCCCAGGTAAAACAGGCCAAAAGCGGCGATGGGTCCGACGATGCCCAGCACCGTGGCGATGCCCAGCACGAGCTGCATGTTCCAGGCCTCGGGCTTATCGTCGTAATGCACGTTGTCATAGGCTATGGAGAGGATCGCGCCGTCATTGAGCAACGCCAGCATCACAATCATCAGCGCAGTCAGAGGGTAAAAGTCAAAAATTACAATCGCCGCCGTCATAAACAACAGCACGCGCAGCGTCTCGGCGATGCGGTAGATCGCATAGCTGTTCATCCGCTGGAAGATTTTCCGGCTCTCTTTAATGGCGTCGATGATCACCGACAAGCCGGGCGCCACCAGCACGATGGACGCCGCCGCGCGGGCCGCGTCCGTCGCGCCGGAAACGGCGATGCCGCAATCGGCTTTCTTGAGCGCAGGGGCGTCATTCACGCCGTCGCCCGTCATGCCAACGATGTGCCCGCGTTTTTGCAGGACATCGACAATGTGGTACTTGTGTTCGGGAAACACCTGGGCGAAGCCATCGGCCTTGTCGATCGACTCCGCCACCTCCGAGGTCTCTTGCTTTTTCGAATCGCCCAGGCTGGCCGCGTCGAGGATATTGGCACCCATGTCCAGCTTTTTGGCGGTCTCCTTGGCGATGGCGAGTGCATCGCCCGTCACCATTTTGACCTTCACGCCCATCTTGCGAGCCTCCGCGACGGTTGCCTTGGCATCGTCCCGTGGCGGATCGAACAGTGGCAACACACCTAGGAATTGCCATGGCCCGTCTCCCTCGGCGCGCGCCACGCCCAATGAGCGAAAGCCACGCGCTGCGAAGTCGTTGACCGCCTTGTCGACGGCGGGTTTCACGTCTCCGGCATTGGCTGACAATGCCAAAATCACCTGGGGCGCCCCCTTTGTGACCTTGAACTCCTTTCCGTCCGCGCCCTTGACGGTGGCCTCAGTGCGTTTATGAACCGGGTCGAACGGCAGGAAATGAACCGCCTGATAGCTCTTCAAGGCCTGGTCATCCTTCACGCCAACAAGGACAGCGAGATCAATGGTGTCGTTGTCCTCGGCGCGTGAAGCCAGCGCACCAGCCAGGATGACCTGGTCGGCAGGGACGCCGTTGATTGTGAACGGGTCGCCGAGCGTCAGCTTGTTTTGCGTCAGGGTGCCGGTCTTGTCCGCGCACAGCACATCCACGCCCGCCAACTCCTCGATGGCCTCCAGCCTGCTCACAATCGCTTGCTTCCTGGAAAGCAGTCTCGCTCCGACCGCCATCGTTACCGACAACACCGTGGGCATCGCCACCGGAATGGCCGCGACCGTGAGAATGAGGGCGAACAAGAGGACCGGGTCCTTCGGAGGTTTCGCGTAGAGCATCGGTTCGCCGCGGAAGAACCCGACCGTTATAATCACGGCCACCAGAGCCACCGCGAGGATAATCAGATACTTGCCGATCTTCAGCACGGCCTGTTGAAAATGGCTGTCGGTGTGCGCTTCCTGGACGAGTTGCGCCGTCTTCCCAAAGTAGGTGTTGGCTCCCGTCGCATAGACCAGTGCGCCGATTTCACCCCGACGTATGATGGAACCAGAAAACACCGGCTGGCCGGATTTCCGCGTGGCGGGCAACGACTCTCCCGTGAGCGCGGACTGATCCACTGACACCTCGTCGCCGTCCAGCAAGCGCGCATCCGCCGGGACAATGTCGCCCAGGCGCAGGCGGATGACGTCGCCCGGTACCAACTCACGGGCTAGGGGATTGATCCATTTACCGTCCCGTTTCACTCGGGCGGTGATCGCCAGCCTGGCCTTCAGGGCGTCGATGGCGTTGCCGGCCTGGTGTTCTTCCCAAAATCCGACCACGGCATTGCAAAGCAGCAGAAAGAGGATGATGCCAAAATCCTCCCAGTGGCCGACGACGGCCGACAGAATCACCGCCACCTCGATCATCCACGGGATGGGGCCCCAGAAATAGGTGAGGAATTTCAGAAGCGGATTGGCCGACTTTTCTTCGATCTCGTTTGGCCCATATTGGGTCAGCCGCTTCTGCGCCTCGGCTTGACTCAGCCCGTCCGGCGACGATCCCAGTTTTTTCTCCACCTCCGCCATGGGCAGCGATTTCAGGTCGTCCTTCGGATCTGGCTTGGCATCAGGTTTCGCGTCGGCTTTGGCATCAGGCTTCGATTCTGGAGCCTCGTGCTGGTCAGTCTCTGTTTTCATGCGTTGGCTTCCTTTCACGATTTTGAGTTCTCGAAACCCGGCGAGTTACCCCTTTGTTTCCAGCGGGGTGCCAGCGCCTCGGTTGAGTGCCGGTTGAAATACTTCATTGGGGGGCCGAGTTCCACAGCGCGATCGCGGGTTGGTCGGTGCAATCATGCTCATAACAGAGAATGCTGAGCGAAGCCGTGTTGAGCAGAAAGTGCTCCGCCTGCGCGACGGACAGCCCAATCCACCGGGCGGCCAGAACGCGGCCCAAATGGCCGTGGGAAAAGAGTGCGATATTTCCATCCCAGGCGCGGACTCGGGTAATGAGGCGGTCAGCGCGGATCGAAATCTCGGCTGGTGTTTCCCCGCGGGGAGAGCCGTCACGAAAGAGATTCCAGCCAGGCCGCGACGCGAGTATGTCCGCTGGCGTGCGTCCTTCGTCCTCGCCATTGTCCCACTCCGCAAGGTCCGGTTCGATTTCGGCTGTCGGAATCAGCCCGGCCAGCGCACAGGTTTGTTGAGCGCGCTTGAGCGGGCTGCTCAGCACACGAGCAAACGGAATGTTCCGAATTCGCTGTCCAAGTTCCCGCGCCTCATCCTCGCCGTGTGCGGTTAGAGGAATGTCCGTGCGACCGGTGTATTGGCCAGAGAGCGACCACTCGGTTTCGCCGTGTCGAACAAGGTAAAGACGCAGTGGCATAATTAGGCCCCTTTCACTTCCATCGCGGGATTGTATTCGCCACGGCGCGCCTCCCGATTGCATTGGGCGCGGTGCAACAGGGCCTGCTGAGCCGCTCTCACGTTGGCCTCCTGGCCTTGCCAGATCTCCAAAGCCGGTTGCTGGATGGCTCGGGCAAACGAAAATGCCAACGCCCATGGCGCTCGCGAATGGAATTGAACATTCATGGCATTCAGACGGGCCGAGGCCAGTTCAGCGGATTGGCCGCCCGAAAGGAATGCAATCCCCGGCACGGCACCAGGGACGGCGCAAGAGACAACTCACCGTGGCGTCGGCGACCTCGTCCACGCTTGCCTGCTCGGGACAGGCCAATCCCGGGAGCACCATGTTGGGCTTCAGAAGCATCCCCTCCAGCGCCACTCGTTGCATAAAAAGCTGGCCGAACACCGTGTGTAAGACGAGTTCCGTCACCTCTCGGCATCGCTGCAGAGTATGCTCGCCGTCCATGAGTACCTCCGGCTCGACAATGGGCACCAGTCCACATTCCTGGCTCAATGCCGCGTAGCGCGCCAGCGCGTGGGCATTGGCCTCGATGCATCCTCGGCTGGGAAGGCGATCGCCAATGGCAATCACCGCGCGCCACTTGGCAAAACGAGCGCCCATTTGGGAGTATCTAGTCAAGCGCTCGCGCAAGCCGTCCAGACCTTCTGTGACTTTCTCTCCCGAATGACCTGCCATGTCCTTAGCGCCAAGGTCCACTTTCATGCCGGGAATAATTCCCGCGTCGGTGAGGACTTTCACAAACGAAACGCCGCTTTTCGTCTGCTGACGGATCGTCTCATCGTAGAGGATCGCGCCGCTGATCGAATCGCCGAGGCCGGGCGTGGTCACGATCAACTCCCGATAGGCGCGCCGGGCCTCCTGGGTTTGGGGAATCCCTAACCTGGCAAATCGTTTGTTGCAGGTGGGGTTGCTTTCATCCATTGCCAGCAGACCCTTGTCGCCAGCGACCAATTCCTTCGCGGTGTCTATCAGTTGTCGTGCGTTCATTGATCGCCACTTCTAAGCCATTGCAACGCCTCTTCGTACGCGGATTCCGAAAAGTGCTTGACATCCGGATGCACAAGCTGACCCACGATCTTCGGCAACTCCGCCAGCAAACCATTGTCGCTGACCACCGCCAGTTTTTTGATTTTTTGGTGATAGCTCTCGATAAGCTGCAAGTGAGCAATCGCGGCTTCGAGGTTCAACCAGCCTGGAAAGGCCTTGGCGAAGATCATCACCCCGGCCAGGATGCCATGCTCCGCAAGATAGGGATCAATCTCATTAGCCACAGCCTCAAAGTCCGCTGCATCGAGTGGAGATGAGGGTTCGAGAATGAGTATCCCGTCGGGCAAAAGCAGTTTGTGTTTGAGCATAGAGTTGTTCCTTGTCGTGGCACGGCGGTCTCCACCGTGGTTTGTCAAATGGGTTTCTCGGTGGAGATCACCGAGTTTGCTTTTAGTGAAGATTGACTCCATTTCCAGTTCCGGATTTCCGGCATGTCCTCGCCATACTTGTCGATGTACTGCTTGTGCTCGATCAGCTTGTCCTTGAGTTGCTGCTTCAGGTAAACGCCTTTGTCGCCGGTCTGCGGCAGGCGGTCGATGGTATCCATCACCAGATGAAATCGATCCAGATCGTTCAGCACGGTCATATCGAAGGGCGTGGTAATGGTCCCCTCTTCCTTGTAGCCGCGGACGTGGATGTTGTCGTGGTTGGTGCGGCGGTAGGTCAGCCGATGGATCAACCACGGGTAGGCATGGAAGGCGAAAATGACCGGCTTGTCCTTGGTGAAGAGCTCGTCGAATTCGATGTCGCTCAAACCGTGCGGATGCTCGCTCTGCGGCTGCAGCTTCATGAGGTCGACAACGTTGACGACCCGGATTCTCAGGTCGGGCAAATGTTCTCGCATGATGGAGACGGCGGCGAGTGTTTCCAGCGTAGGCACGTCGCCACAACAGGCCATGACCACGTCGGGCGCCGCACCCTGGTCGTTGCTCGCCCATTGCCAGATGCCGATCCCTTCGGAGCAGTGCTTGACCGCGGCCTCCATCGTCAGCCACTGAGGCGCCGGGTGTTTGCCTGCGATCACGACGTTCACGTAATGGCGACTGCGGAGGCAATGGTCCATCACCGACAGCAGGCAGTTGGCATCCGGTGGCAGGTAGACCCGCACGACCTCAGCCTTCTTGTTCACCACGTGGTCGATGAAACCGGGGTCCTGGTGCGTAAAGCCGTTGTGATCCTGCCGCCAGACATGCGAGGCCAACAGGTAATTCAACGACGAGATCTTCCGTCGCCACGGCAGACCCGCCGTGACCTTCAACCACTTGGCGTGCTGGTTGAACATCGAATCGATGATGTGGATGAACGCCTCGTAGCAGTTGAAAACGCCATGCCGTCCGGTCAGCAGGTAGCCTTCGAGCCAGCCTTCACATTGGTGTTCGCTGAGCATTTCCATCACGCGCCCGTCGGGCGCCAGGAATTCGTCGTTCGGAAGGGTCGCGGCGTCCCACTGGCGCTGCGTCACTTCAAACAGGGATTCCAAGCCGTTGGAAAGCGTCTCGTCCGGGCCAAAGACGCGGAAGTTCCGCCGCTCGCCGTTCAACTTCTCCACATCGCGCAGGAAACGTCCGAGCGCATGGGTATCGCCGATGCCGCGAACCCCGGGCGAAGTCACGTCGATCGCATATTCGCGGAAATCCGGCATCCGCAGGTCGCGGAGCAGCATGCCGCCGTTGGCGTGCGGATTGGCACCCATGCGTCGATCCCCCTGCGGCGCGAGTTCGGCCAGTTCCGGTTTCAGCCGACCTCTCTCGTCGAACAACTCCTCCGGCCGATAACTTCGCAGCCAGTCTTCCAGCATTTGAAGATGTTTTGGATGAGTGGCCGGGTCGGAGATCGGCACCTGATGCGCCCGAAAGGTACCCTCAATCTGCAGACCGTCGACAACTTTCGGCCCCGTCCAACCCTTGGGAGATTTGAGAACGATCATCGGCCAGCGCGGACGCGTAAGATTGCCGTGGACGCGAGCGTCGTGCTGGATCTGCTTGATCTGCTCCACTGCCGTGTCGAGCGTCGTGGCCATCGCCTCATGCATCAGCGCGGGATCGTGACCCTCGACGAAGTAGGGCGTCCATCCATAGCCGCGGAGCAACTGCTCCAATTCCTCTTGCTCGATGCGGGCCAAGACGGTCGGGTTGGAGATCTTGTATCCGTTGAGGTGCAGGATCGGCAGCACCGCGCCGTCGGTGGCCGGATCGAGAAACTTGTTGGAATGCCAGGCCGTGGCCAACGGCCCGGTTTCGGCCTCGCCGTCGCCGACGACGCAGGCCACGATGAGATCGGGATTGTCGAACACGGCTCCGAACGAATGACTGAGCGAATAGCCCAACTCGCCTCCCTCGTGAATCGAGCCCGGACACTCCGGAGAGGCGTGGCTGGGAATGCCGCCGGGAAACGAAAACTGCTTGAAGAGCTTTTGCAGTCCGGCTTCGTCCTGGCTGATGTCGGGATAGATCTCGCTGTAGGTGCCTTCGAGGTATGTGTTGCCCACGACAGCCGGGCCGCCATGCCCAGGGCCGGACACATAGATCATGTCGAGTTCATATTTCTTGATGACGCGGTTCAAGTGCACGTAAATGAAGTTCTGCCCCGGCGTCGTCCCCCAGTGTCCCAGCAGCATGTGCTTTACATCCGCAAGCGCCAGGGACCGCCTCAGCAGCGGATTGTCGAAGAGATAAATCTGGCCGACGGACAGATAATTCGCGGTGCGCCAGTAGGCATCCATCTTGTCCAGAAGTTCCGGGGATAGATGTTCTGTCTTCTTGGTTTCCGCGGTCGTGGTTTCTATCGGCATGATTCTCTCCTTTTTGTTTAGTTGAGGCCGAGGACGCGACACACGTTCTTGGCGATCATGAGTTGTTCGTCCGTGTGTATAACGCGGACCGCAACTCGGCTCGCTTCCGCGGAGATCACGGCTTCATTCGCGGTATTTTGCTTTTCATCGATTGCGATTCCAAGGAACCCCAGTTCATTGCAAATGCGGTGCCGGATTGGCGGAGCGTTTTCACCAATGCCACCGGCGAACACCAGTGTGTCCAATCCGCCGAGCACCGCCGCAAAGGCACCGATCCATTTCTTGACCTGGTAGCAGAACAGCGCGACGGCTTCAGCCGCTCGCACGTCCTGCGACTCGCGGTCGAGCAACTCGCGCATGTCGGCACTGGTCTCCGAAACGCCCAGCAGACCCGACTGGGAATTCGCCATCTCGTTGAATTGCGTCGCAGTCATTTGTTCGGTACGCGCCAGATACCCAATCAATCCGGGGTCAAGATCGCCGGATCGGGTGCTCATGGGCACACCCGCGGTCGGCGTGAAGCCCATGCTGGTGTCAATGCTCTTGCCGTTGCAGACGGCGGCCAGGCTCGCGCCGTTCCCGAGATGCGCAAGGATCACGCGGCCACCTGTTGGGGCCGGGTCGCCGAGCCGTGCGAGTTCTTCCATCAGATAGGCATAGGACAATCCGTGGAAACCATAACGCTCGACGCCCTGAGTCGCGTAACGACGGGGAATCGGCAGCAGCTTGGCAACCCGCGGCATGGTGCGGTGAAACGCCGTGTCAAAGCAGGCCACTTGAGGCAGTTTGGCATGGCGCTGCAGAAACGCTTCGATCAGTTCGATCTCGCCGGGCAGATGTTCTGGATCATACGGGCCGATGCGATGGAGTTCGGTTAACAATTCCGCTGTGACCAACTCGGGTTGAGTGTGTTTCATTCCATGGACCACGCGGTGTCCTACGGCTTCAACGGAAATCAACTCGCCCTGCTCATCGAGCCAATCCATCAGAAAGTGCACGGCCGATTTGTGAGTCGAATCGGTGAGGCGGATACTCTCCGGCGGATCCCTGGTTGGTTCGTTGAACGTCAGATTCGTCCCGCTCAGCCCGATACGATCAATCATTCCGGACAGACGGCGCTCCAGCGGTTTGCCCGATTCGAATAGCGCGAACTTGATGCTCGACGAGCCGCCGTTGATCGTCAAGACGCGCGGCTTAGCTCGTTTCATGGATGACTCCCCCGACAACCGTCGAATGCCCTGCGACGAATATCATGCTGCAGCGAGCAGCCAGGTGATAGGTCGTTGCGCCAGATGCCACTGGTGTGTTCATCATCTTTGCCATCGGATTCGAGTGAATTCCAACGGAACCGCTACTCCGGAGCGTTGAGGTACCAATCGCACCGTGTAGTCGCTAACGGGTCGTGTCGTGGGGACTGTCGCGTGATACACGCGGCGGCCATCGTCAGATGGTGGTTCCCCACACGTCATTGCCTCTCGTATTGGAGCGTCGCCGTTGACTCCGTCCGCATAGAGCTGCACCCGGAATTCGTTCGGGTCGAAATCATTCAGCACGATGTCAACTTCGAACTTATGGTGGTCTGAGTTGGTTTCAACCCGCGACTCTCCGATCTGGAACGAGTTCCACTTCCGATCCACCGCATGCTGCCAATCAACCATTTGCCTGCCCACCGCACCCTGATCGGCCGCGCGCTCGCGGTAGGCGGCGGCCGCCGGCAGGTAGTGATCTTCGGTGTATTCGCAAACCGCCCGGCTGGCGGAGAAACGCGGCGTCAACCGCGCCATGCTTTCGCGCATTCGCTTGACCCAGGCGGTGGGAATGCCCTGGTCGTCACGAGTGTAGAACTCCGGGATCACTTCCCGTTCGAGCAGTTCGTAGAGTGCCTCGGCTTCGGCTGCATCCCAGGCCGGGTCGTCGCCATGTTCCTGGCCATCCCCCAACGCCCAGCCCACTTGAGGCGCGTATGCTTCCGCCCACCAGCCATCCAATTCCGAGAGATTGATGCCGCCATTGACGAGAACCTTCATGCCACTGGTGCCACTCGCCTCCCACGGTCGCCGTGGCGTGTTGATCCAGACATCGACCCCTTGCACGAGATGCTCCGTTAACAGCATGTCGTAGTCGCAGAGGAAAATGATGTGCGGTCTGGTTTCTGGTTGACGAATGAATTGGATCCATTCACGAATCAAAGCCTGCCCGGCCTGGTCCTGTGGATGCGCCTTGCCGGCGATGATCAGTTGCACCGGGCGCTCGGAATTCGCCAACAGGCGCAGCAAACGCGCCCGGTCGTGCAGCAGCAGATTCGGCCGCTTGTACGTCGCGAACCGGCGTGCAAATCCCAATGTCAACGCTTTCGGATCAAAGAGATGTTTCGCCCCGTCCACCGCCTCGGGCGGTGCGCCGGACGCGGCGAGTTGCCGGGACAACCGCTCGCGCGCATATTCGACCAGCGACTTGCTGGCGGCAACGCGAAATTGCCACAGCCTGGCATCGGAGACGCCGCGCATGTCCTGCTCCAGGGTATCCGTCGTCCCCAGCCAACGGTCCTTCCCACAGGCTTCGGTCCACAGATCATCGGCCGGCGCCGAATCCCAGGTCGGCATGTGGACTCCATTCGTCACGTATCCGACCGGCACTTCGTTCTCCGGCCAGTGCGGAAATAGTGGCTCAAACAGACGCCGGCTGACTTTCCCATGCAAGCGGCTGACGCCATTCACCGCTCCGCTGCCGCGGATGGCCAGATAGGCCATATTAAAAGTCTCCGACGAATCGTTGGCGTTCTGGCGGCCCAGCGCCAGCAAATCGTGGACGGAAATGCCAAGCTCTTCCTGGGCGTACCGCCCCAGGTATTGCTCAATGAGAGCCGGAGCGAAGCCGTCAAAGCCGGCGGCCACCGCCGTGTGGGTCGTAAAAAGGTTCCCCGCTCGCGTAACGGCCAAAGCAACTTCAAAGGGCTGCCCGGTCTCCTGCATGAAACTGCGGGCGCGTTCCAGCACGGCAAAGGCGGCATGCCCTTCATTCAAATGACAGACCTCCGGCTGGATGCCCAGCGCACGAAGAAGTCGCCAGCCGCCGATCCCGAGCAGCAACTCCTGCTTCAGTCGCAGCTCCGGCCCACCGCCGTACAGCTCGCTTGTAATCCCACGATGCGCGGGGAAGTTTGCGGCGTCGTTGCTGTCCAACAGGTACAGCTTGACTCGGCCGACCTGAACCTGCCAGGCGCGCAGCCAAACTGCATAGCCGGGCAACTGAATCTCCAGCCGCAGCCACTCGCCGTTCGCTTCGCGCACGGGAGCGATCGGCAACTGTCCGGGATCGTTGTACGGGTAGAGGGCCTGTTGCGCTCCGTCCTGATCGATGACCTGACGAAAATAACCTTGCTGGTAAAGAAGGCCCACGCCGACGACCGGTACACCCAGGTCGCTGGCGGCTTTCATTTGATCGCCGGCCACGTTGCCCAGCCCGCCAGAGTAGATCGGCAACGCTTCGCTCAACATGAACTCCATGCTGAAGTAAGCCACACAACTCAGCGCAGAGCCTGGATAAGTTTGCTGAAACCACGCGGGCGCCTCGACGGCCTGCCGCCTGGTCCGCAACAAGCCGTCCACCTGTTTGCGAAATGCAGGATCGGCCATCACGCGATTGATCTGGTCGCGCGAGACTGTCTGCAGGATAACCCAGGGGTTGTGTGTGATCTCCCACAATTCCGGATCAAGCTGCCGCCAGACTTCGTCGGTCGCATGATTCCACGACCAACGCAGATCCAGGGCCAACTCAGACAGGGAATCGAATCCTTCGATTTCCGTGGGGAGAAGATTGTAGATCGGGTGACTCACACGGGTTTTATCGCTCGCCGTTTTCGAATCCATCAGTTGGGGTTCCCTTCGTTACGCCACGCTTCCTTTGCTTCGCTTACTGTCTGCTGATGTGGTAACGAAGACGCGTGAGCTTTGCCCCGCTTCGGCTCCACCGCCAAAGCAGCGTCGACAATCGTCTGCGCTTCTTCCAGGATGCGGTCCAGGTGATCCACTCCCTTGAAGCTCTCCACATAAATCTTGTAGATATTCTCGGTCCCTGACGGGCGCGCCGCGAACCAACCACTTTCGGTAATGACCTTCATCCCACCGATGGAAGCGCCGTTGCCCGGTGCGTGAGTGAAGACATTCACGATCTTTTCGCCCGCCAGTTCGGTGAGTTTGATTTTCTCGGGCGAGAGTGTCGCCAACAGAGCCTTTTGCTCCGGGGTGGCCGGCGCCTCGACACGGTCGTAAACAGGCTCACCGAACTCGCGCGTAAGTTCCTGGTAAAGCTCGCCAGGATCGCGACCCATTCGGGCCGTGATCTCGGCCGCAAGTAAAGCCGGAATGATTCCATCTTTGTCCGTCGTCCAGATAGTGCCGTCCAGTCGGAGGAAAGACGCTCCCGCGCTCTCTTCTCCGCCAAAGCCCAATGAACCGTCGAGCAATCCATCCACAAACCACTTGAAGCCGACCGGTACCTCATAAAGCTTCCGCCCGAGCTTCGCAGCGACGCGATCAATCATCTGACTGCTCACCACTGTCTTGCCGATCACCGCATCCTTGTTCCAATTCGGCCGGTGTTGGAAGAGATAGAAAATGGCGACTGAAAGGTAGTGATTGGGCGGCAGCAAGCCCGCGCTGCGGGTCACGATTCCGTGCCGGTCATGGTCGGTATCGCAGGCGAAGGCGACGTCGAATTGGTCTTTCAGCCCGATCAACCGCGTCATCGCATAGGGCGAAGAGGGGTCCATGCGGATCTGGCCGTCCCAATCGACGGTCATGAAACGGAAGGTCGGATCGACTTCCTTGTTGACGATCGTCAGGTTCAGTCCGAATCGCTCGGCAATCGGTTCCCAGTAGTGGACCCCCGCGCCTCCGAGCGGATCGACTCCCAAGCTGATCTTCGCGCCGCGAAGGAAGTCCATATCGAGCACGTTGGCGAGATCGGCAATGTACGCATTGAGATAGTCGTGCCGGTGGGTGGTCGAGGCCCGCAGTGCTTTCTCATACGGAACTCTGCTAACGCCCCGCAAGCCGCTCTCCAGAAATTCGTTCGCCCTCGACTCGATCCAGTTCGTGACGGCTTGTTCCGCTGGCCCGCCATGTGGCGGGTTGTACTTGAGACCGCCGTCATGGGGCGGGTTGTGTGAAGGCGTGATCACGATCCCGTCAGCGAGACCTGTTTTCCGCCTGCGGTTGTACGTCAGAATCGCGTGGGAAACGGCCGGGGTCGGGGTGTACTCATCCCCTTCTGCGAGCATGACTTCCACGCCGTTGCCGGCCAGCACCTCCAGCGTGGTGGCTGCGGCCGACACGGAGAGAGCATGCGTATCCATTCCGAGGAACAGTGGGCCGTCGATCTTTTGCTCTGCCCGATACAGGCAAACAGCCTGACTGATGGCGAGGATATGCTGCTCGTTAAAGGCCCTATCGAACGCGGAACCGCGATGCCCCGAGGTGCCGAACGCGACCCGCTGTTCTGGCACCGAAGGATCTGGCGTCTCGACATAATAAGCCGTTACAAGTTTCGGCACATTCACCAGCATGGCAGGTTCAGCTGGTTTTCCCGCAGACGGGCTCACTTTCATGGCAATTCCCCGACCTCCCGCGGTGACGAATCCACACAGTTTCTATCAGCTTCCCGACTCTCCAGCGCCCGCACCTTAGCCAGCCGGCGATTGTGGCGCTCGGCGCCGCTGAAAGTCGCGGCGAGAAACGTCTCGATCAGTTCGCAGGCAAGCGCAGACCCAATCACTTTTCCGCCCAGACAAATCACATTCATGTCGTCATCCTCAACGCCCTGATGCGCCGAGAAAACATCATGGATGAGCCCGGCACGCACGCCAGGAACTTTGTTCGCGGCAACGGACGCTCCCACGCCGCTGCCGCAGATCGCCACTCCGCGTTCCACCTCTCCCGCAGCGACGGCTCTGGCCAGGGGAATGATGAAGTCGGGATAGTCATCTCCGGGGGTCAGTTGGTGTGCGCCGAAGTCGACGACCTCGTACCCCGAGCCACGTAGCGACGCGGCCACCTCGCCTTTCAAAGTCAAACCCTCCGTGGTCCGCGGCGATTCCCACGCGCATCATGTTTTCTCCTGATGTTGGCGAAGCAAGTCGCGGGCTTGCCGGCAGACATTCTCTACGGTAAATCCATAGTGCTGCATCACGACCGCCCCGGGAGCAGACGCCCCGAAGGTGTCCACCCCGATCACGGTGATCTGGCGTCCGATATAGGAGTTCCAGCCGAGGGACGCGCCCGCCTCAATTGCCAACAGAGGAATTCCCGGCGGCAAGATCGTGTCACGATACTCGTCGGACTGCTTCGAGAAGACGTTTGTACTTGGCAGACTGACGACCCGGCAATGAAGGTCTTCCTTCGCCAGTTGCTCACGGGCCTCCAGCGCCAGATGGACTTCCGAGCCGGTCGCAATCAGAATGATGTCGGGAGCCGCACCCGGCGGAGAGTCCGCGAGGACATAGCCACCCAGCGGTACTCCCGCGGGGATGCCCGGATAGCGGGCCAGATCGAGCACCGGGAGCCCCTGGCGCGTCAACACGAGGGCCACGGGACCCTCCCTCCGCTCAATGGCCATCCGCCAGGCGGCAACCGTCTCGTTGGCATCTGCTGGCCGGATGACAATCATGCCGGGGATCGACCGCAATCCCAGGAGTTGTTCGACCGGCTGATGTGTCGGACCATCCTCTCCCATGGCGATGCTGTCATGGGTGAAGAGATAGATCACCGGCAGGCCGTTCATCGCCGCCAGACGCATCGGAGGACGCATATAGTCGCTGAAGACCAGGAAGGTCGCTCCAAAGGGAATGACACCGCGGTGCAATGCCATGCCATTCAGGATAGCGCCCATGGCATGCTCCCGGATGCCGAAGTGCATATTGCGTCCCGCCCGGTTGTTCGGCTCGAAGTTCCCGGCCCCGTCCATGTTCGTGTGGGTGCTGGGAGCAAGATCGGCGGAGCCTCCCATCATTTCGGGCAGCCGAGAGTTCAAAACGGCGATTGTCTTTCCCGACGCAATCCGGGTGGCCATCGGGCCGTCGTCTGCGTTGAACGTCGGGAGAATGGCGTCCCAACCTTGCGGAAGCTGGCGCTGCATAACCCGTTGAAACTCTGCGGCGAGTTCAGGGTGTTCGTTCGCATAAGCCTCAAAACGCTGCGCCCATTCCGCCTGCTGGGCACTTCCTCGCGCGTTCGCTTCCCGGAAATGCTCCAGGGCCTCCGCAGGAATATAGAAAGGAGGTTCCACCGGCCAGCCCATCCGCTCTTTGGTTAAACGGACCTCCTCCAAACCGAGTGGCTCCCCGTGGGCCGCCGCAGTGTCCTGTTTGTGGGGACTGCCGAAGCCGATATGGGTCCGAACTTGAATCAAGGAAGGCTGGCCCGTTTCTTTCCGGGCAGCCTGCAGCGCGAGGGTAACCGCGTCGATGTCGTTGCCATTTTCGATTCGCTGGACGTGCCAACCGAAAGCGGCGAAACGGGCCATGCGGTCTTCGGTAAAGGCCAGTTCCGTGCTGCCTTCGATCGTGATGTGGTTGTCGGCATAGAGGACGATGAGCTTGCCCAGGCGCAGGTGGCCGGCCACTGATCCGGCCTCCGAAGAGATCCCTTCCTCCAAGTCGCCATCGCTGGCCAAAACGTAGGTGTAGTGGTCGACGATTTGGTGACCGGGACGATTGAACCGCGCGGCAAGTGCCACCTCCGTGATGGCCATGCCCACGGCGTTGGCGAAGCCTTGCCCCAAGGGACCTGTGGTGGCTTCGACGCCGGGAGTCTTGCCATATTCCGGATGGCCTGGGGTACGGCTGCCCCACTGGCGAAACTTCGTGAGTTCCTCCAGCGGCAAGTCGAAGCCTGTGACATGCAGCAGCGCGTACAACAGCGCACTTCCATGTCCGGCCGAAAGCACGAAGCGGTCCCGGTCGGGCCAGAGCGGATCACGCGGGTTGAACTTGAGCACGCGATCCCAGAGCGCATAGGCCATAGCCGCCGAACCCAAGGGAAGCCCGGGGTGCCCGGAGTTGGCCTTCTGCACCATGTCCACCGCCAGGAAGCGGAGCGTGTTGATACAAACCTCATCCAGTACGGGCGAAGAAAGATCGGTCGACGGCTTCATGCTGGCGATCCTTGTTATACGCTCGCTTTGGCGGCCTCGGCATGGACCGTCATTGTTTGCGATTGAGTCTGATGCAGGAGATCCTTGGCACGTTGGACTTCCTCGGCCGTTCCGTGGACGACCAGGAGAAGTTTGTCGTTCTTAATCTCGGTCTCGTATCGCAAGACGCTATCCTTCGGGATGCCGATGCTGTACAGCGCGGCGCCCAGCGCGGTGAATCCACCCGTCACGACGGCGCCTTCGAGCGCGCCAACGATCGACATGGCGAGCGGCCCCGCCACGAGTAACGGACCAATCCCCGGCACCCAGAAGAATGCCGAACCAAACAGCAGCCCCCAGAAGCCGCCCCAGAACGCGCCCAACTTCCCCCAGTACTTCATGCGGTCGCCTGCGTTGTAGTACCCGACGACGTGTTCGTCCGTGTGGTAATCCTTGCCGACGATCGACAGCGTCTTCATATCGAAGCCGCTCTTCTGGAGTTCACGGATGGCTTCTTCCGCTTTCTCGTGAGAATGAAAGATAGCGACAGCAGCTTGTGTGTTGGACATGGATTGATTCCCAATGCTCTAAACTAAAGGACCGCGTTAAAAGTCTCCGATCGACCATCGATCGGACTTTAGATAGTTGTGTATGACATCCGTCAAGTAACGACGCGTGAGGATGACAGGTTGGAAGCTAAATGCGGCGTATGTATTTGAAGTCACTGATGATGGGACTCCGCTTCCCAAAGTAAAAAGGCGCCACGGTCCGCAACCCGAGAATTCCGCTCGCATCGTTACTCGCTCATCACGACATTCGGAACCTCCATACCAAGCGACGGCAACAACCGTCTTTTGTGGGTTGTAGGAAACCTCGATCTCTTTGCCAACGATTGCCCGGCCCAAGACCGGTGCCCGCTTCTTGTAGCAGAGGTCACGCGGCGGGTTGGCACATCTGGTCAACGGATGTTGCGGGGACGCCGAGTTCGGTGGCGACCGCGTCGACCGCTTGCCGGGCGACGTTGAGGTCGACCCGACCGTCGGAGCTGTAATAGGGGCCGATGTAACGTTCGTAGAATTGCTGAACTTCATCACGAGTCAACCGGTTGAGGAACAAGGCGATATAGTCGATGGCCAACTGGGGTCGTTCGGCGATTGTGAGAAGGGCGCGCTGGTTGGCGCCGCACTAGGGCCTTTAGCGCCGGCGTGTCGAGCGGGATCCGAGCGGGGTCCACGACGATTCCCACGGTGGGGATCTGGAAATGGTCGCCGACCCACGACAGGACCGAAAAGCCCTCCTCGCGGGCAACCTGTTCAGGTGAAAGGGTGCTGCCCACGTAGGCCGCATCCATCGAACCGTCGCGAAGGCGCCGCAGATCCATCTGGTAGTCACCCGGGAATCGCGGCACGCATTGCAAGTCGTGATCGGGGTCGAGACCGTGCTTACGCAGCACGATCCGCGCAAAACAGCCGGGTGCGGTGCGGGGTGGGTGGACCGCGAGTCGGCGTCCCCTCAGATCCTCCATGGACTTCACCTCGCCACGCCCGATGAACCAGAACAGCGGATGATGAGTGTTGACGGCCAGCGCAGTCCATTGGATGCCATCGGTCAGCCGCGACAACAAGGTCCGGCCCAAACCGATGGTTGCGCCGCCGCCCAGGCGCTCGATGTCCCACTTGATTCCGTCGCGGACGGCGACGTGGATACCTTCCTCCTCGAAATATCCCTCCTGATCGGCCACATACGCGATCAGTTCTTCGTGGATACCACGCCCTACGTAGGCCAGATCGATTGTGTTCATGGGGATCGCCCTTCTCCTTATCTCGGAATGTGCGCTCGCGCACGTCGTGTTCAGTCCATTGCCAGGCCGCCGTTGACCGGAAGGTAATGGCCAGTGGTGAAACCAGAATCCTCACTTGCCAAGAACGCCACCGTCTTGGCGACATCGTCGGGACGGACCAGCCGTCGCATCGGCGCGGCCGCGGCTAACTCGCGCAACCGCTCGGCCGTGAATTGCTCGGTAACCCTGGTTCCCTCCACCGTGGCCGGTGCGACGAGGTTGGCGGTAACCCCGTGCGGTGCCAGCTCCCACCCCTTTCAACATGTTAGATTTTTGCTATAAGTCGCTTCTACAGGGATTGTTGTATCAAACCTTATGGAGGCGGCAAGGATGTGGCCCGACGCTGTGCTTGATCGTTTTGTGGAACAATGTCCAGCAGCAGTGATGGTTCGAGCGACGCTCGAGAATCTTGTGTCGCCGGATCGCCTGGATGAGATTTTCGCCGACGCTTCGCAGAGACAATACGAGAAAGAATTGCTGTTTTCGCAAGTGGTGGCCCTGATGATGGGCGTGGCGACGCGGACGCACAAGTCGGTCCATGCCGGGTACTTGGCGGCCAAGGAGCAACTGGCGGTTTCGCCGGCCGCACTTTATGGCAAGTTGAACCGTCTGGAACCCGGCCTTTCGGCGACGATGATCCGGGAAACGAGCCAGGACGCGGCTCAAGTCATCGATTCCATGCCGGGAGCGTGCCGCGAACTTTTGCCGGGCTATCACGTGCAGTATTTGGATGGGAATCATTTGGCGGCGACTGAGCATCGGCTGGCGGAATTGCGCGTCACGCGGGAAGGCCCTTTGCCCGGCCAGACCCTGGCGCTTCTGGATGCGCAGCGGGATCTGATTTCGGAACTGCTTCCGTGTGAAGACGGCCATGCCCAGGAACGTTCGCTTCTGCCGGAGCTTCTGGAATGGATCCGGGCCGAGACAGTGACAATCGCCGACCGGAACTTCTGCACGACCAAGTTTCTGTTTGGAATTGTCAAGCAGTCGGCCTACTTTGTCATTCGCCAACACGCTTCGACACTCACCTGGAAACTCGTCGGTCGCCGGAAACGCATCGGACGCATCGAAACGGGTGTTGTTTTCGAGCAGTCGGCCGAGCTGTCCCAGGGTGAAGAGACGTTGCGAGTCCGGCGGATCACCATCCAATTGGATACGCCCACAGAGAATGGTGACACTGAGATTCACATCCTGACCAACTTGCCTGTCAAAGTCGCCAATGCGCGAAAAGTGGCTTTTCTGTATCGCAAGCGCTGGACGATTGAAGAAGCCTTCCAAACTCTGACCGAGGTGTTGCGCTGCGAAGTGGAGACGCTGGGCTACCCCAAGGCGGCGCTGTTCGCCTTCGCCACGGCGGTTTTGGCTTATAACACCTATGCCGTGGTGAAAGCGGCGCTGCGATCGGTTCACGGTGAAGAAACGATCGATGAAGAGCTGTCGGACTACCACCTGACGCAGGACGTGACTGCCACGACGGTGGGCATGAACATTGCCGTGGACGCCGAAGCCTGGCAACACTATCAAATCATGTCTGCTGGAAAACTTGCGAGCGAGTTGGTGCGACTTGCTACACGCATCGACTTGACGCGTTACCCCAAAAAGAAACGCGGGCCGAAAAAACCACAGCCTCGAAAAAAGAGCGGCAAACGGAATCACCATATCTCCACCGCGCGAACTCTGGCCAAATCCAGGGGTAAGTGACATGTTGAAAGGGGTGGGTGCCAGCTCCATAGCGACGTACCGTACGAACTGGTCCAGGGCGGCCTTCGCGGTGCCCAGCGTGATCATCCCCTCACGCGCATGACGCGATAGCCCGGTACTCAGATAGATCAGCCGACCGTATCCGCGCGAAACCATTCCCGGTACAACGGTCTTCGTTATCAGGAACGCGGCACGCAGCTCGCTGTCCAGCTTGCCGCCGAGCTGCTCCCAGCTCAATTCGGCAAACGAGGTGACGGCAAACGGAATCAACGCGCTGTGCACGAGCACATCGCTCCCCCCCACCGCTGATCGATTTCATCGACCATGGCGGTGACGTCGTTGGGCACGGTGACATCGGCTTTAATCGCCACGGCTTCGCCGCCGGCCGCGGCGATGGTCGCCACCACCTCCTCGGCCTCTGATGCACTGGCGCGGTAGTTGACGACCACCCGATACCCGTGTTCGGCCAGTACCAATGCGGTCGCCGCACCGATTCCTCGGCTGGCTCCCGTGATCAAGGCGACTCGTACCATCGTCTTTACCTCCTCTTTAGGCTGGCTCCGTTCTCTTGAGGCCCCTCAAGGGCCGTTTTTGCAAATGGCGTTTCGCGTAAGCCGCTCACGCCACCCAATTCTCGGACGCCGATCGCTTCGATGACTATTGGATCCCGCTCGGATTCAAGCGAGCGGGATGCGACTTCCAGTTATGCGACGTCAGGACCATGAAAGTCTTTGTCGTACTTTCTCCCGTGCTTGAGCGAGTCATGGCTTTCTCCTTCTGAGCTGGGTTAAGAATTCGAATTTCCACTGGCTTAACGAAATGGGCGAAACGCCGCCCGGAGTTCTTCGTTGGAGCGCTGTGCCTGCTCCCACGCCGCGAAGTGATCCGATTCAATCGGATGACTCACCACGCTGTTCATGTTACGAGCTGCAAGAAAAAGAAACTATTGGGGCTCTTCCGGAAAATAGGGGGGGGCAGATCAGTATTCGATCATTGGTTCACTATCGGCAGCGTTTGTGTTTGGCAGATTTCGACCTCAGCTCAGGCTCAACAAACGGGGGCCGCCCCGTCCGTCCCGCCGTCGCCTCGACCTTCAGGGCTGGGGCGAAAGGCCGAGGCGACGGCGAGACGAACGGGGCTAACGACTCGATTTGACGCAAGTGAATGGGGTTTTTCATCTTGTCAGCGTTCCATCTCCAAAATAGCTCGGACCTAAGCTCTACCCCCCTATTTGTGCCGGATGAGCCGGAGATCCTTGGCACGTTGGGCTTCCTCGGCCGTTCCGTGGACGACCAGGAGAAGTTTGTCGTTCTTAATCTCGGTCTCGTATCGCAGAGTCCTCAATTCGTGTTGAATTCCGTACGGGTTGAATCCTTCAGGCCGGGGCAGCCCTTGCGGGCAAAGATTTCTCAGACGCCTTGTCCACGGTGTCGTGGCTGGAAGCCGAGTCGAATTGCATGCGGCGCTGCGGATCGGGTTCCGACCGACCGTTGCCCTGGTGACGACTGTGAGACACCGCGTGGACCGCATCCATGACATCGATCGGAATAGCCAACACCACCGTATTCGAAGAGGTGGGGCCTAACCCGTCGATGGTCTGCAGAGTTCGCAACTGCATCGCACCGGGACTGGCCGCCATCGTTTTGGCTGCCGCCGCCAGGTTGGTGGATGCCTCGCGATCTCCTTCAGCTTTGGTGATCGTCGCGCGTTTCTCACGTTCGGCTGACGCCTGGCGCGACATCATCTTCTTGAGTTCCTCGGGCATATTGATGTCCTGGATCCGGATTCCGGTGACCTCCAAGCCCCATCCCTCAATGTCTTTCTCCACGTTGTCCGCGATCGCCTTGCCAATCGCTTCTCGCTCGACCAGCAGTTGGTCCAAGGACATTTGACCGATGACGTCCCGCAAAGAGGTTTGCGCGTATTGCGAAAGGGCATAGGTGTAGCTTTGCACCTTGATAATCGCATCTGCCACATTGTCGACCTTGAAAAAGAAAACCCCGTTGATCGTCACCGGGACGTTATCTTTCGTGATGACCTGCTGGGCGGGGATGTCCGTGGCGCGAATCCGGATATCAACCATGCGGACTTGATCGACGAGCGGAATGATCAGGAACAGTCCCGGGCCACGGATGCTGTGGTATTTGCCCAACCGGAACACCACCCCTTGTTCCCACTGCGCGGCCAACTTGATGCTGGACGCGGCGACGATTGTCCCCACCAACCAAATCGCGGCAAACACCATTGCCCAAAGTGGACTGGTCAGTTCGATCAATAGACCCGCCGCGGCGCCAATGAGCATCAAGACCACGAACACGAGGCCCGAAATGTAGTTGATCATGCAAACCTCCAAGTGGGTGCCGTTGATCCCGGCACGCGCACGAAAAAAGCCGACGTGGTGGAAGATCCAAGAGATGGACTTTCCACCACGTCGGCTTACTCAATAACGCGCCTCCCGCAAAAGCGCGAGCTGCGATTTATCACGTCATCCGAAAAGGTTGCGGGGCTACGTCACATTGAACGGCGCTCGCGACAGCAGTTATCATAGGGGCGACATTCCGAATGGACAAGGGGGCGCACGTCTTTCTTTCGACTCTTCAACTCGCCAAAATGGATGCAGCTCGTTTTCTGGGACCTGGCGGTTTCAGGATCCGCTCGTAGCAAAGACGTCTCAATGGGAACGGATTATGGCCATGAAAACCCGCGGGGAACTTGAAGCGGCCATCAGCGACGGAGTCAGTCGTTTCGAGCAGGATTACTTCGGCCGGGGGCCGCAGCACATTCATGCCCACCTGATCGGCGATCTTCTCGTCATCCGTTTGCAGGGCGTGCTGACGTCTGCGGAACAGCACCTCGTCAAGACGCTCCCGGTGGAAAAAGGGCGGAATCTGTTGAAAGAAGTTCGGACTCAGTTGATTGAAACAGCCCGGCCCGCTCTGGAATCGTTGGTTCAAGACGTCACCGGCGTCAAACCCCGGAGCTTGCACCACGACATCAGCACCGTCACCGGCGAAGAGATCCTGGTTTTTGCGCTGGAGGAGGCACCTCGTTGTCGCGAAGCGAAGAAAAAGTAGCCCTCGTCGTCGATGGCACCGTCGCGGCAACCGTAGGTTGAACGTCTGGAGGGGCTGCCCATGGCGCTTTCCCGCGGTGGAACGGCCATCCGTGCCCAGCGCGATTATCCCCCGGGGCATTGCATCTGATCCGTTCGATGATGATCTCGCCGCGAATCCCGTTCCTTGAGACCTCAATGTCTCGCCCTCATAAATTGCGGGTCTGTCTCGCCTTCATAACCTCCGGGTCGCCAGTTTCGCACTTTTTCCTGGGTAATGAGCGTAGAGACATGGAGACAAAAAGCCATAACCCCAGGGTCGGCTCTCGGCGAAAGCGTCGAGAGCTTTCGGGCGATCCCATTCGACGCCGAATCGTGTGTCTCCATTCGCAAACACGTGAGACAAGCCACGGCTGGCCCACGGTGTAAGTTGTTGCCGCAACTTGGGATAAGTTGGCCGATTTTGCAATTGTCTCGGCCCGCGCAAGAGAAAACCCCTGGGTCGCGGGGTTGCGATCCAGGGGTTCAGTGGAGCGGTCCAGACGCTCTTCAAAACTTTTGCAGAGACATTTTCGATGTCGGGTTCTCTATAGCGAAGCGAATTTCGCAGTTTGGTTCGGATAGCGGGCCGGACCCTCTTCCAAACTGGTTCGCCATAGCAAATCGGATCCATCGAGATTCTAGGTCAGTCGGGCAGATTCGGGAACGCGCGATTTTTGCTTTTGCCAGAAGCGGCGAAGGCCGAAGGTAAGTAACGCCAGGCTGCCGAAAGCCATGAGAGCCAGACCGGAGGGTTCGGGCACGGCGGACGCAAAGGTGATCGTGCCCGACGAACTCGTGTAGTCCAAAGTGCTTGAGGAACTATCTGGGTGAAAAACCGTGTTCGGCCCGGCAATGAGGCTAATTGTAAATGAGTCTCCCATATTAGGAGCTAAGGTTCCGCTACCGGAGACCAAGTCGAGTTCCGCCAAGAGCCGCGGCGTCGCCCCCAAAGACACGTTGTTGGCCGTCGAGACGTCGCTTCCGATAAATGTATCATTCGGGCTCGTGGTCGTACTCACGCTTCCGACTGGGGTGGGAGCAATAATGATGGGAGGAAACCCTGGAAATGGCGGTGGCAAAACCTGACCGTCGCGCTTCAAGCTGCCAGTGCTGAAAACATAACCGGCATTCGACAATTGAGAATCGCTTTGCGGATCGAGGAATTGAAGTTCGGTCGCCGTTGCGCCGACGGGATCGATGCGGAATTCAAAATTGAACCGGTTGAGCGTGTCTGCACCGTCGCTGGAAATCCAGACGTCAACGGTTCCTGCACTGCCGGGTGAGAATTGGGTACTCTCGATGGAGATCGTCAGCATGCCCGACCAGACGATCCCAGGCGCTAGAGCGATTAAGAACGCACTAGTGAATACAGTCGAATTCCAAGCCGTCTTGTTCATGTGAGGTTTTCTCTCTGTATCTCAGGCCAATCTTGGACTGTTACTATTTTGTCAGATGGAAGGGGCTAAACGCAATTGCCAAGTCGACAGAATGCACCACCTTTTGTCTTTCGCGCAACGGCGTGAACGGGCAATCACGTTCACTTTCAATCATCCAAGTGCAAACTCCCGTCTAGGATTTTTCCTAGCTCATAATAAGATGCATAGAGGTCGTCGACGTTGACGACTCCGTCTCCGTTGACATCAACATCGAGATTGCTCCCCGTTTGCCCGATGGCGTCGTTGATCGCATAGAGGTCGGTGCTGTCGACGACGCGATCCCCATTCGTGTCCCCGTAGAGCCGGTAGAAATTCTCGGTGGTTTCCAGGCCATTGGAGAGATTGTTATCCAAATCGAAGTTCAAGCCGTAGTAGCCGTCGCCGACGTTCGAGTTGGGATCTCCGCCGATGCCGCCGGCACCGAAATCAATTTGAATCGTCTGGCCGACGAGAGTGATCATCCCGGCGGTGAGTGTCACGTCTGTCTGACTAGCGGCCGATCCAGTCAAATCCCTTCGCGTCAAGTGGATTCGATCATTTGATGGATCTTCATCCTTCAAACTGTCAATCAGCGCCTCTAATGCGGCCCCATCTTCGTTGAAGGTGATGTCCAGATAACGAATGTACGAGCGCTGGGACGCCCCTTTCTGCACGTCGAAGTTCGTAATGGCGAGAGCCGGCGGGGAAGCAAACGTCTGGGTCACAATCACGTCTTGGTTGAGATCGGACGGGGCGGCCTCGATATTGCCGTTGCCGTCTGTGCCGACGGTATAAAAACGATACGTGTGCGGGGAATCATCCGCAATGGCCTGGTAGGTCATGGTACCGGACTTGTTTGTGCCGCCGGCGTTGACTGTGGCAATGTTCTGCGGGGCTCCGCCATCAACTTGAACGAATATGTCGATCGTTGATAGTCCGCTGCCACCAACATCGCATACTTGTCCGTTTGAAGGCGATTCCAGAAGTCGCTCGATTCTGTCTTGAACTTGTCGCGGAGTTTCCCAACGAGGAGATCCAGCCCTTTCGCTTCATCGACGACAAACCGGCTGACTCCCACGCTTTTCACGGGAGCTTGGACCTCCGGGAGCACGACGATCGGGAACTCTAGTCCCTTGGCCGCATGCACCGTCATCAATCGCACGTAAGACGGTCGGAGATCCTGGCTTGGGAGTTCACCCTCCGGCTTGTCGGCATTGGCTAGAATGCTGTGCCGGAGATGAGTGGCGAAGGCTCCCACGGTCAATGCCTGCTCAGATTGCCCCAGGTTGCGGGCAATCTCGCGAAGCCGCTCCAAGGTCTGCTCCCCTTCAATGTCGTCGTGCTTCTGATGCCACGCTCGAAGTTCGAGCAGTTCATCCATGCGGCCCAAAAGTTGCGGAACCGTGTCGGTACGGATGCCACTTCGAAGCTCGCGAATATGGTGGGCGACCTCGGGAAAATCGGACTCGAAACGGTCTGTTAATTCATGCCCTTGCTTGCGGCCGTACCAGAGAATGCTCGCGGAAACGTCGCGCAATTCGATGTGACGCAGGTAAGGGGTTTCCAGCGCCAAGGCGAGTGGGATATCGCTTGGATAGTCAAGAATCCAGCGCAGCAACCGATAGACGGCGACCACTTCCCGGCGGCGATAAAACCGTTCCCCTGAGTCGCGGCGGACGTCGATTCCCTCGGCACCAAGCTTGGCACGAAGCCCGATCAAATACTGTTCCAGCGGCTCATTCTTGCGGAACAGCAATGCAATGTCGCCGGGCTTGACGTCGCGCGACGCCGTGCCGGTGTCGATCCGGTTTTTGAGCAGGCGGCGGATGACATAGGCGGTTTGGTCAATTCCCGCCGCACGATCGCCCCTGTCACCGGCATCAAAAAATGTCAGGGGCGGTATCTTGCTCGTGGACTGAATCGTGCCTTCATGAGGCTTGAGTGGCTGGCCAAGTTCGGGATAGCGTGCGGCCATCGAGCGGAACAGTGCGTTGTAGGCGTTCAGGAGTTGCTCGGTCGGGCGGCGCGAGATGCTCAAACGCAACAAGTCAGTTCCCTTCTCTTTCGCAATGTCCGGAAGCGAAAGCCCCGCTCCGCGAAAACCATAGATCGACTGCTTGGCGTCGCCCACAACCATCACCCGATCGAGGTAGGGCTGAAGTTGATCGACGATCCGCTTCTGCAACGCATCCGTGTCTTGCGACTCATCAATGAACAGGTAACGGTAGCGCCGGCCCAGGTTGCGGGCCACGGCAGGGCCGTCGTTGCTCTCCAACACCTCGGCCGCGAACAGCACCAAATCCGTGGCATCGACGCGGTTCGCTTCGATCTTCTTCTGATGATACCGCTTATGCAGTTCGGCCACCGCATTGGCCAAGGCCGCGCGATAAGGCTTCCCCACGTCCTCTGGTTGATTGTTCGTTGCCTGGGCAACACGCGCTGGATCGAGACCGCGGTTGCGCAGGGCGGCGTAGATGCTGTTGATGAGTCGTTCGAGATCGTAAAGCTTCCAATTCGGAGTGCATGTCGAGATCACAGGGCCTGGGTTGGCGGCGGTGAGGAGTTCGGTTAGGACTTCCTCCATCGCCTCATACTGCATTCCGGGGCTGTAGTCGATGTTCGCAAGGCGTGCAATCTGGGCCCCATAGCCAAACGTCTGGAGGATTTCGCGACAGAATCCATGAATGGTGCCGACATATGCGCCGGCCAGACGTTCGCGGCAAGTTTGCCAGCGGCGCTGTTCGGGCCGGGAGGAACCGGCAGCCATTTCCAGGTCTTCTAGCGTGGTTTCCAGGCGTCGGCGGAGTTCGTCGGCGGCTTTGTTCGTGAAGGTGATCAAAACGAACTGGTCCAGTGAAGCCTCCAGTCGCTGCAAAAGCAGTTCAAAAGCCGCGGCGACCGTGGTGCGGGTTTTTCCCGCGCCAGCCCCCGCATCAACAACCGTAAAAGGGTTCGCGATGACGGAATCGACGACCGCCGCCTGCTCCTCGCTCACCGTCAATCCGCCGCGCATGAGCGGAGCCAGCGCTTCCACTTGGACATCCTGAATTTGATTCATAATTGTTCTCCCCACTAATCCGGCACGCCCAAACACGTAGTGCGCAAAGGACAAAGTTCGCAATGGTCGCCGGGGTTTTTCGGAAAGCGGCCATCGTGCATGGCGCGAACATGTTTCGCCAGATCTAGTTGGTATTCGGCGTATGTATCCGGGTACGAGTCTTTGCCTAACGCCGCCCGGATGCACTTTCTCCACCACTCGACGGCTGGCTTTGTCGCGGTGAATACAGCGACGCCGTCGATTTCGATTTCTGAATCCGGTCCACCGCTGTCTCGATACGCGGGCATCAGCCAATGCTGGTGTGTCAAGGCGTTGTGGAGCGAGTAGGCAAATTTCCCGATTCGCAGAACGTGGACAAGTCCAGTTTCCACCGTCACGGTCTTACTGTCGATCTGCAGAACGAAGTGCAAAGTCTCCGGAGTATGCTCGATGGCTACTCCATATTGGAAATTCGTCGGCTTTTGACCCAGCCAGTTGACGAGGCCGTCCACACTGGTCTTCAATTGTTGCCGAATGATCTTCCAGTCCATCACCTTCATGGCGGGAAATAACGCTTCGATCTCGGGTCGAGTCTGCCTCAGCGCCTCGTAAAGGGCCTGGCGGAGTTGCTCCGCGTCGGAAAACGGCATCTTCCCGACGAGTTTCTCAAACGCGCTTTCCAGCCAAACTCCCTGCGCAAAGAATTTCAACTGGAAGGCATCCCGAAACCGCCGCGCATCCTGGTCGAACCGCTCGAATCTCGCCCGGAACGGACACAGGCGGAACAACGCCACATCGTGCAGCATATACGTGTTCGACAGACCCGGAAGAGCCAACGGTGGCAAGAGTTTGCCCGCCTCACTGGGTGGTTCTACGACATCCCCTGCCACGGGTTGTTGTCCCAAGAGTTTAGCCGCCACTACGAGATAAGGCGATGGCCCATAAGTCCGGTCTTCTCCCCGCTGCGCGTAGGACAGATGGAGTCGGTCCTTTGCTGCGCGGACAACTGTCAGGAAGAAATAGCGTTCTTTTTCCCCTTCCTCATCGGCTTTGAGTTCGAAGAACGGCCAAGTCATCGCCACCGGGCGCGGCACACGAAGGGAATCCAGACCTAAGTAGAATACAACCTGCCGCGGCGAACCGTCGAGACCTTCGGGAGTGGTGACCCAGACCTGTCCAGACACGACTTCCTCATCGTCCGGTTTGGCCTGTTGGTACTCGCGGGCCACCCCGCTCAGCGCCTCCCCGAACTCCTCATCGTTCACGGGGATGGCGCTTGTGCTCATCACTTGTTCGAGGGCGGCCACGATCTGTTCGACCAGGTCGCGTTCATCTTTGCGCAGGTCATGCCGGTTCAAAATCGTCAATTCGTCACGGAGTTTGCGAATGTGCTCCGCGAAAGTGCGCTTCTGCCCATCGAACAATCGATCGCAAAGGTCTTTGATTTGCTTTAAGGCCCTCCGCCATAGGCCAAGTTCGCGTTCTCCCGCTTGCCCGCTGGGAAGACGCTGAGCATAGGGTTCGCTTGGCCTCGCCGGTTGCGCGAGCGCTTTGTTCCAATCTTCGAGCGTTCGGCAACGTTCGAATAGTTGAGCATGCGCTGCGTTGAAAGCATCGACGGTCCCTTGCACGTCCGCCCCCAACCAACCGGAAAGGAGCATCGTTTCAAACTGGTCCGGCCGAATCTCCAACCGCTGATCGTTGTGAATTTCATAGAGCGTGAGTGCGAAGCGCCCGAGGGGCGTCAGCAGAAGAACGCGCGGCTCGACGCGGAGGCGATGTTGCAGACCAAGCCGGCGCGCCTCTTCCTGCAGAATGGTGAGGTATTCGCTCCCGTTCCGCGACACAATCGCAATCTGCTCCGGTTTCAATTGTTCCTCGTCCAAGTAGTGTTTCACGCGCTTCAGACACTGCGCCACCTCCCGGTTGCGATGGTGATAGAACTCGAGCGTTACGCTCTCATCAGAATCATCCGTCGCGGTGGGTGGTGTTTCCGCGAAGAGACCTGTCTGGAGTCGCCATAGCAAAGTGCCTCCATTTTTCAGGTCCGCGGGAAGTTCCTCTTGCATCACGCTTGGCTGATAGGGAGCGTAGGTCCGGTCCATCACGGCGAACGCCTCGGGCTGATTCGGATCCTGCGGATGCAGAAATACCACGCGCGCTCCACCGCTTAAGCATGATTGCACGAAGTAACGCTGGAGCGGCGTCAGGTAAGTAAAGCCTTCCATGACCACCAAGGGAGGCGGTTTGAATCGCTCGCGCAGGAAATTGCGGGCGGCATCTTCAAAGGTCGGAAGCCCTGAAGACTTCACGTGGGCCCGATACTCGGTTTGAAGCTGCACAAGGATATCGCCTAGCGAAGGGTTAGTGAGTTGCTCGCGGAGTTCTGGGGTAAGCCCTTCCGTCAGGTCCTCACCGCGCTGCTCAAGTTCGCTGAGGGCATCGAGCCAGGGAGTCGCGTCATGCCTCACGATCTTCGCCACGCGCTCGTCCTGTATTGCGTCTTGGATGCCGCGAAGCAGGCAGACGCGCTGGTCGAAGCGGGTTAGGATCTTCTGCGGATGCATTAGCAATCGTAGAACCCGGTCGAACCGCAAAGCCCTCTCGGGCTTATCATCGCTAGCAGACTGATTCGGCGATTTCTTCTCTGTGTTCGGCCCGTGCTGGATACTTGGAGTCAAATCGAATCGATTTGCTTCCATCGCCGCCGTAGGTGTGATGTATAAGTACGGATCGGTCTCCGGATTCAGACCCAATGCATTACTAACTTCCTGATTGGAAGGTGGAGAACCCCGATAGGTCAGGCGGGTCACGGGCATGGCTTTTGGAGGTGCGGACTTGGCCGCGGTTGGGGAGAGTTGTTCTGAGGGTGATTCGTCGAACCCACGCACGCGCAGTTCGAAACGGCACTCCTTGCCCCCAGGATCCATCAGCATCCACGCGCCCGCTGGCCGTGCGCCGAATACGTACTCGCGCAGGAGTTCCATGTTATCCGATACCGCCTCGTCGCGCGGAGGGATTTCAAATAATCGTCGGCTGAGTGTCTGGCCGTTTTCTATGGCGCGAACTGGGTAGAGTGTGTAAAGTAGGCAATCCTGTCGTCCGCGATGTGCGGGGGCGAGTTGATTTCACTTCCAGAGGAGGGATTGCGATGCAGGAACCCCGAGTTGCCAAAGAGGTTTATATTGAGTCAATGCGGTCGGAGCTTGAGGGCTTGTTGGGCGAAGTGATGGAGGCCGTGAATGCGGCGCCGGGCGGTCGCGTGATTGCCGACAGTGAGGAGCAAGTGCGGCAGTTGATGCACGAGTTTCGCCGCCGGGCTTACGAGCGGGCCGTGCAGATGCGAGCGGACTCAGCCGAGTCCGCTTTTCCCCCCTCCGGAGAACGAAGCGACGGGAACACCCATGCGCAACAAAGGTCGCCAGAAGCACACCGTGATGACGGTCAACGGGCGGGTTAAGCTTCGCCGGATTCGCTGGCAACCAGCCGGCGGCGGCAGCGTGACGCCGCTGGATGAGTGGTTGGACGAAGCCTGCCAGCAGTTCACGCAAGGCGTCGTCGAATTGGCCTGCCGATTGAACCGTTGCGAAAGCAGTTTTCTGGAACTGTCCGTGACCCTGAAGCGTGCGGCGGGGCTTTCGATCGGCAAGGAAACGCTCCGGCAATTGATCGAAGCCGAAGGCCAAACGGTCTTGGAACAAACGCGTCGCAACGAACTGAGGCCCGACTGGGAGGCGTCGGATTGCCAAACCCCTGAGGGCGAAACTCGCGTGTATTTCGGTTGTGACGGCGTGAAGGTTCCCGTGATCACGGAGACGGAAAAGAAGCAGCGGCGGGCTCAGGTCGTCGAGAAACGGAAAGAACGCAAATCCGAGGGCCGCTCTCTCAATCCGTTGGAACGATTGAAGCCGGGCGCCGACGGCCCGTACAAGGAATTTCGTCTGGTGCAGTTTTATTCGGAAGACCAGGAAAACCGCTGGATCAGCGTCAGCCGGGGCGACCATGAAGTGGTCGGGCGGGTGATGCGCCGGGACGCCTCGCGGATTCAGTTGGATCAGGCGGACGCTTCGATCGGGATTTATGACGGGGCCGTGTGGATCGATCGCCAAGCGGAGAAACAAGGCCTGCGGTTGACCGCCCGCGGACTCGACTTCTGGCATCTTCGGGATTACGCGCAAAAGACGCGGCGGTCGCTTTACGGAGACGACGAAGCCGGCAAAAGCTGGCTGGACGAATTGATGCACACCTTCAAGCATGAAGGTTACGAAACAGCGTGGGATCAGCTCACGACCCAGCGGGCCCAACTGGAAAACGAAACGAAAAAGCAAGCCCTGGATGGACTCTTGCACTACATGGCCGAACGCAGCCATCTGATTAAATACCCCGAGTTCCGCGCCAACGGGTGGCAAATCGGCAGCGGTCCAACCGAAGCCCAATGCCGCACGACCACCAGCCGCATCAAAGGCAAAGGCCGCCGCTGGGATCCCGACAACGCCCTGGCCGTAATGGCCTTGGAAGCCCTCCACCAAAGCCACGCCTGGGACTCTCACTGGAACCTCAATTGACCAACCAACTTAACCCCGCCAGAATTTCCGGCCACACACTCGGCTGATGAGTAGCACCAACTTGCCGCGGGCGCGGCTCACCAGCACATTCAACCGATACGGGCTGAATAGGAAGTCCGCTTCGAGTTGGGCGAACTCCGGGTCGGAAACCACATAGCCGGCGAGAATTGCATCGCGCTCCCGACCCTGCATGCGCTCCACCGTTTCCACGACGGCATTAGGCCCGAAGGGGCCGGTCACCAGTTGATCTCGCAGCGCCGCGTTCTGGGTACGGTGCGGCGTGATCACCGCCAGCCCACGGTTCCAGAGATCAACCAGGTCCCAATCGATTTGCCCTTTGGGCGGACGAATTCGCGGAGCCAAAAGTTCAACCAGGCGCTTGAGGACTTCGCGTTCCAACGGATTGTCGGTCCCGGAGGCTGGTCCATCGTACAACAAGACGCAAACTGGGTTCTCGGGGTCGAGCACCTGGCGCTGCCACGGTTCCAGTTCGAGTTGCCAGCCCTCCCGGAGAGAGAGTCGGCGTTGCGGAACAACCGAATGATAGTTGCCATCATAGAATAGTTCGCCGACGGGTGCGGCCAAGGGACCATTGAGTCGGTACGTTTCGTTCAGCGGGAACTCGGAAGTGCCCGCGGACTTGAGAAAGGCATACAACGAACCGCCCAGCGCATGGCCGCTTGCGGTCGTGGCGGCTGTGGTTGGCGTGACGGGCGGAAGTTGCCGATCGTCCCCCGCCACAATCACGCGGCCTCCTTCGGCAAGACCGGCCAGGGCCATGAGTCCCTGACTGACGACCATCTGCGAAGCTTCATCGATGAGCACCAGATCGAAAACGTGCGCCGTGGGACCATTGCCTTGAGGACCCCTCCCTCAAGGATTTTGAATAACGACCAGACCGTCGAGCCGACGACAACCGCTTTGCGCTCTAACCAGCGGCCGACGGCGGGAAGATCGGCTTTGGCGAGAGAAACCGACGCAATCCCGGACGCAAGTCCCTGGTCCGGGCGGTTTCCCAGGAACGCGAGCGACGTGCCCGGCAGGTGTTCGGCCGTGATGCGGGCGATCCCGTCGAGCAGGTTGCCAATGGCTTCGCGTGTGAAACCGGTTACGAGTATGCGGCATGGTCTGCCGGCACGGTGGGCAGCCCAGAGGAATCCTGCCGCCATCCATGACAATAGAAACGTCTTGCCGGTCCCAGGCGGCCCCAACACAAGCGACGTCCGCAGTCCTGCCGATTCTTTCCATGCCCGGAGTTGTGCGGGGCACAAAGTTCGCCCCGGCGGTTGCAACCGAGGCAGCGCAAACTCCTCCAGCCCTGCCCGCCACAGTTCGCTGGCTTCGCTGGGCAGTGTCGCTGAGAACTGCTCCGGGTCGTCCAGAAAACTCAGAATGTCGTTGCGAACCGTCACGTGCCGGGGCCTCCTTGCTCGAGATGCTGCAAGAAATTCAGTACACGCGGACCATTGACGTCGAAGAATGCTCGATCGAGATAAAAACCATCGGCCCCGGTCCGGGGAACCTCGATCAATTTGTGCAGGACGCCTGCTCTCCAAACATCGCGACGGACATCAACCTTCACCGCCATGTCCCCATTTGTCGAGCCTTCGTCAATGCGGAAGATGGACACGGCAATATCCGGCCACCGCGCGGTGTCAAGCAGCATGTCAGGATCGCCGTCAGTCAGGACAACGCCAAACGTCGCGGGGCCGAGGTCCGTCCTCCGGCAATCCGCGGGAACGAGGAAGTGAAGCCGCACTGCAGCCCAACCGGCACCTGCAGGGGAACTCTCGGTGCGAATAAATCGCATCGGGCCGATGCAGGCGGACCGCTCTTTGCGCTGATCCGCCGGTTCCGCCAGGGCGGTCAATGCAGCCAATTCAGCGATACGGGTATTCAACAGTTCCTGGGCTTCCAAAAGTTGAAGGTTGGCCGCGTCGAGCGGATGGAATTTCATCTGCCAGCGGAACGGAGCCTTCTTCAGCCGCAGAAATGCCGGGGAAGCTTTCGCGTTATCCGCCAGGATCCAGCGTGCCAAATCCGCCAAGGTTCGCAGGCGCTCGCGCACATCATGTTCAACCAGCGCAGGGTCCGTGTCGCCTAATTTCAAGCCGCGACAGGCCTCGATGCTCAACCGGGAAGAAAAGGGCGCTCCAAGGACTCGGCAGGATGGTAGGGGTGCGCCAAGGGAGGATCGGCACTGGCCAACGCCTGGCTGACGCGGGCCAGGTCGAGGCTGACGCGCCGGCAAAGCGTACAGCGCATCGAACACACTTCGCAGACCCGTCGCCGGCAAGTGCCGGGGACCGCCGTACTCTGGTTCGCCTTGCAGCGGTTCGGGGGGGAACATCCGCACCATGTGCAGCAGTCCGCCACGGATCTCGGCATCGCCCAAATGTCTCCCTAAGGCATTTGCCAGATCCGCTGCCTCTGAGGGTTCGTAAACCAAGATGTGAGCAATCCAAGGTTTCCCGGTGGCTTGGCGATTGTGCGCGTCGACCTCGTCCAGACAATGACAAACGTCGGACAGCACTCGCCAGATTGCCTGGCGTTCCGCGTCCGCACCCGACTCCGCGATCACGGCGGTGGTAAATATTCCGTCTCGGTCGGGCAATTCGCACAAGCAGCCCAACGCAGCAAGTCTGTTTTCGACAGGATCATGGTCAACAAGGAGAGAGACGGTCGCATCGATTTTCGGCGGCAAGAGGTAAGTCGACCGTTCCGGTTCCCGCGCGACGCTCCCTGTGAGCAGAGCCTTCGCCCGCTTCACGAATCTGCTGCCGCGCGTATTCAATCCCCAACCCGCTCCCGGCTTCGTCATGATCTCAGGGTTATCCGTCAGTTCGCCGAGCGTCCCGATGCCCACTTCCGCGAGCGCCTGCTTTGAGTATTGCGACATGCCGGGAATCGCAGAAATATCCCAATCTCTGCGAGGCACATGGTCGGCGATCTTCTTGACACAATGCGACAGATAGTTGCATTGCTCGCATTTAAAGTAGATGTGGAACCGAGATGCATCTCCATCGGGGCCAACCTGAGCCACGGCAATCCGGCCCAAATGTGACCGGAAGAAGTCAATCACCTGTCGGCGATACGCCATCAACCGGAACTCGGTCACATTCCAGAGTTGGGCTTCTTCCTCTCCGAAATGCCAGATTTCGCCGACGTCCTCGACCATTGCGCTGACTCCCAACTCACGCAGCATCTCGGCGAGCAGGATCGCATAGAACGCGACTTGGACCTTATGAAACAGGGCCGGTTGTTGCACGGCTTTCACATCGATGACCCGAAAGCGAACGCTACCCTCGTATTGTTCAGCCCGAACTAGGTCGGGCAGCGCTGTGGTGGACCCCGAAAACTGGACAGCCCAATAAGGTAGAATTTGCGATGTTCATTTGTCGCATTGGGAGGTTCCGATTATGACCAGGAAGCGTCGAGTTTTGGGGTCCGCGTTCAAAGCCAAGGTGGCGTTGGCGGCGGTCAAAGGGGATAGGACGACGGCTCAGTTGGCGTCGGAATTTGGCGTCCACACGAGCCAAGTCACGGCTTGGAAAAAGCAGTTGTTGTCGGGAGCCACTGAGTTGTTCACGGATGGCCGACGTAAGCGATCCGACGATCAATCGGCCAATGAGCAAGAACTCTATGAACAAATCGGCCGGCTGAAAATGGAAGTCGAGTGGCTCAAAAAAAAGTCGCTGACGCTGGATTAAGCCACGAGGTTTTGCGGGCATGGATCGAACCGAAGCATTCCACGTTGAGCGTGTCGCGTCAGTGCGATCTGTTGGGATTGGCGCGGAGCAGTTGGTACTACGAACCTGGCGGCGAGACCGCGGAAAATTTGGAACTGATGCGGCGAATCGACGAGGAATACACGCGGCATCCGTTTTATGGTTCTCGCAAGATGGCCGAGTTGTTCGGCGTGAATCGCAAGCGAGTGCAGCGGCTGATGCGGCAGATGGGAATCGAAGCGGTTGGACCGAAACGCCGCACGACCAAACCGGGGCGCGGACACAAGATTTACCCTTATTTACTGCGGAATGTGGAGGTTCTCCGGCCCAACCAGGTGTGGTCGAGCGACATCACTTACATCCCGCTTCGCCACGGGTTTTTGTATCTCGTGGCAGTGATGGACTGGTTCAGTCGCTACGTGTTGAGTTGGCGATTGTCGAACACGTTGGAGGGGAGTTTTTGCTTGGAGGCGTTGGACGAAGCCTTGTCGATCTCGCGGCCGGAGGTCTTCAACAGCGACCAGGGCAGCCAATTCACGGCGATCAAGTTCACCGAGCGATTGGAACGATTGAATGTCGCGATCAGTATGGATGGAAAAGGACGGTGCTTGGACAACGTATTCATCGAGCGGCTGTGGCGGAGCGTGAAATACGAAGAGGTTTACTTGAAGGATTACACGGATGGTTGGGAGGCCGAGAGAAGCCTGCAGAGTTACTTTGAGTTCTATTGTGAGGAACGGATTCATCAGTCGCTGGGTTATCAAACGCCGGCGATGATCTACGAAGGAAAAGATTGAAGCCTGCACAAAGTGATGGACGAAAAATGAAAACAAGTTTCGCGCAAAACCGGGAGGGAACTGGTGAGGTCTCGTCCCGGGCCCCTTGTCATCGGCGGCAGACGACGAGGCCTATGAGGGGCCTCGTCTGCCGCTGACTCACACCACTAAACAACCCCGTTTGCTGTCCAAAGAATGGGGTCCACCTCACACCATCGCAAACTCCACGCCGGACGGTCCTCCCAGCGATTGAAGGAAGCGGGCAGAATCCCTCAAGTGCAACTGGAGTTGTGAGGCGTACGTTTCCGCTGTTTCGTGCGCAAGAACGCAGCGGTAGTTTCGGGCGAGAGAACCTTCTCGGGCGACGTCGCGGCCAAAACAGACTCGGTGGAAGCCAAGGCGTCAACGACCTGCTTCTCGAAATCGTCCCCTGCCTTGGCCCACTTGTCGCACATCGCATGCTCTTTGCCAGTGACGATGCCTTTGCGATCTTGCGACGTCATCAGGTTGTAGCGAGCCTGCCGATCGCAGCGGTATTGGAAGAAATATTTGACGGTGGTTGCTGATAGGCGCAGCACAATTATGACCCCTGCGAACGCCCGAAATCGAGCGTTGAAATACCCAAAGCAGTCTGATGAGGTCTGCTATGCTAGCCGAAAGCGATAGACGTGACTAGGAATCCAGTTGCGGGCAAATTCCGGATTCTCGGGTCACTCTTTGGCAATTTGATTCTGTTGGCGCGCGATATGGAGATTCGTCCGCAAATGTCGTAGACGATGTTTTCAGCAATTCTGGCCGCCTGAATACACCTCCACGGAGCAGATATGTGCTTTGCAAGAACGGACCCAAATGCCAGAGTTGCATATCCTAAGTAAAGGGTTGGCGAAGCCGTGTCATGGGTTCTCCTGTGAAAGAGAGCAGAAACCCTGAAGTCGCCGAAAACTCCGCCCGCCCAACCCAGACCGATTTGTAAATGGTTCGCACTCATTCCTTTAGGACAAAAAGCTCGAATCACACACGCGACAAATTCCAGAATTGTCTCTGCCTCATATCTTTCGCATTTATCCGTCATGCCGTGCGCGAGTTGGGCGACGAAAGTTCTGCGGAGTGGGGGTTCGCATGACGGAAAGATGAAGGTTGAGTTAAGCGGTGGGTCATGCCTGCACTGGTGTGGCGGGAATTCGTGTGACAATCGCTGAGCGGAACGCAAAGGAAACATTTGGCGAAGAGCAGACCGCCCAAATTAAATTGGCCAATTCCGGACATACCCGCCATGTCTCGCGCTCATAAAACGCGGCCCAGAAAGTTCGAATCTTTTCCCCTCAGCGAACAAATTCTCGAAACTTTTGTCTCTCCCCCATAACAGGAGGGTCAGTTCTCTCCCAAAATCGAGAGACTTTCCAAACAGACTTCGACCCCGCGCGAACCGCGTGTCTCTATTTGCAAACACGAGAGACAATCCGCCACGGGCGTACACCGCAAGTTCTTACGCGAACTTGGGATAAGTTCGGCAATTTGCGATTGTCTCTGCCCCAAAAAGAAATAACCCCTGGGTCACGAATTTCGTAAACCAGGGGTTCAGTGGCGGGGGCAGGATTCGAACCTGCGACCTCGAGGTTATGAGCCTCGCGAGCTACCGGGCTGCTCCACCCCGCGGCATAGGGGAGGGATTTTTCCCTCCGCGTAGGGGAATGTTATCGGCGATCGGGTTTGATGACAACCATCAAAAGTGAGATTTTTCCGCTCACGCGATGCTTCCGCAAAGGAAGTTGCGGACAGGCAAATTGGTACGTGCCGATTGTGCCTCGCTTTCAACAATGAGTCGCGGACTATTCGCGAAGCTCGTCGAGTTCGCCGAGAAATCCCCGTTGGTGGCTCGCTTTCAAGAATGAGTCGCGGACTGAGGGAGTTTTGCGGGACACGGGAATTTGATAATTTCTCAAGCTGAAAGCGCCAAATACTTTGAACCGCGGATTGCGCGGAGTTTCGCGGAAAGGAAAATGGAGCGACGCCTCAACGGGCCACGCTTTTGTCGACAAGCGGCGGTAAAATTCGCTCGTTTTACCAGCAGCTCTCCGCGTTATCCGGCGTCCGAGTCATTGTCGGCTTACTGTTTGACTTGAGATTCGATGTTGCAATCGTTGATGCCGGGGTTTGTTGTTTGGGTCAGCGGTGCTCGGCCGGTCGACGGCTTCAGGCACAGACGGGGTTGGGCTCGTCGATTTGGGGCGGGCGGCCGGGGAGGTCTTGGGCGTACCATTCGTTGAGGATGGTCCCCCAATCTTCGGGAGTTTGGACTTTGATGAAGGCATCGCGGAGCGAGACGGGCTCTGGGTGGAGTTGGCCGTATCGGATGCCGAATTTCCGCATGTGCCGGGGTCCGCGGACGGGGCCGTAGTGTTCGAGGGCCAATCGAAAATGCTCGGCGAGGACTTCGCGCTGGTCGTGGAGGCTGGGATAGACGATGGGCAAACCGTCGGCGAGGGCTTGGGCCTGGCGGAAGACCCAGGGGTTGCCGATGGCACCGCGGGCGACGGTCACGCCGTCGACGCCGGTGTATTTCATCATCTCCACGCAGGCGGTCGCATCGAACAGATCGCCGCTGCCCAGGACCGTATGCGAACCGGCCCGCGATTTGATCTCGCGGAGCGTCTCCCAATTGCTGGGGCCGTCGTAGCGCTGGGTCACGGTGCGGCCGTGGACGGTCATCGCCGCGACGCCCAAGGACCACGCGGCATCGAAGATCTCGAAGAAGTGGTCGCGGCTTTCCGGCGTGTCGTCAATGCCTCGCCGCATCTTGACGGTGACGGGAATTTCCGGCGGGACGTGCTCGCGAACGCGGGCGATGATTTCGATGGCGGTGTCCGGCTGGCCGAGATGAAACCCGCCCCGGCAGCGGCCCAGGACTTTTTTCACGGGGCAGCCGAAGTTGATGTCGATGACATCGAAGCCGGCTTCGACGAGTTTGACGGCCGCCGGCCCGAACAGCTCGGGGTCGGCCCCCATCAACTGGCCGCCGACGGGATGTTCCTCATCGCCGACGCGGATCAAGTGCCGATTCTTGCGGCTCTTTTTGACTTCCACGAGGAACTTGTCGAGCAGCACCTCGCAGAGCGTGTACGGGGCGCCGAGCCGGCGGGCGATGACCCGCATCGGCCAATCGCTATAACCGCTGAGGGCCGCCTGCACAAACGGCGACTCCAACCGGATCGGGCCGATCTGTAGCTGTGATGGCATAGAGCTTTTGTCGATAAGGACTGATGGCGAAGCGGCGTGGATGATTGACCGCCCCACGCCGTGGTGGGGGAATCTCCGGATTGTCCTGCGCCGAAGCGTCCGCCTACAGTGGAAAGTTGGGGAAGGTTTTCTTCAGTTTATGTTTGGGGGCCAAGGATTCGCAAGAAGAGCCGGTTCGGGGGACGGATCGCCGTCGCTGGTCAGCCTCGGTTTGATATACTTAAGGGAAGCGAACCGAGTATCAGGGGGACCGATTAAGAACCAGTGCGAATGACACCATTCGGTCCCCTTACCCTGACCCTCTCCCCTAAGGGGAAAGGGGACCCGATGGTGTTGCAAGAGGAATCCGCATCGGAATGGCGAGTTGGAAAAAGAATCTTTCCCGCAGATTTCGCGGCTCGATTTACCGGCTGGAGCGCGGAATCGACCGCTGGAAGCACGGCATCAAACATCGGCTGGGCTGGGTCGAGCCGGTGTGCATCCTGCCTTACCGCGGTTTCGGAACGCCCGAGTCGTTGTCGCTCCGCGGCCGGGTGCTCGAGGACAAAGGGATCGGCAGCCCCAAGGTCAACGACTCCTGGTGGACCAACCTGTGCAACATGTATCGCCGGTTCGACAGCGATGAGATTCCCGGCGCCCGCATTCGCGCGACGTATCACGAGCAGACGCAAGAAACGGAGACGGACGAAGAGGGATATTTTGAGGTGCATTTCGAGCCTCTGGTTCCGCCCCACCCGGCAACGCTTTGGCACGATGTGCGTGTGGAACTCTTGGACGAAATCGTGCCCGGCCAGACCGGGGTGACGGCGACGGGGCAGGTGCTCGTGCCTCCGATCGATGCCCGGTTCGGCGTGATCAGCGACATGGACGACACGGTGCTCGAAACGCATGCCACGAGCTTTTGGCGAATGGCGAAGCTGACGTTCCTCCGCAACGCGCGGACGCGGATGCCTTTCCAAGGCGTGGGCGAGTTTTACCGGGCTCTGCAGCGCGGGCCGTCGGGCCGAAATCACAATCCGATCTTTTACGTCTCCAGCAGCGCCTGGAACATCTACGATCTGCTCGTGGATTTCTTGGAGATCAACGAAATCCCGGCCGGCCCTTTGCTGCTCAGGGATTTGCGCCTCGGCAAAAATTCTGAAAGCAATTTTTCGCACGAGCATAAGCTCGATAAAATCGAACGCATCTTAGAAACCTATCCCGATTTGCCTTTCGTGTTGATCGGAGATTCGGGGCAGGACGACCCGAAGATCTATCGGCAGGCCGTTTTGGATTTTCCCGGACGGATTGCCGCCATCTACATCCGCGACATCGTGCCCGCGCATCAAACGCAGGTGGAAGACATCGCCAGGGAAGTCGAAGAGCACGGCGTGGATATGCTCCTGGTTCAAAACACCGCGGTGGCGGCGGTGCACGCGGCGGAGAAAGGCTTGATCGTTCCCGCCGTCGTTCCCAACATCCGCCGCGAAACCGAGATCGACCACGACGACAAGCCCTCCACCGGCCGGTTGGCTCCCGTGTGAGGCTTACCGTTCGTAGTCACTTGGCTTTTAACATCAGTCGAGAATGACAGCCTTCATTTTTGATGACGCGTGATATTGTTGCCCTGTCTTAGCCGCGTAGCGGCGGTAGCACTTAGCTGCAGGCGTCAGCCTGCAGATCCGAAATCCAAAAAGTCCCATGAGCCGCGAAGCGGCGACAGCAATTTTCGAAGAAGAAGAACAAACCCCCGCGTTATGATCGATTGACTGCTGGCGCCGCTACGCGGCTTTCGATCTTTTTGATAACTTTCTCTGCGGGCTGACGCCCGCAGCTATATGCTGGCGCCGCTTCGCGGCTATTCCATCACAGCGCGACTGTTTGATTTCCATGGGTCGGAGCCCAAAATCGTTTTCACCTGCCGCTCATCATTACAAATTGAAATTGATATCGACTTCAATGACTCGCAAATTCCCTGTCAAAGTGATTGCGTCGCACAACGGCCTGGCCGCGACGCGGACGGCGTTTGAACTATTGCAGGCCGGGCGGGACACGCTCGATGCCGCGGTCGCCGGTGTCGTGTTGGTCGAGGATGATCCCGACGACACCTCCGTGGGCTACGGCGGCTTGCCCAACGAAGACGGCATCGTCGAGTTGGACGCCGCGGTGATGCACGGGCCGACGCATCGGGCCGGTTCGGTGGCGGCTCTGCAGAACATTCGGCATCCGTCCCGCGTGGCCCAGTTGGTGATGACGCGCTCGGACCATGTGTGCCTCGTCGGGGATGGGGCCCTCAAGTTCGCCCGGGCCCACGGCTTCGCGGAGGAAAACCTGCTCACGGAGAAAGCCCGAAAGATTTGGCTGTATTGGAAGGAGACGCTTTCGAGCCGGGACGATTGGCTCCCGCCGCCCGTGGAGGACATCGACGAGGATGTGGCGAAGTTTTTCAAGCTGGACACAAAACCGATGACGCCGGAAGAAAAAGCCTTCGAGGAGACGAAGTTGCCTGGCCAAGAATTCCAGCGGCCCACGGGGACGGTGCATGTGTCGGCGATGAATGCCGGGGGCGACATTTCGTGCGTGACGAGCACCAGCGGCCTGGCGTTCAAACGGCCGGGGCGGGTCGGCGACAGCCCGATTCTGGGAGCGGGACTCTATGTGGATAACGAAGTCGGATCCTGCGGCAGCACGGGGCGGGGCGAAGCGAACTTGCTGGAGGTCAGCAGCTTCGCCGCGGTGGAACTGATGCGCAGCGGCCGATCGCCCGCCGATGCCGGCCTGGAAGTTTTAAAGCGGATCGCGAAGCACACCGAACCCCGCCTGCGGAACGAGGCCGGCCAGCCGGACTTCGGGTTGAAGCTTTATCTCTTGGCCAAAGACGGCCGGCATGCGGGGGTGTCCCTTTGGGGACCTGCCGATTTCGCCGTCACCGACGAAGCCGGCACCCGCTTGGAATCCTGCCAGTGTCTCTTTGAACGCGAATGATTCTCATCTGGATTTGTCCCCTCTCCCCTTGGGGGAGAGGGTTAGGGTGAGGGGCCGGACGCAGAAACGCTTACGAACGCCCCTACGATCCCGCGTCACGCTTTGCGGACGGGTGGCTGGGGCGCGAAAGAAAGTCCCGAAGACAACCGGGTTTTGAAGTCTGGGGCCGTGTGACAGTTTTCTAGCTCGTCCATCGCCCCAGTACTCGCAACGAAAGCCTGGCTCAGAAGGAAATTTGCGCCCCAGCCACCCCAACGGTTTGAGTTACACGCTCCGTTTGGATCCCGCGTCACGCTTTGCGGATTTTTTCGCGGCCGTCTTGGACGTTTTTGGTTGCGTTTCTGGTGTCCACCACCAGCCGGGCGTGCTTGACGATCGTGTCGTAATCGTAGGCGGTGTGGTCCGTGGCGATCAACACGCAATCCTGCTCGGCGAGGAACTCCGGCGTGAGTTCCCGGCTGGACAGGTCCGGGACGACGTGATGCCTCATCTTGGGCAGCTTAGGGATGTGCGGGTCGTTATAGCTGATGTTGGCACCGCGCTCCTGCAATAGTTCCATGAGCACGAACGACGGGCTTTCGCGGGGATCGTCCACATCCTTTTTGTAAGCCATGCCCAGAATGCAGATCTTGCTGCCTTTGATCGGCTTGCCTTCATCGTTCAGAAACTCGGCGACGCGGCGGATGACGTACTCGGGCATGCGGGAATTGACTTCCCCCGCCAGTTCGATAAACCGCGTCGCGAGGCCTTGCTTTCGCGCGAGCCAGGTGAGGTAAAACGGATCGATCGGAATGCAGTGCCCGCCCAGGCCCGGCCCCGGATAAAACGCCTGGAACCCGAACGGCTTCGTCTTGGCGGCGTCGATCACTTCCCACACATCGAGGCCCATGCGGTCGAAGAGCAGTTTGAGTTCGTTGACCAAGGCGATGTTCACGGCACGGTAGGTGTTTTCGAGAATCTTGCAGGCCTCGGCCACTTCGGGGCTGGAAACGGGGATGACCTGCACGATGGCGTGCCGATAGAGAGCCGCCGCGAGTTCGCCGCTTTCCGGGTCGATCCCGCCGACGACTTTGGGGATCCCGGAGGCGGTGAAGTCGGGGTTGCCGGGGTCTTCGCGTTCGGGGCTGTAGGCCAGGTAAAAATCCTGGCCGACTTTGAGGCCGCTCGTTTCGAGAATCGGCAGCACCACGTCGCGCGTGGTGGAGGGATAGGTCGTGCTTTCCAGGATCACGAGTTGCCCGGGCCGGAGCGTTTTCGCGATCGCCCGCGCTGTCCCTTCGACGTATTGCAAATCCGGGTCCCGGCTGTCGGTCAGCGGCGTGGGCACGCACACCAAGAGCACGTCCGCCTCGCCCAAGCGGGACATGTCGGCCGTGGGTTCCAACTCCTTTTTCTCGATCCAATTGGCGACGGTGGCGGAATGGATGTGCTTGATGTAGCTGCGGCCGGCGGCGAGGGCGTCGACCTTCGCCTGGTCCACATCAAATCCCATGCAGCGAAACCCGGCCTGCGTGAAAGCGTGAATCAAAGGCAATCCCACATAGCCCAGCCCGATCACTCCGACCACGGCGGTCTTGTCCGCAATGGCTTTCGCCAGATCCTGCCCCATGATGTATTTCCTGAAACTGTGCGTTACGTGAAAACCACCATTTTTAACGCAAAGGCGCAACGAACGCAAAGATTGGCAAAGGGAGAGAGGAATATCTTGGGACTCTGCTCTAATTGTTTTCGCCCCAGCCCCCGCAACGGAGGAACCTCTTACCTCTTTACGCCGAAGGCGTTCGATAACAAAGCCCAGGGTCAGCGGCGCAGCCGCGCCGCCCTGGGTTGTCGTTTGAGAAACTCTGATTCTTACGCCGAAGGCGTTAGACAAAATGGTTGTGTAACGCCTTCGGCGTATTGCCTTGACGGAATACCTCCGACCCAGCGTGCGCTTCGCGACTCTGGGCTTTGGGATTTAACCGCTTCGCGGTAAAAGCTCACCGAAACAGCATCCCCGCGTAGCCCACGACGCGGGATTTTTCGCCCGAGACATCGGCGGACGTGGCGTAGGCCACGCGGCGGCTTTGGGTGAGTTTCCCCAAATGCGCGAGCGTTTTCAAGACAATCACCGCCGGCCGCATCCCGCACATGCTGATGTGGTTTTCGGTGCAGGTTTGATAGAGGGCATCGGGATCGAGTTTGTCCAACTCGGCGAGCGCCAATCCGTCCAACCGGCGGTTCTCGGCATCGGGGGCGAAGTGGTTCATGTCGCTGGAGATGATGAAGAGCGGCGGTTCGTCCGTCTCGGCGATGACTTCCGCGAGTTTCTCCGCGAATGTGTTTAATTGATCCAACCGCCCGCCGCCGATGGTGATCCCGACGATTTTCGTCTTGGGAGCCAGGCGGTGAATCAGCGGCAGTTCCACTTCGATTCCATGCTCGGCCTGATGGGCGGCGGCATCGAGCTTGAGGCCTGGAATCCTTTCGGCCAGACGCTTGGCAAGCCCCTGATCGGATTCCAACTCGCCGGTGGGCAGCGACCACTTGGCGTAGGGAGCCACCGCCCAGTCCACGCCGTGGGGCGTGTGTTTGGGGCCGATGAGAATGACCGTTTTGGGAAACTCGATTTGCGCGAGCACGTCGCCCGCGATTTTTCCCGAATAGACCCAGCCCGCGTGGGGAACCATCGCGGCGGACCACCCGGATCGTTCCGCGTTCGCGGGAAGCAGCTCGTCGAGCATTTGGTTCACATCGTCAGCCGAGGCCGGATAGAACGTGCCGGCGACGGCGGGCAGGCGAATGTCGGGGCCGGTCACCGAGCGCGGACGGTCCACGACCTGCCCGCGCGGATGGGAGGACATGACGCGCAAGCTCATCACGAGCGTCAGGTCCGGCTCGTCGATTTCGGCAAGCTCCATCGCTTCTTTGAAGAGGATCTCGGCGTTTTTTTCATCATCGAAGACCCAGGCCCGGCGGTTGCCTTCCGCCACGAGAATCGCGCGGTCGCCATCAATGATGCCCGCCAGATTGGGGTCGCCCGCGGTGCCGTGCATGTTGGGATCGGTGAGCACCGTCATCGAGACTTTCACTTCGTTCGGCGGGATGCGGTGATTCGCGAGCGCCCGGGCCAGTTCCTCGCAGAGCGAAAACATCGTGGACTGGAGCGGCATCGTCTGCCGCAGGTTCAGCCGCGTGCTCACGAGTTCCTGACCCGATCCGGGAAGGCTGACCCGCAGGCTGACGGCGTTGACGTTGCCGTCGGAGACCGAAGGACAATAGTAACGCGGCGTGGCACCTTGCATCAACGTTCGCAGCGTCTCGCCGCCGAACTGGGCATAGGCGGCCACGTCCCGCGGCGAGAACAACGGCGGAGCCAGCGGCCAGTTGGCGGTTTCTTCCTCGCTGAGCACTTGGCCCGCGTGCTCGCTGCCTTCGAAGCGGAACACCTGCGTCTCCTCATCCCGCCAGGCGGTCGCGGGCAGGCCGGCTTTGAGGCAGGTGCGGTTGAGAAACTCTTCCGCATCCCAGCCATGCTCGATCGCCACGCCCGGCAGCAACAAACCTCGCACAGAGCTGCGGACGACTTGCAAGCCATGCCGGCCGATGGTGACTGCGCCGATGCGGTCTTCGCCCTGTTCCGCGATTTCTTCGGGCGGCCCCAACAGCCAAACGTCCAAATCGAGATAAGGCAATTCGTTGCCGGAGATCCGCGGAAAGCGGGGATCGTCCGTGGCCGTGCGAACCGCCGCGAGCGTGAGGGACTGAAACAGCGGCATCACCACGCCGAGGTTCCCACAGCACGACCGCAAATGCCCGCCGCGCTTGGCCGTGACGAAAACGCCCGACACCGGATGCTGGGCCAATTCGAGATGTTCCTCGCCGAACAACTCGGCCGGCGAGAATTGCAGGGAGCGTTCCAGGCTGGCCGCTTTGAGAACCCGCCCCGCCGCCTTGACGACCCGCGCGGATTGCTCGGCGGTCAAATTCGGCAAAGCCAAAGTGGAAGTCGTCATACCAGCACCTCCTTTTGTTTTGGTTTCAGCGTCTTTCGTCGATCGTTCTTGAACGGCCGATGCGGGCGAAGTCTCCCGGGGAGCCCGAGCGAACTGCCGCATGTCCACGGGCTGCCGCTGCCGGCCCCAGTCGCCGGGCTCCTCATCGAAATGCCCCGCGACGCGGGCCCCGCAAAACCGGCAGTGCGAGCCGTCGAGGTTGTATTCGCCGAGCTCGTACCAGTTGCGCTCGATGACAACTTTGTGACAATTCGGACAATACGTGCTCTGCCGCAAGGCGTCGTTCACGTTCCCGGTATAAACATATTTGAGCCCCGTGGCCAGGGCGATTTCGCGGGCGGCGATTAGAGTCTCCGGCGGCGTGGGGCCTCGGTCCCGCATGCGGAAATCGGGATGAAACGCCGTGAAGTGCACCGGCACCTCGTCGCCTACGTTCTCCAGAATCCAATCGCACATCCGCTGGAACTCGTCCGCGTTGTCATTGGCCTGCGGGATGATCAGGTTCGTAATCTCAAACCACACGTCCGTTTCACGCTTGAGCCAGCGCAGCGTGTCGAGCACGGGCTGAATATGCGACAGCGTGAGCTTGTAATAGAATTCCTCCTCGAACGCTTTGAGATCCACGTTCGCGGCGTCCATTTCCGCGTAGAAATCCTCGCGGGCGGTTTCGGTGATGTAGCCCGCGGTCACGGCGACGGCTTTGACTCCCTCGGCCCGGCAAGCGCGGGCGGTCTCGATCGCATACTCGGCCCAAATCACCGGGTCGTTATAAGTAAAGGCCACGCTTTTGCAGCCGAGGGCTTTTGCGGCGCGGGCGATGTCCTCCGGGCCGGCCCGTTCGCTGAGGCGTGCGATCTCGCGGGATTTGGAGATGTCCCAGTTCTGGCAGAACTTGCAGCCCAAATTGCAGCCCGCCGTGCCGAAGGACAGCACACTCGTGCCGGGATAAAAATGGTTGAGCGGCTTCTTTTCGATGGGGTCGATGCAGAACCCGGTGCTGCGGCCGTAGGTGGTGAGCATCATCTGGCCGCCGATGTTCTGCCGGACAAAGCAGAACCCGCGGTCGCCGGGCTTGAGCACGCATTCGCGCGGGCAGAGGTCGCAGACGATTTTGCCGTCTTCCGCATGCCACCACTTGCCGGGGTACAAAAACGGCCGTTCGGCCGGGTCAATTTCCGAATTCGCCAAAATGGTCAGTTGTCGTTCTTCTGTTGTGGACATGTTGGGGAGGAGTGAATTGGGGGAAGGGGAAGGAATGCCGAGAGGCGAGGCGTCCGCGCGGTCCCGGCTTTGAAGAGAACCGCTTATGAAATGAGACAACATTCTCAGGAGAGAACCTGAAAACTGGGAGCGGAAGAATTCGAAGAGCGGACCAGAGGAAATGACAGCTGGCCAAATGTTTCATTTATCGATTCAACGCGGTCTCGGGGAGCGGTCAACGTTCCGACGCGGGAATATGGATCGCGGCGAAACTGCACAAGCCGAAGCCGATCGGCTTCATGTGGCTGGGGCGGATTTCGTCCGCCGCGTGCCCGTTGAAGTTGACATACAGCGTCCCCCCGTCGGGGCTCAGCTTCACACCATAACTCCCGCCGGGAACGTACCGGAAATGAGTCTCAAACGCCGGGGCGAGAAACGCGAGCACCTTGCGGGTGCCGGCGGCGATGTCGTACTGAACCACCGGTGTCCCGTATTTGAACGCCTGCCCGTGCGAGCCGGGCAGGTAATACAGGAACCGCTCATCGGGCGAGAGCACGGTGACGGTCGTGTATTGCCCGGTGCCCCAGGTCGGGCCGAGCCGTTCCAGTTTTCCATTCGCGGGGTCGAAGCGAAACAACTCATTGGTTTTGTGGGTCGTCCCGAAAATCACGCCGGCTTTGGTCGGCCGCGCGGAAGCCCGCATGCCGGGCGAATCGGGAAACGTGGCGCCGGTTTTCTGAACGCGGCCCGTCGCGGGATCGAGCTTCATCAATTTTCCCTCGGCTCCGTTGAAGTAGATCGCTCCGCCTGAGCCCAGCGCGAAACTGCGGTTGAACCCCACCTCGCCGTCTTGGCCCTGATAGATCGTCTTGCCGGTTTTCAGATTCAGTCCGAACAACGCGTCGCCGGTCCCGGCTTCCAGATTGCACCACCAGATGTTTCGCTTCGCATCGAACCGCGACGTGGCGGAACATCGCTTGGGCGGCAGGCTGGCGAACACCCGCGTCTTGCCCGAGTCGGGATCGAACTCGTAAAGCTGCCCGCCGGTCAGGTGCTCGTTCCAGTGGTATTGCTCCTGGCCCGCCCGGTTGCCTGCATTGAGCGTGCAGGAAAAATAGATCTTTCCTTGGGGCCCTTCGTCGATCTTCGCGTGCACCTTGGACCAGGCCGGCTGCCCTTCGCGGTGGGGGACGACCTGGTTCATGTCGACGATTTGCGAAAGCGTTTTCGTTTGGGGATCCCAGCGGTAGAGAAAGCAGCGGGCGTCGCCCTCGGCATCGTGGCCGTGATCGCCGATGCCCACATACACCCGCCCGTCCTTCGCCACACAGATGTCGCCCCACGAGGACCACAACCGCCGCTGGTCCGCCCCCTTTCCCAGGTGTTGATGGTACGCCAAATCCACCGTGGGGGCCTCTTTCGCCATCACGAACGCGGCAGCGCCTTTTTCATTCCGAGTCGCTGCGACAGCTTGCGGGACTTTTAAAAACTCATCCGTTTGTAGCGAAGCCGTTCCGTTGCGGCTGCCGGGAAGCGCGGGCGGCCAGCCGTCGCCTTCATCCGCCTGGAGATGCGGGACGATCGCGGCCAGAGTGAAACATGCCGCGACAACAATTCGAGATTGCATCGATCGAGAAATCATCCGAATATGTCCTTCCACGATTTCCAATGACCGCGGGTGTGGTTCGTTCCTGAATTGGACCGTTCCCATCACAATAACCGGGAACCGGCCGCACCGCCACGCCGCGTCCAGTTTCTGAAACCTGTTTGAAAACCTGAGCGGTAGGCGCTAGCCTCCGGTTTCGATGAAAGGATACTCACAGAATCAAGACCGGAGGCTAGCGCCTTGCCGCTCATGTTTGCAGAGACCGGAGGCTACGCCTTGCCGCTCATGTTTGCAGAGGCCGGAGGCTAGCGCCTTGCCGCTCATGTTTGCAGAGACCGGAGGCTAGCGCCTTGCCGCTCAGGTTTTTAGAGGAATCTGTTTTGAAACACCTTGTGAGGCTTCCGCCGAGGAGCATTTGATGAAAGCGATCGTCACCGTCGGCTTGGGGTTTGGCGACGAAGGCAAAGGGGCCACGGTGGATTTTCTCACCCGGCGGTATCGGGCCGAGGTCGTGGTGCGGTATTGCGGTGGCTCGCAGGCGGGGCACAACGTCGAACTGCCCGACGGAAGCCGGCACACATTTTCCCAGTTCGGAGCGGGCACCCTGGCCGGGGCGAAAACCTATCTGGGGCCGCGGATGATCATCAGTCCCGCCACGCTGCCCCCCGAAGCCGAGCATCTGAAGCGCCTGGGCGTCGAGAACCCCTATGCCCTTCTGACCGTGCATCCCGATTGCCTCGTTTCGACGTTTTACCACATCACGATGAACCGGCTCCGCGAGCTGTCGCGGGGCGAAGATCGGCACGGTTCATGCGGTTTGGGCATCGGCGAAACCAGGCATTATTGGCTCCGCTACGGACAAGACGCGGTGTTCGCCAACGACCTTCGCGACCCGCGCACGCTCCGGGCGAAGCTCGCCCTGTTGCGGGACCGCGTCCTGCTCGAGATGCAGGAACTTCCGACGCTCGATGAAGAATCGAGCCGGGCAATTCATGAAACCCGGCCGGCCGAGGAAGCCGGCTCGCTGCAATCGGCGTTTCAAGGAGCGACTCTGTCCCCCCGTCTTCCCGAGGCTCAGACGCTCGTTTTTGAAGGTGCGCAAGGCGTGCTCTTGGATGAATGGAAGGGCTTTCCTCCCTACACCACCTGGAGCACTGTCACCACGCATCACGCCTGGGAATTGATTGCAGAGCACCAAATCGAGGAGGTGACGGTGCTAGGCCTCACGCGGGCCTATGCAACCCGCCACGGTTCGGGGCCGTTTCCGACGTTCGATCCAGAACTCACCGCGCGGACGTTGGATCCCGGAAACCCCGAAAACCCCTGGCAAGGCCGGCTCCGCTGCGGGGCGCTTGATCTGGTGTTGCTCAACTATGCCATCTCCGCCTGCCCGATCGACGGGTTGGTTGTCAACAACCTCGATCAAGTTCCCAAAGCGATCCCCGTGTGCCGGCGGTATGCGCGAGCAAGTTCCTTCCCCGTCCCCAAGAGTCTCAAAGAACAATCCGAACTTACAGAACGACTTCTGTCCGCGCAGCCGGAGATCGAGCCTCGGTCCCCTTCCGAGTTGCTCGAAGATCTGAAACAGTTTGCCCCCGTCGTTCTCACGGCCGATGGGCCAACGCACCAACACCGGGAGATCCGCACGGATCAGACGATCCTCCCCGCGGACCCTCAGCCGTTGTGTTAGAAGTCCGCGATCTTTCCGAGTTCGCTCAAGACTCGACGGGCGGCGGGGCTGATGAGCCGGCCGTCCAGGCAGCACTCGGCGCGGACTTCGTTCGCGGTGACCCAGCGGTTCGCCGCCGCATTGCTGACTCGCTGCTCGGCGTTGGGGTTCAGCGAGACCTCGAATGCAGTCATTTGATACCGGGTGTCCTGCCAGGCGCTCGCGGACCAGGCTGCAAAATCCAACAATCGATCGCCGCCGACGGCATAGTCGCTCGGAGCGAGATCGAGCTCTTCAGAGATCTCCCGCTGAAGGCAGTCCAGGGCAGGCTCCCCGGTTTTCGCGTGCCCGCCCACCAAAAAATATCGGCCCCAGCGTTCGTTGTATTGAACGAGCCATTGCGGGGAATTTTTGACCCGGCGTTCCATGATGGCGATTCTCGATTCGGAACTCCGCAACCCGCCCCGGACCGGCGGTGGGAACGAGCCGCCATGATCTTGGGACGCCTCGATCAATCGGGCGACGACCCGGCGAGCGGTCGGCGAAATCGGCCGCCGGCCGGGATCGAGCACCTCGTCCCGAGCCAGCCATTCCGCGATCAGTCCCGGCGGGACCACGCCTTCCTCGACGGGAAAACCGAAGACCTCGAGATGGTAATGCTGCACCCGGCCGGAGCGGTCGCTTTGCTGCAATTCGGGCATGTCGCATAACAGCCCCGCTTCTCTTTGCGTCGTCTTGCCGAGGACTTCGGCCACGTTGCGCAAAGCAGCATCCGAACCGGCCTCCCGGCGTTCGGCCCCGGCGTCGAGCCCCGCCGATTTTGTGCGAATTTTTGTCATCGGCAGCGTAAACGCTCCCCACGAGGGATTGTGAACCAAGAGCAACTGTTCGCCGTGATACACAACGGTCACAGCCACATCGACGCGCGGGATCTCTGGCATGGCAAGGCTTCCTGAATGATCAACAGGTCTTGGAAAAGTGCTTGTGAGTATAACAATTCCCCCATCAACTTGGTCCGCAAAAATGGGCGGGACGGGAGGTGTCACGATTCTTGAAAAGTGTTCCGCAGTAACTGGAGGGCGTTGTTGAGCGACTCATCCCTCGAGTTCTTCCGCCAAATCAGGCGTTCGCTGATGGCAAATGCCTTTCCCAGCCGGCGGATCACAAAGGTTTTCCGGTCCGCCGAAGTGAGCAGCGCCTCGGGCAAAATCGCCACGCCCACCTGCAGGCGGGCATATTCGCGGGCCGCGTCCCAGCCGCCGCCTTCCACGGCAAAATACAACTCCGCCGAGGGACGGCACGCGGCTTCCAATTGTTGCCGGATCCCGGAATCGCGGTCCAAGCCGATCAATTCCCATTGCGGCAGGTAGCTCTTCAATTCCCGCGCCTCCAGCGGCCGGTTCGGGGCATAGGTTTTCAGGTCAAGGCCGGCGGGCGTCTTTTGATGGGCAATCGCGGCCAGATCGTACTGGCGCAATTCCTCGACCGACAGGACCGAAGCGGGATGCTCGGCGTCTTTCAAGACGTTTCGGATCTGTTGGGGAGTATGGGTCACAACCGCCAGATCGAACGTCCCGTCGGCCGTTTTGAGGATTCGTCTCTTTCCCCGGTCGATCCGAATCTCCAGTTCCACGTCGGGATAATCGCGTTGAAACTGGACGACAAACTTCGGCAGGCCCTGGCTCGCCGTAAACGTCCCGCACCCCAAATGCAACACCTTCGACGTGGGGGCTTCGGCGGCGATGTATTCCAAGATGCGGTCGTATTGTCCGATCAGTTGCCGCATGGCCGGCAGGACCGCTTTGGCATCATCCGTCAAAGCCAGCGTTTTTCCCGAGCCATGCAATAATTTTTTGCCGCAGACGCGTTCGGTTTTGAAGATTTTCAACCGGCGGGTGACTACGGGCTGGTGATCCCCCAATTCCCGGGCCGCGGCGCTCACGCCTCCGCAATCATGAAAGGCGAGCAGGTTGCGGATCGCTTCGAGCGAGGGGCCGCGACGTTTGGCGGGGCTTCGATTGGCCGTCATTCCGCGTTCCTTGTTTAAACCCACGAGACAGCCCGGCAACGGCTGTGTCATTTCAATATACGAAAAAGTATATCAAAACCATTGTCTATTGCAATAAAGTATATTTCGTATTTATGCTTTTGAAAAAAGATCCCTCTCCAAAGGCCCAGCCGAAATGGAAGTGACCACGTCTCAAAGGCCCGGCAAATACCAACAGGAGAAGCGCCCATGAGAAGCCCACCGAAGAAAACTCCCGCGCTGTTTCGCGGCGGCGAGGTGCCCGCTCGCCCGGAGCGCGCTTGGAAAACTTCGGGAGAAAGGGCGGATTTCCAATGAATCCGGGACTGAAACGCTGTATTGTCGTTAGAAGACCCCCAGCAAACGGCCGCCCTGCTCCGACGGTTTATTAGGCTGTGTCCGGTAATCTCTCCCTGGCCCGAAGCGCAAGCGAGGGAAGCCACGTTCCGGGAAAAATCCTCGCTCGCGCTTCGGGCCAGGGAGAATCATCCCAAAATCCGATTCACCGCATCCAGACGAACCCTTTTAACGAAAAGTGGCACAGACATTTTTTGCCGACTTCGAGTTGAAATCGAGTTTTCAATGAATCCACAAGACTACCGGCCGAAGCCGATCGATACCTCGCACGTCGAGTTGTCCGAGACGATTGCCGCCTTGACGGAGCGACTGGCGGAAAATGCCCATGACATCTGGGCCGCGGCCCGCATGGCGGACGGTTGGACGTACGGGACCGAGCGCAAGGACAAGGAGAAGAAACATCCGTGTCTCATCCCGTACGCCGACCTGCCGGAGAGCGAGAAGCAATACGACCGCAACGCCGCCTTGGAAACGCTCAAAGCGATTATCTCGCTGGGGTATCGCATCGAGCCTGGCGAATGTAACACGATGAATCAATGAATGACGTCTTGCAAACTCAGGATCGAAATATGTCCGATGGCACAACTCCGCAACGTAAATTCGTGGTTTTTGTCAGTTCCGTGACAACGGAATTCAGCAATCTCCGCGAAAAACTGTGGGAATCCATTTACAAGGCGGGGCACATCCCCGTGGTGCTCGAAAAATATTCGGCCGCGCTCGCCGACGTGCGAGAGTTCATTGCAAACGAAGTCGCCGATTCCGACATCTTTGTGTTTATTTTGGGGCGCGAATACGGACGCGGTTTTCAACCCGATCAGGCCTCGTTCATCGATGCCGAGTTGCAACAAGCCGTTCGTTTGCAGATTCCGATCATTTTTTTGAAGGCGGATTACACAACTGCGCACGAAACGCCTTTGTCGCCCGAGCAACAAAAAATCGAAGAACTCTATCATTCCCTGTTGGAGAAGGCGCAAAAGCATGCAACCCGAATCATTACGTTTTCGCCGGCAAAAGAGATCAACGCGGAATTTGGCGATTTAAGGCAGAACTTTACGAACGCGCTTCACGACCTCGCAGGTTCGCTCCGGACCGGGGGGTGGGTTCCGGCTTCCTGGTTTGAACGAATGAGCGAACAGATCAGCCTCGGCTCAACCGTCAGCCAAAATCCGTTCTTCGAGCGTTTCGTGAGAAGGCTCGACTCGTTTCAGATTTTGTCTCGCCGCACAGTGACCTTCGGTGATCAAAAGGAAATGATTGCGAACTTCTTTTGGGACACGATGTTGCCGCGGCTGCCTGTATCCGGCGTGAGGCGGTTGTTTTTCGAGTCGGGTTCGACGATCGCTTATTTGTCGTATGAATTCGTCCAGCGTACGAAAAAGCCGTGGGTCCGGCATGGATCGACGAAACGGAGCTGGTCGTCAATACGAATAACATCCTGACGTACCTGGATTTTGTGCTAGCCGACCCGTATGCCGATCCGATTGATTGCCGTTTGTGGCCTCCGGCACCCGCCGATACCTATTACGGCGCAACATTTGGGCGGTTGACCTCACTCATTGAGTTATGGCCCCCGGCGGAGCCGCGGGAATTGGCGAAGGATGCGGCCAAAGCGTTAAACGACATGGCCGACGCCTTGGAATTTGGAGACGACACGTTGATCCTGATGACCGCATCGGGTTTGGACAACTCGACCGCGGGATTCCAAGGGCCGCATGTGGGAAGTTATTACAATATGCTCATTAAGAAGTTCCTGTTGTCCAAAGACGTGCCGACAGCTCTTGTTTTGGAGGACGCCAAAGTCTTTAAGAGCTTCCATAAAGGAAAGTGTTTTGGCGTATGCGACGGTGGCGGACCCGATAACTGGGAAAGCATCTGCAAAACAAAGCCATTGGCGATCGTAACGTGCGCGTCGAAAGAGAATGCCGAGCAGCGCCAAGCGGACCTGCGGGACCTCACCTTTGAATTTCAGCATATCGAACCGTTGCCATCCATGCCGGATGATGTGGACGCTTCCGGGGATTTTTTTTGCATTCTGGCCGCGAATCAGCAGTTTGCGGAACGGTTCGAACTTGACGGAAAGATTAACACCGCGCCTCAAACAAACGCACGAAGAACGTGAAAGGGACGCATCGAGATGGTGACGTGGACTCTCAAGGCCCGCCGGCGATTGCGGAGCTTGATGGCGCGCCGGCTGTGCCCGCCTCGCGTGATCGGCGACTTAGAGGCCGAGGCGGCGGATCCCGATCCCGTTGTTCCAGAACGTGCCGCCCTGGCGGCTTTGATGAACGAGCGGCTGATGGAACTGGCACAGATCCTCGAAGAGGTCTTCGGGGAAGAGGCGCACGTCGTTGTGCAGGACGTGCTCTTGGGATACCGGCGGCACGAGGACCGCTACATTTTGCTCGTCGAGGTGTCGGGGGGAGATCGGCCGGGAGGGCACGTCGTCAAGATCGGCGCCTATCACGAACTCTTCCCGGAACTGGCCGCTTGGGAGTCGTGCAAGCCCGACGGCCTCGTCCACGATCTGGTGTTGTTGCCGCTCGAGTGCGGCTATGAGGCCGAGGGAGACGATCCAAATCGCCGAATGGCCCTCTTGTATGGAGCGGCTCATCAATTGATCGGCGTGGAGTCCATCACGACCTTCGAGGAAGCGGCCCTCACTTCGGTGCTCCACGGCTGGCCGATGTTGGAGTCGATCGGCGTCGTGTTGTGGGAATTGTACGAGCGGCTGGGGCATTTGCTGTATTACGTCCAATTCGAATACGACCCCGCCAAGGAATACGCGCGGGATCGCCGGAACCGCTATGTCCTTGAGATCGGGCACTTGGAAGAGAATCTTCGGCTGTGGCACACGGATCCGTTTCGCAACATTCAGCGGATCGTCAACGCGGCCCTCCAGAACCGAATGGGCGGCGGGCAGTTTATCAACCCGGTGGATTATTTGGAGAAGACCGTTTTGCAGATCGTCAACTGGTTGAAGGAGGACGGCAAAGTTCACAGAAATGCCAGAGACAACGGACCCCGCCCCGAAGACCTTGTTCCCGGCATGATGCGCGGCTGCGCGCACGGCGACCTGCACGGGCGGAACATCCTCGTGGGACAGGTTCGCGGACGCGTGCTGTGGCCCACGGTTTTCGATTACGAAGACATGGGACCGTGCAACTGGATCGGCTGGGATTTCGTCAAGATGGAAACCGAATTGAAAATCCGGGCCTATCCCAGTCTGTTCCTGGGGCCATTGTCGCTTCCCGAGAAAGACGGCCCCGAGGACGAGAGCGAAATTCACCCGCACTATGTCGAATCGATCGCGAACTTTGAACAGGAATTGGCGTCGGAAACCGAACGCTGCCATCAAAACAACCGCTGGCCGCGAGTCGCGGAAGCCGATTCCGCCGAGGCGAGGTTAAAGGCTGTGCTCTTGGAAATTCGGCACCGAGCCGCGATTCATCTCGGGGACAACTTCGGCCGCCCGAAACGCTGGTTGGAAGAGTATTACTTTTTGTTGGGCTGTTACGGGGTGTCCGTGGCCCGGTTCGGCAATTTGATCGACAAGCAAACCGCCGCGGCGATGATTTCCGCAGGCGTGGCGTTTGCCCGCCTCAACTGGCCGCGCACCTATTCGGGCGGCCGCTGATGGAATACGTTTTCAACGTGATCCCTTTCCCAAGTTTGATTTTGGAGAATCGATTGATGCCTGCGACCGCCGGCGAAGTGCTGGAGCATCTCTATCCCGGATTTCAGTGGCCTTTGGAAATCGCCATCGGATGGTTGAGAGATGGCGATCCGCAAAAGTTGAAGGAAGCCATCGCGCTTTTGCGCGGCCTGAGGAAGAATTATCCCGATGCGCCGCAGGTCGGCCAGTGGCTGGTCCTGGCGCTGATTGAAAACCGCCAGCCCAAGGAGGCCGAAACGGTCCTCGATGAAACGGAGCGATTGTTTCGGTACCGCGATGAGGAACTCTTGTGCCGCTGGGGCCGGCTGTTTCGCGAGCAGGGGGATCAAAATCTCGCGGATGTGGCTGAGGATGAGACCAACCGCGAAACCGCGATCCTCCTTTACCGGAAGGCGCGGGACAAATACGAAGAGGCTGCGACAGTCCGGAAAGGGCATTACCCGCTGATCAACGTGGCCGAGTTGTCCCTCACCCTGGCCGGGCTCGTCGATGCCTCGCATCGCGAGGAAGAACTCGCCCGCGCGGAGACCGTCGCCCGCGCCTGCTCGAAACGCGGGACAAGTGGCCCGTGGACCTGCCCGACGACGAAGTCTGGCATTTGGCCACAGCGGCCCAATGCGAAATGATCCTCAAGGATTGGGAACGCGCCGCGGGGTTCTATCAACACGCCGCGCGCCACGTTCACTGCCGCGAACGAGACCGCAAGTCGATCCGCCAGGGATGCCGCCGCACGAAAGAAGCCTTCGGGCGGTTCGATGTGACGGATTTCGGGCCGTTAAACGATGAGACGGCGGTGTTCGATTCCAATTGACCGTCAAGCAGCCGAACGAAACAGCCGCTTGATGGGATTCGGATTTCGCGTGGCCGATTAAGATCAAGCGACCGAGCGGTTGTCTTCGGGAAGCAAGCGGTGCCGGAGTCGGATTTTCGCGTAGCGCTCCCCCTGGGCATCGTAGAAATAAACCATGTTGTGGTCGGATGCCCAAATCGCCCCCAGTCGGACGCTCCGCGGTCCTTTGAGGGAAAATTGAATCCCACAATCCCGCCCCCGCCGAAACAAGGGCATCTCCGTCATCGCAAACTGATCGGGCAGCAGGTTTTCCTTCTCGCAGAGCGTTTGATGAATGTACGACCGCAGTTGGTCCAAGTTCCGAATCTCGTCCAGCGATTCATTCATTGAGGGCCTCAACCTGTTCAATCACACAGAGGATTCACAGTCTGCCGACTTGGGACTCAACCTACCATCGGCGTGGGAGCACGCTCAATTTGGGGCAAAAACCCATCGGCGTCGCGAATCCTCCCAGCGGGCAAATCGGAGTAACCCGCACAAGCGGGAAAGTCGCCCTTCGCTCCGCGAAGGTAGCGCGAAATGGAGGAGATCATCAGTCGAACCGCTCAATCGTTCTTGAGAGGCGATTCGTCGAAGTGGATCGTCGTCTCTTCCGAGAGGCCGCTGCGGTCGCTGGGGGAAACGAATTCCTGAACTTTGCCGTGGAAGCCGTCTTCGATCTCCACGGTCTCCTCGTCGGAATCAAACGCCGACGTGTTTTCGTCGAGCTTCAAATACACAATCCCCGTGTCGACGCGCTCGAATCCTGCGGACTGCAAAACGGCGAGCGCTCCCGGGTTCGTTTCCGAGGCGTGCGCTTCCACCCGCGTGACCATTTCCTCCCGCATTCGCCGGCAGACTTCCAACAAGAGTGCCTGCCCGTAACCCCGGCGGCGCTGGTCTTCCTCCACCTTCAAATCGGTGAGGCCGATGGCTCGTTCCTGCCATTTCTCCAGATACAAATCGAGCCCGAGCACCGTGACTTCGGCCACGGCGTCGCCCCGGTCCTTGGGGACCAGCTGAAACCGCACGGAATCCAGCCGCCCGAACCGCGTGATCCACCACCAGGACATTTCGTCCCGCTGGTGGGCGATGGCGAGTTGCATCTTGCGGCGGATGCCCACCAGCCGCATGTTGACGGGATCGTTTTGCTGCGAGATGTCCTTTTGAAAGACGGCATGCCGTTCGAACGGTTCGTAGCCGATGGTGCGGAAGAATTTGTCCGCATCGGGATCGGACAGCAGGAACCCCGAGGGCTGGCTGCCGCCGTAGATTCCAAAATAGAATGGATCGAGAGGCTCGGCGGGGCCGGCGAAGATGTTCGTCGCCCCGCGGTCTTTCATGTATTCCTCGGCCCGGTCCACCAGTTCCGTGCCGATGCCTTGCCGGCGGTATTGGGGATGCACGAGGACCATGCAAATCACGCCGGATTCGAGCATCAGCCCGGTTTCGGTGTCGTTGGTTCCAAACCCCGCATGCACGAGGCCCACGACTTTGTCGTCGTCACAGGCGAGGATCAATCCCTTGAAATCGAAATAGGGCTGGGCGTAGTTCAGCGTCTCAAACGCGTCGCACCTTAAGCCGCCGGCGGCTCCGCGACCGAGTTGGCAGTCCCTCCACAGCCGGGTGATGTGAGGGGGGTCGGTATTGTGAAAGTGCCGATATTGGATCACAAATCCGCTTCAGCCTGGGAACAAGGGATGAGAGTGGAGATTCGTTTGATGCGTGCGCCGACCTGAATCCATGAACCTCTCTGCCACGATACTGAATTTTTTTCGGGGGAGCTAGTGTTGTTTGCCGTTTTGGGGAAAACCCGCGGAGGAATTCCTGCGCAAACGGAATCGGCAAGATGGGGCGGTTGTTCCGCTCGTACTCCATCAGCGGGCTTACGCCGGCTGCTCGCCGGGACCCTTTACGGCAGCAAGGTTTTGGTGGCTTCGGCGACGGCTTCCGGGGTGAGGCCGTAGGTTTCGAGCAGACCGTCGGGATCCCCGCTCTCGGCGTAGCGGTCGCCCACGTTGACGAACGCCATCGGCACCGGTCCCGTCTTGGCGGCGGACATCGCGACTGCCGCCCCCAAACCGCCCGCCGCCAGGTGCTCTTCCGCGACGACGATCCGCCCCGTTTCGCGGGCCGCCTTGGCGATCGCCTGGTCATCCAGGGGCTTGATGGTGTGCATGTCGATCACGCGGACCGAAACGCCTTGATCGGAGAGAAGTTTCGCCGCGTCGAGGGCCATCGAAACCATAATCCCGTTGGCGATGATCGTCACATCATCGCCTTCGCGAACGGTGTTGGCTTTGCCGATCTCGAAATTGCAGCCGTCGGGATAAATCACGGGCACCTTAGGCCGGCCCAGCCGGAGATAGCAGGGGCCTTCGTGGGCGAGCATGGCTTCGGTGGCTTTGCGGGTGGACTCGGCGTCGGCGGGGACCATTACGACCACGCCGGGCAGCGCACAGGCAAGGGCCACGTCTTCGATGCCCATCTGCGACGGCCCGTCTTCGCCGATGGAAATCCCCGCGTGCGAGCCGACGAGTTTGACGTTGAGGCCCGGAAACGCCACCGACATGCGAATCTGGTCAAAGGCGTTGCACATCAAAAAGCAGGCAAAGCTCGCGACCACGGGGATCTTCCCCGAAGCGGCCAAACCGCCGGCCACGCTGACCATGTTGCTCTCCGCAATGCCCACATTGAACGCCCGGTCGGGATGGGCCAGCGCGAACGGTTCGGTGCGGGTGGAGTTCCCCACGTCGCCGTCCACCGTCACCACATTGGGAAACTTGTCGCCCAACGCTTTGAGGGCATCTCCAAACGCATCGCGCGTGGCCTGCCCCATTTTCAATCCGCTCAATTCTCCGATGGCCATGATTCTGCTCTGTTTTATGGAAGGTGTGATGGTTTGAAATTGTCCCGTAGCGGCGGCTTTGAGCCGCCGAACGGTGGCAGGTTCGCGCCGCTACGATTTGTCCGCTACGAAGACAGCAACTGCAATGCTTTCTCCGCCATTTCGGGGGACAGGGGTTTGCCGTGGAAGTTAACGTCGCCGGCCGCTTCCAAAATGGGCAAAATGCCGAAGCCTTTTTTGGTTTGGGAAACGATGCACTTCGGGCGGTCTTTGACGCCCGCGGCGGTTTTGAGGGACTTCATCGCGGTTTCCATGTCGTTGCCGTTGACCGTTTGCGTATGCCAGCCGAAGGCTTCCAGCTTCGAGGCAAACGGCGTCAAATCCAGCACGTCCTTCGTGGCCCCGGTTTGCTGGTAGCCGTTCTGATCGATAATCGCGGTCAGATTGCCGAGTCGATATTTGTGGGCGGACGCGATGGCTTCCCAGACCTGGCCTTCGCCCATTTCGCCGTCGCCGATCATCACGTAAATCTGGGAATCCCGTTTGTCCAACCGGGCCGCAAGAGCCTGGCCTAAGCCGAGCGAAAGCCCTTGTCCCAACGATCCCGTGGAGGCTTCGATCCCCGGCAGCCGCTTCATGTTCGGATGCCCTTCCAAGGGGCTGCCCAGCTTGCGGAGCGTCATCAATTCTTCGGCGGAAAAATATCCGCGCTCGGCCATCGCGGCGTACAGCACAGGCACGGCGTGGCCTTTGCTGAGGATGAACCGGTCCCGCGCCGGGTCGGTCGGATTCTGGGGATCCAGCCGCAGAAAACCCCCGAAAAACAGCGAAGTGACCATTTCCGTGGCCGACAGGCTGCTGCTGGGGTGCCCGCTGCCGGCTTCGGTCGTCATGCGGATGATGTGCTTCCGGAGGGTGCGGGCTTTTTCCTTGAGTTCATCAATCGATAAGGTCGTCGCGGAAACTGACACGTCAAAGTCCTCTGAGGGGCTGCTACGAAAAATCTTTGCCAATCGGTGAACATGCTAACGATCTGGATTCCCGGTCGCAAGGAGCAGGCGTTTGGTTTATGATCCCAAATAGCGATCTGTGCGTTTCCTTCTTCGGGAGCTTCGCTCTTGACACTCCGCTTCCCCGTTGGCCGGTTTGAGGAGCCGCAATGAACGACCAGCAGTTTACACCCGCCCAGTTGTTGGGCTACGTCGACGAACTTTTGCCGGTGGAAATGATGACCGCCATCGAAACGGCGCTGCGGGAATCCGAAGCCCTCCGCCGGCACGTGGGGCAGCTCATTCGCCGGCGAGACGCCGGGGAACATTCGGTGGGGCAAATCTGGCAGCGGCTCCGATTGAGCTGCCCAGACCGCGCGGAGTTGGGCAGTTACCTCTTGGGATCGTTGCCCGATGAGGAACTGGACTATATCGATTTCCACCTGCAAACCGCGGGCTGCCGATTTTGTGCCGCCAACCTGGAAGACTTGCGGGAATCCTCGCAATCGCCCGCCGGCTCAAAGCAACGGCGAAAGCGATTCTTCCAATCCTCCGCCGGCTATTTGCCCCGCGGCGAGGATTGAATCCTTTCCCCTGCGATCCTGTCGATTCGGAACGTTTCCCTATTTCGAAGATAAGATTCATCCCCCGCGATCCTCGTTGATCTCAAAATATCTGATGACTTCTAAAATGAAACGGCTCGGGCGGGTTTGTGTGTTTTGCGGGTCCAAAGCCGGGGAGGACCCGGCGTTTCGCGATGCGGCCCTTGAGTTGGGGCGGCGGCTTGTGGCTTCCGGGCTTGAATTGGTCTTTGGCGGCGGGAGCGTGGGGTTGATGGGCACGGTAGCCGATGCCGTCTTGGACGCGGGCGGGCATGTCATCGGCGTGATCCCCGAAATGCTGGCCACCGTGGAGCTCCTGCATCCCCGCGTGCCGGACATGCGGCAGGTCGACAGCATGCACACCCGCAAAGCGACGATGGCCGAACTCTCCGACGCCTTCATCGCGCTCCCCGGCGGCTTCGGCACGCTGGAAGAGCTGTTCGAGATCATCACCTGGCGCAGCTCGGCATCCATCACAAACCCATCGGTCTGTTGAACACGGCGGGCTATTACGATCCCCTCGTCCAAATGGTGGAGCACATGATCTCTGCCGGCTTCATCAAGCCCCATAACCGCGACCTGTTCCTCGTGGAAAGCGAGCCGCAACCGCTCCTCGACCACCTTGCCAAACATGTCATGCCCCAAACGCCGCGGACGCTCCGCCCCGAAGAGACGTAGAATGGGCAGCGGTTGCTCTCGGGTGGCACGCCCTGAGTGCAGCGAAGGGCGTGGCGATCGGCACCGCGTGCTCTTGGTTCGTCAGATCCCCCGAAAACCGCAATGGTTGCAGCGCGGCGGGGGCGGGATTATCCTTGTCCCCGGATCCCTTCTTTTAAGCATCCCTTGCGAGCGCAGCCGCTCCTTTTCGACGTTCCGCCAAGTTTTTGACTTTGACTGGAGAGCATCATGGACACCACGAACGGCCCCTTGAATCGTAAACTTCGCATGGCTTTGGTCGGCGGCGGCCAGGGGGCGTTTATCGGACGCGTGCATGCGACCGCGGCGATTCTGGATAACCGCGCGGAACTCGTCGCCGGGCGCTCTCGTCCGATCCCGAAAAGGCCAAAGCCTCGGCCCCCGCTTACGACATCAAACCCGGCCGGGCGTATGGCTCCTATCAGGAACTGATCGAAAAGGAATCGGCACTGCCGGAAGACGAGCGGATCGATTTCATCAGCGTCGCCACGCCGAACCACACGCATTTCCCGATCGCCAAAGCCGCGCTCGAAGCGGGCTTCAATGTGATCTGCGACAAGCCGATGACCTTCGATCTCGCCCAGGCGGAAGAACTGCAACGCCTCGTGGAGAAGTCAGGCGCGGTGTTCGCCCTCACGCACAATTACACCGGCTACCCGCTCGTGCGGGCGGCCCGGCAGATGATCCTAGACGGCGAACTCGGCGAAATCCAGGCGATCCGCTCGAACTACATCCAAGGCTGGCTGCGGGCCAGATTGGAGCAGGACGACCAGAAACAAGCCGCCTGGCGAACCGATCCCGCCAAGTCCGGGGCCGCCGGGGCCTTCGGCGACATCGGCACGCACGCTTACAACCTGTCCCGCTATATCACCGGTTTGATCCCGGCCGAGATTTCCTGCAATCTGAAAATCTTCGCCCCGGGGCGGAAGCTCGACGACTACGGCCACGCCGTGATCCGCTTTGAGAACGGCGCCCTGGGCACCGTCACGGCCAGCCAGATTTCGCACGGGCGGGAGAACGACCTGTTCATCGAGATCGACGGCACCGAAGGGGCGATTTCCTGGCGGCAGGAAGAACCCAACAGCATGCTCCTCCGCAAGAACGGGAAGCCGCATCAACTCTACTCTCGCGATCCGAACGCCCCGTACCTCAACGAGTCCGGCTCCGCCGCCTGCCGCCTGCCCGCCGGCCACCCGGAAGCCTTTTTTGAAGCCTTCGCCAACGTGTACCGCTCGGCATACGATGCCATCGTCAAGCGAACGAGTGGCGAATCGTTTGAAACAAAGGACACGATCTATCCCAACGTGTACGACGGCGTCGACGGCATGCACTTCATCCAGCAATGCGTCGCCAGCAGCCACGAGAACGGGGCCTGGCTCACCATGAAGCACGCCTCCGCAAGAAGATAGGGAGATATTGAGATTGGGAGATTGGTTCATCGTCAGCCTTTTCCGAAACACATCCCCCTCTCTTGGAATTCAAACACGGCCCGCAGCGCGATCCGTCGTCGCTGCGGGCTTTTCTTGTGGGGGCATTGGGATTTCGGATTTTGGATTTGTTTCGGATTTCGAGATTCGGATTTCGGATTTGACCCTGTAGAATCCGTGGCGGTGGTTCGGTTCTCGTGAAGGGAGTTTGCCGATGTCGTTTTTGTTGCGGATGCCGCTGCATTATCAGATTCTGATCGCGATGGTCCTGGGGACGGTGATCGGGTTGGTCGTCAATCCCGGCGACATGGAGTTAAAGAACGCCCAAGTCACCGTGGAACCTGTCGCAGGCGGCGGCATTCGATTGACGGAAACCGAACCCGGCGGCGGTGCCGGGCTGACGCAGACGTTTCCCTCCGCCGAGGCCTTCGGGCAGCGGTACAAAAAAGCCGCCGAGGCCCTGCTCGCCAAACCGCCAAGGAAGAAAACGATCAAAGTCACCAACCGCCGGGTGCACATTTCCGAGGAAGCGGACGCGATCATTCTGCGCTACACCCGCCGATATGCGGGGCATCGCATCGTCAGTTCCCTCAAAGCCCAAAACCCCAAGCAGCTTGAGGAAAAATACCCTCAGTTCGCCGCGAGCTATCAAGAATACCAGGGCACGCTTTCCCGCAAAGTCACCATTGCCGCGAAGACGGTGGGCGATTTATTTTTGCGGCTCTTAAAGATGATCACCATCCCGCTGATCGTGACCTCGCTCGTCGTGGGCGTCGCGGGATTGGGAAGCACCGAACGCATTGGCTCGATGTTCGGGAAGACGATGCTCTATTACTTCGCGACCAGCGTGCTCGCGATCGCCACGGGCATTTTGATGGTCAACCTGATCCGGCCGGGGATTGGGGCGGAACTGCCCGGCGGCGGGGAAGGCGTGATTTCCGGCGAAGAGCAATCGCTGCCCAGCGTGTTTCTGGGCCTCTTAAATAACATGATCCCGCCGAACCCGATCGAAGCCCTCGCCAAAGGCGATTTTCTATCGATCATCACCTTCAGCATTCTGGTGGGGCTGTTCATCATTCGCGTGGGCGGCGAAAGCGGCAAAACGCTGGCGAGTTTCTTCCAGGCCGCGTTCGATGTGATGATGGAAATGACGCTGTTCATCATCCGCCTCGCGCCCATCGGCGTGTTTGCGTTCATCCTGTTCGCGACCGCGTCGCAGGGGCTGGACGTCTTCAAGACCTTTGGCCTCTATATGCTCACGGTGTTTCTGGCGCTCCTGGTCCATGCCGCCGTCGTGCTGCCTTTGATCTTGTACTTCGTCGCCAAGCGGTCGCCTTGGGAATACTTTAAGGCCCTGAGCCCGGCCTTGATGACCGCGTTTTCCACAGCCTCTTCCAACGGCACGCTGCCCTTGACGTTGACTTCGGTGGAAGAGCGGGCCGGGATTTCCAACCGCGTCAGCTCGTTCGTTCTGCCTTTGGGAGCGACGATCAACATGGACGGCACCGCCCTTTACGAAGCGGTGGCCGTGCTGTTTATCGCGCAGGCTTATAACGGCTTTGTCATGCCGGTGGAGCAGCAAGTCGTCGTCGCCGTCACGGCATTGCTCGCCAGCGTGGGGGCGGCGGGGATTCCCTCGGCGGGGCTGGTGATGATGGCGATCGTCCTCCAAGCCGTGGGATTGCCGCTCGATGCCCAGGGGCTGATCATCGCCGTGGACCGCGTGCTCGACATGTCCCGCACCGCGGTCAATGTGTGGAGCGATTCCTGCGGCTGCGCGGTTCTCGCGAGATTCGATTCCACTCCAGCACAGCCCCGTCCAGCAACCATCCCATCGACCGCCACATAAACCCATGCCGACCGCTTGCGGTCGGACCTGGAACATCGTCCCAAGCCGACCGCTTGCGGTCGGACCGACGCCCAAGGCGTCGGCTTGGGTTGAAGATCCTCTCGAAGTTTACGGCGTCCAAATCGCAGGAGCCGTGCGCGGCGTTTCCGTGCGCGGTTTGCGGCGGGCTTTCATGCGGAGGTACGGGGCCACGAAGCGGCCGCGGTGTTTGAAGTGTCCCACGGGAGCGGTCGCATCGGCGCGGCAGGGTTCGACCAGGTCTTCAATCACAAACCCCGCCCGGCAGAGGCCGCCCACAAGTTGCTCCCAGCGGTGCAGATATTCCGCCGTGCCCGCTTCGCGGTAGGACGTGTCTTCACAACCAGGCAGCGGCCCTTCATGGTAATACTCACGGCCGATAACGTATTGATTCCGTTCCGTCCGATGCGTGACTTGCAGGCTCGTCGGGGTTTTGTGCTGGCTGATGTAAAGTCCGCCGTCTTTAAGGACTCTCGCGATTTCCCGATAGACGGCTTCGACATTGGGAACGTAGCAGGTGCTGACCGGCTGATGCACGAGATCGAACATGGCCTCCTCCAGCATCGACAGATCGTCCATCGAGGTTTCGATCGTGCGGACGGAAAGCTTCCGGCGGTCGGCTTCGCGGGCATCCAACCTGAGCATGGCCGGGCTGAGATCGACGACCGTCACATTTGCCCCGGCACTGGCATACAGGATCGATTGCCAACCCCCGCCCGCCGCCAGGCAGAGCACGTTCCAGCCGCGAACCTCCGCGGGCAGCCAGCCGCGTCCGTCGAGCACCGCGAGCGGCCGGGCGCATTCTTCGTCGCTGGCGACGCTTGCAAAGTTGCTGCCCTCGGCCAGCCGGTTCCACGCCGCGCGGTTTTTATCACGAAACGCCGACAACGCCTCACTTCCCCGCCTGCGTGGATTCTTGAATGACCGCCGCCGCGTAGCCCACGTAATCGCCCGCCTGTTCGCACGCCGACTGCCAGGCGTCGTACCGCCCCGCCTCTTGGCACAAGCGGGCATAGGAAAACCCGTTCTGCGAAAGATCGTTCACCTGGCACAGATAAGGCGTCGCGGCATCGACGGCTTCGTCCAACCGCTCCAATCGCATCAACAAGTCCACCAGCACAATCGCCAGATAGGGCTTGTCTTGTTCGTCCGGCTCGGCCTCCAGGCGGTCGCGGAAATACTTCAAGTGCTCTTCCACGTTCTCGCCCGCGAGCACTTTGAAGAAGTGCACATGGGCCGGATAGAAGTCGTCGAACGGCGGATCGCCGGGGTATTGGAACTGCTTGGAAAGTTTCGAACCGTATTCGCAAAGCTGCATCACCTTGGAAAGCTCCGGCGTGTTCCGGTCAAACGCCCGCGCGAACCGCACCACCGAATTGAGATGCGAGACATCGACATGATAGTTGTCGTTCTCGAACAGCCAATCCCGCCCGGCGATCAACTCGTGAATCGTTTGTCCCGGCGGCACCATCGCAATCCGCTGCTGGACTTCGTGCTGCAAGGTTTGGGTCAGGTCTTCATAGAGTTCGTTGACCAACATCGCCGCCGCCCGCTTTTGGTCTTCGGAAGAGAGCAACTGCTGTTGGAGAGCCTGATCGAACGTGGTGATGGTGTTACAAATCCCATAGGTCCGCAGCATCAACTCGAGCCCCTTGACGGGATGTGCCCCTTCGTGAAGGGCGATGGCGATGTATTGCTCGGTTTCCTCGTCCGCCTGGCGATTCGTGCTGAGGTTTTCGAGCGATTCGCGGACCTTGTCGCCTTCGCCGATGGTGCGAAGATAAGGCCAGGCCCGCGGGATATTGCCGTCGGCCAGAAACAAATCGCCCACCTCGCGGGCCGTTTCGATGTAGTGGTCTTCAAACTCTTTCCGCTTGTCGTCGGGCACATCCAGGGAAGTCGGCTGAGCCAAGGGCAGGCCCATTTCGTAGCGGTGCTTGAGGAGCGCCGCTTCAAACAGGCGGTCGTAGTTTTTCTCTTCGCGGAGCGTTTCGATCAATTGATGAATCGCCGACTCGGTGCCGGAGGTCTCCTGGATGTGCTTTAACTGCTCGAACAGGGATTCGCTCATGGGGATGACTGTCGGTCTGGGATACTGGAGGAATGATTCTTGAATTTCAAAGTCAATGGCAACCGCAGCCGCCGGTGCCGCAACCCCCGCCCGTGGATTCGAGTTGGACCAGTCCTTCCGCATTCACGGGTTGGACTTCGATGATCCCGAGCCCCGCAGCGGCGGCTTGGAGGGCGAGCTTGGTGCAATCGGGGCCGCGCTCGTTCAATACATAAAGCACGAGTTTTTTGCGGTCGAGCATCCATTCCAGATCGACCAGTTCCAGGTTCAAAGTCCACTCGGCGATCCGCCGGCACCAGGCTTCAAACTGGCCTTCGCAATCCGCGCGGGCGGTGATGTATTGATCGAGGTCTTCGTCCGTCCCGGCCCTCAGGAGATGCGACGCATCTTCCCCGGCTTCTGTCGCCGGCATGCGCTCGAACCGCTCATCGACATCCTGGAGCAGCGTGCCCAACTCCACCCCGCGATGCGTCCGCACCACGACCGCGGCGTCTCGTCGCAAAGTTTCCGCGCAGGCGACCCGAAACTTCGCCACCTCGGGGATCGCGCCGTAGCGGACCAAAACGGTTTCATGCACAACGAGTGGATTCATAATCTGTGGGTCAATCGAAGGAACCAAAAACCTGTGCGGGACATTTCATCATAACAACCAACCGCCCGCACCCAAAACGAGTACGCAAAATCGCACGATACGGTGAATTGGGTGGCTGGTCCCTGTGCGCAGCGATCGCAAAAACCATGTCCCGCACTGGGCCTCTCGAAAACGGCAGAGTTGCACTTCAGCGGGTTTTTGTCATTCTGGTTTTTTGAGAATTGGGAGTTGTTTCGGATTTCGAGATTCGGATTTCCTTTAGCACCGAGGAGCCATCGATGACACAAGCCGGCCGGTTGAGCGATCAAGTTGTGTGGATTACGGGGTCCTCCCGCGGATTGGGGCGGGTGATGGCGGAGGAACTCTGCCGGCGCGGGGCCAAGGTCGCGGTCCACGGCACCCGGGCCGACAGCCCCAAGACTTTCGACGAAGGCGGCACGATGCAGGAACTCGCCGATGAGCTGGCCGCGGAATTCTCCACCGAAACGATGGCGGTCTGGGGCGATGTGACGAAGGAGTCGGAAGTCCAAAGCATCGCCCAGGAAATCCGCGCAAAGTGGGGGCGGATCGATCTTCTCGTCTGCTGCGCGGGCGGGGACATTGGAGCGGCCGGCACCGGCGTGGGACGCGGCGGCCGGCCCGACGACGATGACTGCCTGAATATCGCGATTTCCGATCTGCAAAGCGTGATGGACCGCAATCTCTTGAGCGTGATTCTCTGCTGCCGGGAGGTCGTCCCGGAGATGCAGGCCCGCAAGCGGGGGCGGATTGTGACCATCGGCAGCATCGCCGGCTGCGTGGGCCGGGCCGAGGGTTCGATTTACGCCGTCGCCAAAGCCGCGGTCCACGAATACACCCGCTGCCTCGCCGCCCAGCTTCGGCCGGACAACATCGCCGTCAACTGCGTGGCCCCCGGCGGCACGGTGACCGAACGCTTCCTCCGCATCCACGAAATCGACGAGAGCCGCCTCGTCACCGCAGGCACCCTCGACCGCTACGGCCGGCCGCACGAAGTCGCCACGGTCGTGGGTTTTCTCTGCTCCGAAGACTCCGCCTTCATCAGCGGCCAGGTGATTCGCGTGGACGGCGGCGGGCAGACGTTTCCGTGCTGAACGCGAGTTCTGCCAGCGCCCCGAATCGGGCGGGCAATTCCTTCGGTTGTCAGTGGTTCGCCTTTGTGACTTCGTGGTTATTTAACGAAAAGATGGGACAAATTGCCGGTCTCCGATGGATGCCCGGGCCGGCAGTTGGTAAAAAATGGCTGTCAGGACCCTCTCCCCCCGCGCTCGGATTGCGTCCCGCCTGGACCGAATCGGAAAACAAGCCAACTTAAAGGAAACAACCTATGTCGATGGCCATTGTCGATGTTCATGCCCGCGAGATTCTCGACAGCCGGGGCAATCCCACCGTGGAAGTCGATGTGATTCTGGAAGACAACACCGTCGGCCGGGCCGCCGTCCCCAGCGGGGCCAGCACGGGCGAGCACGAGGCCTGCGAACTCCGCGACGGCGACAAAAAACGCTACGGCGGCAAAGGCGTCCAGAAAGCCGTCGCCAACGTGAACGAGCACCTGGCCGACGCCCTCATCGACATGGACGTGACCTTGCAGATGGCGATCGACCAAAAAATGATCGACCTCGATGGCACGCCCAACAAATCCCGCCTCGGGGCCAATGCGATTCTGGCCTGCTCGCTCGCGGCGGCGGACGCGGCGGCCCGCGTGAGTCTTTTGCCGTTGTACCGCTACCTCGGCGGCGTGGGGGCCAACCGCCTGCCCGCGCCGATGATGAACATCATCAACGGCGGCGCCCACGCCAACAACGGCATCGACATGCAGGAGTTCATGATTATGCCCTTGGGCTTCGACCGCTTCAGCGATGCCCTCCGCTGCGGAGTCGAGGTGTTCCATTCGCTCAAAAAAGTCCTCGCAGACAAAGGCCTCAGCACGGCCGTCGGCGATGAAGGCGGCTTCGCCCCCGATCTCAAAACCAACCAGGAAGCCATTGATGTGATCCTCACCGCCATCGAAAAAGCCGGCTACAAGCCCGGCGACGATGTGAAACTGGCTTTGGACTGCGCGTCGAGCGAGTTCTACGACAAGAAGACGAACACCTACAATCTCGAGGGCAAAAAACTCGAATCCGGCCAGATGGCCGACTTTTTGGCGGCATGGGTCGGCAAATATCCCATCTGCTCCATCGAGGACGGGTGCGATGAAAACGATTGGGACGGCTGGAAAAACCTGACCGACCAGCTCGGCTCGAAGTGCCAGCTCGTGGGCGACGACTTGTTCGTGACCAATGTCGATCGCCTGCAGGAAGGCATCGACAAAGGCGTTGCGAACAGCATTTTGATCAAAGTCAACCAGATCGGCACCTTGACCGAAACCATCGACGCCGTGCAGTTGGCGGGCCGCAACGGCTACACCTCCGTAATGAGCCACCGCAGCGGGGAAACGGAGGACACGACGATCGCCGACCTCGCCGTGGCGCTCTCCACCGGGCAGATCAAAACCGGTTCCGCCAGCCGAACCGATCGAATCTGCAAATACAACCAGCTTTTGCGGATCGAAGAACAATTGGGCGATGACGCCCGATACGGCGGAACGATCCGATGAGGTTCGAGCCGGGGGTTTGGGCCGGTCGATAGTGAAAGAAGGAAAGGCGAGCGGCCGGCGTCAGCCGGCTGATCACTCACGAACGCTCGTTTGGTTCTTGTTTTCCAGATCTCACACGTTGGGGAGATGGATTTGCCCTTCCGTGAGATCAGGGGGCTGACGCCCCACGCTCGCCTTGTTCAGGGGGCTGACGCAGGGACCGACCCCGGGACGAATCATTGACCAAGGACACCGCCGCCGCCGAGAATTTTGAATCGCCGGATTCCTCCGCTGGCGAAAGGCGGGAGGGATCTTGGGTGGTGGCGCTGTTGTTTTGGGGAACGATGCTGTCGGCGGGGATGTTGTATGCCCTGGTGGCGCTCTCGCCGAAGCTCGTGTTTTATCTCAAATTGCGGGACGATCGCTATCAGACTCAGGTCAAGCTGGTGACCTTGGAGCACCGGGTGCTGTATCTGAAAAAAGTGATGCACGCCCTGGAGAACGATCCCGAATTCGCCGCCGAGCACGCCCGCGTCGACTTGGACGCCCAGCGGCCCGGCGACGAGACGATTCCTGTCGACGAGAGCCTCCACTACATCCCGGATGGGGAATTCGATCCGTCGGCGTTCAAGAAGAGCATTCTGCCGTGGTACACGGATCTGCTGGAAGTGTTCGCCGCCGATCATAAAAAACGGCGGGCCTTGTTGATCGCGGCCGTATTGATGTCGCTGTTTGCGTTCACGTTCTTTCAAGAATCGCAAACCTCCCAGATCCTGGCGTTCGCCCGCGGCTGCAAAAACGGCTGGCTCCGCGCCACCGCCCGCTACCGGGCGCCGGGCGAGGCGGCGCCTGACGAAACCCCGGTGCCAAAGGATTCGTCGAGCTGAATTACGCGAACTTGCCGGAACGTCCGCCGCGATCCGTCCGGCTTTGAACCGCCCCCGCTCCCGATGCGAACCGCGCGCGTGCGACCGACTGTCCGGCTATGCGCCAATTCTGCCCGCATTTTGGACAAACTTGTCAAAATGCGTTTGACATCTGCAAACGGGATGATACCTTGGTGTCAAGCTGGGAAGAATGGATAGTCTTTGCCGAAAAAGTAGACTTTTGAAACGCGCTGATTTGGCGGGTTCATTTCCGGCCTTCAAAGCGCGATGTGTGGGTGTTGCGAGTATTCGCAGTATGGTCAATGTTTTACTTTCTGGGAGGTAGAATCATGAATCGAAAGTTTTTGGGACTGTTGGCGTTGGGGATGTTGGCGGTTGGGGTGTCGATGGTGGCGGGCACCGAAGCGGAAGGCGGATTGTGCGATTGGTTGTTTGGCCGAAGCCATTGCGCGTGCGCTCCGGTCTGCCAACCCTACTGTGGTTCGATGTGCGACTTTGACGATGACGACTGGGAAAACATGCGGCGAGCCTGCCATCCGGTGTGTCTCCGGTGTGCCATCCCGTGTGTCACCCGGTTTACTACTCCGCTTGTCATCCGATGTGCCAACCCATGTGTCAACCGGTGTATCGTCCGATGTGTGCTCCGGTGTGCCATCCCGTCGTGAACTGCTGCACGCCGGCTCCGACGTGCTGCGCGCCGGCCCCGACCTGCTGCAGCCCCGTTCCTTCGATGGCTCCGTCCGCTACCCCGGCTGCCGCTCCCCCGGCTGCCAGCGAAGCCGAAGCCACCCCAGCCAAAGCCGGCGACACCGAAGCTCCCAAAACGACCGAAGAGAAAAAGTAATTAACGCTTGGGCTCGTTCACTCTGCGGCTCAACATTGAAAATCAGCCGAGCTTCTTACTTAAGAAGCCCGGCTGTTTTCCTTTTCCGACGGCAGGAAGGATTCGGTCAGTTTTGCGAGGATTGCAACGAGGCGGCGAAACTGTGGTCGACTTGATGGCGGTCGATGGCCATCCGTGCCGTCAACCCATCTTTGAGGACCCCGCCCTGGTTGCTGACCTCGGCCCAGACTTTCACCGAATGCGTCACCGGTTCGACTTTGACGTCGATGTAGGCGATCCGGCCGGGAAACGTCAGGCGTTCGCTGGGCAGGTCCGCATCGGGGATGTCCAACTGCACGCGCACCACGGAGCCGGCCTGAATGCTGTCCAAATCCCGCAGATGCACTAAGCCCTCGACCTTGACGCGGCTGGTGTTGACCAGTTCCAGAATCGGCTCGCCCTCGGCGACGGCTTCCCCCCGTTTTTTGAAGACCGTGCGGACCTGGGCGTCCATCGGGGCGAGGATTCGGTGAAGCCGGAGCTGCTCGAGCGTCTCGTTCCGCTTGAGCTTTTCAATTTCCAAAGCCGTTTCAGCCTGCTCCAATTGCAAAAGCGCTTTCTCGGCGGCGAGGCGATGCGCGCGGAGCAGAGATCCGACACCGTGCCCGGCACCACGCTGTTCGCCTGGAGGTCCCGCTCGTATTCGACCTGCGCGAGTTCGCTGGCTTTTTTGGCGTAGCGGATTTCCACATCGTTTGCCGCCTGCTTTTCGGCGACGGCGAGCGTGGCCTTCACAACGTCGTCCCGCGTGTGGGCGAGCACCTCGCCTTCTTTGACCAACTGCCCTTCCGCGGCCACCATGTCCAAAACACCCGCTTTTTCCGCCGCGACTTGCATATCGTGGAAAAGTTTGATCTGGCAACCGCCCAGAATCACGTGCCCGACGCTCCCAGGGGAAGACGGCGGACGGACAGCCGGGTTCTGGGGCGGATTGTTCGCGGGAGGAGTTCCGCCTCCGCTTGCGGTCCGGGGCGATTCCGCCCGAATGACCGGATCAAATACCAACACGCCGCCCAAAACAGCCAGCGCCAGCACCGCGAAAGCTCGATTCATCGGCTTGTCTCCTATGATTTCTTGTTCGTTGAAATGGGTGATCTGGGCACTTGTCCGCGACAGGGGCAGCATTTACGATGGAGAGGTTGAAATTGAATGTCGCATTCATCAGCCGGCGCTAGCCCCGGTTCACTGGGACAACCGGACGCCAGCACAATGCGGCTGGTATTTGGTAAGTCGGATTGATTAGCCGCCGGGCGCTAGCCCCGGTTCATTGGGACGACCGAAAACTAACTCCGAGGCAAAAATGGCTTTGTCAAAAAGAATCCTGCTGATTGAGGACGATCGGGACATCTCCTCGACATTGCGGGGGGTGTTGGAGGCCGCGGGTCACAACGTGATCACGACTCCGAACGGTGTGGAAGGACAGAAACTGATCCAGGCCGAAAAGCCGGACCTGGTGATTACCGACATGATGATGCCCCGCATGGGCGGGTTCCCTGTGTTGGAGTTTCTTCGCACGTTGGACGATCCGCCCAAGGTGATCATGATCACCGCGAACGAAGGCGGCCGGCACAAAGCCTACGCCGAAATGCTGGGCGTGCACGAGTACCTCCGCAAGCCGTTTGCGATGGATGTCATGCTCGAAGCCGTCGAACGGATTTTTTCCGGCACCGGCGACGAGAGCACCGGCGACAAAGACGAAAAGCCGTCCTCCCGCATGAAACGGGCTTCCAAAAAACGGTCCTGACCGGCGTCACTCAAATCCCAGATTGTGTTCGATGCTGCGGGCCTTTTCGGACATTATGTATTTCCTCCACCATTGATCGGGATCCTTTACGACGTGCTGGTCGGCGCGGCCTTCTTCGGCCATGTCCGTAATCCAAGCCTCGTCCTCTTCTTCGGTTGGATCGGTGTAGTCCGTTCCGTCGCCGCGAAAAATATCTTTGGCATAACGAACGACCGGCCGCATGGGTTCGGTGAGAACGCAGCCCGTCAGACCAAACACAACTCCTACACTGAGGGATAAGAAGATTCCACCGCGACGCATAATCACGCTCCCCCGCCTCGCCGCCGGAAGGCGGGATGCGGCTGATGTCTCGAGTTGGCTAAAGGAGGCGGTGAGAGAGAGGGGCGGGCAATGTGGCAAAAATCGCCCGTGGCGTCCAGAGCAGTTTTTTCGTGACGGTTTTCCCATTACATGTTGAACTTACGGAAACCGAGGGCCGCATGAGCGAAGAAACACTCGACGTTCTCGTGGTCGCTCCGCACCCCGACGATGCGGAAATCAGCGTGGGCGGGACGATCGCGGCCAGCCGGCGGCAGGGGCTCTCGGTCGGGGTTTTGGATTCTCACCAATGGAGAACCGACCCCCCACGGAAGCGTGGAAATCCGCGCACGCGAAACCGCGGCCGCCACCGAGGTTTTGAATCTCAACTGGCGGCAGAACCTGGGCCTCCCCAACCGCAGCCTGGAAGACACCCTCGAAGCCCGCCGGAAGTTGGCGGGCGTGTTTCGCGTCACCCGGCCGCGGATTGTGCTGGCCCCGTATTGGGAGGATGCCCACCCCGATCACGTCGCCGCCAGCCGGCTCGCGGACGATGCCCGCTTCTGGGCGAAGCTCAGCCGCAGCGACCTGCCCGGCGAACCGTTTTGGCCGCCTGCGATTTATTATTACTGGAGCATTCATCTGCGGATTCATCCCCGGCCCGCGTTTGTGCTCGACATCAGCGAGACGCTCGAAGCCAAAATGCAGGCCATCCGCTGTTACGAAAGCCAATTGCTCGTCGGCCGCCCCACGGACCATCCGACCGTGCTCGACGACATCCGCGACCGGGCCCGGTATTGGGGCTGGAGCATCGGCACCGCGTATGGCGAGCCCTTCGCCAGCCGGGAGGAACTGGGCGTCGGCAGTTTGAAGGCGCTTTGGTCATGAAAATCACGGTGGAGTTCTTCGGCATTCCCCGGCTCCGCGCGGGCCGGGCCGACTCGGTGCTCCACCTGGACGGCAACAGGCACTCCGCACCGCTTTCCGAGATTCTCACCGCTTTGGCCGAGGAGTTTCCCGCACTGGGCCGCGATTGCATTGACGGCGGCCGCTTGCGGCAAGGCTACATCGCCAACATCAACGGCAGCCGGTTCGTCTCCGATCCCGCCGCGAAAATCGCCGACGGCGAAAGCCTGCTGATCCTCTCCGCCGACGTCGGCGGCTGATCGCAAAAAAACACCCGCGGATCGATCGAGGAACAACCGCCCGCCTTTGTGCGCCTTCGTTCAAAAGGGGCGTCACAGAATCATCGCGCACAAGATCATGGTTTTGTGAACCATGATTTTGTTGAATCGAACTTCGGTTGAGAATCTTCTCCCATTTCGCGCGACCTTCGCGGAGCGAAAGGCGACTTTCTCGATCAGTCCTCCGTTTGCACCCGCCGCGCGAACCCGGCCCCGGCTTCCGGCGTCCTTTCTAACAACAACCGGCCAGCGTTTCGCTTGAAATGCAGCGAATACAGGCCGCGTCACAAACTTCAACGGACAAAGGACGTATCCCATGACCCAGGCGGTGCTCAATCGGCCTACGCTCGTTTTGAATCGGAATTGGCAGCCGGTGGGCGTGGCCACCGTCGCCCGATCGCTGGTGAAGGTCTGGAACGAAGTCGCCCGGATCGTGGACCCGGCGGACTATCGCCTTTACTCCTGGGAGGACTGGGCTCAGCTTACCCCGGCCGAGGGCGAAGCGTTCATTGCCACGGCCCGGCTGCGGCTGCGGGTGCCGGAGGTCGTCACGCTCACCAGCTACGACCGCCTGCCCGCGAACGCGGTGACCTTCAGCCGGCGGAACGTGTTCAAGCGGGACCGGTTTACGTGCCAGTATTGCGGCTGCCAGCCGGGGGGCGAGGAGCTGACGATCGACCACGTGATCCCGCGGCGCAGGGGGGAACCTCGACGTGGGGCAACTGCGTCCTGGCGTGCATCGACTGCAACGCCAAGAAGGCCGACCGCACGCCGGACGAAGCCAGGATGCCGCTGAAGAAGACGCCGGTGCGTCCGCTCTGGAAGCCGCTCTACGCGGCCCACGGCACGCGGATCGGCAGTTGGTCGAAGTTCCTCAGCGAAGCCTACTGGACCGTGGAACTGGACGCGTAGGCGGAAACGATGAATGAATGACCAATTCCCAAATCCCAATGATCAACGACTTGTCGAGCGTACACTCGATCGTTGTTGGTGATTGGGATTGGGTCATTGGTCATTGCGGCTTTGTAAAAATGCCTTGGTGAAATGGCGGAAGATTGATACATTTCCACCGCCTTTCACTTTTCTTTCATCGAATGAAGGCAGTGAGATGAGCCGGATCCCATTGCGAAGGCTGCTTTTGCCTTTTTCCGCGGCGCTCGTATGTCTTGGCCTTTTCGCCGTAAACGCTCATGTTGCGGCCGGAAAGACGTCAGGTGCTGACGCGGCGCTGCCATTGATGAATTATTACGACCTCGATGTCGAAGTCGTTATTAAGCAATGTAACCCTGCCGACCAGGCTGTTCGCAAAAAGGAATGGCACGTTCGAACGGACATTTGGCGGGATGTGCCTTTTGATCTGACGGCGAAAGCACAGGGCGAAGACATCCTTGTTCGCGGAACTCTCTCCCAGGCAGAGAAAGGCCGTCTTCGTCTTGCGATTACCGTGCGGCGGGCCGGCAGCGATTGGGGCTCGGAGGTAGAAACGTCGATTGAGCTCGTTCCCCGGGAGCGAGTAGAAATTGCAAGACTCTCAGATCTCTCAGAGGAAGGCGAGTTGCTCTCAGAGGAAGGCACATTTGTCACAATCAGGCCGCGAGCTCCTGGCGGACTCGTTCCGCGGACGCAAGCTCGCATCGCGACTGATCCGAAATTAGCCCGCAGCGCAAGCAAGGGATTTGAATAAAAAATTCTTTCCCTTCCCTCAATTGCGCTTCGGGCGAATTCGAAAAAAACAGATTTCTTGATCGAAGCGAATCTCGCCGCCATCACAGGGACGGTAATTATGGTGACGCTGCCCGGTCAGCACCGGCTGATACGAAAGCAAAACGGCCCCCAAACCGGGGGTCCGCATTTTCCCCCGCCGGAAACGCCCATCGAGATGGAATGCGTGCCCTGCCTGCTTTGCGGCGGGAACGATTTTGAGCCGGTGATCGAATCACCCGATCCGCTCACCGGCTTGGGCGGCGTATTTCACGTCGTTCGCTGTCTGGACTGCGAACTCCACTTCACGAATCCCCGCCCGACGGAAAACTCCATCGGCCTGTTCTATCCGTCCAACTATGCCCCCTGGGGCGGCAAAGCCAAACGGCCCACGCTCCGCCAGAAGTGGCACGACGCTTTGGAACTCGCAGTGCTGCGAACGCGGTTCGGCTATCCGTCCGAAGCGGTTTCGGTTTGGGACCGTGTAAAATCCTCGTTGGGACGGCTGTGGATCCATCGCAGCGCCCAGCGGCAGAATTGGATTCCCTGGCGGGCACCGGGCCGACTTTTGGATTTCGGTTGCGGGGGCGGGGATTTTTTGGTGGCAATGCAAAAATTCGGCTGGCAGGTGGAAGGCATGGACAATGCCGCCACCTGCGCGGGATGTCACCGGGCGGACGGGGATTCCCGTGCACGTGGGCACGCTGCCGCACCCGGACGTTCCGCCGGAGTCCTTCGATGCCGTCACCATGTGGAACGCCCTGGAGCACGTGCATCAGCCGCGCGAAACCGTGCAAGCGGCGAACCGGGCGCTCCGGCCCGGCGGGATTCTCGTGGTGGGCGTGCCGAACATCGCGTCGTGGGCCTTCGAGCAATTCCGCGAGCGCTGGTATCCGCTCAAAGTGCCCCGGCATCTGACGCACTTCACGCCGAACACGCTCCGCGAAACCTTGAACGCCGAGGGCTTTCAGGTCCTCTCGGTCGATCACATCGCCCGGCCGAGCTTCTTACGAAAATCGGTCCGCCGGGTGATCAAGGAAACCGGCGGCTCGCCACAGTTGCGCTGGCTGGCGACGCGGCAAGGGGCAACCTTCGCCGCGAGTTGGACCGAGCGGACCGGGCAGTCCGAATTCATCCGCGCCGTCGCCGAGAAACTCCCCGTCTGAGGAGACCCCGCCCGTGGGGAATCGCGAATCCGAAACCATCCGGCTGGATCAATTCTTGAAACTGACCGGTTCGGTCCCCACCGGCGGCCACGCGAAACAGGCCATCCAAGCCGGCGAAGTCCAAGTCAACGGCGCGGTCGAAACCCGCCGCCGCCGGCAACTCAAAGACGGCGACGTGGTCGAATACGCCGGCGAAGAATACATCGTGGAATGGACCCCGGATGACGAATCTTGACCCTGGAACAGCCTCACCAAGGCAGCGCGGCGATTTGGGTGCCGGGGTAATAGCCGCGGAGGATCTCCGCGGCGGTTTTGCCGGCGAGGGCCTGGCCGCGGGCACCCCATTGGCAAAGGCCGACGCCGTGGCCGTGGCCTCGGCCTTGGAAGTGGAAATGCTGCGAGTCCTGCCAGACCTCAAACGTTGCGCTGGGCAATGACAGCCTGCGTCTCACGTCGGCGGCGGAGATCTCGGCAGTCTTTTGGCCGTTGGAGACTTGGAACAGGCTCGCCGGAATGACCGGGCTTTGATCGCGACGTTGGATCGCTGTGATCGGTCGGCGGGAGCCGCCCAACAGCGAAGCGAGTTTGCTCGCGGCGGCGCTCCGGCTGAGTTTTTCGGTCCAGCGGTAGTATTTCGCGTCCCGGCACCACTGGCAACGGACCGATTGAAGCGGCGGGGCGGCGTCGCGAAAAACCAGATCGCCCCGCGTCGTCCGGCCGCCGCACACGGCGGAGTAATACGTGCAAAAGAGTTGCCCCTCGTGCAGGCAGACCAGGCCCGCCGTCGCCTGGGCGATTTGCCGGCCAAGGGCGGTTTCGCCCGCAAGCCGGCGTCCGCCTGACATGTATTGATAGCCCAGATAGTTCTGGCTCCGGGGCGAGGCGTACACATCGAAATAGGGTTGGCTCCGCGACTGGGCCATTTGATAGAGAGCATACGTCCGCGAGCAGATCGCCTGCGCCTTCCGGGCTTCTTCGGGGAACGCCGCGGGCATTTCGCTGTCGATCACGCTGGCGAGATAATCCTCCACCGGCAATACGTTGACCGGCAGGATCTTTCCGCCCGGCTGGCGAAACAGCCGCACCCGGCCGCGGTATTGATGCCCGTTGACCCAGATCGCGGGAGAATCCTGTGGCACGACTTCCAGCCGGGTCGTGGCGTAGCTTTGCTTGCCGATCTTTAGTGCCGATCGGTCGCACTGCACCCGGCATTCCTCAAGGGATGGCCCTTGGCCGAGGGTTTGATCCGACCCCAAAACCCGCAAAGAATAAGGCCCATCGATTTGCAAGCGGACGGAACTCGCGGGCGAAGCCGACAGGCATACGCGGATGGTCGGGGATTCTCCGCTCGCGGGTCGCGGGAGACGGGCGGGCGTCCCGGACGTGGAAGGCGAACGCGCCGGCGGATCAGGCTCGATTTGTGCCGACGAGAGTCCCACGCCGTGGAGCGCATAATATCCCAGCGTGGAGATTGCCAGTCCCGCCAGCAGGGTGATCACGCCGCGCGCAAAATCAAAGCCCCTCCGCGTGAATGGCCTTTCGATCCGAACCGGCGAAGTGTCATCCAAAACACCGCCGGCTGTCAATAGCCGCCGCCGATGATGTTCACATCGGAGACTGAAAGCCCATGACCTGGAAGCGGGCGAGTTCCTGGGTCGAGGTGAGTTTGAGGGCGCTGATGCCTTCGTAGGCGACGAAGACCTTGCGGGCCCCGTAGGAATCGGGCTTATCGCGTTCCACGAGGAGAATGCCGCCGGAAACCATGAAGTTGACAAACGAAATGGTTTCCTGAAAGCTGGTGACGATCATGCCCTGGCGGGGGATGGCTTCGGGCCAGTTTTCGAACAGCGACCGCCAAGATTCCGAGTTTTCCATTAGAGTCGTCCTTGATATGGGGCCAACAAAAAACCGGATGGTAGCAACCATCCGGTTGAAACATGACCCCAGGGGGATTTGAACCCCCGTTACCGGATCGAAAATCCGGTGTCCTGGGCCTGACTAGACGATGGGGCCGAAGGATGCGTGCAATTTATACCATCTGTCGGCATTGTCAACCCACACGCGTGAAGAGAATCTGTGGGGACTCGAATTTCAATTTGAGCGTCCGCCGACACTTAAAGCGGGGCGGAAAAAGCAGCTACGCAAGCCACGGGCCGAAGGCGCTTAAAGTTCGGTCTGTGAAATGTGCGTGGACTCGTCTTTGGCCTGAGCCGCCTGTTCATTTTTGATGGCCGCATGGATTTCGCTGCGGTGAATGGGCACCTCGCGCGGTGCCTGAATTCCAAGTCGCACCTTGTCGCCCCGAATTTCGACCACGGTGATGACAATATTGTCATCGATGATGATGCTCTCATCCTTTTTGCGCGACAGAACCAACATGTCCGCGTCTCCATTGATACTGACCGGTGATTGAACAGACCCGCCTTGGGGGTTTGGGCAAAGGGTAATAGAACGGTATTGCGTGAGCGCAAGGTAAACCGGTCTTTATTAACCATTGCGATTGTAGGGGGTTATTGCGAATCGTCAAGTACCCGGACACCAAAGAAGAGGGAACGCTGCGGACAAGCCCGCAGAGAAAGATCCCCCTCCCTTGGCACGGAAAAGCTCGGATTGTTCTGTTCTTGCGGGGGATGGCAAAGCCGAAGAAAGCCCTGCTCCGTCGAGGCCGCCCGGTTCGGGTGCCCGTCATCGACACCCGAAAAAATCCCCAAGATGGGAAAAATCCCCGATTTCTTACTTCACCATGTCCTTGAGCGCCTTGAGCGGACGGGCCTTAACCACGTCTTGAGCCGGCTTGGCTTTGTAAATCATCGGTTCGCCCGTGAAGCGATTGACGCCTTCGCGTTCCTTGGTCGCCGGCTTGTGCTGCACGTAGAGTTTCAACAGGCCCGGAAGATTGAAAACCCGCGCCCCCTTCTTGTTGGAGAGTTCTTCGCTGATGAGGTCGGTCAAGGACTCCATCACCGAACTGACTTCTTTTTTGCTGAGTTCCGTCCGCTCGGCCAACTGGTTCAGAATTTCGCTTTTGGTCATGGGTTTTGCTTTTGTGGCGGCTTTCTTTTTGGCCATTTACCAACTCCCGATTGTGCAAGGTGTTGAGGGGATAACTGTCAACGCGTAGTTGCTTTTGAAGGTAGTTAACTGTTGACGTGGGAAATTGTCAATGAATGGGCCCGGTTTTCACGCAGAAAATCCTTATTTTCTAGGTTTTGGGAGTGAAACCCCCAGAAATCCCCGGCAAATCGCCCTTCGCGGCGGCCATCGGCCTATAAATCGGCTCCAAAACGCCCAAAGGCGGCCACGCCGCAAGCCACGCCGCAGCCGCATTTTGGCGGCGGCGATCGATCCGGGCGGCTGAAAGACGACGCTGCGAACAATCCTTGTCGCCACTCGCCCCGCAACGCGATTTCCCATGCGGGAAAACGATTTTTAGAAACTTTCTTTCCCCCTGAAATCCGCCGGCTCAACCGGCCCCCTGGCCCGGCGTAAGGAAACACGCCCCTGGCGCGGCGCCAGGGCGTTTGGGTTTGGGCTAAAAAATCGCGATTCGTGCGCCTTTTTCTTCTCGCGAGACATCTCCTAGAATGGAGGGGGCAAGAAATCAGAACTTTTCGCGGGCTGCGGGGTTAGATAGATGATAAACGTGCGCTTTTGTCATCATCTCGCCCCTTGGATCCAACCGAATCGGGATTAACCAAGATCGAGAACCGCGTGGTCAATCTAAGCGACGACCAACAAACAACTTACACGCACGACCCCGACGTGCAGTTGATGCTGCGCGTCAAGGAAGGGGACCAAGAGGCCTTTACCAATCTTGTGAAAACGTACGAAGATCGGCTCATCGGCGTGTTTGCGCACATGCTGCACGATGAAGAATTGGCGGAGGATTTGGCCCAGGAAGTTTTCATGCGGGTTTATCGTTCGCGGGAACGCTACCAACCCACGGCGAAGTTTTCCACGTGGTTGTTTCGCATCGCGAACAACCTCGCGAGCAACACCCGCCGAAATCGGGGCCGGCGGAAAGAAGTGCCCCTCGAAGTGCGAGACACCGGACCTCTGGTGCCCGCCCCGAAGAACAACTGCTCGCGGATGAATCGGGGATGATTCCCACCCGGCAGGCCGCGAAGCGGGAGATGCAAGATATCGTCCGGCAGGCCCTCGACACGTTGAACGACCGCCAGCGGATGGCGGTCTTGTTGCACAAATTTGAAGGCATGAGCTACGCGGACATCGGGCAAGCGATGGAAATGTCGGTCCCGGCCGTCAAATCCCTCCTGTCCCGCGCGGGAGAACCTGCGAGAAGCCCTCCAACAGCACGTTCGCTAGAACCGGCAAAAATATCCGTTCCGCGTAACCTGAGACTGGAAATTGACAACAGAATTAGGAACACTGGTATGGAGCACCTCTTACAATTCATGCGCCCTCGGGCGATTCTTGTTTGGCAAACCTCTTGACAATCCTTTGGGCCCGCCGCAAATCGAGCGGCCGGCGAATTGAAGTTTGAAAGAGAACCAGCCGATTTCCCTAAACGGTCAATCCCGATAGTTTCCGCTCAACTTTTTTTGAAGCTCCCATACCGATGGAAGATTCATCACCTATCACACCGGATCTGCGTGCGAATCTGGTCGCCTATTTGGACGGCGAGTTGGACGAAGTCGCGACAATCGAGGTTGAAAAAAACCTTTCCGAGAGCGAGGAAATCCGCCTGGAGGTGGAAGCGCTCTCGAAAACGTGGGAGTTGTTGGACGCGTTGCCGCCCGTGCAGGCTTCAAGCGAATTCACCGAGCGCACGCTGCAATCGATTCAAACGGAAAGTGTTCCGGGCGCGACTCGGACGCTTTTGAACCCCGCCCTCAGACGGAATCTTTGGGGAGGCCTGCTTTTGATCGGATTGACGTCCTGCGCCGTGTTGGGATTTTACGCGGCGAACCGGGCCGTTCCCCAGCGTTCAGAGAGCTTGCTCAAGGATTTGCCGGTGGTGCAGAACCTGGATTTGTACGAAGAGACGGGCGATGTGGAGTTCTTGCAGAATCTAGAAGGGATGGGAGCGTTGATCGATGAGCCATCCGCCGAGTTCCAAGATGAAAACGAATGATGCCCTCAAGACGGCCGCGCTGCCTCGAACCGCTCGGCCCGTCTGGCGTTCCTGGTGGTGGTTTGCCTTGGCGGGGCTGGTGCTCTTGGGCACGCCCTTTCTCTTCAGCAGTCCGCCGGACCCCGAACTCGAAGCCCGCCGCCGGCAGATCGAAAATCTCTCCGCCGCGGAGCGCGAACGGCTCCAGCGGAATTTCGAGCGGTTCGAAAAACTCCCCGCCGACCGCCAGGCCGAGCTCCGGGAATTGGACCAGGCCGTTCAGGACGATGAGAGCCTCAAGAACACACTGCTGGAATACGAACGCTGGCTGACCACGCTGTCCCCCTGGCAGCGGGCGGAGTTGCGGAAGGCCCCCTCCAATGCCGAGAAGCTGAAGCTCGTCCAGTCCATCGTCGCCCAGCAGCGCCGGCAGGCGGAAGATCGGCGCCAGCAGGAACAAGAAATCCAAGAGCAGATCCGCATCAACCTGGCGAGGTTCCAAGGCCCCAAGCCGCAGGGGGTGGTGTTGACCGACGAGGAACTCGGCAAAATGCTCGCCGTCCTGGAAACCCATGCGCCGCCCGACTTTCATCAATCGAAGACCAAACCGCCCGGCACACCGGCTTACCAGATGCAGCTGCTCGCCGCGGTGCTGGAAGACCGCTACTTCAATCAAAACGAAGAGGCGCAAGAGCAACCGCTGCCGGAGCCGCTCATCAAAGACATGATCGCCCAAGTTTCCGATGCCGAGGCGCGGCAGCAAGTGCAAAAGCTTTACGACGAGAAGCAATCGCGGGGGTTTGTGTGGTACTTGGCCTGGAAGCTCAACATGGCGTGGTGGAACGAAGCCCGGGAACACTACCCCAGCCGGGCGGAGTTGGACAAGACGGTTGAGACCCTCGGCGGAAAAGCTCTGGAAAAGTTCGAAAGCGAGAAGGAAGAGAATCCCGGCCTGGCTTATTTCCATCTTATCCAGGCCACCCGACAGGGTGAGTTTGATCTGGATACGCGGGACCTCAACGATGTGCTCGAAAAACTTGGCTTCCGCAATTTCAACCGCCGGCCCAGTGGCGGATCGAACGGCGGACGGTTCGGCGGCCGAGGCGGCGGTCCGCAGCGCCGCGACCACGGGCCCGAACGGAACGGCGAACGCGGACCCCGCAGACCTCCCGACCGCGAGCCAGACGGCCGCCCCGAGTTGCCGCGGCCCGAACCCAAAGATGACCCAACCCCTTCGCAAACCGGCGAAACCGAGACGCCGAGATGCGATTGAGCCTTGTCATCGCGGCCCATAATGAGGGATCCTCTCTGTGGAAAACCGTGCAATCCTGCGTGGAAACCTGTGCGGGGTTGGATTACGAAATCGTGATCGCCGACGATGCTTCGTGGGACGGCTGCATTGATGAGGTCCAAAAACGCTTTCCGCAAGTTCGCGTTGGCCCGGTGGCGACGGTTTATGGCACCCCATCAACATGACGGTGAACGGCGGCAAATATTCCGACCCCGTGTTCCGATTTATTCCACGTCCCGGGAAGCAGATTTTTCTAAAGACCCAACCCGAAGCAATCGGCTGGCCTACGGCCCTAGTGCAGCCATCGGGGAACCTCACCGTTACCCAGACTATCAGAGTGCAGATCGCCGGAGTTGAGTTGAACACCGGCGTCATAAACCGCAACGTTATCGCCCAACAGGTCACTGGCACGCAGGCTAACATCACGATCGATTGGAAATAGAGAGATACCTTTTTCAAGGAGACATCCATGATCCTTCGAATCCTGGTTTGGAGCACACTAATCATGATCGGATCGGGACAACTCGACACTCATGCGCGGGCGGACGATGCGTCGCCGGACCGCCCGACGAGTCCTTATACCTGGGAAATGTTCATCGGGGTGACGGCAGAAAACCTCGGCCTTCACGTAACCGTGGAGACGGCATGGCCGGATCCCGAAGGCCTCGATGGAAGCGTCAACTTCTGGCACGAGGCGCACCGGGAGTACGCGAACGCCGACGCTTTTCTGGCATTTCTCAAGCAGTCGAAGAAACTCGCCGCGCTTTCGTTCGAAAAGGACAAGCGGCAGCCGGACGTAATCCACGTCGTCGACCGCCGCCTCATCGGTCTGCGGGGCTACGCGCTCGACAAGAAACTCAACCTGGAGTTCGCGGGAGACGTCAGACAACTATGCTGGACCTTGCAGCGGCGGATCGGAAATCTCGCACCCGCCAGCGGCGGGAGCGGATCGGCCGAACTTGGTTGGTCGGACTTCGCGACGGAGATCTGTCTCTCTGAGAAGGACCGACAGGTTCGCGGCCTGCTGACCGATGCGGTAGCCGTCAAATGTTATAATTGGAGTCTTTGGAAGGCGACGACCGACCTAAATGAGCGTCACATGCCGACCACGGTGGTGTATCATGGGCTGAATGCATTTCACCTCCGTCCGATCCAACCGCACAACTCGCCTTGGTACATCCCGCTGCTCGAGCGGGCCGGCGAGCGGCTGGGGTGCCGCTTTACGGTGGAAACCGTCTTCCGCACGCCCAATGATCCGCACGGGTGCCCGCCCTCCGTGGACAAAGACGAAGACGACCAGAATTTTGCATCGGATCCCCGAGACCAGCGCGATGCAATTTTGCGGGCACTCGTGAGCAAAGACGAAGAGAAGGAGACGTTCAAATCGGTCGACGCGTTTCTTGAGAAATTCAGTAAGCTGATTCCCTGGATGGTTGCCGTCAAGGATGCCAAGCACCCCAAAATCGTCCATTTGGTCGATAAAAAACTGCTCAAGCTCAAGGATTATCCACTGGATCGCCGGCTGAGCATCGAATACGCGGGGAGTCCGCACGGCCTCGTCATGGCGGTGGCGAAGCGAGTCGATTCCGTCGGTCCTCTTTGGTTCGGTGAGAAATTCACGCCTTATGGTGGAGAAGATTACCCGCGCATCGAGGTGCGGGACAAAAAGGAAACGCTGCGGAAGGTTCTGACGGATGCCGTCCCATCGCAGACGGCTTGCCAGGTGGTGTGGCACGCGCGAACCTGGCTTCGCAAGAACGGCCCGGAGACGACGATAGAATACCATCCGCTCTATCCGCCGGAAAAACATCCCGGAAACACGGATCCGAAAAAACAGCCCGAATGAAGTTTTTTTGGCGCAGGCTTTCGCATTCAGCGCGACGAAAAAACCGAGGAATTTGTGAGGCTTTATCAGAGCGGCTGACGCGGGCACGGACCGGAGGTTTGGTCCGATCGCCTCAGCACGGACAACCCACCAATCTCAATTCCGCGAGGGCCAGCTGGGGAATTTGGGGATTTGTTGGAGCAGTTTGAAGGGCGCGGTGAAGGGGCTTCGCGGGTCGGCGAGTTGCGGGGCGGGGGCGGCGGGGGACCCGGTCCGCGGGTCGTGGGGGATGATTTTCAGATCGTCGAATTGAATTTCGCCCAGGCCGCCTAATGTCATCGTGACGGTGAAGCTGCCGCTTTGCCGGACTTCGCGGATGATCGAAAACCGCTGCCAATCGCTCGCCGCTTGCCAGCGCTGCGCGGAGACGGGGCCGGCGAGGTTGTCGAACAACAGCGCGCCGTCCAGGCTGTGCGAGATGGGCGAGGTCACGCGGACCCAGCCGCTCACCGAGACCACCTGCCCGCTTTGCACCATGACCGGGGGCGTGGTGACGGTGACCGGATTTTCCGGCAGCACGGCCGGGAGTTCCTTCCCGGGCACGGGGACCGCGATCAGCCGCAGCGAATAGTTGCCTTCCTTGGCCCCTGGATAAAGTTCCGCCGTGGCCCGCACGCCGTCGATGTGCTTTTGCGTGTGCTGGTACTTTTCGACGACCATCGTGTTGATGTCCTCGAAGTTGCCGGAACGGAGCAGGTTGTTGTCGTTGTCCATTCGGCTTTCGCCCAGGCGGGCGACGAGCCGCCAATGATCGGGCAGCGTCTGAAAACAGATCGTGTGCGGGCTGGAGACGGGCGAGGACATCCGCCGCACCGCATCGTTCCAATGAGCCCGCTGGAGGATTCGCTGAAGCTGCATGGCGTCGGCGGCCATTTGCCTCGCTCCGTGGTAATCCCGCCGGCTCAGGGCTTGTTCGGCGAACTCCACCAACTCCCGGGAGCGGGCAAGGATTTGCGGGGCGTCCGGCTGGCTGACGCCGAGCGTTTGGAGTTCCTCATCGACCTTGGTCACGCGTTCCAATTTCGCCTTGGCGAGCGCGACCGAGATTTTGGCGCTGGGTTCGGCGAGCGTATCGATCTTTTTGCGGAGTTGGGTGATGATGTCGCGGTCGGACGTCAAAATCACCGCCGCGGTTTGATCGAACTTTTTGAGAGTGATCAGCTTGCCGCCGGGCGTCGGCTTGTGCTGCAAGCTGCGAATGCCGGTGGGCGAAATCTCCCACGCCGACGCCGTCGCATCGAACGGAGGCACGACGATGGAGGCGTCGTTCGCCGTCATCTGGCCCGGCACGAATTGCGCTTCGCGGTCGTACCACACGGGCAACAGCAGCGTGCCGTATTCGCTGCGGATTTGCGTCGCCTCCAAATCGCCCGCCAGACTCGCGGCCCGCTTGGCCTGGTTTTCGAGTTCCCGCAGCTTGGCTTGCGCCTCGCCCATTTCGGTGGAGCCGTTGCGGCCGTCAAACGACCGGCGGGTGAAGGCTTGCTGCGTCGGCGGGGTCGCTCCGAACGGGATGTGCGACACCACCCGCCCCGTCGCCAGCCAAGGTTCCAGAAGTTCCAACTCCAGGTTGAGCTGGGCAATCGCCAGTTGGCGTTCCCAGTCTCCGGGAGCGTCGGGTTCCAGCGAAGTCGTCTTCCAATATCCGATCCCCCGGCAGCCCGCGGCGAGGGCCGCATAAACCTGGAGGCGGATCTGCTCGGGTTCGATGACCACCGGAGCGTGGTCGGCTTTGTCCCGGTGCGCGGTCCAAGCTTCCGAGGGTTCCGTTTGAATCCACGTCCACATGAACGTGCCGGGGCGGGCGAGCTTTTGTTTTTGCAGGAGCCAATTGCGGAACGTCTTCGGAGCGAAGGTTGTATGATTGAACGGCGTGTGATCGGCGAACCGGCTCATCCCCAGCATGGAGACGAACCTTGAAACGTTCTTTTCCTGTCGGCCGATGATGTCCACCATCGCCGGACGGCGAAACTCGCGGTCGGCATTGCGGATTTGCTCCAACCAGCTTCTGAGGGCCTCCTGGTTCTCCGGCGGGACGCGCGTGCCCAGGTTCCACAGCAAAATCGGATCGGTCTTGTGCGTAAACGGAATGATGCTCACATCTTCGGGGTCGATAATCTTGCCCGCCGCCGTCACCGCGGGGCGGCGTGGCCATCACCCATAAACCTTGCTCTCGGACCGCGGCCAGGGTTTCGACATCCTCGTAATTCGGTACCCAGACGACATTCAGCCCCGCCAGCTTTAGCGAGTTGAAGGGCTCCCCATGATAGGCGGCAATCCGCGGGAAAAACGGACGCCCCTCCACCTGCAACTTGTCCAAGCGGAATTCGACGGCCGGCTTTTGGGTCGGGCCTTCCGCGGTATCGGCCGCATCGGCGGCGGACGCGGACGTCGCCGGCACGGCTTGGGCCTCGTGATTGGTTTGCTCGACCGCCGGCTTGGTGGGGGAACCCACGGCGGCGGGGCTGACCACAGGGCCGAGCTTCAACTCGTCCAGCAGGATTTCCACTTTCCCCGCGGGCAGTTTGCCGGTGATGATCGCCCGATCGACGTAGGCATCGCGAAAATTGAGGTTGGGATTGTTAAGTGCCGACCGGAATTGCCTGGCCCGCGCTTGGAGCATCTTCTTCGTCGTGCGGCATTCCAGCTTTTGCCATTTGCCGGCTTCGGCGTATGTGTCGCCCCGCAAAAACGTTGTCAGCACCTCGCCCGTCCCCGGGTCGGTCTCGTTGGGAAACACGAGCCGAAGCCAAACCGCCGCGCCGGGAGCACTTGCCCGCATCCCGACCTGCAGCTTGAGTTCCTCGATGCTCCGGGCGGCGGGGAGTTCGTGGTCCAACTGAAAAGAGGCCCCTTGGGCCCGGCATTCCAGAACCAGACCTTCCGAACGATCGCCCCTCAGCCGATTCTCCGACTGCCCGGCGTGCTTCAGAATTTGGATCTGCGATTTGTCGTAATGACTCACGATCCAGTGGGGAGTTTCGTCATCGAACCCTTGCCGATACTCCTCCGCGCGCAAACCGCCCGCCAACAGCAGGACGAGGCACAATCCCCAGCCGGCCGCGAGAAGTCGGGTTTGATGAGGGAAGTATATCGGCATCAAAGGAATTTATGAGATTCCATCCGGAGAAGCCTGAGAATCTGTAAAGCCGCGTTTGTCCGTGTCATCGGCTGGATTGGGAAGATGGGATGAGATTTTCGCGGAAAAATCGTTTCCGAACTCGTGGGGCGGGATTGTAACGATTTCCGCCGGCAGAGCCTATGCGACATGCGGCCGAGGGCATGGGTTTTTCCAAAGGCTTATATTGTAATAACTTACGGAAAATCGCTCGCGCGCCGTCTCCCAAACGCGACGGGCGTTTGGTCCCGCCATCCCAAGCCGGTTGCGATAAACAATTTCCCCCAAAGAAGTTACGGCGGGGCCTTGTGTTCGGGCGTTACGCGGGGGCACAATCGGTTGGTGGAAATCGCTTGCCGCTTTCATCCTTCGGAACGACCCTATGAACTCGCGACTCCCGGAAAATGGCCTCGACGAACTGCCCCGCGAAATTATCGATTTCGCGAAGCACATCGCTGCGCTCCCTGAGGAATATCAAGACGACATGGAAGCGGCGTATCTTCGCGTGGTGGATTCGGTGAAGCGGCGTCGGCGGATTTTGGGGCTGGTGCAAGAAGCGCTCGCCCAACTTCGGCTGGACATTAAGTATTTGATGTTCGATCTGGAAATGACCCGCCGGGAACGCGACGAACTCCGCGAACGCCTGGACGATTGAAGGTTTTGGATAGAAACCGTCACAGAAAGGAAAATGGCACTGGCCATTTGCCAGTGCCATCGTCAATTCAAAATACCAGTTGCCCTAATTCTTCACCGTTTTGAGTTCTTTCGCGAGGCCCATGTAGTCGCTCGTGATGTGGACGAGCTCCTTGTTGTAGTAGTTGTCCTCGAAGATGGGCGGTTCTTTGCCGTCCTCGTTCTTTTTGTCTTCTTGCTCCTCATCTTCGAGCTTCTTGTCGGCTTCCTGTTCCTTTTTGAGGGTCGCTTCGTTCAGCGAGACCGTTTCGCGGTTTTTGCGTTCCAGGAAGCTGGCGATCCGTTTTTCGACCTTTTGGAAGTCCTCGTCGGCTGTGATGCGCTTCTGGCTTTTTTGCTTGACTTCCTTGACCCAATCCTCTTTGGTCATGCCGTAGTTGTCGTGCTTGATCGGATCGACCTTGCTGGCTTTGAGGGCGTTGTCCAGGAAGGATTCCCCCAGATCCATGTGGTCGATCAGGGAAGGCAGGACGACATCGGAATGCACGCCGTCGTTTTGGGTGCTGCGGCCGTTGACGCGGTAGAACTGGTTGATGGTGAGTTTCAAGGCGCCGCGGTTGTCGGGGCGAAGGAACTTGAAGAGTTGGCGGGTGACGGGCATCACATTTTGGACGGTGCCTTTCCCGTGGGTCGTGGTGTCGCCGACGATGATGCCCCGCCCGTAATCTTTGATTGCGCCGGCGAAGATTTCCGAAGCCGAGGCCGACAGCCGGTTGCAGACCACGACCAGGGGGCCGCCGTAGGCGACGCCGTCTTCGAGGTCGTCGTGCGAGATCGTTTTGCCGTTTTGTTCTTTGACCATCACCACAGGGCCATCGTTAATGAACAGCCCGGAGACTTCGATGGCTTCGCTCAAGGCCCCGCCGCCGTTCATGCGGAGATCGACGATCACCGCGTCCACGCCGCCTTGTTTGCGGAAGTCATCGAGAACTTTTCGAACGTCGCGAGAGGTGCTCTTAAAATCTTTGTCGCCTTGGCGGGCCCCTTCAAAGTCGCGGTAGAACGAGGGAATGTTAATGACGCCGATCCGTCCGGTGCCGCCTTTGATCCAGTCCTTAGCGTCGATGATTTCGCCTTTGACCTCGGAGGATTTGAGTTCGATGACCTGCCGGGTGAGTTCGTAGACTTTGACTTCGTTGGGCGTGGCCTTGGGTTTGACTTGCAGGCGGACTTTGGAGCCGGCTTCGCCGCGGATCAGCCGGACGACGCGGGAGAGCTTCATCTCCACGATGTCGGTGATGTCGCCTTCAGCCTGGCCGACGCCGATGATCTTGTCGCCGACTTTGAGGCGTTTGTCCTTGTCGGCCGCTCCGCCGGGCACGACCTGGGCGACGACGGTGTAGCCGTCTTCCGAGCGGAGAGCCGCCCCGATGCCCTGAAGCCGGAGCCGCATCTGGATTTGGAAATCGTCGTTGGATTCGGGCGACATGTAGCTGGAGTGCGGATCGAAGCAGTGCGTCAGCGAGGAGAGATAGGTTTCCAGTTTTTCGCTGTCGTCGATCTGGTTCAGCATGGACTCGATGTTGTCGTAGCGCTTGTTCAGACGCTTGCGAGCCTCATCGATTTTGGTGCCGTCGAGATTCAACAGGAGCATGTCGTATTTGATCCGCTTCCGCCAGCGGTCTTCGATTTCGGATTGGTTTTTCGCCCAGGCCAGCTTGTCCGCGTCGGTGACCATCGACTCGTCGCGGGTGAAATCGAAATCGGAATCGATCAGCTTGTGGGCCAGCTTCATGCGGTCCTGCATCAGCGCGTGGTAGCGGTCGTAGACGTCGTAAGCGAACTTCACATCGCCGTCTTTGATCTCATCATCGAGCTTCGTCTTGGATTTGTTGAACTCGTCGATGTCCGTTTGCGTGAAGTACAGCTTTTGCGGGTCCAATTGCTCCAGGAACCGGTTCAAAAGCTGCTCCGACACCGCATCGTCGATGGGCTTTTGGCTGATGTGGAAGCGGGTAATCATGTCCGCCACGAGCTTGGTTGTTTCCGCGTCGGCGTCCGTCGGCCCGGAATAAGCATTGGCGATGAACCCGCAGGCGGCAAATGCCCCCATAATCAGCGTGAGAAATGCAGCGGTGCGTATGGGAGCTTTGATTCTCATGAGCCTGATCCGATCTCTCGAAACGTAATCCAAAATGTAAATTCGGGATGAAATCCCCAAACTAACCAAGTTTATCCGATGCCCCCAGATGCGACAAGAGGCTTTGTTACAAGGCATTACAAAGGATGATTGCCGGGAGCGCCGGTCGCCATTCTGCCAACAGATGTGTTTGCCCGTTTATTTTTGCCGAAACTCCGAAGGTCCAAAATCCTCTCTTCGGCCGCATTCATCACAGAATCATGATTCTGGGAACCATAATTCTGCTCAACCCCCTTCGCCGCGACGGGCGGACACGCCTCGCCGTCAGAAGTGAAGATTTCCCTCGGGGGCGATTCGGAGTACGATAAACATATCCAAAGACACCTTTCCCCCGAAAAACCGGCTCGGCCAATGCCCGTTGACACGTTTCGGCGGATTCCAGATACTCCAGCCTCCCAGGCGTCTCTGTTTTGACAAGCCCCGGCTTATGAACGATTTAGTACAATACGCAAAAGACGTGGCCAACCGCGCCCGGCTTGCATCGCGGGAGTTGGGTTTGGCCACCGGCGAACAGAAATCGGCCTGGCTCAAACGCTCCGCGGACGCGATTCGCACGCAAACCGCCCGGCTCATCGAAGCCAACGCCTTGGACTTGGAGAAGGCCCCGGAATACGGTTTGACGAAAGCGGCGATCGATCGGCTGCGGTTGACCGAGTCCCGCTTGGAAGGCATCGCGAGCGCGCTCGAAGACGTCGCCCGGCTGCCCGAGCCGGTGGGGGAGATCATCGACAGCAACGTCCGCCCGAACGGCTTGCTCGTCACGCGGGTGCGCGTGCCTTTGGGCGTCGTGTTCTTCATTTATGAATCCCGGCCCAACGTCACCGCGGACGCAGCGGCTTTGTGCGTCAAGAGCGGCAATGCCGTGATTCTGCGAGGCGGCAAAGAGGCCTTTCACAGCAACCAGGCGATTTATCGGCTGCTCAGCGAAAATCTGGAGAACGCGGGCCTGCCCCGCTACGCCGTGCAGCTTGTGGAGACGACCGACCGCGAAGCCGTCGGCCATTTTCTGCGAATGAGGGATGACATCGATGTCACGATCCCCCGCGGTGGAAAGGGTTTGATCGAACGCGTCGCCGCCGAAGCCACGATGCCCGTCATCAAGCACTTCGACGGAATCTGCCACGTCTATGTGGACAAAGCCGCGAATCTCGAGATGGCCGAGAACATCACGATCAACAGCAAATGCCAGCGGACGGGGGTCTGCAACGCCGCCGAGTCGCTTTTGATCCACCAGGACATCGCCGAGACGTTTCTGCCCCGGATCGGAAAATCCCTCCAAGCAGCCGGCGTGGAAATGCGGTGCTGCCCGCGGTCGCTGCCACTGGTGCCCGCCGGCAAGCCGGCGACGGAAGAAGATTTTCGGACCGAATATCTGGACCTGATTTTGTCGATCAAGATTGTGGACAGCCTGGACGAGGCCGTCCGGCACATTACGGAATATGGCTCGCAGCATACGGACAGCATTGTGACGAACGATCTCCCCGCCGCCGAGGAATTTATGCGCCGCGTGGATTCCGCGGCCGTGATGGTCAACGCCAGCACGCGGTTCAACGATGGCGGGGAATTCGGACTGGGCGCGGAGATCGGCATCAGCACCGACAAATTCCACGCCCGAGGCCCCTGCGGACTCAAGGAACTGACGAGTTACAAATATGTGGTCCACGGCCGCGGCCAGATTCGCGAGTGAGCCAGGAATACAAGATCGGGAGAAGGGGACATCGTTCAATGTGAAGCGGTTTCAACGTCAACATTAAACCTGAAACATTAAACTTGAATTCGGAGCCACGGATGGCGGATGTTCTCAGTCAAACCGAAGTGGAATCGTTGCTGTCCGCGCTCGACAGCGGGAACCAGCGCCCCAAGGCGGCGGTTCCCAAAAAGAAGGACACGGGACGCAGCTCGATCAGCGTTTACGATTTCAAACGCCCCGAGCGGGTCAGCAAAGAGCAGATGCGGGCGTTCCAGGCGCTGCACGACGGCTTCAGCCGGGAATTCGGAGCCGCGCTCAGCAGCATGCTCCGCTCGATCATCGAGGTCAAGCTCATCAGCGTGGATCAATTGACCTACAGCGAGTTCGTGTTCAGCCTGGAAAACCCGACATGTTTTAACCTCCTCCAATCGTCGGGTTTGGACGGGCACATGATCCTGGACATCAACCCGGCCATTATTTTTCCCTTCGTGGATCGGCTTTTGGGCGGCGGCCGGGAACCTCGCCCGAACGTCCCCAATCGCCCGCTGACGGACATCGAAATCCGGCTTGTTTCGCGGGTCACGGACTTGGCCATCGAGGGGCTCGAAAGCGCCTGGGGCAATCTGTGCGAGTTGGGGCTCAGCGTCCGCCAGGTCGAAAGCAACCCGCAGCTCATCCAAATCGTGCCCCCCAACGAAGTCATCGTGCTGATCAGTTTTGAGATCTGCATGGGCGAACTGCGGGGCATCATGAATTTGTGCATCCCCTTCAACACGATCGAGCCGCTCGCCGGCAAACTGTCGTCGGACACCTGGTCGGCTTACACGAAAAAAGTCGCCGCCCCGAGGCAGTCGGTCAATCTGCAAACGGGCTTGTCGCAGGCCCCGGTCGAGATGGTCGTCGAACTGGCCCGCACGACGATTTCGGCGGGGGAAATTATGGGGCTCGCGGTGGGGGATGTGATCATGACGGAAACCGGCCGGGACCAGCCGCTCAAAATGTGGATCGAAGGCGAACCGATGTTCGAAGGCTTTCCCGGTGCGTTTAAGGCCCACAAAGCCATCCGGGTGCGAGGGCGGATCCAGCGTCCCAAGGATGTGGTGGAAGAGATGCTCAAGGACGGGGGCGGCGACGCCGAGGAAAACCCCCAGGCCGGCGGCCCAGCACGCCCCGGCCCCAATCCCACCAAACAAGTCAACTGAAAATCCCGGCGGGATGAAACGTAAAACAGGGAAGCGGGATGAACTCGGCCTTTCTCCCGCGGATATTCCGCTCTCACTTCTTGACGCGATTCCAAATCCGGGTTAGAAATATGTTGGAATATCGTCATAATTAAAAACACAGCCGAATCCACTCGACAGGCTTTATTGGTCTCGTGCCACAGACTCCGGCCTATCGGCAAAGCGGTTTTGTCGTCCGGGGGACTGAAGGCGAGCGGTCCATTTCTTTCCTTTTTTGAGATTGAGGATGCCACCAGCGACGGAAAACACACATCGTGTCAACGACCAGATTCGAATTACGCCCATTCGGGTTGTCGATCAAGACGGGGAGATGCTGGGGATCATTCCCACGGCGGAAGCCCTGAAGACGGCCGCGGAGGCGGGCATGGACCTTGTGGAAGTCGCTCCCAACGAGCGGCCCCCGGTTTGCCGGATCATGGACTATGGGAAGTTCAAATACGAGCAAACCAAGAAGAAAAAGGACGCGCAGAAGACGCATCAGGTCCAGGTCAAGGAAATTCGCTTGCGTCCGAAAACGGGGGACCATGACATCGAGTTCAAAGTCAAGCGGGCTCGCTCGTTTTTGGACCAGAAGGACAAGGTCAAGATCAACGTGATTTTCCGCGGCCGGGAAAACGCCCACCACAACCGCGGGCGGGAAATGCTGGAAGAGATCATCCAATCTTTGGAAGATGTGGCCAAGGTCGAAAAAGCCCCGGGCATGGAGAGCGGGCGGACGATGAGCGTGATCCTCGCCCCCCGGGTCACGAAATAACCGCGGTCCCAACCCGTCCCGGTCTCGCCTGCCACCCGTTTTGCCGGTCCGGAGGCCAAAACTTTTGGGAAAGTCGGAGAATTTCGCAAAACTCTCTGGCTCCTGCGGTGGAAAATGTGGCGCTCGCTCCACCTATAATGCTTCCCTTTCCGGCCGGGATTGAATACCGAAGCCAACACACCGGCGGCATCATGCCGCCGTGGATCGATTAGACCCTCAAGTGGCCAGAACCATGCCCAAGCAGAAAACCCACAAAGGAATGAAAAAGCGGTTCAAAGTGACCGCTTCCGGGAAAATCAAACACCGCAAGGCATTTCGCGGCCATAAGTTAAGCCACAAATCCGGCAAGCGGAAGCGGGGGCTGCGGCAAGACGGCGTCGCGACCGGGGCCGACGCGAAAACCATCCGGGACGCCCTGCTGCCCGGCCTGTAAAAACCGCCGAGGCCTGTTTTCTTTATTCAACGCCAACAAACGAACGAGTTTCCGTAATGAGAGTCAAGTCCGGCAAATCGCGTTTGAGGTCGAAAAAACGCTTGTTCAAGGAAGCCAAGGGCAACCGCGGCGGCCGTGGCAAGCTCCTGCGAACCGTGAAGGAAACCGTGGTCCGCGCGCGGGCGTTCGCCTATCGCGACCGCCGCAACCGCAAACGGGAATTCCGCCGGCTGTGGATTACCCGGCTCTCGGCGGCCTGCCGGATGCATGGCCTCCAGTATTCCGAGTTCATCAACGGGCTGAACCTCGCGAACATCGACCTGAACCGCAAATCGCTGAGCGAATTGGCGATTTCCGACCCTGCCGTGTTCAGGGAAGTCGTGGAACTCGTCAAATCCGCGCTCCAGTCCAAAGCCGCCTGACGGCAGCCTGGCTTTGTTCCATTCACGATCCACCCAGCACCCGGTTTCTCAGAAGCCGGGTGTTGATGTTTGTAAGAAATCTTTATCTTAATCCTGCGTAAGCCTGAAAAATGAGCGGCACGGCGCTAGCCGCCGGTCTGCGTAAGTGGGCGTGGTCTCTACTCGACCAACATCCGCGCAACGTGCCGGTCTGCGTAAGTGGGCTTGGTCTCTACTCGACCGGCGGCTAGCGCCGTGCCGCTCACATCAATCCCACTTATGGGACAGTCTCTAAGATTTAAGCGTAAGAAGAGATTCTCCTATGGACCCTTTGACGGCATTTACGGAATACGAAGACGCTTCGATCAAAGCCATCGCCGCGGCCGATTCTCAAGAGGCGTTGGAGCAAGTCCGCGTGGAGTTCTTGGGGCAGAAAAAAGGCCAACTCCGCGAGCTGCAAACGCTGATCGGCAAAGCGGACAAGGAACAGCGTCCCGTTTTGGGGAAGAAGTTCAACGAAGTCAAGGAACGGGTGAATGCCGCGTTCGACCAGCGGAAGCAGGAACTGGAAAAACCGCAAGCTGACGTGGCGGGCTTCGATGTTACGCTGCCGGGGCAAGCTTATGAGCAGGGACGCCGGCATCCGCTGACGCAGACCATCGACGAGTTCAAGGACCTGATGGGCCGGTTCGGGTTCACGGTGGCCGAGGGTCCGGAGATCGAAGACGAGCGGCACAATTTCGTGGCCCTCAATATCCCCGAAGAGCACCCGGCCCGCGATCCGCTCGACAACTTCTATCTCGCCACGGCTCAGACCGCAGCGGGAAAAAAGGGCAGCCAAGGCCCGGTGCTGCTCCGCAGCCAGACTTCCACGGTGCAAATCCGCGTGATGGAAACGACCAAGCCGCCGATCCGCATTGTCTCCGTCGGCCGGGTTTACCGCCCCGACACGATCGACCGCACGCACTCCTGCATGTTCCATCAAATGGAAGGCCTGATGATCGGCGAGCGCGTGACGATGGCCCAACTCAAAACCATCTTGAGCATGTTCGCCCACACGTATCTGGGCGAGGATGTCAACGTGCGGTTTCGGCCGTCGTTCTTCCCCTTCACCGAGCCTTCGGTCGAAGTCGATATGAGTTGGGGCGGCGGCTGGATGGAGATCGGCGGCGCGGGCATGGTCGATCCGCACGTGCTCCGGGCGGTGGGCTACGATCCGGACGAAGTCAGCGGGTTTGCGTTCGGGCTGGGCATCGAGCGGTTCTGCATGCGCCGCCATCACATCGAAGACATCCGCCGGTTCTACGAAAACGACGTCCGCTTTCTGCGGCAGTTTTGATCCGCGTCGCAAACTCATGGATTCGATCGCGAGATCGCGCAGGTCGAACGGTTGGATTATCGTCCAAAATTGCCGCCGTCGGGAAAAAATTGATGGGAATTTGTCAAGGCGATGGTATAATCTCTCCAAACCTCAATTTTTCTTAAATTCCGCGTAACCATTTGGGAACCCGGGCGTTTAATAGACCGAGTCGCGGTCCGCGCGCGGGAAGTCGTTGAGCGCGCCGCCGATCTCTCGCTCTCCCCCGATGTTTACACTCCCCGCGGGCCTGACGCCCAACCCCCCGCCCAAATTTTTTGGGCGACGCTTTTCACCCATCATTCTTCACCCCAAGGATTGCCTCCACATGACCTCCAAGAAGCGCGGATTTACCCTCATCGAGCTGCTCGTCGTGATTGCGATTATCGCGATTTTGATCGCCCTTTTGCTTCCCGCCGTGCAGCAGGCCCGCGAAGCGGCCCGCCGGTCCACGTGCAAAAACAACATGAAACAGTTGGGCATCGCCCTGCATAACTATCACGATACGCACGGCCTGTTTCCCTCCGGCGGACTGTCCGCCGGAAACCAGTTGAGCTGGTGCGCCATGATCCTTCCCGAAGCCGATCAGGCCCCCTTGTACAAACAGTTCAACTTCAGCACGCAAACCTACACCTCGTTCAACGCGATGGGATTGACCCGCATTCCGGTGTTTCTCTGCCCCAGCGCCATCGGCTCCAATGAATTGACGACCAACAGCGGCGAATACTCCGGCGGCACGCCGACCTACACGACCCACTACTACGGCGTGATGGGACCCACCGGACCGATGCCCAACTCGAACCCGGTCGTCAACTACGGCGAATACACCGGCCAGCCCGGGCACGGCGACTACGGAACGACCGGACTCTTGTTCCGCAACAGCAACACCGGCATCCGCGACATCACCGATGGGGCCTCCAACACCTTCCTGCTCGGCGAAAGCTCCTTCGGCAAAGACGCCCAGGGCAACACCAACACGGGCTATCGAATTTGGACCCGCGGGGCCTCCGGCAGCGCGATGGGCAGTTGCAAGAACATCCAATACAACATCAACTACCAGGCCTACACGTCGGCCAACTTCAACGATGTGAGCTTCGGCAGCAACCACACCGGCGGATGCCAGTTCGTGATCGGAGACGGATCCGTGCGGTTTGTCTCCGAAAACATCAACTTCAGCGTCTATCAGGGCACCGGCAGCCGGAACGGCGGCGAAGTCCAAACCGTCACCTCCTCCAACTAACCCATACGGGTTTCCCTTTCGCAAACCTAACCATCGGCACGGGCGGATCGCGAATCCGCCCGTGTTTTTTCACGCAGTGCGAAGCGGAACGCGGCGGACGGATTTTCGTGCTCGGCGATTTTCTTGTGTAACCCATTAACAATTCCCGATCTTTTGGTTACAATTCTATGAGGGTCTTTCCCTAGATCCTCCGATTTTGGATACAACCCCTTTCTAAAAAACTCCCGCAAACTTCGCCTTCCCGTCAACGTTCGGATAATTCCGCCTTCGATGGGAAGCCAGGGCCAGCCGGCGAGGAGTGGCTTTCACTCCTCCTCACCAGATCGATCCTCAATTTCCAGCGAGTTTTCGCCGATGCCAAACGAGCAGAATGCATCCAGTTCTGGAGTTTTGGAGAATGGCGAGGTTCCGCCGGTTCCTCCCAAGCCCAAACCGCGAAAAAAAACCACGCCGGCCGAGTCAACCGCTCCCGTACCGCCCAAGGCCGTTGCCCCGAGGCCCGTACTGCCCAAGGCCGTTGCCCCGAGGCCCGTACCGCCCAAGGCCGTTGCCCCCAAGCCCGTCGCCCCCAAGCCCGTCGCCAAAAAGCAGGATCCGGCCGCTCCACAGGCGGCGGCTGCACCGCCCGCCGCGAAAGCCTCGGAAGCCATTCCGCCCAAGCCGGGTTTCGTCAAGCCCGCCGCGGAGCCGGCGAAACCCAAACCGGCCGCTGCCCAATCCACACCGCAGGACGAAGACGACGAGGAGGAACGCGGCGGCCGGGCCACGGCACCAGGTTGGCGGCAAATGCTCGTGGTGTATTCGGTCAGCATGATTCTGCACGTGGCCGTCTTGGCGATTCTGGGCTTGATCATCCTGCCCGCCGAGGTCCGCGAAGAGATCTTGAGCGTGATGGTCAAGACGGACAAAGTCATCGACACGCAGCCGCTCGAGGAGCCGATCGAGCAGCCCCAAGTCTTGGAAGACATGACTGTGGAGGATGCGCCGATGGACACCGAGTCGCTCGTCGATAACGATGTCGACAAGGATTCCAATTTCGAATTGAACATCAACGATTTTGAGATGTCCCTCAAGCCGGACACGACCGACGGCGCAGCGCCGCCGGTCACGATCAGTTCGATTTCCCAGGGGCGAAGCGGGGCGACGCGGGACGCCTTGAACAAACAACGCGGAGGCAATGCCGAGAGCGATGCCGCGGTGGGCTTCGCGCTCCAGTGGCTGGCGTCGGTCCAGCGCCGCGACGGCAGTTGGGACTTTAACGATGTGGGCAAATCCTCGGGCGAGGGGCAACTGTCCTGTCCCACCGGCGCGACCGGGCTCGCGCTGTTGGCCTTTCTCGGGGCCGGGCATACGCACATGAAAGACGGCCACTATAAGGACACGGTCAACCGCGGGCTGTTCTATATGGTGAACTCGGGAATCCGCCAGCCCGCCGGTTTGGATTTTCGCGGCCGAAGCCCCGGCAACGAAGGCATGTACGTGCAGGCGATCTGCGCGACCGCGCTCGCGGAGGCCTATGGGATGACCGAGGACCGCCGGCTCAAGCCTTATGCTCAGGCGGCCACCGAGTTCATCGTCCGCGCCCAGCACTCGGAAGGCGGCTGGCGGTACAAACCCAATACCGCGGGCGACACGTCGGTCGTGGGCTGGCAGGTCATGGCCTTAAAGAGCGCGTATCATGCGAAAGTTCCCATCCCCCGCACGGTCGGGATGGGCGTGAACAAGTTCCTCGACGATGTCTCCAATAAAGACAAATCCCAATACAGCTACATGCCGGGACAGGGGCCGAAGGCCTCTACAACGTCCATTGGCCTGTTGTGCCGAATGTACATGGGCTGGAAAGCCAACAACCCCGCGCTCGTGGAAGGCGTGAAGTACCTGGCCAAGGTCGGGCCGTCCAAAGGCGATATCTATTACGACTATTATGCCAGCCAGGTCATGATCCAATTCACCGGGGCCCGCGGCGAACTCTGGACAAAGTGGAACACGGTGATGCGGGATTGGCTGGTCCAGACGCAGAAGAAAGCCGGCCCCGAAAAAGGCAGTTGGGACGTGATCGAAAAAGGCCACAAAGGCGACCGCGGGGGCCGGCTCTACACAACCTGCCTGGCGGTGATGACGCTGGAAATCTACTACCGCGTCCTGCCGCTCTACCAACGCGCCGCGGTGGAAGCCGAGTTTTAGATCGGCGTGCCCAATTCTGCGCGTTTTCCGGGGCAAATCCGAAGCACGAAATCCGAATCAAATCCCAAAACCCGAATGTCCCAAACAAATCCCCGGCATTGATAAGTCACACCTGTCTCGCGGGGTTTTGAAATTCGAGCTTCGGTCATTGGGGTTTGTTTCGGATTTCGAGATTCGGATTTCGAAGTCTCCGGCGTGAATCGCCCCCCAAATTGAATTGGTCGGTGATCCTTGGTCGCTTGAATTCGCACGGCCGTCTCGGAAACGTTAGAATGCCTTCGCGAGTTGACTTTCCTCAGCAACAACGGACCAAGGACAAAACCGATGCCCAGCCGACTCCGGTACGATGCGACGGCCGCCAAGAAACTCATCCCGTCGGAGCACTTTGAGGAACTGGAGCCCGAGCTGCTCGGAGCGCGGGACGAGATGTTCGAGGATGTGGGGCTCTGGGAATCAAACGGGGAGATCCCGGCCCACAAACAGCCCCTGGATGCGGGCTTCATTCCGCTGCCCGCGAAGATGCTCGAAAGCCGATCCGAAGGGCTGCTCAAGAATATCCAAACCACCGCCGGTCGGCTCCGCGAGGAACTGGGCAGCGTGGTGTCGCTCGGCATCGGCGGCTCGTACATGGGGGCGCGGGCGCTGTTTGAAGCGCTGTGTCACCCCTATCACAACGAACTCCCCGCCGAGGTCCGCGCCCGGCATACGGGCGGGAACGCAGTGCCCCGGATTTACTTTGAAGGCAACAACCTCGACACCGACGCGATGCAGGGGCTGTTGGACCTTCTCGAATGCCAATCGCAGTCTAAGCCCGGGCAGGACGGGCGGTGGGGGATTGTCGTCATCAGCAAGTCCGGCGGAACGTTAGAGACCGCGGCGGCGTTTCGCGTGTTCCGCAAAGCCTTGGAAGACCGCTACGGAGCCGACTCCGAAGACGCCCGCAAGTACATCGTCCCCGTGACCGGCGAAACGGGGAAACTTCGCAATCTTTCAATTGCCCAAGGTTACCCCGACGTGTTCCCCATTCCCGACGGCGTGGGCGGAAGGTTTTCGGTGTTCTCCGCGGTCGGACTCTTGCCCGCGGCGATTTTGGGTTTGGACGTGGAAGGGCTGCTCGAAGGCGCGGCCGACATGACCGAGCACTGCCGGTCCGCTCCGCTCGGCGAGAATCCCGTCCTGGATTACGTCGCCGTCTGCCACCTCTTGGAGGAAGAGCATGGCATGAAGACGCGGATTCTCTCGACCTGGGGATCGCGATTGGAGGCGTTGGGTCTGTGGTACGATCAACTCCTCGCCGAGAGCCTGGGCAAAGAAGAGCAAGGGGCGTTGCCTTTGACCGTCGTCAATACCCGCGACCTGCACAGCCGGGGCCAGCAGCACCAAGAAGGGACCCGCGACAAGCTCATCACGAACCTCTGGGTGGTGGAGCCTAGCGCGACGCCCATTTCGCTCCCCGAGTTCGCGGGCGATGAAGACCAGCTCAACCGGCACGCGGGAAAAACGGTTCCGCAAATGCTCAAGGCGGCCTTTCAAGGCACGAACCAGGCCTACGCCGACGTCCACCGTCCCACCGCCGATTTGATCCTGCCCCAACTCGACGCATACGCCATCGGCCAGACGCTGCAAATGCTGATGCTGGCCACCGTCGTCGAAGGCCGGCTCATCGGCATCAATCCCTACGGCCAACCGGGCGTCGAAGCCTACAAAAAAAACATGACCGCAATCCTCTCGGGCGAATGAACAACAGCCGCCACATAGAGGTGGCTGACACCTCCCGCTTGCCTGGCCTATCAAAGCAGATCGCGGAGGTGGAAATGGTGCGGGCCGAGTTTGCCGCCGTAGTTGCCGGCGGTGATGAGAGACAGTTCCCCCTGTTCGCAAGCCGCGTGGAGGCCGGCGCGCATGGCGTCTTGGACCGCGGTTTCGGACAGGCCATCGATGACGATTTCATAGACCGCCTGGGCGTCCGGCGGGATGGCGGTTTTCGTGAGCGGGCGGATCGTGGGGCAGTAGGCGTCGTTCGTGCTGGCTTTGAGGGCTTTGTATTTCGACCCGACTTTGCTGCCGCTGCGCACGATCCCGCCGGGGAACGGCAGGATGATGTCCCTCAATTTTCGGATCGCGGCCACGGCGGATTCGGCCGCCTGAAGCGCCGCCTCCGGCGATCGGCCGCAGAGGATCAGGTTTCCGCCCGCGACGCCTTTGACGGTTCCAAAGCGGTCTTCGCAGACGAACTCGCCGTCCATCACCGGCAATCGCCAAAACCGTCTCGCGCCGAGTTTCTTGGAGATTTGAAACCCGTCGCCGAAGAACCGCAGCCGCCCGCCCACGGGGATTTGCTTTTCGCGCGGGCAATCTTCGAGGCCGTTGTAGCACGCGGTCGTCGGGCAGGTTAGAACGCATTGCCCCACGCGGTTCGCGACGGCTTCGGCCAGCTTGTCCCGGCTGAAGGCGAACACGAGCACAGAGACCCCGGGCCGGCCGTCGGGCGTTTCCTCCGGGGAGACCGACCTTTCCACCGCGGCTTCGACATCGCAGGCGATCACGCTGGTGGAGAATCCACAGAACTCGCCGGCGGCGATCCGCGCCCAGTGCTCGGAAGCCGCCGTGATCAACAGCCGCGTTCCCACAATCGGAAACGCTTCGGCAAACGTATCGCGGACGGGGACCCCGTTGAGTTCAAGGAGCGGGGCTTCCGCGGTGGAGGACGAATCGATCAAGGGAGCATCCGTGAGTTCAAACGGGGCGTGATCAGCCGGAACGCGCTCGCGTCCGGTTGTCGCAAGGAACCGGGGCGGACCGGTGCCCCCCTGCGGCTAATCAATGCGATATGAAACACCGCTTATTATGAGGTCTTGGATTTCCCCGTCAACACATTCATGTGGATCAGATGCGGGACGCTCTTGGCGTCCATTTTTTTCATGATTTTGGCGCGGTGGGCTTCGATCGTTTTGAAGGACACGCCCAATTCGCCGGCGATTTCCTTGCTCGACATCCCCGCCACGACAAAATCCATCACCTCGGCTTCGCGCTTGGTGAGCGATTCCAACCGCTCGGTGATTTCCTTATTATTGGCCCGCGTCTGCCGGAGTTTGCGGTCGAGCTCGAGCGCCTCTTGAATGTGGTCGAGCAGGATCTGATCGCAGACCGGCTTTTCGATGAAGTCGAGCGCCCCCGCCTTGATGGCCCGCACCGCCATCGGGACTTCGCCGTAGGCCGTCACGATGATGATCGGGATATCGATGTCGTGCTTGCGGAGATGGTCCTGGAGATCGAGGCCGCTCATGCCGGGCATGCGGACGTCGAGCACGACGCAGCCGGGCCGGTCCGGATCGTAATGGTCCAAAAAGGCCTGCGCGGACTCGTAAGTCTCCACGCGCAGATCGACGGATTCGATCAGCCAGCGGAGCGACTTTCGCATCGCCCGGTCGTCGTCGACCACGAAAACGGTCGGTTCCTGTTCAGGATTCATGTGATCGGCTCGCGAGGCATCGGGGAAGATTGAAACGGAACGTGGCACCGGATCCAGCATTTTGCAGGCCCTCCAAACGGCCGCCGTGCGACTCGATAATAGAACGGCTGACAGGCAGCCCCATGCCCAGGCGCTTTTCCTGGGTCGTAAAAAACGGTTCAAAAATTCGTTCCTCGAATCCCGGCGTCAGACCCCGCCCGCAATCGGTGACGGACACCATGATGTCCTTCGAAGTGGGGGCGTCCACCTGGATCAAGATTTGCCGGCAAGGCTTCGATTCGGAATCGGCCTCCCGCGACTCGGTCTTGTCGTGCTCGAGCGGCTTCATGGCGTCCACGGCGTTCAGCAGCAAATACACCAGCACCTGTTCGATTTGCAGCGGGTCTCCGTAAACCCGGGGCGATTTGATCTTCATATCGAGCCGAACGCTCAAATCGTGCGAGCGGACTTCGGGATCCGTCAGCCGGATCGCGTCGATAATCACATCGGTGAGGTCGGTTTCGCTTTGGTGGAGTTCGCGTTTTTGCAAGAAGCCCCGCAGCGTGCGGATGTAATCGCTGGCCCGGTTGCACTGCTCGACAATGTCTTGTTGGGCTTCGAGAAGTTGGCCGGTTGTCACGTCGTCGGCCTTCAACCGCCGGATGCACCCGTGGGCGTAATTGGAGATCGCCGCGAGCGGGTTGTTGAGATAATGGGCCATGATCGCGAGCATCTCGGCCATTGTCGCCGCCCGCGAAAGTTGTTCGAGTTCCCGTTCGCGCTTGCGTTCCAAATCTTCCATCGCGGGAGCTGCGTGACATCCCGGGCGATGACCATCACGGAAACCACTTCCTCCGCGGGCTTAAACGGTCCCAGCCGGCAGGCGTAAACCCGCCGCTTGCCGTCCGGGTCTTCGGAGTCGACTTCGAGCTCCACGGTTTCGCCGGTTTCAAACGCCTGTTTCAGAGAGCGTTCGATGTCCGCGTTTCGATCCGGATCGACAAAGTCGTAAATGTTCGCCCCCACCACGTCCTCCCAGTTCAACGGAGGAATCGTGCGGTTGATGAACAGAATCGTCCCGTCCCGCACCACGGACAGCACGTAATCCGGCAAATAGGTCAGCAGCGATCGGAACGGTCCGTTGGGCTCGTGGATGAGATCCCACGCGGCCGGGATGGCCGGCTTTCCGAACGGGGCCTCCTCCAAGGGCGGATTTTGAGCCGGCCCGCCGTCGGCCGAAGCCCCCGCCACCAACACCACGCCCCGCACGCCGACCAGGTCGCGCTCGGGATTCCACAGCGGCGTGAAATGGCAGTCCACGACGTGCCGATGGATGGAGAGGCGCTTCGAGAACGTTTCGCCCCGCAAAGCCCGCTCCAAAGCCTGCCGCATTTCCGGGGCGTCCCCAAATACGTCCAGAACCGATTGCCCGTAGATTTCCCCGGCCGCAAGGCCCAGAAGGTCCACGCCCGAGCCCTGGAACTGCGTGATCTTCCCTTCCCGGTTGACGGTCCAGACCACGGCGGGAATCACCGAGAGCGCATACTCCAACTGCTCCCGGCTGGGCGATGCCAGCTCCCAGTGTTTGCGCTCCTCTTCCAGCGAAGCGTTCCGCCGGTCGAGTTCCTTCCGCGCGCGGCGCAAATCCGCTTTGAGGGACTCGATCTTCTCCTCAAGCTGTCTGACGTCGGGATCCGCCATGTCTTGGTTTCACTGAAAAGAGGAAGTGTTGCTGTTCGGCAATAATCCGCCCGACTTAAGAACCAACGATCCGCCGGAACGCGCTCGCGTCCGGTTGTTGCGATGAACCGGGGCGGTGCCCCCCTGCGGGCGGTGCCCCCCTGCGGCGAATCGACCCTCACTTCTTCGAAAGCGTCTCTGCGATTTTTTCCAGCTTCAAGTCGCGGGCCAGATCCAATGCCGTCTTTCCGTCCTTGTTTTTTTTATTCCGATCCGGCTGCGATTTCAATAACTCTTCCACAATATCCAAATGATCCGTCGCCACCGCCAGGTGTAATGGTGTATCCTGATTCTTGGTTTGGGCGTTGATGTCGGCCCCTTGCTCTAACAGGAACGCCACCATTTTGGAGTGACCGTGGGCGGCGGCGAGGTGCAGCGGGGTTTCGCCTTCCTTGGTCGCGGCTTTTAGATTCGCCTTGTTTTCCAGGAGCAGCTTGAGCACATCCAACGCCCCCTGCCGGGCCGCGATGTGAATGGGCGCCTCGTCCTTCGGCTGGGCGTTCACGTCGGCTTTGTGCTCGATCAGCATTTTGGCGATCTCGAGCTGATTGTTGTAAGCCGCCATATGGAGCGCCGTGTGCCCATTCGCGTCGGCCAGTTTGGCGTCGGCTTTGTGATCGAGCAAGATTTTCGCGATGGTCTTCGATCCATTGAATGCCGCCCAGTGCAGCGGGGTCTGGTCCAGGTCGGACCGGGCATCGATCGGGGCCTTGTGGTTTAAGAGGGCCGTCACAATCTTGGGATCGTTCGCCTCGACCGCGTGATGCAGCGGCGTGTACTTCTTGGCGTCCAAAGCCTTCACGTCCGCCTTGGCGTTCAACAACATCGTCACAATCTCGCCGTGGGCTTCGGTGCAGGCCAGATGCAGCGGGGTGTAATTGTTTTTCGACTTGGGATCGACCGTGGCTTTGTTCTTGAGCAGAAACTCGGCGATCTCCTTCTGATTCAAGAGGGCCGCATAATGCAGCGGGCGGAGTCCGCTTTCGTCGGCCGCTTCGATCAATTTGGGATCGGATTCGACCAGCTTTTTGATCGCCGGCAGCTTGCCTTCCGCGACCGCCTCGTGAATCTCCCCCGCTCGAAGAGTGGCCGCCATTTGCCAGCCCGCCAGGAGCATCGCCCACAAACACAACCGCCGGCATCGGCCACGCGGGAAAACGGATAGCGAGCAAATCTTCATCAAAACAACTCTCGCAAGAGACCCGGCCGGAATGGAAATCGAGGGCGTACAGGCTCTCGAACCCTATCACGATACCCGGTTGTTCGGCCCGATACCAATAGTGGTCATTCATAGCGTATGACATTTTTACCAAGGGTTAGAAGATTTGTCGATCGAAAAGTTCCGCAAAAACCCGGGCCGTTTGCCGGTTTTCCCGGAGATGCCTGGCTGAGCAATCATCGTGAGTGCACCCGCGGGCGGGGGTTTCGGTTCTTTTCCCGCGCGGGTTTGATATGATGGGCGGGAACGTTGATGCAGTCTGGATGACGACTTTCCAACAGGTGCGATAATGCAGCGAACGGCGATTGGAATCTGTCTTCTCGCATTGGCCTTGATTTGGGGCACACGCAAACCCCAAGCCCAGGAACCCGGATCGAAATCCGATCCTCAATCGGCAACGTCTCCCAACCAGGAACCGGACCGCTCGCCGGTGGATGTCGCCCTCTCGCCGGGGGGTGCCTGGCTCGTGACGGCCAACCAAACAGCCGGCAGCGTTTCGCTCGTCGATGTTGCCGAGCAAAAAGTTCTCGACGAAATCTCCGTGGGCGAGCATCCGGCGTTTATCACGCTTTGCCCGGACGGGCGGACCGTGTTGGTCAGCTGCGAATATGCCGGGACAGTCGCGGTGCTGATGGTGGACGGGGGAAAGCTCAAACTCCTGGGCGAGATCGCGGTGGGTTTCCAGCCTTGCGGGATTGCCGTCGCTCCCAAGGGAACCACCGCATTCGTCGGTCTGGTCGCGACGGGAGAAGTCGCCGAGGTGGATTGGAAGACCCTAAAAGTTCTGAGGCGGTTTGAGGCGGGGCATTGGCCGCGGTATCTCACGTTGTCTCCGGACGGCAAACGCCTGGCGGTGGGCCTCGCCGGGGAATCGCGGGTGGTCGTGCTCGATGCCGAGACGGGAAAGGAACTGCACGAGAACCGTTTGATCGGCGGGATCAATTTCGGGCACATGCAGTCCTCGGCCGACGGCAAGTTTGCCTACATGCCCTGGATGGTTTACCGCAGCAATCCGATCACCGAGCGGAACATTCGCCTGGGCTGGGTGCTCGCCAGCCGGATTGCCCGCGTGCGGATGGACGAAGAAGCGTACCGCGAAGCGATCTCGCTCGATGTCCCCCGCGAAGCCATCGCGGACCCGCACGGACTCGCGATCAGCCGGGATGAAAAACGCCTGGTCGTTTCCGCGGCCGGGACGCACGAACTCTTGATTTACGGTTTGCCGGATTTGCCGTTCGTCGGCGTGGGCGGGCCGGGCGATTTGATCGACCGCCGGCTGTTGAGCAACCGCGACATGTTTTACCGGTTGCCGCTCAAAGGGCGGCCGATGGGTTTGGAGATGGCCGCCGACAGCCGGACCGTCTATGTCGCCAACTCGCTCCGCAACTCGGTGCAGGTGGTCGATATTGATGAAGGCACGATCGAGGGCGAAATCTTCCTGGGCGGTTCCCAAACGCCCGCGCTGGCCCGGCGGGGCGAGGAGATTTTTTATGACGGGGGCCGCAGCTTGGATCAGTGGTATAGTTGCCACACGTGCCATCAAGACGGCGGCACCAACGGCCGGCCGATGGACACGATGAACGACGGCAGCCGAATGACGTTCAAAACTGTGCTGCCGCTTTACAATGTGCATCACACCAAGCCCTGGACCTGGCACGGCTGGCAGGAGGATCTCCATAACGCGATGCATAAATCCATGACCTCCACCATGCTCGGCCGAAGCCCCAACGAAGAAGACACCAAAGCTTTGTTGGCGTATTTGGACAGCCTGAAACTGCCGCCCAATCCCTTCCGCATGCCCGATGGTTCCTTGACCGCCGCGGCTGCTCGCGGGAAGCAGGTTTTCGAGAGCCGCAAAGCCGGCTGCGCGAATTGCCACAGCGGTCCCTACTTCACCGACGGCAAAATCCACGATGTGGGGCTGGGTTCGCCGGACGACCAGTATCAAGGCTATAACACGCCTTCGCTGTTGGGCGTGTATCGGCGGGTGCGGCTCCTGCACCACGGCCGCGCCAAATCGTTGGAAGATCTGCTCACGGACCTTCACGCCCCGGGCAAAGTCGCCGGCGAAAGCGATCTTTCCGCCGAGGAACTCAAGGATTTGATCGCCTATTTGAAATCCTTGTGACGGCTCCACGGGCGACTTGGCGATTGCAGCAGGAACCGGGCTAGCGCCCTGCGGCTAATAAATGCAACAACCAATTCGAACATCCGCCGGAACGCGCGAGCGTCCGGTTTCACAGAATCAAATTGCCCCGCCGGAGCGCGCGGGTTTATGATGGATTGTTCCCGGCGTCACCTGAACCCTCTCCGAAACAAAGTCCATGAGCCAATCCGCCGACTCGCCTTCTTCCAAGGAGTTCGATTCCGCTCGCAACGAGGAAAACGAGCGGGAAGGTTTGAGCAGCGCCGACCTGCCTTCCGAAGCGGCCCGGCGGATCGACGATCTCTGTGATCGATTCGAAGCCGCCTGGCGGAGCGATGCCTCGGTGCCGCCGGTCATCGAAGACTTTTGGTCGCTGGCTTGGGAAACCGGCTTATCCAAAACCGAGATGCCGGTGCTGTTGAAAGAGCTGGTGATCCTCGATTTGAAATACAAGCAGCACGCGGGCCTCTCGGACACCGTGAACCTGGAAGCCTATTTCACGCGGTTCCCCGGCTGCCGGCCTTGGATTGCCGAGGCATTCCAAATCGCGGGCTTCGAGGTCCCGGCGAGTTTTGTCTCGTCGGTCAGCCAGGAAACGTCCCGCGTGCCGATGGAGACTTCTTCGGGGTTCAACCTGGTCTCCGAGGGGATGCTTAATGACGTTCGCGCTGCGCAACTCAAAACGACGATCCACGAATTGTCCCTGCAATTGGGCGATTACGAAATCCAAGAGCAACTGGGCCAAGGCGGGATGGGCGTGGTGTACCGGGCGTTCGATCCCGTGATGCACCGCACCGTGGCCATCAAGGTGCTGACGGAAGACCGCACGGGCAGCAAAGAAGCGGTCGAGCGGTTTCGCCGGGAGATCCGCTTGCTCGCCGGTTTGAGCCACGAGAACATCGTCCGCGCCTTCCATGCGAAAGTCGATCCCGCCACCAACACGCATTACCTCGTAATGGAGCATGTCGAGGGGGTCGATCTGGATGCCCTGGTCCGGCGGCTGGGGCGGCTGTCGATTCCCGATGCGTGCGAACTCGTCCGCCAGGCCGCCGTCGGCTTGCAGCACGCCCACGAGACCGACCTGATCCACCGGGACATCAAGCCGTCCAATCTGATGCTCACGTCGCGGGGGCAGGTGAAGGTCCTGGATTTGGGCCTGGCGAGGCTGCGGAGCGCCAATGAAGCCGGCGATCTCGAGCGGCTGACCAATCCGGGCCAGGTGATGGGCACGGTGCATTTCATGGCCCCGGAACAAGCCACGGAAACGCGGGCCGTGGATATTCGCGCGGATATCTACAGCCTGGGCTGCACGTTGTATAAGTTTCTCACCGGCGAAACGCCTTACGGAAACGACGAGGGTGCCACGCCGTTGCTGATCATCATGCAGCACGCCAAGGAGGAATTTCCCCGCGTCACGAAACGGCGTCCCGAAGTGCCCGCGGGACTGGTGCGCGTGCTTGCGAAAATGGTCGCCAAGTCCCCGGACGACCGACCGAGCACGCCGGCCAAAGTCGCGGCCCAATTAAAACCCTTGTGCCGGGGCAGCAACCTTCCGGCATTGTTTGAAGCCTACGAAACCGGCACGCTCCCCCCGTCGGTTCCAACGGCGTCGCCGCGAAAATGGCTTCGGCGGACGTTCGTTGGGGCGCTCTTGATCGCGGGTTTGGGCATTGCCGGCAGCGTCTTTCTGCCTCGGCCGACGCCCGCCGATCCGTCCGTCGACCTGCTCGCCCTGATCGATGTGAACCGCGATGCCGTCCGGGGCGATTGGGAAAAGGCCGATGGCCTTCTGAAATCCCCGGCGAAACTTCCGCGCGCCTGCCTGCGGCTGCCCAAAACGCTGCCTGCGGAGTTTCGCTTGGAAATCACGGCGGATCGCAAAGACGGCGTCGACCTGATGTTCGTCAATCGCAGCCGGGAAACCCCGTTCGCTTTGCGGTTGTCGCAAAAGGCGGTCCCCAAAGCAGATGTCGTCGCCGCCGCGGAAGACGAAGGCCCCGTTCTGCAAAGGCCCTGGGACGTCGAAAACCTCTACAATCCGAAGCCCCAGACGTTCGTGTTTCTGGTTCGGAGTGACAAACTGCGGATCGAACGCGACGGAAAGCTGCTCGCCGAGCGGTCGAACGATCCGCCGCTCCCGGCAAATCTTGACGGCATCCCGAACCGCTTGGGCTTTTATCTGGTGACGGACAGAAGCCAATACGAGTTCCCGCGAATCCGCCTGCTCCCGCTTGCCGCGGAAGAATAAATCGGCGCTTTGCAAGTCGGCAGGACCTGGGTGCCACGCTCCTGAGCGCAGCGAAGGGCGTGGCAATCGCCTAGACCACGCCCTTCGTTCCTCAGGGCATGCCACCCAAAACTTTCGGCTGAGGAATGATTATCGGCGGAGCGCGGGTTCCACCAGCAATTGCCCTCGGGGAGAAAGCTCCACCGTCACCGCGCCGTCATCGGATGTCGAGAGCAGCCGAGCCGAGGAACCATAAACCTTTTTGAGTTCCGCCATTCGCCCGGGCACGTGTCCGCCGGCGACGACCACGACGGCGGGATTCGCCCAATCGGACAGCTCCCGCGTGTTCGCCGTCCGGCTGCCGTGGTGCGGGGCCTGCATAATGTCGATCGAGCCGGTTTCGCTCGCCATCAGGTCATCCAGGCCTTCGCGTTCGACATCGCCCATCAACAACAAACTCCGCCCGGCGTGCGTGAAGCGAACCACGAGGCTGTTCGCGTTGCTGTGGGCATACACCGTCCGCGGGTCGGGATGCAGGACTTCCACGCGGACCGATGGATCGAACGCCAACCGGTCCTCCTTGCCGATGGTGCGGATGGGGATCTTCTCCCGCACCAACCGCTCGACCAGATACGGCACGACGGCTTGCGGGGATTTGAGCAGCGGCTGCGCCAGGAACACCTGGGCGACGGGAACTTCCTCGGCGAGCCGGGGTATCGCATTGACGTGATCCAGATCGCCGTGCGAAACCGCGATGGCATCCAGGCGCGTGATGCCGCGCTCCCAGAGGGCGCTTCGGACCACGCGAAACGCCCGCTCGCCGTCGTCCAACGCTCCTGCATCGAACAGCAGCGTCTTTCCATTGGGAAACTCCACCAGAATCGCCGAGCCATGCCCCACCGAAAGAAACGTGCACCGTAAACCCGGCGGAGCGTCCGGGACCGTGGCAACGCCCAGACCCCAGGCCGTCCAGCCCAAGATGGCGACCGCCCCCCCAAACCGCGGCCGCGAGATCCTGGGCCCCCAATAATACAGCCCCGCGAGCAGCGAATAATAACCGAAGAGCCACCAGCCCGGCGGACCGGCGACGTACAAATGCCCCAACCGCACGCCCGCGCCCCACTCCACGAGATGCAAAAACAGCGTAAGCCCCCAATCCAAAGGAACCGCAAACACGGCCGCGGCCGCCGGCATTATCCAACCCAAGAGCAGCGTGATATACCCCCACCACAACAGCCCGACCACCAGCGGGATCAACACGATGTTGAGCAGAAACCCGATGGGCGAGATCAGATGAAACTCCGCCGCGATCAAAGGCCCCGTCAACAGCCAGATCCCGAGCATCACGGCCCAGGACTTCCACAGAACCCCCCAGAGGCGCTTCGCGAATTGAACCAGCCGATTCTCCAATTCGGATTCATCCGGAGCCAACTTGGGGCGGCGCGGGGCCGGAAACCAGCGTGCGGCGACGAGGATTCCCATCACCGCCAGAAACGACAGTTGAGTGCCGACGTCGAACAGGTTCGTCGGATTCCAGCCGAGAATCACCAACGCCGCGATCGCCAGGATATTGTGCGGATGCGATTGCTTATCGGCGAGCCGACCCAGTCCGGCGATCGCGAGCAGCACCGCCGCCCGCACGATGGGAGGCCGGCCGCCCGAGATGACCGCCAACCCCAAAACCGCGAGTAACATAAGCAGCGTGGCCTTCGTTGCCGAGACATTGAGCAGCCGGCAAATCAGCCACACCAGGCCTGCGAGGATCCCCACGTGGAGCCCCGACAAAGCCAAAACGTGCATCATGCCGCTTTCGGCAAACGCCGTCCGTAGATCTTCCGGCAAAGAAGATCGGCTGCCCATGAGCAGCGCCCGAGCGACTTGGGCGTTTCGCGGGTGAAGCGAGGCATTCAAAACTCGCTCGCCGCGCATGCGGAACTCATCCACCCGCCGGCTCAGGCTGCCTTCCGCGTCCTGCGAAATCCGCGTGACGGCCGCGGGATCGCCCACGCGAAGAATGCACTCGATGCGATCGTGCTTGAGATAATTCCCAAAGTCGTAGTCCCCGGGATTCGCCGGCGGCGAGGGTTTCGACGCCCAGCCAAACACCTCGACGGCATCGGCCACGCGGAGCTTTGAAACACGGCCGCTCACGCGCACCTGAACTTGCCCGCGAACCGGAACGAACCGCGGCCCGTCTTTCAGCGATTCAGAGCGGAGTGTCAGAATCGTCGTATCGGTTGCGGGAAAGGCGGAGCGGAACGGTGTCTCGCTTTTGACTCTCAGCATCGGCGGCTCGGCGATCGTTCCTCGCAGCCGAACCAGCCGGGATTCCTCGCTGACGAACCGGGAAATGTCATCGACCGACGACAGCGACCAGAACGCATGATGCCGAATTCCGCCCAGGCAAAGCCAGCACCCGCACAAAGTCGCGGCGACGATCTTCAGCCGGCGCTCTTTCGCCCCCCAAACCGCGACCGCCGCGCAAACCACGCTGGCGAAAACCCAACTCCACCAAGTAAACCGTCCCACGAAGCGATCGAGCACAATCCCCGCCGCAAAACTCACTGCCACCGGCACAGCGGGTTGCCGAACTCGCATCAGGGAAATGTCGGCCGGTGAGGAAAACATGGCGCGGCAGCCATCCCTCGTTCCCAAGCTCCCGCTTGGAAACGGACTCTAAGAAACTCCGCTTCGCAACGCGTTCATAAACCAATCAACCCGGTGAGGCTCCGTCGTCACCGATTGGAGATCGAGTCGCCCGACGCTTCACACGTTGCCGGGCAGAGCTTGGGAACAAGGGGAAACTGAATTTTGGATTGCGTGGTCGATAACTCTTACAATCGCAGGCCGCGGAGTTGGCCGGTGCTGTCGCCGATGAAGGGGGCCGGGGCGCCCAGCCGGCGAGCATCGACAGGAACAGGTTGCACATCGGGGTTTCTTCTTCGTAGCGGACGTGCCGGCCGGGATCGATCGTGCCGCCGCCGCGGCCGGCCAAGCAGCATGGGCAGGTTTTCGTTGTTGTGGCGGTTGCCGTCGCTGAGGCCGCTGCCGTAGCACGATCATGCAGTTGTCGAGCAGCGTGCCTTCGCCTTCGCTGATCGGATTTGAGCCTCCGCAGCAGGTACGCGAACTGGCTGACGTGGAAGCGGTTGATCTGGCGGATCTTGGCGTGCTTTTGCGGATCGTCGCCGTGGTGCGACAGATCGTGATGCCCGTCCGAAACGCCGATGTTCCGATAACTGCGGTTGCTGCCGGCGTTGGCGAACATGAACGTGGCGATGCGGGTGGAATCGGTCTGGAACGCCAGCACCAGCATGTCGCTCATCAGCTTGCAGATGCTCGGCATATTCGCGGGGAATGCCCGCGGGCAGCGGATAGTCGATCTCCGGGGAAACGGCCGGTTCGGCCTCGGCCGCGCTCGAGCCGCTGTTCGATCTCGCGGACGCCGGTCAGGTATTCATCGAGCTTGCGGTTGTCGTTGCCGCCGAGTTTGCGTTTGCAGCTTGCTGCGCGTCCTCGGCGACGAAGTCGAGAATGCTCTTCTTGCAGGGCCTGCCGGCGGGCGAGGCTGCGCGTCGGCTTCGCGGCGAATTGCCGGTCGAGAACAGCCGCTCGAACACGGCCCGGGGATCGGTTTCCTTGCCCATCGGCGAGGCTTCCGACGGCCCAGGAGATGTTCGACGAATAGGCGCAGCTATAGCCCGAATCGCAGTTGCCCGCGCCGCGGCCGCGCTCGCAGCCGAGTTCCAGCGAAGCGAACCGCGTGGCCTTGCCGATGGCCTGGGCGGCGAACTGGTCGACGGAAATCCCCGAGCGGATGTTCGATCCCGACGTTTTCCGCGGCTGGGCACCGGTGAGGAACACCGAGGCGCTGCGGGCATGGTCGCCGGGGCCGTCGCCGTTGGCCCGGCCTTTGTCGTGCGTCAGGCCGCTGAGCACCGCGATGTCTTCCTGCACCTCGGCCAGGGGTTCCAGAATGTAAGGCAACTCAAAGCCGAAGCCTTCGGTGGCGGGCGTCCAGTCCGGCAGGTGCACGCCGTTGGGAACGAAGAGAAACGCCATCCGCTTGGGCGGGGTTGCGGTTATTCACAGTCCCGGCGACCGCGCGCCACGGCCGGCGAGCGATTCCAGCCACGGCAAGCCCAGCGAGATTCCCAGACCTTTGAGTGCGACCGGCGGGACAGCGATAAGGCCCTGGCATGATTAGTCTCCTTTGGCTTCTCGGAGTCGGAAGGGATCGCTGAGCACGATGGACGTGACAAGCGCACTGAACCGATAATCCTCTGTTGCTAGATTATCGACAATTTCATTCACCGCACAACGGTCGAACGGACTGCAATTCCCGGCCCAGGGCATAGGTCAGCAGCTTGCGGGCCAGGCAGTCGGCAGAAGGCGTCTCGCTTCTGATCCACCAGAATCTTGACCATCTCGGCGGCACCGCGGAAGTCTTTTCCGCCGGGGAGCGTTCCGGAGGAGTCGATCTCGAACCGGCCGTCTTTGTCCCGCCAGGCCCCGGTGACGTCGAAGTTCTCCAGCCCGAAGCCCAGCGCATCCATCTTGCGATGGCAGACCGCGCAGGATTCGTTGGCCCGGTGCTGCTCCATGCGTTCCCGCAAGCGAACCGAGGGTCTCGGCGTCTTCGCTCAGTTCCTGCACGCCCGCGGGCGGCGGGGGCGGCGGCTCGTCGAGAATGTTTTCCAGAATCCATTTGCCCCGTTTCACCGGCGAGGTCCGCGTGGGGTTCGAGGTGATCAGCAGAATGCTGGCGTGGGTGAGCACGCCCCGCCGCTCGGCCGGCAGCTTCACCCGGCGGAAGTCGTCGCCTGCAATGCCTGTGATGCCGTAATGCTTCGCCAGGCGTTCGTTCAAGAAGCTGTAATCCGCTTTCAAGAACTCCAGGACGCTCCGGTCACTTTGGACGACATCTTCGAAAAAGAGTTCCGTCTCCCGCCGCATCGCCGAGCGAAGGGCCGGGTCGAAATTCGGGAACTGCTCCGCGGCCGGCGTGACCGTCGCGACGCTCCGCAGTTGCAGCCATTGCCCGGCGAAGTTTTTGGTGAGGGCGACGGCTTTGGGATCCCCCAGCATCCGCCGCGTTTGGGCTTTGAGAACTTCGGGATCGTGGAGTTTCTGTGCCTTCGCGAGCCGGAACAATTCCGCATCGGGCATGCTGCTCCAGAGGAAATACGACAGCCGGGACGCGAGTTCGTAATCGTCCAGTTCGCGGATGCGGTCGGCATCGTCCGGCGGAGGATCCTTTTCCACGCGAAACAGAAAACGCGGCGACACGAGAATCGCCGTCATCACCCCTTGGAAGGCTTCTTCGGTCGAGCCGCCCGCTTGCCGGGTTTGCTCCGCGAGCTTCACGAACCGCTCGGCCTCATCTTGAGTCAGCGGCCGGCGAAACGCCCGCGCCCCAAAGTCTTCGATGTTTCGCTTCAAGGCGTCGGCTTCGCTCAGCTTTTCGCCGGGAACGTGGATCATCACCTTCTTGCGGGCCGCTTCATCCTCGAAGACTCTCTCGACAATCGTCTGGGCCGCGGCGAAATATTTTTCGATTAATAGCGGCGGCAAGGAAAGCACGTCGCCGATGTTGTCGAACCCGCCGCCCACATCATCGGACGGAAACCCCGCCGCGAGCTTGAGGTCGAGCCCCACCAGATCCCGGACGGTGTTGTTGTACTCAGGCCGGTTCAGCCGGCGGATCGTCACGCGGCCGGGATGGCGATCTTTGCTGCAATCGTAGCGGCCTTGCTCGGCTTTGAGGGCCGCGATGACTTTCTGAAGCTCGGCTTCGGCAGGCTTGGGCGAATCCTCCGGCGGCATCTGGCGTTCCGTCAGCATCCGCAGGACTTTTTCCCAGACCTCATAATCGGTCTGGACATTGGAGGATTTCTGATATTTTTCGAGGGCCAAGCCCGATTCCGGCTCCTTCAGACCGTGGCAGTCGTAGCAGTGCTTCTTCAAAAACGGCACCACATCCTGCACAAATGACGACTCCGCCACAGGCTGGAGCGGCGGCGGCTCCGCCGGGGCTTCTTGTGCGCAAAGCACTGTGCCCCAAAGGGTTACGAAAGACAACCAACGAAAAATCGGTCGCAAATTGGCCTCCCAAGTCTCCTCATCTGATTCGCAGTCGGCGAAGCGTATTGTTATTTAACCCTTATTCCATCAAAAAGTTTCGATGTTCGGAAGACTTTTCGCGGGCCGGGCTCGTATTTTTAAGGACTCGTTTGCAGCCGGCGGCGCTGGGATCGGCGGCGGGCTCGCCAGGCGGCTTTGCGGAAATCGTCCTCCTCGTTTTCGTTCTTGCCGATGGAGGCGAGCAGGTCCTCGGCCGGTTCTTGTCCCAGCCGGGCCAGGGCTTCGATGGCTCCCAGCCGGGCCGCTTCCGGCAGGTTCGGGTTCTGGGCGATGGTTTTGAGGTGCTCCAAATCCTCGGCGGCGATCAGCACCGGCAGGGCCACGCCTTGATAGTGCACATTCTCGGCCGCCGAATGCACCGCGGGCGTGATGTCCACACCCTCGGCCAGCGCCAGGCGTTCCAGGCTCACGCGGTCGGACAGCAGTTTCCCGGAGACGGCGGCCGCGCGTTTGGCGTCCTGCTCGGCGAGCACCTGGGCCGCCGCGGCGCGGACTTCCGGATCGTGCCCGACCGCGGCGGATTCCAACACCTCCAGGATCGCCTTGTTCGCCTTTTGCCGGGCGAGGGCGCGGATCGCCTCCAGGCGGATGGGGCGGAAGTAGAAGTCGTCGGCATGGGCGGCCGCGGCCTTGATGAGTTCGTCCCCAGCGGCGCCCAACCGGCCGGCGGCCCACATCAGTCGGCACAGGCACGGCGTCAGGCTTTCCACCGGATGGTCGCCCCAATAAGGTTTCTGTTCCCGGCGGCGGTCATCCCATCTCTCCCGCCAAACGCGAATGGCGGCCGCGACTTTTTCGCCGTGCGATTTCGCCTCGGACCCGGCCCGACCCAGAACGTGGGCGGACAAATCCACCACGCCTTCCTGCCGGCCGCCGATCGCCTCGGCCGCTTCGTCGACGGGCAGCGTTTCCCGTTTCAAGAGAGCCGACGCGAGCGGCTCCTGGTAATCGCTTTTGACGTGCGGAAAAATCTCCATAATCCGGCTCGGCTCGCCCTCCGCGCACACGCGGTCGAGCAGGCGCTGTTGGGCGGCGTCAAAGATCCAAAACTCCGCATTCTGCAGCACCGCGTAGTTCGGCTCCAGCGAATCCGGCCCGAACAGCCGCCTCGCCGCGTGCAATGCTTCGTCCAAGACGCCATCGTCCTCGCGAAGCAGCTTCAAGACCAGATCGCGTGTTGCCGGGTCGTCGTTTTCCGCGAGCAGTTTGACCGCCGTCTCTCGAAACATAAAGGAAGGGTCGTCTGCCTTCTGGCGGATCAACTTCCAGCCCGTGGGCGTATCGAACCACCTTAAACCCCGCAGGGCCGATTCCGCGAGACCGCCGGTCTTCTTCGCGAGACGCTCGAGGAGCTTGAAAATTTCCTCGGCCTTGTCGGATTGACCCAAATGCCCCAGGGCCTCGGCGGCTGTCTCCTGCGAGCGCATGCTCGTCTTCGCCCGCGAGCCTGAGGAGCACATCGAGGGCCCGCTCGTCCGCGAGTTCCCCCAACGCCAACACCGCCCGCTGCCGGAGCGTGACCTCTTCCATCAAATCCACCGCGGAGAGCAAAATGCTGAGGCCTTCCTTGCGGCCCGCTTTTGCGAGCGCCTCGGCCGCCAGGAACTTCGTGTGCGGATCGCGATGTTCGAGGGCCTTCAAAAGCGGTTCCGCAGAGCCGCCGCGGTGCTTCAATCGCCAGCCGAGGGCTTCCACGGCATCGCGGCGCAGGCTGTCGTCCGAATGCGCCGCGACCACGGCGAGCACGGGATCCACCTCCCGTCCCCGCGACCAGCGAGCCTGCTCCAACGAGAATTTCAGCGTGTTCGTCTCGCCGAGCTCCAAGAGTTTTTCCATGAGCCGCGCGAGCACATCATCGCGGCGGGGATGCTGTTTTTGCTCCCAAGCGGGATCGATGAGTTCCTCCCCTTCCGCAGGCTCTCGCAGCATCCAACCCCGCATGGCATCCCAGATCGTCAGATGCATGGTTTCCATGTTGGGCTGATCGTAGCCGGTGATGGTCCAGACGGCCTCGTGGCACGCGGTCCGCAGTTTGGATTGCTCCATCATCTTGAGCAATCGGCCGGCGGTTTCCTCCTGCCGAAATCGCCCCGCGGCTTTGATGAGTTCCGCGGCCGGGGCTTCGCCCGCCGGGTCGTTTTCCACGCGGTCCAACAGAGCCTTCGGCGTGCGGGGATCGCCCAAGGTTTCGAACGCCCCCACAATCGCCGCCGTGGGCGTTTCCTGGAGAAGCTCCACAAGCGCCTCGAAAGCGGCGGCATCTTTCTTGCGGGCCAGTTCGATCGCGGCGGCTTTGCGGACCGGACGATACCGCGAATCCAACGCGGCCGCAAGTTGTTTCTGGGCCTTCGCCGATCGGGTCTTCGCGTCTTTGTCGGCGGGCTCGGGCTGGTAATCCGCGGAGAGCCAGTTCACGGCTTGCAGGCGGAGTTTGTCCCAAGCGGCTTCCAAGGCGCGGCCTGCGATCTCCACGGGGTCGTGCTTCTCGCGAAGAATCTGCGCCGCCTCGCGGGCCAGGTTGTCCGTGCGGCCGAGCATCACCTCTTCGAGCACCTTGCGGCCCGCGGCGGGCGTGGCGCCTTCGGTGATGAGATTCAGCCCCTTCACCCCCAAGTCGGTGTGGCCGGTTTCGATCGCCTCCGCGCCCAACTCTTCGGCCGGCACTCCTAAAGCGCGGAGTTGATCGAACGCCTGAAACCGCACCGCCTGATTCGGATCGCCCAAAGCCTGCACCTGCACCGGGACCGCTGAGGCTCGGAACGACGTTTGTTCCTCGGCCAACGCTTGCAGCCGGCGAAGCGCGGTTTGCCGGATGCGAATGTTTTGAGCCTGCGAACCGCCCGCCTCGCGGACCAATCCGACATACGTGCCAAACGCGAGTTCGCTGAGCTCCGCCTGGGTGACGGCGATCTTCGGGAGCTTGTGCTTCTTGGAAACGCCCAGGGCCGTTTGCAGTTCCTCGGCGAAGCGTTTTTCAAAAACCGACCAGGCCAGGTCCCACGCGTGCTGTTTGTCTTCTTTGAACAGCGGCAACATCGGCACCGCGCGGGCCTGTAAAAATTGCGGCCCGAAGCACAACACGTCGGCCAGTATCGAAATCGTGTCTTCACCGATCGTCCACGCGGCTTCGTCGCCTTTGTCGTTAATGGTGTGGACGAGAAACTCGGCGAAGGCCTGGGGATCCGGAAAATGCTCCAAGGCCCGGGCTGCGATCAACCGCACGCGCGGATGCCGGGACGACAGGCCCGCCAAACACCCGCCGGGCGTGCCGGCGTGCTTCTTCCAATCGCCGGCGAGCAAAATCACCAGGGCGGACATCCGCAGGCTCTCATCGTCTGCATCCAAAAAGGACACGATGCGGTCTTTTCCCGCTTCGCCCAAGGTGACCGCGGCCGCGAGTTGGGCGATTTCCGAAAGCACCTTGGCCCCCTCTGGGGAAAACAGCAGCGACGCTCCCAACCCATCGCCGCAGTAGGCCAAACCCAAAGCGGCCTGGTATCGGACTTCGGCATCGGCGTGCTGCAATCGCGGCTTGAGGGCCCCCAGGAGCGCGGGTGACGCCATCCCCGCCAGCGCCTCCGCCGCGGCCTGGCGAACGGTGGAGTGACTGCTTTCCAGGTGCGGACCGACGGCATCGAACGCCGCGGGATCGCCCAGTTCGCCGAGCGCCTTGAGCGCTTCCTGCACGACCAACACCCAGGCACGGATTTTTCTTTGTCTTTGTCGACGGGTTCGGGTTCGCTGACAAGATCCAACAACGGCTTGAGAGCCGCCTTGTCACCCATCCGAGCCCGCGCCCCGGCCGCCCGCAACCTGACATCGATGTAGGGGCTTTCCAACGCCTGAGACAGCGCCTGTTCCGCATCCGCATGGACGAGGGCTTCGAGGGCTGCCTGCCGGACGTTCAAATCCGGATCGCTGAGCGCGGGCAACAACTCGGCCTGGGCTTTCTTGGTGCGTTTTTTCACCAGGTCCTTCACCCCCGCGAGGCGGATGTCGGGATATTGCGATTCCAAAGCCTCCGTCAGCGGCCCGAGGTCGCTGGCCTTGGCTTTCTTCACCGCGAAGTCGAAGGCTTCTTTTCGAAGGGTCGGATCGGGGTCGTTATACAGCTCGAAGACGAGTTCCTCGGCCCAGGCGGATTTGATCTGGGCCATGACTTCCGTGAGCACTTCCCGCCGCACGTCCGCGTGGATGCTCTTCAAAATGAACCGCAGCGTCTCCCCGCCGCCGCCCGCGACTTTCTGATTGAGGCAGGCTTTGAACGCCTCGCTCCGCACCGCGGGAAACGAATCGTTGAGCGCCCGCACCAACGGCTCGGCTGATGGATCGTCCTCGCTTCGGGGCGGATGCTTGCGGACGGCCGCGATCAACTCCTGCAAACCGCGCCGGCGGACATCTTCGTAAGCGGCGTTCAATCCCGCCTCGGCCGCTTCGAGCGGCTGTTTTTCATAAAGCTTCGCGAGCGCCGTGAACGCAGCGTCGCGGACTTCGCCCGCATCATCGTTCAAAAGCGTCCGCAAACGATCCGCGGCCCGCGGGTCATTCAAGTCGGCGAGTGCTCGGCATACCTCCACGCGGGCCTTGGGCTCTTTCTCCCGGCTGAGTTGCAAAAGCAGCCCGAACGCCCGCGGATCGCCCAAGAGCGCCAAACACCGCCCGCCGAGCAAGCACGTATCCAACACCCGGCTGGCCATCGCTTCCAACAGCGGCTCGTAATCGTCGGGCGAAAGATTCAGCTTCTTGATCGTCGTCTTGGGCAACTCGGCGTCCTTGTCATCCGCCTTTGACTTCTTACCCTTGGCGGTTGTGGTGTCCTCCTCTTCCAGCGTAAAGGTTTCCAATTCGTAAAGCTGCCGGTGCAATTCCGGATCGCGGGCGCGGAGGGCTTCGACGAGCTTGTCCCGCGTGAACAGCGAGACCAAAAAAGCGGCCCGGCGGACGTCGGCGTTCTGATCTTCCCCGAGCCGCCGCAATGCCGATTGGACGCGCGGCAAATCGAGCAGCTTCCGCTGAAACAGCCGCACGAGCGCCAACCGCCTGAGGTCCGCGTGTTTGGTCTTCAGTCCGATCAACTCCGCCTCCGGCGAGGTTTTCGCATGGACGGCTTCCAGGCTCAAGAGCGCGGCCCGGCGGACTTCGCGCGTCGGCCGATTCAGGGCATTCTCCAGGCGGGACAGGGCCCGGTCGTCTTTTTTGGCGAGTTGTTCAAGGGCCGACACCGCTTCGCAGCCGATGTCCGGCTTGTCCGCGTCGAGCGCCAAATCGAGCGGACGCAGGTCGCCTGCCTCGCTGAGCTTCAAAAGCCCCGCAAGCGCGGTCCGGCGGACCGCTTCATCGTTGTGCTTGAGGTTGTCTTCCAGAATCTTGACCGCGCGGGGATGGCCGGATTCCGCGACCAGGGACGCGGCCAACTGCCGGACCGCGTGGTCGGCATCCTGGCCGATTTGCCGGGCCATGATCTCCATCGATTTGGTGTCGGCGTAGCCCGCGAGTTCCTTGAGCGCTGCTTCGCGGCGGGCGGTTTGCGGCTCTGCCAGTTCATGCTCCGCCCGGGCGTAGGCGTCGAACACTTTCGCCGACACATCGCCGATCTTCCCCGCGGCATCCAGGAGGAAAAACCGGAGCGTGTTGTCATCGCAAGCCGCGATAAGATGCGGCCGGGAATGAATGGAGACGATCCCGAGATCGACAACACTCCCGACGCCGTCTTTGGTGGTCGCGGGACGCGCGGCTCCCGCGCGGGTCCAGCTTTTGAGCGTGCGGTCGCCGCTCCCGGTGATGAAGCGCTCCCCGGGCGCGAGCACCATGCTCGTCACCGGCTCGGCGTGATTGTTGCCCCGGCCGCGGTCTTCGGGCTCCAATGTGCCCCGCGCGTGCGTCAATAACAGCTTTTGATCCGCCCCCGCGGAGAAGAAGCGGAGTTCCTCCGGTTCGAATAGAATCGCCCGCACCGCGGCTTCGTGGAGCTTGTCCGATTCACTCAACAGGAACCCGGGTTTGTCCTCGCACTCAAACACGAACACCAACCCCTTCGCCGTGCCTGCGACGAGCCATTCGCCCGTGGGGTCGGCGGCGAGTTTGCTTCCGTTTTCGGGAAGCTCCAGCGTTTCGAGGATTTTTCCATCCTTGCGGGAGAGAATCGAAATCACCGCGTCCGTCAGCACCGCGATGCGATCTTCCGATAGCAAGGCAAGCGAAGTGATCGCGGACGAAAACGCCTCGCCCACGGCGGCGGGTTTCTTGCCTTGGGGCGCAGTGCGGTAAAGCTGCCCCGCGCCGCCGCCGATCCATAACGTCGGTTGATTCTTGGCATCCGTTTCGATCGTCAAACATAACCCGCCCGCGGGCAGCGGTTGCTCGTCGAGCGCAAAATTCTCCACGTTCAACGTGTAAACGGCGGCGGGCTGTTGATCGGGATGCAGCGTCACGAAAAATGCGAAGGTCTCGTGCCCGGCCAAGGCTTTGATGTCGCCTCGGTACGTCAAATATTTTTCGCTCAGCGGCATGGGGAACTCCGGACGAAGAACGGAACGAACGTCCGAACACATCTCAACAAACCGGCTTTCCGCCCGCAAGTGTCTCGCGGCGTCTTTCCAAATCGCTTCTTGAATTCCCCAGAGGGCCGGGTACAATCGCTCGTTGGAATTCTACACATTTTTACAGAATCCATTGCCCCCAACACTCGTTGCAGCGGCGATTTTCTCCCCCCATCCTCCTGTTGGAGATTCCTCATGGGTTTGTTCGACAATTTCTTCGGAACGCAAAAAGAGAGCCAGGAAATGGCGGTCCAAGAGGCCTTCGCGGGCATTCTCCTCGCCGCGGCGGCGGCGGACGGACACATCGCCGATGAAGAAGCCGAAGGCCTGTGGTCCACGCTTTCCCGGATGCGAATGTTCGAATCCTGGAGCGGGCAACAATTCAGCCACATGATGGACCGCCTCGTGAAAATCCTGAAACGCCACGACGTGGACGGACTCTTGGATCGCTGCGTCAACAGTCTCCCCAACAAGTTGCACGAAACCGCCTTCGCCAACGCCTGCGACATCGTTCTCGCCGACGGCGTGGTCGAAGAGGACGAGGAAGAGTTTCTCGAAAAACTCCAGCGGCGGCTCGATGTCAGCGGCGACGAGGCCCTGACCATCGTGGAAGTCATGATCATCAAGAACAAAGGCTGATCTCGAGCCGGCGGATGCCGCCCGGCGGTTTTCACCGTTGGTTGCGAGAGGAAATCGATGCGAACTCAGGATTTTCAGTGAGCGGAGAAGATAGAAGATAGAGGATGGAGGATAGACCGCGTTGACGGCCGCTCGATTTTTGTCTCAACAATTCACATCATTTCACATCATTCGCGAGGACTCGTGCTATGGGGCTCTTTGAAAATGCCTTTGACGGAATGAGCGGGGACAAAACCCTTACCACGCAGGAAGCCTTCGCCGGCGTGCTGCTCGCGGCCAGCGCCTGCGACGGGCACATCTCGAACGAAGAAGCCCAGGGCTTGGGCATTATCGCGCTTCGCATGAAAATGTTCCAAGGTTACGACGGCTCGAAATTCAGCAAGATGATGGACAAGCTCCTGGGCGTGCTCAAACGCGACGGCGTGGAGACGCTCCTCGAACGGGCCGTCGATTCCCTTCCCGACGACCTGGGAGAAACCGCCTTCGCCGGGGCCTGCGATCTGACGCTCGCCGATCAAGGCATCGAAGAGGAAGAGAAAGAGTTCCTGCACGAGCTTCGCCTCAAGCTCGGCATCGACCGCGAACAGGCCCAGAAGATTTTCAAAGTCATGGCCGTCAAAAATCGCGGCTAAAGGGCCTAAGGGTTTGATGCTCGAAAAGATCGTCTCCGGCGGGCAGACCGGCGTGGACCGGGCGGCTCTCGATGCCGCCCTCGAATGCGGGTTTCCCTTGGGCGGCTGGTGCCCCAAAGACCGCCGGGCGGAAGACGGCCGGATCGCGAATCGCTATCCCCTCGCCGAAACTCCCAAACGCCGCTACCAAGAGCGCACCCGGTGGAACGTCCGCGACTCCGACGGCACGCTGATTCTCGCCGCGGGCGACCTCACCGGCGGCACGCTGCTCACCGCCCGGCTCGCGGAGCAATTCCAGAAGCCGTTGTTTCATGTCGATCTTTCCGAGCCGATTCCTGTGGAGGACCTCCTGGCTCAACTCGCCGCCAAGCAGATTCGCGTGCTCAACATCGCGGGTCCCCGGGAAAGCACCGAACCGGGAGTTTACGCGCGGTCGTTCGATTTTGTCGCAAGACTGATCCGCGCGGCGAAAGCGAAAACCGCCAAGGCCGGCGGCTAGCGCCGTACCGCTCACAGTTCACTCGGCCAGGTTGCGGACGAAGCGGTTGTGCTCATCGACCAGAATCACTTTGGGCGAAATGGGCTTGTTGGAAAGCTCGAACCCCATAATCAAAATCTCTTCGCCCGCGCGGATCAAATGGGCCGCGGCTCCGTTCATTCCGACGAGGCCCGAATCCGGCTGGCCTTCGATCACATAGGTTTCCAGCCGCGCTCCGGACGTGTTGCTGACCACGAGCACCTTTTCGCCGGGCTGGAGGCCGACGCGCTCCATGAGACTCGCATCGATCGTGATGCTACCCACGTAATTCACATCCGCCTGGGTCACGCGGGCTTTATGGATTTTCGAAGATAAAAACCACTTCATGTCGGAACTTCTTTATTAGCGCAGTCCTCGTTGCTTCGGCCGAAGGAATCGTAGGCGATTGCGCAAAAAGAAAAGCGAAAGAGCCGCAGGAGAGTCGCCGCGAGCGTGCAAAGAGAAAGGACCGGCGAAAAGCCAATCGCCTTTTCGCCGGTCCTCGTCGATGTCAATCAATAATCATCAAGCTTACTGTCGGGCTGCAATGGGTTGGATGACCACACTTAGGGGGTCGGCCCATTGTTTGTACTCGTCGGTGTAGTACAAGTACGATCGGCTCGCGGGGCCGGTGTATTCGCCGGGGACGGCGGCGACGAGGCTGAGCGGAAGCTCGACCTTCTGGCCCGCCTGCATTTCCCGCCAGTAGAGGACGACTTCGCGGCCGAGGACTTCGTACGCGGCGATCTTTTCGGACTTGACCAGTTCCTTGAGTTGATCGTGCCGGACTTCCAAGCCGCCGGGAATGCCGATGATCGCCACCGGCGTGGGCACGGTCTCGTTCGCCGTGTTTTCGCAGGTGACCTGGGCCTCGGTGACGGCTCCTTCTTTCACGGTTTTGTTGGAGAGGGCGACGTTCAGCTTCATTTTGCACTCGTCCGACGAAGCCGGCTTTTCGCTGTGGAGGTTCACGGCGAGGGTGTAGGGCATCCGCGAACCGCCGACCATCTTGACGGCGATTTCGTGTTCGCCCGGCGTCAGGAGTTTCGTGATGTCCGGGAGTTCGATCGCCCCGTTGGTGTCGGTGCCGAAGGGCTTGGGTTCGCCGACGGTCTGGCCGTCCACGAGCAGTTCGAGTTCGGCCTTTGGCCTTGGGATGGGCTTGGGCTTTGTCGTAGGCGACGATGGCTTTAAGAGCCAGCACCGTCGATTGCGTGTTGCCGAAGCGCCCGGCTTTGCAGACATCCATCAGATAGCGAATGCCCTTGTCGGCGAAGTCGATGTAATCGATGTCCGACAGCCAGGCGAGCGTGGCGAGCGAGGTGGTTTCGATCGTCAGAGCTTCGCCGCCGCTGCCCACGATGGAGCCGGTGGCCCCGCTGATCTGGCCGTCAAGCTGTTGCAGTTTGATGAGCCGATCCATGAACTGTTTGGCGGCCGCCTTGTCGCCGGCTTGCACCATCACGTTGGCCGCGAGCGCGAGGACGTAGCTGTTTTGCGTCTTGCCGGCGGCGTCGCGGACGGCGGCGACTTCTTTCTGCAGGTTCTTTTCACCCGCCGACAGCATCGCCCAAGTGATGTAGGCGTTGGAGATGTCCTGGTCGACGACCCAGGTATGCAGGGCCCGGCGTTTGCGGTTGAAGTTGCCTTCGCCGTCGCGCTGCTTCAAAAGCCAATCCTGCGTGCGGGCGAGCATGGCGGTATCGACCGGAAAGACCTGGGCCATATCGGTAAACTCCATCAACCCGTAAGCGGAGAGGGCTTCGTGGCCGGGGTCTTGTCCGAACCATTCGTAGCCATGCTCTTTGCACTCGAACCCGGTGAGCCGGTTGTAGCCTTTGTCGAGCATTTCATTCGAGCGGCGGATCAGGTCGGGATCGATGCCCGAGTGCGATTGGAAATACTGCTGGGCCATCACGAGGGGATAAGTCGTGGAACTGGTTTGCTCGAAGCAGCCGTAGGGTTCCTGGATCATGCGCTCGAGCGCGCCGCTGAGGCTCGCCATCGGCGTGGGATAGACCGCGATCTTGGTTTTCAAGCTGCCGGCCACGATGGTTTGCGGGATCACGACTTTATGCGACTTCTTGTCGTCGCGGTCCAAGGTGCCGCCTTGGGCGATTTCAACCGGAAAACCTTTGGGTTGGACTTTGAGCTTCCGCGTCACCTGGTCGGCAAACGGCCCCGCGCTCGCGCTTAAGACCACTTCGGTTTCGCCGTTGATCTGGCCGACCTTAAGCGGCAGCACGATGCGCACCCGGCCGTCGGGACCGAGTTGGAATTGCTTCTCGCCGACGTTCGAGAGGCCCTCGGCTTTCAGCGTCAGCTTGCCGTTCGAGAGCGGATCGGTCGTGCTGTTGACGAGGCCCACGGGAAGCTGGATCACATCGTCGGACGTGACTTCCAGCGGCAGTTTGGGTTCGAGATAGAAGGGTTCGACGGATTCCACTTTCGCCGTGCCTTCGCCCAGAGTGCCGGCTTGATTGAAGGCGTCGGTCATTACGCGGAAGCTGGTGACGGCGTCGCTCATCGCAAACGCGACCGTGGCTTCGCCGGTTTGGGGATCGGTTTTGACGCCCGCGTTCCAGTAGAGGGTTTCGGTGAAGTCCCGCCGTTCGCCGGCTTGCCGGCCGGGGCGGAGCTCATGGGCAAATTCCCGCACGACGACCATCGGGGCAATCATCCGTTGCCGGAGCGCCCGCCGGCCGTTCGCAAAACCGCGTCCAATTCCTTCCCGTTTGGCCTGTTCGTCCAAGCCGAGATCCAAAGCATTCTGGAGTGCCGCTTGCTTTTTCGCTTGCGGTTGGATGTCCCGTCCGCCGGCGCCCTGCAGTGGCTCAAGGGCATTCCCTTGCGGCTTTTGAGGCAATTCCGGCGGGGCGGCGGCCGCTTCCGCTTGCGGGGCCGCCTGGGCTCGGACGAAAGGAATTTTGTTGAGGATCGGAACCGCGGCGCCGTCGGCTTTTTCGACCGCCGCAGCCCGAGGAACGGCTTTGAACTTGGCCTCCGCGGGTAGTCCGCCGCCGCCAAAACCGCCGCGGCCGAACGCGCCAAACCCCAGCATCTCCTCGTTTCGGCTGGGCAGGGTCAAGGCCAACACGGTGCGGGCTTTGTCGCCATGCTTGGCGAGGAAGTCGGCCGTGTTCATAAACGCGAACCGCCGCCAGCCCTGCGTGCCCAACAGCAAATCCACCGCGAGCGGGGCTTCGGGATTTTTGGGATCGAGATACACATGGGCGTCGGCGAGGTCTTTGACTTCATCTTCCAACAACACCATCACCGGCAGCCGCGGGGCCTGCTCGCGTTTTTCGATCATCTCCAGGACGCTGTCGTCGGTGACGGTCACGCCCACCACGGCGGAAACCGGCTTGCCGTCGGCGTCGGTGGTTTTGATCTTCAATTTCGCCTGCCCGCCGGGGACGTAGCGGTCCTTGTCGGGAGTGATGGAAACGTTGAGCGACTTCTCGGGCTTGCGGAACACCAGCCGTTCCGCGAGCGGTTTGCCGGCGGCGTCCCAGAGCGTCGCCACCAACACGCCCTCGGCTCCTTTGTCTTTCGGATCGAGTTCCACCCGCGCGGTTTGATTGGCTTTGAGATCGACTCGCTTCGAAGCGATTTCCGTTTCCCGCTGCCGAAGGGTGACTTTGACTTTCCCGGCCTCTGTGCTGCCGACGGTGATCGCGATCGAATCCTTGGCGCCCGTCACATTGTCCACGGACGAAATCACGGCCCCTGCCGACTTCACTTCGGGCAACGGGTACGTGGTGCGGATGCCGGCGGGTTCGGTAATCTTCAGCGTGTATTTTTGATTGGCTTCGGGAATGAAGGCGAACCGGCCCCGGCCTTCGTGCTCGGTGCGGAAGTTCGTGATCGACTTGCCGGCCGCATCCACGATTTCGCCCGCGAGGTCCGCCGGTTTTTTGGCCGGGGTGAGGGCCGCGAGATACACGCGGTTGGGCAGGCCCGCAACGAGTTCGCCGCCTTCGGGATACATCGTCAGATCAACAGTTTGGAGCAAGATCGGAATCGTCTTCGCAGCGGTTTCCACGACGCCGCCGTCTTCGATGGCGAACGACAACGTGCCTTCGCCGCGGGTGATTTCTTTCGGAAGATCAAACCGGGCGGAACAGAGTCCCAGCGCATCGACAACCGATTGGCCTTGGAACACCTGCTTGCCGTCCACGCGGGCCAGCACGGTGACTTTGGCCCCGCTCGGAAAACCGCCCTCGGCCCGTTCGACTTTCACACTCGCCGCGACCTGGTCGCCGGGACCGTAGCCGTCGCGGACGAATTCGATCTGGCTCTTGAGCCGGGGTGCGCGGTAGGCGCGGATTTCAAACTTCCGCTTCGCCGCGGGCTGGCCGGTCCAGGGATAACTCACCTCGGCCGTGTATTCGCCCCCGGCCTGGCCTTCGGGCACCGGCCAGGAGAACCCGACCGTGCTGTCCTGGGAATTGGTCATGCCCTGCGTGATGATGTCGCCCTTGGGCCCTTTGATGGTGATCTGGGCCGCGAGGTTTTGATTCTCCTTCAGCGGCGTGTGCTGATGGGCTTCGAGGATGACGCCGCGGATATAGACCTTTTCGCCGCTGCGATAAATGGGCTTTTCCGTGTTGACGTGGGTCAGATAGCGCTCCGCCCCGCCGAGGACCGCGGGCTCGGCCACGGCTTTTTTCTCCGTTTCGGGAGCCTTCTGCGGCTTGTCCGCCGAAACGACCGAGCGAACCGTCCACGCGCCGCCGAGCACAGGGCCGCGACTATCAGTCCGTTTACTGTGCGTCTCTTGATCATCGTCCGATCCCCATTCATCTTGGAAGAGAAGGTGTTCCCACTGACACTGGCCCGGCGCGGAGCCGACCATTGAAGGAAGGGACGCTTCGCCTTCCCCGAGAGTTTCGCAAAACCGGGAAAAAATCTCCGCCCCGCCTTAAAGCAGCACGCGTTCACCGTAGGTTTCGATCAGTTTATCCCGGCTGTAGGGACCGAAAAGATTTCCCCGGAGGTCGAGCCATTCCAGTCGCATCGGTTCATTCACGAAGGGGCTCACATCGTTGCCGCCCAATCCGCAATGCTCGAGGACGAGCGTTTTCAGTTGCTCCATCAGGGGGGATTTCACGAGCGTGTCGATGCTGCCTTGGATGTCGTTCGCGCTCAGATCCAGGACTTTCAATCGCTTGAGATACGGCGAGTTGATCAAGTGTTTTATCCCCGCATCGCGGATTTCGCATTGTGCGAGCCGCAATTCCGTGAGCCGTCCGAAGTTCCCCGCCGACGCCAAAAGCTCGAGCCCCGCATCGCCGATTTCGTTCACCGAGACATCCAGGGACTGTAAGTCGGTCAAATAGGCCGAGGCGGTCAGAGCGCGGATCCCCTCCAGGTGAAACCGGTTTTCCGCAACGTCGAGCCGGCGGAGCGTCCGCAATCGCTCCGCGTTGGTCAAAGCCCGCAGGCCGGCGTCGCCGATGTAATTGGCGTTCAGCAGCAGTTCTTTCAACTGGTGGAGGCTGGACGCCTGGGCCAAAGTCCGGGCATCCACCATCGACAGTTCGGTCTCGCTGAGATCCAAGCGGGTCAACCCGGAGAGATTTGGAAACTGCGCCAACACGCGCATGTTCTGTCCGCTGATGACATTCCCGGCCAGGGACAGCGAGCCGATCCGAGCCAGTTGGGGAGAACTCGCCAGGGCTTCCACGCCGGCGGCTCCCAGGTGATTTCGCGAGAGGTTCAAGGTGTGGACCGTGGAAAACGCGGGTGAATCGAGGAAACGCTGGATGGGCCCCGCGGATTGCCGGGGCATTTTCTGCCAGAGCACGGCGGTGGGAGCCGGGGCCCACTCGGCGAGGTTTTTGGTGCGGTTGAGAAAATCGGTGCCTTCGAGCAGCATCCGGGCGACGAAGCCCCGCTCGAACCGCACGTCCCGCACGCCGAGGGGCGACAATTCCTCCAGGCAGCTTTCCCGCCAGAGCCGGGCAAGCTCGGCTTCGTGGGTTTTCAATCGCTCAAAATGTTCCCGCTGCTCCGGGGAGAGCGGTTCCTGGCGGGCTTCCAGGCGGGCGGTTTCGCATTGGACGCGGATCAACTCCGCCCGCTCATCGCCGATCTCTTCCAGCCAATCCGCGAAAACGAGCCGCAGATCGTCATCCTCGGGACGGTTGTGAATCTGCCGCAAGAACTCCTCTTCCTGCTGTCTCATAGGTTCCTCGATCGTTCGGTATTCCTTGTCGATTCGGCGTTATGCGGCCGAGCGGAATACTACTCCGGGGAAAGGTTTTCTCCCCAGGCCCCACTGATTTCCGTGTGGACCGCCGGCCTTTGATCGTGGGCCTCGGTGTGATCGTGGCTATGAGTCTGTTCGATCGCCCAGGCGAGAAGGACGCCCAATAACAATGCCACGGACAGCCGGACGCGATTGTGGGAATGCAGCTCCAACTCCGGCAGCAAATCCCCCAACGAAATGCACAGAAACACGCCCGCGGCGAACGCGAGGGCCGAGCCAATCACCAAATGCTGCTGGCCGGTAAGCCGATCCACGCCCAACACAAATAGCGCCGCGCCCAGCGGGCACATCAAGGCAAAGCTGACGTTGACGGCGTTCCGCGCACCGGCCGACCAGCCGCCCGCGGCCATCAGCGAGGTGATGGAGATCGCGTCCAACGGCTTATGCAACAGCACCGCCAGAAACGTCCCGAATCCAAATAACGACAGAAATACCGGTTCCCCCACGTCCGCCCGCACGCTGGCTCCCAGGGCCAATCCGTCGATCATCGTATGCAGGGCCAATCCCAAAGCCACGCCGATCCAATTCAAATGATGCACCGCGTGCGAATGCCCGTGGTGACGGTGCCCGTCGTCGTGATCGTGATCGTGATGGGGTTCTGCGTTTTCGGCCAAGGGGTCCGCGGGGCCGTGGTGGTGAAAGTGAAACGCCCTCACCAGAAAGAACATCACCAACAGCCCGCCCATCAACCAGCGGCTGGTGAGCGTGGCGGAGGCCGTATATTCCAGCGAGTGCGGCAGCAGATGAAACACCGCAATCCCCAGCATCAAACCGCCCACGCCGCTGATCAAGGTCTGCATGTTGGTATGGGTCAGTTCCGTCCAACTGGGGATCCATCCGCCCACAAGAGACGCGGCCACAATTAACCCGCAATAAACGGCGAGCAGCGTCAGAACCCAAGCGTTGCCAACTTCGTCGGCAGCGGGTTCGGTGTGGGAACCGTCTGTTTCGCTCGCGCCGTCGTGGACGTGCGGATGGTTATGCGCCGATCCGCCGCGAACAGCGGGCCGCCGATGCCGACGGCCGCCAAAAACGCCAAACTCCACATCACACGTCGGCCTTGCATCGACGAATCCAAACGCAAACAGAATCAAGAAGGTAATTGCAATTGGATGATGATAGCAAAACATTCCCAATTTCCTCACGAGTGCCGGCGCCATTTCTCTGGAAAGGCGCAGAAACCGCCGAAGACCGGCGGCTAGCGCCTTGCCGCTCACGTTTTCACTCGCCGATGCGATACAGGTGCGTGAAGGTGCGGAGGATCAAATCGTCCCCGGCGACGGCGGGCGAGGCGTTGATGCCCGCGTCCAGTTGGTTTTCCGCGAGCAGTTCAAACTCCGGCTTGGCGGCGAGGACGACCGTTTTGCCGGACTTGCTCGAGAAATACACCCGGCCCGATCCACACAAGGGCGACGCCCAGTATTCGCCGTCCAGACGTTTCTGCCAATGCAGTTTGCCGGTCTTGGCGTCCAGGCAGCTGACCACGCCGGAGTCGTTCGCCATGAAAAATAAATCCCCGACGATCACCTGCGACGAGCGTTTGGGCACGGTCTTGCCGGTCTTCCAGACGATGTGGCTGTCCGTGACATCGCCTTTGCCGTTCGCGCGGACGGCGACGAGCGAAGTCGGGCCGTCGCCCGCGCTCAGAAACACCATCCCGTCGTAAAACAGCGGCCGGCAGCCGGCGTTCATTCCGCCGTGCCGGACCCGCCAGATTTCTTCGCCGTTTTCGGGATTGTAGGAAATGGTTTCCATCGCGGCGGGGCTGACGACTTGCGGCTTGCCGTCCACGGTAATCACCTGGGCCGTGGAATAGGCTTTCTTGCGGTCGCCGTTGTCCGTGCCGTAGTTGATGTTGCGGTCTTTCTTCCAGAGGGTTTTGCCGGTGTGCGTGTCGAGGGCGACGATATATTGGATGTCGATGCCGTCGAAGGCGACGATCAAGCGGTCCTCAAACAGGATCGGCGACGACGCCGGCCCGCGGAAATGGTCGCAGTGCAAATCCCGCCGGGACCAGAGGATGTCGCCGCTCGCCGTGTCCACGCAAGCGGTCCCGTAGGTGCCGAAGTGCACGTACAACCGCCCGTCCTCGATCACCGGCGTGCAGGAGGCGTAGCTGTTGGTGGGGTGGCAGAATTCCGGCTCGGCGTTCTCGAAGATCAAAAGGTCTTTGAGGATCTTGCCCGTGCCCGCGTCGACGCAGAGGGCGGACATCTTTTTGCCGTCCTCGGTCGCGTTGGTGACCCAAATCCGATCCTTCCAAACGACGGGCGAAGACCAGGCCTTGCCCTCGATCGGGGTCTTCCATTTGACGTTTTTGGTTTCGCTCCAGGAGAGGGGGAGGTGCTTCGATTCCGAGCAGCCATCGCCCTTCGGCCCGCGAAACTCCGGCCAGATGTCTTCCGCGTGAAGCCCAACCGCCGTCAAAACCGCCGCCATCACAAGCCAAGTCGTTCGCGTTCGCATCGTCGTTAAAGCCTTCGAGAGATTGCCGGAGGAGGATCGTCATTCGATGTTCCGAGCCATCTAGCATACGCCAAACCGATCGATGACTGCAAATCCGGCGAGAGCACCAATTTCAGTCGTACCAAATTACGGAAAAAGGACCGAAGGCCCGGCGCGATGTCAGCCCAGGGCAACCTCTCGGCGGACGCTTTGGTTGCGAGGGGGGATCAAAAAGACTATATGGCAGAGGGATTCCAACCTCGAACCGTTCTGCTCCCCCGAAGTTCTGGCAAAGGAGAAAGCCATGTTTCGAACGATGCCGCTCGCGTTGGTTGTGTTCATGCTGGCCGTGTTGGAGACGGCGAATTGCTCATGTGCAGATGCCCAACCAGCCGATTGGCCGCAGTTTTTGGGGCCGGAGCGGAATGGGATTTCGCGGGAGACCGGCCTGATCGATGCCTGGCCGAGCGATGGGCCCCGGGAAGTTTGGCGCGTGCCCGGCGGCGTGGGGATGTCCGGATTCGCCATCGCGGACGGCCGGCTGTATACGATGGTCCAAAAGACCGGCAAGCAATGGGTGATCGCCCGTGACGCGAAAACCGGCAAATCGATGTGGGAAACCCCGGTCGCGGACGCTTACCGGAACCCCATGGGCAACGGCCCGCGAGCGACGCCTACGGTGACCAAGGATTCCTTATTCGCCTTCACCGGCGAAGGCAAGCTGTTCGCGCTGAAGACGAGTGACGGCGGCATCTTATGGCATCACGATGTCGTCAAAGAGCACGGGGGCGATCAGCATGCCGACTATGGCATGGCCTGTTCGCCTATGGTGGCGAACGATTTGGTGATCGTGACCGCCGGTGCTCCGGATGCCACGGTGGTCGCTTACGATGCCAAGACCGGGAAGCAAAAATGGACCGCCGGTCAAAACGCCCCGGCGGGTTATTCGTCGCCGGCTCTCTTAAAAGTTGGCGGCCGTTCGCAGGTCGTCGTGTTTTACGGTTCCGCGGCTGAAGGCTTCGATCCCAAAACCGGCGAGTCGCTGTGGAAGTACCCCTATCAAACGAATTACGATTGCAACATCGCCACGCCGATCGCCGTGGATGGAAACGTGTTTCTCTCCGCGGGCGAGAACCACGGCAGCGTCTTGTTGTCGCTCACACCCAAAGACGCGGATTCTAAAACCGGGCCGTTTACAGTGAGCGAAGTCTGGCAGTCGCAAGGACCGAAAAGCGTGCTGCGGAACGAATGGCAGACTTCGATTCTTCTCGGAAAGAATCTGTTCGGGTTCGATAACGTCGGCGGGGCCGGTCCGGTCACGCATTTGACCTGCATCGATGCCAAGACCGGCGAGCGGAAATGGCAGCAGCTTCGGTTTGGCAAAGGCAACATGATCGCCGCCGACGGCAAGCTGATTTTAAGCACCATGAAAGGCGAACTCGTGCTGCTCGCGGCCAACCCGGAGAAATTTGAAGAGCTCGGCCGCGTGAAGCTCTTGGGCATGACCCGCCAGGCCCCCGCGCTCGCCGGCGGTCTGGTCTATCTCCGCGACGACCGCGACATCGTCTGCGTCGATTTGCGGAAGAAATAGACGATGTTCCCTCATTCCGACAATAGCCCGAAGCGCCAGCGAGGGAAGCCGCATTTCCCCTCGCTGGCGCTTCGGGCGAGTGAAACCATTCCCAACATCACGGACCAAGGACAAACCCATGCCCAGTGATCGCTATGCCAAGCGGCGGGAGACGCTGCTCCGCAAGCTTCGCGAGACGGACTGCGACACGCTCCTCGTCTCCAACGAGAAAAACGTCAGCTATCTGACGGGGTTTTCCGGGGACTCCAGCACGCTGATTCTGGGGAAGTCGCAGACGATCCTCATCAGCGACACGCGGTACGAAACGCAGATCGAAGAAGAATGCCCCGGCTTGGAAACCGTGATCCGCACGAACAAGGAGCCGATGGAGGAGAAAATCGCGGAGGTCCTCAAGAAAGCCAAACTGACGAAGTTGGGCTTTGAAAGCGATACGCTCACCGTGAATCAATGGGAGAAGCTGAAGGACAAAGCCGACAGCGTGGAATGGATCGCGGTCGCGGGGAAGGTGGAAGAGCTGCGGCAGATCAAGGATGCCGGGGAGATCGCGGAGACGCGCGAAGCGGTGCGATTTGCGGAGCGGGGGTTTCAAGCGCTCAAGGCGTTGCTCACGGCGGATGCGACCGAGTTGGAAGTGGCCCACGAGCTGGAGCACAATATGCGCCGGTTCGGAGCGCGGGGGGCATCGTTTCCGCCGATCGTGGCGGTCGGTCCGCAGTCGGCGCTCCCCCATGCGCGGCCGGGTCGCCGGCGGATTTCGGCCTCCGGATTTTTCCTGGTGGACTGGGGTTCGGAGACGTTTGCGGGCTACAAAAGTGACTTGACGCGGGTTTTGGTCACAGCTAAGATTCCGCCCAAACTAGAGAAAATATATAGAGTTGTGTTAAAAGCTCAGCAGGAGGCCATCAAAAAAATTCGACCGGGAGCCAAGTGTTCCGACATCGACCAGGCGGGCCGGAGCGTGATCGAAGCGGGGGGGTTTGGAAAGAATTTTGGCCACGGATTGGGTCATAGCCTTGGCCTATCCATCCACGAGTGGCCACGATTTTCCCCGACCGCGGAAGAGGAACTCAAACCCGGAATGATTCTCACGGTGGAGCCGGGGATTTATCTGCCCGGCTTCGGCGGCGTGCGAATCGAGGATGATGTCCTCGTCACCCGGGACGGCCACGAAGTGCTCTCGTCCGTCCCCAAAGAGTTTGAGGAAGCGATTGTCCCGCTATAACAACTTTTCGCCGACTTTCTTGAGCCAACTTTGACGCAACTCGGCTGGAAGGTGAATCAATATGTCCGAGGATAAACCCGAAGTCTCCGACCCGACCGGAGAAGAGCCCTTCGATTTGGAAAAGCTCCAACACTTGATGGAGCTCATGGAAAAGCACGGCCTCACGGAACTCAGCCTGAAAAACGCGGGCCAGGTCTGGCGGCTCCGGCGCGGCGGCCACGACGCCGTCCCCATGATGCCCGCACCGAACTATGCTCCGCCGGCTCCACCGCAACCACAACCGGCCGGCGGCGGAGGAGGCGAACCATCCAAACCCGCGGCCGCCGAAAGCGGGATCGTCATCAAAAGCCCCACGGTCGGCACGTTTTATTCCTCACCGAGCCCCGACGATCCGCCGTTCGTCAACGTCGGCTCCAAAGTGCAGTCGGATACGACCGTGTGCATCGTCGAGGCGATGAAAGTCTTCAATCCGATCCCCGCCGAGGTCAGCGGCACGATCACCGCGGTGCTCGTGAGCAACGGGGATTCCGTGGAGTACGACCAACCCCTGTTCCGGGTCGATCCGGGATAGTTTTGAAGTCCCAATGACCAAGCCCCAATGACCAATGGCGAGCGTGGGGCGTTAGCCGCATGATGGCAGCATTTCCAAGGACTTGTCTCCAAACGCTCGGCTCGACACAGACCCCACCGGCTAAGTTATGTTCCAGCGGATTTTGGTTGCCAATCGGGGCGAGATTGCCCTTCGTGTGATTCGGGCCTGTCGGGAGATGGGCATCGAGACGGTGGCGGTGTATAGCACGGCCGACCGGGGGGCTTCGTATCTCGATCTGGCGAACCAGTCCATTTGCATCGGACCGCCGGCGGCGTCCGCCAGCTATCTGGATTTCAACAAGATCATCAGTGCCGCCGAAGTGGGCAACGTGCAGGCGATTCATCCCGGCTACGGCTTCCTCGCCGAGAACGCCGACTTCGCCGAGGTCTGCCGGGACTGCAACATCGAGTTCATCGGGCCTCCGCATCAGGCGATGGCCCAACTGGGGGATAAAGTCAGCGCCCGGGAAATCGCCCAATCCGCCAACGTGCATCTGGTGCCGGGCAGCGACGGACTCCTCACCAGCGAAGACCAGGCTTTGAGCGTCGCCCAGAAAATCGGCTATCCCGTCTTGATCAAAGCCACCGCGGGCGGCGGTGGCAAAGGCATGCGCGTGGCCCGCAACGACATCTCCCTCAAAAACGGCATCAAAGCCGCCGCCCAGGAAGCCGAGAAAGCCTTCAAGAACGCGGGCGTGTACCTGGAAAAATACATCGAACGGCCCCGGCATGTCGAAGTGCAAATCCTCGCGGACAGCCACGGGCACGCCTTGCATCTTTGGGAACGCGATTGCTCGCTGCAGCGCAGGCATCAAAAACTCGTCGAGGAAAGCCCCGCTCCGAATCTGCCCCTCGCGGTCCGGCAGGACATCTGCAAAGCCGCCGTGAGGCTGGTCAAAGCGGCGGGCTACACGAACGCGGGCACGGTGGAGTTTCTCGTCGATCAGGAGCACCGGTTCTACTTCATCGAAGTCAACGCCCGAATTCAGGTGGAGCACCCGGTGACGGAGGAAGTCACCGGGCTGGATTTGATCCAACAGCAAATCCGCATCGCCGCGGGCGAGAAGCTCGACCTCAAACAGCGGAGCGTTCCCTGCGAAGGCTCGTCCATCGAGGTGCGGATCAACGCCGAAGATCCCAAGAACGGCTTTCGCCCCAGCCCCGGCCGAATTACGAAGCTCCAACTGCCGGGCGGTCCCGGCGTGCGGTTCGATTCCCACGTCCATCAGGATTACGTCATCGGGCCGTATTACGATTCGCTCATCGGCAAACTCATCGTGCATCGCCCTAGCCGCGCAGCCGCGATCGCCTGCATGCGGCGGGCCCTCGACGAGTTCGTGATCGAAGGCATCCAGACCACGATCCCGCTCCTCCGCGAAATCTTCCGGCACTCGGCCTTCATCGAAGGCCACGTCGATACCACGTTCATCGAACGCACATGGTAATCGCGACACCCGTCTTACTTTGCGTTTGGAGGTATGCGAATAAATCTCGCAATTCCTGGGGCTTGAGCTGCTGGCACAGGTTCTCGGGCATTCGTTACACCGTTTCGCCTATTGTGCAGGTAAGCAAGCCGTTGGACCGATCAAAACGAGGCAGGATTGAACGCATGGGCCAGTTTTGATATTAAAGAAACTGGGAATCATGTTCCTCGTTGCCCGTTTGTCGTCCAACCCTTCCCACGGAGACCGCCCATGCTCTCGCTTTATGACAATCGGCCCTCTGGTCGCCGGGAGTTTTTGCGGATCGGCGGGCTGGGGTTGGGCGGGTTGTCGCTGGCGGATTTGCTCGCCGCCAAAGCGAACGCGGCGGCCGGGAACCCCGTGCGGGACAAGTCGGTCATCTTCCTGTTCATGCACGGCGGGCCGAGCCAGACGGAAACCTTCGATCCCAAAATGACGGCCCCGTCGGGCGTGCGGAGCGCCACGGGCGAAGTAAAAACCTCGCTGCCGGGCGTGACGTTCGGCGGCACGTTCGAGAAGCTCGCGCCGTTTGCCGACCGAATGGCGATCGTGCGGTCGTACGTCACCGGCGACGGCCGGCACGACATCAAACCCATCGTCAGCCAGGCGTCGGCGGATGCCAACTTGGGTTCCCTCTATTCCCGCATCGTCGGCCAAAACCGGCCCGGCAGCGGGATGCCCACGAACATCGCCCTCTTCCCGCAGGCCGTCGATCCGGCGGCAATGCCCGCGGTCAAGCAGTTCGGGAATTTTGAGTCGACCGGAGCCGTGGGCGGCGCGTTTGCTCCGTTTGTGCCCGGCAGCGGCGGGACGTTTCAGGAGAACATGAAACTCGCCATCCCGCTGCCCCGCCTGGACGATCGGCGATTATTGCTTTCCGAGTTGGATCGATTTCGCTCCGCCTCCGATGCCGGCGGCCTCTTGGACGGCATGGACCACATCCGCCAGCAGGCGTTCGATACGATTTTGGGCGGCGTGGCGGATGCGTTCGACCTCACGCGGGAAGATCCCAAAACCCTCGCCCGCTACGACACCGCCCCGCTCATCCAGCCCGAACACATCTCCCAGAAGTGGAACAACTACAAACGCTACCAGGACAACGTGAAGACGCTGGGCAAGCTGCTGCTCTTGGCCCGGCGGTTGTGCGAAGCGGGCTGCGGATTTGTGACCGTGACGACGAACTTCGTGTGGGACATGCACGCCGACGCCAACAACGCCACGATGGAAGAAGGCATGCGGTACGTGGGCCGGCCCTTCGACCACGCGGTCTCGGCGTTTTTGGAGGATGTGGAGAACCGCGGCCTCAGCGACAAGATCCTTTTGGTCTGCTCCGGCGAAATGGGCCGGACCCCCAAGATCAACAAAAGAGGCGGCCGGGACCATTGGGGCAATCTGGCCCCCTTGATGCTCGCGGGCGGTGGCCTCAACATGGGCCAAGTGATTGGACAGTCCACACGCGACGTAGCCGAACCCCTCTCGACGCCCTACCGCATCCCCGATCTCATCGCCACCATCATGCACACCCTGTTCGACTTAGGCGAACTCCGCCTGCAGCGCGGCATCCCGAACGACATCGCCCGCGCGATTACCTCGGGCGAACCGATCCCGGGGTTGGCGTGATATTCCCAAAGAGCAAATCGCCTCTGAACCTCTCAATTCTCGCCGCCATCCGGCCTTGGTCAAAGGCGTTTGAAGTTGGTCCGCCGGCAGGGTGGCTGGGGTGAAAATTCGCCATGAACAAAGAAGCATTTTTCATGGCCCCAGCCCGATCGCCGGCAGGGTGGCTGGGGCGTGAATTCGCCATGAACAAAGAAGCATTTTTCATGGCCCCAGCCCGATAGCCTTTTTTTGCGCTTCCTCGAAACGAGCCGGGCGATGGTGTAGCCTATCGGTGTGGGATAAAACCACGACGGCAGAATTGCTCCGTGTTCGTCGTGTCCTTGTGGTAAAAACATCGAGGAGAAACTTCCATGAAACGTCGCATTTTGGTTTCGAGTTTCATCGCCGTGTGCTTCGGCGTTTCTGCGGGGACGCTGTTCGCTCAAGATTCCGCGCCGGTGGTGCCGGCGGATGCGGTCGTCAAGAAGCTGGCGGGGGGATTTCAATTCACGGAAGGGCCGGCGTGGGACCGGAAACAGACGTTGTATTTTTCGGACATCCCCAACCAGACCATTCACACCTGGTCGGAAGAGAAAGGCGTGGGCGTCTTCAAAAAGATCGAAGGCAGCTCGAACGGGCTGTGGTTCGATAAAGCCGGCAATTTGTACGCGTGCCAACCCGCGGGACGGGCGGTGGTGCGGTTGTCGCCGAAGGGCGAAGAAACCGTGATCGCCGACTCTTACGAAGGCAAGAAGCTGAACTCCCCGAACGATTTGTGGATGACGCCCGACGGCGGGTTGTACTTTACCGATCCGCGCTACGGGCAGATGAACGACCTCGAACTCGACGGGTTCTATGTGTATTACGTGCCACCCGCCAAGACCGGCGGCAAGCTGCGGCGGGTTTTGTCCGATCTGAAAAAACCCAACGGCGTGGTGGGGACGGCCGACGGCAAAAAACTTTACGTGGCCGACCCCGGAGCGCAGACCACCTACGTTTACGACATTGGAGAGGACGGTTCGCTCGCGAATCGCCGCGTCGCTGCCCCGACGGGGTCCGACGGTTTGACCTTGGACGAGCGAGGCAACCTGTATGTCACGGGCAAAACCATTCGCATCTATTCCCCGGAGGCGAAGATCGTCGGCCAAATCGAGTTGCCGGAAGCCGCAGCCAACCTGACCTTCGGCGGGGCCGACGGCAAGACGCTGTTCATTACGGCGAGAACCAGCCTTTACGCCGTCAAGCTCAACGTCCGCGGCGGAGCGGACCCCTTCGCGAAAGAGAAATAAACGGCTACGACTTGATCTGGTCGAATGCGGCGAGAGCTGCTTGTCGGGCCTCGGCGTGATCGACGAGCGGCAACGGGTAGTCTCGTCCGAGGGTGACGCCCGCCTTTTTTAAAACGTCCGCCGGTGCGTCCGAGGGCCGGTGGACCCAGCGGTCGGGCAGGTCAACGAGTTCGGGAACAAAGCGGCGAACGTACCGGCCTTCGGGGTCGAACTTTTCGCCCTGGGCGACCGGATTGAAAATGCGAAAGTACGGCGCGGCATCGGCCCCGCAACCGGCGGACCATTGCCAACCCATCGTGTTGTTCGCCAGGTCCGCATCGACCAGCGTGTCCCAAAACCATTTCGCCCCTTCCTTCCAGTGGAGGCGAAGATCCTTCGTCAAAAACGATGCGACGATCATCCGCACGCGATTGTGCATCCACCCCGTGGCCCACAACTGCCGCATGCCCGCATCCACAATCGGAAACCCCGTGCGGCCCTTCTGCCAGGCTTGGAGGGCTTTGGGGTCTTCCTGCCAGGGGAAGTTTTTGAACCGCGCATGTAAGGGCTCATCGCTGGTGGCGGAAAAATGAGAGAGCACATGCTGAGCAAACTCCCGCCAGCCCAGTTCCGAAAGATAGGCCCCGGCGCTCTTCCCGCCAGCGGTTCGCAGATCGCTTCCCGCGGCGTCCTGCACCATGCGCAGATTTGCCAGGGGCTGATTTCGCCAAAGTGCACATGCGGTGAAAGCTCGGAAGTGCCCCGCTCGTACGGTTCATCGCGCTTGGTCCGGTAACGGCTCAAGGCCTGATCGAGAAACCGCGCGAGCCGCTGTTTGGCTCCGGCTTCTCCCGGCGTCCAGGTCTCCCGCAGTCCGCCGGCCCAGTCGATTTCGGGTTCCAACTGAAATGCATCCAGCGCGGCGGACGAGGGCCAGGTCTTCGGAGCGGGCCAGCGCGATGGCGCCGCGAGCGGCTCGCGCGTCGCGTCGCGGCTTTGACAGTTCTTCCAAAACGGCGTAAAGACTCGGTAAGGACGGCCCTGTTTCGTGGAGATTTCCGCCGGCTCAAACAACAGGCTGCCGTTCGATGTGTGGACCTCGACACGCTCGCCGAGTTCCCGTTCCAATTTGCGGTCGCGGTTCGCGAGCGCTGGTTCGTAAAGCCGATTCCAAAACACCCCGGCAGCGCCGGTTTCTTCGATGAGCGACTTGAGCGCCTCGCCGCTGGGACCGGCACGAAGAATCAATCGCGACTTTCTGCCATGAAGGCTTCGGCTCAAAGCCTCAAGCGATTGGTGCAACCACCAGCGACTGGCGGAACCGGGCGGCCAGCGGCCGGCTTCTTTGGGAGCAAAAATGAAAACAGGAATCACCGGCCCGCCCCGCTCCACCGCCGCCCAGAGCGCGGGGTTATCCTCCAAGCGGAGATCTCGCCGAAACCAGACAATCGCAGGTTGGGAGCACATTGAATGACGTTTGGTGGCAGTGTTTCAGAATGAGGATCAGCGGAATTTCGTCAAAGGTGGAGGCGGATTAAAACATTCGTGTCCCCCTCACCCTAACCCTCTCCCCCAAGGGGAGAGGGGACAAAACAACGCCCTCCCCCAAGGGCAGAGGGCTTCTTAGGGAAGGGCCGAGGGATCGAGAACGACGTGCTTCACGCTCTGCCTCAGGTAGGTGTAGGTGATGTGGACTTTTCCGTCGGACGTTTGGATGACGGCCGGGTAGGAGAATTCGCCCTTGTCGCGTTCGAGCGTGAGAATCGGCGTCCAATCGTTGCCGTCGGACGAGACGGCCACGTTGAGCATGTTCCGCCCTGAGGGAAAACCGCCGCCGCGGGTCGTGTGGTTATAAACCAAGAGTTGCCGGCCGTCGGCAAGCGTCACCGCATCGGTGCCGGCGTTGGGGTTCGGGAGTTCGGTGCTCGTCACTTCGCTCCACGTCCGGCCGTCGTCCTCCGACCGGCTTTGGGCGATCACGCCTTCCTTGGTTCGGCAAACGATTTGCAGTTTGCCGCCGGGATATTTGAGAATGCTCGGTTGGATGGTGTTGAATTTGGACGCATCGTTGATGGGGCCGACGACCTCCCAGGTCTTTCCGCCGTCGCGCGAGCGTTCGAAGTGCGCCCGCCAGCCCTGATGCTCGGTGCTGCTGGGGCAGAGGATCGTGCCGTCGGCGAGTTGGACGGGCTTGTTTTTGACGGGGCCGATCAGGTTGGGATTGCGGCGGCCCAGTTTGGGATCGGTGCCGAGCTTTCGCGGCTTCGTCCAGGTTTTTCCATTGTCGTTCGAGCTCGTCAACATGCCCCACCATTCGCTCGGGCTCGGGCCGACTTTGTAGAACAACATCAACGGCCCTGTTTTTGGTTGGAATAGCACGGGGTTCCAACACGGATAGCGCTTTTCGGGCGATTGGACGCCGTTGGCGACTTCCACAGGCTTTGCCCAGCCGCCGGCCTCTTGGCGAGAAACCCAGATCCCCACATCGGGATTTTTTTCGTGCTTCCCGCCAAACCACGCCGCCACCAGGCCGGCGGGCGTTTCCACGATCGTCGAAGCATGGCATTGAGGGGTGGGTTTGTCATCGAGCGGAAAGATTAACTCGCCTTGGATGTAACCCTGTTTTCCCGGCTGAGCGACATCGGGGAGTTCCGCCGCAAATACGGAATGAAAACCACCCAAGAAAAGCAAAGCCGTCGCGGCAAGCGGTCGAAGGTCGGGCATGATGGCATTCGTTGTCGAAGGAAGATTGGAGTGAGAAAGGCATCTTAATGCAACAAAGCTGCCGGGGACAATCCTCGGCAGCCTTGTGCGATTCATCAACCGGGGCGAGCGCCCTGCGGCGAATTCCATCAACCGGGGCGAGCGCCCTGCGGCTGATTTTTCGCTCGACTAAACGTTCTTGGGATCGGGGACTTCGAAGCCTTTGCGGTTCGTGTCCTTGAGCAGCACGTTGGCTTCTTCGGCATGTTCGCCGATGCAGCGTTCGGTCCTGGGATCGAACGTGAGCCAGGGTCCGACGGTGTACTCGGCTTCGTTTTCGGGAACGCCGACGCCGCCCGCCATGACTTCATGAAGCTTCATGAAGTGGTCGTGGGCGTCTTTGTTGTCGCCGAACTTGCCGGCGCTGGCGTTGAAGGGCACCTTCTTGCCGAGGCGGTAGGAGTTGTTCATCAAATGGCCCAGGACGCAGCCGTAGTGGGCGTCATAGACGTTGCCGTTGGCCATGTTGGGATCGCCCGCCCGCACCGCGGCGATGAAGGCGGCCCAGTTGCCGCCCGGCGTGACTTTGCCGTTGGGCACTTTGACGGTTTCGCCCTGTTTGCTGCCTTTGGGATAGTATTTGCCGCGAACGATTTTGCCGCCGTCTTCGAAATAGTATTCGTTTTCGACCTGGCGTTCGTAGCCTTTGTAGTTGACGTTGCGGACGTTGAAGAACACCTGCTGGCCGTTGGGATACTCGGCGAGTCCGAACATGGTGTTCGGGGTCTCGCCCTGGTCGTTCCATTGGAACCGGCCACCGATCGCCATCGCGCGGACGGGGTGGGTTTGATCTTTGTCGAGCGCCCAGCGGGCCACGTCGAGTTGGTGCGTGCCCTGGTTGTTGAGGTCGCCGTTGCCGGTCTTCCAGAACCAATGCCAGTTGTAATGCACGTAGTTGCCGTGGTAATCCTTGATGTCCGCGGGGCCGCGCCACATGTTCCAATCGAGGTTGGCGGGCGGTTCGGAGACGGGCTTAAAGCCGATGCTGCCCCGCGGCTTGCAGCAGTAGCCGTAGGAGACTTTCAGCTTCCCGAACTTCCCGTCCTGGATGGCTTCGTGGAGGCCGGCGACCTTGGCGTCGCTGCGGGTTTGGGTGCCGTGCTGAATGACGACGCCGTATTTCTTCTGGGCTTCGACGGCGACGCGGCCTTCGCCGATGTCGTGGCTCATCGGTTTTTCGACGTAAACGTGCTTGCCGGCTTGGGCTGCCCAGATGGTGATCAGCGAATGCCAATGGTTCGGCGTGGCGACGGAGATCGCGTCGACGTTCTTGTCGTCGAGGGCCCGGCGGATGTCGTCGATGCCTTCGGTTTCGTACTTGCCTTCGGTCCGCTTGGTGACGCTGTTCATCGCGCGGCTGAGCACGTTTTTATCCACGTCGCAGAGATAAGCGAGTTCGACGTTCTCCTGGCCGAGCCAGCCGCCGATGTGGGCTCCGCCGCGGCCGTTTAAGCCTGCGACGGCGATGCGGACGCGGTCGTTGGCGCCTTTGGCCTTTCCGGAAGCGCGGGTTCCCAGAAGCAGCATGCCTCCCGCGGCGACGGAGGACGTTTGCAAGAAGTGACGGCGAGTGACTCGACTCATCGCAATTTCTCCATGAAAAAGTGGAAAAGTTAGGAAAGGGGTAAAAGCTATCTTAAACAGATCGGTGGAATGATTACCACCTTGTCGGGCATTCCCGTGAAATAATCCTGGCCGGGGGACGTGCCGGAAGTCCAGAAAGTCGGCCGGATCGGGCGAGGGAGGAACGGGATCGGTCCCGCAATCGATGGGCGGAGGATGAGATTCCAGGCAGACGGCGAGCAATGCCTATTTGTGTTACGGAGAAAAGCCGCCGAGCGTTGGATTTGTTCTGAAATTCAGTAGTTCCAAAAAAGGCTCAGGAAATTGGTTTGGTTTTCAAGAGCCGCGCACGAAGTAAGCGGTTTTCAGGGACTAGACAACGCAAGACCGCTTACTTCGTGCGCGGCTCAGGCATTTTTGGAAATACTGAAATTGGCTCGCCGGGTGCGGTTCACTGCGCGGCCGCGTTCGTGGCTTTTTCCGGAAGGCCCCAGAATCGGATCGTGCCGTCGCTGTGGCCGGTGATGATCCAGTGGCCGTCGGGGGAAAACGTCATGCAATACACTTTCGGATCGTCTTTCTCGATGACCAGAGTGTGCACGACTTTGTAGGACTCTGTGTCCCAGAGTTTGATGGTTTGATCCCAACTGGCGGAAACGAGCAGGGAATCATCGACCGAAAATGCGATCGCGCGAATGTCATCGTTATGTTCGCGAAGCCGTCGCCATGTCTCCTGATTTCCTGGGAATTGACCGTCCCAATATCCGATGCCCCCCAATTGGGTTCCATAGGCCATCCGTTTTTTGGATTGTCCCCCCACGGTAATCGTTTGATGACCCACGGCCACGCACAACACGGGGCCACCTTGCCCGGTAATGTGGATGACGTTGCCGTTGCCCTTGCGTACGGCGAAGCCGAGTCGGTTGCCGATTGCGGGGGCGGCCAGAGGCGGTTCCCATCGGCAGAGTTGATTGTCCATTCCGCAAGAGAGTAAGGCTGTGTCGGTAATCCACGCCACGCCTTGGACAGACGTCTTGTGACCCGTTCCATCGGGAAGGTCACTGTCTGGTTGACCGGTTTGCGCATCCCAGATTTTGATGGAATGATCGGCCGAGGCCGAGGCGAGGTAGTCTCCATTCGGCGAGAAGGCAATATCGTTAATGGGTTTCGGCTCGGTCTTTTCTCGATTGGGCCGCTTGCCTCGGGGCGCTGCACTCTCGTGGATAACATCCCGCACCACGGTCCCGCCCGAGCGATTCCAGAATTTGATATGTCCTTTGGCGCTCGCGGTGGCGATGAGTTGGTTGTCCGGGGACATGGCCACGGCTTTGACCGCCTCGAAATGCCCCTCCAAATCATCGAGCCGTTTCTTCCCGGTGTCGGCATCCCAAACGCGGGCTTTGTAGTCCGCTCCGCCGGAAACGAATTCCGCGCCGGATGTGCCAAACGCCAACGACCAGACGGCCCCGTCATGGGCCTTGAAGGATTTCTCTTTCAGTTCCTCGACTTGCTTCGCCGTGTCGCGGGTGATGGCATTCGGGCGGCGGAAGGGGGCCGGCTCTTCGAGCGGCGGTTGGCCCAGACCCTGGGGATTCAGCAGATCCGGTTTTTCGCCCACGCCCCAAAACTCCAGCGCCCCCCCGCCCCCGCGGAAACGAGCAGCGTCCCATCCGGCGAAAGGGCCAAATGATTTCCTTGCGTTTCTTTGGCCGGCTTGGGAATGGCCCCGGCACGTGCGGGAAGGAGGTGAAGTTTCCGGTCCCCGGTCAAGACCAGCATCGATTGACTGTCCGGCGTGAAGATCAGGTCGCTCGCCGGGGAGAGCGCGTGTTCCGAGATTTTCTGGGCGGACTCGAGATCCCAGACGATGATCTTTCCCGATTCGTAGGCCGCCGCGAGGAATTCGCCGTCGCGGGAAAACTTCAGCCGCGCTACGGCCGAAGCCTCTGCGGACAGCGACGTTTTGGAACCAGTTGTCAGACTCCAAAGCCAAATCCCGCCCGTGGGCATTCCCAGGGCCACATCATATTTCTCCGATCGGAGAGGGACCGCGGCCGCGGTGACGTTCGCAGCGGGATTGCGGCCGGCTTGGGCTTTGTCCTCTTGCCGAGTTTCCACGTTCCAGCATTGGAGCTTTCCGGTCTCCGTCAAGGTGAGGAGCGTCTTTCCGTCCGGCGAGAAATCGCACCAGGCATAGGGAGCCGGGGCCTTCGCCGCAATCGGCCCGAGATTTCCTCCCTTGGCGATGTCCCAAAGTTGAATCATCCGCCCGCCGTCCGCTGGAGCCGCCAACACGTCCCCGGTCGGCGAAACGGCCAAACCTCGGAGGTTCCATTCCTCGGCGGGTGCGACGTTGACCACATGATGGAGATCCCCCGTTCGGGATTCCCAGAACCGGAGCGCCGCGTCCCGGCCCAAGGTAACGACATATTTCCCATCGCGCGAGAAAGCCGCGGCGGTGCAAGCGGCATCGTGGGCGGGGCATTCGATCCATTTCGCAAGACCGGCGGCATTCGTCGCGGACAGCACCCGCGGAGGGCCGGCGAATTTCCAGTTCGGAACAAGTCCCGCCACATCCACCGCCGGGTTCTCCTTCTCGGACACCTCCCAGACTCGCCCCTGTCCCGAGGCATGAATCACGACAATCTGTTTGCGGTCCGAAGTCAAACGAAACGCCACCGGCGGACCGGCATTGACGCTGCCGGAACCGAATCGGCCCGCGTTTGCAGGAGACATCCCGCCGCCTGGAAAAGGCGACATCGATTGGGGATTGACCATCCCGGCCGCCGGGGCGGTGCGCAGCCGCGCCAGGGGAAACCACGTGTTTGCATCCCAGATGCGCACCTCATCGTCCCCGGCGGTCAATAGCAACCCGTTCGGCGCAAACTCCAACGCCTTCGTCGGGCCTTCGTGAGCCTGGAACGAGACCCGTTCCCGGCCATCGGAGTCGTAGATGTGGACGCGCTCGTCCGGCATCCCCGCCGCGATCGTTTCGCCGTCGGCCGAGAGCGCAAAACTGGTCAATTCGACCGCGAAAAAGTCATAACTTGTCTTCCGCTGAGGAACGGGTGCCGCGTTTGGATCCCCCAAGTCCCAGATTTCCACCGAGCCGTTCAAATGAGACGCGCAGTAACGCCCGCCGGGGCTGAGCGCCAGGTTCAGACATTCGCCCGCGATTTGAAAGGTTGCGGCTGGTTGGGAAATGTCTTGGAAATTCGTGTGCACTTCCATCTTGCCGCTTTGCCCCGTCAGAATCAGCCGGCCCGCCATCGGCGAAACCGCCAGCGCCGGGACCAACGGCGGGACAAAGTCTCTTTCCTGGAGGAGCTGCCCGTCCGCGACGTTCCACAGCTTCAGTTTTCTTTCGGCGGGAACGAGCGTCAGCAGCGTTTTGCCGTCGGGCGAGAAGCGGGCCGCGTGATCGAAAGCGAGAGTCACGGGCAGCGTGTGCAGCGACTGCCCGGAGCGGGCGTCGAAGATCACCGTAGCGTTGTTTTCGCTCGCGGCGAAATGCAAACCGTCGTCTGCGATCACTGCGGCACCGATCGGAACGGGCCGAAAGATCGCCGGTTGTTTGGCCGTCCGCGAAAACTCGCGGGTTGCCGCCAACCGTTTGACGTTGCCCACGGAAACCGGTTCCGCATTGTTTTGCGGGACGACGGCCGGCGGAGCGGTTTTCGGAGCGGGATCGACGGTCGCGACCGCGACGACCGGTTTGGGGGCCGGCTCCGAGTGGCGGTTCTCTGTTTTCGCGGAGGCTTGCTGTTCTTCGGGGACGGCTTCCCTTGACGACGGCCAAACGACGATCAACAGTCCGAGTGCCAACACCGCCGGAAGCCCGACGATCAGCCCTTTTTGCAGAGGCGACCGGGCCTTCCACCAACTCGGGGGCGTTTCCCAAGGAATCTCGCCGGGCAGAAAACTCGCCGACGAATCCTGGGTCAAATTGCCGACTCGTTTGACCTTCTGCTTTGGCTTGCGTTGATCGTCCTTCGTCCAGACGGTGGAAGGCGGAGGGAGTTTCCGCTCGCCGGAGTCGGGGGCTGGCGGCAACGGCGGGAGCTCCGGTCCAGAAGGCTCCTCAACCGGCCGCTCGATTTCCACGGTGGGCACGTTGTTGCCGGCGACGTTGACCGTCGCCTCCGGCGGCAGCGTCAGCGAAATCTCCGGAGCGTTGTCGGCCGCAAGCCGGCGGTCATAGTCGGCCTTCTTGTCCGGATCGCTCAAACAGACCATCGCGGCCCCGACTTCCCGTTCGAGGCGCTTGACATCCTCGTAGTTCTCCGCGTTCTGCATCCGCTGGAGCAAATGGTTGCGGTTCATCGCCGCGGTCTTGATGACTTGAATGTCCTTCTCAAACCGCTCCACGCCCAGAAGCTGATACGCATCCGGCTGCACGACATCCGCGGGAAGCTTCAAATCCGCTGATAAACATTGACCCTGTCCGATGTTGCCATTGGCCCTGCTTTCGTTGATGTCTTTCAATTAGCGCGCGGCGGTGAGGCGGTCGACTTTTTGGCGTTCTTCGTCGACCTGCACTTCCGAGAGCGACGCTTTGCGTTCGATTTCCGCCCCGATGCGTTTTCCCTGGCAGTCGGCGGCGACTTGAATCCGGCCGTCTTTACTAAATCCGATTTGCAGCTCGACCGGCGTGCCTTTGGGCAGGTTTCGCGGCAGCGGCCCCAAAACGCACGTGCCCAACTGGTCGCAGCTCGTGCGGTCTTCCGAATCCCCCTCGGTGACCCGCACCCGAATCTCTCGCAGATCGCGCCGGGTCGTGCGAAACAACTGCGTGCGCGACGTGGGCAATTCGGAATTGCGAGGGATCATCACCACGTTGACGGGCTGCCCGTGCTTGACGGCATACACCCCCACGCCGTGCGAGTTGACCAACTGCAAATCGACGGTTTCCAAATCGTCCTCGGGTTCCTCGTCCTCGCCGGGCTTGATCTGCTCCACCACGAAGCCCGCGCTGTTCGGGCCGGGCAGCATGCGGGAACCCCCGACGGCTTGTTGAGGTTCGGCGGATCCTTGATGCTCACCCGCTCCGCGAATCGCGCCCTGCGTCTCGATCACGCCCGCATAAACCGCCGCCCCAAGCGCGACCACCGTGCTCGGATCGATGTCCGTCCGCGGCGGTTTGCCGGCGATGCGGGTCAGCATGTTCTTGACCATCGGCATCATCGTGGAACCGCCGACCATCAGCACATCTTCCACGTCGTCCCAGGTCAGCTTCGCATCGCGGAGGCAGGTCTCGACCGTCAACTCCGTCATCGCCAGCATCGACGCCGTAAGGTCTTCGAACTTGTCCCGCGTGACTTCCACGCGATTCGCGCGGCCGGCGTGCGTGCAGAGCACCGCGGTTTTTCTGAGCGTGGAAAGCTGTATCTTCGCCTTCCGGCATTCGGCCATCAGGGCTTGCAGCGATTCGGTGGTTTCCTTGGGGTTCGATCCGTGCTCGGCGGCGAACTCGTCCGCGACGTAATCCACGAGCAGCCTGGTCCCAATCCAGCCCGCCCAATTCGCGGTTGCCGCCGGTGGCCAATTCCTTCACGCGGTTTTTGCTAACGGCCATCACCGTGACGTCGAACGTCCCGCCGCCCAGGTCATAGACGACGTAGTTCTTCGTGATGGGTTTTCCCTGGGCGTCGGTGCCTGCAAACGCCGAGTCGCTGTGGAGTCCGTAGGCGATGAGCGCGGCGCTCGGCTCGTTGAGGGTCGCTTCAACTTTCAGGCCGGCGATCTCGCCGCATTGCACCGTCGCCGCCCGCCGTTTTTCGTTGAAGAATGCGGGCACGGTGATCACCACGCGGTCGATCGGCCCGACCGCCGGCGTCGCAAACTGCACGAGCTTTTTGAGAATCAAGGCGGAAATCGCTTCCGCCGTCAGCATCTGCCCGCCCGCGTTAAACGTCTTGCGTTCCCCCAGCGACCTTTTGACGAACTGCACGACGTTGTCCGGTTCGGCATAGGCATTGTCGAGCGCGGTCTGCCCGATCAAGGCTTCGCCGTCTTCAAAAAACACCGCCGAGGGCATGATCGGCCGCTGCAGGTCTTCGGGGTTCGAGACCACTTGCGCTTTGCCTTGATGATCGACATAGGCAATCGCGGAATAGGTCGTCCCCAGGTCGATCCCCACGATGGCAAATTTTCGCTTGAGCCCCGGCGAGATCCGCTCCGGCGCGGGGGGAGCGGCGGCCGGTCGCGTCGAAGGCGGCGGCAGAGGCGGTGCGGTCACGCGCTCTGGTCCGTGGAGTATGGCCGGTTCAATTTCTGCGACCGGCGTGATGCAGATGTTGCCGTCCAATTCCATAAAGTCTTCGATTTCCACGAGTTCGACGACCTGCGGAGCACGGCGTTTGATTTCCGCGAAGACCTCGTCGATTCGCGCCCCGGCCACGCATTGCCGTTCCGAAAGCCAGTCCTGGAGGTCCTCATCGGAGAGGCTGCCATGTTCCGCCTCATACGCGTCGAACTCCGTGCAGATCCGGTCGATCACTGCGCCGTCGTATTGCAGCCAGCGTAGCGGATCGCCCAGGATTTTGCGGGCCTCCGCGAGCCGGCGGAGATATTCCTTGGCCCGCCGGCGGGCCGACGGGTCGTGATGCTGCTCGCATTGGAAGAAGTATTCCGTCGCCTGGTCGATCGCCTCCAGCAGCAATTCCCGCCGGGCCTCCAGACGCCGGCAATCGATCAACTCGTAGAAGTCGCGCGGCTCCTCGCCCTCTTTCAGCCATTTTTTCAGAACAGGCTCCACGGCTCGACTTTCCTGCAAAAGACCGGGGGCGGCGAATCCACTGGCGGACCCGGCGACGAATGACTTCTCACCAAAGGATTGGGATTTGGCGCGATCGCGTTACAGCCCTTCCCTGTTTCCCATCGTTTTTTTCACCGCCCGCCCGACGATACCGAAAAAAACGCGTCTCCCGCGGAGTCGGCGCGCACTTCTTCCCGCGTGACCGGGGAATCCCCTTTGTGAACAGATCTTAATGGTGGATTCGAGAATAGCGTCAACCCGGCGGAGATGCCAGTAAAATCCGGCGTTTCCCGCCTGCCATTTTTGTTCAGCATCAATTCCGGTGTTCGTCCGCCCAACAGAAACTCCGCCCCGCAGCGGGGCCGCGGGGCGGAGGAATGAGATTGAGACGTTTTGCAAAAGCCCGGTTCAGTCGCCGCAACCGACGTCGAGCGTAAATGCGCTCTGCATGATCCGGCGTTCATGCCGCAGGTGGGCGGTCCACAAATTCATCCACTCTTGGAGGTCTTGGCGGATTTCGAGGACCAAAAGCTCGAAGATGTCCGGGTGGTCCATTTGCAATCGCAGCTCGCCGAGCTTTTGGAACAGGCTTTCCTTTTCGCTGGCCAAGTCCCCAATCAGCGGGGCCCAGTTGGGAAACTGCTCCAACACCGGCTGGAGATAGCCGCCTTCGGACTTAAGTTCCATCTCGCGCGGCAGCGCTTCCAGGAGCGCATCGAGCACCGCTCCAATCCAATGGACGGTTTGCTCGTCCGGTTGGGGTTCTTCGAGGAGATCTCGCAAATCTCCCAACAGAATGTATTCCAAGGCCACAAAATCGGCCAAAGAACTGTCGGGTTGTGTGTTTTCGGTAAAGCTCATGGGGAAAACTCCTTCAGCCCGCAGAAGCAAAAACCACTCCGTGCGGCGACTTGGCGCAGAAACCGCCCGCCTTCGAAAGTTGGAGAATCCAACTCCAAGGGAGATGTGATGTTGAGTATAGCGAGACGGGCCTCAAATTGTCAAAATAATTCTGGAATGCGCACGAATAAACGATTTATACATCATTTTTCGACAATGGCTCCCCCGCCTCCGAAGTTCAAACGTCCGGTAGCAGCCACGGGCGGCGGTATTCAGGCCGGCCTCGGAGGGCGTTGCCTTCTTGGTCATCAATGAATGTTTCCGTTTCGGGATCGAGCGTTAATGTCCGGCCGGTGCGGACGGCGATGTTTCCCGTGTGGCACAGCACCGAGGCGGGATGACCCACCGTCTCCAGATCGCAGGCCGGCTTCTTGCGGGTCTTGATGCAGTCCAAGAAGTTCTCGACGTGCGGGCCTTCATCGCTGTCGCCACGGCCTTCTTTGACGAGTTGGTTCTTGGGACCGTAGGCTTTCCAGCCGTTGTTGCCGAGGAGGATGTAGCCCTTGTCTCCGAACACCGCCGCGCCTTCGGATTCTCCCAGATAAGAATAGGGATTCCAGAATCCGCAACTCGTAGGTCAGGAGTCGCGGCGTCCGGCTTTCGAACTCGTAGGTGACCTGCATGGTGTCGGGCCATTCCTGCATGTCGTCGAAATACCATTTGCCCCCGGTGGCGGCGATGGTTTTCGGCAACCCCACCGGCGGCTGGCCCTCGGCTTCGAGCGCGGCATTCAGCGCGGCCATGGCCATGTCCAACCGGTGCACGCCGTCGTTTCCCAGATCGCCCGTGCCGTAGTCGTAAAACCACCGCCAGCGCCCGTGGAACCGATTTGGATTGAAGGGTCGCAACGGGGCCGGCCCGAGCCACATGTCGTAATCGACTTCCTTGGGAGGCGTCCCGTCGGGCGGACGGCCAATGCTCCCCTGCCGGCTGCTTTCCCAAGCCTTGGCGACGAGGCATTTTCCGAGGGCCCCCGTGCGAATGTATTCCAAGGCCGACTTCAGGCGGTCCGTGCTGCGGTGCTGCGAACCCATCTGCACGATCTTCTGGTGCTTCCGCATCGCCGCGACCATTCGCTGACCCTCGGCGATGTTGTGGCTGTCGGGTTTTTCCACGTACACGTCCTTGCCGGATTGAATCGCGAGAATCGTGGGGATCGCATGCCAATGGTCCGGAATGCCCACGACGAGGGCGTCGAGTTTGGGATCGTCGATCAGCTTGCGAAAGTCCGCTTCCGTTCGCGGAGCATGCCCCTGGCGAGACCGCACGTCTTCGACCGCCTGCGGCAAACGGCGGGAGTCGAGGTCGGCAATCACCACCACGTCGCAGTGGGGATTGGAAGCGAACGTGCGATTGAGCGCGAGCGCCCGGCCGCCCGCTCCCACCACACCCACTTGCACCCGCTCGCTGGCGGGGGCTTTCTCGGCGGCGCCGGCGATCACCGCCGCCATCGTCGTCAACCCGGTCGCGGATGATGCAAGAAAATCTCTGCGATCCATGATTCCCTCCCCTTCGATGAGTGGCGAAATTCCGGCGAAGCCCCATGATGCCAAGTCCGCCCGGAAAAATCGACCGCAAGGCACGATTCGCTCCGCTTCGATCGTGCTCCGGTGGGGCGGGCGGGAATTACGAGATCCTGTCAAATTGCCCATCTTCCGAAAAAAAGCCCAAGAGCAGTTCGTTCACTCGCCGGCTTTCTTCGTGTTGCACCCAATGCGTGGCCTCGTCGATCAGGACCAGTCGGCCGTCGTCGCACAGGTCGAGGCTCGGCTCCACCATTTCCTTTCCAAGGAAGCGGTCTTTCGCTCCCCAGATTAAGAGCGTCGGCGTCCGGATGCGAGACGCGTTCGAAGCGGGCATCGGCGAACGCATCATCGCCCGATACCAGTGGATCATCGACCGCATCGCTCCTGGTTGCGACCAGGCGCGGCGGTACTGCTCGAAATCCGTTTCGTCAAAAGTTCCGGGCCGGCTGCTGCGCTTTAAGCCCCGCACCAGCATTCGCCAGTTTCCCAATCCGGCGATTCTCTCGGGCAGCCAGGGAAGTTGGAAACACACGATGTACCAGCTTCGCAGCAACTGGCGAGGATTGGAGAATAGATGCCGGCGCATGACGTCGGGATGCGGACAGTTGAGAACGACGAGCCGCCGGACGTGATGGGGATAAGCCGCGGCCGTTTGCCAGGCGACCGCACCGCCCCAATCATGCCCGGCCAAATACGCCTGCTCGACGCCGGCCGCTTCAATCAGCCCGGCGACATCGGCGGCCAGCCGATCCAACCGATAGTCCCCGACCGAACGGGGTTTTTCGCTGAGATTGTACCCCCGCTGATCGGGAACCCACACGCGAAACCCGGCTTCGGCCAGTGCCGGGATCTGAGCTTTCCAACCCGACCAGCATTCGGGAAAACCATGCAGCAGCAGAACCAGCGGCCCGTCGGGAGGCCCGGCCTTCGCCACGTGCAACCGCACGCCGTTGACGGCGATTTCCGTGAAGTGCAGCGAATCGAATCGGTGTTGGGGCATCAAGGCTCATTGTGACGGAATCGCGGCAGCGTGTCACCGTCGAAGGCGCCAATTGCGTCCATTGCCGGTTGGGTGGTCATTGATCGCCGTTGCCGCCGCCGACAGCGCGAGGAACACCCCCCGCCTCGACTTGTTCCTCAACCATCAGTTCCGCCAACTCCAATAAATGTTCTTCCGCTTCGTGCGAGCTTGTGTTTCGGCGTCCATGCCCGATCTCCTTCCTTCTGGTAAGATTCACAAGACCAATCACTCCCCGCAGTTGACCACAAAAACACCGAAAACTCCTATTGACGTTTTTCACCCCACCAATTGAAAAACAAAAGCTGAACTGGTCTCCGGATAGGGTTTCGGCGGCTTTGAGGCTTTTCGAGACGTGCATTTTTCGCTAGACTTTCTATCAACCCGGTGATACAAACTTTCCAGCCATCAACCCGTAGTAAACGCAAACCCAAGCGCAAACAGGGTTTGGAGAGATGCCAGAGTGGCCGAATGGGCCGGTCTCGAAAACCGGTGTACCCTTCACGGGTACCGAGGGTTCGAATCCCTCTCTCTCCGCTTTGACACCCCACGCCAATCGACGCCACGAAGGGATAAGTGGCGTCGATTTCTTTACTTATGAAGTCGTCTTCATTCCCTTCGTCCGCTTCAATTGCCTCGGTCTGTTGGCTTTCGTTACTGCCAACCGCTGCCACCTCTGAGCCATTCAAAGCCAATTCCTGGGCACCAATTTGGGCACCATTTTTCTTGATGATTTTTTGACTCTTTGATTTTGGCAAGGGCGGCAATTTGTGGTGGACCCCGAAAACTGGACAGCCCAATAAGGTAGAATTTGCGATGTTCATTTGTCGCATTGGGAGGTTCCGATTATGACCAGGAAGCGTCGAGCTTTGGGGTCCGCGTTCAAAGCCAAGGTGGCGTTGGCGGCGGTCAAAGGGGATAGGACGACGGCTCAGTTGGCGTCGGAATTTGGCGTCCACACGAGCCAAGTCACGGCTTGGAAAAAGCAGTTGTTGTCGGGAGCCACTGAGTTGTTCACGGATGGCCGACGTAAGCGATCCGACGATCAATCGGCCAATGAGCAAGAACTCTATGAACAAATCGGCCGGCTGAAAATGGAAGTCGAGTGGCTCAAAAAAAAGTCGCTGACGCTGGATTAAGCCACGAGGTTTTGCGGGCATGGATCGAACCGTGTAACGGCTCAGTTCGAACTGGAATTTCTGGCTGGTTGGGTTAGTCTATTCTTATGAGAGGACCGACCCATGAGCAACAGCAAACGACGTCATTTTACGCCCGAGCAGAAAGCCGAGGTTGTCAGGCGGCATCTGTCGGGGAAGGAACCCGTCTCCAAACTCGCTGAGGAGCTTGGGGTGCAGCCGAGCCAGATTCATGCGTGGGTGAACCTGGTTCTGGCGCAGGCGGAGCGGGCATTCGAGAAGTCTCAGCAGAATGGACGCGCGCGGACGGACAAGGTCAAGGACCGCCGCATCGAACAGCTCGAAGGTAAGATCGCCGACAAGAACGAAGTGATCGCCGAGTTAATGGAGGCGAACGTTCGCGCAAAAAAAGAGCTTGGGGAACTCTAAAAGGAGGCTGGGTTCCCCACGACACGCGCGACGAGATCGTGGATTACATCACGTATTGGACGGACCGCGCCGAGATTCCCGCCAAAACCCTTTTGGGTTGGCTGGAACTGGGCACGAGCAAGTACCACTCGTGGAAAGACCGCTACGGAAAAGCCAACGAGCACAACGGGAAGATTCCCCGGGATCATTGGCTGGAGGATTGGGAGAAGGCGGCGATCGTCGACTATTTTGACCAGCATCCCTTGGAAGGCTATCGCCGGCTGACGTTCATGATGCTCGATGATGACATCGTCGCCACAAGCCCGGCGACGGTGTATCGCGTGCTCAAAGCGAACCGGCGATTGGACCGCAGGAAGTTCTCGCCGTCCAAGAAAGGCACAGGCTTCGTGCAGCCCTTAAAACCCCACGAACACTGGCACATCGACGTGTCTTACATCAACGTGGAAGGCACGTTTTACTACCTGACCAGCGTCTTGGATGGCTGCAGCCGGGCCATTTTGCACTGGGACCTCAAGGAGTCGATGACCGAACAGGACGTGGAAGTTATTCTGCAAAAAGCGATCGAGACCTACCCCGGCGAATCGCCGCGGATCATCTCGGACAACGGGCCGCAGTTCATCGCGCGGGACTTCAAAGAGTTCATCCGCCTCGTGGGCGCCACACACGTGCGGACCAGTCCGTACTATCCCCAATCGAACGGCAAGATCGAACGTTGGCACGGAAGTTTGAAGTCCGAATGTATCCGGCCGAGTTGTCCGGCCAACGTCGAGGAAGCCCGGCGAAAGATTCAAAGCTATGTGGATCATTACAATAATGTGCGGCTGCATTCGGCCATCGGCTATGTGACGCCCGCCGATAAACTGGCGGGCATCGAACAGGAGATCTTCACCGAACGCGACCGCAAGTTGGAAACCGCCCGAACGCGCCGTCAGGCCGCCCGGCAATTCGCGCGACAGGAGGTTGCTTGATGACAAGCCGCATGGCACAATCGAATGCGACCTGGGCGGAGGATACGGCTCTGCTGAGGAGCACCCGGGCGCCCGGTCGCCCACATCATCCAGCTCTGCACGCTGGTCTATCCGCAAAAGTACGGCAAGTCCGATCCGACCGCACGCGGCATGACCGGCCCCAAGAATGCCCAGGGAGAGACGACCTGGGGCGGACTGTCCGCTGAGGTTCGTTACTGGGGCAACTGGGTCCTCGACCGCGTTCGTAAGGAGATTGGCGACCTCTACCCGCCGATCCCAGATCCTGAAGTGTGGTCGACCCCGCCGGAGATTGAGTTTGATCGCCAGGCCAGCGCGTGGAACGTCGTCAAGGAAGGGAAGCTGAAGCGCGGCGTTCGACTCGAAGCGCCGGCAGTCCCTCGTTCGTTGCTGCCCGACAACGGGGACGACGAGACGGATGGCGAGGAGGCCAATGGCAGCGTGGATACCGGAGCGCCAGCACTGCCGCCTGGCTTTCTCCAGCCTGTCGCCTATCTCTGGACGCGGACCGTGCGCTGCAAAAACCCAGGATGTTCGGCAACCGTGCCGCTCGTCAAACAAACCTGGCTCTGCAAGAAGACTGATCGCAACGTCGCCTTGAACATGATCGCCCCACGCGGCAAGAAGGCAGTGCGTTTCGACGTAGTCGAGAGTCAGCAAGAATCGAGTCTTGGCTTTGACCCATCGGCGTTCTCAAAAGCCGGCAATGCCACGTGCCCTTTTTGCGGTACTGTTGCAGACATCGAGTACGTAAAGAACGAAGGCTGGAATGGCAGAATGAGCCGACAGTTGATGGCGGTCGTCGGAACCAAGCATGGGCAAGTTGGGAAGCGCTATTTATCAGGCGATGAGTTCATCGAACTCAATCCTTCGGATAGTGATCTCGAGAATGACATCCAATTGCTTGGAAACAGCCATGACCTGAGACCGCCAGAAGAACCTATCGCGAATCTTCCGGACGATGATCCACAGAACACGTTGGGGATCACGGTTCGCCCCTACGGAATGCGAAGATTCAAGGATCTCTTCTCGCTTCGGCAGCAACTCACTCTGCTTCGCTTCGCTGCTGCAACGAAAGATGCGCGTCATGAGATGGGATCGTGTGGTCTATCGTCGGACCAGAAAGCTGCGATAACTGCTGCGTTGGCCCTAGTTACTAGTCGGTTTTCAAATTTTTCCTCAACACTTTGCACGTGGTTTTACGACGGTGGTCGCGGCGTGAAGCACGTGTTTGCCCGCCAAGTTCTCACGATGGTTTGGGACTATGCGGAGACTAATCCGCTGTATCCGAAGGCTGCTAGTTGGCCAGCGTGTCTTGCGATTGTTGAGGCTGAGCTTTCTGGCCTTGCTCAACATTGGCCTTGTTCTGGTCAAGTCGGACGTGGCTCCGCGGCTCGCATCCCAAACAGCGATGAATCCTGTGATGTCGTGATCACTGATCCGCCTTACTACGATAACGTCCCCTATTCAAGCATCTCGGACTACTTCTATGTCTGGCTGAAGAGAGTGGTTGGCGATTCGATGTCCGAGCACTTTTCAGGAAGCACTACTCCTAAGAAAGGGGAGATCGTTGCGGATGCACAACGGCACGGTGGCGACCGGAATAAGGCCAACAATGAACCCGGATTATTCACCAAAAAAGCTGAAAAAAGAAGGAACCATCGCGTGACCCTGTGCGTTTAAGGGTTATATCTAATCCCGAAACCCTACGGAGGAAACACGCGATGGGTGAAGCTCAGACTAACGTTTTCGAGCCCGATTTCAATCGTTCCGTCAAGGTCAAGTCCGTCGATCAGCGGCTCACGTCACACGCCGGTGCCGTTCTCCTGCGGGACTTCGATCATCGGCTCGGACTCACCGAATCCCTTGCCGATCGACTGATCGATCCTCGCCGGCAAGACCGCGTCCGCTATCAAGGCGTCGAACTGCTGCGGGAAAGAATCTACGCCATGGCCCTGGGAGAGTCCGATCAGGATGATCTCGACCGGCTCGCCCATGATCCCGCCATGAAGATGGCCGCCTGGGACCGGCCCGGCGAAGAAGTGCTCAACCAACGCCTGGCCAGCCAGCCCACCCAATCCCGGCTCATCGATTGGCTGGCCGACTGCAAGACGAATCTCGAAGCCGTGCGGAGCGCCTTGTTCGACTGGATCCATCGGCACATCAAAAGCACCGGCGACAGCGACCGCCGCGTCCGCTACGCCACCATCGACATTGACAGTTTCCCAATGCAGGTTTATGGCCAGCAGCCGGGGGCCCGCTACAACGGTTACTACAAGGAGACCGTCTATCATCCGCTGGTCGCTAGTTTCTCGGTCGGCGGCGACTACGATACGCGCGGGAAGGCCAGCGGCTGGGCAACGGCTTCATTCATGCCATCCTGCGGCAAGGCAGCGTGCATACGGCCAATGGCATCCGGCGGTTTATTCGCAACGTGGTCGGCAAGGCCCGGCAACTGGCGTGGAGCTTCGACCTCCGGATCGATGCGGGTTTCATCGCCGGCCCGGTGTTGGATGAGTTGACCGACGAAAACATCCGTTTTTGCGGGAGAATCAAGAAGAACAACGTGCTGGAAGAGATGGCCGCGCCCTATCTGACACGTCCCGTAGGCCGGCCGCCCAAAGGCGGATATGAGGACGTGATCGAACTCGGAAAGTACCAAGCCGAGGGCTGGCGTCATCCGCAGCGGGTGATTCTGGTCATCGTCGACAAGCCGGAGGCGAAGACGGGCCAACTGGCTCTGTTTCCGCGTTACTTCTTCCTGATCACAAACTGGACCGAGGAGCAACGCTCGGCGGATGAGGTGTTGTCGCACTACCGCAAGCGCGGCACGTTCGAGGACCGGCTGGGCGAATTCAACGCGGTGATTGGCTGCCGTCTTTCGTCATCGGTGTTTGCGGAGAACGAAGTGACGTTGCTGTTGGGCCTGCTGGCGTTCAACCTGGCGTCGATGCTGCGGATCGAGTTCGAGGACGAGTTGGGCGGTTGCTGGGACTTGCATCGTTTCCAGCAGTCGGTGCTGCGGACAGGAGCGCGGGTCGTGAAGCACTCCCGCCGCCTCGTGATTTACATTGAGGAAAGCGTGAGCGCGTTTGGGCCGCGATGTCTTCCCGCATCCGATCGCTGCGTCTGGCCAACCTCTGGCCACGTCCGCGCGGAGCTCGCCCGCGGCCCTACACACCTCTCCCACGTCACGCCCATGAGCAACTGGTTCTTCGGGACTGAGCAGTTCGCCATCGTGGCATCCGCCTTTCTGTTTCTTTCCTTCACTCACCCAACGATCGCCAGGCCCCAGGGGGAAAGGGGGCGGTCCGCCCATCCTCCGCTCCCCAACCACCCGGTGCACTTTCCGCCACGGAAATACTCACCACGCACGAACCTGATGAATAATCCGGGATGAATATGAGTCGCTAATGGAGCAGGCGTTTCGCGAAGCGGGTCGTATCCTTAAACCCCAATCGCCGCTTGTTGTTGTCTATGCACACAAGACCACTCTCGGTTGGGCAACACTCGTTGAGTCATTGCGGCGAGCTGGATTTTCCGTTACCGAGGCGTGGCCGCTCGATACGGAGAATGCCTCGCGAATGCGCCAAAAGACTCCGCCGCCCTCGCATCCAGCATCTTTCTTGTCGCCCGTAAACGCGGATCAAGCGCTGGCGTCGGCAATTACGAAGACGACGTACAGCCGGACTTGCAGCAGATCGTGCGGGAGCGAGTCGAGACGCTTTGGGAGATGGGGATCGCGGGGGCGGACCTGGTAATTGCGTGCGTGGGCGCGGGACTGCGGGCGTTTACGAAGTACGAGCGGGTCGAGTATGCGAACGGAGAGGAAGTTCCCGCCCAAAAGTTTCTGGCCGAGGTCGAGGGGGTCGTGCTTGACACGATGATGGGCAAGCTCTTCGGTCAAGCAAGTGCGAAGGTCAGCGCCATCGACCCGGCAAGCCGCTTCTACATCCTCTGGCGGTTCGTCTACAAGGCGTCCGAGATCGACGCGGGCGAAGCCATTGTGTTCACCTACGCACAGCACGTTGAGCTGGATGGGCCATTGGGCCTTTCGACCGGCAAGGCCGCGCTGGTCGAAAAGAAAAAGTCGAAGTACCGTGCCCGTGACTTCACCGAGCGGGGCGACAACGACAAGCTCGGCCTGCCGAGCGACGATGGCCAGCCCGCACCGCTGATTGATGTACTCCACCGGACGCTCTGGTTGATGGAGAATAGTCCCCGCAAGCTGAAGGAATTCCTGATTGAGACCGAACCCGACCGAGAACGGCTGAGGCTGTTGGCACAAGCACTCGTCGGCGCAGCACTTTCCGGCAAAAGCGAGGAGGACGCTGAAAAGCTCATCGGGACGACCGCCGCAGAACGCTCCGCCCTCGGCAAGCTGCTGGCAAACTGGAAAGCGGTAATTGAAAGCGCCGTGATCTCGCCCGCGGAGCGAAGCGACAAGAAGGCGGGGCAGAAACGATGGGAATTCGAGTAACAACATCCTCAGCAATTCGGCGGACTCAACATGGCGACGAAAACCGAGTCAATCCTGTCTCTGCTCAATCAGATCCGGAACGATCAGCAGACTGGTGTTGCCGGATCTCCAGCGGGACTTTGTCTGGGGCCGAGACCAGATTCGATTGTTGATGGATTCGGTCATGCGGGAATACCCATTTGGCTCGCTCCTGATGTGGCAGACTCGCTTCCTTGAAGTCCCCTATCGAGAATTTCTGCAGGATTACTCGCCAGGTGCGACCTTCATTCCCAAGATCAAGAAGGCGGGCGTACCGCTACGAATGGTTCTCGACGGCCAGCAGCGGCTTCAGTCCTTGTTCATCGCAATTTATGGCTCGCACGATAAAAGACGCCTCTATCTGAACGTCACGAGTGGCCCCGGCGCTTCGTCCGAACAGGACGACTCGGATGATGGTGTGCCTGCGTCGTATCGATTTGAGTTTTGGCAGGACAGCGATCCCAATCGTCCGAAACGGCTTGTGCTGGTTTCCGAGGTTGTGACTTGGACCGCGCGTTATGAGGATACACAGATCGACAAGCTCATCCGAGATATTGGGCTCAAGGACGCGGAAGCCGCACGTGCTCGGCGAAACCTGCGATTATTGCGTCAGGTAATGAGCCGGAGTGATTTGGTTCCAGTCGAAACGATTGACGATGAAGCCCCCGATGCCGATTCGGCCCGCAGCATCGATGAAATCTTGGAGATCTTCGTTCGAGTCAACACCGGGGGGACACGGCTCAGCCGGTCGGACCTGATGTTTTCGTTTTTGAAGACGAAATGGGGAGGTGCTCGAGTCGCGTTCGATGACTTGGTGCACTCCGTCGAGGCGAAGTCGCCGTTTGGGATCGACAAAGACTTCGTGATTCGTGGTCTTCTGATGGTTGCCGACGCGCCCGTTAGTTACGACGTGGACAATGTTCAACGGCATTGGGCACAGCTAGAACCGGCGTTTGAACAGTTTCAGAAAGCACTTCATAGCACCGTTGACTTTATTAGAAGTCCAGATGTTGGAATCTTGAGTCGAACTCTCGTTCAGCCGCTTTCGACGCTTTATCCGCTCGTCTATTATCTCTTTCACTGCAAGAACGGTTCCGTCCCGGATGACCAGCGTGCCGCGCTGAAGTCCGCGCTGTACTTCCTGCTGTTTAATGGATTCGTGCGTTCCGAGGCACGGATTCGATACCTTCGAGACGAGATCAAGAAGCACAAGGGGAAGGCTTTTCCGCTGGATGGCGTCCTGAAGGTGGTTGAGACCAGGCAGAAGCATCACCATACCAAGACCTCAGCGGCGATGCTGGAGGACGATATTAAGCTCGCGCTGAATCTGGTCCAACCTACAGTGTGCCGCGAGACGCTTTCCTGGCAGGAATCGCCGGAAGTGGACCATATCTTCCCGCAGTCGGTCTTTCGTCCGAAATTCCCGTTGCTCGTCGATGACATTGGAAACCTCGCATTCTTGGGGAAATTGAGGAACATCCGCAAGAGCGCCGAGATGCCATTAGAGTACTTCAAGGGTGAATCCGACGAGGCCTTGCGGGACAACTTTGCGATTGAGGATCGAACACTGCTCGAGCCCGATAAGTTCGAGGACTTCGTCCAAACTCGCCGCGACTTGATCGTCACAAGAATCAAAGCCGCACTTGGCCGGTGATCCGAAGCATTCATTTGACAGGGAATCACAAGATAATGTCAGTTCACGCACTCAAACCCTGGACCGAACTCGTCAACCTACACCCGGATGTTGAGTCGGGTAGTCTTGCAGAGGCTGTTTTTGCCATCGACCTTGGCGCTATTGCCACACGCGACGCGACCGCGCCTAAAGTCTACAGCAATCCGGATGCATTCTTCGCCGCGACGTATATCACCTCGGATTTGTATCGTCTGTTGGAGGAAGTGCTTGCCAGTCTCGACGGTCAGGGCACATACAACCGGGTGCTAAAGCTGCGCAGCCCGTTCGGGGGCGGCAAGTCGCACACGCTCGCATCGCTGCTTCACGCCGCCAAGTCGCGCAAGAGCCTGAACCAGATTGCCAAATGTCGGGCGCTTGCCGATCCTGGCCCGGTTGATGTGGCCGTTTTCGATGGCGAGAAGTTTACCGCAACCGGTGATAAGGACGTTGGGGGCGGCCAGACAGTCAACACCATGTGGGGATGGATCGGCTGGCAGCTTGGGCCGGAATCATACAAGGTGGTCAAAAAGCACGATGTGGAGCGAGTTTCGCCGGCGGGCGATGAAGTGAAGGCCATGCTCGAAGCTGGCGGTAAGCCTGTGCTGTTGCTGCTGGACGAGGTTCTCAAGTACATGGAGCGGGCGGCAGCGGTCGGAGTCAAGGATTCGACCTTGCAACGCCAAGCCAAGGACTTCATACAAAATCTGACCGTTGAGGTCGCAAACAGCACCAATGCCGTGATGGTCTATTCGCTCCAATGGAGCGCCCGCGAGGCGCTGGGGAATGTTGCCTTGCTGGAAGAGTTGGACAAGCTGACCAGCCGGAAGGACCAGGTCCGTGAGCCGGTCACTGGCGACGAGGTGCTGGCGGTCGTCAAAACGCGATTGCTGAGCGCCGATCCCTCCGAAGAGATCTGTTCGCAGATCGCGGCCGCGTATAGCGATGTTGTCGGTAACTTCTGGCGTGCCCGCGCGGAAACGACCTCAGCCAAGCAGGATGCAGAGGAGCAGGCCCTACAGCTTAAGAGCCGGATGCAGGCGGCGTATCCGTTCCATCCCGCGCTCATCGATGTGATGAACACGCGCTGGACCAGCGTGGACGGTTTTCAGCGGACACGAGGCGCGTTGCGATTTCTTGCATCGTGCTTGCATGCGCTCAAGGAGCGTGGCGGTGCCAAACCGATCCTTGGCCCGGCGGACATTCCGATCAATGATGCGGAAGTCGTTCGGGCGATGCTCAAAGACCTTGATCCCAGGCAAGATTATTCCCCCGTGCTCAAACACGACCTCGTTGGCCCCAGCGCTCGGGCGAAACGGATTGACGACCGACTCGCAAAGGAGACGCCCGCTCTGGCGAATGTTCGGCCGGCGCAGCGATTGGCGACGGCGATCCTCGCATACAGCTTCGGCGGTTTGAAACGTGAAGACGGCGCGGAAACGCTGCCTCCCGGCGTAACCGAGTCGGAATTGCTGGCGGCTTGTGTCGGGCCTGATCTGGATAGTATCACCGCATCAGCCGTGCTGGGTGAATTGCGTAATGCCTGTCTTTATCTGCACTACGACGGCATTCGCTATTGCTTCAAGAAGGATGCCAATGTCACAAAGCTGATCGAGGATGCAGAGCAGGAGGTCGCTCGCGACGCGGACGCGGTCCGAGAGCGGGTAAAACATTTGTTAGAGCAGCGGCTAGCTGGGAAAAACGATGCCATCGTCTGGCCGCCAACGTCACAGGATCTGCCGAACAACGAACCATGCTTTCTGATCGGTTACATGTCTTTGGAATTAGCCGGCAAGTCGGCCTCCCAGCAGAACGAGGAAGCCGTGGCGATGCTGTCGAAGTTCGGGGAAAAACCCCGCGAATATCGTAATGGTGTCGCGCTCGCCATTCCCGACAAAAAGCCAATCGAGTCGTTGCGGCGGGCGGTTCGCTATTTGATGGCCGTCGAAAGGGTAGAGACGAAGAAGAAGCAGCACAAATTGACGAAGGACCAAGACGACCAACTCAAGGAACGACGCCGCACTGAGGAGGCTGCAATCGAGACGGCGTTCCGGCAACTTTATCCTTCGGTTTGGCTGCCACGAGTCGGCAGCGGCGGAGCGATCGAGCTGGAGAGGATCGAGGTCGGCGGCCGCCCTCTTCAGGCGACCGGAGTTCACGAACGGGTGATGGAATTGCTGACCTCCGTTGGGACGCCCAAGATTCACGGGACCCTACATCCCCGCAAGATCATTGAGCGCATGAAACTCGGAGAGTCACTTGCGGAAGGCGAGCCACCTCGTTTGGGTGTTTCGACGAAGGATGTGCGGGATGCGTTTTTCGGATTCCTGGAACCACCACGAATCAATTCGGATCAAGTGCTGCGGAAATCCGTCGCGCGGGGCGTGTCTGAGGGAATGTTTGGATACTGTAGCGGGAAACCGTCCCTTGGCGCGGATGGCAAGTTCGAAGTGGCAACGTCGAAAGTCGCCATCGGTCGCACGATGGCAGACGATGAAATCGATTTCGACAACGGTTTCCTGATTGCGCCCGACGCGGTTCCCGTGCCGCCAACACCTCCCACAGGCAACGAGCCAGACGGCGGCGTTACTCCTCCGGCGACTGGCGGCGAAATGCCCGCTGGCGGCGAGCAGCCCGCGGGCGGCGGCTTTACCGGTGGTGTCGGTAATCCGACCGCTCGCACCGACGTTCGGATTACTTTCCCCGCGTCGCGCGACGACGTCTTTAAGTCATTTCAGGCAATCGCCAATCTCGCGGACAAGTCGGAGGGCGGAAAGATTAAGATCACGATCGACGGTCACGCATCCGCTGGTTACGACCCGAACTGGCTGAGGAACGCCGTTGAGGAACCGCTCGACGAAGCGGACATTGATGGCCTGGAGATTACAGACGAAAGTTGACGTATGTAGTTCACGAGGTTAGCAGAATGCCTGATCGGTACGACCCAAAGGATCACATCCAGAAATTGCAAGTCGCACCTCGCGCTGAGGGCATTCTTGATCAACGAGAAATTACGATCCAATCGTACCAGACGACCGTGCCATACGATTTCGAGACGCTGAATACCGGATTGAGCGGGGCTTGGCTAACGCCTCAGATTCGCCTTGGCGTGTTCTCTCACATTGCCTCAACAAGCAAAGACGCATTGAATGTCGTGCTTGGACTCCAGGATGAACTGAAGGTTCGCGCCTACGATTACGACGAACGACGCCCGGTTTGGTACGTGTGGCAGAATGTTGTGGTGGAAACAGTGAACGTCCATTACTACAGGGACAATCACGGACTGCTTCGATTCACGACTACTGGGGGAGGACGTCGGATCACCGATGACCGCCTCCATGAATTCAACTCTGCGTTTCTCGGTATCCCCACGAATGCCGTAAGCAAACGTCAATTCGATCTAGACAAACTGCGGCTCCTCTGTTTTAGTCGGTTCAAGGATCGGCTCTATATGATTCGATTTGGGGAACCATCAGCAGCGGAATATGAAAGCATCGAACATGCGATGTTTCAAAGCCGCAAATACATCGACCCAGATGTCGAGCGACTCAAAGAGATCAGAAATGATACGCAAGTGAAGATCGAATCGTTTGATTCTGACATTCCAGTTCCTTCTGAAGAGTTGATCGAAAAGATTTCCGTTCGTTTCTTTATCAGAGGATTGAGTGGGTCACTGCGTCTTCGATTTCCCAGATTCCGCTTTAAAAAGCAACTCAAAACCGATGACGAGCAGGCACGGGCCTTCTACCGTCTCGCCGATGCGGCTGTGAATGCCATTCTCGACGCCGACTATTATGCTCACCAACCACGGTCCCTCGATGATTTAAGTACTGATCTGGGCATGTATCCGGACGTGGTTGAGCTCGCCGATTTTCGGGAAGTGTTACTAAGTGATGAAGCTCGGAAGGACTTTTTTGAGAAGATCGATCTCAGCGAGAAATGGCCATGTTGGAGCCCTCACACCTGCAGGCCATTGACGAACTGCTTGAATCAAAACCCGTCGCAATCGCTGTAGACCAGAATATCGTGGAGTTAGTAAATCGTGATCCGACGATTGCGGCACATTTATTGAATGTTTGCCAAGCCGATGCGAGGAAACATCGTGTGGCGGCGCTGGTCGCGGATCGCCTGTCGCGTCAGGTCCACGCGATTACCGCGGAAAGACGTGCTCAAATTGAAGAACAGCTACTTTCTTGGGCGATTGAAAGGGAAGTCGAATCCTGGGACGTTGATCCCGATACGGGCGACTTTGGTGCTCTACACTTGAAATGGCGGATTGACGACGATATTGCCTTCGATGTTCTCCCAATCATCATCTGGAAGCTCATGGGGGTAATGCACTCACGATTGACCGCCTCCACCGATGACATTGGCCCGCTGCTACGCAAGTACGACTGGTGCGTCACTGTCGCGAAGGACCTTCCAGCGCATCATTCGAAGAATCCAGCGGCGCTGCGATTGGTCGCGGAGAAACGCGTTCCGAAATCGGCTTCAGAGGCTGATCGGGTGCTCAAGAATCCGGTTTCCAACGTCCGCGATCTCGACGAGGCTTTACTGAATCAGTTTGGGCTCCCGCTTTGGCCACTTCTCACCGCGTCTCGTCGGGAAGGGAAGGTCCAGCTTTCCAATGAAGGCATCGGTTCGGCGTTGGCGGCAAGGGTGCAAGCAGCGAATGACGCGCCCAACGACGACGAAGAACCTGCCGCGTTCGATCTCGGTCCCGGCGATTCGGTTTCGCTGTCGTTGCCGAGCGACTATGCGACCGTCGATGTGCAATTTGAAAAGCTTGGCAGCACGTATCGTGTCGCCGTGCCCATTCTCGGCGAGGAATCGTCTACCGTGGCCATGGGCAACCAGCGAATCCTTCCGGCGACAATCAACCGCAAACGCCTCTCTGCCCAGCGCGAATATCGCAAGCAAATCGATCGGGAAGGAATCGTGATTGGATCGAGTCCAGCGGTGCTCGAAATCTTCGAGACGATTCACCACGCGAACCTGACCGATGGACCACCGGCAGTTCTGCTACTTGGTGAGCCTGGCGTTGGCAAGACGCACATTGCCGAGCTTCTCCACAAGTCGAGCAACCGCGCTTCAAAACCGTTTGAAGTGGTCAATGCCGGTGGCGCGGGCGGCGACATCAACATCCAACGCGGCGAGTGGATCGGCTACGGCAAGAATCACGGAATCCAGCACATCGAGAAAAAGGGCCAACCCGGCCACCTAACGAAAGCGAACGGCGGCACGTTGTTCGTCGACGAATTCGCGTCGTTCTCTCTTGAATTGCAGGCAATCTTTCTGTCGGTGCTTGAAAAGCGCACCGTGCAAAAGGTTGGCGGCGAGAGTTTCACGCCTGACGTCAGGTGCATTTTTGCGACCAACGCCGATTTGGACAAAGCTGTCGATACAGGCGCGTTTCGGCGTGACTTGCTTGATCGCATATCAGTGACGATTTGCATTCCGCCGCTTAGAGAGCGCAGGGGTGACATTCTCCTACTTGCGAGGAAATTCGCTGGCGAGCACTCAATTGCGGACCGATGCCTGTTCGCCCTGCTTCGGTATGAATGGCCGGACAATATCCGGGGGCTGCAACTCAAGATGGCCGGCGCGATCGCAAAAATGAAGGCCGACAAGTCGGTGGCGATAGACATCGCGCACCTCGAACTTCCTGCGGATATCGTCTCCCAAGTTGAAGGTCTGAATGACGACGCGTGCCGACGCGATCTTTGGACGATTGCCGACGAGATTTCGCGCGGAGAGGGGTTCGAGCAGGGTGATGGACTGCAGCGCCGAGCCGCCGAGATCATGGGCGTAAGCGCGGCGCAGGCGTCGAAGATGTATCAGACGCTTGGACTCGCACGCGCAGCTTCTGCTTGAGGGCCTTCGCCCCTCGCAGACTTTCCTGTGAGGCAGATCGTCTTTCCTCGTCGGCCAAATTGTGGGGTCTGACTTTCCCGAGACCCCAAAACACTTTCCTCTGGGGCCGATCGTCTTTCCTCGTTGTTGCTGCCGCTGCAAAAACCGCTGTTTTTACGGGGAAAATGCCCGGAATACGCAATGGCACACCCCTTGCTTTTAGTGTGTGCCGGATACAACGCATCGAATAGTTGGCGGTGCTATTCAAGGCTCTGAAGCAAGGAGAGGTCGTTATGCCGGCAGTTATCCCTTCGATTCCCACGATCGGCGAAATCGCACGGCGGCTTGGCGAGCCCACGCATCGAATTGAGTACATCATCAGAGCCCGCGGCATCCTGCCGTGTGGTCGCGCGGGTAACGCCCGCGTCTTCGATGAGGCGGCGGTTAAGGCAATCGGCGCGGCGTTGCAGCAGGTCGACGCCTCAAAGGTCCGCGACCACGAATTTTACGACTCCTAACCAAATGGCGTGGGGCTCGTGGCATGGTCGCCAGAACAGGATTCCTAACCTGGTTCCCCGGGTTCGATTCCCGGCGGGTCCATTTACGAAATGCGCCCGGTGACGGTCACCGGGCGCATTCACCAGAACAGGATTCCTATATCAACATTCTAGTCCAATCGACGGCTGTTGACAACAACGAGCACTCTTGGAGATGACATGGGGACGATGCGGCGTTCGACCGAGTTCAAGGGTCTGGACGAAATTGACGAAAGTACGGAAGCCGGGCTTGCGCCGCTGTTGCTGACCGCAAAGCAGGCCGCGGAGATCTGCGGTAAATCGTTGCGGACCTGGCGGACATGGGACGCGGCAGGCTGGATTCCGCGGCCGGTGCGGATCGGACGCTCGACCCTCTGGCGTTTCGAGGAACTGCGGGAATGGGTGGCTGCGGGTTGTCCCCGCCGAGCTGAGTGGGAGGCGCGGACATGCTGATCGTGCCGGGTCCCAATAGTGAGATCGGCGTCGCGCTGGCCAATCGTCTCGGCCTCGCGCTCGACAAACGGGAGGGTCACGACCTCGCCGGGCCGTGCATCGCGTGCCAGTCGAGCGATGCCTTTCGCTTGCACATTCAGTCGGGCGTTGCCCAATGCTATTCTTGCGGCGGCAAGTGGTCGCCGTTCCAGGTTGCGGAAACCGTGTTGAGCGACCGCGAGCAGGCCAAGGCGCTCCTGATTGATCTCGGCCTCTTTAAACCAAGTCCGGACGGGAACGGGCAGACGACACCTCCTGACCCGATCGCGGAAATCGCGCGGCAAAAGGGTGTGACCGCTGAATCGTTTCGAGTGTTCGGCGCGAAAGTCTTTACCCCGGTCTCGATTCGATTGCCCTGTTACGGACCCGATGGAAAGGAATGCTCTCATCTGACCCTCAATTCGAAGGGCGGAAAAGGCATGTTCGCTTCGGGCAAAAAGGCGGGGCTGTTTTTCCCTCACGTCGAGGGCGAGGTGCGGTTGCCGCAGGCTGGTGAGACTTGGCACTTGGTCGAAGGGCCCAAGGATGCGGCGGCGCTCCATGACCTTGGATTCCTTGCCTGCGGCCTGAACACCTGCCGGTTGGCGGCGAAGTTCGCCCGGTTGTTTGCGGGCGTTGAGATCGTAATGGTGCCCGATCGTGATCGGGCTGGCGAAGACGGTGCTCAGTTCAGCGCCCGCGTCCTCCGTGGAATTGCCGAATCGGTGCGGATCGTCGTGCTCCCCGCGGAGTTCAAAGAGTCTGAAGGTGAAGATGTCCGGGACATCCTGCGTCGCCAAGGCGGCCGTGACCAATTGATGCAGGCGATCGAAGACGCGAGGTTTCCCGAGGGTTGGGAATCGACGGAAGGAGATTCTGCTTCGCCGGCGGTTGCGAGCGCCGAGGTTCCTCTGCTGGAAGGCGAACCGCTGATCCTTGAGGTTTCACCCAAAGGTCGCGAGCCGCAACGGATCGTTGTTGCCACGCGAGGCGAAGTCGAGCACCGCGATCGAATTAACACGGACAGCAGTATCTCGCGAGATCGTTTCGTCAAAAAACTGGCCGAGAAAATCGGCGTCGAACGTGATGTTTTGGCTCCGCTGGTCGATCCGCATCTTACAAAACTGGCTGTCGAAATTGACGAATCCGCGGCCGGCGGGCTGGGCGACGATGGGGAGATGCAGAGCCAAGCCACGCTCGCGGCGAACATGGCGATGGAGTGGGATCTGTTTCACACGCCCGCGAAGGACGCCTATGCAACGATTCCAATTGGCGATCATCAGGAAACCTGGCCTGTCCGGTCGCAAACATTTAAACGCTACATCGCCAAACGTTTTTTCGATGAGGAAGGCAAGGCCATGAACTCCGAGGCACAATCGTCCGCAATCAATCTGATCGAAGCAAAGGCTCTTTTCGAGGGCGAAACGCACAAGGTCCACGTCCGCGTCGCGGAGCACGATGGGAGCATCTACCTCGATCTCTGCAACGAAACGTGGCAGGTTTTCGAGATCACCGCGAAGGGATGGCAGGTCGTTGACGAATCACCGGTTCGTTTCCGGCGATCAAAGGGCATGTTGCCGTTACCGCTTCCTGAGCCAGGCGGGACGATTGATCAGCTTCGGGGATTTCTGAACGTCGATGATGACACCTGGCGGCTGATCGTGGCTTGGCTCGTGGCGACCTTGCGTCCACGGGGCCCGTACCCGGCGCTGGCACTCTTTGCCGAACAGGGGTCGGGCAAAAGCACGTCGGGCCGGTTGCTGCGGGAACTTGTTGATCCGAACGCGGCTCCGCTGCGGGCGGAACCGCACGACGGCCGCGACCTCATGATCGCCGCGAACAATTCCTGGTGCCTGGCGTATGACAACCTCTCACATGTTCCGCCCTGGCTTTCCGATGCATTCTGCCGGCTCAGCACCGGCGGCGGATTCGCGACCCGCGAACTCTACACCGATCAAGACGAAGTGATCTTCGACTCGCAGCGCCCGATCTTGTTAACCAGCATCGAAGAAGTCGCGACGCGATCGGACCTCCTCGACCGCTGCTTGGTCGTTTGGCTGCCGGCGATTCCCGAGGACCGGCGGCGTCCCGAAGCGGAACTCTACGCAGCGTTTGAGAAGGCCCGACCTTTGATCATTGGCGCACTGCTGGACGCCGTGGCGGTCGCGCTTCGGCAACTCCCGACCATCAAACTTTCGAGTCTGCCCCGCATGGCGGATTTCGCTCTTTGGGCCACGGCCGCCGAGACGGCGTTCGGCTGGAATCGAGGCGAGTTCCTCGCGGCTTACGAAGGAAATCGTCAGTCGGCCAATGACGTAGCTCTTGAAGCTTCGTCCGTCGCCCGCCCGCTGCTCGAACTGCTCGACGAGAAGGGCTCCTGGTCGGGCACCGCCAGCGAACTGCTCACCGAGTTGGAGGATCGGGTGACCGACCAACTAAAACGCCAAAAGATTTGGCCGTCGAATGGCCGGTCGATGTCGGGACATTTGAAACGCCTTGCTCCGAATCTTCGGGCCTCGGGATGGCAGGTTTCATTCCACCGCGAGGCCCGGCAGCGATTGGTGGTGATCGAGCGGTCGGAGGTCTCTGCGTCATCGCCGGAGTTACCGTCATCGCCTGATGACGATGACCCGGTGCAGAGTGATGCAAAACCCGGCGATCTGTTTCCAAATGACGCGAGTGACGTATATGACGCATTTCGCGGTCCATACGATCCACGGTGGTAATTGAACATCGCTTGAGGTCCTTGCGGAAACGAGCAAACTGTAAACAAACACCTCGAATCCACTCATTCTGAATTGGGAGAACGACGAATTGGCCAGCCTTTACAAAAAACCGATCAAAATGACCGATCCGAAGACGGGCAAGCGGGTGTCCGGAAAGTCCAAGAAGTGGTGGGGCCGCTACCGCGCTGTGGATGGGAGCGAAAAGCGTGTCCCCCTCGCCACCGACAAGACCGCCGCCCAGGCGATGCTCAACGAGATCATCCGTCAGGTCGAACGCGAGAAGGCCGGAATCGTTGACCCGTTCGAGAAACACCGGAAGCGACCTCTGAAGGAACACATCGACGATTGGAAGGCCTACTTGCTGAACAAAGGGAATACCGAGAAGCACGTCGGGGAAGTCGTCTTCAAGGTGAATCGCATTGTTGAGGCTTGCGGTTGGAAAAAGATGGGTGATCTCTCGGCGGGCGAAGTCGTACAATGTTTAGCAGACCTTCGTGCGGGAGGGTTGGCGATCCAAACAAGCAATCATCACCTCCGGGCGATCAAGCAGTTCAGCCGCTGGCTGGTGCGGGACCGCCGCACGAACGACGATCCATTGGCTCACCTTGCGATGCAGAATCCGAAACTCGACCGCCGTCACGATCGGCGGGCACTATTGCCCGAAGAATTCACTCGGCTGATCAATGCGGCCAAAGATGGGCCGACGGTCGAAAGTATCCCTGGCCAGGATCGGGCAATGATGTATGTGCTGGCGGCCTGGACGGGATTCCGCAAAGGGGAAATTGGCAGCCTGACTCGATGCTCGTTTTCGCTGGACGCCGATCCTCCGACCGCTACGGTGGAGGCGGCGTATAGTAAGCGTCGGCGTGAAGACTCGCAGATTTTGCATCCCGAGGTTGCCCGCCTGCTCAAGGAATGGCTGGAGGCAAAAGGGGCGGGGCCCGCGGAACTCTTATTTCCTGTTTCGGGAAAGGTGCCCGGTGGGACGGAGCGGAAAACTCACAAGATGATGAAGAAAGATCTCGAACGAGCCCGCAAGGCCTGGATCAAAGAAGCGGAGAAGGATATCACGGAAACGAAGCGGCGGGAAACATCCGATTTTTTGACGTATGAAAACAGCGATCGCGAGTTCGCAGACTTCCACAGCAATCGGCACTTATTCATCACCAGCCTGGAACGAGCGGGGCTATCCCCCAAAATGGCCCAGACACTGGCCCGCCACAGCGACATCCGGTTGACGCTCGGCGTCTATACGCACGTGGGCGTCCACGACCAGACAGCCGCGATCGGTTTGTTGCCCGCCCCTCCAGGGGAAAGCGTCGGTCCCGCAAACCAGGCCGCGGCCCTGGCCGCGACGGGGACGGATGGGCCGCAAGTCCCCACGTCCGAAGGCGAAAACACGCCCCGCGTGGTGCCCACTATGGTGCCGAGGGGTGCCGAAATTGGTGCCGAACGCCCCGCATCGACCACGCTACGGATCGCGTCAAATTGCACCGACGACGCCGACGAGCGCAACGAAAACGGCGATCCGGGGATCGCCGTAAACTCAAACGCCGTTAGGAGGTTCCGCACCGAACAAGATCGGTCTGCATCAACTTGCACCGACCAAGTGAGCGGAAAAAAGGAAGTACACCCCGCTGGATTCGAACCAGCAACCTTCGGTTCCGTAGACCGATGCTCTATCCAATTGAGCTAGGGGTGCAAGAATTGCCTGTCCTAAGTTATTATTTTAAAATGGGTTGTGTCGTTGTTTTTTGAAGCCTGTCCAGTTTGAAACCATTCCTTCCAGTCTTGGGGCTTCTCGCGAATTGCCGTGTGGCCCCAGAACCAGCCCTCTTCATTGGGTCAACGTCCGTGTGACTTTGACACAAAGATATGCTTTGATGGGGCTTTTCTCCTTACGGACAGTTCGCTGACAATGATAGCGGGGGGCGGACTGACTGACAAGCCCGGGGAGAGGCACCCGGAGCCCCGAGGATCCCGTCCAACTTTCCAGAAGGAGCTGGGTTCCTTCTCGGCGCGTGAAGGCATGCAGAGAGAGCCCGGACCGCGCAAAAGGTGCGTAACAATGCCGGACAAAAGCGAACCGATCGGTTCGGAAAGTCGGCATGGGAACGGAAAAAGAACCGGGCGGTTGGGACGCCCGGTTCTTGGCTTAAATCGAGGTTTTAGTAGCGGTTGCGTCGTCCGCCGCCACCGCCGGAACGTTGTTCCCGCGGCCGGGCTTCGTTCACGGTCAGCGCCCGGCCGTCGTGATCTTTGCCGTTGAGGGCACTGATAGCGGCGTCGCCGCCGCTGCTCATTTCGACAAACCCGAAGCCGCGCGAGCGGCCGGTGTCACGGTCCATCACGACCGAAGCGGAGCTGACGTCGCCGTAGGGCTCGAACATCTCGCGCAAATCGTCCGAGGTGACCTGGAACGAAAGATTGCCAACATACAGATTCTTACTCATCGTCATCCTTTGCGAACCGAAGCGGTTCTTCAAAATAGAAATCTCACAACCACAGGCGTGGTTGACCCGGTCGAAGCGAACTCAGCTCAAGAAAGTCGGCAAGAATTGGGGGATCGGCTTCCCAACAGCCTCACGTTCGAAGCCCAAAACAGGCCGACGAACCTTGGCTCTCGAACAATGCCAACTGAGATCTGAAACGCCGTGAGAACAAAGGACTCAGAGCAGAAGATCCTCATGGATCAGTCGAGCAGTGGGGCACTTGGGCGTGCTCTCTTCATCTCCGCCGGCTCACACGCCAGAGCGGATGTCCAATTATAACCGCCAAAAAAATCCCAGCTAGAGCAGAAGCCCAGTTTCCGGAGAGTTTCCCAAAGAAAAATCCCAGGCGGTCCAGGGGTCATCTCGGGCAGAACAATGCAAATGTGCTCCGCCTCAATTGTTGTCCGGCAGCGCGGATTTGGCATCGACTCCCCAGTCTTCGATGGTGAACACCCTTGTGTAGGTCTCCCTGGGATTCGCTCGGCCGTCTTCCAGCGTCCGTAGCGAGATGCGCGCCGCCGCGAGTCCCAGCGGGACGTCGGGATGGCGCCAGACGGTATAGTCCATGACGAGCTTCACCTCGTGCGCGTCTTCGATGCGGGAACCCTCCAAGGCGAAACGGCGTTGGTTTTCGATCACGCTGCTGCCGATGCGCACTTCGGGGCCAGCGTGTTTTGGGTCCGCCGATTAGCCGCTTTTGGAGGTGAACAAGCTATGATAGAATACTGGCAGGTGAAACGCGGCGGCGGGAAGCGCGGAATTGTCGAAATCGTTGAGGAAACCAATGATTCAAACCGACCAGGAATTCCAAGCGGCGTTGGCACGCATTCGGCACCTCCAAATGCAGCTGGCGCATCGGCGAAAGACGGAAACGAATCCAACGAATTGTCGGCCGTCCGCTTCCGGCTTCCTTGCAGAAATCGACCGCATGCAATTGGAGGTTCGGGAATATCTGAGTTGGCTTCCCACGCGAACGGCCTCCACCTGAGAGTTCCTCACCGGCCGCGGATGCGGCCGAAGCGGCAATGTGGCTGAGGTCGGTCTGCCTCAAGGGGCACTGAATTTCAAGGCGACGTCAGCGCGGATGGAGGTTGACCTTATGAAGATTCTCTGGATCATCTATCCTTTTTGCTCGATCTTCATTCTGGTGGGGGCCGGAGTCTCGTTTTGGACGCTTCGCGGGATCTTGAAGGCGCGGGCCATCACACATTGGCCCACCGTCGAGGCCACGGTGACCACAATCGCCGACCGCGCCCCGGGCAATTATATCGATCCGAACGAGGCGATCGCGGCGGCGGTGCGGCTGGACATGCTCGGCGACTGGGAGGCGGCGATTGCCCTGTTTGAAACCGCTGCCCAGAATTGGCCCGAGCATCAGCGCTCCATTGAACGCTGCATCCGATACATCCATCAGAAACAGGCCCTTGCCCGATAGCGGTTTCTGCAATCTCTCCAAGAGCAAAGGACGGGAGCCATGGCGTTCGACGACCCCGAACTCAAACGGCGGCAAGGAGTGGAAGACGATCTGGCTCGCCTCTCGGCGGCGGAGGAGCAGCATCACTTTCGGGCCATCGCGAGTTTGCTCGCTGTTTCGTTCGCGATTTATCTCGCGGTGGGGTTTTGGAGCGCGGGAGACGCCGGGGTGAGCGCGGCGTTCTTTATTATTGCGATTCGATTGAGCATCCTCGTTCCCATCGGGCTTTTGAGCTGTTTCGTGGGCGCGAGGATTCTGAAAACCTCGTTCGGCACGCTCGGCTCGGCCGCGCTCAAATTGGCCACTCTGTTTGTTGTCTCGGATGCGGTCGCTTCGTTCGCCGGTTTGTTTTCCGAGGACACTGTTTTCACCGTTTTGATTTATGTGCTCACGCTCCTCGTCTCTCTGTGGCTGCTCGCCTGGCTGTTTCACCTGGAACCGCTCGAAGTCTTCTACTTCGCCCTGATTCTCCTGGTTGTCCGCTGGGGAACGTTGTCGCTAGCAAACCAGGTATTCGATTGGTTGAAACTCGTGGGATAGACGAGTCGCGACGCGCAGGTGATTGCCGGAGGTTCGGCGAAGTCCAACTTGGCGGGAGGTGTCCGGTGCCCTGCGACATAATCGCCGATGGGCGGGCCGCGGAATTCGCGCTGCAATTGTTCTGCCCGGAAAAGTCGCTCCGTTCCGTCACGACCGCCATAATCCGCCGGCTCTTTGCCAAGTTCCCTGCTTGCCCGGCTTGCGTTCCAGCTTGTTTCCGCCGTTAGCCGATAACACTTTCAGGTCGTGCCCTCCGTGTCGAACGCTTCCGTCGCCCGCGTGGTTCCGCCGCCCGGCGACCCGACCGCAACATCCTTCCCACGCTGCTTGATTCGGTCCCCTCATGTGACCCCAGACCCCAAGGCCTCGTGATTCTATGCAAAAAACGTCGCGACGACGCTCTTCGTCCGCCGTCCAATCTCCGCTCGAAACCTACCTGCGGGAGATCAACGAGACGGCACTGCTCACTGCCAGGGAAGAGAAGGAACTCTCCAATCGGATTGCCCAAGGAGACAACGCCGCCCGCGACCAGATGGTCCGCGCCAACTTGCGATTGGTCGTGAATATCGCCCGGGCCTACACCGGCAAAGGCCTGCCGCTGCCGGACTTGATCGAAGAAGGGAACCTGGGGCTGTTGCGGGCGGTCGAGGGCTTCGATCCCACGATGAATACCCGCTTTAGCACGTATGCCAGTTATTGGATCAAGCAGTCCATCAAGCGGGCCTTGGTGAACTCGGCGAAGACGATTCGCATCCCCGCCTACATGGTGGAACTGCTCTCCAAATGGCGGCGGGCGACGGCGAAGCTGCAGGATGCGCTCAACCGCACGCCTACGCCGGAAGAAGTCGCCGCCGAATTGGGCCTGCCCAAGAAAAAGCTCAAGATCGTCAAAAAGGCGATCCAGCTTTATAACTCGACCCCGCAGTCCGACCAGTCGGACAGCGGCTGGTCGCTGGGGGAAATGATCGCCGACGACCGGGCCAAGGGACCGGAAGCGGAGATGATCGAGATCGACAACATCAAGCACGTTTACGACATGCTGGAGGAGATGGAGCCGCGGGAAGCGACCATCCTCCGCATGCGGTTCGGCCTGGACGATTCGGAACCGCGCACGCTCAAGGAAATCGGCGAGACGCTGGGCCTGACCCGCGAACGCGTCCGCCAGATTGAAAACGAAGCCCTCAACCGCCTCGCCCGCGGCCTGACGGGCGACTAAAGTGAGCGGCCGGCGCTCGCCGCGGCCGGTCTTGATTTCGGTGGTCTGCGTTCATCAAAACCCGAGGCGAGCCTTCGGCTTACTGTGTTGGCTTGTCCTTGGGCGCGGGCTGCTCGCGGAACACGAACATCAGCCGGATTGGACTTGCGTTCGGCTTCCGCTCGGCTTCCGCTTTGCCGATTTCCGCCAGGGGGGCCGTTTCGGTTCGCTTCCGTCCGCCGGCGTTCGAATCGGGCTTCGGGGAAGCGGGGGCATTGGGCTTCGCCTGCTTCCGGGCCAACCAATCATCGGCCGGCGTCTGCACCATCAACTGAAAGGATTCCGTTCCCGCGTTGTTTCCCGCCGCCTGATCCTGGTTCTCGGGAACGTGAAGTTTTGAGAGATCGAGCGCGGCGATGGAGGGCTGCGGCTGGGCGCGATCGGGCTCCGGTTTGTCCCGCGGCGCGGATTTTTCGCCTGGAGCCTTGGGCGGTGCCATTTTCTTGGGAAGCGACTCGGCGGCGTCTTTTCGAGATTCGTAACTCTGCACCGACTGGGCCAGCGTTTGCGGGGATTTGCCGGCAAACCGCACAGCCCGGCGGTTCCCCAGGCTCGGAATCAGCACCGGAATCTCGTTCATCGCCAGCGTGGTCTTGGCTTCCAGCCCGGAAATTGCATGTTCCCGCCGGAGCATCGCCAGCGTGGAACTCAACTGGTCGCTGGTGGATTGCACGTAGAGTCCGTAATTCGAACCGGCTTTGACGATCGCTCCATCACCCAAGGCCAAGGGCGGGGCCGCGTTCAATTGGAAGTTTCCCGGCGGGACGGCGTGTTGAGCAAACAGGACTTGCAGTTGACCCAGCGTTTTTTGCACATCGACAACCGTGACTTCCACAATCACCACCCGCCCATCCTGCCGCTGGGCCAATTCCAGAATCTGCCCGACTTGGGGATCGGCCCGCATGGGTGGGCCGACAAACCCGCCGGAGCCTCCAAATCCCCCGCCGGCGGCTCCAAAACTTGCACCGGCCATGCTGGGAGTGAATTCGGGCGCGATCCCCTTTCCGGGTGTTTCGGCCGGTTTGGGGAGCGGTGGCGGCGAAGCGAGCTTGTTCGCGGCCGCGGATTGCCGCCCCGCCAGCAAGTCGCCTTCGGAGCCCAGGTGCACCGGCTGTTTGGTCCGCGGTTCGGTTTGCTGTTTTAAGACCGGAAACGTTTCGGCGTCCCTTGGCGGGAACTCCGCGGGAGATTGGGACTTCGCCGCCAGGCTCGGATTGGAGTCCCCCGGTTGCGGTCGATTCCACCACGAAGGAACCCACACAGTCAACAGCACCACAGCCACCGCGGCCGTCGTCAGCATTTGCAGCACAACCCCCGTCCTCACAGATATTCCCCAAGAGCGTTTCGAGGCTGGCTCCGCCAACGGCGCGGCCGGTTGCTCGGCGGCCAATCGGTTTTGCACGGCGGCCTTTAAGCCGGCGGGGGCGGGCTCGGCGGGGAGTTGGCGGAGGATGTCCGACAACCGCCGAATCTCCGCCAATTCGCGGCGGGCTGCGGGCGATTCCGAGATCCGGTGGGCGGTCTCTTCGCGCTCCGATGGGGAAACCTCCTCATCGAAATACGCGGAGAGGGCCTCGGTGGGCTGGGGCTGGTTCATGGCAAGGGAAGGACTTTTCTGGCATCAACGTTCTTGGCGGCCGGGGTTCAAGGCAAATCGTCCTTGAACAGCACGGCCAGTCTTTCGCGGAGTTCGCTCCGCGCGCGGTGGATTCGGCTGCGGACCGTCCCGATGGGGCAGCCCACGATTTCTGCAATCTCCTCGTATCTCAAATCTTCCATTTCCTTAAGCACGAGCACGGTGCGGTATTCTTCCGACAATTCCGCGAGGGCCGCGCGGACCAACGCCTGCCGTTCCGACACCTCCATCGAATGCGAAGGCTGAGAGAACGGATGACCGTCGACGGGTTCGTGCCCGGAGTTTTCGCGGGCGGCATCGAGGGAAGCAGACATCCGGCGGTCGCGTCGTTTGCGGCTGACGGCGGCATTCATCGCGATGCGAAACAACCACGAATAAAACGCCGATTCGCCGCGAAAAGTGGACAATTTCGCAAACGCATGAACAAAAGCGTCCTGGGCGACGTCCTGGGCCTGGTCCGCCGCCCCCGTGACGTACAACAACGTGTGAAACAACCGATCTTGATAACGCACCACCAACTCGCCGAAGGCTTCGCTCCGGCCAGACAGACACTCCTCGATGAGTTGTAGGTCGTCATTATTCACGGCATTTGAGGCTAAGACGCTCGAATCGGAGGCGGAGTTCCCGGTTTTCGGGGGATTTTCACGGATCGACCCCGCGGTCGGCTCGATTTCCTGATTGGTGGCGGCGGAGTGGTTGACCATGATCGCGGATCGGCAGCGAAAAGGAAGGGATTCGGTCTGTTGTCGATCAAGACGCCCGACCCCGGCCGATCCCAACGGAAAATCGCGGGAAAAACCGGTTTGGAAAGAAACGCGGCGCTCGATCGGCCTCCTACCCCTCCATCTTAAGCAATGCGGGACAGAGAGTCACCGGTGCAGTTGAAGAATTCATGTTCTCTTCCCGTAACGGCGGCTTCCAGCCGACGACGCTACGGGCGGCATCAACCCGCGGCCGCGCTCAAAGGTTGTTTGGCGGCGGGTTTTTGCGGGGCGGGCGGCGTCTGGGCAAGGGTGACGGTTTGCGGCCGGCGGCTGAGCCAGAACGTGTAAACCAACCCGGCAAGAAACAATCCCACGCTGACCCATTGCGAAATGGTAAAACGTGTGCCGAACTGCCCCATCTCGTCTCCGCGGAGATATTCGAGCGAAAACCGCGTGATGGGATACGTCAGCATGCCCATCGCCAACACCGCTCCGTCGCGGTTGCGGTAGCGGAAATAGGTCGCGGTCAAAAACGCCAAGACCAGGGCGTTCAGGGAACTGTAAATCTGCGTCGGCTGGAGCGGCATGCTCCACGGGCTGTCCGGCGAAACGAAGCCCCGCAGCACAAGGGCCGTGTCCGGCACGCTGCCCAAGGGGAAATGAATCGCCCAGGGCAATTCGCAGCGGTCGCCGTAACAGCAACCATTCATCAGACAGCCCACACGTCCAAACGCCAGCGCCAGAAAGAAACCGGGGACGGCAATGTCGGCGATCAGCAGCGGCTTGAGTTTGCGGTAATAGCAATAGCCGATCACAAAGGCGGACGCACACAACACGCCGCCCAGCAACACCAGTCCGCCCTCTTGCAACTCGAAAGGGGCTTTGATGAGATCGAATCCGGATTTCCCGCGGAAGACTTCGTCGCGGTACTGCACGAGATAAAACAGCCTCGCTCCCGCGATCCCCACGAACAACGCCCAGATCCCCATATCCCAAATCATCTCGCCCGGAATCCCCACCCGCCGGGCGAGCCGCGCCGCGGTCAGTCCCGCCGCGAGAAACCCCAAAAACATCATAAATCCATACCCGCGGATGGGCAGCGATTGCGGGAAGGCCTGCACAAAACGCGGTGCGACGTAGGCGTGGTGATCGCGATAGTCTTCGAGCCTCTCGCGAATCTCCGGCAGCCGGCCGCGAATCAGCCGATCCGGCGAAACGTCCGCGGAGCGGGCGGCGATTTGGCAAACCTGTTCGGCTTTGGAGAAATCTCCGCTCTGCGCATACGCCGCGGCCAGAGTGTCCCAGTGCAGAGCGTTTTTGGGATCGGCTTTCTCCAAGGCGGTTTCGGCCAGGCGGACGGCTTTCGCCCCGTCGCGGAAACTCTCATCGGGACACGTCGCCCGCAACCAGGCCAACGGCAAATACCCCGCATCGCGATCGGGTGCCGCGTCGATGGCCGCCTGAAAATCCTTCGCGGCCTCGGCATATTCGTAAACCTGGGCGTGCGCGAGGCCCCGCGTCACATAATGGTCGGCCAGTTGCGGGCTTTGGACCTGCTGCTCAATAATGCTCGTCTGCATTTCGATCATATTCCGCGGTCCGGATTCGACCCAAGCGGGAACGTTTACGATCACAAACGCCCCCGCGGCCCAGATCAATGCGGGCAAGAGCACTTCGCCCAACCGCAGTTGCCGGCGATTCCGGAACAGCCAATATCCGCCGGCCAGGACCCACAGCACCAGGACCAGCCCGTAACCAAACCCCGGCACGCTGAACAGGCCGAACGACCAGTCGGCATCCAGGGGAATCCGGAAGAGAGTTTGTCGCATGAATTCAGAATTCCATTTCGGGAGTCAAATGGGGCAGGCGGCGAGGGGCGATGACAAAAACGCTGCCGGGGTGATAACGATTCGAGGGAGAGGATGTCAACGCGGAAAGAACGCCGGGTCGGCTAACTCGCGGCGTCCGAACGTTCGAGGAGTTGGTTGTCGATCAAGCGCGTCTGGCCCACCTGGGCGGCGACCAAAGCGATCATTCGAGCCTGGGGAGCCGAGAGTTCTTCCAAGGTGCCGGGGTCGACGATTGTTGCATAATCGGGTTCGACGCGGGGCGTGGACTCCAACAGTTCCCGCATGTCCTGGCGGATGGATTCGAGGTTGGTTTCTCCCGCGCGGATTTTTTCTTGGGCCAGGTTCAAACTCTTGGGCAACGCCAAAGCGGCTTCGCGTTCCTCGGCGGAGAGGTATTGATTCCGGCTGCTGAGCGCCAAGCCGTCGGCATCGCGAACGGTGGGACATGCCTTGATCTCGGTGGGGACGTGCAAATCGTCGCACATCCGGCGGATGATGGTGAGTTGCTGATAATCCTTCTGTCCGAAATACGCGACATCCGCCTGGGCGATGTTGAACAGCTTGAGCACCACGGTCGTCACGCCGCGAAAATGGCCGGGCCGCTGCCGGCCTTCCCAAGCCGTCGAGAGCCCCCCGACTTCCACCGCCGTGTCGAATCCCGGGGGATAAAGCGCCTCTCGCGCGGGATGGAAAACCAAATCCACGCCCAGCGTTTGGCAGGCCTCGACATCCTGCTCGAAGGGACGGGGATAGCGCTCGAAATCCTCGCGGGGTCCGAATTGCAGAGGGTTCACAAAGATCGTGACCACGACGACATCGCATTCGGCGCGAGCCATTCGCATCAAGCTCAAGTGACCAGCGTGCAGGGCCCCCATCGTGGGCACAAGGCCGATCCGCTGGCCGTCCTGCCGGGCAGGGGCCAAGTGCAGCCGCAGCGCGTCCGGCTTATCCACAACCCTCAACTGGGGTTGCGTGGATTCTTCCGGCAGGGCCTCTTCGGGAGCCGGCGACGGTTCGGTGCTCATGGGGGGGCGTCCTTCGGCGTGGAACTCTTTGGAGTCACACGCCTTGCGGGGATTCATCGGGAACGAAGGCGTCCCCGAATTTTATCCCGTCGGCTCCCCCGGGTGAATGGCGATTTTTTCCCGCCAAGAATCTCCGCGCCCCGCATTGAGGCGTTTTCCCTCGCTCAAACCCGCTAGGATTCCTGGGAGAGCGTCTTTTTGTCGAGCGATTGAAACCGCTCGCGAATCTGGATGAACTGCTCCTCGCAGCCGAGAAACACATCCACCAGAAACGGATCGAACTGCGTGCCCCGGCCTTCCCCGATAATCTCTTTCGAGGTGTCGTGGCTGTATTCGGGCTTGTACACCCGCTTGCTGGTGAGGGCGTCGTACACGTCGGCGATGGCGGTGATGCGTCCGCACAGCGGAATCTGGCTCCCGGCCAGTCCGTAGGGATAACCCGCGCCGTTGAAGCGTTCGTGATGCGTGAACGCGATGTCGCGGGCCATCGACAGGAATTTCGCTTCCGGATGGGCCTGGGCCGCCGCCAACAGCGTGTTGCCGCCGATGATGGTATGCTGCTTCATGATCTCGAACTCGGCTTCCGTGAGTGCTCCGGGCTTGAGGAGCACATCGTCGGGAATGCCGACTTTGCCGATGTCGTGAAGCGGACTGGTCAGATACAACAGTTGAACATAGTCCCCGTCGACGTCGTTGGCATACCGCTTGGTGTGCGTGAGTTCGCGGGCGAGGATCCGGCAGTATTCGCGCATCCGCTCCAGGTGGGCCCCGGTTTCCGTGTCCCGCGATTCGGCGAGTTTCGCCAAGGCAAAAATCGTCAAATCCCGGCTTTCCAGCGTGAGGATTCGCTCGGCCGTTTTGAGGCGAACCCGCACGTCTTCGGGATGAAACGGCTTGGTCAGAAAGTCGTCCGCTCCCGCTTCCAATCCGCGCACGGCGTTTTCGACGCCGCTGTACGACGTCAGCAGAATGAAATAAATGTACGAACTCCAAGACCGCTGCCGAACCTGCCGGCAGAGTTCCAGCCCGCTCATTCCGGGCATCTCCCAATCGGAGATGACGAGATGGTAGTTCCCGGACCGGATGAGGGCGAACGCCTCCGCGCCGTCGTGCGCCAAGGTCACGTCGTACCCGAAGTTCTCCAACGAGTTCTTGAGCATTTCCGCGGAGATGACATCGTCATCGGTGACCAATACCCGCATGAGTTAACCCCTGGGAGGAGTGGAGTTCTCGAAGGAAGACGCGAAGCCGGCTTCAAAAAGCTGGGACGCCTCCAAAAACCGCTGCTGCTCGCGGCGGATCGCCAGCCCGAACGAACCGAGCAGCTGGACGTCGCCGCCTTTCGCCAATTCGGCGATTTCCGCGGCCAGGCGGTGGATGCCGCGCGCGGAAACGTTCGAAGAGGTCCCTTTGACCCGGTGCGCGATGACGGCGATCTGATCCACGTCGCCGCAATCGATCGCCGACTCGAGCGCATCGAGATCCGCGGCGAACTGGCGCGCGAAGGATTGCAAAATGCGTTTCGCGAAATGGCGGTTGCCCATGCAGCGCGTGAGCAAATCGTCCTGGTCGATCACACATTCGGTTGGCATCAGGTGGCTGGCGGACATCTTCTGGCCCTCGACGATAAATGATCCCACACGGAGAAGCGGGCATCCCTGTTTCCCCGTCATCGCGCATCGCGAGTACGAATAAACTTACGTCAGACATTGGCGAGATGCGTGTTTCAGTGTCGCCGGTGGGCAACAACTCGCAAACTCGCGCAGCCCTCACGCGGGAAATTTCGGATAGTTCTTTGGAATGGGAAATGCCGTTTTTTGAAAACACGACATCCCAAATGGTGACTTCTTAAAACATAGGTGACATCCCCAGGTTGTCAAAAAATAAACGCACATTTGCGGGGAAGTCTTGAGAGAATCACCCAAAACCCCGCAAACCCCAACCGAAATCCCTCCCCGGCCGCACGTCTTCGGGAGCGGCGGTTTCCAGCCGGCGTCAGGGTTCGAGCGGCGCGAGGAGCCCGGAAGCATCGGCCAGCGGATCGAATGTGCCGACGGCAACGCTTTTGCGGCCCAAAGCCGTTGTTCGCCGCCCCCGCCGCATCAATCGCGATCGCTGTAGGCGTCCTTGGACGCGTGGCCGTTGCCGTCGCGGCTGCGAAGTTCGGCGACCTGGCGTTCGAGGTCCTGTTGCTTCTGACGGACTCGGGAGAGGGCGGCCTGCGAATGGGTCTTGGTGGAAAGCATATCCCCCAAGGCCATCACGATGACCCACATCGTCAATAGCAGCACCACGATCCAAACGATCGTGGCCGGCAGGGGGTTCTTGTTGCGGTCGATCAGCCAATCGCCTAAGGGGATCAAGATTCCCAACAGCACCAAAATCCCGGAGGTCTGCATTCGCCGGCGGTAGCGGGCGTAGAAATGCTTGCGGTCGTTGGGGTCGAGGCCGGGATCGTTTTTCTCCTGCCTCCATTCCTGGATATGCCAGCGGAGGAACAATACGCCTGTCACGAACAGGCCCCCGCCGACTCCCACCGCGATCCAAGATTTCATTCCGAAGACTCGTCTCGAATAAGATCAAAACCGAACGCCCGCACTGCCATCATAGACAAGCTGCGGACGGATTGCACGGTCAGCCTCGGGTCTCGATGAATGGGTGTGTGTTTCATAAAAATAGGTGGCTCGTCTTTCGCCCTATTTTCCAGGGGATTGGGTGGCACGTTCCTGAGCGGAGCGAAGGGCGTGGCCAGGCGCAAAGACCACGCCCTTCGTTCCTCAGGGCGTGCCATCCAAGTCCGTACCGACTTCTGTGAAACACACACAACGAATTCGCCAAAAACCAAGGCCGGCGGCTAGCGCCGTACCGCTCACGTTGGCGGAATAGGGGATTTCAAACGGGTTCTTAACTCATGCCGCCGGTTTCGCGGTGTTCGATGTCATTGTCCACGGGGCGGATTTCGAGCTGGTCGGTGCCGTGCTTGCTGTGGGTGCCGGGGCTGATCTGCGGGCTGGTCTTGTGTTCGTCGAGGATGCGTTTGAGATGATCCGCATCCATCGTTTCACATTCCAACAGCTCGCGGGCCATGTGCTCCAAAACCTCCCGGCGGGCTTTCAGGATCTCCACGGCGGTTTGGGAACTTTCTTCGATGATCTTTTTGACCTCGAGATCGATTTCGCGGATGGTTTGCTCGCTGTGCACGACGTCGCCCGGACCCGCCTGGCTGCCGAGGAAGATGCTCCGCGAGGTTTCGCTGTAGTGCATGCGGCCGAGTTTTTCGCTCATGCCGAACTCGGTGACCATCCGCCGGGCGATGGTGGTCGCTCGTTGCAGATCGTTCTGGGCCCCGGTGGACGTTTCCTGAAAGACGATTTCCTCCGCCGCGATCCCGCCGAGCAAACAACAAATCTTGTTTTGCAGTTCGGTCTTGGTGGCGAGTTGGCGCTCGTCTTCGGGGAAGTGGAGCGTATAGCCCAAACCCATGCCGCGGGGAATGATCGAAATTTTGTGCACCGGGTCGGTGTGCGGCAGGCTGCACGCGACCAGCGCGTGCCCGCATTCGTGGTAGGACACGCGAAGCTTTTCGTCCTCGTGGATGACCCGGCCCTGTTTTTCGAGACCCGCCACCACGCGCTCGATGCCTTCTTCAAACTCAATCATGGTGACTTTGTTTTTGTTGGCCCGCGCGGCGAGGAGGGCGGCTTCGTTGACGAGGTTCGCCAAGTCGGCCCCCACGAATCCCGGCGAGATCCGCGCGATCCGCTGCAGATTCACCGAATCGTCCATTTTGACCTTGGCGGAGTGGACTTTCAGAATCTGCTCGCGGCCTTTGACGTCGGGACGGTCCACAACAACGTGCCGATCGAACCGGCCCGGCCGCAAGAGCGCGGGGTCCAAGGTTTCCGGCCGGTTCGTGGCGCCCATCACGATCACGCTTTGATCGGAGGAAAACCCGTCCATTTCAACAAGTAGGGCGTTTAAGGTTTGCTCGCGCTCGTCGTGGCCGCCGGGCATGCCGCTGCCGCGGGTCTTGCCGAGGGCGTCGAGTTCATCGATGAAAATAATCGAAGGCGACCTCGCCCCCGCCTGCTGGAACATGTCCCGCACGCGCGCGGCTCCCACGCCCACGAACATTTCCACAAAATCCGAACCCGACAGGCTGTAAAACGGCACGCCCGCTTCCCCGGCGACGGCTTTCGCCAAGAGCGTCTTCCCAGTCCCCGGAGGGCCGACCAACAGCACGCCCCGCGGAATCCGCCCGCCCAAGGCCTGGTATTTGCCCGGCGTGCGGAGAAACTCCACGACTTCGCGAAGCTCATCGACGGCTTCATCGATGCCCGCCACGTCGTCGAATGTGACTTCCAGATCTTCCTGGGCATACATCCGGCCCCGGCTGCGTCCGAAAGACATCGCGGAACCGGCCCCGCCCATCCGCCGGAACAAAATGATAAAGAACAGCACGAACATCATCGGAATGAACAACAGATAGGCGATCTGGTACCACTCCGATGGACCTTCCTTGACGTCGTAGTTAATGCCCTTGGCGAGGAGCTTGTCCGTGAGTTCCTTCTTCTTGGCGTCGCCGATTTCGAAGATGGGGACGTAATACCGCGTGATCGGCCGGGCGGTCTTGCCGCCGGTTTCGCCCTGGCGGGTTTTGGCCTCATCGGCCGCTTCGTCGGGGCGGTCCTGAAAGGTGATTTCCTTTGTCCCGATCTCCAGCTTATACACGTTGTTTTTGTTGAAGATCGGCGTCGCCTCGGGGGAGCTGGGTTCCAGGCCCGCTTCGAACTCGCCCAAAGTGAGTTTGGTGCCGCGCTTGTTGTTGCTCACCCAGACCATCGTCGCCGCGACGACCACGCCGCCGATGATGAGATACCACAAGATATTATTATTCGCCGGCGGCCGTTCCGACTTGCGGTCGCCCCGCTTGGGTTTCGAGGGACGGGTTTCGTTCGCGGGTTCGGGGGGCTGTTTTTCTGAAGACATGGCGCTTTGCGATTTATGGATAAGTGAATAAAGATATGTCTGGCGACACCGCTCACTTCGTGCGCGGCTCTTTGTCATTTTCATCGGCGATACCGCTGACTTCGTGCGCGGCACTTTTTTTCTTTCGCCTCCGGTGGCCTAGGTATTCTACGCCATCGACGTCCCAGGAATTGTACGCGATTCACCGGCGATTGACACCTACGAAATGGTCTTGCGGCAAGTCGAAGATCGGGATATTCTCCCGCCCTCTCACCCATTTCCAAATTTTCCTCAAGATTTCTCCTGAATCTGCCGACACACCTCGCCGCACTTTGCAGGCGGAATTTGCAGCGGTTTTTCGAGAAACTTGAGAATCCCGTCTCTCAACGAACCTGTCACTCATCGCCCCGTCACGGAGTTGGTGTCATGTTGCACCGTCAGGGAAGTGCTTTCGCCCAAATTTCCCAGTTTGTTTTGCTCGCCAGTTTGTTTTTGGCAGGTTCCGGCTGTCAAATGATGAACGGACATGCTTCAAACACTTTGGGTTCCGGATATTACCGCGAAGGCAATTACACGGCGGCCCGGCAGGCCTTCCAGCAGGCCGTGGTCGAAATGCCGGAGAATCCCGACTTCCGCTACAACCTTGCGGCGACGGTCCAGAAGCAAGGCGACCTCGGCGGAGCCGAGCAAATTTTTCGGCAGACGCTGTCTATCGATCCCTCCCATCAGCCCAGCTATCACGCCTTGGCCAAGTTATTGAACGCCCAGGGCCGGCAAGCCGAGGCTTTGGGCATGCTCAATTCCTGGGTGGCGACGCAACCGTATTCGACCGCTCCGCACGTGGAAATGGCCTGGCTGCAGCGGACCCAAGGCAACCCGACCGCAGCCGCCCAATCGCTGGAGACGGCCCTCAAAATGAATCCCCAAGATCCCGCCGCCCTTGCCCAAATGGGGCAGATTTACCAAGAACAGGGCCAAGTGGACCTGGCGGCGGCGTATTACCAGCGGTCGTTGGAAGGAAACTGGCGACAGCCGGAAGTTCAACAGAAATTCGCCGCCCTTCAACCGCAGGGGACATTGCCAAACCGCGGGCAAATTGCCTTCGGAATGCCGCAGTCCATGGCCCTCGCAGGACAACCCGTCCCGCAAACCGCCTGGCAAGCCCCGCTGTCCCCAACCGCCACCGCCGGTTTGCCTCCGCAAGTTCAAACCGCGTTCCTGCCTCCGGGCGTCGCGAGTTCGCCCATGATGCCGAACCCGGCCATGCCCATGATGCCCACCCCAGCTATGCCCGGCCCCACGGTGATGGCTCAACAACAACCCACGCCTGTGGACGCCGTTCCTGCGGCTCAACCCACGCCGACCTTCGCCGCCGCTCCGCCCAATGCCGACCCGGCCCACGTGCCGCAAGTCGCGGGCGAACTGCCGGTCGTCCGGCCGTATTAAGGTTTCCCCGAAGAGCCGCGCAGTCCGACATGGCGGATGGAGTCCTGGTTCTACGCGGTCGGATTAAGTCGAATGGGTCTCGCCTTCGAGATGACTTCCGACAGGCTTGGCTCGGTAGGCGATCTTCGCTCCCTGGATTTCGTAGGCCTGCTCGATCAATTCGGGGACAGAGTGAAACAGGTCGTTTGGCGACAAGCCGGCCAGCTTCAACAGCCGCATCTCCGTCTGGGAATGTTCTTCAGTCTCCTGATGATCCAGAATGTGCTCGATTCGCTCATCGGACTTGAGATGCCGGCAGACGAGGATTCCCCGGTGGCAGGTGAGCGGATCGCGTTCCGCGCACATCATCGCAATGCGGTGGGATTCGAGCCCCTTCCGAATGCGATCGAGTCCCGCCTGAAATCGCGGCGCTTTGGCGATCAAGTCATAGCTCGCGACCGCCCCGTCGTAACATTCTCGCTCCGTTCTGCGCGCCCCGAGTTCCTCGCCGAGATAGACGTAGTCGATACTCGCTTCTCTTAATGCCGCTTTGAGAATCTCTTTATTGAATTGCGGATTGCGGCCGCTATACGGCGTGGACCGCACGTCCGCCACGGCGGTGATGTCATATTCCTTCAAGAGCGAGATAAAATCTTCGCCGGTTCTATTGGAATGCCCGATTGTGAACAGCCGATTTCCAACCATCGTGGTGCCTAGGATGTGACATCCCTAAAAAACAAGGGCCGGGATTCAGTCGCTCAGGTACGGGGAATTCCAGCGTCTCCAAGCTTCTGGATTTACATAAAATTCGGTTGTTGTGCCGATTTCCGGAGAATTCCTCATGTGCCCGCCGGTACCCGAAATAATGCCGCTGCGATTTCCTCTGGCGCTCCTTTTGCGAGACGGCGGATGGGTCCTGGATTTGTAAGATTGGGTTCAGCGGAAGCTCCGGTACTCAGTTTCTTTGGATTTCTGGCCGTTCTCGAAGTAATCTGTCCAAACGCCGCGACAGTTCGAAGGTGAAGTGTTGTGTTTTTGGGAGAACGGCCAGATTGCTCAACGTGGTTTCTCCCAAGCCGGGCGACTGCCGATGATTCCTTTGTTTCGGTTTCACCTATTCGTCGAGTCGGAGCCTGTGGTATCGCGTCCTACTCCCGTCCCAGGACCGCGTTGATGGCTTCTCTGAGCGAGCGGATTTTGATGGGTTGGACGAGGATTCGCGAGTTGGGACTGGGTTTGAACACCGATTCGAGATCTTTTTGGGATTCGGAGAGCACCGCGATCACGCCGGGCTTGCCGGACGGGCGGGAGCGGGCTTTTTCGTAGGCGCTCGCGATGTCTTTGCCGATGGAATCGCCGAACAGAATCAGGCAATCGGGCGGCGAGGTGGCGAGGCGGTTGAGGCCGCGCTGCACGTCGCTGAGCATCAAGACGCGGAAGCCGTGCTTGGTCAGATAGGTCCTTAAGACGTCCTGGTGCTTCGTCCGGCCTTCGATGCACATCACGGTGATCGCCGAGTTGTCGGCCGCGGCCGAGGCGTTGTTGGAGCCGGCGATGGCGGGTTGGCCGTCGTCGGGCGGGGTCTCGCCGAGATCGATCAAAACCGCGCGAAGATCCGCGGCGACGTCCTGGGGCGTCTGGTACCGCTGGTTCGGTTCGAGCATTAGAAGCCGCTCCACGATGTCTTCGATGTTCCGCGGGATGTTGGGCTCGAGTCGGCGGATGGGGCGGATGTTCGCGTACCGCGAAAGCCGGGACCGCTCCTCCCGGCTGCGCGTGGACGGATAAGGCGGCGTGCCGGTGAGCAGTTCGTAATAAATCACTCCCAGGAAAAACAAGTCGCTGCGGGGATCGTTGGGCGGCGCGGAGGCGGCGTCTTCGATCGTCGCATATTCCAAAGCCCGCACGCCGCCGCCCTGTTCATCGCCCGCGAGGCCGAAATCGACCAGCTTGGCGACGCCGGTCGCGCTCATCAGCACGTTGGTCGTTTTGAGGTCGCGATGCGTCACGCCTTGGCCGAGGGCATACGCGAGTCCTTGGGCTAATTCATACACGCAGCGGGTGGCTTCGACGAGCGACAGCTTCTTGCGGATGTTCAGAAAGTCCTTGAGGTTCCCCCCCTCGACGAACTCCATCGTAAAAAAATGGTATTCGCCGTCGCTGCCCACATCGTAAATCGGGACGATGTTCGGATGCCGGAGTTTTTGGCAGAGCTCGGCTTCGCGGTGGAACTGCTGGACGCTTTTGGGGTCGCTCGCCCAGCGCTGGCGGAGGACTTTGAGGCCCACCATCGTCCCGTCGGCGAGCGAGCAGGCCCGGAACACGCGGGCGAAGCTGCCGGAGGCGTTGCGGTACATCAGCTTATAATCGCCGAGCACCAGGCCGTCCACGGAGCCTTTCTTGAGCTTGGAGGTCTGGTAGGCCGTGAGGTGCAGATGGTGCTCCATCACGCGGAGCAAGGCGTCCGGGGACTGTTCGAGCGCGCCCAGTTCGGCCCGGCATTCTTCGACTTGCTCGGGCGTGGCGAGGCGGGCGCGGACCAAAACCTTCCCCAATTGATCGATGGTTGCAAACGACATCGGGTATCCAAATGCCAAAAACTCAAGCAGCGGCCGGCGATTGCGGCCTCTGCGTGGAGGAAAACGTCAAACCAGGCAGGAAATCCGAAGCACGAAATCCGAAATTCGAAACAAATTCAAAATCCCAAATCCAAAGGCTCCAAACCCCGCCGGGTCTCTGCCTTCTGAAAAAATGCGCGACTCATCAGTTTGGAATTTGAGAAATTTGGTCCTTCGAATTTGTTTCGGATTTCGAGATTCGGATTTCGGATTTCGCGGTATGGGATCGCGCAACACGGTGCCGGCGATCACGGATGGCCCAAAGAAATGATCCTACCAGACATTTTTTCACGATCAAGACTCGCCGGCCTTCACCGGTCCTCCCCGCGGACCCCGCGAAGAAAAACCGGCCCGCGGACGGGCATCCACGGACCGGCTGGAATGACGAATCACCACATCCCCTGCCTTTAGTCCGGCAGGCGTTTGGCGCGGATGTTCCGGTAATAGACGACGCTCTTCGGGTCGTGGGCTTGGAGGGCGAAGCTGCCTTGGCTCACTTTGCGGCCGCCTTTGACGTCTTCGGGTTCGGTGTAGTTGACGACGACTTCATCGTTGACCTTGATGATGATGTGCCGGCCTTTGACGATAACCGTCTGCGTCCACCATTCGTTGTCCTTGGCGGGGGTCTTGAAGCGTTTGACGACGTTGTACAAGCTGCCGGTCTTGACCGGGTCTTTGTGGGTCACGTTGACCTGGGCTTCGTGGCCTTGTTCGGGCCAGCCGGTTTCCTGGAACTTCGTGTGGAAGTAAATCCCCGAGTTGCTGCCCGGCGTGGTTTTGACCTCGGCTTTGAAGACGAAGTTCTTGAATTCCTGGTCCGTAAACAGATGCGAGCGCGGGCCGTTGGCGACGATCTCGCCGTCTTCGACCTTCCACTTGCCGTCCTCGCTGATCCGCCAGCCGGCGAGGTCCTTGCCGTTGAACAGCTTGATCCAGCCGTCTTTCGACTCCTCGGCTTTTTTGATGTCCCGGTCGTACTCCTGAGAGACCGCGTCTTTCTCGTCTTCCGCCAACAGCGACAACGGCGCAACAGCCAACACGCCGGCCAACAATACCCAATGCGAGCGTTTCATAGGCGTCAATCTCCTCAAAAAAAGGCGGGGTCATTCCAATAGAACGTGTGAGAAACAGAACCAGCATACAGAATCCCCAGCACGGTTGCGAACCAAAACGGACCCGCATTAAATCGGCGTGCGCGATATTTCGCGATCCCGCACCGGAACATCCGAAATCCGAATCTCGAAATCCGAAACAAATTCAAAATCCCAAATCCGAATGTCCCAAACAAATCCCCCCCTCTATAAAACACAGTCGATGCCCAGGGTTTGGATATTGAGATTTCGGTCATTGGAGTTTGTTTCGGATTTCGGATTTCGTGCTTCGGATTTTCAGCAGAAAAACGCTCATTTAAGAGGAAAAAATCTTCAGCCCGATGATTCCCGTGATAATCAAGCCCACGCACAAGAATCGGGCCAGTTGCGCGGGTTCCTTGAGAACGAGAATGCCCAAGACGAAGGTGCCTGCGGCTCCGATGCCGGTCCACACGGCGTAAGCGGTTCCCACGGGAATCGTGCGCTGGGCGAGCAGCAGAAAACTCCCGCTCGCGACCATCGAAAAGATCGCCCCGGCGAGCGGCCAGAACTGCACGCCCTCTTTGGTCCACGCGAACTTGAGGCCGATGGGCCAGCCCCATTCGAAACAGCCCGCGATAATCAAGAAAATCCACGCCATCCGCGATTGCTCCTCTAAATCAGCGCGTGGTTTCCGGTCTTCGGAAACCTTGCGCGCGCATTCTATCGCGATCGTTCTTCGGGAACAGGCCCAGGCTCCCATGCGGGAAAGTTTCCAAAGGGCGGGTTGGCATGATCTCCCGCCCGCCCGCTATAATGCCCGCCGATTGGAAGTCTCCTCATGTCCCCTGGCCGTTCAACAGCAGTCCCCATGAAGCAACAACTCGCGGAACTCGAGCGAATCCATTTCCTGCGGGCGTTTCCTTGGATGCATTTGTTTCGGGCGTTCCGCATCGCGCTCGACATTCGCAAGATGCTTCTGGGAGCGGCCGCGTTGTTGGTCTTGTTCGGCGGGTTTTACGGGGTGTCCTATTTCCCGCTGGACCTTTCGGAATCGGAGATCGCCGAACTCCGAAAACCGCCTTGGGAACTGGAGACGCTCAGCACGCCGCGGCCCGATTCCCTCGGCGACTTCGATTGGGGGCGGATGGGGCGGATGCTGTCGAAGCCGGTTATGGCGATCGTGGACCCCGTCGTCGAGCTTTTCCAACGGAAGCAGACTTGGAGCGGGGCGGCGATTCGCTGGACCCGGATTCTGTGGCTGTTGGGCGTCTGGTCGTTTTTCGGAACGGCCATCAGCCGGATGTCCGCCGTGCAGTTCGCGCTCGATGAGCGGGTCAGTCTGAAACAAGCCGGAGCGTTCGCCGGCTCGAAATGGCTATGGGTCTTCTCGGCCCCGTTGATGCCGATGGCCGGCGTGCTGCTGTTGTGGTTTCTCTGCGTGGTCGGCGGATGGATCGGACGGATTCCCGGCGCGGGGCCGGTGATCGTGGGCGTATTGTGGATCGTTCCGCTCCTGTTGGCGCTGGCGATGGTGCTGTTGTTGATCGGGCTTGTGTTCGGATGGCCGTTGATGATCGGCACGATCAGCGCACAAGGCAGCGACGCGTTCGACGGCTTCAGCCGTTCGTTCGATTACGTTTACAGCCGGTTTTGGCATCTCGTCTGGTTTGTAATCGTGGCGGCGGCCTATGGGATGGCGACGCTGTTAATCGTCTGGGGCGTCGCGATGTGGCTGGCGGACCTGGCGGCTGCCTCGGTGTGGGCGGGCATGGGCGCGGGGTTTCAAAACCTCTCCGGCGAGGTGCCGAACTTGTTTGGTCCCCTGGGACAAATGGAAAAGACGCCGTCCCACCTGGCCGGCCGCTGCGTTTCGGCGTGGTTGTCCGCCTTGGCTCTGCTGGTCGCCGGGTATGGGGTGAGCTATTTCTGGTCGGCGTCCACGATCATCTATTTCCTGCTTCGGCAAAGCGAAGACGCCAACCATTTGAGCGAAGTCTATCTCCCCAACAGGGAGCAATCGGACGACCTGGTCCAACTCGCGGGCGTGGCGGCGTCCGATCAACCCATCGTCGAACGCCCCGCCAAACACGAATCGAAAAGCTCGGAACCGTCCCCCGACCAGACCGGAGAGAAACCCCGAAACGATCAAACCTGAACCAATTTGCGAGCATCTTATGGAGCGCGAAAAGCCGCCTTCCGTTTTTTGTGGTGACCACATCCGAGACCGCAGGAGCCGTGGCAAATGTCCTTTCCGAGAATCTCCAGCTTGAAGACGCTGGAGCCGTTTCGCGACCGGCTGGAAGAATTGGGCATCGATCTGCCCGTCGCGGAACGCGTGGAACCGGGGCCGGATTCGCCGCTCGGCCGGCCGCTTCCAAGCCGCTTTCGCGTCGGCAACCGGTTTTGCATTCTGCCGATGGAAGGCTGGGACGGTGAAACCGACGGCCGGCCTTCCGACCTGACGCAGAGGCGCTGGGAGAACTTCGGGCGGAGCGGAGCGAAGTGGATCTGGGGCGGCGAAGCGGTGGCCGTCCGCCACGACGGGCGGGCCAACCCCAACCAGCTTCTCATCAACGATCACACGCTCTCGTCCATCGAAGCCCTGCGGGAAATCCTGGAACAGACCCACCACCGGGAATTCGGGACAACCGCCGACCTCTTGGTGGGATTGCAACTCACGCATTCGGGCCGGTTCGCCCGGCCCAATGAAAAGACCCGCCTCGAGCCGAGGATCGCCTATCGGCATCCCGTGCTCGATCCCCGCGCGGGCATCACCAGCGATGCACTGATCCTTTCCGATGCGGAACTCGCCCGCCTCACCGAGGACTTTATTCAGGCCGCGGTGCGCGCGCACAAGGCGGGCTTCCGCTTCGTGGACATCAAGCACTGCCACGGCTATCTCGGGCACGAACTGCTCTCCGGCTTCGACCGCCCGGGCAACTATGGCGGGAGTTTTGAAAACCGGACCCGGCTGCTCCGGGATGTCGTCGCGGGCATCCGCGCGAATGCACCGGGACTCGAAATCGGCGTCCGCGTGAGCATCTTTGACTTCGTCCCGTTCCAGGCCGGTCCCGGCGGCGTCGGCGTTCCCGCGATGACGGGGGACTATCCGTTTGCCTTCGGCGGCGACGGGACGGGGCTGGGCATCGATCTTTCCGAACCGTCGCGGTTTATGGAACTCTTGAAACAAATCGGCATCGAACTCGTGTGCTCGACCGTGGGCAGCCCGTATTACAATCCGCACATTCAGCGGCCCGCGGCGTTTCCGCCGTCCGACGGCTACCTCCCGCCCGAAGACCCGCTCGTGGGCGTGGCCCGGCAGATTCACGCCACCGCCGAGATCAAACGCCGGCATCCCGATCTGTTTGTGGTGGGGTCGGGATACAGTTACCTCCAGGAGTGGCTGCCTCACGTCGGCCAGGCCGTGGTGCGCGACGGGCTCGCCGATGCCGTCGGTCTAGGGCGGATGGTGCTGTCCTATCCGCAGCTTCCCGCCGACGTGCTCGCGGGCCGGCCGCTCGCGCGAAAGCTCATCTGCCGGACGTTCAGCGAATGCACGACCGCTCCGCGGAACGGCATGGTCTCCGGGTGCTATCCGCTCGATCCCTTCTACAAAGCCCGCCCGGAACGCGAGACGATTCAAGAGATTAAAGCCCGCGCCAAGCCCCAGCCGTAGGGATCAGGGATTTTGTTTCTGAAACCGGGACCGCTCGTCGCTTGAAAGCTGTTGGAGACGAGGAACATCTTCCTGTAACACATAGCCGGCCTCAACCAGTCGAGCGATCTGCTCGGCAAATCGGCGTTGATAGGTTTCAAAATCGCCGTAGCGTTCCTGGAGGGACAAACGCGGATCGCCGGTTTGTCCCCGGGCTTCTTTGGTGAGGGGCAAAGGAAGATAGCCGCCGGTGAGGCTCAAGAGTTCCGTTTCGGCCCCAATCTCCCGTTTGCGGAGGTTCCAACTGGTAAAGGTCGCCAAGGGCACGGCCACGGTCGGCAAAAGCAAGCCACCCCGTTCGTTGTCGTCCTCCCCGTAGGCGGGGATTTTGACCACATACTGTCCTTGGACCTGGGGCGGTTGAATGGTGATTTGACGCTTCGTCAGAAACCAGGGTCCCCGATCCACGAAATCCGGTTGATGGATCACCTCGGGATACCGCACGCCGGGCAGCGGCTTCCAGCCGCTCTCGGCACCCGGCCAAGGCACCAAGGTTCCCTCGGCGATTTGGGGATACACGCTCGCGGGGGGCGTTAAATCCTCACGGACCCAGCGATCGAGCGCCGCGAGCAAGGCCCGCAGCACGGGGCGATAGTCCGTCGGGTTCGACGGCAACTGACCGGAACCGCCTTCCGCAGGCCGGCCGCTGCCCGGCCCATGCTGCGCGCCGCCGATGGCATAGATGCGGACTTCGGGAGGAATCTTCGCATCCCGCCGGCCCAACGGATCGGTATGCACCAGCGACCCGGCCCGGTGCCAATATTCCGACGAGGTTTGAATGTGCATGATCTTCGGCACGACCCCGGCGGCTCTCGACCGGGTGAGAATCGCCTCGCGGCGTTTGGTAAACGGGTCGAGCTCCTCGCCGTAGGCAAAGGGAAACACATCGGCCGGGTAATCGTGGTTATCGTGCTGGGCGTTGTGCCGGGTCGGCGAGGCGAAGCGGTGATTGAAGAACCCCAATCCCCCGCCGGCGACGTGGGGCATCAATCCATCAAAGACCTTTCGGCCCCGTTCATCGGCATTGAACCCATCATAAAGAAACTGCCGCAGACAGCGCCCGCTCTGCGACACGCCAAACCCATACGCCCGCGGTGCGACGGAGCGGCCTTTGTGAGACAGCGGATTTCGTTCGCTGGTTTCCGCCTTCAGAAAACTGACCAGGTCGCGAATCCCCGCCAACCCCACGCCTTGGACAATCGGACCTTCGGCCTCGTAGATCAATTCATAGATGTAGCCGGAGCGAATCCCGCCGGAGAGTTCCAACTCGATCTTGGGCAGTGCCGAGCGGCGGCCCGCGGCCAGGGTAAATTCTTGATGAAGTTTCCACTGGGCGCGCGGAATCAAGACCCGCGGATCGCGTTCCCGCAAGCGCCAGGTCAATGTCGCCTGTTCGAGGCCGCGCGGAGTGGGCGGGTAGCTGCCCTGATTCGCAAAGTGGGCGATGTTCTGCCGCGTGACATTGGTATTGGACACAAATTCCGCGCGGACCAATCCGGTAATGGGCTTTCCGTGATCTGTCGCGATGGGGGCTTCGAGAAGCAATCGCTCGCCGCCCGGCAGCACTTCGGCGATCCAGCCGCTCCACACGATGACATAGCCCTGCCGCATTAAAAACCCGTCCGCTCCGCCGCCGTTGAACATCCCCAGACAAACGCGGTTCCCCCGGTTGTTGACGTCATAGAGCAAAGCCCCGTTGGCTCGAGAGCGGTCCTTGGGGACGAGGACCTCCAGGTCGGCGGAGAATTCCACAAGACCTTCCGCGTTTCGCGGGGCGAGTTCCAAATCCACGATCGTCCGATTGGCCTCGGCCAACGGATCGACCGCAAAATGCACGTTCCCGCGAACCCGCTCGTAGGCCCCGACATCCCCATACGCTTTCCCGCCTGCATACGGTTCGCGGCTGGTGATTTCGACACGGGTGACTTCCGCCAAAACCGCGGAGGGCCACAGAATCAAGAGACCCAACGCCAAAATGCAAAAACAGCGCATGCGATCGACTCACTTCCCTAGGTTCGTCCGGTTCAATCAACGAACCCATTGTGCCCCTGCGCCTGCAAAAAGGAAACACCGCCGGCCCGCACATCTTGATCCCCTCCTGGTTTCCATCGGTGAGGACAAACTCTTCGCCCGCTCATGGTTCCGCGCAAATTCGCAAGGTTGATCGCGGTTCGTGTGAGGAGCCGCCCGCGATGAGTGACGAACAGGCAACGGCCGACGCTTTGATTATCGGGTCAAAGTGCTCGCGGAATACGGCTGGAACACAACACACGCGGACTGAGTTTTCTCATGATGGCATCTCAGTTTTTAAGCCGTGCAAAATGATTCGCCCTAAGACTCCAGCGCTTCCGACATCAAGTCCGCAATTTGATGCTGGTTCTCGCCGCCCGACGTTTTCAGGGCCTGAATGACACGATCTCGCCGGGCGGGCTCGTGATTCTGATTCAGTTTCCATTTGCCCTCGATCCGGTCAATTTCCATTTCGAAGCCGACGATGCCGTCGATCAAGCCGCGGAGCATCGAAGGCTCGACTTGATCCAATGACCACGGATGTTCTTGATGGGCTTCGTAGAATTCGACGTAACGGTGAAGGATTTGCAGCAGGCGGTGATGGTCGGTTTCCAGCCGCAATGTTCCATAAGCATGGACGGCGACATAATTCCACGTGGGCACGGTATTGGCGGCCGCGTACCACGTGGGCGAAATGTAGGCGTGTGGCCCGTGGAAGATTGCCAGCACGTTTTGACCCTCGGCATGCCGCCACTGCGGATTGGCTTTTGCCATGTGCCCCACGAGAGTGCCGTGCGAACCCTGCTCGCGGTTCAGCAGCAGCGGCAAATGGCTCGCCGCCGGCACCGATCCATCGAGAGAAACGAGCGTCGCGAAGCTGTGCTTCTCGATGACGTCGTGCATTCTCGCTTGGTCTGTTTCCGCAAAACTCGATGGAATATACATGGAAACTCGGCACTCGGTGATTCTCAAAGATGGTAACCACTTTTCTCAAGTGGCCGCATAGGTTTCCGCGTAGGCTTTGAGGGTTTCATCGCCTTGCCGATGGCAGAAGTCGCCGAAGGATTCGCCCGGTTCCCGTTCGGTCCGATAAAACGCGAACAGCGGGTCCAGCGTCTCGCCAAGTTCTTCGAGCGGGACCATGTCTTCATACAGAAACGCGAGCCGGGTGCCTTCCGCGTTGCCGCCCAGGTACAGCGTATACTTTCCGCGGGCTTTGCCGACGAGACCGATGTCCGGCGTGTAAGGCCGGGCGCAGCCGTTGGGGCAGCCGGTCATGTGGATCGCCAAGCGTTCGCCCGCGAGTCCGTGCTGCTCCATCGCGGCTTCGATTTGATCGACCGCCTGAGGCATCACGCGTTCCGATTCGGTCACCGCCAGCCCGCAGGTGGGAAGCGCGGGGCAGGCCATCGAATACCGGCGGGCCAACGTGAGTTCCTCCGCGGACTTCACGCCGTGCTTCCGCAGAATGTCATCGATGTCCTGGCGGTCTGCGGGAGCGATATTGCAGAGGATCACCGCTTGCCGGGCGGTCAGGCGGGTTTCCATGCGGTATTTTTCGAGAATGGTCCGCAGCGCGGTTTTCAACCTGAGGTCGCCTTCATCTTTGATGCGGCCGTTCTCCACGTTGATCCCCAAGAACCATTGGCCGTCACCCTGCTCGTGCCAGCCGATGTGGTCGTCGGTGTCGGTGACATCCGTGGGATGCGGATCTTGAAGCGTTTGGCCGTAGTATTCCTCGACCTTGGCTTTGAACTTTTCGATGCCCCAGTTGGCGATGAGGTATTTGAGCCGGGCGACTTTGCGGTCGTCCCGGTTGCCGAAGTCCCGCTGCACTTTGACGATGGCCTCGGCCACGTCCACCACCTGATCCGGCCGGACGAACGCCATCCGCTTCGCCACGGCGGGGAAGGTTTTCTTGAGCGCGGGCGTCATGCCCATCCCGCCGCCCACGAGGACATTGTAGCCGATGATCTCGTCGTTCTCGACAATCGCCAGAAAGCCCAGGTCGTTGGAATACAACTCGACGCAGTTGTCGTGCGGGAAGGCGAAGGCGGTTTTGAATTTTCGCGGCAGATACCGCTCGCCGTAGATCGGCTCCTCGACCGGCTTGAACTCGGTCACGTCGGTTTTTTCGCCGGCCTCGTCTTCCAGCCAGATTTCGTAATAGCCCGTCGTCTTGGGCTTGAGAAGTTCCGCCACGCGGTCGGCCATCGCTTGCAGCACATCGTGGACTTTGCTGTTTTTGTACGGAGCCGGGCAGCACATCACGTTTCGCGTCACATCGCCGCACGCCGCCAGGGTGGTCAGCTTACTGTGATTGATGGCCTGGATGGTTTCCTTCAGATTGTTGCGCAGGACGCCGTGGAGTTGAAACCCCTGCCGGGTGGTGATCCGCACGGTGCCGTTGCCGAACTGATCGCCGAGATCCAACTCGGCCAGAAATTGCTCGGCCGACACTTTGCCGCCGGGAATTCGCGTGCGGACCATAAACATATACGATTTGCCGAGCGGGTTGCCGTCCTCATCTTTGAGGTTCCGCAGCTCGCGGTCGTCCTGCTGATAGGAGCCGTGATGCTTGAGGACTTTGGCGGCCTCGCCGGAAAAATGGTCGGCGTCGTTGCCCAACTCCTCGGCGATGGTGCCCCGCAACTGGCGGCTGTTGGCTTTCAGCAATTCGTTTTTGGTGAGTTTTGGCTCATCGGCCATGCGTAAAACTCCGTTGCCGGGAAACATGCGTTTCCCATTCTGAAATGATCGGTTGTCGAGAATCTTCCCCGGTTCGGCCGGGTGTGGTCGAACCCTCCTTAAGGATTGGAGTATAATCGGCCATCCCGGTTCAGGGCCAGAGCAGACAAATCCAGGATTTTATTCGAACAAATATGAGTGGAAGGGCGCAGGATTTGTAAGCGGAAGGGCGCTAGCCCCCGGCCGATTGAGTGAAAACTTCGCGATTACAAGGCCGGCGGCTAGCGCCGTTCCGCTCATGAATCCCTAAAATGTAAGCGGAAGGGCGCTAGCCCCCGGCCGATTGAGTGAAAACTTCGCGATTACAAGGCCGGCGGCCAGCGCCGTTCCGCTCATGAATCCCTAAAATGTGAGCGGAAGGGCGCTAGCCCCCGGCCGATTGAGTGAAAACTTCGCGATTACAAGGCCGGCGGCTAGCGCCGTTCCGCTCATGAATCCCTAAAATGTGAGCGGAAGGGCGCTAGCCCCCGGCCCATTGAGTGAAAACTTCGCGATTACAAGGCCGGCGGCCAGCGCCGTTCCGCTCATGAATCCTTCAAGTTCAATGGACAAAAGTCAAGAGCGGAGGCGTTGTGGCGGCGACAATTATCGACGGCAAACAGGTGGCGGCACGCGTTCGGGGCGAGATCCGTCAGGAAGCCGAGGCATTCACGCGCGATACCGGCGTGGTGCCACACTTGGCGGCGATTCTGGTGGGCGACGACCCGGCGAGCGCGATCTATGTCCGCAACAAACAAAAAGCCTGCGAGCAATCGGGCCTCAAAAGCAGCCTGCACAAATTGCCCGTCAAGACCAGCCAGACCGAGCTTTTGGACCGGATCGCCCAATGCAACACCGACCCGTCGATCCATGGGATTTTAGTGCAACTGCCGCTGCCGGAGCACATCCACGAATTGGCGATTTTGGATGCGGTCTCGCCTGTTAAAGACGTGGACGCGTTTCATCCGCAGAACGTCGGCTTGATCGTGCAAGGCCGGCCGCGGTTTCTGCCCTGCACGCCGCGCGGCATTCAGGAACTCTTGAAGTCCGCGGGAGTGGAAACCGCCGGGGCCCACGCCGTGATCTTGGGCCGCAGCGAAATCGTCGGCAAACCGATGGCGCTGCTCCTCATGCAGCGCGGCGAGACCGCCAATGCGACCGTGACCGTCTGCCACAGCCGCACCCGCGACCTGGCGGAGATCACCCGCACGGCGGACATTCTCATCGCCGCCATCGGTCGGGCCAGGTTCATCACCGCCGACATGGTCAAGCCCGGCGCCGTCGTGATTGACGTGGGCACGAACCGCGTGGACGGCAAACTCGTAGGCGACGTGGATTTTGAACCGGTGTCCCAAATCGCCTCGGCCATCACGCCCGTCCCCGGCGGCGTCGGCCCGATGACGATCGCCATGCTGCTGAAAAACACCCTGACCGCCGCGAGGCTTTCGGCAAAGCGCGTCGCCCAACCGGAATCGGCGGAACTCTTTTTTCTCAACGACGACGAAGGTTATGCGGATTGGACGCGCCCATCCGTTGGGGTTCGTGATCAACTCGTTTCCCGTGCCGTCCCCGGACTATCTCGTGTTGCACAAAGCGGATTGCAGGACCATTAACGAGGGCATCGACGAGACGAGCCGGCGAACGTCCTATCGGAAAACATGCTTTGAAGATCGGAAAGACGCGGTGGCCTGGGCCGAGCAAAATTGGCCGGGCAATTTAATTATCTGCAGCCGATGCAAACCTTAGTGCCCCGAAGTCAAATTCCGGAGACGAAAATGATGCGCCCGCTCATCCATTCCCTGCGCTATTTCCTGCCCGTCCTCATCTTGGCGTCGGCAACCGCAACTCGCGCGGAGCAAGAAACGTTCGTCCCAGTCCCCGAAAGCGGGCGGGCTGAGTTTGTGCCCACGAAAGCGGAATCAACGGTGCCCCAGCGCTATCGGCAGGCGAAACAGGAGTTCCCCTTCGAGACGGAATACGAACGCAGCAGCGGCCCCGTGCGGATCTATAAGGTGCGGTTTCCTTCGCCGATCAAAACCGAGATCGAAATCAACAACACCGTGCACGCCCAGTATTTTCAACCCGAGGGCCAAGGGCCGTTCCCGGGCGTTGTCGTGCTGCATATTCTGGGCGGGGATTTTCCGCTGTCGCAGATGATCGCCAACGGCCTCGCGCGGCGGGGCGTGGCGGCTTTGTTCGTCAAGATGCCCTACTACGGCGAACGCCGGCCGAAAACGCCCCGGCGGCGAATGCTCTCGCCCAATCTCGACGAGACCGTCGCCGGCATGACGCAGGCGGTTTTGGACATCCGCCGGGCCGCGACCTGGCTGGAAGATCGCCCGGAAGTCAACGGGGAGGACATGGGCGTGATGGGCATCAGCCTGGGCGGGATCATGTCGGGCCTGTCCGCCGCCGCCGAGCCTCGCTTCAAGAAGGTGGCGATGTACTTGGCGGGCGGGAACCTGCACGCCGCGATCTGGGACAGCGGGCTTTCCGAATTGAAAGATCATCGGGCTCAGTGGAAAGCCGCCGGCGAGACCCGCGAAACGTTCATCAAGAAGATGGCCGAGGTCGATCCAATCACCTTTGCCGACTGCCTGAAGAACCGCGATGTATTGATGGTCAATGCGAAAAACGACGAGGTGATCCCCCGCGAATGCACCGTCGCGTTGTGGAAAAAAATCGGCACCGCCCGCGAGATTGTCTGGCTCGACGCGGGGCATTATTCGGCGGCGTGGTACATCGTCGGCGAAATGGAACGCCTGGGGCGGTTCTTTCAACCGAACGCGCGAAAAGATCGGGAGAAGGGGAGAACGGGAGACGGAGAGAACTGATTTCCCGTCAACGGACATCGGGGATGCGATCACTCGAAGGGCACGGAAATCCGCGTGACGGTGGAAATTCCTCAGCCGCGTCGCGGCGACAGCATATCGCTGCGGGCGTAAGCCCGCAGAATGTCTCAAAATAGATATGAAGCCGCGAAGCGGCGATAGCAACGGATTGATAGGGACTTGCGATCTGCTTCAATGCAACTCGTGACAAAATCGCTGTCGCCGCTTCGCGGCTCTCGACACTTTTTTTGCTCAGTTCCTTGGGCTTACGCCCAAGGCTATATGCTGCCGCCGCTACGCGGCGAAGACAAGAGCCGAATTCCACCGATCCATTTATCCGAAGCCAATCTAAGCTTAGAATCCTGACTCTTGGCTTTGGAATCCGCTCGCAAATACCTGCCAGGCCGTGTATAAGGTAGTGTTCCCTTCATGCGAGGAGATCGAACGATCCGAGCGCAAATTGCATCGATCACACAGAGAAAACGGTTGGCGGGAAGGCGTTTGAGGTCGGACATATGAAGAGCAATCTGGCCACCTTGGTCGTCACCATCGTGCTGATTGTCCTCGTCTTCGCCGTCGATGTGCTATTGCCGGTGGAGATCGCGGCGGGGGTGGGGTACGTCCTGGCGGTGGCCGTGTCTTTTGGCACCAGCGTCCGCGGGTTTCCGATTGCCGTCGCCTGTTGCTGCTCGGTGCTGCTGTTGATCGGCTACGGATTGAGGCATGCCGGCACGCCCACGAGCGATGTCCTCGCCAATCAGTTCCTGGCGCTGTTCGCCATCTGGGTCACCGCGGTGTTGACATCGCGGCTCCAAAACCTGCTCCTGGCCGAAGACGAAGAAAAGGAACAGGAATCGCCGGCCGAGACGCCACCGGAACCGGTTGTCCCGATTCCGTTGGCCGTGAAATCCATTGTTGAAAAAGACCCTTATGAAGAGACCGCCGGCATTCGCGCGCACGATATGCTGGAAAGTCTGCTCCGCAATATTCCCGACAATATCTACTTCAAAGACTGTAACGGCCGGTATCTCCGCGTGAGCAGAACCAAGGCCGAGCGCTCCGGTTTGCTGCGGCCCGAAGAGGCGGTGGGCAAAACCGATTTTGATTTCTTTTCCCAGGAGCACGCCCAAAAAGCCCGCCGGGACGAAGAGCAAATCCTCGAAACCGGGAAGCCCTTGGTGGGGATGGAAGAAAAACTGATCTGGGCCAACGGGCACGAGACCTGGTCCTCCACGACCAAGGTCCCGTTGCACGACCGGGCGGGAAACGTCGCGGGCACTTTGGGCATTTCGCGGGACATCACCCGCCAGCGCGAAACCGAGGACGCCCTCAAGCGCAGCCAATACCGCTTCCGCCGGCTCGTCGATTCCGACATCATCGGGATCATGGTGACTTCGACCACGGGGCTGGTGACCGAATGCAACGACGCCTTTTTGGAGATCGTGGGTTATACGCGGTCCGATTTGCAGGGCGGTCTGATTCGCTGGGATCAGATGACACCGCCGGAATACCGCCCGCTCGATGAGCACGCCATCGAGGAGTTGGCCAAAGCCGGGCACTGCGACCCGTGGGAGAAGGAGTACATCCGCAAAGACGGCCGCCGGATCCCGGTGGTGGTGGGCGTGACCTCGCTCGATCCCAAGACCACCGAGTGCCTGTGCTTCATCTTGGACATGAGCGATCAGAAGAAAATCGAAGAGGAACTCCTGCGCGGCCCAGAAAGCCGCCGACGCCGCCAGCCGCGCCAAAAGCGATTTCCTCGCCAACATGAGCCACGAAATCCGCACGCCGATGAACGCGATCATCGGCATGACCGATCTGCTGTTGGACACCACGCTCAGCAAGACGCAGCGGGAGTATCTCACCATCGTTTCGGAATCCGGCGAGGCGCTGCTCACACTCATCAACGACATCCTGGACTTTTCCAAGATCGAAGCGGGCAAGCTCGACCTGCACCCGGTCAACTTCGACATTCGCGAACACCTGGGCGACACGCTGCGGGCTCTCGCGCTGAGGGCGCACCGCAAAGGCTTGGAACTCGCGAGCCATTTCGCCCCCGAGGTCCCGCTGGCTCTGATGGGCGATCCCGATCGGCTCAGGCAGATTGTGATCAACCTCGTGGGCAACGCGATCAAGTTCACCGACGCCGGCGAAGTGGTGCTCCACGTCGAACTCGATCCCGAAAAGCATCCCGCGAACCGCTGGTCCGCGAACGCGGCATTTTCCACGGGCGACGATGTGTTCCTCAAGGTCACCGTCCGCGATACAGGCATCGGCATTCCGCGGGATAAGCTGTCCCGCATCTTCGGCGTGTTCGAGCAGGCCGACGCTTCGACGACCCGGCGGTTCGGCGGCACCGGCTTGGGGCTCGCGATCTCCAAGCAGCTTGTGGAACTCATGGACGGCGAAATCCACGCCCGAAGCGAAGAAGGCCGCGGGAGTACGTTTATCTTCACCGCCAGACTCCGCTGGGCCGAGCCGAGTTCCGTCGTGCTCCGGCGGATGGAACCCGCCCGCTTCCAGGGCACGCGGGTGTTGGTGGTCGATGACAACGCGACCAACCGCCGCATCCTGGAAGAGATGCTCAAGAACTGGCACATGGAGCCCGCGTGCGCGGCCGGCGTGTTCGAAGCCCTCGACATGCTGCGGGAAGCCCAACGCGTCGGCCGGCCGTTTCAGGTCGTGGTCTCCGACGTCAACATGCCGAACGTGGACGGCTTCACGCTCGCGGAGGAACTCAAACGCGATCCCACGCTCACGCATACGATCGTGATGATGCTCACCTCCGGGCGCGGGCCGAGGATTTTGCCCGCTGCGAACGGCTGGACATCGCCGCCCATTTGCTCAAGCCGGTCAAGCAGTCCGAACTCTTCGACGCCCTGATGCTGGCAATGGGGATCACCCGGCCCGAAAGCGATGCCGCGTCCAAAACGAAAAGCGATTTCCTGCCCCCGGAGCGGCCGCTCAAAATCCTCCTGGCCGAGGACAGCCTGCCCAACCAGAAACTCGCGTTGGGACTGTTGGGCAAGTGGAGACATCACGTCACGGTCGCCCGCAACGGCCGCGAAGCCGTGGACGCGGTGGCGAATGCTTTTTTCGATGTCGTGCTGATGGATGTGCAAATGCCGGAGATGGACGGCCTCCAGGCGACCGAGATCATCCGCCAGCGGGAGCGAGGCACGAGCCGGCATCTGCCCATCATCGCCATGACCGCCCACGCCATGAAAGGCGACCGCGAACTCTGCCTCGAAGCCGGGATGGACGGCTACATCGCCAAGCCCATCCGCCCGCCCGAGCTTCAGCGGGCGTTGTTGGAAGTCACGCCGGTGACCGACGCCAACAGCCGGGAAACGCTGCCGTCTTGGAATTCCAACCACGCCGCCGGCCGGTTGGATTGGCGGCAAGCCCTGGAAACGGTGGACGGCGACAAGGAACTCTTCCGCACCGTCGCGGAAGCCTTTTTGGAGGAATGCCCGCAGCTTATCCAGCATCTTCGCCGCGCGATTGCCGCGGGCGACGCGACCGCCGTCGAAAACCACGCCCACACCCTGAAAGGCTCCGCGAAGACGGTGGGCGGCATCACCGCCGCGTCCTTGGCCTCCAAGATGGAGCAATTCGCCCGCCGCCGCGATCTGACCTCGGCCCTCGAAGACTGGCAAGCCCTGAAAACCGAACTCGATTCGCTCTGCGATGAGCTGACGAATTTCGTCACCCAAAAAGACGGCTCGCTGCTCTAGCCGGGTTTTGCTATGAAGACGGCAGCCCCGTTTGAGTAATCCGCTCCCACCCGATAAGGTTGAGGTTACGCCCAAGACGAACCCGCTGCCCGGGATCGTTGTCCAATTTGGAGGTTTTTCGGGCTGAGTCAGACGGACCACCATCCTTTCATGGCATTTCAGTTCAGCCGAATATCGAAACCAAGACAGAAGTGATAAGACATGAACAAACCGAATATCGCACAACTCCTCACCGAACGCATTCTCGTCATCGATGGTGCGATGGGGTCTTTGATTATGGATCAAAAGCCCCAGGAAGCCGACTATCGCGGCGAGCGGTTCAAGAACCATCCCGTGGATCTCAAAAACGCCAACGATATATCTGGTGCTCACGCAGCCGGCGATGATCGAGAACATCCACCGCCAATACCTCGAAGCCGGCGCGGACATCGTCGAGACCGATTCCTTCAATGCCAACATCATTTCGCTCGCGGAATTCGAATTGGGCGATCTGACTTACGAAATGAACAAAGCCGCCGCCGAAGTCGCCCGCCGCGCCGCCGATGCCGTCACAAAGCAAAACCCCGACAAACCCCGCTACGTCGCGGGCAGCATCGGCCCCACGAAAGTGCAGCTCTCCTTCAACGCCGGCAAGCCCGGCTATCGGCCCGTGACCTTCGATCAAATGGCCGACTCCTACGCCGAGCAGGTGAAGGGCCTCTTGGACGGCGGCGCCGATTTATTGCTGCCGGAGACTTCGTTTGACACGCTCAACATGAAGTCCTGCCTCTACGCCATCGGCCGCGTGTTTGAAGAAGGGGGCAGCCGCGTGCCGGTGATGGTCTCCGGGACGATCTTCACCGGCGGCCGGACGCTCACCGGCCAGACCCTGGAAGCCTTTTTGATCGCCCTCGAACATTTTCCGATGATGAGCATCGGCCTCAACTGCGCATTGGGTCCCAAGCAAATGCGGCCGTATTTGGAAGTCCTCAACGAACGCGCCCGCTGCCACATCAGTTGCTACCCCAACGCCGGCATGCCCGACGGCATGGGCGGGTTCGACTCGAACCCCAATGATTTCTCCGACATGATCGAATCCTTCGCCAAGGACGGTTGGGTGAATATCGTCGGCGGCTGCTGCGGCACAACGCCGGCTTACACCGCCAAAATTGCCGAGAAAATCCAAGGCTACAAACCCCGCCAGATTCCCGACGTGCCCCGCTATTCCACGTATAGCGGTTCCGAAGCGCTCATCGTCGGCGAGGATGCGGGCTTTCTGATGATCGGCGAACGCACCAACGTCACCGGCTCCAAAAAGTTCGCCCGCCTCATCAAAGAAGAGAAAACCGAAGAAGCCCTCGGCGTCGCCAACGACCAGGTCGAGAGCGGGGCAAACATGATTGATGTCAACATGGACGAGGGGCTTTTGGATTCCGAAAAGGAGATGGTCGGCTTTCTGAATCTCATCTCCGACGATCCGGACGTCAACCGCGTGCCGGTGATGGTGGATAGCTCCAAGTTCGAGGTCATCGAAGCCGGCCTCAAATGCCTCGCCGGCAAAGGCGTGGTCAATTCGATCAGCATGAAGGAAGGCGAGGAGAAATTCCTGGAGCAAGCCAGAACGATCCGCAATTACGGGGCGGCGGTCGTGGTGATGGCGTTCGACGAACAAGGCCAGGCTGCGGACTGCGATCGCAAAGTGGAAATCTGCAAGCGGGCTTATCAACTGCTCACCCAGAAAGCCGGCGTCCCGGCGGAGGATATTATCTTCGATGCGAACATCCTCACCGTGGGCACCGGCATGGAAGAGCACGCCAACTACGCGGTGGAGTTCATCGAAGCCGTCCGCCGGATTAAACAGGAATGTCCCGGCGCGAAAACCTCCGGCGGCGTGAGCAACGTTTCGTTCTCGTTCCGCGGGAACAACGTCGTCCGCGAAGCCATGAATGCCGCGTTTTTGTACCACGCGATCCAGGCCGGTTTGGATATGGGCATCGTCAATGCTGGGCAGTTGGAGGTTTACGAGGAGATCGACCCCGCGCTCCGCGAGCACATCGAAGATGTGCTCTTAAACCGCCGGCCCGACGCCACCGAACGGCTGATCGATTTCGCCGAGACCGTCAAGGAAAAAGACACTGGCGTTGCCAAGACTGAGGAATGGCGGACCGGCACCGTCGAACAGCGACTGGGCCACGCGCTTTTAAAAGGCATCACCGATTACATCGACGAGGACACCGAGGAAGCCCGCCTCAAATACGGCCGCCCGCTCGAAGTCATCCAAGGCCCATTGATGGACGGCATGAACGTCGTGGGGCAACTGTTCGGGGCGGGGAAAATGTTTCTGCCGCAGGTCGTCAAAAGCGCCCGCGTGATGAAAAAAGCCGTCGCCTGGCTCACGCCTTATATGGAAGCCGAGAAAGCCGAGGGCGCGGCGTCCGCGCGGGGCAAGGTGCTGATCGCGACCGTCAAAGGCGACGTGCACGACATCGGCAAGAACATCGTCGCCGTCGTGCTCCGCTGCAATAACTTCGAGGTGATCGACCTGGGCGTGATGGTCCCCACGGAGAAAATTCTCGAAACCGCCCAGAAAGAAAACGTCGATCTCATCGGCCTTTCCGGTTTGATTACGCCCTCGCTCGAAGAGATGGTGCACGTCGCGGGCGAGATGCAGCGGCAGGGTTTTACATTGCCGCTCTTGATCGGCGGGGCGACGACCAGCGCCCGGCACACGGCGGTCAAGATCGCCCCGGCTTACGATCAGCCCGTGGTGCACGTGCTCGATGCTTCGCTATCCGTGCCCGCCGTGGAAAACTTCTTGGATCCCAGCCGGCGGGAGGCGTTCATTCAAAAGAACGCGACCGCCCAACAGCGAGACCGGGAGCAATTCGCCGGCCGGCAAGAGAAAAACCTCGTCCCCTATGCCGAGGCTCTCAGCCGCCGATACGCGACGGATTGGAACAGCATCGAAATCGCCAAGCCTGAGTTCCTCGGCCTGCGGACGCTGGAGGATTATCCGCTCGATGAACTCGCGAAGTACGTCGACTGGTCCCCCTTCTTCGCGACCTGGGAAATGCGCGGCAAGTTCCCGGCGATCTTTGACGACCCCAACCTCGGCACCGAGGCCAAAAAACTTTATGCCGACGCCCTCGCCCTGTTGGAGCGGATCATCAAAGAAAAACTGCTGACCGCGAAGGGCGTGTACGGGTTCTGGCCCGCGAATAGCGATGGCGACGACATCATCCTCTACACCGATGATTGCCGATCCCGTGAGCTGGTCCGCTTCCCGATGCTTCGGCAGCAATGGGAACGGAAAGGGCAGAAGGATTTTCGTTCGCTGGCCGATTATGTCGCCCCCTTGGAAAGCGGGCGGACGGATTATGTGGGAGCGTTCGCCGTCACCGCGGGGCTGGGCTGCGATGAGTTGTCCGCGAAGTTTTTGGCCGACCACGACGACTATCATTCGATCCTCACCAAAGCCCTCGCCGACCGCCTGGCGGAAGCCTTCGCGGAACGGCTCCACAAAACGGCCCGCGAAGATTGGGGCTACGGCCAGACGGAAAACCTGGGAAGCGAAGACTTGATCGCCGAGAAATACCGCGGCATCCGCCCGGCGTTCGGCTACCCGGCTTGCCCCGACCACACCGCCAAAGCCACGCTCTGGGAACTTTTGGACGCCCGGCCCCACACCGGCATGAAGCTCACGGAAAGCTACGCGATGTGGCCCGCCGCGTCCGTCAGCGGCCTCTACTTCAGCCACCCCCAATCCCGCTACTTCTCGGTCGACCGCATCACCCGCGACCAGGTGGAAGCCTACGCCCAGCGCAAACGACATGCCCATAAAAGAGCTAGAACGCTGGCTGGCCCCGAACTTGGGCTATGATCCGAAGAAAGCCGACGAGAAAGCGGCCTAGGATTCCGAAGTAGGGTCCCCCTGTGTGGACCATTTAGCGATGGGTTAAACGTCGTTTCGGTCCGCACAGGGAGACTACCAACTGCTGAATGGGGCGTGGTTGAAGTGGATTACGGTGATTCTGGATTTTTTCCGAGAGATGGTTGGCTAGTCTCCATCGCCATGCGCCGTTCTTTGCGTTCCTTGCTTTGACGAATCGAACCGTAAACAAATACACCCGCCAATGCGACGACTGTTGCCGCAGCAAAGAGGCCGGCGGTCCGGAAACCCACTTCAAAAGTGGAGTCCCCAAGTTTGATCCCTCTATAATAAGGGGGTTCTTTGCACCACAAGCCGAGAATCCGAGCCAAGTCCCCGTGACAAAAGCGGTTAGGACCGTTCGAGAAAAACCTGTCCGATCATCAGCCGGAACGCGCTCGCGTCCGGTTCTCCGTGAACCGGGGCTCGCAAGCGCCCTGCGGCTAATAACTGCGACAATTATTTATCGAGCGATCCTTACGGGTGGCAGAGACTTCGTAAGGGATCGCTTTGCGGCGGCCACGGTCGTCATAGCCGCCGAAATCTGCTTCGAAGGCGGATTGGTCTCTTGGTCCGCTAAGTGAGGGCGTCGCGGACGAGTTCGAACTTTGTGTTGGCGTTGGTTCCGAGCCCTTGAATGGCGACCAGGCAGACGGTCACGATGAATGCCAGCATCACGGCGTATTCCACGGCCGTCGGACCCTCTTCGGAGGCCAGGAAGCGTTTCATGCTCTCGAGACAATTTCTCATCGTTTCACCCTCTCGTAATCTTAAAGTGGAGAAGTGGTGAATCCGCTGGCCCTCCGGATTCCCCATCAGTTTTTTAGAGCGTCTCGAATCGAGCCTAGATCACATTGGCGAGGGTTCACGAAAGCGAGTCCGGGCTGTTCGGCAACAATCGTTTCGGGCGTCTTTTACGGTTCGCAGTGCGGACAAGTCCATCGCCCGGTCGACGAGATTCGTTGAATCCAGACCATGGCCATCAGGGAGGCGGTCATGGGCGTGGCCGCGCCAGCAGCAATCAGGCTGATCGTGAGGGCGGAATACAGAGCGTGGGAGGGTTCCCGCCAATGCCGCACGACCTTGCAATGACAGTTGGGACAAAAATCGATTTGACGTTCGATGGGCATTTTGACCTTCTTACTTGAACGAGCTCACGAAAGCTGAGGACGCATCCAAGACCGTTTCGATGCGCTTCCAGCTTTAAAACTACGTCAGGAACTCGTTTCCGGGCTTCTTTTCGCCATGATTTGCACGGCGAATGCCATTTACGCCCCGGCGGACGACCGATTGTGCGCGGGTTCAGGAATCTCCCCAGCAGCGATCCGAGCGTTTTGGCTTTCGAAAAATGCGGGAATGCCTTGGGTGCAGCCCAGTGCAGCCGACGGGCGAAATCGATGGAATCAGGCGTTTCGCCGCGCCACCATCTCGACGTGCGCGGACCCGCTGGCCGGCGGATCGGTCACCAGATCGCTCGCGGCCACGTGCCGCTCCGGTGATTTGAGCAAGAGCCGGGCCACGGCCCCGAGCACGCTGCCGGATTCCGCCTTCTCCCCCGGGGCATCCGCCCACCACGCCGACCAATTCGATGAGGAATCTTTCTCGACGATAATCCGCATGGGGAGGGCCTCGCTCAACGGTAGAGAGGAACGCATTTTCCGGATCAAAGCAGGTTGTCCAGCGAGGTTCAAACCCGCACCCGGGAGTCCCCGCAATCTTATGGTCGGAAAAGCCGCGGGCAACCGGGCAGGAATTCCCGGGGTTCCATAAAAAAGCCGACGGTTCCGAAAAACCGCCGGCGAAACAATCAAAAGGTCGATTCGGTCCCGTGCCGGCACCCCGTCTTTTCGAGAAAGTTTGGTACTCAACGGGTGAATTATTTCGTACACTCATTGAGAAGTCTCGATGTTGCCTCAACGCTGGAAGATTCCCTAGTGTTCTTCGCGCGGATCCTGCAAATGCCCTCAATAAACTGGCGCGAAATAATGAATGACTCTAGATCAACTTTGGGCTTGGCTCTTCGCCGTTTTGCACTTTTCGCCGTGTTGCCGGCGATCGTCTGGGGATGTGCGTTCCAAGCGGAAGCCGAGAAAGGCCAATGGGCCAACGAGGAAGCGAACTCCCGCAGTGCCAAAAACTCCGGAGCATCTGAGGCCGTGACGCCGGTCACTTGGGTCGCGGAACAGTGGTGGACGCTGCATCATGGGGGCGGTGTCTATGCCGTCTGTTTTTCTCCGGACGGAAAACGCGTCTTAACATCCGGTCGATCCGACGGTCAACTGACGGTTCGGCTCTGGGATCTCTCGACAGGTCGTGAACTTAAGAGTTCCGGCGGGAATAAGGCTTGGGATTTTGTTCGGGACATTGCCTGGTCGCCGGACAGTCGGTACGCGTTGTTCGCCGCGGGGCAATACAAAGGAACTCAGCGGCTGACACTGTGGGATGTCGAAAACTGGAAAGAAGTCCGGCGGTTTGAAGGCCACCAGAATTCCGTAACCCGTGCCGCGTTCTCTCCGGATGGTCGCCTCGCTATCTCTGGCACCTTCGACGGCGATGTGTTTGTGTGGGATATTCAAACCGGGAAGGAAATCAGCCATTACAAGCCGAAGCTCGGCCGGTTCAATGGCGAACCCGACGGGGATACGCATCGCCTCGACGTTACGCCCGACGGCAAAACCGGTCTCTGGGCGGGCGGGACCGACAACTACCAACTGACGGTGTTTGATCTCGGCACGGGTCGCGAACTCACGCGTTTCCAGCCGAAGGAACCCTCCCGCCAGTATATCGTCGATGCGGTTTTCACAGCCGATGGTTCCCGAATCCTCGCCGCCCACTCCTACGGCTATCTGCGGGTTTGGGATGTCGGGCAGGTCAGTTCATCGCCGGCTCTGAAAATCTCTCCCGAGGTGATTACGAGCGTGGCCTTCTCGCAGTATGACCGGCTGGCGCTGGTCGGGAGTTTTCGAGGCGAGTTGACTCTGTGGAATATCGAGAATGTGCAAGAGGAAGTTCCCAAGTTGAAGCGGCTCCTTCGACTTCAGTATCCTCATGCCCAGGAAAAACTGGCAAATGACCGAGGCCAGGCGGCCGCTGGAATCATGCGAGTCGCTTTGTCCCCGGATAACCGCTATGCGGCGGCCGCCGACCATGACGGCACCGTGCGTATTTGGAAGATTTACAAGAAAATAACGCCGGACAAGTAGCGGGTCACATAAATCCGCATGTCCAAATACCTGCGGTTCATCGCGTGCCGCATGACCGACAGCGATGGTCTCGACCTCATCAAGAGCACAGCCGCCCAGGTTTTAGGCCCGCGGACGGTTTCTCGCCAAGCCGAAAGACTCGGGAGAATTCCCATAACCGGCTCGGTCAACGTCCGGCGAAAATTCCGGACGAAGTCGGTTGTGGAGAGGACGCAAACGCCTAGAATACGGCTAGTGCCGGGCCGCCGTGGGCCGGCCGTCGCCGGCTGGGAGTCGGCAGCGTTTCGAATCGCCTCACTGAATCCCTCAAAAGGAGCCGCACTGTGGCATACTCCCTCCCCGAACTGCCCTATGCCTATGACGCCCTGGAACCGCACATCGACGCCCGGACGATGGAAATCCATCACACCAAGCACCATCAGGCTTACATCAACAAAGTGAACGACGCCATCGCCGGCACGGACTTGGAATCGAAGTCCATCGAAGATTTGATGCGCGGGCTCTCGAGCGTGCCCGAAAAAATTCGTGGAACCGTCCGCAACAACGGCGGCGGCCACGCGAACCACTCGCTGTTCTGGACGATCATGTCTCCCAAAGGCGGCGGCACGCCCTCCGGCGAATTGGGCGATGCGATCAACAGCAAGTTCGGCGGCTTCGACAACTTCAAGACGGAATTCGGCAACGCCGGGGCCACGCGGTTCGGCAGCGGCTGGGCCTGGCTGTCCGTGGACAACGGCTACCTGGTCGTCGAAAGCACGCCCAACCAGGACACGCCGCTCTCCGAAGGCCGGACTCCCATCCTCGGCATGGACGTGTGGGAGCACGCCTATTATCTGAAGTACCAAAACCGCCGGCCCGATTACATCGCGGCGTTTTTTAACGTAATCAACTGGGACGAAGTCAGCAAACGCTTCGCCGCCGCGAAGTGATTCAATCAAACGCGACAAACCAAGCCGGGGGCATTTGCGGCCCCCGGTTTTTTATGCGTGCAGAGAATCAACCCGTCTCGATTCGCCCGATGCGCAAGCGAGCGATTTCAAACGATTTCCCTCGCTTGCGCATCGGGCGAATGAATGATTCGGTCTAAAACTCCGCGTTTTTGGGAGTCCGCGGAAAGGGAATCACGTCGCGGATATTGGTCATGCCGGTGACAAGTTGCACCAGCCGCTCGAGCCCCAGCCCGAACCCGCTGTGCGGGACCGTGCCATAGCGGCGGAGGTCCAGATACCACCAGTAGTCGTCCGGGTTGAGGTGGCATTCTTTCATCCGCTCGACGAGCACGCCGTAACGTTCCTCGCGCTGGCTGCCGCCGATGATCTCGCCCACGCGCGGCACGAGCACGTCCATCGCCCGCACGGTTTTGCCGTCGTCGTTACAGCGCATATAAAACGGTTTGATCGTCCGCGGATAATCGAAGAGGATGATCGGCTGCTTGAAATGCTCCTCGGTCAGATACCGCTCGTGCTCCGACTGCAAATCCTTGCCCCATTCCACGGGATAGTCGAATTTCTTGCCGCCGTTTTCGAGAAGTTCGACCGCCTCGGTATAGGGCACGCGGAGGAAATCGTGGTCCGCGATGTTACGGAGCGTTTCCAGAATCGTGTTGTCGATGCGGAGGTTGAAGAACTCCATGTCCTCCGGGCACGCGGCGAGGATTTCGCGGATGACCGTGCGGATGAACTCCTCGGCGAGTTGCATGTTGTCGTTCAGATCATAAAACGGCATCTCCGGTTCGATCATCCAGAACTCCGCGAGATGCCGGGTCGTGTTGGAGTTCTCCGCGCGGAACGTGGGGCCGAAGGTGTAGCAGTCGCCGACGCTGGTGGCGAAGATCTCGGCTTCGAGCTGGCCGCTGACGGTCAGCGACGCCCGCTTGCCGAAGAAGTCCTGCGACCAGTCGAGTTCGGTCTGAACCCGGGCAAGCCGGGCCAGATCGAGCGTGGTGACCTGGAACATCTCGCCCGCGCCTTCGCAGTCGCTGGTCGTGATGATCGGCGTGTTGATATACAAAAACCCGCGCGACTGGAAGAACGTGTGGATGGAATGGGAGATCGCATTGCGGACGCGGGCGATGGCTCCGAAGGTGTTCGTCCGCGGGCGGAGATGGGCGATCTCGCGGAGGAACTCGAAGCTGTGCCGTTTCTTCTGGAGCGGATAAGCCTCGGCATCGGCCGTGCCCAAAAGCTCGAACGACTTCGCGTGGAGTTCCACCCGCTGCCCTTTGCCGGGGGACTCCTTGAGTTCGCCGACGACGGCGAGGCTCGCACCGGTGGTGACGTGCTTGATGTTTTCCTCGTAGCCCGGCACCGACGAATCGATGACCACCTGCAAGTTGGCCATGGCGCTGCCGTCGTTCAGTTCGATAAACGAAAACCCGCTTTTGGAATCCCGCCGGGTCCGGACCCAGCCGCGGACATCGACGTCCCGGCCCGGTTCTCCGCGCTTGAGAACTTCTTCGATGCGTGCTCGGCTCATGGTCGCTCCTTCCTCAGAATGGGTTGATTCAACCGGTATGATAATCAAACCGGGAAGACCGAAACCACGCCGAAGACCGCAAACGCGGATTTTTCGACCGCGGCCCCGAGACTCGGAGCCACGAAACGACAGTCCGCAAACCTGAGCGGTCAGGCGCTAGCCTCCGGCTCTTGATTTTGGGAATAGCGCTTCATCGAAGCCGGAGGCTAGCGCCTGACCGCTCAGGTTTTTCAAGCTCCGCGGTGACCCTTTCAGTCTTTCGCTTTGAAGGGCTGCGGCGAGTAGTCCGTGGGGCTCAGGAACACGGATTCCACCTTCATCACGATCTTCCCGTCCATCTCGGATTCCTTTTGGGCTTTTTTCCATTCGGGATCCTGCCGAAACGCGGCCCAGGATTTCTTGGCGGCGTCCTGGCTGTTGTGCTTGAGCAGATACACGAGCGTATTCTCTTTATCCACGGGCGTGAAATACATCACGTTCGTCATGCCGTGCTTTTTGAAAATCCGCATTGTGTGGTCGCGGAACCGCTTGTGGAGTGCGGGCAGCCTCCCTGGAAACGTCGTGTAAGTCCGCAACTCAAAAACCGCCGCGTCCTCGGCAAGCACAAGCCGCGGGGACACGGTCAAACCACACATCAAAACCAACGAGAAGGCCAACCATCGATTACGCATGAGAGTCACTCCAGGCTGAAAAGCACAAACGGAAACAGACTGCCTAGTCCGCATCAAACCGTTTCCGTTCCGCACGGTCAAGTCCGTCAAAAAGAATTGGGCCTCCATGACTATTTTGACTCCACCACCACGCGGAAACCGAAGTAAGCCAACCGCAAGTTGGGAGCGCTGCCGGTTCGGAATGCCGACCGGCACATTCGGGCGTCGCCGAGCCGCAACCAATCGCAAAAGCGGGCCGCGTCATTCTTCAACAATCGTCGGGTGCCGGGATCGCGATTGCAATATCAGCGCAAAGACACAGGCGTTCATTGCAAAAAACAGAATAGAATTCGACGGATGCCGCCGGGACGATTGCACCATAATCCCACAATACTTAATTTGAACGCGGATTTTTCGTCGTTTGACCTGCGAGGGATTCACTGAAGCGAATATCTCTTTTCCTCCTTGGAAAACACGCACACCGTGACCGCGTTCTTACTCCGGAGACTTCCATGAACCGTTTCGTGCGATTTTCGTGCGGCGTTTTGCTGCTGATGAGTTTTGCCGGAAGTGCTTGGGGAGCAGAGCCTCCGGGTCGGAGTTTTTATGCGGCCGATTCCTCGAAAAATCTTTTGGCCCGCGTGGAAAAGACCGGAGAGATTTCCTACCGGTACAAGATCGGCCCGCTGCACGATTTGCATTGGCTCCCCAACGGGCATCTGCTGTTTCAAACGTCTTGGACGCGGATCGTCGAAGTCGATCCCGCGACCAATCAGGTCGTCTGGGAATACGATGCCAAGACCAACGGCAATCAGAATCGCAAGGTCGAAGTCCATGCGTTCCAAAGATTGCCGGGCGGCCGCACGGTGATCGCCGAGTCGGGACCGGGGCGGATTCTGGAAGTCGATGACGACGGAACGATTCAGCATCAAATCAAACTCCAAGTGGACAAGCCGCACCCGCACCACGACACGCGACTCGTCCGCAAATTGGACAACGGCCACTATCTCGTCTGCCACGAAAACGACGGCGCCGTCCGCGAGTACGATGCCCAAGGGCGAATCGTCTGGGAGTATGAAGTCCCCTTGTTCGGCAAGCCGCCCCGAGCCGGCCACGGCCCCGAAGCCTTCGGCAACCAGTGCTTCGCCGCCGTGCGGCTCAAGACCGGCAATACACTGATCTCCACCGGCAACGGGCACGGGGTGATCGAAGTCACGCCGGACAAAAAAATCGCGTGGAGCGTCCAGCAAGACGACCTGCCCGGCATCCGGCTCGCGTGGGTCACGACGCTCCAGGTCTTAAAGAACGGCAACATCGTCCTCGGCAACTGCCACGCCGGCCCCGAGCAACCCCAACTGATCGAAATCACCAAGGGTAAGAAAGTCGTCTGGACCTACAAAAACTTCCAAGACTTCGGGAACTCGCTGACCAACTCGGTGATCGCCGAAGGCAATTAAAGCACGGCGCCATTTGTGGCCCCATTCCTCCGCATGAGCCTTCCGCGCGGTCTCATCCCCCGACGGAAATCCACGTCATTCCCAAGTAATTAAAAAAAAACCGCCACAAAAGATTGGCGGTTTTTAGAAACTTTACTCAATTAACCGGAATCTTTAGCAAATTCCATGCCAAATACTCAAAACCCGGTTTCCAGCTATATTTGAAATGGGGTAGATTTCCCATTCTGCTGCACAGTTGCAAATGTCCCTTTGTTTACGTTACTCGCAAATCCGTGAATCATTGGCCATCGTTGAACCATCCAGGTCGCTTGTCTCCAAAAACCCAATTTACCCCAAAATCGTCCGATAAACAGGGCGGTAATCCCAGATTCTTTAAGCAATTCGGCCTCAATGACTCTGTGTTTCATGTGTTTTTCAGCCGTGACCAACACATAATTTGAATGCTTGAGTTCTCTAAGCAAATCTGGATCTTTGATGTGCTGATCGAAAACTTCCCGCAATGCTCGAACATCAACATCAAGAGCACGCAGCATCTCTGCGAAATTGTAGCTGATATTGTTGTCGAAAAGATAAGTCATGCACTCAGCGATTTATTGAATTGAATCGCTGCCTGAACGGCCTCCAATGGAATCCCAAGCCACTTGGCGACGACATGCACTTCCTGTCCGTCACCTGCTTCAAGTGCATCAATTATTGTTTCAACAGGAATGCCGCTGTCAAAGTCGATGGGCTGACCATGCTTTCGCAATGGGTCAAGAACAATTCGCCCTCTCGTGCCAAGCGGCCAAAACTGTTCCAGCGTCATCCCATCATATTTGAGCTTACGAAAAAACGGTCGTATGATCGTTTTGAATACGAGTTGGCCGTGTTTTAATTCTTCGACCACTTCGTTGTCGGACTCTTTCCCGATCAGAGTGGCGAAAATCGACCTTCCGTCGGTGTCAAATCGTTTTACCGTGAAAGGGTATGCTGATCGAAACTTCTCAGAAGCGACGTTTGCGGCTTTGCGTATCGTTTGAAGCGAGACGTTCTCGTCTCGAAACATTTTGACGAAATGGAGTTCCATTAACTCGGCAAACGTCAAAATCTCCATCGCTGGAAACTTTCGAGCCACGATTGCCTCACAGCCTCGTGGTTCGCTTAGCCAATACCGAAGCGTTCTGTATTGGATGCCGAGAATCCTTGCGGCCTGCGGGATGTCGTAGACACCTTGGCCTAATAATTCAATGGTTGATGGGTTCTTCGCCATTTGATTTTGTGGGAATGAGAAACTGGAATTGCAATTTAATCGCAGAAAGGTGGCTGGTCAACAAAATGCGGTGAGGATTGCCAAAGAATCATATCATGCGCATGTTCACTGGTCAACATCCAGCGCCGACCAAACTGGTACAGTTTGAATTTGAAATAGACACCACCCAAGAAGCGGTGGTGTCCGCGTTTGATTTCGGGTTTTGAGCGTTCGGCGCGGAATTTGCTAGCCGCAATTGCCTTTCAAATAATAGAGAAAGCCGGGTTTGTTGCATCAGCAGGCCAGGCTTCTTTTTTATTCAGCCGGCCTCAGCAATTGCTGAGGCCGTTTTTAATGGCTGATTTTTTTTGATTTTTTTATGAAAATCAGACGGTTGATTCAGATTAGTTCGCTGGCTACAATTCAATTCCCTGGATAGTCAGGGGAAGGGGGAACTTATATGTCGAAAACTGAACAAGCGGTTCGCGCTCGAATCTCGAATCTTCAAGAGAAAATCGAAAAATCACAAAAGACCGAAGATGAATTGAGAAGTGAAATTGGGGCACTTCAATGCGAACTTCAGAACGAATTGGAAGAACGGCAATTCATATCGGCTTTGCTACGCGAGTTGCTGCAAATCGGGGCAGAAGCAGGTATTTTGACGGAAGGCAACGGTGTCAAAATACCCCCTAAAAAGAAAGCATCTGCGGCCGTCCTCGATTACTTACGGATGCATCCGAGTGGCGCGACGAGCAGTAGAATTGCAGATGATTTGAAGGATTTAGTCGATACTCAATCTGATAATAAGCGATCAATTATCTTTTCTGCGGTATTCAATTTAAAGAAGAACGCAAAAATTGTGTTCGATGAGGATACAGAAAAATACTCATTGCCTAAAAAAACCGACGATTCTCAAGCGGAGTGAGAATCGTCGGTTTGGTAGTTAACTCCGCAGTCCGCCGGTTTCCAGGTGGGAAGATTTGGCGATCAGATCACCTGGGAATCGGCCCTTTTTCACGGAGGTTCGACGATGGAGAATACTCCGCCGCCGCCACTACTACCTTTTTGGTGTCACCTGATACGATGGCAATTCACGGCCATGATCGGTTCAACCAGGGAGAATAGCAGCATATCCGCTAATCTCCATTTTGTCTAATTATCGACATTTCTTGGAATGCACTCGTGCATACGGTGCATTCCTTTGGAGGGATGGCAGAATGGCATTGCACGGGTCTTATAATCCCAGGTCCGCGATAAACCGTTGCAAGTGAGATCGCGGTGCAGGTTCGATTCCTGTTCCCTCCGTCTAATCTTATGCACGAAGAAGCATTTAAGTCAATCGGCTTTCTTTCTCGCTTCGTTTAAAAGAATGGTGCGCGCCCATGTTGATGTTCTTCCACTGGCGGCAGCATCAAGTTGGGTGCTGCGGTGGCCCTGCACTGTGGTGGACCCCGAAAACTGGACAGCCCAATAAGGTAGAATTTGCGATGTTCATTTGTCGCATTGGGAGGTTCCGATTATGACCAGGAAGCGTCGAGTTTTGGGGTCCGCGTTCAAAGCCAAGGTGGCGTTGGCGGCGGTCAAAGGGGATAGGACGACGGCTCAGTTGGCGTCGGAATTTGGCGTCCACACGAGCCAAGTCACGGCTTGGAAAAAGCAGTTGTTGTCGGGAGCCACTGAGTTGTTCACGGATGGCCGACGTAAGCGATCCGACGATCAATCGGCCAATGAGCAAGAACTCTATGAACAAATCGGCCGGCTGAAAATGGAAGTCGAGTGGCTCAAAAAAAAGTCGCTGACGCTGGATTAAGCCACGAGGTTTTGCGGGCATGGATCGAACCGAAGCATTCCACGTTGAGCGTGTCGCGTCAGTGCGATCTGTTGGGATTGGCGCGGAGCAGTTGGTACTACGAACCTGGCGGCGAGACCGCGGAAAATTTGGAACTGATGCGGCGAATCGACGAGGAATACACGCGGCATCCGTTTTATGGTTCTCGCAAGATGGCCGAGTTGTTCGGCGTGAATCGCAAGCGAGTGCAGCGGCTGATGCGGCAGATGGGAATCGAAGCGGTTGGACCGAAACGCCGCACGACCAAACCGGGGCGCGGACACAAGATTTACCCTTATTTACTGCGGAATGTGGAGGTTCTCCGGCCCAACCAGGTGTGGTCGAGCGACATCACTTACATCCCGCTTCGCCACGGGTTTTTGTATCTCGTGGCAGTGATGGACTGGTTCAGTCGCTACGTGTTGAGTTGGCGATTGTCGAACACGTTGGAGGGGAGTTTTTGCTTGGAGGCGTTGGACGAAGCCTTGTCGATCTCGCGGCCGGAGGTCTTCAACAGCGACCAGGGCAGCCAATTCACGGCGATCAAGTTCACCGAGCGATTGGAACGATTGAATGTCGCGATCAGTATGGATGGAAAAGGACGGTGCTTGGACAACGTATTCATCGAGCGGCTGTGGCGGAGCGTGAAATACGAAGAGGTTTACTTGAAGGATTACACGGATGGTTGGGAGGCCGAGAGAAGCCTGCAGAGTTACTTTGAGTTCTATTGTGAGGAACGGATTCATCAGTCGCTGGGTTATCAAACGCCGGCGATGATCTACGAAGGAAAAGATTGAAGCCTGCACAAAGTGATGGACGAAAAATGAAAACAAGTTTCGCGCAAAACCGGGAGGGAACTGGTGAGGTCTCGTCCCGGGCCCCTTGTCATCGGCGGCAGACGACGAGGCCTATGAGGGGCCTCGTCTGCCGCTGACTCACACCACTAAACAACCCCGTTTGCTGTCCAAAGAATGGGGTCCACCTCATGGAACAAAATTCCAGAATGGACATGAAAGATCGCAAAAGAAAAGCCCCGTCTCGGATCGACGGGGCTTTTCTTTTGCGATCTCCCGGCCAATCATTCAGCCAGAAGGCAAATTTTTTTGGGAAAAATCAAATTAGGACACTACCCAAGAAGCGATGCGTCAGAGTTTCCTAAAAACCAACTGTCCCATCAGCCCCATTCCTCGCCATTCCCCCATCGGAAATCCGCGGGAGGTCGGGTTGGGTATTTTGCGGGGGACGCTAGGGGTTGGCGGGGAGTTGGCCGGTGGCGGGGTTCTTTAAGGCTTTTCTGAGTATAGGGTTGCGCTTCTGATTTGGCTCCGAATTCCGGGGCCGTTTTTTTGACCGGGGGCTGGAATGGGGTAGAGTTTCGGTGTGACAGGCTCGAATCAACCCGGCGTTTTAATCTGTCAGGACTTGCCTGACATGAACGTTTATCGCCTTGTCCGGGCCGAGCATTTGTTAGGATTGAAACATTAGGAACAGATGGTTTTTCGATGGGAAAACAGATCACCCCCGCGCGATTCTTTCCGGCCCGTTCCGAGGAAGCGGCCCGGCGAAGCTCACCAGCACAACCGCGGGAACCGTGATCTTGCCTTTGGCCCCGTTGAATGCCGGTTCCGGAAAATCGTCGACACCAATCACGCCGTTTGTATCGAAAACCTTGGGAGATGCTGGTGGCCTCGGGCTTTGGAAATTCCTCCTCGACTTTTCCCGCCGACTTCAAAGAGCAGGTCCGTTCGCGGACGGACCTGGTGGCTCTGGTCGGCGAAGCGGTGTCCTTGACGCCCAGAGGCCCGCACGACTACGTCGGCCTCTGCCCGTTCCACGAAGACCACAACCCCTCCTTCCACGTGTACCCGGACCGGCAGGCTTACCGCTGCTGGGTCTGCGACGAAGGCGGGGATTGTTTTTCGTTCGTGATGAAAATCGACAAGCTCGGCTTTCGCGACGCCCTCGAACAACTCGCCGACCGCGCGAACCTGCCCATGCCCAAAGGCTACGGGGCGAAAAAGCCGGAAGAAAAAAACCGCCAGGCCCGGCTTCTGGAAATCCTGGCCTGGGCCGAGCAGCGAATGCACCAATGCCTCCTCGCCGAGCCGGTGGGCGAGCGGGCGAGAAAATACCTGGAAAGCCGGGGCATCACGCGGGAATCAATCAAGAGTTTTCGGTTGGGGTTTCATCCCGACCATTGGACCTGGCTGTTGGATCAGGCCCGGCATCTCAGGTATTCCGAGCAGGAACTCTTTCAGGCCCGGCTGGTGCGGGAACGGCAGACCGGCGGGTATTACGACGACTTCGTGGGCCGATTGATGTTTCCGATTCGCGACCTTCGCGGCCGGCCGGTGGCGTTTGGGGCACGGGTGCTGCCGGATTCGGAACGCCAGGATCCCAAGTACCTCAACAGCCCCGAAAGTGAGTTCTTCACAAAAAGCCGGTTGGTTTACGGATTTGAACAAGCCCGCGACACGCTCAAGGAGACCGAGACCGTCGTGGTGATGGAAGGCAACACCGATGTGATTTTGGCTCATCAGCACGGTTTGACGAATGCGGTCGCCACGTTGGGGACTTCGCTCACGGAACTGCATGTGGGTTTTTTGAAACGTTTTGCCCGCAAGGTGGTGCTGGTTTTCGACGGCGACGAGGCCGGCCAGAAAGCCGCGGCCCGGGCGGTTGACAAGTTTTTGGCTCAGGAAGTTGATCTCCGCCTGCTCACATTGCCGGCGGGCTTGGACCCGGCGGATTATTTGAACGAGTTCGGCCTGGAGAAGTTTCAAGGCATTGTGGACGGCGCGGTCGAGGCCTGGGAGCACAAATTTCAGTTGGCGGTGCAGGACTTCGGCGTCGATTCCGTCGATGCCCGGCAGCGGGTCTTGGATGCGATGCTGACGTTGATTGCCAGCGTCCCGAATTTTGTGGGGACGCCGCGGGAGACGGTGCTCGTTAGCCGGTTGTCCGGCAGGTTATTGATCGATGAGCGGGGCGTCCGCCAGCAACTAAAAGAAATGCGAAAACGCGGCGCAAATGCTGCGGGCAAAATGGTTTCCGCTTCGCAGCCCGAACCGGCGGCGCGGACGTTCGACATCAAAAACCCCGCCGATGCTGTGGAAGCGGAGGTGCTGGAGATTTTGGTGACGGATCCGGGATTGGTGGAGACGCTTCAGGTCCGGGTGAGTCCGGGGCAGCTGCGAAACCCGGTGCTGAGAAGTTTGCTCCAATTGGCTTATGACCTGTGGGAGCGCGGGGAGACGCCGGCGTTCGACAAGCTGATGGCGGATCTGGAAGAGCCGGCGTTCAAGCAGACCTTGATGCGAATCGATGATTTCGCCAAAGAGAAAAAAATCGGCCCAAAGCTCATTGCCGACAGAACCGCGGCGGGGGCGGAGGGTTCGATGGGATATTTGGAGGAAGTGGTTCGGCGTTTGCATCTCCTGGGGGAGCGGCAGAGGTTTGAATCGCTGAAGGGCACCTTGGTGCAAAGCTCAACGCCTCACCAGGGGGATTTAAATTTAAAGCCTTCTGCCACGGACGGCCCGCCGTCAGCGGGGGAGCTCAAAAAAGAGCACCTCCACTACTTGTTAGAAGCGCAGAAGTTTCACGCCAAGCGGGCGAATTCCTGATTTCTCTCCATGCAGTCCGGCGAGGGATACCGGATGCGGGCCGTTCGGTTTTTTTGAGGAAGAATTGGCATTTTTTTCAAACCCGGGTGAAACGCCCAGGTGAGAACGGTCAATTTTTACCAGGGCCCCATGCGAGAATCCTACCGACCTTTGGGAGGTTTAAGAGTGCATCGACTTGATGAAAGCCTGAACGAGTTAATCGCCACCGGAAAACAGCAGGGCTTCCTGACGTTTTCCCAGGTCAACGCTTATCTCCCGGACGAGGCTTTGAATCCCGAAAAGCTCGACAACCTGGTGATGTGCCTGGAAGAACTGGGTATGGAAATCATCACCGACAAACAGGCCGGCTTTCCGCAGCCCGCGCCGCGAAGAAGCCCCGGCGCGAAAGAGCAAAGCCCTGTCGGACGAGGAAAGCTCGCGGCGGATCGACGATCCTGTGCGGATGTACCTAACGCAGATGGGCGAGATCCCGCTTTTGACGCGCGAACAAGAGATTGCGCTCGCCAAGAAAATCGAAATCACCCGCAAGCGCTTCCGCCGGCAGCTTCTGGAAAGCGATTATGCGATGAAGCAGGCGCTCGACATCCTCACCAAGGTGTACCACGGCGATTTGCCGTTCGACCGCACGATCAAGGTGTCGGTCACCGAAGGCCTGGAAAAAGATCAGATCATGGGGCGGATGCGGCACAACCTGCAGACGTTGGAAGTCCTCCGCGACCGGAACCACGAAGACTTCGCTGTGATGATGTCGGACACGAGGACGAAGGAAGAACAAGACGCCGCCGCGAAGGCGCTCGCCGTCCGCCGGCGGAAGATGGCGACGCTCGTGGAAGAACTCAGCCTGCGGACGCAGCGGTTGCAGCCGGCGATGAAGAAGCTGGAGCAGATCGCGATCCGCATGGTGGAACTCCAGCGGCAGATCAAGAGCCTCAAGCGGTTGAAGTCGGCCAAGGAAGAGCGGGCGAACCTCCAGACCGAACTCCGCGACCTGATGAACCTCACGCTGGAAACGCCGGACTCGCTCAACGAGCGCGTGGAACTGATCGAGCAGCGGTTCGCCGCTTACGAGCAAGCCATGCGGGAACTCTCCGGCGGGAACCTCCGGCTCGTCGTCTCCATCGCCAAAAAGTACCGCAACCGCGGCCTGAGCTTTCTCGATCTGATTCAGGAAGGCAACACAGGCCTGATGCGGGCGGTGGATAAATACGAATACCGCCGGGGTTATAAGTTCTCGACCTATGCGACCTGGTGGATTCGGCAGGCGATCACCCGCGCGATTGCGGACCAGGCCCGCACGATCCGCATCCCGGTGCACATGATCGAGACGATGTCCAAGCTGCGGAAAGTCAGCAAGCAGCTCCTGCAGGAAAACGGCCGCGAGCCGACCATCGAAGAAACCGCGGACGCCGCGGGCGTGTCGCTCGAAGAGACCCGGCGGGTGCTGAAGATTTCCCGGCATCCGATCAGCCTGGATCGGCCGGTGGGCGAAAGCGAAGACAGCTACTTCGGCGACTTCATCGAAGATGAAGCCAGCGAAAGCCCGGTCTCCGCCGCGACGCAGGAAATGCTCAAGGACAAAATCGACGTGGTATTGAAGACCCTGACCTACCGCGAGCGGGAGATCATCAAGCTCCGCTACGGCTTAGGCGACGGCTACACCTACACGCTGGAAGAAGTCGGGCGGATTTTCAAAGTCACCCGCGAACGCGTCCGGCAAATCGAAGCCAAAGCCGTCCGCAAACTCCAACACCCCGTCCGCAGCAAACAGCTCAAAGGCTTCCTGGACAGCCTGATGGTGGGAGCGGTGAACTAACCCAAACAACTCTTCAAAAAGCGCCCCGGTCTTCGGGCCGGCGTTTTTTGTTTTGCGCGTGGTTTTAAAAACCTAAACCGATGCCGGTTAACAGGCCGGTTTCTACCGTGCCGTCGGTGATGTTGAACATGCCGGGGAACCGCTTGGCCCATTCTTTGTTGGGGGCGGGGCAGTATTGGCGGGCGTTGCCTTCGATGGCGGCGACGCCGGGAATGCGGGCGGCCAGGCTCGCCGATTGCAGGAAGGAAAACCCGGGGCAGGTCAAATCCTGCACGCAGAGGAACATCCCGAACTTCTGAGCGGCCGCCGCCATCAACAGCGAATCGGTTTGGCCTTTGCAGGCTTTGAGGGCCACGCCGGAGTAACCCATCTCCCGGCTGAGGAGCAGGGCGTCGTAATCGACGAGCGACTCATCGATCACGACCGGCTTGAGCTTCGCGGCTTCGTGCATGCGGTTGTCGGGATGGGCTTTGAGATCGCGGTGCGTGGGCTGTTCGATGTATTGGATCCGGTCGTAAGCCGCGGGGGACAGCTCTTTGATCCGCTTCAAAAACTCGAGCACGTAACCGACGTTCTCGCATTTCTCGTTGAAGTCGCAGGAATAAAACCATTCCCGGCAGCCGCGGGCGGCCTGGGCCTCGGCGGCGACTTTCTCGACCGCGAGCACGCGGTCCACGTCCCAATCGATGTTATCGCCCGCGAGCTTGATTTTGAGGTGCGTGAGGCCGTCGGCGTGGATCCATTCGCCCAACGTTTCCGGGAGGCCGTCGCCGATCCGCTTTTCGATGTCGCCTGCGGTCAAGGGATCGAGCGCCCCGATCAAATGGTACAAAGGCAGCCGGGGCTTGGGTTCGCGGAGGGTGTATTTGTCGAGATATTCCCCCGCGAACTGGTCGTCGAGATATTCCGAGAGGTCGTATGTCATGAACTCTTCCGAGAGCATGTTGAAGCAGTTCATCTCGTGCGCACGGCCGTAGGCATCGTGCAGGGCGGCGTCGAAGGGGCTGGCGGCGACGAGCACGGCGAGTTCCGGAACCTGCTCCTCGACGCCGAGCCGCTGGGGCAGCGTGCGGGCCAGATGGAAATACTCGCCGGAGAGATGGTAGGTCAGGTCGATCGGATGGCCGAACTCCGGGTAGTCGTTGGCGAGTTCCACGACTTCCTGGGCGAAGGTGGTCATCACCTTTTCGGTGAGGTCGGCGGAGGTTTTGCCGCCGGGCCAGGCCCAGATGTTGCCCACGGGCATGCTGCCGAGCCCGTGGGCCATGTGGCCGTCCCGCGTTTCCACGGTCACCTGAATGTCGATCAGAAATGTCTTATCGACAATTCTCCCCCCAAATTTCAGCGGAGCACGAAAGGCGACCGGTTTGAGCTGGCAAACGGCCTCCACAATCCGAACGTCGTTGGGGTGAGTCATGACCTTAAGTTTTAGGAGGAAGATGAGTTAGGAGAAACGAAGTCCAATTTCCATCGCAATCTTAAACTGACCCGCCGAATTGTTCAAGAAAATTTCGCAAAAACAATTGTTGATGGGTTCCCCCGAAACGTCAAACGGCATCAATTCTCGGAAACGAAACCCGTTGTCCCGCGCGTTCGAAATGGATTTGGAGTTCTTCGAGGCGTTCGTGGAGTTTCGATCGCGCGCCGGTTTCGGTCGCTCCCGCCGTCAGCAATGTGCACACCGGATGCCCCTCCCGGATGAAACTTCCCGCCGCCGGCCGATCTGCGAGCACGGAAAGTTCGGGAAGCCGCGGATCGCAAAGGTCGATCCATTCCCCCCAACCCGGCACCGTCAAATCGCGCTCTGCATAGACGACCGCTTTGCCGAGGATGTTTGACGAGTCAGGGGGAAGCGATCGCAAAACTTCAATCGCGATCCCGCCTTCAAAAATCGACCGATGCGAACCCAACAGCGAAATGCCGAGCGCCTGCTCGTAAATCTCGACGGTCGCGGTGTAGCGGGGATTGATTTCGGTCACCCACGCCGTGGATTGATCCAACACAAAATCGAGGCCCCACAGCCCCAAAAGCCCGAACCGCTCCGCGAGAACGCGGCCGATGGTCTCGATCCGGTTTTCGCAGTCGGCGGGCAAAGACACCGGGCCGACCGCGCCGCCAAAGCCAAACGGGTTTGCGGGATTCGTGCCGGTCCACAATCGGCAGCAGCCCGCGAGAGAACTCTGATTTTCGGCAGACACGAACAAGGCCGACATCGATTCGCCTTCCGCGCACTGTTGAAAGCGATGGGGCTTCCGCAGGGCCGCTTGCACTTCGGGCCGACGGACCGAGTTTTCATCCCACACAAAAACGCCCTGCCCTCCCGCGCTCCGGATTGGTTTGAGCATCCACCCTCCGTCGGCGGCGGGCGGGTTCTTGCCGTCCCAAATTGTCAACGCGCGGAGTTCCGCTTCTTTCAACACCTGCTGGAGCCGGCGCGGATTGCGGACTTGCCGAACCACGTCTGCGGAGTTTCCCCAATGGGGGCGGGTGTTTGAGAGGCGTTTGATGAGCCGGGGATGATTCTCCACCGCACCGGTTTCCAACCAGGGCATGTGGGGCCAGTCGGCGATCGCGGCGGGGAGTTCGCGGTAGTGGGAAATCTTCCGATAGGCCGCGGCGGATCGGGCGGTGTCCTCATCGCCGAACAAATCGACCGCCCAAGGCCTGAGCCCCGCCCGCACCGCCGACTGCACCGCCGCCCGCGCTCGCCCCCACAATCAGCACATCCGCCGCATTCGATGTTGTCGGTTTGTGAAACATGGTCTGATGTCCGATGGTCCGAACCTGCAGAAACCTTTAGACTGGATGGAATCGGCCCCGTTCTTGCACGGGCCATTATAAAATCATGATTCTGTGCACCATGATTTTGTAATAATTTGTAATAAATTGTCACTTGTCCCGCCTTCCACCTTCGCCCCCTGATCTTCATGTCGCGACTTCGGTTTCTGCTTCTCCAAACCCGCAATGCGGATGATCCCATGCGGCAGCATGAGGTGTCGAGCTTTGCACGGGCGCTCGAGGCGGACGAAGATCAGATCCGCGTCTTCGACTTGTTGAGCCATGCCCTCAAGCGGGTGCATCTTGCCGATGTGGACATGGTGCTGCTTGGTGGCAGCGGACATTATTCGGCGACCGCCGAGGAAGAAGCGTGGCTCGAGCGGGCTCTCGATTCACTGCGGCTGGTGTATGATCTCGCCGTGCCCACGTTTGCTTCGTGTTGGGGGTTTCAGGCGATGGCGCGGGCGATGGGCGGACGTGTCGTCAAGGATCTCAGCCGGGCGGAAATCGGCACGCACAAGTTATGGCTCACCGCCGACGGCCGGAGCGATCCCGTGTTCGGGCCGTTGGGGGATGTGTTTTTCGGCCAGATGGGTCACGAGGACGTGGTCACCCGATTGCCGGGGGGAGCGGTGCGGCTGGCCCATTCCGATCGCGTCGAGAACCAGGCCTATTGTTTTCCCGACCGGCCGATTTATTGCACGCAGTTTCATCCCGAACTGAACTGCGGCGACCTGTTGAAGCGGGTGGTGCACTATCCCGATTACATCCGCAAAATCGCCGGCATGGAACCGGACCGGTTCACCGAGCTCATCCACGAAACCCCGGAAACGGAAACCCTCTTAAAACGCTTCGTCGAGACGTTCGTGTCTCCATGATCAGTGGGATATTCAATCCCCCGGGGCCAAGAGCAGGCCCACGAGCAGGTCGTAGGCGGCGTGGGTGCCGACGGTGACGCCGAACCCGCGCATCACGAACAGCCCGGCGAAAAACAGCCCGGCCAGCGTGCGAAACGTGAAGGGAAACAGGCGGAGGGTTTCGCCCGTGGGGCCGACGTGATGGGCCACGGCGAACAAGAGGCTCGTGGAGATCACCGCGAGCGCCGCGGCCCAGAGTTTGGTGAGGTTCAATAGGCGGAAGATTCCAAAGCAGGCCGGCAACAGGCACAGGCGAAACAGGACTTCCTCGTAAATGCCCGCCCCCACAAACGTCACGGCTTGGGCGGCCGTTTCGCTGCGGATCGAAGCGGGCTTCGCGGCCGAGCTTTGCACCGCCAGGGCCACTTCCGGGTTTCCGAGCCTCTCAAACGCGAGGTCCTGCAGCTGCCCGGCGACGATCAACGCGAACGCAAACAGCAGGCTTTCGGCGAACATGCCCATTAACGTCTCCGCGGAGACTTTCCAGGGGTGCTTCACCGACAAATGCCAACCCAAGAGCACCGCCACCACCAAGGCCGGCAGGACGAAGCCGAACGGCACGCCCAAGGATTCGAGCCAGCCGCGCATCCAGGCGTCGGCCCCGTTGCGGACCGCGGCGGAAAGATCGCCGCCGAACCAGATCACGCCCGCTTCGTAAATCGCCAACAAGGGCAGCAAAAATACCAACGACGCGAGCGGTCGGCGGGCCTGCATCCAATAATCCTCTTCGAGGGGCGGTTCTTTCTCGCTGTCTTCGCGGGCCTTCCGTTCCGCCTCGCAAGCGGGACAATGGCAGCAATGGCAGGTGCGGCGGATCGGAGGAACCTGGCTCACGGCAAAAGGCAATTCCGGCTGAAAATGTCGCCCTTCGCTCCGCGAAGAGAGCGGATTGGTTGTTCGACGAGGTATGGAATCCAAACTTCGATTGAAAATCTTCGCGCGCCCTTCGCGGAGCGAAGGGCGACTTTCCCCGCTTATGGGACAGACTCTTAACCCTTGGGATCGCGGTGGACGGCGCGGTTAAGGCGGCTCGCCAGCGTTTGTTGGGCCGACCGCGAAAACGCTTTGTAGCGCGAAAACATAAAGTGCGGCGGGGCCAATTCCTCTTCGCCCGCATGCAGCATCCAACGCTGTTGCAACCAGGCCTCCGCCGAGAACGGCTGACCGGTCGCGATCGCACGGTCGCAGGCATTGGGCAGTTCGCGATCGAGCGCTTCGAGCAGACTCACCGTGGCGGCCGTGCTCCACGCGCCCTGGGCCGATTCCAAAAACAGCTGAAAGCCCGCTTCGAGACAAGCCGCCTCCACGCCCGCGGCATCGGCCGGCTGGCGGGACGCGAGCTCCTGAAACCGCACCAGGCTCGCCAAGAGTTGGACCTCTTTGGATTCTTTATGCCTCGAGAGGCCGTGCGGATAGCCCGTGCCGTCGAGCCGTTCGTGATGCTGGGCGATCAAAAACGAAAGCTCGATCGCATAACCCCCGACGCCCGCCGCGAGTCCCGCTCCCACCGAGGGATGCCGGCGATAGGTGCCCTGATGGCGGGTTTCCAACTCGGAAGGTCGTTTCTGGGTCGTGCGTTCCAGCCGCAAAAAGCCGATGTCCTGGAGCAATGCCGCGACGATCAACAGCTCCAGCCGATCCCGCCAGTCGGCGTGATGGGCGCCCAGCCAGCCGACCAGCCGGGCCGTTTGCAGGCCGGCGGCGTACACCTCCGGTTCCGATTTCCAAATCCGCGGCGCGAGGCAATCGCTGAGTTTCAAACCCGGCACGGGCATCCACAGGGCGAGTTCCGGACGGGGCCGCATTTCCAACTGAATCCGCCGGGCCAGGCTCACCAGCCACACGGGAGAGATCGTCTCGCCGGTCACCAGCTTGACGACGGCGTCGTGCAGTTCCTCGGCATAGGTGACGGTCGAATCCACCAACTCCAACTGGGCGGTCGCGCGGTCGAGCAGCAGCGAGTTCAGGTCCAACAGCACCGAGAGCGCGCTCTGTGGGGCCAACTGCGATTGGCCCTGGCGTTCGTTTTCGAGTTCGCCATAGATGAGTTTGGAGACTTCCAAAGCCCGCACCGCCTGCCGATGGATGGCCGCCAGATGCGGCGCTCGCAGGCGACCGTTCGTGAGGATGGGGTGCCAACGGTGGCTAAGCTGGCCGAACCGCTGCCGAAGCCCGGCGTAGTCCTCGGCGTGATCAAAGGCGTCCCCGGTCCGCACGCGCTGGTTGTTGATCCAGTTCGCCACGTCGTCGTGCGAACTCATCAAGAAACACCGGGGTGACAAGCTTTCGAGAGCTGGGGGCACAGCAGCATCCTGCGAAAAGGTCCGAAGAAATCGCACAGCCCCCTAATCCTCAAGATCGGCCGGATCCCGCTGAGGAATTGAGTCAAATTCCTTCTTTTTCTCAAGATTTTCGCCCCGCGGACCGCATCAGCGGGTTTGTCCCCTCTCCTTTGTTTCAATTAGCCCGAAGCGCAAGCGAGGAATTATCGATGAACGCTCTCTGTCCCTTTTGGGGATTCTTGTGATCTGGGTCGCATGCTCACGGCTTTGCGTGAGCATGCGAGAGGCTCTCAAATCCCAGGACATGCTCATGCAAAGCCATGAGCATGGCACCCTCGACTTACCACAACATCTTGTGCCTGAATTTTCACTTCAGCCAAAGTGGCGAAGAAATTAAATAATTTCCCTCGCTGGCGCTTCGGGCGAATGAATAATGCAGGTTAGCTTCGAAACAAATACCACGACATCGCCGCCAGCGTGACCGCCAAGGCCAAAAGCATCGCGGCCGCGAAGCCCAGCGGCGTATCCAAGAAGTTCAAGAAGCCCGCCCGCTTCTCCGGAGCCCGCGCGGGTTCGGCCATTGGGGCCGGGGCTGGAGCCGCGTTTTTTGATTGCGCTAATGGGGCGGGAGCGGCGGTTTCCGCCGCGGGAGTTGGTTTTGCCGCTTTGCGGGGCTTCGGCTGCGGTTTGTCGAGGGATTCCAAATCCGCGATCACATCGTCCATCGATTGGTAGCGGTCTTCCGGATCCTTGGCGACCATGAACTGGAAAATCTCGTCCAACAGCGCCGGAACTTCCGGCCGGGCGTCGCGAAGAGACGGGATCGGACTTTCGCGGTGCGCGATGATTTTCCCGACGATCGAATCCGACTCGTAAATCGGCCGGCCCGTCAGCAGGTGATACAGCGTCGCCCCCAGGCTGTAAATGTCCGCCCGGTGGTCGGCGGCTTTGGAATCCATCGTCTGTTCCGGAGGCATGTAATCCACCGTGCCCATGATGCTCCCGGTCTGCGTGAGGTTGGCTTCCCCGGACGAATCCTCGAGCCGGGCGAGGCCCATGTCCAGAATCTTGATGACGCCCTCTTTGTTGAGCAACAGATTCGCCGGTTTGATGTCGCGGTGCACAATCCGCATCGCATGGGCGTGGGCCAGACCGCGGGCGGCTTGCAGCACATAATCCACCGCCTGTTTCACCGGCAGCGGCTTGCCGCGCTGGATCGGCACCGACAGATCGTATCCGTCGACGTATTCCAGAATCAGAAAGCAAGCCCCCTTGTCTTCGCCGGCATCGAACGCCGTGACGATATTCGGATGCGACACCCGCGACATGGCTTCGACTTCGCGGTGGAACCTTTTGGCCGCGGTCTCGTTTTGGAGCATGGCGGGCGGCATCATTTTGAGGGCGACCGGGCGGGTCATCCGCCGATGCCGGGCCCGAAACACCATCCCGTTCGCCCCCTGGCCGATTTCCTCGAGCACGAGGTAATTCCCCAGAACCAGCCCCTTGACGTGTCCCTGGCGGACCCGCCCGTCCTGGAAATCCGTCAGCCGACCCGCGTGTTTGAGAGCCGCCGCCAGCCCGTCCACGGCATCGGGCGCCTGCCGGTCGGGCAGTTGCCGCACGAACTCTTTCACCTCCTCGACGCTCAGCAAGGTGCTGTCAACGAGCCGCTGCGCATATTCCTGAAGCGAAAGAGTCACGGAACGATCCTGAGTGAGCATGGGTGAGGGCTGCTTTCGAGAAGTGAGAATAAGCGGAAGAAGCGGTTTTTGGCAAGCGGTCGCAACGGCGGCTGGAACCCGCCGCCACGGAAAAAATTGCAGCCGCGGAGCGATGGGCCATATCATTCCGGACGCCACACCGGATCGATCATCTGCTGGTTGAGGTTCTGCCAGATAATCATAAGTTCCTGCAATTTTTCGGGATGCGTGGCGGCCAGGTTTTTGGACTCGGCCAAGTCCTCGCGTAAATTATAAAGTTCAAAATCGGGGGACGCCTGAGCCCGATCGGGATTTCCGACAATCTTCCAATCTCCCTGTCGAAGCGCCGTTTTATTTCGCATCCGCCAGTACAGCGTCTCATGCGGCTTGCCCGGCGATTCGTTTTTCAGAAAAGGCAGCAAATTCACGCCGTCCAGCGGCCGATCCTGGGGCGGTTCCGCTCCCGCAAGTGCCGTGGCGGTCGCAAACACGTCCGTGGAAATCACCGGATGCGGATATTCCACGCCCGCCGGGAGCCGGCCTTTCCATTGGATGAGAAACGGCACGCGGATGCCGCCTTCATAGAGATTCCCTTTTCCGCCCCGCAGCGGGCGATTGCTCGAGGTCAATTCTTTCGTCGGGCCGCCGTTGTCGCTGATCAAAAAAATCAGCGTGTTCTCTTCCAGATGGCGCTGTTGGAGGGTTTTGAGGATTCTTCCGATATTGCGGTCGAGATTGCTCAAGATCCCCGCGAACACCCGCCGGTGCGCGTCGAGACCGTCAAAAGGCTTCATATCCTCGAAGCGGGCCTGGAGCGGACTGTGCACCGCATTATAAGCCAGGTACAAAAACAACGGCTCTTCCCGAGGCTGCTCCAAAAACCGCACCGCCTCCCGCGTGAACGCGTCGGTGAGATACGCGGGCTCCACAAGCGGCTCCCGGCCGCGGAGAACGGGGTTCTGCTCGTCGTAGGGCGGTTCGTTCGTGCCCATGTGGGACGTGTAAAGGATGTTCCCGTCCCGCCAGCGGGTTTTCATGTTCGCCGCCGCGGGCAGGTTTTTTTTTCGCAAGAACGAGAGAACCCCCTCGTATGGCGGCGGGACGTAAAAGTGTCCTTCGTGCAGAAATCCGTAAAACTCGTCGAACCCCCGGCTCTGCGGGTGAAACGCCTCCGTCCCGCCCAGATGCCATTTGCCGATGAGGGCCGTCCTGTAACCTGCCGATTTCAGATGCTCGGCCAGCGTGCGCCTGCGCTCTCGGCAAGCCGGCTTTGGGATCGAGATTGTGCCGGCCCACGGGATTGAGTTCATGCCCGAACCGCGTTTGATACCGCCCCGTCATCAACCCCGCCCGCGAAGGGCTGCAATACGACGCCGTCACATACCCGTTCGTGCAGCGAATCCCGTTCTTGGCGAGGGAATCGATCTGGGGCGTGGGAATCTGCGGATTCCCCTGGCAACCGAGTTCGCCGTATCCCAGATCGTCGACAAGTATTAGTACAATATTAGGTACACGCTTATTCTCCGCTGAAACCCCTTTTTTGCAAGTGCCTATTGACAGAATGGCTGGTCCGAGGATAAGAATGAATGTAGCAAATTTGTGTAGTAAATGGGCAGGGAATCCATTCAAGGGAAAACGTCGCGAGAAGAACATGAGCTGGCCTCCCAAAGGGGCTGATGCTGGCATATCGAAAACTCCGCTTTAGTATCAATCGCGCCGGGCGGCGGGTCAATGGCGGCGATATGGCGCAGAGCACGGAAAGGACGGAAAGGACGATGGGAAGAAAATCCAAAAAACGCAGGCAGTCGCACGGGTCCGCGTGGCATTGGAAACAAACTGACTGTTGGTATTACACCCGACCCGGCACGAAACAACGCGTGCCGCTGTTCGATGAGCAAGGGGAACGAATCCGGGGCAAGGAAAATCGGCAAGCCGCGGAGATCGCACTGGCTCGGGAAAAATTGACCTGGGAACGGGAACCCGCAGGCGGAGATGCCGGGGGCCAATGGATCGTGGCCCGCGTTTGTTCCGAGTATCTGGAGTATTGCGAGCGGGGATTGGCGAAAGGCACGATCAGCCTGGGGCATCGAAATAACTCCGCCGCCTGGCTGAACGATTTGTGCGGATACTGCGGAGCCCTTCCGGTGGCTCAGCTCAAGAAGGGGCACGTTCAAAAGTGGTTGGATAACCATCCGACCTGGCGGAGCCCTGCCACGCGCTCCGGGGTGATTGCCATTGTCTTGGCAGCGTTCAATCGGGCTGCCGAGATGTTTGGGATTCCGAATCCGATCAAAGGATTGAAGAAACCCAAGGCGGAACCGCGATTGGCATCGCTGACGCCGGAAGAGGAACAGGCGATCTATGAAGCCACCGAACCCCGTTTTAAGGAGTTCCTGTTCGCCAGCATCCATACCGGCCTGCGACCGTTTTGCGAGTTGGCGAAAATGACAGCGGATGACGTGGAAGAGACGCCGCGGGGGATGATGTGGCGGGTCTATTCGTCCAAGACCAAAAAGACACGGAAGATCCCCGTGCGGCCGGAGGTGGCCGAGTTGACGCGAACTTTGATGGAAACGGCCCCCAAGGGCTCGGGATTGCCCCTCCTTCGGAACACCCAAGGCAATCCTTGGAAGCGGACCACCGGCGTGGTGCGGTTTATCGCGATCAAAAAGAAGTTGGGCTGGGACCAGGATCCCATTAAGGGGAAGTATTCCTGTTACACCTGCCGCCATACCTTTGCTCATCGGATGCTTTCCGGGTATTGGACGGACGGAGTGGGTTGCTCCATCGAAACCCTGGCGGAACTCATCGGCGATACGCCGAAGGTGGCTTTTGAGCATTACGGCAGGGAGTGGGGCCAGCATTATCAGGATCCGCTCTGGAACGCCATCGGGGAAGCCCGCGACGGAGACGCCAAAGCCGAGTCCAATGCAGCCGACGAAAAAACCTCGGCGAAAAGCCGCTCGAAATCCGGCCGACCGCACGATAAAAAATCCCGCTCGGCCTCGAAGTCGGCGACTCAGAAAAAGCAAAAGCGAGCCGCCTCACCCCCAAGGAGAAAGTCGAAGGCATGACAAACAACAACACGGGCCGTCAACGGCGATCTCGCGGGAAAGCCTGGTATTGGAAACAGACCGACAGCTGGTATTTCACTCCACCGGGAACCAAAGGCCGCGTGCGGCTGTATGATGAAGCGGGGGATCCGATCCGGGGCAAGGAAAATCGGCCCGCCGCGGAACTGGCTCTGGCTCGCGTGAAAGCCGCGGGCAACTGGTGCCCCTCCGCGGAACAGGCCAGCGAAGACCAGTGGGTCGTGGCGAAAGTGTGTTCACATTTCATCGATTATTGTGAACAGCGAGCGACCAAGGAAATGATTCGAATGGAATACCATGAAGAGGTCGTGCGTTATCTAAACGATTTCTGTGGCTACTGTGGGGCGCTGCCGGTGAATGACTTACGAAAAGGGCACGTGCAGCATTGGGTCGAAAGCCGCTCCACTTGGAAATCCCCGGTCACGAAGCGAAATGCAATGACGATCGTGTTGGGCGCCTTCAATCATGCTCAGGATATGTACGACGTGCCGAACCCGCTGACGGGGCTCAAAAAGCCGCCGCAAAAACCGCGGTTGCAATCCATTGATCCTGAGGAAGAGGCCCTCCTCTATTCCGCGACGGATGAGGCATTCGCCAATTTTCTCTTTGCCGCAATTCAGACGGGCCTGCGGCCGTTTTGCGAATTGGCACGTTTGACGGTCGCAGATGTGGAGGAAACCGAGCGCGGGATGATGTGGCGGGTTTACTTTTCGAAGACCAAGAAGACGCGAAAAATTCCGGTGCGATCGGAGGTCGCGGAATTGACTCGGGATTTGATTTCCCCGACCGCGGGAGAGTCCGGGGCCGTTGTCTTTCGCAATCCGCAGGGCCGCCCCTGGAAGAAAGTCACCGGCGGTGCCCGTTTTCGGAAGATCAAACGCGAACTCGGCTGGGATCAAGAACCCGCGCGGAAAAATTACTCCTGCTACACCTGCCGGCACACGTTTGCTCACCGCATGCTGGCTGGTTTTTGGAACGAGGGAGTGGGATGCTCCATCGAAACGCTCGCCGAGTTGATGGGCGACACCCCGAAAGTGGCCTTCGATCATTACGGCCGCGAATGGGGCCAGCATTACCAGGAACCGCTTTG
>CAWFGE010000009.1:0-104988 GCA_963815195.1 uncultured Planctomycetaceae bacterium
AGTGGAGCGGTCCAGACCCTCCTCGAAACTTTTCGAGAGACATTTTCGACGTCCGGTTCTCTATAGCGAATCAAATTTCGCAATATGGTTCGCATAGTGAATCGGACCCTCTTCCAAACACAACCTCTTGAAATTAAGGAATAAGTTCTAATAGAACATTGGCAACCTGAGTCCGCGCTGGGGCAGTTGAAACTCATGGTAGCGATCTCGGAATTTCTCTGCCGAAAGCCGATGGCGGTCCGATTCGAGAAGCTGTTTGAGAAGCGGGGCCGATTGATCCATGTGATCGGCCGGCAGAGCGCCGCCCGCTCTTAGGGCCGTCACTCGTTCCGCCGTGATGCGCTGTTCGAGGAAGATCGGTAGAAGCAACATTGGTTTTCCCGCGAGTAAAAACGTCGCAACTGACCCATGCGTGGCATTTAGGATCGCCACATCGCATTCGTTGGCCGCCTGATTCATATTCAGAGGGTCTGCAGAGAATTGAACGTGCGCACTGGTAAATTCCTGAACGATTTCCGCTTGAACTCCGGGCACATAGAGCATCGCCCGGACATTGCTCTCCCGAAGGAAGCTTAGCAAGGAAGCCACTGAGTGTGGGGTTTCAGATAGACAAAAACCTTTTTCGTGGGCTGCTGTGTGACGGCAGATGAAGGCCAATGGAAAGGATTGCCCTGCAATCCCGTCCAAACGCCTTGGTAAATGTCCGCGCGAGCCCCAAAGTGATCCAGTTCGGGAAATGTGGTGAGAAGTTTGTGCTCAGCTTTGGCGTAAAGCCCCGCAACGGTCTCGTCAGGAGGGAGTCCCGAGATTGCCGCCACCGATTCAGCCGATCCAATAACCAGAGTTCATCTCGGAGCAGTTGGTCCGTCGTGAGATTCAATTCCGGCCTCCAATTCGGAAAAGGATGACTATCGGGAGGAACGGTGAAGCCGGTTCCCATGATGATTCTTGGAATCGAAAAGGCCTCAAGCGCAAGCAATGCAGAAGGGGCGTGATCCAAGATCACCAAATCGGGATCAACGGCCCGAATGAGGTTGTCCCACGCCTTCATGCGACTGGCTAATTCATCGTTATCGCGAAAGCAGGTATTCGCCAAGATATGGGCCAGGGTGGCGGGAGGCTGGAATATGGGTTTTGCACCCGCAGATTGGATTGGTGCTTGCCAATAAACGATTGGAAAGTTTTGAAAAGCAAGATGTGCTTTTTCAAGAGACCGAATGGCCACATGAATCTCATGTCCGGCGTCAAGCAGACGCTGAAAAATGGGAGACATTGGGGAGAGATGGCCCAAACCCGCACCAAGCTCCCAAACATAAAGGAATTTCGCCATAGAGAATGTCACCAAGCCTCACGCGGCATCAGCCATCGAGGATTCACCTCAATCCGTGCCTTCAAAAAAGTTGAACCTTGTGGGCAACTGCTGTTCCGCTTCAATATCATTTTTAAAGGGTTCTTCAGGATAATAGGGGGGGAGTCTGGAATCGACTCAAAAGTCCATCAATGGTCTGGTGTCCTGTCTTGGCGAATCTTGACCTCAGCTCAGACTCAACAAACGGGGGCCGCCCCGCCCGTCTCGCCGTCGCCTCAACCTTCAGGGCCAGGGCGAAAGGCCGAGGCGACGGCGAGACGAACGGGGCTCACCAGCCCTATTTTCACAAGTAGTTACAACTCAATGCTTCGCAACTCCAGATGGTTTCTCAACCTCGATTGAAACACTCTATCCCCTCTCCCCCTATTTTCCGGAAGAACCCTATTTTGCTACTATTCGACGAATGTCTTCATCATATGGACTGAGAATACCTTCAGACAGCCATGCGCTAAGCAACTGCTGTGAATAATCGTCATTCAAATCATCTTCCAATGTCTTTATTCCTTCCCCCCAGAAATCGGTTCCCTTCAATGCCCGAAGTATATCAACCCTACAAGAGGGAGTTAATTGTGAAGGAGGAATAGCATGAAGGCAGAGATATGCTTGTCCTATAGAACACCTAGAGGCGATCTGGTCAACCAACCATTTAAAATCGGATGAATTATACGCATTTCGCCATTTTGTGAATGCAACTATTACAAGTTCCTTAATGAAGTTCGCAACAGTTTCCGTCAACTGATATGACTTATCCTTAAGAATCCCATTCAACGCCTCAAAGACATGATTTAAGCTATTTTCTTCCAAACGCATTGATGTGTTGAGAAGACAATCAAGCACGAAACTCGACCATCGAGGATTACTCGTATCTACACTAAGTTTGAGCAACATCAGTCGGACACCGGTTACGCGGAGTTCATTTTGGACAGGTCTTTCAGAATGTTTGGAGTTCTCAATCTGATATTCACCCAGCAAGAAATGCATGACCGGCCACAATGCATTTTTTTCACCCATCGGCAGGGTTGAAAAAAGATCGAGCGAGGATGGACTCACTTTTCGATTTTTCTTAAGGTCTTGCTCAATCTGAGCGGTAAATGTCGCTATCTCAGTCATGGAGGAGAAACTTAATAATTGTATCTGGTGATAATTTTCCGTCTTTGACGCGATTAATGATTTCAGCAGTCCGGTGGTGTCCACCGGTTAATGACAGATTTCCCGAGGAACCTGTTCCACTTATAGGATCATTCATTCTGAAACGAATCAATTCATCATCACTCATCCCCCCAATGGCCTTTGCTTGGTCTGGGAATATACCATGCTTGCGATTGACAATTGCCTTTTCGAGGTCACCTGCGCGAATTTCAGCAATTCTTGGGTTGAATTCCTCCAATGTAGGCACACGAGGGTTACGGGGAGTACCAAATGGTCTTCCTTTTTTATCGCCGCGTTGGATACGATAAAGAACATCCTCTGCTAGTTGGGAAAAATCACATAAGTCATCACCAGTATTATGCACTAAAACCCCTAGACCACCCACTCGATAGACGTGTTCGCCCTGGATTTCTAAGTTGTACACACGTTCGAGATTATTTCTGGCAACACTCTTGACAAATTTGGCGGTGTGGCCGCTGGCTTGGAGGGTCTCGCCGGGTTTTAGTTCATCGACCCGAATGAAGTGCTGGCGATCCACGCTCCAAAACCGGTGGTTGGGGGTGCTGCCGATGGGTTTGGCTTGGCCCTCGATGTAGATATTGATAACTTGAGCGGCGTCGTGGGTGAACTTGCCGGTGATGATCGGGCCTTTGCCGGGACTGATGGGTGGGCAGGGGCCGATGGAAAGGACGAGGGCATCGTCGTTCACGCCGCACTCGGGGATCGAGATGTGGATTCGGCCCCCCACTTTGGCTTGATTCAGTTCTAGCCACCATAGCGGTCGCAGCAATTCAATCCAACAGCTTCCGCCAGGTTCTTTTTCCGCACGGAGATGGATCTGCCGCCACGTGGCAGGATCGACATCTATTCCGAAGCGGTCGTCGTAGTCTCCTTTCGGATTATGGGCGTTCGTCCGCTCGCCCAACTGCACTTCGCCGATCGGCTTTGTGCGCGGCCCGCTGCTCGATGACACGAAGCCCAGCCCCAACAGTCCGCCGACAAGAAGTAATGTGCCGATCGCCCACAACGGTCCCACCCAGGCCGGCGGTTTATGTGGCATGGAAAGCCGCGACTGCCGCTTGGATCTTCGAATCAAGGGATGTGCCATCTCGCACGGCGCTGATTTCTTGAGTGCTTTCTGTGGAGGGGGACAGGAAGGCTTTTCGGTGACGTTCGACGAATCTGAGGTGGTGGTGGGTGAGCCGAACCCGGTGAAGACTTCATCAAGGGTGGCGAGGTCCATGCCCATCTGACTTTGTTTGGAAGCCGTCTGCGTCATGAGAATCTCCCCTTGCAAAGAAACGCACCGTAGTCTGCATTCCACGAATCCAAATGCCTTTGTAACGATGATATTCCAAAAATCAAGAAAAAAAATAACGCTCCCCATTTTTATTTATGGTTCTCCGCCGCTTTTGGGGAGGGTGGTTTTTCGACACAAGATGTGGGGGTTGATAAAATAGCAGTTTTCGGAGCGATTTGACAGGTTTTGAGAAGGAGCTATGAACGAAACTCATCAACTGAATGTGTGGACGGCGCCTTGAGTTTGCCGGAGTACGAAGTCGTGTATTATGAGCAGCGCGGGCGTTCGGCATTTCAGCGTGGTGCCGCGTGTGGTCGAACTCTGTCCCGAATGCGAAAAGCCTTGCGAGCACGTCCATCAGAAGCGCTGGATCAAGGATGTGGCTGATCTCCCGTTGGGGGATCAGCCGGTGCGGCTCAAGGTGCGGGTCTTTCAATTCGCGTGCGAACACTGCGGGCGGCATTTTACGCCGAAGAGTCTCTTGTTTACGTCCGGTCTCGGGGCGAAAGCCACGGCTCGATTGGTCGGGAACGCGGCGGAGTTGATTCAGCGGGCGTGCCGCACGTTGATGCTCTCATGATGACCCCAGATGTTTACGAGCAAAATCTCGAAGCCGCTGTCCCGGAACCAATCGTTGCGGGGACAGATGTGCCAGCCGGCCTCAACGCTATGGAACGTTCACTCTATCGACGAATTCTTATGGAACCGCGTGGACGATTAGAGCAGGAATTTCTTCCCGCATCCTACGTTCGCGAATCGATACGCAACTGGTGTGGCTATTAATCCGTTTTTGTCGGAGGCAATGCGGACTGACATTTGGTAGGACGTGGATCGCCCCATCCGTCAGGCTGGCCAACCGAACGCGACAGGGCCCAAATCTCACGCCGCGTGTGGCGAATCCTAGCGTCGGTCAGCGTGCGTGGGCTCCATGCCTGCTTCATTATGAACGACTACTTTCAAGCACCGATCGCGTTAGCACATCCAAAACTCGCCCACCCGGAACGAGACTGATGGCTGTGTAGCGATGGGCAAGCGCCACCGGAACCAAGGCGTTTTCGTAGAGATCGCACTCGAAGTGTTGCACGAGTGCCAATGATCTTTTCAAGTCAGAATATCGGGAGATGTCGGTTTTGATTGTGGAATGAAATTCGTTGCCGGCGCTCTCTTTCGAGGGGACGGGGTAAGGTAGGACCAAAACGAACGTCCGGCCTGAGTCCGTTTTATAGATGAAGTCCTGGCCGTAGTAGGTTTCAGCACCAAACCCGTTCTCCGAGGGATCACGGCCACTGAAAATGTGCTGGTAGCGATACTCGTCACCGATGGCTAGCAACCGACCGGGTTCTATGTAGGGGTCAAGCACTTTGCAGTGATCAACAACTTGGCCGGTTTTCTGCAATCCGATGACGAGCACAGGCGACATCCCGCGCGAGACCAGGTCTTGGTTGACTTCGTGCAGAAATCGTAGGATTGGACCGTGAAGCCAGGCGGCATTCCCAAAAATGGCCAGTGGGCCGTCGATGATGACGGCCAGTTCGGCAAGGCTGGACGGGGATGTCTGGTAGAGATAGCGAATGTAGTGCATCGCCAAGAGATGCTCGGCGATCATCATGAAGCGGCCAATCGCTTCCTGATTCGACTGATACTCGTTCACTACTTCCCAAACGCGCAAGCAGTCTGCTGGATAGATCGGTTCACCACAGGCGGGGCAGGTTTGCAGGTGGGGAACATCACGCACTTCGACAGGATTCAACTCGCGAGGATCCATGCAGTTGGGACACCGCGGCAGTCGGAGGCGGGCACGGTCGTTTGTGCCCAGTGGCCCCGTCCGCTGGCTTGCCAGATGAAACAACGTTGTTCGCAAACTGGTTTGCGGATCGTTCTTACTGAAACGGGTTTTCTGAGCGTAAAGCTGCCGGTCCATCTCGGCACGGAAGGTGTGCTGGACGGACGCGTAGTTGCTGCCACGCACGTTGGCGCCTTGGCAGTACGAAACTCAAGGCATTGGCATCGTCATGCAAAGCGGCTACCCGGAAGGGATCGACAAATCGACCACCATCGACCCGCAGATCCCCAAAGCGGTCCATGGCGATCAGAACGCACCCCAATTTCAGGTAGCCGACGCGGGTGTGTGGGAACCGATCGTCGAGACAGCTTTCATAGGGACTTCCATCGATCGCGATGACTCGCGAAGGAAGCGGTTGATCCTTGACATCGGGAGCCTCGCAAAAGTGGCTCGCAATCTGTCGACCGGCTTCGTCCGATGGTGGAGTCAGATGTTTGCACCCTTTAAGAAACGCCTGAATGTCCGGATTGCGAACCAAGTCGATGTGTGAGGACTTATTCGCGAGTTCTCCATCGTAGGGCATTGGAAATCATCCTTCCGCAAGGCTGGAGTCATCGTGTCTCGATGTTTGCCTATGGATCGAATCGGTCAATCTGAACAGGAATGACGTAGGGGCTGGAAAGCGTTTTCACCCGGGCGAAGCCGACATCCTGGGCTCGTAGCAGTGAAGCCTTGAAATCGGCGAAGTCGTAAAACTTTCCGAGTTCCTTCAATTCGGTTTCGTTGTTGAGGTGGGTGATGAACCAATTCTCGGTGTTCGCCAAAATATTGGGATGGACGGACGAAACTTCCTGAGTAGCATAAACGAGTGCGATGCGATATTTCGCCCCCTCTTTCGCCATCCTCGGCCACGTATCGGCAAGGTCCATCCCCTTCCCGATTAAGTTGTGCGCCTCTTCGACGTAGACGACGACGTTGGGCGGGGTATTGCCCGCAATGAATTGGTTCATCGACTTCGCAAAAATTGTTCTCGCAATCTGCTCGCTAATCCGCTCCCGAAGCTGTGCCTCGCCCACGGACAAATCGAGAATTACAATCTTGCCTGCGATAAGATGCCGATAGATTTCCTCGCCTACCTCTTGGCTTCGACGAGGCGAATGATACCGCCTTGCATCGGCCAGAGCTTTGTAGCCATTGATGTAGGCCCCACTCTCATTTCGGTTCGTCAGCATGTGCCAGATGGCAACTGTGTCATCATCGGCCCAACTCTTTCCTGATGAACTCTGTGGCAGTTGATTTTCGCGGTGAAGATCGTCAGCGGCGGTGAACCACTCGATTGCATCGTCGGGTGCAAGGCCAGTCTTGGGATCACCTGGGCTATTCCCAAGCTGCCGTTCGACGGCGTCCCGAACCCCTTTGTTGGCCTCGAACCGGATCTTGAAGCCGTGCGGTGGCGTGAATCCCGCCTTACAGAGCATGGTTTGGTAGGAGGCAACGCGAACTTCCCAACGCTTATGGGCACTTCGGTCGGACTTGTCCGGTTCATCGAGAGAGGTGTTGACAAAGGCTTTGACATCGGAGGCTGTATCGGATTTGTTTTCCAACAATGTCCGTCGAATTAGCGAAAACCCTTCCACAAGTTGGATGAAGAAGTTGTTTTGAAGCTCCTCGAACCCCTTTGTTTGGAGCATGCGATACCGAACGGTTTCGTCGGGGTAAACGTCGGCCAATGCCCCTTCGTCTTGTTCGTTGGCGTTCGCATACTCACCATTGATGTCGAAGATGATTTGGCCGATCGGGGTCTGGCCCTCGTCAGCCACTCGTTTGACCACTGAGACCATCTGCTTGACCATGTTCGATTTTCCCGTCCGCGTCATCCCAAGCACCGCGGTGCGGCGTGCCATGAAATCAGACGGTTGGACGTGGACGGGCACGCGGGATTCTTCTGCCCCCCGGTGGAGCCGATCCGTAGAAGTGTAGCGAACCGTGCCGATGCGGAATGGGGAGACATGTCCTTTGAGACCCATACGCTGAGCGGACTCCTGGGCAGCTTTTCTTCGTAGTGGATCGACATGATTAGCGATCCGTTCCAGGGCCGCACCTCGCGGCCGGTGAACATTGAGCCGGAGAGCGGCCGTCTCGAACGACTCGATGTCGCTACCCAACCATAAGTCGCCCTCTCGCAGAAAGAAGGTGCCGAGGATCCGGCATTTCAACCCGCCAAACTGCATCTGATTGCGTGTCAAATCATCCATGTCTCGGTTGGCGGCTCCCGCATCCCCGGTACGTTGATTCTGGAAATGGTCGATTCTCGCCCGCACCATGTCGTCATCTTGCGGCAGCCGTGCCGAGTCGATAACCCGCAGCAGCAACACGATACGGTCCGCTTCGTCAGTTTCCTGAAAAGCACCGGGATCAAACGGTGTTGCGATCAGGAAGCAGTTGTGCGGCACCCCAGCAACCCGCGACTTCCACAGGTCATTAGTCATGACGGCAACTTCGTCGTAGCTGATCTCATAAACCCAGCCAACGAAGTTCTCTTTTTGGACCAATGTCACGAGTGGCTCATTGCCAAGAACCTTGCCAATATTTTTCATAGTGAATCTCAGCTCAGTGGCCCAAAACATTTAACCGGCGACCGGAAGATCAGACAGCGGATCTGCCGCCGGTCGAATCGCTTTCCCGCGTGAGAGGGCAGGCGTATGGTTTTCCGTCCATTCTTCCGCGCTCCGCCAGAGCTGGATTTCTCTGGGCAATTTTGGGAGGTTGGTCAACGCGACCTCGAAACTGCGGATCCCCCCGCCGTTGGTCGGCGAACTGTAAAGCATATGAACGTCAGTGCGACTCACCGCTGGCCCATACAGAGTCTCGACCTGCTCGGAGCAATCGTAGCTCAACAGCCAAGGCGACCTTTCGGAAAGCAAGTATTCTCGCAGCCTTCGATGATCCTCGCGCGGAAGAAAAAGCGATAGAGTCGATCCGCCTGCTCGAAGAACGGCGGATCCAAATAATAGAAAATGTCTTTCTTCCTTTTCGGCAGATTTCCGGCAGCACGCATCTTCTGGATGCGTGGAACAGCCGCAGCCCATGACAGGTTCCAGACGAACTTGACCTGGGTGCCCAGTGCTGCGGCTTGCTCGATTCGTCGCACAAGGGTTTCGCGGGGAAACCGGCAGTCAATAGAATACTTCGACTGCTGCTCGGTACCTCCGATCGGACCACCGGAGGGAGCCAGGATCCCCGAGAAGCTGGTTCGGTTCAAAAACAAGCAGCGCATTGCACCTTGGCGACGATCTGCCGGCACACATCTCTTCCAAAACCGCCACCGTTCGATCGTGACCTCGGTGGTGCGGACTTGCTCGATCAACCAGTCTGCATCGAAGAAAACCGTCTTCCAGAAGTTGGCCAAGTCAGGGTTACGCTCAACGAGACCGATCGACTCGACCTGGCCGTCCGCCAAGAGTTGCAGCGATACGCTCGCGCCACCGGCGAATGGCTCAATGAAGACCTTCGGGTTGAGATTGTTCGCCTCTAGACACTTGGCAACATACGCTGCAAAACGGCGTTTGGCTCCTGGATAACGCAACGGGCTTAGGATTGAAACCGGAGGACGAACCAAAGTCGCCATAGACGCGAACCTCAGTGATTTGGTTGAGGCTGTAGATTGATTGCCGGTTCGCGTTTGATTTCCAATGCGACCCCGCTGTTTGACCGATCGTGTTCTGGCTGGTTTTCACGAGATTCAATTTTTCGCAGACTCCTTTTTCAACCCGTACGCCCAAGAATCGGCAACCTTGACCGCTTGGATGACGTGTTCCCGCTGACGCAATGCAGCAAGGCTACGCGGAGTCGTCGGCTCCGGCACACCGCGTTGCTCGGCCAACTCTCGTGTGGAGTAGCGGCGGCGTCGAATCAGTTTGAGAAGAATATCGGGCCGCGGCTCGAGGGCATGAGATTTTTCGTTGTAAATAAACCACCTCGTTCGCTAAGTTATCAATTCATGATAGACTTGCCAACAGTAATGATCATCATCGAAAGAATTTTCCTCCAGGAGAGAATCAACTGATGCGAAATCAGAACCACCTGGAGACTCGTATTCCTACGCATCTCATCCGACGAGCTGAGAAAAAGGATTTCTCAATCCCCGCCCAGGCGAAGCTGCTGCAGGGTTGCGCGGGGCGTCGAACAACGGCTCGCCGGCCATAACGAACGCCAGCGGTATTTGGAGGCCGTCAGCCGCAACCGAATTCTCGAACGGGGCTATAGCGTCACGCGGGACGCCTCGGGAAACATTGTCCGCGACGCCTCTGAAATTCAGCCGGGCCAAGTCATCCACACTCAGAGTTCCCACGGAATGCTCACCAGCACCGTCGAAAGATCCCAGGACACAAAAAATGACGAAACCGAACCCGGAAGAAATGACCTACGAAGAAAAGGAACAACGGCTGGAGGAAATCCTGGAACGGCTGGACCGCTCCGAAACTCCAATGGACGAACTGACCAGTGATGCCCGGGAGGCCAGCCGATTGATCAAATCCATGCGGGCCACGCTAAAGTCGGCGCAAGCCGAGATTGTGGAGGTGTTGGATGATTTGAATGAGCCCGAAGCCGGTTCCGGGAGTGTCGGTTAAGGAATGAGCTCCGGACAGAAAGTGCGTCGGTCGATGTGACAAACGCTCGCGATTGTTTTCGTCGGTTACGAAACCACCGACCAATGGCCCCACCGTGTGGCAAGTTTGGGACTAGTGCGATAAAATGAAAATGAAAGAAATAGTTCCACGTACAACCTCTCAGATATACCGACGCGGTTCATGGGCTTTCGCTACCAACATCCCGACAACGAGGACGCATTTGAGCAGATGTGTCTCCGCTTTTATCGGAAGCTCTGGGAAAACGAAAGCCTTCAATTATATGCAAAACGCGGTGAAAAGCAGGACGGTGTCGATATCCATGATCCAGTGTGCCTAAAACCCGTACGGGCAGTTCAGTGCAAATTTCACGAATCAACGAAGAATTTACCCCCTTCTGAAATAAAGGGCGAAGTTGCTAAAGCTGAGCGATCGTCTTTCTCGATCGAGCAATACGTCATCGCCACGACTGCGAAGAAGTCGAAAAAAGTGCAAGACACCGTTGTTGAATTAAACAGACGCCTCAACAAACAGTTCACGGTTGAACTCCATTTCTGGGAGGAGATTTGCGAGCGACTCAGTCAATTGCCGCCGATTCAGGCTTATTTCATCGTGTGTGGCCGAGATACCGGCGCCGATGTCTTGGCGTCCATCCTGCAGGATCCACAGATCGCCGCGATCGCCTTGCATGTTTTGAGTCCTGCACCCACCGATATATCGAGCAGCGCGTACAGCGAAATCGAGCAGTTACTTCTGGATCGCAAATTTGAGGCGGCGGAGCACTCACTTCGAAAACTCCCGCTCGATGATAACCTGACGAAGCTTCCAAAAGATGAGCAATACAAGGTACGACGTCTTCGAGCGAAGTTGGCGCCAGAAACCGGGAGCTTTGAGGAAGCAAGCAAACAATTCCTAGCGGCGTACGAGTTGCAGCCCGAACTCGATCAAGCGAAGCAGAACCGCGTGTTGGGATACTCGCTCATATCCGACTCCCAAAAAGCATTTGAACTGGCTAAACAGTATCTGTTGGACGGGCTAACAACGCCAATGATGCTGTGTCGGTTCATCGAAAACGCACCCAGCATGGACGAGATCACTGAGCGCCGAGGTGCTTTTCACGCCCTACATATCAACAGACGCGGAAATCAATATCGCTCTGTGTCACAAATCGTTGCAACTCGGGAAGAGCGCTGCTGCGGTTAAGGCTGGACAGCGCCGCCCTTGAGATCGCCCCCGACTCTCCCCATGCGCACTTTGCTGTCGCCCTCTCGTTGCATCACGCAGCGGTAACCGACAGCGGACCAAATCGCAGGTCGTCTCTTCAGAACGCCCTATTTCATTACGATATTGCACTGGAAGGGTCGCGTGAGAAGCGATACACGAACATGCTTCCTGAAATCTTGGTGAATCGCGCGGGCGTGCATGTCCTAGTGGATAATATCACTGCAGCCAGTGCCGACTATCGTGCTGCGATTGACGCAGCTGACAAACCGACGGCGTATGCGACCCAAGCAGTAGCATTCTTTCTACACCACCAGGATTTCGCCAATGCGTGGGAATTCCTGCCTTATCTGGACCCAAATACAAAGGAGGGAAAGTTTCTCACCGCGATCACCGAGTTCCATAACACCGACGATGCAGAAGAACATTCCCGGTATCTGCAGCAGATTAAGGGACTCGCCGACGAGGACTGGCCTGTGGCGCGACTGAATGTCGCATGCATTCTGTTCAACTGGCTCTTCTGGTGAAAGATCCAGATTACTGGCGCGGTCGTGTATAACTGAGACGTTTCAGAGCCGATCGCCATTTCAGGCTCACGTCGCGCTTGTCTGGATTGCCGTGGAATCCTGCGCAGCGCGACGAAGCACAGCAGTACGCCGCTTACGCCCTCGAACAGGACGTACAGGACGCTCATACGCAAGAATTGCGTTTGCTTGCCGACGTGTTCATCAGGCTTGAGCAACCTATTAAAGCTCTAGATCTCCTGGAAAGGATCGCACCCACTGGGTTGCTGAATGACGACACAAAGATGCTCATTACTTGTGCCCAGCGCCTGCGGCGGCATGATCTCCTGCTTCGAATATGCCGTGAACTCCGGGAGGCCGGCGAGCGGGACTACCAGATGCAACGATTGGAATTGCAACTCCTCAGTCGTTATGCACCCGAGCAAGGATTTTGCCTGGCAGAGGAATTTATCGAGACGAGCCCAACGCCAGCTTTTTTCATTGCGTTCAAGAACGTGTTGGCGATTCGTCTCAACCGGAGTGAGGAGGTGAGATTGGATGCTACGGTTCTGCCAATCCCGGCAGACCTGACGCCGTGTGAATCGCAATTGGTGGTGTGGCCGTACATCACCGCCGACAGATTCGATGATGCCCTCCGGTTTCTGTATGCACAACTGCGACTGTATTTCGACGACGAACGTGCACATGCGCAGTACGTGTTCTCCTTTCTCACGTACGGTAATCGAACGTCACTGCGTGAACCGCCGATCCAAGTGGAAGCAGAAAGTGCTGCCTTGCTAGAGACCGACAATTGTCAGCAGCGATGGGTCATTATAGAGAAAGACCGCCCCGTGCCGAGTCGGGGGGAATTCGCACCAACCAGCAAAATAGCAGAGCGACTCCTGGGTCGCAATGTCAACGATATGATCGAGCTTCCGGGAAGCCTCGTGCATATAGAAATGGCGACGGTTAAGGAAATCCAGACTAAGTACGTACGGGCCTTTCAAGACAGCCTAAGCCACTTTCGAGAACGTTTTCCCGATACGTCATTCGTGCAGCAGATTCATTTCGGCACGGGCGACGAGTTTGACCCGGTGCCCCTCATCGAGAGTCTGAAAGAGCGTCGGGCACACATCGACAAGTGGATTGGATTGTACAAAGCACATCCGTGTTCATTGCACTTGTTTGCCAACAGACTTGGGATCACCGAAATCGATGCCATCAAATCGCTCGCGGCACATCCAAATGGCTTGATAAAATGTTGTCAGATCACGCCTAGCGATTTCGTGCAAGCGGTTGAACAGCACGAGACGGGCAATGTAGTTGTTCTTGATATCACGGCAGTTGTGACGCTCACGCTCATTGAAGCATGGTGTTACCTCGATTCGGGCAAGAAATATATAGTCTCCCAGGCGACCAGGGAAGTGGTGGAGCAATGGCTGAGCACCCTGAAGGATGAATGTAGTCACGAGGGCGGCCATGCATCAGTGACAGAAGATGGCCAGCTAATATTTCAGGAAATCACTCTGGAACAACGTGAGGCCAATTGCAAAGAGATCGAATCCATCAAACAGGTGATTGAAGAACGCTGCGAATGCCAATCATCTGCGTCCTTAGCAGAGATCGAGCCACAAAAGCGAGACCGCTACGAACAGCTTGTTGGTTTTCATAATCTTGAGGCAATGACTCTCGCGAGAGACTTGAATGCGATCCTTTGGTGTGATGACGAATTGCTGGCGTTCCTGGCAAAGAACGATTTTGGTGTCGGGTCTGTTTGGACACAGTTAATACTCCGTAAATCCGTCGATGCTTGCTGCCTGACAATGGATGACTACAACTTGATGAGTGCCAAGCTCGTTTCCTGGGACTATGCTCAGACGATTTGGAATCCCGACATTGTCATCAGAGCCGGTGAATACTCGGAATGGGACCCACAACGTTGGCCATTGAAGCAGTGCATTTATTTCATTGCAAAGGCGGGTTTGGCCTTGCCCGTAAAGGCGCGAATTGCCCTCGACTGCCTAAAGCGGCTGCGACGGTCCTCTTGCAGTGAGTTCCGGCAAAGCGCCGTCATTCAGACAATTCTAAATGCCGTTGGAAATCGACGAGCTATTGCTTGGATGTATAACCGTCTTGATGACGAGTTCATTATTGACTTTCCATCTGCAGAGTTCCTGCGGCCGGAACTCGGGTATTGGCTCAAAACGCATCTGCAGTAATGCCCGCCAGCGTGCATTCTCGAAGATTTGTGACCTTCGTGCTCAGCGACCTGGCTCTCTAGGCACGGAGAAAGGCCTGCAAAATACGCGAATATGCCGTACGAACGTACGAACGGCATAGCTATTGTTCGGACGTTGGGTTGGGTTTAGATTGGTGACCGCCACGAGCATGCAGCGCACCTCGCCCTCTCAACCTCCTCCGCCATCTCCTTCCGCATCGCCCGTCCAGGCATGTCACTCCGAACAATCGACGGATGCTCGTCGTAAGTCCGCCCATTGAGTTCCCGTCCCGCAACCTTCTTGCGAACTCCGCCCCATTGCTTGAAAAAGAACGGGATGCGCGCCGAATCGCAGTGCCGCTTGTTCGGCGTCAATTAGCTCTGCTCTTTAGCGTCAATTAGATTGACCGTGTAAGAGGGAGAAATTGACGGGCATCAGCCTTTGGAACCAGGCTTTGACTCGTCCGAATCGGCCGAGTTTTTCTTGTTTTTCTTGGCGGTTTCCAAGCGGTAGCTGGGGATGTTCAACTCGATGATGATCGAGTGATGGATCAAACGGTCGATGGCCGCCGCGGTCGTCATCGGGTCCTTGAAAATTTGCTCCCATTGAGAGAAGGGCAGATTGCTGCTGATCAGAAGGCTGCCCCGTTCGTAGCGTTCGGCCATGAGCGTGAACAGCACTTCCATCTCCTCGCGGCTCTGTTGAACATAGCCCAAGTCGTCGATGATCAACGCTTCGTAGCGGCTGAGTTTCTTGATCAGCTTCTCCAACCGCAGGTCGCGTTTGGCCCGGAGGAGTTCTTGGACCAGCATCTGGCAGGTTGTGAATAACACCGTGCGGCCTTGCCTGCGCGAGTTGGTCGCCGAGTGCGGACAGCAGATTCGTCTTCCCGGAGCCGGGCGCGCCGAAAATCAGCAAGTTGTCGTGACGGTCCAAGAACGTGCCCGCTCTTGAGCGTCTCGAATTGCTGGGTCACATGCAGGGGCAGCCGCGACCATTGGAATTGCTCCCAGGTTTTGCCTTCCAAGAGCTTCGAGTTCCTGAGCAGTCGATCGATGCGGTTTTGGTGACGGGCCTGGCATTCCTTCTGGGTCAATTCCCAGAGGTATTGGGGATGCGTCCAATTCTCCCGCGCCGCCTGTTCGGCCACCATCGGGTATTGTTCCCGAAACGTCGGCAGCTTGAGTTCTTTCAGTTGGTCCGCCAACCGGGCGGGATGGATCGCCGGCGAAGGACTCGCGGTCTTCGCCGCCCTGGGGGTCTTCGTGGGAGACGTTTTCTTCTTCATTATGAGAAACCTCCTGTGAGGAGAGTAAGGAATCGAACACGGACAGATCGGGAGGCTCGACGTGAACCTCCAAGGGACTGGGCAATTGCTGCCGGCGTTTGACGAGGTCCAGGACTTTCTCCGCCTGGACCGGAATGCCTTCGGAGAGGCACCACCTGAGCACGTCATCCACCAGGTCCAAGCCTTCGTGCTTGGCGGCGTGCAGGATTTTCAGATACTGCTTGATTGCGGATTTCTCGTCATTTCGGGCGACGAGTTGATCGTAGGCCATCCGAAACCGAGTCGTCGGATACAGATGATTGACGTATTTGTAATTGAGGAAGGCCCCCGGCTTTCGGATCAAGGAATCGATCACATGCCGAAAGTCGATGTGCTCTTTGCCTTGACCAAACAGCCTCGGCAGGCGTTCCAAGCACTCCCCGCGATACCAAAGCTCCAGATGGTCTTGATGAATCAGAATGTCGAGTTCCAAGCCGACGTACTGGCTGCTCACCGAATACAGGTTGCGTTTGATCCTCAAGATGCAATCGGATTTGACCTGCACCCGCACGCGAGTGGTCGGGGGCAGCCGCTTGAAAGGCAATGGCCGAAGCGCCGCACATTCCTTCTCAAAGGCACTGGTCCGCCCGGCATTGCGGCGCGTCACCACTTGCTTTAAGAACTCCCGATACGCCTCGACTGTCTCGAAGTCGCGATGGCCCCGCAGCCGGAGGGTCTGATCCAGCCAGGTCTTGAAGTGGCCGTGGGCCGACTCCACATCCCCGTTCTCGTGAGGCTTTCGCACATTGATCCGATGCCCTTTGAGGCCATAGTGATCCAACAGCGCTTGGTACGCTCTCGCGAATTGCTTGTCGCTGGAGAGGTTGTTCACCGCCGCCGACAGGCTGTCGCTGCGCACCCGCGCTGGCACGCCCCCCGCCAAATGCAAGGCATCTTGAAGGCCTGCGGACAAGGCCTCAAACGACTCGGAATGACAGAGGTGAACGTGCTCCCAATTGGAATACGTGAAGACCGAATGAAACAGCAGATGCTCGTACGCCCGGCCGCCAATCGTAACGCCCAGGCCGTTCAAGTTGACGAAGTCGAACGCGATCACATCGCCGGGTTGATGCACCTGAGGAAACTTGACCTCGTGTTGAACTCCGTGCTGGAGCTTCCATTTCTGCACCCGCCGCTCCAGTGTCCGCCTGAGGGAATCGCTGATCGGCCCTTCTCCCGTTTCGGGGGCGTTATATTTCTGCTTGAGCCAATCCAGCAACGCCACCGGCCTGAGCCTGGGATCGTTCTCCAAGAACTCCTCGATTTCCGGCCAGAATGGTTCGAGCGGATCGGTCCGCGTGCGGTACGTTCTGGGCGGCCTGGCCTGTTGGCTGGGGAGTGCCCCCTGATCCCGATACTTGCGAATGGTTCGTTCTCCCATGTGCAGTGTCTTGGCAATCCGAGCCACGGAATGCCCTTGATGGAGCAAACAAAACATCTGTCCCGCCTTGGCGTCGCTGAGCATCGCAAACCTCCTTGATGCAAGAGTTTGCGATAGCATGCCAAATCGAGGCCGGCCGCGGGACCTTGCCGGTCGTTTTAATTGAAGCTCCGGGAAAAGTGCCCCTCGTCCAACGCGCCCCCCGTCCGACCCCGGTCGTTTTAATTGACGCCCAAGCCCCGGCAGCTCCCAGCCTCGGTCGCTCTAATCGACGCTCAGGCAGCCGAACTAATTGACGCCTTACAGCCGCTGGATGTTCTCGACCCATTCGGCTTTCATGGGCCTGCGCTACCTGCGCCGCTTTCGCCTCCGACGATCACCCAATCGATTCCCGTCAGATCGATTTCACCCAAATCCTCAAGCAGCGGCTCGACCGACAGGAAGGCCATCTTGGGATTGGTCTCCCGCAAATGATCGATGCGGGGTAGACCATGTTTTCGATTTTCCACGCTCACACCCCACCAAACGTGATCCAAATCAGCGGCGAACGCCAGCTTGGTTTGAAGCAAATCCCGCAGGCGTTCGGACCGTTTGGTCAACACCTGATAGGTGTGCCAATTCGCCTTGGCCATGATTTCGGCAACCAAAACGATGTATTCGTCGGGAACGTCGCGGTGCATCAAATCGCTCATGGAGTTGACGAACACCATCTGAGGCTTGGTCCAAAGAAACGGCTCGGTCAACTTCTCCGGAACCAGCCTCAAATCAAAACCCTGCTCGTAGGGGTGGCCCGGCACGCCGCGAAAGCGTTCCGCAAACGTTTCAGCGTAGCAGTGGGCACAGCCGGGGCTGATTTTCGTGCAGCCTCGGACGGGATTCCATGTCGTGTCGGTCCATTCGATTTTGGTGTTTGTACTCAATGGCGGTTCCTCCGAATTGAAAGTCAAGCCTCGAAATTGCGATAAAAAATGCGGCGAATTGCAAGCGGCGACGGTTGACGCAGATCCATTTCATTCCGCTTGCAAACGCTACTCCAACCCCTCCCACATCTCCCGCTGCCGCCCCCAATCCACTTCCGCCGCGATCGGCCTCAGCATCCTTTCATGAACCGGATCCTTGCCTTCCGTCACCCGCGGGAGAAACAAGATTTCTTCCTGAATCTCCGGTGCCAAATACAAAAGATTCAGAATCTGCGTCATCCGCGGCTGCGTGACGTGGGCCAATTTCGCCAATTCCGTTTGATCCCGAACAGTTCCGTCCCGCAGAAGCCCATCATAGCGAATCGCCAGCGCCATCAATCGCGAAATCCGGGGAATCGCGCCCATCCGCCACGGCAACCGGTTTTTCGGTGGCGATCTTCTGTTGGCCACGCTGGACCTTGCCGAAATGCAGTTTTTGTTTGACGCGGATCATGCCGTCACCCCCATTTGCTGGGCCAATTTCTTAATCGCCGTCGGATGAAATTCCATTTCAATGCTGCTGTCTTCGGGATCGAATCCGACCTGGGAAATCAGCAGACCCACCAGTTGGCTTTGCTCGCGGGGACTCAGGGCATCCCACAGACCGTCGAAGTCGCCGAACGCGGTATCCACGTCGTCCTTCGTCAATTGGTCATTTTCCGCGGCGGCGATTTCTTCTGCCAATTCCGGCATCCGTCGTTCCGCCTCCGAAATCCGGTTCTGCAGATCGGCGATCAGCGTCGTCGCGATACCGTCCGGGTTTGTCACCGCCTGGCGGATTTCCCGGTGATGGCGGGAAAGTTCCCGTTCCAATTGCGTGCGTTCCAAGCGCAGGCGGGCAAGTTCTTCTTTGGCGTGTGATTCCGCCTGGCGAACAACTTCGGCTTTCAGTTTTCGGTCCGTCGCGATACAGCGGATCTGGTCCACCACGACCGATTCGATTTCCGGCGCCCGTAGCGACGGCGACGGGCAGGTTTGGTAGCCGCTTTGGATCGCCTTGGAACACGTATAATAGCGGTAGCGTTTGCGTCCGCGCTCCGTAAATTTATGAACCATCGCCCGCTGGCAGGCCTTGCAGACCAGCCGGCCTTTCAATAGGGCGGCATGCTTATTCCGCACCTCGGCCCCGCCCGTGCGGTTGTTCTGTTTCAGCCGGGCTTGGACCTCGCGGAACTGTTCCTTCGGGATGATGGCTTCGTGCTCGCCCTCGAAGAATTCCGTGTTGTGTTTGACGCGGCCGGCATAAATCGGGTTCGTCAGCAGCGCATGCAGGCTGGCTTTCTCGAACGGACGGCCGCCGCGCCGGTTGCCTTTCTTCGTCAGCCATTCTTTGTTGGTCCAACCCCGCCGTTCCAATTCTTCGACCACGGCCAACAGCGAACAGTGCTTCTGGTACAAATCGAAGATTTCGCGCACACGGGCGGCTTCCGTGGCGTTGATGACCAACTTGGGGCTGGGGCCGGAACGGTCCACGTCGTAGCCCAGGACGGGAATCCCGCCCGCCCATTTGCCTTTCCGCCGCTGGGCGGCGATCTTGTCCCGGATGCGTTCGCCGATGATCTCGCGTTCGAATTGGGCGAACGACAGCAGGATATTTAGCATCAGCCGGCCCATCGACGTGGCCGTGTTGAATTGTTGCGTGACGGACACGAACGACACCTCGTGCTGGTCGAAGACTTCCATGATTCGGGCGAAGTCCAACAGCGACCGGCTCAGGCGGTCCAGTTTGTAGATCACGACGCAATCGACTTTCCCGGCCTGGATGTCTTCCAGCAACCGCTGAAGCGCCGGCCGTTCCATGTCGCCGCCGGAATAGCCGCCGTCATCATAGCGGGTCTGCAAGCAGACCCAGCCCTCATGCTGCTGGCTGGCAATATACGCCTCGCCGGTTTCGCGTTGGGCGTCCAGCGAATTGAATTCCAGTTCCAAGCCTTCTTCATGGGATTTGCGGGTATAAATCGCACAGCGGACTTTTTGCGGCGTCTTTTGTTTGGGTTTGGATTTCTTGCGGGTCATGATTTCGCCTCCAGGTTAAAGAAGCGGAATCCGTTGCAGTGCGATCCGGTGACGGCCTTGGCGACGGCGGACAGGGACTTGTAGCGGTCGCCCTCCCATTCAAAGCCGTTCTCCAGAACGCGGACTTCGATTTCGCGGTCTTTGTATTGGCGGACGATGGACGTGCCGGGGGCCGGCAGTCGGGAATCGTGGGAACCGGGTTTGGGAACCGGACTGGGCGTAAAATCTTTCGGCGGCGTGGTGCGGACCTCGGCGTCGTCGGCCAGTTCCGCGGCCCGCTGGCGGGCACGTTCGCTCAGATCGCCTTCGGCATTGGCCTGCATCCGCCAGATGATCTTGCGGATCAGCTACCGTTTGTGGCGGGATCGGGTGGTTTCGCCGAAGACTTCGGCGTAGCGTTCTCGCAATTCGCCGGCCGTCATCTTTTCAAGCGATGCGACTTCGCGGTGGATGTCCAGTGGCATGTTGGTCCTTTCTCTGGTTCTCGGTGGGTTAAAACGAAACACGTGAGACACTCAGCCTCATTTCGCAGAGAACCTCAAGGTCATTGGCCAAGCCTTTTTTGGGCGGATTCCGAAGTTTTGCGTTTGTCCCGCAACCGTTGGCGATAGCGGCGGACGCCGCGGGCCAGGATCGCGGCGAGGGCCTGAAAGCGTTCTTCTTTCGTCATTTCGCTGGCTTCGTTCATCTTCGCTCCCGTTTCAGATCAGAAAGTTTCACACGCGTCCGTTTCACCACCGGTTTGGCATCCGTCCCAAACAACATCACGCCTTGGATCGAAGCCGCGACGGCACAGCCCGCTCAATAGCCGGGCGGCGGACGGGATCGGCACCGCCAACGGGTTCGAAACCGGCCATCGTTCGGGGATGAGGACATTTGCAAAAACCTGAAAAATGTTTCGGAATTGCGCTGGATGTTTCTCGGAAAACCTGGCTCACATGGTCCTGTTGAACGCAAATGCGTCTTTCACGAAAGGACCAAACCATGAAACGATTTTTCCGGGTGGCCACGCTCAGCCGCTACGTGCTGGTCGAAGCCGCGGACGAAACGGAAGCCCGGCAACTGGGCGAAACCGCCCTCCGGGACTTGTTTCCCGAACTGATGCAGAAGGCGACCGTCCGTAGCGTCGCCTTGGCCACGGACGACGAAATCGAATTCTGGAAATGGCACGAAGACATGCTGGCCCGCGATCGGGACCAGCAAAACGAAATCTCCTAAGCCGGCCATGTGGCCGGCTGATTTCTTTTTGGGTTCTCGCAAAGGAACACCCCCATGACGAAGAAGATCGAAAAAGTCGCGAAGGGCAACTACTACGAAACCAAGGATCACGCGCTGCTGGTGGTCACGAACGGACGCCTCAAAGACGAAGGGGACCTCGGACAATCGTTCGAAGGCAAGACGGTGACCTACGACGCGAAGAAGGGACTGGTGGAAGCTAAGAAGCCGGATCGCTTCTACGTCGACGAACTGGTCCGGCGGCTGGTGAAGAAGGACTTGGAAGAATGGATCGCGGTCGAACAGCGCGAAGCCGAAGCCGCCGCCGCTGCCGAAACGCCGCCGGAAGAAAAACCCGCGAAGAAGGCCAAGGCCGCGAAACCCAAGGCCACGGACGGCAAGAAGCTCAGCGCCCTCGACGCGGCGGCGAAGGTCTTGTCCGAATCGCAAGAACCATTGCGGGCGAAAGACATCATCGACCAGATGGCGGAAAAAGGCTATTGGACCTCGCCCGGCGGCAAGACGCCCCACGCCACGATCTCCGCCGCGATCATGCGGGAGATCCGCGACAAGGGCGACGACTCCCGATTCAAGAAAGCCGACCGCGGATTGTTCACAGCCAACTCGTAAACCGGAGGACGTAAAACCATGCACGAAATCGCCGACGCCATCCGCCACGTCACCGTCCGCATGCAGCAGGCCCTGGACCAGGGCCGGCGATCCCGCACGCTGGATGCGCAAGACCTGATCGACATCCTGCTGGCCATCGCCGACGAATTGGACCCGCCACTGGCCGATCCCGTCAACGGCTCGGATTCTCCACCCGGCGAATAGGCGGACGATCCGCCACGACGCCGCCCAGAACGCCCCACCTCGGGGCGTTCTCTCGTTGATCGATGGTTGGTTCAACTTCTCGTCTCCTTTGGCCCGTGGGCGAACGTGCTAATATCTGCTGGATGGACGGTTGCCCGCGAGGTAGAATGATGGTGGTAACTCAAAAACGGCGACTCGGTTTTAGGATGACCCTGATGTCCGCAACTCGCGATGAAATCCTCACGGCTGCCTTGCTATTGTCCGAATCTGATCGGCTGGCAATCGTCAACCGGTTGCTCGAGACGATGCCCGCGGATGCCCCGGACTTCGGCGTGGACGGTCCAGACTTCGCGGAAGAACTCCAGCGACGGTCGGGAGATTGGGACGGCGCTGTGCCGTGGGACCAATTGCGAGACGAACTTCGGTCGGATCGATGATCACGACGAGCTTTCATCGGTTGCTGGACCAGGCCCGGGAATTGGGAGATCCTGTCGGAAGTTCAAGATGAAGGCGGATTTTGGGACGATCGCAATGTGCCAAAACTCGTGGAAACGATTGGCCAATGGAATCGGCATATCGCAGGATTCGTCGGGCAGTTCAAAGACCAACTCGGACACGATTTTATTGCTCCCATCACGGACTATCCGAACTTCGAACATCTGGAAGCCGACGACCACCAGGATTAACCGTATTGGCCAACCAGACCGACAGCCACGAAGGTCGGCGTTTCCCGTAGGCAAAGACAGGAACACCCCATGCGAACCATTGAAATCCAGGGCCAGGAACACGCCTCGGTGCACGACGCCTTGGTCGAACTCAACTTTTCCGGCGACCGCGCGATCAGCATCGGCGGCCGGTTTTTCACCGTCGATGAAGCCGAGTACCGTCGGCTGCAAGCCGAGGGCATTCAACCGACGACTTGGTATCACCACGAGGCGAGCGACCGCATCATCAGCGTGCCCGGCAAAGACTGATTCGCGAAAAACCGGCCGCAGCGTCGGCCAACCTGACGCCCCGTGTTCGCCACACGCGGGCGTTTTCTCGTGGCTTGGGACGTTCTTCAAATCCGCACCGCCTTTCGCCCACGGGCCAACGTCACGCGTCTGGCGGCGAATTTGGAACTCCCCGGCGGTTCGTCGCATCGCAAATGTCTCTCAAATTGGGCCTGTTTTTCGCTTGCATTTGACACGTATTTGAACCATTAAAGATGGGGGCGGGGTAGCGATCGCGTTGTTCTATGCGCACGGATCGGCAACGAAATCGAACCTGTTTTTGGGCCGGTGGGGAGCAGCAAATTGCGGAATTCGGCGGAAGAGTCAGAATGGCAATCCACCCCATTTTCTTGCCGTTTTTCCCTTGTTTTTGTTATGTTTTTTGCACGCTGTAAGGTGATGCGGGTCTTGAGTCAGGATCACCTTACCAGGTCCGAATACACTTCATTCCACAGGTCTTCCGCCCAATTGATCCAAGCGAATGCCTGAGCCAGTTGCTGAAGATCCACGTCGGCATCCACCAGTTGCAATGCTCGCCTTAAGCCGGTGGGGGTCGGACGCAAATACCTTACGCGGTTTCTCCGGCCTTTCCGGAGGCAAGTCACCAACCCACGATGTTCCAAGCGGTGGGCGGCTCGGGAATAGTCTTTGCGCCGCGTTGCATTGAGCGAACCGCCAAACCAGCGAGCCGGTTGATAGGGAATACCAAAGTGCTGGACGGTCGCCAATTGGATGTTGTCAGCCGGCGGGGTCACAAGCACGGCTTCCCCGAAGACTTCCAATTCCGCCAGCAGAGTCAATAGAATGCGATTGCCGTTGTGGTCGATTTGAGTCACGATGTTAACCCCGCCTGCATGCCATTGGTTCGGAATTCTCTTCAAGTACAAATGTAATTAACAAGAGCCGTTCAAGTACAAATGTAATTTATATTCAAGTACAAATGTAATTTCTTTACGTCAATACATATTGACGTAAGTGCAGTCCTAATAGGTACTTCCTGGCCATCGTATTTCCCTAACTTCCAGCGGAACAACCGCAATAGGGGACAGACTTTGTTTTGTGTGGCATAGCTGTCCGATTTTTCGGGTATTCATGGATTCGGAACTCTCCGAATGGCCCCGCGGGCCACGGCTCGGACTTGCCCGCCGATTTCCACCAACAGCAGATCCCATCCGGGTTCGCCGATGTGAGCCAGGACTTGGCTCTGCCACAACTCCCGTTCTGCGGGGGCAGGGAATTCAGCCTCCAGGTCGGTAATCAAGCGGCCGCGCGTGCCGGTAGGGATCACGCCCAAGTTTCCGTTGCTGGTGAAACAGGGCAGATCGCGGGTGGTGATGATCCGCTCTCGATCAGGCGCATCGCCGTTCGTTTCCAGCAATTCTGCAATCGTGTGCTTGTGCTGCTTCAGGGCCTGCAATAATTCGGGCGTCATTTTGGACTGCGGATGAAACCGCAGTCGATTGCCGATGCGAGATAAGGAGATTCCCCGGCTCTTCAATTGCTGGACGAGCTCGAAAGCGCCAACCATTTATGATCCCGGCATCTGAGGTGAAGAAAAGCGGCTGATTCAGAAACGGAGGTGGGTTTAGTGGGTGTGTATTGGTTTCATTTGGCCCCTTCTATATAGACTAATAATTCTTTAATTTATATTTTTGATTTTTTCTCACGATATATAGATGGCTAAACGAAACCCACGGAAAACCGCAAACCCACCCCCCCAGAACCCAGTCCTCCGGTGAGATGACTTCGTAATCGTCGGAATCGTTCACGGAGGCCAACACGAGCACTTCTCTGGGAACGGCCGCTCAACTGCATCACCGACAGCGGCGCACCAGTGGGTGTTTTGCTGGCCGGTGACTTTGGACTGCCAGCCATTCGCGACCTGCCGGGGAACGTCATGCAGCTTTCAACCAGAGACTTTCTCGGACGGCCGGCGAGGGTGGGTTTGGTGGGTGTTTTGGGATTCATTCAGCCCCTTCTATATAGACTAAATAATTCTATATTTGTATTTTTGATTTTTTCTCACGATATATAGATGGCTAGATGAAACCGACGAAAGCCCCCAAACCCACCCTCAAGTCAATCTTCGAGTGAAAGTTCTCCGTACTCCTTGGAATCCTGGACGGAGGCCTGCCACAAATTCCTCCGCCGGGGCCTTCATCTGCTGGCGGGATGCGTCCGCCGCCGATCCGCCTCCGTGAAATCTGTGGGAACGACGGCCCAATGCAAGGTGTTCTTCCGGCTCCAACTCCGTAACTGCCAGCCATCGACAATCCGCCCTCGGAGATGTCCGAGTTTTCGGCCCAGAGACTTGCTACTGGGCAGACGGCCGGAGGCGCCCACGTGACATAACTCCTCAATCGCTTCCCGCAGCGTCTCGTGATGATTCGGTTCTTCTTCGAGGATTTTCAGGATCTTCAGGGCCGGTAAACCATGTCCCATCGGGTCCAGTTCGCGCAGGCCCTCCAACAGGCCTCCCAAGGCCATCACCTCGCGGTCGCTGTACTCGATAAGCTCCTGCTTGGCTCCCGCGGGATCGGGCAAATCACACCAGACGACGGCCTGACGCACCAACCGAGACCAGCCCTCATAACTTCCCCAACTCGGCAGCGGCAGATCAGGTCGTCCTGCGACGTGATAACCGCGGAGGATGGTCAAAGCCGCTACCAGCAGCTTTTCGCGATTCCATTGCACATAAGAAGCCAGGTGAGGATGTTGAAAGCCCGAACGTTCCTCGGGCCGTTCCAAGGGCGACTCCAAGCGAACGTGGCAAACCCGGCGGCTCGTATCCGCCAGGAGGGCCACGTTATTCCCACTGGCACACCAGGTCACGTTCAGGGGCAGTTCGACGACTTCGGACCGCCCCAGAATGCGATCCTTCCATTCGGTGGTGGTCAGCACCGCGTCCAAGGCAGGGCACCCCAGCGTCCCGGCGATGTTATCCAACAACACGAACGTGTCCCCGTGCAGGGCAATCGCCGTGATTGCTTTCATGAATTCCGTGTTGTCCCGCGGCGGACTCATTCGCGGCACCGGCCGCCCGGTCAGCAGCAAATAGACGAGGTCGCACAGCAGGCTCTTCCCGCTTCCGCGCATGTTGGCGTCCACGAGAAACAAGGGGGCGGGACCGGAAAACGCCGCTCGCGCCAACGGCGTCAGCAAAAAGGCCAGCCAGGCCGCCCGATGTTCGGGCCGGGCAAAGGGAAAATCACACACGACCTCCAGGAGCCGATCCCGGGCCGCGATCGCTTCGGCTTGGTTGGGGCGATCGGGAATCGCGGGCAGATTGCAGGTGGGAAAATACACGTACCGGGTGGGCGGATCGTAGCCGGCCTTGAGGAGAATGCTGCCGTCCCGGCACAGCAGGGGATAATCCGTCACGCCCTCCAGATGCCGCATGCCCGGCCAGTCCCCAAACGAAGCCACGGCCTTGACGCACCAATGGGGCGGTGAAGCTCTGGATTTCTTCGATCCCATCCGGCGTTTTCTTGGTGGTCACGAATTTCACACAGGCGGAGAGATGATCCCGCACAATCTCCGCCGGGACCGGCGCCAAGAATGGTCGCACCTGGGCTTGCCCGCCGACCAGATGATCGTGCTGCAGAATTCGCACCAAAAGGCTGCCGCGTTGATAGAGGCCGGGATGGGTTTTTAACGCCTCGGCGGCTCGGCGATTGACCTGGTGCTCATCGCACGAGACAGAGAGCACCCGCCGGTCTTCGGGCTCGGGCGGAGGCGCCGGTTTGTCGGTGACCACGTCGGCTTTTTCCGCGGCGGCCCAGAGGTCGGCAAACGAGCGTCCCTGCTGAAAATAATCCCGCACGTCGAGCCCATGGTTCTCTTTGATCTCAAACGGCAACGGCACGAGGCGGACTTCCGCCGAGCGGCAGACGGCCCGGGCGAACTTGCGGGCCCCGGCCTGACCGGGTTCGTCGGCGTCGCCAATCACATACACCGTCTTTCCCCGAAAGATCGGTTTTGCACAACTCGCGGCGGCCAACGCGCCGTGCGTGTTCGTGACCACGGCGTGTCCTGCGGGCAGATGCGGATACAATGCCAAGGCATCGGGCAGCCCCTCCACTTTCCACAGCACATCGGCCTCGGCGATGCGATCCGAGCCGCCCACAAAAATCCAGCCGTCCTGGGAGCCGCGCAGCAAATGGGTTTTTCTGGCTCCCGGGCCGTTGGGAACCGCGGGAAATTCTGTCCCCATCCGCCCGATACAAGATCATCCCACAGGGCGTGCGCAGTCGCCCGCAGATCCCGGTAGGAACGGAAGCCGATGCAAGTCATCGGCTGCATCGAGGCTTGGGGCCAGGAGACTACCTGGGCTTCCGCGGCCACGATCGCCTCCAACGTGATCGGCGGTTTCGATTCGGCCCAGCGGGAAAGGTCCGCCTCCGCATTGTCCAGGACACGGATCTGATCCCAGCGGACGCGACCTGCCGGCGGCGGATTCTTTGGGAGCGCGATCTTCGCCTCCTGGGCATAGTGGTTCCGCGCCGCTTTCCAATCGGCGTACGGACCATACTGTGCGGCAAAGTCAAACAGACTCCACGACTTGTCGTCCTGGGCGAAGTCATGAAATTTCCCGAAGGCGGGCGAGGCCGGATCGACGCACACACCGGCCGAAGGATTCTCGTCGTCCCGGTCCATCGCATGGCAGGCCAACCAACCGTTGGCATTCGGTTCCTGCGCCGTAAAGCGGACGCCGAGTTCAGCGTAGACCGCCCGCAAATCCAAAGCTTCCAGAATCTGTTGTTGTCGTTCTTTCCAGGTGCCAGTCTTCGTCATTCGCAGTCCTTAATGAGAAAAGGGAGCAGTCAGAGTCAATACGCCGCTTGCCAGGACGCCTTTGACGAAGTGGAAGCGGCGCCTAGGGAACTATCATTTCCCGTCCACAACAGAGCTACCTTTTCCAAGGTGCCTCATGGGGTGATGGTTTGGGTGAGGTTGTCAATCATTCTCCACCGTTAGCGAACAGAATCACGATATTCGTTGCTTGATTCGTCTTTTGAAGCGAAATTTCGCTTCCGGGATTTGCGACGTTTTTCCATGGCCTGTTTATGCCGTTCCTCCCAGCGATCGATAAAGGCAAACATCCGCTGGATTTGGTTTTCCGTGAGCCGGCACTTGTCGAACTCGACGAAATCTCCCGAGCTCGAATCGACCGTCTGAATCACAGCAATAGATTGAGATCCCTGGTTTCCAGAGGCCCCTCCCCAGCGGGCGGTGGTCTGGGATGACCCACACGATCAATTTCCACCAACGATCCACCAGCCAACGCCCGTCCCGAGGACGAATACACTCCCTGGGATCGAGTTCGTCGAGTCGGTCAAGCAATTTCAGAACATCCACATTGACGAGCGGTTCAGATTTCACACTTTTCTTTCTCATAGCGCTTTACCTTTTTGCTTGAGCAATTGAATCTGAGACAGGTTGCGGCCGAAGGCTGATTCTTCGCTCATCGGGACGGGGGATGCGGACTAACATTCGGGCCCAAGTCGCAAACGCATCGATCAAGACACCTGCGGAGACGTTCTGTCATCCAGCACTCCAAATACAAAGGGAAAAGGACGGACTCACGCACCTATTAATTGTGGCGCAATCAATCCTCATCGAAAAACAGCGGCCAGCGGACGAATTGGAACGAGCCGTCGGCATAAAGCGTCAACAGTTTGTGGTATCCGGTAACGAACACCACGGAGTCTTCCATCAAGCGAATCGTGCCGACCTGGAATTGGGCCATGACTTCGGCGGTCGGTTCATTCTCGCACTCGGCGGGGAAGAGAAAGGCCCACTGAGGAATCAGTTGGAGATTCGGATTCAGAAGAAATCGGGAATGGGGCACCTGCGTGGTCCGTCGCCAATCGGCGCTGGCGTCTACCCCAGGACGCCTGAGTTGGACGACCCAACTGCCCATGCTCCAATAATGCTTCAAGAGCCAAGGGCTCGGGTGGAGCAACAGGTCGGCCTGGGGAGTTTCGGGGTCTTCCCAGGGATACCGCCAGAGGGAATGGCCGGGCACATTGGGATACACCTCAAAAACGGGGGAGGCGAGCAATCGGGAGAGGAGTTTTTCCGTCGGAATCCGTCGGCGAAGGTTTGGGGAGGGCGATCAGTTCGGAGTGTTGGGAATGGTTCAAATGAGACTCCAGCTTGAGAAAAAATGAAACGCCAACGCACAGCCGCTCAAACCAGGACGTGTCACATCACAGCCCCCCCCTTTCTAGGAATGAAGAACAACACGAAAATCGACATTACGACGATTCAAAAGCCCCTACGTCTCGGCGATCAGGCTGAGGTTGTCGGGGGGCACGCAGCCTTGGTGACCGCGTTTGCGTTGCATAACCGAACGAGACGAGTTTGGAGTATGCGACTCGCGTATTGGGTCCAATTTCCGCCCACATGCTGGATCGGCTGCAATCCGTCGCAAAATCGGAGCGCGGATTGTCGCCGCGGGCGCACGGCAGGGAATCCCTGTTACTAGACGTCTAGTAAGCGAATGAAGAAGTCGCCCGCGATCCACGAAGAAATGGATGGCGTCTAGTAACCGGGCCTGACGCGGCTAACTGGCTCCGCCCGCCGTAAGAGGGGGGCCATCGGACTCCATGCGGGCGAGTTCCGAGGCGATGTAATCCACGCTGGCCTCGGAAAAGATGCGGGCGTTTCCGGCCCAATTGACGGGCTCGATCTGCCGGCTGCGAATGACGTACTCGACCCGGTGTCGAGCGACTCCCAACCGTTCGGCAATCACGGCCACGGTGGGAACAAAGGCGGGAGACTCTGCCAAGGTGAACCTCACTGAAGAGAATAAAGAATATCCGGTAAACGTCACACCGGATGTCCAATTCGACATCAATTCTCTGATCTGGCGACGGACTCCATGTTAGACCTGCCCGTTTTGCAGGTGTTTTCATTTGCGAGATTTCCGGCGTTTTTCAGTCGCCTTTTTGCGCCGTTCCTCCCAGCGGTTGATAAATGCAAACATCCGCTGGATCTCGCTTTCCGTGAGTTGGCACTTGTCGAACTCGACAAACTCGGTGCCGAATCCACCTTCCTCGTCACGGCAGAGGATGGAGATCCCGGGTTTCCAGTCGCCTCCCCCAAGCGGGCGATGGTCCGGGATCACCCGCACGATCAACTTCCACCACCGATCCACCAGCCAACGCCCCTTCCGAGGCGGCATCCCCTCTCGCGGATTCACCTCATCAAGCCGGTCAAGCAATTTCGGCACATCAACGTTCACGAGCGGTTCCGGCGGCAGCGTTTTCTTTCTCATCTCACTTCTCCTTGTTCATCGACCGCCCAGGGTTCTTGGAGCATCACGATGCGGAAAATACAAGCTCTCTTGAAGTGCAAAAAAACATGTCCCCCTATTGTTGACCTACCGCGTTTCGCCGCGGCGCGACGAAAGTTTTTGCAAAAAATCTCAAATTCCTTCGGAATGGGACCACGGACGTGAAATCTGAATCTCGCGTTTCTCCCAGGCGATGGCCGTCCGGCGAATGGTGTGAGTGATTGCGAAAAAATTCTCCCTCTATTTATTACCTACCGCGTTTGGACAGAGCGCGACGACGGATTCTTTACAATTCTTAAGGTTTTCCCAAATGGGGATCCCGACGTGGAAAATCCTCCAGCTTTTTCGGGCCCGACGCGATCCCAATTGGCTGCCCCGCTTACGACAATGGCTCGACACCGGCTTGCTTCAGAACCTGTCCCAGCGCGGAGATGTCGTTCTTCAGTCGGCCACGGCTCAATGCCAGTGTCTCCCTGGTTTCACGGTAATTGTAGACCTGCAACAACATCGCCAGCTTACGAAGTCCCGGCGAAAGGTGGTCGATCGCATCTTGCAGGTCGACTCGATCGAATTCCGTCAAAAAATGGCGTTTGAATCGCCGCCGATGATGGACTTCCCGGTCGAGAACCTCCTCAACGGAAAGTTCTTCGCCCTCATCACCGGGCGGGACGTTGTCCTCCAACCATTGGCGTTGCGTCGCACGCCGTTTCTTGCGTCGGTGAAACTTTCGGAGATCCTTGCACTTGGAAACGGCGAGCCGCCTCACAAAGGTGCCCCAGGAAGCCCGTGCCGGATCGAAATTGCGAAACTGCTTCCAAAGCGCCAGCCAACAGGCTTGTTCCACATCCTCAAGGGAGTCGGGATACCAGTCGTAAATTCGAAGAAACCGTTTGGCAACAAACCGAATCTTCTTTTGAGCGGTGGGATCCGCGGGCAGCCGTTCGGGATGCTCGAAAAACTCCCAAGGGGGTGATCCCTCATCTGCGACAAGGCAGCGTCCTTCGGCATCCGAACGGGATGCATCCGTGGAAAACCGCGGGCCGTTGGAATCTCGGTTGCCGGAATCATCGAATCTCCGCTGCGGGAATAAGGAAGAAACGTCGTCCCCTATTAGTCTCATGCGACAAAAAACCGCGCAAGTGCGCGTGATTTTTTGATTTCTCGAAGTTTTTGGCATAATAAATGCTCCCAGGGCTAATCACGAGTGTGAATCTGTTGGAGTAATTGTCTTTAACCTATTTATGCTGAATGACTTATGGAATTTGACGCGGTGCTTGAGGTTTTGCGAGTGTCCGCGCGCAAAATTCCCATGGGATTCAATAATCCACATTTGGGAAAAGCTTCTGGCGAGACGCTGAGGTGGGAGTTAGGAGGGAGAAATCGCGTCCCGCCGCGCAAAAAAAGAGCGAGGCATGCTCTCGCGCGTCAGCGACAAACCTCCAACCAAACCAGATGGGAGAGGCAAGAACAATCTGGTCGGAAATCAGGATGCGAGCGATTGGGGATCGAAAAATGCGCATCGGACGGAACTTGTATGCCAAGGACTGATGCATTTATATTTACAGTAAAATACATCTGCGTCTGTTCAGTGTCAAACGAGAAACTGCGGGATTTCTGAATTTCCCGAAGCGGTCCCAGTACCAAACAGGGGGATTTATTGGTGGACCGGAATTCTGCAAATTCGAGGACGAGGCCGTCTTTCGTTGGCATGTCTCTTCTAGCGATTCCGCGTCCTGGCATCGGACCAACTCAAACAGCGAGTTTTCATCTATTGATTCCAGACGTTGTAGATGGGGAGATCGAAATCCGCGAAATTCTAGCGAAAACTCCGCAGTGGGATTTTCGCTAAAACTTTTCACGCAATCGGCGACCGTCCGTTGCGGGCGTCGACGGCCTCTGCGATCTCTTCCTGAGTAACCCCTCGGTCAGGTCATGCTGGCGTTTCTTGCAAACGTCGATGGTCGAGCCGCTGCCGGCGAAGGGGTCGATGACGATCGAACCCGGCTCCGTGTAGAGATACAGCAGATTGTCGAGCCAACGGGGTTCCGAGTTGCCGAAGTGGTCTGGCCCCGGAGTTTTCGTCTGTTGTTTCCAGACGTTGTAGATCGGGGGATCGAAATCGGCGTTGTTTGTCGAAAATTTCACCGTGGAAATTTCAGCAAATTCCTTCACCCAATCGGACGGTCTGCCGCGGGGTGTCGATGGCCTCTGCGATCGGCGGCCACGTGAAAGGCATTTGGCCATCGCCAGCCAGGGGCGAGTTCTTTAGCTGGCTGAAGAACCGCCAAAATCTCGCGATAATGCTCTCATCGAGGAGACCGGCTAAAACAGCAGCTTTCGCCGATGCGACTTCGCTTAAGCAAACGCGGAGATTCACGAGGGCGGGGCTGCTTCCAAGTCACCCGACCAATTCACTTTGGGACCAGCCGTCCTCTTATGCGCGGCGGGGCCAACCTGGGAATCAAATTATTCGCCGGTGCATAAAGTGGCAGGATTTCGTAACATTGGCTCTCATCCGGGATTCCGGCGAATACAGCAGATTTTGCTCATGTGACTTCACTGATGGGAAATTCGACGGCTCAACAGGAATTGGCCAATAGAGCCGCTGTTCGACGTCATCCTCGTCCAAGATTTTAAGCTGCCACGTAAAGGGTGAGAGAATTATTCAAAATCCACCTTTGGTGGGATTTGAACCATTCAGTCCGACGCGAATCTTTATCACAACGCCCATTTGGAAAGACCATTCCAATACGCCGGCCCGGAGATATAACACGTGTTATAAACTTGGACGGCGATTCTCCATGTCCCCAATTGGCGAGGTCATCAATGGCAGATTTTACCATGCCGATGCCAGCACGACGAAGCAATCTCCGCCAGAACCGCTCGGTAAAGTCGACAGGCGCGTTGGTCAAAGTATTAGACGGACGACAGCAGTCTGCCGCGGAATCGGCGAAGCAACGATTTTATAAGACGTCTAATAAAAACGTACTGATGGACCATCGATAGGAGATTCAGCGACTGCAGGTCCCCAACGCACCGATACCACTCAAAGAGGCCTCCGTTCGCTGGAAATCATGGCCATCGCCCCATTTACCACTCGAGTGGTAAATGGGGATCGCGGGATCTTGAACATCTGAAGGCGGTTTTTCGACGGATGATCTGCAGAAACACGAAATGGCCTGTGGCGCTCGACGTCAAAGATTTGCGATACTAGATGGCTCGGGAGTTTCGGCGGCTCGCCAGACGTTTCGCGCCGTTACTACATGTCTAGTAAAATCGGATCCTCTGCTTCTCTCGCCTCCCAGGCTCGCATCTTGAATTTGAACTATGCGGCGCCGACCTCTGAGCGAGCCTTTGAACAGAAATGGACCAATTATGCGATGTCGCATAATCCCAGTGTCTCGATTGGACTTCTAGAGAATTCGACACCTTCAGTCCTGCGACGGCGACTCATTTTTTGAACCGATGAGATTCGAACACCGGAATACGGATCGGAAAGGATTTCAAAGCCCAAGCCACTGATTTAGCCGCCACCATCAATGAAAGCCATTAATGCGAGATTTTGGGCCTTCTTCATTCAATAGCTTTTGAGCTGCAACGGAAGTTGGGGACTCCAAAACGTCTTCGGTGGTTCCGAGTTCGACGATTTGTCCCCGATCGACGACCGCAATGCGGTCGGCCAATTGCCGGGCTAAGGCCAGGTCGTGAGTGACGAACACATAGCCCAGCTTATGGTCTTCCTGCGCAAGCCCAAAAGCAGATTGGCAATGGAAGCCTGAACCGAAACATCCAAGGCGCTCGTCGGCTCATCCAGAAACACCAGCCTCGGACTGCGCGACCAAAGCGCGGGCGATGGCGACGCGTTGCCTTTGACCGCCGGAGAGATGCAGTGGCGAGCGGAGAGCCTGCTCCGAGTCGATGCCCACGTTCCGCAGTGCATCGAGTGCCATCTCCCGGCGGGCGCGGCAAAGCGCCGGACCGGCGGCATGACACCAAGCCGCGATCCGGTCCAAGAAGTGTCGGGGTTCATCTTCCGCTTTCGGCAGATCGTAGATGCGCAGCGGATCGGTGACGATATCCAGGACGGTCCGGCGATCGTTCAGCGATTCACGCGGATCCTGCGAGACGAACCCGAACTCGCGTCGCCGGCGTCGCCATTCCATTCGTCCACAGGAATAAAGATCCCGCGGCCCATCGGAGGTCATTAACCGAACGTGTCCCTCGCTCGGAGCCAACAGCCCCGCGAGAATGGCCAGCAGCGTCGATTTCCCGGAACCGCTGGTGCCGCAGAGCGCCAGGATCTCCGCGGCCCGAACGTCCAGATGATCTACTACCAATTGAAACGCCCCGGCCGGCGCAGAGGAGGAATACGAGAACCGCAGGCTCCGCGCTTCGAGCAAGATGTGATTTTCCTTAACGGATCGGGGCATCGAGGGCATAACAGGCCGCAGAGTGGTTTGGCTGAATTTCATGAAGGACCGGTTCTTGAAGGGCACACCGCTCTTCAAAGTGCGGGCAACGCGGATGGTATTTGCAGCCGGCCAGTTCCGTAACCGCGGCCGGCACTTCGCCGGGAATCGGCGTCATGGATCGGTGCGCGTCAATTCGTGGCAGGCAGTCGACCAGCGCCCGCGTATAGGGATGCTTGGGATCGGTCAGAGCGCGATCGGCGGGGCCGAGTTCGACGATTCGCCCGGCATACATCACGGCCACCCGATCCGCCACGGCCGAGACCGCCGTGAGATCGTGCGTCACCAGGCAAACGGCACAACGGGCATCGGCCAGGCGGCGGATCGTCTCCAGCACATCAGCGCGAGTCGGTGGATCGAGCGAGGCGGTCGGCTCATCCAAAAGCAGCACGCGGGGCTCATTGACGATCGCTTGAGCAATAAGGACGCGTTGGCATTGGCCCCCCGAAAGCCGGGCCGGTCGGCGGTCGGCATCCCCTTTGAGGAATTCGTCCGGCAAACCGGCTTTTCGCAGAGCGGCTTCGGTGCGGTCGATGACCGCGCTACCTTGCCGGCGTGCCCCTTCGAGAACGCTTGCTCGAGCGGTCATCAGGGGATTGAGACCCGATCGCACATCCTGCGGCACGTACCCGATGGCAAGTCCCAGGTAGTCCCGGCGCCGGCGGTCGTCGAGTTTCAGTAAGTCGACGGGTTGTTCCTCGTGGAGACTGATTGTGCCGTCGACGATATGCAGACCCGTCGGCAACAGGTCCAGAATGCTATTGATCAACGTGGTCTTGCCGCTGCCGGTCTCGCCTACCACGCCCAGAATCTCGCCCGAACGCAGTTTCAAATTCACCCCGCAGAGGATTTCCGTTCGCTGCGGTCCTCGCACGGTCAAATTGCTCACGGTGAGGATGTCGCTCATGGAGAATCCTTTCTCAAAGCGAGGAGACCCATTCCATGAAACAGAACCTGTGGGATTAGGGCGATCCAGAGAATGGCGGCGATCGTAACCAGCATTTGAAGCCGCGCGGTGTCATCGATGAGGTTGTTAAAACTCTTGGCGAGTGTCCGTCCCAGGCCGTCGAACTCGCGGTACTCCACTCCGAGATAGGCCAACCCCACTTCCGCCGCCACGAAGCGGGGCAGAACCGACGCCGTGATCCAAGCGATGTCCTCGACGAGATGCGGCCAGACATCATGGCGAAACGTGTACCCAGCGGAAGTCTCCGCAGGCTCTCGATGCCAGCACAAAGCCGGTTCGGCTGACAGATCGGACCCGCTCGGCGATCAGCCGGGCTCCCGAGGGAATGGCAAAGAACACCAGCACGGATACCATGCTGGCGTTGACGAGCGAGGCCGGTGCCGTTCGCGGCCAAGCGGCGGCGATCGTAATGAGAACGGCCACTTCCGGAACGGCCATCACGCCCAAGTTCCCGGCCGCTATCAGTGACGCCAAAATCCGCGACCGCGTGAAACCGTGAATCGTTCCCACGATCAATACGCCCACGAGGACCGCAGCCGTTCCCAACAGCGCCGACCTGAGCCGTTGCGCTGATCGCGCAGGCGAGAACGGAGACAAACGGCCGGCCGAGATAATCGGTTCCCAGGAAATAACTTTGCTCGCCGGCGGATTCGCTCTTCCACGCAGGCGGCAAAAAACTTCCGGCTTCCCGCGCGGGCACGCCGGCCACCAGATGCGGCAGGAACACGACCAGCGCGGTCAATCCCAAAGCCAGCCAGGCCGCCGCCCTGGTCCCGGTCTGACGGAAATCACGAGTCGCCATGGGCGAGTTCTCCGTCCGGGTCGAGGTAGATGCTGACGGCTTCGGCCAAAAGCACTCCCGACGACAGCACGAGAAAATAAAGCAGCGTCGCGAAACCGGCGAGTTCGGCATGGCCCCGGGTGACCGCTTCGATGAACGCCTCGGCAATGCCTCCGAGGCGAAACACGCCCTCTACAAATACCGAGCCCACGACCAATCCGGCCAGACTGAACACCGCCTGCGTCAGCACGCCGGACGAGACGATCACGTTCGGCAGAACGTGCCGGCGCCAGACGGCCAACGGAGCGATCCCCCGCGCACGGGCCACGCGGATGTATTCCTGCCTCAAAATGCGTTCGATCCCGTTGAGCCAAAGGGCGGTCGTGCCCGGCAGCATCAGTACAACGAGACTGGCGATCCCCACCCCGGTTCGCAAAACGCGGCCGGGATGCGGATTGAACTCGATAAGCACAAGATAAAACATAATCACCACCACCAGGGCGGGTACCGCATGGGTGATCGGGTAGATGCGTTCCTGATGAAACACCGCCCAATCCCGCCAGATGGTCGCGAGCGAAATGGCGAGCACCAGCCCCAGTCCCCAACCGAGCGTCCAGCTCAAGAGCCCGATCGTCCCCGTCACCGGCAGCCGATTGACGATAATGCTCTTCACCGGGCCGGTGTGCGAGTGGCCGAAGTCGGTCAGTGCCGACCCGATCACCGTTTTGACCCAGCGGCCGTAGCGCGTGCTGAACGGTTCGGGCGGCGGAGGTTTGATGCCGCTCATCCGCAGGCGATCGTCCGCGCGTTCATCCGTCCGGCTGACGATATAAAACGAGAGCGTGACGGTCGATGCCCCGAACAGCATCAGCACGGTAAAAGTCGCGGCGAAGCGTTTCAGTCCTTTCATGGCATCACTGGTCTTCGCTTCCGGCGCGGGACGACCTTGCGGAGCCGGAGGTTCTCGATCACCGTCCGGTCCAATAGGGGGTCATCCGCCCGCCCCGTGAGAGCCAGGCCGTTGACTTCGTAATCCCGGCGGACGGCGACCAGCCGGCGATCGACCACCAGATGAAACGCCGGCTGCGCTTCGGACCAGGACTTTTGCAGTTCCAGAAGGGCCCGGTTCCGCTCGGCGGGATCGGGCGAGGTGGCGTAGATGTGAAACTCTTCGTCCACGCGCCGTTCCCATTCCGTCGCGGGCGATTTTTGATAGGGATTCACGAAGTGCATCGGTCCCGAGCTTTCGAACAAATGCTTGAGCGTCGTAGCATCGGGCGCACCGCCGAGGAGCATCACGGCCGCTTCGTAATCGTAGGTCTTGTCAAGCCGCGTTACCATGTCGCCGAACCTCTCCTCCACCACTTTGACGCGAATGCCGATCTTTTCGAGCTGCAATTTGATTTCCTCGGCGGTTTTTCGCCGGCGGTCTTCGTCATCTTTGGACGTGCGGATTTCCAATTCGAGCGGAATCCGCCCCGAGGCTTCCTCGTAAGTCAGCCAGCGTTTTCCCTCGGCGTCCGGCTCGCCCGGGACAACCCCCAATACGGCTAGCTCCGCAAGAGCGGCTTTGGGATCGAGTTTGGGCGTGACTTCCTCGAGTACCTCCCGGGGAGCGGCCCAACCGTAAACCGGCGAGACCGGCCCGAACAGCGGATCGGCATAACCATCGAAAACTTTGTGAATGACGGCCCGGCGGTCGATGGCGTGCGCGAGCGCCCGGCGAAATGCCACATTCTGAAACAACTCCAGTCGTTTCGGATAGGTTTTGCGCCAGGGGACGCGCGGATTCTGGTTCAGCCAAAAGAATGTGCACAAGCCGCCCATGCCGCGGTCGAGAATCTGAAAGTCGACATCGTCTTTGAGCCGCCCCGCTTCCATCGGGCCGACCAGCCGGTAGACGTAGCGATCATCGTTGAGGAAGTCGAGGGTCGAGGTCACATCCTCGTTCCGCAGGATGAGCGTGATTCGCTTCAAATACGGCCGGGGCTGCTCATCGTCCTCGCGGCCCCAAAATCCATCGTTGCGGAGAAGCTTGATCTCCTGCGTGTCTTGAGATTCCACAAAATACGGCCCGAAGCCTTTGAGATACTTGAGTTCCGGCTGCTGAACGCCCACGGCCCGGCGAAAGGATTCGGGATCTCCCGACACAGGCTCGAAAACCTTGCGCGGGGCAATCGTTACTCCGGAGACCGCCCAATCGAACGAATGGAACGGCTGCGGCAGATCGAATCGAACCGTTTGCGAATCGGTTGCGGAGACTTTCATGGGTTTGCCATCCAAAACCAGATTGCCCCGCTGTTTGCAATCGAGCCGCGTGTCGAGACAGAGATTGAACGAAAACACCACATCATCGGCAGACAGCTTGATGCCGTCGGGAGTTGCGGCGTCACGGAGGTGAAACGTCCACACAAGCCCGTCCGAAGACACCTCGTGAGTCTTGGCCAACCCCGGCACGAGGCGGTCCTTGACGGGATCGTAATGCAAGAGCCGGTCGTGAATCAGCCCGAGCAACAGCCCTTCGTATGACTTGTTGCTTTCCACGAAGTTATAGCTGCTGGGTACAGTATACATCCTGTGCATATGGCCCAGATCGCGCCATTCCCGTTCGCCGTCGGTCGACGCACTGGAGATCCATCGCCCCAGAACCACGCCCGCCGCGAGGCCAATCAAGCCCACAAAAATCACGCGGCCGATGCGGGGTGGATTTGAACCCTCTTCATGAACCATTTCTGACATCTCCAGACCACACAGATTTGATCAATGCCCACGGAAGGCAGGTCGCGAGCTTCATCCGAGTTCAACCGGAAAGCGACGCACATGCCCCGTCACCCGGTCGAGCACGATGGCGGCTCCCGTGGAATCCGCCGCAACATCCAACCCGCCGGTGACGCAGCCCGCGGCGTGGTCGGCCGCGGAGACTCGGGCGTTGATTTCAAACGACTCCGGCCCTGCTAAGAGCTTTTGAAATTCGCCGCGCTGGTCATACAGCTTGACCCGCGGACGGCCGCGTTCTGCCGTGAGGTAATTCCCATCCGGCAATTGCACAAAGCTCACCGGGTTACAGCATCCGCCGAAGCCTTCAACCGTCCGCGAACGCCGGCCCCACGCCTCGACGAATTGCCCATCCGGCTGATAGGTTTCAATGCGATGGCGAGACGCATTCGCGACGTGGAGCGCTCCGTTCGCGCCCAAGTTGATGGAGAAGAATTCCGCCGGGGCCTGGAAGCCGTTTTTCCCTTCAATCGTGCCTTGGACCTTCCCCTCGTTATCCAACTTCCAAATCCAGCGGCGGCCGGCATCGGCGACGAACAACGTCCGCTCGGAGACGGCGATTCCGGACAGGACCGTTTTCCGCGAGAACGGTTGCCAACTTGCAATTTGCCGGCCTGCGGGATCGAACAATTGCAGATAATCGACCAACCCCACGTACAATTGTCCCTGCGCATTCACGGCCAGACAGCGCGCGGGACGCGAAAGAGGAATCGCCTGTTGTTTTTGGCCGCGGGCATCGAAGACAAGAATCTGCTTGTCGGCTGCGACGTAAATCTGATCTTGGGGACCGACCGCGATGCGACGGGCTCGCTTCGCTCCCGTGGAAAAGACCGCGGGACGGTCGGCAATGGGTGTCGGCTCCGCAATCGCTTTGGAGCCCGCGTGGAAAACGACCGAGGCCGCGGTTCCCAAGAGGGCCATACCTTGCGCGGACTGACGCAGAAATTCCCGGCGGGGTTGCTTGGGAGAATAAGTCATGTTGGTGTTCTCCGAAAAGGGACATGGACAGGGGACGTTTTTAAGGATTAAGGTTCCAAGACAGACATTTCACTTCGCGGCTGTCTCGCAAATAGAGCCGGTCTTTCACAATGGCCGGGTGCGACATCGATTCCACGTCGCGGTCTCCAAAGGGACGGAGATGGGCCAAGGGCTTGTAGGTGTCGCCATCGACCGGGATCAGAAACAGATCGCCGCTCGTCGTCCAGACGATGATCCGCTTGTTCCCGGCGATGAGGTTCGTGTGGTCGTAAAAGGCATCGTTTAATTCGCTCCACGCCGTTTTGAGGTTCTGTTTGAGGTCTAAACAAAACAGTTCTCCATAAGCCGAGCAAAACACGCGACCGCCCGATACAACGGGACTGCAAGTGTCGGGAGCCAGATCGTGGTTCTCGGCGATAGGGTGGGGATTGAGTTTTCCCGAATTGTCGAACTCGTAGAGCCGGGTATTGTTGTTCTCGGTGGCCACCAAAAGTTTGCCGTCCAAATTCATGGGCGTGCCCACGTTGAAATCGGAGCGCCGAGGTGGAATCATTTCCCACATCCGTTCGCCCGTGCGAGGATCCCACCCGCCCAGACCGGCGACATCGTAGCCGACGATCTGCCGAACTCCCGAGAATGTGCCGAGGAGAAATGCAGAATACGCCGCCGCGTGTCCGGGCGCTTTCCAGACGGTTTTTCCGGTCTTTAAATCCAAGGCGACGAGCGAGGCGTCTTTTCCACCGGGGTTGACGATGAGTTTGTCGTCCACGACCAAGGGCGGCGAACTCCAGCCCCAATTCGGACGCTCCGCACCGAAATCCGCCGCGAAATGCTTTTCCCACACGGGCTTTCCCGTCGCCAACTCAATGCAGTGCAAATCCCCCAAGGCCCCCAGCAGATACACGAATCCTTCATGGATCACCGGCGCGGCACGGGGGGCGTTGGTGTATTCGAGCCTGGCCGCCGCGGGAAATTCCAGCGTCCAAGCTTCTTTTCCGTTCGACGCGTGAAAGCAACGGAAAACATCCCGCGTCAAGTCGGCGTCTTTATCCGGCACGACGACAAACCGATCCGTCGCGGCGATTCCCGCCAAAGCCGGCCCGGTGACTTGAGCCGTCCACAGCGTTTTGAGTTTCTTCGGAAACGTATCCGGCACGAATTCCGACCGCCCATCGCGACGCGGTCCTCGCCAATCGGTCCAGCCTTGATGCTGCGCGGACATCGCCGCCGTTTTTTGTTCCAACGGTTCAAAGCCTGTCTTCGATTCCAAGGCCTTCAAGAGATCCGGCTGCTGTTTCACCTTCGGCAGCGCTTGGAGAAATTGCTCTTCTTCGGCCTTTGAAACGTTTTCCGTGGCAAAGAGTTCAATAAACGGCACGGCGTCGGTCGTGCCGATGATACGCAGTTCCCCTTTGGCGATTTTGCCGCAGCCTTCCAGGAGGGGTGGGAGATAATCGGTGATGACGGTGGCATCCGCTTCGCCATCCGAGACGGCAAACACGCCCGCTTCGATGCTGCCGGCCGTTTGTATCGTCACGTCGTTTTGCAGTTTGGCCTTTTCAAGAGCCTTCCTAGCCGCGGCATGCGATTCGGCATCCGCTTTCGGCCCCAAGACGAGCTTTCGTCCTTTGAGATCCTCCAAAGTGCCAACGGGCGAATTCTTGCGGACGACAAACGCGCCTTTCACCGTGAAGGCTCCCGAGGTATTCGTCAACCGGGCGATCGCGCGGACGGCCAGCTTTTCCGATTTCGCATCGAACTCGACCATCGAACGTTTCCCAATAACAAAATCCAGCGTCGTCTTCGCCCGGCGTTTTCCCAATCCCAGACTTTCCTCGAAGACGACGTTCACCGGTTGCTCAAGCTCGGTGGATAAAAACATCGCCAGCCGATCGTATCGGCGTTGCCCCAACCCGGGCACGCAGGTGCAGGAAAGCGGTTCCGCGAGCGGGTCCGTGACCAGTATCGTGAATGTCCGCCGAGGCCCATTCGCCGGAGAATCCTCGGCATCGGCCGATCCCGAAAACGGCCCCCACACCAACAGCGCGAAAGTGAAGAAGAATCTCCGAAGAGATATGCAGCAGCCGGCTTGCTCGGACATCAGGGTTTCTCCGCAACGGCGGGTTTGGGGGCTAACACGCGAATGATGTGGGCGCGCACATCCATCACAAAGATGCGGCTGGCATCGCGATTGACTTCAATGGGGATATAGCACGATTGGGCCGCCAACCGGCTACCGCGATCGAACACGGTCGTATCCACATAGCCGACCAGCCCCAAATACATGCCGTCGGCGGAATAGGTCTTCACGCGGCCGACGCCGGATTCGGCGGTATAAAGCACACCGTTCGGCCCGAAATCGAAGTTGACCGGATTGCAACACGCGGCAAAACCTTCGAGGCTTTGTCGGTCGCGGCGGCCCCAGGTGTCGTGCGGGTGGCCCTCGAAGGAAAACCGATTCACCCGGTGCCGGGAGTTCTCCGCGACCAGGAGCAGATCGCCTTTCGTGTCCAGATCGATATGGGAGCAACAGCCGAATTGCCGTTTCACGATGAGTTGGGGATCGCTGAAATCCCGGCGGAATCGCACGATGTCTTCCACCGCCCGCAGACTGAATCCATCGCCAAACGCGACGAAGAAGAACGTCTCGTTGGCCGTCACGCCGCTGATGTGGGCATCCTTGTACTGCCCCTCCAAAATGCTCGCGGTGTCAAGAACCTGCAGGAGTTTTCCGTCGTTCGCAAAACGGGCGAGCTTGCCGTGCCCTCCCAAATAGATCGTGCCGTCCTGGCAGCCGTGAATCATTGTCGGCGTGACCGCTGTCATGGGCCACGTGGCCAGGACGGTCCCCGCTTCATCGACAACTTTGATGGCATAATTCCGCGGCTCCAGAGGTTCAAGCACGCCCAGACCCCGAGTAAGATGTCGGCGGAGCATCATGTCTTCACGGGTGATCTTCCGAGGAGGGGCAGGAGGTTCGGGATCCCGCGCCGCTTCCTCGGGATCCCTCGCGGACCAACTCACACCGCAAAGGAGACGGCCCCGAGAATCCATCGCCATAGTTTCGATCTTGCCGTTCGGGCCGATCTCGAATTGGATCGGGGCAACCTCCCGGTGGGTCGGCTCCTCCAGATTGTTTGCCTTGGCAACGAGGGCCGCCCCGAAAACAATGCTGGCGGCGCCAATCAGTTTGTATCGCAAACAGCCGGCGGGCGATGACATAGGGAATACCTCCACGGTTAGGAAATGCTGCGGAATTCCCTAGACGGATCTCGGCCTCGGGAGTTGAGGAAGCCGAGCGCAGCAGAATGCGGTCATGCACATCGTCGAAACCGCAAATACAGAAACGGTCCACATGCAGTTATTCCTCGAAGCGGAACAACTCGCATGGATCCCTCCGGGGGATCGGACATGTCACAGACTTTGCGGACCCGTGCTGCTTACGTGCGCGGAGGATGCTCAATGCGGAGCGGATAACCATCGGAAAGATGGAGAGCCGCAAACATCGAGAGGGCCCACTGGGCCTTTGGCGATGGCTCGGCTTCGGCGACCGGTTGCCAAAGGTGGTCGAATCCTGCCGGCGCTCTGGACGTTGGAACTATCGGCACTGGCGGATTCGGATCGCGGCCGCAGTTCGGTCTCCGGCAAGGCGGAGGGGCGGGCCGGGAAGAATGCGATTCTGAAGAGGTCCGATTGGTGGCCTCTTCATCTATTTCCGTTTTCTTTCCCGCGTGCGACAAATAGTCCCCGCACGTGGCAAAAACGGATGCGGGCAAGGCGGCGCAGAGGACGAGCGCTAGGCTCGTCCCACAAAACAAAACGCGAGGATCGGGGGAACAGCCGATATGAGATTTCGACGGGAATGGAGAATTGCCGATCAACATATCAATGCACGATAAAGCGAGAGTCGGTGAATGTCAATCCGGCGACTGATTCGGCTCGCGGCGACTTCGCAACTTCACGGCGGCGAACCCGCGAAAACATTCGCCAATCTCTTTCACACGTTGGTGAAAGATTCACCGCAACAGTCTGACGTCGACAATGAATTCCACTGCGAATGGGAATCCCATCAGGCATATTCTACAACATGGCCAACCGTCCCTGCATGGTGCCGAACCGCTTTTATTATTGGGACGCGTTCAACGATCCGGATCGGCGAAGGGCCGGGACCGGCCTGGGGCTGGCCCAACGAATTGACCGTGGTGCCTTGGTATGGAAAGGACGAATTATGACCTGGTCGGCGGCGAATGCCGTGGGGAAAATCGGACGGGAATACGCGGGGCGTTTGCATGTTTGCCAGGGGTGCAGCGCCGGGGGCGATGTGTCCGATTGGTCGCTGGGATAAACCGAAGCCGGTGGCAACAAAATCGAAACCTGCCGTGACGGCGACGCTGGAAACCGAACGCATCGCCCGCGATGTGACCATCGGCATTTCCGCCTTCCGTCGGCCAGGCTGCGTGGAACGGCTTGGTGAAATCCATTCGCCAGTTCTATCCGACCACGCGAATCATCATCGGCGACAATGGCGATCAGCCCGCAAACGTGGCCGACGACCATCTGACTTATCTGCGGTTGCCGTTCAACATCGGTTTGTCCGCCACGCGGAATCGGATCGTGGATGCACTTGCAAACGCCATATCTGTGGCTGTTGGATGACGATTACGAATTCACGGCGGAAACGCGATTGCAGCCGGTTCTTGGATGTGCTGGATGCCGATGACGCATCGGCGTGGTCGGTGGGGCCTTGGTGGAAGATGGCCAACCGGCTTCCACTTGGGCACAACGCTTGGTGCTGGAAAACGGCGTGCTTGAACGGCAAACCCGTGCGGCGGGATATTCAATTCGCGGGCCAGACGCAATATCTATCTGGCCGACACCGCCAACAACTTCGCGTTGTTCCGCCGCGAAATGCTGGCCGACCATCGTTGGACCGAACCGCTGAAACTTCGCGAACACGCCGATTACTATTGGCGGGTCAAACAGGCGGGCCAGTGGCAGGTCGCCGTTTGCGAACAGGTCCGCTGCAAGCACCTGCGGGTTCAGTCGCCCGAATATAAGGAACACCGGCATCGGAATCACGAATTCTTAAACACGATGCTGGACCTGTCGGGCCTAAAAGAATTGAACATCCTGCCCGGCAGCGATCCCCGCATGGCCGTGGACGGTCGGCCCAACATCGTCGTCTTGGGCGTGGGCAATTCGGGCACCACCATCGTCACCAAAATGCTGCATGCCTTGGGTTGGCAGGCGGCGGACGCCGATGAGACGTTCGGGGAATCCGTGCGGCTTCGGGACATCAATGAATCGGGGGATTTCAGCGGGGCGGCGGAATACCTGGCCGGCTTGCCGCAACCGTGGGCGATCAAAGATCCCCGGCTGGTTCGCACGTTGGGCCGTTGGCAGCCGTTCTTATTGCCGTATAAGCCCGTGTTGGTTTGGGTGATTCGCGACCGCGAATCCGTGCTGGAATCGAAACGCAAACGCGGTGTGCCGCGGGAATCGGCGTCGGGGCAATACGATTCGCAGATTCGGCAGGCGGGGCGGTTGTATGCGGCATGGACGGGACCGAAATGCTGGATCGAATATGAACGGTTGGCGGATGCCGTGGGGTTGTGGCGGGATGGGAATGGGAAATTGTCGCGGGATCGGGCGCGGGAAATTGCCGTGCGGTTGGGGACGGAATTGACGGAAGCGGAATTGGATCGGCTGTATGATGTTGCTTGTGAATTTGCGGGCGACGAATGGAAGTACGTGGGCCAGGATGCGGGTGGGCTTTGGATGGTGGCTTCGGGCTTGCCTGCTGGCGTGCGGTTGGTTTGCGAGGGCGTGCGGGCGGATGTGGTGGAACGGGTGCGGGTGGTGAGGGGAGAATTTGTGGGAAACGGGTTTGCAAAACGCCCACCGGTTGGAAGAACATAAGAACGAATGCGCGAATGTTGCTATACTGAGCCCGAACGATTTTGGGGAGATTCGCATGAGTGCTAACGAAGAAGCGTTTGCTTTCCATACCATCGTGGGTGAACATTCAGATCCACTAATTGATATCAAGCGCGGTGCCAGGAAGATTTTCGGGATTGGATTAAGCCGCACCGGAACGAAGAGTCTGGCGGCCGCGTTGAATCTGGTCGGGGTCAAAACCAAGTGGTATCCGCAAGATCCCACTACGTTCCAAGAGTTGGCTGCGGGCAATTATCGGTTGAGCATTCTGGAACAGTATGACGCCTTGACGGATACGCCGGTCGTTCCGTTTTACCCGCAGTTTGACCAATTATATCCAGGCAGCAAATTCATCCTCACGGTGCGAGAGAAAGAATCGTGGCTCCGCTCGTGTGAAAAACATTGGCGAAACTTGAATCTTCGCGGGTTGGAAACCGACGACGCCCCGGTTTGGCGAAAATTCGCGTTCTTTATTGACTGCTGTGTGTACGGTTGCAATGGCTTTAATCCCTCCCGATTTGCCTATGTTTACGACCGGCATGTGGAGAACGTGATGCAGTATTTCGACTCTCGCATCGGCACGGATCTGTTGGTGCTTAATGTATGTTCGGGAGAGGGATGGGAAAAGTTGTGCCCATTTCTAGGGCTGCAGTCGCGAGCAGGATCCTTTCCGATCGTCAATGATTTCAATTCCGCTCTTTTGGGATAGCGACATCATTGACTTTAGAAAAGGGTAGAGGAGGGTCGAGGAACGACTTGAGTGGTTTATTATGGCTTAATGGGGGAGTTATAATTGTTACGGCGGTTCGTTATTCAAAAGGCGGAAGTGGTAAGGATAATCCTCTGCGCGTTCCAGCTTTCCACTCTCGTAAAACTCCTCCAATTGATTTGAAATGGATTCTTCCGAATAATCTCCCCCTTCTATACTCTCTAGATACTGACATAAGCGCCATGCATCAAAAATATCCTCGCCATCAACGATGCCAACATGTGCATCTACTACGGTGGAATCTTTGTCGCATCGAAAACGGATTCCGACACCGTGGGGGTGAGCTTCCCAAGTTAATTCTTCAAGTTTGATATATTTGGGGACAGTGTCGCGTAGGTTGAGTTCGTCCAATTGTCCATTTAGATTTGCTTGGAGTACCTTCAGTAGCGCTCGTTGGATTGCAACGAATGTCTTAATTATCTCGATCGTTAGCATAGTATTTCCCTCACCAGCGATGAGATAATCCCAGGTTTTCTGCAGCCTCAGCAGCTTGTTGAAGCAACTTTTCCCCATACTCTTCGCTGACTTCTTCAATAATGACAGGGATCTTTTTTATGCCAGCAGAACCAGCCGCTCGTGCTCGGTGATGGCCATCGATGATGATTTTTCGACCTTTGACAATTGCGATCCGAATTGGCTTAGTTGGATCAAAGCCCTTCGTTTTCATCGACTTCGTGAGTCGTTTGAGTTGGCTGCTTGAAAATTCGCTTTTCAACTGCCTTCCATAAAGTTCTCGTACTGGCACTAGTAATCATGTGTCCCCTGTATTATGCACCAAAACGCCAATCCGCCCACTTGGTAAACATGCTCCCCTTGGACTTCCAGGTTATAGACGCGCTCCGGCTTCTCTCGCGGTAAAGCCTTCACGAATTTGGCGGTATGGCCAGCGGCTTGCAGGGTTTCGCCGGGTTTGAGTTCGTCGGCGCGGATGGTTCTTGCCGGTCCACGCTCCAGAAGCGGTGGTTTGGTGTGCTGCCGATGGGTTTGGGTTGGCCTTCGATGTAAATGTCGATGACTTGGGCGGCGTCGTGGATGAACTTGCCGGTGATGATCGGGCCATCGCCGGGTTGGATTTTTGGGCAGGGGCCGATGGACAGGACCAAGGCTTCGTCATTCACTCCGCACTCGGGAATCGAGATGTGGATCCGGCCGCCCGCTTTGGCTTGATTTAGATCCAGCCACCATAGAGGACGCAGCAATTCAATCCGGCAGTTCCCGCCGCTCTCTTTTTCCGCCCGCAGAATGATCTGCCGCCAGGTCGCGGAATCGACGTCCACGCCGAACCGGTCGTCGAAATCTCCCTTCGGATTATGGGCGTTCGTCCGCTCGCCCACTCGCACTTCGCCAATGGGCTTGGTATGCGGGCATCGCTGCTCGGCAAGAGGAACGCGATCGCTAATAGCAAGGTAACAATCCCGCCCGTCACGCCGGCCCAGGCGCGGCCGACCCACTTGGGCGGTTTCTTGCGCTGCCCGGTATCTCTCGGTTTTGGTTTGGGCTTGGTAGGAACTTCCATCGGAATGGCTTCGATATTTGCAATCGGTCGGGAAATCAGCGGCGGATCTTCCTCCAGTCTATCAAGCAAATGGTTCTCCGTGAACTCCCGAAAGACCGCAGCATGGGCGGTTTCGATTTCGCTTGGTTCAAGAATCACCGGCCCCTCGCCAGCCAAGGCCGATTGCAATTGCCGAGTGCTCCGGCCCGGAACTAGTTTGTCGAACAGTTCTTCCGCCTTTTGCTGCATGTCGTTCACGTCGGCCTTTTCCGCGGCCAACGCGGCGAGCGTCTCCGTCAACGCCGCTTGCAAGCCCTCTTTGAGTTCCCTTGAGTTCCCTGAGCTACTGACAACACATCAATCGGTAAGTATCAGGCTTATAATAGTTTCTCGATCGTAAAATGAATTTGAAGTATCACCCACTGGGCATAAGTCATACGCTGCATAGGACCGATCGAATTCCTGCACATCGAAGCTAACGCGAATCGACTTATACTTTGGCTTCACTGCGTTCACAGACAAAACCCGACCCTCTGTCCCATAGGGCGCCAGCCCCCGACCTGGGATTGTCACGACGACGACCGGATCCCCTACTTTGTAATGAGATAGAACGGACGCTAGTTCCGCTAAGGCTTGGCATAGCTGCGAATCCCCACCATTACAATCCATCGCGAAAATCAATACACGGAGTTTCGCAGGGGAAAGGCTACATTTGAGGACTCGTTCGGTAGAATCAACGAACTCCGGCAAAGAAAATCCTTGTCCGCGAAGTACCGCTTCCAACCTTGCGAACTGAGATACAGTTAAATTGAGGGAATATTCATAATCCATCCAAATCACCATTAGCGACGTACTACGGAGGACAGAGTTTCTTGAAATGTCCCGAATTTAGTCCAGAAGCTGGCATTTGTTTGCCGATCTTCTCCCAGATTTCGGGGTGATGCTTGCTGACAGCCTCAAGAGTCTCCATTGTAGTCTTCAATGCCTGCTCTGGACCGACCTTGTTGCTTGCACGAATAACTTGGTTCATCCCTTGAAGTGCTTGAAGTTTTCTGTGATCAAGATGCCGCCCTCTTTCTCAACCATCTCACGAATCGCATCGTCGGTCATTCCAGACGTAACCTTTTGCACATTATATCCCGCATTCGTGAGATCGTCTACCATATAAAAGACATTCTCATCGATCCAGATCATGGGCAGTTCGCCTGTTGTGTTGTGGACGAGTACCCCCAATGGTGAAACTCGATAAACGTGTTCGCCTTGGATTTCCAGGTTGTAGACGCGTTCGGGGTTTTCTCTCGGGACGGCCTTCAGGAACTTTATAGTGTCACCGGCAGCTTGCAGGGTTTCGCCGGGTTTTAGCTCATCGGCCCGCACGAACTCTTGGCGGTCAACCGACCAGAAGCGGTGGTTGGGGGTGCTGCCGATGGGTTTGGCTTGGCCTTCGATATAGACATCGATGACCCGGGCGGCGTCGTGGATGAACTTGCCGGTGATGATTGGACCATCGCCGGGGGCAATCGGCGGGCAAGGGCCGATGGAGAGAACCAGGGCTTCGTCGTTCACGCCGCATTCGGGAATCGAGATGTGGACTCGGCCGCCGACTTTGGCTTGATTGAGATCTAGCCACCAGGTTGGCCGGAGCAATTCGATCCAGCAGTTCCCGCCGCCTTCTTTTTCGGCCCGTAGAATGATTTGCCGCCAGGTCGCGGGATCGACATCCACGCCAAACTTGTCGTCGAAATCTCCTTTCGGATGATGGGCATTCGACCGCTCGCCCAATCGCACTTCGCCGATGGGTTTCGTGTGCGGCCCGCTGCTACTCGGCAAGAGAAACGCCAGCGCCAACAGCCCTGTCACTATTACACCGGTCAGCCCGGCCCAAGCGCGGCTGACCCACTTGGGCGGCTTGTTATTCTTCCTGGAACCTCTAGGCTTTGGTTTCGGCTTGATAGGCGCTTCCATCGGAACGGCTTCGATATTTGCAATCGGTCGGGAAATCAGCGGCGGCTCTTCCTCTAGCGTATCAAGAGAATTGCCTTTCGTGAACTCCAGAAACACTTCCGCGCGGGCGGCTTCGTCTGGCTCGACAACAACCGGCCCCTCGCCGGCGAAGGCCGGTTGCAATTGCGGCGTGCTCTGACCCGGGAAGAGTTTGTCGAACAGTTCTTCCAGCTTAACGAGCAGTTCGCCGAAGGGCATGAAGTTCGTCACGCTATTCGCGAAGGGGTCGAATTCCTCCGACAGGTCTTCCCCAGTCCCCAGCGAGTTTCCAAAGCGTTTCTTCCACAATTCGTAAGCCAGCGGACTGAGCACTAGAATCCCCAACGCGCTAACCACCAGAAACACCTTCAGCTTCTCGCCGCCCTCGCCGTCCAGGTGTACTTCGGTCTATTCGAAATGCGGTTCACAGTGCTACGCCAGAATCTCTATTCCAATTAATTCCTTTTTCGAATCAAAATCCAAATAGACACGCGGCCCCTTATAGTCTTCAATAATCTCGTGAAGCCCTATCGTTCGGGCCACACAGCCAGATGTAGGTTGTTTCGGAAATCCAGGTAACTTGATGTACGCAGTAGCTGTATTTGTTGAACTCGCTTCAAACTGAATATTATCAATTGACATAGCGATTAGTTACTCCGGATTGTTCAAGCTGTTTTTCTGCGATTATTTGACAATGAAAAGAGGAATCTCGGCATACAAACGATATTGAATAACTGCCACTTCAGTTGATTACTGTTCGCAAAATAGCTTTTCCTTTCTTAGTGAGTTCATAAACCGCCTTTCCATTTCCAAATGGCACCAAAATTGAATCAGCACGTCTTGGATCCGCAATTGTACCTACCGGTAAGCCATTCTGGTTGATGGATTTGGTCAGAGATCTTAACCCCGCACTGGCTGACTTTGTATCAGGGGACACACCTCGTTGAAATGCTCGCTCTGCTGCATGCGCTATATCTGAATTGAGTGCCTTTTTAAGTCGAGGTAAACCAAGATGATCTAGGAGGCTATCTGTTGCAGAATGTACGTTAGGCAGTCCGGGGCCGAGGGGATATGTATTATGCACTAATGCGCCAAGGTGGCCCACCCGGTAAACATGTTCGCCCCACACTTCCAGGTTGTAAACAACCTCCGGCCCCGCGCGGGGCGTGATGCTTGTGATGCGGCAGGTGCCTTGCAGGCGGGTGTGGACCTGTTCGCCTTCTTTGAGCATTTCGGCCGGGACGAATTCCTGGCGGTCTTCTGACCACCACAAATGGTTGGGGGTGGTGCCGATTTTTTCCCGGCCGTCGATTTCGATGTCTAGGATGCGATTCACATGGTGACGGAAGATGCCGGTGACCAGTGGTCCCTTGCCGGGAGCGGGCTCGGGACAGGGATCAATCGAAACGATCTTCGCTAACCCGACCACTCCCATTTCGGGCATTGACAGAGGGACGGATGCACATGGTTGGGCATCGGCGGCCGCGATCCATTGCGGGGATCGCGCCAGATCGAACTCAACCTCTCCCCCGTTGGGTTTGGGAAGGCGGAAATGAATGAGCTTCCATGTTTTCGGATCCGGTTGCGGCAGATGGGGACCGACCTCCGAGCGAATCGGATTTCGGCTTTCCGTGCGGTCAAAAATCTTGACTTCGCCGATGGGCTTGGTATGCGGCGCACCGCTTGGCAACAGGAATGCCAGCGCCAAGAGCAGCGTCACAATCCCGCCCGTCACGCCGGCCCAAGCGCGGCCGACCCACTTGGGCGGCTGATTTTTCTTCCTGGAACCTCTAGGCTTAGGTTTTGGCTTGACGGGCGATTCCATTGGAACGGCTTCGATATTTGCAATCGGTCGGGAAATCAGCGGCGGCTCTTCCTCTAGCGTATCAAGAGAATTGCCTTTCGTGAACTCCAGAAACACTTCCGCGCGGGCAGCTTCGTCTGTCTCGACAACGGCCGGTCCTTCGCCCGCAAAGGCCGGTTGCAATTTTGCAGTGCTCTGGCCGGGGAAGAGTTTGTCGAACAGTTCTTCCAGCTTAACGAGCAGTTCGCCGAAGGGCATGAAGTTCGTCAAACTATTCGCGAAGGGATCGAATTCCTCGGGCAGGTCTTCCCCGACGCCCAGCGAGTTTCCATAGCGCTTCTTCCACAATTCGTAGGCCATCGGGCTTAAGATCAAGATCCCCAATGCGCTCACGACCAAAAACACGTTCAGCTTCTCGCCGCCTTCGCCATCGAGGTGCACTTCGGTTTCGTACACGAAGCAACCCCTTCCTGTGAAGATCTTGCGAACGGGGCAGGGCAAGAGCTCGGCCACCGCTTTGCCGACCGCCGGGAGTTTGAGGAACTTGCTCACTGGCCGGGCGATGAACGCGGCCGCTTTGAACAAGCCCTTCCCCACGAAGCCGACGAGTTTCCCGAACCCCGCAGCAACCGGCGTGAAGGAGAACGCCAGCGTCATCGTGCCTTCAAACATTCGGCCGCGAGCGAAGTAAATCGTGGCATTGACTCTTTCGATCCAGTTGCTGATCGCCGTCCCTACGACCGGCACAAACGACGCCTTCAATGCCAAAATGTGCAGTTCGTTTTGCAACACGTCCAGCACGTATTCGTTGGACTCCTTGATGAACGTGCCCACGAAAATTTCGGTGTAATGCAATTGCTGGTTTTCGAGCGATTCGATTTTGGCGGACTTTTCCAAGTCATATTGGTCTTTGAGGGCCTGGGAATCGGCTATCACCAGCGACATCGTGGCCTGGTTGGAATTGATCCGGTTCGCCACGTCGCGTTCGGCGGCGTCTTCTTGCCGATGAGCTTCCGCGGCTTCGTCCGCCTCGCGGGCCCGCAGGTTGCGCTCGGCGGAGGTCAAGTCGTGCTTGGCCTGGGCCATTGCCCGGTTTGCCTGGGCCTGGGCCTGCTGAAGTGCCAAGGTCGCCTGGTTTTTGATGTCCTGGAGGATCGCCTGGCCTTCGGTCTGCTCCTCAGTCAACTCGGCAATCGCCTTTTGCAGCATGTCGTTGACGTCGGCCTTTTCCGCCGCCAATACGGCGAGCGTCTCCGTCAAGGCCGCTTGCAAGTCCTGTTTGAGTTCCTGGAGGGACTGCTCGGCATCCTTGGTCAGCGAGAGGAAGCGGCCGATGGGGGCGACCGGCAGGGCCGGGTCTTCCACGAACGGCGAGCGGTTGTACTCGGCTAACACGCCGATGACCTGGGCGCTGATCGTGGCCAGCGAGCCGAGTTCGGTGCCGGTATAGATCTCGCCGATCATGTCGTAGGCGTCGAGCGAGCCGTTGATGTCGTTCCAGACCCACACGTGCCAGATGCTGCCGTAGCCGTCGTTGGGGTCGGGATCGGCGGAGGGATCGCCCCCGGTGCCCGCCGTGGCCCAGCCCATAAACGACCCGTAGGCCACCAGATAGGAGCAACCTTTAAGCTCATCCGTCGAAGCTACGCGCTTCCATCGGAGTCGGGCCAAACACGTGAAAAAACGTCTTCGAGTATCGGATCGTTGTTGTCTAGTGGGCACCAATCGTCGGGCGGGGTAGCAGATTCAATCTCGTCCCACGTTCGTTCCTGGAGTTTCTTCCAATCATCATATTCCCATCCAGAGTAAGAAACGAAGCTGGGCGTGGGCCACCTCGTTCGGGCATCGATGCGTCGTTCTCGAAGCCTCTTGCCACGATTCCATCCGTGTCGCAAGTACTGGCATAGAGTTCGGACAAGTGCCTCCATAAAGGCCTCACGAAGCTTTCCCTTGCTGTCTGCGTCAACATAGAAGGCTTCCTCGAACTGCCTTAGTGCGAGAAATTTTGCATCGTCTGCGCCTGCTGTCTGGCGCAGACTGCCGAACATTTCACCAAAAGACTCACCCCCTCTCGACATTACAAATGCAAACGCATCATCATAGCCCAAGCGTTGGACTAATGAACGAAACCTCTGTTGCCAATCTGAATTCCAAGCTTCCATCGCCATGTCAATCCTCAATCAGCGTAGGGCAGGATCGGCACGTCCCTCAGTCCCATTTCTCGCATGAACCTGTACCCTTCCTTCCAGATTTCCCTCGGTGTCAATTGTCGACCCGCCTTCAATTCGGCAGCCGCGAGTCTTTCCATCATTCGTTCGTTCCACTTCATCGTGTGTAAAGCCGAGTGGGTTCCTTGGTCAAGAGCAACGGTGACTTTATCGATGTCAAAGCCGCGATTTCTGAACCACTGACGATTCTCCTGGGGAAAGATGTGGTGACGCGGGGGACGCGCGCCGCCAGCACCAACCTTGTTCGTGATTCGCAGATTACGTTTTGCTAATTGCTCCGTGACGTCGTCGGGATATACATTGTGCACTAACGCGCCCAGTTGGCCCACCCGATAGACATGCTCTCCCCAGATTTCCAGGTTGTAAACAATCTTCGGCCCGGCCCGGGGCGTGATGTTGGTGATGCGGCAGATCCCGTGCAGGCGCGTGTGGACCTGTTCGCCTTCTTTAAGCACTTCGGCCGGGACGAATTCTTGGCGGTCTTCGGACCACCACAGGTGGTTGGGGGTGGTGCCGATTTTATCCTGGCCGTCGATTTCGATGTCTAGGATGCGGTCTACATGGTGGCGGAAGATGCCGGTGACCAGCGGCCCTTTGCCGGGAGCGGGTTTGGGACAGGAACTCATCGAAAGCACTTCGGCTAAGCCGACGACGCCCATTTCGGGCATTGATAGAGGGACCGATGTGCCGGGTTTAGCGTTCGTGGCCGCGATCCATTCCGGGGAACGCGCTAGCTCGAAATCGATTTCTCCGCCTTCGGGTTTCGGAAGGCGGAAATGAATGAGCTTCCAAGTTTTGGGATCCGGTTGCGGCAGATGGGGATCGACCTCCAAGCGCACCGGATTGCGGCTTTCCGTTCGGTCAAAGATCTTGACTTCGCCGATGGGCTTGGTGTGCGGCCCGCTGCTTGGCAATAGAAATGCGAGCGCCAACAGCCCCGTCACTATCCCGCCCGTCACGCCGGCCCAGGCGCGGGGAATCCACTTGGGCGGTTTGTTTTTCTTTCCCGAATCTCTCGGTTTTGGTTTCGACTTGACAGGCGCTTCCATTGGAACGGCTTCCAGATTCGCAATCGGTCGGGAAATCAGCAGCGGGCCTTGCTCCAGTGTATCCAGCAAATGGTTTTCCGTGAACTCCCGAAAGACTCCAGCATGGGCGATTTCGTCTGCGTTATCTCTTGGGGGACTCGCTACTTCACCCGCGAAGGCCGGTTGCAATTGCGGCGTGCTCTGGCCGGGGAAGAGTTTGTCGAACAGTTCTTCCAACTTGGCGAGTAGATCGCCGAAGGGCATGAAGTTCGTCAAGCTGTTCGCGAAGGGGTCGAACTCTTCGGGCAGGTCTTCACCGATCCCCAGCGATTTTCCATAGCGTTTCTTCCACTGGGCGTAAGCCATCGGGCTTAATATCAGAATCCCCAAGGCGGTGACGACCAGGAACACATTCATCTTCTCGCCGCCCTCGCCGTCGAGGTGCACCTCGGTCTCATAAACGAAGCAACCCCTTCCCGTAAAGATTTTGCGGATGGGGCAGGGCAAGAGCTCGGCCACCGCTTTGCCGACCGCCGGGAGTTTGAGGAACTTGCTCACTGGCCGGGCGATGAACGCGGCCGCTTTGAACAAGCCCTTCCCCACGAAGCCGACAAGTTTCCCGAACCCCGCAGCAACCGGCGTGAAGGAGAACGCCAGCGTCATCGTGCCTTCAAAATACCGGCCGCGAGCGAAGTAAATCGTGGCGTTAACTCTTTCGATCCAGTTGCTGATCGCCGTCCCCACGACCGGCACAAACGACACCGCCGTTGCTATGAAGTGTAGTTCGTTTTGCAACACGTCCAGCACGTACTCGTTGGACTCCTTGATGAACGTGCCCACGAAGATTTCGGTGTAGTGCAATTGCTGGTTTTCGAGTGTCTCGATCTTGGCGGACTTCTCCAAGTCGTATTGGTCTTTGAGGGCCTGGGAGTCGGCTATCACGAGCGACATCGTGGCCTGGTTGGCGTTCACGCGGTTGGCCACGTCGCGTTCGGCGGCGTCTTTTTGCCGATGGGCCTCGGCGGATCCGTCCGCCTCGCGGGCCCGCAGGTCGCGCTCGGCGGAGGTCAGATCGTGCTTGGCCTGCGCCATCGCCCGGTTCGCCTGGGCCTGGGCCTGCTGCAGCGCCAAGGTCGCCTGGTTTTTGATGTCCTGAAGGATCGCTTGGCCTTCGGTCTGCTCTTCGGTCAAGTCGGCAATCGCCTTTTGCAGCATGTCGGTGACGTCGGCCTTTTCCGCCGCCAATATGGCGAGCGTCTCCGTCAGCGCCGCTTGCAGATCCTGTTTGAGTTCCTGGAGCGACTGTTCGGCATCCTTGGTCAGCGAGAGGAAGCGGCCGAGGGGGGCGACCGGCAGGGCCGGGTCTTCCACGAACGGCGAGCGGTTGTACTCGGCTAACACGCCGATGACCTGGGCGCTGATCGTGGCCAGCGAGCCGAGTTCGGTGCCGGTATAGATCTCGCCGATCATGTCGTAGGCGTCGAGCGAGCCGTTGATGTCGTTCCAGACCCACACGTGCCAGATGCTGCCGTAGCCGTCGTTGGGGTCGGGATCGGCGGAGGGATCGCCCCCGGTGCCCGCCGTGGCCCAGCCCATAAACGACCCGTAGGTCACCAGATAGATGATGTTGTCAAAGGCGTACAACTGGGCGTCGATCGTGCCCACGGCCCAGGCGCTGAGGTCGTCCCCGGCGGTGATGTTCCCCGACAGCGTGCCGTAACTGATGAGGTACACGTCATCGCCGGCGGAGCCGAACGCGGTGAGGGCTTGCGTGGCCATCAACTGGGCCAGTCCGTCCACGTCCATGTTGGTGACGCTCAAGAAGCCGAAGCTGGTGGCGTTGAAGTTGCCGCCCGCAGTCACGTCGGCCGTGACACCGAGCCCGAAGAGTTCCACACTCCCGCCCGCGATGATCGTGATATCCAGGAAACCGCCGATGCTGGCGGCCAGCACCTCTTTGGCGGCGCTCGCATCCACGTCCGCATTGCCGTTGCTGAGCACTGTCACGGACTCGTTTGTGGAGGTGAGCGAAAGCGAGGTCAGCCCAGCCTCCGACCAGGCGAACACATCATCCCCGGCGGTGGCGGTCGTGGTGGTGATCTGTCCCAGGGCGAACAAGTTCAGAGTGCCACCGACCGAGATCTGCATGCTGTTGATGGCGTCGAGCGATCCCACGTCCGCCGATCCGCCCGCCGTGACGGTCCCGGTGAGCGAACCCGTGGCGAAAACGTCGGCTTCGCCGGCCGTGGCGATAATGTCCCCGTTGTAGCTGCCCATCACATTGACCGAGGCGGACTGGCCGGCCGAGACGCTGCCATCCGCATCGCCGAAGGCCAGGAGGTCTGCGAAATCGCCCGCATCGATCGTCCCGGAGTATGTGCCCAGCGCAGTGACGGAAGCCGAGCCACCCGCGGTCACGTCGGATTCCAATGTCTGCCCGTAGGAAGCCACGGTCGCATCGCCGCCGGCCGAGACATTCCCGGTCAAATCGGACAGGGAGACGACGTCCGCATCGCCGCCCGCGTTGACATCGCTGCTAAGGTTGCCGACAGTCGTCACGGTGGCCTTGCCCGTGGTGGCGGTGACGGTTTGGGACAACTCTCCGAGCACCCAGACGTCCGCGTTCCGTCCGCCCGTGACCGTGGCCGTCAAATCGGAGTATACGGTGACGGTGGCATCCTGGCCTGCCGAGACGGAGGCCACCGCCATTGAATACACGGTCACGTCCGCATCCTGGCCCGCCGTGACGGGATTGGAGAGTTGGCCGAAGGACCACACGCTCGCATTGCGGTCCGCGTCCACATTGGCTCCGACCTCCCCCCACACGGTCGCGTCCGCATCGCGGCCCGCATCGATCGCCCCCGACAGATCGGAAAACGTCCACACGGAAGCGTCCAAGCCGGCCGTCACGTCGCCGTCGACGTTTCCGCCGGCCAGAACACTGGCGGATCCCGCCGTGGCGGTGACATTCCCGGAAACAACAAGGATTGCGGAAGCGGACGCATTCCGCCCGCCCATGACATCCGCACTGATGTTTTGCAGCGCGACCACCAAGGCATCCCGGCCGGCCGTGATGGCGGCATTGGAATCGGCATGGGTGGTCAAGGACGCATCGCGGCCTGCATCGATCGTCCCTGCTGCACTGACCGTGCCTTTGGAGAACACCGAAGCGTCCTGTCCAGCGTCAACCGCCGCCTGGAGGGCGCCAAACGTTGAGCACGTTGGCATCGCCCATTTCTGCGGTCACGGCGGCCGTCACATTGCCAAAGGCGAACACGCTGGCATTTGCGCCGGCCGTCACGGATTTCGTAAGTTGTGCGGAGGTTGTGACCGTGGCATCTCCCGTGACGGCGGTGATCGTGCCGGAAATATCGCCATCGAGCGCCGCGCACGGTGGCATCCGTCCCACCCTCGATCGTCGCCGAAACCGCTTTGCCAGCGAGCACGCTCGCGGATTCCGCGGCGTTGACCGAACCGGCCACATCTCCTTTGGCGGCGACGCTCGCGGAACCCCCGGCGGACACGGTGCCATTGAAATCTGCCAGGGAGATCACATCCACGCCGCTTCGATCGGACGTGTATGTGCCCGTGGTGGCGGTTTCGTCCTCGGCGAGCGACCCGGCGTCGATGTATTCCCGCGCTGGAAGGTTCCGGTCAGATGGTTTTGAGCGAAAACGTCCAGCCCCCCCTGGTAACTCCGCACATCCAAATCCACGGTGTCCAAACCGGTGATCGTGATCTGATCGCGGGCCCGGACTTTGCCGTCGAGCGTGCCGAACACGACAAGCGTGGCTTCTTGGGGATCGCTGCCGGAAGACGAGGACGAACCGGCACAAGCCTCCAAATTCGCGTTCCCTCCCGCGAACACGTTGACGGAACCTTGTTGGGCGATGCCGACCGTGCCATCGTTGATGTTCGTCGCACGGAAATGCCGACATCCCCTTCTTTGGATGTAATGTTGGCCTTGAGGTCCGTCGCTCCGGTGACGCTGGCATCCTGTTGGGCGGTGATGGTCGCTCCGCTGATCGTTTTATTTCCCCAAAGCGATGCGCTCCCGGCGTCTGGAGGTGATCGTGATATTGGAAACGGTATCCCAACCGGTCACGGAAGCGTATTGCCCCGCCTCGACTTCCCCACCGCTCAGTTTCCCTTGGGCGATGATGGTGGCATTCCCGGCGGCGTCCGTCTTGGCATCTGTGACCGTTCCAAACGCCTCAATTTGGATATCGCCCGAGGATGTGACGGTGGCCCTGTGATCCCCGTGCACGGTCATGCTGGCGACAGCGACGAAACCGGGCGGTGGTGGATCAGTGCCCTCGGTGCCTGCGTTGATCGTGCCGCTCAGATTGCCCCAGACATCCAAGCTGATACTTCCGGAAGCATTCAGCGTAGCATTCAAATCGCCCATCACGAGCGCATTGATGTAGCCATTCTGCCCGTGACGCTGACGCCTTGTTCGACCGATTCCCAAGAGGTAATATCCACAAACCCGCCGGCTGTGATCGTGGAGTCTTTTATCCCCTCACCGACTTCGATGGAGATTGCACCTTCATCTGCCGTGACGTTCCCATTCAAGTCGGCCCAACTCTTTACGGCGACGCCACCGCTCGAATGAACCGTGCCGGTGATCGACTCCAGCGCACGGTTGCGATCCAGGACTCATCATCACCTGTGGTGGTCAAGTCGCCTTTCATGGCCCCGTACGTCATCAAGTCAATCGACGTATTTGCGGTAATGTCAGCAGAGGAGTCCCCCACGGCTTTCACCGTGACCGAATCCGCATTGGTGATGGTGCCCTTTAATGCATTGGATTCAATCTTCACCTCCCCATCGGCCTGCGAGTTGAGATCCACGTCTCCCGCCGCGTAGACGGTGAGTTCGCCGACGTTACTCCCAATGTTGGTGTTGCGGATCCCGTCATAGGTAACGAGTTCGACTTTAGAAACGAGATACTGTTCGCCATACGAGGGATTGATGTCGGGAGCCTCAATGGTATCTTTTGCGATCAGCCAGGCCTTTCCGACAAAGCGCAACTTTTTGACGTCCATCTTGCCCGTGCTGAAGACAAATGGCGAGGAAGTGGCAGCTTCGATGAGTTCCGTGCGGATGTAATTGCTCTCCACCGTGGCAGTTATTTCTGCTTCGACTTTGGATGTAATGGTTCGCATGGCCTGGTCCGTGACGGACCCTTTCTTGCTGATCACGTCGCCCTTGGAGTCTTGATACGCCCAAATGTTGGTGTCGCCTTCGCCTTGCACTTTCTTGGTGACGGATCCCCACGAAATCACTTCGACGCTCCCCGCTTTTCCGATGACATCGCCCGTTACGGAACCGTAGGCTGTGATGATGACGCCGCCCCCATTCGCGGTCACGTTGTCGCTCACCGTATCCCAGGATTCAAGAGTGATCGAACCCGTTTGGGAAACAATTTCGCCTTCAATCGGTCCCAGGGCCCAGACCACCCCCAGGCTTCCGCCGGCCTCAATCCCGTTGGAGATCTTGCCGAACACCGTGACGTCGCCGATGTTGCCACCCGCCTTGATGTGGCCTTCAATTTGCCCCTCGATCCCGAGAAAGGGATATTGTCCGGTTTGGGCCGCGTATAAGACCCAGGCCTCTTTGACCCGGTAACCATTCCAAACCCGCCTGCGGCAGGGCGTCATTGCTGTAAACGGATTCCTGGGCGGAAACCACCATTCCCCCAAGGCCAGAATTGCTCCGATATTTCCCGTCGCAGAAACGTCGTTTTTGATGCTGCCGCCGCGGGAGGTTCCCGAAGTGATTTCCCCAATATCTTCACCCGAATTGACGCTCGCGCCAATATTCCTTACCGGCCTGGACGAGCCCGATATCTCCTGAGGTTGTTTTAATAGTTCCATTGATGTTTCCGGCGGTCGATGTGATGCCAGTCAATGTCTGCGCATCCGCATCGCTTCCGATCCGCTCGTCCGCCGAAATCGACCCGTTAATATCATAAGTCGCTGAGATCGAATCGATGTTGTTTCCGGCAGAGATCTCGGCATTGATGGATCCAAAATAGGCCGTCACGCTTCCAGAGATCCCTCGGAGGCGGTGATGGTGCCCGTGATGGACCCAGATCCCGTGTAGCCTCCGTACCCGCCCGCTTCGATGGCGTCAATATCCGTCTGGGCCGTGATGGTGGCATCTTCGATGGAGCGGTCGGCGTCCACGGACGTGATTTTCCCCGCCGTGCTTTCAATGGTCGGGGAACCTGCAGAACCTGTAATGGACCCGCCGGTCACCAGGTAGGCGGCCGCCTCAACCTCGCCAATGTCGCCCACCGCGCTGATAGTCGAATTGGTAATATCTCCGCCGCGGCGAATCAAAAATCGTCCCCGAGGATCCACCGGCACAGCCGGCTTGCACTTTGGCAATGCCGCCCGTGTCGGCCATAATATCCCCGGTCAGGTTCCCGCCCGCGGTCACATGATCGGTAATGGACACCGCGCGGATGCTTCCCGTAATGTCCCCACCGGCCTGTACATACTGAATGTCTCCCCGGCGGTAATCGTGCTTTCGATTTTCTGGTCCGCATCGACCGTATCGATTGTCCCGCCGGCCGTAATGTCGCCCGTCAAATCGTCATCCGCATCGACGGTAGTGATGTTTCCATCCGCATCGACCGTCATGGTGAGATTGCGTCCAGAATCGAGCGTACCGATCCCGCCGGTCACATCGATGCTGCCGGAAAGATCGAGCCCGGCGGTGACGGAGGTAATCCCCGCACCCGAACCAGTCGTGGATATTATCGCATCGACAGTGCGTCCCGCGGTAATTGTCCCAATTGACGTCCCCGCAGTGATTGTCCCGCGGACATTCCTGGTGGCGGAAACCGATCCCACCGCGTCACTGGCCGTGAGGCTCACACCGCTTCCGAAATCTCGCACTGGCCGAGGTCACATCTCCGTCTGTCGCATCGAGTGAAGCGGTCAAAGTTCCACCGGCGTCCACCGAAACAGACGCCGCAGTGATGGTGCCATCAACATCCCGTCCGGCGGTGAGGCTCAATCCTCCGTAGCCTCCGTACCCACCCGAGGAACTGCTGCCGTCCGCCGTCAAGTCCGCTTTGCTGTCCCACCCGACCGTCACCGAGTTGATATAATTCCCGGCGTGGATCAAAGCCGTGCTGTCGATATTGTCCGCCACAGTGATGGTGGAGATATCGCCGGCGGCATCAACCGTCCCCGCGACGCCGCCATACGCCTCGACTTCCTCGATGTCCCCACCCGTCGCCTTCACGCTGCCTGCAGACGTCAAATCGCCGTCCACGTGCACTCCTTGATATATCGTCCCGCCTGCCTGCACTTGAGCGCTGATGTCCCCGCCAACCCAGACGGCAAAGTCGCCCGAATTGGGATCCCCAATGTCTCCCCCGGCGGTCAGATTCGCGCGTGATGTCCGTATTCACGTGCGTGTTGAATATGGCCCCTCCCGCATCCACTGTGCTATCCAGGACGTATAGGCTGAGGTCGCTGATATCTCCTGTAGCATCCACCGATTGGGTTTGCCTGGCGGTGAGGGAGCCAATATCTCCGCCAGCGGTCACAGTCCCGATCTGACCGAAGCCACTTGCCGAAGACCAGCATCCGCCATATCCGCCATAGGCGCTGGCGGAGGTGACATCGCCCGTGGCCGTGATATTGCCGATGTTGTCGGCGGACACAGAAACGTTGAGCCCGGAAACGTTTGTGACATTCCCACCTGAGAAAACAGAAACATTCCCGCCCGCCGAGACGTCATTGACAATGTCCCCGTCCGCACTGAGGGACAAGTCGCCGCTGGAGCTGCCATTCCACGTGAGTTGTCCGCCGGAAACACTCACGCCCACATCGGAACCGCTTCCCGAGACGGTGACGGTTTGCCAGCCCCAATCATCGACATAGACCGTGTCACTGCCCGTATTCGTGACAAGGAGCAGGCCCGGTCCTGCCCAAGATTCGCCGGCGTCCAACTGAAGATCCTCCGGGTCTGTGGCCAATTCGGGCCGTTGCAAAGAACAGACCAATTCGACCTGATAGGGGCCACTCGTGGTATATCCGTCGGTAGTCACGAATTCGAAACGTCGTCCCGCTTCCGGTATAGCTGAAGGTGCCGTCCGGGCTGAGGCTCACCCCGTTCGCCGAACCGTAGATTTGTGCGGTAACATGATCTCCGTCCAAATCCGTCTCCACATCCAACACATCCCCTGTAATAGTTCCTTCCAACGCTCCATAGCCATAGCTGCCATAACTTCCGACTGTCTCGAAATAATCCTGAGCGACGGCCCGCCAGGGGCCGACAGAAAGCGAGTTGTCAACCTGTATATCGACGGTTTGGGTGGAGCTAATACTGCCCTGAGGATCGAGGACGTGAAAGGTAAAACTGTCGCTGCCCACATAGCCGGGTGTGGGCGTATAGTCGAGATCTGCCGTCGTCGTTAAGCGCGAGACTTCCATGGGAAACGTCCGTGTCCAGCACGGCTTTGAGCAACGTGCGAACCTCGTCAGTGGCGTCCTTTAAGAGGCCCTGACCAGGGCCGACGCTGAGCGACTGGTCATGATATACATTGTAAGATTGGTTGCTGGCTGTCGGCACATTGTTATTGACGGTGATCTCGGCCGTTTGCAGGGCCGTCTCCGCCAGACCGTCCGAAGCTTTGTAGGTAAACGATGTCGTGCCTTGAAAATCGTCGGCCGGAATGAACACAAACGATCCATCCTCGCGAAATTCCAATTGTCCGTCCGCTGCGGGGACGTTGCCCACGAGTTCCGCTTTCAGGACGTCTCCGTCGTCATCGGTGTCGTTGGCAAGCACCCCGGATTCCGCCGCGACAACCAACGGCGTCTGGGCCGTCGTGGAATAGCTCTCACTCACGGAACTGCCGTAACCTGCTTGTCCTGCCTCGGGCGCGCGTATTGGTCACGTCAATGGTGACGGTGACGAAATCGGAGACTTCAAAAGCGTTCGTGATTTTATACCGAAACGTAACTTGTCCCGTGAAACCGTCGTCCGGGGTGAAAACAAAGGATCCATCCGGGTTCATTTGCAAGGTTCCGGTACTCGGTGCCTCATAATCGTCAATCCAAACCACGTCGCTCAGCAGGCCGAAATCATTGTCCAACACATTCCCCGTCAGCACGTGATCGTGGAGGATCGTGTAGCCGTCCGCCGCAGGCTGCAAGACGAACACGTGAATGTTAGCCGTCGCTGTGATGTCGTCGTCAAGTTTGTAGGTAAAGGAATCATCGCCTCCGAAACCGGCTGTTGGGGTGTAGGTGAAACTCCCGTCCGAGTTAAAATGCAACGTGCCGTTGGAAGGTCCGCTGACCAGTGTGGCGTCCGGGAGATTCCCGTCGGTGGCCCAGTCGTTCTTCAACACGCCTTCCGCAGCGGAAACGGTGAGCGAACTATCCGCCATGACGCGGTATCGGTCGTCATACGCCGCAACTCCCGGTCCCTTGGCAACCAGCGTGACCAGGACATCGTCGCCATAGCCCGACCCGCCATAAGCGCCCACGCCATCACTCAGCCGGTATTTGAAGAGATCGAACGAAAGCCCTCGCCCTGTGGAATTCGGCGTGTAAAGCCAACTGCCGTTTCCTTGGTCGGTCAATGACCCGTATTTTGGTTGTTCGGCAATTTCCACAGTCATCGCATCGCCATCAACGTCCATGTCGTTGGCCATCAGCATGTCCGCGGTAATCGTCAAGGTTCCATTTTGGGGAAAGTCGAAGACGTCCATCCGCCCGAACGGCGCCGTCTTTTCCACTTCGAGATCCACCTCGACCGATCCCCCGTATTCGGCGCCGTCCCACGCGCGATACGTGAAGGAATCGTCGCCCGCCCAATGCGAATCTGGAACATACGTAAATGATCCATCGGCACTGAAACTGAGGCTGCCATGTTCTACGGTCGTGACAAGATCGGCCACGAGCGACCCCTGGTCCTCCAGGTCGGCATCGAAATCGTTGGACAACACGCCCGCGGCCGCCGAAACGGTCAGCGTTTCATCGTGGGTCAAGCGATAGTTGTCCGAGAGCGGTTCGGAGCGGCATTGCGGACATCGATCGTCACCAACGCTTGGCCGCTTTCATCGACGCCGTCCGTCAACTTGTAGGTGAAGGTTGTGACCCCTGTCCAAGTGGGCGACGGGCGAGTGTAAGTAAATGTGCCATCCGAATTGAGCGACAGCGAGCCTGTGGAGACACCGCTCACGAGAATCGCACTGATGGGATCGCCATCGGGATCCCAATCCTCATCGGTACCAATGACGTTGCCCGTGGTGCTGTTTGTAGAATGGTGAAAGACAAAGTCGTCGTCATAGGCATAAGGCGCATAATTTCGCACGTCGATTGTGACGGTGACCGGATCGCTAAACTCGGCGCCGTCGCATCACGCGATAGGTGAAAGAGACCGATCCGGAATAGCTCGAATCGGGCGTGTAAGTGAACGTGCCGTCAGAATTGAAGGCAAGCGATCCATAGCTGCCGTAGCCGTACCCGCCGATGTCGTCCACCAACTCGGCCTCGACGGTATCACCGTCCCAGTCCGTGTCGTCCCACAACACGTCGCCGCTGACCGCGACGCCGTGCTGGGTTTCAAAATAATTGCCGTGGGCCCAGGGGATATTGTTCCACACGTCGATCGAGACCGTGGCGGTTTCACTGTCGTCGGCTCCATCATTGAGCTTATAGGTAAAGCTGTCGCCGCCGACGTAGCCTGCGTTCGGTGTATAACTAAATGTGCCAGCGGAATTAAACGAGAGTGTCCCATGAGATACGTCCGAGACGAGGATTGCCGTCAAGGAATCCTGGTCACCGTCATAATCGTTGGCAATCACGCTTTGGCCTGCAGGAAGAGAACCATCGTGATGAACCCGAAAGCTATCGCCCACAGCCACGGGAACCTTGTTTTGCACGATCAATCGCACGGAGGCGCTCGAAGTTGTCACGCCGTCACTGATCTCGTACGTAAATCCGTCCGTGCCCACAAAACCTGGATTCGGAGTGTACTCGAACGTACCGTCCGCATTGAAGGTCAAGGTTCCATTGGAAACACCTCCCCCATAGGAGAGCGACGCCGTGAGCGAATCGCCGTCGTCGTCCCAATCGTTCGCCATCACCGTCTCTCCGGACAGCGTTTCTCCGTGATGCAAGCGGTAATGGTCCGAAGCGGCACCAGGGACCGTATTCCAAACGTCGATCGTCACCCCCACGGACCCGCTCGTGGCAAGACCGTCCGATACGGAATAAGTAAAGTCATCTTCTCCGACGAATCCGGCATTGGGCGTGTAGCTGAAAGAGCCGTCTGCGTTGAACGTCAGGCTGCCGTGCGAGGGGCCACTGTCCCAAGTGGCCGTGAGCGTTTCCGTCGGATAATCGACATCGTTGGCCAATACGCCTGCCCCTGCATACGAACCAGCGTGGTATCATGGTGGACGTGATACAAGCGGCTGTTGCCTTGCGGGGCTTCGTTCCAAACATCCAGCGTGACCGTTCCCGTGCCCACTTCCGTGCTGCCATCCAAGACGCGATAGGTAAAACTGTCCTCGCCAAGATACCCGGCGTCCGGCGTGTAGCTGAAACTGCCATCCGTACTCAACGTCAATGTGCCGTCGGCGGGCCCGCTTACCGTTTCCGCCGTCAGCGTTTGGCCGGGCGTGGCTTCCCAATAGAGAAGTACCCCCTCGTCCGTATTCACGGTAAGCGTCGTGTCGTGATGGGCCTCGAAGAACCGCGGGCCGGCGGTCGGCGCGGCCGTCCCCACGGAAAGCGTCACCGTCGCCTGGGTCTGTGCTCCTGCGGCATCCGTTAGCTCATACGTAAAGGAATCTTCTCCCTCGATCCCGAATCCGGAGTGTAGGTGAAACTTCCGTCGTTATTGAGGGTTAGCGTTCCGTGCTCCGGATCGACAACGACCGAGGGCGTTTGTGCATCGCCGTCAAAATTGCGGTCATTGGCCAACACCCCAGAGCCGGCGGATATTCGTGAGAGTTTGGTCCACGTCGGTCGAATACGAATCGCCTAAGGCCCGAGACGCTGTGTTCGTGACGTGGATGAGAACATCTTCCTGGTCGGTCTCCGCCCCGTCAGAGACTTGATAAGTAAAACCGTCTTCTCCGACAAATCCGGCATTGGGAACATAGGAAAAGCTGCCGTCAGCGTTTAGCGTGAGCGTTCCATCTGAGGGGCCGCTGACCAATGTCAGCGTGAGAGGATCCTCGTCGGCATCAAAGGAGGCAGCCAATACGCCCTCGCTCGCGTCCACAGATAAAGTCGAGTCATGTAATGTAGAATAGACGGCGGGAGCCGCCACGGGGGCGGAATTTGTCACTTGCAATGTGACCGAAACCGGCGGCGTCGTGCTCGCCCCATCATCGGGCAGGCATCAGTCCCAGAAACTAAGCCACTGGGCAGGCATTAAAACAAGGCCAAGCATACCAAACCGTCCCCGCGCTTTTTACATAGTATGTCAATGGCCTAATCGCCTTGGGTTATCGCGAATAGTTTTCCTTCGCCGCAGCCGAGGTCGAGAACCGTACGGGCACCGCTGGCCCGGAGAGCAGCCATGACCGCTCCGTGGCGTTGATCGTTGAGACTCAACGGCATTTCCAACGACTCCTCTCGCTCGTCTGTCGCCGCTTGATCTTCGGTCGATTCAACATCTTCCTCCTCGACCAGCCGGGCCAGCGCCTGCCGGAACAGGCTGGATCGGTGCTTCAGGTAGCGGCGAGTGATTTGCTCCTTCTCCGGGTGCGAGGCCAACCAGCCGCCGCCCTTGGCCAGCAACTTTTCCAATTCGTCTTCGCCGACGAAATAATGCTTCTCGTTATCAAAGACCGGAATGAGGACATACAGGTGCGTCAGCAAATCGGAGAGCGTCTTCGTGCCGCTGATCGTGGCCGAGTAATAAGGACTTTCGCCCCACTCGGGAAATCGTTCATCGAGCGGATGCCCAACGGCTTCGACCGTGTAGCCCAGCGGCTCGAAGATTCGATGCAGGAAGTCTCTCGCCGCCACGGACTGGCAGGACATCAAACCGGCCGTCAGCGGAATCGGAGTCGTGACGAGTTCCGGTCGATCTTTGCAGCGTCCACCTAAAGCCGTGCCGAAGACCTGCGAGATCGCCACGCTCATGAAGGACGAGGCGACGTAGGGGCGGTCATTGACGTAATGGCCGAGCAGAAAACTCTGATCCCGCCCCCTTCGACGCACCATGCCCACCGGGTCCACGTCGAGCAACAAACAAGCCGTGCAGCGATCCTCTGTCGCCTCAGGGTAAAAAACGTGTGCCTGCCCGAAGCTCAAGTCGAAGCTCTGAAAGCGATCCGGGTGCTTGTGCAGCAGAAACCCAAGATCGGTGGCTGGGTTGTGTTCTGTGGAGATTGTGAGCAGCATTGGGCACTCGTATTCATCGTTTTTGGTGCTGAAGGCGGGCTTAATTATCTGTTTTTCCGTCGCTCATCACCAGACTATGACACTCCATCCACGTCGGCGGCTCGCATTTCTCGGCCAATTTGCGGATCGACTTGTTCGGGAACGGCCTTGCTTCGAGCTTTGTTTTGGCGAAGCAAGCTCTCGAACGGCGGTTCGAGGTAGACAATCTCGATGCGGGCATTGTAATCGGCAAACAGGTCGAGCCAGCGGCCACGGGTCTGCCGCATCGTGTTCGTGGCGTTGAAGGCGAACGATGTTCCCGCCCGGAGCAACTCCCGGCAGCGTTCTCGTGGCAAGCTGGGCGACTTGCTCCTTGATTGTCGGTCGGCTCGACATCGAGTTCGCCACGGATGTCGTCCAGCGAAACGACGGGAAGTTCGGGTCGATTTCGTTCCAGCCAAGTGTTTTTCCCGCTGCCGGGCAAACCGGACATCACCGTCACGGTGCAGGAGAAGTCCTCATGCGGAACGTAGTGCAGGTTGGGTTCCCGCTGCCGAAAGAACGTGAAACGGGCATGGTCGGTGGCAAAGGGATACGGCTGATCGTAGCAACCGGATTCTTCGGCCATCAACTTCCAGAAGTGCAGATTCTCCTCGGGCCGAGTCATCGAGTCGGTGTCTCGGCCTCGGGTGTCCGCCAAAGCGAACAGATACAGCAGCCGATTGTTGACCAGCCACGACAGCCGAACGACTTCGTGCGTCGGCTCGTCCCGTTCGAGCAGGAATGCCGGTCGTCCGTGATAACGAACCAGGCGGGCAATCTCCTCACGAGTCGTCAGGTCGCATCCCAGATCACGCAGGACCGCACGGGCGACGTGTTCTCCTTTGACGGCGTGCTTCGGGGAGCGAACTCGACCCGTTTCGGGGTCAACCTCCGTCGTCAGCGGCTTGGCGACATCGTGGAACAGAGCCGTAAAGATCAGGACGGTCTGCTCGTGCGAGTGTGAGCGACGGCCACTCTTCCAATTCGATCAGTTGCCCGAGGACCATCTTTGGTGTGGGTCCAGACATCGCCCTCGGAATGCCACTCGGCATCCTGAACGCAGTCCGCCATCGGCTGACACCACGGCTGGCCTTCGGCCCAGGCGATGATATCCTCCAGGGATGCCTGTTTGAGTTCTTGCCAATTCATGACCAAATATCCACACCCTCGGCGAGTCGGTTTGGCACCATCTGCTGATGTTGCCAGTGCGTGCTTTGCTTGATCTTTTCTACGAACTCCGGCCGCACAAATTTCGCCCGCCCGGTCACGACGCCCTCGGCTTCCGTCCGCAGATACAGCCCTTCCATCAGATTGTCGATTCGTTTGGTGGCCGGGTTCTCAAACTGGCTGTCGAATTGCGAAGGTCCGATCAACTCGTCGAGTTCACAGCGGTCGATGGAACCGGTGTGAATCACGGGTACGGTTTCGATCCCTGATCCTTCCAATAACCCCAACCGCTGCTCCAGATCAAGGAACGCCTCTTGCTGCTTATCGTAAATGTCGAACTCGAAAAAGTAATGAGTGAGTTGGCAGTAAAGAATCGAATGGCGGGCGTAGACCCACTCCCCGAACAGAATAAACCGGTTTTCCAACCGTTCCTCCAAAACATACCGCTTCACCGCCGCCCATTGCTTGAAGAGATCGTACTGCGGATGCATCCCCTCGGTGACCAGATGGCCCCGGCATTGGAGGACCATTTGCCCCTCGTCGGAAAAATGGATGCCGACGTTCGTGCCATCGATTTTCTCCTCGACGATCAACGATTCATCAGCGATGAACGCTTTGGATTCCGCTTCGTCCAGATGTTTGTCGTCATCGGTCCCCTTCGAGCCAAACAAATGGGGCGTCCGGGGATATTTCACGAAATCTCCGTGTGAAGTGCCCATTGCAATACCCCTGAATTTGAGAAACTCATCCAAACAAAAAAGCCCACCCGGTGAATTGCACAACCACACCGAGCGGGCCTGAAATGCTCATTCCCTAAAAGTAGTGATGCCGGTTCACGCCGTCAAAAGCGGCCTTTCTTGAGGCAACATTTCTTGAAGCGTTTGCCGGAGTCGCAGGGGCAGAGATCGTCCCGTCCCAACTTTTCCTCCAGCAATTTTTCGCCGTGGACGATCCGCACGCCTCGTTTGACCTGCATTTCGGATGGGAATCCTCGGCGGCGCTTGCTCATCGTCTCGAAAAAAATGGCTGTTCGTCAAATTGTTCGTGTTTTCGGTTTGGCATGGCGCACCTCCTCCCTTGGAATGGTTTTCTTGGGAGACACGGAAGTAGGGGAAAGGTTCGGCCATTGGGGCGGATGGAACAGGGAAGGCAGAGGAACTCGGGGCAGCGGCGAGTTCTTCGCCGGTGGCGGGATTTGCAGGGGAGTCGTTCGCCCCCCCCCCCCCACAACCCGCTAATGAGGATGTCCACCCTCGGTCGTCATGGGAATCCAACCGGGAGGATCACTGGCGGGAAAAGATTCTTCCGAAGCCTCTTGGACGACATCGACCTCGTCAGTCGGTCGTTTCTGGCACTCCCGCTCGGCCTTCAGCCAGAATTCCACACCGTCGCCCTCTGGTTTCCCGGCACGTTCCCAGCAGTAGTACGCAATCGCCGCCTTCGCCTCTTGAATACCTTTTCCCATGTGCTGAGATTTTTTGGGCAGATCGATCGTGCCGACGGTTGGCAGGCTCTGGCCAATAACGGATTTGACGGGATGGAGAAATTACGGGGCCGCCCGTCCGACAACGCCGTCCGCTCGGTCTGTGCCCGGGTGACGGACGAGCGGCGGCGGGCCAGCCTGGAGCGGATGCGAGACACCGACTTCGTCGAGCTTCATCCTGGCCGCGTTGAGGAACGCGGGCCTGGGCGACGAGCGTGATCGGGAGGAAGCCACCCATGACGTGATCGTGCAGTTGTTGGTGTCGCCGGGCCAGTTGTTCGCCGGCTACAAGCCGCCCAGCAGTGGGCCGATGGAAGCCTGGTTCAGCTTGTCGGTGAGGAATGCGGTCAGGAACGTGCTGCGGTCGCGGCGGCGACGTGAGCCAATGAACCGGGCCATTGGCGTCGGTGCTGCCGAGGCCGTGCCTGATCGAAGACGGCCTGTTGACGATGACGTGATGGCCGCGTTCTTGAAGTTCTTGCGGGCCGAGGTCGGCGAAGACGCGGTCAGGTTGTTGATGGTGAAGATGGAAGAGGAGCTATCTCAGCGTGACTTGATCCGGCATCCCGAGTTCGCCGGCATGGGCGAGTGGCGCATCCGCCGGTTGATGGTGCAGATCAGGGACGCGGCCAGGGCGTTTGCCGAGCGTCAGGGCGACGACGCGATCCTGGCGACCATCGCGCGGTTGACGGCCCCAACACGCAAGGACGAGTGGGCCGGCCAGCCGGCGGCGTGGCTGGCCGCGTAGATGTGTGGATGAAGGAGTCCCACAAAAAGACAGGGTCGATGAGGTGAGGAGTCCCAGGCCCGGTAGGAGTCCCTGAAGACTTTCGCGCAAGTCGATTTCGATGAATGGCACTTTGTCCCCCAGCTTCTGCAACACGCAGAAACCCGCTGGCATGGTCTACAACGACGTGCAGATCGTGGCGGCAGCAGATTCCCACCACACTCCCACTTCGCGGCCCTGGCCGCACGGATGGGCATTGCTGGGAAGGAGTTGCCGCCGAGACTGACAGGGATACAGATTGGCAAGGTGCAACGACGTTTTGCAAAAATCCCTGGTCAGCCGGGGTGGTAGCTTGCGCTTTTGATTGGGACTCCAGAAACGAAAAACCCTCTACTGTTGCTTCATCGGGAGCGGTTTGAAGACCAGCCCTTTCAATCCCTTGGCCTCCACAGTTGCCCTGAAGCTATCGTCCACGAACAGTTCGGCCCCACTTTTTAGGGGCGTCTTAAAGATGTGCTTGCCGTCAAGCATGTCGTCCTTGAAACAGTATTTGAAAACCTCACTCACACGTCCCGTGGCCGCATTGCGTACAAGCTCTGACCGCTCCTCATCAAGGCAGTCAATGATGTCCATCACGTTGACGATGTAAAACTGTTGACCAGAGGGATGTTTTATGGGCAACGCTTCCGTGCAGTAGCCGATCAACGGCTGTAGCACCTCCCAAGCTCTTTGGCTGAAGATGGGTATCTTGTTGTAGTTGCTCAGGCTCGGAAAGTCGCCTTCGATACCGGGATTGTCATCGAAGCCTTCCACCGCAACCGGCTCCCACGACCCACCGACCGACTTAGAGTCATAATGCAAGCCAACAACTGGCTCGTCATCCTGCATGATGAGTCGGACACCATCATAGTGGTTTGCATCTGGACGGTATCGAAACCATTTCATCTTCATCGGTGCTGATCCTAGCGTATTGAGAAACCTCGATCACGGGAAAGTCCCGTTCAGAATACCCTGCCGGATTCGTGCGAGTTCATCCAGCACCGCCTGCCTTCCAGTTGCCCAGTCGTCAATACCCCGAACGGCGTCACGCAACCTGTTGTTCACAGCGTCGATGCCATCGTGCGTGTGCAAGACGCTGCCACGATGGTGTCGAGGCAACACGTTCTGCGGCGCACCACGACCGCCAACGAGGGACACACCGTTCTCTGCGGCGTTGATGTCGATCTGGTAACGGTCGAGGATGGCCCGACCAGGAGCAGCCCGAGTGTGCGTACCGGGTACGATGTGATGGGCGGCTTGCCCGGAACCGGGTTGGATGCCAAGTCTTTGCCCCAGAACCCCACTGTCAGCGGCACTCTGTCGCCACGCCGGGTTTGGAAGTGGTCGTGGAGCAAGAAGTTTCGGAGTGTTCCATACCGTTGCGAATTCCTTTGCTTGCTGTTCGGTCAGTTTTCGCCCAGGAAACACGGACTTTCCCGTATCATCCAGGAGTTCAAAAAAGCCTTTCAAGGGGCCTTCGGCGATTTCTTTATAAGTATACGCGTTATGGACCCAAACGGAAAAGCCCCAACTGCGGCTGCCGACGAAATACGTGTGGTCCTCGGCCACTCGCAAATTATACACGGTTTTCGTTTCGTTTGTTTCCTCAATTTCCGAAACGATCGTCAACGTGTTGTCCTGTCCAACCAGCGCATCGCCCGCCATCAATTCCTTGGCACGAACCCAGCCGATTTGATGGACGAAAAAGGGATGCTCGGCGGTTGCCTGGATCAACTGACCACCTACACGAATATTCAAGACGGGCGATGACAGTTCGAACACAGCTTCCACTCGGCGGGAGATCACAGGTGCCTGAGGATCATTTTCCGCCCGAGACAAGACGCGGTCTCCAATCTGAAACGTCTCAATCGGTTGATCGCCCGTGGGCGTCAAGACGGGGGTGCCTGCGACGAAGCAGCGCTCCGCCAGGGCTCGAAGGGCGGGAGAGTGGATTGCCGTTTTTCCGACTCGAAGCAAGCCAATCGTCTGCGCAAGCACACCGCCTGCTCCCTCCATGATCAATGTTTCCGTCCAGAAGCCAACCTGCTCCTGTCGCCATTTTTCATCTTCGGACAACGGGACTTTCACCCCCGGAGGGAGTCTCCATGCCGACTTGGCAAATGATCCAGAAAACGCACCCCCGGGCCTGTTTGGCACGGCTAGTTCATAGCGAATTGACTTCCGCGAAGTCGCCTCGGCAACAAGTTCTCTTTTGAGCCTCGATTCAAGTTCGTCTAGTCTAGCTTTATTAATCTCCCGAAGAGGGTCCTTTCCTTTATAGGCTTGAAAATGAGAACTGAAATCAGCGGCAGGAGTTTTGCCCTTGAGATCTTGAATTTTCGTTCTTAATTCGTATTTGATTTTGGCGTGCTGCCAAAGTTGTTCTCGATATTCGGAAGGAAGCGTCTCAAGGTCCTTTATATCAGCCAACAGTTGCAGAAGCGGAGCGTCCTGGATTTGTTGCTTACGTTGTTGAGCTTGCTTCATAACCGTAGTAGTAGACGAAACGAGTGAACTAGGACTGCTTCCTCCTGTTAAGCTACCTGGTCGAGAGTCTGGAATCATTAATTCTGCGGCCGGGAAGAAAAATCGCATTATCCATACTGCCGGCTCATCATTAAGAGCCAATGCAGTTGCCGGGTCGAAGCCGTCCCTTTTTAGATCCGTCGCTTCGCCCTCGACATCGCTGGGCCTCGTATTGCTAGTATCATGCCGACCGAATCGCTCCCCGCCTTCGGGCATGTCTTCCCCGACGAGATAGCTGCGATCCGTCTCCGCATTCGTGCTGGAAACGTCAAAAACCTGGGAGTTCAAATCAGGGGCTGATTCGGGTTGTTCAGGATCGTCAACATCGGGCGGCAAAGTGACAGCAGGCGGGTCGGCTGAGTCGCTAGGTTTCGCCGTGGCGATTAGGCTGGCCGTGTTAATGGTGGTTGATGTCGAGAACGACGAGAGCACCGGGGCGTTCGGGTCGAAGGATTGGTAGAGGTTGACAGGCTGAATGCCCAGGCTGATGCCGGTTTGTTGACGGCCATATTCGCTTGTGAGGTACGTGCTCAAAGCAGAGTTTTGGCTGTTAAGCAGCGTGAGCTGGGCCCCAGTTTCGCTGTTGATCAAAGTCTCCCACGCATCCGCTTCGCTGGTGGTGAAGGTGACCTGTGCTGTGGTCTCGGTATTCAGCCGTGTATGGTCTGCGCCGTTTCTTGCGACCAGGAAGTTATATTCGGCCGAGCCTCTGGCACTGGCCTGCTTGGCCCAGGGAGTGCCGTCATTTGTGGCGAGGTTTGCTAGCTGCGTTTGCAGATTGCTTGATTGATTTTCATTGTAGCTCGCCAGATCGTCGGCGACGTCCATGAGCATCTGGCCGTAGGCCGTGGCGTCGGCAATTTCCGCATCGTGGATGGCGCTGGTGAGGGTTTGAACTTTCGTCACTTCGGCAGTGCCTGCGGTGCTGTCCAATGTGCTTTCTGCCGATTGGAGCGAGATGTCGCGCTGGCCCTCTGCACCGAGTTCGGCAAAGGCATAATCCCGAGCAGCGGCAAGTTTTGTGGCTTCAGATTCGTCGTTTGCCGTCGCGACAGCATTGTCGTAGGCCGTTTGGTCGCCATTCACCGTCAGATCACGTTCGGCGTGGGCGAGGGCGACTTTATGATCTCGTTTGGCGACTGCGACGGCGTGTTGATACGTCTCTTCGGCGGCGGCGGACTGCTCGCCGTAGAGTTCCCAAGCTGCGGCATCGGCGTCGTCCCTCGCTTCGATGGCGGGGGCGACTGTTGTGATATAAGTTTGCTGGGCACCTGTGTCACTGGCAGCAAGGCTGGTTGTCTGACTTGCTACTAAGTTGTCATAAGTTGTCGTGGCGGTATTAATATTCGTGGTTTCAGCTTCGTAGGCCGTTTCTACGTTTTGCCAGGCAGATTGTTCGGCGGTGGCTTGGCCGACTAGGAACGTTGTGTAGGGCAGGCTCGCAGTGTTGTTGAGGGTGGTCAGGCTCGTCAGGCGGGCATTATAGTCGCCGGTGAGGTAGGTTTCCTCGGCGGTGGCGCGGGTGGTGTTGAAGAGCGTGCGGGCTGTCGAGTCGGCGGTGATGCGGGTGGACTCGGCGGCGGCGATGCTGTTTTCGTAGGTGTTGTCGGTTGTGGTCTGGCTAGTGAGATAGGTGCGGTCGAGGCCGGCGATGCCGACGTCGTAGGTGTCTTCGGCGGCGGCCCAGGCGTCGGTTTCGGTCTTGTCGGCCAGGGCCTCGGCGTCGGTCCAGGTGACGTCGGCATCGGCCAGGTCGATGGTATAGTTCATCTCCGCATCGGCAAGATCGGCGGTGTGGCCGTGCTCGGCGGTCTGGAGGGCGGCGGAGTTGTCGCTGCCGTCGAAGACTTGCGCCTGGGCCAACGCGATCTGATAGTCCCGCTCGGCCGTGGCCCGCGCGATGCGGCGGGCCTTCTGCGCCTCGGCCCGGTCGATGTTTAGTTCCTTATCCGCCGTCGCCACATCCACATCCCATTGTTCGTCGGCATGAGTCGTGGCGGTGTCATAGGCTTGACTCAGACCTAGTTCGCCGGTGCGGTAGATTTCCGCGTTGGTCTCCGAGCCGGTCAGATAGGTCACATCCGCATCGGCGATGCTGCGGCTTTCTTCCTCCTGGTCATCGGTCAGGGCATTGTCTAGGTTCGCTTCGGCCTGGGCCATATTGGTTTGAAAGGTGTCAAATACTGAAGCGAGGCCGCTCATCCAATCGGCAACAATGTCCGCCTGATAGAGGCCGTTCATAACCCCCTGAGAACTATCCGTACCGGCCAGGGTCTGATAGCGCGCTTGTTGGCCGCTACTCGTACCGGTAAGGTAGGTCGTCGCATCCGTAGCCAGCGCGGTGGATTCATTCACGAGCGGCGAAACCATCGCCAGGCTGTAGGCTTCATCGGCGTCGGCGAGGGAATTGACGTAGCTGCGGTTGGCGTTTGCGATGTCGAGGTTATAGGCGTTCTCCGCGGCGGCTTCGCTGTTTTCGTAGGCGGTGCCGGCGGTGTTATAGCTCGTGTCGTAGGCGTCCTCGTCGGCGTTCGAGCTATTAATATAGACGATGCGGGCGGTGCCCACGGCGGTGGCATAGGCAATTTCGGCGTCGCCGTAGGCGGTTTCGCGGGCGATCAAAGCGTTGCCGATACTGGTGACGCGGGTGACGTTGGCGGTTTTGTCGGCGGCGTTTCGCTGATCCTCGGCAGCGGCGACGGCGGCGTCGTAAGCCGCCACGGATTCGGGGCTGTCCTGTTCGATGTACTTCTGAGCCACCGCGGGCATGACGGCGGCAACGTACTCCACGTTGGCTTGGGCGGCGGCGTTGTCGTAGACCCGGTGGGCATCCGCCAGGGCGACGGCATAGGTGCCGCGGGCATAGGCTTCGGACTCGGCCCGCGTCGCTGCGGCGGTCTCGGCGGCGATGTTGTAGACGCCGCGATCTGAGGTCAGGGCGATGCCATAGGTTTTGTTCGCGGCTTCCGTACTTGTGACAAACGCGATCTCGGCCGTGTTGTCACTTGTGACATAAGTGGTTTCGGCGGTGTCATCGGCCGCGGTCAAGGCGGCGTCGGCGGCGGAGAGGGCGGTCTGTTCGGCGGCGTCGGCGGTTTGCCAATCCGTCAGAAAATCCCGTTCGGCGGCGGCCGCGGCCGCCTGGTAACTCCTGAGAAGATTGGGCGGCAGGGCCCCGAGATCTGTGGCCTGGACGGTCCAGAGATCGACTTGAAACATATCGGCGGCATTCGTTCGCGACTTCGCGGTCGTCATCGTCCGCGGCGGTCGCTTGGGCGTCGTAAGCCGTGTCCGCGGCGGTGGACTCTGTACGGAACGTCGTCTCGGCGGACTCGGCGGCATTGTTATACGCCTCATCGGCCGTGGCGGCGGTCGTTTCCCAGGCGTTCTCGGCATCGGCGACTTCCTGGGCGAAGAGAATCCGCGCCCCCTTGACGGCGGTCGCCAGGGTATTGGACGCCGTCGCCATGTCTTGGGCGTAGGTTACGTGATGGTTTCCCACGTTTTGGGTCCAGGTCAAGCGGCTTTGCGCGGCCGCGTTCGCCCGCGCGGTGTGGGCGGCGGCCTGGCTCACACGTTCCTGGTAATAGGCCGCATCGGATTCCGCCGCGTACTCCGTCGAATCGATGACATCCCATGCCAGATCATAATCGGCATCCGCAATGGCGCGTTCGCGGGTCCACAGTGCGGCGTTGATGGCATTTTGGAGGGTCTGCCGCCCGGCGGCGAGGTCGTCCTGGTAGGTCTTGTTTTCCGCGACCACGGCCTTGGTGTGGGTTTTCTCGGCGAGAGCGGCGGCGGTGGCGTAATCGTACTGCCGATTGGCCAGTGTGGTGAGATACTCGGCCCGGTCGGCGGCGTCGGCGGTTTCTTCGGTGTAATCGGCCCCGGCCAAGGCCCCATCCAAAATGGTGCGGGCCGAGGTCAGCGATTGGATTTCGTTGATCTGGGCCTGACCGAAACTGGTCTCGAAGGTGCTGTCCGCCGTGGTTATGGCGGAGAGGTAGGCGGACTCGGCGCCGGCGAGATCGGACTGTAAGCCGCCCCAGGGCGTGGGGGTGCCGGTGTTGAAGGCGCTCACTCTCTGGGCGTAATCGCCGGCCACGCCGCTACGGAAGGTATTGCCGTCGGCGCTGGCATTTTGGTTGAGGGCGACTTCGTCCTCGGCGATGTGGTCCTCAGCGGTTTCGCGGGCCGGGTCCACGGTGTCCTCGAACGTCTTGATCGCCCCGGCGAAGGAGTCGTCTCGCTCCAAGGCGGCATTGATGGCGGTGATGGTGGCATCTCGCCGGGCCGCCGCGAACGCGACATCGCGAGTGTACTGGGCATCCGCCGTGCGGTTGCGTTCGGTTTGCTCGGAGGCGTGCAGGGCGACGGTGAAGTCGTAGTCCGCTTGCCCGCGGGCGGCGGCCAGTATCTCCCTCGCCGCGATGGCCCCGTAAGTGTAGGTCCTATTGACTCCCGCCATTTCCCGGTTGTAGTTTTCCACGTTCTCCGCCATTGCGGCGTCGTATGTGGCCGTACCACCACCCGCCTCTAAGACCAGTTCGTCCTCGGCATTGGCGATCGACCAATTGTTGACGGCCACGGTCGAATCCACCCACCGCGCGGCATCGATCACATGGATCGCGTCTTGATACGTTTCCACATCCTCGGCTTCCTGGTTACGGCGGTCCCGGCGGCTCGACGCATCTTGAAGTTCCCGATCCCGGCGGGCGGCATGGACCTCCAGATCGTAATCCCGGACGGCATCGGCTTCCTGGACGGCGCGGGTCGTTGCCGCCGCGTTGTCCTCCTCGGCTTCGGTGTGGAGCGCGGATGCAATTTCCTCCTCTTCGGTGTGGGTGGCATCGGCTTCCGTGTTGACCAGCGTTCCGGTTTCCGCGACGACGCCTTGGATGTAAGTCGTGCGATCGTGTGCCGAGTGCTGCTTGGTAGTCCGACCAGAAATCCTGCTCAAAGCCGTCCCAGGCGACCAATGCCGATTCCTGATCCGAGACGATCCCGGTCGTCCGCGCCTCTTCGGCGGCCTCAAAAGCCAACGTCCGTGCCCGTTCGGCATCGGCATAGGCATCGTCTCGTACCTCGTCGGCCGCCGCGATGCGGTTGTCGCGGATTTCCGCGGCAATGGCCACGGCCACGGCATAACCGTGCTGCCGGAGCGCGCGTTGCTCGTTATCCCAGTATTCCACTTCCGCTTCGGCATTGTCCACGAGCCGCTGGGATTCCGAAATAGCCTGATCCCGCACCCGTGCGGCGTCGGACTCGGCGTCATCGAACACTTTCTGCGCCTGGGAATAATCTGTGGCATAGGTCAAGTCCGCGGCGGCAACAGCCGTTGACCTGATCCATGTAGGCCTGATTATAGATACTTCGCCAAAGTGCTCCGGCATCAAGCGAAGCGGCATCGTAATCCGCATCCGCCTGCGCGGCGTAGGCGTCATAGCCGGCCTGGTCTTCGTTGGGGTCCGGGGCCCCTTCCATTGCGGCATCGTACGCATCCGAGGCCGCCTGCATCGCGGCACTGTAGGCCGCGTCCGCCGCTGCGACGCCCGCGATAAAGGCATCACTGGCGATGGTGATTTGATCGCCCCACGTGGCCGTGATGTCCAAATAGGCTTGATCGTAAATCGCCTGCGCCGCGGCCACCGTCGCGTCGTACTCTGCCTGGGCCGCCGCCGTTCTCTGCTCGTGGTTAATGGATTCCACGGCGAGATCGATCGTGGGATGCGGCGGCAGCGGGGCATCGCGGGCATCGCGGGCTGCTCTTTCAGCCTCCTGATATTCCTGATTCGCGGCCGCGATCTCTTGGGCGTGGACATCATCGGCGGTTTGGATGGCGTTCCGGTATGCCGTCTCCGCGGCATTCACCGCCTGGTTGTAAGCGTTCTCCAGTGTGGCTAATTCATCCTGGTAGACGATGTCCTTGTCGAAGTCGTATTCCCGGCCGTCGTAGCGTGCCGGATCCACGTAAAACTCGTCCTGGCCCGTCCAGGGATCCGCCGCCAGGCTTGGCAAGTCCGGCCAGGCGAAGTCCGGCAATTCAAAGCTGGTGGGATCCCCGGAAAAATTCGCGAGATCGGCTTGATACTGGGATTCCGCGGCGGCGAGAGCGTTCAAATAATCGGTCTGCGCGGCGGCGAACTGCGTCTCCCACAACCGCTGCGCTCCGGAGAGCGTGTCGTTCAGTGTGTTCGTCGCTGTTTCCAGGACGGTCCGATAATTCGTTTCAGCCGTTTGCCAGGCCGTCTGAAAAACCTGGTCCGCCGTGTCAAGCGCCTGCTCATAAATGCTGCGGGCGTCCGCGGTTTGGTCCTCGTAGTCCGACAACTGGGTGCGATCCTGCTGCGCCGCGGTGCCGTCCGGGTCGGAACTGAAAACGAAGGCATATAAATACCACGGACTGACAATTGTTTGCCCATTCGCTTCCGTTGAGGTCCGGGCCCGCAGCGGAACGATCCCCGTTTTGGGCGAAGCCGGCGTATAGGAAAACTGTCCGCCGCCGGCCGTGGTGGCCGTGCCGTCCACCTTGCCGTCGCTGTCGTGGTCGAACTCGATCGTGATCCCGTCTAACACGCCCTCGCCCGCGATTTGCCCGGTGACCTCGGGATCGGCGGTCACGCGGTCCGTGGCGGACAGGCCGGTGTCGTTGACGAGGTGCATCTCGCTGACGTGCAAATCCGTCCGCGGCAACTCTTCCAGCGTAAACGTGATCGAGACCCAACTGCCGTAAAGCGTCTGTTTTCCGTCGGTGATTTCCACGCGCGGGCGGCGACGGTGTGGCCTCCCGCCTCCAAGCCTTGCGGGGCGTAACTGAACGCACCCGTGTCACCCGTGACGGTGGTGCCTTCGTAGATGCCGTCCCCGTCGTGGTCGAACTGCACGATGATTCCGCCGACGTTCCCATCATTGGTGACCTGCCCGGTCAATGCCGCATTGGTGCTGATGTTGTCATCGGTCACATCGCCCGTGTCTTCCATCAAAGACAGTTGCGAAACTTCCGCTGGGGCATTGCCGGGCTTTTCATATGTGAAGCTGAATGCGGTCCAGTCTCCGGTGTTGACGGCCCCTGTGACAGGATCAGTTTCCCGCGTTCGCACCTGGTACGTCACCGCGCCCTCGGGCAGTTCGGCGGGCCGCATTTGAAACTCCCCGCCGGCGTCGGTTTGCGTGACTAGGTCGGCCGTGCCGTCGTTGTCGGTGTCCACCTCGATCGTCACCCCGCCCAGCGAGCCTTCATTGACGATGCGGCCCTTGATCGAAGGATCGCTGGTGATCCCGTCGTCGGTCACATCGCCGGTGTCCTCCGCCAGAGTCAGCGCGGCATAGGTCGGAGCCAGATCGGGCTCGTCTTCCAACGTAAACGTGATCGATTGCCAACTTCCGGCGAGTTCGGTGTGTGTGCGGGGATCCCATTCCACCGCCCGCGCAGAGATTGTATGCGCACCGAGCGAGAGGGCGTCCGGCGAAAACAGGAACTCGCCCGCAGCGTCGGGAAAGGCCCATTCGTCGGCCGCCTGGTCGCCGTCCAGATCGACTTCGACCGTGGTCCAGGCGAAATCGGTGTCGTTGGTCACGCGGCCGAACAGCGTCGGGTTGGCGGTGATCCCGTCCGCGGGATCGCTGCCGGTGTCGGCCCGCAGTTCCAGCGTATCAATTTCGGGGGGCTGATTGGTCACCGCTTCCAGGGTAAAGCTGAAAGGCGTCCACGTGCCGTAGGAAATCGTGCGGGTGGCCAGATCGTATTCGCGGGTGCGGGCGGAGATCGTCACCGATCCCAGCGCCAGTCCCGCGGCATAATACACGAAACCGCCCGCGGCGTCGCTGTGGACATCGTCATCGGCCACGCCGTCACCATCGAGGTCGAGCTCAACAATGATGTAGTCGCTGGTCCCCTCACCGGAGAGCGTGCCGGTGATCCGCCGGTCCGAGGTAACGAGATCGGTGTCGGACGTGCCGGTGTCGTTTACCAGGGCGAGATCCACTACGTCCAAGTTGTCGTGGAGCGGGGCTTCCTTGGTGAAGCTGAAACTCGTCCAATCGCCGGCCACCTGCGTGCCCTGCTGGACATCGTCAACCACGGCCCGGGCCTGAATGGTCACCGCGCCCGGCGATAGCGCGGGGACGTAATATATGAAACTCCCGTCGTAGGCGGTTTGGGTTTGGCCGTCTGCCACGCCGTCCCCGTCGCGGTCGAACTGCACGGTCACATAGGCGATAGTCTCCCCTTCAAGCTGGCCCGTGAGCGTGGGATCGGTCGTGATGCCGTCGTCGGTGATGTCTCCCGTATCATTCAAGAGGCCGAGGGAGGAAACCGTGGGGGCCGACACGCCCTCATACGTGAACGCGATACTGAACCAGTCGCCGAGAATGTCTGCGCCCAGTTCGGCATCGTAGCGGGCCGCCCGCGCCTGGACCGTCACATTGCCGGACGCCAGACCTTGGAGGCGATATTGGAAACTCCCGTCGCCGGCCGTCCAGGTTGTGCCGTCCACGGCGCCATCCCCATTTTGGTCAAAGTCGATGCGGATCGGCGTTCCCGGCAATGCGTCCGTCTGCCCGACCAATGTCGTCATCCGTCGTAATCCCGTCGCTGTCCGAATCGCCGGTGTCGGTTTCCAATCCCAATGCAGTCACCTGCGTCGCCGGATTGGGCACCAGTTCAAACGTGAACGATTCCCAAGGCCCTCTCAGGTAAGCCTGGTAGGACGTGCTCCATTCCAAAGCCCGCACATAAATGTTCTGGCTGCCGTAGGCCAAGCCGTGTGGCGTCGCGGTGAAGACGTTTTCGGCGGAATCGAGGGCCGTCCTGGTTCGGGCCGTGAGATCGACGGTGCCGTCGCCGTCCAGGTCCAATTCCACGGGGCGGTAGGCTTGGCTCGCTGTGCCTTGGACCTGTCCAGTCAGCGTCGGATCCCAGGTGACCTGTCCGCCTTGCGTATCGTTGACCAGGGCCAGACTGACGATCGTGTCGGTCGAGGGCGGCAGTGCGACGACCGTCAAGTCATACGCCACCCACGGTCCGGTGTCCGTCACCGCCCCGTCCCCATCCAAGCGGACCAGGCGATAATTCAGCACCAAGTCTCCCAGATAATCCGCCAGTGCGGGATCGCTGTCCCGCGGATCATATTGAAAACTTTCTCCCCCGGCAGTCGCGATGTCGACTTGGCCGTCCTCGACGCCGTCCCCGTTATGATCGAACTCCACCCGGCCGCTGCCGGTGGCCGTCGTGCCGTTCACGGTGCCCACCACGGTGGGATGCACGCTGTCGCGGTCGTAGTCCGAATCGCCCGTATCCAGCCATAACCCGAAATCATCCACCGTCAGCCCATCCACGGCGGGGGGCGATTCCAAGGTATAGTCAAAGTCTTGCCAGCCGCCCGTCGATTGGATATTTCCCGCAGCGTCGCGTTTTACCAGCCGATATTGAAGCGACAGGCTGCCCGTGAAGCCGTTCAACGCGGGATCGAAGCGCAGGGGGTTATACACGAACGATTGTCCGCTCGCGCCAAAGGACAACACGCCTTCCGCCGTCCCGTCCCCATCGTGATCCCATTCGAGATTGACGGTGCCGACCCCGAAACCGCCATCCACCGTGCCGGTGATCCGCGGATCCCAGGTCACCAGATCGCTTGAGGAATTGCCGGTGTCTTGGACCAATTGCAAATTATCGACGGAAAGCGGGGGAAGGCCGATTTCCAGCGTCACCGTAGCCACGTCGCTCATCGCTATGCCGTCATCAGCCCGGTAGGTAAAGGAGTCCACGCCCGTGTAACCCGATTCGGGATCGAACGTGAAAGAGCCGTCGCTGAGCAAGACCAACGTGCCGTGACTCGGCCCCTGGGCGACGGCGGCGGTCAGGGTATCGTTGTCGGCATCCGTATCATTCGCCAATAATCCCGTGGCTGTCGGCACGACCAACTGGGTGTCTAAACCGACCACGTAAAGATCGTCGTTCGCCACCGGCGCCGCATTCGAGGCCGTGATGGTCAATGTGACGGTGGCCGTGTTGCTCGTGTTTTGGCCATCATACGCCCTGTAGGTAAAGCTGTCCTGGCCCGTATAGCCGCTGTTTGGGGTATACACGAAAGAGCCGTCGTCCGAGAGGTTCAGTATTCCATACTGCGGCCCATTCTCGACCGTGGCGGTCAGCGGATCGTTTTCGGGATCGGTATCGTTGACCAACAGACCTTGGGCGGCATTGATCGTCAGTTGGGCGTTTTCCGCGACCTCGTAAGAATCGTCAACCGCCGTGGGGGCGCCGCTACTGCCGGCGGACGTCACGCTGATCGTGACCGTCGCCGTGCCGACCAACGCGCCGGGATCCACGGCCTCGACCGTCAGCGTGTATTCCGATTGGGTGGCTGCATCGAGCGTGCCGTCCACCGTGATGTCCCCGGTGCTGCTGTCGATTGCAAAGGGCGCACTGCTAGAGGCGGCCTCGAATTGATAGGTAATGGAATCGCCGTCCGCATCGCTGGCCCACACGCCCAATACCAAGGTGCCGACCGATGCATCGTCCTGAATCGACCCCGAATAGTTGGAGGAATCGAACGCCGGTGCAACGTTCCCGGTCCCTGTCACGTCGATCGTCACCGTGGCGCTGTTCCCATCGTCGAGTCCATCGTTGAGATGATAGGAAAACGAGTCAGATCCCACATATCCTGCGTCTGGCTGATAGACGAAAGAGCCGTCTTGCTGAAGGACGACGTGACCGTTTTGTCCGTCCGCATCCAGATGGGCCGTCAACGCGTCCCCCTCTGCATCGTAATCATTGGCCAGCACGCCCTCAATAACATTCACGGTCAACGACTGGTCCTGACTGATTGTGTAGTTGTCGTCGTAGGCTTCCGGCGGCGTATTCGTGCTCGTTTCCAGGACTTCAATCTCGACGTAGGCGATATCGCTGTTCTGAGTCCCGTCAGAGACATAGTAATAGAATCCATCATATCCGCTGTAGTTTGGATCGGGCGTGTAGGAAAACGACCCGTCTCCCAGCAGATCCAGAAAGCCGTATGTCGCGTCCGTATCGAGGTGCACCGTGAGCGGATCACCGTCTGGGTCGCTGTCGTTCGCCAAAACGCCGTTGCCGGTGCTCACAGTCAGTACGTCGTTTTCGTCCACGCTATAACTATCATCGGTGACTTGAGGAGGATCATTGACCGCCGTCACGCTGATGGTCACGGTGGTCGAGCCAACCAACTCGCCGGGATCCACGGCTTGGGCCGTGAGGGTGTATTCCGATTGGGTGGCGGCATCGAGTGGACCGTTGACGGTGATGTCCCCACTGCTGCTGTCGATCGCAAAGGGCGCGGTGCTGGAAGCGGTGTCGAATTGAAAGGTCACCATATCGCCGTCACCGTCATTAGCCCACACGTTGAGAACCCAAGTGTCCTGCGCGGCATTCTCCAGAACCGTTGCGGCATAGCTGGATTGCTCGAAGACGGGAGCGACGGTCAACAGCACACGCTCCTCTAACCGCTCCACGTCCGCCAACCGGCGGGCACCTTCAGAAATTCGATTCCGGCGCACGGACCGGCAATGCGCCCGCCGAGAAAACGACCGCACGGACAACTGAAAAAACAAGCCACTCAGCCAATGGGTCAATTTCACAGGTAGGCACTCCGTAGACGTGGCATTCAAGGGGGACTTGCACATCGCAGCATCCACCCGCACAGAAATCCGTTACCAAAGCGTTAGCGGATTAAAAAAACCTGACGAAACCGAGACTGATCGCGGTCGTGTAGCAGCCGAGAACAAATTGTGAATTGTATTGTAAGGCGGTCCCGAACGCCTCGGCAGCGGGAGACTCGCGAGAGTGCCTCCTTTCTAAAGGCAGGTTGATTAGACTGCGCTCACACAGGATGACGAGAAGCAACATCTAACACGAACGCGATCGTCAGAGCTACTAAAAAAGCCATCGCTGAAATATTTTTTCAAAAGTTTTTTGCCGGAATTGGTGGAAACACGTGAGCGATGTGGTAGTCATACCTATGACAATCGAATGGGAAAGATTTGTCGCACGCGAAACTGGAATGTTTGGGATGTTTGCCGGTTGCATGTGAGACCGTGAGGCGAGGTAGCTCAGTTCGACGACGGCCCGCTGTTTCGGAGGGTACCTTTGCGGTACAGAGCGTGCGGCCTTATAATAGGTGTGTCATATAATGTCACACTTTCGTCGAAAATCTCCGTTTGAACTTCCGAGCGTTGACCAACACTCTCCATTTCCTCCCGACAAAATTCGTCAGGCGGAGGTGCTTTGGGACCCTCCCCGTGGAGATCCAGAGTGGGGTCGACGCCCTCGCGAACGGACGGCCCGGTGGCCCAAATCCCACTTGGTCCGATCCCGGGACAGCGGAGGGAAAACCGGGCGATCCGTCGAGAATCGCGGCAAGGGCTGACCACCGGCGTCCGCGTGCGGGAGACCAACGACCACGTGGAGATGGTAGTTTCGATTGGCGTCAATGGAATCTTCCGCCCTCGCTGTGGAAGGTAAATCCGATCCTCCTACAAACGCCGGCCGTGGTCGAGACGGTGGAGGATTGCCGGCCGCACGACCGAGGGCAAAACCGTCGAGAGCGCATCGCCCCCGCAGCGAAAACACGGGCCTCGAAGAGACGACAATCAGCCAGCTTCAATACCCGCTCACCGACCGCAAGGACCTCTACCCGGTGCGGCCGGCGGTTTGTTTTCCACGGCCGTCGATCTGCTCGGCTTTTTCAGATGCTGGCGAACGGCGGCGAGTTTGATAGGCATCCTTTTCTCTCAGAAGGTGCCTTCAAGACGCTGGCCAGCAAGCAAACCCCGGACTCAAGCACGAGCTCGCCGAGATGCTGCCGCACGATGACGATGCCAGCCGCCTAGCCAAGAACTGCTATCACTGGCCCGAATTCTTCCAGAAGCACGGGGTCGAGCTTTCCAAGTTGGATGCCAAAGCCACGGTCTGGGGCCATTGCCATCACAAGGCGACGGGCGGATCCGGATACACCACCTGCCCGTTGACGCTGGGCCACGCCGCGGGCACGATTGCCCACAAGCATTACAGCCAAGCTCCTCAAAAGCTCCTGGATGACGCCATTGAGTGGCTGGGATATGAGTTGGGAATCACGACGGGGCTGTAGCGGGCCGCTACTCGCGAAACCAGTCTAACGAGTAGCGGAGGGCTACAGCATCGCGGGCCGCAGCGGGGAGTTTCCATTGACGCCAATAGAAACAAGGGAAGCCCGGCCGAGTGTGTGGCGACCGGGCTTCCGGGGGCGGCCTGCCGAGTCCAGGCCCCGATAAGCTCTATTCTCCCTCTTCGAGTCGCAAGGGTGTCAACCAGCCAATCTCATCAAAAAACTGGATGGCCGATCGCATGCCGTCTCCGTGCTGAAAGGACTGGACACCCCCCGTTTCTTCCCAAAACTCAGCCGCCTGTAGCAGCTCTCGCCGGCTGCTCCCAGCGTATTCGTGGTCATATACCGATGGCTTGCCCAGCGAATTGAGAACGTCGGCCGGGACCAAAAACTCCCGCTCGCCCACTTCGTGTTCGTCGAAAGCGTCGTCGGGAACATCGAGACACAAAATCACGTTGCCCAGAACCCCGTCACTGGCGTCTAGCGGCTTATCAGCGGCCCAGACCGGGCCGCGAAACCCTTCTTTAAAAATTCGCCGGGTTTCGTCAACCGTCGTTGTTACGAAAACTCGCCATCACTGGCTCCGCTTTTCGGGGATGTAGGTTCCCGCCGGGACTGTCTTGGTTTCGACTTCGATTTCGTGCTCGGCTGCATGACGACTCAACCGTCTTGGTTTCGACGACGATTTCCCCGCCGCCGACGGTGCGGGGGTTTCCTTCGCGGATCGTGACTTCCTGGTGATCTTTTTCGTTCATCGCGATGACCTCCAAAAAAGTATTGACGCCAATAGAAACTTACGTGAGCGGATCGTCAAAGCTGTTCACGCCGATCTCAACGAGAACCGACCGCAGGATGCGTTTCTTGGTTTCTGCCGATGTGGTGGAGTGGCTCCAGAGTTTCGTCAAGTCCGAACCCAATTCCAGCAATTGTTGCCGATTCTGATCGCTGAGAAAGATGATCTGGGACTCCGACTTGGCCATCTCGTCCCAGGTCTCAGAAAATAAGCCACTGGGCAGGCATTTCGAAAAACAAAAGTGTAACGAAATGCTCCCACGATTGATACACTTGTCGGTTCGGTGAGATTGGCGGGTTCGGCACCCTTCGGTCGACCGACGGCCGAAGAATTCGAAACCGCCAAAACCAAACCAGAGAATCCCCCACATCCCGCCGAGTCCGCTGATTAGGCCGCTTCGGTGTCTCCAGGTTCATTGGCATCCCGCCCCGCTTCTATCCGCGCGTTCGCCGATTCTCTCTGCCAAAGAGTAAGAAGAAGAACCCCCGCAAAAATCCGATTCATCGGCGAAAACCCAGCGATTGGATACCCGCGCGGCGGGGGCGGGGTCTGAGAAGGACCCGCGCTTGCTTCCGCTTCCACTGAGATGGGAAAAGAGGCTCTTGCCGAAGCAGCTTTCCGAAACCCAGCCATTTGGAAGGGTAACTGCGGCAATTTTTTGTTACCCGCCCCTGTTTTGCACGAAATTGACAAGGAGGCCTTGACTCATTTCGGGCTTTTCGACTGTTATTGTCTAAGGCTTGTTTTCAAGGATTTTCGCCATGACAGAGAACGCATTTGGAAGGGAATTGAGGACGAGCGGCCGATGTGACTCAGGCGGAGTTGGATGAACAACTGAAGCGAGGCTCCGGCTTCACCAGCAGCGTGGAGAATGCCCGCTACAACGCCAAGTCAAATGGATGGCTCCGAGAGGCCCTGAAAATGCTCGACGGCGAACGGGAACTGTCTGGAATGCTGGCTCTGTCGGCAGAAGATCAGCAGCGAATCGTAGGTAGATCGGATGAGCGAAGTCGTTCTCTCACTTCAGTGCCAGTTTGCAACAGGAATCGACCGAAAGCGATTGAGGAAATCGCACAAGCGGTTGGGAAAGGAACGGTATGATGCGATGAAATGCCGGCGAAGCGCTGGGCTAAATGTGAGTGACCCCTGCATCGTTGTCGCGATGAGGGGTCGGGGTTTGGGGCCTTGCGGCTCCCAATCGCGCCGGGGAGTTTAACCCTCTCCGGCGGGCAACGCAAGGCTCTTTCCAATTCTCCAAGGATGGAGATTTGTTGCCATGTATAGGCGATTCTGTTTCTTCGCGTTGGTCGCCATCGCTCTGCTTGGGCTTTGGCTTCGTCAAGGTGAAGCCGCTGCGTTGATTATTCAAATCCTCGTGCGGTTCATAACACGCTAAATTTCAAGCGGCGGAGATTCTGTGAATCTCCGCCGCGCTTCATTTGCCCAAAGCCCCGAAAAAAACGCGAGATTCTTTTTCCGGTGATTCCCAGCCGATGACGCCGTTGACACTGACAGTTTTGCAGGAAAGGATTTCCGACCATCAGCTATTGGCGCAAGGGAACGGCCAACCGCCAACCCGTGATGACCGGGCTGGCCGTGGGAACCCCGGCGGTTTGCCGGAATCTGCGCAACACCATCTTACGGACCAGTAACGCTTTTGGGAACGCGGTGAGCATTCCGAACGGTTGGGTCCCGATGTGCTGGCGGTTAACGTCATCTCGGAAATGAAAGCGGCGGCCGCCCAGACGCGGCCGTGGGACAGCTTGGCGGCCTGCCCTCTCACGGGTCCCCGACCATCCGGATACACCACCTGCCCGTCGGGGGGCGGCCACGGCGCCCTGAGCCCGGCCTTGAGGACTATGCCACTGGGCGAGCAATGGCGTTTCCGTCGCCGCAGACGAAACCTTACTTTGTCCCAGTATCTAGGCCACCGGGCAGGCTTGAACTTTTCGCTGGTCCAGCGTGCGGTCCCAGTATCGGTCCCATTATCCAAGCCACTGGGCAGGCGTTGAAACCCTCCGGTCGAGCACGGCTGCGTGTCTCTCGACGAGTTGTCCCAGCGTCTAGGCCACTGGGCAGGCATTGTGCGCCCCAGTATTCAGGCCACTGGGCAAGCATTGTACTAAAGCAAAAGTATAACGAACCGCCGCTGCAGCGGGGGGCTACAGCGGGGAGCCCAGGTCATGTTGAATGGTCGCGCGGCTTTCGGGTTTGACTTTTCCAGAACCCGAAAGTACCATAGGGCTCTTAAGGTCCATAAGGTCCAAATCCTGACAAACGAACTCGGAGGACGCCATGAAAAAAAAGGGTAAAAATCAAGCAAGCCCAACTCGCCTGATTAAGTTCCACGTTTCGCCGCAGGAGCAGGACATCATACGGCTGGCCGCAGCGCTCAAGCGGACATCAATGGCCGACTTTGCTCGCCTGATTGTCCTGGACGAGGCCTTGCGCCTGACAAAAGGCGTCAGCCTGCCGGACCCGGAAAGCTAACGAGTTTCTATTGGCGTCAATGGAAACTCACCCCTCTAACCCCAAGGAGCGAAAAATGCCGACGATTAATTGCGCTCTGTGCAAACACCCCGTCAAAATGCCGAAAGCAAGATACGAAAAAATGCTCGCATCCAGCAAAAAGCCGCTGTGCAGCCAGTGTCGTCGCTATGCCACGACAGCGGCCGAGGGCGACATAGAAGTATCGAACGATGGCGATACCTCTATGGTCTTGCGGGGAAAACCCGGAACGCCAATCGCCTCTCGCAAACTAAAACGCGTGGTGAACGAGACCCGCGACGAAGACGCCAACGAAGCGGATGCTTGGCGAGAACTAGTCGGGGCCCCACCAGCCGACCCCACGCAACACTGGCAAGACGCCAGCGTTTTCGACTACGAGGGGTTTGCTGACGACCTGACCTCACTGGTCCTACACTGGTGGCGTCTCGCCATGACACCAGGCCCAAGGGCGACAGAAAAAAACCTACGACGCGCCTGTTGTATATCGCCGACGTGCTACGAGAGTTAGGCCACGATATAAGCGAGGATCTGCGAGAGCAGCAGCGGCGGGTTTCGCGAGAAGCCAACAAAAAGCACCAGGAAAAGCTAGACGTGCAGGGTCGGAAAACGGGCAAAAAGTAGATTGCCCTAGACTCTGCGGGCGAAATCCGGACTATATAGTGTATGACTCGCAGGCATTGGAGCCCGCGAAAAAAAAGAAACCCCAGCCGGTTTGCGACGGCGGCTGGGGCTTCAGGCGATTTTTCGACTCCCGTCCAGGAAGCTAATAGTATGGTAACTAGCAGATCACGCAACGGCAACCCCAATCGCGGCCGCGCCGCGGAAAATGGCCACGCCCCCCGAAACCGCCTGTCGCGGCCGGCAGCCCCGCCCGAACCCGAACCCAACCCTCGGCTGGTCGCCGCCCTTCCTGACGGGCGCCGCCGGATAATCAGACCCGCGCGAGTCCGGGGCTCCGACGCGATCCCCGCGAACTGCCGCAGCATCACGATCCATGACCTGCCCGACTGGCCCGACGACGCCGTCGGCGACATGCTAGTCCTGGTGCACGACCTGGGCCGCCCGATCTACGTAGATGCCGGGCAGGAGCGCTATCCGGACGTATTCGCCGCGGCCCTCGCGGCGCTGGTGGGCCCATCAGCGGACCCCACACGATATACCCGCTCCTGTCACGCCGCCCTGATGGCCGGGGCGATCGCGCATCCCGAATCCGCCGAAGCGGCATATAACCAGATCGCGGCCCGGCTGCGGGCGTTGGGCGATTCCCGAACACACACGCAGTTAGTCGCATTTCTGCGACAGGCGGGGGGCGCGTTGTTCGCGGGCGGCGAATCGCGCGAAATGACGCTGAAGGCGTGGGCGGAGAGCTATCTGGCCAGCCTGCCCCAGCCCACCGCCGCGGAGGAAATCGAGACCGGGGCGCCGCCGCCGCCGCTGATATATTACCAGGACGGGTATTATGCACGGCAAAATAATAGGTATCGCGAAGCCCCCAAAAAGGAGGTTAAGGCAACTGTTACCCGTCACGCGCAGTCACGGCCCGGCGGGGACAAGCTGGCCGATGGGACGATACGCAGCATCATGACCCATTTGGACGGCCTAACTGTGCTGCCCAGCCAGTCGCTGGATTTCCCGCTGTGGGTCGAGGCCTGGCCGGATCGGGTATCACGCTCGCCATATCTCGCTATGGCCAATGGCCTACTCGACCTGCAGGCACTGCTGGACGGCCGGGAGGAGCCCCTCCGGACTCACAGCTCGCGGCACTTCTCGCCGACGATCCTGCCCTACGAGTTCAACCCCCGGGCGGGCTGTCCCATATGGCGACGGACGCTGGCGAGGATCCTCCCGCGACGGGGCGATGGGGACCTCCGACGACCTATATTACAGCAGTTTTTCGGCTGGTGCTTGGCCGGCCCGTTACTTCCCGATTACCAAAAATTTTTAGTGTTGTTTGGCGAAGCGGGATCCGGAAAGGGAACCTGTCTGCGCGTTTTGGACGCTCTGGTCGGCAAGGACAATCTGTCGCATGTGACCCCGGCCGAGCTGGAAGAAAAATTCGGGATGGAATCGCTCTCCGGAAAACTCGTGAACTCGGCGGGCGATATTGGTGAGCACATCTCGAAAAAAGCAGAAAGCCGCCTCAAGGCGCTGACGGGCAGCGATGCCATGACCATCGCCCGAAAATGGCGCACCGACGCGATCCTACTACCCGAGAGCCGTCCCCGCCTGGCCTTCGCCGCGAACGCCATGCCGAGGTTCGAGGACCGCAGCAGCGGAACATGGCGACGGCTGATTGCGATGCCGTTTTTGAACCCGATCGCGGCCGAGGACCGTGACGTGCAGCGCGATGACGACCTGCGCGCCGAACTGCCAGGAATCTTCAATTGGGCGATTCGCGGGGCGCGACTGCTGAGCTACCAGGGGGCGTTTCCAAGCTGCGAACTCTGCCAGGCGGCGCTGGATGAGCACCGGCTACACTCGGATCCGCTCCGCCAATGGGTGGAGGCTCGCGTGATACTCGACCCCGCTGGTCGCGCGTGGGTCGATGCTGCCTATCGCGACTACCGCGACTGGTGCGCTGAGAGCGGCTATCGCGCGCTCGGAAAATCAGAATTCGGACGGCAAATCGGAAAAATCGACAACGTCGAAAGACGCTATCCCAGGGTCGGCGGATCCCGGCAATACCAGTACTGGGGACTGCGGTTGGCGGAGGGGCGATGATCGGCGCGGATCCCGCACCGATCTAGCACCAGATCTAGCACCAGATCCCGCACCAGATCCCGCACCAGACCCCAACTCTGACGCGACGATGAATCTGAAACGTGAAAAAAGGATCAAAATGATGTACAACGTTCACCTAAAATGGTGCGGGTGGTGCTAGATCGGTGCTAGATCTGGTGCTAGATCTACCTCGACCAAACGCTAGAAATATAGGGGTGGTGCTAGTGGTGCTAGTGGATTCCCTATTAAGTTGCGTATAGGGAAATTTTTTGAGGGAAAAAAAAACGAAAAGAAAAACAATATCCAGATCCACTAGCACCACCCGCACCACCCCTATATTTCTAGCGTTTCAGAGGGGGGGGGATCTAGCACCAGATCTAGCACCACCCGCACCACCCCCTCACTCCATCAGCTTTCATCAACAATTTTCAACACTCAGAGGCCATAAATGAAACCTTTAAATCCGCAGCTATTTAAGCTTCTTCAACTGCATTTTCAGACTGTTTTGGTCTCCAACGACGGCTGCGGCTCTGACCTGATCCGCAGACCCATTCGGGGCAGACGGCAAGGCCCGGTGGAGCGCCGAGATCGCCAATCCCAGTTCCGGTGAGCAGTACCGGGTCAACTGCCCATTTTGCAACGACGTGACGCAGCGGCTCTACATTCACCACCGTTACGGGTCGCGTGACGAGAAAACGGGCAGTGATTTTCGGGGGCTCATTTATTGCTTCAACGAAGAATGCCACGAAGAGGTAGCCAACCGCGACCAGCTACATGAGATGATTTTTTCGCGGGCTTCGTGGCGGGGGGCTCCCAGCGCTACCCAGATTCAGCCGGGCCGTCCTGAGGGGCCCGCGTCCCCGCCGCCAGAAATAAAGTATCCAGGTGCCACAATCCGCCTGGACAAGCTCGCGAAAACCCACCCCGATCATCCCGCGATTCTGTATCTGGAGGGGCGTGGGTTCGACCCCGGGATGTTGGGCCGGTTTTGGGATGTGCGCTACTGCCCCACGAAATACTCAAACCGGATCATCATACCGATGCATAAGCAAAAAGCGGGCAAAAAAACGCTGGTGGGATGGCAGGCGAGATACATCGGCGATCCCCCGCCGAACGTGCCAAAATATCTCACCTGCCCGGGAATGCGCCGCAACCGGGAAGCCTACAATTTCGGCCCGGCTGTCCGTCGCCAGACCATTGCCATTGTCGAGGGCCCTACCGATGTGTGGCGTTTTGGGCCCCAAGCGATGGGACTTTGGGGCAAGACGATGAGCGAGTTTTTGCGGCAACGGCTTGTTAAAACGCTCCTACGCCATAGCGACCAGACCGTCGTAGTGCTATTTGACCCCAATCAAAATCCAAAAGAAAAAGACAAAGGGAAGCTGCATCATATCGAGCGGCTAGTGTTCGATCTTTCCGCCGAGTTGCAACGCGCCGAGGCTTCGCCGGCAAAGAGTTTTTGGAGTTCACCTGCCGGAGGAGCTAGATCCCGGCTCGATGGAGCGGGAGTCACTTTGGCGAGCGGTCCAGCGAGAGGCCGACATTTTGGGGCTTGACGTTAGTTTCGGCAAAGCGTCGCTACGAAAAAAGAAAAAGGTATAGTTCTCATTGGCGTCAATGGAAACTCGGCCGCATCGCGCGGCCAGGACGATGTTTACTTTTTAGGAGAAGCATGGACATGCGAAACGAAATCCAACCGACCTCAGTCCCGTTTCCGCAAGGCTGGGACTCAGGCACCCCCCAAGAACGCCGCAGACAGATGCTCGCGGATGGCCGGCGCGAACTGTTGACGTTGCTGAGTCATGGCCCATTGCCTAGGCATCGGCTAGAGGCCAGTACTTCAATGACTGCCAATCGTCTCGATAGGGTTCTGAGGCGGCTGATTGTCGAAGGCAGCATCGAACTGGCCACCAACGACGAAGGCGTCGAAATCTGTCGCCTCGTGGAATAGTTTCCATTGGCGTCAATGGAAACTCCGTTGGCCTATGCTCCACAGTCTGCTCTGCCTTTCTCGAACTGACGCATTCGATCGGATAGCGAGGCGGGCCGGGATCATCCGGCCCATGCCTCCAGGCCTTTCGGCATACATTCGCCGTCCGCGCCTTGGAGACCTGTCAAGCGGAAAGGAAGAAATCACCCGCCACATGCTCGCCCTGGACACGTATCTGGATAATCTCCAACATTGATCCGCTGAGTCGCCCAAACTTCATGGGTGTTCTCGGCGAGTTCGTTTCATTCACTGGAGGAGGGCGAAGTGACGTTTCGGTGCGAGGATTATCGGTGGGCCGACGCCTGCGGACGATGACGCTCCCGGCTTGCGCGGGCGGCCGAGGCGATGCGGCGGGTTTTGATCGACCATGCCCGCCAAGACGTCGCCGGAAATTGCCGGCGGATCGAGGCGGACGATTTCGCGGTCCAGACGACCGCCGCCCCGCTGTCCACATTATCTCGCCATATCATCTATTTATTCCGTCTTCACTATTTTCTCTGACTCTTGCAGCGAGCTCCAATTTTCGGCTCAAATCGATCGCATTAAGAGGGCCGAACTCCGCTTTTTCGCCATTGGGGCGTGTCCTTGCCCCGCCAGCAGCCCCCAAGAGGTCCAGATGACTCAGGGGTCGGCTTCGGAAAATGGCTCGCCACGAGGCCGCCCTGAGCGTGGGCCAGTTTCGTGACCTGCCCGCTCACAGGCTCCTGGCCATCTAAGCCACCAGGGCCCCTGGGCGGGCGTAGAGTTTCCATTGGCGTCAATGGAAACTTCGGATCCAGGTCCCGGAAACCAAGCCACCGGGCAGGCATTGCAATCCCGTTCGCTGGGGTTGTCCCAGTATCCAGGCCAAGTATAACAAACTGTCCCCGCGCTTTTTACATAGTATGTCCCGAGCACCTCATCCAAAAAACACGCCGATTCTTCCAAAACTCTCACGTACAGTCGCCGCGCTTGCTCCCAATCCCCCACTTGGGCTTGTCGATAGGCTCGTAGTTCCGTTTCGTTCTTCACAAACCGGCCAGGCTTGAGCAATTGGCCCAGTCGGTTTACCACGCGCTGGGTTTCTTCCGGCAGTTGCTCAAGGGAAACCTTTTCCAAAAGGCGGTCGTGTCGAAGTTCCGCTTGCTCCCACAGGTTGAGATCCAAAAGCACTTCCAATTGCCGTGTTTCCGCTTCGACCTCGATCCAATCGATCGAACTCCCCAATTTAGCGGCCTGCTCCAACAACGTCAGGGCTTGTTGTAGTCGCCCGTAGCGATGAGCCGCACTTCCCAACAGCAGGCACGCCTCTGCTTGCCGAACCGGATCCTTCAGTGAAGTGGCCGTCTCGAAAGCCGCTCGCCAACAGTTTTGGGCTTTGTTTAAATCTCCGCCGCGATCCCAGGCCCGGCCTTCATCACAATACAGCACAAACAGATTCACAGGGTCATGAGATAGCCTCTCCCTGCAGTCCTTCAGTTCGGCTTGGAGGGGCTGCACTTCGCCCATCAACAGCCGCAGGCGAAGATAACGCAAGAAAAACATGGGTTGGTCGCGGAGACTGTCGAGATGAGATTCGGCGATTTGTCTTTGAATTTGGGCCTGGGGCAAATCTTCTTGACGCAAATAGGTCTCCGCAGCCAACAAAGCCAATCGGCAACTTAGCACTGGCGGAAGCTCTTCGTGGAATGGCAAAAGCGGTTCAAAACGCTCGATCGCTTGACTCAATCGACCAGCTAACAGCGAAACTTGCCCCGCCAAATAGCGGGCGCGAAACCACGGATTACTCGCAATCCCTCTAATCGAAGGGTCCCGTACCGCCGCTTTGCGAAGATATGCCTGCGCTGTTTCTTCCGCGACGGCAAGATCGCCCCGGTCGAGCGCTGCATCCACTTGCGTTTCTAATCTGAGCCACTCGGTTTCCACACTCGCCTCTTTGAATCCTTGGCTCGCGGGGTGAAGTTGAGGAGAAGTTGCGTGGGCGCTTGGACAATCTATTTTATAGAGTTTATCTGTCATAGAGAAGGTTGCCCAGTTGGGAGGAATAGTGGTCCTTAATGCATCCATTTCAAAAATGGATCGTCTTCCTCTTTCTTTAGACAGCCAACATCGGTTTCACTTCCGATACAACGCCTTTCATCCATCAAACGCCAAGAGGAATGGGCATTCCTGACCCGCACGACTGGCGACCACACCGTTACCATAGGCTTAAAATCTGGTTCTTGGCCGCCAAGACCCGCCCGATTTGCTCCTCTAAGCGGACTTGGGAGTTCTCCAAGCGGCTCCGTTCCCCGGAAAGCCGGTTTTTGACCGACCGCCGGATGCGATCGTCCAGGCCGCGAAACCGCGTCTCGTAAATCTGCATGTGCCTCGGAATCGAAACTGGCGTCCTGCATAAAGTCTGGACAAACCTCTTCGTATTTCACGCTCCGCCACAGCCGCTCGATGAATACGTTGTCCAAGGCCCGTCCCTTTCCATCCATACTGATCGCGACATTCCGCAGTAAATAAGGGTAAATCTTGTGTCCGCGTCCCGGTTGGGTCGTGCGGCGTTTCGGTCCAACCGCTTCGATTCCCATCTGCCGCATCAGCCGCTGCACTCGCTTGCGATTCACGCCGAACAACTCGGCCATCTTGCGAGAACCATAAAACGGATGCCGCGTTCTCCGCCGGCCGTGAACTGGGGTTTCCACCAGGCCTGGATTTCGGCTCGCCCGCCGCCCGGCCATCCTCCATTCAAATAGACTTCCCAAGTCGGAACCGAATATCCTTCCAGGGGTTCTATAACGAAGTTTTGGGGAGACCACTTCTCATTCCCCCGCGGCGTGATCTCGATCCGCACATCCTCAGGAGGATTCACCGCCTCGCCTCGGCTGAATTTCACAGGTCCGGCTTTTTGTTCTATAAAGCCATGATCGAGCGACAGAATGAAGCGAGCCTCCCCGGGCCCGGTCTCATCAACCTGCTGACACACGAGTTCCCGCGGAAAAGGAAGTGGATTCGTGGAAGAGTCTACATTCCGTCGATTCGGAAGCGTTCCCGCCGGGCCGAGAACTTGGGCCGCCCGGCTGTCGGTCTGAGGATAGGGAACATGCAGAAGGTTCCCGCCCTCCAACTGAAACGCAATTTTCTCACCGCCCACCAATTTGACGTAGCGGGTCGGGCTTGTTGGAAAGCCGACTTCATATTCCCCGGAGGAAGATTTTGAACCGGCTCGCCGAGGTTTTGCTTGGAAGAGAACGGCGGCTGATCGCGCTTTACGGTGTAACCGCGAGGGCGACCTGAATTGGTGAAGCGTTTTCGCGAGATCCTTCCTTTGCTTTTCATGTTGACGATCGTGATCTCCGCGGCGATCCTGGGGTTCTCCGATCGGTATCGGGGAGATTCCATTGGCGTCAATGGAATCTGGGATCCGGCCGCAGGGTGCAGAAGCCCAGAGGTCGTGGGGACATGGTCCCGGCTCGGGCAATATCGTTCCCCGATGACCGTTCTTCCCTCGTTTGTTGAAGCGGGCGACGCCGAGACTTCGAAACCTTGAAACTTGAGTTTCGGAGAACCCAATTTGATCCGGAAGCCGCAGAAAACTGCTTGCATCTCAGTCTGTACGCAGGCACAATACATCCACGGCGGCTCTTATGTGAGCCGGTCGACCATGTTCCTGAATTGAAAGCTGGTAGGAGAATTAACCGCCTCGACAAGAGGCTTCCAACAATTTGAACGACGCGTAGCGTCAAGCCTGCTTCCCAGAAAACCGCCAACCTGAGCCGTGAGGCTCTTGAACATCAGAAGCAGCACCTTGAGCCGCGCCCCTTGAAAAAGGGGCGCTGGCCATGTGCTGTTCTGATGTGCCTCTTGGCGGAGGTTCTGGGAGCGGTCGTGGTTCAGCGTCCTTTTTCTTTTGGACGCACCGAACTGAGCCCAATCCAAAGTAAAAAACAAACTTCAATCAAATGAGGGCCTCTGATGAGTCGCAAAATCTGGTGGGCGGGAATATTCGGATTTGCGATCTCCCTCACAGCGTGGATTTTGAATTCCAAAGAATCTTCGACTCAGCCACGACCAGGCCCGCTTCCCCCCACAGTTCCCGCTCCGCCTGCGAGCTTTCATCCGGCGGACGCGGTGCCTGTGCTGATCGAGGCGGGTTGGTCCCGGCCAGCGGCCGAATCGGTCGTCTCCTTAAATGCCCCATACTTCACGGCGCTGAACCAGGATGACCCCGCCGCATGGAAGAATACGTTGGCTCGTCTGCGGCAACTTGGCCGGCACGCGGGATTGATGGAACTCTTGGAACGGCACCCCGAATTGGCGGGACTCTTGGCCGGGGCTGTGGATCCTGTGGCCGTCGCCGCTCCGCTTTACGATGTTCGGAACTATGACGCTTTGGCCGGAATGTATGCCCGCCACGCGTCGAACGTTGATGCCCTGGCCATCGCCCTTGGCCATCACAAGCCCGTGATGCTCCGGTTGCAGGAGGCCGGCTTTCCGGGTGCGGAAGCCGTGTTCTTGTATCCGCGGACCGGACAGGCCGCGGCCGCGTATGGCCGTTGGCTCGACGACCTGTTGGGGCGGGCCGTCCGCCGGGACGAGAACGAACTCATCGCGGCTCTCGGCGTCGTGCTGAGCCAGGGAACGGCCATTCGTCGGCGGATGGAGGACGACCTTGAATTTCGCCGCACGTTTTACGAGGACATCTGGCCGCGATTTGAACGACTGGTGGATCGCGGGCACCTCACGTGGGAGCAGGCGGCTTGGGACAACCACCTGTTCGATCTGCTCGCCCTGCCGGAGGGCGAGGCCCTGGTCGCGAAATGGGGCCTGCTGCCGAGCGACATCCTATTCGGACCGGATCGATACCCAAGGCCCTTGCATTCCCGGCTCATTGCCGCAATGCAAAACGGCGACAACGACACGTTGCATGCGTTGCTGCGATTCGGACACCTGAATGGCTTCCAGGACTGCTCGATCGGGAGGGACTAAGCGATAAGACGCTGGCAGCGGCAATCAACCGACTCCAGCAGGTCTCGGATTTCAATGTCCCTGCGAAGCTGGAGTTTTTCGCTTCGCTGTCGGATGACGCCCTGGCCGAAGAAGTCGGACCGCCCCCCAGCGGGCCCGTCACTTGGCTCCCGCTCTACGACACCTATCAGGTCGACGAAAAAGCTCATGCAGGGCCGGCCTGTATCAGGGACGGAGTGGGGGTTTGCGTTGGCCGATCCGGCATTAATCTTCCTGGCGCCGGCCAAAGCGGGAACCAAAGGGGCAAAAATTCTGACCACCACACTCAAAAATAACGCCCGAAAGCAAGCGGCAAAGCGACTTGGAACCCAAGCCGCGAAGCTCACCGAGAAGGAACTGACGCCTTGGGTGTTTTCTCAGACGCTTCACCGTGTGCGGCAGCAGACGGCCGACTTCCTGAAAAAGAAGCTGACCTTGGAGATTACCGGTCCGGTCCGGTACTTCTTCCGGGCGACCGGTGTCGGGCGTAAGACTTTTAAGCAGATCAGTACGCTTGGAGTGCGATTGTTCATGCGGGCCGATGCCAAGGTGCTGGTGCGGTTCGACCGACTCGCCGGGCATCCGGCCGTCAAACGATTTTTCAAAGAGACGGCCCAGAATGCACTCGCTCAGACCGCTGCCGGATTCAATGAGACGAATCTTGTTCTGACCGCCTGGCGGCAAAACACGTCGGCTTGGTGGTTCGTCAATGCGGTCGACCTTGCGTCCTAAGAGGAAACCGTCGCCGTAGTCACGAGGCCCCGAGACTTTCCATTGATTCCATAAAGTGGAGCATGCTGATGCCGGACCAAACCCCTTCGAAAGCAACCAATTCGCGGAAGGTTTACCGTTTTGCGCTTTATGGCGTTTCCGCGGCCGGTAAGACCTGCTTGTTGGCGGCCCTGGGAATGAACCGCAAGCCCAATCCAACGGGGTATGACGCCGTGCGATTGCCCTGTTCGCTGCCCGAGGGTGACCGGGAATCTCAAAACGGGGCCGGCAATGATCCCGCGGCCGCAGCGCGCCGTGGGGAGAAGTGGTTGGACGATGCTATGGAGGAACTGCGGGAGGGACGAGTCCCGCCCCCCAATCCCATCTCCAAAGAACTCATGACGTACTGGTTCGATATTTCGGCGCCCGATCGGACTTGGCACGTCGAATTGTTTGACTATTCGGGCGAACTGGTCGACGCGGAAAGCCGCCGACCCCGCGGCCTTGGCGTCGAAATTGCACGAGCACTTGACGACGATGGACGGACTGTTCGTGCTGACGGCGGCTCCGCACCCGAAGGATTCCCTCGAACGCGACCACCAGGACTTGCAGCTTCTCAAGGAAGCGTTTACGGCACTCCGCGCGGACGCGAGCGAAGATCCCGTCCTTTCCAAACCGGTGGCCCTGTTGGTCAACAAATGGGATCGGCAACATGAGAATCTCGCGGGAGATGCCGAATCCGAACGGCCCCACCTCGAAGCGTTCTTGAATGAGGACCGGCACGCCGCATGGCAAGGCGTCGCCCAAGCCATTCAGAACGGCGTCCTGCCGGGGTGTTTCGAGATTTTTCCCGTCTCGGCTTTTGGAAAACACCAACGCGTGCAGATCGACGACCAGACGATCGAACGCCCGGAGCATCCCGAAGAACTCCCCGCGTTTGGCTTGGAAGATCCCTTCGTGTGGGCGGCCCGGACAATCGACGAGAAGGATTTGGCCGACTATGAGCAACAAACCAACAATCTGAGTTTGTTTGGTTGGCCTTGGGAAGCGGTTGCATTGGCCGGACGGGGAACACGGTTGGTCCGGCGCTTTATGCCGGGAACGGAGGAACGGCAACAAGCGGAGAAGGCGCGGGCAAATAGCCGGCGATTTGCTTTGCTTCATTGCGCCGAGGCCCTTGCCGCTGTCGTCCTTCTCTTTTTAGGGATCGAGTTGTTGTTTGACTGGGCGGATTATCAAAAAGCGACGACCGCCCTCAAGGACGAAAAGGCCACACCGGAAGAAACCCGCGAGGCGGAAGCATGGCTCAAAGATTATTCAGAATCCTTGGGACTCAGGCATTTGGGATTGGCGACTTGGCGTGTTTCCCGTTCCAAGGCGGTCGAAATTCTCGAAGAATATCATAGGCGGAAAGAAGCCGAAGCCTGGTCGCGGGTGGAAGAATCTCCCACACCGATTGCGAAAAGCAACGCCGCTAAGAATTATCTCTACCAAGAGGAATTCCAGGCTGGGCCACATGCCGGCGAAGCGAAGGCGCTGATCGACGAATATGAGCGGCAAATGCGGGTTGAGAAGAACAAAGAGTGGTTAGCCAATCGAAAATCGGCCGCCACCCCAATTCTTGCATCCGACGATATTACGCAACTCAGAGAAGCCATCGCGGGTTTGGATCAACCACCTCATCCGGCTCGTGCGGACATGGATGACGTTTTTGTCAGCCAACGGACAGAGCTGAGAAACGGTCTCGATCGGCGGTTGACGGAACTGCTGCTTAAGCAGGACTGGGACCAGTTTTACGCGGGTTACCAAGAGGCGATGGAACAACAGCGATTCGACGATGCGGGGAGAATGCTTTATCAGCGAGAACGCGTGGACGAAAACCTGCAGCGAATCAGGATGCAATTCGCAAAGCTGCTGCCGCAGCAATTGAAGCAGGTTGTGGACGAGTTCATCCAAAAGCAGTATTGGGACGACGCCCGAACGCTTCTACACAACGTGGAGCGCGAGCATGTCGACTGGCCCACGGAAATGCGATTCGAGGGGGACGCTCAATTCTTTCAGGATCAACAGCAGCGTGTCGCCGAGGCTCAGGACCGCTTCCTCTATGAGCGATTCCGAAAGCTCCGCACGGAAGATGCGGCCAATGCCTATCTCGTCGGCCGCGAGCCCGGCGCAATGAAAATGGACGTAAAAAAATACCGGGATTATCTCGAAGCTCAAAAGCAAAAGCACAGCTTCACGATCGTCCTAGAGGCCATCGAGTGGCCGGAGGATTATCCCGAAGACGATGACAACGTGATTCGGTTCGAGGTGGACGGACACGTGGCAAAAGAGGTGAAAGAAGTGGAATCGAAACCGAGTCGCAAAACGGGAGAAATTGGCCGCTTTCCGCTCAATGGTGCGCGGCTGTTGAGTTCTTCCGTGAAACTGAAGGTGGAAATCACGAATGTCGAATCGCTGCTTTGGATCGACTGGGTATGGCGGGACGCCACGGGCGGCAACGGATCGGAAACAGTGAAAATCTCGCACCTCGATGGCTACCGTCAAAAGCTCAACGCCGGCAAGTGGGGTCAATGCGTGGCCCACTACCGTTTGATCGGAGTCCCCCAAGAACCGGCACTTCCCCCCTGGAGGCGCCAATGAACCAGCCCTGCTTGATCGCCGCCACGCCGCGGGCCGGTCGTTGGAATCACCGGTTTCTGGTTCCCCCGCAAACGAGTTTCTCGGAAGCCGAGGTCGCCCATTGGGCGGATGAGGCCCGCCGCTCCGATGTTGGTCCGGATTATTTGGCTGCCGTCCGCCAAGGGGTCGTTCAACAGGCGTCCGGCCGAAGCGGAATAGAACTCTTGATTCTTGTGGCCCTGCCGATCGAGCGTCTCTCCGAATCGGACCGTAGCCGAATCCAAGAGAACCTCACTCGCCGCCTGGACGAATTGCAACGACTCGTACTCGACGGAATCGATTGGGAACGCAATGGCCGCCAGGTGCTTGTGCCCCGGCAGGAACTTCAACAGTGGTACGAGAAAGACGTGGCCAGCGTCTTGCAAAAGGCCCCGGGGCGTTTGATTTCAATGTGGCAAAAGAGAAACCAACCCTGGGTGGCTGTCATGTTGGTCGTGATTCTTTGCGTGCTCGGTTTCATGTTTATGGGGGATGATCTGCTGGAGTCACTGAAACACCGTTTTGCCTCGCAAACGACGGAGAAAAACAATGAGGCCCAGGTCCTTCCGTCGGACGATTTGGCAATTTGGGCGAGCGCGGTGGGTATTGAGACGGGGGACGTTCCCGCTTCTGAATTGGCGGGCCGGTTGGCCGACAAACTGGAAGAGAAACTGTTTTTTCTCAAAACGTCTCACGACCCGAAAGCGCCACGGACACTCGCCGAGGACCAGACTCGCTTGCAACAGCGTCTGTACGCATTGTA
>CAWFGE010000010.1:0-518856 GCA_963815195.1 uncultured Planctomycetaceae bacterium
TCTTGTTGACGGCTTTGGCCCAGAGACGTGAAAGCTGCTCCCATCGCCGCCACTGGGTCTCGGGGAACGGGGAATGGACCGGCACTTGAAACTCCCGCAGGCGATCGCGGAGAAGCACGGCCATGCGAACGACATGGCCTTGATTGTGTCTGTGATCGGGCATGGCGACGGACCTTGTAAAGCAGGGATGGCGATTGAAAACAACGGGGGCTGCCGGCAAAAGAGCCAACAACCCCCGCTGCGACGACGACGTGACTTTGGATGCTACGCGGCCCCTTCGATTTTCCGCGGCGTGATGGAAACGCGGTCGCCCTCTTGGAGCAAATAGCTCGCTTCGACGGGACCGCGGTTCAGGCGGATCAGGTAATCCTGAGGCGAAGCGTGCGGGACCGTCTTCTCGAACAGCGTCTTGATCGTGGTGCCTTCGGGAAGTTCGACGGTGTCCGCGAAGCCGGCGCCTTGATTATTGATGACGAAAACTTTCATGGTGGGTTCCTTTGATCAAGGGAAAGTGAAATGAAGGTTCGGGAATGGGCGTCGCGCCGTTGTGCGTTCGAAGGGAAATCAGCCGGCGATGGCGGGGCGCTTCCGCTGCGGGAAGATGTTGACGTGCCGCCGGGCTTCGAGTTCGTCCCAGTCGATGGGCGGCTCGCATTCGCGGTCGAGTTCTTCAACGGGCAGGAAGCCCCGCCGCGAGATTTCGCTGACGGTTTCGCCGGTCGAGTGGGCCACGGCCCGGTTGAGATCGTTCTGTGTCATCGCTTGCTCCTTCTATGGGGGAGAGAAAGCGACCGCCCCACACCGGGGCGATCGCGTAACAGATACGCAATCACCTCCGCAGTGCGGGGCGTATGTCTTAGAGGATTAAAACCCAGTCGTCATCGGGTCTTGGTGTTCACCTTCTTTCTGGACTTCTTGGTATTCGTTTTCGCACCGTTGGCGGTGGATATTGCCTGCGTGGGATTCGGGGCGGCTTCCAGCTTCGAGGTCTCGGACTCGTTCGGTTCGCCGTTCAACTCGGCGATGCCGGGCAACATCGACGAGACCGGCGTCTCGATCGAAAGCCCCAAGGCTTGGCGGCGAAGCTCGTCGGCAACATCCTCCAGCCCCTGCTCTTCAAAGTCCTGGGCCTTTTGAAGCAGTTCGGCTTTCCGGTCGGCCTGCCGAACCAGAAACTCCGCTTCCAGCCCCAGGGCGGCATCGGTGATCAACAGCGATTGCAGGCGTTCAATGATCTTTTTGAAAATCCAAAGCATCACGTTTTCCTTTGGGTTCGGTGGGATGGTTGCGGAGAGGCCCTTGCTTGGGGGCCAGCCAGTTTTGTTCCAGCCATTCGCGTTCCGCATCGAGAGCTTCAGAACGGTTTGCAAACGGTCCCAGCACGGGGCCATTGACCGGCGAAAGGTCCGCCGTCCATTGGCCGTCGTCGGTGGGTTCGACATGGGAACCGCGCTGGATCCAGAGTTGGCCCAGGGCATGCAGGTCAAGTTCTTCGCCATAAAGGCATTTCAGCGTTCCGTCGGGTGTGATCACGATCTGCATCACAGTCACCGGGGCTTGCGGATGATGTTCCGCCGGGGACGGTCCACCAGCAGATCATCGAGGGCCTGCTGGACGCCGCCGAGTTGCCCGGCGACGCGTTCCCGCAGCTCGAGGTTCTCACGGAGCTGCTGCGGCTGGACGCCCCGGACAACGTCCTGGGCCTGGTTCACGAGTTCGTCGAGTTGCTCGTTGGAGCGGATGTTGAGCCGCTGGAACCGCTGGAAGAACTCGGTGAGGTTGGTGATCGCCGTGTCGCGGAAGACCTTGGGTTTGCCGTCCTGCTGACCGCTGAGCCGATCCGTGAGGTGTTCCACGAGATTCGCCAATTCATCGGTGAAGGCGGTTTCGGCCAGCCGCACGGCTTCATCGAAGCGGGCCTGCATTCGTTCGCATTCCTGCCGATAAAGTTCCGGCGACAGCCGCTGGAGGTAATCGGGTAGGGTAGGCGGCCAGCGAGTTACCCATTGGGTACTTTTCCAACCGCCCCCCTCCGAACCGGACGTGCAACTTATCGCTGCATCCGGCTCTCCAGTATCAAGATAAAGCGCGGCCGTCATGCCGCCCGGCATGAATGGCCACGTGACAGCGTTCGCAGACCGTCAAGGTCTTGCGACGCAGCGCCATCATGATCTTCTTCCATTTGGGTTGTTCTCGTCCGTCTTTCCGATTGAGATCAGACAAACGTCGAATGTGGTGATTCTCCAAGGGCACGCCCTCAGCACCACAGAGTTGACATTTGTCGTAATGAAGACGGTCGATCAAATCCTTTGAGCTTGAGAACACCCGTACGATTCGGTCTTCGATAGGCACGAAGCGTTGACGTTTCAGAGAAAGTCCGCCGAAATGCGTCACGAGGTCGGGCTTGTCTTTGCGGGGCACAATGACCCGAAAAGCATTGACCGGACCATGCTCAGTTTGAACTTTCACTTTGTGCTTTTTCCATAGCAATGCGCAGGAACACCGGTGTTTTCGGGCCAGCGTTTTCACCATGGACGTTTCCAGCACCCAGTGGAGCTTGTTGAGCCGAGACGAGAGGTTGTGAGCCATTCGGTAATAGTTGACCAAACCTCGATAGACGGCCTGATAGTGAGAGACGATGTGAAAATCGCTCTGATTCAACAGACTATTCTTCCGGGCTGGTTTTCCTTTCGCTGAATACTCCTTCACCTTCGCTTCGATGACGTCTCTTGGGACGTACAATCCCACATTGCCATTCACGCAGCGCATCAGGCCGCCCCCTTTACCGGGCGTCACCTTCGTGTCGTTGCTCATGACCTGAACTTCGTACCCGAGAAAGCGGGCGTTGCCTTGGCTGGCGTGGGTGATCAAGGTCTTCGATTCCGAGAGCGTCAGCTTGAGGGTTGTCCTCAAGAACTCCCGAATCTGTTCCTTGATTTCCACCGCTTCGGCTTTGGGTCCCGCAAACCCGAGAAGGAAATCGTCGGCATAACGCACATAATGCAGACGGCGGTAGTTGGGGTCGTATGTGTCGCGGGAGGGAACTGTCCTTCGTTGTCGGACCAGTTCTTTGTATTCCTCCGCAGTCCACTTGTCCCGACGGTGGTTGATCAGATTGTTCAACCGTTGCCATTCAGGATTCCCCCGCCGTCTCTTGCCGCGGTTATACCGGGGAAGAAGTTCCTGCTCGACAAACTGGTCCAGTCGATCCAGGTAGATGTTGGAAAGGATGGGCGAGCAAACACCTCCCTGCGGCGAACCGCTGAAGGTGTTTCCATAGACCCAGTCTTCCAAGTATCCCGCCTGGAGCATGGTTCTGATCAGTTTGATCAAGCGATTGTCGTGAATCTTTTCTCGCAGGATCGACAACAAGACCTCATGGTCGAGAGAGTCGAAACATTGAGAAATGTCGCCCTCGATAAACCAGCGGGTTCCATTCCAATAGCTCACGTGGTGGAGGGCGTCATGGCATCCGAGGCCGGTGCGGAACCCGAAGCTCAGCGAACTGAACTGGGGCTCGTAATACAGTTCCAAGATGAATTTGATCATCTGTTGGACCAGTTTATCCGACCAACTGGGGATGCCGAGCGGACGGGTACCACCCCGCTTTTTCGGGATATGGATGCGTCGGACAGGCTTCCAAATCCAATCGCCGTCCCGCAGGATTTGGGCGATGTGGCGGATCTTGTCCAAACTCATGCCGTCAACGGTTTCCCCGTCGATTCCCGGCGTGGTGGCTCCGTCATTCTTCCCGATCTTGGCATAAGCCTCAATGAGAAGATCCTCACGACAAATGTGGCGATAGACTCGCTCAAGATCGAGTCCTCGCTGTCCTCTATCCGAGAGAACTTCGACCAACTTATGGATGGGCTGCATTCGCAGTACTCCTAAAAAAACATGGTCTGTCATTCTCTTGATACCTGTCCCCCTTCGTCGTGTCCCGGACATTACTCCGGGCGTTTGGCTACTATGGGGACTCCGTTACCATAGGGCTCTCGCCCCTTAGGCAATCCCGTATTCCAACTAGTTTGACGTAATAGCAAGGGATTAGGATCTCCACTCAAGCTCTTGGGACCTCTCACTGAGATCCTGTCCTTGTCGGTGAACTTTCCTTCGGCAAACCACCGAAACCGAAGATCGACAAGGCAGCCCAACCGATAGTTCGTGTAGGTTGGGGAGGCGTCTTGCTCATGAGCTTTAGAGTTCAAGCAATCCAGCCTTATCCACTCCTTGCAGGACTCGCAACGCAGTTTCATAACGAACTTCCGAAAACTCGTTTACTTTCCAGACATGCTATGATCAGATCATCCCTTTCGGAAATCACCTAGCCTGGTGTCCTCCAGGTATTGTTCACAACCTGGGTGTCTAAAACACAATCAAAACTAGCCGTAAAACGGCGCACGCGGTTCCACGGAAGGAAACTCCCAGGCCACGTCGAACAGCCCGATCAGCGTCACCGGGTAATCGCTTTCGTTATAGAGATTTCCCAGGCGTTCCCTCGCCGCGGCTTTCAGATCATCAAAATCGCGATCGAGTTCTTCCACAGCTTCTTCCAACTCGGCTTTGAATGTGGTCATCTGCACGTTGACTGCGCCAATGTCGTCCTGCCGGATCAGCCGCAGGCCCGGCTCGGGGAACGGCAGACTGGAGGCCCGGAAATAGGACGAGGCTTTCGTCTTGATGCTGGTCACCGCCCGGAACTTCGGATGCCGCACGTTGATCAATTTTTTCCCGGCGGAAAGATAATCCCCTTCGGCCCCGAACGATTCGGCGGCCTGAGCTTTCTGTTCGGGCGAAAGCGTTTTGCGGGTGCCGAACCACGTGAACGACAACCGCATCGCGGCCATCGTGGTCCGCAGGCGTTCGGCGGACGTTTGGTCATGGAGCGTGTGGGGCTCTTCGAGTAAACTGGCCATAAATGGTTCCTCATTCGACAGGGGAGAAAGTGGTGAGACATTTGATCTTGGTGACCGGCTTGGTTTTTGCGATTTGCAGCGGTTGCAATTCCAAGGACAGTTCCACACACCCGCAGGAGGGCGAAAGTGGAGGATCCGCCGAGAACTGGTTGACCGTGCTCTCGGACCCGGCGGACTTGAAGCAGGCCCGGGAATTGGCGGAACGGTTGGACCGCGAACGTCTGGAAGCCATCCTGGGAAAACTCGATAACGCCTTTGTCGGCCTGGATGAAATCCGGCTTTTGCAAGCCCACGAAGAGGAAGTCCGCCGACGAATGCGCCCGCTCATTGAGCGGGGCGAGGTATCCCGGAACAGCATTGCGGCGGCATTTGTACTCTGCCAACTTGGGGATTTCAGCGCGCTGCCGCACATCGTTCGTACCCTTGAAAGCGGCAGCGACGAGCAAAGGCTCAAGGTTCTCAGTGACTTAGATTATTCTCTGGTCAAACGGCCCGAAGTCCGTAACGACCAGAGGCTTCAACGAGCGCTTCTGGCGCAACTCGACCATGCGAATCCTGATGTGGTCAAAGCCGCCATTCAGGATTGCGGTTCGCTGCACGTGCCCGGGGCAGCCGAGAAATTCGCCAAACTGCTGGATGGGGCGAATCCTCCCGATCCGGGCCGGCTGTGTTATTGGCTCAGTCAGCTCGATCCCCGACCGGAATTTCTGCGACGGGTGATCGGTTTCTGGAAGGACGAGAACCAGTCACTCGATCATTGGACGTTCGTTGCGCTTTCCGAATTTGCAGAGTGTGACGACGCCCAGACCCGCCAGGCGGCCCGGGAAAAATTGCGGAAAATCGTCGATGCGAAACTCCCCCAACTCAAAAACCCGGGGCATTTCGATTCTGGGCGATACCAATTGCAAGGGGCCATTGATGCCCTGGTCCAACACGCGACGAAGGACGAGACGGCGTGGTTGAAGTCCTTGCTTCGCGAACCGCTCTCCTCCTGGCGGAAAGGCAACGTGCTGTCGGCCCTGGCCCGTGTCGGCGGTGAGGAGGGGAAAGCGCATCTGTTCGAGGCGATCAAAGACCCGGAACTCCGAAGCAGTGCCGTCCCCGCCTTCGGTGAAGCCTTCGCCAACACGGGAAACTCCCGAGCCATCGAACGTCTGTTGAACATCGCCGCTGGCGAAAAGTCATCACACCAGGCCGCCGAGATCGCCCTGGCTCTGAATCGGATCGGAGGGGAAGGAAAATCGGCGGCACTTCGGTTGGCCGACCGCTTGCAGGCCACTGATCGTCGGAACGTCATGTGGGCCGTCGAGGGCTGGTCGGCGGAAACCCAGATGGACGAAGTTGTGGAAACGGGCGCGATTGGGCGCGCCGACTACGAAAACGCCCTCCGGGAAATCCGGCAGGGAGAGTATTACGAACCGGACCAGCCCATCGGTTTGGAAAGCGTCCTATTTCACGCCAAGGTGGGCTTGGCGTTTGATGCCGAAACCGGACTACTGCCCTGCCGGCACGATCTGCTCCTGTTGGACTTTGCCGATGCCAGCAACGGCCTGTTCCAGCCCGCGGCCGTGAGCGAGCAGTGGCACCAGCAGCACGCTGAAGATTACGGAGCCGCCTATACCCTGCAATTCATTTCTGAGGGTCGGCTGTATCGGGCACGGCTACGAAACTTCGGAGACTGGTATGATGTGGAACGCATCGCTCAAACCATCAACCGCGCCTTGGCGGATGCGGGGCGAACCCAGCGGTTTATCGCCTTAGAGAGCGGCGATCAAACCGCGGAGTTTCTCTTCGGGGAACCACAGATCCTGACCGCACTGGCGAAGAAATTTCAGATCCCCCTTACAGACGATCTGAATCAGGCCATGCGGTCCGGGAAAGCGTTCGAGCAAAGGGCCATCGAAGCACTGGATGCCAACGCGATTTGATTTGAGGTGTGTCAATAATGTCTATCTCTGCGCGATCTTCGTCGCGTCTCCTTCTCCAGGCTTTGCCACCAGTTGGGCGAAATTGTCCCTTCCGGAGTTGGTGCAAGCCTTTGACATGGTTATAGTCGGCGAGGCGCAGAGTAAAAACGGTCGTTCCATTCTCCGCGTCACCAGAGGTACGGCTTCAGCAAATCCACTCAACGGCCAGATCCCAGGGGGAAGACACGGGTGCTCGGGTTCACGCTCGCTCGGAAAAACTGTTGCGCCGAATAATTGGGTCGAGTTTCTTCAAATCTTGGGCTCAACCGAAGAAAAACGAGAAGCCGCTCGGGTGTGCGTGGGGAATCAGGCGCATTTCAAACTTCCGGGTCTGACCGTAGAAATCGAACGCACCAAGATCACCGACAGTGATGGGCGAGTGGTTGACGTGATTGAATAGAATCCCTTGTTCGAGCCGTCGCGGTTTGATGCGGTGGCGCAGCGGCAGTTGCACTGGCTGAGCGACCTTGAAGTTTCAGGAATCGTCGCTGTGGTCGCGACCGCGGGGAGTCGAGTGGGAAGAAATCCTCGCCCTCTTGGACGAAGCCGACTAAGAGAACTGGCTGATCCTGGACCGCACGCAAGGCGACGACCACGCGGGCGAGATTCGCCGCGCCATGCAATACCTCCGCAACGTCGCGGTCGAGTAAACGGTCCAGGCACGAGCCATCAAATCTCCGGTTCGAGAAACACCCGTCGCACCCGATTGCGACAACATGTGTCACACCTGTCTCGGCTCCGCGGGTTTTTTTCTCGGAATTTCTTCGAGGAATACAACGCGCTATGACAGGAGGAGTTACAAAAAACCACAACATCCGCCTGTCCAAAAAATCGCTCTGCAAGAAAACTAATTTGTTGACATTCCTCCACAGGCTCATATAAACGGAAGAATCACCTCAATCAGATTTTCAATTCTCACCCGTTCCATTCAGAACGCCGTCGGGTTCCGATCGACTTCTCCTTTCCCCGGCTCGAAAGGATTGTGCAATGTTGATGATGGATTGGCTTGCTGCGCTGCGGATGTCTCGGAACCTTGCCCCTCCTCGTAAAGGACATCGGCGTCGAAACCGGCGGCTGGGATTTGCGATGGCGGCGGAAGTTCTTGAAATCCGGAACATGCTGGGATCTCTGGTGTCTCCCGTCGCCGGCAGCTTGATGATAGACACGCTGTCCCAATCGCCTGGGGAAGCTTCGCCGCCGCTCACGGAAAGCTTTTTCAGCCATGACGGGGCCGATGGCATTCTTCCCAGCGAAACCCTATCGGCAAATAAAACCCTCTACGTCCAACCGGAAAATGCCCCGCTTACTTCCAAATTGAGTTCTGACAGCGAACAAGCCAGCCTGTCTAATGCCGCTCCCAGTTTGTCAGCCGCCGGCTCATCCCAGGCCCAACCCGGCATTCTGCCCGGCGTGTTGGATGACGCCCTGACCTCAGCTCTGCATAGCCAATCCTCAAACTCCCCGTCACCAAGTTTCCTGCCGCCTGCCGGAATCACGCTCCCGGCAGCGACCAACTCGGAGATTGCGGACCAGAATGCGGCCGGCCAAAGCCCCGGCACGACGATCTCGCAATCGAGTTCCACAGGAAATGGAAACGCCCCCGCGTCCACTGGTACTTCGAGCACCGGCGACACCTCCGGCATCAATGCGAGCACCCTAAGCTCTATAAGCTCTATCAGTATCCCGGCGACCACGGATCAAGGTTCCATATCTCAAGGGGCGGCCCCGACGCAAGGCCCCACTCCGCGATCGCATGGCGAAATTCAACCTCTCCGGGTTAAAAGGCCGCAGAATCTCGTCCAAATCCGAGCCAGCGATTCTTATGCCCACGAGGGCGGCAACCCGGGCGAATTCACAATCCAACGCACGCATGCAGCGAGCAGCTTGACTGTCGGATATCAAATCAGCGGCACAGCCACCGAAGGACGAGATTACCCAAACCTCTCGGGAATCGTGACCTTCAATCCTGGAGAACGACAAGAGACCGTCCTGATCAACCCGTATGATGATCTGATCCCCGATAGCGGCGAAACCGTCGTGCTGACGCTCACGAGCGTATCTGACGGTCGTTATACCATCGACCCGGATCACCAAAGCGATACCGTGACGATTTATAACACCGAGTCGGGCGGCGGTGTCTGGATCTGGGCGAGCCAACCTGACGCGTACGAAGGGGGAACGCCGGGCGAATTCACGGTCTCCCGCGACAGCGGCGGAGGCCAACTCGATGTGTACTTCTCCATCAGCGGGGCCGCGACTGAAGGCAGCGATTTTTACGATGTTGAAGCAGCGATTTCAATCCCGAATTCCGCCACCGAAGCAACGATCCTCATCAATCCCATCGACGATGGCATCTATGAAGGCGATGAAGATGTCGTGATCACTCTCACGGGGGTTTCCGATACCAGCTACACCATCGATTCTTTCAACAACACCGACGCCGTGTGGATCCTCGACGACGAGACCTCCGGCGGCGGTTCGGGCGGCAGTGGCGGAAACTCGGCTCCGGTCGCGGAGGCCGACTACTACACTATTCTGCATGACCAAACCCTCACGGACTTCGCCCCCGGCGTGGTCGGCAACGATTGGGATATCGATGCCGATGACATCTCCAATTCTGCCACACTCGATGCGGGGCCGACCAATGGTACGCTGACCTACTTCAATTCCGACGGCTCGTTCGAGTATGTTCCCACCCCCGGCTGGACAGGGACAGATTCCCTCACCTATCATGTCAACGATGGCTTGGTGGATAGCAATATCGCCACGGTGACGATCGACGTGACCAACGATCCGCCCAGTGCGTGGGATGATTATTACAGCGTCCAGCACAATATCACGCTTTCCATCGCCGCGGCCGGTGTACTCGCCAACGACAGCGACTTCGACGGGGATCCCCTTACGATGGTGCTCGAGAGTGGCCCCTCCTATGGGACGCTCACGTGGAACGCGGATGGTTCGTTCGACTACACGCCCAATCCCGGATGGGCGGGAACCGACTCCTTTACCTATTTTGCCAACGATGGCGTCGCCAATAGCTCCACGCCGGCCACCGTGATGATTGATGTGACCAACGAGGCCCCCTATGCGATGAATGACAGTTTCGGAGTTCTGGCCAATTCCCCTGAATACAATTTGGCTGGAGGAATTACCGTTTCCGCGCCTGGTGTTCTTTCCAACGATACAGATGCTGACGGTGACTCACTCGCCATGTCACTCGAAACCGATGTTTCAAATGGAACTCTGCAGTGGAACACAGATGGTTCGTTCACATACCTGCCGTACGAGGACTTTATCGGCACAGACACGTTTACTTATCGGGTCACAGACGGCACTTTCTCCAGCGACCCGGCTACTGTTACTTTAAACGTGAGCAATCGAGTTGTGAGTGTCTATACACTTTGGGATGCCGACGAGAGTGGCCCGTCTGAGGGAGTCGTCAACATTGAACGTGCGGGAGATCTTTCCTCGCCGTTGCAGGTGGCGTACACCGTCGATACATCCGCCCCAGACTCAGCATCGCCGGATCTTGATTACACTTCTTTGACGGGGATCGTGACAATTCCAGCAGGTGTCCCGTCGGCACCCGTAACCATCACGCCAGTGGCTGATTCGCTTGCTGAAGGCAACGAATCCGTCATCATTAGTTTAGCCACAGACCCAGCCTACGCCATCGATACTGTGCTGAGTTCCGCTTCGTTGCTGATTCTTGATAACGAGAATATTGTGTCGGTTGAAGCAACGCGTCCGTTCACCGACGAAGGAGATTCACAACCGGGTGTATTCACATTGAGACGTACCGGCGATTTGAGCGCGGCTCTCAGCGTTACATTCACCGTCGAAACCCCACCGACCGCAGCCACGCCGGACGACGATTATGTGTCGCTCTCGGGCACCGCCAATTTTTCCGTGAACGAAGACACCGTCGCAGTGGACGTACTTTCCGTCGATGATTCGATTGCCGAGCCTGTCGAAACGGTCGACATCCAGTTGGTGAGCGGTGTTGACTATAGTGTCGATCCGAATGCGGACGTAGCGGCGGTTGTGGTTGTGGATGACGAGCCCGTCGTGTCCATAGAAGCAACCGTTCCAGTTTCCAGTGAAATGGATACCTCGCCCGGCGAATTCACGGTTACACGATCCGGTTCTGCCGCGGGTGTCTTGGTCGTATATTATTCCATCGACACCAGTGGTCCGAATGCTGCGATTCCGATGACGGATTATGTAGCTTTATCGGGTTACGTTACGATCGCGGATGGACAATCGTCAGCCACAATTTTGGTGACTCCGGAAGGTGACAGTCTCGTTGAAGGAGACGAAATCGTTGATGTGACGTTGGATAGCGGCAGCGACTACCACGTCTCAACGACGAGTCCCTCTGCAACTGTCGTGATCGAGGATGCCGAGCCAGTCGTTTCGATCGAAGCAACTGTTGCGGAGGCGTCTGAGATTGGCCTGGTCAATGGCGAGTTCACTGTCACTCGAACTGGGGATACGACGAATTCTCTGGTCGTCACGTACCAGGTTGACGTGAATGTTGAGTCACCGGCGACCTCTGGCGTCGACTACGTGACGCTTTCCGGAAGCGTGACCATCGAGGCCATGATGACCACCGCGACCATCGATGTGCAACCACTCGCCGATGCAATCCCGGAGTCCATTGAAACAGTCGACGTCGTCGTACAGTCGGGATCTCTTTACAGCGTCGATCTGGAGAACGATTCGGCTGTCGTCGAGATTTCCGACGCGGCTTCATACGTTTCAATTGAGGCCGGAGCGGATGCGCGTAGAAGAAGGGCTGCAATCAGGCGATTTTACCGTGTCGCGATTTGGGGGAGACACGTCGATCCCTCTCACAGTCTATTATACCGTCGATCCAGGTGTCGGCACGGCTGCTACACCAGACGTTGATTACACGGCATTGTCAGGCAGCGTCACAATTCCCGCCGGTGCCGCAACGGCATCAATTCTGGTCGATCCACTGCAAGATGCGGAAGCAGAACCTATCGAGACGGTCGACATTGCAATTACGACCACCGTGCCGCCCGGAGGTAGTCCTGCCAACTATCATATTTTTTCTTCAGAGAGCACGTCGGTCGACATTCTCGACAACGAGGCGTGGATCAGCGTTGTGGCTGACATTCCCGACGCTTACGAAACAAATGAGGTACCCGGTTCGTTCATGTTCCAGCGAGGGTATTCGTCTGACTTGCCACAGGTTACTGTCACATTCTCGATCGACCAGACTGTGGAAAACGCGGCAACATATGGTTTGGACTACAGCTTTCCAATTGGCAGCGTGACAATCATCGATCAAACCTCGGAATCCGTGACTGCCAGCATCACTTTCGGGGAAGGTGAAACCAACATTTTCTTGCCGGTTTTGCCGGTCGATGATTTCGAGATTGAAGAGGACGAGGCGATCGAGCTTACCTTATTGCCGGACACCTACAGTCCAGCAACCTACCTAATTGATCCACTGTTGTCCATCGCCGTCGTCGTGGTGGCCGACGACGACATCGACATCGATATCACCGGTCACCAACCAGGCACCATGGCTGCGCCCGGCGCCGCGGTCTCCGAAGCCGATGAAACGAATCCTGACAAACTTTGGGCACCGGTCAACGACGACGACGATGACAATCCACAAGGCTTGAAGGACAATCGCGATACGACCATCGCGGCCGCTGACAACGATATTGTCAAGTTGACAGTCAAAAAGCCCGGTGTGGCAACCGGCTTCGTTGATTTGGACATCAAGCAGCACTCTGGAAGTTATCCAGATTCGGCGCTCGAAAACACAACTGCCGTTCGACTATTCGACTCGAGCGGCAACGTAATTGCCAATAGCCTTTCCGTGGACCTTGCAGACCCGGAGGGACCGCTCGCCGGTCTGGCCACGGGAGACGTGGATTTGTTTCTTGAGGGACTGAGTTCCGCGTCGAAAGTCGTTGTCGCGGAGATCGGCTATCGCCTCGCTGCCGGCGCCGTTGCAGCTCGGACGGACCGAGTTGTCATGCGTGTGGGCGGCGTCGATATCGATATTGACAGTCTGAACAACGACACCCGCGGATCAACAACCAGCGACGACGCCGAAGATGATCCAAGTAAGGCGGGACGTTGGATACCGGTTAACAACTGGGATCGGGATGAAGATGGAGTCCCTGGATTCGCAGACGGAATTGATGTGAACAACAATCAGGGGCCGACGATGTCCTACGGAACTACCAAGTACATTCCGATGAGCGTAGGACTTCCCGCGCCCATCGATCTCACGAAAGCGAAGATCAGATTTGACTACCCGGAAGCCGACCCTGCAACCATCACCAAGGCCGGCCCGCACGACTATGGTGCTCCAGCCAGTGGTAAAATTACGATCTGGACCGAAGGCATATTTGTTGATGCAGCAAAGCAGCAAATCGACAGAAAACACGCAAATGTGAGCGCCGCCGCGAATCCAGGGCATTTCGTAAAGACGGGTGTGCAGCATGACGCCAGCACGTTGGGTTTTACTGGTACGACTCGCACGATTACTTTGCGGATCGAAGGGCTGAATCCAAGCACGGCACAAGGTGTGGACACGATTACCATAACCGTTGATCCCGATGGCAGCGGCACAACGTTGCTGACCGATGTCGTGCGACTCACCGTATTCGATTTCGATGCTGACATGGACAGTGACAACACCACCGGAACGCTCGGTGGTCCAAACCGGACTAACAGCGAAGATCAGATTGAGGAAAAGGCCGGAGAGCCTGGTAAGACGATCCCGATCAACTGGGGAAATCGCGACGGTGATGGCTTCAAAGATTACCTAGATGGATTCAGCGTCGCGCTCGCCGGCGGCGGCGGCAATCATATGCAAAATGGCCCAAATCAAAGCGCTAAATTCACGCCGTTGGTCTTGGAAATCCCTGCCCCCGTGGATGTGACTACGGCCACACTCATGTTTAACTACTCCGCTTCCAACCCTGCCAATATTGATGTGGGCAATGGCACGCCCGCTGCGGGTAAGTTACGCATTTGGACCAAGGATGGAAATGTGGGCCGCCGTGGTGAAGATGTCACAACCGCAATAGGTCCCATATTCGGCGATTTCGTGAATGCCGGCGTGACTTACACCGCAGATAGCCTTGGATTCACAGCAACCACGCGAACGGTCACACTCTTTGTCGAGGGGATTGAAGCGGGACAGATTGCCGGGACGGACGAGATTTCGATTCGGATGAGGCCCGCGGAAGGCGATTATTCACAATGGGACGACGTTCACTTTACGAGTTACGGTTTTGCCTTGCAGGGAAAGATCCAATACGATGCGGCCAGCCCAAAGCCGGTGCGGGGTGCCCTAGTCATCGCATATAACGACGATTTTGCGGGAGATACGCGTATTGGAGAAACATACACTAACGATGCAGGCAACTACTTCATTCCATTCTCCAAGGCTTTCGCTGACCCGTATGTAGTTGTCGAGACGGAAACACGCCCTGCGGGGCTGGGTGAGGGAAAAGTCAGACGAGCGTTTGTGGTTGAATCCTTCTCTCTTGGAATCAACTTTGAGGTGAAGCCTAGCGTGACCACTGCACCCACAATTAATACCCCTATTGGTACGGCCAACATAGTGATCGGTTCAACAACTAATGACGAAAAGGCATTTTGGATATTTGACGCAGTGACAACAGCATCCCGATTTCACGCGACTCTACCCGGTGTACCCGTGGGAACCTATGACGTCAAATTTGATATAGTGGGGAACAACAGCTACGCCCAAAATGACACGATTAACATCTATGATACTCACTGGAATGATTGGGATACCATAATCCACGAGTACGGTCATCTCGTAGCATACACCGCGGGATTCATGGAGTACCCGTGGACATTTCAGTTCTGGAATTTAGGAAACTATGAACATAGTTTGGGCGTCAACATGCGCGTAGAGCATCCCGGGGAGGACTTCACCGGGCTTCGAAAAATCGCCTGGAACGAAGGCTGGGCGAACTTTTATAGCATGATCGCGCAAGTTTCCATTCCACCTGTCATCAATACCAATGGGGGTGATGGACTGCTCTATAATAGACACGATCCGGAAGACCAGGGGAACTTTGGTGAGGACGAAGAACTGACGGTGATGAGGGCTTTATGGGATCTCTATGACCCAGTCAGCCCTGGCGGCCACGATCGGATTGAGATGGGCGTGGATGCACTCTTTAAACTGCTTGCCACAAAAAATATCAAAACACTCGACCAGTTGTGGGACGCGATTAAGGCCAATGCCGGTGGCAATAATAAACTGGTCATTGATTACGGGAGCCTGTTTGAATGGAACCATGTGTCACCTGAATCCGTTGGCACACGGCTCGCAATTGGCGGCGCCTTGGTCAACGCGTGGAGTTTGGGGAGTGATCCGGTTCCGATCTTCGAGTGGAAGATCCCAGTGAACTCCAATGGCGGACAATTGCTTGATCGCTTCGGCATCAAGATTTTCGACCAGAACTTTAAGCAGATCTTTGACAGCCGCACCGCGACCAAACCCTACCTCTCCACCGCACCAACAGTGGGGTTAGGCAGGGTTTCCATCAATAACACGACCAACGTTGCGCAACTACGTTTGTGGAATGCAGATTGGCTACCACTTGCGCGTGCCCAACTTGGGAAGCAGATTCATATTGTCATTTATGGTGCCACGAACGAAACTGGAGATTACTGGAGCGAGATGCAGACGCTCACGATCAACCCGTAACGGGGGAATCAGAATGCCGGAACCAGGCGACTGCGGTGAATTCCCGGTTCTCGCGGGGTTTTCGGGTCGAACGGGGAATAAACCGGCTCCACTATGGGTCATCATTGATAGGAAGGTTTATGGACACCGGAAAAAAGCCAGCAAAATGCCCAACTTGGTCGATGCCGTCGTCGCTCCAGACGTCTCATCGACCATTGCGTATTTGTCAATCCAGTGCCAAGTCCGTTTACAACGACTCGCCCGTCCAGGCCGAGTCCATCGGGAGAATTCGGCGACATGACCAATCCGGAAATGAAACAGACAGACGATCCGCTTGATCAAAGCAAGCGTCCTTGCTGCGGCCGAACAACCTGGATTCTAATTCTCCTGACGGGCTGCACCTTGGGGTTTGGACTGTGCTCCGGATGTCCGTCGAAACCGGCCCTCACTGGCAAGCACGAACTGTCGCATTCAGGTAAGATAACAGCCGTGGCATTCTCGGCGGATGGCAAGCATCTGGCGGTCGGGACCAAAGCGGACACGAAGTATTGGCAAGGACAGACTCACAGTCTGGGACGGCAAATCGTTTGCAAAATTGTTGAAAGTGAGCGAAGAGCAATGGATCAACTCAGTGGCCTTTTCGCCCAATGGCAAGATTCTGGCTGTAGGTCTCGGATGCTATAACGACACCCGGCGCCCGGATGAATTCGTTCAATATCAGTCGCGTCCGGGACTCGTCAAGCTGTACGACACGTCGAGTTTTAAGGTCATCACTTCGCTGGACCAAGAGCGGGGAGTTCCTCATGTCGCCTTCTCGCCAATTGGAAAAACTCTGGCCGTCGCCATCGGAATTCATCCGTGCGAGCGTCCTGGCCGGGTGCAACTTTATGACACGGACACTTTTGAACTGAAAGCCACCTTGACTGGTCATCGGTTCGGAATTAGTGCGATGGATTTCTCTCCGAATGGCGAAATGCTAGCTACGGGCGATGCCGTTATCGGTGGCGGACCATGCCCGGGAAAGGGAGACGAATTTAAGTCAGATAGAGGCCCCGGTGAAGTCCGCCTGTGGTCGATAAAAGACGCAAAGCAGGTCAAGGCGATCGAGGCACCGTTCGGCTCGGTTCTCAGCATCCAATTTTCACCTGACGGTCAGACAATGGCTATTGGTGGTATCGAACGTGCCGGGTTGATCGATGTGGAGACCGGACAGCAACTCACAACGGCGAAGTTCGCCTCCCATTCCTTCAATTCTGTCGCCTTTTCTCCAGATGGCGAATTGCTCGCCATCAGTTCTTTTTACGCTGGCAGTCGTAAGGCGACCGAAGTCGGACTTTGGAATGTTGCCACTGGCAAGAAAATCGCTTCATTAGAGGACCAGCGAAGTTTGGGGGGCATCAATCCAATGGAATTCTCACCGGACGGTAAGTTTTTGGTCGCCGCAATTGATTCAAAATTGAGAGTTCTGTCCGTTCCATCAAAGTGAGTCCCGTAGGGTTAAAAAATTGAAAGACCCATAAGTTGGCCGAACTTCATTGCCTTGCGCAGATGATTCGGTGCTCTCGCAATCGCTTTTTCCTGTCACAGCGAAAATTTTTTTAATTCGGCCGATTTTTTTGGGTGGCGCTGGCAACTTGTTGCCAGTGTTTTGGGAAGTCGGAAATTTCGATAAGCATCTGAGCCGCTGGTCGCCAGATTCGAGAAAATCGAATTCAGGGGCTGGCTGCCGAGGACGTTATTCTCGACAGACTTCGCTCGAAGAGATCAAAACGAATGACGAAGTCAGATTTAACAAACAAATTCGACGATTTTAAAAGGAGTATTTTCGTAAGCGTCCGACGTAACCATTCTTGACGGGTGGTTTACGCTGTGGGGATTTCTGAACTTCTCACAGCGGAGGCGTATGATGGCTCATCAGCAGCGGCAGACGGAAGCGGTGTGGCGGGAGCGGTTGGGGCGGTTTCACGACAGCGGTTTGACGGCGAAAGCCTTTTGTGAACGCGAGGGGGTTTCCTACTCGAACTTTCATGCCTGGAAGCGGCGGTTGGGATCGGGGAGAACGCAGTCCCCGTCTCGGGGTTCGGCGAATCGCTTGGAAAAAGAACCGTTGTTTGTGCCGGTGAGTGTGACGCCGAAAGCGGCTGCGGCCGAGGTGCGGATTGTGTTGCCGGGCGGGGCCGTGGTGCATGTGCCTTTGGAGGCGGACGAGCGGGTGCTGGCCTCGGTGATCGAAGCCGCGGCCCGGACCGGCCGGGAGGATTCGGCATGCTGAACCTCTCGCCTTTGGTCCGCGTGTTTTTGTGCACAAAGCCCACTGATCTTCGTAAAGGATTTGATGGTCTTTCGGGGTTGGTCGAAACCGGGTTCGAGGCCGATGTCTTGAGCGGTAAGCGTCCGACGTAACCATTCTTGACGGGTGGTTTACGCTGTGGGGATTTCTGAACTTCTCACAGCGGAGGCGTATGATGGCTCATCAGCAGCGGCAGACGGAAGCGGTGTGGCGGGAGCGGTTGGGGCGGTTTCACGACAGCGGTTTGACGGCGAAAGCCTTTTGTGAACGCGAGGGGGTTTCCTACTCGAACTTTCATGCCTGGAAGCGGCGGTTGGGATCGGGGAGAACGCAGTCCCCGTCTCGGGGTTCGGCGAATCGCTTGGAAAAAGAACCGTTGTTTGTGCCGGTGAGTGTGACGCCGAAAGCGGCTGCGGCCGAGGTGCGGATTGTGTTGCCGGGCGGGGCCGTGGTGCATGTGCCTTTGGAGGCGGACGAGCGGGTGCTGGCCTCGGTGATCGAAGCCGCGGCCCGGACCGGCCGGGAGGATTCGGCATGCTGAACCTCTCGCCTTTGGTCCGCGTGTTTTTGTGCACAAAGCCCACTGATCTTCGTAAAGGATTTGATGGTCTTTCGGGGTTGGTCGAAACCGGGTTCGAGGCCGATGTCTTGAGCGGGCACTGGTTCGTATTTCTCAACCGCCGCCGCGACCGCGTGAAGATCCTGGCGTGGGACCATGACGGTCTGTCAATTTTTTACAAGCGCTTGGAGCGAGGGACTTATCAAGTGCCGCGCGAAGGGGAAGACCACGTGGAGTTGGACGCGGCCGAGCTTTCGATGCTGCTTTCGGGGATTGACATGACGAGTGCCCGCCGTCGCAAACGCTATCAGAAAAGCGAATCCCGCGAGCGATAAACCCGCTCAACATATTTTCAAAAATCTTTTTTGTTTTGGGGAATAAACGCGAAGGGTGAGGGATCCTGTCGGAGGATTCCCTCACCTTTTTTTGCTTGTCGTGCTGGATGACTTCGGACTCCTCACTTCCAGATGACTTGGCTGCTTGCCACGAACTGATTTGGCGGCAGCAAGTGGCGCTCACGCAAAAGCAGCATGCTTTGCAAGAGAAGCAGCATGCTTTGGAAGAGCAACGGCGCGTACTGGACGAAGTCGATGCGAACTATCACGAACTGCTTGAGGAACATGATCTCTTAAAGGCGGAGTTCGAGCAGTTTCGCCGCTGGGCTTTTGGGCGAAGGACGGAGCGCAACCGCGAAGCCGACGGCCAACGGCATCTGTTTGAACTGGAGCCGAGCGCCTCGCCCGTTCTCGACGAAGAGGGCGTTTCCGAGGAAGAGCCGCCGGTTTCGCCCCGGCGAAAGAAACGCCGCTCGCAAAAAGACAAGCTTGAGCATTTGCCGCAGCGGCGGATTGAACTCGACGTTCCCGAGGAAGACAAGCACTGCGAAACCTGCGGCGGCGAGAAGACGAAGATCGGCGAAGACGAACGCTCGGTGCTGCAGTATCGCCCGGCCGTCTTGGAAGTCGAAGTCTATGTGCTCCCCAAGTACGCTTGTCCGTGTTGTCAGGAGGGCGTGGTCAGCCCGCCTCCGCCGGAGCGAATCCTGCCGCGTTCGATCGCCGGGCCGGGGTTAATCAGCGAAATCCTTGTCAGCAAGTTCGGCGATCATCTGCCGCTTTATCGCCTGGAAGATCGTTTCACACGGCTGGGGCTTTATCTCTCGCGGAGCACGCTCTGCGATTGGACGCAAGCGGCGGCGGATTTACTCAAGCCGCTTTATGAGCGGATGCTCGCGCTCGTATTGAAATCCGATGTGATCTGGACCGATGACACGCCGGTGCGAATGCTCGATCCGAAGGCGGAGGGCGGCAGTCGGCTGTCACGGTTTTGGACTTACATCGGCGATGATCTCTATCCCTACTCGGTGTATGACTTCACCAAAAGCCGCAAGCGCGACGGCCCGGCCAAGTTCCTGGCGAACTATCAAGGCGCAATGCACGCGGATGCTTACGGCGGCTATGACGGGATCGTGATGGGATCCAATGGGGCGATCGTGCGCATCGCCTGCGGGGCGCACATCCGCCGCAAGTTTGAGCAGGCGAAATCCAATGCGCCGCGCGAGAGTGCGCAGATGCTGGAATGGTTTCGGCAACTGTATGACATCGAGGACCGCGCCCGCGAGGAGCCCGCGGAGATCCGTCACGCCCTGCGTCAGAAAGACGCCTTGCCAATCTTGGCCAAGATGAAAGCCTCCTTGGATGAACTGGAGGTGCGCGGCTGCCCAAATCGAAGCTCGGCCAGGCGGTGACTTATGCGCGAAACCAATGGTCGGCGTTCTGCCTTTATGTGGACGATGGCCGGCGGACGATCGACAACAACGTCAGCGAACGCACCTTGCGGGCTCAAGCCATTGGAAGAAAAAACTGGCTGTTCTTGGGCCACGAGTCGGCGGGCCCTCGGGCCGCGGTGTTGTTTACGATCCTCGCGGGAGCCAAACGGCACCACCTGGAACCCTGGGCCTATATGACCGATGTCTTGGTCAAGCTCGCCGCCGAGACCAGCGACCTGGACGCCTTGCTTCCCGACCGCTGGGCCGCCGCCCATCCCGAACACGTGCTGAATTACCGCCTGGAAGAATCCCGCCAAAAACGCGCCCGCCAAAAAGCCAAACGAAGCCGCCGCCGCAAAGGCGAATAACCCCCTGTCAAAACCGGGTGCTTACCTTGAGCGGGCACTGGTTCGTATTTCTCAACCGCCGCCGCGACCGCGTGAAGATCCTGGCGTGGGACCATGACGGTCTGTCAATTTTTTACAAGCGCTTGGAGCGAGGGACTTATCAAGTGCCGCGCGAAGGGGAAGACCACGTGGAGTTGGACGCGGCCGAGCTTTCGATGCTGCTTTCGGGGATTGACATGACGAGCGCCCGCCGTCGCAAACGCTATCAGAAAAGCGAATCCCGCGAGCGATAAACCCGCTCAACATATTTTCAAAAATCTTTTTTGTTTTGGGGAATAAACGCGAAGGGTGAGGGATCCTGTCGGAGGATTCCCTCACCTTTTTTTGCTTGTCGTGCTGGATGACTTCGGACTCCTCACTTCCAGATGACTTGGCTGCTTGCCACGAACTGATTTGGCGGCAGCAAGTGGTGCTCACGCAAAAGCAGCATGCTTTGCAAGAGAAGCAGCATGCTTTGGAAGAGCAACGGCGCGTACTGGACGAAGTCGATGCGAACTATCACGAACTGCTTGAGGAACATGATCTCTTAAAGGCGGAGTTCGAGCAGTTTCGCCGCTGGGCTTTTGGGCGAAGGACGGAGCGCAACCGCGAAGCCGACGGCCAACGGCATCTGTTTGAACTGGAGCCGAGCGCCTCGCCCGTTCTCGACGAAGAGGGCGTTTCCGAGGAAGAGCCGCCGGTTTCGCCCCGGCGAAAGAAACGCCGCTCGCAAAAAGACAAGCTTGAGCATTTGCCGCAGCGGCGGATTGAACTCGACGTTCCCGAGGAAGACAAGCACTGCGAAACCTGCGGCGGCGAGAAGACGAAGATCGGCGAAGACGAACGCTCGGTGCTGCAGTATCGCCCGGCCGTCTTGGAAGTCGAAGTCTATGTGCTCCCCAAGTACGCTTGTCCGTGTTGTCAGGAGGGCGTGGTCAGCCCGCCTCCGCCGGAGCGAATCCTGCCGCGTTCGATCGCCGGGCCGGGGTTAATCAGCGAAATCCTTGTCAGCAAGTTCGGCGATCATCTGCCGCTTTATCGCCTGGAAGATCGTTTCACACGGCTGGGGCTTTATCTCTCGCGGAGCACGCTCTGCGATTGGACGCAAGCGGCGGCGGATTTACTCAAGCCGCTTTATGAGCGGATGCTCGCGCTCGTATTGAAATCCGATGTGATCTGGACCGATGACACGCCGGTGCGAATGCTCGATCCGAAGGCGGAGGGCGGCAGTCGGCTGTCACGGTTTTGGACTTACATCGGCGATGATCTCTATCCCTACTCGGTGTATGACTTCACCAAAAGCCGCAAGCGCGACGGCCCGGCCAAGTTCCTGGCGAACTATCGAGTGCAATGCACGCGGATGCTTACGGCGGCTATGACGGGATCGTGATGGGATCCAATGGGGCGATCGTGCGCATCGCCTGCGGGTGCGCACATCCGCCGCAAGTTTGAGCAGGCGAAATCCAATGCGCCGCGCGAGAGTGCGCAGATGCTGGAATGGTTTCGGCAACTGTATGACATCGAGGACCGCGCCCGCGAGGAGCCCGCGGAGATCCGTCACGCCCTGCGTCAGAAAGACGCCTTGCCAATCTTGGCCAAGATGAAAGCCTCCTTGGATGAACTGGAGGTGCGCGTGCTGCCCAAATCGAAGCTCGGCCAGGCGGTGACTTATGCGCGAAACCAATGGTCGGCGTTCTGCCTTTATGTGGACGATGGCCGGCGGACGATCGACAACAACGTCAGCGAACGCACCTTGCGGGCTCAAGCCATTGGAAGAAAAAACTGGCTGTTCTTGGGCCACGAGTCGGCGGGCCCTCGGGCCGCGGTGTTGTTTACGATCCTCGCGGGAGCCAAACGGCACCACCTGGAACCCTGGGCCTATATGACCGATGTCTTGGTCAAGCTCGCCGCCGAGACCAGCGACCTGGACGCCTTGCTTCCCGACCGCTGGGCCGCCGCCCATCCCGAACACGTGCTGAATTACCGCCTGGAAGAATCCCGCCAAAAACGCGCCCGCCAAAAAGCCAAACGAAGCCGCCGCCGCAAAGGCGAATAACCCCCTGTCAAAACCGGGCGCTTACGCCGAAACGGGGGCGGGCATCATCATCCGGGGCGGAATTGCCCACGGTGGCCCAGATGCCGAGATTCGCCGGCCCGCCCTAGAAGACGTGTGGAGTCGGGCGAAACTCGACGAGATTCTTCCTGAAGGAATGTCGAGGGGCGAGTTGATCCTCCGCTATACGCTCTCTCACGCACACTGCGACACGACGATCGTCGGGACCGGCAACCCGTCCCACTTAGAGGAAAACCTTGTAGCGGCGCAGCGTGGTCCGCTGCCTTCGGAGCTTTACAAGGAAATGACTGCACGTGTCGCAGACTTGGCCGATTGAAAGACGACAGTGGTGATCGGTTCACACCCTTGGTCGTCGATGCCCGCGTCACGGTGTCATTCAATTGGCGGTTCTCTTGGTGTGCGGCATTAAGATCGTACCGGGGAGTATTCTGAACCTCTTTTCCCCAGCCAATCTGCTTTCTATGGCGCTGATTGGAGGTTGGATCGCAATCCTTGGAATTGTGGTTTGTGCCCCGCCAAACCCACCCCCTCATGGCCCGGCTGGAGACGGCGGATCGGTCGATGTACAGGTGCATGTGAATGGAAATCGGAAAGCGGGCGATTGAATTGCTATCGTTCCCGCTGGCTTCCGGACCGATTCAGAATCGCCGCTTCGATCTGCCCGGATTCGGCATCGCCCGCGGCGGCAATGCGGACGTGGGCCAGAGTTTTACATGGCCGTCGGATCCGGCGGAAGCCACGACCGACCCGTCCGCAGAAACCGCCACGTCAAAAATGTATCGCGATTCTTCCGTCTCCGATTGCGTGTGGCCTTCATAATTCGCCACGCGTTGGCGGGACTCGACGTTCCACAATTCCACCTTTCCATCAAAGCGGCCAATGACGATCGTGCGGGCGTCGGGCAGAAATGCGGCACACGAGGTTTCGCTGCCGATGGGAAGGCGGCCGGAGAGCTTTTTCTTGGGCACGTCGTAAACGAGCAATTCGGTTTGTGAGCCGCCCGCAATCAAAGTGCGGCCGTCGGGACTGAAGCGGACTTGCCGCATCTTTCGCGTGGGGCCGGGCAGGCTGGCGACTTCCTCGCCGGTCTTCACGTTCCAGAGCTTGACGTTGCCGGGCTTTTGATACTGTTTGAGATTTCCCGTCGCCGTCGCCAAGAGTTCCCCGTCCGGCGAAAAGGCCAAGCCGCCGATGACCAGTTCTTGCCGGGGCAGTTCGCGAATCTTCTCCCGGGTCTCGGCGTTCCAAATCGAAACGCTCCCGTCCCAGGCCCCGGAGGCCATCTGTTTTCCATCGGGCGAAAATGCGACGGACATGTTTTTCTCATGCCCGGTTTCCACGCCGGCCAACAGGTCGAGCGACTTAGCATCCCACAAGAAGATTTCATTCTTGAAGCCTCCCGTCAGGAGAAGTTTTCCGTCTGGGCTGTAAACGCCCTCCGTGATGCCTTGCTTTTGGAATACGGTTTTCACAACCCGGCCCGTCTCCAAATCCCACAACCGAATCGCGCGGTCTTGATTGCCGGTTATCATGTGCTTGCCGTCGGGGGAGAACGCGACGAACCGAACTTCCGAATTCTTGGAGTCTTCGCCGGGGTTGAGATCCGCCAAGGGAGGAATGGGCGGTTCGAGACCTTGCCAGAGTTTTAAGGTCTTGTCGTAACTGCCCGTGACGATGGCCGTGGCGTTGGGAGCATACGACAGCGAGGTGATGACATCCTGATGCCCTTTCAGCGTCTGCAGAGGCGAGCCGGTTTCGCCGTTCCAGATGCGGAGCGTGTTATCAAACCCGGCACTCGCCAAGGTGCGGCCGTGGCGAGAAAACGCCAGACACCACACCATGCCCGTGTGCCCTTTGAGTTCCTGCAAGCGTTCGCCCGTCGCCGGGTTCCAGAAGCGGATGGTTTTGTCTTCGCTCGCGCTCGCAACTCGGCCGCCGTCGGGCGAGAACGTGACCGCGCGCACGGCCGCGGTGTGGCCTTTGAGTTCGCGGAGCGATTTTTGCGTTTTCAGATCCCAAACTCTTACCGTGCGGTCGCTGCCGCCGGAGACGAGATGCTTCCCATCCGGCGAAAACGCCAAGGACCGCACGGCCGCGGTGTGGCCTTCGAGAACGCCTTTCGGATTCCCGTCGGCGACGTTCCACAACCGGATCGATTTGTCATATCCGCCGCTCGCCAGGGTCTTGCCGTCCGGCGAGAAGGCCACCGAAAACACCCAATTGCTGTGCCCTTTCAAGGTCCGTACGAGTTTGGCCGTTTCCACATTCCAAAGCTTGATCGTCTGATCGTAACTGCCCGTGGCCAAAGTTCGGCTGTCCGGCGAAAACGCCACCGTGGAGACCACGTCCTCATGATCTTTCAGCGCCGTCAAAAACTTTCCGGTCGCGGCCTCGCGGAGACGGACTGACGTGTCCTCGTGCGTGGTCACCACATAGCGGCCATTGGGCGAATGCGCGATGGCGAGCACGGCTTCCGGGGTGTCTTCCAAAGCTTTGTATGGCAGAAGGATTCCCAAAAGCAGGCCGGTGTCGGGGTTCCAAAGGCGGATCGTAGCATCCTCGGCCCCGGTCGCCAGGGTTTTTCCGTCCGGCGTAAACTCCGCGGAGAGGGCTTGCCCTTGATGGCCGACCAGTTGCCGCAAGACTCTGTGGTCTTTCATCACATAGATCGTGCCGTCGCCGCACGCCGCCGCCATCCGGCCGTCGGGAGCATAATTGATCTCCCGCACCGGGCGGCCGGGCAGGTTCAGGACGGCGATTTGTTTTCCGCTGCGCGGTTCCCAAAAGGCGACGGTGGAACCAAACTCGCCGGTGGCGATTTCTTTCCCATCCGGTGAAAACTCGATCGCCGCAAACATCGGGCCGCCGGAATCGAACTTCGCGATCTGTTGGCCGCTTTCCACCTCGAAGACCAGCCCGCGGCCGAAGCGCGGGTTCTGAAGACTTCCGCCCGCCGCGACGAGCAATCGGCTGTCCGGCGAGAAGGCGATCTTCACGATTTTTTGAAAGGCGGACAATTCCCCCGTGAAGGTCCGCTCTTCGTCCCATCGGCCCACGGTCCACAAGAACAGTTTTGCCCCTTCCGTTCCCGCCGCGAGGTATTTTCCGTCGGGTGAAAAATCCAAGCGGCCGACCCGCGAGCCGGTGCTTTTCTTCGCGACGACGTTCCAGGTTTTCGTTTCCCGAATCTCCAATTGGGTCTCCCAATAGGTGGCCGCGAGATATTGGCCGTCCGGGCTGAACGTCAGCGATGAAACGCCTTGGGGCACCGGGTATTTCTTCAAGACCTTCCGGCCGGCGAAGTCATAGACCACAATCTGCCCCGCCGTGTTCCAGCGGCCGTATCCCGCCGCCAAGAGTTTGCCATCGGGAGAGAATGCCAGATCGCGGACTTCCAATTCCGCAATCGGATAGCCTCTGGGCTGTTTCTCAAACTCAACCGGTTCCTGGCCGAAGAAGGAATCCGGCTTCGCTTGTGTCGTCGCTTCGGCCTCGCCGGGCTTCGCAGCCTCGGCGACTGTGTTCGCATCTGTCCTTTGAGCGACCAACCGCGGCCAGGCGGAGAGACAAATCACCGCGGCGGCCAACAAGGCGCTTTTCCACAAACCCAATCGGGCTGACATTCCGTCTTGCAAAATCATGGTCAATCTCCGCTTCAGGAATTCCAAGTTTCTCATGCCAATTGCAGCCGACGGCAATGCCTGCGGAATGGCCGACCAGAAGTCCATTTTTTGGTCAGGTCATACTCGCCATGAAAAGGCGGTGAGTCTTTCAGCTCACATTAAAACGCTGAGTCCTTTATTGCAAATAGATTCTCAATGCCCGAGTTTGAGCGAAAGATCTCCAAGTCTGGTTCGGCCAAGAGCCGTTCCCGGTTTGTTAACGGGGGCTTGCCTTCCGCCGCCCGAATGTCCGCTTCAAAGTCCGCCTGAGGGACGAAGTGCCAGTCGAGAATATGGATGATTTGCCGCTTGCGTTTGCTTTTGGCGGGCGTGACGACGACGGAATGGACGTGGGGGGTTTCGAGGGTGTGGGCAGAGAGAAACCTCGGAGCAGACGAGGCCCGGCGATCCGTCGGAACCTGCGAGGGCTCACCGGCGACGCAGAGGAGAAAGAAGAGGGAAAGGAACGTCTGCATAACGATCTCAGGATACCACGGAACCTTGCCGGTTTCCCGCCCGAATGCGCGAGTTCGATCTCCGCCAAAGCCTGATCTTGGGCACGGACACGAACGGAGGGGGTGTTGTTTTCCACCTGGGAAACCGGCGAATTCTGGACGCTGGTGCAGGGCTCGATGTGCAGCAACTGGCCGAAAACGTCTTGCTCTTTGCCAGATCGACTTCGAGCAATGCCGCGACCTCAGACGAAGAATGGTGGCACGTTCTCGCGACTTTCCATTGGCGACAATGGAAACTCCACGACGTTCCCAGACGCCAGTCTTTGGAAATCGGGACACCTTCATTCGGAATTGGGAGACCAGCGTGAGACCAGCGCAACCGAAGTGCGTCATCCAAAATCTGATCGGCTGGCACCATCAGTTGGACTTCGGCATTTGCAGCCTCGGTGTGTCGGACCGATGCGAGAAAGCGTCGCTGCGAAAAAGAAAGCACCGAATTGATTTCACCATTGGACTGCTCTGGCTTAACTGGGCAATCGTTTTGCGCGACCTCGACCGATGAACGATAATCCACCTTCGTAGAGGGGCGCTCCCTTGGTCGCTAATCGCGCCAAAGTGTAAGATGGTCTTTTCGCCACCGACTAAGTCTCTGGCTCGTCGGCTACGACTATTCTACCCACAGCAAATAAGCTCCCACATGACCACATTGGTTGAAAAACTCAAAGCGTTGGCCCCCGCGCAGTTTGAGAATGTCGTTTACGACCTCGTCACATCAGCCGGACTTCGGAATGCCGTGTGGCGGACACCTGGCTCAGACGGTGGTCGGGATATCGAAGGAGAATTTGTTACAACAGACTTCAGCGGGTTCAGCATAACTGCAAAGTGGTACGTGGAATGTAAACGATACGAGAGTTCCGTTGATTGGCCTACCGTTTGGCAGAAAATTGCCTACGCCGATAGTCACAACGCAGACTATTTGTTGGTTGTAACTACGTCCGCATTATCTCCGCAGTGCAAAACTGAGGTTTCGACATGGAATAAGAACCATCGCCGACCCTCAGTGCGATGTTGGGAAGGCAGTATTTTGGATCAGATCCTGACACATTATCCTGGAATCCTCGTGAAGTATGGTCTCGCCCAAGACACCAAGCTTGTCCCGGCGTCGTTTATGAAGCTCTCCCAAGAAACGTCGAAGATAGTTCAGGCAGCGTATGGGGCATCGGAGATGCAGGAATGGGATAACCCGGCACTGGAAGCTGCGTCGGCTATGTCTGAACTTCTCACGGTGCGGATTAGAGACGCGGAAACGGAAGGCCGCATTGCCAAAACTCCTTTCATACTCAATATGGATCGCTTTCACTGGCTGTCGGTCAATGGTGATCCCGCGTTGCTCGGCGGCTTCGACCGACACGGGCTGCGCACCGTGTTGGCACTTCTAAGACACGTGACCGGTTGCACTGTCGCGACCGCAGAATTGACACAAGGAGTCGTGCGTGTGACGCTTCCAACGGACTGCCTTCCGAACTCGACCGCTATGACTCTTTTGATAGAAGTATCTCAGTGGGGAGATATGGAGGTACGATTGGAAGAGCAGAACTTCTTCGTTTCCGGGAGACCATAAAAATGTCCAACAGCGATCCGCTGCCAGCCGACTTAACGCTGCTCGCCAACTTCATTCACCAAATCATCAACCCTCTAAACGGAGTTATGGGCACTCTTGACAATCTGATCGATGGAACAGTACCAGTGGAAAAAAGAGACCAGCGGCTAAAAGCGACTCGCGCAACTTGAGGTCGCCACGATGATCGTCCGGAATCTTGCGTACTTCACGGAACAGAGTTTGCAGCCCGGCACTCTTCCACAACGGGATTTATCCAAGACGTGCGTCATTCCGCAACTCGTGATCGAAGCCGCGCAGTTTTTCCAAGAATCGGGATTACAAAAAGAGATTAGGATTGAGTTGACGGACTCTCATACGCAGTATGCTATACCCGGTTCGCCAGAGTTGATCCGACAAGTCTTTATGAACATCTTCGACAACGCCGTGAAGTACAGCGATGCCGGCAGCAATGTGAACGTCACACCCTGGATACAGAAAAAGACGAACGATTTAATCGTGGAAGTCTGCAACGCTGGGCCTGGATTCTCCCACAAGGAGTCAAAAACGATTTTCAACCCCGGTACACGAGGCACCGAGGCCGTGAATTTGATCAAGTCCGGTACAGGCCTCGGACTTCACATCTGCAAGATGATTATCGAGGACTATCACCACGGCAAGATTGAAGCAGAATACTCGGAGTCCACCCGGATCGTCACTATCCGGCTTCGATTTCCCAAATGGAGGACTACATGATGAACCCGTCCCGGAAGGAAGACACTATTCTGCTCGCGGATGACGAACCGTACAACTTGCAGTTCATCATCGATTTTCTTGAATCCCTAAATTACCACACCACAGTTGCTGATAACGTTGATAGCGCTATGCAACGACTCAATGAGCATATGTTCCGAGCAGTCATCGTTGATTTAAGCATTCCGCTGTTGCCACCGCAGTCGCTCTTGAGGGAGCGCGATCTGATATTTCAGAAGTACCCTGGCCTTCTCGTCGCAGATTACGCCCGGAACCACGGTCATACTGGGAGACAGGTGATCGTCTACTCCGTACATGACGACGTGAACGTCGGCCAACTGGCCGCAAAACTTGGGTTCACGTACCTGCTGAAGGGCCGAGCACGCCTTTTGAAGGAAGAGATAAAAGACGTACTTTCTTTCGATCCGCTTTTAAAGCCCACGAAATCTTGAAACTCGCGTTGCATGCATCGGTCACATCGACCGACAGCGTTTGGAGAAACTCGAAACCGAGCGAAGTTGGACAACCTTCTGCCGTTTGCGACTCACGCGAACTGCGGGAGCTGGCGGACACCGCTGGGGAAAAGACGAATCGCCGCCGGCCGTGTTTGCGTCGATCGCGAAATACCCGACCGGACTCGGAGAAAAGCGGAGATTTCGGGGTTTCCCCGAAGGCGGTTTGTCCCGATCAAACTGCAGGACTCGGAACGCCAGCATTCCAGCATTTCATCCGCGAGTCCGTTGTCGTTCAAACGTTCAAGCCAACTCGTACGGCTTTTCTCGATACAGCGTTTTTTCTCCTGCGACCGTGTTCTTCGTGAATGGCGTTGACTATGTCGCGTCAGTCAAAATCGCTACTATTCGACTTCAGCCAATTCCCAAAAACACGTTTCACTGTTACGAAGGAGCAATCATGGCCAAGAAGAAATCGCAAGGCCCCAGCAAAAGCCAAACTGTCCGCGACTACCTCACCGAGAATCCGAGCGCCACCGCATCCGTGGTGGTGCCCGAAATGGCCGAGCGGGGCATCAAGGTGAGCCCCGCACTGGTCAGCCAGGTCAAAAAGCGGATGAAGGAGTCCGGCCAATTGGATGGGCAAAAAGCGGCGACGAAGAAGTCGGGAAGCAAAAAGTCCAGCCCAAAGAAATCGGCACCAGCCAACGCGCTGACGGCGGAAAATTTGGTTGAAGCGAAGAAACTGGTAAATGAATTGGGCGGAATCGACCAGGCCCGCCAGGCGCTCAAGTTCCTGGAAGAATTGGGATGAGCCCAAGCTGGCCCACAAAAATGCCCCCTTGCGGGGGCATGGCTTTAAGCGGCCTTTTGGATTTTCTGGAGCGCTTCGATCGCGGCTTTCGCTTTTTCGATGCTGCCCAGCTTCTCCACGAACTGTCGCATTTTCAGGACGGCGTGTTCTTTGGGTTTGCTGTCGGCCACCAGATTTCCTTTCTGAGAATCGCGGCTTCGGGAAATATCCCTTTTGATCGGCAAGTGCGATTGTGGAAGTTGAACGAAGTCGGGCGGAGAGAATTACGCCCCATCTGAATTGAGCCGGGGCTGGGCCGCCCGTGGAGCCTAGGGTTTGTCGCCCAGTTCCGCCTGGAGTTGGTTAGCCGGCCTTTGATTTCGGCGATGGTCTGCTGATGCTGCGGGTCATCGTAGGCGTTTTGAGATTCGTGCGGATCACCGGCCAGATCGTAAAACTCCCACCGCCGCTCGGGCGGCTGCTTGCGGAGGCCGTCGTAATAGATCAGCTTGTGCTTGGCGGTGCGGATGCCGTAATGGGCGGGACGCTCCGGGCTGCTCGCGGAATAGCGGGAGTACATAAGACGGGAGTGATCCTCGCCGGTGCGGGACCCTGCGAATGACCAGCGATGAGTTTTTCGGGCCGGCAAGCGGGAACCCGGAAATGGAATCTGATCTTCGTCGATGGATTGCACGTTCGCGAGCAAGTCATCAAGGACGCGCAGAACGCCATCCTCCACCTGTCATCCGGCGGCCTGGTCGTGCTGGACGACTGCTGGCGCGAAGAACAGCAGATCGTGGAGACTCCGGCCGGCCGATCCTCTCGCCGCCGACCGGGGACCGGAGATGTGTGGGAAAGCCGTCGTGGCGGCCCAACGTCACCTGGGAGGTTTACCAGCAGGACACCAAGCGACTGTTCGATCGGTGGGGCCTCTTGGGGTTCCTGCCCCCACCGAGATAACGCCAGCGCCGTGACCCGCCCCGTCTCCCGTTTTTTCCATGTTCGCGGGCGGCGGGGTTTCCATTGGCGTCAATGGAAACTCCTCGCCTCTCGGTCCGACGGCGTTACCGCCAAGCCTCCTCGCAGCCGGCGGCGATTCTGACTAAATAGGGTCTCGCCAATCGCCCGCTCGCCGCCAAAAAGGTATCTCCGAGGGTATCTTTCGGCCAGGAAAACGAGCAAAGGGTTCTGCCGAATATCAGCGTAATCCTTTTGAGCATATTGGTTTGCGGAAAAGTGGTCCCTACAGGGCTCGAACCTGTGACCTCTTCCGTGTGAAGGAAGCGCGCTAGCCAACTGCGCCAAGGGACCTTTGGTCTTCAGAGTGAGTTTTATCCTATTGGTTGTGGGTTAGCAAGCCGCAACCGAAGTGGCGAAGTGCGGGACGGGGTTTGTTTGGGTTTGGTGAATTGGACCTTGTCAAGATTGGAAATCGTCGGCTTTTTCGTCAAGCTGGACGGGGCGCGGGAGTTTGGGGGGTGTAGGCTCGACGGCCAGCGCCGGATTTGTTAACAATCAAATCTCAGATTATTCCCCACTCGTATGCGGCACGCAGGTTGAAATGTCGAAACGGACGGACCAACTCGCGAGGGTTCCCCTCGCAGAACGCCGCGCGGTCGAACGATGTCTCTCGAGGCGGCGCGGGTCGGGCCGAGATGGCCCGCGAGATGCGGGAATTGGTTTATGGGGAGCAGGCCTATCCGCGTAAGCCGCACGATTTCGAATTAAAAAGCCAGGCAATAATTGGTAAAGCAGGTCAATCAATGAAACGAAAACAATGGAACGGTTGGGGACTCGTCATCCTCTCGGCGGCAACATTCGCGAGCGCACAAGAACCCAACTCGCCGAACTATGGGTTTGGGCCTTTGGAGATCTTCAAGCTCGAAAAACGCTCGGAAAGCATGGTGGCGGGGGATTTCAATCACGACGGCCGGCGGGATGTGCTGCTGATCGACAACAGTCACAGCCGATTGGATCTGCTGCTTCAGCGGGCGGAAAAACCCGACAAGGACGATCCCATTGATTCGACCGATGTGAATGCCATCAAATACGATTGGCGGTTCGAGTATAAACAAGTTCCGGTGGATAAAGAGGTCTCGTCGGTCGCGGCGGGGGATTTTAATCACGATGGCAAAGACGACATCGCCTACTTCGGCGTGCCGGATCGTTTAATCGTGCGGACCCAAGGCGAAGGAACCGACTGGCCGGAGCTGCTCAACATCCGGCTCGCCGATGTGCCCAAATCGCCTTGGCTGATCGCGGCCGGGGATTTGAACCACGACGGCCGCGATGACCTAGTCGTTTTGGGGAAGACCGAAACCTATCTGATCTATCAGGAGGACGACGGCACGCTAGGCACGCCGAGCACGTTAATGAATACCTCCGACAAGCTCGCCCTCGCCCAGATCGCCGACCTCGACGGGGACGGTCTCAACGATCTGTGCTACACGGCCGACGACGACGGCAACCGGGCGCTGTGCATGCGGATTCAAACTCCCGACGGCCGGTTGGGGCCGGAGTGGGTCTTCGATTTGAACCGCCCGCGGTCGGTGACCTTGGGCGAGTTCGACGGCAAGCCCGGCAAAGAGATTTTCGTCGTCGATTCCCGCACCAACCGCGTGAACGTGTTGAAGCTCGAACGCCCGGACGCCCAGAGCGAGGAACCGTTCTCTCGGCTGATTCAATACGGCTTCGGCGAGTCCGGGGCTGGCCGAGACCGCGAAATGGCGACCGGAGACATCGACGGCGACGGCCTGTTGGATGTCGTCGTCACCGATCCCTCCGCAGCGCAGCTTCTCGTGTTCCGGCAGCACAAGCGGCAAGGGTTGGACTCCGGCACGACTTACCCCGCCCTCGTGGGTGCCACGCAGGTGAGGATCGCCCAATTCGGGAAAGGCCCTGCGAGCGTGATCGTCCTCAGCCCGCGCGAAAAGACAATGGGCGTCTCCAAGTTTGAAGACGGCCGGCTCACCTTTCCCACCTCGATGCCGCTGCCGATCGAACCCTTGGCGTTTGAAGTCACCGATCTCGACGGCGACAACACTCCCGAAGTCCTGTACCTCGGTGAAGCCCGCGACAAAGACCGCAGCGACGAGTATCAACTGGCCGCTCTGAAATGGACCGCGAAAGGCTGGGAAGATTTCGGCCTCGGCAAAGACAAAACGATCAAGATGGATTTGAACAGCGAACCCGAACGCCTCAAACGGCTCGATGCCAACCAGGACGGCCGGCCCGATTTTCTGGTGTTCTACGGCGGCGGCCGCACGCCGACGTTATTGCTGACCGACAAAGCCGGCGTTCCAGAGCGGACCGAAACGCCGGGCGGGATTCAGTTGGGCGATGTGTCCCGCGAATCGGTGTTCATTAAACCCTCTGCGAAAGACAAATCCTCCGAGATCCCACAAGGGCGCTGCCTCGTCGCGCACGATACCTTCGCCCGCGAACTCGTTTTGGATAAGACCCACCAATGGCAGGTACTCGATCAATACAACGCCTCCGAAGCGAGCGCCCGCATCGCAGGCGTGGCCGCGGTGAACCTCGACGGCGAAGCGGGCGATGAAGTCGTGCTCGTGGACACCGGCATCAAAAAGCTCCGTGTGCTCCGCCGGCAGGATTCGCTCTATCGGCGGTGGAAGGAAATCGACCTGGGCGTGTTCCCCTTCGTCTCGACGCACGTCGACGACCTCAACGGCGATAAACAAGACGACCTCGTGATTTTCGGTCGCAGCAAGTTCGGCGTCGTTTACACGGGCCAGTCCAACTCGCAACTCAAGCGGATCGCGAGCTACGAAACCAAGCTCGAGAACGTCTATTTCGCCGACGTCGCCGTGGGCGACTTGAACGGCGACGGCAAGTCCGACCTCGCCGTGATCGACACCCGCGAGCACTACGTGGAGATTCTCCAGCACGATGAAGAAGCCGGCCTCAAACACGCGTTGCATTTCAAGGTGTTCGAGGAAAAGAGCTTCACCCGCACCGGCGCCCCCGGCAACGAGCCTCGCGAAACGCTGATCGTCGACGTCACAGGCGACCACCGCGCGGACCTGGTCCTCTTAACCCACGACCGCGTCCTCTTATATCCGCAGGATGATGGAAAGTGATTTTCAACTGGTGAGCGGACCAACCTTCGGTCGGTGCCCGCGTCAGCCCCATGATCGTTTTGAAGGTCGTAAACGTTTCATTTGTTGGGCGTGACCAGCCAGCGTACGCTGGCCGCTCGCCTTACGCGGGGAACTGATTGGGGCTGAGCATCCATTCGAGGACCCCTTGGGCTTCGGCGACGGGGCCGTCGAAGCGGACACTGGCGATCGTGGCCGGTTGGAACCTGAGCCTTCCTCCCGCGACCAATGCGGCGGTGCACCAGCTCATGCGGGGTTCGTGGCCGACGACGGCGACTGTCTCCGCCTTCGTCGAGCGGAGTTCCTTGAGCAGTTCCTCGAGCGGCATTCCCGATCCGATCCAATGCCGGGCGTCTCCATCCGACAAATGCTGCCCGCTGGCCTCGGCAAACAAAGCGGCCGTCTGCCGGGCGCGGACGAGCGGACTATAGAAAATGCGGTCCGGCACGATGCCCCGCTCCACGAGCCACATGGCCATCTTCGAAAACACCCGCCGGCCCCGATCGGTCAGCGGCCGCTCAAAGTCCCCGCCGGGCACGCTCCCCGGTTCGGCGGCGAAACTATGCCGGATCATCAAGACTTGCATGGGACCTGCCCACTAAACTGCGATACGGAAATCAACCGCGAAAATCGGAAATCCGAATCTCGAAATCCGAAACAAATTCCAATGCTCAAAATCCCAAGCCCCAAACTGCGAATAGGCGGTCTCTTCCGAAATGGAAAGTCGATTTGTTTTGGACATTCGGATTTGGGATTTTGAATTTGTTTCGGATTTCGGATTTCGTGCTTCGAATCTCCGTCCAAACACCACGCAGTATTGACATTAAACCAATATGTTTCTGACGACCTCGCCGTGCACGTCGGTCAGGCGGAAGCGGCGGCCTTGGAATTTGTAGGTCAGTTTTTCGTGGTCGATGCCCAACAGGTGGAGCATCGTGGCATGCAGGTCGTGGACGTGCACGGGATTCTCGGTGATGTTGTAGCTGAAATCGTCCGTTTCGCCAAACGTCATGCCCGGGCGAACGCCGCCGCCGGCCATCCACATCGAAAAACACCGCGGGTGATGATCGCGGCCGTAGTCGTCGGGCGTCAGTCGGCCCTGGCAATACACGGTGCGGCCGAACTCTCCGCCCCAGACGACGAGCGTGTCTTTGAGCAAGCCCCGCTGCTTGAGATCCCGCACGAGCGCCGCCGACGCCTGGTCGGTGTCCCGGCATTGTTTTTCGATGCCCTTGGGGAGTTCCGTGTGCTGGTCCCAGCCGCGGTGAAAGAGTTGCACGAACCGCACGTCCCGCTCGGCGAGTCGGCGGGCGAGCAGGCAGTTCGCCGCGAACGTGCCGGGCTTCTTGGCGTCGGGGCCGTAGAGGTCGAAGATGTGCTCCGGTTCGTTGGAAATGTCAGTGAGTTCGGGCACCGAAGTTTGCATCTGGTAGGCCATCTCGTATTGGGAAATCCGCGTGGCGATTTCCGGATCGCCCCATTCCCGGAGCTTCAAGTGATTGAGCCGGGCGAGGTCGTCGAGCATCCGCCGGCGGGTGGATCGATCGATGCCTTTGGGATTGGAGAGAAACAGCACGGGATCGCCGATCGAGCGGAACTTCACGCCCTGGTATTTCGTCGGCAGAAATCCGCTGCCCCAAAGCCGGTCGTAAAGCGGCTGCCCGCCGCTGCCGGAGACGAGCGCGACGAACGCGGGCAGGTTGGCGTTTTCGCTCCCGAGGCCGTAGGACAGCCAGGCCCCGATGCTCGGCCGGCCCGCGAGTTGGGCCCCGGTTTGAAAGAACGTAATCGCCGGGTCGTGGTTGATGGCTTCGGTGTGGAGCGAACGCAGGACGCAGAGTTCATCGGCCAGCTTCGCGGTGTGAGGCAAGAGTTCGCTGATCCAGGTCCCGCTTTCGCCCCGGCGTTCAAAGCGGTACTTGCTGGCGGCGACGGGGAAACTTTCCTGCGTGGCCGTCATGCCCGTCAGCCGCTGTCCGCGGCGAATAGAATCGGGCAATTCGCTGCCCTGGAGCTTTTTCAAATTCGGTTTGTGATCGAACAAATCCAACTGCGACGGCGCGCCCGATTGAAACAGATAGATCACCCGCTTCGCCCGCGGCGAAAAATTCGGAAACGCGGCGGCAGCACCATTCGGTGTCTCGGCCGCCGGAAGATTCTCATTTCCCAAAAGCGAAGTAAGCGCCAAGCTTCCCAAGCCCAGGCCCGATCGCTTGAGGAAAGAACGGCGATGGAAGTCGGCCACGATCTGCTGTTCGGTCATTCGATTTGTCCTCGGTCCATTCCAGCAACGCAAATCGCTCCGGCACGGAACAGGTGCGCTGCGGATTGACCTAATATAACAGCAGAACAGGTCGGTTGACAGGTTCGGATCGATCGAGACAGCCCCGAGGCGGCGATAGCAGAAGGTGATCCAAAAGAGACGGCACAGCCGCGAAGCGGCGACAGCAATGGATTCTGGGGAAACATTATGCCACTCGCGAAGAATCGCTGTCGCCGCTTCGCGGCTCATTGGGTTTGGGTGCGATTCGGATCTGCAGGCTGACGCCTGCAGCGATCTGCTGCCGCCGCTTCGCGGCTTCCTCTCTTGTTGGCCAACATTGTCCCGGCCACTCAGGCCAACGCAACACGCTACGAAACCAGGAGGCTTACGCCTCCCGCTCGCCGAAGCTACTTGTCCCAATCTTTGCCGACGGTCCAGCGGTAGTTGAGAACCCGGCGGCCGTTGGTCTGCTCGGCGCGGAGCCAGACTTCGTGGCCTTTGAGGGCGTCGGCGTTGGGGGCGAAATACAGCTTCACGCTTTTGCCTTCGCCAAGCTTGGTGATGAGCGTCTTCTGCCGACGGGCTCCGGGAATGAACAGGCTGCATTCAAAGTTCAACATCTCCGTCGGCGAGGTTTTGTTGACGAGCGTCTGCTCGATCTCCAACAGGCCGTTTTCCAGCTTGCGATCGACGACCGTCAGCTCGACATCGCCTAAGCCAATCTCCAGCGGGCGGATGACGCGGAGGCGGTATTTTCGATCGGCGTCGATCTCCACGTCGATTGCCATCTGCTCGGTGCCCAGGGTCGCATTGGGCGGGAGCGTGAGTTGCACGGGCAGGCGGTAGGCTTCGTTCACGCCGGCCTGCAGCGCAAACGTCCTCGGCTCGACTTCCCACTCGGAGGGCACGTTCAACGTGACCTTGCCGCTCACGCCTTGGGCAAACGTGTTCCGGCCGAGAATGTTCTCCCGGTGCACGCCGGTGGCGCTCGCGAGCCGGCCGGTTTCAAACTGCATGGCCAGCCGCCAGCGGGCGATCGGCCCGGAGCAGCCGCGGACGACCAAAGGCATCGGCCCGACTTTCAATTCCTGCTGCCCCGTGTCGGGATTGACCGCGAGGTGTGTTTGCTCGCCCCACAGGTTGATCGCGGTGACTTCGGTTTCCGTCCCGAGGTAGATCGTCTCGGTCACCGGCTGATCGTTCCACACGAACATCACCACGTCCTTGCGGCCGTCGCGTTGAAACAGGAAGTTCCGGCTGCCGCCCGGCAATTGGAACGAGCCAAGATAACTCGCCCCCTGGAGCGCGAGCGCCGTCGTCCGCCACGGCAAGAACAACAGCGTCGGCGAGCCGTCGGGATTTAAGAGGCCGTGCTCCTTGTCGAGCACATCCTGAGCGAAGATGGCATCGGCCCGGTTCATCTTGGCCGCGACCATTCGCTTGACGAGATCCGCTCCGCGTTCTTCCGCGGTGTGTTTCGATTTGGCCAGCGGCTTGAGCAGCACCCACCGCGAAAATGCGGTCGCCGGCTGCCCGCCTTGAAACTCGATGCGGGAGTCCGGCGATTGGCCGAGCGATAAGAACGTCCGCGAAAGCCCTTTGTCATCCGGCAGCGGCGTGCCGGCGTCCCAAAAGACGCCGATCCGCGTATCCCGCCCGATGCGGTCGAACTGCCGCTTGATGGAACCCAGCGTCTCCGGCAGGTCCTGCATCCCCACGAAGCTGCCGTCCCGGTCGTCGCCCAATTGCCAATACTGCACCGTCGAGGAATACTTCGCGAGTACCGGATCGAGCGACGGCGACCAGAAGCCGGGCGATTGATTGAAGATCTCGCTGATGCCGGTCCAGTTCGGAGCGAACTTGCGGCGAAGTTCAGGCGGCGGATCGTTGAGCAATCCCACCGGCTGGATCCGCCTGAGCGTGAGGAGTTCGAAGAACTGCGACAAGGCCCCCGAGCGGTCACTGTTGCCGGAATACACCGAACTCCACACGGGATGCTTGAGCCAGTTGATGCCGCCCTGAAGCGCGACGTCGACCAAATCTTTCAATGCCAGATCGCCGGTGCCGTGAGGAAACGACCAGCCGAATTCCCCGTCGAGGCGATGATCGACCAGATCCAAAACGGCGAACGTGGCCTGCTTCTGAAAGATCATCACGTCGTCGCGCCACAGCGAAGCCTGCACGCGGTAGATTCCATAATCTTGCGGCGCCAGATCCCAGGACACGGTCCGCGGCTTGGGCGGGCCGGCGGTTTGCGACGCCCGCTCTTCCCCATAAACCGGGAGTTCGACGCTCCGCTCGTCCCGCACCCGGCCCCGGCTGTCGATCATCGTCAAATCCAACCGGTACGCCGGCTGGACCGGCACCGCCGCCGGCAGCGACAGCCCCAGCGGAGGACACGCCGGAAACAGCACCGGCGGCAAGGCATCCAATCCGCTCAGGCGGGTTTCGATTTTCACGGGCGAGCCGGGTTCGACAAATTGCGTGCGAAAGTTACTGACCAGTTCCAACTGCGGCAGCCGGCCCATCCACAAGTCGTCGAACCACGCCTCGCCTTCGATGTCCGCGGAGGCCCCGTTGACGAGATGGCAGCCCACCACGACGAACCGCACGTCGGAACGAGGCGTAAGCGGGCCGATCCGCACTTGCTGCCAATCGCCAAACGTCCCGCTCACCGGGCGGGTGAGGAAGCGTTGAATCCGCTGGCGTTTGTGGTTCAAAAACGACAGCGAAATCACCGCGGCGTCGTTTTTTAGCTTTCGCGTCTTGATGAACGCTTGGAAAACGTACGCGTGCAAGGGATCGATCCGCCACACGGGCGAATAGAGAATCGCCGGCCCGCCGTTCGCTTGAAAACTGAGGCTCTGCCCGCCGTGCTTGCCTTGGGCGCGGTCGATCTCCACCGGGATGTAATGCGGGAAATCGCGGCCGATCCGCCGGGTCCAATCGTCCGGCTGCCGGTCGTAATCCAAGTCCTGATTGTTCTCAAACGAGAACCGAAACACCTCGATGGCTCCGGTGAAGGGGTCATCCAGCTCCGCCGCCGCCGCCGGATTCCCCCAGGCGATCTGGTACAGGGCCCAGGCAGCCACTAAGATGACGTAACGCGATAAGGGCATGAAGGAGTCTTCGGTGTTCGAGAAAAACCGTTCGAACGATCAACCGGAACGCGATAGCGACCGGTGGGTTTGAGGGAACCGGGGGCGGACCGCCCTGCGGCTAATAAATCGCAGGCGATTCAGTACAAATCGGACAATCGATTTCCCCAAATGCAGCCAATCGCCGACCGCAGCGGTTCTGCGGATTCGACCGATTGAACCGCGGATTTGCGAACGTCAGTCGTTCAAAACGTTTGGAGAATGATTGGGTGACTTGAGAGCCGCGCACGAAGTAAGCGGTTTGGTGACTTCAGCGATCGCAAGACCGCTTACTTCGTGCGCGGCTCTTTTAACGACTGAGTGGAATTCAGATTTTCAGAACATTTTTGAGGTTCATTTTGCGATATGTTTCCGCTTCGAATGGCAGTGGCAACCCGCGCGCTTCAGGAACCGCTCAAACGGGCCGTGCAGACGGCGGCGGAAATGGGCGCCCAGGGCGTGCAGTTTGATGTGCGCAACGAAGTCCGGCCCGGCGAACTGACCGAAACCGGCCGCCGGCAGTTGCTGCACTATCTGGACGAACTGAACCTCAGCGTGGCCTCGGCGGTGTTTCCCACCCGGCGGGCGTTTTACGATCAGGAGGAACTCGAAGCCCGCATCGCCGGAGCCCGGCAGGCGATGGAATTCGCATTTCAACTCAAATCGAACGTGCTCACGCTGCGCATCGGCCGCATCCCGGAAGATGCGGACTCTGCCGAATACGAAATCCTCCGCAACGTGCTCAATGACCTGGCTCGGCACGGAAACCGCGTGGGCGTGACGCTGGCTGTCACCCCGACCCGCGACGAGCCCGCTCGCTTGCTAGAATTCTTAAAGCAAATCACCCAAGGCCCCGTGGGCATGAATTACGACCCCGCCAACTTTGTAATGGCGGGTTATCATCCCGCCCGGGCCCTCGAAACGCTCGCGGATTACCTTGTGCACATCCTCGTGCGCGACGGCGTTCGCGACATCGACGGCGGCGGATTGGAAGTCCCCGTGGGCCGGGGGGAAGTCGAGTGGGAAGAAGTCCTCGCCCTGTTGGACGAGGCCGGCTACCAGAACTGGCTGACTCTCGACCGCACGCAAGGCGACGACCACGCCGGCGACATCCGCCGCGCGATGCAATACCTCCGCAACGTCGCGGTCGGGTAAACGGTCCGCGCGAAAGTCGTCAAAACTCGGGTTCAAAAAACACCGATTATATCGAATCTGCCAGCCAGGCCGGTGTGAATCTGTAAATTCCCCTTGAACTCTTGCTGTTTCTCTTTGCGATTGCTTCCGGATGCGCCTACTGTCGGACTTAGGCGTATTCTGTGGGATATTTCCAACGTGGAGAGAATTCATGCGGCAAAGATTGTCAGGGTTGTCCCGGCGGAGAGCTTGGCGGCGGGAGTTGAGTTTCGCCTCGGAAATCGAGCTCTTGGAAGATCGAACTCTTCTCGCCGTCGCGGGGCTAACGGGAGATCCCACCGATTATGCCGCGGATAGCATCCTCGTCCGCTACCGCGATGACAATCCCCACGAGTCGGCGGCCCCACAGAGTTCAGTGGGGAATTTTTTCACCGATGTTCCGGGTCTGCGAGTGGTGCATCTCAGTCAAGGCGTGACGGTGGCCGATGCCGTGGCGGACTACCGCTCGGACCCGAACGTGCTGTATGCCGAGCCGAATTACCTGGTCCATGTGGATCAGATTCCGAACGATCCGCAGTTCGACGCCCAGTGGGGCATGAACAATACCGGCCAAACCGGCGGCACGGTCGACGCCGACATCGATGCCCCTGAAGCCTGGAACTTCAACACCGGCCACGGCAACACCCTGGTCGCCGTGATCGACACCGGCGTGGACTACACGCACGAAGATTTGGCCCAGAACATCTGGGTCAATCCCGGCGAGATCCCCGGCGACGGGATCGACAACGACAACAACGGGTTCGTCGATGACATCCACGGCTACAATTTCGCCTACGGCAACGGCAACCCCTTGGACGACCACGACCACGGCACGCACGTCGCGGGCATCATCGGGGCGGTGGGCAACAACGGCGTGGGCGTCGCCGGCGTGAACTGGGACGTCAAAATCATGGCCGTCAAGTTCCTCGACTACAGCGGCAGCGGTTCCATCAGCGATGCGATCCAGGGGATCTATTACGCGGTCAACAACGGGGCCCAGATCTCGAATAACAGTTGGGGCCTCAACGGAGCCTATTCGCAGGCCCTCCAGGATGCCCTCGAATACGCCCGCGACGCCGGGCACATCTTCGTCGCCGCCGCGGGCAATGGAAACAGCGCCGGCGTGGGCCAGAACAACGATCTGATCCCCTTCTGGCCGGCCAATCACGATTTGGACAACGTGGTTTCCGTGGCGGCTCTCGATCACAACGATCAAATCGCCAGCTTCTCGAATTACGGAGCCACCACCGTCGATGTGGGCGCTCCGGGCGTGCATATCTTGAGCACGACTATCGACGACACCTACAGCACGTTCAGCGGCACCTCGATGGCCACGCCGCACGTCACGGGGCTGCTGTCGCTCATCTGGGACCAGCATCCCGATTGGAATTGGCAGCAGGTTCTCGATCGATTCTATGAAACACTGGAGCCGGTGGATTCGCTGCAGGGGATCACGGTCACCGGTTCGAAAATCAACGCCGCCGCCGCGGTGGGGCCGGATGTCACGGGGCCGCAGCTCAGGTTCACCGATCCCAGCGGGTTCATTTTCGATCCGATCCGTTCGATCCGCGTGCAAGCCAGCGAAGCCTTGGACCCGGCGAATTTCGGGCCCGAAAATATTTTGAGCTTCATGGGACCCAACGGCGAGATTCCCGTCACCGATGTGGTCCCCGTGCCGGGCGAACGCAATCGCATTTTCGAGATCCAGTTCCCGCTTCAGGATGTGATGGGGCCGTACCGCTTGACGTTGGGCGGCGGCATCACGGACATGGCGGGGAATGTGTTGGACCAGGACCGCGACGGCATTGGCGGCGAAGCGGTCGATGACACCTTCGATGCCGCGTTCGATCTCGTGCCTTTTTTCTCCAAGCTCGATTTTGGAACCTCTTCGTCGCCGGTGCAAAAAGGCTTCCAGCGGGTCGATCCTTCGATGGCTTACACCTCCGAGCGAGGCTTCGGTTGGACGGCGGGCACGATCGACACCCGCGACCGCGGGGACAATTCGGGCGACGATCTGACGCGGGACTTCGACTATGCCACGGGAAGTGCGGAACTCGCGGTGGATGTCCCCGCCGAGCCCGCGGTGTACGACGTGACAATTACGATGGGCGACGGCTCCACCGGCACTGGGCCGCGCGACGACATCGCCATTTTCATCGAAGGCCAGCAACTCGCGACCGTCACCACCAACCCAGGCGAATATGTCGTCACAACGTTCCAGGTGACGATCTCCGACGGCCAGTTCAACCTGCGGTTGGAAGACCAGGGCGGCTCCGATCCGCTGGTGCTGATCAACGGGCTAGTGGTCGAAGCCGAGGGCCCGGACCTCGTCGGCCCGCGGGTCGTCAAATCCGTGCCCTCGACGGAAACCTCCGGACCGCTCGACCGCTTCACGATCACCTTCGATGAAGCCGTCGATCCCAACAGCTTCACCACGGCCGATGTCATCAGCTTGACAGGGCCGTCGGGAGCGATCACGCCCACGGAAGTCCGCGAAGTCGCACCGACGATCTTCGAGATCCTGTTCGCCCCGCAGACCGAACTCGGAGAATACAGCCTGACCATCGGCCCCGACATCGCCGACCTCGCGGGCAATCCGATGGACCAGGACGAAGACCGCGTGAACGGCGAGCCGCTTCAAGATACTTACAGCGCCTCCGCCGAGCTGGTTCCGATCCAGCCCTTCGACACGCAGTACGACTTCGGCGTGTATAACTCTCCCGTGGCGGCGGGTTATGTGCAGGTTTTGCCGAACACGACGTACAACAGCACGCAGGGCTTCGGCTGGGTGAGCGGGGCCATCGACGGCCGGGACCGCGGAGCGACCACCGGCGACGAGGCGACCCGCGACTTCAACTTCACCCCCCTCGGCACGTTCGTGGTCGATGTGCCCTCCGATGCGGTGTATAACGTCACGATCACCATGGGCGACGGCCTGGGCTATGTCCGCGATGACATGGGCGTGTTTCTGGAAGGCGAACTCGTGGATTCCGTCACCGCCGACGGCACCCAGTACGCGGTGCGGACCTATCAAGTCCGCGTGACCGACGGGCAGTTGACCTTGAAACTGGACGACCTGGGCGGCGATCCGCTGGTGATGATCAACGCCCTCCACGTCGCCACCGCGCCGCCCGATACAAGCGGCCCGCAAGTGGTCGGCCTCGAAACCACCGAAGTCTTGGGCACGCTCGATCAGATGGTCGTCGTGTTCAACGAAACCGTCGATGCCACCACGTTTACCCCGGGCGACGTGGCGAGCCTCGTCGGGCCGGATAACACCGAAATCCTCGTGACGAGCATCGAGCAGCTTACCGGGACGAAGTTCGCAATCCACTTCGATGAGCAAACCGCCTTTGGAACCTACACCGTCGTGTTGGGGCCGGAGATTCGCGATCTTGTCGGCAACCGCATGGACCAGGACGGCGACGGCACCGATGCGGAAGTCCCCGACGACCAGTTCACCGGCACGCTCATGCTCTCGCCCCGGCCGCCGTTCGAGGCCCATCTGGATTTCGGCACCTCGAGTTCCCCCGTCGCCGCGGGCTATTCGCAGATTTTGAAGAACACGAGCTATAACGCAGGGACCGGCTTCGGCTGGCTGAGCGGAGCCGTCGACAGCCGGGACCGCGGCGGAGCCAACGGCGACGATGCGACCCGCGACTTCAACTTCACCCAGTTGGCCACCTTCGCCGTCGATGTGCCCGAGGCGAGTTCCTATCAAGTCACGCTGACAATGGGCGACGGCCTGGGTTATGTGCGGGACGACATGGGCATTTTTCTCGAAGGCACGTTTGTGGATTCGGTGACCGCCGACGGCGTCAACTATGCCGTCCGCACCTACACCGTGACCGTCACCGACGGACAGTTGACATTGAAATTGGACGACCTGGGCGGCGATCCGTTGGTGATGATCAACTCGCTCGACATTCTCGAAGTCGGCCCCGACACGACCAGCCCCTATGTCGTCAGCGTCGATCCCAGCGATGAGATCCCCGAAACACTCGACCGCTTCACCGTCACTTTTGACGAGACGATGGACTCGGCGACCTTTACGCTCGACGATGTGGTGAATATCCAAGGGCCGAACGGTTCGATCACGCCCACGGCCGTCAATGCGCTGTCCGGATCGCAATTCGAAGTCGTCTTTGCCCCGCAAACCACGCCCGGCAATTATACCCTGACCATCGGCCCCGACATCAGGGACCTCGCGGGCAATCCCATGGACCAGGACGGCGACGGGACCGGCGGAGAAAATCCCGACGACCGCTTTCAAACGACGGTGGCGCTCATTCCCCGCCCGCCGTTTGTGGGCCTCTATGACTTCGGCACCGCCACCTCGCCCGTCGCGGCGGGTTATACGCAGGTCCTGAAGACAAGCGCCTACTCCGCGAGCGCGGGCTTCGGCTGGCTGAGCGGTTCCGGAGTCGACAGCCGCGACCGCGGGGCTTCCACGGGCGATGACCTCACGCGGGATTTCAACTACACCCCGTACGGAACCTTCGTGGTCGATGTGCCCGCGGCCGGCGATTACGAAGTGACGATTACGATGGGCGACGGTCTCGGTTACGTCCGCGACAACATGGGCGTCTTCCTCGAAGGCCAGCAGGTGGATTCCGTCACGACCGATGGCGTCAGCTATGCCGTCCGCACTTATACGGTGACCGTCACCGATGGACAACTCACGCTGCTCTTGGACGACCTGGGCGGCGATCCGTTGGTGATGATCAACGCCCTCGAAGTCCGCGAGATCGTCCAGACAACCGCTTTGTCCGTGACCGAACCTTCGAGCGCCGGAACATCGATCGAAAGCGTCCCGGGGCCGGTGTCAGTGAATGCTCTGGAAGGAATTTCCCATCACCACGGCAACCCCATCGGCATTTCCTTGCCCGCGGGTGCGAATGGCAATCCGGAATCCTCACCGCCAAGCCCCGAACTCAAACCGCCGCTACCGGCGAGAGAGGAGGTCCTCGAACAAGTCTTCTCCCAAAGCTGGCCGCTGATTCTGGAACAACTGGACGGCAGCGTCTTGGGGTCAGTCGGTCCAAATTTCGTGTGATGGTGCTGCCCTCAAAATCAAGGCCGGCGGCTAGCGCCAGCCGCTCACTTTTACGTTCTGAGGGTTTGGATTCTCGCTATTGTTTTAACGTCAATACGATGTCGCGGACATCGATCGCGGCGTCGCCGGGGATGTCCAAAGCGCGGAGCGTCAAGGTGCCTCGGCCCTTGGAAAGTTGGATCGTGCCCAAGGACAGCGGGCGAAAATCTTTGACGTAGGATTCGCTCCCGCGGGGCACGCGGTCTTCCGCCTCTCCCACCAACGGCGGATCGTGGGTTTCGGTGACTTTGGTCTCGACGCGGTTCTCGCCCAGAGACAATTCGATCGCCGCGCCGACGTTCTGCTTCGCGCAGGTGTAATACACAACGGCCTCATACGTGCCGGGCGTGTGAACTTCGACGTCCCAAGTCATCCTGTCGTCGGTGCTTTTCCAGTTCGTGAAGAACGAGCAGTTCGGCGCACGGGCGCTGCGTTTGACCTGGCCGTGCGGCACGCCGTCGCGGGCGGGCAGATGCGTGATCGGAAACTCCGCATAGCCCACCGTGAAGGGGCGGTCTTCGCGGGTCAACTCCGAGAGCACGCTCTGTTTCCATTGTTTCATCGCGGCATTTAAGCGCTTCGCGACTTCGGGATACTCGCCCGCGATGTTCTGGGCCTGTCCGAGATCTTTGGCGAGATCGAACAACTGGCCGTTGTTGTCCAAACGGAACTTTTGCGTCCGCACGCTGACTTTGCGGTTCCAATGCGAAAAAATCATGCGGTCCGGCCAGTTGTCCCGGGTGCCCAAGAGCAGCGGCTTAAGGCTCACGCCGTCCAAGGGTTTTTTGCTTTGGACGGGAATCTCCGCGAGGTCGGCGAGCGTGGGCAAGAGATCGATCGCACCGGCGATCTGCGGGATTTTCGTGCCCTTGGGAATATGGCCCGGCCAGCGGATGAGAAGCGGCGCGCGGACGCCGCCTTCGTCGGTCGAGCCTTTCCGGCCTTTCATGCCGCCGTTCCATCGCCAACTGTTGGGGCCGTTGTCGCTGAAATAAATCACGATCGTGTTGTCTGCTAGTTTGAGGTCGTCGAGCTTTTTTAGAATCCGGCCGACGTTCCAGTCGATGTTCTCGCACATCGCCAGAGCCGCCCGCGTCATGGGGACATCCTCTTTCTTGGGTTCGCGGTGGCGTTTTTCGAGCGATTTGCCGTCGAACTTTTTGTAGAAATCATCGGGCACCTGCATCGGCGAATGCGGAACGTTATAGGGCAGATAACAGAAGAACGGCTGCTCCCGGTTTTGCTCGATGAACTGGAGAGCGTGGTCGGTGAAGTCGTCGGTGACATAGCCGTTGCCGCGGACGGCTTTACCGTTGTGCTCGAGCACCGGGCTGAAATAATGGCCCCAATGCCCGGAGCAGAAGCCGTAGTATTCATCGAACCCGCGGGCGTTCGGATGATAGGGATACTGCATCCCGTTGTGCCATTTGCCGAACGCGGCGGTGGCGTAGCCCGCAGCTTTGAAGGTCTGGGCGATCGTCATTTCATCGAGGTCCAACCGTTCGCCGCCGGTGGACGTGCTGAACACGCCGCCCCGCGGATGATACCGCCCCGTGAGGAACTCCGCCCGCGTCGGCGAACACACCGGGCAGACGAAGAACCGCTCGAACAGCGCCCCGTCGCGGGCGAGGGAATCGATGTTCGGCGTGTGGAGATTCGTATTGCCGTGGACGCTCAAATCCCCCCAGCCTTGATCGTCCGCAAGCACGATCACCACATTCGGCGGCGCGGCTTTTGCTTTGCCTTCGAAGCCGACGGCAAAAAAGAAAAGGGCCGCGAGCCAACAGACAGCAAGATTCAAACGGCATTGATGCGGATATCGTCTCATGGGATAGCCAATCTCTCTATCTATTGAGCTCGAACGGTAAGTGCAAAATTCTTGAACCGCGGATAACGCGGATTTTCGCGGATAAAAATGGAACGATGATTCAAATGGAATCCAAGTTTTTGCCGCGAACTGCGGGTATAATCCCTTCTTTAGATCAGCGATTCCCGCACCCCTGGCAAAGCCAGTGGCACACCTTGTTACGGACTTGCGCCTTCGCGCGAGATGTGTTTTCTTCGACGACCGGCGCACCGGGCAAAAGCTGAGCCTTGGGGTCTTCCGGGGGTTTATCCAACAGGAGAAACGCGAACAAGTCCACGATTTCCTGCGGTTTGAGTTGCTTTTCGATGCCTTCGGGCATCAGCGAGACCTGACTTTGCTTGACGGCGGCGACTTCGTTCCGCGGGATCGTTTCCAACTTGCCGCCCTGGACTTTGAGCACGATCCGCTGCTCGCTGTTTTCCACGACCAAACCCGCCAGCACCCGGCCTTCCTCCGTGGCCACGGTCAGCGGTCGATAGTCCGACCCGATGACCAGACTCGGATCGAACACGTTGGACAAGAGTTGGTCAAACGAAGCCCGGCCGTTCGAGGTAATGTCCGGCCCGACCTCTTTGCCCTCGCCGTAGATTTTGTGGCATTGAGCGCAGAGCTTGTTGAAGGCCACGCGGCCGCGGATGGCATCGCCGGGCGTGGTTTGGATGAGGTTTTTCATCTTGGCGACGAATTGCTCCCGCGCGGGGTCGCGGCCCACGCGAACCACGCCCCAATGCTCGCGGACCGCTTTCGCAAGCTCCGCATCGTTCTGCGCCAGGAGCTTTCGCACCTGATTGATGTTCAACACGCTCGCCGGAAGCTTTTTTGTACCGATCGCGGCCAGCAGCGACTTGCTCCAACCGGGCCGCTGCGTGAGCAGTTCCACCGCTTTGGGTTGGAGATCGTTTTCCATCCGCGGATAAGCCGAGAGCACCACGACCGCCACTTGATCGGAAGACACGCGGCCCAACTCCGCCAGAGCGGATTCGCGAAGTTCCAAAGGCTGATTCTTGGAATCCATCAAAATCGGCTGCACATCGGAGAGGACATGCTCGTCCTTGGCCGAGACCAACGCCTGTAGCGCCTGGAGCCGATGCTGCGGCGCGAGTTTGCGGTTCGCCAGCAACACACGGCAGGCGGCGATGGCACGAGGTTCTTTCCACGAAGCCGCAAGCCCCAACGCATCGAAGAACAACGGGTTATCTTCCGGGATGCCGAATTTGACGATCTCGGCCAACTGTGGATCGAGCCGAGACTGCAAAACCTTTAACTCGTCGCCCGCCAACTCGCGAGTTTGCACGCGCTCGGCCAGGAGCTTCAAACAGGTCTGGGCGGCGTCCCGGTTGGACTTTGGATCTTTCAGCAAAGCCGTGAGCAACAGCCCCACGCTCTCGGCACCCGTTTTTTTGATGGCCAATATCCGATCCACCACCCGCGGCAGGATGCGCACCACCGCAGGCTTTTGGAGCAATTGCTCCTTCAAAATCGCCTCCAAAAACGGCCGGCTGTTTGTTTCCAAGAGCGGATGCAGGTTCTGCCAGACAATATGGGGAATCACCGGATCATTGCCGGCGTTGGAAAGCACGGCGAGCAGCGTGGGAATTGTTTCCACGGCGTCGAGCTTCGGAGCCGCGATTGCGACCTGGAGTTTGACATCGGGAGACGGATCATCCGAAAGGGCTGCGACGCCAGCGGCGATCAGCGGTTTCACCTTTCCGAAATTCCCCGCCGCCCGCACACCCCACGCGCGAAGGCTGGGACTTTTATGCGAGAGCAACTGCGAATGAAACTCCGGCCGCAGGCTTTGCGTCCCCACAATCGCGAACAACGCATGCATGCAGGTCTTGTGCGGCACCTCGGAATCGAGCACCAACTCTTCCAGCTTCGCATTGGCCGCGGGGTGGTTGCGTTCGGCTAGCAGCCGCTGGGCGATGTCGCGGTAAAATACGTTCGGGCTTTTCAAGCGTTCGATGAGTTCGTCGTCGGTTTCTTTCGCGAGATTGAACTTCTTCGCCCGCGGCGTGTTTTTGTAGCGGATGCGATACAGCCGGCCGTGCAGGCGGTCGAGGCCCTTCGGATCGCGGCGGGCATCTTGATAGCAGTGATAGCGGTCGTACCAATCCAAAACCCACAGGCAGCCGTCGGGTCCGGTCTTTTGAGCGACGGGCATGAACCACACATCGTTCGCGGTCAGAAAATCCGGCCGGGGCGTGGCGAAGTACGTGGAACCATCCCGGCGGAGGGTATCCACATTGATGCAGCCGCCGTGGATGTTGCCCATGTAGAGATGGTCGCGGTATTCCTTGGGATACGCGTCGCTGTCGAAATAATGAATCCCGCAGTAAGCCGCCATCTGGTGCTGGTGCTTGACGATGGAGCCGAGCTTCCAAGTGAACGGCGGATAGGGGCCGCCCTGGCGATGGTAATAACCGCTTTCCGTAATGTGCCAAAGATGGTCGATCACGCAGGCGCTCAAAAACGCGCTGCCTTCCGGATCCCAGGCGATGCCCCACGGATTGCTCGTGCCCTCGGCGAACACTTGAAACTCCCGCGTTCGCGGATTGATCCGAAACAGAGCGCAGGTGAATGGAAAGCCTTCGGGATGATCTTTCGCATGCGGGGACGACGGCGGATATTTGACGTGGCTGTGATTGAACACGCCGTTTAAGCCGTACAGAAAACCGTCCGGCCCCCAGGTCAACGAGTTGGGCAATTCGTGCGTATCCGCGCGGCCGAAGCCCGTGACGACGACTTCCCGGCGGTCGGCTTTCAGATCGCCATCGGTGTCTTCGAGAAACAGAATGTCCGGAGCATTCGCGACCCATACGCCGCCGAAGCCCACGGCGATCCCGGAAGGAATATTGAGCCCGTCCGCGAAGATCGTCGTCTTATCGATCGTGCCGTCGCTGTCGGTGTCTTCCAGAACTTTCACGCGGTCCCGGCCTTGGCCCGGCGAGGAGCGGGGATACTCGAGCGACTCCGTGACCCACACCCGGCCCTGTTCGTCGAAGGTCATCGCCACCGGGTTCACCAAATCCGGCTCGCTCACGACCAGTTCGACCGAAAAACCTTCGGGCACGGTCATCTTCTTTATGGCTTCCGCCGGAGAAAGCGGCGGCCCCGGTAGCTTGGTTTGCTTCCGCGGGATGAACGTCTCCTGGGCGGAAAGCGAACCGGCAAAAAAGAAAACCAGCCCCGCGCCGAGCCAGACGGGAAGAACAGAGTTGAGCGACTTCATGGAGCAACCTCGAATCGCGGAATGGAGAAATCGGTATTTGGCCGATTGTAGCGCGAAACGAGAACGAGAATCAACGCGCTCGGCCGAGTGAAGGCAGAGGCCCTCTGCAACGCAGCCAGCCCCAAGTCAGCCGAGCTTGAGCCGAGTCGGTTCGATCCGAACTGACAGAGCCAACGGCGATTCCGCCCTGGCCAAAAACGTTTCCGATTGGGAGACCGCACCTTGGTCCGGTGCCCTTAACGTTCAATCGGCTCTTTCTCAAAGTCGCTGGGCGAGACCCAGCCGGCTCTGAGTTTTTCGCCCTTCATGTAGCGTTCGTAGAAGCCCCGACCGTCGGGGTTGGCGTAGAGGTATTCCTCGAACACATTCCCCTTGCCGAACATCCGCGGGTCGCCTTGTTGTTTGAGTTCCGCCGTTAGTTGCTTCTGCAATTTCTGCTTGATCTCGGCGTGCTGCGAGTCGTTCGCCAGGTTGTGCAGGCAATCGGGATCGGTCTTCAGATCGTAAAGTTCTTCCGCCGGGCGTTTCCCGAAGCAGAGTTCCCAAAATTTCCCTCCTTCAGACATCGTGCGGCCTTGAAGGATCAGCGTTTTCGTCGGGCCGCCGTCGCAGTTGAGGTAACCGGTTTCGGGATTGCCGCCCGGCCAGCGGTCGGTCTCGAAATTCCGGACGTAAAGCATGCCGTTCTTCACGATGCCTCGGATCGGATAACCCCAATCGTGCGGCCGGCCGATGTCGTGGCGTTCCTTGCCCACGAGCACATGATCCCGCTGCGGGTTGACCTGCCCGGATTTTTCCGAAAACAAAATGTCCGTCAAGCTCCGCCCGGGCGAAGGGGACATGCCGGTGTCATCCCACTTGAGTCCCGCGACTTCGACGAACGTGGGGGCGATGTCGGCGAAGCTCACATAATCCTCCACCACGCGGCCGGGGTTTTTGAGGCCCCGCTTCCACATGATCGCCATCGGCACGTGGTTCGAATAATTGTAAGCCTGCCCCTTGCAGCGCGGAAAGGGCATCCCGTGGTCCGAAGTCGCGACGACGAGCGTGTTGCCCAAAAGGCCGCGCTCGTCCAAGGCGTTGAGCATGCGGTCCAGGTGATGATCGAAATGCTCGACTTCGACCGCGTAGTCCAAAATGTCGTTGCGGACGGTCTCGTTGTCCGGCCAGAAGCCGGGGACGTGCCCGATGTCTGTAATCTTCTTGCCCCGCTCGGCTCCCGCGCCTTTTTGATAGCCCCGGTGCGGTTCGGTGGCTCCGTACCAGAAACACCAGGGTTTGTCCTTGGGGGCGGCTTTCAGGAAATCCTCGAAGTTGCTCGCGTAGTCGTTCGCGCTGACGTTGCCCACCTCCGGCTTCGCCTTCCGGCGATTGAAGCCTTGGCCGGTCATGGGCCGCGGTTTGCCGTCGGCGGTCTTCGCGACGCCCGGCCCCCAGCCCTTGCCAGTGTAGCCCACAAAGTAGCCGGTCTCGGACAGCACCTCGGTATAAACTTTGAACTTCGCGGGAAAATAGCAAATGTGGTTCGCGGCATCTTCCAACTGCCAGGAGTTCCGCCCGGTCAGCAAAATCGACCGCGACGGGCAGCACTTGGCGTTCGGCGTGAAGGCATTCGTAAACCGCACCCCGCCCTTCGCCACCCGGTCAAAGCCCGGCGTATTGACCCACTTGCAGCCATCCACGCTCGAATGCCCATGCGACCAATCGTCCGCCATCGCAAACAAAATGTTCGGCTTCGCGTCTGGGGCATCGGCGGCGACAGACTCTTGTGCCGATCAAACCCAAAAGAAGAAGAAAGCAACAGCGGTAATATCTCATGATCCAAGCCTCGGCCAAGATTCTCGAATGAAACACAGCCCATCGTTTCGTTCAACAATATCCACTTGGGCGCATTCCCGCCAGCGCTGCCCGGCGAACCCCCGCCCCGGCAATTGTCACCGCTTCCGTTCTGCGATAGGATCCATCTCATCGATTGATCCACTCTTGGTTAGCACAGGGAGATTCCACGATGAGATTCACAAGTTGGCTGGCGGTGCTGTGTTTGATCTCGGCGGGAGCGAGGGCAGCGGACTATCCGCCATTGAAGGGAGAATTCCAGCCTAAGAAGATGATGAATGGCTTGCCGTTGGTGTTCTCGGACGATTTCGACTCCGGCAAAGCCTCGCACTGGGAACCCACCGACAAGTCCGCCTGGACGGTGAAAGACCAGGCCGGCAACAAAGTGTATGCCCTCACCAAAAAGAAAAGCGACTTCAACCCGCCCACGCGGTCGCCGTTCAACCGCTCGCTGGTGAAAGGCGTCGTCGTGGAGAGTTTTGTGTTCGATGTGCATCTGCAATCCACGCACCCCGATTACGCGCATCGCGATTTGTGCCTGTTCTTCGGCTATCAGGACGATTCGCATTTGTATTACGTGCACTTCGGCAAGAAGACCGACGACCACGCCAATCAGATTTTCATCGTCAACGACAGCGACCGCAAAAAGATTTCCACCAAGACCACGCCCGGCACCGATTGGAACGATGAATGGCATCACGCCCGGATTGTCCGCGACGCCGAGAGCGGTAAAATCGATGTGTACTTCGACGATATGAAAACCCCGGTGATGACCGCGAATGATAAAACATTCTCCGACGGGCCGCGTGGGCGTGGGTTCCTTCGACGACACCGGCCAGTTCGATCGGATCTTGCTGTATGGGAACAAAGTCGAAACCGACAAGTAATTTCAGTAGTTCCAAAAAAAGCTTGGTTTCCCTAGAGCCGCGCACGAAGTAAGCGGTTTTTGTTGGTTTCCTTAGAGCCGCGCACGAAGTAAGCGGTTTTTCAAGATCAGAGAACGCAAGACCGCTTACTTCGTGCGCGGCTCTCGCCTTTCTCCGCGGCGGTTGGAAGCCGACGCGACGAAGAAGAATGGCATGAGTCTGTCTCCCTATCATTTGGGCTGCCCGGTTTGGGCGAATCCGCAGTGGGCGGGTTCCTTCTACACGAGGAAAGCCGCCCGCGCGGACTTCTTGCCGCAGTACTCCCAGGTGTTTAACACCGTCGAAGTCAGCAGCACGTTTTATGCGATCCCGCCGATCGAAACGGTGCGCCGCTGGGCGGACGAGGTGCAATCCGGGTTTCGGTTCTGCCTGAAGTTCCCGCGCGTGATCAGCCACGACAAAAAGCTCATCAGCGTCGGCTACGAAACCTCGGCCTTTCTGGAACTCCTGAAAGTGCTCGGCGAGGCGGAGCGTTTGGGGCCTGCATTTTTGCAGTTGGGGCCGAATTTCTCCGCGCGGGATTTTCCCCGGCTGCGGGCGTATTTGGAACGCCTGCCGCGGGATTTTCCTTATGCCGTCGAAGTCCGGCACGCCGATTACTTCGACAGCGGCCGGCATGAGTCGGCCCTCAATCAGATGCTGGCCGAGTTGCAGATGGACCGCGTGCTGCTCGACAGCCGGCCCTTGTTTTCCGCCCCCGCCAGCACCGAAGCCGAGGCGCGTTCCCAGGAACGAAAACCCCGCGTCCCAGTGCGTTACGACACGACGGCCCAATCGCCGCTCGTGCGGTTGATCGGCCGCGATGATTTAAGCACGCTCGTCCCCTGGGTTGAAGAATGGGCGAAGATCGTCGTCGATTGGCTCGAAGCCGGCAAAACGCCGTTCGTCTTCACGCACACGCCCAACGACATTTACGCCCCCGCGTTCGGCCGCTTGTTCCACGAAGCCGTCCGCCGGCACCGCCCCGCCGTTCACGCCATGCCCGATTGGCCCGCCGAGACCGAACCCCCGCCGGTGAAGCAACGGCGGCTGTTCGGGGAGGATTAACCAGGTTCAGGGAGGTTTCGGAACCGTTTTCGAAAGATGACGATCGCTCCCGCCAGGCCGACGCCCAAGAGCAGAAGCGACGCGGGTTCCGGGTTGGCGATCACCGGGGCATCATCGGGGGGATCGACGAGGCCGGAAACAACCGAATACGCCGAGAGAGGTTCCATAGGCGGCGTGACCATCGCTTCGTAAAAGCTTCCCGAAAAGGTTTGCGGTGCCGGAACATTCGGGCCGTCAAAGGTGACATCGAACCGAGCGCCGGCGAAATCCCGGCCCAGGACGTGCATCCGCTCGACGTCGCCGTTTCCGACCATCTTGTCCACATCGATTGCGAAGCTGAAGGTTTCACCGGGATTAAAGTTTGTGAAGTTCAAAGTAAGAAGTTGCGAGCCGTCGAAGCTGGATCCAAAAGGCGTCGGCGCGGAAAACGTGCCCCCAGCGGGCATCGTCAGCACCTGAAAGTCACTGCTGGGATTGGTGCCAGCGCCGTTGCTGGCCGTGTCAAACAGCAAATCGCTGGGCAATTGGATGGAAATCCCGGTGATACCGATTCCCGAGTCAATCGCCGAAGTATTCGTGATCGTGAATAGATCGCCGGTCCTGTCGGCACCTTGTGTTTCCATAAATGTGGCGAATGCGCCAACAGAAACGAACCCGGCCCGCGCACTGCTGCACGCCAACAAGGCAGCTAACATCAAAATCCAGACGTGTTGCATAAACGTGTCCTAAAGTGCATTCGCTTGGTGATCCCACTCTGTGGGAAGAGGTTCTCTATCTCGCCTGCATTTTCTGAATTTGGCAGATTCGACATATTATGCCGATGGGTCGATTCCAATGTAATCGGAAAAAAGTGGATAATTGTCTAAGTGTTTTTACTATTATCCCTAGGGGTGGTCGGGATTTTTTATCTGTAAATGTGTATTTTTCGGGCCTCGACTGAGCAATTTTCCCGACGTTCGGTTGAGGAGGAACTCCCCGGCAATACCGTGTGGATTGTGTTTCCAAGGGAGGGCAACTCTGGCTCAGTAAGTACGGGGTCAAGGTTCCTCATTTTGCTAAACCGGACGCGTTTTTACTGTTCAAGATTCAATCTCAGGTTAGAATAAATGGGGTTTCAGATTCGCATTTGATCCATTCTCTTTTGAGGGAACAGCGACATGTCGGAAGCTCACATGTTATGCCCGGCTTGTGAGACGCGGATTCGGTTTCCCTCCGGACTGCCCGACCGGGATTGGATTGAATGCCCGCGTTGCGGCGAAGAAATCCCGCTCAGCCGTCCTTCGCGTTCCGTCAGGCCGGCTCCGGGACGTGCCGCGCGGAGAGACCGCGACGTGGATGACTTCGAATCCCCGCCGCGCACCCGAAGAGAAAGCCCCGCTCGCCGGCGGCCGGAGGCCGCGCGGTCCGAACGGCCGCGCGAACGGCGCTCGAAGTCCGAAGGCGGCTCGGCCGGGCTGTGGATCGGTTTGATTGGCGGGGCCGTCGGCGTGTTGGGATTGATCCTGGGCGTGATCTTCTTTGTCAGCTCCGGCAAAGACGAAGCCGCCCCCGCGGGCAGGCCCGATCAAATCGCCGGCGCCGCCGAAAAAAACCCGGCCATCGACAACGGCAATCCTGCCAATCCCGTGCAGCCGTTCGCTGCCAATTTTGCTCCCAACGGACCGAATGCTGCTCCCGTCGCCGGCGGCGATCCGACTCCGACAATGGGGCCGGGGCCTGATGGAATTATCCCCGCCCCGCCCGCCGCGGGCCATCAGAATCCCGTCGCGGGCGCCGCGAACACCTTGAAATACGGCTGGAAACCCGGGCAGCAATTCGCCTACCGCACGACCGTCAAGGCGGAAGTCGGAGACGAGTTCAGCGAGGTTCACGGCTTGAGCCGCTATAAAGTCGTCGCCCGCGACGCCGCGCTTGCACGGCTGGCCGAGGAAGATGACGAGGGAGAAAAGCAGGGCTCGGGCACCGGGTTCGTGGTGCATCACGACGGCTACATCATCACCTGCGCCCACGTTGTCGATGATGCCGACAAAATCGAAGTCGAACTCGGCAACCGGAAATACGCGGCCCGCGTCATCGACATTAACAGCCAGCGGGACGTGGCGCTCATCCGCATCGCCGCCCGCAATCTGCCCGTGCTGCCGTTGAGCGATTCGTCGCGAATTGAACTTGCGCAGCCGGTGCGGGTCGTGGGCTTTCCGCTGTCCGACGTTCTGGGCACGAGCATCAAGATCACCCAAGGCAGCGTGGCGGGCTTCATCGACCGCAAAACCGGGCGGATGATCCAAGTCGATGCCAGCATCAACCCCGGCAACAGCGGCGGTCCCTTGGTGAACGATCGCGGCGAAGTCATCGGCGTGGCGAGTGCTATCTATGTTGGTTCGGAGATTTCCGACGTCGGTCTCGCGGTCCCGGCCAACGAAGTGGCCGCCCTGATGCAAAAACACAACATCGCCCCCCTCGCGCAAGGGGCCGCGGCCCGGCTGGAAGGGCCGGAACTCGCCCGGCGGGTCACGCCGTCGGTGGCCTTTTTGAAAGTCACCGTGGGTTCCGAGAAGAAAAACAGCCAGGTCCTGGAATACTCCAGTTCGCACACGACGAGCAAACGGCGAAAAGACGGCCGGCCCATCATCGGCGCATCGGCCAATGGGTCGGCATCGGACCGCGGCCGGATGATGGTGGACGACTTCGGCAGCATTCTGTTCGCCGAGAGCTCCCAGGACAATCTGCCCTACGGACTGGGGCCGCTATCGCACCTCGCGATCGAGCCTTTGTCTCCCCAGGGGGAATCGTCCTGGGCCACGCAGCGGTTGACGACCATCACCCACGTCCAGCGCGATCAATCCCGGTACGATCCGTTCTCCCGCTTCGGTCCCAGTTCGTCGTTTCGGTCGCGTGCCCGCTCCCGGTTCGCAGGACCCGCGGAGCATTCCGCGTCCGCCCAGCCCGTTCGATCGGGGCGGCAGCGAGGTGAAAAAAGTCTATCTCGCGATGGAAATCGCCGCCTACGAACTGGCGGAAACCAATCCCCAAACCCAGGTCATCAACAAACACTACGATTTCCGCACCGTCGACGATCCCGACCGGCCGCATTTGCGTCTGTTTGGCGATGGGAGCATTCGCTTCGACCGCGGCAGCCTGCTCTGCGACCAGATCAGCTTTCGCTTGAGCCTCCAACTCCGCGCCGACGATGGGTCTTCGGTGCAAGTGCCCGTCGAGGTTCTCTGCGAACGGCTCACCGATCAGGAACTCGAGGATTTCAACCGCCGCACCGCCGACCTCGTCAAAAAGTCCCAGCAGCAAGCCGAAGCCCGGGCGGCAATGACGATCGACGACCATATCGCCGCGATCACGGATCCCAAGACACCCACTTCGGACAAGTCCTATTCTCTATCGCGGCTCAAAACCATGGCCCCCGACGGCCAAGAAGCGCACTGCGGTCTTGGCCGCCGTCAAACCGAACCTCGACAGCAAGGACGTTTCGGTCCGAAACGGCTCGATCGACGTCTTCGGACACTGGGCGACTGAGGCGGAGGCACAAACCTTGATCGACCTGTTGACCCACGCGGACGCCAGCGTTCGATTTTCCGTCATTCGCGCCTTGGGAAACCTTGGCGGAGCCAAGGCGGTCGAAGCCCTCGCCGGGCGGTTGACCGTTTCGCCCGACGGCGGCATGGCGTCGTCGGCCCTGCAAAAGATGGGAGACATCGTCGAGGAACCGGCCTTGAAATTGATCGACCACCCCGACGAGCGGGTGCGGTATCAAGTCTACCGGATTCTCGGTAAAGTCGGGGGAGCGAAAAGTTTTGCGGCCCTCAAAAAGAAAGCCCAGACCGAGCCGAACATCGCATACCGCTCGATCGCCAATTCCGCCATGCAGGACATCCAACGCCGCGTGAAGACCCTGAATTGACCCATCGCAAGCCCCGGCAGAACGTAGCGCAGGCCGCCGCCCAGTTCGAAAAGAAGGCAGGCGGGAGCCGAATGCTGGTGGGCGTCGCGTCGAAAGGACTGCTCTATGACAAACTTGCTGATGTCGCGTTCGGAAGCGGATGGCGTTACGTTCGATTTGGCGGACGTTGAGCCGGCCGCGGAAGCCTTGCCCACCGTAAAGACACATAAGGCGGCGCAGTCCCTCATCGGCGGGGTGATCGAAGCGTGCTCGGACTACACGGCCGATTGTTGCGAAGACATCACAACCAATCCGCTGGTGACGGCCGTTCAACTCGCCTACAACCAGCACCGGCCTTTAATTCTGTCTCCGGACATGATCTGGCTCACGATCCTCCAGGGCGTCAGCGCTCACGTGGAGCAACATGCGGACGAACTCTCGATCAAGTTGCTCAGAAACCCTGACGAGCGCAGGGCGGTCCTCGTCTCCACGAGCGATTTACCGCCCGGTTCTCCCGAGAACCCCTGGGGCGACTTGATCAACGAGAGTGCTACGGACGTCGAGAGCATTCTCACGCCGCGTGCCGCCAGCTTATACTCGCTGCAGTTTTCGACATCGACACAGGCCGATCGGATCGCGAAGAATCTGGCCATGCTTTCGGGGATGCGAAAGTTCATGTCGTTTCTCGATGGTTGGGCCATCTGTGGGATCCCCTCCCTCACGCTTGAGGGTCGTCCCGACGACTGGGAGCAACTTCGACGCTCGCTCGATTTGCTTGATGACCTCGGGCTGGACTGGTGGCTGAAGCGGTTGCGCCCCCGGTGCGCTGAGTTCGTCCGTGCCGCAGAAGGGAAACCGAATCTCGACCACTGGAGTCGGATCTATACAGCGACCGAAGCAATGTGCGGTAACGAGTGGGTGAGCGGCTGGATCGCCGACTTCTTTCCGTACATGAAACGCTGTGCCATCGGGTTGCCTAGAAATCCATCCTACGAAAAGGGCAGTGGTCTGGATCCGATCTTGACGGACTTGCCAAGCGGTTTGGCGGAGGTTCCCTTCCGATGTCGGCGCGGGACGATCATGCGGTTGCTGGGCGGCTTTTTGGGAATCGAGCAAAAAGCGGATTCGCTTGCGCTTCGCCCTCGAATTGGATGGGCGGTGCGTCGTCAGACGTCCTTCGAGGCTTTGTTGGATCGCGTGGCCGAGTCCGATCGCTGCCAATTTGCGTCCGGCGCCTTTGAGGGAAGTCCGCTGCTGAGCACCCCAAAACTGAAACAATTCTTTGCGCGTTTCGACGGCTTAGAGGTGCGATCAACAGAAGGTCGCCTGCTGTGCGAATTTGAATCGATCGAAGAAGTCCACGAAGTCTGCCGCCAACAACCGGGGTCCGATTTGCGCCCGCTCATTTTCAACTGTTTCGCCAGGCTTCCGGATGGCCGCTCCCTTGGATGCAGGTCCATTTACTCTGAAGCGGACGAACGGTTTGCATTTTTCCTGGCGGATCAGCGCGTCCTCGAACCGCAGGGACAGTGCCAATTGATCTCGAATGATTTCGAGCAGGTGTTGACGTGGATCATGGAATGCGAGGACGGCACGCTCGACAAGGCGCCTTCATTCCACCCGATCGCAACGGTCGATCCGCGCGACGAGGCGATCTACGATTTGCTTGCGCCACTGGGCCGTCCAGATTGAATCCACACCGGCCCGTCTTTCACGACCAGAGATAATGAAACCTACGATAATTACGAGGAGTCAAACGAATTCCTTTTTTTGGTTCCCCAGGCGCGAGGAAGATGATTCTCAAAAAACAATACCAAGACGACAGCGACGCGACGATTGTTTCCATCAGTAGCTGTAGGGCCGGATGTGGCGGGCTTTGAAAATCAAACGACAATCTTGGTCGCCACAGGCCTTTGCGAATCACACGACAATTCAGGCCGGCACAGCCGGCCCTACTCGGCTCTTAGCATGCCGAAGATGCTGGAAGATCAACGTAATGCCGAAGAAACTGCCGAAAGAGAAATCCGGGGTGGTGAAGTATCACACCGGAAAATTCCCGCCGAAGGAGATTGACTGGTCGCGGCTGGTGCCGTTGATCGGCCCGGCAAACGCCGCGTTGGCGCGGTACGACGGTTTGCTGTCGGCCATTCCCAATGCCAACATTTTGCTCTCGCCGTTGACGACGCAGGAAGCCGTTCTCTCGTCGCGGATCGAAGGGACACAGGCGACGATGGGCGAAGTGTTGGAATACCAAGCGGGGAAGGAAGCGGTTGATCCCGCGAAAGAGGCGGACATTCAAGAGGTCTTGAACTACCGCAAAGGGATGCGCAAGCCGTCGAAGCGCTCGACAAATTGCCGTTGTGCGGGCGGGTCATTATGCAGGCGCATGCCATATTGCTATCGGGCGTGCGCGGCCACGACAAAGCGCGGGGCAAATATCGAACGATTCAGAATTACATCGGCAAGCCGGGGCGTCCGATTGAGGAAGCGCGGTTCGTCCCGATTGCCCCGGAGAAGATTCCCGATGCGATGAGCCGTTGGGAAAAGTACCTGCACTCGACCCAGCCGGACGCATTGGTTCAATTGGCTATCGTCCATGCCGAGTTCGAGTCCCTGCATCCGTTTCTCGACGGCAACGGTCGCGTGGGGCGGATGCTGGTTCCGCTGTTCCTGTTCGAGCGGAAGCTATTGCATACGCCGAATTTCTACGTCAGCGAGTATCTGGAACGAAACCGCCAGGAATACTACGACGGTTTGCTGTCCGTCTCGGAAAGTGACGATTGGACGGGTTGGTGCGAGTTTTTTCTGGCGGCGATGACGGAACAGGCTGTGAAGAACGAGCAGAAAGCCCGGCAGATTCTCGATTTGTACTCGGCGAGGAAAGAACAGGTCGTGCAAGCGACGCGCTCGCAGCATTCGATTGCCGCTCTGGATTTTCTGTTCGACCAGCCGATTTTCAACTCCTCAGACTTTATCAAGTCGTCCGGGATTTCCGCTCCGTCGGCGCGGCGGATTCTGCGCAGCTTTCCGATTGCGGGATGTTACGAACGATGCGAGAAGCGAAGGGGGCGCGGTCAGCGGTGTTCGGTTTTCCCGAATTGCTCAACATTGCGGAGGGACGCAAGGTTTTTTGACGATCACGGGTGATCGACGAAGCAATTTGCCGATCACAAGAACTAAATTATGATCGACAAATTGCTTTGTGGATCACCGGTGATCGGCAAACGGTTTTGCCGATCACGAAACGAGAGTTGGGTCCGACAAACGGCGTTGTCGGCCACGATGCAAGAGATTTGGCCGCCAAATGAAATTGGCGGACACAGATGGCCGACAAATAAAATTGCGGGCCATGAAATGGCGGATCTGGCCGACAACACTGGATTGGCAGATTGGTGATTGGTAGTGAGTAAGGCGGGCTGTGCCGGCCTTTTCAGAACATACGACAATTCTGGCCGGCATCGGCACTACGAGGAATCTAAAAATGTCTCCCTTGCCACGACAACACATTACTTATCCCGCCACCCGGCGCGAGTTTCTGGAAACCAGCGGGCTGGGTTTCGGGGCTTTGGCTTTGTCTTGGATGATGCAGGAGGACGCCGGGGCGGCGAAGGCGCGGCCGCTGGCGCATTTTTTGCCGCGGGCGAAGAGTGTGATCTGGTGCTTTATGGAAGGGGGGCCGAGCCATTTGGATTTGGTGGACCCCAAGCCGCTACTCGATAAATTGGCGGGGCAGCCGTTGCCGGCGAGCTTCAAGGAGCCCATCACGGCGATGGGCGAAAAGGGGGCGCCGCTGCTGAAGGCGCCGCGGACGTGGACCCGGCACGGCGAATCGGGGCTGTGGGCTTCGGAGTGGATTCCGCACATCGCGAGCTGCATGGACGACATCGCCGTCATCCGCTCCTGCCATACCAACGGCATCAACCACGCGGGCGGCGTCTGCCAGATGAATACCTGCATCAACGTCGCCGGGCGGCCGTCGTTGGGGGCGTGGGTCAACTTCGGCTTAGGCTCGGCCAATCAAAACTTGCCTTCGTTCGTCGTGATGTGCGACAGCTCCGGCCGGCCCGTCAACGGCCCCCGCAACTGGGGCAGCGGCTTCATGCCCGCGAGCTATCAGGGCGTCCGCATCGAAGGTGCCAGCGACGAACCGATTGCGAACCTCAACCCGCCCAAGGGTTATTCGGACAGGCAGCAGCGGGAGAAGCTTTCGCTCCTGCAAAAGTTCAACCGCGAGCACGCCCAGACCCGCCGGCAGCAAACCGAACTCGACGCCCGCATCGAGAGCTACGAACTCGCCTTCCGCATGCAGGCCCAGGCCCCGGAAGCCGTCGATCTGTCCCAGGAAACCGACGCTACGCAAAAACTTTACGGCCTCGACCAGAAAGAGACGAAAGTCTTCGGCCGAAATTGTCTCCTGGCCCGCCGGTTGGTCGAGCGGGGCGTGCGGTTCATCCAGCTTTACAGCGGCACCGGCAGCAAATGGGACGCCCACACCGGCATCGAAAAAAATCATTCGGGCCTTTGTAAATCGATGGACCAGCCGGTGGCGGGGTTGCTCAAAGACCTCAAGCAGCGCGGGCTCTTGGAGGAGACCCTCGTGATTTGGGGCGGCGAGTTCGGGCGGACTCCGATGAGCGAAAAAGGCGACGGCCGCGACCATAACCCCACCGGCTTTTCGATCTGGATGGCCGGCGGCGGCGTCAAAGGCGGCCAGACGATCGGGGCCACCGATGAATTGGGCCTTTATGCGGTCGAGGACAAAATGCACGTCCGCGACATCCACGCCTCGATCCTGGGCCTGTTGGGTCTCGACAACATGAAGCTGACCTACAACCACAAAGGCCGCCCCGAACGCCCCACGATCAACGAAGGCAGTTTTAACCGGAAGTTGATTGGGACATAGATTTGTGAGCTGAAGACGATCTAACGATTTCGAGTTAACTTAATGGAATTGCTCCATGGATTTCGTCAATTGCCCGCACTGCAATGCAAAGGTTCGGCCGGAGCGAATAGAGAAACATATAAGTAAAGTACACTCTCCCAACGCAAAAAAACGGCGAAACAAGAATAGATTTCCGCGTGGAAGCGGAGGCACAACAAGCCCCGCCAAGAGGCAAAGTGGGGCTTCGATGCCCGAGTGGGATTTTGACTGATGCGGGTTCCTATTCCACTACGCGGTGTTTGCTATTAAACGTCATCTCTTGATGAATATCCGTGATAATCGTCAGGTTCGTCTTCGTCGTCGACTTCATCAAAAGGATCATCGTCTTCTGTAACCTTCCGCCGTTTGCGGCCATATCTTTCAGTAGGCCCACCTGAACTGCCACTACCTCGGCAAGCCGTGCAAACACCGGTTAATGATTTCGTTTCCCTGCCACAATGGATGCAAGCCCAACTTCTGTCGCCACCGTATGTTCGAGCCATTTTTTAACCCTTCAAACCCAAAGGTCACTAAACCAAACCATCCTATCATTGTCACGACGTAGAAACAACCAAGCTCCCGTTGTTCCGCATTGTGATTTGCTCAAAACCACCTCTTCCGTGACATTTGAGACGGGAAACGAAAAAATCCAAATTGGTCCCACATAAAATCAAAATAACGGCCAGATGACGACTCTCACGAAAGAACAACAACAGGCTGCGGAAAACGGCGAGCCAGTTACCGTAAATCTAAACGGCACGGAGTTCGTCATCCTTCGCAAAGACATTTTTGAACGAATCAGAGCCGGCATTCCCGACGACTTGCCTACCATCGACGAGCAAAAACATCTGCTGCGGACAACCGGTGAAATGGCCGGATGGGATGATCCTGACATGGATGTGTATGATGCTTTTTAGAAGCGCAGATTGCGCGGAAAAACGCGGATGAATGAATATCCGCGACAATCTGCGTCATCTGCGGTTTTAACCCCAAGCCGACGCCTTGGCGTCGGTCCGACCGCAAGCGGTCGGCTTGGGTGGAGCCTTGAAAAACTTTCCCAATTATCATGACAATATGCCGAATGCCGTCGATCAATCTGCTCTCAACGAATTGCTGAATTGTCAGGCCCCCTTATTGATCGGAGTCCGGCACCATTCGGCGGCTTTGGCGCGGGCGATGCCTCTGATCTTGGAGACGTATCGGCCGGAGGTGATTCTCGTCGAATTGCCGATGGAGTTCGCGGACTGGCTGCCCTGGTTGGGTGATGAGGAACTCGTTGCGCCGGTGGCGCTCGCGGGGTGCGGGGAATCGCAGGAGGACTTGTGTTTTTATCCGTTTGCGGATTTCTCGCCGGAACTGGCGGCGATTCGCTGGGCGTTTCAGAACGGCGTTCCTGTCGAGCCTTGTGACTTGCCGATCGCGGAATCAAGTTCCCGCCACAGCCGCGAGCACCGCGAATGCGAACCGAACGGGCTGTTGGACCGCATCTTTCAGCGCACCCAGACCCGCGATGTGGGCACGCTCTGGGAACGGCTGATCGAAACCCCCGCCGCGAGCGCATCGCCCGAATCGCTTCGGCGGTCGGGGCTCTTGTTCGGTTATGCCCTCCGCTCGAACGATCAAATTGCGGCCCGGTTCGATCGGCTCCGCGAAGCCCACATGCGAAGCTGCATCGAAGCGAAGCCCGGCCGCTGTGCCGTGGTGATCGGAGCCTATCACGCCCCGGCCCTGCTTCCGGAACCTTTGTTGTGGTCGCCCGCGGAAGAGGAGGATGAGATTGAGCAAACGCCGGGCGAGGTGAAGATTTCGACCGCGCTCATTCCGTACTCGTTCGATCAGTTGGATGAGCGGTCGGGGTATCCGGCGGGGATTCGCGATCCGCTTTGGCATCAGCGGGTGTTCGAGGCGGCGGATGCGGAGGACCTCGATCAAACGGTGGCGGATTTGGTGGTTTCGATTTGCCGGGAGCTTGCGAAGGCGCGGGCATCCGATGAACGCCGCCGACGGCAAGGAAGTGCTGCGGATGGCGCGGGATCTCGGCGGCCCTGCGGAACTTCGCCGTGCCGGGGCGAGGCGAGTTAATTGAAGCGATCCAATCGTGCCTTGCGCGGGGGGAGGTGATGGGCATCGGGCGGGCGGTCGCCCAGGCGATGGAACGCGTGCTCGTCGGATCCCGGCAGGGCCAGCTACCGGCGGGCGTGCCGCGGTCCGGGTTGGGGCCGGATGTGGAGGCGGCTTTTCAGACCTTGAACCTGCCGGGACCGGAGAGTCCGCCCGGCGAAGAAAAACGCCTCCGACTCGATCCGCTCCGCAGCCGATTGGATCGCGCGCGGTCGTCACTTTGGAACGCCTGATCGCGGCGGGGATTCCCTACGGCAAACCGGCCGAGGCCCAGGACCTCGCTCATCGGGACAACCTCACCGAAGTCTGGGACGTGTCCTGGCAGCATGCGACCGCGGCGATGATCGAACTCTCCGCAGCGCGGGGGGCGACCTTGGCTCAAGTGGCGGCGGGATCACTCTTGGCGGCGGGGCTCAATACGCCGATGGACGATTGGACGGCGGAGCAATTGACGCCGCTGTTACAGGCGGCTCGCTGCGGGTTGGGTGATCTGGTGCGGTCCGGCTTGGCCTGGCTGATGGGGCCGTTTTTATTGTCGGCGAAGCTGTCGGAACTCACGCGGGCGATGGAGTTCGTGGAGCGTCTCCGGTCCGGTCACATCCCCGGTTTGCCGGCGGAAGATGACGACGCGTTTCCGCCCTTTGTCGAAAACTTTCACGTACCCGAAACCGTGCAGACGATGCCGCTGTTGCAGGCGGCGATTGCCCAGTTGGAGGGGCTTTTGGGTTCGGAGGACATGCGGGACGCCGCCGCGGTTTTGGATTTGGTGCTCTGGTATCAGCAGCAGACGGATCAGGAGCCGGCGGTCGATGCGGGGCGGCTCGTGTGGTCGCTGCGCACTCTGGCGGATCGCGGTTCGCCCTTGATGCAGGGGACGGGCTTGTCGGCACTTATGCTGCTGGGCGTACTCGATGCGGAGGCGTTCGGCCGGCGGTTCGGGAGTTGGATCGATGGGGCGGTCGATGCCGAGACCCGGATGGATTTGAAAGCCAGACTTCAAGGGGCGGTGTATTTGTCGCTCCCGCGGTTGGCTGCGGATCTGTCTTGTCTCGACGAACCCGAACGCCGGATTGCGGCGGAAACCGACGAGGAATTCCTTTCCCGTTTGCCGGCCCTTCGGAGCGGGTTTTTGGTGCTCAGCCCGGCGGCAAGAGATCGATTACTCAAAGAGCTTCTGGAGCGATTGCCGGAAGAAGAGGCGTCCATCGTTCCGCAGGGTTTGGACCCGCTGGTCACGGCGGCCCGGTTTGAAGCGGACGAAGCCGGCCGGAAAGCCGTCGCCGAGTTGATGCCGGAGTTGACCTGGGAAGACAGCTTAAAGCCCGCGGGTCATCTTGATGAGAAACCGCCCACAGTTCGGCCCGGCGGACAGTTGTCGCTGCCCACGCGGTGGCGGTTGATTCTCGCCTCCGAACCCGAAAAGCTCCCGCCGATGGCGGCGCGGGCGGCCCGGGCGCTCGATGAGCTTTACGGCCGCGGCCAAGGCGAAGGAGCGCGAAGCCGGTCCGGAAGCGGTGCCGGTCAGGAAGCATCTTATCCCGGCACGCGGGAGTGGGCCGAGGACTTGGGCGACCTCTTCGGCGAAGCGGTTTGCGAGGAAGTCTTGGGCGAAGCCGTCGCCGCGGGCCGCGCCGGGCGCTTGCGCCTGTTGGAATCCGAACCGGTCAAGCCCTCGATCGAGCTTTTGGAGCAAGTCCTGTCGCTCAAAGGTTCGCTGCCCGAATCGCAGATGGAAAAGCTCCGCGGTTTCGTCAAGCGGATTGTCGATCAGTTGGTTCGCGAACTCGCCACAAGGCTCCGGCCCGCGCTCACGGGCCTGAGTACGCCGCGCCCCACGTCCCGCCGCACTCCGCGTCTCGATCTCCGCCGCACCGTCCGGGCGAATTTGCACACCGCGCGAAAAGACGACCAAGGCCGTTGGCAGTTGGTGCCGGAGCGGTTTTTGTTCCGCACGCTCTCCAAGCGGAGCATGGATTGGCACGTGATCTTTGTGGTGGACGTGTCGGGGTCGATGGAGCCGTCCGTGATCTATAGCGCAATGATGGCCGCGATTTTTTCCGGGCTGCCGGCGATCAGCGTGCAGTTTTTGGCGTTCAGCACGGAGGTCATCGACTTCACGGAGCGCGTGGACGATCCGCTGGCGATGCTGATGGAAGTCGAAGTCGGCGGCGGCACTCACATCGCCAAGGGCCTGCGGGCGGCCCGCGAACGGCTGCGGATTCCCAAGCGGTCGATTGTGCTGTTGGTGACGGACTTTGAAGAAGGCTGGCCGGTGAGCGGCCTTTTGGCGGAGGTGCGATCTCTTGTCGATTCCGGGGTGAAGGCTTTGGGACTCGCGGCCCTCAACGACGACGGCAAACCGCGATACAACAAAGGCATCGCGGGGCAAGTCGTCCACTCCGGCATGCCCGTTGCCGCCCTGAGTCCCACCGAACTCGCCCGCTGGGTCGGCGAGCAAATTCGCTAAGTTGGATTCTTGTGAGCGGTACGGCGCTAGCCGCCGGCCTTCTGTGCAAAACCGCCGGCCTTGTGAGCGGTACGGCGCTAGCCGCCGGCCTTCTGTGCAAAACCGGCGGATGTCGCCAGCCGCTCATACCTTACTGTCCCACCCGCGATGTCCCCGACTGAGCGTTTGCCGCGGTCTTTTCCAGCTCTTTTTTCAAGGTGTTTCGTTCCTGGGTGACTTCCTGCAGGCGGGTGTGCAGTTCCAGAAGGGCGTTTCGCAGTGTCGGTTGGGCGAGATCGCCCGCCAGCCGGCGGATGTCGCTGCGGGCTTTGCCGACGACCGTGTTATTTTCGAAAGAATCCAGATCGCCCACCTCGGTGAATTGATAGCCGGAGAGTTTTTTGAGCGTATCCACATCCCCGCGGAGGTGGAGGATCTCACTTTTGAAGCGGTCCGTTTGGGATTTGGTTTGGGCGACTTCATTTTGCAGGTTTCCGACGTCCCGGTACAAAATGTAGGCCCCCACCAGGCCGATCAGCGTGGTCATCACCAGGACCACGCAAACCAGTTGCAGAAACTGCGTTTGGGAGTCGGTCTGGTTCCTCATGGCTGCGCCCTCAAGGTTGTGGGAGAATGATTCTCTTTGGATCTTACCTCATACGCGGTTCTCTTCCAATTTCCAACGTCTCCAGCGAGGCTCCCACACACCTCTATGAGGCACAGGACTTGATCTGTTGATTCCATCGCGAACTCGCGCCGGTTAGTAAATCGCGAAGAACAGGCCCGTGATGATGCCGGCGTCCACGAGGGCTCCGCGGGTGCTTCACGGCAGGCAATGCAACTGGAACGGCGCGGGATTGCCGGGCCGCTGATAGCCGAGCGTATAAATGCATTCGCACGGCGGCTTGGCGACTAACATGTAAGGCAAGAGCGGAACCCGTCCGAAGAACGCCCCCGCGGAAGCGAACGGTTGCAGACAGGGCCCGAAATTATTGCCGTAGCGCTCCAGGTTGATTTCCTGAAAGTACAGCGGCTGATGGCAGAAATTGGTCGCGGCATATTGCACGGTTTGCACTGGCCAGGGCCGGCTTGCGCCGTTCGGTTGGGCTTGGACGCCTTGCGTTTTCAGCCACACCGCGCCGTAGTTGGTCGGAAGCGCGAGCAGGTTGCCTTCCTCGTCCCGCCGCTTGGGGGCGATCGTCACATTCACCGCCCCAATCGGCTTGTAGTCCTCGCCTAAGCCCAAACGGCTTTCCCGGACCGGAGTCGCCGGGACCGCGGTCTCGGATTCCGGCATGAGCGGGACCTGGTCGGCGGGTTCGTTCGGGAGCGGTTCGACATCTTGTGGTTGGAGCAATACGACCTCTGTGACACCGTCGCGTTCGGAATTCCGATCGGTCGAAGAAATCGCCACGATTCCCGCGGGTTCCGGGGCCGTTTGAGTGGACCCGAGATCAAAAGCCCCTTCGGGTTCGTAAGCCGCCGGCGGCTTCGCAGGCTCCGCGGCCGCCCGCGCGAGCCTCGCTTCGCCGTTGTTCAAGGTTGGTCGCCGCGAGTTCCGCCGCCTGGCGAACCTGCGGGTGTTGATCGTGCATGGCGACCGCCAGCCCGCCAAGCACTCGCGCGGCATGCACAGGCGAGACCTCCCCCAACGAGTAAGCCGCTTGAAAACGCACGCCCGCCTCCGGGTCTTGAAGTCCTCCCAAAAGCACGTTGACGGCATCGGGGTCGGCCGGGTTGATGCGGGCGACGGCTTCGGCGATTTGCAGCTGCTCGACCGAGTTCGAGTTCGCAAGGGCTCGTTTGAGCGTGGGCAATGCGGACTTCGCCTCGGGGCCGATGTAGCCCAAGAAAAACGCCGCCAGCGGACGCAGCCCCGGCCGCGTGGAGTCCACGAGGTGTTCCAGCGTCTTCACCGCCGCCAGTCTCGATTGGGGATCGATCTCCCAGAGCGTTTTCGCCGCGTAAGCTCGGACTTCCGGTTGCGGATCATCGAGGCATAGCGTCACGTCCACAATCGCGGACTCGGCTTCGCGGCCCTCCCAGGCGATACGGTCCAAGGCGTTTTTGCGAACTGCCGCGTCCGAACTCGACAAATCCCGCACCGCTCGATCCAATTCGCTCAGATCGGGTTTCGTGGGCTCGTGAAGCGGCGCGGATGCGTCGTTGGCGGGCGGGATGCTCGGATTCGCCGCCCAACCTGGCAACGCGGGAAACGCCGACAACAGCCCCGCCGCGAAGGCGCCCGTCCAGCCGGCCCGCATCAGCCGCCGCCTCCAAGGCGCAGGGGACCGCAATCCCGGCTCCAGAGGACGAGCTTGGATCGAACGCAGGCGATGGGCAAAGGTCAAGAGTTTCATGCCGTGCTTGTCCTTGTCACGGTGGAGAAATGGCGGTGGCCCCAGCGGGGGTTTTCAATTTCCGTCGTTCCCAATCTTTGCCGTGCAAACCAAGGCAACCGATGCGGACGGAGAAAAACTGAATTTCAGTTTCAATTTCGGCCAAGTGCGACCGGAATATTCATTGCGGCGGAATCGATCCCAACATTCGGATTATTCGTTAAAGTTTAACAGCGAAGGTGAAAACAGACTCGTCCCCGCAAACATACGCCACGCCGGACGACTTGGCAAAAACCGCGGAACCCGGCTAAACTCCGGGATAAGCCGAAGGTGATAAAGTATGGCAGACCGACCGCACCGGCTGGAAAGACCGGCTCGAAACGTCACTTTTCTCAGAATTCTCAAAGAGATCCCACATGGCGCGCTCGAAGGAAGACCATCAACGCCAAATCATCTCGCGGTATTATGAAAACCGCGATCAAATCGATTCCCAGCGGCTGAGCGAACTCGTCACCAACCTGTACCTCGCCGACTCCGCCAAGAAACGGGACAAGCATTGGACCGTCGCCCTGGATCTCATGCAGCGGCTCAAAGTGCCCGCGAGCCGCATCGAGCACGTGATGAAGCAACGCGACCCCGCGATCCTGGCGGAAGTCGTCAACGACCTGCAGTCGGGGAAAATCCCATAGTGCGTCGTTACCGCTGAATCTTCGGTTTAAGTCTCGGTGCCGCCTCAGCGATTCCAAGCGGGGCAGAAGTTCGAGGACGCAGGATTGCGAGTGAAATGGTGGCCGTCCCTTACCATCCTCCATCGGCTGAATCGGGCTTAAGACGTTACCCGGTCGCGAGGCTGGACTTAGCCCGGGTGAGCGGCCGGCGCCTCCGGCATGGGCTCGTGCATAAACTTGCAGTTGGACTGCAGCGCGTTGCATGAGGCGGACTGCAACCTGGCGGGTTTTGCGTGGTTTCGCGGGATTTTTTCTGTGAAGTTCCACGAGAAACGCCCTAGCCTTACGCAAAAAGGCGGGAGTTTCCCGATTCTTTCGGTCGTGTGGTATGCAGGTTGCAATGAACCTGGTCCATGCGAGAACACGTCGCCAAAACGGGTAACTATGAATCTCTCTTGATCGGCAATGAGGCTGACGCTCCCCTACGCACCAACCATGCGCAAAGGACTGTCGCAACTTTGGTCACTTCCCTTGTTCACCAACAGGCTCTTTCTCGCATCATGCCACGGGAGTGCCGCTCCAGGCCTTCGGCGGAGGGCCGCTCCCGCGGCATTGTGATATTTTGGAGGACTCTCGTGGGCAGATTGCCCCCTGGGAGTCCCGTCCTGATTGGATAAAAGTACGACTTCGTTCCCGGCCTTCGCCATTCGACGACGAACGGCGGAAGTCGGTCGAGGTCACAGGTTAGAAAGAGGAATTGGAATTTGATGGAAAACCGAGACGGCACTCCCACCCCATGGCCGTCGCCCCGGTGGTCGCCTGTTCGGAGGCGCAATTCCATTTTACAATGGCATGAAGGGTCCCCGGTGCGTGTTGTGTTTCAGGGGAGTGATCGGTTCCATTTTCCTCCGTGAGAATTTCCATGAAAGCCTCAACAAAACTGACCAAAGCCATTGTCGTCACCGAGACGCAATTCGAAAGGAGCTGCTCGAACATTTCAGCAAGCTGGGCATCACGGGATTTACGTGTATGAACTGTTGGGGGCAGGGTCATCATGCGGTTTATCAAGAGCCGTTTATGGGCCATTCGCAGTTGCGAATCGAGGTGATCACCAATGAAGAAATCGCCGATGCCATTGTGGAATATTGCAGTCAGCCGCGGTTCGACACCCACGCGGTGATCGTTTATCTGGAAACGGTGAACGTGGCCAATCCCAACAAGTTTTTGCCGCGAACATAAAGCCGAGAGCGCAAAAAAAGCTGCACGAGAGGTCTCGTGCAGCTCTGTGTCCGCCTGAGTGGGTGGTCCAGGTTTCGCCTCAATCGGAACCAAAGGAATCTGCCAGTTGGAGTAATCCCGCCTCCGTTTGCTTGCTCGCCAAGCAAATGGCCTGTGAGGCCGGCTGGCTATTCTGGGTTCCGGTTTCTGATCCTGGACCACCCGACGGCGGTTGCATTGTTTTACGGGACTCACCGCGATTTTGAAAGGCGACGCTCGCGTGCGACGCCTCGGCCCGTTCCGTGCGATGAATCACTTCACAACTGATTTCGTTGTTGTGAAAGCCACAAGCAACACGATTCGCACGCGGTTTGAGGGGTTACTTCGTGCGTTCGGAGATGCCCTTTTGGTAGGCGTCGTAGAGGTCGCGGAGTTCGGGGGGCGGCGCGAAGTCTTTTGCGTCGAACAGGTCGCGCGGGCCGCGGTTGCGGACGCCCGAACCGTCGCGGCGGCTGGTTTTTGTTGTGGGGTTGTTCAATCGCTTGAGCCATTCGTTGAACTGCCGCTGCCGGGCGAGAGCTTCCGCAGTGTCTTGATCGCGCTGGTTGAGGCGGTCTTTCATGCGGTCGAGGAACTGGGACGCGTCCGCTTTGTCCCAGCCCATCTCCTTGAGCCATTCTTCATCGACTTCGCCGCGGCGGAGTTGATCCTCGAGGCGTTTGAGCGTCAGATCGGCGGCTTTTCGGCCGAATTCCAGGTTGGCTTTCTCGGCAGCTTCGGCCGACTGGGGCGTCGGTTGGGATTGAGTTGAGGGCCGATTTGGTCCGAAGTCCCCCGCCGTGCCTGCTTCGCCGTTGCGTTGTCCGGGCGTTTGGCTGCCCGCGGGCTCCCCGGCGGGCGCTTGTTGTTCCGCTTTCGAGCCTTGCGGATTGGGTTGGCTCGCGTTGGGCTTGTCTTGCTTTTGGGGGTTGTCTTGATCTTGCGGGCCGCCTTGACGCGGCGGGGCGTTTTCGGTTTTCTCGGTCGGCCGGGTGCGGGAGCCTTTGCCGGCTTCGCTGCTCGGTTTTCCGCCGTTGGGTTGTTCCGCCGGTTCGGTTTCGCCCGGGCACTTCGTGCGGTCGCCGGGGCCTTTTTCGTTGCCGCCGGGCGTGCCCTGCTGGTTTTGCTTCTCCATGCCGCCTTCGCCGTCGCCGCCCGCTTCGGGTTTTTGGGCGGGCTCTTGTTCGGGCGGGCGCGGGGCTTTCACTTCCTCATTGCTCCCGTCCGGCCGGCGGTCCTGGCGTGCTGGTTTCTGGTCGGGATCAGCTTTGGACGGGCGGGCCGTTTTCTGGTCCGGGTTCGTTCCAGGCTTGGTCGTTTTGTCGGCCGGGTCGGCGGGGTTCGGTTTTTTATCGCCGGTTTCCGGGTTTTTGGATTCCCGCGGATCGCTGGGTTTCGCGGCGTTTTTCTCTTCGGGCGTCAAGTCGTCGGGATCGCCTTCGCGTTTTTTGGTGGTGGTGGGGTTTTCCGGATCTTTGCGGTCGATGGGGTTCTTCGCCCGCGTCGGGTCGGCGTTGGGATCGTTCTCGGCCGTGCCGGGACCGGTTTCTTCGCCGTTGGCCTTGCGTTTTTCCGCGCCAGGATCCGGCTCGGCGGGCGATTCGTTGCCTTTGATCGGATTTTCGGACTGCCGGCCCTGGCCGCCGTCGCGGGGATTGGTGTCCTCGCCGCCTTTGCTTTCGCCGGGCTTGGACGCAGAGGGTTTGGAACTATTCGCCGGTTTGCCTTGGCCGGTGTTGTTGTCGGAACCGCCTTCGGCGTCCTGGCCGGCAGGATTTTTCTCATTGGACCCCTTCGACTCTTGCTCGCCCGGTTTCTTTTGGTTTTCCGGTGTTTGGGAACCGTCGGGCGTTTTGCGCTGGTTGGGATTGGATTCCGTTTTCTCCGTTTTTTCGCCCGGCGTGTTGTTGTCGGGGGGATTGTTCGCTTCTTCGGTTTTCTCGGAACCGGCGGGCATCGGTTTCTCGTTGGGATCGGCTTCCTTTTTCATTCCCTCTTCGTCGGGATCGCCGGGATTTTCTTTGGGTTCGGCGTTTTGTGTTTTGCCCGGCTGTTTGTTTTTCTCGCTCGTCTGGCCGGGGTTTTCGGGGGATTGGGGATTGGTCTCTTCCGGTTTTTTCGGTTGGCCCTGTTGGTTTTCTTGCGATGGATCGCCTGGGTTTTGATTGGGCTCGGAGCCCGATGGTTTTTGACGGCCGGCGTCGTTCGCGGGATCGTTCTTTTGTTCGCCGGTCTTGGGATCGGCCGGGCGGGCTTTGCTGTTGTTGTTGGAGTTCTTGCCGGCGGGTTCGGATTTGTTGTGGTCGTAATGTTGATGCAGGCTTTCGAGGGCCTTGCCGTCCTGGGTGCCGTCGTTCTTGACGCGTTGGCCTTCGCCGGTTTGTGACGATTCGCCTTCGTCGTCGGTCTTGTCCGACGCTTTGCCTTCGCCTTCCCCGCGATTGCCGGAGTTGCCGCCGCCGTCTTGTTGGGGTTGCTCTTCTTGCATCGGTTGCTGTTGAGGATTCTGGTTTTCCTGTTCGCCGACCTGCTCCTCGGGGCGCGGCGGGTTTTTCTGGGGGAAGTCGTCGGCGTTTTTCTTGGAAGGATCGTTGTTCTCGGGATCGGGTTCCTGCAGTCGGCGGTCTTGTTCGAGTTGCTCCTGGATTGCCTTTTCGGGCTGCTGGGGTTCGATGCGGATCGTGTGTTTGTCGCTATTTCGCCGGCCGGGTTCGGGGGCGCGGTTGTCGTGGGCTTCCACCCAGTAGGTGATCATGTCGCCGGTTTTCAGTTCCCAGCCCTCGTTCAGCCGCCAGTCATAATCGACGCTGAGCGAAGCATCCGCCCCCTCGTAGAGGATTTCGTGCTCGACCGGCGGATTGTCGTTGAGTTGCTTCCAGAGAATGAGCTTCTGGACTTTAAAGTCGTCGCGGGCGGCGGCGGTCAACGGAAGGATCGCATTCGCGGGCCGCTTGAGTTCCCGCTCGCCCGGATTGACGATGAGCACCTCCGGCCGTTGGTCGGGATGGATGCGGATGGGCCAGCGGGTCGGGTTGGGATCGCTGTCGCCGCGTTTGTTCTTGCATTCGATCGTGTAATAATGCGGATAAAGGCCGTCGTCGGGCGGGATATTGAGCTGCCAGGTCGCGCGGAAGCGGGTTCGCTCGGTGTTTAAGGGCGACATGGGCAGAGCCTCGGCCCGGAAGTCGGTGCCCTGGTCGTCGTGGAACGTGATCGTCGCCGACTTGAGCGGCATGTTGCCGTCGGCGATGAAGGTCACGGACACGCCTTCGTAGTCGTCGATGTTGCCACTGGTGCGGGTCTTCGCCTCGCGGTCCATGTAGGCGGGATAGGTGTATTGAAGCTCGACGATCTCCGCGGACGGCGGCTGAAAGACGGTGACGGCGTACTTCGCCGAGCGGTCGTCGCCGGCGGTGATGTCGTAATTCAAATCCTGCTGAATGCCCTCGCCGTTGGCTCCGATGATCTCCGCGCGATACCGCCGGGGCATGTCGGGGAGTTCCCGCATCTCGATGGGCTCATCGACGAATTCGCGGTCGGCGGTGCTGTAGCGGAGGACGACTTTTTCGGGGACTTCGCCGCTGATGTCGGCGAGAACTTCGAGGCGGGTGCCGGGGATGACCTGGACGTCGCCGGGACTGATTTTCCCGATGACCGTTTGCGTCGGGGCCTGGGCGGCGGACGTGGGAAACAGGGCCCGCCAGATCGAGGTCGAAACCTTCTTCGGCGTGAACAGCGTGTAAAGGGAAAACACGACCACCAGGACCAGCACCGCGTAACAGGCGCGCAGAAGCGGCCGGCGGTCCACGGCTTCGTCGACGTTCGCGTGCGACATCGAAATCGCGGCCCGTTTTTCCATCGCCGAAAGAATCGCCGGCGAGACGTTCCGCCCGGCGGCGCGGGCATCGATCAGGTTCAAGAGCGTGCTGCGGAGTTCCGGCTGGGATGTTTCAATGACCTTCGCCGCGAACAGGCCGTTGACCTGCCGGAGGTACGGCCACACGACTTTCCACGCGAACCAGCCGGCACTCAACAGACCGACGACCGAGAGCAGCACGACGCGCGCGGTTTGGCTGAACCCGTCGGTCACGAGCCAATGGTCGGACACCACGAACAACAGCAGGTACGCGAGCACGAACGCCGCAATGCACGCGAACGCGGTGAGAATGTCCGTGGATTTGATGTTCCCGCGGGTTTTCTGGAGCTGATAATCGATGTATTCGTCGAAATCGACATACTGCTGAGAATCATGCGTCTGAACGGTGCTGGCCATGTCGCGAAGACTCCTCTTGTCCAATCGACGGCGCCTGGGCCCATGAAGAACACAACGGCCCACTCTGCGCATTATAGAGCATTCGACGCGCGAAAACCCAGGTTTGTTCCGGCGGAAATGAAAATCCAAGATTTCCCGCCGGCGGCGGTGTGGGAGTTTCCACCAGGCGGCAAATTGGGGAGCTTTGCTTTGCACGCCGCCGAACGTGCCGGCGCGGATTATCGGCGGCCAACCCCGGCGGTGGGTTCAAACCTCCGGAGCGGCTCGTCGCCAACTCGGAAAATTGGTCCCTCGAGAGATTTTTTTGCGGAATTCTGTAGGGATTCCCGCTGCGTCGTCATCTAATGAGTTCAGGATGGAAAACCTCACCGAGAACCGAACGGGCGATGCGGTTCGCTGGGACCACCAATGGGACCAGCGGTGCGTTTGCCGGTACCAGGAGGGGGATCTTTCGGCCTTTGAGGACATCGTGGCGGCCCACGAAGAGCACCTGCGTCGTCTGGTGTACCGTCTGCTTGGATGGTCTGCGGATGTTGATGACGTGGTGCAGGAAGTTTTTCTCGCTGTGCTCACAAATCTCCACCGATTTCGCAGAGAAGCACATTTTTCCACCTGGTTGACGCGGATCGCCGTCAATCAGTGCCGGGCTTTTCACCGGCGACGGCTGTTGTGGTTCAGGAAACGTCGTCGTCTCGTCCAGCCGCAGGAAACAACAAAGCAGAATCCCCAAGTGGCCGATGACTACGATTTTGTGCGAGACGCCGTTCAGACCTTGCCGCGGAAATATCGCGAGCCCATCATTCTCCGCTATTTCGAGCACCTGTCGCCATCGGAGATCGCGGATGTGTTGGGAGTTTCCGTGGGAGCGGTTGAAGTCCGGCTCACGCGGGCGAGGCAGCGATTGAAGACCCGACTGGCGGAAGAATGCAAAGCGAGGAATCTATGAATCACGAGCAATTGGAATCCCTGCTGCGCTCCGCGGCGGAAACCGACCCGGCACCGTTGGCGTCCTCCGGAAATCTGATTGAGAACGTGCGGAAAACTTACCAACGACAGCGGGTGCGGAAACAGCGCATCCGATTTGCCTTGGTGATGGCGAGTTGCTATTTCGCCGGGATCCTGACCGTGTGGGGCCTCATGTCCGCGGGGCAGGTTCCGGGCAAACCGGCCCATCAACAGGGACCGCAAAGTCCTGTGGTTCACGTTCCCCAAACCGCTCCCGGCCACCAGGAAAACCGCCGGCCTGAAATCGCGCGGCCCAAGCCACTCCCGCCACAACCGGTTGTGCGGACGAGTCCTTACGAAGATTTCCGGCAGTTGGGCGCGGAAAGTCTCAAACGAAACGACATTCAAATGGCGGTGGCCCACTACAACAAAGCCCTCGCCGCTGCCACGGACGCCGAGCTGAAAATCGCTTACGGGCAAGACGATTGGCTGCTCATTTCATTGAAAAAAGACCGCCTGGTTTCGCAAGTCACTCAAACGCAAGGAGAATCGATATGAGACATTCCGATTTTTTCTTAACTCGCTGGCTCGCCGGCATCGTTATTGCGACTTTTGCGGGAGGAATTCCCCAAGCGGCGGTCGCGCAGAAGAAGGCGGATTCTCCCGAGAAAACAAATAGGGAAGTGGCTCAGGAAAGTGAAAGCCCAAGTCCCGAACACTCCAAGCAACTGAGCTTACAGCAGATGCTTTCCATAGCCCTCAAGCATAACCCGGATGTCCGCGCCGCCGAGGCGAAACTCCAATCGGTCGAAGCCGAACTCGATCAAACCCGGTTGCAGGTGGTGCAACAGATCATCGCATTTCGGGAGAAGTGGCAAAAACAACAATCGGCCGTCCACGCCGCGGAACAGGAACTTGACATTTTAAAGGCGCGACAGGTAGCACAAGGGATTAAGGCGCGATCATTTGAGCCGTTGGTTCAAGCGGCCATCACCCAACTTGCTCTTCAGCGGAAGAGGCTTGCGGAAATCGAAGCCGAATTGCCGTTTTTACTGGGAAAAACCCCGGAGCAAACCAAGACCGCAAAACCCGATCGCCGCAAACTGATTGGCGACAAGCTGCTCCCCACGGCGGAGCAGCTTATGCAGCTTCTCATGCAGAGCTATCGAAGCGGCGGCAAATCCGACGCCGGGGATTTAATCGATGTGCACCGCCAAATCCTCGAGTTCGAGCTTCAACTGGCCGCCACCCGTGAGGCAAAAGAGAAAGTTTTCCAGTCCCAAAGGAAGCTTTTGCAGAGCATCCACGAAATCGCCGAGGCGAGATACCGGGCGGCGCAAGCCACTCAGGCCGACGTCTTAACCGTGGACCTGGAACTCTCGAAACTGGAACTCCAGCGGATGCAGGTGCTGGGCGACTGATGTGTTGATTGTCGCGTTCCGCGCGCCTTCGGGCCATCACGAACTTGTCGCCGTCGTGTCCCAACGAGGTAAAGCGTGCGCTGCCCGCTCGGTGCTTTGCGTTTGCAAGTCGGCCGGTTGCTCGTTTTCCGCTTTTTGCTTGATTCTTCAGGCTTTGCCTGTTCTTATTTTAGGGGCGGAATCTTCTTGAAGGCATGAATGGGGGCGTTCCGCCGGATCCCGGTTTTCAATTGACTTCGATTCGCCTCTCTGGGAGACCCCGAACACACCCATCGCACTGACGACAGAAAGGAACGCAATCATGCTGGATCGGCAATCCTACTTCATCCGCGAGCATGTGGGCATGCTGAAGCTGTCCGAAACCTACGACATTCTCGATCCCGAAAGCCAAGAACCGATCGGCATCGCCAAAGAAAAGCCCGGCACCCTGATCCACCTGCTGCGGCTGGTTCTCGACAAACGCGTTTTGCCGACGAAGGTCTTCATTTACGAAGGCGACGACCCGAATGATGAAAGCAAGGTGCTGTTTTCCATCCGCAAGAGCTTTCTGTTTTTTAGTACCCGCGTCAACATCTGCAATCCCGACGGGGCGGTCCTCGGTTGGCTGAAAAGCAAGTTCTTCTCCCTGGGCGGGGCGTTTCGCGTGTTTGACGCCAACGGCGAAGAAGTCGCCCTCGTCAAAGGCGATTGGAAGGGGTGGAACTTCAAGTTTCTGGATCCCCACAAGAACGAGATGGGGTCGATCACCAAAAAATGGGCGGGGCTCGGCAAGGAACTCTTCACCTCGGCCGACAATTACATCATCTCCCTAAACGACCAGCCCTCGCCGGGCAAAGCCGTCCTGCTGTTGGCCGCCGGCCTCGCCGTCGATACAGTTTACAAAGAATAAGGCCGCAGTGGAAAACAGGCCGGAGGGGCCGCGCTCGGTCACAAAGCGGCCCTTTCGCATTTGAATGCGCGGGAAAGAAGGAAGGCATTCATCATGGCACGTCGAAGAGACCGCGAAGACATGGACGAACTCCTGGAATTTCACCAGGAGTTCACGCAGTCGGCCGCATCCAATCCGGGACGGCTGTCGGTGGACTGGGGACGCTATTCCTGGTGCTTCCCGCTGTGGCCGGTGATCTGTTTCGTGGGGACGCCGGTGGCGCTCGCTTTGGCGATTGCGGTGCATTGGGCGTTTTGGATCCTGGCGGTGATCGTCTTGGTGCTGGACTTTGCCTGGTGGATGCGAACGCGGATGCACTTCGTGGGCGGGTGCATCAACCCGGGGAAAGTCGTTTCGGTCGATCCGCCGTTGATCGCCGTTTACACCGACCTCACCAAAGGCGGGCCCCGGCATCCCGTGGTGAAAATCTTGCCGCATCCGCTCCGCCGCATGGCCCGCGGCCCGTTTCGCGAAGGCCAGCGAATCGCTACGATCGCCACCTACGAGCCGGGGGATGAAGAGCAGCCGCATTGGAAGGACACCTACCCCATCGCGGTCCAATGCGCGACGAGCAGCCGCCGCGAAATCGAGCGGGTGACCGAGTCGCTGGACGCGGAGGATTGGCAAACGCTCGACGCCGCGCTCGAAGAGGTTCCGCGGCCCTTCGAGCCGGGGCTTTATCAAATCCGCCCGGACCGCGGAGGGCGCGGCCGGCGCAAATCTTCAGAATCGCAAATGAGGTAAGACATGAGGGCCCAACGCTGGCCGAGGGGTTTGCTGCTTTTCGGATTGTTCTTCGCCTGGGGCTGCCAGGGCGAGGTGCCCGTGCCGATGGAAGACAAGTCCGGCAAGACCGCGCCGCCGCCCAAGACGACCCAGAGCAAAAACGAGTTTCAGCCGCTCGCGTTCGAGGATTTCTCCGCATACGTCTCCAAGTCCCAGGCCGAGGGCGATCCGCCAACGTGGTCGGCGATGGGGCCGGACATCATCTCCACCACGGGCAGCCCGCGGGGTTATTTTTATACGCACAACACCTTCGAGAACTTTACCCTGCGGGGCGAGTTCCGCTATGTGCCCCGCGAAGAAACCCCCGACGCCGACGCGATGGCCAAATACAACACCGGGTTTCTGATTTACGTTCCCGAGGATGAGCCGAAACTCTGGCCGCGGTCGCTGGAAGTCCAGGGGCGGTACGATCAAATCGGCCAGGTGAAATCGAACGCCCGCGATGTGAAGATCACGGTCCCTTTGGATGATGACGCCGTCCGCCAGGAAGCCCGCAAACCCGTGGGGGAATGGAACGCCATCGAAATCACGTCCAAAGGCGGAGCGGTCACGTGCTATCTCAACGGCAGCAAAATCTCCCACTCGGAACCGGGGGAACTGAAATCCGGGCACATCGGCCTCCAGGCCGAGGATTACGCGGTCGAATTCAAAAACCTCCGCATCCGCCGCGATTGAGTGGAGAGCGTGCGTTTCACAAGACGAAATAGGCGCTTGGGTGGCACGCCCTGAGGAACGAAGGGCGTGGTCGTTGCGCATTGCCACGCCCTTTGCTGCGCTCAGGGACGTGCCACCCGATCCGCCATTCAGAGACGGGAGATGGGGAGCGAGATGGTCACAAAGATTTTTTTGAGCTTTGTCGGCGGGCTTTATGTCTTATTGGGCCTTTGGTGCGCGGTGTTGCCCGAGCGGGCTTCCAAGACGGTGGGGTTTGAACTGCGGCCGGGCTCCGGGGAGTCCGAGTTCCTCACCGTGTACGGCGGCCTGGAAGTGGCGATGGGGCTGATCTTTCTCTGGCCTTGGATTCGTTCCGGCGAAACGGAATTCGCCCTCCGGGCCTGCTTGATCATTCACGCCTGCCTCGTCCTGTTTCGCAGCATCGGGTTTGTGATGTTCCGCGGCATCGACCCCTCGACCTACAAACTCGCCGCGGGCGAATGGATCATCCTGCTCTCGAGCGCCACCCTCTATTGGCGATTGACCAAATCGTGAGAGGATTCCGGCGATCAAAAGCAGGGGCGAAACAGTCGGCGGTCGCCGCACTGCCTCGCCCCAGTTGTATTTGATACTTTTTGCCGGTCAGACTTTCAGACTTTGAACTCAAAGTCCTTGTTGATGCCGGGCATCGGCACAGGGTATTTGCCATCGTCGTCGGGCATCACCGGGGCGGGGCCGTCGGAGGTGAAGTTGGCGACTTCGGGGGCGAGTTCCACGGGGCAGTTGAGCATTTGATCGAAGGTGATCTCCTGCCCGGTGTGGGCGGCCATGCGGCCCATGCTGGTGGTGAGGCTGGCCTGCACGCCGCGGGGCACTTCGTTATAAGGCGTATCGGTGATGATCGCCTCGACCAGGTCCTGCCATTCGAGATCGTACGGATTCTTTTCCGGCTGCGGGAACGCCCAGAGCACGTCTTTGCGGTTCTGGTTCTGGCCTTTGAAGGTGCGGACCTTGCCGGGCGTGTGGCCGGAGGTGGAAACGATCGCCGAGCCTTTGCTGCCGTGCACGATGCTCGACATCTGGTTCATGCAGCCGAGCATGGTCCGGCCGTCGAAGAACAGCTTCGCCCCGTCGGGGTAAGTGTATTCGACGGCGTAGGTGTCGAAGTTTTGATCGACATAATCGCCGCGGTAATGCCGGCCGCCCAGGGCCTGGGCTTTGACGGGCCAGGCGTTTTTCATCCAGCTCGTCTCGTCGATCTGATGGATGTAGAAATCGCTGAACAGCCCGCCGCTGGCCCAGATGAAGCTGTGGAACCGCTCGATCTGCCACAGGAGTTCCGGTTTGTCGGCGGGCTTCGGTTTCGAGAAGCAGCTTCCGACCGGACCGTGCATGCGGTAAGCCCGCATGGTGATGATGTCGCCGATCTCGCCGTTCTGGATCCGCTCGTGGAGTTCCTGCCGGCCCCGGCAGTGGCGGACCATCAAACCCACCGCCGATTTGATGCCCTTCTCGTCGGCTTTCTTCGCGAGTTCGAGCATGCGTTTGGACGTCGGGCCGTCCGCCGTCAGCGGCTTTTCCATAAACACGTTGATGCCCTTTTCGATCGCGTATTGATAATGCACCCAGCGAAAGGCGAGCGGGGTCGCGAGGATCACGATGTCGTTTTTGTTGAGCACGTCCATGGCTTTTTTGAACGCGTCGAAGCCGACGAACCGGTGCTCTTCGGGCACATCGACTTTGCCGGGCTGATTTTGGAAGTTGTCGGAGAGCGCCTTATGGTGCCGGTCGATCTGATGCGGAAACACATCGGCCATCGCGACAAGTTTTGTTTTGGCGTTCGTGACGGACAGGGCATTGGCGGCGGCCCCGGTTCCGCGTCCGCCGCAACCGACGAGCGCAATCTGGATCGTCTCGTTCCCATTGGCGGCATACACCTTGGGAAGCGACAGCGCGGCGAAGGCGGAAGCGGCTCCGGCGGCTTGAATAAACTGGCGGCGATTGGGGCCGTTCGAACCGGTGTCTTTCTTCATCGTGAGTGTTCCTTTCGTAGGATCGGGTTGGAAAGTTTTTGGTTTTCGAATTCACGGATTGGGAGTATATAGCCGCGAAGCGGCGGCAGCATATAGCTGCGGGCGTAAGCCCGCAGACCTGATTGCAACAATACGTGCAAAGCCGCGAAGCGGCGCTAGCAATGAATGCCTCTCATAATCTTTACGCTCTCGGGAATTGCTGTCGCCGCTCCGCGGCTCACGGATCTTTTTGCTCTGTTTCTGCTGCCGCCGCTTCGCGGCTAAGACATCGGAATTGGATTTCTTTCTCTTTACCGCTTATCCTTCGCGCTGTTCCAGTATAAGTTCATCTCTTCCACGGAGGGAATCTTCATGGGCCGGACGATGCGAAAGCCGAGCCAGGTGGCGTCGGTGTGATACCAGACGCTCTTGGGCAGTTGCGGGTCTTGGACTTTCCAATCCGGGTCCGAACCTTTGCGGAAGGCGGAGCGGAGTTGCTCGGGATCATCGTCCCAACCGCCGCCGCGCACCGTGCGGGGATACAGCTTCGCCGGTTTCAAGAACGGATTGTTCGGCGAGTTTTTGATCTTGGAGAAATAATCCGGATCGAACTGGTCCGCGGTCCATTCCATCACATTGCCGTGCATGTCAAAAAGGCCCCAGGGGTTGGGTTTTTTCGTGCCGACTTTCTGATACTTCTCGTTGCTGTTTTCGTAATACCAGGCATATTCGCCGAGCTTCGACGGATCGTCGCCGAAGGAATACGCCGTCGTCGTCCCGGCTCGGCAGGCGTATTCCCACTCGGCTTCCGTAGGCAGGCGGTAGAAATGCCCGGTCTGGGCGCTGAGCCATTGGCAATATTTATTGGCGGCGTGCTGGGTCATGCTGATCGCCGGGTAGCCCCGCTGCCCCATGCCGAAGCTCATCTCCACATAGGGCGCCGTCGGCTGGCTGACTGCATCGACCAGCGAATGCTGCTTGGGATCATAGTTTTTGCGGGCTCCGTCTTTGGTGCGGTCCACCTGGGTAATCATATAGGGTTCGTACTCGTCCCAAGTCACTTCGTATTTGCCGATCCAGAACGGATCGACTTTGACCTTCACCTGCGGGCCTTCGTTGTCCTGGCGGTGGGGTTCCGACTTGGGGCTGCCCATCAGAAACTCTCCGCCCGGGATGGCGACCATGTGATAGTCGGCCCCGGTTTTGGGAACTTTGCTGGAGTAGTCCTTCAACTCCGATGCTTTGACATCGCCGGATTTCTTGGCGATCTCCGCGTGCAGGTTCTTGATGAGTTCCAGATTATCGGGCGATTCGGCAAAGACGACTTGCGAACAAAGACAGACGGCACACAGGGCCGCGAGAAGGGAAATTCGTTCCAAACACTGCATTTCGATTCACCATCTTGGGGGTTTCGTCAAAGCCTCCATTCTAACCGCGGAGGCCAGAACATGCGACGATCCCCAAAAAACCGCAGCGATGATCCGCCGTTACCAGTTGGTGAAACTGCCGTCCGGGCGTTGGAGGCGGGGGGAATTGCCTTCGGGGATCGGCGGAAAGTTGGGGACTTGCGATTCATCAAATTCGATGCCCAATCCCGACCGCGTCGGCGGCAGGAGATGGCCTTGCTCGAACGGAACCTGCACCGGAAACAATTTCGAGAGCACCTGCCCCGGCAGACGGGCGCATTCCTGCACGGCGAAGTTGCTGAGGGCCAGATCGAGATGCAGGCACGCCGCCGTCGAAACCGGACCCAACGGGTTATGCGGAGCGACGGCGATCGAATGGGTTTCGCACCAGCCGGCGATCTTGAGAGCCTCCGTAATCCCGCCCACGATGCACAAATCCATGCGGGCGAAGTCGGTCCAGTCGTTTTCGATCACATCCTGAAACGCCCACTTGCTGTGGAACTGTTCCCCCACCGCAATCGGCGTCGCGGTCTGCTCGCGGAGTCTGCCGAAGAGCCGCGGGGCGTTCGGAGCGAATCGGATCCTCCACGAAAAACGGCTTGAGCGGTTCCAAAGCCCGGCAGAGCGTCAGCGCATCCACGGGATCGAGGCGGGTGTGCACGTCGATGATGATTTCAATCTCCTCGCCCACGGCTTCGCGGACCGCGGCGACCTGCCGGACGCCTCGCGGATGGCGGTGCGGGGATCGAACCGCCCGGCCCCTGTGTCGGAATATCGAAGCGAACGAACCGCCAGCCCTCGGCGACTTTCTGCCGGGCGTCGGCCACGAGATCGGCCGCCCGTTCGCCGCGAACGTGCGGATAACACACGACGCGCTCGCGCACAAGACCGCCGAGCAATTGATACAGCGGCACGTTCGAGGCTTGGGCTTTGATGTCCCAGAGGGCGATGTCGATTGCACTCACCGCGGCCGCCGCCACGCCCACCGCCGGGAAGAACCCGCCCCGCGACATGACCTGCCAAAGGTGCTCCGTGCGGAAGGGATCTTCGCCCAGAAGCGAAGGTTTGAGGGCCTCGACGTAGCCGGCGGTCGCGTGTTCCTTCCAGGTGATCCCGCCTTCGCCGACGCCGCGGATCCCCGCATCGGTCTCGACGGTGACGAACAGAAAGTTGCGCGCCTCGGCGACGATGTGCGTTTTGATGTCGGTGATTTTCATGGGGACAACCTTTTGGCAATCTCTGCGGCCAGGGTAGCACGCTGAGGAACAAAAGGCGTAGTCTTGACGACCGCCACGCCCTTCGCTGCACCCCCTACGCCGCCGACTCATCAGAAAAATCGACGTGGAGCACCCTTGCGAGTGCTTTGCCGAGGTAAGAAGTCTGATTATCTTTTTCGAATCTACTCTTGCGTGACCACGACGAACGAATCAGTTCCGTGGACGTGCCATTCGAATGCACAATTATTAGTCTGGCCCGGTTGCAATACGAATCTTTAACCAATGCAACAGCTTTAATGTCCATACGCTCAACGATAGCACAATGGAAGTTCCTATAGAAAATAGCTAAAGCACCGGATGAATGGCTGAAAGTGATAGACCGTAGCCGATGCTCCCGCCAAATATTCATAAGCAGTTTTAACAACATATAGACAGCATATGCCCCTGCCAGCACCGCGAGAATTGTAAAAAATAAGTATTGAAACGGTCTATATTCACCAGTTACGGGGAATTTAAAAACGTCTAAAATATATATTACCACCGATGCCGAAACCACGATTGAAGCTACTAGGAAAGCCTCGCATACTACTGATGTGATTTTCCATTTGGAAATGAGAGCCCATTGTTCGCCCGTCTGAATAATCTGCACTGTAGAATGTTGCAGTTCAATTCGGTGTTCTTCCGCCACTTGACACCTCCATTACATGCTATCTCGGATCGACCGCAAACCAAGACACGTCCAATAGGAACGATGTCCTGCCGCGTTCGCGGCGCGTTTTGATGTCGGTAATGTTCATAGTGGCGGCTTTGGGCTATGTCGGCTTCAACCGGTCGCCCGCTTCGCGGAAGGCGGGGGCGTTGGCGTTGAAGTTGTGGAGCAAGGGGATCAGTGTTTCGGGGGTGGAATTGGTCTTCAAGTATTGGCTCGTCAGGCTTTCGCAGTTTGGCTGAGACGCGGGGCCGTAGCAACCGTAGCAGCCGCGGTTGTAAGACGGGCAAATCGCCCCGCAGCCGGTGTGGGTGATCGGCCCCAGGCAGGGAATGCCTTGGGCGACTTCGACGCACACCGTGCCCCGGCGTTTGCAATCGAGACAGACGCTGTGCACCGGCGTCCGCGGTTTGCGGCCGGCGATCAGCGATTTCAAGACCTCCACCAATTGGTGCCGATTGATCGGGCAGCCCCGCAGTTCGAAATCGACCCGGACATGTTCGCCGATCGCCGTGGACGTGGCGAGGGTCGAGATGTATTCGGGGCTCGCGTAAACGCAGCGGAGGAACTCCTCGTGGTCGGCCCAGTTCTTGAGCGACTGGATCCCGCCCGCCGTGGCGCAGGCTCCGATCGTCACCAGATACCGCGATTGCCGGCGGACTTCTTGAATCCGCCGGGCATCGTTCGGCGTCGTGATCGAACCTTCCACCAGAGCGATATCGTAGGGGCCGGGTTCGATGTGGCTCGTGGCTTCCAGGAAATACACGATGTCCACCGCACCGGCGATTCCCAAAAGCTCGTCTTCGCAGTCGAGCAGCGACAACTGGCAGCCGTCGCAGGAGGCGAACTTGAACACCGCCAGCCGGGGTTTGGGCCGGACATTGGGGAGGGTTTGTTGGACTGTCACAGATCGTCCACCTTCAAAAACGGAGCGACTCGGTCGTAGCGGAACACGGGGCCGTCCTTGCAAATGAACTCGGGACCGAACTGGCAATGCCCGCAGAGGCCGATGGCGCAGTTCATGTTCCGCTCGAGCGAAAGGTACAGGTTCTTTTCCGGGAGGCCGCGAGCTTTGGCCGATTGAATCGTGTACCACATCATGACTTCGGGGCCGCAGGTGAAGAGGATCGTCTCCTCCGGCTGGGGCAACGCCGTTCGGTCCAAAAGCAGCGTGACGACTCCGACGTGCCCGCTCCAACTGTCGGTGGTGCGGTCCACGGTCAAGTCGATGTTTAGCCCGGCGGCGCGCCAAATGTCATATTCGCGGGAATACAAGATGCCCTCGGGCGTCCGTGAACCATAAAGCAGCGTCAGTTGTCCGAAGCGGTCCCGATGATTGAGCAGTTCATAAATCACCGGCCGCAACGGAGCCAGCCCAATGCCGCCGGCGACCAGGATCACGTCTTTGCCTTCGCAGTCGGCCATCGGCCAGGCGGAGCCGAACGGCCCGCGAAGTCCGAAGCCCGCCTTCTCGCCCAAGCGGGCGAGCGTTTGCGTGACATTGCCCGCCTCGCGAATGGTGTGGGGCAATCTTTTGACGTCGGCGGGATCGCCGCTGACCGAAATCGCGATCTCCCCCACGCCCGGCAGATAGAGCATGTTGAACTGGCCGGGCTGAAACCGATACGCGGCAGCCACGTCTTGGTTGGGGAAGATCAGTTCATAGGTCGCAACGCCGGGCGTTTCCGGAAGGATGCGGTCGATCGTCACCGGCTGCGCGAGCCAGGGATTCGTCGGCGGGCAGGCGGCGTGGTTCATGGGGCATCAGCCTTCTGGTTCTCGGCGGTCGTCTGCCGGATTGCGGCGACTTCTTCAGTGAGGTCGATCTCCACCGGGCACCACGTGATGCACCGCCCGCAGCCCACGCAGCCCGAAGTGCCGAACTGGTCGTGCCAGGACGCCAGCTTGTGCGTCAGCCATTGCCGATATCGGCTGCGGATGTCATTGCGGATCACGCCGCCGTTCATGTAACTGAAATCGACGTTAAAACAGGAATCCCATTGCCGCTGCCGTTCGACATGATCGCCCGCCAGGTCGCTGACTTCCGTCACGCTCGAGCAAAAACACGTCGGGCAGACCATGGTGCAGTTCGTGCAGGACAGGCATCTTTGGGCGACATCGTCCCAGCGGGGATGATTGAGATTCCCCAAGAGCAAATCGCGGATGCCCTCGGTGTCCATTGTCTTGGTGATTTGATCGACCGCCTGCTGGCGGGCCGCGTCGGCGTGTTCGAGTTGATCGTTCGCGGCCGGGCCGGCGGGGAGTTTCGCGAGCAAGTCCCGGCCTTTGTCCGTGCCGACTTCCACCACGAAACCCTCGGCGATTTCGGTCAACGCCAGATCGAAGCCGCTCCGGCAGCGCGGGCCGGTGTTCATGGACGTGCAAAAACAGGTCGCCGCCGCTTGGGTGCAATTCACCGCGACGAGAAAGGCCGACGCCCGGCGGTGCTGATAGATCGGATCGACATACGGCCCGTGGAGAAACGTGCGGTCTTGCACTTCGATCGCGGCGATCTCGCAGGCCCTTACGCCGAGAAAGGCGTACTTCGTTTGATCGGGATCGGGCGTTCGCATGTCCCAACCGGTCTCGCAGCGGTCGGCCGTCGCCATGGTCGCGAAGGAAGGGAACAGAAACCGCTTCCAGGAATGCGGCCCCACGACGTAGCCGAAGTAGGCTTCATCCTCCCGGCGTTCCAGGCGGTATCGCCCCGCTTGCTGCTGGTCGGTCCAGCCCCGCGGCAGATCGTCCACGGATCGAATCTCATCATAGATGATCGCCCCCTGATCGATCGTCGGCCCGACGACTTGATAGCCCTCGGCAGCCAATGCATCGATCAGCGCCACGAGCTTGTCCGTGGGCAAGAACTCGGCGGCGGGTTGCGGTGTGGTCGGGTTGTTCGGCACGAGGCTTCGTTCCCTTCTTCAGGCGGGCTGCGTTTCCTGATACAGATCCAAAAGTTGCAACCGGGTCGCCAGCAACCGGCGGGCGACCGCGACCGCCATCCGCCGCATCACCGCATAGCCCACGTCCCGGTCGGCGTCGCAAAGCGACTGCAATTCTCCCGCGGGGAACGCAACCAATGTGGCGGCTTCGACGATCGTCGCCATCGCGGTCATCCGCTGGTCGGTCAACAACGCCGACCACGCAAGAATCTCGCCCGGCCCGATTGTCAAAATCCGCACCTGGCCGCGGCGGGGAACATGCATGTCGAGCGCCACCCGGCCTTCGACGACCAGATACAGCGTGTCCGACTCCGCCCCTTCGCGAAACAGGACCACGCCCCTATCCCTTTGCTCCACCGCCGCAAGGTTCGCGACTTTCTCGAGGTCTTCGCGGGAGAGTTCCTTGAGAAAACCGGCGGCTTTCATCAAGGCGAGAGCCGGCGGGGGCGCGGTCATGGCGAGTCCTTCCTGGGCAACGGACGGCGGCTACTGGATTTTGGACTTGCCGAATCATAGCCCATGAAACCCATCCGGAACAAGAATCATCCTTTCGTCATGGGCACGTCGCGGCGGCTTTTGCCGCCGTCGATCCATCTCGGCGGGTGGACGCCGCCGCTACGGATGATGTGCGGACGTTACAAACGCCGAACCGCAATCGCGCAAAAACAAAACGCCGGCACACCATTCGGGGCGTGCCGGCGTCCGTTCGAAATTGATCCGCCGGGTTAATAGTTCCAGTTCACGCCGAAGTTGTAGCTTTGCACGTACCAGCTTGTTTCCTGATCGGTGCGGATGGCGGGGATCAGGGGGAAGCCGTTGTATTGGACGGTGCGGTTCGGGCGTTGGACGTTGTAGGCCGCCTGGATTTGATATCCGATGCGGAAGTTCGCTTCGCTCAGAAAATGCACTTTGCGGATGAGCGGGATGTACTGAAACACATGGGCCTGGAAGGAGACCTCGTGGGAGGTGATCGGCGAGAGCAAGGTGTGCTCTTGCTTTTCGTGGAACCGGGCCGTTTGACTGAAAAACCCGCTGGCCGGATCGCCCACGCCGAAACTGCTGAGTTCCAGGCGTTGGTGATTCATCGCCAGCCCGAAGTTGGAGTGGCCGATGAGCTTCAAGTTGTCGCCTCCGACCTGAAACCGCAATCCAACCTGCGGCCCGAACAGGAACGAGTTGACTTTGGAGACGATCTGCGATTCAAAAGGCGTGCCCGCCACGAATGATGTGGGATTTTCGAGCCCCGGCGGAACGTTGAAGGTCACGGTGCCGCCGGAGTCGGCCGCGTTTAGCATAAATTCTTCGCCGATGTATAAAAACTGCATGCCGGCGGTCGGGGCGAACTGATACCAGTCGTCTTTCCAAAAGGGCGTGAACAGCCAATTCATGTCGCCGCCCCCGGCCACGGTTTGGTAATCCAATTGAAAGAGGCGGTCATAGGTGACGTAGGTCCCGTTGATGGTGCCGTTGACGCCGTCGGGGATCCCGTCATTCAACGGCAGGGCGTTGGTAATCACGAGCGGTTTGCCGAGTGCGGATTCGGTGCGGTTCGCGATTTCCTGAGGCGTCGCATTAAAGCCGCGGGAATACAGCCAGTGCGCCTGCGGCGTATACCAGCCGGAAAAGATCATGCCGTCGCCGGTCGGCTCCTGAAATCCAAAATCGATTTTGAATCCATTGACGGCGGGCCGGCTTTGCAGATGCCGTTCGTTGACGGCGACGTTGCTCACCGAGCCGCCCGTCTGGTTTTGGGTGGTCCCGGTCCCGCCACCGGTCGTTCCGCCGCCCAGACCGTGGAAGTTGCCCAAAAACGAATCGTATAAGACGCCGGTGTCCACAGGCAAAAACTCGGTCGCCACTCCCGCCGCCGTGTTGGTTTGGGGGGCGATGATCGACCCGACTTTCGTGGACGTGGGGCGTTCATAATGGGCAAAACGGTAATCGACGTTCGTGAAATACCGCCGGGAGGAGTTGTTTTTGCGAAGGAACCAGAGGCCGCCTTCGTTGGTGTGCTCGACGAAGCGGTTCTCGAACGGCGAAATCGCCGGCCAAGGCTTCTGATCGGGCAAATAACCCGGACCGCCATTTTGCCCAGCCGCAATCGGATCCCACGCCCCGGAGGGCGGCGGAGCCGGCGGCGGGACGACGGGACGGATTCCCGCAGGATAGCCCGGCAATCCCGGTCCCGCGGGACTCGGCGAATAAAGAGGGATGCCCGCACTTTCCCCGCCGGGAATGCTTCCCAATTCTTGCTGCTGAGCCCACGCGGCCTGACCCCCCGCAGAAAGGGCCAGTCCGCTCAAAATCGAGGCAATCCAGGGGTGTACCCGCATCAGTTTATCCTTGACAAACAGCAGTCACGGGGGCGCAGACTCCGCTTCAAGGCTCATTGGACAACGAGCGCAAGCAAAGCACCTGCAACACCTATCGGACCTGAAGCGCGGCAAACTGTAGCGGTTATCCCGAAAAATAGGATTCTACGGGTTGTTTGGGTGGACAGGCCTGAAAGCGGAGAGCCGCGAAAACCTCGCTCGAACATCCGGCCAGAATACCCGCTCGTCCAAGCGTCCATCCAGCAATTCAATTCGTGAATGATTCCTTCCGAATCGCCGTTGCAGGCCCACTTTTCTGAAATTATGTATAGACGAGTCAACCTGGGCGCATCGGTTTGCTCGACGCCGATCGTGGCCAACAACGTGCTGTACATTGCCAACAAAAACACGCTGTTCGCGGCTTGGGTTCAATGAATGTGTTGGCAAAAGTGAGCCGAAGGCGCTAGCGAACCTCGGGTTTCCATGAAGCGAAACCCACGAAATCCCGACCGGCAGCTCGCGCCGTGCCGCTCACTTTGGCGCGCAGCGGAGTCAGCGGTCGGCGTGTTGTTCCGGGCGCGGAGGGTGTTCAGAAAGGCAAGGATCCGCTGCCGTTTTTTGGTGGGCATCATAAAGAAGCGGATCGCCGCGTCGGAGCCTTCGCCGCCGTGAAAGGCGATCGCTTGCTCCACGGTGTCGGCCCGGCCGTCGTGCAGGTAGGGCGCGGAATCTCTGAGCCCCCACAACGGAGGCGTCCGCCATTCCGAAGCCGCGGGGCCTTTGGGTTTTTCCCGTTGCGCGGTCGCCCGCGGCCGTCCTGCGCTGCTCCGCGGTCCCGCATTCTCGTCCGGCTTGGGTTCCGGGCCGATGACTTTGGGGGCCTCCTGCGTCAGCGGATCAAACTCCTGCGGCGTAAAACTGGACCCGTAGCTGCCCGAGGCTTGCAGTTTTTCGCCCATGTCGTGCAGCAACAGGTCGCTGTAAATCCCCTTGGCTTTTCCCAAGTCGGCGGCATGGCACGCCGCACAGCCGACGGACTCGAACAACTTCCGGCCGTCTTCGATCACCTCCGCCGCCTGTTTGTCATCGGGAACTTCTTGAATCGGGGCCGGCAGGTCGCGGACATAAGCCACGAGCGCATCGGTTTCCCGCTCGGTCATGTCGTGGCCTTTGCGCTCTTGCTGTTTCCCATAAGGCACGGGCGGTTGGGCGTGCTGGGGGACGTCCAATCCCAACTCGTTCGCGCACGCCGCGAGGGTGAAATCCCGCAGCGTCGCTTTTTGGGCCTTCCAGCCGAACCGGCCGATCTTGCCGTCGGGCAAATGGTGCACCCGGCCTTTGACGCGCGGATAATCTTCAAAAGTCTTTTGAGCGGCCGCTTCGATGACGGCATCCGGAATCGCGTCGATCAGCCCGGAGCCAAACAGGGCCGAGGTGTTCCGCTGCGACCGCAACAGGACAACCCGGCCACGGTTGATCGAACCGGAAACATCCTGCCGGGCCCCGCGGCGCTGACGCTCCATTTCCTGGATGGCTTGATCGACCAGCGGAATCCCCGTCGCGCTGGTCCCACCTAAGACGAATGTTTGGTCAACCATTTGCGGCTGGGCGATGGGCTGTTGGGGCGGAGCCACGGGGGCCGGCCGGAATTGCTGTCCGGGAGCCTCTTGCACCGGAGAATCCACTTTCGGCGGATCGCTGGGAATGTCGGCGGGGACCCTTGCGGGTGTGCCTTCCGTCGGGACCTCCTCGCCGGCCTGAGCAAATGGGGCTTGTTGATCGGCAGGTTGAAATGCAGGATTGCGTTCCGGGGCCGGTTCTTCGAACGTGGCCACTGCGGTGGACGTGAACGCTGTTGTCGGATTCGGAAACGTATCCAACGTATTCACAGCGCTGGGACTGAGAAAAGGCGAAGGGACCTGAGATTGATTCAGCAACTCCTCTCGCCATTGGGAATGCTCGGGCGACGTGCCAAAGCGATGGATCACGACGCTGGAACTCTTGCGAAATTCGGGATGGATCTTGGCAAGTTCCTCGGTGATCGCCTTCCGTTGTTCCGGTGTCACGACCGGAATAGTGGAGCCCGTCTGGTTCGGTGCTGCCGGACCGGCAAAGGGAACCGCGCCGCCACCAAATCCGCCGGGCAATGGACCTGACGTGCCGCCGGGCATCGTCGCAGGACCAGGCCCATTAAAGACCATCGGCTGCGAGACGAACGCCGTCAAGAGTTCCACGTTTTTGCTCGAAGAGCCGCCGCCGCCCGGACCGCCCTGGTTATGGCATGCGGCGCAGGACGTGTCGTTAAACATCGGCCCCAAGCCGTCACCTTGGGGACTGCGGGGATCGTCCGGCAGCCAACTCCGATGAAACAACTCCCGCCCCAAAGTCCACTCGTCCTCCGAGGCGTCTGTTTGAGCCGAGGCCGCTTTGGAACGCGATGGTTCCCCCGCCCGCGCGGGCAACAACCGCCCGGCCCCCCAACCGATCCCCGCGATCGCGAGGGCCAATCCCGCCAGCCACCATCCACGCCGCGTCCACAAGGTCCGTTGCATACCATCCTCCCTGTGTTGAGGTGAAGAGAACGCCATCGCTGTTCCTCTCGAATTAAAGGAAGTCCCGTGGGCCTTTGCAAGGCCCAAGACAAAAAGTCTTCGCCCGCGTCGATGATACCAAGAAATGGCCCGGAATCCGTAACGGGAACGTAACAACCCGCCGCGTCGCGGGATGTATGAAAAACAAAGTGACGCTTCCATCGGGCCCACTGCTCTTTGTCAAAAAAGTGAAAAACGATTGGCCCCGGACGGTGCCACCACCCCCGCGGGAAAACCCTAATGACGTTGGTAGTTGTCTCTATTTCTGAGTCGCCGAACCTGATCGCGAGGGATTGTTGTATCTCATTCAAAAACATGGAGTTACGCCAATTATTGAGCCGCGGGACCTCAAGTTTTTATTATCGTGCTGGAACCGGAACGTCGGCGTGGCAAAAACAGGAGAGGGACGTCCGAAAAAGTCAGCTGTGATTTTTTGAAAAAATCCGTGATCCTTCGGCCTCCGTTTGCGTATCTATCTATAGGGAAATCTTGTTTCCCTTTCCCAATGTGGATTCCCACAAGCGTTCGCGAATCGAATCCTCTGTCTCATTTCCAACACCTCCATTCCCCGAATGGGGCGCACAAATCTTTTGTCGGAGATGGTCCCTCATGGCTTCCGAAAAAACTTTAGCCGCGTACACCCGCAAGGAATTGGCCCAGATCGCGAAGCACAACAAGGTGGACGGCTGGCATGCGATGAAAAAGGCCGACCTGATCGATGCCCTCAAAAACCGCCGGCTGGCCAAAATTCCGCCTGAGAAATCCCACACCGAGCGCAGTCGGGCCCTTCGCCGGGCGGACGAAACACCGTCCCGCGTCACGCTGCGGCGCACGTCCAAAGCGTCGTCCGACCAAAAGCCCGCCACCCCCAGGCCGCTCCGGCTTAAGGCAAATGCCGCCGGCGGACAGAGCGAACGCATCGCCGCCCGCCCCCTCGGTTCGAATTGGATTTACGCCCATTGGCTGTTGACGAGCCGGATTCTCGACCGGGCGGAAGCCTCCCTGGGCTCGCATTGGCATCGGGCGGTGCCCGTGCTGCGGATGTTCGACATCACCGCCTGCGACGAGACGAGCCCTACGAAGCGATCTGTGGCGACGATTCCCATCGGGTCCGCGGTCGACCATTGGTATGTCCCCGTCGCCGATCCGAGCCGGACTTACGAACTGCAAGTCGGCTACGAAACCGCGAAGGGGCAATTCTTCCTGTTGGCCCGTTCCACGCCGGTGAAACTTCCGTTGCCCGGAACGCCCCTGGCGCGGAAGTACGACGAGCAGCGGCACGAAATCGCCCCGCAAGGCTGGGCCGGCGATCCGGGCCACCGGTTTCCGATTCGCGGTTCGGCCGCGTTTCGTTTTGCGGACGCGGTGTCTTTGGAGGTGGAAGCCGACGTGATGATCACGGGCCAGGTGTCCCCGGACGCCGTGCTGTCCTGCCAGGAATCGGAGGTGCCCGTGGAAGCCGACGGCACGTTTGAAATCCGCCTGCCGTTGGAAGAAGGCCGCCAAGTGATCCCGCTGGAAGCGGTCGCGGCCGACGGGTCCCAAAGCCAAACCGTGATCCTGGCGATCGAGCGAAACACCAAAACCCTGGAACCGCAGCCACTCAACGAGTGGGAATAAGGCGAGCGGACCAACCTGCGGCCGGTGCCCGCGTAATGCCTCAAAAGTTTGCGCAGACTTGTCTCGCATTTGACCCGCATTTCGACGGGATTCTCTATCATTGTGAACCACCAGGGGCCCCCGCTCGCCTTTGCATTCGGCACAGTCCGCCAAACCGCTCCAACCGTCGCGCCCGCAAACTTCCCTGTGTTTATCAATCTTTCCGGGCCGGCAAAGTCTGTTCAGAAACTTTGCCGATTGAATAATAAATGCGGGCGATGAATTCATCGCCTAGGAGCAAGCACAAATCTCGCGCGACGGATCGTTCATGCCAGTCTCAACGTTGGCGAGCGGCTAGGGCGCTTCGACGAATGAAACGTTCTCTTCGCGAGCCGACTGAGCAAAACCCCGTTGAAAGGTTCAAAGCTCTTATGGCGAACGACGTGAATCCGGCCCCCGACACCCTCGTGGTGGACCGCCGATCCGAGGACCGCCGCACCTCGGATCGACGCACCAAAAACGACCCCCAACAAGTCACCACCGAACGCCGCGTCGCACCACGGCGAAAAGTGGAACGCCGGCGGCAAATCGACCCCACAACCTGCGAACGCGATTACTCCGGCGATGAGATCGAATTTATGAAGGCCATGGACGAATACAAGCGGCAAAGCGGCCGGCAGTTCCCCACGTGGAGCGAAGTTTTGGAGGTCATCCGCAGCCTGGGCTATCGGAAGGTGGCCGAACCCACGCAGATTTTCAAATCCTAAACCCCACAAACCACGCGAAAAGAAACCGAGACGAGACGCAACGCAACGAAAACCCTTGGGAAAAAATCCCCCGCCGGCAGGACGCCTGCGGGGGATTTTGTTTTTCCCGCGTTCGATTTGGTCCATCAAGACAAATCGAGCCACAAGCATACCTCGAAATGACCCGCCCGCCAAAAATCGAAAGTTTTTTGAAGACCGATTGCGAACCCTTGGAAAATTGTTATGGTGAAATGAAGAAGCGAAAACTTCTGAAACATTCATACGGAGAATTCCCTACCGGAAATGGGAGAACCGGGTTTGGGGGTGCTTCGTAATTTCCCAAGGGACCATCCCCATGACGATCAGCAGCAAGCAAGCCCCGCGGTTGCGTTATCACCCGAGCGCCTATCGTTTTGTCTCCGCGGCCCTGCCTTATGCTCAAAAAATTCTCAGCCGCACCTACACGGTCGGCGTGGATGATGACAGCGCCCACATCACCGGCCCCGAACTCCTCGAAGGCATCCGCCGGTTCGCGATCGAAAACTTCGGGCTGTTGACGCTCGCCGTGTTTCGCCGCTGGGGCATCCGCGCCACCGACGACTTCGGACGGATCGTGTTTGAACTGATCGACCGCGGCGAGATGCGGAAGACCGACCGCGATCAGCTCAGCGATTTCTTCGGCGTCTACGATTTCGAAGACGTGTTCGACCGGGATTATCACATCGACACCAGCCGGGCCTTCCCCAAGTGACGGGGCAGGTCTCTGCAAAGGAATGATGGCTTGACCGCAAAACAGAAATCGCCCGCGGACGCGCCCCCCTCGGCAAATGATGAGCAAGTTTCCGCTTCGCCGCCCTCCAAGTCCCGCGGGCGGCTGATCTTCGCGGCGGGTTTTGCCGGGCTTTGGGTTTTGGGGTTGATCGTGCTCGCGATGCTGACCGCCAATCCGGTCACGCTCAATCGACAGCAAATCCTCGGCTCGGATTACGTCGCCACCGCCGTCCGGAAGGACGCGGACTCCCCCGTGCTCGAAGTCCAGAAGGAATGGAAGCACGGGGAGAAACTCGGCGAGATCACGATCACGAATTTGAGCGACATCGACATGCCGGCCGGGCGGGAGTTTCTTGTCCCGCTGGAGCAGATGGGCCGGAATCGCTTCCTGGTGACGCCCACCGCACTTCCCAACAAGGCCCCCCTCATCTATCCCGCCACGCCGGAGTCCAAAGCGCAGCTCAAAGACATTCTCGGTCAGCGCGAAACGGCCGAATGATGCAAAAGTGAGCGGCTAGGCGCTAGCCGCCGGTCTTCGTTTCGAGACTCCGTTCACCAATGCCGAACCCAGCGGCTCGCTTTTTTAAACACGTTCGGCCATCACGCCAGGATGTCTTTGACGACCCGGCCGTGCACGTCGGTCAGGCGGAAATCCCGGCCCTGGAAACGGTAGGTCAGGCGTTCGTGGTTGATGCCGAGACAGTGCAGGATCGTGGCGTTGAGGTCGTGAATGTGCACGGGGTTTTCGGTGATGTTGTAGCTGAAGTCGTCCGTCTCGCCATAGACCTGGCCACCTTTGACGCCGCCGCCGGCCATCCACACGCTAAAGCAGCGCGGATGATGATCGCGGCCGTAGTTGTTTTTGGTGAGCTTGCCTTGGCAGTAAATCGTACGGCCGAACTCGCCGCCCCAAATCACGAGGGTGTCTTCCAAAAGCCCGCGCTGCTTGAGGTCGGTCAGAAGCGCTGCGGACGGTTGGTCCACATCGCCGCATTGGAAGCGAATGTCCCGCGGCAAACTCCCGTGCTGATCCCAGCCGCGAATGAAGATTTGCACGAACGGCACGTCCCGCTCCGCGAGCCGGCGGGCCAACAGACAATTGGCCGCGAAGGTGCCGGGCTTGGTCACTTCGGGGCCGTACATGTCCAGCGTGGCTTTTGTCTCACCGGAAAGATCCATCAACTCCGGCACCGAAGACTGCATGCGGTAGGCCATCTCGTACTGGGCGATGCGGGTCATAATCTCCGGATCGCCCACGGCCTCGTATTCCTTCTGGTTGAGCTGATTGAGGGCATCGAGCATTTTCCGGCGGTTCGTGCCGGAGACGCCCGGCGGATCGGACAGATACAGCACCGGATCGCCCGTCGATCTTAAACTCACTCCCTGATGTTTCGAGGGCAAAAACCCGCTGCCCCAGAGCCTGGCATAAAGCGCCTGGGCATCCCGCTTGGCGCTCCAGGTGGAATGCAGGACGACGAACGCAGGCAGGTTTTTGTTTTCCTGTCCCAAGCCGTAAGACAACCAGGCCCCCATGCTGGGCCGGCCCGGTTGTTGGGCCCCGGTTTGGATGTAGGTGATCGCGGGGTCGTGGTTGATGGCTTCGGTGTTGACGGTTTTGATAATCGCCATGTCATCGACGCACTTCGCCGTGTGAGGCAAAAGCTCGCTGACCCAGGCCCCGCTTTGGCCGTGCTGCGCGAACTTGAACATCGTGGGGGCGATCGGAAACCGCTTCTGTCCGGAGGTCATCGTCGTCAGCCGCTGCCCCTGCCGGATCGAATCCGGCAAGTCCTTGTCGAACCATTCCTGCATCTTGGGTTTGTAGTCGTACAAATCCAACTGCGAAGGTGCCCCCGACATAAACAGGTAAATCACCCGCTTGGCGGTCGGCGGAAAGTGCGTGGATTTCAAAATCCCGCCGCGGCCTTCGAGTGATGTTTCGGCGGTGGGGGTCGCGCCAAAAAGCTTCGGATTCAAAAGCGAAGCCAAAGCCGCGGTGCCGATGCCGGTCGCGGTCTTGCCGAAAAAATGCCTGCGGGTTTGGAGCAGCGCGGGGTCGTGTGAGCGAATCATCAATCGGTCCTCTGTCGTGATTTCTATTGGAGTAGGCACATTGTCAGGATATTTCCAGATTCCAGAGACCGCTTGGCGAGGTTGGCCAGGTCCGTAATCAAATCCGCCGCCGCGTCTTGGTCGTACTCAGCAACGGGAAAGGCGTCCGCTTGTTGCCAGGAAGCGCCAAGGGCGTCGCTGGTTTCCTGCGAAAGAGCCGCAAGAGCCTTTTGAAAACGGCTCGGAACATTCATCAGCAAAACGACGTCAAGACCCTCGGGATAGATTTCGGCAATCACCGAAAACTCCGACTTCACGATTTCCGGTGAAGTCTCCATGAGCAGGCCGTAAAGAGCGAACAGGCTGTCGGCGTCCAGATCGGGAAGCTCCACCCGCTCATCCCAATCGAACGGGTCATCGATTTCGCCGATGCGCTCCGCCGGAACGCTGACGAACACCGTATACTCTGCTGCCGCCAACTCCATCCGCGCCCACTCGAAACGGGTTTTCCATTCATCCGTGCCCGCGGCATAAGAAAGAAACGCCGCGACGACTGCGGTCTTCGTCGGTGTTTCGGCGACGCCAAAGTGTTCCTCAACCGAGCCGTCCTGGTATTCAAGAAGCATTCCCTCGTCGGGATCGACCATGGCCTGAATGTAAGTCTCGTCGTCTTTCTTGAGGATGGCAAACTGCTCCTCGTCGAGCGTGGACACCTCGCGTTCGATCGTCGTTGCATCCGGCTCGCGGAAGACGCGTTCGTCATTGATGTTAAGTTCCATAGGTTTGGCCATCCCGGATTACCCCTTGGTGACGGTTTCATCGAGGTTCAACAGCACGCTGCCGATCATGGTCCACGCGGCGTGCTCGGCGGGATCGAGTTCCATGTTCCGCGGGGAATCGCCCACGGAAATCAATTTCATCGCAGCTTCGGCATCTTTGCGGTACGTTTGCAGTTGGTCCTCATAAAGTTTTAAGAGCACGGCCGACTCGTCTTTGGTCGGATAACGGGCGGTGGCGAGGCGGAAGCCGTGGGCGATCCGCTCTTCCGGCGTGTCGCCGCCAGAGGTCATCAATCGTTCCCCCAAATGCCGGGCCGCCTCGACGAACTGGATGTCGTTCATCAGCACCAACGCCTGGAGCGGCGTGTTGGTCCTGGCCCGGCGGACGGTGCACGCCTCCCGGCTCGGGGCGTCGAAGGTGCTCATCGAAGGCGGCGGCGAGGTGCGTTTCCAGAACGTGTAAACGCTCCGGCGGTAAAGGGCGTTGCCCGCGTCCTTCTTGAAGTTCGCCGTGTTGCTGCTGGTATAACCGACCGCTTTCCAAAGCCCCGGCGGCTGGTACGGTTTGACGCTCTTGCCGCCGACTTTCTCGACGAGCAAACCGCTGATGGCCAGGGCATTGTCGCGAATCTCCTCGGCATCCAACCGAAACCTCGGCCCTCTCGCCAAGAGACGATTCTCCGGATCGCCGGCCGCGAGTTTCGGCGAGACCAGCGAGTTTTGCCGGTACGTGTGCGACATCACGATCAGCTTTTGCATGTGCTTGATGTTCCAGCCGCTGTCGATGAACTCCGTCGCCAGCCAATCCAAAAGAGCCGGATGCGACGGCCATTCGCCCTGGGAGCCGAAGTCCTCGGCGGTTTTGACAATCCCGGTGCCGAAGAACCGCTGCCAATACCGGTTGACCGTGACACGGGCCGTCAACGGATGCTTGGGATCGACGAGCCATCTCGCCAAAGCCAAGCGGTTGGGCGGGGCATCTTTCGGCAAGGCCGGCAAGACCGAGGGCACGCCTGGTTCGACCTTCTGCGACTTGTCCGGCTGATCGTATTGGCCCCGCGTGAGCACATACGTCTCCCGCTTGTTGGGCTGTTCGGCCATGATCATCGTGCTCGCCATCGACTTTCGCAGCGAATCGAGTTCGGCTTCGATCTCGGCGATGTCTTTCCGCAAGGGTGCGAACAGCGGCTGGCTGTCGACGTGGACGTTCTCGATGAAATAGGCCTGGAGCGTTTGCTGTTGGTCTTTGCTGCGTTTTTCGGGTTCGACTTTGAGAGCCGCCTCGACGTCGGCGGAAAGGTTGGGATTCTTGGCCGCTTTCTGGGCGGCTTCCCAAGCCAGGAGGGATTGATAGCCCTGCCCCGATTGGGGGGTCTTGGTCACGATCCCCGCGTGGTCCCAATACACGGTGCCGTCGTGCTGCGTGAAGGCCCAGCCGTTGATCGTCTCGCCGGGTTTCAAACCGACCTCCGCGGCCGCGACTTCCAATCGCACCCATTTGCCCGCTTCGGGAAGCGTTCCGACAGCATGCCGGCTGGGCGTGTTCGCGGCGCCCCAGGGAATCACATCCTCGCCCCAAATCGCCCGGTGCTCCCAACTGCCGTTGTTGAATTGCAGCATGACTTCCTTGGGCGGGTTCTTGGGATCGAGCCAAACGTACGCAAACAGCTTGTCGCCTTCGCCGACTTTCAAGCCGGGGTTGGCATTGGTGAAAAAGTGCTGCGTCAATCCGTTGGATGTGCGAACCGAGGACTTGATGCCGGCGTAAACCGGAGCCTTGGGCGCGGTCACGAACTTCCAGCTTTTTTTCGGGCCTTCGTTTCCCGCCGGCTGTGCGCCGCTGGGCAAGTCATCTTCGATCCACACAAAATCCCGCGGCTCCCCGGAAATGGCCGGGGCATCGTCCGGCTCCTCGTATTTCACCTCGGCGGCCCGTTGTTTGATCTTCCCGCGAATCGCCGCGATCTGGTTCTGGAGTTCCGTTTCCTTTTGAAGATCTTCTTCAGACGCCACCTTGATGACCGGCGGCGGCAAAAGGGCGTTGCCGTCCATCGCATTGTCGGCGGTGTTATTGAAGTACGCATACAGACTGTAAAATTCCTGCTGCGAGATCGGGTCGAACTTGTGCTCGTGACACACCGCGCAACCGACCGTCAGACCCATCCACACCGTCGCGGTGGTCTCGGTGCGGTCGATCGCATACCGCACGCGATATTCCTCCGCGATCGAACCACCCTCGCTCGTCGTCACGTTGCAGCGGTTGAAGCCCGTCGCGATTTTCTGATCGAGCGTGGCGCTCGGCAGCAAATCGCCCGCCAACTGCTCCACGGTGAACTGATCGAAAGGCTTGTTGTTGTTGAAGGAGTCCATGACCCAATTCCGGTAAGGCCACAGCGAGCGTTCGTTGTCCAGGTGCAAGCCGTGCGTGTCCCCATACCGGGCCGCGTCCAACCAATACCGGGCCAGATGCTCTCCATACCGCGGCGACCTGAGCAGCCGATCCACCACTTTTTCATAAGCATCGGGAGAGTCGTCGGCGAGAAAGTCATCGATCTCCTTCAGCGTCGGCGGCAACCCGGTCAAATCAAACGTCACCCGCCGAATGAGGGCGGTCTTCGATGCTTCCTGGGCCGGCTGGAGGCCTTCTTTTTCCAGGCGGGCGTAGACGAACTGGTCGATCGGATTGCGGACCTTCTCCGGCCATTTGGTTTTCGGGGGCTGTTGATGTTCCGGAGAAATAAACGCCCAATGCCCGCGCCATTCGGCTCCCTGGTCGATCCAGCGGCCGATGAGTTCGATCTCCTTCGCGGAAAGCTCCTTGCCGCTGTCGGCCGGCGGCATGCGGAGGGAGGAATCGCTCTGTGTGATCCGCTGATAGAGTTGGCTCTGTTTGCGGTCGCCGGGCACGATCGCGCGGCCGCCGGATTCCAGCTCGGCAAACGCGGCGTCTTTCTGATCGAACCGCAATTTGGTTTGCCGGGCTTTCGTATCGGGGCCGTGGCATTGGTAGCAGGTATTGGACAACAGCGGCCGAATGTCGCGGTTAAAGTCCACCTTGTCCTGGGCAAGAGCTGGAACGCCGGTCGCGAGCAGGATCGCCAAAGCCCAGCGCATCCCGCGCGGCACGTCGAGACATTGCATTCAAGACACCTCGGATTTTTTTCGTTCACAGCGGTTGTTTTGGAAACGTATCAACACATTTCAGTTTAACAACCGGGCCCCGCCGAGGTCGAGCGGTGCGGCCGAATGTTCTCTCATTCCGGGGCTTTCGTTTCCCGCAGTGGCGATTTCAAAATCTCGACGGCGGCCGCAATTGTTTTCGGATCACGAGAGAGTTCGTTGTGGCTGAGTTTGAAGTTCCGCACATCCGGCACGCCGGCGAGTTTCGCGCTCTTGGTCGAAACCACGAGATCCCCTTGCATCACCTCTTCAGGCAGTTGCAGCTTCTTGAGCTTTCGCAAAGACCGCGCGGTCTCCCGCCTCACGAGCCAGGGAGCATCGGATGATGCGACTTTGCGGATCAACATCCCCTGGGCCAGTTCGACGCTCTCCCGAAACACCAGCCCGCCCAGAGTGCCGAAGCGGTTCCCCCGCAGGATGGCATACCGGCTGCGGTCGACCTCGCGATCGTTCAAATAATTCAGGAACAAACTGCCCGGCTGCAGGTCGTGGCGAATTTGCTCCTGCCCGTCGCGGATGACGCTTTCGACCGCTTCGCTGTAGCCTTCCCGTAACTCTTTCACGAACTGCTTGATCTCGACGACCGGTCGCAGCCGCGCAAGGTCCGAGCCGTGATTCGGCGTGCCTTCGAGGATGATCCGCTGAAAGGAGCCACCGAGCGCTTCCGCATAATACCGCACCACCAGACCGCCCGCGCTGTGGCACACGAAATCGATCTTCGTCTCGGGCTCGAAATGTCGGGAAACCTCGTGAAACAACAACGTGCCCATGCGGGACAGGCTGGCGTCGCCGGGATATTGAAAACCCAGAATGCGGTGCCTGCGAAACGCGTCATCGCTGGCAAGCGCCCGGGCCAGATCGATGTAGCAGCGGGTCAGCGAGGAATCCATTCCATGCACGAGCACGATCACCGGTTCGTTGGCCGTGATGTGCAGGTCGCGGGGTTTGATCCACTGGTCCGAGCCGGTGTGGTACTCCCACAGGCCGAACTCGGCTCCGCGAACGATGCCGTCGCGGTCGATGCACAACTGCCGCAGCCGGTCCGCGGCGGTGGGGCGGTTTTTCTTCTCCGCGGCGTTGTCGTTCGAGAGCAGTGCATGGGCCGAGTCGCTGTGCAAATCGCCGCCGGCGTCTTCCGTCAAAACGCCCTGCCGGAGCACATCCCAGCCCGCCTGGACATCGAACCCGGCATTCCGGCAGAGATGGGCCGCAAACAAATCCGCCTCGTATTCCTGCTGGGGTTCGTAGAGAAACTCCAGCTTATCGCCGGTGTGCTCGATGCACCGCCGGATCGCCCGCTGCAGCTTGATGATTTCGATCTTCCCCACGGGGTCCAGCTTGGCGATCCGCTCCAACTTCAACAGCTGATACCGGACCCGGCAATGCTTGCGGACGATGTGCCCCATCTCGTGGGCCAAGACGAACGCCAAGCGGTCCTCGGCGTGGTTTTCGTGCTTCGTCACCGTTTCGTAAACGGGCCGGCTGAGATACAAATATCCCCCGCCGACGGTCCAGGCCCAATACTCCGGGGTTTCGATGATCGTCAGCGAATACTCAAAGTCCGCAGGAGCCGCCGCCGGCAGATGTTTCGCCAGGCGATCGATCACTTTCTGAGCCGATTCCGGCGCCGGCGAACTCTCGAAGGAGCCGAGCACCTTCCGATGCTCCGCCTTGGCCATTTCCCGTTCGTCTTCCGCCGACAACGGCGTGCGGGCAATGCCCAAGCCGGTGATCCAACCGTAAAAGGCTTCCCGGGGCTGTTCGGTCCGCCGATCCGGTCCCGCCAGCACCCGCCGATCGATTGCCTGGCGTTCCTTTTCGGGGAATGCCCTGAGATCCACCGCGACGGCCGGTTGGCAAAGCGAAAGAACGCAAACGATCCAAAACACAAATCGCGAAGTCATCCGGGATCGCATAAGAACCTCGTTCGATGGAAAGCGCGGATGTGATGCCAAGGAGAGCCGCGCACGAAGTAAGCGGTAAGGGCGATGCAGTCCGCTTACTTCGTGCGCGGCTCTCGGGCCAACAGTCCTACCTCATTCCACCGCTCGCCGTTTCGCTTTTTTCGCGTCACGCATTCTGCATCGTCGGCACCGCAACATCCGTGAGGATTTGCTCGACCACCGCGGCGGGGGTGATTTTTCGCAGCCGGCTTTCGGGGCGGAGGATCATCCGGTGCGACAGAATCGGCGGGGCGACGCGCTTGATGTCGTCGGGCGTCGTGAAATCGTGCCCGCGAATCCCCGCCAAGGCCTGCGAAGCCCGGTAGAGAGCAATCGACGCCCGCGGGCTGCCGCCCAAGAGAATGTCCTCATGGTCGCGGGTCGCGTGCACGATGTCCAAGATGTAATCCCGCACTTTCGGATCGACGTGCACCTCGCGAATCGCTTTCTGGCAGGCGATGACTTCCTCGGCAGTGACCACCGGCCGCAGGCGGTCGATGGGATGGGAGGTCCGCAGACGCTCCAGCATTTCGCCTTCTTCCTTGTGTGTCGGGTAGCCCAGGCTCAGCCGGATCAAGAACCGGTCGAGTTGGGCTTCGGGTAGCGGGAACGTGCCTTCGTGGTCCACCGGGTTCTGCGTGGCGATCACCATAAACGGCGGCTCGAGGTCGTACGTCTTCCCGTCCACCGTCACGCGCCGCTCGGCCATCGCTTCCAAAAGAGCCGCCTGCGTCCGCGGCGTCGTGCGGTTGATTTCATCGGCGAGCAGAATCTGCGTGAACAACGGGCCCGGCCGAAACTCGAACTCGGCCGTCTTGGGGTTGAACACCGACGCCCCGGTAATGTCCGTCGGCAACAAATCGGGCGTGCATTGGATGCGGTTGAATTCGCAGCCCACGCTCGCGGCGAGCGCGCGGGCGAGGATGGTTTTCGCGACGCCGGGCACATCTTCCAGGAGGATATGCCCTTCGCAAAAGTAAGCCACCAGCGCCAGCACGATTTCCTGGCGTTTGCCGATGACGACGTCTTCGATGTTGGAAATGATTTTTTTCGCGGTCGCGGTGACGTTGGTCATAAGAAGAATATTTCAGAGCCGTGGGACATCATCAGAACCATCACGATACCATCCCCCCCGCCGGGAGGGAAACCGGCATTGAAATGATTCGCCCGGGGCCAAGTTTTGTCTATGATCTTCGGGCAACCCGGGCTGCCAAAGTTGATTGCAAAATTCCATTCACACCACTTGCCATAGTGTTCGTTTGCATCATATAATACTGAAGTTGAATCTCAAATGGGACGATTTCATGATCTATGCAGCGCTCGGCGTGCCGGAGGTTTGGCGGTTCGACGGGGAGCGGTCTTCTGTCATACCACCTCAAACCGACCGGCGAACACGCGGAACCATCCCCGCAGAGTCTCGCGTTTCCCCAAGTCCCGCTGTCCGGGTTACTGGTTTTCATAGATCGCGCTCCTTCGCTGGATGATGGCAGCTTGCCGCGGGAGTTTCGGGATTGGCTGCGATCGGCGATTCGCGCGACGGAATAGATTCGTGTCTTCATCAAACGGAACGGCCGGCATGAAGGTGGTGCTCGCGGAAAAACCCTCCGTCGCCCGCGACTTGGCGGCCTTCCTGCGGGCTTCGGCCCGGCACGAAGGATACTTCGAGGGCAACGGCTACCAGGTCACCTGGTCTTACGGGCATCTGGTGGGCCTTAAAGACCCGGACGAATACGACCCGACCTGGAAATCGTGGAAGCTCGAAACGCTGCCCATCGTGCCCGCCGAGTTCGAGTTGAAAACCTTGAACGAACGCGGCGGCAAGCAGCAATTCGACGTGATTCGCCGGCTGTTCCGGCAGGCGGACGAAATCATCGGCGCCACCGACGCCGGCCGCGAAGGGGAATTGATCTTTCGCTACATCCTCGCCATGACCGGCTGCGAGCGGAAGCCGATTTCCCGCGTGTGGCTGAGTTCCCTGACGCCCCAAGCCATCCGCCAGGCCTTCCAACAACTCCGCCCGGCGAGCGACTACAACAACCTCTACGCCGCCGCCAAATGCCGCAGCGAAGCCGACTGGATCGTGGGCCTCAACGCGACGCGGAACTACACCGTGCGGTTCGGCGGATACGGGCGAGCTGTGGAGTGCCGGCCGCGTGCAGACGCCGGTCTTGGCGCTGTTGGCCCTACGGGATGAGGAAATCCGCACGTTCCGCTCCGAGCCGTTCTGGGAACTGCTCACAAAATACCGCGAGGTGCTGTTCCGCTTTGCGGGCGATCGGTTTTTCAAACAAGACGACGCTCAGCAGGTGCTCGAAAAAGTCACCGGCCAACCGCTTTCGATCAAGGAAATTCAAACGAAGGAAGAGCGGCTGTTTCCGCCCCGGCTGTATGATCTCACGGAACTCCAGCGGGACATGAATCGGCGGTTCGGACTGTCGGCCGCGGAGACGCTCAAAATCGCCCAGGCTCTTTACGAGCACAAGCTCATCACCTATCCCCGCACCGATTCGCGGTATCTGCCGAGCGATTTGAAACCGGAGATCCCCAACATCCTCCAAAAGCTCCGCGACCAAAAACCGGCCGAGATCGATGCTCTCCATTTGAACGCGCTCCCGTTCTCCGCGAGCATCATCAACGACAAGAAAGTCACGGACCACCACGCGATTATCCCCACGGGGAACACGTCGGAAAAACTTTCCCGCCGGGAGCAGCAGGTGTTCGATGCGTTGCTCGTGCGGTTGATTGCGGTGTTTTATCCGGTGTGCTTGAAGGAAGTCACCACGGTCTTCGCCGAGAGTGCCCGGGTGCCGTTTCGGGCGCGGGGCGTCCGCGTGACGCAGCCGGGTTGGACCGCGCTTTATCCCCGCAAGGAAAAGTCCAAACCGAAGGACAATCCCGATTCCGAAAATGAGGAAACCGATTCGGAAGAGCAAACGCTGCCCGATTTCCAGCAGGGCGAATCGGGGCCGCACGAACCATTCGTCCGGGAAGGCCACACCAAGCCGCCGCCGCACTTCACGGAGAACACGCTCTTGGGGGCGATGGAGACCGCCGGCAAACTGGTGGACGATGAGGAACTCAAAGAGGCCCTCAAAGAGCGCGGCTTGGGCACGCCGGCGACCAGGGCCTCGATCATCGAAACTTTGCTCAAGCGAGGCTACATCGCCCGGCAGAAAAAGAACCTCCTCGCCACCGACAGCGGGCGGTATCTGGTGGCGATCATTCAGGACGACAACCTAAAATCCGCCGAACTCACCGGCGAATGGGAAGCCCGGCTCCGCCGAATCGAAACGGGCGGGCTCGCAGCGGGCGACTTCATGCGGGACATCGAAACCTTCACCCAAAACATCGTGACGCGGGAATCGCCCGCAATCGATCTGGCCCGCTGGGGCGATTGCCCACGGTGCGGAAAGCCGATCATCGAAGGCAAACGCGGCTACGGCTGCTCGGGCTGGAAAGACGGCTGCCCGTTCGTCTTGTGGCGGGAGCACCGCGGGATGACGCTGTCCCCCGATCAAATCCGCACGCTGCTCCAATGCGGGGCGATTCTGGAACCGGTGTCGATCGAGAACATCCCGCTTTTGCTTACTCTGACCAAGACCGGAGCCATCGGCGAAATCCCCATGCCCAAAGCCGGCGGGCGTTCGCAAAAATCAAACGGAAAAGGCCGCGCGAACGGCCGAGCCAAGACCGCGGAAAAAGTTCTGGGCTCCTGCCCGCTGTGCGGGGCGGATGTGATCGAGCAGCCCAAATCGTTCGGCTGCAACGCCTGGCGGGACGGCTGCAAGTTCGCCATCTGGAAATCGATCGCCGGCAAACGCATCGGCATCACCACCGCAAAAACCCTCTTAAAAACCGGCGAAACCAAAAAGCTCAAAGGCTTCAAATCGAAAGCCGGCAAACCGTTTGAAGCCAAATTGAAACTCGAAGCCGGCGAAGTCCGGTTCGTGTTCGAGGATTGAGGCGGAGAATCGGCTCTACGGCGTTGACAAGGGACGAACACAATCGGGTTCGACAGAAATCTTGCGGACGTGCCAACCCTCGCTCAATAAATCCGCGATCGCGCTATGGAGCGCATCATCCAGAGAGTCCGCCTCTCGGTCGAAGTGAATGTAGGTTCTCCCGTCGCCACTGGCGACCGACGCATCCTGCAGCTTGCCATAGAATGCATCCAACACGTCGAGATTATCGATGGACTCTTCGATTGTTATGGTGAAATTGTACAGTTTCATCAGCTCGCCTTAATTCAGCGTTCCAACTTTCGGACATAGGGCCGAAGGTCCGGCCCTATGTCAGCCCAGGGCACAGCCCTGGGAATGGGAACAAACAAAACTCCAAAAGCCCCAAACGGGGCGGTCCTAAACAGTAGGAGCCTCGGTCCGCGGCGAGAGTTCTAATCTCCATAGGCCGCCTCGTTGAGCTCTCGTTTCCTGTCTCATTAGGATTATGACTTTATCCGGCAGGCAGACTTCGTCCAAGTTGGCCATTTGGGGTGGTGCTCGGAATTGGCGTGTTCGAGGATTGAGCGGGGTCGTCGAACCGGCTCCGCCGAGCCATTCTCCGATTGCCACAAGAGCCGCGGCCGCTACAATAGCAGCACGATGCCCACGCAACGGCAAGGAATTTGCGCGTTAGGGGATCTGGTGCCCCTGTTTCACCAGAGGGACGACTTCAGCCGCGTGGCGGAGGCTCTTAAAGCCGGAAAGAACGCCGCCGTCGATGGAGCCTGGGGCTCTGCCTGCGCGCTGGCGGCTTCCGCACTCATGGCTGCGCGGCCGGCGGGCGGGACGCTGCTTGTCGTCTTGCCCACGATTCAAGAGGTGGACGACTTCGCCCTCGACGTGTCGAACTTCGCCGGCGTCGCCCCCGCGATTTTCCCCGCCTGGGAATCGCTGCCGCAGGAGCACAATGTCAGCGATGTCGTGTTCGGGGCGCGGCTGCGCGTGCTGCGTTCGTTGGAATCCGCCGACCCGCCGCCGGTCGTGGTGACGAGCATCACCGCCCTTCTGCAATCCGTCCCGCCGCGACAGGAACGCCTCGCCGGCACCCGCACGCTCGCCGTCGGCCAGGAAATCGATCCCGGAGAACTTTTGGATTGGCTGATCGAGCGTGGCTTCGACCGCGTGCCCGCTTTGGAAGCCCCCGGCGAGTTCAGCATGCACGGCGGCATCGTCGATCTCTTTCCCCCCGATGCCCTCGATCCCATCCGCATCGAATTCTTCGGCGACGAGATCGAATCCCTCCGCACCTTCGACATCGAGTCGCAGCGGAAGCTCGATGATCTTCAGCAAGTTACATTGACGTTGCTCACGCCTCAGAGTTTAGTAGAGGCGAGCGGACCAACCTTCGGTCGGTGCCCGCGTAAGCCCCATGATCGTGTCGATTCTGCAAAATCCAACGGGCAAAAAACAACGGACGAATCTTTGCTCGCTTCCCTTCCCGCGGGGAGTTGGGCGGGGTTGGTCGAGTTGGCTCAGTTGCGGGAATCCGGGCAGGCGTACTTGGAGCGGTTGGGGCATCCGCGGGGATTGTTTTCCGTCGAAGAGGCGCTCGCGGCGTGTGCGGGCTTTCCGACCGTCACGCTTACCGCGCTCGGAGCCGACACCGGCGAGACAACTTGCCGATTGCAGGTCGAGTCCATCGAACGCTTCACCGGACCTCGGCACGAAGTCTTGCACGAACTCGCCGGCGTCGTCGCGCGGGACGAGCGGGTGCTTCTGTCCTGCCATAACGAAGCCGAGAAAAACCGCCTCGCCGAACTCTTGAGCGAATCCGACGTCACCATCGGCGAAGAGGTGCAACTTTGCGTGGGCCGGGTGCATCGCGGATTTCGGCTGGTCGGCGAACGGCTGGTCGTCTTGAGCGACCACGAACTCTTCGGCCGCACGGAACTCCGCCGCACCGCCCGCCGGCGAAAAAAAAACCTCGAAACCCGCGTGATCGACAGTTTCCTCGAACTGCGGGAGAACGACCTGGTCGTGCATCTGGCCAACGGCATCGGCCGGTATCGCGGGATGAAAAAGCTCAAAGCCGACGACCAGATGCGAGGAGCATCTCGCGATCGAATTCCACGGCGGGGTGATGGTCTACGTGCCGGTGTCGCTGATTCATCTCGTCCAAAAATACGTGGGAGCCGCCAAAGCCTCGCCGCAGTTATCCAAGCTGGGCGGCACGTCTTGGGCCAAGAAAAAGCAGCGGGTCACGCGGTCGGTGTTGGACATGGCCAGCGACATGATCCGCCTGCAGGCGGCCCGCGAATCGAAGCCCGGCCTCGCCTGCCCGCCCGACTCGCATTGGCAGCACGAGTTCGACGCCTCCTTCCCCTACACGCCCACCGAAGACCAGGACGAGGCCATCGTCAACGTCAAAAACGACCTCGAGCAACCGCGGCCGATGGACCGCCTGATCTGCGGCGACGTGGGCTTCGGCAAGACGGAAGTCGCCATGCGGTCGGCGTTCAAAGTCGTCGACGCCGGCCGCCAGGTCGCCGTGCTCGTGCCGACGACCGTGCTCGCCGAGCAGCATTACCGCACCTTCTGCGAACGCATGGCCGAGTTCCCGATCACCATCGAAAGCCTGTCCCGCTTCAAATCCAAACGCGAGCAGCGGGACATCCTCGAACGCATGGCCGCGGGCGGCGTCGACATCGTCATCGGCACGCATCGCCTCGTTCAAAAAGACGTCCAGTTCAAAAACCTGGGCCTGTTGATCATCGATGAAGAGCAGCGGTTCGGCGTCGAGGCCAAGGAGATGCTCAAGGAGATGCGGCTGGAAGTCGACGTGCTTACGCTCTCGGCCACGCCGATCCCCCGCACGCTGCACATGTCGATCCTGGGCATCCGCGACATTTCCAACCTGACCACCGCCCCGCAGGAACGGGTGCCGATCGAAACACGGATCACGCAGTTTGATGAATCCTTGATCAAAAGCGCGATCATCCGCGAACTCAACCGCGGCGGCCAGGTGTATTTCGTCCATAACCGCGTTTATAACATTGAGCACGTCGCCGACCGCATTCGCAAAATCGTCCCCGAAGCCACGGTCGATATCGTCCACGGCCAGATGCCCGAAGGCCAATTGGAAGATGCGATGTTCCAATTCGTCACGGGCCAGACCGATGTGCTGGTGGCGACGACGATCATCGAAAGCGGCCTCGACATTCCCAACGCGAACACGATCTTCATCAACCAGGCTGACAAATACGGCCTCGCGGATCTGCACCAACTCCGCGGCCGCGTGGGCCGGTACAAGCACCGGGCCTATTGCTACCTGGTTCTGGAGGAAGGCCGGGTGCTGACGACGGACGCCGCCAAACGGCTAAAAGCCATCGAGGAGTTCAGCGAGCTCGGCGCGGGCTTTCGCATCTCGATGCGGGACCTGGAAATCCGCGGCGCCGGGAACATTTTAGGCACGGAGCAAAGCGGGCATATCGCCTCGGTGGGTTACGAGCTTTACTGCCAGCTTCTGGAGAATTCCGTCCGCACGCTCCGGAAAGAGCCGCTCCGCGAGCATCGGCATGTGGAAGTCGATCTGCCGGTGACCGCGTTTTTCCCGGAAAGCTACATCCCCCCGGGCCGGCACAAGATCGAGGCCTACCGCAAACTCTCGAACGTCAAAAGCTTTGAAGACCTCGCCGAGTTCACCGAGGAACTCCGCGACCGCTTCGGCCCGTTGCCCGAAGAAGTCGACCGCCTCTGCCGGGTGAAAGAACTCCAGCTTCGCGCCATCGGTTGGAACATCGACCACATCCGCCTCGAAGAAGGCTACGCCGTCTTCCGCTACCGCGACGCAAAGAAGATCCAAAACCTAAAAACCCAAATCGGCTCCGACCTAAGAATCGTCGATCAAGAATCCGCGTATCTAGTTTTGCCTAAAGATGATTTGGTGGGCGATGCGCTGTTGAATTATTTGCTTAAGATACTTGGTGTGCAAGTGAAGTAGGGTGGGCATTGCCCATCAGCCTTGAACGCGTTTTCAATTGGTGGGCGATGGCCGCCCTTGCGCCGTGTGCGCAACGCGTTCGACATGCGAAAATAAGCCCTTCGAGCATCGACAGGTATTCTTGAATGGGAGAACATCGCATGCGGCGAGCTTTGATCACTTTGGGCCTGATCGTATTCACGGCTTCCATCGCGAGGGCCGAGGAATCCGGGCAGATGCTCGACCAGATATTTCACCACCTGCGCATTGCGGGGCCGCGGGAATGGTCGGAGTTTCCGGAACAAGCCGAATGCGCCAAGTCTCGATCTGAAATTCTCGGCAAAGCCCAACCCCAGCGAGTGGACGCTGAGGCTCAGACAGCAGGATGCCAAACAGACCTGGAACGTGGTGCTCAACGGAACAAAACTGGGGCAACTGGTCCGTGATGAAAACGATATGTTGGCGTATTTCGCCGTCCCCAAGGGAACGGTCGCGGCGGGCGAAAATCATTTCAAGATCGAACAGCGCGAGAGCACGCCCGATGACATTCGCGTGGGGGAGATTTTCCTCGAACCCCGGCCGATGGCTGCGGCCCTGAATCAGGGCGTGCTCGCTGTCGAAGTCCGTGATGCGGAGACCGGCGAACTTTTACCGGCGCGGATCACGATCACGGATTCCCGCGGCGCCCTGCAAACGACGGGGGCGGCGTCGAACGATCATCTCGCCGTGCGTCCGGGAACGGTTTACACGGCCACGGGCGAAGCCAAAATCGGTCTGCCGCCTGCGCCTACAAAATCTATGCGGGCCGGGGGTTTGAGTATTCGCTGGCCGAGGCGGACGTTTTGCTGAAAGTCGGGGGGGAAGCGAAGCGGCGGTTGACGATTCGCCGCGAGGTGCCCACGCCGGGCTTTGTGGCCTGCGACACGCACATCCACACGCTCACGCATTCCGGGCATGGGGATGCCAGCGTGCAAGAGCGGATGATTACGCTCGCGGCGGAGGGCATCGAGTCGCCCATCGCGACGGACCACAACGTGCAGATCGATCACGAACCCTTTGCCCGCGAAATGCACGTCCGAAAATACTTCACCCCCATCATTGGAAACGAAGTCACAACGCCCGTCGGGCACTTCAATATCTTTCCCGTGTCTCCCGCTGCCAAGCCGCCCAAACATCGGTTGGAGGATTGGACCCCCATTCTCGACGAAATCTACCGCACGCCGGGGGTGAAGGTGGCGATCCTCAACCATGCGCGGGACGTGCACAACGGCGTCCGCCCGTTCGGTCCGAAGCGGTTTAGCATCGTTCGAGAAATTAGTGTCGGATAAATTTGGGAGATTTGGTAGGATTCCGTGATTGTTTTTGCCCTTCTGTATTCTTTTTTTCATGAGGCCACGGATGGCACGCGTCAATCTTCCGCGTTTTGATTCGGCGATCGAAACACGTATGCAGAATTTCTTTCAAACACTCAGTGAGAAGGATCAAAAGCGCGATGCGGCCGTGGAAGCCGAGCGTTTGGGTCATGGAGGAATCGAGTACATTTCCGAAATTCTGGGGTGTTCCACGAGAACGATTAGTCGCGGCATTCAGGAACTCGATGAACTCCCCAACGATCCCGCGGCAGGCCGAGTGCGGCGGGAAGGGGCCGGTCGAAAAAAAAAGATCACTCCCGAATCCGAAATCGAACAAAACTTGAACTCTCTGATGCAAACTCGCACGGCGGGCGATCCCGACGATGAAAAGATTGTCTTCACCGACCTCACTCCACGAAAGTTGGAACAGGAGCTTCATAAACTCGGGACGCCCGCCAGTGATGATGTCATCCGGCAGTGGATGGAGGATCAAGAACTGCGTTTGAGAAAGATTCGCAAAACGATTGCCGGTGGAAAGTCGCCCGATCGGGATGCTCAGTTCCAAAACATCTCGCGGTGGATTGAGGAATATCTGTCGGCGGGCAATCCCTATTTTTCCGTGGATTCCAAGGCCAAAGAGTTTCAAGGTCAACTGTTTCGCAAAGGCCGCGTTCGCAGCACCAAAGCCTTTGAAGCCTTCGATCATGATTTTCCCAGTTGGGCCGAGGGCGTGATCATTCCGCATGGTATTTATGATCTCGTTCGCAATCGCGGTCATATTAATATCGGACTTTCGCGAGACACCACGCAGTTTGCCTGCGATAGCCTGAAATGGTATTGGAATCGGATCGGCAAACACTGTTATCCAAACGCTGATTCGATATTACTCTTGATGGACGGTGGCGGCAGCAACTCCGCTAGCAAGTACATATTCAAGCACGATTTGCAGGAGGTCGTAAACTCGATTGGCATCCCCATTCGCGTGGCTCATTATCCCAGCTATTGCTCGAAATATAACCCGATTGAACGCCGCTTCTTTCCGCACGTGACTCGCGCCTGCACCGGTATGCTATTCGACACTCTGAAAACCGCTGTCAACCTGATGCGAAAAGCCGCGACATCCACCGGCCTCAAAACGACAGTCCACGTGATCAACCGGCTCTACGAAACAGGTCGCAATGCCACGCAGGCCATGAAAGACGTGATCCGTTCGACCATCAGCTTTGACAAACTACTGCCAAAATGGAACTACACACTCACCCCGCAAACCGGACAGTAATTCATCGATCAGTGCTTAACGACGTCGTCGGCGAAAACCTGGACGGCTGGCCGATGCGGTTCAATGCGATGGAGGTTGTCAATTCCGGGGCCACGCAGACCGATCCGCTGCAATTACTTTCCGACTGGATGACACTCCTTAACCGCGGCTACCAGATCACGCCCATCGGCAGCAGCGATTCCCATGACGTGGCGAGGCATTTCGTCGGGCAGGGGCGTACCTATATCCGTGCGAATGACGCGGACGTGAGCCGGATCAATGCGGATGAGGCTGTGAACAATTTGATCCAGGGCCGGGTGATGATGAGTTACGGTCTCCTGGCCGAGATCGAAGTCGATGGGAAATTTGCCTCCGGCGAGTTGGCTCCCGTCCCGAATGATGAGCTGAACGTAAGCGTGCGGGTGTTGGGTCCGTCGTGGGTCCAAGCGAGTCGGGTGCAGCTTTTCGCGAACGGGGAGCCGATTCGCGATGGGAAGATCACTCCCAATTCGAGCCGCGATTTGCCCGCGGGCGTGCTTTGGCAGGGCGGTTGGACGTTGCCGAAGTTCAAGCACGATGTGCATCTCGTCGCCATCGCGACGGGGCCGGGGATTGACAAGCCCTACTGGAAAACCGCCAAGCCCTATCAGCCCCGCTCGCCGGATTGGGACGCCAAGGTGATCGGATGCAGCGGGGCTGTCTGGCTCGATGCCGACGGCGACGGCCGCAAAATGTCCGCCTACGATTACGCCAAGGACGCCACCGCTCAATCGCAAGGAGACTTGAAGAATCTGCTGAACCTGCTCGCAGGATTCGATCAAGCCGTCGCTGCCCAGGCTGCGAACCTTTATCAATCCTCCGGCCGTTCGCTGCTGAATCCCGACGCGCAAGAGTCAGTCAGCCAGGCGGATGACGCGGTGAAGCGAGGCTTTCAGAAGTACATCGCCGCCTGGCGGGAAAACCAGATCGCCCGCAGTTCGCTTCGCGCGGAGTGACGGCAGGGGCGGAGGCGGTTCTTTGTGTGGCTCTGCTTGCCCGACGTCAACACTATTCGCCCGTTTGATCGAGATGCTTCTTGAAGAACGCGATCGCCCGCCGTCCCGCGTCTTCGCCCAAGATGCTGTGCCCTCGGTCGGGGTAGGTTTTGATCTCATAGGGCACCTGGGCGGCAGCGAGTTTTTCTTGCAGCTCGTAAGCTTTTGCCACGGGCACGCGCTGGTCCTGCTCGCCGTGGAGAATCAACGTAGGCGGGAAGTCTTCGACGCGGACGACCGGCCGGCCGTGGCCATCCTCGAACAGACCCCCGAAAAACTCAACGACGCACGCCGGCCTGGTGCGGTCTTTTGCTTTCACTTTCACAAGCCGTTCCGTCGCCGACAGCGACACGAACCCGCCCAGCGAAAACCCCAACAGTCCCACGCGGCCGGGATCGATTTCTTCGAGTTGCCCCACCTGGCCGAGAACGTCCGCGACCGCATCGATCCAATCATCGCGGTCGCGGAGGATCGTTTCGCCGAGATCTTTATCGGTCATGCCCAGGAGGTTGTCGTAAGGCGATGTGTCGAAGTAATGCACGTAGAACACGTGAAAGCCTTCGGCGGACAGGGCGCGGGCGTATTCGCGGTAATAGCGGCCGTACTTGTCGGCCCCGTCCACGCCGTGGAGCATCAAAATCGCCGGCCGTTTCGTCTGGGCCGCCGCCGGGATGTCCGGGCGAAAATGCTCGCAGGTAATCTCCGCCCCGTTGCGCGCAGGCGGTGAACCTGATCGGGCGACTCCGCGGAGAAATTCCACGCGAGCGCCCCGATCAAACACAGGGCAAGCAAAACCACCGAACCGCGAATCATCCGAGTCTTCATGGCTGCTTTCATTGTGGAACTGTCTCTTTTGGCCGATTTTTCGCGATGGCATACAACGTGTTTTTGTTGGCGATGAACAGCACATTATTGGCAACAATCGGCGTCGTGTACACGGTGTTGCCCATGTTCATAGTATTGAGGAGTTCTTTCTTTTCAGAGAGGCGAAAGATCGCGACATCGCCGTCCTCGTCGCCGATGTAGACTTTGTCTTCCACGATCAACGGCGACGCCGCCCAGCAAGCGGCGAATTGATCATGCGTCCAATGCGGGTGCCCGGTTTGGGCATCGAAGCAGTGCACGAAGCCGCCAAAGTCGGCGATAAACAACAGGTCGTCCTTGATGGCGACATGCCCCACCGAGCGGTGCATCACTTTCTCGAAATCCGTGATCGGATTGCCGTTCAAATCGAAATCGGAGTATTCCCAGATGACTCGCGGAGTTCGGGTTGGGCCTCGCGATCTCGCCCGCTTTGGGATCGACGAGCTGCTCTTTGCGGAAGGGCGCTGGTTTGCCTTGGTCATCGACCGCCAAGGTGGGGCTGACGTCCGAGCCGTCAAGCTTCTTCGCGGGATCGATGCACCACAGATGCCCCGGCCCTTCGCCGTGCTCGGGATCCTGACCCGTGGCGACGTAGACTTTGTTGTCGTAGATCACCGGCAGCGGTGATATAGGGGTTGCGATTCCCCCGGCCGCCCAAAATCCATTTGGCCTCCTTGGGATTGCAGTCGAACTTCCAGAGCAGCTTGGAATGGCCTCGGCCGTCGCCTTGGGGGTCGAAACTATAAAGCCAGCCGTCGCCACCGGGAAACAGGACCTGCGGCCGGCCGCCCAGAACGGCATACGCCGGCGAAGACCACGAACCGTGGAGCAGGCCTTTGTTGGGCGACTCGTCGGTCCATAACACCTCGGCCGTGTGCTTGTTCATGGCGAAAAACGCCGGGGCGTTGGGCTTGGGAATATTGACATGGCTTTCGTCCACGCCGTTGGAGGTGACCACAAACAAGATCTCCCCCGCCGAGGTCAGCGAGCAGGTGCACATGTTATGCTGGCTGATGCCCAGCTCGCCCATCATGTCGAACTTCCAAACCACGTCGGCTTCATTCTCCGCCTCGACGTCTTCCTGTTGAAAGGGGCCATCGTTTTCCTTGTCGCGAAAGCCTTCGGTGTCGAGGCACACGACTTCACCGCGGTTCGTCACATACCACAGCCGCTCGCCGTCGATCAGCGGGACCGACACGATGCCCTGCATCGGCCAGTCATGCTTGCGGCCGGTTTTCAGTTTCTTGTTGGAATGCTGCCAGAGGAATTCGCCCGTTTGTTCGTCGAAGCACAACAGCACGCCCAGATCAACTTGCACGAAGTCGTTCCACGGGAACCGCTCGATGTACCCGCCCGCGTTGTTGGTGCCGACGTAGACTTTCCCATTCGCCACCACCGGGCCGCTGTAAGTCTGGGATCCCAATTTGGCTTTCCACTTGATGTTCTTGCCCGAGTCCACGTCCCAGTCGGTGGGGATGTTTTTTCCCGACGGGCGTGTTATTGCGAAGCGAAGACCCGCCCCACTGCGGCCAATCGCCCGGACGGACTTGGAGTTTTGGGAGATGGTAACCCTTGAGGTTCGCTTGATCCGCGGCCAATTCCTGGGCGTCCACACGAAGGACGGGACAAAGAAGGAAGCCACTAAGGCATAAAGAAACCAGATAACGGCGTGCGAATTTCATGGGGCCTCCCCAACTCCAATATCGGCCAATTGCGGAATTCGCGAGATCCGCCGCGCCGACGGTTGCGTTATCCCAATCATACCGTTTTTCGAGCGCGGACGGGCAGATCTTTTCGAGAGGAGGCCGCTGATGGAGAGATGGTATTTTTCCTGCGACGGCGAAACATTCGGCCCGGTGACTTTGGCGGAGCTTCAACAGTTGGCCGACGAAGGGACGCTCGAACCGGGCGATCTGGTGTGGTCAGCGGGCATGGCGGACTGGCAGCCGGCCTTCCGCGTTCCGGCGGTCCGCTTCCCGGAAATGCCGCCGCCGTTGCCCGTGTCCTCAGCGATTCATCGGGCCATCGGCCTGTCGCGTGAAGTAGTCGTGCACCGAACGCTCGCGTGGTTGTGGAAGCATAAGCCGGTGTTCTTTTTCGCGGGCTTCGCCGTCTGCGGCGGCATCGCCTGGGTATTGGCGGCGATGAGAATGCCGATGTTTTGCATCGCCATCGTGAAAATTCCCTTCCTGTTGTGCCTGGGGGGATTCGCACTCACGGGGCTCGTCGCGATTTGCAAGCTCTGTTCCCAAAGCCAGCGGCGGACCTGGCTGCGGAAGAAGTGGGTCGCCGCGAATGGCGACGGCCGCTGGCTTCAATTCTCCAAAGACGGCGGCTTCGTTCGCAGCGACGGGTTTGGGGCGAAATATCAGTTTGACGCCGCGAACGACCGCATCGTGCTCCACCCCGCGGACGGCTCCGCCCGGAGGGAAATCCGCGTCGTGCTGCTGTCCGACCGCGACCTGGCGATTACCTGGGACGACAAAACCGAATACTACGAGAAACCCCGCTGGTGGAAGCGGCTGTTGGGCTGATGATGGGCCGGAGCCGATGGACGTTGAATCAATCAAACTGGTGGCATGCCGGGTTGACAACCGATACACTTGGGAAGAGACGCAGATACTTCCCAAGCCAACCGCGAAACCCAATGCCTGCTATCCCTTCAAAATCCCCAGCTTTTCGCAACCGCGAGACGGCAGCCCGTTGGCGGGCTCTGGTTTGCGGTTTGTGCATGCTGGTGATGGCGGTGCCTTCCGCGGGTTCGCTGCCGCTGGGTTCCTGGCTCGCCCTGCGGATGGACTGCGAAGAAGACGCGGAAACGGTTGACGAGACCGACATCGAGGCGACCGAGGAACGCCGCGATTTCGCCGCTCCCACCCGGCCCCGCCTGCTTTCCATTCTGCGCCCCGCGTCGTCCCGCCGGCCGTGGTCCTCTTTGGTGGCTTCCGACCGGAGCGAATTTCGCTCTTTGAACGGCACCGGCTCGCCGCTGCTTTGTTGATCGGCTGCTCCATTGTGCGCGAACTGCTTCGCGCCGCTTGGTTTCTGATGGGTCGATTCACCCAAACAGCCTGCGCCAGGCGTTTGCCGCCTGATGCTGCGCGGGTTGATGCTTTCATCCGCCGAACCGAGGAGGAGTCTGATGAGCAGCGAACACGCCTCGCCGCGAGGATTGTTTCCAAAAATTCGCAATGATCTTTTGCCTTCGATTGTTGTGTTTCTGGTCGCGTTGCCTCTGTGCATGGGGATTTCGATTGCCTCGGGAGTTCCGGTGGCGGCAGGTCTCGTCACCGGGATTGTGGGCGGAATTGTGGTGGGGCTGCTTGCGGGCGCCCCGCTGACGGTCAGCGGTCCCGCCGCCGCCTTGACGGTCGTTATCTACGATCTCGTGAGCCGGCACGGCCTGGAAAGCCTGGGCTTGGTGGTCCTCATGGCGGGAGCGATCCAGTTGATCGGCGGGCTGTTCAAACTGGGGCAATGGTTTCGCGCCGTGTCGCCGGCGGTGATCAAAGGCATGCTGGCGGGGATTGGGATGTTGATCTTCGCCAGCCAATTCCACCTCATGGTGGATGACACTCCCAAAGGCAGCGGACTGGAGAACCTGCTGACCATCCCCCAAGCCATTCAAAAAGGACTGCCCTGGCCGAAGTTCGGCACCCGCGAACAGCGAGCCGAGCGGACTGACAATCTCCAAGCCTTCGGCACGTTGCACAATTGGCAGGTGGAGATTCGGGAACAAGTCGGCGAGGTCGTGCCCGAGTTGGCCGCCGAAGCGGAACTCACGTTGCCCGAAGCCGAGCAGTTGGCCGAGCTGGCGGAGTCGCAGGCGGCGCTTCATGCGGAGCTTGGGCAATTGGTGTCCGACTTGGATGTCGAGTCCGCGACCAAGACTGCGGAATCGGCAGAGAAACTGCGGGCGGCCGGTCAAACGGCGTTGGCAGCCACCGGAAAAGCGTTGGCCGATTTGCGGGAGAAAAACGTTGAGGACGTTCGCGAATCGCAAGCCGAGGCGGACCGCGCGATTTTGCAGGTCGAAGCGGGTTTGAAAAACCACGGCCTCGCGGCCAAGATCGGTTTGCTCACCATCGCGATCATTCTGTTGTGGGAAACTGCGACGCCCAAAAAATGGCGGATCGTGCCGGCTCCGCTGGTGGCGGTGGTGACGGCGACGCTCGTCACGGCGGTGTTTGCGCTCCCCGTGCTTTACGTCGAAGTCCCGCCGCGGCTGTTGGACGATCTGCACGTGCCCACCTTAGCCGTGCTCACGGAGGGCGATTGGGCGGCGCTTGTGCAATCCGCCGTGGCAATCGCGGTCGTGGCGAGTGCGGCCACGCTGTTGACGGCGACGGCGGTGGATCAAATGCATCAAGGAAAACGCGCGAAATACAACCGCGAACTCTGCGCCGAAGGCGTGGGCAATATGATCTGCGGAATGTTCGGCGCGCTGCCCATCACCGCGGTGATCGTGCGCAGCTCCGCGAATATCCAATCTGGCGGAAAATCGAGGTGGGCCACCGTGATGCACGGAATCTGGCTGTTGGTTTTCGTGGTGCTCTTGGCGGGGGTGATCCGCATGATCCCCGTCGCGGCGCTGGCGGCGATGCTCGTTTACATCGGGTATAAGCTCCTGGACCTCAAATCGATCCGCACCCTGGCGGAATACGGCAAAGGTGAAGTCCTGATTTACTTCGCCACGGTCGGCACCATTGTCGCCAAGGATTTGCTCACCGGGGTGCTGGTGGGGATGTCGCTCTCGGCGGCGAAACTGTTATTCAGCGTCTCCCGCTTGAAAATCGTCGCCACCGACAACCGGGAGACCGAAATCTTCCTCATCTCGCTGCAAGGCACGGCGACATTTCTGCAACTGCCCGTCCTCGCCGAAACGCTGGAAAGCGTGCCCCGCCGCCGGCAGGTTCGCATCGAGGAAGGACGGCTCCTGTTCATCGATCATGCCTGCCTGGATTTCCTGATGTCCTGGTCCCAGCAGTACCGAGCCTCCGGCGGCGAAGTGCAGATCGATCTGGATCGGCTCCGCACAAAATACGACGACCCCGACGCCAGCCAACCGCCGTCCAGCTCCTCCGAGCAACTCGCCGGGGCCAAGCATTCATAGCCCGTGTTGCAAAATCGCCTCATCAAAATGCCGCAAATGGGGCATTTTGCAACATGTGTTGAAAAGGCGAAACTCGCCGCGTTTCGGCCGGCAGAAAAAACTTGAGGAAAAATCCCCTTGTTTTTCAGGTTTTGAAACGATTTCGGAATGATTTTGACAAGCCGACGGGGTTTTGGCATCGGACGTGCAATACTATTTCCGCGGTGAGAGGCGTTGGCCCGCACCGATCACCAAAAACAGAAAGGTGTCTCAAACGTTTGTTTGAGGCACCTTTTTGCTTTTCTTTGGAATGGGGATTCACTCCGCTTGCGACGCGTTCCGGCGATGGAAGGGATAAAACCACACTCCGTACGGGAGAAATCGCGGCACGACCGGGTCGGCCAGGCGGTCGGGGTTTTTGATCCGCCACGCGAACCGGCCTTCCAGATAAGCCGCCGGCACGCAGGACGCGACGGCATCGTCATCTTCCGCCGGTCCGGAATCCCAGAGGTCGATTGTGCCCACCAAAACGCCCCGCGGCAGCGAATCGACCTCCAGCTCATATTCCTCAATCGCATCGTCGGCGAAGGCGTTCTCGGCGAGCTTCTTCGAGGCATACAGATAAATCGTGCCCCGCTGCCTGGTGTCCGTGGATCGGATTTCCACCGTCTTGATCCCGCGCAGAATCAGCTCCGCCCAAGGTTGCCGAACGCCGAGGGCCAGGCGCTGTTTGTCGACGGGGGGATCACTCATGGGAAACGTTGACCGGCTGACGATCGATCAAGCCGCATTGGGGAGGGCATCGCCGCGGGTGGCCCAGCCGTCGTGGATTTCTTCGAGGAGGGCCTGGAGGTCATATTCGTAATTCCAGTCCGGGTAGTGGCGCGGAACTTGCTCACGTCGCTCACGTACCAGATGTGGTCGCCGATCCGCGATTCGTCGGCGTATTTTTTATTGAGGCGTTTGCCGGAGATCTCTTCGCATAGGGCAATCGCCTCCTGCATCGAGCAGTGGCTATGCCGACTGCCGCCGGCGTTATAGACTTCGCCCGGCCGGGGGTTCTGGTGGAAATGCCAGAACATGTTGACCAGATCGCGGGAATGGATATTGTCGCGGACCTGTTTGCCTTTGTAGCCGAAGATCGTGTAAGTCCGCCCGACCATGCAGCACTGCATCAAGAACGACAGAAACCCATGCAGCTCCGTGCCCGAGTGCCCGCCGCCGGTCAGACATCCGCCGCGAAACACGCCGGTGTTCATGCCGAAGTACCGGCCGTATTCCTGGACCATCACGTCGGCGGCGACTTTGGAGGCTCCGAAGAGGGAATGCTTGCAGTGGTCGATCGACATGCTCTCGTCGATGCCCCGCTCGAAGTAGGCATGCGACTCGTCCACGTCCCACCGCGTGTCGAGTTCCACCAGCGGCAAGCGGTTCGGGTTGTCGCCATAGACTTTGTTCGTGGAGGTAAACACGAACGTGGCTTTCTGGCAATGCGCGCGGGCGGCTTCCAACAGAACCAGCGTGCCCTGGGCGTTCACGGAGAAATCGGTCATCGGTTCCCGCGCGGCCCAATCGTGCGAAGGCTGGGCGGCGGTGTGCACGATGAGCTTGATGTCCGAGCCGTATTCCCCAAACACCATATCGACGGCTTTGTGATCGCGAATATCCACGGTATGGTGCTCATAGTTCGCGATGGAGTTTTCCAGCCGCCGCCGGCTCCAGGCGGTCGAGGCTTCTTCGCCGAAGAAGTATTTCCGCATGTCATTGTCGAGCCCGGCGACCGCGAAGCCCTTTTCGCTCAAGAACCGCACGGACTCCGCGCCGATCAAGCCCGCCGACCCGGTGACAATCGCAACATCCATCATTCCCTCCTTGGAACTTTTTCGCGTAACAATGCAGATTTCGCCATAACATAAAACCCCAGATTCATTTTTGAAGTGAGCGGCACGGCGCTAGCCGCCGGTCTTTTTGAAGTGAGCGGCACGGCGCTAGCCGCCGGTCTTTTTGAAGTGAGCGGCACGGCGCTAGCCGCCGGTCTTGGAATATCAAAGTTCCGCCGAAAAGACCGGGGGCTAGCGCCCTTCCGCTCACATTTTGCGACCGGGCGCATCTTCAGAAGATTGATTCGGGGTTTGGATCATTTGTATTTTGGATTTGTTTCGGATTTCGAGATTCGGATTTCGGATTTGATGCTGGTCACGCGGCGGGTTGGCATTCGCGGGCGGCGAGGCAGCGGGAATAGAGGTAGTGCACCTTCATCGCCGACTCCTTCCAGGAGAATTCGCTGCGCGAAAACTGGAGCGCCCCGTCGGCCAAGGTTTGATAGAGGGCTTCGTCCGAGCAAATCCGCCGGACCGCGTCGAAGATGCTCGTGCCGTCGGCGTGGTCCAGGACGTAGGCGTCTTGGAGGTGCCGGGTCACGAGGCCGATGTTCGTTTTGGGCAGCACGACCGGCCGGCCCATCGCGAAGAACTCCGGCAGCTTCGAAGGGAAGCGGTAATCGTTGAAGGGATCGCTGGTCCCCGGCTGCACGAACACGTCCGCCATGGCCAGGATGTCCGACAGCTTTCGGCGGTTGACGATGTAGCCCACGGAAATGGTGAACTGCTTCGCCCAATGCCGATATTCGGGCGCGTGCTCGACGGAATCCCGTCCGACGCGGACCAGGCGGGCGGGCACGCCTTCGCGGTTCAAGAGGGCCACTGCCAGATACAGGCTGCGGATCTCGCGGTGGTTGGCCGTGTGCATATTGCCGTGGTAGGTGAGCACGATCTCATCTTTTTCGATGCCCATTTTTTTCCGTAGTTCATCGTTTCTGGGCCGCTGAGACCAGATGGAATCATCGACCGCGGGCCAGAACTCGGCGGTAGGTATTTCGAAAGGGACGTGCTCGGCGAGTTGGTCGATCAACACCGTCGCCCCGGCCGCCGACCGAAAGAAGTCCTGGCCCCCTTTGGGATGGGTCAGGTGGTCGGGGAAGGGATAGGGAAGCGAATCGTCGAGCACTTGCTGATACCGCTCCGGGCCGAGCGCGGTGCGGGCGATGTAGTCTTCGTTGTCTTCGAGATGGATGATCGTTTGAAACGAAGCGACTTCCGCCAGGCGGTCGCGGAAATGCCGCATCCGTTCGCGGGGCGTCCAGACATGCAGCAAATCCGGGCCTCTCCGGTCGCGAAACCGGCGGGGATCGGTCAGCACTTCGTGAAACGTCGCCACTCGGTAAGGATAGGGATCAAACCGCGAGGCTTCCTCCGGTTTGTCGGGCACGGCCACCAGGCAGTCGTAACCCATCCCGCACAGTTCCCGCGCGATCCCATCCACGTGGCTCGCGCTGTTGCACGAGAGGGAATGATGCAGTCCAAAGAGGAGATTCATCGTGTCGAGTCCGTTCTGAAGATGCAGGTCGTCGTTCCGCGGGGTCTAGGCGGCACGCGGCGAATAGTCCACCGATTGAGCGTCAAAGTTGGGATTATAGTATGGATCGCCCCGGTCGATCAGGTGTTCCCAGCGATCCAACAACAGAATACGGTCGGTGTATTCGTAGTAGCTGCCCCGCGACTTGCTCTCATAGTGCGTCAAGCGGACCGAGCCGACATAGCGATTGACCCAGCCCCGCTCCGTCAGCTTCAGGCAGAAGTCCACATCTTCGTAATGGCGGCGGAACATCTCGTTCAATCCGCCGCAGGCGTCGTACTTCTTCCGCTCGACGAGCAAACACGCACCGGTGACGGCCATGACTTCCCGCACCGCCGGCAGCGAGCCGACGTAGCCGTCCGCGTCCGACGGGTAAAATCGCATTAAATGGTCGGCGGTCCCGCGGGGCCCCAAAATCACGCCCGCGTGCTGCACGGTGTCGTCATCATACAGGAGCATCGGCCCGACCGCGCCCACGCCGGGCTGCTCGGCATGGAACAGCAACTGATCCAGCCAGTCGGACTGCTCGATTTCGGTGTCGTTGTTGAGGAGCAGCAGATACTCGCCGCGGGCTTCCCGCGCGAGGATGTTGTTGAACGCCGCGAAATGAAACGTGCCCGGCAATTCCACTCGCCGGATCGGATGCTTCTTGAAGACCGCGAGGGCTTCGAGATCGTGGGTCTCGTTGTCGCCCACGACGACCTCGAAGTTGGGATAGTCCGTGTTCTTGAACAGGCTGTCGAGGCAGGGGCCGATCAGCTCGGGCCGGTCCCGGGTGGGAATCATGATCGAAACGAGCGGATATTCCGCACGCGGCTTAGGCAGGATTTGAATGCGATGCCCGTTTCCGGATTCGATCGCCCGGCCCGGAATGTTCACGCGGTCGAGGTGCGCTTGCACCGCTTTTCGCTGAAGCTCGTTGATGCGGGGTTTTGCGGTGATCTCGCGGGCGAGGCTTCCCGGAATCACCCGCCAGTGATAGAGAATCCGCGGGACATGCTCGATGCGGTCGGTGATTTCGCTCAAGCGGAGCATCAACTCGAAGTCCTGCACGCCGTCGAACGCGCTGTCGCAACCACCCGCTTCCCGCAAGAGTCGGCTCCGCACCACCAAGAGATGGCCCACGTACATCACCGAGCGGAAATAGGCCGGCGACCAACGCGGCTTGTGAAACGCCTCGAAGCAGTTGCCGAACCGGTCCATTTTATCGCTGTCGGAATAGACGACGTCAGCGTCGGGGCACGCGTTCAACCGCTCGACAATGCGAAACAACGCATCCTTGGTCAGCATGTCGTCGTGATCGAGAAAGCCGACGTAATCTCCCTCGGCGGCTTCGATGCCCACGTTCGTACAGGCCGAGATGTTCACGTTCTGCTCGAGCGGAATCGTGCGGATGCGGGGATCGCGCCCGCACCAGTCCTGCATCAACTGGGTGAGCTGCACTTTCCCCGAGCAGTCGTCGATGAGGATCAACTCCCAGTTTTGATAATACTGCTCGGCGACGGAGCGAATGCAATCTTCCAGATACCGCGGCTTGATGCGGTACACGGGCACCACCAGGGAGATCAGCGGCTTGTATTCGAGCTGCTCGGCCTGGGTTTTGAGTACGTCTTCGTTTCGCAGGTCGCCTTCGCGGGCGGACAGCCATCTGCGGCCATCGAAGCGGACGATCCGATGCACGAGCATCCGCGGCCGCTCGGAAATCAGCGTCCGCCAGCCCCAAGGGATCCATTTCCGGAGGGCCGTAACCCAACCGCCTTGGTACTGGGCGTACTCGTTGATCAATCGCAGCACGCGTTTGGATCGATGGATGGGCCGCGTGGTCGCCAATCGAAACACGTCTCCCATCAGTTCCCACAACCGCAGAATGGAACGCATGGAAATCCTTCTCAACTAAATGGTCCTCATGACCATCAACGGTTTACCGGGTCGCAGAATCCGAGGAGTGAATCTTGTGGCATTTCGGAAATCTGAAAAATGCACCAAGTTCGCCAATTATTCCAGGTTTGTTCGAAACTTCGAACCGTGTCGGACCGGAACATTAGGCAAATCTGGAAAATGTGACAAGATGTTTTTTGGACAAAATTACAAAATCTGTTTGGGGAAGGCCACAAAGGCCAAAGGAGCAAAGGCCACATAGGGAAAGGCAAAAAATGCCTTTGGGGAAGGCGCTTCCTAAAATGAACCGGCGGGCAATGCGGGCGAGGAATCACGCGGGATCGCGGCTGAAGGTCATAATTGTGATGTCGTCGTTTTGTGGCCGGCCGCTGGCGTGCTTGCGGACATCGGCCAACAGGGCCTTGCCCAGTTCCTCCGCATTGGGGCTCGCGTGTTTGACGAACTCCACGACCCGCTCCTTCGTGTAAAGATCACCAGCGGGATTCATGGCTTCATCCACTCCGTCGGTGATAATCACCACGGTCTCGCCGGGCTCGATGGGACGGGTGACGACTTGATAGGGGAAACCCTCCACAATTCCGACCGGAAGGCCCACGGCGTCTTCGGGAAGTTGATCCACGCGGCCGTCGGGTTTGCGGATCAACGGCGACATATGCCCGGCATTGGCCAGCGACATCTGGTGCGTCTTCAGGTCGATGATGACCAGGATATACGTCACAAACCGGCCTTCCACCATACTGGAGCACATGTGGTTGTTGATGGCCTCGATCGCCTGACCCACCTCGTGCACGAATGCCATCGTGTTCTGCACGCAACTGGAAATCCGCGACATAATCAGCGCCCCGGGGACGCCTTTGCCCGCCACGTCCCCGAACGACAGGCAGATCTTGTCGTCCGGCAGCATGAAGGCGTCGTAATAGTCGCCGCCCACCGCCTGGGCCGATTCGTAAGAGGCGAAGAACTGGTATCCGGGCACCTGGGGAAGGTTTTCGGGAAGCAAAGCCCGCTGCACCTTCCGCGCGATTTCCATTTCGTTGTCCTGGCGGAGTTTGGCGAGGTGGGATTCGAGAAGCCGGGCGTTTTCGAACTTGAGGGCCGCTTCCCCGGCGACCGCCATCAGCAATTCCAGGTCATCCGACTTGAATTGCTGCAAAGGATTTTGCGTGTCGAGATTGATGACCCCGATCACCTCTCCCCCCAATCCCAGCATCGGCACGCACATCATGGAATGGATTTCGAGATTGGCAATCGACTCGCTTCCCGCAAACTCCTGGGACGCATCGGCGGAGAGAATGCCGGTTTTTTCCTCCGTGACTTTGTTCAAGATCGTGCGGCTGAGCTTGACGGTCGCATCCTGGCTCTCCCGGCGATGCCGCTGCTCTGTCGGGACCAGCCGCCCGGTCGTCGCGTTTTTCAGCAGAATGCTCCCCCGGTCCGCCGACGGGAACATCTCAAACAGGATCTCCAGAATCTTGGGCAAAAGGTCCCGCGGCTCGACCGTCTGCGCCAACCCTCGGCTGATCTCGATGATGCCCTTCAACTTTTTTTCCGGGTGCGAATCGAGCAGGCCGAACCCCGTTTCTGAGGAGAGCGTCCCCACGATGCTGTCGGTCGAGGCCTGGGCATCGTCGATCACGTCCAAATCGAACAGCGGCATTGCCGCGTCCGTCTCGTGGAGGTTCGACGAGTGAGCCCCGGGGCCGAACGACGGGCTGAGCGCTGGGATGTCCACCGTGCTCGCCCGCCCCGACTTCGGCGATTCGTAGCGAAGCAGAATCGGGCCGAGTTTGATGCGGTCATTGTGTTTGAGCTCCGTGCGCCCCTGGATCGGCTGACCGTTCAAATACGTGCCGTTGCCGCTGCCCATGTCTTCGATAAAAAACTGGCCGCCCGCCGAAATGATCTTGGCGTGCCGGCGGGAAACCATGTTGGAATCCAACTGGATTGTGCAATCGGGATGTCGGCCCAGGATCGTTTCCTCGTTCGTCAACGAGTACGGAGTCGCCGCGCCGCCTTGGAGCAAAACCAACTTCGACATGATTCCATCTCTTGAAAGTTCTCGCCAACAGGCAACGAATCACATTCTGAACTTCGGGCCGAAGGCCCAGCTCTATGTCAGCCCAAGGCCAACGCAGCGCCGCCCTGTCGCTGAAAAAAAACGCCCCGCGGAGGTTCGGGACTTGAGATATTCGGTCATTGGAAATTGTTTCGGATTTCGAGATTCGGATTTCCGTTCAGCGGGCCGCGAAGATGCGCTCCACGTTCCCGCGCAACACGAGTTTCCCCAAAGCCAAAGCCCGCTCTTCCGACCAGCCCCGGCCTTCGACGAAATCCTTGGCGAGCACGTCCGCCAACACCCGCCGGTACATCGAAAACTTCGGCAGCGCGAACTCCAACTTATACATGTCGCTATAATACCCGATTTGCTTCGTCTTCGGCACCGCCTGCAGGCGGCTGCGGCAATCGGTTTCGATGTACGCCGGGATGTTCGAATACCACCAATGCCCGTTGGTCACCACGTTCGGGAAAATCCAACTGTAACTCACCAGTTCCTGGTTGCTCGTCTCGGCCAGGACCGAAATCGGAAACGTCACCTGCGGGAAGGCATTGAACAATTCGCGGTACAAAATCAGCGAAGTGCGTTTGTCGTACAAGTCCTGCCCCTGGAATACCCCGGCTCCGTAGACTTTCCGGTTGACGCCGATCATCAAATCAAACGGCAACCGATGCTCCGCGCACATCTCCGCCAACGTCCAAAACACGAACGAACTCGCCGCCCGCGCTTCGTCATCCGTCAATGCTCGCCCCGAAAGCATCGCCTTCAGCACCGGTTCCATCACGGGGCGCTCCACCTTCTGAGGGGAGAAGTCGGGAGGCAGCGAAATCGCACAGGCCCTGGCCCCTTTGGAGGTAAAGTGCGCGAAGAGCTGCCCCACCGCCGCGACCAGGGAATTGACATCGCCGAGGTCCATCCGCGAGGCCGACTTCAATCGTTCCCGCACTTCCGGTTTGGCGAGATGAAACACCAGATCGTCGGTCCGCAAACAGGGAATATACCGATTCGTGTCGAAGCCGTCCAAGGGGTCGTCGAAATCGTTCGTCAGAAACACCTGCTCGAGTTGGCTTTGCTTTAAGACCTGCTCTTCCCAATCCGGCTCGGCCATTTTTTTTAGGGCCGCATCGTACAGGCTTTCCCAGTTGTCCGGCGTGATGCGGTCGTCCTCGAACCCGAAAAACGCCCGGCACATTTCCAAGAGCCAACTCACCTGGATCGTATTCTCGAGCGCATCCAGATGTCCGACCAGCCGGCCGACTTTTTCTTTGGGATCGAGCCCCGGCTCTTCGATCCGGGACCGCTCCAACCCCGCCGAGTGCGCCAGACTCGGTGTAGTAGTGGTAGCCCATAATATCCGCGAGCGTCTTCGAAGCCGGGCTGTGCGGATTGATGTGCGTGTGCGGATCGATCAAAATCAAGTCTTCAAGTTCAGCGAGCAACCGCGATCTCAAGCTGTCGGACATAGCCGGGGGCATCCTCTTGTGTTTCAAGTTTAAGGTTTCACCATTTGGCGAGCGGAGCCGTGTCTGCGCAACGGTCCAAACAAAAAGCCAGCCGGCAGGAATAGTTTGGCGGCTGGCCGATTGGACATCAAGTACAAACCGGCGAAGATTAACCAACGGGGGGACGTGTCTCACCGGGAGCGGCCGGATCGGCGGGGTTTGCGCTGGGCAAAGTCCGCGACGTCTTTAGCCGCTTGAGTTTCCGCGCCGGGCTTGCCCAGGAACCCCAAATCCCGGAACCAGTCGATGAAGCGGTCGGGCCAGGTTCCAAACGGAATCCCGTCGCGGGGGCCGATCGAGCCTCCGTGCTTGCCGCGGCCGTAAATGTGCATTTCCAGATTGGGCACACCCCGCGTGAGCATGCCCCGAAAATAATCGTCGGCCCAAATCGCGTGGACCCGGTCGCCGGACCCGGCGCAAACCAGAAAGCTGGGCGGCACGTTTGCGGGGATCGCCGTTTGGGGATCCCGGGTGAACGGCGTGGGCCCGGGGTAGACCAGTCCCACGAAATCCGGCCGCGCGGAAATTCCGGCGAGGGCGTCGGACGTGTCGTTGTTCTCTTTGGAAAACTTGTCGTAGAACAAAGCGGCCGGAGCCGCGAGCTCCGCCCCGGCCGAAAAGCCGACGATCCCAATCTTGTTCGGATCGAGTTTCCAGTCTTCCGCATGAGACCGCACGATGCGGATCGCCTGAAAGGCATCGTTCACGGCATCGGTTGTCGGTTCATAGCCGTCCACGCGAAGCCGGTTCCGCAGCACGATTGTGGAAACGCCATGTTTGGCGAAAAACGGAACCAAATCGTAACCTTCCGGCCCCACCCACAGGATTTTGTGGCCGCCTCCGGGCGCCACGATGACCGCCGCCCCTGTGGACTCCCGATCTTTCGCCAGATGCACTTCAATCGACGGGTTGTGAATGTTGAGCGTATTGAGCAACCGGGGGGATTGGCCCGTCGTGTTGTATCGTTCGGCTTCGTGAATTCGATCGCGGTTCAACTTCGGTGAATCGGAAGAATAAAGCGAGAGCACAATCCCTCCGGGTAAAGCCGGCTTGGGAATAAACGGTCCATCCGCCGGGGACCGCGCGGCAGTGGTGTCTTGGCCAAAACCCGTCGAGGCAATCAACACGCAGAGTGCGAACAGGAGCGGTTTCATAGGAATGGTCTCATGGAACGTCGGGACGAGAGAAATCTGGCTGCGGTCCGAACAAGTTTAACAAGAACATTCCGCGCGGAAAACGCCCCGCGCCTGGGCCCTCAGGGGATAAAGTTGATTCAGCCACTTTTTGCAAGAACATCGAGGGGTGCCGAGGCCAGTGTCGTTTAGGCGCTCAGATCTCCAAAACCGCTCTTCTCCAAAGAAGCTTTGATACGGGCCAGGGCCTGGTAGTAATGCCGGGAAACGAGGTTGGCGTTTCTCTCGTCATGCAGCACGTCGGCAATCACTGCAAAGGTCCAGCCCAGGTAAAAGTGCATGATGAAGGCCGCCCGCTGTCGCGGCGATAATTCCTCCAGGCTTCGGGAAACGGCGGCTTTCAGCTCATTCCGGCCGGCCGCATCGCCGGGCGAGGGAAAGCGGAGATCCGCCGGGCCCGCGGCTTCGATGAAGCGGCCGGACCGCTGTTTGAGCCGGGACCGTTCCAAAATCCCGGCTTGGAATTCGCGGAGTTCGGGAGCGGGGAGACGTTCCGCGAGGGCGATGCGAAAATCCCAGGCATCCCAGAACGCGCGCCCCAAGAGACCGGTCAATTTCGCGACGACCGTTTCAGGCACCCCGTCGCCGCAAAGTTGGTCCAGCGTTGTCAGCGTCATCCGAAACCGGGGCGCATAGTTTCGCCGCAGCACGTCCCAAACTGTGTTCTTCAGGATCTTCCCGGCCCACCGCTTCCAGGACCGTCCGGCGTCATATCGCGCCATGATCGACGGGCGCGCGAGCTTGGCCCCCAACTCCCCGATCGCTTCCTCGGCGACGTCGCGGTTCCGCCCCGACAGATGCGCAGCTTGCCGCATCAGCCACGGTCGATGTTGCTTCCAAAGGACGGCCAGCCCTTCGGGATCACCCACCGCGTACATCCGTTCGGCCGTTGTCTCCCCCCCGTCAAGGAGGCCGGTCGTTGACAGATTTGGCTCCATAACTCCCCCCCGCTTCAAATAAGAACAGAAACAGCAGATCTCGCATTCCGGCGTCTGGCCGGCTCTCTGCCATTATAAGCGGGGAATATCGATATGAAATGTAATAGAAATTATACATATCATTATGATATGTTGCATATCAGGCGCATTGGCGGCAGCGTGGAGCAAATCGCGGGCAAGGAATCGGCGCAACCGCACCGCTCCGCCGGGACGAACTTCCAATCGCTGTTCAAACCGCTTTGACGGCGCGGCGGAGCAGGTTGCTGGTGATCTTCTGCACGCGGGCGTCCGGGCCGTGGGGCCGGCTCCCATGCGACCACGGCAGGATGTGGCCCGGCGGCGTGGCGAGACCCTGCGACCAGAAAATCGTGGCGGCGTTGAACACGAAGTTTCCCTTCGGCCCCGGAAAAATCGTCGCGGTGTAACGGCCTTCGCGGATTCCGCCCGACCAGACCGAGCCCTCGGCGACGACTTCCAGCCCCGGCCGATCGAGATCGGGCTCGCCGTGATGCTCCCAACCCACGAGCCCCGGAATGCTCTCGCCGCGCTTCATGCCCGTGCCCTGGAACATCCAATGGGCGGGCTTGGTGCAAGTCCAGTCGCCGCCGCCGTTGAACGGGACGACGCTTCGCGCCCCGATGATGTTCCGCTCGTCCGGGGCTTTGTCCGTCAGCCCGGCAAACAGCGACGAGTACGAGGCGATCTCATCGTCCCTGAGCGGCCCGTAACAGCCGGCCCGCGTGATGATCCGCTTCGCCTGCCCGCTGGAACTCGGCGAGAACGGCGACACGATAAACACCGAGTTCCCGCTGAGCCACAGGACATTGACGCCGGCATCGATCGCCGACTCGACCGCGCGGTATTGCCCTAGGTCCCAATACTCATCGTGCCCCACGCTGAGAAACGCCCGGCACCTGGTGAGAAAACCGGTATCGATCGTGTCGCTGTTGGAACCGTAGGTCACATCGTAGCCCTGCTGCTCGAGCCAGAAACACAGCGGATATTCCCAAAGCAAAAACTCGCCGGAACCCACCGACTGCGCAGGCTCGAAAATCTGCACGTACTTTCCATAAGGGCGGTCGAAGCTGACCGCGACGCCGGGGGCGTGGGCACCGTCGGGATGCGTGTAAAGCGACTCGTTCTCCGGCCAGCGGTTGTACGCCTGCCAGGTGTTGTCGCTCGACTGGAACAAAATGTCCGCCGGGCGGTCGTCCTTCACGATCAAGATAACGTAGCTTTGCCAATAGGGTTCCGACTTCGATTCGGGAATCGTGGTGAGCTTGCCGAGGTAAACGCCGCTGGGCCAGTCGTTGGGAATGGCGAGTTCGGCGCTCGGTTCCCATCGGCATTCCCGCAGCCGCGCGGGAGCCGGCCCCATCGGCGGCACGGGCTCTGTGGTCCCGGCGATCGGTCCGAGCGTGGTCATCCGCCGGGCCCCGGCTCCGCCGTAGTAGCCCATGCGGTAAATGTCGATTGTAAATTTCCGGGCCGGTTCGCAGCTGACAAAAATCCGCAGCGTCTCGCCGGCCGCGATGGATTGATGCGAGCAATAGCCTTCGATCAGCGAGGTGCGGTATTTGCCTTTGTTGATCCGCACGCGGGTGAGCTGCCAATCGCGGTCGCCGGCTTTTTGATTTTCCCGGCGGATCAAATCCGGCTGGGAAGCGGGTTTCTCCGCTGCGGCAACTTTGGAAGCCAAAGACGACGCCATCACCGACAGCGAAGCCGCCGCGGTGCCTTTCAGAACGTCCCGCCGATTGAGTTCCGGTTCGCGTTTGGAGTTCATCAGGCTGGTCCTCGAAGGGGTTTGGTCGGTCCATTATAACGGGTCCGTGTGCGCGGGCGAGCCAAAACTCCATTCCCCCAGGCTCGCCCAGGCTCCTTGGCAAACCGGACTTTCTCTGATTTCGCAACTCCGCTATACTTCCCCAGATTTTGGACGAGTTTTCAGGCGGGAAGGAGTCTGCCGAGATGTTTGAGCCGCTCTGTTTTCTGCACGTCGCCGATGCGGGTCTCGATCGACCGCTCCGCGATGTGGGCCCGGCGGGTTCCGCCGCCCGGCGGCTGGCGGACGATGCAACGCGGATCGCATTCGCCCAAATGATCGACGGGGCGATTCACCGGCATGTCGATTTCGTGCTGTTGGCGGGTAACACCTTTTGGGAATCTGACCGCAGCCTCCGCGCGAGACTGGAGCTCGTCGCCGGGCTCGAACGATTGGAGGAGCACGGGATCTCCGTGTTCGTGCTCCCGGGGCGAAGCGATCCGATCTCGGCGTGGCGGGCGATACCGAACCTGCCCAACAACGTCACGTTGCTCGCGGCCGAGGAATCCGACGAAGACGAACCGACAACTCCCGTGGCGATGCTCCGCGACGGCCGCGTGATCGCCACGATCACCCCCGGCAGCCTCGCGCAATTGTCCGGCACATCGCAGCCCGCTCTGCCGGCCGACGAATCCCGGCCCCCTTCCGCCAACGGCCAGGCTCGCCCGACGCCTTTCCGCGTAGGTTTGTTGACCGACTGGCCCGCGGAACGAAGCGCTACTCCGCTGGCGGAGGAACTCTCGGATTGCGATTGCGATTACCTGGCGGTCCCCGCCGCGGATCGGCAAGCGCGGCGGTCGGGATGGGTCTTTGAAGCCGGCGCAACCTTGGACACCCGCGCCGGCATCGCCCATCATCCGGGGCGGTTGCAAGCGATCTCGCCGAAAGAAACCGGCCCGCATGGAGCCACGCTGATCGAAGTCGACCAGGCCGGCAAGATTCGCGGCACGTTTTTGCCCTTTGCGAGCGTCCGGCGGTTGGAGTTTTGCCGGTCCATCGCTGCGGACGCCACGCCGGAGGAACTCGCCGCTGCGATGCAGGCGCAGCTCAATGCCGAAACCGCTCAAGCCGGCGAACAGGGCTGGTTTGTTACATGGATATTGAAGGGCACGGGAGCCTTTTTCGAGTCGCTTCAAGAACCGGACCGGCAAGCGGCGTTCTTGGAAGCCCTGCCGCAATCGCCGGCCGATCATCCTGACATTCAGGTCGAACATCGGCTGCGACTTGAACATTCTTTCGCGGGGCAAGAACACGCCTCTAGCGAACTCGAGCGCCTTTTTCAGGAAGCCTTGAAAAATACGTGGGCGGATGCTGCGGAGCCATCGCTCATGGAGGAAGTTTTCGCCGACCTCCGCGAGTTGGACAACCCCGAATGGAGAGCCCGGTTAATTTGTTTGGTCGATGACTTGGATCCTCAGGAAATTCTGACGTCGGCCCGCGAATTGGGACACGATTGGTTTGGCGAAGCGGCCGGCACATAGTGGTTTCCCGCGTGTCAGTGCGACAAGGAGATCGTGATGCGTGTCATTCAATCGAGCCTATTGATCTGCTGCCTGCTCAGCGGCTGTAGCAATCAAAAAACAGAGCCTTAACAACCCGACGAGGCGAACTTCCTGAAACCCCCGAGCATTTTAAATCTTCCAGATCTTGATGATTGGCCGAAAAGAGGCTGCATTTTTGGCCCCTATCTGGGCGACATCTCCGACAACGTGGACTATTGGCGCACTCGATATCGCCAAGCAACCGATGAGCACTTTCCTTTCAGTGGTCCTTTTTAGACTGGGACGTTTTGAAATAAGCCACCACCCTTCCCGCGACGGCACATCCCGCACCGTGCCCGACGGAGGACCCAGAGCATGAAGATCACCGACATTCAAATCGAACGCTACGGCGTCTGGAAGCATTTGGCCTTACCCTTGCGGAGTGAGGGTCTGAATGTGTTTTACGGGCCGAACGAAGCCGGCAAGACGACGCTCTTGCGGTTCATTCGCGATGTGCTTTACGGTCATAAGGCAGGCGACCGCGAAGGTCCGCGCGAGCACGCCGTCTTCGATTGGGACGGTTCGCTCGGGATCTCCGCGGGCGAGCGGTTTTGCAAAGTCCGCCGCTGGTGTAATCCGGAGGGATCGGGCGGGATCGAGTTTCAAGAAATCGATCCGCGTTTGGCGCGGAGCACCGAACCCGATTGGAGGCTGTCCGGCTCTTCGAGTCTCCATTCGTTATTTCGCGAAGGGCCGGCTGCGGAAGCGGCGCTCCACGCGATCTTGCCGCCTGCTGATGCCCGGCTGTTTCGGCACGTGTTTGCGATCGGACTCCGGGAACTGCAAGTGCTCGCCACGCTGCACGATGAGGAAGTCGCCCGCGAAATCTACAGCTTGTCTCTGGGAGCGGAAGGCCGCAAGCTCCTCGAAGTCTGCGAACAACTCGATCACGCCGGCGGGTTCTCGCCAAAACAGATCGAACAGATCGCGAATGGCATGAAGCGGGATGCGGAACTCCAGCGCGAGTTGGAATCCTTCACCGCTCGCCGCGAACGCCATCACGAGTTGTCGCAGCAAAAACTTGAACTGGAAATTGCGCTCGAGGAACTTTGCATCCGGGAACGTCCATTAAAACAGCAACACAGCGGCCACGAAACGCTCAAACGCGTGTGGGAGCCTTGGTGCCAGGTCCGCGAATACGAAGCCCAGTTGAAGATCCTGCCCCCGGCGGCGCTGGTGGCGGGACTCGATCCCCGGCGGCTCGGCGAATTGGAAAACGAGATTCGCGAACTCCGCCGGCAGAAGAAAGGCCTCGTCGCGGAAATCCGCCAACTCCGCGAGCAACAAAACTCCGCGGGAAATTCGACCGACTCCCGCGAACTCGCTGCCGAGATGCGCGGCTTTCTCCACCAGCGGGATTGGGCGGCGAAGATCGAACGCGAAGTGGAAACCGCCAACGCCCGCGACCGCGAGCTCAAAACCGAATTTGAAGCCCGGCAGCAGGCGCTCGGTCCCGATTGGCCCGTGCATCGGCTCTCGGCGATCGACACCAGCCAGGCGGCTTACATCCGCCTCGTCGATGCCGCCAAGACTTTTCAAATCGCCCAACGCCGGCAATCCTCGCTCCGCAAACGCTATGAAAAATTCGCCGACGCCTGCCATCAACGGCAAGCCGAATGGGAAGAGCAGATCGAGGACCTGCCGGAAGGTTCCCTCGAAGACGCCTTGGACAACACCCGGCAGCAACTCGCCGCCGCCGAGGAACTTGCCGGGCTGAAACGCGAAGCCCGGGAACTCGAACGCCGCCTCGCCGATGAAACCCGCGAACTTGACCGGGCGGAAAACGAATCCCAGATGCCGCGGTGGGTGCCGGGCTTTCTGTTGTTTCTCGCCGGCAGCGGACTGGTTCTGTCCGCGCTCGGGTTTTACACCGGGCTGACGAGCAACGGCATCGCGGGGGCGATTCTGGGACTGGTCGGCATCGCGGGCTTTGCCATCGCGCGGGCCTTCAAACTCCACGCCGAGGCCGGGGCGGAACAGGCGGATTCCGAAGAGCAAACCGCGGCCCGCGACAGAGAAGCCAGGCTCCATAAAATTCGCGATTCGATCGAGAGTCTCAGCCCGGAAGCTTGGGCCGCTTCCATCCGCGAAGACGAACGGACGGACGATTCGGCGGAGACAATCATCGAGGGGAAACTGTCGGAACGGCTGACGGAACTCGGCCGGCTTCTAAATCGCCACCGGCGGCTGCGGGCCCGCAAACGCCGGCTCAGCCGGATGCGGAAGGCGATGCAAACCCGCCAACGCGAAACGTCCCACGCCCGGCAAACGTGGTGCCAGGTGCTGGGGCAATGCGGGCTCGACGAAACGGTGCAGACCGAGGAAGCCGTCGAACTCTGGCAAAAGATCGCCGAGGCCAAAGAGCAACTGCGGGCCTGGGATGCGGCCCGCGATGCCGCCGGCGACGCGATGGAGCGCTACGAATCCTTCTGCCACCGCATGGCGGACCTGGGCCAGCGCACAGGCCATCAAAATTTGGATTACAACCAGCCGCTGGCCGTGCTCGACGTGTGGGAAGAGGCCGTGGAAACCTGCGGCGCGGACAACGAAGAACGCGCGACATTGAATCGCGAGAAACAAGGCCGCCGGCGGGAACTTCGCCGGCTCGAAAAACAAATCGTGAAGGCCCGTTTGGCGCGCGTGGCGTTGTTGGCGCGGGCGGGAGCCAGGAACCGCAAGGAATTTGAACAGCAGCTCGAAGCCGCCGGCCGCCGGCAGGAATTGGAAGAGCTTTTGGAACTCGCGCGGGAGGAACTGGCCGCCGTCAGCCAGGCGGATCCCGCACTCGCGATTGTCGAGGAGGACCTCATCGGATTCGATGCCGAGCAGAACCAGGAAGCCGTCGACCTCATCCACATGGAACTCGACGATCTGGAAACCGAACGGGCGGAAACATCGCATCGGCTGGAATCGATCGTGGAGGAACTCGCGGCGCTCGAATCCGACCGGAGGCCCGCCGCGCTTCGAGCTGAGCGCGAAGACATCGCCGAAGAGCTTCGGCAGTGTCTCGTGCAGCATGCCGCGATGAAACTCGCAAGCCAAACCGCCCGAGCCATTCGCGGCGAGTTCGAACGCACCTGCCAACCGGAACTTCTCAACGTCGCCTCCGGTTATCTGGCCCAACTCACCTGCGGCAGGTATGGGAGAGTTTGGACGAAGTTGGGCCAGCAGCGATTGCTGGTGACGAAGGACGACCGGCAGCCATTATCCGTGGAAGAACTCAGCACGGGCACGCGGGAGCAACTCTTTTTAGCCCTGCGTCTGGGGCTGGTCCACGAGTTTGCCCAGCGGGGAATCCGCCTGCCGATGGTGCTCGATGATGTTTTGGTCAACTTCGATCAGCACCGCACCGAAGCCGCAGTGGAGACGTTGATCGAGTTTGCCGAGCGCGGCCATCAGGTGCTCTTATTGACCAGTCATCTGCACGTGGCCCGTTTCGCGGAAAGCCGGGGCATCGACCCCGTCTGGCTCCCCAATTACCACGCCCCTCTGGAACACCGCCGGGCGGGGTAGCGCCCCGTGGAATCCCGTCAATTCTCGTCAAAGGCTCCGCCGACGATTTCCCAAACCGCATCGGCAAATTGTTGCTGGCCCGATTGCGAGAGATGAATCGAATCGAGCGTGGACTGATCCTGGGCGAGGATCCGCATGAATATCCGCTTGGGAATCAATTTGACGTTGTATTCGCGGGCTAACTCCCGCTGAATTCGCCCGTAGGAATTGAAAAACGGCGGCAGGGGCAATTCCATCATCACGATCTGCCCGCGATGGGACGACAGGGCTTCAAAGAGTTCTTTCAAGTCCTCGCGAAACTTTTCCGGCGATGTCGAACCCAAGACATCATTCCCGCCGATCTCCAAAAACACCAGCCCCTCGGGAATGTCCTGTTGCCGAACTTGCTGCACCGCGGTGGAAACGGTCGCTCCAATTTTTGCGTAATCCTGAATGGTGATCGATCGGGTTCGCTCGAGAATCTGCGGCCAGGTTTCGACGGCGTCATCCCCGAGCCCCGCCGTGACGGAATCGCCGAAAACGATGACCGTTTTGGACGGTTCTGTTTCGATTGCCGGCAAAAGATGATGGGGAATTTCCAAAATCACGCCGAACAAAACGGCGGCAGGCAAGGCAATCCGGACGGCGAGGTTCCAATTCGGATACTTCAGTTGCCAACGTGTTGAACCCAGCCAGACGATCGTGACCAGCCCTGCAGGGATGTAATACCAAAGTGAAAGCGGTGTGGAGGAAACGGCAATAAAGATCACGCCCACAATGCAAAGAAGAGAGGCCAACCGCCTGACCCACGACCGCCGGCTGAAAACGAAAACCGAGGCCGCCAGCAACATCGCCGATCCGCTGAAGAAGGCCTGCCCGCTCGCGATGTGATAGATCAGCCAATTCATCATGCGTCCGGATTCAGTTCGTGGCGATTGATCTAAGCGATGATGTCCTCGACGACCTTGCCGTGCACGTCGGTCAGGCGGAATTGCCGGCCTTGGTAGCGGAACGTCAGGCGTTCGTGATTGAGGCCCATCAGGTGCAAAATCGTGGCATTAAAATCGTGGACGTGGACCGGGTTTTCTGCGATGGAATAGCCCAAATCGTCGGTGGCTCCGTAGGAATAGCCGCCCTTTACGCCGCCGCCCGCCATCCACACGGTGAAGGCGTCTTTGTGATGATCCCGGCCGGCGGAGGTCATTTTGCCTTGGCCGTTTTTGCCCTGGGCCATCGGGGTGCGGCCGAACTCCGCCGACCAGACCACGAGCGTGTCTTTGAGCAGCCCCCGCTCTTTCAAATCCTTGATGAGAGCCGCGATCGGTTGATCGACCTGCTTGCACTTCTTGGGCAGGCTGCCGAACACGTTGCCGTGCATGTCCCAACCCTGGTCGAACAACTGCACGAACCGCACGCCGCGCTCGACCATCCGCCGGGCCAAAAGACAATTGTTGGCGAAGCTCGTTTTGCCGGGCTGGGTGCCGTACATCTTGTGAATGTGCTCGGGCTCGTCGTCGATTTTCATCAATTCCGGCACCGAGGTTTGCATGCGGTAGGCCATTTCGTACTGGCTGATTCGCGTGGCGATTTCGGGATCGCCCACGTCCGCGAGGGCCACGGAATTGAGCTTGTTGACCGAATCCACAATGCGCCGCCGGGACGCTTCATCGACGCCTTTGGGGTTCGAGAGAAACAGCACGGGATCGCCTTGGCTGCGAAATTCGATGCCCTGGTAAACCGTCGGCAGGAACCCGCTGCCCCATGCCGAGTTGCCCGCCCCCAACACCTGGCCGGTGATCAGGACGACAAAGCCCGGCAGGTTTTGGTTCTCGCTGCCTAAGCCGTAGTTCAGCCAGGACCCGATGCTCGGCCGCCCGAACCGCCCGAAGCCGGTGAGCATGAAGAGCTGCGCCGGGCCGTGGTTGAACTCGTCGGTGTGCAGCGACTTGATGAGGCAGATGTCGTCGGCGACTTTTTGCAATTGGGGCATCAAGTTCGAGACCATCGTCCCCGACTCGCCGCATGGGGCGAACTGGAATTCCGGTTTGTCCGGCGTGCCGAGCATCGTGGGCCGCGAGCGGATGAACGCGAACTTCTTGCCCTCGAAGAGTTCCTCCGGGCAAAGCTCGCCGTTGTGCTCTTGGAGCTTGGGTTTGAAGTCGTAAAGATCCAGATGCGACGGCGCGCCGACCAGGTGGATATAGATGATGTTCTTCGCCCGCGGCGGGAAATGCGGCTTCCGCGGCGCCAAGGGGTTCTCCGATTTGGGATCGGCAAACACGCGGTCCTCGTTGAGCAGCGACGCCAGCGCATAACCGCCGACGCCCAGGCCGACGGTTTGAAACAATTGCCGACGGGATTGGTTGAGAGAGACAGAGTTGTCGCGGGTCATGTTTTTATTTCCTGTGAGCTGACGTGGTTCATCAGGCCGACTTGCTTTGCACCATTGGGGCAGGTTGTCTTACATCCTCAAACTGAAAGCGTTTGGGTGGCTGGGGCGCAAATCGCCCTTTGAATAGGGCTTGAATCGCGAATGCTGGGGCTGTTACCGGGAGAGAAAAACCTGACACGGCCCCAGGCCTCAAATCGCCTTTTTCCTCGGAAGATTCCTTTGCGCCCCAGCCACCCCTCCGCGGAAGAATCAGCCAGCGAGCCAGGTTGATCGGGGTGGGACATCGTAAAGGTTCCTGAAGGAACGACAGGTGCCAAGTCGTTCGGGCGACTGTTTTAAAGCGATACGGTTTCGTCCAAATTCAATAACACGTTCGCGACGGCGAACCAGCTCGCAACTTCGACCGCGTCGAGTTTGGCTTCCTGCAATCGCGGCAGCAGGTTGCCGAGCCGGGCCTCGGCGAGTTTGGGGTTCTCTTTGAGCTTCGCGCGTTCCGATTCGTAAAGCTCTTTGAGGATTCCAAGTTCCTCCGGCTTGGGTTTCCGCGCGACGCATAACCGGAAGCCATATTCCAGGCGGGATTCCAAGCTGGAATCTTTGGATTGCGTCAACATGCGCTGGGCGAGAGCCAACGCCATCTCGGCATACGCCGGGTCGTTCAACAAGGTCAGGGCTTGGAGCGGTGTGTTGGTCCGCGGACGCTGCACGGTGCACGCGGCCCGGTCGGGGGCGTCGAAGTTCACAAAGCTCGGATAAGGGGCCCCGCGCTTCCAGACAATATACACGCCCCGGCGGAAGCGGTTTTCGTCCGTCGCGGTTTTCCAGGTGGGCTGGTTCCGGCCCACGGCCCGCCAGATGCCGTCCGGCTGATAAGGCATGATCGGCGGCCCGTGCATCTTCGGGGAAAGCAGTCCCGCAATCGCCAGGGAGTTGTCGCGAATGGTCTCCGCGGAGAGCCGAAATCTCGGCCCCCGCGCGAGCAGCCGATTTTGCGGATCGCGTTGTTCCAATTCGCTCGTGACTTTGGCCGACTGCCGGAATGTCCTCGACATCACGATTTGCTTGTGAATGTGCTTCATCGACCAGCCGGATTCGACAAACTCCACCGCGAGCCAATCCAAGAGCTGTGGGTGCGTCGGGAACTCGGATTGCGTCCCAAAGTCCTCCTCGGTGCTCACAATCCCCTGCCCGAACAGCTCGGCCCACCAGCGATTGACCGTCACGCGGGCCGTGAGCGGATTCGCCGGATCGACCAGCCAGCGGGCCAGCCCCAAGCGGTTCTTGGGAAGTTGGGGATCGAACGGATTCAAAGACGCCGGCGTCCCCGGTTCGACTTCTTCGCCGGGATCGAGATAATTCCCGCGATGAAAAACGTGCGTCTCCCGCGTCGCGTCCATCTCGACCATCACCAGCGTTTCGTCGGGCTTCACCTGCTCCAACTGTTTCTTGATCTGAGCAATGCGGTCTTCGAGCTTTTTGAGTTCGGGGTTCGATTCCGCGAAAAAGTTTTCCAAGCGGGTTTGCTCTTTGCGATTCCGCTTGGGCTTCTGGAGCAGCTTGACGACATCTTCCGGCAACTCGGCGGTGAGTTCATCGCCGGTGAGGAGCGAAAGCCGCACCCGGCCGATCGTCCGGCCCCGGCCGTAGTTTTGATCCAGCGTGATCTCGAGCGTCTCATCTTGGGAAATCTCCACCGGCTGCCGGGTGCGGAAGGTCGCCCAATGCGGCTTGTGGAACTCCGGCCCAATCGCCCAGCCGGTTTTGCGGTCGCCGTCGATGGCTTTGGCGACGTGCCATTTCTGCTGCGAAAAATCGGCCTGGGCCGAGGCGAGCGGGATGCCTTTCGCGCCTTCCGATCCTCGCCCAACCTCCGCCGTGAATTCGCTCAAGATAAAATTCGCGCGCTCGGCGTCGCCCCGCCCGGGACCTTTGCCGGGAAGCGATTCGTCCGTCAGTGTTTCGAGCTTGAAGCCAATCACATCCTTAAGCGGACCGGGAATGCGAATCTGGTAACTCGTGGTGCTCGGCAGCGAGCCGCCGATGAGCACCGAACCGTCTTCGAGCAGCGAAAACTCCTCACCGCCCGTGGTGGAAAACTGCTTGAGCGGCGCGACCGTCCACTCGGCGGGATGCGCTTTGAGGGCGGAAAGCGTTTTCTGCTCCCACTCGGCAAACTTCGCCGCCTGCCCTGTTTGGGCCTCGGACAACTTGCCTTCCCAGGCGGCCAGTTCGGTTTCGAGCGCTTGCCGCTTTTCCAATTTGCCGGGCGGAAGCGGCAAGGGCATGGTCGGGCCGACGAAATCAAACTGCACGCCGGAATCCTGCTTCACCTCCAAGGGCGTGTTGTTGAAATACGCAAACAGCCGGTAATAATCCTTCTGCGTGAAGGGATCGTATTTGTGGTCGTGGCATTGGCAGCATTCGATCGTCGTGCCCAGAAACACCGTGCCCGTCGTATTCACCCGGTCGAGCACCTGGTTGACGCGGTTGGCTTCCGGATGCACGCCCGCTTCCACGTTGCACGTCGGCGTGCGGTGAAAGCCCGTGGCGATTTTTTGATCGAGCGTCGCATTCGGCAGCAAATCGCCCGCAAGCTGCTCGATCGCAAATTGGTCGAACGGCTGATTTTTATTGAATGCATCGATCACCCAATCCCGGTAGGCCCAACTGTCCCGCAACTGGTCGGCTTGAAATCCGTTGGAATCCGCATACCGGGCCAGATCGAGCCAATGCTGCGCCCAGTGTTCGCCGTAGCGCTTGGACGCGAGCAGGCGGTCCACGAGTTTTTCATAAGCGTCGGGCGAATCGTCCTTGACGAAGGCGTCCACTTCCGCGGGCGTCGGCGGCAAGCCGATGAGGGCCAGCGAAACCCGCCGAATCTGCCGGGCGCGATCGGCCGGCGACGAAGGTGACGATCCTTCTCGCTCCAGCCGCGCCAGCACGAAATAATCGATGGCGTTTTGCGGCCAGGCTTTGTTTTGCACCTGCGGGAGTTCCGGCCGCTTTGGTTTGATGTAAGCCCAATGCCGGTCCTCCGCCACCGCGTCCGGCCACTGGGCCCCGGCTTCGATCCAGCGCCGAATGACGCCGACCTCTGCCGCGGACAACGGCTCCGAATCCAAAGGCATCACATCGCCATACGCTTCGTCCGTGAGCCGTTTGAGCAGCAAGCTCTTGTCAGGTTGACCGGGCGTGACGATGGGCTCATCCGAATCGCCCGGGCCCAGCGCTTCCTTGCGGTGCGACAACCGAAAACCGCCCTCGGCTTTCGCTTGCCCGTGGCAGCGGTAGCAATGCCGGCGAAACAGCGGCTGCACATCCCTTTGAAAATCGACCTTCGGGATGGATGCGGCCGGGGATTCCGCAAGAAGTCCAACGGGAACCGTCGTGCCGAGAAATGTGCAGCACAGCCAAAAAAATTGCGTGAACCGCCACATCAGACAAAATCCTCGTTCATGTTCGCGGATTGGCTCAAATTGCCGCGGTTTACCAGTTTGGAGGATAACCGCGCGGAGGCAAAGCCTAAGTTTTCACGATTTCAGAATACCATAGCCACGCCGCCGGGAACAATCGCACGGCTGAATCGCCCGCATCGGCATGATATGATGGCCGCCACCTTGCCCTCGGTTTTTTCCTCGCGACGATCCAGGACGATCTCATGGCCGACTTTTTTGAGCGCAGCTTAATCATCCACGAGCAACTTCGCGGGAAGATTGGCATTCACAACAAAATGCCGGTCCTCAACCGGGACGACCTTTCGCTCGCGTATACCCCCGGCGTCGCCCGCCCCTGCGAGATCATCGCCGAGTCTCCCGAACGGGCTCGCGATTTGACCATCAAACGAAACTCTGTCGCCGTGGTCAGCGACGGCTCGGCAGTGCTCGGGCTGGGGAACATCGGCCCGCTGGCGGCGATTCCCGTCATGGAAGGCAAAGCCCTGTTGTTCAAGGAGTTCGCCAACATCGACGCCTGGCCGATCTGCCTGGATGTGCCCGCCGAGGACGACGAGCAATCCATCGCGGAGATTGTGACCACCGTCCGCCGCATCGCTCCGGTGTTCGGAGGCATCAACCTGGAAGACATTTCCGCCCCCAGGTGTTTCGCCATTGAAGACCAACTGCAGGATTTGGGCATTCCCGTATTTCACGACGACCAGCACGGCACCGCGATCGTGCTCCTGGCCGCGATCATCAATGCCGCGAAAATCCAAGGCCGGGAACTGACGGACCTTCGCGTGGTGATCAACGGAGCCGGAGCCGCGGGATCGGCGATCGCCAAACTGCTCCGCTGCGTCGGCCATCAGCCCGATGTCTGCATTCCCGTCAAAGACATCGTGCTTTGCGATTCGCGCGGCGCGATTCACCGCGACCGCGGCGACCTCTCCGCCGCCAAGCGGGAACTGCTCGCCTGGACCAACCGCGAGAACCGCCAGGGCACACTGAAAGAAGTTCTCGCCGGCGCGGACGTGTTCATCGGCGTGAGCAAGGGAAATCTTTTGAACGGCGACGACATTCGCCGGATGGCAAAGGATCCGATCATCCTCGCGATGGCCAATCCCATCCCGGAAATCATGCCCGACGAAGCCATCGACGCCGGAGCCGCCATCGTGGGGACGGGCCGCAGCGATTTTCCCAACCAGGTGAATAACGTGCTGGTGTTTCCGGGAATTTTTCGCGGAGCGCTCGATGCCGGTGCCCCGCGAATCACCGAGACCATGAAGATCACCGCAGCCCGGGCATTGGCTTCCGCGATTGACAATCCCGATCGCGAGCACATCCTGCCGGACCCGCTCGATCACGCCGTCGCCCCCAAAATCGCCGCCGCCGTCGCCGAAGCCGCTCGGGAAGAATAGCCGATCGGCTTAACCGGCGCGCTTGCGCTCTTTCGCCATGCGGAAATGCGGTCCCGTCAATCCCTCGGCATGGCCGTCCCAGCGGTGCGTGTTGACGGCCTGCACGATTCGCTCGGCGACTTGCATCGCCTCGAGGGCTTGCCCGCCGTCACACGCGGGCTGTCTATTGAATTGCACGGCTTCGACAAAGCTGACAAGCTCCGCCGTGAGCGCATCCTCATTGGTCACGCTGGGAGTCATGACTTCGAGAAACGTGCCGAACACATCTCGCTTGAGTTGCTCGATATCCGCCCCCGGCTGGCTGGCGCGTTCCAGCGGAGGCGTGCCGTACATTAGGGTTTCCGAGGGCCGATAATGCACGACTTCCCGCGAAGTAAAGTCCACCAAGGTCCGGCCGCCGGGCGACCAGATTTCCATCGACCGCCGGGGCGTGGGATTTACGCGATTGGCCACCAGGTCGGCAATGCAGCCATTCTCGAATGTGAGTCTCGCCCGCACGCTGTCTTCGTTTTGTCCCATAATGCACACGCCAAAGGCGTCCACATGCACGACCGGCGATTGCACGAGGCTCAAGGACAGGTCGATGTCGTGAATCATCAAGTCATGCACAACGCCTATATCCGTCGAGCGAAAACTATAGGGGCTTAATCGCTCGGCATGAATATACCGAGGTTCGCCGCAAATACTAAACGCCGCCTGGCTGGCTGGATTAAACCGCTCGACATGACCAACTTGAAGTAAGACATTCCGCGCGTGAGCAAGTTCGACGAGTTCAGCGGCTTGATCTTCGTTTGAGGCAAGGGGCTTTTCGACGAGGATTGGAATGCCGCGCTTAAGAAACTCGGACGCCACGGCGAGATGATAGGTCGTCGGCACAGCAATACAGGCCGCCTCGAGGGGCAGGTTCTCATCGAGCAATTCGTGGTAGTCACTAAACCACTTTGTTCGATGAGCGTCGGCGACTGTTTGGCCGACTTTTGAATTCGGATCGGCGACTCCCAGCAGATTGACCGAATCAAGTTGAGACAAAATGCGGGCATGATGCCGGCCTAATGCCCCCACGCCCACGACCGCCATATTCAATCGGCTCATGCCGCCCTCCGATGTTCTGATGCCGCGTCTTTCGGCTTGGAATTGCGGACCGCCTCGCGGGCGCGTCCCATCTTGCCGTTTTGTTGTGCATCCAGGAAGTTTAACAGTGTTGTCAGTTCCAGCGGCAGAACGCCGCCGAGTTCATCGTGGAGTATCTCGCGCGCCGCCTCGACTTTTTTATGTTCGCGATAGATCAGCCGATGCGTGCGTTTGATCACGCGGACCGTATCGTTGGAGATTCCCCGCCGCCGCATGCCTACGACATTGATCGTCTTAATCTCCGGATCGTCGCTGCCCGCGGAAAGCATATAAGGAGGAATATCGTGCGGAACCCGGCAACCGCCGCTGACGAACGACAAAGTCCCCAGCGTCGAAAAGTGATGCACGACCGAGTTGCCGGACACAATCGCTCCATCGTGCACGTGCACGTGCCCGCCGAGCAACACGCCGTTGACGAGAATCACCTGGTTAAAGATGTGACAGTTGTGCGCAACGTGGCTATTGATCATCAAAAGATTCCGGTTGCCGATCCGCGTGGTATAGTCTTCTTTCTCGGCCCCCGCATTCACGGTGACGCCTTCGCGGAATTGATTCTCGTCTCCGATTTCGACATAAGTGACGGCATCGTCTCGCCAGCTAATATCCTGGGGCGGAGTGCCGATAACACAGTTCGGGAAAAACCGGTTGTTCTTGCCGATGGTCGTGTGCCCGACGATGGTGACGTGGCTGTCGATTTTGGTGCCGGCTCCAATTGTCACATGGGGGCCGACATGACAAAACGGCCCGATTTCCACATCGTCCGCAAGTTTTGCACGGGGGTCAACATCGGCGAGAGCTGATATTCTTGGGGACATCCGATCATTCCTAGAATGAGATCGAAGACCAAAACGGCACAGGGTGCCAAGAATCCTGACAACGGCACCCGAGCGAGGCGGCCGGGGTCTTAAACTTCATCGATTCGTTTGGCATTCCTCTTCTTATCGGCATTTTGGCGGAGGCTTTGAGCGATCGTTCGCATCACAAGAAAAAGTTTTCCGATTTTGCAATCGCCACTTACTAATATGTCAACGTAGGAGCGATCGCTAGGCCGCATCGTATTCTGAGCGCGAAAAATGGTTGGGGTGTGTTTCTATCAGTTTGCGCGCGAGGTCCTGGTTGAGACGATGTCCAGATCTCTCCGCGCGAAAGTGTCCGATCAGATCGCAGCCCAGCAAAGACAAGTCGCCGATGCAATCGAGCAACTTATGCCGAGCGCACTCATCTTTAGCGCGCAAGGTATTTCCGATCACTCCGTCCTTGCCGTAGATCAAGAGATCTTTTTCCCGAGTTCGGCTGCCGTAACCCGCCGCGCGGAGCATTTCGATTTCCGTTTCGAGAATAAAGGTCCGCGCGAAGGCGAGGTCGTGCACGAAGCACTCCGGCGTAATTTCCTTGAGCAGCGACTGCCGCGGGATCGGAGATTCCGCACCATAGTCGAGCCGGTATTCAATGGTGAATGTGTGGGACGGACTCGGAACGGCCAGGATGGACGAACCGTCCCGGCCGCGGATTTCCGTCGGCCGCTCGACAAAAAAGCACACGCGGGGTTCGACTTGAGGGACGATTTCCGTGCTCAAGAGGGAGTCCACAAACGCCAGCGACGAACCGTCGCCGCCGGGCAGTTCCGGCCCGTTGAGTTGAACGAGGCAGTTATCGATTTGCAGTCCCGCCAAGGCCGCCAGCACGTGCTCGGTGAGTTCCACCGACGCGTCCCGGTTGCCGAGGGCGGTGCGGCGTTCGCGCGGCACGAGATAGTCGATGTGGGCGGGAATTGGCTCGGAACCTGCAACATCAAGCCGCTGAAATTGAACCCCGTGATGCGGCGGGGCCGGCAGGAAGCGGACGGTGACGTCGGCCCCCGTAAAAAAGCCGACCCCTCGGGTTTCGACCGGTTCGGCGATGGTGTGTTGAGGGCGAGGGCGGTACGCGGTTCGACCCAACATAAAACGGAGGCTTTCTAATGCGAGAATCAGCGGCGGGACGTTGGGACGCGGACTCTAAAGCAAAACCGGCAGCCCCCACCGAGGGAGTTGCCGGTTCGAGGGAATCCTATTCCACAAGGGAGTGCGGTGTTTTCACTTGCCCCAAGACTAGTTCCGCGACGGAGCCGGCCCGCGAGCCTGTCCAGGCTGTCCAGGCTGTCCAGCCTGTTGTGTATAGCGCTGGTTCAGATATTTTAACACCGATTCGCTAATGTCGTCTTTGACGCTGAAATACACCACCTGGCGGTTCATGCTCTGCATGACTTCTTCGGGATTGCTCGAGGAGCCGATGTCCTCGCGGTTGAACCGCAAGATCAAAGCGTATCTTGTAGTGTTGAGCATAGAGTTTGACGGCGTCGGCGATTTCCAAGTAAACCGTTTTATAGATGTCGGCTTCTTTCCGCATAAAGTCCCGCTGGGCGACCTTGCGGAACGCTTCGAAATCGGACACCAGCTTCGCCAGTTCTTTTTCGTGCTGCAGATACTCCGGCGTGCCTTCGGTGAAGGCCTTCATTTGATCCTGCACGGTTTTGATGTGCGCGGCCATCGATTTGGCCTGCTGATCGCTGTTTTGGATTTCCGCTTTCAGATCATCCCTGAGGGCTTTGAACTTGTCATAGTTCTTGAACACGTGGGCCATGTCGATCAAGCCGACGCGGCTGGGGGCTGGGGTGTCTTGGGCAGAGGCCGTTTGGACGGACAACAAACATCCGAAGGTGAGAGCCACTGCGAAACTTGAGAGAATCGATTTCTTCACGGCCTATGCACTCCTTTGCTAAACAAACGCCCGAACGGGCAACCGATGCCCTTCCGCGGGCATTTGCAGAACATTGCGAATCAGGGCATCCGCACAACGGTGATCGGCCGGGTATTTTGCACACCGCGTTAATCTCGTCAAGAGAAGTCTGTCCCCAAATCGACGCGAAATGTTGTCGCGTAAAGAGATTCCTTCTGTACTAACCAACACGCAAATTCGTTGAGGCGGTTTCTTGTTGGAATGGAAACGAGCGGTTATGGTGGCACGGCAATGAAAGTCTTCATCTCCCAAAATCGCGCCCCATCGAAGGAGCTTTTGATGAACACCACGCCGCAGAGCCGTCGGGATTGGTTGAAGTCCGCCGCTTGGGGAATTGCCTCCACGGGGGCCGTGATCGGCAGCGGTTTTCGGCTCGAGGCCGCGGAAGACGCGGAGGTGATCGAGATCGGCAATCGGCGCGAGCTGTTTATTGACCGCTATCTGATCGACCGAATGAGCGGCGGGGCGGAGCGGCGGCTGCATCATCCCGTGCCTCAACAAATCGTCCTGGAGCACGATGCCCCGTGGGAAGGCACGGGCAGCGGGTATCACAGCGTGTTCCAAGACGGCGATGTGTACCGCATGTACTACAAAGCCTGGCATTTGGCAGTGTCCAAGGGCAAAGTCAACACAAAGCGGCATCCTCTGTTTTGCTGCCTGGCCGAGAGCAAGGACGGCATCGCCTGGCGGAAACCCGAATTGGGTTTGCACGAGTTCGAAGGCTCGAAGAAAAACAACATCGTCCTGGCCAGCGGAACGTTGGGGCCGCTGAATGTCGATGCCGGGCATCCGGCGGTGTTTCGCGACGAGAACCCGGCCGCCCCGGACGAGTCCCGCTATAAAGCGATTGTCCGGTCTTCCAAACCCAACGGCTTGCTGCCTTTCCGATCGCCCGACGGTTTGCATTGGTCGCCGATGACAGACAAGCCGATCCTCACCGGCTTAGGAGCGTTTGACTCGCAGAACCTTGCGTTTTGGGATGCCCGCATCGGCCGCTACCGGGCGTATTGGCGAATCTTCACCGGCGGCCGGCGGGCGATTCGCACCGCCCTGTCGGAGAACCTGATCGATTGGGGCCCGCATCACGATTTGACCTACGAAGATTCCCCGCCCGAGCAGCTTTACACGAACCAGATCAAACCCTACCACCGGGCGCCGCACATCCTGATCGGTTTTCCCACGCGGTACGTCGACCGGGGTTGGTCGGAGGCTATGAAAGCCTTGCCGGAGCGCGAGCACCGCGAATTGCGGGCGTCTGCTGTCGAGAGGTACGGAACCGCGATCACGGAAGGGTTGCTGATGGCCAGCCGGGACGGGGTGAAGTTCAAACGGTGGAACGAAGCCTTTCTGCGGCCGGGCGTCGAACGGCCCGGCTCCTGGCATTACGGGCAGCAGTACATCGCCTGGCATCTGGTGGAAACGAAGTCGGCCCTTCCCGGCGCTCCGAACGAGCTTTCGCTGTACGCCGGCGAAAGCTATTGGACCGATCCCGGCAGCGCGGTCCGGCGATATACGTTGCGGTTGGACGGCTTCGTCAGCGTGAACGCTCCGCTTGAAGGCGGCGAGTTCGTGACGAAACCGCTGCGGTTTACCGGATCGAAGCTCGCGCTCAACTTCGCCACGTCCGCCGCCGGGAGCGTGAAAGTCGAACTCCAGGATGCAAACGGCAAACCGCTCGCAGGCTACGCCCTCGCCGATTGCCCCGATCACTTCGGCGACACGATCGAGCGCAGCGTCGTCTGGAAAAACGGGCCGGATGTCAGCCCGCTCGCCGGCCGATCCGTGCGGCTCCGGTTTCAACTGAAAGACGCCGACCTCTATGCGTTTCGATTCACGGAATGATTTTGGCGCAGATCAGTCATCTTCTTCCTCCCACTCCTCGGGGCGGTAGTCCGGCTCGTTGTTGGGCCCGATCCAATAATCGGATTTCTCATAATCCGGGTAGCCTCCCAAATGCTTGAGTCCGTCTTCGTCGAATTCCTCGAAGCCTTCATATTCATCGTAGCCTTCGACCCATTCGCCGTCGACCTGCCGTTTGCCTTGCGTGTCGATGTGCCCGTCGTCATAGAGGATCTCATCATCGTACGACAGGAACTCCGGCTCCGGGCGTTCGCTCTTTTTCAGATAGCTCGTCAAGGGCAGGTTGCCGTTCTCGTGTTCCAGCTTGTCTCCAAACCGGAACAAGAGCCGCTCCCAACCGTCCCGGCTGAAGGGATTCTGCGAAAGCACGATCCGCTTGAGGCCCGGCAGCCGGCCCTCCGCCAGGAGCATGTCCAGGCTCAAGTCCGTCAATCCCGCGTCGACCAGGCCGAGTTCTTGGGCGTTTTCCAAGTAACGCGACTTCAATAACCCGGCGAGCCCCGCGTCCCCCAATCGGTTGTGCCTGAGATCGAGTTTCGCGAACCGCGACAACGCCCGCCAGCGGGAAAGCGGCCCGAGGACGTTGGGCACATTCCATAACCGGAGCGAACCCAGCGGCCCCAACTGCCGAAACGTGTCGAACGAACTCATCAACGTCCCGGCATCGACGCTGAGATGCTCCACAAAACCCCGCCGATATTTCCAGCCGCGCACCAGACCCCGCCGGGACCGAACCAATCCTTTGAGGGACGATTGATTGAGCAGTTGATGAAGCGGAGCGTCCCAGACCTTGCGGTATTCCTTGAGCAGTTCGCGCTGGCGGTTTTCCATTTCCGCCCGCCACGAATGCTGCCGGGGCAGGCGGTCGAGGGCGATCTGCACTTGAATAAACTCCGCCCGCGGATCGCCATGCTCCCGGTACCAGTCGGCAAACACCAGCCGCAGGTCCAAATCTTCCGGGGCATCCAGCATGGCTTGAAACAACTGGCTTTCGAGGCTCATCACTTCCCCGCGATTGTCAAAGGCCCAATTCTCGCGATAGACTGGCGGCAACGTCCGACCCTGTATTCGTATATTCCGTTATGCGCCAAGCCCGCTCGATTTTCAATCATTGTCCAAACGAGGGCCGACGCAACCTTCCAACGAATCCTGCCCCGTTCGTCTAAGAGTAAGACAATCGGCGTTAGCACAATGAACCGATAGATGGGGGTGCAACTCCCCCACGGGGCCATTCGGTAATCAATCTTCTCCTGTCTTCAACCCTTCACTGATTCGGAAAGACAACATGATGCGATTGGCTTTGATCGGACTGGTTTCGCTGGCGGTTTGCGGGAGTTCGGTTTGGGGGTTTCCCGGTCCGGCGGCTCAATCGGGCGATTGGCCCTGGTGGCGCGGTCCCAGCCGGGATGGCGTGGCGGAGAAGGGCCAGAACGTGCCGGTTCGATGGTCGGCGAAGGAAAACGTGATTTGGAAAGCGCCGTTGCCGGGACGCGGGCACTCGTCGCCCACGGTCGTCGGGAACCGGATTTATCTTGCCACGGCCGATGAAAACCGGGAGGTCCAGAGCGTGATCGCCCTCGATCGCGGGACGGGCCAGTTGATCTGGAAGACCGACGTGAGCCAAGGTGGTTTTCCGAAGACGCACCGCAAGAACTCCCACGCCACGCCGACGGTCGCCTGCGACGGGAAACTGCTGTTCGCCGCGTTTCATCATCACGACCAGATCACGCTGACGGCCCTTGACCTCGACGGCAAACGCGTGTGGGAGAAAACCGTCGGGCCTTATGTGCCGAAGCGCTTTGAATACGGCTACGCCCCGTCGCCTTTGCTTTCGGGTTCGTTGGTAATCGTCGCGGCCGACTATGAAAAGGGCGGCTATCTCGCGGCGTACGAGCGGGTCAGCGGCAAGCTGGCTTGGCAGACGGACCGGCCGGCGAAATACAGTTTTTCTTCGCCCGTCGTCGCCCAAATCGCCGGACGCGAGCAGTTGCTGCTCAGCGGCGGCGATTTGATGGCCGCTTACGATCCGCAGACCGGCAAGGAACTCTGGTCCGCCCCCGGCACGACGATGGCCACCTGCGGCACCGTGGTCTGGAGCGGCGACCTCGCCATCGCCAGCGGCGGCTATCCCAAGGCGGAAACCATTTGCGTCAAAGCCGACGGCTCGGGAGAGGTCGTGTGGAAGAACAATCAGAAATGCTACGAGCAGTCGATGATCGTTCACAACGGCTACGTTTATGCGGTGACCGATCGCGGCATCGGCATCTGTTGGCGGGCGGAGGACGGCGAGACGATGTGGCAGGTCCGGCTTGCGGGGCCGGTGTCGGCGTCGCCCGTCCGCGTAGGCGATGTGATTTATCAATCGATCGAAGACGGCAATACGTTCGTGTTCAAAGCCAACCCGCAAAAGCTCGAACTCCTCGCCAAGAACAAGCTCGGCGAGGAAGCCTTCGCCACACCCACCGTCTGCGGCAACCACATCTACATTCGCACGGCCGAGACCCAAGGCGGCCGCCGACAGGAATACCTGTACTGCCTGGGTCTCAAAGATTAAATCCAGCCCAAAAGGTTTTTCTGGACGAGTGCCCGCGCTCATGCTGCGCACCGTCGGTTGTGAAGATCGGGGAAATATGAGTTTTCGTAAAAAACGGAAAGTCGGCTTCCTCCATTTCGTGGGGGCGAACTTTCGCGATGGTCCATTCCCGGCCGCGCGCATCGCGGACTTTCCTTTGCTTTTCCATCCCGGAGGCTTTCAAGAATCTTTGAAGTTCGGACAATCTGAACAGGATCTCTTTGTTTATCAGACTCTGTACTTCCCCGGCGGGGTTTTAACAGAAATTCGCGAAGCGCCGAATCCGCGAGGTCGCTTTCCGGCGCACGATTTCGGCTGGGGGTTGGTCCCACGGCGGATTAACGAATTTGTGCGGGTTTTGTTATCATGGACTTGGCCTTTTAACCGCACCGGCTGATTGGGCCTACCACCAAGGGCTCGCCTGTCGATGGCGGACCACTCAGAGAACGGAATCGACATGTCGCTGCTACGAGGTGAACGATGCGTTGCAGATGGAATCTAAGAGTGACAATCCCAAGAGCACGTTTTCGCGGTGGCGTAATCGCCATGTTGGTGTGTTGCATCTCGTGCTGGCGACCCGTCACTTGCAAAGCCCAGCCGGCAGCGGACGGGGATTTCGCCGCGCAAAAGGCCGACGCGGAGAAGTTCTTTCGTAATCGTGTCACTCCGTTCATAAAAACCTATTGCATCGGCTGCCACTCGAACAAACGACCGACGGAAGCTGGGGTCAATTTTTCTCCTGCACTGAAGAGCCCCGGTCACGCCGCCTTCAGCGAACAGTGGAAGAAGGCGATCGCAAGGGTCAGAGCCCACGACATGCCGCCCGAGTACATGGACAAGCAACCGACCGATGAAGATCGCGAAATGTTCAGTGATTGGCTGGCGAAGATCAAGTTTCTCAGTCCGAAAGATCCGGGCCCCTTTGTCATTCGGCGGTTGACCAAGACGGAATATGGCAACACCTTGCGAGATCTCTTCGGTGTGGATCCGGCAATCGCCGATGAGTTGCCGGACGAGGTCAGCGGCGAAGGTTATCTCAACTCGCTGTCCCCCCTGCAATTGGAGCAGTATCTCTCGATCGCCCAAAAGGTGTTGGATCAAGTTCTGGCGCCGGAAGGTGCCCCACCCACGAAAATGCAAAAGCGACTCCTGGGTGAACTGCCCGCGCACGAAAAGGACGCCCGAGCGGCTGCGCGAAGAGTGGCCCAATCCCTCGCACGCAAGGCCTATCGTCGCCCCCCGTCCGAAGCGGAACTCGAAGTCCTGTTGAAGGTGTTCGATCTGGGGAAACAGAACAATCTCAACTATCGGGAGTCCGTTCGCTTGATGCTTAAGGCGATGCTCGTTTCTCCCCAGTTCCTGTTTATTACTCCGGCGGAAGAGGCGAAGCCTGATGTGGAGATTGTTCCTCTCGATGATCATCAACTCGCCTCGCGTTTATCCTATCTGTTGTGGGCGACCATGCCGGACGACGAGCTCATGGCGCTGGCGGATAGCGGCAAACTCCACGAGCCATCGATCCTCAAAGCGCAGGTGAAACGCTTGCTGATGGATCCTCGTTCCCGCGCTCTGTTTGACGGTTTTGGGGCGCAGTGGCTTGGGGTAGGGAATCTGCAGAGCAAGACCTTCGATCCTGACAAGTTTCCGCAAATGACCGGCGAAATGCGATTGGCCATGTATGATGAAGTCCGCCTCTTGTTTGAAAGCATCGTGCGGGAAGACCGAAATATTGTGGGTTTCATCGATTCTGATTACACGTTCCTCAACGAAAACCTGGCCACGATCTACGGCCTGGAAAAAACGGTCACTGGCCCCAAGATGCGAAAGGTTCGTCTTTCCGATCGAAATCGAGGGGGACTCTTGGGGATGCCCGGCGTTCTTGCGGCGACCTCGTTTCCCAATCGAACCAGCCCCGTCAAACGCGGTGTGTGGGTGCTGGAACAAGTGCTCGGGGACCACGTGCCGTCTCCCCCGCCGGACGTTCCGGCTTTGGAGAGACAGGATGAGAACACGGTCGCGAACCTGACGCTGCGCGAGCGCACGGAACTGCACCGCACGAATTCTGTCTGCGCAAACTGCCATAAGATACTCGACCCGATCGGGTTTGGTCTTGAGAACTTCGATGCCATCGGGCGCTGGCGCGACCGGGACGACAACGGTGAGGCGATCGATGCTTCGGGTGAACTGCCGAGTGGGAAGCGTTTTCGGGGCCCCCGAGAATTGAAAACCATGATGGCCGGCCGCCTCGATGAAGTCTCTCGAAATCTTGTGGAGCGATTACTCGCCTATGCGTTGTGCCGAAAGTTGGAAGGCTATGACGAGATCGTGGTGGATGATTTGATGCAGGATGTCGCTCGTGATGGATACCGGATGCAGACCCTCATCACGGCGGTCGTCGCCAGTTATCCCTTCACGCATCGTCGAATTCAAAAAGAAAGGAACTCCAAATGAGCAAGAGCGTTCTAATGAATCGTCGCACCTGTTTGAAAGGCGTGGGAGCCTCGCTCGCCTTGCCCCTGTTGGATGCAATGAGTTGGGCGGAGACAGCCAAAGGCCAGGCGAATAAACCACCAGTCCGCCTTGGATTCATGTACATGCCCCACGGCGTGATCATGGATCAATTCTGGCCCAAGGACGCGGAGAGTTTCTTGTCGTCGCCGCCGCCGGCCCTCGAATCGCTGCGCCCCGTACTCGACCAATGCCTATTAGTGAAGGGAATTTCGGGAGTCCCGATCTCTCCTTTTAATGGGGCGCCTCACGCGTTGGAATTGTCGACGTGGCTCACGGCGACTTTGCCGGACCCCGCCAAACGGAACGAGGTCCAGATTGGGATCTCCGCAGATCAGATTGCCGCCAACTATGTGGGAGCCTTCACGACGTTGCCTTCTCTGGAATTGGCCACGATGCCACAAACTTGGAAGGAGAATCAGGAAGGGCTCAACGAGGCCTATTATTCGCATTGCAGTTTTCGCTCCCCGACCCAGGCCGTCCCTGCGGAAGTCAATCCACGCAACGTGCTCAATCGCTTATTCCACAAGCAGGAACGAGGCGGCAAGGGGCGCGAATCGACGCGGATGAATTCTCTCGACCGAAACATGTTGGACCTGGTCCTGGGCGGCGCAAGGGATCTCAGGCGTTCCTTGTCGCTTCCCGATCAGCGCAAGCTGGACGAGTACTTGGACAGTGTTCGCTCTGTGGAAAGACGCATTGCCGCAATCGAACTCCGTCAAAAAGAGAACGCTTGGGAGAAAGCGGGGGTTCGAACCAGCAAACAGAGCACCTCAGATTCCCCGCCCATCGAAATCAAAATCCCCGAGGGAGACAAACGCAGTGAATACATGCAAGTGATGTGCGACCTGAATGTGCTGGCGTTTCAGACAGACACAACTCGCGTCTCGACCTACATCGGCTCGACGCCAAACGGCGTCTCCTATCCGGAACTCGGATTCAACGACCAGCACCACTCCCAGACCCACCACAACAACGAGCCGAGGAAGGTCAAGAAAGTGGCCGCCATCACGGCGTTTAACATCTCGCAATTTGCCTACATGGTCAAGAAGATGCACAGCTTGCGGGAAGGCGATGGCACGCTGCTCGACAACTGCATCATGATGTGGGGTTCCGGCCTTGAAGACGGCGACAAGCACACCCGGGAAAACCTGCCTTTCATCCTTGCAGGAAAGGGAGGCGGTTCGATCAACACAGGCCGCTTCTTAACAAAAACCAAGGGGAATCAAGGCGACCTACTCACCACCCTGCTGGCCTGCGCCGGCGTTCCGGTGGACCGCCCGATTGGGATCGCGACCAAACAACTCAAGGAGATCGCCAACAAAGTTTGAACTGGCGGTCACCCCACTCCTGATCGTCGGACAAGGTCACGGCAATGTAGAGGTTGCGACCGGACCCCGAAAAATCACGTACGAACTCTCGGACTCTCTTGGTAAACAGTACCCGAATCGCCGGACGCGCCATTTTTTGCATGCATCGGAAAACGTGCGAAGATAATTCTCTCCCTCTCTCGCGGCTCCTACTTTAAATCCGGTTTCGCGGGATCTTCGCCGAGTTCCCAGACTTGGACGCCGTCGTAACCCGCCGCGAAAAGATCTTTCGGATCGGCCCCGAAGCAGAACCTGTGGAGATGGCCCTTGGGCTTGGCTTTGTGGATCGGGGCTTCGGCGTTCAGATCCCAAAACGCCAGGATCCCGCCGCCGTCGCCGCCGCCCGCTGCGATCAACAGCGGCGTTTCGGCTTGGGAATGAAACGCGACATGGTTGAGCACGGCGTTGTGTTTGTCCTGGCCAGCGAAGGTGCGCTTCTTCTCCCTCCAATCCCAGACTTCCACCCGGCAGGGACCGACGAAGCCGTCCACATTGGTGACCTGCCCGATGCCCGCAATCGCGAGTTGGGTTCCATCCGCGGAAAATGCCAGCGAGCGAATCCCGCCGATGGAGCGGACGCGCTTTTTGGGATCGTACGTGTAAAACTCCGGTGCGTGGAAGGAGGCAAGAAGTTTCCCGGCGTCAGCGTCCCAGACCCGCACTTCGCCGATGCGATCGCCGCTCGCGAGATATTTCCCGTCCTCAGTTGTGGCGATCGCGTATAAAGCCGTTGTGTAACCCTGCGGCGATTGCTGCGGATGGCCTTCCAACGTGTGAATCGCTTTTCCGGTCCCGGCGTCCCAAATGCGGACGAGCATATCGTCCCCCACGCTGGCGATCTTTGTGCCCTCGGCGAAGGCGACGAGATCCCGCACCCAACCGTCGTGGGCAGGTTGTCGGCGGAGGATTTTGCCATCGGTCAAACTCGTCCACACCAGTTCGCGGTCGAAGCCGCCCGTAACGACCGTCTCCCCCACGATGGCCATTGAGGAGAGATAATTCGCATGCGGCGTGGCGAGGGTTTTCAGTTTGGCTTCTTCTCCTTCGCCTTCGAGAGCGGAGACCGCGCCGTCCATGCCGCCGGCGAGGAGGCGGTTCGTTTTCGCGTCCCGCGAGATGGCGAAAAGGGCCGAGGGGTGTTCGCAGGTCTTTTGATGTTTCGCGGTTGTCGGTGTTTTCAGCATGAGAGATCAGCCCAGAATCGCTTGGATGGGTTTGGCATCTTCCTTGGCGAGCGGCACGGGACGCGGGCCGACGTAATAATGCTTTTCGGGATCGATGCCCAAGGCTTTGTAAATCGTCGCGGCCACATCGCCGGCATTCGCCTCACCGTCGACGACCGTTTTGCCGTCGGCATCGGTCTTGCCGTAAATCGTTCCGCCCTTGACGCCGCAGCCGGCCATGACGAACGACCAGGCCGCCGCGTAGTGGTCGCGTCCCATGTCCTTGTTGATCTTGGGTGTGCGGCCGAATTCCGAAAGCACCAGAACCAGCGTGGAATCCAAAAGCCCCCGCTCCTTGAGATCCGCGAGGAGCACGCTCATCACGTGGTCGAAGTCCGGCACGAGTTCCCGATGGCTTTCAAAATTGTCGTGATGGCTGTCCCAAAAGCCCCTCGCCACTTTCACCACCGGCACGCCGGCTTCCAAGAGCCTGCGGGCCAAAAGTGCCTGCTCGCCGAACTGGGTCCGGCCGTAGCGTTCGCGGACGACTGCGGGCTCGCGGCCCAAGTCAAACAGACGATCCGCCTGCATCAGCCCGCGAACCTTGGCATACGCGGAATTGTAGCCTTCCACCAAATCCGCGCCGGCTCGCTGCTCGGAAAACCGCCGGCTGAGCAGGCTTCGCAGTTCCTCGCGGCGGGCGTGCTGGGACTGGGTGAGTCCCTCCGGAAGATCGATGTTCGCGGGCCTTAACGAATTCTCCAATAAGAGCGGCGCATATTGCCCACCCAGAAAACCCGTGGCGGGCCGGCGACGGCCTTCGGTGGAAGTAAATAGCGACACATACCCCGGCAGCGGACTGTCGGCGACGGCCAACTCTTTCGCGAGCACCACGCCGATTTCCGGATATTCGAGGGCGGGTTCTTTGGGCCGGCCCGTGCTGACGAGATCGGCCGCCGGCTCGTGGGCGGAAATCTCGGTGTTGAGCGACCGCACGACGGCGATTTGATCCATCATCGCCGCCAGCTTGGGCATGAGTTCGCCCGCGTGATAGCCGGGGACCTTGGTGGCGATGGTACGGAACGGCCCGCCGGTCTCCCGGCCGGGTTTGGGATCCCACATCTCGAACTGGCTCGCTCCGCCCGCCAGCCAGATAAACAGCACCCGCTTGCTTTGCTTTTGGACGGATTGGGATAAGGACGATTCCGCCGCGAGGCTCAATCCATCAAACGCCCAAAGCCCCGCCGTCGCCCCGCAGGCTCCGCCCAAAAACGAGCGCCGATGCAGTTGATGTTCGCTGCGCGGGCAACGCGAATGTTTGAGAGGATTCATCAAACCCAATCCTTAATGATTGAAACGAAACTCGGCGGTTTGGGTGGCTGGGCGCAAATCCCGCTTGGAATGAAGCTTGAATTGCGAATACTGGGGCCGTAACCGGGCGAGAAACATCAGACACGGCCCCAGACCTCAAATCTCCTTTTTCCTCGGAATATTCCTTTGCGCCCCAGCCACCCCCTCCACTTTTGATTTACCGTTTGAGTATTTAATGATTGAAACGAAATTCCGCGGAGGTCGCCAAGGCCCATACCAACTGCTCCGCGGTTCGGCTCTGGTCGCCTGCCTGAGACTTGATCCAAGCCGCGAGTTCCTGCTGTTCGTCCGGCCGGGGATCGCGGGTGAAGATCGCCCGCACGGCGACTCGGGCAAGCTCATTCGCATCCGAAATCTTCGCCAGGCGGGCCGCGAGGTTGTTCCCTTCCGCTTGGAACAGCTTTTGAACGGCGGGGCTGTTCGAGAGGAACAAGGCTTCGTCCGCGCTGCTTTGAAACGCGGCGATTCGCGGATCGAGGGCCGATTCCAGGCTGGCGATTTTTTCCTGATCCAATTCGCCGGGCGAGTTCGTTCCGGTGGCGATCAATAGTGACGCCGCGAGTTGCCGGCGCGTGAGCGGCCGCAAGCGGGCGATCGCGAAGCTCTCGGCATCGGGTTTTGGCGACGCTTCGCCAAAGCGGCTGTCCAATTGATAGGCCCGGCTGGAAACCATCGCGCGAATCAAGCGTTTGAGGTCGTACGCGTTCGCCGCGAAGTCCTCGGCGAGCCAATCCAAAAGCCCCGGCACCCTTGGCACGCTTTCGGAGTGCATCTGATCGACCGGTTCGATCAGCCCGCCCCCGAAGAACTCCGCCCATATGCGGTTCACGATCGAGCGGCTGAAAAACACGCGGTCTTCCAAGGCCAACTTCACGAGGCGTTCCCGCCGGCTGATGGCGGGCGGCTTTTGTTTTTGTTTCGGCCGGGCCGCGAACGCGGGCTCGACGACCTGCCGGCCGGAGAGGAACATCATCGCCGCGGTCCGCTCTTTGCCGTCGCCCGCGAGGAAGGTGACTTCGCCCTCGGTCTTCTCACCGATTTTGCCGTTGCCTCCGGTCGTGCGGTTGAAGAACGCGACCATGCCGTAGTAATGGTTCTGCGTCCAATCGGCGACCAGGGGATGGTCGTGGCATTTCGCGCAGGAAATATCCACGCCGAAGAACACGCGGGCCGCGTCGTTCGCCAGGACATCGCTGGTCTTGGCCCGCTTGTCGAGAAACCGGTTGGCGGGCTTTTGCTCCGGCTCCTTCCAGGGGCCGAGCATCATCTCCTCGAACATGCGGTCCCAGGGCTTGCCGCCGGCGAGACTCTTTTCGAGCCAGCCGATGAACTCCGCATTCCCGGCATACCGGCCCTGAATTATTTGGTCCAACCGGTGCGCAAAATGCCCGGCGAACTCCTCGCCATTGATGAGACGCTCGATCAAGCGGTCCCGTTTCTTGGGATCGGGGTCGGAGCGAAATTCCTCAAACTCGGCGGGCGTGGGAATCCGGCCGGTCAAATCGAGCATCAGCCGCCTGAGGAACGTCGCATCATCCGCCAGACCTGCGGGCTGCATATTTCCCTTCTGCCAATGCGCCCCGAGCACCGCGTCGATCCGTTCCGCGACTCTGTGGGCTGGGGGACGCTCATCGGCGAAGAGCGGATCGGCCGCAAGAAGAGCCAAACCGCCGACGATAATCGCGAGAATTGGAAATCGCCAACGTCGAAACACGCGGTGCTCTGTCACGAAACGTTCCTCTCATTGCGCGTGGAAAACTCCAACCCTCACAACGGAATCCCATTTCGTAACATTAACATATTCCGATGCGAAATGGCCACTGTGAATCGCGATTTTGCATCGTGGCGGGGAATCCGTGTCGCCTTATGTTAAAATGGCGCTATCTCCTTAAAACGCCTTCGGTCATATTCAAAATGCCCCAGCGTCAGGCCGCCGAATCTGAATGCCCCGTCGAAAGCAAGACCCCGCAACGATGCTCAATCTTCGTCGGCTCATCGAGACCATTCTCGATCAATACGCTTTAATGCCGGAGGAGATCCACGGCGTGGCTCATTGGGCACGGGTCTTGGAAAACGGTCTTCGGCTCGCCCAAACGACGGGGGCCAATGTGGAGGTCGTCCAACTTTTTTCCGTTTTCCATGATTCCAAGCGGGAAAACGAAGGCTCTGACCCCGATCATGGTCAGCGCGGAGCGGATTTCGCCCTGTCGCTGCGGGGAGACCTGTTCGAATTGGGAGATGACGATTTTCATCGGTTGTACAAAGCTTGTGCGGGGCATACGCACGAAGCCACGCATCCCGACATCACGATCCAAACTTGCTGGGATGCGGACCGGTTGGACCTGGGACGAGTGGGCATCAAACCGCACCCCGGGCGTCTTTGCACGGAGGAAGCCAGGAAACCGGAAACGATCCGCTGGGCACACCACCGGGCGTGTGCCTCCGTTGTGCCGGATTGGGTTTCAGAAGCGTGGGGAATCGAGTTGTCCTGGTGAAGGAAAACTCAAGCCGTCGTGGATCATCGCATGGGCCGTTTGTCGGCGATCAGGCGGCGCGGCGTTTGGACTGCTGAGACGAGCGAGCGGTGGAGCCGGCGACTTGGGACCCGGCGTCGTCCGCTTCCGATGACTGATCTGCCTCCGCACCTGCCCCGCGGCCGGAGAGGAACGTCAGGATCGCCGGCAGCGTGACCAGCGACACGAACAGGCAACTGCCCACGCCGATGACCAGCACGAGGCCGACGCTCGAGAGTCCGCGGTGGGCCGCGACCATCATGCTCCCAAAGCCGATCATGCTTGTCAGCGAAGTCAAAACGATGGCGTTCGTCGTGCTGGAGGAGGTGCGGTAGCGTCCGCTTTGCAGGCGGAAGTCGTGGACCACGTGCACGCCGTCGTCCACGCCGATCCCCAAAATCAAAGGCAGCACGATGAGGTTGGCCGGGTTCAAATCGAGATGGCACATCCCCAGGATGCCGAACATCATCAGCGCCCCCGCGACGGGCGGGAGCATGGCGAGCACGGCGTCCCGCAGGTTGCGGAAATCCAGGATCGCCGCGATTGCGGTGGCCATCAAGATATAGGACCCCGCCAAGAGCAGCGGGCTGACTTGAATTCGCCGCGTTTGCAGCATCATAAACGCGAACACCACCACGGCCAAAGGCGGCCCCAGCACCAGGAGCTTATGCTCCCGGCTCAGAAAGTCGACCAGCAGCACCAGGCAAATCATCGCCAACGCATACAGCGAAGCCGTCTGATAGCTGTCGCGAATCTGGCGGGAGGCTTCGAAGTTTTGCAGCGGCGTCCCCGTCACGTTGGGATCGACCGTCCGCACGTCGTTCACGAACCGCGTGAGCGGCTCCACGTCCCAAATTTGCTCCTTGGGATAAATCTGCAAAAGCCATTGCCCTTGGTCGTTGACGAAACGGTTGGCGAGTTCCCTCGGCATGTCGGCCCATGTGAGCGGACTGAAATCCGTCGCCGATCCGATCGCCTGGAGCTGCCGCCAGAGCGCCATCGAAGACCGCATTTGATAACCTGTCAACACCTCCGTCTGGGAGCGGAGCGACATCGTTTCAAAGCGGTCCAGAAAGCGGTCGATCGAGCGGCCGGCTTCGCGGGCATTGTCGGAATTGGCTCGGCGGAGCGTGGCGAGCAGATCCTCGAAGGCCCGTCCCACCGCCGCGGGATTCATCAAAGGCGGCTGAGTCGGCGGCGGCGCCAACCGGCCGAGTTGAGCCCGATATGAGCGGATGTAAGGCAAGGTCGTTTGATGGGGAGCCGCCGGCAGCCGCGACGCCAATTCCTCCACCCGCTGCACCGTGGGCAGGGCTTCAAATTTTTGTTTGAGCCGGCGGGCTTCATCGGGCGTGTTGGCGATCGACACCGCGAACAAAAGCGAATCGTTCGCCTGCCCGAACACGCGTTTTTGCACCTCGACCGACTCCAAACCGTCGGCCTGCAGGTTGAGCAAATTGTAATCGTAGCGGATCTGCGACTTCGGCCCGCCCTCGGCGTTCCAATCCATAATCTCGCGCCCAGGCCCACGATTAATAGCGCGGAAAGAATCATCACCAGCCGGGGAAAACGGGAGGTGATTCCCCGCACGAGATGCCCGTCGAACGGAGTGGGCAGTTTTCGCGGCTCGACGTTTTGATCGGACAGGGAAACAAGCGCCGGCAGCACGATGAACGTCGCCACGCCGCACAAGAGAATCCCGCCGCCCGCAATAATCCCCAGTTCCGCCACGCCCAGGAACTGCGTGAAGGTCGCGCAGAAAAACGCCAACGCCGTGGTAAGGGCCGCGGTGACAATCCCCGAACCGACGCTCGTGGACGTTTCCCGCAGGGCCGGCCTCAGCAACTGCCCTTGATGGCGAAGCTCCAGATACCGCGCCAGGTAATGAATCGCAAAATCGATCCCCAACCCGATCAAAATCACCGCGAAGGAGATCGAGAGGATATTCAGATGCCCGACGACGAGCGTCGTATATCCGAAGGTCCAGGCCATGCCCACAAGAAGCATCAACAGTCCGAGGAGCGGATGCCGAAACCCGCGAAACCCGATAAAGAGCAACACGCCCACGCCGATGAAGGAAATCACCGAGGCGAGCGTCATGTCCGATTGGGAGCGGCGCATTTCGTCGTTTTCGAGAACTGGGATCCCCGTCACGCCGATCTTCACGTCCGGGTGCTTCTCGGACACCTGGGCGATCAATTCGCGAATGCGGTCCACCGCCCGCGAGTCGCCGTTGAAGTCGTCTTTCTGATCGGGCGTCGGCACGACTTTCAGAAAGCCCATCGTGCCCTGGTTGTTCAGAAAATAATTCGACTCGTCCGTGAAGGCCGCGAGCGACGCGCTGCCGGGGATGATCTCGGGCCAAGGGGATTGGAATTGGTCCGGCTTATTCAAAAACCCGCTGAGGCTGCCCGCCAGCCGGCCGGCGCGCTCGATGGCGGCGTTTCGCGCATCGGCATTGGCGGACGCGAGGGCGCTCCGCAGCCGGTAATCGGTCATCCGCACCGCGTAATCGAGGCGAGCTTCTTCCCAGCGGCCTTGGACGACCGACCGGTAATCGCTCAAGCGGTTGAGCCCGGCCGCCAATTGTTCCGGGCGAAAGTATTGAAGCCCTTTTTGCCTCAAGGACTTGGTGTCGGCTTTGAACAGAATGTTCGTAAACAAGCCCGGTTCGCGGGCCAGGCGTCCCCCGAGATTTTCAAGCGCGGCTTTGATCGGTCCCGGTTCCGCTCCTTCGACGAGCACCACAATGTCGGAGCTGTCGCCGAAGGACTCCGTGTATTCCATCCAGCGTTTGTGGAAATCGGCTTCGGGATCGATCAGGTCCGAGCGCTGGGTGTGGAATTTCAAACAACACGCCGTGTACCCCGCCGCCGCGCAGGAAATTAGCAGGACGAAGCACAATGTCAGCCGGGGGCTTCGCGAGCTGAGGCGCGTAATCAGCCGCAACGCATCGCTGAGCAGCGACCCGGCGGCGCGTTTGGGGTTGGTGTGCTGCGGGGAATCGTGCGAGTGCATCCGTGCCCACGTAATCCCGTCTATTAGGAGAGGTGAAACCCCTCATTGGTTGTAAGTGGTGGAGTCGAACGACTCGTTTCTGAAAAGGAAACCGCCTGAAAATGTGGGATGCGGGACTGGAGATTCGTGAGAAAGCCCCCCAAACATCAGGCGACGCCCAGTTTATGAAAAAATGGCCTTCGTGGATTCATCGGGTTTCCATCAGGGATTTCTCGATCAAAACTCCCCCACCTGCCCAAACGCGGTTCAAGTCGGGCGGGTTGTGCGGGCAATTCTTGCATACTTCGACCGCCATTTTTTCAATCGGCGGGATTCTACTCCAGGTCCTTCCGATGGGGCAAGACCGACTGGCCGGGGAATTAACCTCTTGCAGAATAAAGATTTAACGCCGAACGAAGCTCTGCCAGGGGTTTTCATGGCCCAAAGCGCCCGCGAGGGATTCCCAAATCCGTCCCTCGCTTCCGCTTCGGGCTAATCACCTCTTGACGATTTTTGTTTGATCGCGGCCTGCGCGCGGAGGGCCGCCGTGCGGACATCCTCATCCCGGCTCCCGGCCGCGCGGCTCAATGCGGGAAGAGCGGATTTCGCGGGCGGGCCGATCTTCTCAAGAACTTTGATGGCTTGAAGTTGCACCAAAGTCTGCGGAGCCGATAGGGCCTCGGTCAACGCCGGCACCGCCTCGGCCGCGGCCGGTCCCAACTGCCCCAACGCGACGATCGAGCGGACTTCATATTTCCGCGCGGCAGCCGCCAGCACGGGCACCGGAGCCGGGTTTTCCGGGGCAATCCCCGCCAGCGCAAACGCCGCCGCCAGCCGGACTCGCTCGTCCTCGTCCTTTAACCGTTTTTCCAGCGCGGGCACCGCCTGGTTCGCCTTCGGGCCGAGCTTGCCCAAATCATACGCGGCCAGCCGGCGGGTGTCGGCATCCGGAGCACCCAAGGCCCCGATGAGGTGTGGGATAGATTCGGAAATATCCCCAGGCATCTCGCCCAACCGCCGGGCCGCCGCCTGCCGAACGGCCGGGTCCTCGCTTTGAAGCTGCCGATTGGCGTCCGAAACGGGGTCGCTGCAGCCCGCGGCGAGGACGAAACCGATCGCGAGCCCCCAGGCCGGGGTGGGAATCTTCGTCCATTGTGACATGGGTTAAGTTCCGCGGGCCCGCAAAAATCCAAATGCGTACGGTCCGCTACTGGATTCTGGGGCGAAGTTTGCTAAAACAAAGCCTTTGGTCAGGGATAAACACCTCCGCTCTATTATGCAAGGAAGACGAAACGATGCCCAGCCCGCTCGAATCGCTCGTGGCGACGGGAACCAAACTTTGGCTCGACAGCGTGGACCCGGATTTGTTGAAAACCAACAAGCAGCTCGGGGCCTCCGGTGCGACCTCCAATCCGGTGATCATTTCCGGCCTGATCCAATCGGGCCGCTTCGATGGTGCGTTGCAGGAACTCATGGAGCAAGGCCAGGGCGATGAAGCTGTCGCCTGGCAAATGACCGACCGGCTGGTCCGGCAGGCTCAAAAAGAGTTCGCGGAAGTCCACGCCCGCACGAACGGCGACGACGGCTATGTGAGCTTTGAGCTCGATCCGCTGTTGGAAGACGTCGATTGCCCGTTGTCTGAAACCGAACGAACCGCGAAATATATCGAACTCGGCAAAGAGTGGTCGAAAGGGCATTCGAACCGGATGATCAAAGTCCCCGCCACTCCCGCGGGACTTGCGGCGCTTGAGGAACTTGCCGCCCTCGGAGTCACTTTGAACGTGACCTTGCTGTTCACCGCGCGGCAATATCACATCGCCCGGGACGCGATCTGGCGCGGAGCCCAGCGCCGCGATTCGCTGGAAGGGTTTAAGTCCGTGTATTCGATTTTCATCAGCCGGATCGATGTCTACACGAAAAAGCACGTTCCCGAGTTGTCCGATGCCGCCCAGGGGCAGGTGGGGATCATCAACGCCAAACGGCTTTGGCAAGACAACACGGCTTTCTGGAAAGACAAAAATCTGCCGCTGCGGCAGGAGTTCATTTTCGCGAGCACCGGCGTCAAAGATCCGGGCGACCCGCCGGACAAATACGTCTCTGCACTCGCGGGGGCGGACATCCAAACCAACCCGCCCGAAACCAACGCCGCCATTCAAGACATGCCAGATAAAACGTTCACCCGGACGGTGGACCGCATGCCGCCCCGGCAGGTGTTGGACGAAATCGATCAGAAGGTGGACTTCGCCAAAATGGAAGAGGTGTTGATGGAAGAAGGCCTCAAGAAGTTCGCCGACCCGCAAAAAGCCCTGCTCAACTTGATCGCCAAAAAACGCAAGGAGCTCGAGCCCGCGGGTTGATCGGCCCGGTTTGGCCGAGCGAACGGGCCTTGCCTCATTCCTCGCCCCGGTTAAGGAATTTGAGCCAACGTCCTTGCTGGGCGTCCGACGTCATGTCGGTGGGGCTGTTGATGCCTTGTTTTTTCAGGGCTTTGTCGATTTCCCGGCGTTGCTGAGCGATCAACGATTCCTGTCGGCTGATGCGGGCCCGTTCGATCGAAAGTTCCACCTCGGCACTGCGGAGCGTCTGCTGCAGGTCGGATGTGAGCCGGCCGGCCTCTTCGCGAAGCGCGTGCGGAGCCGCGACCAGCGCATCCCAGTCCGGCGTTCCTCGCCGGCGACTTTCCACAATCCTGAGCGCCCGCGTGAGTGAAACAATGTACTTTTCGCGGCAGTCCACCGCGTCCCGCCAAATGTCCGCGTCGTGACATTCCGCGTCCACCGCCGTCGGCCGGTTTATCAGCACGTCCAATTCCTCCTTGAGATCGATGTGCCCCGGTTCCTGCTCAACCGCTTCCGGGCCGGCCTCCTCCTTGAGCATTTCCGCTTTCAGCGCTTCCCAACCTTCCAGGCCGCCGCCCGCTTCGTCTCGAGGCTCGGCATCGTCCGTATTCCTCCGCTCAAAGGCCCCGGGATCGGCGGCATCCGGAACGAAATCGCCCGGCGCTCTGCGCGGTTCTGAACGGAAACGCCTTCCACGATCGTTTCCCGCAGGTCCTCCAATTGCGTGCTGATCCGTTCCAGCGTGGCCGGGGCTTTGAGTTCTTCCCACTCCGCAACGGCTTTTTGGAGATCGTTCACCAAAGACATCTGCCGATGCACCATGTCGGAATCGAACGCCCGCGGCGCATTCCCGCCCGTGGACTTTTGCAGATCGTTCAGCTTGACCGCGGCCTGCTCCAGATACTCCGTGAGGGTGGCCACCATGTTCTCTTTTTCTTGGAGGTTCCGTTTCAGGTCGTCCACAGAAAGTTCTTGCAGCATGCTAGGGGGAATCCTATCGAGAACGGCAAGGAGAATCGTCAAAACCAGATCAGCCGGCACAGACAACAGGCTTTGCGCATCGGCAAGCCGAGTTTCGTCTCAAACGTAGCATATAATCAGCGGGCGGAAGAAATTCCCCCGCGAGAATTCCCCCCTCGTCCAAAGAATCCTACCTTATAGAATAAGGACCAGAAGCCCGGCGAGCGGGCGGCGTATGCCGGCTGATCATCCCCAGCCAACAAAGCGTGCCGACGCAAAAGAATCATTTGAGGGTCTAACATACCGAAATGAGGCTACTCAGTTACAACATCCACAAAGGCATCGGCGGCCGCGACCGGAGATACCGGCTCGAACGCGTGATCGAGGTCATCGAAGAGGAAAACCCGGATTTGATCTGCCTGCAGGAAGTGGACCGGAACGTCAGGCGGTCGAAGTTTCACAATCAGCCGCAACTCCTGGCCGAATATTTCCAAGCCGCCGAGCACTTTTACCAGCTCAACGTGCCGCTCAAAACCGGCGGGTATGGGAATTTGATCCTCTCGCGGTGGCCGTTTCACTCGAAGCATCAAGTTTCGCTCCGGCTCAAAAACAAAAAGCCGCGCGGGGCCCAACTTGTGGTCGTCGATTCTCCCGAAGGTCCGTTGCATCTTGTGAATTGGCATCTGGGCCTCGCGGAAGCGGAGCGGCGCTGGCAGGTTCGGCATTTGCTCGAGCACCGCTTGTTCGAGGAATCCGCCCATCTGCCCACGGTCATCCTGGGCGATTCCAACGACTGGCGAAACCAACTCGGCAACGTGGTCTTTAATGGGCACAGCTTCGAAGAAGCCACCACCCCGCCGTCGCGGTTCCGCTCGTTCCCCGCCTACCTGGCGATGGGTTCGCTCGACAAACTCTTTTACCGCGGCGACATTTTCGTCCGGCATGTCCGCGTCGTCCGCACCGCGATGGCCAAGATCGCCTCCGATCATCTGCCCCTCGTCGTCGACCTGCACCTCAGAACGGAGTTCCTCGACCAAATCTCCGACGACCTCTCGCTGGAACCATAAAAACCGAAGCCCGACGAAAGGCCGGTTCGTGAGCGGTTGGGCGCTAGCCGCCGGTTTTGGGAAATCACCGGCGGCTCAGCGCCGTTCCGCTCAGGGTCGCGGCATGGTGGATTTCTCTTGCGGGTTTCCGTAGGCTAAAACCTTCAAACAGATTTCACATCCTGGAGAGAGGCTGCTGCGATGAATCGATCGACCGTCCGCCCATGGACTTGCCTCTTCGCGCTGTTGGCCGTGGGGTTGGGGAACCTGCCGCGGACCGGCGCCGCCGAGAAAACCCGCCCGAACATTCTGTTCGCCTTCGCCGACGATTGGGGCCGGTGCGCGAGCATCTATGCGGAGACCGACGGCCAAGGCGGCCTCAATGATGTGGTCAAAACGCCAAATTTCGACCGCATCGCCAAGCAGGGTGTGCTGTTCAAGAACGCCTTCGTGAACGCCCCGTCTTGCACGCCCTGCCGGAGTTCGCTGTTGTCAGGCCAATACTTCTGGCGGACCGGTCGCGGGGCGATTCTGCAGGGGGCCGTTTGGGATGAGAGCATCCCCGTCTGGCCGCTGATGCTCAAAGACGCCGGCTACCACATCGGCAAGACCTTTAAAGTCTGGAGCCCCGGCACGCCCGCCGATGCCCCGTACGGCGGAAAAACCTACAGCTATCAACAATCCGGCGGCCGCTTCAATCAGTTCTCGCAGCAGGCCACGCGAATGGTCGCGCAGGGCAAATCGGTCGCAGCAGCCAAGGGCGAACTCTTCGACGAGGTTCGCGGGAATTTCTCCAAGTTTCTCTCCGAACGCAAAGGCGACGAGCCGTTCTGCTATTGGTTCGGCCCCACCAACGTGCACCGCAAATGGGTCAAAGGCTCGGGCAAGGCCTTGTGGAACTTCGAGCCGGATTCCCTCAAAGGCAAACTCCCGCCCTTCCTGCCGGACGTGCCCGTCGTCCGCGAGGACATGGCCGATTACTTCGGAGAGATTTTGGCCTTCGATACCGCGCTCGGCATCTTGACGGAAGAACTCAAAAAGGCCGGCGAGCTGGACAATACATTGATCGTCATCAGCGGCGATCATGGCCCGCCCGGTTTTCCGCACGGCAAATGCAACTTGTACGATTTCGGCACCGAAGTCGCCTTGGCGATTGCCGGGCCGGGCGTCCAGGGCGGCCGGGTGGTCGATGACTTCGTCTGCCTGCCGGATTTGGCTCCAACGTTCCTGGAGACCGGCGGCGTCAAAATTCCCGACGTGATGACCGCCAAGAGCATCTGGCCCACGCTCAAATCCGACCGCGAAGGCCTGGTGGACTCCACGCGGACGCAGGTCTTCACCGGACGGGAACGCCACGTCGCCACCGCCCGCGCAAACGCGCTCCCCTATCCGCAGCGGTGCATTCGCACGGCGGAGTATTCCTTCATTATCAACTTCCGCCCCGACCGCTATCCGCTGGGCGATCCGTACCGTCTCGATAGCGACAATCCTCCCACCGCCAACGAAATCACCAACAACACCTTCGCCACGCTGCCCGATGAAGACGCCAGCCCCACCAAAGCCTGGATCGTGGAACATCGAAACGACCCGAAGTGGAAGAAATATTTCACCGAAGCCTACGGCAAACGCCCTCGCGAGCAACTTTTCGATCTGAAAAAGGATCCCTTCCAAATGCACAACGTCGCCGGCGACCCGGCTTATGCGGACGCGGTCAAAAAACTGCGGGATCGGCTCGTCACGGAACTCAAAACGTCGGGCGATCCGCGAATGATCGATGACGGCAAATACTTCGAAACCCCGCCCCTCGCCGGCCCTGTGAATAACAACCGCAATCGCAACCGCAACAAATAGAAAGCTGTTTTCCTATGATGCGCTGTATTCGACTGACGCTCTGGCTCTTCGCCGTCGGCCTGTTGTTGGATTCATCGAAATCCCACGCCGCGGACACGCCGAACTTTATTGTGATCAACATTGACGACCTCGGCTACGGGGACATCGGGCCTTATGGCAATCAGAAAAACCGCACGCCGAACCTCGACCGCATGGCGAAGGAAGGCCGCAAGCTGACGTGCTTCTATGCCGCCCCGGTCTGCTCGCCGTCGCGGTCTTCGCTGATGACCGGCTGCTATCCCAAGCGGGTCTTGAGCATCCCGCACGTCCTCTTTCCCGGCAATGCCGAGGGGCTTGATCCGGCGGAGATCACGATCGCGGAACTCCTCAAAAAACAGGGCTACGCGACGGGCATCATCGGCAAATGGCATTTGGGCGATCAGCCGATCTTTCTGCCCACCCGGCAAGGCTTCGATTACTACTATGGGCTGCCTTATTCCAACGACATGGGCCCCGCGGAAGACGGCGTGAAAAGCAATCTGGGCCGCCCCCTCCCGAAACCGAGAAAAGGCCGCGGCCAGCCGCCTTTGCCTTTGATGCGAAACGAAACCGTGCTTCAACGGGTGCTGCCGGACGATCAGCAAAAACTCGTCGAGCGCTACACGGAGGAAGCGATTGGTTTCTTGGAGAAGCACAAGTCGGAGCCGTTCTTTCTCTACCTGCCGCATTCCGCGGTGCATTTTCCGCTGTATCCCGGGAAGGCATTCGCGGGCAAATCGAACAACGGCCTCTACGGCGATTGGGTGGAAGAAGTCGATTGGAGCGTCGGGCAGGTCATGAGTGCTCTCCGCAAACTGAAGCTCGATCAAAACACGCTGGTGATTTTTACATCGGACAACGGCGGACAACTCGCCCACGGCGCCAATAACTTTCCGCTCCGGGGCAGCAAAGGCTCGACCTGGGAAGGGGGCATGCGCGAACCGACCATCGCCTGGTGGCCCGGAAAAATCCCGGCAGGCACCGAGACCGCGGAAATCACGAGCATGATGGACCTCCTGCCGACATTCGTCAAACTCGCGGGCGGCGAAGTGCCCAGCGATCGAAAGCTCGACGGCGGCGACATCTGGCCGCTGCTCATGGGCGACAAAAACGCCAAGTCTCCGTACGAGACGTTTTACTATTATCGCGGCCTCAACCTGCAAGCCATCCGCCAGGGCGATTGGAAGCTGCATCTTGCGAAGGGCGAACTTTATAACCTAAAGACGGACATTTCCGAATCGAAAGACGTCGCCGGGGAACATCGCGAAATCGTCGCCCAGCTTCGCGAAGCCGCGAAGCAAACCAAAGACGACCTGGGAACCGAGGGCCTCGGTCCCGGCTGCCGACCCCTCGGCAAAGTCAAAAACCCTCAGCCGCTCATCAACCACGAAGGCAAAATCCGCGAAGGCTTCGCCGCGGAATAGGTGCCCTGATTATGTATCCTAAATTCATCGTTGCAGTGCTTGCATCTGTATTAACATCGGTGCAATCTCTCAATGTTTTGGCGGCGGACCAAAACCGGGACCGGCCGAACATTGTGTTTATTCTCGCCGATGATCTGGGGTACGGTGACTTGAGTTGCTATGGGCATCCAAAGGCGAAAACACCGCATTTGGATCGGTTGGCGAAACAGGGCGTGAAGTTCACGCAGCACTATGCCAACGGCCCGGAGTGCAGCCCCACTCGCACCGCATTTCTCACCGGAAGGTATCAGCAGCGGGCGGGCGGATTGGAATGCGCGATCGGCACGGGCAACGTCGGCCGCTATGATGATGCGATTCGCCTCGCGAATCAAAGAGAACTCGGACTGCCCGCTGTCCAATCGATCCTGCCCCGCGCCGTGAAACAAGCCGGCTACACCTGCGGCATCTTCGGAAAATGGCATCTGGGCTATGAGCCGCAATTCAATCCGATGGTGCACGGCTGGGACGAGTTCTTCGGCTACTTGGGCGGGAATGTGGACTACTTCACGCATCGCGAAACCAGCGATCTGCACGTCCTGTTTCGCGGCAAGCTGCCGGTGTATCGGCCGGGCTATATGACGCATCTCATCACCGATGATTCCATCGCCTTTATCGAGAAGCACGAACAGCAGCCGTTTTTCCTCTATGTCGCCCACGAAGGCCCGCACTTTCCCTATCAAGGCCCCAAGGATCAAGACAAGGTCGTCAACGAAGCCAATTGGAACGTGCCCGACGCCGCGACTTATCTCGCCATGCTCGAAGATCTCGACAAAGAAGTCGGCCGTTTATTGATGGCGATCGATCAAACCGGTCTTGCCGAAAACACCGTGGTCGTTTTTGCCTCCGACAACGGCGGCATCGCGGCCTCGGCTCATCAGGGCGGTCTTCGCGGTTCAAAAAGCAGCACGTTTGAAGGCGGCATCCGCGCACCGCTCATCATCCGCTGGCCCGGAAAGATCAAGCCGAACACTGTCAGCGATCAAGTCTCCGCCACGTTCGATCTCACCGCTTCGTTCTTAAAACTGGCCCAAGCGGATCCCGGCGATCATCATCTTGATGGCTACGATATCGTCGGCCATATCACCGAAGCCCGCAAGGATTTCTCGCGCACGTTGTTTTGGCGCGGCAAGCGCGGCGAGTCGGCATGGTGGGGCGTCCGCGACGGCGATCTCAAATATGTCCGCAATCAAGACGGCGGGCAAACCGAAGACTGGATGTTCGATCTGGCCAATGATAAGGGAGAACAGAACAACCTCATCAAAACGCAGCCCGACGCCGCGGCAAAGCTCAAACAAAAACTGGCCGAGTGGGAACAAGACGTGAAAGCCGTGCGTTAAGAACCGATCGAGAGATTATTGTCGCGCGAGGCCTTCCTGTTCGCAGGTCGGCCCAATGTCGGCGACGGTGGCGCGCTGCACGTCGCGGGGCCAGCGGATGTCGTCGAACGCCGTGCCCCGGTGCATCGTGCAGCGGTCGTCCCACATGATGAGATCGTGCACGCGGTAGCGGTGGATGTACACAAACTCCGGCCGGGTCGCGTGGGCAATCAGTTCATCGATCAAGGCCCGGCCTTTCGCGTCGGGCCAACCGAAAATCCTCCCCGCATGCGAGGCGAGATACAGCGTCTTTCGGCCGGTCTGGGGAAGCGTCCGCACCACCCTTTGCGGGACCGGCGGCATCGAAGCTTTTTCCTCTTCCGAAAAATCCGTGAACCCGATCCGCGCGGGAAAAGCGAATGCAATGCTCGGCGATCAAACCTTCCAGGTCGCGCTTTTGCGATTCGGGAAGCGCAGCATACGCGGCCCTCAGATCGGCAAACTCCGTCCGGCCGCCCACCGGCGGAATGGACCGCGCATAAAGCAGCGACGCGAGAGCCGGTGTCAACCGGAAGGAAGCGTCGGTGTGCCAGAGCCGATTGCCCATCTCGTGCAGCCGGCGGGCGCTCGCAGCCTCCCAAATCTTGTCGCCCGCGGTGAGGTTGGAGACATCGGCAATTTCCGCGGGCACGCGGAGCTTGCTGCCGGGGCGGTATTGCTCGATCGAAGTTTGCAGAGGCCCGAATCGCCGGGCGAATTCCAGGTGCTGTTCGGTGCTCAGGTGCTGGCCGGGAAAAACCAGCACGGCATAGGTCCAAAACGCCTCCTGAATCTGCTCCAGTTGCTCGTCACCCAAGGGCTGGGACAAATCGACGTCGCCCACCTCGGCCGCAAAACTCGGCGTGATCGGATCGATGACCAAATTCGTTTCCCTCGCAAAATCTCGCCAGGAGAGGCCCCAGGACAAGGTTTCACTGTAACATGTCCGGAGCAGAACTGCCTTCCGAGATTTTTCTCTCTTCCTGTCGGCCGGAACGCGGGAATCGCGATAAGCTGCTGAGGCGCGAGCAGGATCCCTTTCGCAAAATCGAAAGACGGCCCTTGATTTCAGCGGGCGTTGCGTCAAACTGTGAAGGGATTGCCCTCCGCATTTCTGTTTCGCATTGATCCGCTTTCCGCCGCGCACGTCCGCCGAGTTGGAGCCGTGATTTATGAATTCCGACCGCGAAGAACTGGACCGGGAACCAACGGTCGGGACCGAGCCGGCCGCCGAGAGCATCCCCGCGGAAACCGCGGCCGGGAAAGATGCTCCGCCCCAAACGGAGCCGCCGGCTTCGGACGGAATGCTGGTGCATCTTCAGGAGCAGTTACGGGAAATGCGCCAGCGGTTTGACGCCACGGAATGGCAGATCGCCGGCTATCTCCGCGAGAAGACCGGTCCGAAGCATGCGTCGGAGGCCAACGGCGAGGCGATGGCCCACGTGCAGGAAGGCATCGACCGGCTGCTTTCTCGATTTGACGAGATGAAGGCCGGCCTCTCTTTGAAGAACGATCAGGCAGCGCAAACCCAGCAACCCGAGCACAGCCTCGGCTCTCAGGAAGTGCTCGAGACGCTCAAAAAGCTCGCGGCATCCCAGGAAGATCTGGCCCGGAAGATCGTGGGAACGCTCGGCAAGCGGTTGAGCGAGGAACTCGATTTGCTCCGATTTCAGCAGATTGTCCACGAAACCTTGACCACGGAATGGGACCGCCGGGAAGCCGAGGCCGAGGCCAAAGCCCGCGCCCAAGCGGAGGCGGAGGCGGAGGCCGAAGCTCTGGCCGAGTCCGAACTGGACATCGCGCTCGCGGAAGTCGTTGAGGAACCGCCGGAACCGGAAAGCGATCTGTCGGCCGCGGCCTGGTCGCGGGCGATTTGGGGGGCGGAACTTACCGAGACTCCCGAGTTCCAGCCGTACCTCAAGGAACTTAACCGCCGGCTGCTGGAGGAGGATTCCAGCGTCGCGGCCCTCGCGGGGCAGATGCTGGTGTTTCGCCACGCCTCCCCGGAAGCCAAGCCGCAACTGCTCAAAGATGTGGGCGAGGCCTATTATCGCACGCGGATCGACGCGGCCGATGGGGAGCATCCGTTTGAGCGGATCTTGATCCGCTGGCTGCAAAAAGACTGCGACCGCGCGGGGCTGCCGAACACGATCGAAGTCGTACACGTCGGCGAAAGGTTCGACAAATCCCGGCATTCGAGCACAACCCGCGGCGGAGCCGAAGTCGCCGAGGTCTTCGGCTGGGTGGTCCTCACCGAAGGCGGACGAGTTTACACCCGCGCGAGCGTCGCAGCCCATTGAGCGGCGCGTCGTTGCCGCCTTTTGCGAAACACCCTCTGCAACCTCCAAAGACGCTGGCAATTTGCAGCGGGCATTGAGACAATGACCCGAAAATGGGAGGGCCAAACCGGCCCGTAGTTCCTCAAAAGCCCGCACGATATTTCTCCGACCGACATTGAAGGAAAAATCGACTCATGGCGACACAACGGACTTTGATTCTCATTAAACCCGACGCCCTCCAGCGCCGGTTGGCGGGACGGATCCTCACGCGGTTTGAGGAACGCGGCTTGAAGATCGTGGGGCTCAAACTGATCCAGGTGACTCCCGAACTCTCGCAGAAACATTACGCGGAGCACGTCAACAAGCCGTTCTATCCGCTCCTGGAATCGTTTATCACCTCCGGCCCGGTGATCGCGATGGTCGCCGAGGGCCCGGAAGCGGTTTCCGTCGTTCGCGCGATGATGGGCTCAACCAACGGCCGAGAGTCGGCCCCCGGCACGATCCGCGGCGATTACGGCCTCAGCCGGCAGATGAATCTCGTCCACGGCAGCGACGGCGTGGAAGCCGCCGCCCGCGAAATCGAACTCTATTTCCGCTCGGAAGAACTGCTCGACTACGGCGCCCCGCTCGCGTCCCTCGTCTGTGCCGACGATGAGAAGTAGAGAATTCGCGGTGTCTCCGGTTCCTCTGCATTGACAAACAAACCGGGGCTTGCGCCCTGCGGCTAATGAACGATGGATTTTCTCCAGTTAGCAGGCAAAAACCTTCTGGTGTTCGGCGTGGCGAACCGGAAAAGCGTGGCCTTTCACGTCGGGAAGCTCCTGACCGAATGCGGGGCCAACGTGTTGTATTCCGTCCGTTCGCCCGAGCGGGCCGAGAGCGTGCGGAAGCTCGTGGGCGAAGCTCCGGTTTACATTTGCGATGTCGGAAACCAATCGCAGATCGACGCCCTCCGCGAATCGGTGGGGAAAGGATGTTTCCACGCTGCATGGGCTGGTGCATTCGATCGCATTTGCCGACTACTCCGGCGGCCCCCTGCCTTTCGAGCAGACGCCCCGCGACGCCTTTTTGCACGCGGTCGATGTAAGCTGCTATTCGCTCCTCGCCGTGGCGAGCGCTTTTCGCGACCTGTTGGACAAACGCGAGGGCAGTGTGGTGACGATCTCCATTTCCACCACGCGGATGGCCGCCGAGAACTACGGCTTCATGGCCCCGGTGAAGGCGGCCCTCGATTCGTCGCTGTGCTTTCTGGCCAAGTCGTTTTCGCAGGATTCCCAGGTGCGGTTCAATGCCGTCTGTCCGGGCCTCTTGAAAACCTCGGCCTCGGCGGGGATTCCCGGCTACGTGGACAGCTACCTCTTCGCCGAGAAAGCCACGCTCCGCAAACGCGCCGTCGAGACGGAGGAAGTCGCAAACGCCGTCGCCTTTCTGCTCAGTCCCCGCTCATCGGGCATCAACACGCAAGGCCTCATCATCGACGCCGGCATGTCGGTGAACTATTTCGACCGGGACATTTTGAAATCCGCCAACGAGTGATTCGGTTTTCTCGAACACTGCGTCAAAAGTGAGCGGCAAGGCGCCAGCCGCCGGTTTTGCGTATCGAGCCGGCAGCCAGCGACTTGCCGCTCACGGATGGGCGCAAAAAAAAGACCTCCACCAAAGGTCCAACCGAAGCGAGTTGCCTGAACCCGTAGGTTCAGGTGGGCACCCTCCGCCCAGGTTGTGTGAGCCGAGACTCGCTCGGATATACACGCGGCTGGAACTGTCAGGGTTCCCTAATTGAAGTAGTTGTAGGGTTCGGCAAATCGTTCGTGTTGGATTTGGTAGAGGCTTCGCAATCCCTCAAGGATTGCTGTATTAGATCCTAGCATTGCCCCCGAACCTCGGCAAGGTGTCATCGTTCAGAATTCCCGCAGGGGGTTCCGTATGCCGGCCACATTTGTCACCCGGATCATGGTTCACCGAATCAAGATTTTGTGACAAATCATATCTTTATCCACCAGGTTTTTTCTTGCGAGTGAAGAGCAACACGATCAACAGCACCCCCACGCCCGCAACGACAGGGAACGCCACATAGCGGTCCGCCGGAAGTCGGCCCGTTTGATGCATCGGCAGGCGGGCCGCCAGGATGTCATCGTGACCGGGATAACGTCCTTCGGCCGCGATGCGGCCCGCGCCCCCCGCAAACGTGGAAATGCCTGAACTCGCGAGCCGGAACACGGGAATGCCGTATTCCCTGGCCCGCACGGGAACGAGTTTCGCATGAAGTTCGTGCTCCCACTCGCCCCAGGTGATCACGTCCACCGCCGGGATGATCAGCGCGTCGGCGTCCTGGCGGATCAACGGATCCATCAGCCGCGAATAGCTGAGGTCGTAACAGATGCCCACGCCCAATCGGCCCCAGGGTGATTCCCACACCTGCTGCGTTTCGGCGGGAAGCCCGTCGTTGAAGAAGGGAATCGGCTGCGCTTTCGCCTGCCGAAACACGATCTTGCCCTCGGGCGAAACGACGAAGATCGTGTCGTAAAACTCTTCGGAATCCGCGAGCGGATCCCGGCCGCCGGCCATCAGATATTTCTTGTGAAAAGCGCACCACGCCAGCACGCTCTCCGGGATCGGTCCGTCGAATGTGTATTCGCTCAACAGCAACAGATCGGCGTCGGGGGATTTGCGAATCATCAGATCCAAGCCCGCGAGGACTTGGGTCTCCGTGGGCGATTCCATTTGCATTCCCACCACGAGCGGCCCGTCGGCGGGTTCGTTTTGAACCGGGAAAGTGCAAATCCCGGCTCCCGCCGCCAGGCACGCCGCCAGCCAGAGAACACCCCACCGGCTGGGCAGCCGGTCGAAGACGGCGATCGCCAAGAGCACCAGAAAGCTGAATCCGTACACTCCGACCATGGCCAGCCCCGACCACCGCGGATCGGACAGAGCGAAACCGGGAATCAGCCAAGAGAAGCGGAGCGGATAAAGTTCGCTGCGAAAAAACTCCAAACCGAACCAGAGGAACGGCAACAGCCATCCGCCGGACCTCGGCCAGCGGTCCAGAATCATTCGCCCCAACAACAGGTAGAAACCGAACCACAGCGCGAACACGCCCCACAGCCCGATCGCTCCCCAACCGAAAATGCCGAACAGAAACCACAGATGCGGAACGCCGACGGCATACCCGAAGAGAAACCCCGCATAAAACGCCCAGCGCCGCGAGGGCAAGCGGGGCAGATAAAACATCGCGGCCAGGTACACCGCCACCAGAATCCCGGCGGGTTCCCAGAAGTAGGCGACGTGAAACGCCGTCAACCCGGCGGCCGCCCAGCCCGCGCTTTGCCAGCGCGTCAGAGCCGGAACCGCGGCGGGAATCGATTCACTCATCTCGGCACCGCCCTTGCCTGCGATTGATTTCCCGTTTCGGTTGATGGAGAATCGAAAGGATTGATTCGGGAGCCCGAACTTCACCGAAGACAGGAATCGAGGAACAGCATGAAATTCCCGCTGGCTTTATTATTATCCGCCATTTGTTTGCCGGTTCAATCCCCCCGCGTGCTCGAAGCCGCCGATTCGCCCCCGGCAAAGCCCAACGTCATCGTGTTTCTGGTGGACGACATGGGCGTGATGGACACGTCGGTGCCGTTTCTCACCGATAAGGCGGGCCGGCCGAAACGGTATCCGCTCAACGATTACTACCGCACGCCGAACATGGAGCGCCTCGCCGAGCGCGGGATTCGCTTCAACAACTTTTACGCCATGAGCGTCTGCTCGCCCACGCGGGTTTCGATTATGACAGGGCAGAACGCGGCCCGGCATCGCACGACGAACTGGATCAACCCCGACAAAAATAATCGAGGCCCGTTCGGTCCACCGGACTGGGATTGGGCGGGGTTGGATCGTCACGATGTCACGTTGCCGCGGTTGCTCGAAGGGGCCGGTTATCGCACGATCCACGTGGGCAAAGGCCACTTTGGGAACCGCGCGTCGGAAGGAGCTGAGCCTTTGAATCTGGGCTTCGGCATCAACATCGGCGGAGCGTCGTTTGGGTCGCCCGGCAGTTATTACGGTGAGCAGAAATATGGACTCGGAACTCGGCGAGCCAGCAGCGCGGTCCCAAATCTCGACAAATACCACGGCACCGAAACGTTTTTGACGGAAGCCCTCACCCTCGAAACCAAACCCCGCCTGACCCAGGCCGTCAAAGACGGCAATCCGTTTTATCTTTACATGGCCCATTACGCGGTGCATGCGCCCTTCCAGTCCGATCCGCGGTTCGCCGAGCATTATAAGAACTCGAAAAAATCCGCCCCGGCCCAGGCCTTCGCCACGCTGATCGAAGGCATGGACAAGTCGCTCGGCGACATTCTCGATCACCTGGATGAACTCGGCGTCGCGGAGAACACGCTGGTCTTCTTCCTCGGCGACAACGGGTCCGACGCTCCTTTGGGAGACCCGCACGCCGTCGCCTGTGCCGCCCCGTTGCGGGGAAAGAAAGGGGCGCACTACGAAGGCGGAATGCGGGTGCCGTTCATCGCGGCGTGGGCCAAGCCGAGCCCCGAAAACCCGCATCAAAAACGCCTGCCGATCGCTGTCGGAGCGATCCAAAGCCAGCAGGCCGCGGTTTATGATCTGTTCCCCACGATCCTCGCCGTCGCCGGCGTCGATGCTCCGAAGAATCACCCCCTCGACGGCTCCCGGTTGGATGGGCTGCTCACGGGGCACGCCGATCCCGCCCGCGAGGAAAAATTCCTCATGCACTATCCGCATTCCCCGCATCGCAGCGACTACTTCACCTGTTACCGCCACGGGGATTGGAAGGTGATCTATCACTACTATCCCTCCGAAGCCTCGGAAGGCTCGCATTATCAGCTTTATCACCTGGCCGAGGATCCCTTCGAGCAGAAGAACCTGGCGAAACAAGAACCCGAACGCCTGCGGTCGATGGTGCGGGAACTCATCGCGGGCCTGGAGCAGCAGCACGCGCTCTACCCCGTGGAAAAAGACGGCAAGGCCCCCCGCAAACCGCAACTGCCTGAGTGACCTCATTAGCCGCAGGGCGGTAGCCCCGGTTCGTTTAACTTAAAACCTGAAACTGCATCTTCGCCGGCTCTGTGAATGTCTGATTTAAATCTCACGAATGCCCCGCGTTGGCGGCGGCGGATTTTGATTTTCGCGGGCGTGTCCCTGTTGTTGGGATGGGCCGCGAGCTGCGCGCTGTTCGTGGACGAGACGGAATCCGTCATCGTCGAACGCTTCGGATCGATCTCGGCGATTTACGACCGGGACTCGGACCGGGGCCTGCACTTCAAACTGCCTTGGCCCGTCGAAAGAGCCCGGCGGTTCGACAACCGCGTGCAGTTCCTGAACCTCCCCGCGCGGGAAATCTTGACTCGCGATAAAAAGAACATCACTCTCGACGCCTACGTCGCTTGGAAAATCGCCGACCCGAGCGCCGACCTCGAAACCGAATGGGACCGCCGGCCGATCGTGCGGTTTTTTCGGTCGCTAGGCGATCGGGAGATCGCCGCCGCGCAATTGGAGACGCGGATCAACTCCGTATTGACGTCGCGGTTTGGACAGGTCGAACTGGATCGGTTGTTGGACGTGGAGGATTCCGAAGCCGGCCCGAATGCGGATTCGCCCGGCATGCTCCAAAAGCTGGCTGATGAGATCCGCGAAGAGGTGTCCCGTTCCCAGGCGGAGGAAAGCCTCAACGAGCAGTTGGGGATCGAGATTGTGGATGTGGGTTTTCAGCGGTTGAATTTTCCCGAAGGCAACCGGGCCGCGGTTTACGAGCGCATGCGGAGCGAACGCCGGAAGATGGCCGACCGCTACCGCGCGGAGGGACTCGCCGAGAGCAAACTGATCCACAGCCAGGCGGAATTGTGGGCGGTGACGCTTTTGGCGCGGGCCAAAGCGGACGCCGAGCGAATCCGCGGCGAAGCCGAGGCCGAGGCCACGCGGGTGCTCAACGCGGCACATTTGCAGGACCGGGAATTTTACGCGCTGCTCCGCACGCTGGACGGTTATCGTCGGATCATCAACCCGAACACCACCCTGGTCCTCTCGGCGTCAAGCCGATTGTTAAAACTCCTCACCGAAGGACTCCCGGAGACCGAAAACACGGAACGCGTCACCCGCCCGTCATCTCAGTAGTTCCAAAACGTTTGAAGAATTGTTTCGATTTTCTTGCGCCTCGCAAAGCAGTTTTTAGTTTTTCAGTAGTTCCGAATTTCGTGTGATTGTGGTGCAACCATTACGGCAGCATTGGCAGACGAGACGCCTGCACCAACAGGATTTAGGGCCGAAGGCCCGGCCCTATGTCAGCCCAGGGCAAGCGCAGCGCCGCCCTGGGTTATGAATGATGATTGAAGCGCAAGCCCCAACGGGGCGGCGGATGTGGCACACTTCTCCAGTTTAGGACCGCCCCGCGGGGGCTTTTGCATTTTGTTCGTTCCCGTTCCCAGGGCTGACTGACATAGAGCCGGACCTTCGGTCCTTATTTCGTAATTTGGAACGATTGGAATTCCAATACCGCTTACTTCGTGCGCAGGCTCATTCGTTTTTTGTTCCAATACCGCTTACTTCCTGCGCGGCTCATTCGTTTTTTGGAATTACTGAAGCTGGGAAAGAATCTCAAGAATTACGCGGCGGCGTCTTCCGATTCTGCCGCGGGATCGCTTTCCGGTTCGGCTTCCGCCGGTGATTCGGCGTCTACTTGTTCGGCTTCCGCCGCGTCGAATGGCGCTTGCGGTTTGCGGCGGAGGGTGTTCGCCATCGGCAGGTCGTCCAGCGACCGCATGCCGAACAGTTCCAGGAATTTCTTCGTCGTGTCGTAGAGATACGGCCGGCCCAAGGAATCTTCTTCGCCGCAGATCCGCACCAGCCCGCGCTCCATCAACTGCTTGAGCATCTCCGCGCACTGCACGCCGCGAACCGCTTCGATGTCGGCCCGCGTGATCGGCTGCCGGTAGGCCACGATGGTCAACGTCTCCATCGCCGGCGAGGAGAGTTTCAGTTCATTCTGCCGCTCGTGCAGCTTGTCGAGCCAAGGCGAATACGGCGGACGGGTCAAAAGTTGATACCCGGTCGCCACCCGCTCGATGCGGAACGGCGAGCCGTCGGCATCGTAAAAGTCATTGAGTTCTTCCAGAAGCCGGCGCGCCTCGGCGGCGTCGGCGAGCGTGGCAGCTTGCACCAGCTTGCGGATCGATAGCGCCTCCGTCCGCGACGAACAGCACCGCTTCCAGCCGGGCCAACTTTTCCGACCGCACGCCGGGCGAACCGGGCGAACTGGGCGAACCGCCGAGCGGATCGGTCTCGCTCGGCCGCCGGCACCAAAACGCCCACGTCCAGCCGTTCGCATCCGCGGCAACAGGAAGCGAACGCTCCGAGACCGATCGCGTCCCCCATTCCGCCGCCCATTCGCCGCCCGTCCATTCCATGATGCCACCCCGCTGTTGTTTTGGACCTGTTTGAGACTCGGGTTTCGCATCCGCCTCAGTTGCGGGCGGTCCACGACTCGACCTGCTCGAGGACTTTTCGCACGGCTTCCAACGGTTCCGCGGCCTCGGCTTCGAAGCGGCGGCTGATCCGCGGATTCCCGGATGGGCTATAAGTGCAGCGGAAGAGAAACTGCTGCCCCGCGGGATCGGGTTCCAGGTAGTACCGCTCGATTCCCAACGCCTGTAGCCGGACTCGCGCCGTGCGCCAGGTCAACGGCTCTGGCGGCTGCTTGATCGCAGGGATCGAGTTGGCGGGCGGAGAGGAAGCGGCCGGAGGAGTCGGCGCGAGGGACGGTTCCAACGCCGCCGTTTGTTTCGGGGCCGGTTCCGCATTCGGCGAGCCGAACAGCGTGCCGGGTGTCTTGGGCGTCTCGTTGGTGCGAGCTCCCGTGGGGGGATTGTCAAACGCAGTCTCGACGACCGGCACCGTCGCATTCGCGGTTTCCGTCGGCGGCGGACCGGACCCTTCCAAATTCGCGAACGGATTTTTCGCTTCCGCCAAGACATCGCCGGGCAGTCCTTGCCGCGGTTCCGGCGGAAGGGAAGCGCGCCGGTGCGGAAGTCTCAGCCGCTTGCTCTTGGACCGTCCAGCCCTCGAGCGGTGTCTGCGGGTCGGTTTGCGTCGGGTTGACGGCTTGCCTCAAAAGCGGCTTTTCCTCAAGGGGTTGCTCGGCTGGCGACACGCGGACGGGGGCCTCGAAGGGATCCTCCCAGGAACCATCGTGCGAAACAACCAGCGAGGCGTTTCGAAGATGAGGGTTTTGAGCCTGGGCGGGTGTTTGGGAGGCGGTGTCGTCGCTCTTCATCCGCAAATCGACCGCGGGTTGGGTCGTCACGGGAGCAAACAGGTCCTCCGCGGAATGCCGGCCGCTGTGGGAATGCCCGATTTCGGATTCCAAGAGCGGCGGGGACAAATCGGGGATGGGAAGATTCTCGCCGCGGGATTTGGCCGCAAGCCAGGGAACGCCGAACCCCGCCAAAAACGGGACCGCCAACAGCGGAACGAACATTAACAACGTGGCCATCAAACCAGGAGCTTTGGAACGCATAAGCGGGGAACCTCCATGCTCAGCCGCGAATCGGTCACCAGGGAAACGGCCTCATTCGCATGCCGGCCCGATGATCGAAAACCGGCCGGGTCGAATGGGGCGTTCCGAATTATGCACTTTGCATGCCAAGCATTTCTCTTCTTGCCGCGGCCGCGCAAATTGGCATCGGATGTGCTTCTCATACAGGCATTCCGAAAAATCGCGGCACAAAATGCCCGAAACCAGCGCCTTTTTGCCGCGGCGGATCGGATCGCGCCGCGAAGGAATGTAAGTTTTACAACCCACTTTGCAATCTGTGCCGCGAGGAAAGGCGAGTCACGATGGAGAACACTTTCAATTTTCACCGTGAACTTTTCTGGAAAGGGAGCCTGCTCTTATTCTCCCTATGTGCCGGGGCATTGCCGCAATTCGATCCGCAGCGGACCGTACGGGCCCAGGAACAAACGCCCCCGGCTCAAGACGTATCGCAGGCCAAGGAAATTCCGCCGGACCATCCGCTCACAGGCGTGCTTAGGCTCGCGAAGGCCAGCCGGGAGCGGATCAAAGCGGTCCCGGAATACGAATGCCGGTTCTTTAAGCGGGACCTGGTCAACGGCCGAGTCTATACCCATTCAACCCGAGTAAAGTTCCGCGCAAAGCCTTTGAGCGTTTACATGCGGTTCGATCAACCCGCCGCGGGCCGCGAGGTGATCTATGTGGAAGGTCAAAACGGCGGCAAGCTGCTCGCGCACGAACCCGGGATCGGGGCGCTGGTGGGCACGATCGCGATTCCGCCCAACAGTCCGCAGGCCCTCTCGGAAAGCCGGCATCCGATCTCCGAGTTCGGCATGGAAAATCTGTTAAACGGGGCCATCGACCAATGGGAAGGCGAAGCCCAGTTCGCCGCGGCCGAAACCGAAGCGAAATACTACCCCAAGGCCAAACTCCACAAGATGGAATGCCAGGTGATCGAAACCCGGCACCCGGTGCAGCGGCGGCAGTTTCCGTTCTATATGACCCGGCTGTACATCGACAACAAGACCCTGCTCCCGGTGCGGCTCGAGCAATACGGCTTTCCCCGAAAAGCCGGCGAAAAACCGCCGCTGATCGAGGAATACACCTACTATGAAGTCCGCCCCAACGCCGAGCTGAGCGACCGCGATTTCGATCCCCGCAACCCCGGCTACGGTTTTTAGACATCGCTTCGCAACGAACCAAATAAAAGCCGTCGTAAGCCCCGCTTCCGACGGCTTTTTGCATGCGCTATAAGGAGCGAACCGCTGCGCACGGTGGAAAAAGCGATGCCTTGCTGAAACAATAAACAACCTGAAGTCTTTCCATCCGGTTCAATTTTTCTCCTTTCCGTTACGGGGGCAATTGTGGCTTTGCAACGATTCCACCAATTCCATCGCATGATTTGGACGGTGCTTTTCGGCGCGCTCGTTTTGAGTTTCCCCGAATCCCACAACACCTTCGCGGCGGAAGCGGCTCAAGACCGCCCCAATCTGTTGATCATTCTCTGCGATGACTTGGGCTACGGCGATTTGGCGTGCTATGGGCATCCGCATATCCAATCGCCTAACCTGGACAAGCTCGCCGCGACGGGAATTCGTTTGACCTCCTGCTACTCCTCGGCTCCGGTGTGCTCGCCTTCACGGGTGGGTTTGCTCACCGGCCGCAGTCCCAACCGGGCCGGCGTCTATGACTGGATTCCCGAAGCCGGCGGAGTTCGGCCCGACGCCCGCGACCAGGTCCACATGCGGAGCGAAGAAACCACGATCGCCCGCTTGCTCAAACAGGCCGGCTATGCCACCTGCCAGGCGGGGAAATGGCACTGCAACAGCCATTTCAATTCGCCCGAGCAGCCGCAACCGGGCAATTTCGGGTTCGACCATTGGTTCGCCACGCAAAACAACGCCGCCCCCTCGCACGAGAATCCGATGAACTTCGTGCGAAACGGCGAGGCCGTCGGGAAGCTGGAAGGTTTTAGTTGCCAACTCGTCGCGGACGAGGCCATCCGCTGGCTGGAAAATCACGCGAAGACATCGCCGAACCAGCCGTTCTTTCTTTTCACCGCGTTCCACGAACCGCACGAACCGATCGCCTCGCCGCGGGAGTTGGTCGCGAAGTATAAAGCCCTCGCCAAGAACGAAGACGAGGCCCAGTTTTTCGCGAATGTGGAGAACATGGACAACGCCGCGGGCCGATTGCTGAATACGCTCGAAAAACTCGGCCAGCGCGAGAACACGCTGATTTTCTTCACCGCGGACAACGGCCCGGAAACCTTGAACCGCTACCGCGGAGCCAAACGGTCTTACGGCCGGCCGGGACCGCTCAGGGGCATGAAGCTTTGGACCACCGACGGCGGCTTTCGCGTGGCGGGGATCATCAACTGGCCCGCGAAGATCCAAAAGCCGTTCGTGTCGGATGAGCCGGTATCCGCGCTCGATCTGCTGCCGACCTTTTGCCGGCTCGCGGGCACCAAGCCGCCGGAGAACCTCAACCTCGACGGCAGCATTTTTCTGCCCGTTCTCGACGGCAAGCCGATCGAACGGAAAAAGCCGCTGTTCTGGTGCTATTTCAACGCCCTCAACGAGCACCGCATGGCCATGCGCGACGGCGAGTGGAAAATGCTCGCAAAGATCAATCACGGCAAGCTGCCCAAGTTCGTCAACATCAATGACAGAAACATCGACACCGTCCGCTCGGCGACGCTCACCGATTATGAGCTGTACCGGATCACGAACGACATCGGCGAGGAACAGAACATCATCGACCAGCATCCCCATGAAGCCGCAAAGCTGAAAAAGAAACTCGAATCCATTTATAAAGAACTCGCGGACACCTCCCACGTCTGGACCACGAAACCGGCGGCCAGATAAGTGGAACCACGAATGAATGACACAATTGAAAAACCTGCCTGCAAATTGGAGCGAACCATGTTAGTTTCCCGCCTGTTGATTTCGCTGTGTGTGTTGGCTTCGATTTTGTTAAATTCCTCGCCTGTTCGCGCGGCGAAGCCGAATGTGGTGCTGATTATCGCGGATGACTTGGGCTATCGCGAATTGGGCTGTTTTGGGCAGAAGCGGATTAAAACGCCCCACCTCGATCAGTTGGCGAAGGAGGGGATGCGGCTGACGCAGCACTATGCCGGGAACGCTGTGTGTGCTCCGTCGCGGTGCGTGCTGCTCACGGGGAAGCATCCCGGGCACGCATATATCCGCACGAACAAATCCACGCCGCCGGAAGGCCAGGAACCGATCCCCGACAGCGAAGTCACGCTCCCGGAACTGATGCACGCGGAAGGCTACGTCACCGGGGCGTTCGGCAAATGGGGGCTGGGCGGGCCGGATTCTTCGGGTCTGCCTCTCCGTCAGGGCGTCGATCGCTTCTTCGGCTATCTCTGCCAGGCCAAGGCCCACACATATTATCCGCCGTCCCTGTGGGACGACAACGAACGGCTGATGCTCAAAAACAATCCCCCCGTGCCGGGGCACGGGGGTCTCGCCCAGGGAACCGATCCGCTCGATCCCAAGAGCTATAACCAATACAAGGGACAGGATTACGCGCCGGAGCGGATCAATCAGCAGGCCTTGGCCTTCATCCGGGACAACAAGCACCGCCCGTTCTTTTTGTACTATCCGACGATCATCCCGCACGTCGCGCTCCAGGTGCCCGATGAGGATCTCAAGCCCTACCTGGAACTCGGCTGGAAGGATCCGCCGTTCACCCGCGACAAAGGCGGCTACACGCCGCACTTCACGCCCCGGGCCGCGTATGCGGCGATGATTTCGCGGATGGATCAAAACGTCGGCCGGGTGCTCAAACTGTTGGATGAACTCAAACTCGCCGACAATACGATCGTGATCTTCAGTTCGGACAACGGCACGACGCATCTGGACCAGGAAGTGGATTACACGTTCTTCAGCAGCGTGGGCGAATTGCGGGGGCTCAAGGGTTCGCTCTACGAAGGCGGCGTGCGGGTGCCCACGATCGTCCGCTGGCCGGGCCACGTTCCCGCCGGCACCACGAGCGATCGCGTGAGCGGGTTTGAAGACTGGATCCCCACGCTCTTGGAATTGGTCGGAGCGAAAGATCGAGCGCCCAAAAACATCGACGGCATCAGCCTCGCTCCGACGCTCCTGGGCCGATCCCAACCGCCCCGCCCGTTTTTGTACCGCGAGTTTCCCAGCTACGGCGGCCAGCAGTCCGTCCGCGTGGGCGATTGGAAAGCCATCCGCCAGAACATGACCCAAGGCAACCTGGACATCGAGCTTTACAATCTCACCGAGGACATCGGCGAACAGCACAACGTCGCCAGGCAGCACCCCGACATGGTGGAAAAACTCGCGAAGATCATGAAAGAACAGCACACGCGTTCGAAGCTGTTCCCGCTGATCCCCGTCGATGCCCCGGCGAAGAAACCCAAAAAGTGAGACAAATCCAGTTTAATTGCCGCGGCGGTCCAATCGATCTTTCCCGGTCTCGCCCTGTGATTTTGGCTGGTTCCCGCCCGGACAACGCGGTAGAATCCGTGCCGATTCCAAAATCAGTAGTTCCAAAAAAGGCGAGAGCCGCGCACGAAGTAAGCGGTCTTGCGAGCTCTGAATTTCAAAAAAAACCGCTTACTTCGTGCGCGGCTCTAAAGAAACGAAATCCTTTTCCGAGTTTTTTGGAACTACAGATATTAGAAGTTCACACTCTCTTGGGGAACCCACACCATGAACATTTCCGGATTGACCGCCGGGCAACTGTCGGCTTTGGCGAAGTATGACACTCCCACGGTTTGCAACGTCATCGAGTTGTGGAACATCCGCCCGCGAAACCTGGGCTACATGAACCACCACATCAAAGCCTGTTTTCCCCAAATGCCGCCGATGGTGGGCTACGCCTGCACGACGACGTTCCGCAGCATGGCTCCACCGAAGGGCGGGGACGTGTATGCCGACATGGTCAAGCAGGTCGAAGCCTTCGCAGAACTGCCCGGCCCCGCGGTGGTGGTGTTTCAGGACTTGGACGACCCCGTCGCCGCCGCCACCTTCGGCGAGGTCATGTGCACCACCTATCAAAGCTTCGGAGCCAAGGGGCTGATCACTTCGGGCACAGGGCGGGATTTGGACCAGGTCGAAGCCATTGGGTTTCCGGTCTTTACCAATGGCACAACCTGTGCCCACGGCTACTGCCATATGCTCTCGGTCCAGGTGCCCGTGACGGTGGGCGGCATCGTGGTGTATCCCGCCGATCTGCTGCACGGCGATGTGAACGGCGTGACCACCATCCCCCACGAAATCGCCTCCGAAGTCCCAGGCGCCTGCCAAGAATTGATGGAAGCCGAAAACATCGTGCTGAACTACCTCAAAAACAACACCCCCACGCCCCAAGGCTTCGCCGAGGCCCGAAAAGCCTGCGGTGCCGAAATCCAAGCCCTCGGCAAACGCCTGCGCGGGGAAAAGTAAATCCGCGGTCGGGAAGGGAATTTCTCGATTCCTACCTGAGCCTCGGCGATTGGGACGAGTTGTTTGAGTTTTTCGGGTTCCGTGCCGCGATTGGCGGAAACGGACGCCAGCATCCCGCGTGTCGCCCGTCAACATTTCATAGAGCAGCACCTCCAGCGAATTGATGTCGCTCCGCGTGTCGATGTCTGATCTGGTTGAGCTTGGCTTGTTCGGGACTCATCTTGTCCAAGGTCCCGACGAGTTGGCCCTATTCCATGAACATGCTCTTCTCGGTCAGCTTCTGGCTGCTGGCCTTGGCCTTGGCCGCGCCGAAGTCGATCGCCTTGGACGCGGGCCGGTCGTCGTTAGTCCGCCACCAGCACGTTTGAAAAACATCGGAACGCAAACTCAATGTCTGTTTGTCCCTATGTGCTCAACCAGCCGATTCTGCAAATGCCATAAGCCCAGCCCGTAATTGAATTTGCAAAATTCTCCAAAAGGCGTGTCTTTTCGCGACGAAAAAGACATCTCTATGGTGAGCCAGTTGCAATACGCGACCCAATGGACTGGCCAAGCAAATCGGATCGTCGATTCAAAACCCGAGGCGGCGGGTCGCAGCTTGGCGACTCGGATAATCGGCGGGATGGACGGTTGAGACGGTCTCAGCCACCTTCAAGATGATTCCCTGGATAACTGGGAGAAGCCCAATGGTCAAAACCAAGGAAACCAAGAAAACCAAGAAAGTCGTCCGAGAATTGAAAGCCCTTCGAACCAATGGGCGAAAAACCGCGGAACGAATCGGCTGCCGGTGCTGCCGGTGCTGCCGGTGCTTTTAGGCAAACGGCACCACAACGGTGCCGTCGGGAGAAGCCTTCGGACTCGGGGGGAAGGCTTCTTCTTTTCAAATCTGTCCTTGTTGTCGGCCCCGCGGCAATGGACAAATCTTCCAGTTCCAAGGAGCCGCCTGTCATGCTGCCAGCCATTGGATATGCCATTCGCGAGCAAAACCGGCCCATTCTGAGTGACGCCGCCATCAACGCGGCGGAGATCACCTTTGAGCGGGCCGATGATCCCTTGCGGATCGACCGCTACATCCGGGAGATGGAGTTCGATCATGTCAGCGTGCATGCCCTGAAACTTTCCGTCGCCAGCCCCGAACCGCCGGGCGAGCGTTACCTCAAGGCGCTGAAATCGATCGCCGTGGAAAATGGAGCGCAGAGCATCAGCGATCATCTGGGCTTCACTCGCGATGGACACAAAGGCGTCGAGATGGGCCACTTCGCCCCGCCGCCTTACACCGAACCCGCCGTGGAAGCCACCGTGCGGAATATAGGAATCATCCAAGACTACTTCGGCGACATTCGCTTCTATGTCGAGAACATCGCGTATTTGTTTTCCTTCCAAGGCACGATGAGCGAAGCCGAATTTCTTCACCGGGTGCTCAAGCAAAGCGGCTGCGGCTGGGTACTGGATGTGACCAACGTTTACGCCAACTCTGTGAACTTCGGCTACGATGCCTACGAATTCATCGCCTCGGTCATGCCCGCCGCCGAACGCGTGCAAATGCACCTCGCGGGCGGTTTCTACGATGCCAAAGCCAAAATGTATATCGACAGTCATTCGCATCCGATTCCCGAACCCGTTTGGGACTTATATCGCCACTCGTTGGAATTGGGCCGAGGCAAGTTGGATGCGGTGTTCATCGAACGCGATCAAAACTTTCCCGATGAAGCCGGCTGGCGTGAAGAGGTCCGCACCACCCGCCGCATCGCCGAAGAAGTCTGCCTCGCCGACGCCATGTCATCCCGCGTTCGTCTTTGCAAGGAATAAGGGAAACACCCCATGACCCAGCCCACGTCCCCTGAGGAATACGCCGATCAAATTCGCCTTTGCGCCGAAGCGTTGTCGTTAGCGAAGAACGACCAGGTCGCCGGCGACCTGGCCGGTGGGCACACGCTGGAGAGGCTCAAGATGTTTACCGACGGCAATCTTGAGAAACGCTACGATAAACTGATCGATCAGTTCGAGTTCATGATGGACGAGTTCGATGGCCTGGAAGACATTGTTATCGAATATGTGACCAGCATTCCGCTCTCCGCCTACGACACCGCCTGCACCGACGGGGAGCGATTCCTGAAACATTTGGAAGCGACGAGAGAACTCACCCCGCAGCAGCAAGATTTCGTCACCTGCCAGCGCAGCCGCTATGCATTGGAACTTCTGGCGATCGAGCACCGCCTGGAACATGTTCGCTTTCAGGAACTGGCGGGGATGGTCGAGACGCTTGCTCCGGAATGGGGCAGCAACCCCAAGTTGTGGGTGCATCTGAACCCGCTCCGCGTTTGGGCGACATTTCAAACCACGGCCCTGTTGGATGAAGAGGACGAGACGCCCGCCGCGGTCGTGTTTTATCCCGTCCGCGAAGACATCCGCACGGCCCTTTTGGAAGAAGACGGCGTCGCCATCACCGGTTTTTTAGAAAACCGCCGCCGGGCAAGATGGGATGATCCCGCTTGGGAAGAAATCGGTTTGAGCCGCGCGGTCCGTGTGGAAATCTGCCGCGATCTCGCGGAAATCGGATTGGCTGCCTTTGGTTAGACGAACCGAGCCTTCGCCCTGAGCGGGAGACGAAAATGGAGCCAGCGACCTTGATCACCGCAACCGCGGCCTCGCCCGAACAGGGACCAGCCGAAACACCGGCGAGGTTGACGCTGCGCGGGATATTTCGGCCCAACAAGTGGCGAATCCTCGCAACCTATGGTCTGTTTAGCTTGGAGAATCTGCTGCGTCTCGCGCAGCCGCTGGTCGTCGGCTGGGCGATCAATGATTTGCTGGCCTCGTCGTATCGCGGCTTAATATGGTTTCTCGCTCAACATTTGGCGCATCTGGCGATCGGCACAGTTCGCCAGATGTACGACACCCGCGCGTTTACGGCGATCTATACCGATCTGGCCGCGGAGTTGGTGGCCGATCAACGGGCGCAGGGCATCGCCGTTTCGCGAGTGGCCGCGCGGTCGGCGATGTCGCGGAATTATGTCGAGTTCTTCGAGCAATATGTCCCGATGGTGATTCGCGCGCTGTATTCCGTGGTGGTGCGCTCGTCATGCTGGCGATATTCGATGCCGGGCTGGTTGTGTTTTGCCTCGGTTTGATCGTGCCCGCGTTTTGGCTCAATAGGTATTACAGCCGAAATACGTTCGCCCTGAACCGCCGATTGCACGACGAACTCGAACGCGAGGTGCATGTGATCGAGCAAGGCGATGCGAACGGCGTTCGCGAGCATTACGCCGCCGCCGCCCGTTGGCGGGTGCGGTTGTCCGATGCGGAAGCGATCAACTTCAGCCTGATGGAGTTTTTCATCTTGGGCGTGCTGCTATTTTCGCTGGTGCGGTTTTTGCGCGGCGCGACCCCGCGGCCGGCGGGCGATATTTTTGCCGTGTTCCGCTACGTGTTGATGTTCATCATGGGAATGGATACCGTGCCCAGACTCGTGCAGCAAATCAGCCGGCTGAGAGACATTGGCTTTCGCCTGACCCACCCGCGAAGAGGAAGCTTATACCAGGGGACGGCAGGTAACTAACCCCGCGGTCGCAATTGAGTCAGCCCGAAGTGCTGCCGCCGTCGTGGAATGATGGGGAGCAGAATCCCGCGGATCATGTCAATTCGGGAATCGGGCGACCCCCTTCCGTGACGATGGGGATCGGGCGGCCCCGTGGGTTGGTCCAGTGCGCATTGGGATTGATCCCCAAAAACTGAAAGACCGTGGCCGCAAGGTCCTGCGGGCGAATGGGGTTGGATGCGATGGCCCCGCCTCGGGGATCCGTCGCGCCAATGACTTGCCCGTGTTTCAGCCCACCGCCCGTCATCACCATCGACATGACGTTCGTCCAATGATCGCGGCCGGCTTCCTTGTTGATCACCGGGGAGCGGCCGAACTCGCCCATCGTCAGCACCAGCGTGTTCTCCAGCAGTCCGCGTTGGTCCAGATCATTCACCAAAGTGAACAGCGTACGATCCACGCGGGGCAGAAGCGGTGTCAATCCTTTGACGATGCCTCCCCAACGGACGTTGTCCCCGTGATGATCGAAGTAGCCCCAGGCCCCACTCACGAGTACAAAGGTCACGCCGGCTTCCACGAGCCGTCGGGCCAACAGGGCTTTTTGACCAATGCTTTCTTTTCCGTAGGCCGCCTGCGTTTCGGCGGATTCTTCTTGAACGTTGAAGGCTTTCTGAACTTTCCCTGACAGGACCATTTCAAAGGCTTCTTGGGTGTAGCGATCGAACCGATCCAGATCCCGGTGTTCCAAATCCTGAGCAAAGCGATTGAATTGCCGACGCAGTTCATCGCGGTCGTTCAGACGAGGAACATCGATTCCCGGCGGCATGGCGAACTTGCCGGCCAGTTGGTGGCCTTTGACTGGGGCATAATCTTGCCCCATCTGCCCCGATTCCCACACATCCGCAGCCCAGGAATCGGCCAACCCCACGAAGGCGGGTAGGCCGGGTTCGTTGGGGCCGCGAAATTTGGCCGCCACCGATCCCATGGAAGGATAACCGCCGCCATCCTTGCCATCATTCGTCCGCCGGGCCAATGGATTCCCGGCCTGCATGGTGATCGGGGTATGATTGCTGGCCGAACAATCCACCGATCGAAGGATGGACAACTTGTCGGCTATGGAGGCTTGAAGGGGCAGATGCTCGCTGAATTGCACTCCCGGGATCTTCGTGGCAATGGGCGCATAAGGCCCCCGAATTTCCCGTGGGGCCTCCGGTTTGGGATCCCACATATCAATATGGCTGGGGCCGCCCGACAACCAGAACAAAATCACGGCTTTCTTCTCGGCCGTCGGACTCGGGCCGCCGATGAGGTTGCTGGGAAAACCCGCCAGCGAGAGGCCGCCCAGACCCGCCGCTCCGGTTTGCAGAAACCATCGTCTCGATCCCACTCGAATCTTGGGCCCGACAGAAGAGCTGGGAAAGGAACGCAAAGACATGGGAAACTCCCTTGCGATGGGTCGGTATTGTCGGCGAGTCACGGCCCCAATATATCAATACCAACCGATGGGTGCAATCACAGGCCACACGCCAACACGCCAATTGTCCTGCGTACAGGTCGTGGCCGCGGAGTCGATGCGGCGTATCCTGGTTGACCGGGCTTTATTGTTATGCCGCGTTGGGGCGACTATTTCAAATCCCACGCGGTGACCCACTCCACCTTTGCCGGTTTGAGGCCGTATTCGCTAAGCAGGCGTTTTTCCATGTCGGGCATGTGGGCGGCTCCGTAGAAGATCGCCATCTTGCGTTTGCCGTTGGCGAGTTCGGTCTGGAACGTTTTGAGCGCGGCCTGGTTGCGGTCGGCGATCAACAACCGGTTGAGCGTTTCCCCCATCGCGCCCGCGGCTTGCGTGGCGGAGAGTTGCGTCGCCAGAAACCGCTTCATCTTCACGGCTCCGCTGCTGGGGAAAATCAAATCGGTGATCGTGAGCTCGGGCAGTTTCACATCGTTATTCGCCTGGAGCTTTTCCATGCGGTTCGCCTGTTGGAGCATGTCCCGCAGGACGCCCAGCGTGAGCGTCATCCCGTCTTCGCCGCGCTTCTTCATCGCTTCGCCCATTTCCTTGGGGGACAGGTCGGCGTGCACGAAATTCTTCTTCGTGTAGTCGATGTGCTCCAACTGCGATTCGAGCTTGAGCACGTTTTTCATCATTTCCACCGGCAGCATGTCGCCACCGGGCCGGCCGCCTTTGGGAATTCTCGTGCCCTTCTTGGCGACGAGCTCAAACAGCATGGCGTCGTATTGCTCGAAGCGTTTGTTGAGCTTTTGATAATACGCGCGGTCGCCCACGTGGACGGCTCCGATCAAATCCAGCGTCAGCCCGCCTTCGCCCGATTGGGGGACGTATCGCACGATGGCGGTTTCGAGCGCGATGGGCGTGCCGTCTTTGTCTTTCCGCAGCCGAATGAACTCGGTGGACTTCGGCTTTTTGAACGCCTGGCCGTCGGCGGCTTGCTGCGGGGTTGTCGCCACTTCTTGATCTTTGGTGATTTTGTGCGGAGGCGGCGGAGGCACGGGATCTTGAGCCCCGCTCTTCACCGAAGGGGCCGCCAACACCGGGGCCGCCGAAATCAAACACAACCACGCCGGGATCCAGAATTTCACAAGCGAACGGTGCATATCAAAGGGTCTCCAAAATACGGCAGCGAACCGGGTGAACCGGGGCTAGCGCCCTGCGGCTAATGCATGCAATAACCGGTCGCATCATCAGCCGGAACGCGCTGGCGTCCGGTCGGTTTGTGAATGTTAGGCGAGCCTAAGCTTCCTCCTTAATGTTCGGGCGGCCGATTGCGAACGTCAAGGGCGAATTGGCGTTTTGCCTTGATTGCCAAAGCCGAAACGCGTTTGATACAACGAATGTTTCGACAAAAGATCGATCAGAAACACATCAACGATCGAGCGGAGAATCATGCGGAATCGGCTCAGACAGTTCTTCGGCGTGTTGTGGATTGCAGTGAGTTTCGGCCCGGCGCTCGCCTTCGGGCAGGATCCGTTTGCCGCCCAGGTCCGGCCGACGGATCCATTGACTCCGGCCCTTGAGCAAAAAAGTTTCCATCTGCCGCCGGGCTTTGAGGCGCAGTTGTTCGCCAGCGAGCCGGAGATCTTAAAGCCCCTCAACATGGCGTTCGATGCGCGGGGCCGGTTGTGGGTGACGGAGTCGCAGGAATATCCCTACGCAGCCCCGGCGGATCGGCCTGGCCGCGATCATATCAAAATCCTCGAAGACACCGACGGCGACGGCCGCGCGGATAAGATCACCACCTTCGCCGACGGCTTGAATATTCCCATCGGAATTTATCCGTACCGCGATGGCTGCATCGTCTTCAGCATTCCCTACATCTGGCGTTTGCGCGACACCGACGGCGACGGCCGCTGCGATCAGCGGGAAAAACTCTTCGGGCCGATGGGCGTCGACCGCGACACGCACGGCCTCAACAACGCCTTCCGCCGCGGCTTCGACGGCTGGCTTTATGCCTGCCACGGCTTCAACAACCACACCGAAGTCGCCGGCAAGGATGGGCATAAAATCGCAATGCAGTCCGGCAACACCTACCGCATGAAGCTCGACGGCTCGCGGATCGAGCATTTCACGCACGGGCAGGTGAATCCCTTCGGCATGACGTTCGACGAATGGGGCAACCAGTTCACCGCCGACTGCCACAGCAAACCGCTCACGCAGCTTTTGCGCGGGGCGTTCTATCCCAGCTTCGGCAAGCCGCACGACGGGCTGGGGTTTGTCTCGCCGATGATGAACCATTCCCACAGCTCGACCGCGATTGCGGGCGTGGCGTATCCGACGGGCGAAAGTTTTCCCGCCGATTTTCGGAGAAGTTTTTTCAGCGGCAATGTGATGACCAGCCGGATCAACCGCAACGCGCTGGTGTTTCACGGCTCGACGATCCGGGCGAAGGAAGAGCCGGATTTCCTCAACAGCGACGACCCCTGGTTCCGCCCCGTGGATTTGCGGATCGGCCCCGACGGGGCGATGTATATCGCGGACTTTTATAACCGCATCATCGGGCATTACGAAGTGCCGCTCGACCATCCCGGCCGCGACCGCCGCCGGGGCCGGATTTGGCGGATCGTTTACACCGGCAACAAGGCGGGATCGCGAGATCCTCAGGCTGCGGACCTTTCCAAAGCGGGCACGGATGATCTGATCAAAGCTTTGGCGGATCCGAACCTGACTGTCCGGCAGTTGGCGACCGATCAACTCAGCGACCGCATTGGCAAGAAAGCCGTCCCAAAGTTGCAAGATGCTCTCGCCAATTCGCAAAGCCCCGAAGCCAAGGCTCACACGCTGTGGGTGCTGTATCGGCTGGACGGCCTGAACGAGGACTTGCTAACCCAAGCCGCCGCCGATCAAAGCCCGCTGGTGCGGACGCATGCGATGAAAGTGTTGGCGGAAACGCCCGAGTGGTCGGAAAAGATGATCGAATCCGTCCGCAAGGGGTTATCGGATTCCAATGCCTTCGTGCAAAGGGCCGCGGCGGATGCATTCGGTCAGCATCCCGAAGTTTCCGCGGTCGCCGATTTGCTGACGATGCTCCCCAAGATTCCACCAGCCGACGATCATTTGCGTTACATGGTCCGCATGGCGATTCGCAATCAACTCCGCCGAAAAGATGCATTTGCGGAATTGCAAAACCGCGAGCTGTCCGAAGTGGACTTAAAAGAACTCGAAGAGATCGCCTTGGCGATTGATTCCCCGGAGTCGGCGGCGTTTGTGCTCGACTGCCTCACGAAGCTTTCGCTGTCCGGCGAAAGGCTGGCCGGGTCGCTGGAGCATGCCGTGCGGTATCTGCCGGCCGAACAAACGGATCGGCTCGTCCACGTCGCCCGGCAAAAGTGCGGCGACGATTGGGACTTGCAGTTTCGCTTGCTCGCCGCGCTCCACGCCGGCCTCGAACGCCGCGGCGAGGAAGCCACGCCGTTGGTCCGCTCGTGGGCCCAAGATGTTGCGAAAGAATGGATTTCCGATCTTCCGCCGGAGGCTCTCGCGTGGGCCAACACGCCGCTCGCGAGCGAAGCCAATCCCGCCAATCCCTGGGCGGTGCAGGAACGGGTCTCGGCGGACGGCGACACGGCTTCGCGGTTTCTGTGCAGTCTGCCCTTCGGCGAGCAGCTCACGGGGCGGCTTGCGTCGCGGGAGTTCGCGCTGCCGGCGTCTTTGAGCTTTTATGTCGCGGGCCACATCGGTCCGCCGAACAAACCCGTGGTGGCGAAGAATTTTATCAGGCTGATCGACGCCGAGACGCATGCCGTCCTCAAAGAGACCCAACCGCCGCGAAACGACACCGCCCAACGGATCACGTGGGATCTTAAAGAGTTCGCGGGCCGGCGGGGATATGTGGAAATCATCGACGGCGACACGCGGCGGGCGTATGCGTGGCTCGCCGTGGGCCGATTCGAGCCCAACGTCGTCCCCATCGCGGCTGCTTCGCCGCGCGAGGTGGAAGACAAGCTCCAGACCACCGCGAGTCTGGCGGCTGAGTATGGACTGGCCGACCTGCGGCCGACGCTTGCTGCGCTTCTGAAAGAGGACCCGCTCCCTGCCGGCGTTTCCGCGGCCATGATCCGCGCTTTGGGAAAACTCGCGAAGCAACCGCAATTCGAAGCCCTGGCCGTCGCGGCCGAGGATCCGGTCGTCCCGCATTCGCTCCGCCGGACGCTCAACCAAACCGCGGCGGAACCCGATCAGAAAGCCGTTCTGGCAGCGATGACGGCGGCGTTTCGGCAATGCCCCGCGCGGCTGCAAACCGGAATGGCCGAAGCCCTCGCGAACGATGCGGCCGGGCGGCAGATCGTTTTCACTCTGATCGAAAAAGGCGTCGCCCCCGCGCGGCTGTTGTTGAATCCGCCACTCCGAGCCCGCTTGCTCGCCACCGCAAAATCGGAAAGCGAGCGGCAAGCCCTCGAACAAACGATCAAAAGCCTGACCGCCTCGCTCCCCGCGGCGAACGAAGCCATCGAAAAGCTGCTGCAAACCCGCCGGGCCGCGTACCCGGCCGCGGACCACGATGCGAACCGCGGCGAGGCGGTGTTCAAGAAACATTGCGCGGCCTGCCATCAAGTCGGCGGGCAAGGGGCAGTGGTGGGGCCGCAGTTGGACGGCATCGGCAACCGCGGCCTCGAGCGGGTGCTCGAAGATGTGCTCGACCCCAACCGCAACGTCGATGTCGCGTTCCGCACGACGACCGTCGCCCTCGAAGACGGCACGGTCCACACCGGCCTCGTCCGCCGGGACGAAGGGGCCGTCCGCGTGCTCGTCGATCAAAAAGGCAAAGAGTTCTCGATCCGCCGGGACCAGATCGTGCAGGAGCGCAAATCGAATCTGTCGCTCATGCCCGCCAACGTTGCGGAACTGGTGCCGGAGAAAGAGTTCTACGACCTCGTCGCATTCCTGCTCGCCCGCCGATCGTCTCAAAACTCCGCGGAAAACCGCGCGCCGGTGCCGAAGCCGTGAGAGGCTTAACCACGAAGACACAAAGGAAGGCAGCGTCCGCGTTCCGCTTTCTTCGTGTCTTGGTGGTTTCCTCTTTCCCGGATGCGTTCCTGGAAAGAACTCCGCCCGGCCCGATTTGAGGCGGCGGGTGAGGCTGCTACAATTGGAATCGGCACGAGCCTGATTTCCCCCCTCAGACTTTTGGAAGCTCCATGACCACCGATCGTCCGTTTGTGCATTTGCATTGCCATACGCATTTCAGCCTGCTGGATGGGGCGAACCGCATTCCCGATCTGATCGCGAAGACCAAACAGATGGGCATGAACGCCGCCGCGATCACCGATCATGGGAACCTCTACGGGGCGATGGAGTTCTATACGACCTGTAAAGCCGAGGGCGTCAAGCCGATCATCGGCTACGAAGCCTACATCGCCCCCGGCCGCCGGACCGACCGCAGCGCGAGCCGGATGAAAGAAGCCAGCTACCACCTCACGCTGCTCGCCATGAACGAGACCGGGTTTCGGAACCTGATCCACATGGCCTCGGTCGCGTATCTGGAGGGCTTTTATTACAAGCCCCGCATCGACAAGGCGCTTCTCGAAGAATTTAACGAGGGCATTATCTGCCTTTCCGGCTGCGCATCGAGCGAGCTGTCGAACATGATCCTCGCGGAAAAATGGGACGAGTCGAAATCGCTGATTCATTGGTTCGACAAACTCTTCGGCGACCGGTTTTACCTGGAGATCCAAAACTCCGGCCTCGACATCCAGCGGCAATGCCTGGAAGGCACCGTCGATCTCGCAAACAAGGCCGGCTTGCCGTTGGTCGCGACGAACGATTCCCACTACCTCTGCCAGGAAGACGCCGCCGCCCACGATGTGCTCTTGTGCGTCAACACCCGCACGGTCCGCAGCGACGTTAAGCGGATGCGGATGGACGTGGACCAGTTCTTCGTCCGCTCACCCGAGCAAATGTACGAGGCGTTTCCCGGCCTCGAAGATGCCGTCGCCCGCTCGCAGGAAATCGCCGACCGCGTGGACATCGATCTCGATCTGACGAAGCGCCACTTTCCCGTGTTCCAACCGCCGGAAGGCAAAACCGACGTCGAGTATCTCCGCGAAATCTGCGAACAGGGCATGGTCTGGCGGTATGGCGAAGACGGCATCACCGAAGCACACCAACAGCGGTTGGATTACGAGCTGGGCGTGATCGAGAAAATGGGCTACGCGAGTTATTTCTTGATCGTCGCCGACTTCGTGCAGTTCGCCCAGCGGAACAATATTCCTTGCTCGGCCCGCGGCTCGGCGTGCGGGGCGATCGTGGCGTATGTGCTGGGCCTGAGCCACGTCTGCCCGCTCCAGTACGACTTGCTGTTCGAGCGGTTTCTCGACCCCAGCCGGACCGAACCGCCGGATATCGACATCGACTTCTGCCGCGACCGCCGGCAGTTGGTGATCGACTACACCAAGGAAAAATACGGCGTGCAGAACGTCGCCCAGATCGGCACGTTCGGCACATTGAAAGCGAAGATGGTCGTGCGGGACGTGGGGCGGGCCTTGTCGGTGCCGCTGCCGCGGGTCAACGAAATCGCCAAGATGATCCCGGATACCTTGAACATCAAATTAAAAACGGCGCTCGAGGAAAGCCCGGACCTCAAAGACGCCTACAACAGCGACCCGCAGATCAAGGAACTGATCGATATTGGGATGCGGCTGGAAGGCCTGGCGCGAAGTGCCGGCACCCACGCGGCGGGCGTGGTGGTCGCGGATCAGCCGATCTCGAACTTCATCCCGCTCCAGCGAATCACCGGCAAGGAAGACATCATCACCCAATGGGACGGCCCCACCGTAGAGATGGTCGGGCTTTTGAAGATGGACTTCCTGGGCCTCAGGAATTTGACGATCCTCGACAAAGCGGTCGAGAACGTCAAAAAATACCGCGGGCGGGATCTCGATCCGCTCAAGTTCCCGCTGCACGATCAAGAAACCTTCGCCCTTTTACAGCGAGGCGAGACCAAGGGCATCTTCCAGTTGGAATCCGGCGGGATGCGGGACCTCTTAACCAAGATGCGGCCCGACCGCTTTGAAGACATCATCGCCACCAGCGCCCTGTACCGCCCGGGTCCGTTGGAAGGCGGGATGGTGATGGAATACGTCAACGTCAAGCACGGCCTGCAGGAGCCGCGAAAAATCCACCCCGTCGTGGACGAGGTGCTCGCCGAGACCAACGGCGTGATGGTTTATCAGGAACAGGTGATGCGGATTCTGAACCGCGTGGGGAACATCGAACTCCCCGCCGCGTACCGCTGCATCAAGGCCATCAGCAAGAAGAAACTCAAAACCATCGCCGAGTTCCGCGAGCAATACATCGCCGGCGCGAAGGAAAACGGCATCGACGAAAAAATCGCGACGGAGCTGTTCGAACTGATCGAAAAATTCGCGGGCTACGGGTTTAATAAATCACATTCGACCGCATACGGGGCGGTGGCTTATCAGACGGCGTATCTGAAAGCCCATTACCAGCGGGAGTTCATGGCGGCTTTGTTGTCCTGCGGGATGGAGGACTCCGCGCGGATTGCCGAGCATGTCGAGGACTGCCGGCGGATGAAAATCACCGTGCTCCCGCCGGATGTGAATACCTCGGAAGTCGAGTTCGCCGTCGTGGGCGACAACTTGACGTTCGGGCTAGGAGCAGTCAAAGGTGTGGGCGAGAACGCCGTCGAAGCCTTGGTCGCCGAGCGCATCGAGAACGGCCCCTTCAAGAACATTTTCGATTTGACCGAACGGGTCGATCCCAAGGTCCTCACCAAGTCAGCGCTCGAAATCCTGATTAAAGCCGGGGCCTTGGATTCGTTGGGACCGAACCGGGCGCAACATCTCGCAGCGGTGGAGCGGGCCGTGCAGTCGGCGTCCGCCAAGCAGCGGGACAAAGCCCGCGGGCAGAAAAGCCTGTTCGGCGACGACTCCGGCGAAGAGGAAGGCGCCGAAGACGATGCCCTGATGCTTCCCGAACTGCCCGATTGGACCCACGCCCAAAAGCTCGTGGCGGAAAGGGAAGTCCTCGGCTTTTATCTCACTTCGCATCCTTTGACCGAGCATGCCGAGAAGCTCGCCAGGTTTGCGAGCCACGTCACCTCGGAACTCGTCGATCTGGAAGACCGGGCCGAGGTTTCCCTCGCCGGGATGATCTCCTCGATCAAAAAAGCCCAGACGAAAAAGCCGAGCCGCAACGGCAACACGCGGTATGTGAACTTCGACTTTGAAGACCCGCACGGCATGGTGCGGTGTATTTTGTGGCCGGAAGAGTTCGCCCGCATGGGCCACCTCGTCGAGCCGGACGCGATCTGCTTTGTCAAAGGCCGAGTGGACCGCCGGGGCCGGGAGCCGAACTTGATCGTCAACCAGATCATGTCCCTGGACGAGGCCGAGAAAACCTTCACGGATCGGTTGGCGATCAAGTTCCAGCACGGCCTGCACGATGAGAACGACATGATCCGCGTGCGGGACATTTTAAACCGCCATCCGGGCCTTGCCGACGTGATCCTGCTCGTGGAAACGCCCGACGAAAAAACGAACGACCGCCAACTCAGGTATGTGATGCAGTTGCCCAACTCGATGCGCGTCGCCTGCGACGCGGCCCTCCGCACCGAACTCGCCGCCGCCTTGGGCGAAAACCATTTCCGGTTTCACGCCGCCCCGGTGAAGAAAAACGGCAACGGGAATAACATCGGCCGGTGAGTGCAAATAACTCACGCAAAGGCGCCCAATCGCAAAGGATTTTGTTCAAACCCATTTCTTTGCGCCGGGTGCCACGGGCAGCTTGCTGCCCGTGTGTTCGATTCTCGACTTTCAAGCGACGGGCAACAAGTTGACTTCGGCAGGACGCAATAAACGATAGCGGCTCATTTCTCTTCGGCTTTCTCCTTGAAGCTCGCCGGGAGTTTCATGTCGAGGTTCTTCACCGCAAAGGCCCACATGTCGGAGATTTCTTCGATGATCTTTGAGGTGGGTTTGCCCGCGCCGTGGCCGGCTCGGGTTTCGATGCGGATTAAGACCGGCGTTTCGCCCGTGTGGGACTTTTGCAGCTGGGCCGCGAACTTGAAGCTGTGGCCGGGGACGACGCGGTCGTCGGTGTCGGCCGTGGTCACGAGCGTCGCCGGGTAATCGACGCCGGGCTTCAGGTTGTGATAGGGCGAGTATTTTTGGAGGGCCTCGAACTCTTCCGGGTCGTCGGAAGAGCCGTAGTCATCGACCCAAAACCGGCCGGCGGTGAACTTGTGAAAGCGGAGCATGTCCATCACGCCCACCGCGGGAAGCGCGACGCCGATCAGGTCGGGCCGCTGCGTCATCACGGCTCCCACTAAGAGGCCGCCGTTGCTGCCCCCTTGGATGGCGAGCTTCTTGCGGTTGGTATAGCCGTTGTCGATCAGCCACTCGGCGGCGGCGATGAAGTCGTCGAACACGTTCTGCTTGTTGAGCTTCGTCCCCGCGCGGTGCCATTCTTCGCCGTACTCCCCGCCGCCCCGGAGGTTGGCCATCGCGAACACACCGCCCATCTCCATCCACAACAAGCGGCTGATGGAAAAGCTGGGCGTCATGGGAATGTTAAACCCACCGTAACCATAGAGCAGCGTCGCATTGTTGCCGTCGAGCTTGATGCCCTTCTTATAGGCGAGAAACATCGGGACCTTGGTGCCGTCTTTGCTCTGATAGAACACCTGCTTGACTTCATAGCCCTCCGGGTTAAAGTCCACCTTCGCTTGCCGCAAGAGTGTGCTTTTGCCGGTGATGAGATCATAGCGGTAAATGCTCGGCGGCGTGGCGAAGCTCGAGAACGAATAAAACGTTTCCGTGTCGCTCCGCCGGCCGTCGAAGCCGCTCGCGGTGCCCAGCGTGGGGAACTCCACTTCGCGGACAAACTCGCCGTTCGTCTCGTGGATGCGAATCTGGGTCTTGGCATCCTGCAGATAGTGGGCGATGAACAGGTTGCCCACGAGGCCCACATCGGTCAGCACGTTTTTCGTTTCGGGAAGGATTTCCTTCCAGTGCTCGGGCTCCGGGTGTTTGACATCAATCGCGATCACCCGTTTTTTCGGGGCCTTGAGGTCGGTCTTGAAATAAAACAGCGTGCCTTCGTTTCCGACGAAGGTACAGTCCTGGTCGAAGTTGCCGATGAGTTGGATCGGCATTCCATACGGCTCGGCGAGGTCTTTATAGTACACCTGGTATTTGTCATCGGTGCCTTTCCAGACGGTGATCACCAGCCAGCGGCCGTCTTCGGAGACATCGGTCGAGAAACCCCAGTCGGGATGATCGGGCCGTTCGTAAACTAAGACATCCTCGGACTGCGGCGTGCCGACGCGGTGATAGTAGACTTTCTGGTTAACGTTCAAGTTCTGGAACGCAGCGCCTTCTTCGGGTTCGGGGTAGCGGCCGTAGAAAAAGCCTTTGCTGTCGCGCGTCCAAGAGGCGCCGCTGAACTTGATCCACTTGAGTTCCTCGTCGAGCACTTCTTGGGTTTCGATATCCATTACCCGCCAGGTCCGCCAATCGGAACCGGCGTCCTGGATGCCGTAGGCGAGGTATTTCCCATCATCGCTGAACGCGGTGCCCGCAAGGGCCACGGTGCCGTCTTTGGACCAGGTGTTGGGATCGATCAGCACCTTAGGCTCGGCATCGAGAGATTCCAGGCGGTAGAGCACATACTGGTTTTGCAGGCCGTCGTTCTTGAAATAGTAATAGCGGCCGCCACGCTTGAAGGGGGAGCCGTATTTCTCGTAGTTCCAAAGTTGGGTGAGGCGTTTTTCGATCAGCGGGCGTGCGGGGATGGCTTTGAGATATTTGAACGTCACCTCGTTCTGGGCTTTGACCCACTCGGCGACGTCCTGGGACGTTCGCACATCGTCTTCCAACCAGCGGTAGGGATCGGGAACTTTCACGCCGTGATAGACATCCACATGGTCCGACATGCGCGTCTCCGGATATTTGAAATGGGATTGGGCGACCGCCGGAGGCTGGGACAAGAGGGATAAAGCCAGCGACGCAGCCGCGATAAGAGAGAAACCGATACGCGAGGAGATCATCAAATTCCCCTTTTGCCGAGGGAGAGGGTTTTTGAAGTGGGGCGTTACGAGTTGTTGTACCGCATGCGTCGTTCCGCCCGCAAGCCGATGGAAAATGACGGAGCCGTCGCGCCCATTCGCGCGACGGCACCGTCACTGGTGATCGAAAACGTGAAACCGTTTGGTTACCGCGTGGAGATGGCTTGGGCGAGCGGGCGGAGGACCTGGTCGATCACGAAATCGTCGAGCAGGTCTTCGCAGCGGATGCGGAGCCGGCTGAGTTCGTCCTCGTACTTGGCACCGGGATCGAGGCTGCCGTATTGACGGACCGTGAAGTACACGCTGATCTGGTCTTCCTGGAAATCGCCGCGCTTCACCTGGTAGGGGGTGGTGCGGGTTTCGATCATCAGCCGGGCCCACTGCCGGCAGCCTTCGTCCAAGGCGAGCGTGATCGAGGGCTTGTAATTCAGCACCTGGCGCCGGGAATGTCCATCATCCCCTCGAAGGCCGAGCCGGTGCCCAGAGCTTCCGCGACGAGTTCGTCGTGGTTGCCGCGGTACGAGAAATCGAAGCCCATCATGTAATCCAAGGCTTCGCAATCGAGGCCGCTGACCGAGAGCATGTAAGGCACCAGTTGCAGCACGGTGGCATGCTGCTCGAACGCGGTGTCGGTTTCGGAGGGGTTCACGAACCCGCTGCAAATGCAGCGCGGCTCGAGCGACACCCAGCGGTGCTGGCCTTGGTCTTTGTCTTCTTCGAGCACATAATCCCCGTTGTCGCGGGTGTAAAAATTCCGCATCGTCGGATAAGTTTTCTGCATCCGCTCGAAAAAGTGGAGGATCGTTTCACGTCCTTCCGGCAGCCGCATCTCCGTGCTGAGGTTCATATTGACGTAAAAATCATCCGCGAGGGTGCCATATCGGTTCATTGCATCGACCTTTTTCTCGGCGCGTGAGGAGCGTGTTGTTTTCTGGGTGACTCTGGTATTATGGACAAGAGTTCAAAACAAGCAGCCGCCCGCGCATGCCAGTCGGACAGGAATGCCCATTCCGTGGGCACGGATGGTAAATAACATTCGAGCCGACATCCACCGTGACGAATCGTTTCTCCTGGACCCAATGGGAGAAGTACTTTTCCTTAACATTCTATCGGGGAGTAAAACATGGGTCAAAGTGGTGTTTCCATGACAACGGCAAATCCCGGAACCGGCCGGCCGTTGGCTGCAACCTCTATGCCCTTTCTAGGGATTTTTCCCACTGAAATCGGCTGGATGGGACTCGCCGGGCGGGAAAGGATCGTGGAACGATTGGTGATTGGACACTTCTCGGCCGAGGCCGTCTGGGGACATCTTACGACGGAAGCGGGCGGAGATTTTACAGAATGTGACTGGTTTCCCGAACTCCGCAGCCGGCTGGAAGCGTTTGCCGAGGGCCAGTGCACGGATTTTTCGGACGTGGCGGTGGATTTGTCGCATTTGACGGCGTTTCAGCACCGGGTCGTTGTGGAGTTGCGGAAGGTCCCGTTCGGGCAAACTCTTTCGTACGCGGAACTTGCGGCGAGAGCCGGCTCCCCGAAGGCCGCGAGAGCCGTGGGCAGCGTGATGGCCCAAAACCGGGTGCCTTTGATCATTCCCTGCCATCGGGTCGTCGGGTCCGGCGGGAGTTTGGGCGGATTCTCGGCCCCGCGAGGCATCGCCTTCAAAAAACAACTCTTGGCCCTGGAAGCGAATCCGTCCCCTCAGCTTCTGGATGTCGTTTCGTAGCAGTTCTTTTTTCATAGCAACTTTTATCGCCCGAAGCGCAAGTTTTGAAGTTACGGACTTCCGGAGTCGCGAAGCGACGGTAGCATATAGCCGTGGGCGTGAGCCCACGGAAACAGGAGCCAAAACAATCGAGAGCCGCGAAGCGGCGGCAGCACATTTTGCTCCACCGTTTGCTGTCGCCGCTTCGCGGCTTAAGATCTGTAAATCGCCGGGGATCTGCGGGCTGACGCCCGCAGCTACATGCTGTCGCCGCTTCGCGGCTGCCGAGGCGCTTACAACTCGCGCTTTGGGTTGGTGAGGGCTACTCCATTTCAACTGCCATGTCCGATCGAATCTCCTCTCCGACAAACGAGGAGACCGTCAGTCTGCGGATGGCGGTCGAGTCGCCGGAGAACGTGCGGCTGACCTACGAACTGGCAGGGCCGGCGGCTCGGTGCTTGGCTTATGGCCTGGATACCATCGTCCGCGCCCTCGTCTTGGTGTTCGGGCTGATCGTGGCGATGCTGACGAGCCGCGTGCTGCCCGGCGTGACCTGGGGGGCCGTCTTGGTGCTGCTCTTCCTTCTGGAATGGGGCTACTTCATCTTTTCCGAAGGGCTGTTTCGCGGGAAGACGCTCGGCAAGGAAGCCCTCGGGCTGCGGGTCGTTCAGCTCGAAGGCTACCCGATCACGCTCTGGTCCGCGATGCAGCGAAACCTGATGCGGGTCGTGGATGGGATTCCGCTGTTCGCGTTTCTGGCCCTGGCTCAACCGGCAACCCGCGCCGTTTCGGTCGTGCCGAGCTTGGACAACCTCTGGACCGCGGCGTTGATGATGCCGGTTTACGGGCCGGCTCTGTGCTCGATGATTCTCACCCGGCGGTTTCAGCGGCTCGGCGATTTGGTCGCGGGGACGGTGGTGATCTCGGAACGGCGATCCCGGCTTCGGCGGGAGGCGGTGATCATCTCCAAAATCGAGCCCTTGTCCCGCGAGGAGATCGGCCGCCAGGTCCCCGAAGAAGAAACGCTGGCCTTGATCGATGAGTTTCTGTCCCGGCGGATCGTGCTCACCCACGATCGCGGCCACGAACTCTGCGCGGACTTCGCGGTCGCCCTCGCGCAGGAAACTGGAGTTCCAAGGCGACCGCTACCAGCTTCGCGATTATCCCATGTCGTTTCTGGCCCGCGTGTATGTGACATTCGCCCGCAAAGACGAACCCGCCGGCCCGACCGGCCCGGGCAAAGCCGGCGACGTGCTCGTGGTCATGGCCGGGGAGGTCTTCTCGCCATGAACAAGCGGGACTTCGTCGAACACCGCCGGCCCGCGTGGTCGCGGTTTCAGCAGATGCTGGATGGGCTCGAATGCCGGTCGTTCCGCAAGATGAGCGGGGCGCACCTGCGGGAGTTTTCGCGGTTCTTCCGCGAACTGGCCCATGACCTGGCCCTCGTGCGGTCGCGGGGTTGGGGCGAAGGCCTCGAAACTTATCTCAACGATCTCGCGGCCCGCGGGAATAACGTGTTCTACCAGGCCCCGCCGGGCCGGATGTCGCGGTTTCTGGATTTTCTTGCAGGCGGCTATCCGCGGGTGTTCCGCAAGAATGCTGCGTACTTCTGGTCGGCGGCGTTGTGCTTTTTTCTGCCGATGCTCATTGCCTGGGCCGTCGTGCAAAACTCGCCCGGCCTCGCGCACCGCGTGATGGAACCCGCGCAGCTGCAGCGAATGGAGGACATGTACGGCTCGGACAACGAGGCCGAGCCCGGCGAACTCATCTTCGCGGAAGAGCGGGCCACGATGGGCGGATTCTACGTTTACAACAACGTGGGAATCGCGCTCTGCGCGTTTGCCGCGGGGCTGTTGTTCGGGACGATTACGGTTTACGTGCTGGTGAGCAACGGGATCATCATCGGCACGATCGCGGGGTATCTGATCAGCCAAAACCACGGCAACGCGTTTTTGAGTTTCGTGATTTCCCACGGAGCGTTCGAGCTGACCGCGATCGCCGTCGCCGGCGGAGCCGGTTTCATGCTAGGGGGCGCCCTCCTGCACCCCGGCCGAAGAACTCGATTGGAAAATCTCCAAGTCCGCGGCCGCGAAGCCGTCCAAATCGCGGGCGGCGCGGTCGTCATGCTCCTCATCGCCGCGCTGTTAGAAGCCTTCTGGTCCCCCACCGCGATTCCGCCCATAATAAAATACACCGTGGGCACGATCCTCTGGGCGCTGGTGGCGCTTTACCTGCTCTTAGTCGGCCGCGATGCTCCTGAGTAGATCAAACCGTAGCGATTGAATAAGTGTCACAACAAATCGGTGGGCGGGGGCGGGGGCGGGAGGGGGCCTAGAGTTACTTATTGAGAATTAATCAGCAAATCGAGAACGGCCTGGACAGATTTGGAAACTGGAACCGCAAAAGCGGCAACTTTCTTCGCGGCTTCGATCAAACCATCGGCAGTTGCGCTTAGCATTTTAGGTCGCGGTTTTGACTTTGCTGCCTCCTTAACAAAATTCGTTAGATCGTCTTCGACTGTTTCACGAGTTTCGTCACTTTCACCATTCTGAACCAATTCCGCGAGAAGTTGGTTTACAGACGCCACAACGTTCTTTAGCTCTTCCTGCACGTCTTTGTCTTGATTTGACGCGTGAATAACCTTCAAACAATCCGAAACCGTTTGATTCTTGCCGACGATGCTGTTCGTCAAATTGCTATTGTTAACATTGATCTTGTCACTCATGTTGTTATCTCCCATATGAACAGGACTGTAGTAATGATTATGTTCGACGTGACTTCTACCAGTAGCTTCAATTGGTTTCTCTATTGTCTGATATCCATCCAACATTTCTTTTACACTAACTTCCACCTCCAGCCCCTCTGGCACAAACGATCTTTTTTTCATGCGTTCAAGCGTTCTGAGATGGTCATAACTAACCAATACATGATGGTTTCCCGGTGCCGGTACTAATTCGGCCGCCTTAATCGTATTTCCGTGGATCTCCTTTATTTGGCTTCGTATCTCCGTCATCAAATACCTTCGTCCTTCCTGAAATCCTCTTACGCTTATCACTATCTGATTACTACTTCCATCCGCGCGAACATGGGCTTCGTTTTTCCGATCATCCGAAATAAAGACCGCCCCGGTACGCCAACAGTAAAGTTTTCCGTTGTTGCTAAGAAGATGTCCATGCATTCGCATGATGAGCCTGGAAATGACTGAAGTTGGCAATAAATCGTATTGGTAAACCAAGAGCAAAACATCGTCCCAAGCCCCTGTTTCTGGTTCTTCAAAAGGTAAGAGTCCAGGAATCAAGAATTTGTTGCCGTTATCGAATGAGAAGCACAACTCAAATTGCTGCAACATACCCAAAATAAACTCTTTCTTGTCGGCCGGATACTCGTCGTCCGGCAAAAGATGTTCCAGACGCGACCGATCAAGTACGCTATCCCCAGCCTCTTGGTTTCCGTCAATAATTCTGTAAAACCCTCCCGTTACCCAGTCAGGCTTAAGGACATTGGTTTCTTCCAGGGTTCGGGATCCCCTATAGTGGAGGGCGATTCCTAAGTCGTTTAGTAATCCTAGAAGTGTTCTTTGACTCGTCGGCTCTTCGATTCCCTCCGACATACAAAGTGTCTTAAATTCAGGAAACGACTGGTAATTTGAATTTTCAATTTCAAGGCGGTTCTTAACCGCGAACCAACTCTTTGGTATAGGTGTATTCACATGGTCAAGTTTTCGTACTTCCTTTTGAATCAGGTTTCTCGCCTCATCGATCCCTTCCCCCGTTTTGCATGAGACACGTCTGATCACGTCGCGAATCGCTGGGTATTTCCTTTGCAGGTTGTTCCAGTCGATCTCTGCAACGTGCTGATCGGATTTGTTAGCAACGATCAAAACAGGTGCGTTGTTTGCTACATTTGCGATCGTTTTTAGCCAGTAGTCAATTCGGGTGTGAGATTCTGAGCCGCGAGAACTTACAACTAAAATGTAGAGGCTGCGCTCAGAAAGAAAGAACTGGTGTGTGGCGTGGTAGATATCCTGACCACCGAAATCCCAAACGTTCGCCTGAATTGGATCACCATGTTCGGCGAAGCTCCATCTCCGAATACGGACCCCACGCGTTACTGACTCATCTTCAAAAAACTCCCCATCGATCAAACGCTTGACTAATGACGTCTTACCAACCTCACCGTCACCCACTAATAGAATTTTTGCTTCGTTAAGTGCTTCTTCGTCATTTAGGCGCGAAAAATAGAAACTAAGTACTGCCAACGGATCATTGACCTGACGATCAATTTCAGGCGGAAGATTAAGCGATGGATTTCCAAAAATCTGCAATGTTCTCAGATTGGTAAGTTCCACAACGGAAGCCGGGAGCGTTGCTAAGTCGTTCCCACCGATATCGAGTTCTTTCAAGTTGGCAAGCTGACCGATCGATTCTGGGAGTTCCTTCAATCGATTGAACCGGGCAACGAGGGTACGCAAGTCACACGAGTTCGAAGAAAGCCACGGTTCCTATGGTAATCCTTTGTACAATTCGCAACCGAATTCAGAAGATGTGGTGGACCCCGAAAACTGGACAGCCCAATAAGGTAGAATTTGCGATGTTCATTTGTCGCATTGGGAGGTTCCGATTATGACCAGGAAGCGTCGAGTTTTGGGGTCCGCGTTCAAAGCCAAGGTGGCGTTGGCGGCGGTCAAAGGGGATAGGACGACGGCTCAGTTGGCGTCGGAATTTGGCGTCCACACGAGCCAAGTCACGGCTTGGAAAAAGCAGTTGTTGTCGGGAGCCACTGAGTTGTTCACGGATGGCCGACGTAAGCGATCCGACGATCAATCGGCCAATGAGCAAGAACTCTATGAACAAATCGGCCGGCTGAAAATGGAAGTCGAGTGGCTCAAAAAAAAGTCGCTGACGCTGGATTAAGCCACGAGGTTTTGCGGGCATGGATCGAACCGAAGCATTCCACGTTGAGCGTGTCGCGTCAGTGCGATCTGTTGGGATTGGCGCGGAGCAGTTGGTACTACGAACCTGGCGGCGAGACCGCGGAAAATTTGGAACTGATGCGGCGAATCGACGAGGAATACACGCGGCATCCGTTTTATGGTTCTCGCAAGATGGCCGAGTTGTTCGGCGTGAATCGCAAGCGAGTGCAGCGGCTGATGCGGCAGATGGGAATCGAAGCGGTTGGACCGAAACGCCGCACGACCAAACCGGGGGCGCGGACACAAGATTTACCCTTATTTACTGCGGAATGTGGAGGTTCTCCGGCCCAACCAGGTGTGGTCGAGCGACATCACTTACATCCCGCTTCGCCACGGGTTTTTGTATCTCGTGGCAGTGATGGACTGGTTCAGTCGCTACGTGTTGAGTTGGCGATTGTCGAACACGTTGGAGGGGAGTTTTTGCTTGGAGGCGTTGGACGAAGCCTTGTCGATCTCGCGGCCGGAGGTCTTCAACAGCGACCAGGGCAGCCAATTCACGGCGATCAAGTTCACCGAGCGATTGGAACGATTGAATGTCGCGATCAGTATGGATGGAAAAGGACGGTGCTTGGACAACGTATTCATCGAGCGGCTGTGGCGGAGCGTGAAATACGAAGAGGTTTACTTGAAGGATTACACGGATGGTTGGGAGGCCGAGAGAAGCCTGCAGAGTTACTTTGAGTTCTATTGTGAGGAACGGATTCATCAGTCGCTGGGTTATCAAACGCCGGCGATGATCTACGAAGGAAAAGATTGAAGCCTGCACAAAGTGATGGACGAAAAATGAAAACAAGTTTCGCGCAAAACCGGGAGGGAACTGGTGAGGTCTCGTCCCGGGCCCCTTGTCATCGGCGGCAGACGACGAGGCCTATGAGGGGCCTCGTCTGCCGCTGACTCACACCACTAAACAACCCCGTTTGCTGTCCAAAGAATGGGGTCCACCTCAAGATTCACCAGGTTTGTGAACCGATCTATCCATTCTGGAACTCTCGTAATATGATTGTTGGACAAATCGAGACTACGCAATTTCGTAAGAGGCTTGAGTGAATCTGGGAATCCTCTCAACTCATTCCTTGCGAGGTACAGTGTCTCCAAAAACTCAAGTTCTCCAAGCGACTCCGGGAGTTCTTTCAAGCAATTGCCACTGAGATCAAGAAATTTTAGCTCATTGGCTCGCCCAAAAGATTCCGGCAACTTAACGAGGTTGTTTTCAGTCAGGTAGAGTTCCACGAGACTTGGTAGCTGACAGACGGAATTCGGTAGTTCTTCGAGGCAATTACCACTAAGATCAAGAGACTTTACCTCCGACAATTTGGAAATAGACTCTGGGAGTTCCGTCAACCCAAGGTCATTCAGATCGAGGTGTTGATGATTCGCAGTTCGTGCATTGCTGATTCGCGCTTCAGCTTCCAAAAAACTCTCATTATGATTCATCTTGTCTCCCGATATTTGGCATTCCCCGCAGTATACAAACACTATGTCGAGGATGCCACGGTTCATTCCCAATTTTACGGATCCTGGTTTGTTCGAGTCCCTCCACGGCCTGCCGTGCCGGCCATGCGAACAAGAAAATCTTCTCAATTCCGGCCCGGCTTTTGTAACCATGCGATTTATTGAGCCGGAAAAAGATCCCCGAATCCCAACGTTTTTGCTGATGAGCCGTGTGGCAATTTGACGCACAATAGGATTGGCGGTCTGTTTGTGGGACGACGGCCGAAGTGTCCATTTTGCAAAAGCTGTTGCCATGTCCTCCACCACCGAGAAGAACGATCCGCACGGATGCGGTTGCCACAACATGCACCAAGCCAAGATAGGGGTAGGAAGGACCGATTGAGTTCAGTCCCCCCTCCCTCCGAACCGTGCGTGCGGGTCTCCCGCACACGGCTCTCCAGAAAATGGTTTTACCTCTTCGAGGATTGACAGGCAACACGATGGGCTGCGACCAGAGAAAACAACCCAGCGCGCAAAGAAGGCATTCGGCCAGCGCTGATGGTCCTGTCCACGGCCGCGGCCTTTCAGCCCCAGACGTTTGTGCAGAATCGAACGCCGCCGCATTCGAATCCAGCCGTCCAAAGCCGAGAAGGTGTAACGGTGGCTGTGTTTGAAGTATTCAAACCAGCCGCGGAGCGTGCGGTTCACATCTTCGATGATCGTCTTCAAGCTCTGCACTTCGGGATTGTAAACACAGCGGTCGCCCCGCTCTAGTCGGGCTCCAACGGCCGGAAGAGTTGTCATCGCCGGAAGGCAAGGTCCAAATCGTATGGAGATGATCGGGTAGCAGGACAATGGCATTTACGTCAAATGGCCAAGCCCGTTTGCAGCCCCGAAAAGCCTCCCCCAACAACCGCTGGTTTCGTTGAAGATGAAACAAACGCCGACGTTGGTGGGTGACAACGGTGAAGAAGTAGGTTCCCCCGGGAACATGAGCGCGGCGATAATTGGGCATGGCAACAGTTTACCCACAAAAGAAGGCAGGCGGGAGCCTGCCCTACAATTAATGGCTTTGAACGCGGCTCCTGAAACTCGACGCTTCGTGGTCATGATCTGAACCTCCCAATGCGACAAACGAACATCGAAAGTTCTACCTTATTGGGCTGTCCAGTTTTTGGGGTCCACTACAGGATTCGATCGTTAGGTCTGGCTGATGCTTGGAAACATCAAGATTCATGGGTTTTATCCTCGAATTGGCTCGGCGACGCGAGAACCTGGAGGACTTCGTGGAACATGGTGATGTCCTCCCGTGTCGCAATCACGAGAATCCGGCCGGGCGAATCGGACGCTGCGATGTCGGCGTCCGGACGGCAACGGGCATTCGAGCCGGAATCGAGGACAAGGCCCAGGCAATCGAGGCCGCCACAGATTTGCTCTCGGACTTCGTTCGCATGCTCGCCGACGCCGGCGGTGAAGACTAAAGCATCCACGCCTCCCATCGTCACGGCCAATGCCCCGATCGCCTGCCGAACTCGGCGCGAATAAACATCGATCGCCAATTGGGAGGACTCGCTCCCGTTCCGCGCCGCCGCGAGAACCTGGCGCATATCGCCGGAAAGATCGGAGACTCCCAAGAGGCCCGACTCGCGGTTCAGCGCGGCTTCAACGTCGTCCGCCGTCAGCCCGTGGGACTTTTGCACGTGGAGCACGATGCCCGGATCGATGGAGCCGCTCCGCGTCGCCATCATCAAGCCTTCCAACGGGGTAAAGCCCATCGTCGTTTCCCTCGAGCGGCCGTGCTCTACGGCGGTGGCGGAGCAACCGTGGCCGAGGTGGCAAATCACCAACCGAAGTTCCTCCACCGGCCGTCCCAGCAGTTCCGCCGCCCTCCGGCTGCAGTACGCATGGCTTAATCCGTGAAAGCCGAAACGGCGAATGCCCCAATCGCGAGTCCACTTGGCGGGAATGGGATAGGTATAGGCTTCCGGGGGCAAGGTGGAATGGAAAGCCGTGTCGAAAACAGCAACGTGCGGGACCTCGGGCAATTCCGCCTCGGCAGCCGCGAGAGTCTCCAGGCTCGGCGGATTGTGGAGAGGCGCCAAGTCTTTAAGAGACGCGATGCGCGAGCGAATGTCCTTCGTGATGCGAACGGACGTCGTAAACGGCCCGCCGTGGACGATGCGATGTCCCACGGCCACCAATTCCGATGCGCGATGAGAACGCTCGTTTTTCAAATCCGAGAGGAATTCCCCCACCGCCGCCCGATGGCCTTTCCATGAAACGTTCCGGGAGACAGATCCATTCCCAAAGGCTTCAAATTCGTAGCGGGTGGTCGAACCGGCCCAATCCGCCAGCCCGCGTACAAGGACTGTCCCGTCCTCCACTCTCATGAGCGCGGATTTCAGGCTGCTCGATCCTGCGTTCAACAATAGAACACTCACGAACAGATTCTCCACGGACCGGCCGCGCTCGCTCTTGGATTTGTCAGTACTTTTCGGAAAGCGTTTCCCGATCGCCGTATTTGCCCTTCTTGGGGCTCTTCCGGAAAAAAGGGGGGCTTGAAAATGGCGGACATGCTGATTTCATAAGGGGTTATGTTCACAATCCGACCCCTAACGCGGAGAAACCAGTATGTCCACGAGTCTGTTATATCATGCGTTTGGGATTCGCGGCTACGAATACCGGGCTATGAAATTCGACAAGGGAGAATTGCTTTTCAGGATTGAAGCCCCGCGGAAGTCGCTCAAATGTCCGGCCTGCGGCAGTACGCAGGTGCATATTGACGAGTGGTGTGGTCTGGATTGAAATGGACGTGCCCAAAGTCGAATGCCAGAAGTGCGGAGCCAAGCGGCGTGTGAAGTTGGGGTTTGCCAAGCCGAAACGGAGAACCGTGGACGGAAAGTTTTCAGCCGCCCCAGCGGGTTTTCATGAACTCGAGCGCTTTCTTCGCCAGGTATTCTTCGCTGGGATACATCTTTCGCCAGATCTTCGTCGCGGCGGCGAGGGCGGGGAGGGCCAATCCGAAGGCTTCCACCATCAGCCAGCCGTCGTAGCCGGTTTCTTTAAGGGCGGCGAAGGTGGTGTCCCAATCGACGTGGCCTTCGCCCGGCGTCGAGCGGTCGTTTTCGGAAATGTGCACGTGCACCGTCTGGTCGGCACACTCCTTGATCGCCTTGGCGATGTCCTTTTCCTCGATATTCGCGTGGAAGGTGTCGTACATCATCTTGACGTGCGGATGGCTCACCTCCCGGCAGAAGCGGGCACAGTCGGCCGCCGATGTGAGGAAATAACACTCGAAGCGGTTGAGATATTCGACGACCAGCGTGACGCCGGCTTTCTGCGCAGAGTCGCCGGCTTGGGCGAGGGTGTCTTTGCCGTGCATCCATTCCTCTTCCGTTGGGCCGGTTCCGGAGAAATGGCCGAGCGTGGAATGGATCGGCCCGCACAAATGCGTCGCCCCCACGACCTGGCACATGTCGATCACCGACTTCAAATGATTGAGCCCCGCGTCGCGAACTTGGGGGTCGGTGGAAATCGGATTGCCCGCAATGCTGCCGTGCACCGTGACCGCCGTCCGCGCGAGGCCCAACTCGTCGAGCTTCTGGCCCAGCTTTTTGAAGTGGGCTTCGTCGGCGGCGAAGATCGGCAGCTCCACGCCGTCGTAGCCCGCGCTTTTGAGCTGCTCGAGGTGTCCGTAATGGTCTTCGGTGACGTGGTCGGTCCACAGGAGCATGTTCATGCCGTATTTCATCGCGGGGTTTCCTCAGGTTGGGGGATGAATGAAATCCAATCCGCCGGCAGCAGGTCGGGAAGATGCCGTTCCACAACGGTCCAGCCGCCGGCGATGACTTGTGCCGTGCTTAAAGGAAGCGGCCTCAGTTTGATCCGCCGGACCACTTGGTTCAAGCGAAACAGCAGTTTCGGGGCTTCCAAATAATCAAAAAGAAACCGCGCCTCCAAAAACCGTTCCACGAACCACGCCAAGGAGGCCGGCTCCCGCCCGGCGATTCGGGCGACGGTCTCTGCGATCCAAGCCGGCTTCACCGCGCCGAGGGCAGTGTAATAGTCCGGGAGCCTTTGCGGGTTTTTCGCGATCAACACCCCGTCCAACAGCAACTCCGCGGCGATGTGCCCCAGAAAGGCGGCGCGGGGATTTTCATTGGTCTTCTTCAAATGTTCGCGGAAGCGGTTCTTCAATTCGCCGGCAACGTGCTCGAACGCGGGCGTCGCGTGGAACCAGTCATCATCCTCCAGATGCCTTAAAATCCCCGCCGCGAATCGGTCCGTCGGCGACCCGGAACCGTCGGCCCAAGGCAGCACCTGCTCCCGCCGCAGCCGAGTTTTCCGGTCCGCCGCGTTGAGCCAATCCGGCACCGCCGTGCCCGACAGAAAATAAGGCTCGTCGACAAACGCCATTCCATGAGCAAAATAATTCATGCTGTTCTACGATTTCGTGTCTTTCGTGTGATTCGTGGTTCCCGTCTTTTTGGTTCCCATATTGCGAAGTGAACTTCCATTGTGCACAATCGCAAGGTGTTGTCCAATCGCAAAGAATCCTTTCGGGAATGCCTTTTCGTCTTACGGTTTCCGGTGAGTTTATGGCGTCCGGCGATGTTTTGCGGCTGATTGTGTTGGCCCGGGATCAAAGTCCGCGCGTGCAAAACGCCTGGCGGGAGCTGGCGGATTTTCTGAAGCATCAGGCCGAAACGGAATTGGTCGCGGCCCAGGTCACGGAGGACTTGGAACTCGACGGCCTCGACGCAGATTTCGTGATCGTCTTGGGCGGCGACGGCGCGATCTTGAGGGCCTGCCATCAATTGGGATACCGCCAGTTGCCCATCTTGGGGATCAACCTGGGCCGATTGGGTTTTCTCGCCGACCTCTCTCCCGAAGAGTTCCGCGATTCGTTTCCCAGCATCCGGGCCGGGATGTACCGCGTGGCGGAGCATTTGATGTTTGAATGCTGCGTCCGCCGCGCGGACGGCAGCCACCTTCGCTGGCTCGGTCTGAACGAAGTCGCGGTCTCGGCGGGGGCTTCGTTCCGGATGATCGACGTCGAGCTTCACATCGACGAGGAGCGGGTGACGACCTACAGCTGCGACGGCCTGATCGTCAGCACGCCCGTCGGGTCCACGGCTCACAGCCTCTCGGCGGGAGGGCCGATCCTGCGGCAGGATTTATCCGCTTTCGTCATCACCCCCATCTGCCCCCACACCCTGACCAACCGCCCGCTGATCGATGACGCCGACGCCGTTTACACGCTCCGCGTCCCCGGCGCCCCCGAAGGCGTGCAGGTCGTGATCGACGGGCAGCAACGGGAAGCGATCCGCGAAGGCGACCGCATCGAAATCCGCAAGGCCCCGGTGACCTTCAAACTCGTCCGCGTCCCGCACCACAGCTACTACGCGACCCTCCACAAAAAACTCGGCTGGGGCGGCCAACCCCGCTACCGCCGGCAGTGAGGAGAAGACTCTGTCGCGAAGACAGAAATTTTTCGAGCTTGGCAAGAATCACAACGTCGCCTTGCCGTCGGCTTCATTGACCAGCATGCAGCAACCCTTTTCAATTGTTTGCGAGGCCGTCTCCGGGAACGGTTTCGCCAAGAATTCCTTCATCCCCTCTCCAAACTGGCCCCTCAATTAAAAGCTGGCGGCGATCTCCAAAACCTCATCACCGGCATGATGTCTCAAATCGACAGAATTGAAGGACTTGTCTAGAGAGCCAGTAGGGAACCGGTCGTCTGTTCGCAAGCCGTGGAATCGCCAAGATGCATTGAGCCAAGGCCGCTAAGACTCGGATTCCTGTAAATTCCGTCAGCCTGGTCTCGCGGCATCCACGGCAACAAAGCAAAAAACCACCACGCTTGACAGCCCTTTCCAAGCCTGCTAATTTTCCAACCACATCACCCCCCATCCAATGGGGATCAATTCAGTGATGAATTGGGGGATTAGCTCAGTTGGGAGAGCGTCTGGCTGGCAGCCAGAAGGTCAGGGGTTCGAGTCCCCTATCCTCCACTTTTGTACACTGCAATGCATCGAAATCGCTCGAAACCCCTTGAAATACAGGGGTTTCTTCATGCGCTTCATCCACCGCTTCCGAAGTATTTCGACCGATTTCGGTCGGTTGCTGCATCGGATTTTGCAGCGCTTTTTGGAAGTGCTCGTCGGTGATTTGGAGATAGTGGAGCTTCGCCACGTCCTCACTGTTATCGATCCACCCACACACAACATGAGCGGGATATAGCTCGCTGAGTTCGGTCTGCCGGGTTGAGCGGAGATTCTGCCAGATTTTCGGCCAGGGATTCAGCCCGGCTCGCTCAATAATCTTACGGAGCGTCGTTCCCGGGTTGGTGTGAGTCCGCAAATGGACGGGGAGAACATATGCGGTATTTCCCGTCAGTTCCAATTGGTCTTCCAGGTAGGGCCGAAGTTCCGGGAACAATGGGATGACTCGCGAATTCCCGCCTTCATGGTGCTCTGTCTTCGGGCTGTGGATGGTGATGCGCGAATGCTCCCAATGCACGTCCTCCCATTTCAAGAGGGCCGGTTCGCTCGGCACGCGGAGACCACCGAAACGCGAAAGCGCAAACAGCAATCGCCAATTGGCGTCTGGGCACGCATCGAGGACTTTTTCGGCATCGTCCCGGCTCAGAAAGTGGTAACGCTTTGGATTGGCCAGGTTAGCGGATTTCAGGTCGGCGAACGGATTGTTCCCGATGAATCCCTTCTTCTTGGCATGGGCGAAAAACTGTTTTGCGAATTGGCACCGCTTGCGGACCGTCGTCTCGGACAATTTCGCTTTCAGGAACAACCGCCATTCTTCCGCATCGCCCGCCGTGATCTCAGTGACGGGTTTTTCCTTTCCAAAAAACTCCAGCAAGAGCCGGCGAGTTTGCCCCCATACCGTCAATGTCGCATCTTTCACGTCAGTCCGAAGGGCGAAGTAATATTTAAGGTACTCTTCCAACGATTTTTCAAGATCCTGTGCAAATTCGGGTTTCGGGATCAGGCCCACGCGGGCGAGGCGTTCCGCCAGGCCGATCTCCAGTTGGGACACCCAACGAGCCGTTTCGGCATCAAGGGCGTGCCCGGAAAACTTGGCAGACACCAAATGCTCCACTCGAAGTTTGACAGCTTCGGCTTGCTTTTGCGGCATCTTGCCCAAGCGAATCGTGCGGCGTTTGCCATCGGGAGCGACGAATTGAATCTCACGACGCCCGTTTGGATGGCGAGTGATACTGGCCATTGAAGGATCCTTTCTAAAACCTGCGCCAGGTAACGGCCACAAACGTCCCGCACAAAAGGGAAACGCCCGTGGCCAAAGGGAATGGCCGGAACATGCAACAACTTCATTATTCACTTCCGAGATTTTGAAATCCAGTATTTTTTGGGTTAATTGATCAAATCAATCCTCGCTTTGCACGTCGTTCGTTCTCTGGTGTGTTATGACGGACTTTCACCTCGTTTCCAAGCTCCCGCGAAAAAGCGCATCCATGCGGAAGTTGGGGTTGAACATTTGCCGAGATCCGCGGAAGATGACATGGCTTGCGCCGATTGGACTTCGCAGGAAAAGGCAATGAATATTACCAAAGAACAACTTGAGGCGGCCGAACACGGGAATGCCGTGGAAATCGACGAGAACGGCAAGCGATTTGTGCTTCTCAGCGGGGAAATCTTTGACCGTGTGCGGAAGCTGCTCTGGCAAATTCCTTCGAGGCCAACGGCTGGGATGCGCCGGGAATGGAGGAATACGACAATTACGACGAGCATCGACGATGAACAGGGGAGATGTGATCATCACGTATATTCCCCACGTCGGTTCTCACGGCGGGTCGAAACGTCCTGGTCTTGTTGTGCAGTCGGACACCAATAACGCCCGGATGAATGAAACGATCATCGCGGCGATCACCTCGAACATCTCCCGTGTTCAGGAACCGCATCAACTCCTGATTGATCTTTCGACTCCAGAAGGCAAGGCGTCGGGATTGCTCCACGACTGGTTCGCTGCGAGCGGCTCCACACGATTCCCCAGGCCAACATAGACCGGGTGATCGGAAGTCTTTCGGATGACTTGATGAAGCAGATTGATGTGTGTTTGAAGGCGGCGTTGGGGATTTCGTAGCTGAGCGTCGCAAATGCCGTCGACTATTGAAAGTCGGGGCGGGTCAGTGGTTGCCGGTAATACTCGATCTTCGCCAAAAGCTGACGATACTTTTGGGGGCCGATGTTGAGTTGCTGGAATCGGTTCTTGAGGCCCACGAGCATGTCCGCTTCCGAGAGCCGGCACCAATCCCAGGCCATCATCTCAAAATTGAACCAGCCGGCCGTCTCCCAGGCCACCAATCGCATTTCTTGAATGTCGTCCCGCGTGTATCCGCGCTGAATTAGCTCATTGGCAAAGGCGGCGTAATATTCCGGATCGTGATCCGTGTCGAGGACCTCTTCCAGAACGCATTCCCAGGATGTCAGGTTCGGCATTCGCGGCAACTTTGCGGAATCGTCTGCGCCGAGTTCGTCGAGAACTCGCAGCCCATCGAGAATCCGCCCGTTCCGCGCGACGCCTTTCAGGAACCGTTTTGTAATGAACCGGGCTGTGAACATCCGGCCCCCCTTCCAAGGTTACTGAATGATCCCATCCATTCTACGAATCGAACCCGCCGCCGAACAAGAACCAAAGCGGCCCGATCAGATCAGAGACATTGCGGCTTTGTGTGTTATGATGGAGGCAGGTTTCGGCAGCGAACCCTGCAACACAAAAACTTCCCGGCGAAAGGCGGCTGCGGTCCATGCTCGGCGATTTGATTGATCGGATAATGAGAAGCGTCGAGCAGGGCGTCGTAGTATTTTTAGGGCTGTTGTGCTGCCTGATCTTCGCCGTGAACGCCGTGCTGCTGATCTATCTCATCATGCGAAAAAGCAGCCACGGCCTGGCCCGCTGCCCGCGTTGCGGCCGGATGATCGCCTGTCCCCACTGCGCGGAAGACGATGAAGCCGAGGACGAGGCTTGATCCGCCGTCGCGCAGCTTTCATGCAGCCTTGCGGGCAATTGCAGGAAGCCGCTCGGAGCGTTACGCTGCATTGAACGCTGATTTTATTGAAAATCTGAGCGGTAGGCGCTAGCCTCCGGTTTCGATGAAAGCAGACTCACAAAGTCAAAACCGGAGGTGAGCGTCTTGCCGCTCAGTTTTGCAGAGGAATATTTTGAAATACTTTTTGCGAGATTTGATTAAGGAGCCGCGCTGAATGGCGCTTTCGACCGAGACGACCGACTGTCCTCTGGTGCGTTTGCATCCCGAGGACAACGTCGCGATTGCCAAACGTTCTGTGAAGAAAGATGTCCCTTTGACCTTCGCCCACGATGGTTCCACGCTCACCACGCGGGACGACATCGACTTGGGGCACAAGATGGCTTTGGTGCCGATCCCCGCCGGGCAGCCGGTGCGGAAGTTCGGCCAGATGATCGGCTTCGCCAATGCCGACATCGCTCCCGGCGAGTGGGTGCATTCGCACAACCTGGGCGTCGGCGAACTGCATTTGGATTATGCCTACGCCAGCGAGACTCCGCCCGATCCCCAGCCCATCACCGGCCGGACGTTTATGGGTTACCGCCGCAGTGACGGCCGGGCCGCGACGCGGAACTACATCGGCCTCGTCAGCACGGTGAACTGCTCGGCGACCACCTCGAAATACGTCGCCCAGGCCATCTCGCCGATGATTTTGAAGGAGTTCCCCCACATCGATGGCATCGTGCCGTTGGTTCACAAAGGCGGCTGCGCAATGCAGCTCGAAGGCGAAGACCATCACCAGTTGGCCCGCACGCTCGCGGGGTTTGCCCGGCATCCGAACATCGCGGCTTATCTCGTGTTGGGCTTGGGCTGCGAGACGGCCCAGGCTTCGTTTCTGGTCGATCACCATCATCTCGTCCAACTCGAAGGCGGCAACAACGGCCGGCCAGAAAACAAATGGCCGCTGGTGATGAACATCCAGGACTACGGCGGCGTGCGGAAGACCGTGGACCGGGCCATCGGCGTTTTGAAGGAAATGCTGCCGAGGGCGAACGACGTGAAACGCGAGCCGATCCCCGCCGCCGAACTGATCCTGGGCACCGAATGCGGCGGCAGCGACGGGAACAGCGGCGTCACGGCGAACCCGGCCGTGGGCATCGCCAGCGATCTGATGGTCGCCCACGGCGGCACGACGATCCTCAGCGAGACCACCGAAATCTACGGCGGCGAACACACCCTCACCCGCCGGGCCGTCAGCCGCGAGGTCGGCGAAAAACTCGTCGAGCGGATCAAATGGTGGGAGTGGTACACCAAAACCTTCAACATGACGATCGACAACAACCCCTCCGTCGGAAACAAGAAAGGCGGACTGACGACGATCTACGAAAAATCGCTGGGAGCGATCGCCAAGGGCGGCAGCACGGCCCTCAAACAAGTTTACCGCTACGCCGAGCCGGTGACGGAAAAAGGTTTCGTGATCATGGACACGCCCGGTTTCGATCCGGCTTCGGTCACCGGCATGGTCGCGGGCGGGGCGAACGTCGTCGTCTTTACGACAGGCCGCGGAAGCTGCTTCGGCTGCAAGCCCGTCCCCACAATCAAAATCGCCACCAACACGCCGATGTACGAGCGCATGATCGACGACATGGACATCAACGCCGGCCGAATTATTGATGGAGCCGCCGTCGAAGACGTCGGCCGGGAGATTTTCGAGAAAATCCTCGCCGTCGCCGGCGGCGAAAAAACCAAAAGCGAGCAACAAAACATCGGCGACGAGGAGTTCTGCCCCTGGACCTTCGGCCCGGTGTTGTGAAATCCAGTGAAAGAGCGAAATACATGCGGGTGACTTTGGACTATGGCAAAACGGGATTGGAAGTCACGATCCCCGAGGCGAACGCGGTGGGGCCGTTGGAAATCCGGCGAGTCCAACCGCTCGACGATCCCGCCGGGGAACTGAGGGCGATTCTCGCGAACCCCATCGGCACGCCCGCTTTGCGCGAAATCGCCCAGGGCAAAAAGTCCGCCTGCATTTTGATCTGCGATGTGACCCGGCCTGTGCCGAACGAGCTCTTGCTGATAGGGATTTTGGAAACGCTCGAAGACGCCGGCGTCCCGCGCCGGGATTCTGCTCCTGATCGCCACGGGGCTGCATCGTCCGAATGAAGGGCGGGAACTTGTGGAACTCGTCGGCGAGAACATCGCCCGCAATTACCGCATCGAAAACCACGTCGGCAAGGACTTAAGTTCGCATCGTTACTTGGGAGAATCGCCGCGCGAGGTGCCGGTGTGGATCGATGAGCGGTATCTCGATGCCGAACTCAAGATCGCCACGGGCCTCATTGAGCCGCACATGATGGCCGGCTACTCCGGCGGGCGAAAGCTGATCTGTCCCGGCATCGCGGGGATCGAGACGATTCGGGAATGGCATAGCCCCCGGTTTTTGGAGCATCCGCGGGCCGACTGCGGCCTCTTGGAAGGCAATCCCGTTCACGAAGAAAACACCGCCATCGCCCGCATGGCCGGCTGCGATTTTATCGTGAACGTGACGCTCGATAAAACTCGTCAGATCACTTCCGTTGTCGCGGGCGATATGGAGCAAGCCTTCGAAGCGGGCGTGACGTTCGCGGAGCACATCCTGCGGGCCGAGCTTCCCGAACCCTGCGAAATCGTGGTCACCTCAAGCGCCGGCTATCCGCTCGATGCGACGTTTTATCAATCTGTCAAAGGCCTGACCGGCGTTTTGCCCATTGTGCAAGAAGGGGGGACGATCATCATTGCGGCCCGCATCAGCGAAGGCATCGGCAGCCCGGAGTTCGAGCGGTTGTTCGACGAGCACGAAAGCCTCGATGCCTTCATGCGGCAAATCATCGACCCGGAGTATTTTGTGATGGACCAATGGCAGTTGGAAGAACTCGCCAAAGTCCGCCGCAAGGCGAGGGTGATTTACGTCAGCGAAGGTCTGCCCGCGAAAACCTTTGAGCGGCTATTTGTCGAGTCCGCCTCCAGCGTGGAAGCCGCGATTGAAATTGCATTGAAGGAACATGGCCCCGACGCAAAAATCGCGGTCGTCCCCAAAGGGCCTTATGTGCTCACCCAACTGGCGGAGACGGTGTAAATCGCTCAAACTGTAAGCGTCCGGGTGGCTGGGCGCAGATTCCGCGATGAATAAAGTGATGCTAGCGAAGACTGGGGCAATGGACGCGAAAGAACCAACTCCCATCGCCCCAGTTTTCGGAGCGCGTTTTTCGTTTGATCCATTCCTGTGCGCCCCAGCCACCCTCACCCCTTACCGTTTGAGTAAATGAGTAACTGTTTTCTATTCACCCTAGATGTAAGGACCACGATGATGCGAAGACTGTTGACTGTTGGCCTGGCGCTCGCGATCGGGACGCTCGCGTTCTCGTCCCAGGCCTGGGCGGAACTGAAGCTCCCGGCGATGTTCACGGACGGGGCGGTGCTCCAGCAGAATATGGAAGTCCCGGTCTGGGGTTGGGCCGATCCCGGCAAGGAAGTGCAAGTATCCTTTGCAGGCCAAACCAAATCCGCGAAAGCCAACGACGACGGCAAATGGTCCGTCAAGCTCGACAAGTTGAAAGTCAACAAAGCCGGCTGCGGAAATCCAGGTGAAGAGCGGCGACGATTCGCTTTCCGTCAAAGATGTCCTCGTCGGCGAAGTCTGGTTTTGCTCCGGGCAGTCCAACATGGAATTTGCGGTCCGAGGTTCGGTGAGGCCGGAGTCGGTCAACCCGGACGAACTGCCGATGATCCGGCACATCAAAGTCCCCCACGTCCGCGCTCCGGAACCGGCCGACGATTTCAAAGGCGAATGGACGGTTTGCGATAAAAACAACGTCGGCAATTTCACCGCGGTCGGGTTCTTTTTCGCCTACGAGTTGCAAAAGGAACTCGATGTGCCCATCGGCCTCATCGGCTGCAACTGGGGCGGGACGCGGATCGAACCTTGGACGCCTCCCGCCGGTTTTGAAAAAGTCGAAGAACTCGACGCGAAATCGCTCAAAGACACTTCCAGCATGTACAACGGCATGGTCGCCGCGGTCGAGCCTTACGCGATCCGCGGGGCGATCTGGTATCAAGGGGAATCCAACGGCAACGAAGGCGAAAGCTATTACCAGAAGATGCGGGCGCTCGTCGCCGGCTGGCGGGCGACCTGGCACGAAGGCGATTTTCCGTTCTACTTCGTGCAACTCGCCAATTTCCGCCAGCCCAATCCCGATCCGGCGGGCGGCGACGGCTATGCGAAACTCCGCGACGCCCAGCTCAAGTCCATGAAAAACATCCCCCACACCGGCATGGCCTGCATCATCGACATCGGCGAAGCCGGCGACATTCATCCCAAGAACAAATACGACGTGGGCAAACGCCTGGCTCTGTGGGCGCTCGCCAAGGACTACGGGAAAAAGGATCTCGTTTATAGCGGCCCCATCTATAAAAGCATGAAAGTCGAAGGCGACGAGGTGCACATCAAATTCGACCACGTCGGCGGCGGATTGATGGCCGCGAAGAAAGAAGGCCCCCGCAGCATCGAACCGCCCAAGCCCGCCGAGAAGCTGGAAGGTTTTGCGATTCAAGGGGCCGACGGCAAATGGCATTGGGCCGATGCCTCGATTGAGGGTGACGAAGTCGTCGTGACTTCGCCCGACGTCGACAAACCCAAAGCCGTCCGCTACGCGTTTTCGATGAACCCCGACAAAGCCAACCTCTACAACAAGGAAAACCTTCCGGCGAGCCCCTTCCGCACGGATGAGGATTGACGGTTTGAGGAGCAAAGGCCGCAAAGTATGTTTCAGGAGAGCCAGGATCCGAAGCGTCGTCTTTCGGATGCTGGCTCTTCGATTTATTGTGACCGTGTAGTTGGAAAGTCGCTCAGTCGGCGTCGGGTGTCGAGCGGGGCTGCGGATCGTTGTTCGAGGAGTTCTTCATCCGCCGCGGTTCCTGCTCGAACTGCCGGACGGGATCTTCCGGAATGGGAACCGGAAAGTCCTGGCTGATGCCCAGTGGCGAATAGCCTTCCGGCATCACCGGGCCGGCCTCGCGAGACGAAGGATGCTGCGAGGAGCGGGAACCCATGGGTTCCGAACTCATCCCCGAGGATCGGCTCTGGCTGTCGCCGTCGTCCCACTGCGGCACGGGATCGGATTCCGAATCCACGCGGCCGCGCGCTTTGAGAATGTAGGACACGTCGCCGATTGTGATTTCATCGCCCAGCTTTACGGTGGCTTCTTTTTTGACCCGCCGGCCGTTCAAGCGGATGCCGTTCATGCTGCCCAGATCCCGGATCACAATTCGCGACTCCACCTGGGCGAGGCAGCAATGCTTGCGGGAGACCTTCCGGCTCGCTTTGAGGATCACATCGCATTCGGGATGCCGGCCGATGAACACGACCGCCTTGTCCAACACGATGGGGCGTCCTCGATCGACGGGAATCAAATACACTGCCATCTTGGGCCCTTTTGGGGGAAATCGCTCTAAGCGGTCTTGAATTGTCGCCCGACGGAGGCGAGCTTCCACGCGTTTGGATCGGCACCCTGGCGCACTTCCCCTCATCTTACCGCAATTCAAATCGGGAAGAAAAGACTTTCTCGAAAGAAATCGACGGTGGGAAACCCGTGAGCGGAACGCTCCTAGGCGCCGGTGTGCCGCTCAAAGGCCGCCAACGCAAGCGAGCGGCCGGTTAGGGCCGCTCGAAGGATTTTTCGGGTTTTGCCGTCTGAAAGAGTTTCGCACCCGCGCGTCAAACTCGCAGGCTCCACACAACGACCGACCAGGTGGCCACCGCCACGGGAACCGCATAGGCCATGATTCGCCGTTTCTGTTTCTGTTCGACGCTTTCGGCCTTTTGCTTTTTCCCCGATTGGCCGGGCTGATCGGTGCCGATGTATTTGCGTTTGGCTTTTTTGGGTCCGTAGCGGAGGACGCTCCACAGCATCACGCCCATTGTGGAAAGCATCACTACGAGCGTGCTGACAATCAGCACGCGAAGCGTCAGCGTCACGCCGAGCCAGACGCTGAGCGCGCCCATCAGCTTCACATCGCCTCCGCCGCCTCCGCCGATCATCCACAGGACAAACAGCGTCCCAAATCCCGCCAAAAAGCCGAGCAAAGCGCTTTGAAGACCCGCCCCGGCGAGGGTCCCGTCGCCCGACCAGCCATTGAACGCGGTCTGATAGATCAATCCCGAGACGAACATGGGCAGCGTCAGCGCATTGGGAATGCGCAGAAATCGGCTGTCGGAAACCGCGCCGGCGAGCGTGAACCCGCCCACGGCTACGAGAAACACGATGAGTTGGAACGTCACGTCCGGCATGGCTGGCATCCGCGGGGAAAGAGGCGGGACGATGCCGGCCGGCCCGCAAAGACCGGGCCGGCATCCTGCCCCAAGTCCAGCCGTCCCTGCCGAACAGTTTCACCATTCCTTGTGGAGAACGTAGCTCACGTTTCCCCAAACCGCCCGCACCACTTTCCCATTTTGGCGAAGTTTCCCCGACTTGCTGCCACTTGGGTGGCACGTCCCTGAGCGCAGCGAAGGGCGTGGCGAACGTGAAGACCACGCCCTTCGTTCCTCAGGGACGTGCCACCCAATCCGCGACTTCGGCGGGAAATCTGTTACAATCAGGCGGACCATTCTCAGCCGATTGACCGGGAGATTTGTGATGCCGGATGCCGCCAAGCCGCGCGTGTTTGTGACGCGCCTGATTCCCGATGCGGGCCTGTCCCGGATCACGGCCGCCTGCGATGCCGACGTATGGACAGACCGCCTGCCGCCTTCGCGGGACGAATTGCTCAAGCGGGTCCAAGGCTGTGAGGGATTATTGACGCTGCTCACCGAGGCGGTCGATGCGGAGTTGATGGACGCCGCGGGGCCGGAGCTTAAAGTCGTCAGCAATTATGCGGTGGGCTTTAATAACATCGATGTGAATGAGGCCAGCTCGCGGGGGATCCGCGTGGGCAACACGCCGGGCGTTTTGACCGAAGCCACCGCGGACATGGCGATGACGTTATTGATGGCCGCCGCCCGCAGGATTTGGGAAGCCGCCAGCGACGTGCGGGCCGGGCATTGGAAGACCTGGGAACCCAAAGGCTACGTCGGCGTGGATTTGGTGGGGAAGACGCTCGGCATCGTGGGCCTCGGCCGCATCGGATCGGCCCTCGCGAAGAAATGCCGGGGCGGGTGGGACATGCGGATTTTATATTACGATCAATACCAGAACGAAACCGCCGAGCGCGAACTCGGAGCGGAGCGCGTGGACTTGGAGACGCTGTTCGCGGAAGCGGATTTCGTCTCGGTGCATACGAACCTGGACGATGCCACGCGGGGCATGTTCAACACGGAGGCCTTCGCCAAAATGAAGAACACCGCGGTCTTCATCAACACCGCCCGCGGCCCGCTGCACGATTCGGCCGCCCTCTATGACGCATTGAAAAACGGTGAAATCTTCGCGGCGGGTTTGGACGTGACCGATCCCGAACCGATCCCGCCGGCGGATCCGCTGTTATCGCTGCCGAACTGCCTGATCGTCCCGCACATCGCGAGCGCCACGGTCTCCAGCCGCAACGGCATGGCCGAAATCGCCGCCGACAATCTGCTCGCCGGCTTAAAGGGCGAACCGCTCCGCTGCTGGGTCAACCCGTAGCACGCCGCTCTTAGCGCTTGGCCGACTTCCTGACTTCTTCGCGAATCCTGGGCTTCTCCACATCCACTCCCCACGATTTCAGGGTTGGATAGGCCTCCCGCCGGACACCGTAGATCCGCACCTCGACGTCCTTGTTCTTCTGCGCGTGATACATAGAGGCCCAATCTGGACGCGTTCAGCAGCTATTTGACGCGCTACCATCGCGCAGTGAAGTGCGACTTTAATCTTGAGAGTTAAAATCTCCTCCGTAGGTGTCGGAGAGTTTGGCCATAATTGTCTTTCGCTCCTTCCAGAGCTCCACATACTCCCGAAGGTGCTGGTAAAGCGTTTCCCGGTCAGTGACTATTTTGGCCCTCTCTCGGTTTTTGGTCGCTTCGGCCAACCGCTGATAGTCTGCACTGATCGCTTCGTGCGACTCGACAAGTCGGCCACGGTAGGCGATGGCGATCTGATCAACATTCTCTCTGTCGAGACCGGAAAGTTGCCGGGCCAGATCGGCGTGTTGCATGGATAGTTTCGAGAACCCCTCGGCCGTACCGTCAATATCACTCGATTTGGCTGAAACATTGTTACTCTCAGCAAGCTGCTTGATTGCCGGGTTGCCGCGATATTGAATCCCCTGAAGCTTCGCCCAAAACCAAAACGTGGCTTCACGTTTCCCTTCGAGATCCGCAGTCAATTCGCTGACGTTCTGGCAACCCACGAGCAGGAGAAAACAGAGTGTGAGACGACAGTAAAAAACGTGCATCAAAACAATTTCGGATTTCAAAGAGGCTCGTGGGACGCCAAAGGATTCGATCACGGCTTGGGCGGAAAGGTCGCGGGCGTCTTTTTCTTGGTCGCAGGCTTTGCTTCCGCGGGTTTGTTCGCGGCGGGTTGGGGAGCGGGTTCGGTTTCGCGGATGAACTTGTTCAAGATCGACATGTAGCCGTTGAGCGCGGCTCCCGTTTCGGGGCCAAGTTCATCTTGCAGGCTTTTGAGTTCATCGCGGGCTTTGACGGCGTCTTTGCGGACATCTTGGATGTTGAGCTTGCCTGTCATCAATCCGCCGAGCGTGTCGTTGAAATAGTCGCTGGCTTCGGGGGTGTTCAACAGCGGGAACTTGGCTTGGAGCGCCCCGACCATCTGCGGGTTGATGCCTCCGCCTTGGAGTTGCTTGAGGACATCCTCCGACGAAGGCACTTGGCCTAGCGCCTTCCGCACGTCCGGATCGAGCGCGGGTTGGGCGGGGGCCGCCGGTGCCGCGGGGCGGGTGAGGATCGGTTTGTCGCCCAAATGAATCGCCGAGATTTTCTCGCGGGCGAGTTTGAGTTCCCCCAGGAGGTCGCTTTTCAGCACCAACTCTTTCCCATCGAGGGACACCACGTTTCCGTTGAGCACATCGCCGTTGGTGAGTTCGATCGTGTCCGCCCGAAGCGGCCCCGCGAAAAGCATCCCCAATCCGAGGGCCAAGCGGAATGTGTGATTTTGCAACCGATTCATGGTCAAACCTCCTCGTGGCGCGGCATTCGCCGCTTCAAACCCGAAATCCGAAACCCCCGTTCTTCCTTCATTGTGCCCGCGTTTGGCGAGGCGTCAACAGATATTTACCGAACGGGCCGTTTCCGAGTGCGGCGCGGTGAAGAAATCGTGGAGTCTTCGTAGCGGTTCCTGGGAGATCTCGATGAAATCGGCCTCGGGATAAGTGGAAAAAAAAGCGGCAAACCCGGGAACGGGCGGGACTTTTCGTTGCGGGTGCTCTATAACAGGGCATCGGATATTCACTTGCTGATACAAACCGACCGTTGTTGAGTTTCTTCCAACTCTGGTTTTCCCTCGCGAGCCCCCATGACCAAACTTTCCCCTCAACCCCGCCAACCGCGGCCACGCAAAAAACACCCGCTGACTCGATTGTTCGAGTTCAAAGGCATCAATCGCCTGTCCATCGGCCAATACCGCGACCGCATCCGCAACCTCTACGACGGTCCCGCCGGGGCGGTGCTGGCGGTGGGCAGCATGATCTCCCTCCACGAACCGTTGGTGGGGCATTTGTTGCGTTCGCGGTTTGACGTGTCGCAGCAGGACCGGATTCTGGACGTCGGCTCCGGCGCGGGGCAGATTCTTAGGCACCTGCTCCGCCGAACGCACATTGACGCCCAACTCGTCGCGTTTGATCTCTCCGCCCAGATGCTCCGCCGGGCCCGGAAGAAGCTCAAAAACGATCGCCCCGCCTACGTGGCCGGCGATTTGATGCGGATGCCCTTCGCGGAGGAATCGTTCGACTGCGTGACCTGCGGCTGGGTGCTCGAGCATCTGCCCGACCCCAAGCCCGGCCTCCGGGAGATCGGCCGCGTGTTGAAACCCGGCGGGCGGGCTTTGATTCTCGCCACGGAAGACACCGTCTTGGGTTCCCTGGTCAGCCGAACCTGGAAATGCCGAACTTATAACCGCCGCGAGCTCGAGCAAGCCTGCGTGGAATGCGGCGTGCCTTGGAAGGAGCAACTCTACTTCACCAAGGCCCACCAGTTCTTCAAAATGGGCGGCATCCTGGTGGAGGCCGTCAAAACCGAAGCGGAAGACGCGCTGGGAGTGTAAAACGTTCAAATTCCAACGCAAAGACGCAAAGGAAAGACGCAAGACCGCGAAGGACTGAAATCAAATCCGTGGGCGACCAAACATACGAAAATTGGACGGGACTTCTCGAAGTATCCCAACAAGAGGGCGTGGATGTCTTGGGAACTGGTCGCGGCGCTCACGTAACCGCATTGGTCTGGTGTCGCGGCCGGGTGGCTGGGGCGCAATGGAATGTTCCAAGGAAAAAGCAGATTTGAGGCCTGGGGCCGTGTGAGATTTTTCTCACCCGGCCACAGCCCCAGCATTCACAGTTCAAGCCTTATTCCAAAGGGGACTTGCGCCCCAGCCACCCAAACGCTTACCGTTTGAGTATTGAAGATCCCAAGTCGAAGCTCGAATTGAAACGCTCTTTCTAAGAGCGGCTGGGTGGCTGGGGCGCAATGGAATGTTCCAAGGAAAAAGCAGATTTGAGGCCTGGGGCCGTGTGAGATTTTTCTCGCCCGGCCACAGCCCCAGCATTCACAGTTCAAGCCTTATTCCAAAGGGGACTTGCGCCCCAGCCACCCAAACGCTTACCGTTTGAGTATTGAAGATCCCAAGTCGAAGCTCGAATTGAAACGCTCTTTCTAAGAGCGGCTGGGTGGCTGGGGCGCAATGGAATGTTCCAAGGAAAAAGCAGATTTGAGGCCTGGGGCCGTGTGAGATTTTTCTCACCCGGCCACAGCCCCAGCATTCACAGTTCAAGCCTTATTCCAAAGGGGACTTGCGCCCCAGCCACCCAAACGCTTACCGTTTGAGTATTGAAGATCCCAAGTCGAAGCTCGAATTGAAACTCTCTTTCTAAGAGCGAAATCGTTCAACAAATCGCATGACAGCCGGTTTCATTTCGCTTTCAATCTCCAAGGTTCGCGATAATCGTGCTGGGTGAGGAGCCGGCTGGCTTCCTCATCACCGATCACCATTTCCTGTTTTGCGTCCCAGCGGAGAGCGCGGCCGAGCGCGTGCGACACGTAACCCAAATGTCCCGGCGTGATCGAGCGGTGAGCCGTTTCCGCCGGTGCGATGCACGCCTTCCGGGACTTCACGCCCTCCAGGAAATTGCGGACGTGGTCGTCGGACGCATAGACCCGCTTGGGACCCGGCTCGAAGTCTCGCTCGGTCCAGCGCGAATTGGAGGCCCCTAAACGCCCGCGGGTCACAAACACCCAGCCTCGCTCCCCGATGAACTTCGTTCCAAGCGGATGGCGGCTGGAAATCGAGTTGTTCGTTCCGCCCGCATAATCGCAGCGGATTTCATACTGGTGGGGCGTGTTGTAAATGTCGGTGTCCGGCAGCGTCCAGTTCACCGCTTCCACCTTCACCGGCCCCGAGTCATCCAGATCGAGCGCCCAATGGGCGATGTCGTTGTGATGGCCGATCCAGTCCATCAGCACGCCGCCGCCAAAGGCCCGATGCCCCCGCCACCACCGGTGATGCCGAGCCCGCATGTAGGGCAGTTTCGGAGCGGGTCCACACCAGAAGTCGTAATCCAGATGCTCGGGCGGCGCGGTGATTGTCGGATCGCCTTGCGGCTTGTCATATCCGGGCGGGAGCCCGACTTCGATGCGTGCGATCTTCCCCAGGACGCCGTTTCGAACCAACTCGACCGCTCGGCGGAACAGCGAATCGCTCCGTTGCTGGCTTCCGGTTTGAAAGACGGCCTTTCGCCTGGCCGCTTCCCGATAAACAAGTTGCCCTTCGTGAAACGTATGGGTCACCGGCTTTTCGCAGTAGACGTCTTTCCCATTGCGCAAAGCATCCAAGGTGCACAGGGCATGCCAATGATCCGGCGTGGCCACGACCACGGCGTCGATGTCCTTCCGCGAACACACTTGGCGGAAATCGCTCGTCACGAAAAGCCCCGCCGCGGAACCGTATTGATTTTCGATCCGCTTTTTGGCCGCTTCGCGCCCGTAAGCCGTTCCTTTGCCCCACGGCTTATCGCGGTAATGCAAGGCGTCCACATCGCAAATGGCCACGATTTGGGCATCCGGCATTTTCAAGAGGGCGTCCAGCAAATTGAAAGCCCGCGAACCAAGCCCGACGAGGCCCAACGTGATCCGTTCACTGGGAGCTTTGGCCCGAACAGGGTTTAAGCAGGCCGCTGAAATGGTCCCGGCGAAAACGCCGGCTTCGAGAAATCGGCGTCGGCTGATTTTGCGATTCGGATGAGCCATCGAATCCCCCTCTTGGTCAGACATTGTCACGGTTGGGAAACGTCGCGCTTCGCATTGGGTGAACCGTGTGAGATTTCTGTAGCATACCGGAAAGTGAGTGGGATTCGCACGTGTAAGAAGAGAGACGCAATCGACGCCAGCGTTTCGCGCGCCGTGTCCACGCCGATGCGAATCGCCACGGAAAGCGAGGCTTCCGTTGCGAGATTTTGTCTGCCTATGATGTCGGACTCAAAGACGCGGCGGGCGATCGCAGCGCGACTTCATTGGCCTCACCATCTGCGATGGCAACGCGCGGACGTCCGTGCCGCGTCAACTCGATGTCTCGCACGACGCGGAGATTGGTCCTCGTCCCTTGTGGTCGAAAGTTCACAAGACTCAGTTGTTTTCGTGGGAATATCAAGTACAACAAGCGCAGGACCAAAATCAGCGGACCACGGACAACGGACCATGATGATACAAATTCAGGATGTCGCCAAAATCCACAAGCGAGGCGAGACGGAGGTGCACGCGCTGCGGGGCGTGAGCTGCGAAATCGAGCGGGGATCGTTCTCGTTTATCGTCGGGCCATCGGGGAGCGGAAAGAGCACGCTGTTGTATTTGATCGGGGCGCTCGATGAACCGACCTCCGGCGAGATCGTTGTCGACGGCAAACGGCTCGCGGGACTGTCCGCCGGCGAGCGGGACGAATACCGCCGATCCGATGTGGGCTTTATTTTTCAGAGCTTCAATCTGCTCAGCAATCTGACGGCCGTCGAGAATGTCCTCGTGCCCTTTTTGCCGCGCGGGGTTTCCGAGGAACTCCGGGGGCGGGCGGTGGAGTTTCTCGGCCGGGTCGGTTTGAGCGGCCGGCTCGATCATCGCCCCAACCAACTCTCCGGGGGCGAGCAGCAGCGGGTGGCCATCGCCCGGGCTTTGCTCAAACGCCCGAAACTCGTCCTCGCCGATGAACCCACCGGCGAACTCGACAGCCGATCCGGACAGGAAGTGTTCGCCTACCTGCGGGAACTGCACGAGTTGCAGCAGGCGACGGTCGTGGTGGTGACGCACGACGAGCGCGTACCTCACCGAAAACGACCGCATCATCACCCTCCAAGACGGCCAGATCGTTGTTCCGTCCCCCGTCGGCGAAGGGGGCTGATTTCTGGATCAACCGCCCGGAAAATTATTCCGGCCCCAAGCGATCGCCGGGACGGACGGAGTGCCCGTGCAGAAAATCCTTCGCCGGCATGCCGCGTTTGCCTTCGGGGCGAAGCCGGAGAATCTCCAGCAATCCCACGCCGGTCGCGACGATCAGCCGTTGGTCGGCGAAGACCACGGTGCCTGGCGTCGTCTCTTGGAGAAGAGCCGCTTCGGCGGGGAGATCGTCCCTGGTAACTTGCTGCACTTCGGTGACGATCAGGCGGATAGCTTTCTGGTCGGTTTGATGGAAAAACGTAAACGGCGCCGGCCAGGGCTGCATTGCCCGGACGTGCCAGCCGATCTCCCGCGCGGACTTGTCCCAAGGGATTTCGCCGTGCGACTTTTTCAGGCGGGGGGCCTTGGTGACCTCGGCCGCGTTTTGGAACTCCAGCGTCAAGCGGTCTTCCGCCACGTCTGTGAGGATGCGCTGCGTCAAGGGCACGGCGAGCTGGGCCAATCGCGTTTCCAATTCGCCCGCGGTTTCCTTTTCTCCGATGGCGAGTTTTTCCATTCCGACGATCGGCCCCGCATCCAGCTTGGGTTCGATGCGGAAGATCGTCACGCCCGTCTCGTTTTCGCCTTTCCAGACGGCGTATTGCACCGGGGCCGCCCCGCGGTACTTGGGCAACAGCGACGCATGCACGTTGAACGCTCCCCGCTTCGGAATCGTCAACAGCTCTTCCGAAAGAATCTGCCCGTACGCCGCGACCAGGCAGACATCGGGCTTTAGGGACCGGAGCGTTTCCAAGGCTTCCGGCGTGTTCACCTTGTCGGGTTGGAACACCGGCGTGCCGTGCTCGAGCGCGGCTTCCTTCATCGGGTGCGGGTGGTGATGATGCCCGCGGCCCGCGCGGTCGGGCTGGGTAAACAACCCCGCGACTTCGTAAGGGGATTCATAAAGACTGAGGAACACCGGCAGCGCAAACTCCCCGGTGCCCATCATCACAATGCGTAAAGTGTTGAAGACGGCATTCTCCTGATCGTATGCCTGAGACGGTGCGAGCGACTGGCAATGGCAAACGTGTGAGTGGCACGGCGCGAGCCACCGGTCGAGCGTCCGGTGCGATCGGCGAAAACCGCGGCTAGCGCCCTGCGGCTAATTTTTTCAAACACCTGCTAACGCGGCTCCAAGGATTTGAGACGTTTTTCGAGGACTTCGTTTTCCGGAATGCTTCCCGATTTCTGATCGCGGCGGAATTGCTGTTCCAGGTCTTCCAAATACGGCACGAGGTCCCGGAGCGACGTTTCATTCACGCGGTCGATGAACAGGACGCCGTCGAGGTGGTCGTATTCGTGCTGGACGACCCGGCTGGGGAGTTCCTTGAGCGTCATTTCAAATTCCTCCCCGCTGAGATCGAAAGCGGACACAACGATTTCATCCGCCCGCGGCACGGGGCCGTACAAATCGGGCAGGCTCAGACAGCCTTCCTCGCCCTCCACGCTGCCTTTGCGTTTGAGAATCTCCGGATTCAGAAACACGTGCTCCTGATCCTTTTCGTCGGGATCGCCGGTCGGGTTGATGACGAAAATCCGGTAAGGCAGCGCCGACCTGGTTGGCCGCGAGGCCGATGCCCCGGGATTCGTACATCAGCTCGAACATCTCGCTGACGATGTCCCGCAAATGCGAGGTGATTTGCTGGACGGGCTTCGATTTCCACCGCAGAGCGGGATGGGGATAACGCACAATTTCCATAGTATCGATCGACCGCGACGAATAAATAACACCATTTTCGACTCGGAGAATTATAGGTCGGAGGTGTGCGCCGGTCGAGCGAGTTTGCCCAATCGAATCGGGCAAAATGCCAGAAACCCCGGCGCGCGGCTGCACATCGCCGCTCGCCAGGGTTTTCTGATGACATAACACGTCAGTTGATGGTTTTCAGCAACGTATTCCAACGAGCGAATACGATGGAATCCGTTAATAAGTCGGCAGCGGTTGGAGGGTCGCGGTCGTCGTGTACGGCGTCGTCACCCACGTTGTCGTGGTCGTGGGAACGTGATAGGTCACCTGGCCGGGAACGATCGTCGGCCCGATCGCGACCGGGCCGCTGGCGGTGGTCGTCACGGCGTTCGGCGAAATCGCCTGGGCCACGCCCGGACCGGGAAGCGCACCGATGCCGCAGGCTCCGCCGGGACAAGGTCCTCCGGCCGGCGGATAGCAAGCGCCATAGCCTCCGCCGGACAAGCAGCAGCAACCCACCGAAGAGAGCAGCAATCCACAGGCAGCCATGATTGTGAGCAAACGTGTCATGAGATCATCCTTGCGTTAGAAGAGAGTCGAGACGGGAGAGAGAATTCGAACACGGAGGAGAAGGGAAACGTCAGGCCGAGAGACGTGGACTCGGCCCTCTTGCCATCCGATCCGGCCAACCGGCGGTGAACCCGGCCGGGTGGCGGGTCGGCTGTTGCTGAAAGACCAGGCCTTCTTTGCGGACCACGATGGATCCCGAACGGAGCGGCACGCTGGCCATGTGCCGGCCCCGCCAGATTTCCAAAACGGGACAGTAGGCGGCGGGCGTCGGCGCGCACTCGACGCGGTAATGCGTCGGGGATTGCCAGAGCTTGAGCTGAAAGCGATCCCGCGCGCCACCACCGGGCAAACTCCGAGGAGTCGGTCCGCCACAACAGCGGCAAGCCGGACGACTGCAGACCCGTCGCCGGGGCCAACTCCGCCAGACGGGCCGCCTCGGATGCGGAAAGCATCGTCGGCAAACCCGCGAAATAGCGTTCTTGAATTGTGCTGAGCCGACGCGGTTCGTTTGTGTCAAAGGCGTTGGGCCATTCGCCGTTCAAACAGCCGACGCCTTGATAAGGGAACGGCAAATCGGCAAGCCGGGCCCAAACGCCGCCGGCGGCTTCGATGGCGGTTTTCAGTTGTTCCAAAAAAGCGAACCGCGAAGCGTTCGCAATCTCGCCGGTTGAAAAGTGCGCGGGAGCCGGCGCGCCGGTTTGGGCGAGGAGCTTCGCAACGTCCAAAACGCATCGGCTGTCTTTTTGATGGATCTTGACCACCGCCCGGCTCCACACGTCCCGCGAATCAAACAGCAGGCACCCGAGGGGGTCGGTTCCCGCGGAGGCGGAGTTCCGCCGTTTCCAGCGAAACGCCGATTTCAAAACCGACTCTTGCCCCAGTCGTTCCGCCGGCAAACCGGCTTGCCGCAACCAGTCGGCGACCTGGTCGGAAACTCCGACGAGGGCCAGCGGCAATTCGAGATTGGGGGCGTGTTGAGTCATCGGTCGAAGGGTTGTGTTGGATGCGGGGCTGCTCCCAAGATCGCGGGGGCAACCAGCCTCTGTGTGAGTGGAAGTTGTCGAGTGATGAGTGATCGGCCTGCCGATAAATCGGTGCGTCCCGCACGGCCGATTTGCCCGGCGGGATGTGCTCTCCGCCAAAGCGGGGCGAACGATATGGAGATCGCGAGATTTCGTCAACGGGACTTGGCGAAAACTTGAATCTTTTTTTCAAATCCACCCGCCGGGCCCCTGCGTTTTGAAACGCAACCCGAACTCAGAATTGGCCTTGGGAATTTGTAAAATCTTTTCCGGCGGGCGGGCAAAAATGCATTCCCGCCGTCAAACCGCGAAAGCTGGGCGATTCAAGCCGAACAAGCGAGCGCGTTCCCGCCGATGTCAATTCTTCGCATTGACAATTCGCTACGCAAACGAAGCCGCGGCGTTCTCGCCCTGGAGCCGCATCTGAAACTTCGGGGCATTGCCCGCCGGAAACAGGAACGGAAAATTTTCCCGGGCGGCGTTCGGATCGTTTTGAAACGTCGCGAACTCCTGGGCCTTGCGGTTCGCCGTGAACTGGGCGGCGATGCTGCGAAACAACTCGGCAAGCTGGGGCGCGCCCGCGAGCAGGGTTTGAATCGCCGGGCCGTCGGGATGCGTTCCCGCAACCTGCATATCCCCCGCCTCGCCCAACTGCAATTGCACACCGGCCGCCGAATTCAGATGATGATCCGTCAACAGTCGATTGAAAGCCGAGGCGAAATCCCATAGGAGAGAGGATAAGTCCGCGGGCCAGCCCCCGTTCGGGGCCGACGCCGGGACGTTTGTTGCGGAAACCTGCGAGTTCGATGGAGATTCGAGGGCGCCCGCGAGCAGATGGGCGAAGGATCCCATCGCATCGGTCGCTGCCTTTCCGGCGGCAAAAGCGGTGGGAATCAGTTGAGCCGCCAGGGCGACCGGTAGTATGCTCACTCGAAATCCTCCTCGATCACGGATCGGCGAACGGCCCGTGCGTGCTGAGGGGATTTCCCTCGTTATGCCGATATTTCCAATGGCCCCCGTTTTAACCGTTTTTCCTTCTCCAACTTCCCATGCCTGAACAACCGCATGTCCTGCTAGTCACCGCCGACCATTGGCCCGCATCGCTTCTGGGAGCGGCGGGACATCCGGTGATCCAAACGCCCACGCTCGACCAGATCGCCCGAAACGGCGTGCGGTTCGCCAACGCCTACAGCGAATGCCCGGTGTGCATTCCCGCCCGGCGGACGCTGATGACCGGCACTCCGCCGCGCGAGCACGGCGACCGCACGTTCCAGATCACGCTGCCGATGCCGGCGATGCCCACGCTGGCGGAGACGTTCCGGAGCGCGGGTTACCAGACCTACGCCGTGGGCAAGCTGCACGTCTATCCGCAGCGAAACCGCATCGGGTTTGACGATGTGCTCCTCGCCGAGGAAGGCCGGCCCAATTGGGGCGTGACGGACGATTATGAAATCTTCCTGGGCGACCGCGGCTTGGCGGGCCGGCAGTTCGACCACGGAATGTCGAACAACGAATATGTGACGAGGGCCTGGCATTTGCCGGAGGACTGCCACGTCACGAATTGGATCACCCGCGAGATGGCCCGGTCCATTCGCCGCCGCGATCCCACGCGGCCGGGGTTTTGGTATTTGTCTTATACGCATCCGCATCCGCCTTTGGTTCCGCCCGCGGCATATTGGGAGATGTACCGCGATGTGGAGCCGGTGTTTCCACGAACGGGATCCTGGGCCGAGGATTTTGATTCCCTGCCTTACCGTTTGAAAGGGCAGCGGGCCGGCTGGAGCTGCGACACGGAAACTCAAATCCGCACCGCCCTCCGGGCGTTTTATGCGCTGTGCACGCACATCGATCATCAACTGCGGCTGGTCATCGGCACGCTCCGCGAGGAAGGCCTGCTCGATCGGACGATCATTCTCTTCACCGCCGACCACGGGGACATGCTCGGGCAGCACGGGCTCTGGGCCAAGCGGCTGTATTACGAGAACTCCGCCAACGTGCCGATGCTGTTGATGGGCACCGCCGGCTGCGCGGGTCGGAACGAACCGCGTCGATTCGCGGCTGGTTGGCTGGCAGGATGTGATGCCCACGCTCTTGGACCTTGCGGGGATTGAGATCCCTCAAACGGTCGTCGGCCGGTCGATGCTATCAGAGAAGACGCGAGACGCCTTGTATGCCGAGTGTAACGAAGGCGCGACGGCTTCGCGGATGATGCACGACGGGCGATTCAAGCTGATTTATTATCCCGCGGGCCATCGCTTTCAGTTGTTCGACCTGCAAGACGATCCACACGAGCTGACCGACCTTTCCGCCTCCCGCGACCACGCGGCGAAGCGCGAGGAACTCACGGCCCGGCTCATCGGGGAACTGTACGGTTCCGATCTGGATTGGCTCAAAGACGGGGAGCTTGTCGGACGGCCGGAACCCGAATACCAGCCGCAGCCCAACCGCGGCCTGTCTCTGCAGCGCGGCGTCCATTGGCCCCACCCGCCCGTCGAAATCCCCACCGAACGCGATGCCTCATTGAAATGAATGCGTTGGCTCCCGCGCGGCAAAGCCATCTGGACAAGAGACACGCGTTACATTACCGACTTTTTTGAAACGCACGCTCCCGCCCGCCGCTCCGTTCCTTGCCGGCGTCCAGGATTTGGACGAGGTGCAGCTTCTGGGTGTTGAGAAGATCCTCGAGCGTCTGGGTGCGATTGATGGACAGGGTGCGGCCTGCTTCGTGGACGGCCTCGCGTATTTCTGACGGATCGCGGTAGAGCACGTCCAGATTTGTGAGAATCAACTGGTCGCCTTCCTTGACGCCTCCGTCCAAAAGGGCGAGCGTTTCCAAAGTTTCCCGGGGTTCGATCTGCTGCTGCACCACGGGGGGGTTGGTGCCCGGGCGAGCGATGAGGACGTGGCCGCCTATGATCGCATCGCGGGGAATGGCGAACACCTCTTCCAGCACCGGGCCTTCCATACGAGCGTGCACGAAGGTGCCCGGCAACAGCGGCCGGGATTGCTCGGCATTGTCCACTTCGACATAGACTTCGATCGTGCGGTTTTCGACGTCCGCTTTGGGAGCCGTCCGCGTGAGCCGACCCGTCCATTGGGCTGCATTGGACACGCTCGCCGCCAAGTCGACTTGCGGAGACTGCCCGCCATCCAGCAACGGCGACAACTTGGCATAATCCGACAGCTTGATCGGCACGGGAATCTCGACCAATTGGGTGTTCGTGATCTTCACCAGCGGATCGCCCACGCGGACATACTGCCCCGTCTCGGCAAACACCTCGCTGACGACCCCCGCAAACGGTGCAGCCACCTGCGTATGGTTCAAATCGATCTTCGCCAATTCCAGTGCCGATTTCGTCGTGGCCTGGCGTTTTTCCACCTGGTCGATTTTTAAGGGATAAAGCCCCGCTTCGTTTTCCTGCCGGATCATGGCTTCTTCGTACTTCCGGAAGTCCAAAAGTGCGCGGGCCAGTTCGTCGCTCGTCACGACATCGCGGGACCGGAGCGTTTGGCGGCGCTGGTACTGCTCTTGGGCGGTTGCAAAATCCGACTTGGCCTGCTTTAAGAGCCGCTCGGCGTTGGCCCGTTCTTGCTTGAGGCGGGACAGTTCGCTTTCACCTTCCGCGAGTTGGTTTTGGACCTGTTCGTACTGCCGGCGAATGCTGTCGGGATCGATTTGCAAGATCGGGCCGTTGGCGACCACGCGCTGGCCGATTTCGAGGTTATGTTCCTGAACCGCGCCGGCGACCTGGGCGGAGAGGATCACTTCGCGGTCGGGGCGTGCCGTCCCAAAACCGGAAATCGTCTCGCGGAGTCGGTGCTTGTGGACGACGAACACGTCGACGTTGTAGGTTTTCTTGGTCGGCGGCGTTTGCCGGGGTTCGGGCTTCATGGAGGCAAGCGCCACAAACCCGGCCGCTCCCACCGCAATCGCCCCCAGCATGCCGATCACCGAAATCACCCGCCGAAGCCGGCCCGAGTTGGAATGTGCCGCTGTCATGATCGCCTATGTTTCCTCTCGCCTTATCAGCCGGAACGCGCTGGCGTCCGGTTCTCCATAAACCGGGGCTAGCGCCCTGCGGCTAATGCATAACGCATTCGTGGTGTTTAAGACCAAAAACTACGACCGTTGTCACTTCCATTATAGATGGCGACCGTATTGCGGGACAGGAACGGTTTCCGCCGCGAACCTCTGGAACGCCGATTTAATTCGCCGGTTCTTTGCTGACGTCGCCCCAAACGGATTGGGCGATGAGGCACAACGCCCCCGTCACCAGAAACACATCCGCGAGATTGAACACCGGCCAATCGAAGGTTCCAAATTGAAACAGTAAGAAGTCGCGGACGGCGGTGATCGTTTTCCCGGTGATGGGATCTTTGAGGCCATGCAGTCCCAGGCGATCGTACAGGTTGCCGAGGGTTCCGGCCAGGATAAGAGCCAGGCAAAGGGTCAGCGTCCAACTCCGGGCGGCACCGCGCACGAACAGCCAATACAAAATAATGCCCACCGCCAGCACGCTCAGCAGGGAAAACAGCCCGGTGAAGTGCTGCCCGATGCCCCACAGGGCCCCGTGGTTGAAGCTGGTGTGGAAGCGGAGTTTGACCCAGGAATCGAGAAACAGCCGGCTTTCCCCACCAGGAAATCCCCACTGCTCGAACACGGCCCGCTTCGAATACAGGTCCGCCGACGTCCCCGCAGCGGTGAGCGTGACAAAAGCCAGCCATCGCCCCCAGTAGCCGCGCACGCTCAGCGTCCGGGGCGAGCCCTGGGAACGTTCCGCCGGCGTCGGCGAGCTCATAAGGACATTTCTTCTCGCTTCCGCTTGCAATTGACGCAATCGCGGGCGTAGGGAATCGCCTTGAGCCGGAGCTTGGGAATCATGGCTTTGGACACGGGCCGGCCTTCGGCGAGGCAGCTTTCGCAGAGGCCATAAGTCCCATTCTCGATTCGCTTTATGGCGGCGGTGATTTCCTTGAGCACCTCCTGGTCGTTCTCCATCAGGTGCAGCGAGAAATCCTGCTCGAAGCTGGCCGTGCCCAGTTCCGCGAGATGCGTCGGGCTTTCTCCGCCGTTATTGCCGCGGTCCAAGGCTTCATCGCTAAGCTGCTCCACATCCCCCCGAATGCGGGCCTTGAGCGTCAAAAGTAGGGCACGAAATTGATCGATTTCAGACTGTTTTAGCATCGCAGTAAGATTAAGGTGTGAAGCGAAAAAAAATGACGAAATTGCATTATCCTCCCGGAAATAACGCCGGTCAAGCGTCCGGCCGATTTTCAATTGACCCGGCGGACCCGGCGTGCGCAACGGCTAATTTCAAAATACTCCCCAATGTGGTATGACGAAATCATCGACAAACTTGATTGCATAAGGGAGAAACTGATTTGGCAAAATTGGTGATCGGCTGCGGGTATTTGGGGCAGCGACTGGCCGCGAAATGGGCCGAGGCCGGGGAAACCGTGTGGGCCCTCACGCGGTCGGCGGAACGAGCCGAGGAATTCCAGAGCCGCGGTTGGCAGCCCGTTGTGGGCGATGTGACGCAGCCTTCGGTCCAAGAGACGTTACAGAACTTGCCGGAAGTGGACACCGTCTTGTATGCCGTAGGCTACGACCGCGGCAGCGGCTTGTCCCAACGGGAAGTTTATGTCGACGGCCTCAAAAACGTGTTGGAGATGATCGCCCCCCGAGTCCGGCGGTTTCTTTATATCTCCAGCACCAGCGTTTACGGCCAGGATCAGGGCGAGTGGATCGATGAAACGTCCCCCTGCGAACCCACCCGGCCCAACGGCCAAATCTGCCGGGACGCGGAACAACTCGTCGAGCAATATTTTCCTCCCGAAAAAGCGGATTCCGAGCGATCCGCCAATATTCTGCGGTTGGCGGGAATCTATGGGCCGGGGCGATTGCTCCGGCGGCTCGCCGATTTGCGCAGGCCAGCCGATCGCGGGCGAATCGGAGGGTTGGTTGAATCTGATCCACGTCGCTGATGCCGTTCGGACCATCCTGGCCTGCGAGAAGCGGGGCGAGCCGGGGGCGGTTTATCTGGTCTCCGACGACCGGCCCGTCCGCCGGCGGGAGTATTACGGCGAACTCGCAAGGCTCGCCGGGGTGGAAATTCCGCCATTCGAGGCCCGTTCAGAAACCCGCGACGCGGCCGGTTTGGGCAAGCAGTGCTCCAATCGGAAAATCCGCGAAAACCTCCAGGTTGGGCTCGCCTTTCCCACAATTATTGAGGGCTTGCCGGACGCGGTGCAGCCCTGCGAAGCGGACTGAGGCGGAAATTCGGTGAAAAATTGTGGGATTGGGGGAAAAGTCGGAAAATTTCTCTTTTCTCGGCAGGGGACGCACGATACTATTCACCACTGAAAATCCACCCGTTTTCTCCCACCCCACCCAATGATGATCGTGTTACTCAAATTTTGCCGGCCGCTCCCCACTCGTGCTCGATCGGGTACGAGGGGAATACTCCGGCAGTCCAGCCTGCATTGATACCCACTTGACTTGTCTCTTCAAGGAGACGAGGGCCATGCCACACCAACGATCCTGAGCCAGACCCGTCGCGAGTTTGCTCCTGGCCCATTCGCGAAAATCGTAACACGATCCAAAAAGCGCTCAGCCGGTCACTCCCGCCCAACCCGTTTTGCCGAAACCCGCCCTGCCTGAGATTGGGGATTTCGCTCAAAATGCCCGGCGGCCAGCATTTGTGGCCAAAAATTCCCCGATATTTGATCGGATCTTGGCACAGAGTTTGTACAACTCGCCAAGCTGTAACCCGAAACAACCGGCCAAGTCCTTCCGACTTCGGCACACAAGAGCGAAAGGCTTCCAGGGCCACCCGTCCTACGAAGTCTCGGCTCAAATAACCTGATTTGGAACTTTCCCCTTATGATAAGCCGTGCGTGACGGCTTGCCTTCCCTTTTTGGTACGAAACCTGGACCCATGAAAAACCTCCAAAAACATCGCAACATCGGCATCTCCGCTCACATCGACTCCGGCAAAACCACCTTGACCGAGCGGATTCTGTTCTACTCCGGCCGGATCCACCGGATGCAAGAAGTCAAAGGGAAGGAAGGCGGGGCCACCATGGACTCCATGGAACTCGAGCGGGAACGGGGCATCACGATTGCCTCCGCCGCGACCTCCGTCTCCTGGATGGGGCATTCGATCAACGTCATCGACACCCCCGGCCACGTCGACTTCACCGTCGAAGTCGAACGCAGCCTCCGCGTCTTGGACGGGGCGATTCTCGTGCTCTGCGCCGTGGGCGGCGTGCAAAGCCAATCGCTGACCGTGGACCGGCAAATGCGCAGGTATCACGTGCCGCGGATTGCGTTCATCAACAAGATGGACCGCACGGGGGCCGACCCGGACAAAGTCATGAAGCAAATGGCCGACAAACTCAAGGTCACCCCGCTCGCCGTGCAATTGCCGATGGGCCGGGAAGACGCTTTTGAAGGCGTGATCGATCTCATCAAGATGCAAGCGGTGTATTTCGACGGGGCGATGGGCGAAACCGTCCGCCGCGAAGCCATTCCCGAAAAATACGCCGCCGCCGCCACGGAAGCCCGCAACCACATGCTGGAAACCTTGTCGCTTTACAGCGATGAGTTGATGATGGCCCTCCTGGAAGAAGCCGAGGTCGAAGAAGCCGACATCCGCAAGCTGATCCGCGAAGCGACCTTGGCCCACGAGATCGTCCCCGTGTTGATGGGCACCGCGTTCCGCAACAAAGGCGTGCAGGAAGCCCTCGATGCGGTCGTGCATTATCTGCCCAGCCCGCTCGACCGCGACCTGACGGCGATCGACGTGTCCAAGCAACAGCCCGGCAGCGAATCGCCTCCCGATGAAGTCCGCCGCGTGCCCCTCGTCAGTTCCGATGATAAGCCCTTGGTGTCGATGGCGTTCAAAACCGTGGTGGAAGCCTTCGGCCAGTTGACCTACTTCCGCGTCTATCAAGGCGAGATCAAAAAAGGCGAAAGCTACACCAACATGCGGACCGGGCGGAAAGTGCGGTTCGGCCGGTTGGTGCGGATGCACGCCGACGACCGCGAAGACATCGACCAGGCCGGCGCCGGCGACATCATCGCCGTCGTGGGCGTGGATTGCGCCTCCGGCGATACCTTCTGCGGCAATGGCGTGGAATACTCCCTCGAAAGCATTTTCGTGCCGGAGCCCGTCATCCGTCTGTCCATCGAACCCATGAGGCGGGACGGGGCCGACAAACTCAGCAAAGCCCTCGAACGCTTCCGCCGGGAAGACCCCACCTTCCAGGTCACCAGCGACCCGGAAACCAACCAGACAATCATCGCCGGCATGGGCCAGTTGCACCTCGATATTTACATCGAACGCATCCGCCGGGAATACGGCGTGGAATGCCTCGTCGGCGAGCCGCGCGTCGCCTACCGCGAATGCCCCACGCGGGCCGTCGAGTTCGACTTCCGCCACAAGAAGCAGTCCGGCGGCTCCGGTCAGTTCGCGCACATCAAAGGCCGGCTTGAACCGTTGCCGGAAGACGCCGACGTCGCTTACGAGTTCGTCAATGAAGTCACCCAGGGACGCATTCCCAAGGAATACATCCCGGCCGTGGACCACGGCTTCAAGCTAGCCCTCGACAAAGGGCCGCTCGCCGAATGTGAAGTCGTCGGCGTGCGGGCGATCCTGAACGACGGGGCCTACCACGATGTGGACTCCTCGGAAATGGCGTTCAAGATTTGCGGCTTCAACTGCATGCGGGAAACCCTGCAAAAGGCGAAAATGGCCCTGCAGGAGCCGATCATGCTCCTCGAAATCGAAACGCCGGACGAATTCCAAGGCCCGGTCACCGGCCACCTTTCCAGCAAACGGGGCGTGATCGTCTCGTCGGAAGTCCGCCAAGGCATCGCCGTGATCCTCGCCGAGGTCCCCCTGGCGACGATGTTCGACTACGCCAACGAGCTACGTTCGATGACCCAAGGCAAAGGCACCTTCAGCATGGAGTTCGCCAAATACCGCCAGGTCCCCGCCAACCTGCAAGACGACGTCATCGCCAGAAGAAAAGCCGAAAAAGAAGAACGCCTCGCAATGGCCTAACAGCGACCGCGACGCACAAAGGCGAGCGGACCAACCTGCCGGTCGGTGCCCGCGTAAGCCTCCTGGTTCTGCACAAAAAGAGAAAACCCCGGCCTGACAATGCGTCAGCCCGGGGTTTCTTGTTTGTCGCAAAGATATGGGAACGATTCTACCGAAAACGAGGGGCGAACTATCACCTCTTGTCGCTGCGCGACCCAGGTTGCAGATAACCTGGGCCACCCCGCGGCGGCGTGGGACTATGAAAGCACTGGCAACAAGTGACGTAGGGCCGGCTGTGCCGGCCTTTTCGACGAAGGGAATCATGCTTATGCCCAATTGGCGGCTGGGTGTGCCGGCCATTTGGTGCGAGAAAAATCGTTGTGTCAAAAACAAAAGGCCGGCACAGCCGGCCCTACTCGGCTGGCCAACCTCTGGCCACGTCCGCGTGGAGCTCGCCCGCGGCCCTACACACCTCTCCCACGTCACGCCCATGAGCAACTGGTTCTTCGGGACTGAGCAGTTCGCCATCGTGGCATCCGCCTTTCTGTTTCTTTCCTTCACTCACCCAACGATCGCCAGGCCCCAGGGGGAAAGGGGGCGGTCCGCCCATCCTCCGCTCCCCAACCACCCTGTGCACTTTCCGCCACGGAAATACTCACCACGCACGGACCTGATGAATAATCCGGGGTCACGTCAGCGAGTTTCTGTCGCTTGTAAGTAGGCCCCGGTGAGATCGTACAAACGGACGATTTCCGCAGGCGGTTGGGAGCGGTCGTAACGGAACACTTCCGCTTTCCCGTTGGCTTGGAGAACGCTCACCAGGATCAGATTCTTGAGGTCGGGGACGTTCGCCGACGCCGGCAAGTTTTGGATCAACTTACCGAGAGTCAGAACTTGAGCTTCGCTGAGCCCGTGCTGTTTGGCGGCTTGGGTGGCGTGGTTGTAAACTTCCCGCGCCGTGGCCACCGTGGATGTGGACAGGTCGGCCGTGCAAAGCATGGCCACGCTCGGATTCCCGCCGAAAAACCACGACGTGCGAACCTGATCCCGGCCCACCTGTTTCAACCAGGCAACGTTGGCGAGGAAGGCCTCAGATTGCGGATAGGCCGCCAACGGATCGCCCTTGGCAGGAACGGTCGCCGAAGATTTTTCCTCGTCGGATTTCGGCGGGGCCGGCTTCTGATCTTTTTGGCCCTTGATGAGTTCTTTGAGTTCTTTCAACTCCGCTTCGATTTGCTTCATCCGCTGCATTTCTTTTTGCAGGGCTTTGACCTCCAGGTCCAACTCCTTCAGGCGTTTGAGATCCTCGGCGGGAATCGTGACCAGGGCGGGCGTCCGCGGCACGGGTTCTTGAGCGTAGGTGCTGCTCGCGGTGACTTTCTCGGCCCACTGCGTGTTGTTTTTGGCTTTGAGGGCCACGGCGTCGATTTCGTTCCAACCCGGCACGGCGGGCGAATCGAAATAGAGTTTGACCTTCTGGATTTTGAACTTCGTCTTGATGGGAATGATCGAGGTCCCGCGGGCGGCGGTGCGAGGCGTGGGATCGGTGCCCATCCAGGCCATGTGCTCTTTGCCGTCCTCGTCGAACACGCCCACCTTTTCCAAGCAGCCCGGGTTGTAGGTTTCATAGACCGCGACGGCGGTGGGCATCACGGCTTCGGGATATTCGCAGATCAGCCATTCCTTCTGGCCGTCCTGGGTTTGCGAGGCCCAGGCCGTTTGAATGTCGCCGGCCCCGTCGGTGTCGGGCGGGCCTTCGGCTTGCTCCGGCCCCCAAGACCGCTTGGCCGTCTGGACAGCGATGCGTTCCGCACGTTCCAAACCCCGAACCGGGACGACGTCATTTTGAACCTGCAACGGCGGGGGATCGGCCAGCGCTCTTTGTTCCGGGGACGGAAAGTCCAACAGGCCCCCCGCCGCCAACCCCAACGCCATCGCCATCGCCATAAAACGGGACCAGGACATCGCAGCCTCCTCGGAATGGAAACAGAACACGCGCCGGCCTCATCAACGAACTGAGGACCGTATTATTCTCGACGACTCTTTTCGTTTTGACGAGTGCAGTTTGTCGATGGTTCCCAATCTTTTCGCCGATGTTACGTTGGCGTTACGAATCGGGGCACACGACGTTTCTCACAAACGCACGCGGCCCGGCCAGCGGGCGTGGAGCAGGGCTTCCAAAGCATGATCGCGGCCGGTGTACGATTGGAACCAGCTTAAATGGGCCAGCTCTTGGAGGTGGGAAGAGTCCACAAGCAGCCCGACGCGGCCCGCCGTCATTCGCTGCCCGGTCAGATCGAGTTCCGTCAAGCCTCCAAAAGAAACGGAACGTGCGAGCGTCCGAAACGCGGCATCTCCCAATTCTCCGCAGCCCGCGAGACTCAGCGTTCTGAGGTGTTCTATGAGCGGCGAATCGCAGAGCGCCCGAAACCCCGCCGCCGTGAACGTGTTCCCGCCCACGAACAATTGCTCGAGTTGCCCCAAACGCGGCGACTGGGCAATGGCAGTTAATCCCGCGTCTGTCAGTTGGCAGGATTCCAACTTGAGCACCCGCAGCTTCGATAATGTTTCGCTGCCGGCAATGGCATTCGCTCCGCTGTCTTTGAGCGGATTGCCGCTGAGATCCAACCGCTCGAGCTTGCCGAGAGCCTGGGACGTTAACAGCGTTTTGAGTTTGCCGGCCCCGATGTGTTGGTACGTCATTTCGAGTTCGTTGAGTTCCGAAAAGTCCGCCTTGCCGAGCGCCGCGCATCCGCCGGTGTGGAGATACGCCGAATCTCGCTGGTAAAACCGCCGCGACAATCGCAGCGTTTCCAGTTGGCGGCACACGGACGAATCGGCCAGCCGGCAAAATGTCTGATCGCTCAAGGAATTGCCCGAAAGATCGAGCCGTTTCAGTTGCTCGAACCAAGGGGCTTTGAACAACGGCTGCACCATGGAATCCGACAGTTGATGATCCACAATCAACAACTCGGTTAAGGAGTGCAGTTTTTTCGTCTGAGCCAACACTCGAATCCCGTTTCGCCGCGCCGACGGATTTTCATCCGGTCGAAGCTTCATGCGGAGTTCCAACGTTCGCAGGTTTCCAAAATGCGGCGACATAAAAATCTGGTTGACGAGACGCCGAGTCTCAACGCGATAGTGAAACCGGATGGCCTCTAAATTCTTGAGTCGTGCGGACTGGAAAAACGTTTCGAATGGCCGCGAGGGCCAGGCATCAAAGAGATGAGAATAACGAGGATCCCCCAGGATCAAGTCGCGGATTTTCACGAGATGCTCGCAAGCCGCGAGTTCTTCATAGGCGTCGTCTGTATCGTTATGCAAAAACAAATGCAGTTCCCGCAGCGGCAGCGCCGCGAAGATTTCGTCCGCATGTTCCAAAAAGGTCTTGGCCCGTATGCGGGCGGTTTCGCGGAAGCCGCGATGCAATCGGCAGCCGCCGCGGCCGGCGAAGAAGGGTTGATACTGGGCGTCCGCAAAACCTTTCCACACCCGCCGGGCCGAGGGACCGAGCCAATCCGCGAGGTATTCGTTAAGCAGATCGGTCTCGCGGTTTTTGAGTGCCCGCCAATGGAGATCGGCGTGCGGCGTTTGCTCCAGCTCGACCTGCACGCGGATCAATTCGCCCCGCGGGTCGCCGCATTCCTCCAGCCAGTCGGCATAGATCAGCCGAAGCTGATTGTCTTCGGGATGATCCAGCACGGCCCGGAAATACTGCTCAGCTTGCGACATTTTGTTTGGTCACAGATCGAAAAACAAACGGCGTGGACAGCTTCCGTTCAGTAAAATGGATCCGCCCCGCGAGAGCAAGCGGGGATCGAGGCGAGGAGGCTCTGGTTCAAGGAGAGTTTGCCTTTCCGCGGGGGAGTTCGTAAGATATTTGAAGCTGATGATTTGACATCCCACCCAACGTTGCCCCGACCAGCATCCCATTTTTTCCGGGGTGTTCCCACCGTTTTTTGAACCCGACCGATCAGCCGATTAGGACCGAATAGGGATCGCATGCAGCGGAATTCATCCACATCCCGCGGCCATTCTCTCAACCAGTCTCTGCCGACGTCGCCGGCGGGCGGGCTGCCGGCATTCGATTTCGACCCCCGCACGCGGGTCGTGTTCGGTTCGGGAACGCTCGGGCGGCTCGGGGAACTCACGGCGGAGCTGGGAAGCCGCGTGCTGTTGGTCACCGACCGCGGGCTTCGCGAAGCCGGACACGAAGACCGGGCGCTCCATGCCCTCAAGTCCGTCGGGCTGTCCATTGCGGTGTTCGATGAAGTCCGGCAAAATCCCACCACCGACGATGTGGAACGCGGGTTAGCTCTCGCAAAAAAAGAGAACGCCGATGTCATTGTCGGATTGGGCGGCGGCAGCAGCATGGATTGTGCGAAGGGCATCAACTTCCTCTTCACCAACGGCGGCCGGATGGAAGATTATTGGGGCGTGGGGAAGGCGGCCATGCCGATGCTCCCCATGATCGCCGTCCCCACAACCGCCGGCACCGGCAGTGAAGCCCAGTCGTTTGCCTTGATCGCCAATTCCCAGACCCACATGAAGATGGCCTGCGGCGACAAAAAAGCCGCGTGCCGGGTCGCGATCCTCGATCCCGATCTGACGGTGAGCATGCCGGCTTCGGTGACGGCGGCGACGGGCATCGATGCCCTCAGCCACGCTTTGGAAACTTACGTCACCAAACCGCGAAACCCAGTGAGCCAGATCTTCAGCCGGCGGGCCTGGAATTTGCTCTCGTTCGGTTTTCCCCGCGTGCTCGCCGAGCCCAAGGACTTGGAAGCCCGGGCCGCGATGCTGTTGGGATCGCATTTCGCGGGCGCAGCGATCGAATACTCCATGCTGGGAGCAACCCACGCGTTGGCGAATCCGCTGTCGGCCCATTACGAAATGACGCACGGGGTGGCGATCGGGATCATGTTGCCGCACGTCATTCGTTATAATGCCGAGGTCGTGGGCACGCTTTACGGCGAGTTGGCCCACGATGCGGGACTGTGCGAAACGGACGATCCCGAGGCCGCGAAGGTGTTGGCCGATTTGATCGCTTCGTGGGTGGCCCGGTCGGGGCAACCGACCGACCTGGCCCAATGCCGGGTCTCCCCCGATTTGATCCCGCGGATGGCGGAAGAGGCCGCCGCCCAATGGACCGGAAACTTCAATCCCCGCCCCGTCGATCCCGGCAGTTTACAGGAGTTGTACCAATGCGCCTTTCCCCGCCATCTCGTTCCGCCTTCGGTTTGATCGCCGCGGTCCTTTGGGGCATTCATTTGCTTGGAGGAGGGACCGGTTCGCTCCGCGCGGAGGAAACCCCCTCGAAGGATTGGACCTCCTTCCGCAACAACTTCCAGCTGACCGGCATCGCCGGCACCAGCCTGCCGGACAAGCTCGAAGTCCTCTGGAAAATGGAAGTGCCCTACGGGGTTTCCAGCACGGCCGCGATTGTAAATGGCCGGGTTTACATCGGCACGATCAACGGGAATTTTTTCTGCCTGGAACTCAAGACCGGTAAAAAGATCTGGACGTACCGTTCCATCGAGGATCCCGATCCCGACGCCTTCGCCCCGGCGTTCAAGTGCTCCCCGACCGTCACGAAAAACGCCATCTACATCGGCGACGAGGACGGCATGTTCCATTGCATCGATCCCAAAACCGGCAAGAAGAAATGGACGTTCCACACCAACGGCGAGATCATCAGCTCGCCCGCGCTCGCCGGCGACAAGGTGCTCTTCGGTTCTTACGACAACAGCCTGTATTGCCTGAACGCCCTTGATGGGAAGAAGCTGTGGAACTTTGAAACCGAAGGCTACGTGCACTGTTCCCCCGCCATCGCCGGGAAACACACCTTCGTCACCGGCTGCGACGAGCAGTTCCGCGTCATCAACATCGAAACGGGCGAACAAGAAGGCAACCTGCCCCTGGCGACCTACCTCATCGCTTCGCCCGCGCTCAAGGGGGATCATCTTTACTTCGGCACCTATGGCAGCGAAGTCCTCAGCCTGAATTGGAAGACCCGCGAAATCGAATGGCGGTACCGCGACGAGAAAAAAGAGTTTCCTTATCACTCCTCCGCCGCGGTCACGGACGATTTTCTAGTCGTCGGCGGCCGGGACAAGCAGGTGCACTGCATCGACCGCAAAACCGGCAAAGGCGTGTGGAAGTTCCCAACCCGCGGCCGAGTCGATAGCTCCCCGGTCATCGTGGGCGACCGCATTTTCGTCGGTTCCAGCGATGGGAACCTCTACGAGATCGGTTTGAAGGATGGCAAGGAACGCTGGAAGTTTGAAATCGGCCGCGATGTCACCGCCTCCCCCGCCATCGGCGAAGGCTGTGTGGTCATCGGAGCCGAGGGATCGGATCAGTTCATTTATTGCTTCGGGGAAAAACCCCAATGATTTAAAGCCACCGATAGTGACCAATGCGTCAAATTCGAAAACCGAATTTCGAAATCCGAAACAAATGCGGAATTCAAAATCTCTGAACCAAACCCTTGAGCGAATGGTTTCCAATGCGAAGTGATGTTTTTACCGCGAAGCGGTTATAGAACAAAGCCCAGGGTCGCGAAGCGTACCCTGGGTAACAAATAACCCCGTGTTCTTCGTTTTTCGTTTTGATGATTTGAATTTTGGATTTAGAGTTTTGGATTTAGAATTTGTTTCGGATTTCGAGATTCGGATTTCGGATTTGATCCATTGATCCGTCATTAAATGAATTAGACCACTCAACAGGTAACTTTCATGGCCACCGATACGACGGAATCGACGGAAGTCGGCAGTTATTTTATCTCGAACTACCCGCCGTTCTCGCAGTGGACGCGCGAGGCTGTGACCGAGGCGTTTGATGCCTTGGCCCGCGAACCGGACCCCGCGGTGCCGTTGGGGTTGTATATGCACATCCCCTTCTGCCGGAAGCGGTGCCGGTTTTGCTACTTCCGCGTCTATACGCAGCAAAACGCCAAGACGATCGAAAACTACGTGCAGGCTTTGGAGCGCGAGTTTGAACTGGTCAGCGGGCAACCCGGAGTCAAGGGGCGGGAACTCAGGTTCGCCTACTTCGGCGGCGGGACGCCTTCGTATCTGAGTTCCAAGCAACTCTTGTCGCTCAGGGATCGGCTGATCGAGCATCTCTCCTGGGACACCGCCGAGGAAGTCACCTTCGAATGCGAACCGGGAACTTTAAGCCTGGAGAAAGTCCAAACCCTCAAAGAGATCGGGATCACGCGGGTGTCCTTGGGCGTCGAGAACTTTAACGATTCCATCCTCGAAGAGAACGGCCGGGCCCATCTCTCGCCGGAGGTTCTTCAGGCTTATGAATGGATCCAAAACGTCGGCTTCCCGCAGGTCAATATCGACTTGATTGCCGGGATGATCGGCGAGACGGACGAGAACTGGCACCGCTGCCTCGAAAAAGCCGCCGAGATGGACCCCGACAACATCACGATCTATCAAATGGAACTCCCGTTCAATACGCTGATTTCCAAGGAGATGAAGGAGTCGGGCATTGAGTCTCCCATCGCCGACTGGGCCACGAAACGCCGGTGGGTCAGCGAAGCGATCGATTTTTTGGCGGGGCGCGGCTACCAGGTTTCCAGCGGGAACGAGTTCGTCAAGAACCTGGAAACCGACCGTTTCGTGTACCGCGACAACCTGTGGCGCGGGGCGGATTTGTTGGCGACGGGGGTGTCGTCCTTTGGGCATTTCCAGGGCGTGCATTATCAGAATTACGACCAGATGGAAGACTACATCGCCGTGGTGAATGAAGGCCGATTGCCGATCAACCGGGCGATGACGCCCAGCGTGCATCAAACGCTGATCCGCGAGTTCATTTTGCAAATGAAGGAAGGCCGGGTCTCCGCCGAGCCGTTCCGCCAGAAGTTCGGCGTGGATATTTTGGAGGAGTTCCGCGAACCGCTCAAAAACCAGCAGGCGGCCGGTTATCTCAATGTGGAAGGCGACGAAATCCGCCTGACCCGCAAAGGCCTGTTGCAAGTGGACAGTTTGTTGCCCGAATATTTTGAAGAACAGCACCGCGCCGTGCGGTATACGTAGCATATCGCCGAGGGGGATGTTGTATCGAGATGCATCAAATTCAAAATTCATTAGTTCCAAATGACGGAAAAAGGACCGAAGGTCCGGCCCTATGTCAGCCCTGGAAAACGGGACTTAATCCGCGGCGAGAATCTTCATCCACATTGTGTTCTCCACCAAGAATCGAAAGGGCCGCCCCGTTGGGGCTAGGGTTTCATTCATCATTCGTAACCCAGGGCGGCGCTGCGCTTGCCCTGGGCTGACATAGAGCCGGGCCTTCGGCCCTAAAGCCGGGACGGTTGCACCACAATCACACGAGATTTGGGACTACCGAATCTCGAAATCCGAAACAAATTCCAATGACCGAAAGATCCAAATTCCAAACCGATGCGCGGGACGTTTGCAGGTCGGCCATCGTCTGCGAGGTTTGGAGCCTTGGGATTGGGAATTTTGAATTTGTTTCGGATTTCGGATTTCGTGCTTCGAATTTTCTACAAACAAACGCATCGCGATTTCGCAATCGTTTTTAATGGGCCATTTTTATCTTCCTCGATCGGTTGTTTTCCGTGAATCCGCAAGACGAACTCAAAAAACTGACGGACCTGTTTCCGTCCGATCCGCCGCTGATTGCGAAGGCGGAGCACGTGGCCTCGGCGTTGGTGCCGGAGCCTTATCAGACCCTGTTGGTGCACAACTCGCACATGACCGTCACGATGGAGCAGTACCACCGCTCGCGCGTGGATGTCCGCATTCTGGACCGCGCCTACGAAGGCAACGTCTACGCGCGGAAGATTCTGCTTCTTAAAAGCGGCAGCGACGAGGTGGTGCAGTTCGGAATCGTGCGGTTTGATTTTCAGTACGTGACCCATGTCGTCCGGGACGAAATCCTCGCGGGCGAAATCCCGCTGGGCCGGGTGCTGATCAATCACAACGTGCTCCGGCACATCGACCTGGGGGCCGTGCTTCGGATCACCGCGGGGCCGGAACTGGCGGAACTCTTCGGCCGGCAGGTCGGCTTTGTGACATACGGCCGGCTCGCAACGATTTTTTGCAACCAGCAGCCGGCCGTCGATCTCTTGGAAATCTCCGCGCCTTTGGACTAGAAATGAAGGACGGGCCATTTCGTTCGGATGTCCTTTTCACTCCCACCCTTTCTTACCCACCTGCGATGATCCACAAAATCTCCTCCCCTGAACCCAAAGCCGTCACGCAACCCGAACTGGCGAATGACTACGACGTGATCATCATCGGCGGCGGGCCGGCGGGTTCCACGACCGCGGCGCTCGTGGCCGAGCATGGGCATCGGGCGCTGCTCCTGGAGCGTTCGCTGTTCCCGCGGTTTCACGTCGGCGAATCGCTGATCCCCGAAACCTATTGGACGCTGGGGCGGTTGGGCCTGCTCGAAGAGCTCAAACGCTCCGCGTTCCCCAAAAAATACAGCGTGCAGTTTGTGAGCGACGGCTACAAAGAGTCGGCCCCGTTTTATTTTGAAGACCATAACCCGCACGAATGCTCGGTGACCTGGCAGGTCGTCCGCGGCGAGTTTGATGGGATGCTCCTCCAAACCGCCCGCGACAAAGGCGCCGTCGTCCGCACCGACGGGCAGGTCCTGGATGTGCTGTTTGACGGCGACCGGGCGGTGGGCGTGCGCGTGCAAGTCGGCGAAGGGGCGGAGAAAACCGTGCGGGAAACGCGGGCGAAGATCATTGTCGACGCCACCGGGCAGTCGGCGTTTCTGGCGAATCGATTGGGCCTGAAAACGCCCGACAAGCGATTGAAGATGGGCACCGTCTGGACCTATTTCCGAAACGCCCAGCGCGACCCCGGCAAGGACGAGGGCGCGACGCTCATCATGCAGACCGAGGGCAAAAAGTCGTGGTTCTGGTACATCCCGCTGCCGGACAACATCGTCAGCATCGGCTGCACGGGGCCTTTGGGGTATATGTTTTCCAAAGACCGAGGCACCGCGGAAGAGGTGTACCAAACCGAGCTGCGCCGCTGCCCGGCCCTCGAACGCCGGCTCGCGAATGCCACGCGGGAGACGGACTATTTCACCACGAAGGATTTCTCGTACCGGGCCAAACAAGCCGCGGGTCCGGGTTGGCTCTTGGTGGGAGATGCATTCGGATTTATCGATCCGGTGTATTCGTCCGGCGTGTTTCTGGCGCTCAAGTCGGGCGAACTCGCGGCGGACGCGATTCACGAAGCGCTCGAAGCCGGCGATCTCTCGGCGGAAAAACTCGGCGCCTGGCAGCCCGCTTATGTCGAGGGCTTGGAGATGTTTCGCAGGCTCGTGTATGCCTTCTATACGCCGGAGTTCAGCTTCGCCGCGTTCCTCCGTGAGCATCCAGAGTTCAAAGAGCATCTGGTGGACATTCTGATCGGCAACGTGTTCCGCCCCGGCCTGTCTGAGATGTTCGAGGCGATGGGCGAAGTCGCCCCGCCGGCCCCGGACATGCCCTTGGGCTAAAACTTGCCAAATCGGGCTTGGCAAACTTGAGGGAAATTTCTATAAATCGCCGCGAATTGAGGAAGAAATCTCCAAACGCGCGGGAAAATGCGTTCGCTGGTTTCGCTCGGTTCGCAACTCTCACCACATTTCTGAAATTCCCTGTCTCACTCGATCTTCGCAAGTCCCTCCCCTTGAGGCGGCTGCCGCGCCCGGTTTTCCGATGACCCGTCATCGGCCCGCTGACGGTGCGCCGGTCCTCCGGGCGAGGCCAACCTGCAAGGAGTCTCTCCATGTCTCGATGTGCGCGCCTGGTTCTGTTGGGTTTGGCCGGTGTCTTTGCGACCACGGGGGCCGCTTGCAATTCGGTGCCGCGTTATGCGCTCCGCCAAAGCCAGCTCAGGGCGGCCCAGTTGTATCAGGAAAACCAGGCCACCTTGGCCCAGTTGGGCGAAAGCCAGCAGCAGGCCGCCTTGGAGGCCGCCAAAGCCCGGCAGCTGGCCCAGCAAAACGCCGGCCTCGAATCGCGGTTGGCCCAGGCCACCGGGCAGTTGGACACCTCGAACAAACGGATCGCCAACTACCAGAGCGCCCAGTCGGAAATGGAAGCCCGCATGGTGCAGCTCATCAATCAGCAGAAAAACCTGACGAGCCCGCTCTCGAGCGAGACCTCCAAACGCTTCGAGGAACTCGCCAGGAAGTATCCCAACTTTGAGTTCGACCCCGCGACCGGGGTGAGCAAGTTCCATTCGGACATTCTCTTCGGTTCCGGGAGTGCGAAGATCAAACGCTCGGCCGAGCCTTTGCTCAAGGAGTTCGCGTCGATCATGAACGAACCGGACGCCAAACGGCTCAACATCCTTATCGTCGGCCACACGGACGACAAGCCCATCGGCAAGCCCGCGACCCGCGAGTCGCATCCGACCAACGGCCATCTCTCGACCAACCGCGGGCATTCGGTTCGCATCGCCCTCCAGCAAGCCGGCTTGGGCGATGCCCGCATGGGCGTCGCGGGATACGGCCCGCATCAGCCGGTGGTTGCTAACAAGGACGACGATTCCCGGCAACTCAACCGCCGGGTGGAAATCTTCGTCCTCGCCCCCGACGCTGTCGTCGCTGGCTGGGATCCGCTCCAAAGCCTCAACTGACGGCAAGCCGTTTCCGAGATTTTTTCCAAGGGGATGTGAGCCCGGTGGTTCGCATCCTTTTTTGCTTGGTCGGTCCGGGAATTTGAAAGACAAAATGGAGTTCGGCTCAACCCCAGAATTTCCACCAGGGCCTCGACGGCGAGTGATCCGTCACGAAGTAGCGGTCCGACTCGCCCGGCGGAACGGGAACAGGGCGGTCGTTTTCAAAAACCACGCTCCATCCTTCGGGCAAAAGCCAGAATGGGAAAAACCGGCGGTCGTGAATGCTGACTTCGTACAGCGATATTCGATCGTGCCCCCGCAAGTTATTGATCGGCAGTCCCTGGCTGCGCGTGCCCACCACCCAGCCGGAAAAATCCTCCTCTGCCGGCGAAATCCGGCTTAGGAACGCCTCTGGATCGCCCGGTTCGTAGTAAGTGTCAACGCGGGCGTAGTGTCTCAAGGTGCATCGCAGCGGCTCGACTTTCAGTTCGTTCAGAACGTGCGTTTGCTGCGCGTCGATCTTTTCGACCAGACGGAAGTCGCGGGTAAACGAGGCCATTTCCTGAAAATCGAGCGTTTCCACATCGATTCCCTGCCGCCCCTCGCAAACCTGAAACCAGAACCAGCCCCACTCCACGGTCTCGCCGGGCTTCGCGTTCCGCGAACGCAATCCGTCGAGGACGGCCTGTTTGAGCGCACCGCGGTTTTGCATCCCAATCCCCTGTCCTAGAGAAGATCTTCCCAGCGGATTCATACACTCATTCCCGATAATTCTCCGCGAGAGCCGCCTTCCCGACAAGCGTCGGGCGGGATTGGCTGCTATTTGCCGTTGAGCGAAGTCAGCGGGCCCACGGCGACGGTCGTGGTTTCGCCCAAGGGGTACGCGTCCAACAGGTCGCGGAAATTCTTGACGGTGAGGGACTCCACCGCCTTCAGGTCGTCTTCCACGCTGCGGTATTGATGGCGGTAAATCCAGTTCTCGGCGAGCGCATCCCGGCGGCCGCGCGGGCGTTCGCTGCCCAGCACGATTTGCGAGCAGACTTTGCTCTTGGCCTGGGCGAGTTCCGTTTCGGTGATGCCATTCTTGTTGACATCCTCCAGGATCCTTTGGATCCGCTCGCGGTTTTCTTCGGTCGAAGCCGGATCGCAGCAGAGATAAACGCCGTAAAACCCGCTGCCTTCAAAATCGTGATGCCAGAGGTTCGCCGCTTCGACATAACCCGGATCGACGAGTTCCCAATAAAACCGGCTGCTCACGCTGTCGCCGACGATCACCCAAAGCAACTGCGGGGCTGGCCAGAACGGGCTGGACGCGGACGGAGCCGGCGTCAAGGACAGCACGTGCTGCTGGAAGGCGTGCTCTTGCGGGATGACGGTCACGCCGCCCTTCGGCTTCGCTTCGCGGGTGTCGCGTTCGAGCGTTCCCGCGGGCCAGGCGGCACAATGTTTCTCGGCGAGGCGGAGGATCTCGTCCCAATCCGTGTTGCCCGCCACCGCGAGCACGATGTTCCCGGCTTTGTAATGCGCATCGTGATAGGTTCGCATCTGCTCCACGCGGAGCGCGGAGATGCTTTCGGTCGTGCCCAGGATCAGCCGTTCCAAAGGATGGCCGCCGAAGTGCTCGGTCATGGCCCGCTCGTAGGCCACCCAAAAGATTTGGTCCTTCGACATCGCGATTTCTTCGAGGATGACTTTTTTCTCCAGATCGAAATCCGACTCGCGAAGCGCGGGCGTTAATAGCACCGACAATAGTTCAAACGCTTCCGGCAGATACTCCGGCAGGACGGCGGTGTGGAACGTGGTGACTTCCTCGCTGGTCGAGGCGTTGCTGTCCGCCCCGATTTCGTCGAACTTGCGGTTGATGTCGTCGGCGGTGTAGATCTCGTTGCCTTTGAAGGCCATGTGCTCCAGAAAATGGCTCACGCCGTTGACCTCGGCGGTCTCGTCGCGGGAGCCGGTCCGCACGGCGAACTCCAAGGCCACGCTGTAAACCTGCGGGTTGAGTTCGGCGATTACGGTCAGGCCGTTGTCGAGTTGGGCTTTATGAAAATTCACGGGGGATCTCCAGCGGTTGGGGGCCGATCGTCAGCACGGTCAAGTCGGAGAGGGGATGCTCGTCCAAATACTTTTGGATGGACGCCACGGTGAGGCCGTCGATTTTGGCTTTGACCTCGTCGAGCGTGAGCACGCGCTCCAGATGATGCCAATGCGTTGCGATCGAACGGGTGCGGGCCCGGGTGGATTCCTGCTGCATGATGAGCGAGCTTTTCGCGGACGCCTTGCAGCGGTGTAGTTCCTCCTCGGTGATGCCGCCTTCCAGCTTGCGGATTTCTTCGAGTGTGACGTTCAGCGTTTCCTGGGCGCGGTCGTTGGTGGTGCCGGCGTAGCAGATCATTCGGCCTTCGTGCTTGAAGCCGCTGAGCGACGCCGAGACCGCATAGCATAGGGCGCGTTTTTCGCGGACCTCCGAAAACAGCCGGCTGCTCATGCCCTGCCCCAAGACCGAAGCCGCCGCCCACGCCGCGTAGTATCCGGGATCGGAAAAGGTCGGCCCCCAATAGGCGATGCCGATGTGCGTTTGCTCGGACTTGTGCATGACGTGATCGTGACTCGGCCCGCCGGGCGAGGTGTCGAACGTCGGCTCCGGCTTAGGAGCCCATTCTCCGAAACACTTTTGCACTTTGGCCTTGATCTCTTCGTAATCGACGTTGCCCGCGATGGCGAGAATCGTGCCGCTCGGCCGGACGCAGCGGTCGTAATGTTCCCGCACCGACTCCGCCGAGATCAAAGGCAAGTCGGCGAGCGTGCCATCGGGCGGCAATCCCCACGGGGCTTCGTAACACCGGCGTTGCAGTTCCGGGATGATTTTTTGCTGCGGCTCGTCTTCGACCGCCCGCAGCGATTGCGTCACGCCCATCCGGACCGCCTCGAACTGGTCGGCCGGCAAATGCGGCCTCAGCAAGATGTCGGCATAGATGTCCAATGCCTGCGGCAAGTTCGCCGCGAGCATCGCCCCGCTCAAGGTGAGGAAGGAATTGTTAGGCGACTCGCTGCCTTGAACCCCCAAGCCATCGAGTGCTGCGATCAACTCCCGGCTGTCGCGCTCGCCCGCGCCGCGGGTGATGAGGTCGCTCAAAATCGCCGCCGTCCCGTTGTGGCCGAGCGGTTCGTAATTGCTGCCGGCCGGCACCAGAAGCGAAAACGCGGCGGACTTGACGCTGGTCATCGTCTCGACCAATAGCGTCAGCCCGTTCTCCAAGGTGTGGGCGTAAATATGTTGTTCCTGCATTCTGTCTCCGTTCCATTGAGAACCGGTCCTCCCTCACGAGGATCTTGGGCGTCAGCGCGCTCGCTGCTTGATCTATGGTAACTCAAACTGTAAGCGTTTGGGTGGCTGGGGCGCAAATCCCCTTCGGAATAAGGCTTGAACTAAGAATGCTGGGGCAGTGCGGGGCGAGAAAAATCTCACACGGCCCCAGGCCTCAAATCTGCTTTTTCCTTGGAACATTCCTTTGCGCCCCAGCCACCCTGCCGGTCCGCCGCCAGTCCTAAGTATTGATGATGTTTCGGACGCTGGCAAGGTCGCTCATTGGCGGGCTGGTCAAAGGGCGGATTTTCGCCGCGAAGCGGCGACAGCGAACTTAAGAATTCAAAACAACCAATGTGTTGCTAGCGCCGCTTCGCGGCTTCACATAATGCGCGATTTTGGATCTTTCAAGAGCCGCGCACGAAGTAAGCGGTTTTCAAGGATTCACACAATGCAAAACCGCTTTGGCTTTCAAGAGCCGCGCACGAAGTAAGCGGTTTTCAAGGATTCACACAATGCAAAACCGCTTTGGCTTTCAAGAGCCGCGCACGAAGTAAGCGGTTTTCAAGGATTCACACAATGCAAAACCGCTTACTTCGTGCGCGGCTCAGGCCTTTTAGGAACTCCTGAAATTCATAAGATCGTTCTTCACTGCGTCTTTGGACTTTCCTCGATGCTGCGTGATTCTTTGAAAGGCCGGGGCGACGTGAGTTGGGCGGGCGGGAACTCGGCCCATTCGGGGTTGGCCAAGAGCAGATGCCGGCGGCCCACGGCTTTGGGATCGAGGATCGTCAATTTCCGGGCCGAAAGGGCGTCTTCGATCGTCCGCCAATAGAGTTCCGTGGCCGTCAGTTCCGGCTGCTCGCGGAAGACCGGCTGCAAACTTTGAAACCGCTTCGCTTCGCCCCGGGCGGCTTCGCGCTTCGCGGCCGCATTGGCGTTCGCTTGCAACAGCACGCCCGCCGCTTCGCCCGCGAGGAACACCAATCGCGGCCCGTCTTTCTCCGGTTGCGATTGGGCGATGCGTTTCCAATCCGCATCAGTGAGAGGCGGAGTGTTCTCGGCCGCGGATTCGAAATCCATTCCCAAAACCTTTTGCAATTCCGCGAGTGCGCGCGGGCCGGCGACACCAAGCAAGCGGGACGCCGCCGCGGCTTGGGCTTCGTTGATTTGCTGCTCCTTCTCTTCCAAAGCGTTGGCGACATCGCGGTAAGCCGGCACGACGCCTCGGGGCGGATGGACTTCGATCAAACGCACCGCCACGATTTCCAATCCCAACCGCAACGTCTCCGCCCGCCGACGGAGCCGAGCTAAGGATTGCTCTTCGATCTTCGCCCGGCCGACGGTGAGCATTTCATCCAAGGACGTTTTTGCCGCCAGCGTTCGCAGGGTCTGTCCGGTCACGGCTCGCAGCGATTCTTCCGGGCTTCTGTTGCCGAAGGCAAACTGGTGCAAGTCCGCGATCCGGTAATGCACCTCGGCCGTCAGTTCGACGGGGACTTCCTCGGCCGTCAACACCAGCGCCTCTTCGGGGATCGGCTCTTCGCCCGTTTTTTCGTGGGGGCTTGTCCAATCGATGACCAGAGCCCGCGGCTGATCTTCGGAAAGCGAGTTTCGGCGAAAGCCAAAGGTCAGCGTGCGGAGGCGATCGGTCTTTTCGCGATAGATCCGCTCAAACGGAGCGGGCCAGCGCCAATGCCAGCCGGCTGCGAGCTCGGCGTGGCTTTTGCCGAACCGCGTGACGATCGCCCGCTCGTCGTGCGTGAGGAACACGAGGTTTGAAAGCAGCCACCAACAGGCCACTCCCGCCGCCGCCAACCGCAAGAGCACATTCCAATGGTCGACGAAGCGGTACACCCACCGCGTGGGCGAGAAGGCCGCCGTCAGCCATTCCGCCGAGGCGTTCATAAAGTTCGCAAGCCGGCCGGTGCGGCTGGCCGGTGTAGGCTCAAACCACAACAGCCGAAGGGCGTTCAGCATCACCGCCAGCGAACCGAGTTCATGAAACACGGCCCCCACGACGGGACTGAAGACCCCCACCGCGCACAGCAACATGCCCAGTCCGTTGAGGCCGAACGCGAACAGGAAGATGCTCTGGCGAATGTTTTGAACCATGGCCCGCGAGAGCCGCACGAGTCCCGGCAGCGGTTTGAGTTGGCCGCCCAAGAACACCAGATCGCCCGCCTCGGCCGCGAGGTCCCCGCCGCGCTGGGAGACGGCGATGCCCACGTCCGCCGCCGCGAGTGCCGGGGCATCGTTGATGCCGTCGCCCACCATTGCCAGCTTGGTCCCGCCGCGTTGATGCTCCGCGACCCAACGGGCTTTGTCGGCCGGCAGAAGTTCCGCATGTGTTTGATCGAGCCACCCCAACGATTGGGCGACGGCAAGAGCCGCCGGTTCGCGGTCGCCGGTGAGCAGCACCGTTTCCCGCACGCCCAGGCGTTTGAGGTGCATCAACACATCGCGGGCTTCTTCGCGGACCGCATCCTTAACGCCGACCGCGCCCAACAATGTTCCACCCACCGCGAGAAACAACCCCGTTTCGCCGGCTTGATCGAACTCCGCGAGCGTTTGCCGGCCGGCGTCTGCATCGCTCACGCCTTGCTCGGTCAGCCAGCGCAAGTTCCCCACACAAACTGCGATTTCCTTCGCTTCCGAAAGCAACGATGAACTTTCCGCCCAGGCTTGCCGAAGCGCTTCGGTCGAGATCATCGAGGACACGCCGCCGCCCGCTGTCGCTGAGAAGTTGTGCACCGCGGGCAATGTCCAATGGCGTTCGTCACGAAGGCGGTCAAACGGCCGGGCCAGCGGGTGTTCGCTTTGCTGCTCGGCCGCCGCCATCAGGAACAGCAGAAACTCTTCGGGGCATTCGTTGTTTACGGATCGCACCGTGCCGAGTTCCATTTCGCCGCGGGTGAGCGTGCCGGTCTTGTCGAAGGCGAAGGCGTCGATCTTCGCCAGGCGTTCGAGGGCATCGGAACCTTTGACGACAATCCCCGCCCGCGCGAGCCAGGCGAGCGCTGCCATCACCGCGGTCGGCGTCGCCAGCACCAACGCGCACGGGCACGCCACGACCAACACGCCCAGCGTGGGCTGCCAGCCGGCGTTCCGATCGCCGGTGATCGCCCACCAACTGAGAAACGTGGCGAGAGCCGCGGCCAGCACGATCGGCAAGAAGAATTTCGCCAGCCGGTCGGCCGTGCGTTCGGTGGGCGTTTTCGTGCGGGACGCCTCGGCCACCGTTTCGGTGACTTGCCCCAAGAGCGTTTCCTGCCCCGTCCGCACGACCGAAAACGTGATCGCCCCGAACTGGTTCAGCGTGCCCGCGAAGACTTCATCGCCCGCGGATTTTTCCACCGGCCCGCTTTCGCCGGTGAGCGCGCTTTGATCGATGCTCGAAGAGCCTTCCAAGACCCGGCCGTCGGCGGGCAGGCGTTCGCCGGGCCGAACGATCACGGCATCGCCGGCGGCGAGTTGCGACAGCGGGCATTCGATTTCCCTGCCGTCTTTTTGAATGCGGGCGATGGGCGGATAGAGATCGAACACCTTGCGAATGGCCGCGTGCGCGCGGTCGATCGTGTAGCGCTCCACGCATTCGCCGGTCAATGTAATGAACACCACGAGAGCGGCGGTCATCGCTTCGCCCAACCACACCGCGGCGGCGAAGGCGATCGTGAGCGCCAATCCCGCACCCACCCGGCCCGAGAGCAAATCGTCCAGCGTGTGATACAAAATCCGCGACCCGCCCAGGACCGCCGCCAACAGCGCCCAGCGGTAGCCGAAGTATGTTGCGGAAAAAACCCCGGTGACGCTGGCGAAAACATCCACCAACAGGAGACCGCCCACGGCGAGCGTCAGCAAATACAGCGGGGCCGACTCGTAATGCACGCTTCGGCGCTTCGCCGTTTGCGCAGAGGAATCCGCGGGTAAAAACTCACGCGAGGATTCCGGGACATAATGCATGGAAAGTCGGAACAGGAAGAGTTAGGGAACCACGAATGACACGAATAAACCCCCTTGGTGCAAATCAAAGGCAGATTACGATCAGGATTCACTCAAACGGTAAAGACTTTAACCACGAAACACACGAATGACACGAAAAACAGCCAGAATTCTCTGAAAATCTTCTGCCTTTCGTGTGATTCGTGTGTTTCGTGGTTCATCCTCTTACAGTTTGAGGATTACGAGGCACGGTGCCGATGCGTCTTGCGATTCCGTGCATTTCGTGGTCGACATTTTCTTTCTTAAATGCCGGTTTGGAGTTGGCGGAGTTCGCGGGGCAGGGGGAACGTCACGTGCTCTTCGCGGATGGTCGCTTCGCGGACCGTGGCGCCGTAATTCTCCGTGAGGAAATCGACGCACTCCTGGACCACGACTTCCGGGCGCTCGCGCCGGCGGTGATCAAAACGGTGTTTACGCCCTCGAGCCATTTCTGGCGAAGCTCGTGAGCCCCGTCGATCAAATAGGCCGGCTTGCCCAAGTCCATGCCGATCTCCTGCAGCCGCCGGCTGTTGGAGCTGTTCTGGCTGCCCAGGACGATCACCAGGTCGGCCTGCGACGCCAACTCGGCCACCGCTTCCTGGCGGTTCGTCGTCGCGTAGCAAATATCCTCCTTGGGAGGCCGGGCGATGTGCGGAAAGCGGGTTTTAAGGGCCTCGATCACCAGGTTTGCCTCGCCTACGCTGAGCGTCGTCTGCGTGAGATAGGCGATTTTGTCGTCCGGTCCGAAGGGCAGCTCCGCGACCTCTTCGGGCGTTTCCACGAGGGTGATGCTCTCCGGGGCTTCGCCCATCGTGCCGATGACCTCGTCGTGCCCATCATGGCCGATGAGGATAATGTGATACCCGCCGCGGGCAAAGCGAATCGCTTCCAGATGCACCTTGGTCACGAGCGGGCAGGTGGCGTCGATCGTTTGCAGCTTGCGGGCCTTGGCCTGGTCGCGGACTTCAGGCGAAACGCCGTGGGCGCTATACAGCAGGATCGAGCCTTCGGGGGCCTCGTCGATGGAATCGATGAAGGTCACGCCCTGTTTGGTGAAGCGCTCGACCACGTATTTGTTGTGGACGATTTCGTGATAGACGTACACGTCGGAGCCGAACATGCGGATCGTCTCATCCAGACAATCGATGGCCATGTTCACGCCCGCGCAAAAGCCGCGCGGATTGGCTAACAGAATTTCCATCGTGGATTACTTTCTAGCGGGCCGAGGACAACCGAGGCGGAAAACCAACCCGCGCGCTGCCAACGAATCGGCCCCTGGATCCCTAGGGTGATTTGCTTCCAACGTTTCCAACATCGAGGAAACCGCAACAAGCCGAATTGTATATTGTATCACGCAAAATAGTCCCGCGTCATGGTTTAAGAGCGATCGGGAAAAAACTTTCCACGATCAACCGAAACTCGCAGGCCTGCCTCCGGTCGCTTGTTCGACGGAATCGGGGCTAGCGCCCTGCGGCTAATGAATGGGAAATCACGGGCGGCCCCGGCGACTTTCACGCGGCGCGTTTGCCGGGGCGGTTTGATTCCGGGGCGGGCGGTTGGATTGGGGCCAGGGCTTGGGCGAGTTTTTTCTTGTTGCGGCCGGCGTGGTTGAGGAGATCCAGAAACCACGGGGCAAAGCGTTTGGTCTGATAGAGCACGTGGGCCAAAGGGGTCAGCAGCACCAGCCGGCGATTTTTGCGGATGGCTTTGATGGCCCGATCCGCGACGCGGTCTTCGGTCGTGCAGATCCAGCGGGGAGGTTCGGGGGCGGGTTTGGCCTTCTCGCCGGTTTGCGCGGATTGATACAGCTTCGTCCGCACCGGTCCCGGACACAGGGCCGTCACCCCGATGCCCTTGCGGCCGTATTCCGCGCGGAGGGCTTCGCTGAAACCCACGAGTCCGAACTTGCTTACGTGATACGCCGCGAACCGGCCGCCGGCGACCAGTCCCGCGATGCTGCACACGTTCAAGATGTGCGCTTCCGGGCGGTCCATCAGCACCGGTAAGAGCTCCCGCGTGAGTTGGATCGGCGCGTGCAGGTTGATCGCGAGCAGCCAATTCCATTGCTCGGCGGTCATTTTGTGCGTCGGGCCATAGTAGGCGACGCCCGCGTTGTTGATGAGAATATCCACGTGCCGCCAACGCACCAGGACATCGCGGACCGCGGCGGTGATCTCGTCGGGCTTCGCCAGGTCGCAGCGCCGGCCGAGGGCTTTGACTTTGAGAGCCGTGACCTCAGCCACGACGTCCTCCAGTCCCGCCTGGTCCACATCGAGCAAAAACAGGTCGGCCCCTTCGCGGGCCAATGCCACGGCCAGAGCCCGGCCAATACCCGAAGCGGCCCCCGTGATCAGGGCCCGTTTTCCGCGGATCGATTTCATCTGGCAAACTCCCGTCGGTTGGCTTGGTGAGCGCTCTTGGTGCGGCGCGTTTTCATTCCGGCTGCATCTATGGCTTGTATTCGGAACCGTCGAGATTGAGTGGAGGCAGACCCTCCTTTTTGCGGCCGAGATTCGGGTTATTAAACCCGTATCCCGCCCGCCAAAGTCGATCGATGTCCGTGTCCTTCTTCCGGTCCGTCGTGCACCCCGAAAGGATCACGAGCAAGAACGGAAGCAGCCAGCGGGTTTTGGGAGCCATTCGGAAATCCTTTCGCGATCGAACGAATTCCGGCACCGACCGCCATGCGCAAGGGGACTTGCGGTGCATGGCAGCCGATGGGCTCTCAAACGGTCGAGGCTTTTGATGCAGTCTGATACCCGGAACGTCGGCGCGGAGTGTACCTGAAAGGGCGACACCAAGCCAAGACGGGTTTCAGAGCCAGCGGTTATGTCAGAGTCGCGACGGGAACTTCCCAGTCACGCTCCAACTCGGCCCCGTCGACAAAGCGGGGCACCTGGCGAATTGAGACGTCTCCCAGGTCGATTTCCTCCCGGATGTATGCCAATACATCGTTCGGGTCGGTTTGGCCACAGGTGAAGACGTCGAGAGCAATCATTCCCAGATCAGCGTAGCAGTGGGCCGAGCAGTGGCTCTCGTCAAGAACCACGACGGCCGTAAATCCTGGGGGAGAATTGTGGCCGAAATGATAGCGGACTTGCGAAATGACGTTCGCGCCGGCTTTTCTTGCCCCGCGCGCCATCGCGTCCAACATTGCGGCATCGTTCAGACAAACGTCCAAAGGGACGTTACGACAGTCGATAAGAAGATGCTTGCCTCTTTCCAACTCATAAACCCTCCCAGCTCGAAAGCCAGCCATGTGAACCCCAGACCCATTCGCTCCCGAGCGGTCGTTCTCCGCAAGGGACGAGATGGTGGGGTGATGAAACCGACACAAACGCGGTTCATCAAAATCTTAGAAGAGCAAAATGGTATCGACAGAATTCCGGCAAAGCAAGTAGAGAAATCCCAATTTTTTTCGCCCGAACCCTTGGCCGGCTCGGAGCTTACCGGACACCGCAATTCTTGGGGTTTTTCACCCGTCCGGCGTCCGGAACCGGCCCCAGCCGCCGGCATTTTCCCGGGGCTCAGCGGAAAAAAATCCGCTGGAGCCGGCCCAAGCCGCGGCGGACAAGAGTGTCCAACCCCGGCGGCCCCATTCCAGCGGAACGAAACGCGAGTTTCACACCGAGGTGCTATGAGCCTTTGAGCAGCTCGACCGTGTGCTGCGTCGCGCGTTTGACGTAATCGTGCTTGCTCTGTTTCGCCGCTTTTTCGAGTTCCGGGAGGGCCGCCTTCGCGGGTGCGCCGATGACCTCCAAAACGTTCGCCGCCCGCAGCGCCACCCATTGGTTGTCGTGATCCAGCAGCACGCCGAGGTGCTTCACGGCTTTGTCGGTTTCGCCCAGCGTCCACAACGCCTCCGCCGCGGCGATTTGCACGTCGGGGGATTCATCGCTGAGCCGTTTTTCCAACAGCGGTTTGACCGCGGGATCTTTGGCCGCCTTCTCACCCAGAATTACCGCCCCGGTCGCGGCCCAGTAGCGGACCACAGGACTTTCATCCTGCAAAAGGTCGGGGAGGATGATCTGGAACGCGGCGAGTTGTTTCGCATTACCGGTCGCGAGTTCCACGAGCGGCAAGATCCGCTCGAGCGGATACCGCTTCTCATCGCGGACCAATTCATAAATCGAAGACCCTTCCGCTTCCCGCACCATCTCGCCTTCGGGAATAAAACCCGAATCGCGAATCGCCAAAAGATGCTCCTGATTCGCCTCCCGCAGGCGCTCCAACGCGTCGGTAAATCTCGGATCGTTCGCCAGGTTGTGGACTTCCCAGGGGTCGGCTTTCGTATCGTAAAGCTCTTCCGGCGGCTTGGGTTCCCAGAAGAACCTCTGCGGGCCGACGCATTTCCCGGCTTTGTACGCCGACTCCCAAGACACCGTCGTCGCCATCTTCCACAGGTATTGCAGATGCTGCCCGTAGATGCGGTGCGGGTTGTAGTTGCGGATGTATTTGAACCTTTTGTCGCGCACGGCCCGTGAGAAGTCGTACCGCTCGTCCATGCGGCCGCGGAGATGATAAACGTACTCCCTCGGCTTCGTCGTCTGTTCGCCCAAGAATGCCTGGCCCTGCAGGTGGTCGGGCACGCGAATGCCCGCGAGGCTCAAGAGCGTGGGGGCAAAATCGACAAAGCTCACCAACCGGTCCGTCCGCGAACCGGCACCGCTGGGCGCCAGGTGGGCGAAGTTCTTGCCGAAGCGGACAATCAAAGGCACATGCACGCCGGTGTCGTACAGAAAGCGTTTGGACCGCGTGAGAATCCCGCCGTGGTCGGAATAGTAAAACACGATGGTGTCATCTTTGAGGCCGTCTTTTTCGAGCCGATCCAGAATCTCCCCGACCTCGCCGTCCATGCGGGTGATGATTTTATGGTACATCGCCCAGTTCGCCCGGATCTCCGGCGTGTCGGGATGATAGGGCGGGATCGTGACTTTGGCCTCGAACAGGCTTTTATCCAGCGGCTTGTGCAGCGAGCTTTCGTGGCTCGTGCCCAGGTTATAGACCGCAAAAAACGGCTGGCCGGCTTTCCGCTTGTGATAATCGCCCTTGGTCATCTGGTTCCACGCATCTTGCTGATACGGGCTGAGGTTGTAGTCGGTTTTGGAGTTGTTCGAGCAGTAATAGCCGGCGTCTTTGAGGTACTGGGAATAAAACGGAATCTTTTCGGGCGGGACGTAGTTTTTGCTCCGCATGTGCTGCGTGCCGAGGGAACTCGCATACATGCCGGTGATGAGCGTGCAGCGGTTCGGAGCGCACACGGGCACGTTGGCGAAGGCGTTTTCGTACAAAATTCCCTCGGACGCCAACTGGTCGAGCCGGGGCGTGTGGGCGTCTTCGCAGCCGTAGCAGCCGAGGTACGTGGAGTTGTCTTCGGAGACGATCCACAAAATGTTGGGCTTCTTCGGCGCATCTTGGGCCGAAACCAGTGAAGTCAAACCGCCGCACAGAAGCGCGGCGGCGACAAGGTGTTTCAAAACAAGTTTGGGATGCATCAATCCGTCCTCTCCGGTGCCGGGTGAAAAATTGCCGTCTCGGTTTTGCGAAGGAGTTCTGGTCCCATTATGACCGCTCGCTGTTTGGCCGCAAGCATTGCGGCGGTTCGTTGCCAACCGGGGAGAGATTGCTATGGTAGGCGGATGCTCGCTGTCGTTCTTTCGTTCGATCAATTCCCGCTTCGGCTGTTGGGGTGTTATGGAGACCCGGCGGTCCGCACGCCCACGTTCAACCGCATGGCGGCGGCCGGGTTCGTGTTCGATCAGCACTTCGGCGAGGATTTTTCGCGTGCTCCGGCCGGGCACGCGTGGTGGAGCGGGTGTTATCATTTTCCCCGCGCGGAATCGCCGCTGGTTTCCAAGAGGCCTTCGCTGCCCAGGCTATTGAACGAAGCCGGCGTCGAGACCCGCTGGATGGCCGATGAGGTTTCCTCGCCGCTCGTTCCCTGCCCGGAGGGTCCGCTCACCCAGGTCGATTCCTTCGCGGACCTTATACATCACGGGACCGAGGTTGTGAGCGAATGGGCGAATGACGACCGCCCCCGCTTACTCTGGCTCAAAGCGGGCAACTCGGCCTGGGAAACTCAAAACCGGCCGACCGAGGCCCCCAACCAAGCCGAGTGGTCCCATGAAGATTGGGCTGTCTACCGGGGCGCGATGACCGCCTGCGTGGAGCAAATCGACGGACTCCTGGAGCCGTTTTGGGACCAGGTGCGCAAATTGGCGGCCATGCATTCGGTTTTATTTCTCTTCACCGCCAGCCGCGGGATGCCGCTGGGAGAGCGGGCGTCCATGTCATCATCCCAGGCAAATTGGGGCGAGGAATCCGTACATCTGCCACTGCTGGTGTTTCTCTCCGGAGTGGAAGGGGGCGAAAGGCGGCAGGTGTTCACTCAAACGCTGGATTTGCCGGCAATGCTGCTGGAATTCCTGGCACAAAACCCGCAGGCTGCGATGGAAGGCTTGAGTTTTTTGCCGACTTTTTTTGAAAAAAAACTCGAAAAACAGCGGGAATACATAACTTGTGGCTGTGATGGGACTTGGGACGCGATCCGCACCCAGGAATTCCATCTGGTCCGCCTACTGGACCGGGAAAATCCCGATACGCCCACGGCTTGTTTATTTCTCAAACCGGACGATATTTGGGACCGGCACGATGGGGCGGCCCAAGAGCCGGAGATGACGGAAATCCTTTCTGCGGAATTAGATGCGTTTGAGGACGCCGCCAAAAACCAATGCCCGCTCCCCAGGGATTTGCCCGGTTTGGCCGCGCGGATTTGTAAGGAAAAGAAGCCGGGTTAAATAGAGGGATTGGTTTTTCCGTGAATTCTTGGTGAGGTTTCCGCCTGTGGTTCGTCGTTTCGTTGCGGGAAATTCCGCGCCGTGTTCCAGCCCACCGAATTGAAACCCGGCACCCAATCTGCTCGAATGGATTCAGCGGAATTTTTTTCCCGACTTCCCAATTCCGCCATTTTCCAAAGACTCCGTCTTTTCCTCCCGGCACTCATTCTTGAAGGAAAACGCCTCTTATGACAGACCAAGCTCCGCTGGATTCCCAATCCGTCCAAGAGTCCATTGCCCGCCTGAATAAAGCCTACACGCAAATTCGCGAGCAAATGTCCAAAGTGATTGTCGGGCAAAGCGACGTGGTGGACCAATTGCTGATTGCCCTGTTCAGCCGGGGGCACTGCCTGTTGGAAGGCGTGCCGGGGTTGGCGAAGACGCTGATGATCAGCACGCTTTCAAGGTGCCTGTCGATGACCTTCGCCCGGATTCAGTTCACCCCGGATTTGATGCCCGCGGACATCACCGGGACGGACGTGCTGCAGGAAAACCGCGACACGGGGCTGCGGGAATTTCGTTTCATCCAGGGGCCTTTGTTCCACAATGTGATTCTGGCGGACGAAATCAACCGCACCCCGCCCAAGACCCAGGCGGCCCTCTTGGAAGCGATGCAGGAACGGCAGGTCACCGTGGGGCAGACCCGGCACATTCTGGCCGATCCGTTTTTCGTCCTGGCGACGCAGAACCCGATCGAGCAGGAAGGCACCTATGCCCTCCCCGAAGCCCAGCAGGACCGCTTCATGTTCAAGGTGATGGTCGATTATCCGAGCTTCGAGGAAGAAAAGCAGATCGCCAAGCAGACCACGACCATCCAAGTCGATGACGTTCAGCCGGTGCTGGATGGCAAGGAGATTTTGGAACTGCAAAAGCTCGTCCGGCAGGTGCCGGTGACGGATCACGTCGTCGAATATGCGTTGGCTCTGGTTCGGCAGACCCGCGTGAATCGTCCCGGGGCTCCGGATTTTGTGAACGAATGGCTGAGTTGGGGCGCCGGTCCGCGGGCGGTGCAATATCTGCTTCTGGGCGGCAAGGCCCGGGCGCTCTTGAGCGGCCGCGGCCATGTCTCCACGCAGGACATCGCCGAGCTCGCCCGCCCGGTGATGCGGCACCGCATCGTCGCCAACTTCGCGGCCGAGAGCGAAGGCATTACCCCGGACCGCGTTGTGGAACGGCTCCTTAAAGAAACTCCCTCCAAAGAAGGCGAACTGACCCGTGACCCAAGACTACAGAAGATTTTTGCGGCCTGAGGAACTGTCCCGCATCGGGCGGCTGGAGGTCCGGGCCCGGCACATCGTGGAAGGCTTTATCACCGGGATTCACCGCAGCCCCTATTTCGGGCAGTCGGTCGAGTTCGTGCAGCACCGCGAATACACCCCCGGCGACGATGTCCGCCGCATCGATTGGAAAGTCTGGTCCAAGACCGACAAGTACTACCTCAAGTTGTTCGAAGAGGACACCAACCTGCGGACCACGCTGGTCGTGGACCTCAGCGAATCGATGATGTTCGGCTCCTCCAAAAAGGGCATGAACAAATACGAATACGGCTGCACCATCGCCGCGGCTCTCGCGTACCTCCTGCTCAAGCAGCAGGACGCGGTGAGCCTCGTCGCATTCGACGAGGGCATCCGCAAGGTCGTCCCGCCCCGCAGCCGGCAGAACCATTTGTTCGCGCTGCTCGCGGCGCTCGATTCGGAAAACCCCGAAAAGAAAACGGACATGTACGATGTTCTGAAGTACGTGGCCGAGGAAAAAAACCAGAAGGGGATGGTAATCCTGATTTCCGATTTGTTCGTGCCGCGGGAACCTTTGTTTAAGGGGCTGAAGTTGCTCCGGCATCGCGGGCACGACGTGATGTTGTTTCACGTGATGGATGACGAGGAACTCGACTTCAACTACGCCGGCACCACGAAGTTTTTGGGCATGGAGGAAATGGGCGATTTGGTGTGCGATCCCCGCGCCTGCGGCAGGGCTATCAAGATGCGGTCCGGGATTTTCTGGACGGCCTGAAAACGCACTGTGCGAAGAACCTGATCGATTATCAGACCATCCGCACGAGCGAATACCTCGACGCCGCGCTCGCCCACTACATGAACCACCGCCTCGGCATGCGGCAGACGGTGCGGAACTAATGACTAATGACCAGCATCGGGGCGAACTATGGCGAAGCCGATGAATCGGGCACGAAGAAGGAGTTTCGTTACCCGAGCAGTTTGTGCACACGTGAAGCGCGCGAGACAAAGCATTCGCTGCGGATGCTCGTTGCTGCGGCGCCTGGACGAAAAGAAGCCGCCCGTGTTTTCTGGAAAGAAGCCAACGAATTGACCCTCATCTTCGCGGCAATCCATCGAAATAGCAACGACGGCTAGTCGCCAATGCCTTCATTGGTCATTGGGATTTGGTCATTGGTCATTACTAGATTTTTAAATAGATTCTTGCTGTAGATAAAACTCATGGGACCACTCGTTACCGCAATCTCGCCGTTCTTTATGCACCCGGTGATGTTCGCCGTGGGCAGCACGCTGGTGGCTTCGCCGATCATCATCCATCTCATCAACCGCATGCGGTTTCGCCGGGTGCGGTTTGCGGCGATGGAGTTTTTGCTTCAGGCCGAGCAGCGAAACCGCCGGCGGCTGCTGCTCGAGCAGCTTTTGCTGCTCTTGTTGCGGATTTTGATTGTGCTGGCGATTTTGGCGCTTTTGGCCCGGCTGATTTTGGATCCCCGGCTGACCGTGTTCGGCGGCGAAGGCAAAGCCCATCATCTGGTCGTCCTGGACGACTCCGCCTCCATGTGGAACCGCTGGGGCGACACCACCGCGTTTGAAGAAGCCAAGAAAGTCATCCGCAAGCTGGTCCGCGAAGGCGCCAATCGCCCGCAGACGCAGAAGTTCTCGATGGTCCTGCTCTCGAAGCCCAACGATTTCTTCATCGCCGAGAAAGACGTCGATGATGAACTGCTCCGGGATCTGGAAGAGAAGCTCGAAAACCTGACGCCCTCGTACCGCCGGCCCGATTTGCTCGCCGGGATGGAAATCGCCGGCCAGCATCTGCGGAAGGACCGCGCGGTCATCAAGCATTTGCACGTCTTGTCCGACTTCCGCGAAGAGGATTGGCAAGGCAAAGAAGCCTTGGGCGATGTGATGTCCAAACTGAGCGACGACAACATCTCCATCAATCTGATCCGCAGCGTGGAGCAGCAGCTCCCGAACCTGGGGCTGACGACTCTCGACGGCGATCTGCACGCGGCCGCGGTGGGCGTGCCGGTGCGTCTGAAAATCGGCGTGACGAATTTCGGCAGCCAGGTCGTCGAGAATGTCCGCGCCACCGTTGTGGTGGACGGCGAAAAACTGCCCCTCAGCGTGTCGTTCCCCAAGATCGAAGGCGGGCAGGAAGACGTGGAAATCCAGGATTTGACCTTCAATACCGAAGGCCTGCACCGCGTGCAGGTCCAGTTGGAGGATGATTCCCTCAAATCGGACAACGAGCGATATTCTGTCGCTCAACATCCCGCTCAAGAACAACGTGCTGCTCGTGTCGGGAAACACGGTGGGCGACGATGTGCTGACGACGCAGATCGCCCTCGCTCCCACAGAGGACCTCACGGGGATTTCGTCGGTCATCGTGCAGCCGGACTTTCTGCGAAGGGAGTCTCTCGCGAGGTTCCGTTCGATCTATATGATCAACGTTCCCGAAATCCCCCCCGATGCGCTGCCGCAGTTGGAATCCTTCGTCCGCGGCGGCGGCGGGCTGGTGTGGTTCCTGGGCGAGAACATCAAGGTCGATCACTACAACAAAGTCCTCGCCAAGATGGAACTCAACAAAGAGAACCAACTCGTGCGGCTCGAGGATTCGCTGTTTCCCGTGATGCTCGGCAACACGCATGTCGAGTTGGAGCGCGACGAGACCGTCACGGCTCCGGATTTGAGCTTTGCTTCCCATCCGATCTTCAACAACACCTTCAAGAAGGACAACCCGCTCATCGCGGGCGTGACGGTGACGGGCTACATGCCGGTGGTGAAGGAGTGGATCAAGGACGATGCCCAGCGGAAAGACGGCGTGACGACCGTGGGCTACACCCGCGACGGGGCTCCGATTGCGTTCGATCACCGCTTCGGCAAGGGGCGGGTGATGACGTTTCTCACCTCGGCCGGTGCGCCGTGGAACAACCTCGAAAAGACCCCCGTGTTTGCCCTGTTGATTCAAGAGATGCAAAAATACGTCGCCCGGCCGGATGAGGAAAAACGCGCCCGGCAGATCGGCGAGCCGATCGAACTCGAACTGCCCGCGCTCGATTACGATCCCGAAATGGAATGGATCCTGCCCGGCACCCAAGGCACCAGGCCCCATACGATGGAACGCCGGGAAGGCGAGCCGCAATCCGCAGCGGACGGCGCGGGCCAGAAAACCACCGAGACACCGACCGAAGCGGCTCCCCAAGACGGCGAAGCCCCGGACGCGGCTCTTTCCGAGGAAAAGCCCACGAACACGGCGTATTTGTACGGCCGGTATAACGATACCGATTTCGCCGGGATCTACGGCTATAAAGTCCGGCCGCTGATCGAGGGACTGCCGGACAAGGGCGAGTTCGCGTACAATGTGGCTCCCGAAGAAGGCAGCATGAAGCTCGCCACCGATGAGGAAATCCGCAAGCATCTCGAGCCCGAAGCCCGCGTGGCGATTCGCGAATACGGCGATACCAGCTACATCGACGAGGGCGTGGATCCCGGACAGGAAGTCCGCAACTACCTGATGTATCTCCTGTTGTTTTTGTTGATTGCCGAGCAGGCGATGGCCTATCGGCTCAGTTATCACCCCGAAACGGCGGAAGCCCCCGCATGACCCCTGTGCTCAGTCCACTGATGAATTCCCCGCTCCTGGTATGGGCCGCCGAAGAAACCGGCACAACCACGGAGAAATTCCAGTACGACCTGCCCAAGACGTTCGAGCAATGGCTGTTGCTCGTGGTCGTCGCGGTGGCGCTCGTGGCGTATGTCGTCTGGATGTATATCCGCGACACGCGGACGATGCACTGGTTTTGGCGCGGCTGGCTGACGGTTCTTAGGCTCGCCGTCGTCGCGGGGCTCGCGGTGATCTTTCTCAATCCGCATATCCGCAGCCAGGAAACCGTCTACCGCCCGTCGCAGGTGGCGATTGTCCCGGACATCTCGTTGTCGATGCGGTTTCCCGCCGAGGACCGCACGGACGCCGGCACCCTGCCGCCCGGCACCGAAGTCTCGCGCCGATGCGGTGGCCAAGTTGCTGGCGGACACGCCTCTCTTGGAGAAGCTCAGCGAAACGCACCAGGTGAAGTTTTTTACGTTGGGGCAACGCCTCGAAGAAAGCCGGCCGGATCTCCAGGCCAAAAACGATCCCCTCATCCAAAAGAAACTTGCGGAAGAGGCCAAACAGGAACCAGCCGGCCACCAGCCCAAGGCCGAAGAGAAAAAAACCGATCTCAAGTCCCTGGACGATTGGAACACGGAACTTAAACCCCGCGACCAGGTCACGCGGCTGGGCGAATCATTGCTCGAGTTGATGCGGACGTTCCGGGGCGATACGGTCTCGGGGATTGTGATTTTCACCGACGGCGGATTGAACGCCGGGGCCGGTTACGAAAGCATCATCCAAGCCGCGAAAGACGCCGGCGGCCGCAAGGGGGCGAATTTGAAAATCTTCGCGGTGGGCGTGGGCAGCACGAAGCCGCAGCCGAACCTTCGCATCGCCAATTTGGAAGCCCCCACGCAGGTGCATACGAAGGACAAGTTTGAGATCATCACCCGCCTGCAGGGGCAGAACCTGGAAGGCAAGGAAGTTGAGGTGATCCTCAAAGCGCAATACGACGAAGGCGGTTCGCTGTCGACGCCCCGCGAGGTCGCCCGCAAGACGGTGACGCTCGGCAAGGTTGGCATGGCGGAAAAGGTCAGCTTCGATCAGGCCCTCGAGGAAACCGCCACCCTTCGCTACACCGTGGAAGCCAACCTGCTCGATCCGGTCGCGGAACTCAAGAAGGACGACAACGTGAAGAGCGCAAATGTGGTCATCAGCGACCGCAAGACCCGCGTGCTGTTGGTGGCCGGCGGTCCGATGCGCGACTACCGGTTCTTGTGCTCGATCGTCGCGCGGAACCCGTCGTTCCGCGGTCGGGCGTTTCTGCAAACGGTCGATCCGGCCACGTTCGAGTCCGTCAGCCAGAACCTGGAACTGATCGACGAGTTTCCCTCGACGATGGAAGAGCTCAACGGTTCGGCCGACGCGAACGACGACACCAAGGGCTACGATGTCATCGTGTTCTTCGATCCGGATTGGAAATCGCTCCACGATCTCCAGCCGCAGGCGATTCCGCTGCTCCAGCGGTGGGTCAGCGACTTCTCCGGCGGGGTGATTTTCGTGGCGGGCGACGTTTATACGCCGGACCTGGCCGCGGCGGGCGATGCGGGCGACAGCCTGGAGCCGGTGCATATCCTGTATCCCGTGTTCCTAAGCGCGAGTTCGTTCTTCGATTTGCAGTTGGACAACGATTCCGATCAGCCCTGGCACGTGAAGATGACCGACGCCGGCTATGCCGCGAGCTTTTTGCAGGTCACCGACAACCCCTCCGAGAACCGCGACTTCTGGGACGAGGAGTTCGAGGGCTTTTACCGCTGCTATCCCACGGCCGGGGCGAAGACCGGGGCGACGGTGTATGCCACCTTCCCGGACACCCGCCTCGTCGAAGGCAGCGGTCCGCCGATTTTGATCGCCTCGCAGATGTACGGCTCGGGCAAGTCGATGTACCTCGGCAGCGGCGAAACCTGGCGGCTGCGGGCGGTCTCGAACACCTACCACGAACGGCTGTGGACCAAGCTGATCCGCGAAGCCGGCGAAGGCCGGCGGAGCAAAGGCCGCAGCCCCGTCAGCCTCGCCGTCGAGAAAGAAGTCCAGCTCGGCACCAACGTCCGCGTGGAAGCGGAAGTCATGGACGCCACCTTCCAGCCGACCGAATACGATTCCGTCAAGGCGCAGCTCATCAATCCGCGGGGCGATGTCGTGTTTCCGGAACCGCAACTCTACCGCGACAAAAACCGGCCCGGCGTTTACATCGGCAACTTCCGCGCGACCGAGCTCGGCTGGTACACGCTCAAAATGCCCATCCCCGGCACCGAAAGCTACCGCGAAGAATCCGTGCAGGTCGTGTTCCCCGGCCTCGAAGACGTGGACACCGAGCAGGCCGTCGCCAAGCTGGCCGATTTGGCCCGGCAGACCGGCGGGCGATACCTCACCCTCCAAGATGCCGCCGAGGAGCTCCCCAAGCTGCTCAAAGACAAACACAAGATTGTCCCCGTGGACCAGCGAATCCAAACCCTCTGGGACCGCGATTGGGTGCTGTACGCCTTGGTCGCGGTGCTGTCCGTGGAATGGCTGACAAGGAAACTATTGAAGTTGGCATAACCGGGAACTTGAACCGCAGGAATCGCGTCTGATCCATAGACGACTTTGAAAAACATTCAGCGAGAGACATCATGGCCACTGCCCTCGAACCCAACATTCGGCCGGAAATTGAAGCCGTCCTGGCGCGGCTGCGGGCGAAGATCCGCACGTATGTCTTTCTGGAAGGCACGGCGTGGGTGATCGCGGCTTTGGGGGCCGTGTTCTGGATCACGCTCGCCCTCAACTGGGCCTATTTCAAAGTCAGTAACCTGGAACTGCCGGTGTGGTTCCGGATGGTGATCGACATCGCCGCGATTTCCTTCCTCGCCGGCTGCCTGATGATCTGGCTCGTGCAGCGGCTGCTCAAAAACATGCGGACGAAAGCTTTGGCGCTGGTCTTGGAGCGGCGGTTCCCGGAACTCGACGACCGGCTGATCACGGCCGTGGAAGTCGCCGAGTCCACCACCGGCAAAGAAAGCGCCTTCACCACGACGCTGCTCCACCGCACGATCGCCGACGTCAGCGAAGCCGCCCACCGGCTGGAAGTCAGCGACGTGTTCGCCAAGCGTCCGCTGCGAAGCGCGATGCTCGCGGCGGTCGTGTTCACGGCCTCGATCGCGGGCTTCGGGTTTCTCAATCAGCGGGCCTTCGGCTACTGGTACCAGGCCTTCTTCGGCCTCCGCGAGGAATATTGGGACCGCGAAACGCTCCTCGTGCCCCGCGTGATCGCCAGCTCGGACGAGCGGGTCAAAGAGTTTCGCGAAGTCGACGGCGAGATCGTCTACAAGCACCCCCGCGGCGAGGACTTCACCCTGTCCGTCATCGTGCCCAAGCCGGACGAAAAAGCCGGCAAAGATTGGGTCGTCCCGGCGGATGTCGAATGGGATTACACCCTCTCCAACGGCCGCGGCGGGGCTACGCTCAACATGAGCAAAACCGGCGACCGGGAATTTCGGCAAACGGTGTCGAACCTGTTGGACAGCATGACCTTCAGCATCCGCGGCCACGACTTCGTCAACCGCAGGCCGATCCGCGTGCAGATCGTCGATCCGCCCGTCATCGACCAGATGAAGCTCGAACGCAACTACCCCGACTACACCGGCCTCAACCAGGAGTTCGCCCCGCGGGACGAAGACGAGCGGAAGCAGCGCGAGCGAGAGAAGCTCGTCTTGGGCTCCCACGTTTCGCTGCCGATGGAAACCGAGATCATAATGGAAGCCACGTCGAACAAGCCGCTCGTGGGCGTGCGGGTCGAGGGGCAGAACTTCCGCTTGACGGTCAAAGCCGCCCGCAAAAACGGCAAGGGCCTGGCCCAGCCCGGCTCCGCGAAGCTCGAACTTCTGGCGCAGGACGGCGTGCCCATGCTCGAACTCCCGCTGGCCCAGGGTTTCGCCGACCGTTGCCTGAAGGCCGGCGAAAAAACGTTTCATCTGCCGTTGGTCCTGGCGACGGATGCGGCCCTCAAGATGATGCCCCCGGGCTTGCCGCTCGCGGCCGACTTGGAGCGGGGCTTTTTAGTCAATCCGGTTTTGCAAGTCGCGGAGATCGCGGCCTGGCATACGACGCCCATCGAGCAAATCCCGCTGCCGTCGAATGCGCTTTTGCGAATCTTCCTCGAAGACACGGACGACATTCTCAGCAGCGAACCGTCCCGGATGACGATCAACGGCATCGTCGACGAGCCGCCCGAGCACAGCCTGGACTTCATCGGCATCGGCGAGTTCATCACCGACAAGGCCCAGATCCCCGTCCAGGGCAAGATCACCGACGACTACGGCGTCGCCAAGGCCCGGTTCGAATACCAGTTGATGACCGACGACGGCCAGTTGCTCACGGGCCCGGATTGGGTGCCGGTCGAGTTCGAAAACCCGCCCAACGCCGAGCCCAAAGAGTACAAGCTCCAACTCGCGCACGATGCCGCCGACCCCAAAGACGATGAACCTTTCGAGCGGTTCGACGTCTCGAAGATTCTGTTTCAGGACGCCAACGGGCCGCGGGGCATCAAGGCCGGCGACGTGTTGGTGCTGACGGTGTACTCCGAAGACGGCGACAACATCAACGGCCCGCACATCGTCCGCCAGAAGCCCAAGCCCGAATACATATTCAAAGTCGTCAGCCGCGACGAGTTGATGGCGATCTTGTACCAGAAAGAGCTGGGCCTGTTGAGCCGGTTCCAGCAGATCATCACCGAGGTGGAAGGCGTCGAGGCCGATCTCGCCAAGGCCGGGACCGATTCGGACCAGTTCAACAAGCTCCGAGACAAACAGAACCGCACCGCGGAGGAGCAGAAGACAATGGGCGAGTTGGATTCGTCCCTCACCGCGGTTGCCACGCGGTCGATTCAGCAGATCGCCAAGAACAAGCTCGAGACCTATGCGGTCGAAGCCTCGTTCCTCGAAATCCTGGACGAGATGGCGAACAACGGTATTGAGTCGGCCAGCATGGTCGCCAAGCTGCACGAGTTGATTATCGACCCGCTGCATCGCATCGGCGAGAACGATTTCCCCCGCGTGGACCGCTCGCTGGTGCGTTACAAAAACGTCCAGGAAAACGGGCAAAACGCCAACCAGGCCATCGGGGAAAGCCACGACGATGTCGCGGCGATGCTCGAGAACATGCAGAAAGTGCTCGGGGAAATGCAGGAATTGGCCAGCTACCAGGAGCTGGCCAAGAACGTGCAGCAAATGATCAACGAAACCGAAGCCGCCAAACAAAAGGCCCAGAAGGAAGCCGCGGACCAACTCAAAAAATTGAACCTGGAGTAGAGGATTTGAATACGCCGGCCGCCCGCGGGAACATTCCCTCTTGACGGGTTACCGGAAACATCAGACAACAAAACCATGGTGAACAAGGCATTCCCTCGCCTTGGGACCGAGTTCTTTCCCGCCTCACATCGACCTTCGAGGAGAGCAAAATCATGAAGCGCACCGGCTGGACCCGACTGATGACGATGTTACTGCTCGTCTGCCTGGGCATGTCTCCTCTCCTGGGCTGGACCGATGAGGATCCCGCGCCGAAGGACGCCAATGCCGCCGCGGAACCCGCCACGAAAGCCACAGGCGAGACGGAACCGGCCGCGGAGGGAAAGTCGGCGTTGGACCGGCAGCGCGAGGTCACGGCCCGCTATCGGCAGTTCGACCGCACGCTGCAAAAGATGGCCGACTACCTCCGCAAAACCGATCCCAACAAGGCCGACATCCTCGTGCGGGCGATCCGGCTCAGCAAGGAAACCCGCGTCTCCGACCAGATGAACCGCGTGGTCCAGCTTTTGGAAAGCGATCAATTCGGCTCTGCGATCGAGCGCCAGGACGATGTGCTCCTCAGCCTGCACGCGATGCTCAAACTGCTCAACAGCGATGGAATCCTGGACGAAAACAAAGCCGAGCAGGCCCGCATTAAGGATCTGCTCAAAGATTTGGGCAAACTTTTGGGTAAGGAAAAAGACTTGCGGGCCAAGACCGAGCGCGGCGAAGACGCCAACCGCCTCGCCGAGGCCCAGGCCAAAGTCGCCAAGGAAACTAAAGAACTCGAAAACAAAATCGACGGCCAGGACGCCGCCAAAAACGCCGGCAAACCCGGCGAAGGCAAACCGGGAGATAAGAAGCCCGGCGAATCGAAACCCGGCGAGAGCAAGCCAGGAGAATCGAAGCCCGGCGAATCGAAACCAGGTGATAAAAAGCCCGGCGAATCGAAACCGGGAGATAAAAAGCCCGGCGAGTCGAAACCAGGTGATAAAAAGCCCGGCGAATCGAAACCAGGTGATAAAAAGCCCGGCGAGTCGAAACCGGGAGATAAAAAGCCCGGCGAATCGAAACCCGGCGAATCCAAACCTGGAGAAAGCAAACCTGGAGAATCCAAACCGGGCGAAAGCAAACCCGGACAGAGTAAACCCGGGCAAAGCAAACCGGGCGAATCGAAACCGGGGGATCAAAAGCCCGGCGACCAGAAGCCCCAGGATCCCAATCAGCAATCGCAAGAAGACAACCGCAACAAACGCACGCCGGGCCGGGAAGAAATCGAAAAAGCCCGCGACGAGATGGAACGCGCCATCGAGGAACTGAAAAAGCAAAACCACGACGGTGCCTCCAAAGCCCAGGACGAGGCCATCAAAGATCTCCTCGCCGCCAAGGAAAAACTGGAGGAAATCCTCCGGCAGCTTCGCGACGAAGAGCGCGAACTCTTGCTGCTGGCCCTCGAAGCCCGCTTCCAGAAAATGCTCGCGATGCAGAAGCTGGTCTATCAGGGCACCAGGGATCTGGACCGCATCGACGCGTCCGCCTGGGCGGAACGTCATTCCCAGCAGGCCTCGCAACTTTCGCGGGATGAAAACGAAATCGCCACCGACGCCCAGAAGGCGTTGACGCTTTTGAAGGAAGAAGGCTCGTCCGTGGCCTTCCCCGAAGCCGTCGAGCAGCTTCGCGAGGATATGCTGACCGTGGCCCGCCGGCTCGAAGACGATCACGTGGGCGAGATCACCCAGGCCATCGAGCGCGACATCATCGAAGCGTTGGCCGAGGCGATCGAAGCCCTCAAGAAGGAACTCGAAAAACTCAAGCAGAAAAAGAAGAACCCGCCGCCCAAGGAGGGCCAGCCGGCCGATCCGCCGCTGGTGGACATCCTGGCGGAACTGAAGATGCTCCGTTCGCTGCAGCTGCGGGTGAACCGCATGACCAAGCAGTTCGGCCGGATGATCGACAGCCCCGACGGCGAACAGGCATTGAAAGCCGACGTGCTGGAGCAACTGCAGCGGCTGGGCATCCGCCAGTCCCGCATCCAGCAGGCGACTTATGACCTGGCCACGGGGCGGAACAAGTAAGTTTTCCCACGTTCAACATTTTCACCGAATTGACGTGAGGATAGAGGTTGGAGCAGAGAGGTTGGCGAATTGAAGAGATTCTAACCTCTGACTTCTATCCTCTAACCTCACTCTGATTGTAATTCGGTTAACAGGAGAAGAGGCAAACGCATGGGTATCGTGTCCACGTTACTGGCGGCCGCCGTGTTGGCCGGGCCGCCGGTTGAGGTTTCCACGTTTGCGGGGGCCGAGCATCAGGGCGAACTCAAATCGCTCGCCGAGGGCAAGCTTGTGTTGTCCACGGAAGCCGGCGAGAAATCGATCGCGATGGAAGATGTGCTGGAGCTGCGTCTTCCGGAGAAGGGCGGATCCCCCTCCGAGCCGGCGCCCAAGGAGGTGCTGCTCACCGATGGCAGCCGCTTGAGCTGCGAGGAGGTGACCTCCACGAAGGATGAATTCATCTTCAAAACGACCTCGATGGGCACGCTGAAGATCCCGGCCGAGGCGGTCAGCAGCGTGCGATTGGCTCCGCATTCCAACGCCCTCGCCGAGGAATGGAGCAAGCTCGCCAAACGGCAGGAAAACAAAGACCTGCTCGTGATCCCCAAGAACAACCTGCTCGACTTTCTCTCAGGCGTCGTCGGCCCGATTTCCGACGACAAGGTGCAATTCCTCCTGGGCGGCAATCCCGTGGGTGTTAACCGCGAGAAAGTGTTCGGGATGGTTTACGGCAACCGCAAGCCGCCGACCGCAACGGCCATCTGCCGGGCCAATTTGCCCAACAAGGATTCCGTGGAGTTCCAGTCGCTCACCTGGACCGGCAAGGGCTTCGAGGGCCGACTCTTGTCGGGCCCCGTGATCGCTCTGCCGACTGGAACCGTGGCGAACCTCGATTTCAGCCTGGGGAAGGTGCAGTATCTCTCCGACATCACCCCGCGGAAAAAAGAAGTCACGGTGCCCCTCGCCATCGACGGGGCGCCGCCTTCGCCGATCGAACTTAGCTACCACGATGTCAAAACCAATCAAAACTTCACCGGCAAGCCCTTGCAGCTTGGAAGCAAAGTTTACGCCCGGGGCCTGTGCATTCACTCGAAAACGGAACTCGCCTACCGGCTCAGCAAGGAGATGCGCCGCTTCCAGGCCATGATGGGCATCGACAACTACGTCGCCCAAAACGGGCTGGGCGATGTGCACGTCGTCATCAAAGCCGACGATAAGACGCTCTTGGACACCATCGTCCGCGGCACCGACGAACCGAAGAAGCTGGACCTCGACGTCACCGGCGTCGTCGTCCTCGACATCCTCGTCGACTTCGTGGGCGACGACGACCTCGGCGTCGGCGACCACCTGGACCTGGCCGATGCCAAGTTCATCAAGTGAAATGAATCCTGAGCGGCACGGCGCTAGCCGCCGGCCTTGATATTGTGAGTATCCTTTCGTGGGCGAGGACGACCTCGGCGTTGGCGACCAAATAGCGAGGCGAGCGTGGGGCTTACGCCCGGGCTTACGCCCCATGATGATGTCGATTCGAAGAAAACATAAGGAACACGAGATGAAAAAGCTGCCCACACTGTTGGCTCTGGCGGGTTTGATGCTCTCCCCGGCGATGCCCGCCCGCGCGGTCGATCAGGCGGTGCTCGATGCCCAGAAAAAACGCGTCGAGGTCGTGGAGAAAGTCGCCCCCGCGGTCGTCGCCATCTTCGGACCGGGCGGCGGAGGCGGCGGGTCGGGCGTTTTGATCTCCAAAGATGGCTACGTCCTCACCAACTTCCACGTGACCAAGGGGTCCGGCGACTACATGCAGTGCGGCCTCAACGATGGGAAGCTCTACGACGGCATCGTCGTCGGCATCGACCCCACGGGCGACGTCGCCATGGTCAAGCTGCTCGGCCGAACCGATTTTCCCACCGCCCCTTTAGGCGACAGCGACAAACTCCAAGCCGGCGATTGGTCCTTCGCGATGGGGAACCCCTTCCTGCTCGCGACCGATTTCCGGCCGACGGTGACCTTCGGGATCATCAGCGGCGTGCACCGCTACCAATACCCGGCCGGCACCATCCTGGAATACACCGACTGCATCCAGACCGACACCTCGATCAACCCGGGAAACTCCGGCGGGCCGCTGTTCAACATGGACGGCGAACTCGTGGGCATCAACGGCCGCGGCTCGTTTGAAAAGCGTGGGCGGGTCAATTCCGGGGCCGGCTATGCGATCTCCATCAATCAGATCAAGCATTTCATGGAGCACCTTAGAAGCGGGCGGATCGTCGATCACGCGACCTTGGGGGCCACGGTTTATGCCCGCGATGACGGGGCGGTTGTCGTCGATCAGATTCTGGAAGAGTCCGAAGCCTACCGCCGGGGCCTCAGGGCCGATGATGAAATCGTCTCCTTCGGCGGCCGGTCGATCCGCAGCGTGAACCAGTTCAAGAACATCCTGGGCATCTATCCCAAGGGCTGGAAGATCCCGCTGGTTTACCGCAGGGACGGCGAGAAGCACACGATCTATCCCCGGCTCCGCGGACTGCACCACAAATCGGAATTCACCGCCAAGAAGCCCGAGCCCAAAATCCAGCCCCCGGACGGGCCCAAAGGCCGGCCGGGCGACAAGCCCAAGCTGCCGATCCCCCAAATCGGCCAAAAAAAGCCCGCGCTTCCCGACAAGTACAAGAAAATGCTCGTGAAGAAAGAGGGCTTCGCCAACTACTACTTCAATCAGCTCGAGCAAGACCGCACTTTGAAAGGCCTGAAAGACCTGGGTGATTTCGCGAGCGTCGGCGGGGCGTGGACGCTCACCGGAAAAACCGGCGAAGGCCAGGACTTCACCGCCAAGATCAACGACAAGCTCGTGGAACTCAAATGGGGCGATAAAGACTACACCCAGGACCTCACCACCGGCGATTTTCAAAATGTCCCGCCGCAGAGCGGCGGCCTGCTTACCGCGCTCGGCCTTCTGCGGTGGATGCTCGCCGATCATGACGAGTTCACCGAGTTTTATTACCTGGGCAGCGAACCTTTGGACGGTCAGGGCGAGAAGGTCGATGTGATCGTCGCCACAAAAATCAATGTGGAAAGCCGCTGGTACTTTGGTCGCGACACGGGCGAGATGCTCGGCTTCGACACCCGCATCGCCGAGAACGAAGACGACTGCGAAATCCGCTTCACGGGCTGGAAAGAAATCGACGGCCGCAAGTTTCCAGCGATGGCGATCAGCAGCGGCGGCACAAAATTCGGCACGCTCGATGTCGCGCAGGCCGACCTCAAGCCATCCGAAGCGAAGCCGGCGAAAGACGCGAAGTCTGAGCGAAAATGAGAATGGAGGTTAGAAGAATGAAAACCGTCACATCGAGGCACGCAAATGTTAAAGGAGTGTTCCAACCCCAAATGTACCGTGGAATACGCCCTTGAGTTTTCGCAATGTCCTGTGTGTCGAACCCCCGCATCTCCCGATGCAACCTTAGTAGACAATACGCCTATCGTGTGGAATCAAACGGCCCCAAGCCGTCAAGAGGAGGAATCACATTGGATTGCGGCTTGGCGTCTGGTCTTGTGGGGCTTGGAATGCATCGGCGTGATTCTATTGTTGTGGGCAGTGATCGAGTATGCGAACTGGCGGTCGTTTGGACTGTTTGATTTTCCCGACAAACAATTTAGGATCGCATTGTTGGCTACGAGTATTTTATTGTTTTGTTGGCTTTCTCACTTCTTGCTTCCGCGAACGTCATCTGGAGTTCATCTTGAAGGTTGGGTCTTGTTAGGCTTGTTACTCTACTGGCCGACCTTTCTGATCGTGATCATGATTTTTTTTGCTCTTTGGATATAAAAACCGTAGCCGCATCTCACTCGGTCCGCGACCGAATCTGAATAATGTCGGGACAGTTTGTGGGGAGAGTTTTTCGATGAATCGACGAGTAACATTTGTTTGGTTGACCAGCCTGATTCTGGGCGTCTTCGCGCAAACGGCGTTCGCTCAAGACGCGGAGGACGCACGGAAGACACGATCTCCTGGGCCGTTCGCCGGGTCGTTAAAATCTATGGCGCCGGGGGCGTCAAGAATCTTGCGGGCTATGGCACCGGGTTTTTGATCTCTCCGGAGGGCCATATCGTCACCGTCTGGAATACCGTGCTCGATGCCGATGAAGTCACCGTCGTCTTGAACGACGGCCGGCGTTATACGGGGAAGCTCCTGGGGGCCGAGCCGCAACTCGATGTGGCGGTGATCAAGCTCCAAAACGTCAACGGCGAGCTGCCGCATTTCGACTTGAGCGACTTGGGCGACGCGGCGGTGGGGACGCGGATTTACGGGTTTAGCAATATGTTCAAAGTCGCCACCGGCGATGAGCCGGTCTCCGTGCTCCACGGCGTGATCTCCGCCAAGACCAAACTCAACGCCCGCCGCGGTTCGTTTGAAGTGCCCTACGACGGCCCGGTCTATGTCGTCGATGCCATCACCAACAACCCCGGAGCCGCGGGCGGCGTGATCACCACCACGGGCGGCAAGCTCCTGGGCGTCATCGGCAAGGAACTGCGAAACGCCGAGAGCAACACCTGGATCAACTACGCGATCCCCGTCACCGAGCTCAAGGACGTCATCAAAGAGATCATCACTGGCAAGTACATCGAGCGCGAAAAGAAACCCGATGAGGACGAGAACCCCAACCGCTACCGGCCGCTCGATTTTGGCATCGTGTTGATTCCGGACATCCTCTACCGCACGCCGGCCTATGTCGAAACCGTCGTCAAAGGCTCCGCCGCCGAGAATCTGGGCCTCAAACCCGACGATTTGATCCTGTTCGTCAACGACAACCTGATCCAATCCAGCAAAGTCCTGCAAAAAGAACTCGGCGTGTTAGAAGCCGGTGACACCTTAAAGTTGATCGTCCGCCGAAAGAACAAACTCATCTCCGTCGAAACTCCGGTGCCGGTGAAAGAGAAGAAATAAAGTGCTGATGACAAAGCCCAATGAATTCCCGGTCGTTTCCCAGGAAGTACAGACAATGCGAAACCAGATCATCCTGACCATTGCGGTCGTCGCTTTTTCGTCCTCTTTTGCGGCCGCTGAGGATCCGAAGCTCGACATGCTGGAGGAGCAGGCTTTCAAACAAGCCGCGGCTTTGGCGGAGCCCTCGATCGTTCGCATCGAGACCGTCGGCGGGTTGGACCGCGTGGGGCAGGTGCTCGTCGGAGACGGCCCCACGACGGGAGTGATCGTCTCCGAAGACGGCTACATCATTTCCAGCTCGTTTAACTTCGCCTCGAAACCTTCATCGATCGTGGTCCGCATGCCCGACGGCCGGCCCGCCGCCGCCAAGGTGGTCGCGACGGATCATTCCAAGATGCTCACGCTTTTGAAGATCGAGGCCAAGGATCTCACCGCCCCGCAGGTCGCTCCCAAAGATTCGATCAAAGTCGGCCAATGGGCGCTGGCGCTGGGGCGGACTTATGACAACTCGCTGCCCAGCGTGTCGGTGGGCATCGTAGTCGCCAAAGACCGCATCTGGGGCCGGGCCATCCAGACCGATGCCAAAGTCTCGCCCGTCAACTACGGCGGTCCGTTGGTCAACGTCAAAGGCGAAGTCATGGGCGTTCTCGTGCCGCTTTCGACCCGAGGCGGCGGGGAAATCGCGGGCGTGGAATGGTACGACGGCGGCATCGGGTTCGCCATTCCAATGGCAGACATCCACCGCGTCTTGGACCGCCTCAAAGCCGGCGAGGATCTCAAAGCCGGTCTCCTGGGCATCACCTTCAAAGCCGCGGGAATGCTCGGCGGCGACCCAGTGGTCGACCGCGTCCGCGTCAACTCGCCCGCCGACGAAGCCGGGCTTAAAGAAGGCGACGTGATCGCCAAAGTCGACGACCACGACATCGTTCGCCAGGCCGACGTGAAGCACGCCCTCGGGAACAAGTACGCCGGCGAAGAAGTCACCGTCACGGTTAAAAGGGACGACAAGCCGATCACCAAAACCATCAAGCTCGTGGAGGAACTCACGCCCTACGAATCCGGCTTTTTGGGCATTTTGCCGATCCGGGAAAAAATCGGCGAACCGGCCGCGGCCGGCGTGGGCGTGCGGTATGTGTATGCCGACAGCCCCGCCGCCAAAGCAGGCCTCGATACCCGCGACCGGATCATCAAGTTCAATAATGAGCCGGTGAATAGCGCCGCGGAGCTGACGGACAAAGTCAGCCGGGTGATGCCGGGCGAAAAAGCGACGCTGGTTTATGTTCGTGGCGACAAGGAGCAAAACGCCGAGGTGGAACTGGTCTCCATCCCGAATACGGTGCTTGCGGAGATCCGCTCATCGCCGATTCCGCCGGGTGCGAAACCGGACAATCCCAAGGAAGCCCCCAAGACCGGCCGCTTCGACGACAAGGTCCCCGACAGCGAGACCAACTACTGGGCCTACGTCCCGGACGATTACAACCCCGCCTACAACTACGGCCTCTTGGTGTGGATTCACCCCGGCGGCGACACGATGGAGCAGGAAATCCTGGACGCCTGGAAGTCGATCGCCCAGCAGCGAAGCCTGATTTTGGTCGGCCCCAAGGCCCAGAAGATCAGCGGCTGGACGCCCAACGAAGCCGAGATCATTAAAGCCTTGGTCGAAGATCTTAAGGACAAATACAGCATCGCCCCGGCCCGGGTGTTCCTGCACACCTACACCAACGGCGGCCGGCTGGCGTATCCGCTCCTGTTCAAGCACCGCGACATGTTCCAAGGCTTGGCGTCCGTCACCTCGCCTTTGGCCGGTGCCCCCGGCGAGAACGATCCCGACTTCCGCCAGCAATTCCTCATCGTCGTCGGGGAGAAAGACGACCTCAAACCCCGCGTGGACGCTTCCATCAAAGCACTCGAAAAACTCAAGTTTCCGGTCAGCAGCAGCGTGGTCAAAGACCTCAAAGACAAATACCCGTCCAAAGAAACCATCGAAGAAATCGCCCGCTGGGCCGACAGCCTGGACAGGATTTGACCGCTGCGGTTTTCGAGTTCGAAGGTTGTAAAATTCCAATATGATTCCAAAACTCTCCCAAGAACTCGCCGAAGCTCTCACCGCGAGTGGCGACGAACCGCTGGAAGTTGTCAATCCGAACGACAACCGCACGTACGTTGTCGTTGATGGGGAAACGCATCGGCAGGCCATGCAGGCCCTCCGCCGCCAACAGGACCGCGAGGCCATCGCCGAGGGAATCGCCCAGATGGAAGCGGGCGAGGGAACCCCGATTGAGGACGCCTTTGAAGAAATCCTCGAATTGGACCGATTGGCGCGACGGGAAGCCTCCGCATCGCCCGGCGACGCCGGTTCGGAACGTGATTAGAACCACCGGACCGGATTGACGGGTGCCGCTGGCAGTGTTTCAATAGAAGCGAAATTCTGTTCAGACGGCTTTGATTCGGTTCATCAATCGGCTTCCCAATGAGGAGAAAAGGATGCGGCGTTCCTTGCGGACTTTGAGTTGGACGGCGGCGGCCTTCGTTTTGGCTTTGGGGTGGACGACTCGCGGTTCGGCGGAACTGCGCGATGCGCCCGAGGCCGGTTCGAGCCATGCGTATTCGGTGGAGATCGTTGCCGAACTCCCCGATGCCACGGAGACGCTGAAAGGCGTGGCGACGTTCACGGCGAAGGGGAAGGACGGCGAGAACATCAAGCTGGAATATCGCGGCGGATTGAATCGCTCGCGCAAGGAAAAAGCCGCGGCGGGAGCGGGCGGACGGCGTCCTGGGCCGGGCGGATTTGGCCGCCGGCCGGGCCGACCGCCACTGGGGCCTCGCGGCCTGTTCGATGCGCCGACGTTTGCCGGCTTGACCCAAACGACCAACAAGCTCACATTGACGCCGCAAGGCGAGTTTGTCGCGCTGGAGGGCACTTCCCAACTGCCATACCTGTTGGGCAATCTTTCCCTGCTGATCTTCGAACCGTTCCCCGCGGGCGACGAGACGGCCTGGGAAATCAAAAACGACGTGGGGATTACCGAAAAAAACGAGCGGCGGACGTTTCCGCGGTTCGGCCCCCGCCGGCCCGGCGATCCCGCAGCCGGCGAGAAGGAAAAGCGAACCGCCGGCGTGGAGTTGACGAAATACAAAATCGCCAAAACGGAAGGCGATCTGGTGACCGTCGAAAAGACCTATGCTTTGGAATCGCCCGTGGTCGATGGCAAAGGCTTTGCCTTCGACGGCCAGGGGACCTGGGTGTTCGACCGGTCGAAGTCCGTTCCGCAGAAGCTGGATTTTCGCCAGGTGCTGACGGTCAAGCTCAACAATGTTTCGGTGAAGATCCCGATCACCACCAAATTTCAAGTGATGACCGAAGAACAACTCGCCGAGCACAAGAAAGCTCAGGAAAAACGGCAAGCGGAAATGAAAGCGCGGCTGGCAAAAGCCCAAGAGCAAAATCAAGCCCGCCGGAATGCCCCGCTCTCGGCGGAGCAAAAAGCCGAGGTCCTCAAGCAATTGGCGTCGGACAATATGTTCGACGTGCGCAAGGGGATGCGGACGCTGCAGTTCAAGAATCCCGACGAACCAGACGCGGAAATCTCGGCCGCCCTCAAAAAGCTGGAGGATCACAAAAACCTCGGCATTCGCTTGCAGGTCAAACAGATCGCCAAGAAATGGTCCGCAGCGAAGTCCGACAAGTGACCTGCCAAAGCGCGGTTTCGCCTTCAACCAAGAACCGACGTTGTTAATCTTCCACACTTGCTTCCCATCGCGAGGTTTCTATGAAACCGCTCTGGCTTCCCATCATGCTCCTTGGTTTGTTGGCCTCGCCGGTTTCGGCTCAGGAACCGCCGAAGTTTCCCGGCCCGCAAAAAGAGCACGAGGTGCTCAAGCAGTTTGTGGGGGACTGGGAGACCGATTCGGAAGCCGAGGCCGGGCCGGGGAAGCCGGCGATGAAATGCAAGGGCCGCATCCATTCCAAAATGCTCGGCGGCTTCTGGGTGGTCTCGGAATTGGAGACGGAGATGATGGGCACGAAGGTCGTCGGCGTTCAAACGATCGGCTACGATCCCAAGACCCAAAAATACGTCGGCACCTGGGTGGACTCCGTCATGAATCACATGTGGAAGTACGAAGGCAGCCTGGATAAGACCGGCAAAATCCTGACGCTCGAAGCCGAAGGCCCCACCTTCCTGGGGGAGGGAAAAACCGCCAAATTCCGGGATGTGTATGAGTTCAAAACAAACGACCTCATCGGCATGTCCTCTATGATCGAGGACGAGAACGGCAAGTGGATCACCTTCATGACCGGAACCGCCCGGCGGAAGAAATAGCGATCCCGGCCCGACCCGTCAAAGCCCGCGCGATTCTCGTCGAAAAGCCGAAGATCAAGGGGGGCTGCGGGCGCGCCCGCCAAAAGTTTGGGGAGCACCTGGGTCTTCGCGGTGCCATCGTCGTTCATGACATACATGGTGGCATTCTCGGTCGAATCGCCGCCGTGCAATCTGACCGGTTGGCGTACTGCCACCGCCTCCTCCACCACGGGGTCTTTTGGCCGAAGCGGACTGGGTTCCCCAGACCAGGCCGAAACAAGCGAGAGCAATGGCCTAAAGACCAATCGAACGGCAGACTTGGCTTTGCATACATCCGTTTTGTTGTTGCAGGTTGCAGCTTCATTCAAACTCGTCAGTGGAAATGATTCGCGGGTACCACAGAATCAGGCGGTCCGGCGCGCAAACCGATCGTCCGGGGCGAGTGTCGGCCGGTGAGGGTTCTGCTTGGCGGCTGGCCCTCACCGGGCTTTGCTCGCGTCAGGAAAAGAGTTCATCCAGCAAATCGCGAAGAGACTTGCCGGAGAGGAACAAGTTCACGGTGTCGCTTCCGATGAAGTCCGTGCCGTCGGCTGTCGTTCCGACCACCGAGACAGAGGCCTCTTGGCGGCTGGAGTCAAGGACCCCGTCGCCGTTCAGGTCGTCCAAAAGCAACTGGTCGTAGATCGCGCCAAGATTCGTATCTTGGACGTTATAAGTCAGCACCAGATCCAGACGGCCGTCGCCGTCCACATCTTTTAACAGGCTGGAAACCGGCAGGGCGTAGGCGAAGACGACCGTGTTGGGATCCACGGTCGCGGCATCGAACGTGTCCGTGCTGACGATGGTCACATCGACGGTTCCCTGGCTGTTGAGGTTGAGGACCGGCCTAACCTCGATCGTCACCTCCGTGGGTCGAAGTGCCGGACTGCCCGGGTCCACAATTACGCCGTTGGCCGTCAGGTCGTGGTCGCCGCGCTGGCCATCCACGAAAAACAGCGTGATTATGTGGTTGACATCGTCGATGACGGCCCCCGTCGTCCCGTCGTAGAGGAATTCGTACCAATGCGGCGTCGCGTTGTCGGGGGTCGGGCCATATTGGTAGTAGGTGTCCACCGTGACGTCGGCGGGGTAATCCAGCGTGACAGTGGTGGCGCCGCCCGAGGCGACCCCCACAACGTTGAAGGTAAAAGAGCCAAGCGGGAACTGGACTCCGGCCGGGGCATCGGCGGGCGAGGGATTCGGAACGGCGGCGACGTCAGTCAGGCTCGTGTCCGACGGCGCTGCCAGGGTGAGAGCCGGGCCGTTGTCGCCTGCCGGCAGACTGGTAGTGTTCGATTCCGAAAAGAAACGCGCGACGAGGCTCGGATACGGATCAAGACCGGACCACCCGCCGCCGATGATCCGGCCGCTGCCGTCAATCGCGGCGGCATACAGTCCGTCGTTGTCGGTCAGCACGGTGGTCACCTTGCCGCCCGTGCCGAAGCTGGAGTCGAGCGAGCCGTCCGCGAGCAGGCGCGCGAGCAGGAGGTGGCTGTCATCGACCCCAGCATCCCACGTCCAGCCGGCCGCCACGATCCGGTCGCTACTGTCCAGGGTCGTACCCAGAACTTCGAAGCCGACCGCGTTCGCGTCGAACCCGAAATCGGTGACGACTTGGCCGCCATCGCCGAAGCTCGTATCCAGGCTGCCGTCGCTGGCATTGTGGCGGGCCACGTCGAAGACCTCCGGATTCGTGACCCCATTCGGCATAACGGAACCGCCGGACACGACGAGGTTTCCGCTGCTGTCGATGGCCAGGCCGACCGCCTCGTCCGCTGTCGCGCCGAAGGAGTCTGTAAGTACCTTGCCGCGGTCGCCGAAAGTGTCATCCGGCGTTCCATCGGTGTTAAAGCGCGCCAGTGCGATGCCGTTGAAGGCGCCGCCGTCGTGAGTGACCGTGTAAGTGCTGCCGTCGGAAAGAGTGATATCGTAGCTATCCGATTGGGAATACTCATCGGCGAGGATGATTCGATCGTTGCCATCGATGACCATCTGCAGATCCTGCCGACCGATGGTCGTCCTGGCAAAATCGAGATTGGTGGGCAACAGTTTGCTGAGGAAGCTGGTGACCAACTTGCCGCCGCTGCCGAAGCTTGTGTCCAGGCTGCCGTCCGCGTTGAAGCGCGCCACGGTTATCAAGTCGCTAATATTCTGGCCTCTGTATCTAGTTATTCCCGCTACGATAATGCGGCCGTGGCTGTCAATGCCCACGTTATTGTAAATCCCCCCCAAAAAATGCGAGGCGATTGTGACGTTGCTCTCCCACTGACCCCCGCCAATTCCATCACTGAAATAATAGTCGGCCATCACGAAACTAGAAGAAATCGTCACCTGGCCGCCGCTGCCAAAACTGGGATCCGGGCTGCCGTCAGGAAGCAATCGCGATACGCAAATGTCAATGCCGCTGTTGCCGCCCATGCCCACTACCACAACGCGTCCGCTGGCGTCGATCGTCATGTTGCCAGGGCCGTCAAATCCGGTCGTGGCAATCCCCTGGGTGCCAAAGCTGGTATCGAGGCTGCCGTCTGCATTAAAGCCGGCTAGCTCCCTACCGTCATAGCTGAGCCCGCGGATCTTGCCGTCGGAGGGGTTGACTGCCACATGGGCGATGTAATCAGAGAAGTCATTGGTGACGGAACCGCCATTGCCGAAAGTGGGGTCGAGGGCACCGGCGGACAGCAGGCAGCGGTCCTCCAGCACTTCGATCTGTTGCAGGGCCGGGACGTGGCCATGCGGCCGCCGCCGTGCGCGAGAGCGGCGGGAGGAACGCAACGAGCCGCGGAGAGTCAGCGATTTTAGCCAGGATGCAATTAACATGGTTTAAAACCCTTTTGGCAAAGTCGGTTTGCGCAGGTAGAATCAAACCAGCCGGTCCGGGCGCGCAAACCGATCGTCCGGGGCGGGTGTCGGTCGGTGAGGGTTTTTGCTTTGGCGGCTGGCCCTCACCGGCCGGTTTCAGTTGTTCGTTGTCAGTGTCCTTCCGGGGAACGTGCAGAATTTTTTGAGCCGGGGAGGAGTTGGCGGTGGCCGCGCCGACCGATTTCCAGGACCTGACGCTGAAGCCGTTCCGCCTCGTCTTTTTGGCCCAGTTTTTCAAGCACGCCCGCCAGGTCATCCATGGTTTTGAGCGCGTCGGGATGTGCCTCGCCCGACACACGCTGCTGAATTTCCAAGATCCTGCGAAGGATGTCCGCTGCCTGTTGGTAACGCATTTGGTCGATGAGCACACTGGCCAGACTCTGCAGTGAGATCAATCGGGTCGGATGATCCTCTCCCAGGATGCTCTGGTCGATAGCGACCACTTGACGAAGGAGTTGTTCCGCCTCATCGTAACGCTGTTGGCCCTGGAGCGCGCGCACCACATTGAATGTGGTGCCCAGGGTCCATGGATGCTCTTTCCCGAACACGCGGCGGCAGGCGGCCAGCAGGTCTCGCTGAAGTTGTTCCGCTTCGCGGTAGCGTCTTTGGTGAAAAAGCGCGACCGCGAGATGGTGCCTGGTCATGAGTGAGTCTAAGTCCTCTTCACCCAGGGCACGGCTTTGCACTTCGAATGTCCGCCGGGCCAACTCTTCGGCGTCGATGAGACACCCCATATCACTCAGCGTCCAAGCCAGGTCCGAGGCGATCTTGAGTGTGACTCGGTGTTCCTTTCCGAGCTCGCGCCGGGCACGAATTAGCAGCGCTTCGAGCTTCTCCCTGGCCGGCTCGTGATCGCCTCGCCTTTCGAGAATCCAGGCGGAGATCCGCTCCGCGTCGATGGTCGCGGCATCATTCTCACCCAGGTGTTTTTGCCTGAGTTCGACCGATCGGTTCGCATGCTCCAGCGCCTTTTCATAATTCCTCAGCGGCAGGTACGTCTTGGCGAGCGTCTCGCGAATCGCTGCCTCGACCAACGGCTGGTGCTTGAACCTCGTCTCGATGCTCTGCCCCGTTCGGTCCAGCACGTCTCGCAACTTGAGGCCCGGGTTCGCAGTGTTTTCAGGACTGGCCTGGTCCAACAGGTCGTTCAGAAAAGCGTTCACGGCCTGGGAAATCGCCGCCTCGTCGGCGGCGCGCCGTTCGGCCGATTGCGTCCGCTTCAATTCCTCGGTGACGCGGCGTTCGGCCTGTTGGACACGGCCGAGTTCCTGGGTCACTTGTATTTCGGCCCGCGTGGCCCGGATGGCCTGCCAGGTGGCCAGACCGGTGCCGATAGCCAGTGCAGCCAATACGAGAACCGCGGTCGTCAGCCCTGTCTTGTTTCGCCGGGCGAGTTTCCGCAGGCGATACCACATCGACGGCGGGCAGGCTTCGACGGGTTCGTTTTCCAGGTGACGCCTTATGTCCTCTGCCATGGCGCATCGGCGATTCGTACCGCCGGTTGCGGTCTTTTTCCAATGCTCTCATCACGATCCAATCCAACTCGCACCGTAGGGAGTGGCTGAGTTTGCGGGGATCGATGCGGCGGCTGCCGGAGATCGTGCAGAGCAGTTCCACGTTCAACGTGCTGATCCGGGTGCTGGGGCGGGCCGGGTCCACTTCGCGGATCATCCGCCGGAACTCGTCGAAGCCGGCGGTCTTCAGAACCTCTTTATCGAACGGCGTCGTGCCCGTGAGGAGTTCGTAAAGCAAGACCCCCAGGGAATACACGTCGCTCCGCGTATCAATGTCCAACCCGCTGAATTGGGCCTGTTCCGGGGACATATACAGCGGCGTGCCGATCATCTGGCCATAGGACGTGTAAACCGTTTTCTCAGTCAGTTTCACGCTTAAGGCTTTGGAGACGCCGAAGTCGATCACCTTCACCATCGGCTTGTCGTCATGCAGCGTGACCATTACGTTCGAGGGTTTAATATCCCGGTGAATGATCCCTTTTTGATGGGCATGCTGGACGGCCCGGCAGACATCGATGAACAACTCCAGCCGCTCCCGCGTCGAGAGCTTCCGCTCATCGCAAAATGTCGTGATAAGCACGCCTTTGACGAGTTCCATCACGAAGTAGGGCCGGCCTTGCTCGGTCGTCCCCGCGTCCAGCACCTTGGCGATATTCGGGTGATCCATCAAAGCCAGGGATTGGCGCTCGGCTTCAAATCGGGCGATGACCTCCCGCGTGTCCATGCCGGGCTTGATGATCTTGAGAGCCACCTTGCGGCGGACCGGCTGTTCCTGCTCCGCCACAAACACCAACCCAAACCCGCCTTCGCCAATCTGCTCCCGGAGTTGATAAGGCCCGATCTGGGTTCCCGGTTTTTCCAGGATCGCCGGCAAATTGAATGTCGCCACGATCGCGGGGTCTTCCAAAAAGGAAGCGGGGTCTTCGTCCGCGGCGAGCAAGGCCTCGACGCGGTTCAACAATTCCTGATCCTCCCCGCACGCGTCGCGGAGGTAAACTTGACGCTCCGCGAAGGAGGCTTTCTCGCGGGCTGCGTAAAAGACAGATTCCTCTCGGTCGCTCATCAAGCGATCCCCGACACAGGGTGAAATCAGATGAAGTTGGGGAATTTCCCCCCCTCATGTCATAGCGCGTATTCTGACCGGGAATTCCCTCACGAAAATCCCCAGTTTCTGAAAAAATCCCAGAAAACTTCCGTTATTCGCTCAAGCGGCATTGCAGCCAGGCGCGTGTGTAAGCCCAATACCTGTCAGCCGTTGCGGATGAAATCTCCAGAAGTTCCGCGGCCTCGGAAAGGGTGAATCCGCAGAAGTATCGCAGTTTGACCAACTCCGCTTTGACGGGATCTCGCTGGGCGAGTTCTTCCAAGGCATCGTTTAACGCGAGCAGTTGCGGGGCGGGAATTCGCGAGACAATCTGGCCGGGGTCGAAATCGACCCGCTGATGATGCTTGCCCCGCTTCCAAGCCTGTTTCCGCCGGGCGTTTTCGATGAGAATCTGCCGCATGGCCTCGGAAGCGACCAGGAAAAAATGTTTGTGGTTGTTCCAGCGGCGCTCGGCGTCGGGTTCAATCAGTCGCAAATAGGCCTCATGCACCAATGCCGTCGCCTCGAGCGTGTGCTCGGGGCGTTCGGCCGCCAACTTCGCCGCGGCGAGCTTGCGCAATTCATCATAGACCAATGGCAAAAGCTGCTCGGCTGCCGCGGAATCGCCGCCTTGGATCGCAGAAAGTATCTCGGTGACATCGCTCATGAGAGAATAGTCTAGCCAGAATGGGACAGGAAATCCCCTAGAAAATCCTCTCAAAATCCCATTCGCGCATCGGATAGATCAGTCGGCCCCCGTTGGCCGGCGTCGCTGAATTCGGCTGTCGAGCGGGAAAACCACAAAGTTGTTTTCGTTCAGTCATTTCCGGACTCGCATCGTTTTGCCTTTGAATCCGGGTTTCAACAAACGATCATGAATTATTATTCCTCTATTCGTTCCGACTGGCGGCCGTGGCAAGATGGGAGGCGGAGTGTCCGCGTATATTGCCCTTTGCGATGTGTATAAAACCTATGGAACCACCGTGAAGACCCATGCACTGCGGTCGGTTTCTTTGGACGTGAACCGGGGAGAGTTCGTGGTCATTTTAGGGCCGAGCGGTTCCGGCAAGACAACGCTCCTCAATATCTTGGGCGGATTGGACAGCGCGACCAGCGGGTCTGTGCAGGTCGGCGGGCTGGATTTGTCGAAGCTCACCGCTCGCGAGCTTTCCAAATATCGCCGGGAGACGGTGGGGTTCATTTTTCAGTTTTTCAATCTGGTCCCCAGTCTGACGGCTCGCGAGAACGTGGAGTTTGCCGCGGATTTGCATCCCGGTTCCATGAGCGTGGACGAAACCTTGGCTGCCGTGGGCCTGGCGGAATTTGCGGACCGGTTTCCCTCGGAATTGTCCGGGGGGCAACAGCAGCGGGTGGCCATCGCCCGGGCGCTGGCGAAGTCCCCGCAGATGTTGTTGTGCGATGAGCCGACCGGTTCGGTCGATCAGGAAACCGGAAAGCAAATCGTGGGACTGTTGCAACGGGCGGCTGAGGGCGGCTGCACACTGCTGGTCGTGACCCACAACAATGCCTTGGCGCATGCCGCGGACCGGGTGATTCACCTCAAGGACGGGCAAATTCAATCCGACGAGCGAAATGCCGCCCCGCTTCCCGCCCTGGACTTGGTTTGGTAGGGATCGTCCATGCTCGCACGCAAATTGAGACGGGAGCTTTGGCAGCAGCGCGGCCACAATCTGGCGATCGCCATGGCGATGGCTTTGGCCGTGTGTTGTTTCGTGGCCAGCCGAAATAGTTATCTCGATCTCAAGGGCAGCTACGCCCAGATTCAAAATGATCTGAATCTCGCCGACTGGACAATCGAGGTCGCTCATCTTTACGCCGCCGATGTGGAACGGATCCGGCAGGTCGAGGGCGTCAAAGCGGCGGAGGATCGGATCGTCGTCAGTCTGCCGGTCGTGTTGCCCGAGGGGCGGTTGGGTCCCGATGTCAGGGGCCGCGTGCGTTTGGAAGGCCGGTTTATCACGCTGCCTTCGGGGCATCGGCCGCGGTTGAACCAACTGCTCATCGAGGACGGGGCCTATCCCGAAGCGCCCAACGAGGTGCTCGTCGAAAAACATTTTGCGGAATTCCACGGCATCGAACCGTCCGCAACTTTGGAACTGGAAATCCCCGGCGCGCCGCGGAACGTGACTTTGAAGGTCTCGGGGATCGTGGTGAGCGCGGAATATCTGTGGGTCAGCCGGAACGAATACGACATCATGCCTTCGCCCGCAAGCTTCGGCGTGTTTTGGATCGACCGGGAAGCGCTGCGGCGGTATCGGTTGCGGCCGCAAGTCGCGGCCGGGCTTCGGGCGATGCTGGGCGGCGGCGGAGGCCAAGGTGGAGCGGGTTCCGATGTCCGGGTCGAATCCAGCAAACAGATCCTGATCCAAGTGGCGAAAGGCGACAATCCGAAGGCGGTGTTGGAACGCGTCGTCGGCGTCTTGGGGAAAGAAGATGTCGTCTCCACGATGGCTCGCGACGAGTCGCCCCAAACGGAAATCCTCCGCACGGACATGCAAAGTCTGCACGGGTTTGCGATTTTCTTTCCGACTCTGTTTTTGGTCGTGGGTGGCTCCGTGGTCGCCGTGTCTCTTTCCCGCGTGATCGACGCCCAACGCACAATAATCGGCACAATGCTGGCCTTCGGCGTCGAACGGTCCCGGATTTGGCGGCATTATCTCGCATTTGCTTGGGTGATCGGCCTGTTGGGGGCTGTGCTTGGCATCGGGATCGGCATGGAGGTCGGAAGGGTTTTGACCCGCGCTTACGCCCAGGTCGCGGGCGTGCCCCGCCTGACGTTTGCGTTTCACGAACGGGTCCTCATTTTGGGCGGGTTGTTTGGATTGTTCACCGCGACCGTTGCGGGGCTTCTCCCGGCGTACCGGGCCGCCGCGATCTATCCGGCCCAGGCCATGCGGCCGCCTGCACCAGCGATGAATGCCGGGGTCTCTCTGCTCCGGCGGCTAAGCGGGCGATTGCCGTTGCCTGTGCGGTTGGCGATTCGCAACCTGATGCGCCGGCCGGGCCGGAGTTTGGCCTCTGTGGGGGGCGTGGCGGCGGCGCTGGTTCTTGTCCTGGCCGGGTCCGGCGTTGTCGATGGATTGAATCGCACCACCGAAGTCCTTCTCCAAAAATCCTGGCGGTACGATCTGCGTGTCGACTTTTTTACTCCGGAGCCCAAACAAACGTTGTTTGGTCTCCTCCATCGGACCGAGGACATTGAAACCTGGGAGAGTGCTTTAACCGTCCCGGCCCAAATTCAAGCCGGCGACATACGCCTGGACACGGTTGTCGAAGGCATTTCTCCGGAGAGCGAACTGCTCCAGCCGGCAAATATGGAAGGCCAGATCGTCCGGCCCGGTGAGGGCGTGGTTCTGCCCGCGGCGTTGGCCCGTCAACTGGATGTCCACGCAGGCGACACCGTGCAACTCCAAGCGCTCCCGCAAGGAGCCGAGATCGAAGTGCCCATCGAACACATCACCGAAGGGCTGGGGGCGGAGGTTTTTATGCGGCTGGACAAAGCCCAAACCACGTTTGCCGAGCCGGGGCTGGTGAATTGTCTGCTCATCAAGACCAAAGTGCCGAGTTGGAAGTTTCGCCAATCGCTCCAAACGCTGCCCCAAGTGGCCCGGCTGCAAGACATGCAGGATCTCCGCGAGCGGATCGCACGGATCATGGATTTCAACTACCTGCTGGTCACGTCCATGCTGCTGTTCAGCGCCATTCTGGGCAGCGCCATTCTTTTCACCACGAGCACGTTGAATATCTGGGAACGGCGGCGCGAATTGGCCACGATGCGGGCCCTCGGGTTGCCGTTTCGGCAAATCGTGGGCATGGTCACGCTCGAGCATTGCCTCCTGGGTCTCGTGGGCGTGGCGGTGGGAATTCCCTTCGGCATTTGGGCGATGCGCGGGGCTTTAAATCTCTACGAATGCAGCTTTCTCACGCTGCCCTTGATCCTCAAACCGGGCACGTTCGCGCTGGCGATTGCGAACATTTTCCTCGTGCTCCTGTTGGCCCAGTGGCCGGTTTTGCGCTCGATCGCGCATCTCAATCTGGCGGATGTTGTCCGAGAACGCCGCGAAGGCTGATCGAACCCCGGCCTGAGAAGCCGCGAACCCGTATTCGTAATTGCCAAACGATGTCACACTGGGTTAAGATGAGAAGCTTGGGAGGATTATGGAAAGTCCTCTGGCCGTTGTGAGTTTTGCGTAACCTCCCTCATTCCAACCAGATTGGTTCATTCCTGGTGGAAAGTCCCAAATTGCGTGTGGGAAATTTGCCCCAAGCTGGGATTTCTGCATAAAAGGCAATGCCGCCCGGCGCAAGTATCCATCCCGGATACGATGTTTCGTCGATAAAATATCTTTTATGAATGAATCCCTTTCCTCTGAAATCGCGGGCAGTTCGTCGATTGTCGAACTATTAATCCGGCGAGCGCTCGCTCATCCCCAGCGGACTTTTTGCACCTATTCCGACGAGGGCACGCCGCCTCGGCTTCGATGGACCTATGCCGATCTGGACGCCCAGGCCCGGCGGATTGGGAGTTGGCTGCAGTCGCGGAACCTGGCGGGCCAACCGGTGCTGTTGGCATTTCCTCCAGGGCTGGACTTTGTCACGGCATTTTTTGGGTGCCTGTATGCGGGGGCCATTGCCGTTCCCAGTCCGCCGCCCCGGCGAAACCCCAAGTCCGACCGGTTTTTCAGCATCTACAAGGACTGCAAAGCCGAGTGCGTTTTCACCACGGCCGACGTGCTGGACCGCGTGCAAACTTACGCGAAGACCCACCCCGCGCTCGCCACGGTTCCCTGGCAGGTGTTGGAGGGAATTGGAGCGGATTCCGCCGACGCCTGGCAAGACCCCGGCGTCTCGCTTAGTACGATCGCCTTTTTGCAATACACGTCGGGTTCGACCGGCGATCCCAAAGGCGTCGTGGTGGACCACGGCAATTTGCTTCACAATCAAAAGCTCATCACCGGCGCGTTCGGGCAGACCGAGGAGATGGTGACCATCGGCTGGCTGCCGATGCACCACGATATGGGCCTTGTCGGCACGCTGCTGCACCCGCTGTCTCTGGGCGGCACGCTGCATCTGATGTCGCCCATGGGATTTCTGCAAAACCCCATTCGCTGGTTGAATTTGATTTCCGAACTTCGCGGCACGATCACCACCGCCCCGAATTTCGCCTACGAATTGTGCATCACCCGCACCACGCCCGAAGAACGGACCCCCCTGGACTTGTCCTGTCTCCAAACGGCCTTGAATGGAGCCGAACCCGTCCGGGCGAGCACCCTCCGCCGATTCTCCGAAGTCTTTGCGCCCCAAGGCTTCCGTCCGTCGATCTTCTGCCCCTGCTACGGCATGGCGGAAACGACCTTGCTCATCAGCGGCGTGCACCGTGCGGAAAACCCGCTCGAGCACATCATCGAACGCCAGGCGGCCAACCCGGCGTCCAACGGCGATGCGGATCACGCTCTAAACATCTCCCCGGATTGCCCGGCCGAATTGGTCCACTGTGGAACGCCCCACCCGGATTTGGATGTTCGCATCGTGGATCCCGAAACCTTCACCGAACGCCCGGATGGGGAGATCGGCGAAATTTGGGTTTCCGGCCCGAGCGTGACCCGAGGCTATTGGCACCGCCCGGAACTCACCAAAGACACATTCCAGGCGGAAATTCATCGCGACCGCTCCACGAACGGCAATGGAACATCTTCCAAGTATTTCCGCACGGGCGATTTGGGACTCAAACAAGCCGGCCGCCTCTATATCGCCGGGCGATTCAAGGATGTGATCATCCTCAACGGCGTGAATTACTATCCTCACGACCTGGAAGCCTCCGCCGTCGCCTGCGACGACCGGTTGGTCGAAGGCCGGGGCGTGGCGTTCGGCACGGAGATTGAAGGCGGCGAAGAAGTCGTGCTCGTCTTGGAGGTCAAACGCGAGCACGTCCGCCAACTGGATGAGGACATCCTCACCAACATCCTCACCGAAATTCAACAGACTTGGGAAATCTCTCCCGCAGCTGTGCTGCTCGTGCGGCCGGGTTCCGTTCCCGTGACGACCAGTGGCAAGGTGCAACGGCAACTTGTCAAACAGCAATTTCTCGCGGGCGAACTTTCCCCGATCACCCAATGGAACCGCCCCCGTGCCTGCCGGACTTCTGGGAGGGAATCCGCCGCAGAACCGATGGAACCTCGCACGCAAACGTATTCCGAACGGGAATCGCTCAGGGATCTCGAGCGGTGGATGGCCGGCCGGTTGTCGCAAATCCTGGAAGTGCCGCGAGATGCGATCGACATCCGCGAGCCGTTCGCGCGGTATGGCTTCAAATCGCAGCACGCCGTGCAGTTTTGCGCCGACTTGGAGCAACGCGTCCACCGCCGAATCGAGCCGGCCTTGGCTTATGATTATCCCAACATCGCCGAACTGGCGAAATTCCTGCATTCCGGAAACGACCAACCCCGGCTTCAAAATGGCCGGGCTGCCCATCGCCGGAAAGACCGGCAGGAACCGATCGCGATCATCGGCATCGGTTGCCGATTTCCCGGTGCGAACAATCCCGAGGAATTTTGGGAACTGCTGCGAAGCGGGCAATCGGCCCTCAGGCCTTACCCGCGGGAACGGTGGGGCGAGTGGCAACAGCAACTCGCCGAGTCCGCCAGCCCCGGGCACCCGCTGCCGCCCCTCGGCGGGTTTTTGGACCATGCCGAGGACTTCGATCCGCTGTTTTTCGGAATCAGCCCCCGCGAAGTGGAAACGCTCGACCCCCAGCAGCGGCTCGTCCTAGAGGTCTGCTGGCAAGCGCTGGAGCACGCGGGCCTGCCTGCGGATCAACTTGCCAGGCAACAAACGGGCGTGTTCCTTGGCGTGAGCGGGGCCGAGTATGCCCATCTTCAAGCCCGACTGAATTGCTCGCCCACCGGCTACAATGCGACCGGCAACTCTCTGGCGATGATCGCCAACCGCCTCTCTTACACGCTGGATTTGCACGGGCCAAGCCTGGCGTTCGACACCGCCTGCTCGTCCTCCCTGGTTGCGGTGCACGCGGCCTGCGAAAGCCTCAAACGCGGCGAATGCGAAGTTGCAATCTGCGGCGGAGTGAGCCTCATCACTTCTCCCGCCGTAACCGCCTCGCTCAACCAGGCGGGGATGCTCTCTCCCACGGGAGCCGCCGCCGCTTTCACCCAAGACGTCGATGGCTACGTTCGCGGCGAAGGTTGTGGAATCGTCATCGCCAAACGCCTCAGCCGGGCCGTCGCGGATCACGATCGCATCATCGCCGTCGTCGCGGGGAGCGCGATCAACCACGACGGCCGCAGCAATGGCCTGACCGCCCCCAACGGCCGCGCCCAGCAGAGCGTCCTTCAGCAGGCTCTCGCAAACGCGGACTGTTCCCCCGGCCAAATCGACTACCTCGAAGCCCACGGCACGGGCACGGTGTTGGGGGATCAGATCGAGGTCAACGCCCTTCGCCGCGTGTTCTGGAGCGAAACGGATCCGGAAAAACCGCTGCGGATCGGTTCGGTGAAATCGAACATCGGCCACCTGGAGGCCGCCGCCGGAATTGCCGGCTTCATCAAAGTCTGCCTGTCCCTTCAGCACGAAGAATTGCCCAAGCATGTCTGCCACCAACCGCTCAACGAGCCACTGCTTTCCGGCTCGAATTTGCAGGTCGTCCAAGACGCCGCCCTCTGGCCAAGAAGCGAACAACCCCGGCACGCCGGCGTGAGTTCTTTCGGATTCGGCGGCACAAACGCCCACGTGGTCCTCAAAGAAGCCCCAGGGCCAAAGCCGGCCACTCCCTTTGAACCGCCGACGCACATCCTCGTGTTGTCGGCGAAAACGGAATCGGCCCTGCATGCGCTCGCCCAAAACTGGCAGCAGCAATTTCCGGAAGGACCGCTTCCCGCGATCTGTTACACCGCCAATGCGGGCCGCGCACGGTTTCCGCATCGACTGGCCCTCGTCGCAGACCGCCGGGAAGATTTTCAAAACCAACTCGGCGACTTTCTTCGAAAAGTCACAGCCGGAAAACGGGTGGTCGAACGAGACGAAATCCGAACCTCGCATCGCCTGGTCGTTCGGCGGAGAATTTCCTCTCCCCGGAAGCATCGGCAAAGATCTCTATGACCACATTCCCGGCTTTCGCAGTCTTTTCGATCAGCTGGATGATCGATTCCAAAAACACGACCTGCCTTCTCTGAAATCCGTCCTCTGGAACGGCGCGTCCTCAAATAATGAAGAGCAAATGCTTAATCGTTTGGTCGGTTGGCAGTTGGCCTATGGCGGGTTTCTCAAAACGCTCGGTATTCCCTGCGATGGGATCCGCGCGGACGGTGCGGGAGAACTCGCCGCCGCCGTTTATTCCGGCCTCGTGGAAATTGACGCGATTCTCGATCGGCTGGCAAAAAAAACCATCGGCGAATCCGTCGCCCTCCCGACACCTGCGGAATTGCAGGCGGACATAGAACTGAAACTATCTCCAGCCAAGAGCACGGCTGAGCGGGCTCGCACAAGCGGCAGCCCGATCACACAACTCGGGTGGCCCGGACAGTCGGGCGGGGAATACCGATCCTTACTCACACTCCTCGCCCGCCTCTACGTCCTCGGCGTGCATATCGATTGGCGGCCGATCTATCCGCCGGATCTGGAAAAAGTTTCCGTACCCTATTCTCCCTTCGAGCGCAAGCCCTATTGGATTTCCCGCCAACTCCTAGAGACGCCATCGAACATTCAAACCGCCGCATGGCTGCACCCGCTCTTGCATCGGCATTATGATCTTTCAGGCGCGGAACAGGTTTTTGAAACCGACCTCTCGAAAGTGGAATTCTTGAAGGACCATCGAATCCAAGACGCCGCGGTGTTTCCGCTGGCCGGCTATCTGGAGATGGCCGCCTCCGCCGCCCGGATGATCAATGGCACCTTGGGAACGGTGGACGATCTCGAGATCACATCGCCGATTCAGATCACCGGCGGTGAAGCGTGCATCGTGCAACTCGTTCTCCGCCCCGAAGGAGCCGGATGGTCCGCGACATTCAACCGCAAAACCCCTCAAGGCTGGCAACCGCACGCGGCATGCCAAATCCTGCCGAGCGAGAACCACAGCGACACGAGCGGTGCCGTGGCTTGGCCGGAGGTTCTGAATCAGCCCTCCGCCGCCGCGGCCATTCCGGAGTATTACGATCGATTGCGGCAGGCGGGTTTGGACTATGGCCCGGCGTTCCAAACGCTCCAGCTTTTGCACGCGGATGCTGGAGCGGCCTGGGCGGTGATCGCCGCGGAACAGGCTGGTGTTTCTCGTGAATTCGGCATTCATCCCGCCCGGCTCGATGGCTGCTTTCAAGCGATCGCCTCTGCATTACCGCCGGAAATCACAACGACTTTAGTGCCCACACATATCAAGCGCTTCTGCATAGATCGCAAGCTTGAGGGAGGGGAACCGCTCTATTGCCACGTCCATCATCTTCAAAACGAGGGCGCAGGCTTTGTCGTGGATCTCGATATATTCGATAAACACCAAACCCGCGTCGCCCAAATTGAGCAACTCAAGCTTCAACCGCTCGAACGTTCCCGCTTAGGTTATTATGTCGCCGATTGGCCTGCGCAAATCCGATCGAAGGATTTCCCGCCCACCTATATAGAGCCGCCGGCGACACTCTCTGCGCATTTAAGATCCCGGTATGCACAAGACTATAATGTCTCTCAAGTCGAAGCCCACTCGGCGCTGCTGGACCAATTGGAAGAAGCGACCGCCGGCTGTGCTTTGGATGTCTTGTCTCAATTAGGTTTAGATCTCCGCCCCGGCCGCGAATTTCCATTAGCAGATGCCGTTCAATGTTGCCGAGTGGTGGAAACGCAAGAAGCCTTGTTTACAAGGCTGTTAAACATGCTTGTGGAAGATGGGCATCTGAACCTTAACAAAGGCCTGTATTCGGTTGAGAAGCCGATCGCCCGCTCTTGGATGTCCGCCGTTCCGGAATCTTCGCACGTCGAATTTGCCTTGTTCGAGCGCTGCCTGGAACACTTGCCGGACGTTATGCAGGGAAGGTGCGATCCGCTGGAGATTCTGTTCCCGACCGATGAAGCCGCCTCCGCTTTGCAGCTTTATACCGAGTCGGTCGGCGCCAAGGCCTTAAATTACTTAACGGCCGAAGTCGTTGCTCAGATCCAAAGCCAATTGCCTGAGGGGCGGGGATTAAAGATTTTGGAAGTGGGAGCCGGCACCGGAGCGACGACCGAAGCCGTGCTGAAACGAACTCGTTCCCGGCGTCTCGCCTATGCCTTCACCGATATTTCCTCGCATTTCTTCGCCGCCGCGAAACAACAGTTCTCGCAATATCCCATCAGCACCTACAAGACTCTCGACATCGAATCCGCTCCCGCGGACCAGGGCTTTGAACGGGAGTCGTTCAATATCATCATTGCCGCCAACGTGCTGCATGCCACGTCCGATCTGCAGCGAAGCCTCCGGCACGTGCGCGAATTGCTCAAGCCGGAAGGCGCTTTACTGCTTGTCGAGGGAACCCGGCGGGTGCGTTGGCTGGATTTCGTGTTTGGGATGACTCCCGGATGGTGGGCCTTCCGCGATTATGATCTGCGTCCCGATTACCCCTTGATTTCGCCAGAACAATGGAACGAGGTGCTCCATCAAGCCGGCTTCGGGCTTGTCGAAACATTTAACCCGCATGGTCGAAACTGCAAATTGGAACCCGCCAATTCGCTGATCGTCGCCAAGGCGGACGCCGTTCTCCAACCGCAGGACGATTCGCATACCTGGCTCATCATCGGCAACGATTCCAAGGCCCAGCGGCTCTATGAAAGCTTAATCGCTCGCAATCAGAACAGCCGGCTCATTCCTTGGCCCGCGGATCACCGCAATCCGGAAGGGAACGAACTCCTGATTACTGCGGATGACTTGACCAAACCTCGCCTCAATATCCTCGCGTTCTGGCCGCACACGTCAGACGATACAGAGAACGCCCCCGATGTCGCCCTTCAAGGTTGCGAAGCCGTCCTAAACCTTGCCCAAACGATAGTACGGCAAACATCCGAGCACGCATTCAGGCCGCGGCTCGTTTTTCTCACCGAAGGAGTTCAAGCCGTCGATGACCGGATTCAGGCCGCGTCGCCGGCCGACGCGTCCTTGCTGGGATTTGTACGGTCGCTTTCTCTTGAGAAACCGGATTGGACAATTCAAGCAATCGATCTGGATCGGGAATCCGCTGACACCTCGCTTGCCGCCTGCATTGATGAACTGCTCTTGGGGTCTTCCGAATCCGAAGTTGCGTTTCGCGACGGAGAACGCCGCGTGCGGCGGTTGGCCGAACTCGATCCGGCCCATCTGCCAGCCACATCAATAAAGGTCTTAACAATTTCCCGCCGCGGAGCAATGGACGGCCTTGAACTCTCCACCCTTCCTGCGCGGACCCTAAAGCCTGATGAGCTCCTGATAGATGTCGCGGCGAGCGGATTGAACTTTCGCGATGTCCTCAACGTGCTTGGGATTTATCCCGGGCGACCTCCGTTGGGAGCGGAGTGTGCCGGCACGGTCCGCGAGCGAGGCAGTGCGGTGACGGACTTCCAAATCGGCGACCGCGTCGTGGTCGTGGCACCGAATACATGCTGCAATCAGTTGTTCGTACCGGCGGAATTGGCCGCGCCTATCCCTTCGTTCCTCTCGCTTACCGAGGCCGCGACAATCCCCATCGCGTTTCTGACCGCATGGTACGCCCTCGAACACGAGGCGGCGCTTCGCTCAGGCCAGCGGGTGCTGATTCATTCCGCCACGGGCGGCGTAGGCCATGCGGCCGTGCAAATGGCAAGCGCGATTGGAGCGGAGATCTATGCCACCGCGAGCGCCGCCAAACTCGACTATCTTCGCACGAGCCTCGCGCCGGATCACATCTATAACTCCCGCAGCCCCGGCTTTGCCGAGGCTATCCTCAACGACACGAAGCAGCAAGGCGTTGACGTTCTATTAAACACATTAGGCGACGAGTTTGTCGATGAGAACCTAAGGGCCTTGGCGGCGAACGGCCTCTATGTGGACCTTAGCAAACCGCAAGCGGGCATCCGCGCATATTGCCGGGCAGCGTCCCGATGTGAAATACATGGCGATCGATCTGGTGGAGTATCTCGAAGCGCATCCTCAACGGGTCCGCGCGCATTTGCAGGAGTTGCTTTGTCGCTTCGAGGCCGGCGAGCTTTCGCCGCTTCCGAAAGTCGAGTATCCCCTCGATTCGGCCGTGGATGCCTTTCGGCTTCTGCAATCGGCGAACCATATCGGCAAAGTCTTACTGACACCGAACTCGCCTGGAGCCGCCGACCCCTCGAAATCTTCTCGCCCACCGACACCGAACCAACATCGGATTCGTTCCGATTCCGCCTATGTGATCAGTGGAGGAATGGGCGGATTGGGTTTGCAGGTAGCGGAATACTTAGCGCTGCAGGGAGCAACTCGCGTGGTCTTACTGGGCCGGCACGAACCGGGACTTGCCCAACAGCAATGCATTCGGCAGATCGAAGCCTTGAATTGTACGGTGTCGACAATGCGCTGTGATGTGTCTCGCTTGGAAGAGGTGTCGCATACGCTTGATCGCATTCGCAAATCGGTCGGGCCGATTGCCGGGGTGATTCACTCGGCAGGAGTTCTCAGCGACAAGGCGATCATGAATCAATCAACTGGGACATTCCAACAAGTGTTTGATCCCAAAGTTCGCGGCGCATGGAATTTGCACTTGGCGACGCGCAATGATTCGCTCGATGAGTTTGTGCTTTTTTCTTCGATTGCGGGATATTTGGGTTCTCCGGGGCAAGTGAATCATGCGGCGGCCAATAGCTTTTTGGATGCATTGTCCGCTTACAGGCGTCAGCAAAACCTGCCGGCGTTGAGCATCGTGTGGGGGCCTTGGTCGGATGTTGGAGCGGCGATCCAAAACGGGAGAATGCGTCATCCGCACGGGGCCGCATTTGAATTGATCGCCCCGGCGGAAGGCATAAAAGGCTTCCACAACGCGCTGCAGCATAGCGGCTACAGCAGCATGGCTCTGATGAAGTTCGACGCCGCTCGATTGCCGGAAGATTTGCGAAACCGCTCGATTTTTCAGTTGCTGCTCGACGGGCCGACTGCCAAGCCGAAGCCGGAACTCTCCATTAAACTTGAACGATTGAAACACATGACATCCGGTGAAGCGTCGCGGACGTTACTGGCGTATCTCAAGCAGAAGATTGTGGAGATCCTCTGCTTGGACGGGCCGGAGCAAGTGCCGGCCGATATGACCCTTTTCGACCTCGGCCTCGACTCACTGACAACGGTGGAGCTCAAGGGAACCTTGGAAGCCAGTCTAGGAATCCCGCTACAGTCTGCAATCTTTTTTGATTATCCGACCTTGAGCGGATTGTCGTCTTACTTGTTGACCTTAATCCAACAGGATGCGTCACGAGCGGAAGCCGCATCACCGAATATCTTGTCAACAAGGGAAACTGAGCCTGCACTCGAGGGGGAAGTGACGAGTGATCTGGAGATTAATACCGAGGATGAGGAGACGCGGGACAAACTGATGGAGATTGCGCAGGAACTTCAAAAGTGGGATGATATGTATAGTGGCTAGTGAATACTCCAATCGATCGACACCTCGGGAACTCAACAAAGTTCTGGACCAGGCCCTTTCCCAATTGAGGAACATTCGCGAGAGTCGCACCGAACCGATTGCAATTGTGGGCGTAGGCTGCCGGTTTCCCGGGGCCTCGAGTCCCGCGGCGTTTTGGGAATTGCTCAACAACGGCCTCTGCGAGATTCGAGACACCCCGCAAGAACGTTGGACGGGCATCCCTCTTCAAAATAGCACCTTGAAGGGCGGCATCACGGCGCACCGCGGATCCTATTTGCAGGACGTGGACCAGTTTGACGCGTCGTTTTTTAATCTCTCTCGCCGCGAAGCGAACCTGCTCGATCCGCAACAGAGGCTTTTGCTCGAAGTCGCTTGGGAAACTTTGGAGAACGCGGGCATCAATCCGGAAAAGCTCAAAGGGAGCCAAACGGGCGTCTATGTCGGGATTTGCACGAATGATTATTTGCATTTATTCACCCGGCGAAAGCACTTGCCGATCGATGCGTGGCTGAGCACCGGCAATGCGCACGGTTCGGCGGCGGGACGGTTGAGCTATTTTTTTGATTGGAGGGGGCCATGCCTCGCCGTCGATACCGCTTGCTCATCATCTTTGGTGGCCGTGCATCTTGCCGTTCAAGCGATTCGCAATGACGAGTGTCAAACAGCTCTCGCCTGCGGCGTGAATTTGATGCTCGCGCCGGATCTCAGTATCTCGCTGTCGCAGGCGGGGATGTTGTCTCCGGAAGGGCTTTGCAAGACCTTCAGCGAGTCGGCCGATGGATTTGTGCGCGGGGAAGGCTGCGGAGCGGTGCTCCTCAAGCGCCTCTCTCAAGCCCGCGCGGATGGTGATCCGATCTTGTGTGTTATTCGGGGTTCCGCGAGTAATCAAGACGGGCGGAGCATCGGCCTGACCGCCCCGAATGGACTGGCTCAACAAGCCGTCATTCGGAACGCGCTCGCGAATGCCCGAGTTGCCCCGGAAGACGTTTCCTATATCGAAGCGCACGGCACGGGCACGCCGCTTGGAGATCCAGTGGAGATGAGTGCCCTAGAGGCGGTCTTTAAGCAGAACCGTTCGGAGGATCGACCTCTGACGGTCGGTTCGGTGAAAACAAACCTCGGCCACCTGGAAGGAGCGGCCGGCATCGCCGGCGTCATAAAAACCGCCTTGGCATTGTCCTATAAAGTCATCCCGCCCCATTTGCACTATAAACAACCCAGTTCCAAAATCCATTGGGCTTGGCCCGTGAAAATCCCCACAGAAGCGAGATCCTGGGATATGCCCGAGCCACGCCCGCGCATCGCCGGCGTCAGTTCCTTTGGGTTTGGCGGAACCAATGCCCATGTTGTCCTTGCAGAAGCACCCCGCGACGAATCGACGATGCACGCGGATCGCCTGGATCGCCTCCCCGTGCCGCTGCTTAAAATCTCCGCGAAGTCGCCCGCCGCGGTGCGGGATTTGGCGAATTCCTCTATTCAGCAACTCAGGGATTTCAACCTGGAGCCAACCTGTTATACCTCGTGCGTCGGGCGGAGCGATTTTGATTATCGGCTTGTCGCCTTTGCGACGAATGCGGAAGCGATGCAGAATTCGCTTGCGGAATGGGTAAGCAAATCCCCGGAACAAAGCGCCCAGCAAAGCCTCCACTCTGGGAAGGTTCAAGAGGACTTTCACACGGTTTGGCTCTTCTCCGATCGGATGACATGGAGTCCGGGATTCGGTCGAAGCCTGTATGAATCCCACGCGTTGTTCCGAAGACTTTGGGATCAGATTGACGAGATTCTCGGATCCATTTGGCCCCGCAATCTGAAAGATTTGCTTTGGAAAGACGCGCCTTTGCTACAACAGGACCGCTCGATTGCGCTTGTTGCGATTCAGTATCTCTATAGCCAGTTGTGGTTGGAGTGGGGGTTTGCGCCTCGCGAAGTCCGGGGCACAGGCTTCGGGGAACTCGCCGCGGGGTGCGTGGCAGGGCTTTTGGAATTTAAAGACGCGTTGCAGTTGGCAGTCGATCCACAGGGTGCGGAGGGACTCACGATAAAGTCGCCGCGCTATGTTTATCGTCCTTCTCGCATCGCTTCGGAAGCGTCTCATCGGGTGTCGGATCGGGAATACTGGCGTCAAGCCACGATGCCTCAAAGAACGGGTTCTCCTTTCCCACTCCCCGCTTTTTCAGAGCGTGCCGCCGAAATTCGGTTTGGCGATGAATTGCATGCGAACTCAACCAACGGCCGGCAAACCCGAACCGCATCACACGTTGAAGGGATTGCTCCCCGAGATGAGCACGGATGGGATGAATTGTTGAAGGCTCTCGCTCGACTTTATGTCTCGGGGGCGAGTATCAATTGGAATGCGGTGTTTCCCACACCGGTTCCCAAAGTTGTGTTGCCCAACTATCCGTTTCAGCGAAAGCGCTACTGGCTGCCGGACGACTTAGTTGAAGATCGCGCTCGGCAAGCGGACAACTCCGTTTCTCGTCCGCATCCGTTTCTCGGAAGGGAGATCGCTGGTTCCCAGGGACAACAGATATTCGAAATGGATCTTAATCACTTCTCCTATTTGCAAGGCCACAAGCTTCGCGACGTTTGTCTTTGCCCGCTGACAGCTTATTTGGAAATGGCGTTGGCGGGGGCAATCCGAATCGATCCAGGGGAATGCACTGGCTTTTGCGTGTCGAATCTTGCCGTCAGCCAACCTCTTTTCTGGCAAGCGGGATCGCCAAGTCCTCTGCGGATGACGATCACCCCAAATCCCGATCGGATGGATTGCCGATTTGAAGCCAAAGTGGAGCAGGAATGGCGTCGATGCGCCACATGCACCATTGAGCCGGCCAGTGACAAAGCGGAACCCGTCGAAGCTTCGCCGGCATTGGGCGGGACGATTCAGGATGTGGATGCGCATTACGAACGCTGTAAGACGGCGGGCCTTGTTTATAGCGGCGAATTCCGTTGTTTGGATTCCCTGTCGCTCAAGGGGGCGGGGCGATCCGGCGCGGAGGCGTGGGGCAGCGTGCGGCTTCCAAAGACTGCGGAATCCGGTTATCACTTCCACCCTGCGCTGCTCGATGGCTGTCTGCAGGTCACGATGGTCTGTCTTGACGAACTCGAAGACAAGGAGTGGATCCCGGCCGGCATCGAGCAATACTTGTTTTATCGCCCGCCCACATCATGCAATGTGACTTCCTTCGTGAAGAAAGTTTATCAAGCCGCGGAAGATCGATTGCTGATCGACCTCGACATCATCGATGAGGAGGAGAAGCTCGCCGCGGGGGTCTTGGGATTGACGTTTCGGAAGTCCCCGCGAAGCCCCGCAGGTCTTTTGAGGTCCCAGGCGAAGAAGGCCGATCCGCTCGTCAGGAACATCTTGGATGCAGCGGATGAAGAGGTTTCTGCGCGGATTGGAGAGTATGTCCGGTCCCGATTGGCAGCTGTCCTGGAACTTGCGGAAAGCGAAGTCGAGCTTTCGCGATCGTTGATCGATATGGGCATGGATTCCTTAATGGCCATCGAGTTGAGAAATGATCTGCAAGCGGATCTCGGGATTGACTTTTCTATGGAGGAACTCCTCGATGTGTTGACGGCGAATGACCTGATCGACCGGTTGAACCAGTCGCTTGGAGACCGCTCGAATCAAGATCCCGGAGATGCTGCCTCCGCGGAATGGGTCGAGGGAGTCCTCTGACGGTGAAGCATCACGGGAGTGTGGAATTCACAAAGTCCCCCCGATTCGCCGGAAGAGCCGAATAATAAAAAACGATCAATTCAGCACCGACCTCGGCGGCTGGAAGCCGCTACGGAGTGCGCGGGGCAGTCCAGGCAAAAACTTCAAACCGCGCGGCGCCGGCGGCGGCCTTTGACGAAGCTGTCGACGATTACGTTGCCCAAATCATCTGCGCTCGCGTAGGCCGCGATCCCGCCGGAGACCTGGGCCATCTGCTCCACGAAGTTCACCAGGCCCAGGTAGAAATAATCCTCGATCAACGCGAAGCTCGACAGATGGATGCCCTCGTTCGCGCAGCGCCGGACTTCGCTGAGCGTGACCTGGCGGGTCTTCTCGGAGGGGGGATAAATCAATAACACATCCCGGCCCTCGACGTGGGCCGTCGGTTCGCCGTCCGTGATCGTGATGATCTGCTTGTTTTGGGCGGGTTGGCGTTTTAACAGTCGGCGGGCGAATTGCAGGCCCGCCTGGATGTTCGTGAAATGCTCCGGTACGAAGGCGGGCGGGTGATCGAGATTGATCCTGAGCCTCACCCGCGAATCGTAAATGCTCACCGGCTTGGGGGCGGAATATAAAAGTTCCCGTTCCGACAGCGGCGACGCATAGGTATAAAACCCGACGACCTGCAAATAGTCCCCCTGATATTTCCCGCGAACCAGCGATTGGAGCGCCAGCGCCACCCGCTTGGCCTGGGCGAATTTGCCGTAGCGCATCATGCTGCCCGACATGTCCAAAAGCACCACGGTCGCGCAGGCGGTCTGGTATTCGGTGTCATGGACGACCAGGTCTTCCTCGGCGATTTCGACCGGCGATCCGCCGCCTTGCCGGTAGAGGGCGTTTTTCAGCGTTTCGTGCAGGTTGAGGTTCGACACCGGGTCGCCGAACTCGTAGGGTTTGGATTCCTCGTGCAGCGTTTGCCCGGTCCCTCGGAACTCCGTTTCGTGCTTGCCGAGTTGGTCCTTGCGGGTGATGTTGAACAGTTCTTCGAGGGCCTTGTTCTCGACCCGCTTGATGCCCTTGGGCGTGACGAAAAACCGGCCGTCCTTGTCTTTCTCGACGTAGCCTTGCTTGATGAGCAGATCGATCAGGTCGGGATGTTCCTCTTCCCAGTCCGCTAAGTTTTCCAGCACATCCTCGCCGTATTGGAGCATGTATTGGCTGATCTGATCGAACAACTCGTCGGCGGATTGCGGCGAGAATTCCTGGGAGCCGTCCCAACGGGAGTATTCAAATTGCGGCATGGAGTTTCGGAAGGTCAGGGGTTGGATTCGGAGCGGTTAGTGACTCGCTGACTTGGTTTGTGTTCGTGGCCGGTGTCGGGCGCTTTCGGATCGCCGGCGCGCAGCCGCCAGGCGACGAGAGCCGCGAGCGCGAAGCCCGCGGCGGCACCGATCAAGATCAGATTTCGCCAGAGCACGATCGAAGCCGTCGTGCGGCCGGCATTCGTTCCTGCCGCCGCCAAATAGATCAACCCCGCCAGCATGCCCAATCCCGCACCGAACAGGGTGCCGCGCTTGAGGACAAACGAAACGGGGAGATCATTCGGGCGAACAGGTTGCTGCATGGTTGGTGAAGGCCTTTGGTTTCCTCAGATGAATCGCTCTCACCAATTCTAGGGGCTGGCATCGTCGAAGCCAATTCCCCTTTGGCTTGGTCCCGCCGCACGGCTATACGGAACCAACGGGGATGGAAGTCCTCGTATTCAGGCTTTCGGCGATTTCGGTTTTCCAAATCGGGGTTGGGTGCGGCGGGAAGTTTTCATTCCACGCGTCGCCGCCGGCGAGTCGGGTGATGCCGTGATTGCCCACGACGAGCACCTGCAATCTTTGTCGGACCGCGGGATTCGTTATCAAAGTCAGAAACACGCTGCGGCCGTTGGGAGCCGTCCACAATACCGACGCCTGCCCGCCGCCAGCGTTTTGCCGAGCCCAAATGTGTCCGCCGGTCTCGCCGGCCACCAACCGAATCAAGGGAAGAAACATCCCCGCCATCGTAGAGGGTTCAACATTCGGCGTCGCCAGCCCGGCAATAATCCGCAAAGCCACAGGCGTTCCCAGTTGCTCCGAATCCAGCACGTCACCGAGCGCGCGTTCCAAGTCGGCCAGCGTCATCGAGGTCCTCTTATGGTTCAGTTTCAGGTTTTGTCCATGATAGCGGAAACAATCCGCGAAGGAAGTGACGATGGACGACGGAACCGGTCTCTATCGGCGATTGACAATTCGTTTTTGGTAACGACAAATCTCCGCTCCCGGCCGCCCGGGGGAACGAATCGCCGCGTTCAGAGCCCGACAAACCGGAAAAGCGGCCCGGGCGGTTTGATCCCACCCGAGCCGCTTTTATTTGAAAGCCTCGAAGAATTCGCCCGTCAGTTTTGTTCGGGGTTCCAGGGATTTTCCATTCCTGCCGCGGATGCGGGCAGCCTTTCCCATTCTTTGCGCACGCGGTTCAAGCCGAAGCTGCACAATTCAAACTCCAGGCTCAGCCGGCGGAGCACGGCGGCTTCATCGCGGTACGGCTCCTCGTCGAACTGGCTGGCCAGATAATAAGACCGTTTGCCCTGCTGGCAGTAGTCGATGAGGTAGTCTTTCTTGTCCGCCGACTGCAGGCGGGACAGGGCTTCAGGAAAGACCCCGGCCCAGAAGAGAGTGAAGTCGCCGATGTGCCGGTAGATTTCCCGGCGGGGTTTGGCTTCCCGTTCCTCGGCCTCCATCAGCATTTCCGCGACCTCCTCCAGACGCCGGCCGGTGGTGTCGCGGACGCGGTAAATCGCGTCCGTCTTCACAAACCTCATCAGCATCTCCACAAGGTAGTCCGTCAATTGGGTGTCGGCGACACCCAGTTCTACCTGGAACGTCGTCTCGACGACCGCGGAAAACAAACGGCGGAGGGACTCCGCATCAGCCAACACGGGCTTCATCTCACTCTCCTTTTCTCGATACGCACCTCGAATGAAAAAAGCGGCCCGGACAAAAGGAAAACTGCGGTGATGGTTTCGGCGGGACGTTGAGGGGGAAAGTCTTCCAACCTGAATTCTATCCCGCGAATGCAACTCTCGTCAAATTTTTTGTTGGATGAATGTTCCGGATTTTAAGGCTTCCACCGATTCTAAGGCGGTGGAATTTACCACGGATCGTTCTGGTCAAAAATACGGATTTTTTGAGTTCCTTCAGCGAATTTCGTGCCCAAATTTCAAACCGTTCAATCCGAGGAGTGCAACGGCCATAAAAAATGGGCGGACATCCGGGGAGGTCCACCCATTTTGGTGCATTTCGATGAAGAAGCCGTGATCAACGGTTGGTGTTGTTCGAGCGGCCGGCCGCACCGCGGCCCTGTTGGAGTTGGCCGGAGAGTTCCTTGGCCCGTTGCAGATGGCTTTCCGTGGTGTCGATGCCTTCTTTGACGACTTTCTGGAACTCGCCGGTCGTGGACTCTTCGATGGCTTTCAAAGTCGCGAGCATGCTGATATGGGCGGCGATCTGGTCGCCGAGATAGGCCATGTCAAAATCGCGGCCCTCGTACTTCTTGAGCAGCTCTTTGGTCATCTGGGTTTTCATCTGGCCGGCGCGCTTCCCGATCTCGTCCATCGTCGGGTGCTTGTTGCCGCGAAATCCGACCCGCCGTTTGACGGGGGCGGCATTTTCGTTTGGCTTGCCCGGGGCGTGGAACTCCTTTTGAAAGATCGGCCGATCGGTCGCCGTCAGCGTCTGCTCTTTTTCGTTGGTGAACTTCGACAGCTTGTTCCAGAATCCCGTATGGGCTTTGATCATCCGCTGGGCGAAATCTTTGACGGCCGGGTCCGAAGCCCGCTGTTCCGCCAACTGGGCGATTTCCACCTCGAACTTGTTTCCTTCCATCAGCCAATGGGCCAGCGCATCCTCCAGGTGGGCGTCGCTCGACGTGATTTTCTCCGATGTCGTTTTGTTCTGATCGTTCTGGTTGGCATTTGGCGGCGTGGGCGGTTCGGCGGCGGAGACCGTGGTCATAGCCAGCGCAACAGCCATCGTTCCGTGAATCAAGTGACGAAGAGGCAACATCTCATTCTCCTTTGTGTTTTATTGTGGGTCCCAAAACGCCTTCCAAGCTCCGTGGCCATGGAATAGGCGACTCTCTTGATTTTATTTGTCTGAAAACGGCTGCCAACGGGGTGATTGGGGGAAACCCAAGCCGGGAGATGACTGAGCGAACCCGCCCCACGGAAAACGGCCCGGGTCGGAGTTTTTTGGAGAGGCCGCGATGGAACGGCGGGCGCAACGAGAAAGCGGAGAGCCAAGATCGAATGCGAAGATCCGGACAATCGGATTGGCTCTCCGCCGTGGCTGCCTTGAATCGAGAATTGCGCTGGCCGACAGGCTCTCGGGGCGGCTCCAATTGCCAGTCACGCTTTATTTACCGTGAATCGGAGGCGCGTCTCCGGGCGGCTCGTCCGGCGGCTCTTGGGGGTGCGGCTGCGGACGGGGCGGTTCGGGGCGATGTTCCGGAAGGGGCTTCTCCGGCGGCGGAGCGGGCTGCGGCTGATCCGGAAAATCCGGCTGCGGCGGTTCGTTCGGAGGACACATGGTCGTTTCCTCAAGCGGCTGAGACCTGGCAAAATCGTCGCGTCCGTCCTGCGTTTGGAAGCGAACAGACTTGAGTCTAAACGGAAAGAGAGCCGCCGACCCAGGGGGCAACGTCGCGAACGCGAACCGGGAGATTTCCCATGAGAGTTTCGTCTCAAGGCATCACGAATTGATGGCCTTCCGGGTGCACCGTCAGGACGGGACAGGGAGCCATGCGGACGACGCGTTCCGCCACGCTTCCCATGAGCACATGCGACAGTCCCGTGCGGCCGTGCGTCCCCATGACGATCAAATCGATCTCGTGCTCTTTGGCGTACTCGATGATCTTCAAGAACGCCAAGCCGGTGCGGGTTGCCAGCGTCACGTGCTTGCCCTGCTCCCAACCCGGCTCCAGCACCTTCGTGAGTTGGGCCAAGGCTTTGGTCTCGGCCACTTCCAGGTAATTCTCGAGCGCCGTCGCCATCTCCACGACGGCTTCCGGGATTGTCGCCGCCAGTTTCTCCACAACGTGCAGCACATGCAGCTCGGCCTGAAACTGCTCCGCAAAGGCGCACGCATACCGCGTGGCTTCGCCGGACTGTTCGCTGAAATCCGTGGGCAGCAGAATCCGTTTGAGGGGAATCATCGCATCGCTCCTGTTCGGGGTTGTTCCATAAAAAACGCCGGCTTACGCCCCCGCTCGCCTGGAACCTGAAACTCCCAGAATGACGCATCTTGCCGAAATTCGCAACGGATCACGCGGTGGGGATGACGCGCGCGGGGGCGGTCGTTACCATCAACGCCTACGGACAAACACCGGATTCTTTTGAGAGAACGAAGTCTATGACGGATCAAACCGCAACCCTGCCTCCGGAACTTGCGAATAATCCCCTGTTGGTCACCGAAGGACTTCCCCGTTACGACCAGACCCTACCCGAACATGTTTTGCCCGCGGCTCAATATGTGCTCGCCGAGGCCGAGCAGAAACTGAACGCGCTGGAACAGGAAATCCGGCCGACCTGGGACGGGGTGGTGGTTCCGCTGGAGGAAAACGGTCAAAGGTTTCAGTGGGCGTGGAGTCCGGTGGGACATTTGCACGGCGTGAAGAACTCGCCGGAACTCCGCGAGGTTTACGAAAAGGCCCGGCCCAGCTTCGTCGAATACGGTTTGCGGGTCAGCCAAAGCGAGCCGGTGTACCGGGCGCTCAAAGGCATTCGCGAGGGGGACGAATGGGAAACGCTCGACGAAGCCCAACGCCGAATCGTGACGACGCATCTCCGCGACATGGAACTTTCGGGCATCGGCCTGGAAGGCGAGAAGCGGAAGCGGTTTAATGAGATCGTCAACGAACTCTCCAAGCTGGCGACCGATTTTTCCAACCACGTTTTGGATGCGACGAAAGCGTTCTCGCTGGTGCTGACGGAACCGGGGGACGTGGAAGGTCTGCCGCCGAGTTTGCTGGCTCTCGCGGCCCAATCGTACAACCAGGCTTCCGACGTGCCCGAAGGCGAACCGCCCCGAAGCGCCTCGCCGGACAAAGGCCCCTGGCGGTTCACGCTCGATGTGCCGAGCTTTCTGCCGTTTATGAAGCACGGCCGCAAGCGGGAGCTGCGCGAGAAAATGTACCGGGCCTACGTCACGCGGGCCTCGCAAGGTGAATGGGACAACACGCGCCTTATCGAACGCATCTTGAAACTCCGCCAAGAGGAAGCCCACCTTTTGGGATATCGCACCTACGCGGAAGTCAGTCTGCTCCAGAAGATGGCTCCGAACGTGGCCGCGGTGGAGCAAATGTTTCAGACTCTCCGCGATGCCGCGTGGAAACCGGCGAAGCACGACCTGGCGCACCTGAAAGAACTGGCCGAGTCTTCGGGCGTGAGCGAACCGCTCATGCATTGGGATATTCCCTTCTGGTCGGAACGCCTGCGGGAAAAGCGGTTCGACTTTACCGATGAAGAACTCCGGCCGTATTTTCCCCTCGAACGGGTGATGAACGGGTTGTTCGATCTGGTGGAGCGGTTGTTTGCCATCCAGGTCAAGTCGGCGGACGGCGAAGCCCCGGTTTGGCACCCGGATGTGCGGTTCTTCAAGATTCACGACGCCGACGGCACGCACATTGCTTCGTTTTATATCGATCCCTACTCCCGGCCGGAGAACAAACAAGGCGGAGCGTGGATGGCGACTTGCATGAACCGCCGGCGGAATCCCGACGGCAGTTTGCAGTTGCCTGTGGCGCATTTGATCTTGAACTCCACGCCGCCGGTGGGCGAGCATCCGTCGCTGATGACATTCCGCGAAGTCGAGACGCTGTTTCACGAGTTCGGGCATGGCCTGCAACACATGCTCACGCGGGTGGATTACACCGATGCCGCGGGCATCAACGGCATTGAATGGGACGCGGTGGAACTCCCCAGCCAGTTCATGGAGAACTGGTGCTACCACAAACCGACACTTCTGGGGATGACGGCTCATTACCAAACCGGCGAGCCGCTGCCCGGGCCGCTGTTTGAAAAGCTCCGCGAAGCCCGCACGTTTCAATCCGGCATGCAGACGCTCAGGCAGTTGAACTTCGGGATGACGGACATGGCGCTGCATCACGAATACGATCCGGACGGCTGCGAAAGTCCGCTGGACGTGGCCCGGGGGATTGCGAAGCAAACCTCGCTCCTGGAGCCGCTTCCCGAAGATCGCACGCTGTGCGCAGTTTCAGCACATTTTTGCCGGCGGCTACGCGGCGGGGTATTATAGTTATAAGTGGGCGGAAGTGCTGAGCGCGGATGCCTTCAGCGCGTTTGAGGAAGCGGGCCTCGACGACGAGGCGGCCTTGGAATCAACCGGACACCGATTCCGCGACACGATCCTGGCATTGGGCGGCGGGCGTCATCCGATGGAAGTGTTTAAAGACTTTCGCGGCCGGGAACCCAAACCGGACGCGCTCCTCCGCCACAGCGGATTGGTGCCGGAGAAATCTCAGTAACGGCGGATTTGGGAGGTTCTTGGATTCCAAGTGTCGCACTCGATGCGGCAAATCTCGCGATGCCGTGGGGCTCGGCAGGATGCTGGAAATACGGTGGGGAATTCCGGACAATCGGTTTATCATGGAAGGAAACACAGTGAAACGCCTTTACGGGGGTGGGTGAACTGGGCGTTCTCTGGTAGGGAATCCCCCGAATGTTTTGCCGCCAAACGCGAGGTATGATTTTGTATTAGGAAGGAAGCCTTCCTTCGGGCCCACTCGGCGAAGGGAATCGTCCGATGTAGCGTGTTATCAGGAACTTGGCTCGCACTTCTCGTCCGCGAGAAGGACGATCAAGCCGATTCCAAGATGTTTTTGGCCCGAACGAGATTCCCCGTGACGCGATCCCCTTCAAACCCCAGTCCGGAATTGCCCATCACGAAGAAATCCTTTTCCGAAGGACGGTCCCCGTCCAAAGTCCCCCCGTCAAAACCCGCCTCCAAAGCGGTTCGAGAAGAATCCGCCATTTCAGACCCCGCTGCCCAAGACGCCGCGGAATCGGAGAAACGTCGTTCCGTGTCGCCTGCCATTCGCGAAGTTGTCGGCCGGTCCCCGGTGGCTCCCACGTTGAGCATCCTGCGGGGGTTGAAAGCCGGCCGGGTTTATGAACTCTTGGGCGATTCGATTTCCATCGGCCGGAACTCGCACTGCGATCTGGTCCTGCCGGACGAAGTGGTGTCCCGCAACCACGCCCGCCTGCGGAGCCGCGAGGATGGGATTTCCATCGAGGACCTCGGCAGCCGAAACGGCACGTTCGTGAACGGGAAGCGGATCACGGAGCCGACGAAACTCAACGACGGCGATTACATCCAGGTTTACGAACTGCTGCTGTCGTTCCACATTGAAGGCAAAACCGGTTCGGGGACCATGCTGCGGTCGCCAATGATCCAGGAAGAACTCGCGGATTGGTCCGCCGAGGATTCCGCCATCGATGTGGCGAGCCTGGGGCCGATGCCGCGCCCCGCCGGCGAGGGCGGTCGTCTGCGATCATTATGACGCTGGATGCGTCCTGGACGGGTCCGGAGCGGATCGAAGTCAACGCGGAAACCAAGCTGCAGGCGGTGCTCGAGATCACGCGCAACCTGGGCAGCACGCTGGATCTGGACCATGTGCTCACGCGGATTCTCGACAGCGTGTTTCGCTTCTTTCCGCAAGCCGATCATGGATACATTTTGAAGTCGGAGCCGAAGGGCGGATTGCGGCCCGCCGTGCTCAAGCACCGCGAACGCGGGAGCGGGGGAGGGCCGAGCACGATCCGCCCCATCGCCCGCACGGTCGCCAAGCAGGTGCTCTCCGAGGCCAAGGCGATCCTCAGTTCGGACGTGGTCTACGATCAGCACGCAGGCGAGATGCCCTCCGTCATCGAGCCGGAACATCGTTCGATGATGTGCGCCCCGCTGATGGGGCCGTCCCAGATGCCCTTGGGCATCATTTACATCGACACCGAAGATTCGCTGCATCCCTTCGGGGCGGACGATTTGGACGTGCTCGTGTGCATTGCGATCCTTGCCGGCCAGGCGATGGAGCAGGCGTCGGTCTCCGAGGCCCGCTACCGGGCGGTGGTCGATGCCGCCGCCGACGGCATTCTTACGATCAACGACAAAGGCATCATCCAATCGGTGAACCCGGCCATCGAACGCCTCTTCGGATACGCCTCCCACGAATTGATCGGGCAGCCGGTGTCCTGGCTTTCGGCAAACCGCGAGAACGGGCAAGCCCCGTCGCATCTGGGATTCTTTGAGCCCGACGAAGAAGATTCCACGCTCGGCAACCTGCGGGAAACCACCGGCCGGCGGAAGGACGGCAGCACGTTTCCGCTGTCGCTGTCCGTGGCGGAAGTGGAACTCGGCGGCGAACGGCTGTTGACGGGCATCCTCCAGGACATTACCGACCGCAAACGCGCCGAGCAGGACCGCCTCCAGGCCGAGCTCGTCAACATCGTCTGGGAACAGCAGCGGCACTTCGGCCAGGAACTTCACGACAGCTTCGGCCAGGAACTCACCGGCATTCGGCTATTGATCGACAGCCTCCGGCAGCGGCTCAAAAACCACAAACTTCCCGAAGCCGAAACGGCCGAGGAACTGGCGTCCCTGATTCGCGACGCCCAGGCCAAGATGCGAGGCATGGCCCGCGGGCTGTTTCCGGTGGAAATCTTCGCCCACGGCCTGATGTCCGCTCTGGAAGACCTCGCCAACACGATTCGCAGCAGCCGGCAGGTGGAATGCTCTTTCCACTCGGAAGGACCGGTCGATGTCGACAGCAACGAAGTCGCCACGCATCTGTTCCGCATCGCCCAGGAAGCCGTCACCAACGCCGTCAAACACAGCGGAGCCAAACACCTCAGGATTTCCCTCATGGGCAAAGGCTCCCAACTGGTGCTCACGATCCGGGACGACGGCCGCGGATTGCCGGCCGATGCGATCAACCAATCCTCCTTATCCTCCGGCATGGGACTGCGCACCATGAAATACCGGGCCAACGTGGTGGGAGCGGATCTGACCATCCATTCCGCCAAAGATTCCTCATCTTCCGACGCGTCGTGTGGTACAATTGTAAGATGCGTCTATCAACGTGATCGACAAATGGAAGGCCTCCCCTCATGACGACTCATTTCGACTCTTTGGAACAACTTCGAGATCCCGCAATGGCCAACAACGACCCCGCTCCCGGCGAAAAAAGCCGGATTTTGATCGTCGATGACCATCCGGTCATGCGGAAGGGGCTTTCCCAGGTCATTGACGACCAAACGGATATGGAGGTTTGCGGGGAGGCTTCGAACATCCCGGAAGCTCTGGAGAAAATCCAGCAGCTCAAGCCCGATCTGGTCATTGTGGATATTTCCCTGGGCGATGGGAACGGGATCGAGCTCATCAAGCAGATCCGCAGCCGAGGCGAAGAACCCCGAATGCTCGTGTCGTCGATGCACGACGAGTCCCTGTTCGCCGAGCGGGCCATCCGCGCGGGAGCGCAGGGCTACGTCAACAAACACGAAGACACCGAGCGGCTGATTCAAGCCCTCCGGGACATCCGCGCCGGCCGCATCGCCCTCAGCGAAAAAATGACGGACCGGCTCTTAAACCGCGTCGCGGGCCGGCACGACGACGGCGGCTCGCCGCTCGACCGCTTGACCGACCGCGAACTCGAGGTCTTCCGGCTCATCGGCGAAGCGCTGACCACCCGCGAGATCGCAGCCCGGCTGGAACTCAGCCGCAAGACCGTGGAAACCTACCGCGAAAACATCAAAGCCAAGCTGAACCTGGCCAACGCCGCCGAACTCACCCGCCACGCCGTGCAATGGGTCCTCGAAGAAGGCGGCCTCGCCGATCGCGACGGCTAAGCGAAGCGGACTTCGTCGCAAGGAATGGTTCGCTCAAGGGACCGGCGGGTGTCGTCAGGCACCGGCCGGTTCGGGTGTTTATCGGCGGAGAATCCCCGTCTTTCCCCTCCAGGAAATCGTTGAAGGAGCCGACCATGAACGACGTCACCAGGCGGAAGGCTTTGAAATTTGCGGCCGCCGGTTTGGGAACCATCGCGGGAGGTTCCCTGTTGGCTGCGGATCAGAACAACGATCCCCAACACGCGATGAAGGACCGCTGGCGCGCATGGGCCGTCACGAAGGGCCAACACGCGAAACTGGTGGTCGAAGGCATTTACAGCCAGGGAGGGCCGGGGTTGGTGGCGATCGTCCAAGAGGCTGTGCCCCAGGGCATCAATCCGAAGATCCTCATGCTCAAAGTGCAGATCGCCAAGCTGCCCGGCGTGTGGCCGGCCGTTTTGCAGCCCATCCCTGCCCAATATGCCAAAACGCCTTACCGAAAAGGTCAATATACGTCGATCCACCTGCTCTATCCCAATGGCGAGAGCATCATGATTGACGAAATCACCGACACCGGCACCGGGCCGAAGTAACACGAGCAAAATCAGAAGCTTTCCGCCAATCATGCACCCGCTGTCTCCCGCGGCGGATTGAGTGATTGGCAGCGCCCGGCCTTCGCGGTATGCTGAAAGATCGGACCCAAAACGTTTTTTTGCCCGATCGGAACCGTGATGCCTGCCGACGAATCTCAAGCCGCGGACTCGCGGTATGCCGCGACGATTATCACGCCGCACCATGAGTTCTCCAAAGAGCAGCAGGACATCGCGCTCGCGGCATTGGTGCTGAAGTCGGGTTTGCTGACCGAACGGCAACTCTCGATGGCCTTCGGAAGCTGGACCATTCACGGGAACGTGCCTTTAAGCCATCATCTGCTCAAGCTCGGCCTGTTGGATGAGCCGAAACAAGAGCAGTTGGAGGAACAGGTCTCCAAACAGTTGGGCGCCCTCTGCGATTCGATCGATGGCAGTAACGGCAAGGGCACGAAGAGCATTCTGCTGGGCACGCTCGAAGCCATCGATCCGTCCGGCCTGGTGGCGAGGCTGATGGGAATCCTGCGCCGTCGCCGGGGCGGGGGCCAGCGATTCCGCGGGCGGCCGGCAAGCCAGCGTCCGCTACGAGTTCGTGCGGAAGCTGGGCCAAGGCGGACTGGGCCGGGTCTGGCTGGCGTTCGATCATCACCTGAAACGCCACGTCGCGGTCAAGGAAATCACCGTGCGGAACAACCCCGCCGCGCTCGAGCGGTTCCGCCGCGAGGCCGAGATCACGGGCCAGTTGGAGCATCCGGGCATCGTGCCGATTTATCAGCTCGGCGAAGACACGAACACCGGCGAAGTCTTCTACGCGATGCGGTTTCTGGGCAAGCGGACCTTCCACGACGCGATCATGGAATACCACGAACGGCGGACCGAAGGGGACGACGACCCCATGCTCATCCGCCAACTCCTCACCGATTTCGTCAACATCTGCCAGGCCATCGGGCACGCCCATTCCCGCAAGGTGATCCACCGGGATCTCAAGCCGGAGAACGTGGCGATCGACAGCTTCGGCCAGGTGATCGTCATCGACTGGGGGATTGCGAAGGTCCTCGATGAAGTCCATCTGGGCGACCGTCTCGCGGCCCAGGAAACCTCCCCCGGCGGGCACAACAGCACGATGGAAGGGCAAGTCCTGGGGACGCCCTTGTACATGGCTCCCGAGCAAGCCGCCGGCCGGATCGACGAACTGGACGAACGGACGGACATCTACGGCCTGGGGAGCATTCTGTTTGCGATCCTCACGGGCTATGCCCCGCACGAGCGGACGCGGGAAATCACCAACGCCGTCAACGGCCGCGATCTGCTCTCGGCCATCGCCGGCCAGCCGACGCCCAAGGTCTCGGAGGTCAATCCCGATGTCGATCCGGCACTGGCGGCGATTTGTGAAAAGACGATGGCCCGCCGACAATACGCCCGCTATCAGTCGGCCACCGAGCTTGCGGGGGACGTGCAGCGGTGGATGGCGGGCGAACCGATTTCCGCCCACCGGGAAAAACTGCCGCAGCGGATCCGCCGCTGGGTGCACCGGCATCAGATCTGGTCGCAGGTGATCGCGGCGTCCTCGACGATCGTGATTGTCGCCGTGTTGACGCTGTGGATCTCCTCGGGCCGAAACCAGGCCGCGGAACGGCAGATCCTCTTCGATGAGATGCGAGGCTACGATCGCGAGATCGAACTGCAACTGAAGACCACGGCCCAGGAACTCGCGAAGGATGCCCGCTTCATGTCAATGCTGCCGCCGGTTCAGGGAATCATCGACGCCAAGAGCGGCGCGAAAGACTCCGACAGCGAAGTCGTCTGGCGCGGCCGGCTGGCAACCATTTACGAAGGGCTGCTACGGGCGAACCCCGATTACCTCGCCATCTCTTACACCGCAAAGGCGGAGGATGACAACGGCGTCAATCTCGTCCGCGTGGAACGCCACGTCACCGATGCCTCCTATGTCCGCCGCGTCCCGGAGAGCCGGCTCGGCGCATTTGCCGATGCGGATCTCTTGAAGCAGGCGTCGCTGCGTTCGCCGGGCGACATTCTGCTGATGATCCGCCGGCAATTGAACGCGGACACCTCGCTGCTGCAGGACGTCCGCCTCTACGCGGCGACGCCGGTGTTCGATGAGACGACCGGCGACTTGTTCGGCGTCGTCACGATCGAGACCAACTTGTTGAACCGCATCGTGCAGTTCCTCGAGCGCGTGGAGCAGCACACTGAGAGCATTTATATTACCGATTCCGAAGGGCAGGTGTGGGTCAGCGACGATCCCGTGACCGGCGTGGACATCACGACCCGCGATCTCCACATCGCGGACCTCATTCCCGGCACGGCACCCTTCTTCCAAAACGCGGACGAGCAGCAGCAATTAAACCGCGAGGAAGGCTGGATCGCCGGCAAAGTCCCGCTCGATCCCGCTAACCCGCGGCTCAAAGTCGGCGTCGTGCTCCGATTGGTCGAGCCGGAATGAGGCCACGTTGGAATTTGATGTTCCCGCAATGTGAGCGGCCGGGCGAAAATTCGCGTGCGCGATTTTGCGCGTTTTCGAGATGCCATGATCTCAGGGCCATAGGCCCGGGCCGATGTGAGCCCAGGGCTGGCATAGCGCCGGACCTTCGGTCCTTTTGCCTGGATTTTGAATGACTGCAATATCAGGATCAGATTCTCCGGCACCAAACCGGGCAGAATTGCGCACGCTGATTCAGCCGCCGGTCTCGGAAGCACGTTCGCCAAGGGCGGCCTTGAGCTCGGCGATCACGCCGGGATCGTGTTCGATTTCCAACCGGCGTTTCAAAGCGGCTTCGGCGGTCGGCTCGGACGCGAACCGCCCCAGAGCCCAGGCGACGGCTCCGCGAATCAGCGGCTCTTCATCGTTCAACCGCTCGAAGAGCAGCGGCAATGCCGCCGCGGGTCGCGTGTTGCCCACGACGATCGCTGCGTTTCGCAGAAGACCCGCCCGCCGGGGCCGAGCCATCGGCGTCTTGCGGAACCGCCCGCGGAATTTCTCGCCATCCATTTGCAGAAGGGCCAGGGCATCGGCGGGCGCCAGATCGGGAACAGGTTGGAAGGCCGGTTCGGCGGTGACGGGGGCTTTGCGGTTCCACGGGCAAACGTCCTGGCAAATGTCGCAGCCGAACAGCCAATCGCCCAGGCCTTCGCGAAACTCCTCAGGCACCGGTTCGCGAAGCTCGATCGTCAAATACGAAATGCACCGCCGGGCGTCGAGCACGTAGGGTTCGGGGAAGGCATCGGTCGGGCAAGCATCCAGGCAACGCCGGCAGCTGCCGCAATGCGAGGTGTGATGCGGCTCGTCGTAGGCGAGTTCCACATCGGTCAAAAGGGCCGACAGAAACAGCCAACTCCCCGCATGTTTGTTGATGAGCATCGTGTTCTTGCCGAACCATCCCAAGCCCGCGAGCCGGGCGAAGTCGCGTTCCAACAGCGGCGCGGTGTCCACGACGCCCCGCGTTCTGCCGCCGGGAAATCTCGTGTGCACAAAATCCCCCAACTGTTTCAGTCGGCTTTTTAAGAGATCATGATAATCCGCCGACCCCCAGGCATAGCGCGAGACTCTCGCCTCGCCCGGCCGGGTTTCGGGCGGGTCGGCTGTGCGGTAATTCGTGCCGAGAACGATCAAACTTTTCACGCCGTCCAGAACGTGCCGGGGATGTTCATACGCGGTTTCGCGGCTCGGCAGATAGTGCATCTCGCCCGCATAGCCCTTCGCGATCCATTCGGCGAGTGCCGAGAATCCGAGCGGCGAAACCGCCGGGGCGATCCCCGCCAGATCAAACCCCAACCGCCGGGCCTCGGCTTTGATCGCCTCGGCGAGTTCGGTTTGTTCGTTGGTCTCGGCAAGCGGCATTATCGATTTCAGTAAGAAAAATGGTTCTGTCTTTCGTGTGCCACTGGCAGCTTGCTGCCAGTGCATTCCCGGGTTGACGGTCGGTTACGGAAAACACTGGCAACGAGTTGCCAGTGGCACCCTTTTTCTGTCAACTTTGCGACGCCCAAAGACGCTCAAGCCGGCCGTTCTTGCGGGGAGGCGGGATCGCTGATGGCGTAGGCTTGCCGCTCGAAAGGGTTGTCGCGGTAGGCGTCGCCGCGGCGGATCCAGATCACCGCCGACGACAACATATACGCCGGCAGAAAAAACGGCCCCCACACTTCGCATTGGCGGACGTGGACCATTTCGTGCTCCCGGCAAAAGTCGAGCGACGCCTCGTTCAAGCCGATGATCACGTGCCCCAAGGTCATCGCCATCGGTCGGATGGGCAACCGCGACAGGAACCACGTCACCATCCCTCCGTAAAACTCCAGCACCCGCCCCTTCCGCTGCACCCGGCCGCCGGTCAAAAGTCCCAGCGAGCCGACCGTTAAACCGATCAGCGTCGTCGGCAGCGACCAGATCATCCCTGCAAAAATGAGCCAAGGACGCAAGAGTTCTCCTCCCGGAAAATCGCGGGCATTCGCGGGTGCGGATGACGCGGCGGTGAAACTTCAGTAAGATCGATTTCTATGAGGGGCAAAGGCCACAAAGGAGCAAAGTCCGCAAAGTTTCAAATCAGTTTAGTCCGCCCCCCAAATTCTGACAATTCGGTTTCTTCCATCCTATACTTCGAGGTTCGCTATGACAAACTTTGATCCCGCCGCTTCTGAAAAACTCAGCCGCCGATCGCTGCTCCACCGCACCGCCGGCACCGCGGCGTTGTTGGGTCTGCCGGGCCTCGCGTCGGCCGTGTATGCGGGCGAAGAAAAGTCTTCCGGCAATGCCGGCAGCGGGCAGATCAAACAGTCCATCGTGCACTGGTGCTTCGCCAAGTATTGGGACGTGGAAGAGACCGCCAAGGTCGCCAAGAAACTCGGCTGCCGGAGCATCGAACTGATCTCCCCCGACCACTGGCCGACCTTAAAGAAATACGACCTGACCTGCGCGATCGCCTCGATCGACATGGCTCCCGATGCCCCGTTCGTCAAGGGTTTCAACAACCCCAAGTATTGGCCCAAGGTGCTGAAAGCCACCAAGGATGCGATCGACGCCGCGGCCGCCAATCGGCGTTCACAACGTGATCGCCTTCACCGGCATGGCCGAGGGCTTGACGCGACGAGGAAGGGGCCGCCAACTGCGTCAAAGGTTTTAAGCAGATCGTCGGCTACGCCGAGAAGAACAAGGTCAACATCTGCCTGGAGATGCTCAACACCCGCGACAGTCGCATCCCATGAAAGGGCATCCCGGCTACCAGGGCGACCACACCGACTACTGCATCGACATCATCAAGCGGGTCGGCTCGCCGCGGCATGAAACTGCTGTTCGACATCTACCACGTGCAGATCATGGACGGCGACGTCATCCGCCGCATCCGCCAGCACAAGGAATACATCGGCCACATCCACACCGCCGGCAACCCCGGCCGCGGCGAACTCGACGACACGCAGGAAATCAACTACCCGCCGATCATGCGGGCGCTGTTGGACTCGGAACTACGAAGGCTACGTCGGCCAGGAGTTCATCCCCACCCGCGATCCCCTCGCCGGCCTGACCCAAGCGGTGAAACTGTGCGACGTGTGATGTTCATTAGCCGCAGGGTGCTAGCCCCGGTTCGTTTTGCTGTTTTGCTTGACCCAAGCGGTCAAACTCTGCAACCTGTGATTTCAGCATTCGGAGGCCAGGGGCAGGTTTCCGAAGGAGTTCGAGATGAGTGCCGAGTCGCCTCAGAATGTTGTCCGGTGCGGCCGATTCCGGTTTGGCTCGCGCGGTTGGGGATTTTTGGCGCTGTGGTTCTGTTCGTGTTCGTGCAACTATTTGGGGGAGCAACGCTTTCGCTTGAATCGCAGGCGGGAGGCCACGTTTGAAAATCTTGGCGACAAGAGGCGAAGCAATCACGGCGACGGCTGGCGCGGCGATGAGACGTTCCGCCGCCCCCCCCATTTCTGAGTCGGACACCGTCGCCGAATGTCTCTTCCACAGAACAGGAGGGTCGCCAATTTCGAGATTTGCGGCGGGCGGCAATTCTGTCTCGCTACCTCGCCGAGCAAAATAACCCCAGGGTCGGATCTCCAAAACGCCGAGGGCTTTCGGCACGACGAGAACCGCGGAAGCCTGCCGCAGGTGTTTTGTTGCGCTCCGCGGACTTCGTGAGATATGACGTAAGATCAAGGCGCGAACCCCAAGCCGGCGTTCAATTCCCACCAACTCGAACAGGTCGAAAGCAGAGACGTGCGAGAACCGGAGTCCCCCCACTCATGATCACCAAACTCTTGTGGATTTTTCTGGCCGGCGGATTGGGAACCTTGGCCCGCTATGGTTTAGCGGGTCTGGTGCAGCGTCTGTCGGACAGCGAACTCCCCTTCGGCACCTTTTCCGTCAACTCCCTCGGCTGCCTTTTGTTTGGGCTGGTGTGGGGATTGGCGGGCGAACGCCTCGTGATCAGCGGCGAAACCCGGTTTATCATATTGACCGGATTCATGGGGGCGTTCACGACCTTTTCGACATTCGCCTTCGAAACCGGGGCAATGCTGCGGGATGCCCAGTGGTGGTACGCGGCCGGCAATCTCCTCGCCCACAATGTGGTGGGGATCACTGCCGCTTTGCTCGGCATCATGTTGGCCAGACTGTTCTGATAACCATGCGAGGTGTGAAATGGAACTGCCCGAAGAAGCGGAACTGTTGCGAATCTTCATTGGGGAATGCGACCGCTCCCACGGCCGGCCGCTTTACGAAGTGATCGTCGAGGAAGCCCGCAAAAAGGGATTGGCGGGAGCCACGGTCTTAAGAGCCACGCTGGGATTCGGCGCGCACAGCCGGGTTCACACGGCCAAGGTGCTCAGGCTTTCCGAGGACTTGCCGATTGTGATCGAGATCATAGATAAACCCGAGCGGATCGCCGCCTTTCTTCCGGATCTCGACCAGTTGATGGACGAAGGCCTTGTCACGCTGGAAAAAGTGCGGGTCATCACCTATCGGCACAGTCAATCCAAACTGAACGAAGCCGGTCCGGCGACGTGAAACACAGATCGTTGCGCACGACGTGATCTGTCGGGCGGCGGCATCGATCACGTCAACTCCTCGATTCCCATTCATTTGCAGGGAAAACACGATCATGCTCATCAAGCACATTACCGCTTCGGAAGTTCTCGATTCCCGCGGGAATCCCACGGTGGAAGGTTGCGTCATTCTCGAAGGCGGCGCGGTCGGTTCGGCCATCGCCCCCCCGGCGCCTCGACCGGGGAACGGGAAGCCTTTGAATTGCGGGACGGCGATGAAACGCGCTACGGCGCAAAGGCGTGAGGAAAGCCATCGAGCCTGTGGAGAAGCACATCGCACCGGCAACACCAAGACGACAACAGCCTTGGAAATTCATGTGTGGTTAGACGAGAAGACCTATGAAAAAGGCCGAAAAGTCACAGACGCAGAACTCGCCAAGGGCGTAGCCAAAATCCGGTAACTTATTTCCGCGCGGTTCCTTGGTCATTGGGATTTCTAATATCCGGTGGCTTTGAGGTATTGAATGCCGGCGGCCATCACGGCGGTGCATTGGATGGCTTCGAGGATCGCTTCATCTGAGACGCCGAGTTTGCGAGCCTTATCCACGTGGCCGCTCACGCAGGGCTGGCAGGCATTGAGGTCGCTGATGGCGATGTTGATGAGTTCCACGGTGGTCTCGTCGAGCGAGGTGCCGCTGAAAGTGTGGGCCCGCAGACCCACGGGCAGACCCTCGAAAGCATCGCTGCCGCTGAGGCTGCGGAACTTGAAGAACGTGTTGTACATGTAATTCGTCGAAGCGACCGCGAGGATCTCCGCCGCCTGGTCTTCGCCGATGTCGAACTGTTTCGCGCGTTCGACAAAATAATCCGTCCAAATCTCGCTGCCCAGGAGCGCGGAGACGGCGAGGGCGATCACGGTGCGGGTCTTGGCGTCGAGGTGGCCTTCGCCGTGCACGAACTTTTTGAAGTTCATGTAGAAGTCCTGCAGGAACGCCGGCACCCGGCCGTAGGCCAGAAACGCTCCAGGTACCGTGTCGGTTCCCAAGAGTTCCTTGATCCGCTCGTAAGTGCGGGCGGTCTTGTCGTCGGTCACATCGGCTTCGGAAAGCGGCGTCACGCGAACCATGTTGAAAACCTCCTTCGGAGGAATGACCTATGACCAAAAATCTCTTAGCGAGCGGCCAGCGTAAGCTGGCGGATTCGTTCCGATCGCCTGCATCGGCTTGCGACTTCAGAATTCCGTTAAGATAATTCGCGTGAAAATCGTTGAGGAACATCATGGGGCTTACGCCCCACGCTCGCCATTGGTCGTTGGGATTTTGCTAGTTGAGGGTCTTCTCGCCCGGTTTCCAGTTGCAGGGGCAGAGCTTGTCGGTTTGGAGCGCGTCCAACACGCGGAGGACTTCGTCCACGTTCCGGCCCACGCCCAGATCGTGCACCGCCATCCAGCGGACGACGCCATCGGGATCGATCAAATACACGCCGCGGTAGGCGAGGCCTTTCTCGGCGTCGTACACGTCGAAGGCTTCCGAAAGCTTGTGTGCCGTGTCGGCGAGCATGGGGTAGCGGAGCTTCTGCAAGTCCTCGTGCGAATCGCACCAGCCTTTGTGGGTGTATTCGCTGTCCGTGCTGGCGGTGAGCACCACGCATTCGCGGTCTTCAAATTCGTCAAGCGATTTGTTGAAGGACACGATCTCGGTCGGGCAGACGAATGTGAAGTCGCGGGGATAGAAAAACAGGCACACCCATTTGCCTTTGTAATCCTCGAGCGAGATCCGCCGGAACTGCTCTTCGCTGCCATCCTTGGTGCGGTCGTAGGCTTGAACGGGAACATTCGGAGCGGGTTGGCCAACATGAACGGTCATCGGGGATGTGTCTCCAGTGTTGAATGTTTATGGGTTGATATCACAGGGCTTTCACGAAATCCCAGAACACAGCGGCATTGAAGGAAGTATATCGCACGCGCTTCATGAGGCAAGGCAGCGGCGGACGCCGGCCTCGGGAAAAGCCTTTCGCAAAAGCTTTTGCATAGAGACAAACCACAGACATTCCGCATTCCGCGGTTGACCTCGCGCGCTTCGGCCTGCACAATCGACTTGTTGGCAAGTCCCTGGAAACTTGTTCCGAAAATACAAGTCACGAAATCCATCGTTCGATGGGAAAGGAGATCCCGATGCAGCCCAGGCCGATGCAGATTCTCATGGGGTTCGCAATCTTGATGGGGGCGAACGTTTTGGCCCAGGACGATCTTCCCAAAATCCGCAAAATCACGCCCAATTCGATTCGAATCGAGCCCTTGACGAAAGACGCAACGGGAGGTTGGATCACCCTCGGGGAATTCTCCGAAATCGGCTCGCCCGCCATCTCCCCGGACAGCGAGACGGTGGCCTTCGACGGGCACGAGAAAGGTTATGGCAACAGCCCGGGGGAAATCTGGATCGCCCGCCGGGACGGATCGAAACTGCACAAACTGGTGGCCGGCGTAACGCCGCGCTGGTCGCCCGACGGGTCGAAGATTCTTTTCACCCGAAAGGATACCCAAGGGGTTTCCCAAGTGCGCGTCATCAACGCAGATGGGACCGGTGAAAAACAATTGTGTGAAGGAAGCTGGCCCGATTGGTCGCCCGACGGCAAGCTGATCGTCTTTTCCCGCGATGGAAAACCGGGCGGCGGGGCCAAAGTGCTGTCGCGAATCTATCTCGCCAAGAGCGATGGAACCGAGCCGAAGGCGCTCGCGGCCGGCGATTGCCCGAGCTGGTCGCCCGACGGAAAACGCATCGCCTGCTGCTATCGGGACCCGGCAATGCCCGCACCGGCGATTCGCATCGTCGATTTGACCAATGGCCGGGAACACTTCGCCGGGTACGGCTGGTATCGGCCCAACTGGAGTTCGGACAGCCAATTTGTGGTCGCGAACAGCACCGTCGCGCCCCGGCAAACCTGGATCGTGGAGTTCAACGCCATCGTGAAAACGGCCCCCAAACCGATTCATACAGATTTCGAGCGGCCCTTTTCCCCGGACCGCTCCCGCGACGGCAAATACAGCGTTTTTGTCGCACGCAAACCCGAATAGACGATCATGAGCGGAACGGCGCTAGCCGCCGGTCTTGTCTGCAAGCGTTTTTCCGTCACGGATGCAACAGCACGTAAACAATCGCCAGCACGAGCTGCACCAAGGCGAAGGGGACGGCTTTGGCGACGAAGCCCATGAACGTCAGCGGGAGTTCCTGGCGGTGGATAATCGTCATCGCGACCACGGTGGACGCCGAGCCGATCGGTGTGATGTTCCCGCCCAGGTTCGCCCCGAAGATCACGCACCACCAGTAAGCCGAATCGCCGGGCGTGCCCATCGCGGCGAGGATTTTCGCGAGCATCGCCGCCAGCGGGATGTTGTCCGTCACCGAACTGGCGAGCGCCGAACATCCCAAAAGCACGCCGGAATCCGCGGGAGCCGGGATTTTTAAGAGGGCCGCGATGCCCCGCCCGATGAGCGCGAGCACCTGGGCGTGCTCCATCACGTTGATCACGACAAACAAGGCCGCGAAGAAGGCGAGCAAATCCCAATCGACCGCGGCATAAAACTTGTCCACTTCGCCCTTATAAGCCAACAGCACCACGCCCGCGAAAAAGAGCGCAACAAAGCCCATCCCCAATCGGTCCAAGCCCCAAGGCAACGCCGACTGCGCGGAAAGAGCCGCGATAAACGCGACCAAAGCCCCCACGGAAAACCAGAAGAACTTTGCGCTCGGGATGTTTTCGGTTTCGCTGAAGCCCGCGACTTCCCGGCGGGCTTCTTCGCGCTCCTCGTCGGTTTTGAGGCCGTGAATCCCAAACAGGATTTTTCCCATAAACAAGGTCGCGGCGGTGGCGACGACCACGTAAGGGGCCGCGTACAAAAAGAAATCCACAAACCCAATGCCTGCGGTGTTCCCCACGATGATGTTGGGCACGCTGCTGATGAGCGTGAGCAATCCGCCCACGTTGGTCAAGAGCCCTTCGATCAACAAAAAACCCAGGAGCAATTCCGGCCGGCGGAGTTTTTTGAGCGAAACCGTGGTCAGACTGCCGATGATAATCATCGCCGTCACGTTGTTGAGCACGGCGGAGAACAGCACCGTCAACAAACCGTAAGCAATCAACAGTCGCCAGGGATCGCCGCCGGATTTTTTGGTGAGCTTGATCGCCATCCAGGTAAACACCCCGGACCGGCTCGTGACTTCCACAAACAGGCTCGCCCCCAGGATGATCGTGATCACGCTCCAATCGATCGCGGGAATATACACCGGCAGCGGAATGTGCTCGGCGTGCTCATGGACCACGTGCTCGGCGAGGTCGTAGCTTCCGGGCAACAACACCTCGCCGAAGGAGAGAATGTTGATCAGCGTCGCCAGCAGCAGGCACAGCCCAGCAAAGGTGCCCACGATGATCGACTTTCGGGCGTGGAGCTTTTCTTCCATCGCGAGCCCGGCGATCATCAGCACGAGGATCACGAGAAACAGCCACGTCACCCAGCCCGGCACCACATGAGCCGAACCCCCTGCAGCCAATAGCATCCATCCCGTCATGGTTTCTTTTCTTTGTGAGAAAGGGCAAAGTGTTGAAATGAGATTAGAGAATCGAGGTTAGTAGTTTGAAAGGCGATCACGTTTTTTGGTTCATTTGGATAATCAGGGGGCAACGACCTACGGCGGTGTTAAAGATCTTGTGCGCACTCTTTCACCTCCCCTGGGGGAGGTGGAATCCATCCTCTATTCTCTATCCTCACTTGATGGCGCAGGCCAATACTCGGCCGGAACAGGCTTCCATTCAAAGGAGCAACATCGCCACGCCGATCAGTTCCACGCTGAGCGAATACGCCATGCCGTGCATCGCGAGTTGGTCGGCATCTTTGGTGTTGGCGACCAAGAGATCGATGTCGTGCTCTTGGACGAGTTTGCGATACAGCGCCAACCGATGCCCGCGTTCGACATGAGCATGAAATTCAAGCGGGACGCCGTGCTCTTGGAGTTCTGCAATGCAGGTGTCGATAAAATCCGAGGCGTCTCTGAGCAGCCGGCGGTCGATTTGCTCCCGCGCTGCTTCGGTGTCGATCTCCGGGATCTGGGCAATGGCCCGCATGTAGCGATGAAACACCAGATCGTCTTCGACGTGGCACAACCAAAGATCGCCGTGCCCGTCGAGTTGCCGGCCGCAGCAGCGGACGCCGTAATTCACCAAAGCATGTTCGCCCTGAATGTGATCGGTGACGACCATCACCCGGTCGCAGACGCGGCCGTCCAGCGGCACGGGGACCGCCGCCGTGCCCGGCAACACCAACACCGGGATCGACGTCGCCTGCGTGAGCACGTCGAGATAGACGCCCAGGCTGTGCTGCGGCACGAAGGATTTTTCCTGGAGATGCCGAAAGGTCACGATCAAGTCCGTCTGCACGTCATTCAAACAGTCCAACAGCTCGGCGACGTTGTGGTAATCGTTTTCAGTGAGAAACCGCCAATCCGTGACGCTCTGCAATCGGGGCATGAAGGCAAGCAGCGATTTTCTCAAAGCCTCGGCCTTCGCGGGCGGGCCGTCGGTGATGATCGTCGCGTGCCGGAGCGGAATCTCCACATAGGCGAACGGCTCCCGCTCGGCCGCCCGGAACATCGATTCAAACTCGTCGATCGGGTGCTTCATGTCGTTGCCATTCCGTTTTAAGCCGGGGGAAATGGACAGGCCGGTTGGCGGCACTATAGCACCTCGGGCCGAACGCATCCAGAAAAACTTTGGACGGGTGGCGCGCCCTGAGGAACGAAGGGCGTGGTCTTCGTGATCACCACGCGTTTCGGCGAACCGGGTTTCGCGATCCTGGCTTTTCCCAGCATTCCATTCGATAATGGGCCGTTCTTTTTCTGATGGCTTCTTTTCCAACTGGCAAACCCCGATGAGCACCTTCCGACGGCCCGAAAGCGTCAGCGAGATTCTTTGCGAACTCATTTCCATCCCCAGCGTGAATCCGATGGGCCGCGATGTTTCGGGGCCGATCTATTTTGAAAGCCGGCTCAGCGATTGGCTGGTCGAGTTCCTCAAGTCTTTCGATGCAAAGCATGAGCGAATCGAAGTGGTGCCCGGGCGGGACAACGTGATCGCGAGATATGATTCGCCCGGTGCCGAGTTGACGCTGCTTCTCGACGCCCATCAAGACACCGTGCCCGTGGAGGGCATGACGATCCCGCCGTTCGACCCGCAGGTCGAGGGCGGCAAAATCACCGGCCGGGGGGCGAGCGATGTCAAAGGCGGCCTGGCGGCGATGCTGTTCGCGTTTCGCCGGCTGGTGGAAGAGCAACCGCCCGGAGCGGCGAATGTCATCTTGAGCTGCACCTGTGATGAAGAATCCACCACGCTAGGGCTAACTCATCTCATCCAATGTTGGCAGGAGCCGGGCCGATCGCGGTTCGTCACGAAGCCGCCTGATGGCGCGGTCATCGCCGAGCCGACCGTCTTGGACGTGGTCGTGGCCCATCGCGGGGCGACGCGATTGCGGATTCTCACGCACGGCCGAGCCTGCCATAGTTCCGATCCGTCCAAGGGCATCAATGCCATCTACCGCATGGCCCGCGTGTTGGAATGTCTCGAAGGCTATCACCACGCGCTGCGGGAAACAATCGAGCCACACCCGTTGTGCGGGGGGGCGACACTCAGCGTGGGCCGCATCACCGGCGGCACGAGCGTCAACATCGTCCCCGACGAGTGCGCCATCGAAGTGGACCGGCGGGTGATTCCCGGCGAAGACCATGCCCGCGTGCTCAAGGATCTGACGACCTATCTCACCAGCCGCTTGGACTTTGAGATCGAGTTCGAACCGCCCTGGCTCAACGGCCCCGCGCTCAAACAACGACAACAACGCCTGGCTCGCCGATCCGTTATTGGCTTGCATCGACAACGTCGCCGGTCCGCACCGGGCCGTCGGCGTCCCCTTCGGCACCCACGCCTCCCGCACCAGCGCCGCGGGCGTCCCGTCGGTTGTCTTCGGCCCCGGTTCCATCGAACAAGCCCACACCAAAGATGAGTTCATCGAGATCGAGCAACTCGAACAAGCCGCCGAGGTGTATTATCAATTCTGCGCCAACCCGCCGCAGAGGCCCGAATAATCACGGCAGGGAATCTCCATGATTCAAACGGCGGGGTGGCATGCTCATGGCTTTGCATGAGCATGGTTTCCACACGCAAAAATGAACTGAGCGGTTACACGTCTATGCAGATCTTTTTTCGATTCTTAGGAATGAACGTCTCACCAAATCGTTGAAGCTTGATCTGACAGACCAGACGGGTTTTGTGAAATCCACGTCGTTCGCCGCGGCCCGGTGAACGGGAGCGTTCGGAGTGAAGGAGATGAGGAGATCAGGGAAATAACCGCTGAAATCCGGGCGGAGTGGAGCGAAGAGGACAGACGTAGGCGCTGGTGGGGATCGCAAGAACGGGGAGAGTACGAAATCCCGCTGGTGAAATGCAGCGTGGTGCGCGAGGGGGGATTTTGAAGAGTGGAAAGACGTCGGTTTCTATGTATCGCCCCGGGATTGGCCGGGGCTTTTTCGTGCGCGGGGTTTTCCTGTCAAATACATGTCAAAATGGAATCGACCCGACGCGAAACCCTATAAAACAAGGGGTAAAAACAATAAACCCGGAAGTAGTGGGTCCCAGGGGGGCTAAGGACGCCGACTACTTCCGGGGGCGATTGGCGGGTTGTGATTGGGAAATGGCAACCGTCCGCATCCTTGCCGACGGCACCACCCCAACAATCTCAAGACTTGAGATTGCCACTTTGGGGGAAAGATTCATCCGTTGAAGGGAAATCGGTTCGTCCTTGAACGTCATTCGGCGCCCGGGGGCGTCAACGGTGAATTCCTTCCTGGAAGTGGTTTCGTGATGTTCTCCCGAGGGTTGTTTGCCTCAGGCGGGCGGGAAGATATTGCTTTTGGCGATCACCGTCAACCCGGAATTTCGACTTTTTCCGAACACGGGCCAGAAGGGGGGCACGTCAGCTTTTGCGTGCCAAGTCCGCGCCGCGGTGCTCTGCGACGACGGGCGACTCAAGTCCCACCTGCAAACCCGCCCCGGCTGCCCCTTCACCCGACGCCCCCGGCCCGCTAAATTGACGCCAGAAAAAAACAAAAGCTGACGTGCCCCCCACCCGGCCGCTCCCGCGTCCGACCTGTCCAAAGGGGAGGTGAAATCCGTGGCTGATCATCACACAAAAAAGATCATCAGCGTCCGCCCCCGATTCGCCGGAAGAGGCGACTTTCAGTTTTTGGGTTTCTCTTTGAGCTTGCCGGGGTCGGTCGCGTAATTGATTGTCTGAAACCCCGCCGCCCGGCAGGCATCGTCCACGCGAATCACATCGCCCGCGGGCACGCGCCCGTCGATATCCAGGATGACCGGGCTGTCGGCGGACAGCTCGGCCAGGGATTTGAGCGCCTTTTCCAGCCGGTCCAAATCGGTGAACTCCGCCTCGTTCATTTCCACAACCGTCCGCCCCGCCGACTCGTTCCAATGGAGCTTGAGCCACACGTCCGTGACCCAGGGCGGCTTGTCCTTTTCCGGTTGGGGGTTCGCGGCTTCGATGTTGCCCGAAGACAGATCGACCGTCATTAAGGACTCGGCCATCACGCCTACCGAAGCGCACACGAAAAAGATCAATAGCAGAAACACCACGTCGATCATCGGCGTCATCGCCTGATCGAACCGGGTTTCACGCCCATGTTGAAAGCTCGGCACGCGCATGGGAGGCTACGAATCCTTCAAAAACACGGCAAACTTGAAAATCACGCCCGCGCGGCGCACGACAGCATCACCGGTTCGATCACGCGGAACGGGACCGTCTTGTCCGCCCGCACGTGGACCTCAAACCGCCCACCTTGCTCCACCTTCCCCGCCAGGATGAGCTGGTCGATCTGGGCATAGTCCACCGGTTCGCTGCGGATGCTCAACGATTGATCTTTGTGAATCGTGACCACGAGCGGCAGGGCTTTTTGGTTCTTTTCCTCTTTCTGCGTCGCCTCGGCCAGGTCGATTGCCTCGGCGTGCTCGCTCCGCACGAAATGGCTCGCCACGAGAAAAAAGATGATCAGCAGAAACACCACGTCGATCATCGGCGTGATGTTGAACTGCAGACCACCGCGGCGTTCTCGCACGGGAATTTTCATGGTTTATTCAGGGGCAAAGGCCACAGAGGAGCAAAGGCCACAAAGTGGAAAGTTCTTTCATTATCGCCGGTTTGGTTCGGCTCCCCGCCGACTAGGGCACATTGGCCGACTTCGTTTCCGGCGGGCGTTTCCGCTGGCCGGCGGCGGCTTTTTTGCGGAGGATCAGGTTTCGCTTGTAGTCCGCGAAGACGTGCTCGGCCAACAGCGAAGACTCCGCGACGAGTTCGTCGATGCGGTTGCGGAACATCGCAAACGCCCCGAGCGCCGGGACCGCGACCATCAGGCCCAACAGCGTGGTCACGAGGGCCGTCGAGATTTTCGGAGCGAGTTCGGAGACCTGCGGATTGGAGGAAAGTTGGAAGGTGTGGAAGGCTTGAATCATCCCCCACACCGTGCCCATCAGCCCCAGCATCGGAGCCAGCGTGCCGATGACGTTCAGAAACTCGATCTTGCGAAACAGCCGGGCGGACTGCTCGGTGGCGGCGTCTTCCATCGACTTTTCCACGGCGGAGTAATCCAGTTCCGCCTCGCTGATCCCGCACGCGAGCACGTGCCCCAAAAAGCTCGGGTTCGCCTGGCAGACTTCCTCGGCTTCGCGGAACTGCCCCTGGAGGATCAGCCGGTGCACTTCCTCGGCGAGTCCGCCGGGCATGAGGGCCGCCCGGCGGATGCTCAAGAGATGCTCGACGATGAGCGCCACCATCGCCACGCTGAGGGCGATAATAATCATTCCCACCACGCCCCCGGCCCGAAACAGCGAGCGGATGTCCAAATCCTGTTTTTCGTCGCCGGCGGTCTCCTCGCTCGGTTCACTGTCGCTCGCGGCGGGTGTGCTCTCCGGGGGAGTCGGCCCATCGGACGCTTGTGCCCACGCATTTCGATGGAGGGCGAGGAGCAGCATTAAGGTGCTCAGGCAGACGAACACCCAGTAAGCCGAACGGAAAAAAAAGCGCATAGAGTGCCTATGGTGTCTGGGAAGACTCGATCGATATGGACGAGGAAGGCGTGGATCTTAATGATTCGAGCATCTGCCGGGCATCCAGAGCGTAGGAGCTTCGCCCGTAGCGCTCGGCCACTTCGCGGTAGAGCATGACCGCTTCGGTTTGCTGGCCGATGGCTTTCAAAGACTCCGCGGCATCCAGGCACGCGAGGGCGGAGAGTTGATAATCGTGATCGAACACCAGCGGGACCCACAACAGCGAAGCGGCGGCCCGGTCGTATTGCCGGCGCTGCCGGCGGCCTTCGCCGATGACGAAATAGGCCCCGCCGCGAAGTTTCGGGGGCATGGCCCGGACCATGTCCTGCCAGCGGTCCAAAGTCTGGCTTTCGACCTTCCCGCTTTGCAGGTCGAGCCGCCAAAGCTGGGCAATCGCGAGATGCCGGATGCGGGGGTCGGCATTCGTGTGGAACTGGCGGAGATCGATCGCCGCCGAGCTTTGATACTTGGGATCAAACAGCAGCCCGCTCGCGGCCAAAAGCTTCGCGGCGGGCGTCTTTCGCTCTTGCCATTGGAGAGCCGCGGCTTTCAATTGCGCATCGGGCGGCGAGGTGGTCCACACGAGCGGGATGTGGTTGAAGTGCAGCGTCGTTTTGTCGCTGTCATAGATCATCAAGAACCGCTCGCCCGCCTGGGCATAGTTGTTCTGCCGGAGCGCGCACTTCACGAGCATCGCGAGGATGTCCCGACGAACCCAGTCCCGCGGCTCCTGCTTCAAGGCTTCTTCAAACAATTTGACCGCTGCCTCGGTGTCGCCGGCGGCAAACTTCTCCAGCCCCTCGGCGTGGGCTTGCACTTGGGCCGTCTCGATCGAGATGACTTCCGACGAGGACTTGATGGTCGTCGGCCCCTCGTCCCGCGTCTGAAAGCGGATATATTCCCCGGTGTAGCTCAAGACGGTGCACACCACGCGAACCCGGCTGCCGTTGTCCTCGTTGAGCAGCGTGACCTTATCCCGCGTCGTCTGCGCTTGAGCGGCTGGAGGCAGCCCGCCCCAAACCGCGAGTGTCGAACCGAATAGCAGAAGCGCAGATTTCACGTTCCAGGGCTTTCGAGTTTCGAGATGTCCATGTAGGAATAGGTGCCGCGGTTTTCGCTCGCGAGTTGCTGGAGGAAGTTCTGAGCCGGCGTTTTCAGGTTCGGGCCTTCGCCGAACTGGATGCAGTTGATGTGTGTCTTATGGCCTTTGTTGTATTCCGCGCGGATCGTAAACAGGTCTCCCGCGGAGAGCCGGTCCTGGTCGGCGTCGGTGAGGAGGAAGATCACATCGGGTTTTAAGTCGAGCGCCGCTTGGAGAGCCGGCATATGCTTCGTCCCCCCGTTCGCCCCCAGGCTGTTGATAAAAAAGGCGGCCAGGTTGAGGTTCGGCCGCGTTGCGCGGTACAGCGAACTCGAAGTTCCCTTGTCGTTTCCCAAATGCATGACCTTGATGAGATGCGTGTAGGAGATGATTTGAAACTCTTGTTTCTGGTTCAAGCCGTTGATGCTTTGCATCAGCTTCTGCCGGGCGAAGCCGATGGCGTTGTTTGTGGACATGCTGCTCGACGTATCGATGACATACACCACCGTTTGCGCGGGCGAGGTCTGGCCCATAAAGCTGACGTCCCCCGGACCGTCGCCTTTGGCCGGGGGCGTATAAATCGAGTTGGCGGTGACGGTCGCTTCGCTGACGTCGGGCACACCCGAGGGCGGCGGCACCGCGGCGCTCTGGCCGATGACCGAGCGGGGTTTGACGTCGGGAAGATCGATCAGGTCCTTCGCAGCGGCGTCGGTTTCTTGCGTGGACGGGGCGGCGGACGACGTCGCGGCGGCCGTCTGGGACTGATTGTTTTGAAGCTCTTCGTCTTTTTGTTCTTCCGGGCGTTCGGGGGACGTGGTGGGTTCCTTGATGTAAATCCCGACCTCGCGGAAGTCGCCGTGGTCGGCCCCGGTGCCGATTTGCTCATCGCCGCAACTGGGTATGCCCGACGTCACCAGAAACACAATCACCGCCGCATGCAGCGTGCCCGAGAGCAACCAGCCCGGCACCGCGGCGAAGGACGACGGCCGGGCGGCATCGGGATTGGGGCGCGACTCCGCGGAGGCAGAATCGGCTGCGGGGGAAGGTGTGGGAGAGGTTGGCATGATGAAGCGGACGGGAAGAGAGGGCACGAGGATAAGAACGGATTACCCCTATCAGTTAGTCTAGGCGGCAAGCGAAATTGAGTCAACATGAGCAATTTGCGTTCAGCGGTGAAAACGCGGCGAAGAACGTGCGCCCTGGCTGGGCCAATGCTTAGAGGGGGCGACGGTGAGACATCGATCCGTTTTCGGAGGCCAACTGGCGGACCGCCCTGGCGGAGCCCGTGGCACACTCCAGTGGTGATTTGAGATCGCGGCCGGGCGGGTTATCATGGCTGAGTTTGAGATCGGCTTTCGCAATCGGGAAAAACTGATGTCCACGGCTCCTGTTGACCTCTCGGCGGACGTTTCGCGCGTGACGCGCTGGCGGACATTGGTCTGCTTGCTCCTGTTGGGGGCGACGTTTTTGAACTACGCGAACCGGTTCGCCTTCACGCAGAACGCGATGCGGATTCAAGAAGCGTTCGAAACCGACGAAGCCGGCTACGGGAAGCTCGCGGGAAAATTCAGCGCGGGCTTTGCCTGCGGGGGATTGTTATTCGGCATCCTGGCGGACATGATCAGCGTGCGGCTTCTGTATCCGTTCGTGGTGATCGTCTGGTCGATTGCGGGGCTTTCGTCGGGATTGGCGGCCGATCTGTTTGGGTTGGGCGTTTGCCGGTTTTTGTTGGGGCTGTTCGAAGCCGGGCATTGGCCGTGCGCGCTGCGGACGACGCAGCGGGTGTTTCTACCCGACCGCCGCGTGTGGGCAAACAGCGTGCTGCAAAGCGGGGCGTCGCTGGGAGCGGTCGCCACGCCGCTGTTGGTGCTAGGGCTCTATCATGCGGACCCGGCCGTGTGGCGGTGGGCGTTTTTCATCGTGGGCGGTTTGGGGCTCCCTTGGGCGTTGGGCTGGCTGATGACCGTCGGCGAAGAGGACGTGCGGCGGCCGGTCATTCAAACGGACGAAACGAGCGCCGGCGTCGGCGAACGGAAGGAACTTCAGGAGGTGCCGTTCTATCAACTGTTTTTGACGCGCCGCTGGTGGCTGCTGTTGATCGTGGTTGTGTGCATCAACACGCTTTGGCATTATGTCCGCGTGTGGATGCCGGTGCTTTTGGAAAAGGACCACGGTTATTCGCCGGAGTTCGTGCAGACGTTCTCCTCGTGTTATTACTTGTCCACGTTTTTCGGCAGCATTGCTGCGGGCGTTCTGGTGTCGCGGCTCGCCGCTCGCGGTTGGAACGTCCACCGCGCCCGGCTCGCGTGTTTTTTGGGGTTCGGACTGTTGGCGACGCTGTCGGTCCCGGCGGCGTTTCTGCCACGGGGGCCGTGGCTGCTGGCTTTGCTGCTGTTGGTCGCGTTCGGATCGTTGGGGTTGTTTCCGATTTATTATTCCCTCAACCAAGAGCTGTCCGCCAAGAACCAGGGCAAAGTCGGGGGCACGCTGAGTTTCGCCACCTGGGGGATTCTCGCCTTCGTGCACCCGGCAATCGGGGCGTGGGTCAAGTCGGATCCGAGCATTCGCCCGTGGCTGTTTGCCGGTGTCGGGTTCGGACCGCTGATTGCATTCGCCGTCATTTCCCTGTTCTGGGGCCGGCGGCCGGCGGATGCCGCGATTTCGGAATGATCTGCGACATCGTTCCCTGCACAAACTGGTTGGGTTTGATTATGATGCGGGCGTTTTGAGGGCAGGACTTTTCAGGAGATGACATCCATGAGTTTTTCAGGCCGAACGGCATTGGTGACGGGGGCTTCGCGGGGCATCGGACGGGCGTGCGCAATCGAACTGGCGCGGGGCGGGATCAATGTGGGCATCAATTTTCGCTCGCATCCCGAAGAAGCCGAGGAAGCGGCCGAGGAAGTAAAAAAAGCCGGGGCCGAGGCGATTTTGCTCAAAGCCGACGTGGCCGATCAATCGGCGGTGGAGGACATGGTGGCCCGCGTGGTGTCCGAATGGGGCCGGCTGGATTATTACATTTCCAACGCCGCCTACAGCGACCGCGAGCTGATGGTCGATGCCGACATCGAGGGCTTTCGCCGCACGATCGACGTTTCGATGTGGGGGGCGTTTTACGGCGTCAGGGCGGCGGCGCGGCAGATGATCCAGCAAGGCGGCGGCGGGGCGATCGGCATTGTCAGTTCGCCGCACGCCGTGCTCGCGATTCCGACTTCGATGGCCTACAACATGGCCAAGGCCGCCATCGACCACATGGCCCGCACCGCCGCGATCGAACTCGCCCCGCACCGCATTCGGGTCAACATCGTGCATCCCGGCTGGATCGACACGCCGGGCGAACGCAAGTTCTTCACCGAAGAGCAAATCGAACAGGGTGCCAAGGCCCTGCCCCTGGGCCGGCTCGGGCAGGCGTCCGAAATCGCCAAGGCCGTCGCTTATACTCTGAGCGATGAAGCCGCGTACATGACCGGCAGCACCCTGACCATCGACGGCGGCGTGAGCCTTCCCTGGTGGTCGAACCGCGCGGAAGGACAAATGTAAAAGGACCAAACATGGAAAACGTCGCGAGTTATCTGGAAGAGCAAGCCGACCGGTTTGTGGAGGATCTCAAGGCCCTGCTGCGGATTCCCAGCGTGAGTGCGGACTCGGCTTACAAAGCCGACGTGCGAAAGGCCGCGGAATATGTAAGACAGCAGCTCGCCTCGGCCGGTTTGGAGACCGAGCTTTACGAGACGGCGGGGAACCCGATTATTTATGCGAGTTGGCTCGGAGCCGAGGGCCAGCCGACGGCTTTGGTGTATGGACATTATGATGTCCAGCCGCCTGACCCGCTCGATGAATGGGAGACGCCGCCCTTCGAACCGAGCGTTCGCGACGGCAAAATCTTCGCGCGGGGAGCGACCGACGACAAAGGCCAGATGCTGACGCACGTCAAGTCCGTCGAAGCCTGGATGAAAACGGAAGGCCGATTGCCGATCAATATCAAGTTCGTCATCGAAGGCGAAGAAGAAGTCGGCGGCGACAACCTGGATCGGTTTCTCCAGGAGCACAAAGACCTGTTGGCCTGCGACGTGGTCGTGGTCAGCGATACCAGCCAATATGCCCCCGGGAGGCCCGCGATCACTTACGGCCTCCGCGGGAATTTCGGCTGCGAAATTACGCTCCGCGGCCCCAGGCAGGATTTGCACAGCGGGATGTTTGGCGGCTCCGTCGCCAATCCCGCCAATGCCCTGGCCCGCATGATCGCGGCTTTGCACGACGACAACGGCCGGGTGCGGATTCCCGGCTTTTATGACGACGTCCTGCCGCTGTCCGACGAAGAACGCCGGGCGTTCGCGAACCTTCCGTTCGATGAGGCGTCTTTTCTGGAGAAGCTCGGGTTGGGCGCCCCGTTTGGCGAGGAAGGTTTTACCACGCTCGAACGCCGCTGGGCCAGACCGACCTGTGATGTCAACGGGATCAAAAGCGGCTACACCGGCGAAGGTCCGAAGACGATCGTCCCCGCCAAGGCGATGGCGAAACTCAGTTGCCGGCTGGTCCCCAATCAGGATCCGGAAAAATTGCTCCAGGCTTTGCGAGATTTCCTCGAAGAACAACTTCGGCCCGGTTTGCAAATGGAATTCAAACCCTACCACGGCGGACCGGGGTTGGTGTTTGCGACCGACAGCCCGTTCATGCAGGCGGCCCGCCGGGCGATCGAGTTCTCCTTCGGCACGCCGCCGGTAATGATCCGTGAAGGCGGCTCGATCCCCGTGGTTTCGGCCTTTCGGCAGATTTTGGGAGTCGATACACTCCTGTTGGGCTGGGGCCAGGACACCGACAACCTCCACAGCCCCAACGAACATTTTACCTTGGCCGATTTTCACCGGGGCATCAAAGCCAGTGCCGCGCTCTGGCAGGAACTAAAAAGTTAGGGCGAGCGGGGGGTGTAAACCCCCTGGTTGGTTTGAACATTTAAGGATATTCGTTTGCTGGAGCACTCGTGAGTCATCTGCCGGCTTACACCGGCCGCTCGCCTGGTCTAAAGAAGTCATCGAAAGACAAATCATGTTGGACCTTCAATTCATTTGCGAAAACAAGGAGGCCGTCGCGGAGAACTGCCGAAACCGCGGCGTCGCCGTGAATTTGGATCGGCTGATCGACCTTCGCGAGGCCCGGAACCAATTGATCGTCGAAGGCGATCAGCTTCGGCACGAGCAGAAAGAACTCTCGAACGAGATCCCCAAAACCAAAGACGCCGACAAAAAGCAGGCCCTGATTGCCCGCGGCCGAGAGTTGCGGGAGCAAATCGCCACGAATGAAGTCGCCCAGAAGGAATACGAGGCCGAGCTGCGGATCGAGCAGGCCCGCATTCCCAACATGACCCACCCCGACTCCCCCGTGGGCCGCACGGAAGAGGACAGCAAGACGCTGCGGACGTGGGGCGAGATTCCCAAGTTCGATTTCGAGCCGCTCGATCACTTGGACCTTGCGGAAAAGCACGATCTGATCGATCTGGAAGCCGGGGCGCGGGTGGCGGGGCACGGGTTTTATTTCCTCAAGAACGAAGCCGTGCTTCTCGAAACCTCGCTCGTACAATATGCCTTGCAGAAATTGCGGGCCGCGGGTTTCACGTTGATGAGCACGCCCGACATCGCCCGGGATGAAGTCCTCGAAGGCATCGGCTTTATTCCCCGCGGCGAGGAGGCTCAGAATCTATTCCATCCAGGACACCGATTTGAGCCTGGTGGCGACGGCGGAAATCACGCTGGGCGGTTCGCTCAAAGATCAAGTTTTGGACGTGTCGAAACTGCCCATCAAGCTCGCGGGGCTGTCGCATTGCTTCCGCACCGAAGCCGGCGCCCACGGCCGCGCCACGCGCGGGATTTACCGAGTCCATCAGTTTACGAAGGTGGAGATCTTCGGCTTCACCGCCCCCGATCTGGAACTGTCCAACCCCTTTCACGAACAAATCGTCGCAATCGAGGAAGAGATTTTCCAAGGCCTGAAAATTCCCTACCGGGTGATCGACACCGCCACCGGCGATTTGGGCGGGCCGGCTTACCGCAAATTCGATCTGGAAGCCTGGATGCCCGGGCGAGGCGAAGGCGGTGCGTTTGGCGAAGTGACCTCGGCGTCCAACTGCACCGACTACCAGGCCCGCCGATTGGGCATTCGCTGCAAATCGCCCGACCGCAAAGGCACAGAGTTCGTGCACACGCTCAACGGCACCGCCGTCGCCAGCACCCGGGCGATCATCGCCATCCTGGAAAACTACCAGCAAGCCGACGGCAGCATCCTCATCCCCGAAATCCTCCGCCCCTGGGTCGGCGAGGAAAGAATCGGCTAACAGGGAGAGGTCTAAGCTAAGGAGTTGGCCGCAGATTCTCGTGGCCCGCACGTGGTGGAACGGATATAATGGCCTAATGAGCAATCCGAGGAGGAAGAATCATGCACCGCGTGCGAATTGTCATTCAGCACAATCCTGACGATCCCGCTGACGACCTGCGGTGGGCCGCCCGATTGCGGCGCGACCTCTGGGCGCACTCCTCAGTGGAAATCGATCCCGACAGCGCAAAACACGCCACGCACCGAAATGGCGAGGGGAATGCCTACTTCGAATTTGCCACCAACCATTTGCCTGAAGTTCGTCGCATCGTCGAGGATTACGGATACAAGGACCGCGCAAGCGTCGAAGTGATTCAGGAGGGGCAGGGCACGGAATGCGTGAATTGTGGTTATATCTCTCCAGAATTGGCAACGGTCTGTCCGAATTGTCATTTTCGCGATATTGGACCGTGTCCTTACTGTAACAATGAAGTGGCCCGATTAAACTACATTTCGATCGCCGGCGATTTGTTTCAATGTCCGATTTGCCACCACCGGGTCCGGTTCCAATTCCATGATCCTTTGTTCGATGCGAGCGGCCATTACAATCAGCCGTTGGTTCGCGTCAATCCCGCCGAGGCGCCGGTCGAACATGATGTTTGACGAGCACGGCCATATCCTCCTCACACCGCGCGAAGTCAGGCAGCAGGCGTTCGATGACCCAGACGGACTCATCAATCATGCCCTGATGCCTGGCACCCCTCTCGGGTTTCCCACGTATACCCAATATGCCCGGTTCGTTGATTATCTGTCCGCGAAGTTGGGAATCCATCCACATCACTTCCTGTTTCGAGGAAGCACAAAGATCGGGTTTAGTATTTCGCCCAATCGGGAAAAGAAAAAAACGTGGCGCAGGTTTGGAGCGGGTTCGGATTTGGACTTGGCCATTGCCGATCCGCATTTCTATGCGACGGTGGATGAGGCAGTTCGCCGGCATGACCGTATCTCAGAAAATCGCAAGCAAGTTTTCCAATATCGAAGCGGGACGGAGTTTTATAAGTACGAGAACCGCATCCATCAAAAGGGCCGGCACGATTGCTATCGGTTCTTCGATCTTCCGCGCGGCCTCTCCTGCCTCACCGAACTCGAGGAAGTTTTGAGGAATGCACCGGTTGACGATTGTTGCGTTTTTAAATTCGTCGAATTCAAGGCGTTCATTTTCCGCGACCGATGCGCGGTGCATCGGCGGTATCATACCGACTTGGATGATCTTCGCCGCGGACTGACGACAAAATTCGATCGCCTGCCCGAACCGCCCGAGGAACCTTTCGGGAATGACGAATTGGTTTAGCGCAATGTTGCGACTGTTGCCGGACCAAGTCTCGACTTCAACCGGTGCCGCCTGAGGTATTGAAAGTGAGCTTAGAGGTTTGAGGATTGGAAGCCAGCGTCCCATTGCCAAATCCCCGTCCTCCATCCTCCATCCTCATTCAGGATGTTGGCTGCCGGAAAGCACCCGGCGGACGGTCTCGCATTTCTCCCGACGTCGCGATTGGGCATCCTTCCCTTTTTCTTGATGACCTTTGGAAACTTCGCCGAACAATCCGCGCGCGCGCCTGATTGTAAGCTAAGTTTCATTGCCTTGTCGTTATGCCCAGTCCACCCGATCCGTTTTATCGATTAAAGCGGTCTTACGGGCGGCGGGCGGCGACTGACATTCCTCCTGGTGCGTCACGGCCCCGATTCAAGATAAAGGATCAACGAATATGGTCACGGCCAATCCCATCCGCGGCGGGCGCGGCATGGAAAGCGGGCAGGGCGAGTTTGAAGAACTCAAACGCCTCATTCACGGTAAACTCGTCGACAAGCTCGATCTTTCCCGCTTGGGGGATCTCGAAGGCGATACGCTCCGCCGCGAAATTCGCCTCGTCGTCGAGCACCTCTGCGACACGGAAAGCCCGCTGCTCAACCGCTCGGAACGCGAACGGTTGATCGAAGAGGTTTTGGACGAAACCTTCGGCTTCGGCCCCTTGGAGATTCTGCTCAAGGAAGACGGCGTCGCCGATATTATGATCAATGGACCCAAACACGTTTTTATCGAAAAGAACGGGCGGATCCAGCGCTCGAGCGTCACGTTCCGCGACAATGACCACCTCATGCAGATTCTCGACCGGATCGTGTCCAAGGTCGGTCGCCGGATCGACGAGACCTCGCCCATGTGCGACGCCCGCCTGCCGGACGGCTCCCGCGTGAACGCGGTGATTCCCCCGCTCGCGCTCGACGGGCCTTCGCTGACCATTCGGCGGTTTGGTTCGAACCCGCTGACCTTGGAAGACCTGCTCCGCTTCGGGGCGTTCACGCCGGAGATGGTGATGCTCTTGGAAGGGGCCGTCAAAGCCCGCTTGAACATGATTATCAGCGGCGGGACGGGTTCCGGGAAAACGACGCTGCTCAACACGCTGTCGAGCTTTATTCCGCCCGATCAGCGGATGATTACGATTGAAGACGCCGCGGAACTTCAGCTCCAACAGGAGCACGTGCTCCGCCTGGAAACCCGGCCGGCCAACATCGAAGGCAAAGGCCGGGTCGGTGCGACCGACCTCGTCAAGAACGCCCTGCGGATGCGGCCCGACCGGATCATCATCGGCGAATGCCGGGGCCCGGAAGCGCTCGACATGCTGCAAGCCATGAACACCGGCCACGAAGGGTCCTTGACGACCATCCACGCCAACACGCCCCGCGACGCCGTCTCCCGTCTGGAAACCATGATCAGCATGGGCGGTTTGGAGCTGCCCCTGAAAGCCTTGCGTCACCAGTTCGCGTCGGCCGTCGATTTGATCATTCAAGCCAACCGTCTCCAAGGCGGGCCGCGGAAAATTACGCACATCACCGAAGTTTTGAACATGGAGCAAGACACGGTGATTATGCAGGACGTTTTCCTGTTCGTTCAGGACGGCATCGACGAGAACGGGCGGGCCCACGGGCACTTTGAAGCGACGGGCGTGCGGCCGTCCTTTATGAGCCGGCTCGAGGCGGCAGGCGTGCGTCTGCCGTCGAACCTGTTTGCCGCCCGCGCACTCGGAAGCTGATTCCGACCGATGAATCACCCGGCGGCAAGGACGGAACAAGCCGCCGCTCGAAAGTCAACGAAAAGCTAGGATGAAAAGCGCCGAGCAGTCCTGTGGCACAGACATTCCCGTCTGTGCGGATCCTGCTTCCAATTCGGCACGTCCCCAGATCTAAAATCCATCAGGCAGACTATTATGGACCCAACACTCATTTCCCTCGTGGCCTTTGCGGCGGTTGCGTCGCTGGTGGGAGCCGTCGCGTTTTTGATGCGTGACCTCGGCTCGTCGAGCGTCGAAGACCGCCTGGAGGTAATGACAGGCCGGCGCCGGCAGGAAGATATCGTCACGAAAGACGTGCTCATCCGGGACGGGATGGAAGGCCTTACCGGAGTCTTCGGCAAGTTCAGCGAGCGTCTCCAACGCTTGGCGCTCTTGTTCGAGCAGGCGGACTCCCCAATGAAGCCGGAAATGTTCTTCGGCGTGAGCGTGGGCATGGCCGTCGTGGGCGTGGTCGGCGGGGTCATCGCCCGCGCCCGGTTCCGCTCTTGCCCATCTGCGCGATGATGGCCGGCGCGATGCCTTTGCTGTGGCTGTTGTGGCGGCGGCGGGGGCGGTTTAAAAAATTCGCGATGCAGCTTCCCGACGCCTTGGAACTCGTGGCCCGGGCCCTCAGGTCGGGGCACAGCCTCGCATCGGGTTTAAAAGTCGTCGTGCAGGAAATGCCCGACCCAATTTCCCGAGAGTTCAGCAATGCCTACGAAGAGCAAAACCTCGGCATCCCGATCGAGGTCGCTTTGAAAAGCATGCTCCGACGCATGCCGAATATGGACCTCAAGTTCTTCGTGACCGCCGTGGCGATCCAACGGCAGGCCGGCGGCGACATGGCGGAAATCCTTGACAAGATCGGCTATATCATCCGCGAGCGGTTTAAGATCATGGGCCAGGTTCAAGCTCTCACCGGCGAGGGCCGGATCAGCGGGATCGTGCTGATGGCGCTGCCCATCGCGTTGTTCTTCGCCGTCTACTATCTCAACCCGGACTATGTGATGTTGCTGTTCACGGAAGAGTTGGGCCGCAAGATGATCGCCACCGCCGCCGTCCTCCAGGTTTTGGGAGCCGTGGCGATTAAGAAGATTGTAAATATCAAGATCTAGATCTAGATCTCGACCTAACGCGGCCGAGTGGTGTTCTCCGACTCGTCGTGGTTGAAAAACGTCCCCTGACCTTGGAAGCTTCTCATGGACTACGTGCAAATATTACCGTATGTGATCTTCGGCGGGATGGTGATGCTCGTCTTTGCCATCGCGAGCCTGTTTTCATCCAAAATCTCGCGCGCAAGCGAACGCTTGGATGAACTCCGCGATCCCACGCTGAGAAACCGCGACGCCAAGGACCAGAAAAAAGGCGTGGGCGCGATGTTCGAAAAAGCCGCCCCCGCGCTGTCCAGAGCGTTGCAGCCCAAAACCGAACTCGAGGAGAACAAACTCAAAGTTCGGATGGCGAACGCAGGCTATATCTCCCCCAGCGCGCCGCAGCTTTATCTCGCCGTGAAAGTGGCCATCATGCTGCTCGGCGTGGTGAGCGGGGCCGGTTACGGCCTGGGAACGTTCGGATTGACTCAAAGCGGATTGACCGCGATGGTCATCGGCGGCGGGTTGGGCTTTTATCTCCCGGAGATCGTGCTGTTCTTCATGATCAGAGGCCGCAAGGAAAAGATCTTCCTGGGACTTCCCGACGCGCTCGACTTGCTCGTGGTCTGCGTGGAAGCGGGCTTGGGCCTCGACGCCGGCATGCGGCGGGTTTCCGAAGAAATGGACGACTCGCACCCGGAACTCTGCCAGGAATTCAACCTCTGCAACATGCAGCTGCAAATGGGCCGGCCGCGCCGCGAGGTGCTGCACGATCTGGGCGTCCGCACGGGCGTGGATGATGTGCGGTCCCTCGTCGCGATTCTGATCCAGGCCGACAAGTTCGGCTCGTCGATCGCGCAGGCGTTGCGGGTGCAATCCGACAGCATGCGGACCAAGCGGAAGCAGATGGCCGAGGAAAAAGCCCAACAAACGGCCGTCAAAATGATTTTCCCGCTCGTGCTGTTCATCTTCCCCGGCATCTTCGTCGTGCTCGTCGGCCCGGCCGCGATCATGATGATCAACGGCCTGCTTTCCCAGTAGGCCTTCGATGAGATGAAGGAAAACCCTAAAAATCAAGACCGGCGGACCGGCCGCTCACCTTCGAATCCCAGCGTTGGCGTTTCCAGGCGGCCAGGAATTCATTTGGTCAACGGAATTGACCGTGAACAACGGCGGAAGGACAATGAGGGCCGGCTTTGATGCTTCGCGGCCTCGCGGAGCAATCAAAGAAACGTACGAACGACGCCGGCATGCCTGGGATGAAATGAATTTCGATGGACATTCCGCAGATTTGGGACCGCCTTCAAGAACATTGGTGGTGGATTCATGCGATCCTGGTCGGGATTTGCCTGGGCGGCTCCTTGGGAATCTGGGCCTATCGCGAAGTGTGGTACGGCCTCTCCACGTTCTTTTCCAGCCCCGTGGAAACGCGATCGCCGTTCCGCGCCCTCGTGCAATGGCTGGCGAGTCTTGTGATGCTCTTGCGGTCGGGAATCAGCGTGGCGTTGATTCTCACCTGGCCCCTCGTGCTAAGGCGGCTGACCGAACCGTCGCATCGCTGGATCGCGGTGGGTGCGGCCATTGCCGTGTGGGCGCTCCTGCGGCTGATTCTCGCCTTTGGCGTCGCCAAAAAACCCGCGCCGCCCAAGTTCTTCAAACAGCCTTTGCGATGGGCCTATTATCGGTCCGTGCAAACGCCCGATTCGCTCGTCACGGGCTGGTTGGACGTGTTCTTGGGCGCGGTGCTCCACATCGGCTTGGGCCTGTTGTGGTATGAGTTCTACACGCAAAAGGAACCGGAGCCTTGGTGGTATGCCGCCGCCGTGGGCATCTCGGTGGTCTGGATTCTGTTCGTGACCAGCATCACGGTCCTGGTGCACCCCACGCCCGAAACGCACAGCTATGAGAACGAGAAGTACGAGTGAGCCACTCTGAATGCGGTGGACGCGAAGCCGTTTTGGGTCAATCCGCGAGGGGCAGGACCAAGACCTTGCGAATGCAGACTTTGCTGCCGGGATCGTGTTGTTGAAACGCGAAATGCCCTTGCTTGAAGGTCTGATCGAAGTCGAGGTATTCGTACAATTCGTCCCGGTCGACCGTGATTTTGATGCGCGTTGTTTTGCGGCCGCGCCACACATCGTCGCGAACTTCCAGTTCGTAGGTGAACCACGTGTCGGGTTTGACGAGCGGTTTGTAAACGTGGCAGAACCCGTACAGCGACCCGGTGCGAATGGGATCGCGGTGCGTGCTGTCGATTTGGGCTTCGTAGCCGTCCGAGAAGCCGGGCTTCGCGGTCGTGCGGAAGTACATGCCGGAGTTGCCGCCGTCGTTGATTTTGATCTCGGCCCGGTAGCGGAAGTTCTTATAAGGCCCCTTGGTGGAGACGAGCATCGAGGCCGGACCCGATCCGCACAGGGCCCCGTCCTTCACTTCCCAGACGCTTTTCTCGTTGCCGACCTTTTCCCAGCCGTCGAGCGTTTTGCCGTCGAACAGGGAAATCCATTTCGCATCGTCCGCGACGACGCGGGAAACGGACGGCAAGACCAGAACCGCAGCCAACGTGAGAGCCAATCGAGAAGCCGAGATGTGCATGAGTCGATTCCGTGAGTCAGAGAGTTAATGATGTAAGCCAAGGCGATTCGCCGGTTTGTGGATTGTATCAGAGGCCGGCCGCGCTTGCATTTCCGTCGCGGGATTGCAGGGAAAGACGCTTTCACGCCACGGCGATGACGACCGACGCCCCAATCAAGGCGGCTCCCGCGAGCCGGGTGGACATCACGCGGTGACTGGGAATCGAATCGGCTTCCCCAAGGTGGTGGGCGAAAATCCATGTGAGCAGCACGCCCCACAACCCGCGCAGCGAGTACACGATGTTGACTCTTGCTGCATCGCCGAAGAGCCCGAGCGTCAGCGTCATGCCGATGGCCTGGACCGACATCAGCAAGGCTCCCACGGCCAGCGGGCGGACGACGCGGATCTGCTTGAGCCGGCCCGGCGAATCGGCCCACGGCAAAAACACCAGCGAGAACAGCGCGGCAAAACCGAATGTGATCGGCAGAAAATAACCCGCTCCCCAGGCCGAGGCCCACCGCTGAATCAACAAGTCGAAGAACGTCATCGACACCGCCGCCAACACCGCGAAGGCCACCGAGGCGGCAATTCGCGAGCGATCGATCGAGGCATCGCGGGCCTGCACCAACCCCACGCCGGCGACCGCAATCGCCGCCGCGATCCACACGCGGCCGGGCAAATCGGCCTCGACGAACAGCGGCGTGAAGGCGGGGACCATCAAAACTTTCACGCCCAACACGGGAGCGGCGATCGAAACGTCTCCGCGATGCACCGCCACGAACGTCAGCAACTGCCCCGTCAGAAACAACGCCCCCAGAATCGCCGGCTGCCATAACATCGACAGCGGCTGCATGGTCCCGCCCATCACCGTCAACAGCGGAAACACAAAGGCGGACGCCCAGCAAACCACGATTACCGAAGTCCATGACGTCACCCCCTGGACTTGAGCCCGCTTCAAGATCAAGAGGGCAAACACGACGATCACGCTGGAGCAAAACGGCATCAAGAGATGAATCGGACAAACCCTTTCCGAGGAGGTCGGCTGGCAATTCCACGCGGGAAATCGTAGGTTGTCGAAAGCCAACGATCCCCTGTCAAGTCCGCCCCCTTCGCGCGACCCGATGACGAAATCGTCCGACGTGGGAACCCTGGCTCCAAAAAACTCCGAGTGCTCTGTTTCCTTGAAGGCGGTTTGGGGTATGATTGACATGAGATCAGTCAGTCTGCCATCTTCCTGTTTTTCCGATTTCAGCGAACCGTTATGTCATCCATGCGGACCACGACCAACCCGGCGGCTCAAAATGCGTTGCGCGAGGTGCTGGAGAGATACTGGGGATACGATCAATTCCGCCCCCTGCAACAACGGGCGATGGAACATGTGCTCGCGGGCAGGGATTCGGTGGTCGTCCTGCCCACCGGCGGCGGGAAATCGCTGTGTTATCAGGCCCCGGCGATGTGCATGGACGGCCTCGCGGTGGTCGTCTCGCCGTTGATTTCCTTGATGAAAGACCAGGTGGACGCCCTCAAGACCAACGGCGTTCCGGCGGAGTACATCAACAGCTCCCAGTCGCCCAGCGAAAAACGAAACGTCGCCGAGGACATCCGCGCGGGCCAGCTGCGGCTCTTATACGTGGCTCCTGAACGGCTCGTGCAGCCGCAGACAATGTCTTTCCTCCGGTCGGCGGGCTTGTCGTTCGTGGCCATCGACGAGGCCCACTGCATCAGCGAATGGGGCCACGATTTTCGCCCGGAATACCGCGACCCTCAAAATCCTCCGGCTGGCGTATCCAGAGATTGGGATTCACGCCTACACCGCCACCGCGACCGAGCGGGTCCGCCGGGACATCGCCCAGAACCTGGGCCTCAATCAGCCTGAAGTCCTCGTGGGCTCGTTCGACCGCCCGAACTTGATCTACAGCGTGGAACGCCGGCGGGACCGGGTCAGCCAGATCCGCGGAGTCCTCGATCGACACCGGGGCGATTCCGGGATCATCTATTGCATCAGCCGCAAAAACGTGGACTCGATCAGCGAGGAACTCAATGCCCTCGGCTACAAAACCCGCCCCTACCATGCGGGCCTCGCGGACGACGAACGCAAGCGGAACCAGGAAGCCTTCATCGAGGAAAAAGTCGAAACGATCGTGGCCACGGTCGCGTTCGGGATGGGGATCGACAAATCCAACGTGCGGTACGTGATCCACGCGGGCATGCCCAAGTCGCTCGAGAACTACCAGCAGGAAAGCGGCCGCGCGGGACGCGACGGCCTGGAAGCCGAGTGCTGTCTGCTCTACTCCGGCCGCGATCCGCAAATCTGGCGAAAACTCACCGAGGAGGACTCCCCCGAATCGCGGGCCGCCTCGCTTAAGTCGCTGGAGGCGATCGACGATTTTTGCACGGGCGTGAGTGTGCCGGCATCGGCAGTTGGTGGAACATTTCGGGCAGGTCTGGGACCGCGAATCCTGCAATGCCTGCGATGTCTGCCTGGGCGCAGTTGGACCTGGTCGATGACGCCCTGATCATCGGCCAAAAGATTCTGTCGTGCGTCGTTCGCCAGCAGCAGCGGTTCGGCGGCGAATACACGGCCCAGGTCCTCAAAGGGGCCAGGCTCAGACGCATCCTCGACAACGGCCACGACCAACTCAGCACGTTCGGGCTTCTGGCCGATCACGACAAGCGGATCATCCGCGATTGGATCGAGCAGCTCGCCAGCCAGGGTTTCCTCGCGAAGGAAGGCGACTACAATGTATTAAAGGTTACGCCCGCCGGTCGGCAGCTTTTGAAAGGCGAACAAACGCCCCGCCTGCTCAAGCCGCAAGAGCGGGCCCGCAAAAAGGAGGCCGCGGCGGTCGAGACGGACGCTTGGGAAGGCGTGGATCGGGACTTGTTCGGGGTGCTGCGAACGCTCCGCCGGGAGCAAGCTGAGGCCCGAGACATTCCCGCGTATATCGTCTTCAGCGATGCGGCCCTCCGGGACATGGCCCGCCGGCGGCCCTCCACGTTGGAAGCCTTCCGCACGATCCGGGGCGTCGGCGAAAAGAAGCTCGACGACTACGGAGACGTCTTTGTGGACTGCCTCATTAAATACTGCCAGGACCACCGCCTCACAATGGATGTCCGCCCGAAATAATGGCACGCCGATTGCATTGCGAAAGTTCAATCCCTGATCCAAAAAAGATTGACGGGCTTCCCTTCGGTCGTCATACTGCACGATACACGGCGGCGAAGATTCGGATCCGTGCTGTTCTGATCCGGATGCAGGCCAAAACTTTTTCAGAATTGGAAAACGAGGAATGGCGCAGGGCACGATCAAACGGTTGACGGACAAAGGGTATGGGTTCATCGAACTAGAAAATGGGAAAGACATTTTCTTCCACCTCTCCAATCTGGACGGGGTGCGGTTCGAAGAACTCTACGAAGGACAAACGGTGACGTTTACGGAAGGCCAAGGAAGAAAAGGCCCGCAGGCGGAGAACGTGAAACCCGCCTCGGCCTAATTGTTTGCAGGAATGACCGAGCCGGCGGATCGTTCGCCGGCTCGTCTTTTTTTGGAAGACCGGACCGCGGCCTCAATCGGGCCAAGTCCGGGCCGAAGGATTCGGCATTTTGGTACTAGCAGGCCCTCATGGGCCATTAGGGAGATGAATGTTTCGTTGCGAAAAATGTGGAGCCGTTGTGCCCGCGGGAACATCCGCCCAACACGTTGTCGTGCAGTCCCGCAGCAAAGAATACCCTCAGCGAACCGAGACCCAGGCCGTCGGCCGCAGTCGCTATCCCCGCGAACGCACCGTGGACAAAGGCGGCGAAGGACAAGAGATCGTCCGCGAACTGAAAGTCTGCCCCAAGTGCGCCGAGGAATTGACCGACGACTAGATTCCGAAGCACGAAATCCAAAATCCGAAACAAATCCCAATGACCGAAACTCAAATCCCAACCCGCCGAGAATCTCTAAGGTTTGACGCATTGGGAATGGGATTGGATTTGTTTCGGATTTCGTGCATCGGGTTTTCTTAAAGAACTCGTGCCAAACGGTGCACGGCGAGCGTGGCCGACTTCCATGATGCCGCGAACTTTTTTGTTGCTCCTCTTCGCGTTGGCGAGCGTGCCTTTGGTTGCGGGCATCTGGGAGCCGGCGGTCGGGCAGATGGGCGTATTCCTCACGCTGCTGTTGATTGCGTCGGCTCTTTTGGACCTGGCGATTTCGCCGCGGCTCCGGCATGTCGAAGTCGAGCGGGACGTGCCCGATGTGCTCAGCGTCGGCGCCGGAACGCGATCCGGCTCTGGCTGCGAAACCCCACGCCGTCGCGATTGTTGTTGGAGCTTCACGATGAGCCGCCCCAGCCCGCGGACATGTTCGACTTGCCGGCCAGGGTCGAACTCGGCCCGCAGCAAACCCGGCAAGTCACTTACCACGTGAAACCGCATCACCGCGGCCGGAACCAATTCGGCCGCGTGTATCTCAGGTGCCCGAGCCGATTGCGGTTTTGGGAACTCACCGCCGAGCGCGATCTGCCGCAGGCGGTCAAGATTTATCCCGACGTGCAAGCGGTGCATGCGGTGGAGCTTTTGGCCCGGCACAACCGCGTGGCCGAGGTCGGCGTTCGCTTGTCGCAACTTCGCGGGCGAGGGACCGAGTTCGACCGCCTTCGCGAATACCGCCGCGAAGATGAATACCGCAACATCGATTGGAAAGCCACGGCGCGCACCCGGCAGTTGGTCAGCCGGGAGTACGTCGTCGAACGCAACCAGAACGTTCTGTTTCTGCTTGATTGCGGCCGGTCGATGCTGAGCGAGTTCGGAGGCATCACGCATTTCGACCGGGCCCTAAACGCGGCGATCCTCTTAAGCTACGTCGCCCTTCGCCAAGGCGATACCGTGACGCTGCTCGCCTCGTCCCGCCGGGTCGAGCGGTATGTGCCCCCGCTCCGCGGCGCGACCGCGATGAAGTCCCTCGTCCGGCAAACGTTCGATCTGGAACCGACGCATCACGCCACGGATTATCAACTGATGGCCGAGCAACTCCGGCTGCGGCACCGCAAGCGATCGCTGGTGGTGTTATTGACGCACGCCATCGACGAGGTGCACCTGGAAAGCATCGGCCAAACGCTCAGGACGCTCAAATCCCCGCATCTGGTCTTGGGGGCTTTTTTGAAAAACGTGCCGCTCTACGAGCGAATGTCGGCGGTGCCCCGCACGGATCTCGAAGCTTTCCAAGTCGCCGCCGCCGCGGATCTTATTGGTGCCCAAAGCCGGCAGATCGCCGAGTTCGAGCGGCACGGCCTGTTGGTGATCGATGCCTTGCCCGATCAGCTCTCGTCCCAACTCATCAGCCGCTACCTCGACATCAAAGCCCGCCATCTGTTGTGAAGGACGACGAATCAGGATCGCTCGATCAATAATTGTCGGATTTATTAGCCGCAGGGCGGTAGCCCCGGTTCGCCGCAAGAACCGGGGCTAGCGCCCTGCGGCTGATGGATAATCCGGATTGGGATTCATCTCCCATTTCCTCCCTTGACATCCAAACATAATCCCGTTATGTATAAATACCTAATCCAATTATGTACGGGAGGCCGCGTTATGGATTCCAAATTGTTGTCCGGGACGGTGGAGCTGTTGATTCTGGAAATCATCTCCGCCGGCCCCACGTATGGGTACGACATCACCCAGCAGGTGATTTCCCGTTCGGGCGGGTATTTCGAGTTGACCGAGGGCAGTTTGTACCCGGCTCTGCATCGCCTGGAACGCCAAAAACTCCTGGCGGCCGATTGGCGGGAAGCCGACGGACGCCGGCGGAAATACTACCGCCTGACCGCGGCGGGCAAAAAAGCCCTGGCCGCGAAAAAGGCCGAGTGGGAACGTTTTGCCAAGGGCGTCGGGGGCGTGTTGGGGCTGACCTATGGCTGGGCGTGACGACATTCTCGCCGACTTGCCCGCCCCGCATGCGGACGAGCCGCCCACGCTCCGGCAGGACATCGCCGATGAACTTGCCGACCACCTGAAGTGCGCGGCTCAGCGGGAATCCTTTCAACATCCCGATCCCGCGGACATCGAACGCCGGGTGCTCGCCCGCTTCGGCGACCCCCGCAAAATCGCCCGTCAACTCTGGTTCGAAGCCATGAAGGAGATTCTTATGTCGCAAAAGATCCTGCTCAGCTTCGTGGGCCTGCTCACGGTGATTGCCGCGACCGCTTGCGGGCTGGTGTGGTCGTTGGCCCGCGACTTTCAAACCGCCGCCCAAGCATCTCAAGCCGCCACCGCGGAACTCTTGAAACAAGGCCGCGACGCGAACCAGGAATTGGTCAATCAAAACCAAAAGATGATGCAGCAACTGACAGCGCTCGCCAACCGCCCTACCGAAGCCGTTACCACGCCGGATTGGAATCCGCTCAATGTTCGCGTGGTGAAGAATGATAAAGAGAAAACTCCCGCAGAGGGATTTGAAGTCGTACTCCGTGGACCTCATTTTTCCGATGTGGAAGCGAGCCGAAATAGCACAGGCGGCAGGGGGAGCAACAGCGTCACAATCACAACCGACGAAAACGGCGTTGCCGATTTTGGACTCGTCCACCCCGGGCGATTCTATGGAACCGTGACAGCGCCCTGGGGGGAAAATCGTTCAATTAGCGTGACTGTGAAGGCCGGCATTGCCTCCGAGAGCGTGATCATCGCCCCGGTCGAACCACCCGAACCGGTTCAAGTCAAACCGATGGTCAAATGGCCCAAAGAATTTGGCGGCTTGGATGTCGCCGTCGTGGTTGGCATCTCTCGCAAAGACTCCACCCGAGTGGATGACACATCTTGGGAAGGCGGCGCGAATCCGTTCTTGCTCATCCGCCCGGATGGACGATTTGCCGTCTATTCCGAAGTCCATCGCTTTCCTTCAAATTACAACATTTACAGCAGTCCATCAGACAATGGCAACGAAGCGATTACTGATACCGTTTACTTTCCGAGTGAACCGGTAGAGCATACGGATGTGTTTCCCTGGAGAGGCCGTGAAGCGGCGTTGGTCAGCGTCAACGTCGTGTACCTTCCCAAAGAGGCGGGTTTTCCCGGCGATCAGGATCGGCTGAAGTGTCTATCCCCGTCGGAAGCCCTTTACAGGAGTTTCTCGTCGCAATTTCGCATTTTTCAAAGGCAGACCGGGCGAAACGGACCTCATCAGGACCAGTTGACAGGGAAAAGTTTGGGAGCAGGTCAGCAACAGTGGACCATTGATTTCTCGGAATCCGACATTCTCACCACACTCACCATGATCGCTCCTGAGCAATTCCCGAAAGAATCGAGCAAACACGCAGTCAGGGGATCCCTCTATTTTCACGTCGATGACAAAGACGGGGATAACGAACTCTCGGAAGAGGAATGGAGCAACAGAAATCCGGGCCTCACCCAGCTTGAATTTGAAAAGTATCCGATTTCGTATCGCACATTTATGGAAGCCTACTTCGTCAAATACCGAACGCCCGACGAGCGATCGCGACGCGGATCAAATTGATTTTCCGAGTTCTAAACCTATTTGACCGACTGGACGCGAACACCATGCCGCCGCGTGAGGACATTCTTTCGGAACTGCCGGCCCCCAATGCCGACGAACCGGGTGCGCTGCGGCGGGATATTTTGGATGAACTCGCGGACCATCTGGAATGTGCGGCCCGGCGGGAAGCGTTGTCCCATCCGGATCCCCACGACGTGGAACGCCGGGTGCTCGCAAGGTTCGGCAACCCTCAGAAAATCGCCCGTCAACTTTGGTTCGAGGCCATGAAGGAGAAACTCATGCTGCAAAAACTCACGCTAGCCCTCGTCACAATCGTGGCAGTCGGCTCCGCCCTCGCCTGCGGCTTCATGCTGTCGTTAGCCCGCGACTTCCAAGCCGCCAGCAGCGAACTGTTAACCCAAAGCCGCGAGGCGAACGAGGCACTGCTTGCGCAACTCAAGGCGATGAACAACCGCAAAACCGAAGAACCGAACCTCATGGAATGGGTGCCGGTCAAGGTGCAAGTTCTTGAAAACAATGAAGAGCGAACGCCCGGCGCGGGGTTCTCCGTCACACTGCGCGGGAATGCGATCTCCGAATCACAAGGTGCCCAGCTCGAGGAAAAGACGGACGAATCCGGAATTGCTGATTTCGATGTGATCCGGCCCGGCTCATACTCCATCACCGTCCAAACGACCTGGGGAGAACAGGCAACCGAAATGTTTGTGGTCAAACCCGGAGCGCCCCATGTTGAGAAAGTGCTTGCCCCGAAACCGCCGAAACCGCATCTCGTGAAGCCTTCGATCCAATGGCCCAAGGAATTGAAAGACGCGGACGTGGCCGCATTGATGACAATTTCGAGCGCCGACAAGACCAAGGTCGATGATCAACTCTGGAAGAGTCTCCGCAGAGAGCACCTGCTAATACGCCCCGACGGACGGCTGGCGGTTTATTCCGCTGCGTCGGAAAACCAAGCTCAAAACAACCCATCACGACCGCCGAAGGAACACTACGCCTTTGACACGATCATCCACATCGAATCCAAGCCGGAAGTTTATCAGGAGACCCTGCCTTGGAGAGGCCAAGCGGCTTATCTCTCGGAGTTGCGACTCGTCAAATTGCCGCAAGACGCCGAGTTCCCCAACAGCGGCGACTTCCTCGACCTCCATTTCCTCGAAATGTTAGGTCCTAACTTTGGCAAAGGGCATACCTCTCAAGTGATGTACTACGTTCAAACCGAGCCGAAGGAGGGGGAGGAGAAACCTCAGGTCTGGTCGATCGATTTGCACTTTGGTTTGGAAGTCGATTTCAGCCAGTTGATGGCCGTTGTCAAACAGTTTCCTCAATATCCTTCTGCCGAAGTGGCGAGTTCCTTCGCCTTACTTTCGGGGGCGGACAAGGATAAAAACGGGATGATTTCCAAGGCAGAAATTCGTTTTGTAGACCGAAATGTTTTTGGCCTACCGTTTCTGGAGATTGAGTCTGAAAAACTCCCTCTTTCGTTGGAAACATTTTTCAAAGATTCGCTCGAATACAAAAAGGACCAATAACCACCCTGCTCATGAAACTTCCGCCAGGGCTTTTTCCCGTGCTTCGTTGAGCAGCCCCATCCAGGGTTTCATATAGTGCCCGTGGTCGTGAAACGTGCGGCCGCTGATGAGGTTGCCGTCGATCACGCAAGGATATGGAGTAATAGAGGAACGGCAGAAAGCCGAACACCGACGGAAAAAAGGCCATCCCATACATGGACGACCGAAAGGCGCGGAGGGCCATTTCGTCCGCGGTGAGGGGCGGAGTTTCCACGGTTTCCCAGACGTTCTCGTCCTCTTCGGGAGTGTCCGCGACTGGGGCCGATGCGGTGTCGGCGGCCTCGGCGTAACACGCTCCGCAAGACCAGCACGTCTCGAAACCCGCATCCACCGTCTCGCCACAATGCGTGCACTTCCAAGGACCGACGGTCTCGGTGGCTTCTTCCGAATGTTTCGCGGTCTCCAGAATCCGGGCGGATTTCTCGGCATCGTGCTCGGCGACTTGCAGCTTCACGCCGCCCAAAGCCGGCCCGACGATCCACAGCATGTTGGTGGATTCCGCGCCGGAGACGTAAGCGTGAACGCCTTCCCGCTCCAAGAGCCACTTGGCGAAGCTGGCTTGTTGGGGATTGCCGAATTCCGCAACCGTCACCAAATCGTCCGCGAGCATCGGGCGGCCGCCTGTCTAGCGGAAATCCTGGTAGGAGTCCCAGCACATATAGAGAATGCCGGCGGCGCTTAAGAGCAGGGCGATATCCAGAAACGTCATCTTGTTAAACGGGATTCCGGTGATGAAATCCATCACCGCCAACAAGGCGACCAAACCGGAGACCGCCCCTGAGCCAATGACCATGCTTTTCGGGATATTTGCCATAATGACCGTTCGCTGTGCCCGCCAGGTTTTGCTAATGGATGAAGAAGAGGGGGGAATATTCGGAGAGGCTCCGAAGGGGATGTTCCCTCATTATAAAGCGGCCCCGTGCCCCAAATCCAGCCTGGAATTGGAAAACGGATGGCAACAGTGGCAACGTTCCTGAGCGCAGCGAAGGGCGTGGTGATCGCAAAGACCACGGCCGTCGCTGCGCTCAGGGACGTGCCACCCACAGTTAAATATTATTCCACGCGGGGGAGTTGTTGCGCAGATTTTTCAGGGAAGGGCAAGGTCTCCAGAAGGCCGATGGCCAACCTCTGCGGTGCCGACTTGCGAGGAGCGATATTGGCCGAGGTCGATTTTTATCTCGTCGATCTCCGCGGGGCGATTTATGATCCCGAGCAGGAATTTCACCTCCGGCGGTCCGGGGCGATCTTGTCCTGACCGCTTATTCCGGGGGGTCGAGCCGGAAGAGCTTGGGGCCGGCATCGTCCGTCAGCGGGTCGAAGTTCGCGGGCGGCGGTTCGTCGAAGCGGAATCGCAACCTGAGGCCCTGGCTTTGCCAGCTTTTCGGGTCGAGCGAGATTTTGCCGGCCGGCGTTGTCGCGGCCGTCTCGGAGGGACGGGCTTTGGTTGGGGCTTTTTCCGCCGTGGCGGGGGGTGTCGCGGGTGCGGCAGGGGTCTCGGGAGCCGGTTTCGATTTCGCTTCCGTTTTCTCCGGCGTGGCGGCGATTTTCTCCGGCGGCTTGGCGGGTGTTTCCTTTTTGTCGTTTTCGTTTTCTTTGGCTTTTCTTTTGTGGAAGTTCGGATTGAAATACGCGGGCTTGTTGTAATCCACGACCGGAGGCGGCGGGGTTCCTTTGGTTTCGTTCATCAGCAGCGAAAAGCCCAACTTCGTCCCGGCGAACTGCGTGCCGCCTTCGTAGATGTCGCCCCGCTGAAACGGTCCCGCACCGAGAAACCACGTGTCCTTGGCGGTGCTGCGAACGGGGGCGACGCCCGATTGCCAGACCGGTTCCCCGCTTTCGCGGTGATAGGCGAAGGCCCCGATTTTCGCCGCCGCCAGTTGCTCGTTGCGTTTGGCCAAGGCCAATTCCGGCAACGAGGGCAACGAAGGCGAATTGGGGACGAGGCTGGAAGCGGCGTTCAGGAAATTGTTGGCCGGCATCCCGTAGGTGACTTCATGCCGATCCGTGCCCAGGGCTCCGATCCGGGCTTCCACGACGTAGTCCGCCTCCTCTTTTTTGTCCTGGAGCAAACACCGGGCCGCCACGAGTTGCTGCCGGAGCGAGCTGGTGATGTACTCCGCGTTGACGAACCCAACGCCTTTGATGTTCTTGAGATAGGTCGTATCGAAATAGACGGATTGCCCGGAGAGCGCACGGAAGTCGAGTTGGGCCACGCTGCGGTCGACGGCATTGGAGGTCAGAAGCTGCTCGGTCGCATCCCGTTGCTGCGTGGAACCGCACCCCAGCACTCCGAGGGAGAGCAGGACCCAGGCAGCCCACCGATGGAACGAGGCACCCATCTGCATCGAACGCAAAAACCAGAATCAAATGCGAAGGAAATGTGAGAGAGGCCGCGAAGTATAATGGTTTTGCGATGCGAGGCTAGAGCGCTCCGTTGCGAATTATTTGAGAGATCAATAGTCGAACTGCAATCGCATGCCGAAGCCGTAGAGGCTGCCGTTGCTGGCCGGGGTGTTGGCGGTGGTGCGGTTTTCGTAAATTCCGTCCCAGATGATGCGGGTGTTGGGATTGGCGATCCAGTTGACCGCCAGCGAGACGTCGTTGACCCTTGCGGAGGAGGCCGAGTATCCGGACGGGTTCGTCGCCCCGCCGTTGACGCCGCCCAGGTCGTTCAAATTGAGGGTGGAGTAGCGGGCCCCGATCATCCACGCGCCCCAGCCGCCGTCGCTGGTGGAGAAATTGTGGAACGGAATGAGCCGGCCCCAGCGGCCCAATTTGCGGTCGTAGGGGATAAATTCGCCGGTCAACAGGTAGTTGGCCTGGACGTACCAGCTATTGCCGTACCACGTTCCCAGGACCGGGCCGCTGCGGCCGCTGGCGAAAGTGCGCACCCCGCCGGCCCAGGCCATGTAGTATTCCGACTGGATGCTGAGCGAACCGTATTGAAAGACAAACTCCGGCACCAATCGGGATTCGTTGTTGGCGAACATCCGGGCTTCGCTGACGATGGGGTGCACCTGGTTCGAGCCGTTCCGCAGCAGCGTGCGGGCGCGGAAGCGGGCGATGCCGTTGTCGGTGTCGGCATACATGCCCCCGACGCCCAGGTGCAACAGGTATTTGCCTTCCTCTTCAAACCAGGGGGTGATCACCGTCCGGCCTTCCGCCATGTAGGCGCCGGACTGCGTGTCGAAGAAAAACCCGCTGCGGTTGTTCTTCGCGATGCCCGCTTGATAGACCCATGCGGCATTCTCCGTGTGGTTCAGCATCACGATCGACGGGATAAACCCGTTGTCCTGGTCTTCGACAAACGCGTCCCAGCCGAGGGAGCGCTCCATGAAGTTCTGGAATCGGCTGCTGGTGAAATTCTCAAAGCTCCACAAGGGCTTTTGATTCCCGAGGCGGATGTTGCGGAAGATCGGCAAGTGCGTGAACATCCCGAAGACTTCCGTGGGGTTGGGGGAGTTGATGACGGAGGTGTTCGTGCCGGACGCATTGCGGACCGTTGTCGCCAGGTTGAAATCGTATTGGATCATGTATTCAAAGTTATTGTACATCGTACCCTTCGCCCCCAACCGGCCGCGGCGGATGTTGATGCCGTCCGTCACCGGGCCGATCGCGCCCGGACCGGCAAACTGGACCTGGTTCTCGGCATTCAGCCAGACGGTATCGAGGTTGACCTCCACATCCGGGCGGAGGACGAAATTCCCGGTCGACGAACGGAACTGCCAGCCCTCATCGAAGAGGCCTTTCAGCACCGATTCATCCTGCGCCTGGGCCGCCGGCCCCGACGTGCCTGTGATCTCCGGATCCGGAAGCCCGAATTCGCGGTCCATCGGGGAATCCTGACCGCTCAAGTCCACGGGTGGCACGTTTTGTCCGTTGGCGTTGCTCTGGGGACGATCGACCCGTTCCCGCAGACGTTGGACCTCGGCGGAGAGTTCCCGCACCTGTTGCTGCAAATCATTCTGCTGATTGGCCGTGGTCGAGACCGGCTCCGTTTCAGCCGGGCGGCGGGCCCCATAAAACATCTGGTCTGGATCAACCGGTCTGAAAGTTTGATCCTGCCCGGCTGCCGTTCCGCAGCAAGCCCCGAGCAGCACACAAAAAATCAACTCACAAAAACCTGAGCGCGATCGAGACATCCGTGTTCCCAGAAAGCTGAAGATTCCATTTGCATACCGGCCAATGCATCCGTTCACATCGACCCACCGGTTGTCAAGGCGCACCGATTAGGTAAACCTTGAGGGTTGTGAGGGTTTCATCGATCATTCCGATTGGGCTGCATTAACGAATGCTAATTATTCGCGCCGGTATTAACAAAGACTTCATGATTCCGGTGAGTTTTTGAATATTTCTTAACATTCGCTTCCGCGGAGGTTTAGAACGGTTGTTCTCCTCTTACGCTTCGGTCTGGCCCACCGGCGGGAGGAATTTGTCCAGAGGATCCGGCTCGCCGGCTTTTTCGAAGTAGCCGGGGTTTTCCAGCCCGAACCCGTTCGCCACGCGGTTGAAGAACGCGAACATGGCGGTGATGTACACCGCCTCGGCGATCTGCGGGTCCGTCCAGCCCGCATCGCGGAGCTTCTGCACTTCTTCCGGCGTGTTGCGGTAGGACTCGTGCGTGAGCAACTTCGCAAACCGCAGCAGGGCCTTCTCCGCCTCGGTGATGGGAGCCTCCTCGATTTCGCCCCGGCCGATGTGCTCGACCGCGGCGTCCTCGGCTCCCTGCCTGTGCAAAAAGTACGCGTGCGAATGCATGCAGTATGGGCAGCGGTTCTGGCCCGAGACCAAGGTGGCGATCATCTCCTTAACCCGCTCCGGCAGATGCCCGTCGCAAAAGTGGATCTGCCAACTGAAATCCATCACCTGCTGCATAAAGTCCGGCCGATGGCTGAAGCACTTGATGATGTCGGCCACCTTCGTGCGGTCGGGACGCTTCTGAAAATAGAAATCGTACCCCCGGGCCACGTCCCCTTGGGCATCTTTCTCTTCGATCCACTCGATGAACGGCATGACGGTCTCCCTTGGCAAAAAAAATGATCGGACACGCAAGGCTCGACCCCCGCTGCGGACGCATTGCCCCCATCTAACCATACGCGGGAGCCTGCATCAACCATCTCAACAGGCACTGGCGTGCTTTTGAGAACGAATTGGGTTATAATCAAAGCACAACTCCCACACATCCCCTTCACCATCTTGACGATCACCTCGGGTTTGTTCTTCGTCTCGAAAGACAGGGTGCTTCCATGATTAACACAGAACGGGTTCACGGTTTGGTCCTTCGCTGGCAGACCGCCTTGAGCCACCGCAACTTCGATTCCCGATGGGAAACCACAAAAGCCACGAGATCGATTATTCACCTGATCGAGAAATTTCCGGAAACCCCGGCCCTGGAAGTCATGGATTGGGTCGCGGGCATCATCGAAAAGGGCGAAGCCCCGATGACGTTCGGCGACGTGGCCGATGTCTCGTCCCCGATGGAATTGATCCGCAACGACTACCGCGGGTTTCGGATGGTATTGGCGCTGTGCCCCATCCGGTGTTAACGCCCCACCGCCGGGCCGCTTTTTATCGAGTCTCCCTTCCATGCCGACGCTCGTGTTCTCGCTCGAGAAGCCGGACCTGCCGCCGTTTTCGATGCCGGAGCGGTTCAAGCACGACATCATTTACTTCGGCACGCCCGCGGGCAACCCCGCCGCACCCGCGGCTTTGGCCAAAGGCGAGTGGTGGATGCCCCGCGAGGAGGCTCTCCGCATTTATGACGAAGGCGTGGTGCGGATCGTTTCGCCGCTCGACAGTTCGACCACGGCGGAACTGGAAATCACCGAGGAGCAGGAAGATTGGCTCTCGTGGCTGATCGAGAACCAAATCGAACAGGTGCGGTTGCAATAGCGCCGCCTTTGTCCGAAGGCGTTTTTGAAGTGCTGCGTTCAAAAAGCACTGGGAAAGCCCGTCGCATACCTTTTGCGACTTTCCCGGGGCACACACCGTTGTAGAACCGGTCGAGTCCACTAAAATCAACGCGAAGCGAATCTCTCTGGACTCCTGACAACGGACCGAACGACATGACCGAATCCCCTCCCCGGCGCGCATTAGTCAGCGTGAGCAACAAGGACGGCCTCGCGCCTTTTGCGAAAGGCCTTGCCGAGCTTGGTTTTGAAATTCTTTCCACCGGCGGGACGCGGCGGCATCTGGAGGAAGCGGGCATTCCCGTGATCGACGTCGCCCGCTACACCGGGTTTCCCGAAATGATGGAAGGCCGGGTGAAAACGCTGCACCCCAAGGTGCACGGCGCGATTTTGGGCCGGCCCGACGTGCCCGGCGACGCGGCCGCGATGAAAGAGCACGGGATCGTTCCGTTTGAGATGGTGATCTGCAATTTGTATCCGTTTCAGGAGACAATCGCGAAGCCGGGCGTGACGGTCGAGGATGCCATCGAGCAAATCGACATCGGCGGCCCCAGCATGATCCGCTCCGCCGCGAAAAATCACGCCCGCGTCGCCGTCGTCACCCGCCCCGCCCAATACCCCGTGGTTCTCGAGGCCCTCAAAGGCGGCCACCTCGGCGATGCGTTCCGCCGGGAGTTGGCACTGGCCGCGTTCGAGATGACGGCCGACTACGACCGGGCGATCGCAAATTACTTTACGAAACTCGATCTGGAAACGCCCGGCGAAGAACAGCCCATGCCGGCGGCGCTCGATCTGAGCTTCCGCCGGGCGATGCCGCTGCGCTACGGCGAAAATCCGCATCAACAGGCGGCGTGGTATGTGGAACCGGACTTCCCGCCCGCGAGCCTGTCGGCGGCGAAGCAACTCCACGGCAAGGAGCTGTCCTACAACAACCTGCTCGATCTGGATGCGGCCCTCAACATCGCACGGGAGTTTTCGGAACCCGCGGCTGTCGTCATCAAGCACAACAACCCCTGCGGCTGCGGCATCGGCGAGACGCTCGCGGCGGCGTTCGACCGGGCCTACGCGGGCGATCCGGTGAGCGCGTTTGGTTCGATCATCGGCTTCAATCGACCGCTGGACGCGGCGACGGCGGAAAAACTGGCCGAGCCAGACCGCTTCGTGGAAGCCATCATCGCCCCCGCCTACGATCCCGATGCGTTCGAGATCCTCACCACCCGGCCGAAGTGGAAAAAAAACGTCCGCCTGATGGAATGCCCGGCGATGCTGGAAGACCGCGAAGCCAGTTGGGACTACCGCCGGGTCACGGGCGGATTGTTGGTGCAGAGCCGCGATGAATTGCCCGACGTGGAAGCGGAGTGGCAAGTCGTCACGACACGAAAGCCGACGGATGCGGAGCTTTCGGATCTCAGGTTCTCGTGGGCGGTGTGCAAGCACGTGAAGTCGAACGCGATCGTGTTCGCCCGCGGCGGGCAGGTCGTGGGTGTGGGAGCCGGTCAGATGAGCCGGCTGGATTCCGCGTTCATCGCCGCCCACAAAGCCGGCGAAAGAAGCCAAGGCGGCGTGGTGGCGTCGGACGCGTTTTTCCCCTTCCGCGACGGCGTGGACGAAGCGGCCCGGGCCGGCATCACCGCCGTGATCCAACCCGGCGGCTCGCGAAACGACGAAGAGGTCATCGCCGCCTGTAACGAGCACAACATGGCGATGATCTTCACCGGCCGCCGGCACTTCCGGCATTGATCAGAGGCCGGAGAGAGGTTCTTGGATGTTGATTCTCTATTCCCCTTGGCCGTATCTAGTCGGCCTCGCGGTTTGGCTGATTTGTCTGGGGGTGCTGCTGCGGGTTTTGCTGCTGAAGCGCAGAAACGCCCGGCGGCGGCAGGGGACGCTGCACGGGTGGAATGCGGCGTTGTCCTGCTGGATGTTTCTGGCATGTTTGACGGCGTGCGAGTTGTTTTTCGCTTTGTTCGTCGACCACACCGACGCCATGAACGCCACCAATATCTCCAAACGCTGGATCCTCCGGCACATCGACGGAGAAAAAAACAACATCGGGTTTCGCGATGCCCGCGATTTTTCCAAACGGCTGCCGGCGGGCGTCAAGAGGATTTGTTTCTTCGGCGACAGCTTTACCGCAGGGCATGGCGTCGCGGACAAGTCCGCGCGGTTTACGGACATCATCGGCGAGCGGTTGGACGAGGCCCACCCGGGCAAATATGTGGTCGCCAACATGGGCGAGCTGGGTTACGAAGCCACGCTGGTGGAAGGCCTGGTGCGGGCGGCCCTTTCCGAGGGCAACCAAATCGACATGGTCGTTTACGTCTACATGATGAACGATATCGAGGGACTCGATCCGCGCACGCGGGCGGCGATCAAGGGCCTGCAACAAAAGCAGCCGACGTTCTTTCTGTTCCGGGACACCTATTTTTTCAACTGGTTGTATTTCCGCATGGTGCAGACGGCGGGGCCTCGGGGCGGCGGGTATTTTTCGCATCTCGTGGATTCTTACGACTCGGAGCCCTGGGACCACCTCGCGAACCGGTTGAGGCAACTACATGTCAACTGCCGCGAGCATGGCGTGGAATTTCGGATGGTGCTGTTTCCCTTCCTGCACGATTTGGGGCCGGATTATCCGTTCAAGCGGGCCCACGCCAAGCTGGTGCAATTCTGCAAAGCGGAAGGCATCCCGGTGCTCGATCTGGAACCTGTCTTGGAACCGCACGCCGGCGAAGGCCTGACGGTCAATCCCTACGATGCGCACCCCAACGAACGGGCCCACAAACTGGCGGCCGACGCGATCGAGAAATCGCTGCTGGGGGATGTGTTCGCCTCGGAGTAGAGCCCCGACAACGTTTCGGCTTCACGAGTTCGATACCTTCAGGTCTTTCTGCTCGATCGCGGCGTGGCCGGATTTTCGAAACGGCCGGGGCATCGGTTGGGCGTGGCCTTTTTCATCGATGGTCCGGCAACGGAGTGTGTAATCGCCCGCCGGAAGGCCGGGATGCAGAATCGCCCAGTGCGCCTTGGCCAGACGTAGCGGCCAGGTTTTGGGCTGGCCCGTCCGCGGATCGAAGCCCAGCGTCGGAAGCGGAATCTGATCGCCCGCGATGCCTCCGCCCCAGGATTTCGGCGGCGGTAGGATGTGGGCGTCTTGCCAGGGCGCGGTCGTGTGATACCGGTCGCCCGGCGGACGAACCTCGGCTTTGTTTTCGATCCAAACTTGGACGTTCTTGAGGCCCGAAACGCCGACCTGGGCGTAGCCCGTGATGGGAATCGGCGTATTCGGCTTGATCTTGGCGGGGTACGACAACGTGGCCGCGAAGGTTTTGAGCGGGCTGTCCAGATCGTTGTTGCCCTTGGCGTAGGTGTCGTTTGCGTGTGACAGGTTGGAGAGCACGACCGTGGTCAGCCATTTGATCGACTTGAACCCGTAGTGCTCGGGAACCACGACCCGCACCGGTCCGCCTCGCTCCGGCGTGAGCCATTCGCCGTTGAGCTTGTAGCACAAAATCACCGGCGGCAGGTCGAAGGGATCCTCCAGTACCCGGCCCACGGGCAGCGAGACTCTTAAACATCTGCTTCTCGTCGTCGTTGTGGTATCCGTAATAAAACACCCGGCGGAGATCCTCGCGGGGCTCGGTCATCCATAGTACCTCCCGCAGCGGCACGCCTTCCCAAATCCCCGTTCCCAGCGGGCAGCCGATGTTGAGGCACGTCATCACCTTGGCGAACCGCACGGCTTTGGTCTCGGCCAGTTTCATCAGCCCGGCGAAATCGAGAGCGGTGTTCTGGGCCTTGGTGAGAGGCTCCGCAGCCGGGCCGGGTTTTCGGGATCGCCGATGACTTCGAGCCTCCAGGTCTCGCGGGTGAGTCCCACTTCTTTGCGTTTTTCCTCCGGCAGCGAATGCGGCAGCGGCTTGCCTCGCGAGACATCTTGAAACTTGTCCGGCAACGTCAGCCAGGTTTCCATGCGATCGATAGCATCCTCCAGGAGCGGATCCCGCTCCGCGTCCGCCGCCCAGAGCGGCCAGGTCGCGAGAGCCGCTGCCCCACCGAGGCCGCACTTCAAAAAATACCGCCGCGCGAGTTCGGCATGTTCTTCGAGAAACGACATGGAAACCTCCCGTTCTCGGGTTTCAGATTTCGTCTTACTCTTGATTCATCTCAGTGTACCCGTTTCTCAGAAAAATCACTCGCGACTGGGTACGAAACTTGGGCCTATCCATTTTTGGCTTCTTCTGACGTGATCGGTTCGCCAGGGATTTCGATGGCGGATTTCACAACATCATGATTCTGTGACGCATGATTCCGCCCTTATTCGAAAAACAGACGGCGAGCCAAAGTCTCGCGACGCCGGCGATTTCAGTACAATGACTGGATGAAAGCTCCCAAGCGAAATTGGTGGTGGCTGCTCATTCCGGCGGCGGGATTGGCGTTGGTTTTCGTGTTGGCCGTTCGGCATTCGCGCCAGACCGCGGCGATCGGCCACATTGAAAGTCTGGGCGGGCGGGTGCTGACGACGCACGGGGAACCGGACTGGCTCCTGCGGGTCACCCGCGGGCGGTCGTTCCCGGTCTTCCAAAGGGCGACGCTCGTCAATCTCAGCGAAACCGGCGCCCGCGACGACGACCTCGCGTCTCTGGAGCGGCTGAACGGTTTGGAGCGCCTGAACCTCGCCAACACAGAGATCACGGACAAAGGGCTTGTCCATCTCGAAGGATTGAGGGATCTCAAGGCCCTCGATTTGAACGGCACCCATGTGACCGGGGCGGGGCTCGAACATCTTCGTTCCCTGACAGAACTCGAATACCTCTATCTCCAGGGGACCCGGGTGGGCGATGAGGACTTGCCGGCTTTGGAGGGGTTCAAACACCTCCGGCTCTTGGATGTTGCGGGAACGGATGTCACCCCGAAAGCCGCGGCCGAGATCAATCGGCATCTCCCCGATGTCGAGGTGAGGCAATAATTCTGCCCGAACGAACGAGGAACGCGTTTCATGCCCAAACTGAGTGCAGGCCTCTTGATGTACCGGATCGCCGACGGCGAGTTGGAGGTGCTGTTGGCCCATCCGGGCGGCCCGTTCTTTCGGAACAAAGACGAAGGCGCGTGGTCGATTCCCAAAGGGGAGCCCGATCCCGAGGAAGACCTCCTGGCGGCGGCGCGGCGGGAATTCGCGGAAGAAACCGGCGTCACTCCCGCGGGGCCGTTCCAGGCTTTGTCGCCCGTCAAGCAAAAGGGAGGCAAAGTCGTCCATGCCTGGGCGTTCCTGGGCGATTGCGACCCGGTGGGACTGGTCAGCAATACGTTTCCGATGGAATGGCCGCCCAAATCCGGCCGGCAGATGGAATTTCCGGAGATAGACAAAACCGAGTTTTTCCCCCTGGAAATCGCCAAACGGAAGATCAACCCCGCCCAGATTCCCCTGTTGGACGAACTTGAGAGGATTCTGAAGGAAGCCGGCTGATCTCCTCTTAACCGGCGGAATGCGGGCAGGATGAAAATTGTGACGCCAAAAACAGTTGACGAGCCGCGAAAACCGACTACAATGAATGGAAATTGAGACTCAATCTCAACAGTGTTTTCCCGGTTTGTTCGAAATAAAGGCTCGCTCGTCGCTGTAGCGCGAGAAGCGAGCGATTTTGGGAGCGAGGATGGCGATGTCCCCATCCACTGACAAAGTGATCTGCCACTGCCTGGGCGTGACGGAATCCGACATTCGTTCCGCAGTTTCCACCGGAACGGTGCAATCGCTCCAATGCGTGATGAACGGCACGGGAGCGGGCACCGGGTGCACGGCGTGCCTCCGGCGGATTCACTCCCTGATCTGTGAAGGCTGTCCTCAGTCCGCGTCGCCGCAGCCCGCGGCCTGCGTCGCCAAATAGAGTTCGATGCTGGTCGTATCGATCACGTGCTGCTGGGCTTCGAGCCAGTCCACGCTTTCTTCGGTTTCTTTGAGGATCCGCTCCATCACCTCTCGGCTGCCGTTGTCTTTTTTGTCCGCGGCGAGGCGGATGCCGTCGTTGTAAGTGGCGACGCCGTGGAGTTCGAGTTTGAGGCTGTTGTCCAACTGCTCCTGGACACTTTGCCCGACGCGGATCACATCGTAGCGGGCGATTTCCGGGACGCCGTCGAGAAACAGAATGCGGTCGATCAGGTATTCCGCATGCTTCATTTCCTCGATGGATTCCTCGTAAAAATGCTTGGCCAACCGCTCGTAGCCCCAGTTGCCGCACATCTTGGCCTGGATAAAGTACTGGTTGATGGCCGTCAGTTCGATCGTCAGCCCGGCATTGAGGGCGTCGATCACGTCTTGGTCGCCTTTCATGCTGCGTTTTCCTTTCGCTTCGTGCAAGGGGGGAAGTGTGTCCCAATAAGTAGGTCTGTTGGCAACGGTTTGAGGGAATTGTAAAAGCCCGCCCGCCCTATCTGCCACCAGTTCGGCCTGGAAATTGGCGATTTTTTTCGATTGACAATGCGTCTCGCCAGGATCGGCGAGCGAATGAATCTCAATTCCCCTCAAACCCGATTCGGATCTCCACAACTTATTGACAGCCCGCCCCGACCTTCGCAGTTTTTCAAAACTTTCTCAGCCTGAAATTCCAGGGGAATTCGCTCCCGGCGCGGCGTGCGCGGGCAATTTCCTCGGCAATCGGTGATTCGTTTTTTTATTATTGGTATTGAAGGGGATGCTCACTCACTTGAGGAGGGATTCGAGAGAGGACGACGGTGGAACTGTCGTCCTTTATTTCATTTGAGATCCTCGATGACTCGCCTCATCGCCAAAGCCCCCCGATGAGCACCCGCGAGGGCACATGTTGTGGATCAATTCGAGTCATCCACAAGTTGTGCACATGGATTTGAGGGCGGAGAAATAATCTCAAAAACTGCAAGTCTTTTCCAGGGCTTGTGTTGCGGCTTGAAGTGCCCACACAGCGCGGCAGGCGGCTTGGCGGGGCACTGCGGACCCGTTATCTAATGGGGTGGATTGGCGAATTGGCCGCTTTGTGTACCTCCGAAGGGATGCGATCGGGCGGCAGTACCGGCTGCCGCCCTTTTTCTTCCCCCACACCTCATGGACCTCAAGGAAGGAAAGAGACCCGTGTTAGTGCTATCCCGCCGACAGGATGAGAGAATCATCATCGATGACAATATCGTGATCACCATCGTGGAAATCCGGGGCGACACCGTGCGTCTGGGGATCGATGCACCCCGGGACATTCCGGTGCATCGCGAGGAGGTGTACCACGCCATCCAGCGGACCAAAGCCGAGCCCATGGGCACCGCCCCCGGCGAATGAACGGCCCTGGCTCGGGCGTCCTCTTTGCGGTCGCCACGGCCTTCGCTGCGCTCGCGACGTGCCACGGAATCGCATTTTACGCAATCACATCGTGCACCACGCGGCCGTGCACGTCGGTGAGACGGAAATCCCGCCCGGAGTAGCGGTACGTCAGCCGTTCGTGATCGAGCCCCATCAAGTGCAGGATCGTGGCGTGCAGGTCGTGGACGTGGACGCGGTTTTCGACGGCGTGCATGCCGAACTCGTCCGTCGCCCCGTACATCAACCCGCCCTTCGTTCCGCCGCCGGCGAGGAACATCGAAAACCCGGTGTTGTGGTGATCGCGGCCGGGCTTTTTCTTTTTGTTGTTCTTGTCGATCTGGGCATAAGGCGTGCGGCCGAACTCGCCGCCCCAAATCACCAGCGTATCGTCCAAGAGTCCCCGCAGTTTCAGGTCGCCAATGAGCGCTGCGGTCGCGCGGTCGCTGTCGGCGCACAATCGGCGGTGGCCGTTGTCGTTGTCCGTATGCGTGTCCCAAGGCTGTTTGCCGCCCTTGGTGACGTAATAGACTTGGACATATCGCACGTCGGCTTCCAACAATCGGCGGGCCAAGAGGCACGACCGCCCGAACACGCTGCTGCCGTAGGCTTCCTGCGTGGCCTTCGATTCCTGGCTGATGTCGAACACCTCGGTCGCTTCCCGCTGCATGGCAAACGCCATTTCCATCGCCTGGATTTGGGATTCGAGGGCATCATCGCCGCCGCGGTTCTCGGCGTGCAGGCGGTTCAGTCGGCCCAGCAAATCCAACTGTTTCCGCTGCTGGCCCCTGTCCCAGCGGGGATGGCGGATGTTGGCGACGAGTTTTTCCACCGCCATGTCGTTGGTGTCCACCGCCATGCCCTGATGCTCGCCCGGCAGAAACGAATTGGACCAAAGTTGCGGCCCCACCACGGGCAGCCCCGGACACAGGCACACAAAGCTCGGCAGGTTTTTGTTCTCGCTCCCCAAACCATAGGACAGCCAGGACCCCATCGAGGGCCGAATCGGCTGGATGTTCCCGGAGTGCATCAACAACAGCCCCGGCTCGTGGTTCGGGACATCGGTGTGCATCGAGCGGAGGATGCACAAGTCGTCGGCGTGGCGGGCGAGGTTCGGGAAGAGTTCGCTCATCACCACGCCGCTCTCGCCGTGCGGCTGGAACTTGAACGGCGAAGGCATAAACCCCGCGCCCCGGCCCTTGGAGCGCTCGCTCGGCGTTTCGCCTTCGTGCTCTTTGAGGGCGGGCTTGGGATCGAACGTGTCCACGTGCGAAGGAGCGCCGTTCATGAACAGATACAGCACCCGCTTGGCCTTGGGCGCGAAATGCGGCCGAAGCTGATCCGGCTTCGCCGCCGCTGCGGAAGACAAAAGCCCCCCGTCGCTCAAAGCCCCCGCAAGCCCCAACATCCCAAACCCCGCCCCGGCCCGCCCGAGCATCTGCCGGCGAGTGAATCCAGTCGAATGAGGGTCAACCATGATAGGCCTCTTTCTTAATCTCAATCTTAATCTTAATCGTACTCTTAATCTTAATCCGAAAACTGCCGGTTGGGTGTGTGGGGCCGGCGGCTAGCGCCGTTCCGCTCAATCGATAAACAACAATTCGTTCGACGCCAACAGCACCTGGGCATACTGCGTCCAACGGTCCAAGGAATCCGGTTCGCTTCCAAAGAACTCCGCGGCAAGCTGCTTTTTCTTCCGCGCGCGGCGGCCGGCCGTAACAGAGTTCATAAGCCCGGGTGATGCGGTCTTCGTTCTCGGGCGAGGTTTCGATCAGGCGTTTCGCCAAAGCCTCGGCCTGGGCGACCATGAAGGGGCTGTTCATCGCGAACAGCTTTTGCAGCGGCGTGGTCGTTTCGACCCGGCGTTCGCTGTGCGTGTTGGGGTCGGGAAAATCGAACAGGGCCAGCATGTGGTTCAGTTCCAGCCGGCTGATTTTGCTGTAAACGGTGCTCCGGCGGGATTTCGGATCTTGCGGATCGATCGATTCCCGCCGACTTGGGGATCCGAGCCGGCCGGAGACCGAGAGAATCGCGTCCCGCCATTGTTCGATGCTCATGCGTCTTCGGGGCATGCGGGCCAGGAGCGTGTTCGCGGGATCGAGTTTCTCGGCTTGGGGATTGCCCGTGCTGCTTTGGCCATAGGTGGCCGAGAGCACGATTTCCCGGTGCAGCCATTTGAGCGACCAGCCGTTTTCCATAAACCGCACCGCGAGGTCATCGAGCAGCTTCGGATGCGTGGGCTCTTCGCCGAGGGTGCCGAAGTTGCTGGGCGTGCGCCACCAGCGGCTGATCGAAATACTGCCCCCACACGCGGTTGACGATCACGCGGGCCGTCAGCGGGTTTTGGGGATTGGCGATGTCGTTCGCGAGTTCCAGGCGGCCGCTGCCGGTCTCGAACGGCGTTTTGTCCGCATCGAGAATCTGCAAGAACCGCCGCTTCACGACCGGGCCTTTGTTGTTCACGTCGCCGCGGATATAAACCGGCAGATCGGTCGGCTTGTCGTCCTTGATGATGTGCATGGCGTTTTCGGGCTTGGGCTTGCCTTTCTTGCCGCGCTCTTTGCCCTCCTGTTTGCCCTCTTTGGTATCGTCCAGCGGCTGGTTGACCATGCTCGTGCTCGCGAACACCCCGGCGAGCAGCATAATAGTCTTCGGTTTCGATCGGATCGTATTTGTGGTCGTGGCAGCGGGCGCAGGCGACCGTCAATCCCAACAGACCCCGGCCGACGACGTCCACGCGGTCTTCCCATTCGTCGGCCATGACCTCGGGCGAGTTTCGGCGGTAATACTTCGGCCCCACGCCGATGAACCCGAGCGCCACGCGGTTTGGCTCCTCGGCCTTGTCCATCAAGTCGGCCGCGAGCTGCAGGCGAACGAACCGGTCGTAAGGCACATCGTCGTTCAAAGCCTGGATCACCCAATCGCGGTAGAGATAGGCATTCGGATAACACAGCGAATTGTCGTTTCCCACGATGTGGGCCTGGTCCTCGGCGTAGCGGGCGATGTCCAGCCACATCCTCGCCCAATGCTCGCCGAAGTGCGCGGAAGCGAGCAGCCGTTCGACGACTTTCCGCTTCGCATCGGGAGATTCATCCGCGACAAAGGCTTCGACCTCTTGGGGCGTGGGCGGCAAGCCGATCAGATCGAACGTCACCCGCCGGAGCCAAACCCGCCGATCGGCCGGCGGCGCGGGCGCGAGTTTCGCGTCTTCCATCCGTTTGAGCACAAACGCATCCAGCGGCCGTTTGATCCATGCGGAGTTTTGAACCGGAGGCGGATCGGATTTTCGCGGCGGCTGGAACGACCAGAACTTGCGGGCCTCCGCGAAGTCGATGTCCGGCTTCGCCGGGACGGCCGGCTTCTCGCCGGCTTTTCGCGGATCGGGCGCGCCCATTTCGATCCACTTTTTGAAGTCCGCAATGACTTTCGCATCCAGTTTGCCTTTGGGGGGCATCTCGAAGCTCTCGTAATTGAGGGCCTCGATCAGCAGGCTTTCGTCGGGCTTGCCGGGCACGATCGCCGCCCCGGAATCCCCGCCCGTGACGAACCCATCGCGGGAATCCAGATTCAGGTTCCCCTTGAGTTCGCCCTTCGCCTTCGCGGAATGGCACGCGGCACACTCTTTGATCAGCACCGGGCGGATGCGTTTCTCGAAAAAGTCGATTCCCGCATCGTCCGCCGCCCGCGCGGGCAGGTGAAGACCCAAAACCAACACGAACAGCGAAATGGAAAGCGTCTTACTCATAGGGGCAGGCAAGAACAAGAAGGAGGATTCAAGGCAGGAAGTTTTTTTATCTATCCAACCATACCAAATCCTTGATGAGTCGGCCACCGCTCCAGCCGAAATCCTTGAGCGGCTGGGCGCTCGCCGCCGGTCTTGGAAGTCGCTCAAGAATCACCGGCGGCTACGCAGAGCCGCTCACGTGAAGGCGGCACCGGGCCGTTCAAGCCGGCGGACCGGTTTCGCCGGAATCATTGGAAGATGGCGGTCGGCGGCCGATGGTTTTGAGGAGGCCCAACAATAACACCGCCGCGATCGGCAGCGAGACGTAAGGCGAAACGCCCCACGCGACGGGAACATAGCCCAGCCCCAACGAGACGAGCCCGACGGTGAGGGCATAAGGCATCTGCGTGCCGACGTGGGCCAGGTGATCGCAGCCGGAGGCGGCGGACGACAGCACGGTCGTGTCCGAGATCGGCGAGCAATGGTCCCCGAAAATCGAACCGGCGAGCACCGCCCCGATCGTGCCGAGCATAAACGGATGGCTGGTGATGTCGGCGGTCTCGCCCGTCATCAGGTAGTAGGTCAGCGTGATGCACAAAGGCATGAGGAGACCCATCGTGGCGAAGCTGCTGCCCGTGGCAAACGACACCGCCGCCGAGACGACAAACGCCGTCGCAGGCATCCACGCCGCGGAAAGATTCCCGCCGAGGCCGTCGATGATAAACCCCGCCGTGTTGAGATGCTGATCGTCGCAGAGCCCGGCGATGCTCCAGGCCAGGACCAGAATCACCACGGCGAGGAGCATGCTCTGAAGGCCTTTGATGCCCGCGGCCACGGTGTCGGATAGCGACAGCGATTTGAGCGAGATCGCCGACAGACCCGCCGCGATCAGAGGCGCTGAACGCCGAATAGAGGAGCACGTTGTAAGTGTCGGGGCTTTCGGGATGGACCTGCATCTCCCACGTGATGCCCGCCGCCAACACGCCCAAGAGCACCGAAAGCGGCAAGAGGGCATTGACGATCGTGTATTGTCCGGGCGGAGCGTCCGTGTCTTCGTCCAGATGCATCGCCGGGACTTCGGAAGGATGGGGATCGCGCGCCATGCGGGCTTCGCATTCGCGCATCGGTCCGAAATCCCGCCCGGTCCACGCCACCGCGCCGACGAACACCAACAGCAGCAGCGGATAAAACCGGAAAGGAATTGTCGCGAGGAACACGCTGTAAGCATCGGCTTCGAGGCCCAGTTGTTTGAGCGCGGGCCCGATCTGCCCGAGTTCAAAACCGACCCAGGTCGAGACCACAGCCAAACCCGCGACGGGGGCCGATGTCGAGTCCACCAGAAACGCCAGCTTCTCACGCGAGATGCGGAGCCGATCCGAGACCGAGCGCATCGTGCTGCCCACGAGCAGCGTGTTGGCGTAATCATCGAAGAACACCACCAGCCCCAACAGCCACGTCATCACCTGGCCGTGCTCGCGGGTCCGGGCAAATCGGGTCAAGCGGTCGACCAAGGCCCGCGTGCCGCCGCTGGCGGACATGACCCCGATCATTCCGCCGAGCATCAGCGTGAACATCACGGCCCGCATATGGTCGGTGCCGCCGTCGGGCGGAGCGAGCTGGTGGAGCAGATAGGTGTCGATCATCCGCAGGAAGGCCAAAAACGGATTGCCCCCCGCGAGCACCATCGCTCCCGCGAACACGCCCGCCAACAGGGCCACGATCACATCCTTAAACCACACCGCGAGAACGATTGCGACCAAAGGCGGCAGCAGGCTGAACCATTTCCAGACCAGCCGCACGTCCCGCCGGACTGTTTGGCCGCCTGCGGTGACGCGGAGTTCCGATTGCTCGATATACACGCGGCGGGCGGCGCTTAAGTCGGTGTGGATTTCCAGAACGCCGTCTTTCCAATCGCCCGCCGGGACGGCTTTGCCGTTTTGCGTGATTCGCAAGCCCACGATTTGCAGCGGGCCTTGGAACGCCTTGTCCACATGGCCTTGGGGATCGAGCGCGGTGATGCGAACTGCTTGCCCTTTCGCCAACGGGACATCCCGCAAAACAACCGCAGGAGCTTCAACGCGAAACCGCGGCGGCGGTTCGGTTTGGGAATCGGCGTCCGCCTGAGGCGCGAATGCGGAACGACGCATGCGAAAACAAAACCGGCAAGCAGCAAACAGAAAAACAAGCGGTTTGGATTACGGCGAAGTCGCGAGAAAATCATAGGCGGGCCAAAGCACGGTGAGGCGGGTTCCCTGGCCGGGCAAGGAGGCAATGCCCAGGCGACCCCGATGATTGGACACGATTCGCCAGCATTTCGGAAGCCCAAAGCCCAAACCCCGGCCCGCCTGCCGGCCGCAATAAAACGGATCGAACAGATGCGGCTCGTCCCCCGCGGCGAACGATTGGCCGTCGTCTTCGATGACGATCCGGGCCATTGCCCCGGCGGGTGTTTCGAGGTTCGCGGCCGTCAACGAAATCCGCCCGCCTTCCCCGAGCCAATCCAGGCTGTTGCGAAGCAGTTCCGTGACCACGACCGCCAATTGCGCGCGGTCCGCGAAGATCGGAATGGACTCGCTCACGTCGCATTGAAAATTCGCCGAGCGGCTTTGCATCTCGGATTCGAGCGGCCGCGTGATCGCCGGGAGCACATCGTTCAAATCGAGCCATTCAGGATGCGGCGCGGGCGGCCGGGCGAAGAGCATCGTGTCGCCGATCATATCCCGAATCCGCAGCGCCTGCCCGCCGATGGTCATCAACTGCCGGCGACGTTCGGGATCGGTCTCGCTCTGAAGGAGCGCTTGGGCCCGCCCCGAAATCGTGGCGACGGGGTTGTTGATCTCATGTCCCGCCCCCGCCGCGAACTCGGCGAGAGCGTGCAACTTGTCCGAAAGCAACTTCTCGGCGAGGCGATCCTGGTTCGCCAAAATGCGGGCGCTTGCTTCTTCCAGCCACTCTAATTCCTCCGCATGCAGGTGCGTCTGATCCGCCGTCCACAACGAAACCCAGCCGGCGGGATGGTTGTCCCATTCCAACAGAATCGTCGGCTGAAGGTTCAAATCGTCCACGGGCAATTTGGGGAGAAGTTCTTGGAGCCAGGTTTCCGGGGTTTCTCCGCCGGCTTGTTCCGCGTGAGCCAGATTGGGGAACGGCTGGCGGAGACAGGGGAAGACCATCGGCGAGGCCAAATCCCGCAGAAACACGCCGCAGGCCTTGGCGAGCGTGTCCTGGCCGATGAACACCGCGGCCGACGAGGTGAATTGCCTCCAACCGCGGCCGACGTGCCAGAGCGCGGCTTCTGTGGAAGACAGGGAGAGAGCTTCCAGCAACCACCGCGTTTGATCGAGGCGTGAATCGGCGGCGGGGTGGGTCATCCGACAACTCGATCCGTCTGAAAATGCACCGGCCCGAAGCGCAAAGGGAGCGCTTCGGGCGATTTCCCTCGCTTGCGGTTCGGGCGGGAGCGAAGCCGGCGATTACGCGGCGACGGGTTCGATGTCCAATTGCTTGCACATCCGTTCGACCAGCGTTTCCACGTCGAAGGGCTTTTGCAGAAAGTCGTTGGCCCCGGCGGATTTGAGGTCGGCGATTTTGTCCTGCTCGACCATGCCGCTGATGCAAACGATTTTGACGTCGTCCATCGCCGAGTCGCTGCGGACCCGCTGGCAGACCTCTTTGCCGTTGATGTCCGGGAGCATCACGTCCAGGACAATGATGTCGGGATGGTACTCTTTGACCATCATCCCGGCGTCAAAGCCGTTGTTGGCGATGCGGACGTCAAACCGGCCGTCGGCTTCCAGAACGTCGCGGAGCATTTCCACGAGTTCCTCGTCGTCGTCCACGAGGAGGGCTTTTCGCTTGCCGCTTTCCAGGGCATCGGTGGGGATGCCGTTGTCCTTCATGAACTTGTAAAGGACATCGCGGGGAATGCGACGAAAGCGAGAGCCGGGGACGCGAAAGCCTTTGAGTTGTCCCGAGTCAAAACAGCGGATGATGGTTTGCTGGCTGACGTTGCAGATTTTGGCTGCTTCGCCCGTTGTGAAGACAGTCTTCATAATCGTGATCCATCCTTTGAATCGAGCACCCGCCTATTGCAGGTGAAAACCATAAAACCCCCAGCGATTCCAACACTGACGAGGTTTCCTCCTTGCCAACGGCTTGCCGCCAAATCCCTGTGCGAACCGTTTTGCCAAGATTCCCTATACTGTGATTAAGAGAACCGGTCAAGAGAACTTTACCAAAGTTCTCCGATACGCCAATTGTATCTATTCTATGAATTCGGTCAACGGCCAAACACCCCGCTAAACCGTCCAAACCCCGAAGTTTGCGTATTCTCTGTCATTTTTACAACGGATTGCAACCTTGACATCCGGGCTGCCGTTTTTCCGCAAATGCAACGATTTCAAGGATTTGCAAACTCAAACTCTCCGAAAATCGGCTGGCGTTTGTAATTCTGGGGAATTTAGACAAAATTGCGGACGGGCTTGGGGGCAAATCGGAGGTTTTGTCACACCCGGCCGAATGGACAGTGCCAATTCTTCCGGAGGGGAATATGGAACTTGTGCGAAAATCCGTCTCGGAGGCTGATTCCTGCGACGCAAGATGTCGCTTCCGATCGATCTCGGCGACGGGAAGCCGCCGCTGCGGAAGAGGCCCTAATTAGCCCGAAGCGCAAGCGAGGGATTTTCGGAAATGCGGCCCGTTGCTTGCGCTTCGGGCGAGGGAGGCGTTCACAGGACAGAGGCTAACCGACGGTGGGCAGGATCATGTCCTCGCGCCAGAACCGGCTGAGGTCTTTGACCAGTTTGAGAAATTTCGGCAGATCGACCGGCTTGGTCATGTAGCTTTCGACTTCGAGCTTCTCGGTGGCCGCGATGTCTTCCTGATCGGTGGACGCCGTGAGAATCACCACAGGAATCGACTTAAGCTCCTCATCCTGCTTGATTTCCTTGAGCACCTCCCGGCCGTCTTTTTTGGGAAGGCCCAAATCGAGCAGGATCAGATCGGGATGCGGAGCGACCGCGAACTTGCCCCGGCGGTACAAAAACTCGAGCGCTTCCTCGCCGTCACTCAGCCACGTGAGACGGTGCAGAATGTTCCCCCGTTTCAGCGCTCCGATGGTCAGGCGGGCGGCGGGCAGGCTGTCCTCCACCAACAGAATCTCCATCGGGCGGCCGACGGTGTTCTCGCTGCGGGATTGATGCGATGCAAAAGACAAGTGAACAAGACCTTGTTCTTAAACGGCAGCATGCCCCTCCTGGGAATCACGAAAGCTTAAACTTCCTTTTAGGAATTGTACCGTCGGCATCAGGTGTTGCCAGGGAAAAAATCGCCGAGATGCCGAGACTTTTACGAGTCGTTCTGGAGCCGGCGAGCGGCCTGCTCGTTTTCCAAAGCCGGCAACGGCTCGACGGATTGGCCTTCCAGACGGGCCCGGGACCTTTGGACCTGGAATTCGTAGGCCGGATCGTTGCCATAGAGATTGCTGATCTTCCGCCAGATGCCTTGGGCTTTCACCAACTCGTCTTTGAGGAAGCAGTCCTCCGCTTCGTAGAGTTTTTGATTGACGTAGTCCGCCGAGGTCAGTTCCCGGCCGGCCTTTTTTCTCGCGAGCTGCACCTTGAGATATTGCCGCTTCGCCAACAGATAAAACGGCCGGTCGTCGGGGCGGGATTCGAGGCTGTCCATCATCAGCCGGTATTTTTTATCCGCCAGCGCCAGGTCGCCGAACGCTTCGTAGGCGAGCCCATCGCGGTATTGCCCCTCGGCCTCGGTTTTGGGTTTCAGATTCCGCTCCATGCGGTTTTTTGTTTGCCGTTCCGCGAGGTCCGTCTCGATCTTGTCGATCCACTCCGCGACTTCCACATGATATTTGCCGTCGGGAAATCGGTTCTGCAGCTGTTCGATGTAGTCTTCGCGGGCGGTCCGCCAGTTGTCGATGTCGTCGGTCTGCATCAATTCCTTGGCCCGGGCGTAGAGTTGGTCTTCGCTCGGCGGCCACACCGCCCAGGTCACCACGCCGATCAAGAGCACCAGGCACGCGCTCAAAAACCACACCTGCTCGTAAAACGGGCCGGCTTTCTTTTTTTTCTTTTTCTTTTTGCCCAGGGCCTTTTGCAGTTCGGGCGTGCCCGCCGCCGAGACGGTCCGGTTCTGGCCGCCTTCGAGGGTCTGCTTGGCGACGCTTTGCTGCTTGGTGACTTTTTCCAGCACATCGTCCAGCGCCATCTGCACGGCGAGGGCGTCGAAATAGCGGTTTTCCGGGTCTTTTTCCAAGAGCTTCATCACGACCGATTCCAGCCACACCGGGCAATCGATCGCTTCGGACGAAATCCGCGGGGGTTCGTTCTTCAAATGCTGATGGAGCATATCCACCATTGTGTCCGCCTGAAACGGCGTGCGGCCCGTCAAGAGTTCGTACATCACGCAGCCCAAGGCGTACAAATCCGTCTTGCGGGTGATGGGCAACGTGCCGGTGATCTGTTCGGGAGCCATGTAGGCGTAGGTCCCGACCGTGCTGCCCGCGGCCGTGAGGGCGGTCGCCTGGGTATCGCGGGCGATCCCGAAATCGCCGATCTTCAAATACCCCTTCTTGGAGAGAAACAAATTCGCGGGCTTCAAGTCGCGGTGGATAATTCCCGCGTTGTGAGCGTGTTCGAGGGCTTTGCAAACGTGGCGGGCGCAGTCGATGGTCTGCTCCCAAGACAGCCGGCCTTTCCGCTTGAGCCAGTCTTCGAGCGAGCCGCCGTCCATAATCTCCATCGCATACAGCGGTTGCCCTTTGATCGTGCCTCCCCAGTAATATTGGACGATATGCTTGTGCCGGAGCTTTTGCAGAATCTCCATTTCCCGTTCGAAGCGCGAGTGGACTTTTTTGTCCATCGCCAGCGCCGGGGTGAGGACTTTGAGCGCAACCTTTTGCCCCGTCTTGAGGTAGGTGGCGAGGTACACAATGCCCATGCCGCCCACGCCCAATTGTTTTTCAATCTCGAACGGACCGATTCGCCGTTTGGCCATCGGCGGACTCCGACTTTGCGTCTATCGTTTCGGGGGAAAAGTTCCGCAGAAAACGCGGGATCAGGTTGGAAGGAAACCGCACCAGCGCGAACGGTTCACGATTTCCCATCCATTCTGACGGATGCCGCGCCGGAGTTCAACGCAGACTTCGTTGGGGGCCACGGGTTGCGGCCGCGTGGTTCCCTGGCCCGGGCGGCGGATGGTGTCAATTGCCGGTCGATTGCTGTAAAGTGGAATCATCTCACTCTTTTCCATGTTGAACGAATTTCTGCGAGGAGCGACCGATGCCCAACATCCTCAATCGCCGCGATATGTTGAAAGCCGCCACCGTGATGGGGGCGGGGCTTTATTTGGGAACGAATGCCGAATCCGCAAGAGCGGCCGATTCGCCGAACGAGAAGCTGAACGTGGCGCAGATTGGGATTGGCGGCCAAGGCGGTTTCAATCTGAACGGCGTGAAGGGGGAAAACATCGTCGCTCTTTGCGATGTGGACGATCAGCGGGCCGGCAAAGCCTACGAGCGATTTCCCCAAGCGAAAAAGTTCTACGACTATCGGCAGATGTTCGATGCGATGGAAAAACAAATCGACGCCGTCGTCGTCGCCACGCCGGACCATTCGCATTTTTATCCCTCGATGATGGCCTTGGAGCGAGGCAAACATTTGTACTGCGAAAAACCGATGGCCCATTCGGTCGATCAAGTCCGCCGGATGACGGACCTCGCCAAAAAGCAAAACGTGGCCACCCAACTCGGCGTGCAGCGGCACACAATTGACAATATGCACCGCGTGGTCGAACTGATCAAAGCCGGGGCCATCGGGGATGTCACCGAGGTGCATTCCTGGATCGGCGGCAGCCGGGGCATGCCCGAATTGCCCAAGGGCAAAGAAGAGGTCCCCGCGAATTTGAAGTGGGACCTCTGGCTCGGCCAGGCCGAAGACCGGCCCTATCACAAAACCTATTGCCCCTACGGCTGGCGGTTTTGGTGGGACTTCGGCACCGGCGAGATGGGCAACTGGGGCTGCCATATTCTGGACATTCCCTTCTGGGTGCTCGATCTCAAATACCCCACGCGCGTCGATGCGTCCGGCCCCGAAGTGGACGACCGCCGCACTCCCAAACAGATGGCGACGCACTTCGAGTTCCCCGCCCAAGGCAAACGGCCGGCCGTCAAACTGCATTGGTATCACGCGAGCAAAGGCCCCGACATCCTGCGGGAGAAAGGCTTAAGCGACAAGGGAGCCAACAACCTGTTCCTCGGCACAGAGGGCATGCTCTTGTGCGGATTCGGCATGCGAAAACTCCTGCCGGAAGACAAGTTCGCCGACGACAAAGCCCCGGACCAATCGATCCCCAAGTCCCCCGGCTTCCACCAGGAATGGATCAAAGCGGCGAAAGGCGGCGAACCGGCGACCTGCCGATTCGATTACTCCGGCCCTTTGAGCGAAACCGTCCTCCTGGGCAACGCTGCCTACCGCGCGGGCGGCGGGTTCGATTGGAACGCCCCAGAACTCCAAGTCCACGGGAACCCCAAGGCCGAGAACTATCTGCATTCCCACGTCCGCAAAGGCTGGGAGATTTGAAAACGAATTCGCCAATTAGTAAATTCAGGCATCCTTCAGGATAGCATTGAGATGTTGTTGCAGATTTCTCTCAACATTCTTTTTGCCACCGATGCTATCATCATAGAAAATGGCACGGTAACCGCGCACGTCAAATGGCATCTTCGCCCCTTCTTCTCGACGCACGAGCAGGACGGCCGGTTTTTTCAATGCGTGAGCATATCCTAGTTCATAGAATACGTTGGGATTGTGGAGGCTAATTTCCGCAACCACAGCATGGGCCTGTTCAATCTGTTGTTGGATGTCGTCAAGAATAATCCCTGGACCGGGAATCTCGTCGACTCGGATAATCTCGAATCCCGCATTTTCCGCGACTGGTGATATGACTTCGCGATAGAGCGTCTCAAATGGTTCGGAGAAAGGCATGATTACAAAAATGCGAGGCGCTATTCCCGTGACCGTGGTCTCCAAGAATTGGATTTCGGCATCATCCCAAGCATAGAGTCCCGTGCCCGTGCCTTCTATCGGACGGTGCAACACAACGTCCAAGACATCGACATCGTCCACAGTCATTCGGACCGTTTGACCGTTCACATCGATAGTCAGTGTGTGTTCTTCGTGGACATTAATATTTGAAAGGCGACCAACTCCAGCGCAGCATCCAGCCTAGTCCTGGGCGGTATTCACTAATCGAATAAGCATTGTCGAATCCGCCAATTTGCGCGGAGAGATATGGGGAATCCAGAGACTGGTATCCAAATACAATCCCTGCGGAGGTACGCTCGTTACGAGTGAGTTTCAGTCGCGTCGTTATTTGCCCATCCCGAAATCGGATTGAGCCAATGGCAAGCCCTAAAGGTGGTGGCGATTGAGGATCGTCTGGACCATCATACTTTGCGACAGGCCCTTCGAACGTCCAACGCCCGGCAATGGCAGCCCATTTTTTAATGCAGATAGGTGTTGGAGATTTAGCAGATGCATTGTCCAAAACAGTAGCCATTGACACTGCCTAAATGAAGAATTTCGAAACAATTCGGTTATAAGATACCACGCAAAAGGTTCTATTGTCAACTAAGTGTTCAAATATTTAATTGGGCCGGCTTGAGTTGCCTTGTCATTATGCCCCCTGTAGTACGCGCACAGAGGCTCGAACCGTCCCTGCGTAACCGCCCAGGTCCACGACCAGATGCCAATGGCCCGGACGAAGTGCGGGTATCTGAACCAACGGAAGATGCCCGTAGCCGCCGTGATACCAGTGCGCTTTTCCTGTGCTGTAAGGCGTATCGCTCGTGTCGTCAAGCCAGTTGGGCGAGTTGTCGAGGTTCACTTCAACAAGTCGTTGGCCGACAAATCGAATTCGTAGTGCAGGTAATTCATTCGGAAGCCGGTTTTCATTGGGGTCTGAAACCAACCATCGGTTTTGGAAAACGGGATCGGCCAATTCGCAGGATACGCCTCAACGGAATTATCCGTCAGCGACGACATGTACACTACTTTGAGTCCGACGGCTTATTCTCTCCAGTTTCTAAAGGCTCCAGCGTGATCTCGGTGAATTGAAATACCGCCGGATGTTGGCCGCCGATTTTCAGTGGATCAAGAGACTGTGAAGGCATCCGGTGCAGTTTGGAAAAATCGCCGGACCAGGAATAAATCTCTTGATCGTTCGCCGTCACGCGCAAGCGGTCCTTTCGCACCCAAAACGCCAAATCGACCGCCAACTGCGGCGTTAAAACACCGCCAAACCGCTTCGGCAAGTCGGGATTGATCCCGGCAAACATTCCCTCGTATTTCGGCAACGTGGCGTCGATGAAAAAATTAAACCGCGAGCTTCCCGAAGCCAATCCCACCAGCAATGCACCCGGTTGGCGCACGAATCGCTCCACGCGCATTCTCAAGCAATAGCTTTCGGGGAGGGGAGATGACAGAGGGATGGGCATTCCGAAAGAGCGGGCATCCTTCTGCGGCTGTAATCCGATAATCGCGTCGCCTACTCTTCGCCAGTTTCCGTATTCGGATTGAGAAGCGTTAAGATTCGCCATCAAATCGATGCGATGGGGCTTTGCATCCGGCTTGCCCGCTTTCTCTAAACCCGACGGATCGGCGGTTTTTGAGACTTTGGCATCTTGAGATCCTCCCGTGCCGGAGTCTTGAGGAAAGTGATTTATCGCGAACCAAAGCCCCAATCCGCCCACGACCAATAGGACGGCCAAGCCCATCCAAAGGGGTTTCCCCAAGCGGAGGGATGGTGACGGCGTCGTTTCCTCATCCGGCGAATAGGGGATCGTCTCGGCGAACGCGGCGGAATCGGATTGGGAATTCTCTCGCCAATCGGTCTCCAGTTTGCGGAGCGATGTTACGACGGCATCCGCGGAAACGGGGCGGTCTTCCCGCGACTTTTTTAATAGTTTGTCAATAAAACTTGATAACGATTCGGGAACGGCCGGATTGACCACGCGAGGCGAAAGTTGTTGTTCCGAAGTAATCGCCGCGATCACGCCGAAGATGCCCTCGGCTTGAAACGGCAATCGCCCCGTCACCATCCGATACAACACGCAGCCGAAGCTGAACAGATCCGACCGCTCGTCGACGGGCTCGCCGCGGGCTTGCTCCGGCGACATGTAAGCCGGCGTGCCCAGCAAGGCGCCGTCCTGAGTCAGTTTCGTTAAGTTTCCGGCAGCATGGTAAGCCAAACCGAAGTCGAGGATCTTGATCCGCCCGTTCGAGCCAATCCAAATGTTCGCGGGTTTGATGTCGCGATGGATGACTCCCGCCGCGTGTGCCGCGGCGAGGCCCCGCGCGATTTGTTTTCCAATGGAAAACGTCTGCGCCACATTGGCCCGCCGATCGGGCCTGAGCCATTCTTCGAGCGACTTGCCTTCCAAATGTTCCATCGCAAGGAACGGCGTGCCCTGGTCCTCGCCGACTTGATAAATCGTGACGATGTTTTCGTGTTTGAGCGCGGCCGCCGCGCGGGCCTCGCGGAAAAAGCGCACCCGCGCTTCATCGTCCTCGGCAAAATTCTGGTTGAGCGTTTTCAGAGCCACCGTGCGATTGAGTTGCTCGTCCGTCGCCAGATAAACGCAGCCCATGCCGCCTCGGCCCAGCATGCGTTTGATGCGATAGGGCCCCAGCATCTCCGGCGAAGCCCCCGCGGAATGTTCCGTGGCCATCTCGCCTGATGAGTTGGGCGAAGGCGGTTTCAAATCGAAATCCGACGACACGGGACGATCCTTAAAAAGACGTGAAGGAGTTGCAACCGAGAACGGATATCTCAACGTTCACAGCATTCTGCGATATAAAGCGAATAGTTCGTGTCGTCAAGCAGGCGAACATTGGCCGAGTTGTCGAGGCTCACCTCAACAATGTCATCCGCAGATAAATCCAATTCATAATGCACGTAATTCATCGGCGTGCCTTTCACTCGGTTTGTATTTCGAACCGGGATTCTGCTTCTGTTTTAGCTGTGTCTTGTCATCACACCAATAGTTTGTGCACTATTCCGTATCGGGTGACGTGTTCACTGCCGTCTCCACTGGCTCCAGCGTGATCTGGGTGAATTTGAAGACTGCCGGATTATGGCCGCCGATCATGAGCGGCTCGTCGGATTGTCCAGGCAATCGCTTGAGTTGAGCAAAATCGCCCGACCAGGAATAAATCTCTTGATCGTTCGCGGTGACCCTCAGGCGATCTTTTTGCACCCAGAATGCCAGATCGACCGCCAGCCGAGGCGTTAAAACGCCCCCAAGCCGTTTCGGCGAATCCCAACCGATGCCCGCGTGCATTCCCGGGTATTTCGACGAAGTGGCATCGATGAAGAAGTTAAACCGCGAGTTTCCAGAAGCCAGGCCCACAAGCAATAAACCGGGCTGGCGCATATAGCGCTCCACCCGCAGCCGCAGACAGTAGCTTTCCGGAAGCGGACGGGAAAGGGGAACGGCCAAGGCAAAGAACGGGGTCTTATTCTCAGGCTGGGATCCCAAAATCGCATTCCCTTCTTTCCGCCAATCTCCCTTTTCGGCTTTGGAGACATCAATCGCCTCGATCAAATCGATGCGGTTGGCGCCTTCTTTCGGCTGATTCACCTGTTGCGGATCGATCTGTTTCTTTTGGCCATCTTGTGAGCCGCCGCCGATCTCCGGTTTGGCCTTCGTGCTTCCAATCGCATGCCAAATCCCCCATCCGCCAACGAGCGCCAGGACAATCAACCCGATCCAGGCCAATTTTCCAAAACGAAAGGCGGGTAATGCGGTTGCATCGTCATCGGAGGGTAAGGCAATGGTGTCATCGTTCCCGGTGGAGTTCGATGGGGAATTTTCCCGCCACTCGGCATCCATCTCTTTGAGGGCCGTCAGCACGGCGTCGGCGGAGGCGGGCCGGTCGTCGCGAGATTTTTGGAGCAGATCGTCGATCAAATTCGAGAGCCGTTGGGGAACGGCCGGATTGACCACGCTCGGCGAAAGCTGTTGTTCCGATGTGATCGCCGCGATCACGCCGAAAATGCCCTCGGCCTGAAACGGCAATCGCCCCGTCACCATGCGATACAGCACGCAGCCGAAGCTGAACAGATCCGAGCGCTCATCCACCGTCTCGCCGCGGGCTTGCTCGGGCGACATGTAAGCCGGCGTGCCCAACAAGGCCCCGTCCTGGGTGAGTTTGGTCAGGTTCCCGGTACTGTGATACGCCAGGCCGAAATCGAGGAGCTTGATCCGCCCGTTCGTGCCAATCCAAATGTTCGCGGGTTTGATGTCGCGATGGATCACCCCCGCCGCATGGGCGGCCGCCAAGCCTCGCGCGATTTGTTTCCCGATGGAAAACGTCTGCGCCACGTTCGCCCGCCGATCCGGCCTGAGCCACTCTTCGAGCGATTTGCCTTCCAGATGCTCCATCGCGAGAAACGGCGTGCCCTGGTCCTCGCCGACTTGATAGATCGTGACAATGTTCTCGTGCTTGAGTGCGGCGGCCGCACGGGCCTCCCGGAAAAACCGCACCCGCGCTTCGTCATCCTCGGCAAAATTCTGGTTGAGCGTTTTGAGAGCCACCGTGCGGTTGAGTTGCTCGTCCGTCGCCAGATAAACGCAGCCCATGCCGCCCCGGCCCAGCATGCGTTTGATGCGATAGGGTCCCAGCATCTCCGGCGAAGCCCCCGCGGAATGTTCCGTGGCCATCTCGCCCGATGAGTTGGGCGAAGGCGGTTTCAAATCGAAATCCGACGACATGCGATCACCCTTGGAAAGGTGGAAAAGACTGGAACTGGAGCGGCGATCTTGAAGCTTTCAGCATATCGCCTGATGTGGTTTTCGGCTACGGATAATTGAGCCGGTTCGTTGCTCTTTTCGGCCCGGTCGCCTACGCTAAACCCAGTCCATCTTGTTCGCGTATTCCTGGGAGAGATGATGTTAATGATCCGTTTGCTGGCCGTCGTGGGAATCTTGGGGAACATCGCCGCCGGTTCCTCTGTCTTCGCCCAAAACGCCGAGCCTTTCTCGTTCAAGAAGGGCGACCACATTTGCTCTATCGGGAACACCTTGGCCGACCGCATGCAGCACCACGGCTGGCTGGAAACGCTCATCCAAAGCCGATTTCCCGACCACGAACTCGTGTTTCGGAACCTGGGCTTTTCGGCGGATGAACTCACCGTCCGCCCGCGCTCGGACAACTTCGGCTCCCCCGACAAGCATCTCGCCTTCTCCAAAGCCGACGTGATCTTCGCCTTCTTCGGCTATAACGAATCCTTTAACGGAGAGGCCGGCCTCCCGGCGTTCCGCAAACAGCTCGCGGACTTCATCGACCACACGCTCAGCCAGAAATACAACGGCAAATCGGCCCCGCGTTTGGTCCTCTTCTCGCCGATCGCTTACGAAGACACGGGCAATCCCAACCTGCCCGACGGCAAGGAAAATAATGCCCGCCTCAAACTCTACACCCAGGCGATGGCCGAGGTCGCGAAAGAAAAAAAGGTGCCGTTTGTCGATCTCTATCATCCGACCTCGGCTGTCTACGCCCAGACCAAACAGCCGCTGACGATCAACGGGATTCATCTCACCTTGGAAGGCAATCGCCGGTTGGCGGAGATCATCGAACAAGCTCTGTTCGGCAAGACGGTCCCGCCCGGCGAGGAGACTTTGGAAACGCTTCGGACCGCGGTGCTCGATAAGAATTTGCACTGGTTCAACCGCTACCGCGTGACCGACGGCTACAACGTTTACGGCGGCCGGTCGAAGACGGGCGACTACGACGGCCAGACCAACGCGACGATCATGCAGCGCGAGTGGGAAATCCTCGATGTGAAAACCGCCAACCGCGATCGCAAAATCTGGGCGCTCGCCCGGGGCAGCGACTATACGGTCGATGACAGCAACGCCCCGCCGCCACTCACCATCAAAACCAATCGCCCCGGCCCCAACCCCGACGGTTCGCATCCGTTCTTGAGCGGAAAGGACGCCATCGCCGAGATGACGGTGCACACCGGGATGAGCATCAATCTCTTTGCGTCCGAAGAAACGTTTCCCGAGTTCATCAACCCCGTGCAGGCTTCGGTCGATGCCGACGGCCGGTTGTGGGTCGCGGCGTGGCCGACCTATCCGCATTGGAATCCGAGGAAGGAAATGAACGACAAGCTGCTGATCCTGCCCGACGACGACGGCGACGGCGTGGCCGACCGCTGCATCACCTTTGCCGACCATCTGCACAACCCCACCGGCTTCGAGTTTTGGAACGGCGGCGTGATCGTCGCCCAGGCCCCGGATTTGATGTTCCTCAAAGACACCGACGGCGACGACAAAGCCGACGTCCGCTTGCGGATCCTGCACGGCATCGACTCCGCCGACACACACCACACCGCGAACTCGTTCGTCATCGATCCCGCGGGCTGGCTGTATTTCCAGCGCGGCGTGTTTCACGTGACCAATGTCGAAACGCCTTGGCAAAAGCCCTTTCGCTCCAATAGCACGGGGCTGTATCGCTTTAATCCCCGCAGCTTTCAGATCGAATACCATTTCTCCGTCGGCCCCAATCCGCACGGCGACGTGATCGACCGCTGGGGCAACCAGTTTGTCAGCGACGGCACCAGCGGCACGGGCTATTACGTCGGCTTTCCCCGGAAGCCTGCTCCCAAGCAGCTTTACGTCAAGCAATACCGACCGGTGCCGGGAACGGGCCTGATCTCCGGCAGCCACTTCCCCGAAAAGCTGCAAGGCAATCTGCTGATCACCAACGCCATCGGCTTTCAAGGCGTGGCGCAATATCAGTTTGTCGATCAAGGGGCGAGCTTCCACTGCGAACCGGTGGAGCCGATCGTGTTTTCGAAAGACCCCAACTTCCGCCCGACCGCGGTGGAAATCGGCGGCGACGGTGCGCTTTATATCACCGACTGGCAAAACCCCTTGATCGGCCACTTGCAGCATAACCTCCGCGATCCCAACCGCGATCACCGCCACGGCCGGATTTATCGCGTGACCGTCAACGGCCGGCCGCTGCGGAAACCCGTCACGATGGCCGGTCAACCGATTGCGGAACTCCTCGAGCACATGAAGTCCGACGAGGACGACATCCGCTACCGGGCGAGGCTGGAACTCAGCGGCCGTGAAAGCCAAGCCGTCGCGGACGCTGCCGCCAAATTCGCCGCGGGCCTGGACGCACGGGACACGAAGGCCGCAATGCCTTTGACCGAGGCGCTTTGGCTGCATCAACAACACAAGATCGTCAACGAAGCACTGCTACGAAAAGTGCTCACATCTCCTGAACCCAATGCGCGAGCCGCCGCCACGAAGGTGCTGCGGGAATGGCATCCGCAGATAAAGAACGCCGGTTCGCTGCTGATCCAGTTGGCCTCGGATGAAAATCCCCGCGTCCGCGCCCAAGCCGTGGTCGCGGCGACGTATTATCAAGGCCCGGATGCAGCGGAGGTCGTGTTTGCCGCGGAACTGTTGCCGCAGGATTTGCAGATCACGGCCGACCTCAAAGAGGCCCGCAGCATCTTGAATGTCGATCAATATATTCGCGACGCGATCGCCGACAACAAAAAGCTTTCCAAGGCCGCCCAGCTCTCTATGCTCAAAAATGCGAGCGTCAATGAACTCGTCAAGCTGGAGCCGAGCGAAGCGGTGTACCTGGCGATCCTTTCGCGTCAAAACGTGCCTGCCGAGCATCTGCGCTATGCGCTCGGCGGTTTGGCGAAGTTCCAGAAATCGAGCGACCTGGACTTGTTGATGAAACTCATCGGCGATCTGGACGCGAACGAGCAAGCGGCGAGTCTGAACGGACCGACTGCGCTTTTAATGGAACGTTCGCCCGCGGAACTCGCGGGCGTCAAGGAGGCACTTAAGAAACTCGCCACCAAGGGAACAACAGGCGAAGCCCGCAAACTGGGTTTCGCCGCTTGGATGACCGCCGCCGGTGCTCCGGGCGATGCGTTCGCAAGCGCCACGCAGGACAAAGCCGGTGTGAAACTTTGGCTCGAATCACTTTCCCTCTTAAGAGACGACAAGCTCCGCGGGCAACTGTATGAGACCGTGCAGCCGCTGCTGTTTTCGCTGCCGGCGAATTTGGAGCAGGAATCGGGCACGTCCGCGATTGCATCCAGCGGGATTCATGTGGATTTCTTCCAGCCCAACCCGCGAAACGTCGCCGTCGAAACCTTGGCCCAACTCAAGCCCCAGGCGAGCGGGATCGTGTCCGACATTCGCATGGATGTCCCGCAACTCAAAACGCGGGACGGGTTTGCCCTCCGGTTTACGGGACTGATCCATATCGACCGCGGAGGCAGATATACCTTCTTTACCCGCTCGGATGATGGATCCCGGCTCTACATCGGCGATGAATTGGTCGTCAACAACGACGGGCTGCACGGGATGTCCGAAAAGAAAGGCAGCATTCAGCTTTCGCCGGGCTTTCATCCGATCACCGTCACCTACTTCGACAACGGCGGCGGAGATGGGCTCGAAGTCTCCTGGTCCGGCCGAGGCATGCGGAAAGGGGCCATCCCGGCGGAAAAGCTCTCCGTCAGCGGCGGCGAAACGCTGCACGATGTGGCGATCGGCACCTTGCAATCGCTCCCCGGTCCCAAGGCCGAGATGTTCCGCGATCTGGCGACGTTGATCAAATCCGGTCGCAATCGCACGAGCGCGATCCGCGCGATTCGGCAGATTCCCAAAGAGGATTGGCAAAAAGACCAGGCGAGACCGTTGGTCGACAATCTGACCGCCTACCTCACCGAGATCCCCGCCCGCTACCGCACCGGAGCGGTGGCGATGGATGCCCTCGGTCTGGCCAAGGAACTCGCCGAGCGATTGCCGGCCGATCAAGCCCGCACCGCAAAAGAACGCCTGGAAAACCTGGACGTGCGGGTGATCGCGATCGGCACGGTGCCGCATCGGATGATTTATGACAAGGAACGGATCGTCGCCCTAGCCGGGCAGCCGGTGGAGTTTCGCTTCTCCAATTCCGACAGCATGCCGCACAACTTCGCGATCACTTTACCAGGCGCGATGGAAGAGATCGGCCTGTTGGCCGAAGCCACGGCCCGCGATGCCGACGCGATGGCGCGGAGCTACATCCCCAAGTCGAACAAAATCCTCATGGGCAGCCGGCTCTTGCAAACCGGGGAGTCGCAGGCTCTGAGTTTTGAAGTGCCCAAGCAGCCGGGCGTCTATCCCTATGTCTGCACCTATCCCGGCCACTGGCGGCGAATGTATGGGGCGCTTTATGTCGTGGAGAACCTCGCCGACTACCAGGCCGACCCCGCGAACTATTTGGCCCAGCATCCGCTCAAAATTCAGGATGAACTCTTAAACCTCATCGGCAAGTCCCGCGAGTGGGAAGTGGAAGAGCTTTTGGAGTCCGTCAAGCCGTTGGCCGAGGGGCGGTCCTATGAAGTCGGCTATAACGCCTTCAAAGTCGCGAGCTGCATCGCCTGCCATAAGATGGGTTCCGAAGGCCAGCAAGTCGGCCCGGAGCTGTCCAAGCTCGACGAGAAAAAGACCAACGCCGAGCACATCCTGCGTTCGCTCTTAACGCCATCGGAAAAAATCGAGGAGAAGTACCAGACTTATACGTTTCTCCTCGCCTCCGGCCAGACGGTGACGGGGATGATCCTCGAAGAAAAACCCGAGGGTATCGAGATCATCGAAAACCCGCTCGCCAAGACCAAGCCGCTGGTGATTCAGAAATCGGACATCGAATTGCGCAAAAAGTCGGAAAAATCCCTGATGCCCGAAGGCCTCGTCAACAAGCTCACCCGCGAAGAGATCCTGGACTTAATCGCCTATGTGGTGAGCAAAGGCGATAAAAACCATAAACTCTTCAAAGGCCACGAGGGGCATCAGCACTAGCCGCCCTGGAGGATGCGTTGGGCCAGTTGGTTATAGGTCTGGTTGACCAGCTGGGCCTCTCTATTGAGGAAAGCGCGTTGCGGAGAGATATTGAACGGTTCCACGACCTGCCGCCAGGCCCGCTGAAGGTCCGAAAAACTCTGGCTGAAGAGCGCGGGATTGTTGTTTCGTTCCACCACTTGACGAAAACGCCGCGCGGTCCCGGCGAAGGTCCGGATCGAATTTTGCAATCGCCAATCGATCGCCCGATTTGATAAAATCCGATTCGCGCGGTACGCCAAGTATTGGGACTCACGTTCCAAGGCCCGGGCGTCGCGGACGATGGCTAACCCGTTGCCGGCGGCTCCAACGTTCGCGGAAATCGCAGCGTGGACCTGGTCGTCGGCGAACTGGACGCGGGCGGCATCCCGCACAATCACACCCCACGCCTGACCCTGACCCGGCCGCCGGATCTCAAGATTCCGAAACAATTGACGAAGCTGGCCATCGAGATTCTGTAAATCCTGAGAGAGAGACTGCCGGCCTACGCCCGCTTTGAGGGAGCGGTCGAAGTGCCGCGCGGCTTCCAATGCGGCACCTGCTTCCCGAGACACGTTCCGGGTATTCGGCCCCCGCACGTCGATGGACAAATGCTGATGGAGTTGCGCCAACTCGCTGACGAGTTGGGTGGACCACTGGCTGACGTCCCCGGATTGTTGTTGGCCGTAGCCAATCGCGGGGCCCTGGGCATCGGCGGTTTGCCTCGTAAGCAGGATGAACGACAAGCCGCAGAGGACCAGCGCCTTTTGAATCGAAATGGACATGGTTCTCTCCTCGATTCGTTTGATGTAATGCCTTTACATTCATCTGATGTTCTGCCCAAGCGAGCGATGCACGCTTTGGATTGGGCCTTATACTTCCATTTTAGCCGCTTGGAAGCAGGCTCCTACCGGAGAAATCAACGTCCCCGGCTGCGGTGGATCTCCAGACTCCCAATAGGGAATTTTCGAGCCGCCCACCGCGGGGGGTCGGGATTTGTCGACATCGACGAACATGCGATTAATCCTAACCCGGACGAGCCGGCGGAACATTCTCGATCCGCGTTTTTGGCAACGCATTTCCCTGCTCCCGTCTTTTCCGCGTTGACCGGAAGAAGGCGGATTTTCGGCAACGGGAGAATTTTGAAAAAAACCCTCAGGATGACTACTTCCTGTTTGCACGGGGAAATCCCTGTGGTTACCGTATTATGTACGCCCTCTCTGTACATCCACTACAACTCTTCGGGTCGGTGGAGTCTCTCGATGAATTTCGCCCCGTTTGCAGGTCGTTTGCCGAATCTGAGTTGGTCCATCGCTTCGCGCGTGCGAGAAATGTTTCGCCCGTCGTCGTCCCGAAGAGATGCCCGCCGGCAACTTCGCTGGCGTGGTTATTCACCGATCGGAATTATTGCGGAGGTTCTCGAGGACCGGACTTTGCTCACGACCTTGTCCGTTTCGGACGTGACAAGGCCCGAAGGCGATAGCGGGGATACGACATTCACATTTGATGTGATGCTCGATGAAGCCATCGCTGAGGATGTGACCTTCAATTTCACAACCGAGACGTTCAACTTGAAAGGCTTCGCGCAGGCGGGCAGCGACTTCACTCCCGTGAGCGGTTCCGGAAGGATCACGGCCGGTCAAACCGCGACCACGATCGAAGTCTCGATCCTGGGTGATCGCGTGCCGGAAAGCGATGAGCTGTTCTTCGTGGATCTTTCCAATATTGATGCCGGCGGCCTGCCCGTCGAATTCGATCCCGCCCAAATTCGACCCACCGGCATCACCGAAGTCGCGTCCTATAATACGCCCGGTTACGCGTTGAATGTGCAAGTGGTGGGCAACCTGGCTTATGTCGCCGACAGTTTGAGCGGTATCCGGGCGTTGGATTTGACCGATCCTGCTGGCATCACTGAACTGGGGGCGTTCGATACGCCCGGTCAGGTTTGGGATGTGCAAGTGGTAGGAGACTTAGCCTATCTCGCCGACAGTGTGGGTCTGCGGGTGTTGGATGTGAGCAACCCTGCCGCCATCAACGAAGTGGGGTTCTTTGATACGTCCGGTAACGCGTTGGCTGTGCAATTGGTGGGCAACCTAGCTTATGTTGCCAATGATGAGAGCGGTCTCCGGGTGTTGGATGTGAGCAACCCTGCCGCCATCACCGAACTCGGCACCTTCAACACGGCCGATTATGCACGGGATCTGCAAGTCGTGGACAACCTGGCATATGTCGCCGATAATGCTGACGGTCTACGGGTGTTGGATGTGAGCAACCCTGCCGCCATCACCGAAGTGGGGTTCTTTGATACGCAATATGTCGCTTTCAGTGTACAAGTCGTGGGCAACCTGGCATATGTTGCCGATGGTAATAGCGTGCGGGTGCTGGATGTGAGCAACCCTGCCAGCATCATGGTACTCGGCACCTTCAGTTCGTTCCATACGGCCGGCTACACAAGGGATGTGCAAGTGGTGGGCAACCGGGCTTATGTCGCCGATGATGAGAAGGGTCTGCGGGTGTTGGATGTAAGCAACCCCGCCAGCATCACCGAACTCGGTACGTTCGATACGCCGGGTAACGCAGGCGCTGTGCACGTGATGGGCAACCTGGTTTATGTCGCCGATGGTAATAGCGGTCTGCGGGTGTATGACGTGGAAACAGGTCTGGCTGCCCGGGCACTGGCAACGATCCAAAACGATGACCCAGCCAGACTGAGCATTTCCAATGTGTCAATGCTTGAGGGCAGTAGCGGTCCGACGACGTTTACGTTTGATGTGACACTCGACGTCGCGATTAGCGAAGATGTGACGTTTAATTATACAACCGTGTCCGATACAGCACTGGCTGGCAGCGACTTTCAGGCAGTCAACGGTTCCGGAAGAATCCCGGCTGGACAAACCGCGACGACGATCGAAGTGACTGTCACCGGAGAAAGTGCGGTGGAAAGCGATGAGCGATTTTTGTGAACATTTCCAACCGGCAAGCCAGCGGTCTCCTCATCGAATTTGATCCCGCGCAACTTACAATCGGCGATATCACGGAAGTGGGGTTCTCGAACGCGCCAGGTTTCGCCCAAAGCGTGCAGTTAGTCGGGAACCTGGCTTATGTCGCCGATGCTTTAAGTGGCCTTCGGGTATTGGATGTGAGCAATCCCGCCAGCATCACGCAACTTGGAGCCTTCGATACGCTTGGGTCCGTTTCGGATGTGCAAGTGGTGGGCAACTTGGCTTACGTCGCCGATGGTTCCAGTGGTCTGCGGGTGTTGGATGTGAGCAATCCCGCGAACATCACCGAACTTGGAGCCTTCGATACGCCCGGTTTCGCACGTGATGTGCAAGTGGTGGGGAACCTGGCTTATGTCGCCGATGCTTTAAGTGGCCTTCGGGTATTGGATGTGAGCAACCCCGCCAGCATCACCGAACTCGGTGCGTTCGATACGTTCGGTTACGCACATACTGTGCAGGTGATGGGGAACCTGGCTTATGTCGCCGATGGTGATAGCGGTCTGTCGGTGTTGGATGTGAGCGACCCCACCACCATCGGCCTAGTGAATTTCTTTGATACGTTCTTCGAGTATTACGATGTGCAAGTGGTGGGAGGCTTAGCTTATGTCGCCGACAATAGCGGTCTGCGGGTGTTTGATGTGAGCAGCCCCTTCGCCATCACCGAAGTCGGATTTTTTGATACGCCCGGTCTCGCCTCGAGAGTGCAAGTGGTGGACGATTTGGTTTATGTCGCTTGTGGTAGCGGTCTGCAGGTGTTGGATGTCAGCGACCCCGCCGCCATCACCGAAGTGGGTTTCTTTAATACACCAGGTTTCGCTTGGGATGTGCAAGTTGTCGGCGGTTTGGCCTATGTAGCCGACGATTCAGGTGGCCTGCGAGTGCTCGGATTGACCAATGCCCGGGCAACGGCGACGATCGAAAACGACGATTCCGCGAAGGTGATTTTGGCGAGCGTCGTAAACATCGCCACGCAACAACTTGAGGGAGACGATGACGATCCAACGTCCCTAGCCCAGTTTGAGTTTTCCGTGACATTGGATCATCCGGTGCCTGGAGGATTCACGCTTCGGTACTTGGTCCGAGACGGTGCTATTAACCCGGTGGTCAATCCGGGACGAGCGGAACTGGGCAAAGATTACATCGTCGATGACAGCGTTCCTTACAATCAGTTCTCGGGCGGTGTGGGAACGTTGACATTTACGGGAAATGCCAACGAACGGTTGTTTATCGATCTGACGTCCATTGGGGATACCGTTGTCGAAGCCGATGAGTTTTTTAACATCGAACTGGACACGATCACCCTAAACGATGCCGCCATTGATCCCAGCCTTGTGACCGTCAGCGACGAAAAACCGGGAGACCGGCGGCAACAGGGAGTGATCCTCAACAGGCTCGACGGCATGCCCCCCGACGACCAATCCCAGCTCAGCTTGGCCTTTGCGGGGAAATTCCCCTCTCCAAACGGCGGCGATCCCATTGCACGCTTCGAGGTCACTTCGAGCAACGGCGTGCAAGAGGGATTCCAGGTCGACCTTGTGGTGGACCTTTTGAGCGTCAGCGGGGCATCGAGTGCGTTGACGTTCGCCGATTCCAATTCCCGAAGAACGGTCCGGGGCTCTTTCACCGGCAATCCGGGTGAGAGGCGGAGCATCGACGTGCCGATTCCTCCGTCGACGACGATGTTGAATGCCACGCTGGGGAATGTGTCGGCTGCGGGGGCTGGAGTGAATCCCGCAGATATTCTTCCAGCGGCACTTTTGGCGATCACGCTTCCGGATAACGCGATGTTCGTCACCGCCGCCGGTCCGGGAGGCGGGCCTCACGTCAAAGTGTTCAAATCATCGGGAATTAAAGAATTCTTTGCGTTTGGTGGCGGGTTCATAGGCGGAGTGCGGCTGGCGACGGGCGATGTGACCGGCGATGGCGTTTCAGACATCATCACCGCTGCGGGACCGGGCGGCGGACCGGACGTGCGGGTGTTCGATGGTGTGACGCTTATGCAAATTAACGGTCCGTTGGGCGACTTTTATGCCTATCCTGGGAACTTCACCGGCGGCGTGTACGTGGCGGTGGCCGACCTGGACGGCGACAACCGCGCCAATATCATCACCGGTCCGGGCCAGGGCGGCGGCCCCAACGTGCGGGTCTTCCGGTCCAGCGACGGGGCGATGATCAGGAACTTCTACGCCTACCCGGGCGGCTTCGCGGGCGGCGTGCGAGTGGCCGCCGCCGATGTGAACGGCGACGGGACTCCGGACATTATTACCAGTCCGGGGCCGGGCGGCGGCCCGGACGTGCGGGTGTTCGATGGCACGACGAACGGAATGACGATTCCCGGTCCATTGGGCGACTTCTATGCCTATCCGGGCAACTTCACCGGCGGCGTGTATGTTGCGGCCGCCGACTTGGACGGCGACAACCGGCCGGACATTATCACGGGACCCGACGCGGGCGGCGGCCCCAACGTGCGCGTCTTTCGAGCCAGCGACGGGGCGATGATCATGGACTTCTACGCCTATGGTAACTTCACCGGCGGCGTGCGCGTGGCCGCCGCCGATGTGAATGGCGATGTTATCCCTGACATTATTACCACTCCCGGACCCGGCGGCGGACCGGACGTGCGGGTGTTCGACGGCACGACGAACGGAATGACGATTCCCGGTCCATTGGGCGACTTCTACGCGTATGGTAACTTCACCGGCGGCGTGTATGTTGCGGCCGCGGATGCAATCGCCGGCATTGACGTGGATGTCATTGCGGAAGCCGGCGCAGGCGGCGGCAACGCTGCCCCTCAGCGCAATCCGATCTGCCCCCGCTTGTGGACGAGGCAATCCGGGAGTTCGAGCAAGCTGGCCTTGCTGCTCCCGGTGCCTTGTCGAACGTGAATATTCAAATCGTGGACTTGCCAGGCGATGAACTGGCGGAAGCCATCGGCAACACGATTCTTTTGGATGTCGATGCCGCCGGTTTTGGCTGGTTCATCGATCCCACCCCGGCGGACGATGTGGAATTCCAAACGGGTGCTCCCGAAGTCCAGGGACGCGTGGACCTGCTCACCGTCATCACCCACGAATTCGGCCACGTGTTAGGGCTAACTCGTGACAACGATCACGCGAGCTTCATGTCTGACCAATTGCCATTAGGCACCAGATATCGAATTGAAGAGGAAGATCACTCGGCACTGGATTCCATCTTCGCGAACCCATCGCTGTCCGAATTGCTATTGTGACTCCGCTCCTGCGACTGGCCGGCAGCACGTTGACCTCGGCCGCGCTTCAAACCATCGTCTCCGCCGCGATCACCCGCTTGGCCGCCGCGGGCCTGGATACCTCGATCCCGGCCGATGCCCAAGTTCGAGTCGCCAACCTGGATGACGAATTGGGCCTCGCCGGTTCGCAGTTGGTGCTGATCGATGATGACGCGGCCGGTGCGGGCTGGTTCATCGATGCCACTCCGTTCGATGATTGGCGATTATGAAGCGCTCACCGATGATTCCGAGTTCGCCTCCACGTCAGCGGCCAACGAACTAGCCGCCGCAACGGGAAGCCCCGCGGCGGGGCAGGCGCATTTCCTCACGGTGGTCATGCACCAACTCAGCCACCTGTTGGGCTACGGCGACTTGGATCCGGCTTACTCGCCGCACGAACTCATGACCGGCAGCCTGGGCACCGGCACCCGCCGACTGTTCAGCGGCGAACCGTCCCAAAAGGCGGGCTCGGAATCGCCAGCCCGCGCATCAACCGCTGCGGGAGTCGAATCCGTCCCCGCGGCCGAGATCGATACGAGCCTGCTTCACACGGGCAACTCCAGCGGCACGCCATTGGGCATCGTCTCTGAAACGGATTCCAACGAAGACACGGTAACCACACACGCAGCGACCGTGGAACCACTGGCCCACCAAACGGACTACGCGGCCATCGACGACCTGTTCGCCGCCGTCGCAGAGGTTCACCGTGGGAGCCCAGCTCTGGGACCAACTTGGAATCTAGCAACAAAACCGCCTGCCCCAGCGTGACGAAGACCGCTGAGCGTCAAGAGCGTCAGGCGAATGACTTTCGGCCTGTGGCTTCCGTTTTGTCAGTCTTCCGCATCGAGCGGGGCGGATTCGCAGGAGGCCATAGCGTCGGATACGATGCCGATCCATCGGCAGGTTTCGCACTCGCAGGGGGAACTCGCTTCCCAGGCCGAAGTGAGCGTCACCGGTTCCGTGAGCTGGTATTCGTCGGCCGCGTGAAAATACGCCGTGACGTATCCCTGAAGTTGGATTTCGATTCTTAAAAGCTGTCCCTGGCAATTCGGACATCGCATGGTGCGCCTGACTTTCCAAATTACTGATTTGTTTTCGAATGCCGCTCGCTCGCACCACTCGGTGGAGGAGATTCGGCTGAAGTTTCGGTGCGACAAAGTTGCGTTTCGGGCGTTTCTTCAGATTCTTGTGGCGCGACAAAGCGAGGGACCACCCAACGCGGCCGATACGAGCCGGTTATGACGGCGTGGCGGGGACTTCGCGATTCGATCGGAACTCGGGATGGTTGAACCATTCGTTGACCGGTCCCAGGCGGGGAGCGATGGGGCCGGGCGGGGATTCGCGTTTGTCGGCGAGCCGGCGGATGCGGTGGAAGAGTTTTTCCCGTTCCTGGGAGAACTCGCGGTTTCGCCGGGCCATGACTTTGCGGGCGATCTCGGCTCCGCGAAACTCGTCAAAGGTCGTCCAGTCCTCGCCGTCGATCCACACGAAGCTGGGCACGAACTTCGGGCTTTGGGAGGCGAACACGCTGCTGCAAAAGCCGATGACCGCGCCGGTGGGGAAGCTCACGTTGATGCCGAGTTTGCTGTAATCGCCCACGAGCATGCCCACGAACATTTCGCCGGTTTCGACAGGTTGGCCGTTGATGGGCACCCGCACGGTGCCGTAGGCGTTTTTGAGGTCGCTGTTGATGCAGTCGGCGGCGGTGTTGACCCAGGTGCCCACGTAGCTATGGCCCCAAAAGCCATCGTGCTGTTTGTTGGAGTAGCCGTGGATGATGCTGGCTTCGATCTCGCCGCACAGCCGCGCAGCCGCGATGCGCGTGAAGCTGAGAGGACGAGATTGACGACGTCATTCCAAACAGGGACGCACGGCAAACCGCACGCAGTATCGGTTGATGTTTCGACCGCCAAGGCGGGTTCTTTCCGGAAACGGCCGAATCGATTCCTCGATCAGGCCGGGCGGCGCAGATCTTGGGAAGGGTCAAAAACCGCCGAGCGGCGCCGCGTCGAACTGTCGGGGCCAAGCGAAAATTTTTTCGACGTTTGATACCCACGCGAAGCGGCTGGAATTTCCGGCGTTTCGTCCGCAGGAAACGTCCAGGGGGACTCCATGTCTTGATCCTGCTCCTTGCGCGAACGCGAACACGGCTGTGCCGGCGGCTCGGGGGCACTTTGCTTCGTTCACTTTTGTTGTCTAATGTGTAGAATAGCCAGCATCGTCAAATACCCCGGGGCCTCGTTCTGACAAAGTGAGTGAAATTCATGCCCACCGAACCCGAAGACTTCACGCCGGCGGCGATCGGCCACCAGCGGCTCAACGAACTCTTGGAGCGGCTCTGCGAACGCGGACTGACGCAGGTCCAGATCGCGTCGAAAGCCGGGCTGCCGCCGCAGTACATCTCCGACATTAAACACGGCCGGCGCCCGATGACCGAACTGGTCGCCCGCCGGTTCGGCGACGAGTTTGACTTCAATTTCCAATGGCTTTTGGGCACGAGCGATTCCATGGACAACCCGTCGCCCCGCGCGGTGGCCGCCGCGGGCAGTGCGGTTTGGCTGCCGTTGTTCTCGTCTCCCATCGCCGGCGAGCCGCGCCAGCACCCCTATTGGAACGGCGCCGGCGTGGAACTCGCCGGTGCCGCGGCCGGGAAAGTCGGCCTGGCGAAACACCCCTACGTTCTCCAATTCGGTCATGACGACGTCCAAGGCCGCCTCCGCCGCGGCGATTTAATCTTGATCTCCCAGGCCGCCCATGACGACGCCGAGATTTCTGTCCTGAGCCGCGGCAAGAGCTTGTTTCTGGCGCAGGGATCAGGACGGCTCCTGGTCGCGAATTGCAAACGGCAAGCCGCTGCCCGACGGGTGTCCGATCACGGGGCACTGCATCGGAATCATCTGGTCGGCGCTTGTCTGATTCGCAACCGTTGGAGCCCACCCGACCGGGATGGGCCCGAAGGCTCGCGGGTTAGCTCTCGGGAAACGCTTTGCAGCCGGGTCGACGCGGCGGCTGCCGTGGCGGACCATAAAAAAATCAGACGGCGAAACGAATCGCGGCTCGTTTCAAAATCTCGCCCCGTCTTTCAGCCGCCGGGTCGCCCGGCCCGGCGGCTGCTGACACAGGTCAAATTGTCAAAGAACGGTCCGGACACGCAGTCGCGCCGGCCGGCCCGATCGAATGGGAGCCGGAAGAAAGAATCGCCGGAGGACTCGAAACACAGCCCAAACGGCAACTCCAATGTGGGTATCAAATCTCCGAATCTTCGCTTTTGTGGGATTGCGGCAGGGAGGGCGTGGCAGGCGGCGGGACCCGGCGGGGCTTCCCCGTCTCGGGCCGCGGAGCGGTCGTAGTGCGGAGCTCGAGCTGTGCGAAGCGGTCGATCTGCCGCGTCAGCCGCAACTGCGTCTCGAGCGCGGGCAAGATCCGCTCGATCCGCTCGGGATTCGGCGGACCATTCTCAATGTCCTGCTCGATCGTCTCCTCCAACCAGAGCGCCAATCGCATGAGTCCGCTGTTGATCGAACCGAGATTCGTGCCCAAGGCGTCCTCTTTTTCGAGCGCATCGGCCAGATAATCCGTAATGCGGGTTAACCGTGCCGGATGCCGATCGGCCCACGACGAGGGCTGCCGCGAGGTCCGTGGCCCGCAATCAGAAGTTGGGTCGTCTCTGCGAATGGGGTCGTCTCTGGGATCAGACGTATTTTCCATGGGAGTCCTCCTCGAAAGCACAAACGGGTTTAGAAAAATCGTGGACAGTTTTTGGATTGAGGGTCCACCCGCGCGGTCTGCGGATAGCCCGTCCGTGAAACGCGAAGCCCTGGGCGTTGAGTAGGGGTTCCAACAGCCGTTTGGCCTCCGCGATCGCGCGGTTGGCGCGGCAGGTTCTCCTCTTCAGCTCTTTTGCGGTCTTCGACGTTTGCTGCAATACTGCAAGCTCCTCCCGGACGGCGGCGGTGCGCTGGGCGTTCCCGATATATCGAACCGTCTGCTTGCCGCCCGAGCGAAAGCGAAGCTTGTGGTACGTTCGATCTCCCCGCCGCTCTGCGCTCACAAATCCCTGGCGGGCAAGTTCCTCGAGGTCGTCCGCGGCAATCCGTAGAGAGCCCAGGACGGGGAACCGCGTGAAAGAATCGTTTGGGTTTCGATCCGGGTTCATTGGCCGTGGCGACATGCTCGTTCGTAATATCGGGAAACGACGGGACCGTGACAATTACATTACGGTTTGTAACTGGGCTTTTTCGTTTGACGTTTTAGTAGCTCTTTGTGGAGTTTGACGAAACTGTCCACCACGCAAAGTTGGTCCCGAATGTCGCGGGGGTGGGGCACGTGGTCTTCGCTCAGCCCTCCTTGGATTTGAGCGGTTCGGACGACTTCGAGCGACTGATACCAGAGGCCCATGAGTTCCGCGGCCGCGAGGAACAAGCACCGTTCGAGCGAATCGGCAGTCGACATCGCGTCCTTTAGCAGCGCTTCCACGACGTCCAAATCGAAGGTGCAACGAAAGGCCTCCAGCCGGGCGGCGATCTCGCTGGCACCGACGAGGCGTCCCGGCTTTCGAGCCTTTTCCAGAATGCGAAGCAGGTCGCGCCGCTTGGCCGGATAGTCGTTGGCGGCCTGGGTGCGGATATGTTCCAAAAATCCGTCCGCGGGCAGCGAGTATTCCGCACTTTCCCAGATGCACCTCCGCGCAAGAGCACTGTCCCGGAACCGGGTTGCGGCAAAAATGCTCTCGTGCTCGGGGGGATCCATCGGCCATACCTCGACGCGTTCGCCGACGTCGAATCCGTACGCATCTTCTATCTGTAGCAAATGCGAGACGAGTATCGACAGCCCTTCCGGGAACTGATGTTTGGGAAGCGCGAGGCTCGCACCCATGAGAAGCAGCTGATAGCCGTCGGTGGTGATCGCCGCAGGCTGCAGGGGATGGGAAACCGTGTGGTCGCACAGACGCCGGGCTTGGTCACCCCTGAGTTGGTCTAGGCCCGTGGAAATCGTCGCTGGGAGACCAAGCGAACGTAAGATGACCCAGTCCTCCGCCGAAAATGCCACGAAGATCTGCATCGTCTCTCCACTGAGTTCACGGGTGCGAAAATCCCGCGACACGTGGAAGGCCGGCGGATCGTCGGAGATGAGGGATCCTCGTTCGGTGACGATGTCGAACGGTGCCGCCGCTTTCGACGCGCAAAAAAAGGGCCGGGGTGCCTTCGCATTCGAGGACCGGATTGGGCTGGAATTCGCCGTCACTTTGGCGGAGGAGTACCCGGGCCGACACCAGGTCCTCGTGCTCGAATTCCGCTGTGAGCGACTCGACGAGGTCGGTTGCGGAGGTCAACTCCCGCATGTAGCGACTGGGGCGCAAAAAAGACCACGGCCCCGTCACCCTTACGGGCGGCAGGATCTTATAAATTCGCGAGAGGATTTTTCCGGACACGGTCGTGGCGACTCCGTTCGTTTTGCTGATGGCCGAGAGCGTCCAGCGGCTTCTGCACGTAATTCACTTTTATAGTACTTTCAATAGAACCTTCTGCGTTGTCAAGGCGTAAAGCCGTTTTTTTTCAAATTTCGGCATGAGTACCGGCGCTGAGCGTCTCCTCGGGTTTTCCTTGGGGGGAGGATTACGCGACACGCGCAATCGCCAAGCGGTCTGCGGCACTTAGCGGATATCGCGGGCGCGGTTAATGCTCAGCGGCCTTCAGAGAATTGGAAACGCAATCCAATTACCCGCAAATGGCTTGGGACGTCGGACACCTAAAAAAACGCCGAAAGTGCGCCAAAACAAATGCTGCCCGCGGCATAGCTTTTGGAAAGGCCTTTTGAGTTAAGTCACAACCCGCGATTTCGGCCTGTCCGGCGGAGTTTCCCGGAATCTTTTCGCCGGTCAGCCCCATGAAAGGGGACCCCGTTGCAGTGCCCTTCTGCTCAAGCGGCTTTGGAAGTGCGGACGCTCGCACCGGGGTCCAAACGGCAAATTCCGTCGCCCGTTTTTGAGCATTGAATAGCATCCAGATAACCGAATCGCTTCGTGCGTCTAACGCCTCCGGATGGGTCTGATTGAAGACCGATCCGGGGGCGTTTTTTTGTGCGCTCTCGGAGCGGTCCGGGGGCGGTGTGTTTTTTTGACACGCCGCTCCCGGCGTGGGGGCGGCCCTAATGAAGGAGGTCGTTCCCATGACCCAACTCTCAACGCCTGCAGCCGACTTGAGCGCCACGTCTTCGCTTTCGAAAGCCCCTCCATCGGATGCCGCGTGGCACGCGACGTTTCTTCCGATGGTCCCCAAGATCAAAGAGCACGCGAGTTACCGCTTCCGCGGCTGGCCCGAGGATGTCCGAGAGGAGGCGATCCAAGAGACCCTCGCCAATGCCTGCCAGGCGTATGCCCGACTCGCCCAACGCGGTGCCACCGACTCAGCCACCTGGAGCAGTCTCGCCAAGTACGCCATCCGGCAAGTTCGGACGGGGCGGAAGGTGGGCGGCTCGCTCAACGTTCGCGATGTGAGTTCCCGCTATTGCCAACGGCATTACAACGTCACGGTTCAAAACCTCCATCGCTGGGACGATGAGAATCAGGAATGGACGGAGATGGTCGTGGAAGACCGCCGGACCACTCCCGCCGACATCGCGGCGCTTCGGATCGACTTCCGGGAGTTCCTAAAATCCCTTTCCCGTCGCCACCGCAAGATCGCGCTCAAGCTCGCCAAGGGATATTCCACATCGGCTGTGGCCAGGATGTTCCATCTCTCCGTGGGCAGGATTTCCCAGATCCGGCGGGAACTTTTCGATGCCTGGCAAGCCTTCCACGGCGAGCCCGCCTGCGCCTGAGCTTTGTCAGCATCTCCCACGCGGATTGACCGACTTCATCTCACTTCCTCCGTTCCCTTTCGGTACGAGCAATCAAGGAGATCCATTTATGTCGTCCCCTTCCCCAAACGAAACCCATTCTCGAAACGGCGAGTCTTCAGGCTCTCTGGTCCCCGCCCGTCTTCCCGCGGCAGTTTTGATCTCGGCGTTGGAATTCGAAAAGCTCCAACTCCGAGAACGCCGCGAATCGCTCCGCCGAAAGATGGCGGAGGCGGAGGCAGAACTGGTGCGGCTCACCAGCCGGCAGGCGGAACTCCAAAAGCTCGACGTGTCGCTCGATCGCTTGCTGAAATATCTGCAGGAGCACAGCTCCAATGAAGAACTGGGCAATGCCTCCCAGCCTTGCCGAGGCCTCGCCAACGCCGCCGTCGCCGGCACGTTTTGATCGAGCCTGTGCCGGTTCTGCGATTCCGATAAAGCGAACGGAATCGCGATCGAGCCCACAATGGGCACCGCGCTATTTAAGAAAAGCGGAAGCCGAGTCTCCGACTCTTGTTGCTCACGCGCCGGGGACGTGTTTGGAGCGTTCCCGGTGCGTGAGTTGTTTTGATCAAAGAAGCTGGCGACAGAAGCCGTTTTTTAGCTCTCAGACGAAATCCCATTGAAGGCTCGGAAAGCATTCGGCGAGTTGCTGCTCGACTGCGAGGAGCAGACGGCGATCCTACGGCCAAAGAATCCAAGAAAAACCATGGAGGGAACGTGGGACCGACGGCACGGCCAAATCGGCCGGCAACTCATCGAGGAAAACCTGTTGGATGCGGTCGTGGGGCGGCCGGCGAATCGACTTTAAGGCACGGGGATTCCCGCCGCGGTTTTGTTGTTCAAAAAGCAGACGCCGTTTCGAAATGTTGATCTTCATCGACGCCAGCCGGGAGTATGAGCACGGCAAGAACCAGAACCGGCCAAAGGCCGAGCACATTGAAAAAAATGCCGCGGCGTACAAATCCCGGTGGATCATGGACAAGTACGCCTATGTCGCCGAGTTTGCCGAGATCGAGGAAAATGATTTCAACCTCAACATTCCCCGCTACGTGGAGCCCGTTGAGGAAGAAGAGGAAATCGACATTCGCCTTGCGCAGGAAGGGATCGATGCCCTCGATCCGGAGTTGGCCCAAGCCCACGAGCAGATGGCCGGGTATCGGAAGGAACTCAAACTGCTAGAATAAAGAGAGACCCCGGATTTTGGAGAGACTCCGCATGACAACAATTCACACAAGCGTGCAAAACGGCCGCACCAATGTCGCGGCTCTCGATGGCACCGAAGTCGTGGCGGAGATCGCTTGTGCCGCGAAGAACGATTCTCCGGAGGCCGATATTTTCACCGATTCGCCTGACTCGATCACCGCGCGGGTCGAGGCAGTCAATCAACTCGAACCGCTGATTTTTGGCGAAGGCGAAGAAGCAAAGATTCAAGCGGAACGAGAGGAACGCAGAATAAATGATTCGACCGAGGAGGATCCGCTATGACAAGTATTCGTACCATCGTCCACGACCGCAAGATTGAAGTCCCCGCTCCCGATGATGTCCCGGATGGGACCGAAGTGGTTGTTGAAGTGAGTCCCGCCCGCGAAAAGATCGGGCTGGACGACTCCGAATGGGATAACTCCCCCGAGGGAATCGCCCTGTGGCTGGCTTGGCTGAATACGCTCGAACCGATCTCCTTCGCCGAACCGGATGCGTTTGACGAGGAGTTTCGACGCTTCAATGTGGAAGCCGTGCGCCGACAGATGGACGGGGAGGCGTCGTGAAACGCTTCCTGCTCGATACTGGTCCGGCGCAGAAGTTTCTGAATAGCGATCCGAACGTTCGCCCGAGAGCCGAGCTTGGAACGTCGCCAGGGGCATCGGATCGGGATCTGCACGCCGGTCCTGGGCGAACTCTGGTCGGGCGTGGAAGGCAGCGACACCCGGGACAGGAATTTGCAGAGGCTCAAGCACGGTCTCTCCCATCTGGTGATCTGGCCGTTCGACAACGACGCGGCGGGCGAATACGGGCGAATTTTCATCCAACTGAAGCGGATGGGGCGACCGATGCAGCAGATCGACATCCAGATTGCCGCCGTCGCTCTGTCGTTGGAAACTGCACCGTCGTCACCAGCGACAGCGACCTCTCCGCCGTGCCCGGATTGTCCGTGGAGAATTGGGAGCTCGAAGAGCAATCAATCTGAGAACTTTCCGCGTGGGGCAGAAGTCGGAAGTTCAGGCCGAGGGCGGTTGCCATTTCTGAATCGCCGATTTGGCCCATTTTGCCCCGCGATTTCCTGGACGCTCCTAACGAAGTTCTTCTTTCACGCCTTCAACCAACTTGGCCACGGTCTGCCTCAAGATCTGCTTACCGCCGAATTGCATTCCCAGCGCCCGAATCTTTTCCGTGACGATCTGATGCTTGGACTGCTTCGGTTCGCCGAGGATCTCGCTTGTGCTCCGCGAGAGTTCCTTGGCGATTGTGGCCACGTCGAGTTCCGATACGTACCGGTCATAGCAGTTGTAGGCTTCGCCGGCGATTCCTTCGGCTGTCAATAGAATGCCAACCGCCTTGGCAACATCGGCCGCGTGGACTTCCTTGCCGCCGCGGGAACATTGGACCGTCTCGCCGCGGACCACCGCCGAGACCATGTCGTACCACTTGCTGTTCTGGATCGGGTGGGCGATTCCATAAACGCCGGTGGGCCGGAGGGCGCAGATCGGATAGCCTTGGCCCAGGCCGTAGCTGTGCACGAACTTTTCGATGGCCGCCTTGTGGGCCCCGTAATGGCTCGTCGGCCACAGTGGATGGGTCTCATCGAGCGGGCGGTCGTCGAGAATCTTCTCATGGATGGCGCACGTGGAAATAAAGACGAAGCGGCGGACCTTCGCTCTCCGGGCCGCCTCGATCAGTTCCAGCGTGCCGACGACATTTTTCTCGACGAAGTCGATCACATCGCCCTCGGCACCGCGGAATCCTGCTCCCGGCCGGTCGAGCGCCGCATGCACGACCGCATCGCAGTCTTCCACCAAGGCGTTCGCGCTGTCCCAATCGCCCAGGCCGCCCTCGATCCATTCGAGGTCGGTGATTTGGTCGAATCCCTCCCGGTTGCTCGACGGCCGATGCCAACAGCGCAGGGAGTGTCCCTGGTCGGCCAGGTGGTTGGCAATGTAGCGGCCGATGAATCCCGTGGCTCCGGTGAGTGCTACTTTCATCTTGTCTCCCTGCTATGAACTGGCCCGTTATGGAAGCTATTTCATCTTCGGATTCTTCTTTTGGAACTCCTGCCACCATTTCTCAGCCTTCTCTTTGCATCGTTGTTCTTCGCCATCATGGATGGGATAACTCACGGTCGTCGTTCCCCGAAAAATGGTGTGCCCCGTGATGCTCTCGAAAATCTGCTGGCAGCAATCCCCATAGCGGAGCAGGTAATGCCCTTCCGGCCAATAACTCCGCCAGTGACCTTTACATCGAGTTGGGCGAGCATCATCGAGGTGCTCGATGAGTTGAGGCACAGCGGCAAGGCCGAGTTTTTGCAATTCGACGGCGGCGTTCGGTGTACGGCTCTTTCGGGAACCTAAGCAAATGCCGAGTTTACAAACAACGATACAGCGTCCGGGGTCGAAACTTTGCTCAACATCTAGATCCCGCAAATGGTAAAGCCAATAGGCGATTTTTTGCTCGGTCGTGAATTTTGCAAATTTCTCCGCATCCGGTTCGGTCCACCGGGCGTCTTCCTCCAGAAGGTTCTTGTAGTGCTTTGCCATCGCCTTCGCCTCGTCCCGGTATTGGTGGTAGGGGATGCGTGCGATTTTTTCCCATTGCGTCTTGAGTTCCTTACGGGAGGCTCCATTGTTGGCGGACGAAATCGCCCAGTTGCGGTATCCCGACGCAATTTGACTGGCGACAAAGACGGGCAGCGCAGCCGATTGGTCAAATCCGCCGAGGTAGTGATCCGCATACTTCTTGTAGGCTTTGAGAGCATGCGAATAAAGGGCCTCGGCATGATCCTTCTGACCGAACTGGTGGGCGAAATGTGCATAGCGGGCGGCATTGACGATGTGGTATGCCAGGCCGAACCGCCGGTTCACAAAACCGAAAATGCGATCTTCGTTTTTGTCCTGGGGCAGACCGTCTGCGAGGAACTTCTTGCTCTTCGCATTGTAGTCTTCTTTACGGACGTTCCAGGCGACAGAATGGTCGGCCTCGGAATCCCAGAGCACGGCCCCGTCCTTTTCCTCTTTGAGCTTTGGACGTTTTTCCGCTGGAGCGGGTTTGCGGAGCGTGTGGACCTCTCCGTACCAATCAAGCAAAAGAATCTCTTTGGGTGCGTCCTCGATGAGCCAGCCTTCCAAGTCCTCGGGCCAATTCGCCGGACCTATATCGACCGCGACCCACGGTTCGCCTTTGAGCTTGGATCCCCCGGGCAGCGAAAAATCTTGGCCAGCCGGCCAAACTCATCGTCATCTTTATCCTCTGCGGACGGCGTCTGTGCCGCCGCGCCAACTCCGAGAAGCATCAGCACCATGCCAACGCAACACACGAGGCGAAGCAAACGAAATGCCAGCTTTGGTTGTTTCCAAACCGGGGTGTGAAGCGCGGTAATCCGTCGCATGAACATCGCGATTCCTCCAATCAATGAGGCTCTGGCATTCTCTGATCTGATTATCTGTCGCCCGATCGCTTACCGCAATGGATTTTTGTTTCCGTTGAATGCTGAGAACTTGACACGCCCTTTCGCACGACGTGCCGAATACGTGGAGGCCCGCTCACGTGCCTGGGGATCGTTTCCCCAAACTCACCGGCCCCGAGCCGAGATCGCACCAGCTTTGCTGGGCCGAACAGTGGTCACGTGCCGAGGCACCGCGGAGGACTTGAGGCCTGCCGCCCATGCCGAGGCCGATACGGACGGCTTGGACTCACTCGCGGCGATCCGGGCCGTCAATGTGCCGACCCCGCCGGATGAGACCGCAATTCGGCCTTCGCTGAGATTGATGGCCGAAAAGACACGGAGTATTCTCAAGGCAGATCGTTGAGGGAAAAAGAAATTCGCTGATAATCAGAAGACGGATTCAGAAGACGGATAGAGAATCCCGCCAACGAGCATCAGCCTTTGTCCACAGGGCGGTTCACAGAGGACGCACCGAATGACCACCCGAATTGACTTGCCGGCTGACCTGAAACTCTCACTCAGCGAATCCGACTACGACGCGGTGCGTCGCTGGTGGGAATCGCTGACGGCGGAGCAGCAATGCGAATACAGCGATGTCTCCGAAATGACTCCCGAAGACTTCGAGACACTGCCAGACCTGGAAGACACCGCCCCTGAACCCGAAACTCAGCCATACTACGATTATCTCATCAATCACGAACTCAGGCTTGTCGGATTTGTCGATGATGTGGCAGCAAAATCGTCGTATAGGATCATGTCGTCGTACGTTGCGTCATTGGGTTCTGATTATCGTCACGGCAAACCTGGAACAGTCTGCTAACAAACCGTTGCACTGGGGCTGCGCGGGTTGGCGAGGGAGAACATCAGCGTGTTGGTCAAGGTGCTCGAAATCCTTCTTTTCCCATTCGTCCTCTTGATGCGATGTATCGAGGAGATCAGCGGCGAGGGGCGGTGGTACCGACAGCAACGGCGTCGGATGGAGTGCGACCGACCGCCGCTCCCCGACCCAGAGTTCCTTCATGCTGTGGGCGCGAGGCCGGATGAGCAACGGCTTTGGCTAGCCGTCCGCCGCGCTATGGCGGACGCGGTGGGATTGCCGGCGGAAGCCGTGCACCCGCAGGACCGACTCGCCGACCTTTGGCGAATGCAATGGCTCGGTCCCGACCTCCTCGATTTGGTATTTCGGTTAGAGAAACAACTCGACTTCAATATTCCTCGGCAGATGATCGAGCAGTTCACCGGGGGACTGCATTACGGCCAAGCCGGAGATTTCCAGGAGTTCGCACATGGTGTCGTCCGCGGTCTCCGCGAGTTGAGCAAGGCGTCCATGGCCGAACCTGTCGCTCCGCCAACCGGCGACCACAGCGACGATTCCTGAAACTTCATACGAAGTCATTTGCACGAACGGATCACGATCAGCCCGCAAACGCTTGCCTATTGAACTTCGTGTTGGCCGTGCGGAGGGGAATCGAACAGTCCGTTCCACCGCCGCCGAACTTCGCCAATCGCTCCGACAGACTCAGGATCGAGTCGGCCGGATCCATGCGGACATCGTAGGCTTGGGTGTCGAACGGAACGATCACGCTGTCCGGGTTCTGGCGGAGAATCGCCGCGGCGAACAACGCCGCCACATCGACACACCGCATCGTGCTAGTCGCACCGCGACCCCGCCAGCCGGTTGCTGGCATCGACATCGACCCGGACGTGTCCAGACCGATGACGACCGGCCACGGCACTTCCGGCACATTGCCGCAAGCAATCTCAGCCGCCTGATGCAAAGCGGCCTTGATCTTCTGCGGAACCTCAACCGAGGCGTTCAGGTACGCCGCGAGGTACTGGTACGGGAACTGCCGCGAGCGACGGATTTCATCCGCATCCGCCAAACGCTTTGCCACGTAATCCACCATCTTCGGCATCCTTCAGAACCTCATGCCGCAGAAGCGTGTTGAGGTTCATTCGCAGGGCCTGGGGCCGCATCTGGCGGGCGATGCCCTTCCAGACGATTGGACCCTTGGCCGCGTCCGCCAAGAGATCCCACCGCACCGACAAGTCGCCCAGGATGAGCCCTGCATCTCGGCCGTGTCCGCCTGGCGGTACGCGATCAGCGACTGGACCTGCGCCGGCAGGTCGGCCTCCGTGGCGGGAGCCCACTTCTCGGTCTCCTTGTCCGTCAGCCAGCCGAACAGCGCACGCCGCTCGTTGTCCTTGGGCGTCGGGCGGGCCATCCGCAGCACATCCCGCAGGCTCGGATCGTTTCCGATCGAAGCCGACAAGAGCTTCCCGACCGAAGCCTCGTTCAACCACCGCTGGAACGCCCGCTGCAAACTGCACGACAGGCTGGTGGCCGAACTGTCCGAACGGATCATCTGAAACATGTTTCGCAGGACGCGGCCATTATCGACGACCCGATCGAACACGCGGTGCAAAATCTCGGTGTCCCGCGTGGACAAAACGACCAACACCGCCGCCGGCATGTCCTTCATGTAAGCTCGCTCGCGGGCATAAACCGCCAACTTCGCCAGGAAGACGTTGTCGTCCACCTGGTCGATCAGCTTCCGCGTCTCATCCAGTTGGCTCTTGGCACTCGCGTAGAAAACCCCATCGAAGCAGCCGGTCGCCGCCATCTGGGCCAGCGCTGCTTCGGCGTGAACTGGTAAGCCCGGCCCCGTGTTCAAAGGATAATTGTGGACCGCCGCCCCGGCTTGCATAATCACGAACATGTCGCTGGGGCAAAGCAGCAAAGGGATCTCCTGGGCCAAAAAGACGGCATTGTCGTTGGTGTAGCTGTCCGGGTTTTCGTTCCAGTGAATCTCGTCGTAAACATTCTTGCGGTCGAGGTAAGGCAGCAGATGGGCATACGCCGAAAAACAATGCCCCTGCCCGGCGACCGGATTCACGATCCGGCCCGGAGGAAACGCGCGGTGGCTGTCGTGATAATTGTTGAGTGCAATCCCGATTTGCTTGAGATGGTTTTTGCACTCGGCCCGGCGGGCGGCTTCGCGGGCCTGCTGCACCGCCGGCAACAAGAGCGCCACCAGAATCGCGATGATCGCAATCACCACAAAGAGGCTCGATCAGTGTGAAACCTTTGTGTCCGTAACCTTTGTAATAATCGTCAGCCCGGTAAACTTCGCTTTTTTTCGTATTGCGATTGCGTCTGGAGTTTTGGTTCGGAAAACCTCTTTGGGTGGAGACTTCTCCAATACAAGGAATCGGCAAACACTCTGGGGCAGTGCCCTCGGTAACGACAGTCCCCAAAGGCGACCAATGTGTTGCCGCGGCTGGACTTCGCCGCACTCACACTCGCCAAGAAGCCAGCAGGGGGCGCCGTCGACGGGCTACCGGCGGCAGAGGATTGATAATGCCGCCCGACGCAAACGGCTTGGGACGTCGCGGACATCTAAAGATATGCCGAAAATGCGCCAAAACCAGTGGTGCCCGTGGCATAGCATTTGGAAAGGTCATTTTTTGCGTCAAAACCCCGCGATTTTCGGCCTGCCGGCGAGTTTCGCGGGTCCTTTTGTGCCAGTCAGCCCATGAAAAGGGGACCGCGTTGCAGTGCCCTTCTGCTCAAGCGGCTTTGGAAGTGCGGACGCTCGCACCGGGGTCCAAACGGCAGATTCCGTCGCCCGTTTTTGAGCATTGAATAGCATCCAGATAACCGAATCGCTTCGTGCGTCTGACGCCTCCGGATGGGTCTGATTGAAGACCGATCCGGGGGCGTTTTTTGTGCGCTCTCGGAGCGGTCCGGGGGCGGTGTGTTTTTTTGACACGCCGTCCCCGGCGTGGGGACGGCCCTAATGAAGGAGGCCCTTTCCCATGAGCCAACTCTCAACGCCTGCAGCCGACTTGAGCGCCACGTCTTCGCTTTCGAAAGCCCCTCCATCGGATGCCGTGTGGCACGCGACGTTTCTTCCGATGGTCCCCAAGATCAAAGAGCACGCGAGTTACCGCTTCCGCGGCTGGCCCGAGGATGTCCGAGAGGAGGCGATCCAAGAGACCCTCGCCAATGCCTGCCAGGCGTATGCCCGGCTCGCCCAACGCGGGGCCACCGACTCCGCCACCTGGAGCAGTCTCGCCAAGTACGCCATCCGGCAAGTTCGGACGGGGCGGAAGGTGGGCGGCTCGCTCAACGTCCGCGATGTGAGTTCCCGCTATTGCCAACGGCATTACGGTGTCTCAGTCCATAACCTCCATCGCTGGGATGATGAGAATCAGGAATGGACGGAGATGGTCGTGGAAGACCGCCGGACCACTCCCGCCGACATCGCCGCTCTTCGGATCGACTTTTGGGAGTTCCTAAAATCCCTCTCACGCCGCCACCGCAAGATCGCGCTCAAGCTCGCCAAGGGATATTCCACATCGGCAGTGGCCAAGATGTTCGAGCTCTCGGCGGCCCGGATTTCCCAAATCCGCCGGGAGCTCGACGATGCCTGGCAAGCCTTCCACGGCGAGCCGGCCTGCGTCTGAGCTTTGTCAGCATCTCCCACGCGGTGACCGACTTCATCTCACTTCCCCGTTCCGTTCCGGTACGAGCAATCAAGGAGATCCTTTTATTTATGTCGTCCCCTTCCCAAAATGAAACCCATTCTCGAAACGGCGAGTCTTCAAGCTCTCTGGTCCCCGCCCGTCTTCCCGCGGCAGCTTTGATCTCGGCATTGGAATTCGAGAAGCTCCAACTCGAAGAACGCCGCGAATCACTCCGCCGAAAGATGGCGGAGGCGGAGGCAGAACTGGTGTGGCTCACGAGCCGGCAGGCGGAACTCCAAAAGCTCGACGTGTCGCTCGATCGCTTGCTGAAGTATTTGCACGAGCACGGCTCCAATGAAGAACCGGATAATGCCTCCAATCGCTGCCGAGGTCTCGCGAATGCCGCCGTCGCCGGCACGTTTTGATCGAGCCTGTGCCTGTTCTGTGATTCCGATGAAGCGAACGGAATCGCGATCGAGCCCACAATGGGCGCCGCGCTATTCAAGAAAAACGCAAACCGAATGTCCGGCTCTTGTGCTCACGCGCCGGGGACGTGTTTAAAACGTTCCCGGCCTGTGAGCTGTTTTGATCAAAAAACTTTCCGGCACCGAGGCCATTTTTTTAGCTCTCAGACCAAATCCCTGGAAGGCTCCGAAAGCATTCGGCGAGTTCCGGTGTTAGAATGGGGGAAAGAGAAACGACATCCCAACGGATTTTAGCTTGGGGAATATGATGAGTCGTCCGTTTCAGGAACTGAACGAGATATTCGAACGAACCAGGACGTGGCCGACGGCGCTGCGGATTCGGCTTGCGCGGCGGTTGCTGGAAAGCCTCGATACGAGCGTTGTCGAACCGCCCGGCCGCAGATGGCGGGCCGCCGACGCCATCGCCGCCGTCAACAGCCGCCAGCCTGCCCCGGACGATGAGACAGTGAAGCAATGGATTGAGGAACACCGTATGGAGAAGTACGAGCAATGAACGTCCTCTTGGACATCAATGTTGTGCTGGACGTGATTTTGAGCCGGCATCCCTGGGTCGCGGAGGCTTCCTCTGTCTGGAATGCGCACGAAGACGGCAGGCTCAACGCTTGTATCGCGGCGTTCTCGATTCCGACAATTTTCTACGTCGTTCGCCGCCAGAACGATCTGGCAGCCGCTCATGACGCGGTGCGGATTTGCCTTGAGAAGTTTGAGATCGCGGCTGTGGGCCGCTCGAGTCTGGAATTGGCTCGTCAACAGAGTCTTTCCGACTACGAGAATGCCTTGCAGATTGCCGTAGCGGTTGAAGCGGGTGCGAACGCGATCGTCACCCGTGATCCGTCTGGTTTCGGGCAAAGTCCTGTTCCCCCCATCTCGCCCGCGGACCTGCTTAAGCAGATCTCTGGTGCCTGACGGAGTGAGGAGAATCTTCCCGAATGGCCAAACGCAAAACGTCAAAAGCCACGGGATTACCGGCGGCGAAAGCGGGAATGCTCGACGATCCCGCGCTCTTGGCCGATGTGCGGCAGTCGATCCGCCGCCCGAGAACAGACGGCACGTGTGGTCCATAGCGGACCCGTGATGATGGACTGGCACATCGGACGCCGGATTCGCCAGGATGGCCTTCAAAACGAGCGTGCGCGGCGCTATCGCGACACTGACAGCGGAGTTCTGGGAGAGATGCTCTGATCTGAGGGAGCTTCGCCGATCGCTCCCTCATTGGCAATGCACTTCGTCGCCGCTTCATTTGGTCCCGCAGCACTTTTTGAATTTCTTTCCGCTGCCACAAGGGCAAGGGGCATTGCGGCCCGCCTTGGGGCCAGTGTTGCGAATGATTGTCGCGGGTTCCGCCGGAACGTCCCATGCGTCCTCCGCAGGCGCGGTTCGCCGGAGTTTTTCGGGCCGCTTCGCCGTGTCTTCCGCATCGACTGCGGAATCCGGCCCGCCCTTTTCCTGTTCCTGCCTTTCGATCGACCGGCCGTCGGGGGACGGTGCCGCTGCGTTTTCGCTCGCCTGCTCATCGCGGAGGCTCGCCGCTTTTTCCATTTGCCCCGTCTCTTCATAGAGGCCGGCCAGGCGCTCGACGAGGTGTTGCCGCCGCTCGACATCGGACACGGCGAGGCCGTCTTTTAGAATCCGCTCGGCTTTGGCGGGGTCCGTTTGATCTTGGGGGGCGAACCGGCTGTAGAGATCGGCCCAACCGATCCATCCGCCACCCCAGCTCGGATCTTCCTGCAACCATTGCGTGTAGAGTTTGTCCGTCGTGGCATAGTCGCCCAAGTCGGCGTGCGATTCCGCCAGATCGTGCCGGAAGTTGGGAATCAGCCGGGCGTCACGGTCACTCTTCTCGGCAAGTTCGAGCACCGTCTGGCAAACCGCGATCCGCTCGCGGGCGAGAGCCGGCTCGACGCCGGCGGCCCAATGCAAAGCACCGCTGAAATCCTGGACCCAATTGAAAACGCATTGCGTTCCGCCGAATTCCTCATCGAATTCCTCGATCGTCGGAATCGCGAATGTCCGCATCAGCGATCGAATGTCTTGCCACGCGCGAAGCCAAAGCCGGGCTGTCTCGAGCGGCTCCTTGCGGTTGTAGGCCCCATATCCAGCCTGCATCCGATCGTTGAGCATTTCGAAATTCGGGCGGTCGGGAAACCAGCGCTCCCACAAGCACACGAGCGAAATCCAGACCCAGTCCACTTGGTTCTCCGGGATGTCGCGCCCCGGATGGTCTGTGACGGCGACCGACAAGATTTGAGCCGACGGAAATTTGCGGCTTTGACGGTCGAGCCAATCCCGGTTGACCTCGGTCACTTCCAGCGCATGCAGTTTCTCAAGCAACTCTTCATCCGATAAAACCCGCCCGTCCGCCAGCGTGCATTTGCCGTTGCTTTTGACCAGCTGCCGATATTCCGCATCCTCGGCGGTGCGCTTCTCGATCAATCGATTCATGGCGATGTAGGAAACATGCATCTCAGCGGCCTCCGTTTCACTCGCTGTGCCCTGGACTCCTTTTTTCCGACGAACCGTGATTATGGCAATTTTCGCCCTCGGTGTCAGCATGTTGACGCCCAGGCCGTGGATCGAGGCGGTCAACCAAGTCGAAGCGCTGATTTATGCCGAAGGCGAAGAAGCTGAGATTCAAGGCGAACGAGAGGAACAAAAAGCGGTGGGAGAAGGTTCGTTATGGCGAATACGGGCGAGTTTTCATCCAACTGAAGCGGATGGGGCGACCGATGCAGCAGATCGATATCCAGATCGCCGCCGTCGCTCACCGCTCGAATTCCGAAGTCAACTGCTCGACGCCCTGCGGCTGGATTTGGACGGCCCGATGATTGGGCACGTCGAACAAAACGCTCCACTGGGTATCTCACCGGGTGTCGGGCGCCGACCGGCAACCGAATGTTTTGGCAATCAACAAATACGCGGGCGTAGGAAACCGCGAAATCCGTGAATGGAGAACCGGAACGTATCAACGCATGAGTCTTGACGAAGCGCAAGCGACGAGGGCGGATGTCCTCGCTCAGCTTGTCCCGGGCGAAGAAGTATCACGCTCAACCAGCATCCGGTAACAAAATCGTCCGCCAGCGGCCACCTGCCCCTCAGCGTCCTGAACCGGGGCCGTGCCGGGGAATGATCAGGATCGTGCCCGATGACGATGCGCCCACTTAAGAACTTTATGGAGTACATCATTCGCTAACGCTGTGCGAGATCCGCAACCGAGTGCAGCCTTATGCGGACATGGCAGATACTCATAGTGGTTTCTGTGAAATAGAGTATGTATAGTATTCTTGAAGGTTTCGTGTCTCTTCTGGAGAAGCCAGGATGCAGGTTCGTTGTCCTTATTGCCAAAGTTCCATCGAGCTCACGGCCGAAGAATGGGACCACGATATTCAGTGCCCGACGTGCGATAGTTCCTTCAATCTCGTCGCAGATGACACGATTACCTTCCAAGAGACCGGTCGAACGATCGACCGGTTTCAGCTTTTGGAGTGTCTGGGGACAGGGAGTTTCGGAGCGGTTTGGAAAGCGAGGGACAGTGAGCTCGGCCGCATCGTCGCCGTCAAAATCCCCAGAAAGGAACGGCTCTCGGCCGAAGAGTCGCAACAATTCCTCCGCGAAGCGCGGGCGGCGGCTCAACTCAAGCATCCCAACATCGTGGGCATGCACGAAATCGGGAAAGCGGACGACCTCATCTATCTGATCAGCGATTACATCGAGGGATTGACGCTTTCGGATTGGTTGAGCGGACAACAATTGACGGTTCGGGAAGCCGCTGAGATCTGCGCCAAGGTCGCAGCCGCGGTGGGGCACGCTCATCAGGCGGGCGTGATCCACCGCGATTTAAAACCGTCGAACATCATGATCAGTCTCCGACGGCGAGCCCCATATTCTGGATTTCGGCCTGGCCAAACGCGAAATTGGCGAAGTTACGATGACCATCGAGGGGCAAATCCTGGGAACGCCGGCCTATATGTCGCCGGAACAGGCTCGGGGTGATGCACATCATGCGGATGCGAGGTCCGATATTTTCTCGATGGGAGTGATTCTTTTTGAATTGCTCACGGGGGAGCGGCCGTTTCGGGGCAATCAGCGCATGCTGATTCATAACGTGATTCACGAGGAGGCGCCCAGTCCGCGTAAACTCAACGGCGAGATCGCGCTCGACTTGGAAACGATCTGCTTGAAATGCCTCGAGAAGGACGGCGAGAACCGCTACCAAACCAGTTTGGAACTCGCAGAGGAATTGCAGCGATTTCTTCGAGGCGAACCCATCAAAGCCCGCCCCATCAGCAAACTCGCCCGTGCCGGCCGCTGGTGCGTGCGAAATCCCGTGGTCTCCGCCCTCACCGCCGCAGTGGTCGTGGTCGCCTTGGCGGCGTTTCTGATTGTTTTTTCGCAGTGGCGGATTGCGGAGGATGCCCGGGAGCAACTGGCGGCACAGGCGATCGCGGAAGCCGCCGCCAAACAGGAGGCCCTGTCGGCTCAATCCACCGCCCAAGAGGCGGAACAGCAAGCCAAACAGGATCGGCAACGGGCTCAGGCGGCCGAAGCCGATGCCCACAAAGCCACCTTGGACGGTCTGCATCAGGCGGCCGATTCGATCATCTCCAAATTGCAATTACTCAGAAAGACCAACGACATTCCCGGCGCCCAAAGCGATGCCCTGGAATCCATCCGCCACGCCGCCCAACTGCGAGCGCAAGCGGAGCAAACCGCAGAGAAACTTGCAGCGCGGACGCCGGAGCAACGCGAAAACGAGCAGATGTTCTGGGCGGATCGCCTGGTCACGCTGCGAACGGAAGCCGGGCATTGGCTGACGGAAACCCGCCTCAGAATCGCAGGGCAATACCAGTTTCCCATTCTTCCAGATTCCCGCGTCTATAACGTGCCTGTCAAGATCGCCGTCAGCCCGGATCGAAGCCGCATCGCCTGCGTGGACTCGAATCTTAAAGAAGTTCTCGTGCTGGAGACTCGGGGCGAAGTGATCCACCGACTGCGAATTCCCAAGCCGGAAAAGCCATTGATTTTCACGAGTTCAGCGCTCTCGGGCGTCGCATTGAGTTTTCGCACGGCTGATGCCCTCGAATTCATCGACTCCCGCCGTAAGTTGCTTTGGAGATTTCCCGATCCCCAGCCCCAGGTCCTGCCGCGGCCCAGAAGCCCGTCGTCCACTGCCAACCGCCACATTGCCCGGATCAGCGTGGTAAATGCCGAATGGGAGGCTTCTGTCGTCGACCGCCACTTTGGCAAATATGCGGTCACGGCTCGCAAAGCCGGATCCCGAGAGGCCGGGCGGACACTTCTGTCGAAGGACGATTCGGAAACCGGCAGCCGATCCCTGCCGCAACTGCTCTTCGGCAGCCGGTCCTCCGAATTGTACATCTACGAAGCCGACAGGCTGTTTCTCTCCGATCTGAGTTCCGCGGCAACGGTAGGCGCGAATCTGGCGGAAAAGACGCAATCGCAGGTGAAGATTCATCACGCCCTGCCCACCGACCAGGGGCTGGTCACGCTCGTTTCCGAAACATCGGCATTGCAGGGGCGTTCCTCGCAAAAGACGTCTCGTTGGAAACTCATCTTTTGGGATAGCACGCTACCGAAAGTCAGCATCCAATCGCTCTCTCAGTCCTCGCCGGTTGAAAGTTTTGCGGCGACCCCGGATGGGCTTTGCTTCACAGGAAACGCCGATCACGTCGTGCGGAGCTTTCGAGGGAGCCAATTGGCCTGGAGCGCTGGGCTACCTGATCCAAGTTTGGATCAGAGTTCTCCCTTTCCTTCCACGTACCAGACAAACTCCCCCTATGTGTGGTGGGGGTTTCCCGGCGAATCCGGAGCAGCCTTTGCCGTCCAGCGAAGGGTTTCCGGCGAGAAGGCAACGGGAGCCGCCGGATCCATTACCGAAATCTATGCTCCTCACGATGGGCGCCTATTGCACACGTTTCCGGCAAAAGGTCCGGGCCGGTTACTCCAAGTGAGTATTGACCGTCGCTTCGGGGTTTTGGTGAAACACGAAAACGCGGAAACGATGACACTCGAATTGTGGTCGCTTCCCGAATTGAAACGCTTGATTGACTTGGGAACCTATTCGGCGACGGATGATCGTGTGTTTTCCGCAGATTCGCGATGGTTGTTGATGAAATTCGAAGCTCTCCAACGAATTGGAAACCTGGAACCTCGAAGAGCTAAAACTGGTCAGCCGGCTCCCTCTCGAAACTCCAGGAAGTTTCCAATTCGATCTCCCGCGGAACCGCGTGTTGGTGACGACTGTTTCGAACGAGAAGAAAACGTCGCATTTCAAAATCCTCGAATTGCCCACCGGCACGTTCAAACAACAATTTGACGAGCCGTTCGACTCGTCGTCCAGATCCTATCGAAGCGGATGGTCCTTTACTGGGCACGAGCGATTCTTGCTGAAGAGCGTCGAAACAAGTTCCTTCGGCCCAACACGTCTGTCTCTGTTTGATTTGAAGCGGCTGAAACCCATCGAACTGGGGACGACCGGCTGGCACAACGCGATTGGCTCAGGCTCTAACGAGAGCTATTTGACATTTCATCCCGACGGCGAACGGGTGGCGATATTCGGCCAAATTGACGATCGGCACAGCGGACCGTTTCATATCGAAATATGGAATCTGGCCAGCGCGCAGCGGTTGGCGTACTATACGATACAGCATCGAGACTCAATCTTCGCCGCACGGGAATCAAACCGAGGTCACGATGCCGAGAAGGTCTGGATTCGAGTCCGCGATGGCGTCGATCGCAATTCCGCCGGCGAATTGCATTGTTGGAACTGGAACGATGGCAAGAAAACCTCTCGGCCCGAACTCCCCCCTTCGGACCAATCCGAGAGATTTCAGAAAACGGATGGCGGAATCGTCTTTGACCGAACCGCGATCGGCGGGACGGGAACCGTCACGCTGGAAAATACGGCCGATTCCCCTCTGAAATGGTCCCGCACGGAATACAGCAAGCAGCGGCGTTATCTCCACTTGATGGGCGACGGCATCAACGGCGTTTGGAATTTGACGGATGGCGGGAAAGTGCTCCAATTTCCGGAGGAACACGAGTTTCTGATGTTTGACACCTCGGAAGCATGGTGCATCTCGGAAACAAAAGACAAACAGCTTGGCATTTGGAATCTCGACTCCGGGGAACTGGCCCATCAATTCTCTCCGCCCTGGTTCGATTCGTTGACGTCGTCCGGCAGAATCCCGCTGACAACATCGCAATCCTTTCGGATTGATTTGCATCCCAGCGGATCGATCCTCTCCCTCCGCAACAAATCCCGCTTAGCGCTCTGGAGCGTGGAGCGAAACGCCCCCATTCGAGAAATCGATCGGCCGGGGCATTCCGCAAAAATCACGGCGGTCGCCGACCATCCTCCTTCGCAACTGGTTGCCACGGGGGATGCCGAGGGCGTCATTATTTTGTGGGACCGCGACAATGGACGGCAGGTGCGGATCCTGGATGCTCATGATCGCCAAATTGCGCGGTTGGAATTCGCGGCGGGCGGCGATCTTTTCAGTTTGACGACCGGTGGCGAACTGGCGCAAATTCATGGGGACGGCACGTTCGCCTGGCGGTTGCAAGCCAACTCGGCCAAATTCACCCGTTTCACCGCCTATCCCGCGGGACGCGTCCTGGCGGTCGCATCGGACGAAGGGCGTCTCGCGTTTCTGGACGCCCAAAAAGGGAAGTCTCTCGGCCGGATCTCGCGGGAAGCTTCCCCGATCAACGATTTCCGTTTTTCGCCTGACGGCCGATTGTTGGCGGTGGCCACCGAATCGGGCCACGTTTCCCTTTGGACCCATGCAGCCGAGACGCCTCGGCTAAAATGGAATGTGGGTGCACCGGCAAGATGCGTTTGTTTTACGGCCGACGGTTCGCAGTTGCTGGTGGCAACTGACAAGGAAATCCATTTTTACGATCCAGATACCGGCCAGAAGGCATGGGCGCTGACGCATGCCGGATCGGGCGTGCAAGCACTCCAAGCGGCTTCTTCTGGTGACACGATTTACTTGCTCGACCAAACCGGCGTGTTGCAGGCTTGCGGGTTGAGGTCCCTCCTGGAAACGTTCGCACACTTCGGTTTGAGCGGACAAGAAACCTCTAAAAAGACAATGACAGCGGTCAACCTTCAATCGCCGGAAACCTGGGTGGAATTTGCAAAAGCCCGCGAATTGGAGTTGAAAGCCCGGCGGGCGGAAGAATTGAAGATTGCTCAGTCGCTCGTAGAGGCGGGAAAGTGGGCGCAGGCTGTAGCCGCCTACAGCCAACTTCTCGCGGATCAGCCCCATCACGCGGAGTCTCTCCGGGGCCGCGGAATCTCGCTGGCTCGGTTGGAGGAATCGGCCGCGGCCGTGGCCGACCTGTCAAAAGCCATCGAGTTAAAACTCGTGGATCCCGGGCTTTACTTCGAACGGGGCGTGGCGTTCACAAAACTCAACAAATGGAAGGAGGCCGCCGCCGATTTCTCGGAAGCCCTCAAAGGCGACCCGGAGAACCTGCCGGTGTTGAAAGAGCGGGCAGCGGCGGCATGATGCCCTCAAAGACTTCGGGAAGGCCATCGAGGATTACACTCGGATCCTGGACAAGGAACCCGAGAATCGGCCCTTTCGAGTCAAGCGGGCGGCGGCCCGTTACGCCCTCAAAGACTTCGGGAAGGCCATCGAGGACCACACCTGGATCCTGGAAAAGGACGCCGAGAATCGTGCGATTCGGAAACAACGGGCTGAGGCTTATTACGCCTTGGAAGCGTACGAAAAGGCAATCGAGGATCTCAACCTGATCCTGGCAGCCGAACCGGAGAATCTGGCGTCCCTTTTCCGTCGCGGGTATCTCTATCTCAAATTGAAAGAGTGGAAAAAGGCTGTTGCGGATTTCAATGCCTACCTCGCCATCCGGGATGACAGCCGCGCGGCCTGGCAGAATCTGGCGGTTGCCCATTCGAACCTGAAAATGTATGAATTGGCCGCGAACGATTACACCCGGGCGATTCAAATTGATCCCAAGAACTGGGACCTGTACCGCTCGCGCGAAGGCGCGGGCGAACCTCAAAGATTGGATGGCAGCCGCCGCCGACCTGAACAAAGCGGTCGATCTGGCGCGACAGAGAACGCGGTCTTTCTGGAGAGAGGCATCGCCTTTCAAGGACTCAAGAAATGGAAAGACGCGGCAGAAGACTTTTCCAAGGTTTTAGAAGCGGACCCCAAACACAAGGCCGCGCTCGAGCGGCGTGCGGCCGTCTATTTTGCCCTGAAAGAGTATGAGAGATGCATTGCGGACCACACGCAGATCCTCGCTCTGGATCCCCAAAACCTCGCTTCGCTTTTTGGACGAGGCTATCTCTATTCGAAAGCGAACGAATGGGAGAAATCGCTTGCCGATCTCAATGCTTACATCGCCATTCGGGATGACAATCGCGCTGCGTGGCAGAACCGGGCCGTCGCGCATTCGAAACTCAAGATGTACGAACACGCTGCGGACGATTACACCCGGGCGATCGAACTGGCACCGGACAACTGGGGTAACTACAAGTGGCGCGGGAGCGCCCGGGCGAAGCTGAAGGACTGGGCATCGGCCGCGGCCGATTTCCAAAAGGCCATCCAACTCGGCCCCCAAGAAGCATTGCGGGACGTTCAAGTGCTCTATTACTGGCTGGCCATTTTGAGCTTGAATAATCAAGATCCCGAGCAATTCGCAAAAACGTGTGCTGACCTAATGGAAAGATTCGGCAAGACAGACGACCTCGAAATCGCGAACAGCGTGGTCTGGACCTGTTCGCTCGCCAGCCACGTCGCCAAGTTGGACGTGGGGACGGCCCGCGCAAGAATTGAAGAGAGCGTCAAGGAAAAGCCGTCTCACCCGCTCTTGAATACTTTGGGGGCCGCACACTACCGCGCCCAGGACTACCAAGCCGCCATCGAGACCCTGAATCAGGGGATTGAGATCCAAGGAAAAGGCGGTTCGCCCCTGGATTGGTTATTCCTCGCGATGGCCCATGCGCGACTTGGGGACCAGGAAGACGCGAAGACATGGCTGGAAAAAGCCGACGCCTATCTTTCCGGCGAGGCTCCGGTGGAAGAGTTAACGAGGTTTGAGGATTTGGATTGGCCCCAGAAACTCGTCGTGCGGCAGATTCATTCCGAAGCAAAACAAATCGTCGGAGCCAGGAAGCAATAGTATTCCGGCAATCCGCGCCAGGGGTTCGCGTTTGTCGGCGGCGATCCATATTGGTCGTCAACGGCGTGGACATTGCGGAAACTGCAAGCGGCCTGCCGCCGAGGGCCCCGCTCCTCGTCAGCGGCTCTGCCAGTTCGACCGGCAGCACGTTGACCTTGGCGGCACTTCAATCGATCGTCACTGCTGCGATCAGCCGCGTGGCGAGGAGCGTCGCGGAGAGCGACTTTCCGCGTGTGGTGTCTTCTTGTCAGTCGTCTGCATCCAGCGGGGCGGATTCGCAGGAGGCCATAGCGTCGGCCACGAGGCCCGTCCATTGGCAGGTTTCGCACTCGCAGGGAGAGTCCTCTTCCCAGACGGACGTGAGCGTCACGGACTCCGTCAGTTGGTATTCATCCGCGGCATGGAAGAATGCGGTGACATAGCCTTGAAGATGGATTTCGATTCTTAAAAGCTGCCCGTGGCATTGGGGACATCGCATGATTGGCGGTTTCTCGAGAAGGTGGCGGTAAAAGGAAATGGGGCGGGCGGTAGGGGCGCCGGTAGGCGGGAATGGCCATGGGGGAACGGCAGTTTTAGGGGTTTGAGAATGTTCCAGAGAAACCGTTCGTCAAACCACCGGAGCCAGTGTCGAGGAGAGCCGTTATTGTGCGGCCGTTGCAGGGAAGTAAGCGCCCGGTTTTGACAGGGGGTTATTCGCCTTTGCGGCGGCGGCTTCGTTTGGCTTTTTGGCGGGCGCGTTTTCGGCGGGATTCTTCCAGGCGGTAATTCAGCACGTGTTCGGGATGGGCGGCGGCCCAGCGGTCGGGAAGCAAGGCGTCCAGGTCGCTGGTCTCGGCGGCGAGCTTGACCAAGACATCGGTCATATAGGCCCAGGGTTCCAGGTGGTGCCGTTTGGCTCCGGCGAGGATCGTAAACAACACCGCGGCCCGAGGGCCCGCCGACTCGTGGCCCAAGAACAGCCAGTTTTTTCTTCCAATGGCTTGAGCCCGCAAGGTGCGTTCGCTGACGTTGTTGTCGATCGTCCGCCGGCCGTCGTCCACATAAAGGCAGAACGCCGACCATTGGTTTCGCGCATAAGTCACCGCCTGGCCGAGCTTCGATTTGGGCAGCGCGCGCAGCTTCAACTCGTCCAACGACGCTTTCATCTTGGCCAAGATTGGCAAGGCTTCTTTCTGACGCAGGGCGTGACGGATCTCAGCGGGCTCCTCGCGGGCGCGGTCCTCGATGTCATACAGTTGCCGAAACCATTCCAGCATCTGCGCACTCTCGCGCGGGGCCTGGGATTTCGCCTGCTCGAACTTGCGGCGGATGTGCGCTCCGCACGCCACGCGCACGATCGCCCCATTGGATCCCATCACGATCCCGTCATAGCCGCCGTAAGCATCCGCATGCATCGCGCCTTGATAGTTCGCCAGGAACTTGGCCGGGCCGTCGCGCTTGCGGCTTTTGGTGAAGTCATACACCGAGTAGGGATAGAGATCATCGCCGATGTAAGTCCAAAACCGTGACAGCCGACTGCCGCCCTCCGCCTTCGGATCGAGCATTCGCACCGGCGTGTCGTCGGTCCAGATCACATCGGATTTCAATACGAGCGCGAGCATCCGCTCGTAAAGCGGCTTGAGTAAATCCGCCGCCGCTTGCGTCCAATCGCAGAGCGTGCTCCGCGAGAGATAAAGCCCCAGCCGTGTGAAACGATCTTCCAGGCGATAAAGCGGCAGATGATCGCCGAACTTGCTGATAAGGATTTCGCTGATTAACCCCGGCCCGGCGATCGAGCGCGGCAGGATTCGCTCCGGCGGAGGCGGGCTGACCACGCCCTCCTGACAACACGGACAAGCGTACTTGGGGAGCACATAGACTTCGACTTCCAAGACCGCCGGGCGATACTGCAGCACCGAGCGTTCGTCTTCGCCGATCTTCGTCTTCTCGCCGCCGCAGGTTTCGCAGTGCTTGTCTTCCTCGGGAACGTCGAGTTCAATCCGCCGCTGGGGCAAATGCTCAAGCTTGTCTTTTTGCGAGCGGCGTTTCTTTCGCCGGGGCGAAACCGGCGGCTCTTCCTCGGAAACGCCCTCTTCGTCGAGAACGGGCGAGGCGCTCGGCTCCAGTTCAAACAGATGCCGTTGGCCGTCGGCTTCGCGGTTGCGCTCCGTCCTTCGCCCAAAAGCCCAGCGGCGAAACTGCTCGAACTCCGCCTTTAAGAGATCATGTTCCTCAAGCAGTTCGTGATAGTTCGCATCGACTTCGTCCAGTACGCGCCGTTGCTCTTCCAAAGCATGCTGCTTCTCTTGCAAAGCATGCTGCTTTTGCGTGAGCGCCACTTGCTGCTGCCAAATCAGTTCGTGGCAAGCAGCCAAGTCATCTGGAAGTGAGGAGTCCGAAGTCATCCAGCACGACAAGCAAAAAAAGGTGAGGGAATCCTCCGACAGGATCCCTCACCCTTCGCGTTTATTCCCCAAAACAAAAAAGTTTTTTGAAAATATGTTGAGCGGGTTTATCGCTCGCGGGATTCGCTTTTCTGATAGCGTTTGCGACGGCGGGCGCTCGTCATGTCAATCCCCGAAAGCAGCATCGAAAGCTCGGCCGCGTCCAACTCCACGTGGTCTTCCCCTTCGCGCGGCACTTGATAAGTCCCTCGCTCCAAGCGCTTGTAAAAAATTGACAGACCGTCATGGTCCCACGCCAGGATCTTCACGCGATCGCGGCGGCGGTTGAGAAATACAAACCAGTGCCCGCTCAAGACATCGGCCTCGAACCCGGTTTCGACCAACCCCGAAAGACCATCAAATCCTTTACGAAGATCAGTGGGCTTTGTGCACAGAAACACGCGGACCAAAGGCGAGAGGTTCAGCATGCCGAATCCTCCCGGCCGGTCCGGGCCGCGGCCTGGATCGCCAAGGCCAACACCCGCTCGTCCGCCTCCAAAGGCACATGCACCACGGCCCCGCCCGGCAACACGATCCGCACCTCCGCAGCCGAGGACGGCGGCGTCACACTCACCGGCACAAACAGTGGTTCATTTCCCGAGAGCGTCGCCGAAGTCCGAGACGGCGACGGCATTCTCCCCAGCCCCAACCGCCTTTTCCAGGCATGAAAGTTCGAGTAGGAAACCCCCTCGCGTTCACAAAAGGCTTTCGCCGTCAAACCGCTGTCGTGAAACCGCCCCAACCGCTCCCGCCACACCGCTTCCGTCTGCCGCTGCTGATGAGCCATCATACGCCTCCGCTGTGAGAAGTTCAGAAATCCCCACAGCGTAAACCACCCGTCAAGAATGGTTACGTCGGACGCTTACCTTGGAGTTGAGCATTTGTGTGACGTGGTTTGGCTGTGGTTCGCGGGGAAGCGCCGCTCGGATACACTCCAGTCATCTGCGAGGCGGCCGCTATAGGGGCTGTGGTTCGCGGGGAAGCGCCGCTCGGATACACTCGGCGTGGCGACACCCACCTGGCTGAATGCGCTGTGGTTCACGGGGAAGCGCCGCTCGGATACACTGCCTTCGATTTCAAGTCGGCGCTCGCCGGGCTGTGGTTCGCGGGGAAGCGCCGCTCGGATACACTGCCTTCGATTTCAAGTCGGCGCTCGCCGGGCTGTGGTTCGCGGGGAAGCGCCGCTCGGATACACTACGGAGGATGAGGTCAGCCGCAACGTCGGCGCTGTGGTTCGCGGGGAAGCGCACTGGCGATCGATTCTCAAATCAGTGCCGAGCGACGCTGCGGCCCGGAAATGGCCGCTGTCGTGCTTGTCTCATGTTCGGGATTGTGACACCAAAGCGTGACACAAACGCCGCGTATTTTTTACACAATTCACGTTTTTTGCCATCGGAGCTCGTCACCGGTTCACCTCGCCGCCGCTGTTTTGTCTGACGCTTCGCTTTCCGTGCCACGTGCCGTGCAATTTTCCGCTTGCGTTTTTGCAGTTGCCGTCGTGTAATAGCTTTCACTTGAAACTCTCTTGAGGGTTGCGTTCGAAGAATCGCTTACACTTCTTTTGATGCAAGACCAGGGAAGTTTCGAGTTCTTCCACAATTTTCAAGAAACAATCCCAAAATCTTCGCTTGGTTAAGGAATTGGCTGTCGTTAGACAGTTTCTTCCGCGTCCAATCGGAGCTATGGAAATCGCCGACAGAAAGCCGGGTGCGGACGTTTCAACTGTGGATCTTCTATAAAGGGTCAGATCTCGCTTTCAGAGGAGTGGAAGAATGTCTAGTGTGTCAAATTCTTACGATGCCGTGCCTTACAAAAGCTATCCCTTCAAACAGACTCATCCCGATCGTTTGGCGACAATTGCCCTTCTGTTCGGTTTGCAGCCGCCGCCCGTGGAACGAGCGAGCGTTCTGGAGCTCGGGTGTGCCAGCGGGGGGAATCTGTTGCCTTTGGCGGAACAACTGCCGAACGGCCGGTTCATGGGTCTTGACGGTTCAGAACGGCAAATTCGCGACGGGAAGCGGTCGCTGGAGGCGCTGGGATTTGAACACGTGGAGTTGCGCCATCAGGATATTTGTGAGTTTGAACCCAGCGAAGGGGAATTTGACTATATCATCTGTCACGGAGTTTACTCTTGGGTCGGAGACGAAGTTCAGCGGCGGATTTTGGAGATCTGCCAGAGGGGATTGGCCGTGAACGGCGTCGCCTATATCAGCTACAACACATTCCCCGGCTGGCACATGCGGGGCATGATCCGAGACATCATGCGTTACCGCGCCCAGTTTTTCGACACCCCGGAAAGCCAACTCGCCCAGGCCCGTGGGCTGCTGACATTCCTCTCGGAATCGGTCAACACGGAAAAAAATCCCTACGGAATGCTCCTCAAGAACGAATTGGAATCCATCCGCCGATCGGACAACTCCTATTTGCTTCACGACCATTTGGAAGAAATCAACGACCCGATCTACTTCCATCAATTCGCGGAACGGGCATCCGCCGCCGGGCTGCAATATTTGGGAGAAGCGGACTACGGCGTGATGTCGCTCGACAACTTTTCCGACCGGGTCCGGTCCATGTTGGAAAGCGTCTCTCGAAGCGTGATCGAGATGGAACAGTACATGGATTTCTTGCGGAACCGCGCGTTTCGGCAGACTTTGCTCTGCCGCGCGGAAGTCCCTCTGGACAGAAACCTCGGCCCTCATCCGCTGATGAAGATGCGCGTCGCGTCCTCGGCCCGGCCTGAGGAAGGGGAACAGCCCTCCTCCGAGGATCGGGTGACATTTCGCCGGGGAAGCTCCATCCTGGCGACAAACGACGAGGTCGTCAAAGCCGCCATGGTGGAATTACGGGAAATTTGGCCGTCGTCCATCCCATTTCCGGAACTGGCCGCCCTTGCGCGGTCCCGAGCGGCCGGTCGCCCCATCCCCGTCAATGTCGATGTCATGAGCGAAGGGACCGAACAATTGGCGGACACGATGCTGAAGTGTTTTGCGACGGCCACGGTGGATCTGCATGTGGTCGCTCCGCCGTTTGCAACGCGGCTCAGCGAGCGGCCGACCGCCTCGCCTTTGGCGCGTTTCCAGGCCGAACGCGAATCCCAGGTCACGAACCGCTTGCACGGAATCATCCGCCTCGACGACCTCCAACGGCAAGTGCTCCGCGCGTTGGATGGGACCCGGGATCCAAACGCCCTGCTCGAACGGCTCACCGCCGTCATTTCCTCCGGGGAGTTGATCGTGCACGACCAGGGCGAGCGGATCACCAAGGAGGACCAGGCCCGCCGTCTTTTGGAAACGCACCTTCCGCCCACCCTGGAATTGCTGCTCCGGCAAGCTCTTTTGATCGGTTAGCTCACACGGCCGATCGGCTCCAAATGGACGGCGCTCGCCGCCGGCCTGTGATTTACGGAACCAGGTTTGTGCTGTTCATCGCAGGAACCGCAGCCAAGTGTGTACACTACGTTTTATAGCGTGACAAAACTTGTCACTCAGTGTGAACTCTCGCGTCATTCTTGGGAAAAAATACTACAAACCCCTTGAAAACTAGACAATTCATCCGAAAAAAAACTGGAAATTCTCCAAACAATACTTGAGATCCTGGTTTCGCCAAGGTAGATTGTTCAGGAATCAGGTTTTTCGTTGTTCAACGATTACATCGGTTGTTCCATTTCGTTTTTTCAATCTTTCCCACTTCATTGGGAATGAGTTTTTTGGTTGCCGGTGGGGAATCGGCCATCCATCCTCTGAATGATCCACACGCGCTTGAGGGTGTGTTTGCGTCGAGAAGATTGTGGGATTTGTTTGGTCGCTGTTGCCGACGGACGATGTGGAGCCATGAATACCACAACGCACGAAGAGTCAGTGTGGAAACCGGGCGAGGGCCGGCAAAACTTAGACGCGGTGTTTGCGGAACTCGGCCGAATTTCTGCGATGCCGCCCGCACAAGACTCGTCGCCCGCCGGGCCGTCTCTTGAGGAAGCGGTGTGCGAGAGGGAAACTCCGGAAACGGTTCTTGGCCGCAGGGATTCGGAGAAGCCGACTCTCGCTCCCACCGCAAAGCCAATCGGGGGCTCTCGCCGCTTTGGCTGGGTATTGATGGTCGTCTGCGTGTTAGGCAGCGTTCTGTGTTTCGCGCATGTTTTCACGAACGGCTTCGCCGGCAGCACTCCTTCACAGGCCAAAGCCGCGCCGCCCGCCAAGCCGGTTTCCCGACTTCTCACCCGCAAAATCCGCGACATTCACCCCGGCATGCGCGTGCTGGCCGACAACCCGGAACTTGCCGGCCAGACGATTGCGCCCTAAAGATCGAACCTGCCCAATGGCGGCTGGTCTCATTGGAAATGCCAAAGCCGGACGGGTCGATTCTGTTCATGGCATTCCTTTGGGAACTGCGTGAACTCGGCGAACGCCAGTGTGGACAATCGGTGCCGATCAACCTGCCGGAATTGGGCATTAGTGGTTTGGCGACAATTACGTCCATTGCGCCCTGTCCCGAAGTCGAAGACGGCCCGGGCCGGGTCGTCACCGGCACGTTTCGTCATTCGAATGCCGCCGTAATCGACTTGCAAGTCGCCAGTGAAACAAAGCCGCTCGGTACGACCCCCAATCACCCGTTCTGGTCGGAGGACCGCCACGATTGGGTGCAAGCAGGACAACTGAACGTTGGCGAACGCCTGCGCCTCGAAAATGGCACGCTGACGACCGTCATTGCCCGCACTCCGCGACCGGGGCGGGATGAGGTCTATAACCTCCAGGTCGAGGGCCACCACACCTACTACGTCGGCCAATCCGGCGTGCTGGTTCATAACAGCCAGAATTATGCGAAATGGGCGGGAAAAAGCACCGATGCCCTTTCAGGATCTGAACTCGCCGAACTCCAGGGAGAATTTCGAAAATTAAGGAACAAGCTGCGTCATAATACGCAAGTGCCACAGCCCCTTATCAAGGGCAAACCGTCCTTCCAGGATCCCCAATTGCAACATTTAGCGGACCGCTTATATAAAGCCTACGGAAAGAAGACGGCAATCGGCTCGGGCAGCACTGCGGATGCCATCCGTGCGGAACGGCATTTTGGCGTGCGAGTCGGCGGCCTTCTGCACTCAACAAAAGGTGAAGAATTCATCAAAGCCATTCAAAACCAACTTGCCAAGCTGGGTTCCGGAGTCGATGAACTCGATGCCATTATGGCCAAAAAGTTAATTCAGGATCTGGAAGCGGCGCTTAAAGGATTTTGAGATTTCCTTTGGGAATACCCTCTATGGCGAACGTTTCGTGGCTTGTCAGCCAGTTGCAGGAAATCTGTCCTGGATTCGCTCCTTTTTTTGAGGATCACAGGCGGATCTGGACCGCACCAGATGAGAAATGTCCGTCTGATTTCGGCGTTTTCACCGTGTTCTCGGACTATCTCATTCAGAATTACTCGAATCTGCCGGAAACCCAGAAGAAGAAATTAAGTGCCTTCATCGAACAGCACGTGCGGTATCCCGCAGAACCTTTTACGAACGACTTGCTCGTCGGAATCTTTGAGCACGTGGAGGACACGCCCATCGCAAAAGATTTTGCCCAGCACTTAAGCCCGGTTTCTCGCGAGAGATTTCACTTGTGATGCCGTGCGCCGATTGGGCCTCTGATAGGACGACAATAATTGCTTCAGTCTAGATTCTTTAGACCGTTCTCGCTCGACATTTCCCGCTACGGAGAGATTTGAGCTTAAGGTTCACTGCTCGCTTTATTTGCTTTTTATCAGACACGAATTGGTTGACGTTGAACTGGCCGGACGCCCACTCCGCTGTCATGAGCCGTCTTACCGCTCGGCATTCGAAACTCGGGCCACGCTCACTCAATGCCTCCCACTTTGTGCGCTGGGGTTCCGTCCGTCAAACGGATTTCAAGGAGTGCTGCTATGCTTTTGGTCAACTGGCTGTTCTTGATTCGTCTGCGTTTGGGCTTGATCGGACGCAAACGCCGGCGCGTGCATTCACCCTCCCGACGGAACCAAAACAGAACCCGTCCCGGCGAACCCTCGGGCCTCAATTGCCCGGAGGCCTTGGAGGAGCGAATCTTATTGTCCGCCCCCTCGGCGGCCGACGACTACTACTTCGTCCAAGATGCGACCGCGTGGTCGGTCTCCGCCTCCGGCGTTTTAGGCAACGATTCCGATCCCGACTCCGATCCCTTGACCGCACAGCAGGTCAGCGGACCGGCCAACGGCACCCTGACGCTGAACCCCGACGGCTCGTTTACTTACACCCCGGACACCGGCTTTCAGGGCACCGACAGCTTTAGTTACCAGGCGTTCGACGGCGTCGAGACAAGCTCGGCCGCCCTGGTCACGCTGGATGTCGGCGATGTGGCAGGCGATTCCTTCGGCAGCGAACGCCTCGTCTCGGTCGCGGACGGACAATCCGTGGAACTCGGCGGGCTCATCGGCGATGGGAGCTATGGCGACGCGGACGTGGACATGTTCCAAGTGACTTTGAACGCCGGCGATTCGTTGACGGTCAATATCGACGCGGCCCAACTCGACGACGGCTCGGCGCTCAGCGGCCTGGACAGCTATCTGCGCATCTTCGACGAATACGGTTCCGAAGTGGCCTCCAACGGCGACGGGACGGACCCGCAAACCGGGCTGCCCTCCTCCGACAGTGTGCTGACATTTACCGCCTCGTCGCCGGGAACCTACACGATCGGCGTCTCGGGAGCTGGCGACGAGTATTACGATCCTTACTCGCCTGGCATGGGCAGTTCCGGAAGCACCGGGCAATACCAATTGCATTTGAGCCTGGCTGCCAACACTCCCCCGGCATTTGACAGTTCGTCGTACTCTTTCACGGTGCCGGCGGATGCGCAGTACGGGGACGTGGTGGGCACGGTCTCGGCCACGGATTCCGAAGGGGACATGTTCTCGTATTACAGCAATTCCTCGTTTCCGTTCGAGGTGGATTCCAGCACGGGCGAAATCCGCTATGCCGACTCGTCGATGCTGACCGTCGGCAATCAGTACAATTTCACTGTCAACGCCGATGACATGTACGGGAGCGGATCGGCGACGGTCATGATTGATGTCACCGCGCCGAACAACACTCCCCCGGCGTTCGACAGCTCCAGTTATTCTTTCACGGTGACGTCGGATGCCACTTATGGGACTTCCGTCGGCACAGTCACGGCCGCGGATCCGGACGGAGACAGCTTTTCCTACTCCAGCAATTCCTCGTTTCCGTTCGAGGTGGACTCCAGCACGGGCGAAATCCGCTATGCCGACTCGTCGATGCTGACCGTCGGCAATCAGTACAATTTCACTGTCAACGCCAATGACATGTACGGCAGCGGGTCGGCGACGGTGACGATTGACGTGGTCGCCCCAAATCAGCCGCCCGTCGCCAATGCCGACACGTCCACCACGCCCTATGCCACGGCGGTGACGGTCGATGTGCTGGCCAATGATTCCGATCCGGAAGGCGAGGCGCTGACTCTCGTTTCCGTGAGTACGCCCGCGCATGGGCAAGCCGTCCTCAGCAACGGGCAGGTGGTTTATACGCCGAATTCCAGTTTTGCGGGGGATGAGGCTTTCACCTATGTGGTGGCTGACCCGGAGGGCAATTCCAGCACCGGGAACGTCACCGTCACGGTCACCAACAATCCGCCCGTCGCGGTGGACGACCAGGTCACGACGGATTCCCAGACGGCGGTCACGGTGGACGTGCTCGGCAATGACAGCGACCCGGAAGGCTCCGCGCTGAGCGTGGCCTCCGTCGCGCAGCCGGCCCACGGCAGTGTCGCCCTCGTAAACGGCGATGTGGTTTATACTCCGGATGGTGTTTTCTTGGGCGACGAGACTTTTGATTACACGGTCCAGGACGCAGCCGGCGCGACGGCGACCGCGACCGTGACCGTGACGGTCGCCCCGTTGGAATTGACCGCCGTCGATGACACGGTGAATGTCGCCCAAGACGGGGCCGGTGTCATCGGTGTGACCGACAACGACCTGATTCCGCAGGGTTCCACTCTCACGGTGACAATCGGCTCCGCTGCCACCAATGGATCGGCCGCGGTCAACGGCCTCTCGATCGAGTACGCGCCGACAGCCGGCTACGTGGGCTTAGACTCTTTCACTTATACCTTGACGGACCAGGACGGAAACACAAGCACTGCGACGGTCAATGTGACGGTGTTTGCCAATGAACCGCCCGTCGCGGCGGATGACGACTTGGAAATCGAAGCCGGCAGCGGCAAGGTTCTGGACGTGCTGGCGAACGACTCCGATCCGGAAGGCGGTCCGCTGACGATTGTCGAGGCGTCGGCGACCTGGCTGGGCACCGTCACGATTGCCCCCGGACAGGACGGGGAACCGGACCAGCTTGTGTACGATTCGCCGGCCGACACCTACGGAATCGAGACGGTGACTTACACGATCGCCGATGAGTGGGGCCGCACGGCGACGGCGACCGCGACGGTGTGGATCTCGCCGCGGCCAGCCCCGGACATCGCGGACCTGGGGCTGGTGAACGACACGGGCGATGTTGGCGACCGGGTCTCGACCGACGTGCGGGTGACGGGCACAGTGGAGACTTCGATCGATGTCGCGGGCTTGGCGGTGGATGTGGATTACAACGGGGACCAGGCGGCCGACGCGGTGGCCGAGGTCGATTCTTACGATCTCACCTTCACGTACGATTTTGCCTCCGTTTTGACTTATGGCGATGCCACGGTTTACCTGCGGGCGGTGGAACTCGATGCCGACGGGCAGGTGGTGACGACGGGCGATTGGCAAGAGTTCCAATTCACGTACGTGGAGCAGGACGACCCGGATCCGACGAATGATGCCGACCCCAATTCCGCCGTATTGACGAGCGTGACCGTGGACCAGGCCACGGCGGATCTGGTCCAACTGTCGGGCACAGTGGACAACGTCAACGGCGGGACGGCGGCGGCGGTCGAATTCGACGTCGATGGCGACGGCACGCCGGACGCCGAAGCGGCCACGACAAACGACGCCTTCACGCAGCAGTTCACCACCGAGGTCGGCTACGGGGACGAGGTCGTGGTGAGGGTCCGCACGCGGGACGTGGATGACGGCACCGGCGATATGCTCTATGGAGCCTGGCAACCCGTCGGCTTCAGCCGGGACTATCCGGTCAATGATCCGCCGCTCATCACGCAGCTCGGATTGGCGAACGACACGGACACGCCGGACGACAACATCACCAGCGATGCCACGGTGATCGGCACGATTTCGCACGCCGACGGTTCGCTGGAGGGGAACACCATCGAATACGACCTCAACGGAGATGACATTTACGACGGCACGGTCATCACCGATGCGTCCGGGCAATTCACGATCGACTTGAATTCCGCCGGCCTCGACGACGGGGCGGTGTCGTTGCGGGTCCGCTCGCGGGAATGGGACTCCGCCCGGAAAGAGCAACTCCACAGCGACTGGTCCACGTTGGATTTTCAGTACACCGGAGCGGCCGCCCGTTTGCCCAGCCTCAGCGGTCTCGCCTTGGCGAATGACACCGGCACCGCGGGGGATGGGGTCACGTCGGATCCGACGATCGCCGGCACCTTCGTCAGCGGGACGGCGGCGTTGAGCCAAACCGGCGTGGAAATCGATTTGAACGGAGACGGCGTTCCCGACGACCGCTTCCTCACCGTCGATCCGGGGACCGGCAGTTTCACGGTCGACCTCTCCGATTATCTTAGCACCTCAGGCCCCGTGACCGTCGATTTGCGGGCCTCGGGCTGGGATGACGCCGCCCAAGAAGCCCTCCAGGGAGATTGGGTGGAATTCACATTTACCTACGAGGCCCCGCCACCCGCCACCGCCCAGGTGACGGATCTCGCCTTGGTCAATGACACGGGGACGGTGGGCGACGGCATCACAAGCGATCCGCGGATCAGCGGGAAAGTCACGCATCCCAGCGAATCTGTCTCCGGAGCCTCCGTGCAATACGACTTGGATGGAGACGGGGCCTACGACGGCGAGACAACGGCGGACGGCCGCGGGCGGTTCAGCATCGATCTGACCGATGCGTCGCTTGCACTGGGCAGCGTCACGGTGGCGGTCCGCGCGGGCGTGTGGTCCGCGGCCGAACTGGGTGACGTCTGGGGCGATTGGGCGTCGTTCACTTTCACGCTGGAAGCCGCCGCCACGCCGACGCGGCCCGAAGTCACGCAGTTGCAGCTTTTGGACGATGACGACGGGGACGGAACGGTCAGCCGGGCCACCATTTCCGGCACCGTGACCGACGGCGATTCCGCGGTGCAGTTGCTGCCGGTCGAGTTTGACGTGGACGGCGACGGCACCGCGGAAGGCCGGATTTACACCGACACGACCGGCTCCGGCAATTTCCTCGTCGATCTGACGCCCTTCCTCCAAGGCGACGGGGCCAGAACGGTCTATTTCCGCGCGGCGGAATCGGACACGGACGATTCGACCTTCGGCGATTGGGCCTCGTTCAGCTTCACCTTCCAAGCCGCGAGTGACACGTCGCAGGACGACCTCGTCGATGACAATCCGGTTCCCTTCACCAGTACGGACCTCTCGCACGTGCAATATGAGACGGGGGATTTGGGCATCGGCCTTACCGTCGAGAACACCGATTCCACGACCGCAGGGACGTTCGCCAGCGGCTATGTCCAAGTGGGAAGCGTCGTGGGCACTTCCGATCTGTTGGCGGCCATCGCCGACGCCGACATTAGTGAAGATACCCCAACAAACACCTCGGACTCCACCACCGACGCCAACGGCAACACGACCGACGTGGCGCAAACCGGCACCTGGCAAAGGACCGTGACGACCATCACCGACCAGGCGACGGGCGAGTGGTACCGGTACGAAAACGTGGTCCAAACCTATGACACCGTCACGGACTATACCGCCGCGGACGGCTCCGGTTATGACTTTCATCAGTGGGGGACTTACGGCTACACGCTCACGGCCTATGGCTATAACGGAAACGCCGTCTATACTCTCGTGGAATACCGTACGGACAATTACGAGAATCAGCAGTGGACGGCAGCTGATCCTAATACCCTATTCGTCATCACCGGCTCGCAGAGCGACGACGTGGAATCCGGCGGCTATGTGAAGGTGAACGACGACGGTCTGGCGGCGCCGGGCTCCACGACCTCCTGGTCGAGCCAGGTCGATACGGTCGATCCCACGATCGGCACCTATTCCTATGCCGCTTCCGCTTACGGCCGGCTGGAGTATACCGACTCCACGGGGAGCGGTTCGGTCGATACGAACGGCGAGTATAGCGACAGTTGGAGCCAGACCTATTCTAGCGAGGCCGACACCCCCGCCGGCAGCGGCACCACGCTCACCGAGGTCTTCAGCTATCATTCGGTGCATGATGATCCCTATGACATCACGAATCAGGTGAATGTCAATGAGACGACAAATCTCGGTGGGGTCTCCAGGACGACCGTCATCGACGAGACGACCACCCTCACCGGTGCGAAAACGGACACTTTCGACTCATCGGGAACGCGGACGACCTATGCCGACGGCACCTACGAGTCCGCCATCACCCAGACCTCGACACGCGAAATGCACGACACGTACAACTACAACGGGACACGGACCTACACCGTGGCAGACAACAGCGATCCGAATGCGACCGTCAACGAGTATTCCAACTCGACCGGCACCGCGACCCGCCAGCGGGACGTCGTGCAGGTTTATGGCGCGACCACGACCCGGCTCGTCGACGGCACGCAAACTGTCGCGGGGACCGTGGATGGGAACACCTCGTCCAGCTACAGCGAATCCGGCGGCCAAGACCTCAACTCGGACGGAACCTCCGACGATGGGACCACCGTGATGTCGTTCTCCACAACCGGAACGACGCATACCTCCGCCAATGGAACCTATCTGATGGTCACCACCGGCACGTTCGGCACGGCGGGCAAAGATATCACGAACACCTACGACACGACCGAAGCCGGCTCCTCCGATTGGAACTACACCGCTCAGGGCAACCGAGACTCCTCCCAGGACGACGGCGCGGGAAATACCAGCCTGTCCGGCGGCACGAGTTCCTCGACAAACGACGGCAATACCAGCTACTCCAACACCATGCACGTCGATGAACACGTCACCGACGCCGGTGTCACATCCACCGGCACGATGAACCACACCGGCAACGGCAACGGCTCATCCTCCTACGACGACACCGAATACAATACGACCACCACCGCCACCGGCACCACCGGAAATTCCAGCAGTTCCTACAACGACAGCTCGAACTACGGCAACGGCAGCGGCACCTGGACGTCCACCTCCACCGGGACCGGCACCATCACCAACGGCCAGGCCGATTACACCCAAACCGATACCCGCGACGAGAACGGCTCGTTCGCATCGGGCAATTCCAACACCTTCACCTCTCACTCGGAAAGCGACGACGGCTACCGCACCGAAACGAACGATTCCTCCGGCGGCAGCAAGTACGACGAGACCGGCACCTATAGCTCCTCCACCACCGACACGACGCACTCCGCGCCCGCCGGGGACTCGTCGTCCTCGTCCTCCACCTACAGCAAGCAGGCCGACACGACCTGGTCCAGCAACTCGAAAACCTCGAACACCATCCACGAGGATTACTCCAGCGAGGACTATCCCGGGTCGGGGACTTACGAATCCTGGCACGATGAATCCCACTCGGGAAGCAGCACGGACAGCGGCTCGGGAAACTACTCACTCAGCGAGAGCGCGAACTCCTCCACGGCGGCCGACGGAACCTCGACCTCCTCGACCGATTCCAGCTACAACTCCTCGGGATCCGGCACGACGACCACCAGCGGCTCGGATACGATCACCGACCACAGCCATTCCGACGACAACAACGGCGTGACCAGCACGTCCGATCGCACCTCGTCCATCACTCGCAGCGGCACGACGACCTACCAAAACACAGCCAACGGCACCTCGAATGAAACCGACGGAGCAAGCAGCTCCACGGACTCGACTTCCTCCGTCAGCGACACGACCTCCACCGTCCACACCCAAAGTGACACCGTGCAGGACAGCGACGACACCAACGCCTCCGACAAGGCCACTTCCGACAGCCATTCCGAATCGCACGCCACCGACGACACGACCACGACCTCCCATGAGGAAACGGGTTCCGTGAATCAACAGTTCGCCGACGGCACCAGCGCGTCCCAGACCACGGACTCGGGATCGAGCGATTCGACAGGCACGTTCACCACGAGCACCAGCGCCGACAGTACGCGGGACGACCTGGGGGTGATGCTCGGCATCACCAGCCATGTCGCCAAGTCCTCGAGTTCCAACAGCACCGGCGACTCGACGTCGCATTCCGACTGGGACGACGAGCAGGACACCTATGCCGACGGCACCTGGTCGACCTCTTCGTCTTCGTCCGGCAACTCGACCGTCAACACCACCGGCGACTCGTCCGCCACCGATGACGCCAACAGAACCGACGCTTCGACCTCGACGACGAAAACCTCCACCACGCACGCCCACACGGCCACCACGAATGCCAAGCGATCGGTCACCTCCAACTGGTCCTCCGACTCGACGAACGGCTCCGCCGGCGGCACGACCGTGAGCTGGAGCACCGAAGACGTGACGGACAGCGGGGACGTTGAATCGGATTCCAATTCCAAGGTCCGGGCGGAAAAAGACGCCGACAACTTCAGTCAGACCTATAACGAAGAATCGAAAAACGGCTCCTATAACCTCACGGGCTCCAGCCGCGACGACCGCTTCGCCGACGGCACGACCAGTTCCACCAGCACGCTGACCCGCACGGAAACCGGGACGAGCACGCGGAAAGAAGAAAACACGGGCAAGAGCAAACAAGTCTCCCATCCCCAGCCCGGGCTGACGCAGACTCTCACTTCCGATCAGGACGACACCTCGAATTGGACTGACATCACCTACACCGACACCTATTCGCTCAACACGGACGATCCCGTCGATGCCCCTTTGACCTCGACCGAGATCACGAGCCACACCGAATCCGGCAAGCAGAGTTGGAACTCGACGGACAACGGCGGCAGCAGCCTCACCGGCACGGTGAACAATCCCGACGACCCCGACGATGAGAGCAACGGCACGGTATTCAACTCCTCCTCATCGTCCACGACCACCGAAGTCGGCAGCGGCGACTACAGCGACTCCGACACCACGACCGTCAAGGTCGACAACGGAGTCGAAACCACCACCGGGTCCGGTTCCGACAGCCTGGACGGCAACTCGACGCTCACCACCACCGGGAACAGCAGCGGGAGCATCACCCAGAATCGCAAGATCGGCGATACGACTGTCAACTTCAACCAGACTTCTTCCAGTAACTCGAAGGGAACGGTCCTCACCAAAATCGACGACTCGTCCTCCTTCGAAACGGACGGGAAGGGCGGTACGAAATCCACGACGAAAAGCAGCCCCACAACCTCCGGCTTTTCCACGTCCAGCTCCACAAAGACCACGACCGTCACGATGACGAAGAGCGGTTATAACTTTACTAAGACGGAACAAGACATCGATAAGTCCACCGGCAGTTTTGACGCCAACCTATCGCATACGATTGATACGGATTTTGACGGGACAACGACACACAGCGGGGGCGGATCGAGCACAACCAAGAGCTGGTCTCTGTCCAAGAACACCGTTAACAGCACGACCTTCGAAAAGAAGACCGCCCTCTACTCGACCTGGAAGGGCTATTACAACCAGGTGGTCACCTACAATCAGTTGGATCAGACCACCACGAAATCCGACGGCAATGCCTCGTTGACCTATCAGACGGACGGCACGGAGACCTGGGGCGGCACCCAGACCGACCAGAAAGATATTATTCACGACAAGAAGAAAACCACGACCCGAATCGACAACGTTACTCAGGCCAAAACCAATCGCGACTTCGACGGTTACGAGGAAGATTACAAAAAAACATCGGGAAGCTTCACCGAGGACAAGACCCACGAAGAGAACCACTCGAAGACGAAACATCAAATCCAGTCCGACGGGAGCCTCGACGCCGGCGAGGACGTGCTCGATCCCGATATAAAAGCCGCGATCATCGAAAAACATGAAAAGGCCGGCTCGTCCGACACCGAGACCTGGGACGAAAAGAGCAGCCCCTCGTCCGGCGTGGGTGTGATGGAGAATTGGAAACACGTGCAAAACACGGACGGGACCGACAAAGGTTATATCTATTGGTCCAAAGGGTCAGGCGATTTCTACCGCGAGTATTATGACAAGACGGGCGTTTCGGAAACGATCGACAACTATAAGTACGAGCGGAAAGTCTTTACCGCGACCGAAACTTCCACTGAGACGATCCACGACGATTCGACCAGTTCGTCCGGATCCAGCGAAAGCAAAATCGTCACCCCCACCGGCGATCCGAATTCGCCGATCGACACGCAAGAGTGGACCAAGACTTTCAACACTCGCGAGGACACCTACCATCACGCCAACAACGGGACCAGGACCAATACCTACCAGGGAGAAATGACCCCCTACGAGGGAACCATCTCTTATGATGACACTACGAAGTCGGATTGGGACTGGACCTACGACCGGCATGAGAAATACGACGGGTCTGAATCCCAGCAACGTCCCGCCGGCAGCGACACGGCGACCGCCAAGGTGGATTCGACGTGGGATTTGACGGTCGATTACCACGGAACCTGGGACGACACGGAGAACATCAACTCGACCAGCGCCACCGACAACTCGACGATGAGCATTACGAACACATCGCATGAGGAGGCCACGATTCATGGCGTGGCCAACGTCACCTACTCCGCCCAATACGACATCTCCGGCCTCAACGACGATCAGAATCCGCCGGTCGTCACGCCCGTGGGCGATCCCCAGCCCGTCGCCACCTGGTCCTGGGTCGAGGACTGGACCGGCAAGGCAAATTCCACGGGCAGTGCCACGATCGAACACTACATGCAAGACTACACATGGGACGAAGCGACCCAGACTTACACCACGACCTGGGAATCAAAAGACTTCGGCGGCTCTTGGAGCGACAACGAGTCTTACCACTTCTCCGCCAGCGATTCCGACCCCAACGGCACGGAGAACTCCCCGCCGGGGACCTATAGCTCCAACATGGACAACGCCGACTTCCTCTCAAGCTACATGTATATTTACATGGACCATTTTTATACGCGGTCGCCCGACGTGGGTAATGGTCGCTCGGCCGATTACACCGACTTCAAGAGCGATGTGGACATGGCCGCGTATGAGCCGACGATGGACAGCTACTCGTTCACGCTGTTCGCGTCGCTCGATCCGAGTTGGATCGACCAACTGGCCATCAGCCTGTACGACGCGTTTCAGGAGAACTTCCCCGAGCTATCCAATCTCATCTCCAGCACCTGGGAATATGCCTCATTCTTCGCCAGCGACCTGTTCCGGCAGTTCGACGACGGCACGATGGCCGACCGGGCCTTCGGGCTGATCGATGGCTTCTTGGACGGCATCAATCCCTTCAATCAATGGATCAGCGTCCCTGACATCGGACCGGTGTTCGGGCACGTCGAGGATTATGCCTTCTCGAAAACCGTGGGCACGTTTGCCGGCGTCGCCACGGGCATCGCCATCTCGATGATGGGGCCCGGGCTGGTCTCCTGCGGCACGTTCGCCCACAAGGCGATGGTGGCCTGGGAAGTGGCCGACGCCGTGGGCGGCATCGGCGGAGCCGTCCAAAACATCTACAACAACGGCGGCCAGGTCGGCGTCATGGACGCCCTAGCCATCGCGGGCGGCGTTGTCTCCATCGGCGGTCTCAAGGGCCTGATGAATAAGTGCTTCGTCGGCGACACGGCAGTCGTTTATGACCAAGAGGACATCTTCACGGCTGTCGCGGCGCCCGAGCGCCAGGCCGCCGACGCTCCATGGAACCTGAACTCGCTCATCCTTGGCGGCGGTTTACTGATGGGAATGGGGGCCGGTTGGTTCCTCGCGACCCGCAGGCGACTGGCTGCCCACGAGGAACCGCTTCGTCGCAAGAAAAAGACCGTCTTGGAGTTGTTCGGCGACCCGCAATTCCTCGATCGGCTCTGGCTGCCGCCGGGCGTCAAGCGGCCCTTGCCGGCCTTCGCCTTGCCCGGCGCTGCGAACTGTCATAGATTGATGGATGATTGGCCTTCACCTGCAATGAACGCAGTCCCGCCACTTCCCAAGGAGCCGCCCGTGCCGGATGTTGCTGGCCCGAACTCCGATGTTGCTGGCCGGAAAGAACCTGCTCCTCGGAAGGAATCCGTTTTGAGTTCGCGCCGCTTCGGTTGGCTGATGATGCTGATCTGCCTCTTGGGCAGTGGGCTGTGCTTCTGGCAGGCGTTGCCAGGCGTGTTCTTGTCCGCTTCCCCTGCTGCAGTTCAGGCCGGCCCTCCGCCGGAACGCCAGACGAAGCTCTTGACCCGCAAAATCCGCGACATCCGCCCGGGCATGCGCGTCCTGGCCGACAATCCCGAACTCGCCGACGAGGTTGTGGAGCCGCTGGACATCGATCCCGCCCAATGGCGACTTGTGACGCTGGAGACGGCCAAAGCGGATGGCAATGTTCTCACGGTCGAACTGCTCAGGCCTCATGGGGAATTGCTGCTGGCGATTGTGGCGGCGGAGCGCTTGGAGGATCGAAAATCGTCACTTCCCGATGTGATCGATTTGGCATGCAGCGTCCGACCGACGATCAAGACGCCGGTGCGACTCTGTCAGGGCGCGGCTTTGCTGCCGGCGATTTTCCAAGAGATGGCCGCCGCCAAAGCTCGTTTGGATCGCGGTGAGCCGATTTTCGCCGCCGTTTCCGAAGATCACAACTTGATCCGCCGAACCTTGCACCTCAACCTGCCGGAAATGGGCGCGGTCGGGCCGGCAAGAATCACCGCAGTGGCTCCCTGCCCGCCGATCGAGGAGGGCAAGGGCCGAATCGTTACGGGCCGGTTTATCCATCAGGCCGCAAACGTCATCGACCTCAAAATTAGCGGCCTCGACGATCCCATCGGCACGACCGACACACACCCCTTCTGGAGCGAAGACCGCCATGCCTTCGTTCCCGCGGGCGAACTCCGCATTGGCGAAGAGCTCCGCAGCCTCTCCGGCGAGAAAACCTACGTCCTCGCCAAAACCCCCCGCGGGCCGCCGGAAGACGTGTTCAACCTCGAAGTGGAAGGCGAGCACGTTTATTACGTCGCAGAGAGTGGAGTTATCGTACACAACATGTGTGCGGATAAGGCAGGAAAAGGTGTAAAATCCTGGATCATGCAAGGTGCCGAAAGTGACAAATACTACAACGAATTATCGCGAGCTGAAAAGTTACTATATATGCGAGGGCAAAAAACATTTAGCGGTGGTTTTTGGAAGAAAAACAAGGACGTATTAGAAGCCTTCACAGCCGGCAAGACTGGTCGTGAACTTGTCCAGGGAATTGTTGAACGAGGAAAATGGTTGAAAAAATTTCATCCAATTAGAAGTTCCAGTCTAAATATAATTGACTTCTTTCGAGGAATCGGAACCACAATTAGTTCAGGCCCCGATCCGGCTAGTCGCAAGATCCTAATGTGGCTATTCCGTATTAAAGAATAGAAAACTGATTATTTTCCCTACTTGAATAGTAGCAGGCAAATGAGATGACGCTCTTTGAACTGACCGGTGTGATAGGAATCGTGATCGGAGTGATTGCCTGCTTGGTCGTTTCGATCTTTGCGGGATGGGGAATTCTCTATGGTTTAGCTGCCATCATCGTGGGAGTCATCGGGGGATGGGTTATCGGAGTCGGTGTTGGACATATCGTGTTCTACCTGACTGAGACTAACGACGATTAATCAAATAGCCGTAAGGTGTTTTGGTTCAGCGGGAAACGGAATTTGGACGGGTTGGTGTTAGTGAATTGAAGATGACCTCCTGTCGCAGATTTCACGGCATCCTGCCGCGAAGGTTTTGCGCTTTCGGGCCAATCCCGAAGGGGTGACCCAAGGGACGGGATCGAATCCTCGGATTCGATCCCGTCTTCGGTCTTGGCTCCTGGGACGGCGCTCCGGTTGCTCCTCAGCAGAGCCGTATCCTCCGCCCAGGTTGTCTTCGATTGTGCCAAGCCGCTTCTCATCGGGCAACCTCCTGGCGCTTTGATTGTCGAGCCGCTTGGCGGCGCTGGCGGGCTTCTTCCAATTTGCGGTTACGTTCGGCAAAGATTTCTTTTTCGATCCCGGCGAGTTTGTCGCTGGGTGTGACATACCCGATGGCCGAGTGCAAGCGGACGTTGTTGTAATGCTCGACGTAATTTTGGATTCGCCTTTGAGCTTCCTCCAAGCTGGCGGGACAGGTGACCCGAATGCACTCCGACTTGAGGCTGCCGTGCCAGCGTTCGATCTTGCCGTTCGATTGCGGGTAATAAGGACTCGTCCGCACATGGGTTGCTCCTGTCGGAGAACCCGAAGGTTTACGCAGTTACGGAACCCGAACTGTTACGCACCGATTTCCCCCAAGCGCGGTGGCTTTGGGGGCTTGAAAATCCCCCGCGCGCGGGGGATTTTCAAATTTTCTGACCGGGCCGGGGGCTTCGCCTATTCGCCCGGTCTGGATGCTCCCTCGGACCTTGCCGAGTCGGAAGCGGGCCGAGTCGAGTCCCGAACCGGTTCCTTGGCCGAAGTCAGCGACGTGATCGACCGTTCGCCAAGTTGAGCATCTAACTCTTTCAATCGGTAGCTGCGGCCTTGGATGTTGAGCACGGTTGCGTTGTGAAGCAAACGATCCAAAATCGCGCCCGCAAGAACCTCATCATCCGCCAGCACGCTGGGCCAACTGGCAATCCCTTTGTTCGTCGTGATCGCAATCGAAGAGCCCTTCGCGTAACGATAGTTCACAACGCGGAACAACAGATTCGCACTTTCGCGATCCAATTGCTCATAACCAAACTCGTCGAGGACCACCAAGTTGGAGGACATGTACTTGCGGTGCTTCAAACGGGCCGGGCTCAATTCCGCGTCCTTGCGCAGCTGATGAAGCAGTTCCTCCACGAGATAAAAACTCACCGAGAAACCCGTCTCGATCGCACGGGTCGCCAGCGCGACAACCAGATGCGTTTTTCCCACACCCGGCGGTCCTTGCAGCAACAATGCCCCGCCATCCCGAATCCACTGGCCGGTCCCCAGCGTTTCGATTTGACTCCGCGAAACCGACGGTTGGAAGGCGAAGTCGAAGTTCGCAATCGTGGGTCCCGTGGGCAAGTGGGAAATGCGAAGCGCTTGAGTCACGCGTCGCTCTTCTTGACGTTCCAGCTCCAATCGCAACAACGCATCCAGAAACGCGCCATAACTCTGCTGACTCTTCACAGCCGCCGCGATCAGGTCGGGAATCGCTTCGGCCGCGAAGGTCAATCGCATCGCCTCCAGGCGTTCGCTCAGGGCCTCCACATCTTCCGTCGGTTTCGGGCAGGGCAAAATCCCCGCCGCATGCAGGCGTCGTGTTTGGGCAATTCTCATTGGGCCACCTCCGCCAGTTGCGCGTAAATCTCAATCGAGCGCAGCTGAACCGGCAGCGATGCGATCTCGTTCAACTTGCGGGCCATCTGCCCCAAAGGTCGCGGGGCTACAACGTCATCGGTCTCATCCCCCTCGTAGCACGGTCATCGACTCCCGCAACTCCCAGTGCAGGATCGCCCGACGGCAGCCATCCAAGACGCTGGTCAGGTAATAAAACGTGCCTTCGATGTTGATGTAAGACACATCAATGTGCCAGTGTTCGTGGGGTTTTAAAGGCTGCACGAACCCCGTGCCTTTCTTGGAGGGCGAGAACTTGCCCTGGTCCAGACGCCGATTCGCTTTGAGTACGCGATAGACCGTGGCCGGGCTACAGGCGGCCACGTCCTCATCGAGCATCATGAACGTCAATCGGCGATAACCTTCCAAGGGATGCAGGTCATGATAGTCCAAAATCGCGGTCTTCTCCCAGTCCTCCAACCAGTGGTCTCTGGGGATCTGGCCATTGTGCTCGTTGGCCTTTCCATAGCGATTCTTCCACGAGTGAAACTTGCTCGTTCCCAGTTCCAACCAAGCCAAAAGTTTTGCCTCCTCACCAGAATCTGTGGGTGAACTCTGGTTCGGGGAGCTTGGCGAACACGCTGCTGCAAAAGCCAATGACCGCGCCGGTGGGGAAGCTCACGTTGATGCCGAGCTTGCTGTAATCGCCCACGAGCATACCCACGAACATTTCGCCGGTTTCGACGGGTTGGCCGTTGATGGGCACGCGCACGGTGCCGTAGGTGTTTTTGAGATGACTCGTCCAGCTAACCGCCATATTGCTGGTCGGCATAGAACGCTTTCACGGCCACGAGCAGCGCGTAGTTGGTGGCGTGCAGGGCATCGTCGGGCTGAGTTTCGGGATGGCTGTAGCGGATGGTGCGGTTCTCGTCGTCATATTCGGCAACTTCTGCAGCGAACTCATCCAGGTAACTGCCCGAGTCCTCCCAGCGGGGAAAAAGGATCTGTTGCTTTTTGACCCGCGAGAGCACGACGCCGAGGCTCGCAGAGCGGTTGACGGTCCATTTGGTTAAGATCCCGTCGGCGCGGGGCGGATGATCGGCTGCGGAATACAAGATCGCATAAAGCCCACCGGGACTCGTGAGCCGGTCCAGCAGCAAACGGTTATAGACATGGCCATTCCCGCCGCCGTCAGCGGCAATCAGGGGGACGCGGAATTGGGCACACCGCTGGGCGACAGCGCTTAAGATGTGGTTGGGATCTTCCGTTGCGGCAAATCGCTCGAAACGGCAGATTTGGAAGTGAAAGTCCGAACGCATGTAGCCGAGAACGAGGACCGTCCGCGACGTGCCACCGCCGCCCCAATCGATGCCGGCCACGAGATTCCGCCGGCCCAAGTGAGGAATCTCCTCAAGTGACTGAGCCATCGGAATCTCGCGGCAGCAAGCCTCGAGTTCCGCGCGGGTAACGACGTGATCGCCGGTGGTTGTGGATAGCCCTAAGACTTCGTTTTTGAACTTCGCGAGATCGTAACTCCGCTGCCGCTCCAGGATCTCGTCATAGTTGAGCCAAGGCACCATCGGGTGGCAAATCCAGTAGCCGTCCCCCCAACTCGCCTGGGGATTACGGGAAACCCAGCGGCCGGATGAGGGGTCGAGCGGCGCGGCGCAGTCGGGGCAGCGAAGGCCGTCGGGTCCCAGGCTGTGTTCATCGAGTATGACGCCCCTTTGGCAGACGGGGCAATCCAGCGTCCACTCGTGGGCCATCGACTGGCGAAACATCGATTCTAAGTGGTTGTCGACGGACTTGGGCGTGCCCGTCAGGATCGTTCGGCCGTTTTCGGCGTGGCTCAAGGTCTCCTGCAGAACGGGCAAATCGCCCTCCGCCACGTCTTGGAACTCGTCCACCAGCAGCAAATGGGCGCTGAGTCCCCGGCAGGAATCGCCCGAGTGGTAGGCGGTGCGCAGGTGGACCGCGGAGCCGTTGGCAAACTGCATATTCATAACCTGCGGCTGCCGGCCTCGGCGACCCAGAAGCTGGCGGCGGATCAGGGGACTCTGATTCAAGGACGGCAACAAGCGGATTTTACTGAAGACATGGGCCTGTTCGATCCGCGGGCACACAAACAGAATCTGCACGCCGGGATTTGTGCAGGCTTCGTAGAGGATCGTGTTCACGAGAAAGGTGCTTTTTTCCGTCTGGCGGCTGCACCTGAGAACGAGGTTCCGCCCCGCCCTGGCATAGATGGCGGGCAAATACGGCCGGCCCTCAAAGGAAATCAGCGAGCGGTTCAAAAACACGAACCGCTCGCAAAACGTAAGCTTACTCATCGTCGGCGCCGTCCTTCAGAACCAGGGCGATCTGCTCTTGGGTGAGGATCGGTTCTAGCATGCTGAGGATGTCGGGATTCTGGCGCGCCAGTTCCAAAACGTCGGCGTTCGAAAGCCCGGCCTCGCCGGCGCGGGTTTGGGATTTCTCATGCTGCTTAAGAATCTCCTGGTAGTTGGCCCGGATGGCATTGGCCTGGGCGGGCTTGAGGATCCCGATCGCGATCAGGCCCGGCAACTGCGCGAGAGCCCGGAGACACTCCTGCGTATCGGGAATCGGAGACGCGCCGCGGCTCTGGGTCTGGCGGGTTTTCTCTCCTTTTGCTTTTTCCTTGGGCTGCGGCGAATCCTCACCGGCGGGCCCGGGAAGCGTGAGTTGGGACATTACATCCTCCGTGAAATGGAATCGAAAACGAACAGCTTGAGTCAGGATCAACACGCCTGACTCAGGGTGAGTCTGCGAGACGGACTGCTTGGATCCTTCGGGATTTCCCGGTATTTTCGGGTGTTTGGCTCGGGCATCGATGAAGGAAGACCTCTGTATGATTTGTTCAAGTCGGCACACCTCGCTCAGGTATTTCTCGATTGATAAAAGTGCTGATCAAGTCCCGCCAAGAGTTCGCCGGCGTGCTCCGTCGTCATCGCCCCGCGAATTTTTTTGGCGAGGCTTCGTACTGTCGTCGGGCGGGTCATCTTAAGTTTTTCGGCCAGCTCGGCCGTGCCCATTGTCGGCTGCCAAAGCAGCCAGCGAACCGCATCGAACCACGTGGTCAAGGCGAGCGGCGACCGGGCCATGACCGTGCCGGACCGGAGCCCGACTTGACGATTGCAGTTTTTGCATTCCCAACTCTTCCTGTCCGCAAAATAGTAGCCGTCGGCCGCGCCACAGCGGCACGGTCGTTCGCCCCGGCGGAAGCGGTCCGCGAGATAGGCTTCGCAGGCCGCTTCGTCGGGGAACGGCGGAGGGCACGTCGATCCATCGCTGGCTTCCCGCTTTTTCCGGCGGGCCTGAAGCTCTTCGAGCTTGCGCACGCGCGATAAAATGCCCGGCTGTGACCGAGAGCCTGCCGTTCGGAACGCTCGGCCGCCTCGGTCGACATCGCCCCGGCGAGGACGGCATCTTTCGCCTCGACATCCGGGAGGATTGTCCATTCCAAGGCTGGGAGCCTTAGAGCCGCGTGCCGCTCGATGGCCTCCGACGCCACGCCCCATCGCTCCATCGCCGCCGCCTGCCGCGCCATGTCCCCCACGATCGCGATTTCGGTCGGCCCAACCGGCTGATGCTCCTCGAGAAAAAGACCATGGAAGTGCAAGGTCCGGTCCCGGCCTAACACCAGCGGCAGATTCCGATCGTCCGACGCAACCGCATCCAAGGTCACCATGTCCATTGCCGAATTGTATGCCATCGTTCTTACTCCAGCGCTTCATTCTCGGAACTTGGAGCGGGAGATCGAGCGGACTTTAGGTGGAGTTCGAAAAAAATCCGTCGTGAGGCGAAGAGCCGGGGAATCGAAGACTAAATTGCTTGCGGTCGCTGGCGGCGACGGCTTGTCCTTAATTTGTCGTCAGGTACGACAGGAATTTCGACGTCGGCCTGCGGAGAGACTCTCGTGGACTCCTACGAGCCGACGGTGTGCCATTGGATTTTCGTTCCTCCCTCGCGCTGGCGAAACTCGATGGCGGTGAGGCCGTTTTTGAGAGATCGCAACGTCTCGCGGACCTTGGCTGAATCAAAGCCGCTGGGAGCGGGAACCTGCTCAGGCCAGCCAGCTTGTTCGAAGGCATCTAACACGATCTCGACGTTGGAGGGTTTTTGGTGCGTTCGAACCGTTCGGATTGCTTCACCGCGAAACCGGATTTGTCCCGCGCTTCGAGCCCACTGAGGGCGATCTTCCAATGGAAGCGGGGCGTGATCGCCGAGGGCTTCGAACAGCCGCACCGCCCAGCGATCATCCACCAAACGGAGCTGCTGAGCCAAATCGACGGCGGCCACATAGGGACTCTCAATCCTTCTTATGTGCTGCCAGAGACGGATGGTTCCTCCGTGGCTTTCCCAAGCCGCGGGGAGATCGTCCTCCAGTTGGATCTGTTGATGGCGGGTTAAGAGCGTATCCCACATCTCTTCAGCCGCAGTGTTGTTGTTGACGCGCAGCACGCACTCTCGCAACTTGGTTAATAGACGTTGCGACAGATTCTCGATGGTTGGCGAATGACCGAACATACGATATTCCCTGTCTTGGACTGAGCTCAGGAATGGACAGAATAAACCGCCAGAGCACGTACCCTGCGATTTCCAGACATCTACTTCAATTATTCCCTCGGCGGATCCCCTAGGGATCACGAAACGAAGCTCCTCAATTCCCCTTGGCATCTGCGGGTTACCACGTGATCGCGCCGGACAACCTATTTCAGGGACATGGGTCGCAGGTCCTACTCATGCAGCTTGAATCCGAGAGATTTCAGGAGGGACCCGGGCTTTATTGCGACACTTGAGAATTCTCAAACGCGCGGGAGTTCGGGACAGAAGATGCGTTCATCAAGACGCGATCCCAGCACGAACGGCGCACGCCTCCCGCACGGAACGAAATCGGCCTAAATTCGGCCGATTTTTGCGTCAAGTAACAAGATGACAGCGGTTTAGATCGGGAACACCGCTCCACAAGCCCGTCAATCGACATTTCGCTCTGGTCGATGGCCAATTCTTCCCATGGACTGGCGAGAAACTTGTCGGCAATCGATCTGAATTCCAGTCGCCAGAGGGAAAGCTGGGCGATGCGAGTCCCTCGCGTTGCTAAATTTCTGCAGATTCCGGGCATTATCACTTGAGGGAGATCTTACCCTTCGAAGCGTCGTCTCAGTGCTATTCCCGCGATCGGCTTTGGAGGCCATCCGGGATCTCGTTTTTGGTCAAGGCGGTCGGTCTTTTCTCTCCGCATGAAAAGAGGTAACTCGATGACATCCCGAATTTGGAAAGCCAATTTGCAACCGGAAGATCTCACTGCGGTCATCGATACGCGCGAAAAGAACCCTTTGGAGTTGTCCCCGCTTTGCGTGGAGCGTCGGAGTTTGGTCACCGGCGATTACACCGTAAAAGGACTCGAACATCTGGTGGCGATCGAGCGCAAGAGCCTTTCGGATTTGTTAGCGTGCATTGGCCAGCAGCGGGAGCGGTTTGAGCGGGAAGTCCAGCGGCTGTTGGCTTATCCGGTGCGGGCCTTGGTTGTGGAAGCGGCCTGGGCCGAATTGGAAGCCGGGAAATGGACGACATCGCAGGTCACGGCTTCTGCTGCGATGGGCAGTTGCCTGGGCTGGGTCGCGCGGGGCCTGCCGGTGTTATTGGCCACGGATCATGCCGGGGCTGGGCGGTGCGTTTCGCGACTCTTATGGGTGACCGCGCGCCGCCGTTGGCGGGAGGACCGGGAACTGATCGGCTCGGCTTTGGACCCGCGGCGAACCGGCTTAGCTCGCCCGACGTTGTGCGAATCGTGAAAGCCGGCGCGGACGTGCGTAGAATTGTTTATGATCAGCTTAAACCGGTTCAACATGTCATTGGGAGGAGAAAGTCGATCATGCCCATGCACGACTGGATGCGGGGATTTTTCATGCGTTTCATCACGAATGGATTTCCGAAATCTCGCGGGCTTTGAACCAAAGCCTCTTGCCCGAGGACTACTATGCCCTTCCGGAGCAAGTCGCCGCCGGCTTCGGTCCCGATGTGTTGACGCTCCAAGGCGAGAGGTCGGACGATCATCAAGGCGCCAGCGCCTCCGATACGACTGTGCGCCGGCGGCGACCGGGCTTCAGGCTCGTCCCCAAACGCGGTACACCGCCGAGACGCAGTCAGAGTTTGCCCGCAGGAGAAAAAGTTCCGTGGTCGTCCGGCATGTCAGCGGCGATCGCATTGTAGCGATGGTCGAGATCCTCTCACCCGGAAACAAATCCAATCCGCACGCGTTTCAAGCCTTTGTGGACGAGGTCTCTGAACCGCTCGAGCATCGCATCCATTTGCTGATCATCGACCCATTCCCGCCGGGTCCGCGCGATCCCAACGGCATCCACGCGGCGATCTGGGAACAAATTGAGGAAACGTCCTTCGAACCGCCCGCCGAAGAACCACTGACCGCGGCCTACGAATGCGACCTCACAACCCGGGCCTACATCGAGTCGCTCGCCGTCGGCGAAGTTCTTCCCGACATGCCCCTGTTCTTGGAACCGAATGCATGCGTGATGCTGCCCTTGGAAACGACCTACCAGGCGGCGTTTTCCGTCATGCCCCGCCGCTGGCAGGCGGTGCTTTAAATCCCGCCGGATCGATGACTACGGTTAGCATTCATGGGACTCACCATTCATTACAAGTTGGCATCCGACGCACCGAACCGGGACGCCGCGCGGCGCCTCGTTGAAAATCTGCATCGCGCGGCCTGCGAATTGCCGTTCGCCGAAGTCGGCGATGTGGCGGAATTCGCCGGCGATGAGGCCGACGATCCGGACCCCGGCGAAGCCTGGCTGCGCATGCAGTCCGAATATATCCTCGTCCGCGGCGAGCGTGCCGCGTTTATTCCGCCGCTCTATGCGATCGCGTTCACGACTTCTCCCGGTGAAGGCTCTGAATCCGCCAACTTCGGCCTCTCCCGGTATCCGGCCACCGTCGAAGCGGCCGGGCAGACGATCTCCACCGGCTTGGACCATTGGCATTGGCAATCGTTTTGTAAGACGCAATACGCCTCGAACCCCAGCGACGGCGGGATCGAAAATTTTCTGAAATGCCATCTGTCCATCGTCCGCCTGCTGGACCGGGCCCGGGAACTCGCCGTCCTCTCGGAAGTTCATGATGCGAGCGGATTTTGGGACGATCGCAATCTGCCGAAGCTCGTGGAAACCATCGGCCAGTGGAATCGGCACATCGCGGGGTTCGTCGGGCGGTTCAAAGACCAACTCGGACACGATTTTGTTGCACCGATCACGGATTATCGGAATTTCGAACATTTGGAAGCCGACGACCAGAACCCATAGCCCCAAATCGATGGCCCTCAGCGCCATTTCCATCCTGCGGACTTAACCGGATCTCTTCGTAGATCAAACGCCCCTGGATCGATCCTCTTTTGGATCGGTCTGGGGGCGTTTTTTTGTGCGCTCTCGGCGCGGTCCGGGGGCGGTGTGTTTTTTTGACACGCCGTCCCCGGCGTGGGGGCGGCCCTACTGAAGGAGGTCGTTTCCATGACCCAACTCTCTTCTCCGATGCCTGCCTTGTCCGCCCCGCCTTCGTCTCCTCAATCGACGCCGTCACGAACACGAACACCATGGCACGCGGAGTTTCTTCCGATGCTGCCCAGAATCCAAGAGCATGCCAGCTACCACTTCCGCCATTGGCCTGAGGATCTCCGCGAGGAGGCGATCCAAGAAACCCTCGCCAATGCCTGCCAGGCGTATGCCCGACTCGCCCAACGCGGGGCAACCGGCTCGGCCACCTGGAGCAGTCTCGCCAAGTACGCCATCCGGCAAGTTCGGACGGGGCGGAAGGTGGGCGGCTCGCTCAACGTTCGCGATGTGAGTTCCCGCTATTGCCAACGGCACTACGGTGTCTCAGTCCATAATCTCCATCGCTGGGATGATGAGAATCAGGAATGGACGGAGATGGTCGTGGAAGACCGCCGGACCACTCCCGCTGACATCGCGGCGCTTCGGATCGACTTTTGGGAGTTCCTCAAATCCCTTTCCCGCCGCCACCGCAAGATCGCGCTCAAACTCGCCAAAGGCTATTCCACATCGGCTGTGGCCAAGATGTTCGAGCTCTCGGCGGCCCGGATTTCCCAGATCCGCCGGGAACTCGACGATGCCTGGCAAGCCTTCCACGGCGAGCCGGCCTGCGTCTGAGCTTTGTCAGCATCTCCCACGCGGTGACCGACTTCATCTCACTTCCCCGTTCCGTTCCGGTACGAGCAATCAAGGAGATCCTTTTATTTATGTCGTCCCCTTCCCAAAACGAAACCCATTCTCGAAACGGCGAGTCTTCAGGCTCTCTGGTCCCCGCCCGTCTTCCCGCGGCAGCTTTGATCTCGGCATTGGAATTCGAGCAGCTCCAACTCGAAGAACGCCGCGAGTCTCTCCGTCAGAAGATGGGCGAGGTGGAGACGGAATTAGTCCGACTCACGAGCCGGCAGGCTGAACTCCAAAAGCTCGACGTGTCGCTCGATCGCTTGCTGAAGTATTTGCAGGAGCACAGATCCAATGAAGAACCGGGCAATGCCTCCCAGCCTTGCCGAGGCCTCGCCAATGCCGCCGTCGCCGGCACGTTTTGATTGAGCCTGTGCCTGCATTGCTCATCCAGAGAACGGCACAAGACCGCGAGCGAACCAGGGGTTGGCGTTCTCCTTTGCTCACACGCCGGGAACGTTCTTGGAGCGTTCCCGGCGTGTGAGCTTTTTAGATCATGAAAAGATTGGCAACAGGATGCCATTTTTTTAGCACTCGGCCGGGATCGATTGTCTCTCGAATGACCGTTTTTGACACACGGCGTCGCCGAAGCATCGCTGTTCGGCCCCGTTACATGCGATACGCCGTCGGAAGTTTTTCTTGAAAATGGAGCCGAATCGAATGACAATCATATCCATATTGATCCTTCCTCTGGCTGCGCTTTAGGATCCTGCTCGACATGAACGACCATTCGCAACCGGATACGAGCCGGATTGACCAAGTCTGTGACGCGTTCGAACAAGCCTGGAAGGACGGCCGAAGGCCGCAAATCGAGGAGGGGCTGTCCGAAGTCGAACCGGCACAGCGTCCCGGGCTGCTTGTCGAGCTGCTCAAACTCGATGTTCATTATCGCCAACAAAACGGCGAAGATCCGGCACACTCCGACTACGTCTCACGCTTCCCGGGGCAGAGCGATCTGCTGGATGCGGTCTTCGAAGACGAGGATCGGCCGGATACCCATGATGTTTCTCGCGGAGAAATTGTCTCGACAGTTCTTTATGACTCCAAGCGCGATCCGGCCGCCGAACCCGAAACGATGCCGGATCGCATCGGCCGGTATCGGATTGATGAACTCCTGGGCGAAGGCGGCTTTGGGCGCGTCTTCCGTGGGTTTGACGAAGACTTAAAGCGGGCGGTGGCCATTAAAGTGCCACGCAAAGACCGCGTGTCGCGGCCCGAAGACGTGGAAGCCTATCTGAGCGAGGCCCAAACCGTCGCGAAGTTGAAACACCCGCGGATTGTCCCCGTGTTCGATGTGGGCCACACCGAGGATGGCTTGTGCTTTGTCGTGTCCGATTTTTTGACCGGCGGGGATTTGGCCAAGCGGATCAAACGCAGCCGCCCGGATTTTTGCGAGGCCAGCGATTGGATGTGCCAACTGGCCGAAGCCCTCCATATCGCCCATCGGCAGGGGGTGGTGCATCGGGACATTAAGCCCGCCAACATTCTATTGGATGAGGAAGGCCAACCGCACTTGGCGGACTTCGGTTTGGCCCTCCGCGAAGAGGATTTTGGCCGGGGAGCGGGCTTGGCGGGAACGCCCGCGTACATGTCCCCAGAACAAGCCCGGGGCGAAGGCCATCGGGTGGATGGCCGCAGCGACATTTTTAGCTTGGGGATTGTGTTCTATGAACTCTTGACGGGTCGGCGTCCGTTTCGCGGCACCTTGGATGAAGTCTTGGATCAAATCAAGCACGTGGAAGCCAAGCCGCCTCGGCAAGTGGACGACAAGATTCCGCAGGAACTCGAACGCATTTGCCTGAAAACGCTCGCGAAACGGGCCGTGGAACGCTACAGCACCGCCAAGGACTTGGCCGAGGATTTGCTGCATTGGCTCCATCCGCTAAAAGCCCAACCCGCTCCTGCCGCCCGATGGGAACTGCCCTCACGCAAGGATTTGGAGAAGCTCGCGTTTATCAGCTACGCTTCCCAAGACAAAGAGATGGCCTATCCGCTGTGTCAATTTCTGGAAGCGCAAGGCGTCGGCTGCTGGATTGCTCCGCGAGATGTGTCTCCGGGCAGCAATTACGCCGAGGAAATCGTCAAGGCCATTGACGCCACGCCGATCACGCTCTTGTTGTTGTCCTCGCATGCGAACCAGTCGGTGCACGTGGCGAATGAAATCGAGCGGGCTACCAGCAAACGCAAGCGGGTGATTCCGATCCGCTTGGAAGAGGTGCTGCCCAGCCCCGGCATCGAATTGCATCTGGCAGCGACCCAGTGGGTGGATGCTTGGCATTTGACCGCCGATCAATTGGCGACTCAATTGGCGGAAAACTTTCGGGGCGTGCTCGGCACACCCCAAGGAATGGCCAGCCCGCCCCGTCTGCTGGCGACCTCGCAGCGGCAGGTCAAAATTATCCCGAAGGGCCTCAGGTCGTTCGATGCCAACGATGCCGACTTCTTTCTCGAACTGCTGCCCGGTCCCCGCGATCGCGACGGGCTGCCCGAGAACCTGCGCTTTTGGAAACAGCGGATTGAAACGACCAGCGAGGACCAGACGTTTTCCGTGGGTTTGATCTACGGTCCTTCGGGCTGTGGGAAGTCATCATTGGTCAAAGCCGGTCTGCTTCCTCGTTTGGCGGAGCAGGTGGTGGCCATCTACATCGAAGCCACGCCGGACGAGACGGAAACCCGCTTGCAAAATGCCCTGGCCCAGCGGTTAAATACCAAAGGCCGCTTGGGGGACATGCTGGCGGACCTGCGCCGCGGGGCGGGTTGCGGGCCGGGCAGAAAGTCCTGTTGGTCCTGGATCAGTTTGAGCAATGGCTGCATGCCCACCGGGAAGAAACGGGCACGGAATTGGTGGAAGCCTTGCGGCAATGCGACGGCGTCCATCTGCAATGCGTGGTCATGGTGCGGGATGATTTTTGGTTAGCGGTCAGCCGGTTTATGCGGGAATTGGAAGTTCGGATTGTTGAGGCCGACAACAGCGCCCTCGTCGATTTGTTCGATCCCTTGCACGCCCGAAAGGTGTTGTCGGATTTTGGCCAGGCATTCGGTCGGCTGCCGGAAAATCCCAATGAATTCAGTTCCGACCAACAATCGTTTCTCGATGCGGCCGTCACCGGCCTCGCGCATGATGGCAAGATCATCTCCGTGCGGTTGGCGTTATTTGCGGAGATGGTCAAAGGCAAGCCCTGGACGCCGGCAACGCTCCAAGCGGTCGGCGGCACAGAAGGAGTGGGCGCGACTTTCTTGGAGGAGACATTTAGTGCTGGCACGGCTCCGCCCGAACACCGCCTGCACCAAAAAGCCGCCCGCAACGTCCTGCGGGCTTTGTTGCCGGAATCGGGCACCGATATTAAAGGCCATATGCGTTCCCACACGGAACTTTTAGTAGCCTCAGGCTATGCAAACCGACCGAAAGACTTTGCCGATTTGCTGAGGATTCTGGATCAGGAAGTGCGATTGATCACTCCGACTGACCCGGAAGGGCAGGACGATGAAGACGCCGAACCCACGGCAACCGGTGGGCAGTTTTATCAACTCACACACGATTATCTCGTGCCGTCCTTGCGGGATTGGCTGACCCGCAAGCAGAAGGAGACGCGTCGCGGACGAGCGGAACTTCGGCTGGCAGAACTCGCGGCGGGTTGGAGTTCCAAACCACTAAAACGCAACCTTCCAACCTGGTGGGAGCACATCAACATTCGCATCCTTACAAAAAAGCTCTTCTGGAGTCCCTCCCAACAGCGAATGATGAGGACGTCCGCCAATTATCACGGCCTTCGTTGGACTTCCTCCTTGGTTATTCTGACCATTATCGTCGTGAGCTTCACGAGGTATCTTGCGGTACGTCAACAAGAAAACGACGTGCAACGCGCGGACACATTGGTTAAAAACGTGCTTGCGGCGCCACCTCAAGCGGTCCCCTACGCAATTGAAAATCTAAAACCGCTTGAGAAACATGCCGTCATAATTCTCAACCGGTTTCTGAAGGAACGAACATTAAATCACAACCAACGCCTGCACGCTGCCTGTGCGCTAGCGGAGTTCGGACATACCAATGTTGATGAGATATTGAGCCTGATTGGTAACACAACTTTGGACGAGATTACCAATATTGCCAACGTGCTCAAGGGAGCAAGAAAACCAGCATTGGATAGATTGAAAATCCAAATCCGCACCGCTGAAGACGAAGAGAATTGGGCGCAAAAGAGCCGTTATGCAGTAGTCGCACTGTTGCTTGGCGAGAAAAACGCTGCTTCCGAGATGTGTGCCATGCAAACAGATCCGATTCAACGGACCACTTTTATCAACTTGCTTCCCAAAATGCACCCGGATTTAACGCTGCTGGAAAAAGTCACTAGAAACTGTAACGACGGGCCACTGCAATCCGCCCTTTGTTTCGGCCTTGGTGATATTTCCGCAGAGCAAATGTCCGTAAAAGAAAAAGAATTATGGATCGAACGTTTGACGAATTGGTATAAGAATTCAAACGACACGGGAACCCATAGTGCATCATATTGGGCAATGCGCCAATGGAAATCGGCACCGGAAGTGAATACGCGCTTGCAAGTCGAGAGAGATCCTAATTGGCAGGTAAATAGCGTTGGAATGACGCTACTGCGTCTTCAGTCGGGCCAATTCCTCATGGGGAGTCAAAATGGAAATCAGAATGAAAAACCGGTCCATGAGGAGAAAATCGGACACACTTTCTATATTTCCGCCCAAGAGGTATCGGTTCGCCAGTTCGGGCGATTTTTGGATGACATGTCGCCAAACGTCGCCAAGCCTGAGGATTGGCACGGCTATTCTTCTCACACGAGTCCGACCGAATTCCACCCGATCCAAAACGTTTCGATAAACGATGCAATTCTATTCTGTAACTGGCTAAGTGATCGCGAACAGCGAGGCAACTGCTATCTTGCGAGTAACGGACGTTGGTCTCTTGCAAAAAATGTCGGTGGTTATCGGTTGCCCTCAGAAGCAGAGTGGGAGTATGCGTGTCGGGCGGGAACTCAAACTGAGTATTTTTTTGGGGAAAACAGCAGCCTCATCAGCGATTACGCTGTCTGCGGAACGCTGAATACGCAACCCTGCGGAACTGCAAAACCAAACGTCTGGGGGTTATACGACATGCACGGAAATGTTCACGAATTGTGTTCGAATGCGTCAAACGACCCATTGTTTTTTAATTATCGATTAGTATGGTATAGTCGTGGCGGAGGATGGAGAAGTACGTATGCCGATTGTCGCTCGGCTTCGCGTTACCAGGTTTCCCACGGCGAGCGCAGTATTGACGTTGGATTTCGTGTCGTTCTAGAGATGTCTCCAACCGACACGTTCTGATAGCCGGATCTATTTTTCGACGGGGAACATTATGAAGTCTGTAAATCTCACATTTCGAACGACCGTTTTTTGGTCAATTCCCGTCTTATGCTGTTTGACAACGACGACATGTTCGGCACAACCGAGCGTCCATTGGGTTCTCCACAGTCTGGACCGCCTCAATTGCTATTTTGACGCGTCCAAAAAGATGATAACTGAGGAAGAACAGGCATATTTCTCCGATGCTGAGGAGTATCTTAAGCCTCTTGTCGTTGGTGTCGACAAAAGTAGACCTATCCGGATGGATTTCATAATGGCCGATGGCCCAGAACGATTGAGATTGTGGCTACCTATAAACGAGGATGATTTCACAACGTTTGAAAAACAAAACTTAATTCCAAACGGCATCAATCGTAAGAGAAGAGTTACGAAAAACTTGCACGAGTTTAGTGGAGCGTTTGAGGGATTTATGCGAACATCTTTCCCGTATTGCGGGTTTGCCAGTTTAAGAAAAGACTTGCCGCCAGGTTTGAATCCTTTGGATAAACGGGATTCAATCCTGACAGACGATTCTGACTTTGTTTTTCAAGCTAAGAATGAAGGGAAGTCAGAAGAACTTCGGAACGATTTTGAGGATCCAAAAGGAATTCGCGAACGACTTATGAAATCGCTCATCAAGGGAAAACGTGAACCCATTGAGGATTTCGAATTGAGAAAACTGTGGGCACGTCAGTATTTGGATGAATATGAGAGAATCTATGTCGAGGCCAAGCGATTTCGCGTTAAGGTCAAGCTCGATCCCATTACAAAGTGGATCAGGGCAACCTTGGAGTTAACGCCGATGGTCGGAACTCCCCTCGAATCCTCCATCACGCACCTCAGTGAGGCCGCATTCAGGTTTTCGATGATTTGCCATCCTGAAGACGCGGAACTAAGCTTCCGTCTCTCATTTATATTGGATCAGATGCGCAAGGATCACTTCTTAAATTTATTTGACTTTTGGATTGAGAGAGAATTGAGTTTTGCAAGTCGTCTTCCAAATAAGGATGAACGGGTTGCGAGATTTGACCTAATTAAACATATGTCTCAATTGTTCGAGGGAATCATAAGAGAGAAAAAGATTGACCTGTTTCTCGATATTGAATCTCACGGAGAAAAGCACCTTCATCTTACAGGCGGCTTCGTGGTGCCGGAGAGTCGCCAGCTTCTTTCAATCTTGAATTGCATGGACCAACGTGGAATTTGTCGTGTTACGCTCAATTCGACTGAGATTGAAGGTGTTCATTTTCATACAATTGCCTGGGAAAAGGATTCGGGGGTGTGGTGGCAACAGCTAATTGGTAGCAAATCAATGATCGTTGGCGCGAAGAACAACGCAGTTTGGTTTGCCACCGGAGATCGAAGAGAAACTAAACTCAAAGACAGAATCAGACAATCATTAACACAAAAGCAGGGAGACACAAGTCAGCCTGTTTTCAGTATGCGTAGTCAACTTGGTTATTGGATTAGCTGGTACGGAGAACACATTCCGATGGATCAATCAAGCACATCATTAGGTCTAATTCGAGAATTCATTTCCAAAAGTCGCTCTCTCGTAGATGAGGGCTCCGAGGAGAGGCAAACTGATTTAATTGTAGTCGTTAATCGAAACGCAAACTCGCTCGTTGGAGTGGTCCGCATTTCTCCGCAAGTGCTAAAGTTGGCGGGAAGGATTTTGGCGGAGCTAGCGAAGGAGAACATATCCGAATGTGCCAAATGCGCAAATGCCCCGGAGCGGGGAAATGTAGGTAGCCGTCCACTCTACGATGGGTTTGCGGTTCGCGCAGGCGGATGCGCAGACCGTTTTTGGCGCGGAACGGTGCGTGGGGCAGCGCGGGGCGATTGATTTTCCATCGTAATTGCCGCCTTCCGCCCACCACGGGAATGTCTCCGTCGCGGCCAAAATGGAAGGTGTGCAGAGCGGAATCAACCTTCAGTTGAACGGGTTCAAGTTGAGCGCCCGGCGCCGTGGGAATATATCCCTCGGGAGACGATACCTGCTGTATACAGGGAGCGCGAAAGACGTTCGGCCTGTGGTGTCTTCTTGTCAGTCGTCTGCATCCAGCGGGGCGGGTTCGCAGGAGGCGAGGGCGTCGGCAACGAGGCCGGTCCAGTGGCAGGTTTCGCACTCGCAGGGGGAGTGCTCTTCCCAGACGGATGTGAGCGTTACGGACTCCGTCAGTTGGTATTCATCCGCGGCATGGAAGAACGCGGTGACATAGCCTTGAAGATGGATCTCGATCCTTAAAAGCTGCCCGTGGCATTGGGGACATCGCATGATTGGCGGTTTCTCAGAAGGTGGCGGTAAAAGGAAATGGGCGGGCGGTTGGGGGTGCCGGTAGGCCGGAATGGCCATGGGGGAACGGCAGCTTTAGGGATTTGAGAACGCTCCAAAGGAACCGTTCGTCAAACGGCCGGAGCCAGCGTTGAGGAGGAACCGTTGCTATTGTGCGGCCGTTGCAGGGAAGACGTTGTCCGAACGGAATTCCGGATGCTTGAACCATTCGTTGACCGGTCCCAGTCGGGGGGCGATGGGGCCGGGCGGGGATTCGCGTTTGTCGGCGAGCCGGCGGATTCGGTGGAAGAGTTTTTCCCGTTCCGGAGAGAACTCGCGGCCTCGGCGGGCCATGACTTTGCGGGCGATCTCCGCTCCGCGGGTCTCGTCGAAGGTGGTCCACTCCTCGCCGTCGATCCACACAAAGCTGGGCACGAATTTCGGACTTTGCGAGGCGAACACGCTGCTGCAAAAGCCGATGACGGCGCCGGTGGGGAAGCTGACGTTGATGCCGAGCTTGCTGTAATCACCGACAAGCATACCCACGAACATTTCGCCGGTTTCGACGGGTTGGCCGTTGATGGGCACGCGCACGGTGCCGTAGGTGTTTTTGAGATCGCTGTTGATGCAGTCGGCGGCGATGTTGACCCAGGTGCCGATATAGCTATGGCCCAAAAAGCCGTCGTGCTGTTTGTTGGAATAGCCGTGGATGATGCTGGCTTCGATCTCGCCGCCGACTTTGCAGACGGGGCCGAGGGTCGTTCCCGCGTGAATCACGGCGCCGGGTTGGATGAGCGTGCCGTCGCCGATGGACACGGGGCCTTGAATGTAGGTGTGGGGAGAGATCGTAACATTTTCGCCGATCCAGACCGGGCCGTTCTCGGCGTCGATCACTGCGCAGGGTTTGATGCGGCTGCCTTTTCCCAAGTGCACCGATTCGGGGGCCAAGAGATGGCTGCCGGGATCGATGCGGGCTTCGTGGGAGGAGGCGTTTCCTGCGTTGGACCAATCCGCGATGAGGGCCCGTTCGTTGGCGTGGATCAATTCCCAGGGCCAGCGAAAAAGTTCCACATGTTCGCCAACATTGCGGCGGGGCAAATCTTTCAATTGCTCTTCGAGCAGGTTTTCATTCAAAAAGACATCGGGGGAGAGCCGGGCCGTCAATTCGGCGTCAGCGAACACGCAGGCGATCTCCTCGTCTTTCCCGGCGACGCCCACCCAAGAGGAGTGCCCGTCTTGGGACGCGGGAAGCTGTTTCCACCAGCCCCGGCCGCTTAAAAAGAGAGCGGGGCCTTTGACGGTTTGGTTGATGGGATGCGGCCGGTCTTCCGCTAAGACCGCGGACACTTCCTCCCGGCACCAAAGCGATGGGCGGTTCTTCGAGACATCCTGTCCGCGGCCGTTGCCGTTTCGATGGGCCGAGGACGCCGACGCGGATACCAGCAGCCTCTGGATTTTTTGAAGCAAAGAATCCCGCCCGCAAACGAGTTCAAACGTCGGGCGGATATAGGTCAAAGGCAGCATTTGCTGCCAGATCGAATCTTCGTAAACCACAATGTTCGGTTGCATTTCACACCCCCTTTATGAAAATCGGCCGATTTCGAAATCGCACCGAATCGTCGCAAATCGAAAATCAAAATGTCCCAACTGCCAACTCATTCCACGGTGACGCTCTTGGCGAGGTTTCGCGGCTTGTCCACGTTGCAGCCACGGCCGATGGCCGCGTGATACGCCATCAGTTGCAGCGGAATCGTGGTCACGAGCGGCGAGAGGATCGGCAGGGTCTGCGGCACGCGGATGACTTCATCGGCGATCGACGAAATCGCATCGTCGCCGTCGGAAGCAATCGCGATCACGTACCCTTCGCGGCTGCGGACTTCTTCGATGTTCGCGAGCACCTTGTCGTACGTATGGTCCTGCGGCGCGATCACCACGACCGGCATGCCTTTGTCAATAAGGGCGATGGGGCCGTGCTTCATCTCGGCCGCCGGCAGGCCCTCGGCATGGATGTAACTGATTTCCTTGAGCTTCAAAGCGCCTTCCAAAGCCACGGGAAAATTGACGCCCCGGCCGAGATACAGCCAGTTGTCCCATTCCAACAGCCGGGGGATCAGCCGCTCGATTTGGGATTCGGTTTCGAGGGCGGTTGCCACTTTATCCGGAACGGCTTCGAGTTCCGCCATCACGACCGCGGCGTCTTCGGGCGAGAGCCTCCGCCGGCGGCCGAGGTGGGTGGCCATCATCGCCAGCACCGCGACCTGGGCCGTAAAAGCTTTCGTGCTGGCCACGCCGATTTCGGGGCCGACGTGCAAATAGACGCCCGCATCGGTTTCACGGGCGATACTCGAACCCACGGCATTGACCACGCCCAAACAGGTCGCCCCCTTGAGCTGGACTTCCCGGAGCGCGGCGAGCGTGTCCGCTGTCTCGCCGGACTGGCTGATGGCGATGGCGAGCGTGCCCTCATCGATCAAGGGATTTCGATAACGCAGTTCGCTCGAGTATTCGACGTCCGCGGGAATCCCGGCGAGGCGCTCGAACAAGTCCCGGCCGATCGAGCCCCGCGTGCCAGGCCGTGCCGCAGCCGAAGAGCAGCACCCGCCGGCACAGCGGCAACTGGCGCTCGCAGGTGCGGAGCCCGTCGAGCACGATCGAACCGTCCTCCCGGCGAATGCGGCCCCGCATCGCGTTCCGAAGCGCCCCCGGCTGCTCCTGGATTTCCTTGAGCATGTAATGGGCATGGTCGCCCAGTTCGATTTCTTCCAGGCTCATTTGCAGCGTGCTAAATTCCTTTTCGACCGGGCGGGCATCGATGGTCGTGGCGGTGATCCCGTCGGGCTCGACCTGGAGGATCTCGTTGTCCGTGAGATAACTGACCTCCGAGGTATAAGCCACGATGGCGCTGGGATCGGAAGCCAGATAATATTCCCCGTCGCCGCGGCCCACGATCAAAGGGCTTCCCCGCCGGGCGGCGATCAAGGTTTGCGGGTGGTCCGCCGAGAGGACCACCAAGCCGAACGTGCCTCGCACGTCTTCGAGGGTTCTTCGCACGCTTTCCAGGAACTCGCCCGATTGGGAATAGAAGTACCCGATCATTTGGGCCAACGTTTCGGAATCCGTCTCGCTCTGGAAGCGGATGCCTTGGCCTTCGAGATACGAGCGGAGAGCCGCGTGGTTCTCGATGACGCCGTTATGCACGATGGTGATCCGTCCCGAGGCATCCGTGTGCGGGTGGGCGTTTCGTTCGCTGGGTTTTCCGTGCGTGGCCCAGCGGGTGTGGCCGATCCCCACGGTTCCGGACATGGGTCGCCGCGCGAGGGACTCCTCCAACTGGCTGACGTGTCCCACGGTCCTGAGGAGGTCGAGTTGCTCGCCATCGATCGTGGCCAATCCCGCCGAGTCGTAGCCGCGGTATTCCAACCGTTTGAGCCCCGCCACGATGACTTCCACCGCGTTTTGGGGACCTAGATAACCAACGATGCCGCACATGTGGTATGCACCTTTTCTGATCGACCGCGTCCGCAGCGAGATTCGTCAGGCCGAAATCGCTTGGCGCGCAAAGATTAAAATGAAATGAGGGGGGCACTAAAAGAAACAAGATTTTCGATTGCCGGAGAACAAATTGGGGAAAAGATTCCCGTTTTGCCGATGACTCCGAATGCCCGAACTCCAAGTCGGGATTGATAGCGTCAAGACAGGGTGTTAAAGTAAATTAGGGAAACCGTTCTCATTTTCTTTACGGTGCGGAGGCTGGGATGAAATCAAATGTCATCTGGATGGCGGTTTTGACCATCAGCGGAATCAGCGCCGATGCGGCGATGGGGCAACTTCCAAATACTCCATTCGCCCCGCGTGCCCCCCGCCCCACGCTGAGTCCCTATTTGAATCTGTTGAATCCCAACAACACGCCCGCTTTCAATTATTACAACTACGTTCGACCTCGCGAAAACTTTCAGGATTACCAAGCCCAGCAAGCGCAGAGACCTTTCCAACATTCGCCGCGAAATCTCCCAGACCGAGCGAAACGTCCAAAGTTTGAACTCCAAACTTGGGCCAAGCGGACATAGCACGCGGTTTTTGGATTTAGGCGGCTATTTTCCGGGATCGCGAATTGGGGCCGGTGCGCCAGCGGGCATCGGGCAATAACCGCCTTGGATTCGCACCGCAAGAATCTCCCTGAGGTTTCCTGGCGAAATGTGTGCCAGTGGCCCGTTCTGGCGGCCGTTTTTGCGCTGTTCTTGTTGCTTATTCCGCTAAAGACGACGGGGCGGGTTGGTAATTCTCTGGTGGATCTTTGTCATGGTCCGCTGTTTGCCTTGCTGGCAGGGACATTAGCCTGGACTTTTCTTCATCGAACATCTCGAAGACCTGTTTGGCTTTGGGCACTGGGGATTTGGGGAGTTTGCTCGGCGTGGGGATTAATTGGGGAAGGGCTCCAACACTTTGTGGGACGGCAGCCCTCCTGGCACGATGCCTCCGCCAATGCCCTCGGTGCCGACTGCGGGCGTCTTTTGCATGCTGCCTCAACCCGCGCGATTACGCCGCATCTTGCTTCGCGGCATGGCGGTTGGCTTGCTCCTGTCGGCAATGATTTCGCCGCTTACCATTCTGGCGGATGCCCTTTATCAAACCTCTCAAATGCCGATGCTCGCGATCCTTTGAATGGCCCGGGGAACTGTCGAGGTGGTCTGTTCAAGATTGTGAAATTGAACGCATTCAGAAACATCCGACTGCGGGGAATTGGTCGCTCCAAGTCGATCTGAAGCCGGGCGTCTATCCTGGCCTGGCGATGTCCGAAGTGCCGCCGGATTGGACGGCGTACCGGGAACTGGCTTTTGATGTCACGCTCGAATTTCCCGAACAGCTTTCCTTGATCGTGAAAATCCACGATCAGGCCCATAATCTCGAAACGGACGACCGCTACCATTATTTCGCGAATTTGACTCCGGGCCTTCATCACATCCGTATTCCGCTCCGGGACGTGCAACACGCGCCCCGCGGGCGATTGATGGATCTCTCGCGAATGCAGATGCTCCAGTTCTTTACCGTCCGACTCGAAAAACCCGCTCGGCTTTATCTGGACAATATCCGGTTGATTCCCGATTCGCCTGGTGAGGAGACCGCCGAACTCGAATCCACGGATCGTCCCCGCTCGGGAACCTCGCGAAACTGACGCTGCCACCAGACCGATCCCCACATCCCGATCCCCGCGCCCAACGTGTAAAGTCCTATATCGGTGCTATCCGGCGTGTGGGCGGGCATCAGCAGTTGGAGTAATTCAATGCCGGTCCCTAACCCCGCGCATGCCGCGAGCAGACAAAAAAGGACCAGGCGTTTGAGGACTTTGGGCAGTCGAGAGGCCAGGACCGGTTGGCTCACCCACATGCCTAAGAGGCCCCAGAGAAACACCTTCCGAAGGATTTGGGTGGCTGCCATATATTCGGTGGACCAAAAAAGTGCGGTCATGGGCGTGTTAAAAAAATGATTCCAATCCTTTTGGATCCGCACGGGATCGTGATCGACCTCGAGAGGCCAGCAGAAATAACACACCAGAAACCCCGCATACAAGACGGCCGCTCCATACCAGGCCAATGTCCGAAGCAGTTTTTGATCGTGAAACGCGGGAGCACGATTCTGCCGAGACTGAACATACCAAATGCCTCCCGAGCCCAAGGCAATTCCCGAGAGTCCAATCAACAAGATCTGTGGTTTCCGCGTATCGGCTGAGGAGAAACACTTGCGCGGTCTCGATCAGGACAACCACGGAACCCCCAATCAGGAGACTGCGGAGCCACGTTCTCCGCCGGTGTCCGTCATGCCAGATGATGGTAGCCCACACGCCGATGGGCACAAATGCCAGCCCGTCACTGACAATTCGCCAAACGGTGTCCTTGGTGATTCCGGCCTGCCAATCCGGCACGAGGACGATCAGGCCCGCTTGATATTTCTTATAGATCTCCGCCGGGTGAATGACGAAGTCCAGCGGGATCAGCGAATACGCGATGAGACCCAAGACATAGAGTGAAAGCACGGAAGCCAAGAGCGGTTGGTGCTCTCCTTTCGAGGTATGCAGCCGCCACCAATTGGTCAGGATCTGCCCAAACCCGAACCAACACACGATTCCGACCAGTGTTCCCACCGCCTGGGCATACACGTCATCGTGGGACGGCACACGGGCGTGAATGAACGATTGAAAAAACTCAATCATCAGACTCGACGCCGCACAGAACCCGATGACCAGAACCATTCCCGCCGCTTTCCAGAGCCGGGACTTTCGATCGACGCACCACAGCCCCATTCCAAAAAACGCAATCGGGACAAACAGCAGAACGTTCGCGCCCCAATCGCTCCGGTTTCCCAAGTCAATTCGGCCCCAATCTTGATGGAACCAAAAGTCATCCCAGGCCTGGTCAAAGCTCATCGGGCGAAAGTTGAACGGCACCAGGGAGCCATAAGCCGCCAGGCACAAAAACGCGAAGGCCGCAAGGAAAAAATGCATGTGGCGGGGAGGCGTGACCGAAAGAACGGAAACATACTCCGCGCTTGGCGGATTCTGTTTTGGCCGCGATTTCCGCTCGGGCTTTTCGACAACATCCTCCTTGTTTTCCCGCCAATGCCGAAACCACGCGACGAGCGAGGCCGCGACGAGCATCAACATGCCCACGCCCCAAAGCCGACGCCAGGTGAACTCGCGGACGATCGCCTTCCAGGCATTCGAGAACGGGCTTGCGTCCTCTGTCACGATTCGTATTGGATTCGTATAGAACATTAAATCGGGACCATCGTCCACGATCCGGCGGCCGCGGGCGCGGAGCACGAACCCGTCCTGCAGATTCTTGAGTTGGCGCGTGAAAGGTTTTCCGGGTGCAAACGGTTCTTCCGCAATGATTCTCGTGCTCGTGGAGGTGATGGCAATCAGTTCGATTCGGTCGATGTGATTGGGTTGGCCCTCCCAATCCGTGGGGGGAACGATCAAATCCAGTTCGACGGTCAGATCGGATCCCTTGGTGATAGCGATCGTTTCCCCGGGATACGCCGGCCGCGACAAGTCCTCCGTTCGCACGCGAAGTTCCACGTTCCTGGCGATGTGCCCGTGATCGGCGAAGAATGCACCGGCCTTGTAGGCCCGGAGCACGCCCTCCGTCGACCGCTCGGGAGCGTAGAGCCAGGTCTCGGAAAACTCGCCCGGCCAATAATCCATGTTGGGACTATGAAAATCCGATGGGGCCCGGGCCGCCCAAATGTCTTCGCCCTTGGCTAAAAGCTGATCCCAAGCCCCGCCCGGTTCAGCCGCGGCGGGATCCCAACGATCCACAAGAGCCACTTTGCCTTTGTAAGAGCCGCCTGCCTTTTGATGGCCCGGCGCCGGAAAAGCCCACCACCAAATCCGTCTGCTTTCGCCAGCCCGCGAGCATCGCCGCCACTTCGTCACTTTGATCCACGGCCCGGCTCGGATGATTCGAAAAAATCAAGGGCGCAACATCTTTCGGGTGCGGCAGTTGGCCCAGCCAGTCGAACGCGGCCACGGCAAGTTCGGCATCATGTGTTTCGCGTCCCAAATCGTCGAACTGACGTTTGAACTCTGCGAGTGTCAGAAACTCATCGGGTCCGGGCGGAACCAACACCGTGGCGTGTTCATCCCCGCCCCAAGGCGGGACGTTCCATTCGAGGCCCGCGAGAATCAACAACTTAGGATGGCTTCGCCGGGCTGCGAGGATGGCCTCGGCATATTCCGGTGTGGCCGCGCTCAGGTTTCGGTCGCCATGATCGGTGATCGCGATGGCGTCGCAGCCGAACTCTTTCGCCTTGACCGCAATCTCATCGATGCTATGCAGCTCCATCGGAAAACCGGGTGTGGATGTGGGTGTCGGCCTTGATCCATTCGCCGTGTTCCATCCAGTCGATTTTTGTAATAAACCTCGCGTCAGACGGGGCGTCGCATCCGCCAAGCCCCGATCCAATCAGCAATAACAGCAGCAAAAAGACACCCCGGCCCCGAAGCAGAAATGGCCAGGGGTTCTTCGGGCGAGTTTGAAATAGACGCGAGGGATTTGTCACGAATTGAGTCAATGCGATAGGGAATCCGGCCGGCGAAACCAGGCAAGGTCGGAAAAGTCCGGACCATGTTTTGGAAGAGGCCGGTGCTGGATTATTTCGATATGCGGCACTTTCGGAGGCTTGGGTTTCGGCACGGGTTTGGGTTGCGGGCTTCCGTCGTCTTTGCTCTCGGTTACGCCGATGCCCACTTTCCCGCTTTGCTCGGCCCGGAGGGCGGCTTGCTGCGTCCCCGTGGTATTGGTGACGGCCAAAAGCGATGCCCCTGTCGGTGTGCCGATCATGCTCGCCGCGGGGCGGCCGTTGGGATACCGCACGGAAATGATCGAGGTGCCATCCGGCGTGCGGATCAGCGTGGGTCCGCTGTCCGATCCGGGACCATTGATTGTCAACTGCCCGAGTCCATCTTCTAAGAGGTGCATCACCGGGCCGTATTCGCGCTGGTTATTGGCGATCCCGATCGCCGCGTCGCCGTTGTCCTGCACCGACAAAAGCGGACCCCCCGTGCCGGTGCCCCGGTGGATTTGAACGTCCGCCGCGCCATTGGCCCGGCTGCTCAAGGCGATGGTCGCGGGACCGCGTCCCTTGGTGATCAGCTTGGCTTCTCCATCAGTTGAAAGCGAAAGGCGGATTACCTCGTTTTCGCCTCCTTCCATGACCAAGGCCAAATCGCCTTTGTCGTCGGGTCCGATTTTCACTCGCTGGTTAAAATGCCGAAGTCCGATCCGCCCCGTGCCATCGTCCTCGACGCGGAGGGAAATCACTTCCCGCCCCACCTTGTCGTTGAGGAGAATCCGCGGCTTGCCATCGTCTCCCAAAGTGATTTCCAAGCGAGGTTGTCCGCGGCGGTCTCGAAGAATCAGGGAATTCTGGCTCGCAGCAGTCGAAGTTCGCTGAGTCGCCTGCGGGGAGACGGCTGCGGAGGTGCGTTCACTTTCTGAGAACCTGGGCGACCCCTCGGCCTGAGTGGAAGAATCGGACGTCGAGTCGGATTTCGTCCGGTTGGATTCTGTTCCGAACATCAAGACCGCAGAGGTCAAAGCCACGGAATAAAGTAAAACACGTTCCAATGCGTGCATGATTTCAGTCCCCACTCTGAGAGGTGAGCGAGTTCGGTAAGCCGCAAGGCCGCGCAGGCTCCGGATGGAGGCAGGTGACGGCCCCCAACGAGGAAATGCCCCGCATCATTCCAACGCCCAAGGCCACTCCCGCGAGATTACAGAGAAGATCCGCCCAATCGCAGTGCCGCCGGGGCACGAAGTATTGAACACCTTCAAACACAAGGCTATGCAGCACGACTCCGCCAATCAACTCACGCACGGCGCGACGCGATATGGGAGGAACGCTCCACCACACGATGCAGACGAACCCGCAATAAGCGATCAGATGCTGAAAGTAGCTGGAGAGCGTGCGATCGAAGGCCTGTTCGGTATCGATACCCCACTCCCCAAAGGGGGCAAGCGGAGCGGGGGCCACCAACAGATAGGTCAAAAGCAAGGCGTATCCCCAAGCGGCCCCCAACCGGGTTCGGCGGGGGAGATGCTGGATCCGCTCGACGGCTTCGATGATCGGTTTCACTGGGAAAGCAATTCCTCATAAATGGCGGCAATCCGCTCCATCCGGGCCGCGAAACTGAACCGCTCCTCAATCGTTCGCCGGCCCGTTGCGGCCAACCGCTCCGCCATTTCGCGATCCGTAAGCAGTCTCTTCAAAGCATTCGCAAGGGCCGGGAGTGTCCGCGACCGGCATCAAAAGTCCATTGTGATTGTTTTCAATCAACCGGGCAATCCCTCCCGCGGTCGTTGCCGCGACCGGCACCTCAAAGGCCATCGCTTCCAAGAGCACATTGGGAAGCCCTTCCCGCAGACTGCTCAGGGCAAATACATCGACGGCTTGATACAACTCGGCAAGATCGCTTTGAAAACCGAGCAGATGGAACCGCTCCGGTTCCCGTTGACTGGCAATCAGCCGCTCAAGCGAAGCCCGTTCCGGCCCGTCCCCGGCGATGGCCAGTTCCACATCATGGCCCTGATCCAAGAGATTCGAAACGGCCTGGATCAAACTCGCAAAGTTCTTCTCGCCTGAAAGCCGCCCCACGGCTCCGATCAGCCGACGATCCGGAGAAAACCCCAGCCGGGCTTTCACGACATGAGGAGGTTCCGCTCGTCGATAAATCTCCGTATCGATGGCGTTGTCAATGAAGAACAGCTTTTCTTTGAGGACACCGGCTTTTTGAACGGCTTCAAAAAGATCTGAGGAGACGCAGATCACTTTGTCGTAACGTTTCTGTGCCCAGCGATCCAGCCGATAATACAAGGGGGTTTTCCAAGTTCGCTGGACCCACCCATGCGCGGTGGTCACAAGATGCATCGGCCAGGATCGCCTCACCAAGAGTCCCACCAGATTGCTTTTGTAATCGTGGGCGTGCCAGATCGTAACGTTCTCTTGCCGGCAGAGACGAACGAATTGCTTCACCACGCCGAGATCGAAAGGCCCCCGGTCGGGAATGGAAATCACGGGAGCCTCGACCGCCGCGCCTCGCCGCCGGAGTTCCTCAAATCCAGGATCGTCCGGCGGGTGCATGAAGCGACACATCGACCGATAACCCAGAGGACCCAAGAACCGGGGCGAATTGAGAATCGTCTTTTCCGGCCCGCCCCCGGTGCCGGTCACCACACGGGTGTGAAGGACCGTGCCCTTTCATGTTTCTGCGCCAGCAGGGTGCGACTTGCGCGGTCTCGGACGATGCGTCTGCAAGCTCAGCGGAAGAATGAAACATCAGAATCCGGTGTCGGGGGCTGTTCACTAGAGATCAAGAAGAAAATCAGGTGTTCAAATTCGGCGGCCCGCGCGTCCCAAGTCTGCGATTTCGAAGACGCTGGCGCGAGCGCCTGCTCGGGGGCAAACCGGTGTTCAATCGGTGAAGGACGGCCGAGGCAAAGGCGTCCATGCATCCGCTACTAAGTTCAAACAATCCGACCAGGGACAGCCCCGGCGGCGGGCAAATCCGCGAGCGACCACGGACCGCCCGGTCGCCAGGTATTCGAGCATCTTAAGTGGCTGCATCGCCCGGGTCACCGGGGCGTCGATAGTAAGGCAGGACCAAGACATCCGTGCCTTGAGCAACCTGGGGCAACTCGTCGTAAGGCAGGGCATTGATTCGGCGAGATAGACATCGGGGAATCCTTTCCAAATTCAGGCTCGGGTTGCTCTTCGGGCCCGATCAGCAATTGTCCCGCGATCCATTCGCTTCGATAACTCTATCCAAAAAGCACCGGTCCATCCGCCGATCGATCAGGCCCCAAAACGTGACGATCGGATTTCTCCAACTCTCGAAACGATTCGTGAACGGGAACTCCGTCCAGCGACCAATGGTCGAGAGCGACGCCATGCGTCAGGAGAGTCACCTCCTCCCGAGTTTCTTCGAGCCGCTGTTTCAGCACGGCACTTGCCGCGATCAACACGTCGGCTTGGCGGATTACCTCCGCCTCCATGACGGCGAGTGGCTTTTGATCGAGACCCGGCCACGTGCCAAAATCATCGACGCAGTAATACACCCAGCGATCGACCGGCAAGTGGCTCATCAAATCCGTCGACGATAGGAATCGTGGTGATCGCGACGACGGGGCTCGTTCGGTTTTCAAGAGACTACTTTGAAGTTGTCTTTTGAGCAATCGGCGGTTGATCGCCCGGTCGAGCGGGCGTGCGGAACCAGGGCCACATTTTGTTGGATTGAGCACCGAAATGTCTTAGGTCCAATTCGGGCGATGCGGCGGAGTCTTCGGACGCGGTCCAGTGCCGAATCTTTTCCCAGCCCCGCGGACCGTGGACCACCCTAGCGAGGGCGGGGCGCATCCCAATCGTATTGACCCAGAGGACATCATACCGCCCCATGAGCCTGCGAATCAGGTGCTGGCAACTCGACGCATGCCGGCCCCAATCGTCGGAAAACACCAAAAGCGTCGCCCGCTCGTTGGACCGATTCGATTGGGATCGCGTTTTGCGTTTCCACGCGAGACGCCCGTCATGGGATGCCTCGCACGATGTGGGGCCCGAGGAAATTGGCAACCCACAAAGGCAACCGCTGCCAGGTGCGAATCATGAGCTTGTATTTGGGATGGCTCGGCCGCATCTCGCCCACATCGCCTTGGCGGACGTGATACTGCCAATTCGCGGGAAACGGCTCCGCGCCCCATTGCTTTTTGAAGCGATAGGTCGGGCCGTCCGGCGTGCTGCGGCCGAAATCGAACACCGCCTGCCCGCGCTCGATCGCCCGCGCGAGCAGATGATAATACATGAGCATGTTCGGATTGCGTTTGTTCTCGGAGCGGAGCGAACTTGCACTTGGAACTTCGGTCGCTTCGGGGCCGTGGATGAGCAGCGCGGCCGCCACGCATCGCCGGCCGTCCCGCACGCTGCAAAGCTCCGCTTCATCGGGAAATCCGTCGAGAATCGCGGCGAAGAGTTTTCGCCCGAACGCCGGCGTTCCCAGATCGCGCATGTTCCGCGAAAAGACGGATAGAAATCCTCCAAGAGTTCATGCCGGCCCCAGACCACCGAGAACCCCTGGCTCTCGCCCTTCTTGACCTGGTTTCGCACCTTGGCCTTGAGTCCCTCCCGAAGGGCTTCAACAGAATCGGGCAACTCCAATCGCATGTGGACCTTTTCGCTGACCGTTTTCGTGAGTGCCGGATGCTCGATCGCCGTTTCGTGCCGAAGTTCCAAAAATCGGCAATCGAGTTCTTCCGCGAGGTCCACCGCCCGGTCGATCGACCAACGCCGCCGCCGGCTGAGATTGGCCCAGCACGCCGCTGGTGTTGACATACGGCAAGACTCACCAAATACCGCCCGAACAGTCGACTGTGCACATAGCACAAAGGCAATTGAGCAAGAACGTTCTCGCGAGAATCCATCGCTTGAACCAGATACGGTTCATGGCTCAATCCCGACTGGAGAACGCTCAGCCAACGCAGCGGGAAGTCGTCTCAATGATGGATTTGCAAGTTCGTCCGACTTCCTCAATACGACCTCGAGCCCATCCCGATTTGCAGGGATTGGCCCAGAGTGGCCGTGAGTCTCAAGAACAGAGGAGTTCGGTGCGGTGGAGAAGTTCCATGCAGCGTTCGCGGTGGAAGACGGAGGGAAGAAACGAAGAAGACTCGGGTACGTTAAGTGTGCGCGATCAATTGCTTCGAGAGCCGTTGGCAGCACGAGGCTTGATGCCGATGACTTCATCAAATATCTCGCCATACCGGGCGTGCATGGTTTGTTCGGAAAACATCTCAAACGCCCGGCGGCGTCCTTGTTCGCCCAACGGAGTGCGAAGTGCCGGTTCGTTGGCCAGGCGAGATTAAAGCTTCGGCCAAAATCTGGTCTTCTCCGCTGGGGGCCAAAAGTCCCACGGGCGGATCGCCGAGGATTTCTCGCACGCCGCCCACGTCGGTTGAAACCACCGGAAGCCCCGCGGCCATGCCTTCAATGATCGTAAGCGGAATCCCTTCGCTGATGCTGGTCAGCAAAAACGCATCCGCGGCAAAGAGCAAACGGGGAACATCCCGCCTGGCCCCCAACAGTTTGACATGGCGGCCCAAGCCGAGTTCCTCGATCAAGGCTTCAATCTTCGCACGTTCGGGCCCCTCGCCCACAAGAATCAGCTTCGCATGGGGCACGGTTTGCACCAGATGGGCCATCATGCGAATTGCGGTCGGATGATCTTTGAGGCCATCCAACCGCGCCACCTGCATGGCCACAAAATCCTCTGGTGAAAGCCCCAGTTCCGAACGGACGCTCGCCGCATCGGTCGGCGGATTTTCAAATGGGGCAAGATGGATTCCGTTATAAACCACCTCGACCCGCTCCGAAGGGAGGCCTTCATTCTTGATGAGCGCCTCGCGAACCTTCGCCCCGACGCCGAGAAATCGGTCCCGCCGGCTGGTCATGAGCGAATTGAAGATCATCCGCTTCCGGCGGGGATAGTCGGGATGCCAGCGGCCATGTTCCGTAAACACCACCGGCACACGAGAGCGAAACAATCGGCTGGTGAGCGCGTAGAAAAACGGCGTGTATTGATGCGCGTGGATCAAATCGACCTTTTCTTCGCGGACAAACCGCGCGAGCCGACGGGCACAACCCAAATCCAGCCCCGGCTTTCGTTCAAGTGGCGAACCGATAACCATCTGCTTCCAGGCCTTCTCCAAGTGTGCCGACCTGGTCCGAAACAAGCAATCACGAACCGATAACGATCGGAAAGGCAGCGCACAAAGCGGTCGGCAAGCACTTCGGCCCCGCCAATGGGTAGGCCGTGGAGCAGTTGGCAAATCGTCGGGCGTTCGTCGGTCACGGAAGCTTTCTTGCGGTTGATGATTCAATGACTTTATCGGCTGGAGGCAGGGAGGGTGCGATCGGACATTCCTGAAAGAACCGCCCCGGATTGATCGGCAAATCGGCGCTGGCCCATCTCGAAAATCATCATCGAGAGAAGCAAGAACGTATGGTTTCGCTCGTTGGCCAAGTGCTGCTTGACCACGCTCCGAACCGTTTCCGGGACAAAGACGCCCCGATCGAGGCACTCTGAGGAAAGCAGAATCTCTTCGACCAAGGACCGAAGCGATGTTCTCAGCCAAAGCCCCAAACGTTCATAGGGCTGGTGTCCTTTGAAGCCGAGCTTGCCCAAGACTTTCATTCGGAACAATGTCATTTGGCGAATGAGCTTCGGAGCCCCCACGCGTGCTCCGGTGTTGGAATTGGCCGGTGCCAGGAATTCCGGGATCCGCCGGCGGAGAATGCCTGCTTGCAAGGTTTCTCCCATCCGCAAATCGGCCGGACACGACAAAAGCAGTTCGACGAGACGCGAATCCATAAACGGCAAACGCGTTTCCGTGACGGATTGGAATTTCATCAACGACAGGGCCGTTTCCCTGCGAAGCCTTTGCGTCAAGAACAAATGGCTGATGCGGTTCACCGGTGTTTCCCATGAAGCCGTTTCCGTGAGGGCCTCGGTAATCGATTCCCGCACGAGACTTTCCCTCTGGCTGGTGTCGGCCTCCACTAACAAGGGGCCATCGACCGCTTCGAGCAGATAGGCCGAAAGCCGTTGACCGAGCCAGGCTTCGAGATCTTGTTGATTGCGAATCTGCCAGACAGATTGATCGAGCGAGAAATTGTAGGCTTTGCTGAGGTGCATCAACTCACCGGCATGGCCGCGAAGCAGCACCTGAATGCCCCACTCGCGAATTAGCGAAAACGACGGGAGCACAATGCACTGCGACAGGTAATGCCCGTCGGTCAATTCCACCATCCGCTCCAAATGGCCGGCGAAATTCCCCAAGAATTGCTCATCGAGCGTGCAGACATGGTAGGGATAGCCGGCCATGGCCGCTAACCGCCGCGCCGAGGAAACGTCGAGGCTGCCTTCCATGCCCAGACTATAACAGGTCATGTCCGTCCGTTTGTGATCCGTCAAGCCTAAGATCGTGCGGGCATCAAGTCCCCCCGATAATGCTATTCCCAGATGCTCCGTGTCCAGCGTTTGCGCATCGACCGAGGCTTTGAGCCTCGCACCGATTTGCTCGATCCATTCTTCTTCTGTCAGATTTGCAAGATCGGGATTGGGCGCCATCCGCCAATAGCAGCGGCATTCCAACCTCCCCGACTCCAGATCGTACTCGGCAACGGTGGCCCCGGGAATGACGCGAACAGCTTCATAGAACGTGTCATTGTTCCAGAAGTGACCCAACGAAAAGAACTGCGCCAGGCCACGCACATTTTGATTCCGAGAGACGGCGGGATCGCATAACAACGCTTTGATTTCCGATGCGAACAACAGCCGTGAATCGTTCTCGGCATAGTAGATCGGCTTGAGCCCAAACTTGTCCGTTATCAAAAGAAGTTTTTGCCGAGATCGATCCCAGATCGCCGCACAAAACTTGCCGTCCACCTGTTTAAGGAATTCGGAACCAAGCTCTGTGACGCCGAGTACGAACAGGCTCCAAACACCGGCCTGACTTTCCAAAGCGATTCCGCGGGCTTTTAGAATTTGCCGAAGCTCGCCTGCATTATAGATCTCGCCGCTATAAACGGCACACAGGTTTTCGGTCTCAATACGTCTCTGCCGATCGGCGGCGAAGGAGAGATGCACGGAGCCCAAGGCGATGCGACGATCATCCTCCTCAAACTGGCAGTCTACATCATCCGGTTGATGCCGGAGCACGTGTGTCATGGCACGGCCAAGTTCGCTGTCCACCGCACGGGAATGTTGACCGGCGATTCCGCAAATTCCAGGCATAATCGAAGCAATCCTGTTCGCTGCGCCTAGGCAGCGTCAAACTATTGAAAATGATGGAGATCGACCATCACAAACTCGCGAACCCATCCGCCCGCGAGCACTAAACAGCAAACCGAGGCTATGAGAAACCGCCAGGAGTGTCTTTTGCTCCAGATCTCACTTGAGTGTACCACGCCCGCCGCCGCATAAACCAAAAGAATGGGAATCAGCGGCAAATGGTAACGCGAGTGGGCAAACGCCACCGAATGAATTAAACACGTAAAGGCGATGCCAAACAGCAACAAGACATGCGGCCAGCGCTCCGCGGGCGGTTTCACCCACAGTCCATACATCGCCAAAAAGATCACAAGGGCATAACTCCCGCAAATCATGGCAGTGATTCCCAAGACAGCGATCTTAGGGATCTCCCCAAAAAGCCCCTGCATCATCCCCGCCGCAAACGTCCGTTCGAGTTGCCAGAAGTTAAAAAACTTTACGGCCGATCGCTCAATCGACAGCCCGAGATGCGAGAAGAAAAAATGCACGCCGTATTTCATGGCCGCTTTGTCGATTTGCCCCTGAGTCAGTTTCGAATAGCCCGGCGTGTGGGCCGCGAGCACGCGGTGCCAGGATTTTTCCCCCGTAACATCGCTGATCGTCGCCCAGGAACGCTCCAAAGGGGTAGACTCATAGTTGCCCATCATCACATTTCGGCCGCCCATCACGTCGATGACGACCAACGTCTTCTGAAGTTGGGTATTTCGCCAGGCCCAAGGAACGATCACCAGCAAAAAACGCGCCTAACACTGTGCCTGCCGTAACAAACCGCTTCTTGACCGGAGCATTGATCGCAAAAAACAACAGCACGCAAAACAGCGGCGAGAACAACCAGAGTATGCTCCGCGTTAATGCGCCGAGTGCCAGGCAAATCCCGATTCCCAGTGCTCCGAGAACGGTGGGTTGATGCACGCTCCGCACCGCCAACAGCATGGCGGCAACGAAGAAAAACGTAAACACGCCTTCGCTCAATACAAGGTTGTTCATGCCCAGGAGGGTCGGGTAAAAGGCATAACCCCCCGCGGCCCAAAGACCCACATTCGTTGAATAGAGGCTCTTGCCAAGTTGATAGACCAGGAGCATGGTACAGAGACTAAGCAATACCTGGGCGACCCGCACCGCAGTGTAGTTTTGCAGCCCGAAACTCTCGTAGAGACCGGCCACGAGCAACGGATAAAAAGGCGGACGGAGCGATGTCAAACGCCCGGTTTCATCTTGATATCGTCCCGTTTCCACAAGACCCACGGCAAGGCGATCATAATCCTGGGCATCGACAATCTCCGGCGTCCGGCCTTCAAAAACCGCAACCAATCCAAACCGCACCAAGGCCCCCGCTATGACGAGAAGCGTTAATATCCTCCGCGCGGCAGGCACCCTAACGGATGCGGATTCCACCCGTTCTTGGTCTTTCGCGGCTGTGTCTAGCACTGTCGTGGAACCCATATGTCTTATCAAATAACCGAGTTTATCGACGCTTGACGGACCTAAAACTTCCACAGGGATCTCATTTGGGACGGCGTGACATTAAATACGTCGTAGAGTGCCGGGACGTCCACAAACATCAGGCCCAAAAATGCCACGACGCAGATGCTGAGGTAGATCATCAAACCCCGCTCGCGGTAGAGGCGTTCCGGGTTTTGGACGGGGCTATCGGGTTTGAGCGTCACGTGCATATACATCGCAAAAAAGCCGGCGATGATGGGAACGGACAATAACAGTTCCAACTTGTAGCGAACGATGAAAACGCCTAACAAGAGCGCCGCCGCCGAACCGTAAAAAAACATGCTCACCAAGAGGCGATTGTCGTCATAGTGGTGAAAGGATTTTCTATAGGCCGCGGCGACGGCGGGATCATTGATCGAACGGTATTCCGCAAACCGCTTGCTGGCCATAAAGAACGCGCCGATCATCCAGTAGGAGATCATCAGCGAAAGCGGCGGGATGGCCACGGGGTTCACAATAAACCAGCCCAGCATCAGCCGGAGCGGATTGTTCACCGACTCGGAGAGCACATCCACATAGGGCAGTTCCTTGCTGCGAACGGGCGGGATGTTATAGATCAAGCCCATCACCCATAGCGCCGCCGCGGTGCCAAGAAACGCGGGATTGACAAGTGCGGCCAGGCCGATTCCCACCGCGGCCAACAATAGCCACTCGGCATAGGCGACCGGCAAGCTGACCAGGCCGGCCGGAATCGGCCGTTGACGTTTGACAGGATGATCCAGGTCCGTCGGAGCATCCAGAATCTCATTGATGACGTAATTGCTGGAAGCGACTAAACAGGTGCTTACAAGACCGATCCCCAGCATCAGCCAGGAGAACGCCGCCAGATCAAAAAAGTAGAAAATGGCAAGCACCACGCCCGCCAGCATAAACACGTTCTTGAACCAGTGATCGGGGCGGGCAATTTGGACGTATGGCGAAATCCGGTCCAGCCAAGATAACGAGACCGGCTTAGGAGGACAGACCGCAGCCGTCTGCTGGGATTCCGAAGAGTGAGACATAGATCGGCCTATTCAAAAGATGTCGGTTATTTGCAATCGGTACGAAGTCACAAGGCAAGCTATTGCGTCTTGATCGAAGAACTCACGGCATCGGCAGCCTCATTGAGCGGCGTCCTGCAATTTGGCTCTCGCTCGGCGGAGCTTCCACAAAATCGGTGCTTCAAACGGACGCTTCAGACGGGTGAACCACGGCTCGACTCGGCTGGTGGGTTTTATCAAGACGGTATGCATGCGGCTCAATCGGCCGACGAGAACATCCGCGTAAATCTGATCACCCACCATCGCGATTTCGTGAGGCAATAGCCCCTGCTCCCTGAGAGCACGCCGGCAGCGGAACGGAAACGGCTTGAAGGCTTCCGCAATAAAAGGGACGCCCAACCGCTTGGCCAGGCCTTCAATCCGGTGGGCCCGGCCGTTAGAACACAGGCATAAATTAATCCGGCTGTCCCGCACGAGCCGCATCCATTCGACGACCTCGCCGCCAATCTCCGGCGCCCCGTGATCTTTGAGCGTGCCGTCCACGTCCAGAAACAATCCCCGGATTCCGTTTTCGTTAAGATACCGGATCTCCAGTTCCAGAATGCTATCCAGATAAAGATGTGGAAAGATCATTGTCCGTCTCCAATTCGGACCGGCTGCGGTATTCGCGGCGACTTGACCGAGATGGAATAAGATGAATAAGCTCTGCATCCACTCGGCCAAAACGAGAAGCGACCAAAGCACGCTGCCGTGCCGGCCGACTCCCGCACAGTGCCTGCGGTACATGGCCCGCACGGTCGATTGATTGATCAGATTCGCCACCGGCGCGGATTCGGCGAGCAAGCTGTCTTCCACAAACGGCCGAAGCGGTCCGCGCAGCCACGCATCCACGGGAATCTCGAATCCTTGTTTCGGGCGATCGATGGTCTCGGCGGGCAGCTTTTTCCGGGCGAGGGTTTTGAAGATCGCCTTGGATTCTCCGCCGCGGATTTTGAACCGCGACGGGATCCGAATCGCCAGTTCTAAAAACTCATGATCGACCAAAGGCGGACGCACTTCCAAGCCCACCGACATGCTGGCCCGATCGACTTTCACCAGAAAATCGTCCGGCAACAACATCTCCACATCCGATAAAAGCATCGACTGCAGCAAGTCGTGTCCCCGCCGAAACGGCGCGAGTAAACGGTCTTCCGGGCGGTATCCCGTCAGTTGGTTTTGAACGTCCTGAGTCAAGAGTTGCCTGCGGAGTTCCGGCCGGCAAATGGAAATCGTGTTGGCATAGGCCGCGGCCGGTTCCAACGACAAGTTGGTGAGTAGAGTCTTCGCCCGAAGCACGCGAGGCAGCCAATCCGCCTTGGGCCACATTTGGCCGACCGGCGTCAACAGGCGTTTCCGAAACCACCGCGGAAGCCGATCGCGAATCGCCCCTTCGCGAAGGTCGTGGGCGTACCGCGTGTAGCCTCCAAACGCCTCGTCGCCCCCGTCGCCGGAAACAACCACCTTCACATGCTCTCGCGCCAAACGGGCCACGGCCATCGTGGGAATCGCACTCGAATCGGCGAACGGTTCATCATAGAACCGCGTCAATGCAGCCAGACTTTCCACGGCCTCCGGCGTGACGACCTCCTCATAGTGATCGGTCTTCAGATAGTCGGCCACTTTCCGGGCATAAGGCAGTTCACTGAACCGCCGATCTTGAAAGCCCATCGAAAACGTCTTCAGCGGCTCCCCAACGGCTTGCTGCATGCTGGCGACGATCGCACTGGAATCTAATCCCCCACTCAAAAACGCCCCGACCGGAACATCCGCAATCTGGTGGGCCTTCACCGTCTCGGCGAGTTTCGTTTCAATCGCTTCGAGCCACTGGGCCTCGGTCCGCGATTCATCCGGCTCTCCTTCCAACTGCCAATACCGGCGGAGCGAAACCCGGAAATCCTCCTGCCGAATCCGCAGCGTATGAGCCGGCGGCAATTTGCGAATGTGCCGAAAGATCGACCGCTCACCGGGAATCACGCCAAACGTCAAGTAGTCTTCCAGGGCTTCATAGTCGAGCGAGCGATCCACATCGCCAAAGGCCAGGATCGCTTTAATCTCCGACCCGAACAGAAACCGCCCCTTGTGGTGATAGTAATAAAGCGGCTTTTGCCCCACGCGGTCCCGGCCCAACAGAAGTTCTTTCCGGCGATCGTCCCAAATCGCAAATGCAAACATCCCCCGCAGCCGCTCCACCAACCGCTCGCCCATCTCCTCATAGAGATGCACCAACACTTCCGTGTCGCTACTGGTATAAAACCGATGCCCTTTCCCCTCCAGTTCCCGCTTTAGTTCCCGATAGTTATAAATCTCTCCATTAAACACCACCTGCACCCGCCCATCTTCATTCCCAATCGGCTGATCGCCCTCCCGCCAAATCAATAATCGAAAGCCGCCGATGCGCCAGCCCCACGCCATTGCCGGTCCAATACCCCCCCGCATCCGGCCCGCGATGCGCAAGGCTTGATGCCATCGCGGAAAACTCCTCGCCATCGAGAGGAAGCTTTCGGTTCTGCTGAAGACAACCGCAAATACCACACATTGCAATGAGCCAAACCTACCGTGGACTTATTTAAGCAATAATCTTTCGCAAATACTGTCGGACTTGTGAAGTTTTCAATTCCGTCAAATAGGCGACAAAAAACGCATAGGCAATACATGCCAAGCACAGCAAAACGGCGTTGCAAAGCGATTGCGGCGTAGGCTGCCAGGGTCGATCCGAGATTAAAGCGGCACGCAAGAAAATCAAAAATGGCATATGAACTACGTATAGTGTGTATGAGAAGTTTGACGTATTTCGTGACAACCAAGCATATTTCCGCGGAGTCGTTTCATTCGGGTCATGGATGAGGACATACATAAGAAGAGTGAATCCGATCGCCGTCAAGTAGTCCCCGAAAACCACCGATCCAAACAGGCTTTTAATCACATTGAGATGACCCGCCATCATCATTATCGCAAACAGCATCAAGGTCCCCATCAACAAAAGCCGATGAATTCGCGGATTTGAAAGGCACGCCGACTTGGCGCAAACATAAGAATGTTCCAAACAGCCAAATCGGAAAATAAATCAAAATGCCTTCACCGACAAAGAGAAGCGTCGCGATCGCGACCAATAGAAAACCAGCTCGCGTTCGCAACTTTGAGGACTGGAATGAGGCAATATACAAGCATGGAAAGAGTACATAGTACCAGAATTCAAAGGCCAAGCTCCAGAGCGGATCATTGGAGCCGAGAGGTTGAACAAGAATCGTTTGCAAAAACGACGCGTTGCCCAAAAGTGCCGTGGATGACAAACGGGAATTCACATCAAAATAGTCATTAATCCAATCCGCACCATTTCCTGTATAGATGGGATTCGTCCCGAACAGGTGAAGTCCCGAAAGATCCCAAACAAGCGTTAGCAGCAAGCCGGGTATCAGCACAACGTACAAACGTGTCAAACGGTCAGTCGAATACTTGGCCCATGTCCATCTTTGGTTTTGGTGGTCGCGAATCACGGCAGAGGAAATCAAAAAGCCGCTCAACACAAAAAAAACCATCACGGCATCATGCCCGAACGCCGTGATAAGATAAAAGCCTTTTCCCAATAGACTTCGGATTTCCAGGTCGTGGTAATCCACAAAAAGCGATAGCGGATATGATAGATGAGCACGGCAAATGCCGCAAGCCCCGAATCAAATCCAAATGGCACGAAGCGGGCGTGTTTCGAATGTCAAGCGGTCGTTGTGGTTTGTGGTCAGGCGAAAGCGAATTATTGCTCACCTGCGCTTGTGCGGGCAAAGCTACTTCGATTGATGAATCATCGCCAGAATTCTGACGGACGGGAGTAAGCGATTTCGTCTTTTGCATTTTACTCGATGGAAGAAATAGTGCCAGTGGTCACTCTCGCGGGCTTCGCCTCTTGCGGACGTACTGGTCGAGAGCCGACCAGACGAGCAGGATTCCCCACGACGATCGCAAACTCCGGCACCGGTTTTGTGACGACCGAGCCTGCTCCGACTACGGCGTGCTTGCCCACATCGGCCATCACGATGGCCCTGTCGCCGATCCAACTATCCTCGCCGATGGTCACCCGCGGGTATTCGCCTGGTTGCTCCCGCACCGGAATATCCAATCGCTCGATCCCGTGCTGCCGGTTGCCGTTGATGATGGAAACATGCGAGCCAACTAAGACATCCCCTTCCAGTGTCACATCACCGATCATACAGCCGACGCCCACATAAACCCTTTCGCCGATCTGAGCCGTGGGATGCGAGAGCACCGTTCCAAAGCTCACCCACGAGTCCTGCCCCACGCGAGGCAAGACCCACCTGTAAAAGGCCCTTCGCAGGTAAGCCCCTGTAATTCCCGGCAGCAAACTGAATAACTGCGACCATCCCGGAAACGCTTTTGAGCTGCTAAGGAATAGCACCCCAATGTAATAGATACCGACGGCGGGAAGCACGAGGAGCATGCAAATGCTATTGACAACTTGTTTGAACAGCCGCTTCATGGAGCACGGTTCGACTTTGTCTCAAGTCTTGCAATCAATGGGTAGATGTTACCAGCGACTCGCGTTCCGGAACGTTGACATCAGCATGAAAGAGAATGGACTTGGCTCGTTCTGTCAGTACGGTCCAGTCAAATCCTTCCTTAACCCATTGACGGGCACGGATGCCACTTTTCCGCCAAGAGCATCCCGGTCGCTCAATAGATCTTTAATCGTCTCGCTGAATAGATCGCTGTCATCGCAGTCGAGAGTTCGGCCGGTTTCGGGTATCTGCATTGTTTCCCCGGTTCCTCCCGTGTTCCCCGCGATCACAGGTTTCCCGCAGGCTTGGGCTTCGACCAACACCATTCCAAAACCTTCCAAGTCGTCTCCGATCCGACGATCAGGCAATACAAAGAGATTGCATTGTTGATAGCACGCGATCAATTCCTCGTCTGTCGTTTCGCCCCGAAACTGAACTTGGCCTGTTAAATCGAGTTCATCGACAAGCAGTTCAAGATTCCGGCGTTCCTCGCCGTCACCGGCAATCGAGTAGAGGACATCCGGTATTGCATCTCGAATCAAAGGCAACGACCGAATTAACGCATCGTGCCCTTTGCGTTTCTGCAGCCTGCCGACCGTCAATATCACCGTTCGATTTCCCACCCGAGTCGGCGTTTTGTCTCCTCATCGAAGGCGAGGTCGAAATACTTCGCAGTCAACTCCTGGTGTGAGAACTTCAATCCTCTCTTCGGGGATTTGCCATTTTTCCAGAAAATGTTCGGGTGTTTTGGCTGTTCGCCACGATAAACTCTGCGGAGGATAAAACTTTGCGGCACATCCAGCCCAATCACGACTGCTGCCCGCGTAGCAGAGTTCCTCGCCGTGCATGTAGATCATGTAGGGGATGCCGCGGAATCGTCGGCACAGATAGCCGATCCAGCCATCGGGTAATAGCCGCCCCGCAATGCAGATGCGAGATACGATGTTGTTTAATCAGATTCCGAACGGCCTTCTGGCCTCGATAGTATCCCTTGGCACCGGCGATGCTGCACATCCCCCAACTGGGAATGGCCAACGGTATCCGATAAACCCGAAGATCATTCCCGGCATCAAAGTCTAGAGCATTGGGATGTTCGCCCGCGGCAATCACAATTGCCTCGCGCGGCAATCGCCGATAGATCTCCCAAAACCAGCGCCCCTGGACCCGGTGATTGGCGGAAAGACATGCGTGACCAAGAGTGCCGTCACGAAATCGCTCCCGCCATTGTGGGCGATAACACGTCGGCCGTATTCTCTGACCACGGCGGAAACGTGGGCTTCCAGGGAAAACAACTCTTCACACCGCTGCCCGCTGCCGCTTGCCCCAGTCACCAATTCTCCGGGTCGCCGAGCAAACGCTCTACCGCGTCGGCCAAATCCGCGGCGATTTCGGCGGGGTCAAAAAGCCCCGTTTCACCATCCACGATCATCTCCGAAAATCACCGCATTTTCCCGCCTATGACGGGAAGTCCAACCGCCATCGCTTCCAAAGTGGCGTTCCCCAACGGCTCGGCATGAGACGGCACCATGACAATATCCGCCGCCGTCAGCCATTCCGGGACGTTCTTTTGAAAGCCGACGAACCGCACCGGGCACTTTAATTCCTCGGCCAAACCTTCCATTTCCCGCCGATAGGTCCCTTTTTCCGCCAAGTCATCCCCCACGAGAACCAAATCCGCCCGGTCATGCCAACGTTCCAGCATCGACCACCCGTGCAGCAGATCGGCGACGCCTTTACGTTCAATAATTTGCCCCGCAAAAAGCACGACAGGGCGATCCTGCAAGAGGTTCAACTTCCGCCGGCAATCCGACCGATCTGTCGCAGTCGGCAGACTAGGCATCGGCAACCCATCATACACCACCGCCCGCGGGCTTTCCGCCAGATGCTGCGATTCCGCCGTGAGCATATTCATCAAAGCCCGCGAGACGAACAGATGGCGGTCGGCATCGAACTTATTGAGCCAATCAATCGCCGACCCCTCGAATATCCAGCGATGATGGCAAACCCGCGGAATTCCCAGCCGCTTCGCCGCGTCCCCAGTCATCTGATGGGTGGGCAGATCATTGCTATGAACCACATCCGGCCGTTCCCGCCGAAGTATCTCGACGAGCAAATTCCGCGATTTGCGGTACTGGAGCCACTTGAGCTTATCGGTAAACCGTTGCGGCACGAACTCGCAGCGAATCCCCGCCTGTCGAAACCGCGCAAGGGCCTCGCCATCGGTCCCCACAACCAACAACACATCATGCCCCGCCTCGGCCAGACCTATAGCCAACCGCTCCACGGCAATTTCGGCCCCGCCGATGAACGGTGCCCAGGATGTCAGACAGACTTTCATTTTATTTTACACCTTGCATTTCAAGCTGCGACTCCGTAACGCGGTGAGGCGAAAGAATGCTCTGGTATTCATCCCACAACTGATACGACAGTTTCTTAAGATCAAACCGCTCGGCTTGTTTGCGTGCCAAAGGACGTTGATTTTTTAGCCATTTCGGATCCCGAATCCAACGTTCGATGACGTGCGTGAGCTGATCCAGATTGTCCTGCTCAACAATTTCCCCGCCATCCGGCAACACAACCTCATCAACGGCCTTGCTGTCATAGCCCACAACCGGGCAACCGCACGCCATAGCCTCCAGCACGCTAATTCCGAAGGCTTCTTGTTCACTGGAGTTTACATATAGATCTAACGCGTTACCAAAACCCTTTATATCACGAATGTAGCCGAGATATTTGAAACGGTTTCCAAGAAGATCTCGCCCTCTCGCCAGTACCTCCTGACCATAGGATTCTTGACCTTTGATTGGAATGCCGGCGAGGACAAAGTTATAGTCTAGTTCGCCATTCTGGACAATGCTTCGAAATGTGTGCTCCAGTTGTTTCCCCGGGCGTAGGGCACATGCGACTCCAATTAAAATGCCCGGACCAAGTTGATGTTCTCTGCGGAATCGCTCTCTATCGTCATAAGATAGCTGATAGTGATCTAGATTTAACCCATTGTACAACAATCGCCAATCTGTTTGGGGAATACACTCTTCGACTCCATCTCGGCAAGCGTCCATATTTCCGCGGCTGATAAAAAAGATTCGGGCGGGACGACGCTTGCCAGCAAACGCCCAACGGCTAAATCGCGGTGACATACGGCAGTGAACTGTCACAACAACAGGCAATTTGCATACCCTCGCTACATACTGGCCAATTGGGTAAATCTCTTGCTCATTGCAATGAATCATTTGAATGGAGTGACGCTTCACAATCCGACACAATCGGCACAATGAGATTGTAAATCTCCACGGTGAAGTTTTACTTGGAAATGGAAATTCTACTTGATAGGTTGGAACTCCACGGTCGTTGGACCAATCAGAGAACTCCCCCAAAACTGGTGATGCCAGAACCGGATTGAGCCCTCTCGGCATTAAGTGTTCAAACCATCCTTGCGTTGAGACTGTCGTGCTCGCCCGCCCAGCGTTATTGGTAAGATAAAGTATGTTCATTGCCTAATTAGCTAAATGATTCGGAAATGCCGTGTTGTTCCCAAAGGAGAATAAGAATACTTACAGCAATCTAAGAGACGAGATGAGAGTTATCACGATATATAGGCTTTGCTAACGCGAGACCAAATATAGGTCTTCCAACATTTCCAATCCCAGGGCCAGTGCTTGAGGCCAACACGAAACATTTGAATCGCTTCGCGGTGTCGTCCGTTCATCCATAAAGTCGCATATCCGAGTTTCCAGAAATACTCTTGGTTGAGTCGGCGACGAAGTGCCCGGCGTTCGGTGGGTTTCCAATTCCTTTCAGAGAGAATTCGTTCATAGCCCTGCGCAAGTAGCACTAAGACGCGTGACTGGCGTTCGAAATCGTTCGTCCCTCCCGCGGCGGATGAGTTGCCTTCATGAACACGATATTCGACGTGAACAGCGTCGATATAGGCTATTCGATGGTTTCGACAAAGACTGGAAATTACAAACAGTTGGTCTTCGGCCTCATTTCGGCTCGATGCATCGAAACGTATTCCGTCAAAAAGATTCCGCCGCATTACGGAATCTGCAAACCGTTGAAAAGCCCGGACGAAATCATACACCGAATCACGTGGGGGTCTTCAATAATGGCGAGTCGTCCCACGGATCGCTTTTTTAACTGCATGAATGGTCGTGGTAAATTGGCGATGTAAAATGTAGTTGGGTCGAGTTCCCGATTCGTCGTCTGATCCACAATCCGGCAGGCCCCATACACCCAATCCACATCCGGGTTCGCCTCTAGGCCTTCCACGCAGTCTTTGAGATGATGCGGCAGCCAAAGGTCATCGCTGTCGTAGAAGGCGATGTATTTTCCCTGGGCATGGTCCAGACCCGTGTTTCGGGCACCGTAGGCGCCTTGGTTTTCCTGATAGATGTATTTGGCCCCTTGCGGAAAGTCCGCCGTGAGCCGGGGGACCAGATCCCGCGTCCCGTCGGTGCTGCCGTCATCCACGACGATCAGTTCCCAGTCCGTAAACGTCTGGGCCTCGATCGCCGCGAACGCTTCCGGCAGAAACCGTTCCCGGTTGTAGGTCGGGAGAATGATGCTAACAGTGGGTTGATTCATGAGCGGTGAATGAGGTTCGCGTGGTTCACCCAATCCAGGGTGATTTGGAGGGATTGATCGCGGGAGATCGGCGGTTCGAAACCCAACAGCTTTCGGGCTTTGTCAATGCTCACAAGCGCGCCGCCGGAGCCCATGTGGCAGAGGCATTCGCCGCCCGCGGAATCGCGGTGATAAACTGGCAGCGAATCGTCCGCTTTGACGATCTTACGCACCGTCCGTTCCACGCCGGGAAATCGGCTGCAGCGTCCACCGCGGCAACGTGCCGATGGGGTCGGTGTCCAACACCCGCCGGCCCAAGGATTTAAATTCTTTCGATGCCACGATCTGCTTCATCCCCCGGATACTCCCGAAAGGCCAGCCCAGAATGCTGCCCACAATTCCCTTTTGTGATTGAGACTGGGGCGGATCGATCGGTGCGTGTGCCAGGTCGAGGTCGAGGTGCTCCGCGAAGTATTCATAAAAATCCCGCCAAGTCATCGGATCGCCGTCGCTGATGTTGAAATCCTCGCCTCGCATTTTCTCGGCGGGAACGGAGAGGGCTTTCAAGACGGCTTCGACAAGATTATCCACATAAACCATATCGCAGGCCACATCCGGCGAACCCAGCCAATGAAAGCCATTCGCGGCCATCGCGGTAAGCGGGTTCATGATGAAGATTCGCGAAAACGGCCCGAACACGCGGGCCGGCCGGAAAATGCACGCATTCAGGCCCCGCCCGGCGAGGGTTTGGATGACGCGTTCCGCCGCGGCTTTGGTCTCGCCGTAGTCGCTGCCCCGCGTCGGCTTGAGAGGGGCGGACTCATCCAGCGTGCCGGTCATCGCACTATCGTCGCCATAGACGGAAATGGTGCTAAAGTGCACGAACCGTTTCACGCCCGCGGCCAGCGAAGCTTCCGCGAGCCGCCGGGTTCCCTCGACGTTGATGGCGAAATTCTTGCGGCGGTCTCCCCAGACGGTGCCCACCGCGCAGTGGACCACGGCGTCACAGTCTTGGACAAGTCGGCCCACAGTATCCGCCGAGGAAAGATCGCCTTGCACCATCTCCACGGGCAGACGGGCCAGGCGGCTGGCGTTGCCCGGATTATGGACGAAGGCCCGAACGTCCCAACCTTCCCGAAGCGCGAAAATCTCCGCCGCCCGGCTGCCGATGAATCCCGTCGCCCCCGTAATGAGAACGCGGCCTTTCGTTCCGTTTTGATTTTTTAGGGATGCCGTATCTCCTCCCACAAATACCCAGGGTTCGGCCATCGGCTGCCGCTGTTCGTAGCACGCTTCGATCAAGCGCGAGGTCGCCAAGCGCCGACCGCCCCGAAAGCCGCGGTTCTCGCCCCGTGTGAATCGCATCGACAAAGTCGTCGATCTGCGTGCGAAACGTTTCGTACCAGGAGGTTTCTTCCGATTCCCCGACCCAACCCGCATCCAACCAATAGCCCCGTTCGTTTCCGGAGAAGGGATCGGTCAGCGAGAGATCGTGAGGAGTGACCCGAATCCGAAACCGCTCGTTGACCTGGAATTCCAGCGTGCCGCGTTCGCATTCCACGCGGATCAAGGCTCCCAAATCCCGCGTGCGGGCCAGTTCCACCGTGCCTTCGACCGGCTCGTTCCTGATGGCGGACGCGAACGCGAATGTTAGAGTCCGATTCGATGCCCCCCAGCGAATTGTCCCGATACTCGATCACCTCGCTCGGCTCATCAAACAAATAAAACATCAAATCCAGCATATGCGAGCCGAAGTCGATCAACACCCCGCCGCCGGCCCAGTCTTTCCGCATGTTGGCCAACGTCGCCGCCGGCCAGTTGTACATCCCCCCGCCTTCCACATGAAAGGACGTGGGCCGCCCCAGCCAGCCGCTATCGAGCAGCGACTTCATCAGACGGATGCTGGGGTTGAGCCGGCGAAAGAACCCCACGCTCAGCACCACCCCCTGTTCGTCCGCCGTGCGGACCATTTCCTCCGCGTCTTCATAGCGGGTGGCCATCGGCTTTTCCACCAGCACGTGGATGCCCCGCCGCATCAGTTCGATCGAACACGGGGCATGATGAAACGGCGGCGTGGCGACGATCGCGGCATCAATCCGGTCCTTGTCCAACTCGGCCGCATCCGTCAGCACGGTTTTTACGCCGTACCCCTGGGCCAGTTCCTCCGCGCGGTTGCGATCGCGATCCACCAGCACGCTAAGCTCAATGCCTTCATGCCCCGCCAGCACCGGCAAGTGCATCTGCTGCGAAATCGCCCCGCAACCGATCAGCGCCAAACGCAAATGCGTCTTCACCGCCGTGCCGCCGAGCCTTCCACTTGTTCCAATTCAGCCGTCGCCATTCAGTCCATCCCATCCAAGTTACGAAACGAGTGAGCCAATCGCGGGTTTTAGTAGTATCAGCCTGATTTGCGTTCTTTTCCGGATAGAGCGTTGTCCATTCCGAAAAATCGCGGCCGAGCAATTGCGATAGTTCCCGCGTGTGGCCTTGGAGAATCGGTCTCAAGTATTCCACCGCCGGCGTCTCGTCAACCTTTGCCTTTTCGATGTATCGATAGGTCATCCGCTTAAGGATTTTGGGCACATACCCAGGCAACCGCGGTTCCAGGCCTTTCCAGCGCCAATGTTTCAGCATCGTATCCAGAAACACCAGACCCCGGCGGGTTTGCAGCAATTCTTGCCGGCTGACATTAAACCGCTTCGACGTTTCAATCGGCACATCGGGATCGACGCCCAGCCACTCGAACAGCCTGCGAAACGTTTCCTCCGGTTTCGCATTGAGTTCTTCCAAAGTCAGCACAAAAACCTGCTCCCGGCCGAAGGTCTCCAAATAAGGTTTTAATTGCCTGGCATAGTCGCTGCGGGAGATATACTCTTCCTTCCGGCGGATCGCCGTCAGCATGTCGCGATCCTCCCGGCCATCTTTGACGAAATACCAATAATGGCTGATCGTCCGCTCGATCGGATCCCTGATCAGGTAAATCAACCGGGCCTCTGGGTTAAACTCATAAATCCGCTTCTCGCAGTCTTCCACCCACGGCCGGGCCGTGTAGCTCACGCTCGATTCCCCCGCATACTTCACGTCCCCCGCCTCGGCGAACAGTTTTAAGTACCAATCCATCCCCGGCTCCGGAAACGGATTCCCCTGCCCCCAGGCTTCCTTCCATCGCGTCAAATGCGGCGAAAAATACTGCGGCTCCTTCATCCGAGACATAAAAATCTCCGGATGCTGATGCAAATACTCATGCAGCGAAGAAGTCCCCGCCTTCATCGCGCCGATGATGAACAGGTTGGGAAAGGTTGACATAGATCCGTATTTCATGAGACGAATCAGTTTGTAAAGAAACTATAAGTACATATTATTCACGAGTGAAAGTGACCAATGAGGGAATGCCTTCAAGATGCCGAGCGCAGCCTGCGTCTTACTGCCACCGAATCGCACCGATCGCATATACGTCGAAATGGATCGCCAAAGGTGCCCCTCGCGCGCCTCAATCCAAGCAAGTCCAGCGAGAGCTCCTGGTATTTCACAACGTGTCGGCGATAAGTCAGCATCGATGGTGGGTGCGACAAGATGACGCAAGCGATACTCCACACGATTTCTCACCGATTCAAGCGCAGAGCTACTTAGATTGGTCCCATGCAGACGATGGTAGCTAACAATTCGATTGACAAAACCAATATCACCCGCACGACAACATTGTGCGCTGAATTCCGCATCCCATCCCAGTCGGTCACTCTCGTCGAAACCACCTACCAACTTCCAAACCGATTTGCGAAAAACGATTCGGCTGGCACCAGTGGCAAAGTTACGTTGATTGACAAAATGCTCATAGCAACTCCGACGGTTCAACACATATTGGGCATCTCCGGTTTCACGGTGAATGAGGTGTAGAATCTCGTCGGCGGGGATGCTATATTGATCTGTAATCGATCCATCTGGGAGCAGGCAACGACTAAGCCCGCAAACCAGTGCACATTCAGGGTGACGTTCGAGCAAGCCCCCCTGCCATTCAATGCGCTGCGGCAACAAAATGTCGTCTTGGTCGAGCATCGTGATCAACTCGCACATGGCTGTCTCGACACCAACATTCATAGGTCGACCAGGCCCGCCTGAGTTTCGATGCAGCCGAACCAAGTTAATCGGCACTGGCGAATTCAGGGCAATCTTTTCTACGATATTTGGCGTTTTATCAGTTGAATAGTCATCAACGACAATTACCTCCTCCGGCAAAACAGTTTGAGCCATGACCGACATTAACGCTTCACCAATAAACTGTGCTCCATTATATGAAGGAATAACAAGGCTTACTTTCATAGTCGTGAATCTCCATCCCAGGCAAGCACCCCAATCCCCCGCCCATCCTGCATGGGATCCTCGATGAAATTCTGTCGTCTGATGGCCAAGTTCCTTGAGTTCCGTCCAAAACTTCGGTACCCCTCCAGCGTCGGCACTCGTGGGCTTGCCAAACCGGGCATAATGGTCCGGCACGATGTCATGGAAAGCTATCAACCCGCCCGGTCGAACCAGCGGACTATACATCAAATAGTCCTTCCGAACTCCATCGTAGGAATGGTCCCCATCAATAAACAAAAAATCGAGTGGTTCTTCTATCAAGCAGGATTTCACCGAATCCAACATGCGGTTCACATGAGAATCGCCATCCAAACATCGCAAATCCTGGGAACGCCTCGCAAACTTTTGATGGACTTGTCGGCGCAAATGTCCGATTGAGATCACAAGAAATAATGAGGGCATCTTGAGGGGCAACAATTGATAACAGAAACAGTGTTCCACCACGTGAGGTGCCGATTTCACAAAGGCGAGTGGGGGTGCAGATCGCTGATTAGGTCAAGCAAAGCCCGAATTTCTGTCGATGCTTGATTCGATCGCAAAAAGTACGAATCTCTTACGAGACTCGATCAGTTCATCAAGTGGAAGGGACTCCGCTGCCGACTTAAGATGCGCGAGTTCTTTCCTCGACCAACGGTATTCGTCGAAACCTTCAACAAAACCTGGTGCGATGGTTTTAAAAACGCGCTTAATGGAAGGCTTCAGATTCATCAATAACGTCCAAGTTCGTAGATTTGCTGCCTCACATGCCACCTTCATCTCGCCGTTGATTAGCGAGACAAAAAAACTTCAGCATGTGCTATTCTTTTCATCTGTCTGAACCATTTTTGAGAATTCGCGACGTTCATTATGAACCGAGTCCAATTTCCCACGTAACAGCCGATACCATGCTCCGTTCCTCAAATCGTTCGGATTTAGGTGACAACAAGTGGCGTAAGAAATCGGCGGTCGGAACTCCCGCGAACCGGACGAATTTCGCAAATCGGCTATTCTGAAGTCGAATCGGTCCCCGCCGGGCGATCTCACGGATGTTACGGGCCAGCGTTTGAACCCTTTCACTTTTTAATCGGCATCGACGAGCACGGTGATACGCAACCCAAGCCGACCAAAAAAGTACTTCGCCCCATTCCTCCAACAGAACAGGCCTTGATAACAGATCGGTCGTCAAGCATTCCAATACGCGAACGTGCCCCGCCACAACTTTTGGCACCGGCGAGCTTCTGAGGCAGGAGCCAAGATTTCGCCGAATACAACATCCCACGTAATCAACTGCATTGAGCTGCCTCCCCGCAAGTGCCACCCGATACCAAAAGTGCCAATCTTCGAATATGGGCATCCCGACGGCAAACCCTCCTAGTTCCCTGGTAAGAGAACGGGGCACAATCCGGTTGGGATTGACGCCGATGTTGCCATGTAAAACCGTGGGAAAGAAAGAGCGGCACGGCGGCAGTTTCCTGAAAGGCGGCAGCGGGATTCTCATCAAAATAAGAACTGCCCATAATTGACACGTCTTCGGGATACTGGTCGGACACTTGGCTCAAGACTTCGATCGCTCGCGGTTCCAAGAGATCGTCGGCATCCAGAAACAGCAAATGGGTTCCGCTCGCCGCTTCGATGCCCGGTGTTGCGGGCCGCCGAAACCCCTTGATTGGACTGCCGAATCAGCGTGATTTTCGATCCGAACGAGCCGGCCACCGCCGCCGAGTTATCCACAGAACCATCATCGACGACAATCACTTCATGCGCCGGCCGCGTTTGGTTAGGCGCAGACTCCACACACTCGGCGAGAAACTTCTCGCCATTGTAACAGGGAATAATCACGCTGACTTGTGTCATGGGGTCTTGCCTTGGATCACACAGGCACGGGACGTGCGGTTGCGCTGGGCATCACGGCTTCAGCCGAAGGCCGAGCAGGTGGCCGATTGCCGCTGGACAAATTTTTGCAATTCCCGTCAAAGCCGACCAAAATGCCGCCGAGTAACGTATCGCCGTCAAATAGTTAGTGAGGGACTTCCTGTATTCACCGTTAATTCGTTCCCAGTACGCTGCCCCGAGCAACCGTCCTTCCAGGTTTGATACGATTTCTCGCCGATCGCCCTCTGTAAGTGAAGGATGCCTCAAAGCGCCGACAATGACACGGACCGACTCACAGTAAACAATGCGATTCCCATTAATGACTCAAGATTCTCGTCGTGAAGGCGGTGGAGATAAACCGGCCAGGCGCGTACGCAACGGAAAAGCCTTCCAATGCCAATCGGACCGCAAAGTCGTAATCCCAAGCAACTCGATAACGTTCATCGAATTCACCAACTGAGGACCAGGCCGATTTCCGGATCACCATGGCTCCAGCGCCGCCAAAAGCATATCCTTCCAACGCCAGGATACGAAACGCCACCTCGGACGGGATCAGAGTTCCGTGCGAGTCAAAATCTGAGTATCGGTTCTACAACGGGTTAAGCAACTCGCCATCGTCGCGGAAGGCTCGATATTGTCCAAACGCCATCCCTGCTTTCGGATGCTCGTTTAGCAGCCCGGTTAGATGCTCGAGTTTCCCGGCATCCATCAAATCATCTTGATCGAGGAGAGCGACATAGTCACACTTGCCACATTCGATCCCCACGTTCATCGGCTGCGCCGGGCCGCCGCTGTTCTCCTTCAGGCGAATCACCCGCAGCGGAACGGGCGACTCCGATGCCATCTGTTCGACCAACTCCGCCGTGCCGTCCGTGGACGCATCATCCACCACGATGATCTCGTCCGGCAACAGCGTCTGGGCAAACACCGACTCCAGCGCCTCGCGGATGAACCGCGAGCCGTTGTAGGTCGGGATGACGACGCTAACCTCACCTGGAGACATTTCAGCCTTCTCTGCCTTGAGACATGCCGGTTTCCGCTCCGGTTTTGACTCGGCCGACAAAATCCTGACGCGCGATGTGGACGCCTGCGGAGGCATTGGTCGCGCCCGGGCCACGGGTGACGAAGCAGATGCCGGGGCGGCCGGTCGCCTTGCCGACCGCCTCCGCCATCATCGCCGCGCCGCCCTCCTGCCGACACACGGTCAGTTGCACGGCACGGTCGTGAAAGGCATCGAGCGCGGCAAGATAACTCTCGCCCGGGACGCAGAAGGCGTGGCGCACGCCGTGAACGAGCAACTGATCGATCAGGATTTCACCGCCGGTGCGGGTATTGCTGTTCGCGCGCATGGACCTCTCCGGTTCACCTCTCCCCTTTTACGGGGAGAGGCGAACAGAAGCACTACCGCTTAATCGGCGCAAACGAGGTCGGCACCATCAGATTGGTGCGCATGTCGACGATATAGCCAGCCTCGGCGTTGGCCTTGATGTAGGTCCCCCAATCCGGGTCCTTCGCCATGGCGGCGCGGCGCTGCTCGCGATCGGCGGCGCTCTCATAAGCCCAGAGGTGGATCATGGTGTTGAGCTCGCCAGTCTCGGCGGTGAGGAAGGCGACCGGTTCACCGAGATATTTCAGCTGCACCGGGAAGGCGTACTTCTCATAAATGGCGAGTTGCTGGTTCAGAGTTCCGGGCCTCACCTTGTAGGTGCGATGGTCGACGATCATGCTTTCCTCCCTTGCTGTGCAGTGCGAGATAAAGAACTGTTTCGCTCCGCTGCATCGGGGTCAAGCGCGATTGCGGCAGGCACGACTGTCGTCCCCGCGCAGGCGGGGACCCAGTAAACCGTTCGCTCTGTTAGCTTGTCGAGAAGTCTCGGCGTACTGGATGCCCGCTTTCGCGGGCATGACGGCAGAGAGAATGGATAGCGTAGCGAATAACAGCTACGCCGCTGCTTCCACCGACACGACCTGGAAGGTATGCATCTCTCCGTCTTCGTCGCGGATGGAGACGTACTCCCCGGGGCGGAAGACATGGCTGCCGAAACGATAGCCCGCCTCGTCATCG
>CAWFGE010000011.1:0-115755 GCA_963815195.1 uncultured Planctomycetaceae bacterium
CCGCGGCGGGGAGACCTATGCCCGATTGAAATTCGGTTGCGGTCCCGGCCCGAACTGCTGGTGCGTGTGGAAATTGCCTGGGATGTGCCCTTTGCCGGCACCGACCATGAAACCTGGGATGCGGAATACGACCAGTGCGTCCATCCGCTCGTCCCGCAAAGATTTTTCAGGGAGGAAGATCCCGATGGCACGGATAGAGCCTTTCTCGAAGAACATTCCGAACTGCTGGAGGACTGGCAGTTTTTGGCGGATCACGAACTTCAACATTGGGAGGATTAAAGATCGCCATGACGCCTTTAGACTTAAGTGGGCGATTCTCTCGCCAAGCCGATTTGGTGCCCCAGGAAAAACAGACTGAGCGAAGTCATCGGTGTGGGAGCGTGGGCGACAGGTCAATGCAGCGGGAGGGTCGCCATTTGCAGCTTTTCGATTTTGACACGGTGGAGCCGACAAACATCACAACCCAAGGCTATGGATTTGCGGATCTCAACCAGCCCAAGGTCGTGGCCATGCAGGAGGCCATCAACCGGATCGATCCCGAGATTATCGTCACGCCAATTCCCGACCGGTTCCGCGCGAGCTACGAAGCCGGGGAAGTCGTGTTTTGCGCGGTCGACAAGATCGACGCCCGCAAGGCGATCTGGAGAATGGCCGGCAAGCATCGCCGGTTTTGGTCGGACGGCCGGATGCTGGGCGAAACAATCCGGGTGCTTTCGGCCTCGAACGAGGATGAGCGGAAGCATTACGAGACGACGCTGTTCCCCGCGTCCGAAGCCCAAGCCGGCCGCTGCACGGCCCGGAGCACGATCTACGCGGCGAATATTTGTGCCGCCCTGATGGTCCATCAGTTTTCTCGCTGGCTCCGGGAAACTGCCCCTGGACCGCGATCTCGCCATGAACCTGTTGGCGAGTGAGATGGTGCTGGCCTGAGTCGCCGGGGACGTATTTGCAGCATCATCTTGTTGCCGTCAATGGACCCTCCAATGCCCACATTTGAAATCGAACAATATGAAATCCACACCCAGACCTATCGCATCGAGGCGAAGACCGTAGCCGAAGCCATCAAGCAATTGATGGACGGAGACGCCGAGGTCATGAACAACGGGCTCGAAACGCGGCATCCCAACTGCGAATCCTTGGTTGCCGGGGCGATGACATCCAGACGCCGAGATTTCTCGATCAATGACACATTGTCCAATTTCGGCCCCAAAGTTGAATCGAAAGGAGCTTGTTTTGAGTTCTGTTTATAAGCGGGCCATTCACCGTTACAGCGTTTGGCTCGGCATTGCCTGTTTGATCATTTTGCCGTACATCGGCCCGGGCCGCTTGTCATTTGGCTGCTGACGGTGCTGACGCTCTATGGCTTTCTGCCCATGATTCTGCGTCGCATCATCAGCCGCGGCTCCAAAAAGAACTGCGGCAATCGACGCCCGCGGTGCTAATCACCTCCCCCGTCGTTTGGCAGCGATGGTTTGAACCCCCATTCCCAAAGCTTTGCGAGGAGAATTGTCATGGATATCGTCTTTGGAATCGCAATGCTCGCAGCAGCGGGCTACCTCGGATACCAAGCCGGCCTTCAAAAAGCCAAAAACCAGCAAGGCGGCGTCCGCCCCCATCGCGGCCCGCGGGCGCGGTCGCAATCGGCGATAAGCGACCCGAATAATCGGTTCCATTGGCCCGGTTCTGTTGTGGCCGGGCGGCCAAACCGCATTCCCCGCCGGCAAACCGTCTTGTTCAATCGAATCTGTCCGCGCACCTTTTGGCGTCTGCTTTCTTCTTTTGCCTGGAGCGCGGGCCGATTTCCTTTTGATCCGAGGAACAAACCATGATCTCCATCCCCTGCCGTGCTCCGACGCGCAGACTCAGCCCGTGACCTTGGATTTGAACGGTTCGGTCATTGTGCGGGCCGAAGCCGAAGACCAGACGCAGACCGAACTGGTTCTCCGCCGTTCCCGAACGTTGGGAGCGGGGCTTCGGCTGAACACCGACCGTCGCTATCTGGCCCGGGCCGCCCGTCTGGGTTTTCGCCTGCTTCACTTGGCCGACGGGGAATCGCCCGCGTTCTGCCAGGATGAGCATCGCACGATGGTCTGGGCGGTGCTGGCAAACTCCGGTGTAATTTCCCCGGCTTCGAAATCGATGAAAACCATTCGCATGGAGTCTCCGCTTGCGGAGGGTTCCGCCGATCCCGACCCCCAGAAACAGGACTCTCGACCCACGATGACCAAACACCGAAACACCCCGAAGCCCCACGACCAGAACGGGCAAGCCAAGCCCGACGCGAGTGAATCGCTCGGCATCGATGCTTTGATCGAACACGCGGAAGCCGTTCAGATTAGCACTGCGGCAGGCCGCGGGCAAAACCCGCGAATTGATTTCGCGGCTCAAACAGCATCGCAAGCAGTCCAAATCCGTGCAATCGGCCCTGGCGTCTTTACGCCAACTGCAATCGCTGCAGGTTTGAGTTTCGAAGAACTGTGGAGCCCAGGTCGCCCACGAAATCCTTCTATCAAAACCGTTCCTTCCGGTCGCGCACTGCGCGGCCGGGAGGGGCGGTTTTTTTTAGCATTTGGCGAGATAACGATGTCCTTTGAGGTTATGGCCAAAGGAATGGCACGAAATACGCCGCCCACGGAAAAGGAGAAGAAGACGCCATCAGATCCAGTAATCTGTTTCGTGGTTTCGTAGGAGAAGTTCACGGGGCCTGGACGCCTCACTGACAACCCATGAAACCTACCGTTTTTTTACTCGTAGCTGGACCTCCGCTGGACCCAAGCGGATTTGGAAAACCGTTGCGGCTTGCATCGCACCTTTATCCGTTCCGTAGAACGCGGAGAGCGAAATGCCTCACATCCTGACCTTCGGCTCATCTCGGCCGCCCTGCGAGTTTGACGTGACCGACCTTTTCACTGCCGACCCGAACGGCTGAGACGCTCATTTCGAAGCGACCCGAACACCGGAAGATCGGGCGGCATTCCATCCACTGTCTCGCCCCCTCCAACGGCAACCGCAACGGCAGCAGGGCGAATCCTCCGGCGACCTCGATCATCATAACCACAGCGTCTTTTTGTCGGAGCCCGTAATCACCGGGCCGTCCCGGTTGGGACTCTCGCAGTATCCTCGGGGTGGGACCGTTCGACGGTTTGTTCAATTCAACACCTACCGTTGTCTCGCATCGTCTGCTGCGTGGTTCGTTCTTGCCAATCGCGATTTGATATTCAAAGTGACGGCGCAACCGCCGAGGTTACGATCACCTCTGCGCGTTTGAGTGAAACGGAAATTGCGGAGGTTTGTCCAACTTCAGCAGATTCATGACCAAGCAGATCCGCTGCGGTCCCTACGATCTCGGGAGTGGGAGATGTAGACTCGGACGACACCTGGCGTGATTGTGACCGACGCTTTTGATCTCCCATCGGGCCTCAATCTCCACGACGTTGCAGAGTTCAGTTGAAACCTGTTGAGGCTGGCGATTGGCAACGGTTCATGCGTGCGCCAAAGTCGCGAAGAAACTCCTCTCGCCAGCGGTTGACTGTCCTCGCACCATGGTGCTCACCCTCAGCGAAATCCGGCTTGGGGTTGTCGGTCCACCAGTGAGGAAACCGCGGCGAAGGATCCTTGGCCACCTCCGCTTCGGCGCGACGGCTGTAATCCCGCCCATCTGTCCATCAAGAGCAGATGTGTTGCTGCGAATTGTGAAGCGGTAGGATGTGGCAGCTTTCGGGCTGAAACGGAAACGGACGATCCCGTCACCAGGTATGTGGCCGATGAGCGCCCGGTTTTCGACGAGAAGTCGGGCTTCTGGCTTCATTGGATGATCGTTGCCAAGCGGAAGCGAAAGTTCTAGGATGCCGAACAGTTCCATCCGATCGTCCTTCGTCGTGAGCCGATCAAAATGTGCGGTGGGCCGCTCCCAAGCTCTCACAAACTGCCCACCCCAGCCCGGCTTCGCGGGGTCTTCCGGCGTGCCTTTCAAAAGCCAGGCGACCGACGGCGTGTCCCCCATCTTGACATCGTCTTTCTTGCTGACAAAGAAATCGCCGAGCGCCCCTGACCTGCGATGTGCTGTTTCACGAATTCCTTATTGCCCCACTCGCCCTTTTGATTGCCGCCGGTGAACCAACCGCGATAGGTGGAGTTGGCCTCGATGATCCTGAGTTTGGGGTGATGCGTCGCGATGTACTGATAGGCGTCCGGTCCCCATTTCTTGTTTGGTCCGCCGATGTAATAGACTCGCAGTTTCGGCAGGATATCGGGAGCGTCGTGTAGGGCTTGAGCCACATCTTCGATGCCGCCCCAGACCAGAACGTAGAGCGGTCGTGGATCGTTACGCCGCGCACAGGCCACAATCCATTGGGAACCTTCCGTCGAGCGTCGGACGCCGGCATAGGGCGCGGCCTCGGTTTCACCCTGCTTCGTTATGGTCCGCAACGCATCCTGGCGTTGGATAATTGACGGAATAGGTTTTCAGATTGGGATAATCCTTCTCATAGCAATCGATGACGTCCAGAATATGTTTCTTCCGCCCCGGACCAAATGGCGACGAAACAAGCCCCTCGATGTCGAGCACATCCGCATAGACGAGCAAATGCACCATCGACTGGAAGTCATCCGGATCGGTGCCTCCAATATCGGTCGAGACGATCACGCGATAACGCGCCAGCCAGCGCGCCGCCGTCGAGAGTCGAACTCGTCTCTGGGTCAACACTTTCGCTTTCTGCCGACCAGGCTTCGATGACTGATTGGCCGGCCAATAACAGCACAAAGACAATCACCCATTTTAAACTGGCGATTTTTTGCATATCCATAGAAAAACTCCTCTTCAGAATCTGATTGAATGAACCTAATCAACCGGGAGCCAAACGGTCATCTCGGGTGACCCGCGATTCGACCAGGCATAGTAGGGAAGCAGTGACGTTCGGAGGGGAATGCCCTCGGTTTGCTGAAACTTACGATAAAGCTGGCCTTGCCAGTCGGCACGACGCTTCGACGCAAACATTCCCTTGAGGACCGTGACTCCCTCAAGGAGATCCGCCTCAAAGCGCGGCTCCAGTTTGACATCGGCAGGGATTCGCAGAGGCATCGGCCGCGGACCTCGGTTCGTCCAGGCCGCGAGAAACGGTGAATCATCATCGTTCCCATGTCACAAACTCCGGATTCAATCGTTGGACTCACGCATGCGATCGATGGCCACGGCCACAAGGATCACGCCGCCCTTGACGACTTGTTGCCAGAACGGCGAAACATTCAGCAACACCAATCCGCTGTTGAGCACCCCAATAATCAAGCAGCCGATGACGGTGCCGAGGATCGTTCCGCGACCCCCTGAAAGTGACGTTCCGCCAATCACGACAGCGGCGATGCTGTCCAGTTCATACCCCATTCCCGCGTTGGGTTGAGCCGAGTCTAATCGCGAGGTCATCAGCAACCCTGCAACGGCGGATAACGCTCCCGCCAAGGTATAGATGACGATCTTAATGCGATTCACGTTCAGCCCGGACAACTTGGCCGTCTGTTCGTTTCCACCGACAGCATAGATGTAACGCCCCAACCGCGTTTTCTTGGTCATCAAAACGAAGATGGCGACCAGGCCGGCAGCAATCCAGACAGGCGTGGGAACGCCCAACACCGATCGTGTTCCCAGCATCGCGAAGTCGTCGCCCAGGCCGGTGATGGGAAAGCCCTTGGTCCAGAGCATTGTCAGACCGCGGGCGATACTGAGCATGCCGAGCGTGGCGACGAAGGGGGGAATCCTCACACGAGTGATCATCTGCCCGTTGAACCAGCCCAGAAACATCCCCACGAATAATCCAGCAATGATCGCTCCGAATGTCGTGAATTGCAGTTCCACGCCCAGCCAGGGCAGCGGAACCGGGGACTTGATCAGCCCGGCCGTAATCGCGCCGGCGAGTGCCAGAACCGAACCCACGGACAGGTCGATCCCGCCGGACAAGATCACCAGCGTCATGCCAATCGACAGGCAGACGTTCACGGAAATCTGCCGCATGATGTTCCAGCCGTTCGCCGGAGTCAGGAAGCGGTCCGACAACAGGCTCATCGCCCCGACCATCAAGACCAAAACGAGCAGCGATTGAAAACGGCTCGCATGTTGCCAGAATTTTGATTTGTCATGCATGGTGGATCATCAGGAAAGTAATTTCAGCCCTTCAATTCAACTCTCGTTCCCAGCCGAGGCCCCAGGCACGGCTGCTTCCATCAAGACCATTTCATTCGCAGCGGACCGGTCGAACTCGCCCGTCTTCTTTCCCTCGCACATGACCAGGATGCGATCCGCGATCCCCAACAGTTCGGGCAACTCGGAGGAAACAACGACGATCGCCATTCCGTCTTGCTTCAGCCGATCGATCAGGGCATAAATCTCTCGTTTCGCGCTGACGTCGATGCCTCGGGTCGGCTCGTCCAACATCAACACGCCTGGCTTTCTGGAAAGCACTTTGGAAAGGACCACCTTCTGCTGATTGCCGCCGCTAAGAGCACCCACACGCTGCGCGACGTTCGGGGTCCGAATCGAGAATTGCTCGACAAACGACTGAGCGTGGTTCCGTTCGCGTCGACTGCTCAGCAACCCGCCTGACTCAATCTCGGAAAGACTCGAAAGGCTGATATTTTGTGCGACGCTCATCCCGAGAATCAGTCCTTGGTGCTTGCGGTCTTCGGGAACAAGTCCCAAGCCGCTGCGAAGTGCATCCTCTGGCAATTTGATCTCGCAAGGCACGCCGTCGATCGTGACACGTCCCCGTAGTCCTGCTGGGGTGCAAACCAAAGATCGATTCCAACAGTTCCGTGCGTCCCGCACCCATCAGCCCGAAAATCCCCAACACTTCGCCGCCACGGACGGAAAACGAAACCTGATCAACCAAGGGGCGTCGTGTGTTCTTATGGGTCAGCGTCAGCGACTCGATGTGCAATTTCACCGGACGGTTGGGCAAAGCGGGTGAATGGACGTAAAGGTCATCGAGTTGGCGGCCAACCATCAGTTGGACGATCGCATCCCGATCAGTGTCAGATGTATCCACTGTGTCCACCAGCCGTCCATCACGCAGGACCGTAATGCGGTCACTGATAGCTAGCAGTTCGTCGAGCTTGTGGGACACGTAAACGATGGAGACGCCAGCATCCCGCAATGACCGGATCAGGCGGAACAGCGAATTCACTTCGTGGTCGCTGATCGCCGAAGTCGGTTCATCCATGAAGATCACCCGCGCCCTGGAATTGATGGCTTTGGCAATCTCGACGACTTGTTGTTGCCCGACTCGCAGACGATGGACTTCCGTACGAGGATCAATCGAATCGTCCAAATCGGCCAAGAGCTTGCGGCATTGCCGGTTCTGGTCCTGTGAGCGAATGAGTCCGAGTTTGGAGACCAACTCGCGTCCAAGAAAAATGTTCTCCGCAACGGAGAGGTACGGAACAAGATTCAATTCCTGATGCACCAATGCAATGCCGCGGTCCATCGCCTCACGCGGATTGGCAAACTGAACCGGCTCGCCGTCCAACCGAACCACACCTTCATCGGCACGAGTGGCCCCAGCCAGGATGTGCATCAGCGTCGATTTCCCGGCCCCATTTTCGCCGATTAAGCCGTGGACTTCCCCAACTCGCACCGTGAAGTCGACTTGATCCAAAGCCAACACGCCGGGATAGCGTTTGACGATTCCCTCCGCTGCTAAGACAACCGGTTCGGAAGACTGGATCACGGGGATGGTCCCCCGTTGGAAGCATTGCTTGAACCGGCATCGGCTTTCTCGCTGCTGCGAACTTCCAGGCGAATGGGAATGAGACACAACGGATCGAGGTCGGAATCCCGGCCAACCTTGGTACACCCGACGAAATCCACGACCACGCCCGGCTTTAAGAGCGGCCGATTCGGCTTGATGACTTCTTCTTCGACGAGGCGATTGAGTTCCGACGAGACCGCGTTGAAATCCTGCGAGTTCGCAAAATCGCTGGCCTTCACACCGATGGCTTCGCGGACCGTGTTGTCCACAACCACTCCCAGTTCGAGGCAGGCGCGGCGGGAACTGCCAGTAATCGATAAAACACAACGGTTTTTCTCCACCGTTTCCACCGTGCCTTGTCCGCGGATGCAGAAATACCACGCCCCGCCCAGCCCCGCCTGTCGACCGTACTGGCTTCTGGCCTTGGCTGTGTCCGCATCAAAGGCGTTCCATAGCTGCTTGATCTCCGAGCCAGGGTCGCTGGTTCTCAGCGGGCCGTTCCAAACATCGCGCACGTAAACTGCTGGATCAGCGGGACCGGATTTCGGCGTCGCGGATTGGTCCGGCGAACCTTGGCCCAACGGTCGGATGTGAAAGAGGGGAAAGAGCCAGCAAAGGATGCCGCCGACAATCAGCAACCCGCCCCCCACGAACAACGGCCTGCGCGACACAATTACTCCTTTTTCCCATACGCGGTGAAATCGTCGATGTTCTCTCGGGTTACGAGATCGACATTTACCGGGATCTTTTGAGAGAAATCACGTTTGTTGGTCGCCAGGTACTCGTGGGCATACTCCGCCGATGTCCGAGCCATCACCTTGGGGTATTGCATCACGGTCGCTGTGATCTTGCTTTCGCTGATCGACTTAATCACGTCTTCCGAGCCGTCATAGCCGAAGACTTTCACCTGGTCGGCTTTTCCCGCCGCCAAGAGGGCTTGATACGCTCCCATCGCCATGGCATCGTTGCCGCAGAAGACGGCATCAATGTCGTCGTGCGATTGGAGGATCGATTCCAGGACCTCCATCGCTTTGTTGCGATCAAAGTCCGCACTCTGTTGGGCGACCATCTTCAATCCCTCGTACCGATCGACGACGCTGTGAAAACCTTTCGAGCGGTTCCAGGTATTATTGTCTCCCACCAGCCCCAAGAGTTCCACGTACTTGCCTTTCTCGCCGACCTTCTCGACGAAGTACTTGCCGAGTTCCACGCAGCCCGAATAGTTATCCGACAAAAGCTGTGCCGTTGCGGCATCGTTCGAATTGATCTCGCGGTCGATACAAAACACAGGAATCCCTGCTTCCTTGGCACGTTTGACGTTGGCAATCGAGCCATCGGCATCGGTCGGATTGAACAGGATCGCCGAGTAATCTGCAGCGATGACATTGTCGAAATGATCTGCTTCCTTCGCTGTGTCGTTTTGCGAATCGAATATGGTCGCCTCGTAACCTAGTTCGACAGCCCGATCGCGAGCTGTCTCACCCAGGACAACGAACCAGGGATTGTTCATTGTGGAGACGATCACAGCAATTCTGGGCTTCTCCGATTTCTCGGCAGGACCCCCACCGCATCCTGCCAGCAGGGTGAGCAGGCAGGGCGAGCGTTTTCATTGGAAAGCGGGTTCGATTCATGGGAGTCGCCTCTTTCGCAGGCAGGGGATTGTCGGCCGTGGTTTCAGAAGACCACGCCAGATTTGAGAATGACATTCGCATACGGGGTGCATTCGCCAGTCCGCACAATGACTTCACTCTCTTGAGAGAGCCGTTTGAACTCGCTATGCGGCACTTCTGTCAAGGCAGGTTTCATTTGATGGCTTTGAAAAACACCCATCATCTCCTCGAAAACTTTCGGGCTTTTCTGGTGGATTTCGCTGGCCACCACAATCTCTTCGACCATCATCTCGCTCAACAAGGCATCCAGGGTGCGGACGAACGATGGGTATCCCTGTTCGATGGCCAGGTCGATCCGCTTCACTTCAGCAGGAATGGGCAGTCCGGCATCGCACAATGTGATGGACGCCGTATGCCCGATCCGGCTGATCGCGTAGCTCAACTCGCTATTGAGCAATCGGGTTCGTTTCATCTGTCACCTTCAAAATCGGCATGAAAGATCAGTTCACGCTTTGTGGGGCACAACTTCGATTTTGACGCACTCGTCGAATTTTGTCACGGTGCCGAAACCCTCGACCAACTCATTGAGTCCCATCCGATGCGTAATAAGCGATGGGAAATGGTAGCGATTCGACTGCTGATGTAGGACCTTCAGCACCGGCCGCCAATTGGTCCCGCAATGAAAGACCGAGTGGATGTGCAGGTTCTTCGAGTTGATGTGTCGCATCACATCGAGCGGAACCGTCTTCCCGAGATCGACCCAGTTGCCGACTTCGATCACCGTCCCGCCCTTGCGGACCATCTGCAGGGCTTCCAGGAAGACCTCAGGCTCTCCCGCCGATTCGATCACCAGGTCCGGGCCGACGCCTTCGGTCAGTTCCTTAGCCCGCTGAATCCGTTCTTCCACGCTCACTTTGGAAGCGTTCATCGTGACGTCTGCGTACAACTTCTTGGCCGTGTTCAGCCGCAGATCGGACAAGTCCGTGGCAATCGACAATCCTGCTCCCTGAATCCTCGCCATGATGCCGTGTAGGATGCCCAACGGGCCATTGCCCAGTACCGCCACCGACATCCCCGGACCGAAGCCTTCATTCACTGGGGCGAATGGCACCGCCGCCCGTGCAAGGGCATGATAGGCCACCGCCATTTCCTCGACAAAGACGGCGACATCGGTGGACATGTCCTCAGGGATCTTGAACAGATGGGTCCGCGGCCGAATATACATGTACTCTGCGAAACCGCCGCGCAGGTACGGGGCTGTGTCGGCATTGGGATGCAGCCCATAGGCCTGGAGTTGGTTTTCGCAGGTGGTGTTGTTGTAGTGATTCCGGCAATACCAGCACTCGCCGCAGTTCACCTCGACCGCAATCGCCACCCGATCACCGGGCTTGAGCGGTTGGCCGTCATAGTCCATCGTCCGGGCGGCGTTGTCCCCGATCTCGACAATCGTCCCTATGACTTCATGTCCTCCGATGTAGGGATAGATCGACTTGCCTCGGAGTTGCGTGGCCTCTCCCTTGTAGATGTGCCGGTCCGTCCCACAAATGCCAGTCATCTCGACTTTCAGGATCGCCGAGTCGTGATCCATCTCCGGATAAGGATAGGTCCGCATCTCGGTTTTGCCGGGGGCTGTCATGGCGACGGCCCTGACTTTGGATGGGCTGGAACTGGGCATTCATCTCTCCTGCAGGGAACCTGTTTGATAGAACGGTGGTGGGGGAAACGGAATCGGAATGTGATGTCAACTCTGGAATTGTCTCATGTGATACCCGACAAATCTTCCTCTGATTCGACAAAAACTCACGGAATGCTAAGGTGACGGGCAAACGGATCAGAATTCTGTCTCGTTCGCTAAATCACTTGCAGCCATTCGCTCGTTGACTTCGGCCAGTCGGGGAAATGCGGCCTGAGTCCCGATGCGAGTGACGGTCAGTGCGGCGACGGTGCTGGCTCGACGGCCCGCCTCTCGCAATGACATTCCCTCAGCGAGCGACACGGCCAGAGCCGCCGTGAAGGCGTCGCCCGCACCAGTGGTGTCCAGGGCATCAACCTTCACCACCGGGATTTGCGTGGCGTCGGTGTCGTTTGCGACGAAGGCACCGTTGCCCCCCATCGTAAGAGCAACGGACTTCACCCCACGCAACATGAGCAACGTCGCCGCGGCGTATGCATCATCACGAGTATTGACTGGTTGCCCGACGAGAACTTCAATCTCAATCCTGTTCGGTACGCACACATCACAGAGGCGTAAAAGCTCATCCGGCAATTCCACAACTGGTGCCGGCGTGAGAATCGTTAATTTTCCCGCCGCCCGAGCCAAGCGAAACGCTTCCAGAGTCGCATCGAGCGGTGTTTCGAGTTGACAGACAACGGCATCGGCGTTCTGAATGACAACTGACGCATGCCTCACATCATCAGGCGTCAGCTCCGCATTGGCACCGGGCACCACGATGATGCAATTCTCGGCCTTGTCATCAACGATAATTGCTGCGGTGCCAGTCGGCGAATTCGCGACTTGACGAATGAACTCGGTGTTGATCCCTTCGGCTTGATACTGGCGAACGGCTTCCGCTCCTAACGAGTCGTTGCCGAGGCACGCCACGAATGCGACATCGGCACCCAGCCTCGCGGCGGCGACCGCCTGATTCGCTCCCTTACCTCCCATGCCATGATGCAGAGAATGACCCGTCACGGTTTCACCCGCCTGGGGAAACCGCGGTGTGCGAAACGTCAGATCGACATTGGCCGAACCGATCACGCAAATGCGGCGGGCGTTTTTCATGAGCGTTTCCATTGTCAGCGACTGATGCACCAGTCGCCTGAAAAACCAAAGAATATAATCGATGCAAAAACGGATTGTGCCATTAGCGCCAATTTCATTTCTCGTTTCCTTTGATGTTGCAAATCACGCGTTGATAGAATGTTAAGGGCGGCGTACCGTTGTCGGTCGCTTCGAGAATGATGTGGATTTGCTTGCCGGGTTCATCGGGCACGACAAAGCTGGCATCGTCCGGCGAGTCGCTTTTGGATAGAGTCACATTCGTCGCCACCGAGTCCGCTTCGGAATACTGCCACCACCGAAACGTCAGTTCGTCGCCATCGGGATCCGTTGCTCTGGCCGCAAGTTTGACCGTTTCGCCCGGTTTCACTTCACGCGTCAATTCTCCCCGCACATTCACGACAGGATGGTGGTTGGCTTCTTTGAACTCTTTCACGCACCAGTCGGCTCGTGCCGCAAAGTCGTTCTGGATTGCTCCGATCCAGCGCCATTGAGGCTTGAGGTAGGCAATCAACGCGGCATCGTTTGGGATCTCTTTCTTCAATCGCTGGCGGCCCCATGCCGATCCCGTGTACCAGCGACCCGCGGGATAGTGATAGCCGGGCTCGGCCACAGGATCGAGCCACATGTTTTCACGAACCTTGACAAAACGCCCGCCCCAGCCGCCCCAGTCCGGTGACTCATCGCTCCGCAGGCCGTTCGGGATGTTGAAGAGGAATGCGGGCGAATCCCCTTCAGATCGGAAATCGCCTTCGTTGAATCCGTTGTCGCCCTTCACGTGAGCCTTATATAACGAGCACAGCGGGCCGTGGTCCTCCAGGATGTTGGCCTTCATCCATGAGCTGACCAAATAGGCCTGCTGCTCCGCCGGGATGTACTTCTTCCAGTGGTAAAATAGGGCGATGAACTGATCGGAAATGACTGTCTGAATGCCGAATTTGCCCCAGTGTGGCCGGATGGACTTCTGGTATGTCTCATCCTGCTCCCAGATGAAATAGAAGCGGATTTTCTTCGCGACCTCGGCCATCCTCTCGGGATGTTGTTCTTCAATCGTTTTCAGTGCCCGAGCAATGGTGTTTGTCCCGCCCCAGGCCTGAATCCAGACGGGACGTTCGTCCGACTCATCCAGCAGCACCTCAACAATCCGCTTAGAACCTGCGGTGACCTCGTCCATTTCCCCTTCGGCCTTCACGTTTCCGAGTAGCGTCCGGGCCTGAAGAAACTTTGGTGTGGGATAACGTGGGTCGTGTTTGACGAGGTTCGGATAGACTTTGGCATAGGCATCCAGATAGGGATTCACCCAGTCATCGCCCGCCCACTTGTGCCCGTGCGAGTGGTACTGTGAACTGGAAGTGATGATCCCCTCGACGTCGAATTCGTTCGCGTAAAGCAGAAAACGAACCATCGAACACTCATCGTCGATTTCGCCATCGGTCGTGACGATCACGCGCGGTTTGTTCGAAGCCATTAGCGTGCAATCGGCCAGTGCGAGCGACGCCAGTGCGATGAGCACCAATCGGATTCTCGTGGTGTGAAATGGACTACTGCTCATGGGGTTTCTCCAGTGTATTGATATTGTTTTCGGGCTTCGTGTAATCAACGAACGCCGTCGGATCAGTGCCGTTGAGGTACTCCTCGACGTTGGTGTAGCCATCGCCGTCTTTGTCCGCGGAGTGGTCGTCCGCACTGTTTGCATTCAGGCCATACTTGACTTCCCATGCATCCGGCATGCCGTCATTGTCTGCGTCGGCGGGGGTTGTCCCACCCTGCAATTCGGGCCAGCCGCCCACATCACTCGGCGTGTCGATGATTCCATTTTTTCCATAGGTCGCCTTGCCATCGCGAACGTCTTCGATGATGCGGGAGTCGATCGAATCCCGCTCAGGCAATGAACAGCCGGCCTGTTTGAGCACAGCCAGATACGCATCCTGCGGGGATTGCTGACGAATGGGCAGGGCGTCCCAGGGCGCGGCCAGTTTCATGAAGGAACTGCCACCCATGCCCAACCAATTGTCACCGGTGACTTCCGGAGAACCCTCGACAAAATTGTCTGCCACATACCAGTTGCCGTAATCGTCATCGCCGCGGGACGAAGGCTTCGCAATACGATCCCTCACGTCGTTTCGCGTGGCGGGGCCGGGTTTGTAGTAGTTGGCCACCATGTTAATGGTCGAGTGCTCGATAGGTGGCTTTCGCCGATCGCCTTTTTGATGGGCTTCGGCGCCATAACAACTTTCATATCCCCAGTTGTACAGCACGTTGTTGCGGTAATCGTTGTAGCCACAGCCCGAGGCCCAGCGGGGGTTACGACTGTCATTGTGAGCAATCAGATTGTGATGATAGGTGCCGCGATGGTTTCCCCAGATGCCGCCGAAGCGATGCGACCCATCGGCCTTGGCGCAGGCTTCCGTGATCATGCACCATTGAATCGTGACATCTTCATTGTGGTACAGGGATAGCACCTCGTCGCTGCTCCAACTGGTCGACAGGTGATCCAAAATGATGTTCTTCTTGTATCTTCCGCCGACCGCGTCACCCTCGTGGTCGGTTCTTACCCGGAGATACCGAATCACGACATCATTGGCATCAATGCCGAGATTGCCTTTGATCGTGATTCCATCTCCCGGTGCCGTCTGCCCAGCGACTGTTATATGATCCTGTCGGATTCTCACATCTCCATCGATCGTGCCCGCCACCTTGAAGACGACGATTCGCGGTCCCTGGGCCTCACACGCCGCTTGAAGGCTGCCCGGTCCCGAGGCATTGAGGTTGGTCACCGCAATCACCTTGCCACCACGCCCTCCGGTTGTCTTTGCGCCATAACCCTCCGCGCCGGGAAAGGCGGGCACGGCAGTCGGTGTCGAGGTCTTGGGTTGCTTATCAGCCAAAGAGGCGGAAGTGAAGAACAAACATGTCAGCATCACGGAGGCGATTCGGTTGGATGGGATCTGCGTCATGAGATGTCCTATGGTAAATAGGGGGGCTGGTGATCTTCGAAATTGCATTTCCTGTTTGATGGTAGGAAGCTCATGGTCGTCTGTCGGTGAGCTCGCTAGCGGATACTCTGCTGCCGTTTCTTCATTTGATATTGAAAATGATGCGCTGGTAACCCACGAGAGACGGCGTACCGTTGTCGGTCACTTCGAGAATGATTTGAATCTGTTTGCCGGGTTCGTTCGGCACCTCAAAACTGGCCTTGTCCAGCGATTCACTGTTCACGATGGTTACGGCGGCCTTAGCGGAATCGGCATCGGCGTATTGCCACCATTTGGAAGTGAGCTTGTTGCCATCGGGATCGGTAGCGGTCGCCGTGAGCTTTACGGTCTCTCCAGGCTTCACCTCGCGCTGGTAAGGGCCGTTGACTTTCGCGACGGGCGCGTGGTTGGCTTCCTTGAAGTCTTTGACGCACCAATCCATGCGGGCCGCAAAATCGTTTTGCGCTGCGGGAACCCAGCGCCAATACATCTTGTTGCGATTGCCGTCCTCCTCAAGTTTGTTGTCGGTGAGATGATTGGGAAACTTCGGATCGTCGTAAGCAGATCGTCCACCCCAACCGCCGAGCGTGTAATCGCGGTGTGCCTCCAGGCCGTTGTTCACCAGGTGCAGGAACGACGGCGTGTCGCCTTCGCTGATGTATTTCTGGGGAGTCATCGCGCCGAGCGGACCATGGCCGACCTTGACGTTCACATCCAGCCAGGCGGGTTTCATGTATTCCTGAATCTCGGGCGGATTCGAACTGAGTTTGCCCTTGGCACGGGCGTTGTCGTGGCTCTCGTAGTCCCAAACGTTGTCCCAGCGGTAGGCTTCGTTGATGTACGCCTGCGGAATATTCTCCTGAATCCATTTGCCGCCGCCGTCCTGATACCAGATGCAGTAGATGCGGATCCGCGACGCAGCATATTCAAACTTGTCCAAAGGGTATTCCGTTTTCAGTTTCCACAACGCCGACGCCGTGGTGTTCGCGCCGCCCCAGGAGAGGACGTGAACGGGCCGCGGGTCATCGTCGAGCAGCGTGTCAATGATGAGTTGGGCACCGGGCGTGTCTTTTGTCTGCATATCCGGCGGGGCAACATAGAGATCCTTGCTGTTCTCGTTCCCGACCCGCACCACACGGCGCAAGGACTCGGTATCCGGGTAATCCGAGTTGTGTTTGCGAAGGTTCGGCAGAATCCTCTCATAGGCGTCGAGTTGGGCTTCGATCCACTTTTTGTCGCTGTGCCCGTTCTTTTGGAACCTGGAGTTGACCTGCACAATGCCCACGACATCGAAATCACAAGCATAGAGCAGGAATCGTATCATGCTGCTGCGGTCGTCCACCTCACCGTCGGTGGTGGCGATGACACGAGGCTTCCGTGATGCGTCGGCAGCCAACATGGTGCCCCGTCCAATTGTGAAGTAGCAGCTGGCCCCCAGCAGCAATCCGAGAATTTGCCAAACTCGCAAGACGTTGATGAATCGAGTGGTGCGGTCGGGTGGGTTCATTTCGTTGTACCTCCGAGAACTGTTTGCCAGATAGAGCTTCCCAATTCACGAAATGCTATCCGAAAATCTGGCGAGTTCTTCCTGTTTTCGAGTCATCTCTCACGGTATCCTAATGGGAATGCAGAAATTCGATAACACCCGGCCGGAGTTTTCGCCTTATGGGTTCACCTGCGAACAGTGGACTCCGGCCCGCATGCCTCGACCGGACCGACACAGCGAGATCGAAGTCAACCTCCTTCGATCCGGTTCGCTGACGTATCTCTTCGGTGGACACCGCACCACGATCGATGCCGGTCGGCTGGCTCTCTTTTGGGCTGCAATTCCGCATCAAATCGTCGCCTTCGAGGGCGATTCACCGTATTACGTTGTGACGTTGCCGTTGAGCGAGTTCCTGCGAACGGGACTGGAATTGGACGTGGTGAATCGGATTCTTCACGGCGAGATTCTGGTCGATTCTGCCACCGACACCTGCGACGAACCCAAGTTTCAGCAATGGGAACGCGACCTCCGAATGAGAGATGCGGCAAATGAGCGGGCGGCGCGGCTGGAAGTTCAAGCTCGGTTGCTTCGGTTGGCCTCCGGCCTATCAAAACACCCAACAGCACCGAAGTCGGCCCCCGATTTGTCCCGCGCCGATCAGTTGGCATGCTACATCGCGAGGAATTACCACCTACCCATCACAGCCAAATCGATCGCTGATGCCAACGGCGTGCATCCGAACTATGCCATGACTCTCTTCCGTCAAACATTTGGCACGACGATGACCACTTTCGTCACCCAACACCGCATCTCGCATGCTCAGCGTTTGCTGGTCACCACGGACGAGGCAATCCTGAATATCGCGCTGGATGCTGGCTTTCAAAGCCTCAGTCGGTTCAACGAAGCCTTCAAAGCCGCCTGTGGGTGCTCGCCGCGCGACTATCGCAAGGCACATCGATTCGTCGAGAAGCCAATCATCGCCCCCAAGCGGATGAAGTGACTCGCTGTTAAGCTTCCAATCTCGACCACATTTCGGCGTCGCTCGAACTGCTGGCGGTTGCATCATCCGCTGTCGGGAAGGAATTGTTGTTTAACGCAGCGGTGTTTTTCACCGCAAGCAGTTTGGCGAGAGCGAAAGTGTAGTCAAGTTGATTGCGACCAGCAGCTTCTCTGGGCGATGGATTGGCCACATTCGTAACCTGCTTCGGTCACATCGACCGACAGCAATTGGAGAAACTCGAAACCGCAGCGCAGTCGGACAACCTTCTGCCGGTTGCGACTCACGCGAACTGCGGGAGCTGGCGGACACCGCTGGGGAAAAGACGCATCGCCGCCGGCCGTGTTTGCGTCGATCGCGAAATACGCGACCGGACTCGGAGAAAAGCGGAGATTTTTTCCCCGAAGGCGGTTTGTCCCGATCAAACTGCAGGACTCGGAACGCCAGCATTTCATCCGCGAGTCCGTTGTCGTTCAAACGTTCAAGCCAACTCGCACGGCTTTTCTCGATACAGCGTTTTTCTGCCTGCGACCGTGTTCTTCGTGAATGGCGTTGACTATGTCTGCGTCAGTCAAAATCGCTACTATTCGGCTTCAGCCAATTCCCAAAAACACGTTTCACTGTTACGAAGGAGCAATCATGGCCAAGAAGAAATCGCAAGGCCCAAGCAAAAGCCAATCTGTCCGCGACTACCTCAGCGAGAATCCGAGCGCCACCGCATCCGTGGTGGTGCCCGAAATGGCCGAGCGGGGAATCAAGGTGAGCCCCGCACTGGTCAGCCAGGTCAAAAAGCGGATGAAGGAGTCCGGCCAATTGGATGGGCAAAAAGCGGCGACGAAGAAGTCGGGAAACAAAAAGTCCAGCCCAAAGAAATCGGCCCCAGCCAACGCGCTGACGGCGGAAAATTTGGTTGAAGCGAAGAAACTGGTAAACGAATTGGGCGGAATCGACCAGGCCCGCCAGGCGCTCAAGTTCCTGGAAGAATTGGGCTGAGCCCAAGCTGGCCCACAAAAATGCTCCCTTGCGGGAGCATGGTTTTAAGCGGCCTTTTGGATTTTCTGGAGCGCTTCGATCGCGGCTTTCGCTTTTTCGATGCTGCCCAGCTTCTCCACGAACTGTCGCATTTTCAGGACGGCGTGTTCTTTGGGTTTGCTGTCGGCCACCAGATTTCCTTTCTGAGAATCGCGGCTTCGGGAATCTTCCCTTTTGATCGGCAAGGGCGATTGTGGAAGTTGAACGAAGTCGGGCGGAGAGAATTACGCCCCATCTGAATTGAGCCGGGGCTGGGCCGCCCGTGGAGCCTAGGGTTTGTCGCCCAGTTCCGCCTGGAGTTGGTTAGCCGGCCTTTGATCTCGGCGATGATCTGCTGATGCTGCGGGTCATGGTAGGCGTTTTGGGTTTCGTGCGGATCACCGGCCAAGATCATAAAACTCCCACCGCCGAGCGGGCGACTGCTTGCGGAGGCCTCGTAATAGATCAGCTTGTGCTTCGTGGTGCGGATGCGCGTACCCTGCGAATGACCAGCGATGAGTTTTTCGGCCGGCACGCCGGGAATCGGAAATGAGATTTGATCGTCGTGGATGTTCTTCATCACTGGTAGCAATGCTCCACCTCGCGCCGGGCGGCTTGGTCGTGATGGATGACCCCTGCGATGCAACTGGATGTTCTGAAGCGACTGATCGCCCTGGATGCGGCGCTGGCTGGCATTGGCTTGAGCGTCAGCGAATTCGCCGCCGAGCATAAGATCGACCCGAAGACGGTGCGACGCGATCTCGATTTGCTCCGCGCGGCGGGGTGCCAGATCCCGCTGGGTTCGACCGCATCCGGGCCACGTATTTCGGTATGCGGATCCCCGCCGAACGCTCTTCTCTGAGTGGGCCCAGGCGGAAGCAGGGCGATAGTTTCCATTGACGCCAATAGAAACTATCGCCCTGGGGCCCCAGTCGGCCGCCTGGCGGGGATTCTGGCCTTGGGGCGGGTTCTGGGCCCCGGGCGCGCGGCGGGCCTTGGCGGGTCGCTGGGTGGTCCAGCAAAAAAGGCAAAATAGCGGACCGGTTAGTTGACCACGCTTAACGGACCATAGTGGACCAAATTGGCTTGTCCTAAGTCCTTTGTATTTCTTGGTTTAGGAGTGGTCCCGACAGGACTCGAACCTGTAACTTCTACCTTGTAAGGGTAGCACTCTAGCCGATTGAGTTACGGGACCGTGGGGTTTATCTTACGGCGGGCGGCGGTTTTTGCAATTGTGAGTTCGCCAGGTGTTGCCGCAGTTGTCGGATCAGGTCGGGGCGGGAGTCGGCGATGTTTTGGCTGCTGTCGAGATTGCCGGAAAGATCATAAAGAGCCGTGTGGGGCTCGCCTTGTTTGGTCTTCCCGAGGATGAGGCGATGCGTGGCGGAGCGGATGCTGACGGCATCGCCCCAGTAACTGACCGCTGCCTCCCGCACACTCGAGGCTTCGCGTTGGAGAATCGGGACGAGGGATTTTCCGTCCAGCGGCCATTGAGTTTGCTGGAACGTTGGGTGACAGAGATCGATCAAGGTCGGATACAGATCGATCGTTTCCACCAATGCGCTGGTTTTGCTGCCGGGGCCGGAGAGTCCGCGAGCGCGGATCATCAGCACGCTGCGGTTGGCTCGTTCGAAGGGCGTGTGCTTGGCCCAAATTTCTTGCTCGCCCAAATGCCAGCCGTGATCGCCCCACACGATGACGACCGTGTTCTTGTCCAGGCCGAGTTTTTTGAGTTCCGCGAGCACCCGGCCGACTTGCCGATCGACATACCGCACGCAGGCATAATACGCCCGGCGGGCGGTGCGCTGGGCGGCGGGAGAGAGCGGATGCGTTTTCTTGAAGGGGGCGTCGTATTTGTAAAACTCGCCGCTCGCGTGCCAATAAGGCGAGCCGATCTTCCCTTCGGGCGGGAGCGGGATGTCGCTGTTTTCAAAGGCTTCCCAATCCCGGCGTGTCGCCACGAACGGCAAGTGCGGTTTGAAGAACCCCACGCCCAGGAAAAACGGTTCCGGCGAGGATTTGAAGGCCCGCAAATGGTCGATGGCCGTCGCCGCGAGCAGGCCGTCGGGAAGGTCTTCGTCCTTCTCGGCGGTGAACTCCATCAGGTCGCTATGGCCGCCGCCGTCTTCGCGATGTTTTCCATTTGCATAAGCGAAGAAAATCCCCCAGCCGCGTTTCCAGGGGCCGAACGGTGTGGGCAGTTCATCCCAAGCGTTCGGGAGTTCCGGCCGGCCGTCGCCCGAACCGTTATACGCGTAGACCCGGCCGTCGGGTGTGTGGGAGATTTTGCCGATCGAGGCGGTGTGATAGCCGGAACGCCGGAAAAGTTCAGGCAGCGATTGGGCACCCGGTTGCGGATTGGGTTTGAGGGCGGATTTGCCTTGATAGGCCGCGGCGTTATTTCGCGTGACGCCCGAATGGGCGGGGCTGCGCCCGTGAGCAGCGCATACCGCGAAGCTCCGCAAGTCGCGACTTGGACGTAATGCCGATCGAACACCACGGCCGATTCCGCGAACCGGTCCAAGTTCGGCGACTGCGCCGCCTTCACGCCGTAACAACCGAGTTCCGGCCGCAGATCATCGATCGCAATAAACAGCACATTGTAAGGGTTGGTTTCCTCGCCCGCGGCGAAGCTCCATGAAACACACGAGGCGAAGGCCAACCACGGCCAGACGTAGGCCAATTTACTTTTCAGCATTCGCGGGTTTCTCGGCTTCGGCGGATTTGTCTTGGGCGTCGGCCTCGATGGCTTTTTGGAGGCGGTTTTCGATCTCGGTCAACCGCTTCTTCATTTCCACGATGTCCTTCTTGAAAGCTTCGCGGGATTCCTTCGAAGCGTCTTTAATCGCGTTGTCATCGGTCGAATTTTCCAAGATCCGGCTCAAGCTCTGGACCATCCGCCCGGCCATTTCCAGGCCTCCGGTGTTAGCAGCGGGTCGGGCGGGTCGGGCGGCGCGTCCGCCAAAGCCACCGCCTGCAACGCCGCCGCCTCCAAATCTCGCGGCGGCGGCCCGGTTGATGTAGCCTTCGTATTGCTGGTAAATCTCGTGGCCTTTGGGGTGATTCTTTTTGAGTTCGTCCATGTTCTTGGCGGCGAATTTCTCGGTCACGTCCTTGCCGTTTTTCTTTTCGGTCGATGCGATTTTGATTTCGCCTTGGGGATCGACCTCGATTTTCACGGTCTTTTCCCCGTCTTGGGCATCGATGGTTTTGACGCCGTTGATGGTTCGAATCGACACCCGCCGAACGCCCCTCCCGGGAAGTGGAAACGCGGGGATGGCAATTCGGTTGCGGATGCCGGCCGGGGCGGGTTGCGGTTGGGGCTTCGGCGTCAATGCGCTTTTGGCCCGGCGGGCGGTGGCCGGGTTTTTGCTGCCCGACAGTTTTTCCAAAGCGGACTTGGCTTCGTCCGCGGCGGTTTTGTCTTTCGATTCCATCAGGTTCTGGAGGATCTGAATCGACCGCACCGCCGTCTCCAAGTTGCCCGTTTCCGCGGCTTCGGCGAGGGCCGGGACCGCCTGTTTGCCTTGAGCTTCGAGCTTCTGGGCCGCCTGCTCGCGGTCCTGAAAGCCCTCGGCGTCAAGCTGTTTGATGAGATCGGAAACCTCATCCGCCGCCAAGGGACTGCACATCATCAACGCGATCAACAACACAACACATCGCATAGCGCCGCTCCAAATTCGCGTGAAGGGGGGTTTTGACCGGGATCACACCGCGCGCTATGTTATCAAAACCCGCCGCGCGATGCGCGGATCTCAGGCAAAAAGCAAAAAGTCTCTCCGCATTCGATGCGGGTCTTATCCGGGAAACTGGCTCGGGGAGACGCCCAGATCGACGATGCTGCAAGCCATGATGATCCGCAAACCCAACTCTTGGGCGCGGTCCAGGATTTCGTCGCTTTCGCTGCCGGGGTTGAACCAGACTTCCGCGGGCTCTAGGGCCTGGATTTCTTCGAGCAGGGTGACGCCGACGGCGGGCGGAAGATAAACGCTCACCCGGTCCACCGTGGACACCGGCAAATCCGCCAGCGAAGGATAGGCTTTGAGGCTTTCGATTTCCTCCGCGTGCGGATTGACCGGATAGACTTCGTATCCCTGATCTAAGTTGCGCGGACGGATTTGTTGCCGAACTTCTGGCGGTTCTGGCTTGCGCCGAAAATCGCCACCGTGGGTTTTTGCATTCCGGGCCTCGTCAGGTTCCGTGGAGTTAGACAAGCGGGTTTGCGTTAGACGTCGTCCAACAGCGACTGAAAGCCATTGTACTCGTTTTTCCAGTCCGCGTAACAACCCAACAGTCCGCAATCGACGCATCGGCAGCCGAGATACAGCCAGCGCACGTCCACCTGGCGATGCCGGCTTACACGGCCGAGGCAACAGGCAGCTTCTGGTAATGCCGGGTGATGAGGTCGTTCTGCAGCCAGAGCAGTTTGTTGAAAGCCTGGATGGTCCGCCGCTCGGCCGCCCGGTCCAAGCCCAGGCTGAAAATTGTCTGAATCAACGCATCCGAGACAAAGCCCATGAGGGCGTTCATCTGCACCAAGGGCACGTCCAATTCCTTGCTGCCGGCGTTTGGCGTGTGAATCTCGCCGACGCGGTTGAGATAGCCCACGAACTTGCCGTCGTAGGGTTTGGTCACGAGGTTGGTCAGATACCGGCCCAGATGCTGCTTGCGGAACTGGATCATCTCGTGATCCATCTCCAACGTCTCCAGGCTCGCGGGGACGTCGCCTTCATACCCCGTTTGGCGAGGCACGAAATGCCGTTTGGTGGCATCGTACGAAATCAACTGCTCGTACACGGCATCCACCAGGCTGGGCACCCGAGGCGCCAAATGTCCGGCGGCCGCGTGCATCGCTTCCACATCGTCCTCGGCAAACCCCATGAACCCGCTGACGTATTCGAAGCGGTATCCCAGGTCGTTCTCCAGACGGGCTTCATCAATGTGCTGCATCGTTCCGTTCTCGTTTTCTCGAAGGAGCAAAAAGTCCAGGACCACAAACCGCTGTGGTTCTCCGTTTGAGAAACGATAGAAGCATTAAAAGTGGATGTCAAGGTCCAGTTTTAGATTTTGGGGAAACCCCCGAAGCGATTTGGGCTGGGTCAGCACACGCTACTTGTCGAGGTTCCAGTCCGCGGTGTTGGTGTTGTCGGGTTTCACTTCAAACTCGAGCGTGGTTTCATCGTTGTATTTGCTGGGAATGTAGGATTCGGAAATGAGTTCTCCGTATTGATCCTTCTCTCCCGTTTCGCGGACGGCGGTAATTCGCACTTTTTTCTTCCCGGGTTGGGATTTCAATTCAAAGGTGCCGTTCTGGATTCCGCCGCTGGCGGCACCGCCCACTCCGTCGATGGGGTCGAGCACAACCGAGCCGGATTCCAGAGGTTTCCCGTCATATTTCACGGTGCCTTTGACGGTATATTCCGGCAGTTTGGGCTCGCCTCCACAACCTGCGAGGAACGAGACAGCGAGACAGCCGATGAAGATTCGCAATACCATGAGTTCGTAAGTTTCCTTTGAGGAGAATGAGATGTATGAAAACAAAGCAAACGGCCTGCGCGCAGGACGGCAGGCCTGAAACCGGCACGATGAAACGAGGCCGGCGGTCGTGTTCGCGAATAGACTAAAAATTCCCGACGGTTTCTTGTCCGGCGATGGTGCCCAGCGCTTGGAAGAGGCTGGTATTGATGTTATCGGAGACGAACCGGACCGAAGCATCGCCCAAAGCCACGTGCGCGCCGCCGATGTGGTAGCTTCGCGCGTGGATTTCCTGGTTGCCGCTCACACATTGCCGGCAGGGGACGAGGTTTGTGCCGTTGCAGTATTGCATGGCGTCCCCCACGGGCGTATTGGGCGGACGCAAGGTGGTGAAGGTTGCGTTGCCGTGGTAGGTGTTGTAATACCGTCCGCGCAGGTCGTGCGATCCCCCGCAGACCACATTGCCCGTTCCCGACGCGCTAATGCTGTCCTTTTGAAGTTTGAGTTCCCCCATCATGATCGTGTTGGTGCTGCCGTCCAGAATATCGCGGATTTTGGTGGAGGACAGGGGGTAGAACAATCCGTTGGTGACGGCGTAAGTGTTGCTCGCCCCGGAGTTTCCGGAGCCGGTGCACGTCACGTAGTTCCCGTGGAATCCTTGCTGCGTCGTTTTGGGGTTGGCGGGGTCGGAAGGACACATGGCGACTTGGATGACCGTCGTCGCGCCCGTCCAACTGCCCGGAAAGACGTTGGTTTGCATTTGGGGAACGAATTGCTGATACAGCGGGGCCTGATCGATAAACGGCAAAATCATGTGGAACCAGTTTTGCCGGGTGTTGCTCGTTCCAGGCGCCGGGGCGGGCCCGTTGATTCTCGTGATGGTCCCAAAGGGAAACGTCTTGTGCGTCTCGTGGTAATTGTGCAGGGCGGTTCCAAATTGCTTGAGGTTGTTCTTACAGCTCGAGCGGCGGGCGGCTTCGCGGGCTTGTTGAACGGCGGGAAGAAGCAATGCGATCAAGATGGCGATAATGGCAATGACCACAAGCAACTCGATGAGCGTGAAACCCCGATTTCGGCGTCGATGCGAGGGCATAAGCAGGTTTCCTTTCGAAAGTCGGACGTGGAATGAAGAGGAACAAAAAATTAGACAGCAGAAATGTTCTGAAATAAGAAATCAAAAGAGGCTTGTGGACCAGGAAATTGGGGGTACAATGCAAAAATCCCACCCAAGGTGCAGATTGCGACCTTCAAGGTGGGACGTGGGTTGGTGAGGAAATTACTTTGACGGGTGAAACCTCACCAACCCCATTTCTTAAAATCATGGACAAAGCATCCCATTTGGAAGGTCAAATGGTGCTCCGTCCAACATCAAACCCACCTGAGCGGAAAACGGATCGCAAAAGCGAAAAAAAATCCGGAAAAAAACGGAGCCGGGGAAAGGGAAACCTTCCCCCAGCTCCGCGGAATCGTTTCCTCGGCGGGCGGCAACTCATCCTAAGGCACGGCTTCCGGGCGGTCTGCCCGTTTCCAGAACCCCATCGCCCAAGTGCCGGCACCGCCTTTGAGAGCGCTGATCGCGATGGCGAGCAAAAAGCACCCCAATCCCGCAGCCAGCGGATAAAGCGCTTTCGGGCCCATTTCGATCAGTAGCCATTCCCAGAGCCGCGTGCTGCCGGTGACGAGCATCCCGCCTAATGAGACGCCCAAACCGTACAGCGACCACCGCTCGCTGCAGTACCACCAATAGAGTCCCGCGACGAGCGTCAATCCGCCCATGTAGCCGAACTGCCAGCCAAAGCGGGCGGCGTCCGGAAATTCATAGGTCAAGGCGGCGAGGCAAGACATCGCGAGCATCAGGGCCCCGGCTTTTCGCAGGAACCGGGCGAAGCCGTCGTGAAAGGTCGCGCCGATCACCAGCATCGCCAACAGCAGCAAATGATAGGGAATGACCTGTTGGAACAATGCCGTGTGCGGCACATCGGGCGAGAGGACCAGGGCCGCGATGGAAACCGCAACGCCCAGGAAGCAGCGTTTGGAATCCACGCGCACCAGGGCCAGGAGAAACTCCAAGAGCCCCGCGGCACGCAAGGCCCACAGTTGGGGTTCGCTCCCGTCCCCCAGTCGGAGAGAATCGGGTTCGACGAACACGGCCACGAGCAGCATGGCCAGGCAGCCCCATTCGCCGAAGCGAACGCCGCGAATCCAGGCGTACGCATAAAACACGGCGAGGCTGCACACCGTCAAAAACAACGGCGCGCCGGCCAACGCGGTGAGTTCCACGAGGAAATGCCGGGAGACCGGGCTGCCGTCGCCCGCCGCCTGGGCAAGAAACACCAGGCCAAAGCCGGCGGCCATCACCAATCGTCTGAGGACTTTCGAGCGGTGCACGAGGGCGAGTTCGAGCAGAAGCACCAACCCCGCCAGCAGAAACGGCACCAAGGTATAAAGCCCGAAGGTGCTGTTCATCCCGGCGGCCGGGTCGAACGAGATGCTGAGCACGTAGGCCCGCGCGCAAACCGCCAGCGCGAGAAACGCGAACATCGGCCACGGAACCCAAGGCCAGCGCCAGGGCGTGCCGTTGGGCAAGGTGTAACTCGCCCCCCGGCGGACCGCCGGGATCAAGGCCAAAAACGGAACCGCCGCCGCGGCGGGAAACAGCAGGATCCGCCAGCGCAACACGTCCACCGGCAGCTCGGTGACTTCCGGCGACACCCACAGCGGGTACCCGAAAAACAAGCCGAGCAGCAAATAATAAGGCCCCCGGTAAAGCGCCGGCAGCCTGATCTGAAGCCCCCGCAAGAGCCCTTCCGAAATCACCACCGAAAGACAAAAGCCGAATAGTAAAAGTCCCTGACCTAACTGCGAGGTGGTGTTGACGATTTCATCAAAGCTGACCGAGAGGGCCAAAAACAAGAACAATAAAATCAATAACAGCGAGCGGGCATCTTCCCAGACTTTGCCGAACCGCACGATGGCAAACGCCGTGAGCGCGGCGACGAGCGTGTAGCCGCTCAAGGCGGCCAAGAGGGCCCAGGGGTCGATCAACTCGCCCGCCGCGGGATGAAACGCCGCCTGAAGCCCGTAGAGCACCAAACAGGTGCTGATGAGATAAAAGGGGTTGTGGTTATATAAAAGCCGCACGACCCCCGGCATTTTGGATTGAGTTCGCATCGGACGCCTCCCTCAAATCGCGAAAACAAGATTTGGGAAACCTTTACGAGATGATTTCCCATCCCTGAAGGCGAACATCCGGAGGCGCGCGGGACCGGGGAACGGGGCGCGGGGCTGTTTCGCTTTTGCCGCGAAATCCCCCGCCGCGGAGAAGCGGGCCGAAAGCTAAAACCAACCGAGAGGGCATGCTGACCCTCCGCGTCATAAAAACGAGTTCCGGCTTCCAAGAACAGAGAAGCCGTCACAGGAAAAAGAAAGGCATGATCGGAAAGGAAATCTGCAAGAACGTGGGAAACCACACCTTCATTCTGCGAAGGCGGAATCCAAAGTGCAAGAGGATTCCCGGCGTTTAGGCGGCGGCTCTTTCGTCGGAGGGGATGCAACAAAATCATGGTTCACAGAATGTCTGGGATTCTGTGGACCATGATTTTGTAATGAATGGGTCCGCATCGCGCTTGAACTCGCCAATCGGCACGGATCGTCCTTATAATCGGAAACGTTGCCGAGGAAACCGGCCGGCTCTCGATCTGTGATCTTTGTGAGAGGAATCACCGTATGAAGAACCTAGGCGTTGTTCTTTTTGTGCTGGGCTTCGCGACATCGGCGCTGGCGGAGAACAAACCCAACATCGTTTACATCATGTCCGACGAACTCGGCTATTATGAGTTGTCCTGCTTGGGGAATCCGCATATCCAAACGCCGCGAATCGACCGCATGGCGAAAGAGGGCATCCGCTTTACGCAGGGCCTGGCGGGTTCCTCGCTGTGCGCTCCCACCCGCTGTTGCCTGATGACCGGCAAACACAGCGGCCACACGTCCGTCCGCTTGAATGGCGGCGGGACGCCAATGCGGGCCGGGGAGCAAACGGTCGCCTCGATCTTGAAGAAAGAAGGCTACGCCACAGGCGGGTTCGGCAAATGGGGCTGCGGCGGGCGCGGCTCCACCGGCGTCCCGGAAAAGCACGGCTTCGATGTGTTCCTGGGGTACTACGACCAGGTCCACGCCCATAGTTATTATCCGCCTTACATCGTCCGCAACAGCGAGGAAGTCCCGCTCAAAAACAACCGCGGCGGCAGCGACGGCGAGACGTATTCCCATTATGTCATTGTGGAAGCGGCCAAGGATTTCATTCGCCAGAATAAAGACCGACCGTTCTTCTGCTACATGCCGATCACACCGCCGCACGGCATCTTTGACATTCCCGGCACAGATCCCGCGTGGGCGATCTACAAGGACAAACCTTGGCCCGAGCAAGCCAAACGCTTTGCGGCGATGGTCAGCATGGTGGACCGCCAGGTGGGCGAGGTGCTGGATTTGCTTCGCGAGTTGGATTTGGAACAGAACACGCTGGTGTTATTCTGCGGCGACAACGGGGGCAACGATTATTTCCGCGATGACCAGCATCCCCGCGGATTTCATGGCGCGAACGTCAATCCCCGAACCGGCGTGGAGTTTCGCGGAAAGAAAGGCAATCTCTATGAAGGCGGCCTGCGGATTCCGATGATCGCCCGCTGGCCGGGAAAAATTGAACCGGGACGCGTGAGCGATCGGTTGTGGTATTTCCCCGACGTGCTCCCCACAGTCGCAGAGTTGGCGGGCGCGACGCCGCCCAAAGACAGCGACGGCGTGTCGATCGTGCCCGAACTGCTGGGCGAGAAAGCGGCCGGGCGAAAGCAGCCTGAGCATCAATACCTCTATTGGGAACTCAACGGGCAAACGGCGGTCCGCATGCAGAATTGGAAAGCCATCCAGCCCGGCAAGAATCGGGCGTGGGAACTTTACGATCTCAGCCAAGACATCAGCGAGCGGCACGACCTGGCCCAGGCGAAGCCCGATGTCCTCGCCAAGCTCAAATCCTTTGCCCAACAGGCTCACACTCCGGTCCAGGAAGGCGTGTTCTTTGACCGCGAAATTCACGAGAAAGACCGGCGGGCGAAGTTCGGCGGAAAGCGAGCCGCCCAACGAAGACCGTGATTCCTCGATCACTTCCAACAATTCCCGAAAGGCGATTCTGATGCAGCGATGGATTTCCTTGAGCCTGGCGATGCTCTTCGCGGTGTTGGCCTATACAGCGATTCTCGGCCAACCGGGAAGACGCCCTCCCGGTCCGCCGCGCCGCAGACATACCGTCAATCAGTCCCCCGGGAAATTGAACCTCGTGCCTGCGACAAAGAAACCGGGGAGCGCCAATCGAGTATCCATCACGGTTGAAGGAAACGAGCGCGTGATTCGCGCCAATGGAATCCCCCAACATGACACCGGCGCGTTTCCGAATCCCGGGAATCCGCACCGCATCGCCGAGCAATCCTATGTGTACCGGATCCCCGCCCATCCCAAAACCGCAGACCGAACAACACCCTTGCGGATGCACAATTTCGGGATCGCCGTGAATGGAGTGCCGTTCGATCCGGGGGCGGCGGAATGGTATCTCGGCGATCCGATGAGCCCCTGGCAGTATGAGCCGTTGTCGGGAGCGATTGCCTTGGGCATCGATGTCAGCCACGCGCACGTTCAACCCACCGGTGCTTACCACTACCACGGCTTGCCCACCGGCTTGTTGTCTTCCGTGAAGATCGCTGCGGACCGCCATTCTCCGCTCGTGGGCTGGGCGGCCGACGGCTTTCCCATGTACGCCGTGTATGGCTATGCCGACCCGAAGGATCCCAACTCGAAGATCAAACCGCTGAAATCCAGTTATCGCCTCAAAAAAGGAAAGCGTCCCGGCGGTCGCGGCCAACCGGGCGGGCCATTCGACGGCACCTTCGTTGCGGATTATGAATTTGTGGATGGAAGCGGCGACCTGGATGAATGCAACGGGCGATTTGCCGTGACCCCCGAATTCCCACAGGGGACCTACGCTTACTTCTTGACCGAAACCTGGCCCGTGATTCCCCGCTGTTATCGCGGAACGCCGTCCGAGGATTTTGTTCGCCGAGGTCCGCCTCCTCGTCCCGGCATTCGATTCAGGCGGTGAATCAGTGGATGCCCTGTTGCCAAGCCTCCGCGGCAGGCTACCAATTGAACGAGCTCGCGTTATACTAACGGAATCCGCCGGATTGGGCGTCTTTCGATAACTCCTGTTTTGTCCTTGGTTTACGAGCAGACAGCATGGCGAATCTCAATAAATACGATCCGCGTCTGGAATCGCTGGTGATCGAAACCCGCACGTTCTGGGATCCGTCCGTCGGGGAACTGACCGATGAGGATCGCCGCTGGTTGGCCGGTTCGCTGCATCGGCATCCCGAATTGGCCTCGAACGTGAAATACGAGCGGTCCCACACGGGCTTCACCCGCGAAATCACCGTGACGGTCGCCGACATCGAACGGCTGTATCAGGATCGGCTCGGCGCTTCCTAACCCGTCGCCTCGCCAGCCGCGTTTCTCAACGCTTCGGCAAGGGCGAGGTTCGATGCTGCGCACTTTCTCTTTGAAAAAACTGCCTCGGCACGGCGTATAAAGATGTGAGCCAGGCTCCGCGCACCTCTCTTCGTCCCAATCCCGATGCCGCCTGTCTCCCGGCGGGGCGAGCGGATATAATACCTTTGCCCCCATCCAAAATCTGTTGACGATCTTTTGAACCATAAAGCAATCGAAATGGGATCATGGCTGAACAATACGAGATTGACGGCGTAAACCTGCACTTGGGCCAACCGGATTCCTCTCAGGGAGAATGGATCGGGCAGCGGGAAGTTTTGAAGCAGGTCCTGGCGTGCTGGCTCGTCATCGACGAGAAAGACCTGCCGCTCGCGCCCCGGTTGGTCGGGGCGCCGGGCATCGGCAAGACAACGCTCGCGATCGCGGCGGCCCGGGTCCGGCAGCAATCGCTGTACATCTACCAATGCACCGCCGACACCCGCCCGGAAGACTTGCTCGTGACGCCGGTCTTGGGCGAAAAGGGCACGATCAAATACCACGCATCGCCTATGGTGTCGGCGATGATCAAGGGCGGGATCTGCCTGTTGGACGAGGGCAACCGCATGAACGAAAAGTCCTGGGCGAGCCTGGCGCCGCTCTTGGATCATCGCCGATACGTGGAATCGATCGTCGCCGGGATCACGATTCCCGCCCATCCCGATTTCCGCTGCGCGGTGACGATGAATGAGGATGAATCCACCTTCGAGATCCCCGATTACATCCTCAGCCGCTTGCAGCCCACCTTGACCTTAGGTCATCCCAACCGCGCGGACGAGTTGGCGATCCTCCAATATCACCTGCCGTTCGCCACCGAGGAAATGCTGAACCTCACCGTGGAGTTCCTGCAGGAGGCCCACGAGCTGAAACTCGATTTCTCCACGCGCGACGGCATCAACGTGATGCGGTACGCCCTCAAGCGCATCGCCGCCGACCCGGATCACCCCTTGAGCAAAGACGCCGCCTGGCAGGAGGCGCTGCAAAGTTGCCTGGGCGAAGAGGCCCTCGATCTCCAATCCCTCGCCGACCGCAAAAACCAGACCCTGGGCGGCAACGTGGTCCCAATGGGCTTAGGGGATTTCTTCTTCTCCCCCGGCGACCCGTTGCACCCCGACTACGAAGATGACGATGACGATGACTTCGACGAGGACGATGAGGATTATTGATCGCTTCACCGGGGAGGACCAATCATGCCCCACGACGCTTGTGCTCGACGATGACATGGAAATTCCGATGGATATAGAGATCCTGGCCGACTTTCGGCAATGGGCGTTATCGGAAGAGTTCCCCGAACGCGGGCGAATCGATACTTCAATGGCCAGATAGAAGTGGCCATGGTCGCCGCGGAAAATCTTTCGCCACGGTGCGGTGATAGCCGAAATGGTGCGCGGCATCGGAAACTTTTGCAAGGCCGGAATTTGGGACAGGTGTTGATGAGTCGATGCCGTTATTCCAGTCCCGATGCGGGTCTCTCTGTGGAACCGGACGTATTCTATTTTTCCTATGAACGTATTGAATCCAAGCGGGCACGGATGGTTCCCGATCCCAGCGGCAAACCAGGGAGTCCGTGTCGAAATCGAAGGAGCGGCCGATTTGATCGTGGAGATCATTGATGTTGCGACGAAACCAAAGACACCGAGCGGTTGCCGCTGGCTTATTTTCAAGCAGGTGTTAAAGAACTTTGGTTGGTCGATGCCCGCGGGGAGGAATTGACATTCCAGATTCATCATGGCGGGGAGAACGGATTCCAGCCGGCCGGGGTGGACGACGAGGGATTCCAACGATCGAGAGTCTTCAAGCGGCGGTACTGTTTGGAACGGGAGACGCACTCCGCGGTCATTGGACATTCGATTTGAAAGTGGATTGACAAGGTAAAAGGGGGCAATGGATTGCGAAAAATCAAACCGATGCCAAAGTGAGGTCTTGTGTGCATATTGACCTCATGTCTATTGTTTTGTCCTGTTAAGTATATTGGGGCAAGTCATGATTAGTATATGTTATACTAAGCGTAGCTCTTTGCTAGTATTGACAGGTATTGTAGGTCTTTTACTCCTATATCTTGCTTTGTGTGCAGTTTCAAGCGATTCGGAGATGCCAAAAAAGTCAGATAGACAGAAGGAAACAATCGCTAAGCATTGGAAAAATGAAGACCTACTAAAGCGATTAAATAGGGAGTTAACCCAGGCGATTTCGAGGAGTAAACTAGATTGGCCTGAAGTGGTTTCCGTCAACGGATTCTGGGGTAGCGCAGTATTTCGGGAAATGTATAGAGAGTCTACGCCGAGTGAATTGGAATGGCTTGCAGAGAATTTACCTTCCTACCCGGCGAAACTTGCCCCATTCGTGATTGCGGCCGAAAAGCAAAAGCGAATTGCCGCCGAGCGTAGCGGTGCGGTTGGTTGCATCATCCGATCCTCTTCCCACAATGCTAGTCTCCCCAGTGCTGATATATCTACAATCGTTGAAACCGGATGAAATCCAATATCCGCAGCTTAAACTTGATGACATATCGTCGAAATATAACGGGCATAAAACTGCGATGGCGGTGTTGGTCGGCGTGATTAACTACAAAATAATGAGCGAGTGGTTTCATGATAAAAGAACCGATGTGTTCTAGCACCTTGTACTTATTCGTTCTATCAGAATTGTATGCGAGGATGCCAAGCGATAATGAGCCTTCGGAAAGGATGCGCGACGCACTATTGACATGTGCGAAGAAATCAAGTCAGGGAAGGCTGGTATATGTGTACCATGCTTCAGAGTCAGAACCAATCTACCGTGACACCCTCCGTGCGGTTCTTGAGGATAAACAGATTTCTGACGCTGAATTGGAAGGAGTACTCGTTGCAAAAGAGTCTACATCAAGGAACACGTCAATTTGGAGAAACTGTCTCTGCCACTCGCGCGCATAGAGCATATACGACAACTGTTGGAGCAAGTAGATGATCGATAAGGTAACGGGCTGGCCTGCTGTTATCTGTTAAATCAACAACTCGTAATGCCGCGTCAGCCGTTGGGTTCCGCGCAATCACGGACGAAAAAGGGATGTTACGAGACTGTTTGACTCCGGTTTCCCAACTTCAGGTTATAATGCGGGCCGGTCGGTTTCATCATTCCATCCACCAGAAGAGGTTTCCCATGAACGCAGTGCTCCTGTCGCTCGCAATTTTCGCCGTCGAACCGAAAACCGCCGATCTCGATCTCCGCGACGAGGCCGGCAAGGTACTGGTGTCGTCGGATGAGATTACCGGCTATGAATGGTCGTCGCATACGTTGATCTTGAAAAAAGGAGTCGCGGACCGCTTGAGTATTCGGCTCATCCAACAAGAGCAAAAACTGGCGATGCCATTCACCTTGGCTTTGGATGGGAAAACCGTTTACCGGGGAGAGTTGACCACTGGCTTTTCTTCGCAATCTTTGAGCGGCATGGTGATTGTCTTAGGCGATCAACAACCGGACAAGAACGCAAAAACCGACCGCCTTTCGCTTCAACTGGGATATCCGAGCAAGAAATTTTTCCAGGGGAAGGATCCGCGTGGCGACGACCGCGTGAAAAATGCACTGCAATCGGCAAAAAAACTGCGAAAATAGAAATCGCGCGGCGAGGCCCTCAAGAAATTAATTACAAGACCTATGACAACCGAGTTTCTCCAAATCAGCCCGAAGATTACCGTATTGCCCATCATTCATGGCAGCGGGGATTTTGCGATTGAAGTCCGGCGAGTGATGCTCTCGCAGTCGTTCGATTGCCTGGCGGTGCCTTTGCCCGCTTCGTTTCAAAACGATGTGGAACGGGCGATCGCGTTTTTGCCGGGCATCTCGGCGGTGATGCAGGAAGAGGTCGAACATTTCTCGCCGAGCGAATGGTCGCCCGATGCGGCCGACGATGACGATGAGGCCCGCAGCTTCAGTTATGTGCCGATCGATCCGTGCCAAGGCGTGATCGCGGCCTTGCGGATTGCGATTCAGGAGCGCATGCCCCGGGCGTTTATCGATTTGGAGACGGCGGATTTTCATTCCTACGAAGGCGTGTTTCCCGATCCCTACGCGCTCAAGACCACGCATGCCGACAAGTTCGCCGCCGCCGTCCTCCCCGCCATCAGTCCGGTCCCCGAAGGCCAGCCGCTAAATCGCGTCCGGCACATGACAAATCGGCTCAGGGATCTCGAGCAGAAGTACGAATCGATTCTGTTCGTGTGCTCGATTCTGGATTGGCCTTGGATCAAGGATGCGTATTTCGATCAGATCGAATCGACCGCCGAGCATGATCTTGTCGAAGCCGACGTCCCTCTATCGCCGCGGACCCGGCTTCGTTGATGTTCCTCTTGGGCGAGATGCCTTATATCACCGGGCTTTACGAACGCGCCCGGCAGGAACTCGACGACGATGAGAACCTCTCCATCGACGGCATCAAGGAGCTATTGCTCGCCACGCGGGACCGCTATCAAACCGATCTCAAATCGCGGGCCCGCAAGATCACGCCCAAGTTGCTCCGCGTGTATTTCAACTATGTGCGGAACCTGGCGCTTGTCGAACGCCGGATGACGCCGGACCTGTATACCCTCGTCATCGCCGCCCAGCAAATTGCGGGCGATCAATTTGCGATCTTTCTGACGGAAACCGCCCACAGCTATCCCTACACCGACTTGATGCCGTTCCCCGTGTTCAAAATGGGTTTAGGCAAAGGCCGATTGCCGGACGGGGACGTGGTGAAACTGAAAAGCCGCCTGCCCGGCCAATCCCGGCAATGGCGCAGCCTGCCAGCTCACGCCGCTGCCGCCCAAACCGCAGCAGCAGGAATGGAGCCACAGTTGGAACCCGTTCGGCCAGTGCAGTTGGCCGCCGGAGGATTCTTCGATCGAGAAGTTCCGCACGCACGTCAAAGATGTGGCGATGGCGCTGTTGGGGAACGACCTCGCGCGCACGGAGAAGTTCACGACCAGCCTCAAAGACGGCTTGGACATCCGCGAGACCTTGCGGAACTGGCACACGGGGGATCTGTTCGTCAAGATTTTCCCGCCCGCCAAGGGGAGCCTCGACTGCGTGGTGATGCTCTTCGATTCGCCGGCCGACCCGCGGGATTATCCTTGGCGGATCACCTGGCACGCGGAGCATCACGATGAATCGACGTTGGCGCTCTTCGCGTCGGACTTCCGCCAGCAAATGGTCGGGCCGGGGATTGCGCTTTCGACCTACGGCGGCGGGATGTTTCTGTTTCCGCCGCGGCCGATTCCCGACGTCTGGCAGGATCCGCGGTTCGACTTCACCGACACGCTGGAAGAACGTCTGATCGCCGCCGCCTGCTATCACAGCCGGGAAAAACACGTCGCGCTCTTGAGCGAAGGCGCCCCGGGCCTCGGTTGGCGCGGGCTCGCGAAACGCTTCGGCGTAAAGCTCGTCCACGTCCCCATCAGCCGCTTCAGCCAGGCCACGATCCAGCAACTGCGAATGTTCCACGTCTTAAACGGCCAACACATCCGCAGCTACGCGGCCCATTTTATACGGAAAGCGTAAGGGTTATCACGCGGGAAAAAGCGTGACAACCCAGGTTCTCGACTGGAGACGATGCGATTGAAAATAACGCCCTCTTGATCCTGAATGATGCCGAGCAATTCATCACCACACTGGAGAATCACGACGATTTCGGCGGCCTCGACGCCTTCGGCCAGTCATATTTGCAGGGCTTTCGTAAAGCAAGAGAACGGCTAACAGGAGCTTCCGGTTGAACCGCGCCGAGTTACTGGTAAATGAACAAATCGACGCGGGCGAAGAATTTATCCGCGACTTCAATGACTGTTTTTCGATTGCCGCGGCTTTTTGGATCCATCCCGCGGATTCAGAAGATTGGTTCTTGTACATTGCGTCCACGGAAATCGATGATGCCAATATTCGCGCTGCCTACGGCGAGGTGCTTCGGCGTCTCGGCGGCAAACAGAACCCATGGCTTGATGCTTTCCGAGTCAAACTTCTGAATGCTTCGGACCCGCTGGCCGCTAAAGTCGTCGAGATTCGAAATCGCGATCCACTGAAAGTCCCTGCACGCTACAACGGGTCATCCATCGCTGGTTTGCCAATCGACGGCGCATACATTTACCCGCCGGTCGCGGCTGGCAGTTCCGCACCGTAAAGGCTACTGCCCGCGCGGTTTGCGCCAATGCCGGCCGGTTTTTGTGAGGAGGCGTTCCGAGGCTGCGGGGCCCCAACTGCCGGCGGGGTAAGGTTCGGGCTCGAACTCCGGCTGCTCCCAATGTTCGAGCACCGGCGTGACGAACCGCCAGGCCGTTTCCAGTTCGTCGCTTCGCGTGAACAGCGTCGAATCGCCCCGCAGTGCTTCGAGCAGCAGGCGTTCGTAGGCTTCGGGCAGGCAGCTTTGAAAGGCGGATTCGTACGCGAAATCCATCGTCACCGGCTGGATTTGATACTGCATGCCGGGGCGTTTTGTGGAGAACTGCAGCGAGATCGCTTCCTTGGGCTGGATGCGAAAGATCAGCGTGTTGGGCCGGGCCTGGACGAGATCGCAAATGTCCCCTTCGCATTCGACCGTCGTAAACAGATGCTTGGGCGGCTCCTTGAACTGCACCGCGATCTCGGTGACCCGCAGGGGCAGGCGTTTGCCCGTCCGCAGATAAAACGGCACCCCGGCCCAACGCCAGTTCTCGATGCGGACATCCATCGCCACGAACGTTTCCCGGCGGGAATCGGCCGCCACGCGGTCTTCCTGGCGGTATCCCGCGACCGGTTCGCCGTTCATCACGGCTTCGGTGTATTGGCCGGCGACGGCCCAATCGCTGAGCTTCGCCGCTCCGGGGGCCAGGGCTTCGAGGACTTTCATTTTCTCATCGCGGATGGACTGCCCGCGAAACAGGGCCGGGGGCTCCATCGCCATCAGGCACAAGAGTTGAAGCACGTGGTTCTGCAGCACATCGCGGAGGGCCCCGGATTTGTCGTAGTAGTTGCCGCGGCCGTGCTCGATGCCCTGCGACTCGGCCACGCTGATTTGGACGTGGTCGACGTGGTTGCGGTTTAGGAGCGGCTCGAAGATCGCATTGCCGAAGCGGAACAGCAAGATGTTCTGCACCGTCTCTTTGCCCAGGTAATGATCGATGCGGTAGATTTGGCTTTCGTCGAGCAGTTGGCCCAAGTCGTGGGCGAGTTGTTGAGCCGACGCCAAGTCCCGCCCGAAGGGCTTTTCGATGACCACGCGCAGCCAGCGGTCGGCTTCGGGGTGCGGGATCATCTCCGCATGTGCAAGGCCCTGCACGGTGGGCAGAAACAGCGTCGGAGCCGTCGCCAGGTACGCCAATCGGCAGCGGCCCGGATTGCGGGCGGCTTCGATTTCCTCCACCTGGTGGCGGAGTTTCACATAGTCCTCCGGATTCGTGAGATCCGCCTCGCGGTAGAACAGCCGCTCGGCGAAGCGGCTCCACTCCTCCGGCGAGACGGGGCCGCAGTGCGGGGACGATTGCACGGCCTCGCGCATTTCCTCGCGGAAGCCGTCGTCGGTTTTGTCCCGCCGGGCCACGCCCACGACGGGCGATTGATCGGAGAGAAACCCATTTTTCCAAAGAGCATAAAGGGCGGGCATCAGCTTTCGCGCGGTCAAATCCCCGGAGGCCCCGAAGATCAAAATCGTGGCGAGTTCCTTCGCCGAAGAATCCTCTACAACAGAAATGCTCGCCACGAGAGTTTGTCCTTAGTCCGTTGTCCGTCGCCAAGGAAATAACTTAAACTTTTGAACCACTCAACATAACCAGGGGGCTTACGCGGGCACCGACCGCAGGTTGGTCTGCTCGCCTTTTAGTCCCCATGTTGAAGTTGTTTTCTTGATGTTCGCTAAGCAGACGGCGCGATCCGCCCCGTCTCCGGACTCGACGCGGTGGCGTAGAGTTTTTTCGGGATCCGCCCGGCCCCCGCGGCGAGCCGGCCCGACTGGCAGGCAAGCTTCATCGCCTCGGCCATGCGGCGGGGATCTTTCGCCCCGGCGATGCCCGTGTTGAGCAGCACGCCGTCGCAGCCCAGTTCCATCGCAATCGCCACATCGCTCGCCGTCCCGACGCCGGCGTCGACAATCACCGGATAATTCGGATCATCCTCTTTGAGGTATTCCAGGCAGATGCGGATGTTGTTCGGATTCAAAATCCCCTGCCCGCTGCCGATGGGACTGCCCGCCGGCATCACCGAAGTCGCCCCGGCCTGTTTCAATCGGCGGGCGGTGATCGGATCGTCGGTCGTGTAGCACAGGACCTGAAAACCCTCGGCCACGAGTTGCTCCGTCGCGGCGAGCGTGGCGATAGGATCGGGGAGCAGCGTTTTCGTATCGCCCAGCACTTCCAGCTTGACCCAATCGGCTCCGGGGTTCTCCAATCCCGAGAGAATCTCCCGCCCCAACCGGGCCACGCGGACGGCGTCCTCGGCGGAAAAACACCCCGCGGTGTTCGGCAGGATCGTGTACCGGGACAGATCGATGAAATCCAAGATGCTCCGGCCCTCGGCATCGATCAACCGCTCCCGCCGGACCGCGACCGTGATCACCTCCGCCCCGCTGATTTCCAGGCAGTCCCGCATCAGTTCATAGGTGGCGTATTTCCCCGTCCCCACGATCAGCCGCGATAGAAACGCATGCGTGCCCAGTTGAAGCCGACGCGGTTCGGCGGGAGAAAGATCGGTCGTCATATCGATGCAAACTTAGAGAGAAGACTTAAGGGGACGCTTCGGCCGAGGATTTATCCGCCGCCCACGAGCGTGACGATTTCGATTTGATCGCCCGCCTCGAGCCGGCATTGGGCGTGCGTTGTCCGCGGCACGAGTTCGCCGTTTCGCTCCACGGCGACGAATTTGGGCTCGAGCTTCAGGTATTCGATCAGCCAGGCGACGCTGGCGTCCGCCGGCACTTTTTGCGGCTCGCCGTTGACCTGAATTTCTTGGTAGCGGATTTCCATCGGTCGATTCAAACGTTTGTTGTGAAGGGAACAACCAGCCTTTCGCGAGTTTAGGATGGGGCCCGGAGACCGTCAAGGACTGATGGATTTCGACGGCCGTCCGCGATGAAAGCGCACCGCCTATTCTCGCTCGGGCGACTCCGAGAGATGCTTGATGTGATTGAGCACCCGCTCGTGGATGCGGTGGATGCTCGTGTCGGACCAGAGCGTCCAGTAGGCTTGCGGGAACATTTCGAAGGTGTACCAGGTTCGGCCTTCGAGCCGGGTTCGGTTTCCGGGAAGCGGAATGAGGCGGAACTCGCCCCGCCGGCTTTGTAAGGCCTGATGCTCGAGGTGCGGAGGATGGACGTGGCGATAGGGGCTGAGTTCCCGCATCGGGTCGGGCTGTTTTGTGACATCGAACGCCAGCCGCCGGGGCTCGTCCCAGACGGTGATTGGCTCGACGAACGCCCCGGTCGTGAATTCGCAGTAGCGGACGGCCCCCACGCCTTGCCCTTCGATCCGCGCCCGCATCGGGCAGGCGATTCCCGTGCGAAAGAACCACTCCTCCGGATCGGGCATGTCGGAAAACTCGACGACGTTTCGCCAGACCGTTTCCGGCGGGGCGTCGATCTCGACGCGGCTCACGACGACATATTCCGGGGCCGGGTGATACAGAGCCTCGGCCCCCGCCAGGAACGGCAGCGCCAACAGCACGGACCACGTCTGCCGCAGGCTGGTTCCCGTCGAGTCGGCGATGGCCTTTCCCAACGCCGCCCCGATTAGCCCAAGCGGAAACACCAACGGCACCGCCATCAACAGGCAAATCAGGCCTTCCAACGCGAACAGCAGCAAGGTTCCACCGGCGGCCAGCATCAGCAGCATGCCAACGCCCAGCGTTCCGCTCCAGCTTTGCGGATGCGGGCGGTTGTAGAAGAAACCCGCACAGGCTCCCATCAACAGCGGCGTCCCGAAAAACAACGTCGCCCCGTAAAGCTGGAAGGCATAAACGCTGATCCCCAGCATCACGAGCCCGACAAATAACCCGGCACCGACGGCAAGCAAGGCGTGCCGATATTCATGCCGAGGTTCGTGCCGGTCGCTCTCCCGGGGCGAATCGGGGTTCCAATGCCGCTCCGAATCGTTGGGAACCAGGGCCAGAACGAGCATGACGACGAGATTCACCACGGGAACCAGCACGAGCATCCCGATCCAAGGCGATCCCACCTCGGCCGAGCGGCGGACGCTCATCGAGAACGCGATCCAGGCGAAGGGCAGATTCCAAGCAAACAACGCCCAGCCGAGCCATTGGGGGGCGGGCTGCAAAATCGCCTGCCGCGAACTGAGCAGCGGGTTCAAAAAGTCCCAAGGCGTCAACACATGCTGCGTGAAATAAAAGATGACCCCCGCCTCGACGGCGTATTTGAAGAGCATCAGCCCCAACCCGCTCCAGGCATACATGCCGCGCGTGACCTCATCCCGCACGCCGAACCAGATTCGAACGAGAGAAGGCCGCGGGCGATCGTGTCGGGCAAAGTCGTTCTGCGGATAGTCCGGTGCCGAGTCGGGCATGGCGAGTTCCTTCTTGGGGAGGACAAGAGGACAAGGCGTCCGTTTGAGACGGGACCCATACCATACCCACCGCAGCGGCGGGGCTCAATTAACGAAGGATTTTGGCCTTCGCTGCGAAGTTGTCGGCGTTGAGGTTTGCTGTCACGGCGGATCTGCCGACCCGCTCAGACCCAACCAGAGTTTTACGGCCGTTTCGACTTCGGACATTTGGCTTTCCGGCAGCGTTCCAAGTCGGCGAATGAGTTTTGGAGGGTGTCGAACGTTTCGAGCCATTGGATTGCCGTTTCTGTCATAGGTGGTCGTCCTTTCTTTGAAATCGCACTTTTTTTGCGGCCATACGGAAATTCTAATCTCCAATCCGACGAACGGAAATAATTTCCCCAAAAACGGGCCCATGCCATTGACGCTCACCCTTCCAAATCGGCCGGTTCCATGACGGCGATGTAGGGCAGGTGGCGGTAGTGGTCGTTGTAATCGAGGCCGTAGCCCACGACAAACTCGTCCGGGATTTCAAAGCCCACGTAATCGGGTTTCAAGGGGACTTTGGTGCGGGCGGTCTTCCAGAGCAGGACGCAGGTCCGCACGCTCGCGGCGTCGCTGTTCTGGATTTCGCGATAGAGCGTTTGCAACGTGTTCCCCGTGTCGAGAATGTCATCCACCAACAGCACGTGCCGGCCTGACAGATCCGGGACCAGATCGGTGTTCCACGAGAACTTTCCCGGCGAGGTGGCGGGGCCGCGGTAGCTCGACGCCTGGATCAAACCCACCTTGAGCGGCAAATCCATCCGCCGGATCAAATCGGCCAAGAACACCAGGCTCCCCGTCAACACGCCCAGGACCGTGATCGGTTGCCCGCGGTAGTCGCGGGCGATCTCCGCTCCCAGCACATCGACCCGCGCTTGAATTTCCGTCTCGCTCAATAAAGGCTTCATGCAAGGGAACTCCGAAAACAGTGGCCGGTTTGCGATTCAAACTTTAAGGTAAGGGGGGTCTCTTTTCAAAATAGGTTCCTTGAAATCATGCCGGGTTTGAGGCGAGTTCACAATTCATGGAGAAGCCCGGAATTGACGGGCCGGGCGGCAGGGTCCACAATGGGGTTTCGACAATCCGTGAACTTTCCGTTGGGATCTCGTATGTTTTTCCGCAGAAAACTTCGTCTTTTCATTTTCGCAGCCGGTTGGTTGTTGTGTTCGATCGGGACGGCTCAAGACAAGTCACCGCCGAATATTATCGTGATTATGGCCGATGACTTGGGCTACGGCGACGTTTCGTGCTACGGGGCGGCCGCGCTCAAGACCCCGAACATCGATCGGTTGGCGGCGGAAGGCCTCAAATTCACCAGCGGCTACTGCTCGGCTTCGACCTGCACGCCGACGCGGTATTCGTTTCTGACGGGAAGTTACGCCTTCCGCAAAAAAGGCACCGGCATCGCGGCCCCCAATAATCCCGCGATCATCCAGCCCGGCACCGAGACCCTGCCTTCGCTGCTCAAACGGGCCGGCTATCAAACGGCCGTCATCGGCAAGTGGCATTTGGGTTTGGGCGGACCGGATGGCCCGGATTGGAATCACGACCTCAAACCGGGGCCGTTGGAAATCGGCTTCGATTATTGCTATCTCCTGCCGACGACCAACGACCGGGTGCCGCAGGTGTACGTGGAAAATCATCGCGTCCCGAATCTCGATCCCAAAGATCCCCTGTGGGTGGGCAACAAAAAGCCCAGCCCCGACCATCCCACCGGAATCACGCATCGCAGCACGCTCCGCATGGATTGGGACTACGGGCACAACGGGACGATTCACAACGGCATCAGCCGGATCGGTTTTTATACCGGCGGGCACGCGGCGAGGTTTCGCGATGAAGACCTCGCGGACGAGTGGGTCAAGCGATCGGTGAAGTGGATCGAAGACAACAAGGATCGGTCGTTCTTTCTGTTTTTCGCCTCGCACGACCTGCACGTGCCCCGTATGCCCCACGAACGCTTTCAAGGCAAGACCCCGCTGGGTTACCGCGGGGATGCGATTGTGGAACTCGATTGGTGCGTGGGCGAGTTGATGAAAACCCTCAAGCGGCTCGATCTCGAACAGAACACGCTCGTCGTGTTTTGTTCCGACAACGGCCCCGTGCTCAACGATGGCTATAAGGATGGGGCCGTCGAAAAAAACGATGGCCACAAACCGGCCGGCCCCTATAGCGGCGGGAAATACACGATCCAGGAAGGCGGCACGCGGACGCCGTTCATCACCCGCTGGCCGGGCACGATTTCGCCGGGCGTGTCGGAGGAGATGGTGTGCACGATCGACCTCGCCGCCAGCTTCGCCGCGATGAACGATGTCCCACTTCCCGCCGACGCCTGCGTCGATAGTTTTAACGTTCTGGCCGCGCTCTTGGGAGAAAAAGACGCCAAGGGCCGGGAGAGTTTGATCCAGCAGGACAACGGCCAGCGCGGGAATTACGGATTCCGCTCGGGCGATTGGAAGCTGCAACGCAAAGCCGGGCGAAAACGCAACCAGCAAGCGAAACCGGACCTCGCGCTGTACAACCTGGCCGACGATCCCGCCGAAGAGAACAACATCATTAAAGAGCACCCCCAAATCGCCGAGCAACTCGCCAAACAATTGGACGATTCCATCCAAGCCGGCCGCACCCGCCCCGCGAAGTGAAACCTTTCCCGCTCTCCTCGATCGCTCTGACGAGTGGAGCGGCGTAGAGCTGGCCCTACAGCTAAAGAAGGCAGGCGGGAGCCGGCCCTGCAATTACTTTGAGAGAAGCAGGCCGAGGTTTAACCAATTCCTCAGCCTGAAGCCAGCGACTGGTGGCACTGTCAGTATTACGTGTGGTTTTTGTGAGTTGTTTTTCGGGTGCCACTGGCAACTTGTTGCCAGTGCGACTATGCAGTCTCCGAGATTGCGGCAGGGTGGCATGCTCATGGCTTTGCATGAGCATGCGATACGAAGAAACTTGAATCTCTTGGAATCGAACGGCACGCCCACTCCAGGCAGTGATAAAAACTCACCTTGTCACTTCCTGGATGCTTGCGAGACATGCTCATGCAAAGCCATGAGCATGCCACCCCGCCGAGGTTTAACCAATTACTCAGCCTGAAGCCAGCGCAATGGACGGTTTTTCAAGGCGATGTCTGGTGGCGCACGGTCATGCCGCGGCTCTAATCGTAGCGATTCTGCCGGTCTGAGGGTTTCCGGCCGCCGTTGTTTCCGGGAATCAACGCGAGTGTGCCACTGGCTCCGCCAGTGCGGTTTTGAGACAATCGTTGTGACGAGGCGCCCGTAGCCTGCTTCAATCGTTCCGGTCTTTGCCACTTCGATGCTCTGGAGCAATCCCATGCCTCATCGGAAAACCGTTCGGCATTATCATGAACCGGGCCATCTCCATGAGTTCACTTTCTCCTGCTATCAACGTCGGCCATTGCTGACAAACGACGATTGGCGGGAAAAACTGGCCCGCTGTCTCGACCAGGCCAACCAGGAATACCGCTTTGAACTCGTGGCATTTGTGTTGATGCCCGAACACGTCCATCTCTTGACGTATCCCCTCGAATTAGAACCAAACTTCGGGGGCTATCTTGCTCAAATCAAGCAGCCTTTCTCCAAGCAAATCAAACAGGTGCTCACCGAAAACCGGTCGCCGCTCCTCCAACGGCTGACCGTCCGGGAACGAAAGGACAAATACTGCTTTCGATTCTGGCAGGAAGGGCCGGGGTTCGACCGAAATCTATTCAGCAAGGAGGCGATCGTCGGTTCCATCAATTACATCCACGAGAATCCCGTCAAGCGAGGATTGTGCCAAAAAGCCACCGACTGGAAGTGGTCCTCGGCCCGATATTATTTGAATGAACCGCCCGGTCAACAGGAAGCCGATTTACCCTTGATCCACGGCCCTCCCATAGGCATGCTGGACTAACTCCGGCAAACACACTGGCAGAGCCAGTGGCACACAAACAGATCGTGTTCCGCTTCGGAGAGAACGACTACTATCGTTGGGAACAAGAAATCAACGAGCCGTAGTCGCAGGAACATTTCACCGAGGCACTGGCGGAGCCAGTGGCACACAAGATCCGCCAGTGCCACCCCGCCGGATGGTCAAGCCTTGCTTTTTGGAAAGTCGGCGGTCTTTCATGGAAAACCCGTGTTCAAAGCCATCGGGAAATACGTCGGGCATTCCGCCCGGCACCGTAGGATTGGACCTATTAATCATTGCTTTGGTGATAGCGGAAATCAAATGCTGCGAATGCAAAAAAACCGTAAATTTCAGAAAGGATCAATGGAATAGTACAATTGGAAATTCGGCCAATATTCCCCTTGCCATAAACCCAAAGGCAAGGGGATTGAGTAGTCACGTCAGAATAGATTTCTCTCCCGAGACAATAAAGCCTCCACTCATTTTCAATAGAATTTGGAAACACAATTCGGACAACGTCTTCTTCCACATCCACATGGATTGCACAAGAATTGAACATACTAACGATTTCTACTATTTCTGGATTGCTCGGTAGAGCTAATAGGTTCTTGAAATCGTCAAAAACCTTGCTATAGCCGCCATTGGCCAGTTTTGGGACAACAGGCAAATCCTGAAGTTGACCTTTCATGACCTCCATATTTAGGAGATCATCTTTTGGGAGAGAGCAGGAATCAAAACCGCTAAATTGCTTAGATGATATGAGTGTGTTCCGAATAAACTCCACAGGATTCGGTTGGAGAAAATTTGCTTCCCATTCTGCAAAAAAATCATCGTCACTCATCTAAACTCTCCTTTACAACTGAGGTTATACTATACAAAAGCAACCTTCCTTGAGCATGTTTAATTTCCAACAAGCCAAGTAGGGTCCGCTGTGCGGACCGTTTTTTACTCCCCGGCGTCGGTGACTCTCGCCACGTTTTCGGGAACCGCCGCACCACATCCCCAATCGATGGGATAAACTCCCGCTTTCACCCAACGGTGAAATGATGAATACGGCCAATCCTTCGGGCATCTTACATAGCCATGTTTGACGGGGTTCCAATGAATATAGTCGAAATGGGCCTCGAAATCATCCTCATCCTCAATCGTGTGTTGCCAGCCAAGTAGGGTCCGCTGTGCGGACCGTTTTTTACTCCCCGGCGTCGGTGACTCTCGGCGGGGTGGCACTGGCGGACCTTGTGTGCCACTGGCTCCGCCAGTGCCTTGGTGAAATGGTTGCGGGACTCAGGCTGGCTGATTTTCTGTTCCCCAAAAAACAGCAGACTTTGTCTCCGAAGCAAAATGCGATGCCAGGCGAACTTTGTCCATCGTCTCAACAATTGTCTCAAAACCGCACTGGCAGAGCCAGTGGCACACTCGGCCCATCCGTCCGCCGCCCCGCAAAATCAACGTGTTCCTGCTCTTCGCTTGGTTCTCCGCTCCATCTCTAGCGGTTCTGACGGTCTGAGGGTTTCCGTCCGCCGTTGTTTCCGGGAATCAACGCGGCGCTCGCGGATTTTGTTGACGGCCGGCAACTGGGGCCTATGTTTTCCTACCCTCTCAAAAACTGGCTCTCAGCATGCGGGCGGGGCACGTTCTGTTTTCAGAACACGCCCCGATCCCGCATGCGCGGGCCGTTCGTTCTGTTCGATGCGACCGGAGCGAACGCCTCCGCGAATTGTATTGATAAAACACCCGGTCAACTCCGTCCGATTGTGGGGCGGTTGATCGTCTTCGAGCGTTCGCCTTCGCCCACACGAAGCGGGCCGCCCGAAAAATTCCCTCAATGATTTTGCAACTCTGATCCGCTAGAGCCAAAGAGAGGCATCATGAAGACGAACCACGGCTCGTTGCTGGTGGTCGATGACGACCAGCACGTTCTATCCGCAATGGCCGACTATCTTCGCAGTTTCGGGCACCGCACCGAGACCGCCGCCTCCTGCCAGGAAGCGAAAACCCGCATGCGGGAGTTTCCCTTCGAGGCGGTGATCTGCGATGTGCACCTCCCGGACCAGGACGGCTTCCAGCTTCTCGAATGGGCCCTCGACGAGAAGCCCGAAACCGCGATGATCCTGCTCACGGGCTACGGCACGATCGAAAGCGCCGTCGAAGCCATCCGCATGGGCGCGTTCGATTATCTCACCAAGCCCGTCATCGACGAGGAACTCCATCTCGCCATTCAGCGGGCGCTCGGGCAGCGGAAGATCGTCGAAGAGAACAAGAAGCTCAAGCAGCAGCTCGACGAGCGGTTCGGGATCGGGAACATCGTCGGCCACGATTACAAGATGCTGCGGATGTTCGATTTGATCGAAAGCGTGGCCGCCACCCGCACCACGGTCTTGATCCTGGGCGAAAGCGGGACGGGCAAAACGATGACGGCCCGCGCGATCCATCAGCTCAGCGACCGCCGGGACAAGCCCTTCGTGGAAGTCGCCTGCGGCGCGCTTCCCGAGAACCTTCTGGAGAGCGAACTCTTCGGCCACGTCGCGGGTTCCTTCACGGGAGCCACGGGCGACAAGGTGGGAAAATTCCTGCAAGCCGACGGCGGCACGATCTTCCTCGACGAAGTGGCGACCGCTTCGCAAAGCCTGCAGGTCAAGCTGCTCCGCGTGCTCCAGGACCGCGAGTTCGAGCCCGTCGGCGGGAACAAAACGCACAAGATCGACGTGCGGCTGATTCTCGCCACGAATGCCGACCTCGAAGACATGGTCGCCAGCGGCGAGTTCCGCGAAGATCTGTATTACCGCATCAACGTGATCTCCGTCACGCAGCCGCCGCTCCGCGAACGCATCGGCGATATTCCGCTGCTGGTCGAACATTACCTCACCCAGTTCAACGCGCAGACCGGCAAAGAACTCAAAGGCTTCGACGAATCGGCGATGCACTTCCTGCAGCAATACGACTGGCCCGGCAATGTCCGCGAGTTGGTCAACGTTGTCGAGCGGGCGGTGGTGCTGTCCAAGAACGAAGTCATCACGGCCGGCGATCTGCCTGAAAAAGTCCGCCAAAGCGATCGGCACCCGGCCCGGTTCGTCGTGGCGGGCGCGGGGAGCAATCTCAAATCCGCCATGGCCACGCCCGAACGCCAGATCATCGTCGATGCCCTGGAAGCCAACGGCTGGAATCGCCAGAGCACCGCGAAGATGCTGGGCATCAACCGCACCACGCTGTATAAGAAAATGAAAAAGTACGACATCGAGTACGAGAAGGAAAAGCAGCTCGTTTGATCTCTTGGAAGGAGCAAAGGCCACAGAGGAGCAAAGGCCGCAAAGTTGAAAGCCGCGTAGCTGCCCGGGCTACGCGGCTTTCGTTCTTTGTTGGACTCGCTCTGCCGCTTTCAAAACGGGACCGGCAGCAAGAAGGCGTGGTGCTGGAACAGGACCCATTTGCCCTGGGCACCGATGAACTGCGTGAAGAACAGCAGAAACACATACAGCCCCAACAGCGGAGGCATCAGCCAGCGGGCGAGCCATCTCCAGCCGAACCACGCCGGCCGCGGTTTGTGCATCCCGCGGTAATACGCCCAGCCGGCGAGCACCTTGGCGGGATAAATGCTGACGATGAACAACGGCGTCAATAGCACCAGCGCATCCCGCGGCGGCAGGACGATTTTGGAAAGATACAAAGGCAGCGCCAAAACATACACGCCCAGGATCGCGAACATGAATGCGACCGGGGCATTGCGAAACGCGCGCCGAATCGAGCGAAGCTCGAAGAATGCTCGCCAACGATTTTCCGCGGCGAACCGGGCTTGCAAAAACGGCAGCCAACTGAGGACGAGCATCAATAGCACGCCGCCCGCAATTGTCACCAGCGCGGCCCCGCCTTCGGGTTTGTCCGCCGCCGCGAAAAAAAAGGTGGGCACAGCGAGCCAGGCGAAGGCCCCCACCAATCCGCAGCCCCAGCGAAAACAAATGCCCGATCCGCCAGCGGGCGATGAAGTCGCGCACGTTCTCGTCCGCCGATCTTAGCGAACCCGTTTTCCGCGACCGCCATCGCCCGAGCATGTACCGCAGATTTTTAAGCGGCCGAAAGAAGCACCCAAAACTCCCGCCCCGCGCGAGGGCCAGGCAAAGATGGATTGCGATCAACACCGACGCGACCGTCTTCGCCGTTTGCCAGCCGGCCGTTTGCGGGCTCGCGGGATCGATCAATTTCGCATCCGAGGCGTAGCTGCCGATCAAAAACAGCGGCAGCAGCCAAAACCCCACGCCCAACACAATGGAACCGAGCCGGGGCGCAGAGTTCCAACATCGGAAACGCATCGCGAAGCCGGCCCCGCCGAGCGACCCGGCCCTCGACTTCCAGAAGGTATCCCAAGGCGAGAATCTGCACAACCGGAATCGCCGCCACGATCGCCCACAACCCGACGAGCGCGAGAATCCCGAGTCCGTTCCGCACGAACCACGCCGACGCCCGAAGCGGATGTTTGAGCAAATGCGGGCAGCGGGGGATCGGCGGGAAATTCGGCAACGGCGGAAGCTCGTCGCTTTCCCACTCCGCCAGATGATCGGCGGATTCCAGCGCGGGTTCTGCGCACAAAACCAGATCGCCGTCGCCCGACTCGTCTTCCGACAAAGCCGGCGAAATCGCGGATCGCTGGGCAAGCAGTTCCCGTTCCATTGGCAGATCGATGGTTTTAAGTACGCGTTTGTAAACCTGAGCGGTAGGCGCTACCTAGCCTCCGGTCTCGATGAAGAAAAATCCGTCGAAACCAAAACGGGCGGCGAGCGCCTTGCCGCTCACTTTGGCGGAAACAGGCCGACTAAAATAGGGTTACCTCGATCGGGCCGAGACGAGTTTCAAAGATTTGCTGAAACGCGGCGAATGTCCATCGAGTATAGTCAAAGTAACCGCAAAGTTCGCGTGTGGAACCGGGAGTGTTTTGGGTGGCGATGCGAAAGTTTCTCGTGCCGGCGTCGGTGGTGCTCGGCGTGTGTTGGCTGGTCGGCTGGGCCGTGAATAGTCCGGTCGAGCGCGGCCTGCCCGCAGAGACTCCCGAGGTGCAAGAAATCGCTGGCATCGCGGAGCAGGTCGATCGCCACTTTGAGAAACAATGGGCAGCCGAGCAACTCACGCCCGCGAAACCGGCGGACGAGTTGCACGTCCTCCGCCGACTGGCGCTCGCGCTCCACGGCACGATTCCTTCGCTCGAGGAAATCCGCCGCTTTGAAGCCGACGAAAACCCCGGCCGCCTTGCCCGCTGGACGGCGGCGATGCTCGACGACCGCCGGTTCGCCGACTATTTCGCCGAGCGATTGGCCCGCGGTTTTGTCGGCACCGAGGGCGGGCAGTTTATCGTGTATCGGCGAGACCGGTTTGTGAGTTGGCTCGCGGATGAGCTGCACCAGAACCGCCCTTACGATGCCATCGTCCGGCAGATGATTCAGCAGGACGGCCTGTGGACCGGGCAGCCCGAGGTCAACTTTATGACGGCCGCGTTCAACGAAGGCGAGTTCGACGAAAACAAACTCGCCGGCCGCACCGCGCGGGCGTTTCTGGGGCAGAGCATGGACTGCGCCCAATGCCACGACCATTTCTTCGCCGAGTGGACGCAGGAGCAATTCCAAGGCCTCGCCGCGTTTTATGGCCAGGCCCGCTTGAGCCTGGTCGGTTTGACCGATCAAACCAAAAACAAAACAGGCCCCGTCGAATACCGTTACGAAAAACGTATCCAGGAGAACGGCGAGGAAGTCGTCCAAGAAATCGAAATCGCCCCGGCGGTGCCGTTCGGCGAGGACTGGCTCCCGAAAGAAGGCAGCCGGCGGGAACGGCTGGCGGCGTGGATTACCCATCCCCAAAACCGCCGGTTCGAGCGGGCGATTGTCAACCGCGTGTGGGGCCTGATGTTCGGCCGGCCTTACACGGCCACTTTGGAAATCCCCGCCGCCGTCGATGACCTCCCCAATCCGAAACCGCTCACCGCGGATTTCCAGGGCGATCTCTTGGACATCTTGGGGCGGGATTTTCGCGAGCACGGCTGCGATCTCCGCCGATTGATTCTGGCGATCGCCGCGTCCCGGCCGTTTGGCTTGTCGTCCATTCATCCCGCGGAAACTTTGGCAGACTACCAGCGGCACGAAGCGGCCTGGACGGTGTTTCCCGTCACGAGACTCCGCCCCGAGCAGGTCATCGGCTCCATGCTGCAGGCGGCTTCGGTGAAGACCATCGACCAGAACTCGCATCTGTTGGTGCGGACGATCAAGTTCTTCCGCCAGCGGGATTTCGTCAACAATTACGGTGACCTGGGAGCGGATGAACTTCAGGATCGCTCCGGCACGATCGCCCAGGCACTCTTGCGGATGAACGGCACGCTCTCCAAGGAATTGACGGACGCAAGTTTGTTTTCCAGCAGCGGCCGCATCGCCGACACCGCCGGCAGCGATCAGACATGCCTGGAGGCGCTCTATCTCGTCAGCCTCACCCGCCGCCCCACGAAAGCAGAAACCGCCGCGTTCTTGCCGCAATTAACAGACACCCAAAAAGAGAACCGCAAACGGGCCGTGGAAGACATCATGTGGCCGCTGTTCAATTCCGAAGAGTTCTCGTGGGACCACTGAAGCCCTTCGGGAAATCCCAATGTCCAAGCACCAATGACCAATAAGATTTCATGTCCTAATTCCCAAGCTCCTGGGAGGGAGGGAAGTAGGAACCACGAATGACACCAATAACACGAATTATTTAAGATAGATTTGACCGCCGATAGTTCAGTTTACAGGGACGGAAACTACAAAGAAGAAAACAATCTGATTTTTATTCAGGATCGGCATTCGCTGGGTTTTCTTCGTGTGATTCGTGTGATTCGTGGTTGCCTTCGATTTAGTCAAAAACCTTTGATTGAGTTTGTTCCGATGTTCGATTCACAAGCCATCACTCGGCGGAATGTGTTACAGGGGGCTTTGGGGCTGGGGGTGTCGTTTGCGTTGCCGGCTCTGGATTTGCAGGCGGCTCGGAAGCGTGGGGCGGAGCGGCCGAAGTCGCTGATCGTTTTGTGGCTGGCCGGCGGGCCGAGCCAATTGGAGACCTGGGACCCGCATCCGGGCACGAAGATCGGCGGCGAAACCAAATCCATCGCCACTAAGCTGCCGGGCGTCCGGATCGCGGACTTTTATCCTCATCTCGCCGAGGAAATCGATTGCCTGAACGTTATTCGCTCCTTGACATCGAAAGAAGGCGACCATGAGCGGGGGACGTATTTGCTGAAGACCGGTTTTCGCCCCGTGCCGAAATTGACGCACCCTGCGCTCGGGGCGGTGTTGGCCCACGAACGGCCTGCGCCGAAGCTCGAGATTCCCCAATTTGTTTCGCTGGGCGGCACAGAGTGGCCGGGCCGGGGCGGGTATTTGGGGGATGAGTACGATGCCTTCCGCATTTTCGATCCCGGCCGAAACATCCAAAACATGCGGGCCCGGGTTCCCGAAGATCGCCATCAGCAACGGCTCAAGAACTTGGAAGTCATTTCCAACTCCTTCGCCAATCGCCGGCCGTTCGCTTCCCGGAAAACGCTGCATCAGGAAATGATCCAGCGGGCGCTGACCATGATGAGTTCCGAGCAGCTCAATGCCTTCGAGATGGCAGGCGAACCGAAAGCCACCACCAAAGCGTATGGCGATTCGCCGTTCGGCCGCGGTTGCCTGGTGGCCCGGCGACTCGTCGAGCAGGGCGTCCGCAGCATCGAGGTGAACCTCGGCGGCTTCGACAGCCACGCCAACAACTATGAAGCCCACAAAACGAACGCCGCCATTCTTGACCCCGCCTTCGCAGCGCTCCTCAAGGATTTGAAGGAACGCGATCTGTGGGACTCGACGGTCGTCTTGTGCATCGGCGAGTTCGGCCGCACGCCGACGATCAACCCCTTGGACGGCCGGGACCATTGGCCCAAGGGCTTTTCCTGCCTCGTGGGCGGCGGGGGAATGAAACGGGGCCAGGTCATCGGCGAAACCGACCCCACCGGCCAAAAAACCGACCCCGCCGACCCCATCGAAGTCAAAGACCTCTACGCCACGTTGCTGCACGTCTTCGGCGTCGAATACGGCAAAGAACTCCAAACCCCCATCGGCCGCCCGATGCGCTTAAGCGAAGGCCAACCGATCCGGCGACTGCTTCAGGCGAGCGGGGGGCGTAAGCCCCCTGGTTAGCCATGAACGCTCAGGTTGCCGCCAATGGTTTTTGTCGTTTCAGAAACATTCGGCAATCGAATTGGGATTCACGAAACCAGGGGGCTGACGCCCGGGCTGACGCCCCCCGCTCGCCTTGGAAATTCCACAGACCTGAGTTTCCCCAGGGCGGCGCTCTGCTAAAATGGCGGGGCCATGAACGACTCCGCTGCTTCGCCCGCTGATTTTCCGAAAGTCCTCGCCATCGTCGGCGTGGGTTTGATCGGCGGTTCCATCGCGGCGGCGCTCAAGTCGCGGGATTTCACTGGAACCATTTGGGGCGTCGGGCGAAATCCCGATCGGCTGAAAGCCGCGATTCAAGCGGGGTTGATCGATGAGTTCGCGGAACGCGTGGAAGATGTTTTTGCCGATCTGTGGGTATTCTGCACGCCGGTGGATCGGATCGCGGCCGGTGTTTTGAGCGTTCGCGGGCAGCCGGGGAAGACCACGTTGATCACTGACGCCGGCAGCGTGAAGCGGGCGATTTGCGAAGAGGTTCGAGGGAAACTCCCTGCGGGCGTGGAGTTTATCGGTTCGCATCCCTTGGCCGGTTCCGAAAAACGCGGCTTCGAGCATGCCGAGGCCGATTTGTTTGTCGACCGCCTGTGCGTCCTGACGCCGGATTCCTCGACATCGAAAATTGAACTTCAAAGGCTGCGGGGCTTTTGGGAGTTTTTGGGAATGCAGGTCGTGGAGATGGACGCCGCGGCCCACGATCTGGCGCTTGCGGAAACCAGTCATCTGCCGCATTTGGTGGCGGCGGCTTTGGCGGGGACGCTTCAAGAACAAAACGCCCACCTCGCCGCCACGGGCTTTGCGGACACGACGCGCATCGCCGCGGGCGATCCCGGGTTGTGGTCGGCGATTTTTCTCGGGAACGCGGAGGGAATCTCTCAGGCCTTGTCGCGGTTTTCCGACAGGCTCGCGGAATTTCAAAGAGCCTTGGAACAGAAAGACGCCGGGGCCTTGCAAAACCTGTTAGAACACGCCAAAACCAACCGCGACCGGCTTTGACAAGGCGAGCGGGGGGCGTCAGCCCCCTGGTTTCATGGAATATTGAAAACCATTCATCAAACAACAACCGACAAGCCACGGACAAAAGGACAACTGACAAAGAATGCTGTGGGAAGTTGAAATCCAACCGGCCGCGGGGCGGCCGGACCGGGAAGCGGAACGGGTGCTGGCGGACAGCCGGGGCTTTGGGGCCGACTCGGTTCGCCGGGTGCGGTCGGCGAAATCGTTTTTGATCGAAGGCGATCTGGACCGGGCCGCGATCGAATCCGCCGCCGCGGGCCTCTTGGTCGATCCCGTCATCGAAACCTGGACCGCGCACCCGATCGAAGAGTCGGCCAAGCCCGATGCAATGAATGATGGCTTGCTGTTGAACGTGCTCTACAAGCCCGGCGTGACCGACAACGTGGCCCAGACCACAAAGGCGGCCCTGGCGGACCGGGGCATTCACGCCGACGCCGTCGCCACGTGCCGGAAGTATTGGATCAATCCGGACGCAGCGCCGGCCGACCGCGAACGGCTCGCCACGAAGGTGCTTTCCAACGATGCTATCGAGCGGGTCGTGTGGGGAACGCTCCGGATGAAAGCCATCTCCTTGGGCAGCCCTTATCAGTTTGAGCTGATCAAAGTCCCCATCCGCGAAATGGACGATGCTCGTTTGGAGCAACTCAGCAAGGCCGGGCAGCTTTATTTGAATCTCACCGAGATGCAAACCATCCGGCGGCATTTTATCCAAGAGGATCGCGATCCCACGGATGTCGAACTGGAAACCCTCGCCCAAACCTGGAGCGAACATTGCTCGCATAAAACACTCGCGGGGCGGATCCATTACCGCGACGGCGAGCGGGAACTTCAGTTCGAGAACATGCTGAAGGAAACCATCTTCGCGGCGACCGTGAGCATTCGCGAGCAGTTGGCCGAGGATGATTGGTGCGTGAGCGTGTTCAAGGACAACGCGGGCATCGTGCGGTTCGATGAGAAGCAGAACGTGTGCTTCAAGGTCGAAACGCACAACCATCCCTCGGCTCTCGAACCCTACGGCGGAGCCAACACCGGCTTGGGCGGCGTGATCCGCGATCCCTTGGGCACCGGTTTGGGGGCCCGGCCGATCTGCAATACCGACGTGTTTTGCTTCGCCCCGCCGGAGACGAGCTATGACGATTTGCCGCCGGGCGTTTTGCATCCGAAGATCGTTGCCCGCGGCGTGGTGGCGGGCGTGCGGGACTACGGCAACCGCATGGGCCTGCCCACCGTCAACGGGGCCGTGTATTTCGATTCCCGCTATCTCGGCAATCCGCTCGTCTATTGCGGCAACGTGGGCATGATCCCCGTGGACAAGTGCGAAAAGCATCTCTCGCCGGGCGATTTGATTGTCGCGGTCGGCGGGCGGACGGGACGCGACGGCATCCACGGGGCGACGTTTTCCTCGGCCGAGCTGACCGAAGAAAGCGAAACGCTCTCCGGTGGAGCGGTGCAGATCGGAAATGCCGTCACCGAAAAGATGGTGCTCGACGTGATCCTCGCCGCGCGGGATCGCGGGTTGTATTCGGCCATCACCGATTGCGGGGCCGGAGGTTTCAGCAGTGCCGTCGGCGAGATGGGTGAACACACCGGAGCCGAGGTCTGGTTGGATAAAGCCCCGCTCAAATATGCCGGGCTGTCGTACGCGGAGATTTGGATCTCCGAAGCCCAGGAGCGGATGGTGCTCGCCGTCCCGCCCGCGAACTGGGAGGCGTTTCAAACCCTCTGCCAAAGCGAGGAGGTGGAAGCCACCGTCATCGGAAAGTTCACCGAAACCAAGCGGCTGGTTTTAAAATACCACGACGCGTGTGTGGGCGATTTGTCGATGGAGTTCCTGCACGACGGCCGGCCGCCGATCGTCCGGCAGGCGGTGTATCAGGCTCCGGAGCCGACGCCGATGTCTATCCCGAAGAAGGGCCGCTACGACGAGGATTTGAAGAAAATTCTGGGTTCGCTCAACGTGTGCAGCAAGGAGTGGATCATCCGGCAGTACGATCACGAAGTGCTCGCGGGCAGCGTGGTGAAACCTCTGGTCGGGGCGGCAAGCGACGGGCCGTCCGATGCAGCGGTCGTCCGGCCGGATCTGAAATCCTCGCGCGGCCTCGTGATTGCCTGCGGCATGAATCCCCGCTTGGGGGATCTCGATCCGTATTGGATGGCGGCGTCGGCGATTGACGAAGCGGTGCGGAACTGCGTCGCCGTCGGTGCGGACCCGGAGCGGATTGCGATCCTCGACAACTTCTGCTGGGGCAACACCGACAAGCCCGAAACCCTCGGCAGCCTGGTGCGCGCGGCGCTCGCCTGCCAGGAAACGGCGATCGCCTTTCAAACGCCGTTCATCAGCGGCAAAGACAGCTTGTACAACGAGTTTTCCTACGTCGATCAAACCGGCAACCGGCAAACGGTGGCGATCCCGCCGTCGCTGCTGATTAGTGCCCTCGGTCAGATTGAAAATATCGAAGAGGCGGTGACGATGGATCTCAAATCGCCCGGCAATCGCTTGTTCCTCGTGGGTGCCACGAAAGCCGAACTCGGCGGCAGCCATTGGGCGATGGTCAATCATCTCGAAGGCGGCGACGTCCCGCAGGTCGATCTCAAAACGGCCCCCCAAATCTTCGCGGCGGCGCATCGGGCGATTCGTGCGGGCTCTGTGCGGAGTTGCCACGACTTGAGCGAAGGCGGACTGGCGGTCGCGATCGCGGAGATGGCGTTCGCGGGCGAATGGGGCGTGGAGATTTCGCTCGATCTTCTTGCGAAAGCGTCAGGGATTTCCGATGCGGGCACATTGCTCTTCGCGGAAAGCAACACCCGGTTTGTGATGGAAGTCCCGCCGGCCTCTTTGGAAGAGTTCAAGGCCCACTTCGCGGATCTGCCGATTGTGGAATTGGGCACTGTCACCGAAGGCGAGCGCGTTCGCATTTCGGGAACGGCGGGGAATCCGCTGGTGGAGGCTATGTGGAGCGAACTCAAAGCCGCCTGGCAAAAGCCGCTGCATTGGGATTAGCCCAAAGTCGCCCTTCGCTCCGCGAAGGCAGCGAGACGAAGAGTAATCCCGCAATCATAGCGCTGTTTGCAAAAACCATCAAATGGGCAATCCGCGACGTTCGCGGAGCGGCTGTGATTTTTTCCGCGGTGGCTCCAACTGCCGACTGGACGCCGAGCCGGCTATTGGGGGCGGCTAGAAGCCGCCGCGACGATCACGTTTTCGCGCTACCATCGCGGAGCGATGGGCGACTTTCGCGGAGCGAACGGCGACTTTCTCTCTTAATCTCTCACGGGGGCCTCAATGATTTTGGGCGGTTGGTAGCCGGGTTTCCAGTCTTCGTCATTTCTGACTATCCGGAACGGGAGGCGATTTCGGCGTCGCGGCGTTCTCCAAATTGAGGGGCCCCCAAATCGTGAGGTCCACCGGCTCTCCGGTGTCGAGGAAGACTTTGCCTTTCACCCGCTCCAGGACCTCCGCGACCGTCTGATAATAATAGCGTTCCAAGGCGAGCCGGCGGGCCGCGGAGCGGGCGTTTGCGTCCGGGGAATGCGGATCGTGAAATTCCTGGATGATCTGCAAGAAGCGGGCGGCCGATCCATTCGCGGCTTGCAAGGTTTCGCGGGCTTCGCTCTCCGCGGCATCGCGGATTTCGCGGGCGTCGGCTTCGGCGGACCGGCGGCGCTGATCGGCCGACGACAGCGCCATTTGAATCAACTGCTCCCGCTCCGCCCGCGCATTGGCCACGTCCAAAAAGTCCGCCTTGACCTGCACCGGCGGGGAAATCTCTTCCAACGAAACATCGTCGATCACCAGTCCCAACCGCTGGGCGTCGGCCCGCCGCTGGAGCCGATCGGCGAGCATTCGCCTGAGTTCGGAGATCCCCGACACCTGCACGAAGTCCACGCCACTCTCGGCGAATCGCTCCGCGGCGACGGCTTCCGTGGAAGCAGCCAGCCGATTTTCGATCGAATCCGAACCGAAGAAAAACTCCTCGACGCCGGCTTCGGCGATGCGGTATTGCACGGCCAGCCGCACGTTGAGCAGGTTCTTATCGCCCGTCAAAAACACGAGCTCTCGGGGTGCCCCATCTCCCAGTAAAAGCGACTCGTCGTTCGCGCGGGAATCGCCCGCGGGAATTTCGAGCGTGCGGACTTCGTTGAGGTTCACGCGGTCCACTTGCGAGATCGGCCAAGGCCAATCGAAGTGCAACCCGTTTCCATAAAGCACGAGCGAGCCGTCGTCCTGGCGAACCGCCCGCCCGCACCGCCGCACGACCGCCCGTTCGTTGCTGCCCACAATGGAAACCGCCGTGAGCAGCCACACGGCAACGAGAGCCAGGATGATTTTGAGAAAACGCATCGGGCGGAAAAGTCGAGTGGAGAAATTCGAGACACGAATTCTACCACGAGGTCCGTGTTGCGTCATGTCGCGGAGCCCGATTTAATTGCACTCGGCCACCAAGGGGCCGGCGAGTTCTTTCAGGAAGTACAACCGGCCCGGCTGCGTGGGCATGTACGTGGACGGGATCCAGGGCGTGGGTTCGTGGCGGAGCGTCATCCACAGGCTGAGTCCTTGCCACATCATGCCCCGGCCCAACGCTCCGTCCGCGCCGCCGATGATCGAATCCGCATTCAAAAACAGCCCCGGCCCGATCGTGTTCGCATACGCGGGGACCAAGGTGGTCCGGCTTTTGAAGCTCGTGATCGCGTTTTGCTCGACGGTGAGCGGATGCAGCTTCGCGCCGATGCGGTGCGTCTGCTGTTTCCACTCGGCTTCGCTTTCGTACTCGCCCGCGAACTGCGGCTCCCAAAATGCGATGTGGCACACCCGCCCGATCCCGAAGATCACCGTCAGCTTGCCGCCGGCCGCCCGCAATTCGCCGATGCGGTCCCCGTAGGTCGGCAGCTTGTCTTTCGTGCCGAAGTGCCGCTGACTTTCGGGCACGGTGAGTGAACCCAAGGGGCCGTAAAAAGCCTGCTCCATCGCGTTTTGAAACGCCCCCGGATCGGTCGCCGGCAGCGTGTTGCCTCGGGCGTCGCTCCACTCATCCATGTTGAACCCGTGGACGTGGTCGCAGGGCACGTTCCACTCTTTCAGAAAATACACCGCCCAGCGGTACATGCCCATCGGCCCGACCGGCAGAATCAGCACCGCTTTCTCGCCCGCCTCCCGACGCCGGCGGATGGTGTGCGCGATCTCGTGGCCCATGAAGGTGTCAAAATCCGCCACCGACTCGCAGGGCACCGGCTCGAACTGCGGATGCCACCACGATTGGCGATCCGTGACCGATTGGGGATTGTCATCGACGCATCCGTCAATCTTCGCCAGGTCCCAACCGGCAGGATAAAAGCCTTCCATCAACGAACCGGGAAGCGTGTTGAGCAAATCCATGAGTCGTCCTTCAATTGAGAGCCGCGAGCTTTGCGAGATTCGGATTTCGGATTAACCGGCGCGGAACCACACATCGTGATTTAACCGTCCATGCCGGGGTGGACCCATTCGGTGCTGCCGTCGGCCCAGTTTTCTTTTTTCCAGATGGGCACGAGAACTTTCAGCTCATCGATCAAAAACTGCCCGGCTTCGAAGGCCTGGCTTCGATGCGGGCAGCTCACCGCGACCGCCACGCTGATGTCGCCCAGCTCCAGATGCCCCAGGCGGTGGACGATGCCTGCTTTGTCGATCGGCCATTTTTGCTCCGCGGCCGCGATGAGTTCCGCCATCTTCGCCTCGGCCATTTCGGGGAAGGCCTCGTAATCCAAAGCGGCCGTTCGCCGGCCCGCGGTCATCTCCCGCACCGTGCCCAAAAATAGCACCACCGCCCCCGACTGGGAAGACCGCACCCCCTCGGTGAGGGCCGTGTAATCGATCGGGTCTCGCGTGAGTTCAATCATCTTTGTGGATCATGCCAGATTCGGGAAATGGGCTTTAACGCAAAGACGCAAAGGCCGCAAAGAACATTAGGATTGCTCGATCAATAATTGTGGCATTTATTCCGGAATCGCGAAGCGATGGCAGCAGATAGCCTTGGGCGTAAGCCCAAGGATCTCAGCCAAAAGAAACAGGAAAGCCGCGAAGCGGCGACAGCAGGAGCCGTCGCGCCGTCACTTGAGATTTGCTGCCGCCGCTTCGCGGCTCTCGACTGTTTTTGTCCTGTTTCCGTGGGCTTACGCCCACGGCTACATGCTACCGTCGCTTCGCGACTCCGGAAATGCGCAACTTCAAAGCTTGCGCTTCGGGCCGATAAAACTGCGGAGAAACTTACGATGAAGGGCGTTATCATGTACGTCTTCCTCGGCGTCTTTGCGTTAAAAACGAAGATGCTTTCAGCCCCCACTGACCGGCGGAAAACACGCGGCTTGCCTGTGGCTGGCGATCGGCGTGTTGTCGTCGGCGTAGTCGGTGCCGAGGGCGATCAACAGGCTTTGTATGTGCGGCTCCAGTTTCGGATAGCTCTCGGCGAGCGCAAACCTGAGATCGCCGACGGTGGCGGAGTCCGCCAAGCTCAATGACACCTTCTCGGTGCCGGCGAGGTCGCGGGCGCGGGCGAACAGCGTGACATCAATCGTAACGGTCATGAGACGGTCAGTTTTCCGGTGGTGCGTTGGAGTTTGTTGGCGATCTGGGGCATGAGGCCGTAACTGTAGGCCAGCAGCTTGAGGGGATGCAGCGTGGGGATCGTCGTGCCTTGCTCCATCTGGATTTTGCAGCTTGCGCATTCGGTGGTGCCGATGGTGAGGTCGCCGTCCCGCATGCGGGAGATCAACCCCCAGCCGAGCTTGATCGAGGTTTGATAATTCTCGCTGGTCAGGCCATAAGCCCCGGCCATGCCCGAGCAGCCGCCGTCGATTGTAGAGAGCCTTAAATCGGGAATCAAAGCCAAGAGCCTCGCCAGCGAGGAACTCCCCGACATAGCTTTCAGATGGCAGGGGGTATGATAGCCCGCGTCGAGCGCCAACGAGGCGAAGTCCGTTTTCAGCCCGCCTCGCTTGTGCAGGTTTTCGAGGAACAACCCCGCTTCGATCGTTTGATCCGCCACCGAGCTGCACGTCGGGGTGATTGAGCAGCATCGGATATTCCTGCTTCAAACACAGGGCCGCCGACGGTTCGGTGCACAGGATCGGAATGCCTTCGCGGGCGTAATCGCCGAGCACGCGGAGATTCGTCTGGGCGACTTCGCGGGCGGCGTCCAAATCGCCGGCGGAAATCATCGCCATTCCCGACGAGGTCTGGCCGCGAGGCACGATCACGGGAATGTCGTGATGCCTTAAGATGGCGACGAGCGCCTGCGACAGCTCGGGATCGTAGTAGTTCGCATAATCGCCGACGAAATACACGACCGGCTTGTTGCCGGTGGCTCCGGAGCCGGCCATTGATTCCGACCGCAGCGACCGCAAGAACGACCGCCGGGCGAACAGCGGCAGCTTGCGATGCCGGGAGATGCCCAAGAGCTTCTCCATCAGCCAGCGGGCGGTGGGATGGCGGATCATCCAGTTCGCGGCGAAGGCCATCGTGCTGCCCACGGCTCCCAGCGAATGGGCCCGCGACAAAATCCAATCCGCCCGCGACAGGCCGTTCGCCGCCACGTAGGCGGCCTTGGCTTCGATCATCAACTGCGGGATGTTGACGTTCGTGGGGCATTCGAGCTGGCACTGCTTGCAGTTGAAGCACAAACTCGCGAGGTGCTTCATTTCGTCCGAGGCGAACTCCTCCGGCAGCATCGCCCCGGTGAGCACCCCGCGGACCACGTTCGCCTTGGAGCGCGGGCTGGCTTCTTCCACCGGGTCGATGCGGAAGAACGGGCACATCCGCAGGTCGGGCGATTGCGTCCGGCACACCGCGCAGCCGTTGCAGCGGCCGGCTTCCTCGGCCATTTCGTTCGGCGTCCAATTCAGTTGCAGTTCCACGAACTCCGGCGAGGCTTGGGCGGGCGGGCGAAAGTTCTTGGCGGTGATGTGGGCATCGTCGCTGATGATCTTGCCGGGGTTCAATAAGTTATGCGGATCGAAAATGTCCTTGACCTGCTGAAACACCCGGTACAACGGCCCGTACTGCGAACGGATGAACGACGTCCGCGCGAGGCCGTCGCCGTGCTCGCCGCTGATCGTCCCGCCCACGCTGCGGACCGCCTGATACAAATCGCGGGCCAGCGACTCCAGCCGGGTTCCATCCAAGGGCTGCGAAGGCGGCGGCAAGAACGGCCGCATGTGCAGCTGCCCCGAAGCCGCGTGCGCGTATAAAGACGCCGTCACCTGGTGCTTTTGAAACACCTTCTGCGACGACACCAGAAACTCGAGCATCGCCTCCGGGGGCACGGCGATGTCTTCCACGATAGGCAGCGGACGCGACGGGCCTTTGAGCTTCGTCAACAAGGGCACGACCTTCGCCGGCAGCGACCAGAGAAAATCGACTTCCTCGGGAGTCGAAGCTTCATGGGCGACGACGACCCGCAGGTTGATTTCGCGGACCGTCGCGACCACCATCCGCAGCCGGTCCCGGACTTGCTTTTCACTGGAGCCGAGCTGCTCGACCAACACCGCGGCCTCCGCCGCCGGGGAGATCAATTCCCCAAACCGCGGGTCGGCTTCGCGCGCGAGCGTCAACAGCCGGCGGTCCATCAAATCGCAGGCGCTCGGCTGCAGGCGGGCGATCTGCTGCACGCTGCGGATTGCCCCTTCGAGTTGCCCGAACAACAACAACACCACGCCGCGATGCGCGGGCAGCGGAGCCGTGTGCAACGTCGCCGCGGTCCATAATCCCAATGTGCCTTCCGAACCGACCAGAAGCCGCGGGAGGTTCAAATGCGTCTCGGAGAGCACCCCCCGCAGCATGTAGCCGCAAGAGTTTCGGATCAAAGCCGGCTGGCGTTCGCGGATGAGCTGTTCATTGTCGGCGAGCAGCCGCGACAGCCGGCTGACGAGATTCCGCTTGACCGCGAACGCCGACTCGCCGTCGTCCGGCCCGGATTCGGTTCCCGGGCGAACGGCCGAGCGCTGGGGCGGCGGGGTTCTGAGCATCTCCAGAGGTTCCACGCCGGCTTCAAACACCTGCCCGCCGGCCAACACGACTTCCAGGCTTTCGACGTGATCCCGCATCGACCCGACGCGGACCGCATGCGAACCCGCAGCGTCCACGCCCAGCATTCCGCCCACGGTCGTCACGCTCGTGTTGCTGGGATCGGGCGGAAAATATCGGCCGTGCGGACGCAGCAAATGGTTGAGCCGGTCCCGCACGATGCCCGGCTGCACGCGGATGGTCTCCTCGTTGATCGATTCCACCCGCCGCATCGAGCGGGAGAAGTCCACGATCAATCCCGACCCCAAAACCGACCCCGCCAAGCCGCTGCCGGCCCCGCGGGGAATCAAAGGAATCCCCATCTCGGCGGAATACTTGGCCAGCGTGACCACATCTTCGCGGTTCTGCGGATAGGCGACGCCGAAGGGCGGGATCTGATAGAGGCTCGCATCGCTGGCGTACATCTGCACGGCGAGCGCATCGCAGCGAATCTCGCCCGCGAGCAAGCCCGTGAGATCTTCCATCATCCGCCGGCGCTGTTCGTCCACTGTGGGAATTTACCAATGAATGAGAAAAGGTGACGTGCGAAACAAATCCGAAATCCGAATCTCGAAATCCGAAACAAATTCGAATGATCGAAATTCCAAAGAATGAACCAAAACCTGGAGATGGAAATCGATGGGAAAAAGGAAGGGGAACTCGATTGGTTGGGTGGCTGGGGCGCGGATTCCTCTTTGAATAAAGTTAGGCAAGCGAATACTGGGGCGATGGACGCGAGAGAAAAATCTCGCATGGCCCCAGTTCTCGCAACGCCTGTTTCGTTTGATCCCTTCCTTTGCGCCCAGCCACCCCCGTTGTCTCGTTAACCTCCATGAGTTATCAACGCCGCCGCAATCCATTTGATTAAGGCTTTCTGTTGAGCCCGAACCTCGGGATCGTCGTTCAATACAATCACTCGGCTCAGGGAACCGGCAAAGGCGTCGGCTTCTGGTTTGTCGGGCAACATATGAAAAATGCGTTTGCCAACGCGGAAAGCCATCACTAAGCAAACGCCTCCGCCGACCAATGCGAGCAGGCCCAGCACAGTTGTCACAGGAATTCTCTCCGAAATCGGTGTGTCGTTGTGAATGACGACAGATGGCCTTGCCTTTGCTCCTTTGCTCCTTTGTGGCCTGGTGTGTGGCCTTTGCCCCTGAATTAAGAAGACGCCTTCTGCCGCAGGGATTCTTGCCGGTAGCGTTCCATGACTTCCAGGTTGAACTTGGGGTGCTGCTCGGGATCGCCGGTCTGCCGGTGCCGGGCTTCGCAGCGGTAGCAAACCAAGACATCCGGCATCATCGCATAGAGGAGCAAATCCACCAATGCGAATCCCATCAGGATGCCCAAGGCGGTTTTCGGCATCATGTACGCCCAGGCGACGGTGCTGAGGATGGCTCCGGTGGCGACCATCGACACGCCGAGCCATTGCGGGAAATCCTTCTGCCGCCAGAGATCATGGCAGCCGCAGGCCAGGCAGCGGGCGGGGGTGTCTTCGATCCAATCGCCCGCAGACAGAGGCCGCGACCAATCGCAATGCCCGCAGGCGATCCGCTCATCACCGGGAGAAACCGCGGTCCGCCGGGGCAATTCACAATGGGGACAGGCATAAGTCAGGTTCACCGCAATCACTCCGGTGCAAAATGGTTCAATTCAATCGCGACCGAGCGGCACATCTCGGTCGGCGATCTTGCGTTTCATTCCTTGTCCGTAACCCAGGCCGGCACTGCCCTTGGCCTGGGCTGAGAGAGGGCCGGGCCTTCGGCCCTAAATCCTTTTTGGGTCCAGGCATCTCGCCTTCCGCCGCCGAAGTTCGATAGCCGGCGGCAAGATGCCGCCGCGATTTTGGTTGCGGAAGTTGTTATTTGAGTTCCCGCAGTTTGACGTTTTTGTACCACACCTTGTGGCCGTGGTCCTGGAAGCCCACGTAGCCTTTGCGGGCGAAGTCTTTGACGGCGCGGGGTTTGCCGTCCAGCTTGTATTTGTGCTTTTGGCCGTCGGGGCAGACGCCGGGCTGGTCGAACTCGTCGGCGTTCATTTTGCAGACTTCTTCGCCGTTGACTTTGACGGCGATGTTCGGGCCTTGGCAGCGGATGTCGACGTGGTTCCATTCGCCGGTGCCTTTGGAGGTGTTTTTCGAGGTGGGCACCAGATCGTAGATTGCTCCGAACTCGTGCTTGCCGGTCTTTTCGCCGGCCATCACCTGGATTTCAAAACCGGTGTTGACGGGGTTTTTGGGATCCTCCACGCGGAAGAAGATGCCCGAATTGCAGCGGGGATCCTCCCAGCGCACATCGCAGCTGAGCTCGAAATCCCCGAAGGGTTTTTCGTAAATGACGATGTACCCGCCCGACTTGTAAGGCACGAGACAGCCGTCTTCCACGGGCGTGGCGATCGGTTTGCCGGTGTTGCATTTCCAGCCGGCGTGGTCCTTGCCGTTGAACAGCAATTTCCAGCCCGCTTGTTTTTCTTCTTTCGTCAGTTGGTTGTCCTCGGCCTGGAGCGCCCCGGCCGAGACCGCAATGAGCACCGCGCACAATCCTGGCAAAATCTTCATGAGAAACCTTTCCAAGTTCGAGTTCAAAAAATCCATTGGCTATAATAACCGCGATCGCCCGCCGAAACGACCATTCCGTGGGGTTTTCGCGGTGCGGTCTTCGAGGAATCGGCGATTTGTCAAATAAAAGATCATGAATCACTTCACGCAGCGCGTGCGTGCCCGCTCAAAGCAAACTGTCGCGACCATTGCAAAAAGTGATTCTGCGCCCCATGATTTTGTGGTTTCAATGACACCGGATTGCATGATGCCTCTCATTGCTGACTGAACGATGAACGAATTGGCTTACGAAATCGCGGACGCCGAGCCGCGGGATTTTCTTAAGGTGTCGGCTTTGGATCGGATCGCCTGGCCCGCGGAACCGGACGTGTTTATCCCCGATGGAGAACACGCCTGGCGGTTGTGGTGCGAGCACGCGACCGTACTTGTGGCAAAGATCTCCGGCCGGGAGGTTTCCGAATCGGGGAACATCGCCGGGGCATTGTTGATGTTTCCCACCAAGCACGGGGAAACGTTTCTGCACAAGATTATGGTGCATCCCGATTGCCGGGGCCTGGGCATCGGCTCGGCCCTGATGCGGGCGGGGCTTTCGCAAGCGACGACGCGGACGCTGCTGACGGTCAATCCGCAAAATGCGGCCGCGGTGAAACTTTATCAGAATTTCGGATTCGAAATCCGCGAACTCGTGCCCGGCTACTACCGCCCCCACGAAGACCGATACATCATGCAATTCACGCCTTCGGCCTGACGCAGAAAAAGCCGTAATATCGCCGCGGCATCCACCTTGCCGCCGTCGAATGGGGTTTTGCTTTCCCTTCGCCAAAATCAGGGAAGCTGGGTGCTGCCCATCAGCCAGCGGTCGCATTCGCGGGCGGCACCGCGGCCTTCGTTGATGGCCCACACAATCAGGCTTTGTCCGCGCCGGCAGTCGCCCGCGGCAAAAATGCCCTCGATGCTCGTGTGGTACTTTTCAAACTCAGCTTTATAGTTCGAGCGGATGTCCTGCTCGATCCCCAATTGCTCGGCGATCAAAGTTTCCGGCCCCAGAAAGCCCAGTGCCAACAGCACGAGGTCGGCGTCCCAGACCTTTTCGGTGCCGGGAAGCCGCGAGAACGGCGGCCCGCCTTCGGTGACATGGTTCCAATCCACCTCGCAGGTTTTGAGGGCCTTCAAATGGCCGTTGTCGTCGCCGATGAACTCGATCGTCTCGATGCAGAACTGCCGGGGGTCGTCGCCGAACTTGGCGGCGGCCTCGGCATGGCCATAGTCCACGCGGAAAACCTTCGGCCACTGCGGCCAGGGATTGTTGGGAGCGCGCTCGGCGGGCGGGCGGGGCACGATTTCAAAATTCGTGAGCGACTTACATCCGTGCCGCATCGAGGTGCCCAGGCAGTCAGTGCCCGTATCGCCGCCGCCGATCACGATCACGTGCTTGTCCTTCGCGCTGATATAGTGCCCGTTGTCCAATTGGCTGTCGAGCAGGCTCTTCGTGTTGGCGTGCAAAAACTCCATCGCAAAATGCACGCCCTTGAGCTCGCGGCCGGGAATCGTCAAATCCCGCGGACGCGTGGCTCCGGTGCAAAGGACAACCGCGTCGAAGTCTTCCGTGAGGTTTTGGGCGGAGATGTCTTTGCCGATCTCGGTGTTGGTGACGAACTGGACGCCTTCCTCGGCGAGCAAATCGACCCGCCGCTGGACGATCCATTTTTCGAGCTTCATGTTGGGAATGCCGTACATCAGCAAACCGCCAACGCGGTCCGCGCGTTCGAATACGGTGACCGTATGCCCCGCCTGGTTGAGCTGCGCCGCACACGCGAGTCCGGACGGTCCCGAACCCACCACGGCCACGGTTTTGCCCGTGCGGGTTTTGGGCGGCTGCGGTTTGATCCAGCCTTCCTCGAAGGCTTTATCGACGATGGAGCATTCGATGTTCTTGATCGTCACCGGCGGCTCGATGATTCCCAGGACGCAAGACCCTTCGCACGGAGCCGGGCAGACGCGGCCGGTGAACTCGGGGAAGTTGTTCGTCTTATGCAGCCGATCAATCGCTTCCCGCCATTGGTTGCGATAGATCAAATCGTTCCATTCGGGAATCAGGTTATTGACCGGACACCCGGACGCCATATTGGCCATCAGATCGCCGGTATGGCAGAACGGCACGCCGCAGTCCATGCACCTTGCCCCTTGTTCCCTCAGTTCCGCCACGGGCATGTGCTCATGGAACTCGTTCCAATCGAGAATCCGCAGCAGCGGATCGCGCTCTCCGGGCGTTTGTCGCGTGAACTCCTTAAAACCGGTCGGTTTACCCATAATGACTAACCATCTCAAGTAGGGTCCGCTCTGCGGACCAAAAAACTAGAGGCTGAAAATGCTTTGGAATGGTCCTGACAGCGGACCCTACGAATTCTTCGCGGCTCATCCTCACGCGGTTCGCTCAGCGGACGCGATCTGGGATCGGTTCGTTTCGGCCGCCGGGAGTGGCGACAGGCTCTGGGGCCGGCTCATGCTTTTTTTTCAGGGCTTCCTCGGCCATCTCGCGCAGGGCGCGTTTATAGTCCGTGGGCATCACCTTGACGAAATGCTTAATCGCGATGTCCCAGTCCGCCAGAATCGCCTCGGCCACCGTCGAGCCGGTGTAGCGCTGGTGATTTTCGATCAGGCACTTGAGTTCCGCGATGTCGGCGGAATCCTCCAAGGGATCCAACTCCACCATCTCGGTGTTGCAGTTCATCAAGAGTCGATCGTTCGGATCATAAACATAGGCGATGCCGCCCGACATGCCGGCGGCGAAGTTCCGGCCCGTGGGACCTAAGATCACCGCCCGCCCGCCGGTCATATATTCGCAGCCGTGATCGCCCACGCCTTCGATGACCGCTTTCGCGCCGGAGTTCCGCACGCAGAAGCGTTCGGCCGCCATGCCCCGGAAGTAAGCTTCGCCTTGAATCGCCCCATAGAGCGCGACGTTGCCGATGATAATGTTTTCCTCGGCCTTGAAGGTCGAAGCCTTGGGCGGATAGACGATGATCTTGCCGCCGGAAAGCCCTTTGCCGACGTAGTCGTTGGCGTCGCCTTCGAGTTCGATCGTCACGCCACGCGCGAGCCACGCCCCCAGGCTTTGCCCGGCGGAGCCTTTGGCGTCGATATAAATCGAATCCTCATTCAATCCTTGCGCTCCCCAGCGCTTGGAGACCTCGTGGCTGAGCATCGTGCCGAACGCGCGGTCGATGTTTTCGATCTTCATGTTAAACCGCACGGGCGTGCCCTCGTGGAGCGCGACCCAGGCTTTTTCGATGAGCTTATTGTCCAGCACATCCTCCAAGCCGTGGTTCTGCGAGATCGTGCAGTACACATCCACGTTCTCATAAGCCGACTTCGCCGGCGAGAGAATCGGCGTCAGGTCCAGGCCCTTGGCTTTCCAGTGGTCGATCGCCTGACTGGCTTCCACCCGATCCACGCGGCCCACCATTTCATTGATATTGCGGAAACCCAGCTCCGCCATGATTTCGCGGGTCTCTTCCGCCACCATAAAGAAATAGTTGACGACATGCTCGGGCTGCCCGCTGAACTTTTTGCGAAGCTCCGGATCCTGCGTGGCAATCCCGACGGGGCAGGTGTTGAGATGGCATTTCCGCATCATAATGCAGCCGAGCGTGATCAGCGGTGCCGTCGCGAAGCCAAACTCCTCGGCCCCTAACAAGCAAGCCATCACCACATCGCGGCCGTTTTTGAGCTGCCCGTCGGTTTGCAAGCGGACCCGGCTGCGGAGGTTGTTCATCACCAGCGTCTGGTGCGTCTCACTAATCCCGAGCTCCCAGGGCAAGCCGGCGTGTTTAATGCTCGTCAAAGGCGACGCCCCGGTGCCGCCTTCGCAACCGGAGATGAGGATGTTATCCGCATGCCCCTTGGCGACGCCCGCGGCGATCGTGCCCACGCCGACTTCGGAAACGAGCTTGACGCTGATCCGAGCCGAGGGATTCGCGTTCTTCAGGTCGAAGATGAGTTGGGCCAGGTCCTCGATGGAATAAATATCGTGGTGCGGCGGCGGGCTGATCAGCCCCACGCCCGGCGTCGAATGCCGGATGCTCGCGATATTATGGTCCACCTTATGTCCCGGCAGTTCGCCGCCTTCGCCGGGCTTGGCGCCTTGCGAGATCTTGATCTGCAGCTCATCGGCATTGGCGAGATAGTAGCTGGTCACCCCGAATCGGCCGGAGGCGACCTGCTTGATCGCGGACCGTTTGGAATCGCCGTTGGGCAAAGGGTCAAACCGCTTATAGTCTTCGCCGCCTTCGCCGGTGTTGCTTTTTCCGCCGAGGCGGTTCATGGCAATCGCGAGCGACTCGTGGGCTTCGGCGGAGATGGAGCCGAAGCTCATCGCCCCGGTGCAAAACCGTTTGACGATTTCCGCGGCGGGTTCCACTTCGTCCAGCGGAATCGGATCGCCTTTCTTGAACTCCAGCATCCCGCGGAGCGTGCAATCGCGGTTGGCTTTTTCGTTGACGAGCGCCGAGAACCGTTTATAGGCGTTCTTATCTCCCGCGCGGGCCGCGAGTTGGATCTCGGCAATCGTGTGCGGGTTCCAGGCGTGCTTTTCGCCGGTCTTGCGATAGTGGAACTGGCCCTGGTTCGGCAGCACCGGCAGCCGAGTTTGATCGCGGTCCGGATAACCAATCGCGTGCCGGCGCATCAGTTCCTCGGCAAGCACATCGAGACCCACGCCTTTAATCCGGCTGGCCGTTCCGCGGAAGGCGATCTTGATCACATCCTTATTCAGCCCCACGGCTTCAAAAATCTGGCGCCTTTATAGCTTTGCAGTGTCGAGATACCCATCTTGGCCATCACCTTGAGCATGCCCTTGGCGACGCCCTTGCGGTAGGACGCGACGATTTTTTCATCGGTCCATTTCTCGGCGAGGATTCCATCCCGGCGGGCTTGGGCCAGGGATTCAAACGCGATATAGGGGTTGATGGCGTCGGCCCCGTAGCCGATGAGCAAACAGTGATGATGCACTTCCCGCGCTTCGCCGGATTCGAGGACTAACCCGATGCGGGTGCGTTCCCGCTGGCGGATCAAATGATGATGCACCGCTCCGCAGGTGAGGAGCGAACTCATCGCGACGCGGTCATGGGACGCGGCGCGGTCGGAGAGCACGATCAGGCTATAGCCTTCCGCAATCGCCTGCGAGGCTTCCTGACAGATTCGCTCGAGCGCCGACTTGAGGCCTTCCGGCCCTTCGGACCGAGGCCAGGTGATGTCGATGGTTTGCGTCTTCCAGCCGCGGTAGTCGAGCGACTTCATCGCCGCGAGTTCTTCATTGGTGAGGATCGGATGCGGCACGAGCAGGCGGTGGCATTGCTCTTCAGTCGTCTCCAGAAGATTGCCTTCCGGGCCGATATAGCATTCCAGCGACATGATGACTTCTTCGCGGATCGAATCGATCGCGGGGTTCGTGACTTGCGCGAAGAGTTGTTTGAAGTAGTCATAGAGCATCCGCGGCTGATCGCTGAGGCATGCAAGGGCCGCATCATCGCCCATCGAGCCGATGGGATCCTTTTCGGCTTGGATCATGGGCATGAGCATGAACTGCATCGTTTCGACCGTATAGCCGAAGGCCTGCATCCGGCTTAAGAGATCTTCCGTCTCATAGCTCGGGGGCACATCGGTTCGCGGGAGTTCGTCGAGCGTCAACCGCTGCTTGGAGAGCCATTCTCCATAAGGCCGTTTCGAGGCGACGGACTCTTTGAGTTCCTCATCCGCAATGATTCGGCCTTCCTCAAAGTTGACGAGAAACATCTTGCCGGGCTGGAGCCGGCCTTTGATTTTGACAGACTCCGGCGGCACATCCAAGCACGCCGACTTCGCTGGCCATGATGACCTTATCATCATGCGTGACATAGAATCGGCTGGGACGCAGGCCGTTGCGGTCGAGCACCGCGCCGATATAGGTTCCGTCGGTAAAGGAAATCGAAGCCGGCCCGTCCCAGGGCTCCTGGAGGGCGGAATGATATTCATAGAACGCCCGCTTGGTTTCCGAGATCGAATGATGATTCTGCCAGGCTTCGGGGATCATCATCATCACCGCTTCGGGCAGCGTGCGGCCGGCGTGCAGCAGCAGCTCGAGGGCATTGTCGAAGTTGCCCGAATCGGAGCAGTGCGGTTCGATAATCGGAAACAGCTTGGGCAAATCGCCGTCGAAGAGTTCGCTCTGCATCACGCCTTGCCGGGCGGTGAGCCAGTTGGCGTTGCCTCTTAACGTATTGATCTCCCCGTTATGGGCCATAAATCGGCAGGGCTGGCGCGGTCCCAACTGGGGAAGGTGTTCGTCGAGAACCGCGAGTGCACCATCGCCAGGTGGCTTTTATAGTCGGGGTCGTTCAAGTCCTTGAAGTAGGGCATCACCTGGTGCGGCGTGAGCATGCCCTTATAGATGATGACCTTGGTGGACAGCGAGCAATAGTAGAACATCAAGGCTTCTTTGAGGTCGCTCTTCTCGCGGAGCTGCCGGCTCGATCGTTTGAGGATGATATACAGCTGCCGTTCCAAGTCGTCTTGCGCGAGGCCGTCGCCGGCTTTGATGAAGAGCTGCTCCATCGCCGGCTCGCATTGGCGGGCGGACGGACCGATGTCCGCGGCTTCGCGGTCGGTCGGAAGTTTTCGCCAACCGAGGCAGACCTGGCCTTGCTCCGCGATGATCTGTTCGACGACGGCTTTGCAGTGGTTCCGCTCGCCTTCGTCGGTGGGGAGAAACACGACGCCCGCTCCGTAACGCCCCGGTGCGGGAAGATCGACGCCCAGATCCTGTTTCGCGACCTTCGCGAGGAACTCGTGCGGGAGCGCGGTGAGCATGCCCGCCCCGTCGCCGGTATTTTCCTCGCAGCCGCAGGCGCCGCGGTGGACCATGTGGCGCAAAATCTGCTCGGCGTCGTCAATAATTTGCCGCGATTTCTCCCCTTGGATGTGCGCGACGAACCCCACGCCGCAACTGTCTTTTTCGTTGGCGGGGTCGTAAAGTCCGTAGGCCGCGGGCAGTCCGCCGGCCGGTCCCAATGCGGGCGGGTTCGGCTTCGAGAAATTCTGCGGTGTTGTCATCTTCGTATCTCGCTTCATCAGACGGTCATCGAATTGAGAAGGTGTTTCGTGAGCGGCCAGGCGCTAGCCGCCGGTTTTGGTTTTAAGACCGGAGGCTAGCGCCTACCGCTCACATTTTCATCGAGACCGGAGGCTACGCCTGCCGCTCACATTTTTCAAACACATTCGGACTGAACTCGGGCGGAAATCCGACCGGCTCCTGCCGCCTTTACGGGAGGAGTTTTCACGCGGCATCCTGCCAAAACAGCCGTCTCGAACTCACTTCAAGAGACGGTTTGGCGTCGGGAGCCCTGTCCCGGGGAATGGGTTTCGGAAGAAGGGAAGCTGCCCGCGAGAGAATCCGGCTCGTCGTGCAACATTTCGACAAACTTGTTCGCGGCCGTGCTAAGCGTTTTGTGCCGTTTATGAACAATGCCCAGCGGACGAAACCAGAGCGGCCTCTCCGGGGGATGATGATCCAAAGACAAGTGGACCTGACACAGCGAACCGCCGTCGCATTCCCGGCGGACGGTGGGAGCGGGCAACAAGGCGATTCCCGCGCCGATCTCCACGGCGCGTTTGATGTTTTCGATATTGTCGAACTCGTGCACGACATGCACCGAAACCTTCGCCTGCTTGAGCCAACGGTCGATCTGGCGGCGAATGGTGAGTTCCGTGGTGAAGCCCACGAATTTTTCGCCGTTCATTCGGGCGACGTGGATCCACTCCTCGCCGGCAAGCCGATGAGCCGGGGAGACCACGAGCACCATCTCCTGTTCCAGCCAAGGAATGCAGCCGATCTCGCCGCCGTCCTTGGGAAATGAAACCAGCCCGATGTCCGCCGCATCCTGAAGCACCCGGTCGTAGACCGCTTCGGGATGCAGATATTCCAGTTGCAATTCCGTCTCGGGATACCGCTCCTCGAATTGTTTCACATACGCGTCCATTTGCAACAGACCGACCGAGTAAATCGCCGCCACGCGAACCCGCCCGCTGACCAGATCCTTGGCCTGGCGGACCTGGTCCTCGATCAGGCGGAAGCCTTCCAACAACTCCCGGCAGCCTTCGTAATAGATTTTTCCCGCCGCCGTCAGTTCAAACGGCCGTTTCGATCGATCGATCAGTTGGGTTTCCAGCCGTTTTTCCAATTGATGCACGGCCTGGCTCGCGGAGGATTGGGACACGTGATGCACCTCCGCCGCCTTGGAAAAGCTGCGCAGGCTCACCACTTCACAAAAAATCTCGACGTTCCGCAGGTGCATCGCTGGGTGTGGATTCTGGGATCAGACTCTGTATCGGTTAAACTAATGGGCCGACCAGATATGTATTGGAAAAATTGAAATCGCAGTCTAGGCATGCTCGACCGCGTCCGTCAAGAGTTTGCCCCCGAAAAACCAAAATTCCAGACGCATGGAGATTGTTCGATTTTAGATGCATTTGTTCAGAGATCGGCTCCCTTGCATTGAGGTTCCGGCTGGCAAACAATGGGGCGATGACCCCGTCTTGCCTCGCCTATTCGGAGAGAATCTCATGAGCCTGCGGACTTTGTATCTGGCATTTTTGGTGTCGAGCACGATTGTCAACGTCGGCCCGGCGGCGGAATCGCGGCCGAACTTTGTGTTTATCATCGCCGACGATTGCACGCACCGCGACCTGGGATGTTACGGCGGGCAAGCTCTGACGCCGAACATCGACCGGTTAGCGAGCGAAGGCCTGCGGTTTACGCATTGCTTCCAGGCCGCTCCGATGTGCTCCCCCACGAGGCACAACATCTACACCGGACTCTATCCGGTGAAAAGCGGGGCCTATCCCAATCATACGTTCGTCAAGGGCGGCACGAAGAGCGTCGTCGGGTACCTGAAACCGCTCGGCTACCGCGTGGCCCTCAGCGGCAAGAAACATATCGCCCCAAAGAGCATCTTTGATTTCGAGTATTCCGGCAAAGGCAACAACCCCGATCCCGCGGCCATCGATCGGCTCTTCGGAGAATGCGAAAAGTCCGAGACGCCGTTCTGTTTGTTCGCCTGCTCGAACGAGCCGCACTCCCCGTGGAACAAAGGCGATCCCTCGAAATATCCCCAGGATAAAATCCAGCTCCCGCCCTACTTCGTGGACACGCCGACGACGCGCGAGAACATGTCCCGTTATCTCGCGGAGATCACGTATTTCGACGGGCAAGTGGCGACGATTTTGGATCTGCTCAAACAGCACCATCTCGCCGAGAAGACGCTGGTGATCGTCACGACCGAGCAAGGCTCGAGCTTTCCGTTCGGCAAGTGGACCTGCTACGACACGGGCCTGCAAACCGCGCTCATTGCCCGCTGGCCGGGAACGGTCGCACCCGGCACCGTCAGCGACGCGCTCGTCGAATACATCGATGTGCTGCCCACGTTTATCGAAGCCGCCGGCGGCAAGGTGCCCGACGTTTTGGAAGGCAAAAGCTTAATGCCGGTGCTGACGGGGCAAGCGAAGGAGCACAAAGACTATGTGTTCGGCCTGCAGACGACGCGGGGGATTATCCGCGGCTCGGACTATTTTGGCATTCGCTCCGTGCGGAGCCGGCGGTACAAGTACATCAAGAATCTGACGCCGGAAGTCAAGTTTCAGAACGCTTGCTCCACCAGCGAGCCCTTTTTGTCATGGAAGGACAAAGCCAAGACCGACAAGGACGCGGCCGAGAAAGTCCGGCGGTACGAGCGCCGCCCCGCGGAAGAGCTTTACGACGTGGAAAACGATCCCTACGAGTGGCACAACCTCGCCGACGATCCCAAGTACGCCCAGATCAAAACGGAGCATCAAAAAGAGCTCGCGGCCTGGATGAAACGCCAAGGCGACAAAGGCCAAGAAACAGAGCTCGCGGCCCTCGAGCACCAGGCCCGCAATCGAAAGAAGGCCGGGACTAATCAGAAGAATAAAAGGAAGTAACGGTGAAATCCGAATCTCGAAATCCGAAACAAATTCGATTGAGCGACATCCCAAGGCTCCAAACCCCGCAAAAACGTTCCGACTCGCCGGCTTGGGATTTGAGGATTTCCGTGGTTCCAAATCACTGAAAAGGGCCTTGGGCCCTCAATCTTTTTGGTGCAGGCGCCTCGTGTGCTCATGTGGCCGGGACGGTTGCACCACAATCACACGAAGTTTGGAACGACTGAATTTGACGAATCGCGGGGATCAGGCGATCGCGATCAGTTCCGCGACCTCCCAGACCGCGGGAGGCACGCGCTCGGCGGGCGTGCTCAACACGGCGCCGGCCCAAATCTGCCAGGCGGAACGCGGTTCGTGCAGCGGGGTGACGGCGATGGGATCCTCCCCGGCGGCGCGTTCGTAAGATCTCAAAATCTCAGCCGCGTCCCGGGCCGTGAGTTCCCCGAGCGGGATGTCGAAAAGCTCCACATCGACGGCCTGAGCCTCGAAACCGGCGGGAACCGTTACGATCGCGGCGGTCGTGGTTTCCGAAGCCCGCCGGAGCACCGCAAACCGCGTTTCGGAAAGGTCATCGGCCTTCGCATCGGCACCGAAAACCCGCACGCCCAACAGCGTCCCCAACGGAAGCCTGCGGTGATAAATGCGGAGCTGATCCCGGCCTCGGTCCAGCGAGCGGGACAATTCGCAATCGGGATCCGTTGGAACTCGCACGATATCCTCTGGCCGCGCCGCGGCTTTACCCGCGGAAGGCTGCGGCGGGCTCAGTTTCACCCCGCCGAGGGCCCGGCTTTTTGAAGCAGAAGCTGCCGGGGACGAGACCGCGGCTGATGCGGTTGGTTGGGCGGAAAGGCGGGATCGCATCGGCGAGGCGGCCGCGCGGGCAGGTTTCGGGCGGCCTTGGGTTCTCGCGACGATGGCTCCAATGCGGGCCAGTTTTCTCAAAGCGTGCGGCGAACGCGCGGCCTCGGCTTCCAACTCCCGCCGGTCTTCCGCGCTCAATCGCCCCTCGAAATAATCGAACATCGCCGCGGTGTCAATTTCGCTCGCCTCGTAAGCCGCCTCCAACACGGCTTCATCCACAACCGGCGGCTCGTGGTTCAAAAAATCGCGAATCTGCTCGAACCAATCGTCCGCCCCGGGCGAATGAAGTTGACCATATGACATCGTCTGTATCTCCAACCAAGCAGCACTTTCATTGGGGCTGCGGTTTTTTTTGTTCTTTGGTTTCTGTCGTTATTTTGGAAAATCCGAAGCACGAGATTCGAAATCCGAAACAAATTCAAAATCCGAAATTCCAAGGCTCCAAACTCCGCCGCCGACGGTTTTCCGTTCGGGAAACGTCATCCTCGCTTGGGGTTTGGAAGATTGGAATTTCGGTCATTGGAATTTGTTTCGGATTTCGAGATTCGAATTTCGGATTGGAAAACTTCCGTGCAAAGCCGCGGCCGGTTTATTCGGACGCAAAGGGATTTCCTTCAAACCGCCCCAGCACGTGGGCTTTGACTTCCTTGACGAAGTTAAACATCTGCGTGGTTCCGTAGGGGTAACCTTGGCCCCTGAGGGTTTCCGCCACTTCCTGGTACGTCAGCCCTTCGCAGACATACAGCTTGAAAGCCAGGACCCGCTCGAACGGGCACACGCCGGTCTCCACAAGTTGGCTGCAAATCTCGTCCACTTGGCGGAGGGACTCGGCGACGTCCTGCTGCCGGCGGTAATCGCGAACGTAGCGGAGCGACTGCTTGGGGGAACTCGGAACATCATCGGAGGCGGTGTCTTCGTCGCCCGGTCCGCCGAGCCCGCGTTTGAGGGTGTCGCTTTTCCGCGGTCGGACCGCGGCGGCGAAAAGATTGTCCACGACATCATCGAACCAGGTGCTCAGCATGGCCCGGCGGGAATCATCTGGATTGAAGCGGGTGATCACCTGCTGAAAATGGGCTGAGGCCTCCTGGATCAAATCGTCCACTTCAAACCCCCGTTTGGCCGCGCTTTTCTGATAGCAATGAGCCACCCGTTCCACCTGCGGAGCCAATTCCAGCCAAAGTTCCTCCCGGATGCGTTTCTCCTGTTCCCGAGACAATTTCTCATCGAGCAAAGTTTGCACCAAAATCAACTGCCGGAGGGCGTGGCGAAGTTTTTCGACCACGGGAGAGAGATCCGCTTCCGTCACCGCGGTTAGGGTGAGGGTTTGGCCGGTTCCCAGTTGCCGGGCTTTCCGCCGGGCGATGCTCCCCGCCTGCCGCCGAGTCCAGGCGTCCCGGTGCGGCTGGAGGCGTTCCCACCAAACGTGTTGCTGCTCTTGAAGTTCTGTCGATTGAAGTTTGCTCCCCGAGATGAGTTCTGCGAAAGATGGGTCAAATAGTCCGTTCCAGCTCGTTTTCAAATGGTTTTGCAGCGTGCTCATAATTTGCGAGCCAACTTCGTCCATTAAGTCTCCTTCTCGGTGTTCGATCAACTCCCCGGAAAAACGTGCCATCGCCTCGAAACGGTTGGGAACTCACCAACCCAACTCTCAATACGCCGCAGCCCTGCGATTTTTTCACAAAACTGCGGAATTCTCTGAAAAACCTGCTTTCAACGCAAAGGCGCAAAGAAAAGACGCAAAGGGCCGCAAAGATGAAACATTTCTCCACAATAGACTTTCTGTAGCATTTTCCTTGGCGCTTCGGCTCAGGTGTGTGTTTTGTGGTCATTCTTAAGTAAAAAACCTTTGCGCCCCTTTGCGTCTTTTTCTTTGCGCCTTTGCGTTTTTCTTTGCGCCTTTGCGTTACCAAAATCGATTTCGACTTTGATTCGATATCATTTACCCTCAGCACTTAGCAGTTTTTTTAAGGCCGCGAGCTCGGCTTCAACCTGGTCGGCCCGCGAGGCGTCGGCGTCGGCGTAATCCTCTTCGGGTTCCATTTCCAATTCGGCGGCCTGGTTTTCCAGCGTCAGGCCCTGTTCCAGGAGGCGGAGCTTGCGGCGAGCTTCCGTCAGCCGGGCTTCCAGGGCCCGCAGCATCGTCTGCAAGTGGTCGCGGGTCGCGATCGCGGCGGCGTGCTGCTGCTCCAGACCGGCGACGACATCTTCGATCTCCTGCTTGCGGACGAGGGCCGTCCGCGCCCGGCTTCGTTGCCTTTTTGGAGCTCCTCTTTCGCCTGGGCCATCCATTGGTCGGCCTGGGCCTGATGCTCCCCGATCTCGCGGTTCAGCCGGGCCACCGAACCGTTCGCCGTCGAGACGCTCCGCTTGGCCCCGGCCAGCCCTTCCTCCATTTCCCGCACAATCGTTTGAATCGCGGCTTTCGGATTGGATTCCTGCGACAGGATTTCCGTCAGGTTGCACGTGACGATATCCGTCAATCGGCTGAAATAACTCATCGAACAAAACCTCTCAACGAAACCCCACCGCCGGGCTTTAGTGATAAATTCTAAACCAGTGTGCGCGATTCCGGGCAGGAAAATCCGAAATTCGAATCTCGAAATCCGAAACAAATTCCAATGTCCGAAATTCGAATATCCAAACCCTGCGCGTGGACCTCTGCATCCAAGGATAACGTCTCAAATCCGTGTGCGGATCTGTATGTTTTTCTATCCACAATCCTCATTCCTCTATCCTCAATCCTCAACCGACTTCCGCGGATCGGAGACGCCGCGCTCTTTCAGTTTCTCCTGCAGTTTCTCCCGCGCGAGCCGCAGCCGGCTCTTGGTCGTGGGGAGCGAAGTCTCCATGACCTCGGCGACTTCGGGGAGCGACAGGCCCGCGTAATGGTGCAGCGTGAACGTCAGCCGCTGCTCTTCGGGGATCTCGTCCAACAGCCCATCCACAAGCTCCGCGAGTTCCCGCTGCCCCGCGTGAACGTCCGGCGGCAGGACTTCGCCGGCGAGCCGGGCCATCGCATCGGCCTGGTCTTTGTCGTGATGGCCTTTGACCGCCCGGATCAACGCATCACGCGACTGCTTGCGGACGTTGTCGATCATCAAATTCCGCCCGATGCGGTACATCCAGCCCCGAAACCGGCCCTGCGGCAGATAGTCCCACGACTGGTCATAAATCCGCAAAAGCGTTTCCTGCGCGAGATCCTCGGCCATTTGGGCATCCCGCGTGTTGCGGAAGAAAAACCCGATCAAAGGCCCTTGGTGCCGGTCCATCAAGTCCCGAAACGCCCGCGGATCTCCTTCCTGGATTCGGACCATCAACTGATCGTCTTCCGTCATGGGCGAAACTTCCCGAGTGGCGAGAACCGCACCAGCCCGGCGTTTTGGGCTGATGTTTTCTCCTCGATGAATAGATCTCAGCGGGCAAAGAGAACGGACGCAAAACCCGCGGCTGTTGACCGCGTGTTTCTGCTTTCTACTATAATACCTTTGGCTGAGAGCCGAAAGTTGAAAGAAACGGATTGGGTGGCGATCGCAAAGACCACGCCCTTCGTTCCTCAGGGACGTGCCACCCGTGCCACCCAAGTTCCTGTCTACTTTTGTGGAACACACTCTGTTTTAAACGTCAATCCCTTCACGTTTCATGGAAAAGGCTGTTTGTGTCGTTGGCGAATTTGCGGATGGTGAGCGTTCCGTATGGAACCCGAAAAGAGTTTTCCTGCGAGATCGATGCCTCGCGGATTATCGAAGTGGCTCCCAGCCCCCGGCCCCATCCGGATTTGGCGAGCCAGCTTCGGCAGGCGCTGGCGTGCCCGCTGGATTATCCGCCGCTCGCGCGGTCGGTGATTCCCGACGACCGCGTCGTTTTGGCCCTCGACCGCGAAACGCCCCAGGCGAAGGAACTGCTCGCCGGCGTCTGGGCCGACCTGGAAAAAGCCGGCGTCCGCCCCCAAGACGTGACCCTGCTCCAGCCCGCCCCTCGATCTGGATCGCCTTTTTTGGAGGCTGCCGAGATTCTGCCGCATCCGGAGATGATTTCCGTGGTGCATGCCCCGGCGTCCGAGGACGATTGCCGTTATTTGGCCTCCACGGTCGGCGGCGAGCGGATTTATCTGGCCAAGGAACTCCTGGAAGCCGAGGTCGTGATCACCATCGGCCCGATCGCGTTCGATGCGGTGATCGGCTACCGAGGCACGAACAGCGTGTTCTATCCCGGCCTGTCGTCGCCCGCCGCCAAAGTCAAAGCCGCGGGCCAAGGGCACCGGGAGCTCGGGCCCGAGAACGACCGCCCGCTCCGGCAGTTGATCGATGAAGTCGCCTGGCTGTTGGGCTCGCAGTTTTCCGTGCAGGTTGTGCCTTCGCTGTTCGGCGGCGCGGCCCATGTGCTGGCCGGGCAATCGGACGCCGTGCTCCGCCGGGGCAAGGAACTCATCAATCAGCATTGGCTGGTCGAGTCTCGATTACCGGGCGGAGATCGTGGTCGTCGGCGTGGAAGAAGACGCCGCGGGCCACGGCTGGACGCAGATCGGATCGGCCCTCGCCGCCGCGCGGAGCCTGGTCTCCAAAGGCGGGCGGATCGTGGTGCTGTCGGACGTGAACGTGCCGCCCGGCGAAGGCCTCAAAATGCTGATGCGCTACGAAGACGCGACCGAAGGCCTGCGCCCGCTGAGGCAGGCGGCTCCCGAAGATTTGATTCCCGCGACCGAACTCGCCGAGGCCGCGGATTGGGCCGACGTGTACCTCTTAAGCCGGTTGGACAGCGACCTCGTGGAAGACCTGTTCATGGCCCCGTTGGAATCCGAAGCCGAGGTCAAACGCCTGTTGGGCCTCGATGAGCAGGTCCTGTTCCTCCCCTCCGCCCAACACCGCTTCGGCCGCATCCGCGAGCGGTGAGAAACACCCGGCGAGGGAGAGCCGTAGAGTGGGCACCAGTGGGCACTCTACTTGCTGCTGGAAAGCACCGGCAACAAGTTGCCAGTGGCACCCGAAAGACTCTTAACAATAACCCGGACTGACAGTGCCACCCCGCCGCGTTGATCGACCAGCCAGCCCTCATCGAACAGGTTGAGGAACGGCTTCCACACGTTGGGGTGGGCTTTCTCGGCTTCGTCCAAGAGGAACACCGCGTAGGGGTCGGCGTTGAGTTCGTTGACCAGCCGACCGCCTTGGTCGTGGCCCACGTAGCCCGGCGGCACGCCGATGATCCCCGACACCGTGTGCGGCTCGGTGAAGTTGCCCATCGAGTACACTTGTAATCGACCCGTGGCCGAGTACAACCGGGCCAGGGCCTTGGCCAGTTCCGTTTTGCCCACGCCCGTCATCCCGGCGAACAGCAGCACCGAGGCGGGGCGGTCCGGTTCGGTCAGGCCGGCTTTGATCAGCTTGAGTTCGGTGGCCACGACCTCGACGGCCTCCGCCTGACCCACCACCGAAGCCTTGAGTGCCGCTTCGTAATCCGCCGAGCCGCCATCGCCGGAGAGCGTTTCGACCGGCACGCCCGTGAGTTCGGCGACCACCCGCACCACATCCTCGGCCCGCACCCGGTTCTCGTCCGCCGATGCTCTGAGTGCGGGCGAAGCTGACGTTCTCACAAGCCCGTCTCAGAATTTTTTCCGCCTTGGCCGGATGCCGTTCGCTGAGCACAAACGCCGAGGCCAGCGCCACCGTGCGTCTGGGCACATCGTCATCCAGTCGCACTTGATGCTCGCGTTCGAGTTCGTCTCGCTTCGCTTCCAGAAACGCCAGGCTCTCCTCATCGCTGGGCTCATCGATTTCGATGCGGGTGATGAGGTCCGAAAGCCCGGCATCGCCAGCCAGGAGGTCTTGATATTCCCAAGTCGAGAGACTGCCGATCAATTGCAATCCCGACCGCGTGAGCACCGCCCGCAGAAAGGCCAGGTTATCGGCGGAGCGTTTGAGGAGCGGACCCAAGCCATCCAGACACAGCACCAGATTCTCCCAATCCCCCACCTCACGGACGATTCGCTCCAACACCGCCCGCCCATCTTCGGGCGGCACACTCGAACAATCCAACCGCAAAAACCGCTTGTCGGCCAGAAACGGATACCGCCCCTCCGCCGCCCGCCGCGCCAGTTCCCGAAGCACCACCGTCTTGCCCACCCCCTTATCCCCGGTCACCACCACATGCTTCGCCTCCCCCCGAAACAGCGACCGAGCCATCTTCTCATACACATCCCCCTGGGCAAAACTCCGCTCCATCGCCGCCGGCAACCCACCCGACAAAGCCAAAAACGTCAAATCCTCCGCCCCCAATGCTTGCCGCATCACCGGCGAAAGCCGCTCCGTCCAATCATCCACCGAAGTGCGTTTCCTCCGCCTCATTGCCGGTTTCTTCTTCCCCCTGCTCAAACTCCACCTGAAACGGCAACTTCTCAAACACCTGCTTCAAGAAATGCGGCGCCTCCGCCAAAACCGCCGCCCAAAGATGCTGCGGTTCGATCTGTGATCTGCATCGTTCTCCGCAAACTCGAAGGCCGTCACTAACACCCGCTGCACATCCTCCGTCAGGAAGTTGCGTGATAGTTCTAACGGTTTCCGTGGTGTTTCCTCGGCTCCAACGACCTCCTTCAGTTTCGCCGTGAGTTCTTGAACTGCCTCAGCATTGTCACCCTCACTCGGCTGATCGATCATTGAGAGCAGCAACGCGCTGAGGCCAATTTGCGCATGGCCTAATTGTTCGGCTTGGATCAACGACTTTTCGATAATGAGCCATGCCGTTTCGCCGAACAAATCTTCTGACAAGGCGACTGATCCACCAGGAAACAGCGTATCCGAAGGAATCTCGTTATTTACATCAACAGTGGACATATTCGTATATTCCCGAAAGATAAGAGGATTTCATTCCCATATTGCTATCTAATGGTTTGTCGATGTCCCACCATGCTCGATTCATCCCCTTGTATTGTGCCATTTATCTCGCACAGCAACCTCCCCAAACACTGGCCGTCAACAGTAGCAATGATTTGACGTTCACAGGAAAATCAGATTCTCAGCCTTTAACGTGTCAAAAACAGCTTGGCGCTGATTATCAGAAACTTCCCAGAGCTTGACTCGCTCATCGATTTCCTTCAATGTTCCGCGTGAAGGGTCTGCCTTGATCCATTCCTCCAAACGCTTACCCTCCACATTACCATCGAGTTGATACGACGTCAGAAAATTCCACGGATAAACATCTCGAAGAATACCCTTCTTATAAACCTCGTTAGGTATGGCGTTATATCCCCATCGCGAAATTCTGAGACCCTCAGCATCTCTCTCTTTTTCTATCTCCGGTGAAGGATCTGGAGAGCGATATTTATTCAATCCCACTGCATACAAAACTGGCCCTAAACTGTGAGCACGAGCGTAACCAATCCCATAGCATGGCTGGAGCTTCTCGCAGATCGTATGTGCAAATTCAGTCAACAATGTGTCTTCGAAATTCAAAAACGTCTTTCGAACTCCAAACGTGAAGTACGACTCCTCGCGAAGGTCTAAATCAGCCGTCGCCTCCCAATCTGAAACAGGTATCTTACCACCAGGAGTCATACGATAAATCGATATTCCTTCGACATTACTTATGCCAGTACGTTGGAGCCTAGGATGGATTCGTTGAAATGAGCCTGGTCGTCCGGAAAAGCCCGTGCCGGTGACAGCAAGTTTGTCCGGCCCTAGTCCAAGTCTGGAAAAAAAATCAAGCAGAGCGTGATAAAATGATGTGACTGGCTTTGCACGCTTGCGCAATCCATAGAAAGCAAGCGCCACACACTCATCAGAAGCTTCATCAATCATGCTTTTATCCTTTCTCAAATTTCAAATTGGATCGCGGTCCAAGACCCGAATCTCACCCTGTTTGTCATCTGGCAATCGCTGCATTTCGCTAGATAATCTTGATCGAAGTTCTCGAGCTGTATCTCCTTCCGACAAAACTTCCCAGGCATCAACTTTGCCATCACATCTAATGCCGATAATGTCTGGGCGGAAGCCTGAGGGATTTTCACGGCCTGTTGCGGTCCGCCAAGCCAAATCCATTGTCAAATACTGATACTTTCCAGTTTTGGCTTGTTCTTCCGCAATCCGCCGCACGGTTTCCGCATGTGGATTTAGTCCCGTGGTTTCGTCATCAGATCCAGTTTCTTGAGCTTCTCCGTAAACAAAGACTGGGCCCTTAGAACTGTAGTATACTTGCGCACCAAATCCAGTTCGATAAACTATGTCAAAACCACTGTCGCATTCATTGTCCAATTCGCACTTTTCAGCGATCGCTTCTGCCAAAGCGTAGACGGCCTCCACAAGCGTTCGATACATGCGAGATTTTTCTTTGCCGATTCCCTTTGTGAGTCGTATATTATCGTAGTCTCGTTCCGCATGTTCGACTGCATCCTTCTCACTCTGAACTTTCTTTTTGCATTTTGCGGACATCCCATCCCAATCCTTGGTCGGACTGGCCTTAATCCAGATCGTCCCGCCTTTATCAATCCAGACTGTGGCGAGTTGCTTCTTCGCACGAGCCGTTTTCGCAAAGACTTTATCATCGGATTTTATCCCAAACTTTGCCCCAACAGCTTTGACAACTCTCTCAATCGGTGAGAACACAGCTTCCACAAGCTTTTGCAGAAGTTCGTCTGCTTTTTTCTCTAGGCCGCCGAGAGCTTCGCTGATCTTTCCAGGTAAGTCAGCGATCTGCGCAATTTTCGCAATGAATTTGAAAATGGGAACCAATGTGTCCGAAAGCCCCTGTTCGACCTTTGTCGCGATGGTGCCAACCGCCTTACCGGTGACGACATCATCGACCGTTTCCACAAACTTATTCAGCAAGCATCTCAGGCCGGGACAACTTTCAAGGAAGCCGGCGATCACATCCAGAATCAAAAGAATCCAACCGGCTCCCGGAACGGCCTTGACCAACAGCTTCGTGACCAGTTTGGCGATGAAGCCCGGGAGGATGTCGGTAATAACGTTTGTGAACAGGGAGCCAATGTTTTCTTCCAACTTTTGTGGTAGCTGCTGCAAATACTCAAATGCCTTGTCGGCCCATGTCCCCAGAATATCCTTGATCCAATCAATACCGGCGTCAATCCCTTTATCGGCAAACTCTTGCAAAGCCCCTGCCGCTGACATGAAAAATCCGATAGCGCCCGGCAGGATCTGGTCAGCCTTGGAACGCACGTTTTCAAACGTCCAACCCAGAGTGTCGGCAAGCACCTTCACAAGCCCAAGGAAATTGAATTTTGGATAAATGGCATTAACGAAGCCTTGAAAATCAATTTTATCCAGCTTCGTCCATTTCTTGAGGGCGTTTCCGAGTCTCTTGAAAAACTTATTTGGATCCTTAAATCGCTCGAATCCCTGTCCTACGCCTTCGGCAAGGGTCTGAAAAGCCTTTTGGCTGCCGCCAAAAATCAAATCGAGCAGTTTCGATCCGGCATTGGCACCATCTGTAAGTTTTTGTAGGGCAGGCTCCCGCCTGCCTTTTTCCGTTATTTGGCAATCGTCAACCCGGATTATTCATCAGGTCCGTGCGTGGTGAGTATTTCCGTGGCGGAAAGTGCACAGGGTGGTTGGGGAGCGGAGGATGGGCGGACCGCCCCCTTTCCCCCTGGGGCCTGGCGATCGTTGGGTGAGTGAAGGAAAGAAACAGAAAGGCGGATGCCACGATGGCGAACTGCTCAGTCCCGAAGAACCAGTTGCTCATGGGCGTGACGTGGGAGAGGTGTGTAGGGCCGCGGGCGAGCTCCACGCGGACGTGGCCAGAGGTTGGCCAGACGCAGCGATCGGATGCGGGAAGACATCGCGGCCCAAAACGCGCTCACGCTTTCCTCAATGTAAATCACGAGGCGGCGGGAGTGCTTCACGACCCGCGCTCCTGTCCGCAGCACCGACTGCTGGAAACGATGCAAGTCCCAGCAACCGCCCAACTCGTCCTCGAACTCGATCCGCAGCATCGACGCCAGGTTGAACGCCAGCAGGCCCAACAGCAACGTCACTTCGTTCTCCGCAAACACCGATGACGAAAGACGGCAGCCAATCACCGCGTTGAATTCGCCCAGCCGGTCCTCGAACGTGCCGCGCTTGCGGTAGTGCGACAACACCTCATCCGCCGAGCGTTGCTCCTCGGTCCAGTTTGTGATCAGGAAGAAGTAACGCGGAAACAGAGCCAGTTGGCCCGTCTTCGCCTCCGGCTTGTCGACGATGACCAGAATCACCCGCTGCGGATGACGCCAGCCCTCGGCTTGGTACTTTCCGAGTTCGATCACGTCCTCATATCCCCCTTTGGGCGGCCGGCCCGCGGGACGTGTCAGATAGGGCGCGGCCATCTCTTCCAGCACGTTGTTCTTCTTGATTCTCCCGCAAAAACGGATGTTTTCGTCGGTCAACTCATCCAACACCGGGCCGGCGATGAAACCCGCATCGATCCGGAGGTCGAAGCTCCACGCCAGTTGCCGGGCCTTGCCGACCACGTTGCGAATAAACCGCCGGATGCCATTGGCCGTATGCACGCTGCCTTGCCGCAGGATGGCATGAATGAAGCCGTTCCCCAGCCGCTGGCCTTCCCGCGCGCTATCGTAGTCGCCGCCGACCGAGAAACTAGCGACCAGCGGATGATAGACGGTCTCCTTGTAGTAACCGTTGTAGCGGGCCCCCGGCTGCTGGCCATAAACCTGCATCGGGAAACTGTCGATGTCGATGGTGGCGTAGCGGACGCGGCGGTCGCTGTCGCCGGTGCTTTTGATGTGCCGATGGATCCAGTCGAACAAGGCGCTCCGCACGGCCTCGAGATTCGTCTTGCAGTCGGCCAGCCAATCGATGAGCCGGGATTGGGTGGGTTGGCTGGCCAGGCGTTGGTTGAGCACTTCTTCGCCGGGCCGGTCCCAGGCGGCCATCTTCATGGCGGGATCATGGGCGAGCCGGTCGAGATCATCCTGATCGGACTCTCCCAGGGCCATGGCGTAGATTCTTTCCCGCAGCAGTTCGACGCCTTGATAGCGGACGCGGTCTTGCCGGCGAGGATCGATCAGTCGATCGGCAAGGGATTCGGTGAGTCCGAGCCGATGATCGAAGTCCCGCAGCAGAACGGCACCGGAGTGTGACGTGAGCCGCCCATCGACGGCCTTGACCTTGATGGAACGATTGAAATCGGGCTCGAAAATGTTAGGCTGAGCTTCACCCATCGCGTGATTCCTCCGTATGGTGTTGGGATTGCATATAACACTTAAACGCAGAGGGTCACGCGATGGTTCCTTCTTTTTTCAGCTTTTTTGGTGAATAATCCGGGGTCAATCAATAGAAAATAGAAGGCAGGCAGGAGCCTGCCCTACTCGCCTGCCTTTTTCCGTTATTTGGCAATCGTCAATCAATAGAAAATAGAAGGCAGGCAGGAGCCTGCCCTACTCGACTGTTCCTCCCCTCCGCCCAACACCGCTTCGGCCGCATCCGCGAGCGGTGAGAAACACCCGGCGAGGGAGAGCCGTAGAGTGGGGATCGCCCACCATTATTTGGTCGAGAACCATTGGTGGGCGATGCCCACCCTACTTACCTTGCAAATGGACGCGACCGCGTTGCCCGCGAAGCCTGCGAGGATGCAGGCCAGCCAGAGATTCGAGAGGCCGCCGCCGGTGAGGAGGTCGGTGTAAGCGCGGGTCAAGCCGCAACCCGGGCAGGCGTGGAATGTCGCCTGGACCGGGCAAGACCAGCCGGCCAGCGGAACCAGAGCGCGGAGCCCGGCGTACATCGTCCAGAGAACGAACGGCAGATTGTAGCCTATGACAATCCGCCACGCGCGCCGCTTCGGGCTAACGCTTGAGCTCGTTTCCCTCGGCATCCTTCATTTTTCCCATGAGGATCATGATGAAGTCGATCAGGGCCCAAACTCCGCAGCCGCCCAGCGTGAGAAGCTTCAAGACGCCGAGGCCCGTGTAGCCGAGGTAAAACCGGTCCACGCCCAATCCGCCGAGAAAGAAGGACAACAATGCCGTCGTCGTAAAGTCCCGTTGCTTCAGTTCATTCATCGTGAGAGGCTCCTGTTGCGAGAGGGGAAAGCAAGAAAGGCGGCCGTCGAAAGGTTCTTCATCAAGAACGGAAGGCATTCTGCCCCAAGCGTTACTGATTGTCAATTGTCCCGTGCTGTGCAGCTTTTGAGTTTCAACAGCCGACACCCCCCGGCGTGCAAGTTCTGCGTATCTTCACCGCCTGGGCCGGGTGAGCCATTCTTCCAGGGTGGGCAGGTTGGCTTGGATCAGGCTTTTGCCGGCTTTCCAGAATTGCTTGGCCAGCCGCTCCACGCGGTGGGCTTTGAGTTCCTTATGCAAGGTGCGGAGCAGCGAGCACGCGCGGGCGTTGTCCAACAGGGGCGTCATCGCGGGCAGAAGGGACTCGTCCACGCCGAATTCCCGATTCCGGGCCACGTCCGCGCACACCGGAACCACGCCGACGAGCGCGCTGGCAAACTGCTCGGCGTTGTAGCGGACGGCCTCGCGAATGTTGACCTCCTTCGGCCGGCTGCCGGACTGCCAATCGTAAGGCGGCGACCATTCCATCACCGGGCTGAGCAAATCGATGTGCGTCAACACGCCCAGCACCGGCACGGGCTTGAGCTCTTTACGCACCTCGAACCAGGCCCTGAGCGTTTCGAGCATTTCCCGGTCCGGCTCGCGGGCGGGGCTGTTGGCGTTCATCACGAACAGCACCAAATCCGCGTCGCGGAGGGCCTGCTTGGTTTCTTCGAGTTGCTTGATTGTCGCGCCGTCCGCGGCGTAGCCCACCGTGTCGAGCAAGGTCAGATGGTCGTCGGCTTCCTCCCAGTCCAGCCGATACCGCGCGACCTCGCTGGTCGCCGGGAGAATATCCGTCTTGGCCTGTTGATCGCCCAGGATCGCATTGATGAGACTCGATTTCCCGGCTTTCGTTTGCCCGACCAAAGCGATCGTGACTTCGGTGCGTTGTTCCTCGTCCGGTGCCTGTTGTCCGTTGTCGGGTGGGTTTGTTTTTTCGTCGGGCTTTGGAGCGGTCTCCGTGACCGGGGGGCTGACACCCCCCGCTCGCCTTTCCCGGGCTTCCATCTTCTTGAGCGTTTCGCGGAAGCGGTCGGCGCCGCCGGCGAGCCGGCCGCTGTTGAGTTCGATGGCATAATAACCCACGCGTTCGATGAACATGATCGTGAACCACGCGAGCACGTTGGACTGGATGTCGCGCGTGACGGGGTTGACGACAAAATGCGACGCCGCGTACCGGGCGACCACGGTCTGCGGAGCCAGAATGGCGGAGATCGGCCAATAGAACTTCGAGAGCGTGTTCGACCACTTGGGGATTTTCGCGAGATGCCGATAGTGGTTGACGGTCATGAGATGCGACGCGGGCACATAGTCGTCGACAAGTTCCGCCAGATCCTCAAACACCAGTTCCAAAGCCGCGAGGATTTCGGGAATGGTGAGTTGGCTGACCGGGTCCTTGGCTTTGGGATGGTACACGTGGGCGATCTCCAGGGACAACTGCGTCGCGGTGTCCACGTAGAATTGGATCCGCGTCAAGTCGTCCGGCGGGATTTGCCCCAGGGATTTCGAGCGTTCCAGGACGAGCTTCCACGCGGCCTGGTCGCGGGGCGTCCAATGCATGGGAATCTCGCTGCTGACGTCGGGCGGGGCGAAATACTTCTTCCACCAGCGGAGCAAAAAAAACGCGAGCCCCCAGCACACCGGCCAGGGCACCCATAGCCAGGTGTACCAGCCGTACTTCCAGAGCGCCCAAGTGCCCACGGCCATATAAGCCAAGATCGGCAACAACAACAGCACAAGGACGACGAGCGAACGCCAGCGGCTCATGGAGTGTCGCCTCCCTCGTGGTGCTTCTTCCAAAGCTCGCGCGCTGCGGCGGTTTGCTCCCGCATGACTTGTTGCAACTCCTCCCGCGTCGGGGCGTGGCCCATCAATTTTTCCCCATAGTACCAGCAGCAGCCCCGCCCCAGGGCATAAGTCGCCCCAAACGCGAGCGCTGCGTTCGCGGCCAGGCCGACGCCGGGCACGATCTTTAACGTCTCGCGAATGACCTGTCGCAGCGCCAATCGGCTGCTGACGGCCCCGGCCATTTGAAAGAACTGCTTCGAATCAAAATGCTGCCCGTAAAGGGCCGCGATCCGGCGGATCAATTCGGACTGCACACCCATCACCACGGGGATGTCGATCCAAGGCACGGGCACCGCCGCCGCCGACGCCGCCATCGTCGCCGCGCTCAACACGTAAGGCATCGCCCGCTCTTCGTGCAAATCCTTGAGGGAATCCATCACGTCGGTCATCGTCAAAAACGTCTGCCGATATGCATCGGGCAAGCGGCGGACGAGCGCGGCCTTCAAGCGGTCGCCGCCGAAGTTCGGCTCGGCAAAGCCTTCCTCCGGTTTGGTCAGATCGACGGGCACGATCTCGTCCGCCAGTCCCGAAAACCGCCGGGATTGCTCCTGCAAACTGCGGCGGAGATCGTCGGGCACGGCGTCGATGTCCGTGAAGCCGTCGGTTTCCGCGACATCGAACGGATCGGGCTTCGGATGCTGCTGTTGGGGATACAAATCGTGGAGGCAAGTCAGGACGAGAACCACCGGCCGCGTGGGTTTGGCTTTGCGGATTTTTTTGAGCGGTCCCACGACGGAATCGAGCGCATGGTCGGCAATCCGGGCGGTGACGATCATCAAGTGCGCGGATTGATCGCTGGCTTCGATGTCGTCGGCGGGATCGTACCGGCTTTCGCCGATGCCCCGCGTGTCCAGAAATTCCAGGATGGGGCTCTCTGCGCTGGGAAAGGCATACCGGCGGGAGAACCGCGTCTCGGGGCGAAAGCCCGTGCCGATCTCGGCGTCCTCGGCCCCGGTGAGGAACCGGATCACCGACGTCTTCCCGCTGCCGGTTTTGCCGAACAGCCAAAACACGGGCACGGGGCAGCGTTCGAGCAGCTTGCCCCGTTCGCGTTCAAAATGTTCGGACTGGAATCTGCGCAATAGCCGGTCTTGAAACCAGCCGCGCACCGAATCAAACATGGCGGGACTTTATCCTAAAGGAAAGCTCGGCGAGGGAGCCGCTGTCATCGTTATTCGTTCTTGCCTTCTCAATCTTATCGTTTCACCAGGCGAGCCAGAAGCCCTTCTCGTGAGCGGCCGGGCGCTGGCCGCCGGTTTTGGGGATCGCAAGACACCCATAGGAACGTGAAGAAAATAACTTCAACATCGGGACAAAAAGGCGAGCAGACCAACCTGCGGTCGGTGCCCGCGTAAGCCCCCTGGTTATGTCGAGTCGTTCAAATCTTAGATTATTTTCTTGGCGATCCAGAAAATCACCGGCGGCTCGCGTCCCGCCGCTCAAGGATTATTCCCCAATGATTTGGCAAACGCGATCGAAATTGCCAAGATGGAGACGGTATAGCGTTCCGATTCTCGTATCAAGAAGACAGATCTGCGATGTTGCGAAAGAACCTTGGGCCGTGGTCGGCGATGCTTGCGGGACTCCTCTTGGCTTTGGCTGTTTCGCCGCTCCGCGCACAGATGCAATATCCGCTCGCGGTCGCGGGGACCGAGAAGGGGCCGATCTATGTCGCCGACCGCAAGCTGCCCGGGATTTGGAAAATCACCGACGGCAAAGCGGAAGCGTTTTTTCAGGCCTCGAAAAAATTCCGCACCCCGCTGAACGCGGTCAGGTGCCTGGCGTTCGACAAGGACGGGAAACTGCTCGCGGGGGACTCGGCCACGCGGGAGGTTTACCGCTTCGACGACAAAGCCCAACCGCAGCCTTTGACCGCAGGCAAGATTGGCATTCCCATGTCGATCGCCGTGAACGGACAAGGCGAACTCTTCGTGGCCGACTTGGAAACCCAGCGGATCTGGAAGGTCCCCGCCAAGGGCGGCGAACCGGAAGAGTTCGCCGTGCTCGCGGGGGTCCGCGGGTTGGCGTTCGATTCCGAAGGGCAACCTGATCGCCGTCACCAATCTCTCCGATCCCGTCAAAAAGATCTCGCCCGAAGGCAAAATCGAAGTCCTGGTCAAAGGCAGCCCGTTTGAGTTTCCGCACCACGTCGCGGTGGGCGAGAACGACGAACTCTACATCGCCGACAACTACGCCGGGTGCCTCTGGAAAGTCCCGCCCGGCGAACAGCCGGCAAAATTCGCCCAAGGCAAACCGCTCCAAAAACCGGTGGGCGTGACCCGCATCGGCAAGACTCTTTATGTCGCCGATCCGCACGCCCAGCAGGTGTTCTCCGTCGATGCGGAAGGCAAAGTGACCCCGCTGGTCAAATGAAATTGGTCCCCGAAGGATCTCCAAGAACAACGGACAAAGGACCAAAGACGATGCTCTCTCTGTTTCGGCCAAAATGCCCGCTCGATCCCAGCGAGAAGACGTGGATGGAATCGCGCGTGTCCTGGCTGTTGGGGCATTTGGGGTTCGAGCGGCTCCAGCAGATGGAAACGATTTTGCCCACGGGCGAATTTTTCCCGCTGCCCTACCACGGCGAGCCGGAGCAGGCTCAAAAGGTGTTCGAGCAAGTCTGCCGCTATATGCAGGCCGACCCGGGCAACTATCGCTTGAATGTCTTCGACGATGACACCGACCCGCGCAAGCTGCCGCACATGGAAAAGTGGGTCAGTTGGAAAAATGCGACGGCGTTCCCGTTTTACGAAGGGGCGGTGTACGAGCCGAACGAAAACCCGGGCGAACCGCATCTCGCCACGCTGCACATTCATCAGTCGATGGCGCGGGATTTGGAACTGGTGATCGCGCTGTTCAGCCGGGACATCAGCCAATCGCGGCTGTCGGCGGTGCCGAATCTGGAGATGGATCAAACCGAATATCAGCACACGCTGGAACTGCTGCCGCTGTTTTACGGGCTGGGCATTTTCGGGGCGAACGCGGTGATGCGGGAGCGGGCGGAGAACCTGCTCGGCTGGCATTATTGGTCGATGGTTCCGCAAGGGGCCTTGCCCGCGAGATACATCGGCTATGCCTTGGCTCTTTTATCGTGGCTCAGGCAGGAACCTTTGCCGGCCTGGCGGTCGTACTTGCGGAGAGACGCCGAGGTCACGATGCAAGCGGGCCTCAAATATCTGGAGAAGACGGGCGATACAATCCTCGATCGCGAGCCGTCGGCGAAACCTTATGACAGGCGTTCGCCCAGCCAATGGCTTGATGACCTCAAGACGGGCACACCGAGCCGGCGGATTGCCGCCTTGTGGGCGATCCAGTCGCACCCGGCCACCGTGCAGCCCGGCGAGTCGATCCATTTGATGACCGAAAACCTCTCGCATGCGAACGCCGTGGTGCGGGCCTCGGCGGCGGCGGCTTTGGACGCGATCGGAGACCCTGCCGCGGACGCCGTGCCCGCTTTGCTGGTTGCCGCGCTCGAAGACCGCCGGGGGACGGTGCGAACGGTGGCGGCCTTGGCTCTCGGCAAAATGTCCTCGCGCAGGAGGAGATCATCCCCGAGCTTCTGCCGCTCTTAAAGGACCGCAATCTCAACGTGGCGAACGCGGCGGCGTGGTCCTTGGGGCAGTTCGGCCGCCGGGCGGAAGCCGCCGGCCCCTCGCTGGTCTGGCTGTTGCGGAAAGGAATTCTGCACTGCGAGGAATCGACCTTGAACGACATCCTCGATGCGCTCCGGTTCGTCACCGATCGACCGGACGCCGTGATTCGCGAAACCCTCGCCGAGCGCGACGCGGAAACCTGCGAGCGGGCGGTCAACTTGCTCAAAGAGCGCCAGATCGACGCCCAGTCGGAGCAGACTTCAGGCCAGGGGACCGATTAAGCCACCGTGCGCGGTTCCGCGTTCTAGATTTGCTTGTGCATCTTGAACCGATCCTGTTCGGCGGGGGACTCATTTCGTAGAATCGGTGCAGTCAATCCTTTGCGAGGAAAATGGAACGGTCGAGAGTACGATGTTTGTAGATCGCGTGACGATATATTGTGAAGCGGGCGACGGCGGCGACGGCTGCATGAGTTTTCGCCGGGAAGCCCACGTGCCGCGCGGCGGTCCCGACGGCGGCGACGGCGGGCGCGGCGGCAGCGTCGTTGTGGTCGCGGATGAAAACGTCAGCAGCCTCTCGAACATCGTCGGCCATAAGCATTGGAAAGCCGAGCGCGGCCGGCACGGGGAAGGCGACCTCCGAACGGGCCGCAGCGGCGACGATGCCATCATCCGCGTGCCGCCGGGCACCCTGGTTCGCGATGCCGACCGCGGGCATCTGCTCAAAGATTTGACCGAAAACGGCGAATCGATCGTGATCGCCCAAGGCGGCAAAGGCGGCAAAGGCAACAAACGCTTCGCGTCCGCCACCAATCAGGCCCCCCGCGAAACCGAGCCCGGCGAACCGGGCGAGAAGCGAAACGTCGTTTTGGAACTCAAACTGATCGCGGACGTGGGACTCATCGGTCTGCCCAACGCAGGCAAGTCCACGCTGCTCAGCCGGGTCTCCAGGGCCACGCCCGAAATCGCCAACTACCCCTTCACCACGAAATACCCCAACCTGGGCCTCGTGCAAGTGGGGTTCGAGCATCAGTTCGTCGTCGCGGACATTCCCGGTTTGATCGAAGGCGCCCACGCCGGCGTCGGTTTGGGGCACGAGTTCTTAAAGCACGTCGAGCGCACCCGCGTCCTGGTGCATCTCGTGGAACCCGATCCGATGGATCAAAGCGACCCTTTGGAAAACTACCGCCAGATCCGCGAGGAACTCAAACTCTACGATCCGAAGCTCAGCGAACGGCCGGAGATTCTCGTCGTCAGCAAATGCGAGCTTCCCGATGCAGACACCGTGGCCGAGTTTTTGGAGGAAACGTATCACCGCCCGGTGCTGAAAATCTCCTCCGCGACCGGGCAAGGCCTGGACCAGCTCATCGGCCGCATTCTGTCCGAACTGCAAAAACTGGAAGAGCCCGCGTGGTGAAACGCGATTGTGGAGCGAAACGGCCTGCCTGCGGAATGGTTTCGTGGAACGCCGGTCCCCTCTGCCGTACAATAGTTTAGGCTCCTGGTAAAACCGCAACCTCCATCACCCGAAGGCCGGCTTATGGCGACGACGATTACGGCTCCGCGAACCACGTGTCTCCCCACGCATTGGAGTCTCGCGGACATACAAAATCATCTCGGCGGGATTCCATTGGAACGCATCCGCAGTTTCCCGCCGCCTGGACTGGCCACCATCGAAGATGCGGAAAACCTGGCTTCCCGGAAAGAAGCGATCTGCGAACTGATCGACGGCATCTTGGTGGAGAAGACGATGGGCTTTTACGAATCGTTCCTGGCGATGCTGATTGGCACCAAGCTCACCACCTTCGTCGTCGAGAATCAATTGGGAATCGTGCTCGGCGAAGGGGGGACGCTGCAGATTCTACCCGATCAGGTTCGCATTCCCGATGTGTGCTTTATCAGTTGGTCCAGGATTCCACGCGGGGCACTGCCAAGGGAACCGATTCCAGAACTCGTTCCCGATCTGGCGATCGAGGTCCTTTCGGAAGGCAATCGGCCGGGTGAAATGGAGAGAAAACGCCAAGACTATTTCCAAGCCGGCGTCCGCCTGGTGTGGTACATCGACCCCCGCGACCGCTCGGCCACGATTTACACCTCCGCCCAAGACCCAGGCACCCGCCACGCAGAAACCGAACCCCTCCCCGCCGGCGACGTGCTCCCCGGTTTTACATTGTCCCTCGCCGAAATCTTCCGGCAAGCGGATAGCCAAGCGGGGCGGTGAAGCGCGAGATAAGGCGAATGGGAAGCGAGCCGGCATCACGGAATTGCCCGCATACATTTTCAAGCGAAAATAGGCGAACAACCAATGACGACTCTTGATCCACTTTACGCCCGGCTCCTGCAGCTCGGTTTCCTGATTCTGCGGGAAGCTCACGAGGCGAAAAACGTTGCGTGGGTTCGGGCCGAGATCGAACTCCTGCACAACGTGCCCAGCTTGATCGGCGAACCGAACGCCGAGCGGCATCGTTATTTCCTTGAGAAAGAGCGAACGGCCTATCGCGAGTGGGTCTGCGGATCGGGATCGGAAGAAATTGCACAGAAGATGCGAACCTACTACGAGCCCCTCTGGGAAGAGCTCGACCGTCGGTTTGAAATGGAAGAGCAACAAGTCGGGTGAACCTTCCGCTTCGCGCGGAAACCGAACCCCCTCACCGCCGGCGACGTGCTCCCCGGTTTTACCTTGTCCCTCGCCGAAATCTTTAGGCAAGCGGATAGCCAAGCGGGGCGGTGAACGGCGAGAGAAGAAAGAAAAAGGTGGCACGATCTCGTGCCCGCCATCTACTCACTGCATGCGCATTCAGCGGACGACAGGATCTTATTGAGGGAGTAGTGATGTCAAACGCCAATTCAGACGACCGCTTAAAGGTCACGGTTGACCAGAACGATCGCAACGCCGCGCACCGAGCAATGACCCAAAATTGGCCGAATCTCGATCCAACGAGCAAGGAACATACCGTTTTGCTCGAAAACCTAGCCGAATTCCATAGTATTCTTGGTGACGAAAGCTTTGAACTGCGATACAACTTGCACCCTCCCAAAGATCGCACGGAAAAATGGAGGAAACAGTTCATGGAGGGGCAATTATCTGAAGAGGAGATGCGGGCTCGGCTGAGGGCAGACGCAGAACGGCCGATTGACTTCGAAATGCTGACGACGTTCTGCAATGCATATCAGGACAATCTTGTTCATTACAGTGGTGTATTGCAGACTGCTGTTGTGAACCCAAGCGAAGCTGGTAGTTCCGTTTATCAAGAAAGGGAAAAGGCAATTGACGAGCACATCGCGGTTCTTCGAGGCAAACTTCCACTGTGGCGTGAGAATCTGGAGACGGTATTCGATTTTCTGGAGGAACTGCGAATTGCGTCCGGTGCTGGCCTAATAAAGGTGGGCCAATTCGAGGGCACGTCGGCACACTGGCTAGCGCAACTTGTCTTTACGCGAATAACGGAGGCTTGGCGTTCTTGTACAGAAATCTCTGAGCGAAGCCACCATGACCCTCGCTACCTATATGCTGCCAATGCGATCGACCTTTTTCAGGAATCTTGGTGGCAGAGTTTCCCCACCCCCCAGAGCATTGGCGAGCGGCTTCGCGAGGAATTCATACTTGCTCGCGCTGCGCTTAAGCGTATGGAGGCGAGACCACTCCCTTTAGACTTGCAGTCACATGAGACTACAACAACTTCTGACAATGTGCATTTGATGGACAACGAGAGTCGCGAGCTTCTCTTGGTCGGAAACATGTTTTCTCTTGTGGCCGCGGCGGGTTATATTTTCCGACCCACGCCAAACTCTGACTGGGGAATCGATGGAGAAATCGAGTTCAAAGACAGCGCAGGACGCGCGAACGGACGGCGTCTTTACGTCCAACTAAAATCGGGCGACTCGCACCTCATGCGTCAAAAGAACGGGGATGAGGTGTTCACAATTAAGAATCTGCGACACCTGGAGTATTGGAAACAGCACGAATATCCCGTTATGCTCGTGATCCGACAATCAAGTGGATTGATCCGGTGGATGGACGTGAGCGCCTACCTGAAAAAGCACGTCAACCAAAAAAAACGCCAGATTATTTTTCAGGGAGAGCAATTGACAATCGAAAGTATTCGAAGTGTTGCCGGAAGATGGCTTGAACGGCATGGTTGACTGAACAGGTTTTAGAAATTGTAGGGCAGACGCCTCCCTGCCTACTCAACGATACATGATTCTTCGATGAACTGGGATGAAGTATGAGAATTCTAGCCTTCCAACTGGTTGTCTTTTATTTTTTGAATCCCCCACTCTTTGCCGCGAACAAGGACCATCCCCACTCCACCGATCCCAACGTCGTGATCGAACTCTTCGCCGAGCAGCCGCAGATTGTGACGCCGACGGGGTTGGCGGTGGATGATCGCGGGCGGGTGTTTGTGGCGGAGAGTCATTCGCACTTTCGGCCCGATGATTACGATGGGCCGGCGGCGGATCGGATTGTGATCCTCACAGACAGCGACGGCGATGGCAAAGCGGATAAGAAATCGATCTTCCACGAGGGCTACCGCTACGTGATGGACCTGGCGTTTCATCCCGATGGGTCGCTGTACGTGGCCACGCGGTGGAACATTCATCGCATGCGGGACACCGATGGCGATGACAAAGCCGACGAGATTACGCGGATCGTCAACCTGGAAACCAAAGGCGATTACCCGCACAACGGGATTTCCGGGTTGGCGTTTCATGTGGACGGCCGGCTGAGTTTCGGACTTGGCGAAAACCTGGGGGCCGACTATAAGCTCGTCGGCAGCGACGGGAAACGCTACACCGGCGGCGGCGAAGGCGGCAGCACTTATGAAGTCCAGGCCGACGGCACGAAGCTGCACAAGGTCTCGACCGGCTGGTGGAACCCGTTCGGGATGTGCGTGGATGCGTTCGATCGAGTGTTCGGCACCGACAACGATCCCGGCGCCTCGCCGCCCTGCCGACTGATCCAGGTCATCGAAGGCGGCGACTACGGCTACGAATACCGCTACGGCCGGTCGGGGCTGCATCCCCTCATCAGTTGGACCGGCAGCAATCCGGGCAACCTGCCCATGATCTCCGGCACCGGCGAAGCCCCCTGTTCGGTGCTCGCCTACGAGTCCGACGCTCTTCCCAAAAAGTATCTGGGCCGACTCTTCGTGGCGAGTTGGGCGGATCATCGCATCGAGCATTACAAAATCACGCAGCCCAAAGACCGGGGCCTTGTCACCACGAAGCGGGAGGTGTTGATCCAGGCTGAAAACGAGTTCCGCCCCGTGGATTTGGCCCTGGCCCCCGACGGCACGGTCTATGTCACCGATTGGGTTTCGAGCAGTTACACCCTCCACAAACAGGGCCGGGTGTGGCGGATTCGTCCGAAAGAGATGAAGAAACCACAAAGACCCGAAGAACCGGAGAAGGCCCTGTTAAGTTTGCACCGGCCCCTTCGCGAAGAGGCCGCCAAAGCAATCGTCGATGGTCTGAAAATCACGGATAAAATTCCCGCAGTCCTCGCAAAATATAAGAGCCCTCGCGCTCGCTCGGCGATCGTTCAAGCGATCGCCGCGAAGAAACAGATTGAACTCGATGGGTTGAACGAATGGCTCAAGAAAGAACCCGATGTGCGCGTGCAACAACTGGGCGTGCGATTGCTCGGCGAGCGGATGCAGAAATTGGGTTTCATTAAATGGCAAATGGAACTCCAGCGACGAAAGCTGAAAGAGAATATCGATCTCGATTCCCCTGAAATCCAGAAGGAAGGATTAGAGCGATTAATCGTCGATGAGAGGTTGCGGGTGGATTTCAGCGAATGGAAAACGCCGCCGGAACTTTCAGTGAAGGCAATGGCCATTCTGTCGGGGGCGACCATGCTCCAGGGAAAAGACATTGCGACTTGGCGTAAAAGAAAGGATCCCTTGTTGTTTCAGGCAATTGTGATGGCCTGGCGGGTTTTTAACGTTGACTGGGCAAGCGTCGAACCCGAGACCAATCGTGAGCAAAATCGGGATGATGCTTTGTTATTCGGAATGGTCGCAGCTCGAAAGGGGGGCGGTGTGCCTTTATTGATGTGGGAGAAATCGCGGGATGAGACTCTTGCGGAGACTCTCAAAAGTTTGCGTGGCGACGTTCGCTTTCTGGCCATCAAGTGGATTGCCGACGAGCAGATCAAAGAGCTACGCCCGGATCTGGTGAAGCTCTTGGATGATCCGAAACTGAGCTACCGCAACTTTCGGGCGGTGGCGGCGGCGATTGATCGGGTGGACGGCAAACCGCCGGCCGATCACCCGGCTCCGGAGTTCTTGCTCGATCGAATCACGGCGAAAAACCCGCCGGCGAATTTGCTCAAGCTCTCGCTGCGGGAAATCGATCCCGGCTTCAAGAAGCTCAAACTCGAACATCTAATTCCGCTCCTAAAGCATGCGGACTTGAGCGTGCGGCTCGAAGCGATTCGCACCCTGGCCCGGTTGCCGGACGCGAAGCGGTTTAAGCCGCTCACAGAAATCGCGAAGGATGAGTCGCAGCCATTGGAGCACCGCGCGACGGCGATTGCGGGCTTGGCCGATGGGCCGCCGGAAACCGTGGAGACATTACTAACAATCGCTACAGGGCCGGAAAAACGTTTGCGGGACGAAGCCCTCCGATCGTTGGTGGGTAATAAACTGAATGCAAAGCAGCGGGAACGGTTGGAATCTGTCGGAGAAAATGTACCGGGAGTTCGGCGATTGCTGGCGAATTCTCTTGGACCAAAACCCGATGTGCAGAACCTTGGCGATTGGCAGAAATTCCTGGATGGTTCCAGCGATGCCGCGGCCGGGGAGCGGATATTCTTTGGGACCAAAGTCGGCACCTGTTCCCGCTGCCATCAGATCAACGGCCGGGGCACCGCGGTGGGGCCGGATTTGACGCAGATCGCCCGGCGACTCGATGCACAGGGGCCCGAGAAAATCGATTGGCTCTTAAAGACGATCCTGCGGCCCAGCGAGGACATGGCTCCCCAGTACACGCCTTGGATCATCCTCACCAAGGATGGCAAAACGCTGACCGGCTTGCCCCGCCGGAAGGGAGGCAATCAGGAAGCTTACCTGGGCATCGACGGCAAGGAGTTCACCGTCAAGAAACCCGACATCGAGTTTCACAAGGAATCGGGCACCTCGCTGATGCCCAAGGATTTGCTCTTAAACCTGACCGACCAGGAACTCCGCGACCTGTTTGCGTTTTTGCTTCAACCGCGCTGAAAAGTCGCGGCCATCGTTGGAAGGTCGGATGATATTTCGGGCACCGCCGGCGTGCTCCAAAAGCGGACGACGTCGGCGGGCGTTTCGGCGGGGCGGAGGATTCGCATCGGCACGCTCGCGGCGGGATCGTAACCGACGACCGCCGGGATGCCGCGATTGCAGTGGCGGGACCACAAACTCAGGGTATAAGCCCCCGTGTCGCGAATGGCGATCCAATCGCCTTCTTCGATTTCGGGCAACAGAACCTCGCGGGCGATGATGTCCCCGGAAAAACACAACGGGCCGGTGATTGTTACGGGAACCATTGGACCGGTTTTCAGTCGGCCTTCGGCATCGAGCACGAAGAACTCGTGGGACCAATCTTCGGGGCGATACACCGGACGCAATAGAAAGTCGGCCCCCAGATGGATCACGGCCATTCGCTGCTGCGGCCGGATGGTTTCCACGCGGCTGAAGGCGATGCCGCAGCCGGCTTGAATCGAGCGGCCGAACTCGGTGATGAGCTGTCTGCTTTCGGAAAACAGTTCCGGGACATCGCGCTTTAACCGCTGCCCATATTCGCGGGGCGATTTTGCGGATTGGTTTTGATGATACACCGCAGGCAGACCGCCGCCGATGTCGAGGAACTCCAGCGACAGCCCGGTGGTGAATTCAATCTCCTGCCGCAAGCCGTTCACCCGGGCCGCGGCTTCTGTTAACAGATCCAAACTGCATCCCTGTGAACCGACATGAACGTGCAAACCCGTCAGCCAGGGGGAGCGCAAAAACGCGGCGACGATTTCCTCGCGGTTTGCAGAAATCGAAACGCCGAACTTGGAACCCGCCTGGCCCACGCTCGTGTGCGAGATGGTTCCCGATCCCACTTCGGGATTGATTCGCAGGCCGATTTTCGATTTGGTGGACGATGTTTGCAGGATCTGTTCGATGCGGTCTAGCTCGGCGAAGTTGTCCGCATTGAGCACGACGCCCCACCCTAGGGCGTCGCGAATTTCGTTAAGAGTCTTCGCGGGCGAGTCGAACACGATCCGCTCCGGCGGGCAATCCGCGGCGACGGCCAGAGACACTTCTTCGATGCTCGCCGCTTCCAGCCCGGCCCCGGCTTTCACCGCTTCGCGCAGAACTTCGACCAGCGGATTGGCTTTGATGGCGAGGGCATGCAGCGTGCCTTTGGGAAACGCAGCGTACAACTGAGCGATCCGCGATCGCATTCGCCCGAGATCATGCACCAACAGCGACCGCGTGGTTTCGGTCAAGAATCCCAACTCGGCGGCGGTTTGCCAGATGTGCTCTGCGTCCGCCGGGCTGATGCGTTCGTGAAAATCGCTCATGGCATGGTTTCTGGGAGGAGCATCTCGGCGGGCACGCGCTCGGCCGCGAGGTATTCCACCTTCCGGCGAAGACCATTCAGTTGCGTCCGCAGCCAATCGAGCCGGGCTTCCAGGGATTCGCCGAGCGATTGGTCCGTGGCCATGCGGACGATCAGTTCCCCGCCCAAGGCGATCCGCAGTGCGGCCGAGCCGTCTTCAAAAGGCACGGGTTGGCCGACGTGGAATTGTTGGGACATTGCGCGCGCCGGGAGTGTCGGATAGGCGTTTTGCACATCGGTGTTGAGTTCGCGGTGGAAGGTTTTGAGTTCCTTGAGGTCCAACGCCTGCCCGCCCGCTTCGACTTGAAACGAAAACACGGTCGTCTTGGATTCGAGCAGGCGGGTGTGCGAATCGTCCTGGATCGGCGGAAAGACCGGCATCAGGCGAATGCTGTGGGAGCCCGCGAAAATCCGCGGCACGGCTTCCTCGAACGCCCGCAGGATCGCGAGCCGAGCTTGGCTGGAGACTTCGTAATAGGCATCGATCTCCGCGAGGGCGGCTTCCCAGCGAAGGAGCGCCCATAGTTCGGCCAGTCCGTCAAATGTGCGCGGATTCTGCGGCCAGGATTCCGGGATCGCGGCGGCGTTGAAATATTGATCGAACGCGCCGGGCAGTCGGGTGATGCCCCGCGGCTCCGGCTGCCAATGCGGCGGGACGAACAGCGCCCCGGAAAACGCCGGTCCGCCGTAGAATTTCGATCCGGTGAACATCACCAGATGGCCTTGGCGGAGCACATCGCAGAGTCCGCGTCGGCTGACGCGCCCCTGGGCGGCATCGATGACGACGGTCACTTCCGGCGCGAGCTTTCGCATCATGCGATCCACGCATTCCAGGCTCGGGGCGTGCATGCCCGTCTTGCTGTGGGCGACCAGATGCAAGAGCACGTGCGCTTCCTCGCCGGCAGCCTCTGACACCATCTCGGTCACCAGGGCATCGAGGTAAAACTCATTAAGCATCTCGCCCCGCTCATCGCGGATGTTGACGGTCTGGACGGAAACTCTCTCGGCAAGTTCCGGACAAACCGGAGTGCCGGCCGTCACTTCGCCGCCGCGGGGAATGAGGTGATCGTAATGCAGACCGGCGGCGGCTTGGGGCGTGCCGCTGCCGACTTCGGTCGGGCCGACAATGATGTTGACGATGGGGCGTTCATGTCCGCCTGCCGCGAGCGCTGAAAGCCAGTAACTCCGCATCGGTCCCGGACGGGCAGAAGGCGACTTCCACGCCTTTGGGGAGTTCCATTTGCGATTTCAGGCGGCCGCGATGTTGGCGGGAGATTTTTTTCGCGGCGAGCGCGGGATCCTCGGCCTGCCGGAGTTTTTCGAGAAGCCGTTTCGCCGCCTGGATGCCCCGCGCGGACGGCGTCGAACAGGTGCACGAACCGAAGGCCGCTGCGCCGCGAAGCTGCGGGCTGCAGCCGTAGCGGTTGAGTCCATCGTCCCCGATCAAGAGCCGGCTGTCGCCGCCGGCGGTGATGAGTTCTTCATAGCGAAGTTCGAGCGAGTTCTGCACGAGCGGCTTCCCCGTTATGATTTCGCGGACAATCCAGGCGGCCCACCGGGTCGATGGGCTATTTGGCCGAAGAGGCCGCTTCGGGAGTCTCGGCTTGAAACGCCGCCTGCACTTCTTGGGGATCGATCTCCTCGGCCGCGGGTTGGGCACCGGCGTTCTGCCGCTGAAGAAGCTGCGCAAAATTCTCCCGGAGAGCCTGGGAACGCCGGGCTCGGGCCTTGGCTTTCTTTTGTTTTTGGATTTCTTTGGCGCTGTCGATGAACCGCTTATAGCGTCCTTGAAGAAGGCCGCTCTCAAAGCAGAGTTGCTCCATGATCGGATCGCCGCCGTCGCCTTCGAGTTCGACCAACACCGGCCCACGGTCTGTGAGGGCCACGTCCCAGCCTTGGAAATAACATTCGGGCAGATTCACCGCCGCCCGCAGAACGATTTCCCGCATCGCCTCCCATTCGGGGAATTTCAGGTCCTCGAAACTCGCTCCGGTATTGGGATGCTTGGTGATCGGCTCGGTTCCGTCTTTCGTTCGGCGAAGCGTTTTCACGACGCGGCCGGTCTGCACGTCAATCCCTGCCAGGATGTTTCCCGTCCGCCAGAAATTGTCGGCCCCGTTGCCCACGGGGATCTTCCAGGAGGCCCTGAGCAGCTCGCAGCCATCGCAGTCCGAGAGCACAAACATTCGCACCGTGCTTACGCGGTCGCCGATGATCGGGACAATCGACGGGTGCGGCTTCAAGAGCGTTTGGAACTGGTATTGAAAGCCGAGCGCTTCGATCTGGTCGATGTAATCGTTGAGCCGGATGGTTTGCCCGCTGGAAAGCACCAGGCAATCATCTTTTGGGTTGTAGCGGGCGATGTTTGCGGTGCCCAGGCTGCAAGCGCTGTCGAACGGCTTGCCGAAGATGGGATACTTGGCCTGATGGCGGAAGAAACCTTTAATCTGATCGCGGCTTCGCAGGGCCCGGGCGGAGCCGAAGTTTCGCGTGGGATGCACGATGGCCTGCATCTCCGGCACGGGTAGTTCGAGGCCCTTTAAGAGGGCGGTGAGCATTGGTTTGTCGTTGACGATTTCCGGCCAGGGCGAATGGATCGTGGGGCCGGCGATGCCCACGAAGGTCCGCTTGACCTCCGGCGTGTAGCGATTGTCGTCGTACAACTGATACATGAAATATTCTTGGGCCTGGAGCTTGCCCGGCCCGAACATCAACGAGCACATTTCCCGCATGAGCGAGCCCAGCCCTTTGCCGGCATGGGCGGCCTGGCGGAGCCATTTGATGTAGTTCAAAGCGGGAGTCGCGCGTTTGGTGTCGAGGGCGAAGTTGTTCGTGGACATGGAGTGATTCCTTGGGTTGGAAACCGATCGCTGTTTCGCCGGCTCCATCAGCCGCCGGCACAACGTTCCGACGCGGACGGCCCGCTGAGAATTCCGCGCGGAAAGGAAGCTGTTGCGAAAAGACCACGCAACTCTAGCTTGCAAATTCCCGGCAAGCCGACGATGCCGGTCCCGTAAGCTTCGCGGGAGACCCAAGTGCTCCGGTGCTGCGGGTTATGCCGGTGCTGAGCGAGACGCCGTTCGACAAAGAATTGAGCGGCCCGGCGCTAGCCGCCGGTTTTTGCGCGAAGAACCGGCGGCTAGCGCCCAGCCGCTCACCCCTTACACCGGCGCAGATGGTTTCCATCAGCCAATGATTGAGCTGGTTGAGCCGGAGCGGAGTCGGCCGGCCTGCGTTCTCGTCTTGCTCTGTCGCGAGGTTCAATCCAGCCGCCCGCCAGAGTCTGAGGTTTTGCTGCTCGGCCTCGGTGTTGATTGCGGAGGAGGACAGCGTGAGAAACACCCGCCGATCGCGGAGTTCGGGATGGAAGGACGATTTTGGATCAAACGCCGGCAACTCGCCGCCCAAGGCGAACACGCCCGCGAACCACTCCGGCCGGTTTAATAGGAGCCGAAGGGCCGCGTTCGCTCCGCTGCCCGATCCCGCGAGAAACACCCGCTCGCTGTGGATGTGGAATGTCCGCCGAACTTCGCAGACGGTCTCGAAGAGTTCGCGTTCCAGCCTCGAAAAGCCGTCGGCCTCCAACGGCCAGTCCCAGCCGCCCGCGCCGCGTTCCCCGCCGACATCGGGCCTTGAAGCGAAAGCCCGAACGCGTTCCGCTCGCTGACCCTCGGCATCAACGACAGCCATTCCTCCTCATCCCCGCCGGCATCGTGGAACCAGACGACGAGCGGATAGGGATAGTTCGGTTCGTATTTTTCGGGAATGAACAAGCCCGCCCGAGCCCCCGCCGGGTGCAAATCCTCGACCAGGCACGCGTGCGGACCGTCGTCGATTGGCTCATCGTCCAACTCGTCCAGAACGGTTTCATCGACGAAATGCCTGAGGATGTCCTCGTTGGGCTCCGCCGGGGCCAGAGGCTCCCAGTCGTGGCCCAGCGAAAGTCCGTAGGGCGCGAGGCGTCCCAAATCCCGCGGGCGGGACGCGTCCCAGCGGTAAGCGGGTTCGGTCTCCAGGTTTCGTCCGGACCAAAAATCGTGGGGGAAACGTTGTGTCATTGGAGGCGGCTCCCTGAAAGATCGGCGAGCGAGGCGAATCGTTGAGCGTTCCGAACCCGATCGGCAGACAGAACCAAACCGGCTGCCGAGACGTGATATTTTGCAACTCGAAGCGGCTGGGTGGCACGCCCTGAGGAACGAAGGGCGTGGTCTCGAGTACCGCCACGCCCTTCGCTGCGCTCAGGGACGTGCCACCCAATCCCCGCCGTCAGGGCGGTGGCTTCGCGGACTTCGGCGATGGGAAACAGTTTTCCCGGGCAGGCGGTGGCTTTGACCTCGCGGTGCCCGATGACGTGTTCGCTGTCGATGCGGTAGGCGGTTTTCAGCACGGCCACCAGCCGCTTGACGGACGCCAACTGCGCGGGCGTGGGCGGCTGTTTTTCAAAATTGCCGATGAGGGCGATGCCGATGCCGTGCTGATTGTATTCCTCGGCCCCCGCATGGGCACCGTGAAGTTGCTCCCGCCAGCGAAACGTGGGTTCGATTTCGCCGTCGGGCATGCCGTTGCCGTTGCCGATGACGAAATGATAGCCAATCCCCAGCCATTCCCGCGCGAGGTGGGCTTCGTGAATGCTTTCCACGCTGCCTTGTTCGGTGGCGGTGTGATGGATAACGATCGAATTCCAATCGCGAACCGGAGCGCTCGGCTTCCAGGGGTTGTCGATGGCGGCGGAGGGTCCGGGTTCGATGGGGGAGGGCGAGATGGCGGCCGGTTCCGAAGGCAGGACCCGCGTCGGGGAAAGCATGGACGGCAAAGGCTGGGCGGGCAGAGACAAGGGCGGCGGAATCAGGGTGGGCGCGGGACGCATCGGTGCCTGCGGTTGGCAGGCTCCCAACGTTCCGAATACCGCAGCCAGAGAGAACATCGCCAGTCCCCGAAAAGTCACCGTGGTTCTCCCTAACCCTACAATCTGTGAATTCGCCAAACTTTGTATTCATCCTGAATTGCCAAGTCTGGCTCGACTGGCGATGGAATTTACAGGGGGTCAAAAGATGTGTCAACGGGGAAGGTTTCCGTTGGGGATGCGCTTTGAGCAAACGGCCAAAATCGGTCGCGAAATGGCCGTAAACTACTCCCCAATTCACGGAAAAGCCGGTAGAACCGCGCCCCTATATGTTCCACAGCTTCCATAGTCCCCGCAGCCGTTAGTTCATGCGCGAGTTTTTGCGTTTTTGCCGCGTTTCTGTGAGAAATGCTGTCCGGACGCCCTATGGCCGCCTTCGGAAGTTAGGTGCGGCCGAGCCGCGTTCGCTGCCGGGCACGCGTCCTCCGCATCGGGACATCATTGCGGATGGGGAAACCGGCTCTTATACTCTGCTCATAATGTAAGTCCCGCTGTCCCCGCTTGAAACACAAACCAACCCATCCCTCCTCGCTTGGCTTCTCCCCGATAAAGGAGTTCTCGATGCTTCGTTCAATGACACGATTCGTCTGCCTGGTGTGGCTTGTCTGCCCCAGTCTTTCCTGGGCCGCCGATAAGGCCCAGAGCGATTGGCCCGGTTGGCGCGGGCCGAACCGCGACGGGATTTCTCTGGAAAAGGGCCTGCTCGACACCTGGCCCGAAGGCGGCCCGGAGCTGCTCTGGCGTGTGGACAAGACTTTGGGCAAAGGCTTTTCCAGCGTGGCGATGGCGGACGGGCGGATCTTCACGATCGGCAAACGCGGCCGCGAAGCGGAGTTGATTGCTTTGGACGAGAACGGCGGCAAGGAACTCTGGTCGGCCCCCGTGGGCGGCGGCGATCCCAACTGCACGCCCACCGTGGACGACGGCCTCGTGTATGCCCTCGGCCGCGAAGGCGATCTCGTCTGCTGCGAAGCGGCCACAGGGAAAGAAGTCTGGCGGAAGAGCTTTCGGCAGGACTTCGGCGGCAAGATGATGTCCGGCTGGGGCTACAGCGAATCGCCGCTGATCGACGGCGAGCATTTGATCTGCACGCCCGGGCGCAGGACGCCATCATGGCAGCCCTCGACAAGAAAACCGGCAAAGTGATCTGGAAAACCGCGATGCCCGAGGACGTCGGCAACCGCGGCAAGGACGGGGCCGCTTATTCCTCCGTCGTCATCAGCAACGCCGGCGGCGTCAAACAGTACGTGCAACTCACCGGCCGCGGCGTGATCTCGGCCGATGCCAAGACCGGCCAACTGCTCTGGGGCTATAACAAAATCGCCAACGGCACCGCGAACATCCCCACGCCGATCGTGGACGGCGATTCTGTGTTCTGCTCCACGGGCTACGGCACCGGGGCGGCGTTACTGCAAATCACCAAGAACCGCGGAAAGCTCGAGGCCCGCGAAGTCTATTTCCTCAGTGGAAAAGATTTTCAAAACCATCACGGCGGGATGATCCTGATCGACGGCTACATCTACTGCGGCCGCGGACACAACTCGGGCTTTCCCGTCTGCATCAACATGAAAACCGGAAAGGAAGCCTGGAACGGCGGACGCGGACCCGGCGGCGGATCCGCGGCGGTCGTGTATGCCGACGGCAACCTTTACTTCCGCTACGAGAATGGCGTGATGGCCCTCATCGAAGCCACGCCCAAAAAGTACAACCTCAAAGGGCAGTTCCAGATCGACTCCAACAACGGCCGAAGCTGGCCGCACCCGGTCATCCACGAAGGCAAACTCTACCTCCGCGATCAGGGCACGTTGTTGTGCTACGACATCAAAAAGTAAAGGCGAGCGGGGGGTGTCAGCCCCCCGGTCATTCACGATCGCGCGATGAGACAATGATCCGCGATCGTCCCGCCTTCAGCCATTTCACCTCAACCTAGACTTCCACGAAACCGGGGGGCTGACACCCCCCGCTCGCCCGGGGTTTTATTAGCACTCACCGAAGCATGTCCACCAAGCCGTTGCCGTTTTCGGAATCGCAGATCCGCGAGATTCAAAAGACCTGGCCCACGCCGTTTTATCTCTACGATGAAGCCGCGATCCGCGCAAACGCGCAAAGGCTCAACAAGGCGTTCTCCTGGTGCGAGGCGTTTAAAGAATACTTCGCCGTCAAAGCCACGCCCAATCCGCATCTGCTCAAGATTCTAAAGAGCGAAGGCTTCGGCGGGGATTGCTCCAGCCTCGCGGAACTCGTGCTCTGCGAGAAAGTCGGCATCACCGGCGAAGACGTGATGTTCACCTCCAACGAAACGCCCGCGTACGAATACCAAAAAGCGAAAGACCTCGGGGCGATTTTTAACCTCGACGACATTACGCACATCGAGTACCTGGAGAAAACCATCGGGCTGCCGGAGGTGCTTTCCGTCCGCTATAACCCCGGCCCGCTGCGGGAAGGCAATGCGATCATCGGCAACCCCGAAGAAGCCAAGTACGGCCTGATGCGGGAGCAGATATTCGAAGCCTATCAGCTCGCCCAGAAGAAAGGCGTCAAACGCTTCGGGCTGCATTCGATGGTGGCTTCCAATGAACTCAATCTCGACTTCTTCGTGGAAACCGCGCGGATGCTCTTCGAACTGGCCCGCGAAGTCGCCGAGCGGTTGGATATCCGCCTGGAGTTTATCAACCTCGGCGGCGGCATCGGCATTCCGTATCGCCCCGAGCAACAGCCCGTCGATCTGGAGCGCCTGAGCGCGGGCATCCAAGAGCTTTACAACGAGATGATCAAGCCGGCGGGCCTCGATCCGCTCAAGATCTACATGGAAAACGGGCGGTGCATCACGGGGCCTTACGGGTATCTCGTCACGCAGGCGATTCACGAAAAGCATATTTACAAGAACTACGTCGGCGTGGATGCCTGCATGGCGAACCTCATGCGGCCCGGCATGTACGGGGCCTATCATCATATTACAGTGCTGGGAAAAGAAGACGCCCCCGCGACCGAGACGCTGGACGTCGTCGGCTCGCTGTGCGAGAACAACGACAAGTTCGCCATCGACCGCCAGCTCCCCAAGATCGAGCGCGGCGACCTGCTCGTGATCCACGATGCCGGGGCCCACGGGCATGCGATGGGCTTTCAGTACAACGGCAAACTCCGCTGTGCCGAGCTGCTGCTCCGTCCCGACGGCAGCGTCAAACAAATCCGCCGCGCCGAAACCCTCGACGATTACTTCGCCACCGTGGATTTCTCCGAGGTTTAAGTAGGGCGGGCATCGCCCACCAAAACACGGTGGGTATGGCCCGCCACAACGAAAAATGGTGGGCGGTGCCCACCCTACTCTTGGAACGAGCCTGCCCATGCCTTTGTCGCAATACGTGTTATTCCTCGCTGAAACCCCGGCCGCCGGCGGGGGCGATCGATTGATGCTGTTGTTTACCGTGTTCGTGCTGGCGGTGTTTGTGGGGTTTGAGATCATCACCAAAATCCCGCCCACGCTGCATACGCCGTTGATGTCCGGCTCCAATGCCATCTCCGGGATTACCTTGATCGGGGCCCTGTTGTCGCTGAAAGTCGGCGATCCGGGTTTGTCGAAAGCCCTCGGCTGCCTCGCGGTGATCTTCGCCACCATGAACGTCGTGGGCGGCTTTCTGGTCACCCACCGCATGCTGGGCATGTTCCGCAAGCGGAAATAATTTTTGAACCACGAAGACACGAAGGAAATGGACCACGAAATTCGCGGTCAAACTCATCCCGCCTGAGCGAAGGAAGCCACTGTGACGTCCGCTGTGACCGACTTTTCGTACCTTATCGCGGCCGTGCTGTTTATTCTCGGCCTGAAAGGGCTGACGCATCCCCGCACCGCGGTCCGCGGGAATGTGTTGGGGGCGCTGGGCATGCTGGTCGCGGTCGTCGTCACGTTGTCCGAAGCCGGCTTCGACTTCACTTTGATTGCCGGGGGCCTCGTCATCGGGACAATCATCGGCGCGGTGATGGCGGTGCGGATTCAAATGACCGCCATGCCCCAGCTCGTGGCGCTCTTCAACGGCTTCGGCGGCGGTGCCTCTGTCTTGGTGGCCGGGGCCTATCTATTTGCCTCCCCGGATTTGAAGATCGTAGGCGCCGAGACGCTCATCGCCACCGCGGCTTCGGGATTGATCGGGGCGGTGACGTTCTCCGGCAGCCTCGTCGCGTTCGGAAAACTGCAGGAGCTGAAGTTCGTCAAGGATGTCCGCTTCTCCGGGCAGCAATTGTTGAACCTCGTTTTAGCCGTGGTCTGCCTCGGGCTTTGCACCTGGCTGGTGACTGCGCCCGGATCGGCGAACGCCGCCTATTGGATCATGTCGGTCGTTGCCTTGGCGCTCGGCGTGTTTCTGGTGATCTCGATCGGCGGGGCCGACATGCCGGTGGTGATCGCGCTTCTCAACTCGTATTCCGGACTGGCCGCCGCGGCCACGGGGTTCGTGCTGGAGAATAACGTGCTGATCGTTGCGGGCTCGCTGGTGGGGGCATCGGGATTGATCCTCACGCAGATCATGTGCGTCGCCATGAACCGCAGCTTGCCCGCGGTCCTCTTCGGCACGCTCCAAGCCGGCGGCCACGTGCAGTCGGCCGAGGAAGTTTACACGAACGTCAAATCGACCTCGGCGGATGAAGTCGCGATGATGCTCGACGTCGCCCAGCGGGTTGTGTTCGTGCCGGGCTACGGCATGGCAGTCGCCCAGGCGCAGCACGCCGTCCGCGATCTGACCAACGAGCTCCTCTCCCGCGGCGTGGAGGTGGAGTTTGGGATTCATCCCGTCGCCGGGCGAATGCCGGGGCATATGAACGTGCTTTTGGCCGAGGCCGACATCGACTACGACCGCCTCAAGGAGATGGACGACATCAACCCCACGCTGGACCAGGCGGACGTGTGCATTGTGGTGGGGGCGAACGACGTGGTGAACCCCATCGCCCGCACCGATCCCCAAAGCCCGATCGCGGGCATGCCGATCATCGATGTGGACAAAGCCCGCACGGTGGTGGTCATCAAGCGGAGCCTTAGCCCCGGTTTCGCGGGCATCCCCAACCCGCTCTTCTCCGCCGACAACACGCTGATGCTCTTCGGCGACGGCCGCCAGGCGATCATGGACATCACCAAAGCCCTCCAGGAGAGCTAGAAAGCAGCTCCGCAAGAAGGGCGGCCTCCCATTAGCCGCAGGGGGGCACCGCCCGCAGGGTGGTCCGCCCCGGTTTGGACAGCGGCACGCTACGGTTCCACGCGGGTTAAAAAGTACCAGGTTCCGAGCGAAAAACCGACAATGCCGAGCAGCGGGCAGATCATGGAATAGATCGCACCGGCATTCTCTCCCAGCGCGGGAAGCTCCAGGGCAAATGCTCCGAAATTCAAGCCCAGCCAGATCAGCAAGGGCGAAACGAGGCCGCCGGCCACGGCGAATGTCGGGCTCGATTGGAACGCCGAGATGCCCCAGCTCACGCCGTAGATCATTAAATTGGAGAGGGCGAGGTAGGGAAGGATTTCGCCCTCGTCGCGAAATTCCATCGAGTCCCGGAAAACGATGCGGTGCAGACACCAGAACACGCCGAGATTCACGCCCCAAATCACCGCCGTCGCGGAAACGGACAAGCTGATCTTGCTAATAAACCGGCGCATCCGGGACACCGGCAGATACGCCATGAACTCCGCCGAGCGATCCGCCCGCTCCCCCGCGATCGCATTGCCGGCCAGAAGCGCCGCCGTCAGTTGGGAGAGAATCAAGCTATACCAGCTCGCCGCGGCCATTTCACCAGCATGAGCCAAAACCCGCCGATGTGTCCACAAGTCCCCGATCAAGGCGAACAAATAGGGCAAAAGCAAAAGGACGATTCCCGCAATCACGATCAACCGGTTGAGGCGGTATTCTCGCCAGAGAAGCCATTTCATGCTTTGCCCTTTCGTCCGCTGATGATGTCCATTTTATGCTTCCACTTGATGCAAATAATGCCAGGTCCCGAACGCGAATCCCGCGATGCCGATCGGGGTGCAGATGCTCGGGTAAATGGTTTCAAAATTCTTTTCCAGCAACGCCAACTGGAACACGTAACCTCCATAAAACAGGCCCATGAAAATCAAAATGGGAGCGACAACTCCGCCGGCGACGGCGTACGTGGGACTGGATTGAATCGCTGAGATGCCCCAGGCAACGCCATACATTGCAAGCCCCGTCATGGCGACATTCGTCAGGAACAGAGGAGTGCCCCGAGAAGCAAGCCTGCAAACCCAGAGAATCAAAAGGTTCGTCCCCCAAATTGAGACGACGATGATAAACGCCAGACTCAACTTGCTGATGAACCGCCGAAGCCGGGACACAGGCAGATAGGCCATAAATTCGGCCGAGCGATCCGACCGTTCCCCAGCCATCGCGTTCCCTGCCAACAGAACGAACGTCACTGGGGAAAGAAGGAGGCTGAATTTCGCCGCCGATGTGAAGATTCCTCTGAGATGATGCGAGATTCCTCGATCCGCGATCAGCAGCAAATAGGGAAACACCAATAGCACGGCCCCAATGCCCAGAAGCAGCCGGTTCCGGCGGTATTCTCTCCAGAGGAGCCATTTCATGGCGGTGCCCTTTCGGCCTTTGACAAAATCCTTGAAAAGATCTTCGAGGCCAATGTCGATGACCTCCGCGTGTTCGACGCCGGTTTGCGGCGCGAAGTTGTTCCAGCATCTCCGGTTGGAAGTCCGTCACGGTAATCAGCCACTCCCGGCCTTGCAGTCGCTGCCAGATGATGGATTCCGGCTTTTTGTCAGGCGGTTTGCCTTCGGTGAGTGTGATGCGGATTCGCTTGGTCGTCGCGAGCAGGTCTTCGATGTTTTTATGGATCAAGAGCCGGCCGCCGTAGAGAATGCCCACGGTATCCGCCAGCCGCTGCACATCATCGAGCGAATGCGTCGAGAACACGACCGTCTGCCCGCGTTCGCAAATCGTCCGCAGCACGCCGTCCAAAAATTCCTCGCGGGCCAAGGGATCGAGCCCGGCCATCGGCTCATCGAGCAGCAAAACCTCCGGCTCGTGCGAGACGGCGAGCACCAGCGAGAGCTTGACGAGCATCCCCCGCGACAGGTGCTTGACTTTTTTTTCGAGGCTCAGTTCGAAGAGAGCCGTCAGCTCCCGGCAGGTTTCTTCGTTCCATTTGTCGTAAAGAGACCTGCAAAAGCCCAGGGCTTCGCGAACCCGCATCCAGCGGTCGATGTAATGCCCATCCGGGACGTAGCCCACGCGCTGTTTGACCGTCAAAGGCTCGGCGAATACGTCCAGGCCCAGCATCGTCGCGGTGCCTTTGGTCGGGCGCAGGAGGCCCATCAGCATTTTGATCGTGGTCGTCTTGCCCGCTCCGTTCGGCCCCAGCAGCCCGAACGTGCTGCCCCGCTTCACGGTGAGCGAAAGGTCGTCGACCGCCGTCTCGCGGCCGAATTGCTTGGTGAGACCGGAAAGCCTGATGGCGGCATCGTCGTCGGCGAGGGTTGTCATTGGGATTTCTCCAGTTCGGTTTCGCGGGCCTTGAGCCTCTCGTTAAACACGCTTTTGAGTTCCTTCGCATTCATCCCCGCCGAGATCCCGGCCCGGATGCCCTCGTCAAAAGACCGGCGGACCACTTCGCCGGCTTGGGTGAGGGCGTCGCTTTTGGCTTTCTCGGCGACGAACAGCCCCTTGCCTCGCTGGGCATAGATCAAGCCGCCGCGGGCCAATTCGTCATAAGCCCGCTGCACGGTGTTGGGGTTGACCTGAATCTCCAAAGCCAGCGTCCGGAGCGAAGGCAGCGAATCGCCGGGCCGATACACCCCCGCCGCAACCGCTTCGCGAATGCCGTCGGCGATTTGCAGGTAGATGGGGATATGACTTCTGGGATCGATTTTCACGCTGGGAATTGCTCCTGACTGCATTAGTGACCTAATGCAGTGTTTCAGGGTAACCCGATGGACTTTGGAAGTCAAGAACATTTCATAAAAAGCGATTGGGTGGCGAAGCGAAGGGGGCGGCGATCGCACAAACCACGCCCTTCGTTCCTCAGAGCGTG
>CAWFGE010000012.1:0-1131389 GCA_963815195.1 uncultured Planctomycetaceae bacterium
GCCGCATCTTGAAATGGCACGGCACGGTCGTGGACATGCACGACTGGAAGCAGGCGCAGGAAACGCTGGCAACACACAGGCAGAACTGGCCAACATGACGCGCGTGATGACGATGGCCCAGCTCACCGCGTCGATCGCGCACGAAGTCAACCAGCCTCTCTCCGGAATCATCACCAACGCCAGCACCTGTCTGCGAATGCTCGATGCCGAGCCTCCGAATATTGAAGGCGCGCGTGAAACCGCCCGCCGCACGATCCGCGACGGCAATCGCGCATCCGAAGTCATCTCACGATTGCGGGCTTTGTTCAGCAAGCGGCAAGCTACCACCGAGTCGGTCGATCTCAACGAAGCCGCGCGAGAAGTGATCGCGTTGCTCGTGAACAAGCTGCACAGAAACTCGCGTGGTTTTGCGGTCCGAACTGGCCGACGACTTGCCGCTGATCACGGGTGATCGCGTGCAGCTTCAGCAGGTCATTATGAATCTATTGCAAAATGCATCAGATGCGATGAGCGACGTGCACGGCCGCTCGCGACAGTTGCTGATTCAAACCCAGCGTGATGAAGCCGATCACGTGCGACTAACCGTGCAGGACAGTGGCATCGGTCTCGATACGCATGGCGGAGGCCGACTTTTCGACCAATTTTTCACCACCAAAAATGGCGGCATGGGAATCGGGCTGGCGGTCAGCCGATCGATTATCGAAAACCATCAGGGCCGCATCTGGGCCGAGCCAAACGACGGCCCCGGCGCGACGTTTTCATTTTCGATTCCTCGGAGTTCCGGGAGCGAGATCGGCGGGCCCGTTGAGCCCGGCTCTAAGACCCGCCGCCAACAACCTGCGAAAGTTGTGAGGAATAATGATGGATAACGTCCACTTATTTCGATCATTGATGAAGATGATGAGTCTCTGCCTGACCTTATAATTGAATTTGGCTTGTGTCACCGGGCACTTTAAAACCGGCCAGGGGTGGGCACTTCAAAACCGACAGGGGTGTGAATGATTAGTGCCGCAACTTTGTCGCACAGTTTTTCTGTCGGTGGCAGTTTTGCTATCGGATGCTTGACCTCAATGGCTCAAGCCTCAGGTGGGGTTTTCTGGTCCTTTGAGCGTTTGGCTTGCTTATTTTCCGGGCAGTTTTTCTCCGCGGATTTCTCGCCCTGGACCCGGTGGGCACTTTGGCCGGTTTTGGGGCTTTGATTCCCCGTCTGCGTTTGGCCGGTTTTGGCGTCCCGTTTGGGCTTCTTTTCTTGGTTGGTTTTGGTGTCCTGGGGAGTCGTTTTGGAGATCGGCGTGCAATTGGGACCCACTTCGGCGCGGAAATGGGACCCACCTGGGGTGGGGAATGATGTGGAATGGGGCAGGTTGGGAAGGAAAGACGGGCGTCGTCGGAGCCGACTTAGCGGGTTTTCGGCTTCTTGTTTTCGGACGCTTTTTTGTCTTTCATCGACTGTTTGAAGCGGTAGCTTTCGCCGTTCATCTCGAAGATGTGGCAATGGTGCGTGATGCGGTCCAGTAATGCCGCGGTCATGCGTTCGCCTTGGAAGATTTGCCCCCAATCGCTAAAGGCCAGGTTGCTCGTGATCAGCAGGCTCTTGCGTTCGTAGCGATCCGCGAAGACCTGGAACAACAACTCTGCTCCCGACCGGTTGAACGACAAGTAACCCAGTTCATCCACGATCAACAAATCGAGCTTGTCGAGTTGGTTCAACAACCGCTCCAAGGTGTAATGTTTCTGAGCTTCTTCCAGGCGATTCACCAAAGCCGCGGCGGTGAAGAACTTGGTCTTATAACCCGCTCGGCACGCGGCCAGGCCCAATCCAATGCTGATATGAGTTTTGACTCAGCCATTGTTGTGCCCCCTTGGGATAGTGATTTGCTCGGTTTCGTGATTTTTGAGTTTTAGCATGGCGTCTTTAACCTCCTCAGTTTTGGGAAACAGATAGCACCGATAAATTGGATCGACAGAAACCACGATCTGTCTTTGCTCAATTTTATGATACATCCAGGATATGTTGCGCCCGATTTCCTGAGCCATTTCCGCGGCGGTCCAGGCATGGGGCAGGTTCTTTGCACGCGGGCTTTTGATCCGGTAGCGATGTCTTAACTTGTTCACGATTTGCGAGGTGAATTGTTCGCCACGACAGGGATGATGGCCTTCGCGATTGAGATCCGCCGCGATCATTTCACTCGACCGGCCTTCGCTGGTTTCTTGCCGGATGCGTTCCACGATGTGCTCTTCCAAGTCCGTGTGTTTCATTGAAAAACGCCGTAGGAGAGCCGACGTTTCGGTCACCGAACCGCCGGCCCAGACCATGCGAATTTGCACCAGCCCATCCGATTGCCGGTGAAGATTGACTCCCGTAATCATCGTCCGCAACAACGACTTCTTCGCCTCCCAAGACAACTCGGGCCAGAGTTCGGGAAGCTGCCGCCCGACATCCGCGAAGGCGTCTCGCAAGGACTTTGGTACGCGGATCGGTTGGGGAATTTCTCGGCGGGCATCCGCCAGGTTTTCTTCGGCTTGCTTTTGCGCCAACAAAGCCGATTCCCATTTCTCTTCCAGACTGGCCGCAATCAAACGGTTCTTGGGATCGACACAGTCGTATTGTTGCTCGGCCCGATGGGCGGCGTATTGCAGTCGCCCGACGTCTTGCTCCAAATGCCGAACCACGTCCGCATGCGTGCGAGCCCTTTCGGCGGAGAGTTTCTCCAACACATCGATCTCGGCAGGCCGCAGCACTTCAAAGAAAGCTTCCGTCACCGCCTCGTCGATCTTGTTGCCGCCCAAGTACTGGCAGGATCGTTGGGCGTAATGCCGATAGCCAGAATTGCATGAGTATTGAAAGCGGTTCTCCTTGTAATTCACTCCCATCGTTCGACCGCATTTTCCGCAGCGCAATAAGCCCGTTAACAACGCGCAGCCGTTGCGGATGGCTTGCTTGGCGGCGAGTCGTTGTTGGATGCGGAGGTTGTTTTGAGCGATTCGGCGTTGGTTGTCTTCGTACTGCTCCCAACTGATATAGGCCGGGTAGATGCCGGGAATTAAGACCGACCATTCCGCTTGGGGCCGGCGCGTGCGACCCGTGGCAGGACGACCGGGAATTCGTAGCGTGGGATCGACTTGCCGACGCCCATGAGCAAACGCGCCTGCATAAGCCGGGTTATGCAGGATCGAGCCCAACGAAGCGGCCGTGGCTTCTCTCCAAAACACTTCGCCCGCATAAAGGCCCGAAACTTGGTGCCGGGGAATCTTCAAATTTTTCTTGGCCAGGAACGTCAAGACTTTTTGAATCGTGCCCAACTCCACGAACTTGTCGAACACCAAATGCAATCGCTTTTGAATGCTCAGATCGGGATCGAGCATCACCGTCTTGTCCAGATTGCGGACCAAGCCCGTCGGCAAGTTTTGCACCAACTCGCCCCGCGCGGCCTTCGACAATCGACCCGCGTCCAATCGCAATCGGAGGCTATGGAGCTCTGCCGAAGACATCGTGCCCTTCAAGCCTAAGAGGAGCCTGTCGTTGAAATCCCGTGGATGATACAACCCATCCACATCACCGATGAGTGTGTCAAAGATCGCACACAATTCCAACAGTCGATGCCAGTCCACATCGTTGCGGGAAAGCCGCGAAACTTCATAGCCCAGAATGATGCCGACCTTACCCAAGCCGACGTCGGCGACCATCTGTTGAAAGGCCCCGCGTCCCGCCGTTTGCGTGGCCGATTGCCCTTGATCATCCTCCAGGATGCTGACTTGTTCCGGCTTCCACCCCAACTCCAACAACCGGGTTTTCAAGGCTCGCTGGTTGTGGGCACTCTCTTGGTTTTTCTCGACCTGCTTCGTCGTGCTCTGACGAAGATATACGATCCCGCGGCGATTCAAATGGCTGGTGCTGACTTTCATCGATCCGTTCATGCTCCAGTTCCTCCGTTAGAATGACGACGATTTGCTGGATGATCCGCTGCTGCTCTGGAAGAGTCAGACGGTTCCACACCTGGTCCGTGGCAATGGGTGACATCGGCTTCCCTCCGAGAAAGAATATCCCGAAAGGTAGTCACCAAATCCTGGAGCGCGTCCAGGGTCAGACAGGAAGTTTTTTGGGGAGGAGCGGTGGAAAGGTTCGTGCTGCTGACGTCGATGTAGGTCATCTCGTCAGGAAAAATCTCGACTTGATAATACTGACGATAACCTGGCAGGCGGGCTAAGCCGAACAAATCAAATGTTCGGCCATAAAGCGGATGGGCCGGATCGGTGACGGTGATCTCACCGCGCGATAACTGAGTGACCAGAGGGGTCTTGTGATGGTCGGACCTTCCCAGTTCCGGGCGGACCGAGCAGCAAAATGTCGGCGGCTTCGCGAATAAACTTCCCCGTCGCCAGGTCCATGATTCGGCGTTTGGGGAGAGTGGGGTTGAAGGAAAAATCGAGTTGGTCGAGGGTCTTCATCTCGCGGAACTGGGCCAGCTTCAATCGCCGATCGATCGCCCGTTGGCGACGGATTGCCAACTCATCGCTTAACACCAGTTCCAAGAACTCGGCATGCGACAAGCCGTTGCCGATGGCTTCTTGCAGCCTGACTTCCAAGGATTCGATCAGGCCGCTCAAGCGGAGTTGCTTCAGCATCTGCATTAAATTTCCATTCATCGGTTTTGCTCCTTTCGAAGAGCGGCTTTGACAAACTCGGAATAACTCACCAGCGGCCGAATGACCGGGTGTTCGTCTAAAAACTCAAACTGGGCTTGCACGGGGGCGTTGCGGTCGATCAGCTTGCGAACGGTCCTCAGTCGGTAGGCTCCATACGAGTGGGCGGTGCGGCACGCGCGTTCGATGTCCTCGCGCGAATGCTTGTCGGCCAGTTGCTTGAGGCCCATCAACACCCGCACGCCCTCAATGCCGCGTGCTCCCAGCATGGCCGCGGACCAATCCCTGGTTTCCGGGCCGATTTCGCTGACTTTCGCCAGCCACCAGGTGGCTCCGCGTTCCACGCCGGAGATTTTCCTCGCGTGCAAATGGGTGTTCTGCGTGCTGAACTTTCCCGGTTCTTGACGGGCATGCAAGGCGATCTGTTCCAGCTTGGCATTGAAGATGCGCACCAGCCGCGCATCCCAGCGCACCCAGACTTTCCTTCCCAGAAATTCCGGCGGCACGGAGTAATACGCCTTGTCCACGGAAATGTGCCCATCGCGATGCACGCTCCGCAGGGCTTCATGGAAAAACGGAAATCGTTCCAACGGCAACGGCAACGGAAACAGTGCTGACCGTTCCCGTTCGCGAAACGCCTTGCCCACTTGCTCTCTGGTCGTTCCATGAATCCGCGTATCGGCCACGGTGGATTCCCAGGCCCACAAGTGTTCGTTCTGTTCGCGCAGGCTTCGGAACGTCCGCCCTTTGAGTGCGTTTTCTTGGGCGTAGTCCACGCCGCGTTCGACCTTGCCTTTGTGTCGGGGCGTGCGAACCCGCGTGGGCAAAAACACCGTGCCGTAGTGCGCGGCGAACGATTGAATCTTGGGGTTCAGTTCCGGGTCGAACCAATCCGCCTTGCTCACGGCGGCGCGCAAGTTATCGATGATCAGAGTCTTGGGCACACCTCCAAAATGCCAGAACGCACTCTCCAGACACCGAATGAAGTTGTCGGTGGTCTGGCGATCGATCGCTTCCGTGTAGCCTTTACGGCTGTGGCTCAGCACGACCCGCAACACGTGTGGCCGGCGACGACGGCCGTTCTCATCCACGACGGCCGCGGCTTGGCCAAAGTCCACTTGAGCTTCCGCGCCGGGTGCGCATTCCAATCGACGAAACGGCAACTCCTTCGAAGACCGCAACTGCCGCACGAAGCGTTTCACGCTGTCGTAGCCATGGGGAAAATCATGGTCATTCGACAGGTCCTGGAAAATTCGCTGCGCGGAAAGTCCCTGGCCGAGCTTTTCTAAAATGACATCCCGCCAAGGCTCGCAGCGGCTCCGCGAAAGTTCCGACTCGTCCTTCTCAGAATCGTCTTCAAGGGCCTCACGAAGGTCCTCCGACCCGGCGGGCAGTTGGCCCTCGGACCCGGTGGGCACTTTGGCCTCGGACCCGGTGGGCACTTTGGCCGGTTTTGAAGCGAGATGGGCGGCCACCGTTGAACGGTGAATGCCCAATTCGCGGGCAATCTTGCGCAAAGACCAGCCTTGAGGCGCAAAGTGTGAATGGCTTGAACCGTGTCCATCGAGAGCTGATTCGACATCGCTTGTTTTCCTCTGAGAAAACTCAAAGGAGAACAAAATGTCGAATCCCTTTCCTCTCAAAATGGCCGGTTTTGAACTGCCCACAAGTGGCCGGTTTTCACTGCCCGGTGACATTACGCCGTTTTTCGACCGGCTTATCGAACGACGGGTTCTACAGTACCAGTCTAGCCTGATGGTGCGGGGGGCAGGGGGCTGAAAATTTCGTTTCACCGCTAAAACTGATAGGTGATCGCCTTGTTGTTTTCCAAGACCATCTTTTTCGCAAAGAGGGTGTCCACAATACGCTCCACCTCCTTTTGCGTAATCTTGTTCTGAAAGATCGAGAGGATGTGTTGTGCGAGGGTCTTTCGCTTCCGTGGTCGTGACTTCTTTTCCGATTTTCCAAGAATCTCAATCACGCGTTGGAAGTTTGGATCGTTCGGGGGAGGATCTCTCTTTGGTTCGAGTTCCACCATGCTGCTAATTCGCCGACATTTCAGACCGTTTTTCTTCAGATGTCGCAGGAGAGGATCAAAGCCTTTGTCCCTGGAAAGAACAAAACATTCGAGCTGAGATTCTCGCTCGGCAATGCGGCCCAACTCACAGGCGATAAAGAAATCCAGAGCGTTCTTACCATTGGCGTCGATCCGGCTCCATTGCACGCGCGTTCCAAGTTTCTGGGCATTCGCAACCAATTCTATGGGAATGCTTTTTTGCGATGCCCCGACAAAAATCGTGACGCGGACGTTTTTGTCCAATCGCGCAAGTTCCACGTGCTGCACGTTCTCAAAGTCGATCAGCAGTAGTCTCTGAATCATCGTGACTCGCCATCACGGTTGTCGTCGCAATTCCAGTGGCCCCGCCCACCAATCCTCCATGTCAATGTTATCATACAGTTTGGCGGCGGAACGGCCCCTTTCTGAGGGATTCCGTGCTCGGCCCTTCGATTCCGAATCACTCCTGCAAACGACAGATTCCCTATAACCAATTCACAGAATCGATCCGGCCCCAGGTACCGGAAAAACGATGGAGTTCAAGAAGGAATGCGGCTTCGAGAGAATGTTGAATTTGTCGAACGCGAGAAAGCCTTTCCCTCCACCATTGGTGTTGTTCCTCTCAGCGGGTGAACTCATCGTGCTCAAACGAACTTCTACCTCATGGTGATCTCCCAGATCGCCACCCGGAGAAGATTGACATCCGAGTTGGTCTTGGGAAACGTCTCTCAAAGCGACGACTGCCGGTAGCGATAGCACCACACTTCATCATAGCCGACCACAACGAAGACATTGCGGGCGGTGTCCATGTAGGCCAAGATCCGCTCCTTGGGACCGAACGGGGGCTTCGGCCCTTCCGGGTTGAGCTTCGTCCATTGCCTTTGGTCGGGACCGTACGCCCAAATGGCTTTGCTCTCACGCTCGTAGAGCAGAGCGACCTTTCCCACCGGGTCGAAATACATCCAGGAGCGGGCATCATGGCCGTTGGGGAGGTCCTCCGCTTCGAGTACCTGTTCCCAGCCGCTGACTTGACCATCTTGAATCTTCATGTGCCATGTCCGGGGCTTGGAATCCTTCACTGGCCCCCGGTGAGCGATCAACAAGTGGCGGTCGGGATCGTGGCAGACCAGCGTTTCGATCGGCAGGGACGCTCCCGTCTCGCCGAGCAGTTTCCAGGTGTGCTTCATCGAATCCAGGAGCCACGCCTTGTCGCTATACTGCCAGAGTGAGCCCCTCAGTTTGGGGACGTATTCGAGCGAAGCCCCGAATTGATTTCGCGGCCAGGGCTCCTCGGTCGGAAGCGGCTGCCACTGCTTGGCTTTGAGATCGAATCCCCAAAGCGGTGGACCGGGGTAGAGGTCGTCCTTCTTGGCCCCAATGGCCTCCAACTTGTCCTTCAGGCGATAACCGGGCCAGGCACAATACCAGAGGGCCATCTGCTGCTTGGGGTCGTAGGTCAAGCCCCACCACGTGTGACCGGGATGAGCGGGGCCCCCGTTTTTCGTCCGCAGCCAACCGTCCTTGAGGACCAGCGTGTTCTTGTCGTAGTCGGTGATTGGTCCCCGGTCGTTGTAGTCGGGCGTGTAGAGCAGCACCCAAGTGTTAGAGGCCAAGTCGTATTCCCAGGCATCATTGAAGCGGTGCGGCGAACCATGATTCGCTCCACAGAAGAACGCCCGCTTGCGATCGGGCATCCAGGCCATCTTGATGGTAAAATCCCGACCTGCCGGCCCCGTCTCTTTCATGCGGTGCCAGCCCTTGGCAAAGTCTCCCAAGTCCTCGTTCACCCGTGGGTTCCCCACAAGACAGCAACTGTTCTCGCCAAGAGCATCGAGTTTCCCGAGGAGTGCCTGATCGGGTTCCAGGATGGGCTCGGTGGGTTTGCGATCCGCGGCCCACATCCGCCGTCCAAGCAGGGCGGCACCGCCAATGAGCGTGAATTTCAAAAAGTCCCGGCGTTTCCACATGAGCTGTTATCCTTGATGAGCGTAGAAGATTTTCGGAGAACACCGCCCGTGAGAATGGCATTCTCGCAGCCCAGTCGCGAGGATTCAATCATCTCACCTGGGCGTCGGACTCAATCGGCATGGAGTCCTTGCCAGCGTTACCGAGCTTCGGCAAATGACTGCCACGCATCAATAATCGTTGCGGCTCTAGACTCGGCGGTGCGAATTGCACGATCCCAGGCCGGCAGCCGCATCTCAGGTTCGTAAGCATGGCCGACAGATTTCACCGCAAGGTGGATGAGCACTCGGAGTCCGATTTCCGCGTGTGCGAATACCGCCAAGTCGCCAAGAACCTCCAGCCAAGCGTCAATGTAACGGTTGGTTCTATCCGTGGCCTCCATCCACAGTTGGGTTCGGTTTCCTTCCGGGGCCTGTGCCAGGACTCCCGTCTCGCAAGCCTCCACGACTTGTTCGAGCCGATCGCCGTCAATCGGTATCCGGCGTTGTTTCCCCGATGCTGGGTTCCTCGCGGATTCGCAATAGTTCCACAGGTCTGTCATTTTGGATTCCAGGGCGTCGAACATCTTGAGCTGCTGGCACTGATGTTCAACGAGGCGACGTGCGCCCGGCATTCGTAGAGTCATCGGCAAGTCATCGACATGGTAAGTCATGTTGAATCTCCTGTATTAAGGTTGGTTTCAAGCATCTGCCGGACTTCAATCAGTGATCGAATTGCTGCCTGATGGCGTGTTTCCGCTCCCGCCAACCGCCGTTCCCACCGGCGGGCGATTGACTCCTTGGGGTGCGGCTGGGAGAAGCCCAGCTGGCAGACGGCAGCGTCCAGCATGGTGCTAAGAATCTGGTCGACCAGCATCTGTTCGGGAAGCGAATTGCCCTCGACGAGCAGACTCCTCACGCTTCTCCGCGAGCGTCTGTCTCAGCGATTCTTTTACGTCGATGGCTCCTCCAGCGGCCGGCTCGATCAGGTAATGCTTCTCTAAGTTGTGGATTCTCCTTGAGCAGTTCTCGAAGTTCGGCGAGAGCTTGCCGGTCTCCATCGGCGGCATCCGCCACCAAGGCTTCATAAGCATCAGGCGAAAGTCGGATGTTGGGCATAGGGAGTCTCCTGACCTTGGGTCGGTTGGCTCGTTTCCATCGTTTACGAAGATTGCGCACCGCTCGGTTGGCCGACGAATGAATCAGTTGCAAGCAGCCGTCCATCGTCTCCATGATGCTCAATTCGTGCTCGGTTTTTCGTTGCTCCGCCTCACGGGTCGCCTTTTCAAGTCGCTCTGACTCCAGCAGGGTCTGGACGACCGGGTCGGAGCAGGGGCCCAGGTAGGTTCGGCGCACTCGTTCCCCCTCTCGTATCGAACGGTAGACAAAGCTCGATTTTGAATTGGACATGTACTACCTTCCTCCCTCGCGCGGCCGCGTAGTTCGTGGGTGCAGAAGTCCTCGAAATCGACTACCCAGCTTGTGCGTATTTCCTGTTTTCGCAAATGTCAAAGTCTTCCTCGCCCGCGCCGGGAATGATGGACTCCTCGAACCCCTCGTTTTCGGGCTCGTTCCACGTGATTTCCGCTAGGATTCGTGCGCGATTCTGCAAAACGGTGGTCCCAACTGTCGTCGATTTGATGACCGACGACGATTTTCCCAGGATAAAGGGGCTCAGCTTCCACAGAGTTCGCAGGGACTGAATCTCAAACGGCAGTTGATGCACTCGAATCAGATGCTTGATCCATGCTCTTTGACGACCGACTTCGGTGCTGAGATCGTGGTGTTCCTCCTGGTGTTTCAGGTAATCCAGCCACGCTGGAATGATGGCGGGACCATTCTTCCAGACAGACAAGAGTAGTAGGGTTTCGACGCTCGGACCCTGGTCAATCGGGAGACCGATTGCCACACGACGCACCCAGACCGTAGCCTTTATCCGGGGTCGGACGTCGAAGAACAACGCGACGAAGGTGGCGACCGTTCGGCTCGGCAGCCCGAGCAGCCTTGCGATCACCTGATCCGACTGACCGGCCAGAACCCGAGCCCGGAGTTCAAGAACCCGATTTGAGTCTTCCTGCTGAAGGCGTAGCGCCCAGTAAATGTCGGGGTAATCCATAGCGGCCCGACGAACCGCACGATCCGTCCGTGCCCGCTCCAGTTGGCGGGTGCAACGGACGGCGCGCTGAACCATTTTGCCGTCTCGGCGGATGGTGGCATAGCCTCCCTGCTCGATGATCTGACAGGATCGACGCCATCGCCAATCAGGCGTTATCCAAGGTGTATCCGTTCCGAAAAATTCCAGATCCTCAGCCACAAAGATCACCTCCGATTCAGAGCAATGTGTGGATTTCGGCTTCGGCCCTTTTCGTCCGGTTTTGATTGCAGCATGATTCCCGCCTTGTCGCCGATACGATTGGCATCCGCCTCGGTGATGTGATCCTCATAGAGGAGGTACCGGAGTTTCCAAAGCCACTGTTCCCGCTTGGCCCGGTCGTGGAGGGCGAGGAACAAATCAGTCGCATACTGACTCCACAGATCCCAACGCTTCTCGCCATAGACATTTTCGAGCCAAACACGACCGGCGGCATCCGGGACACAACCATCGCGGACGACCTCCCAGTTCATGCGATCGTTGAAGGGCTCGCTCCAGACATCCTCGACAACATCGGGCTGGATCTGATTGATCAACTCGTCGAGCCGATCCTCAAGGAGAACGTCGGGGAAAACGGGGCAGAGCATCCCATAGGTTGGTACGCCCGCATCCTGCAACCGGTGCAGGGCTTCGATCCTCGCAGTCGGACTGGAAGTCCCCATTTCAACACAACGAGCCCACTCGTCGTTGAGGGTCCCAATCGAGAGGCCAACGACGAACCTGTCCCGGTGCTCGCTAAAAAATCGCAGCCATTTTTCGGAGCCGACGACTGCATTTTTGGGCAATCCCACACCGCAACTTGTGACCGAGCAGATCAGTGCCGGTCAGGACTCAAACAGCATGCTCGACGCTTACGCTGCGCGGCGCAGCAAGGCAGGGAGCAAACACAAGAACAGGAGATGGAACGATGAATTCAGCTCAGTTTTTCAATCTGGTGCTCTTCGGTGTGCTGGTGTGGATGGTCTACATGATGACCTTCCGCACAAAGGACTGGCTCGATCTTGAGCAGTCCAACCGGGAACGCAATGACAGAATCATGAAGGGCCTGGGGCATGCCGCCAAGGGCAGCGCCTGGCTTTTGGGCCGCTTCTTCAAGAAGTAGGACTGCCGCCACTTTCTTAAGACTTGTTTTCAATCATTGTCACGGGCGGGATACGTTCGTCCCGCCCTCTTCCAGCGAAGGATAAAAATTATGGATGGGTACATCCCTCTGATTGCGTTAGGCGCGTTTGCGTTCGTGGTTGCCGCCTGGGAGCATGTCTCCGAACAGCGGCGCATCAAACAGTTGCTTGATGAGAACGACCGCATGTGGAACGAGATCATCAACAAGCACCAGAAGACGATCGCAGAGGCGTATGAACAGGGCAATGCCTGCCACTTTACGATCGAACGCGATTGAGTCGTTTCATGCCCATCGTTGATACAGGACTGCCAGCGTGCCGCACTCAAAGGTTCAGCTCGAATACGATCCGCCTCTGCCGCCGGGGGTTTCGCCCCCCGTGCGCCGAGCTGGATTACGGCTGATCTGATCGAGCTTACGCTTAAGACCTGGCAACCCTTTTACGAGACGCAGTTGACCCCGGACGATGCCCTCGCGATCATAATAGAAGTAGGTCGCTTATTTGAGGCACTCTCCGGGGGAACTGAGTCATGAAACGGTTCGTCGCCCTCGCCCGCGTCAGCAGCCGCGAGCAGGAACGCGAAGGCTTCTCGCTCGAAATTCAAGAGGATGCGCTGCGGCGCTACGCCGCTCAGCATGAAGGCGAAATCGCCAGGCTGTTCAAGATCGCCGAAACGGCAAGCAAGTCTGATGAGCGGAAGACCTTCCGCGAACTGGTGGCGTATGCCAAGAAGCACTGCGCCGAACTCGACGGGCTGCTGGTCTACAAAGTGGACCGTGCAGCGCGTAACCTCTTCGACTTTGTCGAGCTTGAGCGCCTCGAATCGGAATACTCGCTGCCCTTCATCTGCGTCTCGCAGCCGACGGACAGCAACCCGGCCGGCCGGATGATGCGCCGAACGCTCGCCAACATGGCGAGCTTCTACACCGAGCAGCAATCGGTCGATGTCCGCGAAGGCCTGGCCCGCCGCGTCAAGGAAGGCTGGTTTGTCGGCCTGGCGCCGTACGGCTACAGGAACGTCCGTAAGGACGGCAGGGGCATTGTCGAGGTCGATCCCCTCCCCGCTGCCAATGTCCGCCGGATGTATCACCTGTACGCCTATGAAAATCTGACGCTCGACGGGCTGGTCGAGCGGGTGAACGCCGAAGGAATGGTTTTCAGGCGGTCGCAGGCCGAGTTTCCACGAAGCTCTGTGCATAACATTCCGAAAGATCGTGCATATATCGGAGAGATTCTGCACAAGGGACAGTGGTATCCGGGCAAGCATGAACCGCTGATTGACCGCGTGACATGGGATCGAGTGCAGACCCTGCTTGGCGGGCAGAACTACCAGAATCACGCCCTCACCTACGCCGGGGAATTCATCACCTGCGCCCATTGCGGCCATCCGATCAGCGGCGAGTGCAAGACGAAAATGACCAAGTCAGGCCCGCGATCATACGTCTACTACCGGTGCGCCAGGTACACCAAACCCGGTCACCCGCGTGTGCGCGTGCCTGAGGCGGAATTCGACCGGCAGATACTCGCCCTGTTTGACCGCATGCGCATTGACGATGACTCGGTGCGAGACTGGTTCCGGGCAGTGCTCGCGTCACAGACGCGTGACGCACAAGCGGACTCCCTCGCCCAGCGGTCGGAATTGCAGCGTCAGGAGACGCTCCTGGTTCAGCAGCAGGACCGGTTGCTCAACATGCGACTGGCCGATGACATTGGCCAGCAGGTGTTTGCCAGCAAGAGCACAGAACTGCGTGATCGCCTTTCGTCAATCAAGCTGCAGCTTGAGGCCGTCGATCGTTCACACGACGAAACGGCGGAGCTGGCAGCGAAAGTGTTTGAACTTTCTCAAACGCTTAGAAGCCAATGGCTTAGGTCCGATTACGATGCAAAGCGTCGTATCCTCGAAATCGTGTGTTTGAACTGCACGCTCGACGGCGCAACTCTTTGCCCCACAATAAGAAAGCCCTTCGACGTTCTCGCCGAAGGGCTGATTTCTGAAAATAGTCGGGACGACAAGATTTGAACTTGCGACCTCTTGACCCCCAGTCAAGCGCGCTACCAGGCTGCGCCACGTCCCGGATGATGTTTGTTCCAAGGCCTCAATTGTGATTTATTTCTGACACACTTGAGCTTTCCTTAGGGAATTATGTGGTCAAAGCGGAATTGTAACGGATGTCCGCGACCGGATACAAGTCTGGCTCGTCTATTTGTGCTTTGCGCATCGGCGATGGGAAGCCGATGCCGCCATTGGCCATTGGCGGTTGGCGATTGCTCCTTTCGCCGTGAGAACTCGCCGGGATTTGCTCGACGGTTTCGGGCGGTTCGCGAACGGGCGATTTGCTCGGCCCGGTGAGAACTCAGCGAGATTGGCCCGGCGGTATCGGGCTCGGGCGGGTTAGTCGCTTTCGCGGCGGGGGAGGTGTGCGACGAGCGTCCAATAGTTCGCGAAGCGAATGGCCATTTCGCGGAATCGTTCAAACTGCGGCGGTTTTTCCAAAAACGCACAGGCCCCGCGGCTGTACGATTCCCAGATGTCCTCTTCGTAGCGGCTGGCGGTGAGCATCACCACCGGCAACGTCCGCAAGGCTTCGTCCGATTTGATCTCATCGAGCAGAGCAAAGCCGGTTTTTCGCGGCATGTGGATGTCCAACACCACCAGGTCCGGCAACCGCCTCCTTTGGAACGGTCCCTGGCGGCGGAGATACGAAAGGGCCGCTTCCGCCTCGTCCAGAATCTCAGCCACCTCGATGTGCTTCGCTTCCCGCAAGGATTCCCGGAACAGCGTGGCATCGTCGTTGTTGTCGTCCACCATCAGGATCTCCACGGGACGGCGGGAGAAACATGGCGCGGCGGAATCGGACTGCGGGGAACGTTTCCTCGGGGACGGCGATGTTGTTTCGGGGGGGGTGGAGAAGAACTCCTCCTTCGGCGGAACCCGCGCGACGGATCCCCAATATTCGCCCAAGTGAAACGCCAGGCGCTCGAGCTCTTGGGGGTCGGCGGGCTTCTTGACTGCGGAGCACAGCGAAAACTCCGGCGCACGGTCCAATTCGTTCAAGGCGTTTTCATCGCCCAGGACGATCAAAGGAATCCCGGCAATTCGGGATGGGTTTTGATCCGTCCTAACAAGTCCGCGACGGTGGAACAGCCGCCGGCCGAGGAGCCGGAAGCCTCCACCAACAGCAAATCGGGCTTGGCGAGACCTTGGGCTTGTGTTCTTTCCGTCAGAGAGGCAGAGGCCTTGCCGGTTTCCATCACATCCCGGACGCGCAGCTGGGGCGAACCGGCGAAGGCTTGCCGAAGCAGTTCCCCGTTGTCCTGCGCATTGGCAATCAGCAGGGTATCAATGATTCGATCCGACGGATCGCGCATTGGGTTCCGAAGGTTAAAGAGGACGTTTACAAAACCGAATCACCGTGCGCGATTTAGCGCCGGAAAACCCGAAATCCGAATCCGTTTGAATTATTCTTAACTTTGGCGACTGGAAAGGCAAGTTGGCTTTACGACCCGTCTGGCTCCGAAATCGCCTTTCACGGATCCGCCGGGCGTTTCCCTGCGGTCGGGCCCGAAGCTCGAATCCGGAGATTGCTTGTGCTTTGATGGAAGTTGTGTAACAGTGGGGTTCCACAGATTTCGCAGTCGGAGTTCGTCTTCATAAGCCAAGAATTCTTAAGCCAAAAAACCGACGGGGGAACCCGATGGAATTACGCCGGCTCTTGTTCGCACTGACGGTTTTCGGGAGTGGTTTTCCGCTGGGCTTCCTCCAGGCGGAGGACGCCGCTCCTCAATGGATTTGGGCGGGGGGTTCCCGCGGCGCGGCTCAAACGATCTTTCTGCGGACGGAGTTTTCGATTTCCAGCCGCGTGGTCCGGGCGGAGTTTTGCGGAGCGGCGGACTTTGCCGATGCCGCGGTTTCTCTCAACGGACATTCCCTAGGCGACATTGCCAATTACGGTTCGCCGCTGTGGACCGATGCGGCGCGTTGGGTTAATCGAGGCCGCAATGTGATCGCCGCGCGGTGCCAAGGTTCCGACGGTCCCTCGGCCCTTGCGATCCGCCTGCAGTTGGAATTGGCCGACGGAAGCACGCAATTTGTGTTGTCGGATCCAACCTGGTCGGTCAGCCGCGAGCTGGAGAAAGGTTGGAATGCAGTCGCCTTTCAACCGAAGACTCGTTGGGCGAATGCCCAGAGTTTCGGCCGGGCCTTAGAGGAAATGCTGCCGCATCCCGAAGTGGACGCGGCGATCAATCCGCTGGACGATTACACACAGTGGAAGCAGGCCTTGGGCACGGACGAAGGCACTGACCCGTCGAAGTTCTCGTTGACCGAAGGCTTTGAAATCGAACGCGTGCGTTCCGCACAGGCGGGCGAAGGATTCTGGGTGAGCATCGAATTCGATCCCCGAGGCCGGTTGATCGTGGGCCGGGAGGATCGCGGGTTGTTGCGGATGACGATCCCACCCAACGGCAAGGCGGTCCACGTGGAATCGATCGACACAGGAAACGAGGAACTTTTGGAATGCCGGGGACTCTTATGGGCCCATGACAGCCTGTATGTCTCGGCCAACAATTCCAAAGGGCTTTACCGGCTCCGCGATACCGACGGCGATGACCGGTTCGATGACGTGAAACGGATTTACGAGTCCGCGGGCGGCGTCGGGCACGGGCGGAATGATTTGGGGCTCGGGCCGGACGGGAAGGTTTACCTCATTACAGGGGATGCGGTCGATCTGCCGAGGAAACTCAAGGATCGCACGTCTCCCTTTCGCGAGCATTCGCAAGGTCGGCAAAGCCGGGAAGGGCACGTGCTGCGGTTCGATGCGGACGGCGGGCACGGCGAACTCGTGGCGGCGGGGCTGCGGAATCCTTATGGAATCGCATTTCATCCGAATGGAGAATGTTTCACGTACGATGCCGACGCCGAGTACGACATGGGCTCGCCCTGGTATCGTCCCACGCGGATCGTGCAACTTACCGTTGGCTCGGATTACGGCTGGCGGGGCGTGACGAAAAGCTGGCCGGCTTATTATCCCGATCACGCCGACAATGCCCCGGCGGTGCTCGACATCGGCAAGGGTTCGCCGACGGGCGTGAAGTTTGCCACCAAAAGCCGTTTCCCGCGGGCGTACCGGGAATCGCTGTTCGTCTCGGATTGGGCCTATGGCCGCATCTTGCAGGTCGAATTGACGCCGCGCGGGGCCGGTTTCGTCGGCCGGGCGAGGACGTTTCTCAAAGGGCAGCCGTTCAACATCACCGATCTGGATTTCGGTCCGGACGGGGCGATGTACGCGGTCACCGGCGGCCGCAAAACGCAGTCGGCTCTCTATCGCATCCGCTATGTCGGCCCGAAAGTCGATGATCCCGAACCCACGCCCCAACAAACCGCCCGCGCCCGGCAGGCGGAATTGTCTCGGAAACTTGGGCAGCAATTGGAAGCCTTGCAAACCGAAACAAACCCCGAGCAGGTCCTCGCCGCGGCGTGGCCTTATCTCGACAGTGCCGATCCGCGGATTCGTTACGCCGCGGGGATCGCCATCGAGCACCAGCGGGTTTCGCAATGGAAACAAAAAGCCCTGCGTGAAACCCGGACGACGGCGGCACTCGCCGCGCTATTGGCATTGGGCCGCGCTCCGAACGGCGGCTCGGAAAAGCAGATCCTCGATCGGCTTCTTTCATGGTCCATCCAGGAGATGACCCGTTCGCAACAATGGATGGCGCTTCAAACGTATCGGTTGTGTTTGGAGAAGATGCCCGCGATCGATGCAGAGAAAAAAGCCGCCATCGCTCGGCAACTGCTGCCGCTGTTTCCGAGTCCATCTTCCAGAATCAATATCACTCTCAGCCAGGTCTTGGCCCGGCTCGAGACGCCCGAACTCGTGCCGGCGATCCTGAATTGGCTGCCTCAGGTCGAGGAGCAATCTTTGCGGCTGCACGGATTGTTTTTGCTGCGAAACGCCAAACACGGTTGGACCGGTGAACGCCGGCGGGACTATTTCAAGGCGCTCCTGACGATCCGCGAGTTTCGGGGCGGCGAAGGGATGCCGACGTTTGTCCGCCGGATCGAAGCCGATGCACTCGCGAACCTGACCGATGCGGACCGGCACACGTTTGAAGAACTCCTGGCCCGCAAGGATGTCGCCGAGCCGCTGCCCGTTCAGAATCGCCCCTTCGTGCGGAAATGGATGATCGACGACTTGGCAGCCGGCCTCGCCAGCGCGAAGGGCGGCCGCGACTTTGAGCGCGGCAAGCGGATGTTCCGCGAAGCCTTGTGCATTCGCTGCCACCGCGTCGGTTTCGATGGGGCGGCGGTGGGGCCGGACCTGACGTCCGTCGGCCGGCGATTCAGCCGCCGGGATATTCTGGAATCGATCCTGACGCCGTCGAAAGTCGTCGCGGAGCAATATCGGCTCGCGAAGATTATCACCACCGACGGCAAAACCTTGACCGGCCAGATCATCCCCGGGCGGGATTATCGCTCCCCGGTACTCGAGCTTGCGACGAAGCCGCTCGAGCCTTATGAAGTCACGGAGATTCCCAAAAGCCAGATCGAATCCTCGACCCTCTCCGAGACCTCTGTCATGCCGACCGATTTATTGAACAGCTTGTCGAAGGAAGAGATCCTCGAACTGCTGACATGGTTGGAAGCCGGCGGGAATCGAAAGCATCCGAACTATCAACAGGAATAAGGTTCGATGACGACAACGCACCCGGCGTTTTTTGTAGCGCGGCTTCCAGCCGCCGAGATCGATCGACGGCGGCAAGATGCCGCCGCTCCGTTGTAATAGGCACCGACTCGCGTGGCTGATGAGATGACCTATCTGGCGGAACCGCCCACTGGAGTTCGTTACCGGACCGTGGCCTGGCTGTCGGTGGCGGCCGTGCTGGCCTATCTCTGCCGAAATTCGATCGGGGCGGCCGAAAGCACGATTCGTTCCGGCTTGAAGTTTTCGGAATCGGAGTCGGGCTGGTTTCTGGGGGCGTTCTTTTGGACGTATGCCCTGTTTCAAGTTCCCGCCGGGGCGCTTGGAAAACAATACGGCACGCGGGCGGTGCTCGCCGGGAGCGCGGTGCTCTGGTCGCTGGGGATCGCCTTGATCGGCCTCGCTCCCAACCTGCCCACCCTGATTATCGCCCAGGCGTTGATGGGTCTCGCGCAGGCGGCGGTGTTTCCCTGCGCGGTGCAGTCCGTGTCCGTCTGGATCCCGAAAGCCCGTCGGGCCTCGGCTTGCGCGGCCCTCACCATCGGCATGCAGATCGGTGCGATCCTGGCCGCCGTGTTGACGGGCCTCCTGATCGAACGCTGGGACTGGCGGCTTGTATTCCTCGCGTATTCCGCCCCCGGAATCGTCTGGGCCGTCGGCTTCTTTTTGAGCTTTCATAATCATCCCGACGAAGACGCGTCACTCAATGCGGCGGAGCGGCGTTTGATCGATGAGAGCGGCGATGAGGATGCCGATGCCGATCCCAATCTCGATGCCGATCCCGATTCGCCATCCGACCCGGGGCTCGGTACCGAACGAATCTGGTTCCAAATCCTGACGAATCGTTCGATCCTGTGTCTCTGCGGGCAGCAGATGTTTCGCGCGGCGGGCTACTCGTTTTTTGCCCTCTGGTTTCCGACGTTTCTGCAGGAAACCCGCGGGGTGGAGATTGTGAAATCGACCTTTCTCCAAGGGACGGTTTTTACCGCCACGCTCTTTGGCGGCTTGTACGGGGGCACGCTCGTCGATTCGATCTATAAACGCACGAATAATCTCCGCTGGAGCCGTTCCGGCGTCGGGGCCGCGTGCATGTTGTTGTGCGGGCTGTTGATCTTTTTGCGCCTACTTCGCCGAGAGCGCCGATGCGGCGGTAGCGCTCTTGGCCGTCGCGGCGTTCACGGCGGCGCTCGCGGGGCCTTGTGCGTATGTCGCGACGATCGACCTCGGGCACGAGCACGTGTCGTCGGTGTTCGGCTTGATGAACATGATGGGCAATCTCGCCGCCGCCGCGACGCCGGTCGCCATCGGTTACCTGTTTAAGTCTACGAACGATTGGAATATCGTGCTGGCTTTGTTTGCGCTCGCTTATGGGTTGGCCGCCGTTTGTTGGGCACTCGTGGATCCGGGACAGGCTCTCTCGGCGGGCGAACCATTGGCGGACGGACAATGACCCTGGGATTCGCTCGCCGCGGGCGCCGCCTTGGGCTGTCTTGTCATGCCTCGCCGGGGCAAGATGGTGAAAAACTTCCCCCGTCAAAAAGCTCCGACAGCGCAAACCGATCGTAAGCGAATCTGCCCGTCCGTTGTGTGGGTCAATCGGCGGCTTTATACTTGAGCCTCACGCACAGACCTCCCCCGTTTCCTTCTGAATTGAATGCAAAGGAATTTGACATGACAGACACGAGCCGCCGCGAGTTTTTGCAGGATTCCGCCCGTTTGGCCGCCGGTTCGGTGCTGGCGGGGTCGCTGTTGTCCCCGTCGCTGTTCGCGGCCGACGAGAAGAAGCCGCTTTTTAAAATCTCGCTGACCGAATACTCGCTGCACCGCATGATCGACAAGAAAGAACTCGACAACATGGACTATGCCGAGTTCACCAAGCGCGTGTTCAATATCGACGCCGTGGAATACTGGAACCGGCCGTTCTTCACGAAGGCGAACGATGCGAAGTACATCGGCCAGATGAAAAAGAACGCCGACGACGCCGGGGTGAAGGCGACCGCGATTTTGATCGACGGGGAAGGCGATCTGGGGGCTCCCGAAGAAAAGCTCCGCCAAAGCGCGGTGGACCGGCACAAGAAATGGGTGGAAGCCGCGAAGACCTTGGGCTGCCATTCCATCCGCGTGAATGCCCGCTCCAAGGGGACGTACGAAGAGCAGCAGACGCTCGCGGCGGACGGCTTAAAACGGCTCTGCGAATTCGCCAAGCCGCTGAAGATCAACATCATCGTCGAAAACCACGGCGGATTGTCCTCCAACGGGAAATGGCTGTCAGGGGTGATGAAGACCGTGGACATGGAGAACTGCGGCACGCTGCCGGACTTCGGGAACTTTCACGAATACGACCGCTATCAAGGCACGAAAGAACTCATGCCCTATGCCAAGCTCGTGAGCGCAAAAACACACGACTTCGACGAAAAAGGCAACGAAACCCACACCGATTACCTGAAAATCATGAAAATCGTGGTCGATGCGGGGTATCATGATTATGTGGGCATCGAATACGAAGGCCGGGAAATTCCCGAAATCGAAGGCGTCCGCAAAACCAAGGCTCTCCTCGAACGCGTTCGCGACGAGTTGAGCCAGCAGAAGTGATTTTGTGAGCGGCTGGGCGCTAGCCGCCGGTCTTGTCAAATCGAATTTCCCATCCAAACCGCCGGGGGCTAGCGCCCTTCCGCTCACATGTTGCGGGGTCGCGGAACTTCAAATCTGACGCTTCGGGTGTTATTTTGGAGGTTTTCTCTCCATGTCCGAATTGACGATCCATCTCGAAGCCGGGGAACTTGATCGGCTGCGGAAACTCGCGGAGCAATGCGGCCGGTCGCCGGAAGAATTGGCCCGGGAGAATCTCCGCAAATGGCTCGCCGACGAGCGGGCCGAGTTTCTCTCGGCGGCGAACGTCATCCTGAAAAAAAACGCGGAACTCTACCGCCGATTGTCGTGATGCGCAGTTTGCAGATCTCCCCGAATCGAACACTGGTTCTCCTGCTGTTGTCCGTAATCCCACTCTGCGGTTGCGGCGGGGATAAGCAGGCCGCGCCGGGGGGTGAGACCAAACCGCCGACGGTTTCCAAGGCTTCCTCCCACCCGAAGACATCCGAGCTTCCCGACTTCGCGCCGCTGGAAGAGTTGCCGCAAGAATCGGACACCAAACCGCCGGTGTTGGTCGGGGGCTTCGGGCCGGATGATTCGTCCCCGACGCCGCCGGTCGCTGCGAAGGCGAAGATCTATCGGCCTTCGGACACCCGTCCCAAGCACAATGCGGCGGCGCTTGCGGAACTCGGAATCCTGCGGTATGCGTCGAAGCATTTGGTGCTCTATACCGACATCAAGCCCGCACGCGCCAAGCCGCTGCCGGGGCTGGCCGATCAATTGTATAAGGCCCTGGAGGATTACTTCGGCCCGCTGCCGCCGGACCGCGAGGGCCGCGTGTTTCAGATGACCGGCTACATCATGGCGGATCGGCGGGTGTTTCGCGAGACGGGACTGTTGCCGGAGGACTTGCCGGGCTTTTATCACGGCCGGCACCGCGGGGCCGAGTTCTGGATGAACGACCAGGAATGGGATTATTACCTCCGGCATTTGATGCTGCACGAGGCGACGCATTGCTTTATGACGATCAACCGGCAAAATCCACTGCTGCCGCCGGTGTGGTACATGGAAGGCATGGCCGAGCTTTTCGGCACGCACCGGATTGCGAAAGACGGCACCGCGGCGTTTCGAGTGATGCCCCGCGACAAGGAAGCTTTCCTGGGGTGGGGGCGAATTGAACTGATCCAGGCCGCGGCGAAGGAAGGCCGGTTTCGCACGCTGGATCAGGTGTTCGCCTTCACGGGCGACGACTACAGTGATAACGGCGCCTACGCCTGGAGTTGGGCGGTCTGCAAATTCCTCGAGGCCCACCCGCGTTATCAAAAGCCCTTCCGCGAACTCGGCGCTGCGCCGACGTATCAGACGTTTTTGAGGCAGTTTCAAGAAGACTTCAAGGCCGAGGCCGACGACATGCGGACCGAGTGGGCCTTGTTTGCCCACGACCTCGACTTCGGCTATCAAATCGCCCAGGCCGCCATGACCTTTCGACCCGGCCAACCGCTCGGCCCGGCTTCGACATTCGCCGAGGTGAAACTCCAAGCCGACCGCGGCTGGCAGTCGTCGGGCGTCCTGGTGGAGCAGGGCAAAAAATATACGCTCACCACGATCGGCCAATTCACGCTGGCCCAAAAGCCGAAGCCTTGGATCAGCGAAGCCGACGGCATCAGTTTTCGCTACTTCGGCGGCCGGCCGCTCGGCGAACTGCTCGGCTCGATTCGCTCGACCTCCAAGACCTCGATTCCCACGGCCCAAGTCATGCGGCAGGTGTTCCCCTGCGGCGCGAACCACACCTTCGTCGCCACGCAAACCGGCACGCTGTATCTCCGCCTCAACGACGCCTGGAACCAACTTTCCGACAACACGGGCACGGTGAACGTCCAAGTCCGGCTCGCACCTGCAAAATAAAGCCGCGTCGCCCGTTTTCGATCACCCTTGGGTTATGCGCCGTAGTCTTTGCCCGGCCAATTCTTCCACCAGGCTTGGAATAGCTTTAGCTGTGCCTCGGCGAAATGTTTTTGGGACGGCGTGAGCTCGTCGGTTTCGTTGAAGTGCAGGCGATAGTCTTCATCGCCTGACAGCACTAAGAGGTGCTTGTAATACAGCACCAAATCGGGGCCTTCGTCGAAACGGGACAGCACCGCGAGGGCCTCGTCCAACTCCGCGGCGAGCCGGCGGGCTTCAATATCGCCGTTGGCGGCGAGGCGGCAGAGCTTTGTAAAATGCACCACCTCGCGGGGCAGGCAGTTGCCGATGCCGGTGATCGCGCCCACGGCACCAGAGCGGACAAAGCCGTGGTACACCTGCGTGTCGACGCCGACCATCAAGAGCACATTGTCATCGGCATGGGTGATGTGCTCGGCGGCGTAGCTCAGCGAATCCCGGCCGCCGAATTCTTTGAAGCCAACGAGATTCGAAAACTCCCGTCGGAGGTCGAAGAACAGATCGGCTTTGGTTTCGAAACCGTAATAGGGGCTGTTGTAAATCACCGCCGGGAGCTGGGGAGCCGCGCTCAACACGGCCGCGAAGTGGGCCCGCTGGGCGGCGGGGGAAACGCCTCGCGAAAGCACGCGGGGAATCACCATCAGGCCCCGCGCACCGACCTCTTGGGCATGGGCCGCGTGCGCCGCCGCGAGCTTGGGGTTCTGGGCTCCGGTCCCCACGATCACCGGCACGCCGGCCTCCGTCAACCGGCGAACGCCTTCTTGCCGCTCGGCATCGGTCAACAGCGGCCAATCGCCCATCGAACCGCAATAGACGACGCCGGTCATCCCGGCTTCCATCATCTCCTGGCCCTTTTTCACGAGGGCGACGTAATTGGGCGACCGGTCGGCAAGAGCGGGCGTCATCAATGCGGGCACGCAGCCGCGAAAGATCGAGGTGTTCATAACGGGGTCCTTGGAAGGTTTTCATGCGGAATGAAGGCGGATCAAGACACATCGACCACGCGGGGGCCGAGGACGTCGAGCCTGGGAGTGATGCCCAGCCCCGGACCGGTGCCGGCTTTCATAAAACCCTGCTCGCGCTGCGGAGCGCCTTCCGCCGTGCTCACGGTGACGTAGCTGTTGAAATCCGTGCTCGTGAAGCGAAATTCCTCGGGCGTGCTGTGGGCGAGGTGGGCGATCGCGGCGGTGGTGATGTCTCCGCCCCAACTGTCTTCGAGCGTCATCGCGATCCCCATCGACACGCACAGATCCCGGCAGAGCTTGGTTTTCGTCAGCCCGCCGAGCTTGCTGATTTTCAGATTGACGACATCCATCGCCAGGTCCGCCTTGGCCGTCAGCAATGCGTCCAGGCTGTCGATGTTCTCATCCAGAATAAACGGATGACCCGTGTTCCGGCGGACGGCGAGACATTCCCGGTAAGTCAGGCAAGGCTGCTCGATATACACGTCCAAATCCCGCACCGCGCGGACCACGCGGATCGCTTCGTGCTGGGTCCAGCCGGTGTTGGCGTCGGCGACGAGGCGGTCGGAGGCCTGCAAAATCTTGCGGGCCGCGCAAATTCTTGCAATGTCCTCGTCCGGGTCGCCGCCGACTTTGAGTTGAAACCGCGTGTAACCGGCTTCGCGGTAGCCGGCGATGTTCTTCGCCATCTCGTCCGGGGGTTGCTGGGAGATGGCGCGGTACAGCCGCACGCTCTCGCCGAACCGCCCGCCCATCAAGGTGCACACCGGCAGACCCGCGGCATGGCCCAAAATGTCCCAGCAGGCGATATCGATGCCCGACTTGACGTAGGGATGCCCCTTGAGAGCCGCGTCCATTCGCTGATTGAGCACGAACAGTTCCCGCGAATCGAGCCCCAACAGATGCGGAGCCAATTCCTTTAAGCCGGCCCGCACGCCCTCGGCATAGGCGGGCAGATAGAACGGCCCCAACGGGCAGACCTCGCCGTATCCGATGAGGCCGGCGTCGGTTTCGACGCCGACGATCGTGCTGTCGAACACCGACACCGATTTCCCGCCGGACCATTTGTAAGATCCTTCGATCAAAGGCAATTCGACGCGGTGGGCGAAGATCCGGCGGATTTTCATATGCTGTTCTTCCTGGAAACACGGGGGGGCGGCGATTCGGGCTGCTATTGTAACCCCGCCGCCGGGAAGTTGTAGGCCGCTGGGTGATTCTTCATCCGCGCGTACGATTTGAGTTCCGAATGAACACCCGTTGGTGCTTGAGAAAGCAGTCCGCTGGATCATCCCGCAATTTAAAGCGACTCGGCGAAGGCTCGGGGATCCTGAGCGGCCCGGCGCTAGCCGCCGGCTCTTCGCGCAAAAACCGGCGGCTAGCGCCGGGCCGCTCGCGTTCTTGAGCTTGGCGACAATTCCCCAGAGAGGTCGTATTGCCGGCGCGGGATCTGGTATAAAAATTGCAACCGTAGTGGGAAAAACGCCTTCTGACCCCAGCGGAAGAAAAACCAGAACATAAATCAGCCGGAAGGCGTTAGCGCCCTGTGGCTGATCAAAGGGGCAATGATCTCGCGTGATCCTGAATGGGACATCAAACGAACCTCGAAAGAAAGCGTCGAAATGCAAGGTGACAAAATGGCGACAAATTGCGTGGTGGCCGTGTTCGATACGATGAAGCATGCCCAGTTGGCCGTGCATATTTTGGAACGCGCGGGTTTTGCTCCCGATCATGTGTCCCTGGTCACGCGGCACATTCCCGAGGGCAGCAAACTGGAAGAGGAATTGAGCATCGGGGACGATGCGGAGCGAGATGCCGTGATCGGGGCCGCCCTGGGCGGGCTTGCGGGCGTGCTCGGCGATGCCACCCTGTTTTTTATCACCGGCTTGGGAGCGGTGGTCGCGGCGGGCCCGCTGGTGATGGCGGCGGGAGCGGTGATCGGAGGAATCATCGGGGCGATGGAAGGCTGGGGCGTCCATCATTCCCACCTGCGCGGATACGAAGATTATGTCCGCAAAGGCAAGGTGTTGGTGGTCGTGGACGGGCTGCCGGATGAATTGATGGAAGCCGAGGACATGCTCGCCGAGACGGATGCCAGCGAAGTCCATCTCCACGCCGAGACCGGCGAAGATTCGCCGGAGGTCGAGAACACGTAAATTGCGGAGGAGCAAAGGCCACAAAGTGCTCGTGGGCGGTGAGCGGAGTGCCCACGGAAAATGGTTCGGTTCTCGAAATCGTAGTTCAAGAGAGGAGACGCCCTAATGACCACCGAGACGACCGAGAACTGCGCGGGCGCGGCTGAGAAACGCGGTCCAGATCCTGGCCGAGGAAAAAGGCGGCATTAAAGAACGGCTGGAAGTGGCCTACATCAGCCAACTGTCCATGATCGATCACCTGCGGGAGCTTCCCGCAGATTTGGCATCGACATTTGGCTCGATCAGCTTCACGATTTCCACGGACGAATGCCGCGGGGACACGGGCACGGTGGCCAAGGAACTGAGGCTCTTAAGCGACGACGACGCCGTCAACATCGCCCACCAAATCTTCGAGATGTTCCTCGAAACCCACGGTCTGCGAGGTCGGTGATGTCTCAAGCCACGCGAAGCGGGTCAAAATTCTCCCACGACCTCTCCACCTTTTGCGGTCACTAAGGCCCGCAGGACGCGGAAATTCAGATTCTCGCCGAGAAACCGGACAGAGCCGTCGCCGAGCAAGGCGTGGGCCCCTCCGGTATGAAAGCTGAAAACCTCCTCGAACACGCCGCAGTTGTTGACCGTCCAGAGACAGCTTGGGGGACCGCCCATCGGCGTGCTGTTGTTGTTGATTGTTTTCGAGAGACCGATGCCGGAGGTGTCCGGTTCGGCCCAGCGCCAATCTCTACGCTTTTGGCCGTCGATGGGGTCGGTGTAAACATTCCCGACTTGGATGCGCTGGTCGCGACCGGCATCTTCGACAACGAGGAAGGTATTGCTCAAGCCGTCCGTGACTGTGGATATGGGATTCCACTGGTTGGTGATCGCACCGTCCACCCGCAGCGCCGTGTTCCGCTGGCCCGTGGACGGGTCGATATCGGTGTAGAGGGTGGCCGCATAGTCGGCAACACCGAATCCATTGGAATCGACCGTCGCCCCGCGATACGCCTCCGACGGGCATGTGTAGACGGGAATCGCTTGCTTCGAGGCGGCGATATTCTGGGGCGTCGCATTGTAGGCAAAGCGGAAATCGAATTGCTTGAATGTGTTCGCCTGGTCCAGAAAGGGCAGGATTTGGCTGAAGATCGAATGAGGCCCGAACACGGTGGACGGCGGCGAGGTCGTGTAATTGGTCCCTTCGCCGCACGAGGGAAGCCGGCTGAACGTGCTCTCGTAATTGTGAATCGCGAGTCCAATTTGTTTCAGGTTGTTCTTGCATTGGGACCGGCGGGCGGCTTCGCGGGCTTGCTGCACCGCCGGGAGAAGCAGTGCAATCAAGATCGCAATAATGGCAATCACGACCAGCAATTCGATCAGCGTAAACGCCCTCGCCCGCCGTGTCCGACCGAGTTCCCCGGCCTGTTTCGTACAAAACTGTGCGTGCATCTTGTTGCCCTTTTCGCGAGTATTCTAACACCTCGGCCGACCTTTCGACTAAAATTCTAACTATTGTTAGAATGTTAGAATATAGTGCCGAACCGATGGGTGAAATTCAACACACAGGGCCGAACTTTTTCGAAATGCGAGGCAATGGGGTGCTGTCCGACTTTGGCAGTGCGAAACGTCCTCAAGTGTCGCAATCGAGACCGGGCCGCCTGGAAAGAATCCCGTTTCGGTCTGTCTCGCTGGGATGGGGGACGTTATGATTAGACCGTCAAACCCAAATGATTTGGGCATTCCCCTCCCTTCTGGGGGGAAGTTTTCGGGAATCTATCGAGCGCGGGTGGGAATCGTGTCTGAGGATCGCCTTCAATCCAAGGTGTGTGCGGAGAAACTCAAAGCTTTGGGCGAACCGATGCGGCTCCGCATTGTGGATCTCCTCCGGGACGGGGAAAAGACCGTCAGCGAAATTGCGGAAAGCCTGGGGGAAGAGGTCGTCAACATCTCCCACCATCTGGGCATTCTGTATCACGCAGGCCTTGTCGAGAAAAACAAGCGGGGCCGGTTTATGGTGTACCGCCTGCATCCCGACGTGTCGGCTGTCAGCCAGGGCGGAACGCAGCACCTCGACTTCGGCTGCTGCCGGCTCGAAGTTCCTCACCCCGGCGAATAGCGGATCCGACCGGTCAGGCTACGGAGGCAACGGGACTTCAAACAGCAAGGCGAAGACGGCGTAAAGTCCGAAGCCCAAGGTTTGAGCGATCAGGCCCAGCACCGGCAGGTGGCGCACATTCCCCTGGGCGAGCGTCACGCCCACCAAGAGGACGTAGAGAATCGTCAGCCAGCGGAAATCCCCCCACGCGAACGTCAAGCCCATCACATAGCCCAGCGTCCAGAAGACGCAGAGCGCCGCGAGCCGTTCTTGAACGAGCGGCCGCAGATGCCACACCAAGACAGCGGCACTCGCAAGCCCCACAAACAGGCTCCAGCCGTCGATTCCCTCCCAAGCCTGTCCCACCAAGAGACACGTCCCCAGCACCGCCGCGGTGCCGATCTGCCATCGAAGCCGGCGGGTCTGGACCGCCCAGGCCCCCAGGAGCAAGGCGACGGCGAACATCATCAGGCGTTCCATGTTGGGGACGCCCTGGGGCTTGGAGAATTCGACGCGGGCGATCTGCTGTTCGGTCGCGGCGATTTGCTGTTCGAGGCCGCGGCCCGTGAGAAAAATCCGCTCGCAGTGGGCTTGGGCCATCTGGTCTTTCACGTAACCGGTTTCCAGGGCTTGATGGAGGGCGCTTGCCAAGACCCCGATGCGGTCCCGCGGCGTTCCTTTGGGCACCCACCAGTAAAACCGGTTGATGTTGATGATGTCGTAGCCCTGCTCGCGGGCGGTGGGCAAGTCCGGGGCGGCCGGGTTTCGCTCGGCACCGAGATGCGCCAGCCCGCGAAGCTTGGGATCGCCGCCGTCGCCGCTCGAACGAAACCGCATAAACTCCTCGATCGAAAAGCCGCTGACATCCACGTGCCCGCCGATCAGATCGACGAAGCGTTCGTTTCCCCCGCCGCTTTGGGGAAATCGAAACGTCGCCCCGGGCGCGGCCTGCTCGAGTTGCAGGCCCGCGACGTGCGTCAAGGCCCCGCGATTCACGGCGAAGGACAGCTCTCCCGGACGCCGGCGGGCCGCGGCGACCAATTCCTCCAACGTGCGGTAAGGAGAATCGGCGGCGACGGCGATCACCATTCCCAACTGCCCCGTACAAGCCACCGCATCGAAGGCTTCGGGGCCGTAACGGACCATGCCCGAGTATTTCGCGGTGATAATCGCCTCGTGCAACAATAGCACGGTATAGCCGTCGGGGGCGGCATCGCGGACATACCGGCTGCCGATGGTCGCCCCCGCGCCCCCGCGGTTGTGGATCACGACCGGGACGGGCAGGAGCTGGTCATCCTCAATGGCTTTTTTGAAAATCCGGGCGTAAGTGTCCGAGCCGCCGCCGGCCCCGAACGGGACGATGAGATTGGTCGGCCGGGCCGGGTATTCGCCGCGCTCCGGCTTCCAGCGCATCGTCAGCCAAACTCCGCCCGCGAGCCAAAGGGCGTTCAATCCCCACAAAACCGCCAAGGTCTTTCGGCTGGAGAGAGAAGGATCCATACAACAAACGCAATCGCTCGGGTGGCACGCCCCTGAGCGCAGCGAAGGGCGTGGTTCAACTCGCCGACCACGCCCTTCGCTGCGCTTAGGGGCGTGCCACCCCGGTTATGAAAACATCGGAACGCATCACCGCAGAAAGGCGCGGATGGGGCGGTACTCGGCGTGAACCTCCGCGAACGGCCGCAGGCTGACTTCAAACGGCGGATCGCCCAGGGCGGCCAAATCGGTTTTGAGCTGCTCGATGTTGGTTCCCGGAGGCGTGGCAATTTCCATGCTGAACAAAAACCGCCGGCCGTCCCCGATCCGACCGGCTTCCAGGTTGACGATGTCGATCTGATCGTGAGCCAGCCGGCCCGAAACCAGGCGGATGATCCCCGGTTGATTCTCCCCGGCAATGGTCACAAAAAACTCCTCCGTGCCGACTTCCGGATCGTCGGGCAGGCGTTCCTGGGTCGGTTCCTTCAAGGAAACCTCGACGGCATACGGCCCGCACACGGCCCGGATGTGATCCAGCACCACGTCGGCCGTGCGGTTCTCGGGAAAGTCGGCGGCGATAATCATGGTGAAGAACTTCTCCACCACCGTCTGGCTGATGTGCCACAAATCCCCGCCCAGTTCCGCAAGGGCATTGGAGACCGCGGCCAGAATCCCCACGCGGTTCGCCGCGGTGAGGGTAATCACAAATCGTTTCGGCATGGGCAATTTCGTCCGTGACAGAAAACAAGCAAGAGGTCGATCCGAAAATGGACGCGCGCTAAACCGTCGCCGATCCCATTCTAACGCCTCCGTTGCCCGTCTGTCCCGTCACCGGCCAAATTTCCCGCGCAGACTCCCCCGGGGTTCTGGCGGCACGAAGTTCGCCGTTCCCTCACGTTCCGGCGTTGGGTGGCATGCCCAGCCGCCCCCGCACAAAGTCTGCAAGTGAGTCGTAAGTCGTGTCGTGCCCATTGAACAGCTAACCGCCGATCGAGTACATCGGCCTATCCGGTTGGATGAACCTTGCCGCGTTGATTTCGTGGCCTTCTCTGTTACTGGCGATGGAATCTTGGTTGGCTTGGGCGATTTCTTCGCCAGTGCCACAAGTGCCACCCAGCCGAAAACGTGCCGCCGCCAACCGTCCGCCAGCCGATCGCAAAGCCCCACACGGCCGCTACCCTGTCCGACCTCCCCAAAGGGCCCAAAGGGGAGGGGAAATCCTTCATTCATTGATCATCACACAAAAAGATCATCCGCGTCCACCGCCGCGATTCGCCGGAATGGGCGGCATTTGTTCTCCGGTTGACTTGCCGATGGCGGGAGTCTGCTTAACAATAAAAGCGAGTGCACAATCAATGCGAAGAATTCGGAACGGCGGAAACGCGCTCGCGTCGGCGAGAAACCGGGGCTACCACCCTGCGGCGGATTTTCAACCCGAAGAGAACCGGGTTGACCAATGCGATGCATGCCACCCGGATTCCGGACCGCAACATGCAACCTTCACAAACACATCCCTCACCATAGGAGAAAACAAATGCAGCGAATGGGTTTTCGCATACGGAACTGGGCGGAACGTCATTGGGCCGGGGCATTGGGCCTGGCCGTTTTAGCGGGCGGGCTGTGGGCCTTGGCACCGGCGACGGCACAGGAAGACAAAGCCGCCCCGCCGGAGTCGGCCTTCAACGTGCCCGCCGGCTTGCCGGAGATCAACCATCCCAAAGACAACCCGCTCACGGAGGCCAAGGTCAACCTCGGCAAGCAGCTTTTCTTCGACAAGCGGCTCTCGGCGGACAACACGATTTCCTGCGCGAGCTGCCACGATCCCGAAAAAGGCTGGAGCAACGGCGAAGCGGTCGCCACCGGCGTCGGCGGCAAAAAAGGCGGCCGGAGCGCCCCGACGATCATCAACTCGGCCTATACCCGCCTGCATTTCTGGGACGGCCGGGCCAAGTCCCTGGAAGACCAGGCCCTGGGCCCCATCCAGAATCCCATCGAAATGAAGATGACGCTCGACGAAGTCCTCAAAAAGCTCAACGGCATTCCGGGCTACAAAAAAGAATTTCAAGAAGTCTTCGGCACCGATGTGACCTCGGACGGAATCGCCAAGGCCATCGCCGCTTACGAGCGCACGATTCTTTCGGGCGACGCCCCCTACGACCGCTTCAAAGCCGGGCAGAAAGATGCCCTTTCCGAAGCGGCTCAGCGCGGAATGGCGTTGTTCTTCGGCAAGGCTCAGTGCAGCTCCTGCCACATCGGGGCCAACTTCACCGACAACGCGTTTCACAACATCGGCGTGGGCATGGATAAAAAAGAACCGGACGTCGGCCGGGAAGCCATCAGCGGACTCGGCGGAGACAAGGGCAGCTTCAAAACCCCGACACTCCGCGAAATCGCCCGCACCGCCCCCTACATGCACGATGGCAGCCTAAAAACTCTGGAAGACGTGGTCGAGCACTACGACAAAGGCGGCATCCCGAATACCTGGCTCGACGAAGGCATCTTCGCGCTCAAGCTCACCGACCAGGAAAAGAAGGACCTGGTGACGTTTATGAAAGAGGGGTTCGCGTGTGAGGATTATCCCAATCATAAACCACCCAAGCTTCCCGAATAGGCGGTGGATTGCGAGTCGCTTCGCGTTCCTGTAGGATTCTGGCAAGTCAGGTTGTTTCGGGGAGGGAGTGTCCGCGCCTTCAGACATTCTCTTCCCCTTTGGTCATTTGGCACTTTGGAGAAAGTGGATACCCCATGATGAAAACGCACCTCTCTCTCAGAACCCTGCTGTGTTGGAGCGTCCTGATCTGCCTTGCCCCGGCGGGCTTGATGGCTCAGGAAGCGAAAAAGACGGAAGCCCAGAACACCCAGGAAGACAAGAAGCCCGCCGCCGAAGAGAAGAAAACCGAGGACAAAAAGCCCGCCGCCGAAGAGAAGAAAACCGACGACAAGAAGCCCGCCGCCGAAGAGAAGAAAACCGACGACAAGAAGCCCGCCGCCGAAGAGAAGAAAACCGACGACAAGAAGCCGGCCACCGAGGACAAGAAGCCCGCCGCCGAGGAAGCGGGCGTGGAGACCACGGAGATGGTCATCAATCTGGACAACCCGAGCGGACTGGCGATTCATCCCAAGACCGGGCATGTGTTTATTGCGAGCCACGACGGCGTCCACCGCTTCATCCCCGAGATGAAGCCGCTGAAGTGCCCGCTGGAGATTTCGGAATTCCCCACCGACGTGTACGGCAAAGGTCCGATGTACGACATCAGCGCTTTGGGTGTGGCGTTTTGGGATGATGAGCACCTGATCGTCGGCGAAGGCTGCCGGAAAGACGGTGAAGAACTGGTCCGCATTTACAAAATCACGGAGAAACCGCCGACGAGCTATCAGAAGGAATCCGACGCCGTTTACACCGCCGGCCCGATTCCGCCGGGCGACGAATCCAAGATGGGCGAAGGCAACTTCTACAGCGTCGTCAAGATCGGCGATACGGTGTTCGTGAGCAGCAACGGCGACGACACCAAGGGCTGGATCGCCTCCTTCACGATCAAAGACGGCAAAGCCACCGAACTCAAGCCCACGATCGCCACCAAAGAGAAGACGCAAGTCGATGCCCCGGTGCCTCTCGCCGCCTCCCCGGACGGCAAGCTCGTTGTGGGCCAGATGGGCGAAGTCAACGTGCCCGGCGACAGCCTGTTGTGCATTTATGATCCCGCCAGCGGGGAACTCGAAAAGAGCTTGAAGACCGGCCTCAGCGACATCGCCGGCCTGGCTTACAGCAAAAACACCAAGAAATGGTACTGCACCGATTTCGCCTGGGCCGAACCCGAAAACGCCGGGTTGTTCGAACTGACCATCGATGGCAACAATGTCACCCCGAAAAAACTCGCCAAGCTCGACAAGCCGACCGCCCTCGAGTTCGACAAAGACGGCAACTTGTACGTGACCGTCTTCGGCACCGGCAAAGAAGGCGACAAAATGACGCCCGGCAAACTCCTGATGATTAAAGCCGACCAACTCAAATAGTCGGAACCATCAAACGAAGTTCACTCCAGACCACGGTTTTCCCCGGAAGACCGTGGTCTCGGCATTTTCGTCCCGCGCGTGAAATTTCGAGCGCGTTTTATAATCTGGGCGGTAGCCGCGAGCCTCCGGCTTCGATGAAATGATATTCACAAAATCAAGGCCGGCGGCTACGCGCCCGGCCACTCACTTTGAAGGCCGGCGGCTAGCGCCCGGCCACTCACCTTGAAGGCCGGCGGCTAGCGCCCAGCCACTCACCTTGAAGATTCTCTTTGGAATGCAAGCCGCGATCCGGTAATCTATTTCTGCGGAGGTCCTAAAGAGATTCCTACCCCAACGTCCCTGAAAAGCGCGATGCTCCTATGACCCAGATGACCCGGCTTGTCTCGCTCGCAGTGGTCACGTTGCTGATTATCTTTTTGGGCATCACGTTTTTTCACGTGATCGCCCCGTTTTTGCTGCCTTTGTTTTTGGCGGGCGTCGTCGCGATGCTCGCCCAGCCGATGCAAGCGTTTTTTGAACGGAAAACCAAGGACCGAAAGCATCTCGCGGCATGGCTGACCACGGGCAGCGTGATCTTGGGCATCTCCGTTCCCGTCGTGCTCGGCGTTTCGCTCGCGACTTTGCAGATTTCGCTGTTCGTGCGGGGCATGCTGAAAAACAACGATTGGTCGGAAATCTCCCACAAAGTCCGGCAGGAACTGCACATCGACAACGTCGTGGAAAAGTTGCAGCCCTTCGTATCCGAGCAAATCGACGCCGATAAGCTCCAGGCGGAATTTCAGAAAAACGTCCGGGCCGGCTTGGAACTGCTCGTCAGCAAGACCGGCGGCGTCGCCGGGCAGGCGGTGGGGTTGATCGGCGGCCTGGTCTCCATGATCGTGCAGCTGCTGACGTTTGTGATCGCGCTCTATTACTTCCTCGCCGACGGCCCCGCGCTCCTGGCGGCTTCGGAAGGTTTGATTCCGGTCGCCGTGGAATATCAGCGCGGACTCCGCCTCAAGTTTTACAACGTCGTCCGCGCGGTCGTGCTGGCGACGTTCTTCGCCGCGATCGGCCAAGGCCTCGCCAATGCGACCGTGCTCTGGTTTTTTGGGTTCCGCCAGTTCGTGATCCTGTTCATCCTGGCCACGTTCGCTTCGATGGTCCCGTTCTTCGGCACCTGGCTGGTGTGGGGGCCGTGCGTGGTCTGGTTGGCGCTTCAAGGATCGTGGATTTCCGCGACGTTGCTGTTAATCATCGGCGTGGGGTTCATCGGGATGCTGGACAACGTCATTCGCACGTACGTGCTGCAAAGCGACGCTCAGCTCCATCCGCTGCTCGCGTTTATTTGCGTTTTGGGCGGCGTGCAGGTGATGGGGTTGTGGGGTGTGTTCATCGCCCCGATCGTCGCGGCTATTTTGCACGCGCTGATTGTGATCTTCAACACGGAAGTCACCGAACTCTCCCACGAACGCCTTATGGAAAGCGAACCGCCCAAGCCCGATTCCCCGCCGGACGAAGCGGCCGACGATTCCGAGCCCGAAGACAACGAACCGGAAGGCAACGAACCGGCCGCGGAACAAGAAGCCGCGGCGGAATGATGTTGTTGCAGCGGGCCCGCGGTTTCCGCTAAGCTGAAGTTTTGGCTCATCCTCGCGTACGATTTTCCCACCCTGAAGCAGCCTCGTGATTCGCGTCCAAGAGTTAACCGTCACCGCCGGCTCGTTCCGCCTGGAGAACATCTCGTTCGAGGTGCCCACCGGACAATACGCCATTTTGATGGGGCAAACCGGCAGCGGAAAAACGACGATTCTGGAATCGCTCTGCGGTTTGAAATCCGTGGTTGGCGGGACGATTCATTTGATGGGGCGGGACGTGACGTCGCTTAAGCCCGCGGAACGGGGCATCGGATTTGTCCCGCAAGAGGGGGCGCTATTTGCGACGATGAGCGTGGGCCAGCAGTTGGGCTTCGCCCTCACGGTCCGCCGCTGGAAGTCCGCCGCCATCCGGCAGCGCATCGAAGAGCTGGCCGAGATGCTGGGGATTTCGCAGCTGCTGGACCGCCGGCCCGCCGGTCTCAGCGGCGGCGAACGCCAGCGCGTCGCCCTCGGCCGTGCTTTGGCGGCTCGGCCGCACGTGCTGTGCCTCGATGAACCCTTAAGCGCCCTGGACGATGCCACGCGGGACGCCATGTGCTCACTCTTGACCCGCGTCACGAAACAGACCGGCGTGACGACGCTGCACATCACCCACAACCGCGGGGAAGCCCGCACCTTGGCCGATGTGCTGTTTGTGCTGGAAAACGGCACGCTCCGCATCCCCGCCGCCGAGACGCCCGAGATGCTTCCCCCGCCTGCCCCGCCTTCGCAACCCGCCGGCCGTTTTTCCGTCTGAGGGCGGGAATCCCTGTGGAGGCGTTTTTGGGTTTGTGTTAGATTCCGGGGGGTTCGACTTTGTGGCCTTTGCCCCTAAGCCCCTCTTTCCCGGAAGGTCTTCCAAGTCAATCTGACATTCCATATACAGCTTGACTCACGATTTCCTGTTCAAGGATGAACCTGGCCATGCGCACGCACTACCGCCGCCGCTCTTGGACCTCCCATTTCATTTGGACCGCCGCGTTTGTGGCGATCGCCGCGGCCGCCGCGTGGCAGTTTCATTGGTGGCCCACGTCGGATGTGGATTTCGATGAGATCGGGGCCCATCATCCGAAAACGGAAAGACCGCCGTCCCCGGTCCGCCCGGCGAATCATGAACAATCGGCGAAGACGGCCTCTTCCCAAGGACACGATATTTTCGCCGCCCAGACCGAACCGGAGGTCCCGGACTTGCCGCCGTTTGCTCCGGCCGAGCCTCCCGATTTCAGCGATTTCCCCAGCCCGCCCAAATTGCTGCCGGCGAACCCCGACGCCAGGCCGATCCCCGTTCCGTCGCGGCTCGTGCAAACCGTGGAAGGCGAACTCCCGCCGCCCCACCTTCCGCCGACGATGCCGACCGAACCGCCCCCGGCGGCGGGCATTCGGTTGCTGAACGATGAGGTTTCGGAATCTCCCCAAGCCGCGCCTGCGGAATTGCCCGCCGGTCTGAAAGCCGAGTCGCTCGCGCAGATCGATGCCTGGCTGGCGACCGGCAATCCGAAAGACGACCTGGCCGCGCACAAGCAGCTTTCGATCCTGTATTGGGATCATCCCGAATGGCGGGAGTTCCTCAGGAGCCGAATCGAGAAGACCGCCAAGTCGATTTATTTCTCCCCGCAGCCGCACTACATGACGCCCTACACCATTCAGCCCGGCGATCAGCTGACCAAGATCGCGAAGTTGTACAACGTGCCCTGGGAGTATCTGGCGAAGCTCAACGAAGCCGACCCGCGAAAAATCCGGCCGGGGCAGAAGCTGAAGGTCATCAAAGGCCCGTTCGCCGCGGTCGTCGATTTGGGCCGCTTTGAGCTGACCATTCAGCACCACGGGTTTTTCGTGAAGCGCTACAAGGTGGGCATCGGCAAAGACGGCACCACGCCCATCGGCGAGTTCGCCGTGAAGGACAAGCTCACCAATCCGACCTATTACGGGCGGGACGGCGTCATCGCCGCGGACGATCCCCAAAATCCGCTGGGCGAATACTGGATCGACATTGGCGATTCCTACGGGATCCACGGCACGATCGATCCGGACTCCATCGGCAAAGCCGAGTCCCGCGGCTGCATCCGCATGCTGAACGGCGATGCGGACGAGGTGTATGGCTTTTTGGGCAAGGGGGCCAAAGTCATCATCCGCCGCTGAGCCCGATGTCTATCGCGTGAGTTGCGCGTTTCCGGAGTCGCGAAGTGGCGACCGCAGATTGCCTTGGGCGTAAGCCAAAGGATCTCAGGCTCAAAGAAATAGGAAAGCCGCGAAGCGGCTCGCAACTCGTTTCTCCTCTTTTCCTTGGGCTACTAACGCCCAAGGCGATCTGCGAAACGCTCATCGAGCCTACGGTTCATGACGAGGACCGAACGCTCGAACGGTCCTGACTCCGGGGAAACCGGATTCTCGTTTCCGGAAAACCTCTTCTCCAAAGGGCATTCTTCACAAAAGCCGGTTGACAGAGTTTGAGCGGGTTGAAATAACACAAACGGGGTTTACGATGTTCTCGCCATCGAAACCCGATTTGTGACCTGAACCTCAACGGAGTCAACATGGAGGACCTGGAAACCGAAGCGACGATCGCACCGCGCACGGCGGGGTTGTCCTACGGATGGGTGATGCTTCCTTTGGCGATGCTGGCCATGTTCGCCAGTTCGCCCGGCCAAACCTATGGCGTGACGATCTTCAACGAGGCGATTCGCACCTCGCTCGACCTGTCCCACAGCGAATTGGCGCTGGCTTACATGCTGGGCACAATTCTGGGAGCGATCCCGATTTCGCTGATCGGCTTGCAGATGGATCGGCACGGAATCCGCGCGGTGATGCTCTTCGCGGTCACCGCATTCAGCGGAGCCTGCCTGGTGCTCGCGCTGGCTCGGAATTGGGCGACGCTGATGTTGGCCTTTCTGCTGTTGCGGATGCTCGGCCCCGGGACGCTCGCGTTTCTCAGCGGCAATGTGCTGGCGTTTTGGTTCCAACGGCGATTGGGGTCGGTCGAGTCGATTCGCCAGGTCAGCGCGTCCGCCTCGATTGCGATCGTGCCCGCGCTGAATGTCTGGCTGCTGAATGCCGGCGGTTGGCGATCCGCTTACGGCCTTTGGGGGATCGGACTTTGGGTCGTGTTATTTCCCGTGTTTTTCCTGTTCTTTCGCAATGGCCCGGAAGACCTGGGCCAATCGATCGATCATGGGATGGAAGACGCCGCGGAACCCGCACGGGGCCGCATCGACAATCTCCCCGAACTCACCTTGCGCGAGGCGCTCTGCACGCCTGCGTTTCAGGTTGTCACGGCGGGGACGGGGTTATTCGCGATGTTGCTCACGGCCGTGACGTTCAGTCTCGTCCCCATCCTGGCCGACCGTGGACTGGGCGAACAAGACGCGGCGGCGGTGATGATGGTCTCGGCGATGGTCATGGCGCTTGCGCAGCTCAGCGGCGGATTTCTGGCGGACCGCATCGAAGCCCGCATTCTCGTATTTGTGGGACTCTTGGGACTCAGTGCCGCAATGATCTGCTTCCAATTCGCCGCCACGCCCGCGTTGGCATCTCTCGCCGGCGCGGCGATGGGTTTTGCTCAAGGGGTTTACTTCAGTTCCACACAGCCCTTGTGGGCGAGATATTTCGGCCGCCGGCATTTGGGGAAAATTCGAGGCGTCGTGATGAGCCTGATGGTCGCCGCCTCGAGTTTAGGCCCGCTGATCGCGGGCGTCGGCCGGGATGTTTCAGGCAGCTTTGTTCCCGTGCTGATGCTCTTCGCCGCGCTGCCGTGGCCAGTGGCGATTTGCTCCTTCCTGATCCGTCCGCCCACTCCCGAATCGCAATAGTGGAAAAGATCGCGCCGAGCTCTTCACGGTCATTCCTTAAAGTGATCTGTTGGGTTGGCTTGAAGTTGCTTTCCTCTCCGCCCACAATTTGCGGAAAGAAACATTCGCATGAATGTTTCGGGCGATCCGCAATTCTCTCCGCGATGATGAGGCAACCCCGATGAACACAGCACGCTCTTTCCGCCTTTGGCTCGTTCTGATCGGCATGCTCGCGTTTGCCGGCGCGGGAACAAAAATGGTGGCCGCTCCGCCGGCGGGGGATGTCGTCGAGCTGGACGATTCCACGCGGGAGAAATGTCTGAGCGTGTTGCGAAACGGGATGCGGTCGGCGGAGTTTTGGCCGTCGATCCACGCGGCCGAGGGGTTGACCTCGGGTGGGCAAGGCGATGAGGTGATCGAGTTTATCCAGCCGATGCTCAAGGGACCTTATGACGATCAACAGCGGTGCGGGTTGGCCCGCGAACTCGTACGGGCAGGCGACCTGAATGCAGCGGGAATTATGCTCAAAATTCTCGCCGGCCAAGAGAGCTTCGGCCACGTCCACGCGGCGGAGAGTTTGTACAAAGTCGGAGAACTCGGCGACGGCAAGGCTCTGCGGAAAGCCTTCGAGCAAAGTGAAAATCCCCGGCTCAAGCTGATGGCCGCCGCCGCTTTGGGCAAGGCGGGAAACACCAAAGCGCTCAAGCACGCCCGGCAGATGATGTTCGACAAAGACCCCGAGCTCGCCCGCACCGCCGCGTGGATCGTGGCCCGCATCGGCAAACCCGACGACATCAAAGACCTGAAGCGCGGCCTCGCGAACATGACCGACGAGTTCAGCCGGTCTTACTTCGAACATGCTTTGGCGACCTTAGGTGATGACGCGGGACGCAAAGCCTTGGCGAAGAACCTAGGGTCCCAAGATCCCGCCGTGCGGACGTATTCCGCGACGTTTGCGGGCGATGCGCGGGCGGTTTCCGTCGCTCCGCGGCTCAAGGAACTCCTCGATGATGAAAACCTCGACGTGCGAGTCCGCGCGGCTCAATCGCTGCTCGTGCTTTCAAAACCCGCCGCGGATGCCAAGAGCCTCGCCGTTTTGCCGGATGCGCAGGATGCGGTCTATCAATCCCTCGCCCAGCAAGCCCAACAGGCTCTCGAAAAACGCCGGCAGGAATACGAGAAACTCGACACGCTCGAAAAATGCCAGGCCTGGCAGAAAGCCCGGCGGGAGTTTTTCATCGAGCAGTTGGGCGGACTGCCCGAACGCACGCCGCTCGAGGCGCAGGTCACGGGCGAACTCGATGGCGGAGATTACCGCGTGGAAAAGGTGATCTATCAAAGCCGGCCGCATCATCACGTGACGGCCACGGTCTATCTGCCCAACACCAAGCCGCCTTATCCCGCGGTGCTCATTGCCTGCGGGCACACCAAGTCCGGCAAGGCGGCCGACTACAACCAGAAGATCGGTATCCTCCTCGCCAAGAACGGCATGGCGGCGATGTGCTACGATCCCATCGGCCAGGGCGAGCGGTCGCAAATCCTCACCGCGGACGGAAAGCCTGAGCACAGCGGCTCGACAACCGAGCATTTTCTCACGGGCGTCGGCGCAATCCTCACCGGAACCAACACCGCCGGTTACCGCGTCTGGGACGGCATCCGCGGGATCGATTATCTCTCAGGGCGAGCCGACATCGATCCCAAAAAAATCGGCTGCACCGGCTGTTCCGGCGGCGGCACGCTCACGAGTTACATCATGGCCCTCGACGACCGCGTGGGCTGCGCGGCCCCGGCTTGTTATTTGACCACGTTCGGCAAACTGATCGAGACCATCGGCCCGCAGGACGCCGAGCAAAACATCCACGCCCAAATCGCCTTCGGCATGGATCAGACCGATTACGTCCTCATGCGGGCTCCCAAGCCGACCTTGATCTGCTCGACGACCAGCGACTTCTTCAACATCGAAGGCACCTGGGACACGTTTCGCCAGGCGAAAAGGTTTTACGCCCAGTTCGGCCAGCCGGAGCAAGTCAACCTCGTCGAAAGCGCAGGCAAGCACGGCGTTACCCAAACGGGACGCGAAGCCATCGTCCGCTGGATGCAGCGCTGGCTCCTGAATGTCCATCGAGACGTGACCGACCCGGGCAGCAAAGTCTGGTCCGCGAAAGATCTCGAGTGTACGCCCCAAGGCCAGGTGCTATTGCTGGATGGAGAGTTGTCCGTGTTCGATTTGAACACGAAGCGAGCCCAGGCGTTTCAGAAGAACCGCGCGGCTTTTGCGAAGCTCAAACCCGAAGCCGCGCGAGAAACCGTCCGCCAGGTCGCGGGCATTCGCCGATTGCAGGAATTGCCCGCCGGCCGACTTCGTGCGTTGGGTTCGGTGACGCGGGACGGTTATCAAATCCGCAAACTGGCGATGGAAGTCGAAGGCGATATATCGGTTCCCATTCTGCGAATTTCCCCCAACCAGCCCAGCGGCGAACGCGTGCTGTTCTTGTCAGGCGACGGCAAACAAACGGCCATAGAAAACGCCCAAGTCCAAGCCCTGCTCCAAGAGGGGCAGGAAGTGTGGGCCTTGGATCTCAGAGGCATCGGCGAACTGCGAAACCGCTCCAGCAGCAAGCAACTGGGTGACTGGAAAACGTTCTTCCTGGCGTATCTGCTCGATCAATCCCTCGTCGGCCGCCGGGCTGAAGATGTCGTGAAATGCGCCCGCTGGATCAATGCCGACGCGGGTCAATCCTCGAAGCCCGTGCGTTTGATCGCGACGGGCGAAGCCTGCATCGCGGCTCTCCATGCGAAAGCCCTGGAGCCGGGATTGTTCGGGCCGCTGGCGCTCGAGAACGGCATCGAATCCTGGGCCAAGGTCTGCGAAGACCCCAATCCCGACGGCCAACTGCCCAACACGATCCACGGCGTGTTGATGCACTACGACCTATCCGACCTCAAACGTCTCGCGAAGTAATTCGTTCTGCGTCTTGCCCTCACGGAGCCAGCGGAGCCTTTTTGGGCAGCGTGACGCGGTGGGCGGTTTGCTGCTCCGCGTTGCCGGCGTCGTCGATCGCGGCGGCGGTGAGCTTTCGGTCCGTGGGCGTTTTCAGCGTGATTTTCCAATCGACGACCCCGGCACCGGAGGAAACCACTTCGGCCGGTTCGCCGTTGACGGTGATCTTCGTGATCGTGCCGTTGTCGTGCGAGACGCCTTCGAGCTCCACCGTTCCGTCCCGCTCGCGGACCGAGGTAATGGTTGTGGCGGGGGGCAGATCGTCCACGGGATCGAGCACTTCCGGCCAATCGATGTTACTGACTTCCGCCACGCGGGATTCGTTGGCGGTCAACGGAGGCATGGCTTTGTAGTCACCGCCGTCTTCCATCAAATCCTTGGCGGCGGTGCTGACGACCTTCGCATGCCGGCCGGGGCCGAAGTAATCGTGGAGATAAATCGGCACGCCCTTGGTGATCGGAGCCACCCGCGGACCGACGCCGCGATTGATGAGCGGCCAGCGGTCTTTGTGCTGTTCGGGGCGGTTCACTTTGACGTTGCGGAAATGCGTGGCCGCATCGCCCGAGAGGTTCACATCGCTGATCTGCACCAAAGGCGTGCTTTTGTTGCCGTAGCCTGTGTCGAAGGTCAGCCCATCGACCGTGATCGTGCCGAGCTGGGCGCTGGCATCGTCCATGCCGCGGTTGAACGGCTCGGCTCCCACGTCGGAGATGTGCAGGTTGCGGTAGGCGTGGTTCTCGAACGCCGGGCGATAGATTCCGTAAGCCGCGGTTTGAATGCGGACGTTGTCCATCAGCATGTTGGGGCTGTGCGGGCGGAAGGCGTAATGCGATTTCCAGATCGTCAAGTTGCGGATCACGTGCGGATGCCTCTTGTCGGGGCCGGTCCAATCGACGCGCTTGATGTAGTCGAGCATCTTCTGATCGTGAATCGGATTGTCCGGCTGGCTGTTGCCGTTGGCGGCGACGACCATTCCATAAAAGCCTTCGGTGTGGGCTTCGTTGTCCTCGAATCGCCAGATGGGAATCGTCCGCACATCGACGAGTTCTTCCTTGCCTTCGGGCGTGAGGATCGGCAGTTGAGCGTCGAAGGAGCGATTGCTTTGCATATCGTAGCGGTAGCCGTATTCGTCGTTTTCGCAGGACACGTTTCGCACCAGGGTATTGCGGCCGTTGGCCCACCAGAACGCGGCTCCTTCGTTGGGGTCGAAAGGCAGCACCTGTTTGGGCAGCCGTCGTCCGCGGTACGCCTGCACGCCGAGGTTGTGATCGAGCAGGTTGTAGACTTCGGTCCCGTCTTCGAGAAAATAGCCGTGGCCGACGCTTTGATAGCCGATGCAATCCCGCACCACGAGATATTGGGTGCCGTGGATCGTGATCCAGCGGTTGTGGGAGTCGACGATCGCCGCCCCGCGGACCTGGCTGCCTCGCATCGTATCGCCCACGAGATGGAAGTGGATCGAATACCGCCCCAAAACGCCTTCCTTGCCCAGATGGGCGAAGCGGGCGAAGCTGATCCCGCCGCGGCTGAAGCGATGATACACCGTATGCCCGCGAATGCCTTCCGGGTCGGCACTTTCGATGACGACGTTCCGGGACAGGTTCGCGACTTCCGTGCGAAAGTCCCCGGAGCCGGCGTGCTCGTATTTGAGCGGCTCATCGAGAACAAGTTCGTCACCATTGATCTCGTTGATACGCCGGCGCTCGGTGGTGACATCTTCAGGATGATTCCGATAGCTGCCGCCGGCGTCTTTGCGGACGGAACCGGTGATGATGATTTCATCGCCGATACGCCAACCCGTAACAGGTTCTGAAACCTTCACGGTCTTGGAGCCCGCGGGGGCGTCGGCGGCGAGTTTGACCCAGGTGGGGTTCAGCGGCGCGCCGTGGATTTCCATCCGCGCGGAGCAGCAGGCGATCGCCGGGGCATCGTTTTTGTCCAAGCCTTCGAGATAATGCAGCCGGATTTTCGCGGTGTGCTCGGCGGGGATCGGAGCCTCCGGCGTGCCGATTTCCAACAGCGGAATTTCGCCTTCGGGGGCGGCGCTGGGTTCGCCGGCTTTGTTGACCGAATGGAAATCGCACGCGAAACCGCTCTCGCTGCAGTGCAGGCTGTTTTGGACTTTGAGCAAAGCCACGTTGAGTTCCGTGTCCTTCTGGCGGGAAAACCTGAGCGTTCCCGCGACCTGCACCAGGCGAATCACTGCGGGGCTCTTCACATCATAGAGCACTTGAGAACCCCGGCTGATCAGCACGCGGTCGCCCGTTTTGGGCACACGGTGCGGTTCCCAGGTTTTGGGATCGGACCAGGGGCCGTTCTGCACCGCATGCACATCAAAATCCAAATGGTCCTTGCCGTCGGCATGCTCTCCCGGCTCGTGAGCGAATAAAGTCGCCGTCGTGGACACCGCCACCAACACAACAGACAGGAAACGACCGATCATGTCTCTCTCCAATTGAGTTTCAAAGCATCAATTCATGCTGATCTGATTGAGATTGTAACTTTCCCCCATGTGCCCCGCAATCGGCATGGGATCTGCTTGACTGTTCTTTTGTGTCAGAACTGTTTCCCGGATATTGGGATTGGCTGTCAGCCATTCGATCCGTTTCTATAGATTCCCAAGAGCGACCCCCAATGATTGATTTTCCCGTGAACCAAAGAGCGCAACCCCGCAGCCAGCATTCGCGAACCGGGAATCCCATTCGCGTGGGGGCTTTGGTGGATTTGCGGCTCAAGCCCACGGCGGGTGGGCATGTCAAATGCTGGCAGCATTTTGCCGAGGCCGCGACCGGTTTTCCGAACGACGTGGATCTGACGGTCCATTTCGAAGGCGAAGAAGACGAGGTCCGCGAGCTTTCGGACAACGTTCGCTATGAGCTTTTGCCGCCCGCCCTCAGCACCGAGAAGCTGCCGTTCCCCATCAAGCAGCAGGACCACACGGACTTGGCTCCCGTGCATCTTCGCTTGATGAAAGAACTCGAGCATTACGATGTGATCCACGCCACCGGCGCGTGGTTTGCCTACGCGCGGACGGCGATGCGGTTTCATCAGAAATCCGGCGTCCCCCTGGTGCTTTCCACCCACACCGACGTCCCGCGATGCGCCGAGGTGGTGGCGCGGAATACGATCCGCGGCTGGTTTGGTCAAAGCTTCGCCGGCCGGTGGCTGATCGACCGCTGGCATTTTCCCCGCTGGATCGAGCGGCACCTCGAAGGCCGGCTCGACCGGTTTTTGGAGGACTGCGACTTTCTATTGGCCTCGAGCGAGGACGATTATAAACGCGGGCTGCAATGCCTTCCGGAAGATCGGGTGCGGCGATTGAGGCGGGGCATCGACAAAGATTTCTTTCATCCCCGGTACCGCAACCGGGCCGCCGTGGCCGCGGCGTTCCATTTGCCCGAAGACCGGCCGTGGCTGTTGTTTGTGGGCCGGTTGGAAGCCAACAAACGCCCCCTGGTGCTTGCCAAAGCAGCCCGCGCGCTCATCGAACAGGGGATCCCGGTTCAGGCGATCTTCGTGGGCAGCGGTCCGGAGCAATCCAGGTTGGCGAAGGTGCTCGGGCCCGCAGGGAGTTTTCCGGGATCGCTGCCCCAGACCAAACTCCAAGGGCTTTACGCCTCCTCCGATCTGTTCGTGTTTCCCTCCACGTCGGAAGTCATGCCGAACGTGGTCATCGAAGCCAAAACCTCGGGCCTCCCGGTGATTCTCTCGTCCCGCGGCGGGTCCGGGCAGTTGGTCCAAAAGAATTGGGAAGACGGCCTGACGCTCAAGAGCAATCAGCCCCGCAAATGGGCGGCCGCAATCCGCTGGCTGTTGGAGGATGAAAACGCGCGGCTCGAAATGGGACAGGCCGCGCGCCGGCACATGGAAACAGCCTGGCCTTCCTGGAAAGATGTCTTATGCGAAGACCTCTTGCCGGTCTGGAGACAAGCGGCCCTTGAAGCGAGACCGGCTTCCCCGGCCGTGTCGCATCCGTGAGCGGCCGCGGGTTATGATTCCTCGTCGACCGCGGAGGACTCGCGGTCCTCGTCCTGGCGGGCTCGGTAATAGACTTTGATCGGCACTTCGCGGAACGGCAGCTTCTCGCGGAATACGCCCAACAGATACCGCTTCCACGATTCGTCGAACAGCGTCGAATCGTTGCATTTGAGCACGATCGTCGGCGGCTCGGTGGCGACTTGCGTGGCGAAGAGGATCTTCGGCCGGCGGTTCTTGCGGTAAGGCGGCGGATTGGTCGACACCGCCGCCCGCACGAGCTTGTTCAATTTCGATGTCCCCACGCGCTCGCGGGCTTGCTTGAAGATCGACTGGGCGAGGTTCACGACCTTTCTGATGTTTCGGCTGTCTTTGGCGGTGACGAAGGCGACCGGCACATGCCTCATGGAGCCGAACGAGCGAAACAGATACTCGGTCCACTTCTCCACGGTCATCCCGCCTTCGAGGGCCTTGTCCCACTTGTTGACCACGAAGACGCAGGGCTTGTAATGCTCCTGGATCTCCTCGACAAGCTGCTTGTCCACGCGGGAGATCGTCTCCTGCGAGTCGAAAAACATGAAGACCACATCGGCCCGGCGAATGCTCCGCTTGGCGCGGACGAGCCCGTAATACTCGATGTCGTTGGCGAGGCTCTTGCGTTTGCGGACGCCGGGGGTGTCGATGGCAATCAGCGCTTTGCCGTCCACCTCGAACCGCACATCCACGGAATCCCGCGTGGTGCCCGCGACTTCGCTGACGATCACCCGCTCCTCTTCGGCGAGGGCGTTGATGAACGTGCTTTTGCCCGCGTTCCGCCGGCCCACGATCGCCAGCTTGAGTTCGGGCTCGGCTCCCAAGAGTTCCCCGCTGGCCGCCTCGTCTGCCTCGGCGGGCGGGAGCTCTTTCAAAATCGCCTCGAGGAGTTCCTTGCGGTTGCGGTTGCCTTTGACGCTCGTGACCACGACCGGGGCATCCGTCAGCTTGTGGAACTCGAACCGCTCCGCATCGGTCTTGGTCGAATCGCATTTGTTGACGACCAGTAGCTTCCGCGTTTCCAGGGGGCGGAGGCGGTCGGCGACGTCTGTATCCAATGGCGTGACGCCCGCTTGCCCGTCCACCACGAACAACAAGAGGTCGGCTTCGTCGATGCCCATTTGGATTTGGCGTTCGATGTCTTCCGCGAGGTTGTCCGCATCGACCACGCCCATCCCGCCGGTGTCGACGAGTTCGAAGTAGCGGTCTTTTTCCTGGAGCAAATGCACAACGCGGTCGCGGGTGACGCCGGCGGTCGGATCGACGACGGACACCTTCTTCCGGGCGAGCCAATTGAGCAGCGAGCTTTTGCCCACGTTGGGTCGGCCCACGATCACGACTTTGGGAACGGCCATGTGTTCGATTTTCCTTCGGGATGACCAGCCGGAACGCGCGAGCGTCCGGTTGGCCGAATAAACTGGGCCTAGCGCCCGGCGGCTGATTGATGCGACTATTTTCCGCGAGTGATCCTCAGTCTCTCAATCCTGAGTGTAGCCGGAAGCGCCCGAATGCGGAAAGCGTGCCGACCTGAGCAGGAATCTCCGCGACCGATCGGTGACGCCGGTGGGGGTCGGTGATACAATCGAGGAGTCGAGAGAGCTTCCTTACCTTTCCTTTTGCCGTCGGATGGCGTGTCTCCCTGCCCGTCCTTGGTCAACCCGATGTTCCAAACGTGTTGTCCCGAATGTTTTCATCCCATGTTTCTGCCGAATGAGGAGTTCTTTGGGCGGAAGGGGGTTTGTCCGAGTTGCGGTCACCGGTTTGTGCTCACGCCGGTGTCGTCGCCCGCCGATGCCGGTCAGAAATCGAGCGCTCCGAGCGATTCCCAATCGACGCTGGACGAGGTGTTGGGGAAACCGAAGAAAACGCCGCCGCCTTCCCCGCCGCGCGTGGCCCGGCCGGTCGCCAAGCCGCCGTCCGCAAGCGATCCGGATGACGAGGTGGTGGATCTCGATGAACTGGACCGCGAGGACGACTCGCTGAGCGACCCCACGCCGATCTCGTTGGAGCAGCGCCGCCGGCAGGGATTGCCCAAAGAAGAGTTTCCCCGGAGCCGTCCGCCGGACTACCGGGGGGACGATGAGACCTGGGACGAGCCGGGCGATCTTTCGGAGGAGATTTCGCTCTCGGATTCCGTGGCGGCCAGATCGCGGCCGGTCGCGGATTCCCCCTCCACCAACGGCCAACACGGAAACGAAATCTTCGCCCAGGCCGAAGTCCAGCCCCGCCCGCCGGCGCGATGGAAGCGGGCGAATCGTCGTGTGGATTTTGGCGGCGGTGGTGACGCTGGGGACGGCCGTCTCCACGTATTTCGGCATCCAGGGCTATCATCTGGCCCAGGAGATCAAATCCCGCCTGGATCAATTGGCCCCCGCGGAGCCCAACGGCCGACGCCATCTTCCGCCCGAGCGGAACTGAAATGAGCGGCAAGGCGCTAGCCGCCGGTCTTGGTTTTCGGGCGTCTCCAAAACCCGAGGCTAGCGCCTACGGCTCACGTTTTGAGATCAATCCCACCACCACGGGTGGGCTTCGGGATGGGCGTTTTCCAAGGCTCCGGTGCGGATGCCTTCGACGCGGTCGGCCTCGTCGGTTTTGAATTCGATCGCCCGCACGGTGTCCATCGGATTGATGACCACGCCGCCGCCCACGAGCCCCACGATCAGGCCGCTGCCCGCCTGGCGGAAATTCATGACGGAATCCACGTGCTTGGGCGGGTTGCCGGGGAAGTAGGTGGCTCGCTTGGTGTCCAAGAGCAGCGACATGTTCCAGCCGACTTTCTGCGGCAGGCGTTCTTTCTTGAACAGGGCCGCCAGGATCGAGAGGTCGATCACGTTTTGGAGTTCCGCGAAGATCGGCACCTTCTCGGTCAGTTCGGGGAATTTCTCGGTGAACTGCTTCGCAAACCGCTCGGTGGTGATGCGGGTCGTGGCGGCGTCCGCGCGTTTGCCGTTCACGCTGACGTATTCCTCCTGCGACATCAACTGGGCCCGCTGGCCGGCGAAATGAAACGCCGTGCCCTCGTCGTTTTGCTGAAACGCATCGTAAAGCGGCATGAACCAGAACCGCTGCATGCTGTTGCCGCCGCGCCCGACCATCGCCAGATGGCTGCGGAATTTGGGGACTTGGGGATTTTCGAGGGCCAGCGAAATCCGCTTCATCCGCCAGTCGGCTTCGACCAGCGTGCAGCCGAAATGCGAATCCGCAGGCACCCCCCACACCGACACGTCCTGGAGGCCCAGAATCTTCGCCATGTTCTGAAATCGGAAGGCGATTCCCTGAGGCGTGGCGGGGCTGCTGTTGGCTTTGACGTACTGCTGAAACTTGGCGAGCCGATCCTGCTGGGCGTCGATCGAACATCCAATCGCCCCCGTGCGTTCGAGCGTCCGCAGCGCGATCATCAAATCATCGAGCCGCAGCGGAGGCCGGCGAGTGGTCACGCCCACGACGCGGCCCAACTCGTCCAGCGCAAAGCCCTCCGCGGGCCCGGCGATGACCAGATCTTTCGAGGCGGGATCGACGAACACATAATCGATTCGCTGGAGGCCCGCGAGAAACTGCATCTCCGGCGGCACGACCTTCTTGGCTTTCAGGCAGTCTTCGATCGCGGCTTCCAGACGGACGAGCGACACCTTCCGCAAATTGCTCTGAACGTTGACATCGGCATTCACGAATTTTTTCGCGAAGGCTTCGAGCTTGGTTTTGTTGAGCTGGCCGGTCTTGGCGAACGCGGGGGTGACCACGCCTTCGGCGTCGATCGAAATCCCGCCCGCGCCGCCTCCGCCGCCGCCTCCGTTGACGTTCCCGCCGCCCCCATTGACGTTGCCGCCCCCGCCCCCGCCGACATTCCCGCCGCCGCCGACGTTCCCACCGCCGCCAAAGCCCCCGCCGCCGACGTTCCCCCCGCCGCCGACCGCGCCTCCGCCTCCAAAACCTCCAAACTGGGCGGAAGCCGGGGCCTGGACGAAAAGAGCGACTGCGAGAAACGAAGCAACGACCACGCGAGGAGAAATCATGGGTCACCTTTGAAGAAAATCAGCGTCGAGCGGGCAAAAAGAAAGGCCCGAAAGGGATGCAAGGGGGATTGCATTCCCTACCATTTATGATAACGCCCCGCCGGAAAAATTCCATGAAATCCCGAGTTTTTCAGAAAGAGATCGGAATCCGGCAGATCGCCCATTGGCCGAAGTTTTCCTCGACCTCCACCTGCACCGCGGACAGCCGATGCGGGCCGCGGTCGGCGAGTTTGCCCAGAAGTTGTCCGCCGATCCAGCGGGCGATGGCCTCCGCGGTCGTGTTGGGAACGGGCAGCAGCTTACAATCTTCGCGGGGGAACACCCAACGGCGGTCTTCAAACCGCACCTCGACTTCCCGGTCGCCGGCTTCCACGCGGATCTGGGCGTGCTGTGTCGGCAGGAGCACGCGGTGGTCCAACTCGTTCACGATCGACTGCAACTCGTCCCGCAGCGCGATGAAGTCGAAGACGTATTCGTTCTCATCCAAAGGCCCCGAGACCTCCACGGCCGTCCGCCAATTGTGGCCGTGCAACCGCTCGCAGATGTTGCCGTTAAACGTAATGAAATGAGCCGCGCTAAACACCAGGTGGTCCTTGGTCACGCGGACGCGATAGAGCTCCTGCATGATTGTTGCCTTTCGCCTTGTCTCGATCAGCCGGAACGTGCAAGCGTCCGGTTATTTCCAGAACCGAAGGCTAGCGCTGGGCTGTTAAAAAATTGGTATTGAAGTCTAAAAACGCGGGTTCTGGCTTGCGCCACCTGTGTTCTCGTTTTTTTGGGAAAGCATTCGGGCCGAAGGCCCGGCTCTCTGTCAGCCCAGGGCCAGTGCAGCGCCGCCCTGGGTTACGGACGATCAATGAAACGCAAGCCCCAACGGGGCGGCCCGATGTGGCAGCTCTCGCCACGGAACAAGGCATTGCGTATTTCCGATTTCGGGCCGCCCCGTTGGGGCTTTGTTTTCAAGAGCCGCCCACAAAGTAAGCGGTGTTCAGGGACTCAGACAACGCAAGACCGCTTACTTCGTGCGCGGCTCAGGCATTGTTGGAAGTACTCAAATTTGAAACACTTGAATTTACGAACGGTCGAAAAGCTGCGCAAAGTCAAATCGTCGTCAACACCAGATTTTTAACGGCCCAGGCTAGCGCCCTGCGGCTAATGAAATCATCAGCCCGAAAATAAAAAGACCCGGCTTCTCGGGAAAGAAACCGGGTGGGTTCGTCGACGAAGATGGGAGTCTGGGTTTGGTGAGGAATAGATCGTCACCCATTCCTCACCGATTTTCATACGGCGGATCCTGCATGGGCAGCCTCCTCTTCGGGGGGAACAGGATTGTGTTGGACGAATTGGAAAATGTGTCCGAAATCAAGATACCAAACGCCGCTTCAATATGTCAAAGTTTTTCCGCCCGACTGGGAAAAAATTTCAACGAGACTTCGCCTCTCACTCGTCGTTCTCCGGATGGGAGGGCGGCGGATTGGGGTTCGGCGGCGGCTGCTTTTGTTGCTGGGCGATCTTTTTCTGGAACTGCTCGAAGGCGTGCGTGATGGAACTCAGAAACCGGGGCACGTTGCCCGCGGACAGATAAACCCGAGCCGACACCGCCGAGCGGGGATAGAATGTGGTAATGAAATCGAAGGAGAACTCCGTGGCGGTGTGGCCAATCATCACGGCGTTCGCATAAGACCCGCAAAGCATTTCGTCGGCGAGCTTCAACTGGTCGTACAGGTCCTGCACGGAGTTCTGGTTGAGAGTTACCGATTCGGAACCTCCTGCGGCGCTTGGACTTCCGGTCGTCGTCCCGGCCGGCGGGTTTTCGCCGCCTCCCGCAGTGGGGCCGGTCGCGGCGAGCGGCTGGTTCTGGGGCGGGAGCGTGGCGGTGTCGATTTGCGTCACGCCCGGCGGCGCCTGGTGCTGGAATGTCCGCTGAAAATTGCCCAAATTCTCGCGGAGGGCCGCGATAAATCGGCCCAAAACCGCAGGCGTCATCACGATCCGAGCCGCGACCTGGTGGGGCATCGTCATCCGCAGCAGAAAATCGATAATGAACTCATGCTGCCCCTGCAGCACGACCGCCCCCGTGCTGAACACGCCCCGGGCCACGCCTTTGGGAACGAGGGCGCTCACTTGAGAATGCCGAACTTCCTGGCTCTGCGGCGGCGGATCGCCGGGCGGGGTTGTTCCTTCATGCGGCGGGCGTTCCTCGGACATACATCGGCTCGCAATGGCTAAAAAAAGAAATGTGCGCCTCCTCCGTTTGACGATAGCACGCCCCTGGCCAATCTACAACCAAATCTTTTCCGCGAGTTTCCGCGAGGCCCACATCAGGCCCTCGCTGTGTGCGGTCGCGAAAATTGGGAAATCCAGCAAGGCTGCGCAACATCCGGTGGTGAAGGCCTCCAAAAAACTGAACATCCGATGCAAACACGGCTTGACCGATCGGACCACAGCGGTTAGACCACTCCGTTTTTCATCGTTCCCCAACAATTGAAGTTTGTTAATAACGCACATCCACATCGGACGCTACGGAGATTCCATGCGGGATTGGTCCAGAACGCGGGTTGTCGTGACGGGAGGCCGGGGCTTTCTCGGCCGCGTCGTTTGCCGAAAACTGTCGGAGCGGGGCTGTCAAAACGTCGGCGTCCCGCCACATCAGGATTACGACCTCAGCACGGAAGAGGGCGTCCGCTGGATGTACGCGGACTTTCGGCCGGAGGTGATCATCCATCTGGCCGCCGAGGTGGGAGGCATCGGAGCCAACCGCGAACATCCGGGGCGGTTCTTTTACAGCAACCTGGCGATGGGACTGCATCTCATCGAGCACGCTCGGCGGAACGGGTTGCAGAAATTCGTGCAGGCCGGGACCGTGTGCGCCTATCCCAAAATCACCCCGGTCCCGTTTCGCGAAGAGGATCTCTGGAACGGCTATCCGGAAGAGACCAACGCGCCCTACGGCATCGCCAAGAAGTCCCTGTTCGTCATGCTCGACGCCTACCAGCGCGAATATGGCTTAAAAAGCGCGGTGGTCGTGCCCGTGAACCTGTACGGGCCGGGCGACAATTTCGATCCCAAATCCTCGCACGTGATTCCCGCCCTGATCCGCAAATGTGTCGAAGCCCGGAACCGCGGCGACGCCTCGATGACCTGCTGGGGTACGGGCAGCGCAGTCCCGCGAGTTTTTGTACGTGGACGATGCCGCGGAAGGCATTTTGAGGGCGGCCGAGGTGATGGAGGTTCCCACGCCGATCAACCTGGGGACCGGCCGCGAGATCACGATCCGCGATCTGGTGGAACGAATCGCCCGCTTGACCGGTTTCGCGGGGGAGATCGTCTGGGATCCGACCAAACCCGACGGCCAACCCCGGCGGTGCTTGGACACCTCCCGCGCCGAAAAGCTCCTGGGTTGGTCCGCCCAAGTCGATTTCGAAACCGGCCTCAAAGAAACCATCGCCTGGTTCGAACAACCCCCACTCCGCCGGGCCGCGTGAGTTCGTTGAGGGTTCTTCCGGATAATCAGGGGGAACGGCGACGGTTAAAGAATCTCTTGTCCGCGATCTTTCACCTCCCCAAAGGGCCCAAAGGGGAGGTGAAATCCGTGGTTGATCATCACTACGGAAGCATCGACCTCGGCGGCTGAAAGCCGCCCTGGCGGAAGATGCCGCGGCGATCGCGGGATTTGGCGCGCCGTTTGCCTGATCCGAACAACAGGCTAAAATGCCGAAATTGTTGCGCAGCCAAAACGTGGGCCCGTTTCTCCATTTCAAGACGTTTGTATGATACACATTCTGAAGTCAACAACCGCCGCGGTGGGGACGATTCGCCGCGGTTGCTTGATGGGGAGACATGTTGCGCGTCGAGTCAACAGCTGAATGAAATCCATGGGAATGCCGAATTCAAATCCGAATGGCCGCAGCCGAGTCGTGATTGAAAGCGTTCGCCCCGAAATCGATGCGGGGCAGTTTCCCATCAAGCGGGTCGTGGGCGAGCGGGTCGTCGTGGAAGCGGATGTCTTCACCGACGGACACGACGAGGTCGCCGCAGTTTTGTGCTATCGCTCCCTTGATCCCGCCGGCGAGAAAGCCGGTTGGCAGGAAACGCCCATGCAGCCGCTGGTCAACGACCGCTGGCGGGGCGAGTTCACCGTCGATCGCGAAGGCGTGGCGGTCTATACCGTCAAAGCCTGGGTCGACCGGTTCTTCACCTGGCATCACGATCTGAAAAAACGCGTGGCGGCCCATCAGGTGTCGGAGGTCGATCTCGCGATCGGGGCCGAACTGATCGAGGCTGCGGCTCGAGAAGCGAGCGGGGGAGATCAAAAAAGTCTGGAAGCCTGGTCGCGCCGCCTCCGCAATGATGAGGCGCTGCGTCACGCCGAGGAAATCTGCGACGCCGATGAACTCGAAGACCTCATGCGCAAGAACGCCCGCAGGGATTTTGCGACGACCTATCCGCGGGAACTACGGGTCACGGTGGACCGCAAGCGGGCGGCGTTTAGTGCCTGGTACGAGATGTTCCCGCGGTCGGCGGCGGATCGGCCGCATCAGCACGGCACGTTGAGAGATGTCCTCGCCCGCCTCCCATACGTCGCGGAGATGGGGTTCGACGTGTTGTATCTTCCGCCGATCCATCCCGTCGGCCGGGCCTTTCGCAAAGGGAAGAACAACACGACGAAAGCCTACCCCGACGATGTGGGCAGCCCGTGGGGGATCGGAGCCGACGAGGGCGGGCACAAGGCGATTCACCCCAAGCTCGGGACGATGCGGGACTTTCAGGAACTGGTCACGACGGCCCGCGAAATGGGAATCGAGATCGCGCTCGATGTCGCCTTTCAATGCTCGCCGGACCATCCCTACGTGAAGGAACATCCGCAGTGGTTTCGGCATCGGCCCGACGGCACGATTCAATACGCCGAGAACCCGCCCAAAAAATACCAGGACATCTACCCCTTCGATTTCGAGACCGAAGACTGGCAGGCGCTGTGGGCGGAGCTGAAAAGCATCTTTGACTTTTGGATCGAGCGGGATGTGAAGATTTTCCGCGTGGACAATCCGCACACGAAGCCTTTCGCGTTCTGGGAGTGGTGCATCGGCGAGATCAAGCGCGAGCATCCCGAGGTGCTGTTTCTGTCGGAAGCCTTCACGCGGCCGAAAATCATGTATCGGCTCGCGAAGCTGGGCTTCACGCAGTCTTACACCTATTTCGCCTGGCGGAACACGAAAACCGAGCTGACGGAGTATCTCACCGAACTCACGCAGACGCCGGTCCGCGAGTTTTTCCGCCCGAACTTCTGGCCGAACACGCCGGACATTCTGACGGAGTATCTGCAAATCGGCGGGCGGCCGGCGTTCATGGCCCGCCTGGTGCTTGCGGCCACGCTGTGTTCCAACTATGGGATCTACGGCCCGCCGTTCGAGCATCATTGGACCGCCCCGCGGGAACCGGGCAGCGAAGAGTATCTGTATTCCGAGAAGTACCAGATTCATTACCACAACCTGGATCGGCCCGATAGCCTGCGGAAATACATCGCCCGCGTGAATCAGATCCGCGCGGAATATGCCGTCCTGCACACCAACCGCAACCTGAGATTTCACCGAGTGGATAACGAGGATCTGATTTGCTACAGCAAGGCGTCGGAGGATAAAACTCAGATCGTTCTGGTCGTGTTGAATCTCGATCCGAACTATACGCAATCGGGCTTCGTGAATTTGCCTGTGGATGAGTTCGAGTTAGGGGATGTGCATCCTTATGAAGTGCATGACCTGTTGAGCGATGAGCGGTACTTGTGGCATGGCCACCGGAACTATGTGGAGCTCGCCCCGCATTTGACGCCCGCGCACATTTTCGTCATCCGCCGCCGGGTCCGCACGGAGCGGGAGTTTGAAACCTACTTGTGACCGAACACAATCGAATTGACAGAAAGGTTTTGCCGTGGCAACGCGGATGATGGAAACACAACCCGCCGCCGTCAAACCCATTGCAGCGCGGGATCCGCTGTGGTTTAAGGATGCGGTGATTTACCAGCTCCACGTCAAGGCCTATTGCGACTCCAACGGCGACGGCATCGGCGATTTTCCCGGCCTGACCGAAAAGCTCGACTACATCCGCGACCTGGGCGTGACGGCGATCTGGCTCCTGCCTTTTTTTCATTCGCCCCTCAGGGACGATGGCTACGACATCGCCGACTACACCCGCATCCACGAGAACTACGGGACGCTCGACGATTTTCAGTTTTTCCTGGAGGAAGCCCATCGCCGGGATCTGCGGGTGATCACCGAAATGGTCATGAACCACACCTCGGACCAGCACGAGTGGTTTCAGAAATCCCGGCGGGCCAAGCCCGGCAGCAAGTGGCGCGACTTCTACGTTTGGAGCGACACCGACGAGCGCTATCCGGAAGCCCGTGTTATCTTTCAGGACTTCGAGACGTCGAATTGGACGTGGGATCCGGTGGCCGAGGCCTATTTCTGGCACCGCTTTTATCATCATCAGCCGGATTTGAACTTCGACAACCCGGAAGTCCACGAGGCGATTTTCAAGGCGATCGATTTCTGGCTCGACCGGGGCGTGGACGGGATGCGGCTCGATGCGGTGCCTTATTTGTACGAACGCGAAGGCACGAACTGCGAGAACCTGCCGGAGACGCACGGGTTCCTCAAGGAGCTTCGCCAGCACGTGGACGAAAAATACGCCGACAAGATGCTGCTCGCCGAGGCCAACCAGTGGCCCGAAGACGCGGCGTCGTATTACGGCGACGGCGACGAGTGCCACATGAATTTTCACTTCCCGCTGATGCCTCGGCTGTTCATGGCGATCGAACGCGAAGACCGGTTTCCGATCATCGACATTCTCGAGCAAACGCCCCGGCTGCCGGACAATTGCCAGTGGGGGATTTTTCTCCGCAACCATGACGAGTTGACGCTGGAGATGGTGACCGACGAAGAGCGGGACTATATGTACCGGGCGTACGTGGACGATCCGCGGGCCCGCGTCAACTTGGGCATTCGCCGCCGACTGGCTCCGCTGTTAAGAGACGACCGCCGCAAGGTGGAGTTGATGAACGGGCTGTTGTTGTCGCTGCCGGGGACGCCGATTATTTATTACGGCGATGAAATCCGCATGGGGGACAACATTTTTCTGGGGGACCGCGACGGCGTCCGCACGCCGATGCAGTGGAACGACGACCGCAACGCCGGCTTCTCGCGGGCGAATCCGCAGCGGCTGTTTCTGCCGGTGATTATCGATGCCCCGTTTCACTTTTCGTCCCGGAATGTCGAGGTGGAGCAAAGCCGGCCGCATTCGATGCTGTGGTGGATGCGGCGGATCATCAGCATTCGGCAGCAGCACCCGGCGTTCGGGCGGGGGACCATTGAGTTCGCCGTTTCGGATAACTCGAAAGTCCTGGCCTTTCTCCGCGAATACGACGGCGAAACGATTCTCGTCGTCGCGAACCTGTCGCGGTACGTGCAATGTGCCGAGCTCGATCTTTCGCGGTTCCGCGGCCGCGTGCCCAAGGAGATTTTCGGCCAGACCAAATTCCCGCCGATCGGCGAGCTGCCTTATTTCTTGACGCTCGGCTCGTATTCGTTTTATTGGTTTCGCCTGCAATGGGAGCACGGGGAAGCCGAGGCCTGCAGTCTCCAACTGCCGACCTGCCGGGTGGACGGGTCTTGGGATTCGCTGTTTCAGGGCCGGCCCCTCAAGCGGTTGGAGGAGGCCTTGCCGACCTATCTCCAGCGGCACCGCTGGTTCGCGGGAAAGGCCCGGCCCATTCAGCAGACCAAGCTGCTCGATGTGCTTTCGGTGCACGATGTCGAGGACGTCACGGACGAAATCAAACGGCCGGAGAGTTTTCCCGGCGGAAGCCTGGCGGCGACGCGGATTCTTCTCGTGCGGGTCGAGTATGCCGAAGGCGAGCCGGAGACGTACGTGCTGCCCGTGGTGTTCGCCCAAGGGGGGCAGGAACTCAACATCCTAGGCGACCGGCCGAGCGCGGGGATCATCTCGGTCGCCCGATCCGAGGACGGGGCCGGAGCGACGCTGTGCGACACCACCCACGAACCGGAATTCTGGCTGCTGCTGTTTCATGCCTTGGCCACCGGTTCCGTCATTCCCGGCCAGCGCGGCCGGTTGGAATCTTTTCAGACGGACATCTTCCCGGCGCTCCGCGAGAACCTGTCGTTGGAGATTGCACTCCACGGCGGCGAGCAGAGCAACACCTCGGCGATCCTGGGCAACCAGTTGATCTTGAAGCTCTTCCGCCGCATCGACCAGGGCGAAAATCCCGATCTGGAAATCGGCCGCTACCTCACGGAGCAAACCGAGCTTGCCTGCGTGCCGAAGGTCGGCGGAGCACTCGAATACAAAGACAAAAAGAAAACGCGGTTCACGCTGGCGGTGCTGCACGAGTTTGTGGCCAACGAAGGCGATGCCTGGGTTTACACGCTCGACGAACTCGACCGCTATTTCGAGCACATCAAATCCGAGCTCCCCGGTGCGGTGCCCACGCCGGAAATGCTGCCGACGGGGACGCTGTTGGAGTTGACCGGTCAAGAGCCGCCCGAACTGGCCCGGCATGTGATCGGCACGTATTTGGAATCGACCGAACTGCTCGGCCGGCGCACGGCGGAATTGCACTTGGCGCTCGCGGCGGGGGAAAGCGACGCCTTCGCTCCGGAACCGTTTACCAAGCTCTATCAGCGGAGCGTGTATCAATCGATGCGCTCGCAGGCTCGGCGAACGTTGAGCCTGCTCCGCAAGCAGTTGAAGAAATTGCCCGAAGCGGTCGCTCCCAGTGCGGAGCGTTTGGTGCAAAGCGAAGCGGTACTCTTGGAGCGGTTTCGCGAACTCTCGGAGCACCGCATCCACGCCGCCCGCACGCGCTGCCACGGCGATTTTCATTTGGGGCAGGTGCTTTTCACGGGGAAGGATTTTGTGATCATCGATTTCGAAGGCGAACCGGACCGGCCCATCGGAGAGCGGCGGATCAAGCATTCGCCGCTCCGGGACGTGGCGGGGATGATCCGCTCCATTCATTATGCGTCCCACGCGGCGCTGCGAAGCTCGGCCGGGCATTCGCTGTTGCCTTCGGAAATGGACAAGGGCATCGCGGACTGGTTTCCCGTGTGGTACGTGTGGAGCGCGGTGTCTTATCTGAAAGCCTATCTGGCCGAAGCCTCGCGCGGCGAATTTCTGCCCCAGGAGCGGAACGATCTGGAAATCCTGCTCGATGCCTACCTGCTGGAGAAGGCCGTGTACGAACTGGGCTACGAACTCAACAACCGACCCGACTGGGTGCCGATCCCGCTGGAAGGGATTCTGCATTTGATTGAACCAGGCTAGCGACGATTGAAGAAACCAGATCACCCCGAACGCGATAGCGTCCGGTTGCCCCATGAACCGGGGCGAGCGCCCTGCGGCTGATAAACATGACCGTTTTGGATAACCCTCACTCACTGAAAAACCCTCCCTATAACATGTCAACCCTACCGCCCCAACTCGAAGAGCTGGCCCGATGCTTCGGCGTTTTGACTTCGTATCACGATGTTTACAAGAAGCATCGGGACGTTTCCGCCGAGACCGTGTTGGCCGTGCTCGAGGTGTTGGGCGTGGATTTGCCGACGCTGGGCCGCGCCGGCGAGGTGTTAAAGGCCGAGCAAACGGCGCGTCTCGAGCGCGGCATTGCACCGGTGATCGTGCATTGGGAAGGCGAATCGCAGGAGTTCCCGTTCTCCTTGCCCGCGGAACAGGCGACCGGAAAACTCGTCTGCGAGATTGCGGTGGAAGATCAAAGCCGCACGCTTACGGAGTCGTACCAACTGGATAAGCTGGCCCGAAAGCCCAGCCCTTGCGGGCGGTTTGTGACGGTCTCGCTGCCGATCCCGCGGGACGTCGGCCCGGGGTATCATCAACTGTCGATCGAGCATGCGGATGGCCGGTTTCGTTCGCTGTTGATCTCCGCGCCGCTCCGCGGCTATTCCGGAGAACAAGACCGCCGGGATTGGGGATGTTTTCTGCCTTTGTATTCCCTCAAAAGCGCGCGGAACTGGGGGGCGGGGGACTTTACGGATTTGCACAACTTCACGCACTGGGTCGCCGAGCACGGCGGAAGCGTCGTGGGCACGCTGCCCATGTTGGCGGCGTTTCTGGACGAGCCTTGCGATCCAAGCCCCTATGCCCCCGCAAGCCGGCTCGCTTGGAATGAGTTCTATCTCGACGTGGAGCGGATTCCCGAATTTGCCGGCTGCACGAAGGCGGCGGAGGCCGTTCGCTCCGACTCGTTCCGCGCGGAGTTGGCGGCGGTTCGGAGTACCGAACTTGTGGAGTACCGCAAGCTGATGGCCCTCAAACGGCAGGTGCTTGAGCCATTGGCGGACAAGTTCTTTGAAGAGAAACCCGCCGCGCGGTTTGCCCGGTTCGAGCGGTTTCTCGAAACTCATCCGCATGTGGAAAACTACGCGGAGTTCCGAGCGGCCCAGGAACGGCGGCCCACCGACTGGCGGGAATGGCCCGACGCGATGCGGCCCGGTCAACTCACGGACCGCGACTTTGATCCGCGGAGCAAGCAATATCATCTCTACGTGCAATGGGTCGCGACGAATCAGTTGGAAAACCTGGCCGAGGCTTCGGGCGGCGGGTTGTATCTCGATTTGCCTTTGGGGGTCCGGCCGGACGGCTATGATGTCTGGCGATGGCACGATCTCTATGCGACAGAGGCCTCCGCGGGATCGCCGCCCGATGCGATGTGGACGAAGGGGCAAGACTGGGGCTTTCCGCCGTTGCATCCGGAGCGGATTCGCGAAGACGGCTACCGGCACGTGCGGGATTATCTTCGGCATCACTTGCGGCTCGCGCGGATCCTCCGCATCGATCATGTGATGCAGTTGCACCGCTTGTATTGGGTGCCCCGCGGCTTGGGGGCCCATCAGGGGGCCTATGTCCAATATCGGCCGGAGGAATTCTACGCGATTTTGAATCTGGAATCGCACCGCTGCCGAACCACGCTCGTCGGCGAAAACCTGGGCACGGTTCCACCCGCCGTCAACGAAGCCATGATTCGGCATGGCATGCAGCGAATGTACGTCGTGCAATACGAAATCGCGGAAGAAGAGGTCGAAGAGGAACTCGAGGGGAATGATTTCGAACCCGTCCGCAGCGATTATTCTGCGGGACGTGCCTGCGGACACCTTGGCGTCCATGAACACGCACGACATGGCGACCTTCGCCGCGTGGTGGCGGGGCGAGGACATTTGGCTCCGGCGGGATCTCGATCTCATCGATCAACAGGAAGCCGAGCGCCAGCAGGAGGAACTCCAACACGTGCGAAACGAACTCGTCGGCTGGCTTTGCTCGCGAAACTGGCTTGGGGGATCCGCAGCGGACGAATCGCAAATCCTGGCGGCGATTCTCCGGTTTATCTCCGCGAGCGCCGCGGACGTGGTGCTCGTGAATCTGGAAGACCTGTGGCTCGAAGCCCGCCCGCAAAACGTGCCGGGCACGGGGTCGGAGCGCCCCAACTGGAAGCGCAAAGCGGCGTTGGCTTATGAAGAGTTCACGCAGTCTCCGCCCGTGCTGGCCGCTTTGCAAATGGTTGCCCGCTTGCGTCAGGAGGCTCAAACCGAGGCGGCCGAGAAGCAAGAAGGAGCGAGAGAATGACGCAGCATCCCGACTATCCGCCGACACTGGGCGCCCTCCGCGTGGGCGACCGCAAATACCAGTTTCGCGTCTGGGCCCCGAAGGTGCAAAGCCTGGATCTGAGGCTGCTCGATCCCAGCGAACGAATCTCGCCGATGAAGCGCCGCGACCGGGGCTATTATGAATGCGAGGCCGAAGACGTGAAACCGGGCACGCGGTATTTTTACCGCATCGACGGCGCGCGGGATCGGCCCGATCCGGCTTCGCGGTTTCAGCCCGAAGGCGTGCACCGCGCCTCGGCGGTCGTCGATCCGCTCTTCCCGTGGACCGACGCCCATTGGCACGGCGTTCCGCTCCAGCAATACATCATCTACGAATTGCACGTGGGCACGTTCACTCCGGAGGGCACGTTCGACGCGGCGATTTCTTATTTGGACGGCCTCAAGCAGCTCGGCCTCACCGCGGTCGAGCTGATGCCCGTGGCCCAATTTCCCGGCAGCCGGAACTGGGGTTACGACGGCGTGCATCCGTTTGCCGTACAGAACTCCTACGGCGGGCCGGACGGATTAAAACGCTTCGTCGATGCCGCCCATCACCGCGGGCTCGCTGTGATTGTGGACGCGGTCTATAACCATCTCGGCCCGGAAGGCAATTACCTTGCGGAGTTCGGGCACTACTTCACGGATCGGCATCACACGCCTTGGGGCCCGGCGGTCAATTTTGACGATCGCGGCAGCGATGAGGTCCGGCGGTTCTTCATCGAAAACGCGCTGTATTGGATCAGCGAGTTTCACATCGACGCCCTCAGGCTCGATGCGGTGCATGCGATCTTCGATTTCTCGGCGACGCCTTTCCTGGAGGAACTCGCCGATGCCGTCCGTCTGGAAGGCGAACGCGAAGGCCGGCGGGTCTATACGATCGCGGAAAGCAGCCTGAACGATACCCGGCTGATCAAAGCGAAGGAAGTCGGCGGCTACGGCCTCGACGCCCAATGGTGCGACGACCTGCACCATGCCCTGCGAACGGAATTGACCGGCGAGCGATCCGGGTATTACGTCGATTACCACGGGTTTGATGACATTGCAAAAGCCTACCGCGACGGCTTCGTGCAGGATGGGCGGTATTCGGAATATCGCGGCCGCCGGCATGGGAACTCGGCCCGCGGGATCGATCCGATCAAGCTCGTCGTCTGCTCGCAGAACCACGATCAGGTCGGCAACCGCCTCGCGGGAGAGCGGCCGGGCGAATTGGTTTCGTTCGAAAAGCAGAAGCTGGCGGCGGCCGCGGTGATTCTCTCGCCGTATTTGCCGATGTTGTTTATGGGCGAGGAATATGGCGAAACGGCACCGTTTCAGTTTTTTGTCAGCCATACCGATCCCGATTTGATCGAAGCCGTCCGCCGGGGCCGAAAACAAGAGTTCGCCCGCTTCCAATGGAAAGAAGAACCGCCCGACCCGCAAGCGGAAGCCACATTTCTCCGCTCGAAGCTCGATCATAATCTAAAAAGCGAGACCCGGCACCGCACCTTGCGCGAGTTGTATCGGGCCTTGATCCATCTGCGAAAAACCGAACCGGCGCTCGCGTTTCCCAAACGGGATCGGATGGAAATCCGCACATTGGAACCCATTCGCGGGTTCGTTGTCATGCGGTGCGCGGCCGGGAGTTTGTTGCTCACCATTCTGCATTTTGGAACGGAATCTGCGGATGCCGGCCTGGAATTGCCGGCGGGAACGTGGAGCAAAATCCTCGATTCCGCCGAGACCGAATGGCACGGTCCGGGAAGCGAGCTCCCCGCGTCGTTGGAATCATCAGGCGATGTTGTGCTTTCCCTGCCGCCGAATTCCGCCGTGGTCTATAGGCGATTGGGATAGGAAACCGAGACAGGAAACCTTATATGACATTTGAAGCAACAGACAAACCGATCGTTGGTCAAGGCAAACGCATCCGCGGGGTTCGGCCGCAGGAGAAGCGGACCGGCGTGCCCGCGAGCCAGCGCCGCGTCTGGCCGGGCAAGCCCTATCCGCTGGGCGCGACCTGGGACGGGCGGGGCGTGAACTTTGCCCTGTATGCCGAGCACGCGACCAAGGTGGAGTTGTGTTTGTTCGATTCGCCGAACGCCGAGCGGGAATCCGAGCGGATCCCCATGCCCGAGCAGAGCGACCTCGTGTGGCATGTGTTTCTGCCCGATGCCGCCCCGGGGCAACTTTACGGGTATCGTGTTTACGGGCCTTACGAACCGCAAAACGGGCACCGCTTCAACCCGAACAAACTTCTGCTCGATCCGTATGCCAAGCTCATCGGCCGCCGGACGCGTTGGCACGATTCGCTGTTCGGTTACACGATCGGCTCGGCCGAAGGGGACATGTCGTTCGACGAGCGGGACAGCGCGGCCTATGCTCCGCTCGCGGCGGTGATCGATCCCGCGTTTACCTGGGGGGACGACCGCCCGCCGCAGACGCCGATGCACAAAACCGTGATTTATGAAATGCACGTGCGCGGCTTTACGAAACAGCACGCGGCGGTGCCTGAGAATCTCCGTGGAACGTATGCGGGCCTTGCCTCCAAGCCGGTGATCCGGTACCTCAAGGATTTGGGCATCACCGCGGTCGAGTTGATGCCGGTCCATTTTTTCCTGCAAGACCGGCACCTGCTCGATCGCGGCCTCACGAACTATTGGGGTTATAACACGCTGAACTATTTCGCCCCGGAACTGGAATACGCGGCGGACCATTACCAAATCGGAGCCATTCAGCAATTCAAAAGCATGGTCCGCAGCCTGCATGTCGAGGGCATCGAGGTGATTCTCGACGTGGTTTACAATCACACCGCCGAGGGCAACCACATGGGGCCCACGCTCTCGTTCCGCGGCATCGACAACGCGGCCTACTATCGGCTGTCTCCCGAGAACCCGCAGTTTTACATGGACTTCACCGGTTGCGGCAACACATTGAATGCGATGAATCCCCGCGTGCTGCAGCTCATCATGGATAGCCTCAGGTATTGGATCACCGAGATGCACGTCGACGGGTTCCGCTTCGACCTGGCGAGCACGCTGGCCCGGGAACTGCACGCCGTCGATAAGCTGGGGGCGTTCTTCGATATTATCCATCAGGATCCGATCATCTCCCGCGTCAAGTTGATCGCGGAGCCTTGGGACCTGGGCGAAGGCGGCTACATGGTCGGCAACTTCCCCGTGCAGTGGTCCGAATGGAACGGGAAATACCGCGACTGCGTGCGGTCGTTCTGGAAAGGCGACGGCGGAGTGATGTCCGAGTTCGCCACGCGGTTTTGCGGCAGCAGCGACCTTTACGAATGGAGCGGCCGCAAGCCGCGGGCCAGCATTAACTTCGTCACGTGTCACGACGGCTTTACGCTCGAAGACCTCGTGTCCTACGACGAGAAGCACAACGAAGCCAACGGCGAGGACAACCACGACGGGGCCGACCATAACATCAGTTGGAACTGCGGGGTCGAAGGCCCCACCCGCCGGCGGGACGTGCTCGCGCTCCGCGACCGCAAGAAGCGATCCATCCTCGCGACGTTGATCTTTTCGCAAGGCGTGCCGATGCTATTGGCCGGCGATGAGATCGGGCACACGCAGGGCGGCAACAACAACGCCTACTGCCAGGACAACGAAATCACCTGGCTGAACTGGAAAGCCGCGAAGCACAAGCGAAATCGCGAGCTGCTCGCGTTCGTCCGCCGGGTGCTGGAGATTTTTCGCGAGCAGCCGGTGCTCCAACGCCGCAAGTTCTTTTCCGGCCGCGCCATCGGCGGCGCGGAAGCCCCGGACATCGCCTGGATCAATCCCGACGGATCCGAGATGGCCGAAGAGCAATGGAACGCCCCGTCGACGCGATGCTTCGGCGTCGTGCTGTTCGGCGACAGCATCGACGTGGACGACGAAGGCGAGGAGATTTCCGGAGACACGATGTTGATTTTGTTCAATGCCGATCACGGCGAGACGGTGCGCTTCCCCTTGCCGAAGATCGAAGAGAACCAGGCCTGGCAGCGATTGATCGACACCTATGAAACGGACTCCGCCGCCGAGGAATTTCAAGAGGACTTCGCCTACGAGCTCAGACCTTGCTCCATGGCGGTGTTTCGAATGGGAGCGGAATCGGAGACCACGCTATGAAGGACCACCAATCTCCGCCGATGGCGACCTATCGGCTGCAATTCAATGCGGGGTTCCGGCTGACGGATGCGCAGGCGCTCGTTCCCTATTTCAGCCGCCTGGGGATCACGCATTGCTACGCTTCACCGCTGCTCAGGGCGCGGCAGGGAAGCAGCCACGGCTATGACGTGGTGGACCCGGCCACGATCAACCCGAACCTCGGCGACAAAACCGATCTGGTGGGCTTCGTCTCGACGCTAAGAAACTTCGGGCTGGGGCTTGTGCTCGACATCGTTCCCAACCACATGGCCGCCAGCATTGAAAACCCGTATTGGCGGGACGTGTTGACGTACGGGCCGAGTTCGCCGTTTGCGAGCTGGTTCGACATCGACTGGCGGATGCCCGACCCGAACATGTGGGGCCGGGTGCTCGTGCCCGTGTTGGGCGACGCCCCGCTCCCGCATCCTGGCGGACGATCAAATTCGCCTCGATTGGTCGGACGGCCGGTTTTTGCTCAGGTATTTCGATCACACGTTTCCCGTCGATCCGGCGACCGTTCCCAGCATTTGCCAATTCGGGCTCGAAGATCTCAGGGAGCGACTGGCCGCGGATCATCCGGCCCTCGAGCAAATCCACGGCATTCTCGATTACCTGATGAATCTTCCCAAGTCGGCGACGCGGCTCCGCCGCCACGTCGAGATCGACCGCGAGGAAACGGAGCACGAGCTGGCGAGGTTCACGCATCTCGTCGTGCAATCGCCCACGATCCAGCAATGGGCCGAAGAGACCGCAGCCCGATTCGGCGATGGCAAAGCCGGTCACGCCCGGCTCCGCAAACTTCTGGACGCCCAACCCTACCGCCTGGTCCATTGGCGGGACGCCGCCCGCACGATCAACTATCGCCGGTTCTTCGACATCAACGAGCTGATTTCGGTTCGGCAGGAAGATCCGCAGGTGTTCGAGGACACGCACCTCACGATTCTCCGCTGGGTCGATGAAGGATTGCTCGACGGCCTTCGGATCGATCACATCGACGGCCTGCGCGATCCGCTGGGCTATCTGGAGCGGTTGATCGAAGCCCTCACGCGCGGCGAGCGGAAGGAGCGGCGGGTTCCCGTGTTCGTCGAGAAAATTCTCGCCCCCGAAGAAAAGCTGCCCTGCGGCTGGCCGGTTGCGGGCACGACGGGTTACGAGTTTCTCAATCAGTTGGAAGCGATCTTCATTTCGCCGGACGGCTTTTCCGCCATTGAGCACGACTATCACCGGTGGATCCGCCGCGGGACGGGTTTTGAGCAAGTCGCCCGCTGGGGCAAACGCCGGATTTTGCGGCACGACCTCTCGCCCCAAGTCGGCCGGCTGGCGGATTATCTCTGGCGGTTGGCGGAGCAGCGGCGGCTCGACCCGCCCGCAGTCGCGGAGGAGTCGCAAGCGGCGGACGCTGTTCCCGATCCGGAGGCCCAGGACGTGCTGGCTCCCGAATACGGCGGCGACGGCTCGTCCACCGCGGTCGCCGGCCGGCGGGAATTGACCAAGCGCGAACTCTTGGACGCCTTGGTCGAGGTGATGATCGCTTTGCCGGTGTATCGCACGTACGTCGATCGGAACCACGGCATCATCAGCGATGCGGACCGGGGTTATTTGGAGACGGCGATTAAAGAAGCCCGCGCCAGCGGAAACGCGACGCCCGAAGCGTTCGACTTTCTCGGCGAAGTGTTGCTTCTGGAAAATCGCGGGCAGTGCACGGAGCACGAAGTCAGCGAACGCGTGAATTTTATCGAACGCTTTCAACAACTCACCGGCCCCGCCGCCGCCAAGGGAATCGAAGACACCGCGCTTTATGTCTATGTGCCTTTGGTGTCTTTGAACGAAGTCGGCGGCGAGCCTCGGCTGACGGCGGACGATCCCGTCTCCCGGCTCCACGAGGCCAACGAAGAGCGGGCGGCGACCTGGCCCCAGACCATGCTCTCCGTCACCACGCACGACACCAAGCGGACCGCGGACGTCCGCGCCGGCTGGACGTGCTTAGCGAAATGCCCAAATTCTGGGGCGAACTGTGCCGGCGCTGGCGGCGGGCTCATCGCGATTTCGGGTCCGATGTCGGCGGCAAACGCGCCCCGGAACCGGCGGCGGAATATCTCATCTATCAAACCGTCCTCGGCCTCTGGCCCGCGCCGGATCCCACGCGAGTGAGCGAGTTGCCCGAGGCATCCGCCCTCGAGGAACTTCACGAGCGGATCGAAGCCTACATGCTGAAAGCCGTCCGCGAAGCAAAAACCCGCACGAGTTGGACGCATCAGAACCGGGAATACGAAGACGCCCTCGTTTCGTTCCTGCGCGGCCTGTTTCACCTGGACTATCAGGGAAACAACCCCTTCCTCGCGGAGGTGCAGGAACTGGCGGCCCGCATTGCCCGGCCGGGATTCTGGAACAGCCTCGCGCGGACGCTCATTCAATTTACGTCGCCCGGGACCCCCGATCTTTATCAAGGCGACGAGCTTTGGAACTTCGCCCTCGTCGATCCCGACAACCGCCGGCCCGTGGATTATGAAACACGCCAGCGCTTGCTGGACGATGTGATTATGCACATTGAAGCGCCCGAGGAATCGCGGCGGGCCTTCTTGAAAGACCTCGTGAAATCGCCCGAAGACGGGCGGATCAAACTCCACCTGATCCACACCGTGCTCGCGACGCGGCACAATCATCCCCACTTGTTTTCGTGCGGACAATACCTGCCCTTGGCGGCCGAGGGCGCGGCAAGCGAACATGTTTTCGCTTTTGCCCGGCTCGGACGAATCGCCCCGGAATGCGAGGTTCCGGACGAGGCGGCGATTCTCGTCGCGCCCCGACTTCCGGCCGCTCTCATCGCCGACCCTGCACTAGCTCCGGTCGGCGACGACGTCTGGACCGATACCGCGCTCCGTTTGCCCGATCCGCTTCGCCAGCGGACCTGGCGGTGCGCGTTCACCAGCGAAACCTTCACTTCGGGCACCGAGGGAAACCTGAAAGTCGCCCAAGCGCTCTCCTATTTTCCCGCCGCTTTGCTCATCGGCAAACGATAGCCTGCCCGCGGCCGCGGGTGTTGCAACGGCTCGGGTGGCACGCCCTGAGGAACGAAGGGCGTGGTCGCTGCGCTTCGATGCGCTCAGGGTCGTGCCACTCTCTTTGGCATGGCGTTTGCGTTTTCAAGTTTGTCAAACGAACGCAATTGCCTCCAAACCTTATCGCGGGAACGATATGACCTACCCACCCGATTGGCTCGTGACGCTGGCCTGGATCGCTCTAGGCCTTGGCGGAATCTCTTTCTTATGGATCCTGGCGGACATCTTCCTCTTGGGGCATCGGCAACACATGGGGATCATGGACGTTGTGTGGCCGGTCACCGGTCTCTATGCCGGTCCGATCGCTCTGGTTTCCTACTACACCATCGGCCGGCTGGGAACGCACAAAAAGGTGAAACAGGCCAAAGAACACGATGAAACGCCCCCCAACAAGACCAAACCGTTCTGGCAGATCGTGGGCGTGGGCGTCACGCATTGCGGCAGCGGCTGCACTCTAGGCGACATCTGCGCGGAATGGACCATGCACTTTGTCACCACCGGGCTGATCGCCGGAACGGCGGGCGCGTGGATCGTGTTTGTGACCTGGGGCGTGGACTATGTTCTGGCTCTGCTCTTTGGCATCGTGTTTCAATACTTTTCGATCGTCCCCATGCGGAATCTCTCCAAAAGCGAAGGACTTAAAGAAGCCTTCAAAGCCGACTTCCTTTCGCTCACCTCCTGGCAAATCGGCATGTATGGTTGGATGGCGATTGCGATCTTCGTCCTCTTCGGCCATCACAGCGAAGCCATGAAGAAAACGAGCCCCGTGTTCTGGTTTATGATGCAACTTGCCATGTTCGCCGGCTTTATGACGGCCTTTCCCGTCAATTGGTGGCTCATCCGCAAAGGGATCAAAGAGGAGATGTAAAGAGGCCGACGCGCGACAAATTTCTTCTGGAGAACTCCCTCTCTCCTTTTTCAAGGTTTTCCCACGCTGTTTTAAGACTTTCCCCCATAGGCAGTGGAAAATGGGAGAGCTAATGTAGGTTCGGAAGGAACAACGCGGCTCATGGCTTTTGCGCCGCATCCTCTTTCCTTCTTCCGGCTCCACGGTTGCGCAAACGTATCGCTGCACGTAAATGCCCCCGGTGTTTCTCGCGGTCGGTCGTTTGTTGATTTGAAGGAACGGCATGAGGCAGAATTTTCCCCGTTGGACGAACGTCGTGGCCAAGGCGGGCCTTCTGGTCGCCGTCCTCGTCGTGGCGCTCGGGATCTGGGCGGCTTTGCTGTATACGCGATCGTCTTATGGATCGGGCGTCGGGTTTCGGCCCGTGCAACCGGTGCCTTTCAGCCATCAGCACCACGTCGGCGTGTTGGGAATCGATTGCCGCTATTGCCATCAACATGTGGAAGACTCCGGTTTCGCCGGGATTCCTCCCACCAAGACCTGCATGAACTGCCATTCGCAAATCTGGGTCGGCAGCGAGATGCTGAAGCCCGTCCGCGACAGCTATCACACGGGCGAAAGCCTGAGATGGAGGCGCGTCAACAACTTGCCGGGCTTTGTGTATTTCGATCACAGCATCCACGTGCAGAAAGGCGTCGGGTGCGCTTCCTGCCACGGGGAAATTCAGAAGATGCCTTTCACGTTCCAGGCCAAATCCCTGTTGATGGAATGGTGCCTCGATTGCCATCGCCATCCGGAAAAGCATCTCCGCCCGCGCGAGGAAGTATTCAACATGGCCTACGAACCGCCGGAGAATCAGATCGAACTGGGACAGCGCTTGATGAAGGAATACGAGATTCACGACTCGCATTACATGACCAGTTGCACCAGGTGCCATCGATGAACGACCGCAAAGATCTGTCGCCGCGACTGGAGCAACTGGACCGGACGCTCCAAGACGCTCGCGGGAAGAAGTTCTGGCGATCGCTGGAGGAACTGTCCGGCTCGGCGGAATTTCAGGACTTGATGAAGCAGGAGTTTCCGCAGCAAGCCGACGTGTGGGCGGATTCGCTCAGCCGCCGCCGGTTTCTGAGCTTGATGGGGGCCTCGCTGGCGCTCGCCGGCTTAAGCGGTTGCTCGGTGAAGCCGGCCCCGATGAAGGAAATCGTGCCCTACGTGCACTCGCCGCGGGAAATGAAGCCGGGCCGTCCCTTGTACTTTGCCACCGCGATGCCGTCGAGCCGCGGCGCGGTGGGACTCCTCGTGGAAAGCCACATGGGCCGGCCCACGAAGATCGAAGGCAACCCCGATCACCCGGCGAGCCTGGGGGCCACGAGCATCTATCACCAGGCCTCGGTGCTGGGGCTTTATGATCCGGACCGTTCGCAATCGGCGACCTATCTCGGACGGACGCAAACGCAAACCGAGGCGCTCGCCGCGCTCCGCGGGGAACTGAAAAAACAAAACAAATCGGACGGGGCGGGGCTTCGCATCTTGAGCGAGCCGATCAATTCCCCCACCGTGGCCGCCGAGAGGCAGAAGGTGCAGAAGGCCTATCCGAAAGCCGATTGGCTGACCTATGAGCCGATCCATCGGGACGAGAGTCATCGAGCCGCCCGGACAGCGTTCGGCGAGGATGTCAACACCTATTACGAATTGAAAGACGCCGACGTGGTCGTGTCGCTGGGCGCGGATTTCTCGCGCACGGTCCGGGGTTCATCAAGTACGCCCGCGAGTTTATGTCCCGCCGGCGCGTTCGCACGACCAAGGAAAACGCCTCGGAAGCGAAGATGAACCAGCTTTACGTTGTCGAGACGACGGTGTCTCCCACCGGTGCCAAAGCGGATCATCGCCTGGCGGTCCCGGCGCATCAGATGGAAGCCGTCGCCCGGGAGTTGGCGGGACAACTCGGCGTCGCCGGCGCGTCTCAAAGTGCGGGAACGCTCAAGGACCAACACGCGAAATGGCTCTCCGTGCTCGCGGAGGCTTTGAAGAAACACCGCGGGCGGTGTGTGGTGATCGCCGGCTCCGACCAACCCTGGCAGGTCCAGGTGTTGGCCCATGCCATGAACGCGTCTCTCGGAAACATGGGCAAGACCGTGTTTCATACACAGCCCATTGCGATCGCCAGCCAGGAGAGCGACCAATCCCTCATAAAGCTCGCCAAAGACATGCAGGCCGGCCGGGTGAAATGTTTGATCCTTCTCGCCACGAATCCGGTCTATTCCGCGCCGGCGGACATCGACTTCCTCAAGGCGATGCAGAAAGTCCCGTTCCGTCTGCACGTCGGGCTCTATCAGGATGAAACGGCCCGCGAGTGCCATTGGCATTTGCCCTTGGCTCACTATTTGGAGTCTTGGGAAGACGCCCGCGCGTTCGACGGGACGACCTCGCTGATTCAACCTTTGATTGAACCGCTTTATGACAACATCTCGCTCGTGGAGATCGCGCGGTTTCTGACGGCCCAAATCGAAACGCCGGGCCGGGAAATTGTTCGCGAGTATTGGCAAAACCAATTTCAACAAGGGGGATCCGAAACCGAGGAAGCCAACGGCGAGCAGAACCCGCCTGACGAAGGCTTCGAGAACTTTGACGCCTACTGGGAAACCGCCTTGCACGATGGGCTGGTCCGCGGAGTCCGCGAGCGGGAGTTTCCGCCGAAAGACCTTCCAATGCAGGAAGGCTGGCAGCAGAAGCTCGATACCGACAATCCGCCTGCCAAAGTCGGCGGAGAATATGAAATCGTGTTTCGTCCCGATCCGAGCATCTACGATGGATCGTTCGCGAACAACGGCTGGCTGCAAGAGCTGCCCAAGCCGCTCACGAAACTGACGTGGGACAACGCCGCGATTATGAGCCCCGCCACCGCGGACAAGCTCGGCGTGGAATTCGGCAGCTTCGCCCACGGCGGCGAGCACGGCGGCTACGTGATGCCCGTGGTGGAGTTGGAACTCGAAGGCCGCACCGTCAACGCCCCGGCTTGGATCATGCCCGGCCATGCGGACGACTCGATCACCGTGTGGCTCGGATACGGCCGCACCGCCGCCGGCCGCGTGGGAGGCGACGGCGAGCACTCCGTCGGCTTCAATGCCTATCGCCTGCGGACGACCACGCACCCCTGGTTTGCCCGCGGGCTCAAAGTTCGCCGCACCGGCGACACCTACCTCCTCGCCTGCACTCAGCATCACCACTCGATGGAAGAACGCCACGCCGTCCGCGCGGAAACGCTGGCCGCTTACAAACACGATCCCGAGTTCGTCAAAAAGCCGCTGGAACAGGATGAGGGGCCGAAGAAACTTCGCGCCGAACCGCCCTTGACCTTTTATGACAAACAGGACTTCCCCTACGATCCGCCTTTGCACAAGTGGGGCATGGCGATTGATCTGACGGCGTGCGTGGGCTGCAACGCCTGCATCGTCGCTTGCCAGTCGGAAAACAACATTCCCGTCGTCGGCAAGGAGCAGGTCGCGATGGGCCGGGAAATGCACTGGATCCGCGTGGACCGCTATATCAGCGGGACTTGGGAAAACCCGGAAGAGTTTTACTTCCAGCCCCTGCCCTGCATGCACTGCGAACAAGCCCCGTGCGAATATGTTTGCCCCGTCGAGGCGACCGTGCATAGTGCCGAAGGCCTCAACGACATGATCTACAACCGCTGCGTGGGCACGCGGTTCTGCTCCAACAACTGCCCCTATAAAGTCCGGCGGTTCAACTTTCTCGACTTTGCCGACTTCGAGAATCAAACTCGCCAGTTGCAATATAACCCCGATGTCACCGTCCGCTCGCGGGGCGTGATGGAAAAGTGCAGCTACTGCGTGCAGCGGCTGAGGCATGCCGAGATCGGCTCGCAGCGGGAAGGCCGCCCCCTCAAAGATGGCGAAGTCCTCACCGCCTGCCAGGCCGTTTGCCCCGCGGAGGCCATTTCCTTTGGCGACATGAATCAAGAAGAAAACCAGGTCTCCCGGTGGAAGGCCGCGCCGTTGAATTATGGTCTGCTGGAAGAATTGAACACGGAACCTCGAACGACCTATCTGGGGGCGCTCCGGAATCCGAACGAACAACTCGAAGGGGGCAAGCATGACACCTGAGAGCGGCAAGCCCCAACCGGATTCCAGCGGAGGCGAAGTCGTGACGCGGGAACGGTACGTTCCCGCACAACACACCTGCACTTCGATCACGCGGGAAATCAGCGAAATCGTTTTGGAACGCCCGACGCAGCGCGGCTGGTACATCGCCTTCGGCATCGCGCTTCTCTTTTTGGTGACATTCCTCGCGGTCGTGGTTTATTTGCTTGTGATGGGCGTCGGCATTTGGGGGATTAACATTCCCGTCGCCTGGTGCTTTGCGATCACCAGCTTTGTGTGGTGGGTCGGGATCGGACATGCCGGCACGCTGATCTCGGCGATTTTGCTTTTGATGCACCAAAAATGGCGGACGTCGATCAACCGCATCGCCGAGGCCATGACGATCTTCGCCGTGATGTGCGCGGGGATGTTTCCGCTCTTGCATCTCGGCCGGCCGTGGTTCTTTTATTGGCTGCTCCCCTATACCAACACGATGGGCCTTTGGCCTCAGTTCCGCAGCGCCCTCGTCTGGGACGTGTTCGCGGTCGGGACCTACTTTACCGTCTCGCTGATTTTCTGGTACGTCGGCATGGTTCCCGATCTGGCCACCTTGCGGGACCGCGCTCCCGCGGGCCGGGCGAAGTTCATCTACGGGTTAATGGCGTTGGGATGGCGGAACTCGGCCCGGCACTGGCATCGCTACGAGTCCACCTATCTGCTCCTCGCGGGACTCGCCACGCCGCTGGTGATCTCTGTGCACTCCGTCGTGAGTTCCGATTTTGCGATGTCGCTCGAGCCCGGTTGGCACGAAACCGTCTTCCCCCCTTATTTCGTCGCCGGGGCGATCTATTCCGGTTTCGCCATGGTCCTGGTTTTGTGCATCCCCATCCGGCACTTTTATAACCTCAAGGACTTGATCTCCATCGACCACCTGCAAGTCATGGCCAAGATCCTCCTCGCCACGAGCTTCTTTACTTCCTACGGCTACTTCAGCGAGCAGTTTATTACGTGGATTTCCGGAGAAACCCCGGACCGCTATGTTTATGCCTATTTGCTGTTCCGGCTGGATCTTTACGCCGGCATCACCTGGGTCGTGTTTGGATTGGTGACGCTTTCGCCGCAACTCTTGTGGATCCCGTCTTTGCGCCGCAACGAGAAGGTGCTGTTCCTGATTTCGACGGGCGTGCTAATTGGAATGTGGCTCGAACGCTACATCATTATGACCACAACGCTCAGCCGCGATTTCCTGCCCTCTTCGTGGGGGTTTTTCAAGCCGACGATTTACGATTTGTTGACCTATTTCGGATCGATGGGACTGTTTCTTGTCGCGTTCCTGCTGTTCTGCCGGTTTTTGCCCATGATCTCGATGGCGGAGATGCGCGGCCTTCTGCCGGCGCGCATGGACATAAGGAAGGGCGGTGAAAAGTGGAATATCAGGTTTACGGATTGATGGCGGAATATGAAACGCCCGATGCCATCCTCGCGGCGGCGAAAAAAGCCTACGAGGCCGGCTATCGCCAGATGGACGGCTACAGCCCCTATCCCGTGGAAGGCCTTTCTCAAGCGCTCGGGCATTCGCACACCCGCATCCCTTCGATTGTCTTGATCGGGGCCGTTGTCGGCGCGGCGGCGGGGTTCTTCATGCAATATTATGCGATGGCGGTCGATTATCCGTTCAACTCCGGCGGCCGGCCCTTGAACAGTTGGCCGGCCTTTGTTCCGGTGATGTTTGAGGCGATGGTGCTCGTGGCTTCCTTCGCGGCCGTGTTCGGTTTGCTGTTCTTAAACGGGCTGCCGCATTTGAATCATCCGGTCATGAGCGTGGAAGAATTTGCCCGCGCGAGCCAGGACCGGTTCTTCCTGTGCATCGAAGCCGTTGACCCCAATTTCCACCTCGTGGAGACGGCGAATTTTCTGATCACGACCGAACCCTTGGGCAACGTGCTGGAAGTGCCTTTGGAGGAAAGCTCCGAAGAGCAGCCCTCCGTGCCCGTCAAGATGCTCACAAAATAATCCCGTTGAGAATCGCGATCATGTCCTGCCACCCCAACAACGCGAGGCGGACCGGCAAGCACCGCTTCCAGTGCATTGCTCTCGCGACCGGCGTGTTCGTTGTGCTGGGTGCTTGTCTTGGATGCCAACAGAAGATGGCCGATCAGCCGAGCCTCGCCCCGCTTGAATCGTCCGAGTTTTTCGGGGACGGCCGCGCTTCGCGGGACTTGGTGGAAGGCACTGTGCCGCGGGGCCATCTGCGGACCGATGCGCATCTTTATACGGGCCGAGTCGCGGAGAATGCATCCGGCACACAACAAGGAAATCAACAGAACCAGAACAACCAGAACCAGAACAATCAAGACAAAGAGAATAACAACCAGAACAATCAAACCGCTGCACAGAAAATGTTTGCCCGGCCCGCGTTTGTCGACACGTTTCCGTTCCCCATCACGAAGGAGATCCTCACGCTCGGGTATCACCGCTATATGATTTATTGCGTCGTCTGCCACGATCCCCTGGGAACCGGGCGGGGCACGATCGTCGAACGCGGTTACACGCAGCCGCCTTCCTATCACATCGAGCGGCTGCGGAAGGTGCCCCCCGGACATCTTTTCGCCGTCATCAGCGAAGGCTACGGCTCGATGCCTTCCTACGGCGACCAGATCCCGCCACACGACCGCTGGGCGATTGCCGCTTATGTCCGGGCTTTGCAGTTGAGCCAGCATTTCCCCAAGGACCAGTTGACGCCCGATATGCAGTCCGAATGGAACAAAACCCAGGCCCGACAGAAGGAGGAAGGAAAATGAGCGCCGACACCTCAACCTTCCATTCCACCCTCCGCAGCTGGCAAAAGCGGGCGTTCGTGGCCGGGGGCGTTGCGGCGGCGATTTGCGCGGTCGCCGCGTTCTTCCTGCCGGCCCAGTTCTTTCGCGCGTATCTCGCGGCTTATATGTTTTGGCTGGGCGTCTGTCTGGGCAGCCTGGCGATCCTGATGCTTTACCATTTGACCGGAGGGGCCTGGGGCTATCTCATTCGCCGAATTCTCGAAGCCCAAATCAGCACGCTGCCGCTGATGATGGTGCTGTTTATTCCCCTCGCGTTCGGGCTTTCGGAAATCTATCTCTGGGCGCAGCCCGACGTCGTCGAGAAATACGAAGCCATCCGCAATTCGCGGTTTTATCTCAACGAAACCTTTTTCTTAATCCGCGCACCGTTGTACTTCGGCGTTTGGCTGCTGTTTATGTTTTTGCTCAAAAGGCTCACTCGCAAGCAGGCCGAGACCGGCGAACCCTCCTTGCCGCATCGCCTTCAACGAACCAGCGAAATCGGGCTGGTGCTGTTTGGAACGGCGTTGCACTTTGCGGCGTTTGATTGGATCCAGACCCTGCAATCCCACTTCCATTCGAGCATCTTCCCGCTCTTGGTCGCGGCGACGCAGTTGCTCTCCGCCCAGACGTTTGCCGTCCTGGTATTCGGCATTTTGACAGCCAAATTCCGCGCCAGCGAACTGGCTTCCACAAGCGCCCTCATCGACCTGGGAAACCTGATCCTGACGTTCCTCATCATCTCTGCCTACTTGATGTGGTTTCAGTACATGCTCGTGTGGATCGCAAATTTGCCCTACGGAAGCATGTGGTATCTCCCCCGGATCCTCGGCGGCTGGGGCGCAGTGATTATCGCCTTAATGGCGCTACAGTTTGGGATTCCCCTCCTCTTGCTGTTGCAAAAGCCGATCAAATCCAACCCGAAACGATTGGCGGCGCTGGCGGGGATGATGTTCATTCTGCAAGCCGTCCTCACCTATTGGTTGATTATCCCCGTGTTCCCCGGCGTCTCGATGCTGGAGCATTGGATGGACTTCATCACCCCGATCGCCATCGGCGGCCTGAATCTCGGAATGTTCTTGGGGCAACTGCTGAAACACGAACTCGTCGTCGCCAACGATCCCAACCGCAAGCGGGCGCTGGAGCTCTACGAAATGGATCGCGAGACGGTGGAACGAAAGGAGGCTTTGGCGCATGGCTGAACATCACGAAGAGGCCAAGGAGGTGAAAGAGCCTGTGGCCCCGGAACATCACACGGTTCATTATGAACCGCGCGACGTCGAGTTTCGCTGGGTGCTTTATGGAGCGATCACCTTAGTGTGCACGGGGGCGACAATCTGCGTCGCGGTCTTTTTCTATCATCAGGCCAAGATCCGCGCGGTTTCCGAAGACGGCCGAGGCTTCCCCCTCGCGCCGCATCCGCTGTCGGAACTTCCCGCAAAGCCCCGGCTCGACCCGCTCGAAAAACTCTCGGCCGAAGAAGCCACGCGGATCTACCATCGCCACGATCAAATGATGCAACGACTTCAAAGTTACGGCGCAGCCTCCCAAGACGGCTACCTGCACGTGCCGATCGACCGGGCGATGGAGACGCTCGCGGGCGAACTCCCGGTCCGCAAGACCTCCGTCAAAAACTCGCTGCGGGACAACGGCTTAATCGATTCCGGGGAACCCAACTCCGGCCGGCTCTTTCGCAAGGCTCCAGAATAATGCAACGCCATCGAAACACAATCTCCGATTGTCACACACCGAAGCCCCTGGCATCGGCGGCGTGGATGATGTTCGTTGTGCTGATTGACTTCGCCGCGATGTGTCCCGCGCGCTTAGACGCCAAACAGCCGGTATTGCCGAAGGCCTTGCGAACGGTGGGATTCGATCAGCGGCTCAATGAGCAGTTGCCCCTGGACCTGGAATTCCGCGATGAAGACGGCCGCCGCGTCCGGCTCAAGCAGTTTTTCGGCGAAAAGCCGGTGCTGCTGACACTGGCCTATTTCCGCTGCCCCCGGCTCTGCACCCAGGTCCTGACGGGTGCGGCGAACAGCATGCCGCGAAACCGGTTTTACGCTCGGCGAGGACTTCGAAATCGATCACCGTCAGCTTCGATCCCACGGACACGCCCCGCGACGCCCGCGCTAAGAAAGAAACCTATATGCGCTACTATGGAGACAAGAGCCGATCCCCGAACTGGCATTTCTTGACCGGCAACCAGGAGGCAATCACGAAGCTGACGAAAGCCGTGGGCTTTCGTTATGCCTATGACCCCAAGACCAAGCAGTTCGCCCATGCCGCGGGCCTCGTGATCCTGACTCCCCAGGGCAAGATCTCGCGGTATCTTTACGATGTGCGTTATCCCGGCAAAGATTTGCGGCTTGCGCTCGTCGAGGCTTCTCAAAACCAGATCGGCAGCCCCACCGACCAGGTGCTGTTGTTCTGCTTCCATTACGATCCTGTCGCGGGGCGCTATGGCGCGGCGATTATGAACTTTGTCCGCCTGGGCGGCGTGTTGACGATTGTCGGCCTCGGTTATTTCTTCTGGCATCTATGCCGGCACCAACCGCGCCAAGCCGCCCCGCGCGAAGTCGAAGGCGAACCCGCCTAGTCGTTGAGACACATCGGGCTGAACCGCCTAGGCAAGTCATCAATCCGCGACGAATTCACGAATCCACCAGACGAGCGACCTATGGACACCGGAACCGCATTCTTTCCCAAGCAAGCGACGACGACCGCCGCGGAGGTGGATAATCTCTTTTTGTTTCTCACCGTGGTTTGCGGGTCCGTGGGGTTTCTTGTGGCCTGTCTGCTGATTTATTTTTCCATCAAGTATCGCCGCCGTTCGGAACTCGAACCCAATCCTCCTCGCGTTCAAAACAAAAAGCTGGAATGGTTCTGGACGATCTCGCCGCTGTTTTTTTTCCTGATCATGTTCGTGTGGGGCGCGCGGGTTTATCTCAATGCCTATACCCCCGCCAGCGATGCGATGCGGATCTATGGAGTCGGCAAACAATGGATGTGGAAGTTCCAGCATCCCAACGGGCAGCGGGAGATTAACACCTTGCATGTCCCGCGCGGCCGTCCGGTCCAGTTGATGATGATTTCGGAGGATGTGATTCACAGCTTTTTCGTGCCCGAGTTCCGCGTCCATATGGACCTCCTGCCGAACCGCTATACCTCGATGAGTTTCACGGCCACCCGGCTCGGCGAATATCACCTGTTTTGCTCTGAATACTGCGGCACGAATCACGCCGGCATGCGAGGCAGGGTGATCGTGATGGAGCCGGCGGAATACGAAGCCTGGCTCACTCGAAACGCGGAAGGGTCGATGGCTTTGGAAGGGCGGAAAATCTTTTTGAAATATCGCTGCGTCAGTTGCCATTCCGCCAAGGAGGATGCGGCCGCTCCGGTTCTGGAAAACGTGTTCGGGAAACCGGTCCGGCTGAAAGACGGAACGACCGTGCTTGCGGATGAAGAGTACATCCGGCAGTCGATCATGGAGCCGGATTCGCAGATTGTCGCGGGCTGGCAAAACATCATGCCGACGTTTAAGGGCCAGGTCACCGAGGCCGAGGTGTTTCAACTTGTCGCATATTTCCAGTCGCTGGCCAAGGGGGAAACCCCGGATCGGGTGGAGAGTTATCCCCCTCCTCGAAGCACGCCGGCTATTAGTCCCTCGGAGGAAGCGGAGCCTCAATGAGTATCGAAGTCATGCCGCGCCGCCGGGACGAGATTCCCGACGCGGTCGAAGCCGATAACTATTTGAACGTGGCCTATGGCGTTTTGTCGTGGCTGCTGACGAAAGACCATAAGCGGATCGCGATTATGTATCTGCTGTCGGTCACGGTGATGTTCTTTGTGGGCGGGTTCGCCATCTCGGTCGCCAGGCTAAACTTACTGACGCCCGAAGGGGCGCTTGTGGATGCCGACACCTATAATCGCCTTTTCACCATGCATGGCGTGATTATGGTGTTTTTCTTCCTGGTCCCGGTCGTCCCAGCGGTCTTGGGGAACTTTTTCCTGCCGCTGATGATCGGCGCTAAGGACCTCGCCTTTCCGCGCGTCAACCTCTTGAGCTGGTATCTCTATATGATCGGGGCCGGCGGCGCGATGTATGCGATGATCGCCGGCGGCGTGGACACCGGTTGGACGTTTTACACCCCTTATAGCTCCCACTCCACGCACTATAACGTGGTCTGGACGATGGCGGCCATCGTCGTCGCGGGCTTTTCGTCGCTCGCGACGGGATTGAATTTTATCGTCACAACGCATTGGCTTCGCGCTCCGGGCATGACGTGGATGCGGTTGCCGATTTTCGTCTGGACCCTGTACGCCACGAGTTGGATCTTCCTGATGGCGGTCCCCGTTATTGCAATCGCCTTGATGCTCGTGATCTTTGAACGGATTTTTCATATTGGAGTGTTCGATCCGGCCTTAGGCGGCGACCCCCTGTTGTTCCAGCACTTGTTCTGGTTTTATTCCCACCCGGCGGTTTACATTATGATTCTCCCCGGCATGGGCATCGTCAGCGAGATCATTCCCTGTTTTAGCCGCAAACAACTTTTCGGCTATACCTTTGTGGCGTTCGCGAGTTTCGGGATTGCCTTTCTGGGCTTTCTGGTCTGGGCACACCATATGTTTGTCGCCGGCATCTCCACCTATGCGGCGATGGTGTTCTCGATGCTCAGCTTTCTCGTCGCCATTCCCTCGGCGATTAAGGTGTTTAACTGGACGGCGACGCTTTACCGCGGATCGATTTCGTTTGAAAGCCCGATGCTTTTTGCTCTCGGATTTGTCGCCTTGTTTACAACGGGCGGACTGACGGGGCTCTTCCTCGCCACACTAGGCATCGACATTCACGTCCATGACACCTACTTCGTCGTTGCGCACTTTCATTTTATTATGGTGGGCGGCATGGTAATGGCCTATATGGGCGGGCTGCATTACTGGTGGCCGAAGATCACCGGACGCATGTATTCCGAATGGTGGGCCAAGCTCGCGGCCTTGATTGTGTTTATCGGCTTCTTTCTGACGTTTATCCCGCAGTTTGTGTTGGGATATAACGGCATGCCCCGGCGGTATCACAGTTATGTTCCCGAATTCCAGGTCTGGAACGTGCTCTCTTCCGCGGGAGCTTCCATTCTCGCCGTGGGCTATGTGCTACCCTTGGCGTATCTCTTATATTCCCTGCGGTTCGGAACGCTTGCGGGCGAGAATCCCTGGAAGGCGACCGGCTTGGAATGGCAGACGGCTTCTCCACCCCCGCCGCACAATTTTGAAGAAACGCCGATCGTGTACCGCGAGCCCTACGAATATCACACGGGAAAGGCCCAAAATGAGCCTTAGATCGCTACTCCTCACGCCTCGCGAGGAGAACCTGTTTAAGAACACGGCGCTCGACTTCCAGGAACTGGGAGACCAGTTTTCGTCGCTGGACCAGCAACACAAGACCGCCACGGTCGGGATGTGGGTGTTCCTCGCAACGGAGGTCATGTTCTTCGGCGCGCTGTTTGTTTCCGTCAGCGTTTACTGGTTCACACATACGAAACCCGTCGAATCGGCGAGCGTGAAACTCTGCTGGCAAATCGGAGCGACGAATACGATCGTCCTCTTGGTGAGCAGTTTGATGATGGCGCTCGCCGTCCATTTCGCAGAACACGGAGACCATAAGAAAGTCGTGCGGTTTCTGCTTTTGACCGCGGGCTTCGGCGTGCTGTTTCTCTGCCTCAAGGGACTCGAATACTATATCGATTTCCAGGACAACCTTGTTCCGGGCCTCAAATTCGACGAAGAGGAATGGCTGACGAAGGAAGGCTTGGCCCGCAGCGAAATCGGCTACGTCAAGATCTTTCTGGTTCTGTATTGGTTTATGACCGGGCTGCACGCGCTGCATATGATTATCGGCGTGACGATGGTTTCCATCGTGAGCTTTCTCACGCATCGAGGGCATTTTTCGGCCGAGCATTATACGCCGATCGAGGTCGTCGGGCTGTATTGGCACTTTGTCGATATTGTGTGGCTGTTTCTTTTTCCGGGACTCTACCTGATGGGAACCCACCATTGGTAACTGACAACCACAATGAAAATTGAATGACAAGGCACCTGTATGTCCACGAATTCTGTTTCTGTCAGGACCATTCTCCTCATCGCGGTTGCGCTGATCATTACGACGATTATTTCCGTGAGCGTTTCCTTTATCCCGCTGGAGAGCAAATGGCACGTGACGATTGCGATGTCGATCGGGGCCTTCAAAGCGAGCCTGGTGATGTTGTTTTTCATGCAAATCATCGCCAGCCCCCGCCTGACCTGGGTCGTGATCACGGCCTCGGTGGTGTGGCTGATTGTTCTGCTGACGCTGACGCTGGTCGATTATCTCTCCCGTTCCCTGTTGCCCTTTGCACCGGGACATTAACAAGGCCAAGTGCATTGTCGATGTGAAGAATTCGGATCAGCCGGAATGCGCTAGCGTCCGGTTCGCTCTTCGAAGACCGGGGCGAGCGCCCTGCGGCTGATTAAAACTGAGGCGAGCGCCCTGCGGCTCATTTTTTGCAAACGCGAAGTTCTTGCTCTCACGAAGCACTCGTCATAACTCATAAGAGCGACTGCCATGGATCCTCTTCCGAAAATCTCCAGGGCCCCCTTTGGTTTGGGAACGGCGTCTTTTGTCATCGGGTCCATCGGCCTGCTTTTGTGCCCTTTGCCGATCCTCGGGGCGCCAATTAGCTCGCTGGGACTGATCGGCGGAGTTGTGGGCTGCGGTTTGATCGCCTTTGGTTCGAGCAGCAACTTCCGCTGGTCGGCGGCGGGCGCGGTGCTGTCGGCCCTGGCACTCTCTGTGAATCTCGCGATTGCCTACGGTCCCTCCACGGAAAGCGCACCGCGCGAGGTTCCCCAAATTCACTCCACGGTCCCCAAGCGCACCTTCGTGCCTCCGCCCCGCCGCTCGCCTTATGCTCCCGAACAGAACGCGGCGGACGGCGAGCCCCGCGCGAAGTCGCCCAAGGGAAAACCTCAGAAACGTTGACGGGGTTTGGTCGTCAGGTCGAGCACAAATGGATAAAATGAAGCCCCACATTCCTTTTGTCCTCAATTGACGGAAAGCCTTGATCGTGAATCGACCTCCCCATGCCGCCGCCTCGCTCCCGGAACCGACCATCAGGCTCACCGAAGGCTGGCACTGTTTGCATATTTATTACCGCGTGAACCAGGCGGCCCTTAATCAGATTGGCGAATCCGACCGAGCCCAGGGCCGCGAAGAGCTGGCGAAGATCCTCGATCCCGAATCCGAGGGGGGGCCCGAACGTCTGTTGAGCTCTGTCGTGTCGGGGCATCGGGCCGATTTGGGTCTGATGCTGATGGACCCGGACCCGCTGGTCTTGGACCGCGTGAAGCACGCCCTCCGCACGTGCGCGCTCGGGCCGGCGCTCGAGCCGGTGTATTCGTTCGTCTCGATCAGCGAGGTTTCGGAATATGTGCCCACGGTGGAGCAATACGCCGAGCGGCTGCGGAAGGAAGGCACCGCGCCGGACGATCCCACTTATGAAGCGAAGGTGAATGCGTATGCCAGCCGGCTGCCGATGATGAACAAGCAGCGGCTGTACCCCGACTTCCCGCCGCTGCCGGTGCATTGTTTTTATCCCATGAACAAAATCCGCCACCCGCTGGCCAACTGGTACATGGAGCCCTTCAGCAGCCGAAGCGCGATGATGTCGGAACATGCGACTTCGGGGATCAAGTTCGCGGGGCGCGTGTCGCAATTGATCACGGCGTCCACCGGTTTCGACGATTGGGAATGGGGCGTGACGCTTTGGGCCCGGAATCCCGAGTCGATTAAAGAAATCGTGTACACGATGCGGTTCGACAAAGCCTCCGCCAAGTACGCCGAGTTCGGCCCGTTTTACCTAGGCTACATCCTGCCCGCCGAGGAAGCGATCTCGCAGATTCGGCTGTAATTCGCGGGGAACTACGCAGGCCGCTTCGGGGGGGCGAATTTGATCTTTTCGATGTAGCGGACGAGCTTCAAGTCGCCGTCGGCGGTTTGCTGCATCCGGCCGGTGCAGGCGCTGACCGCCTGGATGGTGTAGCGGTAGTGGAGGTTGTAGTCGGCTTCGATCTCGGCTTCGATGTTTTTGGTGAGGTCGCTGCCGGGACGCCCGATGGTTTGCAGGACTTCGCTATTGAGGCGGGCGAACGCCTGGTCGCCCGCGCCGAAGTGCTTGTTGTTATAGAGCACGTCTTTGAGCGTGCCGTCGGTATTGGCCAGAAGACGGACGCTGATGGGCGGGATGATCACCTTGTCCGGCGGCGGGGGCGGCGGGACTGGCCGAGGGGCATATTGATATTAAAGTCGCCTTCGGGCGAAGTGATCTTCAAGGTCAGCATGAAGAAGATCAAAAGCTGGAACACGACGTCGATCATGGGAGCCATTTGAGGCTCGATTTTTTCGTTTTTCTTGCCGGTGCCGCGAACGTTCATGGCAGTGTCCCCGATTGGGCGATGCGGTTGGGTCCCCGGGCGTCAAATCTTTGAAACTATGTAGGCCGTTTCGGCGGGGCGAATTTGATCTTTTCGATGTAGCGGACGAGCTTCAAGTCGCCGTCGGCCGTTTGCTGCATCCGGCCGGTGCAGGCGCTGACCGCCTGGATGGTGTAGCGGTAGTGGAGGTTGTAGTCGGCTTCGATCTCGGCTTCGATGTTTTTGGTGAGGTCGCTGCCGGGACGCCCGATGGTTTTCAAGATTTCGCTGCTCAAACGGGCGAACGCCTGATCGCCCGCGCCGAAGTGCTTGTTGTTGTTATAGACCACGTCTTTGAGCGTGCCGTCTGTGTTGGCGAGCAGGCGGACGCTGATCGGCGGGATGTTCACCGGCGGGGGCGCGGACGACGAGGACTGGCCGAGGGGCATGTTGATGTTGAAGTCGCCTTCGGGCGCGGTGATCTTCAACGTCAGCATGAAGAAGATCAAAAGCTGGAACACGACGTCGATCATGGGAGCCATTTGAGGCTCGATTTTTTCGTTTTTCTTGCCGGTGCCGCGAACTTTCATGGCTGTGTCCCGAGAGGCTGAAGTCGTCTGGTGGGGTCAGGTAACGAGGGCCGAGCGGCTGGCCTTATCCGTCGGTGGATTCCTGCTTGGCTCTGAGGTCGAATTTCTCAAAGCCCGCTTCCTGGCAGGTCTTCATGAGTTCCTGGATTTTCCCCGTGGGGACCTCGGCGTCGGCGCGGAAAATTACCGTGACCTCCGCGCGTTTGACGCCTTTCGTTTTTTCGAAGTTCTCGGCTTCGAAATCGAGGCTCTCTCGAATTCTCTTATCCCCCAGCGGGATTTGGTCGCCGGCGTAGAACAACATCGGTATGCCCGCGCCGACAAGGTAGCCCTCGGCGTTGCGATTGAAGCCGATGTTCAACACGAGCTCGTTGTCCCGTTTGTTCTTCGCGGGGCGGGCCAACTGGTCGGCGGGGAGCTTGACGCGTTCGTCGGCCTGGGTCTGCTCGAAGTTGGTGATGACCATGAAGAACGCGATCAACTGGAACACGATATCGATCATCGGCGTCATGTCCACTTCGGCCACCGCCGGATCGGTCTTTTGGAATTTCATAGCGGGAATCTCTTGGCGAAAAACACCCAAGCCGACCGCTTGCGGTCGGTGTTCGACGCCAAGGCGTCGGCTTGGGAAGTGGGGTTGACTAGTCTTGTTTCTGGGCGGGGGCGGCTTGGGGGGCGCCGCCGGCGGTTTTCTTGCCCATGGTCGAGAACCGGCTCATCAGGCCTTCGCTGATCATGCCGACTTCGAGCACGAAGCGGGCGACGCGGTTCCGGAGCAGGCTGTAAAACACCATCGCGGGGATGGCGACGGCCAGCCCTTCGATCGTGGTGAACAGGGCCGTCGAAATCCCGTCGGCCAGTTCTTTGGGCTTCGGCGCCACGGGCGAGTTGGCGATGACGCGGAAGCTGGCGATCATCCCGTACACGGTGCCCATCAGCCCGAGCATGGGAGCGACGGTGCCGATGAGGGCCAGGTAGCTCAGCCGATGTTCGAGGGCCATGTTTTCGTCTTCGCCGACTTCCTGCATGCCTTCGATGGCTTCGTCGTAGCCGCGGTTGAGCTTGCTGAGCCCGGCGGCGAGGACGCGGGCCACGAAGGAATCGTCGGCCTTCGCCGATTCGTAGGCTCCCTGGTAATCCTTTTGGGCCAGCCGCTCCTCGAAGCCTTCGATGAACGCCGGCGGGAGGAGGTTATCCCGGCGGACCTGGAGGACGTTCATCATGATGAGGGCCACCATAATGAACGAGAGCAACAGCAGCACGAACCCGAAGATCCCCGACGCTTGGATCATCCACATCAAAAAGCTCTGCTCGCTGGCGGCGGTCTCTTTCGCGTCGCCGGTCTTGGCGGCCTCCTCGGTTTGGGCGGCGGCGGGCGACGGGGCCAGCGCGGTGAAGGTGAAGGTCACGATGCCGGCCAAGAGCACGAGGCTCAAAACGCGCGACCAGGTGGGGGCCGGGTTGAAGGGGGATAGTCCTCGCAACATGGTTTTTCTCCAGTGATTGATCTGTGGGGCCGATGGGGTGGTTGAGCGGCGCGCCGGCCGGCTCGGTTCAATCAACAAGCCCGCTTGTGTGGTGGTCCAAGGATGGGAAATTTCATTCTAAATTCCGCACGATCGAGAATCCAGAGTTTTGAAATTCGATATTGAAAATTTGCGCGTCGAACGAATGCTTCCTGCGATTGCCGGCTTACCCGCCGGCGAGCTTTTTGGCCCATTCGCTGTTGGGGTAGTCGGTGGCGAGCTTCGCGCGGGCGTCGGCGGCGCGGCCCGGCTGGGCGACTTCGGTCCAAAGGCTCGCCAAGTGGTAGAGCGCCTCGGCGTGGAGGTCCTTCTCGCTCGAAAACAGCACGTCCACGTGCAGATACGCCAGGAGCGCATCTTTCTTCTGGCCCGCGGCGAGGAGGTTGTCCCCTTTGCGGAGGTAGGCCTCGGCCATCGTCTTCGCATCGGTCGCCGGGGCCTGTTTGATGATCTGATCGAGTTCCGAAGCGGCTTTTTCAAACTGGTTCTGCCGCTGATAGCAGGTCGCCATCCCCAAGCGGGCTTCGAACTGGCGGGATTTCTCGGCGTCGGTCTTGGCGGGCTGGTTGGCGACCGTCTGGAACAAAGTCTGGGCCTGTGCGAGGCTGTCTTTCTTCAAAAACAGCCGACCCTCGGCGATCTTCGCGGCCATCTTGTAATCGTCCCAGGGAGCCTGCTCCAACTGTTTGAACGCGGGCTCGGCGTTGGCGAAGTCGCCCTTGGTCATGTAGGTGTCGCCCAACAGCATCAGTGTGTCGTAATAGCGGAAGGTGTTGGCGTGGGCGTTGCGGTAGGCGTCCAGCTTTTGAATCGCCTCGTCCAGTTTGCCGGGATCGGCCTTGGCCATTTTGGCCGTCACGCGGGCGATGAGGAACTCGAGGTCGGTCTTGAGGTCCGTCTGCTTGGCGTCCGCTTCGCCTTGGGCTTTTTGATAGTCATCCAAGGCTTTCTGCAGCTGGCCGGCGGCTTCGGCGCTTCTGGCGGTTTTGAGCCCGGGCGGTTCGCCGTCCCATTCCACGCGGGCCACGTCGTTCGCGGGCACGCGTTCTTCCTTGCCGCCGAGCCCGGCCATCACCAGTTCGGTCGGGGACTGCGACTTGAGTTCGTTGCCGACGCGGGACGCATTGCTTTTGCGAAACACAATATCCGCAGACCAGGCCGAGGCCACGGGAGCCAAGGCGACGGCGAACGTCAGCAACAATCGGGCGAAATTCCTCATCGATGAACAACTCCTCCGCCAACGGGCGGGCTGATTGAAATGATTTACGAGTTCGGGTCTTTATGGCGAGCGTGGGGCGTCAGCCCGATGATCCGATCCTTTCGCAACCGTGGTCATCATGGGGCTGACGCCCCACGCTCACCTTTTCTTTATTCCGAAGGCCGGGGTTTGGGTTTTGGCTTGGGTTTGGGCGGTTCTCCCGCGGCTTGCGGGGCCGGGCGTTTTTTGGGCGTCGGTTTCTGGCGCGGCGCTTCGCCGGTTGAAGCGTCCGCGGTTTGCGGGCGCGGGCGGGTTCCGGCGGCGGATTTTTTCGCGGGCCGGCTTTGACTCGATCGCCTCGGCCTTGGCGATTCATCCGCGGCTCCGAATCCTTCGCCGGGGAAGGTGATGGTCTCATCGCCCCCCATCGGCCCGGAGCCGTAGGTCACGCGGATCGGCTTTTTCTTTTGGGCCCCCATCATCAAATACACCGCGCCCCCCGTGCCGGCGAGCGCCAGCAAGAACCCGAGAATCACCCAGGTCATGCTGACCGTGGGCGGTTCGACCGCCGTGTCGGTTTTCTTCTTTTTGTCATCCGGTCCTCCCGGACCGGCCACGGCGACGACCGAGGGGCGTTCGAGCCAGGTCAGGTTTGCATCCACGTTGGTTGTGTCGTGCGGGATGTCCGGGGGCGGAACGACCGGGTCCTTCACCAGCGGATTCAAATCCGTTTGGATGGTCTTGTACATCGCGTTGAACTTGTTCCACCACTCGTTATTGATGTCATCCTTGGGAATGATTCGCGTGAGGTTGGATGTCTCGATCTTCGCGGCCTCCAGGGCTTTGGTTTTCTCGGTGGTGCTGCTCTGGATTTGGGCATATTTGTACCGCGATTCCGAAACGTGATACAGCACGTCCAACAGCCGGGCGTAGGTCGCCGTCTCCTTGGCTTCTTCGCCGGCGAGCTGCTGCGCGATGAGGGCTTTCTTTTCTTCGAGTTTGGCCTGAAGTTCCGCATCGTCGAGCGGCAGCTCCGCGAGCGGCGTCTGGATGTCGCCCCGCACCAGGAGGTACACGGTCCAGGCATTGACCGCGTTTCTGAGCGTCTTGAGTTCCTGCTGGAGTTCCTTCTTCGTGGGCCGCTTGCCGGCTTTGGCGAGCGCGTCCATCTCGTCGCGGACTTTTTCCATGCGTTCCTGGGTGATGCCTTCGGGTTTCACGGCGTCGATCTCGGCCTTCAGCTCTTCGATGTGCTCCGGGGCACCGCCGCTCGCCGAAACTTTTTTGAGCCCGGCCAGCTCATCCTGCAAGAGGAGAGACAGTTTTTCCCGCGTGCCGATCAGCTTTTGGCCCGTCCGGTAGGCCGGGGGCAGGGAGATCCTTTTCCGTTTCCATTTCGGCCAGCTGCTTTTCGATGGCGGCGATTCGCGCTTTCGATTTGTCGTCCGTTTTCCCCTGGAGGTCGGCGAGTTCTTTTTGGAGGTCTTTTTTGATCTTGTCGAAGTTTTCGAAATACTTCGAAATCGACCATGTGGCTGAGCGTGCGGTTGATCTCTTCGATGCGGTCGAGCGATTTGGCCTTGTCGGGTTTGTTGCCGGCGGCTTCCAGGGCCTTCTGCTCCAGGCGGAGCGCGAGCCAGGTCTTGGTCGCGGTCAATGCATCGGTGACGAGGGCGAGGCGCTCCTCGGCGGCTTTCACGTCTTCCGAGGCGGCGGCTCCCGCGGCTTTGGCGGCTTCGAGTTGGGATTCGCGATCGGCCTTTTCGGCCAGGGTGTTTTGGTAGGCGATGATCTTTTCCTCGTCCAGCCGCAGGGATTGCACCTGCTTGCGAACCGGGCGGAGTTGGTTGATCAACTGGTTGGACATCCCGCCCCAGCCCCAGAGTCCGCGGGGCTCGGCGTCGTTTTGGCCGGGAAGCTTCATCCCTTGAATGGCCGCGATCAGCATTTGCGGAGAATCGGGCCGGCCCGCAGCTCCCCAAGCCTGCAGGGTTTCGGCGGCTTCGATCTGAACATCGAGCGAACGCGGATGGTCCTTGAGCACGGATTTGAGAATGTCCAAGGCCTTCTGGTAATCGCCCGCGCTCCGGCTGGTGTTCGCCAGACGGACTTTAATGCCGGTGAGCCATTTGGGGGTCTCGGCTTCTTTTTGGGCGCGGTCCAGAATCGCCTGGTAGCATTCCTCGGCCTTTTTGAAGTACTCGGCGGAATTCGAGCCGGGGGCATCTTTGAGGCTGATTCCCAGGTTCAAAAAGGTTTCCGCCATCCATTGCAGCGAGCCGTAGGACATATCGGCCTTTTTGTCGAGAAGGGCGTTCAAAAAGGTGCTGAAGGACGCCAGGATCGCATCCAGGCGGTCTTTCGGACCTTGGGCCTGGAGGCGTTCGATTTCGGAGCGAATCTGCTTGCCGAGTTCCACGTAAGTCCTGGTCAGATCGTCGGCGTTCTCTTTGCCGACGACGTTTTCCAAATCGTCCATGGCTTTGAGGGCTTCGCCGGTTTGCTGTTTGCCGACGTAAGCCCTGAGGAGCACCTGATAGACGAGCCGGGCGAAGTTCTGGCTTTTGACGCCGCGTTCCGGGCGCTGTTCGCCTTCCTGAATTTTCACGGCTTCGAGCGGCGGATGGTGGTATTTCTTGCCGTCGGTGAGGTACACAATCGCCGCATCGTAGTTTTGCTCGTTGGCAAAAATTTGGGCCAACGTGACGCGGGCGGCGATGAGGTCGGTCGCATTTTCCACGGAGGCGTCTTCGGGGACGTCCGTGTTCATAATGTCGATGCCCTCGGACAGGAACTTTTTCGAGTTTTCCTGCCAGGCTTTGAGTTCATCCGCCGTGGGGCGTTTGTCCTCCGGCAGGACGGCGTTTTTGAGATATGCGTTCCAGTAGGCCTGCCCCGCGGAGACTTTCGCCTCGCCTTTCTTATCGGACGAGGTGACCTGGGTGAACCACTTGGCGGCTTCGACGGGCTTGTCGCGGCGGCTATAGATTTTGCCCAGGAGCATCCGCGAGGTGTCCGCCAAACCGCTGCCGGGCCATTTCTGGGTAATGCCCTCGCAGACGCGGACCATTTGATCGAGCTCGAATTTGACCTCCGCCGCGCTGCCGTCCGCCTGGCTCTCTTTCATCTGCGCGTTGTAAGCCTGGTTGTAGGCCCCCAAGGCGATGTTGGCGGCTTGCTGGGCCATCTTGGGATCGTCGTCCGCGAAATGGTTCGCGAGGAATTCCCCGATGACGCCCGCCTCGAGATTCCGTTCGAGCTTGTAATAGATGTAAGCCAGCCAGAACCGGTCCTTGTTGATGAGGGCGATGTCGGTTTTCTCCGTGGCCAGCTTGAGGCCCAGGCTCAAAATCCGGGCGGTTTCGTTGAGGTGGGCGTTGAGCGCCTCCTTGCGGTTCGCGGTTTCCTGTTTGGTCTTGGCCGCTTGCACGTCGTTTTCCAGGCCTTCGATTTCCTGCACGAGATTGTCCGCCCGCACCAGGGCTTCCTCGATCGTTCTGGGATCGCCTTCGGACACCCCCAGCTTGCCCTTGATCCGCGAAACCATGAACTGCGACGGCCCGCGGTATTGCCCGGCGTATTGGGTGACCTGCTGGGCTTCGTTGATCGCCAGCCGCAGGTTGCTCTCGATGTCTTTTTTGGGTTCGAGCGGGGGTTCGGTCTTGTCGCGCTCGGCCTTGTTCTTGGCGGCTTCGTAGTCCTTCTTGAGCTTTGCGGCGAGCTTCTCGTGGGCGACGGCTTTCTCGTAGCGAATCCCCAGCCCAATGGTCGTGCCGCCTTCTTTGCGGTGCATCTGCAGCCACTGCCCCGCCTCGTTGATGACGAGTTGATAATCCTTCCGCTCGTCGTGGTTCAAACAGATCAAGCGGAACTGGAGCACCTGGTTCTGGACGTTCTGCATCGCCGACGACTTGCCGGGATGTCCCAAGAGTTCGTTATAGATCCCGAGGGCCTTGCCGATGTCGTTTTGCTCCTCGAAGCATTTGCCCTGCCACATGCGGGCGTAAAGTCCGCCGACGATGCTGCGGTATTTCTCGTGGATGGCCTTAAACTCGTCGGCCGCCTTGTTGAGGAGGTTTTTGAACTCCTGCGAGTCCGCGGGGTAGGTTTGGGCTTCTTCGTAAGTGCACAGGGCCAAATCGATCTGGGCCCGCATGAAGTCGATTTCCGACTTGCCGCGGGCTTCGAGTTTCAATTTCTCCGCGGGATCGATATAGACGCCGAATTTTTCGAAGACCGCCTTGTGCTGATCGTGGGCGGTTTGAAACGTCTGGCGGGCTTTGGCCAGTAGGCGCGGGCTTCCAGGCGGAACTTTTCGCTGTTTTGCTCGTTGGCGGGGGATTCCGACTCCCAGATTTTCACGCGGGCTTTCTCGATGAGAATCCGGGCCTGCTCGGTGTTGGCTTTGGCGGCGAGCGGGTGATTGGGATTCGCCCGCGTGAAGGCGTCCAACTGGGCGACGGCCCGGTCGAGTTGCTCGGCCCGGACTTCGGGGTTGTTGATCGTCCGCGCGCCGTCCAAGAGCGTAATCGCCCGCTCGTAAGGAATCACCTGCTTGATCTCCGCCGGCAGATCGCTGCGTTCCTCGAGCTTGTCCAGATAATAGAGGGCGAAGTCGTAATAGCCCCGGCTTCTGAGGCCTTCCAGGAATTGTTCGGGCTGCTCTTCGCCTCGCGCCAGCGTCCCCGGCGAAAACAACGCACCCAAAATCACAACACAAATGAGTTTCCGGCTCATGGATTCGCTTCCGTTTGGAGGGTTCATTCCCGTCCTGTCGCTATGGGACGGTGATTGGGCCAGAAAGGTGGGAGGCGAAAACGCCCCCGCCCCCAACACGCAGGGCATTGTGGCTGGCAATCACCAGAATTGTCGAAGTGACCTGACTGGGATTGTTTAGGGCGGCCCATAGAAAAATCGAATGGAATCGGTTTGCTCTCTTTTCAGCATATCCGGCTTTACGTCAAGACGCAACAAAAACAACGGGGAAAACCCTTAGTTATCGTACAAGGAAAAAGATCTCCGAAACAAGGGCCGAAATACCGCGGTGGGTCAAGGATCAGAAAGCGAGCGGGAGGCGCAAGCCTCCCGGTTTCGTGGAGTTTTGGGCTGATCAACGTCACCGGGAAGCTCCTACCGGCTCACACCTCCCGCTCGCCGGTCTTTGGTTCTCAGGCGAAAACGTCCAAGATGATTTTGCCGACGTTGACGGTGACGACCTCTTCTGCAAATCGTTTGGGACGGATGGGCCGATCGATCGCGGCAGCGCCTTGGACGATCGCAACGAACAGAACTCGCGCGGTCCAATCCCGCGAAAATCCGGCGGTTTGGGCAAAATGCGGCAAGATTGACGGCGGGATTTCCGATAGAGAGAAGCAAGCCACGACATTTTTGCGCCTGAGATCATTGATTCCGGCTTCTTGTGTCCTCGAGAATATTATGCTGATCCCTCCCCAAGAATCTCTCTCTGTGATGTTTTCCCCCTCCGACGTGAATTCGCCCGGCGAACATTCCCCAGCCACCTATTGCGGATTGACCGCGACGGAATGGCGGCGGCGGCTTTGGCACTCCGCACCGGGGGTGTTGCCGTTCGCGTTGTGGGCGGTGCCGCACCGCGATCCCTTGTCCCCGACGCTGGAAATCGTGCTGTTTTCGTTGGTGTGCCTTTTTGCGGCGCACGTGTTTTTCCGGTATCGCCTGATCGAGCGCCGCCAAGACGGGAAACGCGCGAGCGCGGTGCTCGGCTATGCGCTTTCGGTGCTTTTGACGCTCTTGATTTTCCCGGAACACGTCGAATTGGGGCTGACGGTGCTCGCGGTGCTTGCGTTTGGCGACGGGTCGGCTACAGTGGTCGGATTGATGTTCGGCGGTCCGAAGCTGCCTTGGAATCCGCACAAAACCTGGTCCGGTTTTGCCGGTTTTCTGGCCGTGGGGATTCCCGTCGCTTCGGTGATCTATTGGGGGGAGACGCAGTTTAATCCGGAATCGTTGGAATACCAAAGCGTCCCGTTCACGACGGCCCTGTATTGTGCGGGGGCCGCCGTGATGCTCGCGGCGATTGCGGAATCCCTGCCTTCGCGCATCAACGACAACATCCGCGTCGGTGCCGCCGCCGCTGTGGGCGTCGTGAGCATGCATGCCCTCTTGCTGGGTTTGTGAGGTTTCACGAATCCGGAAAACGAGGCGGGCGGAACAACCTGCGGAGGGTGCCCGCCTCGGCCCCACGATTTTTGGGAATGGTCAAAACCCTCGCGAATGCGAACAATGGTGGAAACGAAATCAACTCAGGCGACCGCGAGTCATCAGCCGGCTGACGCCGGGCGCTCGCCCAAACTCGCTGCCCCGTATCGTCAGAACAAACCCATGCCGCTGTTGGAAGTCAAAAACCTCCGAAAGTCTTACGGATCCCTGGTGGCGGTGGACGGCGTCCGCTTTGAGATTCAGGCGGGAGAAGTCTTCGGACTCTTGGGGCCGAACGGCGCGGGCAAATCCACGACGATGCTGATGATTGCCGGCCTGGTTCCCTGCGATTCGGGCTCGATTTATCTCGACGGCAAAGAGTTCGACCCCAGGAACCCCGCCATGCGGTCTCAACTCGGCGTCGTCCCGCAGGACCTGGCGATCTATCCCGAATTGACGGCGACCGAGAACCTGCACTTCTTCGGCCGGCTGTATGGCATCAAAGGCGGCATTCTGGCCGAACGCACCGCGGCCGCACTCGATCGGGTGGGGCTCACCTCGCGGGCGGACGATCCCGCGGCCACGTTTTCCGGTGGGATGAAACGCCGATTGAACTTCGCCTGCGCGCTTTTGCATCACCCGCGACTGCTGATTTTGGACGAGCCGACCGTCGGCGTCGATCCGCAATCCCGGTCGCATTTGCTCCAGTGCGTGCGGGATCTCAATACCGAGGGCGTCGCGGTGATCTACGCCAGCCATTACATGGAAGAAGTCCAGACGATCTGCGAACGCGTCGCGATTATGGACCACGGCAAAATCCTGGCGATGGACACATTGAGCGCGCTCCTCGGCCGGATGAGCGCCGACTTGAGCCTGCGGATTTCCAAGCCGCCGTCCAATGTCGCCCGCCAACTCTCGCAGCTTGTGGAAGTCCAGCCCGCGCAAGATGACGCGGACGAAGTGGACCTGCTCGTGTCCAAAGATCAGCAAGGCGACGAGAAAACCTTCGAGACCCTCTCGAAAGTCACCAACCTGCTGACGGAAACCGGCGTCAAGCTCCACGCCGTCAAAACCCACGAACCCAACCTGGAGCGGTTGTTCCTCCAACTCACCGGCACCCGCCTGCGGGATTGAACCGACGAATCACCGCGAACGCAAAATTGGTATTGGAAGAATAAAACCACGAATCACACGAATGAAAACCGGAGCTTGTCGCATCGATTAGCCGCAGGGCGCTCGCCCCGGTTCGCTTGTCACATTTTTATGAGCCGCAGGGCGCTCGCCCCGGTTCATGAGGCGAATCGCATTCAACTTGCAAATCATTGGTTATTGGGATTTGGTCATTGGGGATTTTGATCGCTGATGGGATTTTGGGAGATTACGAAAAAAGACCTCAAGCTGCTCCTGCGGGATCGGCGGACGGCGGCGCTTCTCGTCGTGTTGCCCTTGGTGTTTATCACCATCATCGGGCTGACCACCGGCAAGCTGCTCGGCTGGAAGCGGTCCAACCAGATGCTGCGGATCGGCTTTGTGGATGATGTGGATTATCTCAACATTCAGACCGAATTCGACGACCCGAAACTCGACGCCGCCGAGCGAACCCGCGCCAAAAACCTGGTCCGCAAGATCGTCAACGGGCTGCAAGCAGGCCAAGGCGTCGAAATCTTCCCCGCGGAGAACCGCGACACGCTCCAGCGAATGCTGGACGGACAGGCCGACGAGGAAGTGAACGCCGGCCTGGTCTTCGGCCCGGAGTTTTATCGGAAAGTCTCAGAACTCACCGCGACCGATGTGCTTTCGCCGACCGGCGGGAAGCTCCAAGGCGGTTTGAAGTCGCTGGACATCGAACTGGTAAGCGATCGCCCCGAATCGAGCACCTCCACGGTCATCGAGCGCCTGGTTTACAGCGAGGCCCTCCGCAACATCGCCCCGTCGGTGTTCTGCAGAAGCGGAGCCCTGGCACAACGCATCCGCTCGACCTGCGATGACCTGGAAGCCGAGGGCGGCGTGCCGCCGATGGAACTCGAGCCCGTCAAGGAAGAAGCGGGCCAGGCGGACGGGCGGCTCTATGATGAACTGGTGCCCGGCTGGACGGTCATGTTTGTGTTCTTTCTCATCAATATCATGGCCCGCTCATTTATCCACGAGCGCGACCTGGGCACGCTGAACCGCTTGCGGATCGCCCCGGTTTCGCCCACCGGCGTGATGTTCGGCAAAACCGTGCCTTTCTTTATCGTCTCGGTTGTACAGACGGTACTGTTGTTCTTGGCGGGGCGGCTCTTGTTCGGGATGTCCTGGGGTCAGGAGCCCTGGCTGCTCGTTCCGGTGATCCTCGCGACCTCGATGTCCGCGACGACATTGGGGCTGATGGTCGCCACCGTCGTCAAAACCGATTCGCAGGTCTCGGCCTATGCGACGTCCGTGATGATCGTGATGGCGGGAATCAGCGGTTGTTTTCTGCCGCGGGACTGGCTGCCGGACATGATGAAAACCATCAGCCTCGGCACTCCGCACGCCTGGGCGTTGATGGCCTACCGCGAAATCCTCACCACCGAGCATCCGCTTCTGGAACAAGTTTTCAAATACTGCAGCGTCCTGGTGGGATTCTCGGGCGTATACTTCCTGTTCGGAGCCTGGCGCTTCCGCCACGTGGGATAGAAAGTCCCAAGCGCGAAATCCGAAATCCAAAATCCGAAAAAAATCCAAAACCCCAAATTCCAAGGCTCGAAACCCCCAGATTTGTGAGTTTGATCATTCGGATTTCTCGGTTCGGATTTCGAATTTGCGATCGGTCTTGTCGCGGGGTTTGGATTGCCGGTATGATCCCCCCCCGGAATTTGATGGATCGGATTTCCTAGGCCGGGACGGCATGTTGAAACGGATTTCAGTTGCGGATCTTCAGGCCCTCGATGCGCGGCGGGTTTGCCTCATCAAACCGAGCGCCTTGGGCGACATTGTGCAGACGCTGCCGCTTTTGCCGGTCTTGAAGGAGCGATTCCCGCACGCCTCGGTTTCGTGGGTGGTGGCTTCGCAGTTTGCCGAGCTGTTGACGGGGCATCCGTTTTTGGATGAGGTGATTCCCTTCGACCGGCGGGGCGGAGCAAGGCGATTTTTCGGGCTGCTCCAGGCGCTGCGGAAACGCCGGTTCGATCTGGTGTTCGATCTCCAGGGCCTCTTGCGGACAGGCCTCATGACCTGGGCCACCCGCCGCCCGTGCGGGTCGGTTTGGAGACGGCCCGGGAAGGGGCGGACTGGGCCTGCCAACTTTCGCTGCCCGACACGAGCCGGCTCGTGCCCGCCCATCTGCGGAATTGGCGGGTGGCGGAGGCGCTGGGAATGGGGCAACATCGGCGGGAGACGATCGTCGCGGTGACCGCACACGACCGGGCGTGGGCACGCGGGCAATTCGCCGGCTTGTCGCCCCGCGTGTTGGTCATTCATGCCGGGGCTCAGTGGGAAACCAAACGCTGGCCGGCGGGGCACTTCGCCTTTGTCGCGGCGAAGGCGGCCCGCTATTACAAGATGTCCCCGGTTCTCGTCGGCAGTCCCGCGGAACGAACTCTGACCGACCACATCGAGCGGCAAGTCCGCAAATTCGTCCCCAATGCCCGTCTGAAAAATCTCGCGGGTCAGACGACGCTCAAACGTCTCGCCGCCGTCCTGGAACGGGCCGACGTGGTGCTGTCGAACGATTCCGGTCCGATGCACCTCGCGGCCGGTGTGGGGACGCCCGTGGTCGGCGTTTTCACCTGCACAAGCCCGGTCCAGTCCGGTCCGCCGGGAAAGCAGCACGCCCTCGTCAGCACGCGGCTTGATTGCGCCGCGGGTTATCACAAACATTGCCCGCACCGCGGCGGCCGCCGCCTGGCATGCTTCCGAGAACTGGAAGCCGACCGCGTCTGGCAAGCCCTCGCCGATTTGGTGGAATCCCAATTCCGCCGCGCCGCGTGATTGGGACCAGTTGGCGAGAGGGAGAATGGGAGACGGGAAGTTGTCGGTCCGAACCGATAGAATTGCGCCGTTGCATCCGCCTGTCCGCCCCACTAGGATCTTAGCATGGTGAGGGATCACCCGTTGTGGCTTTCTCCGTCCATCTGACCACATCCTCGCCAATTCTCTCTCATGAGCCGCTCCGTGATTCGGATCGTTTTTGCATCGGTTCTGGTCGGTGTTTTGATCGCCGGCGGGTGGTATCTGCGCACGCATTGGGCCGGCGAAGATGACAACCACGTCGATCCGGAACCTCCCTTGGCCACCTCCGATGAGAATTGCGATCGCCCCGTCAATGCGTTGGGCTATCTGCTTCCCCACGACGGCGTGATCTCGGTGAGCGCCACGCCCGGCGATCGATTGGCGGAACTGAAGGTTGCGGAAGGGGATCCGGTGGAAGAAGGCCAGTTGCTCGCGGTGCTCGACAGTCAGAAGATGCGGTTTCTCCAGTGGAAGGCTCAAGAGTCCCAGCGCCGAAGCGGAAAAGCAGCTGACCGCCGAACTCGCCGCCGCCGACCAGCAAATCACGCTCGCGAAGTTGGCCCAAGAGAAACTCGCCTTGCAAAAGATCGAAGAAGACGCCCAGCGGTCCCAAATCGAATTCCTGAAAACGAGCCTCGCATTGGCCAAGCGGAATCTGGACCGCTTGGAAGGATTGTCGGAATCGCTGGTCTCCGCCCAGAAGCGGGAGCAGCAGGAACTGCAAGTGGACAAGACCTTGGAGGAACTTCAGGCCGCCCAGATGACGTTGAAACGGATGACGGCCGGCCGGGCGTTTGCCGAAAAATCCGCGGCGGCGGAACTGGCCGCGGCCCAGGCCAAGCGGGATGCGGTGAAGGCCGCCGACAAATCCAAGTCACTTAAATACGGCGAGGAACTCGCGAAGCTCCAATACGACCAGACGCAAATCGAGGCCCCCGCGGCGGGGACGGTCTTAAAGACGTTCGTGGAGCCGGGCGAAGTTCTTGCGTCCGAGCCCATCCTGCAAATGGCCGACCTGAAACACATGACCTGCCAGGCCGAGGTCTTTGAAACGGACATCCAATGCATCCGCGAAGGACAGCGCGTCCGCGTCACAAGCCCCGCCTTTCCCCGCACGGGATCGAAGGAATCCGGCATTTTCGGGAAGGTCGTCCGCATCAGCCGGCTCGTCGCCGCCGCCAAGCTCAAAAGCCTCGACCCCTACGCGGCCGCGGATCGGCATGTCGTGGAAGTCACGATCGAATTCGACGATTCCGCGAGCAAGGTGGCGGGGCGGTTCGTCAACCTGCAAGTGCAAGTCGAATTCCTGATGGATCGCGCCCCGTGACGGGGAGCACCTTGTCGAAACGTCCGCCGTGTTGTCTCGCCCCGTGATGCCCGCTCCCCATGCCCATTCAACTTGCCTGGCGAAATCTGCTGCACAACCGCATGCGAACCATGGTCGCCATCTGCGGCGTGGCCTTCGCCGTCACGCTTGTGTTTCTGCAGTTGGGTTTTTTAGGTTCGGTCCAAACGACGGCGTCCATCATCTACGATGCCCTCGATTTTGATTTGATGATTCGCTCGCCCGAATATCTGAACTTTGCCGACGCCCGCGATTTCCCGGTCGAACGCCTGCAGCTGATCCAAGCCCTCCCGGAAGTTCGAACCACGGTGCCCTTTTACGTCGGCGTGAACGAGTGGAAACACCCCCGCAAAAACATCCGCCGCGCGATTCTGACGATGGGCGTGCCCCGCGGCCGGCGCGCGTTCAATCGCCGGGAATTGCACGACGTCTGCCAGACATTGCGGCTGCCCAGCCACGTTCTGGTGGATACGCGGTCCCGAAAGGAATTCGGCCCCAAGAACGGCCGCCGGTTCTCCACCGAAGACATCGGCGTGGAGACCGAAATCGGTTCGCATCCCGTGACAATCGTCGGCGTGTTTACACTGGGATCGGGATTCGCGTCTGACGGAGCCGTGCTGATGACCGACCGGGGCTTTGACCGCATCTATCCCTATCGGTCCACCAACCGCGCGAGCCTCGGCCTCGTCAAATTGACCGAGGGGGCCGACCGCGAAGAGGCCCTGCGGAAATTGACGGCTTTGGCGGATCGCATCCAGGACTTTTCCGTTTGCACGCGCGAGCAGGTTGTGGCGGAAGAAACTCATCTGTGGGTGAACGAAACGCCGATCGGGATCATCTTTCAAAGCGGAGCCGCGCTCGCGTGCGTCGTCGGACTGGTGATTGTCTATCAAGTCCTCTCCAGCGATGTAGCCGCCCGCTTGGGGGAATACGCGACGCTCAAAGCCATGGGCTACCAGAACGGGTTCCTGTCGAGCGTCATCGTCTCGCAAGCGGTGATCCTCTCCATCGCCGGCTATTTTCCCGGCCTCGTGATGGCCCTGTTTCTCTATTGGCTGACAACGCTCTACGCCGGCATTCCGATGGATATGACGATCTTTCGCCTGGCGTTTGTCTTCGGTCTTTCCGTCGGCTTTTGCGTGTTGTCGGGCCTGGGAGCCTTACGAAAAGTTCGCCGGGCGGAACCGGCGGATCTGTTTTAATGTGAGGAGCGGCGAAAACAAGAGAAATGAAGCCTGCATATCGCGTTCCCTTGGCGTGGAAGAATCTCACGCACAACTATTGGCGGTTGTTCACCGCGGTCGCCGGGATTGCGTTCGCCGTCATTTTGATGTTCGTCGAACGAGGCTTTCAGAACGCCTTGTTCGACAGCACGATTTATGTCATTCGGGAACTCAAGGCCGACCTCATCATCCGCAGCCACGCCAAGTATCTATTCGAGTCGCCGCATCCGTTCGACCGCCGGCGGTTGCTCCAGGCGAAAGCCCATCCGCAAGTCGAAGCCACGTTTCCCGTGTACGTCGAAGTCGGCCAAAGTGTTTTTCGGCGCGAGAATCAGCCAAGCTATCCGATCCGCGTGCTGGCGTTCGACGTGAAACAGGACCTCTGCAAGATTCAAGGCGTTCAAAGTCAGGCGGAAAAGCTAGATCGCCCCCAGACCGCGCTCATCGACCGAAAAAGCAAAGAAGGCGCCTACCATCTCCCGCTGGATAAACCGGCGAAACTCTCCCAGATTCCGACGGAACTGGCCGGGAAGCAAATTGAGCTTGTGGGCACGTTTTCGCTGGGAACGGATTTCGCGAACGACGGCACGCTGATTATGACGCCCGAAAACTTCGCCCGCTATTTTCCCTACCGCAACGGCGGGCGGGAATCGCTGTCCCTTGTGGATGTCGGCTTAATCCATCTTCGCGACCGGGCCGATCCGGAGCAGGTCAAAAACGAACTCGTTCGCATACTGCCCCCCGATGTGGTCGTGGAAACCAAGCAGCGCTACATGTCGCGCGAACAGAGCTATTGGAAAAACAGCACGCCGGTGGGGTTTGTGTTTTCTCTCGGCGTGATTCTCGGTTTTGTGGTGGGCGTCGTGATTTGTTATCAGATCATCTTTGCCAATATCAACGACCATCAAGCCGAGTTCGCCACGCTGAAAGCCATGGGCTATTCGACGCGGTTCTTTATCGGCATCGTCCTGGGGAAATCCATCTATCTGTCGATCCTAGGATTCATTCCGGGTTTGCTCATTAGCTTGGGCATATTTGAGTTCCTGTCCCAGTGGACGGGACTGCTGATGGAACTCAGTCTGACACGTATCCTCATGATCTATGGACTGACACTTTTGATGTGCATCGTTTCCGGATGCCTCGCCATTCGGAAGGTGCTCGAACTAGAACCCGCCGATCTGTTTTAGTATCTGACAGTGTGTTTAAGAACGTATACCCACGCAAACGTGAGCGGTACGGCGCTAGCCGCCGGTCTTGACTTTGGAAATATCGCTTCATCGAAGCCGGAGGCTAGGCGCCTACCCCTCACGTTTAAAACACCTTCTGCGACTGAGTTTATGTGATCTATGATTTCATCCAGTGCACACTGCCTGTCGATCCAGATCGAAGGCCTCAACCATTACTTTGGCGACGGCGAGCTGCGCAAGCAGAGCGCTGTTTGACAACAACCTCGTTGTGAAGCCCGGCGAGATCGTGATTATGACCGGGCCGTCCGGGTCGGGGAAAACCACGCTGCTCGTTCTCGCGGGAACGCTCAGGAACGTGCAGGAAGGCAGCCTGAAAACACTGGGCCGAGAGCTCAACGGGGCCACGCCGCGCAAACTTGTCGAGCTGCGCCGCGAGATCGGGTTTATCTTCCAGGCTCACAACCTATTCGAAATCCCTCACGGCTTACGAAAACGTCAAAATGGCGCTGCAGCTTTTTCGAGTCAGCGAAAAGGACGCGCAGGCGCGGGCGATGGACCTTTTGGAGCGGCTCGATATGGGACATCGGATCGACTATAAGCCCGGCAGCCTCTCCGGCGGGCAGAAGCAACGCGTGGCGATTGCGCGGGGTTTGGCTCATCGACCGAAGTTGATCCTCGCGGACGAGCCGACCGCCGCCCTCGATGAAAAATCCGGCCGGACCGTGGTGAATCTTTTCAAGGAACTCGCCGAGACCGACGGCGTCACCGTGCTGATGGTCACGCACGACAATCGCATCCTCGACGTGGCCGACCGCATCGTGCAGATGGTGGATGGACATATCACAAGCGACGGCAACGTCAAGGAAACGAATTTCCTCGTCGAGTTCCTTAAAAAATGCTCCGTATTCTCGGCCATGCGGTATTCCCAGCTCACCGACGCCGCCGGGAAAATGCACAAGGAAACCCATCGCCCCGGCACCGTGATCATCCGCAAAGGCGATCCGGGCGATAAGTTTTACATCATCGGCCAAGGCGAAGTCGATGTGATCGATCGCAACGGCACCGGCCCGCATGTGGTGGCCTCGCTGGGCGTGGGCGACTTCTTCGGCGAAGCCGCGCTCCTGACCGGCGAGCCTCGGAACGCCGACGTCGTCTCCAAAACACAACTCGAAGTCTATGCCCTCGAGGCCGACGATTTTCGCGATGTCCTAAAACATAGCCCCAGCTTCGAAGACGAAGTCCGCCGAGCGCTGTTTCTGCGGCGGTGATAATTTGCATTGGAAGATCGCCGATTTCGCCGCGGGCCATTCGTGGACTTCGCGGAGGACTCCCCGTTCCAACGGCAAACCGGCTGTTCTGCAAGGTGGCGTGCCGGGGGAAAACTCGGCATAATCGATCTCGAAAAACTTTCTATCCGCGTTCTGCTTCGTGCAAGGAGTTTCCCATGGCAACTCGTGTTCGTCTGATGATCGGTGCATTGGCATTTTGTCTTTTGGCCGTGGTGGTGAGCGTTTCCGACTGCCGGTCGGGGGACGATCCCAAACCCGCTCAAACCGCCGCCGCTCCCAGCCCGCCCGAAACGTTTCCCGCGCCCCCGGCGAAGATCGAGCTTGACGAAGGCGACACGCTGGTGTTTCTAGGCGACAGCATCACCCACCAGTGCCTCTACACGCAGTACGTCGAGGATTTCTTTTATACCCGCTTTCCAGCCAAGCGCATCCGCTTTCATAACGCCGGCGTCGGCGGGGCCAAGGCTTGGGACGCCCTCGAACGCTTCGACCGCGACGTCGCCGATTATAAACCCAAGTATGTCACCATACTGTTAGGCATGAACGACGGGCGTTATCAGCCGTTCAACCAGGAGATCTTTGACACCTATCAAAACGACATGGGGAAAGTGATCGACCGGATTAAAAAAACCGGAGCCGCTCCCGTCGTGATGTCGCCGACGATGTTCGATTCGCGGGCGGCCCGCCTGCGAAAGCCGAACGATGACTCCGGCAAGCTGGAACTGTATAACTCGGTCTTGGCCTATTACGGGCAATGGCTTCGCGAAGTCGCCACGAAAAACGGCGATAGTTTTGTGGATATGTATAGCCCGCTGAATAACCTGACCTTCGAGCAGAGAAAAACCGAGCCGCGGTTTACGATGATTCGCGATTCCGTGCATCCCGATCCGCCGGGGCAAATCGTGATGGCGTATTCCATCATCGAAGATCTGGGACTGAGACGCCCGCTGTCGAGCATCCGGATTGTGACGGGCCCCAACGGCAAAGCCCGCGCCAAGTCACCGGCGGCAAGATCGAAGACCTCAAAAAGAGCGCGAACGGATTGGAGTTTACCTGGACCGCCGAGGCGCTGCCTTGGGTCTTGCCGGAAGAAGCCGCGCTGGGCGTAAAAATGCTGCATCTCGGCCATCGCGCGAGCCGGGAGGCGTTGGAAGTGCACGATTTGAAACCCGGCCAGTATGAGCTTCAAATCGATGGCGAATCGGTGGGCGTTTATTCGGCGACGCAGCTTTCTCGGCATGTCGAGCTTCAAGAGAATCCCCGCACGCCGCAGCATCAGCAGGCCCTCAAAGTCGCCGAGTTGAATAAAGGGCGCAACAGCGGCCCGGTACGATCGCTCCGCAACGAATGGAGTAAGTTTCAGATTCATTCCCGCCTCGCCCAGTCCCTCAAGGACATGCCCGGGAACGCGGGTTTGGAAAAGCAAGTCGCCAAGCTGGCCGAGCAGCTAAAGAACATGGACGACCGCATTCGCGAGCAGGAACAGGCCGCGAAGAAGATCGAAGATCAGATCTATTCCGTCAATAAACCGAAGCCCCGGCGGTATGTTCTGAAACCCGTGACGAAGGTCCAAGTCAGCGGGCGCGTGACGCTCGACGGCCAGCCGCTCGCAGGGGCCAAGGTGCAATTTCACGGGCAGAACGTCGGCCTCGAAGGCAACGCGACCACCGATCAGAATGGCAACTATCGCGCAGCGTTCCAACAATGCGCCCGGCCTCGCCCCGGGCAATTATCGGATTACGATCGAAACCCAAAACAAAAACGCGAACCCAAAAAAGACCCAAGGGAATAATGGTCAACCAGCAATTCCGCAAAAGTTCTCCAATCCCCAAACCTCGCAACTGATCGTGAACGTCACCGAGGGTCCGAACAATATCGTGTTCGATCTGAAATCCGAGTAATCATCGCATCGAGGCGTTGGAAGAGGAGTGACTGAATCGATGGGTGCCCCCCTGCCGTTGACCGATGAGGAACGGGCTGTCTATGAGTGGCAAATCTGGGTTCCTGGCTTTGGCGAAGCGGGGCAGGAAAAGCTCAAGAATGCCGCCGTGCTGATTTCCCGCGTGGGCGGCTTGGGGAGCGTGGTGGCTTATGAACTGGCGGCGGCGGGGATCGGCAAGTTCATCCTCGCCCACGCCGGCAACGTGAAGCCCAGCGACCTCAATCGCCAACTCCTGATGACGCACGACTGGCTGGGGAAACCCCGCGTGGAATCCGCGGCCCGGCGGCTCAAGGAACTCAACCCGCGGTTGGAAATCGTGCCCATCGGCGAAAACATCAACGACTAAGAATGTCCGTGGACTTGTGGAGCAGGTGGATTTGATTGTGGACTGCGCCCCCTTGTTTCCCGAGCGGTTTGCCATGAACCGCGAAGCCGTCGCCCAGCGTAAGCCGATTGTCGAATGCGCAATGTACGATCTGGAAGCCCAACTCACGACGGTCCTGCCTGGAACGACGCCGTGCCTCAAATGTCTTTATCCCCAGGATCCGCCGGCGTGGAAGCGCGAGTTTCCCGTGTTCGGAGCCGTTTCCGGAACGGTGGGCTGCCTGGCGGCGATGGAGGCGATTAAAGTCCTCGCCGGCCTGGGCGAACCGCTCGCCGGCCAACTCCTCACGATGGACCTGCGGGACATGACGTTCCGCAAACGCGCGATTCAACAAGATCCGAATTGCGAATTGTGCGGACGTGTGAACGGCTCGGAACGGATCGAAGAATAGCTGTCAAACTCCATTTTTCAATAACCCGACGATTTACAGATTCATCCTTGGTCTGCAGGCTGACGCCGCTTCGCGGCTAAGGAATTGATCCTTTTGTTTCCGTTTATTAAACCAGGTCATTCCTATGCGACTTCTATTTTTATTGGCTGGCGTTTGCTGCTTCGGAATTCTGCAACCGGCATCGGCGGCGGAGCGTCCCAATATCATCCTTATGATGGCCGATGATATGGGCTATTCCGACCTTGGCTGCTATGGCGGCGAAATGGAGACGCCGAACTTGAATGAACTCGCAATGAACGGTTTGCGGTTTACTCAGTTCTATAACACGGGCCGATGTTGTCCCACGCGGGCGTGTCTCTTGACGGGGCTCTATCCCCATCAAAGCGGGATCGGCTGGATGATGACCGACCGCGGCTATGACGGTTACCGCGGCGACCTCAACAACCGCTGTGTGACGATTGCCCAGGTGTTAAAACCCGCCGGCTATCGGACCTATGCGGTCGGCAAATGGCATGTCACGAAACATATCCAACCGGACGGCCCCAAGTTCAATTGGCCGCTGCAACGCGGTTTTGACCGCTATTATGGAACGATCACCGGGGCGGGCTCGTTCTTTGATCCCGGCACCTTGACGCGCGACAATACAATGGTCTCCCCCTTTGCCGATCCGGAATACCAACCCGAGCCATACTATTATACCAACGCGATCAGCGATCATGCGATTCGGTTTATTAACGAGCACGGCGAGAAGCAAGACGCGAAGCCTTTCTTTATGTATGTCGCTTTACCTGTGCCCATTGGCCGATGCACGCGTTGGCGGAGGACGTTGCGCGGTACGAGGGCAAGTATGACAAAGGCTATGCGCATTTCCGCAAAAGCCGGCTGGAACGGATGCAAAAGCTCGGTTTGATTGATGCGGACTGGGAACTCAGCCCGCAGCACGGCGACTGGGACAAGGTGGAGCATAAAGCCTGGGAAGCCCGCTGCATGGAAGTCTATGCCGCGATGATCTACCGGATGGATCAAGGCATCGGCCGCATTGTCGAGACGTTAAAGAAGACCGGCCAATACGACAACACGTTGATTTTGTTCCTTCAAGACAACGGCGGCTGCCAGGAGGGCGTGGGCCGAAACGGCAACTCAAAACGCCCGGCGAAAGCGACGTTGCCTAAGATTGCCGACGATGCGATTCGGTTGGACGTTATTCCCAAGCAAAACCGCGCGGGTGTGCCGACGCTTCAAGGGACCGGGGTGATGCCGGGACCGGAAGATACTTATATCGCGTACGGGATCGATTGGGCGAACGTCTCCAATACGCCGTTTCGGGAGTATAAGCACTTCGTGCACGAAGGCGGCATTTCGACGCCTTTGATCGCGCATTGGCCCCAGGGGATTTCGCGAAAGGGCGAACTCGAAACGCAGCCGGGGCATCTGATCGACCTGATGGCGACCTGCGCGGACCTTGCGCAGGCTCAATATCCGAAGTCGCTCAAGGGGGAAATGATCCAGCCGATGGAGGGCGTGAGTCTGGCGCCCGCCTTCTCGGGGAAATCTTTGAACCGCCCGGACGCCATCTACTGGGAGCACGAAGGCAACCGGGCGATGCGGGACGGGGAATGGAAGCTCGTCGCCAAGGAGAATGAACCGTGGGAACTCCACAACATGAAGGCCGACCGCACGGAAATGCACGACCTGGCGAAAGAGCATCCCGACCGCGTGGCGGATATGTCCCGCCGTTGGGACGCGTGGGCCAAGCGGGCCTCGGTGCTGCCTCTGGGAGCCTGGCGGGGCAAGAAACAAGCGGATTCGCCGCGGGACTTTTCCCCAAAGACGAGTTTCCGCTTGAAGCCGGGGGCGAACCTTTCCCGGAAAAAAGCTCCGTATGTGGTCGGGCGGTCGGTTTCCATCAAAGCGCAGCTCGCCGGACCGGCGGGCGAGGGTGTGATCGTGGCCCAGGGCGGAAGCGCGGACGGGTATAGCTGGTATCTCAAAGACCGCAAGTTGAGCGTCGCCGCCCGGCATGGGGGGAAGCTCAGCATCATCGCGTCGGAAGCGGCGATTCCGTCGGACGCGCGGGTACTCGAACTCGAGTATTCCGCGGACGGAACGATCGAAATGAAAGCCGACGGCGAAGTCCTCGCCGCGGGAAAAGTCCCCGGGGCGATGCCGCGAATGCCGATCGACGGGTTGCAGGTCGGCCGGGATGCCAAAGGCGCGGTCGGGCCATACGCATCGCCCTTCGCCTTCGAGGGGACGATTGAGAGCGTGACGCTCGAACTTCAATCTCCCCCGGCGCCGCCGACAAAGGCCCGCGGGAATAGGCCGCGCCGCGGATGACGGCCAGGCGGCGGATGAACTCGGCCGCGCGCCGGCGTTTGAGCCGGCGGGACTTCGCGGCGGTCTCGGCCTCCGTGAAAAACTGTTTGACGGTTTCGGGCGGGAGATCCAATCGCCGGGCGATGGGATCCAGGATGCGGTCCTCATTCGCCAGCGGCGTCTGCAGCTTGAGTTCCATCCGCAATTGCTGCAGATAGGACGCGAGCATCTCGGTCCCGGCTTTCGCGCGGTAGGCATGGACGCCCAGGGCATCGGTATGGTCCACGATATTTCGGCGAGGCGGAACGGGCGGCGGCAACAGCGGCCCAAACCGCCGGCTCCGCCACCAGGCGAAGATAATCGCCAAAATCGCCAATTGGATTGTGAACGGCCGAAACTGCGGGTCGAGCAAAACGCCGACGACCTTGGGAATGCCGGTCGCGTTGAGAGACTCGTCCAAGGCGATCGTCTTCACCGGCCGGTGCGGTTGAATGGGATTGTCGGGCCGGGCCATCACCAGGGCAAACGCCAGAACCGAATTGTCTTCCCAGGCGATCGACTGGTTCGAGAACAAAAAGTCCGTGGCGATGACGATCACTCTTCCGTAGCCATATTCCTGGAGGACCGCTTGCACCGTGCCGCCGAACTGCACGAGCGGCTGGGCTTTGGGGGCTTCGATCCACCCCGACGATTCCCAATACAAGTTGCCTTCCCGCACCAACGTCGTCCGCACGAGGCCGGAGTCGTCGGTTTCGCGGCGGTCTTGATCCAACTCGCTGAGGGGCTTGACGGAAATGTCCAAATGCGGGATCGCCACTTTGGGGTGGTCGTCGCGGGCGGCGAAAATCAGCGTGCCGCCGGCTTCGACCCAATTCAAGATCGCGGACCACTCCGCCCGCGTGGGATACCGCGCCGGTCCCAACACGCACAGCGCAGCGGGTTCCGTCAGATGGGAAGGACTCTTCGCGGCGGCGGTTCCGGCCACCTCGCGGTCCAAGGCATAAAAGCTTCGCGCCACGTGGAGGCCGCGCTGGTCGGCTTCATGCCTCATCAACAGGTAGAAGCCTTTTTTGCCGTCGGCCTCGGTGCTGTAGGTGTCGTGCGAGACGCCGGAGCGGACGTTCGGAAACCAAAAAAACATCGACCCCGCGACCAACACCGCCGCGAGCCAGAGAGCATCGGTTGTCAGACGATCCAGAACTTTCACGCGAGGAACTTTAATAAAGAGCGAGCTAATCCACGCCGAAGCCGGTTTCGTAGCCTTTGAGTGATTTCTCAAAATGATCCTGCGTCGGCGCACGGCGGCCGAAGGTGAGCGGCTCGAACACCCGCACGATCGCGTGGAGTCCCTGGTAAGCCCCGCGATGCCCGCGGACGGCTTTGAGATAATCCCGCACCGTCATGCCCCGGCGGAACCGCACCCAGCCCGCGCGTTCGACCTGGCTCATCGCCCCCAAGAGCAACTGCACGACGGCTTCGCGGTAGCGGCCTTGCTCCGCGAGCATCCGCGCCTGGGCCACGTAGATGTCGGCGGGCACGTCGCCGGGGGCCTGGGCGGGCGGCAAGTCCATCGACGCGGCGGCGCTCGCTTCGGAAACGTGTGCAGAGGGAAGCCGATCGAAGTCGCGAATCGCTTTGATAATCAACCAAACAATCAGGCTGCAAATCACCGCCAAGACCGTCCAAGCCAAAAGATGAAACGCCGCCCCCACCACCTGGGCGAAGGTGCCGGCTGTCGGACGGCCGACACGGGACGGCTCGCGATTCGCGGACGGCTCGCGCGGCGTGGGAGCCGGCAGTTGGTCGCCCGCCTGTTGCGGAGGCTCCGGCCCGCCGGCGTTCGGGACGTTGCCTTGGGGGGCCCGGTTTCCGGGCGGCTCGGCCTTTTCGCCCCCCGCCTGGTTTGGCGGATTCCGATTCCCATGCCGGGCATCGCCCGCGGGATTGTTGGGATCATTCCCGCCCGGGGGTTGGCCGGCGGGTTCGTTTTGATCGAGTTCATTCGGCCGGCGGTCTCCGGGATTCAATCCCAGGTCGGGATCGTTCAAGGGGTTCTCGACCTTGTCCCGAAGCAACTCGTCGCCGTTCCCCAAGGCGTCGTTCGCGTTTTTGGGAAAATCATTTCCCCCTTCCGGATTTCCGGGAGGAGCATTTCGCTCGCCGGGGACGTTCTGTCCTCCGAGCCGGCCAGGATCTTGTGGCCTGCCGGGACCAAGCCGCTCACCGCGTTGGCCGGGCTTGCGTTCGCCGGCTCCGCGTCCGCCGGTGGGAGATTTCAGCCGCGGGATTCCCGAACCCCGGCGAAGATCGGAAAGCACGCTTCCGCGCTGGCCCGGTTCCAAGCGGGGGAACATGCGAAACTCCGGCCGCGACAGAATCGTTTCCGCCGTCCGCCGAATCCGGGTTTGGTGCGAGGGAACCTGCCCCCTGCACGGAGACGAGACCCCGCAAACGACCGCGAACATCAAAATCAAAGCATAACGCATCGGCGCGATTCCGGATCGTTCCGCGCAAGCGAGGGTCTTCATAAGTTCAACCCTCGCCTGCGCTTCGGGCTAGAATTTTCTCCCGCGGATTCCAGTCGCTGGGTTTCCTGGGCGAGTTGGATCTGGAGATCCCAGCAATCCCGGCGGACCCGTATATCAATATAACAGAAAAACCAGGCGAGGCGATTGATGGGATAAACCAACAGCGCCGTGGCGGTCAACGCCGCCAGGACGCGCGGATCGTAAACCAGCAGTTGCCAGGCTTGCGAGAGATATTCCCCGGCGCCCGCACCGGGCGGAAGGTCCGCCAATCGGCCCAGGAAAATCGGGAAGCGAAAAATCAAACTGCCGACCGCATCCACGCTGACAAATAACACGATCCACAGCATGAGCGAATATTGCGCCATCCACGTCGCTCGGCCGAAGAGTTCACCGGTTTCCGCCCTGAGCAGACTTTTGACTTGGGCGGTCTGAAGCGCGGGATCCAGTCGGGTCAGGCAGGCTTGCTCCAAGGCGAACCCGGTCCGTAGGGCAAGCCAGATGCCAGGGATGATCGTCAAAATCAAAATGGAGCCAGCCGCCAGTCTTTGACCGGCGGAAAAAACGCCAAGGCCGGTCCGAGGGCGCACACGCTCCGCGTGCAGAGGCTGAAAAAAAACATGCGGCCAGTGCCCCAATCGATCCGCTGATAGCGGGCCACGTTCACCAGAGCCTGAAGGGCCACAACAAACCCCGCGAGCCCCAATCCGCCCCACACGGACCAGGCTTGGATTCGCACCGATAAGCCCATCCGGTCGCCGACGTTCTCCGCGAGAAACGCCCAGCCCAAGCCCAACACCACGAGGACGAGGCTGATCCCGAACGCGGCCTTCCGCGAGGAGCGGTTTTCCGCCGGGGCATCTTCCAGCGAATGCCCGAAAACGCGGGGCGCGGCGTCGTTCATAATCAATACGCCCAAGGGCAGCGTGGCAAAATAAATCAGCACCAAGACCAGCCGCAGGTCCATTTGCCCCCGCAGGGCAAACACGTACACCGCCATTGTGCTCGGGAGCGCCACCAAGAGCCACATGCCCAACACGACGGGCAGAAACCGCCCGATGTACCGCACGGCCAGGTCCAGGCAGTTGTTGGTGCTCCGCGGCACAAACGGGATGATCGGGGAATGGCTGGTCATCGCGAGGCGGCACCGCGTGAAAAACGTCCTCCAGGAAGCGAACCGCTCGCTGGCCAGATTCGGGGGGAATTGCTATCTTGAACGGCTCACAAATTCACAACTCTAACGGCGGGACGCAGAAAAAGCCGAGAGCCGCCCCAGAAAATCTACCTCAACTCCAAAACCATTTTGTGCAAATCTTACGAGGAACGAAAGCACGATGGGAAAAAATCGCCTGGAAATGCGCCGCATGGCCGAAGCGGCGGAAAAACAAAAGAAAGCCTCCGAAAAAACAGACGGCCGCAAAACCAAAAAACGCAAGGCCGCCAAACGCAAATCCACCGCCCGCAAAACCAAAGATCGCGGCGCAAGGCGCAAACGCATGGTGTGGTGCGTGTTCAACGGCAGCATGAAGGAAGAAGGCCGCTTCCCTTACGATCAAAAAAAAGCCGCCGAGGATAAACTCGAGCTTTTGCGATCGAAATCGAAAAAACTGTATTTCCTCCAACCCGTCAAAGAGGTCATCGGCGACGTCGCTCCGCCCGTCGCCGATGTCCCGCCCGATGTCGAGGACGAACCGGACGAAGAAACCGTGGATTCGGGAGATGGGGATGAAGGGGATGACGACGAAGAACTCCCCCTCGACGATGAAGACGTCGTCGATGAACTCGACGAAGATGAAGACGAAGACTCGAGCGACGAGGAAGAATGATCCCCGCGGAAATCGGGTAGGAGCCGGGGTCGCCCCCGCCATCGTCCCACACCACCGGACGTACTTACACGTTGGAGAGGGATCTTGCATTTCGCGTGGCGAACGTAAGTCACCGCGCCGGACTTGTTCCGATTTCTGTTCTTCGAGTCCAAATTTCGCCCTCAGCCCCCTTCAGATTCCGCCTCGCGACGGACACCCCTTGCCTAAGGCTCACGGTTCCGGTCATTACGGTCCGTAGAGAACTTTCCTCTCGAAAGAAACACAACATGCCAGGAACACACAAAGAGGATCGAAGCGCGGAGCCTCGATCCTCTTGTGGTTCTCGGTTTTCATTTCCCAATCGCTCCCAATGCCTCATTGGTCATGGGGGCTTGGTCATTGGGATTTCTTTTATTTGCCGTTTCCGTTGCCGTTCGGTTTGTTGCCGATGGCGTACAGCGTGTTCTTGTTGGCGATGTAGAGCACGTTGTTGGCGACGATGGGCGTGGAGTACACGGAGTTCCCCATGTTGATTTCGGCGATCTGATTCTGCTTCTTCGAAAGCTCGAAGATGCACACGTCGCCGTCTTCGTCGCCGATGTAAACCTTGTCTTCGACGATCAACGGCGAGCCCCACGCGGCGGCGAACATGTCGTATTTCCAATACACCGTCGGCTTGCCGTCTTTGTCGGCTTTCTTCGCGTCGAGGCAGTGGAACAGGCCGCTGAAGTCCGAGATGAACAAGAGATCGTCCTTGATGGCGACCGTACCGCAGGAGCGGTGCATCAGTTCTTCAAAGTCCTTCTTGCCGTTGTTGTCCTCGTCCATCCAGGAATAATGCCAGACGGCTTTGGACTTGGGATTGGGGACGATCTTTTCGCCGGCATTGGGATCGACGGCTTGAATCCGGCGGTGCGGAATCGGTTTGCCCTTGGCGTCTTGGGCCAAGGTGGAGCTGACGTCGCCTTCGCCCGTGGGATCGACGCACCACAAGTGGCCGTCGCCTTCGCCGTGCTCGGGGTCCTGACCGACGGCCACATACACCAGGCCGTCGTAAACGACCGGGGTGGCGATGAGGTTGTTGCGGGTGCCGCGGCCGCCCAGGATCCACTTGGAATCTTTGGGATTGGCGTCGAACTTCCACAAGAGCTTGCTGTGGCCTTTGCCGTCGCCTTTCGGATCGAAGCTGTACAGCCAGCCGTCGCCGCCGGCGAACAGGGCTTGCTCGCGGCCGCCCAAAACGGCATACGTCGGGGAAGACCATTGGCCGTGGAGGATGTTCGTGCCGGGGGCTTTGTCGGTCCAGAGCACTTTGCCGGTGTTGCGGTCCATCGCGATGAAGGTCGGCGCATTCGGTGCGGGCAGGTTGATGTGGGATTCGTCCAGGCCGTTCGAGGTGTTGACCAGAAGAATCTCGCCCGCGCACGTCACCGAGCAGCTGCACATGTTGTGCTGCGAGGTGCCGAGCTGGCCCATCATGTCATACAGCCAGATCACGTCGGCTTCGTCTTTGTTCTGGTTGGGTTCGTTGACGTAGGGGCCGTCGTTTTTGCCGTCGCGGAAGCCCTTGGTATCGAGGCAGGCGACTTCGCCCCGGCTGGTGACGTACCACAGGCGTTCGCCGTCCACATAGGAAGTGGAGCAAATCCCCTGGAGCGGCCAGTCGTGCACGCGGCCGGACGCCAGCTTGGGGCTGGAATGCTGCCAGAGAAAATCGCCGGTCTTCTCATCGAAGCACAACAAGCAGCCCAGGTCGATTTGGATATTGTTGTTCCAAGGATACCGCGCGATGCGGCCGCCGGCGTTGTTCGTGCCGACGTAAACGTGGCCGTTGGCGACGATGGGGTTCCCGTAGGTTTGGGAGCCGAGTTGGGCTTGCCAGAGGATGTTCTTGCCCGTGTCCACGTCCCATTGGGTCGGGATGTCCTTGCCGAGCGGCGTGTTGTTTCGGAGCGACGAGCCGCCCCACTGCGGCCAATCCAAGGGCTTCACGTCCATCTTGGAAATCCGCTCGAGGGCTTCGCGGACCGGATCGTATTTCTCGCTCTTTTCCTGGACGAGCTTCTTGGCCTCGGCTTCGAGTTCCTTCGGAGCGTCGGCCCGGCCTTGCGTGAGTCCTAAGATCACCGCGGCGGCCAGCAAGCCGGCGGCCGTGACATTCAAAACCAATTTCATAACAGGTTCTCCTCGTGTGATAATGGGGGCGGCTCGGTTGGCTATCAGCCGGAACGCGGTAAGGTCCGGTTCTCTCCGTGAACCGGGGCTAGCGCCCTGCGGCTAATCAATGCGAAACTGTCAACCTTTCGGGTTCGAGTACACTTTGATGTTGTCGTAAAACGAGCTCGGCGTCCTTGGCGTTGCCGAAGGTGCCGGGGCTGCCGGTGAGGTTTGGGCTGGGATCGTCGGCCTCCACGGTCCACTCCTTGGGTTCCGGTTTGTCGCGCTCCCAGACCTTGCCTTTGAGCACCGCGTTGCCGTCGTTTACGCCGGCCTGGAACTTCAAGCGATACCAGACGCGGGGTTTCCATTCGAACGGGGCATTTTGAGCCATCCGCAACTGCGGCGTCCAGGTGCGAATCTGCAGCTGCTGGGACGCTCCCATCAAGTCCAGCGTGTACCGTTGGGCGACCAGGCCGATGTCCGGCAGCCGGCCCGCTTTCTCGGACGCATACACGTCGGCTTCGATGGTGTAGTCGCTGAGATCGACCGGTCCCATCCAGCCTTGGCTCCGCATGCCTTTGGGGATCGTGGTGATCTTCATCATCACGCCGTTGCCGTCGATCTTTCGCGGGCCGCGGTTCACGATCAGGCGGACGCCTTTGAAGGTGTTCTCCCCGACGGTGGTGGACCACTCCTCCCACTTCCAGTCGGAAACGACCTGCTCGCCTTTGAGGATTTCCAGAAGCGGGTCGATCGCGGTTTTGGATTTCGCCAGATCGCCGGCGTCGTCGAGGATGTTCATGAACGTGGCAAAATCAGTCCAGCCTTTGCGGGGCGTGCTGTCGTCGTACTTGGCGGTCTTGGTATTGTTGTTGATGAACGTGCTCATCAGGAAAATGTAAAGCTCGCTCGCCGCCGGGTTTTGCTTTTTGAGCTTTTGCAGAAGGTCAAAGTCGATGGGGATATGCCGATAGCGGATGCCCACCCACGTTACGGGAATTTCGCCGTTGTCGAAGTTGTAGCTCCAGGGCAAGGGCGGGATGATGCGGATGCGGGCCGAGCCGGTGAGGTCGCCGACTTTCGCCGTGATCAAAGCCTGATCGGTGACGGGGTCGATCGGGGCGACGTAAACGCCGTTTTGCACCTGGCCCACACCTTCGACTTTGTATTCCACCTTATGCTTCAAATCCCCGGCGAGGCCGACGTATTGGCCGTTCTTATTATACAGCCGGATTTGCAGCGGCTGCCGTTCGCCCGGCTTGAGCCAGGTTTCCACCGGACACACGGCGGCCTGCGCGGGAACCGCATCGTCGCCGGCGTGCGGGATTTTCGGCGGCGCGGGCCGCGGATCGGTGGCGGGTTCCATACTCGATTCGCCGATGCAGTACATCGCATCGCTCGTGGTGATATACATCCGGCCGTGGGAAACGATCGGGGAAGCGTGGACATCGCCAATCCGCAGGCGGTCGCTTTCCACGACGTCGAACCCGTCCTTGGTCGGTTTGAAGACCCACCAACGGGCGTTTTCGCAAAGGATATAAACTTTGCCATCGACATACAGCGGGCTGCTGAAGGCCGGTCCGCCGAGGCGTTGTTCTTTGAGCAGGCTGCCGGTTTCCAGGTTGACGCAAAGCAGCGTGCCGCTGGTGCTGGGGTCGCTGATGGCGAAGACTTTTCCATCGACGACGACCGGGGCGCCTTTGCCCACGTACATTTCGGTTTCCCGCCAGATTTCCCCGGTGTCGGGGCCTTTGATCGGGCCATGCTGCGTGCCGTCCAGGCAGAACAGCGCGCCCATTTTCGTGGTGTCGAGGTTTTCCTGATTGTGGCCGCAGATGACTTTATCGCCGACCACGACCGGCGTGGTGCTGACGCCGCGGGCGGAGACGTCATACGACCAGATTGGCTTGCCGGTCTCGGGCTGGAAGGCATCGACGCTGCCGTCGCCGGAGGCGAAGACCATCGCCGGTTCGCCGTTGAAGGCGGTGAGCACCGGGCCGCTGTAGGTCGTGTCGTCCGGCAAGAGCCGGGTGCCGTTGAACCAGACCATTTCGCCGTTTCGCTGATCGAACGCCATGAAGCGATGCGCCGGCTTGGCCATGTCGCCCCAGCCGATAATCACCGCGCTGATAATCACCAGGTTCTTGTAGGTGATGGGCATGTTCGTCCGGCCGCCGTAGGTGCTTAAAAGACCGTATTCCTCGCTGAGCGAATGCGACCAGAGCGTTTTTCCGGTCTTGGCGTCGAGGCATAGAAAATACCCGCATACGCCCAAGGCGAAGACTTTTTTCGATTCGGGATCGCCGACCACGCAGGACCAGCCCACGCGGGTGTCGGGCACGTCCGAAAGATACACGTTAAACCGGCTTTCCCATTGAATCTCGCCGGTGGCGGCATCGGCACAGACGACTTTCTCGCCTTCCATCTTCGTGCCGGGCTGATCCCGCACGAGCGTGTAAAGCAGGCCGTCCATCACGATGGGCGTGGAGCGGGTGGCGAGTTTTTCGTTTTTCCAGATGAGGTTGTTTTCGCCGACTTTGTCGGGAGACCATTTGTCGGGGATGTTTTTCTCGCGGGAGATGCCGTTCATCTCCGGCCCGCGCCAATACGGCCAGTCCATCGCGGCCGCGTCCCACGGTTCGCCCGCGCGGACGGCGCTTTGATCCGAATCGAACAATCCGCCGAACAAAACCCCGGCCGCCAAAAAAACGGCTGCCAAGCGCAGTAGCTGTTTTCGGTCCATGGTGCCCTTCCATTGCCAATGATTTGTGGAGTGAGGAATCCCAGGCGGGTGAACCGTCCGCCCGCCCAAGGGCGGCCGCGCGGACGATTCGCATCGATCGAGGCAAAAATGTATGTGGCCTCCGATTCCGCCTGTAACAATTGCGGAATCTGGAGGATCTCTCCTATCACGATAATCAACCGCCCTCCAGACAGCAAGCAGACGCGAACCCTGTTCGCGCTTCTCTTGTCGCCCGGGCGATCGGATTTGTAGGATAAGCCACAAAAACGGCGACTTTCCAAAAGATCACGGAGACAACCATGCTGCGACCGACGACCGACGGCCCACACATCCAGATTTATGACGAATGGGCCGGCCGGGTGCTCGACGGGGAAACGCTCTCGCGCAAGGAGGCTTTGGCGATTCTGCATACGTCCGATGACGACGTGCTCGAGTTGCTCGCGGCGGCGTTTCGGGTTCGCCGGGCCCACTTCGGCCGGGAGGTGCAGCTTTATTATCTGAAAAACGCCAAAAGCGGCCTGTGCCCCGAAGACTGCGGCTACTGCTCCCAAGGCAAAGACGCGACCTCGGACATCGACCGCTATGTGATGCAGAGCGAAACTCAACTCCTCGAGGCGGCGAAACAGGCGGCCAAATCGAACGCCCGCACTTATTGCATCGTCGCCAGCGGCCGGGGCCCCACGAACCGCGAAATCGAGCACGTCGCGAACGTCGTCCGGAAAGTCAAATCCGAGTACGGACTTCACATCTGCTGCTGCCTCGGCCTGTTGACGCCGGATCAGGCTCTGAAACTCAAAGCGGCCGGGGTGGACCGGATCAATCACAACCTCAACACCAGCCGGCGATTCTATCCCGAGATCTGCACGACCCACACCTACCAGGACCGCCTGGAAACGCTCCGCGTGGCGCAGGGGGCCGGCATGGAACTCTGCAGCGGCCTGATCGTCGGCATGGGCGAGACGGACGAGGATCTCGTGGACGTGGCGATGGAATTGCAGACTTTGAACGTCCAATCGATTCCCGTGAACTTCCTGATCTCGATCGAAGGCACGCCCCTCGAAAATCTGCACCGCCTCAATCCGCGGTATTGCCTCAAGGTGCTTTGTCTTTTGCGGTTGACGAATCCCGCGGTCGAAATCCGCATCGCCGGCGGCCGGGAGGTGCAGCTTCGCTCGATGCAGGCGATGGGCCTTTACGCGGCGAACTCGATGTTCGTCAGCGACTACCTCACCACCCCCGGCCAGGCCGCCGAGGCGGATTTCCAGATGATCGAAGACCTGGGCTTCGAAATCGTCCTGGCCGGCGCGGAAACTTCCCGCCCCGGCCAGATTTGAACGACGATGCCGAAACCCCGACGGCTCAAGGGCCGTTCGCCTGCCGGCTTTCGGATGGGATTATTTTGTTCGCGGCTGCCTTGGGCACCTCGAAATCCCGGCTGGACTCCTGCTTCGGAAGATCGGCGGTCATTTCGTAGGTGGGAAACAGCGATTTGACGATCTCCTCGCCGGAGGCATCTTTGGTTTTGCTGGCAGGGTCCAGGCCTTCGATTTTGATGATCATCGGGCCGGACGCGTGGCCTTTCCCGCCGGCCAGCCTGGTGTCGAACTTGCCATCGTGGATTTGGGCAAAACCGGCGGGGCCGCCATTGTTTTTGCCGCCGTCGGGCATGAAGTAGATCTGGCCCGCGGGAATTGGCTTTCCGTCGAATTTCACGGTGCCTGAAAGCTGGTAGGTTTCCGGTTCCGCTTCGCCGCAGCCGGCGAGCCAACACGCCACGATTGCCGCCAGAAGGCCGGAACGACGCAACGTCGCGCGGGACGTACGCTGGGACATGATTATGATTCTCCTTGGGAAGTTTCTTGAAAGGGATCGCGACACGATTTCGCGCGCCACCGGCAACTTCTTGCCGGTGCGATCGACCGACAGATGGCACCGGCGGAAAAGCTGCCGATGCCACCCGGTCGATGCACGATTGAAGGAGCCTTACGGGACCTGCGTGGCCTCTTGGGAAGCGCGCGTCGCCAGGGTCTGATAAACCTGGAAGTTGACGTTCTGGCTGAGAAATCGCGTGCTGCCGTCGCCCAGCAAGAAATGGCATCCGCCGGTGTGGTTGGAGCCGAAGCTGATGTCGTTGAAGTTGTTCGATCCGTTGTAGTAGGTGGAGTTGATGGGATAGGCGATGCTCTTGGTCGTGCCCGAACCGCCGTTGTTTCCGCGGATCCAGCTCCCGGTAGTCGTTGCTTTGGCCGCCGGGGAGCGTCATGGAGCGTTCGGCCACCATCAGCGTGTTGGTGGAGCCGTCGAGCATTTCTTTGAAGGACGTATAAAACTTGGTGGTAATGCTGCCCGTCTGATCCTTATATTGGCACAACATCCCATCGCAGGGATACGCCCCGTTCCCGGTCGAACCTCCGACCCGGAGGGTGTAGTTCTTGCCGTTGAAGGTGAACGTTTGCGGGTCCCCGTTTCGCAGGTTGGGCCCCATGATCCCGTAATAGTGGGTCGAATAATTGTTGATTCCGTTGGACCTCTCGCCGCTGTTGCCGCTGCGGCCCGCCGAACTGTCCGGGTCCGGTCCGGAAGGACAGTACAGGATGGGAACCTTCATATTTCCGACCGCCAGGTTTGCGGTGGAATTGTAGCCCTGGTTGAAGTTGTAAAGCTTGTAGATATTGGCCTGGTCCATTTGCGGGAGAATGAAAACCAGCCAGGTCGTGCCTTTGAAAAACCCGCTCGTGCAGAGGTTGTTCGAGGCCGGGCAGGTGTTTTCCTGGGCACCGGGCGGGAAATGGCCGTAGATTTCGTGGAAGTTGTGCAGAGCGATGCCGAGCTGCTTGAGGTTGTTTTTGCAGGTCGACCGCCGGGCCGCTTCCCGCGCTTGCTGAACAGCAGGCAGGAGCAGGGCGATCAGGATTGCAATGATGGCAATCACCACCAGCAACTCGATCAAGGTGAATCCTCGTCTCTGACTCCGAGCGGGGCCAGGTCTTTTTGTTCTCATTAAACCGTCTCCGTGAAAAAGAAAAAGAACGAAAACACGAAATTCGCAAAGGGAAAAATAAGTCGAATGAGAAGTCCGATATGCGTTCGGCGCGTACCCCGATCGCAAAGATCGGAAGTCGATCTGAAATGGAAATAGAATCTCCCAAATACAAACCCCGCTCGCGATTGAAAAGGCTCGCCTGCGGGAAAAAATTTCAAAAAAAACCACCCGCGGCGGAACAAAGCAAACCCCCAAAACGGCCTGAGCCGCGCACGAAGTAAGCGATCTTTCGCTGTCTGAATCCCTGAAAACCGCTTACTTCGTGCGCGGCTCTTGAAGGCCAAGCCAATTTCTTGACTTTTTTTGGAGGACTGTCTATGGAAGTCCGCCCTCGAGCGGCGAGGCCGGTTGGAGGCGGCGGCGCGAGCGGAGGGCGAGAACGCCGGCGACGACCAAAGCCGCGGCGAGCGCAAGGCCGGTCAAGAGCGCGTTCAAGACGAAGAACTGCCGCACCATGACCGCCAGCACGATGAGGCACAACAGCCCAAACCCCCAGCGGAATCGCCAGGCCATCAAGAGTTCGACCATCACCAATGCGAACACCGCCATCAATAGCCAGCGGGTGAGGCCGCCTCGCTCGGTTTGGGCGCTGTCCGCCACTTGCGGGCCGTCTTCCCAGCGGGTGAGGTGTTGGAATTTGACGCCGGGCAGAAGATCGCTTTCCAATTCCTTTCGGCCCACGTAGCTCAGCTTGCCCTCGAGGGGGTTCACGTTGACGGCGTACCATTCCGTGCGGTTGATGGGCGTTCCCAGTTTCAATTCGTAGATGCCCGCGCGATCGGTTTTTTCGTAGAAGACGCGGCTGAACTGTTTGGTCTCGGCCGGGCGAAGGGCGGTCTCCTCGCCGTCGGGCCGCGTGACCGTGATGGGGACGTTAAACGCCCGCACGACCTGCGAAATCGGCTGGCCCACGAGTTTCTGGCGGTCGCTCCACCGCCCGGACACCGCGAAGCGGACCGACTCGTGCACGATCGGCAAAAAGCTGGTCTGCGGCTGCACCGGCCACGCCCCCCAGTCGCTCGCGGCGGAGGTGGTGAAAAGGATCACCCGGCCCTGCCCCAAAGGGGATTCCAGAATCGCAGGATCGGTGGTGTTCGTGAACTTCAGCACCTGCACCGCGCGGCTCGCCGCGGGAATTTCGACGGGGAAGTACCGGAAGATCAGCGTGTTTTCCAAGCCCGCGCCGGGATTGCCTTGGTACTGGTTGACGATCGGGTGCTCGAGATTCCGCCGGGTCGAAGGTGTAGAGCTTGTCCGGGTCGGGATTCTTGGCATCGCCGACCGCGGGCCGGAGCTTCACCGGCAAGACGCCTTTGCCGCCGTCGTAGAGCACCTGGTTGTAGTTCTGATATTTGACCTGGTCGCCTAATGTCATGATGAGGCCCCCGCCGCTTTCGACGTAGGATTTCAAAAGGGCGGCATCCTCCGGCGTGAACAGGCCGATGTTCGCGAGGATCACGCAGTCGTAGCGAAACAGGTCGGCGCTACGCAGTTCGTTTTCCCCGATGATCGTCGGGCGGGTGACGCCGTCCCACGGCTGATTCACCGTTCGCGGCCGCAGGGCGGTCTCGAGATAATACGTGGCGTTTTCCGAAGGCCGGCCCCCGATCTTCCCGTTGACCAACAGCACATTGAGTTCATCTTTCACCGGCATCGACAAAAATCGGCTGTTGTCGATCGGAAGCGCATCGCCGGTGATGCGGGCTTCCAAGCGGTGCTCGCCCCGGCCGGAGAACGTGTAGTTGAACTCGACCGGCACTTCTTCGCCCGGCGGCAGATCGACCTGCCGGGTCTGCGCGAGCCGGCCGTCCACATGGAGTTCCACAAGCTGCTCGGAGACGAGCACGCTGCCCAGGTTGGTCACGTTGGCCTGCACATGCGCGGGACGGCCCACGGTGACGAACGACTCGGTCGCGGCGAACTGCGTGACGGCCACGTTCGGAGCCGCGGACTGCCCGACATCCAAAAGCGACAGGCTCGCCTTGCTGGCCAGCTGCTGGAGCAATCGGCGAATCTGCACCCGCCGGCCGCTGGTATCCGGGGCCCAACTCGCCCGCTGAAAATCGCTGATGACGATGACCTCTTTCTGCGTGATCTCCGGGACCTCTTTGAGAAGCTGCTCCACATCCCGAAGTGCCGCCACCAGATCGCCCGTTTCGTGGCTTTGCCTCAGGTCTTCGAGTTCTTTGAGCACCTGGCTTTTCTGAAACGCCGGCTTCTGCACGATCACCCGCGGCGGCATGTCTCCCATCCGCACCAGGTTGAGGGCGTCGCCCTGCCGGGATCCCGACACGATCCGCCGGGCCGCGTCCTTCGCATGCTCGAACCGGCTGAACTCCGCCGGCTGAAACGCCATGCTGTAGGACGTATCGACCACGATAATCCGGTGCGTGGGCATGTCCGCCTGGAAGAACGTGCCGAAGGACGTCATGTAAGGCTGGGCGAGCGCGCACACCAAAAGCAGCAAGATCAGCACGCGGACCATCAGCAGGATCAGTTGCTCGATCCGGATCCGCCGGGAGTTCTTCCGCGCGGCCTCGATCAAAAACCGCATCGCCGCCCACGACGTCTCGCGGTATTTTCGCTTGTGCAGAAGATGGATCATGATGGGAATCCCCCCCAACAGCCCCCACCACAGCATCCCCATGCTGGCAAATCCATCAAACGCGAATAACGGCAACGGCAAATTCATAATGGACGGTTTATTTCAGTTCGGGCGTTAACGCAAAGGCGCAAAGAGAAGACGCAAAGGGCACAAAGATTTCATGAGTCAATCTTTCCGCCGATCCCAATCACACACTTCGATCTTGTTTCGCCCGGTTCATTTGCCAAGTCGAAAATCGCCTCGCATCAGACGCTTCCCCCAAGGGGAGGTGAAAGAGCGCGGACAAGAAATTCTTTAACACCGTCGTTGTTCCCCCCTGACTCTCCGGAAGAACCAAATTAGCATTAGTGTTCCCAAAGCTGTTTGCCTTTGCGTTAAGATTAATGATCTTTTACTCACAGATCCCCAGGTCTTTGCCGACGGCGGCAAATTGGGTGACGGCGAATTCCAGGTCTTCCTGGGTATGGGCGGCGGAGATTTGGGTACGGATGCGAGCTTGTCCCTGCGGAACGACGGGATAGGAAAACCCGATCACGTAGATGCCCTTCTCCAACAAGGCGTCCGCCATTTTCGTGGCCAGGGCCGCGTCGCCGAGCAGGATCGGACAAATCGGATGCTCGCCGGGCAGGATCTGAAAACCGAGCCCCCCCATCTTTTCGCGGAAGAATTTCGTGTTCGCCTCCAGGCGGTCCCGGAGTAGGGTGGACTCCATCAGCAATTCTAGGGCGCGGAGGGAGCCTCCGACAATCGCCGGGGCCACGGTGTTCGAAAACAAATACGGCCGCGACCGCTGCCGGAGGAGTTCGATGATCTCTTTTCGCCCGCTCGTGTAGCCGCCGCTCGCGCCGCCCAGGGCTTTGCCCAAAGTGCCCGTGAGGATGTCCACCCGGTCCATGACGTGATGATATTCGTGCGTCCCTCGGCCGCGCAGCCCCATGAAGCCCACCGCGTGGGAATCGTCCACCATCACCAGCGAGTCGTATTTCTCCGCCAGATCGCAAATGGCCGGCAGGTTGGCGATGTAACCGTCCATCGAAAACACCCCATCGGTGGCGATCAATCGAAACCGCGCGCCCTTCGCCGCCTGGAGCTGTTTTTCCAGATCCGCCATGTCGTTGTTTTGATAGCGAAACCGCTGGGCTTTGCATAAGCGGACGCCGTCGATGATGCTCGCGTGGTTGAGCGCATCCGAGAGCACCGCGTCCTCGGCTCCCAGCAGCGTCTCGAACAGCCCGCCGTTGGCATCGAAGCACGAGGTGTAAAGGATCGTGTCTTCCGTCCCCAAGAACTCGCTGATGCGGCGTTCCAGGTCTTTGTGAATCTGCTGCGTGCCGCAAATGAACCGCACCGACGCCATCCCGTAACCCCAGCGGTCGAGCGTTTCGTGGGCGGCTTTGACGATCTCGGGATGCTCCGCCAGGCCCAGGTAATTGTTGGCGCACATGTTGAGCACCGCGCACCCCCGGCGACGGCGATGTGGGCATCCTGCGGCGTGGTAATCACCCGCTCGGCTTTGTACAAACCCGCAGCGCGGATTTGATCGAGTTCATCAAGAATCTGCCGCCGCATCGCCCCAAACATCACCCACCTCCTCGAATATCGGACATGCCCATTCCCAGCTCAACTTTAGCAGTTCTCCCCAGCCACTGCATCATTGGGCGTCTGGCGGATGGAAATTGTGTGCGTGTGTGTTTTGCGTTTTGCCGCAGCCCCAATGCAAAAGCCAGGCCCCTTCTTTTGGGGCCTGGCTTTTGCATTTCGGAGCGAGGATCGCCGGTCGTTGCTCTGGCTTGTGTTCCGACTCAAGCGGTCTGATCTTTGGGGGCTTGCGGGGCGGATTCCGGGGGCTCGAATTTGGGGGCGGTGGTTTCGGCCCGTTCTTCCGCGGGCACGGGCCGGCTGCTTGGGGCCGAGCTGTGGTCGTGAACCGCCCGGTTGACGTCGTCCTCGACGCCCGCGATGCCTTTCTTGAACTCCACGATGCCTTTGCCCATGCTGCGGGCGACTTCGGGAAGACGCTTGCCAAACAACAACAGGGCGATGACTCCGATAATCATCATTTCCATCGGCCCGGGAGACTCCGATAAACGCCAAAATGCTCATTGCCATTGCTCGATTCCTCAACTGATGATGGATGGGGAGTGTAAGTGGATAAACGAAACCCGTTCAGTTTTCCTGGTGCTCGTTCTCGCGGGGTTTGGCTTTGGCCTCGTCTTCGCCGTCTTTCATTCCGCTTTTGAACTCGGTGATGCTTCGGCCCACGCTCCGCATGGCTCCGGGGAGGCGGTTTCCAAACAACAGCAACACAATGCCCGCAATAATGGCCAACTCAAACGGGCCGGGCATTCCGATTCCAAAGGCAAGCAGCGAGAAATTCATGAAAGCTCCTCCGGCGGGAAAGGTGGATGTTCCGTGGACAAAGCCTTAGGGGAACAACTGGAGACAGTTGAGGAATGGATGGGCAGGTGGAGAGAATGAGCCAAACCAGCAGAACACCCAAACCTCAAACGGCAGGCTTCGATTGTGTTGGATGTCCACTCGGAAGGCCCGCTGATGGCAGAGCAGGTGGGATGAGCGGATGTAGCATTATCATACCCGCCCAAAACCGCATGTCAACGGTCAATTTCCCAGAATCCGCCGGCCTCGCCCGCGGCGCGATCGTCGCCTCGGCCTAAAGGTGAAGTGGCGGTTGAACGGTTTCTTCTTCCATTCTTCGTTTGGATTCGCGGATTTCACCCAAGGCGTTTCGCAGCAACTGAAGGCCGATTAGGGCGGTCGCGAGAGAGTAAACCCCGATGGCAAAATACTCCTGCTGGGAGGCCCTGATCCACCGGAATTTCACCGCGACCGAAGTCGTCAATAACGGAAGCCGTTATGGCTGACGATTTCCCTCACCGTCGCACCGCAGTCCGGGCAACGTGTGATCTCGATATGCGTCTGCATTTTCAGTGATCCTGCGCTCTGGCCTCTGCTCGGAATGTTGAAAAGGATAACCCAATTCCTTCAGAGAATCACTCCAAAACCGTCAGCGGGCGGGCGGTGCCGGCCCGTTTGGGCAAGGGCAAAAACCGGCCGATGGAAAACTTGCCCGGCCCGACGAGCAGAATCGGCAATAAAAGGCCGATGAGGGCCAGGTTGTATTCGTAGCCTTGGTTCGCGAGAAAGAACCCCTTCTCGCCGTGGACCATGGCGATCGCTCCGATCATGATCACGATGTTCGAGGCGGCCGAGAAGCGGGCTAAAAAGCCGACGACAATTCCCGCCCCGCCCAGACACTCCCCGACCGCGACCAGGTAACCGATCGGCCCCATCGCTTTCACGAACGCTTCCAAGCCCGGCCCGCCGAAGGCTCCGAACAATTTCTGCGCCCGTGGGCGGCAAAGATCGCCCCCACGACCACCCGCATCGCCAATAAGGAAATCTCCACCGCCCAGCGGTCCTGCTGTTGTGTTCCGTCGGTGCTCATCTGCTGCTTCCTCTTTGGTGAATCGATTTTGGCATTGAATTTCCCCCACCCATTGTCGCGAACTTTATCCCAAAGCGAAACCTTCAGAGACCGTATGCCTCGATCTGGGCGGAATCGGTGCGAATCGGGTTTGGATTGTGTATGCTGGCGGGGGTTGGATTCTTTGGTTCTTCCACCACGAATGAGGTTCGCCAATGGTTGTTCGATTTTCTTCCGCCGCGATATTGATTGCGTTGACGGTCTGTCAGGGGGCGGTTTTGTTTGCGGACGAGGCCGAATTTCAGCCGCTGTTTAACGGGAAGAACCTGGACGGCTGGGTCCGCGTGAATACCGCGCCTTCGACCTGGCGCGTGGAAGACGGGATGGTGATCTGCTCGGGCAAGCCCATCGGCGAATTGCGGACCGAGCGGATGTATCAGAACTTTATCTTGGAGACTCGAATGGCGGCACATGAAGCCAGCGGGGAACGCGGGCGTGTTTATCTGGGCCGACGACATCACCGCGCGGGGTGTGCCGTTTCATCGCGGGATCGAAGTTCAGGTGTTGGAAAACGCCTACGGCAACACGAAGAGCCACACCACCCACGGCGACATCTTTCCGATCCACGGGGCGACGATGACGCCGATCAACGGCCGCGGCGGCAGCCGGGCGTTTCCCACCGAGTCCCGTTCCAAGCCCAGCCCCGAGTGGAACCATTACCGCATCGAATGCCGGGACGGAGAAATCTCCCTCGCCGTCAACGGCAAAGTCGTCACCCGCGGTAAGGATTGCAACCCGAGGAAAGGCTACATCTGCCTGGAGTCCGAAGGCGGCCTCGTCAATTACCGCAACCTGAAAATCATGGAACTTCCCGACACGCCGATCGATCCCCAATACATCGCCACCGCGAACCGGGATTTTCGGTCGCTGTATTCGGGCATCGATTTGAGCGGGTGGAAAGCCGAGGGCGACGGCTGGAAATCCCAGGATTGGATTCTCGCCCACAACGGAAACAGCCCCGGCACGCTGACCACCGCGGAAGACTTCGGCGACGTCGGCTTCGTGTTCGATGTCCGCCTCAATAAAGACAGTCAAAACACCTCCGCGACCTTGCGGGGCGTCGACATCCCGATCACAGCGGATGAACCGGCGATTTCAAAACACCTGGAACGGACCGGATGGAACCGCTTTGAAGGCGAACTTCAAAACGGCCGGCTCTCCCTGAAACTCAACGGAAAAACCGTGTGGACCGACAAGGACGTGTCCGCCTCCAAAACCGGCCCCTTAAAACTCCAAGCCCAAGGTCCGGTGCAGTTCGCCAACATCTATGTCCGCAAGCTGAAACCTGCACCGTAAGAAGCCATTGACGTAACGCCCGCGGCGGTTATTCTAATGGTAGGTTCTTCCGGCTCTTGACGGGTTGGAATCTTTTGGCAACGAATGCCTTCCCTCCACCATTCGGGAAGGCATTTTGTTTGCGCGGTCCTTTGTACCATAAAGCCAACGCGCACGGTTTGGATATTGAGATTTCGGTCATTGGAGCTTGTTTCGGATTTCGAGATTCGGATTTCGGATTTTTGGCGCAGAATGGCGCACGGTTTTTGGACGGTGTGACATGCTTTCGCGATTTCAGCATATTCTCGTTCCGCTGGATTTTTCCGAGAAGAACCAGGCGGCTTTGGACGTGGCGTTTGAACTGGCGGTGACCAACGAGGCCCGCGTGACCCTGCTGCACGTCATCGAGACCCTCGACTTGCCCGATGACCCGGAAGTGGAGCAGTTCGTCGGGCACCTGCGGGAACGGGCCGACCGGGAATTGGAGTTTTGCACCAGCGGTTCGCCGACGCCAAGCTGGCGGTGGAGTGGAAAATTCGCCTGGGAAAACGGGCGCAGGGAGATCGCGGCTTACGAGGCGGAGCACGACATCGACCTCATCGTGCTCAGTTCGCATCCCATCAACCCGGACGACCCCGGCGGCAGCCTGGCCACGCTGAGTTACCAGGTCGCCCTGTTGTCGCGGTGCCCGGTGTTGTTGGTCAAATAGCGGAGAGCGGAGAGCCGAACCTAATCTTCTGGCTCTCCGCTCTTGGCTCTCCGCTTTATAGAATCAACGTGTCATTTACGCCAGAACTTTGTTGAAAGGAACACGTCTATGGAACCTCAAATGGACGATTTAAAACCCATGCCCCGCGCGGAAAATTTTATGACCACCCACGTCGAGACCATCACTCCGGAAATGCCCTTGGCATCGATTATTCAATTCCTGGAGGAGCACAAGGTGTCCAACGCCCCGGTCGTGGAAATGAAAGGGGAAGCGAAGATGCTCGTGGGATTCGTGTCCGAGCGGGAGTGCCTGGAATTCCTGGCCAACGAATCGTTTTTCGGTTCGCCCAGCCCCCCGCAGACGGCGGCGACGATCATGCGTCGGCATCCGGTCTGCGTGCAGCCGGAGACCGAGGTCTTCACGCTCGCGTCGATTTTCGTCAGCCACGGCTACCGCCATTTGCCCGTCGTGGACAACGGCCGGCTCGTGGGCATCGTCAGCCGGCGAGACATTCTCAAAGCGATGGACGAGTATTACCGGAAAATCCTGCGGGAAAAAGACCGGGAACGGCAGCACCCCGATTACAGTGAAATCATGCAGCAGCGGTTCGTCGTGTCGAGCCGATAAGGGGTTCGGCGCCGTGGTCGGATGTGATAGGATGAGGTCGGGATTCCCACTTCGACTTTTGATTTTTGACCAGACCGATTTCTCATGACCTCTTCCCTGCCGACGCCCTCGCGGGATGATGATACGCTGATCGTCCGCCCGGGACTGGAGATTCCGACTAGCGAGTTCGAGTTTACGTTCATGCGGAGTTCGGGGCCGGGCGGGCAGAACGTCAACAAGGTCAGCACAAAGGCCCGCCTCCGCTGGCCGGTGGAGGAAACCGAGAGCCTGCCCGAAGCTGTCAAGGAGCGGTTCACCAAACGCTATCGCCGGCGGATGACCAACGAAGGCGAACTGGTTCTGACCAGCCAGCGCTACCGCGACCAGACGAAGAACGTGGGCGACTGTTTGCTCAAGCTCCGCGAGCTGATCGACGCGGTCGTGGATGTCCCCAAGCCCCGCAAGAAGACCAAGCCCTCGCGCGGCTCGAAAGAACGCCGGCTCAAACAAAAACGCGAGCGCTCCGCGCGGAAGGAACTCCGCAAACCGCCCCGCCGCGCGGAATAGTCGGCAGGTTCAGGGCCCCGGCGAGAGGCTTTCGCATTCGGGCGGGTTTCACTATAACCGGCTCTTGTTCCGAGGGTTGTTTTTTGGTTTTGAGTGAAGTGGTTCCTCATGGCTCCAGATCGGCCTCCGCTGGTGGTGGGCGTGCCCCGCGAGACGTTTCCGGACGAACGCCGCGTGGCGGTGGTTCCCGCGACGGCGAAGATGCTGCAAAAAGCCGGGCTGAAGGTGGTGCTCGAATCGGGGGCCGGGCATGCGGCCGGTTTTCCCGATGCCGACTACGAGCATCAAAACGTGCACATCGCGGCGAGGCGGGAGGAAGTCTTCGAGACCGCCGACGTTCTGGCGAGCGTGCGGGCGGGCGGGGCGAATCCGGAGTTGGGCGGGGCCGACATCGCCCGCTTGCGGGACGGGCAGATTTGGATCGCGATGTGCGATCCGCTGTCGAAGCCGGGGCCGATCCAGGAGATGGCCGAACGCGGGGCGATGGTATTCGCTTTGGAATTGCTCCCGCGAATCACGCGGGCCCAGAGCATGGACGTGCTGTCGTCGATGGCGACGGTCGCGGGGTATAAAGCCGTGCTCCTGGCGGCCGACACGCTGCCGCGGATGTTTCCAATGCTGATGACGGCCGCGGGCACCGTGGCGCCCGCGAAGGTCTTCATCGTGGGAGCGGGCGTCGCGGGACTGCAAGCGATCGCCACGGCGAAACGGCTCGGGGCGGTCGTCAGCGCCTACGACGTGAGGCCCGCCGTCAAAGAGCAGGTCGAAAGCCTGGGCGGAAAGTTCGTCGAGTTCCAGCTCGAAACCGAAACCGCCGAGGCGAAAGGCGGCTACGCCAAGGCGATGGATGAGGAGTTCTACGTCAAACAGCGCGAGATCATGACCAAAGTCGTCGCCGGGAGCGACGTGGTCATCACCACCGCCGCCGTGCCCGGCAAGACTGCCCCGGTGCTGGTCACGGCCGAGATGGTTCGCGGCATGGCCCCCGGTTCGGTGATCGTCGATCTCGCGGCGGAGCGCGGCGGGAACTGCGAACTCACGAAACTCGACCAAACGGTCGTCGAACGGGACGTGACGATTTTAGGGCCGGGAAACCTCGCCTCGTCGATTCCCTATCACGCCAGCGAAATGTACGCCAGGAACGTCGCGACCTTCCTCAAGCATCTGGTCAACACCGGCATGGGGAGCGAACGCCAATTGCCCGCGGAGATTGAAGACGAAATCCTCCGCGACACGCTCATCACCCGCGGGGGCGAAGTCATCCACCCCCGCCTCCGCGATCAACTCGGCCTCGAACCGCCCGGAAGCTTATTGACGGGGGACTGAGCTGAGCGTCTGTCCCGAACATCGCCCTTCGCTCCGCGAAGGTGGCGTATTGGTTGTTCGACGAGGTATGGAATCCGAACTTCGACTGAGAATCTTCGCGCTCCCTTCGCGGAGCGAAGGGCGACGTTCCCGGCTTATGGGACAGACTCTACGCTAAGCGAGGGACAGTTCGAGGCATTGGCCGGAGAATTGTCGAGGCGATTCGCCAAGGGTCTCAACGGCTTTTTCCACCAAGGCGTGCAAAGTTTTCGGGGCGGAGGGTGGTCCCGGCGGGCCGGATTCGTTAGAAGGTGGACGCCGATTGCAAAACCTCCCAACCTGCCACGGAACGAGAATGTCCGCCGCGAACGATTTCGCAAATCCCGCCGCCGAGTATGACCGCCGGCTCTCAGGCCGCCAACAGACGGCAGCCCGCTGCGCCGACGCGGATCGGAAATATTCACAGGGCCGCGGCGCGGTGTTTCTCGCGGCCTTGGGTCTGGCGGCCGCCGTCTGGAACGTCGGTCTTTCGCCGTGGTGGCTTTTGGTGCCGTTGGCCGTTTTTACCGGGCTGGTGATCGCGCACGGCAAAGCGGTTCGCGAGTGCAGCGCGCCCGCCGGGCCGTCAATTATTACACGACCGCCCAAAGGCGCATCAAAGACCGCTGGATGGATGACGGCGCGACCGGCCAGCGCTATCGGGATCCCGAACATCCTTACGCGGGGGATTTGGATTTGTTCGGCACGGCGTCGCTGTTTCAATTGATCTGCCGGGCTCGCACGCGATTGGGCGAAGATGCCCTCGCCCTTTGGCTTAAAGCCCCGGCGGAGCGGGAAATCATCCGGGAACGCCAGCAGGCGATCGATGAACTGCGGGGCCGGCTCGATTTGCGGGAAGAGCTCGCCCTGCTCGATGCCAAGGTCCAGGAGGACTTGAACCAGAATCGGCTTCTCGCGTGGGCGAATGAACCCGCGCATCCCGTGAGCCGGGGACGCCGCATCGCGGCGGTGGTGGTTTCGGTGGTGGCGGTCGCGGGTCTTGTGGGTTGGATGCTGGGCATGCGGGTCTCGTTCGCGATCGCGGCGTTGCTCGTGCTTTTGGGGTTTATGGCGCTGTTCGCCCAAGCCATCAGGCGGGTCGCCGAATCGATCGACGCGGTTGGCTCCGGGCTCGCGATTTTGTCGCAAGTGCTCAGCGTCATCGAACACGAACAGTTCCAATCGCCGATGCTCGCGGAAACCCGCCGAAAGCTGGACACCGACGGCCATCCGCCTTCGTGGGAAATCGCCCGGCTCAACCGGTTGATCCAAAGCCTGCGGAATTGCTTGCAGAACCAGTTCTTCGCCCTGTTCGGATTTCTGTTGTGCCTGCCCGTGCATGTGGTCCATGCGATCGAAGTCTGGCGGGAACGCGTGGGGCCGCATATTGCGGATTGGCTCGAAGCCGCCGGCAAGTTTGAGGCCCTGTCCTCGCTCGCGGGATATGCCTACGAGCATCCCGGCGATCCGTTCCCGGAGATTGTGACGGAGTCGCCGCTGCTCAACGGGGTGCAATTGGGGCATCCCTTGTTGCCCGCCGCGGCCTGCGTGCGAAACAACGTCAAACTCGATGCGGGGCTGCGGCTGATTCTTGTCAGCGGCTCGAACATGTCCGGCAAGAGCACGCTGTTAAGAACCGTGGGCACGAATGTCGTGCTGGGGCTCTGCGGAGCGCCGGTGCGGGCCGAGTCGTTTAGGCTTTCGCCGGTGCAAGTCGGCACGGCGATGCGGATCAACGATTCCCTGCAGGACGGCAAGTCGCTGTTTTATGCGGTCGTCAGCCGGTTAAAAATGGTGGTGGATCTCGCCGACCGGAAACTGCCGCTATTGTTTCTGTTGGACGAGATTCTGCAGGGCACGAATTCGCACGACCGCCGAGTGGGGGCGGAAGGCGTGATCCGCAAACTGGTCGAGGAAGGCTCCGTGGGTCTCGTGACCACGCACGATTTGGCGCTTGCGCAAATTGTCGATTCGCTGGACGGCCGCGCGGTGAACTGCCACTTCGAAGACCAGCTCGTGGCGGGCAAGATGAGCTTCGATTACACGATCCGCCCCGGCGTCGTCGAGAAAAGCAACGCCCTCGAATTGATGCGGCTTTTGGGTCTGGATGTGTGATCTCCGCGTCCCGACGCCGCGGCGAACAATCCGCCTTGCCTGGTTTGGACAAGACCTATACAACGTCAAATAGGCGGAGGGTCGTATTTTTTGGCCTTCGCCGGCTTCTCTCACGAGGGGAGAAGGAATGGAATCGGCGGCTATGGAGAAACTCATGACCTTATCAACTTCCCCCAATTCCCACCGATTTTTGCCGCTGCGCGGGATTTGGCTACTGGGAATGTGCGTGCTTTGGGGATGGGGGCCGGTCGCGCCCGCTCAGCAGCCGAATTCACCTCCTCCCGCGACAAAACCCCCCGCGCAGAACGCCGCGGACCCTCCGATCATCCAGACGTTGCCGATGCCGGAGAACGCGGCTCCGCCCAAGGACAAGCCGGCGTCCCCGTTGTTTTCGGATTCGCTTTCCAAGCTTTCCAAAGAAACGGTGGAGAGCCGGCTCAAAGAGGCCGGCAATGATCCGAATTTGGACAAAACCCAAAAAGAGAATCTCACCGCGCTTTATCAGCAGGCTTTGAACGACCTGGCGGAGGCGGCGGCCCAGGACGCCGAGGCGGCGAACTATGTGCAGCAAATGCAAGAGATTCCCGCGAAAATCCAAGAGGCGAAGAAAACCAAAGAAGCCTTGGAGAAACAGGCCCTCGAGCAGCCGCCCGACAAGCCGGCCTCCGTGGAGATTCCTCCCGAAGCGACGCTGACGGAACTCCAGCAGACATTGGCGGCCCGCGAAGAGGAAAAGTCCAATGAAAAGAAACTTTTCGAAGATGCCGTCAATATGCTGAAAGACTTCACTGCGCAGCAAAACGATTTGACGCAGCGGCGGAAAACGGCTCAGGACGGGCTGGCCGAGACGGAACAGAAGCTCAAAGGTTTGCCCGCCAATGCGGTGCCTTCGACGCCGAAAACGCTCGCCGAACGCACGCAGCTCCGCGCCCGCGCAAAAATGGCAGGCGACCCTGGCCCGGCTGGACAAGGAAGAAGCCTGGCGGAAGGAGCGGATGGCATTGGTCCCGTTGGAGCGCGACATCGCCGCCAAGCGGGAAATGCAGTTGGAGTCCATCATTCAAGGCTGGCGGAAGGCCGTCGCGGTGAAACGCCAAAACGACCTCGAGCAGCAAAAAGCCGAGGCCGAGTCGCTCGTCCGAGAGGCGGAGGGTTTCAAGCAGTATGCGGGCATCGGCGACCGCGCCCGCAGAATTGTCGAGCTGACCGAACTCCGCCGGAAAACGGCCGCGGAAATCCCGCAGGCGGTCAAAGAACTGGATTCCGCCAAAGCCCAATTGAAAACCCTGGAGGACAATTTCAAGCAAAGCCGCGAGCGGGTCACCGTGGCCGGCCGCACGATGAACGTGGGCACGCTGCTCCGCATTCAGCAGAAGAAACTGCCCAACGTCCGCAAGCTGGAGCAGAACATCCATTCGCGGCAGGATGAAATTCAGCATTTGGAACTCTCGTCGTTCGAGTTCACCGACCGCACGAAGGAGTTGGCCTCGCAGTCGGCGGTGGAGTTGGTCAACTCGCTCGAACCGCCGCCCGAAGCGGACGAGCGGGTGAAGTTGGAGTCCTTCGTGGCAAAACTGCTCGAGACGGAAACGAGGCACCTCGATGCGCTCAACAAGGATTACAACGACCTTTTAGACAAGCTGTTGGAACTGGACAAAGACGAAAAGCAGCTCATCGAGAAGACAAACGACTACAGCCAATTCATCGGCGAGCACGTGCTCTGGATTCGCAGCTCCGAACCGCTGTGGAAGCAGCCTTTCCGCGACTTTCAGAGCGCGTTGGGGGAACTGTTTCAGGCGAACGATTGGGCCAACGTGCTTTCCACGTTGGGGCAGGACTTTTGGGACAGCCCGGCGGTGTGGGCGGCCGCGATCGCCCTTTTCGGGTTGTTGTTCATCCAGCATCACCGGATGAAACGGCAAATCGACGAGATTGGCAAGAGCATGAACAAGCGGGGGCTCACCGAATTCCGCCCCACGCTCCGCGTGCTCGCCAATACCATTTTCATCGCGATCCTCTGGCCCGCCGTCTTGTGCTGGGTCGGCTACCGCTTGTTCCACCGTTTGGAGACCCCCGTGGCGGTCGCGGCGGTCGGGTCGGCTTTATTCGCGATGGGATTGATTTTCTTCCCGCTCGAACTGTTGCGGCAAAGCTGCCGGACCAACGGCCTCGTGCAATCGCATTTCACCTGGCCGGCGCCGGTGGTGACGATGATCCGCCGGAACCTCCGCTGGCTGAAACTGTTCGCCCCGCCGTTCGCCTTCGTGGCGGCCCTGTTTCATGCCGCCGGAGGCACCGCGCTCGAAGCCCACGAATCCCTGGGCCGGGCGTGCTTCGTGGCGGCGCTCCTGCTGGCCGCGTTGTTTTTGCATCGCGTCCTTCGGCCGTCCGGGGCAACGTTTCGGGCCCTGGTCGCCAATCGGCATGGAGGCTGGATCGAGCGGCTCAAATACGTGTTCTACGCGGTGGGGGTCCTAGTGCCCGTGTCGCTCGCGGGTCTGGCCGTGTTCGGCTATTACTACACCGCCGAGCAACTCGTGGGCCGGTCGTATGCGACGCTGCTTTTGGTCCTCGCCGTCTTGATTTTGGATGCTTTGATTCTCCGCTGGCTCTTGGTGACCCGCCGGCGGCTGGCGATGGATCAGTTACGCCAACGCCGCCAGGCCGCGCTGGCCCAGGCCCAAGCCGCTCAAGCGGCCGGCGGCACGCCCGGTGCCGCTTCGCCGGTCATTCCCAACCCCGTCGAAGCCGACGATGAGCGGTTGGACGTTTCGGAGATGAACGACCAGACCCGGCAACTGATCCGCAGCCTGCTCTTCGTGGGAATCGTCGTCGGGCTGTGGGGCGTCTGGGTGGATGTGCTGCCGGCGCTCGCGGTGCTGAAAAAAGTCCAAATCCACGCGTTGACGATCGAGCGCGTGATCGAAGAACCCGCGAAGCCGGTCACCAAAGCCACAGAAACCCCCTCGGCGACCGGGGCGGCCGCCGCCACCCCGGCCACGGCCACGAACGAAGCCGCCGAGAAACCCGCGGAAACCACCAAGAGAATCATCCGCGTACCCATTACGCTCGCGGATTTGCTGTTGGCGGTGATCCTGTTGATCGTCGCCATCGGAGCCGCCCGCAACCTGCCGGGCATGTTGGAAATGATCGTGCTCCAACGCCTGCCCATCGACAACGCCGCGCGGTACGCGATCACCACGCTCGCCCAATACGGCTTGATGATCGTCGGGATCAGCGCGGCCTTCTATGTCGTCGGCCTCCGCTGGCAGAACGTGCAATGGCTGGCGGCGGCCCTCATGGTCGGCCTGGGCTTCGGCCTTCAGGAAATCTTCGCGAATTTCTTCTCCGGCATGATCGTGCTTCTGGAACGCCCGGTCCGCGTGGGCGACATCGTCACCGTGGGCAGCACCACCGGCATCGTCACCCGCATCCGCATGCGGGCCACCACGATCACCAACTGGGAACGCCAGGAGATGATCATCCCCAACAAGGACCTCATCACCGGCACCGTGCTCAACTGGACGCTCTCGGATACCATCCAGCGCGTGTTTATCCAAGTCGGCGTCGCCTACGGCTCGGACACCGACAAGGCGACGAAGACGCTTTACAAGGTGCTCAAAAACCACCCCGCGGTCCTGGACGACCCGCCGCCTTTGGTCACGTTCGCGGGCTTCGGCGACAGCACGCTCGATTTTGAAGTCCGCTGCTTCCTGCCGAACGCCGCCATCAAGCTGGCGACCACGCACGAACTGCACATGAACATCGACCGGGCGTTCCGCGACGCCAACATCGAAATCGCCTTTCCCCAACGCGATTTGCACATCCGCTCGGTGGAATCGGCGTTCCCGATCAAGCAGGTTTCCGCCACCATCAACGGCCAACCCGCAAAAGAGTCGGCCGTTTCCAAAGGGGCATAAGCAGCCCGCTTTTTGATGGGCTGTTCGCAATTCACCCCAAGCCGCCGGCTTGCCGGCGAACCGACGCCAAGGCGTCGGCTTGGGCGGCGAACCGACGCCAAGCCGCCGGCTGAAAGTAGGCTTCCGCCGTGAGGAGTTGTTCCGCGGTGGACATGCTTTTGGGCTTTTATTCGGAAGGCAAGGGTTCAATGGTCACGCCCAGCGGAAACCGCACGGTCTGCTGGGCGTAATGATCGGGGCCGAAGCCGCGAATCTGATCTCGCTTGAGTTCCGCAACTTCTTTGGGCCCGGTCCAGACAGCGGCCCGCCCCGTGAGATCGACCGCCTGCGTCAGGATGAACGCCTTTTGCAAATCGTGCCCGCAGACTTTCTGCAGCACTTCGATCACATATTCGTACGTGTGGTGGTCGTCGTCGTGCACGATGACCGCATAGGGCGGTTGCTTTTTGGGCCGCTTCTTGTCTTCGGTCTTCGTGCCGGTTTTGGATTTCGTGCGAACCTGCGGCTCTTCGAGCGTCGTGGTTCCCGGTTGTTCTTCGGCCATAGATTGACAATCTCCCAACAATTCTGATGACCCGGCCCGTGAACGTCTTCCTTTTTTGTAACAGATTCTTTGGGCAAACGTAACATCTCATTGGGCGGCGGTTGCCGAATTGCGTGGCACGGGGGTGGACCACCTTTCAGGCGGTGCCCGCACACGAATGGTTTAATCCGCGTTCATTTTTAATCGAAATCCCCTCATCCGGCCTTCCTGTGCGTCTCACGAAAGTAGGTAATGGGCCAATTTGGGTGGCACGTCGCTGAGGCTCAGGGCGTGCCACCCAGATTTTCCAACGACCTTCGTGAGACACACGGCCGGCCTTCGGCCACAGGGGGATTGCATTGCCGGCGAACGTTTCTGGGATTACGGTTTATGGGCACAAACTTTCAACAGAAGCCTCTCCCGCGAACCCGCCCATTAGAAACCGGTTCCCCATGAGTATTCAAATTCAACGCATCCGCGCAATTCCCACGGCCCCGGCGGGCATTCGGCTCGTCGTCGTCAAAGTGGAAACCACCGAGCCGGGTCTGTATGGCCTCGGTTGTGCCACGTTTACGCAGCGGCCGCTCGCGGTGATCGAAGCGGTGCATCAATATCTCGACCCGTTTCTCCGCGGGCGAAATGTCAACGAGATCGAAGACATCTTTCTCTCGGCCCAGGTGAGTTCCTACTGGCGGAGCGGCCCGGTGCTCAACAATGCCCTCTCCGGCGTGGACATGGCGCTGTGGGACATCAAAGGCAAACTCGCGGGCATGCCGGTCTATGAACTTTTAGGAGGGCCCTGCCGGCGGGCGGTGCCGGTTTACGTCCACGCCAGCGGCGGCACGTTTGAAGAGGTCGTCGCCCAGGCCCGAAGCTGGATGGAGCAGGGCGTCCGCCATGTGCGTCTGCAGATCGGCGTCGCGGGTCAAGCCAGCTATGGAACCAAGTCGGACCTCCAAAGCTCCGAGGAAGCCGACGGCCCGCTGTCGCCCCGGAACATCTTCGAGCCGGCCGATTACGTGCGGATCGTGCCTCGACTCTTCGAGTATGCCCGGAACGAACTCGGCGAGGAGGTGGAACTGCTCCATGACATTCACGAGCGCATCCCCGCGCCGATGGCGATTCAATTGGCGAAGGATTTGGAGCCTTATCGGCTGTTCTTTTTGGAGGATCCGTTGCCGCCGGAGGAACTCGCGTTGTTCCGGCATTTTCGGACGCACACCGCGGTCCCGCTGGCGATGGGGGAATTGTTTACGAACATCAACGAGTTTTTGCCTTTGATCCGCGAGCAGTTGATCGATTTCATCCGCGTGCATCTTTCGGAAATCGGCGGACTGACGCCGGCCCGCAAACTGGCCGCGACCTGCGAGCTCTTCGGCATTCGCACGGCCTGGCATGGACCGGGCGACACCTCGCCCATCGGCCACGCCGCGAATTTGGCCTTGGACCTGGCGGCGCCCAACTTCGGGATTCAGGAGTTTACCCCGTTCAACCAGGCGACGCTCGACGTGTTCCCCGGGTGCTTCGAGTTTCGCGAAGGCTGCCTGTGGCCCGACAATCGGCCCGGCTGGGGCATCGATATCGATGAGACCCTCGCTGGGAACTTCCCCTTTCCCGAGCATCCCTACAACGGAGCCTGGCCCGCGATCCGCCGCCGCGACGGCAGCGTCGTGCGGCCATAAGAATTGCTCTCAGGTTTGGGTGGCACGACCCTGAGGAACGAAGGGCGTGGTCTTGGCAATCGCCACGCCCTTCGCTGCATCAGGGACGTGCCACCCGTGCCACCCGGGCGTGACGAGCGTTATTCTCCAGGCAGCGTTTCGAGGATTTCGAACGCTTTGTGGTCGGGAGGTTCCGCGGTTTCTTTTTGCATGTGCTGCAACTGGGCGGCGAGATACTTTCGCAGGTCGGGGTCGCGGTCGGCGGCGATGCTGTGCCGGCCTTGCTCGATCGCTACGCGCGTCGTCACCGCGCTCCCGGCGAAGAAATCCAGCACCGTCGAACCGGGATAGGATAACGCTCTCACGAGCCGTTCGATCAACTCCCGCGGCTTCTGTGTGGGATGGCCCACCCGTTCGCGGGCGTTGCCGTTGAGCCGATTGATCCGCCACACGTTCGTCGGGTTTCGGCCCTTCTCCACGTTTTCCGGCCGGAGGCGTTTGTCCTTCAAATACGTTTCCTTGGTGTCTTCGTCATAGGGTTCGCGGACGGCGTCGAGATCGAAAAAATAGCCTTTGCTCTTGGCAAACCAGGCGATTTCCTCGTGCCGGTTGGCGAAGAACCGTTGGGCGCTCATGCCGTTGGGATAGTTCCAGACGATGAGGTTGACGAGCCGCATCGGCGAGCGGTCCCGCAGGTGCATCATCAGGCTGAGCAAATCGCCGGAGCCGGCTTCCTCCTGGTATTGGAGGCCGCCAAAGATCGCCAGGCTGCCGGAATTTTGCAGCACGCGCTCGGCTTCGGCGAGCCAGAGCGCGGCCCAATCGAGATAGGTCTCGTGTCGATCCCAGTCGGCCATCTGGATGTTATAAGGCGGATCGCAGATGATGAGCTGCACCGAATCGTCGGGCAGCCGGCGGAGCAGATCCAGGCAGTCAGAGATGAGAACGTGATGCCGGGTCTTCGCGGGCGGGCGGCCTTCGATGTGCGAAGAATGCCGCTTCCCCTGTTTGGCGAGCGCGTTCATTCCCCGGTGGCCGGCATTGAAATGCGAACGGTTCGCCATGCGGGATTCCTTTGATCTTTCCGTAGCGGCTTCCAGCCGTCGAGATCGATCGACGGCGAACCGGGGCGGACCACCCCGCGGGCGGTGCCCCCCTGCGGCTCATGAGTGTGCGACAAAGGAATGGATCAAGCCAAAAAAAAGTTCCGAAACCTGGGGCCATGGGAGCTTTTTCTCACGCGTCCGTCGCCCCAGTATTCGCTTGCCTAACTTTATTCATAGAGGAATCTGCGCCCCAGCCACCCCAACGGCGAACCGGGGCGGACCACCCCGCGGGCGGTGCCCCCCTGCGGCTCATGAGTGTGCGACAGTTATTCTTCGAACGCGGCTTATTTGCCTTTTCCGAAGAACGGGAACAGTTTGCGGAGTTCGTCTTTGCTTGGCCGGCGGCCGTATTCGCAGATTTCAAAGGCCTCGGCATGGCCGATGTTCTTGGATTGATCTTCGCCATACCACGCGGCCAAGGAGTCGCGAAAACGATCCGCAGTTCCGGCGAATCGGCGGCGGAAACTGTCCAACACCTGCTTCTGCCGGGCCGTCTTTTCATCCGGCGTGTCCGGCAGTTTTGTGATCCCGCTGCAGCAGCCGCCTTCGTAAAACTGCGATTCCAAGGCTTCCACCGCGGCGAGCTTTTTCTGGATCACGTCGTCGATGCTCACCACCACATCGGCCGAGAACGGGTTCGGCTTCTGGAAGCGGTCTTCAAAATATAAAAACACGGGATTCTTCGAGAGGAAAGGCGTGTCGGGGCAGAAGTAGGGCACGGTGACCATATACGCGGCATCCTGCACCAACAGGCCGACGTTGCGGTGATCCGGATGATAATCGTTCGGGCGATGGCACATCACCACGTCGGCGTTCCATTCACGAATGATCCGCGTGATGGTTTTGCGGTTGTCCAAGGTCGGCAGCAATTCGCCGTCGTGGATGTCGAGCACCTGCGTTTCGATGCCGAGAATCTCGGCACAGCGGTTAACTTCGGCCGTCCGCCGCTGGGCCAAGGGGCCGCCCGCCATGTTCCAATGCCCGATGTCGCCGTTGGTGCAGGAGACGAACTTCACATGATGCCCCTGCGCGGCCCATTTCGCCGCGACGCCCGCGGCCCGCAGTTCGCAGTCATCCGGATGGGCCCCGAAGCAAATAATCCGCAGCTTGCCGTCCTCGGGAATGGCCGCGGGCACCGCCACCGCCTGCACCGTCACGGCGGGCGGCTGGGCGAACGTTTTGCTCTCGGGCCAATCCAGCCGGAGCCAACACACGGTCGCGCAGAGCGCCGTGAGCACTCCCGCCGCAAACCACCGCAATTTCAACAACCGCTCGCGCGACATGGCCGACTCCTCATTGTGTGAATTTATTTCAAAAGTGCGTCCTCAAATGAAAGTACCCCGCGCTTGCGGAAGAATCAAATCCCCGGGAGGAAATCCCGTGTCTGGGTCACAAGAGTAACGAGGAATTGGGTGGCGCGCCCTTCGTTCCTCAGGGACCTGCCCACCCAATCCACAAAAAAAGCGAAAAGTTACGCACCTACGTTTTTGAGATACAGCGGCAAATCCGCTCCCGGCGGCGGATGTTGGCGTCCTGGATTGGTTCCGGGTTATATTGGGACGCTTGCCGCCTCTGCCCCGCGACGTTCAAAGGAGATGATGATGCCGGTTCCGTTCCGTCTGTTGCTGGTGTTGACCGTTTGCCTTCAAAGCATGTCGCGCGGACGAGCCCGCGCAGAAGTCTCTGTGGAAGAAGCATGTGATTCACCAAGGGCCCCGGAGCGTAACCGCGGTCGCGGCGGATTTTACGGGGGATGGAAAGCCCGATGTGATCAGCAACAGTGCCGGCAAGACCCGGCTGTTCGTGGGGCCGGATTGGCGGGAACTCGTTCTCGACGACAACCCGCAGCATAATTTTATTCACAGCGAGTTTTTCGATGTGGACAAAGACGGCGATTACGATTACATCGGCGCCCGCTATAACCCCGGCCTCATCGTCTGGCTGGAATGTCCCAAAAATCCGCTCAAAGATGCCTGGACCGTCCGCTTGATCGATGACCAGGTGCATGGGATTCACGGGCTCCTCAAAGGCGATGTCGACAAGGACGGCCGATACGATTTGCTCGCGACGAGTGCCCAGCCCAAGGAGCCGTTTCCCAATTCGCTCGCCTGGTTCCGCGTGCAGAGAGTCGCCAGTACCAGGTACCGCTGGAAGCGGCACATTTTCGCGAAGCACGATGCGCCGGGATTGACGCATTACCTGGGCTTCGGCGATGTGAACGGCGACGGCCGGCCCGACGCCTGCACCGGAGCCAAAGGCGGCCCGCAAGCCGAGCCGGGCACGGGCGACTGGTTCGCGTGGTGGGAAGCCCCGCCCGATCCCAAGCAGGTCTGGAAAAAACACCTCATCGCGGCCGATCAACCGGGAGCGACGAATATCCACCCCGCCGACGTCAACGGCGACGGCAAGATGGACTTCATCGCCTCGCGCGGGCACGGCAACGGCGTCCTCTGGTTCGAAGCCCCCAACTGGAAGTCCCACGACATTCACCCCACGCTCAAAGAGCCGCATTGCCTCGCGGTGCAGGATTTGGACGGCGACGGCGACATCGATGCGGCCACCTGCGCCTATGGCGACAAAATCGCCGCCTGGTTCGAGAACGACGGCCGCGGCAATTTTCGAACGCACATCATCGGCGAAGATCAAGAAGCCTACGACATCCGGGCCGTCGATCTGGACAGCGACGGCGACCTGGATTTCCTCATCGCCGGCCGCGGCAGCAATAATGTCGTCTGGTACGAAAACCCCAAGAAGTGAAGCGGCTTCCCCGGCGCATTCGGCAGCCACGCGAACCGGATTCGGCTTGCGTTTGCGGGGCGGGCGGCTACGATGAACGGTTTGTGAAGATCTTTGAAACCCATCGCTGAATCGACCTCTCGTGACCGATTCCTCCGTTCCCGAGTCCCGATGGATCGAGCTGGAAATCCAGTTGATGCACCTCGAGCGCGATTACGAAGAGCTGAATGCGGAAGTGCTCAGGCAGAGAAAAACCATCGCGCAACAAGAGCAGCGGATCGCCGGCTTGGAAAACCTCGTCCAGAGGCTGCTCGAGCAGATCGAACACGGGCCGACGTCCTCTTGAATTGGCTTTCGAAATCCACCAGAAAACCCATCGCCGCCGCCGGAGTGCCTTTTGTCCATCGAATCCCCGCAATCGACGAATAACAACCCTCGCAAAATGCTGACTCCCGAAGAAGTGCAAGAAGCCCGCGGGCATCTGGGGCAGCTTTTGGAAGGGTTGGAATCTTCCATCCTCGGGCAGCGGCCGCTGTTGGAACTGGTCGTGATTTGCCTGTTGGCCCGCGGGCATATGCTGCTCGAAGGCCTGCCGGGGCTGGGCAAAACGGAATTGGTCAAAGCGCTCTCGGCCCTCTTGGGGCTCGGGTTTCGCCGGCTGCAATTCACGCCCGACCTTCTGCCCAGCGACATCGTCGGCGTGCCCATACTGGAAGAGCGGGCCGGCGGGCGGCAGTTGGTGTTTCATCAGGGGCCGGTGTTTACGAATCTGCTGTTGGCGGACGAAATCAACCGGGCCACGCCCAAAACGCAGGCCGCGCTTTTGGAAGCCATGCAGGAACGGCGGGTGACGGTGATGGGCGAATCGCATCGTCTGCCCGAGCCGTTCTTTGTCCTCGCCACGCAAAACCCGATCGAGTTGGAAGGCACGTATCCTTTGCCCGAGGCCCAGCTCGATCGGTTCACATTCAAGATTGACGTGGGGGGCGTTTCCAGCGAGACGCTCGAGCAGATCATCGCCACCCGCCCGCACGGCCGGGCTCCCGCGCTCGATGTGGTGCTTTCGGCGGAGACGCTCTCGCGATTGTTCGACCTCTGCGATCGCGTGCATCTGCCGCGGGCGGTCTCCAACTACATCGCCCGCCTGGTGACGGCCACGCATCCGCAGTTGGACGGTTCGCCGGAAAAAGTCAAAAACTTCGTCCGTTACGGAGCCTCCCCGCGGGCGGGGATTGCGATGGCGGCCACGGCGCGGTCGGCGGCGCTCTTGGCGGGAAAACCCAACGCCGGTTTCGACGAAGTCCGCCGCGTGGCGTCCAGCGTGTTGGGACATCGGCTGATTCTGGATTACGCGGCGAAACTCGAAGGCTGGACCCCCGCCAATTTGGTGGCCCATCTTCTGGAAAGCGTCCCCGAAGTTCCGCGCGAACTCCCCGCTGACCTGTCGGCTTAGGATGGGTTAGGATCGTTCGACAAATATCGGTCCGATCAGCCGGAACGCGCTCGCGTCCGGTTCTCCGGGAACCGGGGCGAGCGCCCTGCGGCTGATGAATCAAGGCGAAAATCATTCTTCGACTGATCCTTAGCGGCCGGTTGTTTCTCTTTTCGGCAAATCCCTCTATGCTGGAAGGATGCAGACGGCTTCCCCGAATCAGCTGATCGTTTGGTGCCGGCGATGTTCGGTGATAATCTTTCTTCTCGCCTACATCGGGACGGGCGTGTTCTTTTTATATGGCCACATCTTGGGCGACACGGGCCGGTTTGCCGCGGGCTATTTTTGGACGTGGGACATGTTTCCCAACTATCCGTCGTTCTCGGCCGGGCGGCTGGCTTTGGGGCAGACGAAAAGCGGCAAATACGTGCAGCTTTTTCCGACGACCTTGATCAAATACCGCCGGGGTGCGCACCGGGATTATACGCGGTTCGATCTTCCCCGAAATGATGCCGCCTTGCGAAAAGTCGCCGAAGAAACGCTCGCCGCGCATCCGCCCGAAGACATGAAAGACCCCGTGATCTATGTGTTCTTGATCGAGCGGTATTGGCCCGTGCGGTTCAATCTTCCCGATTCGCTTTACGAAGACGCCTACGGCCAAGAGAATCCGCATCGCCAATCGTGGCGGATTGTCGACGAAGGGCCGGCCGAGAACGGCGGCAAAATCCGCTGGACTTCCTCCCTATGAAGGCGTTCCTGTTCGCTCCTGAAAGCCCCCGGCCGTGGGCGATCCTGCGAATCCTCCTGGCGTCGGCGTTGCTGTGGGACGCCGCCGGCCGCTGGCCTTATGCCGTGGAACTCTATTCGTCCGCGGGTTTTTCCTTTCCGGCGTTCCCCGCAGCGGCATTTCAACCGGCGGCGCTCGGAGCGCTGCCCACGGTCGTGCTGTATTCGATGCTGACCGCGGCCTTGGCTTTCCTGTTGATCGGCTGGCATTCGCGGTTGTGCGCCTTCGCTTCGTTTGGACTGATGGGCTGGTTCTCGCTGTTGGACGGGGCGGGCTCAATGACCAAATACACCGCCATCGGCCTGCACCTTCTGTTTTTGATGAGCCTGTCCCAGCCGGGCGGCGCCTGGTCGGTCGACGCCTGGTGGCGGAAGCACACCGGACAGGCCACGCCCTTGGCGCCGGCCTGGACGCGGTGGCTCGTCCGCCTGTTGGTGTGCAGCATCTACGTCGGGGCGGCGGTCACGAAAATCCGCCTGCCCGATTTCGCCACGGGCGATCTGTTGGAGTTTTCCCTGTTGGACGACGCCTTCGGCGGACGCTGGCTGGGGATGTGGCTCGCGACGAAACCGAAGCTGCTGATCCTCGCGAGCTTCGCCACCATCGCATTTGAACTCCTGTTTCCCGCCCTGATTTGGGTCCCGCGGTTGCGCCGGCCCGTGTTGGCCTCGGCCTTCTTATTTCACATCGGGCTGGCGGTCGTGATGCATCTCGAAGTGTTCTCGCCGGTGATGTTCGCGGCCTTGTGCGCGTTTTTGACCGAAGACGACCTGGAAGCGATCCAGGCACGATGCCGAAAACCGTTCGCGCTCGTGTCCCGCCAGCGCGAGAAAGAACCAGGAATTGCGTTGAGCGCGGAACGTCCGCTCATGCCGATGCGCTGGTTCAATTCGCCATTATTTGTTCTGATCTTCAGCGGTGCCGCCATGGGCCTGGCGGGGTATCAATATCAAGAAGACGCGTATGGCGTATTTCATCGCTCGGTGGACCTCGTATTCCCGCCCGTGAAAGCCGAACTCGCGAACCAGATGATCGACGCGTTCCAGCCCGACCCGCGGGATTATTTCCATCGCATCGAAATGGGCAGCCGGTTGGGGTATCGGCATGTGTTTGGGGAGCGGGAGACGTTTCATCCCGGCGAGGTGGTGTATGTGATGGTGCGGGTCCTTCAGCCCCATCCGAGCTGGGACGTGGAGTGGGAACTCGTCGCCCCCGGCGAGACGGACGACGACGAGCCGCCGCCCACCGCCCGGTTTGCGAGCCGGCTGGATGCATCGCATTCCTACGCGAGCATCGGGTTTCAACTCAAGCCCGAGTTTGCCGCGGGACGGTATCTCATTCGGCTCTCCGTGAGCGAGAACTTCGCCGCGAAGGAAGTCGTCGCGGAGATTCCGTTTGAGCTCGTCAAACCCGACTGAGCCATGACGCCGACGAAGCCGGCATGTGGTGGTTCGTCAGTCATTGGGTTTGGGCCGCGTGGCGAATGCGAGGACGGGGGCGAGCACCAGGAGGCCGAACCCGACCGCGCTGCCGGCGAGGCAGGTCCACCACAATCCGCCCAGGATTCCCATCGCGATCGTCTGATGCCGGTGCAGCCATTCGCCCGTCTTCAGCCGGAGTCCCCAGTGCATGACGCCCCCGACGACGAGCACCAGGATCGCGAGGAGCAACACGCGCTCGGAACGGGAATCGATGAGCCAGAAGGAGACCGGCCAGTTTGTCCCCTCGCCCGGCAGTTCGCCTTGAAGCGCGCGGCAAAGTTGGCCGAACTTTCGCCGGTGTTGGGAGTCGTCTGAAAAGCCCGCTGGGGAATCAATCGCGTATGGACCGGCGGCAGGAGGGTGACGCGGGCTTCTTCCAGGGGCACATCCAGCGGCTTGGGCAGCGACAGGTCGAGCCGGCCAAAGCGGGGAAGCCCGGCCTCCAGTTTTTGCGACCAATAGAGTTCCAGCGTCCCCGCATCCTCGAAAGCCGGGGCCGAGAGTTCGAGGGTTTCGTGTTCCTCGTCCGGCGTTGCGGTTTGCGGGATTCCATCGATCAAGCACGCCTCGAGTTCCGTGGACTTGGGCCAATGCCAAACTAGGTCGTGCAGGTTTTCTTTGGAAAGTTCGATCACGGTTCGCCCGGCGATCCGCTGGGGATCGGTCAGCCAAAGCGTGGTGTGGAGCCGGCCTTCGTGCGCTGGATTGGTGCCGGGGGCCAGGCGGGCCGGGACGAATTCCAGATGGCTTTTTGGGTGTTTATAAACTTGAAACCCCGCGTCCTCGGCCGGGGCGTTCCACGACGCCTGGATCCAGCCGGGCAACTCGGAAACGAGACTTGGGGTTCCGGCGTCGTCTTCGGCGCGGGCGGCGAAATCCGGGGACACGATCAGAAACGAATCCTCGATCCGCCCGCCCGGGATTTGGATTTGCGGAGGCGTCCAGGCCCCTGCGGACGAAACGTCCACGGACGCAATGATCCCCAGCACCCGCCGGTTGGCGAGCACCGCCGGCTCGAAGTGAAGCCTTAAAGATTGGTCCGGGCCGATGGTGGTTTGATAGGGAACGATGGTGCGCGGCTGATCCGCGAACTCCACGCGGAATTCCTGCGTCATCGCGGGCGGGATTTGAATGGCGAGGCCCCGCCGGGTTTGGGCGTTCTCGCGCACGCGGATCAACGTGGCGATTTCCGATCGAGATTCCAGATCGGCCCCCACGATGACCGCGCGATCCACCGCCGCGGGTTCGAGCGGCGCCTCGACCACCAGCACCGGGGCGGGGGAATCGTGTCTCAGCCGAACCGCTGCGAGCAGAAACGCCTCCCCGGTCGCGGGCTGCGACTCGACCGATTCCCACGGCGGCAAGTCGTCCAGCTTCTCGATGCGGAGATTGCGTCCCACGCTTTGGAGTTGATAGACCCTGAGGCCCGAATCGACCTGTTCCGCCTCGTCCACTCGAATCAGCGGGAGCGGGGCGCGGCGGCCTTCCTCGAGCGCCAGCGGCAGATGGCCGGTGAGATTCACGTTTTGAATCCCGGACGTGCCCTCGCTGAGCACGAGTTCGAGCCGCGTGCCGGTCTTGCTCCAGCGGACGAGGCGTTCGGTTTCGTCTTCCTGCACGGAGAGCGATTCGATCACCAAATCCGCCGGCACTTGGAGCACGTGCCGAAAGGCCGGGGCGTTTGTCGTTTCCACCTCGGCGGTCAGCCGCCATTGGATTTCGTGTTCGCCGATGCGGCCTTCCTGGTTCAGCCGCGCCCGGCGGACCGGTGTGCGGGGCTTGAGCGAAAACTCCAATTCGACCGGTTTTTGCAGCTTCCAGGCCAATTGCGGCGTGCGGATTCCCAAGGTCTCCGCGGCGGTCGTGCGGTAAGCCGCCAGGAATCTTTCCGGCGCGACGGGCGCGAGGTTCTCGCTCATTTTGAGCGTCGAACCCACCGGAGCCATCGCCAGTTCGGGCGTCGTCACCACCCCGAACTGATATTCGGCTTCAACGACGTCCGGCTTCGTTTGTCCCGACGGCGCGGCAAACAGATCGAGCGCCGGCAGCGAGACCTGCGGATTCGACGAGCGGGAGGCCGGCCGCGGGGTGACGCAATGCACGTCCACGGTGAATTCCGACGCGGGCGGTTCCTGGAATTCCAAAAGCAGCCGCGATTGCGTTTTGTCGCCGATCAACCGGTAGGACAAGAGCTTTTCCGCTTTGACGGATTTCACATTCGCATTCGCCGGCAGCGACCACACGAGCGAGGAAACCTCGGCCTTGGGCCGATATGCCGCGCGAATCTGCCATTCGTTCCACAGCGGATGCAGAGTGGCCAAGGCAAACACTTTGGCTTCGGCGTTCACCACGGCGGGTGTTTCGCCCGGTTGCTGGTTCCAAAAGATCTCCAGTTTCTGGGCGGCCCCCACGTCCGTCGCCGCGGTCTTGCCGGTGGTTGTGGACAGCACCTGCCCGTGAAGCCCGCGGATGCCCAGCGCGGGATAGGCCTTTGGAAGATTCACCGAGAGCCGGCTCGCGGCAATCGGGGGGACGGTCAGCGAATAGCGGCCGCCGTTGGGGACCGACTCGGACCGACCGTGCAGCCGGAGTTTTATCTCGTGGGTCTCGAACGACGTTTTGCCCGGTCCGTTCGAACCGGCTTTCTCGGCGACGGCGGGCCCAGGGGACGCCGGCTCTAAGGGACGGGCCGCCAATTCCACGACGTAGCCTTTGCCGGCCGGATCGGAGAGCACCGAATGCGGAGCCCCATCGACCAGGCAATGATTGGGACCGCCCGGGTAAGCGTTTCCGATCGGCAGCGGAACTTGCACCGTTTCATTCGGCGTCAGAACGACAACTTGAAACGTCGCCGCGATCTCGACCGCGCCTTGCGAATCCACTGCCGCCTGGTAATCCGCCGACGAGATCAAATAGGTCGCTGGTTTCGGCGGTTTGGGCTGGGCCTGTTTGAGGCGATCCAAAAACTGCCGATCCACATAGACCAACGGGCCGGGTTTTGGTCCCTGGGGATCTTGGACGGGAATCATCACATGAAACTTCAAAGGCGGCTCTTGGGCCGGGAGCGGGCGATCGGCGAGGGACGGAGACGTTTCTTGTCCGTAGATTTGCCGGGCCGGTGAAGCCCCCGCCCACAGCCACCACGAGAATCCCAAGAGCCCCAACACGAATACGGACATGCCGTGTTGATGATGAAACGTCGCGGTGCTGTCCTGCGAAATGGCTTCCGCCGGCGGCTCGGGCGATCGCTTGAGAAACCGCCGGGGAAACAAAAACGCAAGACACGTTCCCGAAAAACAGCCTCCCGCCAGCATCGCCCAGGGCATCGGCAAGAGGCCCGCTGCCAACAAGCTCGCCAGAAACCACACCAGCCCCACCTGCCGGCGATGACGGTAGTTCGCAATCCGCAAAGCGAACCCGGCCATCAAGCTGCCCAGCAAAACGATCCAGCCCCACCGGTCGGCGGCGCTTTGTTCCCAAAGGGGAAGAGTCAACCGGTCGCCGGCGCGGGGGCCTTGGGCTTCATAAATCGTCCACCCGGCCGGGAAGAAATCGTCCGAGGCCGATGTCTCCGCCGCAGGTCCGGCCGCGGGCTCGGAGACAAACAGCCGCTGCCAGGAGTCGCCGTTCCAGGGCAAAAACGGAACCGACGTGCCTCGCCCCAAGGGGCCGAACAGTCGCGTCGTCCAATGCGAAGCGGGCATGGGGGTGACGAGACTGGTTCCCTCGGGAACGTCCGCAAGCCGCAAGTTGGGGGACAGGCCGATCAGCCAGCGAAATTCCAGCAGCCTCGTATCGGCTTGTGGAATCGGAACGCCGCACGTCCACCGCATCGCGGCCGGTTCGGAGGGGACTTCGTAATCGACTTCCACAACGTTCGTCTGGTCGGGCGGCAGATAGGGAATGCTCCGCTGGTCTCCGCCTTGCCGGGGAATGACGGGCTCGCCGTTCACGCGGACTTCGATCAACTCCGCCTCCTGGGGCAAGCGGAAGGCGAAGGGAAAATGCTGGCTGCGCGGTTCGAGCGCGAAGCGGGCCCGGTGCCCATTCGCGCGGCCGAATTCCTCGATCCGCGAAGCGAGCGAGAGCCGGGCCAAAACGGGTTCGGCGGGAGCGGAATCGCGGGAAATCGCCACCGCCAAGACCGCCTCGGGCAATCGATATTTCCAGCGTTTGAAAAGCCGCGGCCGCGCGGTTTCCCGCTCCTCCATCGGCGTTTCTTGAAGCTGCGACTCCGTCACATCCAGGCCGACGCCGGGCAGAGCACCCAGTTCGATGGCCCCCTGAAACTCTTGAGCGGTCGGCAACTGAGGCAACGCGAGGTTTTGCTGCGGCTTGATGGGCAGTTCCCGCCGGGCCGTCAACCGGAACGGCTTGACCTGCGGCATCGGCAGGTGGAGGATCCAGGGGCGTTTTTCCGGCGGCTCCCGTCCCGCGGACTCGGGCGGAGAAATCGCGGCCGCCGCTTGTCCCGCCGGCTCGATCTGCCAGTTCCATCCATCGCCCGCGGCGAATCCCCGCAAAGTGATTTGATCGACCGGCGAATCCAGCGGCTGGATCGAAAACTCCAGCGTCTCCGCCAGGGTTTGCTCTGTCACCATCGCCTGAACGAGCACCGAGGCATCAAACGGCGGTTCGATGCTGTGCAGCGTGAGTTGCCCGGACGCGGACGAGTCGCTGGGCGCGGCATAAAAAAACTCGGCCGGAGCTTGGCCGTTGGCGGGTTTTGCCTGCGGAGCGAGGCTGCTGCTTCTGGCAAACTCGGGAAGGTTCCCAACGGTCTTTTGAACGATTCCCGAAGCGTCCTCGATCGCCAGGCTGCTCCCTTTCGGCAGAAAGGCCGCAAGAAACTGTTCCACAGACCGGCACGACAGCGGCCGCACCGACGACAGCGACAGCGATTGGCCGGGCGACATCGGCAGCCGGCGGGCCAGAATCTGCACGCGCTTTCCCTGCATCGGCGTCAAGGCTTCCAGAAACTCAATCGTCAGCCGGGGCGTTCCAACGCTTTCGGACAGACGCCAATCGGAAATCACGGGCAGCGACGATTCGCTCACGCGGCGGACATCCAGAATCTCCCAGCCCGGCAGGACTTCGCAACTCGCCACGAACCGCGAACCCGCCTGGCAGGTCCAGGCAATCTCCGAACGCATTTGCCATTCTTCCGTTTCGGTCGCGAGTTGATTGACGACCTGAGCGGACATGGAAAAACGCGGCGTGCCGATGTAGGCCGTGAACTCGGCCTCCGCCGCGATTTGAGAAAACGTCAGCGTCTCCCGCTGGTCGGGCTTCACGGAAATCGCGGTCTGCCGGTAGCCTTGGGCATCGTAAGTGCGGAGTTCCAAGGGGGCTTCGATCGTCAGGTAAACTTCGCCCCGCAAGAGCGACGCCTGCCGGCAGGTCACTTGGGGCAGTTTCCAGGCCCGTCCCGATTGCACCCGCGCCAGACCTTGGATGCGAATCGGCCGGCTTTCGCCGACGAGCGGGTCCGGCAATTGAATCACGAGGCGCTGCTGCTGGTTCCCGCCGGACTTGACCTGCCAGCCCAAGCTCGCATCCCCGCCGTAGGTCACGGCGTAAACGCGAATGGTCCGCGGCACCTGAAACGAGATTTCCGTAATCGGAGCAAACGCGACCTTGAGATCGTACCGGGCCTCGACTTGCAGCTCCCGATCCCGCACGACGTAGGAGGTGTCCGCCTCGGCGAGGACCAGGGGCTTCGCGGGACCCCCGGGCTTTTTGCGGGACAAGCTCAATTTCGATGCGTGCTCGCTTCCCAAGGAAATCCGCCACAACCCGAACGCCGAGACCTCGGAAATCGGAAGCCCTGAAAAGCGATCTTCCGCCCGGATCGGCGAAGGCCCCTTGACATGCCCGGCGGACGCGGCGAGTTCCCAGTCAAGGGGCAAGAGCAATTCGAGTTCGCTCACCGTGGCCGGGACCAGACTGAGATCGAACTCGGTGCGTTCGGCGAATCGGCGGGCGGGGGCGCTCCATTCCCCGTGAAGCTCCAGCGTCTTGGCCCCGGCCGATCCCGGCAGGACCAAAAGCGTCTCGCCTGCCGACGTGCTGCCCCAGGTCGCGTTTTCCGGCGCACCGTCCTGGTCCGCCCATGTCAGCGACGACAAAGCCAGGTTGGAATGATCCCACGGAAACAGCAATCGCCGGCCGCCGACGCGCTGAATCCTCGCCAAAAATCTCCCCTGAAGTTTCTCGCCGGTGAACACCGCCTGATAGCGGATGCGTCGCAGGACCGCCTCGGAGGGCGCGGGCGGAGGCGGCGTCAGTCCCTCGACAAGCCGCCGGTATTCCTTCCGGTCCACAACTTGCCAGTCGCCTTCGGGCCAGAGTTCGGGCTGGTTCGCCGGGACGAAAAGCTCCCGGATCTCGGCCTCGGAGAGCCGCGGGCCGGTGTTTGTGTTTTCCGCAGGCGCGGAGTCTCGGCGCGGGCAAGATTTCCCGCGAGCGCCGCGAACAACACGACCCATCGCCACCGCTCGATCGGCCCCGCCATCATTCCGGCTTCTCCGAGATGGAGGAACCGATCAATTCGGGGGCCGAACTGTCGCCGGTCGACGGGCGCGAACCGCGGTGCTGCGTGGCAGACGAGCCGGGATGGGCCGCGGGCAATTGCCGAACCGCGGTGGGATCTTCCGAGCCGATGGGCTGGGCATAAGGCGACGCGGACGAGGGATGAAAATCACTCGGGCTGGGCATCGCGACCACGGTCGCTTGCCGCCGGCGATTGAAGGACCCGTCGATCGCCACGGCAACAATCGCCAGCAGCAACCCCAAGGCCGCGGGCTGAAGCAGCAACTGCATCGGGGCCGCGTACCAGATCCCGCACACCGCGAAGGCAAACACCGCCAACAGCACCGTCAACACGTTTCGCGTGGCGGGGATTTTGAGCAGCAGCACGCCGCCAAACAATGCCAATCCCGCTCCGAACAGCACCACGATCGAACGGTTCATTGAAGAAAACCGCAGCGCCGGCGGGTTTCCAAAACACCTGAACCGGTAAGTGTTTCCCTCGTAGGCGAACGGGTCGGCGTCCTCGGCGGCGGAACGATCCAGCCATTCGTCCAACTCGGCGGACGATTGCTTCGGCGTCCGCTGCCAAAACACGCCTTGGTGGGTCCAGGAGAATTCCGGCGTAAATCCGTCCGGCAGTGTGAACAGGTGCTGATCCACCGGCAGCGTGACGTCCCAGATCGTTTTATCGATCCAGACCTCGCCGGGAAACGCGGGCATCGCCAAGCCGAAGTCCTGGCTCCATTCGAGGGCCGCGGGTTTCTTGGTGTGAAACTCGACCATGAGCAAATGGCCCTTGATCCCGGCCGGTGAAATGTCCTTTGCCGGGAGGTCCAAACGGTAGGTCCCGGACGCTGGCTGCACTTCCGCGTACTGTTTCTCGTCCAACTCCACGCCGTCCCAGTGAAAACCTTCGGGAACCAGCTCTTCCGGAGGTAGCGAGATCAACACATAGTCCATCTCCGGCCGGAGTTGATAGTAGGCCTGCGTATAAACCTGCCCGTTGGGCAAAACCGCGCTTTTCACGAGGGATTTGGGGATTTTCAGGTTTTGAATGTCGATGTCCGTGCGGGGCGTCCAGGCGATGGACAGCGTCTCGCCCACGTTGTTCGTGGTCCACGTTTCCTCTGAATCCCGCTCCGGACTGATCGTCCATTGGGGCGATTCGACGGTGAGATCCGCCTGGTAATCCGCCGCGAATTCCAATCGCCCGGTGACATCGTTGGCATCGCTCGCGCGGACCAGCGGCAGCTCGAGTTGGTGCCGATTGTGGGACGACCCGGGAACCGTGTAGTGGGCCAGGATCTCAAACTCATTTAGCCGGGGCTCCGGCAGAGTCAGCCGGGCCTGCCGGGAGTTCTCGACCTTGAGGCCCGTCCATTCGAAGTGCAGGGGGACGAGTCCCAGTGTGAACTCCACGTTGCTCGGAAACGAGTCCGGCACCATCACCCGCAGTTGGGAGATCGGTTCATATTGCACATCGTAAAGCAAATGCTGGTGGACTTCGATCTGGTCGTCTTCGAGCGTCACCCGAACCTGGGTTTCGCAGCGGATGGATTGGGGATGCGTGACCAACTGGACCAGAAAATCGTGCGCGTCGGAACGCACGAGAAAACCCGTTTGCCGTTTGCCGCGGATGTCGCTCATGCGGGGCTCTTTCAAGAGGCGTTCCACCTCTTCCGCCAAGGTCGCGGAAAGCGGCTGCGTGGTGGTGTCGTCCGTGGGGAGCAGCGTGGACTCCACGCTTTCCTGATTCGTCACCACGACCACCGACCGCACCGGATTCGACGCGATCACGCGCGGCAAGGTCAGCGGAAACGCCTCCGCCATCGTGTTGTCCACGTTGCGGTTCGCCCGCAACAAGAGCCTGAGCGGCGACGAGCCCTGGCTGATCCTTTTGGCGAATTGAAACGTGATCCGCCCCGTCGCGGCGTCGCTTTCGATCATTTCCACCAGGCCCGGAAGCTCGGCCCTGTCGATCGTCCAGCCCTGTTCCTCAAACCGCGGCCAATCGATTTCCAACGACTGCAACACGCCCCGGTAAACCTCCAGTTCCAGGTCGGCGAGCATCTCGATCCGCTTCTCGCCCATCCTCAGAAAAATCTGAGGCCGGACCGAATACGACGGCACGATCTTCTGCAAATCGAGCACGAGTTGAAACGGCTGCTGCTGGAATTGATACGCGCTCGAGATCGGCCCCGGTCCCAAAAGTTCCTTGACGTTCGTGCGATAGACATCGGTGGCCGACCGCTTGACGATCCGGTAGCCGTCGAAGGCGACGATCGCGATCACGCCGGATTGCCGAAGCGTGTCGCTGACATTGAAGCCTTCCACCATCAGCTTTCCCGACGCGGGCCACGGCGCTTGCAACAGCCAATCCAACCGCGTCCGATTGGTGGTGGCGGCGGGAAGAGAGATCTTCACCGGTTCGGGCGCCTGCGGGAACGAATCCAGCGTCCGGTACCGCTCGCCGTCCACTTTGAGCTCCACCACCGAAAACCCGGCGGGCAAGGTAACCTCGAACTCTTTCATGCTGCCTTGCAGCGGCTCCACCAACTGCCGGGCTTTGAGCAGGATCGATTCTTCCGTCGGCTCGACGCGGATTTCGGTTTCCGCCTGGAGCAGCGTTTTGACCTGCCGGGAATCCGGGAGCGCCCGCCAGCCCAGGTCCAGGCGTTTGCCCAGGCGGACGACTTCCACCTCCGTCGCGTCTTCCCCGGCCGGCTTGGTTTTTTGAAGTCCGGCCGCCGTCGGCTCCAGCGAAAGCTGCTCCTGCGGAATGGGCAGGGTGAGTTTTAAATAACTGCTCGCCGCCGAGGGCACGGCCAGCTGCAGCCGCCGGACGCCCGAAACCTTCCGCACATCCACGAGCATGTCCATCGTGAGCTTATGCTCGCCTTGTCCCCGGAACCACCACACCAACCCCGTCCGCCGATCGAAACGTCCAAACCGGGATTGTCCCGCCGGCTTCGTCTTGCGGCCGGCATTCGCGGGGGGCGTAAATTCATGCTGGAATTTCAGCATGCTCGCTTCGTTCAGCTCCAAAGGCACCTCCACCCAGCCGGTCTCGTCGGTGATCTGCACCGTGATCGACACCGAAACCGCGGCCTCTTCGTCGCTCGCGGTTCCCTCGATCGTCACATCCGAAAACGCATACGCCGGCCGTTCCACAAACTGGGCTTGCTTTTCCTTGAGCTTCAAAAGCTCATCGTACTCGGCCCGGGGCACTTGAATCCAACCCGCCGTGTTGGCGACGCGCGGGGCAGTCTTTTCCGCTGCTGTTTGGCCGGAATTCGGCCTGGCCGGCGGATGAGGCGTCTTCTGCAAAGTCGCCATCGGCGGCTCTTGCGCCCCGGCGGGCGAATAGCTCAACAGACACGCGATCAGCGCGGGCAGCAGCACATGCCGGAATCTATCGATGGAGCGGGAAAGCATCGGGCCTGACACGGGAGATGGAAAACAGAGAAGGGAGAGTTGTGGAAATCGGATTGCAGAGATCGGGCCGATACGCAAACCTCTTCTGCTATCATACCCGACCGTGGATGCCGGAGAAAGCAGGAATCTCGGTTTGTTCGCCGGCTTCAGCGCATCAGCCCGCACAGTTCTTGATGCAGCGAAGTTCCGTTGCTCGCCAGTATTTCGGGTTGATCCACCGAAAACGGGCTGTTGTCCAATCGCGACACGCGGCCGCCGGCTTCTTCGACCAGGAGCGCTCCCGCGGCCATGTCCCAGGGCTTCAAGCTGCTGGACCAATACACATCGATCCGCCCGCAGGCGACATACGCCAAATTGAGCGCCGCCGAGCCCGTCCGCTGTAAACTCTGGGCCGCGGGCAGCACGGCCAAGAACCGGGCCACCGCCGGGTCGTCCTTTTTCGTGGCGACCGGCAGACTCGCGACGGCCATCGCGCTTTTCAGGGAGCCCGCGTCGGTGGGGGCGATCGGGTCCCCGTTGAGCTTCGCCCCCTCGCCTTTCACCGCAGTGAACATCTCATTCCGGTTAGGATCGTAAACCACGCCGACGATCAGCTTCCCGTCGGATTCCAAGGCGATGGACACCCCATAATAGGGGAAGCGATGCACATAGTTCGAGGTGCCGTCCAAGGGATCGATGATCCAGCGGAAAGGCGAATCCTCGCGGGGCTGGTTGAGTCCTTCTTCTCCCAAGTAGCCGTGATCGGGAAAACGCCCGCTGATGATTCTGTAGATGGCGTCCTGCGAGGCGAAGTCCGCCTCGGTCACCAGATTGGACCGGCTCTTCTCGCTGACGGTGAACCGCGATCCCCAATCCTCGAGCACCTCGCCCGCTTTTCTCGCGGCCTCTTCGGCCGTTTTCAAGAATTCCGTTTCTCCCACGCTCGCTCCACTCCTTGATGGGGCTATCGGCTGAAAGTCCTTTGTCCCATTCGCACTTTTTCAGTATTCAAATCATTCAATCTCAAAGGTTCTCTGTGGGGCAGTTTGGCAAAGCGGGAGGCGACCGTCAACATCTCGCCGGGGGACTTTCCGAAAGAAACGCTTTTCCCTGAGAGAACGATTGGACATAATCGAAGAAAGGGGCATAGGCCGCAAAGGAGCAAAGGCCACAAAGCGAAGAGGAAAGCCGGAAACGCCTTTCTGCATGTTTTCCCTTTGCCCCTTTGTGGCCTTTGTGGCCTTTGTGGCCTCTAAAAAAAGGAGTCCCTGCGTGGATCTCGATTCTCGTTACGAGTTATTGGAAAAAATCGGCAGCGGCAGCTTTGCCAAGGTGTACCGCGCCCGCGACCGCGAACTCGGCCGGGAAGTGGCCGTCAAACAGATCCACGAACAATACCTGGACGATCCCGCCCAGCTCGACCGCTTCTGGCAGGAAGCCCAGCTTCTCGCTTCGCTCAGCCACCCCAACATCGTCACGATCTACGATCTGCACCGCGACCGCGGCTGGGTGATTATGGAGCTTATGCAGGCCAGCCTCGCCGAGCGGTTCGAAAACCGGCAGATGCCGATCTCCTCGATCCGCACCACGTTGGCCCACGGGCTCCGGGCGCTCAAATATCTGCATGCGCGGGGCATCGTGCACGGCGACATCAAACCCTCGAATCTGATGATCGACTCCCGCCGGCGAATCAAGATCGGCGACTTCGGCCTCGCCCGCCGGGTCAGCGACGAAGACGGCAGCCTCATCAAAGGCACCACGAAATACATGGCCCCCGAAGTCGTCTCCGAGGAGTTCGGCGAGATCGGCCCCGCGAGCGATCTGTATTCCCTGGGCTTCTGCGCTTACGAACTGATGTGCGGCCCCAACTTCGAAACGCTGTTTCCCGGCCTGAGCGCCTTCGGCCGCAACAAGCAGATCGCCTGGATGATGTGGCACGCCGCCGCCGACCGCAAACTCCCGCCCGTCGCCCGCGTGTTGGAAGGCGTGCCCGAAGACCTGGCGGCCGTCATCGAAAAGCTGATCGATAAAGACCAGGCCGCGCGGTATCGCACCGCGGACCAGGCCCTCGCGGATTTGAAGGTCGATCTGAAAGTCGTCAAGTCGGACGATCCCGACGAACTCGAAGCCGAGGAAGACGCCCAGGACCAGGCCCGCAAGAAACGCCTGGTTTTCGCGGGCGGGGCGCTGGCGTTTTCGCTGGTGCTGTCTTTGGTGCTCTTGTTTTCGGGAGGCTCGCAGCCCCCCGAACCGCCCAAGAAACTCGTCCGGCTGGTGATGGAAGTTTTCCCCAAAGAGAACAAGCTCAAAGTCGAAGACCTCGACCGCACGTACGCCAAGGAGATCGCGCTCGGCGACGATCCGCGGATCTTTTTGACCAACTCCCAAAAGAACATCGTGCCCCGCGAAATCCAGCCCGGCGACCGCATCGAAATCGAGCAAGCCCAGGATGACCGGGGAAAAACCCGGCTGGTGATCACGGTTTCCCGGCCGATCACCAATCACGGCGTCGTCAAAGACATCGATCGGCCGCACCGCCGCATCGTCGTTGCCGTCAACGAGGGCAGCCTGCGGGAAGATTTAACTCTCCGCGTCCCCGAACACGCGGAAATCAAGACCCAGGCCGCGGGCCAATCCCAAACCGGGCATCTGCGAGATTTGAACCTGGGCGATGAAGTCACGGTGACCCATTTCGACGAACTGGGCGACAAGCCGGGCCGATTCGTGGTGCGGCTGTCGGTGCTCAAAGTCGAAGACGGCGTGGGCTTCGTGGCGGAGGTCGATCCCCAAAAACGCACGCTCACGATTACCTCGGGCCTCAATCAAAACGATAAAAAACGCCTGCGCGTCGCGGAGGGTTGCGAGATGACATTGGCCGGCACTCCCATCACGCTCGCCGATCTCAAACCCAAAGACCGGGTGCGTTTCCGCTTTGACACCGAGTTCCGCAAAATCCTCGTGCTCCGTGACCAGACGCTGTCCGAGGCCGTCGTGGATGATGTCCGTCTCGACGAGCGGCAGTTGCAAGTCTCCGACGCCCAGGGCCAGATGCGTACGTTTCACATTCCCGCCGGCTGCGAAATCACCCTGCGAAATGAACCCGCCTCCTTAGCCGATTTGCGGAAGTACGACACGCTCGACCTCACCTGGCACGAGTCCGAAACCCTGCCCGCGGCCAGCAGCGTTTATGGGCTGAGCCGGAGGGTCGACGAACAGCGGGCGGCCCTGCTCATCGGCATCGAGAAGTACGACGACCCCGCTTTGACCCGGCTGTCGTTTCCCGTTGCCAACATCGAACTGCTCCGCAAAACGCTCGTGGACCGCTACGCCTTCAACCCGGACCGCATCGAAATCCTCACCAACCCCGACCGCACGCAGCTTCGCGCGGACGTGGAACAATTCCTGAGCGGGCAGGGCCGAAGCACGCAGGTCATCGTGTATCTCTGCGGCCACGTGTACCGCATCCCCGGTGAGCATTACGTCATCGCGGCGAAGCATTTTGAATGGGACCGCCGGGCCGAGACCGGCGTGCCGATCGATTGGCTCGTCCAGGCGATGGAAAACTGCCCCTCCCAAAACAAACTGCTGCTCTTGGACACCTGCCATCCGGGGCTGGGCGCGGACTCGATGTCCGAACCCTCGCCCGAAACCGTGCTGGCGAGCCTCAAACAGCCTCCCAAAACCACGACCATCATCGGCAACTGCGAAAACGGGGAACGCGGGTTTCTCGTCAACGAGGAACAATACAGCCTCTTCGCCCACGAAGTCGCCAAGGGCTTCGGCGGCCCGGCCGACGCCGACCGCGATCTGATGATCCGCCCCGCGGAGCTTTATCGCTACCTCAAGTCGGCCCTCAAAAACGCCAAAATCCCCGGCGGCAAAACCCAAACGCCTTACCGGTTGGGCGGCGAATGACCCACGGATGCGACACCGCGCAATGGTTCGTCGAGCCGGCGTTTGGGCCTGTCTCTCTCGCTTTTCTCTCCATTTTTTCACGATTTGCCCACATGGAAATTGCCTTTCGCGACGAAAGATGTATAATTATGTTCAGTTAGGGGTGATTGCGGGGATTGGGCTCCGCGGCCCTGTGTCGCATCTTTCGGTCTTTGTTTGGGAGGATGAATTGTGGAAGCGACCATCCGATTGGCGGGAGGCAACCGCCTGGTGAAAGTGGAAGGCGAAACGGCGAAAGACCTGTTCGAGAACATGGCCATGGCCTATGAGGTGTTCAATGAGACCGCCTGCGGCTTGTGCGGGTCCACGAACATTCGGCCCGTGCATCGCGTGGCCGACAAGTACCACTTTTACGAATACCATTGCCAGGAGCCCGGCTGTTGGGCCCGCCTGAGTTTGGGCCAACTCAACGACAACCACGGGGCCTTGTTCCCCGTCCGCAAGCTGATGGGCAACGGCAAACCGAGCTTCAAGCACGGCGACTACGGCCCCCACCAAGGCTGGACGAAATACAAAGGCGAACCCGCGGCCAAAGCGTCGTAGCTTCTTGAGGGAGTCCCGGTGGCAGTCAAACTTTCCCAAGAACCGAGCCCGGCATTCGACCTTCCCAGCAAAGACTGTTGGGTCGTCAAGGTCGGCGGGAGTTTGTTGAATCACCCGCAGTTGACGAAACGGCTGCGGAAAGTCGTCCGCCGGGTCTCCCCAAAACCTTTGCTGGTCGTCGGCGGCGGGCCGGTCGCGGATGCCGTTCGCCAATGGGATCAAACCCATCCGCTTTCGGCGTCCGCCGCCCATGGGCTCGCCATTCGGGCGATGGACTTCAACCGGCATTTGATCGAAACCTTGCTGCCTGAAGCGGCCGCGGTGGCCGATCCTCATTCAGCGGCCGCGGTTTGGGAGCAAGAGGGGATCGCGGTTCTTAAAGTCCGGGACTGGCTGCGGGCGGAGGAAGACCATGCGGAAACGTTGCCCCACTCCTGGGATGTGACGAGCGATTCGATCGCCGCCTGGGCCGCCATTCGCTGGCGGGCCGCGGGTTTGCTGCTGTTGAAATCGGTTGATCTTCCTCCGCATTCGCCGGAAGGGCGGTCCGCAGGCGAACCTGCTTTCGTGGATCGATACTTTTCCCAGTTCGCATCACGGCTGCCGCGAATCGCGTGGTGCAATCTCGCCTCGCCCGGCGGCGAGATTGTGGATTGGAAGTGACCCCCCCAACGAAAAAACGCCGCGTCCCGTGAGTGACTTTCACCCATCGGACGCGGCGTTTTGCATTTTGTGCCGTCGCCTCGTTTCTCGTTAATTGAAGAACGGGTTGGACAGGTTGGTGTTATAGATCGGTTGCAGCGGCCGAGCGGAACCGGTCACGAAACGCGAGTTGTTGCGGTAGCCATCATAGGGCCGATTGGCGGTGTAGCGGTTGAGATAGGACTGGGAATAGTTCGCGGCAGGATAGCGGGCCGCGGTCCCGAAGTCGTTTCGCGAAGTCCAGTTCGCGGGGTAATTGGTGCCCCGATACGAGCCGTACCCGCCGGTCTGTCGGCATTGGCCGTTGGGGCAGTTGCCGGTGGAGCAGGCTCCGGTCGTGCAGCGGCCGTTCGCACAGTTGACGTTCGAGACCCCCGCCGCGTAGCGGCCCGGCAAAGCCTGGGCCACGGGCAAGCGATATGCCGAGGCCCCGTACCAATCGGCGGCTTTCACAGCGGACTGGCCCATCACACCCATCGCCAACATCGCTCCGCACAGCATCATGAAGTTTTTCATCTCTTCACTTCCTTTCGAGAAACTTTGAAACGGTTTTCACCTTTTGGCAGCGATTCTTGGAAAATCATTTTGAATCATTCCGCCAAGACTGGTGTTGCGAATATGCATCAATCGTGCCAAAGCCCTCACGAAAATGATTCGGAAAACAGACGGGTTATAAGAATTGCTCCAGCGATCCGCGTGTTTCCTAAAAGAATATAAGGCCTGGCTCTCGAAAACTGTTTTCAATTTGAATTGAACAACCTACAAATGAATCAAAAGAACTCGAAACAGGGGATACTTAATATCAAAAGTATTGAAAACCTTGTCCCAATTCGGTTGTAGATTCGTGGAAAAAAATTCGGAAACCCAAATCGGTCCGAAAGAGTGGTTTTTACTCAAACCTGTATGTTTAAGCGACTTACAAGAAATCCATGTATAAAAAATTTCTCTTGACACGCCTTTGGCACGCCCTCTGCAATAGTCGCTGTCAACCTGAGTCAAACGGCCCGACGCAAAGTGCAACCGACCTGAGACTCATTCCTCCTCACCGGGCGGGTTATACCGCCTGCAACGAAAAGAAAGGAATCGACCATGCTCGTCCTCACCCGCAAACAATCGGAAATGATCCACATCGGCGACGACATCGTTGTCAAAGTGATTCGGACTGGCAAAAGCACGGTGAAAATCGGCATCGAAGCCCCCGCCCATGTGCGGGTATTGCGGGCGGAGCTGTGCGACGACGGCCCTCAGGTTCCCAAACCGAACCTGGTGGACCTGCCCAGCCGCCTCGACCTGACCATGAAAACCGCCGTCTACTCCGACCAATACCCCCACGTCGTCTAAGCCGCTCGCCGGTGATGTGGGAACCTGACGAACGTTTTTTTCAGAACTCAAAACTCAACGAAGCAGAAACCAGAAGATTTAAGACTTAAAATCATCATCCTCAGGCCTTGGGCATCATTGGGGTTCTCAAGGGGAGGTTCGCAAGGGGGCGAAACTCGGGATGGTGTTCCTCGCAGTGACGGAGGAATCGGGACAAGCTTCCGCAGGGAGAAGGCGGGGCACCCGGTTTCGTGGCCGACACGCGAAAGGACGTGTAACGATGTTGTCCTACACAACGCACCATGCAAAATGTGGGGGAAACCGTGGGGCCTCTTTGATCACAAAAGCGGGACTCGCTCTCGCGGCCTTGATGGCAACCCTGTTCTTGGGGAACGCGGCCAGCGCCCAAACCGGCGACTATTTCCGCAGCGACAACCTGGCCCCGGCTTATCAAACCAACGGCTACGACCGGGGATATAACAACGACCTCCAGGGCAATTATTTCACCGACGACGACAACGGCTCGTTCAGCAATCAAAATTCCCGCGACAATCGGGGTTGGCTGGCACCGCCGCGGAACGATCGGCCCGCGTACGGAGACTTTCAGGGGGACCGCTATTCGCCGGAACCGCCCCGCGATTCCCGCAATCGGGATCGGTTCAGCCTCAGCAGTTCCGGACGCCGCGGACGGTTAGGCGGCGGCCTCAATCAAAATGGCCGGACCGATTACCAAGCCCGGCGGGTTCCACTGCCGGATCTGAACGATCGCGGTCTGAACTCGAATCCGTACGATTTCCGCGACCGCGACAATTCCGATCCGTATGCCGCCCCGTATGCCGCCCCGTTGCCGCGGGATTACACCCCGCCCCAGCAGCCGCTGCCCAACAATCGGCTGAGCCCGAACAGTTCTCCGTGGCTTGACCAACGCGACTATGCTCCGCCTCGCCCGGCGATTCATCCGGCGGACGAGTTGTCGGAATCGGAGCAAATCCAGCAGCACCTGTCGGCCCGGTATGGGAACCCGGTGATCCAGCGGTTCATCTATAACATTTCGCCTGAACAAACTTTGAACGCCTACCGCGAATCGATGCAACTGGTCGACGCCCGGGCTCTCAATCCGACTTCTTACGAAGCCCGGACGCAGCGGACCGCGAAGAACTTGATCGAAGGCCTGAGGAACCGCGAGTTTCTTGCGGCCAACCGGATTTCGCCCTCGCCGGCCCAGGTGCAAACTTTTGAGACGGCCATGAATCAGCTCCTGCAAAGCCGCCCGGTGCAAAGCCAAAGCGACGCCGTGCAAATGATCTACGCGATGGCGAACCTGGCGTACAACGATGTGGGCATCCGCCCGACGAGCGTGGTGATGGAGTCCATCTTCGGAGCCACGGAAACTTTGGACAAATACTCGACCTTCCTTCCCGAAGACCCGACTCGCCAGCCGAGCGCGAGTGCTCTCGACGACAGCGTGGTGGGCATCGGGGTGGAGATCAAACCGAATGACCAAGGCGTCGAAGTCGTCAAAGCCTTGCCGGGCGGACCGGCTCAGGCGGCGGGACTTCAAGCCGGCGACATCATCACGGGCATCAACGGCCAATCGATTCGCGGTCAGAACCTGAACTACGCCGCCGACTTGATCACCGGTCCCGCCGGCAGTCCGATTTCGCTCAACATTGTGCGGAACGGCCGGCAACAGAGCCCGCTGAACCTGGTTCGCCGGGAAGTGAAGATTCTAAGCGTCAGCGAAGTCAAGATGCTGGGGCAAAGGAACGATGTCGGGTACATCAAGCTCGACAAGTTCGCCCAGAACTCCAGCCAGGAAATGGACCAGGCGTTATGGAAGCTGTATCAATCGGGCATGAAGTCGCTGGTGCTCGACCTGCGGGGCAACCCCGGCGGGCTCTTGACCACGGCGATTGAACTGTCCAACAAGTTTCTGCCCTCCGGGACGATCGTCTCGACCCGCGGCCGGAACGCCCAGGACAACACGACCGAAACCGCCAACTCGACGCAGACTTGGAAAGTGCCTCTGGTGGTGTTGGTCGACGGAAACAGTGCCAGTGCCAGCGAAATCTTCGCGGCCGCCATTCAAGAAAACGGGCGGGGCGTGATCGTGGGCCGGCACTCCTACGGCAAGGGCACCGTGCAAACGCACTTCCCCTTGCGGTCGATCACCGGCAACTTGAAACTGACGACGGCGAAGTTTTATTCGCCCAAGGGCCGGGAAATGGCCGGGGCCGGCGTCCAACCGGACGTGCTCGTGAACAATACCGCTTACCGCGGCGCGATCGGCACGGCCGGCACCTCGGACCAGGACATCCAAACGGCGGTCCAAGTCGCCGAAAGCGGCCGGGCCCAGAACGATCTGGCCTCGACCAGCCAACCCGCCCGTTCCTTCGGGCGGTAAAAAATCAGGCGAGCGGTGTGGCTGACGCCCACCGCTCGCCTTTTTGCGCCTTTTTGAGTTGCAAAATGCTTCCGTCAGTTCACGGAGCGGACTTCCAATTCCGCATCGAGGACCTGGCGGATTCGGCGTTGGGAATCCAAGAAGTGTGCCCGCGAGTAATCGTCGAGCTTGACCTTGTCATCCTTCAGCAGCGTGTCGATCTGACCGTCCAATGTGGAAAGGTGCATGCGGGCCAGGGTGCGGGCATCTTCCGGAGCCCCGAATCCCGATACCACCAGCGACGCCAAATCCTTAAGCGCCATCCGCTGGAGTTGCCGGCGGAAGCTGGTCAGGTAAGGCTTGCGAGCCGTGTATTCGCCCGGCGCAGGTTTTTGCCATTCGGTGAAGATCCCATTCACCACCAACCGGAGATGCTCGGCCAGCGTGTAGGCGTCGGTTCCGTCCGCGACTTTCAGTTCGGTGTCGTGGAGGCGGGTCAGCGTCAGCCCGCTTAGAAGTTGGCTCAACAGCCGGGCTTGCATCATGCCCACGATGTCGTGGATCGGGTAATCGAGCCGGCTTAAGGAATCCATTCCCCAATGGCTCCACCGCGAGGCGGCCAGATGGTTGAGCAATTTGTGATCGTACTCCGGCGTGCCGAAGGCGGTTTCCGCGAGGAGCTTCATCGCGTCCCGCTGGTCTTTGGGATTCACGACTTCAAACGGGGCGCGCTGTTTGGGGTCGCCTTTGTGGTCCCGGTGGACGTGCACGCCGCCGGGAAATCTCGCGGCGAAGAACGCGGTCCGCCAATATTCGCTGAGCAACAACCCGAACGCCTGCCGGGCCCGCTGATAGCCGTCGCCGTCCTCGACCGAGCGCTCCAAAACTTTTTCCATTAGCTTTTCTGACATGGCCATTTGCTGGCGGGCGAAGTTGATGGGGCTTTGGCCCAGGTCGAAGCGGTTGGAGAGCGGATCGGAATCGTAGGAGCGGGTGTCCTCATCGGTTGAATAATCCAAGCCGTCTTCGCCGCCGCGGGCAGCGATCTTTTTGAGGTCCTCGTCGCTCGCGTCGGTCTTATAGCCGTATTCGATGGCCCAGTAGTCATAAGGGCCCAAGGTCGGCGAATAATACGGGCCTTGGCTTTCCTTCTTGGAAGCGATGTTGGGAGGCGAATAATCCATCACGCTCGCGATGGTCGCTTCTTCGGAATCGATGGGCAGCTTGTTGATCTCGTCGAGCGACTTCCAGGAACTGGCTTTGAAGTTGTGGCGGAGTCCGAGCGTGTGCCCGACCTCGTGCATGACGACTTCCTTGATCGCCTGGTGGATGAACTTGTCCGGCAGCTTGCCTTTGCCTTCGGTCGCGCCCTCGGCCATCAGCGCCGCGGCCGCATAGCCCATCTGCTGCTGCATGCCCACGCCCAGCGCGCAGCTTTTTACGAGCTGTTCCTGGCGGGACGCGAAGGGGTTTTCCGGCCGGGCGGGGAGGCCCTGCGGGATGTTGTTTTTGGCGGCTTCCACAAGCGACAAGGGTCCGCCACCCATCAATTGGGCCACGTCGCCTGGGGTGAAGGTTTCGTAATCGTGTTTCCAATAGCGGAGGAAGCTGGCATCGAAGATGATGTCCGCATCGAGGATTTCCCCGGTGAAGGGATTCACCCGCGACGGCCCCATCGCAAAGCCGGCTTCCGCGGTGATCCAGCGGAACGTGTTATACCGGACATCTTCCGGGTCCCAGTCATCGTCGTCGCGCTGCTGGCGGACTTCGATGGCGTTGTCGAAACCGAGCTTGCGGAAGGCTTTGTTCCATTCCTCAATCCCCGCCCGGACATAAGGACGCAAATGGATCGGAACCGTCTTTTCCAGGTAGAACACGATCGGTTCTTTGGGCGGCGACAGCTTGGCTTTCGGGTCGGCTTTTTCCAGTTCCCAGCGGTTGATGTAGCGGATGAAATGCTCGTCTTCCTCGCTGGAGAAGTCTTTGAGGACGGTCATAAAATAGCCGACGCGGTCATCCGCCACGCGGGTTTTGTAGCCGTTTTCGGGGAGTTCGCTGATGCTGTAATGCACATTGACCTGGACGCCCCGCGGGTCGGCGACGGTGTCGAAGCTCCGCGAGCCGGAATACACCGCGGCCACTTGCAGTTCGACATTGTGCGGAAACGCCTTGACCTTGGCCCAGGTGGAACGGTCGGAGGCGAAACGATACCCGATGGACTGCCCGATGCCTTGGTCGTCGCTCATGAAGATCGAGCTCATGTCCACGAGATACCCGCCGCCTTCGCTCGAGAGAATCGGCAGGGCGTAGAGCACGCTGTCGCTGTAGGCTAAATGCACGGCCTCAGCTTCGGGCGTGCCCTTTTTGGCTTTGAACCGCACGTTCCGGCGGAGCACGTGCAGCTTGTCGCCGACTTTCTTGAACGACCACACGGCGTCATCGCCGAAGCCCCAACTCATGCCCCCCAGCACCTGCCCGCTGCTGATGCCCCGGGCGATCGAGGTGATCACGATGTAGTTCTTGCTGAGGTCGGCGGTTTTGATGTGCACCAGCAGTTTTTGATCTTTTTGATAGAGGGTGAACATCCCCTCGCTTTTTTTCATCTCTTTGGTGAGGGTTTCCAGCTTGGAGGCCGGTTTGTCCTGCCCGAAGACGGCCGGTCCTCGAGCGCTTCCCGCGCCCATTCCCAGGGCCAAAACTGCCGCCAGGCATCTTAAATTGACATTTCGCATGCGGACACTCCCAAAAACTGGGTGGAGGAGAAAATCGCTGTGAGGATCGTCCCGGAACCGGATGGCCGGTTGGGGAAGAAGCCTTAGATGAATTCTGGGTGAAGAATCGCCGGCGTCAAGGGGCCGACCCGGCGGAATTTGCCGATTTTGCGAATTGTATGAAAATACGATCAGGTGTCGGAGTTGTCGACAAACACCACGAGGCAGGTGATATTATCGCGGGAGCCGCCGGCTTCGGCCGCGTCGACGATGGTCTTGGCGGTTTCCTGGGGATTGTCATTGGCGGAGAGAAGCTCTTGGAGCTTGGCATCGTCCACGCCGTCGGTCACGCCATCGGAGCACAGCAAAAACCGGTCTCCCGGCTTGGGGAAGATTTCGCGGGGGTCGGTGCCGGTCCCGCCTTCCTTGGTGCCCAAGTAGCGGTAAAGCACGTTTTTGTAGCGGTGGTTGGCGGCTTCTTCTTCGGTGAGGGTGCCGGCTTCTTTCGAGCGCCTGGGTCAACGAATGATCCCGCGTGAGCTGCTCGAAGTTGCCGTCGCGGAGGAAATACGCCCGGCTGTCGCCGACGCCTCCGACGTAAAACGTGTTCCCCACGCCCACCACGAACACGATCGTGGTGCCCATGTTGTGAAATTCCGGCTCCATTTTGCCGAGGGCCATGATTTCGGCGTTGGCGTAGGCCACGGCTTCGTCGATGGACTTGCGGACCGTTTCTCGGGCGTCGTTCTCGAAGTTGATCAGTTGTTCGAGCTTTTCGGGAACGAGTTCGGTCGCCAATTGGCTGGCTTTTTCGCCCGCGGACTGGCCGCCCATCCCGTCCGCGACGAGAAAGAACCGCCCCTCGGGATCGACATACAAATTGTCCTCGTTGTTGGAGCGAAAATTGCCGGTAATAGTCACGTAGCCGCAGCGTGTACGCATCATAGTTTTCACCGCGTGGGTGTCGGAAGAAGGCAATGAATTATTGTCATCCGGCAATCCCGCTTCATCAACCTTTTTTCCGGTCCCGTTGGGAGAACGCCCGAAAAATCCGAGTTTTTTTAGGATCGAAGTAAATAAGTTCTCCATTACTGTATCTCAACACGAATCGGAAACGCAACACTGTCGGTCGTTTACGTGCTATTCGCCGCGGGGACTTTATGTATTGTAACAACCCGGCGGGCCATGCGGGTTTCCCTGAACCGATCCGGCGGGTTTGTCAAACGATTTCGGCCCTGAAGGGATTTCCAGTCCTCTCATCGCGTTGTGCGGCGGTCATCGAACTCTTCGATTGTGAGGTTTATCGGCCCTGAAGGGATTTCCAGTCGCCGACGACGAGAGCCAGCACCGCCGCCAGGCCCAAGAGAATCAGCCAGGAGTAGGGATTGTCGAGGCGGAACAATTCGCCGTCCTGGTCTTCCGGTTCGCGGCGGCCTGAGTTCAACGGCCCCAGGTTGGATTCGTCCTCGTCAAAAAAATTCACCGCGAACCGGTCCAGCACCGTCTCGCCGGCTTTGAGTTCATAAATCCCGGCCCGGTCGATGGATTGGATTTCCACGCGGTCTTTCGCCCCCCGCACCAACGGCCGGGCCGCGCCGTTTCCGACCAGCAACAAATCCCGCGAGCGGACGTCTCGGGACGGACCCTCCGGGCGCGAAACTCTATGGTTTCGTTCAGGCGATAGTTCCACTGATGGAGTCCCGGCAAATCGTCGCGGCGGAGCTCGACGAGGTTGCTGAGCAAAATCGGCCAGTCTTCGCTGTCCTGAAGCTGCGAGCGTTCAAAATCGATGTTGAGCAAAAACCCCGTCGTGAACGTCCCCTCCAATTGAGCCAGAAGTGCGGTGCGGTCGCAACTGATGAGCGGGGTGATCATATCCGGCGTGGCCTGCACGCCGCCCCAAATCAATGTCCCCGGCATCAGCCCGCGAACCAGCGGATGCCGGCGTTCGAGAATGTAAGGCCCGCGGACGTCGATCGCTTTCTCCCGCGCCGCTTCCGACCGATCGATCGGACCGATGCCGAACCACCACAGATCCCGCTCGGAGCCCGGCAACGGGTTCGCCGTCGCGATTTTCAAATCGGACTCGGCGGGCGGAACAATCTTCACGGCAGGCAGAATGCTCAACCCCTCTCGCACCACCTTGAGAGCCGGGCTCTCTTCGGGAAGCTCCACGGAAACCTTGACCTGCCGCGGTTGGGGTTCGATGAGCGTGACCGTGTTGTCCAGCTTCAATCCGTCCGCGGGGGCGGAAATCTTCACCGTCAACAGGCCCGTGCCTTTTGGGATGTCGACTTCCAACGGTTCCTCGCCGCCGGCCGGCACGCGGACCGATCGATGAAAAACTTCCCGCTGTTTCGCCCGGCCTTCGACATCGACCAGAGTCGTCGCCCCACTGAAATTGGCAATCCGCAAATAGGCCCGGCTGGCATTTGTGGACGGATCGAGGGTCCATTCCGCGGTGGTGATGGCGACGTTCCGCAGCGCTTCGCCGACGGCGACGACTTCCAGCGGTCCGGGGATGTCTGCGGATTCGGGCGGAAGATGATCGGTCAGAAACAGCATCTCCCCCGACTTGTCCGCGAACTGAGCCGCCCGGTCCCACGCCGGTCCGAAGCGATGCTGGGGGAGGCTCGGCTGCCAATCGGCGAGGCGGGACTCCGCCACCGCCCAGGGCACCGCAGGCCCGGCCAACGTCTGCGGCAAAGGGCCGGAGAGAATCACGGTCACCCGGCTTCCGCCAGGCAGGTCGGCGGTGCGCTCGCGAAGTTTCTCGAACGCCAGATCGCGGAAGGATTTTCCATTCGGAGCCGCGGCCTGCATCGAAGCGGAATCATCCAAGACCACCACGAGATGCGTCGCGTTTCCTAAGATTCCCAATCGCGGCTGGCTCAATAGGAGAGACAAAAAAATCGCCGCCAAGAGTTCCAGAAACAGCGACGCCGAAAGCGGCAGCCGGTCCCATCGCCGGCCCATTGTCTGGACCTCGGTCTCGATGCCCCACAGGTGCGCCCCGGCGATGACCAAGGGCGGATAACGTCGATGGAAAAAGTGGATCGCCAGAATCGCAGGCACCGCCAGCAACCCCAACAACCCCCACGGGTTGGCGAAATACATTGGGTTTCAAATGATGAAAGGAGCAAAGAGCCGCGCACGAAGTAAGCGGTTTTCGGGGATTCAGACAACCAGGACCGCTTACTTCGTGCGCGGCTCAGGCTTTTTTGGAACGACTGAGTTTGAGTTTGTGCTATCTTTTATAAGTCAGTTCGCGTTGTTTGAGCCAGCCGGCGGCGCGGGCGGGCCAGGTTTGGACGTTGGAGTTTTTCACGGGCCGCATGCCGTAGCCGTGGCCGCCGGTTTCGTAGATGTGCAGTTCCGCGGGGATGCCTAACTTTTTAAGGGCGGTGTAGAAATAAACGCTGCTGAGCGAGGTCGCCCCGTCGTTGTGGGCATGCACTAAAAATGTCGGCGGCGTGGCTTTGGTCACGGTGACCGCGTCGATCAGGCCGCCGGCTTTTTCATCGGCGATCCGCCAGGGATAGATCAGCAGGCAAAAATCCGGCCGGGCGGAAAGCCGGTCCGTGTCGTCGATCGGTTCGTAATCGGATTTCTCAAAACGTGTGGCGACGAGTGCCGCCGCTTGGCCGCCGGCGGAAAATCCAATGACGCCGATGCGATCGGGTTCGATCCCCCACTCTTTTGCCCGCTGCCGAACCAGGCGAACCGCGCGCTCTCCATCCTGCACCGGCCGCAGCCAAAGCGGCGCCTCGCCTGCCGGCGTTTTGGGTTTGGTGCGATAATGCACGACGAAGGCGGTGATGCCCAGGCCGCTGAGCCACTCGGCGGTTTCCGAGCCTTCCTTGTCCGCGACGACATAATTGTAGGCGCCGCCGGGAAAAATCAGCACAGCCGCGCCGCTGTTTTTCTCGGCGGGCGGGGCAAACATGTGAAGTTGCGGCCGGGTGATGCGGGCGATCCGCGTGGCGGGCGGGTCTTCGTTCGGCCGGCGGGGCAGCGCCTCCCCGGTGTTCCGCGTGGTCTCGCCCGGGGCCAGGTCCTGCCAGATGTCGAACACCCGATCCGGCTCTGCGCGCGGCGGCCGAATCCAGACCACACAAAACCAGCCCGCACCAAACGCCCAGCCCCACAATCCGCGCCTGCGATTTCCAATTCAATTTGAACTCTCCCCACGCAATAAGCTTCCCAAAACGCCAGGATCGCAAAGCAATCGGCGACCTCCTCTTAGCTTAACGGCAATCCCCGCCGTTGTCGCGGTCTCGCCTGCAAGGGGAAGTGTGTGTTTCAGAAAAGTCGGTCGGACTTGGGTGGCACGTCCCTGAGTGAAGCGAAGGGCGTGCCACCCAACCGCCGTTGTCGCGTTTCCCCGGGTGAGCCGGGATGATTTCATTAGCCCCAGGTCGCTAGCCCGGTTGCTTCATTCGTCGGAAAAGAAACCGACCAATCGCGCGTTCCGATTGATGCGCAACGCGACAACGCGACGCGTGCGGGACGCGCTTTGGAAATACCTCCTTCCGCTGGCAGATAAAGAAGGCAAGGGTGAATCGGGAACCTGTTGTTGAAGTTTAGGCGAAACGAGAGGACACATGAAAGCCAGGGACAGGGAAGTAAGCTAAGAGGTCGTTACAGAGTATCTCGTCCGCGCTCTTTCACCTCCCCTTGGGCCCTTGGGGAGGTGAAATTCCTCGACAAGTGGCGATTTCTGGTTTTGACAAAAACAACACCACCGGGATCCGTGGCAAACCCTGTCCCGTAACTCCAACGCGACAACGCGAATCCTCCAAAAACTCTCTTTGACTCCGTCGAACGAATCGGCGAAGATAACGGATTGGCGGCCGGGGCATTTGGGGCCGCCGGGATGAGGGCGTCAAACATGTCAACGAACATCGTCAGTCAGCAAGATCGATCCGCGAAGAGCGAACGCCGGGCCGTGCGGCCGGTGGCGGTCATCGACGTGGGCACGACCTCGATCCGCATGGCGGTCGCCGAGATTCTGTCCACCGGGGAAGTCCATCGCCTGGAAACGCTCACGCGGGCGGTGAGCCTGGGAAAGGACACCTTCACCCGCGGGCGGATCGCCAAAGCGACGATGGAAGACTGCGTGAACGTGCTGAAAAGCTATCGCCGATTGCTGCGGGAATATGAAATCACGCAGCCGGACCAGATCCGCGTCGTGGGCACGAGCGCGGTTCGCGAAGCCGAGAACCGTCTGGCGTTTCTCGACCGCGTGTATTCCGCCACCGGGCTCGAAATCGAGCCGATGGACGAGGCGGAAGTCAGCCGGATCACCTATCTGGGCATCCAGCCGCACCTCAAAGCCGACACCAAGCTCGCCGCTTCGTGCTCGGTCGTGGTGGAGATCGGCGGGGGCAGCACCGAAATCCTCGTGGTGCATCAAGGCGAGGTCCTCTATTCGCACACCTACCGCTTGGGGTCGCTTCGACTGCGGGAATCGGTCGATACGATCCGCGCCTCCCGCGCAGTCCAAGCGGATCATGCGGAGCCAGATCGAACGCACCGTCGGCGAAGTCGTGCAGCACGTGCCCCACGACCGCGGCCCCGTGGAGTTGGTTGCCTTGGGCGGCGATGTGCGGTTTGCGAGCAAGCATCTCCTTTTGGAGCAGGCGCCGGACGACCTCGCCCGCCTGCCGCTCGACGACCTCGCGGAGTTCACCGACCGCCTGTTGAGTACCTCCGCCGAGCAGTTGGTGCAGAAGTACCACATCGGTTTCCCGGATGCCGAGACCGTGGGCCCGGCCTTGCTCGGATACCTGCTTCTGGGGCGCGGGCTGGGCGTGGACAACCTCCTGGTCAGCAACACCAACCTGCGGGACGGCCTGTTGGAAGACCTCGCCGCGAGCGAATCGTGGACCGAAGACTTTCGCGACCAGGTGATCCGCTCCGGCATCGAGCTCGGCCGCAAGTTCGATTTCGACGAAGCCCACAGCCTGCACGTGGGCAAGCTCTGCCGGAGCCTGTTCTGCGCGCTCCAGGAAGAGCATCAACTCGATTCCCGCTACGAGCTGTTGTTGTATCTCTCGGGGGTGCTGCATGAGATCGGCTTGTTCGTCAGCAACCGGGCCTATCACAAGCATTCGTTTTATCTCATCATCAACAGCGAACTGTTCGGACTGGCGAAGCAGGACATGCTGCTGATGGCGCTCGTGGCCCGCTATCACCGCCGGGCTTCGCCGAAGCCCAACCACGAAGGCTATTCCACGCTCGAGCGGGAACGGCGGATTGCGGTCTCGAAGCTCGCGGCCCTCCTCCGCGTGGCCGACGCTTTGGACCGTTCCTACAGCCAGCGCGTGGATGAAATCCGCGTCTCGCGCGAGAAGTCCAAGATGGTCATTTCCGTGCCCCACGTGGACGACCTCTCGCTCGAACAACTCGCCCTCAAGCAAACCGGCTCGCTGTTCGAGGAAATCTTCGGCATCCCCGTCTTCCTCCGCACCGTCCGCAGTTGATGGCAGCGGCCCGTTTTTGCGATTCGTTTCGATCACACAGAAAACTCTGAAAGACTCGGGGAGGAAAACATGAGGAAAATTTTGGTCCTGGCGGTCGCCGTCTTGTGTCTTGTGTTCTGTTGGAAGAACCGCGAAACAGCCGCAGGGTTGGTGCCGGGAAGAATCGCCAATCCACAAGGACAGGTCCCAGCGAAACAACCGCTGCGCGGAAAGATCGTCTGGGTGGATCGAAAGGCGCAGGCCGTGTGGATCAACTTGGGCCAGGCGAACGGGCTGGAGCGAAACGCAAAAATTCCGGTGATGCAGCCAATGGACGACGAAGCGATCAAAGCCCGGATTGAAGTCGTCCGCCTGTTGGGGAAGCATCTCGCGGAAGCCCGGATTTTAAGCGAGCCGCAGGAGAATCCCATCCGCAAGGGCGATCCGGTCTTCCCGTAGAATTGCACTTCGATTCTGCGATCCCCTCTAACCAGCCGTCTTTGCCTTTGCGCTGATCGGTTGGCTCGCGGGGGTAATGCGGATCACCCGCTGCCCGGTGACGCTGGGGGCGGCGAAATTCTTGGCCCGCACGTGAAGGAAATACGTGCCCGGCGAAAGCCCGGCTGGCAGATTCGCTTTCCAAAGATGCATCGACTTGTCTGGCTTGGGCAGGTTCCGCCAGGGCACCTTGCCGAGCGATTTCTCCCATGCGACGACGTCGAGAAAAGTCGGGTCGGCTTCCTGGGTGTAGCTCATCGGAATCCAGTCGCCGTCCTCGCCGATCTTCATTTCGACTTGGGATTTCTCGGACCCGTTGAACACGTTGGCGAACACGGCCGCGGTTTCCAACTGGTTGACGGGCACCGCCTCGGCCGCGTGAATTTGCATTTGGTAATCTTTCCGCCGGCCGGCCGCCCGGTAGTCGAGCGAATAGTTATGGCCGTCGAACGTCATAATCGAATAGCCGTTCGGCGCGCCGTCGGCCATTAACGTATTGGGGATGCCCCGCTCGTCCGGCGCGCCTTCCCACCAGCTTCCGCTGACCGTGACGTTGACGATATGGTGATGCGGTTCCGGCCCCCGCCAGCCGTCCTCGCGGGTGATGAAGCGGTGCTGATGAACGTGCTTGTGCGCCGAGATCGACATGCAGAACGGCCGCTTTTCGATCAGCCGGTACAACTCGTGGCGGTCCTTCACATCGACGAGCGGAATGTGCATCATCAACACCACCAGTTGATCTTCAGGAATCATCGCGAGGTCGCTTTGGATGAACTGCATCTGCTCTTTGCCGAGGCCGCCTTCGTAATGGCCTTTGCCCTCGCCGTTCACCAGCCATTCCACATCGTCGAGCACCAAAAAGTGAACCGGGCCGTAATCGAAGGAGTAGTAGCTGGGCCCGAAGTGCTTTTCGAAGGTCTCGTCGCTTTCGTGATCGTCGTGCGCGTCGTAATTGATGTCGTGGTTGCCGATAACGTTGTACCAGGGGATGCCCAACAGCGCGATCGCGCGGGCCTGCGACTCGAACACGGACAGATCGTCGAACACAATATCGCCCAGGGTGACGCCGAACGAGGCATCGGTCCCCGCGAGTTCCTCGACGACGTCGTGGCCGATGTAATCGATCTCCCGCTGGTCGCGCGGCTGCGGATCTCCGAACAGAATCGCCTTGAACGTCTCCGGCTCTTTTTGCGGCGACAGCGGAAAATCCACCGAGTCCGGCAGCGGCCCGGTCGGCTCGACGCCGGCGAACTTCAAATTCGGCGAACCCGTCGGCTTATGAATGTAATAAAACTGCGGCAGTTCGTTGTCCGAAAGGGGCACCTGCCAGCCGCGGGGCTTGATGACGAACAAAATGGTATCCGCATCCACCGGCAATTCGTAGCGGCCGTTTTGGTCCGTGTTCACGATGTCCACGCCGTTGGAAACCCGAATGCCCGCCAGCGGCTTTTCGCCGGGATCGCGCTTGCGGTTGCCGTTGGCATCGTGAAACACGACCCCCTTCGCATGCTGGGGGGCGTCGGCGTCGTCCTTGTTGCCCGCCTGCCGATCCGCTAACCCCACCGCGAACAACCCCATCACTGTGACAGGGACAATCAAACTCAAAATCCAGCGCATGGAATCAGGTTCCCCTCATTGAGAAGAAACGTTGGTTGGGAAAACACGAGATTAGCTCGTGCGTGTTAAGAAAAAATGATCGTAACGAGAATTGTTTCTTTCCGCGACCATCCGGCGGAAACGTCCGGCCGCGGGCCACTCCGCGGGCAGCGCCCGTCTCGGGAGTTTCCGCAAATGATCCGCGGCGAAGGCTCGAATAAACCCGGCGGATCCTGCATACTGGAATCCTCCTGTTTTCTAAAACCCATCTCATGAGTGAGCCACATGACTCAACTGTTTGCGCTGCGAAGCCTGACGTTTGTTTTCCTCGCCGTCGTTCTAACCGCGGCCCCGGTGCGGGCCGAGCGGGATCCGATTCGGCTGACCCACGGCCCCATGCTCGGAAATCCCACCGCCCATTCGATGGACGTGTGGGCGCGGACTTCCGACCCGGGCGAGTTCCTCGTGCACTACGGCACCCACAAAGACAAACTCGACGAGATCAGCAAACCCGCGACAACGACCATCGCGCACGATAACACCGGCGTCGCGCATCTCAAAGACCTCCAATCCGACACCCGCTACTATTACCATGTGTGGGTCAACAATCGGCCGCACGGTCTGCCCGGCAGCTTTCGCACCCTGCCCTCGGCTGAGGACACCAAGAACGAAAAATACAATCCCAAGGGCCTCTATAATTTCCGCTTCGAGATCGGCTCTTGTGCGAACCAGAACCCGCTCCACGGCGGCGGACCGGAGCTTCTTACCTATCAACACCTCAACAAGGACTGGGCCGAGAAAGTCCACTTCCACATCATGAACGGGGATTGGCTTTACGAGGAACTCCGCGACTACCCGCCCGAAGCCTGGCGGCTCACGCAGGGCATCAAGGACTATCCGCTGCCCGTCCAGGTCATGCCCACCATCGTCGGCGTGTGGGAGAACTATAAGCTCTACCTCAGCCGGGGCGTCGACCTCGCGAAATGGCATCGCAACGTCCCCAGCTATTTCACGTTTGACGATCACGAACTCGTCAATGACATCTGGGGCTCGTCCGAAGCAGGCAAACGCCATCGGCGGACCGTGTTTCGCGACATCGGAACCTATGCCTGGTACGATTACCTCGGCTGGGCCGACCCGATGGTTTACAAGCATCCCATCCACTATGGCAAAGGCCAACTCAAAGCCGGCAGCGATCTGCTCGTCGATGCCGACACCGATTTCTCCAAGCTCCCGCTGGGGGAAATGCTGAACCTGCACGTCCACTGGGGCACGCCGGAAGCGGGCCTTAACGACATCAAGTACGACAACGACGAGGGCAATAAAAACTCCTATGTCTATGACATCAAAGAGGTCGTGAACCCGCACACGCTCCGCCTGCACATGCCGGCCAAGGTCGATGACGAGGTGAGCTATTCCATCGGCCGGCGGAGCTACGCCAAATTCCGCGTGTCGAACTGCGAGTTTTATCTGCTCGACACGCGGGGCGATCGCGACATGCACGACGTCCGCCACCGCGACAAGCCGGGCGTCTCGATGATCGGCAAGCACCAGCGGGATTGGCTGTTAAAATCCATGAAGGAAAGCGATGCGGACTTTTTCTTCGTCGTCTCCACGGTGCCGTTTATGATCCCCCACACCGGCGCGGGCGGCTTCGAGTTCGATGCGGAGAACAAGGAGGAATCCTGGACCGGCTTCTTCGACGAGCGGGAACTCTTAATCAAGGAATGGGACAAGCTGGGCAAGAAGGTGTTCGTGATGACGGGCGATTTGCATAACAGCTTCGCCATCAAAGTCACCGACGACGTGTGGGAGTTCTGCTGCGGCCCCCACAACAGCGTGAACCACGTGCCGGTCTTGGATGAAAGCAATCGCCCCGCCACCGGCAAGTTCAAGTTCGGCCCCCGCGAATGCGACATCCGCTGGAGCAGCTACATCCTCCCCGACCTGCCAAGATTGCAGCGCCTTTACCCCCACTACTGCGTGGTGCAGGTCAACAACGTGTTCAACATGCCCAAAAAACTCGGGGACAAACGCTGGGTCGCCTACCCCCACCCGCAAGTCATCTTCCAATACTTCGACGGCCGCACCGGAGAACTCGACTACGCGGAGGCAATCTCGGTCGATCGGTAGGCGGAGTGCCACGTAGGGACAAGAACATCTGTAGGGCAGGCTCCTGCCTGCCGATTCGGTTTGATACCTGTCCGATGGCAGGCAGGAGCCTGCCCTACACAAACTGGAGCAGCTACATCCTCCCCGACCTGCCAAGATTGCACCGCCTTTACCCCCACTACTGCGTGGTGCAGGTCAACAACGTGTTCAACATGCCCAAAAAACTCGGGGACAAACGCTGGGTCGCCTACCCCCACCCGCAAGTCATCTTCCAATACTTCGACGGCCGCACCGGAGAACTCGACTACGCGGAGGCAATCTCGGTCGATCGGTAGGCGGAGTGCCACGTAGGGACAAGAACATCTGTAGGGCAGGCTCCTGCCTGCCGATTCGGTTTGATACCTGTCCGATGGCAGGCAGGAGCCTGCCCTACGCAAACTGACAAGTGGAGGTTTAACGCATACCTTGGAGCGACATGTGCCATCTTATTATTCAGGTGCCAACCGAGGTGCAGGTAGTGATACACTATTCCCGCACGGCACTACGCCTGCAGATATTGTTGACATTGTGCGCGATGCTGCACAGAAAGCTCCAGCAAATATTGGGCCAGACGATGCCTTTCGAGCCGTTTTGAGAAATGGGAAGGAAGTAAAAGTGCAGCTAAATGGCTATAAAGTAAAATCCGTGTACCCCACCGTTACGGGCGATGGTTTTGGATTCGATTTGAACACAATTAAACACCTCGTCACAAGGACATGATAAAGGATTGATTGATGCCAGCCTTCATATCTTACGATTGGCTCGACACAACAGACGATTCAATTGTCCCTAGAGGCATTGGATTACGAAGTGATCTAAAAGATGATCTAGCATCTATCGATTCAATAGACAGTGGAATCGTAGTGTTTCAGAATAGTGCAAATCATGAACTCGCTTTTACGCCATTAAGCGTTTGCAAATTTGCAACCTGGATTACCCAGCAGTGCTCAACCCTAATTCATTCTACGCCAGTTTTCTTAATCGCATCTGAAGCAAACATAGTTTTCGACACGGATGGCGACAGTATTCGTATGTGTGCATATGTCGATTCAGTGACTGCAGAATGGCATAGATTTCTTGGAGAATCATTATCTGTTGTTTCTGGTCGTAGACTCGTCACCGCCCATAGGCTACTAGTACCTCAAGGGACAATCTCTAATGTCAAATACTTTCCAGGCAAAATCGCAATAGATCTTTCAATAAAAACCATTGATTGGATTTCATGTGTAATTGACATCGGAAAACAATTTCAAACGCTGGTTCTTGAAGCCAAGAACCTGCTGTCGCAGAATGCTGAAAATTATCGAGCCGAACATCGGAAAGAACTCGTCGATTTAGCGTTTGATTTTGCGGACAAGTTTCCTGCTATATGCGACAAGATCGAATGGGAAGGAGCGAATAAGTCCTAAGGAACTGCGCAATAATTAGTTGACCAATGATGCTACATTGTTTAAGTTTACAGTTGGGGGATATCATACGGATAGAGTGTGGTGCATGGAAGTGCGACGATGGAAGCGACAATCGCAGACAAGTTTCGGAATCTGTCTTCTCTGATGAACGAAAAACTCAAACGCCGTTGGGCGGGCTGCGAGGCGATGGCATTGGGGCGCGGCGGCATCTCGGCTGTCGCGGAAGCCACCGGCCTCTCGCGAACGACGATCCGCAAAGGCATCCGAGAAGTCAACGAGAATTACCCGGAGTTGGCTCAAGAGATTCATGGCCGCATTCGAACACCGGGGGCCGGTCGGCCGCCTGTCGAACAGGCAGACCCCGCGGTAATCACCGATCTTGAGCAACTGGTATCCCCGGCGACCCGAGGTGAACCCACTTCGCCGCTGCTCTGGACATCCAAGAGCACTCGTCAGCTCGCAGAAGGACTCCAGAAGATCGGCCACAAAGTAAGTCCCCGAACTGTGTCGCGGTTGCTCCATGAGATGGGATACAGCCTTCAGGCCAATCGAAAGACCCGAGAAGGAAAGCAACACCCGGATCGGGATGCTCAGTTCCGACACATCAACCAGAAGGTGAAAAGCTTTCAAAGGCGTGGCCAACCGGTGATCTCCGTTGACGCGAAAAAGCGGGAATTGGTGGGCGATTTCAAGAACACCGGACAAGAGTGGGAGCCAAAAGGAACTCCGCAAGAAGTTCGCACGCACGATTTCAAAGACAAAGATCTCGGCGTTGCCATTCCCTATGGCGTCTACGACCAGACGCAGAACCAGGGTTGGGTGAATGTTGGGATTGATCACAACACAGCAGAATTTGCCGTCGAGTCGATTCGACAGTGGTGGCGGCGGATGGGGCGCCAGACATATCCACAAGGCGCGAACTTCTGATTACTGCTGACGCTGGAAGTAGCAATGGCTACCGATGTCGGCTCTGGAAAGTGTGTCTTCAGCAACTCGCTGACGAACTTGGACTTCGGATTATGGTGTGCCACTTTCCCCCCGGCACAAGCAAGTGGAACAAGATTGAACATCGCATGTTTTGCCACATCACAGAAAACTGGCGAGGAAGGCCGCTGTTAAGTCGGGGGGTGATCGTGAATCTCATCGCTAACACAAAGACCAAGGCGGGCCTCACCATTAACGCGGGTCTCGACGCAAACGGCTATGAACTCGGGATCAAAGTATCCCCTGAGGAAATTGCCGCACTCAATATCCACCCAGATAAGTTTCATGGTGATTGGAACTACACATTACGCCCCACCTACGAGACATAGTATATATACAACATTAGTTCAAATTGGATAATTTATTTCTGCGCAGTTCCTAACAGTCTTTCGGGTACCACTGGCAACTTGTTGCCAGTGCTTTTCAGCAGTATGGAATCGGGGGACGTTTCAAAACTCGATTGGTTCATCCGATTCACACTGGCAGGCAAGCTGCCAGTGGCACCCGGCGTGAAACGGCGGGGTGGCTGGGGCCAGGGATTGGATTCGTGTGATGAGGACGTTTGGGAATGCTGGGGCCGTGCAGTTTGGTTCTGGCATCCTCTTGGCCCCAGCTTTTGAAGACTGGCCTTTCATGAATGCGAACCTGGGCCCCAGCCACCCCGCCGTTCGGTTTTTGGGGCCGAGTGACGGCTTTTCGTCGTCAATCGGCGGTTTGCCGGGGTTCGTTTGCCTTGGAGAAGGTGCCCAGGTCCGCGGCCCGGAATTCCGGCGGAGGAACACCGTCTCGGTGGGCCGGCCCAAAACGAGGACGTGCCGGTCGGCGTAAGTCCTGATGCTTCAAAGCAGGCGGGGCATTGGAGAATCCATCGAATTCTAATCTCGATCCGAGACCATCCGTCCGGGAGATGCCCTGCGGGGAGACGGGGATGATAAGTTGAAGAACTTTCTTCGCCGATTTGGTAGGATGTGCGGTTGGTCCGATCTCAATTGAGGCCACTCGCTTGTCCGATGTTACCCGCATCTTGTCGCAAATCGAATCCGGCGATCTCTCTGCCGCCGATCGCTTGTTGCCTCTGGTGTACGATGAACTGCGGATTCTCGCCGCCCAGCGGATGGCACACGAGAAACCTGGTCGGACATTTTCTGCAACGTCTCTGGTTCACGAAGCCTATATTCGGTTGGTGGACGGGGATGAATCTCAGAAATGGAACGGGCGGGGTCATTTCTTCGCGTCGGCGGCCGAAGCCATGCGGCGAATTCTCGTGGAGAACGCGCGGGAGAGGAAATCCGCCAAACGGGGCGGAGATTGGCAACGGATCGAATTGACGGGCCTCGCCGTCGCCGCCGATTCGCAGCCGGATCGGCTTCTTGACTTGAACGAGGCCCTGGATCGGCTGGAAGCAGAGGACCAGCCGGCGGCAAACATCGTCAAGATGCGGCTGTTCGCCGGAATGACTCTCGATGAGTTGGCTTTATCATTGGGGCTCTCGCGAACGGTGGTCCATCGCCAGTGGACTTACGCCCGCGCCTGGCTCAAGCGGGAACTGAGCGAAGACGCGGTCCAAGACGATTTCTGAGGATTTTCTCAAAATCTCGCGAATTCGCGGAAAGTTTGTGGCTGGATTTCGCACTGTCTTCTGGCGATTATCTGGAGTTCCGCAATGCACGCGACCGATCGACTGGCCAAATCTCTGTTTCTTGATGCCGTCGAAAAAATTCCGCCCGACCAATGGCCGGGGTTTCTCGACTCGCACTGCCGTGGCAACGCGGAATTGCGGCGCGAAGTCGAAGGGCTGTTAAGTGCCCACGCCGCTGCCGATTCCCTCCTGGATTGCGCGGTTCCCGAACGCACACAGGAATGGCAACAGCTCATGGAGACGCCCGGCACGCAGATCGGGCTCTACAAACTCCGCGAACAGATCGGTGAAGGCGGCTTTGGGGTGGTGTACGTGGCCGAGCAGGTTCAGCCCGTGGCCAGAAAAGTCGCGCTCAAGATCATCAAGCCGGGGATGGATACCCGCGAGGTCATCTCCCGCTTTGAATCCGAACGGCAAGCGCTGGCGCTGATGGATCACCCCCACATTGCCAAGGTGTTGGATGCGGGGACGACCGGCAGTCCCGGCCGCCCCTATTTCGTGATGGAATTGGTCAAAGGCCTTCCCATCACCGATTTCTGCGACGGAGGGCAGCTCTCGACCCGCGAACGGCTCGAACTTTTCGTGGATGTCTGCCGGGCGGTGCAGCATGCCCATCAAAAAGGAATCATTCACCGCGACATCAAACCGTCGAATGTAATGGTTGCTCTCCACGACGACCGGCCGGTCGTGAAGGTGATTGACTTTGGCATCGCGAAAGTCCTTAGCCGGAAACTGAGCGAAAACACGATCTATACCGCCTACGGTCAGATGATCGGCACGCCCGCCTACATGAGTCCGGAACAAGCCCAGTTGAATGCCCTGGATGTGGACACGCGGAGCGACGTTTACTCGCTGGGAGTTCTCTTGTACGAACTTCTGACGGGGACCACGCCGTTTGATATGGAGACGTTTAAAAATGTCGGCTTTGACGAACTCCGCCGCATGATCCGCGAAGAGGAGCCGCCGCGACCCAGTGCCCGCATCAGCACGTTGAACGCCGCGGTGCTTTCCACGATTTCCGGCAAGCGGCAAATGGACCCTCGAAAGCTCAGCCAATCCTTGCGGGGGGAAGTGGACTGGATTGTGATGAAGTCCCTCGAAAAGGACCGCAACCGGCGATACGAGACCGCGAGCGCATTCGCAGCCGACGTCCAGCGTTATCTGGCCGATGAAGCGGTTCAGGCCTGCCCGCCGTCGGCGATATATCGGTTTAGGAAGTTCCTACGCCGTCACAAGTTCGCCCTGGGAATGGCATTCGTGATTGGGTTAGCGGTCTTGGTCGCAGTCGCGGCATCGGTCCGGTCCACTCTCCTCATTGCCCAAGAGCAACACGTGACGAAAAACGCACTCGAATCCGAGACCCGCGCCAGGAGAATCTCGACGAGACTCGGCAGCGAGAGCGGCGGGACGCGTACTTCCATCGGATTTCCTTGGCCCACCGAGAGCTCGCCGATAACAACCTGGGCCGTGCCCTCGAGTTGCTGGAGGAATGCCCCAAAGACCTCAGGCAGTGGGAGTGGCATTATCTCATGCGGATTTGCCGTGTCGAACCGGTCATCTTGCGGCAGAAAACCGAGGTCAACAGCATTGGCTTCAGCCCAAATGGAGATCGCCTGGCCTCAGCGGGCGGGGATGGAAACATCAAGATATGGAATCGGCAGACATGGAACGTTCAAACTCTCGAAAACGCGCAGCGCGGGGTTTGTTTCCAGCGTGGTTTTTCACCCCGACGGAAAACACTTGGCTTCTGTCGGCGCGGATCGGCAGGTCAACGTTTGGGACCTGACAACCGGCGAAAAGGTGTTCGCTCAACCCTGCGATTGCGTTCATGCTTATGGGACGGCTTATGCCGTAGCGTTCAGCGTCCAGGACCGTCGGCAACTCGCGGTGGGGAATGAAGGCGCGGTGAAGATTTGGGACTGGAAGAGCGGTCGACTCTTGCAAGATCTGACCGGGCACGACAAGCGTCCCATTAGCGTGGCATTTAGTAAAGAGGGACGCCTGGCGTCCGGCAGTTGGCAAGGCAGCGTGAAACTTTGGGATGTGAAGTCAAAAGCTGAATTGTTGGGGACCTACGGCGAAAAGGAGGGCTCTCGACATCCCGTGGTTGCACTGGCATTTAACCGGGATGGCCGACGGTTAGCAACCGCCAGTTACGATCGCCGTGTGGATGTGTGGAACACGAAGACGGGTCAACGATCGCTGACGCTTCCGCAAGCCGGACTGGTCATGTGCGTCGCCTACAGTCCCGACGGCCGGCGCATCGCCTCTTCCGGCGAAGACCGGACCGTGCGGGTCTGGGACGCGACGACGGGCCGGGAGATTCTCGGCCTCCGCGGACATGCCGGCAATTGTGGATGTCTGGCATTCAGCCCGGACGGGAGACTCCTCGCTTCTGCGAGCAAGGATGGCACAATCCGCATTTGGGACGCGAGTCCGCTCCAAGGTTCCGAAGGCCAGGAAATGAGGACCTTTAGGCAAAGCAGCAACGAAATTTGGACCGTTGCGGTGAGTCCCGATGGCCGGAACATTGCTTCGGGTGGCTGGAGCATGCCGATCAAAGTCTGGGACATCGAGTCGGGACGAGTGAGTTTCGAATTCAACGGTCAAGGAAACATTATCTTCGGTTTGGCTTGGCATCCCAACGGCGTACGGATCGCGTCGGCTGGCAGAAGTGGCGAGATGTTTACGGTCAAAGTCTGGGACGCCCGCACCGGAAAAGAAGCCTTCTCACTCCCGGCGGGCCCCGAGTACTTCTCTGCGGCGTTTTCTCCCGACGGCAGATCCTTAGTCACGGGAAGCGCCAACCGGTCCATTCAGGTCTGGGATGCGGAGACCGGCAAGGCCGTCGCAACGCTGGGGACTCACGACCGGGTCATCCGCGGAGTCGTCTTCAGCCCCGATGGCCTGCACCTGGCTTCCGTGTGCGATGAGGGGATCGTCAAAATCTGGGACGCGACCCGCTTGGATGCCAAGCAAACACCTCGCCTCAGCGTTCAGGGTTGGATCCACGGCCAGTGTTTGAACATTGCCTTCAGCCCGGACGGCGGCCGATTGGCGACAGCCGGCGAGGAAAACACGGTCAAAATCTGGGATGTCGAGACCGGCCAGGAGTTGCAAACGCTGCGGGGACATACGGGGGATGTTTCCACGCTCGCGTTTAGCCCCGACAACGCGGGACGGTGGATTGCCTCCGCGGGGGAAGACAGCACTGTCAAAATCTGGAATAGCCGGACCGGTCGGTTGGTGCACAGCTTTCGAGGGCATCTCGGCCTTGTCAGCAGTCTTGCCTTTACACCCGACGGCCGGCGATTGGTCTCGGGAAGCCGGGATCACACCGTCAAGATTTGGGACGTGACGGGGTTGGATGAAGCGCCCGAACTCTAAGGGGAATCTCTCGTGGGACAGCTGTTTGATTCGTCCCTAATGCGCAATCTCGTCAAAGAAAGGTCAGCCAGCCATGTTGAAGTTCCAAAAGACGCCCGTGAGGCGAGGCTTCACGCTGATCGAATTGATGGCCTCCCTCGCGATCATCAGCCTGTTAATTGGCCTCTTGCTCCCAGCGGTGCAAGCCGCCCGTGAGGCCGCCCGCCGGATGCAATGCGGGAACAACCTGCGGCAGCTCGGATTGGCCGCCCACCAGCACCACGACACCTTTCAGCATCTGCCGCCGGGCATTGGGTATTATCCCACGGAAAACAACGGCGTGTTTGGCACTTATTTTTTCCACCTGCTGCCATTTCTCGATCAGGGCAACCTCTTCAAAAACTCGCTGGGGGATGTCACTTTTCCGTCGCCCGTGGGAGTCAGGACGGTTCATTATCCCGGGAATCAGTCGGTCTATCGCCAGCCGGTGCCGGTGTTCCTTTGCCCTTCGGATCCGAGCGCCCCCGATGGCGTCGTGATCGTCGATGGTTATACGTTCGGCGCGTCGAGTTACGCCGTCAACGCCTTCGCCTCGGCAAGAAATCCTCTCACCACGGCTCCCATCGAAATTCCCCAGGGCAAAGTTCGCATCCCCGAGGACTTCCCGGACGGCACGTCGAACACCATTCTCCACGTCGAGAAATATGCCCGCTGTTCCAATTCTATCCTGCCTGTCCTCGGCGACGGCGGCAACGCGTGGGCCTATTGCAATTCTCTCTTGTTTCCTTGGCTGCCTCCGCCCATGAATCCGCCCGGTCGAGCGTATCAAACGGGCTTCGCAATCCCCGCCCTGGCCTTGCGGGTGCGCCGAATGCGATTGGTCCCGGATCGAAGTTTCAAGTGCAGCCCACGCCGTTTTTGGGCAATTGCGATCCGACGCGGGCCTCAACGTCCCATGCGGGCATGTTGGTCGGTCTGGCGGATGGCAGCGTGCGAACACTGAATCCCAACATGACCGGCACCACCTGGTGGGCCGCGGTCACGCCTGCGGGATCAGAAGTCCTCGGCTCGGATTTTTAGTTGGTCCGAAGAAAATCGGCCGGTGAATCCCAACCGCGAAGAACGGGGGCACCCGCTGGGTCCACCGGCCTTGTGGCCTCGCCCCGGCGCTCAGTCTGCCGCGCTGGGAACGCGGCATCTCATTTATCGCAGACCACAAGGAGAATTGCCATGAAGCGTTTGAGTTTTGCAGCAGGTTTCGCGTTGGCCGGTCTGATTGTTCTGGGAATGACCGGCTCAATTTCCGCCGGGGAGCAGGTGCCGTTTAAAGGCAGCATGGAAGGCGTGCATGTGAGCAGGACACCGAGCGAAACGCCCCTGGTGTTTTTTGACGTGTTCGAACTCACGGGACAGGCGACCGAACTGGGGGAGTTCGAGCTGGTGATCGAGGCGGAGGTGGACTTTAGAAATCTGCCGCCGACCGGCGAGGGAACCCTCACGTTCACGGCCGCCAACGGCGACACGCTGGTCGCCCACGATACCGGAGCATCAAGACTCGTCGAACCTGGCCTCGTCTTGATTACCGAGCACGCGACCATCGACCCCGACCGCTCCACCGGTCGATTCGCGGGCGCCACCGGAACCTTCACGGTCGAGCGCCTGGCGGACGCAGCCACTGGCGTGACGGGCGTGACCGTCGGTTCCTTCGAGGGGACCATTTCCTCGCCCGGCGCCAACTAACTTTCTATCCAAAGCGGCCGGTGAACCCCAACCGTGAAGAAGGGGGGCACCCTCTGGGTCCACCGGCCTTGTGGCCTCGCCCCGGCGCTCGGTCTGCGCGCTGGGAACGCGGCATCTCATTTATCGCAGACCGCAAGGAGAATTGCTATGCAGCGTTTCAGTTTTGCAGCAGGTTTTGTGTTGGCTGGGCTGATCCTTCTGGGAATGACCTGCCCCATTTCCGCCGGGGATCAAGTTCCCTTCAATGGAACTTTAGACGGGGACCAGTTTAGGACGCCGCTCGACGATCCCTTTGTGCTGGATCAGTTCTACATGACGGGAAACTCCACCCAATTGGGAGAGTACGATCTGCTGATCGAAGCGACCGTCAACACCGCCATGAGGACCGCGAGTGGACGCTATTACTTCGTCGCGGCCAACGGCGATGAGTTGACCGCCGAGTTTGAAGGAAGCTCCATGCCCACCGCAACCCCCGGCGTGATCTTGATTATGGAAATCGCAACCATTGACGGCGGCACGGGTCGGTTCGCCGGCGCAACTGGGAGTTTCGTTTGCGAGCGATTGTTCGAAATCGCCAGTGCGACGAGCGTCGGAACCTACACCGGAACCATTTCCAACGTTCGAGCAAAATAGCGATCCGGCCCACCCATTAAAATCGACTTTTCTGGTGAGACATTGTCCCGGCAAATTGCCGCGGCGCCGGGGCAATGGCCTCTCACTTTCTTCTCAACGGCCAAGGCGTCTCTCCCATGATCCCAATCTTGTTCGGAACGGTTTTCCCTTGGTTGTTGATAGCATTCGGCGGTTGGCTCGGCTATCAACTCGTCCGCCAGAACGGTCGCATTCTGTTGCGGCTGGAAGGGATCGAAAAGCTTCTGGGATCTCGCGGGGGAACTCCGCGGCGGGAGAACGCAGGTTTGCCCGTGGGCAGCGTGGCCCCGGATTTTGAACTGCCGGATCTTTCGGGTGCACTGCGCAAGTTGTCCGAATTCCGTGGCCGGGATGTGCTCTTGATCTTCTTTAATCCGCAGTGCGGGTTCTGCGCGAAAATGGCCGACAACTTGGCGGCCTTGCCGACGGAAGGATCCAAACGGCGGGCCTTGCCCGCCTTGCCCATTGTCGTGTCCACCGGGGATCTCGACATGAATCGGCAGTTCATTGGAGGATCACGGGATTCGCTGCGTAGTTTTACTCCAGAAAGAAATGGACGTTGCCTCACAGTTTCGTGCTCAGGGCACGCCGATGGGCTATCGCATCGATGCTCAAGGACGCATCGCCAGCGAATTGACGATCGGCGCGGAGCCGCTGCTTCAACTTACGAATCCACCTCATCACCGCGCCACAGGGGGAACAGGCAATGGTTCCCCATCGCACGGAAAACCGGCCGATCCCTCGTTGGCCCGCAGCCGCCTGAATCGCAATGGCCTCCAGGCCGGCACCGCAGCCCCCGAATTTACGTTGCCGCGGATCGACGATGGAGAACTTTCGCTCTCGGATTTGCGAGGCCAGCACGTGCTTTTGGTGTTTTCCGATCCCAATTGCGGCCCCTGCGATGAACTCGCCCCGCAATTGGAAACGTTGCAGCAACAGCGGCCGGATTTGCAAATCCTGATGGTAAGCCGGCGAGATGCCGAGGCCACGCGCGCAAAGGCCGCTTCGCTGGGATTAAGTTTCCCCATTGTCATGCAAAACCAGTGGGAAGTCTCGCTCAAGTATGCCATGTTCGCCACCCCCATCGGTTATCTGATCGATGAAAAAGGCGTCATCTCGAAAGATGTGGCCGCCGGCGTCGGCCCCATCCTGGCACTTGCCGCCGAAACTTCCCGCGCACCACAAAGCGATGTCGAGATGTTCTTCGTTTCTTAAATCGAATCCAAAACTGAGTCACTTTCCTTTCTATGAAAGACCACGATCATGTCACAACAATGGGATGAATTCTCAAAATCACTGGCGGAAGAATCGCTTCCTCGCCGCGAATCCCTCAAGCGTCTCGGCGCGGTCCTCGCCGGGGCGATCTTCGGTTCTTTGGGGTTGAAGCAGGCTGTCGCGGGACGAAATTCAGACCCCTGCAAGGCCTTCTGTCGGTGTCGCAACAAGTCGCAGCAATCGCAATGCATCGAGGCCTGCCGGGCCTGCAATAATGACACCAGCCACCTCTATGGCAACTGCGGATACTTCGGCTGTTGCAATGCCACGGTCTGCGAGGACAACTATGGCAAGTACTGCACCGACCTCGACCGGGACCCGGACAACTGCGGCAACTGCGGTAACGCCTGCGAACCGCCAGGGCCATACGAATACGTTTTCTGTGTTTCCGGGGAGTGCCAGTACGTCTGCGAGCAAGGTGCGGTATTCTGCAATGGGAACTGCACCCTCTTGGAAATGGATCCTGACAACTGCGGAGCGTGCGGCAACGTTTGCGGCGGCTCAACTCCCTATTGCAGCAACGGTGCCTGCACGGAGTGTTCCGCGGGAATGACCCTCTGCGGGAACACATGCACCTATTTGTACTATGACAACGACAACTGCGGCGCATGCGGCAATGTTTGCGGCGGATCGACGCCCTACTGCTACCAGGGAGGATGCACGAGCTGTGCCGGGGGAGCCATCTGCAATGGGCTTTGCACCGACGTCTACTGGGACTCGGGAAACTGCGGGGGGTGCGGCAATGTCTGCCCACCCAATACTGGCTGCGCTTGGGGCACTTGCGAAGGGCTTTGCATTGGCTGTTAGAGGAATGGCCAATGAATTAGCAAATCGGACTCTTAGGAAGTGTCCTGGTTCAGCCGATTCGCATCTGATGGCGACGCATGCAACAACCGCGGGTAAAGTTCGCCAAGCGAGTTTCGCCTGGCGAACAAAATGTCCCCGGCGTATTCCGCCTGACCGACCAATTAGAAGATGAAGAGGGAAAGCCGGTTGGGGCGAGTTCTGGCGAGTCGTGTTGTCCAGTGGCAATGAACAAAGGCACCCCGAGTAGGATTCGAACCTACGACCGCGGGATTAGAAATCCCGTGCTCTATCCAACTGAGCTATCGGGGCGCGTCTTATTTTCTAGGCTTTGGCGGGTTCCGAGGGTTCTCGTTTTTGGACCACATCCTGGACGACCCCCGAAACCCTTTGTACCTTGGCAAATGAAAGAACCTCAACTGGCGTTAACAGTTGAGGCCGAGCACCACCGATCTTTAGCCTGGAGGTGATGCCGTGGGCAATCCTAACAAAACGCCCGCTCAAAGCCAAGACACGGCAAAAGCCCAAGCCCATTGCTCCAGGACACAATCTTGCCCGGAAACCCGTGCCGAAACTTTTTCTTTGGGTGGTTCCATGTCTGACTTGATTCAGAGCGCTGCTTCTCGAAGTGGGGCCCTTCTCTTGGCGACGGCCTGTTGGTTGTTGGTTCTGGGAAATGCGGTGGCCGAGGACGCGGATTTGCTCATCGTGGCCGGCCAGTCGAACGCGGTCGGTTACAATGGCGTGCCCGGTGAGTTGCCGCGGGATGAGGCTGACCAGAGGATACTGTTTTGGTGGCGGTGCGGGGATCCGCCGCCGGACGAGCACGATTCCACCAGCGGCGGGCGTTGGACGGTTTTGCAGGCGCAACCGTTGGGGAATCCCAAGCGGCCCAAACAGGGCCGGCAGTACGGCAATTTCGCCCAACCCGAAGGCGGCTTTGGACCGGAGATCGGCCTGGCCCGCACGCTTTATGCCCAGGAGCAAAAACCGCTCGCGGTTGTAAAGGCCGCGTTCAGCGGGACCGGCCTCGAGCGGGATTGGAATCCGGCCGATCCCGGCGAGGGCGGCTCGTGTTACCGAGCCCTGGTGGCGGAGGTTCGCTCGGCCATCGCCGCGGCCAAGGCGCAAAAGGGCATCACGCTTCGCCCGCGGGCCTTGGCCTGGGTGCAGGGCGAAAGCGATGCCAACGCCGACGATGCGAGGCGGTATGCTCAAAACCTGGGAAACATGCTCAGCGCCTTGCGCCGGGATTTAGAGGCCCCGGAACTCCTGGCGCTCCTCGCCGTCAACACGCGGTTCGGCGGAGGCGGCAACGCCTTCATGCCGATGATCGTCGCGCAGCAAGAACGGCTGGCCGCGAGCGATCCGCGCTCTGAATATGTCGATACATCCTCAGCCACCATTGCGAATGCCGCTCACTTCGACACCAAGGGCACGCTGGAAGTCGGCCGGCTGTTTGCGGTGTCGCTGAAACATCTCGAAGCCAAACTCCAGCCCGCGCGCGGCATTTTACGATCGTCACGTTGGGGGATTCGATCACCAAAGGCGTTCGCAACGGCGTGACGGCGGAACAGACTTTTGCGTCCCTCTTGGAAAGCCGGTTGAAGCAGAAAGGGATGTCCGTCCGCGTGATCAACGTAGGCATCGGCGGCGAGCGGACCGATCAGGCTTTGAAACGGTTGGACCAAATCATCGACATCCAACCGGACCTCGTTACGGTGATGTACGGCACCAACGACAGCTATGTCGATCCGGGCAAGACCGCCAGCCGCATTACGGTCGAGGCGTATCGCGAGAACCTCGCGAAGATCGTCGCCGAACTGCTTCGGCGGGGAATCCGGCCGGTGTTGATGACCGAGCCCCGCTGGGCCGACGATGCCCGGCCGAACGGGTTGGGCGAAAACCCCAATGGGCGTTTGGAACCTTATCTCAAAGCGTGCCGCGAAACGGCCGAGACGTGGCGGGTGCCGCTGGTCGATCTCTATGCGATATGGACGGACTCCCGCAAGAACGGCGTCAACCTCCGCGAGTGGACCACCGACGGCTGTCATCCCAACCCCGCCGGGCATCGCGAAGTCGCGGCGGCCCTGTTGCCGATGGTTGAGCGGTTGACGGGACCGGAACTCACGACCCGGGGCAAACTGTTGGCGGGCGAAGCGGTCCGCATCGTCTGTTTTGGGGACAGCGTGACCGGAGTTTATTATCACACGGGCAGCCGGCGGGCTTATACTGATCTGTTGGGAATCGCCCTTCGCCGCGTGACCCCGACCGCGAAGGTGGAGACGATCAATGCGGGCATCAGCGGGCATACGACGGGGAATGCCTTGGCCCGCATCGACCGCGATGTGCTCAGCCATCATCCCGATCTGGTCACGGTCATGTTCGGCCTCAACGATATGACGCGCGTGCCGTTGGAGGAATACAAAGCCAATCTGAAAAAGATTGTCGCCCAATGCCGGGCCGCCGGGAGCGAAGTCATCCTGGCGACGCCCAACAATGTGATCAGCACAAGCGGCCGGCCCACGGAGAAGCTCATCGCCTACTGCGATGCGGTGCGGGAGGTCGGTCGGGAATTGAACGTGCCGGTCTCTGATTGCTACCGCGAACTCGATGCGGTGCGGGCCGAGGAGCCCTTTGCCTGGCGGTTGATGATGAGCGATGCGATCCATCCCAACATGGCGGGCCACAAACGGGTGGCCACCCAACTCGCTCAGACCATCACAGGACTGCGGATCTCCCTCGATGATGTGCCGCCGCCCGAACCGGCCCTCGCGAAAACACAAGCCGTGTTGCGGAACGACCAGCCCCTGCATGTCCTGGCGATGCCGCCTTTCGACAAGCTGATCGAACCCGCTCTCCGCGAGCATTTTCCCGAGGCCAAACTCAAAGTCGAAGCATGGCCGGTGGCGGGGTTGTCCCTCGCGCAGATCGAGCAGGATGCCAAGGCCCGCGTTCGCCAAACGAAACCCGATCTGGTGTTGATCGCCGTTCCCCGCTCCGCAAAGGCGGACACGGACGAAGCCTTCATCAATTCCTACGGCTGGATTCTGAACTGGTCGCTGAACTTCGGCCCGCCGACCTGGGATTGCCTCGTGGTGCATCCCTCCGTCACGGAACCCAACGCGAAATCCGGCAACAACGACGATCTTATCCGCCGGCTGGCGCGTGCCCAGGATTTGCATTGGATCGACCGACCGCCGGGAAGCAAAGCCGAGGGATCCACTTTGCTCCGCGAGTGGCTCAGGCAACAATTAAAGCCGGCGGGCGGAGGGCGGTAGGTAAAAGGCTAATAACATCAGTAACATTCGTTCGCTTGGATCCGGGAGGTAAGATGCTGGGTTTGATTATCGGCGCGGGGATTTTGGGGCTGATCGTGGCCGTGATGGAAGAAGGAGAGTTTCCGGGCTGGTTCCCCATGATCGGGTGCGTGCTCGCCGCTGCGATACCGGCGGCGATCGTGAACTCGTTCCTTCCGCCCTCGTTGTTTATCGTCGGGTTAGCTGTGGGGGCGCTTTGTGCGGGCTGCGCCATCTCGGCCTTGTGCGGCATGACGGTGAAACGCGCCAGCATCGCCGCCGGCATTTATCTGGCCATCCAAGGCGGAATCGAGTTCGCACTCTTTGCCACGATGAGCTAGACACTCCAGCGATTGGGGCTTTTTTGTTCGAACGGGCAACGGCCACAAAGTGTGGCAGATGGAAAAATCGCGAATTCCCCTGAAGCGAAGGCACGCGGCGAACCGATGAATTGTGTTTGAGCGGTGTGCACATCGCGTGGGGGAATGTATGGAAACACAAAAGCCCGGTCCCGAACGGCTCCGAAAACCCGACGCCCGCCGGTTGCTGAAGCTCCCGGTGACGGTCGCGGTGCATCTCGCCGAACGCAAAATCAATTTGAGCCAGCTCTTGACGATGGCCCCGGGAACGCTGCTCACGTTCGACAAATCCTGCGAAGATTTGCTCGATCTTTACGTCAACAACCGCTACTACGCCCGCGGCGAAGCCGTCAAGATCGGCGAGAAGTTCGGCCTCAAGATCAACGAAATCGGCGACCTCTCCGCCGAGGAATAGCGGCCCGGACAGCCTAGCCGGCGCCGGACGGGGTTGCGTATGATGTTAGAAACGTCTTCACCCTCACATCACCCCGTCCTCGACTTCCCCGCCGGGCCGCGTCCATGATCTTCGTCCTCGACAATTACGATTCCTTCACCTACAACCTCGTGCAGCGGTTGGGCGAAATCGACGACCGGCTCGAAATCCGCGTGGCCCGGAACGATCAGATCACGATCGGCGAAATCGAAGACCTCGCCCCGGAGCGGATTCTGATTTCCCCCGGTCCCGGCACGCCGAGCGAAGCGGGTCTGTCCAAAGAGGTGATAAAACACTTCGGGCCGAAGGTGCCGGTGCTGGGCGTGTGCCTGGGGCATCAGAGCATCGCCGAGGTGTATGCCGGCCGGGTGATCCGGGCCGACCGTTTGATGCACGGCAAGGTCTCGCCGATCTATCACGACGCCCAGGGGGTCTTTGCCGGACTGCGGTCCCCCTTCATCGCCACGCGGTATCACAGCCTGATCGTCCCGGAAGACAGCCTAAGCGAAGAACTCGAAATCTGCGCCTGGACCGACGATCCCGGCCGGCCCCGCGAAATCATGGGCTTCCGCCACCGGAAGCACCCGGTGCACGGCGTGCAGTTTCATCCCGAAAGTTTTCTGACCGAAGAAGGCATCGGCCTTTTGAAAAACTTTCTGGACCTCCCCGCCCCCGCCCCGGTTTAGAAATCCGATTCCTCGCGCTGGGGCTCGCCGACGATTTTTGCGGAGGTGATGTAATCCAGCTTGGGAAACGCCGCTTCGAGATACGCGTTGCCTTGGAGTTCGATCTGTTGTTGCTTCGGGTCCTCTCCGTATTCGGGATTGATCTTTCGCACGTTCTCCATGCCTTCGACCACTTCGCCGAACGGCGAAAAACCCTGTGCGTCCAGGCGGCCGTTGTTGCCCAGGTTGATGAAAATTTGCGTGGTGCGAGTGTTGGGGCCGGAGATGGCGAACGTGACCGTCCCAAGGGTGTTGGAGTGCCCGGGGGGATCGTCCGCGATCGGCTGTTTCCACTGCGCGTGCTCGGCGGGATCGCCGTTGATCCCGAACTGCACGACGAAGCCCGGCACGACGCGGAAGAAGCGGCAGCCGTCATAAAATCCCGACTCCACCACCTCACGAAACTGCGTGGCCCCCCGCGGCGCCCATTCGGGATGCACCGCGACCACAAACGGCCCGGCCGTCGTTTCAAAGCGGACGCGAAAGTCGTCGCCCGGCCCCAACAGATCGGGCTGCTCCCTCAAGTTCGACTCGGCCTGCGGCTTGGCCTGGGATTGTTCGCCCGTGTCCCGCATCAGCACCGCCCCGATCAGCCCCACAAAAAACAGGCCGACAATCCCCGCAACGGCATACACCACCAGCGGGATCGTGCCCGCTTCCACTTCCGGCAATTCGTTCTGGGACATTTTGTTTTCACTCGTCGCAATGGTCAATGGGGAGGAGGATCGAGAATCGAGGTTGGAGGTTAGCGACCGGCGAAAATCGCCGAGCTCCATCTTCTATCCTCTCTGGAAACTGCTCCGACGACAACCGTTCGAGAAATCTGAAACCTGGCCCGAAACCTCGGCGCGGCCGAACACTACAGCGGGATCCGCAGGCCGTCGTAGGCGAGCTCAACGTGCGGCGGCAGTTTGGCGTTCGTTTCCTCGTATTCGAGCGAGCACGACAAGTGCGTGAAGTAGGCTCGGCGGGGTTTCAGGCGGCGGACGACCTCCAGGCTCTCGCCCAGGCTGAAATGCGTGGGGTGCGGCTTCTCGCGGAGCGCATCCAGAATCAACACGTCCAAGCCTTCCAACAGCGGCCAACTGGAATCCGGGATGAAACTGACATCCGTGCAAAACGCGACATCGTTGATGCGAAACCCGAGCACCGGCAGCTTGCCGTGCATCAAACGGATCGGCCGCACGGTGAGGCCCAACAACCGAAACGGCTCCTCGTCGATCCGCTCGAACCGCAACCGCGGCAGCGCGTATTTGTGCGTGTTGAGCGATTCCTCATCTTCAAAGGCATAATAAAACGACCGCCGGATCGCCTTTTCGACCGGTTCCTCGCAATACAGCGGAATCGGCCGGTCCAGCCGATGCCCGCAGATTCGCAAGTCGTCCAGCCCGAAAATGTGGTCGGCGTGGTTGTGGGTGAAGACCGCTGCCTCTACGACGGGGATGTGCTCGCGGACCAGTTGCAGCCGCAGTTCCGGCCCGGTGTCGATCACAAAGTTCCCCTCCGGAGCCTTGACGACCACGCCGGTCCGCATGCGGTGGTTTTTGGGGTTCGTGGACCGGCAGGTTTCACAATCACAGCCGATGACCGGCACGCCCACGCTGGTCGCGCAGCCGGTGATGATGAGTTCGCTCGCAGAGTTTTCAGAGTTCATGGAAGAAGAATAACGAATGCCGGGGCGGATGAGGAGAAGCGCCTCTTCTCATAACCATAGCATCCCCGCAAACGCGGGCAACCCAGGCCGGACGGATCTTTCGCCCTCTTTTCGAGTGGCTTGGGTGGCACATCCCTGAGCGCAGCGAAGGGCGTGATCAATGCCACCCACCGCTTGACTCCTAACTTTTGACCCGGCACGCTTTTTGCGCAAAACGTGCCCAAGCCTTTGGCATGCGGACGGCGTTTTCTGGAGCGACCGCTTCGGGAAAAATGCATATCTTCTTTCCCAGAAACGATTTGAGAAAGCCGGCTCGCGAAGGACCGGCCGGCGGCACAGCGTTTGCCTAACGGGGGAATCGAAACCTGCCTGACGGGGTTTTTGAGGTCTTCTCCTCCAACACCGCCGTCAACAGCCTCACGAATCACCCTGTCCATTGGGGGATCGGCCGGGAGTGTAGCCGGATCGGACCTTGTGTGGGTTCATCTCCGGGCGAGCGCCTATGCTTCCGGTCGTCTCCCAACCCTTCTTTTGCTCCTTCGATGCCTCAAAAGGGGGATCGGGCACAATGCGCTAACGTCAGAGAACTCGACCTAGATCCGGTTTAGTTTTCACAGGTGGGCAACGCGACGCCAACGCGTGCCGAATAACCACTCTTCATTAGCCGAAGGGGGCACCGCCCGCAGGGTGGCCCGCCCCGGTTCACGAAAGGGTGGCACTGGCAGCTTGCTGCCAGTGTTTTCCAATCCCAAATCGACATCTGAAAAATCGTCCGTCAGCCAACTCCTCGAAGGCACTGGCAACAAGTTGCCAGTGGCACCCGCGCTAGCCCCGGTTCTTGGAGACGCCGTCGTCTGGTTTCGGCGGGTGGAAGCCGCCGCTACGACTCCGCACTTACCGCTGGCCTTGCGGGACGAAGGTGCGTTCGTTTTCGCCGGTGTAGATTTGGCGGGGCCGCATGATCCGGCCTTTGGGATCGTCGCGGAGTTCCTTCCAGTGGGCCAGCCAACCGGGGAGCCGGCCGAGCGCGAACATCACCGTGAACATGTTCGTGGGGATGCCCATCGCGCGGTACAGAATCCCGCTGTAAAAATCCACGTTGGGATAGAGTTTGCGTTCGACGAAATACTCGTCGTTGAGCGCGACTTCCTCCAGATGCCGGGCGATTTCCAGAAGCGGATCGTCCACACCCATCTCTTGGAGCAAGACGCCGGCCTGTTTTCGCAAGATCGTGGCGCGGGGGTCGAAGTTTTTGTAAACGCGATGCCCGAAGCCCATCAGCCGGAAGTCGGAGTTCTTGTCCTTCGCCATGTTGACGTATTTCTTATAGTCGCCCCCGTCCCTGCGGATCATCTCCAGCATTTCGAGCACGGCCTGGTTCGCCCCGCCGTGCAGCGGCCCCGACAACGCGCAAATCCCCGCCGAGATCGACGCGAACAAGTCCGCCTGGCTGCTGCCCACGCCGCGGACCGTGGAGGTGCTGCAGTTCTGCTCGTGGTCGGCATGCAGAATTAAGAGGGCATTCAGGGCCTCCACCATCAACGGGGGGACTTCATAATCCTCCGCCGGCACCGCGAACATCATGTGCAGAAAGTTCGCGCAGTAGGACAACTCGTTCTTCGGATACATAAACGGCTGCCCGATGGATTTTTTGTAGGCATAAGCCGCGATGGTTTTGACCTTCGCCAAGAGCCTTATCATGTTGTGCTCGTCGTCCACGTCGGGATAATAGCTCGACAGCGAAGCGACCATCGACGAGAGAATCGCCATCGGGTGCGCGCCGGGCGGATAGCCCTCGAAGAATTTCTTCATGTCTTCGTGGATCATGCTGTGATAGGTGAGCTTCTTGCGGAAGTCGGCCAGTTCGTTCGCGTCGGGCAGCTTGCCGTAAAGCAACAGGTAGCTGACTTCAACGAACGTGGCGTTCTCGGCCAGTTGGTCGATGGGATAGCCGCGGTACAGCAGAATGCCGTTCTCGCCGTCGATATAGGTGATGGAGCTTTGGCAGGAGCCGGTGTTGCCGAAGCCGGGATCGAGGGTGACCACGCCGGTTTTGGCGCGGAGGGATGTGATGTCGATGCCTCGCTCGCCTTCCGAACCTTCCACGAGGGGAAATTCGTATTCCTGTCCGTCCAGGAGGAGTTTCGCGGTGCTCATGGGCTGTCCTTTTCGCTGGAAAATGCTTCGGTGGGGTCGATCAACAATACCTCGAAGGGGAGGCGCATCCCGCATCACGACTTTATTGTGATCGCTTCAAAAAAATTCGCCAGTCCGAAACCGGGAGAATCTGGTTTTACGGCGAAGACCGCCGGGGCAAACCGGTTTTCATGCCAAGAGAAGACGCCGAGGGTGCAAACCGTAGCGGCCGCTTCCAGCCGCCGAGATCCATCTTCGTCAGCAAGATGCCCCCGCTACGGTTTGCCAGGTCGGCGGAGGTAGTCCACGCCGTAGTCTTCGGGAAGCGGGGTGACGAGATTTTCCTTGGCCCATTTGTTCCATTGGTCCGCGAGGGTTTGCACCAGGTCGGGCTTTTGGCTGGCGAGGTTGTGAAGCTCCGTGCGGTCTTCCGAGATGTGGTAAAGTTCCCAGGGCGCATCGCGGAGGGCGACCAACTTCCAATCGCCCGCATACACCGCCCGGTTGCCTTCGTGCTCGAAGAACAACGTCCGCAGCTCGCGGATTCCCTTTTGCGCGAGGGGAATCAAACTCTGGCCCGGCAGCGGCAGCTTGCCTTGATATTTCGCCCCGCCCGCGTCGGCGATCGTGGGCAGGAGGTCGATGATGTGGGCCGGTTGGTCGTCGATGGCCCCCGCGCGAACCCCGCCCGCCGGCCAGTGAATGATGCAAGGCGACGAGATCCCGCCTTCGTGTGTGAAGTGCTTGTACAACCGCCAGGGCGTGTTCGACGCGTTCGCCCAGCCCGAACCCGCGCTGTGATAATGGCCCGCGCTCCCCATTGCTTCGAGTTCGTTCCCGCGATGCAGGATGTTGTTGTTGCTGGATTTGACATCGAACCCGAACGGATCCCACTCCGCACAGGCTCCGTTGTCGGACAGAAACACGATCAGCGTGTTCGCGAACTCGTTCGCTTCTTTCAAGTCGGCAAGTACGCGGCCGATGTTCTGATCCATCCGGTCCACCATCGCCGCATAAATCGCCATCCGCCGGGCAAGATCTTTTTGGCGGTCTTCGGGCAACGTGGACCATGCGGGGTTGACGCCGGTCTGCGTTTCACCGTAATTCCAATACCGCGAACGCGGCGAGAGCGGCGTGTCCGCGGGCACGAGGCCCAGTTCTTTCATCCGCTTCAGCCGGCGATCGCGAATCACATCCCAGCCGACCTGATAGGTCGCGGCATACTTGGCGATGTCGGCGGGCGGAGCCTGGAGCGGAAAATGCGGGGCGTTATAAGCGAGATACAAGAACCAGGGCTTCTCGGGCGTGCTGCGGGCCAGCTTCAGAAAGTCGAGGGCGTAATCGGTGAGGGCATCGGTTCCGTAGAATTGATCTTTCGCATCGCTCCGCCGTTCGCGGCTGGCGGGCAGGCGCAGGTAATGGTCGGGATCCCAAAACGTCTGGGCACTGATCAACGTGCCGAAGTATTCCTCGAATCCGTGCCGAGTGGGATCGGGCGTCCCCAAATGCCATTTGCCGGATAGAAACGAGCGATAGCCCGCTTCTTTGAGAACCTCGGCGATCGTGAGGGCGTCCTCAGAAACCTTCCCGCGATAGCCGGGCCGATGCAGATCTTCGACCTTGTGCCCCACGCCCACGCGGTGCGGATATTGGCCGGTCAGAATGCTCGTCCGCGACGGGCAGCAGCGGGCCATGTTATAGAGCCGCGTGAGCCTCAGACCGTGTTTCGCCAGGCCGTCCAGGTTCGGCGTCGCGATCTCGCCGCCGTAGCATCCCAAATCGCTGAACCCCAAATCGTCCGCGACGATCAGCAACACATTCGGCCGATCCTCGGCGGGGGCGGAAGTCGCCGCTGCTGCGAGAATCCAAATCCCGATCCCCATCCATAGGGCGCTACGAAACGACATCGGCTGCTGTCTCATGCGGTTGTCTCCCCCCTTTGCTCCTCGGCGGCCTGTGTGGCCTTGGCGGCCTCAAAGTCGAAGATTCATTATTTCAGAATCTCACTTCCGCGGCGAGGCCGGCGGCCGGCTGCAGGGGATGCGAATAAGGCATGAACCGCATTTGCGAATCCTGCTGACGATGCTGCCGGCCCACGGTTTTGCCGATGACATAGCCGAGCGTGGCCCCGAAGAACACATCCGACAGATCGTGGTCCTGCTCGTCGATGCGGCTCCAGCCGATCATGCCGCCCAGCACGTAAATCGGCAACGCGGTCCGAAAGCCTTCGTATTCGTCCACGACCGCGGCCACGGCGAACGCGCTCGACGTGTGAAACGAGGGGAAGCCGTAATGCCCGTTGTTCCACTGCCGGCTCGGGCGCTCGGTGTCGGCGATGGCTTTGATGCCCACCGTGGTCAGCCCGCTGACCGAGTAAGCGCTGATGATCGCCTTCATCAGCGAATGCAATTCCTCATCCTCGGTCCATAGGCTATATCCATACACGCCCAGGATAGCGGGAATCTGATATTGCGGCTCGCCGAAGTGCCCCAGCGCATGCGTGGCATGGCCCCAGCGGATCGGCGACTCGCGAACGTAGTCCCGCGTGTCCTCGTCCCAATCCTGATGAATCCCGATCGCCCCCCCCAACGCCGCGCCCAACACCGCCGCGTCCCGCCAGTTCAAAAGCCCTTTGGCATCCCGGACCAGCATCGGAAAATAATCGCACGCCTCCTGCTTAAACAACTCCCCCGGCGACAACCTCGGCGACGTTTCAAAATAAGCCGTCGCACACTCCGGCCCTTCGCTTTTGCCCGCGGCTTCCGGCCACTCGACCCGGTTCGCCGCCTCATCCGTCCCCTCGGACGGAGAACTCGTTGGGTGCGGCGAGTCTAAGGCGGCAGGCGAGCCAAGATTCGTGGGCGAGTCCGAGGCGACAGGCGAGCCGAGTCCCGTGACCGGCGGGGCCAAAACGGATCGCCCCGGCAATTGGCAACCGGACAACGCCAACGCCAACGCCGACATTAAGCCGAAACACATCTTCCAGGAAGCATTCATGCGCGAAATCCGATTCCATTAGTAGTTGGGCACAATTGATGTCGGCCGTCCCAAGTCCTTCAATCGAGCTTTTCGGCGGAATCGGCAAAACTCTGCCCACGCCGTTCACTCGCCATAAACTTCGCACTTTCGCCAGCATCCCCAACCGGGAAATGAACAAATCCTGAACCCAAACGCCTTTCCAAGGATGACGGCGGAGATTGTTCCCGTATAATCGGAAAACCAAAGCAGGCTGAGCGGTCGGCGCTAACGTCCGGTTTCGATGAAACGACTTCCTAAATCCAAAACCGGCGGCGAGCGCCGTGCCGCTCACAATCTAACCCCCATTGGGAGCCGATTGTGACGACCGAAACGCAGCAGCAGATTGCCGAGTTGGAACAAAATATCGCCCAGGTGCTGTTGGGCAAGCCGGAGCCGATTCAGCTCACGCTGGTCGCACTGTTGGGCGGCGGGCATGTGCTGATCGAAGATTCCCCCGGCGTCGGCAAAACCTCGCTCGCCAAGGCCGTCGCCAAAAGCCTCGACTGCGAGTTCACCCGGCTGCAATTCACGCCGGACATGCTGCCCAGCGACATTCTGGGATCGAGCCTGTTTTTGCCGAACTTGGGGGAATTTGAATTTCGCAAAGGCCCGATCTTCACCAACGTGCTCCTGGCCGATGAGATCAACCGCACCACGCCCCGCACCCAAAGCGCCCTTTTGGAAGCGATGAGCGAAGGCCAGGTCTCGGTGGAAGGCAAAACCTATCCCGTGGGCCGGCCGTTTTTCGTCATCGCCACGCAAAACCCGTTCGAGTTCGAAGGCACGTACCCGCTGCCGGAGAATCAGCTCGACCGCTTCATGCTCTGCACGGGCATCGGCTACCCGGAGCGCGCCACGGAAATCCAGGTCCTCACCAGCCACCGCCAAGGCGAAGCCGTGGACACCTTAAACGCCGTGATGACCGGCGACGACCTGCACCAGTTGCAGCTCCAGGTCCGCGAAGTCGCGGTGGAAAACTCGATCAGCGAGTATCTGATCGACATCGTGACCGCGACCCGCAACCACGACATGCTCGAGCTCGGCGTGAGCACCCGCGGAGCCTTGACGCTGTACCGGGCGGTGCAAAGCCTGGCGTTCATTAAAGGCCGCGATTACGCCGTCCCCGATGATGTCAAAGACCTCGCCGTCCCCGTCCTGGCCCACCGCGTGATCTGCGGCGGCTTAGTCCACGAAGGCCAACGCGCCAAAGCCCAACAGATCATCCGCCAGATTTTGCAGGAAGCGCCGGTTCCTTGAACAGTTTTCAAGAGCCGCGCACGAAGTAAGCGGTTTTCAGGGACTCAGACGACGCAAGACCGCTTACTTCGTGCGCGGCTCAGGCATTTTTGGAAGTACGGAATTTGGTAACATCTCCCCGAACCCGAAACACGTCGTTCCCGAGTCCGCACAAGCGCTCGTAACGAATCAGCCGGCTTACGCCGGCCGCTCGCCAGGGGGCAAATTGGTCATTCGGGCTTGGTCATTGGGATTTTATCAATCCAGCACTTCCTGATACAATTCGCGGAACAAATGCAACTCGTTTCGGAGCCTTGATGATGAGTCGAAGATTGTCCCGCCTGTTGGTCGTCGTGGTTTGTGGTTGCGTTTGCCTGGGCTGTGAAGCCGGGTGGACGGGGTTGATGGCCTCTGCGCTGGGCGAAGGGGAAAAAGCTTCCCCAGTCGGCGAGGCGAAATCGAAATCCGAAGCCCCGCCCAAAAAACACCCGGCGAACCGGTTGGCCCGCGAGACGAGTCCTTATCTGTTGCTCCACGCCCACAATCCCGTGGACTGGTACGCCTGGGGGCCGGAGGCTTTCGAGAAAGCCAAGAAGGAAAACAAGCCTATCTTTCTGTCCATAGGCTACAGCAGTTGCTATTGGTGCCACGTCATGGAGCGCAAAGTCTTCATGAACGAGGACCTCGCCAAGTACATGAACGAGCATTTTGTGTGCATTAAGGTCGATCGCGAAGAACGGCCCGAAATCGACGACATCTACATGACCGCGTTGATGATCTACCTGCAAGCCGCGGGTTCATCGCAAGGCGGCGGCTGGCCGTTGTCGATATTTCTGACGCCGGCGGGCAAACCGATCGCCGGCGGCACGTACTTTCCGCCCCAGGCCGAGAAGGGCCTGCCCGGGTTCGGCGACGTGATGAAAGTCATCGACAAAGCCTGGAAGGACAATCAGAAAGCCGTCGAGGAAAACGCCGAGGTCTTCGCCCGCGAAGTCCAGCGAAACATGAAGCCCCGCTTCGGGCTGGAAAACGTGCCGCTGGATCGCAGCCTGGTCGCAGCCGCGGCCCAAGCCGTTCGGGACTCGGCGGACCCGGAATACGGCGGCGTGGATTTCGATGCGGAATCTCCGAACCGACCCAAGTTCCCGGTGCCGGTGAAGCTGGCCCTGCTGCAATACAATGTCCTTCGCACTGGCGATCAACAAGCCGCGAAGGTGCTCGATCAGACGCTCGAACACATCGCCAAGGGCGGGATTCGCGATCACCTGGGCGGCGGGTTTCATCGTTACAGCACAGATCGGCGTTGGCTCGTGCCTCATTTTGAAAAGATGCTCTACGACCAGGCCCAGCTTGCCGCCGTTTATGCCGAGGCCTTCCGCCGCACACACAACCCCGAATACCGCGCCGCCGCCGAGGACACGCTCGACTTCGTGCTCCGTGATCTCAAGGATTCCGCCGGCGGGTTTCACTCGGCCCTCGATGCCGAGACCGAAGGCGTCGAAGGCCGGTATTATGTGTGGGACAAATCCGAGATCGAAAAGATCCTAGGCCCCGAGAATGCTAAGCTCTTTAACGCGGTTTACGGTCTCGATGAACCCAAGCACTTCGAAGAGGGCTACGTGCTCTATCGCCCCGCGGCGTGGGACAAACTCGCGGAGGCTCAGAATCTCACGGTCTCGGAACTCCAATCCAAGCTCGCCCCGCTCCGGCAGAAACTGCTCGCCGCCCGCAAAAAACGTTCGCCGCTTTTGAAAGATGATAAAATCCTCGCGAGTTGGAACGGTTTGATGATCCGGGCCCTCGCCGAGGCTGGGGACGACCTCGGCCGGCCGGAATATATCAAAGCCGCGGAAGCCGCGGCCGTGTTTGTGCTCGCGCACATGCGGGACAAACAGGGCCGATTGCAGCGCACCTACGGCAAGGGTCAGGCCAAGTTGAATGCCTATCTCGACGACTATGCGTTTCTGATCGAAGGCCTGTTGGCGATTTATGAAGCCACCCACGATCAAAAATGGCTCAATGCGTCCGAGCGGTTGATGGACGACCAAATCCGGCTGTTCTGGGACGAGAAAGGCGACGGGTTTTTCTTCACGGCCCATCATCACGAGGAACTCATCGCCCGCATCAAGCAGGCCGACGACACGGTGCTGCCTTCGGGCAACAGCGTGAGCGTGCGGAACCTCGTCCGCCTCGCCTCGCTCACCGGGCAGGACAAATACAAAGGTTACGCCGAGAAGACCCTCAAGCTGTTCGCGCCGCGCTCAAGTCCCGCCCGCGGGGCATGGCGAACATGGCCCTTGCGCTCGGGGAGTTTTTGGACGATGCGAACGCCGCCCCCCGCAAAGAAACGTCCGATGCGAAAGAACAAAGCGAAACCAAAAACGCGATCCTCTTGGTCGCCGCCCAGTCCCCGCGCCCGAAGAAGGCAAAAAGCGGGAGATCGTCACCGCCAAGGCGTATCTCAACGTGGACAAACTCCCGCCCGGGGGCAGTTGCGAGATCGTGGTGTTTCTGGACGTCCAGGAAGGTTGGCACATCAATGCCAATCCCGCCCAGCCGAAAAACCTGATCCCCACCGAGTTCACGATCACCTCAAAAGCCGGTGTGAAGCTCTCCGATGTGACCTATCCGGAAGGCCAGCCGGTGCTGATCGAAGGCTTCGATGAAGCTGCGCTCGTTTACGAGAAAAAAGCCGTCCTACGCGGCAAGCTCACGATCCCCGCCGATGTGAAGAACGCCGCGTTTGATCCCCTGGAGATCAAAATCCGTTACCAACCCTGCAACGACAACCAATGCCTCGCCCCGAAGACGGCCAAACTCACCGGCAAAGTCCCCATCGCCCCGCCGGGGCAGCCGGTGAAGTCGATCAACGAGAAACTGTTCCCCAAACCGGATTCAAAAAGACAATAGTAATTGACTTCGCCTGTGCTGGGCGCAACACTTGGAACCATCTCAATACGTGAATGAATGCGACTTTTGAAATCAACCTGGAATATATCGGTTGCGACCATCACCGTCACACTTTTCGGATCGCGTTCGCAGGAAGTACCGATAGACTCCTTCTGCCATATCCGGACGTAATCAGTCTGCAATTCAAGACAACAACAGGCGACCCGGTTAGCGAATGGAAAACGCGAGTATTGGCTTCAGTACCGTTGGATGAATTTGTGCTAAACCAGGAAGCCCGAATCGCGTTTGACTTAACGGCATGGATAAACATCGAACCAGACCTGAAGCATCGATGGACCATTCAAATTCCGTCTGGGGCAGTCGAAGCCCAAATCGTCTATACCGTCGATCCTGACATAGAACGCTACGACTACCTCGCAAGACGCTCAAGATTCGCAGCGATCACAAAGCCTTGGAGTGGTTCGATTAAATCAAATCTGGTCCAATTCGCAGTAGTCGGTTGCCGGTAATCAGGAATTCGGAATTGCCTATTGCAAAACCGACGGTTGGGTGGCTGGGCGCAGATTCCTCTACGAATAAAGTTAAGCCAGCGAATACTGGGGCAATGGACGCGACAGAAATGACTCCCATGGCCCCAGCTTTCGGAACGCGTTTTTCGCTTGATCCGTTCCTTTGCGCCCCAGCCACCCTCCGGCGCTCAATAAACAACCATAGAATAGGACACGCCTCCCATGGATCTAAGGCATCGGCGGTACACGGAAAAGCCGCTCGTTAAAACCAAAATCATCGCCACGGTGGGGCCGGCGTGTTGGGAGCGGGAACGGCTGAAGGATTTGATCATCGCCGGGGCCGACTTATTTCGGCTCAACTTCGCCCACGGGCAGTACGACATTTTGGACCGCGTGCTGGCGGATATCCGGGCGGTGTCCAAAGAACTCAAGCGGCCCATCGGCGTCTTGGGGGATTTGTCGGGGCCGAAAATTCGCCTGGGGCAACTGCCGGACGAGGGCATCTATTGCGAGATGGGGCAGCAGTTCCATTTTGTGCGCGGCGACGTGTCCTCGGAACCGAACCAGCTCACCTGCACTTACGACAGGCTGATCGACGACCTGCGGGCGGGCGACCGGATTCTGCTCGCCGACGGCACCGTGGCGATGCGGGTCATCGGCACCAACGCCCAGGAAGGCCGAATCGTCTGCACCGTGGAAGTGCCGGGCCTCCTTCGCAGCCGGCAGGGGATCAACCTGCCCGGCGTCACGCTTTCGACGCCGAGCCTCACCGACAAAGACAAAGCCGACCTCGATTGGGCCATTCAGAACGAACTGGATTTCATCGGCTTGAGCTTCGTCCGCCGGGCGGACGATGTCCGGCTTTTAAGGCAGGAGATCAACGCCCGAAAGCCCGCCCATCCGCCGCACATCGTCGCCAAAATCGAGAAGATGGAAGCCGTCACCGAACTCGACGAGATTCTCGAACTGACCGATGCGGTGATGGTCGCCCGCGGCGATTTGGGCGTCGAAGTCGATATCGAGCGCGTGCCCACGCTGCAAAAGCGGATTGTGAAGCTCTGCAATCGGCATCGCATTCCGGTCATCACCGCCACGCAGATGCTCGACAGCATGCAGGAGCACGAACGCCCCACGCGGGCCGAGGCCAGCGACGTCGCCAACGCGGTTCTGGACGGCAGCGACGCGGTGATGCTCTCCGGCGAGACGGCCATCGGCAAATTCCCGACCGAAGCGGTGTCGATGATGAGCCGCATCGCCTGGGAAGCCGAGCGGCTGGTCACTCCCAACCGCTTCGGCGATCCCGATAGCAACCCCAATACGCGGGCCACGCTGGTCACCGAAGCCGTCACGCTGGGAGCCGGCGCCGCCGCCGAGCGGCTGGAAGCGGATCTCATCGTAATCGCCACGCACTCCGGCCGGACGGCGATGGCCCTCTCCAAGCAGCGGGGCAAGGTTCCAATCCTGGCGATCACCGACCGCCCCGCCTCCGCCCGCCGGATGTGCCTCTACTGGGGCATCACCCCCTTGGAGACCGAAGCCGTCCACAAGCTCCCGCACGAACTGTTGGAGTACGTCGTCGAGTGGGGCCAGCGGGAAGAAGTCCTCGAACGCGGCGGCCGCTTAGTCCTCGTCACCAGCACCGACTGGTCCGCCGAGGGCAAGAACCTCATGCTGGTCCACGCGCTGCCCTGAGCGGGTCACGAGCAAAGAGCATTAGTCGCCAAGTCCATCGAAAAATGGGCCGTATTTCTGAAGGCGTGCAAAGCGATCCTTGGCTTTCTCTGGCGTATAGTTTTTTCGGAAGCTCGCATCGATTTCATAATGTTTGCGAATGATGAGCCAAGGAGTCAGATTCTCCTCCAACTTCATTTCTTCAATTCGGCCGTCGCGAAGATCGAGAAGGAAAACTTCCGACATCAACGCCATAGCGATTTCCACCGGGCCGAACTTATTATTGCTTTCGATCCATCCAGAAAGCTGATCCAAAGATCGGGTTTTGTAAAAGGCGTCGTCATTAAACGGAGAATTCGGGTTCCTCTTTCTCATTCGCTCGCTACGAACAATATGAAAGGCCCAGACAAACTGCCGAGCCGTGTCGTAATCCAAATTCCGGTTGGCTCCAATTTCACAAAGCTGTGCCATGAGACGATCCGCATCTTGGGGGCTGAACTCTTTTCGTTCCAAGTCCGAGATAACCGACGTTAGCCATTCGGATGTTTCGCGGCACTCTCGCTTCAATAGGTCAGTATCGCCCTCCAAAGCCTTGTTCATGGACCGTTCGACCTTGGTCATCCTATCGTCAAACCCCGCTCCACGGTGCCTCGTCGTGAAATCGCAGGCCAGCCTGGCCATTTCCACTGACCATTGGGAAGGGGGGCGCTTTGAGATGTTTCGTTTGTCGAAGCACTTCTTTAGCTCCGCATATCGCGATTCGGGGAGCACATTTGGTGCATATTCAATCCAGCTAGGACTCTCTATGGGAATTGTCAGCTCGTGATCGCACAAATCCGCGATCAACTTCAACTGCTCGTTGAGATAAACGAGCGAGTTGAGCAACACGCGCTGAGCGCGCATGTGGTCGTTAATGTCGAACTTCTGTTTGCATTTCTTCAGCCATTCTTCGCGAATCCCGACTGCCTTTTCATCCAGATCCCGCCAATGCCGAGGCATTTGGGACAAAAACGTCTCCACTTCAAACCGGGGTAATGGTGGGTGTCCGGCGCGATACATTTCCGGCGTGATAAACCGTCCCGCGCGGAGATTCCCTTGATGACACGACAAGCACAACTGAGACTTTGAAACCGGCGAAAAAAGGTTGTACATCCCAAACTGTTCTTGTTTCTGTTCCGCCGTGAGAAACCGCCATTCCTGTTTGGAAATATGTTTCGCTTCCCAACCCTTTGCTTCTTTCGTTCCTCCCGCCGCGCCATGGCAGCCTTCACAATCGACGCCGTGAATAAGACTATTTAACTTCAGCATCTCAGCGGAAATAAGACCGTCTTGATCTCGCTGCAATTCCTTAAGAGGAATGCCGGAATGGCACGCCACGCAGCGGGCATCGCGATGCACGACCGATTTGCCTTTCGCATCGACGATTCCCAATTCTTTGCCAATGGCTATTGCACGGTCGGTTATCAGGATCAAGAAGGCGCCGTGGTGCATGTCATTACTCGCCCAAGTCGAGGCTTCATTGAGGAGCACCCAATTGTCATCCCGAGAATGTAACGGTAAAAAACCCATGGCTTGATCCGCACTTCGTTTTGCCGCATGACAGCGGATACAGTGGACCACGTCGGTTGGTTCACGGTGCTGCGAATGAGGCAGCACGACGTAAGGCGCGTCGCCGGAAAAAGCTGGAGCGGGCTTTAGTACCGCGTCAATGGAAATGGGGCACTCCGAAGGAGGACCCGTTTCAGGAATTGGTGGCAACGGAACCGATTTCTTTCGGTATGGTGTGGCAGACCCAGACGAGGCGGCCGGTGGAAATTGATCGGACGTTGACGAGCCAGCGGCTTTAAGTGGGCCGGCGCCGGTGCTTCGGTCCGGTTCCGATTTCGACGAAGATGATTCAGCCTGCCCGTCGTCTTCCTGGGTCACTCCCGCGCGAAACAAGATCCCAGCGAGAATCAGCATCGCCAAACCGGCCGTGGTGAACCACCCGATCTTGCGAATCTTTGCGTGCGCGGCGTTCGCGCTTTAAGCGTTTGACGCGATCGGGGATCACGGGATCCTGGCCGATCGCCTTTTGCAGGTCCAATGCCAACTCTTCCGTCGTCTGATACCGGTCCTCCGGATTCTTTCGCAGGCACCGCAAACAGATCCGCTCGAGGTTTTTGGGGCATTTCGGAGCGAGCTTCCGAGGCTTGGGCGGCTCGGTGTGCACCGAGTCATAAATCAAGCTGGAGAGGCTTCCCTGGAATGGCGGCCGGCCCGTAAATAGCTCGAACAGAATCACCCCCAGGGAATAGATATCCGCTCTGCGATCGGCTTCATGGCCCTTGCCGCGGGCTTGCTCGGGCGGCATGTAGGCCGCCGTGCCCATGACTTTGCCATCCTCCGTCAGGGTGGCTTCCCCGCGTTCCCGTTTGGCCAGACCGAAATCCGCAATATGCGGTTCTCCGTGGGGATCAATCAGCAGGTTGGAAGGTTTCAAGTCGCGATGTACGACACCATTTTCGTGAGCGTGATGCAATGCCAAGGCAACCCGCGCGATCAAATCGGCGGCGCTGATCGCGTCGAGATCGCGATCCCCCGACAGCCAATCCTTGAGATTGATGCCGTCGATATATTCGCTGACGATGTAGGGCCGATTCTCGTGGAGACCCACTTCCAGGATCTTCACGATATGCGGATGCTGCAGGTGCGCCGCGGCCCGGGCTTCGCGGAGAAACGCCTCGGCTTCTTCCTGAGTCAGGCAGTCGCGATGCGGAATCTTGACGGCCACCACCCGATCGAGGTTATTGTCGTGCGCCTTCCAAACAACGCCGAACGCCCCTTGGCCCAAACAAGTCAAACAATCGAACCGGCCAATCGAAAGGGCGGCCTGCGTATGATAAGTGATGGTATCCGACGGCACGAAGTTCAAATGCCGGCCACAACTGGAGCAATCGATCCCTGTGGCCTGCACATCTTCGACCAGTGTTGAGGCGTTTTGACAAAACGGGCAACGGATAATCATCTGCTTCCGTCCAGGAAATCGTTTGAAAAGCCGGCTCAAACAAACGCGTCACCAGATAATCCAGTTTACTCGTTGCGCGGTCGCTCGGCAAACATTTTGTTTCGGCGTTTGTATCGCTCTTTCACTCCACCGATTCCGCGGCGAGGCGTTCGTAGGTTTTGATGGCTCTTTGATACGCCTGATGCGCGGCTTCGCGTTCGGGCGGGGCGATTTTCGTGTGGCGGTTTTTCCAGAGGAGTTTGATCGTCTCCGCGCACCAGCAGGCGCTGTTTTTGGAAACGCGGATCGGTTTGTCCGCCACGATCACGTTGACCGGGTTGGTGTGCAGCTCGGGGAATTGGCGGAGGGCGATCCAGGTGCTTTGGTCCACGTCGATTTGGAATTTTAGGTCGTGGAGTTTGCCGTCGGCGGGGACGGTTTGTTTCGCCACGACTTTTCCGCCCGCGACGATTTCCACCAGCCGCGGGCCGCCTTGGACCATCTCCGTGGAGCGCGGGGCGTGGAGTTCTCGCGTGTCGCCCACGTCCCGCCGGCCGGTTGCGGGCATGAGTTGGCCGTACGCGACCGCTTTGGGAACTTCCGGGGCGAAGGCGACTTTGGCTTTGATCGTGACTTGCCCCGGTGCTTTCAGGCGAACATCCTCGCGGCCCGGTGTTTGGCCGCCCACTTCAAATTCCACCGCGTGGGCATAGCCGTCGGAAACATAAGACCGGCCCTTGCCCAAGCCTTCGCACCAGGCATGGAAGTCCACGTGATCGACTTGCCCCAAGAGCACATACACCCGCCCCTGTCCGACCCGTCGGCTGCTCATGCAGGGGAAATCCGTTTCGCCGCTGAGCTTCAAAGGGAAGCCGCAGTTCATCAGGTGATACCACGTGTTCCACTCGCCGATGCGCTCGGTGTCCATCGCGGAGACAAAATCGCACACGCCCTCGGCCGTGCTCACGCAAATCTCCATCGCCCCGCCGCCGTTCATCTCGGGGACCGCCAGGTTCGGCAATTGATCGGCCGCGCGGTCGAGGCTCAACGTCAACTCGCGTTCGGTGAGAAACCGGTCGCCGTCGGCGTCAATCTTTATAAACGGTTCCGGCATCAAACCCGCGGCGGCTTCGACCTGGTTAAGTTTCCCGTCTTTATCTTCATCAAGCGAGATCAACAACCGCTTGGCGGCGGCGGGCGGGTTGACCTGCATCGCCGAGTGCGGATAGCCGGTGACGCCGCCTTGCTGTTTGCACCAGCGGAGCACGGGCACCGTCCACGTCGGCCAGCCCTCGGTCTTCGTACCTTTCGATCCCGGGTAGGTCTGGTCCTTGAGATTGAGCAAACACACATGCCCCATCGCCGCGGAGCCGAACCCGCTGATTTCCAGATCGTACTTTAAGAGCGTGAAGGGCTCGCTGATGTCGGCCGCCTGCGGGGAAAAGTATTGCCGCTGAAATTCAAAGCAAGGCCCCCACGTCAAGACGCAGCCCACGTTGAGGCCTTCGCCTTTGACCTGGGCGAACATGTCCCGCGGCGTCACGCCTTGGGTGGGGCTTTCGTAATGGGCGCAGCCGGCTCCGTGGATGTGATGATCGCCGCCATAAAACCCGAACGCCTCCGGATCGATCCAGCGTTCAAGCTTGACGTTGATAGTTGCCGGCCCTTTCGCGGGAACTAGGACCTCGTGCTGTTTTGACTTTGTATTCCGGCCCGCGGCAGGATTCCAACGTAAACTTCCCCGGCGGCAAGAGCACCGTCTGGCCGTCGTGCCGATAGATTTGCGGCTGGAAGAAAAAGTCGGGAGCCAGGCGCTTGGCCTGCGGCGGATAGACCCGGCCCTTTGCATCGCGAAAGATCAAGCGGGCCGCGGTGGGCCGGCCATTGTCATCGCGAATGTTCATCCGCACGGGAACGGCGGGGCGAACCTCGAACAGCACCGGCACCTCGCCTCGAAAACCGAGGTCCTGCGTCCCGGCCCCGACATCGAAGCCGATCGTCGCCTCGCGCTTGCCGGCTTCGCTGCTGTAGATCAGGGCGATCGCGTATTCCACTTCCAAGCCGCTGAGGTTCCGCGTCATCGGCGGCGACCCGAACATCTCGACATCCAAGAACCGATCGGCCTCGCCCTGGGTGTTTTCGTTTTCCTTGAGTTCCGTCTGCGCCTGGCGGGTGAGACTGTTCAGGCTCGCGCCGGAATACACCGCCCCGGACTGGGGGCTGGTGATCTTCAGCTTGCGCGTGACGGTGCTATGATTGTGCACCTTGACCAACACCGGCGTGTAACCCCCCTGCTGCAAGACCGCATTCGCCGGTCCGCGCCCGACCTTCACCCGCACTTCCGGGTTGAGGGCAACGGCAAACAACACGTGCGGATCCAACTGTTCCTGAAGCCGCTTCGCATCCCGCTTCTTCGCCGCGTCCAAAACCGCCCGCGAAGTTTTCTCTGGCAATGGCGCTCCCAAAAACTCGAGCGCCTCGACCACCCGCTTCGCATTCGCCCCCAGCGGCTGGCCTTCGACAGCCTCGATCGGCAACGAAGATTCCGCCGCCGCGGTGCCCGCGCTGAGCAAGACAATCCACAAGCCCATCGGTTGCCATTTGATTAATCATAAACCTGGCATTATTGTTCCCCATCGTGAATTGCAGAAGTTTTTTGGAACAGTCATCTTCGCGATCATCCGCTTGATTCGGCCGTCTGAAAATCTGAAACTTAAATTTGCATCGTTTCCTATCGAGAAAAAAAGGACCGAAGGTCGCAGCAGCATGTCAGCCCTGGGAATTGGATTGACGAATGAACCCGAAGCCCCAACGGGGCGGCTCTACTTTAGCACCTGTGTGGAGAATACGATGTGCATAAGGTGCTCCACCTTCGCGTCTTGAATTTAGGACCGCCCCGTCGGGGCTTTTTCAACGAATTGGTTTCGCTTCCCAGGGCTGCACCCTGGGCTGGCATATGCACGGGCCTTTGGCCCGTGACCATGGCATCACACAACGCGCATGCCGTTTTTTCGTTGCTCCATGACTTAATCCGTCACTTTTTCAACAGGTACTTGATATAGAACTCGTTCTGAAAGATTTCTTCGGGATCGTATTTGCGCTTGAGCTTCAAAAACTCTTTCGCCTGCGGATAGGCGCGATCGAACTGCTCCACGGTCGCGTGCAGACGGTAGGGCAAATAGTACCGGCCGCCCGCCCTGAGCGCGGCTTCGATGAGATCCTCCGTCATCTCCTGCATCGCGGTGTCGCCGGCGTTGGTTCGCGGTTGATTGAACAACATTACAAACGCGAACATCGGCTGATCGGCGTAGCGCAAAAACGTGTCCTGGTCCTCAGCCACAAACCGCACGGTCACGTTGAGCAAATCCCCGTTGTGGGCCGGGATGATCCGCTTGAGGTCCTCCACGAACCGCACCACGCCGGTTTTCGGGACGAAGTATTCGTGCAGAATGTCCGTCGAGTTTTTGGTGCGGTTTTGAAAGGTCTCCACGCCTTCGTTCAAGAGCTGGTTTCGCGAAAAATGTTTTTGACGCAGATGCGGCTGAAGCCGGGTCTCGGCTTCCCAGCGGAGCCTCTTGCCGTAGTCGCTGCCGACGGACCCGCGGAACAAACTCCGCCGGAGCGCGGCCATGCCTTTTTCGGTCAGTTCAGGCAGCTTGCCGTCGTCCGGCGGGTCGCGATAGAGCGCGGTGATGATGACTTCGTTCAGAAAATCGCCGGGCACGATGCCCATGCGGGCGTAGACCATCGCCACGTCGGTTTTTTCGAAGACCGTGTCTTCAAAGGTGGTCAGGGCTTCCTCGGCGGGAACGAGAAACTGCTCGATGCGGTAACGCTCGTTGGGCACCACGCGGAGATCCACATCGAGAATCACGCCGAACAGCCCATAGCCGCCTAAGACGAGCGAGAACAGTTCTATATTCTCGGACCGGCTGCAGCGGACGATCTCGCCGCCCGCTTTCATCAAACGAAAACTTTCGACGGTCGAAGCGATCGGCGGCATGCCGAACTGCCAGCCGTGGCAGTTCACGCTGATCGAGCCGCCCACGCTGAAGGAGTTGTTCGATTGCATCACCGCGACGGACAGGCCGTGGGCGTCGAGTTTCCGAATCACATCCGCCCAAATCGCCCCGGCCCCGACCTTCAGGATCTTTTGCTCCTCGTCCAGTTCCATGCGGTCAAAGGGCAGCATATCGACGGCGATCCCGCCGGGATAAATCGTATGCCCGCCCATGCTATGCCTGGCGCCCGCGATCGAGATCTTCCGCTTCTCGGCCCGCGCTCGCCTGAGCAATTCGGCGAGCTGCGCCTCGGCCGCTGTTTGGTCCTCTGGGATCTTCCAGACTTCCGTGACCTCGGTGCGGTTCATCCGGCTCGCATCATCGACAAACCCCACCGGCAGCGGCTCGAGTTCATTGACATCCTTCGTCGCCGTGGCAATCACATGCCAAACCGGCCGCACGGCTAAGAGCGCCAAAATCCCCAAAAGGGCCGCCGCCATCCGGAGAATCCTCCGCCGGTTTTTCCGCGGGGGAGGATCGGGAGCAGCTTGGGAATCTTGCGACTCGGTCATTGGAAACGATTCCTCATTTGCCAAACCTTCTCGATCCCGCCAATGACGGCGATTTGGTCATTCGTGCCTGGTCATTGGGATTTCTCCGCAAGAGACTCTCGCTCCCAGACCGCCGGCAGGTCCTTCGATGCGGGGCCGTAGGTTTGGGAGACGACGAAGCCGGAGGCTTGGGACGCGTAGAAGATGCGGCCGTTGGAGACGACCGCGCCTAAGCATTCGCGGGAGTCGATTGCGGGGCCGGTGGAGACGAGCTTGCCGTCTTGCGAGAGGTCGATCATGTCCATGTTCGCGCCGAGGACGTAAGGCTCGGACAGCGTGAATCGGCAGCAGGCGTAGTTGTGGCCGATGCTGCTCACGATCTTGCCGGACTGGCGGTCGAACACGTTGCCTTTGCCGCGGAGGGCGTTGGAGAAGATAAACCGCTCGCCCACCGTAACCACATTGAGGGCGGAGGTGACCGGATCGGACCGCCAGACGAGCGAGCCGTCTTTGGCGTCCAGGCACCAGACATAGCGGTCGTTGGTGTCTTCGTTGGGCCGGTTGTTGCCGCCAATATAGATCCGCCCGCCCTTGGCGCTCAAGGTGCATTTGGCGGTGACATAATACTCGGTCGTCAGCCAAACGATCTCGCCGGTTTTAGGATCGAGGCAAGCGGTGACGCCGTTGTTCTCGACGGGCAAACCCCGACGCCGGCGTACGCTCGCCGCATAGCCGAAGAACGTCGAGTAATACAGCTTCCCATCGAGCAAACAAATCCCGCAGTCATTGCCGCCGCGGCCGTACTTGGAGAAATCCTTTTCCCACAGCACCTTGCCGGTGTTTAGATCCCAGGCCCAGAGCCGGGGGCGGTTGTCTTTGGGGTAATAGGGGTTGTCGTTCGAGTAGATCCAGCTCATCACTTCGCGGCCGCCGAAATCCTCGGGCGTGCCGCCGAAGGTCCAAGGTTTCTCGCTGCCTTGCGGAGCGTATTCGCCGTCGCCGGAGGCATAGATCGCGATGTTCCCTTCCACGACGGGCGGGAACTGCCGGCTCCAGTTGGGCGTGCCCGTGAAAGGCTTTTCCCAAAGCAGTTTGCCGGTCGCGGCATCCAGGCAGCGCATGCGGGATTTTTTCAGGCCCGCCTGCGGCACGAGTAGTTTGCCATTAATATAAAGGGGCGAGGTGAACGACAAATACACATCCGGCCAATACCGCCGCCAGAGAATGCGGCCGGTGTCCTCTTCGCAGGCGATGACCTGGCCTTCCGCCGTATGCGTATAAAGCCGCCCGCCGCCGCAGACTGGCAAATGCTTGATCGTGCCTTCCAATCTTTTGGCCCAGCGCATTCGGAGCGGCGGCTTCAAACCTTGATCGTTCGCATTGCTGCCTTGAAAATCGCCGTAGTTGGTGTACCAGTCGTACTTCGCCTTCGCAAACGGCCCGGTGAGTGGACTGCGGATTTTCCAAAGCTCGAGATCCTTCGCCGGCAATGCCGCTTTACCGTCTGGACCTAGTATATATAAATGCCCATCTTCGCAGGGGATATAGATCTTTCCATCCTGCACCGCGACCGGAGCCGTAATCGGTGCCGCAAATGCCGTTGTGAAACGAGTGATCTCCCCGCCATCCAAAGGCACGATATAGAGTTTGCCGTCGAGCCCCCCATAGATCGCATGATCCCGCGTGAGCACCGGCGGGCAAATCGCCGCGGCTTCGGAGAGCACCTCTGGCTTGTCGGAGCCTTTCGTATAGCGGCAGAGTCCGTAACCCTGTTCGGGCCGGACGCGGTACACTTCATCGCCGCGAATGCTGACCTGGGAAAAACTCAACAGCCCCGGAAGCCGGATCGACGTTTCCGTGCCTTTCACGTAATCGTATTCGAGCTTCTCGCCATTCAGGTGCATGACCTCCACTCGGCCTGCATTATCGCGGCGGTGCCATTGGACATAGACGTTGCCCTTGTCATCCGCGGATTGCCCGAACGTCGCGGGATATTCGGAGCCGGCATAGTTGGGAATCACGCCGACCGCCCGAAGCTTCGGACCATCGCCTGCATCTTCGAGAAACACCGTGCGGCCGCCGGCGGGCATGACCACGGTTTTCCCGACGAGGCATATATCCCGCGAGCAGACGAAATGGTCCCGCCAGGTCACGCGGTCGCCGCGGGCTTTGAGCCAGTCTTCGCCCTTCCAGCGGTCGCCGTCGAACTTGACGACTTCCTTCACAAAGTCCCAGGTCCAAGCGACTTCACCTTCTGGAGAAACCGCATAAACTCTCGCCCCCAAGGTGGCAAAATAAACCCGATCGTCCCCCACCGCCGGGGCGGAGAAAATCGGCTCCCGGCAGTCGATCGTCTTTAACACCTTTCCCGTGTCTTTATCGAGCACATAGTAATAGCCCGCCGTGGTGCCGACGTGGAGATAGTTCCCCACCACCGCAGGGGCTGCGACGTTGTTGCAGTTGCCGGCTCCGCCTTCGGTGGCGAATCTCCATAGAACCTTCTGGGTCTCGGCATCGATCGCAAACACGACGCCGGAACCGTCCATCACGAACACTTTGCCGCCGCTAATTACAGGCGACGCATAGAGGCCGTCCGTCAAGGGAATCACTGCCACTAATCCTAATCGAGAATCTATAACCTCGCCCGGCCTGTTCCCGGACCTTAGCGCATTGCCCTGAAGCTGCCGCCACTCCGCGGCGTCCGCCGATCGCAGCAAGACACACATCAAGATGACAGAAAGCAAAACACTATTTCGCGCGCGCGTCATGATTCACCTCAATGTTGTTGATAGATCCCTTTTCGTGTGTTTCGTGGTCCGCGGCTTTACTTTTTCAATTGCTGCATGAGGCCTAAGATCGCCTGGGTGATTTTTTGCGAGGCGTCTTTTTCCACGCGATTGGTGCCCATCCAGGTTTCGTAGCCGCCGAGCTCGTGTTGCCGGGGCGTGGGCAGGTAGCCGTGCGAACTGTTGGCGAGTTCGATCGTAAACGCATCCGCGAACGGGGCTTCGTCTTTGATCTCAAGCCCCGTTTCGGTAAACACCTCAAACGGAATCGCCGCGATCGCCAAATCGCCGATCCGCAGGACCTGCAAGGGCACATCGATCTCGGCCGGGCCGTCGTCGAGCGCCTGCACGCGCTCGGCATAAATCTTCTCATAGCGGTGAAACGTCGGAGCATCGTCCGGCTTGGCCGTGACTTCTTTCAAGTACTTCCGCATCTCGGCATCGGGTTTTCGCACCTTGAGCGTAAGCTCCCGCCGGGCGGAACCTAGCTTGACCCAATCGCGATAGGCGATTTTCCCCTCGGCTTCTTTCACCCGCTGGGCGACCTTCTCGGCGACTTCTTGCATCTTCTCGTAAGGCTCGTACCGCTTGCCGTTTTTCTCGCGGAAGTTGATGTTGTTGACATCGCCGCTGGTCCCGTTGGTGAGGATGCCCACGAATGAAGGCTCGGACTTCTCGGCATTCAAGAGTTCGCCGATGCGGTTCGCGAAGATCGCAAAATAGTCGGCCGACACCTCCCCGCCTTTGACGCCGCCCACGTAGTGCAGCGAATAGCTGGCTAGCAGCGCCATCGGCCGCCCGGCTTTCGATCGCACGCTGAGAAAAGAAATCTCCGGATCGGTCGGCCCCGCGGGTTTGACTAAAGTGGCATTGCCCCGCGGCGGGTTCATGCGGACTTTGTCCATCTTGCCGAACGGGTTTTTGAGGAGTTCCGGATCGGTCACGTACCAGCGACGGTTGAAAAGCTCCGAAGGCTCATCCACGCCGCCCCAACCGATCTTCGCGGGCTCGAGATTCTTAAGCGCCTGCTTCAAAGCCTGGACGATGCCCCGCACTACGATCGGCCGATACTTGGGCAGCCGGGCGCGGGTCGCCGAGTGCGAATGCGTCGCGGCCATCAGGATATTCTCGGCGGGAAAGCTGGTTTCCTTGGCGATCTGTTCGCGGGCCTCGTCGTAAACCTCCCGCACGATGCCCACGTTGTCGCAGATGACGAAGGCGATCCGCGCCTCGCCGTTGTCGAGCACCAGACAGCGGGCGTGCAGCTTGTCGTGAATCGTCTTCGCGGGCGGCGACGTAAAATTGCCCACGATCAATTCCCCCAAAGGCGGCGTAATGTCGGCGATTGCCGCCCCGGCCTTGAGCCCGCGCTCCGCTTGTTTCTCCGCCGCTCGCGCCTCGCTGAAGAGGGCCGCCGCCGTCAATCCCCACACCATTCCCAAAACCAAAACTCGCCGCATGGCTGTTCTCCCAATGGTCGCGCAACACGGTCACCGCCACAAACATCGATGACTGCCCATGTGTTATCATCGTACCGGGATCTCGTGGAATTTGCCAAGCACGTCACGCGTCGGCGGGATCGGACGACAAACGGGCTGTTTCGCGGAGTTATTGGCGGAGCAGCTTGCGAACGCGTTCCGCCTTCTCGAGCGTTCGTTCGGCTGCCTGGTGATTTCCGGCTTTGGCCTGGGCTTCGGCAAGCAGGCGGTAGACCTCGAATTGGTCGGGCTTTAATGCGAGAGCTTTCTCAAACACCGCCGCGGCTCCGTCGGCATCCTGTTCGTCAAGCCGGCAAACGCCGAGCATTTGCCAATCCACGGCTCTCAGGCGGATCGCCGTGAGCTGCTCGAAGGCGCGTTTTGCTTTAGAGAGTTTGCCGTTCCGCAGATTCATGTCGCCCACAATAATCAACGCATTGACCTTGCTGTCCGGTTCGCAATCGGGAGCTTGGAGTGCGTGTTCCGCGAATTTCAGAGCGCTCGGATCGTCTTCGTTCCATAACAAATACGCCAGGCCCGCGGTGACGGCCGGATCTTGAAGCCCGCCTTCATAAGCCTGATTTAAGTGAAGGAATGCTTGCTTTAGCAGTTGGTCTCGTTCCTCGCCGGTCTGCTTTTCCCCGAAATGGAGCGAAGCCAAACCCAGGCAACGCTCGCGGTCCAATATTGGAAGATGGGAAACGTCCTCCACAGGAACGAGCCTCGCCGAGGCGGTCCGTTTCTGATAGCTCGTGACATGATCTCGTCCGATGCGATGATGCGTAAACGCGAAATGCGGGATGTTCGTGTCGGATTTCGGCATATGGCAGGCGGTGCAATCGTTCGCCGGGTTTTGCGCGAGCCGTTTTGGTTCCGGAATTCGGCAGCCCTTGCCCGGTTCCGCATGGCAGGAGAGACACTTTTGGCGATAGTAGCCGACTTTCGCGGCCGGTTCGGGAGGATCATGCGGATGATGGCAGGTCGTGCAGGTCAACGTCTCGGATTGGCGATAACAGGCGCTTTGGCGCATTTGCTCAAAGTGCCCCACAACGGTCATCGACTGCGAACTCTGCTCGGTTGTGTAATCGATGCGGTAATCCGTCAGCGGCAGACCGGGGCGGAAATCGCTCAAGTGCCGGCCGCGCACGCTCGCCGAGCCCGCCGCCGACAGATGGCAACGGGCGCAAATTGCTTCGTTTAACTTTCGGGGTAACTTGCCGGGATGGATGATCGTCAAATCCCGCTCGCCTTGAATTACGGCTCCACCGCTTCGAACATCGGCGTGGAGCGAACCGGGGCCGTGGCAACTCTCGCAGCCGATTTGCATCTCGTGAAACCGCAAACGGTGGGTGCTTCCTCCTTCGGCGTCCACTCGGCCCGCGTGGCATCGCACGCAGCCTTCGTGCGCTTGCCGGAGAAACCCTTCATGCATCGGGAAATCGTAGCCGGGCGAAACCGCCCAGCGCTTTGTGGATGCGTACCATGTGATGGGAGATTCCAAGAGATAGCCGTCGATGTCAATCAAATAGCTCCGCGAGTGATGCCCCGAACCGATGCGATAGGCCACGGGATAATCGCCCAGAACCAGTTCGTCCTTCGAGCCGCCCTTGATCACTTCCCGGTGACGAACTTCGCCCGCCTTGCGGTACACCTGATACGACCGCCCGGACGGTTTGTGATCGAACTCTCCGTCGGGTGGCTCCTCTTGCAGCGGAGCTCTTTCCAAAGCATGGTAATGCGACGTCGCCTGGAACGCCCGATACTGCTCCTGATGACAGTCGCGGCAAGCCTGGCTGCCAAGGTAGTCAGCGGCGGACTTCGTATTGAGATACGGCGAAACCGCCAGTTTGGGAAGCGGCGGAGCCGAGGGACGGCTCTTGTGAAGCGCCGCGTCGCTGAATGTGTGGGGGGACTCGGTCGTGCGACTGGAAACCCACAGCCACGCGCCGCCGCCCAATGCCAAGAGGAGCGAACCGAAAACCAATCGGCGTTTCGGATCATTCATGGGAGAACTCATGGCGGTTTCGGTGCGGCCGATTTATGCAATCTGCCGCCAGTTCCGAGGCCTAAGCCTGAAACTCGCGGCAGAGAATGCGGTGAGGTCAACCCGTCAAAGTTTGAAGTCGGCTTTGTCGGTGCCGCCTGCGGGAACGTTGAAGCTCAGCTTCGTCTGTAAGGGATCGCTGAACTCCGGCGGAAGCAAGGGTTTATCTTTTTTGAAATTTGGATCGCCTCCTTGGCCCTCCTGCATGGCCCGGATTTGCTCTTCATCCATGCCCTCCATAGTCAAGTCAATTCCCCCCGAGCTTTTGTTGACCTCGGTCTTTTTGATATAGACTTTGCAGTCGCCGACCGGGGCCCCTCGGACGAGGGAATAATGACCTTGGGCATCCGTGCGACCATAACCCTCAACATTCCCCGAGACGAAGTAGACATCCGCATCGGCCAAGGGTTTACCCTTTAATGTGATCACTCCGGAAACATCGGCCATATCGACGGAATCTCCGCCGCCGCAGCCGCTGAATCCGCAGAGGGCCACAACAAAGAGATAAAGACAAAATCTTCGCATAGTGGTCTGTCACCTCGAATAAATATTAGCCTTCCATCAAAAGACGCCGCTGATCGTTTCGTTGCCTGCAATCGATTCCATGGCCCGCAACAAGTTGCGATTGATGTTTTCGCTGATAAAGATGACCCGTGCATCCCCCATCAGCGCGTGACAACCTCCGACGTGGCGCTGCCCGCTCCCCAGGCATAGGGCCAAGGATTTCCGCCGTACCGTTCGTTAAGGCCGCGACTGTACGGCGTGATGAAATGCGTATGCGTGTAGGCCTGGAGGAAAGGACCATAGGCCGAATTGTGCTTCTTTTGAGGCGTCTCGATCATCAAGAACGTGTTTGAGGAACCGTCCGTAATGTCCCGGATCGAAGCCGACTGATTGATTCCAAAGGCCGAGCGGGCGCTCGAAGTGTTATTTCTCCAATGCCGGCCGGCCGACGTGGAGTATTCGGTCGTCTCATGCACAAAGCCGTAATTCACCCGCGTGTAGTTTCTCGCGGTGTACATATTTTGCGATCCATAGGTATGCGGGTTGTTATAGAGTGGATCGCTGGGGCAATATTGAATTGGAATGGAAACGTTATCCAACACGCTCTGATAGTTCCCCCCGCCCCGGTTTTGCCAGTCGGCCTTGCCCGTGGCCACGTTAAAGTTGATTTGCTTGTAGAGCGGCGCCTGATCGACATAAGGGAGCAGAAATAAATACCCTGTGAAATTCCGGATCCCGCCCGTTGGCACAAAATTGGCGGATTGATTGGCGCCGGGATTCAGGCAGGACGCGGGAAACTGATTGTAGGTGTCATGGTAGTTGAATAGGGCAACCCCCCATTGCTTGAGGTTGTTCTTACAAGAGGACCGCCGGGCCGCTTCGCGGGCTTGCTGCACCGCCGGGAGCAACAGGGCAATTAAAATGGCGATAATCGCGATCACCACCAACAACTCGATCAACGTAAATCCGCGCTTGAACCGTTGCTGCCTGTACATAACATCCTCCCAAAAAAGTGCCGAATGACGGGGAATCCCGTCACAGGAAATGAAAATCAATTGGGCATTTGCTGAGGAATTGAAGGGATCAACTCGGTGAAGATTTCAATGGGCCTCAAGAAGATGATGCAACAAGTATTCCAACGAAGTCTATCGGAAATGGAAATGAGCACTTGAAATGTGAAAGACTGACCAGAACGGGGAAGAAAAATCCCTGGAAGACAATCTGCTCCGGTCCATTGGAAACTTTTTCAGGTCAAAATGTCAAGGATGAACTGAAGATTTTTGAATTCCTTCCGTGCGCATGCCTAAACGTTCATCAGCCTTGATGAGCAAATAGGCGGCAGCCTTGGTGAGCAAATAGGCGGCGTTTGAGCGGTTGGAATCGCGACGCGGGTGGTTCGCAGCACGAGAGTGCGGACTCCGTCGAAAATCGGCTTCGCCGGTGCCGCCGGGCGGAACGGTGAACGTCAGACTCGTTGTTTGGGGATCGCTGATTTCTGGCGGAAGAAGCGGTGCCTCTTCCAGATCTCCTTAGTCAGCGAGCCGCATCGAGCGAATCTGCTCTTCATCCATGCCTTCGAAGCCGAGATCGATTTCGTGGTCCTGTTCGTTCGGTCTAGGTTTTGTGATATAAACTCTGCAATCTCCCACGGGAGCGCCGCGCACCAGAGTGTAGCGGCCTTGGTCGTCCGTGCGGCCGTAGCCCTCAAACATCCCGGAGGTGAAGAACAAATGCGGCCCAAACCACCGCGACTTCTTCGTTTAGTATTGCCCCAGCGTTTCGTTGCCGGCAATCGAGGACAAGTAGCGGAGCATGTTGCGGTTGATATTCTCGCTGATAAAGATCACCCGCGCATCGCCCATCAGGGCATGACAGCCGCCCACATGATGACTTCCGGCTCCCCAGGCATAGGGCCAAGGATTTCCTTTATACATCTCATTGATCCGGCGGGCGTAGGGGACGATGAAATGCGTATGGGTGTAGGCCTGCAGGAAGGGACCGTAGAGCCGGCTGGCCTTTTTTTCAGGCGTTTCAATCATCAAAAACGTGTTCGACGGGCCGTCCGTGATGTCTCTGAGAGACGCCGACTTATTGAATCCGAAAGCCGACCGGTAGCTACGGAGGTTCTTGCTCCAAATCTGGCCCGCATAGTAATCGTACTCGGTGTTTTCATGGACGAAGCCATAATTCACTCGCGTGAAATACTTGCCCCGATACATTTTGGAACCGCCTGAGTAGCTATTCGGATTCGAGTATTGAGTGTCGCTCGGACAATATTGAATGGGAATGGAGATATTGTACAACACAGATTGATATCCGCCGCCGCCAAGCCCGCCGCCAGTCAGCGTTTCCCGTTGCGCGATTGAAGTTGATTTTCTTGTAAAGTGGGGCCTGATCCACATAGGGTAACAGATAAAGATAACCCGTGTGGTTCCGGATTTTCCCGCGAGGAACGAACGAGTTGGAACGATAGGATCCCGGATTGACTGCCGACGGTGGAAATTGCTTATAGGTGTCGTGATAGTTGTGAAGGGCCAGGCCCCATTGTTTGAGGTTGTTCTTGCAAGACGACCGCCGGGCGGCTTCCCGGGCTTGTTGGACCGCGGGGAGCAAGAGGGCGATTAAGATGGCGATAATGGCGATGACCACCAACAATTCGATCAACGTAAATCCGCGATAGCTGCGATGTTTGTGAAACATCTGTGCCTCCACAATGGTTATAGAAAGGGCAGTGATATGCGGAGAAGTGGGTTATAAAGGGAGAAAAAACGGATCACCATTTTTCCTGCACCTGAATCCAACATGCCTGGCGAGACGTCCAACACCGTCGGAGCAACCAAGCACATCGATAGTGAGCGCGAGGTTTTGGTACGAACCTACCAAAACCAGAAATCGAATTGGAGAAAACGAATGAGATCGAATGATCGCTGAGATTCCTTCCAATGGATAAACATATTTTGGCAGGAATCCAATACCCGATCGTACAACCGCTCCGCAAATCTTCAACCCTCTTTTTTTGCTTTTTTTAAAAATCCGCGAAACTTGGGATTTTCTCGGGGGTTGCAGATTTTCAGGTCTTTTGGGTCCGCATTGGAGAGAATTTGCGAAACACAGGTGTTCGCTGCGGGTTGCGGTTTCCGGGGCTTTCCCTCGGCCACCGTTTGAATCGAGCTCGATTGGACCCGCTCCACATACCACGCAAACAGCGTGCAAAAGGCGGGGGAGAACTCTTGGGGGCTTTGGTTTAGCATCGCGGCGATTTCGGCGAGCGGATAATAATCGCCGCTTTCGATTTCTTCGGGATCGAAGGTTGGGGGGTCGTCGGTGACGGCATGATAGAGGACGGTGTGCTCGTAAGCCGTTTCGGGGCCGGCGGGGAATTTGTGGAGGAAGGTCAGCGGGGCGGACAGGCCGATTTCTTCCCGCATCTCGCGCGGGGCACACTCGTCGTAGGTTTCGCCCGCGCTCAAATGGCCCGAGGCCGACGAGGTGTAGCATCGCGGGTATTCATCCTTCGCCGCGCTTCGGCGGTGGATCAAGAGTTCGCCCTTCGAGTTGAACACGAAGATGTGCACCGCGCGGTGCAGCAGCTTTTTCGCGTGGACTTCCGACCGCGGCGCCTGGCCGATGACTTGATCGTGCTCGTCGACGACATCGAAGATTTCTTGTGGCATCACATTCACAAATTCGGAAAGGAAACGGTTTGGCCTTCGTCGAAGATCATGGGACTTACGCCCCACGCTCGCCTTTAGCCGCTGATGAGGGCTTTCATTTCGCTGACGGCTTGCTCCATGCCGACCATCACGGCGCGGGCGACGATGCTGTGGCCGATGTTGAGTTCCATCACGTCGGGGATGTCGGCGATGGGCTGGACGTTTCTGTAAGTCAATCCGTGGCCCATGTGCAGGAGCAGGCCCTGCTCGAAGGCGATGCTGCCGGCTTCGGTGAGCCGTTCGTGTTCGTGTTCCTGCTCATCGTGGGACGAGGCGTCGGCGTAGTTGCCGGTGTGCAGTTCGACGGCGTCGGCTCCCAGGCGGGCGGCGGCTTCGATCTGGGCGCGGTCCGGGTCGATGAACAGGCTGACCTCGATGCCCGCCTCGCTCAAGCGGGCGATGCACTCGCGGACGCGGTCTTCGTGGGCCAGGAGATCGAGGCCGCCTTCGGTGGTCAGTTCCTCGCGTTTTTCGGGAACCAGGGTCGCCTGGTCGGGCCGGACGTCGAGGGCGATCTTGAGGATTTCTTCGGACGTGGCCATTTCCAGGTTGAGTTTGACGTGCACGGTTTGCTTGAGGAGATACACATCGCGGTCCTGGATGTGCCGGCGGTCTTCGCGGAGGTGGATCGTGATGCCGTCCGCCCCGCCGAGCTCGGCCTGGACGGCGGCCCACACGGGGTCCGGCTCGTAAGTCCGCCGGGCTTGGCGGACGGTGGCCACGTGATCGATATTCACACCCAAGAGCGGCATCGCGGGTTCTCCCTCAAAAATGTGCAGGATCTTTCGCCTGAGATTGCTTATAATTCTCCCAGAACCAGTGGGCAACGTGGCAGGGCAAAGTTCATTGAGCGGCCCGGCGCTAGCCGCCGGTCTTTGTTGTCGCGTTTCCATTGAAAAGACCGGGGGCTAGCGCCGTTCCGCACACAAGAGGCATCATGCCACCTAAGGATCAGATTTTCATCGGGGCCGCGACGGCGGGATTGTGCCTGATTGGACTGGCCAAGAGCCGCTGGGTTCTCGACAATACCAAAAAAGGGGCCCGCCTGATCGGTTGGTTCGGGGCGAAGCGGGCGATTTGGGTGCTGCGGGGGTTGTTTTTGTTGGGGGCCGCGTTCGGGATTTTGTTGGCGGCGAACGTCATAAAACCGTTACAATGGTAGCGATTGGCGGGACAGGCCGCCGCGACGGACCGATCCATATCGGAAATTCCGCCGGGGAGGACAGGCGAATTTCCGAAAAAACCGATTTTTTGCGAACGAGCCGGGCGAAAAAGTGATCTCAGAGAGGAACCACTCCATTTTGACGGGGGGAGTTTTCCGACTTTCCCCCCCGAAACCTTTCAGAGATCGTTTTGGGAACGTACGCTTTCCATGGGTACCCGCTCGGTTTTATTGAAACGTACGGTGGACTTCCCTTCCTCCGAAGGGGAAGGAGTCGAGCGTATCCCGTCGGTTCTCACTCCCATCGATTGCCAAATCATTATGAGCACGGTTCCCGATTCGCTGAGCCAACTTGTGGAAATGGGCCTCCTGACGGAAGACGACCTCAGCATCTGCGGCGAAGTCTCGAAGCCCGAAGACGCCTCGGTCGATCACCTGATCGATTTGCTTGTGGAGCGGCGGCGGCTGACGAAATACCAGGCCGACGTGATCTCGGGCCGGCGGCCGGGCATGCTGGTGATGGGCGAATACATCATCCTCGAACGCCTGGGGGCGGGGGGGATGGGCGTGGTGTATAAAGCCTACCACCGCCGGATGCACCGGGAAGTCGCGATCAAGGTGCTGTTGGAATCGGGGATTCAATCGGAAGACAAGATCGAGCGGTTCCGCCGGGAGGCGATCGCGGCCGCCCGGATGAATCACCCGAACATCGTCACGGCCTACGATGCCAACGAGCACGAAGGCATCCCGTACCTGGTGATGGAATATGTCAAGGGCCGCGACTTGGGGTCGCTGGTCAAAAAGGGCGACAAGCTGTCGGTGCCCGAAGCGGTGAACTACATGCTGCAAACCGCGCGGGGCATGGAGTATGCCCACAGCCGGCACATCATCCACCGCGACCTCAAGCCTTCGAACCTGCTATTGGCATCGCCGGACGATTCGGACATCCGGCCGGGACAATATTCCCGCGTGAAGATCCTGGACATGGGCCTCGCGAGGCTCACACAGCCGCAGGGCGACCTGGTTTCGCCCGCCTTGGAAGGCAGCGATCTGTCGGCGACGGGGATGCTCATGGGCACCGTGGACTACATGGCCCCCGAGCAGGCGATGGACACCAAGCGGGCGGACCACCGCTCGGACATCTACAGCCTGGGCTGCACGCTGTATTACCTGCTGACCAAAAAGCCCGTCTATACCGGGGCGAACCTGCTCGAGCGGATCTCCGCCCATCTGAAAGCGCCGATCCCTTCACTCAAGGAAGCCCGCCCGGACGCCCCGGACGAACTCGACGAAGTCTTCCAGAAGATGGTCGCCAAGAAGCCCCGCGAGCGCTATCAATCGATGACGGAAGTCGCCGACGCCCTCCAAAAAGTCGACCGCCAACTCAGCGGACCCAACGCCAACCAAGGCCTCTGGGACAGCGGCAGCTTTTCTGGGAGCGGCCAGATTCAACTGCCCGGCTCCTCTTACGGCGGATCGCAGCCCGGTTCGGATTCCCACGGCTCCGCTCCCACGATCGCTTCCGGTTCCGGCCCGTTCGCCGGGGCGCCGGGTTCCTCCTTCGGCAGCACCGCGTATGACGACGGGTTTTCCACCGGCACGGCGACGGGCAGCGTCCCCGCCACGGGCATGCCGCTCGTGCAGAAGCTGATCATGGTCGTGCTTATGGGGTTGATGGCCGGTGCCCTGGTGGCGATCGTCGCCAAACTCAAAAACCGCACCACCGAAGTGGTGGAGATGCCGCCCGCTAAGCCGCCGGCCCCCTATCTGCCGGCGAACTTTGTCACGTTGCCCGATTCCCAGATCATCCAGGTGAAAGACCAGGGCAGTGTGCACCGGTATTACAGCGTGATCGCCTTGGACCTAAGGAAGTTATTGCAGGTCAAGGCCCTTCCGCCCCGCGCCGCGATCGCCCAGAACGCCAGCGGACCCGCGATCGCCGAGAAACTGTTGGCCGCCGATCCGTACGTGCGGTTCCGGCTGGTCGTTCCGGGCGAGGGGCAGCAACTCCGGCCGTTTTACATGATGGAAACCAAGGTCTGGAACGACCTGTTCCGCGTGTTCGCCCAGGCGCACCCCGAACGGCTTGATCCGGAAACCAGGTGGACGCAAACAGCCGACGGCCGGCTGCCGGTGTATTTTGTGAGCGTCAAAGAAGCGGACCGCTTCGCCCGCTGGATCGGCGGCCGTTTGCCTTCGGGCGATCAATGGGACACCGCGGCGGGGTTCTATCTCGCCGAGGAAGACCGCGGCGAGGGACCGTTCGTCTCCCGGCAAAACGGCATGCCCAACGTCGCGGTTCACGGCGGCCCCGTGCGCGGTGGATTTCCCCAGCGACGATGTCAGCCCGCTCGGGATCAAACACATGGCAGGCAACGGCCGCGAGTTCACGCGCAGCATGATCAAGGGCAGTGAACTTCAAGAGGACACGGAGTTCACGGCCATCGCCGACGGCGTCTTTTTACGAGGCTGGAGCTTTGAGGACCTTAATGAGCTCCCCTTGTCGTACGACGACATGCAAAGAAATGGCAAAAACGTCCATCCGGACGCGTGGGGGATCGATTTCAAATCCACGTCCGACACGTCGTTCCGCGTCGTGGTGGAGATCCCCCAAGCTTCCAAAACCAAAACCCAGACCAAAAAACCTCCGCAAGAGAAAAAGTGATTCGGCTCGGCCGGTCGTTCGGCTGTTTGAGCCCCTCACTTCTGCACTCTTCGATTTGACTTAGACATAAGCCTGAAAAATGAGCGGCTGGGCGCTAGCCGCCGGCCCGCGTAAGTGTGCGTGCTCTATCCTCGGCCGGCGGCTACGCGCCGTGCCGCTCACATCAATCCCACTTATGGGACAGTCTCTCAGGACCGTGACGATGACCGCTCGACTCAGAATCACCATTGCCGCTTGGGTTGTTCTCACCGCTTCCGCCTTGCCCGCCCAGCCCAAACCGCCCGCGCAAGACAATAACCCGCAGCCCATTTTGCGGCTCGACGCCAAGGGGCCGGTGTCCGACGTGACGGCGCTCGCGTTCTCGCCCGACGGCAACACGCTCTACGGCGGGGGCTGGGACAAGGTGGTCTATGTCTGGAACAAGAACAAGGATGGCGGCTGGGACTTCGTCCGCGAACGGGCCCTGCGAATCCCGATCGGTCCCGGCACGTCGGGGGTCGTCAATGCGATGGCGGTGTCTTCGGACGGCCAGTACCTCGCGGTCGCCGGGAATGCCGTGGGTTCGCACATCGCCGGCTTTCGCGAAGGCGGCCTGGTCTGGCCGTCTTCGGCGCAATCGGTCGAGCAGCGGAAGCAACTCGGCACGATTTACGTGTTCCACCTCGAGAACGCCCAACAACCCAAAGTCATCCAGCTCAGCGGGCACATCGGCCCGGTTCTGGCGTTGTCGTTTGCCGAGTCCAAACCGGGCGTCGATCCGATGCTCGTCTCCGCCGGCGAGGATTACGACGACCAGACCACGAAACAGCGCGGGGCCGTGCGGGTGTGGAATCTCAATCAGCCTGCGGGCCCCATCGCGGAACGGCTGGACCTGCCCGCCCCCACGGAGATGAAAAATGTTCCCCGCACACTGGCGGCGATTCGCACGGGAAACGCTCCCCATTCGCTGCTGGTGGGCATCGCCTGGGGAGATGATGTGCTCCGCGTGTGGGACGTGGCTCAAAACGAATTGGCCAATCCCCCCAACGGCGGCTCGATGGCCTGCGCGACCGTCAACAATCAATTCCTGCTGGCCGGCGGCTGGCGCGCGGGCAACAACGGCCAGGGTGTTTGGCAGCTTGGCCTGTGGAGACCGCCCTTCACAAAAACCAGCACGCCCTTCAAAGCCCAAAGCCCCTTCACGGGCAACAACATGCCCTTCGGCCTCGCCGTCGCCGCGAAAGATCAAAGCAAAGCTCTCGCCATTTATATCGAACCCAACGGCGATGCGAAGCTTCAAAAAATCGGTTTCTTTCTTGCCGATGGCAATACCTTGAACCGCACCTCGCAGGATGTCCTCTTCGGCGGCGGCGGAAAATGGCCCGCGTATGCCATCAGCCCGCAGGCCGACTTTGTCGCGGTCGCGGGCAATCATCAGACCACCGGCATTCAGATCTACAAAACCAATCAGCTTCAACAAGCCAACCCCCCGGTCGCCCAACTCCTCAAAGGCTTCGGCGAAGAGCTTCCGCGGGTCCGGTTTTATCGCAAAGGCGAAGCCTTGGGTTTGGCCCTCAATCGCGATCTCGCGACCCCGAAAGATGGAAAACCCGATCTGATGTTCGACCTCGACAAAGCCGAAACCCTCGCCGATGTCACCGGCTGGCAGCCCGCGCCGGGTTCCGACAAGTCAAACTTCACGATCACTCCAGGCGAGGCGGGCGACCGGAAGACGGTGCAGATCAAATTCAACGACGGCAAAACCGCCCAGATCACCCTGCCCGAAAATCAAACGCCGAAGCGGTTTGCCCGCGGCCCGAAAACCGACAATCACCCGCCGCTGGTCGCGCTGATTATCGAAAGCAGCGCGTTCGCGGATCCGATGCTCAACATTTATAACGCCGAGACGGGCGACCGCCTCCGCTGGCTCGTCGGGCACACCGGTCAGATCACCGACATCGCGTTTTCCGACGACGGCAAACTGCTCGCCTCCGCCAGCCGGGACCGCACCGTGCGGGTGTGGTGGATGGAGGACCTGGGCAAAATCCTCGGCAAGCGCGGGCTTTTGAAGGAACTCAATCTTTCCGACAAAGGCGACAGGGCGGTCGTTCAGAAAATCGGCGGCCAGGCCCAAGCCGCGCTGAAGGCGAACCTCCAAGTCGGCGACGTGGTCCAAGGCGTCCTCAAGCAGAATGGCGAACTCGCCCCCACGCCCAAGGCCAAAGACTTTTACGCCTTCGTCTCCACCAAAAAACCGGACAATAACATCACCCTGCAAATTCAGCGCGGGAACCAGACCCTCAAACCCGAGGTCAAGGTCGAGCAAGCCGTCGACGAGCGAAAGCCGCTGTTCACGCTGTTCTTCAATGAAGACAAACCGGCTCAAAAATGGTCGTGGCTCAGTTGGACGCCCACGGGACCTTTTGATTCCAGCGATCAAGAGGTCGAGCAATACGTGGGCTGGCACTTTAACACGAAGCAGGAAAACCAGCCGGCGACGTTCGCGGAGATCGGCCAATATCGCCAGCAAAACTGGGGCAAAGGGCTCCTGAAAACCCTGATCGGAACCGGCGCGGTGCCGCTGGTCTGGCCCCCGATGCCGGAACCGCAAATGTCCTTGAAGTTCCGCGAAGGCGACGATCCGTTGCTGCGAGTCGACACCGAACGCAACGTCCGCGTGCGGACCAAGGATGTCAAAGCCTATCTGGATCTGTCCAGCTTTCCATTGGATAAAATCGACCGCGAGAACCTGGTTTGGCAGGTGGACGGCGGCGAGGCGAAGCCTTTGGTTCCGCACGAATCGCTCCGGGGCACCTACGAGGCCCCCTTGTCGGACTTTGATTGGAAGCCCAAACCGCAATTGACTCCCCACCGCATTACGGTGTCGCTGAAGACCAAGACCCCGGACGCGGAGCAGTTCGTCGTCGAGCAGAACGTCGTGTACGATCCGCAAGCGCCGCCTCCCCCACCACCGGGCGGCGCCTACGAAGAGCCGCTGCCCAAGAGCGAGCTGCCCGCCCCGGCGATCACGAGCCCCGCTTCGCGGACCGTGCTCTTTCAGGGCCCCCATCCCAAAGAAACCTCCATCGCGGTCGAACTCACGCCGAGCCAGGCCCGGACCCTCGCGGGGAAAATGACCTTCCAACTCAACGGCAATACGGTGCAAAAAGACGGAAAACCGTTGACCAAAACCTTCCAAGGCACGGCCCAACGCCTCGCAGAGACGCTGCCCTTGGAAAACGGCGAAAACCGGATCCGCGTGCGGCTGGAATCGGAAACCGGCAAAGAGGTGCTGTTCTCCGAGGCGATCGTCGTGTATTACCGCCGGCCGCCCGAAGTCAGCGAGCTGAAAGTCGAGGCCGACAAGAAAAACCCGACGGCCACGGTGTCCTGCATCGTCAAGACCCCGGAGGATTTGCCGCTGGGCGATTTGCGGTTCGCCGTCAACACCCGCGAGTATTCGATCGATAAACTCCACCTCCAAGCGAAACGCCGGCCCGGGGACAAGACGCTCTGGGACGTGAGCGCGAATGGTGTGCTGCTGGACCAGGGCGAAAACCGGGTCCGCGTGATCGCCAAAAACGCCGATGCGGCCGCCATCAATCCGCCGGCAGTTACCGTCGATTGGCAGCCGCCGCCCATGCCGATCCCGCCCCGGCCCACGGTGGATTTTCTCAATGTCTCCAGCCAGGAGCCGATCACCACCTACCGCGAAGGGCAGGAGTTTCCCATCCGCTTCAAAGTGCAGGCCGAGGCCAAACTGGCGCGGGTCGATGTCTACGTCAACGGCGACCGGCTGGACGCCCCCAAGATTCCCGAAGCCAAAAACGGGGTGACGTATCAATTCGATTTGCCGGCGAAGCTGACTTATTCGCGGAATGTACTGCGCGTGATCGCCATCGACGAGAACTTCCGCTTTGACGCCGCCGACGTGACGCTGAACGTGATCCAGCCGCCGGTGACGTTGGTCATCGACCGGCTCGAAGTGGTCAACCCCAAAGCGGGTTTTGCGAAATCGCTCCAACCCGTGTTGACGCGGAATCATACGGTGGAATTCGACGCAGCCGCCGGCGGTGCCGACGTGATCCTTCGCGGCCGCATCGTGCTCTCGAACCCCGCCGTGACGGAGCCGCCTTACGTCAAATGCTGGGTCAACGGTTTCCTCCAGACCCAACGGCCGCGGCCGGTCAATGGCAATCCCCGCGAATGGAAATTCGCCACCCGGTTGGTGCTAAACCAAGAGAAGCACAACCGTCTGCTCCTGGAACTCGACGGCGCGGCCGAAAGCCAGATCAGCCAGACTCGCTGCCTCGTGGACTGCGACAATCCCGATCCCCAGCAAACCCTGCATTTGGTCGTCGTGGGCTACGATCCCAATAACCGCCGCGGCATCGACACGGATGTGCTCGCAAAACAGGCTGCCAAGGCCTTCGGCATCCAGAACAACAAGGCCCCGGCCTTCACCGCGGTCCGCATCTATCCAGTGGGCAATTCGGTGCGATTGGCGCAAATCAATCAATCGCTGGCGACTGTCAAACTGGCGAACGCCCGCCCGGAAAAAGGCGACCACCAGGTCGTCGCGTTCTATTACCAAGGCCAGGAAGTCCTCGACTCCAAGAACCAGGCCGGCCTGGCGACAAAGGACGACCCCATTGCGGGGAGGGACCTCTGCGACGTGCTGAGCAATATTCCCGGTGCGCATGTGATGTTTTTGGACGTGGCCCAGCCCCAACCGATCGACGAACATTGGGACGCCGGCCCCTATTTGGGCATGCTGAAAGCCACCCATCCCGGTTCCCTGCCTTCGGACCAATCCTTCCCACTGATGTCCGCCCTGGAAACCGCGTTCCCCAAAGTGCAGGCCCTGGACGAACTTCCGGGCGAAGTGCAAAAATCGCTCGCCACGCCCACGGTGGAACAATCTGTCCCCGAAGATTTGAAGCAGCTCATCATCGGCACCGCCACAAAAACCCGGCAAAGTCGCCGCCGCGCCGTGACGGTGAATCGAGATTTCGGATGAGTTTCACGAGCCGGAATCGCCCGTATTGAATCCGGTACTTCATCTTGCCCCAACGGGGCAAAACAAGTCAGCCTGGGGCGGAGCAATGCTGTGTGATTCGCCGGGCAACGTGCTTGGTCGACTTTCGGTTGTTGTCGCACAAACTTCGCCGATTTTTCCCACACGCGCGATATTTTTTGGGTCTGGGGATTTGATCTTTCCCCAAGCCCCTCAGTACCTTAGAATAAACCGGACTCTTCGAGCGAGGGTCGAACAACGAATTATTCCGAGATTTTCTGGTTCGCTGTGGCTCGCGATTTGTTCCGCGAGGTCCCGCCATGCCTCCGCAATCCCCGCCGATGTTTTCCGTCAAGGAGACCTTTCTCCCCCTGCCGGAGAACCGTCTCGCTCAGACGGCGGTGTTGGAAATGGCCCAACCGGCCCCGCATCGCCAGGGTCGGCTCGTGTTTTTGAGCGGGCCGTCAGGCGTCGGTAAATCCCTGCTGGTGCTCGAGTTAACCCGCCTGCTCCACGGCAAACTCCGCAAAAACAAATCCGCCAGCCTCACCGCGAGCGCTTGGGCCGCGGAACTGGCCGAGCACTCCCAAAACCAGACGATCGCCGACTTCCAGGACAGATACCGCGAGCTGGAACTTCTGATCTGCGAAGATATTACGGCTCTTTCCGGCCGCAAGGAATCCCAGCAGCAATTGTCCGTGGTGATCGATGAAATCCTCGCATCCGGCGGGAGAGTGCTCATCACTTCGACGGTTCCCGCCGGCAGCCTCCGGCGGTTTTCCCGGCGGTTGACGAACCGTTTCCACGGCGGCGTGACGGCGAGCATTCCGCTCCCCGATTTTGACAGCCGGGTCTTGCTCCTCAACCATTTCGCCGCGGCCCGGCAGATTGCCTTGCCTGTTTCGGCCGCCGACACGCTCGCCAACGGCCTCGCCGTTTCGCCCCGCGAACTGTTGGCGGCCCTCATCCAATTGGAAACCGTCGCCCGCCGGCAGAATCTGCCCCTGAGCTCCACCCTGGCCGAGCATTATTTGAACACCGAATCCCCGCTGCAAACCGCGACCCTGTCGGAGGTTGCGAAAGCCGTCGCCCGGCAGTTCGGGGTGCCGTTGTCGGGGCTCCGCGGAAAAAAACGCGCCCACGGCGTCGTCTTGCCCAGGCAGTGCGCCATGTTTTTGGCCCGGGAACTCACCGACCATTCCCTGGCGTCGATCGCCCAGTTCTTTGGACGCCGGCATCACAGCACCGTCGTCCACGCGTGCAAACGATTGGAATCGGAGCTGGACTGCGAACCCGCCCTCCGGCAGCATCTGGCCCAAATCCGCGCGGTGTTGGGCGCTCATCCCTCCGCCAGCTCTTGCGGATGAATGCGGAAAAATTGTGGCGCCGCCGGGCAGTTTCCGCGGGCAATTTTTCGTCAAATGGGGCCCGCCGGGCCGGGCCGGTGAATAACCCCCGCCCTGTTCTCAGCATCCCCACAGGCGCTCCACGTGTTTCCCACAATTTTTTCACACCGCGCCGCCCGGAAGCAGGAGTCATAAATCACGTTCTATCTGCACGTTATGCATGGATCATTGATAACAATCCACAGCCAGGCCGCCCGCCAGATACTACTGCTGCTACATAATTCTTAGAAAAGAAATCCATAGGCATCGCCGCCGGTGTTTTCGCGGAGATCGCTTCCGATCCCGGCCTCTTTTTCTTTGGAAAGATCCCAAAGTTTCCCGGGTTTGAAGCGGGAAGAATTCACTTGAATTTCGTATAATGACGAGGGATTTCCGCCCTCGATTCCGCGCGATGTTTTCGTTCCTTTTTTCCCGCTTTGCCGGCGCGATTCTCCGGCCCGGCAAACAGAGACTTACGGTCGTTTTCTCATGAAATTACACTGTCATCGGGCCTCCCTGCAAACGGCTTTCCAGATTGTCTCCGGCGTTGTGCCCGCGCGGACTCCGAAGGAAATCCTCAAAAACGTGAAGCTGGAAGTCGCCGGCGGCGCGGCCACGTTGATCGGCACCGATCAGGAAGTCGGCATTCGTTACCAGATCCCGGGCGTCGAGACCGATTCCGCCGGCGAGACGCTCCTGCCGACGAACCGCGTGATGTCGATCCTCCGCGAACTCACCGATGAGAGCGTGGATTTCGAAATCAGCGAAGACCGCGTCGACATCCGCTCGGGCCACAGCGAGTTCCAGCTCTCGGCCGAAGACCCCGCGGAGTTCCCCCCCGTCGCCGAATTCAACGAGAGCAATTACCACGTGGTCCCCGGCCATGTGTTTCGCGAAGCCATTCGCCGCACGATTTTCGCCACGGACCTGGAAAGCACCCGCTACGCGCTCGGCGGGATTTTGTTGGAACTGGGCGAGGGCGGCGTCGCGCTCGTCGCCACCGACAGCCGCCGGCTCGCCCTCCAAAAAGCCCCCTGCAAGTCGGAAGGCACGCCCGAAGACGAGAACAGCACGCCCGTCGTCCCGCGCACCGCCATGAGCCTCATCGAAAAAAGCATCGATGACGACGGCGACGTTCTGGTCGCGGTGCATCAAAACGATGTCGTCGTCAAAAGCGGGAACTCGACCATCTACAGCCGGCTTGTCGAAGGCCGCTTCCCCCGCTACGGCGATGTGATTCCCAGCGACTCCAACCATGTGATCGACCTGGTCGTGGGGCCGTTTTACTCGGCGGTCCGGCAGGCCCAGATTTTGACGAACGAAGACAGCCGCGGCGTCGATTTCCAGTTCGCCGACGGCACGCTCACCCTGAAAAGCGAAGCGTCGGATGTGGGCTCCTCCAAGATCGAACTGCCCATCGCCTACGACGGCGAGGCGATGACCATCAAGTTCGACCCCCGCTACATCGCCGAGTTTTTGAAAAACTTCGAGTCGGAAAAACAAGTCTCGCTGCACCTGATCGACTCCGAAAGCGCCGCCGTCTTCCGCACCGACGACAACTACACCTACGTCATCATGCCCCTGTCCCGCGAACCCTAGTTCAAATTGCTTGGTCATTGGTGCTTGGTCATTGGGATTTCCCTCCTTTATGTCTGGTCCCGAACATCTCTCGCAGGCCTTGTCCCGCTTGATCGCTCTCCGCGGACTCGCGCGGGTGCGGGGGGAATCGCAACTCCAGGACACGTGGAACAAAATCGCCGGCGAACGCATCGCAAATCACACCCGCGCCCTGGAAATCCGCCGCGGCGTCCTCTGCATCGGCGTGGGTAACGCCCCCATGCTTGGCGAACTGGCGGCCTTCCACAAACAAAACCTGTTAAAGAAACTCCAAGCCGACCACCCGGACTTAAAGATTCGCGACCTGAAGTTCAAACTCAGAACCGACATCAAGTCCAAAAAATCCCAAGCCCCCAATCCGAATGACCAAGAGTAAAAAGGCCTGAGCCGCGCACGAAGTAAGCGGTTTTGTGTTGTCTGAATCCCTGAAAACCGCTTACTTCGTGCGCGGCTCTTGAAAGGGACGTTTCTGCGGGCTTATGCCCGCAGCTATATGCTGTCGCCGCTTCGCGGCTGTTCAATAACGGCAGGCCAATTCTTAGCAATACGTAGTTCAATAGGTTCGCCTACAATACGGAACCAATCAATTCGTCAAACGAATCTACACTTAAGGGAGTAACGCAAGTTGAACCAGACACCGGAGAATGCTCCTCAGGATGATGCTGAGGAACCGATTGATGTCAATAACATCAGGCCCGAAGAACTGCCGCCTTTGCCTGAGGATAAAAAGGTCACGGACTACGGCGTCGATCAGATCAAGGCTCTTAAAGGCATTGAAGGCATCCGCACGCGGCCGGCGATGTATATCGGCGATGCCGGCACGCATGGGCTGCATCACCTCGTGTTCGAGTGCGTGGACAACTCGATCGATGAAGCGGTCAACGGGTTTTGCACGACGATCCAATGCACGATCCATATCGACGGCAGCGTCTCCGTTGTGGATGACGGGCGGGGGATTCCCGTGGGCACGATGGCTGACCAGGGGGGCCGGTCGGCACTCGAAGTCGTGCTCACCGAAATTCACGCGGGCGGGAAATTCGGCCGCGAAGGCGGTTATAAAACCGGCACCGGGGGCCTGCACGGCGTGGGGATCACCGCCGTCAACGCCGTCAGCGAATGGCTCGAAGCCGAGGTCCGCCGCGAAGGCCACGTGTGGACAATGTCCTTCGCCCAAGGCGTTTTGACCGACCCGTTGAAGAAGCTGGGCAAGACCGACAAGACCGGCACCAAGCTGGCCTTCAAGCCCGATCCCGTGATCTTTTCCGAGACGACTTTCAGTTACGAGATTTTGCACCGCAGGCTCCAGGAACTCGCGTTTCTAACGCCCGGCGTGCGGATCACGATTAAGGATGAGCGAACCAGCCAGTCGGATGAGTTCCACTATGAAAACGGGCTGGTCGAGTTCGTCAAGCATCTGAACCGGGCCACGACGCCGGACTATCCCGATGTGATCGGCATAGAAGGCGAAGGCGAAGGCCACGAAGGCACGGTCTATGTGCACGTCGCGCTTCAACACAATGACAGCTATACCGAGAACGTCCGGCCGTTCGCGAACAACATCTATAACCGCGAAGGGGGCGTGCACATCTCCGGCTTTCGCACGGCGATCACGCGGACGATCAACAACTATGCCAAGCAGAACAACTTGTTTAAGGATGTGACGCCCAGCGGCGAGGATTTCCGCGAAGGCATCACGGCTGTGGTCACCGTTCGCGTGCCGGAACCGAAGTTTGAAGGTCAGACGAAGGTCAAGCTGGTCAACAGCGATGTGGAAGGCATCGTGGCGTCGGTGGTGTTCGAAGGCTTGTCGAAATACTTCGAGGAAAACCCGCAGGTGGCCAAGCGAGTTTGTCTAAAAGGCGAACGCGCCGCGGAAGCGAGGGAAGCCGCCCGCAAAGCCCGAGAGATGGTGCGGGCGGAAAAAACGGCGACCACCGGAGGCCTGCCGGAAAAACTCCGCGACTGCCGAAACCACGATCTTGCGGTCAGCGAATTGTACCTGGTCGAAGGGGACTCCGCCGGCGGCTCGGCCGACACGGGTCGGGATTCGAGTACGCAAGCCATTTTGCCGCTTCGGGGTAAGATCTTGAACGTCGAAAAAGCTCAGCTTGTGAAGGTGCTAGGCAATGCCGAGGTCGCGAATATCTTCAAGGCGATCGGCGTGCCGCCGGGGGCGGAGTTGGAGGATGTGGAGAAACGCCGGTATGGAAAAATCATTCTGATGACCGATGCCGACGTGGACGGCAGCCATATCCGCACGCTGTTATTAACATTTATCTTCCGGCACATGCGGGAGCTGGTGAAACATGGCTGTGTGTATATCGCCCAGCCGCCTTTGTATCGGGTGCTCCGGAAGAACCAAAAAAAGAACGAGCCGGCGCGCTATGTGCAGACGCACGAGCAAATGATGGGCGAGCTTGTCGGGCTCGGCAAAGCCGACAGCACATTAGCGTTCAATGACGGCACCGTGTTCGAGGCACAGCATTTCGATCGCCTGGTCGATCTTATCGCGCAGATCGAAGAGCCGCTGGAAACGCTCGAACGCCGGGGCATCGATCTAAAATTCCTGGTGCATCACTATATGACGCCCGAAGGACTACTCCCGCGGTATCGGGTGTTTCTCGGCCGCGAGCAGCGGTGGTTTGCCGAGAAAGCCGATTTGGAAGAGTTTCTCGAACATCAGGAAAAACAGCACGGCGGCGAGCTTCAAGTCTCGGACGAAGGCCAGCCGTCGATTCCGGCGGACGGCGATGGAAAAGCGGGCGAACAGGACGCCGACAATACGCTGCAGGTGTTCGATCTGCATGAGATTCGGGTCATCAATCAAACGCTCAAGAAGCTGAAGGAATACGGGATCACGACGGACAACTTCTTGCCCAAGCTCAACAAGGCGGGGGAGCCGACCAACCCCTATTCCATCAAGAACCCCGACGGCGATGTGCCGTTAACCACGCTCCGCGAACTCTTGCCGATGCTCCGCAAGATGGGCGAAAAAGGGCTCCGGCTCACGCGGTTCAAAGGGCTGGGCGAAATGGATCCGGAAGAACTCTGGGAAACCAGCATGGATGCCGAGCAGCGGCTGCTCTTACAAGTCACGATGGAGGATGCGGCCGCGGCCGATGAGATCTTCCGCGTGCTGATGGGCGACCACGTGGAGCCCCGCCGCGAGTTCATCGAGAAACACGCGCTGGAAGTGAAAGACCTGGACGTCTAGCTGATCTCGTTTAAGCGTCGGTGACGGAGTGGAGCGCCACGCGGTTGCCTTCGCTGTCGAGGAGCATCGCGCGGTATCCGTGCGGTCCGATGGAGTGCACATCCTCGACAACCTGGCCGCCCTTGTCTTTGGCCTTGGCGACGGCATCGCGGATGCGGCCGTTGACGTTGAGGTACAACAATATCCCGCGGTCTGCGGCGATTTCGTCCGGTTTGGGAACCAGGCAGCCGCCGTTGCCGTCCTGATGATCGAGCACCGAGAACTGAAACTCCCCGAAGCTCTGCTGGTCCACTTTGATCGCGAGAACCTCGGCATAAAACGCCGTCGCCCTCGTCAGGTCGGTGACGGGAATATCAAACCACACGGCCCGGTTGTGTTGAGAATTGAAGTCGCTCATCGTGGTGGCTTTCTGGGAAATGGAAAGAATCGATAGGAGAAAAAAACTATACCCCGGCTTCCAGTGGTTGTCTATACATTTGCTGCAAACTCGGGTTGTCCCGCCCGACCAAACGGCTAAAATCCGCCGCTTCGATAAAAGCATTCGCCAGAGGGCGCTAGCCCCGGTTTCTGGCATTGACAGGTGCAGGAGGCAACGTGCGGATTCGCAGTCGATGGCTCACAATCGCGGCGGCCCGGGTGATTATTGTTTTCATGCGGCTCGTGTTTTGGACCTGCCGCATAAAAGTCTACGCGGCGCTGCCCGGCACCAATGCTTATGAGGACGTCGGCGACGATCGGCATTTCTACAGCGTTTGGCACGATCAGATTGTGATGATCCTCTTCAGCGGCAAGCCGAAACGGGTTGCGGGTTTGGTCAGCAAGCATCAGGACGGATCCTACGTGGCCGACGTGATGCGGATGCTCGATGTCAAACCCGTCCGCGGCTCGACCAAGCGCGGCGGAGCGGAGGCCCTCAAGCAGTTGCTCGACGCGGCCGAGGATTATCACATCACGATCACGCCGGACGGGCCGCGCGGGCCGCGGCATCAGATCAAGCCGGGGATCGTGTTTCTCGCCTCGCACACCGGCCGCAAAATCGTGCCCACCGCGTTTGCCTGCCGGAGCGATTGGTCCATCCAAGGCAACTGGACCGACATGATGATCCCGAGGCCCTTCACCACGATCGTCGCGTTCGGCGGCCATCCGCTCGAAGTGCCGCCGAACTTGACCCGCGAAGGCATCGACGAATACGCGGCCAAGCTGGAAATCCTGATGAGTCAATGCGAACAAAAAGCCCAGCGGCTGCTCAACGGCGAAACCTTGGAGCGAGTGCTCGCCGAGAAAGAAGCCCCGAACCGCATCGCCGCTTGATGTTGTAGGGTCCGCTGTGCGGACCGTTGAAGAAGTGACGCGGCCGGGGCGTGCTACTCTTCCTTTGCTTTTTGCCGTGGGGCGGGCTTGCCGCTTTGGCCGTATTGCGTGCCGTCGGAGGTCATCAGCCGGGCGTAGGCGAGGGGATCGATTTTCGCCGAGAGCGGGCCGCCGTGGCCGTCAGCGTACATGACATTCACGAAGTCGCCGTGCAGGGAACTCGGTCCCGGACACCGGCCCGGCAGCGAACCATGATTGCCGTTGACCGCAAACGGTCCCAAGTCCGCCCCGCCTAAGTGCAAAGGGCCCCGGCGATCGGGTCCGTCGGCAAACGATAGCCGATCGCGGCCGATGACAAACGCCAGGTCCATCGTCTCTCGCGACAGCCAGTTCCCCGCGTTGAGGTTTTCCGTCAAGAGCAGCGTGTACTCCAACCCGTCGTGTTTGCCGATGAACGGCAGCGACATGCGAAACCCTTCGCCCGCCGGCCGCGGGTCCGGCCGCCAGATCACGCCGGTGGCATAATTGACGGCATATTCGCGTTCCGAGATTTCCCCGTCGCCGTCGAGGTCGATCGCCGCGGTGTGCGTGCCGGCTTCGCGGACCGCGTGGGTTTCCGCATCCACGGGAAACAGCCCGTAACCGCCATTGGTCACATAGGACAAAGCCCCCGTTTCTCCGCCCGCGCGGGGATCGTCCGGGCAGACAAACTGCGGCACGGCAAGAGTCTTGAGCTTTTCTTCCGGCACCAACCCTTTGCCCTCGACCGCTCCAGGAATATCCAGATAAGGGGCCAGTTCCACGGGCCAACCGTGCTCGTCCACCAGGTAGGGCAGATTGCCTTTGCGGTCGTCGGCATAGAGAATGACGGTTTCCGCGAGCTTCCGGCTGCGGGCCACGCACAACGTATCCCGCGAAACGCCCCGCACGGACAAAAGCCACGGAATCGCAATCAGCAGCAGCAGCAGCAAACACCCCACAGAGATCGTGACCTCCAAGGCACTCAGTCCCCGCCGGGGCGACGCGTGCGGATGGCGATTCATCGGCTGGCCTCCTCGTTCAGTCTCAACGAGTGCTGGAGTCGGTTTTGTTCCTTCGCTTCACACTCGTCATTCTATCAAATCTTTGAGCGGCTGGGCCGTAGCCGCCGGTGTTTTTTGAGTTGTCTTGCGATTCCAACAACCGGCGGCTAGCGCCCAGCCGCTCAAAAACCCTTCTTCGCGATCCGGACTCCCGCAGCGCGCACCGATCGCATAGAATGGCACGTGCGGGCGCTGGCGTTCGGATTGCCATTCTTGGGAGATGCTTCCATGTCCTCACGGACCGCGCGGCGACAGCCGGGGCTTTACGCTGATCGAGTTGCTGGTGGTGATCGCGATCATTGCGATCCTCGTGGCGCTGTTGTTGCCTGCCGTGCAGCAAGCCCGGGGCAGCGCTCAACGGGTGCAATGCCGGAACAACCTCAAGCAGATCGGCCTCGCGCTTCACAACTATGCCGAGCAGCACGGCGTCCTGCCGCCCGGCAGCACCAGCGAAGTCGAGCGGGGCGTGTGGAAGGATCGGCCCTGGCGGTATCACCTGCATAGCTGGGCGAGTTTGATCCTCCCGCAGTTGGATCAGGCCAACATCCAAAAGCGGATCGACTATAATGTCTCCGCCTTGGACCCGGCGAATCGGCAGGCGGCGAGTTTGATTGTTTCGACGTATCGCTGCGCAAGTTATTCCGGACCGGATTACAGCATCGATCCGCTCTACACCGCGATCTCGCCCACGCTGGCTCTCCGCAACTATGTGGCGATCGGGGCGACGGACATCGGCCGATTGTGGCAAAAGCCCGACGGCGTGTTTTATGCCCGCTCGAATACCCGCTTCCAAGACATCACCGACGGCGTGTCGAATACGCTGTTCATCGTCGAGACGCGCGATCAAGGGGCCGCGGTCTGGATCGACGGCGGAGCGGCGGCGGTCGCGGGCCGGCGGTACGACGCCTCCAATCCCCCCAGCTACGCCGGCCCCGAAAACTCCTTAAACTACACCCCCTACTACCAGGTCGAACGCGATCCCGATGGCAACAAACTCTACCCCTCGCTCGATTGCCTGTACGGCCCCTCGAGCTTCCACACCGGCGGCGCGCTTCCACCTGTTAGGCGACGGCAGCGTGCGATTGATCTCCGAATACACCAACGTCACCATCTATGATGCCCTCTGCTCCCGAGCCGGCGGCGAAGTGGCTACATTGGAGTAGATGTGTTAGGGTCAGCTTGAGCTTGACCTACCTGCCAAAGGTTTGATCGCGAACGTGGAGAGTTGATTATGCAGATTCTTGCCACCAGAGTGGAGAAAGTTTTACTGGGCTTCGCATTCCTCTTCATCAATAACCTCGTCCTGGCCCAAGAATGGAGCATCGGGCTTCATGATATCGCATTTGATGATCCTGTGCTGGATGCAATTCAAGCGGAAGCCGATGGAGTTTATGCCTGACGGAAAGACAGTAATCACGGCGGGATATTTCCATGATGGCATGAAAAACACCGCCGTCGGCGAAGTTCGGCTGTGGAACGCGAAGGATGGTTCGCTTCGGAAGATTCTGCATGGCAAGGCCCGCACTTACGCCTACCGCGCGGGCACTTTGGCGATTTCCCCGGACGGCAAGCGAATCGCCGCCGCTGGTCAAGATAAAAGTTCGTCAATATTTCATCGACGTTTTCGACGCCGCGACTGGAAAACTGCTGCACACGCTGAGTGGTGTTTGGTAAAGTGAATAGGTTCTCATCGGTTGCGTCGCATTCTCGCCCGATGGGAAGACATTAGCCGCCGCCCATCTCAAATGCCGACAGATTGAACTGTGGGATCCCGCGACCGGCAAACTGATAAAGCGTTTTAAAGCTCCGGCCATTTGGCCGATCGCTTACACTCCCGACGGCAAGATTTCTTGCGGTTGGAAACGGTGCGGGGTCCGTAGCGTTTCATCATGCGACGACCGGCGAGCCAATGGGAGAGATTGTCATAAAGCCCGACCTCGGCTTGTCGGTGCGATCGCATTTTCTCCGGACGGAAAATGGATGGCGGTGGGCGGGTCTTCCGATTTCAATGGCAGTAGTCCCGTCTGCGTGTGTGAATGGAACCTTCAGCAAGGTGATTCCCCAAAGGTGACGGGCAAGGTCACGAAGCGATTTCACGGACATTCTGAGCATACCTATTCTGTGGCTTTCTCTCCTGATGGCAAATTCTTGGCGTCCGCAAATCAGGATCAGACCGCCCGTCATCTGGGATCTTCAGACGAACAATCATTTCCCGCCGATCACGACCGCCCAGGATTTCGTTTATGACGTGGCCTTTTCGCCGGACGGCGATTCGTTGGCCGTCCTCAGCCGCGATCTGCTGATGCTTTGGAAAGTCAAGGCAGTTCGGAAAGCGAAGTAATCAACCCGAACGGGTGTGGGTCTGGTGATGACGCATGAGAAGGGAGCCGAACCTGCGAAGTTTCAGCCATGGCATTTGCTGATTGCTGTCGCGGTTGTGTCCCTGGGGCTCGGTTTTTGGATCGGCCGCAGCACGGCTCCGCAGGGTGTTCCGAAAACTCCGCCCGCGGCCGGTCCGCCCGCCCGCGAGATTCCGGGAATGGCCGGGCCCTTTGCGTATGCCGGGCTGCCCCAGAGCAAGCCGGCGGTCCAGGTGGATCTGCTCGACAACCTGGCTTATATCGAGGCATATTCCGACGAGAAGCGTTGCCCGCTGTGGGCGGCGTATCGGCTCTTCCGGATCAAAAAACCTTTTCGGACGCGGGTCCACGACCATATGCGGATCGATCCGCGGACCAAGGCCCAGGTCAATTATGACGATTACACGGGCAGCGGTTACGATCGCGGCCACATGGCTCCGAACCACGCCCTTGCGATTCGCTTCGGCGAGAAGGCGGCTTATGAAACCTACGTCATGTCGAACATCTGCCCTCAAGTCCCGCACTTGAACCGCGTGATTTGGAAAAAGCTCGAACTGAAAATCAGCGACGAGTGGGCCAACCGCTTCGAACAGGTTTGGGTCGTCACCGGCCCGGTGTTTGTTGCGCCTGACAAAACCCTTCCCAGCGGGGTCCACATCCCGGCCGCGTTTTACAAAATCGTCGTCGATGAAGACGCCCAAACCGGCCGGCCGCGGATGATCGCCTTCGTGGTCCCGCAATACGCAGAGTCCGAAGATTTTCGCAGCTACCTCTCGACTGTGGACCAGATCGAAGCGCAGACGGGCCTCGATTTTTTTACCCAGCTTGATGACCCGTTGGAAGAATCCCTCGAATCCGCCGGCCCGGATGAGGATTGGGATCTGGATTGAGGGAAGAAAGCGCTGGCGACTGGTTCGCTCAGAAAAACCGGGGCTAAATCACTGTGCGCAATTTTCCGCGTTTTCTGATGCAGATTCGAAGCACGAAGTCCGCGTTTCAGCCGTTCCAGCTTTCGTGTAACAGTCGTGCTACCGTCGCCGGCTGCACGAGCAAACGAGAGGTCAAAAGCAGAAGGTTTTAGGGCCGAAGGCCCGGCCCGATGTCAGCCCAGGACAAGCGCAGCGCCGTCCTGGGTTACGGATGATAAATGAAACAAAAGCCCCACCGGGGCGGCCCTATTTGACACTTCAATCTCACGCAGCGACCTGCGCCTCTCCGCTTTAGGGCCGCCCCGGTGGGGCTTTTGAAATTTGTTATTTCAGTTTCCCAGGACTTCGTCCTGGGCTGACATAGGGCCGAACCTTCGGTCCTTTTTCCGTCATTCGTTTGGAATCGCGCACACGGATTTCAGCCCTGCGGCTAATTTTTTCATTTGGGTTTGACGCAGCGCACCGAAGGCCGGATCTGTCGGCCGTTTTCCGTCTTCGATATAATAGGGATCCATCGAAAGCCGGAACGTCCGGCTGGAATTTGACTTCCTCGGGAGACAACGGCGATGAAACCGAATGGGAAACGTTGGGCGGGCGGTTTGGGTGCGGTCGTGTTGGCGGCGGTTCTGTTGGCGCTGCCCGCGGCGGGGGCCCAGGACAAGGGCGGCCCCGAGGATGTGAAAAAGATTCCCGCCAAGGTGATGAAGGCCCTGATGAAAAAATTCCCCAAGGCCAAGATCACGAAATGGACCAAGGAGAAGGAAGACGGCAAGGTGTTTTACGACATCGAATTTCAGCAGGAGAACAAGGATTTCGAAGCCGACATCCAGGAAAACGGCTCGATCCACAACTGGGAGAAAGAAATCCCGGAGAAGAGCCTGCCCGCCGCGGTCAAGAAAACGCTGCAGAGGAAATATCCCAAAGCCGAAGTCAAGGAAGTCATGCAGGTGACGGCGGTCTTTGAGGGCAAAGATCTGCTCGTCGGCTACGAAATCTTCTTGAGCACCGCCGATAAGAAGTCCGTCGAAATCACCGTCGGTTCCGACGGCAAGGTGATTGAGGAATCGGGAGCCAGCGAGTGATCATTCCGCCGGCAGACCCAAAGCGAACACCGCCAGGCACGCCAGCGATAACACCGCGAACTTGGCGAGACGAAACGTGCGGCGGGGAAGCTCATGTGACTCCCACGCCACAAGAAACGCGACCAGGCATTGCAGGGTGTAATACAGGGCAAACGCCCGCGAGGCGTAGGCGATGATTTGAGTCACGTCGGTCTCCCACGTCAAGACGATGCTGACGATCAGAATCAGCCAATACGCATGCTGGGGCGAGACCTTGCGGTGCGTGATGTCTTCGATCAAGCCGCCCGCGCCTTCGTTGTCGGCGACGGCCGCGCTGAACTGGCTGCCGATGGCCGTGATCGAGAGCAGCACCGGCAGCACCAGCGCGACCGGCTGGGTCATGGTGATAATCCCGGTGACATCCGCCCCGAGGTTTCCCGTAAACAGCACTGTGGACAAACACAGGAAGATCAAATAGATCACGCCGGAGACGATTTGGGCCAACCGCATGGTGGCGATCCGCACGTCGGCGGGATGCTCATCGCCCAGGTAGCGGGACGTTTCAAAACCTTGGACCACGATCAATAAGCCCAACAGCACCCGCAGCGATTTGAAATCGACCCCGGTGGGAATTGCGGGGAGTTGCCACGATCCTTCCGTTCCCAAGCGGACGTTATAAATCAACAGGGCCAGAAGCAGCGAGCCGATCATGCCCAGGTTCAAGGCGACGGTGTACTTTTCGAGGTTTTCGAGCGTTCCCAGGCCGCGCCAAATGCCGATGCCATTGATGAGCAAGAGCAGCGCCGTAGTCACGGCATGGGCGGCGATGGGGTTTTGGTAATCGATCGCGTTCAAAACGAACGCCGCGAGCAGTTGCAGGTAATAGGTCACCGAAATGAAGTAGGCCCCGGAGAGGACGATCTGCGAGAGAAAGGCGATCGATTGAGCGGCTCCCGGACCGGAGTGTTCGATCGGCTCGAAGTGGCGAATGTTAAACCGAATCGCATCGCCCACGCCATAAGCCAGCACCAACAAAATGCCCATGCAAACCGCGGCGAGGTTGCCGACCGTGCTGCCGAGCAAAGGGGCGCAGACCAGAAACCCGCTGCCCATGATGGACGCGAGGGGCGTGACCATCGCTTTCCAAGTGGAGGAATCCTCCAGCCGCCGCGAGAAAGCCAGGTAAGACGCGAACACAAGCGTGGCCAGGACGATGAACGCATTGAGCATGCCGCGGATCGTTCTCCCTACGAAACGTCTTGGATGAGTTTTTCCCGCTCGGCGAGTTTCAGGTCGTGGTCGGTCATTAAGCGGGCGAGTTCGCGGAAGCTGACTTTGGGGGTCCAGCCGAGTTTTGTTTGGGCTTTGCTCGCATCGCCTCGCAGGAGATCGACTTCCGTGGGGCGGAGCAAATTCTCATCGGTTTTGACGTAGTCTTCCCAATCCAGGTCGAGATAGCCGAAGACCTCTTCGAGAAACTCGCGGACCGAATGCGTCTCGCCGGTGGCGATCACGAAATCGTCCGGCTCGTCCTGTTGGAGCATCAGCCACATGGCTTCCACGTAATCGCCCGCGAAGCCCCAATCGCGGCGGGCATCGAGGTTGCCCAGGTGCAGATCCGCTTGGAGGCCGAGCTTGATCCGCGCGGCGGCCCGCGTGATTTTGCGGGTGACGAAGGCTTCGCCCCGGCGGGGGGATTCGTGGTTGAACAGAATCCCGTTGGTCGCGAACATCCCGTAGGCTTCGCGGTAGTTCACCGTCTGCCAATAGGCATAGACCTTGGCGCACGCGTAGGGGCTGCGGGGATGGAAGGGGGTCTCTTCGGTTTGCGGGGTTTCCTTGACGCGGCCGAACATTTCGCTGGACGACGCTTGATAGAACTTCACCTGCTGGCCGCTTCGGTCTTGGAATTCGCGGATCGCTTCGAGCACGCGGGTCGTGCCCACGCCGGTGACGTTCCCGGTGTGGACGGGCAAATCGAACGACAGCCGCACGTGGCTTTGGGCGGCGAGGTGATACACCTCCGTGGGGCGAACGGCGGAAAGCACCCGGCCGAGGTTCGTGCCCTCGGCGAGATCGACGTAATGCAGATTCGTGTCGGGATGGATAAACCCGTGCGAAGTCACGGCGGAAATCCCGTGGACTTCGTATCCCTTTTCGAGCAGCATCTCCGTGAGGTACGACCCATCCTGCCCGGTAATGCCCGTAATGAGCGCCACTTCGGCCACGCTAACACCTCGTTTCGCGAGCGAGATTCAAAGTCATCATGTTTCAAGAAGAACGTCTTCGCTTTGCGATTTTGCGTTAAAAACCAAGTCCAGGGAAAGAATCGTAGCAGGTCAAGGTTGAGGCTGACATCCCCGCGGGCGGGGGCTATTTGAGAAACCGCAGCAGAACCAGAAGCAGCACGGCTCCCACCGTCGCGGTGATCAGATCGGCAATCAGGCCGACGGACGCAAACCCCAGCATGCGGAACACGAAGCCCCCGATCAAAGCCCCGATAACGCCGACAATGAGATTGCCCAAAAGTCCGAAGCCGTGGCCTTTCAGGAACTTGCCCGCAAGCCAGCCCGCCGCCAAACCAATCAGCAAAACGTAAAGCAGGTGCAGCATGTCGTTTCTTTCCGATTCGGAACCGCCGGTCACAGGAATTGAGCTTGTGTTCCCCTGGATTATTCCATCAAAGTCCGCATCTGCCAAGGGGTTGTTTCAATTCGCCGCCCGCGAGTTTCCCAAGCGGGGAAGGTTTGCGGAGGGCGTCGGTTGCCGGGAACAGAGCGAGAACCCGGCGGGACTTGGGCGAATTTGCCCCCGGAGATTGCTCTTGTGGGATTGCACTTGAGCCGGGTATTTTGCGCGGACGATTTCAGATGATGACCCGTTCCCTTCTTTTCATGTCGGCCTTCCGGGTCGGGCCGATGCGCGATCTCTTTCGGATGGGCAGGTCCCATGACCGTACTTCCCCCTCATAAACCCGATCCCAACGCGGATCCCGCTTCCACTTCCGAAACGTCCCGCAAACGCTTTCGCCGGCGGTTGGGAATGTTTTTGGGGCTGTTGTCACTCGGGGCCATTGTGTTTGCTCCGGTGTTCGTCGCGAAAACTTCGCTCAGACAGCGCATCTTGCCCATGTTGCTGCCGGAGTATCCCGCCCAAATCACCACGGGCCGGGCGTCGTTGTTATGGTGGTCTTCCGTTGAGTTGGGCGATGTGCAGTTTCACGACACCGAAGGCAAGCCGTTTTTGCACATTGAGAAAATCACCAGCGAGAAATCCCTGATGGCCTTGTTGCTCGATCAGGTCCGCGTCGGCGGTTTTTATGTGGAACGGCCGGATTTAAAGATCCTCGTGCGGGATGATGGCAGCAACCTGGAAGATGCCATCGCCCCGCTGCTCGTGCCGACGGAAGATTCCCAGGGGCTCGATTGTGCGTTCCACGTCCGCGACGGAAAGATGGAAATCGTCGATGCCAAGACCCGGCGGAAGACCGAACTCGAAAACGTGCGGGCCGACGTGCGGCTGCCGCTCGATGCGGCGGAAGCGATCACCGTCCGCGGAGCGAGCGAGATTCTGAAAGCCGGCGCGGGCGGAAAAGCCGGCACGGTCGATTTCGATGTCTCCTATCGCCAATTCCCCCAAACCAGCACATCTCCCGCGGGCGAAGCGGGAACGCTGCGGCTGAAGACCAGCGACCTCCGGCTCGCGGCTCTGTCGGCCTTGTTCGGCCGGCTGGGTCAGAACGTCGAAGTCACCGGCGTCGTCGTGTCGGATCTCTCGGCGGAGTTCAGCACCGGCGAAACGACCGCCTTCAAAATGAAAGGCGGCCTGAACGCCACGGGCTTCAGCCTCGCCGCTCCCCTTTGGTTGGGCGAGGACAAACTCAAGCTCGAATACCTCACCCATCAAGGCGAAATCGATTACCAGAACGGCGATGTCGATTTCAAAGACGCCAAAATCAAATCCGACGTGCTCACCTGTGAAGCCCACGGCATCTTGAAAGCCTCAGAGCTCATCCAGAAATGGCGGCAGGCGGCGGCGAAGATTCCGCTCGAGGAATTTCACCTCACCGGCGAAGTCAACGTCGCCCGCATCGCCAAAATGCTGCCCGAAACGCTTCGCCTGCGAAACGGCCTGGAACTGCAAACCGGCAAGCTGCTCATCGTCCTCGATGCGACGACCCAAAACGCCGAGCACCAGCTCGCCGGTAAAATCAGCACCTCGCAAATCGCGGCGGTCGCGAACGGCCGGCCCATCGTCTGGGACCGCCCGCTGGAAGTCGATCTCAAACTCCGAAACACAAACACCGGTCCGGTGCTGGATGAACTCGCTTGCCGGTCGGACTTTCTTTCCCTCTGGGCGCAAGGGACGCCGGACAATGCGACCATCAAGGCGGCGTGCAAACTCGATGTTTTGATGACCGAGCTCAACCGCTTCGCCGACCTGGAAGGCGTTCGCCTCGCCGGGCGGATTGATGCGGGGCTTACGCTGCGCAGGCTCGGCCCGGAACTGGTTCGCGGAGCCGCGAGCGCGATCGTCAAAGATTTCCGCTTCAGCGTCGGCAGCGAACAACCTTGGGAAGAACCGCAGCTCATCCTGGCGGGCGGCGGCGATGTAATCTCTCCGCCGGATCAACCGCGAAGATTGCAAAACCTTTCCGTTCGCATCACCGCCGGCGATGATGAATTAAAACTCACAGGGGCCGCACCCATTTCGTGGACCAAAGATTGGTCCGACCTGGCGGTCTCGGCGGAACTTCGCGGGAGCCTCGCCAACTGGCAAAATCGGCTCCGGCCTTTCGTTTCCACCTCCGGTTGGCGGGCGGGCGGAAACGTAATCGCGACCGCGAAGGCCAACATCTCCAAGCAGCAAATGACGCTCGACCAGTTCGCGGCGGATTTTCAAAACCTCGACGTGCAATCGTCGGCGGTGAATCTCAGCGAGTCGCGGGTGCATGTCGAAACCCAAGGCCAGTGGACCGCGGCGTCGCATACGCTCCGCCTGCCCAAAACGACCTGGGCCAGTCCATCGCTGTCGCTGCGGGCGGATGATCTGCAATTCATCGCCGCCCCCGAAGCCCCCGCGCGGACGACGGGCCGCGTCGTGTTTCGCGGCGGTGCGGGAGAGCTTTCGCGCTGGTTCGGTTTGGAAAAAGCGCTGCCGGCGGGCACGAATTTGAAAGGGATCGCTTCCGGGCAGATCGATTTGATCCTCGCCAACCAGGCCGCGGATGCCAACTGGAATTTACTGATCGAGAACGCAGCGCTCACGAAAGCGAACGCACCCGAGCCGCCGCCGGGCCTCGGTTTTCCGCCGGTCGGAAATCGCGGCATCCTTCAGCCGGAAATCGTGTGGGCCGAGGACCGTCTGGCGTTTCGCGGCGGCGGGATTTATGACTTCGCCAAGGGCCGCTTGGAACTCAGGCAATCGCAACTCGAAGCCCCGTGGCTGCGGATCGTGGCCGCGGGTAACATTGACGAACTCGCGACAGAGGGCAACGCGAACCTCACCGGCAACTTGACGTGCAATCTCCCGCTGTTGGCGGAGCGGTTTCCCGATGCCCTCGGACCGAACGTGCAAATCGCGGGCAGCGACAGCCGGCCGTTTTCCCTTCGCGGGCCGCTGTGGAGCACCGCGGCCGATCAGCGAGTGCCGAACGACCTCGCCGCTTATGCCAGCCTGCCCTGGCAGCGGATTTCCTATTACGGACTCCAAATCGGCGCCTCGGAACTGCGGGCCGACTTGAACCTGGGCAGCGTGCAGTTGGGGCCTTTAGATGTTCCCGTCGGCAGCGGCCGATTGAAGCTCAAATCGCATCTGCCGCTGAACGCCCCGGCCCTGGCTTTGCAAATTGAAAAAGGGCCGCTTCTGGAAAACATCCATCTCTCGCCGGAACTCTGCCGGGGTTGGATCAAATACGCCGTCCCGGTCCTGGGCGACAGCACCCAAACCGAAGGCCGGTTCTCGGCGTCGCTCACCAACGAAGGTTTTATACCGCTGGCCAATCCCGCGGCCATGACCGCCGCCGGCCAGTTGGCGATTGAATCCGTCCAGATGAAGCCCGGCCGACTGGCGAATGCCTTCCTCGACGTGGTCAAGCAAATCAAAAGCCTTGTCCGGGGCGCTCCGGCGGGCGGCGTGCTGCCGGCCGAACAAACCCTGATCCGCTTGGACCGCCAGACGGTCAACGTGCAATGCGCGAACGGCCGGGTCTATCACCAGAATCTGAAGATGGTCGTCACCGACATTCCGATCACCACGACGGGTTCGGTGGGCTTCGACGAGACGCTGTCCCTCACCGCAGAGATCCCCATCGCCGACGATTGGGTCACACAAAATCGCATGCTCGCGGGACTCAAAGGGCAGACGCTCAAAATCCCCGTCAGCGGCACCCTAAGCCAACCGGTGTTAGACACAAGAGCGATCTTCGCCGCCCTCCGCCAAGCCGCCCAAAACGCCACCGGCCGGTTCATCGAAGATGAGCTACAAAACCAATTCGAGCGGTTGTTCAAGAAGAAGTGAGGCCAAAAGAACGATTGCCAAAGAACGGAAAAAGGCAGGCGGGAGCTACAAAAACTTGGACAAGGATTGGCCGCTCCCGCCGGAGGGTGAAATGTGCTTCATGAAACAGATTGCGAAAAACTTGACCGATTCGTTCGACGGATTTCTGCTCGACAAGAAATACGTGTTCATGGATCGCGATGCAAACTTTAGCGAAGCATTTCGCACGATCCTCGAAGAGGCGGGCGTGACGCCCGTCCGGTTGCCGCCCAAAAGCCCGAACTTGAACGCTCATTTGGAGAGGTTTTTCAGATCTCTCAAATCAGAAGCCCTCGATCGCATGATCTTCTTCGGGGAAAAATCGCTGCGGCGCGCCGTCGATTCGTTCGTGACCCATTATCACACCGAACGCAACCACCAAGGACTCGGCAACAAGATCATTGATCCCGACGAACAAGTCGGCGCGATCGCGGGCCAGATTGAATGCCGCGAACGTCTTGGCGGGATCTTAAAGTATTACCATCGCTCTGCGGCGTAGTCTCGACGCCCGCCTGCATCTCAAATTCGGCGATCGCGGTGCGCGCTGCCCTCGCGAAATCGCCATTTGGGAACGGAACTACGCGCACGGGGGGACGAAGTTCGGCCGACTTTCGCTGGCCGAATCGTCCCGAAAATCAAATTGCCAAAGAACTTTCGGGTCGTTCCAATATTTTGACCATACGGCATCGATCAGTCGATCGGCAAGGGATTCGGTGAGCGCGAGCCGATGATCGAAGTCCCGCAGCAGAACGGCGCCGGCGTGCGACGTGAGCCGCCCATCGACGGCCTTGACCTTGATGGAACGATTGAAATCGGGCTCGAAAATGTTAGGCTGAGCTTCACCCATCGCGTGATTCCTCCGTTTGGTGTTGGGATTGCATATAACACTTAAACGCAGGGGGTCACGCGATGGTTCCTTCTTTTTCATCTTTTTTGGTGAATAATCCGGGTCCAAGAGTGGCGAAACATCTTCATTCGTCAATTGACAAGTTGCGAATTTCCGATTCACGATCATCCGGTTGCGATTGAAGAAAGGCTATCCACTCCTGCAACACCCGTGAAAACCCCTCAAGACTCATCGTCTAGAAGTACTCCTCGTCATGCAACGAATAGATCTTCGCCTTGTTGTTCGTGAATTCAACGCCCCACGTCTCACGGTCCCAATCGGAAGATTCCGATGCTCCCGCCGCCACCGATGTGATCCTCTTTATGCCCTCATTCGACCATGGCAGTGAATCCAAATAGGGCAGCCCACCGCTATCCATTAGGACGCAATCAAGCAGGCTGATGCCGTCTTGGTTGAGAAAATCGGATTTGCTTACGGGAGTATAACCCTCGAAATTTCGGCTCCATGTGAATGTGATGTTCATATTGCTTCTAATAGATTGGATAAACAGTGGTCTTTGGCTGCAAGTATCCCTCTACTCTAACGCCACTCGGTGTTGTGCCTGACCACTTGTTACCATTCACAGTCTTGTTCTTGAAAGCTGCGTCAACTTCAATCTCAAACGGTCTGCACTCCACGAATCAGGGAACATCGATGACCACCCACCATTATTTGTCTTTGGTAGGAACTGACCGGCGTTGTTAGGGTCTGCAACTTCGATCTTGGCTTTGTAAACCCCATTTGCATTGGGAGTCGATTGCCGTCCCTTGAATGACTTTCACCTGCCCGGTCGCAGTCGAGTGCCCACCGACCACTTTCCCATTTGCCTTTACTTCGGCATTCAAAATGTGGCCATCGAAATCAATAGGTGCAGTGACCTTAGCGGCACTTGTTGGGGCGTCGGGTTTGTTCGGATGAACGTTGCCATCAAATTCGCCGCCTTGACTGAGATCCTCTTTTGGTCCCTTTGTTGGACGTTTTGGAGTGTTCTTTGGACAATTCGGGCCATCTGCACCTCGAAGTGCTCGGCTCGGAACGAGATCGCTGAAATCGCCTGCGAGGCCGCCGGTCCCACCTGCGATTCGTAATCCATTTTTCCAGTTGAGTCCATTTTTGCGAGCATCTTGAATCCCTTCCGCCGTGTCGACGACATTTCCTGCCGCATCGTATCGCGGATAGCATAGCTTCCAGCCCGTGCAACCTTGCCGCCTTTCGAGAGTGCCGAGGCCGTTCCCCCAGTGCCGACACCTATGAGAATCTCGCTACCAGCCTGGGCAAACCCCTCCGACAGCCCACCGCCTCCGCGAGTCCGTTCCCATTCGCTCATATGAAGGAGCCCATTACCATCGCGCTGTCCAAGCGTGACCGTTGAGACGCCGGCATTCCATGCGCCATTCACAATCCCCTTCGCACCAGTGACTATCCCACTCCCGAATCCCTTAATCACGTCCCAGGCCGGCGGGGTGGCATGCTCATGGCTTTGCATGAGCATGTCTTTGCCATCATAGGTTGATCGCGGGGTGGCCCAGGTTGCTTGCCAACCTGGGGGCGAAGCCCAAGAGGTTTGTGACAACTCGTAATCTCTCAGAAGTCTCTGACTCGACCCGCTCAATGGAAACCTCTTACGGTTCATTATACAGTCTTGGCGGATGACCAAAAACCTCTTGTCGCTCTGCGACCCAGGTTGGCCAGCAACCTGGGCCACCCTGCGGCAACGGTAATTGCAGCCTGCCCCCAGCCATGCCGCCGCCGTTGTCATTTCTCAAGGGTCACGGTCAGGGTCGTGTAATCGATGATCAAACGATGACCGATCAGCAATCCAATGCCGAGTAAGGGGAACTCGCCATCGTTGGCGATGGTCTCAATACGATGATCTTCATCAAACCACTTCAGAACGCAGGTAAATGTTTCCAACATCACGCTACTGCCATCGGCGAGTTTCGCCTCGGTTCCCGCCGTCTGCTCCAGCTCGGCAGCTTCGATCATGCTCCTCGGCAACACCAGTTCGCCATTGAAAGCCGTGTCAATCCAAGCCATGATGTTTGTCGGTTCCGTCTCCTGATTTGCGCGAAGGCTCAACGGAAGAAGTGCCCGGCCAAAATCATCCACGACGCCATTCATGGATTCAAGGCTCCAATGGTTACGGCGGTCTCGTGGCCCACGCGGATTGCGAACGCCAGGCGATCCGGGTGCGCGGCACGGGAGGCTTGAATGGCTTCGCTCAACGTGTTGCCCAAAAAATAGTCCCCGGAATCGGGCTCAATCGCGACAAAGGCATTCCGATGGGCCGCCTCCAACGGGGTTCTCATTTTCTCTTCATACAACTGCTTTGCGCGGCGGGCCACGTCGGCGGTGTGTTCTGAAACCATGATTTGCTCCTGCGAATGTCAGAGATCTCCAGTTTACTCGCTGGGATTCGATTGGGATACCCGTCTTCATTGACGGGTTCCAGTTTCGTGACGAAACTCACCCCGCGCGGTTCGCGAGGTTTAAGATCTCTTCCTCGGCGAGTTGGGCCGTCAGCAGCAGCGAGCGGTCGGCTTGGAAGGCGGTGGCGTCGCCGTCTCTTAGGAGGTGGAACTCGCCGGTCTTTTGGGCGGGGAGCCTCAGCGAGACATCGTCCTTGCATTCGCTGAGCATCGGCTTCATCTTGCGGATCGCGGTCGGCTCTTTGATCTTGCCCACGAGCCAGGTGCGGATGTTGTCCCGGCATTTGTAGTCGAAGTCGCCGGGGCTTTGCGTGGCTAGGAGCAAGCCGATGCCCGCCGATCTGCGCCCGCTTCAAGAGATCTTCCATCGGGCCTTTGGTCGAGGGCTTGCTTTGGGCCGGGAGATAGAGGTCCGCTTCATCGAACAAAAACACCGCCTGCAATTCCGGCGAGGGGTTGCCGTCGCCCCAGCGTTTGACCGCCATCAAAAACTGCGACATCCAGAACTCAATATCCAACCGGTCGCCTAAAAACTTCGTGCTGATGATGGACAGTTGCGTCCGGCCCGGCTTCGCATGCGGCACCGGTGCCGAGGAGCGCATCGACATCGAGAGTTTCATCATCCGTTGGAGAGCGTTCGGGCTCGGCTGAGCTGGAGCGTGGAAAAATCCTGCACCAGCTTGTCGAAGGTTTTGGGATTCAATCGGCCGACGGCGTTGACGAGTTCGGGGTCGCCGCGGTGGACCATTTCGATAAGCCGGGCGAGCGTCAAGGTTTTGTCGGGCGTCCGCGTGGAGAGCAGTTGGATGGCGTGCGACAGGATGCCGATGGAGGCCACGTCCGATTGCTTGCGGGTGTAGCCCATCATGTTGCCCAGGGCCGAGGCCGAGTAGTTCGCGACCAGCTCGCGATCGAACGAGGAGAGTTCGCTTAAACCGTCGGGCACGAGCGGGATTGACAGGCCCCGCCCTTGCGGATTGCCCGGCGTGTAGACCGAGACGTTGATCTGTTCGCGGAGCTTTTCTTTGCGGTCGGCGGCGGCTTCGTTGGGGGCTTTTTGGTTCCAGAACTCGGCCTTGGCATAGCCGCACAAATCGCCCTTGCGATCGACGAGCACGGCGGGGATGCGTTCGAGCAACAACCGCTCGATGAGGTTCAAAGCCACCGTGGTTTTGCCGCTGCCCGAACTGCCCAACAAGGCCACGTGCTGCGTGAGTTCATTCGTCGTCACGCCCACCGGAGCGACCCGCCCGCGATGCGAGGTGCCGATGGGGATTTGATCCGCGGTCTCCCAATCGTTCGCGGGTTCTGCGGGGCTCGCCAGAGCGGCGGTTTGTTCTTGTTCCAGGCGGGATTGGCGATTGGCAGTCGCGGCCGAGGGCAGGACGGTCAGCGAATCCAAATCCAGCACTTCGCGGAGGGACTTGAGCTGCGCGAGCGGGCGTTCGGTTTTGAGCCAATCCGCGAAGCCCGGCTGTCCTTCGTACTCGACCAGGAATGTTTGCATGGCCCGCATCGCCCGCCAATCGGAATCCTCCACAACCACCCGCCGGCCGCCGACCGCGACGATGCCTGCGATCTGCTGGGCGATCTTGGTTTTGGGGTTGTCGGGGAAATCCGTGGATCGCACCAAAACGGGAATGTCATCCCCGGCCCAGGTTTGAATCTGTTCGACCTGCCGGCTGAGCGCTCCGCCCAGAGGGCTGCGGTTGCTTACGCCAATCTTGAGCGTCTCCAAAACGCCGCCGTCGCCTTGGACCTGCGTTGTGAACTTGCCTTCCTCGTCGCTGGTCAGAAAGCGATGCCCGGTGTCCACCTCGCGCGAGACATGCGCGACCGCCCAGCCCAAGAGCGCCCCGAGCCGGTCGTCATCATCCGGCGGCGGCTGGCGATGGTCGGCCAGGCAATCGTTCCAAAGCTGCGTGAGATGAATGATCTGCTCGTCGAGATCGCCAGAGAATGCCGCCGGCACCGGAGCCGCGCTCTCTCCACTGTCCGGCGCCGCCACGTCCAGGCCGTCGATCATGCGGTTGCGGTAAGTCCGGCACCAATCGAGCACGTCCCGCGTGCGGATGTTGGTAATCTGCTCCAACTGTTCTTTCGGGATGGGAAAGGTCGGGTCGTTCTCGTCGAAATCCACATCGGCCGATTCATACAAAAACCGCAGCCGCTGCCCGACGAGGCCCACGATCTCGTCCCAAGACCGGAGGCTATTGAGCTTGAGCGGTTCCGGGTCGCGTTCCAGGCGATCGATGAACGACCGCGTGAGGCTTCGTTTGAGGGCGGGTACAGGTCCTCCAAACAGGAGATGACCCACAGCGAGGAGGGCACGCGCTCGGCGAGTGCACACACCGTGCCCACGGCCCGGCGGAAGCGCTCGGCGTCGCGGTCGAGGTGGGCCATGTCTTCGAGCTGGTCCACGCACACCACCAGCGACACGCCCTGAAGGGCCCACATCAATTTGCCCAAGGTTTCGACCGTGCGTTCGGGATCGGTCCGCGGGACCATTCCGCCCAAAACTTGCCGATCCGCTTCGGAAGAATCCTCGCAGCGAAGGTAGCTCAGCACGCGGCTTTTGATTCGCGGCTCGTCCCGCTGCAAATACAGAAGCGCCTGGACCAGGTGCACGTCGCAGCCGGCGTAGCGTTCATCCTCGATGATCTGGTCGGCGATGTGGGCGATGAATTTCGCGAGTTGCCGATCGTCGAAACGGTCCTCGCGGAGCGATTCCCGCTCCTTCCTGAGGACCGACGAGGGGATTTCCACGAGCGCATCGGAGAGGCACATCAGCCCGCTGCCATCGGACGAGGGTTCGCAATACGGCTGGTCTAAGGAATCGATCAAATTGCTGAGCACATACCGCCCGTAGTCGTCGGTGGCGGAGGTCATCTGCAAATAGCCGCAATAACCGAGCCGGCGGGAATGGACGTGATTGCGGAACACGCGCATCAGGTGCGTCTTGCCGGCCCCGGATTCGCCAAGGATGAGCAGCGTCCGCCCGGCGGGCAGTCCCGGCGGCGTGGTGGCCTGGTTGAGGAGCCTCGCGAACGCATCGCGGGCTTCCTCGTGGATGGTGGGCACATCAAACGGATCCTCCCGCCAGATTTCATGCCGATGGCAGACCGAGCGAAACACCTCCGGCCCTTCGCCGGCGCAAAACACGCTGAGCCTGGGGTCCGCCCCATCCGTAAGCGACGGCCGATGAATCGCCGCATCTCCTGTTACAGTAGAACCTTGCGCGCCGCCCGTCAACCCGTCCTTGCCGTGAGCCTTGCCCATATGAGAATCCTTTCCGAAGGGCCTCTGTCTCCTGGAATTCGCATCGGCCGGGATTGTACGCGGAACGGCCTCAGAGGGCAGCGCGAGTTTTTCGCGGAAAGTTTTTGGATCGGTGATCGGGTTTGGTTTTGACAAAACCGGTTTCAACGAAGGAAATCGTCGAAAGAGTTGATCAGCAGCACGGATCGCAATTGCCATTAACTGATTTCTTAGTCGTTGATCCGCGTACCACATAAAAGAATTGAGCTTCGATTGTGTAGGGATCTCCGCAATTTAGCAGTTCGTTGATCTCGTATGTTTCCGTGATAGTCCCAGCAGTGTTTTGTGCGTTGATCAAGTTCGCCCCTACTTCGCCGCCATTCACCCACACTTTCAGGCCTTCGCCACACGTCCCTCCATCGTATTCTTCAGCTTCAGTATGGACGACCTGAATTTCCGCACTTAGATTCCCCATATTGTCGCAGGAATGGCTGACGATTGTCACGGTGGCGGGGCTATAAATTTTTTGTTCGTTGCTCATGGTGTCAATTCCTTACATTCAATGGTGTGAAACACGACGTGTCCCAATGCGACGATCCCGCAGCCTGACGCATGGGGGATATTCACTTTGTTCAGTTTTTGTGGCACTTCATGGAGGGATTCACCGTTGTATTTGAGGGAGACAATCTGCTCGGAATCCACTTCCATTTCCAAACGGATGCCGTCGTCCAGATCTTCGTCCAGTTTCGCACGCGCGAGTTCTTTCCGCTCGCGGAATGCGAAATGACGAAAGTTGTCGAGGCGAATCCTGCAATCCTCGATAATCAGAAGCATACCGGGATTGACAACGCCTCTCAGCACATACGCGACCTGGCAACGAAACTCTTTCGGTTCTGGCGAGGTTTGATGAATTCCAAACACGATGCCCGCTTGCGCATATTGATTCTCCAAATCCGCGGAGATGTGCATCCGAAAATGTCCGGACGGAGGTTGATGCGTTTGAAAGCAGGCCAAATCGGAACTGGATTTCACGACAACCCGGCCCCGGGGATCCAACACCCGGTAAAAGTCGTTGTTTTGAAGCGTTGCCCAGGCAATAGGGACGAGTTTCATTTCCACGGATGAGGCATCCGGTGGCGAGGCCGCGGTCGCCGGTTGCGCCTTCGGTTTTTGTTCCGAGCGAATGAAAGCCTCGCGTTCCTGCGCATGGGAATTCGCGTTTGCGTTCGGCCTTTCCTGATCAGGGGCTAGCGCATAGCCAAGGAGAGTTAAGAAGACCGCGGCCGCCCCAAGACCGAGCGTCGTTTTCCAGGGCGAAGAAAGGTAGGAGCGCAGGTCCGCCGCCAAGTGCGAAGCCGTTGCATATCGTTCCTCCACATTCTTCTTCAAACAGCGATCGCATATCCGCGCAAGTTTATGGGGAACTTCCGAATCGCAATAATGCAAAGGACGATGCGGTCGACGCGTAATCTCGTCTTTGAGTTGAGATCCCGAAGTACCTTGAAATGGTCGCTTCCGCGCAAGTAGTTCATAAAAGACAACCCCTAAACTCCAGATGTCCGAGCGACCATCGAGTTGGGCCGATTCGCCGGAGATTTGTTCGGGGGACATGTATGGGTAGGTTCCGGCCAATTCGTTTTGGTGGAGATACTGCTGGTCTTCGTGGATGGCAAGGCCGAAATCCGTGAGATACGGCGTTCCTGACTTGTCGATCAAGATATTGGCTGGTTTCACATCACGGTGCCAGATCCCGTGTTGGTGGGCGTAATGCAGCGCGTCGGCGACCATAGCAATCAATCTGGCCGAACGTCGAGGGCTGATTCGTTCGGACTTCATGATCTCGCGCAGGGACGCACCTTCGATGAACTTCATTACGACGAAATAACGCCCATCCTCTAGTTCCCGGTAGTCGTAGAGGGGGGTAATGTTGGGATGGTCCAGTTGCGCGACGGTGCGCGCTTCCTTCAAAAAAGCATCTCGACTTTGGCGAGAGATCAATCGATCTTGGCGGGGAATCTTTAAAGCGACAAGGCAGTTGCGATCAGGATCTTTTGCCAAATAGACCCGTCCAAATCCACCAGTCCCAAGTTCGCGAATAATGAAATATCGATCGATCTTGGCGGGAAGAGTTTCCGACGGATCCGCCCCGCGCCGCGTGGTTGCTAGCGCTTCGCTTGTGTGGAGTCGGGAGAGAGTGGAATCGGGGAGAGCCTGACCCGCAACACGCGATGATGCCTGGCTGTCCCCTCCCGCCGGTTCGCGCGATTTCCCCTCAAGGCGCCGTAGACGTGATTCACAGGAGGTGCAGAATGCCACATGAGATGAAATCTCTTCAATTAACTTAAGATCATTTACGCTGCCTGAGTGATAATTCAGAAGGATTTGATCGCTATAACACTCGGCAGTGCCTGCCCCAGCGTCTGTATTCATCAGTACGCCTCGATCAATATCATATCTCGTTCTCGCTATACTTATACATTGTTGTTCACGTGGGACCAAGCAAAAAAACGAGCATTTTTCCGAAATTTTCGCGGCGATGGATCCCGGTTAATAGCGGGTCGTCCGCCCACCAACGAAACTGGGACGAGCTTTCGATTGGGTGCGTGATGCCCGACCGACGCGACCGGCGAGCCGCGGCGTTACATAAAGGAAGCGATTTCCATTGCGGAGAGGCTTGCCCGCTGCAGGGCGGACTCGGCGAGGTATTGGTCGAGCAGCAGTTCGGTGTCCTGGCGGCCTAAGACGCCGCAGCGGATCAGCGTTTGAGCCAACGATTTCGGATCTTCATTTTGCCAGGCGAGGAGTTGCGCGAGCTGGCTTTCGGTCAACAGTCCCAGGCGGACCGCGGCTTCGCCGAAGCGTTCGTCCGTGGCCAGCTGCTCGTCGAGAATCCGCTGGACCGCCGCGGAGTCGAGGCACCCGTGCTGGCAGCCCAATTCGCCGACGGGCACCGGCTCGGTCCGGGAGTTCAAAAGCACGCGGGAGGCGGTCGGGATGTCCAGGATCTGGCGATTGACGAGCCAGCGCGAAAACCGCCGCTGCACGATTGACTGGACAAGCCGCCGCTCATCCTCTTGCATCAGGCAGCGGATCGTCACGCGATTGCGGCCGGCGCGTTTTGATTCGTACATGGCTTCGTCGGCCTCGGCCAACAGCCGCTCGGCCACGTCCTCGCTGTTGCGGCGGGGAATGATGAGCGCCGCTCCCACGCTGACCGTGATCGGCACGCGGTCGTCGCCGAAGCAAATCCCGTGGTTTTCGACGCGAAAGCGGATCCGCTCGGTGACTTTCTCCAGGCCTTTTTCCGTGGGCTGGACGGCGAGGATCACGAACTCTTCCCCGCCGTATCGGGCCAGGACGTCGGCGTTTCGCATTTCGTCCTGAAACACCTGCGCCATTTCCTCCAGCACAAAGTCGCCGAACGGATGGCCGTAGTTGTCGTTGATGCGTTTGAAATGATCGACGTCGCAGAAGATCACGGCGATGGGGTCGGCCGATCGCCGGCACACGTGGACTTCCCGCGCCAGGGCCTCTTCAAAAAAGTTGCGGTTATAGAGTTTGGTCAAGGGGTCGTGGAGGACCTGCTTGTGGAGTTGCTTGTTTTCCTCGAGGAGGATCCGGTTTTGCTCCTCGGCGAGCGTTTGCTGATGCCTGGCGACCCGGCCGGCGACGTGCTCGCGGACGGCCAATTGCGAGAGATGCTCGTTGGCGAGGGCCATCAGCTCCACGGGATCTCCCAAGTCCTCGGCATTGACGGAGAACGCGCCCGCCGCCTCTTCCATGCGGGATTTCACGTAGTTCAAAAACTGTTCGAGCCGCGCTTCATCCATATCGAACCAGGTCGAAGTCAACAGCCGCATCCGCTCGAGCGCGGGTCCCTTGTTCGACGCGCAGAAATAATCGCTCACGGCCGAGGCCACGGCGACGACTTTGATCAACTCTTTGCATCCCGTTTCCGTTTGCTTTTGAAGCTCGTCCAAATTTTGCTCGCGGGCGGCGGCGGCTTGGATCAGCGGCGCCGGGAGCTTCCAGCGCTCCATGAGTTTCGTGCCGATTTCAATCGAATCGAACCCCAGCCGCTCGCGTTCGACTTCCCACAGGTTCCGCTGGTTGTCTTCGGCTTCGTCCAGAACGGGGGCGTACTCCCGGCCGACGGTTTTCAGCATCGCCAGCCGGCCCAAGTCGGCAAGCAGCCCCGCCAGAAAGAACTGGTCTTTGACCTGCGTTTGCTCTCCCAACATTTCGCCGGCGACCGCTTGCAGGACGGACTTCATCCAGTAGCGTTTGTAATGTTCGGCGAGCGGTCCCGAGGTCATCGCGGCTTCCACGAGGGAAAAGCTCAAGGCGAGCGACGTCACCATCGTCGCCCCCAACAAAGGCACCGCGCGGTCGATCGACGTCACCTCGTTCCGAAACGCAAAGTAGGACGAGTTGGTGGATTTCAAAATCTTCGCGCTGATGGCCGGATCGGTCTTGATCACCTGCGTGATTTTGTGGATCTCCGGGTGCGGCTCCTCAGAGAGTTCCAGCAACTGCACGGCCACGGCGGGAAGCGTCGGCAAATGCGACGAAGACCAAATCGTTTTCGGATTGACCATTAGGGGAACTTTCAGAGAGGGAGAGGCCGCGTACAGGATTCCCGAGGCGAGCGCGATCGCTGGAGGAATGTCGCCTGTGACAATATAGACCACGTTAAAGCCGGTCCGCGTGCGGATTTCCCGCGAGACGCGGCCCCATTCCGCCGTCAAGAAAACCGCGTGCGCTTTGGAAGGAATCTGCGGGTTCTCCCGCTCCGGCGGCGCAATGCCGGCGGCGAATGAATCGCGGGTGGTGGGATCGGAGCGACTAATCCGGCTCGGCGATTTGCCGCAAATAGACGGCGAGCTGCATCTCAAGGTGCATCAACCGCTGCCAGGCGTCCCAGGACAACCGCGTGGGCATTTTTTCCGTGGGGCCGGTGGGGTAGTCTTGATCCTCGCAGGATTCCTGAATGACCTTGCGGATCTGCTCGTGCATAAAGGCCAGCACTTCGGAAACCTGAGCCTTTTGAACCGTCGGCAAATGCACGGGCAAGCTGGGCGGACCGTCGGGAAACAGATCGTCTTGGAGATCGGCGTGGGAATCGATGTCCGATTCCACGTAGCCCGACTTGCCGATGGTCTGGTCCTTGGCGTGCGTGGAGGACAACGTATTGCCCGTGCGGTGGTGCTGCCTGTAGGCGTCGGCGATTTGCTCCTGGCTGCCATAAATCAAAAGGCAGCGGCCGATGGTGAGCTGGTCGCCGTATTGCAGCACGCGCATCTGCACGGGGTGCCCGTTGACCCGCGTGCCGTTGGTGCTGTCCAGGTCGGTGAGGATGACGTGCCCGCCGTCGGCTTGGATTTTCGCGTGAAACCGGCTGACCCGCTCATCGTTCAGCCGTACGGAATTGTCGTCTTCCCGCCCGATGCTCACCGGCGTGGGCAGATTCTCGTAGACCTGGCCCCGCTCAAGTCCCTCGATGAGTTGAATGGTGACAGTGGTCATCGGCAGTCCAATGGGGGCGGAGATTGCGGCAAAGATTGGGAGAAAAAGGCGTGGCCCAGCTTTCTTTGTAGCATGCCGCGACCCTAATCGTCAAGAACTTGTTGATGGATGCGGAGTTGGGAACAGAAGGAAACGGAGGCGACAAAGGTTGTCCTTTAATGTTAACCGGCGCTCGGCAGCATGTCTTTCAGATTGTCCGGCCGGGGGAGTTCGAGTTCGAGAATCGCCAGACCCAGCGTTTTGCCTTGGCTGTCGATCCGGAGCGACCCGCTCGCACCGCCGGCGAGGACGTCGCGGAGCAAGAAGTTGTAGGCCCCAATGCCCGAAAGCGCAAACCGCTCCACCGATTTCGGGCGCAAGGGCAGAAAGAACTCCGCCACGCGAACTTCCGTCAGCACCCGGCCGAGGTATTCAAACCCGGCCTCTGTGTAAGCGATCACGCCCACGTTGGCGTGGTTGCCTTTGTCGCCCGAACGGGCGTGGGCGATGTCTTTCAAGCGAATGCGGGCCGGGAATGTGGGATCGGTCATGCCTGCCACTCCTTTGCGGATTGCACTTGGACGGTCGGGGCGACGCGGTCGCGGGCGATGCTCGTCGGCCAGAACGCGAGCACCGGGAAAGGCTTCGCGCGGGGTCCGGTATAACCCGTGACGCCCGGCGGTCCCGAGGTGACCAGAGGCGCGATGTCCCGCACCATGCGATCCAATGTTTCCCGCTTCGGATCGCGCGGAAATCCGCAGCACGACTTCGCCGGGACCAAACGCGTCGTCGGTTGTTCGCGGCCAAATGCCGGGAAGCGAATCGCCCGCTCCGAGGACTTCGTATTGGAATTGTGCCGGCGAGCAACCGGCCGATTGCAGCCGATCGAAAATCATCTCGCCAGAGGCTCTGGCTTTTCGCTCCGCGTGTCGTCCGCAGATCACCAGCATTGCGGCGACCGCATAGCCGTCGCGATACGCCAGGGAAACTTTGAACCGCTCTGGGGCCGATCGGCCCTTGGCTCCTTCCACCGTCACGCGATCCTGCTCCGACGGCGTCAAGCGGACGTTGGAAAAATTCGCGTCCACGTCGGGCGTCAGATAATGCTCCGGATCGCCGATCTCGTAGATCAATTGTTCGGAAAGCGTGCGGGTGCTCACCTCGCCATCGCTGCCGGGCGGTTTGGTGATCGCTACCTCGCCGGCTTCGCTGAGTTCCGCGATCGGATAGCCCACATTGGCGAGCGGCAGGTTGTCCGACCAATCCGAAAACATCCCGCCCGTGGCTTGGGCGCCGCATTCGATCAAATGCCCCGCCACGGTCGCCGCCGCCAATCGGTCCCAATCGTCCCAGGCCCAACCGAACTCCGCGACGGCCGGCCCCACGGTCAGCGAAGCATCGGCACACCGGCCCGTGATGACGATGCGGGCGTCTTGATTTAAGGCCTCCACAATTCCCGCCGCCCCCAGGTAAGCGTTGACGCTGACCATCTTCTCCGCACGCACGCCCAACGCTTCGCCGGTTTCGATGTGGGCAAACTCTTCGCCCCCGGCGGTCAATTCGCCAAACCGCGAGAGCAAATCATCTCCCGTGACCATGCCGATGCGGACATCCGGCAAGCCGTTTTCGCTCAGAATCCGCGCGGCTTCTTTCGCGCAACGGGGAATATTCATCCCGCCGGCGTTGGTGACGATTTTGAGCCGGGGCTGCGCCAGAGCGCGGGCATCAAGCTTTCGAGCGCGACGGGAAAATCCGTCACGAACCCGGCCTTTGGATCGCGGGACCGCTGATGGGCCAGGACGGAAAGCGTCAATTCCGCGAGGTATTCGAGCGTGAGATAATCCACCTCCGCCGCTTCCACGGTCCGCCGCGGCGCTTCGAGCCAATCCCCCCAAAACCCGGCCCCGTTCGCAATTCGAATCGTTGGCATTTTGCTCTTTCCCAAAACCGAAGTCGCCCTTCTCTTCTCCGCCGCTGCCGTCTAAAGTACGATTTGCAGGACCGGCTGTCCATGAGTGTGCCACTGGCCTTCACCATTTCGTATCCGAAACCTGATCGATTTCTGGAGGCACTCGCCCGAAAGGCATTGTCACACTTTAAGCACTGGCAAAGCCAGTGGCACACCATGCGTTTCCTACTTTTTTGAAACACACCGCAACCGGTCCATATCGCCCCCCCAACCCCTGGCCCCTGACCTGTTTTATGACCTCCTCCCGGTTTTCCGCCGATTATTCTTCGTTGCCCTTCGAAGCGTCTTCCTCGATTGAAATCCCCGACGGGTTTTCGATGGAAGAGGTCGAGCAGTTTTCGCGCGAAGGCTATGTGATCGCCCGGAATATCGCGGACGAAACCCTGCGGCTGGAAATGCAGCGGGTCACCCTCGAAGGCTTGGGCCGGGAGATCGGGCCGCTCGAATACGAAGCCGACTTGCATTACCCCGGGGCGCCGGAGTCCCGCGACATGCCCGGCGGCCGGACGGTTCGCCGGCTGAAAAACGCCCTCGGCCGGCATCCGGCGTTCTGTGAATGGCTCGCGCAGCCTTCGCTCGTCAATCGGCTCCGGCAGCTGTTGGGGCCGGAGTTGGTGATCCCGCTCGCCCATCACAACTGCATCATGACGAAACAGCCCGAGTTCAGCAGCGACACGGGCTGGCATCAGGACATCCGCTACTGGTCCTTCACCCGGCCGGAGTTGGTCAGCGTCTGGCTGGCATTGGGGCCTGAAACGAAACAGAACGGCTGTTTGCGTCTCATCCCCGGCACCCATCGGATGACCTTTGAACGCCATCGCTTTGACGACGATCTTTTTCTGCGGGAGGGCGTCGCGGAGAACGTTCCGCTGATCGAATCGCAAATCCCGGCGGAGTTGGAGCCGGGGGATGTGCTGTTCTTTCACTGCCGAACCTTCCACGCCGCCAGCCGGAACTACACGCCGGACCCCAAGTTTTCCGTCGTGTTCACGGTGCGGCCGGCGGACAATCCGCCCTTGCCGGGCACGCGGTCGGCGTCGATGCCGGAGTTATTGATCTCCTCCTTCACCGGCCGCGAAATTTCGCCGTGATCGCTCTCCAGGGCAAGATGCCGCCGCTACGAAAGACGCAGTCAGCGTTCGTAGGTGCCGACGAGTTCTCCCTCGGCGAGGATGTGGCCGTTCATGGCTGCGCGAAGCTGCTGTTTCGTGAGGCCAGGTTCGAGATCGAGCGCTTCGTTGAGCGCATAGATCTTGAAGTGGTAATGGTGGACCCCGTGCCCCTTGGGAGGCGCGGGGCCGCCGAAGCCCGTCTTTTTGAAATCGTTCACGCCCTGCACCGCGTGGATAGGTTCGGAAAGCGTCTTGGCGTGCGGGAGATCCTGCGGAAGACCCTCCAGCTCGCCGGGCAATCCATAGATCACCCAATGCACCCACGGCTCGTCGCGCGGGGCGTCGGGGTCGTCCACAATCAGCGCCAACTGTTTGGTTCCCTCGGGCACGTTCGCCCAATGGAGCGGGGGCGAGATGTCGTCCCCGTCGGCGGTGAATTTTGGGGATTTTCTTCTGCGGCCCAAACGCGGGGCTTGTGACTTGGATGGTCATCGGAACCTCCTTTTGGCTCTCCTGGGTTGCGGGCGATTTGGTGTCCGCGGGATCGGAATTCCCGCAGCCCGCCGCACTGCAAAGGATCAACACGGCCAACCCCCACGCCGGCCGGCTTGAACGAATACCACGACTCTTCATGCGATCGATCCTCCTGACGGAACGTCCCCGACGAATTGGCTGCCACGCTCCAAAGTTCAGCAAAGCGCGCACCACCCAAAACTTGCTTCGGAGACGCACCCGCGGGTGATCAGAGGTTGGGCGCGGGCGGGAAGTCGAGTTTCGTACCGTTGACATGGTTGAACAGATTGGAATAAGTCGCCAGACCGATATACGCGATGGCCTCGGCGATCTGGCCGTCGGTGTAGCCCGCATCGCGGACGGCGGCGATTTCGGAATCGTCCACGAATCCGTGCGTCTCGATCACGCGCGTCACGAATTTGAGCAAGGCCTGGTGCTTTTCGGACTGGGCTTCAAACCGGCGGATGCTCAAGATTTCGTCATCGCTCAGCCCGGCTTTCTTGGCGAGCAGCGTGTGCGCCGAAACGCAGTATTGGCAGTTGTTCCCCTGGCTCACACCGAGGTAGACGACTTCGCGGTCTTGCGGCGAGAGCTCGCCGTGGCCGAGCGCTCCGGACATGGACAGATACGCTTTCAACGCCGCCGGGCTGTTTCCCATGCCCTGGAAGATGTTGATCACCTTGCCCATCTTTTTCGTCAAGTCGTCGTAGATTTCCTTGACCTGTCCGGTGGCGTCTTCGGGTTTGACGACATTCAATCGGGGCATGTTCGGCTCCTCAGCGGTTTGAGAGTTCATGGGGACACAACAGCCCGTATCCTATCCCGACAAGACGCAAGAGTTCAATAAAGGCGCATTGCACAAACGCAGGTGGGACTTGGGTGGCACGCCCTTCGTTCCTCAGGGCGTGCCACCCAAGTCCGTACCGACTTCTGTGAAACACACACTCGTTGAGTTTGTGACCGACGTCCGCTGACTTCGTGCGCGCGGCTCTCACGGGAACAGGCCGCGGGCGAGTTTGGCGGCGGCGACGCGTTCGATGCCTTCGATCATCGCGGCCGTGCGCATGTCGATCTTTTCCTCCTGGGCGCGGTTGAACGTGCGGTTGAACCCATCGGTAAGAATGTGCCGCAGCCGTTCGTTGACTTCGCTCAAGGTCCACATGTAGTTCTGGATGTCCTGGACCCATTCGAAATACGACACCGTCACCCCGCCCGCGTTGGCGAGGATGTCCGGCAGGATGAACACGCCTTTGCGGTTGAGCACTTCGTCGGCTTCCAGAGTCGTCGGGCCGTTGGCGCCTTCGGCGAGGATCTTGCAGTCGATGCGGTCCACGTTCTCCGCGGTGATCTGGCTTTGCAGGGCCGCGGGCACGAGCACATCGCAGGAGAGTTCCAGAAGCTCCGCGTTGGTGATCGCTTCGCCGTGGGGGCAGCCTTCGAGGAAGCGGTGCTCGCGGACATACTCCCGAAGCAGCGACACCGAAAGGCCCTTGGGGTTAAAGAGCCCGGTGGTCGCATCGCTGACGCCGATGATCCGCACGCCGTTTTCTTCAAGGAACTGGGCCACGTGGCTGCCGACGTTCCCGAAGCCTTGAATGACGGCCGTCGATTGGTTGAGGTTGATTTTCTCATGGCGGGCGGCTTCTTCGATGAGATACACCACGCCGCGCCCGGTGGCGGCTTCGCGGCCTTGGGCGCCGCCGAGGACCAAGGGTTTGCCCGTGACGACCGCCGGGACCGCGTAGCCGACCTGCTCGCTGTAGGTGTCCATGATCCAGGCCATCACGCGTTCGTTGGTGCCCATGTCCGGGGCGGGGATGTCTTTGTCCGGGCCGATCATCGTGCCGATCTCGGAAGCGAACCGGCGGGTGAGCCGCTGGAGTTCGTGGCTGGTGAGTCCGGTGGGATCGATCCGCACGCCGCCCTTCGCTCCGCCGAACGGGAGGTGCATCAGGGCGCACTTCCAGGTCATCCACATGGCGAGCGCGGAGACTTCGCCCAGGCTCACGTCCTGGTGATAGCGGATCCCGCCTTTGGTCGGCCCCATCGTGAGCAGGTGCTGCACGCGGTAGCCGAAGACGGTCTCGACTTCCATGTATTTGTCCCGCCGGAAGGGAAACGCGGTGACCAGGGTCCGCTGCGGAAACAACAGCCGCTGGCGGATGTTGTCATCGAGTCCCATGAGCTGGGCCGCCTTGAGGAACTGCCGCTGCGCGAGGCGGAACATCGGCGAGTCCCACTCGGCGTCGCGGACGCGGGTGCGTTCCAAGGCGTAGCGGAGCGAACGGGCGAGCACCGAGGCGTTGAGCTGCGTCTTGACGAGGTAATCCTGGGCACCGGCTTCCACCGCCCGCGCGGCGAGCTTGATGTCATCGACGCCGGTGACGATCACCACCGGCAAATGCGGCATATGGGCGCGGACGCGGATAAACGTTTCCAGGTCCTGGCTGTCGGGCAGCGTGAGATCCAAGAGCACCAGCTCAATATCCCCCCGGTCCAGTCGCGAGAGGCCTTCGGACAACTGCCCGGCGGTTTGCAAATCAAACGCGGGCGCCCGCGAGCTGGCGAGCAGGTTGTCGATCAGCTTGACGTGGATGGGATTGTCTTCGATCAATAGCACGCGGATGTGCGTTGAGGCATCGTTCATGAGGTTTCCTCCTGGAGGGCGTCGCTCTCGATCCGGCGGGTCAAAAGCGGGGTCAATCGGTCGAGTTCGGTTTCCAACTCTGTGCAGGCGGCCGGGGCCTCTTCGAGCCGGCCTTCCTTGGCGAGCGTCTCCAGATGGAGCGCCGCCGCGGTCGCTTTTTCGGCGGCGAAGATGGCGGCGGAGCCTTTGATGGTGTGGGCCGCCCGCCGCAAGGACTTTGCGTCCCCGGACGCGAGCGCGTCCTGGCATTCCTTGAGGAGCTTCGGCGTTTCCTCCAGGAACATCGCCGCCATGTCGCGAAGCGCATCGGAGGCGATCTCCGCTTGCCGAACGGCCTTGTCCCAATCCAAAACCTCGCGCGATTCCGCGGGCGGTTGCGGGGACGGCTTTTCGGCGTCTTGGGGTTTCTGTTTCGGTTCCATGGCGGGCAATTCCTCGAAAGGCGGGGCGGCGGGATGGGACAGGATTTCTTCGATGGAGGCGAACAACTCGCCGGCGCGGACGGGCTTGGAGACATAGCCGTCCATCCCGGCGTCGAGGCATTGCTCGCGGTCGCCTTTCATCGCGTGCGCGGTCATGGCGATGATGGGAATGTGATGCCCGCCGTCGTGCTCGTGCTCCCGGTGCCGGATGGTCTTGGTCGCCGAGAGCCCGTCCATTTCCGGCATTTGCACATCCATCAGAATCAAGTCGAAGGGATGCGATTCCCAAAGCCAAACGGCCTCCCGGCCGTTGTTCGCCACGGTGACGTGATGTCCGTGCGGCTCGAGCTGCGCGAGCGCGAGCTTTTGATTGACCAGGCTGTCCTCGGCGAGCAGGATTCTTAAACGAGGCAGCCGGGCGGCGATTTCGTGGGCGGGGACATCGGACGCGGTCTCGCCCGTCGCGTCGGCCACGCCCAACGTCCTCGCGATGACGTTGAACAACTCCGATTGCTTGACTGGTTTCGTGAGATACGCCGCGATCCCCAAATCCTGGCAGCGGGAGAGTTCTTCCCGGCGGTCGTTGGAGGTGAGCATCATCGTGATCGCGCTCCCTAATCCGGGATCGTGCTGGATGGCCTCGGCGACGCTGAAACCGTCAAGCCCCGGCATGTTCGCGTCGATCAGGATCAGATCGAACGCGTGGCCTTCATCCAGATGCTTGCGCATTTCGGGCAGGGCCTCTTCGCTGTGGGTAATTGCGACGGGACACATCCGCCAGTTGCGGAGCGTCTCTTCCAGGATGTCGCAGTTGGTGCGGTTGTCGTCGACGATCAGCACGCGCAAGCCTTCGAGCCGGCCGTCGGGACGGGGGCGTTTCTTCGGGAGTTGATCCGGAGCCGGGACGCCGAACCGGACGGTGAAGTGGAACGTGCTGCCTTCGCCGACCTGGCTTTCGAGCCAGATGCGTCCGCCCATGAGTTCCACGAGGCGGGAGCAGATGGCGAGTCCCAGCCCCGTGCCGCCGTAGCGTCGGCTGATGGATTCGTCGGCCTGCTCGAAGGCTTGGAAGATTTGCTCTTGCTTGTTCTGAGGGATGCCGCAGCCGGTGTCGCGGACGGAAAAATGCAGCGTGATGTCTTTTTTCGAGCGGGCGTCCTGGACGGCTTCCAGCACGATCTCGCCGGTGTCGGTGAATTTGATCGCGTTGCCCACGAGGTTGACGAGAATCTGCCTTAAGCGAAAGCGGTCGCCGCCGACGAAATCGGGGACGTCCGATTCGACTTGCCAGGCGAGTTCGACACCTTTGCGGTGCGCCCGAAGCGCGAGGGACTTCATCGTGTCGCCGATGTTCTCCCGCAAATCGAAGGGGGCGTATTCCAGGTCGAACCGCCCCGCCTCGATTTTGGAGAAGTCGAGAATGTCGTTGATCACGTTGAGCAGCGAGTCGGCGGACTCCTGAACCATCGTCAGATGCTCGCGTTGGGTCGGGGTCAAATCGGTGTCCAAAACGAGTTCGGTCATGCCGATGACGGCGTTCATCGGCGTGCGGATTTCGTGGCTCATGTTGGCGAGGAAGCTGCTTTTCGCGCGGTTGGCGGCCTCGGCGGCTTCTTTGGCGGTTTCGAGTTCCTCTTTCGCGTGTTTTTCCTCGGTGATGTCATGCAGGAACGCGGCGAACAAAAATCCCGAAGCCTGCCGCACCGGCGAGATGGTGATTTCGATGGGAAACTCGCGCCCGTCGCGGTGCAGCGCGTTGAGTTCGAGCCGGCGGCTGAGCAGCGGCGCCTCGCCGCTCTCCAAAAACCGCTCGATGCCGTGGCGGTGCGCATCGCGAAGCGCATGCGGAATGATCAATTCGGGCATGTCCCGCCCCACCGCTTCCGCCGCCGTCCAGCCGAACGTCGCCTCGGCCTGCCCGTTCCATTCCTGGATCGTGCTGGCTTCGTCGATGGCAATGAACGCCTCGTGCGCTGTCGCGAGGATCTCGCGGTTCTTTTCGTCGCGGGCCTTGATTTCCTCCTCGATCTTTTTGGCGGCCGTCACGTTCCGCAGCACGATCACGCCGCCGCGCAAATCGCCCCGGTCGTTTTTGAGCGGCGCTCCGGTAATGCTGATCCAAACATCGTCCGGCAGATTGGGATTGCGGAGGATGAGTTCCTGCCCGTAAATCGACTCGCCCCGCATGGCGCGGGCCAAAGGCAGATTCTCCGGCGGATAAAGCGTCCCGCCGTCGGGCTCGTAGCAACCGTAAAACTGGGGCCAATCTTCGGGAGGCACATCCTCGGGCCCGATGCCCACGATCCCGCGGGCCGCGGGATTCCAGAGCAGAAACTTTCCGAATTGGTCCGCGACGATCACGCCGTCGTTCATGCTGTCCATGATGGATTGCAGAATGCGCGTCTGCCGACGGAGTTCTTTTTGGGCTTCGGTGAGTTGGGTGGTTCGCTGTTTGACGCGGTCCTCCAAGCGGTCGCGGGCCTCGGCGAGCTGCTCGGCCATGCGGTTGAACGCCGTCCCCAACAGGCCGATTTCATCCCGCGAGGTCACCGGCACGCGGGCATCCAGATCGCCTTGGGCAATGGTGGCGGCGGCTTCGGTCAGGCGGAAGATCGGCCGCGTCAACCGCCGGGCCAACACAAACGAAGCGATCGCCCCCAAAAGGACGAGGAGGCATTGCAGCCCGATCAGCGTGTTGCGGAGCCGGGTGACCGGGGCATAGGCTTCGTCCAAATCCATCTTGGCGACCAGGCCCCAGGGGGGATTCTTGTCCGGCTGATAGGAGACCGGCTGGTACGCGGCCAACACGTCGGTTCCATGATAATGCGTGACCTCGGCCCCTTGCTCGCCGTTCAAAGCCCGCGCCATTGGCGGAACATTCCACAGGGGCTCGCTCGAGCCCTTTTCCCCCGCGGACGAGAACAAAAAGTGGACCGCGTCGCCGCTCCGCCGGCCCACGCGGATCTCGCCGGTCTTCTCCAACCCCGTGCGGTCCTCGACTAAGCTCCAAAGCCGGGTCGCGTTGTGCTGGACCATCACCACGCCGAGCAAATGATTTTGCTCGCTGCGGATCGGCACCGCGGCATAGGCCAGCCAATTTCCGTCGACTTTCTGCGGCACCCCGAGGTGCGGCCGGGTTCGTCCCGCGAGAAAATCCGGATCGTCGGCAAACGACCAGTCCAGATGCGCCGGCTCGGAGGCGGCGATCACGTTGCCTTGCGGATTGGTCACCCAGATTTCGTGAATGTTGAGCGTGTTTTCTTGCGCATCCCGCAGAATCTGATCCGCGTTCTTGCGAAACTCCGTCGGCGTGCTCTTGCCGGTCGCATAATCCTGCAGGAGTTCCACCAGCCGGGTCCGCCCCGCGACCAAGGCCGCCCGTTCGAGTTGCTGATGGGCGTAGGATTCCAATCGGGCCGAGCGTTCCGAAGCAATCAACTTCAGCCGATTGTGGATGTTGTCGTGGAGGATGTTTCGCGCGGTGACATACGCCAGGTGCCCCAGGAGGCCGGCCGTCAGAATCACCACCGTCGCCACGAACAACGTATTTCGCACCAACAGGGAGTGCGGCAGGCGAATGCGGTGTTGGGGCGCCGGGAATTCCGCGGAATTTGTCTCTGGTTCGTCTCGATCATGCGAGCTCGTCTGCATGGCGTCCCCTTAGGAGAAAGAACCGCCCTGAGTTTGAATTTTAGGACCCGCCGCCCCGGCCGGCAAGACCCTAACGAAAGTTCTCCAGGAGGCGGAAGTCCCGACCAGGGAAGGATTTCAGCTCAGCCGCCCGCGGCCGGAACCAGCGGGACTCAGGCGGTCACTGCTCGGAGCGACGTTCGGACGGGCCGTGCTTCACCGAGAGATTCCGGGCCGTGTTGATTAAGGCCACGTGGGAAAACGCCTGGGGAAAATTTCCGAGGAAACACTGCGTCTCCGGGTCGTATTCTTCCGACAAGAGGCCAACATCGTTCCGCAACGAGAGCAACCGCTCGAATAGTTCCCGGGCTTCGTCCCGCCGGCCCTGCATGGCGAGCGCGTCGGCGAGCCAGAACGTGCACATCAGAAACGTCCCCTCGCTGCCCGCGAGCCCGTCCACGCCCGACTCCGCATTGTAGCGAAGCACGAATCCGTCCCGCTTCAAATCCTCCTGAATCGCTTCGACCGTGCCTTGAATCCGCGGATCTTCCGGCGGCAGAAAGCCGACCATCGGCAACACAAGCAGGCTCGCATCCAGATTGTGCGAGCCGTAAGACTGCGTGAAGGAATTCCTCGCCTTATTGAAGCCGTGCGCGCACACATCGTCGTGAATCTCCTTTCGCACCGTCCGCCATTTCTCCGCCGGGCCGTCCAGATGGAATTGCTCGACGCCTTTGATGGCCCGATCGAAGGCCACCCACGCCATGACTTTGGAATAGGTAAACTGCCTCCGTTCCGAGCGGATTTCCCAGATGCCTTCGTCGGGCTCTTTCCAGACGGTCTCCAGGTGGTTCATCAGGACGCGCTGCATGTTCCAGACGTGCTCTTGGGGGGGCAGCCCGCGCTTCTGCGCCAGATGCAGCGTGTCCATCAATTCGCCGAACACGTCCAACTGGAGCTGCGAATGGGCCTGATTGCCAACGCGCACCGGCTTGGAATTTCCGTAACCGGAAAGCCAGGGGACTTGGAACTCCGGCAGCCAGCGCTCGCCCGCGACGCCGTACAACGGTTGAATCCGCGACGGCCGCCCGGCGACGGCCCGCATCAGCCAATCCCGCCAGGCCACTGCTTCCTCCGTGAACCCGGAGTCGAGCAAGGCATATAACGTCAAGGTGGCGTCCCGCAGCCAGCAGAAGCGGTAGTCCCAATTTCGTTCGCCGCCCAAATTCTCGGGGAGCGACGTGGTCAGGGCCGCGATCATTCCGCCCGTCGGCTGGTAAATCAAGGCTTTGAGCGTGATGAGCGAACGGACCACGGCATCCCGCCACGGGCCTTTGTAGTTGCATTGGCTGGCCCAGTCCTTCCACCAGTCTTCGGTGCTCCTGAGCAGTTTCAGCGGATCGGTCTTCTCCGGGGCCGGCGTATGGGATGGATACCACGTGAGGCTGAAAGATTTCCGCTCCCCCGCGCGAATTTCAAAATCGGCCCGCGTCCGGAAATCTTCGCCCCGCATCTCGACGTCTGAGTGGATGAGCATGGCATCGGGCCCGGCAATGGCAATCAGGCTGTCGTCAATCCGCCGCACCCAAGGCGTCACCGTGCCGTAGTCCAGCCGGATGACAAGTTCCATCTCCAAGGGCACCGTGCCCTCGCGGCCTTCGATGATCCGCACCACGTCGGCGACTTCGACCTCGAGCGACATAAAATCGATGATGGCCACCGTCCCGCTGTCCGTTTCGAACTCGGTTTCCAGAACCAGCGTGTCGCCACGGTATTTGCGTTTCTGATTTCGGACCTTGCCTTTGGGGCGAATCCGCCAGCGGCCGTTCTCGGCGTCGCCCAACAGCGCCGCGAAGCACGCCCCGGAATCAAACCGGGGCAGACACAACCAGTCGATGGATCCGTCCCGCGAAACGAGCCCTCCGGTTTGCCCGTCTCCAATGATCGCATAGTCTTCGATGCGCGATTTCATAAGGTTCGGCTATTAACCTGGGGAACGATGGGTTTCGGGCGCCTAAGTCTTGGTGAAACCAAACCGCCGCTCCGATGACAAAACATGATTTTGTGCCCCATGATTCTGTGATCTTAACATCGTGTGCTCGGCGGTGCCAAGAACTGGCTGCGGCCGGCTTTCGGCGACACCGCCCGTGCCGCGAGGCATTCTGCATTTGCAGCATACCCGGAACGGAAAGGCGGGCGTAGGGGAGGTTTCCCGTGCGGTTTGCCGAGACGTTCCCGACTCTTTCCTGGGAGTTCCTTCCAGGCGTGATCGCCTTCCCCGCCCGATAGCCCGCCGCCAGCCGCGCGGGACAATACATCTATCCCGATTTGCCCATTGGCTGACACAGCGCGAAAAGGAACCCTCAATGACGCCCATCGGACATAAACGCTGGACCATCGCGGAGGGCTACATCCCGGGCTGGAGCCACGGCCCGGAACCGCAAATGACCAGCCACGAAACGGCGTGCATCTTGAATGCGGGCGATGAAGACGCCGAGGTGCGAATGTTCGTGTTCTTCAGCGACCGCGATCCCGCCGGGCCGTACAAGTTCACGGTGCCGGCTCAGCGGACGAAGCACGTTCGGTTCAACGAACTCAAGGACCCCGAACCGATCCCCAAGGACACCGACTACGCGAGCGTGATCGAGTCGAACGTGCCGATCGTGGTGCAGCATTCGCGGCTCGATTCGCGCCAGGCGGAGAACGCCCTCGTCAGCACGATCGCCTTCGCCGAGCGGGATTGAAGCCCCATTCACACACAAACCTGAAAACGAACGGAGTGAAACTCTCATGGAAACCACCTACCAAATGCCCCCCACCACAAGGCGGGTTGAAGAACATACCTCGGACGAAATCAACGAGCGGATTCGGCGGGACACCGATGAACGGATTGCGGTGTACTTCGCGGCGGGCCGCGCGGCGATCGAACGCGCGGCTCGAGCAGCTCGACCACGAATGGGACATCGAGCGGGTCTTGGAAGCGAACGCCGCGTCGGTCTCGCTGGCGGGGTTCGTCTTGGGAGCGACGTTGAGCCGCAAATTTCTCGCGCTGCCTGCCGTGGTGTCGGGTTTTCTCTTGCAGCATGCGATCCAAGGCTGGTGCCCGCCGGTGCCGTTCTTCCGCCGCCGGGGCTTTCGCACCGCGCGGGAAATCGAGGAAGAACGCATCGCGCTCAAGGCGTTGCGCGAGGACTTCGACGGCATTTCCCAAAAAAGCGTGCCGGAGATTATGGAGGCGGTCCGCCGGTAAGAGCCCGCGGGAATGAATTTCGGCGAACAACTCGGTCCTGGAAAAACCGGGAGTGCGACGCCCTCAGTCACACTCAGGCTCGTGCCATCCATGACGAGACGGGCGGGATCTGTTTGCGAACGCCGGCAGTTCACCGGGGGGGACCGTTGAGGCCGGACCAGAGAGCAAGCCCCATGTTGCACACAAACATCGACAAACTCGAAGTCACCGCCTACCAGGTGCCCACCGATCAACCGGAATCGGATGGAACCTTGAAGTGGGATTCCACGACGATGGTCCTGGTGACGGTGTCCGCGGGCGGCGAGCGCGGGTTGGGTTATACCTACTCGCAGACCGCGGCCGCCCGGCTGATCGCCGACAAGTTCCGCGATCAAATCGTCGGCGAGGACCCGCTGGAAGTCACACGGCTTAGCGAAAACTGTTATCGGACAGCCCGCAACCTGGGCCGGCCGGGGATCGTGGCCAGCGCCATCTCGGCGGTCGATGCGGCTTTGTGGGACCTCAAAGCCCGGCTGCTGGACTTGCCCTTGGTCCGCCTGCTCGGCCAGGTGCGGGATGAAATCGACATCTACGGCAGCGGCGGCTTTACGTCGTACTCCATCGAGCAGTTCCGGGAGCAATTGGGCGGCTGGGTGGAACAGGGAATCCCCCGCGTCAAAATGAAGATCGGCCGCGATCCCCAACACGACGTGCACCGCGTCTCCGAAGCCCGCAAAGCAATCGGCGCGAAGGCCGAACTCTTTGTGGATGCCAATGGAGCCTACGATCGCAAGCAGGCTTTGGCCAAGGCGGAAGACTTTGCGGGATTTGGGGTCAGTTGGTTCGAGGAGCCGGTGAGTTCGGACGACCTCGCGGGGCTGCGCTTGCTGCGGGACCGCGCACCGGCGGGCATGGACATCACGTCGGGCGAGTACGGCGACGACCGGTTTTATTTCAAACGGATGCTGGACGCCGGAGCCGTCGATGTGCTCCAGCCGGACGCCACGCGGTGCGGCGGCGTGACGGGGTTCCTCGCCGCGGCGGAATTGTGCCGAGCCCAGCCGCTGCCGCTCTCGGCCCACACCGCGCCGTCGCTGCATCGGCATCTGTGCTGCGCGGCGATGCCCGCCCGGCATATCGAGTATTTCCACGATCACGTCCGCATCGAGCAGATGTTCTTCGACGGAGCAGCCAAGCAAGTCGGCGGCAAGCTGGGTCCCGATCCGTCAAGACCGGGTTGGGGACTGGAACTCAAACAACCCGACGCGGACAAGTACGCCGTCTGGCGAAACACCGGAGAATGATGAAGCGAAGGAAAACCGGAGTTTGGGTGGCCCGTCCCTGAGCGTAGCGATCGCAGAGACCACACCCACCAGAAAATAAAACGCCGGGCGAGTTGAATCGCCTGGCGCGAATGTCAGCACAACCAAGGAGAACCCATGCCAATCAGCGAAGCGCCCGCTCGACAAATCCGCGAAGCTCAGAAGGGCCGTTCCATCCGCCAGGTCGGGTTTCCGCACCGGGAAGCCCGCGGGTTGGCGGAGCGGCTCGAAAGAGCCGTCGACGGCGAAGTCCGCTTCGACGCCGGCAGCCGGGCCCTGTATTCCCGCGACGGCTCCAACTACCGCCAGATCCCGATCGGCGTGGTCGTGCCCCGGAATGCGGACGATGTGCTCGCGACCGTCGCGCTCTGCCGGGAGTTTGGCGCTCCGATCCTCGCCCGGGGCGGCGGCACGAGTCTGGCGGGGCAATGCTGCAACGTCGCGGTCGTGCTCGATTTCTCGAAATACATGAACCGCATCCTCGAAATCAACGCGGAAGAAAAATGGGCGCGGGTCGAGCCGGGATTGATCCTCGATCATCTCAACGAGCGGACCGTGCCCTTGAACCTGGCCTGGGGGCCGGACCCTTCCACGCACAACCACTGCACCTTCGGCGGGATGCTGGGGAACAACTCCTGCGGCGTGCATTCCGTGATGGCCGGCCGCAGCGTCGATAACCTCCACGAAATGGACATCGTGACCTATGAAGGCCGGCGGATGCACCTCGCCCAGACCTCCGATGAAGATTACGAACGCATCGTCAAGGCGGGCGGGCCGGAGGCGGAGATCTATCAAAGGCTCCGCCGACTCCGGGACCGATATGCCGACGTGATCCGCGAGCGGTTTCCCGACATTCCCCGCCGGGTCTCCGGTTATTGTCTCGACGAGTTGCTTCCCGAAAACGGCTTTCACGTCGCCCGCTCGCTGGTCGGAACCGAATGCACCTGCGCCCTCCTGCTCGAAGCCAAGGTGCGGCTCATTCATCATCCGCCCAAGCGGTCGCTGCTGGTCCTTTGTTATTCCGACGTTTACAAAGCCGGCGACGCCATCCCCGAGGTCATGGCCCAAAACCCGATCGGCCTGGAAGGCATCGACGATCGGCTGATCGGCTACATGCATAAAAAAGGCATGCACCCGGACGATCTGGCTCTCTTTCCCCAAGGCTGGGGCGGCTGGCTGCTTGTCGAGTTCGGGGCCGACACCCAGGAAGAGGCCAACCACCTCGCCGAGAACGCGGCGTCGGCTCTCAAGAAGTACTGCGAGGATTACGAGATTTACGAAGACCCGGCCAAGCAGGAAAAAATCTGGGAGATTCGCGAATCGGGACTGGGGGCGACGGCCTTCGTGCCGGGACATCACGACACCTGGCCCGGTTGGGAAGACTCCGCCGTGCCGCCCGAGCGGTTGGGCGAATATCTCCGCGACATCCGCCAACTGATGGAAGACCACGGCTACGATTGCTCCTACTACGGCCACTTCGGCCAAGGGCTTCTGCATACGCGGATCGACTTCGATCTCAAAACGCAGAAGGGTCTCGCGACCTATCGATCCTTCATCGAACAGGCCGCGGACTTGTGCCACGCCTACGGCGGCTCGTTCTCCGGCGAGCACGGCGACGGCCAAGCCCGCGGCGAACTCTTGGGAAAAATGTACGGCGAGGAACTGCTCCAGGCGTTCCGCGAGTTCAAATCCATCTGGGACCCGCAGTGGAAAATGAACCCCGGCAAGGTCGTCGACGCCGACCCGCTGGACACCAACCTCGTCTTCGGCACCGACTACAGTCCGCCCACCGTCAAGACGCATTTCCATTATCCCGAAGACGGCGGGGACTTCGCGCACGCGGCCAACCGCTGCGTCGGCGTCGGAAAGTGCCGGCGCTGGGACGGCGGCACGATGTGCCCCAGCTATATGGTCACCCACGAAGAAAAACACACCACCCGCGGCCGGGCGCGGATGCTCTATGAAATGATGCAAGGCGACGTCGTCACCGACGGCTGGCAAAGCGAGGAAGTCAAAGAGGCCTTGGACCTCTGCCTCGCCTGCAAAGGCTGCAAAGGCGACTGCCCCGTCGATGTGGACATGGCGACTTACAAGGCCGAGTTTCTTTCGCATTACTATGAGGGACATTTTCGTCCGCGCTCCGCCTGGGCGATGGGCTTGATCGATGTTTGGGCGAGGCTCGCCTCCAAGATGCCCCGCGTGGTCAACTACTTCGCGTCGGCTCCGGGCTTCAGTCCGATCGTCAAATGGATGGGCGGCGTCGCCCAGGAACGCAAAATGCCCGCCTTCGCCGCCGAGCCCTTCACGCGCTGGTTCCGTCATCGGCAAGATCGCAGAACTTCCGGCCCGCCCGTGCTCTTGTGGCCGGATACCTTCAACAATTTCCTGCATCCGGAAACCGCTCGCTCCGCAACCCGCGTCCTGGAACGGGCCGGCTTTCAAGTCGCGATTCCCGAAACCCATCTGTGCTGCGGCCGGCCGCTTTATGACTACGGCCTGCTCGACCGGGCCAAGATGTATCTGCGGCGAATCCTCGATCAACTCCGCCCGCAAATCCAAGCGGGCGTGCCGATCGTCGTCTTGGAGCCGAGCTGCCTCGCCGTCTTTCAGGATGAATTGTTGAACCTGTTCCCCAATGATATGGATGCCAAACGGCTCAAGCAGCAGTCGTTCACGTTGGCGCAGTTTCTGGAGAAGTACGCCGAAGACAGCAAACTCCCCAAGCTCGACCGCAAAGCATTGCTCCACGGCCATTGCCATCATAAGTCGATCATGGGGATGAACAGCGAACAGAAACTGCTCGAAAAGCTCGGCGTCGACTTCGAGGCTCCTGAAACAGGCTGCTGCGGGATGGCCGGTTCGTTCGGCTTCGAGTCCGATCATTATGACATTTCCATGGCCTGCGGCGAACGGGTGCTCTTGCCCGCCGTGCGTAAAGCCGCGGTCGACGAGCTGGTCATCGCCGACGGCTTCAGTTGCCAGGAGCAAATCGAGCAGCAGTCCGGCCGCCGGGCGATGCATATCGCCCAAGTCCTCGACATGGCCTACGAGGAAGGGGCCCGCGGCCGAATCACAACGAGCTACCCCGAACGCTGCTTCCGCGAGGATCACTCCAAGGAACGCATCAGCGGCAAGAAACTTTTGGCGGGCACCGCGGGCGTGCTCGCGGGAATTGTTCTGGCGAAAGTTTTATTGAATCGGCGGTAGTGCCGTCTTGGAAAATGTTTGAAAACGTGAGCGGTAGGCGCTAGCCTCCGGTTTCGATGCAGCGATGCTTCCAACGGCGAGACCGGCGCCGACGCCCAGCCGCTCACGTTTTCTGGATTGAAATTTCGACTCGATATTCTGGAGAAACCCCATGCAATCCAAATTGCTCAATTCCGACAAGGAACAGACCTATGCCGTCATCTTTGATGAAGGCGACGAGTTCTCCGAAGGCATGCTCGCCTTCGCCAAGGAGCACAATCTGACGGCGGCGCACTTCACCGCCATCGGAGCCTTCAAAGATGCCAGGCTCGGCTGGTTCAATCCGGGGACGAACGAGTACGAAGAAAATCCCATCGACGAGCAGGTGGAGGTGTTGTCGCTCGTCGGCAACGTCGCCGAGCACGAAGGCCGGCCGAAGATTCACGCCCACGTCGTCTTGGGCAAACGGGACGCCTCGGCCTGCGGCGGGCATCTTCTCGAAGCCCACGTCCGCCCCACGCTCGAAGTCACCGTAATGGAATCCCCCACGCATCTGCACCGCATCCATGACGAGAAAACCGGTCTGGCTTTGATCCGCCCCAACGAACCCGGCCTGCCCCCGCGCCCCGGTCGCCCCATCAACGCCGGCGTCGAAGCGGAATAGGCCCATTTTCGTAGCGGCGGCTTCGCATCGATCTGAAGAGCCGCGCACGCGTAATGAAGAGCCGCGCACGAAGTAAGCGGATCAGTTTCTCTTAATTTCGCTTCCGCTCACCGCTTACTTCGTGCGCGGCTCTCTTCTTAAGAGTTGCGGCGGGTTTCCGTTTGAATAATTGTCCTCGAACACGCCCGCGCTCTCATCGACCTCCGCCGGGTTGCCCAGGAGATTATCGACGATCATATTGCCTCGGCACTTGATTACTCTTAAAGAAACGCCCGTGTCGTTGCCTTGATTGTTCTGAATCAAACAATCGGACACCCGGCTGTCGCTGACATCTTCCATCAACAAACCGCAGCGGCCGAAGTTCAGAATCGTGCAGCCGGTGAGGTTCATCCGCCGGCAGCCTTTGAGCGCCAGCGCTGCCGCGACATCCCCCACGCCCTGGATGTGATTCGCGGAAATCGTGCAGCCGTCGCAATCGCGGAAGATCAATCCCAAGTTCGCGTCGGAGCCGTCGCCGTAGTGGTAGCGCGGATTGCGATCGAACACATTGTTCGCCACGACAATGTTGTCGCAGCCTTCGACCAACAGGTTATGGGCATAGCCTTTCCAGATCGTGTTCCCGGTGATGGTGACGCCTCGGCTGTTTTTGATCTCGATATTCACCTGCACGTCGGAGAGCACGTTGTCGGCGATGGTGATGTTGCCGTGGCGAAGCTCCTCGGTGAAGGGCCGCTTCGAGGAGTTGCTGTCGATGCGGATGTTCGCGGAGTTCGGCGATTCGTGGGCGTGCTGGATCGTGCAGCCCACGATCGCGACCTCGGCGACGGAATTTCCCGTGGAATCCAAGAGCACGTTGGCGGTCGGCTCCGAGCCTTCGCCGCCCATGTTGCCTTCAATGTCGCAGGTGCCGATCTGCAGGTTGCGGACTTCGCTCTGCCGGACGACCACGCCGCCGCCGTGGTTATAGCTGATGTGGCAGTTGGCGATATTGATCTGATGCAGGTTCAACTGGTCGAGAAAAACGCCGATGCCTTTGTTGTTATAGATGTGGCATTCCGAGAGGGTCACGTTGCGGTTCCGCTGGACGAGATGTACGCCGTGAAGCGCCTCGCGGACGGCCACGCGGGTCAACGTGAGCTGCATGGTTCCGCTGGCTTCGATGCCGGAGGCTTCCGGGTGTCCGCCGACGATTTCGAGGCCGTCCACGGAAGGCGTCCGCTGTTTGTCCCAAACGTTTTGCTGGACGGTGCTCGGGGCGGCGGTGCCGGCGTGCGTTCCCTTGAACCGAAACGCCGGCCCCGCGCCGGCCATGAGGATTGTCGCCGAGCCGTCGCCGCTGATGGAGGTGTAACCGATCTTGTCCAAGTCGATCACGATCGGTTGGGTGATGCGGTAGATTCCTTTGACGAAGCGAACCCCGCGGCCGGAATCCACGGCTTTCTGAATGGCGGCCGTGTCGTCGGTTCGGCCGTCTCCCGCCGCGCCGAAGTCGAGCACCGTGCGAACCGCGGCGTCGGCCGTTGGGCGGTCTTGGTCGGCCGCCGTCCCGCTGAAAGCCAAACCCGCGAGCGCAACGGCACACGCGGCGAAAAAACCAAGCAGTCCCTGTTTCATGTCGGCGATTCCCGGATACGAGGTAAGGGCTCACGGAATAGCGCGTTCTACCACAGATCAAGCCCCGCCTCAATTTCGCCGCGGGATTCCGTTCACGCTTCGTCCTCGGCTTCGTGGGAATGTTCGCGGCCCAGGAGCCATTTGCTTTTGTTGAGCATGCGATACACCGCCACTTTCAAAAAATCGTTGAACAGAAACCACGCCAGCGCATAAGCCCAGATCCAGCCGGCATACTTCCAGCCGATCGGCTCCATGAGCACGCCGTAAACGGCGATCAAGGTTCCCAAAAGCATCGTGCCCACGGTCGCGCCCATCAGGATCGGAGCCGGCCACGGCTTTTGCCAGAAGAAGTTCTCCCCCGCCCGCGCTACATAGAGCGTCGAATGCCCCGCCACGTCGAGCTTGAGGAAAATCAACGTCATGATGATGTCCCGATCCACACCCCGGCGCTCGAAAATGAAAAACAGCAGAAACGACGCCAGGACGCCCGCGATCCCCAGCACCGTGGCCATCGTGAGCACCTCCCGCAGGTTCCAGCGGACCGGGTGCGGTTCGACGCGGGCGCGGTCATACGCAATCGCCATGATCGGCACGTCATTTAACAGCGCCAACATGATAATCATGATCGGCGTGACGGGTCTGAACTGGAACACGACGATGGCCAGCGTCATGAACAGAATCACGCGGATCGTCTCGGCGATGCGGAAGATGGAATAGGCTTTCATCCGCCCGAAAATCATCCGGGCCTGCTCGAAGGCGTGAATGATCACCGACAGCCCGGGTTCCAATAAGACGAGATCGGCCGCGGCGCGGGCGGCGTCGGTCGCCCCGGAGACGGCGATCCCGGCGTCGGCTTTTTTGAGGGCCGGGGCGTCGTTCACGCCGTCGCCCGTCATCGCCACGATGTGGTCGGCCTTCTGCAGGCGGTCCACGATGTCGTACTTGTCTTCGGGAAAGACCTGGGCAAAGCCTCCGGTCTCCTCGATCAACTCGATGATCTGCGATTCGTGCCGGCGAACGAACACATGGTTCGGATGCAGTTTCTTCAGCCGCTCTTCGAGCTTCCCGACCACGTCTTCGCCGATGGCACGAATGTCGTCGGGAGTCGCGTCGGGCTTGAGCCGGGCATACAGCGATTCGGCGACGACGTCGGCGATGGCCAACAGTTCGGTGGGTTTCTCTTCCTTCAAATCCGCATGGTCGCGGATCTCGCCTTCGATTCCCAGAATCTCCGCAATCTGCCGGGCGATGGCGAGGTTGTCCCCGGTGATCATCTTGATCTCGACGCCCAACTTTTTGCGCGGGAAATCGTCTCGGCGGAATCGTCGCGGGGCGGATCGAAGAACGGCAGGATGCCGACGAATCGGAACACCGGCTCCTCGGGCTTTTTGAACGCCACGCCCAAGGTGCGGTAGCCTTTTTTGGCGAAGGCTTCAACCTGCTGTTGGGCGGGTTGGCTGGCGGGGCTGCCGTCGCACATCGCGAGAATTGCCTGCGGAGCCCCTTTGGTGACGATCAAACGCTCTTGATCGCTTTCCACGGTCGCTTCGGTCCGCTTGCGGACGGGATCGAAGGGCACAAAAGCTTTCCGCCGGTAAGCGTCAAGCCGGCCCTCGCCGCCGCCCGAATGCAGCGACGCGAAAATCGGCGTTTCGAGCGGATCGTTGTTTTCCTCCCGGCTGGCGAGCGCGGCATAAAACAGAATGTCCTCCTTCGCGTAGCCGTCGTAAGTCACGGGATCGCCCAGTTGCATCACGTTCTTGGTCAACGTCCCCGTCTTGTCGCTGCAGAGAATGTCCACGCCCGCGAGTTCCTCGATCGCCACCAACCGGCTGACGATCGCCTGCCGGCGGGCCAATTGGATCGCGCCCACCGCCATCGTCACCGACAGCACGGCCGGCAAGGCCACGGGGATCGACGCCACCGTGAGCACCAGCGAGAAGCGGAGGATCTCCGTCAGATCCTCCTTGCGAAGGATGCCGGTGATCACGATCACCACGACCATCGCCACCGAGATCAGGATCAGATAGTTCCCGACATTCACGATGGCTTTTTGGAAGTGGCTCCGCTGCTGTTTCCCGGCGCGGGCGACCAAGGCGACCGTGTTCCCGAAAAACGAGTGCAGCCCGGTCGCGGTCACGACCGCGAGCATCTCGCCCATCTTGACGACCGAGTTTCCGTAAGCGATGTCTCCCATGGATTTATCGACGGGCATCGATTCTCCGGTCAGCGCGGACTGGTCGGCTTGGAGATACGCCCCCTCGATCAGCTTCACATCCGCCGGCACCACGTTCCCGATGCGAAGCTTGACGATGTCGCCCGGCACGAGTTCGCGGGCATCGATCTCTTGCCAACGTCCGTTCCGCATCGCCAGCGCCGTCTGCGCGAGTTTTTCCTTGAGCAGTTTGAGGGCTTTGAGGGCCGAGGACTCCTGGCGGAAATCGACGATCACATTCACCAAAAGCAAAACCACAATGATCGAAAAGTCTTCCCACTTCTGCACCGCGGCCGAGAGAATCGCCGCGGCTTCGATCATCCAGGGGATCGGCCCCCAGAACCGCTTGCCGATGCGCTTTAGCAGCGATTCCTCTTTTTCGGGAAGTTCATTCCGGCCGTATGCCTCTTGCCGGCGTGCGACTTCTTCGTCGGAAAGCCCGCCCGTCGGGTCGGTTTTTAGTTGGTTTAGCGTGTCTTCAACCGAAACCGATTCGAACGTTTCGGTTTTTTGGGGCGGTTTCGCTTGGCGGGGGGAACGCGGAGCGTCCACTGCAGATCGTTGGGACATCGATTCTCCTTGGTCTCTGTCTCGGTTCCCGCTTTGATCCGACAACAAGACGGCGCACGCTCAGCCGCGCGAGCGCAACGCCGCACCCGTGGCTTATGCAAAGCCTGTGCCATCGATCTTTCCGCCCGAGAATGACGTCAGTCGCCGGTGCCCACGTCGGTTTCGAATGCCGATTGGACGATTTCGTTCTCGGCCCGTTCATGCTGGCGCAGGTCGGCGATAATGCCTTCAAACTCGTCCCGCGCTTGCTGCCAGGAGTCGAACGGCGGCTCGCTCATTTCCAGCCGGCGGCTGAAATCGTTGATCGCGTCCAAAACCTCGCCGTGCTGCTTTTGCAGTTCCCCGGCCTCCTTGGTGAATTGGGGCGCGATCGCCAAAGCCTGCGCGAGATAGCCGCCGTTTTCCTCCTCCGCGAAATGTTCGGCCAGGAGGCCGTGCAGTTCTTCCACTCGCGTCCCCATCTCGCCGAACTTGGGCAGGCCGAACTGGTCCAGCTCGGACCACCATTTGCGAAGATCTGTAATCCGGCCCATCAACTCGCGGTGCTCTTCCAACAGCCAGGTCAGCTGATGCGGAGAGTTGGATTGGTGAGACATGGCCTGACTCCTTGATCGCGGTGTGAAAACGAAAATCCCCTGCGGGAAAACCCTCGCGATTTCCAAACGCGGGGCACAAAAAAAGCCCAGCGGCCAGACAATTCCGGCGGCCGAGCGATCATCGCTTGAAAAAAACGCGCCCATCTCGAGCTCTCGTTATCGGGGATTATATCAATTCGTCAAACCCCAAGCCAGAGAACCGCCTCACATCTCACATTGAAATCCAAGGAGGATCGGAACGCGCCTCCACCGATTTTGGCGACACAAATGCCCGAACCATAATCGAGAAACCCGCCCTAACGTCTTCATTCCGCTTGCATTATAATGAATCGCGCCGTTTCCTTGACTGTTTTTTTCGAACGCATTTTGAACGGACGGCCGAGCAAAGTCCCGGTCGCCGTCACGCATTCTCAAAACGCGCTCTTCATTTTAGACGGAACGAAGTTATGGATCCCCTCGATCTTCAAGAATACGAATGGAAAATCCGCGTCCGCCAGTTGACGTTGGACGATTACGACGCCCTCATCACCATGCAGCAACGATGCTTCCCCGGCATGGCGACTTGGAAGCGCGAACACCTCGAAAGCCAGCTGCACATGTTCCCCGAGGGGCAGCTTTGCATCGAAATCGACGGGCAGCTCGCGGCGTCCTCGAGCAGCCTGATGCTCAAATACTCCCCCAGCCTCGAATGGCACAACTGGCGGGCTGTCTCGGACAACGGCTTCATCCGCAACCACAACCCCAAAGGCGATACGCTCTACGGCATCGAGATCATGGTCGATCCCGAGTTCCGCGGGATGAAGCTCAGCCGCCGGCTCTACGATGCCCGCAAGGAAGTCTGCCGGCATCGGAACCTCGCGCGGATCATCATCGCCGGCCGGATCCCGGGCTATCACAAGTACGCCGACAAAATGTCCGCCGCCGAGTACGCCGAGCGCGTTTCCACATCGGGACTTTACGACCCTGTCCTCACCGCCCAAATCGCGAACGGGTTCGCGCTCCAGGGTTTGATCCCGAACTACCTGCCCTCGGACACCGACTCCTGCGGCTATGCGACGTTTCTCGAATGGAAAAACCTGGACTACAAGCCCGGGGCGAAACGGCATTTCCATCCCGGGGTGGAACCCGTGCGGCTGTGCATCGTGCAGTACCAGATGCGGGCCATCCGCGGGTTCGACGACTTCGCCCAGCAGTGCGATTTGTTCCTCGACGTCGCTTCCGACTATAAGAGCGATTTCATCCTCTTCCCCGAACTGCACACGACGCAGCTTTTGTCCTGCGTCAAACCCAGCCGGCCCGGACAGGCGGCCCGGCAACTCGCCCAGTTTACGCCTCAGTACCTGGAGTTCTTCGCCGAGAACGCGGTCAAGTACGATCTGAACGTCATCGCCGGCTCGCAGTTCGTCGTGGAGGATGAGCAGCTTTATAATTGCGCGTTCTTCTTCCGCCGGGACGGTTCGATCGAGAAGCAGTACAAAGTCCACATCACGCCCAGCGAACGCCGCTGGTGGGGCGTGGCACCGGGCGACAAGGTGAATGTGTTCGACACGGACTGCGGCAAGATCGCGGTCCTGGTGTGCTACGACATCGAGTTCCCCGAACTGGTCCGCATCGCCGCCCAGAAGGGGGCCGACATCATCTTCGTGCCCTTCAATACCGACACCCGCCACGGTTATTTGCGGATCAGGCATTGTGCGATGGCCCGTTGCGTGGAGAACCACGTGTATGTCGCGATCGCCGGCTGCACGGGAAACCTGCCCTTTGTGGAGAACGCGGACATTCACTATGCCCAATCCGGCATCTTCACGCCTTCGGACGTGGAATTCTCAAGAGACGCCGTCGCCGCCGAGTGCACGCCGAACATCGAGACGGTCATCATCCACGATGTGGACACGGAATTGCTCAAGCACCACCGCGAATCCGGTGCCGTCCAAAACTGGAACGACCGCCGCACGGATTTGTATAAAGTGGTCTACAAAGAAGACGGGGAGACTTTTGAGGTGTGAGCGGCTTCGCTGATGGAAGTGCACGGCTACATAATCAAAGGCTCAGGCTTTTTTATAAGGAAGTGCCCCAAGAATACTTTATTTCGTGTGGATGATTTCCACTCCCGACCAATCTTCGCCCGGCGGATTTTGCCTTAATTCCTCCGCCCTCTCCAACATCTGGGCGGCGGGGTCGTCGGCGGGAGCCTGCGAGAGGATCTCCCGGTAAATGCGGCATGCGTCGTCAAAGTTTGCCTTCAAATAGGCCGTCAGGGCCTGCTCGGAGAGTTTCGCAAATTGAAGAATCTCTGAATCGGCCTCCTCCCGAGTGCTTAATGGCTCATAAACTTTCACCGCGTGACGCTTGCCTTTCACGGCCACAATTTCCAATGGGCCAGAGAATGTAGGGCCGGCTGTGCCGGCCATCGACGAGGTGGAGCGGTCTGTTCTCCAATCCAAAAGCCAGCAGAGCCGGCCCTACACTTAATCATCGAAACTCTGCTTCTCTATTGCCAATCCATCGGAAAATGGATTAACCACCGATCGCCTACTTTTCGGAATCGAATCGTGCGAACGATTGGTTTTTGTCTTCGGGTTGAGGCGGTGGTCGATTTCAAGCCGGAATTCAAAGGTTATTTGGAAAGCAGCTTGAATTCCGGGTCATTGGTTCCTTCCTTGACTGTGAATTTGAGCTCCGATTTCACGTTGTATTGAGTGGGAATGTTCGTTTCCGAAGACATAATTCGGACAAAGTAATTTCCGAGGGCGGCACCTTTGAGATCTTTTGCATATTCAAGTTCGAACTTTCCTTCCTTGTCCGTGACGCCGATAGACTCGGCTGGTAATTCGTCCGGTTTCCATTCGTCTTGTGGAACAAATGTGACCACGGCATGGGGAAGCGGTTGACCGTCAAGAGTGACCGTTCCTGTCACGACTTCCAGTGGTGGATGTTCCACGGTTGTCATCATAGACGACATTAACCAGTATAAGCCGATACAGGCCACAAGGACTGCCGCCGCACTAGGAAGAATGATCTTCGCATTGTATTTGAAGTATTCGACAGCATTCTTGTTGTCGTCCAACAATTTCTTGACGCCCGTCCTTTCATCCGCCAGTTGATCCTCCGGTTTCTTTTTCGATTTGAGTAACTGGTAGGCGATGTTGCTGGTATCAGATGCCGCAGAACTGGGAGTCGAGGGTTTTTCGCGGCGGACTTCCTCTTGGGAGCGCAATTCCGAGAGCGGGGGAAGTGAAACTTCGCGGTTTATTGCAGCACGCTTACTTGTTTCCCCAGCGGCGACGGCCTCGCTTTTTTCGGGGACCGTCGCCTCGCTTTTCTGGGGGACCGTCATGGTGTTTTTGCATTTGGAGCAAACTACTTTTTTTCCGATGTAGTCGTCCGGCGCTTTGAGTCTCTTGCCGCATTGACACAAAAATCGAATAGTCATTCGTCGGCCCACTTTGTTTGAGAAAAAAAGAATCTCGCCCGCACGAGCTTAGACAAGCTGGCAGGTTTAGGCGTTAGTGGAGAAACAACTGTCCGATGATCAGCCGGAACGCCCTCTGCGCCCGGTTATCCACGCGAACCTGGGCAGTTATTCATCGAATGATCCTTGAAAACTATTAATCACGGCCAAGGCAAATTCCTTACTTATTGACCGGGATACCGTTCGCCATATTCCCCAAATTGGCGAATAGGAAGCCGTTGATGTTTTGTGACAGCGGGCGAACTGAACCATCTGCAAATCCATAGTTGGCGATACCAGCATGTGCGCTGCCGGAACCTGCGATGCCGAGTCCTTTGTTCGGTCCCCAGCGGGTGCTGAACATTGTGGCGGCCCCTCCCCAGGCCCAGCCGTCGCGGCTGACCATGCCATCAATAACGCCGGGGCGAGTTAATCTCTGAGCCTCTCCGACGATGATCACATTCATTTGGCCATCTGAAATATTACTCATATTCGTGCTGCTGTTCACAGAAAAAATGCCAATATCGAACGGATAAGGCGTGTACATAATTCCGGGAGGGCCGTATTGTGTTGGCTGAACGGGCATGTTCCGATTTTGTGCCGGCGACACAGCCCAAGTTGCTCCGGGGAGACCTGCGGACGCCGGGTTGAACGCGATGCCTGAACCAATACAGCCCGCGTAGTCGTTCCCCCCTTTGGTAAAGTTAGGATTCACTCTTTGAAGATTAGCGAATTGGGTAAGCTGCATAGTGCTACGCCGAGACGGACAATAGAATACTGGTATATTTGACTGAGCAGGTGTAAATACGTCAGTGGCCAGTAATCGAACACCGTTCCCATAAACATTGCGACTAAAATTCCAAACGTTGTATATTTGTGCCTGCTCAAGCATGGGTAAAATGTGGAGCATCCAACTCGTTCCATGCCGCCCCGTACTCGTGATCTGAGTGCCTTCGGTCGCATAAGCGTACGTAAACGCTGCAGTCGAAACATAAGTAGTTGTTAGTTCACCAGGAGGAAACATCAAGTGAAGGTCGTGATAGTTGTGCAGCGCCAAGACAATTTGTTTTAAGTTGTTCTGGCATGCTGACCGGCGAGCTGCTTCTCGTGCCTGTTGAACCGCCGGCAAAAGCAACGAAACCAAAATGGCAATGATTGCGATTACTACCAACAATTCAATCAACGTGAAGCCTTGAGGGCGGGACGTTCGATTCCTACGCATGGTGGGTCTCCGGGAAATGAAAGAGATTCAATTGCGCTTTGGCGTCGAACGTTGACGAAAGCGCTCATGTACCACGCACTTTAACGAGTGCCGAGCCGCGCATGTTTCGCCGTCGCTTCGGCCATTGATTTGGCAAGGCGACGGCGGATGGGGCGACTCCTCCCGTGGGTTGGGCTGTGGGGAGGTTGTAGCCAAGAATGAACACGACCTGATCGTATAAAGTCCTCTTATGAACCTTGTTGGCAAAAGTTCATTCGTATCATTACGTCAGCATCGAACTCTCGGTGCCCAAGACCTGGTGATTGACTGAATAAGTCACGTCTTGGATTTTTGGCTCCTTGTCATCACCCGCCCTAAAGGCAAGGTTCTCATTCCCGTTCCATGATACGAGCGTTTCGGCGCAGAGTAGAGGTTGCGTGGTGGCTCTCTGTTTTGGAAAGTGGGGAGAAATGATACCCCCCAATTCTTCGGAGCAACCACGATTATAACTGCGTCTTTTGGGAATTTCAAATTTAGATTTGAGATTTTTTATCGGTATTTACCTAGCTTATTACCTGTTCCTATGTCGTTCGATGTTTGCTCGGCGTGGTTGCGTTTTGGAATGGGGGAAAGCCCGCTCAGCGAACGGCGGTCGTTCTGGATACGAACACCATAGAGTCGTGTTCCGTTCTCGGGTTTAGGTTGATCCCTTGGGGCCGGGTTCAACCTGTTAATGTTGGATCAAGATTCCCGAGACGAGTGGCCTGTAGGACCGGCTTTACGTGGCTGCCGTTGCTGGCTTCGCAATGGATGCCGCGGCCGATTCGGCTTCAAAGACCAACGCATCCCGTCCTGGCTGGGCTTGACACGTAAGGAGTTCCTTACCTATACTGGCCGCATGGTGGTGACTCCCAATCGCGAACCCGACGTCTTCGGAGCGATCAGCCATCCCGCGCGGCGGCGGATGCTCGATCTGCTTGCGGAGACGGACCGGTCCGTCTCCGCGATTGCGGGACATTTCCAGATGAGCCGCCCGGCGGTCTCGCAGCACCTCCGTGTGTTGCTCGATGCCGGTCTCGTGACCGAAGAGCGGCACGGCCGCGAACGCCGCTACCATTTCGTCCCCGAACAGCTCGGCCCGGTGCGGGACTGGATCGCGCAATACGAGCGGTTCTGGGACGAGCACCTGCAGCGTCTTCAAAAGCACTTGTCCCAGAGGAACGGCGAATGACTCAAACGATTCGAAGAGAGATTCTGATTCCTCAGCCGCGGGAACAGGTCTGGCGAGCGCTCACGAACAGGAGTGCGCTGGCGGAGTGGATGTATCCCAACGATTTCGAGCCGCGCGTCGGCCACCATTTCACCTTCCAGGTGCCGCCGAACCCCAAGGCGGGTTTCGCTGGGCTGGTCGTGGATTGCGAGGTGCTGGAATGCGAACCGCCCGGCCGGCTCGCGTTCTCGTGGTCGGCTGGCGGGCTCGTCGATACGCGGGTGAGCTTCCGCCTCGAACCCGACGGCGATGGTACACGTCTTTTCTTCGAGCATTCCGGCTTTGATGTCTCCCAGCCGTTTGGCGAGCAGGCGTTCCGCGGGGCCGAGTTTGGCTGGGCGAAGATGCTCAAACAGCTTGCAGCCGTGGTCGCGGGCTTCGCGGCCGAACCCCAATAGGAGAGCCAGCATGAACCAGGGCACCAAACGTTCGATATTTCGTTGGATTCACATCATCTTCAGCATTCCGATCCTCGGCTATATTTATAGTCCATTTGAAGAGATTCCCAACTACGCCCCGGCGACTCGGTTTGTGTTCGTTCCTGTGCTTGTTCTTTCCGGATTGTGGATGTGGAAGGGCCATGTCCTCGGGCGACTTTTTGCGAAAAGATCGGGGCCGCAAGGCGCTGCAGATCACCCCTAGCCGGTTTCACATGAACGTCAACTGTCATCACACACCATATGAGTTCCCCATGAATCAAGGCATCGATGCGAAAAGGAATCCTGAGGTTGATGACTATTTAAGGAAAGCCAAAAAGTGGCAGGAGGAATTGCGGACATTGAGAACGATCGTTCTCGACGGTCAGCTGACCGAAGAATTCAAGTGGCGGGCGCCTTGTTACACGTTTCAGGGCCGGAATGTCGTCATACTCGGCGGATTCAAAGATTTCTGTGCGATGACGTTTTTCAAAGGCGCCTTGTTAACAGACCCCGATGGCGTACTCGCCAAACCGGGGGAGCATACGCAGGCGGCACGCTTGATCCGGTTCACCAGCGTTCCGGAAATCGTGGAGAGGGAAGCCATCTTGAAAGCGTATCTCAATGAAGCCATTGAAGTGGAAAAAGCCGGCTTGAAAGTGGATTTCAAAGAGAAAACAGAGCTGGTTTATCCTGAAGAGCTTCAACACAAACTGGATGAAATCCCCGCCTTGAGAACCGCGTTTGAAGCATTGACGCCGGGACGGCAAAGGGCGTACCTACTTCATTTTTCCGCACCCAAACAATCGAAGACCCGCGAGTCGAGGATTGAGAAATGCATGGAGCGAATTTTCGCTGGCAAGGGATTGAACGATTGCATTTGTGGTCACTCTCAAAAGCTGCCCCACTGCGACGGCTCGCATAAGCTCATTCGATGAACGTCAACGGTCCCCACGGCGGACTCGACCTGTACGCCACCCAGGCTGCGATGCCGCCGCCGAGGGCGGCCAGAATCACCAGCGAAACGACGACGCCCACGCTGCGGTGCCAGCCGGCGAAGACCACGGAGTAAACGGCTTTTAAGAGGTTGTTCGAGGAGGCGGCGATCAGGATGGCGATGGCCGTCGCGGTCTGGTCCAGCCCGGCGACGCCGCCTTGGGCCACGCTCAATACGAACGGGTCGATGTCCGTGACGCCAACGATCGCGGCCAGCGCAAACACCCCGGCGTGGCCGAAGCGGGATTTCACCCAGGAAGAGCCGAGGGAGATTAAAACGAACAGAACCGCGAAGAGCAAAGCCGCCGGGATTTCGAGCGGGTTTTTCGCTTCGGGCGCGGGAACCTCCTGAACCGTGTCCGTTCGCCCGCCGCGCCACAGGCAAATTGCCGCGAGGATTCCCCCCGCGGCCGCCAACGCCGCCAAAGGCCCCGCCAGGTCCATCGCCAGCGGAAGATTGAAAATCGCGACGACCACGCCCAGCCGCAGGTACATCATCGCCGTGGACAGGACGATGCCGGACTGGAACTCGTGCCGGTTCCGCGGATCCTGCTTGAGCCGTGCGCCAAAACAACGGTGGTCGCGGTCGAGGAATAGAGTCCGCCCAGGACGGACGTGAAGAACAAACTGCCTTGGGGCGATAACAGTTTCTGGAGCAGATAGCTTCCATAAGACAAGGACGACACCACGATCACGGCCAGCCACACCTGGAACGGCGTGATCGGCGTGAGCGCCAAAACGGGTTTGTCCGGCAGCAAGGGCAGCACGACGCCGATCAACACGAGAAACTGCGCCAGGGTCAGAATCTCTTTGCCGGGAATGCGCTCCGCCAGGGCATGCAGGCGGTCGCGGGCGCGGAGCAAAAGCACGGCGGTGACGCTCAGGCCGAACGCCAGCCAAGGCGGTTGCGTCAATGCGACCGGCCCCAACAGAAACGCGACCAGATTGCACAGCGGGACCATAATCCCGTCGGCGTATTCGCTGGTTTCCTCGCGGCGAGAGACTTCGGACTGATAATACGGATAAAGCCAGACGCCCAGCACGATCAAACCCACGCAGAACGCGGCCGCGAACTTCGGTTCCAGGGCGTAAAGGATCGCCCCGCTCAGCGAAAGCAGCGGGAACGTGCGAATGCCTCCCGGCCGGCTGCGGGCTGACTTCCAGTAGAAGCCTTCAAACGACAGCCCGAAGAAGAACGACAGCCCCAGCAGAACCCCCAGCTTTTCCGCGGTCAAGAGTTCCATGGGCCGGGTCTTTCATGAGGCTGCTGAAAGCGAAACCTTAAGGCTCCTTCAGCCAGCTCGCGACGAAGGGCTGCTTCAAACTGTATGGATCGAAGAGGATGCGGCTACGATCGGCGTTTCGTACGAGCTTTCCCATCACCTGGAGCGCTTTCCCGCGCGTCGTCGGGGGCAGGTAGTAAATCATCTTGCGGCAGATGATGAAGTCGAACGTCTGAGCCGTATCGAACGCGTCCACACTCGATGGCTCGAAGCGGATGCGGTCGCGAAGCTCCGGCAGGGGCCGCCGGGGATCCGTCATCCCGCGAGTTTGGGCATCGGGTTCCATTTTTGGAAAAAACCGCTCGCAGCGCCTCCATCCACTCCAGGGTTTTCGCGGCGACGCCGGGCGTGTCGTCGTTGCTTCGAGCCCGCCGCGTTTCCAAGTCCCAGTCGTAAATGCCGCGGCGTGCGATTTCGACCGCGGCCGAGTTGATGTCGATGCCTTCGATTTGAAACTCGATGCCCGCATCGAGGCACACGGCACCGACGGAATAAGCTTCCTGCCCCGTGGCACAGCCCACGTTTAAGATTTGGAGCGGAACACACGTTTTTCGCCATTCCTCGACGAGAGCGTCCCGGTATTCTTCGACATCGCGAAACAGGTACGTGTAAGGCACGGAGGTCGCGTTTTGAAGGAAGGCGCGAAATGGCAGAAGCCTTCCGAGACCTTGGACCAACCAGCCCACAAGCGGTCTGAAGGACGGGGAGAAACTTGCGGTTTTTTCCATTGACGTTCCTTGAGTTCAGGAGGTCTCAGAAATTGAATTCCCGCCTGAGTTCCTGATCGCAATTTCAAACGGACTGGTTGTCGAGAGCCACATTTGAACCGCGCCTTGCTGGTCCGCGTCGCGGGCGTGCTTTTTCAGCTTGAGCCGACTTTCGCCAGCCGGCTTTCCGCGGCGGCTTGGACGGCTTTGACGATTTTATCGTACCCCGTGCAGCGGCAGAGGTTGTTGGCGAGGTAGAAGCGGATTTCGTCTTCGGTCGGCCGAGGGTTGGAAGAGAGCAAGGCTTCGGTCTGCACGATGAAGCCCGGCGTGCAGATGCCGCATTGCAGAGCCGCCCCTTCGAGGAACGCTTGCTGGACTTCATCCAGATGGCTGCCGCAGGCGATGCCTTCGATCGTGCGGAGTTCCGCGCCCTCGGCTTCCACGCCGAGCACGAGGCAACTGACGACGGGGCGGCCGTTCATGAGCACGGTGCAGGCGCCGCAGTTGCCGTTGGAGCAGCCTTCCTTGGTGCCGGTGAGGTCCAGGACATCCCGCAGGACTTCGAGCAGGGTTTGCCGGGGTTCGCAGAGGAACTCGACGGCATCGCCGTTGATCGTCATTGAGACAACGCGTTTTTTTGACATGATTTGTTCCGAAGTAGTATTCGTGAAATCGTGGTATTTTCTGGAAAGGGAATCATCATTGGGCTGACGCGGGCACCGACCGTAGGTTGGTCTGCTCGCCGGCTCATGTGCCGGGGTGATAGTCGATTTGTTCGCCCTTTGCGCGGGCGATGGCGGCTTTGAGGACGCGCTCGGTGAGGACGCCGGTGATGTGCTTGCGGTATTCCACCGTGCCCCGCATGTCGGTGATGGGGTGGATGATCTCGCGGGCGGCCTGGGCGGCTTTGGCGAGGAGTTCCTCGGTGATCGGCTGCCCAGCCAACAGGCTCCCGGCTTTTTCCGCCAACAGCGGCGTGGGGGCGACGGCTCCCAAAGCGATGCGGGCGGAGATAATCTTTTCGCCGGCTTCGTCCAGTTCCACGGCCGCCGCGACGCCGACGACTGCGATGTCCATTTCGTTCCGGGGAATAAACCGCCGGTAGTGCGAACCGCTCTCGGGCTTCGGCGCGGGAAGGCGGATTTCGAGCAGGATCTCGCCGGGCTTTAACACGTTGGTGCCCGGCCCGGTGCAGAAGGCTTCGGCGGGGACTTCGCGGGTGCCGGTTTGGTTGGCGATCACACATGTCGCCCCGAGCGCGATCAGGCTGGGCGTGCTGTCGGCGGCAGGGCCGGAGTTGCACAAGTTCCCGCCCACGCTGGCCCGGCTCTGGATTTGGATCCCGCCGATGATCCGGCAACTGTCCGCGAGGGCCGCGTAGTTCTTGGCGATCTCGGGATTCTCATAAACCCGATAGCAAGGCACCGCAGCGCCGAGCCGAAGCCCGTCCGCTCCTACGACCAGCCCGTTGAGTTCGGGGATTTTTTTGAGATCGACCAACAGCTTCGGCCGCAGCCGGCCCATGCGGACGTGGTCGATCAAATCGGTGCCGCCGGCGAGCGGGCGGGCCTGGCCGTTTTGCTCGGCGAACAGGGCGAGGGCTTCCTCGAGCGTGGCTGGTGCTTGAAAATCAAATTCGTGCATAGGTGTGGGCTTTTGGTGTTCGTCTTGAGGGTCAATCGATACCGACACGTCCCTTAGTTTTACCCGCACACGCCCGGCACGAAAAGTCAGCGGCCGGAAGTTCTGTTCGCGAGCGCTCAAGGCTCGACCACGGGCTGAAGTCCGCCGTAGAGCGGCAGGTGGCGGTATTCGATTTCCAGCATGAGGAGTTTGAGGGCGGTCGTATAAATCCGGCCGCCGCGTTTTTCCCAGTCGTCCTTGGGAGCCCAAGTGCCGCCGGCCGGGCCGGATTGGTCTTGAGATTCCACGAGCAGTTTGTTGAGGTCTTTGTTCCAGGCCGCCCAGCGCTCGCCCTGCAGATGATAGAGCACCTGCGTCGCGTAATACCAATAGTACGAGGTGTGCCTTTGGTCTTTTTGCGGGAGGTATTTCATGAGGTATTCGCTCCCTGCGTCCAAGCGCGGGCTGGACGGCGGCTCGGCGAGGAACTCGAGGCACAACAGGCCCTCGGCGGTCATGGCGGGCGTGGGGCTGCGGCCGGTGTAGCCGAACACGCCGCCCTGGGGCTTGTTGCCTTCGACCGACGCCAGCCAGCGGCGGACGTTTTGATAGGTCGCCGCCGGCACGTCGATGCCCGCCATCTCCGCGCTTTTGAGGGCCATCACCTGCCAGCCGACGACGGAAGTGTCCGCCGCTTCGTTGGGGTTATACCGCCAGCCGCCGGTCGGCCCGTGCTGGGCTTTCACGATAAAACCGACGGCCTTTTTCGCCGCGTCGCCCAAGCGGGGTTCCCGCGTCATCGCGAAGGCTTCGCAGACGGCGATGGTGGCGATGCCGTGGCTGTACATGACCTGGTTGTCGCCCTCCCCTTGGATCTTGCCGGCGTCATCCTGGTTTTTCAAAAGCCAATCCAACCCCTTCGTCACGACCGGGCCGTATTCTTTGGAATCCGGCGTGTGACCGGAGGCCAAGAACGGCAAGAGCGCGAGCCCCGTCGCCGCGGTGTTGGAATGTTCGCTGCCGGCCCCGGAACAGCGGCCGCCGTGCTTTTCGCAGTTCTTGTGGAACTCGTGCAGGCTCCAACGGCCGTCTTCGTCTTGATGCCTGGCCAACCAGAGCAAGCCGCGCTTCACGGCGGCTTCTTCCGCGGGATGATTCCCCAGCACCGACGCCAATTCCCGCCGCGTATCGGGATTGCGGAGAGCCAGCATCGAAGACAGCTCCACCGCCTCCTGGACTTCCACCGGCTGAGACAACTCCGCGAGCGCCGCGGGCGGCTTGAGTGCCCGCCTTTGCAGCTTCGGCTCGAATCGCTTGGGCAAGTCCTGAAGCGCCTGCGCTTTCGCCAATGCGCGGGGAGAGTTTTCAGGCGAAGCGAGTTTCGGCGGGGCGGCGATGGACTCGGCGAGGGTTCGCTTTTCCGGTGCGCCCGGGTTTTTGGACGGGGCCGTGTTGCGCGTTTCTTCCGAAGTCTTCGGTTCAATCGGCGAGAGTTCGGGCGACTGATCCAACTCCGCGACCTGGGCGAGTTGATCGGGCACGGCCGGCTTTTTGAGCGATTCGGGATTTCGTTGGAGAAGCGCACGCGAGAGTTCGGGCATGGGATGATTCAACTCGGCCACCGTCGCGGGCTTCGAGAGCAACGGCTGGTTCGGTAAAGCCGGATCGGAGTTCTGAATCTCAACCTGCGCGGACACCATCGCCGGCCGGCGGTCGCGGTCTGGGGACTCGGCGGGAACCAACTGTTCCTCGGCGGGTTTTTGCACCGGCTTCAGATCGGTTTGATCGAGATTCGCGATTTGCTGAAGCTCCGGAGTGCGCGGCTGCCGGGCGAACTTCGGCAGGACAATCGGGCGATGCGGACGCGACGGGCTGCGGGGAATCCGGCAGCGGCTCGAGCCGCACCGATTGCGGTTTCGCTTCCATCTCTTGAGGATTCGCCTTCACCGCGGGAACGACCGGTTCCACCGAAGCGGTCTGCGTTTTCTCCAAGGCGGGATTGGTTTGCACCGGGGTCGGCTCGACGGGTTGGGCTTTCACGGCGGGAAGTTCCGGGAGCGACTCGGCAACGGGCGCCGCCATCGCGACTTGCGGCCGGCTACGGGAGAGCGGCTTGGAAACCTGCGTCGGCGAGGTCGCGCGAGGCACCACCGCGACCACCGTCTGCGGCACATGGGCCGGCACGTTTTCCAAGAGCGGCAGCGTGTTGTCTTCCGGCAGGAAGGACGGCGGCTGTTGGCTGCGAGCCGCCTGGGTCGTGTGCGGTTCGCTCGGCCAATCGGGCTGTTCGACGGGCTCCACCGGCGGCAAGTCCGCGACTTTGCTGTAGAGGTTCTCCCGCGTCCGCTGGGATTGCAACTCCTCTTCATCGACCACCCGGCTCGCGGGCAACGGCTCTTGGAACTCCTTCACAATCGCATCCACCAGTCCCGGCAGCTTCCACAAAAAGAGGAGCATCACAAAGACCGCATTGATAATCAGACTCGCCGCGAGGAACCGGGCGGGCCAGACCTTCTGCGCCAGCCGCTGCCGATTCCGCAGCATCAGCCACACCGCGACGATCAACAACATCCCGCAAACGATCGCCGCCCACAACCAAGGATTGGCAAGCGCCTTGAGCCTTGACGTATCCCGCGAGGAGTGCTCGTAAACCTCGGCGGCCGTGCTGACATAGAGCCGATCGTTCCCGTCGCGGTCGCTGGCGAACACGAGGCGAAACCCTTCGGGCGACAGCGACGGTTCGGTCTCGTGGGCCGGGGTGTTGATGCTCGGTCCCAGGTTTTCCGCCTCGCCGATGATGTCCCCATCCAAAAGCCGCACGCGGTACAGGTCGAGGTTCGCGTCTTCGCCGGAGCGAGCCGGGCGGTCGGAGGCAAAATACAAAAACGCCCCGTCCGGGGAAACGTGCGGAGCCCCTTCGTTGCTGCCGGGCAAGTTCAACTCGGCGACCGATTTCACGTCGGCCCATCCCGCTTGATGGTTGTCTCGCTCCGCGCGGTAGAGATCATAAGTCCGCTCGCCCGTTTCCGCCCGCAGGGTGCCGGCCCATTCGCGGTTTTCCGCAGGCGCGTTCTGCGATGCTTTGCGGGCCATGCGGTCGGTGCGGTTGGAGGCGAAGTATAAAACCTTTCCCGATGGACCCGGACAGGGATCGTATTCGTTGGCGGGCGTGTTGATTTGGGGGCCGAGGTTTTTGGGCTTCGACCATTTGCCTTTTTGCCGGGTGGCGACGTAGAGATCATAACCGCCTCGCCCGCCTGCGCGGTTTGAGAAAAAGTACAACTCCCGCCCGTCCCGCGAGAGGATCGGCCCCATGTCGTCCGCGTCACTGTTCAGTTCCGCCACCGGCCGCGGCGTTTCCCATCGGCCCTCGCGAAAATAAGAGCGCACGATCTCCGCCGGCTTGCCGCTTTGCCGGCGGGAGAAATACAGCGTCGCCCCGCCGTCGGTGAGCGAAGGGGAAATCGATTCGGGCGAGGATTGATCTTCGGGTTCGGGAACGGGCAGAGATTCCGCCGATTCCCAGACAATGAGCCGCCGGGGTGGAGCGGTTTCGCGATCCCATTCGCCGCCGCCGTCGTAGCGGACGACTTCCTCCACGCGCGTCGGCCAGAACCAGGCGATCAACCAAGCCACTGCGAGGGCGGTCAACAGTCCCGCGGCCTTCTTCACAATCGGCAAGTCCCGCCAGCCTTGACGGAGCCGGCTGATGCTGTTTCCCATCGATTCCTCCGTTGATCCCGGCGATCGCTCAGCGGTCCATTTTACAAGAGGTTTTAATCGACCCAAGCCGCCGGCTTGCCGGCGGTCCGACGCCAGAGGCGTCGGCTTGGGTTTGAGGTCCGACGCCAGGGGCGTCGGCTTGGGTTTAAGAACCGTTTCTGATTCGTGATATGGACTCGTCACGAAGCCCCGCGCCGCTGCAGGACGGCGATTTCCGATTCCATGCCGACTTTGTTACAGAGGCCCGTGGCTTTGACGGCGTGCTTCAAAGCGCTTTCCTCGTCGCCGTAAATCAGCGCAGCCTGGCTGGGGTTGTTGCGGTTGGCGGCGGCGAGGACGGCTGCGAGTTCCGCTTCCGTGTATTCCTGGTCCTCGATCACAAACCGCCCGTCCGAGGTGATGTTGATCACGAGCTTCGGCGTCATCGAAGCCGGCTGCGCGAGGGCCGCCGTCGGCAGCTTGATCTCGTTCAGCCGCCGTTCTTCGGTGTCTTCCTGATAGCGCGTCGCGACGAGGAAGAAGATCAACAGCAAAAACACGACATCGATTACGGGCGTCAAATTCGGCCCCTCATAATCATGCGCTTCCGGCGGCAATCGCATCGAACTCCACCTTATTGATTTAAGAATCGAAACCGTGGATTGTTTGAATGATTGGAACACTCATCGGGACTCATCTTCGCGAATCATACCCCTCGTTCCCAAGCCCCAGCTTGGGAACGAGGTGGAGAGATGGAAATTCCGCTGGCTCCATTCGTGTAATTCGTGGTTGGCCTCTTCTCGTTTTCGTGTCTTTCGTGGTGCCTCCCGAAATCATTTCGCCGTCGCCAAAAGGCGTTCCTGGTTCGCGGCGTCTTTTTCGCTGGCGTGGAACTCGCGGCCGGTTTGTTCGAGCGCCCCGAAGCTGGGCAGGACCTCGGCCAGATGCAGGTCGATCTCGCGGAAGGCCCGGTCGATCTTGGCGTTGAAGTAGGCCGCGCACAACAGGGAAGGAATCGCAATCGCCAACCCCGCCGCCGTCGTGAGGAGCGCGAGATAAATCCCCTGAGCGAGGGTTTCGCCTTTGCCGCCCAAGCCGCCGGAACTCGCGGTGTAAAACGCTCCGATCATCCCCACGACCGTTCCCAACAGGCCGATCAAGGGGGCGATGCTGCCGATGACGCTCAGCGGGCGAACCCGGCTGCGCAGCTCGGCGATCTCGCGGGCGGCGGCGTCTTCCAGCGACTTTTCCACCTCCGGCAAAGGCCGGCCCGCCCGCAACAGCCCCGCGCTCAGAATGTTCGTGGGCGGACCATCGAACTTGCGCACAGGCTCCGCAGGGCGTTCTCGTCGGCTTCGCGGCCCACGGCGAGTTTTTGCAGTTCCTCAACGAACCCGGGCGGAATCAGCAAATGCCGGCGCGTCGCCGCGGCGCGTTCGACCGCGATCATCGTGGCATACACGGAAAACGCGCCGAGCACCAACATAAAGCCCCAGCCCGTCGGGCCGCTGTCGGCGATCATCGTCATGATCGATGGCGTGCCTTCTTCGCTCGGCCGGCGCGTTTTGACTGTCTGCCGCCGGGTCCGCTGAAAACGCAGGACGGGACAACACCGAAAACGCGATGAACATCCCCAACACAACGGCCAAGGAAATCGATGGGGAAAGAATCAATCGGGCGGAGTGCTTCACGGAATTTGCCTCCCTCGAGAATTGCGAATGTTTATGGGACGGTCTTGAGCAGTTTCTGGGCATCTTTGACCAAGGCGTGCTGCGGGAATTTTTCGATCACGAACTCCAGTTCTTCGCGGGCTTTCGCCGGTTTTTTGAGCTGGACAAAGCAGCGGGCCGCCTGGTAATGCCCTTGGACTTTCCATTCTTCGTAAGGGTAACCCAGGGCCGCTTCGAGGTAGTGCTCCCAGGCGGAGTCGAACTTCTGCTGGGCGAAATCGCATTCGCCGAGCATAAACCGCGCGCGGGCCGCGGTCTCGGTCTCTGTGTCTTTGAGGACCTGCTGGTAATGGCTCCGCGCGGGATCGAACTTCTTCTGATTCTGTAGCGCAAACGCCAAGCCGTAGCGGGCTTCCACGTGCTGCGGGAACTTCGAGAAGCGATCGACCACCGCCCCAAAATATTTCTCGGCATCGGCCCACTGTTTCAGGCGCGTCGCGCACTGCCCCGCGCGGTAATGGGCGCGGGGTTGATATTCCTCGGACGGACTCTTCGCCAGCTCGGCATACAGCGGAAACGCTTGCTCGATCTTGTCCTGGATGTACAGCGACTCGGCCTGAAGCGACACCGCATCGTCGCGATAAGTGCTCTTGGGAAAGTCGGCCAGCAGCTTTTTCAGCTCGGCGACCGCCTCCGCGTAGGCTTTGCGGTCGTACTGCACCCGGGCGATTTTGTAAAGCAAAAGCTCTTTGAGTTCCGGCTCGCCGGCTTTGGCAAGACCCCCTTGAAAACTTTTGAGCGCTTCATCGAGTTTGGAGTTGGCCGTGTGATATTCCCCCACGCGGAACAACGCTTCCGCCGCGAGCGGGCTTTCGGGAAACGTCGCGGCCAGGTGCTCGAAGGTCTCCGCGGCTTTGTCGGCTTGCTTGAGGTTCTGATAGGCAAACGCCAGTTCGTAATGGGCCTGGTCCGCTTTCGGCGACTGCGGGGATTCCTTGAGCAGAGTTTCCAAAGCCGTCGCGGCCTTATGGTAATCTTTCTGGGCCGACTGCGAGAGAGCCAGCGTGAGCCGGGCCTCGGCTTTGCATTCGGCATCGTCCGGATTGGCGGCAAGGTAGGCACCGAGGTCGGCGATCGCTTGCGGATACTGCTTGAGCTGATAATAACTCGCCCCGCGGAGATACCGCCCGTTGGCCGCCACCTCGGACTTCGGCCACTTGGAGAGAAGCTGCGAAAGCTCCTTGACGGCTGCGTTCTGGTCGGGCTTTTGAAAAGCACAGGCCCCCAAGCGGTATTGGGCGAGCGGGGCCAACTCATGCTCGGGAAACTTGGCAACGACTTGCCGATAATAGTTCGCGGCCTCGTCCCATTTTTTTTCCTCCATCTTCAGCCGGCCCAACCGCGAATACGCGTGCGGCAAGAGTTCGCTTTTCGGATAGCGGGAAATCAACTGATTGAGATCGCCCATCGCCGCCTGCGGGTTTTTGTCGGCTTCCCGTTCCGCCGCGAGCGCGAGCAGCACCTCGTCGCCCCGCGGCCAGTCGGGGTCGGCTTGCCGGGACCGCTCGAACGCTTGGATCGCCTGTTTGTGCTGCTCTTTCGCCGCGTACGATCGGCCGATGAGAAAATGGGCCTCCGCCAGAAGCGGTTTGTCGGAGATTTGTTTCACGCATTCATTCAGCCAAACGGTGGCCGGATCGTGTTGCCCCGAGGCGAACAGGCAATGCCCGACCCGCACCCGCGCGATCGGCGTTTGTGGATGATCGGACTTTTTCGCGATCAGTTCGCGGTAGAGCTTTTCCGCTTTGGCATAATCCGGTTTCTCTTGCAGGAGTTCGCATTCCCCCGCAATAAAGACGACCTCGCCCCACAGCGGATGTTTTTCGGCATCGGTTTTCGCCAGGAAAGCCGCGGCGTGTTGTCGGCCCGCGGGATAATCCGCAACTTCCAGTGCCGCCCGCGCCGCCCGGTAAAGCGCCTCCGCCGCCAGGGGATGTTGTTGATGGCCGGCCGCGAAATCGGCGAAGCGTTTGAGCGATGCCTGCGCTTCGTTCGGCTGATCGGCCAAAGCTTCGAGACGGGCGAACTCCAGCTGCGGTTTCATCTCGCCCGCGGCTGGGGACGCGATGGCAGCGTCCAGAACTTGCACCGCTTCGGGAGACCGCTTCTGCGACCGCAAGGTCTGCCCTAACCAATACGCCGCCTCCGCGGCGTGCGGGGATTCCTTTCGCTTCGCCAAAAGCTCTTTCAGCGAGCGCTCGGCTTCGGGAAACTTGCCCGCGCGGTAGCGGCTTTTGCCGGCGGCGATCAGGCTGTCCGCGAGATACGTGCTCTCGGGGAATTTGCTGGGCAGCGATTCAAGCACCTGGGCGGCTTCGGGGAATTTCTCCTGCTGAAACAGCGCCTGCCCGCGCTGAAGTTCCGCAAAGTCCGCGAGCGGAAATTCCTTCACCGCAGCCGCCTCGCGGAAATAGCGCTCCGCATCGGCGAATTGCGCCCGGCTCATTTTGACCATCCCCAATCGCAACTTCGCCTCCGGGACCTGCGGGTGTTTTCCGAATCGATTGAGGAACGTCTGAAACGATTTCTCGGCCTCGGCGTGCTGTTCGAGTTCATGCTGCGTCGTGCCGGCGGCCAGATAAATCTCGGGCAACAGCGGCGAATCTTTGTGGGCATTGATGACCTGGAGATAGGTCTTCACCGCGGCGGGTTTGTCGCCGGCTTGATACTGGCACTCGGCCTGATACCAGCCCGCCTGCGCCGCCTGGGTGCTTTTGGGATGCCGGCTTTGCATATCGGCGAAGCTCTTGGCGGCTTTCTGATAATCGGCCGGTTTCGCCGAAGCCGCGGCCTGTTGGTAATAGACCAACCCGAGATTGAACTCCGCCGCGTCCCGGTGGGCGAAGTCTTTGTGCCGGGCGAGCAACTGCTCGAACGCCTCGGCCGCGTGGGAAAAATCCTTGTGCTGATAATAACACAGGCCCAAGTGATATTGGGCCAAGGGAAACCGCTCATCTTTTGGATGGTTTTTGAGGAACTCTTTCCAGCGCTCGATCGCCTGCGGGTAATGGCCTTTTTTCTCGAAACCCAGGGCCACCGCATAATCCCGCGTGGCGGCGTTTTCGGTTTGGGCGTTCAAAACAGCGGGGAAGAAAGTCAGCGACGCACCGGCGAGGAACACCGCCAGCACCAACACAATTCGGCCGCGAGTGGGCATGGACATCGAGACTCCTTCCCAATTCGGTTGATTGCACCAAAGGTTCGTCACGCTTGCATTACGGTTCAGTTTGCATCAATGATTTCTGATATGCAAGAGGTCGGGCCGAGCGAATGGTTCGTAAAGCTGTGCGTCATATTCCCAAAAATCCGAACGGCCGGTGCTCTGCTTATAAATCGTCTCGGCCAGACGAGCGAAGCCGCCGAGGGAAATCTCCGCGCCCGGCGAATAAATCTCGGGCAGCGATCGGCAATGGGGGCTTGTTATTTTTTACGCTATCGCTGCGAGAGGGATTGTGTCAAGGATTGTTGCGAATCGAGCTTCGGGAATTCCGTCCGCCTACAATACCTGACTTCTTTGCGCCACAAGCCCGTTTACAATCCTAAGCCGATCGAACAAAAGGAGTTGGGGTTCTCAATTGAGTAATTCCCCGTTCAGCGCATTTTTGAACATTTTTTGCTTTCGCAGCGAAGTGGCTTGGAGTAGGGTAGTGGGAATTGGTAACCATTTGGTCCCTCTGCCGAAAGGAACTCAGATGATGATGAATCCGCTGGCGAAACGATGGCCGTGTCTCGTCCTTGTCTGCCTCACCAGTCTGCCGATTGTCGCGGATGAGCCGAAGGCCAAGCCCGGCACTGCCGAGGCCACTCCCGAAGGGGCCTGGCGGCTGGTGGGTTACAAATCCGGAAATGCGCAAGAGTTTTCCGCTCTTCCCGAGGGCTACGAACAAACCAAGTTGGTGACGGGCGGCCGCTTCGTGTGGACCTTGGTCAAAGAGGGCGTGATCGTCCGCTCGGGCGGAGGCCGATGCAACATTCAAGGAAACAATTACACGGAACGCGTGGACTTCGTTTTCAGCGACCGAGACAAGTGGCTCGTCGGTCGCGAACATAAATTCCAATGGAAGATTGTGGGAAATTCGTGGCGGCACGAAGGCACGCTCAAAGGCGAGAAGGGTGAGACGAAGATTCTGGAGGTTTGGGATCGGATTGATCCCGTCACCGAGGCTCAACCCAAATCGGATCAATCCGCCAAGTAGGCGTGTCGCTTGTGGGACAGCGGAGCCTGTCGCTTTGGGCTTCAGCGCTTCTTGAGGCAACAGTGCTTGTATTTCTTGCCGCTGCCGCACGGGCACAGATCGTTCCGTCCCACTTTCACTTGCCTGGAAGGTCCCATTCGCGGGCCGGGATGCGGCATACTTTGACCGGCGTCTTCATAACGGATATGGCGCGAGGCACCTGCGCTCAAGCAGGTTTTGATCAGATTTGCCGGGTCATATTTTCCGGACTCTTGGGATGTCATGGCCTTCCCCAATTGATTCACCAGATCGTTCGGCTCGCCTTTCGGCATGAGTCCAATCGGGATGGCCGCTCCGCATGTCATCGAGAAGTCATCAAAACTCATGATCCGCGAGGCAAGAACGACGCCCGGTTTCCCCGAATTGCCGAATCCCACATCGACAATCAAAACGTGCCGGTCCGAAACCACGTCGCGCGCGGTGATGCCGACGTTGGGAATCACGCTTTCCGCGACAAAGACGGAATAGAACGCCTCGCGCATGGCGTTCAAGCACTGCATTTCTTCCGAGTCCGGCGGAGGCGGGGAATCTTGGAGAAACCGCTCGACCGCATTCCGGCCGTTCCGGTACACGTCGTAAATGCAATAATCCATCAACACGGACGTCTCGTCGTCCGTCTTGAACACGAGTATGCCGCCTTGAAGTAAGCCCAGCTTCCTGCCGCCTTCGTCCATTTGGTCTTTGGAAAGCGTCTTGACCAATTGATGGTTCAGTTTGACGGATGCGGCGCGCAGACGCTTGTACCGTTTGACAATGTCGTCGTAGTTGACTTGTCGATCTCGTGTTTCGTCACTCATCATCTGAAAATCCTAAAAACGTGACTCTACGCGGTTTCGCCCGCGGTCCACTCCAACAGTTGCTGGAGGAACTGCGCGTAATCGCCGCCGACTTCGACAGGCTGGCTATTTGGGGCCTCTGCAGAAATGCGGGGCGTGCCCCAATCGATCAAGGGGCCGACCCAATGCGGGGCGACGTCGGTCAAGAACGCAGCGGTGCGGCCTTGCTGAAATTGGCCGACGACCAACAACGGCAACCGCTCGATGATTTGGAACGTGAACAGGTTTTCGTCCTGCAACTTGGCGTCGAAGAGGCACGCTTCCAGGATCACCTCGGCATCGGGCTTGGCTTGGACCTGGTTCAAGCCGCCGATGACCGGGGGCCGGTCTTCCCAAGGCAGGCCGTCGAGGATGGAATGCTCCTTCAGCCGGCGCACGAGCACGGGGACATCGCAGTTCCGGCGGTCGTCGCGGTTGGCGATTTCGACAGGCAGGACGTTGCCGATCGGGGTGCCGTCCCAAGCGCCGCCCAAGCCGTGAAACGACTCCCAACCGCCGATCATCAATAATCCCGCCCCGCCCGCCACCTGGTCGAGCAGGGCGTGTTGCGCCTCTTCGCCAAGGTTCGCGGCCGGAAAATCGCTGAGGATGATTAAACCATAGTCGCCGGCCAACTCTTCGGGCAACGGCTGGGCGTCGCTGGGGAAATAGTCGAACGTCCAGCTCCAATGGTGCATCAGTCCCGCAAGATACGCGGCGGCGGCCTGCAAATGCGTATCACCCAAATACAAGAGATTCTTCATCGCAAAAACCCCTCCGGGTGGATTGCAAGTTAACGACCTGTGGCATAGGGTGACGCGAAATTCGGAAGGGGCAATCAACTCGCACCATTTCACGAAGAGTAGCAGCATGAGCTTGGGCAATGCAATTGTCGGGCAATCCGGCGGACCGACTTCGGTCATCAATGCGTCCCTGGCGGGCGTTGTCGAGACGGCCCTCAAAAGCAAAAAAATCGGCCGGGTCCTGGGGATGCGGTTCGGCATCGAAGGCGTCTTGGGCAATTATCTCTTGGACTTTGGGAATGAATCGCCGCAAACGATCAAAGCCTTAAAGACGACGCCGAGCAGTGCGCTGGGTTCGAGCCGGCTGAAACTCAAGGAAGAGCATTTCGAGCCGATCGTGAAGCAACTGAAGAAATACGACATCCGCCATTTCTTCATGATCGGCGGCAACGACACGATGGACACCATTCATCGCATCGTCGAGCATGCGGGCGCGGCCGGCTATGAATTAATCGGCGTGGGGATTTGCAAAACGGTGGACAACGACCTCGCCGGCACCGACCACACGCCGGGTTATCCGTCCGCCGCCCGCTATGTTGCCTTGAGCGTGCAGCAGGCGGGACTCTTGGCCCGCGACATGCAGCGGGTCGATCAGTTTGTGATCTTTCAAACCGTCGGCCGAAGCGCCGGTTGGCTGCCCGCGGCGGCGGCTTGCGCAAAGCGTTCGTCCGCGGACGCTCCGCATCTCATTTTGCTGCCGGAACGGCCTTTCCAGCGGGACAAGTTTCTGGAAGCGGTCGCGACGGCGCATAAAAAGTACGGGTTTGTATCAATTGTCACCGGCGAGGGGGTGACGAATCCCGACGGCTCCCCCGTGAGTGCTTCCCAAACCCGCGACAAGTTCGATAACATCGAGTTCGGCGCGATGGGCGGAACGAGTGCCGCGATGGTGTTGCATCAGATCATCAGCCGGGAGTTCGGCTGGCGGGGCGAGTTTCAGGTGACGGAGTCCCTCGGAATGTGTGCCGCCGACCGCGCGGTGAAGTTGGACATCGACGAAGCCTTCGGCTGCGGCAAAGAGGCGGTGAAGCTCGCCGAGAAAGGCGAAAACGGCGTGATGGTCACGATCCAGCGAACCTCCAAACCGACTGAACCCTACCGGGCCGAGTTCGGCACGATCCCACTCGCCGCGGTCGCGGGCACCGAACGCCCGATGCCGGACAATTACATCAGCAAAGACGGAATGTTCGTGACCAAAGCCTTTTTGAATTACGCCCAACCGCTCGTGGGCGAGTTGCCGGAGTATGCGAACCTCACCATCAAACGGGCGAAACCGTAAACCTTCGTGTGACTTTGAGGGAGGTGCGAAATGCCTGCATTTGTCGAACGGCGCAAACCGATTTCTAAAACGGCGATAATGCTTTCTGTTATGTTTTGGATCGGTTTTGTTGTTGCCATCGTTTCCAGAGGAGCCCCCACTTGGCAGAATCATGGGCCTGATGCGGGGCCAGGTTTCGTTCGCAGAGCATCGGAACCACAACTGTACTATTGGATGACGGGGTTCTATTTGTTTGTGGCGTTGCTTTCTTCGGTTTTTGCGTTCTTTAGGTTTCCTGGGGTTACGATTCTGCACATTCGCTTGTTGTTTTTGTTGGCATTCTTACTCTTGCTCGCTCCCATGCTTTACTTCATGATTATTGGGGCATCAGGTCCATAGGGCTTGATGCTTTGAACGACTCGGATGGATGGTATAATACCGTTATGATTCCCAAGCTCTCTGCCGAACAACGTCAGGCCCTGGATGAAGGCGAGGGTCGGCCGATCATTGTGATCGATGCCGACCGCGGGCAGCGGTTTTTGCTGATACCGGAAACCCACGATCAGGCCCGCGGGCTCGTGGAGAATTCCACTGGGGACGAAACTTGGACCGAAGAAAAGGAAACGCGACGCCGCGAGCTGATTGATAAAGACATCGCGGGCACGCTGAAGGCCGACGAACGAACGGAACTCGCCGTCCTGGATTGGCAAGGGAACACCCATTACGACAAGATCGCCCCCCGCCCGTTGGAGGGGATTCGCCAACTCCACCAGCAGCTTTTGGACAAACGTGATCAGCCGTGAATCCGCTCCGTTCACTTATCCTCGTCAAACCATCGCCAGGCGGCATGGTCCCGAAGGTTACGTCGATTACAAGTCGTATCGCCCTTGGCTCCGCGATGAGTTTAGTTTTCGCTGCGCCTATTGTTTGATGCGCGAACGGTGGGGCCGCGTGACGGGGCAATTTGATTTGGATCATTTTGTGCCACAAGTTCAATCGCCGGATGAGCCGCCGGTTTATGAGAATCTCGTTTATGCTTGCCACTCCTGCAATTTGCGAAAGCGAGATTTGAATCTGCCTGAAGTTTTCATCACCGCCGAAGATGTCCGGGTCTATGAGAATGGTCAGATGGTTGGATTGACTCCCGAAGCGGATCGGATCATTCGATTGCTTTACTTGAATACTCCGCAAACGATCGAATGGCGACGGCTTTGGATTCGGTCGGTTCAATTGGCGGCGGAGTTCGATCAGGATCTGTATGACCAATTGATGGGGTATCCGGACGATCTTCCAAACCTCGCGCGGCTTAATCCTCCTGGAAATCATAAGCCCGCAGGGATCGCGGTGAGCCACTTTGCTCGTCAAAAGCGAGGGGAATTGCCTGCAACCTACCTCACTTGATGGCTCGCGATGTAACTTAGTCTCCCAGCTCATGGAGCTTCCTCGAAGTCAGTCAAAGCGATAATGGGAAACACGACGATGCATTTGATGCGAGAAAAGTACAGCAAGTTCGGTTTAGTGCGAGATATGCTCTCGACGCCGGAGATCATTGCGGGATTTGACGCCGATCAAGCCAAGGACACCGCCGCCGAGATTGCAGCGGTCGGGCGGTTGTTGTTGACGGGCGAAGGATCGAGCCGGATTTTCCCAGCGAAGTGCGCAATCGCCCACGCTCAGAAAATGAGCTGGCCGTTGGCCCTGTTCACCGAAGCGGGCCAGCAGGCTTGGGAATATAATCTGTCGCAAACCGCTGTGTTCGCGGCGTCCAATTCGGGCAAGACGGCCGAGGTCATCGGGCTGTTTGAACGCCTGAAAGAAAAAAACCATCCGCACACTTACAGCCTGACCGCCTTTGAGGACACCCGGCTCGAAGCCCTCGCGAAAACAGGCTACGTCCTCACCTGCGGCGAGGAAGGCGCGGTGGCGGCGACGAAAAGCGTAATCGAGCAGGCCTTGTTTTATCGCAGTCTGTTGGAACACGCCGCGAAAGCCCCAGCCCTCAAGGCGAACCTGTCGGACTTGTCCGAGGCGTTCGATCAGGCTTTGCAGCTTTCGGTCGATGACGAGTTGGTCGAAGCCGCGGCCAAGGCTCGCACGATTTATTGGGCGGGGCGGAACAACGGCGTCGCGGAGGAACTCACGCTCAAGACCAACGAGATCACAAGAAAACCGGCCGACTTTTTGGAGGGCACTTATGCGGTGCATGGGATTGAGGAAGTCATGTCCGCGGAAGACGTGTTGATTTGGATCGACCCCTATCCGTCAGCAGAGAACAAATTCCACGAGGTTCTGGAAAAAGGCGTGGGCCTCAAAATCTTCGCCATCGCCGACCGCGAAACCCGCTTCCCGACGCTGGCGATTCCTGAAATGGACAGCCTCTCGCCCTTCGTACAAATGGCCGCGGGCTGGAATGTGCTGGTGGAAGTCGGATTGAGGCTGGGCATCGACATCGACAAGCCGGAGCGAGCCCGCAAAGTCGGCAATGAATACGCTCCTGCCGGCCAATGAACAACCAACGACTGAGAGCAAATTGGGTGGCGTGGCGAACGCGAAGACCACGCCCTTCGCTGCGCTCAGGGGCGTGCCACCCGTGCCGGGGCGATGATTACTCGGAATAGTCGTTCCGCAATTTCGGATCCGCCGAGAAATACTCGACGAACTCCCATTCGTTATCGTCGTCATCGTGGAAGTAAATCCGTTTGCGGTGGGGGTGGGGGTCGACTTGCATCCCTTCTTTGTATCCGGCGTTCTTAAGAGCCTGCGCCACGGCGTCCGCATCCTCCACGACAAAACCGATGTGATTGACTCCCAACTCCTCGTAAGCGCGATGGGGAGCCGCTTCGTCCGGGATGACTGAGACGGCAATATAGGTCTCCGCGTTTCCCACATGCGCCCATTCGCGACCGTTCGAAAATCCCCGGTGTCTGACAGAAAACTCCGGGATGGCCGTGGTCAGAAAGCGAATGGCCTCATCCAAATCGCGCACGGTTAAGTTGGCATGTTCCAGATAGACGGACACGACGCAAATCCCCTTGTCGAAGACTCACAAACCCAAAACGTCAGCCATGGTATACAGCCCGGGCCCTTGGGTGAAGAGGTATTTCGCGGCGGCGAGGGCACCGTAGGCGTAGCTGTCGCGAGTGTGGCCGCGGACGTCGATGTCGATCGTCTCGCCGATCAATCCGAACACGATCGTGTGCTCGCCGACGTTGTCGCCCGTGCGGAGGGCGTGGTAGCCGATCTCGGTCGGCTTGCGGGCACCGGGCCGACCGTGCCGGCCGTGCACGTGTTCGGTCTGGCCCATTTCCTCGGCGATGATCTCGCCGAATTTGAGGGCCGTCCCGCTGGGGGCGTCTTCCTTAAAGCGGTGATGGCGTTCGATGATCTCCACGTCCACGCCGCTTTCGACGTGTTTCAAAACCCGCGCGGCTTCGCGGACGAGTTTCATCGTCAGATTGACCGCCAGGCTCATGTTCGGGGCCACGATCACCGGGGCGGTTTGAGAGGCGGTCATCACCGTTTCGCGTTGCTCGTGGGTCAATCCCGTGGTGGCGGCGACCAGGGCGATTTCCCGCTGGCCGCAGACCTCGGCGATTTTGGCGAGTCCCGCCGGCGTGGAAAAATCGATGATCACATCCACGTGGTCGCCCAACTCCTCCGCGATGGCGAGGCCGATGTTCCCGATGCCCGCAACTTCGCCGGCGTCCCGCCCCAAAGCCGGGCTGTTTGCCGATTCAAGAGCGGCCGCGAGGGACAATTGCGGATCCGCATGCACCAGGGCCGCGATGCGCTGCCCCATCCGCCCCGCCGCCCCGTTGACGCCCACCCGTATCGCTACCGATGACATGAAAGTTTATCCTTGGTCCATTGTGTTTTTCATTCGCGCGTGTTGACAATGCGTTCAAGAAATCATGGGGCTGACGCCCCACGCTCGCCCTTTTCCTCTGCATCACGATGCACGGTGTCCGGAGAGAACGCGGGGAGACAGACGGCGATATACTCCGCTCCCTCCGGTTCGGGCGAACTGTACCGAACCCATTCCCCCGCGTGGGCGATCACCGCCTGGCCTGCTTTCACATCCATCGTACCGGCGGCGTGCTCGACTCTCAACAGCCCCTGGAGGACCACGGTGTATTCATCGAACGCCGGCCGCTGCCCCGGCTCCGACCAACCGGCCGGGCTTTGCATGTGGGCGATGCTCAGCGCGGCTGTTCCGGAATTCACCCGGCCGATATATTCCCGAATGATCTTGGGCGGCTGCCCCGCGGCTTCGACCTGCTTCGGCTCGACAATGTGCGTGGGCATGATGTTCCTTCCGGGACAAATGAGGGTGTGCAATTCAATTTGTTTGGGACATTCGGATTTTGGGTTTTTGGATTTGTTTCGTATTTCGACATTCGGATTTCGGATTTGCCCGCGCCGGCCTATCGCGGGATTTGCTTGAGCAGCCGCGTGGCCCGGCCTTTCCAGCGGGAGTGTTTGCGGGCGATGGCTTGCGGGCTGCCGTTGAGGTCGAACAGCAAACCCTGCAGATGGGTCCGGGCGGCGTCGGGGTTGCCTCGATCCAGTTCGAGCGTGGCGAGAAGATAGAGCGCTTCCGGATGCCGCCAGCGGCTGACGTGCTGGTCGAGATGGTCCGCGGCGAGATCGATTTCCCCCAGTTCCGAGAGCACCCGCCCGTAAGCGAGCGACATGTCGCCGAACTTGTACTTGGGGTCGATCGCCAGCCCTTTTTCCAGATGCGCGGGCGGGGGCGAACTCTTGGGCATCGATCCGCGCGATCCCCGCGCCCAGAGCGCTTGAATGTTGTCGGCTTCCTTCGCGAGGGCTTTGTCGTAGGCTTCGGCGGCTTCGGCGAAGCGGCCCACGTCCCGCAGCGCATCGCCCAGTTGAATCCATTGATGCGGATTCCCGATCTGTTGGGCGGCGACTTCCAACTGTTGAATCTCCCGCCCCCGCGACCACCGCTTGAGTCCTTTCGGGATCGCGGCTCCCCCGCCGCCTCGGCTCGGCAGCCAGCGGACGAAGAAATACACCATCGCCGCCGGCGGGATCAAAATCATCACCCAAAACCAGAACTCCCGGTCCGGTTCGTGCTGGTAGCAATGGACGAGCATCCAAATCCAGCCCAGCGTCGTCGCCAGCCAAATCACCGAGGAAAACAACCACAGCCAGGGCAGCCAACCGAGATCGGGTGGCGTCTCCGGCGGTAGCGGCGTCTCCGCGAACAGGACCAACGCGGCCCACTCAATACCAGGAATCATGAAAGGGTCTCCTTCAGCCAACGTCTGCCCGGCCAACGCCCGGCCGCGGACCAGCATGCTCGATTGGCTATTTTCCCAAACGAGGGATTCTTTTCCAGTCGGTTTGTTCTCGAACGGCGGAACTTTACGATAGGATGGGGTGGAAAATCCAATCCATGAGCCCGGTCACCGATCAGAATATTTCAAGATTCCCCGTGAGCCGTTCAATCCGTGGTTCTTCTTTTCTGAACGAATGGATGACGACATGAAACAATCGCAGCGACAGCCCGCTTCCATCTGCATGCTTTTGTGGCTTATGTTGCTGGTGGTTTTGGCGGGACCGCAGTTGGGCATGGCTCAGAGGAACGCCGCGGCCGAAGCGTGGATCGACCCCCAAGGAATTTCCGGATCGTTGGTGATCGTCGGTGGCGGGGCGCTGCCGGAGTCGGTCGAGAAACACTTCGTGCAATTGGCGGGCGGCGAAAAGGCGAAGCTCATCATCGTGCCCACGGCCCAATCCCGACCGGAAGACCTGAAAGCCGACGATCTCGCCAAACGCTGGGCCGATTTGGGAATTCCCTCGGCCACGGTGCTGCATGCCCGGAGCCGCCAGGAGGCCAACGACCCGACGTTTCTCGCCCCGCTCAAAGACGCGACGGCGGTGTGGTTCCTGGGAGGACAGCAATCGCGGCTCGCGGCGGCTTACCAGGGGACCGCGTTTGAAGCCGAGCTGAAAAACCTGCTCAAGCGCGGCGGCGTGATCGGCGGCACATCGGCGGGGGCCGCGATCCAGTCCCGCGTGATGATCGCCAGCGGCCAAAGCGAACCGAACATCCAAACCGGCTTGGGTCTCCTGCCGGCGCAGATTATCGATCAGCACTTCACCCAACGAAAGCGTCAGCCCCGCTTGCGGTCGGCCGTCAAACAGCATCCCGAATGCGTGGGCCTGGGCATTGATGAAGGCACCGCGCTCATCGTGGGCACGAAAGCCGGCCGAATGAGCCCCGCCGACCGCGGCCGCACGATAGGGGTCCTGGGGAGCGGCGAAGTCACCGTGATCCTCGCGGCCTCGGCCAATAAACCCATGAAAGAATACCGCGTCAAGGAGGGACAACTTCTCGATCTCGTGCAGCTCCGCCGGGCCGCGCGGGACCGCCTCGCGAATTTCCCGGCGGAACCGGCGGGCGTTCCCAACGTGCCCAAAGGCTCGCTGGTGATCATCGGCGGCGGGGCGATGCCCGCCGATGTCGTCGCGAAGATTCTCGAACTCGCCGGCGGTCCCGAGGCGAAGATCGTGGCCTTGCCCGCCGCGCACACGCCCGAACGCGCCGACCGCGAAGGCAAGCCGAGCTACTTCCTCAAAGCGGGGGCGAAGAACATCACGGTCTTAAAAGCCCGCGGACCGGAGGAATTGTCCCAACCCGAAGCGGTCCAGGCTCTGAAGGAAGCCGACTGCGTGTGGTTCGGCGGCGGCCGGCAGTGGCGGTTCGTCGATGCCTACGCCGGCACACCCGCGTTGGAACTCTTTCACGATGTGCTTCGCCGGGGCGGGGTGATCTGCGGCAGTTCGGCGGGGGCTTCGATCCAAGGCGAATACCTGGCCCGCGCGGATGCGATCACCAATCGGCTCATCATGGCGGAAGGCTACGAACAGGGATTCCGCTTCCTGCCCGGCACCGCCATCGACCAGCACTTCGCCCAGCGCAAACGTTTCGACGATCTGAGCCGCCTCGTTACCGCCTATCCCCAATACCTCGGCATCGGCATCGATGAAGCGACCGCGATCGTCGTCCGCGGCCAAACCGCGGAAGTCCTCGGCCGAAACCAGGTCCACTTCTTCAATGCCAAAGAGACCGGCGACGATACCCAAGCCCCCTACGAAAGCCTCTCCGCCGGTGCCCTGTATGATCTCGCCAACCGCCAGCGGCTCCGCCCCGCTGTCGCGGCGAAACCCGCCCGGTAGGGAAGACCACGAAAGATACGACTGAACCCAACGCAATTCAGGATGTTTGCGATCCCATCTCGGATCGACCTCACGGACTCTCCCCGCTGGGCGGCTGCGACAGAAATTCCAATCGCCCGGCCAGATGGCGGACGAGGATTTGCGACAAAAGGCGATGTCCGGAGGCGGTCATGTGGCTGTCGATTGGATAGAACAACTCCTCGCCGGCGGCGCACGCCTCGCGAAACCGCACGAGCGGATCGACGCAGTCGATGCCGTTTCGCCGGCAGAAATCCAGAGCGAGGTCGTTCTGCCGCCGGCTGGTGAGCATCTCCGGACTCGTGGCGATGGTCCATTCCCGAAGCATGGCGACCGCCGCCGGATCGACCTGGTACGGGTGCGGGATGACGAGCAGGCAGAAACGACTCGGCCGGTCCTTCGCGAGTCGGGCGATCTCCTTCAGAACGTCCTCGCATAGCCGCCATTCCGCGAGCATCGCAGGTTCTGTGCCTTCGTCGAGAAACATGGATTTCAACAGGCCTCGCGGGCGCTGGATGGCGGAGACCATCAACGCCGGGTTGATGTCCCGCCGGAGGGCCCGATCGATCCAACCGCGTTGTTGAAGCCAATCCCGCCGCTCTCGTTCCACTTCGGACAGAGGCTTGGAAAGCGCCAGTCCCAGTTCGTTGGGCGTCTGGAAAATTCGATCCGGCTCGCCTGGCGTACGCCCGGCTTGGAGTCTTTCCCGCCAATCGGCGAGCGGCCGCAACGCCCCGCGATACAGCAACCGGCAACAAACGGAGTGCATCAAGAAATTCTCCCGGCTTTCCCGCAAAATGTCCGATTTGAGCTTTGCCAGTTGCTCCGAAGTCCGCGGCACATACGGCTGCCGGACCGGGCAATCGTTTAAGGGATAATAGCCCAGGATCAGCAAATCCGGATCGAGGTTTTCGATCGCCAGGCGGACGTACTGCAAATATTCGCCCGGCCCCGCGCCCCGGCGGGAGACGTTGACGACTTCCGCGAGCTTCCATCCGTATTCGTTTCGCAGGAGGTTTTGCAGCCGCCGGGGATAGGTCTCGTCATCGTTCACGCCTTGGCCGAAGGTGATGGAATCTCCAATGACGACAATGCGAAACCGGCCGAGGTGCTCGCGTTCGACAAACGCGGGTTCGCGAAGGCCCTGCGAATTGGTGGTCACGACGGTGTCGAACTCGTCCGACTTCCAGCGCACGCGGATGTTGGGCGGATTCAAATTCCAGCCGTAAAGCGGTTCGATGTCCGCGATTCGCCCGGCGATTTCCACAAACAGGATGGCCGCGGCGACGCTGACCATCACCGCGGATATCCGCAGCAGGATTTCACGCCTCCCGACTTTGCCTCGATCCACAAACAACACCCAGCCAAGCCAAAGCGCGACCGCGACAGCAAGGTCGGCCATCGCGAACAGCAACCGGCGACCGAGTTCCGCCGCCGGCCCCACCATCACCAATCCGCACAACGCCGCCCACCACAACAGCACCGGCCCCGCCAAGGCCGTCACCACCCGCAACCGGCTCCGGCGAATCCAACCCAAAACCGGCGATCCGCCGGCTTTCGTTTTGCGTTGAGAAATCGCGCACAGGCACCAAGCCGCGGTGGCCGCGAGCAACAGGCACGCGTAGGCGACGATCAAGAAAAACAGCCGCCGGGACCAGCGGTCGAGCACCGCGGCGTCGTGGCTGGTATAAAACACCAGTGCCCAAAACGGCGGCCAGAGCAAACCGTAAATTCCCCAGAGCAGGGTTCTTGACGAAAACATGTCGGGGTTCCCGTGGTGAGGATGGAACCAGTCGTCTCTATATTACTCAAACCGTAAGTCAAAAATGCAGGGGCGCAAAGGAATGTTCCAAGGGAAAAGCAGATTTGAGGCCTGGGGCCGTGTGAGATTTTTCTCGCCCGGCCATAGCCCCAGCATTCGTAGTTCAAGCCTTATTCCAAAGGGGATTCGCGCCCCAGCCACCCAAACGCTTACAGTTTGAGTATATTAGCCATTGGTTTGATTGAGACAAAGTCGGCCGCGGGAGTACCCTATGAAAAGACGTTTCGATGCGGACGCACGCGACACCCGCCCCGTTTCCGGAAGGGAGGCCCAGTGGCCATTGAGGCAATGACCGAACAGAAAACGCTGCTCTCCCTGCGAAACGTGGAGAAAGTTTACCGCATGGGCGACGTGAAAGTGCCCGTGCTGCACGGCATCGATTTGGATCTGGACGCGGGCGAGCTCGTCGTGCTCGTCGGGCCGTCGGGGTCGGGGAAAAGCACGCTCCTCAATATCATCGGCGGCATCGACACGCCCACCGCGGGCGACGTGTTCTTCGAAGGACGAAACCTCACTCACGCCGGCGAAGCCGAGTTGACGCTCTACCGCCGGCGGAACGTGGGCTTTGTGTTCCAGTTCTATAACCTCGTGCCCACGCTGACCGCGGTGGAAAATGTGATGGTCTCGACCGAGATCAGCAGCCAGCCCATGCCGCCCTTGGAGGCCCTCAAACTCGTCGGCTTGGAGCACCGGCTCGATCACTTTCCCGCGCAGCTGTCCGGCGGCGAGCAGCAGCGGGTCGCCATCGCCCGCGCCGTCGCCAAGAACCCCAAGCTGCTTCTCTGCGATGAACCCACCGGGGCGCTCGATTTGGAGACGGGCCGAAAGATTCTCGGCGTCATTCGCCGCCTGAACGTCGAGCTGGGCATGACCGTGATGATCATCACCCACAACTCCGCCATCAGCGGGATGAGCGACCGCACGCTCCGCATCGGGTCCGGCACGATCGCCGCGTCCGAAATCAATACGCAGCCCATCTTGCCGGAGGAGATCGCCTGGTGAGCGTGCTCGACCGCAAGCTTCGGCGGGAACTCTTCGCCTCCAAGGGCGTCCTGGCGGCGATCGTCGCCATCATCGCCGTGGGCATTTGCTGCTTCGTGGGCATGACGTCGCTGTACTTCAACTTGAACGATTCGAGGCGAAGCTATTACGCCCAGTGCCGGATGGCGGATTTCTCGGTGGAGCTGAAAAAACTCCCCTTAAACGAATTGAACCGCATCGAATCGCTCCAGGGAATCACGGAGCTGCATCCGCGAATTACGTTTCCCGTCACCGCCGATCTCGACGATGTGATCAAACCCGTCAGCGGGCGGATCATTTCGCTCCCGGACGAGCCGGCTCCGGTCATCGATAACATTCTGCTCCGGCGGGGCGGCTACTTCACCCAAGGACGCCGGGAGGAAGTCATCGTCAACGATGCCTTCGCCCGGGAACATCACCTCAAGCCCGGCGATTCGCTGCATTTGCTGCTTAACAATCGCCGGCAAAAACTGACGATCGTGGGCACGGCGATCAGTGCCGAGTTCGTGTATATCGTCAGCCCCGGCTCCTTCGTGCCTGATCCCGAGACCTTCGGGATCTTCTATCTGAAGCACAGCTTCGCGGAGGAGGTTTACGATTTCCAAGGCGCCTGCAACCAGATTGTCGGCCTGTTGAGCCCCGATGTCCGCGAGCGGCCCGATCGTTTGCTCGACGAGATCGAACGCCGGCTGGATGCCTACGGCGTATTCTCCACCACGCCCCGCCGCGACCAGCCGTCGCATCTGTTTTTGATGAGCGAGATCGAAGGGCTGCGGATCAATGCGACCGTGGTGCCGGGCATCTTTTTGGGCGTTGCGGCTTTGATTTTGAACGTGCTGATGATGCGGATCGCCGAGCAGCAGCGGACGATCGTGGGCACGCTCAAAGCCTTGGGCTATTCCAATCGGCAGTTGTTCGGGCATTACGTCCGGTTCGGCCTGGTGATCGGGGTCTTGGGCGGAGCGTTGGGACTCGCCGGCGGTTATGCCCTCGCGGGCGGGATGACGCAGGTCTATTTGCAGTTCTATGAATTTCCCCGGCTCGTGAATCGGCCGTATTGGACGATCCTTGCGGCGGGAATGTTGATCAGCATGGCCTTCGCGGTGCTGGGGACGCTGCGGGGCATCCACACGATTTTGAAGCTCGCCCCCGCGGAAGCCATGCGGCCCAAACCGCCCGCCAAAGGGCACCGCACGCTGCTGGAGCGGATTCGCGTGTTGTGGAACCGGCTCGATTTTCGCTGGCAGTTGGTTTTGCGCGGCGTCTTTCGGCAGCGGATGCGGACGTTCGCGGGCGTGATGGCCGCGGCTTCGGGGGCGAGTTTGTTGCTGTTGACGTTTCATCTCCGCGATGCCACGCATGAAATGATCGAGTTCCAATTCGACAAGGTCATGCGCAGCGATTACGATTTGACCTTCAAAGACGAGCGGGACATCGCCGCCTATGATGAGGCCCGCCGGCTGCCGGGCGTCGATTTCGTGGAGCCACAGTTTCACGTCGGCTGCAAATTCCGGCACGGGCCGCGCGAAAAGCAGGGCGGCATCACGGGGTTGTTGCCCGACTCCCGGTTGACGATCCCCCGCGAAGCCGGCGGGGAACGGATCAAAATTCCCAAAGCCGGGCTGGTGCTCACCCGGCGGCTGGCGGATTCGCTCGGCGTCCGCGTGGGGCAAGCCGTCACCATCGAACCGGTGGACGGCCGCAAACAGCCGTTTCAGATGCCCGTGATGCAAATCGTCGACAGCTACATGGGCACGGCCGCGTATGCAGACATTTACACCCTGAACCGCCTCGTGGGAGAAAGCGACACGATCACGACCCTGCAGCTCAAAGTCCAACCCGGCCGGGAAGCGGAGCGGCGGTTCTATCGGGAACTCAAACGCCTGCCCGTCGTCCAAGCCGTCACGCCCGTCCGCGACAACAAAGAAACCCTCGTCCGCCTGGTCGTCGATAAGATGTGGATCTCGATCTCGGTGATTATGGCGTTCGCCGGGCTGATCTTTTTCGGTAGCGTGCTGAACGCGTCGCTGATTTCCCTCGCCGAGCGCGGGCAGGAAATCGCCACGCTCCGCGTGCTGGGTTACACGCCGCGGGAGGTGGGGTCGATCTTCCTCCGCGAAAGCCTGTGCATCAACCTTGCCGGCAGCCTGCTGGGCCTCTGCATCGGGTATTGGCTGAGCTGGCAGATCGGGCGGATGTGGAACACGGACCTGTTCCGCATGCCGTTCGTGATCCACTGGGACAGTTGGCTCTGGCCCATCGTCGCCGGGGTCTCGTTCACGCTCCTCGCCCACATCCCGGTCCACAAAAGCATCCGCAGCATGAACGTTGCGGAATCGCTGAACGTGAAGGAGTGATTAACACAAACGGTAAGCGTTTGGGTGGCTGGGGCGCAAGTCCCTCTTGGAACAAGGCTAGAACTGCGAAAGCTGGGGCTGTGGCCGGGCGAGAAAATCTCACACGGCCCCAGGCCTCAAATCTGCTTTTTCCTTGGAACATCCCATTTCGCCCCAGCCACCCTGCCGTCGCCAGGGTCTCGTTCACGCTCCTCGCCCACGTCCCGGTCCACAAAAGCATCCGCAGCATGAACGTCGCGGAATCGCTGAACGTGAAGGAGTGATTAACACAAACTGTAAGCGTTTGGGTGGCTGGGGCGCAAGTCCCCTTGGAACAAGGCTAGAACTGCGAATGCTGGGGCTGTGGCCGGGCGAGAAAAATCCCACACGGCCCCAGGCCTCAAATCTGCTTTTTCCTTGGAACATTCCATTGCGCCCCTGCCGACTTACAGTTTGCGTAATTAAGCCGGACCGTCAGGGTTTGAGTTTCGTCATGTGGCCGGGGCAGGTCCACAGGAGGGGCGGCGTGTCCGCGGGCTGAAACGGCACGCGCTCGAGCCGGCCCCGGACCGACCAGCGTTCCCCGACGCGGGCCGGGTTTTCCGTCGTCTTGATGTCCCGATACAGAAAGCCCTGGATGATCGTCCCGGACCCGTCGTCCAAGGCGAACATCGCGTTCGTGCGATCCACCACGGTGCCCGTGAGCTTGACCAGAATCCCCCTTGCCGGGCTTCAAAGCCGCCGCGGCCTTGGCGGTGAGTTCGGTGATCTTGGGCGGCGAGGCGTCCGCAGCGGGCTCGAAGTTGTAGGTGATGTGTTTGCCGTCGATGCCCAGCGTGAACCAGTCCACATAGCCTTGGAAACCCCGATAGTCGTTGGCCCAGCGGACGGTGTCGGAACCGTAGACGGCGGCGAATTCCTTCCGCGCTCCGATCACAAAGTTCAAGCAGGTGCCCGTGGCGGTGGAGGCCGGGGCTCCGGGCGGATCGGTCTTCTCGTCCCAGCCGGGGCTTTTCCAGCCGCCGTCGGCAGAGGCCTTGTTGGAAGTCGGGACGAGCGTCCAATCGCCGTAGTCCCGGATGACCTCGGCCCAGGACGCGAACTCCTCTTTTGGCGGACCGAAAGTAAACCACCGCCCGCACATCACGGGGCCGGGCGCGTCCCAGTGGATGGGATCGTAACGGAGCCATTTCTTGCAGTGCCGGCCGGAGTTTTCGCCGCGGATCTTATGCTTCTGCCAGGGCATGAACCAGAACTGTTTGCGCCTGTGTGCCGTCGGGGCTCTGGGCCGTGAGTTGGAGTTGAATCAACTGCCTGGGATACGTCCACCACAGTTTCCAACTGCTCCAGTTTTTGGTGTTGGCGGTGCCGACGGGGATGTGGGCATTGTAGGCGTAATAATCCAAACGCGTGATCGACTTGAGCGCGACGCCGGCGAGCGGTCGGCCGTCAAAGGTGTCGAGTCCAAGCCAGGCCGTCGGCGGCGTCGTTCCGCCCTCGAACCCGAGCGCGGCGAAATAGGCTCCTTGCCCCAAGTCCCGGCCGTCCTCGGCCACGAACGGCTGCTCCCGTTCAAATACCGCGGGGCCGCGATTCGTGAGTTCCCCCGTGCCGCCCTTGTTTGTCGCAATCACCCAACCGTGGCTATTTCCGGGCGAGACCTTGACGACCACATCGTCGCGCGCAACGCGCCGGAGAAGAGAACGCTCGCCACCCAAACGGCCCACAGGCTGCGCTGGTTCATCGGAACGGGTCCTCCAGATTGGGCAAGTTGCAGGAAATCGCCGCGGCGTAGTTGGATTGTGATTCCACCGGGAGATTTTCGCAACGCGCCGAGCCGCCGGTTTTTCACGGTTGCACCAACCGGTGGCTAGCGCCATACCGCTCAGTTATTCCTTGAACCATCCTCGCTAATTCCGGCGTTGGATCGCCCGTTGCAGCGTTTTGCGTTTGGCCTGGCGGAAGACGCGGAGCAGGCTCGACGCGTCGCGGTATCGCTTTCGCGGGGAGACTTCCAGGGCCTTTTTGAGCACGGCCACCATGTCGGGATGCACCCGCTGCCGAAGCCTGCGGTAGCCTTCGGGCGGCCAGTCGAACGGCCATTCCGGGAGATGCCCGGTGAGCATGCGGTAAATCACCAGCCCCAGCGAAAACACGTCCGACCGCATCGAGGGCTTGCCCATCGCCTGTTCGGGGGCCATGTAGCCCACCGTGCCGGAACCGGAGCCTTTCACCGTGTTCAGGGCGACGCGGGCGATGCCGAAGTCCGACAGCCGCACGCGGTTGTCGGGGAACAGGATAAAATTTTCGGGCTTGATGTCGCAGTGGATGATCCGCTGCCGATGGGCGTAGGCGACCGCGTCGATCATCTGCTCGGCGAGGTCCAGAATCGTGTGCAGCGACATTCGGCTCCGCATGCGGTCGGCCAGGGATTTTTCGCCCAAGGGGAACACGATCACGAAGTGATTCTCGATGAAACTCGCGTTTTTCAGGGGCAGAATGTTCTGGTGCTCGAGCTTGGCGGTCATGCGGACCTCCTTGCGGAAGTCGTCGATCAGCTCCTTGGAGACCACGCTGGCGTGCGGGATTTTCAGAGCCACGCGGATGCCTTCGATCGTGTCCATCGCGCGGAAAACCGCCCCGAACCCGCCTGTGGCGAGTCGGCGTTCGATGCGGTATTTCCCCAGCTTTTGACGCGATTTTAGCACCCGGATGCATCCTCAGAACGTGTGAGCTATCAAATTATAAGGGCAGGGAGCAACCGGAAAGAAGCAGCAATCCGCCGCGAACAGAGAGATTCTCAAGGAAAGTCGCGGATTGTTCGTCGTCCGTAGTCTGCGGTGCGCTGCCCGTTGTCATTTGCGTGTGGAAAAGTCGAAATGCATGGTTCCCCGTTGCCCGTTTGTGGCCTGTGCGGCCTTTGCTCCTGTCACACTGTCACACCACAATTACATTTATCGGCTGAATCGGTTAATCTGACTCGTACGGACTTCCTTTTTTACGGGCGCGGGCAAAGAATTCGGGGGGGCAATCTGCGATGAGTTTGTCGCGTGCGCCAACCGGTCCGGCGGCGTGGTCGAGCGACATTTCCCGGGCGGCGCAGAACCGCTTCGCTATGAACCTCCAAAAAATCTGACCGAAATCGACAACATGTCTCCCGAAACCGACCAACCCGACAAAGCACAACCGCCCGACCGCCTGGTGCGGCTCCAGAAGTTCCTGGCCGCGGCCGGCTTGGGATCGCGCCGGCATTGCGAGGATTACATCCGCGACGGCCGGGTGACCATCGACGGCGAGACGGCGACCGATCTGGGCGTCCGCGTGGACCCGCGCGAGCAGGTGGTCCAAGTGGACGGCGAACGCATCAAGCCCCAGAAAAAACGGTATTACCTCTTAAACAAGCCGCCGGGCTACGTGTGCACCAACAGCGATCCCCAGGGCCGGCCGCGGGCGATCGATCTGGTCCCGCAGGATGACACCCGCCTGTTCACGGTGGGCCGATTGGACGAGAGCAGCCGGGGTTTGATCCTGATCACCAACGACGGCGAGCTCGCCCACCGCATGGCCCATCCGCGGTTTTCGATCCCCCGCCGGTATCAAGTCCAGGTCGCGGGCAAACCGACGGCCGAAGTCCTTAAGCAGCTCCGCGAGGGCATCTACTTCACCGATGGGAAATTTTACGTGACCCAGGTGCACATCGTCCGCACGCAGGGCAAAAGCACGGTGCTGGAGATCGAACTCCATCAAGGCCGAAATCGCGAACTCCGCCGGCTGCTCGCCCGCGTGGGCCACAAAGTGATGAGCCTGGAACGCGTCACCTTCGGCCCCTTGAAACTCGGCCGCTTGAGCCTGGGCAAATACCGCCAGTTACGCGACACCGAACTGACGGAACTCCGCGAACTCGACCAAAAATCCGCCACCGCCAAAAAATCCCCCGGCCGCCGACCCGCCAAAGGCAAACCCCGCTCCAACAAAAAACCGGCAAGCCGGCCCGGCAAGCCCAAGAAACCCGCTTCCCGAAATCCGAAGCAAACCCGCTCCCCCAAACCCCGCCGGAAGTAATCGATAGTATACGAGGACCTGGTCATGCAACGCCCATTGCTGATTGCGATTCTCTGCGGAGCGATCCCCCTTGCCCTGGGTCTTGCAATTTTTCTCGTCTGGGTGTTCGCGCGGCAGGAATGGTTGATGGTCGCCGGACTTTGCAACATTGGCTGCGGTTTGGTGATGTTCTTCGTCGGCGTCTTTTGCCTCGCGTATTACTGGAACAGGGCATCGCTGATCCCCGATTATTCGCGGCAACGCCGACATTGGAGCACACTGGCCTGCGCTGGGCTTTTACTACTGAATTTCCCAGTGGCCGGCGGATTGATCGCAGCCGCAGTCAGAATTGAAACGCGGTACACCGTCGTCATTGAGAATGAAACGCAGCACACCCTTACCAATGTTCGCATATTTGGCGGCGGAGTGGATGAAACGATTGATCCCGTTCCACCTCAAGGGCGCATTAAGCGACACCTCTGGTTTCAAACGGACGGCGAACTCAAGTTTCAAGCCACAGTGGATACGACGATTCTTCGTGAAAAGGTGGATGGATATGTGACAGGCAGCCAAGGAGGGACCGCTCGCGTGACGATTCATCCCGACAAGACCATCACTGTGAGCAGGGATCTCTACGACTGACCCGATCGGAACCTTTCGTTCTCACAAACCCTTTCTTTGCGGCCCTTTGCGTTTTTTCTTTGCACCTTTGCGTTAAATGCCTTTCCTCAAAACTGCAAATCCAGCACCATCTGCTTGACCGCGGTCATCGGGATTTCGTCGCGTTCAATCTTTCGCGATGAGGAAATGAACACCGGGGCTTCGCTCGCTTCTTTCCCCGGCGTCGGCAGGCGGCCGTGGGTGCCTTGGACGAGCCTGGCATCCAGCGAGATCACGTCCATGTAATATCTGAAACCCATCAGCTTCTGGGCGAGTCGGCGGGCGATGCGGAGCTTGGGGAATTTGAGCTGGGGATCGATGAATAGCTCCACCGGGTCGTAGCCGGGCTTGCGGTGGATGTCCACGGTGCGGGCGTAATCCGGGGCCAGGTCGTCCTCCAGCCAGAAGTAATAGGTGAACCACGCCCCCGGCGCCGCGACCGCGACCAGCTCGCCGGAGCGCTGGTGATCCAACCCAACCTCGCGTTTGCCGGCTTCATCCAGCACCCGCTCGATGCCGGGCGTTTTTTCCAATCGCTGTTTCACGGCGGGAACGTCTTTCGCCTCCCGGACGTAAACGTGGGCGACTTGATGATCCGCCACCGCGAACGCCCGCGAGGCTCCTGCGTCCAAAGTCTCCCAGCCCAACGGCTCCAACCGCACCGTGAGAAACCCCGCTTCCCGCAGCACGCGGTTGATGTGCACCGGCAATGTGGCTTGGGTAATGCCGTACTCGGAAACCACCACGACCTCGGCACCGCCCGCGCGGGCCGCTTCGATCAGTTTCCCCGCCTCGGCATCGACCTGGCGAATGTCCTCGGCAATCCGCGGATCGCCCGGCCCCAAACGCTGGAGGTTGTAATCCAAGTGCGGCAGATAGACCAAAAGCAAACTCGGCTGATATTCCTGGAACACATCGACGCTGGCCTCGGCGATCCAGCGGGAACTCGAAATGTCCGCCCCCGGCCCCCAGAATTTGAGGAGCGGAAAAACGCCGTATTTCTCCTGCAGCCGATGCCGAAGTTCCGGCGGGTTACTGTAGGAATCGAAAACCTTCCGCCCGTCCGCCGGGTAGCTCGGCCGGGGCGTGACGGACCATTCCACGTCGGCATACATGTTGTACCACCAAAACATCTGCGCGGTGGTGTAGCCGGGATCCCGCGACCGACCGGCTTGCCACAGCCGCTCGCCGCGCACCAGATGATTCGATTGCCGCCAAAACAGAACCTCGGCCAGATCGCGAAAATACCAGCCGTTGGCGACGATCCCATGCTCCCGCGGTAAAGCCCCGGTGAGCATCGTCGTCTGGGCCGAGCAGGTCACCGCCGGCAGCACCGTGCCCATCGGCCGCGCGAAGCCCTCATCGGCCAACCGCTGGAGATGCGGCGTATCAGGCCCGAGCATATCCTGGGTCAAGCCCACGACGTTAATCAGCACCACGGGTTTCGGCATCTGTTTCCAACTCAATCCAAACACGCTCTCGGCAACAAAGCCGCAGTCTATCGGTCCCGCGGAAGGCGATCAATAAACGTGTGCGTTTCAGAAAAATAGGCAGGCACTGGGGTGGCACGCCCTGAGGAGCGAAGGGCGTGGTCTTTGCGATCGCCACGCCCTTCGCCACGCTCAGAGATGTGCCACTCAATCCGATCAACAAACCCCGCCCGATGGGTTGCACTCGTTCCGCCGTCTCGCCAAGATGAATCGAAACCATCCGCCTTCTTCCAATTCAACCATCCTCCGAGGGGATTTGAAGATGATGAAAACACGCGCATCGAGTCTCACGACGATGTTTCCGCGTCTCGTGGTTCTATTGACCATCAGCGCGGCAACATTTTTTTGTTGCACAGAGAGTAGCATGGCGGCGGATGCCAGTCGGCCTAATATTTTGTTCATTTTTACCGATGACCACGCCGCGCATGCGATGAGCTGTTATGGCTCGAAGATCAACAAAACCCCCAACCTGGACCGCATCGCCAACGAGGGCATGTTGTTTAAGAACTGCTTCGCCACCAATTCGCTCTGCGGACCGAGCCGGGCGGTGATTCAGACCGGCAAATACAGCCACTTGAACGGCTTTCTCCAAAACGGAAACAAGTTCGACAACACGCAGCAGACCTTCCCCAAGCTGCTCCAGAAAACCGGCTACCAGACCGCCATTGTCGGCAAATGGCACCTCGCCACCACGCCCACGGGGTTCGATTATTCCGAAGTCCTCATCGGCCAGGGGCCTTACTACAATCCGCCGATGCTCAAAAACGGCGAGCGGACGAAGCACACGGGCTACACCACGAACATCCTCACCGACCTGGCTTTGGATTGGCTCAAAAACCAGCGCGACCAGTCGAAGCCGTTTATGTTGATGTACCAACACAAAGCCCCGCACCGCAACTGGCAGCCCGGACCGGGGTATCTCAGTCTGTACGATGATGTAGAGATTCCCGAGCCGGACAATTTGTTCGACGACTATAAAACCCGAGGCACCGCGGCCCATACGCAGCAGATGGAGGTCGCGAGGCATCTGAACGACAACGATCTGAAGCTCAAGCCGCCGGGAAACTTGACGAAAGAACAACTCGCCGCCTGGAACGCGGCCTATGAGCCAAAAAACGAAGCTTTCCGCAAGGCGAACCTCAAGGGCAAAGACCTGGTGCATTGGAAATACCAGCGGTATATGAAAGACTATCTCCGCTGCGTGGCCGCGGTGGATGACAACGTGGGCCGCGTGCTGGACTATTTGGATGAGACGGGTCTCGCCAAGAACACGTTGGTGATGTACTCCTCCGATCAAGGTTTCTTTCTGGGCGATCATGGCTGGTTCGACAAGCGGTTCATGTATGAAGAATCGGCCCGCATGCCGCTGTTGGCCCGCTGGCCCGGCGTCATCAAGCCCGGTTCGGTCAATGACGACCTCGTCTCCAACCTCGATTATGCGGAAACGTTTTTGGACGCTGCGGGCGTCGAGGTTCCCGGCGATATGCAAGGCCGGAGCCTCGTGCCGCTGTTCAAAGGCCACACGCCGGACGATTGGCGGAAAAGCTTTTACTATCACTACTATGAATACCCGGGAGCACATAGCGTCCGCAGACACTTTGGCGTCCGCACGGACCGCTATAAGCTGATCAACTTTTATAACTTGGGCGAATGGGAACTCTATGATCTCAAGTCCGATCCGCGGGAAATGAATAACATCGTCGATGCGGAGAGTTCGCAGAAAATCGTCGCGGAGCTGAAGAAGGAACTCGAAGTGCTCAGAAAGCAATATCAAGTTCCCGAAGAAGATCCGGACAAGGGCCGGCGAAACCGTCAAGGAAGAAACCGCGGCGCGGGCGCCCAGAAAGGCAACGCGAAATAGATGTGGAGCGAACGCGTTTCATTCACTTCCCGGTTTCCAGCGAAGCCGGGATTTCTTTTTGTGTTCGTAAAGAAAACCACGAAGACAACTCGGACGAGAGATGTCAATTTCGTGTCGTGAATCCATTTCTTAATCTTAATCTTAATCTTAATCTCTAAACATGTGGTTCTTCGTCCTGGCTTGTGTTGTCCCTGCGTGCGTGGTCTCGGCCATTAGTACCGCGATCATGCGGCGATTGGCGCCGCGGTGGGGGTTGATCGACCAGCCCGCGGCCAGAAAGGTGCACCGCGAACCGACGCCGTTGGGCGGGGGCGTGGGAATCTGGGCGGGGGTCGTGCTGCCGATCGCCGGGGCTCAAGTGTTTGCCTATTATGCGATACACGATGAGTCTTTACTCAAACTGGTCTCGCTGCCCGAATCGATCACGGTGCATTTGGAGGGTGTCTTATACCGGTCGGGGCAGTTGTGGGCGATCCTCGGCTGCGGGACGTTGCTCGCGATCATGGGTTTATTGGATGATCGAAAAAACTTGCCTTGGTGGCCGCGGTTATTGGTTCAATTCCTCGTCGCGGTGTTTCTCGTAGTCGGGATGAACGTGCATGCCACGGTGTTTACACCCATCCCGGCCGTGGGATATGCGATGAGTATTTTGTGGTATCTGGTACTCATCAATTCCTTTAACTTTCTAGACAACATGGACGGCTTGAGTTCGGGGATCGCCTTGATCTCGGCAGTGTTGTTCGCGGTGGTGATGCTGACCGGAACGAGCGAACCGCGCTGGCTTGTCGGTGGGGCGTTACTAGTGTTGGCAGGTTCGCTGTCGGGGTTTTTGTTTTTTCACAACTGGCCGCCGGCGCGGATTTTTATGGGAGACTCGGGAAGCTATTTCATCGGCTTGTTGCTCGCCTCGTTCACAATGCTGGGAACCTATTATGAACACTCCGATGCCGAGGCGAGCCGGCATGTGATCTTGGCGCCGCTGTGTATTCTCGCGGTTCCGCTTTATGATATTAGTTCCGTGATTCTCATTCGCCTCCTGCAAGGGCGAAGCCCGTTTCATCCCGATAAAAGCCATTTTTCGCACCGCCTGGTGGAACTCGGCCTCAAACCTTCAAGAGCGGTGCTGACCATTTACCTGGCCACGTTAACCACGGGGTTGGGAGGCTTGTTGCTTTATCGCGTTTCGAATTGGACGGGGGCGCTGCTTGTGGTCTTGCTCGTGGGTTGCGTCCTGGCGATCATCGGGATTCTGGAAACCGCCGGCCGGCGCGTTGTGGAACGGCCTTAACCGGCGTGGCGGCGGCATCTTGTCGCCGTCGATTAAGCTCGGCCGCTGAAGCTGGCGCTACGAAATCCAATCCGCTACGGCTTGGGCAGGCGGATGTCCACGCTTGCGCTATGGGCGGTGAGGCCTTCTTTGCCGGCCATCAGGCGGATGTCGTCGGCGTGGAAGCGGAGGGCGGCTTCGTTGTAGCTGATGACCGAAGACCGCTTCAGAAAGTCGTTCGCGCACAGGCCGTTGGCGAACCGCGCGGTGCCGCCGGTGGGCAGGACGTGCGAAGGGCCGGCGATGTAATCCCCGCAGGCGACCGGGGTGTGATGCCCCAAAAAGATCGCCCCGGCGTTCTGGATTTTCTCGAGCATCGCTTCGGGGTCGGCGGTCGAGATGTGCAGGTGCTCGGGGGCCAGGAGGTCTGTGAGGCGGGCGGCTTCCTCGGCATCGGGGGCGAGGATCAATGCTCCGTATTGTTCCAGCGAGACGCGGGCCAGGTCGCCGCGAGGAAGCTCGGCCAACTGGCGGTCGAGTTCTTTTTGCACGGCTTCGATCAAAGGAGCATGCCAGGTGATCAACACGCCGCTGCCGGGACTGTGCTCGGCCTGGGAGATCAAATCCGCGGCCACATAGTCCGGGCGGGCGGTTTCATCGGCAAGCACGACGACTTCGCTGGGTCCGGCGATGCTGTCGATGTCCACTTCGCCGTAAACCATCCGCTTGGCGAGAGCCACAAATAGATTCCCGGGCCCGACGATCTTGTCAACGCGCTCGATGCCTTCGACTCCATAAGCCAAGGCCGCGACGGCTTGCGCCCCGCCGATGCGGTACACTTCGCGGATGCCCAGTTCGTGGCAGACGGCGAGGAGGTCGGCGTTGTAGCTGCCGAACTTCGTGGGTGGAGCGACGACGACAATCTGTGAAACTCCGGCCGCCTGCGCGGGGACGGCGGTCATCAACAGGGTGGACGGATACGCCGCGGCCCCGCCGGGCACGCAAATCCCGACGCGTTTGAGCGGGACATACCGCTGCCGAAGCTCGACCCGCCCGCCTTTGTGTTCGCGGGTCAGACGAAACTCGGTGTTTAGAAGCCCCTTTTGAAAATCCCAAATGTTCTGGCGGATTCGGCGAATGGTTTCTAAAAACTTCGGGTCGGCGAGGCGGTGGGCCTCTTCCATCTCGGCGGGGGAGACGCAAATCGTTTCGGGTGTGAGCAGGACATCGTCCAGCTTCTGCGTATAGCCCACGACCGCGCCCAAGCCGTTTTCCGCGACGGCCCGGCAGATTTGGCCGACGACCTGCTGCGGGGTGAGGGCTTCGCCGAAGAGTTCCAGCGTCCGCTTTCGCCCCGCTTCGGACACCACATCCCCGCGCGGGCTGAGCTTTTCGCGAAGCTCCGCGAGCAACTCCTCGGCATCGTCGCGGCCGCAATCAATCACCGAAATCGAACAGGCATCCATTGGTCAATCCGAAGTCCGAATCTCGAAATCCGAAACAAATTCCAAACCGAAACGGCCGAAACCCGGTGAATCGTAGCCGTTGGTTTGGCGAACGGGTTTGTTTTCGTCCATGTTAAGTTCCCGAACCGTCCCGGTAAAGCACGGCCGAAGGATGGGAACTTCGGGGGAATTATGCTGCGGAGCCCTGGGGGTTTGATTACAATCAGTGAGTCTGCAAAATCGCTGCAATTTGCACGGAACCGAGCCGACATGCACGAGTATGACCCATACGCGGCCACGCGAAAACTTCCGCCGGGCGCCGACCTGTCCTTCCTGGAATCGGCCGACGATGGATTTGCGCTCAACGAATACCCGGAGCGAATCAGCCGTTACCGCGTCGAGCGCGTGTTGGGCCGGGGAGGGTTTGGCCTCGTCTATTTGGCTTATGACGATCAACTTCAGCGGCGGGTGGCGATCAAAGTGCCCCATGCGTGCCTCGTGACGGAAGGCCGCCAGGTTGAACTGTATCTGGCCGAAGGCCGAATGGTGGCTGCGCTCGACCACCCGCATATTATTCCGGTCTACGACGTGGGGCAGATGCCCGAGTTTCCGATCTTTATTGTTTCGAAGTTTATCGAAGGGACGGATTTGGCCAAGCGGCTGAAGCGGAGCGGCATCAGTGCGTTCGCGGCGGCGGAATTGACCGCGACCGTGGCCGAGGCGCTGCACTCGGCCCACAAGCGGGGCATCATCCACCGCGACGTCAAACCCGCCAATATTTTGATCGACCGGGAGGGACAGCCGCATCTCGGGGATTTCGGGCTGGCACTCCGCGAGCAGGAAATCGGCCAAGGACCGAGAACGGCGGGGACGCCGGCTTACATGTCGCCCGAGCAGGCCCGCGGAGAAGGCCACCGCGTGGACGGCCGCAGCGATGTGTTTTCGCTGGCGGTTGTGTTTTATGAAATGCTGGTCGGCCGCCGCCCGTTTTCAGGCGATACTCAGCAAGAATTGCTGGAGCATATCGCCGCACAGGACGCCCGCCCGCCGCGCCAGGTCCTGGATGCCATCCCCAAGGAAATGGAACGGATCTGTTTGAAGGCGCTCTCCAAGCGCGCCAGCGACCGTTACACCACCGCCAAAGATTTCGCCGAGGACTTGCGGCATTTTCTGCATGATCGGCCTCGTAATTTGGTGCCCAAAGCCGGGGAACCGCTTGCGTCGTCGGAGCCTGAAACGGTGAAGGCATCGGACGTCTGGCCGTCGGCGACTCCCAGTGCCACCAGCCGGCCTTTGAAAATCGTTCCCAAGGGGCTGCGGTCGTTCGACGAGCACGACGCCGACTTCTTTCTGGAGCTGCTTCCCGGCCCGCGCGATCGGGACAATCTGCCGGACTCGATCCGTTTCTGGAAAGCCCGCCTCGAGGAAGCCGACCCCGACAACACGTTCCCCGTGGGATTGATCTATGGTCCGTCGGGTTGCGGGAAAACGTCGTTCATCAAAGCGGGCGTGCTTCCCTGCCTTTCCGAAAGCGTGAATGCGGTTTATGTCGAAGCGACGCCGGACGACACCGAGGATCGGCTGCTCAGGCGGCTGCGAAAGCGATGTCCCGGCCTGCCCGAACATCTGAGCTTGAAAGACACCGTGACCGCCTTGCGCCGCGGGCAGGGAACGGTTTCCGGGCGGAAGGTGGTGATCGTTCTCGACCAATTCGAGCAGTGGCTGCACGGAAAACAGAACCAGGAGGACGGCGAACTGATTCAAGCGTTAAGGCAATGCGACGGGGGCAGCGTGCAATGCCTGGTGATGGTTCGCGACGATTTCTGGCTCGCCGTCAGCCGGTTTATGAAGAGCTTGGAGATCCGGATCGTCGAAGGCCAGAACAGCGCGCTCGTCGATCTGTTCGATACGGATCACGCCTGCCGAGTGCTCGCCGCGTTCGGGCGGGCCTTCAATCGTCTCCCGGAAGATTCCAGCAAGACGACCCCCGAGCAGACGCAATTCCTAAACCAAGCCGCGGAGGGCCTCGCGGAAAACGGGAAAGTGATTTGCGTCCGGCTGGCGATTTTTGCCGAGATGATGAAGAGCAAACCCTGGACTCCCAAAGCCCTCAAGGAAATCGGCGGAACGGTGGGCGTGGGGGTGACCTTTCTGGAAGAGGCGTTCATGGCGTCGACCGCTCCCCCGTCGCATCGGATGCACCAGCAGGCGGTGCGGGCGGTGCTAAAGGCGCTTTTGCCCGAACGGGGCAGCCGGATCAAAGGGCGGATGATGTCCTATGACGAGCTGCTCGCGGCGTCGGGCTATCAAAATCGCACGGCGGATTTCGACGCGGTGCTCCGCATCCTCGACAGCGAGGTGCGGTTGATTACTCCCAGCGATTCGGAGGAAGAGGCCGAGGGAAAAGGCGCGCCGGCGGAATCGCCCGCGAAGAAATCCTATCAACTGACGCACGACTTTCTCGTGCCCTCGCTGCGGGAATGGCTGACGCAAAAGCAGAACGAAACCAGCCGGGGCCGGGCGGAATTGCTCCTGGCGGAACGGGCGCAACTCTGGCAGGCGAAGCCGGAGTCCCGGCAACTGCCCGGCTGGTACGAGTGGATTTCCGTCCTGATTCTGACCAACTCCAAGTTTCGGACGCCGGCGGAACGGGCGCTGCTTCGCGCTTCGCGGTCTTATTACACGCGGAAGCTGGCGTTGTTTCTGTTGATTTTTGTGGGTCTCGCCTGGTCGTTTTTCGCGGTGCGCGCGACTCTTGACGAGCGCGCGGAGCAGCAATACGCCCAGGTGCTGGTGGACCGGTTGCGCACGGGAAAGATCGAGCACCTCAAAAACGTTTTGGCCGAGATGACTGCCGATCACCGTTACGTGCTGCCTGAGTTGACCGAGATGCGGGCGTTGCCGGAACGCGATCGCCGTTGGCGGGCGGCGCTGGCGCTTCTTCCGATGGACCCATCTCAGGCGGCATATTTGAAAAACATTCTCTTAGAGCCTCAAACCAAGCCGGACGAGTTCCTGCTTACCAGGGACATGTTGAACCGCTATTCGAGGGGCTCGGCGTCCTGGGCCGCAGAGACCTTCCGCGACAAGCCGGCGGCGAGGTTTCGCATGGCGTGTGCGTTGGCGGGCTGGGAACCGACGCATCCCCTGCTCCGCGAAGAGGCCGGGCTCATCGGGGAACAGTTGTTGGATCAACCCACGGTTCTCTGCCCGCAATGGTGCGAGGCGCTGTATCCCGCGCGGGCCAATCTTCTGGATTGGCTGACCGGCGCCTTTCCGAAGCTCACACAGCCCAGCCAGATCTTCAATTGTGCCCATGCCATCTATAGGTTTAGCGAGGAAGATTCCGAGAGAATCGTCGGCCTGCTTCCCGAGGCGGACGAGACCCAGTCGCGGGCGCTCACGGAAATCCTCCAGGTCGAGAATAATCCCGGAACCGCCGAGCAGATTCGACGGCTGTTGGAACAATGGAAACGGCGGAATCCCGGCACACAGCCCGCAAAGGATCGCGTCGCCAAAGCCATCGTGAACCTGGCCTTGACGTTGTGGCTGATGGGGCACGATGCGGAACTGGCGGATTGCTTAGAGGAACGCGGCGATCCGAGACGCTGCACCTACGCCCAAGTCGCCATGAGCCAGCCGCGCGTGCCGGCGGAGCGACTCCTTGTGATCTTAACGTCCCCGGACGGAGAGGCGATGCGGCAAAGCGTGTTGACGGCCCTGGCCGATCGGGTGGAGACATTGCAGCCGGCCCAAAAAGAGACGCTGCTCGAAAGGGCCAAAGAATTGTACGTCTCCGATCCCGCGTCCGGCGTGCATGCGTTGTGCTGGCTGATTTTGAATCGCTTGGGTCAAAAGGCCTGGCTTGCCGACACGAACCGCGGCTTCGAGGGCGAGGCGTCGCCGGGGCGAAACTGGTCGCACACCCACGGCGGGCAAATGTTGATTCACTTCGATGCCGGCGGGAGACGGGTCGGCCTGTCGAGCACCGAGGTGACGTTCAAACAGTTTCAGCGGTGGCTCACAACCTATGCCCACGACAAGGACGTGGATGGAGGCGAAGACGATTCGCCAGCCGGCGGACTCTATGTCCATCAAAGCATTCAATACTGCCAGTGGCTCAGCGAACAGACCCTTCCCAAGGAGGAATGGTGCTACCCGCCGCTTTCCGAATTGAGCCGCAAGAACCTGCAGCCCGTGGAAGGCTATCTGGACCGCTTGGGCTACCGGCTGCCCACGGCGGAAGAATGGCGAGCCGCCTGTGCCGCGGGCACGACGACTCCGCGGTTTTACGGTTACGATCCCGATCTCACGCCGCGGTACGCGTGGGACATCTCCAGTTCCCGCGCGAGATTGATGCCGGCCGGTTCGCTGCTTCCGAATCGGGCCGGCTTATTCGACATGTACGGCAACGTGCGCAAAATCTGCGCGACGCCCGTGGATGGGAAAATCCGATATACCGCCGCCAGCTCGTCGGCTCGTTCGAAACCTGCGTCGTCCGTCACGAGATTCCGCGCCGCCTTGCCGCTGACCATCAACAACAGCGATCCCTATTTGGGATTTCGAATCGCGCGCACGCTGCCGCCCCCCAAAGATCAGGAAAAATCTGAAAAATTCTTGCTGGATTCGAGGTGATCTATCGTGTATGTAGGGTGTTATTGTGTCTTTGAACATCCACTTGCGAGGAACACCCATGACATCAGAACCGAGTGGCTCCGGCAGCGGGTCGCGTCCCTGCGGGACGGGCTGTGCGTGGCGGTATGACAACGATTTGGGCTGTTGGGTCGCGCTCCACGGTTGTGCCGACGAGGACAAGTGGTGCGATCCTCCCGCTTACAGCTCTTACATCAAGAGTGCGGCCGCATATAAACGGGAACCCGCTTGCACAAGCTGTTACACGCCGGAGGAAATGCAGATGCTCGCCCGCGCCGCCGCGGAAAGCAAGCTGGCGGTGAAGCGGTTCGGCGTGATTATTCCCAAGATCAGCGAGCCGGCTCGCATTGGCCGCTTCTCCGACGTCGTGGCCCTCGGCGGCACGAACCAGATTTATTCGCCGACCTATGGCTGGCTGGTCAAGGTGCGGAGCAAATTCCAGACGCCCGGGTCCACACCCCAACCCTTGACCGTGGAGCCGACCAACCAGCCCGTGGTTTGCCCGAAATTCAGCGAAACGGCTTTTTCCGTGGGCATCATGCTGGAAGAAGGGCCGGGAGTGCTTGAACAATACTGGCTCAACGTCACGGCCTCCCAGGGGTGGAGCGTGTTGACCACCGCGGAATGGGACGTGCTCGTCGTACGGATGGCGGTTTGACCTGGTGGGATCGCTCGGCTTCGGGATCAGATTTTTCATGGACACCTTCGACGTGTTTGACCGGGTTTGCTGTATCAACCTCGACCGCCGGCCCGACCGCTGGGAGCGGTTTGTGGAAGGACTCCCGGCCGATTGGCCCTTTCGTCCGGTCGAGCGCGTGTCCGCCGTCGATGGAGAGCGGGTCCCGCCTCCCGGCTGGTGGCGTCCGGGCTCCGGCGCGTGGGGCTGTTACCGGACGCATCTGCGGTTGATCGAAGACGCCCTCAATCAGGGCGTGAACTCCCTCCTCGTGTTCGAGGACGATGCTCTCTTTGGAAAAGACTTCGCGAGCAAAGTTCGGCGGTTTCTCGCACGGGTGCCGGCCGATTGGGGCATGCTGTATCTGGGGGGACAGCATCTGAAATCCAAAGAGGTTCCTCCGCGGGCCGTCAATGAAGAAGTCTGCGAGCCTTACAACGTGAACCGCACGCACGCGTTCGCCCTCCGCGGCCCGGCGATGAAAGCGGTCTATCGCCACCTGTGCTCCAATGCCTGGCGTGCGGGACATCACATCGACCATCACCTGGGGCAGTTTCTCGAACGGCACGATCCGCGTTACCCGGTGTATTGTCCGCGGAACTGGCTCGTGGGGCAGGCGGGGGGAGACTCGAACATCACGCCGCAAACCTTTCCCGATCGGTTCTGGGACGGCCTCGGCAAAATCGATGTGAACCGGCTTCCCTTTACGGCGATTGTCGGGCTGCACTCGTCCGGCTCGTCGGCCTTGGCCGGCCTCGCGTGGGGGCTCGGCCTTTATCTTGGCGAGAGATCTCGGCGGATATTACGGCAGCCAGCCCGGCGGGAAATGCGGTTACGAGGATGCGGAGCTTACCGAGATCTGCGAGTCCCTGATTTCCTTTCCCTCGTGCCGGCGAATCAATGATTCCGAGCAAGCGGGGCGTCTGCGGGACTGGATTCAATCCCGGCGGGTGCAGGCTCATCAATTCAAGGCGGTGGCCGGCGGCAAATATCCGCAGCTCTGCCGATTGGGGCCCGACCTCCTGGATGTCTGCGGAAGCCAACTCCGGCTGATTATCTCGGAACGCCCGCTGGAGGATTCCATTCGCTCGCTCCAAAAACGCTGCCCGCACATGGATCCGGCCCGGATCGAAGCGCACCAGCGCTGGCTCAAAGCGGGCCTGGACGATTTGCGGACAAAAGTGCCCCCGCCGCGCCAGCTTGTGGTGCGCTACGAGGACTTGCTCGAACAGCCGGAGCGGGAAGCGCGCCGCGTGGCCGGTTTTCTGAATCTCAAGGACCGGGACATGCCTTGCCGGATCGCCAAGGCGGTCGCGCCGATTCACCTCTACGCGCACCAGCGAAAGAAAGCGGAATCGCAGACGCCGTCCTGAACCCTCCTCCCATTGTCATTCGTCGAGCATTTCGCTTCGAAGCGTCACAGGGGCGGAGTTTCGAGTTCCGGAAGCACCGGTTCCAAGGCTTCGTCGGGGTCGGGCGGCTGGGGCGAGCGGTTTTCCGGCAGGCGGCGGTTTTCTTCGGGCATGGGGGGCCGTTCGGAGTTCGGCGGCCTCGATTCCGGCAATTCCGGCGGCGCGGATTTCTTGTTTTTGCCGGGTCCCGGTTCGCGGTCGAGGGGGAACACTTCGATGTCGAGCTCCGGGAACGCCGAGCCTTGATCCGGATCGCCCTCGCGGACGTGATGGATCCCCGGCCGCATTTCCACGGGCCCCTCGCCTTCGCGAGCCAGCGGGTTTGAGGAATGAGTTCGTGCATGCTCTGGTTTCCGCTGTTCTCCCGAGGAACGGGAATCGGCGTTCTCGCGGGGAGCGGCGGGCCGATCCCACGCCAACACGGCCGCCATCACGAGCAGCAGGGCGGAAAACCCGACCGTCATCGTGCCCGCGGAAGATCGGCTCCGCTCGGCCGAGGCATTTCGAGGACGGGAAGGCGTCGCCGTCAGCCGGGACGAACCGCTTTGGTGCCGCGGCGGCAAATGGGGAGACTCGGAGCGCAAGTCCGGGGGCATCTCCTGATGGAAGAATTCCTCCAACAAGGTTTCCACCCGCGATTCGTTCCAGAGAGGTTTACCGTTCTCCGGATGGGTCATACTCGACTCCTGCCTCGTTCAAAATGTCGGCCAACCGCTGCCTGGCCCGCGAGAGCCGCATATCGACGGCGGAGGTGGTGAGCTCCAGCGTCTCGGCAATGCGTTGGGAAGGCCAACCTAATGCATATCGTAATACCAAAATCTCCCGGTCACTGGGGCGGAGGCATTCCAAAGCCGCCCGCACCTGGTCGTGAAGTTCTTGATGGGCCAGGATCGCGGCCGGGTCGCTGGACCCGCCTTCGGTTTCATCGAGGTAATCGACCGAACGGGCCGCCACGCGTTGATGGCGGGCCATGTCCCGGAGCCAGTTTCGCCCCACCTTGACGAGCCACGCCCGCATGTCGCGGAGCGGCGGGCCGGAATAGGCTTGCAGCCGGGCAAAGGCTTCTTGCAGCGCGTCGTGCGCCTTTTCCGCATCGCGGCACTGCGCATAAAACACCGCCCATAACTCGCGGCTGTGGGTTCGATAGACTGCCTCCACCGTGGCGGACCACGTCGTGGCCTGCTCATCTGACATCAAGCGCCCGGTGTCTTAGGACTTGTTGACCGAAATCTCGCCTCTCCACAAAACACATCAAAAAACTTCCCGCCACACCAGGGAGACGAATATCAGGGATCGACCTAACAGGAGACGACAGAATTTGTGCGAAAATAGGGGAAATAATCGAGACAACATGTCTTTCACTGGGGTGCGAAGTCGCGCCCCGTTGCGTCGGTGCTCCGCCATTAAGCTTGGCAAATGTGGGCCGAAAGAGCAAATGCTTTTTGGGGAGAAGCCGGATTCTTCCCCAGCAGTGGCAAGGGGAAAGGCCCTCCCAATCTGCTTATTTTGCATATTTGTAAAAAAGCGCTTGACTTATCGATCTTTCCTCGTTTCACTCATGTGATGAATGGGAGGTGTCGTGAACATCTGCAAATCCTCCATGCTCGAATCTCCAAAAAGTTCCCGGAGTGCCGAGTTCCTTGTCCTATACACCCTGTCGCGGAGATGTGAATCATGTTGCGCAACTGGCTGGCGGAATGGAAACGAATCGGACGAGTTCTCAGCACACAAAGTCAACGGGACCGCCGGCCGCGGTTCCGCTCCGCGAGAGTCCCCCACCACGCGGAGGTGTTGGAGGATCGGACCTTGCTGTCGACGTTTTATGTGGACAACATCGGCGATTTTGTCGTCACGACGAATAATGCCGGCGGTGCGGGCGCGGACCCGGGGGACATCGTGACGTGGGACTCGACCGGCACCCACGCGGCGGGGGCGGTCGCGGGGTTAACGTTCGGGACGGATGCTTTCTCGACCATTCAAGACGCCGTCAATGCGGCGGCCGCCAGCGCGGATGCGACGGACACCATCGACGTCGCCGCCGGGACGTTTACGGAGAACGTCAGCATCAATACGAATGTGGACATCGTGGGGGCGGCGGTGGCGGGACCGACGATTGTGGATGGAGCAGCTGCCGGTTCGGTGATCGTCATCATGGCGGGCGACACCGTCACCTTGGACTCGCTCACGATTCAAAACGGGTCCGCGACCAACGGCGGCGGGATCAACAACGCCGGCACGCTGACGCTCACCAACAGCATTGTTCAAAACAACTCCGCGACGACCAACGGCGGGGGGATCTTCAATGCGTCCACGGGCATCGCCACCGTGACGGACTCCTCGCAGATCTCCGGCAACATGGCCAGCGGCAGCGGGGTGCCGGAGGGCGGCGGCGGAATCTTTAACCAGGGCGGCGGGATGATCACGGTCGATGGCTCCTCCATCATCCAAAACAACACCGCCACCGACAGCCGGGGCGGCGGGATATTCAACGGCCCAACCGGCACGCTGCTTGTTCAAGGCGGATCGCAGATCACAGGCAACCATGCAGGCACCGTCGCCTCTACCCAAAGGTTCGGCGGCGGGATCTTTAACGCCGGCACAGCGACAATTCAAGGCGGAGCCCAGATCGCCGGCAATACCGCCATCGATCAGGGCGGCGGCATCTATAACGAATCCAGCGGCACGATGACGGTTCAAGGTGGATCCCAAATCACCGGCAATATCGTCAACAATGAAGGTGGCGGGCTCTTCAACCAGACCTTCGGGACACTGACAATCCAGGGCGGAACCCAGATCAGCGGCAATTCCGCCGGCGATGACGGGGGCGGGATTTACAATCTCGCCACTCTCACCATCGATAATGCCACCATCGGTGGAACGGGCGCCGGGAATACCGCCGGCAGCGGCGGCGGCGGGATCTTCTTTGATGATGGGACCATCACCATCACCAACACCACGATTGACGGGAATACCGCAAACAGTGGCGGTACCGGCTTGGGAACCCACGGCGGGGGCGGGATTTATGTTGATCTTGGGGAGACCTTGTCGCTCGATAGCACCGTGAGCGTCACGGGCAACATCGCGCTGCTCAATATTGGCAGGGGAGGCGGGATTTTTGTCGGCACAGGAGCCACCCTGACGGCCACCGGCACCACCATCAGCGGCAACTCCGGATTCGAAGGCGGCGGGATTCTCAATCTCGGATCGGCGACGATCCAAAACGGCTCGATGATTACCGGAAACTCCGCCTCCGGCGTCGGTGGCGGAATTGAGATTAACGGCGGCGGGACAATGACCGTGGATGCCTCGACGGTCAGCAATAACAACGCAGTCATCGGCGGCGGGATCGATGTTGTGGTCGGCACGGCGACCATTCAGGGCGGCTCGATGATCACCGGCAACGCCTCCACCCTTGACGGAGCCGGCATTCGGCTCGAATTCCAGGGCACGGTTATCATTCAGGGCGGATCGATGGTCACCGGAAACTCGGCCGGAAACGAGGGCGGCGGAATTTCCAGCAATGCCGGCATTGTCACGGTGGATGGATCGAGTGTCAGCAACAACATGGCCGTCAGCCGGGGGGCCGGCATTCTCAATAACCAGGGCCTGACGACGATTCAAAACGCCTCCACGATTGCCGGCAACACGGCAATGGCTGAAGGCGGCGGGATCTACTCCAACGCGGGCACGGTCATGATCCTTTCGGGTAGCCAAGTGACCGGGAACTCTTCGACGAGCGGGGGCGGTATCTTCGGTGCGGCTGCCGGCCTGACAGTGGACGATTCCACCATCGGCACCAACACCGCCGCCATGGACGGGGGCGGGATTTGGAGCAGCGGGACGCTAACGGTCTTGGGCGTCACCAATATCAGTGGGAACAGCAGCGCGAATGGCACCGGCATTGATGTGGCCAGCGGCACGGCGTTCGTCAACGGCACGATTGACGGTAACGGCATAATGGACGGCAGCGCCGACATGGTGCTCGTTGAAAACGGCGGTCTCCTGGGAGGGACGGGCACGATTGACGGAGCCGTGGAAGTGGAATCGGGCGGCACTGTCGCCCCCGGAACCAGTCCCGGCATTTTGAGCGTCGCGAACACCACGTTGATGGCCGGTGCGAATTTCAACGTGGAAGTCAACGGCGTCGCCACCGCCGGGACGGATTACGATCAACTCGACGTCACGGGCACCGTGGACATCAACGGGGCGTTTCTCGTTACGTCCGGCACCGTCACCGGCACGATGGCGGGCGATGCGGTCGTCATCATCAATAACGACGGCAACGAAGCCGTCGGCGGCGAGTTTGACGGCCTGGCGGACGGCGACACGGTGATCATCAACGCCGAGACGTTTCGCATTTTCTACAAAGGCGGCGACGGCAACGACGTGGTGCTCGCCGCTTCGCCCGCGATGATCGATACCATCTATGTCAATGACGACTTCACCGGGACCGACGGCACGATCATCACCGATGCCGACCCCAACACGCCGGGCGACCAAGCCGCCGTCATTGGCGTCAACGCGTTCGACACCATTCAGGAAGGCGTGGACGCCGTGGCTTCGGGCGGCTCGGTGTTCGTTACCGACGACCTTTCGACGGACGGTCCGGGAACCTACACCGAAAACGTCACAATCAACAAGGACGTGACGATTCAGGCGACCGAACTCGACCCAACCGCCGTCATCGTGGACGGCAGCGCCGCCGGTTCCGTGATCACCATTACCGCGGGCAACACGGTCACGCTCGATTCGCTGACCATCCAAAACGGGTCCGCGACGAATGGCGGCGGCATCAACAACGCCGGCACGCTGACGCTCACCAACAGCATCGTTCAAAACAACACCGCGACGACCAACGGCGGGGGGATCTTCAATGCCTCCACGGGCATCGCCACGGTGACCGGCGCGTCGGTGATCTCCGGCAACACGGCCAGCGGCAGCTTGGTGCCGGAGGGCGGCGGCGGAATCTTTAACGAGGGCGGCGGGATGATCACGGTCGATGGCTCCTCCATCGTCCAAAACAACACCGCCACCGCCAGCCGAGGCGGTGGGATCTTCAACAGCCTGGACGGCACGTTGATTGTTCAAGGCGGAGCGCAGATCAGCGGCAATGCCGCGGGCACGGTCCCCGGGACCCAACGGTTCGGCGGGGGAATCTACAACCGCGGGACAGCGACGATTCAAGGCGGAACCCAGATCACGGGCAATACCGCCACCGATCAGGGCGGCGGCATCTACAGCGCCTCGATGGGCACGACGACGGTTCAAGGCGGAGCGCAGATCACGGGCAATAGCGCCAACAATGATGGCGGCGGGATCTTCAACAACGCCGGCGGGACACTGACAATCCAGGACGGAACCCAGATCAGCGGCAATACCGCCAACGATGACGGGGGCGGGGTTTACAATCTCGGCGATCTCACCATCGATAGCGCCACCATCGGTGGAACGGGCGTGGGCAACACCGCCGGCAGCGACGGTGGCGGGATTTACTTCGATGATGGGACGGTGACCATCACCAACGCGACCATCGACGGCAACACCGCGAGCGGTAGCGCCTCAAACAACGGCGGCGGCGGGATTTTTGTCGATGATGGGGAGACCTTATCCCTGAATAGCACCGTGAGCATTACGAACAACGTCGCCAACGGCGCGCTCGGCTCGGGCGGCGGGATCTTCGTCGATACGGGAGCCGCGCTGAGCTTGACCGGCACGACGGTCACCGGCAACACCGCCAAACGCGCCGGCGGCGGCATCGAAGACAACTCCGGCAACACCACGTTTGTCACATTGACCGACGCGACGTTGAACAACAACGTCGCCCTGGGCACGGGATCGGCCCCCGGCAACGGCGGCGGCCTGCACATCACGGGCGCCGGCCAGGTGACGATCAGCGGGGGGACCATCAATAATAACACCGCCGCCGAGGAAGGCGGCGGCCTGTGGAACTCCGGCACGGGCGATGGTGGCCATTCAGAAAGCGGCGTAGGTGGCACGCTCATCCAAGGCAACGTGGCCAACGGCGACCTCACCGAGCAGGGCGGCGGCGGGGTGTTCAACGACGGCGGCACGATCGATCTCGTGGGGGCGGCGATCAATGCCAATATCTCCACAGCCACGGCCACCGGCAACGGCGGCGGCGGGATCTTTAACCGCGGTACCGTGAACCTCATTGGAACGAACGTCGCCGGTAATCAGGCCGCGAACGGCTCTGCGAGCGGCGGCGGGATCCTGAATTCCATCGGGGCGACGCTGACGGTGAGCGGCGGCAGCATCACCGGCAACACCGCCAACCGCGCGGGTGGCGGCATCGAAGACAATTCCGGCCCCGGCCTCGGTGTGACGCTCATCGATGTCTCCTTGGACAACAACGTCGCCCAAGGCGCCCCGGCAACGGCGGCGGCCTGCATGTCACCGGGGCAGGCGATGTCTCCATCACGGGAGGCACGGTCAGCGGCAACAGCGCGGCCCTCGAAGGCGGCGGCCTGTGGAACGGCACCGGCACCATGACCATCACCGGCACGACCTTCATCGGAAACACCGCCAGCGGCAATGCGGCCGACGACGGCGGCGGCGCGATCTTCAACAACGGCGGCACCCTGAACATTACCGACGCCATCTTCTCCACCAACGTGGCGGATGGCGCGCTGGGCAGCGGCGGCGGGATCTTTAATAACGGCGGAATTCTGTTGCTCGTCAACTCGCAAGTGGGATCCGGAAGCAGCGGGAATACGGCCACTTTCAATGGCGGCGGGATCTTCAGCACCGGCGGAGACGTGACCATTCTCTCGAGCAGCATCAGCTCAAACGTCTCGGGTGCGGCGCTCATCGGCACCGGCGGCGGCGGGATCTTTAACGACAGCGAGATGACGATTGTCGGCTCAATCATCGATCGCAACACGGCCAACAACGGCCTGGGCAACGGCGGCGGCATCCTTAACAGCCCCAATGGAACCTTGACGGTCGTTAGCAGCGACATTTTGGACAACACCGCGGCGCGGGCCGGCGGCGGGATCGAGAATAATGCCGGTTCCCTCACGCTCACAAATGTGACGATGGCGGGCAACATCGCCGGGGTCAACGGCGGGGCCGTGCATCAAAGCGGGGACGCCGTCGTCAACGTGCTCGGCGGCTTGGTGCAGAATAACACCGCCGGGCAGGAAGGCGGCGGCTTCTGGAATTCCTCCGTCGGGACGATGACGATCAACGGCACGACCGTCATGCAAAACACCGCGAACGGCACCGACACCGAGCAGGGCGGCGGCGGCGTGTTCAACGACGGCGGCGTCGTTACGATCCTTAACGCGACCGTCACGAAAAACGTCGCCTTGGGCGATGGTCCAGGCGAAGGCGGCGGCGGGATCTTCAACGACGGCACGATGTTCATCACCAATTCCTCGATCACCAACAACGAGGCCTTGAACGGCCTGGGCAACGGCGGCGGGATCCTCAACTCCGACGGCGGCACGCTGACCATCACTGGCGCGGGCACCGAAATCTCCGGCAACGAAGCCGCCCGCGCGGGCGGCGGCATCGAGAACAACGGCGGCGTCGTGACTCTCACCGATGTATCTCTCAACGACAACACCGCCGGCATCAACGGCGGAGGACTCCATACGAGCGGCGCGGGCGTGGTGGCCATCAACGGCGGCGAAGTCATGGGCAACACCGCGGGCGAAGAAGGCGGCGGACTCTGGAACTCGTCCGCCGGCACGCTGACGATCGCCACCAGCAGCCTGGGCGGCACGACGATCTCCGGCAACGTCGCCAACGGCAATGGCACCAAGCAGGGCGGCGGCGGGATCTTTAACGACGGCGGCACAATCTCGATCACCGGCGCGACCATCACCGACAACACCGCCACCGCAACGAGCGCGGGCAACGGCGGCGGCGGGATCTTCTTGAACGGCGGCACCGTGTCCTTGACCGACGCCAATATCACCGCCAATACGAGCGGGGCCGACGGCGGCGGGATTTTGAATTGCCTCGGCACGGTGACCGTCAGCGGCGGCACCATCTCCGACAACACCGCGGCCCGCGCGGGCGGCGGCATCGAAAACAGCAGCGGCCTCCTCACGCTGAACGATGTGTCCCTCAACGAGAACACCGCCGGGGTCAACGGCGGCGGGCTCCATCAAACGGGAGCCAGCACCGCGACCGTCACCGGCGGCACGGTCTCCGGAAACTCGGCCGCCCAGGAAGGCGGCGGTTTGTGGAACTCTTCCACCGGCACGCTCACGGTCGACGGCACCACAATCGACTCGAACACCGCCAGCGGCGCACTCGCCGATCAAGGCGGCGGCGGAGTGTTTAACGCGGGCGGCATGGTGTCGATTACCGGTGCCACCGTTTCCAACAATGCCGCCGATGGAGGCGCTCGGTTCCGGGGGCGGGATTTTCAATGATCTGGGCGGGACGCTCTCCGTCGAAAACTTCTCGACGATCCTCGGCAACTCGGCCGCGGCGAACGGCGGCGGGATCTTTAATGCCGGCAACCTCACCGTGGACGGCTCCACCATCGGCCAGTTCCTCGTCGAGAACGATGTTTGGTCCCAAACCGGAACCGCGGGCGATTTGGCGTTTGCGTTTGTGGATACCCAAAACTCCACCGCGGGCCAGGATGTGCTGTTGGATGTCTTGGAAAACGACGGCAGCACCGTGATCGACAACTTCAACGCCGGCATCTCCGCCGGCGGAAGCGTCACTCAAAGTGGGAACGTGTTTTATAACGTCCAGTCCAATCCCTTCGGCGGCGATGAGGTCACGCCTTATCAAATCTACGCCAGCGTCGTCGATCCGGGCGCGGCGATTGCCGAGTCCGAAAGCAACGACACCTCCGGCACCGCGGACCCGGTTACCGCAGAAACCCTCGTCACCGGCGATTTGGGTTCCGCGACCGATGCGGACTTCTTTTCCATCAATGTCGCCGCGGCCGATACTTCGCTGGTGGTGATTTTGGATTCGCTCACCGGCACCGATGCGGTGGTGGAACTCCTGGATACCGACGGCACCACGGTGCTCGCGAAGGGCACGGTGGACGCCTTCTCGCTGGACAGCGCTGCGATTGCTTCGGGGTTGTCTGTCGGGACGTATTTCATCCGCGTGACGGGCAAGGCCGGGGCCACGGGCGGTTATCAATTCGTGGCGAAGACCGTCACCGCGGCCGACCAGGTGGCCGAGTCGGAACCGAACAACACCCCGGCCGATGCCACCGCCTTGCCGGCGGGACAATTCGGCGAGGGCAACCTGATCGATGTCGGCGCGAACACGGCCATTAACGGCGGCGGGCTTTTCAATGCCTCGACCGGCACGGCCACCGTCACGGGCTTTTCGCAGATCAGCGACAACACCGCGACCGGCAATGCCTCGACCAACGGCGGCGGCGGGATCTATAACGACGGCGGCACGGTCACGGTCGAGGATTTTTCCATAATCGATCACAACGCCGCCACCGGCACCAGCGGTTCGGGCGGCGGGATCTTCAATGGCACCGGCGGCACGCTCGCGGTGACGGACGCCTCGATCACCGATAACACGGCGGAACGCGCCGGTGGCGGGATCGAAGACAATTCCGGGGCCGGCTTGGGCGTGACGTTGACCAACGTCACGCTGGACAACAACGTCGCCCAAGGCACGCCCGGCAACGGCGGCGGCTTGCACGTCACCGGAGCCGGCGATGTCTCGATCACGGACGGCACCGTCAGCGGCAACAGTGCGGCCCTCGAAGGCGGCGGCCTCTGGAACGGCACCGGCAAAATGACCATCGACGGCACCATCATCAGCGGCAATACCGCAAGCGGCGATGCGCTCACCGACGGCGGCGGCGGAATCTTCAATAACGGCGGCACGCTCCAAGTCGGACAGACGACGGCTGTGACCATTTCCGAAAACATTGCCGACGGCACGCTGGGCAGCGGCGGCGGGATCCTCAATCTCTCCGGAACAACGGTCGTCAACGGCAGCACGATTTCCAATAACGCGGCGAACCGCGCCGGCGGGGGCGTCGAAACCAACGCCGGCAGTGTAACCCTCACGGACAGCGACCTCACGATGAACACGGCCTTCATCAACGGCGGCGGCTTGCACGTGACCGGGGCGGGAACCGTCGGCATCACCGGCGGCACGGTGAGCGAGAACTCCGCCAGTCAGGAAGGCGGCGGACTCTGGAACGGCAGCGGCACGATGACCATCGACGGCGCGACCATAGACTCCAACACCGCCAGCGGAGCCGGCTCCGATCAAGGCGGCGGCGGCGTCTTCAACGCGGGCGGCACCGTCGCCATTCAGAACAGCACGTCGATCACCAATAACCTTGCCGATGGCACATCCGGCAGCGGCGGCGGGATTTTGAATGATGTGGGCGGCACCCTGACCGTGAACGGTTCCTCCATCACGGGCAACACCGCCAACCGCGCCGGCGGCGGAATCGAAGACAACTCCGGAGCCGGCTTGGGCGTGACGCTGACCAATGTGACGTTGGACAACAACGTCGCCCAGGGCACGCCCGGCAACGGCGGCGGCCTGCATGTCACCGGGGCGGGCGATGTCTCCATCACCGGCGGAACCGTCAGCGGCAACAGCGCGGCCCTCGAAGGCGGCGGCCTCTGGAACGGCACCGGCAAGATGACCATCGACGGCACGACCATCGACGGCAACACCGCGAGCGGCGATGCTGCCGATGACGGCGGCGGCGGGATCTTCAACAACGGTGGCACCGTGAACATTACCGCGGCCACCCTCTCCAATAACGCGGCCGACGGCACGAGCGGCTCGGGCGGCGGGATCTTCAACAACACTGGCGGCACAGTGTCGCTTTCCACGAGCACCGTCACCGCCAACGTCGCGAGCACCGGCGGCGGGGTGTTTAACCAGGGCGCGCTCACCGTCACGGCCAGCACGATTGACTCCAACACCGCCGGCGGAGAAGGCGGCGGGATCTGGAATAGCAATTCACTGACGTTGACCAACTCCACGGTGAGCGGCAACACCGTCGCCACGAACGGCGGCGGAATCTACACCGGTACGATCACCGGAACCGCGACGATCCAAAACTCCACCATCGCCAACAACCGGGCGGACGCCGAAGGCACCGGGGCGGGCACCGGCGGCGGGATCAATCACGACGACACCGGCAGCGTGACCTTGACCAGCACGATCGTCGCCGACAACTTCGCCGGCACCGGCACGGGCATGGATGATATCAGCGGCACCGTTGGCGGCATGTTTAACCTCGTGGGCGTGGATACCGGACTAACCGGCCTGACCGACGGCGTGGGCGGGAATATCGTGGGCACGGCGGCGAACCCGATTGATCCGGGATTGCAGCCGCTCGCCGACAACGGCGGCCCCACAAAAACGCAGGCCATCCTCCCCAATAGCCCCGCGCTCAACGCGGGCGACAACCCGCTCGATTTGATGACCGATCAGCGCGGCGGGCCTTATGTCCGCACCTTCGGCAGCCAGACCGACATCGGCGCGTTTGAACTCCAAGCCGCCGGCGGCGGTGGGAACGACATCGCGGCCGTTGCTCCAGGGCCGGGCGTGCCGGGCATCGTGCAAGTCGTGAATGCCATCACCCTCGATCCGCTGTTCTCCTTTGAACCGTATCCTGAATTTATGGGCGGCGTGCGGGTGGCCGTGGGCGATGTCACCGGCGACGGCATTCCGGATGTCATCACCGGGGCCGGTCCCACGGGCGGGCCGCACATCAAAGTGTTTGACGGCGACACCCACGCCGAAATCATCAGCTTTTTCGCCTTTGACGCGAGCTTCACCGGAGGCGTGTTCGTGGCGGCGGCCAAGCTGGACGGAGATAACATGGCGGACATCATCGTCGGCGCGGATGCCGGCGGGGGGCCCAACGTCATCGTCTTCAGCGGAGCCGACCTGACCCCGCTGTTTAACTTTTACGCGTATGCTCCAAACTTCACCGGCGGCGTTCGCGTGGCGGCGGGCGACATCACCGGCGACGGCGTCCCGGACATTATCACCGGAGCCGGCCCCGGCGGCGGACCGCATGTCCGCGTGTTCGACGGCACCGTGCCGCTCATCGAGGATTCGGGCGTCACCGACATTGCCATGTCCATGGACAACCCGCTGGGCAGCTTCTATGCCTATGATGCGAACTTCACCGGCGGCGTGTTTGTGGCGGCGGGCGACGTGGACGGCGATGGCCGGATCGATCTGATCACCGGAGCCGGTGCCGGCGGCGGACCGCACGTCAAGGTCTTTAGCGGTGCCACCGGCTCGGTCCTGCCCACGGTCATCGGCAGCTTTTACGCCTATGATGCGAACTTCACCGGCGGCGTCCGCGTGGCCGCCAGCGACATCACAGGCGACGGCAAGGCCGACATCATCACGGGTGCCGGCCAAGGCGGCGGCCCCAATGTGCGGGCGTTCAACGCCGCCAGCACCGGCACGGTCCCCCAACAGCTTCGGGATCTGTATTACCCCGATGATCCCAACTTCACCGGTGGGGTATTCGTCGCCGCCAGCACCCGGCTGGACAGCGTTCCGACGGTGAGCTCGTCCGACCTCGACCAGCTCTTCTCCAACGGAGACCTGATGGACGACCTTCTCAATTAGGGCGTTCGTTTTGTAAACTGCCTCTGCTTTTCCTAAAAGGCGGCGAGCCGAAACATAAATCGGCTCGCCGCCGGTTTAGGAGCACATCATCAATCTCTTAACCCCCGGACGCCAGCCCAACGATTAGCCGCCGGGCGCTCGCCCCGGTTCCCTGGAGATCAAAGAACGGAGGCCAATCATGCCCATGGCGCTGATTTATTTCACAGCGGGCCAGCGCGACGAGGTTGTGCGCATTGGCCGGGCGCTGGTGGCGGAGCGCCTGGCGGCGTGCGTGAACGTCTTGGGTGAGATCACTTCCATCTACCGCTGGGAGGGTGCCGTTCAGCAGGACGCGGAAGCCGCCGCGATTGTCAAAACCACCGCCGACCTTGTGGAGCGGGTGATCGATCGCGTGAAGGAACTGCACACCTACGATTGCCCGGCCGTCCTGTCCTGGCCCATCGCGCAAGGGAATCCCGATTTCTTGAAATGGATCGGCGCGGAAACCGAGAACCCCTAACGCGCCACGCCGAATCCCTGAAGCAGCGTGGAGATTCCGCACTCGGAACGTGCCGATATATCAACCCGCGTTTCCCGGTTCCAACGTGCGAAGTTGGTTCCGGTCGAAAAAACGTGGTAGAATAGCATCACTCAGGCTCCTGTCATCCCTGTGCGGGTATCGAAGATAGCACCCCTGACAATCGTGCGGCCATTCCGGGATGAAAATTTCATTTTGCCTATCGCTTTTGCCACTGGCTGCGTAAAAATGGTAGGAGATATGCACGCCCGTGCGATCGTTTGTTCCCCGCATTGACGTCTTGCCGAGGATTCGTCGTGACCGTGTCTCGCTGGTTGAGCTCCGTTTTCCGTCCTTCCGTCCCCGCCCGCCGGCGAAGGGCCCGGATGCCGCGCGTCCCGGCGAACGTCGAAATGCTGGAAAAACGGCTCCTGCTGTCGAACCAGAACCTCGTGGCGCTGGAACTGCCCCAAGCGGCCGGGACCGATCTCCAGGATGTTTCCTACCAGTTTCAATTGGTGGGGGGCGAGGCGACGTTTGCGGAATTCGGCGTGTTCACGTTCGATGCGGACGGCACCGTAAACGGGATTGCGCCGGGCCAGGACGGTTTTGAGAACGCCGTGCTGAATAGTGCGAGCCACCACGCCTTGCTGGAAGGCGGCGCGCCCATCGGCAGTCTTGCCACGACGAACTTGGAAGGGGCCGGGCGGATCGGCGTGTATTTTCGCCAGAACACCGCGCCGATCTCGACCGCAAACCACATCGCGTATCAAGCGACCTCGGCGAATACGCTCCGCTTGGGTTGGGATGAAGCCGCCCCGATTTGGGCGGCGGTGGGCGTCCGCGACCCGAATTGGTTCGACGATGCCGTCCTGCAAGTGACCGAAGGCACTCCGGTCAATCGGCAGGGGCCGGTTCTTCAGACCATCGCCGACCAGACGATTCCGGAACTCCAGCAGCTTCAGTTGCAAGTCCAGGGGCAAAATGTCGGCGGATCGAACGATGTGCTCCGCTACCAACTCGACCAGGCGCCCGACGGCGCGTCGATTGATGCCACGACCGGACTTTTGACCTGGACGCCGTCGGCACTTCAGAAACCCGGCGCTATGACGTCACCGTGCGCGTGTTCGATTCAACGCAGCCCGACAAGTTGGCCACCCGGAGCTTCACCATCACCGTGACCGATGTCAATCAGGCTCAGGCCGCGCACCTGGCGCTGTTTGCCAACGGCAATCCGATCACGCTGCCGGCGAACATCGGCGTTCAATCCGACGGCGGCACCGCAGAGGCCTTCACCATCGACGGCTCGGGCAATGTGATCTTCGATCCGAGCGGCGGCGTCACGCTGGGCGAATTCTTCGACATCTGGCGCACGAACGCCGGCCTCGCGGGGAACAACGCCGACGCCGTGTTGAGCGCCAACCAGCTTCTCGCGAACATGGCGGACTCGACGAACACCGTCAAGATGTTCGTGAACGGCCAGGTTTCAACCGATTTCGAGAACTACGTCGTGCAGGCCGGCGATCGGATCGTCATCGACTTCGGTTCGAATCCGGTCCTGTCCTTGAATACCAACCAGGGACCGATCGTGATGGAGCTGTTCCCGGAGACAACGCCGATCACGGTCGACAATTTCCTCAATTACGTGAACCGCGGCGACTATGTGAACTCGATCTTCCACCGCTCGGTGCCCGGTTTTGTGATCCAAGGCGGCGGATTTACCACCTCGTCCGCGACCTTCACGGGCACCAGCCAGTTCACCACGATCCCCACCGATCCCGCCATTACGAACGAATTTCACCTTTCCAACACGCGGGGGACCGTCGCGATGGCCAAGGTGGGCGGCGATCCGAACAGCGCGACCGACCAGTTCTTCGTCAACCTCAGCGACTCGAACACGTTCCTCGATTCCAGCAACGGTGGCTTTACCGTGTTCGGGCAGGTGCTCGACATGACACCCGTGGACCAGATCGCGGCCATCCCCGTCGACAAGAGCAATTCGTCGCCCTACGGAGAGTTGCCCCTCACGCCGGACAACCAGCTCGTCGTGATCCAGTCGATCGCGGGCCAAGGCAGCCTCGCCGGCGTCAAGTTTCTGGATGCGAATCAGAACGGCGTCCAGGACACCGGCGAAGCGGGCATTGCGAATACGGTGATCTACATCGACGCCAACAACAACGGCGTCCACGATGCCGGCGAAATTTCCACCGTGACCGATGCCAACGGGCAGTACCTGTTGCAGGTCACCCCGGGCACTTACGTGGTCCGAGCCGAGGTCTCATCGGGCGCCACGCAAACGACGCCCACATCGCCGGACAGTTACTCCGAGACCGTGGAAATCGGCCGCGTCATCAGCAACCTCGACTTTGGGGAATTTTAAGCCAGGCGATTGCTGCGTCCGACCAAAACGAGATGATGAGTCGCAGATCGCCGGTGCTTCGTCCGAGCAAAAACCTTGGGTTAAAAAAATTAGCCGCAGGGCGCTAGCCCCGGTTCTTCGGGTTCTTCGCTGAACGAACCGGCTGATCGAGCTGACAATGCATCAACGTCGCCCGAAGTAGCGGTTGACGGCGAGGCGAAACGCCCCGTCGAAAGCTTTGTCGCGGCCGCCTGCCAGCGAGGTCGCATAACCCAAACCGACGTTGGTGTTCGCGCCGATGGCGAGTTGCGCCCCCAACAGCATCGTGAGGGTTTCCACGTTGTCCGCGTAGTTCCCCACTTGCAGCGGGCCGGCGGAAATGGTGTCCGCATTTTGCAGCGAGCGCACATAATGCAGCTCCATCGTGGGGGCCAGACTGATCTGATCGTACTTCTGGGAAATCTGGCCGTCCGGATGGAACGAACTGATCGGAAGCACCGGCGCGTTGGCACCGCGCATCAGCCAATATCCGACCGACCAATCGAGGAACAGGAAGCTCGCATCGTTCAATCGGCCGGCATTCTGGAGTCCCGCACCGGTCGAATTGAGCGACACCTGGTTGCCGTTCGCGTCGAAGTCGAGTTGAGCGAAACCCTGCGTGAAAAAGTTTTGATTGGGCGCGAAGTACCCGCCCAAAAACGGTTGGAGGTGCCAGGAATTGTTGTCGATTTGCACCAGGCGTCCGCCGTTGGCGAAGTTCACTCCGAAGCTGTCGGCCGTGGGACAGATCACGCCCAAGCCGCCGGAGAGCCCCATCCCGTCGCTCTCGTACAACAGCCCCTTGAGGTAAACCGCCAGATCGCCCAGCCGGACGTCGTCGGTGCTCGTGGAACCATCTGCAAAAACGGTGTTGGCCACGGTCGCGGCCATGGGGATGCGAAGCTCAAACGACGCCATGCCGCCGGCAAAGGTCTTTTCAAAGCCGGGCGTAAACCGGTTGAGGCCGGTGCCGCCCGAGACCAGCCGCGTGCGGTCAAAAAAGCCGTAGTTAAAGAAGACGCGGTCCTGGGGCCTCGTGGTTCCATTCTCGGCAATTCGCGACCGGCCCACGCCGGCGGTTCCCGCGCTGGGCGTCGGAACATTCACGCGCATCACGTAGGAATAGAAATAGAAGGCGTCCAAATCCGAGCCGTTCAGAGTGTCCGCACCGCCTTGGAGCAGCGCCCCGGACGCAGCCGGATCATATGCCGTCACGCCGCCGCTCTGCATCGATTGAAACACGGCGTTCGCGGCCCCTTGATAGATTCCCGGAGGCCGCTGCACGGGGATGATGTCATAACCCACGCCCGGCGTGCTGGCGAGCAGAGATTGAATCTGTCCAATGGTTCCCGCCGTCGTCAGCGTCGCGTCGGCATTGAACGTCGCCAATTGCGTGGCCGAGGGAAGCGGCTGCCCCGCGCGGAGCAGCGCCTGGATGTCTTGGACGGAATTGAGCGGCGTCTGAGAAATCGCCAAAGGGCCCGGTTCGGTAATCGTCAGAGTTTGATTCAAAGCCGGCAAAGGGGAGGGGACATCGAGATCGTTGGCCGCAATCAGCAACCGGGCCAACTCGTTGGACTGCCGGACCCCGCCCGCGTAGCCGGAATAGAAATCCCCCATCATGGGAGGCAGTCCCCACCAACACGAGGGCCGAAAATAAGACGGGGAAACCGCTGCCGGCGCGGGGGCATCGCCGGGAAAGAAAGCGGCCTCGTCCTGGAGCGAGGCTTCGCTGGGCCGTTTTGACGAATAGTTCTCTAAATCTTCGGCCAACCTCGGCGGCTGGGCCCACGCCGCCCCGCACGCCGCAATCGCCAAACCGAATGCCAATCCTCTAACAGCCTTCGCCCAGAATCGCCTCATATGCCACTCATTGGTCTGCAGAACCGCTGTTCCTGGATGGTCACACTCACTGATTTTACATCATCGGCGGTCGGGCGATGCGGTCTGTACCATTCATTCCGGCAGAGAGGATTGTATTGATTGGACGAGATGCGAGATGCGTAACGATTGTCTCATTTACCAAGACGCGACAATCCGCAAACTCAGCGCATCTTCACAGGCTTCAAGCGACATCGGCAGGTTCCTCGTCGTGGGCCGGGTTTTTTGACAGCGGATTCTTCCCGATCGATTTCAATGCTGAGAACGCGGATCAGCCGGAACGCTGCGCGCGTCCGGTTCCCTCGGCGAAAAACCGGGGCTAGCGCTGGGCTGTTAAAGAATTGGTATTGAAGTCTAAAAACGCGGGTTCTGGCTTGCGCCACCTGTGTTCTCGTTTTTTTGGAAGGCATTTAGGGCCGAAGGCCCGGCTCTCTGTCAGCCCAGGGCCAGCGCAGCGCCGCCCTGGGTTACGGATGATCCATGAAACGCAAGCCCCAAGGGGGCGGCCCTATGTGGCAACTCTCGCCACGGAACAAGGCATTGCGTATTTCCGATTTCGGGCCGCCCCGTTGGGGCTTCGGCATTTTGTAGGTTCCCGTTCCCAGGGCTGCGCCCAGGGCTGACATAGGGCCGGACCTTCGGTCCTTTTTCTTAAATTAATTTACGAACGGTCGAAAAGCTGCGCCAAAGACAAATCGTCGTCAACGCCAAATTTTTAACGGCCCAGGCTAGCGCCCTGCGGCTAATTTTTTCAACCCGAAATTCATGCTCTGACGGAGCGTTATTCGCTCCAGCGCGGCGCAGGAAATCCACGACGTTCCGATGCATGAAGCCTTCGATGTCGTTCTCCGAGTAGCCTCGGGCGCGGAACAAACCCGGCAGCGTTTGCAGATCGGCGATGGAATCCAGGTCCATCGGCGTTTGCTCGGTTCCGTAGCCGCCGTCGAGGTCGGTGCCGACGCAAACGTGATTGGCGCTGCCCGCCAGTTGGCAGATGCGGTCGACATGATCGCAGATTCGCTCGATCTTGAGCTGAAACTGCTCGGGCCGGCTTTTCGTGTGCTTCCAGCCGGGGACCATCATGATCGCATCGAACGCCATCCCCAACAAACCGCCCCGCTCCACCACCGCTTTGATCTGGTCGTCGGCGAACTGGCGATTCCACGGAGCCAGCGTGCGGCAATTCTGATGGCTCGCCCACAGCGGCCCCTCGTAAACGTCGAGCGCATCCCAAAAGGTCTCGTCGCAGAGGTGCGTGACATCGAGGATGATCCCGAGCCGCTGCATCTCTTTGAGCAAGTCCTTGCCCGCGGGATGCAACGGGCCCGCGGAATCGGTGCCGTCCGCATAACGGCCGGGACCGTAATGGGCCGGTCCCAAGGCGCGGAGGCCATCGTTATAACTCCGCTCGAGATAATCGAGCGACACGATCGAGTCCGCTCCCTCCAGGCTCAACACAAAGCCGATCGGCAGCGGGTTCGGCTGTTTCTTCGACTCGACCACATACGGCGTCCCATCATCACAGGGCGGAGCGTTCCGCCACAATTCCACGTGGGCGTTCAATTCCGCGGCGTTGCGGATGGGCGTCATCTCGCCCAGTTCGGTCATCACCCGATACCACGCCAATTGCCCTTGAGTTTGGGCCCAGGCTTGTTCGGGGGATGCCCAACCGGGCAGGCTGTGGAAATACGGTGAATGTCGCCCGATCTGCGTCGCCACACACAAGCCCACGTTCCCCTTCCGCATTTCGGGAAAACACACGGTGTTATTCCCACGATCCACGCGGTCGGTCATCCGCGCTTCCGAGCGCCGAATCCGCTCCTGCGACCAGCGCAAATCGCGATTGTACTCGAGCGCGTTCATCGACAGGTCCAAGTGAATATCGAAGATCAACGGCTTTTGACGCATGGAGGGCCTCGCGGAGAACAAAGCACAGAATCGCAGCCGTCGGCATTCCGCCGGCGAAAGGGGATTTTATCAGGGACCGGCGGGTCTGTGAACACAACGGGGAAATTGCATGCCTTCTGATGGGCAGCCCCCTCGCGCGCTGAAAGCTGAAAGCGGATGTCGTGGAATCCCGGTCGCTTCCGGCGTACAATCACTTGCGGAACTCGTAACACGGAAAATCGCGACGTCTTGTCCGGTTCCCAATGAAAAGAGATTCTCTGATGCAAATTCTCGGATTAGGCGCCCAGACGGAACTTGCCACGATCATCCGTCTGGCCGAACGCGAATACCGCGCGGCCCACAACATTCCCGCCCGGTTGTTGATGAAAGCCGGGAACGTGGAGGTCGAAGTCCATCGGCTCGAAAAGGACGACACTTGGATCGGCGGCAGCGTGCGGATTTCCACCCCAGCCGAAAGCGGAGCCGCGGAGACGCTCAAAGCGGTGCACCACGAATTTCCGGACACGAGTTCCCTCAGCGAAGAAGGCGGCCTATTGGAGTTTCGCTGCCAACTCAATTTCGCCCGCGACGGAGACAAACCGAACGTTGCCAAAAAGCTGTCCCTGCTCTGGTCCTGGCCGGAGACCTGGCGGGTGTCGGGCGATGATTTTGAGATCGAACCGCTCAGCCCGGAGCGGTTGTTTCTGGCGATGGATGAACTGGGGGCGAGCGACATCCACCTTTACCCCGGAGCGGCCCCGGTGTTTCGCATCGACAACCAGACCTGCCCCACCGGCCGGTTCGCCCCGGTGTCGCAACAGCAGATCGAGCGGCTGATCCAGGAACTCGCCCCCGACGCGGCGTGGGAGGAATTCTTGAGCGAGCAGCAATGCAGCTTCAACTATCGGCAGGTGGACATGGCCCATTCGCGGATCTCGGCGTTTATGAAATCCGGCGTGCCGCATTGCACGATCCGCTACCTCCCCGAAGTAATCCCTTCCTTCGAGGATTTGCACATTCCCCGTAAAACGATGGAACGCCTCGCCGGTCTTCACGAGGGGTTGATTCTCGTCAGCGGCATGACGGGCAGCGGGAAATCGACGACGGTCGCCTCGCTGATCGATTGGATCAACGAAAACCAGGCCAAGCACATTCTGACAATCGAAGCCCCCGTGGAATACGTGCATATCAACAAGCAGTCCATCGTCTCGCAGCGGAACGTCGGCATAGACGCCCCCACCGCGATCGAAGCCGTGCACGAGGCGCTCCGGCACGACCCGGACATCATCTTCATCGGCGAGATGCGCGACCCCGACACAATCCGCGCCGCGATCGACGCCGCCAGCACCGGGCATCTCGTCATCAGCACCTTTCACGCGAACACCGCCGCCGAGGTCATCAACCGCATCGTGAGTTTTTTCGATCCGATCGAGCGCGACCTCGTCCGCTTGCAGCTGCGGGACTGCATTCGCTGCGTGCTCTGTCAGCGGCTCGTGCCCAAGCGCGGCGGCGGGCGGGTGCCGGCTTTGGAGTTTCTGTTCGCCGACACGAATCATATTCTGGAGTGCATTCTCAACGGAAATACCGGGGCATCCGCGTGGCGATGCAGCAGACGACTTCGGAATCGACGATCATGGAGCATAGCTTGATTAACCTCGTCCGCGAAGGGCTGGTGCTCGATCAAGTCGCCGCCCAGTACGCCTCGAACCGGGATCTCTTCGAGCAAATCCGCCTGGGCACCTATGCCGTGCCCTCGGTCGATACCATGTTGCACCGGCACAGCACTTGAGGAAAACCGCCCCGGCGTGCAAACTGTCCCTTGAGCATTGAATAAAACACGTAACACCAGCCCAAGCAGCCTCTATGTCCGAAGAACCCCTGATTGCCGTCTTTGTGGATTTCGAGAACCTCGCCATCGGCGTGCGGCAGATGCGCCGGGAAGTTCCAGATCGGGCTGGTCCTCAAGCGGCTGCTCGAGAAGGGGCGGATCGTCTTCAAGCGGGCGTATTGCGATTGGAGCCATTACCAGGACGCCATGCAGGAGTTCCACGGCCAGGGCGTGGAGATGATCGACATCCCGCAAACCAAAGTCAGCGGCAAAAACAGTGCCGACATCCGCATGGTGGTCGATGCCCTCGACTTGTGTTACTCGAAAGACCACATCGACGTGTTCGCCTTGGTGTCGGGCGACAGCGATTTCTCGCCGCTGGTGTCCAAGCTCAAGGAAAACAACAAGCGGGTGATCGGCTGCGGGGTCAAGGCGTCCACTTCCGATCTGTTGATCGCCAACTGCGACGAGTTTCTGTACTACGACGACCTGATCCGCACGGCAAAGAAAGCGACCGCGGCCAAAGAAGAAAACGCAGACGACCGACAAAACACAAGAGGCCGTCGACCGGGTCCTGGAAGTCCTGCAATCGGTCGAGCAGGATTACGACCCCTTGTGGGGTTCGACGCTCAAACAAGCCATCCGCCGGGTGTATCCCGGCTTCAGCGAAAGCTACTATGGCTATGGCAGCTTCTCCGATTTGCTCGAAGACTTGAAAACCAAGAAGCTGATCGACGTGGAATACGATGAAAGCCGAGGCAACTACAAAGTCCGCGGCCGAAAAACGAAACGATAAACGCCGGTTTGGGTGGCCCTTGCAAAGACCACGCCCTTCGTGCCTCAGGGCGTGCCACCCCGATTCACTTGTAATGGGCGACTCAACATTTTCCACCTATTTTTGTGAGACACACCCAGCGCTAAACGTCTACTCCGCGTTTGGTTGACTTTGAACTCCGGCGCACTCAGACTGAACGATCACCTGTTGGTCGACGATTCATCGAAAGGAAACTCATGCGCCGGGCGATGTTGGTATTGTTCTGTCTCGTTGTGTGTTTGGCGGAATTCGGCCGCGGGGAGGATCCGCCGGCTCCCCAACCGCCCGAAGAAGCGGCCCGCGGCATGCAGTTGCCGGAGGGATTTCGGGCGAGCGTGTTCGCGGCGGAACCGGATGTCGTCCAGCCCATCGCGTTTACCATCGACGACCGCGGGCGGTTGTGGGTTGTGGAATGCCTGTCCTATCCCAAATGGCAAACCGACGGCCAGCCGGGGCGCGACCGCGTCTCCATTTTGGAAGACCAGGACGGCGACGGCCGATTCGATAAGAAAATCGTGTTCTGGAACGAAGGCAGTAACCTCACCGGAATCGAGTTGGGCTTCGGCGGCGTGTGGCTGTGCTCGACTCCGAATCTGATTTTCGTCCCCGATAAAAACGGCGACAACAAACCCGACGGACCGCCGGAGGTGCTGCTCGACGGCTGGTCGCTGGAAGCCAAGCACAACGCATTCAACGCCCTGACCTGGGGACCGGACGGCTGGCTTTATGGATGCAACGGAATCTTGTCGCGGTCTTTGATCGGCAAGCCCGGCACGCGGGATGACAAGCGCGTGCCGCTGGACTGCGGCGTGTGGCGGATTCATCCGGTGACCAAGACCTTTGAAGTCGTGATGCACGGCACTACGAATCCGTGGGGCCTGGATTACGACGAGAACGGCCAGTTCTTCATCACGAACTGCGTGATCAACCATTTGTTCCACGCAATCCCCGGGGCGCACTTCCGGCGAATGTACGGGCAGGATCTCAATCCCTACGTCTACGGGCTGATGGAGAAGCTGCGCCGATTACTTGCATTGGGGCGGCGGTCCCTGGCAAAGCTCGCGGGGCGGCGAAGGCGTCCACGACGGCCCCGGCGGCGGACATGCCCATGCGGGCTGCATGGTTTACCTGGGCGACAACTGGCCCGAGAAATATCGCGGCCGGCTGTTTACGTGCAATCTCCACGGCAAGCGGGTCAATTCGGACAAGCTCAACATCAAAGGCTCGGGCTACAAATCCGAGCGGGCTCCCGATTTTCTGAAAGTGGCCGACGCCTGGTTTCGCGGGCTGGAGTTGAAATACGGCCCCGACGGCGGCGTGTTTCTGTCCGATTGGTCCGACATCGGCGAATGCCACGATTACGACGACATCCACCGCGAAAACGGGCGGATTTATAAAGTCACGTTCGGCCAGCCGAAATCCGTCTCCGTGAACCTCGCCCAAAAGACGAATGCCGAGCTGCTGAAACTGCAACAGCACTCGAATGCCTGGTTCGCCCGGCATGCCCGGCGGCTCCTGCAGGAACGGGCCGCGATCCAAACCTTGCCCGATGATTTCCGCGAAACCGTCCAAAAGCAATTCCAGAATGCGAAGGACCACGCGATTCGTTTGCGGCTGTTGTGGACGCTTGCGGTCATCGAACCCGACGGCCTGGACGAAGCATTCCTTTCGAAATTGCTTTCGGATGATGATCCCTTTGTGCAGGGCTGGGCGATCCAGTTGAGCCTGGAAGATCAGCATGTGTCGCCGGACTTCTTGAATCAACTTGTTTCATTGGCGAAATCGGAGGCTTCGCCGGTGGTGCGGTTGTTTTTGGCCTCGGCCCTTCAACGGTTGCCTTTGGACGGCCGCTGGAATTTGGCGGGGGCGCTCTTGGGTCATGCCGAAGATGCGGACGATGCCAATTTGCCTTTGATGGTCTGGTACGGCATCGAGCCGCTGGTCGCCAAGGACAAAACCCGGGCGCTCAAGTTGATCGTGCAGTCGAAACTCCCGCTGGTTCGGCAGCACCTCGCCCGCCGCGCCGCCGCGCTCAGCAAGTAAACGCTCGATCGGGATCATCACCCATGCCGACTTTTAAGGACTTCACGGAGTATTTTCAGAAAGTGGGAGCCACCGAGGTCGCCCATACCTCGAAATCCTATCTGGCCCACGGCATCGGCGTCTCGAACGACCTCAAGGAATGGGGCTCTGACGAAGACGTGGCCAAGGCGGGGCTGTTTCATTCCATTTATGGGACGGAACTCTTTCAAGGTTTCGTATTGCCTTTGGAAAAACGGCACGAGGTCCGCGAGTTGATCGGCGACCGCGCGGAGCGGCTGGCGTGGTTGAATTGCGCGATCGACCGCCGGCATTTCGACCGCGAAATCCTCAAAACGAACGGGCCTTATGAGATCCTCGACCGGTTTACCGGCGACACCGTCCCGGTAAGTGATGCCGACTTTCACGACCTGTGCGTGATCCATCTGTGCGACTGGCTCGAGCAGGTCGGCCGGTCCAAAGCCTGGGACTACCGCCGCACCGGTTACCGCCGGCTCGCCGAACGTCTGGGCGGTATCGGCCAACGGCGTTACGACGCGGTGTTCGCGCAGGCTCCCCCGCAGACGTGGTTCAAAGAATACGACCGCCCGCCGACCCCCTGATTCCGTGCGTTTTCTGATGCAAATCGGAAGCACGAAATCCGAAACGCACCCAAAATTCGACGGGCCGAAGGCCCGGTTCTATGTCAGCCCAGGGCAAGCTCAGCGCCGCCTTGGGTTACGGATGATGAAGGAAACGCAGCCCCAACGGGGCGGCCTTATGTAAATCTTTGGTGGATGAGGACTCTCACCACGGATTAAGCCACCTGCGTCTCTCCGGTTTAGGACCGCCCCGTTGGGGCTTTTGCAATTTGTTCGCTCCCGTTCCCAGGGCTCCGCCCTGGGCTGACATAGAGCCGGACCTTCGGTCCTCTTTCCATAACCTGGAGCCACTGAGGTTCGGATGTGCCGGCGCCGAATCGTGCAAAACTGCGCAAGCTGATTTAGTCGCCGGTCTTGATCTTAAGCCTGCATCAGCCAGACCAACAGCCCCTTGGCGAGGTGCATGCGGTTTTCGGCTTGCAGAAACGCGATGCTTTGCGGGCCGTCGATCACCTCATCCGTGACTTCCTCCCCGCGGTGGGCCGGCAGGTCGTGCATGAACCGGCACTCTTTCGGGGCCTTGGCCATCAACTCGGCGTTGACCTGGAACTTCGCGAACAAACTCCGGCGGTGGTCGGCCTCGTCTTCCTGCCCCATGCTGGCCCAGACATCGGTATAAATAATGTCCGCCGACGGCAGCACGCCCTGGATGTCGTTGGTCACCGTCAGCCGCGCGGCGGGCACATGGCGGTTCAGGGTTTGCATAAAATCCGCCTGGAGTTCATAACCCCGGGGACTTGCGACCGTCATCCGCATGCCCGCAAGCGCCGTCGCAATCGCCAGCGACTTGGCAATGTTGTTCCCATCGCCCAGATAGAACAAATGCAAGTCCTTAACCGTTCCAAACACTTCTTGAATGGTGAAAAGATCCGTGAGCGCCTGGCAGGGATGGCGGTCGTCCGAAAGGGCGTTGATGATCGGGCAGCTGGCGTGCGCCGCGAAATCTTCGATCAACTTCTGCGAAAACGTGCGGAGCGCGATCGCGTCCGAATAACTGCTGAGGACGCGGGCAATGTCCGGGAGCGTTTCGCGCCCGCCCATGCCGGCTTCTTTGCTGGTGATGAAGATCCCGCCGCCGCCGAGCTGCAGCATCGCCGCCTCGAAACTGTTGCGGGTCCTGAGCGAGGGTTTCTCGAACACCATCGCCAGCACGCGGCCCGGCAAAAGGGCCGGCCGGTCGCCGGCCTGGTGTTTCGTTTTGAGATCCGTCGCGATTGTCAGAATCTCTTGGACCTCGTCGGCCGTTACATCGAATAAAGATCGCAGATGTCGCATGATGTCTCCCGGCGGCTGTTACTCGTCTTCCGCCATTTCCCGCAGCACGTCCGCGAGGATTTCGCAGCCGGCATCGACCTCCTCGGCGGTGATGTTGATGGCCGGCAGCAACCGGACGACCGTGTCGTGAGTGGCGTTGATTAACAGGCCGCGCTCCATGCACTTGCCGACGGCGGGAGTCGCCGGCAGCGTGAGATCGATGCCGATCATCATCCCCAAAATCCGCAGCTCGCTGATGATGGGCAGTTCCTCGGCCAAGGGTTCCAGATGGCTTTTGAACCGCTCGGACATTTGCCGGCAGTTTTCGAGGAGGTTCTGGTTTTCGATCATCGTCGCGGTCGCGATGCCCGCGGCCATCGCCAGCGGATTGCCGCCGAAGGTGCTGGCGTGCATGCCGGGCCGCAGGCTGGGGGCCACCTCTTCGGTCGCCATGATCCCGCCGCACGCCACGCCGCCCGCGAGTCCTTTGGCCATCGTCATAATGTCCGGCTGGACGTTCCAATGCTGATAGGCGAACCAGTGGCCCGTGCGGCCCATGCCGGTTTGGACTTCATCGAAGATCAACAGACAGCCGTTCTCGTCGGCGATTTTTCGGAGCCCTTCCAGATAGCCCTTCGCCGGGAGATTGACGCCGCCTTCGCCTTGGACCGGTTCGATGAGGATCGCGGCGGTTTCATCATCCACCAAGGCTTTGACCGCGTCGAGATCGTTGTGCGGAGCATACCGGAACCCCGCCACCAGCGGGCCGATGCCTTCGTGATACTTCGGCTGAGCCGTCGCGGTGACGGCCCCGTAGGTTCGGCCGTGAAAGCCGTTCTCGAAGGTGATAATCTTGTGCCGGCCTTCCGGCGTGTGCAGGCGGGCGAGTTTGATGGCGGCCTCGACGGCCTCGGCTCCGCTGTTACAGAAAAACGCTTTGCCGAAGCTGTGCGTGGAAAGCAGTTCCGCAAACCGGCCCTGGCCTTCCATGTACCAGGTGTTGGGCACATGGATCAACTGGGCGACCTGGTCCTTGATGGCCGCGACGACCGGCGGCGGACAATAGCCCAAAATGTTGCAGCCCCAGCCGGGAAAAAAATCCAGATAACGCCGGCCTTCCGCATCCCACACAGAAGACCCCTCGCCCCGCACGAGCGCGATCGGATACCGGCGGTAATTGGGGATCACATATTGATCGAACAGCGCGATCGTTTCCTGACTGGACGCGGCGGTGGTGCTCACAAGTGGGGTTCCTATCACGAATGTATGAAGGCGAGCGGCCAGCGTAAGCTGGCTGATCATTCCGAACGCTTCAGTTTGTTAACTTCATAATCTCAATTGCATTCCGCGTTACCAGCCAGCTTACGCTGGCCGCTCGCCTTTTCTCAACAGAATCTTCTGACCCTTATTCCTGCACCTAGGTTCGCGTTTCATAGAACAATCTCCGTACCGACGCCCGTGTTTGAGTAAATCTCCAAGAGCACCGAATGCGGCATGCGGCCGTCGACGATGTGCACTTTATTCACGCCGGCTTTGAGCGCTTCCAGAGCCGCTTCCACTTTGGGGACCATGCCGGCGTCGATGGCTCCGCCGCGAATCAGTTCCCGGCAGCGCTCATCGTTCAGATGGGAAATCAAACTCTCGGGTTTGTTCCGGTCGAGAAAAATTCCCGGCACATCGCTCAAGAACACCAGCTTCTCCGCCTTGAGCAACCGGGCGACCGCGGCAGCGGCGGTGTCGGCGTTGACGTTGAGCTTGTTCCCCGCGCGGTCCAACACGACGGAAGGAATCACCGGAATGCAGCCGGACCGGCAGGTGTCTTCCAAGAGGTTGCGGTCAAAATCCACAACCTGCCCCACGGCCCCCAAGTCGATGGGTTTTCCTTTCTCATCCGGCAGCGTGAGCTTCTCGCCGATCAAACAGTTCTGGGTGGCATAGCTGAGTTCCACCGCGTGCCCGCCCTGGGCGCGAATCTGGCGGACGAGGGAGCGGCAGATCTCCTCGGCCAGCACGCGGGCCGCGATTTCGAGTGTGATTTCATCGGTATAACGCCGGCCTTGGACGAACCGCGGTTCGATGCCGGCTTCGTTCATCGCCTGTGAAATCGCCTTGCCGCCGCCGTGGATCAGGATGGGCTTCATCCCCACGGTTTCCATGAAGATCACATCGCCGAGAAAGCGTTTGACGGCTTCGGTTTCTTCCAGGGCGCTGCCGCCGAGCTTGATGACGACGTACCGCCCCCGAAACCGCCGAATCCAGGCGAGGGCTTCGATCAATACGCTGGCTTTGCGGATCGCCTCGTCCACGAACGTTCCCCAGGAGAAACCACGAAGGAAACCAGTGATTGTAAAGCCGCCGCACAAATTGTGTCAACGATGCGAAACGGCCCTTGCCGTTGCAAACCAACGCAGCGTTTGCCGATGAGTTGTCGCGGATTCCCCGCCCAGTTAACCTGAAAGGAACCGAAACCGCTTTTCTCTTTTTTAACAATGACCGAATGGTTTGACATGACGGGTCCGCGTTTGCCCGCGCGACTGGGCAGTTTTCCATCCACGCGACTGCGGCGGAATCGACGGGCGCCTTGGATTCGCGATCTGGTCGAGGAACATCGGCTCTCGGCCCGGGATTTGATCTGGCCGGTGTTCATTCACGAAGGCCCCGAGGACCGCCAGCCCGTGCCTTCGATGCCCGGCGTCGAGCGACTTTCCTTGAATGGGCTGGTCGATGCCGTGGGCGCCGCGGCCGATTTGGGCATCCGCGCGATCGCTTTATTCCCGGCGACCGATCCCTCGAAGAAAACCGAAGACGCGGCCGAGGCGGTCAATCCGGAGAACCTTGTCTGCCGGGCCGTCCGCAAACTGAAAGCGGCCGTGCCGAACGTGGGCGTGATCTGTGATGTGGCCCTCGATCCCTATTCCAGCCACGGCCAGGATGGGCTCGTGCGGGACGGCTATGTGGTCAACGATGAAACCGTGGCCATGCTCTGCCGGCAAGCGGTCGTGCAAGCGGATGCGGGCTGCGATGTGATCGCCCCCTCCGACATGATGGACGGCCGCGTGGGGGCGATTCGGCAAGCCCTCGACGAAACCGGGCACGAACAGGTGCTCATTCTGTCCTACGCGGCCAAGTATGCCTCGGCGTTTTACGGACCGTTCCGCGATGCCGTGGGTTCGTCGGGCAACCTCGCGGGCGGCGACAAGAAGACCTATCAGATGAATCCCGCCAACGGGGACGAGGCCCTCCGCGAAGTGGCGCTCGACATCGCCGAGGGCGCCGACATGGTGATGGTCAAGCCCGGCCTGCCGTACTTGGACATCGTGCACCGCGTCAAAGAAACCTTCGGCCTGCCGACGTTTGCCTATCAAGTCAGCGGCGAATATGCGATGCTCGCCGCCGCCGCGGAGCAGGGTTGGCTCAACCGCGAGCAAGTCATGCTCGAAAGCCTCTTAGCCTTCAAACGCGCGGGGGCCGATGGCGTGCTGACTTATTTTGCGGTCGAAGCCGCCCGCCTATTAAAATCCCAATGACGAAGGCGAGCGGGGGGCGTAAGCCCCCTGGTCACTCCCAAGGTACAAAACGCATCCATCACAAAAAAGGACATTCGATAATGCAGCGAGTTCTCTCAGCGATTCTGTTGGGTTGGTTGATGACCCCGGTTTTGGCGTTTGCCGAGGACGCGACGCCGGTGGAGGCGATGAAAACTCTCAAAGGGTTCCAGGTGGAACGCCTTTATAACGTTCCCGAAAAGACCCAAGGCTCCTGGGTCAATCTGACGATGGACCCCAAGGGCCGGCTGATTGTCTCCGATCAATACGGCAAGCTGCACCGCGTCACGCTGCCGGCTTTGGGGACGGCCGAGGGGCTTGAAGTCGAACCGATCGACGCCAAAATCGGCGAAGCCCAAGGTTTGTTGTGGGCGTTTGACAGTCTGTATGTGATGGTTAACACCGGCGGCAAGTATAAGAGCGGGCTGTACCGCGTCCGCGACACCGACGGCGACGACAAACTCGATTCCGTGGAAACGCTCAGGCTTCTGGACGGCAACGCCGAGCATGGGCCGCATGCGGTGGTCCTCTCGCCCGACGGCAAATCGATCTATGTCGTCTGCGGCGACAAGACGCGGCTGACCAAGTTCAATTCCTCCCGCGTGCCAGAGGTTTGGGACGAAGACCTGATGCTGCCCCGCGTGTACGGCCGGGGCTTTATGCGCGACACGCCCGCGCCGGGCGGATGGATCGGCAAGATCGATCCCGACGGCAAGCACTGGGAACTGATCGCGGTGGGCTTTCGGAACGAATACGACGCCGCGTTCAACCTGGCGGGCGATCTTTTCAGTTACGACGCCGACATGGAATGGGACATGAACACCCCCTGGTATCGGCCGACGCGGATTTGCGAGGTCGTCAGCGGGGCGGAGTTCGGCTGGCGGAACAGTTCCGGCAAATGGCCCGCTTATTATCCCGATAGCGTCCCCTCCGTCGTCGACATTGGCCCCGGCTCGCCGACGGGCGTGACGTTCGGCTACGGAGCGAAGTTCCCCGCCAAATATCAACAGGCGATGTTCTGCTGCGATTGGAGTTACGGCAAACTTTACGCGGTGCACCTCGAACCGGCCGGGGCGTCCTACAAAGGCATCGCGGAAGAATTTGTCACCGGCGTGCCTTTGCCGCTCACCGATGTGGTCATCAACCCCAAAGACGGGGCGATGTATTTTGCGATTGGCGGCCGGCGGACGACATCGGGTCTCTACCGCGTGACCTACCACGGCCCCGAATCCACAAAAGCCGTCACCACGTTTACCTATCCCGACGAAGACACCAAACAGGCTCACGAAAAACGCCGGGAACTGGAATCCATGCACCGCAGGCTTTCGGCAAAAGCGATCGAAAAAATCTGGCCGTCACTTTCCAGCGAAGACCGTTTCATCCGCTATGCAGCGCGGGTGGCGCTCGAGCATCAAGATCCGAGTTGGTGGCAGGATCGGGCGTTGACCGATCCCAATCCCTGGACTGTCATCACATCGATGATCGCCCTCGCCCGCGTCAGCAAGAAACCGGAACTGCAAACCCGCGTGCTGGGGGCGCTGGGTCGGCTCAAATGGAAATCCCTTGACGAGCCGCAGAAGATCGCCCTTTTGCGGGCTTACGAGCTGGCCCTGCTCAGGCTCGGAAAAGTCAGCGAAGAAAACCGCCAGGCGTTGATCGAGCATCTCGATCCCTGGTTTCCCGCCGGGAACGAACCCTTAAATGCGGAGCTTTGTCAGATTCTGGTGTATCTGCAATCCCCGACGGTCGCGAAGAGAGGTATGAAGCTCCTCGCGGATGCTCCGACGCAGGAAGAGCAGATCAACTATGCGAAATCGCTCCGGCTCTTAAAAACCGGCTGGACGAAGCCGCTCCGCGAAGAGTACTTCCGCTGGTTCCACAAGGCGATGGGTTACCGCGGCGGGGCGAGTTTTACATTGTTCGTGCGGGACATTCAAAAGGGAGCCGTCGCGAACTTGACGCCCGAGGAAAAGAAAGACTTGGAGCCGCTGTTGGAACTCAAGGAGGACAGCCCGGAAGCCGTGGCGAGTTTCCCGCCGCGGGAAGTCGTCAAGGAATGGAAGCTCGGTGAGTTGGAACCGCTCGTCAAACAGGGTCTTTCGGGACGGAATTTCGAGCGCGGCCGGAAGTTGTTTGGCGAGGCCAAGTGTTTCGCTTGCCACCGCTTCGACAATCAGGGCGGGGCCATCGGCCCGGATCTCACAGCCCTCTCCGGCCGATTCAACGTGCATGACCTGTTGGAGTCGATCGTCGAGCCCAGCAAAACGATCAGCGACCAATACGCCGCCGTCAACATCGCCACGGTGGGTGGCGATGTCATCACCGGCCGGATCGTGAACCTCAAAGGCGACACATTGATCATCAACACCAACATGCTCGATCCGAATGCCCAGACCAACGTCAAGCGAGGCGACATCGAGGTCATGAAACCCTCCACCAAATCCATGATGCCCGAGGGCCTCTTAAGCACTTTTAAGAAGGACGAAATCCTCGACCTGATGGCGTATCTGCTCTCCCGAGGCAATGCGGAGCACGAGATGTTTGATCGGAAGAAATGAAAAAAGAGAGCCGCGCACGAAGTAAGCGGTTTCAAACGGCGAGAGCCGCGCACGAAGTAAGCGGTTTTTGAATCCGCTTACTTCGTGCGCGGCTCTCGTTCCTTTTTTGGGTATTCAAATCCGCTTACTTCGTGCGCGGCTCTTTTTTTGTCATCCGAGCGACCAGCCCTTCCTCGGTTCGCGGCTGATGTATTGGTTGGCGTCGGGGCAGTTTTTGATGAGCATGTTCGCGGTGTCCCATTCGATTTTTTTGCCGGCCCGGAAGGCGACGTTGCCCAGGTGGTTGGCTTCGGTCAGGGGGCCGGAGTAGCGGAACGGGCTGCTCGTAGGTTTGCCGGTTTTACAGGCGATGAGCCATTCCTGATGCTGGCCCGGCGAGACGGGCAGGAACGGTTTGGGGCCTTCAAAGTCTTTGAACTGGTTCTCCGGCAAGAGGACGTGCTTGCCGTAGTCCGAGAGCAGCATGCCTTTTTCACCCACGAACAGGACGCCGCTTTTCCACGACTGCGGGATGCCTTTGTCCTGCCAGATTTGCGGTTTGTAGGTTCCCTGGTACCAGGTGAGCGTGCAGGCGGGCATGTCGCCCCGGGGGCCGTATTCGTACTTGGCTTTCATGGAAGCCGGGGCGATTTCCGGGTGGGGCTTGGGGCCGTCGGCTTCGATTGTGAGCGGGGCATCCAGCTTGAGCGCCCAGAACGGCAGGTCGATCCAATGGCTGCCCAGGTCCGACATCGTCCCGTTGCCAAAGTCCCACCAGCGATACCACTTCGGGCCCGGAACATAAACCGAGTGAAACGGCCGATACGGAGCCGGGCCGATCCACAGGTCCCAATCCAGGTCGGCGGGCGGCGTCATGGAATCCTTCGGGCGGTCCGCGACATAAAAATCGTGATTGGCTGCGGCTTCCTGCCGGGCTCTGAAGGCCCCAGGCCCGCGCGACCCACACGTGCACCTCGCTGACGTGGCCGATCGCTCCGGATTGAATGAGTTCCACCACCCGGCGGTAGTTGGGCATGCCGTGGATTTGCGTGCCCATCTGCGTCGGCACGCCGGCTTTCTCGGCGGCGTGGGTGATCGCCCGGGCCTCGGCCACGTCCCGCGTCAAGGGTTTTTCACAATAGACGGGCTTGCCCATCTTGAGGGCGGGCATCGTGGCATAGGCGTGGGTGTGCTCGGTGGTGCTGACGACGACCGCATCAATATCATCGGCTTTCTCATAGAGCTTGCGAAAATCCCGGTAAGTCCGCGCCTGGGGAAACCGCTCGGCGGCCTTGCCCAGGCTCGTCTGATCCACATCACAGAGGGCGACGACGTTGTCGTTGCCGGCATTGGTGATGGTATTCAGGTTCGCAAGCCCGCGCCCGCCGACGCCGATGAACGCGAGGTTCAATTTCTCATTGGGAGACTTGGCCCACAGCACGGAGGGCAAAGTCATCGCCCCCACCGCCGCCGAAGCCCCCGCCAAAAAATCCCGGCGGGTGATTGGATGTGATTGCGTCATGGCGAACCTCTTTCGATGAAAAACGGTTTGTGAAGGCAACCTGGGGCCGATGCGCTATCATAAATCCGCATGGATTCCTCTTCAATCTAGGAAGGATGTAACAGTCGCGTCGTCGCGTCGGGTTTTGGGTGGACGTTTCGATTTCGCAAGACCGCACCGCATTTCGCGAAAATCTCACAGGGAACCCGATTTAAGGGACTTGGAAGCGCATTGCGAAGGGATAGAATAATTCTTGGAGCGACAAATCGGCCGGTGGAGGAGGCGCATTCTTTTTTGGGCGGGTGAAACGTGACAGAGTGGCTCGATCGACTTCCGTTGCCGGGATTTTTCGGCGCGACGATGCTGATCATCCTGGTATCGGTGGAGTGTGGGTATTTGATGGGAATCTGGCGGAGCCGACGCTCGGAAGGCCAGGGGGAAAACGTGATCGGCTCGGCGGTGGGCGCAATGCTCGGGCTATTGGCTTTTATTCTCGCGTTCACCTTTGGGACGACGGCTTCGCGATTTGACACGAGGAAGCAGTTGCTGTTGAACGAGGTGAATGCGATCGGAACAGCCGCACTCCGAGCGGAACTTCTTCCGGAACCGCATCGCACGAAGTGCCGCGACTTGATCCGCCATTATGTGAAGCTCCGCGTTCAAGCGACCAAGATGGATGTTGTGCCGCGTTTGATCGTGGAATCCGAAAAGACGCTGGACCAACTCTGGGTGGAGACGACCGCGCTGCCCGAAGCCGATATGGATCCCCCGCTGCGCGCACTGTTCGTGCAATCGGTCAACGAGATGATCGACCTCCACACCTCCCGCGTCACGGTCGCATTGTATAACCGGATTCCGGGGTCCGTCTGGCTCTGGCTCGTCGGAGCCGTCGCGTGCACCATGTTCGCCGTGGGCTACCAATTCGGTTTCTCGCAGCAACGAAAGATCTTGATCCACCTCCTTCTGGCGGCTCTGTTGTCCTCTGTCGTGCTGCTGATCGCCGACTTGGACCGTGGCGGCGCAGGTTCGGTGAAGGTCAACATGCAAGCGATGATCAATCTAAGCAACAAACTGAACGGCCCCGGAGATTCCGCACGCCAGTGAAACTCGCGATCCGGCTTCTGGCGACGCACGACGGCCAAATCACTTCTTCTCCGCTTCGGGTTTCTCCGCGGCGGCGGGGGGTTTTTGCTCTCTGGCGCCCGCGGCGGGTTTTTGGTCTTCCACGCGGAGTTCCTGCACGCCGGTTTTGATGAACAGGTACAAGTTCGGCTCGCCGGGCTGGGGGACGCTCGAAAACGTCATGCCGCCGACGAGCATCGGCTCGCCCACGGGCACGCGGAGCGTCGTGGAAAACCGCTGCACCTGCAGGCGTTCGCGGTCGATCACTTCCACAATCTCCGCGGGGCCGGCTTCCGGGCGGACTGCTTGGAGAGCGGGTTGGGGCTTGGCGGGTTTTTCTTCTTCCGGCAGCGAGACCCGGCTGTGGATGTCCAACAGGACCGTCTCGCCGGTGACGCCCGCGATCGGCGTGACCTGGAGCGCGGCCCCTTCCTGGATCAGGTTGACCTCGGGCCGGTACGCGACCCGGCCTTGGGGTTTGTCGTCGTCGCCTCGCGAAATTACGGGGCGAACCTGCACGACCGCCAGCCGCTGGGTGCCGGAGAGCGTGTGCACCGTCTGGCCGTTGTAGCAGGTGATCTTGGCCCGCCAGCCCGCGCGGTTTTTGCTCTCGGGCTTCTGGCGGTCTTCGAGGATTTTCTTCCAGGCGTCGGGCTTGATGAGGCCGAACGTCTTGAGGCCGCCGCCTTCGGCAGGTTGGGCGGGAGCGTCCGCCATCGCCGGGGCGAGTTCGGCGTCGGTCATCCACAGCCAATACGCTTCCAGCGACACCGTCCGCACCGTGCCCCAGCGCTTGCGGAACAGGTTCAGCATCGCATCGATCTGATCGTGGGTGTCGGCGTCGGCGGAGATAATCAGCGCGTTCCCGAGCTTCGCAATCGAGCCGCCGTTCTCTTCGGTCCAAAGCTCGGGCGAGATGATGGTTTTGATGACGTTGACCAGATCGTCCATCGAGGATTGCCCGGCGGAACTGCCTTCGCCCAACTGATGCAGCACCTGGCGCGGCTTGGAAGGCGTGTTCAGCGTTTGCGGCCGGCTAGGGACCGAGAAAAATCCGCCGCCGCCGAATCCACCGCCGCCTCCGAACCCGGCCTGGGTCGTGGCTTGAGCCTGACCGACCATGTTCGGAAACATGGGCATGGCGAAGCCTTGGCTCACCAGGTCGCTGCGCTCGACGGCGGGATAAGGCGGGGCGATCGCGAACAGGTCGCCCAGGTCGTAAATGCGGATCTCGGTTCCGCGGCCACGGGTGCTGGTCCGCCCGCCGCCGATCGTGGTGACCCGCCGGGTTCCGAGGTTGGCTTTTTCGAGCGCCTGCAGTTGGCTTTCGAGCGATTCGATCTGATCACGAATCCTAGCCGTCTGCAAGTCGTCCTTGCCGCCCTGCCCAAAGACCGGTGCGGCGGAGAGAGCGAAAATCAGCGTGATAAAAATCGGTCGCATGCGGTGTTCTCCCGTTCGAGGGTTTTATTTGGGGTCTTCGTTGATGCGCTTGAGGTACTGGTTGGCGATCTGGATTTTGCGTTCGACGACCGCCAACTCGCTTTCGAGCGCGGCTATCCGCTCCTTGAGTAATTCGGCGTCGGTTGCCTTCTTATTTATCCCGGTTTCGGCATCCACAAGGGCGATTTCGAGGGAACCGATGTCCTCCAAGAGATCCTTCCGTTGACCTTGCAGTCTTCGCTTCTCCATCGTCAAAGGCGTCGTAAAGGCTTGCATTTCGATGGTCCAGCGGGCCAGCGACTTGCGGATCGCGAGTTCCGCTTCCGGCGGACCGATCACGCATAACGCGTTGGTTTCCGGATCCGGATAGGCCCCGATGATTTCCGGATTCCCTTTGACCTGGTAGCGTTCCGTGAACGCGATCGCCTCCTCGGGCGTGACCGTGACATGGTCGATTCGGAACTTAAACAGCCGGACTTCGTCGTTAAAGATCGACATGGGTTTGACATCTTCAGCCGACGGCTTGGCCGCAATGGCGGTTTGCGGTTCGTCCTTCACCTGCCCGAAGGAAAAAGCCGTCGCGAAAACCAGCAGAGTCAACGTCGCAATAAACAATCGCATGAAATCCTCGCCCCTTCCCGGTGCGTATTTCCAGCGCATGTCGAATCTCCTTTCGTTGGATCTCGAGCCTTGTCCCTCTTTGATATATGCCGCGGCGCGGACCGATTGCGCGGGGTTTTTCGGATCGGTTCGAAAGTTCTTTTCGATGGGAGATTTGGTGGAAATGCGTTTTCAACTCAAATCAAGGCCGGCGGCTAGCCATCCAGGGGGTGCCCGGCCGCTCAGTTTTGGCGTTTCCAGCCTTGTTCGACGAACAGCGGGACGTATTCCTCCCCGATGAACAGGCGGTGTTCCGGCAGGGCGATCTGGTAATAGTTTTCCGGGCGGATGAGAAGGTTGTTATTCTCGCCGAGGTCGATCACCCACCGCCGGGGCAACTCCCGGCGGGCGAGCAGGCGGAGTTCGAAGGGCTCCAAAAGCATCGGCTGCATCGCATCGAAGAGACCGAGATGCTTCTCGCGGGCGTTCGCCAAAAACTCCGCGGTGCGGCTGAGCGTGATGTCGGCCTCGGCCTGGGTCCGCTGCGTGCCGGGCTTGGGGACGGCTTCGATGATGGAGTCGGCCTTGCGGAAGGGGTTGATATTCGGCCAGATGAAATACGGAAAGGCCCGGCCCGCTTTGAGCAGGCGTTCGTTGTAAGTCAACGGGCGCGGCGCCGGCTGGTTGGGATTGGGCTGCTCGCGGTTGAGGTAACCCAACAGCCGGCCGTAGCCGTCCATCACCTCGAACGCGAACGCCATGAAGAAGCGGAACGACTCGGTGTCTTGTCCCAAGATGTTCATGTCCTTTGCGATTTCCTCTTCGAGAAAATCCTCGGCCGCGCGGGCATGGCGGAGATGATTGGCCGCGACCCCCGCCCCGACGTGCGTGTGGAGATACTGTTTCAAACCGGCGGGCAGCGGGCGGTTGAAGGCTCCCCATTCCTCGGCGAAGGGGTCGGACAAAAACCGCTCCCAGCGCGGATCGTTCAGCGAGAAGAATTTCTCCGTGCCGGGAAATTGAAAACTGACTTCGGGCGTATCGATTCCCAAAAACCGCACGCCCAGATTGCCGGCGGGCCGGACGTTGATCGTATCGCCGTCGTGGACCATTTGCTTCACACTTCCCGGTTTGTCGCCCTGCCGGCCGAGTGTGAGGATGCCGATGGTCAGGTTGCGGTCGTCCAAAGTGCGAATCGCGGCCATTTCGTTGTACCCCTGAAAAGAGACAAATCCGAATCTCGAAAACCGAAACAAATCGACCTCGGCGGCTGGAAGCCGAGGTTGCGGGCGAACTTCTCGCATTCACAGCACCGGCGAAAACAGGCGAAACGTGTTTTCGCGGATGATCCGCCATTTGGGGCGGCGGAGCCATTCTTCGAGTTCCAGTTTCTTCGCGTATTGAATGTCGTCCTCGAAATCTTCCTGCAGATGGTGGGCGGTTTTGGTGTCGTACATCACCACGCCGACTTCAAAATTCAACAACAAACTCCGGCAGTCGAAGTTGGGCGATCCCACGAGGGACCAGCAGCCGTCCACCGTCAGGGTTTTGGAGTGGAGCAGTCCCCGCTCGTATTCGTTGATTTCCACGCCCGCCCGCAGGAGGTCCTCATAAAAAGATTGGGCCGCCCAGACCGTGGGCATGTGAGCCGAGCGCTTGGAGAGGAGCAATCGCACTTTCACCCCGCGATACGCGGCCGATTCGAGCGCGGCCGCGAGGGCTTCCGTGGGCACGAAATACGACGTGGCCAGCGAGATGTTGCGGTCGGCGTTGTTGATGGCCGCGAACATCAATTGATGAAACACCGCCACCTCGCCCGCGGGCTCCCCGGCCAACGCCTGGGCCGTCACCGAGCCGGCTTCCTGGGGCGAGGGATAAAACCTGGGATCGGTGAGTTCCTCCTGCGTTGCGTAATACCAGTCCTCGGCGAAAACCTGCTGAAGTTGGAGAACCACCGGCCCGACCATTCGCAGATGCGTGTCCCGCCAGTAGCCCAGGTGCGGATTTTTGCCCAGGTACTCGTCCCCGATGTTCATGCCGCCGGTGAATCCCGCTTGCCCGTCGACGATGACGATTTTGCGATGGCTTCGCAGGTTGATCGCCCACCGAAAGCAGCTTGACGCCCGGGAGGAAGCTGGCCACTTGAATCCCGGCGTCGCGCATCGGTTGGAGAAACTTCCGCCGGAGCCGCATGGAGCCGATGTTGTCGTATAAAAACCGGACATTGACGCCTTCGCGGGCTTTTTGAATGAGCAGGTCCCGAAGCCGTGTGCCGGTTTCGTCGGGCTCCCAGATGTAATACTCCAAATGCACATGGTCCCGGGCGTTTGCGACGGCCTCTTCGATCATGGCGAATGTTTGATTGGTGTCCGAGAGGATTTCGACGCGGTTGCCGGTCGTGGGAACGGTCTCGGCCACGCGGTTGGCGAGCCGCATCAGTTCCAACTGCTGGATCGACAGAGAGGCATCGGGGATGTATTGGTATTGCGACAGCTCCGGCAGGCTGCGGCCGATCGCGCGGGCGGCGTGGGCCTTGCGGCGGCCCTTTCGCTCGACCTTGTTGATCCCGAAGATCAAAAACAAAACGCCCCCCAAAATCGGCAGCGTGACGATCGTAATCAGCCATGCGACCATCGACGAGGGATGCTTTCGGCGGTTGAGCATCAGCGATGGGACGAGCGCCAACTGCACCAGGTATCCCACCACCGTGAACGTGCCGGCCCAAAACGAATCCATCGTGAAACGCCCCGCCTCAAAAAACACCGGGCGAACGGCCGCATCGAACCGTCCCCCCGGGGAAACTCATTCGCATCGTCGCATTATGCATTAGCCGCAGTGCGCTAGCCCCGTGATTCATTCGCCGCAGTGCGCTCGCCCCGTGATTTATTAGCCGCCGGGCGCTAGCCCCGGTTCCCTGAAAAATTCGGCCACCAGCGCCTTCAGCCCGATAACGCCACTCACTTGGCGGCAGGGGTGGCTGGGGCGCAAAAGAAAGTCCCGAGGACAAACAGGGTTTTGAAGGCTGGGGCCGTGTGACGATTTCTAGCTCGTCCATTGCCCCAGGATTTGCAATTTAAGCCTGTCCAAAGGGGAATTTGCGCCCAGCCACCCGCTCGGAAAACTCATGTTGCGTTATTCATCAAACTGTAAATGGAAGGTGCAGGGGGCGCAAAAGAAAGTCCCGAGGACAAACAGGGTTTTGAAGGCTGGGGCCGTGTGACGATTTCTAGCTCGTCCATTGCCCCAGGATTTGCAATTTAAGCCTGTCCAAAGGGGAATTTGCGCCCAGGCACCCGACGCCCGGGGAAATTCATGCCGCATCATTCATTAGCCGCCGGGCGCTAGCCCCGTGATTTATTAGCCGCCGGGCGCTAGCCCCGGTTCCCTGAAAGATTCGGCCACCAGCGCCTTCAGCCCGATAACGCCACTCACTTGGCGAAGCCGACGTACTGCCGATACACCTTGGCCACGTTCGCGGCCTGGGTGTCGCCGGCGTGGATGTAGAGGCCGTACCGCAGCCGCAGCGTTTCGCCCGGTTTGACGGTGACAGACTTTTCTCGCTCTTTGCCGTTCGTGTAGGCTTTTTCTCCGAAGGGGCTGATGGAAAACAGGCCGTAGTTACGGACGTGATACCGCGACGGCCGGAAGTTCTCGGGATTGTCAAACAGCGCGACGCCCAGGGTCTTGCCGTCGATCGTGCCGTAGTAATCGACCCAGTCGGCGGTTTGGCCCCAGGCTTGTTTCGTGCCCATCTGGCCTTTGGAATTGACGACGTGCCCGGTCTCGCTTTCCCGCATGGAATCCACCATGCGAAAACCGAACAGGCCTTCTTTGGTGTCGCCGAAGGACACGGGCTTGTTCAAGGCTTGGAAATGGATGTCGTACGCCATCAGGCCGTCGGCGAAAATGCTGATCGTGGTGTCTTCTTCCAAAATCGGCTTGCCGTCTTCGCCCAGCCAATGGTTGACGAGTTCCAACTGGGCCGGGTTGCCTTTGGGCTTCAAGACCTTGGCGGAGACGTTTTCGATCTTGCCCTTCTCGGCCCAGAACTTGATCTCGTTGACCTCGTCCACCGCCACCCAAATTCCCTTGTGATGGGGATGGTCGGCTTTCGTGCCCGGCTTGGCGATGGGGCGGGTCATCACGGTGCCGTTCGGACCATAGACCGGCGAAGCGAACGGCTTGGGCCATTCCTTGCCGAGGTTGTACACGGTCAGTTCCTGATCGCCGATAAACACGTTGACCAGGTCGTTCTTGGCGTCTTTTTCGATCCGCACCTGCTGGGACTCATCGGCCGCCATCGCCGGGCCGGCCAGCGCCAGCAGAACAGCGGCCAGGGCGACAAATTGCAATTCTCGTCTCACGGTGGTTTCCTCTCGCTTGAACAACACGGGATGGAACGAAACAGTTGTTGTCAGAAATGGGAACACATCGGGCGGGGTCGTTCTTTCATCGTACCCGACCGAAACTTGCAGTCGAGGCCAAACCCCGCTAAAAGCGATGCTCTCGGATCCAGTTTACCTTGAAGAACCAGTTTACCGAAGCGACTCCGCCAAGTCCCATGTCCGACGCCCCCAAACGCCAGCTGCCCGCGCCCGCTCCCCTTTATGTCCCGCCCGCCCATCGCGAGACGGGGCTTTGGGAGATTTCCATCTGCGGCGACTTGACCGACAAACAGCCCGACCAAATCAGCCGGCTCACCGAGTTCCCCCGCAACAGCCGGGGGATCATCTATTTCGACTCCGGCGGCGGCAGCGTGTATGCGGGGCTGGCGTTGGCGACGGTCATTCGGCTGCGGGGGCTCCAAGCCATCGGCGTAGTGGCGGGGGAATGCTCGTCGGCGGCGATTCTGCCGTTCGCCGCGTGCGTCGAACGCTATGTCACGCCGCATTCGACGCTGCTGTTCCATCCGATGCGCTGGCAAAGCGAAGAGGACGTCCGCTTTGAGGAAGCCGTGGAATGGGCCAGGCATTTTAAGGTGATGGAGCAAGACGTCGACCGCCTGCTCGCGCGGATGTTGGAGATTGACGAGGACAAGCTCGTCGAGTGGACCCGCCCGGGGCGGTATTTAATCGGCTCGGAACTCGTCGAAGCGGGCGTGGCCAAAATGCTCGATCTCTTCGCCGGCAGCCTCTGGAGCCAAATCGCCTCGCCTCCCAAATAAGCCGAGGCGGGACCACGAAAGACACGAAAAAAAGGCAAAAAACGGGGGCTAAACAAATATTCGCCGCCTCCGGCACCTCTCGAGAAATTGCCGGGAACTTCCCGCCCTGCGAAATCGTCTCTGTTTTGGCAGCGTGTCATGGCCAAAACCGTAAACTTTCTGAACACGCGATGACAATTGGTTTTTTCGTGTCATTCGTGTGTTTCTTGGTTCTCTTCCCCTGAACTCACACAATTTGGAGAGGTGCATGATGATGGGCAATTCTCGAAGCATTGGTTGCGGACTATTTGTGGCGATTTTGTTGTCCGCGGGGATTTCCGTTCGCGCGGAAGAAGAAGCCAAACCGAAACAACCGAAAGCCGACCATATTCAACTGGCGGTTTTGCTCGACACGTCCAACAGCATGGATGGGCTGATCAACCAGGCCCGCACGCAGCTTTGGAAAATCGTCAACGAACTCGCCACCGCCAAGCGAAACGGCCAATCGCCCCAACTCGAGGTCGCCCTCTACGAATACGGCAAACCGTCGCTCGGCAAGGAGACCGGCTACCTCCGGCAGATTGTGCCGCTGACCGATGATCTCGACAAGATCTCCGAGGAACTGTTCGCCCTTACGACCAACGGCGGCGAAGAGTATTGCGGCCAGGTCATTCAAGCCGCGACCAAGGGACTCAAATGGTCGGAATCGAACGACGATTTGAAATTGATCTTCATCGCCGGGAACGAAGCGTTTTCGCAAGGCGGCGTGGATTACAAGACCGCCTGCTCCGCGGCGATTGCCAAGGGGATCTCCGTCAACACGATTTTCTGCGGCGCCAAACAGGAAGGCATCCAGACGGGCTGGGAAGACGGGGCGAAACTGGCGGACGGGTCGTTTTTGAACATCGACCAGAACCAGAAAGTCGCAGAAATCACAACGCCTTTCGATGAAAAACTCACCAAATTGAGTTCCGAAATCAACGAAACTTACCTGGCGTTCGGCTCCGCCGAGAACCGCAAAAAAGTCGCCGAGCGGCAAGTCGCCCAGGACCGCCTGGCGAAAGCCGCCGCTCCCGCCGCGGGCGCGGAACGGGCCGCGTTCAAAGGATCAGGCCAATACCGGGTCGGCGGCTTTGACCTGGTGAACGCCCTCGCCGACGGCAAGGTGAAGCTCAAAGACGTCAAAGACGAGGAACTGCCGGAGGAACTCAAGAAGATGTCCCTCAAAGAGCGGGAAGCCTACATCGAAAAGAAAAAGACCGAGCGGGAAAAGATCCAAAAGGAGATCCAGCAACTCGGCCAAAAGCGTAAAGAGTACATCGCGAAAAAACAGCGGGAAGAAGCCGAGAAATCCGGCAAGGGCGAAGTGAACACCCTGGACGCCGCGGTCATCCAAGCCCTCCGCGACCAGGCGAAGAAAAAGAAGTTTGAGTTGAAGTGAGCCGAAAAAACAAATGGCCGGCGATTTTCCGCCGGCCATTTGTTTCAAACTCTATCCCTTGGCCGGCCGGAACGCTCGCTGGAGTTCTTCCAGCGAGGTGATTCCCTCGGCCACGAGTCTTAAACCTTCTTTCTGAGTGGTCTGCATGCCGAGCTTGCGGACTTGGGATTTGATGGCGGCATAGGGGGGATTGGTGCCCAGGAACTCTTTGAGGTCGCTATTCACCTCCACCATTTCGTACATCCCCGTCCGCCCCACGTAGCCCACGTCGCCGCAGGTTTCGCAGGGTTCCAGGTCCTCTTCGGTCACGTCGGGGTCGTCGGGATCGGGCGGAGTCCGCGGGCGATAGAGCAGCTTGGTCTCCGGCGGCAGGCCGATTTTCTGCAGCAGCTTGGGATGCGGCCGGTACGCTTCCTTGCAGGTCACGCAGAGCTTGCGAATAAGCTTGGTGCTGATCGACAGGCTCAGTTTTTTGGCGACTTCGTCCATCGAACCGACCCACTCGGCCAACTGCAAAATGCCGTGCACGGCATCCTTGGCGGGGGCTTCGCAAATCATCGCGGTCTTGTCGAGCCTCCGCGAACACCTCCTTGGCGCGGTCGGCGTCTTTGATGGGATTGATGTAGATCACGTCGGCTTCGAGCCGCTTCATCCGCATGACGGTGGTGGCGAAATCGTCGCCTTCCTTCGCCTGGAACGGCGTGACGTTCGGTAGATCGCGACCGCCCATGTCCGCCAGGCTGAAGCAGCTGTAAAGATAAACATCTACCGACCGCATCACCGCCCGCGAAGTGGTTGTCACGCCGGAATACGGCGGCCCGCAAACCAAAATCAACCCCTGGCCTTGGGCGGCGTATTCGCGGATCTTCTCGCGCATCTCCGGCGAGAAGCCCAAATCGTTGGGCGTTTCCAGAATCTTCTTGGCGTTCTGGATATTGATCGTCAGCCGCTCCGCCCCCCCGCCCGCGGGTTCGCTCGCGACGTTGAGCAGATAGGGGGTCTCCTCGAACTCCGCTTTCACGCCGCCCGACTGCGGTTTGGCGCGTTCTTTGATGTCGAGCCCGCTCAAGAGCTTGATCATCTGCGTGACGGCGAGCGCCTGTTGCCGGGCCAGCTGCCCGCCGGGATACGCGATCCCGTCGATCATCAGCACGACGCGCACGGCCTGGCCTTTAGGCTCGAGGCGGACGCGCTCCGCCCGCCTGGAGATGGCGTCGGTGATCAGCTCTTTCGCAGGAATCAACCCCACCTGGGCGAGCCGGGCGTTCGCGGCCAGATCGACTTCATTTCCGTTGAAAGCCCCCTGAAAGAGGACATAATCTATCTCTTCTTCGTCCTCTTCCTCATCGTCAAAATCGTCTTCTTCATCGCGTCGTCTGCGGAAAATCACGGACGTGTCCTCTTCATGGATAAACGGCTATTTCTCCCAAAACCTATTTTCTCAGTTCGCTCCGGGAAAGCCAACCCGCGAACCGGAAAAAACGGCGAGACGCGCAGGATCATAAGAGGCCGTACGCCGTGAGCGATTTGGCGAGGCTGTCGCGCTGGGACTTGTCGAGGGGCGTCATCGGCAGCCGCAGTTCGCCGGTGTCCCGGCCCAACAGCTCCATCGCGGTTTTGATCGGAATGGGATTGGTCGCGAGGCCCAACAGATCCCGGCACAACGGAAACAGCCGGTAATGCCACTTTTGAGCCTCCGCGAGATTCCCCGCCGCGAACGCATCCAAGAGGGCCTTCACATCCTTGGGCACGATATTCCCCACGACCGACACGACGCCGCTGCCTCCGAGCGCCAGCAGCGGCAGCGTGAGGCTGTCGTCGCCGGAAAGAATCGTGAGGTCGCTATTCGCGAGGATCTGCGAGGCCTGATCCATCGAGCCGGTGGATTCTTTGACAGCGACGATGTTCCGGATTTCGCCCAGGCGGATGATCGTTTCCGGCTCCATGTTCTTCGCCGTCCGGCCGGGGATATTATAGAGCACGATCGGCAGATCCACTTCCGCGGCGACGGCTTTGAAGTGCTCGTAGAAGCCTTCCTGCGTCGGCTTGTTGTAATAAGGAGCGACCATCAGCGCCCCGTCGGCCCCGGCGGATTGGGCGGACTTGGTCAGGCGGATCGCTTCGCGGGTGCTGTTGGAGCCGGTGCCCGCCATGACTTTGATCCGCCCGGCCGCCTGCTCGCAGACCACCGCGATCACCCGCTCGTGCTCTTCATGCGACATGCGTGGGGCTTTCGCCGGTCGTCCCCACCGGGCTGACGCAATCGGTCCCCGCTTCCACATGATAATCCACGAGTTTCCGCAGCGCGGCCTCATCGATTTCCCCATCGCGAAACGGCGTCACCAACGCGACCGTCAGTCCCGCAAACTGCTCACCCTTTCGAGCCATCTTGTCCCTTTTGACGTTTTAGCGACCGAATGAAACTGGGGGGCTGATACCCGGGCTGATACCCCCCGCTCGCCTTGCTTTCTGATCTTCGATTAGCGGTTTTTCCAATCCACGTTCGCCATCTGAGCGAGCGCCAATTGCAACGCGTGCGTGCCGTCGCGGCCGTGGCCGTTGGCTTGAACCGAGAGATAAAGCTGATGGGCCAGGGCCAACCCCGGCAGACAGAGGCCCATCCGTTTGGCTTCCGTCAAAGCGATGCCCATGTCTTTGATGAAATGCTCCACGAAGAAGCCGGGATCGAAATTGTTGTCCATAATCCGCGGCCCCAGGTTCGACAGCGACCAGCTTCCCGCCGCCCCGCTGCTGACGGACAGCATCACCGTCGGCAAATCCAGCCCGGCTTTGTAGCCGTAGAGCAACGCTTCGCAGACGCCGATCATTCCGGAGGCAATCAACGTTTGATTGACCATCTTGGTATGCTGCCCGGCTCCCGGTCCGCCTTGATAGACCACCGTTTTGCCCATCGCATCCCAGCACGGTTGGAGGGCTTTGACGACATCTCGATCGCCGCCGATCATGATCGACAGCGTCCCGCTTTTCGCTCCGACATCGCCGCCGGAGACCGGGGCGTCGATGCTGGAAACGCCTTTATGTTTCGCGGCGTCGGCGATTTCGACGGCGAGCGAGGGTTCGCTGGTGGTCATGTCCACGAGCACGTTCCCGGCTTTGCAGCCCGCAAGGGCCCCATTTTCGCCGAGCATCACGGCCCGCACGTCCACCGGAAACCCGACGATGGCGAAGATCACGTCCGCGGCTTCGGCGACGGCTTTGGGGGAATCGGCCCACGCTGCGCCCTTGGACAAAACGCCCTCGGCTTTGGATTTGTTCCGCGTGTAAACCGTGGCCTGAAACCCGGCGTCGATCAAATGGCCCACCATGCTCGAGCCCATCACGCCGGTGCCGATCCAGCCAATGTTCGTCTTTCCGGGAGCAATCGTCGGTGCAGTCATCGTGCTTCTATTCCTCTTCTGTTGCAGGTTCACCGAGAGGGAAATCGTCGTCGTTTGCGGGGTCTGGCCCAAACGACCCGCAGTATATCGGATGCCCTTCCGCAAGTCACCCGTGAGGCGAACGCGATCACGCACCTGCAAAACTCATGCGAAATCGACGACCGGCATCGATGAAGAAGCGGCTGGGTGAGCGATTCGATCTCCGCGACGAGCTGCAAAGCCAATGCGCCGGTTTCCCGGATTCATTTCACTTCCAGGTCGATGGCCGAGAAGTGTTCGTGGTCGCTTTGGCTGTTTTGGGTCTCGACGCGCACGAGATAGATGCCCGGCTCGTCAATGCGGAATTTCAATCTCGCCCCGGCCCGGCCTTTGGGTTTGAAATTCAAAGTGGCCTTGCCTTGGGTGACGACGCCTTTGCTGAGTTTGGGCACGCTTTTAACGCTGAACTTTCCGGTGCGGACCACGAAGTATCGCACGGTGACATTTTTGATGACTTCGTGCGGATAGACGTTGGTCAGGACGAACTGCATCACGAGGGGATCGCCGGTCTGGACCGTCAAGCGGCGCCGGGGATTGACGCCGCCGGGCGGCGGTTCCTCGTCGGCGAAGGCCTCCTGCTTGTCCTTCGGGCCGATCACCCGCAGGTCGATCGCCGAATGCTCGGCCCAAGCGACGGACGGAACCACGATTCCTGCAAAGAGAAGCCACAGCGGGCGGCGAAACACCTTGGAACGGATCATTTCTCTTTCCCCCCTGTCTTCGCCTGTTTGACGACCAGATCCATGGCGGCGTAGTGATCGTGCCCGTGGGGTTTTTCCATGCCCACGGTTTCCACGCGCAGCAGATAACTGCCGGGGTCGTGGATTTTCAGCGTCCACTGCCAGTCCGCAGCGTCGCCCGGCTTGAAATCCATGGTCAGCGCGCCTTCGTAGGTCACGTCCTGGGTGAGCTGGGGCACCTCGGCCTGGCCGGTCTTTTTCTCCTGGACCACGAAAAAATGCACGAGCACATCCTCGAATGTCTCGGATTGGCTTGTGTTTTTCGCATGCCAGGACACGCGCACGGCCTCGCCCCGGTCGAGTTCGACGATCGGCCGGTTCGGAGGCTTTTTCGCCGGCAACGTTTCCACGGTTTCTTTCGTGGAGACGGAATCCTTCTTCCCGGAAGCGGGCTCCTTCGGGACGTTGGCATCTTTTTTCGCGGAGACCGCCGGAACGCTGCGATCGACCTTCAACGTGAATTGAAAATCGTCCGCCAGGACCGGTGTTATTCCGGTAAAAATGAGGCCGGCGAAAGCAATGAGTTTCGCGAGAAAACGGATCATCGGCTCCTCCCGTATCGAGCAAATGGTCTCGGCGCTCGGCGATGCGCGAGCAACACAACAATTCTACAGGATCTGGTCCCGGAACGATACGGCGGGGCGAAGCACTCTGAGCTCAACAGGATTTCTTTCGGCCCTCGGTCGAATCTTCTTCCGGGCAGGCGTATCATGGGAACTCGCATGTTGAGATGCTTGACCGTTTGAAACGTGCGCCGTGACGCTCGCGTTTCTGCCCGGATTTTCTGCCCCGGATAAAGGATGGCCATCAAGGATCCAAGAATGAATGGGACCGTCAAAAGCGATATGTTCTGCGGGCTGATCGTGGCTCTGTTGGCGGTCCCTGCTCACGCGGAGCGGCCGAACGTCGTGCTGATCCTCGCCGACGATCTCGGCTATGGGGATGTCCGGTGCTACAACTCGGAATCGAAGATTCCCACGCCTCACTTGGATCGGCTGGCGTCGCAGGGGCTGCGGTTCACCAATGCGCACAGCCCGTCCACGGTCTGCACGCCGTCCCGCTACAGCATCATGACCGGGCGGATGTGTTTTCGCACCGGCTATCGCGGGGTGTTCACCGGAGTGGGCGGACCGTCCTTAATCGAAGCGGGGCGGCTGACGCTGCCGCAAATGCTCAAAAACCAGGGCTACGCGACCGCGTGCGTGGGCAAGTGGCACATCGGGCTGACGTTCTTCACCAAGGCCGGCCTTCCCGCTTACCAAGCGAAAGTCGATGCGAAACGTCCTCAGGACTGGCGCGACGGCGGGCCGGACCTCGAGCGCGTGCGGATGGTCGATTTCACGAAGCCGATCTCGGATGGGCCGATCCACCGCGGGTTTGATTTCTTCTTCGGGACGGCCTGCTGCCCGGGCACGGACTGGCTTTATGCCTACATCGAGCAAGACCGCGTGCGGACGCCGCCGACTTCGCCGTTGGATCGCGCTTCGCTGCCCAAGCATGCGTATTCGCACGACAATCGGCGAGGGCTGATTTCACCGGGCTTCGATCTCGAAAAGATCGACCTTGCGTTTCTCCAAAAGAGCAAGAACTGGCTGAAGCAGCATGTCCAGGAGCATCCGACCCAGCCGTTCTTCTTGTTCCATTCGATGCAGGCGGTGCATCTGCCATCATTCCCGGCGGACGAGTTCCAGGGCAAAACCAGCGCGGGGCCGCATGGCGATTTTATCGGCGAGATGGATTTCATCGTCGGGGAGTTGCTAAAGACATTGGAGCGATTGGGCGTCGCCGACAACACGGTGGTGATGTTGACTTCGGACAACGGGCCGGAGGTCACGACGGTGGTCAACATGCGCCGCGATCACCGCCACGATGGGGCCCGGCCGTGGCGTGGCATGAAGCGGGACGACTGGGAAGGCGGGCACCGCGTTCCGCTGATCGTCCGCTGGCCGGGGCGGATCAAACCGGGATCGACGAGCGATGAGCTGACGAGCCTCACCGATCTCATGGCGACCTGCGGAGCAATCGTGGGAGCCGACTTGCCGAATGATGCCGCGGAAGACAGTTACAACATGCTGCCGGTCTGGCTCGGCATGCAAGGGAACGATCCCGTGAGGCCGTATTTGCTCGAGCAGACGATTTCGCTGGCTCTGTCGATCCGGCAGGGACGCTGGAAGCTGCTGGACCACCAGGGCTCCGGTGGCAACAATTATGAGCGCAATGCCACTCTCCGCCCCTACGCGCTGCCGGAATTGGCCCCCAAAGCCCCGGGCCAGCTTTACGACCTGGCGGCCGATCCGGGCGAAACTCGCAACTTGTATTTTGAGCAGCCGGAGATTGTCGCCCAACTCAAGAAAATGCTGGAAGAATCCAAATCCAGCGGCCGCAGCCGTCCGAAATAGAAGCGGACATTCTCGGTCGAAAGGCGATTGAGACTGCATCCGGGCTGCCGTACAATGAAATCAGTGTGCGCAGTTTTGCGAGTTTTCTCGGGCAAATCCGAAGCACGAAATCCCAAATCCGAATGTCCCCAAACAATACCCTCCCAAAACGCGCACCCGACTTGCGGGGTTTGGAGATTGGAATTTCGGTCATTGCCGCGGAATCGCGCACGTTGATTTAACAAAAAAAACCATCCCCAGTTCCCGGTGTCTCGCCATGCGGTTTCGAAATTCGTCCACGCCTCCTCCCTATTTCAATCGCACCGATCAACTCCGCATGCTGCGGATGGTGGGGCTGTTGGCGCTCGTGGTGTTTGGGATGAAGCTCGCGGCCGACCCCGCCATGTGGAAGTGGCTGTTCTCCGGCGGCCCCGAGAAACAGGCGCAAACGGAAAAGCCGTCTGAAAGCAAAGACAAAGACATCGACCGCAGTTTGAAGTTCGATGAGGACTCCCCGCTGACGGGAGACGCCTTCCGGTCGCGAAAGGCCGGTGCTCCCCGGCCGGCCGTCGCAGAAGCGTCCCCCCATCGCAAAGACGCAGGCTCTTCGGCCGGGAAGCCGCAAGCTCGCGTCGGCGATCATGTTGTCGAGATCGATCCGGACATCCTGGCCCCGATCACCGACAACAAGGTGGGCATCCGCCGGGAAGAGGCTCATGCGTACTACGCCGTGATCGCCAAGGCCCGGGACATTCCCTTGCCCCGTTTGGAACAGGCCGGCCGGCAGGAGGATTACACGGTGCTGCTCGCGGACGCGGAGCAATTCCGAGGTCTCCCGATTACGATCGAAGGCACGATTCGCCGGCTCAACAAGATCTCCGTTCCCGATAAAGCCGTGTGGGAGGAATTCGGCCTCGATCAACTTTACGAAGCCTGGATGTTTACCGCCTCTTCGGGAACCCGGCCGTACCGCGTGCTCTGCACGAGCCTGCCCGAAGGCATTCCCACGGGCGATCAAATCGACGTTCCCGCCCGGTTCACCGGCTACTTCTTCAAAGCCGAATGGTACGAATCCGTGGGCGGACTCCAGAAAGCCCCGCTGCTTATCGGCAAGACCATTCGCTGGGAGCGGCCGATCGCGGCGTCCGGTTCCCAGTCGGCCGACGATTTGGGGCTGGCTCCTTATGTCATCGGCCTGGCGGTTCTGGTCGCCTTGGGATTGGCGCTCATGATTTGGCGGTTTAATGCCAGTGACAAGCAATTCGGCCATCAGCACATCGATCACTTTACCGCCGCCAGCCCGGCCGCGATTCAGGAGCTCCAAAACCTGGAGACCAGCGACCCGCGCGACCTCTTCCGCCAGATGGAAGCCGAAGCCCTCGCCGCGGAAGCGGAACACGAGGATTGACGAAGGGATCACTCGAAAAACTTAATCAGCCGCAGGGCGCTAGCCCCGGTTCACGGGAGAACCGGACCCGCGCGCGTTCCGGCTGATCGCAAGAAGGTGAAAAGGCCTGATGGCGCGTGAGGAAATCTTTGCGGCGAGTTTGGACTTTTTCTTGAGTCCGATTGCGCCCTATCTGCATGATGACACCGTGACCGAGGTGATGGTCAACGGGTTCGATGAGGTTTATATCGAACGCCAAGGCCGGCTGGAGGAAACGGATGCCCGGTTTCCCAGCGAGGATGCGCTCCTCTCGGCGGTGCATAATGTGGCCCAATACGTGGGGCGGGAGATTGATGCGGACCGGCCGGTGCTCGATGCCCGGCTCCCGGACGGCTCGCGGGTGCATGCCGTCGTTCCGCCGAGCGCCCGCCGGGGCACGTATTTGACGATCCGCAAATTCCTCCGCGACATCCTGGGGCTGGAGGATTTCGTGCGGATGGGCAGCCTGTCCGAATCCGCCAGGGAGTTTTTGGAACTCTGCGTCCGGCTGCGGAAGAACATCGTCGTCTCCGGCGGCACGGGCACGGGCAAAACCACCTTCCTCAATGCGCTCTCCACCGCGATTCCCGAAGAGGAACGCATCGTGGTCATCGAGGACAGCTCCGAACTCCGGCTCTCGCAGAAACATTGCCTGTATCTCGAATCGCAGCAGGCCGACGCCTACGGCCGCGGGGCGCTGCACGATTCGGGACTTGTTCAAAGCCTCGCTGCGGATGCGGCCGGACCGGATCATCGTAGGCGAAGTCCGCAGCGGCGAAGCGCTCGACATGGTGCAGTCCATGATCAGCGGGCACTCCGGCAGCATGACCACCGTGCACGCCAACTCGGCCCACGATGCGATGGTCCGGCTGGAAACCTTGTCGCTGATGTCCGATGTCGAACTGCCCGTGTACGTGGCCCGCGCAGGTGGCCTCCGCGATCGAACTGGTCGTGCAGCTCACGCGGTACGCGGAGGACGGCTCGCGAAAAGTCAGCCGGATCACCGAATGCCGGCGTCTGGACGAGCGCGACCGCTTCCAGTTTGCGGACTTGTTCGTGTCGCACCTCACCGGCCGCACGGCCCAAGGCCAATTGATCGCAGAGCTTCTGCCGACGGGCGAGAAGCCCTTGTTCTCGAAGGAAGCCGCCGAGCACGGTTTGCAGAATCAAATCCGCCACTCGGCCGGTTTGTGGGACCGTTGAACGAAGGCGCCTTCGGCACGACCGGACTTCGTTGGGGCGGCGCGATCGGCTATGATTGGGCCGGTCGCATTGTTTTTCACTCAGCCCCGGGCTTCGCATGCAACGTCCGCACTCCCCCGAAACGCCGTCCGCGCCCCCCGCTTCCGACAGCGGCGCGTCGCCGTTGTCAGCGATCGATGAGCCATACCGGCTCGAGCTGTTTCGCATGGCTCTTTTGAAAAACGCGCCGACGGCGTTTGTCACAATCGGGCTGGTGCTCGCGAATGTGCTGGTCTATGTGGCGATGGTCGCCAGCGGCGTTTCGCCCTTCAGCCCGGATGTGATGGACATGCTCCGCTGGGGGGCCGACTTCGGGCCGCGGACGCTGTCGGGCGAGACGTGGCGGCTCTTCACTTGCATGTTCGTGCATTTCGGGCGCTCCATCTGGGCATGAACATGATGGCCTTGTGGAATTTGGGCCGGTTCGTCGAGCGGATGTTCGGGAACTATGGGTTTCTGCTGTTGTATTTGCTGTCGGGGTTGGCGGGCAGTTTTGCCAGCGTGCTTTGGAATCCCGGGGGCGTGAGTGCCGGGGCCTCGGGGGCGATCTTCGGCGTGGCCGGGGCGCTCCTCGCCGGGACTTGGAAACTCCGCCGCAGCATGCCCCGCGTGTTCGTGAAGTCGGCGAAATGGCTCGCGGTCAACGTGCTCGTGTTGTTCGTCGTGTTCTCCGCAGTCAACCAGTTTCGCAGCATGATCGACAACTCGGCCCATTTCGCCGGCTTTCTGACGGGCATGCTCTGCGGATTCGTTCTCGCCGAGCCGATCCCCAATCCGGGACGGTCGCATAAGCGATTGCGGTTGGGGCTGTTGACGGCGGTCGGCGCGGCGGGGCTCTTCGCGGCTTATCAATCCCTGCCCAGCCCGCCGGCCGACGTGGTTGCGCTGGAAGGTCATTATCGCCGCGTGGAGAAACAGGTGCTTCGCGACTGGCAGTCCGCCGAGGATCGCTTGCAGGCGGGGGCGATCACCGAGCAGGAATACGCGGACATTTTGGAGCACAAGATTCTCCCGCCCTGGAAAAAGCTCCGCGAGGATTTGGTAGCGGCCGAAAACATTCCCAAGGATCAGCAGGAGTATGTGGCGGATTTGCGGAAAATCGTCCGGCTTCGGGAAGAGGGTTGGGAAAAACTCGCCCAAGCCATCCGCAAGAACGATCCCAAAAAATCGCAGGAAGCCAACCAGCTTCTTAACGAGGCCACCGCCATCATCAAACGCCTCAATGTCGATCCGGGCGAGGCGGCGGACGAATGATCGTTACCGGGCGGTTTCGGTGAACTTCACCCGGCTCAGGTCTTCGCCGCGGTTTTCCAGAAACTCCTGCCGGCCCGCGTCCGTCACGCCGGTAAAGCCCACGACGATTTCCTGAATCTTCGGCAGTTCCTGGAGCGTTTTCAGCCCCGCATCGGTGACTTGGGTCTTGGTGAGGTTGAGGTATTCCAGGTTCTTTAGCGGGGTGAGGTTCTTTAAGCCCTCGTCCGAAATGGACGTGGTTTCCAGGCTCAAGCGTTTGAGCTTCGTCAACTTGCCCAGGGATTTGGTGCACTCGTCCGTCACCTTGGAGGCCCAGAGGTCCAGGTCTTCCAGGTTCGAAAGGGCCGTGAGATGGAGGACACCTTCATCGCCGACGATCGTTTCGCTCAAATCGAGGCTCTTGAGTTTGGCCATGCCTTTGAGATGGGCGAGGCCCGCATCCTTCGTGGCGATTTGCCGGAGGTTCAATTCGATCATGTTGGTGAGGCCCGCGAGATGCGCGAGGCCTTCTTCCGTGATGAAATCCCGCCGCAGGAACAGCCGTTCCAGAGACTTCATGTCCTTGAGGTGCTCGAGGCCGGCATCGTCGATTTGGGTGTCGTCGAGTTCCAGATGTTTGAGGTTCGGAAACTTCTTGACCTGCTCGAGCGCCTCGTTGCCGAGGAACAAATTGTTGAGGTTCAGCTGCTTGAGGGCTTTGAGCTTCGTGAGCGGTTCCAAGCCCGCTGCGCTGATTTGGGTTTGCTGGAGCTTCAAATACTGGAGGTTTTTCATCTGGGCCACGTATTCGAGGCCGTCGTCCCCGATGTTCGTGAAGCGGACATCGAGGTCCTTGAGATTGGGCAGGTCTTTGAGAGACTTGAGGCCTTCGCTGGTGATGTCCGTCCGGCGGAGCGTGAGCGCCTCCAGCGACTTCATGCCCTGGAGTTGCTCGAGGCCTTTGTCCGTCGTCGAGGTGCTTTGCAGGCTGAGCACCTTCAGATTCGGCAGCGCTCGAATGTACTGAAACGCCTTGTCCGTGAAGTTCGGACCTTCGAGAAAGAGCCTTTCCACCTTGGGCGTCGATTTGAGAAGTTTCAAGTCGTCGTCGTTCCCCAAGTTCTTGACGAGATCGATGCGGATAATCTCCCCGGCCGCGTTCTGGTCGACGGTGCCCTCGAGGTTTTCGATCTCCGTGAGGATCGCCGCGTTGTCGACTTTCGGCTTGGCGGCTTGGTTTTCCTTCGGGGGCTTGGGGCTTTCGGCGGATTTTTGCGGGCTCTTCTCTTTTCCGCAGCCCAACAGCAAGAGGCAGGCGAGCAAAATCAAGGTGGGTCGCATCATCGGACTATATCTCCTGAATCTTCGGCAGGAAGCGAATTGACAAAACAATGGGGACAACCGCAGGTTAATCATCCGGCAAAGCCGACGCAATTCCACGCGCCCATCGAATACCGCCCGGATGATGTCGGGATGCCGCGGCGGGCCGCTTTGGAAATCTTTTCCTTGACGGCGGAATCGAGCAGGCGTTTGGAGTATCATCAAAACGAATCGGGATGAAGCATTTGCCACGATGACGACGAGAAAGTTTTCGCGTTTGAAAGCCGAGTTTGCCGCCATGACGAGATTCCACCGCATCGCGATTTTCCTGTTGGGGCTTTGGCTTGTGTGCTGTGGGGAAACCTGCGAGGCCCAGGACCCGATGCCGCCGGCCCAGCCCAGCGTGTTCGATCTGCCGCGGATTTACAGCCAGCAGATGGCGGCGCATCGGCAAATGGCGCTCGTGCTCGTGGCGAAAGATGACGCCAAGGCGGAAGGCCTGTTGAAAGCCGCGATCGAACGGATCCCGCACGATGTGACCGCCCACTACAACCTGGCGTGCGTCCTGGCCCGGGAAGAAAAAGCCGACGCCGCTTTCACCGAGTTGCGAAAAGCGGTGGAGTTGGGTTGGCGGGACGCAAAACATCTCGCCGCCGATCCCGATTTGGAATCCTTGAGAAAGGACGAGCGGTTCGCCGAGGCGGTGAAAGCGGCCGAAGGCGCCGCCGCCGAAAAACATGCCGGGCTGGAAGTTCACGGTCAAACCCGCCGAACCAGCGGGCGGCGAGGTTGTTGTCACGGAAGATTGCACGGCGTTCGATCCGAAGACCGGATTGCTGCGGGTGTTTTTCCGCGCCGGAGGCCGATGCGGATACGCCCATCGTCAAAGGCATGGGGGAAGCGGGGAAACTCTTGTTGAAGTGGGCCAAAGACGGCACCGCGGCGGGCAACTGGGGCGATTTCTACGACAACCACGACACCGACCATTCCAACATGAACTACGCCGCATTCCCCGGGCTCACGCGGATCGAGTACTCCGAAGCCGCCAAGAAGCGAGGACTGCACCACGGCTTGCAGGAGCGGTTTCTCTTCAATCAGGTGACGATCGGCAATTCCTCGACCGCCTTGGTCAGCGGGCCGGAGTGGCGCTGCCAGGGCCGATTTGCGATCACGCGGCCGAACGGCCCGCAGATTCTGGCTCTTCAGTATCTCAGCAATCAATTGTACTTTTACCCCGAGCATCGCGATCACGATGCCGGGCACAACGGCAAAGACGGCGGCTACGGCGATGTATTCCCCGCGAACACGCCGTACCTGATTTTGTCGCAGGGTTCGTCCGGCTCCGACCGCGCGTTTATGAACGCCGTCGCGACGACGCTCGCCGCGTTTCGTCCCGAAGTGAAAGACAAACTCAAGAAGTCGGGCCTGTTGATGCCCGCCGTGCAAATGATTTTCCGCATGAGCAACAACACCGTCTCCGAGCGGAGCGATTATCTCACCGGGAAAGCGCATCCCACGGTGTTCGACGGCAAGGACCTCAACGTGGTCAAGATGGTCGAATTGGCCCACGGCATCGAGCCGGAATTGCTGCCCCCGTTCTGCCAGATCTCCGTTGTGGAAGAAGATCTGGGACAAGTGGGCCGGGATTATTTTGACGTCGCTCCGCGGGAAAAATTGTTCGACACGCCGTGCGCAGTGGCGCGGGTTGTCAAGTCCAGCCGCGACAGCAAGCGAATGCTGCTCTCGGCCGAGAACAGCCGCGACCTCCAGGGCAAACCGCTCAAGTATCATTGGAAAGTGCTCCGAGGCGATGCGGAGCGAATCACGATCCAACCCTTAAACAACGCCGGCTCGAAGGTGGAATTGATCGTGCCCTATCACACCCGGCAGCCGATTTCGCCGGGCAGTCCGATGGAATCCAACCGCGTGGACATCGGGGTGTTCGTGGAGAACGAAAAACATTTCTCCGCCCCGGCGTTTGTCAGCTTTTATTACCTCGACGACGAACTCCGCCGATACGACGACGAGCACCGCATCCAATCGATCGACTACACGGCCGAGGAAGTCCGCAACAACTATGTCGATCCCTTCCTCGATTTTCCCAAAGATTGGCGGGACGACTACCACTACGACGCCCAGGGAAACTTGACAGGATGGACCCGAACGCGGGGCGATGCCACCGAGGAGTTCACGGCGGAGGGGAAACGGATCCTCGAACGAGACGAGGACGGCCAACCCAAAAAAACCGCCGAGGTCCGCTACGTGCCCGAACGATTGCCCAACCGCAAGGTCCGGCTCAAACAAGAACCGCTCGAACCGCCCCGTTGAGGGCCCGCGGCGGTTGAGCGTTCGTTTCTTCCCCGGCCGAAAAGGCAAAGGCAACCTTCACCGATTAAACCGCCGTCCCTTGAACAGAACCCGAATTGGCAAGGCATGGGAAACACTCTATGATTTCAGGTGTGGAGTTCGAGGTGTTTCTCATCCGAGTTTTCAGGTGCCATGAACGCGGAGCGGGTCTCCCTGGCAGACCTCTTGGGCATTGGGTTGCTCCGGCGGTTGGATCAGAATGAAGCGAAGTACTGCGCGGACATCGATGCTCCGCTCGCAGCGGAAGCGCCGCGCGATCACCGCGGGCACCTCAAAAACCCGACCCGCGTCCTCGCCAAACGGGCCGATCAAATCCTGCAAACCCGGCACGGCATCCAACCCCGCTGGGTCGGCGAAGTCGTCAACTGGCTGCGGGTGATCCGCGTTGTGGGCTACCTTTTCGTCTTGGGGATCGCCTTCGGCCTCGCGGAACCCTGGCTCCGCGAAGGCCAAGTCGTCAACGTCGAATGGATTTTCGGCTTCCTGGCGACGTTGGTCGTGTCCATGACCATCACCAGCCTATTGATGGTCACCGCCCTCTTCGCCAAGAGAAAAGGCGAAGACACGCCGGGCGAAACTCCGACCGGTGGAGGAGTCGCCAACACCTTCGCCAAATTGTTGATCGTGCATTGGCTGATGCAGTTCCTCTTCCGCCGGGCCGTGCCCTGGATCGAACGCCGAATTCTCAACCGTTCCGGCGACAAGAGTCCCGAAGAGATCCGGCGAATCGAGAAAGTCACCGAGGCCCTTTACGACACGTTCTCGCAGCAATCCCGCCGCATGGCCCTGGAAGCCGCCGCGACGAGCAACATGGTCTGGTTTCTGCTGAGCGTGGGCGTTTTGCTGTCGCTGGGAAAGATGGGGCTGTTTCGGGAATACGATTTCCAATGGCAGGCGACGATTGTTTCCGAAGAGTTCATGCTGGACGCCACGCAGACAATGGCCCGGCCGATTCAAGGGCTGCCTCTGGTCAGTCAACCGACCCCAGCCGATGTCCGCTGGCTCGCCACGCGGGAGTTGAGTGCAGGCGATGCGAACGCCCAAACCGCCGAGGAAGGCCATCAATATCACCGGCAACTCTGGGGCCGGCTGTTTCTGGCGTACCTCCTCTACTACGGCGTCTTTCCGCGGTTCGTCCTCGTGATCCTCTCCCGCTGGCTCGCGGCCCGGGGTTGGAAGGGACTCAGGCCCAAGCTCAAAGATCCCTATTTCAAGACCATCATCGAAAACATCGAATCGCCGCCGTTCGAATCCAGCCAAGAGGAAGCCTCGGAACCGGAGGACGAAGAGATCGAAGGCGAGCGGGGCGGCGTCAGCCCCCCGGTCACTCCGAAGATCTCAACGCCCGTCGCCCAACCAGAACCGGCGGAATCGCGTTCGCTCGAGGAACTCCCCCTCGGCACAGAGACCGTCGTGTTTTCCTATGATGTTCCAGCCCCCGGCGAAGGTTGGCCGAAGTCCTTGTCGATGGACAAAAACGGCCACGTCATCGATCTGGGAAACGTCGGCGACCGCGCGGCCCGCAAGCGAATCACGGCCGAACTTAACGAGCGCCGAAACGACATCGGTCTGCTGGTGATCGTCGCGGATTCTTGTGGATAACCCCGACGGCCTGTTCGAGCATTTCGTGCGGGAAACGGTCGATCATCTCTTGCCAAGCGCCGGCCGGTCGTTGGTGTTGATCGGCGGGGAACGTCTCCGCAATCGCTACGAAGGCAACGCCCAGAAGATTGCGCACCGGATCGATCTGTGGAAACAGATGGGGACTGCGTCGGGAATCGAGCGCGAGAAGATCGTGGAGTTCGACATCGAGCACGCCACGACCGCAGCCCGCGAACTGCTCCGCGCCCGCATGCAGGATTTCAAACCCAAAGCGGACGAGAAAGCGGAAAAGCCGGCCGCGTCCGGGGCGATTCAGTCCGCGGGGTTGTTCCGCAAGGCGACGTGCGTCGTCATCATGGGCCACATCAACGAGGCGACCGCGAACCAATCCCCGGACCAGCTTCGCGAAACGACGTTGGAGATTCATCATCAGCTCCGCAGCCTGTACCGCAAACAGGCCTCTGCATTGGAAAAGGCCTTCAAGAACGTCAACATCGACACCAACCGCATTCGCTCGGCCGTCTCGGAAACAGCCCATCAGGCCCACAGCCAATTCGACAAGCTCGAAGAGTTCTCGCGGATGACGGCCGTCGTTTCCCGGTACACCAAAGGGCTCAGCGGCAAATGGGCCGTCGGGGGCGGGTTGGTCTGCGCGCTAGGCAGCGGAGCGCTCGCGGCGCTCGCGGCTCCCGCGCTTCTGCCGGCGCTGATTCCCGCGGCCACGCTCGGGGCTCAGGCGGGGCTGTTGGGCGGCGTGCTCTCGGCGCATGCCCCGCATCTCGCCGCCAAGCTCCGACTCCGCCGGCCCAAGGCGGAAGGCGAAACAGCGACCGAAGAACCGCCGGAGCCGCTGCCGGAAGAGCAGTTCTCCCTGGATGACCTCACCCGGTCCAGCACGCTCCTCGCGCTCATTTTGGAACTTCAGGGCAATTCGGAAGACCGCATCGCTGAGGCTTTGGAAACGATATTAGCCGATTTCTCCGACGAAGATTTACGAACCCCCGAAGCGGCGAGCGGTTGGCTGACCGCCGTCGCGGACCGCACCGAAACCTACCTGGCGGAGAACGCCGCGAATTGACTTGATCGCTCCCCGATGACCACGCTTTCGCCCGTCGATTACAGTTTTCAGGACCTCGAAAAAATCAACGAGGATCCGATCGTCGTCACCGTGGCCGGCCACGCCAACCACGGGAAGACGTCGATCATCCGCACCTTCACCCGCGACAACAAGTTCGGCGACGTCAGCGACGAGCCCGGCGTGACCAAGGACATCCGCTACACGAACTTCATCCTGCACGGCAAGACCTATCTCAAACTGTACGACACGCCGGGCTTTCAGTATTCGAGCCTCGCCATCGAGACCTGCGGCGAGACCTGCCAGATCGAAGACATCGAAAAATTCTTCCGCAGCAGCGAGGAATTCAAGCACGACCGCATGGCCCTCGAGCAGGTCCGCAAGAGCCACATCATTTTGTACGTGGTCGATGTGACCCAGCCGCCGACCGAACGGCTGCGGGATGATTTCCAGGTGCTGTCCAAGTCGATGATTCCCGTCTTGCCTTTGTTCAACTTCACCACGAACAAGTCGGCCAATCACGAGAAGGATTGGAAAGACGCCCTTCGCCGGTACAACTACCACGACTTCACCCGCTACGATGCCCACCACTTCAACCCCGCGCACGAGCAGCAGTTGTATCAGCGAATGGTGGATAAGCTCGATCCGCAGACGCATACGCTCCAGCGGAAGTTTCTGGAATGGCGGATGCGCGACAGCCGTCGACAGGAGCAGGAACTCGCCCGCCGCGGCCGAATGGTGATCTCTGAAATGCTGATCGATTGCGCGGCGTACCGCGAGACGGCCACGCACGTCACCAAGGACAACCGCAAAGACGTGGAGCAGATCGTGCTCGACACGTTCCGCAAGCGGATCCAGGAGCGGGAGTTCCAAGCGTACGAGCAGCTCCTCGCGATCTATGCCATCGACCGGAGCCGCTTGCATAACCAAGGCGACGCCGGGGAAGCGACGCCGATCTGGAACCGCGATCCCTTTGGACCGCAATCCCGGCGGGACTTCGGCGTCGGCGTGTCGGGCGGCGTGGTGAGCGGGGCGGTCACCGGCGGGACGATCGATGCCCTGGTCGGTGGAGCCTCTTTCATGGCCGGCGCGATGATCGGGGCGGTCGTCGGCGGCGTGACGGGCTTTTTCGGCGGGGCGCTGTTCAATCGGCAATACGACGCCGAGACGGGCGTGGTCTCGATTCAATCCGAGTCCAACATCTGGCGGATGCTCGCCGGGCGCGCGGTGGCCTTGTTCAACGACATCCGGCACTGCGGGGCGGCCAGCGAAGCGGAATTTGACGTTTCCACCAAGCCGCCGACTTTTTCCAAGCGGCAATGGACGCAGCTCTTGCATATACTGGAAAGCGTCTCGCACGCCCCGCAACTCAGCCGAATCGGAACCGACTCGGCCCAGTTCGCGGTGGTGCCTGAAAAACTCCGCCGCCTCCGCGAGCAGAAACTCGGAGAACTCGACACCTGGGTGGACGCGGCGAGTGAAGACATCAAAACCGAACAGGCGTAGGGCTGGCTGTGCCGGCCGTCAATGGCTATTGGAGAAGGAAAAATGATTAACTACTTTTTCGCCGTGCTATGCGCTGTTCCACCGACATTGCCAAGTCCGACGATAAGACACCTTAATGAAACGCCCACGTTATTGAAGTGCGTTCAGTCGCGCGAACCCCGAAGTGGATCAGCCTTAGAAGCCTTTTTTTCTGAAAATCGGTTTGTCACCTTCAAATCCGACGAAATTCAAATTCGTGACCCACCTTCGCTGAAAATCGTGCGCAAACTGAATCTGAAGTCTTTAGGCTGGCAGTTTCTTGCCGCCCCAGATGAGACTCCCTGGGTGATATTTGCAGCTAACGAAAAATCCGATAAGAAAAAGATCCCTGATGAGATGCTTTACCTGGTCAACACAGATTCGGGCGATGTCGTTGTTCGTTTCAGATGTGCGCCACTGCAAGATGGCCGCTTGACAGGCGATCACATTAACTTGGCAGGGGTGTGGAAAAAATGCCTGTGGGTCGAACTTTCCAAGATTGACGGTAAAGGGCTCGACAAAATAGTCTTTGGTCCAATCGAGAAAGGTGACTTGCACCCTCTTTTTGAAATGGAAGGGTTTCCGATTCCCGTGGGCTGTCTTTCCAATGGTGAGCTTGGAGTAATGCGAGGTGGTGAGCTTTTCTCTGTGAGCGATAACGGAAAAGTGACGAAGACCGGCATCGACAACGCCAATGCCGAGCGCCTTACTCTAAGCCACGACGGCCGTCGGTTAATCACCACGAGTACAAAATGGGGAGAGGGAAATACAAAATGGGGAGAGGGAAAGAATTGGGACGCCAAAGGATTGATCGACATCTATGATATCAAAACCAAGCAGCACATTATCCGCAAACAAATCGACTCATGTGTTTCATCGATCCAGTTTGTCAGATTTGGCGGTAAAGAGTATGTCCTTTACACATCGAATCGCTACAAACCAGGCCCTGAATTTGAAGAAAATGGTAACTGTATTTACGAGGGTCGACTTACCCTGTGGGATTATGCAAATGACCGAGAAATCATGGTAAAGGATTTTCCACACAGTGTGCATCAAGTGCATCTGTCTTCGAATCAGGAGCATCTTTGCCTCGAAATTGGAGCAGCAGAGGGCACACCCTTGCAAGATACCTGGACGCGTTACCTCATTTGGTCTGTCAAACATGCGAAAAAGTGAGTAGCGGAGAAGAGGCCGTAGATTATCCTAAACCAAACCAGATCTGGCCGGGTCAGTTCTTCGAAAGCGTTTATCGCGAGATGGATTTCGCTCGTCAATGAAGCATTTCCAGATCAATTCACTCCATTCGAGAGACCGTATGTTTCGCTTTCTATCAGTAGGATTCCTCCTCGTCTTTGTGATGGGATCGCCTTGTTTCGCTCAAAAGGCAGCCCTATCGGATTACATCAACCAGCACGATGACAAATTCTGGCAGGCGGCGCTCAACATTTGGAATTGGGCGGAGCCGGGGTATCAGGAAACCAAGTCCTCGAAGCTCCTGGCCGACATCTTGGAAGAAGCGGGCATGAAGGTCGAGCGGGGCGTAGCGGAGATTCCCACCGCGTTCACCGCGACTTTTGGCGAAGGCAAACCGGTCATCGGCATCTTGGGCGAGTACGATGCGCTGCCGGGCTTGTCGCAGACCGCCGTGCCTTACCGGGAACCGAACCCAAAACTCACCTACGGGCATGGTTGCGGGCATCATCTGTTTGGCGTGGCGTCCGCGGCGGCGACTTTGGCGATTGTCGATCAGATCAAATCCGGCCAGATCAAAGGCACCGTGCGGTTTTACGGCTGCCCGGCCGAGGAAGGCGGGAGTGCGAAAGTCTTCATGGTCCAGGCGGGGTTGTTCCAGGATTGCGATGTGGTTTTGCACTGGCATCCTTCCAGCCAGAACTCGGCGGGGGATCGGTCTTCCCTCGCGCGGATGGCGGTGAAGTTTCGTTTCCACGGCAAAGCCGCCCATGCCGCGGGGGCTCCGGAACAGGGCCGCTCCGCGTTGGACGGGGTCGAACTCACAAACCACGCCGCCGAGCTGCTCCGCGAGCACACGCCGGACTTCACGCGGATTCATCACGTCATCACCGCCGGCGGCAGCGCTCCGAATGTCGTGCCCGAATTTGCCGAGGTCTATTATTATATCCGCCATCCCAAAGGCAACGTCGTCCGCCCGCTTTACGATCGGCTCGTGCTGTGCGCCAAGGGGGCCGAACTCGCGACGGAAACCAAACTCGAAATCGACTTTCAAGGCGGCATTCGCGAAATCCTGCCCAACAACGCCTTGGCCCAGGTCACGATGAAGAACCTCAAGGAGCTAAACGATCTCAAATACACGCCGGAGGAACTCAAGTTCGCGTTGAAGCTCCAAGCCCAGCTTCCCAAGCCCGAATCTTTGGACGAGATTTCCAAGGTGAAAGATCGAAGCGGAACCGTGGGCAAAGGCTCGACCGACGTGGGCGATGTGTCCTGGGTCGTGCCCACCACCGGCTTTACAACCGCTTGCACAGTGCCCGGAACGCCGGGGCATTCCTGGCAAGCGGTGGCCTGCGGCGGAACGACGATCGCCCGGAAAGGCATGAACCTCGCGGCCCGCGTGATCGCGGCGTCGGCTTGGGACTTGTACAACCGCCCCGACACCATCGCCGCCGCGAAACAAGAACTCGAACGCCGGCTCGGCGAGGAGAAATACCAATCGCTGATGCTGCCCAATCAAAAACCTCCGCTGGATTACCGCAACCCGCCCAAACGCTGATGGCCGAATTTCACGCCACCGACGATCCCCTTCAAACCCCGGTGCAATTCCTGCCGGGAGCGGGACCGGCCCGCGCGAAATTGCTCGAGAAACTCAATATCCGCACGGTGGAAGATCTGTTGTGGTACCTGCCGCGGGATGTGATCGACATGACCCACGTCAGCCCGGTCAAGAATCTGCAGGCGGGCGAAACGCTCACGGTCCGGGGCGTCGTTGTGGACCGCGAAGCCGCGGGCATCTCCGGCAACCGCACGATGACCACCGTCCTCCTCGACTGCCAAGGCCAGTTCGTGCGGGGCGTGTGGTACAATCAGCCCTGGATGCTGCAAAAGTTCCGCGAAGGCAACGTCGTCCTGTTCACGGCCAAGCCCAAGTTCAAAGGCGGTCGCTGGGAGTTCAACAACCCGCGCGTGCAGTGGATTCAGGAGGAAGATGACAACGCCCACGGCGGCATTGTGGCCCGCTACGGCCTCACCGACGGCCTCAAAATGGACGACATCCGCCGGCTGATGCGAACCGCCGTCGAACAATATGCCCGGCTGCTCCCCGAACATCTGCCGCAAGAATTTCGCCAACAATTAAAGCTTCCCGATCTGCCGACGGCTCTCAGTCTGCTGCATCTTCCGGAAACGCGGGACCAATACGAAGCGGGGCGTCGGCGGCTGTTGTTCGACGATCTGTTCGAGTTTCAATTGGGCCTCGCGCTTCGCCGGCGGGCCCGGCGGCAGCAGCAGCAAGCCCCGGTCCTCGAAACCACGGCCAAGATCGACGCCCGCATTCGGCGGCTGTTTCCGTTCGCCTTTACCGCCGGGCAGAACCGGGCCGTCAATGAGATCGCCGCGGACCTCGCCAGCGGCAAGGCGATGCACCGCCTGCTCCAAGCCGACGTGGGAGCCGGCAAAACCGCGGTGGCGATGTATGCGATGCTGGTCGCGATCGCGGCGGGACATCAGGCTGTGCTGATGGCTCCCACGGAAGTCCTCACCATGCAGCACTGGAGCACGATCGAAACCGCCCTCGCCCACAGCCGGGTCAATCGGCAACTGCTCACCGGCCGCCTGACCGCCGCCCAGCGCCGCCGGGCTCTCGAAGACATCGCCGCCGGCGAGGCACATCTCATCGTCGGCACGCAAGCGGTCGTTCAAGACGATGTCGAGTTCGCGAAGCTCGGCGTCGCGGTGATTGATGAGCAGCACAAGTTCGGCGTCCGGCAGCGGGCGAAATTCACGTCCGCCGGCGAACTTTCCCCGCATGTTTTAGTCATGACGGCCACGCCCATTCCGCGGAGCCTGTGCCTCACACAGTTCGGCGATCTGGATATGTCGATTATCTCCGAACTCCCGCCGGGCCGGCAGCGGATCATCACCAGCCGCGTCACCGGCCCGCACGCCCGCGGCCGGGCTTGGGATTTTTTGCGAAAGCAGCTCCGCGCGGGCCGGCAAGCCTTCATCATCTGCCCCCGCGTCGCCGCTTCGGACGATGAGAACAACACCGACTCGTCATTGGACGAAAATACTTCTGACGAGACTTCGACCGAACCGATCGCGAGCGCGGAGGAAGTTTATAAGGAACTCCGCGAAGGCGAACTCCAGGAGTTTTCCGTCGGGCTGGTGCACGGGCAGATGGATCGCGATCTGAAAGCCTCGGCGATGGAGGCGTTTCGCGACGGGGAAACGCAGGTGCTCGTCGCCACCACGGTCGTCGAAGTCGGCGTGGATGTTCCCAACGCGACTTTGATGGTGATTCATCAAGCCGAGCGGTTCGGCCTTTCGCAGACTGCACCAGCTTCGCGGCCGAATCGGGCGGGGCAAGTTTCAAGGCTATTGCTTCTTGTTCACGGAAACCGCCAACGACGATTCCCAAAAACGCCTCGCCGCGATGGAGCAAACCTCCGACGGCTTCAAGATTGCCGAGGTGGATTTCGATCTTCGCGGCCCCGGCGACATCCTGGGCACCCGGCAGCACGGCGACTTGCCGTTAAAAGTCGCCGACATCAAACGCGACGCCCACGTACTCTTTGAAGCCCGAAACGCCGCGCTCGATGTCATCAACAGCGGCCAATTCGACCAGCCGGAATTCCACACGACAAAACACCGCGTGCTGACGCGTTTTGCCAATGTCCTCGACCTGCCGCAAACCGGATAAGCCACGCGGCGCCATTATAGTCATTCATTGGTCCACGCTTGCTGAGATAGTCGTCTTGCCTGTCGATGTAGACACGGGCCTGCCCGGTGGGAGCGTGCTCTCTAAGCGGAGGGCTGAGAAACGAAGTGTCTCTCCCTGTTTTACCCCCAGCGCGGCCGGCATGCAAATCCTGGTTTCTCTACGTCTCCAGTCCCAACAATTCGCGGGCTTGGAGGTAGCCGGGGGCGGTGCGGCCGTATTCGCTGGCGGTCACGCGGGCCAAGGCGACCAGATGCCGGCCTCGGAAGGGCTTGCGGGTCGTTTGGAACTCCTCGCGAACCGTGCGGAAGTATTTTTCGGCGTGCAGCGAGCCGTCTTCACTGGTCGCATAGCGGAGCAGCAGATCGAACACGGGACCCGGCTGGAAGTTCAACTCGCCGTACCGCAACACCGCGGCCGACGCGGTGAATTGATCGTTGTGCCGGATTGCATCTTCCGCCTGCTCAAGGAGGGCCTTGCCGTCGGTACTTTGAATTTTTTCCAGATGCTCGGCTTGGGGATAAGGATCGGGGCTCTGTCCGCGGCTTTGCCCGCCGGTGTGGTAGGCGCCGACAATCAAACTCGCCATTTGATTGCGATGATTGCTCACGCGAACGATGTGCCGCCAGGCGTTGGCCGCGTCCGAGCCGTGCACGCCGGGGGAATCGCCGTGCACGCTGCCCACGGGCTTGTCGGGCCGGGCGTTGTTTTCGGTCCGGCCGGGATCGTGGAGCACAAGCCGGCAAGCCGCCAGCCCAATGGCTTCGCCCAGCGTTTCCGGATCGACGCCATCCGCGAGAGCCGCGGCCGCGAGATCGGCGGCTTCGTCCCGCGTGGCCGCATAAATCTGCCGGCTCATGCGGTCCACCCACTCATCGTCCATCTTCCGCTTGCCCGCGGGTTGGCTGAGGAGTTTGTATCCGTCCATCAACTTCGGCAGGAGTTGGCGGATTTCGGGTTCCCGCATCTGCTTTTTGTAGTATTGCTCTTCGTTCGCGCAGAACCGGACCGACTGGCGGAGCAGCGTGATCGCATTGTCCCGGCCGACAAAATCCAACGTCTCCCAAGACCGCCACGCGAGCACCACGCGGTGCACGTTGATGTTATCCTGCACCGAATACTGCAAATGGTTGTAGGCTTCGCCCGGCGAATCTTGATACTCCCTTGCCAAGATGCGTTCGGCCAAGCTCGCATCGGCGGCCCGCGTCGCGTCCCTGAGCGGGTGTCCGGTTTTCTCAAGCGTTTCCGCCGGTTCGATCGGATGCAGCACTTCGGACTTGCGGCCGCCTTTTTCCTGGATGCGGTTGGTGTTGCGGCGGATGACCTTTAGCACCGGCAGCGGTGCGAGTTCCTTGGGCAACTCGCGGGCCATCGCATACGCCGGGGCGAGAGCCATGAAGCTGTGGTAGCCCACATAATCTTCCCCGCCGAACGTGCGGGCATTGGCGAGCGCCGCCGCGGCGGTGAGCGTTTTCAGATCGCTGCCGGCTTTGAGCCGGGCCACAATCGCCGGGACGATTCGATCGGCCGGCGTCTGCTGCATCTCCTCAACCAGAGGCTCCAGTTTTCCGAAGGAGAGATTCGCCGGATCCTCGCCGGCGAGAGCCTTCGCCAACCCCATGTCCGCCGCGAGCGCCGTGCCCAGGCTTCCGATCAACATTCCGCGGCCGACGTCGGCCAAAAACTCTCGGCGATTGTTTGAACGCATGACTCGACTCCTTGAGGAAAAGGCACCGAGACCGAAGGAACATCGCGGACGCCGCAATGAACGGTGTTCGGCCTTCGGGAATATGCAAATCTCTCGTAAGAGAGGTTCCACTTGGTAGAGTCAGCGTCTCGTTGGTTATTATTCCAACTTCTGAGGCGGTTTGCCATCCCACCAGTTGTTGATCTGGTTTCGCAGCCGCTCCACGACCTCGGGATGGTCCTTCGCCACGTTTTTGGTTTCGTGGGGATCCTGTTTGAGTTGATAGAGTTCCACCACCGCTCCGGGTTTGTTGGGGAGGATCAATTTCCAATCCCCGGAAATGCCCCAGCGGTAAAGCAGGCTCTCGGCGGGTTCGTCGATGTTCGCCACATCGTGGTCGAAGATCTCGCCAAAGATCGCCTGGCGGTCGCAGCGGCCGCCGTGGTCGATCACGTCCAGCAGGTTGATCCCGGTCATTTCCGGCGTGGGTTTGAGTCCCGCCGCCGCGAGAATCGTGGGAGCCAGATCGATGCTGCTCACCAGCGTGTCGTCGTAGCGTTTGGGCTGGATGCGCTTGGGCCAGCGGAGCATGATCGGCGTGCGGAGTCCGCCGTCGTATTGGCTGCGCTTGCTCTTGGGGGCGTACTTCGGGGAGTCCTCGCTTTGAATCCAGCCGTTGTCGGTGACGAACACCACCAGCGTGTTTTCCGCAAGGTTCTTGTCATCCAGATAATCCAGGAGCTGGCCGCAGGTCTCGTCGAACCATTCGCACATGGCCTGATATTTCGCCACGTGCAGCGATTTGCCGGGGGCCGTGTATTTGTCGAGGAGGCGTTTGGGCGGCGTGTGCGGCGAGTGGGGCATGAAGGGGGCGTACCAGAGGAAGAACGGCTTATCGCCGGCTTTCTCGATGAAGTCGAAAATCGGCTGCATGCCCTGCCGGCCGATCTTGAGGCCCAAGTCCCCGTGCCGGCCGCCGCGCGACGGATCGCCGTGGGTCATCCCGGCGGTGAAACCGCCGTCGGCCACGGGATCGCCTTCCCACCACTTGCCGGACTGATGGCTGACGTAGCCTTTTTTGGCCAAAAGCCGGGGCAGCGAGGGAATGCGGTGGATGTGCTTGAGCATCTTCCGCCGGTCCGTGCCTTTGGGGGGATCGTTCCCGCTGATCTCATGCTGATGCGGATAGAGCCCGCTGACCATCGTCGCCAGGCTCGGCCGGCAGAGGCTGTCGGGCACGTAGCCCCGCGGAAACGTCGCGCTCTCGGCGGCGAGCCGATCCAAATGCGGCGTCTTGATGACCTCGTGCCCCATGAACCCGAAATCGCCCCAAGCCTGGTCGTCCGAGATAATCATCACCACGTTGGGCGGCTTGCCGTTGTCCGCCTGGGCAAAGAGGGGTTGGGCCGACAGCAACAACAAAACCGGCAAAACAAAACGCGTCACGAGAGTAGCTCCGGGAAAATGTTCAATTCAAAATGCGATGACTGCACGATACCGCAACTCGCGGGCAAATTTCAACGACGTGGTGATCCGGGATCATCTCGCACCGTTCTGCGCGAGTTCCGATCGAAATCCGAAGCACGAAATCCGAAACCCGAAACAAACTCGAAATCCGAATGTCCCAAACCGATCGTTCGACTCCGAGGTTTTTGGATATTCGAATTTCGGTGAGAGGAATTTTTTTTGGATTTCGGGATTCGGATTTCGAATTTCCCGGCGGTGGCTCGGCCATTATGGGGGTTGTTGAACCGGCCGGTCGACGGAGTCTGTGGTGATCGTGCACTCGGGCAGGCTGTCCAGGAACAATCGCCCATAGCGTTTGGTCCGCACGCGGGGATCGAGAAGCACGACCTGCCCGCGGTCCCGCCGGCTGCGGATCAGCCGCCCGAAGCCCTGCTTCAATTTGATGATCGCCTCGGGCACCTGGTATTCGAAAAACGGATTGCCCCCCCGCGCGGATCGCCTCCAGGCGGGCTTCCAAGAGCGGCTGGTCGGGCACGCTGAACGGGAGCTTGGTGATGATCACGTTTTGGAGGGCCTCGCCGGGCACGTCCACGCCTTGCCAAAAACTGTCGGCCCCGAACAACACGCCCCGCGGATCCTTGCGGAAGCGGTCGAGCATCAGCGACCGCGACAAGCCTTCGCCCTGGGCATACAGCGTGAACTTGTTCCGCTGAAACCACGAGGCCAACCGATTCGCGCAGTTTTGGAGCATCCGATAACTCGTAAACAGCACAAAGGCCCGCCCCTCGGTTTGGGCGATGTAATATTTCAAGCGTTCGACGACTTCCGTTTCAAACGCGGCCGGGTTCGCGGACGGATCGGGCATGCCTTCGGGAAGCACGAGCCGCATCTGGGTCTTGTAATCGAACGGGCTTCCCAGCCGCATCACCTCCGCGGACGTCAAACCCAGGCGGTCCTGGATGAAATGAAAATCCTGCCGGCCCACCGCAAGCGTGGCGCTGGTCAAAACCGCCGTGGGAATCTGATTAAACAACTCCTCCCGCAAAATTGGCCCCAGATCGATCGGCGCGCACACCAGCTTGACGTTCTGGCGGGCCCGGTCCGTCGCTTCCACCCAATACACGCAGTGCGGTTCGCTCTGCGTCAGCCAACTCTTGAGCATCCCCGCGATGGCCTGGCAGCGGTCGGCCTGGGCCGTCAACTCGATCGCCTCTTCTTCCCGCTTCAAATCCTTGGCATAATCCCTGATAGACTGGCCGAGCTTGGCAAGCGTGGGGCTGACGGGGTTGTTCACTTCGGGCGGCTCCCGCAGGCGGCCGTTGGACGATCCGTGCCGCTCCTGCCATTCGCGGACATCGTCGAACAAATCCCGCTGCTGAAACCGCAACTCGTGGACCATCTGCTGGCCGTGGCGGAGATCGTGATGCAACAGCAAACCCCGCCGGGAGCGGTCGTTGTAGAGTTTATTGAGGAGGAACTCGATCTGCCCGCTGGAAACCGACAATCCCAAATGATCCCCGGCGACGGCTTCCAGCGTGTGGGCCTCGTCCAAAACCACCACATCATAATCGGGAAGCAGATTCGCCCCCTCGCGGCGAAGAGCGAGGTCCGAAAAGAACAGCGCGTGGTTCACCACCAGCAGATCCGCGTTCCACACCCGGCGGCGGGCCTGGTAATAGAAGCATTTTTGATAGGTCGGGCACCGCCGGCCCAGGCAGTTGCCGTGCTCGCTTTGGACTTCGCTCCACACGGCCGGCTGCGGGCGGAACTCGAGATCGGATCGGCTGCCGTCGGTCGTGCGGCCGGCCCAGCGGGCGATCTCGTCCAACTGCCGGATTTCCGCAGGCTCAGAAAACAACGCCACCGAGCGTTCCTGCGCCCCCTTCAGCCGCCGGAGGCTGATGTAATTCGACCGCCCCTTGACCAGCACCGCGGAAAACTCCACCGGCAGCACCGCATTCAAGAACGGAATGTCCCGCTGAATGAGCTGCTCCTGCAGGCTGATGGTGTGGGTCGAAATCACCAGCCGTTTGCGGTTTTCCTGTTTGCCTTCGGACTTGTTGTCGAGGACGGCCAGAATCGACGGGATCAGATAGGCGAAGCTCTTGCCCACGCCGGTGCCGGCTTCCACGAGCAGATGCGAGCGGTTCGTGATGGCCCGCTCGACGGCCTCAGCCATCTCCAACTGCTCGGCGCGGTGTTCGTAATGCTCGAGCCGCCGGGCGATCCGCCCGTCTGGTCCCAGCACCGAGCCAACGTTCAAATTCCCCACCAGCGTTTTCCTGACTGCCGATTTTCTACACGGGCCGCGCGAAACAAAACGAATGCAAAGATGGATCCAAGCCCTCGATTATCATAGTCGATTGAAGCGCGAAATGGGCAGGGCAAACCGCCAGGGTCGCGACTAGCAGGGCCGTCGGCATAAAAAAAGCCCGGCTCATGAAAATGAACCGGACGATCAGCCGGATTGGAGTTCTTTATCGAAAATCGATTACCGATTGCCGGTGGTGCCGACATCCGGCTTCCGCGTGGTTTGGGGCGCCTCGCCTCCGAACGAGGGATGTTGAAACGGCGACGGCGGGACGCTCACGACCTGGTCCTTCGCATGAATCTCCGACGCGATCAGGGCGGGACGGGTAGGAGGAAACGCAAAACCAACAGGCGGAGCATTTCACCGCTTGCGTTCGGTGCACAGGGCGGTTAGCCTTGCTTTTTCCCCAGAAAACCTCGTCTCTGCCCGCGAACAGACCGCTTCGTGTCTTTGTGGTAAAAACCGCGATGCAGAGCTGCGATTTTGACGAACAATGTTGATCGAGAATTCCACACCATGAGTGAATACACCCAAGATGCCGATCGGTTGGACCGGGACCGGGAGATGATTGCCGATGCCCGCCGGCGCGGGATCGGGGCGAAACTTTTGGCCTACACCAAACTCTCCGGCCCCGGCTGGCTGCAAAGCGCGATCACGCTGGGCGGCGGCTCGCTCGCGGGGAGCTTGTATCTCGGCGTTCTCGCCGGCTACAGCCTGATGTGGCTCCAGCCGCTCGCGATGATTCTGGGCATTGTGATGCTGAGCGCCATCGGCTATGTCGCCCTCTCCACCGGCGAGCGGCCGTTCCGGGCGATCAACCAGCACGTGAACCCCGTCCTCGGCTGGGGCTGGGCGATTGCGACCATGATGGCCAACCTCGTGTGGTGCATGCCCCAGTTCGCCCTCGGCACCGACGCCATTCGCAACAACCTCGCCCCCGAAATCTTGGGAAAAGAGGTGATGGGCGACGTACAGGCGAAGATCATTTGCGTGGGGATCCTCTTCGCCGTCGGCGTGACCATCGTCTGGTTCTACGATTCCGGGGCCAAGGGGGTGAAGATTTTTGAAGGGCTTTTGAAGCTGATGGTGGGCGTGGTCGTGGTGTCGTTCTTCGGCGTGGTCGTCAAAATGTCGCTCTCAGAAGGCGGCCTGCCTTGGGACGAAATCTTCGCCGGCTTTATCCCCGATCCCAATATGCTCTTTCAGCCGGCGGAGACTTTCCGCGAGCCGCTCGCCGCCACCGGGAAGTTCCGTGACTTCTGGACGGGCATCATCATGAACGATCAGCGGGACGTGATGATCACCGCCGCCGCGACTGCGGTGGGCATCAACATGACGTTCCTCCTGCCGTATTCGATGCTCAAACGCGGCTGGGACCGGGACTTTCGGGGCCTCGCGATTTTCGACTTGTCCACGGGCCTGTTCGTGCCGTTCGTCCTGGCGACAAGCTGCGTCGTGCTCGCGGCCGCGACGCAGTTTCACGTCAAACCGGAATCGGGTTTGATCGGAGTGGAAGGAGCCGAAGACCCCGGCCCCGGTGCCCGCAACGCGTTTTATGGAATATTGGATAGGCGGTTGAAAGCCCAAGTCGGCGACGAGACGTTTAAGAAAATGTCCGACAAAGACAAAGCCGCGGCCCGCGAGTCGCTGCCGATGGCGGACAAGAAAGTCGCCGCGATGCTGATTCGCCGGGACGCGTTCGATCTCGCGAAATCGCTCCGCCCGCTCACCGGGGAAGGCGTGGCCCAATATGTGTTCGGCATCGGCGTGGTGGGCATGGCGATTTCCACGATCATTATTTTGATGCTCATCAACGGCTTCGTCGTCTGCGAGATGCTCGGCCGGCCGTCCAACGTGACCATCCACCGCCTGGGCTGTCTCTTGGCGGGCGTGGTCGGAGCGGCCGGGCCCTTTGTGTGGGGCAATAAGGAAGCCCAGTTCTGGCTCGCGGTGCCCACGTCGGTGTTCGGCTTCGTGCTCTTGCCGATCGCCTACTCCACGTTCTTCTTGATGATGAACTCCAAGAATCTGCTCGGCGAGAACATCCCCCAAGGCGGCAAACGCTTGTTGTGGAACACGCTGATGGGCATCGCCGTCACCTTGGCCCTGTTGGGGAGCGCGTGGACGATCTGGAACAAAGCCGGCGTTTACGGCATCGCGGGTCTGGTGGCGTTTGCCCTGATCGTCATCCTCGGCCGCCGCAAGCAAAAGTGAGCGGCGGGGCGCTAGCTCCCGGTGTTGTTTTTGATTGGTTTCATTTCACCATTCCTTGGCCAACAGAATCATGATTCTGTGATACCTGGGAAGTTCTCCGCTTACGCGCGATTGCCGAATCTGCTCCTCGAGTCGTTGAATCTTGGTCCGCACATCCTGAAACCGCGAAGGCCATTCGGTGCGGTGGAGTTTCTCGAGCGTCTCTTGGGCGTTCTTAAATTCCCTCTCGTGGATTTGCGCTTCCGCGAGATGCAACAGGCCGTTCGGTTCCAGCGACCTGAGCTCGGCGACCTGTTTCCATTGATCGATCGCGTCCGCCCAGCGGTTTTGTTGTTCGAGCATCTCCGCAAAGGCCTGGTGATGCTCGGCTTCGCTGGGGGCGGCTTCGACGATCGTCGTCATCGCCCGCTCGGACAGCGCATCGTCCGTTTTCAACCGCTCGGCCAGCTTTTTGTAAAGCTCCAAATTGTGCCGATCCAAATCGACGAGAGCCAGCGTCTCCTCGATGGCTCCTTTTTGATCGTGAATCGCATCGTAGGCTGCGATCAGTTTTTTGTGCGTTTCCACATCCGAAGGCTTGAGAGCCAAGGCGATCCGGTATTGCTCGATGGCTTTTTTGTAGTCCCGGCGCTCGGCGTAAACCATGCCGATCCGCTCCCGAATGATCGGGCTGTCCTCGTGTTCGGTCTCGGCTTTGTTGTCGAGGGATTGGACGTACTCATCCAGGTCCTTGGCGTTCTTCAGAACGTACTCGAGCGAATCCAAAGTCGATTCCCGTTGATTGTAACTCGGGCCCCAGGCCACGATGGCCGCGGCGGCGGCATCGACGGCTTCTTTCGTCTGGCCGAGTCCCGAATAGGCCCGCGCCTGGTTGCTGTAGTAGTTGGACAAGGTCCCTTGCCCGATGCCGCGGTTGGCAGCCGTGCGCTGATGGAGCGGAATCACCTCACCGTAATATTTCACGGCCGCCTTGAACAATTCATTGTCCAAACAGCTTTTGGCCAACAGCGCAATATTCGCTTCCGTCCAGCGGCCGGCCTGCCGGAAGTGGGCATCGGTGTCGGCGAGGAGCTTTTGAAGCTGCTCATCTCGGGAGGAATGCTTGTAGGCCGTCATCAGCCGCGTGCGGTATTCCATCACGTCCGGATGGCGGTCCACCAAGGGTTCCAGGATTGGAATGGACTCCGCGTACCGCTTTTGCTCGTGCAGATAATCGCACAACACGATCTGCTGCGACGCATCCAACAGGTGCTGCTGATGGGCGATCAACAAAATTTCGATCGCCCGGTCGTGGCGCCGAAGCCGTGGTAAAGATATTTGGCGATGTAGACGACGGACCGGCCGGAATCCCGGCGTTCTTTCAACACCTCCTCGGCCGCCTTCGCGAAGTCGCCGGCCTTTTCCTTCCAGAAATGATCGCCGTGATTCCGGTCATAGAAATACCGCCCGCGCTCGTGCCGGGTCCTGAGATCCCGGCGAAGCTCATCGAGCACGATCGCCAGAATCCGCGGATCCAGATCGCCGGCGTTGTGGTTTAACTCCTTATGCCAGGCCGACATCGAAGAAGCCAACTGCCGCCAAGCGCATCGCCAGGTGTATTCATACCGTTTGGGATAATTCTCGTAGCGCTCGATCGCAAACTGGAGGCGCCACGCGCGGCCCGATGAGGCTCCGCAGCGTCTCCGCGGTCTGGCTGATGAGGTTGTAGTCGTTGTTCGTCTGCTTCTTCAAAAGCCCGGGCAGTTCCTTGAAGGCGAACTTTTTGAGATCGTCTTCGTAAGCGAACTTTTTGTCCCTGGCCGTGCTGTAAACCTGCAGGAGGAGATAGATCGTCTGGTAGCCGAAGTTCTCATCCCGGCTTTGGGCGGCCTGTTTGAGCAGGTGCTTTTCGAGATTCTGATACAACGTTTCCCCGCTGCCGAGCGAGACGAGCCCCTCCTCTGCCAAGGCTCCGCGATAACAGCGGTTTTGGCGCTCCAGCATCCAATGTTTCTGAGTGGGGTTCAGCGGATGATCGATCTGGGCCGTCAAAACGTCCTCAGCCTCGGCGAAGCGTTTGGCGGATTCGAGCAGAGTGACGTACCCCTCGAAAGGCTCGTTGGCATGTGCCGGCCAGCCGTCGGGATGCGTTGGCTCGTATTCGCGGATCGCGTTTTGCATCACGTTCAGGCCTTCCTCTTTTTCGTTATGCGACCAGAACAGAGCATGGGCCAGATGCCAGGCGACGAACAGCCGATCGTCGCTGCCGGGCTTCGTGAGCGTGTGCAGTTCGCGAAGCTCCCGCAGGCGTTCGGCGTTCAATTCCGCTTGTTGGATCGTGCCGAGCGAATCCAGAAGGTCGGCCATCTGGCGAACTTCCCCGTCGGCCCATTCCCGCTCAAACGCCCGCTTGAGTGCTCGGACCGCCGCTGCGATATGCGGCCCCGGTTGATTGAGGACTTCCGCAGACCGCCGTTCGATCATCGCCTCCAATAAATCGAGCGCCGGAGATCCGCAGGCGATTCGCACCGGGCCCGGACTTCGCCGATTCGTTTGAGGATTTCATCCGCGGTCGCTTCGTTGTGGATTTCAAAAAGCAGGTTCGACTGCAGGTTCTTGAGGAACGGATAAATCTGCTGCGGCGTGCGGCCGGTGAGGGCGTCCGGGATCATCTCGAGCAGCCGGAAATCCCGGCAGGCCGTGTAGAACTCCCGCAGCTCGTAAACATAATTTTCGGGCTGGTTGCTCTTTTCGGAAGAGAGCCCGGAACGCGAACAGCACGTCTTCATCCAACTCCGCGGGCAGGGGCTGAGCGGTTTGATACCACGGCGTTCGCTTCCCGCGGATCCAGTTGGAGATCTGGTATTCCGGCATGGATTTGAAGACCTCCACCTTGGCCCGGCGGTAGTCGGCTTTCCGGTCCAGGGCCAGGTACCAGTTCGCCATGGCCGCGTCATCCGCGGGCGAGAGCTGCGACTCGCGCTCGACCGTTTCAAACAGCCGAATCGCCTCGGCGAGTTTTCCCCGCTCGGCCGACAACCGCCCGAGCGCCAACTGCCAGGGCGCGGGGAATGGATCGGTGCGAATCCACTCGGTCAATCGGCGTTCCAATCCCTCCGGCTGATCGAGCGCGATCAACAACCCAAACTCGGCCCGCTTCCAGGGGGCGGCGGCATCGCCCTCGAACTTCAAACCCGCCGCGATGTATTTTTTCAACCGCGCGACAAGTTCCGCCGGTGCCGACCGCCGCACGGCGAGGTAATTCAATGTCACAAACGCCCGCTGCTTGCGGAGGTCTTCGATCAACCGCCGGCGGGCCGATTCCTGTTGGCGCTCATCGAACACCGGCTCCGCGGTTTTCTCCGGCTTGGGTTCATCGCCCAGCATGTCCCAGCAAACTTTCGCCGCCTGATCGAAATCTCGGCCGAGCTTCAAGTCCAGATCGACGCGTTCGAGCTTGATCCACCCGAGCAATTCCTCCCGAACGGCCGTTTCATCGCCGGAACGCTTTTCATCGGCTTTCGCATTCCAACCTTCGGCCAAGCGCTTGGCGACACCTTCGCGGGCGGCTTTTTGGAACCCGGCTTTCTTCTCCGCCAGTTCCGTGCGGGTCAGCTTTTCGGGATGGCCTTCGTCCTGGAGTTTTTTCAAATCGGCCTGATAGCGGGCCTCGAGCATGCGGTCCACGAAGCGATGCAGCGCATGGATCTGCACCGCCATGCGCTGCGACACGGTCGGAGCGGTCCAATAGGAATTGCCCGACAGCCGATCGATGAGCGAAAACGCCTCGGCTTCGTATTCCTCCCGCCAATCGCGGGACAAGAGTTCGTCGAACAGAGCCTGGCGGTGCAGCGAAATATAATAGGGATCACCGGCTTTCTCGGCGCGGGCCAGCCGTTCCCGCAGGAAGGACAGCGATTCGACGTTCTCATAATGCCACTGCGGCGCGTAGATCTGCATCAGTGCATCGCCCAGTTGCTCCCGCTCGGTTGCCTCTTTCGCGGCCTTCCAGCGCTCGTGGAGCGTCTCGGCGATTTGTTTCCATTCGCCGGTGCTGAGTTCCTCGCGGCCCGAGAGCCAATTCACATAACTTGAGAGAAACCGGGCGGGCAGCGTGTCCGCGGAGGTTTTCAGCCGCCGGGCGACCTCGGCCATCACGCGGCCATATTCGTCGGAATCGCGGAAGCGGTCGTTGTCGATGATCCGCGAAGCGGTGTGAAAATAATACTTGTGATCCAAAAAGAACACCGCGGTCTCTTCCAAAGGCCCCAGCCACGCGGGATCAAGCCAGTCCATCGACACCCGATACCGCTGGCCCAGGGCGTAATCCACCGGCGCATTCAGCCGGGCCAAATCCGCCGGCTCCAACCGGCCGGGCACGCGGCCCGCTTTGAGCCAGGCTTTCGCGGTCTCGTCGGCATCGTCCGTGCGGTTGGCGAAGATCAACCCACTCAAGTACTGCTCGTAAGGCTGTGATCCCGCGGGGTCCGTTTCGATCCATTCCTTCAAAAACGCGACATAGTCCTCCTCACGGCCTTGCTGATACAGATGCTCGGCATAGGCCCCGCGGAGTTGCTGCGTTTCATACTCCTGCCGGTCGGGTTTCCGGGCGATCTCCTGCCGAAGCCATTTGTAGGCGGCCTCGTAGTCGCCCGCGTTGACTAAGTCCTGCGCATAAACCGTTTGCGCGGACGCATCCCAGGGAGCCGACGCCGCGAGGTCTTTTTGCAGCTTCAAGACTTCTTCCGTCCGCCCGAGGCTGCGGAGAGTTTGGGCCCGGCGGGTTTTCCAACTTCGCTCGGCGTCCGCGGTTTTCGGCTGGCGATCGAACACCGGCCGCAGGCGATCCAAGAGCCTGAGTTGCTCGTTGGAATCGAGAATCTGACCCGCCCGGTCGAGCGCGGAATTCGCCAGGAACAGCTCATCCGCCGGCTTTGCGGAAACGATTCCGTCGGCGATGTTTTGAAACAGCAGCCGAGCCTCGTCGTAATGCCGGGCCCCGATCAACACGGCCGCGCGGATCCACTTCAGCCCCGATTGCTGGGGACTCAATTCTTCCATCGCTTTGAGCTGTTTGAGCACCTCGTTCCATTTTTGAATGAGAGACGAGCGGAGCAAGAGCACCAGGCGGTCTTCAAAATCCGCCGAGCCGGCCGCGACGGCTTTCTCGGCATCGCGGAGCGAAGGCAGGGGCAGCGTAAGCAAGCGGACCTCGTCGCGGTTCGGGAGTTCCTGATTAAAACGCTTTTCAAAGCCGGCGTCATCCAGGAGCTTGACCGTTTGGGTGCTGACCGAAGTCGGCCGCGATTTGTCGTCGAACGATTCCATTTTCCCCGGCCACCACACGCCGCCGACTTGGACGTAATCGCTGTATTTGGTGGAAGACGACGTTTTGCCGTGCGTTTGCCAGGCAAATTCCAGGATGACGTTCCGCTCGGTGTCGATGGTCACGACGATTTGCGAGTCGGTCTGGTCGCGGTAGGTCAACGTCAGCACCGCGCGGTCTTTCGCGGGGTGATCGACTTTGACATTGTAGTCCCGGTAGGTTTCGTGAAGACCCGTGACGGCATACAGCCGTTCGCCCGGATGGAAGGATTCCAGATCGCCGGGGAACGATTTGCGGACCCGGCCCAACTGGAACGCCCGCGACGCCACGCCTCGTTCTTTGGCGGTGCACCACGCGATGAGGGTTTGCGAGCCGGCCGATTGCGTGCCGTGCAGCCAGCGTTTCGGTGCAAAGAGTTGCCGAGTGTCCGATACGCCGGTCTCGCGGTCCCAGATCGAATCCCGGCTTTCCGCATGCTGGGCGATTTCCAATCCGCCTGATTTCAAATCGAGAGGCTGAATGAGGTTCTGGGAAATCTCGAGCGCCTCGCCTGTCCACTTTGGTTTCTGCGGCATCTTTTTTCCCGGCGGATTGGGGAGCGCCGGAAAGAGTTGATCGATCCACTGCGTGTAGTAGTTGCTGTAATACGAGGACCGCGCCCCCCAACGTTCTCCGCCTCCCATCCCGCTGCGTTCAAAGAATTGAGAGGATGCAAGGTTTTCCTTGAGGTCTTTTTCTGTGCCGCCCAGGGACCAAAGGCTGGAACCATCGACGCCTGCGAACTTCCAACTCGACGCGGCCCGATCTTTCAGATCGACATCATCAATCCGTGGCTTCATTTCTTCACGAAGCTCTTCCCCGTCCCATGCCGTGGTTTCGTCCGCGGGTGTCGGATTGAAGATCGTCAAATCCCTTCCGAGAGATTCCCCGCTTTCGCTCGAACGGTGGTCTTCAATCGACTGGGTTTGACTGACAATCAGGCTTAATGACTGATTGAATTCGTTGATCTCACCGCCGCTGACGTTGGCCCAGCCGCCCATCCCGCCAGCGTCGCCGAGTTCCTCGCCGTGTGCAAAGTACGGCGTGCCGCTCATGGGCTGGTTCTGCGGGGGGCCGAAGGCCTGGGTTTGAAGGTGCTGGGTCAGGTGTTCGAACAGTTTGGAGCTTCGCCCCAACTGGGCAAAGCGGGCCAGGACATGCCGGCGAAGTCCCAACCGCCAATCGCCCGCGAGCTTCATCTGCTGTTGGAGGAGTTCCATGTGAGACTGGTCCTTGCCTTCCGCGAAGAAGCGTTCGCCGTCGCGCATTTCGTACCGCCGTTTGACGCCGAACCGCTCGCGGTCCGTATCGGATTCCAAGACCAACAGCGACGTGTAAGGCGTGATGATGTGGAACTCCTCCGACAACGCGATGATCTGGTCTTTGATGAAGGAACTCTGCCCCTGGGCGAGGAGATGATCGAGATGGGCCCTTGCCCAGAGCCTGGGAATGAAGGAGTTCCCGGCCTCGGCGTTTGCCAGGTCAATCCGCGCGGCAAACTTCACCGGTTCGCCGTCGCGCTCGCCGCGGATGATGATCTCGCCGGATTGAGACTTGCCCTGCGGCAGATAGCGGCCGATCAAGATTTGCTGCGTGCCCGCGGCGAGGTTGGGCAGTTGCTCCGGATAAACCGCCGCGACCTGGAGGCCCCGAAACTCAACCTGCAAATCCCGCAGCCCCGGCTGGGCGATTTCGTTCAAGAGTTCAAACGCGGTCTTTTGCGGAGTCTGCTCGCCGCCGATGTGCCGCACCGAACCGCCGCCCACGCGGGCGACCGCTTTGAGCACGGCCGACTCGAAACTGTTCCCCACCGAGACCGCATGAAACGTGCCCCTGCGTTTTTTGTCCGTCAATCGTTTGAGGCGGTTGATGAACTCCTGCGGGTCGGCATTCCCGGAAGTCACGATGCCGTCACCGATATAAATCACATGCGTCTTCTCACCAAGCCGATTGAGCACCGACTCGGCCATGCGGTCCAGATTGGTCCAGCCCAGCGAGATGCGGTCTTTGAGCCAGTTTTGCGCGTGGGCGATCGCCGGTTGCCCGTCTTGGCCGGCTTTGATCGGTTCCTTATAGACCCACGTGCAATCGACGTCGCAGGCCGCCAGGTTGAAGCGGTCGTCCGGCCCCAATGCATCGAGCAGGCTTCCCACGAACTCCGCTTGCTGTTTGCGTTTTTCCGAATCCATCGACGCCGAGGTGTCGCAGACCAACAGCAGTTCCAGCGGCTTGCCGTCGGGCAGGAGTTCGCGCTGCCAATTGCCCGCGGGTCCGGGCGGCGTCAACTCGACAAGAAAGTACCCGTCTTCGCCGCGCTGATGCGGGATGACCACGACATCGGAGTTTTGGGAATCCAATTCGCAGACGATTTCAAAATCCCGGTCGGGCGTGTATTCCTGTGCGGAAAACTCGAGCTTCGCCGAGTGTGTCGCGAGCTGCGAACGCACGGCATGCGTGGGGCAGTCCACGGACTTGATGGGGATCGCCGAGTGAATCTGGACATCGAGCGACAACTCCCGCAACGGCGTTGTCCGCAGAAGCTCGCTCCGCAGGCCGTAGGAATAGCGGTAACGGTTCCCCCGCAAAGGCAGCACCTGCGTGTAGACGATGCGGATGCGTTTTTCGGAATGGGCGGGGATGGGATATACGCGGGCTTTGAAGATGTTGCCCCCCGTCCATTCCAGCAGGCCGGGGTCTCGCTTTTCGCGGAGGATGGTTTCGTAGATTTCGCGGGCCCGCTGCTTCTCGACGACGTCCGCCTCGATCAGTTCGCCGCCGATCCACATCCCGAACCCGCTGATCGAAGCATCCTCCGGCAGCGGGAAATGGAATACCCCTTCCAAGGTGCCGGCCGTGCGGTTGATGAATGATTCTTCGATCGTCGTGCGGGCGATCTGATCGCGGATCTCGACCTGCACCTTATGAAAGCCCACCGACAACGGCACATTTCGGCCATCGATCTTGGCGATCAGCGAACCGAGCGATTCGTTCGAACTGCTGCCTTCGTATCCCGCCAGCCACACCGGAGTGCTCGCGACTTTTTTGAAGGTGCGGTCCCATTGGAGGAAATAGTGAGCCGACTCGCCCTTGGCGATCGTCACGGTCTGTTTGTCGGGGCCGAGCAATTCCAGCGGCCGGTCCGCGGACTTCGTGCCGGTGATCTTCACCTCGCCCGCATACAGCCGGACGCGGTGCGGGGTCTGGAGTTCGATCAAAGTCCCCGGCCCGACGATCAGTTGGTATTCCGAAGTGAGAAGGGCGGTGACGGCATTCGCGCCGCGAACGTCCGTCCGCAGCCAATCGCCCGGCTTGACGAGCAGTCTGCCGGCACACCGGCGTCCAGCGGCGGCTCAACTTGGGCTTCAACGTGACGATGCCCTGCGAGTCGGTCAGCTTTCCAATCCGCCCATCTTCCGAAAGGGATTTGGCGACGACGAATTTCGATTCATCCACGGGCACATCGCGGGCCACCAAGGCGAGTTCCGCAATCGGGGCGGATTTGCGTTTCCCGGCCGGCCAGAGCGCCAAAGTTTGGAGTTCGCCCGTTTGGGCGTCGGCGAGGGCTTCGACCAAAACCGCAGGCTTCCGATCCCGAGCGGTCATGCGAAACACCCGAAACCGCTTGCCTTCGCGGTCCACGATGCCGTCCGATTCGACTTCCCGAAACCGCGCGGCTTCTTTTTCGTCGAGGCCGACCAATGCCAGCAAATCCACCCGCCCGCTGGACTCGTCGTACCAGGCGGCGGTGTCCGTTTGGTAAGTGTTCGCGTCCTCATCGACTTGCCAGAGCCGATGCCCCGCGGCGACTTCGTAGTTTTTGGGCGACTCTTCCCAGCGGACCTGGCCGGGCATTCGCACCCAAACGTCCGCCGAGCGGCCGTCTTTGGTGAACTTCAAATGCAGCGACTTCAGGGCGGCCGTCCGATCGAGAACGGTTCCCACGGTGAGTTCCCCGCGCACGGGGCCTTGGCCGAAAAACCACATCAGCGTGCCAAACAGGGCCGAGAGCGCGATCAAGGATTTGGTCAACATGCTTCTTCGCCTGGAACCAGCGGGAATGGAAGGAACGGAATCGGACGCAATCTGTCGAGAGGTCTGGGCCGTTGCGGACTCTGAAAACATCGCCGCACCGAGAGCCTTCACGCGGTCGGCGATTTCCGGTTGAAACGGAGCCGCGGTCTCATCGAGCACAGCCAGCCGGCGGGCGAGGAACTCCTCGTCGGTCGGATCGGGTTCGTGCGGGGTATGGGAATCGGCAGTCATGGCAAATCCCCCTTGCGGGGTGCGAGTTCGGTCACGGCGTCTTGGTCAGGGTTTTGATTGCGGAACTCCCTTTCGTACCGGGCGCGGAAATCCCGCCGGGCGCGGGCCAGCCGGGAGCGAACCGATTCCTGCGTGCCGCCCAGCAATTGCACCAGCTCGATCACGCTTAGTCCGTCCAGGTATTTTCCCGTCAAGAGCGCGGCGGAATCCGCGTGCATCTCGGCCAGGAGACAACGCACCAATTCAACGGTTTCCTCGCGCAACAAACGGTCCAGCGGATCCTGATTCGAATGGGGATGAATTGGGTCGGACCGAAGTTGAGTCACACGCGACGACTTGAGTTTTCGCCAATACAGAGCCGACTGATGATGCCCGATCGCCGCCAGCCACGGCCAAAGCCTCGTATCCTCGGCGAGAGCTCGCCCCGCCTTGCACGCGGCGAGCATCGTCTCCTGAAACACGTCGGCGACGGCTTCCCGGTCGCTTCCCACCAACCGGGCGACGTACTTCCACACGCGGGCACTGTACTCTTCGCAGAGCGCCTCCCAGGCGGCTCGGTCTCCCCGGCGGAGACCCCGGACAATGTCCGCATCGGTTGATCTGTCACTCACGAAAACTCCCGGCGAGTTGTGCGTCTAGAGAGAATTGCGCGAGCGGGCCAAATGTGTCGCCGAAAATGGAAAAATCCGCAGTTTTTCGATAAAAGCCGCAGAGCCGGATCGTTGGGGATTGCTACTCCGCTTCCTCCCTGACGCTGAATTCCAGTTTCCAGCGGGCGTCGGATTTGCTGCTCACGCACCAGAGTTCCAGTAAACCCAGCTCCGTGATTTTGGAATGAAACCGCACGGGGACGTAGGGTTCGTCGATGGCATCGTCCGGCGGGAGGGTGGCTTCCATCGGGGCGGTTTCTTCGAGTTCCTCCGGCGACCACGCGGGGAGTACGGTGCCGGGCTCGTCCTCTTTGCGGATCGAGCTTTTGAAGAATCGGAACCGGGCCGGCTCGCCGACGACCAGGCCGATCTCTGACGAAGGCACATCGGCTTCGGTGCCTTCCTCCATGCCGATGGGCACGACGCACAACGCCCGGAGCGGCCGGGCCGCGCCGGGAATGGCGAGGCCGGCGGTTTCGATGCCGACGTAATACGACCGGGCCGTGCCGCCGCGGATGCGAATCCCGCCGTGCTTTTTGGACCAGCCATAAAACGCGGCCCCGCGGGCGACGGCATGGTCGAGATCCCGCGTGCCTTCGAGAATCGCGGGGGCTTCGCTTTTGCCGAACCAGCCGCCCATCACCTTGATGAGCCGGTTTGCAAAAGCTTCGCTTTTGAAGACGCCCCCGTTGAACAAAACCTGCGTCGGCCGGGCCGGGCTGTCGCCGCCGTGCGCCGAGAGGAACGCGGCGAGATGTTTCGTGACCGCGGCGTCGGATTCAAACGGCAGCCCGATTTCCTGAAAGCCCGACACTCGCTGCCGGGCCGGCTGGTCCGTGACTTTGCAGAGGGGGAAGAATCCGTCCATCAGCAGTTTTTGGGCCTGTTGTTTTTGGACTTCGACCGAGACCGTGCCGCCGATCAAGCGGCTCCCGCGGCCGAGGACCGAGATCGTGTGCTGCTCGGGGCCGTTCGGGTCCATCAATGTTTCCTTGGCGGCCCGGCAGGAATGCCACAGCGACACCGACTGCCAGGGATCGAGATTCAATCCCTTCTCCTGGAACAATGTTGCGGCATGATGGGCCAGCGAGAGGTCCATGTTGTCGCCGCCGACCAAGAGGTGATCGCCGACCGCGAGCCGTTTGAGCACCAGATCGCCTGCTTCATCGACGACGGTGATCAGCGACAAGTCCGTGGTTCCGCCGCCGATGTCGCAGACGAGCAGATGGTCGCCCGCCTTGAGCAGCTTCCGCCAGCGGTCGCCGGTCTCGTTCAGCCAGCAATACACCGCCGACTGCGGTTCTTCAAGCAGCACGAGATTATCAGGTAATCCCGCGGCGAGCGCGGCTTCGCGGGTGAGTTCGCGGGCGGAGGCATCGAACGACGCCGGCACCGTGAGCACCACCGTCTGCTCGGTGATGGGGGCATCGGGGAACTGGTGCTCCCACGCGGCGATGAGGTGCTGGAGATACCGCTGCGAAGCTGTCACCGGGGAGATTTTGGGAACTTCGTCCGCCGCCCCCCAGGGCAGGATCGCGGTGTGCCGATCGACTCGGCTGTGGCAGAGCCAGCTTTTCGCCGCCCCCACAGTGCGGTCGGGAAACTCGGCCGCCTGATCGCGGGCCAACCGGCCCACGGCGAAATCCCGGCCGGCCGCCCAGGGCAAATCATACGCCGCGCTCTCGGCTTCGTGCTCGCTCGCCAGATACAAAAACGAAGGCAGCGTGGTCGAGGGTTCCACCGTCCCCGCCGCCACGAGTTGCGGAATGGGCAACAGTTCAATCCGCGGCTCCTCGGCCTCGAGCGAAGCATAAGCCAACACGCTGTTCGTCGTGCCGAGGTCGATTCCAATCACATATTGTGCAGGCATGGTTTTGAGAGGGGCAGAATTCAGGGATTCGGAGTGAGTGAGGATAAATGTTAGAAGATAGAGGACGGCCTTCGCAAAACTCTATCCTCCATCTTCTAACCTCTATCCTCACGTTGAGAAAAGGTTGACCTTCAACACAATCAGGGCGGGTTATTTAATCTCGACTTCCGCCGGGGCGATGATTTTCGCGGCTTCGTCGCTGCCGGTCCATTCGGGGAGTTGGCACGCGGCGACTTGCCAGCCGTGGTGCGTCAGTGTCCCCTCGAACGGCGGTTCGCCGGAGACGTGGCCGACGAGGCGATAGCGGCCGGCGTCGAAGCCTTTGGGCACTTCGATTTTTGCGCCTTCGTTCTCCGAGAGCACGGGCTTTGGGCCGAACATGCGGTTGACGACCGCCGCGAGGTTCCGGTGGATGTCCCGCACCGCGGCCCCGATTTGCTCGTCGCTCAAGCCGTCCAAGGGTTCCTTGACGAAGTCGATAAACCGCGCTTCCCGCTGGAGGGCCGCCAGGAGCGTCACCGCTTCGCTGCGGGCGGGCTTCTTGGGCGGGGCGGGTTTTTTCTCGGCCGGCTTGGGCTGTTCCAGCTTGGGCGTCTCGGGCCCAGCGTGCAGAGCCTGGTCGATCCGCTCGGCCATCTCGCGATTGAAAAGAGCCTTGAAAAACGCCTGAAAAGCCACCGCAATTCGGGCCATGAGCTTTGATCCTGTCCTGCTTCAAAAGATGAAATTCGACGATGAGACCGACTGGTATGGTAGGTTTCCCACGGCCAGATTGGTAGCCCCGGCGGGCGCACGAAAAAAGCGAGCGGCCGTTGGATTTCGGCCGCTCGCCGTTGTGCTTCATCGGAAGGCGTTCTGAGATTCTGTTGCTAGCGATCCAGTTCCCGCGGTGCGGCGGGGTCAAAACGTCGGACCTCCTCGCCGAAGAGTTTCGCCCGGTCGATGACTTCGTTGCCGCCAATCGTGAGCAGGGCCTTCAGGTCCTTCGCATCCAATTGAGGATCGAGCGTGAGGACGCGGCCGTCGGCGAAGAGCGCCAGAAAGCCGCCGTCAACGCCGCCCAGAATCTCGCCGGCTTTGGCGGGATCCAGATCGAATCCGCCCGGCTTGGTCCAGGGCTCCGCCTTATCGGGTTTCACGGTCAGCACGATAATGCTGTTGGACGCGCCGTCGGTCACGTCGCGAAAACTTCGCGATTTGTCGCCGTCAATTACAAATCCTTTGCCGGCAGGGGCCACGTATTGGGTATAGCCGGGTTTGGCGTCGTCGCTGAGCTTGTAAACGTCGGGCATCTTGTCCAACAGCGCTTTGTTGTGCGGGCTGTCCCAAGGCTCGTCAAGTTTGAATTGCTCGTAAAGCGGGGCCTGGTCAATAAAAGGCAGCAAATGCACGCGCCAGCTGAGTTTGCCCTTTCGCTCCGCCGGTAACTCGGACGTGCCAGCTGGGAAGGGAAACATTTTGAAAGTGTCGTGGTAATTGTGGCAGGCAATGCCGATTTGCTTGAGGTCGTTCCGTTTCGTCGCATCCTTGGCTTTTTCTTTCGCCACGGCCGCGATTTTCTTGGCGACCTCGGTGGCGGATTGGGGGACGTGGATGTTGAGTTGGAACTTCCGTTCGTCCGCGGTCCCTTTGGCTCCGATGTAGACTTCCTGCACCAGCTTGCTCACCTCGCCGCCCAGTTCCTCGCCCAAGTCCTTTTTGGCCAACTGGGGCAATTGACCGTTGATGAAGACCGCGGCCATGGCGTAGCCCAGATCGAACGATTGTTTAATCGTCTTGGTGGCCTGGGCGTCGTTGGTGTCCACAACCACGTTGAGGTCCAGACCGTCCTGAAAGTCGAGAAACAACGAAAGGGCTTCGAGTTGCTGGGGGAGTTGCGCCAGCCCTTTGAGCTGCCCCTGCATTTGCTGGTCGGCGATCGCCGCGGGCATCTGCAGCAGGCCGCGGAAGGAATCCACTTCCGCCATAATCGCCACGTCGTGATCGAATCCGTTGTTGATCGCCCGCTGGACGATTTTCGATTGCGTTTGGTTGTCGAGCACCTCGGCCATGTCGTCCCGGTGCGTCGCCACCAACGTGGTCGGGTTCGGCATGAAATACGCGGAGCGTCGGGATCGTCGACGACGCGATATTTGACTCCGTTGTGGGTCGCGTCTTTCGTGGGGATGTTGCCTTTGGCTTCGAGCGTTTTGAGATCGATCGGCTGGGCGAATTGAACGATCAGGACGGCATCCATCTTGGGCAAGGGCAAACCGCCGGGGCCGCCCGGTCCGCCAAACTCCGGTCCGCCGGGACCTTCGGGCGGAAACGGCTGGTCTTGAAACTCGGCTTCGGGCTGAGCGGTGCAATCATCGGGGGCTTTCAGCGGCGGGCCCTTGGGAGCCGCTTCTTTCGGGAAATCCTTTGGGAATTCCCCCGCTTCTTCCTTCTCGAATTCGATTGCATCTCGTCTCTCGCGCACACGCCGCGGTCCGAACGGGATATGCCCGTCGCCTTGCCAAAAGGCGATGGTGACCCGCTCGACGTTCCGCGGATCGATGCCTGACATCTGCTTCGCCTTATCCAACTGCTCGCCGAGCGGGAGTTCCTCTTCGGGAAAGGCCTTGAGCAAATTGCTGCCCAGCACCGAACTCGGGCGGGCGCTCAACAGGACCACGGCATCGCTCGGGATGTACCGAAAATCGGCGAATTCCTTCGGCAGCGCGCTGACGTTGGGGCCGGCCGACTTTGCGTTGTTCGCGGCGTTATTGGCGGTCGTGGTGCCGGGCGTCTTCGGCGTCGGTGTGGTGCCGGGCTTGGGGGGTGCCGGCTTGGGATTTGTGTTTTGGGACGGCGGGTTGGAAACAGTTTCCTTTTTCGGGGGCTTGACATCGGCCCCGGCGGGGCTCGGCGATTTGTCGGTTTTGTCTTCGGATTTGCCGCCGCAGCCGGCGGGCAGGAGCAGCAGCGCTCCCAATAGAGCGATTCCCAATTGACGCATCCTGTTTCCTCCCTATCAAAGACTCGGCGGAACGATCGTGATTCGTTGTTCGACCTGGAAAGAAACGCTTCCGCCTGAAGGAATTCTTCCCAGGAATCTCCCGATACTGTAACGCCCGGGAGCCGATTTCGCGAGGACCAATCCGCCGCGTTTTCGGGGATTCTCAAACTGTCGAAAAGCCGACCACGAAACACACAAAATACACAAAAAAGGGCTCGAAACTCCAAACTCTCACGCAAAGACCCGGCGGCCGAAGCGTTCGACGAGGGCTTGAACGCAGTTTCCACTGAGATGGTTCATTCGCAAATCCAAAAATTCCAAAGAATCGAGAAAATCGCTCGCCGCAATCGCCTGGGCGCCGCGCTCGCCCACCTGGGTTCCCGCGAGATCCACGATTCGCAGGCCGGACGCGGCGGGGGATTCCGCGAGCGCAATGGCGGTCTGGTCGCCGACCCCGGTCCCGGCGAGATCCAGCACCTCGAGTCGCGGGAAATCGCCTTCCGCGAGCGCTGCGCCGCTTCGGTCGGAGATCTCGGCGTTGCCCCGCAAATGGATCGCTTCCAGGTTTTCTCCAAATCGCGTTCCCGCCAATTCCAGCACCCCGGCTTCACCGATGCGGTTGTGCTCCAAATGGATCGCTTGAAAGGAACTTAAGGCCGGCGATTTGGCGAGGGCCGTCAGGCCCGCATCGCCAATGACGTTCCGCTGAAGCTCCACCCGCCGCCGTTTCGCCGACGGCTCGGCGTCGGTCAACCGCATCAGCCCGCGGTCAGTGATCTCGTTGTTCCACAGATTCAACGAGGCCAACTGCGGCCAGAGCCGGGTTTTGATCAAGGCCTCGATCCCGGCATCGCCGACGCCGCAGGCTTTGAGGCCGAGGTGCGCGAGTGCCGGAAACTTCTCCAAGCCGACGAGGGCGATCATATTGCTTTGGCTGCCCAGTCGATTGCCCGCGAGATCGAGCGTGTCCAGGTTTTGGAGGTGGTCGGAATATGTCAAAATCAGGACGTGGTTGATGCTCAAACGGTTGGACCTTAACACCAGCCTCCGCAGGTCCTCGACGCAGCGGGCCGTCGCGAGGGATTGAAACGTATCCAGGCCCAGCCGGATCCCCGTGGGCAGAATATTGTTGCGGGACAAATCGAGCGTCCGCAGCGTCAAGTTGCCGCAGGCCAGGACGCCGCGGAGTTCCTCGTTGCCGAACGACGCGTCCGACAGATCGAGCGTTCGCAGATTCGCGAGATACGGCGAACGCAAGAACCGCTGGATCGCCGTCGCCTGGTCGTAAACCATGCCGCGTCCCCGGCCAAAGTCGGCGGAGAACCGCAACTCGGCGATGCCTTGCAAAGCGGGGCAATCGGCGAGCGGCTCCACCGAGGAGGCGTTCACGTTGCGCAGATTCAAGGAGCACAACAGTGGAAACGCCTGGTGGAAGAAATCGCCGCATTCGATGAACTCCCGGGCGCTGATGCTGAGTCCCTCCACAAACCCGCGGCGGAATTCCCACGCCGCGGTTTTCAACTTGCGGCCTTCGATCGGCCGGAGCCAATCGGTTTTGTAGTCCTCCAGCAATTCTCGTTCGCGCTGCCGGAGCCAGCGGTTTTTGAGCGCCGAAAGCCCCGGCTGCTCCAGTTCGCACTGGGCGCGGATAAACTCCCCGCGCGGGTCCCCCTGTTCATCGAGCCAGTCGGCGAAAATCAGGCGGGGGACCGGGTTGTCCAGGTCCGCGCGGATGATTTCCAAAAACTCGCGTTCGGTGGTCATGTTGAATGCTTCATGGCGAGCGTGGGGCGCCGGCCCCATGATTTCATCAACAACCAGGCTTGAGATTGCCGGTTTTGCACTGTAACTTCGCGTTTCCAACGGACATTCACGTTCCCCCGTTTTACGCTGAATCCATCCTCCCCGCCAGATGACTCCCGATCTTGTTGCTCAAATTCTGTTGGCGTTGTATGGGCTCGTGCCCGTGGCGGTCATGGTGCGAACGGCCCTTGCCTGCCCGGCGGGGCCGACGGTTTGGCTCTTGAATGTCGTCAACCGCTTGTACCTGGGGATCTTTTATCGCTGCCGCAGCCGGCCCTGCCCGGTTCCCGGGACAGGGCCGGCCTTGATTCTCGGAAACCACCGCAGCCCGGTCGATCCGTTGTATCTGTGGTTCGCCTGCTCCTCGGGCAACGCGGGGGCGCCGCTGCGTCCCATCGGGTTTATGATGGCCAAGGAATATTACGACCTGCCGGTGTTCAATTTCTTCTTCCGGGCCCTGCGTTCGATTCCCGTCGAGCGAAAAGGGGCCGATATGGGACCGGCCCGCGAAGCTCTCCAGCATTTGAAGAACGGCGAACTCGTCGGCCTGTTTCCCGAAGGCCGGATCAACCGCGGCCGCGATCTTTTGCCCGCGAACCCCGGCATCGCCTGGCTCGCCCTCCGCGCACAGGTCCCCGTGTATCCCGCCTTCATCCACAACGCCCCGCAAGGCGAGAGCATCACCGAGCCATTCTACACCCCGACCCGCGTGTGGGTCGAATTCGGCGAGCCGATCGATCTGTCGCCCTATTACCAGGAACGCAAAACGCAGGAACTCCTCGACCAGGTCACGCATCTGTTGATGACCCGCCTCGCCGAGTTGGGGGGCGTCGAATATCCGTATGAAGTCGAAGAGGATAGCGGCGCGTCCCAAAACCGCGCGTCCTCCGCGTAAGACGCGTTTCCAAGATCCAAACCCTGCGCGTCGGGCGTGTAACCAGAGCCGCGCACGAAGTAAGCGGTTTTTCTAGATTGACAGATCGCAATACCGCTTACTTCGTGCGCGGCTCTGGGGTTTTTTGGAACGACTGACATTCGGATTTGGGGTTTTGGATTTGTTTCGGATTTCGAATTTCGTGCTTCGAATTTGCACCAGAAAACGCGCAAAATCGCGTACGCTGAATTAGCGCCTACCGCTCAGGTTTTTCCGAACTCATCCAACGGAGCAACAAGGGCAACAGCAGCAAGTTGCCCGCGAGTCCGCCGAGCATCGCCACGCTCACGAGCACGCCGAAATACACGAGCGGAATAAAATGCGAAACCGTGAGCACGCTGAACCCCGCAATCAAGGCGATGTTGGCAAACACGAGGGCCCGCCCCACGTCGCCGTGGGTCTCGCGGAGGGCCTCATCCACATCCAACCCCCGCTCCCGCGCGCGGAGGAAGGCTGACAGATAATGCACGCTGGAATCGACCGTCAGGCCCATCGACACGCTGGCGATCATGGCGGTCGCGATGTTGATCGGCAACCCGATCCAGCCCATGCCTCCGATCACGAACACAATCGGAAACAAATTGGGAACGAGCGCGATCAACGCCAGCCGGACGCTCCGAAATGCGACGATCATCATCCCGCCGATCCCGATCGCGGCCAGCGAGAAACTCAAGACCTGATCGCTTAACAGGCTTTGAATCAAATGGGCCAACAGCACGAACAATCCCGTCGCTTTCACCTCGGCATGGGGGAAGTCCTTCGCCAACTCTTCGTCCGCCCAGGCCTGCGCGACCTGATCGACCTCGGCGATTAACTGAAGCTTCCGCTCGGCCTGTTGCCGCTCCCGCGCCCGGAGCACAATCCGCATACGCCCGGCGTCGGGGTTATATAAACTCGGAATGAACTCCGGCTGGAGTTGCCCGAGCACGTTCAGCCGCTTTTTCAAGGGGAATGGCGGCATTTTGGAAGTCGCATCGGTGATCGCGAGCACTTTCGTGAGTTCTCCCGTCCGGCCGTCCCGCACAAACCGATCGCGAAGCCGCTGCGCCAGGTCGGACACGCGGCCGAGGTATTCGTCGGTCAGTTCTTTCGGGGCGGGGAAATTGACTTCCCAACTTCCGGCCCCGGCGAAATGCTCCGGGCTTTCGAAGTATTCAAGCCCCTGGACGATCGGGCTGTCGTCGCGGAAGTTCTTGCTGAAATCTGTTTCGACTTGCAGCCGGGTGAACCCCGCCCCGGTGAACGCGACCACGCCGAAGAATATTCCAAACAGCCAAAGCGGATGGCGTTCGACGCCCTCGGTCACGCGCAGCAGCGCCTTGACGAGATGCTTTTCCGCCGGGGCGCCGCGGGGATCGGGAAACCACGAGCCGATCGACACCCCGCCCGGAAACAAAACCCCCGTCGCGGCAAGCACGAGGAGCGTCGCAAGGCTCATCATCAGCCCGAAGCTTTTGACGGGCGTCACATGGCTTACCAGAAGGGCCGCAAAACCCACAGCGGTCGTCGCGCAGGTCCAAAAGATCGCGGGCAAGAGCCGCGAGACCGTCAATGTCACCGTGGCTTCGCGGTCGTGTGTCTGGCGAAGCTCCCGGTAATGCACGGCCAGATGCGTCACCGTGGCCACGCCGATGATCGTCACCAGCGAATTGAGCATGGAGCTGACCATGCTCAGCCGCATCCCGCTCAGCACCAACAGGGCTTCGGTCCAGGTGATGGTCGCGACGACGATCAAAATCGGCAACAGCACCCAGCGCGGATTGCGAAATAGCACCACAAGCACGAGGCCCAAGAGCCCCAGCGAAAACAGAAACAGCGTCCGCCCGTCCTCTTCGACGTAGCGGAAGGTTTCCTCGACCTGAATCGGTTCGCCGACGACATAGGTCCGGTTGCCGTATTCCTCCGAGAAGTCCGCGGCCACCTCGCGAATCCGGCGGATCGTCTCTCCGCGGGGCACGCCGGCTTCGTCTTGGGGCTCCAACCGCACGACGACCGCCGTGGATCGATTGTCATTTCCCAACAGAATCCCGCGCCAAAAAATACAGCACATCGCGGGGGACTGAAATGGGAATGCCAAAAATCCGGACCTTCGCCTCGGTGTTGGTCGCCAGGTCTTGCGTGCTCTTTTTTTGGACGCCTTCGATCTCCGACAGCCGGTTCGCCAATACCTTGAGCCGCTGTTTGGCGGGGCGGGAAAGCGTTTCCGTCCCGGGCTCGAACAACTCCGGATCGGTATAGGCCACCATCGCCAGCTCATCCCCGCCGAACAGGGACTTGCTTTCGAGGTATTCTTGCAGATAGGGATCGCCCTCTGCATACAGCGATTCGATCGACCTGTCGAACTCCAACCGCTGGGAAATCGGCCACGCCGCGGCGAATAGCACAAGCCCCAAGGGAAAAAACACAAGCCGCCGGACCACGAGAAAACTTCCCAGCCGGCCGGAGAATGTTGGAGAATTCGTCGAGCCTGGAGCGTTCTGTTCGGCCATCAGGGAGGACTGTTGCGAAAGATTCCAAAAGGTTCCGGCGAAAATCCATTCCGTGTGACCATCTAAAATTGTCCCCCCGCCGTCAAGCGTGGACGAATCGCGGAGAGGATCGCGTCCCACGTTCGCGTGCTTTATCATGGACGGCGTTCTTTTGTTGCGGGATGGCTTTGAGGGGATGGGAACCATGAGCGAACACGCCGCTGAACCAAGCGAGACGGCGGAATTGGAAATCTGCCTGAAGGTGCTCCGCCGGCTCGAGCGGGACCCCCAGACGTGTGCCGCGCCCGCGTCGCTGGCTCACGAAATCGGCAAGCAGGCGGCGCGGCTGATGCGGTCGCTCAAGGCCCAGGAAAAAGCCGAACGCCGAAAACGCGACCTGGACGTGGTCGAGTCCGCGGGCATTCGGCAGCGAAGACAACACCGCGCCGACTCCCCGCCGAAAGCCCTCCCGTTCGCCGAAGACGATTCGCACGAGCCGGCGGTGCGGGACATGGCGCTGAGTGCCGCCCGCAAGTGTTACATCTGCAAAGCGCCTTACCGCGAGGTGCACCGGTTTTATGACCTGATGTGCCCCGCGTGCGGGGACGCGAACTTCGCCCGGCGAAGCCAAACGGCAAACCTGTCGGGCTACACGTCCCTCGTTACGGGCGGGCGGATCAAGATCGGATTTCAAATCGCCCTCAAACTCTTGCGGGCCGGCTCGAAAGTTCTGATCACCACGCGGTTTCCCAACGATGCCGCCCTGCGGTTTTCGCGGGAAGCGGACTTTCCCGACTGGCGGGACCGGCTGGAAATCTACGCGGCGGATTTTCGCTTTCTGCCGCTGGTCGAAGCCTTGGCCCGCGAGATTTCCGCGAACGTCGATCGGTTGGATGTTCTGATCAACAACGCGGCCCAGACCGTGCGGCGGCCGCCGGCGTTTTATCGGCATCTCCTGGAGACCGAAGCCCAAAGCCGGGCCGAACTCCCCAAGCTCGCCCAATCGCTGATTGCCGGCGACGCTCCGCAATCGACTCCCCAAGCAGCGGGGCTCGCGAAGTTCGAAGCGGGAGACCGCTTGTCCCCCGCGGCGATGTCTCAGCTCGCGGTGCTGCCGGGCGATGCGCTTTCCAATCCCGAGGAGTTTCCCCCTGGCCAATTCGACGGCGAAGGGCAGCAGGTCGATCAGCGTGCGTTCAACAGTTGGGTGCAGCGGCTGGTGGACGTTTCGCCGGGCGAACTGGTCGAGGTGCACGCCGTGAACTGCCTCGCCCCTTACATTTTGATCGCCGGTCTGGAATCGCTGTTCGCGAAGCCGCCGGCACGGGATCGGTTCATCGTGAATGTCTCCGCGATGGAGGGGAAGTTTCACGCGAAGAAGACGGGCTTTCATCCGCACACCAACATGGCCAAAGCCGCGCTCAATATGCTCACCCGCACGGCGTCCGCCCGTTATGCCCGGCAGCGGATTTATATGAACAGCGTCGACACGGGCTGGATTACCAATGAGTTTCCGCTCCAGAAAACCCAACAGATGGCCGAGTCCGGCTTTCAGCCGCCGCTGGACGAAATCGACGGCGCCGCCCGCGTGTGCGCGCCGATTTTCGACGGCGTCCAGACCGGCGAACCCGCGTTCGGGAAGTTCTATAAAGACTACCGCGAAGTCTCCTGGTGAGCGTTCTCCCGAGCGCGCAATCGAGGCAGCTTTGCCTTGGTTAGATGCAGTCTCTCCGCTTTGCCGCGGCGAAGCCCGCTGCCGGCGCGGCGGGAAATGTCTGTAAATCCCTAATTTCACAGGGATTTTCGGCACCTGCCGGGTTTTGTTGCATTATCGGGCATGCGAATTGCGTTCGCCCCGTTTGACATGGTTTTCCGGCGGTGTGCGGGGCTGTCTCGCAAAAATCCGTTCCGATTTGTCGCGCCCTGAAAACGGGTCTCGATCCGGCTGATTTCAAACCACCCCCTCTCTTCCGCGCTCGGGTTGCGCGCGGAGGGTTGGCGATATTTCTTCCGGCAACGACTTGATTCGTCCCGCACTATTTTTGAGAGGCTATGAATTCGATGAAGTTTTCGCACGCGCTCGTTCCGATTGTCAGCGGCCTCGTATTGCTTGCCGTGTTTGCCAGCCCACTGACGGGCCGGGCGGACGAACCGGCTCCAGAAACCAAAACCGAAGCCGCGGAGAAATCCGCGCCCGAGACCTCACCCACGGATGTCCAGCCCGATCCGCCTTCACTCATCGATGTTTCCTATGCAATCAACAATCTGTTTTTGCTGCTTGCCGCCGTGTTGGTGTTGTTCATGCAGGCCGGGTTTGCGATGGTGGAAGCCGGCTTCAATGCCGCGAAGAATGCCGTCAACATTCTCTTCAAAAACCTGATCGACGTGAGCGTGGGCGTGCTGCTGTTCTGGTTGATCGGCTATGGTTTGATGTATCCCGGCGGCGATTATACGGGGAAATGGTTCGGCTGGTCCGGACAGATCGGCGTGGGAGAAACCGTCACGCAGGAAGAAGTGGCCGACGGGTTTAAGCCCGAAGCCACGGCAAAGCTCAATCCCCAAGTGGACTTTCTGTTCCAAGTCGCGTTCGCGGCCACCGCGGCGACCATTGTCTCGGGCGCCGTGGCGGGCCGGATGCACTTTATCGGCTACTTGATTTATAGCGCGCTGATCACCGCTCTCATCTACCCCATCAGCGGGATGTGGAAGTGGGGCGGCGGCTGGCTGGCCGAGGCGGGGTTCCATGATTTCGCCGGTTCGCTCGTGGTGCATGCCTGCGGCGGGTTCGCCGCGTTGGCCGGTGCGGTTTTGCTGGGGCCGCGGATCGGGCGATTCGCCGAAGACGGCAAGTCCCAGCCTATGCCGGGACATAATCTGACCATCGCCACGCTGGGCGTGTTCGTGCTGTGGATCGGCTGGTACGGGTTCAACCCCGGCAGCCAGCTCGCGTTTTCCGGGCAGGCCAACACCGATGCCACCATGCTGATCGCGACCAATACCACTCTGGCCGCCGGTGCGGGTGCGGTCACGGCGATGATCCTCAGTTGGGTGCTGTTCTCCAAGCCGGACTTGTCGATGGCCCTCAACGGCGTGCTCGCCGGCCTGGTGGGAATCACCGCCAACTGCGATTGCGTGTCGAATCCCGAAGCCATGCTGATCGGCGCGGTGGCGGGCCTGGTTGTGGTGGGCGGAATCGTCCTCTTGGACAAGCTCAAAATCGACGATCCCGTGGGGGCCTTCCCCGTCCATGGACTCTGCGGAGTCTGGGGCGGCATCGCGACCGGACTCTTCGGCACCGATAAAAGCCTCGGGGCCCAGGTTCTGGGGTCGGTCGCCATTCCCGTGTGGGCCTTTGGGACGATGTTCATCCTGTTCCTGATCCTGAAAGCCGCCGGCCTCCTGCGGGTGACCCCGGAAGAAGAAATCGAAGGCCTCGACATCTCCGAGCACGGCATGCACGCTTACGAGCCCGCGCACTAATCCTGTCTCTCTCCAGGTGCTGCTCAGGCAGGGAAGCTCAAAGTTGCAGCAACTTTCGGAACCGGCGGAAACGGATCCCCGCCGGTTCCGTTTTTTAGGTTCTTCCGCATAAGCAGGGGGTAACTACGACGGTGTTAAACAATATCTTCTGCATCTTCTGCGCGCTCTTTCACCTCCCCTCGCTCGGGGAGGTAAAATCCATCGCCGACCCTTGGGGCATCATGAATTTGTGAACCATCATTGTGTGATCCATTGCGGTGACGGGGCGTTTTCCCGGCATCGTTGGAGCAACCGTCCGAGATTCGGGGTGTCAGTATTTGTCATAGGAGATTCCCTGAAGTTTTCCCCAGGGTGTGACAGCGCCAGAAGTTTGGCGCGGAAAATCGTTGGCGTGGACGGCGGAAGTCCATATACTGCCCAGTTGACGGCGGTGTTCCGCACCGGGAACTCGCCGGCAGCACCACCCAACCCGCCCCTTCCGCGATTTGGTCCATTCATGGGGAAAGACGTCGAAATCATCACGCCCGCGGCCGGTCCGATCCGCGGATCCATTCGGCCGCCGGGCTCCAAAAGCCTCACCAACCGCGCGCTGGCCATTGCAGCGCTCGCGGAGGGACAAAGCCGGCTGGTGGGCGTGCTCGACAGCACCGACACACAGGTGATGATCGAAAGTCTGAATCGCCTGGGCATCGAAGTCAGGCACGACCGGGAAAACTGCATTGCCGAGGTCGAGGGCTGTGCCGGCGTCCCGCCCGCGAAGGTCGCCGACCTCTGGCTGGAAAACAGCGGCACGAGCATTCGCTTCCTCACGGCCGTGTGCGCGTTGGGGCACGGGATCTTTCGCCTGGACGGCAATCCGCGGATGCGGCAGCGACCCGTGGCTCCGCTGGTCGATGCCTTGAACAGTCTCGGCTCCCACGCCGCCTGCGAGAAAGACACGGGCTGTCCTCCCGTGCTCGTCAAATCCCAGGGGCTCCAGGGAGGATCGGCGACCGTCCCGGGCGACATCTCCAGCCAGTTCTTAAGCGCCCTGTTGATCGCGTCCCCCGGAGCCAAACAGCCCGTGGAACTGCACATCGAGGGGGAACTCGTCTCCCGGCCGTATGTGGAAATGACGCTGGGCGTGATGGCCAAGTTCGACGTCACCGCCGAGCCGATCTCGCCGGACATCTATCGCATCGAGCCGCAGCGGTACCGCGGCACCGAATATCCCATCGAACCCGATGCGTCCGCGGCGAGCTATTTTTTCGCGGCGGCCGCGGTCACCGGCGGGGAAGTCACCGTCGAGGGTCTGCCCGAACACGCGCTTCAGGGCGATGTGCAATTTGTCGAGGCGCTCGCCCAGATGGGCTGCGACGTGAAATGCCGCTCCAACGCGATCACCGTCAAAGGTGGACCGCTTAAGGGCATCAACATCGACATGAACGCCATCAGCGACACGGCCCAAACGCTGGCTTGCGTCGCCGTCTTCGCCGAGGGCCCCACGCGGATTTCGCGGATCGGGCACATCCGCCACAAGGAGACCGACCGCATCGCCGCCCTGGCCACGGAGTGCGGCGGCTCGGCCTCCAAGTGGACGATGAGCACGACGCCCTCACCGTGCATCCCGGCCCCGTCTCGCCCGCCCGCATCGAAACCTACGACGACCACCGCATGGCCATGAGCTTCGCCCTCATCGGCCTCAAAGTCCCCGGCATCGAAATCGCCGACCCCGGCTGCACCGCGAAAACCTATCCGCGGTTTTTCGAGGATCTCAATAAACTCGTTGGCCAATCGTAAAAGGCCTGAGGGACCACGAAAAATACGAAAATCAGCCGCGTCAAACCGGACATCTATTCGCCCGAAGCGCAAGCGAGGGAAATCGTTTGAAATCCCTCGCTTGCGCTTCGGGCTATTTGAGACAGAGTCGCCCGGCGGCTAATCTCACTTGATCGGAATCTCTTTGCCGTTTTCGCGAATGAACGGCGGCCTCGCCTGCTCGCCCGTCGCGGGTTTGATCTCGCGGACCCAGATGTTTTTAAACCGCACCGGGTCGCCGTGGTCCTGAAGGCGGATCGGCAAGCGGTCGGCGTGCTTCTTGTATTTCGGCGGTTGGGTGAACGGCGTGTCGCCCTTCAGTTCGAAGTGATTGAGGATCAAAACGCCGTTGTGCAAAGCGGTGATGTAAGCCGGCGACTTGAGCGAGCCGTCTTCGTTGAATCGCGGCGCCGTCCAGACGATGTCGTAAACGTTCCACTCGCCGGGCGGCCGCGTGACATTGACCTGGGGCGGCGTCTGCTTGTAAATCGCGCCGGCTTGCCCGTCGTAATAGGTTTCGTTCTCGTAGGAGTCGAGGACCTGGACTTCGTAAGTGTCCATCAAAAACACGCCGCTGTTGCCGCGCCCCTGGCCTTGGCCTTTCGCGGGAACCGGAGCCGACCATTCGATGTGCAGCTGGCAATCGCCGAAAGCTTTTTTCGACCGCACGTTGCCCCGGCCGCTGACCATCGCCCCGTCTTCGACCTTCCAGTTCTTCGCGCCTTCCCACTGGGAGAGGTCCGTGCCGTCAAACAGGACGACGGCATCGGAGGGTGGGTTGCCGTTCTTGCCGGGCGTGACCACCTTCGGTTTGGTCCATTGGATTCCGTTGAGATATTCCCCCGCCCGCGCGGGGCCGGACAACAAACAAGCCAGGCAGGCCACGGACAAGAGCACGGCAATCGGTTGGCGGATCATCAGGATTCAACTCCTCAATTCTCAAAGTTATGGATTTCGTGATTTCGGGATTCATTGTGTTGCACAGCGGCTTCAAAATCAATTTCACGAGCGTTTCGACTCAAGCGCCTGGCACATTCGGACTTAGCACCTCATGGCGGGTGTTTCCTCGCACATTCGCAATCTGACTTGAAACTGAGACTCAGTCTCAGTAATATGTTTAGATCGGACGACACCGAATTCTCCTACCGCCAAGCCTCACATGAGCGAATCTCAAAAACCCGAGCCATCCCCGCCCGAGGCATCGGAGCCCGGCGATCGCGAACCGCGCCGGCGGATTCAGTCCGGCGAACTGCTCGCGGGTGCGGAAGAGGTGCTGATCGAGCACGAGGGCCAAACCTACCGCCTGCGGCTGACCCGCCGCGGCAAGCTGATCCTGCACAAGTGATTGCCCGTCGCGGCGGCTTCCAGCCGCCGAGATCGATCCACGGGGGGAAGAGGCCGCCGCGACGCGCGGTAACGGCTTCGCCAATTCGCGAACTGCCGGGAATCGATGCCCCCCGAAAAGACAAGCCACCCGCTGGATTCACACCGGGAGGTTTGGTTAGGATGGCAGGGAAACTTTTCCGACCCATCCTGTTTGTTTCACGAGGCATGACGGCCATGATGTCATCTCCATCCCGCCGGGACTTCTTGCGAACCAGCTCGGGGGCGGTGGCCGGGGCGTTTTTCAGCCGGGGGACCCAACTTTTGGAAGCGACCGAAACCAAACCGGCGGACGCCGCCCAGCCGATTGTGGACACCCACCAGCATCTTTGGGATTTGAAAAAGTTCCAACTGCCTTGGCTGGAAAACGGCGGGCCGGAGGAACTCCGCCGGTGTTTCGTGATGTCGGATTATCTCAAAGCGACCGAGGGTTTGAACGTCGTCAAGACCGTTTACATGGAAGTCAACGTCGCCCCCGACGAGCAGGAAAAAGAAGCGGCGTACGTGATCGGCCTTTGCGAAAAGAAAGACAACCCGATGTCCGCCGCGGTGATTGGCGGTTCGCCTCAAAATGCGGACTTTAGAAATTACGCCAAGAAGTACGAAGACAACCCATACATCAAAGGCTACCGCACGGTGCTCCACGACCCGGACCGCCCGAAGGGGATGTGTCTTTCGCCCGCGTTTATCGAAAACATGAAAATGCTCGGCGCGATGGGCAAGCGGTTTGACTTGTGCATGCGGCCGGGGGAATTGATGGACGGCGTCAAACTCGCCGAGAAGTGCCCGCAGACGCGGTTCGTGCTCGATCACTGCGGCAACCTCAGCGTGACCAACACCGACGAGAAGCTCCGGAAAGACTGGGAAGCGGGCATCAAAGCCGCGGCGAGCTTGGAGAACATGGTCTGTAAAATTTCGGGCATCGTCGTCACCGCGAAAAAAAATAATTGGACCCCCGCGGATTTGGCGCCCAATATCAATTTCTGCCTGGAAGCCTTCGGCGAGGACCGGGCCTATTTCGCGGGCGATTGGCCCGTGTGCACATTGCGGGCGACCTTCGCCCAATGGGTGGGCGCCCTCAAATCCATCGTCAAAGACCGCTCGCCCGAGTTCCGGCAAAAACTCTTCCACGACAACGCCGTCAAGTTTTACGGCCTAACTTAACCCTCACATATTGATAAAGACTGGCTTCATAAAAACGCCATTGAAGGAAACACCATGAAAGTTGCTTGCTCGCCGCGGTTGTCCCGCGGTTCCTGGTTGATCGTCGGCTTAGTGTTCCTCGGCTTGGGAAGTTTGCTCGCGGAGGAGTTCACGCAAAAGCCCAGCGTGGCTCCGTCGGAAGTTCGTAAAACTGCGTCGACCGAGAAAAAAACGGACACCCCGAAATCCGAACCGGAACCCGAACTAAAAATCACCGGCCCGAAGCCGGAGTGGATTTGGGGGCCGGATGCAAATAAAGCCTACACGCTCACCAAGGAATTCGAAGCCGACTCGAAGACCGCCATTTTGATCGCCAGCTGCGACAATCAGATGGACGTGCTGCTCAACGGCAAACGGGTCGCGGCAAGCAGCAACTGGGAAGCGCCCGTGGTGGTCGAAGTGCAAAAGGACTTAAAGCCCGGCAAGAACGTCATCACGGCCAAAGTCCAAAACCAGGGCGGACCGTCGGGCTTCGTCGCCAAGTTGATCCTCAAAGGCGCGGACGGCAAACCGCGGTACGTTCTCACCGATAAAACCTGGCAAGCGAAATCGGGCGACGAAACCGTGGCCGTCAAAACTCTCGGAAAGCTCGGCAAAGCGCCTTGGGGGGATGTGTTTTCCAAACCGGGCAATGCGAATCTGCCCGGCAGCCGCGGGATGTGTTTCAAGTGCTGCCCGGCTTTCAGGTCGAACTGCTTTACAGCGTGCCCAAAGAGGAGCAAGGTTCCTGGGTCAGCCTGACGACCGACGACAAAGGCCGCTTGATCGCGAGCGACCAAGGCAACAAAGGCCTGTACCGCATCACGCCGCCCGCCGTCGGCAGCGAGGATCCGACCCGCGTCGAGCATTTGGACGTCAAAATCTCCGGCGCCCAGGGGATGCTCTCCGCGTTTGGAAGTTTCTACGTCTCGGTCAACGGCGGTCCGGGCAGCGGGCTGTATCGCGCCCGCGACACCAACGGCGACGATCAATACGATGAAGTGACCAAGCTCAAAGACATCCGCGGCGGCGGCGAGCACGGGCCGCACGCGCTAAGGCTTTCGCCCGATGGAAAATCGATTTACCTCATCGCCGGGAACCACACCAAGCCGCCCGAGAATTTCGACGCGAGCCGGCTGCCCAGCAACTGGTCGGAAGATTTGCTCCTGCCCCGCCAATGGGACGCCCGCGGACACGCCCGCGGCATACTCGCTCCCGGCGGATGGATCGCCAAGACCGATCCCGAAGGCAAGACCTGGGAGATCGTCAGCAGCGGCTACCGCAATTCCTATGACATGGATTTTAACGCTGACGGCGAATTGTTCGCGTACGATGCCGACATGGAATGGGACATGGGCTCGCCCTGGTATCGCCCGACCCGCGTGGTGCACGCGGTCAGCGGCAGCGAGTTCGGCTGGCGGAGCGGCACGGGCAAATGGCCGACCTACTTCCCCGACAGCGTGCCGCCGCTGGTCAACGTCGGCCCCGGTTCGCCGGTGGGCGCGGCCTTCGGCTACGGCACGAAGTTCCCCGCGAAATATCAAAAGGCTCTGTACATTCTCGATTGGACCTTCGGCACGATTTACGCCATCCACATGGAACCCGACGGTGCGAGCTACAAGGCGACGAAGGAAGAATTTCTCTCCCGCACGCCGTTGCCCTTGACCGATGCGACGGTTGGGAAAGATGGAGCCCTGTACTTCACCGTCGGCGGCCGGGGCACACAATCGGAACTCTACCGCGTGACCTACATCGGCAAGGAATCGACAGCACCCGTCGACGGCAAGGAATCCCAGTTCGCCGAACTCCGCCGACTTCGGCATCAGTTGGAAGCCCTGCATCATCCGGGCAAAGTTTCTGAAGCTGAGATGCAACTCATCTGGAACAACCTCGGCCATAAAGACCGCTTCATCCGCTATGCGGCGCTCGTCGCCTTGGATCAGCGCGATCCCGCCACGTGGCGAAGCCGCTTCGCCGAACAGGCCCGGAGTGCCGATCAATCTCCGTGGACCCTCATCATGTCCGCCCTCGCCTTGGCTCGCCAGGGAGAAAAATCCGACGGGCCCCGATTGGTGCAGGCTCTCGGCGAATTGGATTTCGCCAACCTCACCAAGGAGCAACAACTCGGCCTGACCCGAGCGTATGCTTTGACGTTCATTCGGCAAGGCGAGCCGTCTCCCGTGTTGGCGGCCCAGTTGGCCAAGCGGTTCGATCCGTTCTATCCCGCGAAGGACCGGGACCTCAACCGCGAACTCTCGCGGTTTCTCGTGTACCTCAAATCGCCGACCGTGATCGACAAAACGATCAAGCTGATCCAAGAAAAATCCGAGCCGGAACCTGAAGACATCTCGGAACTCCTGGCCCGCAATCCCGGTTACGGCGGCACGATCGCGAAGATGCTCGCCAACCAGCCGGACAAGCAGAAGCTGCACTATGCATTCGTGCTGAGAAACATGAAATACGGTTGGACGCTGGAACAGCGCCGGGCCTATCTCGAGTTTCTCGAAAACGAACGCGACAAGAGCGGCGGGGCGAGTTACCAGGGTTTCATCGACAACATGCGGAAGGATTTCCTGGACAACGCTTCCGAAGCGGAGCGGATCGCCCTCAAGTCGACCATCGCCGAGACGCAGCCCAAGCCGGCTTCGCTTCCGAAGCCCAAAGGGCCCGGCCACGATTGGACGCTCGCCGAGGTGGACGCGCTTACCAAAAGCGGTTTGTCGAACCGCAGCTTCGAGAACGGCCAGCGGGCATACGCGGCCGCGCGGTGCGTGCTCTGCCATCGCTTCGGCGGGCAAGGCGGAGCGACGGGGCCGGATCTCACGAACGTCGCCGGGCGGTTCAGCTTTAAGGATCTCGCCGAGTCCATCGTCGATCCCAGCAAAGTCATTTCCGACCAATATCGGGCGTCGAACATTCAAACCTCGGCGGGCAAAGTCATCACGGGCCGGATCGTGAACGAAGCGGACGGCGTTTATACCGTCGTCATCGATGCTGAGGATGCCACGAAAGTCGCCGAGCTTCGCGACAGCGACATCGAAGCGATCGTGCCGTCGAAGGTCTCGCTAATGCCCAAGGATTTGCTCAAAGGTTTGAACAAAGACGAGGTGCTCGACCTGTTGGCCTACCTCGAATCCCGAGGCAACCCGAACGACCCGATGTTCAAAAGCCCCCAATGACCAATGACCTTTCGGTCATTGGGATTTGGTCATTGATTTTGCCCAGCGGCGATGCTGCAAGAAATTGCACAGTTCCGCGCAGCAAAAAACCGGGAATGGCGGATGCCAGCGGTGCTGGACGACCTGTCCCGGTTTCGAGGGCAAAACTTGCCGGTGGATTACTCTTCTTCCAACTCCTCGAGGAGATCCAGTTCCTCGTCGTCTTCTTCGAGGTCGCGGTTGTCGGGGCCGTGGTCGTAGCAGTCGGAATCGTGCCACAGCGGAAGCCCGGCAGCGTAGCGGGCCGCCAACATTTGGACTTTGTCTTCCGAACCCGGCTTGGCTTCGGTCGGGGTGTAGGGATTGAGCGAAGCCGGATCGAAATCGGTTTCGTAACCGCTTTCAAAGTCCATGATGTAGGCGGCTTGACCATCGTACAGTTCTTCGATTTCGTCAGCGGGAGGTGTGAATGCCATACTGTGTTGCTCCAATTTGCGTCAACAAAACACAAGGGATAAGGAAACTTCCCTGGGTCCTTTCCAGAGGGCCCGGTGAACATTTACGGGATTTTGTTATTCGGCCCCTTTGTTGGTGGTGATTTGGTCTGAAATACAGCCGTCAAAGGGGGCGAAAGAGGTTTCCACAGTCAAATAGGTAGAAACGCATCTTGTAGAAAATAGGTGGGGAGTGAAGGCTGGACCGAAGATGGTCGGCAGTTTTGATTTTCAACCAAAAACCGGGATTGTCAATAAAAATTTTTCTGAAAATCTTTCAGATCCCTTAAAAAATGTGCTCAAAATGACCGAATTTTTGTGAACAATATACAAAAGTTCTCTTGAACTGCGGTTCCAATGCTCACCGAGATGTCTCGGTTGGTCCATATCATCACAGAATCATCCTATTGTGAATTATGCTTCTGTTGAATCGCCGCCGCCCACATCTCTGGCGAATCCTCTTTAAGAATTGAAGCCCATCGCAACAAATTCGGGGGTTTTCTTCCCTCCTTGAACGGCGATAGAATGAACAGGGGGATCTGTTCCCCTTGCGTCCGGCTTCAGATTTGTCGTTCGTTTCTCTCTACGCCTCCCCCGGTCCTTGGCCTCGAAGGAGTTCCCATGTATTGGGAGCAGCCGGTTGAATACGCCTCCATCAGCGACATCGGCTTTCGCCGGCAGATGAACCAGGATGCGTACGGGGTGCAGATTTGCCCGGAGCGGGAGACCTGGGAACAGTACGGGCATTTGTTCGTGGTCTGCGATGGCATGGGCGGGCATGCGGTGGGCGAGTTGGCCAGCAAAATCGCCATCGACACCATCCCGCACGCTTTTTTCAAGTCGCGGGAACCCCTCGCGGAAGAGGCCCTGCAAAAATCCATCGAGTTGGCGAATTCGAATATCAACGACCGGGGCGAACTGAACCACGACTTCCAGCGGATGGGCACGACCTGCTCCGCCTTGGCCTTGACGCCGCGGGGCGCGGTCATCGGCCACGTGGGCGACAGCCGGGTTTACCGCATTCGGGGCGAGCTCATCGAGCAATTGACGTTTGACCATAGTTTGCAATGGGAACTTTTGCGGCAAGGCCGGATGTCGCCCGAAGAGATTTTCCTCAAAGAGCCGCGAAACGTGATTACCCGCTCGCTGGGGCCGATGCCGGCCGTGCAGGTCGATGTGGAAGGTCCGCATCCGATCCTGCCCGGCGATGCGTATTTGTTGTGCTCGGACGGGTTGACGGGGCTGGTGAACGATCAGGAAATCGGCATGATCGCCCGGCATCTGCCGCCGCCCGAGGCCAGCCGGCTCTTGGTGCATCTGGCGAACCTGCGGGGCGGTTCCGACAACATCACGGTGATCATCGTCCGCGTGGGAGAGATTCCCGAAGGCCTGGTGCCTCCGCCCGTGGTCGCCGAGGCGGAAGCCGAAGAGCCGGGCGGATTGAGTTGGTGGTGGCTCGCGGACTTCTGGGGGATCGCGAGCGTGTATGTCCTTGCGGTGTGCCTGATGATTCTACGCAACTGGCCGATGGGCCTGTTTGCCTTGTCGGCAGCCGTTCTCGCGACCGGCGCGAGCCTCTTGTATTGGCTCCGGCAACGCCAGCTTCCCCCCTGGCGGGGGGCGAGTCCGCAGTCTTCTTCCAAAGGGCCCTACCGGCAGGCGGCGACGGTGTTGGCTCCGCAGTTTCTCAGCCATCTCGCCGCCATCGAAGCGGAGCTTCAGCGGACCGGGCACGAGGAGGGCTGGGACATCGATTGGGCCCGGCATCATTCCGCTTCGCGGGATGCGCAGAGCTTTCTGTCTCACAACCGGCTCGGCGATGCGCTCGCGGAATATGGGCGGGCTTTGGACGTCTTGATGACCGGCGTTCAACTTCACCGCAAATACCGCCAGCACCAGGCCCGCTGGGGCAAGCCGCCGCGCATCGTGCCCCGCACCAGCGAAGACAAAGGCGCCTGACCACGCGCCGATTTTGAAGGGTGAAGTCTTATCCGTTGCATTGCGAACTCGTCTGCCGCAAGATGGGTGGACGATTTCCACGATGTCATTGCAAATCCCGGAGAAGACTTTGATGCGCCGAATTGTTTTCCTGTTGGACCCTCGCCTGCCTGTTGATGGGGGTGACGAGCCGGGCTCCCGCGGCCGAGCCGCACGCCGACCGCTGCGTGGTTTTGGTGAGCGTCGACGGACTGGCGAACTTCTATTTGGACGATCCCCAAGCCGACATGCCCACGCTCCGGCAGCTGGCGAAAACAGGGGCGCGGGCGGATGGGATGGTCTGCTCGTTCCCGACCGTCACCTGGCCGAACCACACCACGCTCGTCACCGGCGTGCCGCCCGCGAAGCACGGCGTCATCGGGAACAACTATCTCGACCGCCAAAGCGCGACCGCGGTGCCTTTCATCCCCGATCCGCTGTTCGACAAGGACCAGATCGTCAAGGTGCCCACGATCTACGATGCCGCCCACAAAGCCGGGCTGGTCACGGCGGGAATCGTCTGGCCGGCGACCCGAAACGCCCGCACGCTGAATTGGACCGTGCCCGACATGTTCGGCAAAGAGGCCTGGCCCAAGTACGGCACGCAGGTTTGGCTCGCGGAGCTGCGCGAAGCCGGGCTGCCGGTGGATCAGCACGGCACATGGACCGCGGCTTCGGGCGGCGGCGTCCAGCGGGATTGGCTTTACACGCGGATGGCCCGGCATCTGTTCCAGAACCACCCGCCGAACCTGCTGATGATTCATCTTGTCGAGGTCGATCACGTCGAGCACAAAGACGGCCCGAAAAGCCCCGAAGCCTATTGGTCCGTCAGCTTCGCCGACGACCGCCTGCGGGACATCGCCGAGGCGATCAAGCTCTCCCCGCACCGCGACAAGACGACATTGATCGTCGCCAGCGATCACGGCTTCTTCCCGATCACCAAAGACATCCGCCCGAACGTTTTGCTCAAGCGGGAGGGCCTGCTCTCGAAGGAGAACAAACGGGCCTATTGCCTGGCCCAGGGCGGGGCGTCGATGGTTTATGTCTTGGACGACGCCGGCCGGGAGGCGACAATCCGGAACTTGAAAAAGAAATTCGCCGCGGTCGAGGGCATCCAAGCCGTGCTCGGCCCGGAGGACTATCAAAAGCTCGGCCAGCCCACGCCCGGGGAAGACGCCCGCGCTCCGGACCTGTGGCTCGCGGCGAAAACCGGCTACTCTTTCACCAACACCGAAACGGGCGACGACCTCGTCGTCCCGCGGTCGTCGCCGGGTGGCACGCACGGCTATCTGCCCGATCAGCCGGACATGCTGGGCACGCTGGTGATTTCCGGCTTCGGCATTCAGCCCGGTACGAAGCTCGGCAAGATCCAAAACCTCGACGTGGCCCCCACCATCGCCCGCCTGTTAGGAATCGAATTCCCCACCGCCGAAGGCAAACCACTCACCTCGGCCCTGAATGACAAGTGACAAATCCCGATAGCCTTTTCAATCGACTCCGTGGTGAACCGCTTTTTCATTTGTCTTTGAGGATATGGGGATGATTTCGTTGCCTTCGCGTTTGCTTCCGGTGGTTTTGTTGGCTGCGATCGGGTTTTTTTGTTTGATTGGCCGAAGCCCGGCGGCCGAGGAACTTTCCCCGCGGCCGGCGTGGACGACCTCGAAAATTCAAGGCACGCCGACGCCGCCCGCGCCTTACCGGATCGTGCCCGCGTTTCCCGCGCTGAAGTTCGACCATCCGTCGAGCCTCCAAGAAATGCCCGGCGGCCGGATGCTCGTCACGGAAATGGGCGGGAAGTTTTTTTCGTTCCCGAAGGAACCCGGCGTCACGCGGGCGGATTTGATGGGGGACCTCGCAAGCGGCTTGCCCAAAGAGCTTGCCGGGGAGTCCGTGCGGCTGTTTAGCGCGGCGCTCCATCCCGAGTTCAAACAGAACGGATACCTGTTTGCCTGCTATGTCTTCCCCGGCCCGGACAAACACACCCGCGTGTCCCAGTTTGAAGTCGCCGGCGAGAACCCTCCTAAAATCCGCCCCGAGAGCGAACGCATCCTCCTCCGCTGGCCGACCGGCGGGCACAACGGCGGGTGTCTCGCGTTCGGCAAAGACGGCATGCTGTATATTTCCACGGGCGACGGGGCCGGCCCCAATCCGCCCGACGGCCGAACCACCGGGCAGGACATTTCCGATCTGTTGGGAGCGGTCTTGCGGATCGACGTGAACGACTCGACCGACGAACAACCTTACCGCGTTCCGCCGGACAATCCCTTCGTGAACACGCCGGGGGCTCGGCCGGAAATTTGGGCCTATGGCCTCCGGAACCCCTGGAAGTTCGGCATCGACGAGAAAACCGGAGCCATCTTCGCCGCGGACAACGGTTGGGAATCGTGGGAGATGATCCACAAGATTGTCCGCGGCGGCAACTGCGGCTGGCCGATCATGGAAGGCCGGGCCATGCTGCGTGCCGAAGTTTCGCCCGGTCCCACGCCGATCCGACCGCCCGTCAAAGACCATCCCCACACCGAAGCCAACTCGGTCATCGGCGGCCCGATCTATCGCGGCAAGAAACTGCCCGGTTTGGACGGGGCCTTTATCTATGGCGATTACATCACCGGCACGATCTGGTCCGTGCAAACGGGCGACGGTGAGGTGTATCAGCACCAAACGCTCGTCGATACCGATCAGCGGATCGTCGATTTCACCGAAGGCCGGGGCGGCGAATTGTATGTGCTCGATTACGACTACACCGGGCAGATCTATGAACTCCTCCCCACCGACCGCAAAGACACCTCGGCCGACTTCCCCCGCCGATTGAGCGAGACCGGCCTGTTTTCTTCGCTCGAAAACATGACCCCCGCGGCGGGCGTGGTGGCTTATGATGTGAAAGTCCCGCGGTGGATGGACGGGGCCATCGCCCAACGGTTCGTGGCGATTCCCGGCCGGGAAACCGTCGCGCTTTCGCAAGGGCAGAACGCCGCGAGCTACCCCGAGGGGACGGTGTTCGTCGAGCATTTGAGCTTCCCAGAAGCCGGCGGCAAGACCCTGCCGGTGGAGACGCAAATTCTGCATTACGAATACGGCCAATGGCAGCCTTACAGTTATCTGTGGAACGAAGAAGGCAGCGATGCCGAGTTGGTGGACGCGATCGGGGCGGACCGCGTGTTCGATTTGCCCGCCGTGCATCCGCACACAAAACCCGCCCCGCGAACCTGGCACGTGAACGCCCAGAACGAATGCAAACTCTGCCACAACGCGGGCTCGGGATTCGTGCTGGGCTTCGTGCCGAACCAGTTGGATCGATCGTTCGGCGAAGGGTCCGGCCTCAATCAGTTGGAGGCCCTCGAAACCTTGGGCGTGATTGCCGCGGTCCCGTCACGGGAAGGGAATGCCGCCGCGCGGTTGGTCGATCCGCGGGATGAATCGCAAACGCTGGACGACCGGGCGCGATCCTATCTGCACGCCAACTGCAGCATGTGCCATCATCCGGGCGGGAATGCGATCATCTCGTTTTATCTCCGCCGCGAGCTGCCGTTCGACAAACTCAACACGAACAAAGGCACGGGCATCGGCACGTTCGGGATGCAGGACGCCAAGATCATCGTGCCCGGCGATCCTTACCGCTCCATTTTAATGTACCGCATGTCAAAGCTCGGCTATGCCCGCATGCCCTACATCGGCTCCCGCGCCGTGGACAGCTTCGGCGTCGCCCTGATCGAAGATTGGATCCGCTCGATGAAGTTGGAACCGGGGCGAACGTTTTCCCTCGATCAACAAGCCGAGGCACCCGAATCGCTCGATCTCATCCAGAAGGATTCCAGCACGCGGAGGCAATCCGAGCATGGCGTGCGGATGCTGCTGCGTTCCACGGAGGGCGGATTGGCGCTCGCAGGCCAAATGCACCGCGGGAAGCTGAATCAAGAGGCCCAGCGATTGGCGGTGAGTGCGGGCAAATTGAAAGCGGTCAAATCCGACATTCGCGGGTTGTTCGAGACATTCGTGCCCGAAGCCGAGCGGCGGCCGACGCTCGGGCCGAACATCGATCCGCAAACCGTTTTGGACGTGGCCGGTGATGCGGCGCGCGGGAAATTGATTTTCTTCAGCGACTCGGCCCGCTGCCGGAATTGCCACGACCTGTCGGACCGCGAGAAGTCCACCGGTCCGACGCTGCTCGAAATCCGCAAGAAATACGCCAAGCCCGCGGAACTGCTCCAGCACGTGCTAAAGCCGTCTTTGAAGATCGACGAAGCGTTCGCGTCTTATATCGTGCTCACGGCATCGGGCCAGGTCGTCACGGGCCTTTTGGTGAAGGAAGATCCCAAATCGGTCACGCTCAACACGGCGGAGAAGAAACAGGTCACGATTCCCCGCGACAAAATTGAAGCGCTGCAGAAAGCCGAAAAGTCGCTGATGCCCGAACGGATTTTGAGCGACCTCACCGCCCAGGAAGCGGCCGATTTGCTGAGCTACCTCATGTCGCTCGATGCCAAACCCTGAACCGGAAAACAAGCACCAAATCCGCCGGATCAAAGCAGGGACCTAAAACGCCGATTCGAGGAGGCCCAGGAGGTCGGCTTCGCTCGGGAGTTGGGGATTGAGGAGCATCAGGCGTTTGATTTCATAAGCCTTGGCGGCGAAGGCGGGGAGCTCTTCGCGGGTGCCGCCCAGGTCGCGGATGCGTTCGGGAATGCCGATGTCCCTTCGCAGTTTCTCCACCGCCGCGATCGCCCGCGGGGCGGCGTCTTCGGTGGAGAGGCCCGCGACGTCTTCGCCCAAGAGTTCCGCGATCTTGGCCATCTCCTTTCGCCGGACGGATAGATTGTACCGCATGACATAAGGCAGCAAGAGGCCGTTGCCCGCTCCGTGCGAACAATGGAGCGCCCCGCCCAAGGGGTATTCCAAAGCATGCACCACGGCCACCGCGCAATTGGAAAACGCGAGGCCCGCAAGCGTGGCCGCGAGAGCCATGCCTTCGCGGGCTTTGAGATTGTCCGGTTCCTTGACGGCCCGCACCAAATGCGCGCCGACGAGCGAGATCGCTTTCTCGGCCAGACAATCGCCCAACGGCGTCTTGCCGTCATAAGGCCAGCCTTCGCCCGCCGGCACGGCCAACTCCGTATAATCGACGGCGGTGTAGGCTTCGACGGCATGGGTCAGCGCGTCGATGCCGCTGTCGGCGGTCGCCTTGGGCGGGCAGGACAGCGTAAGTTCGGGATCGACGACCGCGACGCTCGGCCGCAGGAATTGGCTGAGCGTGCTGATCTTCATCTGGTTTTCGGCGTCGGTGAGCACGGCCGCGTGGGAGACCTCGCTGCCGGTGCCCGCGGTCGTGGGCACGCAAATCAAAGGGCAGAGGCGGCCGGGCACGTTGTCGTAGCCGAAGTAATCCTGAAAGCGGCCGCCGTGGGTGAAGAGAATCGCCGTGATCTTCGCCAGGTCCATATTGCTGCCGCCGCCCAATCCCAAAATCGCATCGGGCTGAAATCGCCGGGCCTCGGCGACGGCGGCCTCGGCGACGGCAAACGAAGGCTCGGGTTCGCCGCCTTCAAAGACGCCGACCGTCCGGCCCGATTTCAACAGCGGACTTCGCACGCGGTCCACCAGGCCCGCCTCGGCCAGTTTGGCATCGGTGACAACGAGGACCCGCTCGGAAGGAATCCGCGCCAGGTGCAGAGGAAGCTGCCGGCTCGCCCCGGAACCGAACACCAAATGCCCCGCCGAGTAGAAGTTCCAGGTCGTTCGCTGGGGATCGGTCATCGGCCGGCGTTCTCCAAGGTGCTTGGATCACAAAGAGGATTTGTCGTTCCAGGCGGATTTCTCGCCCGAATCGCCCTCCGCCTCGCGGCCGCAGACCGACCCTTCGAGTGCAGGGGCCTGATCAGACGTGGCGACGGCGCAGGCGTCTTCGCTTTCCCAAACGACGACTTTCCAAGCGGTCACGCCCAACGGGGCCAACAGCCGCGGGCAGATTTCCGAGAGCAGATGCTGGGCCATGTTCTCCGCGGTGGGATTGTAGGGCATCACATAATACCGCGACGGCTCGACCTGCCGGATCGCACTTAAACCGTTCACGTCCCGCTCGCTGAGCAAGAACCCGTGGTCCCAATGCTCGTCGATCCAGCCTTTGAGCACGTTCTTCAGTTCGGAAAAATCGATCACCCGGCCCACGGCGTCCTGCCGAGTCCCCGCCACGTGAAACTCCGCGAGATAATTGTGCCCATGAAAGTGCGCGCATTTCCCTTCGTGACCATACAATCGATGGCCCGCGCAAAATCGCACCCGCCGCATGATGGTGACGCTCACCGCTGGCTACTCCACGGATTTTGTCTCATCGCAATCGCATTTCCGTTACGAACGAGAAGGCTCCTTGGGGGAATCGACCTGTTCGATCTGGATCACGCCTTCATAGAACGTCACCGTGACGCTTTTCGTTTCCGGCTGCACGGTGATCGACAACGGCGAGACGTTTTGGAGTCGATTGTGCTCGTAGACGAGTTCGCCGGTCCTGAGGTCCAAAACCCGCACGGCAAAGTTGTTCGCCCCAAACCCGCCGACGGCCCGCTGCGGCAAGAGGCGTTTGTTGAATACGATCACCCGCGAATTGTCAGGCGGCAGCTCCTCGACGGCCTGGTTTTCGATTCGCGTTTTCCAAAGTTGCTTGCCGGTCTCCCGGTCAAATGCATAGACCAGGCCGTTGACGCGCCGGGTTTGGCGGGTGAGTTCCCGCGGGAATCCGCCCAGGCCCGCCTGTTGCTCCTCCCCGCGGTCGGTGAGCACGACATAGCGGCCCGTCTGCTTGAGCACCCAAAACGATTTGAGGTCTTTGTCCGGTTCGAGCGCGGCATCGAGCTGCAGCGTTCCGTCCGCGAGCAAGACGATGCGGAGTTTTCCGTCCAGAGCGAGCAACGCGAGTTCGTCCTTGCCGACCGGATGAAGCCGCGTGCCTTCGGGAAACGCCTGCTGCCAGCGCACGCGGTCATCGAGGAGACTTCGGCATTCCAGCACGGCCCGGCCCTTTACGGACGCTTTGACGATCACATCGAGCCCGCGGATCGCCACCTGGTTTGCGGGGTCGGGCAGATTGAGCGTGCGGACGAGGCCTCCGTCGGACACGCGATAAATCGCGGCGGTCTGGCCCGGCCGCGGAACGACCGCGAGGTGCCGATCGTCGCCGAAGAGCCGGCTGTTCGCGGGGATTTCATCCCGCACCCACAGCGGTTCGCCCGTGACCGGATCGGCGGCGGTGAGGCGTTCCCCGACCTGATAGACCACGGCGTTCGCATTCACGAGGCCCACGGTGCCCAGCGGCTCATCCAAATCGGGACCGGCGCCGGGGAAGATGCGGTTTTGCCGGAAACGCTGCATCCGCAAGATCATCTCCGGATCGACGCTGCCGTCGGTCAGGACGTCCGACCACAGCACCGTGCCGGTGTGCTTCCGGTTGAGCATGTCGAGCACGGTAAACTGCGTCCCGGACGAAAGCACGCCCAGCGGCCCGTGCAAAAAGAGCGTAAAGCCGTTCGGATTGCGAAAGAAACCGCTCGTGTCCCGCAGGTCGAAATGCCAGCGGGCGGTGCCGTTCTCGTCGCGAGCCAACAACCGCGGCGATTGCTGGTCGATCGCAAACGTCCAATGCTCGAAAGGCGACGGCGAACTGCTGCGGACTTCCACCGGCAGCTCTGGGAGCACCGCCACTCGGCGGAGTTGGAGCTTGCCTTGAAGTTTTCCGCCGGACCAGCGGGGCGATTGAGGAGCCTTGAGCGCCTGAAAATCCTCCCGCCATTCGTCCGGCCATTTTTTGCCCAGTTCTTCGATCAGCGGAAACGCCTCGCCGTCGCGGTCCAGGCGGAGGTACACTTCGGCGAGGGCCAGCGTCGCCTTCGAGGCGATTTTGTCGGAGGGCGATTTTCGCAGCCGATCGAGCACCAGCACCTTGCGGATCAATTGATCCTCCTTGCGCCAATCCTGAATGTGTTCCAGTTCCGCCGCCTCGACGGAGGGCAAACTCGGCAGAGAGGACAACAGGTTCCACTGGGCTTTGGGAGCGAGATTCGGAAGCGACGCCGCCAGTTCCCGGGCCGCGGTCTGGTCCCATTGGGCGAGTTCTTCGGGCGAGGCTTTCGCGACCAAAGGCTCGATGCGGGCTTTGATCCAGCGGTCGGTCCGCGCGTGGTGCAGGCTGGACAACTCCTTGAGTTCCGCCGTGCCTTGAAACGAAACCGCGAGCTTCAAATACTCCGAAAACGCCATCGTGCGGGTTTGGGGATCGTCCGCGCCGGCCGCCGTTTGTTGGAGGAACAGCAGTCGCTCATCGGGCGTGCGGAGCAGTCGGCGCAACTCCTCGGTCTGGCCTTGATAGCGTTTGTAGTCGGTCCGCAGGCCTTCGAGCAGCGTGCCCACGAGCAGCGACCGCGTTTCCTCCGCGGGCCGGATCGCCCAGGCGTTTCGCAAATCCGCGAGTGCTTGGTTCGGGTCGCCCAGGTGGAGTTCGATCGCCCCGCGGAGGGCGAGGGCGTGGGCATCGTCGGCGTTGGTTTTCAGCCGCGTTTGGATGTCGGCGTTGATCTGGTCCAGCGAACGGAACGCCCCCACGGAATCGACCGATTGAAACACCACCCGCCCGCCCGCGGAAACCAGGTTGCCCGCGACTTCTCCGCCAGGCAGTTTGGAGCGGGCGGTCAATCGGCCGGATTTGACGTTGATGGTCGCGATTTCGCCGTCGGCGAGGGGCAGATGATACTTTTCATCCGCAAAAAAGCCGCGACCGGCGGGCTGGGAAACGCTGACCGGCGCGGGCCACGCGTTTTGGCCGTCGGTCAACCGCACCGCGCGGACTTGTTTCCGCCCGACAACAATCGCCATGCCGTCGAAAGCGCCCGCGAGATAAATCCCGTCGCCGCGAGGCAAGGCCCATTGGAGCCGGCCGGTCGAGAGATCGAGACAGTGCAGTTCCTGGGAATCGTTGGGCGTCAGCAGCACCCGCCCGTCCGCCACGACGGGCACCGAATCCGCCCAGCAGTCTTCGGGATGGATGCTCTCTTGCAGGAACGCGAAATTCCGCCCCTGCATCATGGCCATATTCGTGACCATCGTGTCTTCGGTCTGATCCGACTCGTATTTGTACGCCCACAAAAGCATCCGGCGAGAAACATCGACGGCCACCACCGCGCCGGCGGCGGTGGGGCAGATCATCACGCCCTCTCCAAAGGCGGGCGAGAGGCCGGTCAGCCGGCGTTGGCGGTTGACTTTCAAATTCATCGCCGGCGAGAGCAGCCGCTGTTCCCAGACCACCTTGCCGGTTGCGGCATGCAAAACGATCACGCTGATTTCGTTGTTGCGTTCGCCCAGGCAATAAAGCTGTTGTCCCAGAGGCAGCGGGGGACCCAAAAAGAACGTCCCCCCAATCAGATCGTCGTTGGTCACCCGCAGCCCGCCGGCTTCCCATTCCGCCCGGCCGGTTTTGAGGCCGAAGGCCATCAGCTTGTTGTACGTTTTGGGCGAGAGCGGATCGGCCTCTCCGTTGATGGCGTAATGCACGCCGTCGGTCATGCCCACGTCTTCCACCGAATACACCCGCTGCGGATCACAGCTCAAGGTGCCAAAGGTCACATCCCTCCAGACCCGCTGGGCCAAAAACTGTTCGAGGGCCGAGGGCGTCCGGTTGTTCGGCCGGCCGCCCGGCTGGGGGAATTGATCGGGCCGCGGATTGACGTGCGAAAGCACTGGCCGGAGCACGGCATCCGCCTGGGAGGTTTTCCAGCGGGTTTCCCCCGTGCGGAGATCGACCGCCTGCACGTTCTGCATCGTGCGGAAAACGGCCATTCCATTCGCGATCAACGGCCGGCTCGCCGGCACCGCCAATAGGCGATTGTCCTCGCGGCGGGCTTCGGCGAGTTTTTGGACGGTCTGATCCATCCGCGCCATCTGCCCGCGCGACAGACCGGAGGAATCCTCATCGCGAATCGTGGACCGCGACCAGGCCACCGGACCCACGGGACTGGCTTTTGTGCTGACGGCGTTTCGCCCCGGATTGCCGCGGGGCATCGTCCACTCTTCCGCCGCGGCGTGAGACCCCGCGCCCGCTTTCCCCAACGTCGCCGCCAGCCAACTGCGGGCGTCAGATTCCTGATCGAACAACGCCACCTCGCGCCGGCCGAGCCGAATCCGGCCGCGGGGCGCTTCGCGTTTGAGCTGCTTGAGCACCGCCAGGCTGTTCGCCGGCAAACCCGCCTGTTCCCAGCACAAGGCCAGCTTGAGCGAGAGCATGGGCTCGTAGCGCGTCGCGATCTCGGGCAAGACTTTGATCCGCTGAAGCTGGAGCGCCGCCGCGAACGGTTCCCCGTGATCCGCCGAGAGCAACCCCAAGCGGTACACCGCTTCGTAACCGGCCTTGGTATGGAAGAACCGGCGGGCGATCTCGTTGAGCTTCCCGGCGTCGCCCGCTTTCACCGCCTCCTTGAGCATCACGTCCGCCGTAATTCCAAACTCCTGATCGTAAACCCTCTGTCCCGCTTCGGGCATCGCCCCGACCAGTTCTTCCGCGACGTTCTTCAGGCTTTGGAAATGGGTCTGCTTTTCCGGTTCCCCTTCCCCGGCCTTGCTCGGCCGCGGGGCCAGAGGCTTCTGTTCGCGCGGCGTTTCGACGAACCAGTCTTCCTTTTCATCCAACACGCTCTGGAGATACCGCGCCGCGTTTTGGTAATCCTCTTCTTCCAAAAGCTTCTTGGCGTGCGTCAGTCGGCGGGACATTTCGCGGTTGGTGACGAACGCCGGCCCGTCTTCCAGTTCTTCCTGATAGGTCACGCCGTTGGGAAACTGCCGAATCAACACCCCCCGTTGCGCCGATGCCTCCGTCCACAAGACGAGCCAGCACAGGACTCCGAGTCCCAGCGCCTGCCCCAAATTCAAATGCCGAACCTGCAGCATAACAGGATCTCCTTAGATATCGTTCGGGCTTTGGGACTTCGGACGAACCCGGAAAGGAAGACCTTCCGGGAAAAAACTAACCTTCGCCCGCAGTTTTCGTGCCGAACGCTTCCTTTAGCATAGCGGATTCCGCAAGAAAAAAGCAGCCCGATTTGCCCGTACCCGGCATCTGAGTGTCAAGGGGATCTGGGTGGCACGCCCTGAGGCACGAAGGGCGTGGTCTTTGCACTGGCCACGCCCTTCGCTGAGGTCCTGAGGCTCAGGGACGTGCCACCCAAATTGGCCCATGACCTACTTTCGTGACACGCACACGAGGCATCTCATCGATTTTCAAATCACGAGAGGCGCGGCGATCTACCGATGCGCCTCTCCCGTAGCGGCGGCTTCGAGCCGCCGAGATCGATCTCCGGCGGCAAGATGCCGCCGCTACGTTCGTTGCGAGGTCCCGCATAATTCCTTAAACGCCAGGCAAGCCGCCGATCGAAATCGCTTGTACGGGTTTTTTGAGAGCGGAACGAGTGCGGAATCGCTTTAGCGGGTTAGTGCGGCTTTAACGGCCTTGCATCGCCCGCGGAAGGGAAATTTCTCATTTCCCAAAGGCCGGTTGTCTTTTTGCATCGCATGTTTCAGTACCGCCCAATATCGCCGAGGCGGCGCGGTTAACCCCTGATTTGCGACATTGATGCAAGGAATACGGTTCGCATGGCCATACTTTCTTCCTTTTCGCTCAAGCCCCCGCGAGGAACCGCTCCCAAGCGGCGGGCCGAACGGGCTTCGTTTCGTCTGACGTACCAGCTCGACGGGAACGAAATCAGCGAGGAGTTTTTCGAGCCGGTCGTCGTCTTGGGCCGGGCGAAGACCTGCGACGTGGTCGTTCCCTTGACCGGCGTTTCGCGGAACCACGCGCTGATCGAGCGGGACGAAGACGGCTGGGTGCTCGCCGACGCGGGCAGCACCTACGGAACGTTTCTCAACTGCGAACGCATCACTCGCAGGCGATTGTTCGACGGCGACAAGATCAATCTCGGCCCCGCCTCGCGAATCCCCGTCACGATCCGCTTTGAAGACGCCGACTCCGACGAGGCGTCACCGCAGGAAAGCGTCGTGTTCGACGAGGCGTCCGCCAATGTGAGCATGATGATCAATGTCGAGGACTTCCACAGCGAGCAGCCCGCCCTGGGGAAGGCCGGCATCATCAACTTGTTCAGCCAGGTCGGCGAAGCCCTGTTGAGCAGCGAAGACCTCGACAGCATGCTCGAGCACGTCGCGGATCTCACCCTCAAAAACCTGCCGGCGCTGCGGAGCGTCGTCTGCCTTTACGAGGAGGAGACGGGACAGTTGTTTCCCAAGGCATCGCGGTCGAAGGAGACATCTCGCGGGGACGAGCCGATCGCCATCAGCCAGAGCATCGCCAAACGGGCCATCGAAGCCCGCACCGCCGTCTTGATCGACGACGCCCTCGAAGACGAGCAATTCGCCGCAGCCGCCAGCATCGTCCAGCAGGACATTCGCTCGGCGATGTGCGCTCCGATGTACCACAACGGCGTCGTCACCGGATTGATCTACGTCGATACCAACGATGTGCTCAACCGCTTCGAGGCGGGGCATCTCGAAGTGCTCACCGCGCTCGCGGTGCTGGCGGCGGTCGGCGTGGAGCAGGAACGCCTCCGGCGGGACATCCTGCAGGAGAAGGCGATCCGCGATCGGCTGGCCCGCTACAGTTCCCCCAACGTCGTCGAGCGGATCGTCGCCGACAAGCAGTCGCAGCTCGATGAAATGCACGCCGAGGAACGCGAGGTGAGCGTGCTGTTCTGCGATCTCTCCGGGTTCACGTCCATGTCCGAGCACATGGCCCCCTCGGAACTGGCCCAGGTACTCAACGACTTGTTCGCCCGCCTCACGAACGCAATCTTCCGCTTTGAAGGGACCTTGGACAAATTCATGGGCGATGCGGTGATGGCGATCTTCGGAGCCCCGCTGTCCCAGCCGGACCACGCCGAGCGCGCGGTGGGGGCGGCAATCATGATGCAGCACGCCCTCGAAGACTTCAACCGCCAAAACCCCGACCGCAAAACGATCAGCATGCGGGTCGGCATCAATTCCGGGAACGTCGTGGCGGGAGACATCGGCTCCCCCAAACGCAAGGACTACACGGTCCTCGGCGATACGGTGAACGTCGCCAGCCGGCTCGAATCCTCCGTCGCCAAATCCGGCCAGATCGCCGTCGGCCCCGCGACGTATGAGATGGTCAAAAAACGCTTCGAATGCCGGCCGCTGGAACCCGTCAAGCTCAAAGGCAAACAGGACTGCGTCCAGCCCTACCTCGTGATCGGCGAAACCCGCAACGACCGTCAAACCTGGACGGAAGATTGAGCGGCCCGCGTCCGATTCGGTCATTCCCATGAACCGGGGCTAGCGCCCTGCGGCTCGTGAATCCCATCAGCCGGAACGCGCGTAGTCGAAACACAAAGAGCCTGTGAGCAATCGTTTGCTCACAGGCTCTTCATTTTTGCTTCGGTTACTCGAGTTCTGTTAGAAGGTCAGGATGGCGTCGATGCCGAAGACCGCCTGGTTGAACAGTTGGTCGTTAAAGCCCGATCCAGTATAGATGTCGTGGTTGGGCGAGAACATGTGCCGCATTTCCGGGCGAATCCGCAGGTTGGGCGTCGGAAAATAGTTCACGCCGTAGGTCACGGTGTAATAGGACGTGCCGTCGGCTTTGTACCATTCGCCGCGAACCCCCGCCTTCAGCTTGTCGGTCAGTTCGTAGAAGGCATAGTTGATGAAGCCGGTCGAATCGCCCGCGATGAAGCTGTTGGGATTGCGGAAGTTGCTGCCCAGGTTCGTGCCGAGCACGTCGAACTGGTGCACCGTGCTGAACTTGTCGGTCCAGTCGCGGGTGAGGATGAAGCTGTTGATGGCTCCGTCGCCGCGCCAACCCAGGTTTCCGCCGATCATGGAGTAGATGAAGTTCGTCTTGTCGTCGATCTGGTAAGTAAACCCGCCCAAGAACGAGTTGCCTTGGTTGAATTGATAGAAGCCCGTGTCCATCCCCAGCACCCAGCCGCCGTTGACGGTCAGTTTGTCGTTGACCTTATAGCTCGCCAAGGCCCCGGTGTGGGTGAACGGCTCGCTGTTCCAGAAGGTCAACTGCCGGCTTAGGAAGAATTGGCCCGTGGAAGGGATGACTTCGTAGCCCACGATCGTGTAGAAGTGGCCGAGCTTGACGGACAGGTTGCCCGCGGCGAGTTCGCCGTACAACTGGGGCAGGGCCCATTCATAAATGCCGTGGTCCCAGCCGTTCAAATAATCGTAGTGTCCGGGGTTGATGTTCCCGAAGGATTGGCCTTCGTTGCCGTCCACGCCGTAGAAGATGTCGGCCCGGAAGCCCCAGTCCAGTCCTTGGCTGCCGTCGGCGACTTTGCCGACATAGAGGTATTGTTGGTTCAAGTTGAACTTGTCCCATTCCCGCTGATTGAGGAACGGCCCATTGCCGGTGAAGGCTCCGTCGGGATTGTTCTGGTAACCCCACTGCGAGTAGCCGCCGAGTTCAAACCCGTTGTCGGTGACCCAATTGCTCCCGTCGCTGTTGGTAAAAATGTCGGTGATCACCCACGGTTCCTCGCCCTCCTCCTCTTGGGGCGGCGTGAAGACTCGTGCTTCAGCCACATCCGCCGGCTTGTACTCTTCGCTGAGTTCTTTCGTGTCTTGAGCCATTGCGCTGTTCGGCACCCCGACAGCGCAAAGCCCCAACAGAACGCCGGAACCAATCCACCGGCAAAGTTCTCGTCCAAAGCCATCCTTTAGCATCGTTCGCTCCTGGTTTGCAATTTCCATATTACAGGCAGATCATTTCGCCGGAGTCGTGAGCGGCTGGGTAAACAAAGCCCCGGCAACGAATTGTAAACTGCCTCCGCCCGAGGCCATCCTTTCAAAAGATCAAACCATCGACGGAGAAAGTCACACACATCCATTCGACTCGTTGAGCGCGGTGAGCGGGAATGGCCATGTGGTAGGAAATCGGTTGTACGTTCCGGGAGGATCATTTTGCTTATTCCCCGCGTCAGGGATTCTCGGACTGTATCAATCCCAACGACCGCATAAACCGCCTCAACCGGCACAATCGGCGGTCCGCCTTCAAGTTACGGCGAGTGCCAGGAGTGCCAGGAATAGACTCCGATGCCGAAACCTCTGGACAAACCCCACGGAACTTCGCCCATCAAAACCGGCAAAACCGCGACAGCTTGAGCGCAGTCTTTCCCTATTCGTCCTGACTAATAGGACATCGCGATCGGCTTTTTGCGTGTCCGCCCGTCGGTCGAATCGCCAAAGCGGGGCCGGAGGTTTTCAAACGCGGGCGGTTCCGGTTAGACTTCATATAAGAAATCGTGAATCTTTTCTCAGGAGATATTTGATGCGGACTGGTTTGATCTTGAGTTTGGTTTGGGTGTTGGGATGGGCTTCGCAGCTTCAGGCGGAGAATTGGCCCGGTTGGCGCGGGCCGCGCGGCGACGGCACGAGCCACGAAACCAGCGTCCCCACGACCTGGAACGTGAAGACCGGCGAGAATATCGCTTGGAAGGTGAAAATCCCCGGCGTCGGGCATTCGTCCCCGGTCGTGTGGGAGGACAAAATCTTTCTCGCCACCTGCCTGCCGGAGTCGCTGGAGCGCGTGCTGTTGTGCCTGGACCGCAAGACCGGGAACACGATCTGGCAGAAGGCGGTGCTCAAATCCAACCTCGAAACCAAGCACCAGCTCAACAGCCATGCGTCCTCGACGCCCGCGACGGACGGAAAAATCGTCGTCGTCGCCTTTTTGAAAATCGACGGCCGCACGGTCCCGGCCCCCAACGTCGGCACGCCGCGACCGATCAATCCGGGCGAAATCCTCGTCGCCGCCTACGATCTCGACGGGAATAAAAAGTGGGAAGCGAACCTGGGCCAGTTCGTCAGCGCCCACGGGTTTTGCAGCAACCCGGTGCTGTTTGAAGATCTGGTGATCCTCAACGGCGACCACGACGGCAAGTCCTATCTGTTCGCCCTCGACCAGGGGACCGGCGAGATTCGCTGGAAGGACAAGCGGGACAACGGCATCCGCAGTTATGCCACGCCGATCATTCGCAATCTCGACGGCCGATTGCAAATGGTGCTCTCCGGCAGCGAATCGGTCATCAGCTACAACCCCCGCACCGGCGAGCGGTATTGGACGATGGACGGACCCACCGAGCAGTTTGTGGCTTCCATGGTCGATGACGGCAAACGCTTCTTCGTGACGGCGGGCTTTCCCGACCACCACATTCTGGCCATCAACCCCGACGGCCACGGCAACGTGACCGAAACGCACATCGCCTGGCGGACCACGCGCGGGGCCGCGTATGTTCCGTCGCCGGTTATTTCCGGGAAGTATCTGATCGTGGTCGCCGACAACGGGATTGCAAGCTGCTTCGACTCCGCCACGGGCGAACGGCAGTGGATGGCCCGCGTCGGCCCGCGGTTCAGCGCCTTTTTGGTCGCTGCCGACGGTCTGGTCTATCTCACCTCGGACCGCGGGGTGACGACCGTCATTAAGCCCGGCCCCCAACTGGAAAAAATCGCCGAGAACGACCTGGCCGAGTTCGTCTCCAGTTCGCCCGCCGTCAGCCAAGGCCAAATCTTCATCCGCGGCCACGAAAACCTGTACTGCCTCGGCAAACCGTGACGGACGGCGGGGGCTCCAGGCGAAAAAAACGGGCGGCCAATACCTGGTCGCCCGTTCGCGCGCGTTTTTTGACGGCAGCAAGCGCACAAAAAAATCGATAACCCAATAAATCGGGAAAATCCTGGGAAAGCACCGGGAAATTCCTGGAACCACCGGCAGGCATTTGAGTACACTCTTGCATTTGCGGGCCGAAACAATGGAAAATATCCATTTGTTCCAAGGGATCGATCGCCCCCGAGTTTGGTGGTTCTTGCAACCGCGATTTTCGTTATGACCAATAACTATCTTTCCATGACCGAATTGGCCAAAATGGCGCAAAGCCAGCGCGCCCTCGCACTGAAGCAGCAAGACTCGGCACTTCTCACGGGATTGAGCCTGGCGGGCGACGATGATTCCCACCTCGATCTGACGGCGAGGATTCGGTTTTTGGAAGCCTGCGGCGGACCGCCGCCGTTTGTTCTTGAGCGGGTCGATGAATCGGGCAACATCGACCGCTACGGGTTTGAACGTCCGTTTCTGATCGTGGGGCGGTCGGCGGCGTGCGAGATTGCCTGCCGGACCCGCTCCGTGAGTTTTCGGCATTTGTATCTGCAACACCTGGGCGGCGTCGTGTGGTGGTTCGACCTCGACAGCCGGGCGGGCACGTTATGCGACGGCCAGAAGCGGCGCGCGGGCTGCCTCGTACCGGGGATGACCATCGAGGTGGGAGAATATTCTCTGCGGCTGTCTCCGACGCCTAAGCCGCCTGCCGGCGAAACCGGATTGGCCGCCCCGGCGACGCGGCCGAGCACGCTCAGCGCGAGCCAACTGCCCGGCCTGCCGCAGGTCTCCTTGGAATTTGAAAACGGACGCGTTGGCAGCGAAAAGAAACAGACGTGGGCAATCGAAAACAGCATTACCCTTCTGGGGCGCCGCTCGTGCTGCGACATCCGCTTCGCCGATGAAAGCGTGTCGCGGGTCCATGCGAGCTTGATCCTCACCAACGAAGGACTCTGGGCCGTGGATCTCTTGGGGCGCGGCGGCACGAAGGTCAACGGCGTGCCTTCCGCCTATGCCTATCTCCACGACGGCAGCCAGATGGAAATCGGGGGCTACAAAATCCGCGTGAAGTATGCGGATCGAGCCGCCCAACCGCACCCCGCCGAGGCCGTGCTCGATGAAGAGCCAAAACAAAACCGCAATCGCACCGGGTCAGAGACCAGGACGGTTTCGGAAGATTTGCTATACGACCTGGTGACCAATCTCGCCCAGATGCAAAAACAGATGTTCGATCAGAGCCAAATGCAAATGGGCCTTTTGATCCAGATGCTGGGCTCGATTCATCAAAGCCAGCAGGAGATGCTCAAAGAGGAACTCAACCGCGTGCACGAGATCTCGCGGGAAATGCGGGAACTGCAGCGGCGGCTCACGGCCCAGGAAAAACCGAAGACCGACGCCCGCTCCGCCCCCGCCGGTCCGTCCCGCATCAAAGCGGCGGAATCCGCGGTGGAAATTCCGGAACAAGGCGACGAGTTCCAGGTGCCGGATGAGATGGATGATGTGTTGCCGGCTCCCAGCCTGTTTTCGCAGGAGGACGAGGCGGACGAAGCACCGCCGATTCCGCCGGAGGATGCCCCCAAGCGCACCGATCGGATGAGATTCAAGATCATGCGGTTCTGTTTCAGCGGATGCAGAATCTCGAGCGCGAACGCAACAGCCGACTGCAAAAAATCTTCCGCGCCTTCGGCGGCGGCTGACCGTTCGTTCGCCAAGGAGCATTCTCCTGCGTCCTGTCGCGAACAACGTTCCATCCCACGACTGTTTGAATAACGCGCCTCGCCGAGCGAACGACGATCGCCGCGGCTGGTGTTGTTGTTCTCTTCGCAAAAGACATGCCGCGTCCGGTGCGGGAACCAATTCGGTGACCGGGACCCCGTACCGGTTCCGGGACCGGCCGGACCGGAGCGCTGGGGGAATCTTCCACGGGAAACGCGCTCGCATTTCCCTCTGCCCGCGCGATCGGCAGGTGTTAGGATTTGAAGAAGGTCGTGACGGAAAACCTTCAAGTCACGTGATGTCAAACGACTGCTCAATCACGATGCAAGCTGCCGGCGCGGGAGTGACAAACACTGGTCCCCGCAAACGCAGCGGAAAGGACATGAGACGCGATGAATAGAAACGCCGATTTTCCAAAGTTGTTGTTGACCATTGCCGTCGGACTGATTGCGGCGACGCCGGCCTGGGCGGAGTCGCTGGAACCGGCGGAGGTCGCTGCCGACGCCAAATGGCTCATCCATTTGAACGTCGACGAGATCCGCTACACGGCATTGGCCCAGGAGATTCAGCAGAAACTCCTCCAGGCGGATGAGAACCAGGGCCGGCTCGATTGGGTGCAGGACAAGCTCGGGATCAATCTGCGATCCGACTTGCACGGGCTCACGTTTTACGGCAAAAGCTATGCGCCGCACGAAGGCGTGGGCGTGGTGCACGCCGAGTATGACCGCGGGAAGCTGGTGGCCGCGGTCGAAAAGAAGCCGCAACACAAGGCCGCCGAATACCGGGACTACACGATTCACGAATGGCAGGTCGAGCAAGGCGGCAAGCACCACAACCTGGCGCTCGCGCTTCACGATGAGGGAACGATCGTTGTCAGCGGGAGCATCGAGCAGGCACAGTCCGCCCTCGACGTCCTGGACAGCCGGCGGGACAGCCTCAAAAAGAAACCCGATTCGCCGCTCCTCGGCAAGGTGCCCGGCGGCACGTTCTTTCGGGGATCGGCCATCGACCTCCAGGATCTCGAAACTCGCAACCCACAGGATCGCAAGAACGGCAACCAGGCATTTCCCGCCCTGGGCCAGGCGAAGGAATTCTCCGTGTCGTTCGCCGAAAAGGGACCGAACCTGGAACTCGGTGCAAGACTCGTCGCAGCCTCGGAGGATGCGGCCCAGAAAGTCGCCCAGTTCCTCCAGGCCTTCACCCAGGCGTCTTCCAACCAGAAAACCAACGGCTCGAAATTCGGACAACTTTTGAAACAATTCGACGTGAAGCGTGACGGGGCGACGGTTTCCATCGACGGGAAAATCGACCGCGAGACGCTTGTCGACTTCCTGAAAGAATCAGCAATCAAGAAGAAGAAAACGGCTGAACCCAGCCAGAGCCCGCAGCCGCCCGCCACTCCCAACGGGACCGAACGCTAAACGAACGCAACCACCAAACTTTTTCCCCTCATTCACTCGCCGGGTTCGCCGTCTTCTTGCATTGCGGTGCCGAAGAGGTCATCCTGGCAAATCGCGGAGAACTCGGCGAAGTAGCGGGGATTGGGTTTCGGCGGCCAGAAGGTTTCGCGGCGGACATCGCGGATCACCTCGCTCGCGGCCTCGTCGGCGTCCTCGAGGTCCGTGCCGGTCCACTCCGCGAGCCGCTCGCCGATAGCCTGGGGGTTCTTAGGAAGCACGATATAACCGAGGCGGACATGCTCGCTTTCGGGCAGGTGATCGATCGCCCGCATCAAATGCCGATACAAGGGCAGTTGCAGGTCCGTCCAGCGGCCTTCCTTGTCGCGGTGCTTCTCCTCAGGCGAGGCTCCGGAATCGCTGGTTTTGTAATCGAGGATTGCGATCTCCAACCGCCCGCCGCGCTCGCGGACATCGATGCGGTCGATCCGGCCGCGCAAAAACATCTTCGCTCGATCGACCTCCAGAAACGCCCGGTCGTCTTTGATTGATTCCTCGGCGAAGCAGATCTCCCAACCTTGGGACGCCCACTTCGCCTGCCAGTCGGCAAAACCTTTGAGTCGCCATCGGGCTTGCTCGATTTGAATGCGCACCGCGGGCAGCGGATGCCGGCCGAACTTGCGGGCGGCTTGCTTGGTAAGTTCGTCGCTTAAGAACTCGAAGATCCGCGCGGGGTCGGCGAGGCGGTTGATCGATTTCGACTTGCCAAACTCTTCGAGCACATCGTGGAGCACGTCGCCGAAGGCATTGGGCGGGAGTTCCTCCGCGGTGGCGAGCGGCGAAGCGAGGCCCAGCCGGTAGCCCAGGTAATAGCGGTAGGGGCATTCCAAATAGGCGCTGAACTCCGTCACCCGCATCGAAGTCACCGGCTCGGCGAGCGGCAGCGGCTTGGGCACGGCATACGGGACGACCGCGCCGCCGGGACTCAACCCGTCGGCAATCCGTACGCGGTTTCGCAGCGACTTCGGCGTGGCGAACAATCGCTCGACCCGCTCCGGCAACTCGTGATTGTCGCAGGCGAACAGCAGCCGGCTCGGGGCGAGCGGATCGTTCTCCGCCGTCCGCCGGCCCAGGATCAACCGCAATTCTTTCCGCGACGCCGCGAGCACGCTGAGGGCATACGCATCGCGCGCGAGCCGGCGGTCGTTGTCGTCGAGATTCATCGCCCGGCGGACGCTGTTCGGCAAAAACGCGTCCGGGTTCTGCGACGTCGGCACGATGCCTTCATTCATCCCCGTCACCACCAAAGCCGGGGCGTCATCCCAAGGCAAATCGAGCCAACCCAAAAGCGCGACCTCGTTTCCGCCCGGCTCGTCGAATACCAACGGCCCCTCGAGCCTCGCGAAGCACGAGCCGCAAAGCCTCCGCTCCCGTGACGGGCGGCGCGAGCGCGGGCGGAAGGTCCTCGATGACGGCGAGCCGTTCCTGAATCAACTCGCAGGCTTTTAATGCTCGCCGGTCCTGGGGATCGTTCCGGTCGAGCGGACGAATGCCGAAGAGGTCCAAGAGCACTTCGCGAATCGGCCGGACCCACGCGGTCACCGCCTGCTTGCGGCCCTCGAGCGGTTTTAAAAGTTTCTCCACCGCCTGGACCGCTCGGGCCAGCGCGGGAAAGCGGGGCGACGTTCGCCAACGGCGTTTTTTCAAACTGCCGCCGTCGTCCAGCCTCGCGGGGAAATGCGTCGAGCAGTATTCATCAAGCTCCAACAGCCAATCCGCCGGGACGTCTTGATGGGCGAGCCAAAGCTCCACGGCCGGGTGCCGGGCGAGGTTGGCGAAGTCGCGGAACCACGCCGACTCCACCAGGTCCGCCGCCGCCGAGAGCACGCGGGCCGGTGCGGTGTGAAGCAGCGGGCGGCCGAGGGAACTGTGCACGCTCAATCCGCATTCGCCGAGGCGTTCTTCGATTGCCGGGGCGATTCGGCGGTCCGGGACGCCGACGGTGATTTGATCGGCGGAGAACCGTTCGTTCCAGGCACTCAAGGCGCAGCACACGGCGAGGGCCTGGTCGTCGGGGCCGTCCACGACTTCGGTTTTCTCATAGATGGCTTCGATCGCGGCGTTCTGCCAGCGGGCTGCGATCAGGCCGCCGAACTCATCGAACCACTCCGCCCGCGACGAAGGGGCAACGACGAGAGCCGTCACCCGCTCGGCCACCTGCGAGAGCATCGCGCGATGCGAGGCGTTCAGATCCACGAGTCCCGCGAGCACGATGTCTTTGTCGGCGGCGAACTCGCGCTCTTGGATCGCCACGAGCCGGGCGGTTTGCCGATCCCAAAGCCCCAAATCGTCCAGGATGCGGAGGTAGGCGACCTCCACGTCTTTGAGCAGATCCCAGCGGGCGATCTCATGGGGTTCGCCGAGCGTTTGGATTTGCTCGGCCACGTCCGCGAAGTCGAGGTTGTTCGCCACCAACTCGCGGTGCAGTTGGGAGAGCATCGCCGCGAACGCCAGCCAACCGGTGAGCGTGGCGTCGGGCAGTCGCCGCATCAGCCGCGAGCGTTCCCGGCCCCGCAAAGTTTTGAGTGCTTGGATCCAGGCGAACTGCTGCGCGAGCGGATCGGCAAACGGCCGCTTGGGCGTGTAAAGCCGTTCGGGCAGAGCCCGCAGCGTAAGAATCTCGGGCGGAACCAAACGCCATCGCCGGGCCTCGGCATCGTCCACCAAGAGTTCCAGCGCCCGCCGTCCCGCCTCCGCGGTGGGCAAGACGACGAGCACGTTTCGCAGATCGAGCTTTGTTCCCTCGCCGTATCGCTCCCGCAGATACGCCGCGGTCACAGGCAGCGCGGGCCGCTTCCAATCCAAAAACACGCGGGAAATGGGCATCGGGATTATACCGCGTCGGGTTGCCAGTATTCCTGGCGGTATTTGACGAACCGCTCGAAGGCGGTTTTGGGCGTGCCGTCGGCCCGGAGTAAGCCGGCGTGCGGGAAATGATGGGGGACGGCGTCGGAAAAATGCGTCCAGCAAATTCCCACCACGACCTGTTTCGCCATGAGCATCGGCAGGTAGGCATCGACCCACGCCGCTTGGGATTCCTCGGTCCAGCCTGCTTTCCAGTCCGCCGTTTCGATTTCCAGATCGCTCGTGGCATTGGCGTCGGGAAGGGTGCTCGACGGAAACGCCAAGGTGACTTCCAAGGGCACGCCGAGGCAACTCCACAGATCGATCATCCGGGAGAACTCCAAAAGGTCGCGCGGCGCGGAGCCCCGCGGGGCATAGCCGATGCCGACTTCCAGGTTGACGCCGTAAAGCCCGACGCCGGAGCGGATCAAGGCATCGACAAAATGCAAGGGCGAGAGGCGGTGCTGTCCGCGGGCCTGGTATCCGCCCCAGGGCTGGTCGATGCGGACGGTGAGTTTGAGTTCGTCATCGACTTGCCGGGCGACTTCCAGCGTACGGGCGGCGAGGGACAGGCGGTTTTCCTCGTTGAGGGCCAAGGCCCCGCCCGTGTTCACGCGGGCGGAGACCTCCCAATGCCGGATGAGGCCGGCATAGCGGGCAACGGCGGTTTCCACAAAATCGCAGACGAAACTCTGCAGGTTGAGAAAGTCGTGCTCCCACTGCCAAAGCCAGGCGGGCAGGCCTTCCGGGGACAAGTCGAGCAAAGGCCCCGCGGACAGGAGGAGCTTTTGCTCTTGCGCCCAGGCGATCTGCTGGTCGTGGATTTCCCAGTCGTAGCTGCCTTCCTCCGGCTCGATGTGCTTCCACTCGATGGGCAGCGAGACCGCCGTGAATGCTTCGCAGAACTTCGCGGCGGCGTCTTCGTCGAGCGCGGTGCGGCCGATGTTGCATCCCAGCGACGCGGGCAGCCGGGCCGACCGCTTCCGGCGGACCGCCAACCGCTGCGTGGTATACGCCTCGGAGAGCACCCGCGAAGCCCCGAGCGCGACCTCCAACGCTTTCCAGGCGGTTTCGCTCGCCTCGGCGGGTTTGTGCTGTTGGGACGAGGCCTCGGCAAACAGCGTGTGGGCTTCTTTGTGGAGCCTCCAATACTCGTCCGGCACCGCCATGCCCGCCATCTCCCACGCGGCCAGTTGATCCCGCAACAGCGAAATCCGCCCGCGGGCAAGTTCCACGGCGAGCAAAAACGGCTCCTCGCGTTCCGGCAGCGACGACGTGCACACGCTCGGCCGCCCGAACCCCGGAATCGGCAGCGCCACATGCACCTTCCCGCTGTCCGCGCTGGTTCTCCGGCAGGCGACGACGTTGCCTTCGACTTCCACGCGCGTGGGAAAGACGCGTCCGTCGAACCCGCTGACATACGCCCGCTGCAATTCGGGCCAGTCCTCAAGGAGGTTCTCCGGATAGACCAAAAACCGCATGACGCCCATTCAAAACCCCGATCGCAGGCCCGTTGACAGAACGCGAAACTCCCCCCGCCAGTGTAGTTGCGTTCCGGACGTTGTTCAAGAAAGTCCCCGGTGTTACACTCGGATTGGCTTCCCCGCTTCCGCTTCCTTCTCCCATCATAGCGGTCTCCCTCGGTCGGAGAGAGGGGGAGATTGGGAGAGGTCGCATCGATTTTGAAACCTTCCATTTTTTGACTCTTGGACTTTGGCCGCGATGTCTCAGACGGCGTTATTGCAAACTTCGCTTCCCGGACTGCCGGTCCGCCGGGGAAAGGTGCGCGACATTTATGATTTCGGGGATCGGCTGCTGTTCGTGGCGACCGACCGCATCAGTGCGTTTGATTGGGTGCTGCCCAACGGCATCCCCGACAAAGGCCGGGTGTTGACGCAAACAAGCCGGATGTGGTTCGAGCGGCTGGGCGTGCCGAATCATGTCTTGAGCCTCGATCCCGAAGACGTGCCGCTGCCCGCGGGCGTGGACGTCGAGCCGCTTTCCGGGCGGAGCATGGTCGTCAAAAAGACCGAAGTCGTGCCGATCGAATGCGTGGTGCGGGGCTATTTGGCCGGTTCGGGCTGGAAGGAATACCGCGATCGGCAGACGGTGTGCGGATTGAAGTTGCCCGCAGGACTCGTGGAAAGCTCGCCGCTGCCGGAACCGATCTTCACGCCCGCGACCAAAGCCGAGTCGGGGCACGATATCAACATTCCGTTTGAAGAAATGGCCTCCCGCATCGGCCGCGAGCTGTCCGAGACGCTGCGCGACCGAAGCCTGCGGATTTACGCCCAGGCCGCGGATTACGCGCGGTCCAAGGGGATCATCCTGGCCGACACGAAATTCGAGTTCGGCCTCGTGGGCGGCGAGATTCTCTTGATCGATGAAGTCCTCACCCCCGACAGTTCCCGCTTCTGGCCCGCCGAGGATTACGAACCCGGCCGCAGCCAGCGGAGCTACGACAAGCAGTTCGTGCGGGACTGGCTGGAAACCACCGGCTGGGACAAAAACAGCCCCCCGCCCGCGATGCCGGAAGAAATCATCACCCAAACCCGGGCGAAGTACATCGAAGCCTACGAGCAACTCGCGCAACAGCCATTCCCCTGGTGACGGAACGGCGAGCGGCGAGCGTAAGCTGGCTGATCCGTTACGAGTGCTGGGATTGGGGAGCCGCGCACGAAGTAAGCGGTTTTCCGGGATTGACCGTTCGCAATGCCGCTTACTTCGTGCGCGGCTCGGGCGTTTTTTGGAACGACTGAATCTGAAATCTGCGGTTTACGCGGGGAACGCAAACCGCGCCAAATGTGGTGTGCGTATCACGAAATTAGGTCATGGGCCAATTTGGGTGGCACGTCCCTGAGCCTCAGCGGAGGGCGTGGCCCTTGCAAAGACCACGCCCTTCGTGCCTCAGGGCGTGGCACCCAGATCCACTTGAAAAATACGTCCCGTCATTTTGCACCGACTTTCGTGAGACACACTCGCAAATGTGCCGCGCGGCTTGCGGTCTTTTCTCCTGGTTTGGGACCGGCTATCATCATCGTTCCCTAAGGAATCGACGGCCAAACCAGATTGGGAGCGGGATGAATCAGCGGGAGGAAGAGCACGGCGGCGTGGAATTGGCGGTGCTCGCGAGCGGGAGTTCCGGGAACGCCTGTTTGCTGCAGGTGGATGGGTTCGGCCTGTTGATCGATGCCGGGCTGGGGCCGCGGAAGCTGGTGGGCCAGCTCCGGAAGGTCGGTGCGGGTTGGCCGGCGGTTCAGGCGATGATTCTGACCCACACCCACGCCGACCATTGGAACGACCGCACGTTGGGGCGGCTGTCGAAACTCGGGATACCGTTTTATTGCCATCGCGAGCACCAACGCCGCTTGAGCCGCATGGGCAGCGGGTTGGCTCAACTGCGGTCGGCCCGGCTCTTGCGGTTTTATTCGGAAGGGGAGCCGTTCGAGTTTCAGGGCGGCCTCGGTTGCCGGGCGGTTCCGGTTCGGCACGACAGCGGGGCGGCGTTCGGTTTCCGGTTCGAGCGGCCGCGGACGCTGTTCGGCTCCGCGTGGGCGATGGGGTACGCTTCCGATTTGGGGACCTGGGACGAAGCCGTGGCCGAGGCGTTTGCCAATGTCGATCTGTTCGCTGTGGAGTTCAACCACGACGAAGAGATGCAGCGACAAAGCCGGCGGCCTTGGCAGTTGATCGAGCGGGTGCTCAGCGATGAAGGCCATTTGTCCAACAATCAAGCCGCCGCGCTGACGGCCGAGATTGTCAATCGCTCGGCACCCAACCGTTTGCAGACCGTGGTGCAATTGCATCTCAGCCGGGACTGCAACCGCCCGCAACTGGCCCGGCGATCCGCGGAGTCCGTTTTCGAGGAACTTGCCCATCCGTGCGAAATCCACACCGCCGACCAGCACGAACCGCTGGTCCATCCGCCGCGAACATCGGCAGTCCCGGGCGGGCTGGGGCAGCGGTCCGCTTAATTTTCCGAGCAAAATCTATCGAGCCGCGCACGAAGTAAGCGGTTTTTCAAGTGTTTTTAGGATTCAAAACCGCTTACTTCGTGCGCGGGTCTTTCGCTTTTGGAATGACGGATTATTGATTTCGGGCCGGCACGCGGAAAATATTTCAATTTTCATGTCCCAAAACTTGGCAAAATCTGCCAAAATCCCCGCCGATCGCTCCGCGGTTGGGGCGTGTTTGCCGTTCGGCTCTTGTTTTATGGCGGAAACGAGGACTCTGTGTTTCCTCCCGTTGGACAATCTTCCAAACCTTCCCGCGGGAAATGGCGGCTAAGCCTCGGCCTGGTGCTGATGCTCGGGGCCATCGTCTGGATCGGGGCGGACCGCGTTCCCGCGAATGCCACCCGCCCGATTGCCTGGCAGGGAAGTCCAGCGCAGTTGGAATTGTCCGGCAACACGTTTCGCGTGGCGTCGTTCAATATTCACGGCGGGAAGGGCACGGATCGCGAATTGGATCTGGGCCGGGTCGCAAAATGTCTCGCCGAGGTGCGGCCGGATTTCGCCGGCCTCAGCGAAGTTCACGGGACTTGCTTTGGAACGCGGCTCGATCAGGCCGCGGCGTTGGGGCAAGACTTGAACATGGCCGCGATGTTCGTGCCGACGGAACGGCGGTTCTGGCAGCCGAGCTTCGGGAATGGATTGCTCTCGCGCGTGGCCACATCGCCGGTGCACCGATTGCCCCTGCCTTGCACGCAGGGCAAGAAATACCGCACCGCGATGTTGACGAGTTTTCAACTGGGCGAACAATCGGTGCGGGTGCTCTCGGTGCATTTGGATCGCGTCGCGGATCGCGAGACGCAGCTCGAGCGTGTGTTTTCTCTGTTTTGCGACCTGGAAAAACCGGCGATTCTGATGGGCGATTTGAATACCTTCCGCGATGACCCGCTGCTCGCGCACTGGCTCGGGAATCCGGAGATTCATGATGTGATCGGCGAGCGGTTAGGCAAGAACGATTTTCCCCGGCGGATCGATTGGATCTTCACCCGTGGCCTGACCGCCGTCGATGCGGGCTGTGTCGAGAACGAGGCCTCCGATCATCCGCTCGTGTGGGCGGAGTTGAAATTGTTGGAAGCGGAGCCGAAACCTTAATCCTTACAACTCAAAGTGTACACGGTCGGGTGGCCGGGGCGCAAATTCCCCTTTTGGACACGCTTAAATTGTAAATACTGGGGCAATGGACGACCTAGAAAATTGTCACACGGCCCCAGTCGTCAAAACCGCTTTTGTCCTTGGGACTTTCTTTTGCGCCCAGCCACCCCTTCACCTTCCATTGACAGTTTGAGTTACAAGTAACCATCCCGAGCCTTTGGCTTCTCAATGAGGAATGGAATTCTCATGAGCGTGTCCGTCGTCGTGCCGATTTATAACGAACTCGAAAACCTGCCGTTGTTGTACGCGGCCTTGACGGAGGTTTTGGGAAAGCTCCCGCGCGAGTACGAAATCATCCTCGTGGACGACGGCTCGAGCGACGGCTCGCTGGGCGTGATGGAAGACATGGCCGAACGCGATCCGCACGTGCGCGTGCTGGAGTTTCGCAAGAATTACGGCCAGACGGCGGCGATGGCCGCGGGCATCCAGGCGGCGACGGGGGATGTGATCGTCACGATGGACGGCGATCTGCAAAACGACCCCACCGACATTCCCAAGATGCTCGACCTGATCGATGAAGGCTACGACCTCGTCCACGGCTGGCGGAAAGACCGGCAGGATGCGTGGCTCAGCCGCAAGCTGCCTTCGCGGATCGCCAATTGGCTGATCTCCCGCGTCACCGTGTTCCCGGTGCACGATTTGGGCTGCACGCTCAAAGCCATCCGGCGGGAGATCGCCCAGGAGATCGAACTCTACGGCGAGATGCACCGCTTCATTCCCATCCTCGCCCGCAACCGCGGTGCCCGCTGCACCGAGATGGTGACGAAGCATCACCCCCGCCGATTCGGGCAATCGAAATACGGCATCTCGCGAACGCTCCGCGTGCTGCTCGATTTGCTGACCGTGAAGTATTTGATCCAATACCTGCCCAGTCCGATGCGGCTGTTCGGCATGGGCGGTTTGGCCTGCTGTCTCGTCGGCCTTCTTTCGGGCACGGCGACGGTCGGCATGAAACTCTTCCAGGGCATCGACATGACCGGCAATCCTTTATTGCTCTTGAGCGTGGGAGCCGTGATGCTCGGCGGGCAGTTCATCGTCTTGGGCATGCTGGGCGAACTTTGTGCCCGGATTTATTTCTCCGTGAAGCACAAAGAAGTCTACGCGGTCCGCCGGTCCGTCAACTTCAACGAACCGCTGCCTTCGCTTTCAGCCTCGACGAAAGAACCCGACGAACCGGTCCGCCACAAAGCGGCTTAAACCACGGATGGCATGCAATTCTGGTCGTCAGAGCAACGAAAAGGAATGAACCACGGATAGTACGAACCGCGAGGATAAAAGCATCAAACATGCCTCAGCCGCGAAAGGCAAACCGAAACGTTCGTGTCTTTGTGGTAAAAACCGATGTGAAATGCTAATGCCGGACGGTTTGGTCAAGGAGCGACAATGACAACTGGGAATCAACGTGAACTGAAAACCTGGCGGCTTTCGGCGGCGGCGGTGTTTGGGTTGGGACTTTTGATTGTCTTTTTCGACCTGGAAGGCTACCGCACGCTGACCAAGCACGAAGGCTTCGTGGCCGTCGTCTCGCGGGAGATGCGCGAGAGCGGCGACTGGGTGGTGCCCCGGTTCGGCGGCTTGCCCCGCCTCAAAAAACCCCCGCTCGCGTACTGGGCGGCGGCTTCGGCGGGTTGGCTGTTCGGCGAAGATTCCCCCTGGACCGCAAGGTTTCCGTTCGCGGTCTCGGCGCTGTTGTTGGCCGGGTTGGTCGGCGTCTGGGCGGGGAAATGGTACGGACGCTGGAGCGGACTCGCGGCGGCGCTCGTGCAAATCTCCTGTGTCTACGTCATCAGTTTCTCCCGCAAAGCCGAGGTCGATATGCTGCTGTGCCTATTGACCACGTCGGCCCTGTTTCTCGTGGCGAACTCCGATCGCGAAGAAGCCCGCTCGCGCACATTTTTCCGCTGGACGGCGATTTATGCTCTCGTGGGTCTGGCCTGGCTCGCGAAGTTTCATTACGGACCCGCGATGGTCTTGGGCGTGATCGGCGTGTGGTTTGTCGTCGATCGCCGCTGGCCGAAGCTCTGGGACGTGCTCAACCCCGCGGGATTATTGATCCTGGCGGCGGCGGTCGTGATCTGGCCTTGGCTGCTTCTCCAGCGCGTCCCCGAAGCCTGGGAAATCTGGCGGACCGAAACCGTCGGCCGGGCCCTGGGCGTGTTCGGCCGCGATCCGTTCTGGTTTTATATCCCGCAGGCCTTCGTGCAGGCGCTGCCTTGGAGCGTGCTCCTCTGGAAAGCCGGCCGCGACAGTTTTCAAAAAGCCTGGAAACAAGGCGACACCCGCGAGCGGTTTCTGTGGGTCTGGTTTGTGACGCAGTTTGTGATCCTCTCCATCTCGGCGTTCAAGCATCATCATTACCTGATGGCCGCGATGCCCGCGCTGTCGTTGATCCTGGGCCGAACTTTGGCGTCGCTCTGGTCGGACCTGCGAGCCGGCCGCGTGGAAATCACCCGCCGGCATGTCCTCACGCTCGCTTCGATTGCCTTGATGACCGGCGTGGGCGCTGCGGTGGGAATTTCGCTCAAGTGGCCGCATCTGATGACGGCCGCGATTGTGTTGGGCGTGAGCATCGGAATCGCCGGCGTCTTTTGCAGCATTTGGCTGGCCCGGCAAAAGTGGACGAGCGCCGCGGTCACCGCCGGTTTGGGCTTCGCAGTATGTTACGGTCTGATCACGGCCGCGATCTTCCCCAACCGCGACCGCCGTCTGCCCACGGTCGAGTTCGCCCAAAACCTTCGGCAAGTCGTTCCCGAGCAGCAGCCGCTGTGCGTTTATGGACTGAAGGAAGACCCGATCGTGTATTACCTCAAACAGCCGGCGTTCCGGTTGGAGTCGCCCGAGGAACTTTCGCGGCGGATCTCGCAAGCCGGTTCGCTGGTGATCCTCACCGACAAAGCCCACGTCCCGGAGTTGAGCAAATCGCATTTCGCGGCTCAACCGCTCCCGCTTCCCCAGAGCAGCGAACCGCTCCCGTGGGTGTTGATAAAACTCACCCCCGCCGCGACCGCGACATCGGAACGATCCACGCGAATCCGCTGAGTTACCGCGACGTTACCATCGGAGAGATTCCCGGCTCCGACGCCACTCTTCGGGAATTCCTGCGGGACCGACGCTTAAAGCGACGATTCCGCCGATGATCGCGCACGTGGTGTCCACATCCCCTCCGACGCGGGCCGCGATCCATAATGCTTCGCAGTAATCATCCAAATGAGCCGCCGCGAGCCAGAGGCAGAACGGCACGGTGTCCTGTGCGCTCACCTGGTCGCCGCATCCCACTTCATTGGCGACGGTGAAGGGCCATTCGTCCAATGGGCATTTCGCGGCCGTTTCGAGGCCTCGGCGAACTTCGCTGTCCTCCAAATGCTCGAGGACGAAAGGCAGCATGCCGCTGGGATCTTCCGACCTGTTTCCATGAGCCCGCTGCCAGGCCCAACCGGCTGCCAATGCCACGGCGACGGCACCGATTTGTCCTTCCCGGTGCGCATGCGTGACTTCTGCGGAAAGGGCCGCCTGTTCGACCGTGCGATCCACATCTTCCGCGAACCAGCCGCCCAAAGGTGCGACCCGCATCGCTCCGCCGTTGCCGAACGAGCCTTGCCCGCCGAACATCTCCCGGCTCGCCGGCCGCCAATCCGCCCCGCGGTTGATGTCGTTCAAAAGACGGAACGCCCCGCCGCCGTAACCGCGTCCGGGATCGGCGGCAAAACGGCTGGCAAAGGTTTGAGCAAGCGCATTTTGATCGATCTGGCCGTGCGCTTCGAGCACTTCGACGATCGCCATCGCCATCTCCGTGTCGTCCGTGTAATGCCACGGAGGCGGCGGGAGATGATTTCGGTCCGCTTGCTCGACAACGCCGGGAAAGAAGAACCGCTGCCCAAACGCGTCCCCGATGGACAACCCCTCCAAAGCCAGTCGTGTTCGTTCCGATTGTTCGGCTGCCATCGGTCAACTCCTCCAGCCTACAAAATCGCCCGCACTGCGCTCGCGAGGCGCTTCATGCCCAGGTCGATGCCCGCGGGCGTTTGCACACCGAAGCTCAGCCGCATCTGGTTTCGCGGGCGGGCTTCGTCGGGCGGAAGGTGGGGATCGGCGGCGAAGCACAATTCGCCCGGCACGTACATCACCTCTTGCACTTTCGTCGCCTGCTCGAACAGCGGACTGTCGAATCCGGTGGAGACGCCTTCGGGCAGCGTCATCCACACGTAAAGTCCGCCGTGGGGGTGCACCCAACTCACACCGGGAATGCCCGTGAAGTATTTCGCCGCGGCGGTCAGCATCGCATCGCGTTTGGTGCGATAGGAATTCCGCACCTGTTCGACGTGGGGATAATAATGGCCGTCTTCGAAGACTTGGGCGATGAGGTGCTGGTTGAGATTCGCCGAGCCGAAGTCTTCGTTGCCTTTGCGGTCGCAAATCGGGGCGATCAAATCCCGCGGGGCGACGCCGTAGCCCACCCGCACGCCGGGCGAAAAACTTTTGGAAAAGGTCTGCGTGTAAATCACCGTTTCGCGGTCCGGATCGAAGCTCCACACGCTGGGCAAATCGGGCCCATCGTACCTGAGTTCCCGATACGCGGCGTCTTCCAGGATGAAAATCCGCTGCCGCTTCGACCACCGCCGGGCGATTTGGACGACTTCCTCCCGGCGGTCTTCGGAAAGGCTCGCGCCGCTGGGGTTCTCGTAATAGCTCACCAGATAAATGAGTTTCACGCGGTCCAGAAGCCCCTCCGCTTCGAGGCGGGCGAGCTCGGATTCGAGGGCGTCCATCCGCATGCCGTCGTCGTCGGTCGCCACGGGAATCGCCTGGGCTCCCAAGCCGTCGAGGACGCCCAGGAACACGAAATAAGTCGGCGACGCGACGAGGCAGATATCGCCCGGGTCCAAAAGAATTTCCCCGACGAGCGACAAGAATTGCTGCGAGCCGGTGGTGAGGAGCAATTGATCCGTGGAAATGCCCAGCCGATCGGTCGGGCAGCTTTCCTGCGAAGCCAAGTGGCTCAAGAGTTCCCGCCTTAAGCGTTCGGCCCCTGCGGTGGTGCCGTATTGCAGGACGATGCGGGCGAAGTCGTCCCGCTCGAGCAATCGCCCCGCGGCTTCGCGGGCTTCTTCGACGGGCAGGCTGCCCGGGTCCACGAGTCCCGCCGCCAGCGACAACACGCCCGGGTTTTCGACGCCCTGCTGCATCAGAAAACTAATCGCCCCCTTGCTGGCCCATTGCCAGCGCCGGCTGAGCCGGAGGGCGGGTTGCGTGGTCGGCGGGGCGTCGGTGTCGGTGCTCATAAGGCGGTCGGCCGCTCGGTGAAAGGAGAGAAAAGGACATCCACCCGCATCGGAGACACGGCATTTTGAAAAAGGCTCGCGCGGCGGTCTCCGTTCATCGTCTCCCCTGCGGTTTGGTCCGTCAACCGTCCCTTCCCCTAGAAATCCGCACAGATGTTCGGCAGCGGGAGGGGTTCGTCTTGACCCTCCTTATTGAGGGGATTATAAGCCCATCACGCAAACACGCGGGCGCGGGGCGATTGGTTCCGGCTCAGAGACGGCGACTTTTGTCACGGACGACAACCCATCATGTCGGAAATTCCCACCGCGACTTTCCCCATCAGCGATCCCGCCGATGTGCCGGACAACGCAATGGCCGCGGAGCCGTCCGCGCGGCCGAGCCTTTACCGCCGGGCGGCGCGGTTTGGGATGCGACTCGTTCGCCGGGCGCTGCTCTTGGCCCGGAGCGCGCATCACTTTGCCCTTAAGAAAGGCGGCTGGCACCGCGCGCCGTTCGCCGCGGCGTTGCGGGGTTGGCAGTTGCTGCGGAAGGGCGGCGTGAGCGGGCTGGTTCGCCGGTTTCGGATTTTTATCTACCGCGTCGCGTGTTCGAGTTCGTTTCGCATTCCACTGTCGAATCAATTGACACCCGAAGACGCCGAGCGGTTGTTGGAAGCCCTCGAACTTCAGCCGCGGATTTCGCTGATCGTTCCGGTGTATCGCATCGAACCGCGCTGGTTGGATTTGTGCATCGGGTCGGTGGTGAACCAGTCTTATCCGAATTGGGAACTGGTTCTCGTGGATGACGGCTCCGGCGAACGGGCGCTCTCGGAGTTGATGACCGCGTGGGCGGCCCGCGACGAGCGCATCCGGTTGGTGCCCTTGGGGGAGAACCGGAACATCTCCGGGGCGACGAACGCGGGGATCGAGCACGCGACGGGCGAGTTCATCGGGTTTTTGGACCACGACGACGAACTCACGCCGGATGCGCTCGCGTGGATCGTCGCCTATCATAACCGCCGTCCGGAGGCGCGCTGGTTCTATTCGGACGAGGTGATTGTGAACCCCGAAGGCCAATGCCTGAATTTGCATTTGAAGCCCGATTTTTCGCCGGAGTTTCTGCTCTCGGCGATGTATACCTGCCATTTGAGCGTGTACGCGGCGGACTTGATCCGCGAAACCGGCGGGATGCGGCTGGGCTTTGAGGGTTCGCAGGATCACGACTTAGCACTGCGGATTTCCGAGACCGTCCGCCGGGACCAGGTTGTGCATATTCCCCGCGTGCTTTACCGCTGGCGGGCGGTGGAGTCGTCCACGGCGGCGGATGTGGACTGTAAGCCCCACGCGCTGGTCGCGGGCCGCCGGGCGGTGAAAGAAGCGTTAGCGCGGCGAGGCATTCGCGGCCAGGTTCGACCGTCGCCTTATTGCTCGTCGATGTATGAAATCCATCTCCAGCCCCAGCGGTTCCCAGCCGTTTCGATCATCATCCCCACGAAGAACGGCCTTGCCGATCTCAAAACCTGCCTCGATTCCCTGCATAAGAAAACCCGCTATCCGGATTATGAAGTCATCGTGATCGACAACCAATCCGACGACCCGAAGCTGCTTGCGTATCTGGAACAGGAGCAACAGGCGGGCCGGCTGCGGGTGTTGCCTTATCCGGAGCCGTTTAATCATTCGGACATGAACAACCAGGCCGTCGCGGCGTGCGACTCCGAGTATGTCGTGTTCATGAACAACGATGTGGAATTGATTTCGGAGGCTTGGCTCGAAACCCTCGTTGCGGCGGCGGAGTTGGATCGCTCGATCGCGGGCGTGGGAGCCAAGCTGCTTTATCCGGACAATGCGGTGCAGCACGCCGGGCTGCTCTTGGGGATTTGCGGACTCGCGGGACACGCCCACCGCTTTGCGGAGGATGACGACCCGGGTTATCTGTGCCGGGCGAATCTGCTCAATGAATTCAGCGGAGCGACCGCGGCTTTGTTATTGATGCGGAAGTCCGCGTTCCGGGAAGTCGGCGGTTTTGACGAGGCGTTGTTCCCCACGAGCTTCAACGATGTGGACCTGTGGATCCGGCTCGGGAAGGCGGGCTATCGCTGTCTGTATAACCCGTTCGTCAAGGCCTACCATTACGAATCCAAAACCCGCAAAACCCCGCCGCCGACGGAAGCCGAATACGAAAACCGCCTCAAGGAAAAATGGAAGACGGAACTGGCCAGCGACCGGTTTTACAATCCGAACCTGGGGCTGGACAACGAACTGTTCTTCAACCACCGCCCGTATCCGATCGATCTGGACGAGTTCCTGCCCGCCGCCGCGTCCCGCGGCAGCGCAAAGGCCGCGTGATTGCGAGCTGCAGGCATTAAATCACCGTGTGCGATTTCCCCTCGTTCCCAAGCTCCAGCTTGGGAACGCACTTCCGCGAAGCTCCGCTTCGCAACGACGGGCGAATCACATCCAATCAGTGACGACGTCGATCAACCCCGCCTGTTTTTCGAAGATGCGGTATCGTGCGCGCCATTCGTCTGTCTCCCCGGGGAACTGGAGTTGATTATAGAACAGGCGCGTTGCCAAGCGGAGCTTGGCGACAAGTGCGTTTCCCAGCTGGAGCTTGGGAACGAGGCGGGGCAACGCGAAGGCCGCGTGATCGAATGAAAAAAGCCCAAGGCGAGTCGTGCCGCCCTGGGCCTGCGAATGTCAATTCCACAGTCTTAAAACTTGCCGCGGCTCATTTCCGGCTGATGTCGTAGACCGTCAGCGTGTCCTGGTCGCGCAGGTACAAGCGGCCGTTGGCGACGACGGGGTGAGCCCAGGTGGGCTTGCCGGAATCGGGGGTGTCGAAGCGGCCATGCTCGACGTATTCTTTCGGGTTGACATCGACGAGGGCCATCTGGTTTTTCTCGCCGAAGCAGTAAAGCTGCCCGTCGGCGCAGCACAAGGAGCCTTTGCCGACGCTGCGGTCCCGCCAGGCGATTTCGCCGGTGAGGAACTCCATGCAGATCAGCCCGCCGCTGCCGAAGCCGTACATGGAATCGCCGACGAGCACGATCCCCCCGTGATGGTTGGCGAGCGGTTTTTGGAAGTAGACTTCCTCGGCGGTGAAGTCGGAGCCTTTGCGGGTGATCTTCACCAAACCGCCGCCCGTGCCGTAGGCCGAGGACGAGAACACGTAGTTGTCTTTGACGATCGGCGTGGCGACGTTCGCGGTGCCGTTGGCGGATTTGCTGTAGTCCCAGAGCAGCCGGCCGTCTTTGGCGTCCACGCTCACAATTCGCTGCCGGGTGAATTGGACGAGTTGATGCACGCCTTCGATGTCGGCGGCGATGGCGGAGCTGTAATGGGCGGGATCGGTGACGTCGGTGCTTTTCCAGATGACTTCGCCGGTCAACTTGTTGAGGGCCACGATCGTCCCCTGTTTGCCGCCGGGCGTGACGATCAGTTTTTCGCCATCGACCAGCGGGCTTTCGCTGTAGCCCCAGCCGGGCCGCTTGCCGCCGAAGTCGTCGACGAGATGAGCGCTCCACACGACATCGCCGGATTCGGCTTTCAGGCAGGTCAAGGAGCCGTCGCCGCCTTCGCAATAGACATAATTGCCGTCCACGGTGGGCGTGCCCCGCGGCCCGTCGCCCCGGCCGTGCGTGAAGGCCTTCTTTTCCCGCGGCGGGCGGACGGACCAGATTTGGTCCCCGGTCTTCTCATCGTAGCATTGAATCCGGCCTTCCTCGTCCATGTTGCCTTGCGTGAACACGCGGCCGTCGGCCACCGAGACCGTGGCGTAGGCTTTGCCCACGTTGTCGGCTTTCCAGACGACCTTCGGACCGCCTTCCGGCCATTCGTGCAACAGGCCCGTCTCGTCGGAGATGCCCGTGCGATCCGGCCCGCGCCACTGCGGCCAATCGTCGGCAACGGCTCCGGCCATCAAGAGACTCAAGGAGAACAAAACAATTAGACCAGGACGGAGTTTCATGGGCAGGTCCTCGACAAGGCAGGCAAAGTCAGGCGGGTTTCCTGGCCGGGGGTGTGGTTGGATGAATCCCGGCGCGACGTTCGATCAGTATAAATCGAACCCAGCCCAAGGGAAAGCCAGCGACGGCTATGCGCCGCTCCGGATCGTTTCGCGGGCCTCGGACATCAGCCGCGTTTTCAAGTCGTGGAGCTTTTGCTCCAATCCCACGGGATAGGGCTCCGCATCGTGCAGGCGGGCGACGCCCGCGGGGAGTTGGGCGACTTGAGCGAGGCAATGTTCGCGGGCCTCTCTTGCAGTCGGCGGATCGTAAACTCGCCGGCCTTTACGGAAGATCGGCACCAAGAGGTCGGCGGACTTCGTGCCGGGGGGAATGCGAAAGGGCGTCTCGCCCACGAAGCGGATCAAGCTCCAATCGTCCGCGGGCGGATGGGATTCCTGATAGATCGCGTCCGCGAGGAAGCCGGAGCCATCGGAAAACCGCCGGACTTGCTGAATGCCGGGGTTCGTGGTTTTGATGGTCTCGTCCGAAAGCTTGATCCGGTGCTGCCAGGGGCCGGGCTGTCTGGTTTCGGGATCGGTCTCGCGGACGGCGGCGAGCTTGTAAACGCCGCCGAGCGCCGCCTGATCGCCGCCCGTCGCCAGCCGCGTGCCTACGCCCCAGACGGTTATCTTGGCACCTTTTTGATGCAGGGCTTCGATCTGGTACTCGTCCAATTCGTTGCTGGCAACGATGCGGGCCTCGGGGAAGCCGGCTTCGTCGAGCATCCGCCGCGCCTTGATGCTCAATTCCGCGAGGTTGCCGGAGTCCAGCCGGATGCCGACCATCTCGTGGCCGGCCTCGCGGAGGCGTTTCCCGGCGGCGATCGCGTGCCTCACGCCTTCCAGCGTGTCGTAAGTATCGACGAGAAACACGCAGTTGTTGGGCATCGCCTTGGCGTAGGTGTCGAAGGCCTCGAGCTCGTCGCCGAAACACATCACCCAGCTATGGGCGTGGGTGCCTTGGACGGGAATGCCATAAAGCTTGCCCGCGAGCACATTGGAGGTGGAATCGCAGCCGCCGATGTAAGCCGCCCGCGACGCCGACAACCCCCCGTCGATTCCCTGCGCCCGGCGGAGGCCGAACTCCATCACGGTCTCGTCCCCGGCGAGTCGGCGAATGCGGGCGGCTTTGGTGGCGATCAGCGTGGGAAAGTTGAGCAGGTTCAACAGCGGCGTCTCCAAAAGCTGGCATTGCCAGATCGGACCCTGCACGCGCACCAGAGGCTCCTGCCCGAACACGACCGTGCCTTCGGGCACCGCGTCGAGGTCGCATCCCATCCGCATCTTGCCCAACGCTTCCAAGAACGCCGGCTCGAACAGCGGCCGGCCGTCGTTCCCGGTGAGCGTTTGGAGGTAATCCCGGTCCTCGGCGTCAAAACCGAACGCTTCCACAAAATCCACCGCCTCCGCCAAACCCGCGGCGACCGCATATTCCCCGCCAAACGGCGGTTTGCGAAAGAAAAGATGAAAAACCGCTTCCCGATCGGCGATTCCCGACTTCCAATATCCATAGGCCATTGTGAGTTGGTACAGATCCGTCAACAACGCCAAAGGGTGCCGATAAAGCCGGGTTAATGTCGTCATGGGAAGTTCCCTTTTCGATTCCGGTGCGAAGGATAAAACGAAACCGATGAGATGGACAGCATGATCCTTTCGCCGCCCCTTTAGTGTGAAATATACACTAAGAACCCGCCGCGGGCAATGGGTTTTCTTGAGATTCTGTTCGTGGGAATTGGCCGGGCCGGTCTGAGGGATTTCCTTGAAACTCGGGAAACAATACGGAAAGCAGGTGACGGCGTCCTCCCGATCCGTTTAGAATAAATCCTGGAAGAATCCGTTGGGGAAATCCTGGGGTCATTTGGTGTCGCATATTCGCCGCAGGGCACGAGTCCCATTTTCCTCGCACAACCGGACGCGAGCGCGTTCCGGTTGGTTCTTCCTCATTAGCCGCAGGGCGCTAGCCCCGGTTTCCTCACACAACCGGACGATCGTTCAATGAGGCGATTCGACACTGACATCACGATCATTCTCGATCGATCCGGCTCGATGGGCAGCATTGCGTCCGAGACGATCGCGGGATTCAACCAGTTCCTGCAGGAGCAGCGTCTGCTCCCGGACCGGGCGTGTTTGACGCTGGTGCAGTTCGATGACCTGTACGAAGTGCTTTACGTCGGGCGGGACCTCCGGCACGTGCCCAACCTCGACTACGACACCTTCCAGCCCCGCGGCGCGACCGCGCTCTTGGACGCCATCGGCATGAGCGTCCGCCTCGCGACCTCGCGGATTCTCGTCTTGCCCCCGGAAGACCGGCCCCGGCAGGTCATCTTCGTGATCCTGACCGACGGCTTGGAAAACGCCAGCAGCCGGTTTGAACGCCGGTTGGTGTTCGACATGATCCGCCATCAGCGGCAGACCAACCAGTGGACGTTTTTGTTCCTGGGAGCCAATCAAGACGCGATCTCCGAAGCCGGCTCGTTGGGGATTCCGCACGAAGACGCGATGAACTTCGAAAGCACCGGCTACGGCACGCAGGCGGCGTTCGACAAAGTGTCGGTCAACCTGCGAAACATGCGGCTGGGCAGCAGCGACCAGCCGATGCCCTGGAACGGCTTCGCCTGGGACAACAGCACCGACCCCGAATCCGCCCACCGCCCCAGCTCCACCCAACCGCCATCGTCCCACCGCCCGCCTTCGGGGTGAGGCTGCTTTGGCAGCGATCGGAAGCGGTCGAAATCGGGGATGTGATGGCGTGGCTCTCGAAGTCGCAGTGCGCATGGGATCTGCAAGGCGGGGGAAAATGATTGGCGCAGCAGACCCGAGGACGCGTTGAGTCGCCCCGCTCCACCAAAAATCTCAACCCGAATATCGGGCTTGGGCTCGCCACCGCGTGAACGAACTCGAATTTGACCAGGGTGATTTCGGGCAGCCGGACGCATCAGAGCGGCCTCCTTCATGGTTCGGTTTACTCCTTTCGCCCTATTTTCCAGGGGATTAGGTGGCACGTCCCTGAGCGGAGCGAAGGGCGTGGCAAAACGCAAAGACCACGCCCTTCGTTCCTCAGGGCGTGCCACCCAAGTCCGTACCTGCTTCTGTGAAGCACACACGTGTGAACTCCAGGGCTGGGGAACGGCGCTTCATTGCATATAATGAAGCCCATCAAATCGATCGTTCAATTCATTCTTCCCAAAGTTCGCGGTTTTGTATGGAGTCCCTCAGCGGTTTGATCGAGCGGGTCACGTTCCATAATCCCGAGAATGGGTTTACGGTGCTCAAGGTCGCGGTGCGCGGCGTGCAGGTGCCGGTGACCGTTGTGGGAAACGTGATGATGGTGGCCGCGGGCGAGCATCTTTCGGCCGAGGGCCGTTGGACGATGGACCGCGAGCACGGGCGGCAGTTTCGGGCGGAGTCCATCCAAACCACACACCCTAGGTCGGCGGAAGGCATCGAGCGGTTTTTGGCGTCGGGCGTGGTGCGCAGCGTGGGGCCCAAACTCGCCGCCCGCATTGTCGCCCTCTACAAAGAGCGCACGCTGGAGATCATCGAAAACTACCCGGAAATGCTTTTGCATCTCCGCGGCATCGGGGCGGAAAAGCTCAAAAAAATCCGCGAAAGCTGGCAGGAGCAAAAGCACGTCCGCGAGATCATGCTCTTTTTGCACCAGCACGGCATCGGCTCTGCGCGGGCCAATCGCATCTACCGCCGATACGGCGACCGGGCCATCGAGATCATCCGCAAGAATCCCTATCAACTCGCCGACGACATCCGCGGCATCGGGTTTCAGTCGGCGGACGAACTTGCCAAAAGCCTCGGCCTCGATCCCGCATCTCTCCACCGAGCCCGGGCCGCGGTGCGGTATGTCTTGCAGGAATTGACGTTCAAGCAAGGCCACGCGGGGTTTCCCGAACCGGGCGTGATCCAGCGGGCCGCGGGGTTGGTGTCCATCGACCGCGGGATTCTGGAAAACGCGGTCGCGGACGAGATGGCCGAGGCGCGAATCGTCCGCGAACGCCGAGCCGGGGAGGATTGGCTGTTCTTGGAACGGCTTTACCGGGCGGAAACGCGGCTGGCGGAGTCGATCCAAGGGATGTTAAGCCGGCCCGGCCATCCGCTGCCCGCGATTGATGTGGAGGCCGCGATCGCCTGGGTGCAGAACAAGCTGGGCATCGAATTGGCGGCCGGGCAGCAGGAGGCCTTGCGGTCGGCGTGCCGGGAGCGGCTGGTGATTATCACCGGCGGGCCGGGCGTGGGAAAGACGACTCTGGTTCGCAGTTTGCTCGAAGTGTTCGAGGCGAAGGAACTCCGCTGTGTCCTCGCGGCTCCCACGGGCCGGGCCGCGAAACGCCTCACCGAAACCACCAACCGCCCCGCCAAGACCATTCATCGGCTCTTGGAGTTCGATCCCGTCGAAGGCGGCTTCAAACGCAGCGAAGCGAATCCGCTTACCGGGGACTTGTTCGTTCTGGACGAGTGCTCGATGATCGATGTGCTTCTCGCGCAGCAATTGTTCGAGGCGATTCCCGCCCAAGCGGCGGTGGTGATGGTCGGCGATGTGGATCAGCTTCCGTCTGTGGGACCGGGGAGCGTTTTGGGCGATTTAATCCGTGCCCGGCAGATCACGGTGGCCCGTTTGACGGAAATCTTCCGGCAGGCCCAATCCAGCCGAATCGTCGCGGCGGCGTATGCGGTCAATCAGGGCGAGCTGCCGACTTTGGAATCCCCCAAGTCGGAGTTGACCGATTTCTATTTCACCGAATGCGACACGCCGGAATCCATCGAAACCATGATCGTCCGACTCGTAAAAGACCGCATCCCAGAACGCTTCGGTCTCGATCCGCTCGCGGATGTGCAGGTTTTGACGCCGATGAATGGCTCATCCTTGGGAGCGAGGCATCTCAATCAGGTGCTGCAAAACGCGCTGAACCCCAAACAGAAGCAGCGGGAGGTCGCGCGGTTCGGCATCACCTACCGTGCAGGGGACCGGGTGATTCAGACGGAGAACAACTACAACCGGGATGTGTTCAACGGCGACTTGGGGACGATCTCGCACATCGATCCGGTGGAGCAGGAACTCACGGTGCGGTTCGAAAGCCGGGGGGTGGTCTATGATTTTGGTTCGCTCGATGAACTGGCGTTGGCGTATGTGCTCACGATCCACAAAAGCCAGGGCAGCGAATATCCCTGCGTCGTCATTCCGCTGCACACGCAGCATTTTATGATGCTCCGCCGCAATCTGCTTTATACGGGCATCACCCGCGGCAAGCAGTTGGTGATCGTCGTCGGTTCCCGGCGGGCTTTGGAACTTGCGATCCAAAGAGCCGACACCCACCACCGCTTTACGGCTCTTTGCGAGCGGTTACAATCGCTGGGGGAAAAATGAGCGGCAAGGGGTTGGTGCTGCATCAAATCAAAAACGTGGGATTGAGAAAATTAGCCGAAGGGCGCTAGCCCCGGTTTTCGCAGAGCAAACCGACGCATGAGAATCTGAAAGAAATCCATGAGCGAGAGCCAATCGGAATTGCCGATGGAGATTTCGCGGCGGGGCCGGCGGATTTGGAGACGATTGTGGAATTCAATCTGCGATTGGCCGCCGAGTCGGAGAACAAACAGCTCGACCGCGAGACCGTTCGGCGGGGCGTGGCGGCGCTTTTGGGCGATGAAACCAAGGGCCGATATTTCGTCGCCTGCCTGGGCGAGGAAATCATCGGGCAGTTGATGCACACCCGCGAATGGAGCGACTGGCGGAACGGCGACATCTGGTGGCTGCAAAGTGTCTATGTCGTCGCCGCCTATCGCCGGCGGAGCGTGTTTCGCCGGCTGTATCAGCATCTGTGGAATGAAGCCCAGACGCGGACGGACGTGGTGGGCGTCCGGCTGTATGTCGAAGTCGAAAACATCGCTGCCCAAGAGACTTACCGCAATATGGGCCTGATCCAGCCGGGCTATTTCGTCATGGAAAACCTGCCCAAGGAAGGCTAGTGGGACGGGAATTTCATAACAGGACCACTTGCGGGAATTCTCGCCGGTTTCTCCTTTTTTTTCTCAAGTTTCCCCGTTTTGCCAAGCTTTTTGGCACACGAGTTGACCTAAAGCGTAGAATAAGATATGTTCCTAGAGTGTATATGTTAAGCCGGAACACAAAAGTACTGTTTGATATTTGAAAAGGTTAATGTGGAACGAGAAACTCAGAATCATCGTAACGGGGGGATGGAAACAGGTTTTGCAGAATTGGGGCTCAATCAGCGAACGCTCGACACGCTGAACGAGATCGGGTACCACACGCCCAGCCCCATCCAAAATGCATTTATCCCCCTGGCTATGAAAGGTGTGGATTGCACGGGACAGGCCCGCACGGGCACGGGCAAAACGGCCGCTTTTGTTTTGCCGATCATTGAAGCGATCGACCTCAACAATCCCGCCACGCAGGCGTTGGTGCTGGCTCCCACGCGGGAACTCAGCGAGCAAGTGGCGGGCGAGGCCCAAAAACTCTGCGGCAAGAACCGCTGCCGGACGGCGGTGTTCGTGGGCGGGCGTCCGATCCGCAAGCAGTTGGACCAATTGAAACGAGGCATCCAAATCGCCGTGGGCACACCGGGGCGGGTGATCGACCTGTTGTCCCGCCGGGCTTTGGATTTGAAGGATGTCAAGGTCGTCGTCTTGGACGAAGCCGACCGCATGCTCGACATCGGGTTTCGGCCGGATATTCGAAAAGATCCTCCGGCAGTGCCCGTCGGAGCGGCAGACGCTTCTGCTCTCGGCCACCATGCCGCCGCCGGTGGAACGCCTCGCCAAGCGCGATATGAAGAATCCCAGGCGGGTCGATTTGTCGGCGGACAGCATTTCCTCGTCCGAGACCATCGACCAGTATTACGCCACGGTCGATCACGACCGCAAGTTCCAACTCTTGGTGCGGCTCCTCAAAAAGGAACGGCCCCAGCAGGTGCTGGTCTTCACCCGCACCAAACGCGGGGCCGAGCAGCTTCACCGGAAGTTCGCCGGCAAGCTGGACCGCGTGGCGATGATGAACGGCGACCTCCCGCAACCCAAGCGGGACAGCGTGATGAAGAAGTTTCGCAGCGGCGAAATTCGCATGTTGATCGCCACCGACGTCGTGGGCCGGGGCATCGATGTGAGTTCGATCTCCCACATCATCAATTACGACATCCCGGAGTACTACGACGATTATGTGCATCGCGTGGGACGCACGGGTCGGCTCTCGTCGGATCAGCGCGGCTGTGCGATCACCTTCGTAACCCGCGAGCAAGGCGAGCAACTGACGAGCATCGAAAAACGCATCAACCAGATGCTGCCCGAATACCAGATCGAAGGCTTCCAGGCGTATCGTCCCAGCGGACCCCGCCCGCACGTCAAAGACGAAAACCCCCAGGAAATGGCGTACTCGTTCGCGTAACGCGGCGAAATTCAGGCCGTTCGGAACACAGCGAACTCCCAATGTCGACCGTAGAAGACATTCTTAGCCAGGCAAAAGGCTTGCCAGCGCGCGAGCGGTTGCTGCTGGTTCAGGAATGGCTGCTCACCTTGGATTCCGAAACCGAACCCTTGGGCGAAGCCGATTGGAACGCCGCCTGGCTCCCGGAACTCGAAGCCCGCCTGGCCGCATAAGAGCGAGGCGAATCCCCGGCGAGCGATTGGCAGAGCGCGATGGGCCGGTTGCGGCAATCCTTTAATGCGAGCGAGTCGCCCTGATTCTGATCCGTCGATCAAGCTCTCAAGGCTAGGCCGCTTTGCCAACGGGTTTGGGGCCGATCGACTTGGGGCCTCTTTTGCTTTTTTGCTTGAGGTCGAACAGGCCGAAGATTTCCGAAGCGTTGAGGCTCAGCGACGTGTTGGTGGTGTCGCCTTCGCCCAGGATGCTCGCGAAGAGTTCGCGTTTTTCCTGGAGCACCTTGTCGATGCGTTCCTCGATCGTGTCTTTGGAAATGAACTTGGTGACGATGACCTGGGACTTCTGGCCGATGCGGTGGGCGCGGTTGATGGCCTGATCCTCGACGGCCGGGTTCCACCAGCGATCGAACAAAAACACATAGCCCGCGAATTGCAGATTCAGGCCCACCGCTCCGGTGCCGTAGCTCATCAAGAGCAAATGCGAGTTCGGGTCTTCCTTGAACTGGGCCAGGATCGGCTCGCGTTTCTTGGTGGGCACGCCGCCGTGGTAGATCAGCGAGCCGCATTGGTCGCCCAGGCGTTTGTCGAGTTCGAGTTTGAGCCAATCCAGCGTTTTAGTCCATTGGCTGAACAGGATCGCCTTGCCGCCGCTTGAGGAGATTTCTTCCATGTCCGCCGCCAGCCGGTCCAGCTTGGAACTGTCGCCGGTGACCGGGTCGCGGTTGGCGATTTGCTTGAGGCGGAGCACGAGTTCGAACACGTGCTGGATCGTGACTTCCTCGCCCATGTCGCTCAGCTGCACGACGCCTTCTTTCTCCGCCGTGTGATAGGAATGCGCCTGGGCCGGCGAGAGCGGCAGGTACTCGTCCCGGTCCAACCGCGGCGGCAGGTCGGTCATCACCAGGTCTTTGGTGCGGCGGAGGATGTAGATGTCGGCGAGTTGGCTGAGCTGCCTCAAGTCCGGCGTGCCCCGCGGCGGGATGACTTCCAGGAACTCGAACAGCGACGAGAGTTCCTCGGGGCGGTTTTCGATGGGGGTGCCGGTGAGGGCCCAACTCCGGCGGCGGCCGACGTTTCGCACGGTCTGGGCGGTGCGGGAGTCGCGGTTCTTGATCCGCTGGGCCTCGTCGAGCACCAACAGGTCGAACTTCGGCCGATCGTCTTCGGGCATGGCTTCGAAGTCGCGGACGAAGGTTTCATAATTCACCAGCCGCAGCGGAACGCCCGGGATTTTCCAGAGCATCTGCCGGCGGGACCAATGGCCCTCGATGGTGACGATCGGCAATTCCTCGGACCACATTTTGAACTCCCGCTGCCAGTTCGGGATCAAAGGCTTCGGGCAGATCAACAGCACCCGCCGGACCTGGCCGCTGCGAAGCAGGAGCCGAATGCCGGTGATGGTCTGCATCGTCTTGCCCAGGCCCATTTCGTCCGCAAGCAGGGCCGCCTTCTTCGAGAACAGCCAGGCGATGCCTTCGTATTGATAGGGAAACGGCTCGAAGGGCATGATCAATTCCTGCCCCGCCAGCCAGCTTTCCAAGGGCGGCTGCAAAACGTAAAACAGCCGGTCTTCGAGCGACAACGCATCCTCCGGCGGCTTGAGGCGGGTGACTTTTTTCGGTTTCGCCTGGCCTTCCTGCGGGTTCGGCTTGGGCGGGGCGATCGGTTTGAGTTCCTCGTGTTCCCCCGGTTCCGGCTTGGGCGGCAGGAACTCCAGGCCATCGGGGAAGGTCAAACCGAACGTCTTCACCCGCGGCCGATGCGGCCGCCAATGCGGCAGGAGCGAAACCTTTTCGAACAGCGAAACGCCGTCCGGTTCCACAAACGGCCAGCGCGTGAGCGCACCGTTCAATCCCGCCGCGTAAATCCCGGCCGAGAGTTCCAACGGCAGCGATCGGCATTCCGGCTCCGGCAGAAACGCCGGCAACGCCGAAGCCGGAGACTCTGAAGGCAAAGCATCCAAATCCGTCGGGCGCGGCGAAACATGCATGGCAACATCCTACAGTGGAAAAATAGCCCGAAGCGCAAGCGAGGGAAACAGGCGATGTCCCTCGCTTGCGCTTTTTGAAGTTGCGCATTCTCTAAATCGCAAGCGATCGTCCATTGTGAGCGGCACGGCGCTAGCCGCCGGTCTTGAAATATCGAGTTTCCCTTGAAAAGACCGGGGGCTAGCGCCCTTCCGCTCACGTTTTGCAACATCGCGCAACTTCAAAACTTGCGCTTCGGGCTGGTGAATGATCCAATTCAGGCGGCTTCGGCGGCGGGAGGATTCGTAACAGGAGCGGCGGGGTTCTGGTTGGCGGTGCCCAGGGCTTCGTGCAAGGCGTCGCGGACGCGCTGAAAGGGTTCGCTCAAGTCGGCGTCGGCGGTGATGTGCGAGGCTCCCTGCGAGATCGCCGTTTCATCGCCGGCAAAGTCCGCGTGCCAAACCACGAACTGCCTGCCCAACCGCACGCCGGACGGTTCGGATGGATCATCTTCCTGAAGACACGCAACGGGCAGCGACACATGGCGGCGGAGTTCCAATAAGTCGGGCCGCTCCACCAAGACCAGATGCGGTTTGACGCCGATTTTTTCCACGAGCGTCCGCCCGATCAATTCCGCGAGCAAAAACGTCAAGAGGGTGGGGCCGTAGAGGATTTCCTGCGTGCGGTTGGGTTTCACGGGGGCGGTGCATTGGAACTCCAACGGCCGTCCCAAATGATTTGTGACCAACAGCCCGCCCACATAGCCCCGCTCGGCGATGCGAATTGCCGTCAAAAATCCCAATCGAAACGCGTCCTGGTGTCCGTCCTTCGACATGCAAATCCCTTACCTGTCCAAAATCCCGCAACAAGGCGAGCGTGGGGCGTCAGCCCCATGATTTGGTCAACCTCCCAAAATCCTCCACTGTTTCTTAAATCGACAGGCCGGTTTCGGCGACTTGAGCGGGACTGGCTCGCGCGATGTAACCGTAAGTATTGGAATGATTTTCGACATTTCAGGATTCGACGCGTTCCACGACCATCGCGACGGCATTTCCGCCGCCCAAACACAGGCTGGCGACGCCGCGTTTCAGGTTCCGGCGGTGAAGAGCGGAGAGCAAAGTCACCAGCACCCGCGCACCGCTGGCTCCGATGGGATGGCCGAGGGCGATGGCTCCGCCGTCGATGTTCACGCGGTCCGGATCTAGCCTCAGCTCCCGGATGCAGGCGAGCATCTGGGAAGCGAAGGCTTCGTTGAGTTCGTAAAGATCGATGTCCTCAGGACTTAGACTCGCCTTCTCCAAAACACCCCGCACCGCATGCACCGGGGCGATGAACAGATCTTCGGGAGCGGTGCCGCTGGTGTGATAGGCGATGACCTTGGCTTTCCAGGGGGTTTGGCTGTTTCGGGCGGTCTCGGCATCACAGACGACCACCGCGGCCGCCCCGTCGCTGAGCATCGAGGCATTGCCCGCGGTTACACTGCCCTCGGCTTCAAACGCGGGTCGAAGGGCCGCCAACTGCTCCGCCGTGGTTTCGGGCCGCGGGCCTTCATCCTGCGCGATCGTGGTTTCCGTGCGTTTGATCTTTATGGTGACCGGAACGATTTCCGCATCGAAGAACCGCTCGGCGATCGCCCGCGACGCCCGCCGCTGGCTTTCGGCGGCGTATTGGTCCTGGTCCTCCCGCGTGATGCCGTGCTTCCGGGCGGTGGACTCGGCGTAAGTTCCCATGTGGCAATCCCCAAAGGCACAGACCAGCCCATCTTTGAGGAGCACATCTTCCATTGGCACGTTGCCGAGTTTCAGCCCGGTCCGCAGGCCGCGGACGACGTGCGGGGCGTTGGACATGCTCTCCATGCCCCCGGCGACGAGGATTTTCGCATCTTCCGCACGGACCGCTTGGGCGGCGAGCATCACGGCTTTGAGGCCCGACCCGCAGACTTTGTTGATCGTGACCGCCGGGACGGTGGCAGGCAGACCTGCTTTGAGGGCCGCCTGCCGAGCCGGGGCCTGTCCCAAACCCGCCGAGAGCACATGGCCCAGGATCACCTCATCGACGTCCTCCGCGCGAATGCCGGCCCGCGACAGCGATTCGCGAACGACGATCGCCCCCAATTCCGGGGCCGAGAGTCCGCTGAGCTGCCCCAAAAACTTGCCAATCGGCGTCCGCACGCCCGCCAATAAATACGCTTCGCTCATGATTTTGTTCCTTAAATTGGAGTTCGTTTCGCGGCAGCTTACCGCCGATTCGGGGCATTTTTCGAGTACTTTCATCAGCGATTTTTTGACCGGAACCCGCCCATTTTGGTATTCTGGCAAATACCCGTGTGGTTGCAACGATTTGAGTGAGGACCAGAGCAATGGCAACGAGTTTGCAAGAGATTGACGGTTTCGCACGATTTGCCAAGGAGAAACTGGAGAAAGTCAAGCAGGAAGACCTTTCCCTCGAGGAGATTCTTGACGAATGGCGGGTCAATCATCCTCCGGCTGATGATCTTTTGGCCATCGAGGCTTCGCTTCGCGAGATGGAAAACGGAGAACACGGGCGAGCCTTCGAGGAATTTTCTCAGGAGTTCCGCTCCCGAAATGCGATCACAGGCGAGTCATGACATTCGAAGTGCGGATCCTGCCCCGTGCGGAGCGACGACGCCCAACAGATTTTTGATTGGCTCAAAATGCAATCCCCTGAGGGAGCGGTCCGCTGGTGGAATGCTTTCGAAGAGGCGGTTCACGGACTTCTCGACGACCCCAGCAGCCGAAGTGACGCGCCGGAAAGCGAACTCGTAAACTATGAACTGCGGCAATTCCTGTTTAAGACCCGTCGGGGCAAAACGTACCGCGGCGTGTTTGTTGTCGTTGAGAATGAGATCCGGATTCTCCGCATCCGTGGTCCGGGTCAGCCTCCGCTGGAACCGGACGAGCTGGATTAGGACGGCGTAAGTCCTGTTGCGATTCGCGATTGCGGATTCCTCTCTATCAGAATTATCACGAACAGCCGCCGGTTGGGGAACCGACAATCTTCGTGGCGGATTTTACCGATTGCGGGGAATTGGGGATTTCTTCTCCAGAGTTTCCCCAGTTTCTGCCGATTGTGAGGATTACACTGCTTTAGAAATCGGCACTTGGAATCCGGCGAAGGAGCGAACGGATGTCTTCTTGGCGACACTTTTGGAATTGCCTGGGAGTCTGGGCGGGCCTCTTCAGCCTGTGTTCGTTCGCGCTGGCTCAGCCGCCGATCCGTTTGGACGCGACCGAGCATGCCGAACCCTTGGAGGGACCGGAGTTTGCGGCTCCCCCCGCTTCCAGCAAGTTTTATTATGGCGTGATGGGGCAAATCGCCAGGCCCGGCGTTTATGAACTCAACACCGGCCGTCTGCGGTTGATGGATTTGCTCCGCGACGCGGGCGGGCTGACCCGGCGGGCGACGAACGAAATTCACATTGTTCGCGATGGCAATGTGCTTCCGCCGGTTTTTTTCTCGCCGCGGTTGGATGTTTCCCTTGTTCCGGGGGACATTGTCGTCGCCGACGGTCCTTTGCCGAACGAGGCGGAGAAAAAGCAGGTGGCGCTCGTCGGTTTACTGAATCGGCCCGTGATTCTGCCCGTGCCCGCGCCGCATGCGAATCTTAAAGCCATTGTCGCCTACTTGGGGCAGCCGGCGTCCCTGGCGAATGAAATCCAAGTTGAGCCGGTCGGCGGGGAACGAATCGATTCCGAAACAAAAGCCAATCGAGGGCCGGCGTTCCTCGTGCCCACGGTGTTGTACGTTAACTCCGCGAGCATACAAGCCGACCAGTTGCCCCCGTTTCCGGAGGTCTACCGCATCGGCCCAAAGAACGCCGAACGCCTGGCCTCCCCAACCGAGCCGACGCCTCCGCCGGAATTGGCGTTCCCGCCGGAAGATCGGTCCCCGGTCGCGCAGTTTTCGCCGACCGGCGCATGCCGTGGCCGAGTCATCGTCTGCGTCGGCCGAACCGGCTTCATTTTCCGTCGCTCGAGACGCCGGGCGAAACATCGAAGTGCCGGGAACTTGGAATCACGCCGACACCATCGCGACGCCCGCCGGCGAAGTCGACAAGCCGGACGAAGCCGAAGACTCTGCGAGCACTTGGCCGTATTGGGGCGTCATTCTGGTCGCGGTCTTTTCCGGCGGAATCTATGCCCGGCGGCGCTATTGGAAGCGCTTGCCGCAGCGTCTCGTCGCGGACATTCCGCCGCTGAATCCTCAACTCCCGCAGAAACCGCAGATCGAATCGCCGGAGGAAACGCCGCCGAAAAGCCTTTCCGCCCCGTTCCCGTTGGACGACGACCTGGCCGCGCTGGTTTTCAATCGGCTGCCGGTGCGGGATGAATCCGATGCGAAACCCACGCTTCAAAAAACATTCCGGCTCGATTCCCCAGACGAACTCGGCCCCGCCGGGTTGAGCGGTCCGACGTTTCTCAAACGCCCCGCCGAGCCGCAGGCCAGCCCGGTGCCGGAAACTGTGCCGGCGGATGACCAAGAAAATCGGCCCAACCTGGGCGTGCTCGACCGCGTGCTGTTGCGAGTTCATCAATCCCGGGCGGCATAAACCGGGCGGAGACACTCGAAGAAAGGTCCGCTGATGACGATTGCTTTGGACGTGGGCAGCCGGCGGTTCCGCTCCCTGTGGCGGAAGGAGACGCACCTGGCGGCCAAAACCTGCCCCGTGGCGTGCTGCTTTCTGCCGGACAAACCTCCGGTCCGGCATTTGTTGGAACAGTCGGGCGTGCGGTTTCGTGCCGCGCAGGATCAACTCGCGATTTGGGGATCCTCGGCGGAAAAGCTCGCGAATCAATGTGCTGTCAAAACCGAGCACCTCCTGGCCCGCAATCCGCTCCGCAAAGACAACCACACCATCCGCGAGCCTTTGCAGGATCTGCTCTCGTCCGTGCTGCCGCCGGCGAAGACTCCCGGCGAGATTTGCAGCCTCGGTTTGTTGTCCGATGATTTTCACGCCGATTGGCTTCGCGCGGCTTTGGACGAGATGGGCTATCAAATCGTGACCTGCTCCGCGGGGCTCGCCTTGGTGTTGGCGGAGATGGTCCGCGAGGAGTTCACCGGCCTCGGTTTGGTGTTCGGAGCGAGCCGCTGCGAAGCGGTGCTCGCGCGGGAAGGAAAAGAGATCGCCCGCTGCGAACTGCCGCGCGGCGGCGACGCCATCGACCAGGCCATCGCCATCGCCGAGGACCGCTACTGGTGGAGCATGGCCGGCTTCCGCGAATTGGACACCGAAGGCATCACCGAATGGAAAGAATCGCTGACGGCGTCGCTGTTACAACCCGCGAATCTCCGCGGCGAACGGCTTCTGGCGGGCTATCATCAATTGGCGGCCGAGTTGTGCGGCCTCTGCGAAAGCGCGCTCTCGCGGCACGAGTTTCCGGAGGCGCTCGCCGTCATCGCCGGCGGCGGAGCGGTTCGCATTCCGGGGTTCGCGGAACTCCTCGCGGAGCACCTCCGCGAATCCTCGCTGCCCATCGCCCTCGACAAAACCCGCATCGCCCCCGCGGAATCCACCATCTCCCGCGGCCTGCTGATCCACGCCGAGCTCCAACACCGCGCCCAAACGCAAGCGGCGTGAGCGGCTGGGCGCTTGCCGCCGTTCTTTGGTTCGGTCAGGCGGGGGTTTTTTCGCTGACGGGTTCTTCGCGACTGGCGTAGAAACAGACCTCGGCGTCGCCGCCGGAGCGGTCGCATTCGTTGGCGAACTGGATCAAGTGATGCGCCACGACGCCGATGTGGATCACTTCTTCGATCCGGCCGCGCAAAAGCAGGGGCAGCGCGGTTCTCCAGAACACCTCGCGGTAGTCTCCCTTCATGCCGATCCTCCAGAACAGCCGGCCGGCAATCCGCAGGCCGCGGACAATGTTGCTGAGATTGATCCGCGCCCGGGTTGCCGGCAGCGGCTTGCGGTTGGGAAACGTGTTCTCCAGCTGATGGGCAAACCTCCCGTAAACGGCCGCCGGCACGTAGGCGCGGCGGATGCATTCCCGCCAACTGCCGATGATCGTCTCGTAGGGCAGCAGAAAGTCCACGTTCGATTGACGGTCCGCCGCGTCCACCAGCCGCCCCGCAGCGTTCAGCCGATCCCACAGCGGCGTCTTGGGCAGCGCGTGCAGGATGTTGATCGTCAACAGCGGAATCCGCGAGGCCTCGATAAATTGCAGAATCCGGCGGCCGGTTTCGGGTGAGTCGGTATCCAACCCGATGATGATCCCGGAGACGACTTCCAGCCCGTAGCTGTTGAGCGTGCGAACCGCCTCCAGGAGCGGCTGCCGGAGGTTCTGCTTCTTCTGCATCGCCTTGAGGGCGTCTTCTTCTGGCGTTTCGATGCCGCAGAACACCGTCGTGAACGCGGCTTCGCGCATCAACTCCATAATCTCCGGCGACTGGGCGAGGTTCAGGGTGGCTTCGCAGGCGAACCGGACGGGAAAGCCTCGCGCCTCCTGCCAGGCGACGAGGGCCTCGAGCAGTTTCCGAGCGGCGTGCTTGTTGCCGATGAAGTTGTCATCGACGAAATACACGCTGCCCGGGTTGCCGCGGGCGAGCATGGCATCGAGTTCAGCCGTCACCTGCTCCGGCCGCTTGAGCCGGGGGTTTCGGCCGTAAAGCGCGGGGATGTCGCAGAACTCGCACTGATAGGGGCAGCCGCTGGAAAATTGCACGCTGGCGAGGAAATAATCTCGCAGGTCGATCAGGTCATACCGCGGGGCGGGAAACTGCGAGAGAGGCAGCCGATCGGTTGTCTCGAAGAGTTCCTGCGTGTACGGCCGATCGGCGGAGTGTTCGAGGCGGGCGATCAAGTCTCGCGTGGCGTCGCCGAGTTCACCCACGTGCAAGAGGTCCACGTCGGGATACCACTCCTGACACGCCGAGACCGACGGCCCGCCGAGAACGGTGATCTTATCGAAGCGATGCGCCCGGCGGTTGATGTCCTCGATCTGCCTTCGCTGGACGTGCATACCGCTGGTGAAGACCGCATCGGCCCAGCGGAAGTCGGCGTCGGTGGCGGGGGCGATGTTTTCATCGATGAACCGCACGTCCCATGACGTCCGGCAGCGCGGCCGCGATGAGGAGCAGCCCCTGCGGAGGCATAAACGCCCGCACCCCGAGCAGCGGAAAGGCGTAATCGAACGTGCCGAAGGAATGCGTGTAGCGCGGAAACACGCACAGGATTCGCCGATGCCGCGAAGCCGTGCCGTTTCGGTCGGCCGTCCGTGCCGGCGGCGTTAAAACCTGATCCGTCATGATATCTCCGAGTGCTGGTGCGTGGCGGTGCCGTGATTGCCGTCAAGCAGGCGGCCCCGCCCAACGAGCAACTGCTGTACCGAACTGTTCCGTCAAAATGATCTATGGCAATGCTAGCAGTGGGCCACGGATCTCCCTAGAGGGAAATTCTGCGCGTCCAGGGTGGGAGTTCTCCCGGGCGTCTCCGTCAGGCCGAGTCCGCGGATTTCGCCGGCGATGTCCCTGGATTTTCGCGGCGGCCAAGATGCGCACCCGGTCGGTAAGCTGGAGTGTGTTTCATAGAAGTATGGACTTGGGTGGCACGCCCTGAGGAACGAAGGGCGTGGTCCCAGGAATCGCCACGCCCTTCGCTCGGCTCAGCGACGTGCCAGCCGATCCACTGGAAAATAGGGCGAAAGATTATCCGCCTGTTTTTGTGAAACACGAATGGCGAACGGAAAAAATCCGCGGGAGGATTGGCGTTTAACGCATCAAAATGCGATAATGCTTCTAAAACCATCCCGCCACGACATTCCCTCCGACGGAATCCTGCCCCATGTCCGATTCACGCCGAATTTGCCCCGGACCCGTGTCCCGCCGGTCGTTTTTACAAATGGGCGCGCTGGGATTGGGCGGTTTGGGGCTGAGCGATCTGTTTCGCCTGCGGGCTGATGCCGGGAGTTCGACAGCGAGCGATCCCGAGACTTCCGTGATTTTCGTGTGGCTGCCGGGCGGCCCGCCGCACATGGAAATGTACGACATGAAGCCGGACGCCCCGCTGGATTACCGCGGGACCTTCAATCCCATCCCCACGAATGTTCCGGGATTGGATGTTTGCGAGCTCATGCCTTTGCACACCCGCTGCGCGGACAAATACAACATCATCCGCTCGGTGGCCCACGAGTTCGCGGACCACGGCGGCGGGCACAAGCGGTTTCTCACCGCGCGGAAGCCGAAAGAGCCGACGGGCTTTGTCAACGATTTCCCGGCCGTCGGTTCCGTGGTCGCGAAGATGCGCGAGCACCGGAACATCGGGCTGCCGAATTATATCTCCGGCACCAACGCGGGCCGGGCGGGCGTGGACACTTACAGTTTCGGCGCGGCGTATCTCGGGCCGGCGTATGTGCCCTTCAACATCCCCGGCGACCCCAACGAGGCCAAGTTCGAGGTCAAAAACATCTCGCTGTCGTCGTCGCTTTCGGATCGGCTCGACGACCGCGTGCGGTTGCTTAACGGGTTCGATCGACTCCGGCGGGACATCGACGATTCGGGCCTGATGAACGCGGCCGACCAGTTCAATCAAAAAGCCGTCAGCCTGCTCACCAGCGACAAAGCCCGCCACGCGTTCGATCTGTCCCAGGAGCCGGATTCCCTCCGCGACCGCTACGGCCGGCATGCGTGGGGACAGCGAGCCCTGTTGGCCCGGCGGTTGGTGGAAGCCGGCTGCAGTTTCGTCACAATGGTGATGGAGAACCCTTACCAGTCCGGCGTCTCGTGGCTGAAAAACGGGACCTACAATTGGGACTCGCACGCGGTGAACTGCCATTTGTTCGACGACGCGAAAATCCGCCTGCCGATCTACGACCGGGCCGTGACGGCGCTCGTGGAAGATCTTCATAGCCGCGGACTAACCAAAAGGGTTCTGCTCATCGTCACCGGCGAGTTCGGCCGCACGCCCCGCATCAGTCATCAGACCGGAACGCAAACGGGCGTCACACAGCCCGGCCGGGATCACTGGCCGCAAGCGATGAGCATGCTCGTCACCGGCGGCGGCATGCGGACCGGGCAGGTCATCGGCTCGACCAACTCGAAGGGCGAACATCCGCAAAACCGCCCGCTGACGCCCAACGATTTGTGGGCCACGGTGTATCGGCATCTGGGCATCAACCCCGAGCATTCCTTCCCCGACCACAGCGGGCGGCCTATGCCGATCTTGCCCTTCGGCCAACCGATCGACGAACTTCTGTAACAATGTGAGCGGTACGGCGCTAGCCGCCGGTCGTGATGTAAAACACACTCTTCGCTTCGCCGGTTGCAAATGTGTTATGGAATCCGCCGCTCATCGACTTCGGCAATTGTTGGCTCGTCCGGGATTATTGCGGAGCCTCGCCGCGCACGATGTGCTCTCGGCATTGGTGATGGAGCAGGCGGGGATCGAGCTTTTGTTTCTGGGCGGGTTCGGGGTGGCGGCGAGCCGGTTCGGTTGGCCGGACGTGGGTTTAATCACCTTGAGCGAAATGGCCGACGCCGTCCGCCGGATGGCTTCCCGCGTGCGGATTCCCGTGATGGCCGACGGCGACACGGGGCATGGCGATTTGCAGAACGTCGTCCGCACGGTGCGGGAGTTCGAATCGGCCGGGGCCGCGGGCGTCTTGTTGGAAGATCAAGTCTCGCCCAAGCGCTGCGGGCATTTTGCGGACAAGAACGTCATTCCCGCGGAAGAAATGATCCGGAAACTGAAGGCCGCGCTGGACGCCCGCCGGGATCCGGATTTTGTGATCCTGGCCCGCACGGATGCCGCCGCGGTGGAAGGCATCAATGCCGCCATCGACCGGGCCAATCGCTACGGCGAAACCGGGGCGGACATGTGCTTCGTCGAAGCCCCGCAAACGCTCGAGGACTTGGAGCGGATTCCCCGCGAAGTGCCTTATCCGTTGTTGGCGAACATGCTCCTCGGCGGCCGCACGCCGATCGTGCCGTTCGAAACCTTGGAAGACTGGGGCTACAAGATCGCGGTCTGCCCGATTGCGAGTCTGCTGCTGACCGCGTTTCAAATCCGCCGGCTATGCGAAGCGGTCCAAACCCAAGGCCGGGCCGACCAGTTGAGCGGCGAGATGTTCGCTTTTGAGGAACTCAAGCAGCTTTTGGGGTACGACGACTGGGCCACATTTCGCGATCAGCTTTAGCAAAGTTTGTGGAATGGCGTCTCGCGTTGGAAGGGTTCAGGAGAGGAGTCCAAGGAACGCCATGTTTTGAAGTTCCTCTTGACGCGTCCCGCGATCATCCGTTAAACAGCCGGTTTCCTTTGAGACAATCTGTCTTGACAATCTGGCCGAAACAGCAGGGAGGCTGTGGCGTGAGACGATGCGCGCTGACCGCCTTGGCGGGATGGTTGCTGCTTTTGCGAGCGGTTTGCGTGCTGGCGGCGGACGAGGGAAATCTCGGCGAGGATCGGGTTTTTCTGCCGCCGGCTCCCACGGGGAATGCGCTGCCCGAACCATTGACGGATCTCGGCCCGACAACCGCCGATCCCCCGCCGGCCGTCGAGCCGACGCCGCTCACCGTGCCGGATGCGGATCTTGAACCGATCGTGGTGCCTCCGCCGGGCACTTCGAATGAAGACATGACCGCTCCAGTGGAGAATGGGAAGCCGTCTTCCAATCACCTCACGATTCGCATCGGGCCGAGCACCGTCTCGTTCACGCCGAAGCCGGCGGATTTTGCCACGAGTCGCTGGTGGCCGGGTTCGGGAACGATGGAATGGATGCCGGGGCACCGCGACCGGTTTGGGATGTTCAGCCTGACCGGCGGGGCGGCGGTGGCATGGGAAAACTGGGGCGGGATTTCCTCGGGCTTCGGCTACGGGTTCCACTTTCTCAATGGCCCCGTCCAAACCGACCTGCCGTCGCGGCTGTATGATTTGAATTGGGGCCTGAATTGGAACGGCGAACTGATGCCGGGCTGGTCCGCGAGCCTGGGCGGCAAGGCCGGGATTTATTCGGACTTTGAAGACAGCGCCCGCGAGGGCTGGCGGTTCCCGGCGCATGCCGTCGTGTTTCACGATTGGACGGACACCGTCAGCGGGGCGGCGGGCGTCAAATATTTCGCCCGCGACAACCTGCCGCCGCTCCCCGTGGTGGGGTTGATCCTCCGTCCCGACGACCGCGTCCGCATCGAAGCTTTGTTCCCCGAACCGCAAATCGCCTGGCGGGTGCATGCCGATGACGATTCCGAACATTGGCTGTCGGTCTCCGGCCAGGTCGGTGGCGGGCAGTGGGCCATCGAACGGGCCAACACCGACCGCGCGGACGTCGTCACCTACAACGACTACCGCGCGGTGCTCGGATTTCACAACTACAAACCCGGCGAACATGATGAGGCGTTCGAGGCCGGCTACATCTTCGCCCGCGACCTGACCTACCGCTCCGGCGTCGGCAACTTCCATCCCGGCGACACGTTCTTCTTCCGCTTCGTCAGCCGGTATTAAACGCCACCGGAAGACTCTCCAGTCCCCGGAGCACCAGCCCTCGACGCCAGCGAAGCGCCTCGGGAGCGACGGCCAGTTTCCAATCCGCCGTCCCGTCAAGCAAAGTGCGAATCGCAATTTGGCCCTCCAACCGAGCCAAAGCCGCCCCCAGGCAAAAGTGAACACCCACTCCGAAGGACACGTGTCGGTTCGGATCGCGGCAAATATCCACCTGACGGGCATTCGAGAATTGCGCTTCGTCCCGGTTGGCCGAGGCAATCGCGGCGAACACAAGCGAGCCTTGCGGAATGGTCACGCCCGCGATCGGCACATCTTCGCGAGTAAACCGTTCGGTGGCGGTCTCCAAGGGACTTGCAAACCGCAAGAGTTCCTCGACCGCCGATGCCGTCAGCGACGGGTCGTTTTGGAGTTTTTCCAGTTGCTCGGGATGCTCCAGGAGAGCGAGCATCCCGTTGCCGATGAGATTGACGGTCGTTTCATGCCCGGCCACCAGGAGCAGGAAGATCATCGCGACCAGCTCATCTTCGCTCATGCAGTCGCCGGCTTCCTCCGCCTGGACGAGCGCCGAGATCAGATCGTCTTTCGAGGAACTTCGCCGCGACTTGACCAGCCTCCGGATGTACTTGAGGAATCTCCACACGGCGGGAAGGCCTTTCATCGCATCCCAGGCGGACCAGTTGAGTGATATGATCCGGCTGGACCAGCGGTGAAACTTGTGCCGATCGGCGGCGGGCACGCCCAGCATCTCGGCAATCACCGTGGTCGGGAGCGGAAGCGCGAAATCCCCAATGAGATCTTTCTGTTTCTCTTTCGCCATCGAGACGCGGAGTTCCCGGGCGAGCGATTGAATCCTGTCGCGCATCCCCTCCACTCGCCGGGGCGTAAACGCCAATTGGACCAAAGACCGCAGCCGGGTATGATCCGGGGGATCCAAATCGAGCATGTTTCTGAGCAGCGGCTTGAACACGGCGGGCATCCACGGCTGTTTTCGCATCTGCTCATCGGAGAGCGCCTGGAAGCGATCCTTTGCGAACCGCTCATCTTTGAGGACGGTCACGACGTCGTCATAACGCGTCACCAGCCAAGCCGTCTGCTTTTTGGAGAGGGCGACCTCGCAAACGGGCGACTCGGCCGCAGCCGGTCATAAAACGGAAAAGGATCCGCCTTGTGAAGGGGACTGGCAATGTCCACCGACAACGGTGCGGATCCGGTCTGCGGGCGTTGGGCCGGGATACGAAGCGCCAAGCGGAAGCCTCCCTATTTCTGCCGGTCGTTGTGGAAAACGCTTCACTCCTCCGCCTTTTTGAAGCCGGCTTTGAGGAGTTGTTGGTAGCCGGATTTTAAGGGGCGGATGTCGAAGCCGTCCTTCCTTAAGAGATCCGCGGCGACGCGGCAGCGGCCGCCGGACTTGCAGTGGAAGTACAGAATCTTGTCCTTGGGCAGCTTCTTCTTGACGGCGGGGGCTTCCTTCTTGTCGGCGAGCTTGGTGAGCGGGGCAAACAGCGCGTCCTCGATGTGGCCGGCTTCCCATTCCTCGAGTTCGCGGACATCCACGAGCACGGCTTTGTCGTCTTCGATCCGCTGCTTCACGGTCTCCAGTGAATCCTTCGTATGCTCCGCCGCGTCCACGCCGGCCCACCCGAACAAAAACACCCGCGCCGCGGCCACGGTCAACACCAGCACGTGCTTCATTTTCAGTTTAATCATCATCGGCATCGCCCCTTTAAAAAATGGAGTTTTCAATCACTTCGACCACAAATGGGGCCGAACACGAGTTGGTCAGACTTTGTCAATCGTTATTTCGACGTGGCCTCGGTGATGATCCTTTTCATCTCCGCGGCGATCTCCGGATGTTTGCCGGCGATGTTGTGTTGCTCGCCGATGTCTGTGTCGAGATCATAAAGTTCCAGGGGTTTGTTTTTGCCGGGGACGACGGCTTTCCAGTGGTTTTTGCGGACGGCTTTCTTGTCGCCATAGCTCCAGAACAGATATTCGTGCCGCGGCTGCGGTTGCCCCAGGAGCGTGGGGACGAAGGAGAGGCCGTCGATGTCCGTTGGTGGTTTGACGCCCGCGAGTTCGCAGGCGGTGGGCAGCCAATCGTAAGCGGCGAGCGGCTCGTCGCTGGTGCGGCCGGGCTGGATTTTTCCGGGCCACCATGCGATTGTCGGGTGCGGATGCCGCCTTCGTAGAGGTCCCGCTTGAAGCCGCGAAGGGGGCCGTTGGCGTCGAAGTATTCGTGCTTGTGGCCGCCTTCGTTGTGCGGGCCGTTGTCACTCGTGAAGAAGACCAGCGTGTTCTGATCGATCTTCAGTTCGCGGAGCAAGGCGATCAAGCGGCCGACGTCCTTGTCCATGCGGGTGATCATCGCGGCCTGGCCTTTCTCGACGTCCGGCCAGTCGCGGTCCGCATAAATGCCGTAGTCGGGAACTTCCATCCCGTTCTTGACCGCCCGGCCGCCTTCGTTGTTGGCGTGCGGGATCGTCCAATGCACGTGCATCAAAAACGGCCCTGCCTGATGCTCGCGGATGAACTCGAGCATCTGGTCGGTCATCACATCGTGGGAATACGTGACCCGCTTGGACGAGACGCGCCCGCGGCCATTAGGATCATCGCCGATGACGTTGCCTTTGAGCGGGAACTTTTCGCCGTTCCGCCAGAGATGGGTGGGGTAATAGTTGTGGGCTTCGCTCTGATCGAGGTAGCCCATCCAGAAATCGAAGCCATTCTTGGCGGGTTGGCCCGTGCTGCCGGGGCCGCCCATCGCCCACTTGCCGACGCCTCCGGTCGCGTAGCCGGCTTTCTTGAGAAGTTCCGCGACCGTGACATCCGCGGGCTTGAATACATAGTTCGCGTTGGAATCGATCGGCGTATGCCCGCTGTGCTTGCCGGTCCAAAGCACAAGCCGCGACGGCCGGCACACGGTGTCGCCCGCGTAATAGCTGGTGAGCTTCAGCCCCTCGGCGGCGAGCTTGTCGAGGCTCGGCGTCTGGATGACTTTCTGCCCGAAACAGCCCAAATCGCCATAGCCCAAGTCGTCCGCCATGATGTAAATCAGATTGGGCTTCCCATCGGATTCGGCGATCGCGGTTGGCGCATCCACGGCTTGGGAAACGCACGCGATCATCGCCGTCAAGCACAGTGTGGCGGTTCTGCATCGAAAACAACGCGGGCAACCCGCAAGGAATGGAAACATGTTGCTCCCCTCTCATTGGTGGAAAGGAACCGGCCGCGGTTCCGCTTCCATTGTGCTGGGCATTCGGCTCGTCGTCAATTGCCCGCCCCGCATGGTCAATCGTTTGGCTTTCTGGATGCGACCGCGTAAAGTATTGGGAATACCTGCCAACGAATACACCTGAGAACCTTCGAATCAGAAAGTCCGATTGATGAGCAGTGAAGCCAAGTCGCGACCGGCCCTCCGCGCGGGAATGGTCGGGATGGGAATGATCTTCGACGAGACCTACCGCCCGTTTTTCGAGCGGGCTCACGCCGAGGGGCTTTACAGCCGGTCTATCGGCGATGTCGATGTGCCACTCGCGGCCGTCGCGTCTCGCACCGGCAAACGGGCCGAGGCGTATCGGAAATCGGCGGGCGATAAAATCGCGGCCTTTGAAAGTTTCGCAGGCGAGGATTCCGTCGATCAAATGTTCAAAGACGACCTGAGCTTCGCCTGCGTTGCGACGCCCGACGATCGGCACTTCGAAGCCTCGAAAAAAGTCCTCGCCGCCGGGGCGCATCTTCTCGTGGAAAAGCCTTCGGTGCTCTCCCTGTCCGAACTCGATGAACTGGTCGCGCTGGCGAAGTCCAAAAACGTGCTGGCGAAGGTCGTGTATCACAAGCTGCTCGATCCCGACCACAAGAAGCTCAGGACCTTCGTCGCGGACGGCGTTTTGAGACACGTCAACAACGGCTACTGCACGCTCTTGGAGCCCAAGCAAATCTCCGGCAGCCAGTTTTCCGAGTGGATCACCGGTCGAAACCCCGGCACCTACGTCGCGGTGCATTACATCAAGCTGATCGACTTCACCTTCGGCGGGAAACTCAAAACCGTCACCGCCACCGGGCAACGCGGTCTGGTCGGTCCCGCGGACGGCCCCACCTGGGACAGTTGCCAGATGCGGATGATCTACGAATACGACGGCGGCCGGGAGGCGGCGTTCGATATTCACACGTCCTGGGTCACGCCGGACAATTTTCCGGGCTACGTCGAGCAGGAAGTGCAGTTCCGCTTCGACAACGGCCTCTGGAACGGCCACAGCCGGAAGCGGGGCGTGGAGTGCACCGTCGAAGGCAAAACGCCGTTCGAGATCAAAAACTCGATCAACAACCACTACAACGCCCCCGTCCTGGAACCGTGGGGCCAAAGGTCCCAGCGAGGCTACGGCGTGGAAGTCATCGAACGCTTTGCCCGAGAAGTGGCCGAGGTCGAATTCGGCGGCCCGCCATCCGAACGAACGCAGCGGCTGAAGCAAGCCCAGGAATTGACCTACAACGACCTCGCGGCGGACCGGCAAGTCGTCGCCGCGGTCCAGGCCCTTGAGGCGATTTTGGATCAGCACGCGAAAGGCAATCCCGATTGCGTGGTGCGGGTCAACGATCACAGCGGCGGGCTGGCGCTGTATCGGCCCGGCTCCGCGGAACCTGTGGTGCTTTACGAAGGCCGGGTCTGATGGAAATGGCGAACAATCGAAGCTGTGCGGACCATTCCTTGTCTCATATTTAGAGCCTATTCGTTCTCAGCAAATTCTGACAGGCAGGCGAAAAGCTTCGCGGAGCGTGGGCCATCAACAACCGGGCGGCGTCCGCCTGTTCGTGGAGAATCGCAATCTCCAAGGGGGTTCGCAAATCCGCGTCCCGGAGTTCTGCATCCGCCCCGGCGTTCAATAGCAGTTCGATAATCTCCGCCTTTCCGAAGCGGGCCGCGACATGGAGCGGCGTTTGCCCGACGTCATGCGGATCGGACGAATTGACATCCAAACCCCAGTGGAGAGCGGTCTGGATTTGCTCCCGGTCTCCCGCAGCCACGGCAGCTATCAGCACGCCGGCCCCGCCGTCGCAAAACAACGCGGACCGGTGGTCGTTTGTCGAACCTTCTCCGAGTTCGTCCTCATCCTCGAATAAGACGTGTTCTGCATCCTCATCCGACGTCGCTAGGGGTCTGGCCGCTTCCATCTGTTGATCGAGATGGACGGTGCGGTCATCGTTAATCGCTGGGACGTGGGGAAATGGAAAAGAGACGACCGTCTTTGACGGGGCGGGAAAAACAGCCTCGGCGGGCGTGTCCGAAATCGCGGTGTCTGGGGACGCCGCTTCCCAACGCTCTTCCCAGCGCTGCCGGAGTCGCTCAAATTCGGCCCGTTCGCGGCGGAAGCGGTTCCACTCCTGCTCCATAAGGTTCTCCCGCTCGGTGAGCCGGGCTCGCTGCGATGCCAACTCGGCCCGCAACGCATTTAACTCGGCCCGCTCCCGGGCAAGTTTGACGGGATGGAAACCATCCTCTTGCCGCCGTTCCGCGATCCGGTCGCGGGCATCGCTGCAGCGGTCGCTGATGAACTCCACCAACTGCTGCAGATCAAATTGGCGGGCGTGGATCACGCGCTTCTTCAAAGCCGACAACAGCGTCCGCGCGACGCGTTCGTAGGCGGACAATGGGGCTGGGTTTTGAATCCGAATGGAAACGCTCTCGCAGATTGCCAATCCGCTCCAGCGGGTCGGTTGATGCCGGCCGCCAAACGGCTGGGGGCTTCGGGAATGGTGCTCCAGAAATCGTCCTGCTTCGGAGAGGGAGAGACGGGCGAAGGCGGCATAACCCGGTTGCCCGCTCCGGGCAAAGGTGTCGGCCGCGGCTTGAAAGAACGGCAGCGCGAAGCGGGCAAAACTGGGTTCCAAAGGCTTCCATCGGCCGGCGAGGACGATTTCCGTCATCCGCAGCCAATCATCAAACAGCGACAGGGCCATCTCCGACGATTCACCCGGCAACGGGCCGGCCAGAGTCTCCCGCAACTCCGCAAGTTGTTCCTTCAACACGTCCCAGAGCGATGCAGTCATCCTGACGATTCCTTGCGTGGCGGGAAGTCCGCGATCTCGTTGTCCGTTGGAAGGCAGCCCGCGGCGAGCTGGGATTTTAAAACCTCGCAACGTTCCCAAACCGCGATGGTGAGATTTTAGGGAGGTTCGCCGTTTTGGGCGAATCCAGTTTAGCAGGGCATGCCGGCGATGCAAGCCGTCCGCCGATTGGACGCGGCGCTATTTTGAACACCAAGGCGGAGCGAGAGCGGGCTCGTTCGGCCGCGTGGTCGGCGACATGGAGAGCGAGGTTTTAAGACTGCACTTTTTTAGCGCGGAGACGTTCGCGGGCCCGGCTGAGCGTGGGGCCGATCGAGTTTTCGGGAATGCCCAGCATCGCGCTGATCTCGTGGTACGACCGGCCTTCCAGGTGGAACAGGCGGACGACCTCGGCATCGGTGGGCGGCAAATCCTTGAGCATCTCGCGGATTTCCTCTTCGTCGTCGATGCGGTTTTGCGGGCCCCGCGCCTGGCGGCCCGTTGACTTCAAATGATCCATCGAAGCGCGGTGCACCGTAACGTGCCCCAAGGCTTCCGCTTTCCGGCGGCGGGTGATTTCGCGGACGGCAATCCGGCGGGTCACGACGGTCAAATACCACGCCAGCGAGCTCTTCTGGCGGAATTTCCGCAGAACCTGGGCTTTGTTCTCAAGGAGCCTCAAGAAAATCTCGGCGAGCAGGTCGTCCTCGTCTTCGGGCGTCAGCGGGACGCTCCGCGCGTGCGCCGTGTGCCGGATGACGTGCACAAACAAGCCGGAGAACCGGTCCACGAAATCCTTCCAGCTTCCCGGTTCATCCGCCAGGCAGCGTCTCAGGAGTTTGCGATCAACTTCGGTGAGAGCCACGAATGAACCTTTCGGTGGGATGCCAAGACAAGCATGGCATCAGAGTTTCAAAACCGCACCACGCTGGTGGGAAAAATCCGCTCCATGACTATCGAACCCGCACAAATGGGGATATGTCTCGAATTTTTGGTCCAGAGGGGAAATTCATCGAGTGCATCCTGGATATTTCCCGGGAAAACCCGCATGGGCACCCTTTCCCCATAAAATCCTTCCAGTATTAAATGTACTGGGGTGAGATGTTTGAGGCAAGACGGCTCTTGGGGAAACCGGGCATCTTGGGCCGAAGAAAGTACAAAACCCCTCATTTTTCAGGGTTTTTCAGTTTGCCTTCCTCCGGGGAAATCTCAGAAACGGACACTTGACACTCCCGAAACCCCCCACTAAGATTCGTCAAGATTTAATTCTCGCAAGACGATTGAATATCGGAAGTTAGTGAATTTCGCGTCTCGAGTTCGATTTTCATTTCTCGGCCTCCCAGTCGAACCAGTCTCTTCGGCAGACGCAAAGCTCCGAGAGACGACAACACCATTGGAAAGGGACCCCTCATGACCCACGTTGTCGCCGAACCCTGTTTCAACTGCAAGTACACCGATTGCGTTGTTGTCTGCCCCGTCGAGTGCTTCTACGAAGGCGAATCGATGTTGTACATCCATCCGGATGAATGCATCGACTGCGAAGCCTGCGTGCCCGAGTGCCCCGTCGAGGCGATCTTCCACGAAGACAACCTCCCGGATGATTGGACGGATTACACGGCCCTGAATGCCGAGTCTGTCTCCCCAATGCCCCGTCATCACCGAAAAGAAAGCCTCTCTCGCCGAAACCGGAGGCGAATGCCCCAACGCCTGACCGCTTTGGGATTTACAAAAAGATACCACGCAAGGGTCGTTCTCACGAAGAGAACGACCCTTTATGCGTTTGGAAGCATCAACTTTTGCAGATCGGGCGACTTTGCAGGTTTGGGATTATGAATCAGAGAACGATCACAACAGCCCATGTGGAATGAAATCGACCAAAAGCATCTCGAGCGGCATGCGGACTATTCCGAATTGGAACCGGATCCTTGCCTACCATCACGCGGGGTACAAACAGAAGTTCTTCTGGCCGCGCATGACGCCGATTCTGAATCGTCGGTAATTGGCGCCGGAGATCCGCAATAGGCCGACCGCTCCAACAAGACCGATTCTCATCGTTTCGGCGGGACATGCGCAGCCTTTCCGGGGGTTTTCGGGTCGTGTTACCCTGAAACTCATCGGGTATTAAGCCGCTCCGCCGACCATCGGCATGTCGTAAGTCATTACCTCGGCGGTACTTATTAACGAGTGCCCCCACTTGGACTCGAACCAAGAACCTACTGATTAAGAGGCACAAATCGGCCAAAGCAATTCTTCCCGAAAACCGTTTTGGCAGAACCAACTTACAACGATTTGGGAGCGTTTGCAAACCCTCTCAAACCGTTTTAGCTCGATTTGAAGTAAGGCGGTACGGGGCCGAAGTTTGCGGCATCGGCCGCGCTTTTCCCGTTTCGCGTTTCCGGTAGTTTACCGGATTTCGGAAACACGCATCAGGGGGCCGGAGGTTCGCGTGTGAAGCGAAGGGAATGGTTCTGGTGATGACCGGGCCGGGCTGCCGATGAAAGGCCCCACTGCGCGTGACGCAGATGTTCTGCGTCGCCCCCGGCATTGCTGGTTGCGATGCCGGGGGTTCTTTCCCACGCGCAAAGAAAAACGCCCAACGGTGCGGTGTTCGTTGGGCGCGGGGGAGTGAGTTCGCCGGCCACGCGGCCGGCGCGATGAATCATAAGCCATCGGGCCGGCCTGGTCGCAAACAAAAAACAGCCCGCGCAACATGCGCGGGCCGTTTGTTGGAAAGATGATTTCGCGCGAAATCGGGCGGTGCTCAAACCGCGTTGGCGGCTTCGCGGATTTTGGCAGCGGTCGCTTTGCCGATGCCGGGAATCTTCGTGAAGGTCGGGATGGTCGCGGACTTCGCCGACGGTCACGAGGCCGTAAGTCTCTGAGCACCTTCTTCGTGCTGTCATCGAGGTCCAGCTCATCGATCGACCGATCGTCGCCGGCGGCCGGCGGCGGGGCGGGCCTGGCGTTCGGCCGGGCCGGGGCGGGCTTCGCCGGCTTGGGAGCGGTTTTGACGGCGGCCTTCTCGCTGACAAACTGCTCGCCCAGTTCGTCGGGAACTTCCCCTTCAAAGCCCAAGGGGTAGTGATAGCCGGGCCCGCGGCGGGAACATCGGAATCGGAGATACATCGGCGGTGATCCTCAAAAGGGGAAAACCCGGCGGCCACAAAGCCGCCGGGCGCGCACGTCGGCCCGGACCATCCGGGCCGATCACCGGCTCTTAGGGCGTCACGCCCGTTAGCTTCGTCATCCACGTCGGCCGCAACACGCCGATGTCGGCCCGCATGTAGGCCACGATCAATTTCTTGAGTTCCGAGGCGGCGTTGTGCGTCACGCCGGCGGAGTCGGTGACCGTCCCGCTTTCGAGCACGCGAATCGTGATCCTCTTCCGAAGTGCCGAACACAATTTGTGAGAAGTCCCCCACGATCATTGTGGATTCGTTTCCCCCCCCCCGTCGGTGCTCGGCAGGCTGCTCGTGTGGAATTGCTTCAGCTTCTGAACCCACGGCGTCATCTGCATCGGGTTGTTGTTGGCGTCGAGCAGTTGATCGTAGGATTTCCCCGTCGCGAGGATGTTTGATCCACGCCAGGTTCGACACGTCGCCGGGATAGTTGGCGTGCGAGAATGTCGCCCACGGCTTGCCCGACATTTCGGCGTAGTTGGTGGGCGTGCCCACGCGCGGCGATCTCGTTCACGTCGGGCGTGTTGATGATGCCTCTCGGCTCCGCAGCGGCTCCAAGGCCGAACAGCGCGGCCTGGTCGAGCATCAACCCCATCGCGGCCATGCAAAGCGTTACGGATCACCGCTTGGGCGTTCCTCGCATCCTCCAGCCATTCGATGTTGACCGGGATCACGGCCGCGAGCGTGCGGGCCGTCAGAACGCAGCATCCCGAATTCCATGCTGGTCGCGGTGACCGGGTTTCCTGGGATGACGCCAATGGGCCGTCGGGTCTTGAAGTCAACTTCAGCAAATTCAAGTCTTCGTTCTGCATGTTGACCGTCATCGGCCCCGGCCCGCATCACGACGGAAGCGGACCGGGCCAGGTCGATGATGCGTTGACCGTATTGCGGGGTGAGCAGATAGCCGTCTCCGCTGCCGGCTCCCATCGCCAGGATCTCGCTGCGGTTCGAGCATGTCGAAGCGGCCCGTCAGTTGGGCGTAGAGCAGCTTCCCGACGTCCAGGGGCTCATATTCGCCCATCGGCTCGTTGTGGGCGTAGGCGCGAACGTCGCGGCCTTCCTGGTCGCGAAACATCACGCGGCCGGGCTGGGTGCGGTTCCCGCCGGGAAGATCGGGGGAAGCGGCGGACCCGGCGATGGTGTTGGGGTCGATGCCGTAATTGACGAGGGAGCTGCTCGGGATCGCGGCGAGTGCTGCGGAGCATTGCTCAGCGTCGGCCATCTGCTCTTCAAATTCCAGCGTCTCTTCGGCCGTGAAGTCTGCGCTTCTCCGCCTTCGCTTTGCTGATGAGTGCGCGGGCATTCGCGAGAAACTCCCCTCGCTTCTCCGTCAATTGTCTGGCATTCATTCCGGCGGTGACCACCACGCCCAGCATCGGGGCGAGAAGGCCGGCGGCGTCGGGCATCGACCAAATCGCAAAAATCAACACAACCAGAACCAGGCCGATCATTTTTTTCATGGCTTCTGTCTCTTTTGAATTTTTCGAGGGGAGCGGTAAACGGAACGCGGGGACGGGAGCGGTAAAGGCTCAGTTGCATTCGGGGTTTGAGGCGGGGCAACTCTCTTCGGCCGAATCGTCGGCCGGGCAACCCGCGTCGATCCAGTCCCGAATCTGGGACCATGCCCACCGGGTCAGGCGATGGCCGCGAAGCACGGGGCGGGGCAAGCGGCCGTCCCGCTCCATCCTGTGAATCGTCGATCGATTGCATCCCAGCAGCCGGGCGAGCTGCTCCGGCGTCAAAAAGGGCAACTGCCCTGCCTGCTGCAGCAACCGGTCGGGATCGACGATCGGCATGTCGGCCGCGAGCCAATCGGCGATTTCTTCGCAGGACCATTGGGGGTCGGTACCGTCCACGTTGACGAGAACCGGCCCGGGCATCAGCCCGCAGAAAACGAGGCAGCGAATTTTCAGGGGGTGGACATCAAAGCTGGCCGCGAGTTGCTCCAGCGTGACAACGTGAATTTCGTCGGGCATCGGGGGTTCCTCGTTGCTTTGGGTTGCGATGGCTCTCTATAAGGGCGCGCAATCCGGTAAGCCCCGCGGACCCCCCCCCCCTCAAAAATATTGCCAAGAAAAAACGAAAACGTGGGCGGTGGTTTCGGAGATCCGGGCCGTCAGAATTTCGGCCCCCCTCCCCGTCGGCTCGTCCGCCTGGTCATCGAGGCCTGCCGATCGCGAGCACCGCGGCCGCCTGGTCATCGAGGTCCTGCCGATCGCGAGCACCGCGGCCGCCTGGTCATCGAGGTCCTGCGATCGCGAGCACCGCGGCCGCCTGGTCATCGAGGTCCTGCGATCGCGAGCACCGCGGCCGCCTGGTCATCGAGGTCCTGCGATCGCGAGCACCGCGGCCGCCTGGTCATCGAGGTCCTGCGATCGCGAGCACCGCGGCCGCCTAGTCATCGAGGTCCTGCGATCGCGAGCACCGCGCGGCCGCCTGGTCATCGAGGTCCTGCGATCGCGAGCACCGCGGCCGCCTGGTCATCGAGGTCCTGCGATCGCGAGCACCGCGGCCGCCTGGTCATCGAGGTCCTGCGATCGCGAGCACCGCGGCCGCCTGGTCATCGAGGTCCTGCGATCGCGAGCACCGCGCGGCCGCCTGGTCATGCCAATCCGGGGGAGTGATTTCGCGCAAATAGCGTAGGATGGTTCCGCCAGCGTTGGGAAGGTTGCGGCTCGCCGTCAGGATGAACGGCGAGCCGCTATTCCTTCAAGGAACCAGGCAACCGCAGCCGGCCTCGCGAGCAACCCACACCTTCGCCCGCCGGCCTGCCGTGGTCCGGCGGGTTCGGCCGGAATCTTCGAGCAACCCATCCCGCACCAACTCCCGCCGGCATTGGACCAACCGCCGCGGTCCTGCATCACCGAGGGCCGTTTGAATCTCGGCATCAGTCGCCCCCTCTCGGCTCTCCAGGATGAACCGATACACCATCGCCCGCGTGGTTTGGCTGGGGCAGAAGTTCGCGGATTGGCTGGGGCAGAAGTCCGCCGGTTGGCTGGGGCCGTCGGGCATTCGGTGCGGAAATAAGTTTGGCCGAGTCATTGGGGTTTGCCTTCAGCTTCGCGGGGGCCGGACGCAGCGATTCGGGCAACGCCCGGTTTCTTGTGGCCCGATCCCTTTCGGTGGTGAAGGAATTGGCGGAAGTGCGATAGCAAAACCGAAAGCGTGTCGGCGTCCACGCTCGCGAGCGCGATGAACCCGCCCAAATTTTTCACGAATGCCATCAACCATTCGCCCACGTGCTCGCGTGCGGCGACGGCTCTTTCCCGGTCATACCGATCCCAAATCCGGGCGGCTTCCATGATCCGATGCCAGGCGTGTTGCCATTCGGGGAGTTCGCCTTCCGCCGCTTCCATCGCGAGTTTACGCAGCTTCCCCGGAGAGGGGAACCAGAGTTCGTCCGCTTCGCGGAGATAGCGTTTCACCGCCGTCTCGATGTCGGCCGGCGGGAGGTCAACCAGAAGCTCGGCAAAGATCCGCAGGGCCGCTGCGTCTTTCGGATCGCGGCACAATGCTTGAAGCGGCTTGAGGGCTTCAAGGATCGCTTTCAGCGGGACTCGGCTTCGTCTTCGGCTTCGGCCGAAGGCGCGTTGCAAGGCGTTTTCGGCACGTTGGGCTTTTCGTTCGATGCGATCATCGGGATTTCCTTTGCTGGTGTCGAGGACCAAACCTTGCCAGTCCTTCTTGATGGCTTTGTGGATGGCTTCGACGGCGGCGGCGGGGCCGGCCCGTTCAAGGTCGGGCATCTGCAACCGGGCGGCGGGTTCGCTGATGGGTTTGCGTTTCGTGTGCCGGCGAAACTCGCACCACTCCCGCCAGGCCTCGCGAAACTCCGGCGTGTCGAGTCCGACAGGTATCGGAAACTCTTCCGCCCGAAAGCGGCGGGGCGGCTCGCCAACCCCTCCCCCCTCCGGGGGGTTTGGGGGGTGGGCGCTTTTCTTGGCGCTTTTTGGGCGCTTATAAGAAGTGCCAAGATTTGTGAGTTGGCAATTCGGATCTGTGAGTTGGGAATTCGGATTTGTGAGTTGGGAATTTCCAACTCCCTGCTCGAAATTCGGATCTGTGAGTTGGGAATTTCCAACTCCCTGCTCGAAATTCGATGCTTCGGGCTGGGCTTCTGACGCCAGGGGAAGCGGCTTTCGTCGGCGGCCCCTTCGTTTGGTTTTCGGTCGAACGCGGGCTTCGGGAATCCAATCCTGAAGGTTGGAAAAGACGATTTGGAATTCGTACTTCTGGGCCTCAATATCGACGGCTTCGACGATCAACAATCGTCGCTCGCACAAGTCCTTCACCCGGCGTTCGACCGTCGCCTCGGAACACTCCATTTCGTCCGCAAGTTGCGGGATTGTCATCGTCCAGGTTTTGCTCTCGCCGATGTGGTCATCGAGGGTTCGCAAGAGCAGCTTCGCATAAGCATCTCCCAGACGGCAGTTGCGAAGAATCTTGAGTCGCTCCCCGCGCTTTCGTAGGAAACTCCAATTCCTTTTGCCTGAGTTGCTCGCGCAACGAATCATCGCTCATTCGGTTTCCCTTCCGTTGTGGATCGGCGGGCATTGAGAAAACGCGCGAGAGGGAGCAACGCCCATTGCCGATCGGCCGGAGGGACCGTAGGATGACGGTGCCCCCGCTGTGGCAGGTGGGGTGCAGCTCCGGGGCTGTCGGCGACTCGAACGCCGGCGGCCCTTTTTTCCCGCTCGTCAAACTCGGCCCCGCTTACGAACCGATGCCGAGTTTGTCGAGTTTCTCTTCCGCCGCTTTCGCCCGCCGCTCCGCCTGCCGTGACGGTTTGGCTTTCGCGTCCGGCGCGTTCTGTTGTTCAATCCAATCCTCCAGGTCGGTTCGCGAAAATGTACCGCCGGCCGCCAAGCCGAAAGCTCGGCAGCTTTCGTCCGCGAACCCCACGCAGACACCATCTAAAAACCGTGGAGAGATCCACGCCGAGCAACTCGGCTGCTTCCTTCAATGTCAGCTTGTCCGCTTCTAAGTCGATCGTCATTCAAAAACCTTCTTTCAGTTGGTTGGTTCTCGCTGCCATCAACTGCAAGAGGTTTTAAGCGGGGTCAAAATTGTTGGGATTTTTGGCACTGACCCGCCGTCAGGCGCAAGAAAAAACCCTCGAAACACGAGGGTTTTTTCTTTCAAAAAAACGCAAAATAAACTTGACCGTGCCAAAATTCACGAATTTTAGCACCGCTTTTTCATTGTTCGGAGAACCTTCTTCACGGCATCCAAACTCACCGTCTCAAACTGCCCAACAAAGTCAGAGTCAGAGTTCAGTAGATTCTTCAACTCCGTTGGCTTGTCGGTCAGCTTCTTTTCCCTTGCCCGTTTTTTGATTGCCAAGTTTCGTTCTGTTTTCTTAGGCCGACCGCGGCGACGTTCGGCAGTACCCTCTTTTGGCGGATCCCGCTTCGGCTCTTCAATTCCGTGCTTCGCTCGATGCGCCTTTTCCAAATCTTCAACCGACGCTTCGGGCACTTGGAAGTAACCTTGCGCGGTCCGTGTGCGATTCCGTTTCATTCGCATTTTAGCCCCGCCCAACCAAACGCAGCCCCGATTGACCCAACGGGAAATGGTCCCTTTTGAAACACTGTACCTCGTTGCGGCCGCTTCAAACCGTAACCACTTCCCATCGCCTTCGCCCGTCTTGGGTTTTCTTGCCTGCTCGATTGCTTCCAAATCGTCTTTGTGAATATGCCACATGTCGGCTCGAATCTGCCGGCCATCCGCCTTCGCTGCGGTTCGTTTTGATGCGCGGAACGGACCAAAGCCGGGCCAGTTCGCTTTTCCGCATCGCTGTTGAAAAACGCCCCGCGAGATACAAAGGCGCTTGATCGCGGGGCCGATGGGAATCCAGACCGCATCATCGGCGGGGGGAACCATTCTCGCTTTGATGTCTTCCAACTGTGGGATGAAAAACACGGTCGTTTCGCGGGCATATAGCCCGTTGTGTCGCAACTCGATCCGCGATCGGAGTGGCTTTCCGTCGGGACTGCGTCCCTCGCGATGCCATCTGCGGATTGTCTGGGCATGGAAGCCAACTCGTTTTTCGGCTTCCGATGCCGTGCCCCAATCGCCTTCGATCGACTCCGCCGGGGCGTCACGATGTTTCGCGACCGCCAATTCCAAATCGCTCGCGAGATAGACCCAAAGCCGATGGAAACCGCCGGCCGGAAGACGAACCCAAACCTGTTTTGCCTTGATGGCGCGTCCGAGGACTGGGCAGCGTTTTCGCCAGGCGGCGAGACGTTGCGCGTCGCCATACTGACGCTTCATTTCAGCCGCGCTGAGCCATTCCCCCATCGCATCCACAAGCACGCCGTTTTCGAGAAGAGGCAAGGCGGCGAGTTTTTCGAGGTCGGCCCTGGAATACTTGAAGAGTTTGCCCTTGGGCCCGTAGGCTCTCGTTTTAATCGGCCGGCCAAGCGGACCGCATCTTTGCTTCCATCGCGGGAGGTCACTGCGCGAGAACCCGAATTCGCGTTGCGCTTCGATCGACTGGAGCCAGGCTTGTTTCTTCATGGGCTTGTACCTGATGCAAGTCGGGCCGGCCGGGGGCGGCGTGGTCATCAGGTACGAAACCCACAACCGCCCCCGGTCATTTCAGCCCCACGGTTTCGCGAAAACCGGGGAGCAACCCGAAGACTCAAAATTATCGGGGAGACCGCCCCCCCGGTTCAATGCTCAAACCGTCCTTTCAACCGTGTTGGGCCATGTACTGAATCGCCTTCTGCCGATCGGCTTCGGCGTAAACCTGGGTGACGTCCGCCTTGGAGTGTCCGCAAATCACTTGGGCCGTTTCCAGCCCCGCCGATCTGCGGGCCTTCGTCGCGGCGTTGTGCCGGAGCTGGTTGGGATGCCAGCAATTCTCCGCTCGCCACTCCGATGCCAACTCTTGCCGGCGTTCGCGTTCGGCTTCCCACTCCGCGGCCGAAAACCGGCCCCGCTCCGCCTTGGGCATTTGCTTGGGAATCCGCCGGAGTTCCTTGGGCATCCCGAATGCCTGTTCGCAACCCATGACGATCGCACGCCGGTAGGAGAGCACCGTTGTACCGTTCGCCGGCTTTTTGCTTGGGGGCTTTCTTGCGGCGGTTTTGTTGGCTGGGCTGAACCGGAGTTTTCCGGCTTTCGCGTTGGGCGGCGCGGCGTTCGTTCTCGGCTTCCTGGGGCGAGAACACATAGGCCGTCAGATCGGTTTTGAGGAACGGGGCGAGAATCTCTGGGCCTGCGGTCCGAGATAGATTTCCCGCTGCCGATCGTGATGTTCGGTCTTGTGGGATTCTGGGATGTAAACCCAAACCGCTCCGCCCATCGATGATGATCCGCGGTCCGCATCAGAACCACTTCCCCCGGCCGCATCGCGGTCAGGCGCTGCAGTTCGATCATCGCCCAAACTTGACGGGAGACAAACGGCCGAACCGCTTCAACCAGGTGATCGGCCACGGGGCTGACGGGCTCGGTTTCGGCCGCTTCGCTTCTGCCCTTCCGCAATCCGGCCACGGTCTCCAGGGCTTGGAAAACGTCGCACGGGAACCAACTCGTTTTCCGCTCCCCATTTGAACATCCGGCGGATGCGGCCGACGTGGGTGTTGATGCTCTCGCGCTCCCAGCCCGCATCAATCATTTGCTGCCGGCAGGCCTTGAGGGAGAGCGGCCCGAAGTCCGCCGGCTTGCGTGTGACCGTACAGCCGGCGAACCGGGCCGAGTGCCACCTTGATGCAGGAGACTTCGCTGGTCGGCTTCGCCGTTCTTTTGGTAGTGGCGTTCGCAATGTTCCCAGTAGGCAACGAGCAACTCGTTGACGGTGAAGCCGGATTCTTCGTCGCGGCGGGGCAGGCGGCGGCCCGATGGCCAGCCATTCGGCGACGAGGCGGTCGTATTCCGCGATGGAGGTTTGAGAACCGTGGGGGCCGAGATAGAAGTCAGTCCCGGAGAGGGTGACGACGGCTTGACCGCTGGGCTTGTGTTTGCGGTACGTGGGCACGCGGCGGGCGGGTTTTGGCATTGGCGCAGCTCCTCAAAAACCGAATCCGGTACAGTACCGGATTTTTCTTTGGTTTTCGGGCCACGCTGCCGACCGCCGGCAGGTACGCAAATCATTCGTCTGGCCATGTTTATGTTTAGTGCCCCCACTTGGACTCGAACCAAGAACCTACTGATTAAGAGTCAGTTGCTCTGCCAATTGAGCTATGGGGGCTAAAGTGCTTGTGTCAAATGGTTTGAGGACTTTTGGTTTATTGATGCTTTTCAGACTCGACACGTGCGGGCTTTGCTATTCTGACTGAAAGATGACCCCAACCGATTGAGGCGGTTGGGGCCGATTCATCACCCAAGCCTTGAAACCCGAGGTGACGACATGGGGAATCCTAGCAAAACTGCCGGCACTCAACCAGAGAAGCCGACCCCGGACTTTCCGCTTTTTCCGCACCGCTGCGGGCCGTGGACGAAGAAAATTAAGGGGCGGATGTATTACTTCGGTTCATGGGGAACCGATCCCGTTGGCGTAGCGGCGATCAAAGACTACGCCCGCGAACTAACCAGTTCATGGGTGCGAAGGCGACGGCCGTGGAGGATGGCGACCTGTCGCCCCGCACCTTGGCGGACTATCACCAAACCGTGAAGCTGTTGGCGAGGCACTTCGGAAAGCAGCGGACCGTGAACGGGCTAACTCCCGCGGACTTCCGCGAGTTTAGAGGGCTATCCCCATAACGAATGGCGTCAACGAAAAGCTGTCGCAGTTCGGTCCCCCGAATCACCTTGCCCAACACATCGAACACCGCATCTTTGAGCGCTTCCAGCCGAGACAATGTTCACGTTTTTGCTGGCCGCTCCCCCGCCGCCCGTGCCGCTACCGCGTCCGACCTCCAAGGGGAGGTGAAAAAGCGCGGACAAGAAATCCTTTAATACCGCCGTCGTCCCCTCCCCCTGATTATCCCAAAGAACCAAAAATCACAACTCGGCGGCGAAGCGGTAGCCGACGCCTTGTTCGGTGAGGAGATAGCGGGGGCGGGTGGGGTCGTCCTCCAGCTTTCGCCGGAGGCTGGCGACGAAGACGCGGAGGTAGTGGGTTTCATCCGAGTGCAGCGGTCCCCAGACTTCGCGGAGCAGAAAGCGGTGGGTCAGAACTTTGCCGGAGTGTTGGATTAGGGTTACGAGCAGCTTGTATTCCAAGGGCGTCAGATGCACTTCGGCATCCTTGCGGAAGACCAGCCGGGCCGCCAGATCGACGCGCAAGTCGCCGATGGAAATGATGGAGGACGCGGGGCCGACGGGGTGGGCATGTCGCAGGGCTGTTCGCATCCGGGCCAAGAGTTCGCCCATGCTGAACGGCTTGGTCACATAGTCATCCGCCCCGTGGTCGAGGGCCTCGATCTTCTGCTGTTCCTGATCTCTCACGGAAAGAATGATAATCGGAGCGGTCAGCCATTCCCGCAGCCGGCGCAACACCTCCTGGCCGTCGAGGTCCGGCAGTCCCAGATCGAGAATGACCAGATCGGGCGGCTGGCGCGTGGCGATTCGCAGTCCTTCTTCGCCCGCAGCTGCTTCGATGACCCGGTAGCCTTCGTTGTTCAGAGAAACCCGCAGGAACCGGCGGATCGGCTGCTCATCCTCGATGACCAGGATTAAATGGTCGCCTTGGGGAGTTTGATTGTTACTATTGGTATTGGTGACGGCTTTGTTTTGCATGTTTCATCATTCCACGACGACGTGGGGCGCGTTCTTTGCCAAGGGCAGCCGGACCTGAAACTCGGCTCCGCCGCCGAAACGGTTGGAAGCGGTGATGTTTCCCCCGTGCGACTGGGCGATGGCCCGGCAGATCGCCAGTCCCAAGCCGCTGCCCCGGCCCGCATCCGCCGTGGGCGAAGCGCGGTAGAACTTCTCGAAGATCTGTTCCTCCAAACCGGGCGGGAATCCGGGGCCGTTGTCGGCCACGGTCAATCGCAGCGCTTTCCCCTCCACGGCAGCGGAAATGGTAACTTGGGTCTGCGGAGGCGTGTAGCGGGCCGCGTTCTCCAACAGGTTGACCAGCAGCTGCTCCAACAGCAGGCCGTCCACGAAGACGAGGGGCAGATCATCCGGCAAATGCACATCCACCGAATACTCTCGCAGGTCCCCGCTGACGCGCCGCAGAGCCGATCCCACGATCTCTTCCAGCACGTGCCACTCTTTGTTGGGAGCCTGCGCCCGGCATCGAGTTTTGACATCTGGAGAATGTTTTCCAGCAACCGATTGAGCCGGGCCGATTCCTCCGCCACGGTTTCGAGCAGTTGACGGCGGGTTTTCTCATCCAGGGTCGGAACCTCCAGCAGGCTGCTGCTGGCCCCGGAAATCGCCGCCAGCGGGGTTTTCAGGTCGTGGGACACCGTGCTGAGGAGGTTGCTTCGCATTTGCTCCGTTTCGGCCTGGATGCGGGCCTCGGAGGCTTCGATGGCCAATTGATCGCGTTCCAACGCCAGGCCAAGCTGGTTGGCACAGGCTTCCAAGAGTCGGCGTTGATCCGGTTCCAAGAGCCGTTCGATGTCGTCCACGCGGACGGCGATCGCTCCGAGTTTCTTTTGCGAGCCGGTCAGCGGCAGGAAGATCGCAATTGCATTCGGCAGCGTGTTGGTGCCCGCCCCGGCGATTTCCTCGTGTTCGCTGACCCATTGCGCAACCGGGAGGCTGATCGGATGCCGGGCAATTGCCGTGTCGTCGCCGAAGACCAGTTCAATCGAACCGGAGGGGCGCTTGAGGAAAGCAGCCACTTCGCCGCCGATCATTTCGGCAATCTTCTTTCCCGCCGCCGACACCAGAAAGATGTCGCCGTAAATGGAACTCAACTGCTTGCCCAATTCGTAGAGGGCGGAAGTTCGGCGTTCGCGTAAGCGGGTGTTTTCGACCTGGGCTTTCAACTGCGACGTGAGCGTGCTGATCAACAAGCCAATGGCGAGCATCACGCCGAAGGTCACCGCATACTGGGCGTCCGCGACGGCCAAGGTGTAGAAGGGATGAACGAAGAAAACATCAAAAATCATCACCGCCAGGACGCTGGCCAGCGTCGCCGGACCTCGGCCCAGCCGGTAGGCGACATAGGCGACCGCCGCCAGGAACAGCATCACCGTGTTGGCCTCGGCATCCGCCAAGTCCAAGCGGCGCGAAACAGCGGCCAGGATGCCCGTGATGACGACGATCACGGTTGAAACGAAGTAGGACAACCAGTTGACGGCAGCGTGTCTGACGATGTGGGATACGGGCCGTCGTTCTTCCTCTTCGCCGTGGATCACATACACGTCGATGTCGCCGCTGTTTTCGAGCACATCATCCACGAACGTCCCGAACAGCAAACGCTTCCAGCGCGGGCGGGCCGTCTTGCCGATGAGGATTTTGGTGACGTTGCGGGAGCGGGCATAATCGAGAATCGTTCCCGCCAAGTCCTGCCCGGCGAGGGTGACCGTCTCGGCACCGAGGCGTTCCGCCAGTCGGAAGTGCTGGGCGATTTGCTGTTTGGCCAAGCTGCTACCGACGTCGCCCGTCAGATCGATCGAGACGGCCAGCCAGGGAGCATCCAGGGCCGTCGCCATCCGCTTGGCCGTGCGGATCACCCGCGCGGTCGTGGGACTCGGCCCAACGCAGACGAGCAATCGCTCGCCCGTGGCCCAAGGCTGACAGGCGGCTTTTTCCCGCCGGGCGAGTTCAACGTCGCTGTGAACCCGGCGGGCGGCTTGCCGGAAGGAAAGTTCCCTGAGAGCCGTGAGGTTCGGCTTTTGGAAGAACCGCTGGATGGCCCGCTGCGCCTGTTCCGGGATATAGACTTTCCCCGCTTGCAGCCGAACCAAGAGTTCTTCGGGAGTGATGTCCACCAGTTCGAGATCGTTCGCCCCCTCGAAGGTGCGATCGGGAACCGTCTCCCGCACAACAACTCCCGTGATCTGCCCGATCACGTCGTTCAGGCTGTCGATGTGCTGCACGTTGAGCGTCGTCCACACATTGATCCCGGCCTCCAAAAGTTCCTGCACGTCCTGCCAACGCTTGGCATGCCGACAGCCCTCGGCGTTCGTGTGGGCCAGTTCATCGACCAGGATCAAATCGGGATGCCGGGCCAAGGCCGCGTCCACATCGAATTCCCGCAGCGTCACGCCCCGGTACGGAATTGCTTGGACGGGTAGAATTTCCAAACCTTCAAGCAGGGCTTCCGTTTCCGGTCGGCCATGCGGTTCGACGTAGCCGACGACGACTTCCCGGTGGTCCTTCCGCGCTTGCCGGGCGTTTTCCAACATCGAGTAGGTCTTGCCGACGCCCGCCGCGTAACCGAAAAAGATTTTGAGCGAACCCCGCTTCGCCTGGGCCTCCTCGGCTTGCACTTGGGCTAAGAGTTCATCCGGGTTGGGACGATCCGGTTCCGTCGTCATCGGTTTCTCTTACTTTGGGAGTTCGTCCAGGGCGAGATTCAGTTCCAACACGTTCACCAAGGGCTTTCCTCCGAGTGCCTCCAGCGTGGGAGAATCCATATGCTGCCGAACAATTTCCCGCACCTGCTCTTCCTGCATCTTACGAACCTTTGCCACCCGCGGCACTTGAAATTCCGCCGCGTCCCGGGTGATGTGCGGATCCAATCCTGCGCCGGACGCCAGCAGGAGGTCGGCGGGAACCCGCTGGTCAGCCGCCGGCTGCAACGTGCCGAGGATTTCCTTTGCCCGCTCGGTGATTGCCGGGTTGGCGGGGGATAAATTGCTTCCGCCGGCGGCGCTGGCATTGTAGTCCACCGCGGAAGGCCGAGGCCAGAAGTATTCGGGACGCGTAAACTTCTGCGCGATCAACTGCGAACCGATGAGGGTGCCGTCTTTCGCCTGAATCAAGCTGCCCTGCCGAGCCTCGGGAGCGACCACGGCGGCGAATGCAAGAATGACGGCCGGATAGGCCGCCGAGCAGACAATCACACTCAGGATGAACAACCGGAGTGAAGTGATGAAGTCCGACATGGGGATTCCTTTTTTGTTGGAGGCTCTGAAGCAGGCTTAGGTCATTCCCAACGCGACCAGCACCAGGTCGATCAGCTTGATCCCGACGAAGGGGATGATGAGGCCGCCCAATCCGAAAATCAGCAGGTTTCGCTGGAGCAACGCATCCGCCCCGACAGGCCGATACTGCACGCCGCGAATGGCCAAAGGGATCAGGCAGGGAATGACGATCGCATTGAAGATGACCGCCGAGAGGATGGCGCTTTGCGGCGTCGCGAGACCCATGATATTGAGCGCGGCCAATTCGGGCATGGCGATCATGAAAATCGCCGGGATGATCGCGAAGTATTTTGCCACATCGTTGGCCACGCTGAACGTGGTGAGTGCTCCGCGGGTCATCAACATCTGTTTGCCCACGGTCACGACATCGATCAGCTTGGTCGGGTTGGAATCGAGATCGACCATGTTGCCCGCTTCCTTGGCGGCCTGCGTTCCGGTATTCATGGCCACGGCCACATCGGCCTGGGCCAAAGCCGGGGCGTCGTTGGTGCCGTCGCCCGTCATCGCGACGAGTTGTCCTCCTTCTTGATTTTTGCGAATCAATTCGAGCTTGGCTTCCGGCGTCGCTTCGGCCAGAAAGTCATCGACGCCGGCCTCGGCGGCAATCGCCGTGGCGGTCTTGGGATTGTCCCCGGTGATCATCACGGTTTTGATTCCCATCCGCCGCAGTTCCGCAAACCGCTCCCGAATGCCGCCCTTGACGATGTCTTTCAGAAAGATTGCGCCCAGCACCCGGTCGTTTTCCGCGACCACCAACGGCGTTCCGCCGGCTTTGGCAATCGCGTCCACATGCTTTTGCACCGTTTCCGGAAACTCGCCGCCCTGATCGGTGACGAACTTCTCGATCGCATCGGCGGAGCCTTTGCGGATTTTCCGCCCGTCCATGTCCACGCCGCTCATCCGCGTGTGGGCGCTGAAGGGGACGAACGTGGCATGGGCTGGCTCCATCTCCCGTCCGCGAATATTGAACTGTTCCTTCGCCAAGACGACGATGCTTCGCCCTTCCGCCGTCTCGTCGGCAATGGAAGCGAGTTGCGCGGCATCGGCGAGTTCCTTAACTTCCACGCCGGGCACCGGACGAAACTCGCTCGCCTGCCGGTTCCCCAGCGTGATGGTGCCGGTCTTGTCCAACAGCAGCACGCTGACGTCGCCCGCGGCCTCCACCGCCCGTCCCGACATGGCCATCACGTTTTTCTGGCTCAGCCGCGCCATTCCCGCAATCCCGATGGCGGCGAGCAACGCCCCGATCGTCGTCGGGATCAGACACACCAACAGCGCGACCAACGTGGGCACATCAATCGTGACATCGAAATACGTCGCAATGGGATACAGTCCCACGCAGACCATCAAAAATACCAGCGTCAATCCGGCGAGGACGACCGTGAGCGCGATTTCATTGGGTGTCTTCTGGCGTTTCGCTGCTTCGACCATCGAGATCATCCGATCGAGAAAACTCTCGCCGGGCCGGGCGGTGATGCGAATGATCAATTGGTCGGACAAGACGCGGGTTCCGCCGGTGACCGAAGAGCGGTCTCCGCCGCTCTCGCGGATGACCGGCGCGCTTTCGCCCGTGATGGCGCTTTCATCGACCGACGCCACGCCGCTCACCACTTCCCCGTCAGCTGGAATCACATGACCGGCCTGCACAAGAACCAAATCACCCGCCCGCAACATGGAAGCGGGAACCCACTCGCCGCCGACTCCACGACTGTCAATGACTCGGCAGGCCTTCACGTCTTTCCGGGTTTTCCGTAATGAATCCGCCTGCGCCCGGCCCCGCGCTTCGGCCACGGCCTCGGCGAAATTGGCAAACCAAACGGTCAACCACAGCCAAATCGAGACGGCCAGAAAATATCCCACACCTTCGCGGCCGGAAACGGCCGCGGAGAGCGTGACGAGCGTCGTCAACCCGGCGCCCAACTCGGCGACAAACATGACCGGATTGCGAGCCATTGTCCGAGGGTTCAGCATCTTCACGGCCTGCCCCATCGAGGGCACCAGCATGTCCATCGTGAAAAGCGACTTCGATTTCTCTCTGCGAAAACGCGAATGCTCGGCCGAGCCGGCGATGGAATTTGGTTCCGAGGACATTTCAAATTGATCCTTTACGGTTTATTTGGTAGGAATCGGGGGCATTCCCGGATTGGGTTCACTCGATTCCAGGTTGATTTCCTTGAGCACATTCTCAAAGCGACCCCAGGACACTGCTTTGGCGGGAACCGGAGTCGAACGCTTGTCGATCGCCAGATCGAGGAGATAACTGGTTTCTTCATGCGTCGTGTTCCGGCCCGCCTGTTGCAGCGCCGCGATCTTCTCTTGCTCGGCGAGAAACTGTTGTGCTAACTCCATCAACGTCAGGATCCGCGCCCCATCGGAACCGTGCTCGACTTTCACGTCGCGGCAGGCGGGCCACGTTTCAAAGAGGGCCAAATCACGTCGCGAAATTAACAGGATCGTAATGGGCTGGTGCATCGCCAGACCCGCCGGTTCGCAGCAGGGGGCCATCACATATTGGTCCCGCTCGAATCCGCCGGCCTGGACGCGGTCGCAGACGAAGTTCATCAACGTTTCCAAAAGGTAAGATCCTTCGGCTCCCTCCATCGAGATCAGCGTGTGGCGCGGCGTCACATTCAGCGCGCGATTGAGCAACTCCTCGGCCAGGTAGCCGTTGGGGACGACGTGATTGATCTGAGCCTGTCCCAGCGAGCGAAGCCGCAACGTCGCCGGCCGTTCCTTTCCATCCGGACCGACGGCCCTCTCCACGATGTGATGCTCGATGACGACCGTGTCGCGCATCCCCCGTCAGGATGTTCTTGTACTCGCGGTGACGCTTCCAGCGTCCCCAGAGCCAGGCCATCATCGCTCCAAAGACGATTCCCGAAAGGCCGCTCGCTGTGCGTCCCGCGAAATCGAACAGGATGTCGTTTGACATGGTTTCCGACCTCGAAGCTTATTGGGCAATACTCAGATGCTCGGCAATGGGTCCCAGCATGGCCAGCGGAAGGAACAGCAAGGCCCCGACGATCAAAATCGTTCCGAGCAACACCACGCCGAACAACAGCGTGTCCGTTCGGAAGGTTCCGGCGGATTCAGGCGTCGCCCGCTTGGCGGCCAAAGAACCCACGATCGCCAAGGGAGCGATGATCGGAATAAACCGGCCCAATAGCATGATCACTCCAGTCGCGATGTTCCAGGGTACGGTGTTGTCTCCGAGTCCCTCGAATCCCGACCCGTTGTTGGCCGCCGCCGAACTGAACTCGTAGATGATTTCACTCAAGCCGTGGCTGCCGGGATTGTGCAAAGTTTCTCTGCCCCACGAAGTCGAGGCGAACACCGCCGTGCCCCCCACGATGAACAGCGGATGAGCCAGCAGGGCCACGAGGGCCAACTTCATTTCTCGCGTTTCCAGCTTGCGCGTGAGATACTCCGGGGTGCGGCCGACCATCATTCCCGCGAGGAACACCGCCGTGACCACGAACAAAAACATATTGATCAGCCCGACGCCCACGCCGCCAAAAACGACGTTCAGCCACATCCCGGTCATCGGCAAGAGTCCCGTAAGCGGATTGAGGCTGTCGTGCATGGCATCCACGCTGCCGTTGCTGGTCGAAGTCGTCGAGGCGGCCCACGTCGCCCCCGCGGTCGCACCGAACCGAAGCTCCTTCCCTTCGAGGTTCATCGACTCCTCCACGGGCAAGTCCGCCAAAGCCGCGGCCGGTTGGCTTTCCAACACGCACGCCGACGCAACAAAGGCCAGATAGAGCGTGAGCATCACGCCAAAAACGACGCCGGCATGCCGGAGCCGGTTGGTCATCCGCCCGAACATCCACACCGTCGCCATCGGAATGAGAATGATCGCCATGTTGCACAACACGTTCGACCAGAATGTGGGGTTCTCGAAGGGATGCGCGCAGTTCGGCCCGAAGAACCCGCCGCCGTTGGTGCCGAGTTGTTTGATCGCCACAAAAGCCGCCACCGGCCCGCGGGCGATCGTCTGCATCGTCCCTTCCAACGTCTTGGCGACCGCGGCCCCATTCAGCGTCATGGGCATGCCGCACACCACGAAGAGCGAAGCCGTCACCAGCGCCAGCGGCAACAAAATCAATCCCGTGGCCCGCCAAACATCCTGGAAGAAATTCCCCAATTCCGTGCGGCCGGCGAGTCCGCGGCTGAGCGCTGTGACAGCGGCGATGCCCGTCGCCGCGCTGACGAATTGCAGCCACATCAACGCAAAGAGCTGCGAGAAGTAGCTCAGGGAAACTTCCCCGGAATAATGCTGCAAGTTCGTGTTGCTCGTGAAACTGGCCGACGTGTTGAACGCCAGGCTCGGCTCCATGGCGTCTTTTCCATCCGGATTGAGCGGCAGCCACTGCTGGGTCGTCAACACGACATACACGAAGACGAACATCACCAGGTTAAAGCTGAGCATCGACAGGCAATACGGCTTCCAGTTCTGCGAACGGGCGGCGTGGCGGCCGAGCACCGCCTCACAAAACCGCTCATAGCGCAGACGCCATGGGAAACTATATCGTTGCTCTCTCGAGGTTCGCCCTTCCAGGAGGGGTTCAAATTTCCGCGGTTCTGGGGCAGAATTTTCCGGGTCCATCGCCCACCGCATGTACCGGCCCAACGGCCAAGCCAGTGCCATCGTCGCCCCGATGATGATCGCGGGGATGAGAAATCCGACCATCGTATTGATCCTTGTTGTCGATTTAGAATTTGTCCGGTTTGAGCATGACGTAGCACAGATAACCGAAGGCGAATACCGTCGTCACAATCACGCAGCTATTGACGAACGCGTCCATCCCATTCTCCTTACAGCCGCTCGCAGGCGAACACAAAACCATACAGCAACACAAACGTCGCAATTCCAAGAAGCAACATCAGAATCCACATCACCTAAGTCCTCCGCTAAACTCTGAAAGTGGCGTTTAATGAATCGAAATCTCTGCGTCATTTCCCCGAATTGTAAATCGACCCGTATCAAATAGGTGTCAAAACTCGGCTCAAGGGGATCAAAAAGCTGTCAAGCTCTCGACTTTGCAAGTGCGCCCCATCCCCTAAACGACCGCCAAGGCCCCCGCGAAGAACGCGCCTCCCGCCGCCAGCCACAAAATGTTCCCCATGGTTCATCCCGGAATTGAACCAGATTCCGCATCAAAAGGGTGTAAAAAGAACGGGCGGGGACATCAAAAATTCGTAAAGGTGCCTGATCGCCGCCGGATTCTGCCCCGAGTGCGAGCGTCGGCTCCCGCACCAAGGCTTGCCGCACGGAATGCATTACCCGGAGCGCTGCCCCGATGCCCGCGTCGGTTTGGCGAGACGCTTGCGGTTGGCGAGACGATTGAAGTGGAACTCTCCGTTACGGCGGACCAGGCATACGAATATCTCGCCTTTGAAGATCCGAAACCCGCCGGCGGCGAACCGCTCCAACTGCGAAGCGGTTACACGTGGGGCGACGGCTGATGCGCGAGGAAATGCAACTCCGGGGATCCGCGATGGAAAGAGACAGCGACGGAGCTTCCCGCAGGACCATCAGATGATCCTTGGCTCCCCCAACGCTATGCCAGAATCGTTCTCCCAAGATCATCCGTTTCGATTGCTAATCACAAAACCCAACACGTCTCAAAAGTCTCGCCGGACGAATAGCCAACAGGCGCATGCTAATAGGACACATTCGAAGCCGAGCGATGTGCCGATGATGTACCACGGCGACCGGTTTCTGTAGTCTTCCTGAAGTCGTTTTTGGGCTTCCATGCCGGGGTTGCCCTGCCCTTGGTTTTGGGATTCGAGACGCTGCTGCCGCCGGGGGCCGCCTTGCATGAGGCTGGTCAGGCTGTGTTTTTCGTCGTTTGTCATCCAGCGGTCCAACAGACCAATCGTTTGGCTCGTCTTGGGGACAACCGCCAGGATCCCATTGACGCCTTTATGCCATGCCGCGAGGGAATCCAAACGGCTCCGGGCCGCCTCGCGCCGGCGTTTGGCTTCTTTCAATTGAAGGTCGAATTCCTGCCGCTGCCGCTCGAGTTCCTGCTTTCGGATTTTCTCGTCGTCCTCGGCCGGTTGGCCCTCTTCGTCGATTGGCATTGGCAAAGGATCGCGGGTGAAATTTGGGAAGCGGGGCGTTGGCGGCGATTTCGCTCTGGAGCTTTAACACATTCAAAACGGACTCGGTTTGCTGGACGCTATAAATCATGAACCAGAACAAAATCGTCATCAAGATCGAGGCCAATGAGGAGCGGGTTATCACGTTCATCAGCACGTTGAAGCCATAGAGATAACTAAAGAAAACCAAAACCAGCGGGATGGCCGAGAAGATCGACCAATTCCATTGACCGATTCGCCACCCCACACACAGAAACACGCCAAGGGAAAACACGCCGACTTGCAGCAAAACGAATAGCAGTCCGCCCAGGTATTTCACGAAAAACAGTTTGACCCGGCTCAAAGGTTTGGCCAACACGAGGTCGATCGACCCGTCCGCCATGAAATCCACGAAGATGGGAGCCGTCGAAATCAACGCGAGGATCGTCGCCGCCCACGTCAGCCAAAAGCCGACAATAAACTGGGAGAAGATCCCCAAGTACAGACCCACGGCCCAGGGACTTCCGGCTCGGATATAGTCATCTTCGAAATGGGTCATGCCAAATAAGAAAAACCACCCGGTGTCATCGAATCCAATCGAGGCGTAAGCCAGCACGACGACCCCGGAGATAATGAGTGAGATCCAAAACAACTTGCGACTCAGCACCAAACGGTACGAGTCGACCAGAATAGCCCAGGTTTGCATCAGTTGTTTTCTCCCTTCGAAACGCGATTGACCGCCGCACCGGGCGTGGTGGACTTGCCCTCTGACTCCTCGACCGCCTGCATGAACAAATCTTCGAGCGACTGCCGCACCGGGCGAAGCGATTCGACGACCGCACCGGCGCGTCGCAAGGCGTCGATCACCGGTTGGATGGCGGCGGTGTCATCGTTGGGCACGATGATTTCCGCAGACGCCTCGCGCTCTTCCAACTTGCCCTCGACTTTGTTCAACAAGTCTCTTAGCGAGGCGTCCTCTGGAAGCTTTGAGGCGAGCTTGATCTCATACCGCTTACTGGCCTGGGTCAATTCATCAATCGTGCCCTGGGCGACGACTTCGCCTTTGGAGAGAATCGCCACCCGATCGCAGACCAACTCCAACTCGCTGAGCAGGTGGCTGTTGATAAAGACCGTTTTGCCTTGTTCCTTTAAGCCGATCAGAATTTTACGGATGTCACGTCGCCCCAGAGGATCGACGCCATCGGTGGGTTCATCGAGCAGCACCAAATCCGGGTCGTTCATCAAAGCCTGAGCGAGTCCCGTTCGTTGTTTCATCCCCTTGGAATACGTCTTGATGCGTTTGGAACGCCAATCGATCATTCCCACTTGTTGAAGCAGTTTTTCGGCCCGTTCGCGACGATCCCTGCGCGGCACGTTGGACAACGCGGCATAAAAGTCAAGGGCCTGATCCCCCGTGAGATAATCGGGGAACTGCAAGTGTTCGGGGAGGAACCCCACCCTCCGTAGCGACTCGCGGTGCCCCACGGGATGGCCGAGCACTTTCCCGTCGCAATAAGTTGGGCGGACGATGGTCATCAAGATCTTGACGAGGGTACTCTTGCCCGCCCCGTTGGGCCCCAACAGTCCAAAGATCTCCCCACGGCGGACCCGCATGGAAATGCCCCGCAGTGCCCGGACTTTGCCGGGATACGTTTTCGACACGTCCTGAATGTCGATAACCCAGTCGTCGTTCGTCGTGGCCATGCGGGTTCCTTTCAGAACTTTGGAAGGACGGTTGTCGCGAATATCATCGGATAATCGTGCGTCGATCTCCATCATACGGTGGGCCATTACCAACCCCCAAACGATATTTGCCGGCCGGTGGATTAAACTTTTCAGAAAAAGTCCAACTCAAAAATCAACACAGGGAACCCTTTCATTTCATGCGTGATTATTCGGCCATTTGCCATGACACCACCTGGCAAAACGGCTACAGAGGACAGGCCAAAAAACAGGAGCGCCGCACTGGCCGTACCAGGAGCCTGGGCGCCAGGAGGGACAGACGCCATCAGGGATTCCCGTGTTTCGGGCTTCGGATGCGATGGCCCTCCTCGCGAATCGCGTGCATCGTCTGAAAGAAAGGTGTATTCTGTATCGAAATTGACGCCCGACTCCTGACGGCAAACAATTCCGAAGACGAGCAGAATGTTATCGAGACGCAGGATCGTTCCGCATGGATCAACCGGACTCCGATCGGATTTGTCCGATTTGCCGGCATGAGTATGCCCCTTCGGAATTGACGAAGCATCATTTGGTGCCCAGAAGCCGGAAGGGGAAGATCACCGTGCCCTTGTGCCGGCCCTGCCATTCTCAAATCCATGCGATCTATACGGAGAAGGAACTCGAAGAGCACTTCGGCACGCTGGAATCGCTGCTCGCGGCCGAGGGTTTGCAGCCGTGGATTCGCTGGATCAGAAAACGCAAGCCGACCGCGCACGTCAAAACCAAAACCAGCCGCCGCAAACGCCGGTAGGCGAATCATTTGCCGGGCGGAAAAACATCGTTTGACAGGTGGGTCTCGAGCATTTCCCGAAACAGGCGGACGGCGGTTTCGCAGATTTCGGCCGTTCGGTTCCCGTCCCGGCAGGCGGCGGAGCGGATGGCGACGATCTCCGGGGCGAGCGGCTTCAAGCGGGGAACATCGGTCTTTCGCAAACCCCCGGCCAACGCCAACGCCAAACCCGCCTGATGAACCGCGCTGGCGATCTGCTCGAGTTCCTGGGAAGGCAGCACCTCCACCAGCGATCGGCCGTCTTTGTGGAACGTATCCAACAGCACGGCCCCGCACTGGTGCTCCGCCGCGGCTGTGAGGATTTCCTCCGGCGGGGGCGATTGGGCCTTAATCCAGTCGGCATAAATCACCGCCACCCACGCCGGCGGGTTCGGATGAACCTCGGCCAATCGTTCGCGAAAGCTCCGCCAGGCGCGGGGCCAGCTTTTATCCCGGCGCACCCCGAAAGTCCCAATTTCACGAAAGCCGTTTCCGCAGGCAGACGGGGAACGGTTTGTGGGTTGTTCCAATCCGAGAGTTCGCCGAGGGCGCAGCCTAGGGGAACCGAGGCATGAAGGGACCGAACGGCAGCGGCGATTTCGGCCATCGTTCGGTCGTCCGCTTTGCCCAAGGAACCCCGGCGGGGGTCTTTGATGTCGAGGATGTCCGCGCCGCCCGCGATTGCGGCCGGGACTTCCGCGGCACGAACCACGCTGACCAACAACAACGGTCCGGTCCCGATGGGTGGAGGGAGCATGTCACCGGCCATCCATCTTGCGGGGCGTGATGCGGAGCGTCTCGGCGGAGAGCGTTTGGGGATCGATGTCTGGCCGGCTGCCCCGGAACACCGCCGCGTGCGGCACGACGAACATCATCGCGACCTTGATCTCGTCCCGCCGCTCGTTGACGCCGCTCTGAAACAAAAACAGCGTGAAGTCGGCTTTTGCATTTGTTTGGGGCAGGGTCGCTTCAAACGTCGCGGAGGCGTAGGGCAAGCCGTAACCGGACCAATTCTCGGAAGTCCATTTGCTTTCGACGGGGAGTTCGGAAAGTCCGGGGAGTTCCGCGAGCACATCCTCGACCAGGGTTTGATGAAACGCCCTCGCGGATTTCCGGGAAACAGACCACAGTTGCTGATTGCTCATCACGAACAAATACGCCGGCTGGGGCGGCGAATGGCCCTCGCCGGGCAGGCGGGCCTCCCACATCCCGAGCACGCCCGGCAGCGGAACGCCCAACGCGTCGCGGGACGGTTCGTGCCCCGCGGCGCGGCTCTTGGGAAAGGGGCTCTTCACCAGATGAAACGGGTTAGGCACCTGGAGCGAGACGCCTTGCGCCTCCCAGACCTCCGGGCTCAAGTTTTGTTGGAGGCGTTCGTAATAGGCGAACTCGGCCGCGGTGGCTTTCAGCCGCTCGATGTACGTTCCGTGATCGCCGCCTTCAACCGCCGACGCCTCGGAGGAATTCGAGGAACACCCCGCCGCAGCGCATGCCAGAAGCAAACACGCCGCGCCGAGGGTGCGATTTAGTCGTCGCCCGATTCTCCGAAGATTTCCAACCATTCGGCCGTCTCTGCGTCTGTGATTTCGCCGGAAAACTTGGCCTTCCAATCCCGCGAACTCGGAGGAGGAGCTTGTTTTGATTCCCGCTCTTCCAGTTCCTTCACGAATTCCTCGCTGCGGACAAACCGGCCCCGCCGTCGGCGGGCGGCGATCTGCAACCGCCGATCGCTCGAGACCACGCGAATCTGCCGCGGCGCGGAATGGGCCGCGATCATATGTTCGATCCGCGTGTCGGCGTCGGCTTCCTTCTGGGCATAAACGACGTGCATGTGTTGGTGGTCATATTGGGACAGGGCGTCTGAGGGAGCCTCGTCGCCGGCGTCGAACACGATCGTCGTCCGCGGGCGTTCCTCAGCGGTCAATCGGCCCGCCAATTGATTGAGGAACCGCTCGCGGAGCCGTTCGAGGTCGCCCGGCCCATACCGCTGCCGAGCCAATCCCCAGGCATGCATCAAGTTGTATCCGTCGATGATGAGGAACGATTTTGGCATGACGCATCGTTCGCCCGTCTCATTCTCGGTTTTGCGCGACTTTTGGAATGCAGGGCGAGCGGGAGGTGTCAGCCTCCCGGTTTTGTCGAGTTTTGGGTTGATCCGCGTGACCGGAGGGCTTTCGCCCTCCGCGCGCCTTCTTGATCCTTCAGCCGGCCGTGGTCGTGGCCTTGGGTTGTTGGGCGGGGGCGGACCGGGAGGCGTTTCGGCCCTCGCGGTTCATCAGCCACAACAGCACCGGGCTGGCGACATAGATCGAGCTGTAAGTCCCCACGATAATCCCGATCACCAGGCAGAAGGCAAACCCGTGGATGCCCGGACCGCCGATCGAGTACAAAATTGCCACCACAAACCAAGTGGTGAGCGAGGTGAGCAGCGTCCGCGAGAGGGTCTGGCTCAGGCTGGTGTCGATCATGCCCACGGTGAGGCTCGGGTTTTTGCCCCGGACCTCGCGGATGCGGTCGAAGACCACGATTGTGTCGTTCAGCGAATAGCCCACGAGCGTCAGGAACGCTGCAATCATGGGCAGGTTGATCTTGAAGTCTTCGAGGAGCAAAAACGTAAAGCCCCAATGCGACGAGGCGTAGGACACGATCGCGATGATGCCGAGCACCGCGAACACGTCGTGAATCACCGCGACGACCGCGGCGAGGCCGAAGGTCACGCGCTGGAAGCGGAACCAGATGTAGGCCACGATGGCGAGGAGGCTGATGAGCATCGCCATCGCCGCCGATTTTTTCATTTCGCCGGCGACGGAGCTCGCAAAGCTGTCCACGCCTTCGAACTGCGGTTCGGTGAGGGACGCTTTCATGCTGGCGAGCGCGGTTTTCAAGTCGTCCACGGCGAGCATGGGGCGGGTCCACACGGTCACGCGGGTGTAGCGCTGCTCGGTGCCGGGGCTGCTCCCCGCCTCGTCCGCGGGCTTGCCGGGCTGTTGCGAGCGGAGCCGGAACAGCTTTTCGGGATCGAGATATTTCTGTTCGGCCTGCCCGGCTTCGTTTTTGGTCTCCTCTTTTGCGAGACTGCCCAAAGCGCTGGTGAGGCTGGCCCGGATGCGTTCGGGCGTCAAGGCTTCGCTGAACGTCAATTCGACCTGGTGGCCGCCATTATAGATGTCGAGGAGGGCCTTGTCTTCTTTCGAGAGATTCTGGCCGACCGTCTCCGGGGTTACGGGCTGAATATCGCTTTGGGTCATGTTGATGCGGAGCAGGTGGTAATCGGCCGCCTGCATCGCCTGGGCGACGCGGGACTCCACCTCTTTGACGTCGGGCTGTTTCGTCCGCACGCGGAACAACCGGCCCTTGGTGGCCGATGTGGTCGCGAGGTCTCGCCGGGACAATCGCTCGAGCGTGATGGTTTCGTCGGTGAATTCTTTTTGGAGGACGTTGCGGACGTCGGAGATGTCCTCCTCGTCCGTCAACTCGAAGGTGAGCATCGTCCCGCCGCTGAAATCGATGTCGAAATTGTCGCCGCCCCGGTAAAAGAAGGTCGCCATCCCGACGATGATCACCGCCACCGAGGCCGCCGCGCAGATTTTCCATTTGGAGAAGAAGTTCCAGGAGATGTCGCTGCGGACGACGCTGAGCATGCGGAGCGTTTTGAGCCAGCGTTTGCGTTCCCAGATTTCAAAGATCATCCGGCCGAAGTACAGCGCGGTGAACATGCTCATTACAATCCCGATGAACAAGGTGACCGCGAACCCGCGGACCTGGTCGGTCCCCACGGTATACAACACAACCGCCGTGATCAGCGTGGTCAGGTTGGAGTCGACGATTGCCGACAGCGCCCGGCCGAACCCGTTTTGAATGGCGAGCCGCATGCTCGAGCCGCGGTTGATTTCTTCGCGCATCCGCTCGAAGATCAGCACGTTGGCATCCACGGCCATGCCGATGGTGAGCACAATCCCCGCCAGTCCCGGCAGGGTGAAGGTGGCATCGATCAAGGCCATGGTGCCCATCACGAGAATGATGTTGAGCACGAGGCACACATCGGCCACGCAGCCCGCAAACAGGTAATAGATCAGCATGAATCCCAAGACGACGCCCCCGGCGATGAGGATCGCCAGGATCCCGCTCCGCTGGACTTCGACACCCAGCGTGGGGCTGATGGATTGCTCGCTGATCGGCTCGCGCTCGATCGGGACCGTGAGGGCCCCGGCGTTGAGCACGCTGATCAGCTCGTCCACTTCCTCTTGGGTAAACTGGCCGGTGATCTGGCCGTTGCTGCTGATCGTGGTGATGATCGACGGGGCCGAGTGGATTTTCTCGTCGAGCAAAATCGCCAGCCGGCGTTCGAAGCCGTCGGCCGAGGGCTTGTTCTGGCTGGTCAGCCGCTGAAAGCGGAAGCCGCCCTGCTTATTGAACAAAAACCCGACCGCGATGCGGCCGTTTTCGTCGGTGGTCTCGTAAGCCCGGCTGAGGTATTTGCCCGTCACCCGGTCCTCGGGTTCTCCGAAGACCACCAGAAACTGGCCCTGGTCGTTGGGGATCACGTCGCCGGTGATCCCGATTTTTTTCGGGGTGCCGTTGGCGTTGCGGCCCACATCCCGCCAACTCGCCCAGAGCGTGCCGTCGTCGCGGAGCAAATCTTCGCCCGGCGGCAGCTTTTGGATCTGGTTGTAAACGTTCTGATGGTCCCGCTGGTTCGCCAATAGCGCGAATTCCAGACTCCCCAGCCGCGTCATCTGGCGTTTTTTACGCTCGACGACTTCGGGCGAGGCTTTGGGGATGATGATTTCGATGCGGTCCGTGCCGACTTTCCGCACCGTGATTTCCTCCACCCCCGAGGGATTCAATCGGCGGCTGACCGCGGCGACCATCTGGTCCATCACCCGGCCCGTGATTTGTGTTTCGAGCTGATCGGTGGATTCGCCCCGGCGTTTGGCCTCGGCGATTTTTTCCTCGATCGCCTTGCGGTCCACCTGATACACCAGGTTCGTCCCGCCCGCCAGGTCGATGCCGAAGTTGAGCGCGGTCTTCCAGCTGCGGGGTTCCGGCTCTTTGGGCTTGGGATCGCCGGCGACGTTGAGCACGTCCAGGCTCGGCACGCTGGCGACGAGATCGGCGAGGCCCTCGTTCGTGACGTTCGTATTGCCGATCCGCAGATCGCGAAGGCTCGGCAGCTTTTCCAGATGCTTGAGCCCCGCGTCGGAAATGTTCGTGTCGCTCAGGTCCAGCGTTTCGAGGCCCTTCAAACCCTCGACGGATTTCAACCCCTCGTCGGTGACTTGGGTGCCCGCGAGATTCAGCATTTTGAGCGATTCGGGCCGCTTCAACTCGGCCACGTAAGCGAGGGCTTCGTCGCCGGCGTCTTTGGGCAAGCGGACGAGCTCGACCGTGCGCTGGCGGGTGCGTTTGAAATCCGCGCCCAAATCGCGAAGCTCCACGAGCGGGTCGTTCTCCCCGCATCCGGCGAGCGAAAGCAAAACGGCCGCCAAAAGCGCGCATCCCAGCGCTCGCCTGGCCGCTTGAGACAAAAGAACGTGTATGCTTGACATGTTAGGTTCCTTGGTTTCGCTGGCGATGCGCCCGCTTCCTCATGAGGCCGGCTCGCGTCCGACGGCAGCGCTCGGGTTTCTCGAAATTTGGATGGATTCGCGATGGGAAACGCCAAATTATCGGGTGAGGCTGGGGACCTCCACCTCGGCGGCTTCTTCCGGGGTTTCAATAATCTGGAGCTTGGGATTCTTCTCTTGGATGGCCTGGAGGCCCTGTTCCGACAACTTCGACTTCTTTTGCTCGGCCTCCCACCCAGCCAGCTTCGCTTCGTAATGCTGCCGCTCGAGCGCGCCGTAGATGTATTCATAAAAGAACGGCATCATAAAGAACGTGCCGGCAAACAGCACCAGCCCGATCTTGAAGGCGTATTCCTTCAGCCTGAGTCCCCGGGCAATCAGCACCCCCAAACCGTAGGGCACCAGAAACACTCCGATCGCGAGCAACAGCTTAATCCCGTTGGGAACGATCTCTTCGACGGCTTCGGCTTCCGTGGCCGCCCAGACCGCCCAATGGCCAAGATGAGGAATCATCGAGTCCCTTCCTGCAAGGTATTCAAGTGAAATTCGAGAATCAATGGGATTATCCGGCGCGCTATTTCGATTCCGCCGGGGGCGGTTCGGGCTTGGCTTCTTGGGCGCCTTTGCCGTCTTTCGCGTCGGGTTTCGGAATCACCATCACGCTCCGCATTTGCACGCGGAGCTTGGTGTTGTCGTCGACCTTGATGGTCACTTCGTTTTTCTCAGGTGAGACATTGGCGACCGTGCCGATGATCCCGCCCGCCGTGACCACCGGATCGTTTTTCTTCAAGGTGGTTTTGAGGGCGTCAATGTGCTTTTGCTCCCGCTTTTGCGGGTTGGGAACAAACAGCCACTGAAACAGCAGCAGGATGATCAAAAATGGCAGCATGGTGAGAATCAAATCGCCGATTCCCATCCCCCCCTGTCCGCCCTTGGGAGCTTCTTCCGCGAGTAACGCCAACCAATAAAAAGACATAGACATCAACCGACTGGATTATTTGGGTGCCACTGACCGCTTGTTTGCCAGTGCTTATATCACGTGAGCCATCCAAATTCCGCCCAACACTGACAACACGTTGCCATTGGCAGCCGATCACTCATCCTGAACTGCCATTCGTTACGGGAGGCGGGAATCTTAGCCGAAACGCACCTTTTTCGCAGACCAGCGCGTATCTTAGACAGATGCCGACTGCCGGGCAAGGTACTCGGAGCGAAACTCTGCCGCCTTTCCCGCCCGAATCGCCGCCCGCAGACGTTTGAGCAACTCTTGATAATGGGCCAGATTGTGAATCGAGAGCAGAATCGGTCCGAGCATCTCGCTGGAGATGAACAAATGCCTCAAATAGGCGCGGCTGAATTGCCGGCACACGAGGCAATCGCACTCCGCATCCAACGGGGCGGGGTCGCGCTGGTGCTTGAGGTTCCGCATGCGGACCCGGCCGGAAAACGTGAACGCGGTCGCATTCCGCCCGTTGCGGGTGGGCATCACGCAGTCGAACAAATCGATGCCCCGCAGCACGCTTTCGATGAGATCGATCGGCCGGCCCACGCCCATCAAGTACCGCGGCCGATCCGCGGGCAACAGCGGGACCGTGAATTCCAGCGTTTCATACATGTCCTCGGGCGATTCGCCGACGCTCAACCCGCCGACGGCGTAGCCCGGAAAATCCCAAGCCAAGAGGCCCTCCGCGGATCGCGCCCGCAGATCCCGCCGGGTCCCGCCCTGCACGATGCCGAACAACGCCTGATCCACCCGGCGGTGCGCCTCCCGGCAGCGGCCGGCCCAGAGCGTCGTGCGGTCCACGGCTTCTTTCATCCGCTCGAACGGGACATCGTGAGGCGGGCACTCGTCGAGGCACATGATGCAGTCCGCGCCCAATTGTTCTTGAATCCGCACCGCCTTTTCCGGCGAGAGTTCCAACAGGCTCCCATCGATGTGCGAGCGGAACACCACGTGCTCGTCGTTGATCTGCCTGAGATCGGCCAGGCTGAAAACCTGGTAGCCGCCGCTGTCGGTGAGGATCGGCCCGTCCCAATTCATAAACCGATGCAGTCCGCCCAGTTCCTCGACGACCTCCGCGCCGGGGCAAAGCGCCAAATGGTAGGTATTCGCGAGCACCATTTGCGCACCGGTGCCCTTGAGTTGCTCCGGGAGGAGGCCTTTCACCGTGGCCAGCGTGCCCACGGGCATAAACGCCGGCGTGTCGACTTCGCCGTGCGGCGTTCGCCATCGCCCCACCCGCGCAGCGGTCGCGGGCTCAGTCGCGTCGAGATGGAACGCAAAAGGAGTCACGAATCCGCCGAACCGGGGAACACCGAAAGCCGGAGGCTAGCGCCTTGCCGCTCAGAATAAAACGAGAAATCACTCAGCGGAATGGCGCTAGCCACCGGCTCGTCGAATACCGAAAGCAGGAGGCTATCGCCTTGCCGCTCAGAATAATCCGAAAACAGACCGCTCCTACTCTCCCGCTTTCTTTTTCGGAACGACGAAGGACTTCTCGGTGTCTTCTTTAGGGAAATCGAAGGAGGTTTCATAAGGCGAGAACAGCGGCTGCCCGTCCGGAAGGACTTCGCCTTCCATTTTCGTTTCCACGCCGTCGAAGCCGGTGATCTTGACGCGATGAGGTCCTCCGACGATCCCTTTGCCGGGGGGCGTCTCGTATTCGCCTTCGACAATGGGAGCGCCCGAGCCTGGCCCCTGATTGCCTTGGGAGTCGTCGGGTTCAAAGAGGATAAAGCCTTTGGGAATGGGCCGGCCATCGTACGTGGCATTGCCGCTGACATGGTAACGATCGGGGCCGTCGTTGGCCGCGCCGCAACCGTAAATCCACACGATCAACACAGCCCCGGCGAGCCAGGGAACGAGGCTGCGATTTTGGGACATCATAGATTATATCCTCCCACGGGCAAACCGTCCGCTCGGCGGCCGAGTCCCCGATACGTCGACAGGTTGATGTTTTCGCTGACAAAATGCACGGAGCCGTCCCCCATCGTGAAATGGCAGCCGCCTACGTGAAAACTGCTGAACCCCCGCGTGTCGTGCACGCCTTTGCCGGGGTAAAGGTTGATTTGATCCTGGGTCCCGGCGAGATTTCGCGGATAAGAGCAGCTATCCTGCTTGGCGCTCGCGCCCCAATCGGCTCCGCCGTAGCGAGATTCGCCGACTAAAAACACGTTGGTGTCGCCGTCCAACACGTCGCGGTGGCGAATGCTGGACCCCGCGAACAAGATTCCCGTCACATACGAGGCGCGATCCCCCGCGGGGCTGCAACCGGTGTTTCCGCAATCGGGGGCGGTCCCGCCGCCCTGCACGCCGAAATAGGTCGTCCGCGTCGGGTTCGCCCCCGTGTCGGGATCGGACGGGCATTGGTAAATCGACAGCGCCACCAGGTAACCATTGTTGGGAGTCGTCATCTGGTTGCTGGTGTCTTGGAAGGGGACGTTGAAATTGAACTTCTTGTAAAGCGGAGCCTGATCGAGAGCCGGCAAGATCAACACCGGCCACGGGGCGTATTGCACGCCGCCCGATCGGCACCAGCTCGAACTCCCCTGCTGTCCAGGAACTTTCGAAACATAGCCCGGCGGAAACAGCCCGAACGTGTCGTGATAGTTGTGGAGTGCCAGGCCGATCTGTTTCATGTTGTTTTTGCACGCGGACCGGCGGGCCGCCTCGCGGGCCTGCTGCACGGCGGGCAACAGCAAAGCGATGAGAATGGCGATAATGGCAATCACCACCAGCAATTCGATCAGCGTAAATCCGCGCGGACGGGCGCGAAGTCGGTGCGACAACATCGACGAGTCCTGTTGGAAAGCGACAACAATACAAACAAAAAAAAGGGCAACCCTATCGAGAAACCCCGTTCGGAACGAAAAGTTCCGCGCGGAGACGCATGTTCCAGAGAAATCTCGCCAATTTCTCAACACATAAAGCGTTTGAGCCACGCGGGTTGGGCCGCACCAACGTCGCGGCGGCATCTTGCCGGGTCGATCCATCTCGGGAACGAGAAGCCGTTACGGAAGATGTGCGCCTCGGGATGAAGTCTCACACTCAATCGCGACGTTTGTGAGACAGGCCGCCTTTCGGATTTGAAACGCTATTCGGTCGTCTCTTCCGGGTTGGCGGCCGGTCCGCGGGGTTGGGGGTCCGGGACGTGGACTTGGATCTCGTCGCCGACGACTCGAACTTCGTACGCGTCGGTTTTCACGCGGGGATTGTCCAGCCAGGTGCCGTCGCTCACGCAGAACCGCCAGGCGTGCCAGGGGCAATAGACCGCGTCGCCTTCCAGGCTTCCCGCCGAGAGCGACGCCCCCATGTGCGGGCAGGTGTCGTTGATGGCCTTGTAACCGCCCGCCAAATGAAACACGCCGACCATCCGCCCGTTGACGGCATAGGACCGGCCTTCGCCCAAGGGAATCTCGCCCACCTTGGCCACGGTTTCAAAATCCGACATCGACAATCCTTCTGGATCAGTTTTTTGTTTCGACAGAGCCTCCGAAACTTTTACCTTAGTTCTTCGGCAATCGTGGGACAACTCCTGCCGATCCGCCTTGGCGGTTCGTGGTGTCGACCCACCGGATTGGGCGTGGCGATCGCGGCGACAATGCCCTTCGTTCCACAGTGTTGACGGTTCGTGACCTCGACCAGACGGGCCAAGAGTTCGGTCGTTTTGCCTTGGTCGATCGCTTCCACGGCCGCTTTAACGCCTTGCTCCAACGTTTCCAGGTGTTCCGAGACCACGAGGGCGGCGGCGGCGTTGGCGAGCACGATGTCCCGCGGCGGTCCGGTTTCTCCTGCCAGGACGCTTCGAATCAGCGCGGCACTTTCCGACGCGGAGCTCACTTGCAGATCCTCCACCCGGCAAGGGGCGAGGCCGAGGTCGGCGGGCGTCCAAGTTTCCTCGGTGACGATGTTGTACTCGACGCGAAACGCGGAGGTCTCACCCCAGAGGCTGACTTCGTCGAGCTGATCCGCCCCGCAGACGACGAAGGCCCGCTTGCGGCCGAGTTCCGCGAGAGCCCAGGCCAATTTCTCGGCGGTGTGCCTGGTGGCGGATCCCAAAAGCTGATACTCCGCCCCCGCGGGATTCGTGAGCGGGCCGAGCAGATTGAACAGCGTGCGAAATCCCAAAACCTTCCGGACAGGCATCGCGTGTTTCATTGAAGCATGGCACAGCGGGGCGAAGCAAAACCCGATGCCCAACTCATCGACAGAGCGGCCGACTTGTTCCGGCGTGAGTTGCACGTTCACGCCCAGCGCTTCCAGCACGTCGGCCGAGCCGCTGGAACTGGACACGCTGCGGTTGCCGTGCTTGGCGACCGGGACGCCCGCCGAGGCGGCGACCAACGCGGCGGCGGTGCTGATGTTGAACGTGTGGAGTTCGTCGCCGCCGGTGCCGCAGGTGTCGAGCAAACCCCGGCGTGTCGTGGGGATGCGCGCAGCGCAGGCGATCATCGCCCGGGCCGCCCCGACGATTTCCGAAACCGCTTCGCCCTTCACCCGGAGCGCTGCAAGCAACGCCGCGAGCAGCCGGTCGTCCGCTTCGCCGCGCATGACTTCGCTCACCGCGGCTTCCATCAATTCCGCGGGAACGTCCCGGCCCTTCACGGCGAACGAAACCGCTTGCCCTATCGAGCTCGTCATAGACACCTGCCTCGATTTGACAAAAGGCGAGCGGGAGGCGTAAGCCTCCTGGTCACCCACATCAACCAAAAAACGTCACGAAACCGGTGATCACGCCTCCGGTTCAATCCACGTCGGTCCAAAACTCCACGAAACCGGGAGGCTTACGCCTCCCGCTCGCCTTGATCTCTCGAACTTCAAACGATGCCCTGCCGCCCTTCGCATGTTAGAATGCCCGGTTCACAATGAAAACCGAACGGGGCCATTGGCCGAAGTGGGAGCCGTTATGGACTTCTCTCATATCAACATCATGTTAGGTTCGCGGTCGCCGCGGCGGTTGGGGCTGTTGGGGGAGATTGTACCCGCCGAGCGGATCAGCGTTTGCCCGCCGAGGACCGCGGAGGAAGCGGGATTCGAGGGGCTTTCGACTTGGGCGGAGATTGAAGCACGCCTCTTGCACATTGCCCGCGAGAAATGTGAGGACGTGCTCGCACAACTTGCGGGGCAGCCGACGAAAGAATCCGCGGAAAGGATCTTAGTGCTCACCGCGGACACGGTGATTGTCGCGGGCGAGAAAGATCGGCCTTTGGTGCTCGGGCAGCCGCCGGAACCTGATTGGCGGGACACGGTGCGGATGTGGTTCGAGGAATACCTTCTGGGCAAAACGCACCGGGCGGCGTCGGCGGTGTGCCTCGCGGATTTGCCCGGGAATCGGCGGGAACGCGTGGCGGTCTCCGAGGTCACGTTTTCCGCGGATGCCTCCGGGATTTTGGAATGGTATCTCGACACGGGGGAACCGCAAGGCAAAGCCGGGGGTTACGGAATCCAAGGGGCCGGCAGCGTGTTTGTTTCCGAACTCAAAGGCAGTTTGAGCAACGTGATCGGCCTGCCTCTGCGGGATGTGCTGGAAATGTTGGAGGAACTCGCCGGGCTCTCGCGTTAAGACCGAGTTTGCAAATCGACCGGCGGCTAGTGCCGTTCCGCTCACGCGCGGATCGGCCGATGTTTTCCATTGAACGGACCCCGCTCCCGGTTTAGGATGACGAAGTCCTTTCGGTGCTTTTCATTTCCCTTGGCACCCGGCATTCAAACTCAGGCGACTCTCTTTTTTTCATTTTTGCGGAGAGAGAAATATGGAATCCAATCCGGCTCGCTACTATCGGCCCTCCGGGGCGGTGCCCGTTGTGGGTACGATTATGATGCAGTTGTTCGGCGCGGCCGCCGCCTTTATGCTGGGCGGCCTGTACGCGGCGGCGGATCTCTACAGTCCGTCTGTGTGGTTGACGGGATTCGCCGTGTTCTTTTTTGGAGCGGGCGTGGGTTTCGCCGTCCGCGTCGGCGCCAAAATCGGCAAAGTCCGCAATCACGGATTTGTGCTCCTCCTCGGCCTCGTGATCGGCTTGCTTGCCGTCTATGTTGCCTGGGTGATCTACATTCACCTGTTCTTTCGCCGGCTGAACGTGCCGGGAATTTGGGCATGGTCTCCCGGGCAGATTCTCGTCATCATGAAGACGTTTGCGGCCAACGGAATTTGGTCCATGAAATCCTGGACGCCCACCGGCTGGGCGCTTTATGCGTTTTGGATTGCCGAGGCGCTGTGTGTGGTGTTGCTTTCCGTCGCGGTCGCGGCGTCGGATGAAACGCCTTACTGCGATTACTGCGGCGTGTGGACGAAAAAGCAAAAGGACGTGGCGAGTTTCGCCCTCGCGGATCCCGAACACTTGAAAACGGAATTGGAAGAGGAACGCTACGAACTCCTCGACAAACTCCACAGTCAGCCGGCGCATCCGAAAAACTGCCTGAAAGCGAGCATCCACTGCTGCCCGCGCTGCGAAGATTCGGACTTCTTGACGGTCTCGCATTCCGTGGTGACGGTGGACGGCGACGGCAAGGAATCCACCAACGAAACCGCCCTGGTCAAGCAGTTGCGGGTGCCGCGCGACGTTGCGGAACATCTCGTCGAATTAGGCCAGTTACCGAACGTTCCCTTGGAGGACTCGGCCTCCGCTCCGGAAGACGAGATGACGATTTGAAGGTGCCGAGCCGAGCGGAGGAAATCCGATGATCGCGCAATTTGGCGTGTGCCGGTTGGAGTTGGTGCAGGGCGACATCACCGAGCAAGAGGTGGATGCCGTCGTCAACGCGGCCAATCAAAAGCTCGCGGGCGGCGGCGGCGTGGACGGGGCGGTTCACCGCGCGGGCGGGCCGACGCTCATGCAGGAAACCGACGAGCACTATCCCGACGGTTGCCCCACCGGGAGCGCGGTGGCGACCTCGGCGGGGAAACTTCCCGCGAAATATGTGTTCCATGCCGTGGGCCCCTGGTGGAACGGCGGGCACAAAGGCGAGCGGGATCTGCTCAAGTCCGCGTACCTGACGTGCCTGGATTTGGCCGTCCAGCACCAATGCAAATCGATCGCCTTCCCCGCCATCAGCACGGGGGTGTACCGTTATCCTTTGGACTTGGCCGCCGAGGATTCCTTGTCCGTGACGCGCGATTTTCTGCTCGAACATCAACAGCCGGCGCTCGTGCGGTTTGTGCTCTTCGGCGAAGGGGCCTACGGAGCCTTTGCCCGCGTCTTGGAAACCATGACGGAATAATGGCGGAACCCCTGGCTCAAACCCTCCTCGATAAAATCGGCATCAGGCCGCCCGGGCATTCTTTTTATACCGCTTCGGACGGCTACCGCTTGCACTATCGGCACTGGCAGCCGAACGGAACGCCCCGCGGGTATGTCGTCGCAGTGCATGGTATTCAGAGCCACTCGGGATGGTACGAGTATTCGAGTGGCCGGATGCGTTCCGCGGGGTATGAGGTGCGGTTTCTGGATCGGCGGGGTTCGGGAGAGAATTCCCCAGACCGCGGCCACGCAGCGCACCCGGAGCGTTTGATCCACGATGTCACGCAGGTGCTGGCGGACGTGTGTTGGGAGCGAGATCACAAAACGCCCAAGGCTCCGGTCATCTTGCTGGGCGTGAGCTGGGGCGGAAAGCTGGCAGCCGCCACCGCCGCCCGCCGGCCGGACCTTGTGGACGGATTGGCGTTATTGTATCCGGGTTTGCGCAGCCGGGTCGGGCCGCGGTTTTATCAGCGCTGGCTGTTGGATTTGGGAATCCACTTGGGACAAGACCGCAAGCTCGTGCGGATTCCGCTCGATGATCCCGCGCTGTTTACGGGCGTCTCCGCGTGGCAGGATTTCATTCGGCAGGACCCTTTGGCCCTCCACGAGGCCACGCTGTCATTTCTGAAGGCGAGTCTTTTATTAGATCAAGAACTCGATCGATTGGCCGAGGGGGTTTCGCAGGCGACGTTGGTGATGCTCGCGGGCCGGGATCAGATCATCGACAACCGGGCCACGCGCCGGTTGTTGGATCGCTGGGGATCGCCGCATTTGGCGGTCAAGGAGTATCCCGAGGCCCGGCACACACTGGAATTCGAACCCGGCCGCGAGGCGATTTTTTCGGACCTGATCGCCTGGCTTCAAACGGTTCCGCGGCATGGATGAACATTTTTTGTCCAGGCCGGTTGGGATTTTCGCCACGGCCTTTGACCTGATAAACTTTAGTGAGCCGCACGTTGCGAAATTTCGCCCCGTCGAGCCGTGGGAATGCGGGTTGCATGAGGCGTCGGGCGGATCCATTCTCTTCCCCCAAACAGGAGCCCATCCCCATGTTTCGTTTTGCCCTGCCGATACTGGCCGTCCTCATGTCGTGGACCGTCAGCCCGGCCCAGGATCAGACCGCGAAGTCCGAAACCAAAAAACCCGCAAAGCCGGTGCCCCTCAACAAACAGGGAACGATCCTGCTGGACGCGGCGAACAAGAAGGTGATCCTCAAAACCCAAGTGGTTCTGCGGGACGGGTTTTTGGAGATGTTTTTGTGCCGGAAGCACACCAAGGAGCACGAGTCCGTTCTCGCAATCGACGGGCGGGCGTTGGATATTCATACGGGCCTGTTGGCGATCGGGGCGGAACCGGGGCACCCCATGATCTACAAAGATGAAAAATACACCCCGCCCACGGGTCAGAAGCTCAAGATCATCGTCAAATGGGAAGACAAGGAAGGCAAGCCGCACGAAGCGAACGCCAAGACGTGGATCCGCTCCGCGACCCGGCGGTATTTCGTGGAGAACCTGGACAGCCTGCCGGCCGGGGTGAAGATTCCCGAAAACAGCGATATGCGCTACGACAAGAAGTTCAAGGAGCTCGCGTGGTTCGGTCCCATGACGGAGAATCAGCGGGATTTTTGGCTGAAGAAATCGGATGACAAGGCGTTTCAGAAAGTCGTCAAGTCGATCTACAAACGCACGCAGCCGCACGAGATGACCGCCGATTGGGTGTTCGCCGGCAGCGGGTTTTACGTGGAGACCGAAGGCCCGGACAAGGGAAAGAAGTATTACAAAGCCGAGGGCGGCGATGTGATCTGCGTGGCGAACTTTCCGACGGCGATGATCGATGTGAACGAGGAAAGCACGTCCAGCGGCGAAGCCAATCTGGTCTACGAAACCTGGACGGAGCGGATCCCGCCGTTGGAAACGCCGGTGACCGTGGAAATCTCCCCTATCGCCGAAAAGAAAAAGACCCCCTAGGCCGCCGAGATGGTGCCCGCCTAGAATTAGAGAAACGATGAATTAGAATTCGATGGCGGTTTTCGCCGTTTCTCCTCGAACGTGTGGCCCTGACGATGATGGATGCGCTGACAAATCGGGCTCCAAACACCGCGGGCGGTTTCGCCTTGCGGTACTTTCACGTCCTGGTTCTGGTGTTTGTGGCGGCCGGGGGCTTGGGAGCCGGGCTGATTTATTTGCTGCCGGCGTTCGCGGCCCCGGCGACGTTTTCGCTGCCCGGGGCGTTTTGGATCAGCAGCGGATTTCTCGGCGTGAGCAGCTTGATGCAGCACCGCTCGATCCTCGCCGTCCGCCTGGAGCGGCAGCGGATCTTCCGCCGGCGGTTGCTGCTCGCCCTCGTCGCGGGCATCGGCTTTGTCGCCGTCCAAAGCTACGGGTTGTGGTGCCTGCTCCAATTCCAACCCCGCACCGCCCAGGCGGTCTCCACGGGGCCGGAGGCCTTTGTGTTCGTGCTGACGATGCTCCACGGCATGCATGTGACCATCGCCCTCATGTTCTTGACCTACGTGTTTCTGAAAAGCCTCACCTATCGCTACGACCACGAGTATTATTGGGGCGTGACGTTCTGCTCGTGGTTCTGGCACGGGTTGGGAATGGTGTGGCTGGCGATTCTCGCCGTGTTTTTGATCGCGATTTGAGCGGGCCCAGGCTCGCGATTCCCAAACGACAGGCGGGCCAACGATGTGGGTTTATGCGGCGATCGTGTTCTCCGCCTTCGCTTTGGCGGCGTTAGTCTATCGATACGATCTTTATGACAAAGAACCCTGGCCTTTGCTGCTGTTGGTGTTTTTCGCCGGGATGCTGAGCGGTTGGGCGGCCGGGCGGCTGGAAGACGCCGCCCTCCTCTATTTGGGCCAGCGCGGCGAATCCGTGGCGGTGCAGGCGGCCTTGGCTTCGCTCACAGAAGAATCGTTAAAACTCCTGGTGGTGCTGGCGGTGGCGTTTTTGTTCCGCCGGGAGTTCAACGATCCCTTGGACGGCTTGATCTACGGAGCGTTCGCCGGGCTGGGGGCGGCCGTCGAGGAATCCTGGTTCTACGTTGCGCTTTCCGACGACTTGCCATTCGCCCTCGTGGGAACGGAAATCATCCGCTTGATTTTGCACGTGTTCTTGGGGGGCCTGGCCGGATTGGGCGTCGGCCTGGTGCGGTTTCGCATTCCCTATTGGCCGGCGATTTTTCTCGGGGCGCTCGCGGCCGATCTGCTGATTCACTTTGCTTGGGATTCGCTGTGCGGCATCCCGGCGATGTCCGGGGAAGCGATGCTCGTTCAGCGAATCATCGCCATCGGCTTGATGCTCGCCGGCTTGGGCGTGTTTGGGCTGTCGGTGTTTTGGGGCAGCCGCTGGTCCCGCGCCGTTTTTGCCCCCCGCAGTTCGAAACGGCTTTGGGGTTGGCCGTTCTCCCTGATCTTCGGATCCAAACCGGACTGAAGCATTCCGTCACTGGAGAACGTACGTGTCCAAAAGGTCGTCGAGCACCTCCTCGGTCAACTCGTGGCCGTCCTGGAGCGGAAACCCTTCCCAGCGGACGATTCCCCAGGGATCGACCAAAATCACGTGCGGGATATTTCGGATCTCCAGGGCGTTTGCCATCCGCCGCTTGGGATCGACGGCGACGAAATAATGCATCTTCGCCCCCCGGTGTTCGCGGACCGTATCGGCCGGTTCGTCGCTCACGCCGACGACCACCAACCGATCCTTGTGCTTGCGGTGGAACTGGTTGAGCTTGGGAATCGCCTCGAGGCACGGCCCGCACCAGGTGGCCCAGAAATCGATCAACACCATTTTCCCTTCGCGGTCCGGCTGTTTGGTGAGCCATTCTTCCACCACAAATTCCGGGGCGGGCTTGTTGATGAAGGATTTCGCAAACAGCCGCTTCACCGGCACCTCGGCATCCGGCAGCGACGGCGGCGGCGTTTTGAACCGCGGCACGATCTCCACCCCTGCCTCGGCCGCTGCATGCTCCTCCTGCGAAGCCGAAGATTTATTCGCGGACGGTTCGACGGAATCGGAACCGCACCCGACGAACGCCGTCATGAAAATCAATCCCATCACGTAGATGACTCGTCGCATCGTCGCCGGCTCCGGTTCACAAAACTTGCCCATCCCCATCATCGATCGTTGTTCGCCTTTTGGTTCGCCCGTTGTGCGCGGTTTTTTTGCCGATTGGCGTTTCTCCGCTGCGGCCGGTTGGCTTCGGCGTCGGGGGCGTTTTTCTTGGGCAGCCATTTGGCGAGTTCGGCTTTGGCGTCCGCGAATTTTGGATCGTCTGCGAGGTTCTTCCATTCGAGCGGGTCGGCGTTGTGATCGTAAAGCTCCTCGGAGCCGTCGGCATAATGGATATAGCGGAACCGCTCCGAACGGATCGCGTGGTTGTTCCGCCCGTGCGTGGTGATCGCGGGCCGGTCCCATTTCATCGCCGGGTCTTTGAGCAAAGGCAGCATGCTCACGCCTTCGGCGTGCTCGGGGATGGGCAATCCGCAGAGTTCCGCAAGCGTGGGATACACGTTCATAAAATCGACCGTCCGCTCGCAAACGCTATTGGGCGATGTGACGCCGGGGGCGGTGATCATCAGCGGTGCGCGGGTGGCTTCTTCCCAGAGGGCGAATTTCCGCCAGTGCTGCTTCTCGCCGAGATGCCAGCCGTGATCGCCCCAGAGCACGATGATCGTATTGTCCGCGTACGGGCTGTCTTCCAAAGCGCGAACCACCCGCCCGACCATTTCATCCGCAAAGGCGATGCTCGCCAGATACCCCTGGACCGCGTACTTCCAGTTGTCGGTCTTCAATATCGTCCGATGATCGCCTTGAGGCTTGGCAATTTTCCGGCCGGCTGGGGGCACATCGTCCAAATCCGTCGCCAACGTCTTGGGAAGCTGGATCGATTCCAGCGGATACATGTCGTAATATTTGCGGGGCACCTGCCAGGGCATGTGCGGCTTGAAAATGCCGCACGCCAAGAAGAACGGCTTATCGTGCTTTCGCTTCAGGTACTCGATGGCGTAGTTGCCCATCTTGTAGTCGTTCATGGCTTGGTTTTCGACGTCCAACACGCCCCACACGATGCCGCCGGCCCGGCTGTGGGGATCTTTGAGCACGTCGGGGACCGGTTTGGGATCGCCGCCTTTTTCCAGGTAATCGTTCCAAGACGCCGGATCGGGAAACGCCCCGTGATAGATTTTCCCGCTGCCGACGGCTTCGTAACCGTGCGCCATGAAGTGCTGAGGCAGCGTGACCACGTCGGGCATGGCTTTCCGCCAGGGCTGCGGATTGTGATACACGCCCGACGTAAACGGCCGCACGCCGGTCATGAGCGCGGCCCGCGACGGATTGCACGCGGGAGCCGCACAGTGCGACCGCGTGAAGAGCAGCCCCTTCGCCGCCAGGCGGTCGATGTTCGGCGTTTTGCACTGCGGATGCCCGCCCAGGCAGGAGACCCAATCGTTCAAATCATCCACGGCGATAAACAGCACGTTCGGCTTCTCCGCCGCGTCGGCCGGAGCCAAAACCCCGAACGCCGCCCACGTCAAAACACTCAACAAAATCCAGCGCATTGGAAAGCCCTCTGAGAAAAACCGACGTTCAATCCCCCAATCAGCATACCAGCAGGCCGGCGCGGGGAACAGACAACGCGATCAGTCGGAACGCGTTAGCGTTGCATCAAACCAAAAACTTGGGGTTGAAAAAATCAGCCGCAGGGCGCTAGCCCCGGTTTTCGGTGCGCGAACCGGAGGCTTGCGCGTTCCGCCTATTTCGCTTCGTCATCGGAAGGCGGGATCAAGAGATCCTCGATGCGGATCCGGATTGGCAAAACCGGGCGGCCGGGGACGGTGACGGTGGGATCGCTGGGCGGGTTGGAAATCAAGTCGCCCGCGAGATTCGCGAGTTTTTCGTTGTTCGCTTTCAAAAACAATTCCCGGACGCGGCGGGCATGGCGGACGACGCCCGCGGGATTGCCTTCGCGGGCTTTGACGCCAGCCGCCGACAGGCGGATTAAACCTTTCAGAAAATCGGCGAGGCAGCCCACGCGGCCGCACGCATGCCAGAGGCCTTCCCAGACTTCGTGGGCTTCCCAATAGTAGCCGCGATTGAACAAATCCACGCCGAAGCGAAAATCGGCATGCCCGGCGAGCGGCTCGGCCCCGGGCACAAAATCCGCGTGCTCGCGCCGGCCGACGCTGTGGCCCGCCGGATCGCTTACGGGGTGCGGGTGTTGTCCCGGCACGTAAGCATAGGGCGGAAACGGGATTTCGGGAGCGTAGCGCGGCACGGTTTCGGTCATGGCGATGTTGTTCCGTTCTTCCCGATAATCAGTGCAACGACGATGGTGTTAAAATATCTTGTCCGCACTCGTTCACCTCCCCCAAGGGCCCAAAGGGGAGGTGAAATCCATCATTCATTGATCATCACACAAAAAGATCATCCGCGTCCACCGCCTCCCAATTCGCCTGAAGGGCCTTTTATTCCGGCCCGGCGACTTTATCCGTCACGCGAAACTCGTTTTTATTGGCGATCAGCTTTTGGCCGGCGGTCACTTTCACGGACGGTTGCTCGGAGAGTTCCGGCTGCACATTGACCACGCCTTCGATGACTTCCAGCCGGCATTCTTCGCCGTCGACCGCGAGCACCAGGCGGGTTCCCAAAACCTTGGCCGAGAGGGCCAGGGTTTTGAAAATCATCGGGCGTCCGGGCGGCTGCTTTTGGACCTCGGCTTTCAGTTTCCCATCTTGAAGAACAACCTCCTTGGCCTGAAGCGCCGAAATCATCCCCGGCAAACGGGCGGCGTCCGGTTGGAGTTCGGCCCTTGTGTTTGGGTAAAATTCAATCTGTGTTTGATCTTTGTAGACGATGGTCACGCGGGCGTTTTCGGGGACGCGAACTTCATCGCCCGGGAGAACCCGCATTCCGGGCGCCGCGACATAGCCTACGCCGTTGCGGTAGAGAAAGGCCGTGCCGGTGTTTTTTCCCACCGTGGCCACCTGGCGGGCAGCGGGCGTGAATTCCAGCCAGGCCAATCCGCCCGCGATCAAGAACAGCACCGCCATCACGCCAAAAAACGTCCGCCAGGGATGCCCCGCCTCTTCGGTCGGCGGGGGAGCAGCCGGCGGCGGCGTGGCTTGCAGCTTCGTGCCGGCCGCGTGTGTTTCCGCCGCACTCTGGTGCGAACCGTTGGCGGGAACCCGCGAGGATTCTCCATTCGTGTGCGGCTCGGTCCCGGAAAGCCGGTAGGTTTCGATGGGGTTCTCGTTGGAAGCCGACGGATCGCCGGCGGCGTTCGGCATCTCTTTCTGCAATCGCGCTTGGAACCGGGCGATGAACTCCTGCCGACCCGCGGCAAACTGCTGAGCGAGCAGATCATCCATGATGAGGTGGTCCTTCAATCGCTCGGCCAGTTGCGGCTGGGTGCGCAGGGCGTTCAATAGCTCCTGAAACTCGGCGTCGGAAAGCCCTTCGCGGTCTTCCAAGAACCGATGCAAAAGAGCATCGAAATCCAAATTCGGCGGATCGCTCATGGTGGTCCGTTGTTAGCCCCGAGTATTGATTAGCCCGAGGGCGCCAGCCCCGGTTTCGTCTTTCGCCGACACGGCATGCGCAGGCTCGCTTCGTCCAAGTTACATCGCTTTGCCCAGTTTTTGGAGAACGCAATCCCTGAGACCCGCGCGGATGCGGTGCAGAGCCACACGCACGGCTTCGGCGGTGGATTGGGTTTTCTCCGCAATGGCGTCGGAGGCCATGTCCTGGACGTACCGCAGCTCCAGCATGTCCCGGCGTTGGGCGGGGAGTTTGGTCAAGCAATCCGCAACCGCGGTTTCCAGGGCGTCGGGACTTGCCGCGCGATCGAAATTCGTCGAGGTGTTGGCGAGAATCTCCGCGAGGGTGTGGCGATGCAGCCGGCCGCGGCGGGCCGCCTTTCGCAAATGATTGAGACACACTTTTTTCGCCATCCCGATCACCCAAACGTCGGCCGAAACCTCTGCGGGGATGTTCTCGATGTCGCGATACAACTGCAGGAAGGTTTCTTGAGCCAAATCGTCCACCTCGGCCGGGGCGATTCCCAAGCCGGCGATCAAGGCTCGCACCCGGGCCTGTGTTTGCCCCAGAATCTCATCGAAGTTCCGGGTGCCTGGCGATCGCGTCATGGTGCAAGCATCCTCAAGAGGTAATGGTCGCCGAGGGCCGATCATGTTACTACGAATGCTGGGGCTGTGGCCGGGCGAGAAAAATCTCACACGGCCCCAGGCCTCACATCTGCTTTTTCCTTGGAACATTCCTTTGCGCCCCAGCCACCGTGCACTTTCGACTTACAGTTTACAGTTTGAGATTTTAGTCGCTGGAACGGCGCGGGGCGATCCACTACGCTGAAATGTGGGGAACCTTCGCGGCATTTTTTGGATGTTCTGGGATCGCATGAAACATTGGGGTGCGGGGATCGCCTGGTTGACGTTCGGGCTGGCGCTGTCGGGCCTGTTTTACAGCGGCTTTTGGCGCGGCGAGGGATTGATCGGCGGCGATCTTTATCCCTATTTCCTCCCGCAGAAAGTCTACTACGCCGAGCGGCTGGCGGCGGGCGAGTTTCCGCTGTGGAACAACGAGGCCGGCCACGGCTACCCCTTGGTCGCGGAAAGCCAGACCGGGGCGTTTTATCCGCCCAACGTTGTGGCCTACCAGCTTTGGGACGTGACCACCGCTTACAACATCGTCCAGATCCTCCACTTTGCCCTCGCCTTCGCCTTCACCGTCGCCCTCGCGCGGGCGCTGGGTTTCTCCGCAGCGGCGTCCACCTTGGCGGGGCTGGTGTATGTTTACGGTTGGTTTCCCGCGCGGATCACCCTCGAATGGGCCATCCTCACGGGAGCCTGGCTGCCGGCCGCAATCTGGTGCGTGGAAAAACTCATCACGAAGGGGCGCTGGCGGTACGCGGGCGGATTGGCGATCGTGCTCGCGATGCAAATGCTCGCCGGGCATTTTCATTTGGCCTTCATCACGCAAGTCCTCGTCGCGTGCTACGCCTTGGGACGGGTTTTGATCATGTCGTCCCCACCCAAGCCGACGGCTCCGCCGTCGGAACCGACACCCAAGCCGACGGCTTGGATTCGTTGGAAACGATTCGGTTTGGTTTTGATCGCCGCGGGATTGGGCTTCGGACTCGCGGCGGTGCAGCTCGCTCCCACCTGGGAACTCAAGACCTTGAGCCAGCGAAGCGCGGTGGGGACCTATTACGATCCCGCTTACGGACGCATCCCGGTTTGGTACTTGACCCAGATCGTCGCTCCGTTTGTGTGGTACGGAACCGGAGCCGACTTGAACGCCGGCCGATCGCCCGGCACCCCCGGCACCAACGCGGTCGAAGCCCATCTGTATTTCGGATTGGTGCCCGTGCTGTTGCTGTTGTATGGTCTCGGCGCGGGCGTCTTTTGGCGGGACCGCAGGTGGTGGTTGTGGGGGCTGTTGGGAGTTTTGGCGCTGATCTATGCCACCGGCGTGTTGGCCCCGCTGACGAAATCCCTGCCGGGCTTTCACTATTTCCGAGGCGTGGGGCGATGGGGGATTGTCACGACCTTGGCCGCGGCGATCTTGAGTGGGGCGGCTTTCGACGGCCTGCTCTCTCATCGACGGTCCCGCATCATCGCCTGGGGATTGGCCGCGGTCGTTTTAAGTTTGACGCTGACCGATTTGCGGATCGTGAGCGGCTTCGTGGGCGATGGGTTCTTCGTGGAAAACCCGCCGGTGGGCCGCCTTGACGAAAGCCCCGTCGGCAAACGGCTCAAGGAATATCGAGAGCCCGTGCGGTTGTTCTGCCGGGGTCCGAACTTGGCGACGTTGTTGGGGGTTTCGTCCACGCCGGAATACTTGGGCATCGGTCCGGATCAGTATTTCGATCCGAAAACCAAAATTCCGGAACCGAAGCCTTTCGACCAACCGCCCACGCCCGCGCAATGGGATTGGCTCCGACGGGCGGGCGTGACGCACGTCTTGAGCTTCAAGCCGCTCGATTGGCCTGCGCAGACGGTGGAGCCGGTGTGGTCCGGCGACGACCCGGTTCTCCGCCAGGCTTGGGGGCGTCTTCCGAACGAATGGTTTTATCTCTATCGACTCAAAAAAAGCCGCGGCCGCGCCGCCTGGCAGGATCCCCGGCAACACCAAGCCGGTCCCGAAGTCCGCGAACTCGCCGCGAACCGCGTGGTGATTCACGCCGCGTCCGATCGGGCGGGCACGCTGATCCTCACGTCGCTGATGTACCCTGGCTGGCAGGTCGCGGTCGATGACCGGCCCGCCGAGCCGGTCACGATCGAAGGCATGTACCGCGGCGTGAAACTCCCGCCGGGCGATCACACCGTCACCTGGACCTACCGTCCGGAGTCTCTCCGCTGGGGGATGTGGATCAGCGGAGCCTCCACCCTGCTGCTCGCCGGCTTTGCGGTTTTCGGTCGGCGAGAGCCGCGCACGAAGTAAGCGGTCTTGCAAAAAAGGCGATTGCAAAAAAGGCGAGAGCCGCGCACGAAGTAAGCGGTCTTGCGATCTCCTTTTTCAAAAAACCGCTTACTTCGTGCGCGGCTCTAACGAAACGATCGGCAGCTCTCTTTTTTCAAAAAACCGCTTACTTCGTGCGCGGCTCTAACGAAACGACCATCAGCGGTTATCTTTCGAGGCGTTCGCGGACGATGCGTTCCAGGCGGTCGACGACGTCCTCGAGTTCCAGCGAAGTGGTGTCGATGACCTGGGCGTCCGGGGCGGGCTTCAGCGGGCCGACTTTCCGCGAGGCGTCGCGCTCGTCGCGTTCGCGGATCTGCTCGAGCACTTCGTTGAAATCCGCGGGGTGGCCGTCGTCTTGCAGATCGCGCACTCGCCGGCGGGCGCGCTCTTTGGGGTCGGCGGTGACGAAGAATTTGCACTCGGCCGCGGGAAACACCACGCTGCCCTGGTCGCGGCCTTCCGTGACCATGTCCTTGCCGCGGGCCAGTTGCCGTTGGAGGTCGGCGAGCGCCTCCCGCACCGAGGCCAGAACCGCCACCCGCGAGGCGGCGGCTGTGACTTCCGGCGTCCGTAAGCGGCCCGTGACATCCTCTCCGTTCATGAGCAATCGGCCGTGGGCAAACGCCATGCGCAGCGAATGAGCCAACGCACCGATCGCGGCTTCATCATTCCAGGATACGTTCGCGTCCAAACAGGCGAGCGCCACCGCGCGATACATCGCCCCGGTGTCGAGGAAGGCAAATCCGAGCCGCTCGGCCAACCGCCGGGCCACGCTGCTTTTTCCCGAACCGGCCGGCCCATCGATAGTGACTATCATCAGATCCCGCGTCGTGACAAGCAAACAAAACCCCGCAAGACTCTACGGAGGATTGTAACGGCCGGAAGCCCGATTGACAGCCAAGCGGAGTGTGTGTTTCCAACCGGATTCACATCGAAGCGGATTGGGTGGCACGAGGTGGAAGGGCACGTCCCTGAGCCGAGCGAAGGGCGTGGCAAAGCGCAACGACCACGCCCTTCGTTCCTCAGGGACGTGCCACCCAAATCGTGCCTGTTTTCTGAAACACACATACCTTTCAGCCGGATTCACATCGACGCGTTGCGAAGCGGAGCTTCGCGAGAGTGTGTTCCCAAGCAGAGTTTGGGAACGCGGGGAGGAATTCATCACAGAATCATGGTTCACAAAATCATATTCTGTGAACCATGATTCTGTTGGATCGCCTCCGCCCGAATCGCGGAGAGAGGGGTTGACAGGCAAGGCGAATTCGGGGGATAACAAATGGCGGCTTGTGCCGACTCTTCTTGACCTATTTCTTCGATTGCTTCTTTAGTTTTTCATCGAGCGAGTGGGACGATGCCGATTCGGGTGGAATGCGATGTTTGTGGGGCGAAATACCGCGTGGATGACCGCCGGGCGGGGACGGAGATTCCCTGCAAGAACTGCGATGCCGACATCTGGGTGCCCGAACCCCGGCGGCGCGGTCCGGAGCGGGGCGGCCGGCGCGGACGGCCGGCGGCCTATGAGTTGGATGATGACGATTTCGATGACGACGATTTCGACGACGAGGAAAGCGGCGGTCTCACCCCGCTCCTGTTCATCGGCGGTTTGATCGGCTGCGGGTTATTGCTGGCGGGGCTGATCTTCTTCGTGATGCGCGCCGTGAAAGACGATGGGCCTCCTCCGCCCGATCAGGTCGCGGACAATAACGCAGATAACAAACCCGCTGCCCCGGCGCGTCCCCCGGCCAACCGCCCGCGGCCGAATCAGTTTGCCCCCCGGCCGAATATTCGCAATCAGAATATCCGGCCAGCGAATCCCGCCCAGCCGGTTGTCGATCCCAACCCGGATCCCAACCCGAACCCCGTTCCGCAGCCTCGGCCCCGGCCGCAGAATCCGGTCGTCAATAATCGGCCGAACGAAAACCCTCCGCCGCCGAGGGGATTTCTGCCGCCGGACGAAAACCAGGCCGGTCTGCCGCCGGATTTGGGAGGCGAATGGAAGGTGGCGTTCGATGCGGTTCCGGAGGCGATCGCGTTCGAAGACGGCCGCAAGCTGCGGATGTCGCTGCCCGCGGGGGCCGACGTGGAGGATGTGCTTTGGCCCACGTCGCCTAGTTTTTTCGTGGCCTTGGGGCGGAACGCGCGGGAGAACGAAGTCCGCGAGGTGTACGACATTCGGACCCGGCAGAAAATCGGCCGCATCGGCGGCTTCAAAGGCTTGGGGGGCACGTCGGTGCTCAGCCCCGACGGCAAGTTCTTTGCCCTCTCCAACAACGATTCCAACGGCATTTATGTTTGGGACGTGGCGGAAAGCAAGCCCAAGGGCACGCTGCCGCTCGCGAGCAACAGCCCCGCGAGCGTGCTCAACTTTGCCGGTCCGAACCGCCTCGCCGCGGCCGCGGGATCGAAGTCGCCTTTACAGATCTGGAGCCTGCCCGACGGCACGCCGCAGCGCACGATCCCGCTGCCGGACAATTACGTCGCGGAGTCCGTTGCCTTCAGCCACGGCGGAAAATACGCGGCCGTTTACAGCAAGGATTCCGACAATCCCGCGATTCATATCATGGATCTCGACAGCGGGGAGACCGCGGGCGTCATGAGCGTGCCGAAGAAGGGCCGGTTTTGGGCGGCCGACTGCCGCGCGCTGATGTTCTCGCCCGACGGCGAAGAAATCGCGGGCCTCTTCGAGGAATCGTCCGAAGGCGAGCTTTTGTATGTCTTCAGCCTGCGGGACGGGCAGTTAAATTTTGAATATAAGTTCGAGGACCGGCTGCGGTTCACGTGGGGCCGGGCCTCCAACACACCCATCCAATGGTTCCCGCACAGACAGCGGTTGCTGATCTATGGGAATCTCATCATCGACCGCGGCGTGGGCAAAGTCGTTTGGCAGTTCGCCAAAGATCGGCAGGGCATCGATTTCGCGGCGGGCCGGCGGGTTTTAAACAACGACCAGATGATGGCCGTGCTCAATCGCAACAACAAGCTCTCGCTCGAAAGCTTTTCCGTCGAGGAAGACAAGATCGCGAAGGTCGCGGACGCCGTGGGATCCGGCGGGCAACTCGTGGATGCCAAGCTCCCGCCGCTCACCGCGATCGATCGTTCGGGGGTGCGGGAACTCGCGCTCGATGCGGGCGTCGGCAACTGGAACGCCAAACCGGACCCCGCCCCTGCCGGCGAATCGGCGCTCAAAGACAGCGTTTCCGTCACGGCGACCGGCGGGCGGATGACGGGCCTGCTGTTGTCCAATCCCGAGGCCGGCCTCGCGGCCGTGTATTCGCAGCTGCAAGGTCCCGGCATTCCCCGGCCGCGCGGTTCCACGTCCAAAAACGTCTTCGCCCATATCGACGTTTACAACCTCCGCACAAGCCGGCGGACCGACCAGATGGATTTTGAGTTCCCCACCCAAATGGCCGCGTTCAGTCCCAAAGGAACCCGTCTGGCGAGCGTTCTTCATCCCGACCAGGAACGCGTCGATCTCTGGTCCGCCGCGGACGGGAAGCACGTCCTGGCACTCCGGCCGTATAACGAGGAGGACAAAGGCAAGCGGAAAATCACCGCCGCCACCTTCGTCGATGATGAGCATCTTTTAACATTGAACAACGAGAAGAAACTCGTGCTCTGGAAACTGCCCGAATGCAAGGCGATCTATGAAATCCCCGAAGCGACCCAGCCGGGCTTAAGTCCCAACCAGCAGTACCTGGCCGTCAGCACGGGCCGCGGCTATTTGCTGTTGGACTCCCGCACCGGAGACCAGGTGGGCAGCTTCAATATCGAAGGCGTAATGCACGCGGCGGCGTTTCATCCCGACGGCACCCGCTTCGCCGCGTCCTGCCAGGGTCTGCGCGGGCCGAGCCTTGTCGTGTGGAGCATGGAAGATGGCTCGGTGCTGACGGAGTTTCCCATTCAAAGCGTCGCCAACCAACTGCACTTCTGCGACAAGAACCATCTCCTCATGAACGACGACACGCTCGTCGATGCCGAGCACCGGATGATCGTGTGGAAATATCGGCTCGCCACCGGAGCCCATTCGCCGCAAAGCCCCGACGGCCGGCATTGGTACGTTACGCCGCGGGGCGTCAGCGGGGCGGAACTGGTCGCGGCGACGCTTCCGGAACCGCAAGTCGCCCAATCACTCGCGAGCCGGAGTTTGAAGCCGGAATACCTCTTGGAGCCCGGCGGCAACCTGTCGGTGCAGATCAACATTCCCGAATCCGGACCCGGCCAGGAAAACCTCCGCCAGCGGGCTTTGAAGAACCTCATCGACAAGTACCAGATCCACGGCACGTCGGTGGGCGGCGGATCGGCGCTGGTGCTGCAAATGGATTGGCAGGAACGCGACACCGGCAAGACGGAAGAATTGACCGTCCGCCGCCGAGGCCGACTACCAACCTTCGGCGGAGGCGAGTCGTTCACGTCGAACATCAAGGAAATCGATTGCAAAATCACGTTTCTGTATAAGAAAGAAGTCGTCCATGTCCAATCGACCAAGGCCTCGAGCGCCCTGGGATTTTTTTCGCAAGCGCTTCCCGACGGCAAATCGCCCGAGGAGGTGCTGAACGAAAAAATGTGGGGCGGGGCCGCGGCGTTCTTCACGCTCTATTCACCGCCCGTTTACGTGTTCCGCGATTTTGAAGGCAAAGGCTTCGGCGGTTCCATCCTCACCGACCGCGGCCCGCAACCGCTGGGCATCGGCAGGTAATCGACCGAAAAGGATCTCCCATGTTCTTCCCCCGCTGGTGTTGTCTTTCAGTTCTTCTTCTGTGTTTCTTCGGATCGATCACGAGCCGCAGTTCGGCCGACGCAAGCGAAAACGCCGCCGTGGCGGAACCCGCCCCGCAGCGCGCCCGCTACAGCGTCACGAAGCCGCCCGCTGCCCTCGGCTTGCCGGACTATTATGAGAAGTACGTGGATGCGAGCGGGTATCCCGTGATTTCGTCCGGCAAGGTGAATGACTTTGCCCTCAAGGAGGCGGCCTATCTCGTCGATTTGATGCTCGCGAAGCGGCCCGATGTCCGCCAGGCGATGGTCGAGAGCGGGTCCCGGCTGATCGTGATCGCCCACACCGAGTACACGACGGACATTCCCGAGTACGCCCGCCTCAAACCCAAAGATTACTGGGACGCGCGGGCGCGGGGCTTGGGAGGGTCTCGCACCGATCCCGTCTGCTCGTGCGCCGAAGAAAACATGCTCGCCTACCCGGGCGATCCGTACCGTGCGGAAAACATTCTGATTCACGAGTTCGCCCACAACATCCATCTCCGCGGCATGGTCCGCGTGGACCAGACCTTCGACCGCCGGCTGAAGAAAGCCTACGACTCGGCGATGGCCCAGGGATTGTGGGCGGGCGTGTATGCTTCGACCAATCATCACGAATACTTCGCCGAGGGCGTGCAGTCGTGGTTCAACAACAATCGGCCGCCGGACCACGATCACAACCATGTCGACACCCGCAAGGAACTCCGCGAATACGATCCGGGACTGGCCGATCTTTGCGAAGAGGTCTTCGGAGACACCAAGTTGGTTTATACGAAACCCGCGACCCGGCTGACGGGCCATCTGGCCGGTTACGATCCGAAAACCGCCCCGAAATTCAACTGGCCGGAACGGTTGCAGAAACAACGCGACGAAATCCGCAAAAAAGCCCAGGCCCGCCGCGCCAAGGCGACCGGCCAATGATTCTCCACGTCGATATGGATGCGTTTTATGCTTCGGTCGAAGAGCGGGAGAATCCCCGACTCGTCGGAAAGCCGTTGATCGTCGGCGGCACGCCCGCAGGACGCGGCGTCGTCGCGGCGGCCAACTATGTCGTGCGGACGTTTGGCGTCCACAGCGCCATGCCCACCCGGACGGCGCTCCGGCTTTGCCCGGAGGCGATCGTGCTCCCGCCGCGGATGGAGTATTACGCCGAGACTTCCCGGCAGATTCGCGACGTGCTCTTCCGGTATACGCCTTTCGTCGAACCGCTCTCCTTGGACGAGGCCTTCCTCGATGTGACGGCGAGCGCAAAGCTGTTCGGCTCGGGGGCCGAAATCGCCAGGCAAATCAAGCAGGATATTCTCCGGGAAACCCGCCTGGTGGCGTCCGTGGGCGTGGCTCCCAACAAGTTCCTGGCGAAGATCGCCAGCGACCTGCAAAAACCCGACGGCCTGGTTGTCGTGGAACCGGACCGGATCGCCGAGTTTCTCGACCCCTTGCCCGTGGGCCGATTGTGGGGCGTCGGCAAAGTGACCGGCAGCGTGTTCGACCGCTGGGGCATCACCACCATCGGCGAACTGCGGCGGCTCGATCCAAAGATCCTGCACCAACAGTTCGGCCAGCAGGGAGAGCATTTCGCCAAACTGGCGCGGGGACTCGATGACCGCTCGGTCGTTCCCGATCGCGAAGCCAAGTCGATTTCCCACGAGACGACATTTGCCGCGGACATCTCCAACCGCGAGGCCCTCCGAGCGTGGTTATTGGAGCTGACGGAACACGTAGCCCGGCGGATGCGGCAGCAACAGCGGCGCGGCCGGACCGTGAACCTCAAGCTCCGCTTCGCCAACTTTCGCACGATCACGCGGGCTAAGACCTTGCCCCGCAGCACAAACGTGACGCAGGAAATTTGGCAAGCGGCGAGCGAATTGTTAATGCGCCACCTGCCCGAGTCGCATGCGGGCATCCGATTGTTGGGCGTCGGCGTCAGCAACTTTTCGGCGGGCGAGGCTGTGCAGAAATCCCTGTTTGCGGAGGAAACGCATCAAAAACAGCAGCAACTCGACGAAGTGGCCGATGCAGTGCGGGCCAAGTTCGGGAACACCGCGCTCAACCGCGGCAGCGGTTTGCTCCACAACGCCCGGCACCGCCCCGAGCCCAAACCGAACGAATAAAAAACTCCTGGAAAAGGCCGAGGAAACTTAAGAATTCGCCGAATCCTGAATCACCCCAGCGCATATATTGTTCTGTCGCCCAAAACCTGGCGAACCATTTCGCGGGTTGTGCGTCTAACCCTTCACACGCCTCTAGTGTAATGGCAGCATGACTGGCTCCAACCCAGTTGGTCAGGGTTCAAATCCTTGGGGGCGTGCTGGCGAACGAACCTTCGCTCGCCAAATGGGCTCATCGTCCAACAGGAAGATGCCGGTGTCGCAAGCCGGAGATCCCGGTGCAATTCCGGGTGGGTCCACTCCTCAATACAGTCCTGTGGCCTAGCGGCGAAGGCAGCTCCCTTACAAGGAGACGAGCGGGGGTTCGAGTCCCTCCAGGACTACTCACCACGCCCAGATACCCCAACCGGCAGAGCGACTCGGCTTAAAACCGAGTGTTTGCAGGTTCGATTCCTGCTCTGGGTCGTGAAGACAAACTCGGCTCGGTAGGCAAATGGCAGACCACCTTGGCTTAGAACTAGGGATGCTGTGGGTTCGAGTCCCACCTGAGCCACTCAAACAAATACGCCCTCGTGGAGCAGCGGAGTGCTCGCCTGCCTGTCACGCAGGAGATCGTCGGTTCAAATCCGATCGGGGGTGCTGAAATGGCACGGTACGCAAATGGAAAAGCGGCGAAGCTCAAACCTTCGTGATTGTCTGTGGGTTCGACTCCCTCCCGTGCTACTCAAATGATGATGCGTCGGCTGGGCATTGGCGAGCCCAAGTGGCTGTAACCCACCCGCCTATCGCTGTGGCGGTTCGACTCCGTCCCGACGCACTCAAAAAGGCCCGTTCGTCTATCGGTTAAGGACACCAGCCTCTCACGCTGGAAAGATGGGTTCGATTCCCGTACGGGTCACTGACTTTGCAGGTGCGGCAGGTGCCCAATCGGCTTTCATAAGGCCGGTGTGCTCGGCTCGATACCGGGACCTGCAACTTATCCAACATTGACGCGGGTGAGCCAGTGCTCATTCAGGCCTCATAAGCCAGAACAGCCGGGTGCGACTCCCGGACCCGCTACTTGTCCAGGCCGGGTACGCAAACCGGAAAAGCGGGCAGGTCGAGAACGTGCGATTCTGTGGGTTCGACTCCCACTCTGGTCACTCGAATGATCCCGTGGTCCAGTGGCGAAGACGCCTGGATGACACCCAGGAGATCGGTAGTTCGATTCTACCCGGGATCACTTGCGACAACTGGTCTGTAGGTGTTGTGGCCGCACGCCGCTGTGGTAAGGCGGAAGACCGGGTTCAATCCCCGGACGGACCTCTCGACAAATGGGCCTGCATGCCGATGGAGGCGACTGATCCTTGCAAGATCGGTGGACCACCCCAAGGGGCGGTGCCCCGGTTCAACTCCGATCAGGTCCACTGAAGGAAACGGGCTGATGGTCCAAGGGGAAGACACCGCCCTGGCGTGGCGGAAATCCGAGTTCGACTCTCGGTCAGTCCACTCACATACGGAAGGTAACCGAATTGGCTTAGGAAACTGGGTGCTAACCAGTCGCCCTGGAACTGGGGTTGGATGGGTTCGATTCCCCCACCTTCCGCTTATGGCTCGATGGTGAAACGGACATCATGTCTCGCTTCTAACGAGATGTTCCAGGTTCAAATCCTGGTCGAGCTATTCCACATCACTGTGGAGGAAAAACTATCAACATGGTGTCCGTGGTGTATGCGGTAGGCACGCCTGCCTGTGAAGCAGGAAGTGAGGGTTCAACTCCCTTCGGTCACCCTTCGACAACGTCATGCCGACGTGGCTCGACTAAGAAAGGCGCCGCTCTTGTAAAGCGGCTTATGCTGGTGCAAATCCAGTCGTCGGCTCTTTTTGGTTTTGGTGGCTGAAATGTCGATTCACCATTATTCGCTTACGCGGCGCTGAGCTATGTTCTGTCATGTGATTGAAAAAGTCCCGATGGTGTAACGGACAACACGAGACTTTCCTAAAGTTTCGATCCTGGTTCGATTCCAGGTCGGGATACTCAACAACTGGCCTTGCGAGTGTGAGGGACGCACGGCGGTCTTCGGAACCGCAAGACGGGGTTCGACTCCCTGGCGAGGTGCTTGCAGAAGCGGAGAGCCAAGGGCGGAGAGCACAGAGCCAAACCGATTATATACCAAGCGTTCCGGCTCTCAACTCTCCGCTGTTTTGTCCTTGGAGTGTGCCGGATTCGCACGCGAGCCCGCGAAGCTCGCAGACCAGGTTCAATTCCTGGCGAGGACATTTTCGATATGGACGCTGGAGCCGGATGGTGAGGCGGCTGCCTGCAAAGCAGCCAGAAGTGGGTTCGATTCCCACCGGCGTCTCTGACCGACCAACTGCCGGTTCGGACTACATCCTGTAAAGAGGCGTGTCTGAACTTATTCCTTCGTTGGAAGGTCGCGATAAAAGCCCAACTGCCGGCTGGGAGTCCATGACGGTCCTAAGGTAGCGATGCCGGGCGACCGGCTAGTGAATGGCGCTCGAGTCTCTCCGAGATGAAGGGGCCAGTCAACAGTCAGCGATTGACTTCGCTGATACGGACGGCCGAAGCGAAAGCATCTCTTGGCCACCCTTCGTTGGGTCACAACAAAACGGCGACTGCCAGTTCGGAATACATCGGCTGTCCAGTGAGTCTGGCGATCGCTTTGCGATTGGCGGGTTCGATTCCCGTACGGAATTGTTTCTGACCACAACTTCGTCGCCACCAAAAAACGACCGACTGCCGAATTGGAGTCCATGGCTCATAACCCGGGAGTGTGGGTTCGAATCCCACCGGCGCCACTTGAAACCGAGCGCCGTAGCTTAATGGCAGAGCACCGTAAGTCTCTGGTTCAACCACCTCGTCGGTCATCTTGCATTTGAGGATAAAGGATTGAGCAATGTGTGTCCGTGTGGCGAGTTACGCGATGCTATTTACAGGCGGCCACTGATCGTCGTCTGCATCGCGTGAATCGTACCACGACCATTCCATCCTTTTTGACTCAAGCGTGAGAACTATGAACACCACGACAGAAATCTGCCCTGAAACGACGGTCGCTGCGCGGATCGCGGGTGAGGACATCGCCTGCGGTGACTTTGTCAGCGTCCTCAACGAGGTCATCGAGTTGCCTTCGTTCCTATGGAACGGCTCTGCGGTTTCGCTCACAGCGGAAGAACCCGTTCGCATCCGTTACGCGGCGAGCGACGCCGGCCAGCCTTACCAGGTGATCGGCATTTGCCTGCCCTTCGTCTATGCCAAGACGCCGGGCGGGTCTGTTGCGACCATCGACACGCGCCAGCGCCAGTTGGTGCGACTCGACGAAAACTGCGCCCGCAGGGTTTGGCAAGAACTGACGAAACCGCGTTCCGAGAAGAAGCGAAAATAGATTTTGAAAACACCCGACTGCTTGCTGGAGTCCATAAAACTGTTGTTTTCGAAAACGAAGACCGTGGGTTCGAATCCCACCAAACACTTTCCATCGAAAGTTGTTTGTGGCGGAGCGGCCAAACGCGACAGAAAACCTCTGACATACTCTTCGTCGGGATTTTGAAACGAAAACCCACTCGACTGCCGGTGTGGAGTACATGGCAAAGGATCGAAAGATCTAGCGGGTTCAAATCCCGCCCCGTCCGCTCCAAGAAAACGAACGGACGGGTTCTCTGTCCCAAAACTTCGTCGAGTGTTTTTTTAAGAAAACGATCCGACTGCCGGTGTGGAGTCGGATCATTCCCTTCGTCGAGTTCGTGCTCGACTGCATTTAAGAAAGGAAAGAAAGATGGCCAACAAGACTTTGTTTTCCAGCAGCAAGAATTCTCTGCCGCGGACGGATACCTATAACGAGGCCGGAGGCCAGGCTTACCAGTTTTCGCCGAAGCATGCGCTGGCGCAGATGGCGGCGACCGGCTGCTTCAATGGGGTTTTCTACGCGAGCGCCAAGAGCCAACTGGATGAGACGCGGAAGCTGATCGACCAGGTGGATGACAACGTCTTCCTGGCGAAGCTGGCGGTTTACGCGCGTGAGCGAGCCTACATGAAGGACATGCCGGCGGCGCTGTTGGTCGTTCTGTCCAAGCGGGACACCGAACTGTTGCACCGCGTGTTCGATCGGGTGGTGGACAACGGCCGCGTGCTGCGAACCATGTTTCAGATGATCCGTTCGGGACAGTTCGGCCGCACCAGCCTGTCGTCCAGTTTGCAGCGGGCGTTCCAGCGGTGGTTGAACGAGGCGTCGGTCGGGAAGCTCTTGTCGGCTTCGATCGGAAACGATCCGAGTCTGCGGGACGTGCTGCGGATGGCTCGACCAACGCCGAAAGATAACGAACGGCGTGCGCTGTTCGGTTGGCTGACGGACAAGGAGACCGAGAAGTGGGCTCCCGCCACCCAAGCCGACCTGCCGGCGCAGGTCCAGTCGCTGATCGCGTACCGCCAGGCGGAAACCGCCGAGATGCAGGCGCTCATCCTGGGCGATCTGTCGGTGCGTTGGGATCTCTTGGCGGATGCGGCCAAGGGTCCGCTGGTCTGGAAGGGCATCGCCCGCCAGATGGGACCGCAGGCCCTGCGGATGAACCTCAACACGCTTCTGCGTCACGAGGTTCTGAAGGATGCCGAGATGGTGGATTACGTGGCCAGCCGCCTGGCGGATGCGAATGAAATCCATCGCTCGCGGCAGTTTCCGTACCAGTTCCTGGCGGCATACCTGAACGCCTCGGCTGAGGTTCCGCAAAAGATCAAGGCCGCTTTGCATCAGGCGGCTGAGATTGCTTGCGGCAACGTGCCAGAATTGCCGGGTCCGGTCGTCATCGGTCTGGACACGTCCGGTTCGATGTCCATGCCGGCCACGGGTTGGCGGGGCCGCGGTGCGACCAGCAAGATGCGGTGCGTCGATGTGGCGGCTTTGTTCGCCGCGGCGATTCTCCGCCGCAACCCAGACAGCGTGATCGTTCCATTCGACACGCAAGCGTACGACGTCCGCATCGATCCGGCCGACTCGATCCTGAGCCTGTCGGAGCGGCTGGCGAAGTACGGCGGCGGGGGAACGGACTGTTCGATTCCCCTCCGCACGGCCAACACAAAGTTCAATAGGCAAGCGTTTGCGGGCTGCGTGCTGGTCAGCGACAACGAGAGTTGGGTCGGCACGGGCCGCTACGGCTCGACCGGCGTGATGACCGAGTGGCAGACGTTCGTCAAGAACCAGACGCTCTTGGGCATCGCCGATCCAAAGCTGGTTTGCATCGACATCCAGCCCTATGGTTCGACGCAGGCTCCCGAGCGAGACAACATCCTGAACATCGGCGGCTTCAGTGACGCGGTGTTCCACGTCGTCGCCTCGTACCTCGCAGGCGACGCCGCCCGGTTCGTCGCCGAGGTGGAGTCGATCGAGCTGTAATGGCTCTGTTGAATGGAAACGCCCCTGGTCTGAGCGATCGGACCCGGGGCGTTTTTCGTTCTGACAAGGAGTAAAAGGCCTTTTTTGACGGCCCTGGCGATTATTTCCAAAAATATTTCAGATATATTATTGACATGACAATAGATTATATGTCAAGTTATTGCGAAGGAGGTGACTCAGAACCCATGGCGCGCAGCAGACTTCAAGATGAGCTGAAAAAGAAACGATCGTTCGATTCGCTGGAGCAGCCGGCGATTTTGAACATCCTGCGGACGAGCGATCAGTTTCAGAATCGTTTCGGGCGATTGTTTCGGGAATACGGTCTGACCTCATCCCAGTACAACGTGCTGCGAATCCTCCGGGGCGAAGGCCGGCCGATGCCTTGCCTGGAAATTGCCGAGCGGATGATACAAGTGGTTCCGGCCATGACGGGGCTCTTGGATCGGTTGGAGAAGCAGGGACTCGTGTCGCGGGAACGCTGCACGGAAGACCGCCGCGTGGTTTACGTGGACCTGACAAAGAAGGCGAAGGAATTGCTCAAGGAGATGGACGCTCCCGTGAGCGAACTCCACCACGAACTTGTCGGCCATCTCACGCGGGCGGAACTGAAAGAACTCAGCCGCCTGTTGGAAAAGGCGCGAACGGCTCTTGATGAAAGCCAAGGTTGATCTTTTTTTGGCCGTTTACATTATATGTAAACTGACTATATAAAATCTAATTAAAGAAAGGCGAAACGATGAGCTTAAGGGGAAAAGTGGCTTTGGTGACAGGCGGAACGTCCGGCATTGGCAAGGAAACGGCACTTGAGCTTGCAAAGGCGGGGGCAAAGGTTGTCCTGGCGGGCCGCCGGGCGGAGGAGGGGAATGCCGTGGCGGCCGAGATCGCCTCGGCGGGCGGGGAGGCGATTTTCGTCGAAACCGACGTGACGAAAGAGGATCAGGTCCGGCGCCTGGTGGAGGAAGCCGTCCGGCATTTTGGCCGTTTGGACATTGCCTTCAACAATGCCGGGGTCGAACAGACCGGACCGATCGCGGAGTTTACCGAACAGGACTACCGCAGGGTGTTTGACATCAACGTCCTCGGCGTGTTCCTCAGCTTGAAATACGAGATTCCCGCCATGCTCCAAACCGGGGGCGGCTCGATCATCAATACGTCGAGCATCCTCGGCCGCGTCGCCGTCCCGGGGGCCGGCATCTACAACGCCTCGAAGCACGCCGTGGAAGGCATCACCAAGACGGCCGCCCTCGAACTGGCGGGGCAAGGCATTCGGGTCAATGCCGTCGCTCCCGGTGCCGTCGCCACGGATATGATCGATCGTTTCGCCGGTGAAGAGGGCAGCGAACATCGGGAACAGCTCGCTTCGCAGCATCCGATGGGACGGCTCGGACATTCCCGGGAAATCGCCGCGGCCGTGCTCTATTTGGCGTCGGATGCCGCGTCGTTCACGACGGGGATGTCGCTGCCCGTCGATGGCGGGTACCTGGCGAAATAATCACACACAACAAACCGATTTCGAGGTGATGACATGATTCAAGTTCGCAAAGCGCACGAGCGCGGCCATGCCGACCACGGCTGGCTCGAGACGTACCACACATTTTCATTTTCAACCTACCACGACCCGAACCACATGCGGTTTCGGTCGCTACGGGTGATGAACGAGGACTTTGTCGCCCCGGGGCAAGGCTTCGGGACGCATCCCCATCATGACATGGAGATCGTCACGTACGTGCTCGAAGGGGCGCTCGAACACAAGGACTCGATGGGCCACGGCGAAGTCCTGCGGCCCGGAGAGTTTCAGCGAATGTCCGCGGGAACCGGAATCACGCACAGCGAATTCAACCCTTCCCCCACCGAGCCGGTTCATCTCTACCAGATTTGGCTGTTTCCCGAACGCAAAGGGATCGAGCCCAGTTACGAGCAGAAGCGATTTCCCGAGGAACAGCGGCACAATCGGCTGCAGCTGGTGGCTTCTCGGGAGGGAGTTGACGGCTCATTGCTCATCCACCAGGATGCCCGCATCTATTTGTCGAGCCTTGATGAAGGCCGGGCCGTTTCCCACGAACTTTCGCCGGGCCGGCACGCGTGGCTGCAAGTGCTCCGAGGCGATGTTTCCCTCAATGGCCTCGAACTTATGACAGGCGACGCCGCCGGCGTCAGCGGCGAAAGCACGCTGGAGATCCTGGCGAACCGGCCGGCCGAGATCATGCTCTTCGATCTGAATTAGACCCGGGTCTTGCGGTTTTTCGTGTGCATGATTCTATTCCTTCTGCACAATCTCCGAAGGGGAGGTAAGATCCGTGGTTGATCATCACACAAAAAGATCATCAGCGTCCGCCCCCGATTCGCCGGAAGACCCCCTTTTCTCATGTTGTCACCTATCCAGGGGATCGCTATGATGCGAAACGGGGACGGAATCTGTTTCGATCAACGGCAGTCGTAAAGGAGGCACGTCAGTTCCTATGCGAATCGGATTGGGACACGATGTGCACCGGCTGGTCGAGGGCCGCACGCTGGTTTTGGGCGGCGTGGCGATTGAATACCACCTGGGGCCCGACGGACACAGCGATGGCGATGTGCTTTTGCATGCCCTGACCGATGCCGTGTTGGGAGCCGCCGGCCTGGGCGACATCGGCACGTGGTTCCCGGACACCGACCCGAAGTGGAAAGATGCCGATTCCGCGCAGTTTCTCGAAGCCGCGGTCGCGCTGGTTCGCGAACGGGGCTGGAGAATTGGCAATGTCGATTGCACAATTTTCGCCGAACAGCCGAAACTGAAAGAAGATAAACCCAGAATTCGCGGCCGGGTGGCGGAGATTCTGGGCATAAGCGCGGACGCGGTGAACATCAAAGCCAAGACCGGCGAGAAGGTCGGCCCCATCGGCCGCGGAGAAGCCATCGCCGCCGACGCCGTGGTTTTGTTGTTGCCTATGACATCAGAGTGATTCGAAAGTCGCCGATCGCTCCGCGATCGTAGCGCGGACGTGAGTAAAGGTGCAATTTCAATAGTTGATTCGATAGGGTATCGAACTGTCGAAACGCTACGTTCGCGGAGCGAACGGCGACTTACCTTGCCGCAGACAAAACCATCACCAACACGAGACGGATTTCTCACCACAATGACACTTCGCGTTTACAACACGTTGACTCGCCAGAAGGAAGATTTTCAGACCGTCCAGCCGGGCAAGGTTACGATGTATCTGTGCGGGCCGACGGTGTATAAGCCCGCCCACATCGGGCATCTGGTGGGGCCGGTGATTTTCGATACGATCAAACGTTATCTCACCTACAACGGCTATCAGGTGACGTGGGTCATCAACATCACCGATGTGGACGATAAACTCATTGCCGGGGCGAAAAAAAACGGCACCACCGTGGAAGCCCTCGCCAAGCAAATGACCGACGACTACTTCGACAACCTGGGGACAATGGGCGTCGACACCGTCGATCATTTCCCCTACGCCACGGCGCACATCGGCGACATGCTGGAGATGATTGGCTCGTTAGTCGAACAGGGCTATGCCTACCCGCTCGATGGCGACGTGTATTTTGAAGTCTCCAAGGATGAGGACTACGGCAAGCTCAGCCGGCGGAACATCGAGGAAATGCTCGCCGGCACGCGGGCCGAGACCAACGAGAAAAAACGCAATCCCGCCGACTTCGCCCTCTGGAAAAAATCGAAGCCCGGCGAACCGGCGTGGAACAGCCCCTGGGGACCGGGCCGGCCCGGTTGGCATATCGAATGCTCCGCCATGAGCCAAAAACTCCTGGGCGAATCCATCGACATTCACGGCGGCGGGTTGGATTTGATGTTCCCCCACCACGAGAACGAACTTGCCCAGTCCGAATGCTGCTCCGGCAAGCCCTTCGCCCGGTATTGGATGCACAACGGCCTGATGCAAGCCGGCAGCCAATCCGGAAAACTCGGCGGCCAGCACAGCCGCGCAGGCGATAAGATTCCCGACCAGGCCGCGCAAGAAGCGGGCAAGCTCGCCGGTTCCGCGGGGGCGGAGTCGGTCAAGACGGCGGTGTTCGCGAAACATCACCCCGAAACCGTGCGGTTCTTTTTGCTCTCGACCCATTACCGCAGCCCGATCGACTTCAGCGATGAAAACATCGCAGGCACCGGCAAGAGCCTCGAAGGGTTTTACCGGCTGTTTGGAACTTTCGGACGCATCACCGGACAGGTTTTTTATGCCCTCAAAGCTCCAGAGGTTCGAAGCGATTCGAAACCGATCGCGGGGAACGATGCGGAGTTCGCGGAGGAGATGAACCATCTCCACGCCCGGTTTTTGGAAGCGATGGATGACGACTTCAACACCGGCGGGGCCGTGGGCAATTTGTTCGAGATGCGAAAGGCCTTAAACGGTTACATCGCCCGGCACAACCTGGAAACGGGCAAAACCCAGCCGGCCGACGTGGAAACGCTGACGGCCGGGATGACGATGCTCAAGGAACTGGCGAACCTGTTGGGCGTGTTCCGCAAACCGATCGAGAAATCGGCCGGCGGGGACGATGAGTTCGTGGGCGGCTTGATGCAGCTCATCATCCGCCTCAGGGCGGATGCGCAAAACCAAGAACTGGGACATGGCCGACAAAATCCGCGACGGCCTCGCCGCCCTCAAAGTCACCTTGGAAGACCGCCCCGAAGAAACGGTTTGGCGGCGAGACGGATAGAAGAAAATCCGAAATCCGAATCTCGAAATCCGAAATAAATCCGAATGTTCGAAATTCGAAATTCCAATCTCAAAACGGAGGGTGACGTTCACGAAACAAAAATCGGCCTCGCTGCAAGGTTTGAGACATTGGAGTTTGAGATTTTGAATTTGTTTCGGATTTCGATATTCGAGATTCGAATTTGAACCCAAAACGTGTTCAATCATCTGAGGGCGGAAATCGATGGCATTTGCAGAGCCGATGAGCCAAAAGACGCCCGCCCGACCGGTGGATCGCTACCTGGGCGTCGATCCCGGTTTGAACCGCACGGGGTATGCCTTGATCGAACGCACGCCCGGTGGTCCCGTTTTGCGGGAAGGCGGCATCGTGCGGTCTTCGCGGTCCGATTCGCTCGCCCAGCGGGTTCTGGAAATCGGCCGCGGCGTCCGGGAGATGATCGAAGAATACCGCCCGCAACTCATGGCGGTCGAGCAGGTGTTTTCCTACGGCCGAAATCCGAAGACGGCGCTTTTGATGGCGCACGCCCGCGGTGCGATTTTGTTGGTGGCCGCCGAAAAGCAGATTCCAGTGCTCCATTACACGCCCACGCACGTCAAGAAGCTCCTCACGGGCAACGGGCGGGCTTCCAAAGAGCAGATTCAATACGCGATCAAAAGCGAATTGGGTTTGGCGGAGATTCTCGAACCCAACGACGTGGCCGACGCGTCTGCGGTCGCCTTGTGTCTGTATCACAGCATCCGCCACGCCGTGACTTAAACGGCCGACTCACCGACCGGCGAGATGTCCGCGGTGGGTTGCGAATCCTGGACGAGTTTCAAATCGTACGCGGCTTCGCATGCTGTGAAGCGTCTCTCGGCGGCCTCGCGGTGCGCGTGTTGCGAGTGGGGATCGGACACATGTTGGGCCAAACGCCAATGGGCGAGGCCTTGCTCGTAGAGCATATTCAATCCCTCCGCGGCGGCGAGGCTTTCTTTCCAACGGCCGATCGCTTTTTCACGCTGACCTTCGAGCCTCGCCCGTTCGCCTTGCCAGAGATGAAAGCGAGGTTTGCCGATCGGGAAAACGTGGGCGTAGGTTTTCATCGCCTTGAGCGCGGACCGCACGGCCGCCCGGTTTTTCTTGTCGGATGGTTCGCGGGTTTCGGATTCCCAGCGGGCAAGATAGATTTCCACGACGGCCGAGTAGCCTTCGAGCAAGACATAACTCGTGGGCCGGCCCAGGCGGCGGATTCTCTCGAACACCGCGTCGGCTTCGGACAGGGCGGCGAGCAAATCGTGTTCCCGCAGCCTCGCCACCGCCAACACGCCTTGCACCATGATCTCGGAAATCCGGTCGGTGTTGACCTTGAACATCGCGAGGGCGGCCTCGGCGTGCGCGATGGTTTCCGCAAAATCGCCCAGCCGGAGTTGATTGAGCGCGGACCCCCCGTGCCCCCACGCCTGATGCAGCACATCGTCCCGGCGGAGCGATCGCTCGTGATGTTCCGACCAGATCCGAAAACCCTCGCGGAAGTTCCCCGCGAAATAATACGAGCCCCCCAAGACGGTGGAGGTCGTGGCGTATTTCCGGTAGTCGCCAAGCTGCTTGTAGAGGTCCATCGCCCGCGTGAGGTTGTCCCGGGCGACGACCCAATTTCCGACCCCCACGTGATAGATGCCCGTCGTGAGCGACACCCACGCCGAGGACGGCAAGTGCTCGACCTGATCGACGGTCGCCCGCGCCTGCCGCATGTACGAAGCCGCCAAAGTCCGGCACGGGATGGCCGCGGCGGTCAGGCCCATGTTGGCGAACGCCCGCGCGAGTTCGGGCGTGGGGCCGGCCTGTTCCGCCAGGTTGAGCATCCGCAAGCAGGCGTACAAAAACCGCAGCGTATCGTTGCCCAGGTAATGGATTTCGGCAAGCTGCTCCCAAACGTGGACGGTTTCGAGCAGGGCCTCTTCTTTTGAGGGCTTTCTCACTTGGCCTTTCCGCAGCCGATGCCAAACCTGCCTCGCGGACTGCTGCAAGAGCCGGCCGGCGCAGCTTGCGGGCCGGACGGGGGCCGGTTCGCCGATCCATTGGAGAGCCGCGACGCATTCGTCCCGGCTGTCCTCCAGTCGTCCGAGCCCCATCAGTGAAGCGGCGAAGCGGCGGTGCAGGCTCGCCCGGTGCAATCGCTCCGCCGGACCGAAGTCCGCCGGTGCCCCCGGCTCCAAGCGGTGGAGGACCGACTGAAAGAACTCGGTGGCTTCCTGATAGGCCCCGTTTTTGAGCGCATGATCGCCGGCCTGCTCCTGATACAGCCGGGCTTTGTTCTCGACGCCCGCCTGATTCCAATGGTGGGCCAGGAGCGCGAAGGTCGCGGCGGGCCGGCGCTCCGCGGAGGCTTCGTACCATTCCGCAATTGCCCGGTGCAACTCGCGGCGCTGTTGGAAAAGCATCAGATGATAGGCCACCTCTTGGATGATGATGTGCTTGAAGGCATAACTCAATTCCGGCGTTTGGGCCGTTCGCAGGATGAGGTCCCGCTGGCAGACCGTGTCGATGTGAATGGGCAATTCATCCCGGTCGTCCGGAACCGGATACGCGTGGTAGAGCACCGGAAACTCGAAGCTCCGCCCGATGACGCTCGCGGTCTTCATCGTCAACAGCTCCGGCGGCCTGAGCCGGTCGAACCGGCTGCGGATCACCCCGTGCAGCGCATTGGGAAAATCCAAAGCGGCCAGTTCGGAGGGCGGGCACGCCAGCACCGCCTGGTCCTCTTCCACGCGGACCTTCTTCGAGTCCCGAAGCACGAACACGAGTTCTTCCGAGTAGAGCGGATTGCCCTCGGCACGATTGTAGATCCAATCCGCAACTTCCGCGGGAACGTCGGCGACGCCCAGGCGTTCGCAAATCAATTGGCGGACTTCCTGCGCGGAAAGGGGCGTGAGCAGGATCGCGATCGTTTGATCCAACTCTTTCAAAGCCGAATAGTCGGCGGGCACGGGATCGTCAAGGGGCCGCGTGGCCACGGCGAGCATCAGCGAAGGCACCTGCCGGGCCACTTGCCGGGCGATGGCCCAGGACGCCGAGTCAAACCACTGCCCGTCGTCGAGCACGATCAACAGCGGGTTTTCGCTCGATTTTTTCCGCAACAGTCGCACGATCAACTTCTGCAGGTTGTCGGCCCGGACCTGGCCCACCATGTCCCGCGTCGTGGGATTTTCCGGCAGGTCCAAAGGCAGAATGCTGTTGAGCAACGGAGCCAGCGTGATCAGCTGATCTTCCGATTCGAGCCACGCAAGGAGCCGATCCCGGGGAGCCGCCGGGGCCGCCGCCTCGAGGCCGAGTTCTTCCAAAAGCCCGGCCATCACCGGCCGCCAGACGTGGTACGGGGACGATTCCTCAATCGAATCCCCCCGGCCGGCGAGCACGCTGAAGCCCCGGCTTCGGGCGGCGTCGGTCAGGTGTTGCACCAGCCGCGATTTCCCGATGCCCGCATCGCCTTCGATGAGGAGCACGCAGGCCGAGTTCCGTCCGCGGCAGTCGTCCAGAATCTTCTGGATCATCTCGCGCTGCTGGTCGTGGCCGAACGTGGCGGAATGCGAGGCTTGCGAGGTTTGCCGCTGCTTGATGGGTTCAAAGATCGCGACCTGCTTGCCGGCCTTCCCTTTGACCTGGATGGATTTATGAACCACAAACCAGAACCGGTGATGCGTCAGATTGTGAGTCAAATCGTCGCAGAGAATACGATTTTCGGCGTGCTGCATCAGCCGGGCCGCGAGATTGACCGTGTCGCCGATCATCGTGTACTCCCGGCGCTGGCCGCTGCCCACGGAACCGCAAAAACAGTCGCCCGTGGTGATGCCGATTTGCGGGGCGTGGGTCTCGTCCGTCAACGCGTCTTTCAGATCCCGCGCGGCGAGCACGGCGCGCACGGCGTCGTCTTCGTGCGTCAAGGGCGGCAAACCGAAGGCGACCACCGCCGTGACGCCTTTGTCGTCCATGCTGAGCTTGTTCAGACTCCCCTGGTACTGCGTGACGGTGCGTTCGAGGACTTCCACGACGGACTGCGCGGTCGCCAAGGGGATTTGCGATTTGAGCCAGGACAAATTCACGAACATCACCGTAATCCGGCGCAGCTCGGCCATCCAATCGTGTTGGCCCGCGGAGATCCGCCCAAACACGACCGCGGGAAGCGCTCCACAGAGGCCGGCTTCCATTTCGGGCTTCAATTGAACCGGTGGCCGCGGCGAGATGGAGACGGGCTTGCCGACGCGCCCGAGAATCACGCAGCCGCCTTGGACCGTTTGGCCTTCGCAATGACTTTCCAGCGATTTCCACGCCTGGGGGCTGACGACGACTTTGCCCACTTCGGCCGCCTTGCCTGCGGATTGCAATTCGATGATCGGGTCGCCCGCGAGCAGCAATTCCCACCGCCCCTCCACGCCGCCCAATTCCAGGATGCGAAAGTCGCCCGCGGCGAGGCTGATTCTGAGCTTCAGCGGCTTATTGCCGGCCTGGTAGTTTGCGAGCTGCTTTTGAATCGTCAAGGCGCACTGGGCGGCTTGGAGCGTCGCGGTTTCCGGCGTTTTCCCGGAGTCGCCCGCGATCCAAACGGCGAGGAGCGCGTCCCCCGCGAACTTGACCACGTCCCCGCCGTGATGATGAACCAGCCGGATCAAGTGGCCGAAATAATCGTTGAGCAGCCCGGTCAGTTCCTCGGCCCCGGCGGGATTGTCTTGCGCAAGCTGATCGGCCAACCGCGAGAAGCCCGCAATGTCGGCAAACAACACCGCTCCCGTGAGATGCTCTTCGCGCGGCTGCGAAAGCGGCGCGGGATCCTTCTCCAACCGCTCGATCACCAAGCGCGGAACATAGCTGGCCAACGTGTCGAGCGGAACCGTCATCGCATAGAGCTCGCGGCGGGATTCTCCGAGACCGGGAATCACAAAAGGGCTGCCGGCGCATTTCCCGGCAAGCCGAAATGGAAGAAATGTTTGGCCCTCCAAATTTCTTGTAGTTCTCCCTTCTGGGAAAGTCAAGAATTGCCGTCGATGCGTTGGCTCGCGTGCGTGTCTCGTCGAAAAAAGTGTGAACCTGGGTGGCACGCCCTGAGGAACGAAGGGCGTGGTCCTAAGGATCGCCCCGCTCTTCGCTCCTCAAGGACGTGCCACCCGTGCCACCCAATCCACTGAAAAATAGCGCGAAAGATTTTCCGCCTTTTTTGTGAGACACACGCTCCGTTCTCCGTTGACGGCCGGGTTGTTTCCAGTTTCCGCCGGGAACTTTTATAGTGGGATTCCTTGGAACGACCGATGTCTGTTGAACCGTGCATCCAACGACCGGAGGATTTGAAATGGGCCAGCGCTTGTGTGGATTGATCATCGGGGCGGGTGCGTGGATTTCTGTTTTAGGAAATCCGGTTTGGGCGGGGGAGGCGACCATTCGGATCGACACGCCTCTGCCGCCGCCGGCGTGGGCCGTGCTCGAGCGCGAGTTGCTGCGGGCCAACACGCGGGCGTGCCGGGAGTTCTTTGAAAAGTACTTCGACGAGCGGGGCTATCTGCGGTGCGTCGAGCGGTGGGGCGGGGACGACGGGCCCGACGATGCCATCGAAAACTGTGCCGACTGGCCGATCCTCCACGCCCTCGGTGCGCCGGACAGCGTTCTGGAAATGTACAAGAAAGCCTGGGAAGGGCACCTTCGGCAATACACCGAGGCCAAGACGGTGGAGGTCCCCTTCGCCCGTGATGGGATGTACTACAAAGAGTTCCCCTGCATGATGGATTGGATGCACAACGGCGAGGGCTTGAGGGTGTTCAATCTGCAAGGGCTCTCGGATCCCAATGACCGAAGCTTCGCCCGGCGGGTGCGTCGGTTTGCGGGGTTCTATATGAACGAGGATCACGGAGCGCCCAATTACGATCCAAAGCACAAGATCATCCGCAGCCTGTTCAACGGCAGCCGGGGACCGCTATTGCGAAAAGCCACCGGACTCGATTGGGCGGGCGATCCCATCGAGATCGAAAACCGCTTCCAACTCGGCCACGGCGAGCGGAATTACGAGGAAATGCTCGCCCACTTCAAAGACTATAACGACATCTTAGGCGACCATCCGCAAAACCTCTCCGCCACCACGCTCGCCGCGAATGCGTTCCTGCTCACCGGCGAAGCGAAATACAAAACATGGCTGCTCGAATACGTGGATGCCTGGCTCGAGCGGACCCAGGCCAACGGCGGCATCATTCCCAGCAACATCGGCTTGGATGGAACGATCGGCGGAGCCACCGGCGGGAAATGGTACGGCGGCGTTTACGGATGGGGCTTTTCGGTCAAAGTCCCGCAAACCGGTGCCATCGCCCACCGCAGCCGGGTCGATCGCGGTTTGATCGGCTTTGGGAATGCCTACCTCCTCACCGGCGATCGGCGGTACATCGATGCGTGGACCCGCATGATCGATCAGATCAGCTCCCATCAAAAGACGATCGATGGAAAGACGATGTATCCCCACATGTTCGGGGATCAAGGCTGGTATGCTTATGCCCCGGCCCCTTGGTCCGCGGGGGCTTTGGAATGTTATTTTTGGACCTGCGATCCGAAAGACAAATCCCGTGTCAAAGACAACGCCTGGCTGAAGTTTCTGGATGGGGACGATCCCGATTATCCCGTCCGCGCCTTGCAGCGGGATTTCGAAACGATCCGAAAGAAAGTCGCCGGGATGCGGAACGATCCCACCACGCCGGACACGCGGTTGGCGGATGATCCTATGGAATACAACCCCGCCACCGTCGAGTCGCTTCGCCAACTGATGCTGGCGGGACTCGATCCGGGACGCGGGGGCGGCCCGTTTCATTGCCGATTGCGATATTTCGATCCGTTCCATCGCCGGGCCGGTCTTCCCGACGATGTGGCCGCCCTCGTGGACCGAATGACCGGCACAGAGGTCGCGGTGACGCTTGTCAACTTGAACCAGTCAGAACCGCGGACACTCGTCGTGCAAATGGGAGCCTACGCCGAGCACACATGTCAAAGCGTGGAGTGGGACGGGAAGAGAGTTGAGGTCGAAAACTCGAGATTCCGCGTGCAGTTGCAGCCGGGCTCAGGCGGCCGGTTGGTGATCGAAAACCGGCGCTACGCCAACGTGCCCACCCTGAAATTCCCCTGGGATCGCACTTCCGAATGAATCGATCTCGCGGCTCGAAGCCGCCGCTACGAAAAACGAGGCGTCCGGCCCTCGATGGCTGTTCTCACGATTCGCCCTTCAGCCGGATCGGCAGGTCGTTGATTTTGGCGGCCATCACGAAGTCGTTTTCCGAAAGGCCGCCGATCGCGTGGGTCGTCAATTCGACCGAAAGATGCCGGTAGCCCGTCAGATGCAGATCGGGATGATGGCCTTCGTCCTCGGCCAGTTGCGCAACGCGCTGGATAAAGTCCACGCCGGCCATAAAGTCTTTCACGACCCATTCCCGGCAGATTCGCTTGCCGTCGCCGTCCAATTCCCAACCGGGCAATTCCTTGAGCCAGCGGGAGGCATCTTCCAGGCCCACTTCGGGAACGCCGCCTTCGCAGGGCACGCATTTTTTGGATTTGAGTTCTTGCACATCGACCATGGTTAAACCTCCGCGGAAGTGCTATTGAATCCCCGTGAGCCGAGTCCACGGGCCTAACGGTTTTTTTGACCTTCACGATCAGTTTACGCGTTCATGCCCGGCATTGCGATCGCCGAGGTTGGGCCGCGGAGAATCGCGGCGGCGGGGGACCGGTCGGGAAGATTTCCCGGGGGAACGGCGACGACGTTTGCTCCCGTGCGGAGGGCAAACACGGCCGCCAGATTCAGCAGATCGACCGAGCGGGCCGACTCCCGCCCCATCCGAATCTGGCCGGTCTCCGTGTTGAAGGTCCCCGCCAGCCGAGCCCCGTCCGCGAGCAGCAAGGTCTCCACCATCCCGTCCCGGCAAGCGGGCACGATCATCGCCAAGGCGTTGGTTGCCCGATCGAGGGTCTTCGCTCCGTGATATTCCTCCCACAGGCGGTCGATTTCCCGTTTGTGGTACGCTTCCACAAGCGGCCAGGCCTGTTGATGCAGTTGGCGTCCCGACAATTTGTCCGGATTGCCGGCGATGTGCTCGGGAATCAGGCCCACGGATCCATACACCTTCTGAAAGATCGGAAACAATTCGTCCACGCCCGCAAACACCAGCGACTCCGGCTGGTTATACAACATCGACTCCAAAGGCTCCGCGACTTTTCGAAGATAAGCGGTCAGATCGATGGATTTGGCATCCTCTTGATGCCCGTGAAACAGCGCGGCATCGGCCTGGCCTCTCCGCTGGCCGTGGAAGCTCAATTCCCGTTCCCGCCACCAGCCCAAGGCCGATTCCAAATCTTTCGGCAGGTCGGACGACTCGACCTCCTCCAGTTGGAATTGATTTCCCCGAAACACCCGGCACGACTTCTGGCTGACCGCCAACAGATAAAACGATTGGCCCGGCCGCAACAGCGAGACGATCGGCGTGACCAGGAAATGTTCCCCGACTTCGATCGTTTGATCGAACGGGGCCGGCAGGCGGAACGTGTGATGGGACCCGTCCCCAAGGAACAGGGCCAGCCCCTCGCTTTGGTGGGTCCAGAAAAACTCGTCCCCCACCAGGTCCCGGGCCGGCTGGAGCCGATGCGCCACCTCGGGCCGGCGGAGTCCGTTCCGTTTGAGCAACGACTCCTCCGCCTCGTCGAGCATGTTTCTCAAGCGAACCGGATCCTGGCGGGATTCCGGCGCGGAGGGATGCGTCGGCAAGTAAAACGAAACGCAAACGTCCTCTTTGATCTCCGCGAGTTCCCGCAGGTCCGCCTCGGCGATCATATCGTGCGATTGAACAGTCTTCATTGGTGAAAGCCTCCTGATCTCGGCGATTGGAATGCGGATTGCATTTGAGAGACCGTGCAGAGGGAAATACTTGGGCAAATCATGTTCCGCTCGTTGGGAGTTCTCCGGGAATCTTCTCAGGCTCCCATGGTTCCCTCGGAATGTCGGATGATCGGGCAATCCGCCCGCTCAAGCCGCAATTGTTGTCCGCATCTTCCTATCGGGGAGCAAATGATGTCCGTCGAACAAGAAAAGCGTCGGTTTTGGAAATCCCATCAAGCGCAGCTCCACGGAGCGCTCGACCGATTTGAAGAATGCGCGGAAACGCCGTTCGTTCCCGGGGAATTGGAGAGCTGGCTCCAAGCGACCGAGGAGGCGCTTTATATTTTGATCCCGTTGCTGAAGGAACAGGCCGACTCGATTCATGCCGGCGAATTTGAGGAGATTGCCGAAGCAAATCCGGGGCTTCTCTCGCGCGTGGAGGAAATGCGGGCCGAAGACCGGGCGATTAGGGAGCAGAAAGACAAAATCGTGGATTGGTTATACGGTCTTGGGGCCCGGTTGAAACACGGGGCCAGCGAGACCGACCTCAAAAGCGACCTCGATCTGTTTGTCTCGGCCGCGCTGGAACTCGTGATGCGGATCCACAAACAGGAGGTCGTCGTGCGGACCTGGCTGGTCGAGGCGTTCGATCGGGACCGCGGGACGGTCGATTAAAACCCGGCTTGCGGTTGCGACTCCTTCAGGGATTTCATCCGGCCTAGTCCTTGGCTTTCTGGGCGTCCGCGAGCCGGACTTCCTGTTCGAGCTCGATTCCGAAGGCATGAATGCGGTCCGCGACCTTGCCGCGCCCGATGCCGAGAATTTCCGCGGCTTGCGATTGGTTGCCGTGCGTTTCCCGCAGGACGCGGGTCAACAGGTAGCGTTCCATGCGTTCCACGACGGCGGCATACAAATCGTGCGCCCCTCTTTCAAAGCTTGTTCGACGAAGGGGGACAGATCGGCGGTGGGCAGATCGGGACCCTCCGCCAGGCCTCCGTTTTGCGACCCATCGCCGCGAGACGTCGCCGACGCCGCTTGGGAGGCCTTGCGGATTTCGTCCGGCAGGCAATCGGGCACGATGACCGGTCCCGTCACGCTCAACAGGGCTTTGCGAATGACGCTCTGCAGCTCGCGGACGTTCCCCGGCCACGTGTAGTTCAATAAAAGCTCCACGGCGTCGGGCGAAATGCCTTCGACAAACTGCCGGTTCAGATCGTGCCCCAGCCGGCCCAGAAAATACTCGAGCAGATGAATCACGTCGCTGCCCCGTTCGCGGAGCGGCGGAAGCTGGATCGTAAACCCATTGAGGCGATAGAACAAATCTTCGCGGTACGCTCCCTTGGAGACCATGTTTTCCAGATCGCGATTGGTCGCCGCCAGGATTCGCACGTTGGTGCGGATCGTCTCGTTGCCTCCCACGCGCTCGAACTCCTGCTGCTGCAAGAGCCGGAGCACTTTGCCCTGCGTGGGGGGCGACATGTCGCCGATCTCGTCGAGAAAGATGGTCCCGTTGTGGCATTGCTCGAACTTGCCGATCCGCCGGCGGTCGGCTCCGGTGAAGGCGCCTTTCTCGTGGCCGAAGAGTTCGCTTTCGAGCAGCGTATCCGGGAGGGCCGCGCAGTTGACCGCCAGAAACGGGCCGTCTTTGCGCGGGCTGTGGTGATAGATCGCGCGGGCGACCAGTTCCTTTCCGGTGCCGCTTTCTCCGCGGATCAACACGGTCACATTTTGCGTGGCGACCCGGCCCACGGCTTTGTAGACATCCAACATCCGCGGGCTGCGTCCCACGAGCCGATCCGCGGGGGACACCTCGCGCTCCAGGGGAATCTCGACGGGCGTTTGCATCATCACCCGCGTCGCAATCGCCCGGTCCACCAGGGCCGACAGATTCTTCAGATCCAAAGGCTTGATGAGATAGTCGTACGCCCCCAGCATCATGGCGTCGATGGCCGTGTCGCTTTCGGTATCGGCCGTGATGAAGATCACCGGCAGCCGGGAATCGAAGGCGGAAATCTGTCGAAAGACATCCAGTCCCGAATCGTGCGGCAGGACAATATCCAAAAGCACCACGTCCGGCGGATGCCGCCGCATCGCGGCCAGGCCTTCCTCCGCCGAACTCGCTTCGATCACCTCAATGGGAGGCGTGCGGTCCTCGAACGCCCCCCGCACGATGCGGCGAATACTGCGGTCATCGTCAATGACAAGCAATCTGGCCATAAACACAAACTCTCAATGCAAACGACATCCGATAAGAACGCGTTTGAGAATATATTCCTCCGCAAACGTGAGCGGTACGCCGCTAGCCGCCGGCGTTGATTTTGTGAGCATCCTTTCATCGAAGCCGGAGGCTAGCGCCTACCGCTCACGTTTTCAAGTTCGCGTCGATTATAGCCGATTTCGCCGGGTCATGCTGCGTGGGCCACGTCTTTCGCGGGAGGTTTTGCGTGCTTCCCTTGTGTTGCCGAGCGGATCATCACGTATTCCCCGACGTTTTCCATCGTAAGAACCCCTACAAGCTCGCCGTCGCCGAACACGGGCAGGGATTGCAGCCCCAAATGCCGCATCAATTCCAGCGCGTTCCGCAAGAGTTCGTTTTCGTCCGGGATGGTCTCGACGGGAGTGATGACCGAGTCGATTGGCGACTCGGCCCCGTCCCGGCGGATCGCTTCGACCAGGTCCTGCCGCCGCAAGATTCCGCGAAAACCCGACTCGTCCACCACCGGGAAATCGTGCTGCGCTCCGGCGAGCAATTCATCGACGGCTTTTTGCAGCGTATCGCCGGGAGCGAGCGTGCGAAAGCGGGTCATCATGGCGGATCGTACCGGCGCATCGCCCAGGACGTCGCGGAGTTCGACGGTCTGGCTCTCGGCTTCGGCCCCGATATACACGAACAACGCGATAAACAGCAGCCAGAAATCATAAAACAGCCCCGCAATGCCGAAGAGAATCGCCATGAATTGCCCGATGCCCGCGGCGATCTGAGTGGCGCGGACATAGGGCATCCGCGTGGCCAGGAGTGCCCGCAGGATCCGGCCGCCGTCCATCGGAAACGCCGGCAGCACGTTGAAGGCGACGAGCAGCACGTTCACCCACATCAAATTCACCAGGAACGACTTGGTGAAGGAGAATTCGTTCCCGAATGCCCCCAAGCCCCGCTCGGCATAGACGAATAGAAACAGACCCAGCGCAATCACCACATTCACCGCCGGCCCCGCCACCGCGATCCAAAACTCCTGCCAGGGTTGCGACGGGATCCGCTGCATGCGGGCCATTCCGCCGATGGGCAGGAGGGTGATGTCTTCGGTTTCGACGCCGTACCGTCGGGCGGTGAGGGCGTGTCCCGTTTCGTGCAGAATGATGCACGCAAAAATCGCCAGCACAAAGACGACGCCCTCCACGGCCGCTTTAAGACCCCCGCCGGCCATCGAATAGCTCACCGCAACCCACGCCAGGAGCAGCAGAAACGTCCAGTGCATCCGAATGCGAATACCGGCGATGCGTCCGACGGTCCAAGACCATTTCATGGGGTTCTCCTTTGGGTTGGGGATGCCGACTTGTTCAGGAAGGAAAGCAGCACGTTCCATGCCCGGGCATTATCCGCAGTGCTCCCCGTGGTCATTGTACGATCGTCGCGCAATCTGGTGGGCCGGGAATCACCCATTTTAGACCAAAATGCCATTCCTGCGTTGTCAACCAGGAAAGGTTCTTCGGACCGGACAGTCGGCACATAAGTTGCGTGAAGGCCGAACAAGCATTCGTTCTTTCAATCTTTGTTTGACGTGTGACGCGGGGTTTCACAGGGGCAACCGAGGATTGTGGAAGCTTCAGGGGAGCCGGTTCCCCCCGCCCGATTGACTGAAAATACTTTCCCAAGGAGATGAAAGAAATGGCAATCACCACAAGCACCGAGAAAGCCACGGTTATGATCGTGGACGACCAGCCCATCGTGCGGCAGGGGTTTGCGATGCTGCTGGACATCCAGCCGGATCTCGAAATGTGCAGCGAAGCGTCGGACCTGACCGAGGCCCTCCGGTGTTATCGGGAATTCCGGCCCGACCTCGTCGTGATCGACGTCTCCTTGAAAGAAGGAAACGGTTTGGAACTCACGAAAGACCTGGTGGCGATGGACCCCGGCTGCAAAATCCTGATGTGTTCCATCCACGACGAGACGCTTTACGCCGAGCGGGCGCTCAGGGCCGGCGCGAAAGGCTACGTCAGCAAAGACGCCGAGTCGCAAGTGCTGCTCGCGGCGATGCGGCGCGTCCTCGACGGGCAACTCTACCTGAGCAAGCGGATGACCGACCGCATGCTGGTCCGGGTCGTCGGCGGGAACAAAGACGAATGGAAGATTTCTCCGATGGAATCGCTCTCGGACCGGGAACTGGAAGTCTTCGAGGAAATCGGGCACGGCTTCACCACCCGCCAGATCGCCCACAAGCTCAGCTTGTCTCCCAAGACGATCGAAACCTATCGCGAGAACCTCAAGCAGAAGCTCAACTTGCGAAACGCGACCGAACTCACGCAGCATGCCGTCAAATGGATGCTGGAAAACACCGAACGCGCGGGCGTGCAGTCCGCTTGAACGATTGACAGACAGAGATTGTCCGCGGAATGGGAAATGGGAGTCCAACCATGGGAATGAGAACGCTCGTTGCAACCGCTTGTTTTTCGCTGGATGTGGCCTCGTGGATCGGCCACCATGTCTTGGGAGGCGTATTCGCCCTGATCGCCAGCCTGGTCTCCTTATGTTATGTGGGACTCACGCATCCGGGCGTGCATTCGCTGGCCGACCGCTGGACCGGCTTCAGCTTGCCGGACGCGATGGAGTCCGAGCCGGAGGCGAACGAGGCCAACGCGTGACGAAAGGGAGCACGACCGACGATGGCGAAGTCGCTGACGCACAAGCTGATCGAGTCGCACCTTGTGGATGGAGAACTGGAGCCCGGCGAGGAAATCTCGCTCCGGATCGACCAGACCCTCACCCAGGATGCCACGGGCACGCTCGTGATGCTCGAACTGGAAGCGATGGGATTGGACCGCGTCCATACAGAGGTCTCCGCCCAATACGTCGATCACAACTTGATTCAGGAAGATTATAAGAACCCCGACGATCATCTCTTTTTGGAAAGTGCCTGCCGGCGGTATGGGATTTGGTATTCCCGCCCAGGAAACGGCGTAAGCCATCCGGTGCATCAGGAGCGGTTCGGGCGGCCGGGGAAGACCCTGTTGGGATCGGACAGCCACACGCCCGCCGCCGGGGCCTTGGGCATGCTGGCGATTGGAGCGGGGGGACTGGAAGTGGCGCTCGCGATGGCCGGGATGCCGTTCTCCGTCAAGATGCCCCGCGTGTGGGGCGTGCATTTGACGGGCGAACTGCCGGACTGGGTCAGCGCGAAGGATGTGGTCCTCGAGATGCTGCGCCGGCACGATGTGGACGGCGGCGTGGGGTATGTCTTCGAGTATTTCGGGCCGGGACTCGAACATCTCTCGGCGATGGATCGGCACGTCATCGCCAACATGGGCACCGAACTCGGAGCGACGTCCACCGTATTTCCCGCCGACGACGAAATCGAGCGCTATCTCGCGGCTCAACATCGCGGCGGCGATTACGAACCCTGGTTGGCGGACGACGGGTGCGACTATGATCGTCTGGAGGAGATCGATCTTTCCACCCTGGAGCCATTGATTGCCTTGCCTTCGAGTCCTGGAAATGTCGTGCCCGTGGCCGAGGTCGCGGGCCGCGAGATTTACCAGGCCTACATCGGTTCCTCCGCCAATCCGGGGTATCGCGACTTCGCCGTCGCCGCCCGGATTCTCCAAGGCCGGACCGCGGACGTTCGCGTTTCGCTCGATGTGAACCCCACGTCCCGGCAGTTGTTGATTCAGCTCATCCGCGACGGCCATTTGTCTTCGTTGATCGAATCCGGCGCGGATCCATCAAGCCGGCTGCAACGGCTGCATCGGCATGGGGCAGGCCCCCGCCACCGGCAAGTTTAGTGTGCGGACCGTGCCCCGCAACTTTCCGGGACGCTCGGGAACCCCGGACGACCAGGTGGCCCTCGTCAGCCCCGAAACGGCCGCCGCGTCCGCGCTCTCGGGAAAGATCACCGATCCCCGCACGCTGGAAATCGATTATCCCCAAATCGAAGAACCCGAACCGGCGGGCGATCAAAATGCGCTTATGGAGCCGCCGCTGCCCGAAGACCAGGCTCGAGATGTCGAGCTGCGAAAAGGCCCGAACATCGCCAGCTTGCCGGTGCTCGAGCCGCTTCCCGATGCGTGCGAATTGCCCGTGCTGCTCAAAGTTCACGACGACATTTCCACAGATGAGATCCTGCCCGCCGGGACGCGCGTGCTGCCTTATCGCAGCAACATCCCCAAAATCGCGGAGTTCGCCTTCGACATCGTCGATTCGAGCTACGCGGACCGGGCCAAACAATGCCAGGCGTCCAACGGCACGGGCCATGTCGTCGTGGGGGGCGAGAATTACGGCCAAGGCTCCAGCCGGGAACACGCGGCCTTGGCCCCCCGATATTTGGGTTTGCGGATCGTCTTGGCGAAAAGCTTCGCCCGCATCCATTGGCAAAACCTGATCAACTTCGGCATTCTTCCGTTGACCTTCCAGCGCGGCGAAGACTACGATGTCCTCGAACCCGATGACGAGTTGTCCTTCGAGGGACTGCACAGACTCTCGCACGATCGAACCGAGATCGCCGTTCGCAACAAAACCCAGGGCCGCCAATTCACGGTCGCGCACACCCTGTCTCCCCGCCAAGTCGAGGTACTGCGGAAAGGCGGGCTTATCAATTGGGCGAGGGCCCATACGGCGGCCGCGAAATAACCGCCGAACCGCCCTGAGGCAAAGACAGACCATCAAACCCGCCAATTGGCTCCCGCAGGATTCCCGCTTGGAAAAGGTCCCCTATTCCACATTGTTGCGCCGCGCCGCCGGATTGCGCTGCCCGCGGTGCGGCGGCGGGAAGCTCTTTCAGGGCTGGTTTCGCATGTACGAGCGCTGCCCCAACTGCAAGCTGAAGTACGAACGGGGCCCCGGCTACTTTCTCGGCTCGGCCTATTTGAACTACGGCCTCACCGCGGTGATTATCACGGCCAGCTATATCACGCTGCGGTTCGCCGCCGGCGTTCCCAGCCGGTATCTGCTTTGGGGCCTGGGCGCGTTTTGTGTGGTCTTCCCGCTGTTTTTCTTCCGCTACGCCCGCGCCTGGTGGCTGGCCCTGGATTGCCACTTCGACACCGAAGGCTTCGATCCCAAACACGATTGATTCGAACCGGGCCCGCCCCGTGTCTGGCCGTTTTCTATGGCGCGAACTGGGTAGAGTGTGTAAAGTAGGCAATCCTGTCGTCCGCGATGTGCGGGGGCGAGTTGATTTCACTTCCAGTGGAGGGATTGCGATGCAGGAACCCCGAGTTGCCAAAGAGGTTTATATTGAGTCGATGCGGTCGGAACTGGAGGGGTTGTTGGGCGAAGTGATGGAGGTCGTGAATGAGGCACCGGGCGGTCGCGTGATTGCCGACAGTGAGGAGGAGGTGCGGCAGTTGATGCACGAGTTTCGCCGCCGGGCTTACGAGCGGGCCGTGCAGATGCGAGCGGACTCAGCCGAGTCCGCTTTTCCCCCCTCCGGAGAACGAAGCGACGGGAACACCCATGCGCAACAAAGGTCGCCAGAAGCACACCGTGATGACGGTCAACGGGCGGGTTAAGCTTCGCCGGATTCGCTGGCAACCAGCCGGCGGCGGCAGCGTGACGCCGCTGGATGAGTGGTTGGACGAAGCCTGCCAGCAGTTCACGCAAGGCGTCGTCGAATTGGCCTGCCGATTGAACCGTTGCGAAAGCAGTTTTCTGGAACTGTCCGTGACCCTGAAGCGTGCGGCGGGGCTTTCGATCGGCAAGGAAACGCTCCGGCAATTGATCGAAGCCGAAGGCCAAACGGTCTTGGAACAAACGCGTCGCAACGAACTGAGGCCCGACTGGGAGGCGTCGGATTGCCAAACCCCTGAGGGCGAAACTCGCGTGTATTTCGGTTGTGACGGCGTGAAGGTTCCCGTGATCACGGAGACGGAAAAGAAGCAGCGGCGGGCTCAGGTCGTCGAGAAACGGAAAGAACGCAAATCCGAGGGCCGCTCTCTCAATCCGTTGGAACGATTGAAGCCGGGCGCCGACGGCCCGTACAAGGAATTTCGTCTGGTGCAGTTTTATTCGGAAGACCAGGAAAACCGCTGGATCAGCGTCAGCCGGGGCGACCATGAAGTGGTCGGGCGGGTGATGCGCCGGGACGCCTCGCGGATTCAGTTGGATCAGGCGGACGCTTCGATCGGGATTTATGACGGGGCCGTGTGGATCGATCGCCAAGCGGAGAAACAAGGCCTGCGGTTGACCGCCCGCGGACTCGACTTCTGGCATCTTCGGGATTATGCGCAAAAGACGCGGCGGTCGCTTTACGGAGACGACGAAGCCGGCAAAAGCTGGCTGGACGAATTGATGCACACCTTCAAGCATGAAGGTTACGAAACGGCGTGGGATCAGCTGACGACCCAGCGGGCCCAACTGGAAAACGAAACGAAAAAGCAAGCCCTGGATGGACTCTTGCACTACATGGCCGAACGCAGCCATCTGATTAAATACCCCGAGTTCCGCGCGAACGGGTGGCAAATCGGCAGCGGTCCAACCGAAGCCCAATGCCGCACGACCACCAGCCGCATCAAAGGCAAAGGCCGCCGCTGGGATCCCGACAACGCCCTGGCCGTAATGGCCTTGGAAGCCCTCCACCAAAGCCACGCCTGGGACTCTCACTGGAACCTCAATTGACCAACCAACTTAACCCCGCCAGAATTTCCGGCCACACACGCCCGCCCCGGCGGCCCGCGCTTTCCTTTTCAGCCCGGCGGGACTGGGTTACATTGGGGGAACCTGATGTTACCGGAATTCCACCCAGCGGATTTGATGAAAAGGGGATCGGCATGAGTTTCCAACGTCGCGATTTTTTGAAAAGCAGCATCGTCCTGGCGGCGGGCGGCGTGTGCCCCCGGTTCGCTTATTCGGCACTCGCCAACGGCAAACTGCGGACGGCCCACATCGGCGTCGGCGGCATGGGCGCGGGGGACTTGGGGTCCGTCTCGTCGCATAAGCAGGTCGAAGTCGCAGCGCTCTGCGATGTGGATGCCAACCGCCTGGAGGAAGCCCGCAAGAAACATCCCGGCGCCAAAACCTTTGCCGACTTTCGCGAGATGTTCGATCGGATGGGTGATTCCCTCGATGCCGTCGTCGTCTCCACGCCCGACCACACCCACGCCCCCGCCGCGATGTCGGCCCTCAACTTAGGCAAGCCCGTCTATTGCCAAAAACCGTTGACCCACGAAGTCTTTGAAGCCCGCCAGCTTCGCCTCGCCGCCGAGAAAAAAGCCCTGCCCACGCAGATGGGGATTCAAGTGCATTCGAGTTCGACCTACCGCCGGGCCGTGGCGATGATTCAAAGCGGCGTCATCGGCAAAGTCAGCCAGGTGCATGCCTGGTCCGGAAAGAACTGGGGCTACGACGGCGGACCGTTCACAAAGACCGCCCAGCCGCCCGAATCTCTCTCCTGGAACCTCTGGCTCGGAACCGCCGAAGACCGGCCCTTCGTGCCCAAGGTGTATCATCCCGCGCAGTGGCGAAAGCTGATCGACTTCGGCACCGGCACGTTGGGCGACATGGGCGTGCATATTTTCGATACGCCCTACGCGGCCCTCGAACTCACCGCCCCCAAGTGGGCCAAAACCACCTGCCGAAAGCCCACCGGCATCGGCCATCCGGAAAAGAACATCGTCCAATACGAGTTCCCCGGCACGAAACACACGACCCAATCGCTGATCTGGACCTGGTACGACGGGGGCTATGCTCCGCCCAAAGGCGATGAAGTCGATCTGCCCGAAGGCCTCAAACTGCCGGGCCAGGGTTCGCTGTTTATCGGCGAAGGCGGGATGATGCTGCTCCCGCACGTCGGCGAAGCCCGGCTCTTTCCCGAAGAGAAATTCAAAGACTACAAACGCCCCGAGGTCTCCAATAACAACCATTATCACCAATGGGTCGATGCCTGCCTCGGCAAAGGCGAAACCAGTGCGAGCTTCAGCTACGGCGGCCCCTTGACGGAAGCCCTTTTATTAGGCGTCGTCGCCAATCGCTTCCCCGAACAAAAACTGATGTGGGACGCGGAGAAGCTGAAGGTCACGAACCTCCCGGAAGCCAACGCCCTCATCAAACGCCACTACCGCAAAGATTTCCAGGTGGCGGGCCTATAAGGAAAAAACGTCGCCCATACCTCCGAGGCTGTGATTTTTGCCATGCATTCGTAGCGGTGGCTTCCAGCCGCCGAAAATTAGGGGATTCATGCTCTCCAGTCGGCGGCTGGAAGCCACCGCTACGAAAAAAATCACAGCCGCTCCGCGGAGCAATCGGGTCACGCTATTTGAGCCCGAGCGTGGCCTTATGCTCGACTTCGCATTCGGGGAATTGTTTTTTGAATTCCAGCGCGGCTTTGTCGCTGACTTTGGTGTCAAGGAGCGACACGTACTTCAGCTTCTTCAATTGGGCAAGCTGCTTCAGGCCTTCATCCGTGATTGGCGTATGGGCCAACCCGATCATTTCCAGGTTTTTCATCTTGGCGATGTGCACGAGATGCTGATCTGTAATGGGATTGTGATAGAGAAACAATTTCTTAAGGTGTTTCAGTTTCACAAGATGCTCGAACCCGTCTCCGTTAATTTGGTTCTTCGTTAAACTGAGACTTTCAAGATTCGACCAGCCCTCAAGCTGTGAAAGGCCCTTGTCGGTCAGGGCATTATCCCTCAATGTGAGGATTTCAATGTTTTTCAGTACGCCGAGACGTGCGAAGTGCTTATCAGTAAGCCCGCATGATGTCATATAGATCGTGCGCAGACTGGAATCTCCACGATGGGGACTAAATCTTTGGGTTTGATCTTTGTTTCGATGAGGCTCAAATGCGTCGGGGGCGACTCAAGGTCTTCCTCTGAGTCGTTGCGAAAAATCTTAAACCCTAGCTTTCGCAATGTTTGAATGGCCTGCTCCCGGCGCTGGACTTTATCCAACTCAATCTTTTCAATAGGCGGCTCGGCGGACTTTTGTTTCTTTTCGGAAAGATCGTCATCCGCTTTTGCATAAGGACTCAAACCAAACAAAATGGCAAGTCCAATAGCCGCCATTAGTCCAAGGCATCCGTGAGGCGATATTCGGTCAAGTTTCAATCGAATCATGACGGAACCTCGTAACTCATCGTGTTGGAGAGACAACCGAAGCGGGGGGAATAAATCGTACCCGCAGCTTGTTCGGTTGTCACTCCCTTTTGAAAGTTACTTGGCGGCCAAAACCTCTTTGATCGGTTTGCCCTCGGCGATGCGGAAGGGGCGGCCGATGTCGGAGAGGTTTTGTTTTCGCGGATCGATGCCCAGCGCCCCGCAGAGCGTCGCCAAGAGATCACCCACGTCGGTTTGGCCGTCGGCGACGCTCATGCCGTCGGCGCTGGTGTTCCCATAAGCCTGGCCGCCATTGATGCCGCCGCCGGCGAGCACCGTGGTCCACGCGGCGGGGAAGTGATCGCGGCCGGCGTTCCCATTGATGCGGGGCGTGCGGCCGAACTCGCCCATCCAGAGAATCGTCGTGGATTCGAGCAGGCCCCGGTCTTTGAGATCCGAAAGCAGCGAACTCCAGCCGGCGTCCAGACTTTCCGAAAGGGCTTTGACCGTCTGAAAGTTTTGCTGGTGCGTGTCCCACAAAGCCGAGTCGCCCAGCGTGACTTCCACAAACGAAACGCCCTTCTCCACCAGTCGGCGGGCGAGCAAACAGCCCTGCCCGAACACGGTGGGGCCGTAACGCTCGCGGACCTTTGCGGGTTCTTTCGAGAGGTCGAACGCCTGGGCTTCCTTGCCGTTCATCAGCCGCACGGACCGGTTCAAGGTCGTCGTGTGGGCTTCGGAGAGCGGGCTGCCGTTCTTCTTGTTGAAATCGTCTTGCACTTTGTCCAGAAGCTTCAATCGCTCTTCGGATTGCTTGGGGCCGACACCCGCCGCGGGCTTGAGGTTATCGACGCCGAAGTCGGGGAAGTTGCCCGGTCCGGAGGGGCCCTGTTTGGCTTTCACGATAAGCGGCGCATACCTCGGTCCCAAAAACCCCGGCGAGCCGGCCTGCGGATTGAACATCGAAGTGACGTAGGGCCGGCTGGGCCGGCCGTTGTGCAGCATATTTGTCAACGGGGCCAATGCCAAGCTACTCCCCCGTCGTTTTCGCTTCCTCACCCACCTTGGTTTGCTCCCCCGCGGGTTTCTTTTCTAACAGCCTTTGGCGGTAGCGGTGGTAGAAGCGGATTTGGCGGCTGTCGGGGGCGTAGGGTTTGCCGGCGATGAAGGTGCCTTTGATGTTCGACGTGTGCTGCAAGGGGCCGCCGTCGAGGATCACGAGGTTCGCGGTTTTTTCCGGCGTCAGCGAGCCGGCTTGACCCGCGATGCCCAGGATTTCCGCGGCCGAGAGGGTCACGGCTTTGAGGCCCTCTTCCGGCGGGAGGCCATACGCCACGGCCATTGCGGATTCAAACGGCGTGTTCCGGCTGTTGGACGCGTTGTCCGAGCGTATGCAGAACTTCACGCCCGCTTCATAGAGCCGCCCCGGATTGGCATAGGGGGCGTCCGACGGATCGGAACCCGACATCGGGCGCGCATCACCGGGCCGACGATCACCGGGACCTTGCGGGCCTTGAGTTCCTCGGCGAGTTTCCAAGCGTCCGTGCCGCCGGTGAGGATGATCTTCAGTTTTTCCTTCTCGGCGAACAAGAGGGCCTCGGCGATCGCTTTCTGGGAATCCGCTTCGACGAACACCGGCTTTTGGCGGGTGACATAAGGCCTTAAGGCTTCGAGTCGCGGATCGGTGATGGGGCCGAGGCTGTTTTGTTCTTTGGCTTTCGTTTGCAGGCGGTCGTAGAGGCGGGCTTCTTCCAGAAACTCGCTGAGTTCCTCCTGCTGTTTCTTTGATGAGGGCCAGATGATTTGCAGGCCCGCTTCGTAGTTTTGCACCATTTCGGGGGCGGTCCAGCCGCTGAGTTGGGCGATCGAAGTTTGCCCGGCGATCACGCCGCCGGTGGGCCGGATCATGATCGAGGTGATCCCGCCCGCGCGGGCGACGGGGATGAGTTCGGAATCGACATTCAGCCCCACGCCGGCCCGCAGGTCGGGTTGAAATTGCCCGCCCTCGGCGTCGTCGTGCGTCTCGCGGACCTTCCCGATTTCGACGAGGCCCAGCTGCGTGCCGGCGTCGATAAAGCCGGGGGCGATGTGCATCCCGCTGCAATCGATGATCTTCACGCCGGCGGGGATTTCGAGGTTCCTTCCGATCCCGGCGATTTTGCCGTCTTCGATCAACAGCGTGCCCTCGGCAATCACCGGAGCGTCCACGGGATAGAGGGTTGCGTTCGTGAGAGCATAGCGGCCGTTCGCGGTTTCGCTCAAATCGAGCGTCCGATTGCGGGCTGCAAGCGATGCGAACTCGAGCTTCGGCGGCGTGGCGGAACGGGCTTTCGCTTGTTCGGACATCGCGGTCGGAGCGTGGGCGCGGTCGAAGTAAATTTCGCCTTCGATGATCGTCATCTCGCACCGCGAAAACGCATCGAGCGGGTGCCCGTTGTAGATCGCCAGATCGCCGTCTTTGCCGACTTCCAGAGAACCCATGCGGTCGTCGAGCCCCAGCTCGCGGGCGGAGTTTAAGGTGATGGTTTTGATGGCATCGTCCACGGGCATGTTGCCGTAGCGGACGGTCTTGGCGGCTTCGTGATAGAGGTGCCTGATGAGTTCCGCATCGTCGCTTTTAATGACGATGTTCGCCCCGGCTTCGTTCAGAAGCGCGGCGTTATAAGGTGTCGCATCGTAGGCTTCGACCTTGTAGGCCCACCAGTCGGCGAAGGTGCTGCAACTGGCACCGTGGGCGACGATTTCGGGGGCGATTTTATACCCTTCCAAGACATGCTGCAGCGACCACACGCGAATGCCCAAATCGTTGGCGATGCGGAGCAGCATCAAAATCTCATCCGCGCGGTAGCAGTGCGAGTGGATGAATTTTTTGTGGTTGACGATGTCCGCGAGCGCTTCGAGCCGCAGGTCGCGGCGGGGAGGCAATGTCATTTCGGACTTTTGGCGTTCGTATTCGTTCCACTTCCGGCGGTAGTCGAGGCTTTCCATGAAGGCCCGGTTGAGCGTGGCTTCGACGCCGAGCCGGGTGTTGGGAAACCGCGTGGGGCGGTACTTCACGTTTTCCCCGAGGGCGAATTTCACGCCTTGCGGGGCATTGTACAGGATGTGCTCCCGCGCGGTCTTGCCGTGCTTGAGCTTGACGACCGCATCCTGCCCGCCGATGACGTTTGCCGACCCGTGCAGGATCCGCGCGGCCGTCACGCCGCCGGCGAGGGCGCGGTATTCGGAAGGATCATCGGTGTTGATCACATCTTTAATCCGCACCTCGGGCACGATCGACTGCGTGTATTCGTTGATCCCGTCGGTGATCATGATGTGGCTGTGCGTATCGATGATGCCCGGCATCACATACCGCCCGGCGGCATCGATCACCCGCATCCCCGCATCGGGTTTGAGATTCTTTCCGATCGCCGCCACTTTGCCATTGCGAATGAGAACCGAACCCCCTTCCAATGTTTCGCCCGTGCCGGTGATGATGGTGCCGTTATGAATCAGCACATTCCCGCTGGTGTGGAAAGGACGCGAGGAAACGCGGTCGGAATCGAGTTCGGTCGGTAACTGATCGGCCGGCAATCGCTCAGCGACGGCGGGCGACGGGTTGGGCTCTTTGACAGAAGAATCATCTCGGACGGCGGTCCACTCCGAGCCGCCGCCGAAGGGATATTTCATTTCGCCGGCAAGTTTGCTGTCTTCGAGCTTGCCGGTGAATTGGAACTGCACCGCATCCTCGTTCGTCTTGCCGAACCGCACGGCGAACTCGATTTTTTCCTGGTTGATCTGGCCCGACGTGATGCTGCCGTTGCCCTGGGAACTTTTGAACGTGCCGCCGAGTTTCTTGCCGTCGCGTGTGAGTTGGAGCGTGGCCTTGGTGGGGGCGGGTTGGTTTTGAATCGTGAGTTTCCAGGTCCCGATCACAGGACTTTCCGCGATGGCGGGTTGGAATTGTTCGTTCTTGCTCTTCTCGGCGATGGTGGGTTTTTCGTTCTGGTTGTATTCGAACTGCCGGCCATCGACGAACAGATGCCGCACTTTGGTGTTTTTATCGTCGAACGGTTTCGTGAGGACCACCACGCTGCCGAGCTTGCCGGCTTCCAGAGTTCCCAGGCGATCGGCGACCCCCAGGATCTCGGCGGGTGAAGTCGTCAGCGCGGCGAGGGCGGCGTCTTTTGGCAAACCAGTCTCGATGAGCGTTCGCACCGCCGCGAGCACGTCGGCGTGGGTTTTCATTTCGCGGGAAGTCAGGCCGAACCGCAGGCCGCGTTCGTGGAGTTCCGCAAAGCCCTGCAGGCGCTTGAGCCATTTCGCTTGCCGATCGTGCTCCAGGCGGAGCGGATCTTTGATGTTGGCGGAGAGTTTTTTGTCGTCCGCTGGTTTTTCGAGCTTGGGCATTTCGCCGAAGTCGAGCTGCAGGATCAGGTCGGTTTTGTTTTTTGTTAATCGATCGAGGCAGCGGTGCGCATCGCGGCCGCCCCAGATCACGGGCTTCAGATGCTGCTCCTCGCAAAAGTCCAAGGCCCGGTGGATGTCGTCCCGGCTCTCGGCGAGAAACACCGACCGGCGTTTGCCGATCTGCACTTGATGCAAAGTTTCCAAAGCCGCATCGACCGGCGGGCGGGCGATCGCGGTTTTCGATTCGCGGTAGAGCTTCCAATGGTCGGCGTAATGCCCGGCGTCCAAAAACGCCTGCCGCAAGTGGGCCGTCGTTCCCATGAGCGTGGAAGGATAGGTGTCCCCGCCCAGCCGGTTGAGGGAAAACGAATTGAAGGTGCTTTCCACGATCACCGAGTCCCGCGGCGTTTGGCCGCCGGTGGAAACCAAACTGCCCTGGCCGCTGGCGATTCCCGCATCGGGCAGGACGTGGATCGCCGCGAAGCCGGCTTTCCGCAGATCTTCGAGCTTGGCGGTGTCGAGTTTCAGGTTTTGGGCGGTTTGATATTCGGGCGTCAAACCTTTGCGGTTGTCGGGCCGCGTCGCCGCGAGGACGTAGCGGGACGTGTCCCATTTGCGGCCCGGTGCCGGCTGCGGTTTCTTTTCGGTATCTAAGAATTGGTTGCCGCCGGCATCGATGAAGGCGGCGTACACGAAAAGTCCTTCACCCGGAATGATTTGAGCCTCCGCCGGCGGGGTGATATTTTTGCCGACGGCTTCGATGACTCCGTTTTGGATCACCACGGTCGCCCCTTCGATTGTTTCGCCGGGGCGGACGATGACGGTTGCGTTTTGGATGGCGAACGCCTGCGGATGAAACCCGGTGAGCCGGCCGTCCTCCGCCCGCGACATCCCGCCGAAGAACAGCAGGAAACACAGAGCGCACAAACCGCACGTCGTCAAAAACGTGGAAAATCGATGGGTTCCCAGGAGGGCGTGGCGATGCGGCATGATGGAATCTCCGAGGTTGGAAAAATCGGGCAGGAGCGGATTTTTCAGGGCGGCAAGAGGCCGGCGAGGAAATCGCCGGGATCCACCAGCCTATCCCGGCGGGAGGCGAATTCCTAGTTTCCGGCGAGAAACTCGATAAAATGTGTGGAAAGGATGCAGAGAAGAATTGACACAATTCGATAAGACGTTATGATTAAGTTGCTTTGGAGCCAAATCCGCGTCGATTAGAGTCTGTTCCCCTCCACGGAACACAACCAGCATGGGATTGGCTCACCCCCCATTGAAACTGCGAAGGCGAGAAAATCAGGTTTCTGCTTTCATGGGCAGGGTTGCTTCTGAAATCAATCTCTCCCTAATGGCGAATCAATGGGATTGTTGAGTTCCACCTCATGGCACGTGGAATTCAGACAAGCGGGGTCCCAAACGGGTGAAATCTGTTGACCTCAGGCGTTGTGACTTGTCAACGCACTTCTCACCCAAGTTCAGGCCCCATAATCGGTTCGGCCGATATTTTCGCAATGCGGCCACTCAGTTTGGGTGCTATCCCAGCATTTTGGATTCCGAAACTCACGGCGAAGTTCGCACTCATCCTCGGATGACACGTGGCCTATTTTGAAGGGTCAACCACTCCAACTCGCTTTCCCCGCGACCATTCGTGGTTGAAATGAGGAGCTCTCCCCTCTCCGCGTACAAGGAATGAAACTCAAGCGAGGAATCGTAACTTATTGAAAGCCAATCCATTGGCTTCACTTTCTTCATCAGAGTCTATGGCTGGTTTTCGGGAGCCCCTTGGAGGCGCTCCCGCCCCAGGCCGCTGCTGTTCCCCCCCAATCATTGTCCCTGTTAGTTGTTATTGTGAATTCACATCCCGAAAGGAACGAGGTACGGAAACGGTTTATGGCTGCTAAGAGTTCTCCTTCCACCGCGAAATCGACCCCCAAACGCACCACCCGCCGGAAAAAAGAACCGGAAGTGGACGAATTGGAATTGGAAATGGAAATCTTTGGGGAAGACCTGACCGACGAGGATGCGGACGACGTGACCGAAAAGAAAAAGCCGGTCCGCAAGCCTCGCCGCAAGAAATCGGAACCGGCGGAAGAGGCCGCCCCCGAAATGGAATCTCCCTCCGCAGAGGATGCCCCCGTGTCTGAAGAGACTCCCAAACGCCGACCCCGCCGCCGAAAATCCGCCGAAGCCGGCGAGGAAGCGGAACCCGTCGCCGAAACCGCCTCCAACAAAAAGTCGGAATCGCTCGATCTGGAAGACTGGAATTTCGAAGAGGTCACGGACGAGGACTCTGGGAACGACGAGGCTCGATCGCGGACTCGCCCGTCGTACGCGGAAGAATCCGACGAGAACGAACGGTCCCACCGGCGAGAGCCCCCGCGCAATTCCGACGGCGGCGGAGGCGATGAAGGCTCCACCGGCCGAAAACGCCGGCGACGCCGGCGCCGCAAAGGTGGCGGAGACAATCCGGGTTCCGGCCAGGGTCCCGTCGGGGGACGCAACCAGTCCCGCGGGCGCGACCGCAATCAAAACCATCAAAACCGCGGCCGGAGCCAGTCCCGCAAAACCCGCTCGGTCGAGTACAACGGCGAGGAAATCACGGGCACGATCGAGGGCGTTCTGGAACTGCACCCCAAGGGCTACGGCTTTCTCCGCGATCCGTCGAAGAACTACGCCGCCCAGGACAGCGACGCGTTTGTTTCCAGTTCCGTCATCGAAAAATACCGCCTGCGGGAAGGCATTTTGATCCGAGGCGAAGTCGGTCCCGGCACCCGCGGACAAGGGCCTCGGCTCAAGAATATCGACACCGTCGACGGCCGGACTCTCGACGCGTTCCAAGAACTCAAGCACTTTGAGGAACTGACGGCCACCAATCCCCACGAGCAAATCCGCCTGGAAACCGGGCCTCGGCCCATCACCATGCGGGTCATGGATCTGCTCACGCCCATTGGCAAAGGACAGCGGGCGCTCGATTGTCGCTCCGCCGCGGACGGGCAAGACGATGCTCCTCCACGACATCGCCTATGCGGTCAGCGTGAACCATCCCGAAATGCACCTGATGGTGCTGTTGATCGACGAGCGGCCGGAAGAAGTCACCGAAATGAAGCGGAACGTCAAAGGCGAAGTCATCGCCTCTTCGATGGACCGCGACGTGGAAAGCCACGTCCGCATCAGCCAACTGATCGTCGAGCGCGGCAAACGCATCGCGGAAGCCGGCGGCGAAGTCTTCATCCTCTTGGACAGCATCACCCGCACCGCCCGGGCGTTCAACAAATGGGTCGGCAATTCCGGCCGGACCGCGACCGGCGGCTTGGACATCCGGGCACTCGACATTCCCAAAAAACTGTTCGGCACGGCTCGGCGGTTTGAGGAAGGCGGCTCGCTGACCGTCGCCGCCACCGCCCTGATCGACACCGGCAGCCGGATGGACGAAGTCATCTTCCAGGAGTTCAAAGGCACGGGCAACATGGAGCTGGTGCTCAGCCGGGATCTGGCCGACCGCCGGATCTGGCCCGCCATCGACATCACCCGTTCCGGCACCCGCCGGGAGGAAAAAATTCTCGATGCGGAGACCCTGGACACGATCACGTTGCTTCGCCGGAGTTTGATTTCCTTAAGCCCCGTGGAAGCGATGGAGCAGCTCACCCGCAAGCTGGAGATGTTCCCCTCCAACCGCGAGTTTCTCCAAAAAGTCCGCAACGTGCTCTAAATCCTCAGTTGCTTGCAGCTCATTCCGGAAGGTTCGTTCCGCGACAGAAGAACCACTGAGATGACCGAACCGCCGCCGTTTCGCGTGGGGATCGCCGGGAGGAGTCCCGCGGGGCAATTCCTTGTGGAGCGTTTGAAAGTTCGGCCCGAGTATGAGATCTCGGCGGTCTCTTTGGCGAATCCGGTTTCGAAACTGGACGCGGTGCTGTTTCTGGATGGGAACGCAGCGAGCGCCCCACAGATTCAAGAAGCCCTCGACGCCGGGCTGCCCGTCGGCGTGCTGCCGCCGCTTTTTTGGGAACCAGCTTCGTGTGAACAATTGGCCGAGCAAGCCGCGGGGCGGCTGTTCGTGCTGAATCCGCACCATGAAGATCCCGATTTCCGCGCGGCCCGCGAATTGATTCAAACCGGCGAACTGGGCTTGCTTCGGGCGATCAAACGCATTTCCTGGGTCGCGGATCTCGTGAACTCGTCCCCACAGTCCGACCAGGACACGTGGTTTTCGCAACTTCTTTGGGAAGATGTGGACCAATTGCTGCTCCTCGCGGAGGAATTGCCTCGGTCGGTGTATGCGGCGGATTATTCGGAAAAGGCCGAGACTTATTTTCTGATCTTCCATTTTCCAAGCGGCCTCATCGGGCATGTGGAACGCCGGCGGGGATCGGTGGTTCCGCTCGACGTGGGCTGGACGATCAGCGGCCAAAACGGCAGCTACGCCAATGGCCGCCACCATATCCAAACGGAAGCGGGGGAGATTTATGATGTCCCCGCGGAAGCGGACCCGCTTTCGGGTGATGCGATTTTCGATCCACTTCGCCGGTTTGGAGAATCCTCCGCGGATTCCTCTTGGCAGCAGGCGGTGAATGTGATTAAAGTCCGCCGCGCCGCCGTTCGATCCGCCGAGACGGGTCAGGTTGTGGCGTTGCCGTTCGATTGAACTCCCCTGACATTTCACGGCCCGTCCGCTATTCTAAAAAACAGCGATTTGATTCTGCGGAAAGTCATCATGGGGCTTACGCCCCACGCGCGCCTTTTTTCTAGCTTTGATCTTTGATTATGACCAGTGCCGATCCCACATTGCGTTTGCTATTAGATGAAGTCCGCCGCAAAACGCTGAGCCGCTTGGAAGGGCTGAGCGAGGAGCAGGCCCGCTGGACGCCCAAGGGTCTTCAGAACTCGATCCTCTGGCACGCGGGGCACAGCTATGTTGTGCTCGAATGGCTGACGATGGGCGGTTTGGGAGCCGAGACGACATGCCCGGCCGGTTGGTTCGAGATGTTCAGTTGGACGAGCCGTCCCGCCGAGGTTCCCGCCGACCGCTGGCCGAAGCTGGAGGATGTGGTTCACGAACTGCAACTGCAGCACGGCCGCATGCACAAGCTCCTGTGCAATCTCAACGCCGACTACTTCGACAACCCCGCCCGCAACCGCCCGGACGTGACTGTCCGCGAGCGGATTATGCACGCCCTGCACGATGAAGCCAACCACAGCGGCGAAATCTGGCTGCTGCGAAAACTGCAAAACCACGTTTCCGTTTAGCCGCCGATGAAACGCAGCCCGGCGATTCCCAAAACCAAACGAACCACGGATAATACGGATCGTACGGATAAGACACGAAATGGAAACGGGAAACCTTTCCACTCAGAACGGATCACGGACCAAGGATAACGGATCAACCACACATGGCCACAGCAACCGCAGCACGGAAATCGGGTAGCAGTTACGTCGGCAGCGATATTACGGTCCTTAAAGGTCTCGAAGCCGTCCGGCATCGGCCCGCGATGTATATCGGCGGGGTCGATATTCGCGGCCTGCATCATCTGGTGTGGGAGATCATCGACAACTCCGTCGATGAATATCTCGCCGGGGCCTGCGACCGAGTCACCGTCACGCTTCACAAAGACGGCTCCTCGATCACCGTGCAAGACAACGGCCGGGGCATTCCAGTCGATAAACATCCCGAAGAGAAAAAATCCACGCTGGAAGTCATCCTCACCACCCTGCACGCCGGCGGCAAGTTCTCCAACAAGAACTACGCCCGCAGCGGCGGACTCCACGGCGTGGGGTCGTCGGTCGTCAACGCCCTCTCGTCCGAACTCGTCGCCACCGTCCACCGCGATAAATACGAATGGCAGCAAACCTACGAGCGGGGCATCCCCTTGGGCAAGGTCCGCAAGGTCAAACCCTACCAGGGCACGACGGGCACGATCATTTTCTTCCGCCCCGATGAAAAAATCTTCCCCCGCATCCATTTCAACGCCGACACCATCCGCCAGCACCTGGAAGACATCTCCTACATCCACGGCGGCCTGAAGATCGTCTTCCAGGATGAGACCAAAAAAGAAAAATACGAGCTGCATCACCCCGACGGGATCGCGGCCTACTTGGAAAAGATCACCGAAGAGAGCCGAAAGAAGCCGATCCACGAGCAGATTTTTTCCGCCGAGAAAGACGAAGAAGACCTCCGCGTGGAAATCGTGCTCCGCTGGACCGATGCGACCGACGAGCAGCTTCGCAGCTATGTCAACGGCATCCGCACCCACGCCGGCGGCACGCACGAGTCGGGCCTAAGGTCCGGCGTCGCCAAGGCCGTGCGGAATTACATGCAGGTCCACGACATCAAGCAGAAGGGTGTGAGCGTCACCAACGACGACATCCGCGAAGGCTGCGTGGGGATTCTGTCGGTGTTTCTGAGCGATCCGATGTTCCAGGGCCAGACCAAGGAGAAGCTCAACAACGCCGAGGCCCAGAACGCGGTGGAAAGCCTCGTCCGGCCGACGTTGGAGAACTGGCTCAACAACAACCCTTCGATCGCCGATGCCGTGGTGGGGCGAATTATCCTCGCCGCCCGCGCCCGCGAAGCGAGCCGGAACGCCGTCAACGAAGTGCACCGCAAAAAAGCGGGCGGCAAGAAAACCAACCTGCCGGGCAAGCTCGTCGATTGCCGTTCCAAAAACCCCGAAGAGAGCGAAATATTCATCGTGGAAGGCGACTCCGCCGGCACCACCGCGGTCATGGGCCGGGAAAGCTACAACCAGGCGGTGCTGCCGCTCAAGGGAAAAGTTCTCAACACCGAAGCGCTCGGCATCGCGAAAATTCTAAAGAACACGGAAATCAGACTCACTCGTGGAAGCTTTGGGAACGGGCATCGGATCGAACTTCGACATCCACCGGCTTCGCTATCATCGCATCATCCTGTTGATGGACGCGGACAGCGACGGCTATCACATCAGTACGCTTTTGTTGACGTTTTTCTTCCGCCACATGCGGGAGTTGATCACCGCGGGAAAACTGTTTATCGCCCAGCCGCCGCTTTACAAAATCAGCGTAGGCAAAGAAACCTTCTATGCCCAGGACGAGGCCCACAAGGAAGAGATCCTCGCCGGCCTTCCCGCCAACCGCAAACCGGAGATCGACCGCTTCAAAGGCTTGGGCGAAATGAACAGCGACCAGCTCAAGGAAACCACGCTCGACCCCGCGCTGCGGGTGCTGTTGCGGGTTGAGATTGAAAGCCAGGTCGATGCGGACGCGACCTTCCATCAGCTCCTGGGCAAAGACGCGTCGGAACGCTACCGCATCATCATGGATGAAGCCACATTCGCGGACGATGTCGATCTTTAAGTTAAGAAGGACATTTTGAGAAGGTGTTTGAAAACCTGAGCGGTAGGCGCTAGCCTCCGGTTTTGATCACGAAATCAAAGCCGGCGGCTAGCACCGTGCCGCTCACGTTCGATTTGGCGAATCCGCGCATTTGATCGATGCGCGGATTTTTTTGTTACCTTTCCGGTCCGAAGGCGGTACGATACGGAGAGTGAAAGGATTTTCGTTTCCACCTTCACATCCAAGGAGCAACCATGTCTACGTCGAACAGCATTCGCAGAACGAGACATCTCGGAAAAGGCGCAATCATTCTGGGAGGCCTGATCCTCGCGGCCGCCACAATCAGCCAGGCGGCGGAGCGGGAAAACAAACAGCCCGCCGCCCAGAAAGCGGAGGCGGTCGCCGGGCGGGAAATCTTCATGCGGGAATGGTTGCCGAACGATCCCCGCAGCCACGGCGGCGACGGCTTGGGGCCGGTGTATAACGACAGCTCCTGCGTCGCCTGCCATAACCAAGGGGGCGCGGGGGGCGGGGGGCCTGCCAGCAAAAATGTGAACATCGTCTCGGCCACCTTCAATGTGCCCATCCAGCAGATGGTCCGTCCCCGGCCAGGCCTCGCGGAATCGCTGGTCCGCACGATCTTCGGTCTCCATCAACCCGCCCCATTCGGCGAACCCTTGTCCAAAGAGGACCTGCAAAAACGCCGCAAGCAGCTCGTTCAAGAAATCACGAACCTCCACCCCGGCTTCCGCACCGCGAACAGCGTGGTGATCCATCACTTCGGCAACAACGAGCAATACGAAACCTGGAAATCCAACCTGCTCTCGTCCGACGAGGCGATTTTCGAAAGTGGCGGCTTTGAAACAGTCGCGATCCAGCGGGAAATCATCATGGCGGATCGAGCAGTCGCCGAAGCACGAGTGGCGGAGGCCGTTGCCCATTCGGAAGGTGCGGCAGAAGCCCGTCCGAATCCGATCGACATGCAGCGGGGGCGAAACCGCTTGCAGCGGGTCAAGTCGCGGGTGCAGCCTGTGGTGCTTTCTTCCGCCCGGCAGCATGGGAACTTTGGCCTGTCTCAGTCGCAGCGGAATGCGACCGCGCTGTTCGGAGCGGGCGTGATCGATGCCGTGCCCGACAAGGTCTTGGAAGAAGCCGCGAAGAAAAAGTATCAAGACTATCCTGAAGTCTCCGGCCGGGTCGCGAGATTGCCGGGCGGCAAGATCGGGCGGTTTGGGTGGAAGGCTCAGAAAGCTTCGTTGCGGGATTTCACCGTGACCGCGTGTGCCGTGGAGTTGGGCCTCCATGTCCCGGAACATCCGCAATCGGGCGATCCCAACAAACCCGAATACAAACCCGCCGGCTTCGATTTGACCCGCGGGGAATGCGACGCGTTGGTCGAATACATCCGGGACCTGCCCGCCCCGGCGATGCGAACCGCCTCGCATCCGATGGAGAAGAAGTTCTTGGAAGAAGGCCGCACGCTGATGGCGAAAGTCGGTTGCACGGCCTGCCATACCGAAAAGCTCGGCGAGGCCCAGGGCCTCTACAGCGACCTGTTGGTGCATGACATGGGCGGCGAACTCGGCGACACCGGCAGCTACGGCGTGTTTCTGCCCGATTCGCCCGGCGGCGACGACGGCAGTCCCGTCCCGCCGATCACCCAACTGACCAAACCGCTCGGGCACGAAGCGCCCACGCTGCTCAATCGCTCGGCCACACATCCCGAAGAGGCGAAAGATTTCATCGGCGTGACCCGCCTGGAATGGCGGACGCCGGCTTTGTGGGGCGTGCGGGACTCGGCTCCCTACCTGCACGACGGCCGGGCGGACACGCTCGAACAAGCCATTGCCATGCACGGCGGCGAAGGTTCGAAATCGGCCCTCGGGTTCTTCGCCTTGGATCCCAAGGACCAGCAGAAAGTTGTCTTCTTCCTCAAATCGCTCTCCGCACCCGCCGCCACCGTTGCGGAACGCTGAGCGATGACGACAATGAAATAAAAACGTCCAAAGCCCGGTTGCTTCGCCGCAGCCGGGTTTCGTTTTTATTTCGTAGCGTGGTAGGTTGTCCCATAGGAGTCAGATCTGGTGTGGCGATCGCATAGACCACGCCCTTCGTTCCTCAGGGACGTGCCACCCGCGCCGTTTTTCCTCAACGACAAGAAACTTTCCGCCCATGATTCGCCAAATCTTTGTTGCGCTCGTGCTTTGTGTCGGCGTCGCTTCCATTTCCGCTTCGGAGCCGGCGAAAAAACTGCCGGTGGTCGGTCCGGAAGCGGCGGGGATGATTCCCGATCGTCTCAAAGCGATCGATCGGATTGTGGAAGAAGGCCTCGAGCGAAAACGCATGCCGGGCGCGGTGGTCGTGGTCGGACATCAGGGAAAGATCGTGCACCGGAAGGCGTATGGGTTTCGCGAAATCGAGCCCGTCCAATTGCCGATGACCGTGGACACCGTGTTCGACCTGGCTTCGCTCACCAAACCGATTGCCACTGCGACCAGCGTGATGACCTTGATCGAAAAGGGCCAAATCAAACTCCACGAACCCGTCGCCACCTATCTGCCGAACTTCGCCCGGAACGGCAAAGAGAAGATCACGGTGTATCACCTCCTGACCCACCAGGGCGGTTTGATTCCCGATAATCCCATCGGCGATTATAACGCCGGCCCCGCCAAGGCGTGGGACAACATCTGCGCCTTAAAGCCCGCCGCTTCGCCCGGCGAGCGGTTCATTTATAGCGATGTGGGATTTATCGTGCTGGGGAAGTTGATTGAAGAAGTCACCGGCAAAAGGGTGCACGAGTATTCGCAGGCAGCGATCTATGTCCCCTTGGGCATGAGCGAAACGGGCTACTTGCCGCGGGAGGAACTCAGGCAGCGGGCCGCAACGACCCAGGAACGGGACGGGCACCCGATGCGGGGCGAAGTCCATGATCCGCGGGCGTTTCTTTTGGAAGGCGTGGCCGGGCATGCGGGGCTGTTTTCCACCGCGGACGACTTGGCCGTCTATGCCCAGATGATGGTGCAGGGCGGCGAGTACCAAGGCGTGCGGATTCTGAAAACCCCAACCGCGGCGATGATGACCAAGGCCTACAACGTGCCCGGCGGCCTTCGCGGTTTGGGCTGGGACAAGAAATCGTCGTATTCGTCCAACCGCGGGGACCTGTTCACCGATGCCGCGTTCGGGCACGGCGGGTTCACGGGCACGGCGATCTGGATCGATCCCGCCCAGGAGTTGTTCGTGATTTTCTTGAGCAACCGCGTGCACCCCGATGGCCGCGGCTCGGTGAACGCCCTCGCCGGCCGCATCGGCACCATCGCCGCCGCCGCGATCCGCCCCGCCGATTCCCGGTAGCAAAACTCACAAAACTTTGCCCGCGGAACGAGGTAAGTGTTCCGTTCTTAACTGTCCTATCGGTTTCGACGGCGGCCGCGGGGCTGTGTTCAATCGGGCGGACTCGATTTCTCCAAAGGAACGCTTGCGGGCGGGTTTGGTGCGGCTTTACGATAGAGTAGGAAAGCAGTCCTCCGGCGCACCGACCCGCGCGACGCCTCCCTTTTGTTCCATTCGGGAAGAAACCTCCGTGACGAAGTACAGCCTCTCCGCCGCCTCTTTGGTGACAGCGATTCCCGCGGCTTATCTCGCATATTTGCTGGTGATGACCTTTTTGCAGGAACCGGGCTTCAACAACCTGACTGGCCCCTTTCAAATCATCGCCGGGCTGACGTTGACCTTGGTCACGCTGATGGTGTTTATGCCCGTGGGGATTCTGATCTTCGGCAAGAAACCGGTCAAAGCCGCCGAGCCGGAAAAATCCGCCGACGCCGAAGGCAAAGACGACGGCGAAGACCTCGCCGTGGAAGACGAGGACGACTTCGGCGAAAGCAAAGATGACTTGGAGGTGGCCGGCGAAGCGGACATGTTCGAAGACGAGGGAGCCGAGTTTGAAGACGACGGCTTGGACGAGGACCTCGACGATTTCGAAGACGACGGCTTCGATGACTTCGACGATGATGAATTCAAATAACCATCGTTTAAGGATTGTTCGAGAAACAACTGAGCGGAATGGCGCTAGCCGCCGGCTTGCGGAATGGCGCTAGCCACCGGCTTGCGGAATGGCGCTAGCCACCGGCTTGTGGAATGGCGCTAGCCGCCCGGTGGTCGTGGAGCGTGAAAAGCCGGCGGCTGACGCCGTGCCGCTCAATGAATTGGGAACCCTGATTCTCGAACAATCGCTAACTGCTCGCGCTGCGGTAGCTGCGAAGCGACCAATTAAAGACCGCCCGCGAGATCACGAGCGCCAAAAGCGGCGCAACAACGGCGACCCCGACCAGCCAGGCGGGATCGAGCGGTTTGGATAACAGCACCCGCGCGGGGACCGTCACCACGAGCAGAATCGGGATGATGTAGCTGAAGGAGAACTGCAATGCATCGCCCGCCCCCCATTCGGACATCCCGCCGGGCGTCTGGCCCCTTTCGCCGCTGCCGTAGATGCTCCGCGGATACCGCGCGAAGACGGTGATGTAAAACCAGAAATCATAAAGCCCCTGGTTCCGCCCGAACCAGATGCTCGTGCTCGCGAGAATGATCATCAGGCTGTAAAAAAACGTCACGCCCGCCGCAATCAAGAGCAAATACATGAAGACGTCGCCCGCGGAAATCGCCTCGGCCAACTGCCCCGTCTCCCGCATGCGGTGGATGGAATAGCTCAAAAGCCCCCCGGCGAGCACGATCTGGTTCAGGTTCGCGATGTCCACCTTCTCGAACGAAATCAAGAACTGCGTGTCGATGGGTTTGAGGAGGGCGAAATCCAGGTTGCCGGTGCGGATCAACTCGCTGAAGTTCGCGCAGTTGGGCATGAAGAACGTTTCGACGATGGCGTTGATCAGCATGCCCGTCGCCATGAACGCGAAGTATTCCTCGCGGGTCCAATCGTTGATGGAGTTCACGTTCGAATAAATGATCTCGAACAGCGTGAGTTGGGCCCCGAACCAGAACGCCCGCGTTAAGACGGTGATCAGAAAATTCCCCCGAAAGGTCATCTCCCGCACGAGCGCGTTCCGCAAGAACGTCCAAAACACGCGGCCGTAGTGGGGATGCGTCGTGGGTTTGTTATCGAGCATGGAATCTGAGCGAGAATAGAGGATGGAGGATTGAGGATAGAATAAACATCCCCCTTCCGTCCAGTTGCCTGCTCTTCGACTCTTTCACTCCGCCGCTTGGATTTCGCCGACTTGCCACACGGTTTCGCCGGCGTTCATGAGGGTCTCCCTCACGGTTTCGGCCTGTTCCGGGGCGACGATGACCCCAAAACCCACCCCGATGTTGAACACGCGGGCCATCTCCTTCGGGCTGACCTGGCCGAGCGATGAGAACCACCGGTAAACCGCCGGCTGTGGCCAGGCGTTTTCTTCAATGTGCAATCGGCAGCTTTCGGGCAGGACGCGTTCGAGGTTCTCCACCAGCCCGCCACCCGTGATGTGGGCCATTCCGTGCACCGCCCCGGTTAGGGATTCTTCCCGCAACAGCTTGTTGACAGACTTCGCGTAAATCCGCGTGGGTGTTAAGAGCACTTCGCCCACGGTTCTCCCCAGTTCTTCGATCCGCTGGTCGATTTTTAAGCCCAGTTGATCGAACAAAACCTTGCGGAGCAGGCTGTAACCGTTGGAATGAAACCCGCTGGATGCGAGGCCGAGGACTTTATCTCCAGGGGCGATGTTTGAGCCGTCGATGAGTTGGCCCCGCTCCACGACCCCGACACAAAAACCCGCCATGTCGAAATCTTCGCCGGCGTACACGTCCGGCATGATCGCGGTTTCCCCGCCCAAAAGCGCGGCCCCGGCTTCCACGCAGCCCGTGCTCACGCCTTCCACCAGGTCGGCGATGAGATCCGGATTGTCCCGCCCGAGGGCCAGGTAATCCAAAAAGAACAACGGCTCGGCCCCGAGGCAGAGGCAATCGTTGACGCACATCGCCACCAGATCGATGCCCACGGTATTGAACTTCCTCGCTGCGAGGGCGACTTTGAGCTTTGTGCCCACGCCATCGGTGCCGGAGACGAGCACAGGATCGCGGTAACTCTTCCCGTCGCCCTGGAGCCGAAACAGCCCCGCGAAACCGCCGGGCAAATCCATGACCCGCCCGGTGTGCGTGCGGGCCATCAACCCCGGCAGCCGCTGCATCGCCTTTTGATACAGATCCAAATCGACGCCCGCATCTTTGTAACTGATCTCGCCCATCGCTTGGGACCTGTTTCCTTTAATGTTTTTTCGCGTCCATCAATTGATCGAGCGTCACAAAGCCATCGGTTTTATGGAGGCTCTTCGCCGGGCAACCCTGGCAGCCGCCGGCGTGGCAACCGCTGCCGGCGGGATTGCGGATCATCATCACAAACCGCCGGACCAACACCGCCACCGCGACGGCGACGCAGGTGAGTGCCAACAACGTTTGCATGTTCGCTTGATCCATTGGTTTTGACAATCCTGTGATTGAATTTTGCATCAGCCGCGAAATCGAGTTCGGTCGATCATTCTCTGGCGGGTGCCACTGCTGGCTCGCCCAGCAGTGCGTTTCTTGTCAAGTCACAAACATCATGCCGACCTGGTAGGTGACCAGCGCCGCAACATAGGCCAAAGCGGTCATGTAACCAAACGTAAATGCCGGCCAGCGCCAACTGTTGGTTTCGCGGCGGATGGTCATCAAGGTCGCAGCGCATTGGGCGCACAACGCGAAGAACACCATGATCGACAAAGCCACCGGTACGTTGAAGACTTTGCTGCCGTCGGGCCGGCGGGAGGCTTTTAGCTCGGCCATCAGGCTTTGGTCGGGCTCGTCGGTGGCCACATCGCTGCCCAGGCTGTAAATCGTGCCCAAGGTGGCGATGATCACTTCGCGAGCGGGAAACGAAGCGATCGCTCCCACGCCGATCCGCCAATCCCAACCCAACGGCTCCACCGCCGGCTCAATCGCCTGGCCCGCCTGCCCCAGGTAACTGTCTTTGATCAGCCGCCCGCTGAGCCGATTGTGCTCCGTGGAAAGCTCCGCGATCCTCGCTTCGGAGGTTTTGGGGTTTTCCATCTCGGCTTGGATCTCGTTGAGCTTCGCATGATCGCCGGGAAAATACCCGAGCGCCCAGACGACGACGCTCGTGGCGAAAATCAGCGTGCCCGCGCGGGTGACGAAGGCTTTGCCGCGGTCGTATACTCGGCTCAAAACAATCCGAGGCGACGGCCATTTATAACTCGGCAATTCCATCACAAACGGCGGCGTCTCGCCTTTGAAGAAAGTCTTTGTCAACAGCCACGCCACCGGAACCGCCACCAGCGCCCCCAGCGAAGACATCGCGAACAGCACCAATCCCTGAAGGCCGACCAACCCGCCCAGGTAAGTCGTGCCGGGAATAAAGGCCGCGATCAGAATCAGATACACCGGCAGCCTCGCGGAGCAGCTCATCAAGGGGGCGATCAAAATGGTGACCATCCGGTCGCGGCGGTTCTCGATGACGCGGGTCGCCATCACGCCGGGGATCGCGCAGCGCGAACGAAGACATCAACGGCACGAAGGATTTCCCGCTGAGGCCGATTTTGGTCATCAGCTTGTCCATCAAAAACGCCGCCCGCGCCATGTAGCCGCAGTCTTCCAAAAGGGCGATAAAGAAGAACAGGAACACGATCTGCGGCAGGAACACCAGGACGCCGCCCACGCCCGCGATCACGCCGTCCACGATCAAACTGCGAAACGCCCCCGGAGCGAGGTTCGCCACCACCTGGGCCGCGAGCCATTCCTGGCCGGCTTCGATCTGCTCCATAAACGGCCCGGCCCAGCGATAAATCGCCTGAAACACAATAAACATCATCACGCAGAAAATGACGAGGCCCCACACGCGATGCGTTAAGATGCGGTCGATGCGGTCGCTGACGGTGGCGGGGCGTTCGGCGGGATGGGTGATCACGCCGCCCAAAATCTCGCGGACCCAGCCATACCGCATGCGGGCTTCCACGGCGGGAACGCGAAAGCCGGCGTCCTTGAGCCGCTGCCGGGCCGCCGAGAGATGCTCGCCCAAACCCGGCCCAATTTCGCGGGCGAATTGCAGCTCCACTTGGCCGCCGACGTCCAACAGCAACCGGTCGAGCAAATAGCTCGGCACGTCGCCCCATTCCTTTTCTTTCAAATACGCCGCCAGGATGTCGCGCTCTTCCACGAACGGGGGCGGGAAAACTTCAAAGGTCGGCAGCGGCTTGTCTTGGGTGGTGGTGAGGATCGCGTCGCGAAGCTCCGCGAGTCCCCGCCGGCGGTGGGCTTCGGTCTTGACGACCGGGATGCCGAGCTTTTCCGAGAGCCGCCCGGCATCGATCGTGATCCCCCGCGACTCCGCCACGTCGCTCATGTTGAGCACCAACACCACCGGCTCGCCCAGGTCTAAAACCTGGCTGACGAGATACAGGTTCCGCTCCAAATTCGCGGCATCGACGATGCAGACCACCGCATCCGGCCGCCCCACATCGTCCTGTCGGCCCAGAAGCACATCCACCGAGACCATCTCGTCCAAGGACCGCGGGGAGAGGCTGTAAGTTCCCGGCAGATCGACGAGCGAAATCCGCTGGCCTTCCCAGGTGACGTGGCCGACTTTCTTCTCGACCGTCACGCCGGGAAAGTTGCCGATGCGGGCATTCATCCCGGCGAGCGCATTAAACAGCGTGCTTTTGCCGGTGTTGGGGTTCCCGATCAAAGCCACGGTCAGCGGGCGGGTTTTGGGTTCTGGGGGAGCGAGGGACATATGCGGTGGGCTTGTCGTGGTGGGGCGTTAGGTTTGGTCGGATTTCAGCGCTGCAGAGCGATGGAGTGAGGATAGAGGATGGAGGATCGCCTGGGGGAAGATGCCGGATTGTTCTTGCTATTTCTACTCCACCCTCCATCCTCATCTGGAATGCAGGGTTGTGTTCGAGGAAGAGAAATCCGCCGATGCAGAATCAGGCGGCGAGGCGAGACTGGCGGAGTTGGTCCACGGTGACGGCGGAAACGATGATCAGGCCGAGGATCATGTCCTGGTAGGCATTGTCGATGCCCAACAGCGTGCAGCCGCTTTGGATCACATAAATAATGGCCGCCCCGGTAAGGGTGCCGATGACGGAGCCGCGGCCGCCGCTCAAGCTGCCGCCGCCGATGACGACCGCCGCGATGATCCGCAATTCCTCGCCGGTCCCCGAGGTCGGGTTGCCGACTTTGGTCTGGGCGAACAAATACAATCCCCCCACGCCCACGAAGAAGCCGGACAGGGTGTAAACCGCGATCTTGTTGAGGGGGATATTGATCCCGCACAGCCGGGCGGTGGATTCGTTCGATCCCAGGGCAAACACATACCGGCTGAACACGGAATAGCGGAGCATCAACACCATCAGCACGGCGAGCCCGAACAAAATCCAAATCCCCAGCGGAAACCCGGCGATCAAGGCTTTCGAGCGGATGCTCAAAAAATCCTGCAGCCATTCCGGGATTTGCTCCTGATGATCCAAATGGATCGTGCCGCCGGCGGCGACTTTCTTGGCGATGCCCAGGAAGATCGTCATGGTTCCCAAGGTCACGATAAACGGGACCACGCGGAGGAGGCTGATGAGGACGCCGTTCAACAGCCCGCACAAACAGCCGGCCCCGATCGCCGCGAACACCGCCAGGAAGGGATTCCAACCCAGTTTCAGACCGGCGGCGAGCACCGTGGAGCACAGCGCGATCGCCGTCCCCGCGGAGAGATCGATCCCGCCTGAGATAATCACCACGGTCATTCCGAGCGCGGCCACGCCGACCATCGCGGTGGCCACCGCAATGGACTGCACGTTCCGCTCGGAAAAAAACGTGGGCCGGGAACTCCATAAAACATCCGTCACGCCGAAGAACAGAAACACCAACCCCAGCGCCAGAAACGGGCCGAGGACATTACCTACTAGACTAATCGGCAGACGCCTCCGCGTCAATTGAGATTGAGTCTCTGTTTCAGATTTGCTTGACATCAAAAGGATTTCCTCGAGGAACCGCTTGCCCTTCTTGCCCCATCATAACCCGAAGCGCAAGCGACGCAATCAGTTCAGGGCTCTTCGCCCGGCTAATCCGCGGTGATCGCGAGTCGCATCACGGCTTCTGCGGTCCATTCGGACGCCGGTTTGACCGCCCGGAGCCGGCCGCGGGCCATCACGGCGACTCGGTCGCAAATCGCGAGCAGTTCGGTCAGATAGGAACTCACAAAGAGAATCGCCTTGCCCTCGGCCGCGAGTTCGCCCATCAGCCGGTAGATTTCGGATTTCGTGCCCACGTCGATGCCCCGGGTTGGCTCATCCAGCAGCAGAACGTCGGCGTCCTGGTGCATCACGCGGGCGATGGCGACCTTCTGCTGATTTCCGCCGGAGAGTTCCTGGATCGACTGCTCCTGCGAATGGTACTTGACGTGCAATCGCTCAAGCCAGCGGGCGACTTCCTGCCGGCGTTTGCCGAGGTTCAGCCAACCGGCCCGGCTGTAAGGGTCCAACCGGCTGTAGGTGAGGTTATCCGCCAGCGACCGCGATTGGGCCAAGCCTTCGCCTTTGCGGTCTTCGGAGACGAGTCCCAGGCCCGCCTGGATTCGCGATTTGGGATTGGACCGCGGAGAGAACTGGGCGATTTTCACCCGGCCCTGCTCCACGGCATCGAGGCCGAACAGACACCTTAAAAGTTCCGTCCGCCCCGCACCGACCAGCCCGGAAATCCCCAGAATCTCGCCCCGGCGGACTTCCAGGCTCACATCCCGCGGGATCCGCTGCCCGCTGAGATTTTCGACCCTCAGCAAAACGTCTCCCGGCTGATGGGGGACCTGCGGAAAGAGGTCTTCCACCGTGCGGCCGACCATCAGCGAGACGATTTCCGCCTCGGTGGTCTGTTCCAAAAGCCCGCTGCCGACGGACTCGCCGTCCCGCAGCACCACGAAGCGGTCGCCGACCTCGCGGATCTCCTCCAGGAAATGGCTGATATAGATCACGCCCATCCCGGAGGCTTTGAGCTTCTGGATCACCTCGAACAGATGGGCCGCATCCTGCTGGGTGAGGGAACTCGTCGGTTCATCGAACACGATGACTTTCGATTCGCTGGCCAGCACGCGGGCGATCTCGACCAACTGCTGCACGCCCACCGACAACCGCCCCACCGGGACTTCCGGTTTGAGATCGGGATGGCCCAACAGGTCCAGCGCCTCGTGCACCTTCCGGCGTTGCTCCCGGCGGTTCAAAAGCCCGAGCCGCGACCGCTCCTGGCCGAGCATGATGTTGTCTTCCACACTCAGGTCGGCGGCGAGGTTCAGTTCCTGATAGATCATCCCCACCCCGGCCTCTCGAGCCGCGTGCGGACCGGCGGGACCATAACGTTTGCCGGCCAATTCCATCCAACCGGCATCGGGAGCGTGCGCGCCGCTCAAGACCTTCATCAGCGTGCTCTTGCCCGCTCCGTTTTCGCCGATGAGCGCGAGCACCTCTCCCGCGCGGACCTCCAGCGAAACCCCGCGAAGCGCCCGCGTCGCTCCGAATCGCTTCTGGATGCCCTCCATCTTTAACAACGACGCGGTCATGGAATTTTCCCTATGGATCGCCAAGAATATAACTTCAGCATTTGGGATCAACAGGCGAGCGGGGGGCGTAAGCCCCCTGGTTTTGTTAAATGGTTCAAAAAACTGAAGTTGTCTTCTTGGCGGTCCCGATCCACAATCAACGCTTGGCTTGGTTCCCGGCCAGTTCCACGAGTTTGTCGAACGACCAGCGGAGCGGCTCGTAACCGCCCGTGACCATCAACTTGCCATCGGGCGAAAAAGCGACGTTCCTTTCATCGACGGCGTGCTTGGGAAGGTCGACGGTCAGGCGGGGTTGCAAGCGGGGCAGCGACCAGAGCGCCAGCTTTGACATGCCGTTCGTGGAAACCAGCCAACGGCCGGACGGATGAAACACGACTTTCGTATGACGACGACCACCCGTCAAGCGATGGTGGGTCAGCCAGCGCTTGTTTTGCAGGTCGTATAGCCGAACCACGCGGCCGAAGCCGATTGCCAATGTTTTGCCGTCCGGGGAAACATCCACGCTGCACTGGCGTTCGCGGTACTGGGGATCGTTCAGCAATTCGTCGGCTTTGAGTTGCTTCGGCAATCCATCGTCCGCTGTGAGTTCTTTTATGAGGCTCCCATCCTCCACGTTCCAGATGCGGATCGACAAGTCGTTCGCAGTTGTTACAAGCGTTTTGCTGTCCGCTCCAAAGTCCATTCCCCAGAAAATCGGATTAGGCTGTTTGATCGTCTTAGGCTGTTTGATCGTCAGATGATGCGAAAACTCTGGGCCGGTGTTTGCCGTCCGCTCCGTGGAGGCGATTTTCCAGAGATCCACGAGGCCGGCGGATTGGTGGTTCGTCCTGCGACTTATTGGATAAGTAAACATCGGAAGAGCCAGCCAGCGCTCATCGGGCGAAATCCGTAGGGGAGCATATCCCGGCGCATTGCAAATCCCGCCGTAGGGGCCATTGGGTGACGTTGCTTCGGGATAGACCTTCGCCAGCGACTTGGTCTTTTGAAGCAGCCATTTGGGACGAAGATTGCGGCGAGAATTTCCTTCTCTGAATAACTTTAATTCATGGTCGTCCGTCAGAACGATGAGCCATTTTCCACGATCAAGGAAAGCGGAATTAATGGGGCGTCCATCCGGATCTGGCCAGCGGTTGGGAAGATCTTGGGTCTCCCTGATGTATTCCCAATCATTCGTCCTCCAGATGACATAAACGGCTTCTCCTCCTCTGCCTCCTCTATAGGGAGCCGGCGGTCTTCCGCGGCCTCCGCCGAAGAGCGTATGGCCGTCGGGGGAAAATGAGAGGGTATCCGCTGAGCCGTTAAAACCCTCCAAGGGCTCGGACGCTTCGCGGAGGATTTTTTCCGACTCCGACTCCCGCGGTTGGGCTTGGGCCGCGGTCGTCAACGATCCCAGCACGGCAAGCAACAATGCGCCAATATTCCGGGGGGATGCGAGCATGGGAGTCTCCTTTTGCGTGAGGGTCAGTTGCGTGATTGCACTCGTCGACTACCCTGCCTGCCATCGCCCGGCCCCGGCGGATTTGCACTCGAAACTTTGCTCCAAAACTACTCGCCGAACTTGGGCGGGTGGAGCAGGCGGGGCATTTCCTCGGTTTGGCGGTTCTCCGGGGTGGCGACGTGCTCGCCGGTGATGATGCGTTTTTCCACCTTTTCGCCTTTAAGCTTTTTGTGCATCGCCATCACGGCTTCGTAGCCCATCTTGACCGGGTCCTGCAGCACGATTCCTTGGACCTTGTTCGCTTCCAAACCATTGACGAGATCGGCGTTTGGGTCGAAGGCCACGAATTTGACTTTGCCGGTGAGTTCGAGTTCCTGTAGGGCCAACAGCACGCCCGCGGCATTGGGTTCGCAGACGGCGAAGATGCCATCCGCCTGGTCTTTGTACTGGCCGAGGATTTGCATGGCTTTTTCCTGCGACGACTTGGGCGTGGTGCCGGCGTATTGGTTGTCGGAGAGGATGTTGACCTCGGGGAACTCTTTTTTGAGCGTGTCCAGAAAGCCTTCTTCGCGCTGCTCGGTGCTTTCGCTGCCTTCGTTGTAGCGGAGCAGGATCACGTCGCCTTGGCCGCCCATCGCTTCGACGAGCCTGCGGGCCGCGATCTGGCCGCCGTGGTAGTTGTCGGTGGCGACGTAGGAGACGATTTTGCTTTCATCGGCGAGGCCGCTGTCGTAAATCACCACGGGGATGTTTTCCTCGACGGATTCCTCGACGAGGCTGACGAGCATGGAAGTGTCGAGCGGGGCGAGGCAGATGCCATCCACCTGTTTGGTGATGAAGTCCCGCATCACCTGGATTTGCCCTGGTCCGTCGTTTTCTTCGAGCGGGCCTTTCCAGAGGATTTCCACGTCGCCGAGTTCCTTGGCGGCTTTCTCGGCACCGTAATGCACGGATTTCCAAAACTCGTGGGTCGTGCCTTTGGGGATCACGGCGATCCGCAGCTTGCCGCTGTCTGCGGGCCTCGTGCAACCGGCCGCGAGAGAAAACAGCACCACCGATGCCAACAGGCATCGCATCGCGTTCGAGCGCATCTCGGCTTCGCTCCAATGTTGGGGGGTGAAAAGGAAAAAGCATGGGAGGCGTGTGAGGGAGGCGTGCAGGTATTGTCGCATCCCTTTGTCATCGTAACAGGCGGGCAATCGCCATCCAAGCCTGCAATTGCCGCGGCGCCGGCCCGCTTCCGCCATTGTCGGGGGCCGAATTTATCTTCGCGCCGCGAAAGGCGGCGGCGGCGGCTTGCGGCAGTTCCTGTATTGCATCGGCGCGTGAATCGCCGAAACCTACTAAACTCGGCGGGGCGCGAACAACTTTCAAATGCCACCCGGGCCAGTGCTTTCTGTGCCAGTGGCACGCCAGGCGATCTGCGAATGTCACGGCAATGTAACAATTGTACGGATTCCTGTTGCCTGGGGCCGGAGCGGGGAATATCGTGTGAGAGATCCCGATTTGGGGTCGCCTTTTTCCACACAGCCCATGGACCCGGACAAAACACAAAGGACCCACCCATGCAGACACAGCGCCAACGTTGGATGAGAAAATCGCTTTTCGCGGCCGGGCTGTTGGGCGTCCTGTGTCTTGGGGCGGCCCCCGCAAGCCGGGCGGCGGACGAGCCGGCGAAATCGAAAACCATCACGAGGCTGCCCGTCCTCCCGGCGGAGATCCACGAGGCACTCCAAGACCGCGACTTCGCGAAGGCGGTCGAGTTGATCGATGCCGCGCTCAAGGAAGCGAAGACGAACGCCAAGGATTATTTGCTGTACCTCAAAGGCCGGGCGCTGACGGACCAGAAACAATACGACCAAGCGCTCGAAACGTTTTTGAAGCTGGAAAAGGATTATCCGAAAAGCGATTGGCTTTCGCGGTCGCGGTTCGGGCGGGCGGAGGTGTTCCAGCGGAAGCGGGATTATCAGAAGGCCGGGGAGATTTATCAGGCCGAGGCCCAAAGGCTGCTCTCCGACGGCCGGCGGGATGAGCTTACCGGCATCTATCTGGAATTTGCGAAGCGGTATTTCGAAGGCGTCCCCGTGGCCGGGCCGACGAGCGAGAAGAAACCCGATTACCAGTTGGCCCTGACCTATTATCAGGAATCCCTCAAGCTGCGGCCGAGTTTGAAACTCCGGCAGGAGATCGAACTCAAGATCGCCCGTTGCCACCAGGAGCTCGGCCAGTTCGACCAGGCGATCGCGGCCTATGAAAAGTTCCTCAAGGACTACGCCTCGCCGAAAACCGACGACCGCCTGAACGCTCCCGCGGATTTGGAAATCGAGGCCCGCTACCGCCTCGGCAAAACGCAGTTGGCCCAAGGGCACTCCGCGGACGCCCGCAAGACCTGGCAGGACTTTTTGAGAAGCCCGCTCGCCAAGAAAGCCGACAAAGACCGCATCGCCCAGATCACCTACGAACTCGCCCACACCTTCGGCGTGCCCAGCCCCGGTTCGGAGTCCGCGATGGAACTCGGCGTCGCAGCGCTCGAGCGGTTCCTCAAAGAGTTCCCGCAGCACAAGCTCGCGGCCAAGGCCCAACTGGAAATCGCCCAAAGCTACATCGCCTTCCGCCGCTTCGACCGGGCGATCGATCGGCTCAAGCAACTCATCAAACAGGGCAGCACGGACGATGAGGAATCGATCGCCGGGGCCCGGCGGTTGTTGGGGGAATCGTATTTCGCGCAGAAAAAATTCACGGAAGCCATCGCCGCCTGGCGGGAGTTCCTGGACGAGCATCCGTCGCATCCCACTTGGAGCGCGGTGCAACGGCAGGTGATCGATGCGGAGTTTCAACGGGCCGAGGAAGCCCGCGAAGCGAAGAACTACGCTGAGGCGAGAAAGCTCTGGTCCACGTTCCTTAATAAATATCCGCTCGACGACCGGGCCTCGCTGATTCTGCTCCGCTTCGGCCAGATGAAACTCGCCGAGGGCAACGCGTGCATCACAAAGGACGATGACAAAGCCAAGGCCGATCCCAAAGATCCCAAAACACTCCCGGCGGACTGCCAGAAGCTGTTCGACGAGGCCATCGAAGATTGGAAACGCCTGACGCAGAAATATCCCGACACGGCCAACGCTTCGCAGGCCGCGTATTTGATCGGCGTCACGCTGGAAGATCATTTGGGCCGATTGAGCGACGCCCTCGAAGCCTACAAAAAGGTCACAGGCGATTATCAAGCGAACGCCCAGCAGCGGATCGCCAACCTCACCGCCAAGCAGTTGGAAGTCGTCACCGAGCGGAAGTTCCTCACCGATGAGGCTCCGGAAATCGTGGTGACGAGCCGCAACCTGGAAAAGCTTTCCATCAAAATCTACCGCATCGACATGGCGGATTACTTCCGCAAGATGCACCTGGCGACGGGCATCGAGACCTTGGACATCGCCCTCATCGATCCCGACAAGTCCTGGGAGTACGAGGTCAAGGATTACGAGAAATACCGGCAGTTCACCAATCACATTCCCATCCCCAACAACGGGCCCGGCGTGACGGCGGTCACGGTCTCCAGCGACAAGCAGGAAGCCACGACCATGCTCATCGTGTCGGACATCGACATCATCGTGAAGACCTCGCGGAACGAGTTGTTCGTGTTCGCGGAAAACATGCGGACCAAAAAACCCGCCGCCGGCGTGAGCATCCTCGTCAGCGACGCCGAGAAAGTCTTCGCCGAGGAACTGACGGGCGCTGACGGCGTTTTGCAGAAGTCCTACGAGCCGCTCAAAACCGCGGAAGACCTCCGCGTGTTCGCGATTCACGAAGGGCACGCGGCTTCCACGGTCACCGCCTTGTCGGGGCTCCAGTTCGCCGTGGGCCTTTCGCCCCAGGGCTATCTTTACACCGACCGCCCGGCGTATCGCGCGGGGGAACTCGTGAACCTCAAAGGCGTGGTGCGCTGGGTCGCGGACGATCAATTCACCTTCAAACCCGGCGAGAAATACACGCTCGATATTTACGATTCCCGCAGCCGGGTGATCCACACCGCCAAGGTGCAGCTTTCGGAGTTCGGCACGTTCGCCCATCACGTGACGTTGCCCGAATCCGCGCCGCAGGGCGATTACCGCGTGCACCTCTACCAGCCCGGCCAGACCCAGTCTTACGAAGCCCGCTTCCAGGTCCACGAGACCCGGCTCGAACCCGTGCAGATCGTGGTCGATCTCGACGAAGACATCGTGTATCGCGGCGAGAAGATCACCGGCAAGATCACGCTCCAGTATTACTACGGCACCCCGCTCGCCGACCGCACGCTCAGGTATCAACTCAGTGAAGGCCGCGTCCACACCGCCTCCACCGATGCGAAGGGCCAGATCGCGTTCGAGTTCGACACGGCCGAGTTCAGCGAATCGGCGGTGCTGCCGTTATTGGTCTCGTTCCCGGAACGAAATCTGCAGACGCGGGTCTCGGTATTCCTGGCGACGCGGGGGTTTGGGATCGATGTGAGCACGCTGCGGAAGGTGTTTATCGTCGGCGAGCCGTTCGACGCTTCGCTCAAAGTCACCGACGCCGCGGGCAAACCCGTCTCGACGGAGTTGACCCTGGAAGTCTTCGAGCGGACCCGCGTGGAGCACCAAACCGGCGAACGCCTGATCGCCAGCTATCCCGTCAAGAGCGACGAAAAAACCGGCGAAGCCCGGCAAACGCTCAAGCTGGAAAACGCCGGGGTGTATATTTTGAGAGCCTCCGCGACCGACCGGTTTGGGAACCGCGTGGCCGGCGGCACGGCGGTGAAGATTTCCGGCGAAGACGATAACATTCGGCTGCGAATCTTCGCCGAGAAGCAGCACTACAAAGTCGGCGACGAGGCGGCCCTCACGCTGCATTGGCGCGAGAAGCCGGCGCTGGCTTTGCTCACTTATGAAGGGGCGAAGATCCTGGGCTATCGGCTCGTGAATCTGAAAACCGGAGCCAATCCGCTCAAGCTGCCTTTGGACGCCAAGCTCAGCCCGAACTTTCGGCTCTCGGCGGCGGTGATGCACGCTCATCACTTCCACGTGGCCCAGACCGATTTTCTCGTCGAACGCGAATTGAACATCGCCCTCAAACCCACCAAGACCACGCTCAAGCCCGGCGAGGAATTGGAAGTCGGAATCACCGTGACCGACCCGCAAGGCCAACCCGTCTCCGCGGAATTGTCGCTGGGCCTCATTCAAAAAAATCTCTTGGAAGCCTTTGCGGAAAACCAGCCTGCAATCCAAAAGCTGTATTCCGGCGGCATCCGCCAACCCGCCATGCGCGTGCAAACCAGCACGACCTTCGAGTATCACCCGAAGGCCCGCGGCATCAGCCAGTTCCTCCTCGCAGAAGAAGAACGCCGCGAAATCCTCAACCGCGAAATAGCGGCCTTGCGGGGATTGGCTTCCTCGGAGCAACGCAATATCTTTATCGGAGGGGGACTCGCACCAGATCAGCCCATCAGAGCATTGCTGCAAGCCCGAGAAGAATCCTTGATCACAGGAGCGACGAGCGAACGGATCCACTTCGTCCCCGATGAAGTCGAGGAAATCCACGGTCCGCTATTCGATAATACACGGCGAACGGGGGGTGGAGGGAGTTTTGCAAGACTAAGTGATGTCATCGACGCCGAAGATCTGCGTAGTGGGCGAATTTCAATATACGATGGGAAGCTAAGCCTCGTCATTCGCCAACATCAACGTGTGCTCGACGGCCAGATGGCTTCGCCAAATGGTGAAGCGGGCGACCTGGTTGTGCCATTGAACCAATCCGATCTCTCGAATCCCGAAATTCAGAAAGCCATTGCCGGCTGGAAGGCACGATTCGGGGCCCCCAATGCGCCGGTCGATGGCCCGGGACCCGGAATCGTGCCTTCGAATGGCAACGGCGTCGTGATTGGTTTAGCCACCCCAGAACGATTCCAGATGCAGGCCATGTCGCAGCAGCAAGAGCAAAAGGAGTTTTCGTTCTATTTCGGATTGAACCGTGACGGCGGCAATAATTCAGCGCCGCTCCAACATCGGTCTCTGCAACAACTCTCCCAGTTGGAAGGCACCGTGGTGGGGCTGAACAGCATGGGCGAGATGCAAGTGGTCAACGGGCTGCCGATGCAGCGACTTGAGGAACTCAACAAGGCTGGTCTCCAAATGCTGCCCGCGATGGGGGCCGCCGAGACCGGGTATTGGAACCCGGTCATCGTCACCGGCCAAGATGGCAAGGCGAAAATCACGTTCCGCCTGCCGGAGCGCTCGACGGCGTGGCGGCTCCAAAGCCGGGCTGTTACGAAAGACACCCTCACCGGGGAAAGTGATCTGGAGATTATCACCAAGAAAGACCTCTTCGGCGAGATCAAAACCCCGCTGGCGTTCATGGCCAGCGACAAAGCCCGCGTGATCGTGGAAGTTCATAACGCCGTCGTTGCGAAAGGCGAAACGATCCACGTAATCTTCAAAGCCAAGCTGGGCGAGAAGACGACCGAACTCCGCAAGACGCTGGAATCGAAAGGCCCCGGCGTCGAGGAAGTGCAGTTCCCCATCAGCCTGGAAGCCGCGGGCGAAACGCTGCTGACGGTGAATGTCGAAAGCGGCATGCACAAAGATGAAACGACCGCGAGCGTTCCGGTGGAGCCGTTCGGCCTGCCGGTGTTCGCGACCGCATCGGGCACCGCGGCCCAGAACACGATCGCGTTCGTAGGCTTCGATAAAACCACGCCCGCCCAGAACCCGGGCCTGGAAATTGTCGTGGGGCCGACCGTCAACCGGGCCCTCATCGATGCCGTGCTCGGCAGCGAGGAATATGGTGCCGCGATGATCCTGCCCGAGAACCGTTTTGAGCGCGCGATCTCGGATGTGCTCGGCGGAACGGCCGTTTTGAAAATGCTCCAGGCCAGCCAGAACACCGACAGCCCGGAAGCCGAGGCTCTCGCGGGCCGCGTGCAATCGGGAATCGCTTCCTTGGTGTCGAGCCAGCGGGACGACGGCGGTTGGAGCTGGTCCGGAAAGCCGGGAGCCAGCGCGTCGGATCAGTATCTGTCCAGCCGCGCGGTGTGGCGCTTGCGGCGGCTCGCGACGCGGGCTTTGCCGTGCCACAGGAGACGTGGAACAAAGGCATCGGGCAACTGAAATCCGCCTTCGCCGCGAGTTCTGCGTCCGACCGCGAAGGGCAGGCGATTCTGCTCCACGGTTTGACGATGGCCGGGGCCGGCGATTTCGCCTTCGCCAATCGGCTGTACCGCGAACGCAACAGCTTAAGCACGTCGGGCCTGTTGCATGTGGCGCTCGCGCTCATCGAGCTCGATCGCAAATCGATGGCCGAGGATCTGCTGAAGCTGGTCAAGCTCCCCGTGGAAGTCGCGAGCGCCAACTCGCGGGAGTTGGACGAGTTCGCTCTCCGCTGCATTCCGTGGATGCAATCCAACGTCGAACTGCGGGCGCTGTATTTCTTGGCATTGGAACAAGTGCCGGTGCCCGGCGCGAAACCGGAACAAGTCGCAAGCTGGCTGATGGCCGCCCGCCAGGGAACCCGCTTTACGCCGGAAAAAGCCAACGGCCCCGCGATCGCGGCGCTCGCCCGCTGGTACGGCCGGCAACGGCAAGCCGCCGAGAAATACCAACTCGCGGTGTTCGTCAACGACCGCCGGGTCGAGCTTCTGGACATCAAGCCCCACGAAGACGCCAGCCGCCGGCTCACCGTGCCCGCCGAGTTCCTCAACAAGGAAGGCCGGCAGCGGATCAACTTCGACATCACCGGCCGCGGGCAGTTCAGCTATAGCGTGGTGTTGACAGGATTCGTCCCCGCCAAAGATCTCAAAAGCACCACGCAGGATTGGTGGGTCTCCAGGCGGTACGAGCCGGCCCAACTTCTTTACAACGGCCAAGTCGTGCCGCGGGGCTTCGATGTCCTCACGGGCAGCTACCGCGCCTTCCACAACCCGCTCACCCAGTTGCCTCTGGGAGATCGCGGCGACGTGACGATCGATTTCGCAAGGCGGAACCTCCAAGGCACGCCGGATGAGCGGCTGGATTACATCGTCATCACCGAACCGATCCCCGCGGGCACGATGGTGCTGCCGGAGTCCGTTTCGGGAAACTACGAGCGCTACGAGCAAACGCCGGGCGCGATTACGTTCTACCTGGGCGATCAGCCGCGTTCGACGACGATCCGCTATCAACTCGCGGGCTATCTGCCCGGCGAATACCAGGCGCTCCCCACGATCGCCCGCAGTTTTTACCGGCCGGAGCGGATGGCGATCTCCGAAGGCAAAACACTGTCCGTGCTCGATCGCGGCGAGAAGTCCAAAGATGAATACCAGCTCAGCCCGCGGGAGCTTTATGAACTCGGCAAGCGGTCGCTCGGCGATCAAAAGTTCGCAGGCGCCGACGACCATCTCACCCGCTTGTTCCGCAACTATCGCTTGAACGGCGAGGTCTATAAGGACACCGTGGAGATGCTGTTCCGCACGTCGCTCGCGCTGAATAAGGATCAATACGTCGTCGAGTATTTCGAGATCATCAAAGAGAAATATCCCGACGTGGAGATTGAATTCGACAACATCCTCCGCGTGGCGGCGGCGTATCGGGAACTGGGCGAATACGAGCGCAGCTTCCTCGTGTACCGGGCGACTGTGGAAGCCCGCTTTGAACGCGAAAGCCAGATCGCGGGCTTCCTCACCGCCCGGAACGAGTTTCTGCATTCGGTCGAGGTCCTGGAACGATTGCTCCGCGACTACCCGGCGGAATCTTACATTGCCACCGCGACCTATGCGCTCGCCGGGGAAGTCTACGGCATGGCCGAGTCCGCCAAGGACAACGAGAAGCTCAAACAGGCCGGCGTCACGCGGGTGGATTTGATCGCAGCCAACATCCACATGCTCGATCATTTCCTGTCCACCTGGCCCAACGACCCCGCGGCGGACGTGGCGGCGTTTTCGATGGCGAACTCCTATCTCGACCTCGAACAATACCAGCCCGCGATTTCCCGCTGCGAGAAATTCGCCGAGCGCTATCCCCAAAGCCAGCTTCTGGACAGTTTCTGGTACGTGATCGGCTTCAGCCAGTTTGCCTTGGGCAAATCACAAGAAGCCCTCAAGATGTGCGAAAAAGTCGCCGAGGCCAAACGCAAGGAGCCAAGCACCGGCGTCGAAGTCGCCGCCGCGAACAAATGGCAAGCCATCTACATCATGGGCCAGATTTACCACAGCCTAGGCGAACCGGCCAAGGCGATCGGCGAGTACAAAAAAGTCGAGGACCGCTTCCCCGACGCGGACGAGGCGATCCTTTTCTTCACCCGCAAGGAAATCTCGCTGCCGGAGGTGTCGACGATCCGCCCGAAAGATCCCAAGTCGGTGACGCTCAAGTACCGCAACATCGAGTCGGCCCAGGTCAAGGTGTACCGCATCGACCTGATGAAGTTCGGCCTGATGCAGCGAAACCTCGACCGCATCACCGCGATCAATCTCGCGGGCATCAAGCCCTATCACGAACTCACGCTCGAATTGGGCGACGGCCGGGATTACCGCGAGCGCGAAAAACCGCTGGCCTTGCCACTCAAGGATGAGGGGGCTTATCTCGTGGTCTGCCGGGGCGAGAACCTTTACAGCAGCGGGCTCGTGCTGATCACGCCGTTCGCCTTAGAGGTGCAGGAAGATGCGGTGAGCGGCCGGGTGCGGGTCACGGTGAAGAATGCCGTCACCGATCACTACGCCGCGGACGTGCACGTCAAAACCATCGGCAGCGCGAACGCGCAGTTCGTCTCCGGCGAGACCGACCTCCGGGGCATCTTCATCGCCGACGACATCCAAGGCACGAGCACGGTCATCGCCAAGCGGGAGCCGAATCTCTACGCTTTCTACCGCGGCGAAAAGGTCTTGGGCACTGTTCCAAATGCTCCGCCCCAAGGCGAAGCAAAACAAGCCCCGTCAACAAAGCCGGAAAGCGGCAAGCCCATGCCAGGCCAAGGCCAGCTCCTCGAGCAACTCCGCGGCGACAACTACCGCAACAACGGCGACCAGCGTTCGCTGTATAAAGACCTGATTAACAACAGCATCCAAGGCGTGAAAGCCAAAGGAGCCTATTGACCCAAATCGGCGTGGGCACTCGGCGCGTTTTCCGGTGCAAATCCGAAGCACGAAATCCGAAACAAATCCAAAATCAGTACTTCCCAAAAAGCTCAGGAAATTGGTTTGGTTTTCAAGAGCCGCGCACGAAGTAAGCGATTTTCAGGGCCTCAGACGACGCAAGACCGCTTACTTCGTGCGCGGCTCAGGCTTTTTGGGACCTACTGAAAATGCAATAGCCCGAACGAGTGGCTCTCTTTTGGAAATTCAGTCGTTCCAAATGTCGTGGGATGGCGGGTGTCAACGTCCGGGCTGCATTAGCCGACGAGACGCCTCCACCAAAAGGATTGAGGGTCTTCGGCCGTTTTTCCCTGATTTGGAGCTACGGAACTTGAAAAACCGCTGACGGCGTGCGCGGCTCTCTTTTAGAACTTGAGAAACCGCTGACGGCGTGCGCGGCTCTTTTCGATCCTTGCGATTCCGTCACAGCGGCTCGGTCACCAATTCGCCGGCATCGGCGGGCTGGGGAGCGGAATTCTCTAACGCGGGATTCGGCTCTTTCGCCGCCGATTGAGCCGATGGGCCCGGGTGTTTGCGTTTCACGCCGAACAGGACCAGGCACGCCGGTAGCATCAACAAATCGCCCACGAGCGCCCCGGCCATCGTCACGATCAACAGTTCCGCAAACCGCCGGGTGGGAACGAATTGGGAAAGCAGCAGCACCGCCAGTCCGCCGACGATGAGCAAACTCGTCAAGACCATCGCCGGCCCGGTGCCTTTGAGAGCCGCTCGGGTGGCTTCGAAGGCATTCGGATGTTTGGGAAACTCCTCGCGGAAGCGGTACAGCAGGTGAATCGTATTGTCCACGGCGATGCCCAGGCTGATCGTAAACACGATCACGTTGCCCGCGTTCATGTCGTAGCCCCGCCAGCCCATGTAGCCCAACGTCAAAATCAAAGGGGTCGTGTTGGGGAGGGCCGAGAGCAAACCCGCCCGCGGCGAGCGGAACAGGACGCCGATGATCAAAAAGATCACGCCGCACGCGGTCAGCAGAGAGACCATCAAATCGCGGATCAACTGTTCCATCGCCATCGTGATGACATAGGCGTCGCCGGTGAGTTTGAACGTCACGCCGCTGCCGGCTGGAAAGGTCTCGGCAAGTTCGCGTTCGAGACGCTCGATAAGTTGGCCGGTTTTGTGGGTGCCTTCGTCGCGGACTTTGAGGAGCAACCGGGCGCGGTGCTTGTCGGGCGTCATAAAGGCGGAGTACCCGATTTCTTCCGACACCCCGCGGAGACGCACGGCACTCCGGTCCAGCCGCTTCTGGAAGTTGGAGATCGGTTCTTTTTCCGGGGAGGCCAACAGCTCGGCGAGGGCCGGCTCGACCTCGGCATGCAAATTGAGATACGAGCGTTCGAACACCACGCCGGGCTGCCGGCTCGCGAAGCGTTGGACTTCCGCGATCTTGCGGACGACGTTTTCATCGAGGAATCGCTTGTTTTTGGCGAGATGCAGGTCGATTTCGAGCGGGAACAGACCGGACAGGCGGCGTTCCACGAGCCGAATCGTGCGGATCGTGGGGTGCGACTGGTCGTAGGTTTCGATCGTGTAAGAATTGATCTTGACGTTCCGGGCCGCGAACAACGCGAGCCCCATCAACACGAAACTCCCCGCAAGCGTGAGTTTGGGGTACTGTGTGACCAGGTTGCCGACCCCTTCGAGACTTCGCTTCAGTCCGAAGTTCCGGCCGCCAACGCGGATGCCCGGCCGGGGCGGACGCAGCCAAGGCAATAGCGCGGTCAAGGTGATGATGATCGCAAAATACAACAGCACCATGCCCATCGTGGCCTGCCAGCCGAACGCCCGGAGCACGTCCGAATGCGCCGTCGCCAGGCTCGCAAAGCCCGCCGCCGTCGTCAAAAACGTGAGCAGACACGCCATCGCCATGTGCCGCATCGTGCACTCCACGGCCTCCCGGCGGTCGAGCACGCGGTGCGAATCCTCGGCGTACCGGCTGATGATGTGCACGGAATTGGAAATTCCCAACACCATCAACAGCATCGGCAGCACGTTGGAAATCAAGTTGAACGACTGCCCCGTCGCGGCCATCAGGCCCAAAGTCCACCCCAAGCCGATGCCCACCGCCAACAGCGGAACCAGACTGCCCGAAATCCGGCGGTAGGCCAAGACGAGCGCGATGAAATACAGAAACCCTGCGATGGGAATCAAAAACCGCTGGTCGCTTTGCAGGTTGCGGACAATATCCACCCGCAACACCGCCTGGCCCGTGATGAAGGCTTCATAGCCTTGGGGCGGCGGATTCTTGCGGACGGCCGTTTGGATCGAATCGACAATCTCCCGCATCTCGTCCGAGGATTGCAGCTTCGGATCGAAAAACACAAGAATCGCCGCCACCTTGCGATCCGTGCCCACTAAGATGCCTTCCATCAGGTGCGAGTGGGTCAGAAACTCGCGCACTTCGCTTTCCGTCTTCTCCGTCGCGGGGAGGTTGATCAAAGGCGTCTTCGTGAGCCCGGCGTCCCCCGACAAATGGAACCGCCGCGTGGTGATGGACCCCAGCGATTCGACCCGGAGCACATTGGGAAGATCGTCCAGGTCGTGGGCCAGCGAAACCTGCCAATCCAGCGCCTCAGGCTGGAGCACGTCCCGGTCGCCGTCGGCTTTCAAAATCACCTGAATGACGGAATCGTCGTAACCGAAGGTTTTCTTGAACTCGTCGGCGTCGGCCAGCAAATCGTTTCTTCCCTCAAAAACCGACTGCGGGGCGAAGTCGAATTTGACATTGGTGGCGGACCAGGCGGAAGCGAGCGTGGTCGCCAGGAGAAACATCGCGACGCACCAGGGGTGCCGCGTAATCCAGCGAAGAATTCTTGATATAAACATTGGGTTTCCACCGCCTTGGGGAGGTCCCGTCCCCGAATGAGGCGAAATGGGTCAAGAGGGGGAAACAGTCCAAATTCGCTGGGCCTAGGGAAATGATAGGTCCCAAAACGAACCGGGCTGTCGCTCGCCGGGCAATCAGCCAATGATCTTCCAGCGCGAGAGGTCTCATCCCTCGAGGAGGATTGCAGGAACCCCGCATGTATTATTAGCGAGCACCGATCGGGTTTTCTACCGCTGGCGGGGTAAATATCGGTGGTTCAGGCAGGTTGGGGAGGGGGCAAAAAACAAACCCGAAGTGCGAAAACCGAATGCACCGCGGGTTTGTGCCCGAATTCTTATCGCGTGTTTCCCGTCGTGGGCATCAGGAAAACGGCAGAGGTTCGGGTTGTAACACAAACGGAAACACCCGGATGGGATGCCCATCGGGCAAGTCCTGGCGGTAGCTCAGCTGCGCGGCGCGGTCCGCGGCAAATTGCAGAATGGTAAACTCCAATCCACAATAAAAGTCCGTGCCCGCCTCGGCGGCGACATCCGCGAACACTTCCCCGGCCGACGCCGCGTGCCGGCGGACGCCGTGAATGCTTTTTTCCCGCACTTTCACGCCCGAAGCGGCCAGCTTGACCAGCCCCTTCAAAAATCGGGCGACGGTCGTGTCGGGACCGGAAGCGCGCCACAACCGATCCCACTCGTCGTGGGCTTCCCAGTAATAGCCGTGATTAAAATAATCGATGGCCAAGAGATAACTGCGGTTGTCGGCCCAGGCGTCCGGGTCCAAGGGCTTCGTGTTGCGGTTCTTGTTTCGCCCGTAACTGTGCCCTTGCGGATCGCGCAGCGGATGGGGAGTGTCCGTCCCCGGAATAAAGGTATAACTCGGCAGATCGGTGGTTGGCAACAATCTCGGTTTTAGAGCAATGGTTTGGCTCATCCGTTCCTTTCTCCACGGTGAATGAATTGAAATTCCTCAGAATTTCCATCCCTGGAAACCAGATGAACCCTCCGTGTTCGCCCCCACCCATATCAAACTGATTCTTCAGCGTCTCGTCAAACGGAAAACACCCGCATTGCGAAAAGTTTCCAGAGTTTGAGGAAAAGTCAAGTGAACAAAAATCAGCTTCTCGTGGGCTGCAACTTCATCCGGTGCGAAATCGACGTGCATACCGAGAAAGTGCAAAGCCTGGAGAATTTGGGGGATTTTTTGGCAGGATTTTGGTGATGTTGGCCGGCGATGGACGCCGACACCTCAATTATTCTACTCAGCTCGTGGGGAGAAGTGAGGGGGCCTTCTTCGGAAAAATTCAGAAAATATGAAAATTCCCGCCCCCAAAAACCCCGGAGGCAGCCAACATAAGGCCACACATGGCTTTGTGACTCGTTCTCCCCTGACCGATTCGCCGAGCCGAATGATTATTCGCCCGAACCGCAAGCGAGGGAACGGATTTGAAGTCCCTCGCTTGCGGTTCGGGCGAATTGCGACAGAGACAGAAATCCCTCGCTCGCTGGCTAGAATTCCGAGTCTTTGCGGCCGCGGAAGTTGGTGGTCGATTGCGGTACGCCGGTTTCGCTGAAGTTGCGCGCCGAGTTGCGGGAGGGATTCAAATCCCGCGCGCCGCGATAAACCCGCCGCGGATCGATGGACGTGCTGCTTTCCAGCGAGGAATCCATTTTCAACGACTGAAGGCTCGGATTGGGACGCTTCGTCTTCATCCGCGGCGGCGGGATTTCGCGATCCCGCTTCCAGAGCCCCTTAAACCAGCCGACCACGGTCTGTTTGGGCTCCGTGGCTTCATATTCGTAGGTCGCCGGGGTCACCGCCGTATCGCGCAAGGGGCGGCGAGGGGCCAGCATCGAATTCGACGGCACCGGCTTTGCGGAATCCGGATTGATGAGCCGCGGCTCGCGGGGCGTCAACGACTGTTCCGTCTGGGCGAAGGTCGGCGTCCGCTGGGGGGAAAGCTCCGAAATGCCGCCCGGACCCGCTTTTCGCAACACGCCGCTCCGCGTGGTGACCTGCACAGGATCGGCTTTCGGCGCGGGGCGAGTGATGATGTTCCGCGAGAAATCCATTTTCGTCGGAGGCGGCATTTTCGGGATGGCTTGGACTTTCTCCGCGGGCTTGCGGAAGGTGAACCACGATTTGATCCGGCTGCCGAGACTCGGGCGAGTGGGCGTTTGCGCCAAGGCTTGGGACGTGAACACGAGGATCAAAACACCCGCACAAAAAGATCGCAGCATGAGAGACTCCAGACCGCCGCGATCCACCGCAACGCGCCCGCGCTTAAGTCCGCAGGGCATCCCGTCGGAGAAATCGCAGCCAAGACAGGAAAGTTCATCGGATGAGAGAGAAGGGAGGGGCTCTATAACCAATCCCCGCCGACGTGTCGAGAGCGGATTCTCGACTTTGCACGGACGAACACGTTCCGATGAAGTGGCCAGTCGATAGCAATGCGGTTTTAAACGCAAAGACAGCAAAGAAAAGACGCAGAGGGCGCAAAGATTTTTGTCATCGAAAAACCGCTTACTTCGTGCGCGGCTCTTTTTTAATGACGGACTTTTTGACTTTTTGTGCCCTTTGCGCGTCTTCTCTTTGCGCCTTTGCGTTAAACCCGAGCTACCAAGTCGCGTATTATTCAACGACGATTTTGGTCCACACCAGATTTTGGCGGTCGCCGCGTTCGCTGAAATCGTCCAGCATGGTTTCCAAACTGGGTTCGGGGAAGTCGTTGAACTTTCGGCTGCCGCGGAACCGCACGAACAGCCGCTTGTTGTAATCGATCAAATCCGGCGACAGGCTGAGCACGTGCCTCTTTGCGCCGGAGTTGATGTTGATCGTTGTGTGGTCGGTGCTGCCGTCGAGGATGTCGGCTTCCAAAGTCATCGGGTGGATCCGCGTCCGTTTGCCGGTGGTGTCGATCACCACGGCTTGGAGCACGTTCGGCGGCAAGTCCTCGGCCTTGATCCAGTAAAAGCGGTTGTCGATCGGCCTTAACACCGTGGCTTCGATTTTCTTGGGGGCCTTCACCCGCTGGAGGCGGTTCATCCAATCGAAGAGGTTGTGAATCTCTTCGTAGTAATGCTCGTAGCCGCGGCCGATGTACTCGGCGTAGATCACGTCGAACTCGTGCCCGTCAGCGCATCATCCGGCCGATGACGGCGGAATGGTCGGGGTCCAGGAGCGAATTGCGGCAGAGTTCCCCGCTGACCACATACCAGGGCACATTCTTCGCGTTTTGCCAATACCATTTGCAGTAATGCTGGGCGAGGGCGGAAATGGGAATCACGCCGGCGAACAGGTCGGGATGCGACATGCCGATGTCGAACGCCGCATCCCCGCCCATGCCGTGGCCGCTCAAAAAGATCTTGTCGGAATTGATATGGAACCGCTTGCGGGCGTCGTGAATGGCTTTGATCGTGATGTAATGCGACCGGGCGTCGAAGTCGTAAGCTTTGAGCTTCTCGTCGATATATTCGGGAGCGATGACGATGTATCCGTGCCGCTGCGATTGGCCGGGCTGCGCGGCGGTGCCGCCCCACCAGGACAACTCCGACGCCGCCTCGCGTTCCTGCGGATGCAGCGCGACGATCAGCGGATAGGCCCGGTTGGGCGTGTATTCGTTCGGCAGCAGCACATGATAGGCGACGGGCATTTTGGGGTCGGCGTCTTCCACGTCGATTTTATGAGCCGCGCCGGAAGGACGCCCGGCGTTTCCAACACCGGCTTGAGCCAAACCAGCATCCGCGACACGGCCTCCGGCGTGACGCCTTCCATGTTCCGCATTTTGGAAAGCAATTCGCGTTTCATCGCCGAATCGTTCGTGAGCAGATACTGCTCGATCAGATGCCGGGCCTGCCAGTAGCGGAGGGTCTGATCGAGGTCTGTGATCGCATGGGCGCTGCCCATCAGCCAGCCGGAGTAGGCCAGCGCGAGTTTCTGCTCGGGCTTGAGCGAGGCGTCGTTTTCGAACTTCAGAAACGCATCCAGGCGATCGAGGCCCACGGTGTCGATGTCGCCGCGGAGGGCCGACCGCAGGGATTCCAGCGTCGTCTGCTTGGCCTCGTCGGTGATGCTCCGCTGCAGCATCGACAGCGACAGCCCCACGCGGGCGAGTTGGTTTTGATAGTTTTTGAGTTCATCGTCGAGGTCGCGGAGTTCCTTGAGCACGGCCGCGCTCATGTTCTCTGTGGGAAACTGGCGCAGCGCAGCGCCGCCAGCCGGTGCTGCCCGGTGTCCCGCCGCCGGCGGAGATCGGCCAAGAGCCGCTGGGCCTGGGTCGAGCGGAGTTCGGTGAGGAGTTCCTCGGCCCGCTGCTTGAGTTCGGGAAAATCGCGGACGATCGATTCCAATTCCTCGCCGGCTGCGACGTACATCCCGGCTTGAATGTAGAACACCGCCACGCCCAGCCGCTGTTGCGGGTTGTGTGCGTCGATCGTGTTGTAGAGGATCTTCCGCAAGGTTTTTTCTTCGAGGGCGGTCGTGGAAATGCCGTGCTCCCAATCCAGTTCGGTCATCGCGGTCACGGTGACGTAGCGGGGATTGAGCTTGGTGATGCCCTGCACGATCTCCTTGGGGCCGCGGTCGGTGGGAAAGGAGACGGTCCGGCGGCCGAATTCGTCGAACTCCTTGCGAACCAGCACGCCGCCCAGGGCCTGGAGCATTTGCCGCCGGGCGCCGAACTTTTGTTTGATGGTGAATTCTTCGAGGTTCAAGACTCCGCCGGCCGCGTTGATGTTCAGGACCTGCTTGGCGGGGACGAAATAGCGTTTGAAACCCGTATGGATCATCAGGATCGGGTAGTGATGGTTCTGGTTGGCGTGGTCGCGGTCGATCTCGGTGCGGGTCAGGGCTTGAATGGGAATCGGTTTTCCCTCGATGACGGTTCCATTTTGGAGATGGGTCTCCGCCGCCCAGGCCCCGCCGCCCGTAAGCCCGGCGACCGCCAGAATCCCTACAATCCGCAAGGAAAGGGAAAGAGAGGTTCGCGAATGCGTTCGATATTCCATAATGCCACCTCGAAAAAGAGCTTCGAGATCCATCATCGCGCCCCAAGGCCAAATTGTCTAGGACAATCCGCCCCCGCCGCCCGAATGGCCGCGCGAAAAGCCGGCCTGCGCCCGTTCTACCCTACTAATGAACCCGATCGGCCCGATTGCGCGATTGTTGGGCGATTTTTTCTTCGATCGGTTTTAACGCAAAGACGCGAAGGGAAGACGCAAAGGGTGCAAAGAGATTTTTCAGACGGCGGAGGGTGGCATGCTCATGGCTTTGCATGAGCATGTCCTGGGATTTGAGACCCCCCGCAGGCTCACGCAAAGCCGTGAGTATGGCACCCAGATCACACGAATCCCCAAAAGTGACAGAGAACCAGAATTTTTTCAGATGGCGGCCCGCTGTGCCGATGGATCAATCACAAAATCATGGAGCACAGAATCATGTCTTACATTCGTCGCGGCGGTGATTTGCAGCACGGTGCCGAAACAAAATGATTTTGTGCCCCATGATTTTGTTCTTCCCTTTGCGTCAAAAACTCTACCGCTCGCCGCTCGCCTCGAGCAGATTGCGGCCGCGGGTGCGGAGGGTTTCCAGAAGCAGATCAAGATGCGCGGGCGTGGTGAGCGGGTTGATCAGCGTGACCCTGAGCGCTCCCCGGCCGCCCGCGGTGGTGGGGACGATATAGAACTCGCCGGATTGCATCACATCCCGCCGGAGCCGAAGTTGGAATTGTCCCACTTCTTCGGGCGAGGCGTTTTTTAACGCATCGGGAACGTGGCGGAACACGACGATGTTGCATTGGGGATCGTTGAGCGGCTCGAAGTCCGGGGCTTCGCAGAGTTTCTGATAAAGCTGCCGGCCCAGATCGAACGTCACATCGACCATATCCCCGAACAGCCCGGGACCGAACAGCGACCACACGCCCCACAACCCGAACGCCGCCGACCGCTTGGTGCACTCGACGGTCTTGAGGCCGCTGTCGAAATCCGCGAGACCCGGGGCCGAGGGATCGAACAAGTACGGGGCGTCCTGCCGGAAGGCTTCAAAACGGTGCTCGGCGTTTTTGTAAAACACGAAGGCGCAAAGCGCCGGGACGAACAGCATTTTGTGGGCGTCCCAGATCAAGCTGTCGGCCTGCTCCAGCCCCTTGAGCAAATGCCGATGTTTCTCGCTGAAGAGCGCCGCCCCGCCGTGCGCTGCATCGACGTGCATCCACACCTCGTGCCGGCGGCAGACGTCGGCGATGTCCTCCAGCGGATCGAACGCCCCCACCGGCGTCGCGCACGCACAGGCCGCGACCGCGACAATCGGCCGCCCCTCGGCTCGGAGTTTCGCCAACGTCTCGTCGAGCTGGTTCGGATCGATTCGCCGGCGGTCGTCCAAGCCGGCTTTGACGACCTGATTCGTGCCCAGTCCCAAAATCCCCGCAGAACGGGCGATGCAATAATGCGCCTCCGCATGCGAGACCAGCACCGGCGGTTTGGACGCGCGCGAAGACACGCCTTGTTCCCAGGAATCGCCTAGCACCACATTGCGGGCGGTGAGGAGTGCGGTGAGATTCGCCAGCGAACCGCCGTGGGTAATCACACCGGCGAAGGTTTTCGGTTGCCAACCGATTCGGCGGCCGAGTTGTTCGACCATCACTTCTTCAACCGCAGAGGCCCAGGGGCCCATTTCGTAAATGGCCATTACCTGATTGGTCACGGAGCCCACGGCATCGAACAACCCCGCGAGCGGAATCGAAGCCGGCACCTGATGGCCCAGGTAACGTGGATCGTGCAGATTGTGCCCCCGCGAGAGCATCAACCCCACCAACTCCGCGAACCGCTTGCCCACCGCTGTCGGGTCCGGAGGCGAAGAATCGGCCGGCGGGCAAGCAGACAACTCGTTCGCCGCCCGTTCCACGTTCTCCCAAGGTTCGGCCCAGTTGAGCACGGATTTGCGGGAGGCTTCGACCTCCGCCAGGTGTTCGCTGAGCAGCGACACCAACCGCTCTCCGGCCGCCGCGAAGCCTTGCGGATCATAAGCCGCCCGAATCCGCTGCCGGGCTGCGTCGAGGATGTTTGTGGGCGGGTTTGTGGTCATCGCGGCACTTTTTGTGGGGCAACTCAATTTGCTGAGAATGAAGAAGGGGAGAGGGGGAGAATGGGAGATCGGGAGGGAAATAAAATCACGTTTCCACCGGGGGGCAGACGGTTTGGACGAGATCCCGCACGCCCAAGGTCGTGGCGCTAAAAAACATTTCGCCGGCTTCAAAACCCGCGCTCGTGCCCAGCAGTTTGTTTTGACTTTCCACGAGCCGAAACACCCGTTCCTTTGTGGGCGGGAACTGCGTTTCGTACGCGCGGATCGCTTCCAACTTCACGTCGAGGGTCTCGGAAATATCCGCCACGAACTGCCCCGGCTTCGCCAGCGATTGCAGGTTTTGAAACCCCAAGGGATACCAGACCTGTTTCGCGATCGTGTGCACCGGGAGATGATCGAAATGCTCGTCCCATTTCGTCAAGCGGGAATAAAACACCGCCGCATCGGTGATCTGCATCGCCTGCCAATGATCGGGCGAGGCCATCGGCGTTTTATCCGCGATTCCTAGCACAATCCGCGGCCGAAACCGCCGGAAAATCTTCGCGAGCTCGACCCGCGTCTCGAAGCTGTCGAACAGCCGGCGGTTTGGGAGGGGCAGCGTCTCGCGGTGCTGGACCCCCAAAATCCGGGCGGCGGTTTGGGCCTCTTCCAGCCGCACGTGGGGGCCCGGACTGAGGGGCGTCGGTTCGCCGTCGGTCAGATCGACGATCCCCACGCGGTAGCCTTGCCGGACCAGCTTCGCCAGCGTCCCTCCGCAGGCGATCTCCACATCGTCGGGATGCGCGCCCACGGCGATTACGTCGAAAGGTTCGGGAAGTTCCTCGGCGTTCGCCATAACCACTCCAACAGAGTTCCAACACGATGAGGGAAGAATTCGGAAAAGCCCGTTCTGTGATTGTCCTTCTAACAGCTTCCCCCAGGGACGACAAGAATCCCAGCCCTGCGGCCGACCGCCCGGTCCGTCTTTCCGGCGCCCGGTCTTCGAGGAGTGATTCGCCAGCGACCAAAGTGGCCGTCCTTCGTTCAACGCTTCCGGTGCGCCGATGTCGCGGAGAAATCAGGCCCTCTCTCCCTAAGCTCCTGGGAGAGTTGCAGTTGGCGAAAAGTTCGGCGTCCGCTTTTTTCGGCACGCGAATCGCAAATGATCGTCGTTGCAAGAAGCCTTCGGTGATTCAATTCTTCCGGCGAGGTTCTGCTGACCTTAGGCAAGAAAAAACCACCGGACGTTCCCCGCCGCGGTCGCGGCTTCGTTTATCTCGCTTTACTCGAAAAGGAGACAGCCATGAATTGGGATCAAATCAAAGGCAACTGGAAGCAGTTGAAAGGACAAGCCCGGCAGAAGTGGGGCAAGCTCACCGATGACGACTGGGACGTGATCGACGGCAGCCGGGAAGAATTGACCGGGAAAGTTCAGGAACGCTACGGCATCGCCAAAGACGAAGCCGAAAAACAGATTCGGGAATTTGAAGGTTCCTGCCGCACCTGTTGATCTCGGCCGAGTGTGAGAGTCCGCGCGTCTGGCTCTCAAAAGAAAACCCGACTTTCAACCGGGGCCTTTCCAGCGAACGGCTCCGGTTTTCATAATTCAGGAGAAATCCAATGCCCAGGGGTTGGACGAAAAAAGACGAACGGCAGTACGAGCACATCAAACACAGCCAAAAGCAGCGGGGATCGTCCGAGAAGCGGGCGAAAGAAATCGCGTCCCGCACGGTCAACAAGCGCCGCAGACAAGAAGGCCGGACGCCGAACAAGACCACAAAAGGCACGGGAAACCCGCACACCGAACTGGAAGACCGCACGGTCAAAGAGCTTCGCAACATGGCCTCGGATATGAACATCAAAGGCCGCAGCAAGCTCAACAAACAAGGCCTGGTGCGGGAAATCTCCAAACGGAAATGACATCTGCGCGGTCCGCGATCTTCAGACGGCGCGGAGCACGACCGCGGCGCTTTGGCCGAGGCTTGTGCGGTTTACGCAGAGCGCGGCGGGCAGAGATTGATCGATGGGGTGCTCGTGAATGACGTTCAGCCGGCAGCGGGGATCGGGGGTTTGATAGTTCAACGTCGCCGGGATTCGCCCGTGCTTGAGTGCGAGCAAACTCCCCGCGAGTTCCACCGCGCCGGCCCCGGCGTCGAAGTGGCCGAAGTAACTTTTGAGTGCCGTCACCGGAATGATCTCGGCGGCTTCTCCCAACGCCCGGTGATAGGCCCGGGCTTCGATCACATCGTCGCGCTCGGTGCCTTTGCCGTGGCGCGTTGATGTGCCCCAACTCGGCCGCGCGGACCTGGGTTTTCTTGAGCGCGGCTTGGATGGCGACAACCAGGCCCGTGCCCCCCGCGGCATTCGCGTAACCCTTCCCGTCCGAGCCCGCGCCGCTGCCCAAGATTTCCGCGTAAATCTCGGCACCGCGGCCGCCGGGCGTGGGAAAAACTCTCGAGGACAAACGCCGCCGCCCCTTCGCCGAGGATTGTGCCGTCCCGCTCGAAATCAAAAGGCCGGCACGGCGCGGGATCGGAGGTCCGACGGGACAAACCTTCAAACAGGCAAAACTTGGCAATATCCACCGGCTGAAGATGCGAGCCGCAGGCTCCGACGATCATGCAGTCCGCGGCGCCGCGTTCGATCACGTTGACCGCTTCCGCGAGAGCCAGAATTGCCGACGTATCCCGGTTCGTGATCGTGTTGTTCGGCCCGCGGGCGTCGAATGTGATCGAAACGTGGCAGGCCGGCATGTTCGGGAGTTGCCTGAGCAGCCACAACGGGGCGATCCGGCCCATGTCCTCTTCGCCCCACCGGGAGGCGGCAAACGGGATTCGCTGTTCCGCGAACGGCCGCACCGCGTCGGCGAGTTCCTCAGGCGTCGTGGAGATTCGCCCCGCTCCATACACCACGCCCAAGCGGTCGGGATCCACGTCCCCGGGTTCCAAGCCGGCGTCGCCCATCGCCAAAGTCGCCGCCCCCACGCCCAGTTGAATGTCCCGCGACATCACCTTGAGGAATTTTTTCTGGGGGAGATACATCAAGGGATCGAAGTCCAAGACCTCCGCGGCGAAACGCGTGGGCAGGTTTCGCGAGTCCAAGGCGCGCAGGCGGCCGATTCCGGACCGGCCTTCCATCAGGCTCGTCCAGAAGGCCCGATTGCCGATGCCGATGGGCGACACCACGCCCACCCCGCTCACGACCGTCCGTGTCGCGGCCTCGCCTCTATTCATTGCGGACCCTGTCGTTCAGTCCAGCCGGTTCCGAATGCGATCCCTTGTGGACTGCAAATCGGCGGCCGTCGCATCCTCCCGGAAGACCCCCAAAGCCGGGGGATTACACCGGATCCGCCGTTGCCTGTCAATAACGGTCCCCCGCCGAACTGATTGAATGCTCAGTTGTTTCGATCCCCCCGGTAATGCCGGCGGGCTTCGAGCAGGGCTTTGAGATTCGCCGCCCGGTGGGTTTTCGCCGCGGCTTCGACGGGCAGTTCGTAATCCAGCCGGGACAGGATCCCGTCCCGCAATAGCCGCTCGATGTCCCGGTCGATGCGGGTGAGGAGTTGTTCGAGGGATTCTTCGGCAGGAAGTTTCATCGGCCGGCCTCAAATAAACAGCCACGGCGTGAGGATGGAAGAGGGAGGATCGAAAGTGCCGGCTATAATTCCAACCTCCAACCTCCAACCTCCAACCTCACTCGGACGGCACCGGTTGGTTCAAGACGTTACGCGCCGTCGACCTTGGTGACGAACGAAGGGCGTGGTCGCCAAGATCGCCACGCCCTTCGCTGCGCAAAGGGTCGTGCCACCCGGAATTGTGCCCGATCCTTTACGCGCCATCGACCTTGGTGACGAACGCAGTGTCCACGGCGGAGATGCCGCCGTAGTAGCGGACCTTCACTCGCAGCACCACGTCCCGCTCAAAGGCGGACGGGCTGTCGCCTCGCTGCAGGAATGTTTGGATCGGCCAGATTTCCGTCCACACAAACTGCTTCGCGAAATCGCCCAGGTACCAGTCGTTCGCCGCCTGTCCGCCTTGCTCGTCGATGAACGGCGAACTGAGCACCTCGACCAAACTGCGGACGGGGTTCGCGACGCGGGTTTGATAGTCGCCGTTGGTGATGGTGACTTCGGTCGAGTTCACAATGCTCGACGCCGTGCCGCGCAGGTTTTCCGGCACGAGCAGTTGCCGAACCGGCACGACCAGCGGCCGCGGCGTCCCATCGATGCGGTCGTCCAGAACTTCCGTGGCCCGGTAGTGCAGAACCTCTTCGACGTCGGTCCAATCGACCAGAGGCACCGCGGCATTGAAGCCCGACGAAGTCGTATTCCCCGAACCGACCCAGTTGCGGTTCGAGCCGGCCGTGTTGTAAAGCGTCTCCCCGCTGCCGTTGGGCCGATAGACGTATTTGCCGGACGAGGCGTCGGCATCGGTGACGCCGCGGAGGATCGTCCGCTCGCGCTCCTGGCGGAGATAATATCCCAGCGCCGCGCCCGGCGGTTGATCTCGCCGGTCTGGTCGAACACGATCAGCTCTTCGTTGATCGAGAGCACTCGGCCCTGTTTGGTTTCCTCCGTGGTGACGTATTTTTCCTCGAAGGTCGATTCCTCGTAAGGATGGCCTTCGGGAACTTCGGTCGGACCGGCGAGGGCTTTGAAGCCGGCGATCTTCTGGCTGCGAAGCCGGCTGGGCAGGATCGTCACCAGCCGGTCGCCGACGAAGCCGCGGTCGTCCTCGTAGCCGGCGATCACCTGCCGGCCGATGAGTTCGCCCGTAACCACCTGAAACAAGTTCGTGCCCACGCCGGGGTTCGATTCGCTGAGCGCGGCGGCGAGATGAGGCAGCGGCTGCCGCAGTTCGTTCATGTGCCGGAGTCGCGGCAAAACGCCGCAGGCGTCGGCGAGTTCGTAATAGCTGAAGTCATCGCTCGCGAGCTTGCCCTCGTTGAGCAATCCGCACACGCGGTGATAAAAGCCTTCGGGACCCAAGGATTCGATGAGGTAAGCCAGATTCTGTCGGGACATGTTGCACCTTGATAAGAGAGGTTTCGGAGAAGGACAAAATCAAAACCGGAGGCTAGCGCCTACCGCTCACGTTCTTAGCCGAGGGTGGCGTTGGCGTTGGCGGCACCGGGGTGATACGCCGAGGCGAACTGCACCCGCAGCGTGCTGGAGGCCGAGGCTTGATACTCCGCAGCCCGGGCGACGGCGTTCCCAGCGCTCGCGGCTTCGAGCTGCTGGTTCATCAATGCCGACGAGTTTTCATCCGGCCCGAGCGAATCCCCGACCTCGTAGGTGGCCGAGTTGACGTCGAACTCATAGACCGAGAAGGGGCTCAAGTCGACGGACACATCGTCGGTGTCGCCGTCGGCGGACTGCTGCTGGGCGACGCCCAGAAACACCGCGGCGAACTCGGATTGGGTCGTGGCGAGATCGGTGTCCCAGGTGAAGTCGGAGGCGGGCTTCACATCGTCGGTGTCGAGGAACACGAGGTCCCCCGCCTCGATCACCGTGCCGCTGTCCACGCGGAGTTTGTGCAATTGAACTTGCCCGCTGCGAAAACGAAGTTGGTTCGACATGATTGGCTCCTGAAAAGAGAGGGGAAAGGTTTTGGGAATGGGGCTCGGGTGGCACGCCCCTGAGCGCAGCGAAGGGCGTGGTCTCTGTGATCGCCACGCCCTTCGCTGCGCTCAGGGGCGTGCCAGCCAACCGCTTACTTCGTGCGCGGCTCTCTCGCACCTACGTTCAAAACCGCCGGAGGGCGGCGAGGAATTGCTCGTCCGTCACCGACGGAGCCAAGAAACCGGGATCGGGCAAACGCTCGCGGCTGAAGGGTCCGCTTTGCGAACGCGCGAGCGAATCCAGCAGGGTTTCGCGTTCGCCAATGAGCCGCCGGCGGGCTTCCGCGGACGGGGCCGCCAGCAGTTGCTCGCGAAAGACCTCCGTCACGGCGGCTTTCGGCAAGCGGGATTCTTCGAGCAGTTCCTGCACCTCGCGCTCGGTTTGCAGTTGTGCGAGTTCGGCTTTCAAGTCCGCGATTTGCGCTTTCAGCAAATCGCGCTCGCTTTCCGCGGCACTCTGCTGCTCCTGAAAGGATTGCGTGGTCGCGGGGAAGACGACGGCGTCCACGCTGACCACGTCGTGAATCTTTTCCACCACGAGACCGTCGGCGGATTTCTCGGCGAGGATCACGTGGCTCATGCCGACCGCCGGCCCGTTGGACTCGGCCAAAGCGAGAAACGTCCGGCCGGCTTCGGTGTCGATCACACGGATGTCGCCGCGAATCCGCCCGCCTTCGTAGCGGACATTGACGACCGATCCCACCAAATCCCGCGTGCTCCGCTGATGCGGGTGCGTCCGCGAGGCGGCGTGATCGAGGAACACGGGCTTCTGCTCATACAAAGGCAGAGCCTTGGAAAGGGCCTCTTCCGAATAGCGGTAGCCGTTGCGGGATTCCAGCCCCGTCAAAGCCACGTTCTTGACGATCCGGTTTTCCGGATCGACTTGCACCTCGTGCGCAATCCAGTCGGCGATGTGTTCGGTCAGCGTTTGGCAAGTCGGAGATTCGGGCATCGCGGCACTCCAGCAAGGGAAAGGAAGTTTTCGTTTCTTACCCTACAGGAGTTGATTGCGCCACAAGCCGATTTTTGAGTGCAAACGCTTTGCGACAAAGACGTTGGAAAAGCTGCGCGTCCGCGTTTTGTATGAAAACAGGTCCCGCAAGCCAGCCGGAACGCGCTCGCGTCCGGTTCTTCCCGGGAACCGGGGCTCGCGCCCTGCGGCTAATGAATGCGACGACTATTGCTCGCGTGATCCTAAACGCCGGACATTGCGAGTTGCTCTCGGCGATGAGAACGTTTCCTGGGCCGATTGGACTTCATCAGAGATTCGAGTTCCTCCAACGGCAGGCGGCGGAAATCGATGTTGGCTTGGGCGAGCATGTCGAGAAGCTCGAATCCCAATTCGCTTTCACAGAGGACGGATTCCACTTGACGATCGTTGTGTTGAGGCAAAGTTTGCATGGCGTCAATCTCTTTCAGGGGGTGTATTCCGGTTGATCGCTCCGATCGAACGGACCACCCCCGTTGCAAGCCCCGTTCCCGAAGACGCGGGACGGCCGATGTAGAATTTGCAATCGTCGCAAAAGGTTGGACAATGGGCAGGTGCGAACTTGCGTTTGCCGATTTTGTAAAGTTGACATTGCCGGCAAAGCGAAGCGATGTGTCTCACTCCCGCGACATTTGCTATCAATTTGATTGAAAGCGGAGAGCGGAACGCCGGACAAAAGGCGCTGCCATCGCGGAGCGATGGGCGACTTTCAAAAACGGAATCCAATACGGAGAGGACAACCCATGAGCGAAACGAATCCTTCCGCGGCGGAAGCTCCCTGCCATCACGTGGTGTATCACGGCCGCGTGCAGGGCGTGGGGTTTCGGCTGACCGCCTGCCAGATCGCGCGGCGGTTTCCCGTCAGCGGCTACGTGAAGAACATGCCCAGCGGCACCGTGGAGATGGTGGTCCGCTCCGACCAGGCGGCGCTCGAGGATTTTCTCAAAGACGTCGAAGCCGCGTTCGAGGGCGACATCGACGACCGCGAAATCCGCGAAGCCACGCCCAACGAATGCTTCGACATCGAAACCCACGCCGGTTTCGAGATTCGTTATTGATCCCCCGCCAAAACCGAACGGATCCGGAAGCCCGTTCGCGCCACCGAACGGGCTTCCGGATCCAGGTTGACTTCGGAATCTTCGCCGGGCGTTAGATCATGGGACCCCCGTTTTCGTCTTGGGGGGATTTCTCCGGATTCTCGATTTTCTGTTTGGCTTCCCGCATGGCTTTGAACGTGTCTTCGGTGTCGAGCCGGGAATATTCGATCGCTTTGTCGAGGGCGGGCATCACGAACTTCGCGGCTGAGCCGATGTTGCCCAAGGAGATCGCCGCCTGCTTCCGCACCTCGCCGTCTTTGTCTTCCAGCAAGCCGGCGAGGGCCTCGATCACGTCCTTGGGCGGTTGGCCGATTTGTCCCAACCGCCGAACGGCGAGTTCGCGAACCTGGCCCCAAGGCAACTTTGCAAGCTGCGCCAGAACGCGCACGGCAAAAGGCTTGGCATCGGTTGGGAGTGCCTCGGCCTCCAGCGTTGCCAAATAAAACGCAGCGTCCACGCGGACGTATTCGCTGGGGTGGCGGCTCAGCACGGTCAAAGGCTCGACCATGACTTGCGGGTCGGCTTGGATGGCGATCAGGGTTTCCAAAATCAGCAGCGGATCGTACGCGGGAACCGCTTGCTCCCAACCGGCCCGGCCGTCCGTGATGATCCGCGGCCTCAGCACAATGCTCGTCAAAGGCAGCCGCGGCCGGTGGAGCAATTTCAACAGCGCCGCCTCCGCGGCCTTTCGTTCGCCATCGGGAAGAGCCGGCGGCGCGGTCTTTCGCTCTATCTCGGAAAGGGCGTCGCGCACGGCCTCGGCGTCGTCGCCGATCTTTTTGAGAGCCAACACGCTCGCATGCCCGATGAGCGGCGAGGGATGATTCACGCCCCACGTCCACAAGTCCGCGTGGTCTTTGAGCGAATCGTCGGCAATTTGCGCGAGCAGGTTTGCGACGATGTTCCACCGCGCGGGCCTCGTGGCCGGGTCGGATAGAATCTGATAAAGCGACGGTTCCGGCGAGTTGGAAAAGCCGGTTCCCGCGGCTTTCAATCGGATCAATACGATTGCGGCCGAGGCGGTGCGGGCTTCGTCCTCCGTGGTTTCGACGGGGGTTTTGAGCACATCCAGAAGACGCGGAATCCCCTTGTCTCCGAGAAGGACCAACTGGTTGGCGGCGTTTTGGCGAATCCGCGATTCGGGATGGGAAAGGGCTTTGACCAGAAGCTCGGGGTCTTCCGTCGGGGTCTCGGTTAGGGGAGGCTGCGGACACGCGGCCGGCGGTGCGGAGAGAATCCCGCAAAGGACCAATAGCCAAACTCGCCGAAAAACGCCGTTCATGCTGCTGCCTCGGTGGATGGGAAAAAGACGATTGCGAATCGCGACTTCCTTTCAGCCTAAACGCGCGAACCGGGCAAATGGTAGAGGGAAAATCAACTTTTTTCTCCAAGCCCCGTCCGAAGCGAAATGAAAGCACCGGCTTGGCATGGTGCCACGGTCGGAATACGCGATTGCATTTTTCCGCGCGAACCGCGACGATGAACGAGTACGATTTTCTAGAGGAAACGGAGTAAGATCCGGTGAACCCCGACGAAGCCCGGCCCGGCGAATCTGTGGAGTCTCCTCCCGAACTCTTCGGCGAAGAGGAGCCGTTTTTGATGCGAGATGTCCCATCTCCCGGAGGAGGAAATCCGCCCAGGCGATCATCCGGCGGACTATTCGCGGTGCTGGGATTGCTGGTTCCGGTGGTGTTGGGCGGGGTGACGGTGTTCGGCGTTTACTTTTTGTTCGTGGGCAATTGGCGCGACAACGCGTCCCGATCCGCCCCGAACGCGGACGATGCGCCGCAGGCAAAGCCCGAGGCCGCGCCCCGATCTTCCGTCGCTGAGACGCCGCCGCAGGCTCCGTTTTTGTCCGGCGAAGAAACTCCGCTTGCGAACCCTCCAGAGCCCGCAGCGGAACCGGATCAACTTTCTTCCGCCGACCGCGAGGCGGTAGCGAAGGCCAAACAGCAACAGGCCGCGGCGGGCAAATTGCGGCTGGCGAAAAAGCTGCTCGATCGGAATCCCTCGGCGGCGGTGAATTGGTTTCGCGACGTGGCCCGGGCGTTCCCCGGCACCCCAGCGGCCCAAGAAGCCCAAGCCTGGCTCAAAGAGCACGGTCATCAGCCGTGATCGGAACCCGCCCATGACGACAGAGCGCAGCCTCACGGTCTCGGCCCGGCGGTTGGCGGACGTGCTTGCGGAAAAAAAACGGCGAATCGTCTTTGCCGAAAGCTGCACGGGCGGGCTGGTGTCCAATGCGCTCACGCGGATTGCCGGAATCTCGGAATGGCTGTGCGGGTCGGCGGTGGTGTATCGGATCGAAACCAAAGCCGAGTGGCTGGGCATCGGCCGCGACGTTCTGCAAAAGCCCGGGCCGGTCAGCCGGGTTGTGGCGACTTTGATGGCCGAGGGCGTCCTGGCCAAAACGCCCGAAGCGGACCTCGCCGCATCGGTTACGGGGCATCTGGGCCCGAACGCTCCCGCCCGGCAGGACGGGTTGATCTACGTCGGCCTTTCCCGCCGATCGAAGGAAGGCGAGCCGCCCCATACAATCGTCAAACGCCGCGTTCTCGAAGCGGGGGCGGACGGGACAACCGGCTTAAGGCTCCGCAACCGCCGGCAGCTCGCGGCGGCGGCATTCGTGTTGGATTCGGTCCTCGAAATCCTCACCAAATGATCGGCGTCGGAAAAATCCAGCCGTCTGGAAAAATCGCAATTTGCCAGACAACGGTTTCTGACCTAAAGTTTTGGACAACGGGCCATTTCCGATGCCCTCTCTCCGGAACGACATCTTTATGAACACGATCTATGGCTGGGTTGATTCGCTGCTCGAAACGTGGCACAACGCGACGCTGGTGGACTACGGCCACCTCGTCCTGGCGGTTGTCGTGCTGGGGTGGTTTATCGCGAGAACGACCTCGCGTTAGCAGATGCGGGCTGCGTCTTCCGTAGCGGTGGCTTCTAGCCGCCGAGATCGATCCACGGCGGCAAGATCCCGCCGCTACGCTGTTTGCCTGCTGCTCTCTTTTCAATTCGGCGGCGGCGCTGAAGATGGGAGGCGGAGCGATCGGTGGCGGCGGCGCATCGTCGGCTTTTTCGTAGCCGGGATGCTCCGCGGTCCATTTCCGCCAGAACTCGGCGGGATGCGTCTTCCGCCACAGCGCGAGCGCATTGCCCACGTGGCTGTAGAAGGTGTATTTGTCGTAAATGTCCGCGTCGGATTTGCTTGTCGTGTTGTCGATCAGCCAGCGGGCGGCTTTTTGCACGACCTCGCGGGGCGGATGCAATTCCGGCGGAGCGATCGCCAGCCATTCCAAATGATGCCCGGTCGCGATCACGTCCTGAAACTCCGCATCCGGCCGGGGATTCTCCACCGCGGCCCGGCCGTCGGGCCAGTTGGGCGGCCAATGCCCGTCGGGAAACTGCGACGCCCGAATCAAATCGCGGACCGTTTTCAAATACTCGAACACCGACTTGCTCGCCCGATCGGAGAGAATGTCGTACTCCTGATCGAGCCGCCATAACAGCATCAGCGAATACACCCGGTGCGTGCCGCTGCAGACGCCGATCTCCTTTTGCCCGCGCATCAGCCGGTCGGCGAGCATGTCGAACGTCACCGTGCGGCCGTCTTTCGTCCGCCAGGATTTCATCGGCGGCAGCCACAGCGCAAAGGCCATCGTGGACCACTCGGTTTCCTGCTCTTCGAGGCGAAAGTCCCGCAGGGCTTCCTGGATCAAATCGTCCACCGTCAAATCCCGGCCGGACGGAGCGTAAACTTTTTGATCGCGGCTCACGCCGGCTTCCGTCAGGCAGGCCAAGAGATGGTCGTGATGCACCGAGGTCTCTTGATGCTGCCCCCACCGCACCGCCACGCCGTGCGGACGATCGATGAGCAGCGGCTCGACGCCGCGGGATCGGTTGTCCGTCCAAGACGCGGCATACCGGCCGTGATCGAGAAGAAAGTCCCGCAGGTCCGCGCCGTTCATCACCGCCGGATCGTGAAATGTCGCCGAGACGCCCCACGCGCGGAGCGCGTGTTCGACGAAGTTGGGCTTCCGGCCTTTTGCGGGAAACTTCGGGCGGATCTTTTTGAGCACGGCGGCCAGGTCTGCCTCGCTGACCACGCTGGGATCGTCGTACAGCGGCGCGATCGTGAGCGGCGTGTTGCGCTCGATGGGGACTTTTGGATCAACCTCTTGCCGAAGCATGGTCTCGCGAAAGTCGCGCTCGGCCTCATCCGAAAGACCGACATAAGCCGCCGCCACGACCGCAGCGAGCGCCAATTGCACCGCCAGGAAAACCGTCAAGGAAAGCCGCCGCTGCTTCATGGGGATCTCGTTTGCCGAAGGATGTATTTTAAAAAGTTGGTAGGGACGTGGGTGGCACGCCCTGAGGAACGAAGGGCGTGGTCTCTTGATCGCCACGCCCTTCGCTGCGCTCAGGGACGTGCCACCCGTGCCACAAACGATCAAAGGGAAAGGCTCTCCGCTAGAACACATCTTTGTGGCCTTTGCACCTTTGTGGCCTTTGCACCTTTGTGGCCTTTGCACCTTTGTGGCCTTTGCACCTTTGTGGCCTTTGCACCTTTGTGGCCTTTGCTCCTCAACAATCTCAAATCGGTTGCCGCCGCGTGAAGACGACGGCGAGGTCGTCCTCGTAATCCGTCTGCCAGGGGCCGTCGCGCTGGAGCTGCTCGATGGCGTCGGGGTGCATGGATTTGCTGAGCACGATCATGTTCACGCCGTACACATCGAGAAGCTGCTCGTAGCCGACGCGGAGGTTCACGATATCAAAATAATGCCGCCACACCGTTTGGGGGATGTAATGCACATGCGAAGTCACGAACACCGGCAATTCCTTCGGGCCGGCCCACACCAGATAATCGCCCCATTGGTAGCTGTTGAAAACCAGGCCGGGGGGCAACGTGTTTTCCTTGGCCCGTTTGTTGAGATAGTCCGTCACGCGGACGGGCGTCAGGTTTCCGACGGCTTTGGAGAAATTCGCCTCGTCGCCATGAAGAACCTTCTGGCCGAACGGAGCAAAGGCAAACGCGATCCACAACAGCCCCAAGCACGCGACGGTGTAGAGGCTGCTGCGGCGGGCCGGCTTGGGGGCGGGCTCTTGTTTCCGGTCATTTTTGAGGACGGCATGGCCGTGGAGCACGAGCGAATACGCCGCGATCGGCGACCACCACACGAGAACGCGGGAGTAATAAAGCGCCATGCCGCCGAAGACGGTGAGCAACAGAACCTCGGCACTTTTCACCCGCCGGGGCGACCAGCGGTAGAGAAACAACAGCACCAGCGCCGCAAAGGCCGTCGCGATGCCTTGGTTCATCCGCAACGTCAGCGGATCCCATTCCACCAGGTTCCGGAAGTTGGGGTTATTTGAAATCTCGAACACGGTGGCATAGATTCTGAGGCCATACGGGTTCAGCAAAACCGCCGCCGCCGAGAGTTCCAACAGCAGAAAATACCGCACCGTCCACGGATCCTTGATGACCGCCCCGATGCGGCGGGTCCGGCGTTCGATGTCGATGGCTCGACCCGCGGCAAAACAGCCGAGCATCACGAGGCCCATCAGAAACGAGCCGTGCAGATTGACCCAGACCGCGAAGATCGCGGGAATCAGAATCCAATACGCTTTCCACCATCGGCGGGAGGTCAGGCACACGAACACCGCGATAAAGCACAACCAGCCGGCGAGCTGCGGGCGGATCAACGCCGCCGGATCGTAGACGCTGGGGGCATTGACGAACATCTGTTGCCAGGCCACGCCCGCAAACGCCGCCAATCCCAACACGGTGACCAAGGCATCGCCGGTGCGGTGATAAAACCGCCACGCCAAGAGTCCGAAGCAGAGAGTCAGCGAAGCCGCGTACAGAAACTGCAGGGCCGTCACGCCGAAGGCTTCGTAGCATTGGTAGCCGATGACCTGGCTGAGCCACGCCGTGTCCACAAAGGGCACGCCCTGGGCGACCGGCAACAAAGGTTCGTTGTCCCACAGCGCATTTAAGCCCGACTGCGAGAGTTCCCGCCCATAAGCCAGATGCCCCCACAGATCCGTATGCCACAGCGGGCGGCGGCTTAGAAACCAAAACGCAGCCGACAACAGCGCCCAAATCGCGGCCGCGGTTTTCGAAATGCGGAACCAGGCCGGCATGCGATCTTCGAGCGCGCTCGCATCGGGCAGATCCCCGCGCGGGGCCTCTGTTTCCGTCGGAGCCTCTGTTTGCGTAGGCGTTTCCGTTTCAATCGGCGGCGGGGAATCCACAAACTCTCCCTCGGGGCGTTTCAAGTCGAATGCGAAATCTCACACGTTCTAAATTAGGTTCAGGAGCCCGTGCGCGGAAAGGGGAATTTGTCCCCCTCGGCGTCTTCGGGCGAATTGAAAATGTTTTTCCGGATGTGTTGACTTTAACGAACCTCTGTCGCATGGCTTCGCGCCAACAGCGTTGCGAACTTTCGGCCCGTCGTGGAAAGCGGATAATCCGCAAAATCCCGCACCGAAACCCAGCGGACCCGCTGCTCATCTTGGGGAGCGCCCTTCCGAAACCGTCCCTGAAAACAAAGCAGATGAATGCGATAGCGGGTGACGCCGTGGCGAATCTCCGCGAGCAACTCGCCGATCTCCGATTCGATGCCCGTCAAGTCTTTGATCTGATCCTGCAAACGGATCCTGGCGGCCTGGTGTAATTTCTGCTCCAAGAGCCGGCCGGTTTTCTGTTTGGGCGCGGAAGAGTGGATGACCTCCTCTTGGCTCAATTCAAAGCGGGGAAAATCCCATAACCCGGCCCAGCGTTCGCCCTCGCTTCGCCTTCGCAGCAGGTACGATTCCTTCCGCCGGACGGCGATGCTGGCTTCGGTCACATCGGTCAGCGGGACGCGCTCCGCCGGGCGGGGGATGAGCGCTTGCGTTCCCTCCGCATGGGCCCGGCATTCGCGGGAAACCGGGCACGCGGAGCAATCCGGATCCTTCGGCGTGCAAACCCGTGCGCCCAACTCCATCAAGGCCTGATTGAATCGGCCTGGCGACGCGCGGGGCAAGATGTCCTCGGCGAACTTCCATAACAATCGCTGCCCCGCCGCCGAGCGCGGATCGCCCGCGTAACCCAAGAGACGGGAATAAAGCCTGAGCGTGTTCGCTTCCAAAATCGGGGCTTTGGCATCAAAGGCGAACGAGGCAATCGCCCCCGCCGTGTACCGCCCGATGCCCGGCAGCTCTTGAAGCTCCGAAACCGCCGCCGGAAATTCCCCCTCGCGTTCCAGGGCCAATCGGCGGGCCGCCTTCCAGATGTTCCGGGCCCGCGAATAATATCCCAAGCCTTCCCAGAGCCTTAACACCTGATGCTCCTCGGCGTCGGCCAGCGATTGGAGGTCGGGGTATGCTTCAAAGAACCTCTCGTAATACGGCACGACCGCGGCCACGGTGGTCTGCTGCAGCATGATCTCGCTGATCCAGATGCGGTAAGGATCGCGAGTCTCCCGCCAAGGCAGTTTCCGGGCGGACTCGCCGTACCAGGTTTTGAGCTTCCGCCGGAACCGCTGCCGGCGGTCGGGAGGGAATTCGTCGTGTTCGTTGTCAAAATCATCCGTCATACGTTGAGCAAAGCGAATCCGCCCCGGCCTGTCAATGCCGAGCGAAACCCCGCCGATCTCAGTGTGTGTTTCACAAAAATACGTGGATAATCTTTCGCCCGATTTTCCAGTGGATTGGGTGGCACCCAAGTCCGTACCTACTTTGATGAAACACACACCCGATCTCACGCATTACACAACCATCTTTCACAAAAGCATAATTTTGTGAACCATGATTTTTTTTGAATCCCAACCGCCCGGCAGGAAGCGCAAAAACCACGCCCACCAGAATGCCGCGAATCCTCCGTTGGCTCGGAATCTTTACCGGGCGAGGATATAGTAAAACGCAGTTTCGTATTTGCGAATTTCCATCGGCCCGTCTGCGAAAAGAGTTTTAGATATGCCCAAATCTCTGGCGATTGGTTTGACAGTTTGGTTTCTGCTCTCGGGAACGTCTTGTGCTCGCGCGGCCGAGGTTGCCGAATCAGGCAAGGCGGAGCCCATCAACGTAGCGCGGGCGGATTGGCCCTGGTGGCGCGGGCCGAACCGCAACGGCATCGCCGACCCCGCCCAGACCCCGCCGCTCAAATGGAGCGAAACCGAAAACGTGCTCTGGAAAGCCCCGCTGCCGGGCCGCGGGCACAGTTCGCCGATCGTCGTGGGCGATCAGGTGTTTCTGACCACGGCGGACGAAGACCGCGGCGTGCAGTCCGTGCTGTGCTTCGACCAGAGCACCGGGAAGCTCGCGTGGGAAGCGATCGTCCATCGCGGCGGGATGATGACCAAAGGCAACAAAAAAGCGTCGCAGGCGTCTTCGTCCGTCGCCTGTGACGGCAAGCGGGTGTTCGTGAACTTCCTCAATGACGGGGCCGTTTACACCACGGCTCTCGACCGCAAAGGCAACCAACTCTGGCAAACAAAGATCACGGATTACACCGTGCACCAAGGCTACGGATCGTCCCCGGCCGTCGTTGGGGCTTTGGTGATCGTCTCGGCGGACAACAAGGGCGGCGGAGCGATCGCCGGGTTGGACCGCCTGACGGGTAATGTCGTCTGGAAAACGTCCCGTCCCGAAAAACCGAATTACGCTTCGCCTGTGATCCTCAAAGCCGCCGGCCGCGAGCAGTTGGTGTTTACCGGTTGCGACATGGTCTCGAGCTTTGAACCCGCCACGGGAAAGAAGCTCTGGGAGATTGAAGGAGCGACCACCGAATGCGTGACCAGCACCGTCAGCGACGGCGGCCTGGTCTTCACCAGCGGCGGTTATCCCAAGAACCACGTCTCCGCGGTGAAAGCCGACGGCTCCGGCGAAGTGGTCTGGGAGAAAAACGTCCGCGTGTATGTGCCTTCGATGCTCGCCCGCGACGGCTATTTGTACGCGGTGACCGATCGCGGCGTCGCCACCTGCTGGAAAGCCGGCACCGGCGAAGATGTCTGGCAGCACCGCTTGGGCGGGACGTTCACCGCGTCTCCGGTCTTGGTCGGGGATCATCTGTTTGCCACCAACGAAGCCGGCACGACGTTTGTGCTCAAGCTCACCGAAACCGGCGCGGAAGACGTCGCCGAGAACCAATTGGGCGACGAAGTCTATTCCACCCCCACCCTCTGCGGCAGCCGAATCTACATGCGGGTCGCGAAGCAAATCGACGGCAAACGGCAGGAAATGCTGTATTGCCTGGGGCAGAAGTAACGACTCGATTCCCCACGCGAAAACGTTTTAACGAGCCGCGCACGAAGTCAGCGGTTGGTTCTTGCGTCCGCTGACTTCGTGCGCGGCTCTTATTCCTCTTTAACCTCCCACAGTTCCTCCTCCGATGACACAAACCATTTCCGCTGAGACTCTCCGCAACTTTACGAATCGAATCTTCCACGCCGCGGGATTTGCCGCGGACGATGCCGAGCGGGCCACGGATGTTTTGTTGTGGGCCAGTCTCCGCGGCGTGGATACGCACGGCATCCGCAACTTGAAGCGCTATTACATCGACAGTGCCGGCGGCGTGGGACGGAGAGACGGCGTGATCATTCCCGATGCTCCGCTGACGACCGAGCACGAATCCCCCACCACGGCGGCGTTCAACGCCCACGGGGGTTTGGGGTTGTCGGTTTCGGTGCGGGCGATGGAGTTCGCGATCGCCAAGGCGGGGGAACAAGGCGTCGCCGTGGTCACGGTCCGCAACTCGACGCACTTCGGGGCGGCGGGCTATTACGCCCAGATGGCCGCCGGCCGCGACATGCTCGGCTTTGCCTCGACCGGGTATTTCTTTCCGCACGGGCAGGAAAAAGCCGTCGTCCCCTTCGGCGGGCTATTGCCAATGCTTTCCACGAATCCGCTGGCGATGGCGTGCCCTTCGCTGAGCTTCCCCTTTCTGATGGACCTGTCCACATCGACCGTCCCGGTCAACCGGGTGGAAATGCTCGAAGAACAAGGCAAGGCAATTCCGGCAAACTGGGCATTGGGTTCCGACCATCGGCCCACGACCGACCCGCAGGCGGTTCAGAAAATGGTCCCGCTGGGCGGGGCGACGGAATACGGCGGACACAAAGGCTACGCGCTCGCCCTCGGCGGCTGGATTTTGACGGGGCTCTTGTCGGGAGCCTGGTGCGCAAACCCGGCGCCCGACCGGGTTTTGGGCAAAACCCCCGAAACGAAGCTGGGCTTCGCCCAGGAAGGCATCGGCCACATTTTCGCCGCGGTCCGGCTGGATCAGTTCGGCGATCCCGGCACGATCAAACGCGGATTGTCCGCGATGATGGAGGCCCTCAACGAGTCCCCGCCCGCCGAGGGCTTTGAACGGGTCCTGGTTCCGGGGCAAAAAGAAGCCGAGACCCTGGCCCGGAGAGCGCGCGAGGGCATTCCGCTGTCCGACGCGACGTGGGCCGACCTCCAGAGCCTCGCCGGGCAATTCGGTGTCCCGCTCGAGGCCTGACAGACGCCGCCGCGGCCAATCTCGTCTGGACCTAACGGGGGAATCCTTGTTTAATTCGGGCAAATCCCGAATGAATCCCCTCCCCGGCAAGGATGACCGACCGTGAATAGTTTCACCCGGCTTGTGCCCTACATCTGGCCGCATCGCAAAAGGCTGTTCCTCTCCACGCTGTTTGCGATCCTGGTCGCCATGCTGTGGAGCCTGAACCTCTCTGCGACCTTTCCGGTGGTCAAGGTGCTGATGGAGCAGCAAAGCCTGCCGGATTACGTCGATCAGGAAATCGCCTCGGCCGACCGGGAAGTCGACGAACGTTCCGAGACGATCGAGCGGCTCGATCAGAAAATCGAAGAGGTCGAAGCCAAAGGCGGCACGTCTGACGACACGGTGGAACTCCTCAAAGAGCACGCCCGGCAGCAATCGAAGCTCTCGCGGGCCTCCCGCAAAGAACTGGTGATGAGTTGGCTCAAGTCCAACGTCATCCCCTGGATCCCGGAAGACAAGTTCGACATGCTGGCCCTTATCCTGGGCCTCGTGTTTGTTGCGACGATCCTGAAATCCATCTGCGTGTTCGTGCAGGAGGTGCTCATCGGCAGCGTGGTGCAGCTCACCGTGATGGACATCCGCAAAGCCTCGTTCCGCCGCACGCTGCAACTGGATTACCAGACGCTATCGATCAACGGCACCTCCGATTTGATGTCGCGGTTCACCTACGACATGAACGTGCTGGCCCAGGGCCTGACGCTGATGGGCGGCAAGGTCGTCCGCGAGCCGCTCAAGGCCTTGGGTTGTTTGACGTGCGCTTTCGTGGTCAACTGGCGGCTGACGCTTCTGTCGATGCTGTTTGTCCCGCTGGTCGCCTTGGCGTTTTATCGCATCGGGCGGCTGCTCAAAGTCGCCAGCAAACGCCTGATGGAAAGCATGTCCCGCTTGTATAAAACGCTTGAGGAAACGTTCGACGCCGCGAAAATCGTGATCGCTTTCAACGGGGCGCACCGGCATCGGGCGAGATTTCACCGCGAGAACAAAGAGTTCTACGCGAAGGCGATGAAGCTCGTGAGGATCGATTCGCTCACCAGCCCCATGACGGAAATCCTGGGCGTTCTCGCCGTGCAGGTGGCCCTGCTTCCGGGGGCGTACCTGGTGCTTCGCGAAACGACCACGATTTGGGGCATTGCCCTGTCCACGAACAAAATGGACATGGCCCAGCTTTCGCTGTTGTATGTGCTCCTGGCGGGAACCATCGACCCGGCCCGCAAACTTTCGACCACGTATGCCAAGCTCAAACGCTCGATGGCGGCCGCGGATCGGGTGTTCGGGCTGATCGATGCCAAGAGCCTCGTCAAAGAACCCGCCGAACCCCTCACGGCCCCCTGGCATAACAAATCGATCGAGTTCCGCGATGTGCGGTTTACCTATGCCCAATCCGTCGACGACAACACCCCCCGCCCGCCCGTTTTGGAAAACGTGCGCCTGGCGATCGAAGCGGGCGAAGTGATCGTGGTCGTGGGCGAGAACGGCTCCGGCAAGTCCACGCTCGTTAATCTGCTGCCCCGGTATTACGATCCGGAACAAGGCGCGGTGTTGATCGACGGCATCGACGTTCGCGACATTCGCCTCAAGGACCTGCGGGCCCAGATCGGCGTCGTCACGCAGGAAACGCTGCTGTTCGATGAGACCATCTACGAAAACATCCGCTACGGAAAACCCGACGCGTCGGCCGAGCAAATCGAAGACGCCGCCCGGCGGGCGCACGTGACCGCGTTTTTGAAATCGCTGCCCGACGGCATTCAAACCCGCGTGGGCGACAAAGGCGGCCGGCTCTCGGGCGGGCAGCGGCAGCGCATCGCCTTGGCGCGGGCGATCCTCCGCGATCCCCCGATTCTGATTCTGGACGAAGCCACGTCGGCGATCGACGCCCAAAGCGAACGGCTGATCCATCAGACCCTGCGGGAGTTCGCCCACGGCCGCACCGTGTTCATGATTACCCACGCCGTCCGCCAAAGCATTTTGGACTTCGTGGACCGGATCGTGGTCATGCAGGAGGGCCGACTGATCGCCGCCGGCCCGCACGAGATGCTCATGGAAGTCTGCCCGGCGTATCGCCGATTGTACCGGGCCCAGCTTCATCAGCCGGGACACAGCGAAGCCGCCGCAGCCGACCCCGGGATTCTTCCGCTCCGCCGCATCGAGCACGGCTCAAAGCCATCGGAATCCCAACCGAACCGCCCCACGGGATCGGACGGGTAGGTCTCGTCGAGAGGCCTTAATGCCAAGACCGCCCAGGCAAGACGAGGCCGCAAAGAGTTTTCACGCTGGGCTTCCTTGCCGGTTTTCAAGCGAATCCCGTCGGATGGGAACGCGCCGCATTTCCGGGTGGGAATCCTTCGGGCAGAGCAATTCGTCGAGGGATGATCTCATCATCAACCCGGATGACGAGTTCCGCATCTCCCGGCGGAATCTGTTGGGGAGTTTTGAGGATCATGAACTCCGGGGCCGCCTGGACCACCCAAGACAGTATTCTAAGGACCGCCAAGAAAACAACTTCAGTTTTTGAACCATTTAACAAAACCAGGGGGCTTACGCCCCCCGCTCGCCTGTTGATCCCAAATGCTGAAGTTATATTCTTCGCGATCCTAAAAGTCTTCCGGCGCGAATATCTTTTTCAAAACGAGCGATGTGCATCAGGGGAATATCCGCTTTCCCCGAACCGCGGATAACGCCGATTTTCGCCGATAACCGAGGGAGCAACGATTCAAATGGCTTTCGCCATTTACCGAGGGTGAAATCCGTCTTTTATCAGCGCTCTCCGCGTGATCGGCGGATTGAATCCATTCCCAACGAGGCGGTCCACTTGCGACAGGGGCTCGCGACGAAGCCCGAGCAAAAAAACGTAACTCTTCAGCCGAATGAAGGCGGAACGGAAGGCCGGCCGCACTCGACTGACGAGTTACGCGATTCTTATATTTCGCCGTGAAACCGGCCGCTCAATAGGTGGGCAAAACTTCCTGTTCCGCTTTGGCGGGGCGGATGGGTTGGGACGGATCTTGGTTGGTTTGCAGCATCTTCAACCGGCCGATGTGGTTGGTCTCGAGTTGAATCTGCCTCGCATGCAGCCTGGTGCCGTTGGAGGTCGTGAGTTCCACGCCGTCCGACGTCGCGCGGATGGTGAGCTGCGTCGGTTTCGATTCGGCAGCCTTCTTTTGCAGGGCGAACCACTTCATCGCCAATTGTTGGTTGACGAAGTTTTTCTTTAGATTCGCGAGCGACGTATGTTGTTCGCGGAGCTTTTTCTCCAGATCCGCTCCGGTCGCCAGATCGTCTTTCTGCATCATGCGGGCGACTGCTTTCTCAAAGGCTTGCTCGCACGATCTGTTGGCTTTTTCCCATTGCTCATTGCCGAGCGTCAATTTCAAAGCTTCGGCGCAAAGTTTTCGTTCGATAAAGTGGTCCAGGTCCCGTTCGATCAGCAGCGCGCGGGCTTCTTCGTATTCGTCTCGTGAAAGCTTTTTCTTGGCCTCGGCCAATTGCGGGGCAAAGCGTTCCAAAATGTCCGAAGCGAGAATGGGAGAGCCGTTGACCATCGCCACCCAATCGCCGTCTTTCGGGGGGCAGACTTTGCAATCCCGGACGCCCACGGCCAAGCGAACGGCTTGGGGCGGGGCGACGGCTGAAGCCGAGGCTTCATGCGTCGTTTCTTTCTTCACGCAGGACTCGCAGTTTGCCTTTGAGCATTCTGAGCATTTGGCCTCGGCACATTTTGCGGTTGAGCATTTGGCCTCAGTGCAGTTTCCGTTTGGGCACTGCGCCTCGGCCCCGTGGAATTGAATGTTTTGCACGCGGACACGGCAGCGCTGGCCTTTATCGATTGTGCAATGAAAATGGACAGGATTGCCTTCTTTGGAGCAGGCTTCACAATCGGCTCCCTGACAACCCGCGCTTGTGCAGCACGGTTTAATCTTCACAAAAATATAGCCGAGATTATGGTAATACTCCTCAAGGGCATCGATGTTCTCGCGGGTTGGCGAAGGATTCGCAGCCGCGCGGTCTTTCTTGCCGCAGCATTCGCAGCTTGCCTTTGAGCATTCTGCGCATTTGGCCGCGGCACATTTTGTGGTTGCGCATTCTGCGCATTTGGCCTCGGCACATTGACCGTTTGGGCACGGGGTTTGGGTCTGGCCTACGACGCCAACAGACTGGCCTACGACGCCAACAGAGAAGTGAAACACTTGCGGTTTCGCGCTTTCCGTCACCGGGACGCCGGTGGTCTTGTAGAAACGGTTGATGTAGGGGATTTTGTTCAAGATCGGGTGGCTGATGATTCTAACCGAGGGACCGGTGGCGGGTTTCTTCGTGCCGCAGGAGCAGCTGCAGTCGCATTTGGTTTTGCAATCACACTGCTCATTGCAACACTTGGCTTTGGCGGAGGTTTCGCTGGTGCATTTGAACGGGCCATTCACGCCTGCCGCCTTCAGCGGAACACAATGGCTTGCGGAGACGGCCGGGACGGGGCGGCTGACGAGGTTGTGGGGCTTGGTCACCACGGCGTGCAGGAATTGGGCGATCGAAGCCTGCACCGGCGGGGCGGCGCTTACGGTCAGCTCATCGCCATCGACGATGCAGCCCAACACGCCGGCACTTTGTTCCAAGATCGGTTCCAAAGCCTTGGCGGTTTCGTGGGGCACATCGTACTTCGCCCGCACGAAATGCTCGACGCTCTTCGCACCGGCAAACTCCGGAGGCACCGGCGGCCGCCACCCTGTGGGAGCAACCGGCATGCCCACGGGAACCGGCGGGTGATAGTGGATGATCGGCGGATGCCCCGCGCGGCGGATTTCCCTCCACATCGCTTGGCCCGTTTCCATATCGATAAAGGGCGGGGCAAACGCTTGCGGGCCGGCATGAAGCTGTTGCCAAAACGCCTTCACGGGACATTCACCCCAGGGGCATTCACCAGGGTCCGGTTGAGCGACGGGCGTCCCGGCCGGGCCGTTGGCTTTGCAGGCTTCGGTTTTGTCTTCGTTGGAGACCACCTGGAACTCGCCGCTCGCTTCGGTGTAATCGACGTGCCGAACGGCGGGCGGTTCTTCCGAGTACTCCACAACCTGGAGGGCAAATGGCGGGGGGAAGAATTGCGGCGGCCTGGAACCACGAAACTCGAATCCGGAGATAGTCGGCGGTTCGGCCGGCGGAGCGGGAAACAAAGCCGGCGCGGGAGGCGGGCAGGGAACGATCGCCACGGGCGGGCAGGAAAATATCGCCGGAAACTCCTGCGGCGGGCGCACGGCCGGCGAGAACAGATCAAACGGCGCGGGCGGCGGAACGGCCGGCGAGGCGACCATCCAGGTCGGCGAAACAGCCCGGGGGGGCAGTGACACCCGCGGCAAACGCAACAGCGGGCCCGCGGTCGTTTCAAACTCGCCCGGCACGGTAATCGCCCCGGACGTCGGGGCTTTCTCGGGCTGCGGCGTCTCGTCCACAAACATCATCAGTAACGTCGCTAACAGCATCATTCGCGTCCTGCTCCTGAAAATAGAAAATGTTCCCTAGAATCCTCGTGGGTCAGCCGCCCGATATGCAAACCGATTGCCATTGGCCGGGGCAATCGGGATTTTTCCGGGCGGAAATCGGCAACTCCTTATGATGGCGTCGTTTCCGAAATCCGCCGCCCGCCGACGCCGGTCTCGCGGGAGCCGGAAAATTGAAACGATTACCACGCCGCTTGAAACATTTGCACGACTGGCCCCGATCGCGGAAGTTGTGTAGCTTGATGCTTCATCAACAAATCGCGAGAACATCGACCGAGGAAACCACGGCATGCGAATCAATCGGCGGGACTTTCTGGGAACGGCGGCGGCGGCGAGCCTGGGGGGTGCCGCGTGGAGTGCGGAACAACGTCAATCCCGCAAAGCCCTCGGCCGGGAACTTGCGGCGGATGTGGTGATCGTCGGCGGCAGCCTGGGCGGATGTGCGGCGGCGATCGCGGCCCTCCGGAACGGGCTTAAAGTCGTGATGACCGAGGAAACCGATTGGATCGGCGGGCAGCTCACCTCCCAAGCCGTGCCCCCGGACGAGCATGCGTCGATCGAGACCCGCGGGGCGAACCGCGCTTACCGCGAACTCAGAACCCGCATCCGGGAGTATTACCGCCGGAATTATCCGCTCACCGCAGCCGCCCGCGGGAAACCGAACCTCAACCCGGGCAACGGCAGCGTCTCGCGATTATGTCACGAACCCCGCGTCGCGCTGGCCGTGCTCCGCGATTGGCTGGCCCCGTATCAGAGCGGCGGCCAATTGGCGCTGCTCGCCGAACACGTCCCCGTCGCCGCCGACGTGGAGCACGACCGCATCCGGGCGGTCCGCGTGCGGTCTTTGCGTTCGGGGCGGGACATTGTTTTGCAGGCTCCCTATTATCTGGATGCGACCGAATTGGGCGATTTGCTGCCTTTGGCGAAGGCCGAGTTCGCCGTCGGTTCCGAAGCGAAATCCGAGACGAACGAACTCCACGCCGGGGAATCGGCCGACCCGGACAATCAGCAAGCCTTCACGATGTGCTTTCCCGCGGAATATGTCGCCGGCCGCGATAGCGCGATCGAGAAACCGAAGGATTACGATTTCTGGCGGAACTTCGTGCCCAAGCTCGCGCCGCCTTGGCCGGGGAAGCTCTTGGATTTGACCTACACGCATCCCCGCTCCGGGAAGCCGAAGACGTTGGGCTTCGATCCCACCGGCCGCGCGACCGCGGGCACGCTCAACCTCTGGCTCTACCGCCGGATCGCCGACCCCAAGAATTTCGAGCCGGGCACCTATCCCGGCGGCATCAGCCTCGTCAACTGGCCGCAGAACGATTACGTGCTCGGCAACTTGATCGGCGTCACCGCGGAGGAAAAACAAAAGCACATCGACCAGGCCAAGCAGTTGAGCTTATCGCTTTTGTATTGGCTGCAAACCGAAGTGCCCCGGCCGGATGGAGGCCAGGGTTTTCCGGGGCTGAGACTTCGCGGCGATCTGGTGGGGACAGACGACGGCCTCGCCAAGTATCCCTACGTCCGCGAATCCCGCCGCCTCCGGGCGGTGTTCACGGTGCGGGAAGAACATGTCGGTGCCCAGCAGCGGTCCACGGTCACCGGCAAGTCGGGGAGAGACCTCACCGCGGCCCCGTTTGCCGATTCCGTCGGCGTCGGTTATTACAATATCGATCTCCACCCCTCGAGCGGCGGCGACAACTATATCGACTTCTCCGCACTCCCCTTTCAGATTCCCTTGGGGGCTTTGCTGCCACGACGGCTCACCAATCTGCTGCCGGCCTCCAAGAACATCGGCACGACGCACATCACGGGCGGCTGTTACCGGCTGCATCCCGTGGAGTGGGGCATCGGCGAAGCCGCGGGCTGCCTCGTGCAATTCGCTTTGAATCGAAACCTCACCCCCCACGCGGTCCGCGAATCCGCGAAACACCTCGCCGATTTTCAAAAACACCTGCAAGCACAAGGCGTGGAGTTGGCTTGGACGTGATGCAACGCATCATGGGGCTGATGCCCCGCGCTCGCCGTCTTCGGAACACCAGTCCTTAAACAGCAAGCTCGGCTGGATGCCCTGGTTGTTCTGGTACTTGTTGCTCTGGTATTCGGTGTAGTCGCCTTGGATCGTGTGATAGAAAATCTGGCAGATCTCGACGCCGGGGTAGATGCGGATCGGTTGGACGGCGAACATTTCCAGGGTCCAATATCCGCAAAAGCCGACGTCGCCGAAGCCCGCGGTGATGTGCACGAACAATCCCAATCGGCCGATCGACGATCGCCCTTCGAGCATGGGCACGAAGCCGCGGGTTTCGGTGCGTTCGAGCGTCCGCCCCAAATGCAATCGGCCGGGCGAGATGACGTAACCCTCCTCGGGAATTATGATCGTCTCGCAAGCATTGGGCCTTCGCATGTCGAGCACCTCTTCGGTGTAAACGAGCAGCTCATTGTGCAGGCGGAGGTTGTAGCTGTTGGGATTGAGCTGCGATTCCTGGAAGGGATCGATAACAATCTCCGTCCCCAACCGCGTGTGGATCTCTTTGCCGCTGAGAATCATCTCTTGCGCTCACTTTCACTGGGAACGAGGGCTTCCTGTCCAATGAAAATCCATTTGGATCGCGAAGAATATAACTTCAGCATTTGGGATCAACAGGCGAGCGGGGGGCGTAAGCCCCCTGGTTTTGTTAAATGGTTCAAAAACTGAAGTTGTTTTCTTGGCGGTCCTTTGCAAAGTGACTGAGGTTAGAGGTTAGGACCAATTGAGAAATAACTGTTTTGATTTCAATCCCAACGACTTGATCGGTGGACTTTTCGGTTCCTACTTCAAATGTGCATGAATGGTGGCGGTTGTATGGAAACCGGACATTAATTCCTCGATCGGTCGTTAGAGGATATAATCTGCTTCCCCTCCAACCGCCATCCGCCAACCTCCAACCTCCAACCTCAGCAACATACCTAACCGGTGCTCTTCTTGCGTATGGTTTGCTTTTCAGAGGAATCCTCCAACGGCGGCAAACCGATGCGGCGGCAATCTTTGAGGAGGGTGCATTCGTGGCAGCGGGGCCGGCGGGCGATGCAGATTTTGCGGCCGTGGTGGATTACGCGGTGCGAATACTCGATCCAGCTTTTCCGGGGCAGGATTTCCTGGAGTTCGCGCTCGATGATCTCTGGGTTTTTGCTGTCGGTGAGGCCGAACAGATAGCTGATGCGTTTGACGTGCGTGTCCACCACGACGCCGCTGGGAACGCCGAACCACGTGCCGAGGACGACGTTCGCCGTCTTGCGGCCCACGCCCGGCAGCGAGACCAGGTCCTCCATGTTGTCCGGCACTTCGCCGTCGAACCGCTCCGTCAAGCCTTCCGCCATGCCGCGAATGTTCGCCGCCTTCGCCCGGAAAAAACCCAAAGGCTTGACGATCGGTTCCACCTCGCTTTGCCCGGCTTTCGCCAAATCTTCCGGCGTGGGGAACTGGCGGAACAGCTCCGGTGTCGCGGCGTTCACGCGCTCGTCGGTGCATTGGGCCGAGAGAATCACCGCCGTCAAAAGCTGGTAGGCCGACTCGTGCTGCAGAGCGCACGGTGCTTCCGGATAGGCCTTCTCCAGCCCGCGCAACAGCCGGCGGGCCCGCTTCTTCTTGTCTTCGAGCGATTCCGGTTCCCAGTCCACGGCGGCTTCGGCGGTTTTTTTCTTCTTGGCCACGACGTTTCAGGCTTTCGGAAAGACAAAGGATCGGGCAAGCGGTGACAAAACGCAACACAATGGGCGGATGCTTCGTTTTCATTCATCCGGCACCGGGGCGCTGTTCGAGTTTTTCCGGGCCGGCAATTTTCTGGACACCCCACGGGCGAGGCTTTTAGAATCAGACGAAGGGCCGCCAGGCCGCGATGATGATAGGCGATTTCTAATGAAATCCCAATGACCAGCCCCAATGACCAAATCCGCACGCCAAACCGGGTGCTCTTTCACTCTGCGACTCGTTGACTTTCCATGGAATACCCCGCCCTGTATCTCGAAGGCATCCGGCTGTTTAACGAGCGGGAGTTTTTTGCCTGCCACGATGTCTTGGAGGAGCTGTGGACCGACACGCTCGGACCGGAGCGGGCGTTTTATCAAGGCTTGATTCACGCGGCGGTGTCGCTGTTTCACTTCGAGGAAGGAAATCTGGGCGGGGCGCGGAAGATGTATGACTCCACCAACCGCTATCTGTCGCCTTTTGCACCGGTCTATCTGGGTCTCGATCTGGAAGCGTTTTTGAGAGATTACCAAACCTGTTTTAGGCCCCTGTTGGATGCGGGTTCCTCGTGGCCGGCCGGGGTCGTGCTGGATCCGGACGCCGTCCCCAATCTTCGCTGGAAAGCCGACGCCGAACATGATGTCTGAGAATTTCGACCTGAGGGCGGAGCTTGCCGAGTTTTCGGGTTCCGCCGCGCTGTTCCCTTTGCCGAACGCGGTGTTCTTTCCGCGGACGTTGTTTCCTTTGCACATTTTCGAGCCGCGGTATCGCCGAATGACGGCGGATGCGTTGGAAGAGAACCGCTTGATCGCGATGGCGCTATTAAGGCCGGGCTGGGAAATGCTCCCGGACGGCCAGGTGCCGCCGATTTATGAAACGGTCTGCTTGAGCAAGATCGCGGCGGAGGAAAAACTGCCCGACGGCGGGTACTATTTGGTGATGCAGGGTCTTTGCCGCGCGCGCATTGTCGCGGAGACTGAGGGGGACTTGCCCTACCGCATCGGGGAACTGGAGCTTTGCCCCGACGAGGAAATCTCCGCCGGCCCCGAAGAGCAAATCCTGCGGGAGGAACTGCTGCGCAGCCTGCAAAGCCTGCAACCGGGGTTGGCGGTGAGTTCAATGTTTGCGCCTGCGCTCGACGCCGAATTGCCCTTGGGCGCGTTTTGCGACGTGCTGGCCCATGCCCTCCGCTTGCCGCCCGGAGACTGCCAGAGCATTCTCGAAGAGCAAAACATCTCCCGCCGCGGCCGACTGGTTTTGAAGGCCATCCGCGCGGCCGCCCGGCAGCGAGAAATCGTTCCCGCACACTTCCCGCCCAAATTCAGCCGGAATTAGCAACCCCATGGGATACGCTTCCCATGACTCATGTGGTAAAAAGGGATTGCTCACTTTCTTCGCCAATCCGCGGGCGTTCCCCCGTTCCAATCCCGAAAGAACCTCATTATGCCAAACCGTCCGTCCGGGTCGGGAGTTCTTTTGGTTCTTCCGGCGAATGAGGGGGGGGCAACTGCGACGGTGTTAAAGAATATCTTGTGTGCTCTTTCACCTCCCCTTGGGGAGGTGAAATCCATCATTCATTGATTGATCATCACACAAAAAGATCATCCACGCCGTTCTTCTACTGGTCGTTTTGGGGTTACTGCCTTGTTCTTTTCTTTTTCAATCCCGCGGCGGGGATTCGGAAACTCGCGATGAGCCGGTTTGCCGGTGCAACCGGCAAGCAAGAACGCCGCTGAAATTGCCCGAGGAAAAATCGACCCGTGGATGCCTTCAAACCCTTGGCTGAGAAAATCGCGCTCGTCACCGGCGGGACCGGGGGCATCGGCGGCGCGATTGCGATCGCCCTTGCGGACGCCGGTTGCGAAGTCGCCGCCACCGGCTGCACCCAGGCGGAAACCGACCGCTTCGATTCCCAAGGCCGAGCCATCACCCGCCGAGTGCTCGATGTGACCGACTCCGCTCAAATCGCGAAGCTCGTCGCGGAGTTTTCGCGGTTGGACGTTCTGGTGAACGCGGCCGGGATCCTCTTGCGGGACGACCGCGAGCATCGGCCCGAGGACTTCGCCCGCGTCGTGGATGTCAATCTCACCGGCACGATGCGGATGTGTGCCGGGTGTCGCGATTTGCTCGCCAAGGGAGGCGGAGCGATTTTGAATCTGGCTTCGATGCTCAGCTACTTCGGCAGCGGGTTTGTGCCCGCCTACAGTGCCAGCAAAGGCGGCATCGTGCAGCTCACAAAATCCTTGGCGATCGCCTGGGCGAAAGACGGCATTCGCGTGAACGCCATCGCCCCCGGCTGGATCGAAACCCCGCTCACCCAGGCTCTGCGGGACAATCCCCAGCGGAGCGAGGAAATCTTGAACCGCACCCCGCTGGGCCGCTGGGGCCGGCCGGACGATCTCGCGGGAGCCGCGGTGTTTTTGTGCTCCCCCGCCGCCAATTTCATCACGGGCGCGACGCTGCCCGTGGACGGCGGCTATTCCATTGCCTGATCAGCCGGCGGGCGTTAGCGAAACGACGTCGAACTTGGTGTTCAATTTCGTGACCTCGAGCACCGTGAGCACATCTTCGGACGGGTTGGCGATGCGAACGGGAATCCCGCGCTGCCGAATCGTCAGCAACAGGCCCAGCATGGTGCTGGGGATAATCGCGACCCCTTCCAGATCGAAGGTGAACGCTTCGCAGGGATTGTTCTCCAGATACGTTTCGAGATAGCACCGGCAGTGTTCCACCAGGCTATCGTGGGGAAACTCCACGGAGCGAAACCGAGCCACGGCTTCGCTGCCGTTTTGCGTGACGTCAAATCGGTGGGACATGTGCGTTGGCCTCTTTCACAAGTCGGGCTGGGCAGGTTTTCCTTGAGTGTGCGATGGATTTCCAAGGTTAACCTACGTCGCCGGGTCGGAAACACAAGCGGAAACTCCTTATTCCTGAACGGGATTCAACGAGAGAAAGCCCGGAGATGCGCTGAGCGATTACTCAGCCTTGTCTTTACAGATCGCAAAATCGAACCGATTTTCCCAAAAAATTGTCCGCTAATTCCCAGAAACGTCGTTTTGCCGGCATTTACCCGCCGCGAATCCCCCTCGGCCGCTGAACACAAAAGCCTCGGATGCGGGTACAAATTCTCAGGCACTCGGCACACTTTTGGCGACAAATCATCAGACTTCTCCAGATCCGAGTAAAATCCCTAGGTTTTTTCGATTGCACCGCCTAAAGACATTGACTTCCGTATCCTGTCCGTGTCTACTGCAAACTTTACGCTGGTTTCCTGGCTTCTCCAATTTCATCGCGTCTGCCGCGGCCCCGGCCGCTTTCTCAACCCGCCGCCCCCATAGCCCAGACTGAGATCATGATTTTGAATTGGCTCGCTGCGTGGAAACGGACTGGACATCTTGTGACATCGAAACGGCGTCCGCGACAACGACGGGATGTAAACGTTTCGCGTCAAGTCGAACTTCTCGAGGACAGGCTGCTGCTATCGACATTTTACGTCGATAATGCCGGCGATTTTCTCATCACCAACGATCAGGGGGCCGCGGGGCTGGACGCGGGCGACACCGTGACGTGGGATACCTCCGCCACGCATCCGGCCGGTCCCGTGTCCGACTTGATCTTCGGCAGCGGCGCCTTTTCGACGATTCAAGACGCCGCGGACGCCGCCGCCGCGAATGGAACGCGGCTCGGATACAATCGACGTCGCCGCGGGCACATACGCCGAAAACGTCTCGATCAACACCAACGTGGACATCACCGGCACCGCGGGGGCGATCGCGGACGGCGGCGCCGCCGGCTCGGTGATCACCATCGCCACTGGTAGCACGGTCACACTCGATTCACTGACCATCCAAAACGGCAGTGCAACCAACGGCGGCGGGATCAATAACGCGGGCACGCTGACGCTGACCAACAGCGTGGTTCAAAACAACACGGCCGGCCAGGACGGAGGCGGGATCCATAACTCCGGCACGCTGACGATCGGGGCTGGTTCGACGATCACATCAAACTCCGCCTCAAGAGACGGCGGCGGGATCGATTTCGTCGGCGGCACGCTCAACATGACCGAAACGACCATCGACGGCAACACCGCCAGCGGCGACTCCCAGACCAACGGTGGCGGCGGGATCTTCGTCGGCAGCCACTTGTCGCTTTCCCTCGATGATACCGTCAGCGTCACGAACAACGTCGTGGACGGCACGAACGGCACAGGGGGCGGCATTTTGGTTGCTTCGTGCGCCTCGCTGAACTTGACCGGCGCGACGATCGCCGGCAACGCCGCCTCTGGCAACGGCGGCGGGATTTTCAATCACGGCACGTTGACCGTTGACGACTCGACGATCAGCGGCAACTCCGCCAGAACCGGCGGCGGCATCTTTAACTTTGGCACGGCCACAATCCAAGGCGGTTCAACGATCACAGCCAACTCGGCTCACTTCAGCGGCGGCGGGATTTATGACATCAACACCACCACGCTCACCGTGGATGCCTCCATCATCAGCAGCAACTCCGCCCAGGCTGGCGGCGGAATCTGGAACAGCGGCACGGCGACGATCGGAGGCGGATCGACGATCACCGGCAACTCTGCCACAAACGACGGGGGCGGGATCGACAATAACGGCGGTGGCACGCTGACCGTGGATGCCTCCACCATCAGCAGCAACACCGCCAACTCTGGTGGCGGGATCTGGAATAGCGGCGGCAGCGCGGCCATGATTCAAGGCGGGTCGGTGATCTCCTCAAACTCCGCCACGCATGGGGGCGGCGGGATCCTCAATTTCGGATCCGACGACCTGACCGTGGACGGCTCTTACATTGTCTCGAACACCGCGGCCGACGGCGGCGGCATCAAAAACGAAAATGGGTTCGGAAACACAAATGGTGGCACGCTGACAATCGAAGGCGGATCGACGATCAACGGCAACTCCGCCTCAAACGACGGCGGCGGGATCTACAATGACTCCATGGCCACGCTCGATGTGATCGGCTCCTCGGTCATTTCCAACAACACCGCCGGTGGCAATTCAGCTACCGACGGCGGCGGCGGGATCTACAATGACGGCGGCACGGTGACGGTCGAGGATTCCTCCACCATCAACAATAACGCCGCGACCGGCACCAGCGGTTCGGGCGGCGGGATCTTCAACAACACCGGCGGCAGTCTGAACTTTGCCGACTCGACCCTGTCCGGCAATTCCGCCACTACTGGCGGCGGCATCCTCAATAACGCGGATTTGACCTTTTCCGGCGCGAACACCACGCTCGACATCAATGATCCAGACACCATTTCCGGCGACGGCAACCTGACCAGTTCCCCCACGGGCACCGTGAACTTCGCCACCGGAACCACCTCCACCTACACCGGCACGACGACCCTGACCTCCGGCACCACGCTCGTCAACGGCACGCTGGATAACGTCGGCGGCACCGTCACCGTCCACAGCGGAGCCAACTTGGGCGGAACCGGCACCATCGACCGGGCCGTCACCGTCGAGAACGGCGGCACCATTGCGCCCGGAATCAGCCCCGGGATTTTGAGCGTGGGCAACACCACCTTGATGGCGGGCGCGAACTTCAACGTGGAAGTCAATGGCATCGCCACCGCTGGGACTGATTACGATCAACTCAACGTCACAGGCACCGTGGACATCACCGGGGCCGTGCTCAACACGTCCGGCACCGTCGCCGGGACGTTAGGCGGCGATGTCGTCATTATCAACAACGACGGCACCGACCCCATCCTCGGGCAATTCGCCGGCTTGGCAAACGGCGCCCCGGTGTCGATCAATGGCGAGACACTTCATATTTCCTACAACGGCGGCGACGGCAACGATGTGGTTCTCGCCTCGCCCGTTTACGTCAACGATGACTTCACCGGGGCCGACGGCACGATGATCGCCGACGCTGACCCCAACACGCCCGGCAATCAAGCCGCCGTCATCGGCACGAATGCGTTCAACACCATCCAAGAAGGCGTGGACGTGGTGGCTTCCGGCGGGAGCGTGCTGATTACCGACGACCTGGACACCGATGGCCCGGGGACCTACACCGAGAACGTCACGATCGATAAAGACGTGACGATTGGAGCCACCGAAGGCGACCCATCCGCCGTCATCGTAGACGGCAACGCCGCGGACAGCGTGTTCACGATTGCGAGTACCAGCAGCACTACGGTCACCTTCAATTTCCTGACCATCCAAAATGGGATCGCGATCAACGGCGGCGGCATCAATAACGCGGGCACGCTGACGCTGACCAACAGCGTCGTTCAAAACAACTCGGCGACCAACGGCGCGGGAATGTATAACAGCGGCACGACGACGATCGAGGGCGACTCGACGATCACCGGCAACTCCGCCTCGAATGGCGGCGGCGGGATCCACAACTCCGGCACGCTGACCGTGGACGGCGCCACCATCGGCACCAACACCGCACGCACCGGCGGCGGGATTTACACCACCGGCACGGTGACGGTTCAAGGCGGTTCCCAGATCGCCGCCAACGCCGCCAATTTCGGCGGCGGGATCTCCAACGTCGGCACGGCGACGAATCCTGCGACGGTGACGATTCAAGACGGTTCGACGATCACCGGCAACTCCGCCCAATTCAAGGGCGGCGGGATCGTCAACACCCTCGGCGGCACGTTGACCGTGGACGACTCCACCATCAGCACGAACACCGCCTCCCACGGCGGCGGGATCAACAACAACCGCGGCGGAACACTGACCCTGGACAACTCCAACATCGGCACCAACACCGCCGATGTTGGCGGCGGCATCTGGAACGGCGGCAGCACGGTGACGGTCGGGGGCGGCTCGATGATTATGGGCAACTCCGCTTCAGCGGACGGCGGCGGGATCTATAATGGGCTCTTCAATGCCAATGCCTCCCCAGGCACAGTCGACGTGACAGGCTCCTCGGTCATCTCCAACAACACCGCCGGTGGTGATTCGGCCACTGATGGCGGCGGCGGGATCTACAATGACGGCGGCACGGTGACGATCGAGGATTCCTCCACCATCAACAACAACGCCGCGACCGGCACCAGCGGTTCCGGCGGTGGGATCTTTAACAGCACTGGCGGCACGCTGACGGTTGATGGCTCTACCGTCGGAACCAACGCAGCCCTAACGGGGGGAGGGATCTACAACGACGGCAACTCTGCGATGATTGTAAGTTCGACGATTTCTTCAAACTCCGCAGTGGCATTCGGCGGCGGAGTTTTTAACAGTAGCGGCACGCTAAGCGTGGACAACTCCACAATCGGCGGTAATACGGCGATCGATGGTGGAGGGATCTACAACGACGGCGGTTCGGCAGCGATCGGGGGCACCTCGATCATCACCGGCAACACGGCCGCAAGCCACGGTGGTGGAATCTATAACCACGGCACCCTGATTGTGGACAACTCCACGATTGACTCCAACACCGCAAACGGGGGCGGGCTCGGGGGCGGTGGAGTCTACAACTTCTCTGGCACCACCACAATCCAAGGGGGATCGATGATCACAGGAAACTCCTCCGCACGCAACGGCGGCGGGATCTACAACGACCGCGGCACCTTGACGGTTGACGCCTCCACCATCGGCTCGAACACCGCCGGTACGGGCGGAGGAATCTCCAACTCCGGCACGCTGACCTTGGACGGTGCCACCATCGACGCAAACACCGCCAATGCCGGCGGTGGAATCTACGATTTTGACACAGCGACAATTCAAGGGGGATCGACGATCAGCGGCAACGTTTCCAGAGGCGGCGGCGGCGGGATCGGGGTCGGCAATGTCGGTACGGTGAATCTCTCTAACAGCACCGTCACTGCCAACTATGCGAGTGGCGATGGTGGAGGAATCTCCAACGGGGGCACCCTCACCGTGACCGCGAGTACGATTGATTCCAACACCGCCGGCGTCGCCGGTGATGGCGGCGGGATTTGGAATAGCAATGCGCTGACTTTGACTAACACCACGGTGAGCGGCAACACGGTCGGCAGGAACGGCGGCGGGATCTTCACTGGCTTTCCCACCGGGACCGTGGAGATCAATAACTCCACCATCGCCGACAACCGCGCGGACTCCGGCGGTACGAGTCCCGGCACCGGCGGCGGGATCCATCAAGAGGACACCGGCACCGTCACGTTGACCAGCACGATTGTCGCCGACAACTTCGTAGGCACCGGCACCGGCAGGGACGATGTCAGCGGGACCGTGGACGGCACGTTTAATCTCATCGGCGTGGACACCGGAATGTCCGGGCTGACTAACGGCGTGGATGGGAATATCGTCGGTACGGCCGACGCTCCGGTTGATCCGCGATTGCAACCGCTCGCCGACAACGGCGGTCCCACCATGACGCAGGCCATCCTGCCCGATAGCCCCGCGCTCAACGCCGGTTTCAATCCGCTCAGCTTGACGACCGATCAGCGCGGCGGGGCGTACGTCCGCAGCTTCGGCAGCCAGACCGACATTGGGGCCTATGAACTTCAGGCCGCGGGCGGCGGCGGAAACGACATCGCCGCCTACGCTCCCGGACCGGGAAGGCCCGGCATCGTCGAGGTCGTCAATGCGATCACCCAAGACGAACTGTTTAACTTTGAGCCGTACCCCGGTTTCAACGGCGGCGTGCGGGTGGCGGTGGGCGATGTCACGGGCGACGGCGTTGCGGATGTCATCACCGGAGCCGGTCCCGGAGGCGGGTCGCGGATCATCGTGACCGATGGAGACACGCAGGAAGAAAAGTTCGACTTCTATGCGTTTCCCGGATTCTTCGGCGGCGTGTTCGTGGCTGCGGCGGATGTCACCGGCGACAACCACGCGGACATCATCGTGAGTGCGGATGCGGGCGGCGGCCCCCATGTCAAAGTCTTCAGCGGGGACGACCTGACCGAACTGTTCAGCTTCTACGCCTATGATGCGAACTTCCACGGCGGCGTCCGCGTGGCGGCGGGCGACATCACCGGCGACGGCACGCCCGACATCATCGCCGGAGCCGGTCCCGGCGGCGGGCCGAACGTCCGCGTGTTCGACGGCAGTCTGCCGCTCATCGGGGATTCGGGGGTCGCGGACATTTCCGTGTCGATGGACAATCCGCTGGGCAATTTCTACGCCTACGCTGCGGACTTTACCGGCGGCGTGTTCGTGGCGGCGGGCGATGTGGACGGCGATGGGCGGATCGATCTCGTCACCGGACCCGGCGCCGGCGGCGGACCGAACGTCAAGGTCTTTAGCGGAGCCGCCGCAGCGCTGCTCCCGCAGCCGATCGGCAGCTTTTATGCCTATGACTCGAACTTCACCGGCGGCGTTCGCGTGGCCGTCGCCGACATCACGGGCGACGGCAAAGCCGACGTGATCACCGCAGCGGGCGAAGGCGGCGGCCCCGACATTCGAGCCTTCAACGCGGCGAGCCCAGGCGAGTTGCCCGAACCGATCCGAGATGTTTATTCTCCCGGCGATGCCAACTTCACCGGCGGCGTGTTTGTCGCCGCCGGCACCCGCCTGGAAAGTTTGCCGCCGCTGTCGTCGGGCGAATCGGACGCTTTGGACAATCTCTTCGCCAACCCGGCCTTGGGAGACTTGCTCGGATAAACTCGCCGGCTGCTAAAAATGACCGGCCGGAAGAATAGAAAATCCCCCGCTTCAAAACGCGGCCTCATTCCGATGGGACCCGAGCGGCTGCTTGGCTACGATCGACGAGATGGGCCTTTTCCCCAGGATGCGAGTCGAGACGACAGGAGCAGCGGCATGAAGTTTTTCAGCGCGATCAAACAGGCCGGCGTGGATTTCTCGGATGACGAATGCATGACCAGCGGCGCGGCGCTCGCCTATTATACGATCTTTTCGCTTCCCCCCTTGTTGGTGATCGTGTTTGCCGTCGCCGGTTGGACCGGAGTCGAATCCTCGAAAATCGATTCGATGGTCAAGCGGCAGCTTGGCATTCCCATCACCGAAGTGCCGACGGCCGGTGCCGGAAGCCAAGTCGCATCATCCGGCAAAACGAGCCGATCTCAAGGAAATGCCGGGCCGGTGTCGAACATTGCCGGCTTGGGCTGGGCTTCGCAGGTCATCGGGATCGCTATTCTGGTTTTCTCCGCCACGGGCCTGTTCGCCCAATTTCAGTTTGCCCTGAACCGGGCGTGGGAAGTCGAACCCGACCCCGAGCAGGGCGGCGTCATGAGTTTCGCCGTCAAGCGGCTGTTGTCGCTGGGGATGGTCGCGATCATTGCCTTTCTGCTACTTGTCTCGTTTGTGCTGACCACGCTGGTCAACGAAGCGGTGGAGTGGCTTCAAGGTCCAAGTCCCGGCACGTTCGCCACGGCGATCGCCATTGTCCTCAACGATTTCGTCACGCTGGTGATCGCGACATTGCTGTTCGCCGCGATGTTCAAAGTCCTCCCGGATGCCAAGACAAGCTGGCGGGATCTGTTTCTCGGGTCGGCCGTCACGGCGCTCCTGTTCGTCATCGGCAAATCGCTGATCGGATGGTATTTGCAGAATTCCAACGTGGGCTCCCGGTGGGGAAGTGCCGCCTCGTCGATGGTGGCGGTCCTGGTCTGGGTTTATTACTCCTCGCTGATCGTGTTGTTCGGGGCGGAGCTGACCCAGGTCTGGGCCAGCCGATATGGACGAGGCATTCAACCCGCCGAAGGGGCCGTCCGCATTATCGAAGAAAAACGGCACATCCGCGAGGAGACGCCCCGCAGCCGCAAGCCTAGGGAAAGAATTGAGAGCCGGACCTTTGGTCCTTTTCCATAATTTGGAACGACTGAGATTCGGGTTTCGGTTTTTCGGCGAGGCATCACGCAAAATCGCGCATGCTGATTGAGTGAGGGGTTCGCCGGACACAACTAATCTCTTTCTGGATGCGTTCCAGAGCTTTCTGAGCGGCCTGGCGGACGTGGGGTTCAGGGTGTTTGAGTAATGCCTCGAGCGGTTTGCGGGCGGGCGCGGCTTCGGGGCCAAGTTCCGTCGTCAAGCGTGCGAAACGCCTGCATCCGCAATTGCCTGTCGGAGGATTTCAGCGTCTCCACAAACACCGCGAGCGCGCGGTCCGCGGTTCCGGTGATTTGCCAGATCGCTCGCGCGGCGGTGTAGCGGACATGCGGGTCGGGATCGCCCAAGCGTTCTTCTAAGGGTGCGACCGCCGGCTTCGCTTGGGCTTTCATCTGGCCGAGGCTGCCCGCGGCCCGCCGGCGAAGTTCCGCTTCCTGGTCGTCCAGAAGATGTACGAGCGCGGGCACGGCGGGTGTTCCGATTTCCGCGAGGGCTGTTTCCGCCGCATCGCGGACGGCGTGGGATTCGTCAAACGCGAGCGATTCCATCAGCGAAGGAATCGCCAACTGGGCCGCAGGACCGATCCGCCCGAGCGCCATCGCCGTTTTCCGCCGCATCGGTTCGCGGGGATCGCCCAAGGATCGGAGCAGCACCGGCACCGCGATCGCGGCGTCTTTCCCCACGAGGGCGATCGATTCCACCGCGAGTTCGCGAAGCGTGTCGGCGTCTTCTTTGGCGGCGGCGGTTTGCTCGGCGGGTTTGAGATTCAACGTCTCCACCAAAGCCGGGATCGCCCGCGGATGGGCTCCGCCGATTTGGGCCAAGGCCTCGATCGCTCCCTGCCGTTCGGCCACGGGGAGTCCGGTGTCTTTAAGGATGGCCACAAGCGGGGGCGCGGCCGCGCGGGCTTCGGGGCCGAACAGCGAAATCGCCTTGGTCGCCCAGATCCGCGGTGCGTGCTCTAGGGTGGGATCTTCATCCAAAAGCTCGATGAGCACCGGCACCGCCTCCCGCGCGTTTTTGCCGAACCGTCCCAGCGTGTTTGCCATCTGCCTCCGCGTGTACCACGGCACATCGCGGTCTTTGAGAATGGCAATCAATGCCGGCACCGCCGACTTGCTGGCCGGGTTGTCGGGCGAGAGATTTTTGACCGCTTCCCGCCACTCGTCCAGAGTCTTTCCGCCGTAGCTTTTGGGCGCGGCGGCCTTGATTTCGGGAGTCTTCGAGGCCGCGGGATCCTCCGCCCGCAGCGACTGCGAGGAAAGACACAACAAGGCCCCAACGAAAATCACAAAAGGCTTGATCACCGGAAATCTTTGGAAGAACGATCCTGGCATAGAAAAACCCGGCCCCTCAGAGAGAAAGCCGGGTCGTGACTTCCTTTCAATCTTATCCGCCGACGCCCGCACTCGGCAAGACCTTCACCCGTGTTACGCCGAATCCGCCGGCCGGAGCAGCTCGAACCACTCCGGCTGCATGCCTTCGTGAACGAGATCGAGGGTGCTGACAATTTCGAATTGGCATTGCTCGGAGATTTCTTTCGTAAACGCGGAGCTTTGAAAGCAGCGGGCGATGATCTTGGCATGGGGATACTTCTGCGACAACCACAGGGCCGTGCGGATGTTGACGCCATCGTCCCCGCTACTGAGGATGAACACCGGCTCGTTGACGGCGTGGATCACGGTGGGTTCGATTTGCTGCCAGGTCCGCGGGTGGCGAAGGTCGGCTTCGAGCACCTCGTGCTCGTATTGTTTCCCGAAGCCCACCTGCTGATCGAACACCATCGACATGAGGTCCGCCTCGCGGTCGATGATCGCGACTTTGGACAAACTGTCGGCGGCGTGCCGTTGGAGTTCGTCCAAAAGGCTCTGGCCGAACCGCCCGAAGCCCGCCAGCACGACAACGTCGGCGTATTCGGATTTCTGAAAATGCGGCAACAGGGATTCGGTGACCAAGTACCGCGCGGCCCGGTGGTTCGAGTTGAATTTGACCGCGCCGGCCGGCAGTCCCGCTCCCGGTTCGACCAGCCGGAACAGCCGGATGTCGGAAATGTGCACCAGCGTCGCCGAGGCCAGGCGCGGCGCGATGTGGGCCGCGCGGGAGGCGGCGGAGAGGTTCACATAGTCGTCTCCGGTCAGCAGCACCAGCCGGGCGGCCCGGTTCAGATTTAGGGTGTGCATCACGGCTTCGCTGTCGATGTCGCCGGTGATGACGTGGGCATGAAACCGCCGGCGGGCGATTTGGGCGCTGGCCTTATGGGCCTCTTTTTCCACAATCACCACGCGCAGGTTGGGATGCATTTTGTGCAGCCGGTCCAGATACAAAATCGCCAGCCGCCCGCAGCCGCCGACGACGACGTGATCGTGCAGATGCCGGAGTTGAAACCGGTCCCAGCCCACCGCCCGGAGGATGCCTTCCGCGATCGCGGAGGTGGTCACGGCGGGGGCGGCAAAATACACGAGCCACAGCATGGCCCGCGTCCAAAGCGGCCCGCCCACGGGCATGCCCAAATCCAATCCGCCGAACAGGAACAGGCCGAGCGTGTAGTAGATCTTCGTCATAAAGTCGGCGTCGGGAACCCCCCGGCGGTCGGTGACATCCACGCCGTTGCAAAACGCGATCAGCCCGCAGGCAAACACCGCCACAAGAACCAGCCCCCGCCAGCGAAACCACCGCCACCCGCCGCGCACAATCTCCGCCGGCGTCGGCTCGGAGAGTCCCATGTTGATGTTGAGCTCGTTCATAACGGCCACCGGGTCCGCAAACGGAGCGGTATTTTTGTCCGTCAGGAGAAGAATGTCAGGCGGAACCTCCGTGTTTACTTCGGGCCTTGTTTCGCGAGTTTTCTCAGCACTTCCGCGCCGCGTTTGAGGGTGTCGTCCGTCGCGGCGTAGGACAGGCGGAAGTGGGTGTCTTTGGCGCTGAACACGTTTCCCGGGATGATCAGCAGGTTGTGTTTGATGGCTTCGGTGACGAACTGGGTGCCCGTGCCCCAGGGGGTTTTCAAAAACAGATAAAACGCCCCGCCTGCGCCGTGGATTTCAAAATCCTCGGCGAGTTCCGCGCGGATCAGATCGCGTTTGGCCTTGTACTCGGCCACGCGGTCGGAGATGTCGTAATCCCACGCCGCCAGGCCGGCCCATTGCACGGGATGCGGGGCGCAGACGAACGTGAACTGCTGGAGTTTGATCATCTGCTGAATGATCGCCTGCGGGCCGTGCACGTAGCCCAGCCTGAGGCCGGTCATCGAATGCGATTTGCTGAAGCCGTCGATGACGAGAGTCTGGTCGTTAAAGCGGGCGGGGCTGATGAAGTCGCTGTCGTAGCAGAAGGCTTTGTAGATCTCATCGCTGATCAGCGCGACGTCTTTTTCGCGGGCAAGTTCCGCGAGAGCTTTGAGCTCGTCCTCGCTCGCGACGTGGCCCGTGGGATTCGAGGGGCTGTTACAGAGGATGACTTTCGTCCGGTCGGTGATCGTGGCGGCGACTTTGTCCACGGGAACCCGAAAATCGGGATAGGTGTCGATCAAAACAACCTTCCCGCCCGCGAGCGTGGTGAGGTGCTTATACATCACGAACCAGGGATCGAAGCAGATGACCTCGTCGCCGGGATTGACGAGCGTGGACAGCGCGAGCATCAGCCCACCGCTGGTGCCGCTGGTGACGAAAGCTGTGCGGTCGGCGTGGCCGAAGGTCTCATCGACGTGCGATTGGATTTTTTCGATCAAGGGAGCGATGCCCTGCGATTGGCTGTAGGCGTTTTTGCCTGCGTTGACCGCTTTGCAGAGGGCGTCCTTGATCGGTTGCGGCGTGTCGAAATGCGGCTGGCCGATGCTGAGGTTGATCGGGTTCTCCATCGTCGCGGCCAGGTCGAACACCTTGCGAATGCCCGAAGCATCGATCCGGTGCATGCGGTCGGCGATCCAATCTTCGATCATGAGTTTTCACCCGTTGGAGTTCACGCGTTCTTCAATTCACGAAACAAACCATGGTGTCGCGAGTCCGGTCCGACTGTCAATGCCGACATCCGGCCACTTGTGCCACTGGCTCTGCCGGTGCTTTTTATCGATTTTGGATCGTTAAGGAAATAATACAGAATTCCGAACGACTCAACATAACCAGGGGGCTTACGCCTCCGCTCGCCTGTTTGCCCCCATGTTGACGTTATTTTCTTGATGTTCCTAGGCTCGAATGCCTGGCACACACTTTTCCCTGAATTTACATCAACGAACAAGGGAGCAAAATCACATTGGGGCGATCCGCCTTGTGCCCACGTCCACGGTGAGCAGCATGCTCGCATCGAAGCTGGCTTGGAGCAGGTTGCACTTGAGGGCTTGATGGGCGGGGTCGTCCCAGAGGTTGTCGAATTCCCACGGATCGTGCTCCAGATCGAACAACTCGCCCAGGTTGTGGCCGTGATAGACGACCAGCTTGTACCGCCGATTGCGGTACATGGTGGCGTAGGAGGAATCGCCGTTGACGAACGAGGTGTCGAGGGCATCGTAATACTCGCTCCGCGCGAACGCCCGGTGATAGTCCGCCGGCGATTCGCCCCGCAGGAGGGGCAGGAGGCTTTTGCCCTGAAAATACTCCGGGACCGGCACGCCGCCCAGGTCCAAGAGCGTCGCACTCAGGTCCAAGAGTTCCACCAGGGCCTCGCTTACGAGGCCTTCGGCGATTTGGCCCGGCCAGGAGAAGATCAAAGGCACCCGCACCAGGCCTTCGTAAAACCGGCAGCCTTTATAAAGCAGCCCATGATCGCCGAGCATCTCCCCGTGATCGCTGGTAAACACGATCACCGTGTTCTCGCGCTGCCCGGTCTGCTCCAAGTATTCCCACAGCCTGGCAAACTGGTCGTCGATCTGGGCGATCATCGCGTAGTACAAACTCTGCTGGAGCCGGCCGTCGAACTCGTCGGGATGCCGGGCCGGCGTTTGGAAGTCGATGTGCTTTAAGCGGCGTTGATGCTCCAAGTCGCTGTCTTTGAAGTAAGGCCCCGGCATCATCTGCGGATCGAACCGCTCGGCATAGGCTTTGGGCGGGATGAACGGCGGATGCGGATCGTACGGGTTCAATGTCAAAAACCACGGGCGGTCGCGGTGCTCGTCCAAAAACTCCAGCGCGCACTCGGTCGTCCAGGTCGTTTGATGGAGTTCCGGCGGCACGTGCTCTTCGCTTTGCCGGAGGGCGTCCAGATCGCCGCCCCGCGCACGGACCCAGTCGGCATAATCGTGGCCGTGCTCCCAATCATCCCGCGGCGCATGGCTGAACCGCCAGAAGCGGTAGCCGTCATCGAGCCGAGGCTCCGTGCGATGCCCCGAGCTTTGCAGATGAAACTTGCCCGCCATCCCGCAGTCATAACCGGCTTCGTTCAGTTGCTTCGAGATCAACGGCGGATGGTGGGGGAACGATTCGTTGCCGTTGCGGCAGTTGTGGACCCGGCTGGGATACAGGCCGGTCATAAAGCTCGCCCGGCTCGGCGTGCAGATGGGGCTTTGGCAATAGGCGTGCGTGAACGCCGTGCCCTCCGTGACGAGCCGATCGAGCGCCGGCGTCTGCACAAAGGGATTCCCCAGGGCCGCGATCGTGTCAAACCGCTGCTGATCGGTGCAATACCAGAGGATATTCGGACGCTCGGCCATGAGTCTTACAGAATCTCAAAACCCAGGAAGCAAATCCTCACCATAGTGGATTTCCGAGATTCAAAACAGTGACCAGGATCACCAAGCCGGAATTGTGTGTGTTTTACAAAAGTAGGTAGGAACTTGGGCGTGCTATCCAATCCACTTGAAAATAGGGTAAAAGATAATCCCCCGACTTTTGTGAGATACCGTCGGAATCCTCGCTGGGGAATTCGTTTCGGTTGGGAATCTCCCCGCGGTCACCAGGGCATTTCCATTTTGTTGACGATGTCGCGGGCGACGCGATCGACGACCTGCTGATTGGCCGAGGCCAGGGATTGGCCGACTTCCGGGGCGAACGAGGCGTTGGACGTGAGGGCGAGCGCCTCCGGCGGCAAAGCGATTTCCTGCTGTCTGAGAATTTCGCCCGTGCGGAGATCCTCCCAGGTGACCATCACCACCAGCGAGAGTTGGAGTTGGCGGGGATCGTCTTGCGCCGACTCGCTCACCTTGAACTTGCGGTAGGACACAATCTGCCCGGACAGCCGGGTTTGGGCGTAAGGCTCTTTAGCGACTTGCAGGCCGCGGAGCTTGAGTTCCTTCTGCACGGCTTCCGTAAGCTGGAATTCAATCCCGCGTCGAAAGAGTTGGGATTTAAAAATCGGCACCGCCACCGTGCGGACGCCGGGCGAAAACGCCGGCCCGACGGTGTACCCGCAGCCCCCGCCTACCAGTCCCGCAAGGAGACAAACCAGGCTAAGTGCAAAACGAGCCAGGCGGGATTTTTCTCTGGGCATCAGACAGTCCAACATCACGTTTTTGGCGAGCGGCCGGCGTCAGCCGGCTGATCATTTACGAATTCGCAATTTGCTGAGCTTCTTCGTTTTTTTGCATTCGCGCCACTGAAAAACTCCACATCATCATGGGGCGGACGCGGGCACCGACCCCGGGCCGGTCCGCTCGCCTTCATAGGGCCGCTCGTCTGGTTTTTGTTGCGGTTCCTGTTGCGCTTTGGGCTGTTTCGCTTTGGCCTGTTCTTCCATCTTCGCCAGGATCTCGCGGGATTTCGCGGCGTAGGTCGAGTTGGGATACAATCGGATCACCTCCCGGCAACAGGTCGCCACCGCGAGCGGCTTGTTCTTCTTCTGCCAGAACAGGACGTTGGCCCATTCGCGCTCCGCCTTGGCTTCTTCCATCTGGCGGATGTTGTCCAGCAGGCGTTCGCGCTCGGGGTGCTTCGGATACAGCCGCAGCGTGCTCTCCGCAAGGTTATGGGCCGCTTGGAGCGAATCCCCTTCATACAAAGGTCCTTGATAGGACATCAACTTCACGTGCGAACCCAGCACGAACGCGTTTTCCAGGTGCGGGCTTTTGGGATATTGCTCCCGCAGGATCGAATAGTTCCGGTCGGCCTCCAGGTAGTTCCCTTTGCGAAGGTGATATGACGCGGTCAGCATGATCGCATCATCCGCGAGCGGTCCCGTCGGATCGTTCAGCCAGATCGCCCGCAGCGCTTCCAAGGCCCGCCCGTCGGTGTCGAACACCGGCCGGGTGCGGTCGAAGACGTTGGGGAAGATTGGAATCAGCCGCGAGGGATCTTTGCTCCGCGGATGCGGCGGCTCGGGCGGCGGGGTGGATTTGGGATCCTCCAGGCTCACCGTTTGCACTTCGCTGGAATTGACAAGCTGCGGAAACTCCAGCCAATGCTGGGCGATCGCGAACAGCCGTTTGGTCACCTTGTCCAGATCCCGCGGCGACGGGTATTTCTTGAGCAGCTTTCCGTAGCTGTCCTGGGCATACCCATACCGCTTGGTCGCGAATTGGCACTCGCCCAGCATAAACAACGAGTCCTCCTCGATGGGAGAGTCCTTGTAGTCTTTGGCGAGTTTCTTGAAGCGTTTCTCGGCGGCGGCGTAATCGCCTTTGTCATAGAGGGCCTTGGCCTCGTCAAATTCCGGAGCGCCTTCGAGCGGGGCCAGAGAATCCTCCCGTTGCTTGCGGCGGGCCCGGTCGCCCAGAATGCGTTCGAGCGGTCCCTTGATGCCCGCCGTGCTGGTCAGGTCCTCGTCGGACCGGCGGCGATCCCAGAACTTGAACCGGGACCAGTCCATTCCGCGCTTTTTGGCTGCCGAGTCGTCTTCCGCTCTGAGCGGCGGCAATCCGGCATCGGCCCCTGGAGACAGATCGGGAGACTGGCAGCCCATCCCCCAACCAGAGAGCACCAACGCCAGCACCCACCCCGCCCGCCGATGGGCGGTGGGAATCCGGTCTCTCGTTTCGTCGTTCTGCATCGTCATCCGTGACCGATAGCGAAGAAGGGTTTTCTGAGAAAATCCGAAATTCGAATCTCGAAATCCGAAACAAAATAAAAACTCCGATGACCCAATGTCTCAAACCGGCCTGAAAACAGGTTTGGAACATTCGGATTTCTCGATTTGAATTTGTTTCGGATTTCCGATTCCGTGCTTCGGATTTTCTCCCGTTAGTATTTCAGGTATCGAATCATCTTGGGTCGACGTCCCAGGACGTGGCTGACCGCGGAGTTGACGACTTGCCGCATCTCTCTGAGCTGCCCGTCGGACACCGCCAGGCGGGACAGGTCGGTCTCCGGTTGGGAAAGCCGCCGGAGCACGGCCACCGTGCCGGCGGGGATTCGGTTCTGTCGGTATTCCTCGTGTTGGCAGTTTCGGCAAATGATGCCCCCCTGCGACAGCCACAGGGCATAAGACGACTCCGGGGCAACCGGCTGGTTGCAAACCACGCAGTGGTCAAAGGCCGGCAGTTGGCCGATTTCGCGGAGGACCGTGAGTTCAAATCGCAGAAGGGTCAGCCGGGGCAGTCGGCCCTCGGCCAGATGATTCAACGTGGAAACGGCTTCTTCATACAGGATGGGATGCGGGTCGTAGGGTTCGGTGAGATGGGATAAAAGCTCGGCGACGTAATACCCGGCGTACAAGGTCTCCAAATCCCGCCCGTGCGGTTTGAAGCGGGAAATGAGTTGGCATTCCGTCAAAATGTCCAGGCCTTCGGACGATTTGCGGATGAAGACTATCTGACATTCGGTCAACAGGTCAAGAGCGATTTCAAATGGCCCTTTCAGCCGCTTGGCGCCCTTGGCGACCGTGGAAATCTGTCCAAAATCGCGGGTGAAAAACGTCACGACCCGGCTGGATTCGCTCCAATCCGCCATTCGAATCACCAGCGCATCGGTCTTCTCGGTGGACATGTCGGTGTTGTCAATCCGTAACAGGTGATGTTGCCTGGGGGGATCATCTCAGGAAACAGCCGTCTCCCAAAACGGCCGATCGCCCGCCGCCCGGGTCCGTCTGGCGGCGAGATTCCTGCAATTCATCGGAAAGTCCGGCGGAATAATCCGCACAATTCCTGCAATTTTCTTCAATTCCCCGGTTTTCCCAAATCATCAAGCGGGAAATAATCCAAAGTGAATCGGATTTGCAATGCTCTCCCCGACGTTCTGTCCTTTGACACCGGGAGGGAATTTGATGTTGGTACTCAGCCGACAAGTTGACGAAAAGATCATCATTGGCGAAGACATTGTGATCACCGTGGTGGAAATCCGCCGGGGCCTGGTCCGGCTGGGGATCGACGCCCCGCGGAATGTCACTGTGCACCGCGAAGAAGTGTACAACGCCATCAAAGCCTCGCAAGAGGCCGAACAAGCCAGTCCGCCCGCCCCGCAATCCCAACCCAACGGCAACGACGCCGGCGAGAGCTGACCGCCCGGACGACGGAATTATACGCCCGCGGCCATCCGCCGGACAACACGCGGTTCACGATCGCCACTTGAGTTCCTCAGCGGTCGAAGGGGTTCCCGCCGAGGAGCATGTTTCGCCGTCGCAGGTGGGCGATGAGCGTTTGTGTGTCGATATAGACTTCCGCCTGCAACCCGAACCCGCGGGCCCGCTCGACGTTCTCCACAATGTCATCCGTGAAAAAGCACTCCTGCGGATCGCATTGGATCGCTTCGAGCGCGGCTTCGTAAATCGGCGGTTCGGGCTTCATGGCCCCCACCTCGTACGAGAACACGCAGTCGTCGAACCGCGAGAGCACGTCAAATTTCTGTTTGATGAAACTCACATGGGCGATGTTCGTGTTCGAAAGCAAGACGAGCCGGACGCCCGCGGTCTTAAGCTGGTCGAGCACCGGGACGATGGAGGCGTTGGGCCAGAAGATGTTCGAGACCGCCCGCATCAGACGCCTGCTGTCGACCTGAGCGCCCGTCAGCGTTTCAAACTGGCGGTGAAACGCGGGGCGGTTGAGCCGACCGGATTCAAAATCGAGCAGGCTGCCCAACATCAAGTCGCGGATGTCCTCGCCCGATTTGCCGCACAGGGCCCCCATTTGCTCGAACATGCGTTCGTGTGAGAAATACAAAAGAACATTTCCCAGATCAAACATGACCGTGCGGAGCATCGCAACGTTCCGGGGATAAGTAAGAGTTGATGAAAAGACAATCAGACAGATTTCTTACGGGTAACGGGACCGGGAAAATCCCCCTGTCTTGGATATGACAGCGATCGACATACCATATTCGTTTGAAGTTGGAAAGGGTACGCAGCGAAGAAGCAGGGGAAGACAGAACTTCCCCTTTGCGCTGGTTCGGGGAATCGCTAACCTAAAAGGACGTGATTTCGCGCTGTTTTCTCTTTCCCCGATGGCGATGCGATGTCTATGAGTTTCGGCGGCGATGCCGTCAAAGAACCCGCCACGATGCGCGGCCGCGACTGGCCTTGCCTGCGTCAGTTCGGCGTGTTTCTGGAAAACCGCGTGGGCCGTCTGCACGATTTGCTCCGGCATCTCGAACGCCAGGACTTGCGGATCATGGCGCTGTCCATCGTGGATTCCGTGGACTGCGCCGTTGTGCGGTTGATGCTGAACAACTACGAGCGCGGCCGCGAACTGTTCCAGTTGTCGAACTTCACGGTCTTTGAAACGGATCTCATCGGGGTCCTTTTGCCCGAAGATCCGCAGCCGTATCTCAGCGTGTGCACAGCGCTCCTTCAGGCGGAAGTCAATCTGCACTACACCTATCCGCTCTTGTTCCGCCGCAAGGGCCAAGGGGCGATTGCGATGTACGTGGACGACATCGACCTGGGGCTCAAAATCCTCAAGGACAAAGGGCTCACGATCATCACCGAAAACGATTTGCTCGAAGATGACGAGTTCCTTTGAGCCGAGTTTCCCAGCGAGCACCGTGCCGCTCATTCTTCAACCCGCCTGGCCGTTCCAGGTTTCGAGGCCGCGGAAGATCATCTCGACGGCAAACGTCCCCGTGACGAGCGCCATGATCCGCCCGATCACATCCAGGTAGCGGGTGACGACGGCTTCATTCCGCTGGCGGGCCACATCGTAAATCCGCTTGAGCACGATCACCGCGACGACCGAACCGGCGACGGGAATCAACACCGCCGCGACCGCGAGGCCGGCGGGCAGGCGATGCCCGGCCCACACGCTCGCGCTGACCGTGCCCGGCCCGATCATAAACGGCATCGCAATCGAGCCGGCCGCGAAATCGGGATCGCCGCGAAGTTCCCGCAACGCCTCGGCCCCGATAAAGAAATACCGCAGGCTGACGACGATAAAGAGCAATCCGCCGAAGAGCAGAAACGACGCGAACCGTACCTGGAGCACGTCGGTGAAGATCGTCTCGCCCGCCAAGGCGAACGTCACGAACACCACGCTGCTGATCGCGGCTCCCTTGAGCAGCACGGCCGCGAACGCCGTCCAGGCCATGTCCTGAATCAGGTCGAGCAAATACACGCTGATGAAGAACGGGTTCAAAAGCACAAACAGCAACATGGCCGACTTGACGAATTCTTTACTTTGCATGGTTTGATCCTTCCGAGGATTTGCGGCGGTTCCACGCCTTGTGGATTTCGACCGCCCAAAACACGACCGCGCTCAGACCCAGGCAAATCAGCAGGTCCGGCAGGTCGAGCGCGGTCGTATGAAACAGCCCCTGCAGCGGAGGAATATACACGAGGGCGAATTGCAGCACGAACGTCAGCGTCACCGCTCCGACCATAAGCGGGTTCGAAAAAAATCCGATGCGAAACAGCGAATCGGTGAGCGAGCGAATCGCGAGCACGTTTCCCATTTGGGAAAGTGTAATCACCACGAAGATCATCGTCCGCCACCGGCGGATTTTTTCGTCCGAATCCAAGAGGCCGGACATATCGGGATCCCAATGGATCAGCCCCGCGGCGAACGACACGACGCCCATCAAAAACCCGAATCCCACAATCCGCCACGCCATCCCGCGGCCGAAAAAACTTTCGCCCGGCGGATAGGGATCGCGGCGCATGGTGTTGCTTTCCGCGGGTTCGAGTGCCAAAGCCAGGCCGGGCAACCCGTCGGTAACCAGGTTGACCCACAGAATCTGGATCGGTAGCAAAGGCAGCGGAAAATCCCCGAACACGGACGTGACCAGCGACAAAATCGCGGGGAACAACATCACCCAGATCTCGCCCGAGTTGCTCGTCATCGTGTAGAGGATGAACTTGCGGATGTTGTCGTAAACAATCCGGCCTTCTTCCACCGCGCCCACGATGGAGCTGAAGTTGTCATCGACGAGAACCATCTCGGCGGCTTCCTTGGAGACATCGGTGCCGGTGATGCCCATCGCCACGCCGATGTCCGCCCGCTTGAGGGCGGGGGCATCGTTCACGCCGTCGCCCGTCATCGCCGCGATGTGCCCCTGGTTTTGGAGGGCTTCCACAATCCGCAGCTTGTGCTCCGGCGAGACCCGCGCGAACACGGCCGCTGTCCGCACGGTCTGCTCCAGTTCCGCCGGGGACATCTTCGCCAACTCCCGCCCCGTGACGGCGGGATGCTCATTGCCGATGCCCAAATCGGCCGCGATGGATTGGGCGGTCAGCGGATGATCGCCGGTAATCATCATCGGCCGAATCCCCGCCGACTTGCAGCGGGCGACGGCATCGGCGACCTCGGCCCGCGGCGGATCGATCATCCCGCACAGGCCGAGGAAAATCAAATTCCGCTCCAGCCCTTCCGTGTTGATCGGGGAACCGTTTTCGGAGCCTGCGGGTTTCAGATCTTCTGGGGACAAAGCCCGCGCCGCCATCCCCAATACCCGCACGCCGCGGGCCGCGAGTTCATCATTGGCGGCCAGGATTTTTTCGCGGTTCGCGGGATCGAGCGCGCGAATCCCCTCCTTCGTCCACACACGGTCGGCGACTTCCAACAGTTGGTCGACCGCGCCTTTGGTCAACACCACACGCGCGGGTTCGGCGTCCTTGACGATTTGGGCGATCGCATTGCGGACAGAATTTGATTCCTTTTTCGGCGGGCCGGTCAGTTCGTGGACGGTGCTCATCCGCTTGCGGTCGGAATCGAACGGCAGCTCGGCGATGCGGGGCAAAATCTTTTCTAACGCCGACTTGTTTAAGCCCGTCTCCGCCGCGGCACTCACCAAGGCCGTTTCCGTGGGATCGCCGACGATTTTCGTTGGCTCTTCCTCGTCGCCCGCCGTTTCCTCGCCGAGGATCGCATCGTTGCACAGGCTGCTCACGCTGAGCAGCAACGTCAAGGCGGGGCGGTCTTCGTTCAACGACTTGGCCCGGCCGGATCGCACCGCTGCCGCGAGATCGATGCGTTCGCCGGCGGATTCCAAGTCCTGGACGACCATCCGGTTTTCGGTGAGCGTGCCCGTTTTGTCCGAGCAAATCACCGTGACCGATCCCAAAGTCTCCACGGCGGGCAACCGGCGAATCAGGGCATGGCGGCGGAGCATCCTCCGCGCCCCGATGGCGAGGGTCACGGTGGCCACCGCGGGAAGACCTTCCGGAACCGCCGCCACCGCCAGGCTGATCGCGGTGAGAAACATTTTCTGAACGTCCTTGCCGCCCAAAAGCCCCAGGCCAAAGACGACCGCGACAATCCCGATCGTGGCGACGGTGAGCTGTTTGCCCAACAAGGCCAGCCGGCGCTGGAGCGGAGTTGGCTCGCTCTCGACCGATTGCAGCATGTCGGCGATGTGGCCCAGTTCGGTCTGCATGCCGGTCTCGGTGACCACGATCTGGCCGCGGCCGTAGGTCACCGTCGTGCCCATGAACACCAGGTTCCGCCGATCCCCCACAGGCAGATCCTGCTCGTCGAGCGTCCTTGCGGTTTTCTCGACGGGCACGGATTCCCCGGTGAGAGCGGCTTCCTGGACTTTGAGGTTCTGGCACTCGAAGAGCCGCCCGTCCGCCGGGACGATGTTCCCCGCTTCCAACAGCACCACATCGCCGGGCACGAGATCCTTTGCGGAAATCTCCAGGGCATGCCCGCCACGCCGCACGCGAACATGCGGAACCGCCATCTGCTTGAGCGCGGCCATCGCCTTTTCCGCGCGGTAATCCTGAAAGAACCCCAAGACGGCGTTCAAGACCACAATCGCCAGAATCACGAGGGCATCGTGGATTTCATTGAGGAACACCGAAACCCCCGCCGCCACGAGCAGCAGGATCACCATCGGCCCGCTGATTTGCTCCCAGAGAATCTGCCAAGGCCGCCGGCCGCCGGTCTCGATCAGTTCGTTCGGCCCGAATTCCTCCCGCCGCCGGGCGATCCGATCTTCGGAAAGCCCGGCGTCGGCTTTGGTTTCAAAATGCGATAAAACGGCCGCGACATCCTGCTGATACCAGTGACTCACAATGGCTCCCAAAGAGTTGGATTTCCGGGGCGCTAAGCGGCCTCATCATAGTGATTTCCGCAGCCAGACGGCAGAGCGCAGCAGGCAGCCGCAGCCAGACGGCAAAGCGCAACAGGAACCGGCCGGTCGGCAGATTCGATACGCCGAAGGCGTTACATAAAAAAGCCCAGGGTCAGCGGCGCAGCCCTGGGTCTCTGTGCAATAAAGTGCTATACGCCGAAGGCGTTATACAAGCCGATCGTATAACGCCTTCGGCGTATTGGGATATTCGGGATCAACTTCACCCAGAGTGCGCTTCGCGGACTCTGAGCTTCGTGGTTAAACCGCGAGTGAGCTTACCTTACGGTCGTGGAGGTGAATGGAGAACGGGCAACGATGTTGCTTTACCGCGCTCGGCGGCCGTGCGTTTTTGGAGCATCTCGGTCGTGATGACGCAGCGGAAACCGGTGTGAAAGGCGCCGGTGTCCTGTTCCATGGGCATGCGGGCGGAATTGCGGTAGGAGATGCAATAGTTGTCGCTGCACGCAAACGAGCCGCCCCGCTGCACGCGTTTGATGACGTTCGGCTCGCGGGGATCAAAACTTTCCACCGGGCCCTCTGGATTCTTGCGGGGGCTGTTGGCGTAGTAATCGGGACGGTAATAGTCGGCCACCATTTCCCAGACGTTGCCGGACATATCGTAAAGCCCGTAACCATTAGGCGAAAAAGACGCGACCGGAGCGGTTGTGCGATAGCCGTCGTCTTCTGTGTTCTCCCGCGGAAAATCCCCCTGCCAGATATTGTGCAGCCACTTCTTTTCGGGATTGCGTTCGTTGCCCCAGGGATACTTTTTGCGGTTCATGCCGGCGCGGGCGGCGTATTCCCATTGGGCTTCGGTGGGCAGTTTCTTCCCGGCCCAATCGCAATACGCCTGGGCATCCATCCAGGAAACGTGCACCACGGGGTGATCCATGCGGTCTTTGATGGAAGACCCCGGCCCTTCGGGATGCCGCCAGCTCGCGCCGTTGATGTATTGCCACCAATTCATAATGCCTTTTTCGGGATCGAACACGGCGTTTTTTTTCAAATTCGGATTCAAACACAGAGATCCCCGCTTGCCGATGGGGCTGTCTTCGGGAATTTCGATCTTGGCGGTCAGGCCGGTCTCCGGTTTCAGGCTTCGCAGTTCCGGTTTGCGTTCGGGCAGCGTGACGTAACCGGTGGCTTCCACGAACTTCAAAAAGTCGGCGTTGGTGACTTCGGTTTTGTCCATGTAGAACCCGTCGAGTTCCACCGGGTGCACCGGCCGTTCGTCCGGCCGGGCTTGTTCGTCCGACTCATCCGCGCCCATGTCGAACACGCCGCCGGGAATCCACACCATCCCCTCAGGGACCGGATAGTCGCTCGGATCGAACGCGGCGGTTTCGACCGGCTGGTTCTCCGTGGCCTTGGTGGCTTCCGTCGGCGGATCGCCGGACGATGTGGCCATCGACGTCGCGCGATCCGCGCAGCCGCTCAACAGTCCGAGCAAAACACCGGAGACCAAACACGAAGATAGGAGAAAGCGAGACATCGGCACGTTCTGCGTTCGAGGTGGGGAAATCGGGGGAATGGGTCTTTTTGTTCTACGTGTTATTGTAGCCGCGCGTGGGAAGAACAATCAAATCCCTCGGCGAATCTCGGGAAGAGCGGCGTGTGGCAAATCCTTGAGCGGAACGGCGCTAGCCGCCGGTGCTCTTTACGAAATGCCCGCGATCCACAAACCGGCGGCTAACGCCCAGCCGCTCACAATCCCGATCACACCGACGGGCGCGGGTGATGGCAAAACGGATCAGCGATTCCGCTCGGCGTCCGTTAGCGGGTGGACCTCCACGCCCTCGCGGCCTTCGAGCTTTTCGCCGAGGGCCTCTCCCACGGGCGTTTCCGCGGATTTTTCGCGGAGGTGCTTGCGGATCTGTTCCCAGGTGGGCACCATTTGGGGGTCGCGGATTTTGGTGATTTTCCAATAGCCGGTGCCGGACTTTTCGAGATCGAAATCGGACCAGATATCGAACCCGGACACTTTCCAGAGCACGCGGACCTGGGCGATGCTCCGCCCCACGCGGACATCGCGGACCTGGCAGGTTGCACCGGGAATGGGGGCCGTGAACTCGGCCTGCTCGCGGGGGCTTTTGGCGAGATAGTTTTCGAGGGCGGGGCCCGCCATTTGCTCGAGGAGGGTCTCGGCGTCGCCTTGAATCATCGCCGACGTAAACACGTTGACGCAGCGTTCCACCGACCGCCGGACCGACCACGTCCACGCCCCGTACGCGACCATGCCGAGCACCAAAAGCCCCATCAGCCAAACCGCCCAGCGTTGTCGCATGTTGCCCCCTTCGGGCGAGGCGTAAGAGTTAAACGAACAAACGCCCTTTGGCGGCCAAAGGACGTTGTCGCGGGTGAAACGAGCCGATCCGAAGCGCGGCGTCAGGCGGTGGGACGAAGTTGCCAATACGCGCAAAGGACTTCATACAGGTCGGGCGAGATTTGAATTTCCTCGTCCTCGAAATCGCCGAGCCAGGTTCGGTCGTGGGCCACGGCATCCCGCAGGATTTGCGTCACGTCACCCAACCGCACCGTGACGGGCGGCGGCTCGGGGAGGGAATGTTCCAGTTCTCCGTTGAACAGTCTCAGGCGCGGTCGCATGCGAGTTCCTTCCTTGAGCCGATCCGGTAATGATGATCGCCGCGGGCTGGGCCGCCGCAAATCACCGTTTGACATTCCAGTTATCGGCCAGCTCTTAAACCGGCCTTCATCTTAAAGCCCTCTTGACACGCAAAACCCCACCGGCCAAAACTGCCGAATCGAACCAAATCCCCAACCGCCTTGATGTTAAAGCCGAGAGGACCACGAATCGCACGAATGGAGCGAATCGAAACCAGATTAATTCCCACAACGAGCCTCGGGGACATTGAGGTGACAAATCCGAAATCCGAATCCCGAAATCCAAATCAAATTCCAAATTCAAAAACAGAATGAGCCAAACTTTGCAAATATAAGCGGCCGGGCACGCTCTGGGTGGCTGGCCGCAAACGCGGTCTGACATACGTTTGCTCAATTCGGCGGATTCGATAGGATAAACCTCACCGAAAATTGGCGTGCCGAATCATTGGGAAAATGCTGAAGTTTGTAGGAATGGAAATCGGTATGGACGATGTGATCGTACTGGATTTTGGCAAGATCGCTCAGGAACTTGGTTTGCGAGCCGAGCAGGTCGCGGGCGTGACGGCTCTGTTGGACGAAGGCAACACGGTGCCCTTCATCACCCGCTACCGCAAGGAGCGCACGGGCAATCTCGACGAGGAGCAAATCCGCCAAATCCAGTCCCGCGTGGAATCGCTTCGCCAGTTGAACGATCGCGCAAACGATCCTGCGATTGATCGAGTCCCAGGGAAATCTCACCGCGCAGCTCAAGGCGGACATCCTCGCGGCGGATTCGCTCAAGCGGCTCGAAGACTTATATCTGCCCTTCCGCCCCAAACGCCGCTCCCGCGCGACCCAGGCCAAAGAGCGCGGCCTGGAACCCTTTGCCAATCAGATCTGGAGCGGCTTGCCCAGCGTCTCGAATTTGGAGGAATCGGCGAAGGAATTTGTCGACCCGGAAAAGGAACTCCCCACGACGGCCGAGGTGCTCGGGGGCGTCTCGGACATCCTCGCGGAGCGGATCAGCGAGAACGCCCACGCCCGCGACATCGCCCGCCGGATCGCCCAGCAGACCGGAAGCCTCGCCGTCTCCGCCACCAAGCAAGGCGAGGAGCAAGGCCAGGATTACCGCGATTATTTCGACCACGAAGAACCGGTTGCAAAAATCCCGCCGCACCGGGTGCTGGCGATCAACCGCGGGGAGTCGGCGAAGATGCTCCGCGTCAAGTTCCACTGGGAGGCCGACCGCGCCCAGGCAAACCTGGAGAAGTATTACCGCCTCCACGAACATCGGCATGGGGAGTTTCTGAAAACCTGCGTCGCGGATGCCTTGTCCCGATTGATCCTGCCCAGCCTGGAGCGGGAAATTCGCAAGGAGTCTGACCGACAAAGCCGAGACGCACGCGATCGCGGTGTTCGCGGAGAATCTGAAAAATTTGCTCCTGCAACCGCCGCTGCGGGATCGGCGGGTGGTGGCGATCGATCCGGGTTTTCGCACGGGCTGCAAGCTGGCGGCGCTCGACGAGTTCGGCCACTTGATCGCGCATGATGTAATCCACATCAACGTCTCCGAAGACCGCAAAGCCGCCGAGCAGCAAAAGCTCGCCGAGTTTCTCCAAACGCATAACGCGAACCTGATCGCCATCGGCAACGGCACGGCCTGCCGGGAGACGGAGGAGTTCGTCTCGGAGTTGATCGCCGAGTCTTGCCCCGATGTGGAATACATCATCGTCAACGAAGCCGGGGCCAGCGTGTACTCGGCGAGCACGATCGCCCGCGAGGAGTTTCCCGATCTCGACGCCACGGTCCGCGGCACGGTGTCGATCGGCCGGCGGCTGCAGGATCCCTTGAGCGAACTCGTGAAGATCGATCCGCAGCACATCGGGGTGGGGATGTACCAACACGACATCGCCGCCAAACGGCTCGAAGAATCTTTGAGCCAGGTCATCGAATCCTGCGTGAATTACGTGGGCGTGGATCTCAATGTCGCCAGCCCGTCGCTCTTGGAGCACGTGTCCGGTCTCAATCAACTCATGGCCCGCCGGGTCGTGACGTGGCGGGAAGAAAACGGCCCGTTTCGCAGCCGGAAGGATTTATTAAAAGTCAGCGGCATCGGCCCGGCGACGTTCACGCAAGCCGCGGGTTTCCTCAAAGTCCAAGGCGGCGAGGAACCGTTGGATGTCACCTGGATTCATCCCGAAAGCTACGATCCCGCCCGCAAGATTCTGGGGCGGTTGTCGTTGTCGCCGGCCGATCTCAAAGCCGCGGGCAAGGACGGGGCTTCGCTTCAAGGCAAGTTCCGCGAACTCAAGACGAACGCCTTAGCCGAGGAGTTGGACATCGGCGTGCCCACCTGCCAGGACATTCTCGCCGCCCTCGCCCGGCCCGGTTTGGACCCGCGCTCGGAGCTGCCCGGCGTGATTTTCCGGCAGGGGATTTTGAAGCTCGAAGATCTGGAACCGGGCATCGAGCTCAAAGGCACCGTGCTCAACGTGGTGGACTTCGGAGCCTTCGTCGATGTGGGCCTCAAGGACAGCGGCCTCGTCCACATCAGCCAACTCGCCAACCGCTTCGTCAAAAGCCCGCACGAAATCGTCTCGGTGGGCGACGTCGTCACGGTCTGGGTGCTGGACGTTGATCTCCAGCGCCGCCGCGTCTCCCTCACCATGCTGCCGCCGGGATGATTTTTGGAGGTCGATCCGATCAAGTTTTTTACGCAAAGAGTGCAAAGGAAAGACGCAAAGAGGCGCAAAGGAAAATGCCAGGAATTCCCGTTCCATTTTGTGATACAGGCCTTTTTGATTTTTTGAGGCAAAGTCAATCTGTTCTCCAAGTTCTTTGCGACCTTAGCGTCTTCACTTTGTGGTCTTTGCGTTAAAATCGATGCTTTTTGGAGAGGAACATTATGCGAAGCGTTCTCGCCCTTACGGTCTTGTTGAATATCGCCCGACCCGTTTCCGCGGCGGAGTTGGAGTGGGTGGAAGTCGGGAAGGATAAAAAATCCTTCGTGCTGGAATCGTCCGGAAAAAAGTTCGTGCCCTGGGGATTCAATTACGATCATCAGGAAGGCAGCGGGCGGTTGATTGAAGATTATTGGGACAAGGAATGGGACGCGATCGCGGAAGACTTTCGCGAGATGAAAGACCTGGGGGCGAACGTGGTTCGCGTGCATCTGCAGTTCGGCACCTTCATGGAAACCGCCGACAAACCCAACGAGCATTCCCTCAAACAATTGGAACGGCTCTTAAAGTTGGCGGAGGACACGGGGTTGTATCTCGATCTGACGGGGCTGGGCTGCTACCACAAGCAGGCCGTGCCCGCGTGGTATGACAAGCTCGATGAGAAACACCGTTGGGCGGCACAGGCGGCGTTTTGGGAAGCCGTCGCCGCCCGCTGCGCGAACAGCCCGGCCGTGTTTTGCTACGACCTGATGAACGAACCCGTTCTTCCCGGCAACGACAAGCGGGACGATTGGCTCGCCGGGGCGTTTGGGGGCAAGCATTTTGTGCAATTCATCGCGCTCTCGGCGGCGGGCCGGCCGCGCGAGGAGATCGCCAAGAAATGGGTCGGCCAAATCGCCGCCGCCGTCCGCAAGCACGACCGCCGGCATCTGGTCACCGTGGGCCTCGTGCCTTGGAGTCTCGACCGCCCGGGCCTGACCTCCGGCTTCATCCCGGAGAAAATCGCCGGCGATCTGGACTTCATCGCCGTCCACATCTACCCCGAAGCCGGCAAGATCGACGAGGCGTTGGAAACGCTGAAAGGCTTCGCGAAAGTCGGCAAGCCCGTGGTTATCGAAGAGATTTTCCCGCTGAAATGCGGTGCCGACGAGTTGGGGAAGTTCATCGATCAATCTCGAAAAGACGCGACCGGCTGGATCGGCTTTTATTGGGGCAAGACGCCCTCCGAGTACAAAAAAGCCGGCACGATCCGCGATGCGATCGTGCTGAGCTGGCTGGAATTGTTCGAGAAAAAAGGCAAACAAATCCAGCAGCCGTAATCTGAGCGGTCGGCGCTAGCCTGGGCCGTTAAAAATTTGGTGTTGACGACGATTTGTCTTTGCGCAGCTGTTCGACCGTTCGTAAATTCAACTGTTTCAAATTTGAGAAAAAGGACCGAAGGTCCGGCCCTATGTCAGCCCAGGTCGCTGCCCTGGGAACGGGAACGAACAAAATGCCGAAGCCCAACGGGGCGGCCCGAAATCGGAAATACGCAATGCCTTGTTCCGTGGCGAGAGTTGCCACATAAGGCCGCCCCGTTGGGGCTTGCGTTTCCATGGATCATCCGTAACCCAGGGCGGCGCTGCGCTTGCCCTGGGCTGACAGAGAGCCGGGCCTTCGGCCCTAATGCTTTCCAAAAAAAACGAGAACAACGGTGGCGCAAGCCAGAACCCGCGTTTTTAGACTTCAATACCAATTTTTTAACAGCCCGGCGCTAGCCGCCGGTTTCGATGATAGGACACTCACAAAATCAAGCCGGCGGCTAGCGCCGTGCCGCTCACGGATTTCAGCCGGCGGCTAGCGCCGTGCCGCTCACGGATTTCAGCCGGCGGCTACGCCGTGCCGCTCACGGATTTCAGCCGGCGGCTAGCGCCGTGCCGCTCCGGCCGCTACCGTGCCGCTCACGGATTTAAGGATTTCAGCCGGCGGCTAGCGCCGTGCCGCTCACGGATTTAAGGATTTCAGCCGGCGGCTGCGCCGTGCCGCTCACGGCTTTAAGTGTTTCTCGAAGAAATCCCACATGGCCTGGTCAGCTTTTTCGCGGGCTTTGCCGCCGAAGCCGTGGCCTTGGCCTTCCAGGATGATCAGCGTGTGCGAGGCGCCGGCGGCTTTCATTTTCTCGTCGAGCCTCTTCGCCTGGGCGAGCGGGACGAGGGTGTCCTTGTCGCCTTGCAGCGTGAGCACCGGCGGATCGTCTTTGCTCACATAAGTCACCGGGCTCGCGGCTTTGTAGGTGTCGGGGACTTCGCCGGGCGTGCCGCCCATGAACAGCCGAAAGATCCAGGCGACGGAACTCGTTTCGTAAGCGCTCGCCATTTCGGTGGGGCCGAACACGTTGACGACCGCCTGCACGCGGCTGGATTGATCGGGATGCCCGCCGTCGCCTTCGAGCTTCGCCTTTTGATCGGCGAGCCCGACCAAGAGGGAGAGATGCCCGCCGGCCGATCCGCCGGTGACGCCGACGCGCTCGGGATCGACGTGATACTTCTTCGCGTGGGCCCGCAGCCAGCGGATCGCGGCTTTGGCATCGTGGATCTGGGCCGGGAAGATCGGCTTCGCCGTCGTGGTTTCTTTTTTCTTCTGGTCGAATTCCATCAAGCGGTAGCTGATCGTCGCGGCGACGTAGCCTTTTTCGGCGGCTTCGCGGATTTGCGATTTGTAGGCCTGGCGGTTGCCCTGAAACCAGCCGCCGCCGTGGATGAACACAATTGCCGGGAACGGCCCTTCGCCTTCCGGCCGGGCCAGATCGAGTTTTAAGTCCGTGTCTCCGCCCCGGCCGTAGGTGATGTTTTCTTTGAGGGTCACATCGGCCGCGCGGGCAAACTCGGCGAACAACCCCAAGGCGACGACCGCAATCAAGAGCGGCGGAAATCTCTTCGCCAACATGTCAGACTCTCCCAGACGTAGAAATGGAAACGGACCGAGCATTCTATTCGGCACATGGCGAGAGGGAAAAGGTGCCGGCGCCGGATTCTCTCCCCCCGTTTTAACTCACACCAGAATCTCGCGGATGATTTTGCCGTGCACGTCGGTCAGCCGGCGGTCGAGGCCGTCGTGATACCACGTCAGCTTGCGGTGATTGAAGCCCAGAAGATGGAGCACCGTGGCATAAAAATCCCACACGGTCACGGGGTTCACTTCCGCCCGGCGGCCGAACTCGTCGGTGGCTCCGTAGGATTGTCCTCCCGTGACGCCGGCTCCCATCATCCAGCACGTGAACCCGGCGGGGTTGTGATCGCGGCCGGTGGTGCCGGCTTGGTGCGTGGGCATCCGGCCGAACTCGGTCGTCCATAAAACCAACGTGTCGCCCAACAAGCCGCGCTGTTTCAAATCGGTCAACAGGGCCGCGGTGGGCTGGTCGAATATTGGGCAATGGCGTTCGTAATCGGGCTTGAGAGTTTTATGGGCGTCCCAATTGAGAAGCCCATCCACGCCCGAAGCCCGGGAAGCGCAATACAGATTGACGTATCGCACGCCCCGCTCCAACAGCCGTCGGGCCAAGAGACAGTTGCGGGCGTAGGCGGCTTTGAGTTTGTTGGGATCCCGGGTCCCATAAAGCCGATGCGTGGATGACGATTCGGAGCGAAAGTCCAGAACCTCGGCGCGGAAAGCTGCATGCGGGCCGCGAGGGTGTAGGCTTTGATGCGGGCTTCCAGTTCCGATTGGCCGGGATGCGCCTGGGCATCGCGCTCGTTCAAGAACTGGAGCAACTCCCGCGTGGCCTGTTCTTCTTTGGCCGAGATGCTTTCGGGGCGGGCCAGATTGCGGATTGGGTGTTGGGCATTCATCATGATCGCCTGGTGCCGGGCGGGCAGAAAGCCGTTGCTCCAATTTGCCTTGCCGTTGGGCGGTTCGCCGCGGATGTCAGGGATCGCAACGTAGGTCGGCAGATTCTCATTCTCGCTGCCCAACGCATAACTCAGCCAGGCTCCCGCGCTGGGAAAACCTTCCTGGGCGTGGCCGGTGTTCATAAAGATGCAGCCGGGACCGTGGGTGTTGGTTTTGGAGGTCATCGAATGGATGAACGCGATGTCGTCCACATGCCGGGCCATCTCCGGGAGCATGCTGGAGATGCGTTTGCCGGTCTCGCCCGCGGGCGGCATCGGCCAGGGGCTTTTCATCAGGTTGCCGTTCTTGCCTTGGAACGAGACAAAGTTCTCTTCCCCCGGCAGCGGTTTTCCATGGTATTTTTCCAGGCTGGGCTTGTGCTCCCACAAGTCGATGTGCGAAGCCGCCCCCGGACAGAAAATCTGCAGCACCCGCTTGGCTTTCGGGGGATGATGTGCCATGCCCCGCCCGGCTTGCCAAGCGGTTGTCTCCGCGTTCGCTTCGCCGAGCAGATTCAACAGTCCCAGGCCCGCCATCGCGGTGTAAACGTTTTCAAACCAACGCCGGCGGGTTAAGGGAGATTTCAATTCGCTGATCACGATCAGATTCTCGCTAACGCAAAGACAGAAACTCGTTGGAATTCAGCATCGCCCGGCAGAGAGCCCGGAGGCCGTATCGGTTGACGACTTCCCGGCAGGCGTTCATTTCTTCGCCCCGGGGCGCTCGGCCGTAAGCCAGCCGATACGCCAGGCGGATCTGCTTCTCGGTTCTTTTTCCCGCCTCGGCTTTAAGCCGGTCGGCCCAGGCTTCGGCCATGTCGAGCGGGAATTGATGGTTTAACATGGTCAGGGCTTGCAGGGGCGTCACCGTGGCGGAACGGCGGGGGGCGGCAAAGGCGGGATCGGGGGCGTCGAAATCCGTCAAGAGATCGATGTGCATCGCCCGCGCATTTTGATGATACACCGACCGGCGATACGTTTCCGGCGGGTGCGCATCGAGCGGCACATACGTCGCCACGTTGTCCTGCAAATAGCGGTATAAGCGAAAGCCCGGCCCGCCGGCATTCGTGTCGAGCCGCCCCGCCACCGACAGCATCGAATCGCGAATTTCCTCCGCCGACAACCGCCGCGGCGGAAACCGCCAAAGAGACCGCGAGCCGGCGTCCACCTCCGCGGCGTCCGCGCGAAACTGCGAAGACTGACGGTAGGTTTCTGATAAGAGGATCAACCGATGCAGCGGTTTGAGCCGCCAGCCGAATCCGCCTTCGCTTTCGGGCGTCATCAGTTGCCGGGCCAGCCAATCGAGCAATTCGGGATGCGTTGGCGTTCCGCCCATCTTGCCGAAGTCGCTGGGCGTTTCAACCAGCCCCGTGCCGAAGTGATAATGCCAAACCCGGTTGACGATCACGCGGGCCGCGAGCGGGTTGTCGGGATGCACGATCCAATCGGCAAGCGCCAGCCGCCGCTGCCCTTCCGGAGCATTCCTCGGCAAATGATAAGCGGCGGAAAGCTCATCGAGCACCTGCAAACTGCCGGGCGAAACTTCCTTCCCGAGCCGCATGGGATCGCCGCCTTGAAACACGTGCATCGGCCCCGGCGGCTGGCCGAATTGCCCAACCCACCACACCGGAAACGCGGGCAGCTTTTCGATTTCCTCGTTCACGTTTTCCAATTGCTCTTCAAGTTCCGCGAGTTGGGATTTTTCTTCGTGGGTGATCGTCGCGGTTCGCAGGCGATGTTTGCGATGGGCCTCGTTGATCGGCAACCGATCCTGCGAGTCGGCGACCGTGGTCCAGGTCTTGCCGTCGCTGGAAATCTGAAGGCGGTACTCGCTCAAAAACCCGGCGATGCCGTGCCCCTTCGCCGCCCCGGTGCGGTCGCTGGAAAACACGATGCGGTCGATGGTCTCCGCGCGGGCGAATTCGATCACCAGTTCCGAGCCTTCCGCGACCCAGCGCTCGCCGAACCGGCCGTCGATCGTCAACCGGGGCGAATAGGCGTCCGCGAAATCTTCCGCCGTGCGGCTCTTTCCGCTGGCCTTTCCGCCGCTCGACGCAAGGGCCACATTGCGGGGCGGGTCTGCGTGGGTCCAGACTTCAAACTCGTCGATCTTGCATCCGGATTGGGACCCGGGATTGCTTTCGCTGCCGTCCACGAGAAGCCTGACGAACTTCGCCCGCACGGGGGCGAAGCGTTCCTCGGTGCCCGTGCGGTCAATCGGCGGGCGGATCCAGAGGGTGCCGATTTCGTCGGCTTGCAGCACCGCCCGGTGCGCGACGGCGTGTTCGATGTCCCGAATCCGCTGTTCGAGATTTTCCTGTTTCTGTTTGAGCGGGCGATGTTTTTGCGACCTCGCTCGCCGTTCTTCGATCGTCGCGATTTGGCGGTCGCCGTGACGGACGCCCGCGAAGGTCGCATACAAGGCATAATAATCCTGCTGGCCGATGGGATCGAACTTGTGATCGTGGCAGCGGGCGCAGCCCACGGTGAGCCCCAGAAAGGTTTCGCTCGCGGCGCGGATCATCTCATCGATCGTGTTCGCGCGGATTTGGGCGGCTTGCTTTGGGTCTTGATTGCCGACGTTGTCATAAGGTCCGCACACCAGAAACGCCGTGCCCACTTCCACGCCCGGACGTCCGGGTCCCAAAACATCCCCGGCCAGATGTTCGCGGACGAACTGATTGAAGGGCTTGTCCTCGTTGAACGAGCGAATCACGTAATCGCGAAACGGCCAGAGATTGTGGATGAGGATGTTCCGCTCGAAGCCGTTGCTCTCTCCGAACCGCACGACATCCAGCCAATGCCGACCCCATTGCTCGCCATAGTGCGGAGAAGCCAACAGCCGGTCGATCACCCGCTCCCAGGCGAATGGAGATTGATCGCTGCGAAAGGTTTTGATCTCTTCGGGCGTTGGCGGAATTCCGAGCAGATCATAAGTCGCCCGGCGCAGCAAAACATCCGGCTTCGCAGGGCGGGAAGGCGTCATGTTCCGCGCGGCCAACTCGCGATAAACGAACCGGTCGATCGGATTGTCAGACCATCGCCGATTCGCGACGGCCGGCGGTTCCATGCATCGAATCGGCTGAAAACTCCACCAGACTTTGCGTTTTTCCAATACGCTTTCCCACGCCGTCAGCTTCGTGAGATCCTCCGCGGAAGGCGGGCCGTCGCGCGGGTCGGGGCGCCGCGTTTGATCCATTCCGTGAGATCGGCCAACACGCCGGCTTTGAGCATCGGCTCGCCTTGGGGCATTTCCTTGCCCTCGATTTCGTGCTGGACGACTTGGAGAAGCAGGCTCTTACCGGGCTGACCGGGCACGACGGCGGGGCCGGTTTTTCCCCCTTGCCGAATCGCCGCGCGGTGATCGACCGCCAGATTCCCTTCCTTCGTATCGCGGCTGTTGTGACAGGCGTAACAGCGTTCCGCCAGCACCGGCCGGATCCGCTCCTCGAAGAATTTGAGATCCTCCGACCCGGGTTTTTCCTCCGCTTGGACGCCGGACGCGAAGCCCATCACCAGAAGCCATGAAACCACAAAGAGGCCCCATGCGATTCGATCAGATCTCAACATCGTTCTCGGAGCTTTCCGTAACGGAAAATTAAGGACCGGGAAACACACGAATGACACGCAAGGCAAGGAACGACGGATCACACCGATCGCACGGAAAAGCCAATTTTCGGAAGCGAACCTTGGAAACGACACGACTCCTTTAGACGGGAATCCTCGAGTCCTTTCGTCCGTTCGTGGTCCCCCTCCCTCTATTGATCGGCGATTGCGGGGGCTTCGCTCTCGGACATTAAGGAGCTTTGCCGGTTTCGGTTGGGGATTCCTCCAGCGGCGGCTGCCAAGGGACGCTGCCGTAGCGCTGGATTTCCCTCCGCAGCTCGGCGGCGAGTTGCTGGAAAACTTTGCGTTCTTTTTGGATGACGTTGTTCTTTTCCTGCGGGTCATCTTTGAGGTTATAAAGCTCCTGCGGCTCGAACGGGCTGTTTTGCAACAACTTCCAATCGCCACGGATGACGGCTTCGATCGTTTTCCCGCCGTACCGCGTGCCGCCTTCCCGCCGGCGGAAGAACCAATGCGTCCTGAGCGGCTCCTGCGTTTGTCCGAGGAGCGTCGGCAGCACGCTCAAGCCGTCGATTCCTGAGGAAGGCTGCAAACCCGCCGCGGCTTCCATCGTCGGAAACAGATCCATCGACATCGCCCGGAAATCGGTTTGGCGGCCGGGGGCGATGTGACCGGGCCAGACGGCGATCGCGGGGACTTTCAAGCCGCCTTCATACACGCTTTGCTTCCCGTCGCGAAGCGGGCCGTTGTTCGCGCCGGCTTCCAGTTGGCCGCCGTTGTCCGAGCTGAAGAGAACCAGCGTGTTCCCGGCCAGGTTCTGCTCTTCGAGGCAGTTCATCACCTGCCCGATGCCGTGGTCCAAATGCTCGATCAACGCCACCAGTTTGGCCCGGCGGTCGGTGAGGTTCGGCTCCCGCTGCTTCACTTTTTCCAGCCACTCTTTCGGCGGTTGGATCGGCGTATGCGGGGCGTTGTACGCCAGGTACAAAAAGAACGGTTCGCCGGGCTTTCGCTCTTTGAGATAATCGCAGGCCCATTCGGTAAACAGATCCGTGGCGTGGCCTTGGGGATCGATTTCGGTTTCGTTGAGCCTCATATAGTTGATGTTGTGCCGGCGATGGTTGTAATAGTCGTCCATCATGTCGCCCAAAAAGCCGTGGAAATGATCGAAGCCGCGGGCGCCCGGCGTGTTGGGCGAGCCGAGCCCCAAATGCCATTTCCCGATGATTCCCGAATGATACCCCGCCGCCTTGAGCGACTTCGGCAACAGCACTGCATCCGGACTGAGCCAGCCCCAACTGTTGTCGGCGTGGGTGCGAATCACGCCGGGCACGCCGACGAGATCCTGATAACGGCCTGTGAGGAGCGCCGCCCGCGTCGGCGAGCACACCGGGCAATTCGCGTAGAAGTTCGAAAACTTGAGGCCCCGTTCGGCGAGGCGGTCGATGTTCGGCGATTTGAGGTCCTTGGCTCCGTAGCTGCTCAAATCGCCGTACCCGAGGTCGTCCACCAAAATCATGAGGATGTTGGGCCGGGCCTCGGCCGACCGGGCCGATCGCACGTCCGAGCCCATCAAACCGATTGCGAACGCGAACAGTAAACAACATCTCGCCAAGAGCTTCATGGAATGGTCCTTGCGCTGGAAATTTCGGTCTGGGATTTGATTTCAGTATGCCCGCAATCGGGGCGAGGTTCAATTGTGTGTGGGTTTCATAAAAGTAGGTACGAACTTGGGTGGCACGCCCTGAGGAACGAAGGGCGTGGTCCTAACGATCGCCACGCCCTTCGTTCCTCAGGGACGTGCCACCCGTCGCGCAAATGGTAGGCGTCCACAGGATGCGGTATAGTCGCCAGAGTCGTCTCACTGAAATTGCCCTCCGAGCCCTACCCATGACTCCTGAACCCCTCCCGTATCTCACCGCGGACTGCCCCGGCATCGGCGGGACCCTCAAACACCAGCCCGAAGATTTTCTCGTCGAGGAAATCCCCGCGTACGAACCCGCGGGCACGGGCGAGCATTTGTTTTTGTGGATCGAGAAGCGCGACACCTCGGCGGACCAGTTGGCCGGGCATCTGGCCCGCGTGCTCCAGATTCCGCGGGCGGACATCGGCATGGCGGGACTGAAAGACCGGCGGGCGGTGACTCGGCAATTTGTCTCCGTGCCCGCCCGCTGCGAATCGCAAGTCCCGTTATTGGAAACGGAGAACATTCGCGTGCTCAAAGCGGCTCGGCACGGCAACAAATTGAAGACCGCCCATCTGCGGGGCAACCGGTTTTCGATTCTGGTCCGGGATTTGGCTCCCGATGCCGAGCAGACGGCGGCCAAGATCGCCGAACGAATCGCCCGAGCCGGGTTTCCGAACTACTTCGGCGAGCAACGCTTCGGCAAAGACGGGGGCACGCTCGAAACCGGTCTCGCCTTGCTGCGGGGCGAGCGGAGCGAACGCGATCTGCCCCGCTCCCGGCGGAAGTTCTTGTTGCGGCTGGCGCTCTCGGCGGTGCAGTCCGAGCTTTTTAACCAAACGCTCGCCCGGCGGTTAAAAGATGGTTCGATCGAGCACGTTTTGCCGGGCGATGTGATGCAGGTCGCCGCGTCTGGAGGGTTGTTTGTCGTGGAAGATCAACCGGCGGAACAACAACGGTTCGAAACGGGAGAGATCGTTCCGACCGGCCCCTTGTTCGGTCCCAAAATGCGAAAACCCGGCGGAGAACCGGCCGGGCGCGAACAGGAGGTTTTGGATCGCAACCAATTAAATGACAACGACTTTCGCCGATTCGCCAAGCTGACGCCCGGTTCCCGGCGGGCGTTTTTGGTTCGGCCGCAGGACTTGCGGATTTCCCCGGAAGTCGAGGGACTGCGGTTTGATGTGACCTTGCCCGCGGGAGTTTATGCGACCACGCTGCTACGCGAATTTCAGAAGCCTCAATAACGCTCGAATTATCCACCCGTCAAGCGCAGTTGGGGGACGATGCGGTCCTTGGGATAGCGTTCCAAGAAGGTTTCCAGGTTCATCGGGAAGCTGACGTTGATTCCCTGCTTTTGAAAGCCTTCGCGAATGCTCTTGCTGCTTTGCCATTCGTCGTTGGAAATCTGGCCGTCGTGATTCCCGTCCAGTTTGGGAAAGACGAACCGGGCCTCGGCGGCGCTGGGTTTTTCATCCGCGGCGGCGATGGGGTTGCCCTCGGCATCGGTCCCCGGATTGGACGGAGCGGCGGAGGAGGAATTGGATGGCGAAACCGCCACGGACGTCGCCGCGACGGAGGTGGTGGGCACGGCCGCTGCGTCGGTGAAGTTCTCGGCGATGACCAACTCGCGGGCGGTGAGAAAGCCGTCGCGGTTGGTGTCCATGTTCATGAATTGGGCGATGTCCTGGGGTTTCCATTGCCGCCATTCCAGGAGGTCGATTTGTCCGTCGCCGTCGGCATCGCCCGCGGCGAATTGGGCGGGGATCTCGACGCCGATCGGCGCATGGGGCGTGGGCACATAGGGTTGAATTTTGGGGGCGTTTCCCGAACCTCCTCGTCCGTTGTCTCCGCCACCGCCGAATCCACCCCGGCTGAAGCCTCCAAACCCGCCCCGGTCGCCGCCCCGGTCATCGTCGCCCCCCCGGCCGCGGTCATCGCCGCCCCGGCTGAAGCCTCCAAATCCGCCGCGGTCGCCTCCTCCAAATCCGCCGCGATCGCCTCCTCCAAATCCGCCGCGGCTGCGCATTTCTTCAAACCGCCGGCGCATCTCCTCGCGGTCAAACCCGCCGCGGTCGCCGCCCCGATCAAATCCGCCGCCCCTGCTGTCGCCGCCGCGGCCGCGAAACTGGGCATTTGCCGACTGAGCGAACAGGCCGACGACCAATCCGAACACGACAAGGAAGAGGATTCTGTTAAACATCGCAAATTTCCTCAGATTTGGCAGTCCGATTTGACTTGGGGGGTGTTGTATATCCTATGGCTTTTTTCTCATCGATATTTTGCGAGCGTTTTTCGATGAAAACCCTTAAAATGAGTTTGACGGTTGGGAAAAGGCTGTCGAAACGCCACGGGCCGGAATAAACTAGACGTTTGGAAGAAACCCGTTGCGGGATTTGGAAAACATCCCTTCTGTTCCAAATCCTGCTATCCATTTCCCGGGGGAGAAGTGATGATGAGGAATTCCTACCTCATCCCATTCTAACCCCGTCCCATCACAAACAGACCTGCGGAATTCTCGATTTGCCAAACTTTCTTGAAAGCGGGCGACGATTCATGATGGTACATCTCTCAACAAAAGTTCATGTGTTGTTCCTGTTGGCGGCGGTCTTGGCGTTGGTGGCCGCGGATCCGGTGCTGGCTCAACCCGGTGGACGGGGCGGTCGCAGCAGCCGCGGCGGCGGATTTGGGGACCGTTCGAGCCCGTTCCGCATGCTCGGCCAGGACGACGTGAAGAAGGAACTCAGCCTGACGGATGCGCAGTTGGATCAGATCGAAAAGCTCCAGGAGAGCCTCCAACCGTCCGAGGAAGACCGGCAACGAAGCGGCGACCGGTTTCGCCAGGTGCAGACGGACGAAGAACGCACCGCGCTCTTTGCGGAAATGCGAAAAGAGCAGGAGGCCCAAAGCGAAACCGCGATGACGAAGCTCAAGGACCTTTTGAAGGCCGAGCAATACGATCGGCTGGAGCAGCTCCGGTTTCAGGAGTTGGGCGTGAGCGCCCTGGCCAGCGAACGCGTCTCGACGGAACTCAAACTCAGCGGCCAGCAGAAAGAGCAAATCGCGAATGTGATCGAAGAGTCCCGCACCGCCATGCGCGAACTGGGTTTCCGCACGCCCCGCGAAGAACGGGAAAAAGCCCAAGAAGAATGGAACACCAAGATTCTCGCGGCCCTCACGCAGGATCAGAAAACGGCCTGGCAGAATCTGCAGGGGGCTCCACTGAAAGACGCGGATTCCTCGGCCGCCCCGCCCGCCAATGGAACCGCGGCACCGGCCGCCGGGAACGCGCCGGGTTCCGTCCGCGAAACCTACACGCCGCCCGCAAACGACGGCCCCGTGGTCGTGTCCTTTGACGGCGGGAAAACTCAACTCGCCGACGCCGGCGGGGCGGCCGCGGCCGAAAAGCCCGCGCCGATCGAAAAGCCCGCGCCGTCCGAAAAGCCGCGCGACAAGGACCAATCGATTCAGTTCCACCTGGAAAACGCCCCCTGGGAGATGGTGCTGACTCAGTTCGCCAAGAAGGCCGGCTTGACCTTGCAGATTTTGAACATGCCGCCGGGCACCGTGACCTATACCAACGACCAGAAATGGTACACCCCCACCGAAGCCTTGGACATTCTGCACGGATACCTCCTGCAGAAGGGGTTTGTGATGATCAAGCGGGACCGGTTTTTGGTGGTGCTCAACATCGACATCTACCCGATTCCGCCCAACTTGATTCCCAACATTACGATTGCGGATTTGGAGGACGGCGACTTCGGCCAGCATCAACTGGTCAGCGTGGTCCTTCCCTTGGAAGAAGCCGACGCCAACGATGCCGCCCGCGACGTGGAACCCCTGTTGGGACCGCAAGGCAAAGTCTCTCCCCTCACCGTTTCCAACGCGGTGGTGGTCAGGGACACCTATTCCAACTTGCAGCGGATTCACCGGCTGCTCAAAGGCGTCACCGCCAAGATCGATCCCGAAGCCCAGCAGTTCCAGTCCTTCCCGCTGAAATACGTCGCGGCGGGCGAAGCGGAAATCATCGTCCGCGATCAACTGGGCTTGGGCAGCGGCGTGACGAATGTGAGTTCGGGCTCGAGCGGGTTTGGCGGTTTCAGCTTCGGCAGCCGGGGATCTTCCTCCTCTCGGGGGAGTTCCTCCCGTCCCACCACCAACAGCAATTCCACGCCCGAAGCCAAGGTGACGGCCGATCCGCGGACCAACTCGCTGCTGGTGACGGCCACGAAAAACCAGTTGGCGATCGCCGAGCAGGTGCTGTTGACGCTGGACGTGAGCGACGACAACATCGCCAATCCCGGCATGCGGAACGCGGGCATCCCCTACTTGAAGGTGTACCATCTCCAACGGGCCGACGCCCGGGAAGTCACCAAGACCTTGGATGCGCTCATCCCCGGCGTGGTCGTCAATGAAGACGGCCGCGAACGGACGATCCACATCAAAGCCACCGACGCCCAGCACGAGAAGGTCGCGAAGTTGATCCAGGAACTCGATGGCACCGGAGCGAGCGCGGTCGTGGTGATTGGCCTCAGCAAGTTGGATCCGTCCGCTGCGTCTAGCATTTTGAACACAATGTTCGTCCGTGATGGCGAGGATGCCCCGACCATCACGCCCGAGCCTTACAGCCGGCAGTTGATCGTCCGGGGCAGCAACGATCAGATCGCCCAGGTGAAGATTATGTTAAACGGGCTGGGCGAAGACGGCAGCGGGACACCGGCGAAGGGCCAGGAGGGGCCGTTGCGCCGCAGATCCTTGGGCGGTCGCGATGCGGAGGAATTTGCCAGGATTCTGGAGCGGCTGTGGAGTAGTTCGTCCGATACGCCGATCCGCGTGGTGATTCCCTCCAACAGCCCGATCCGCGACCGGCGGATTCCGTCGCTGCTCGATGAGCCGCGGGAGTTCGGCCCGGCCCGCCCCACGACCCAGAACCGGACGCGTTCCGAGGATTTGGATTCTCAATCGACTTTGAACGAGCGAAAGCCCTTCGAGATCGATGCGTCCGCGGCCCCCCAGCTTTCGGGAATCCGGCCGCTGTTTCCGGTGAGCATGGAAATCACCACGACCGATCCCGCCCCCGCGCAAGCCGACCCGCAGCCGAGACCCGCCGCCTACGAAGACCCGGCTCCGTCCGCCAAGCAGCCCGGGCAACAGGCTCCAAATGCCCGGCCCTTGCCCGAAAAGGCTCCGGTGGAGAAACCCGCGGCGGCGGTGCCGAGCACCGCGACGCTGCGTCTGAGCAAGAGCGGCCAGATGACGTTCAACGGCGACCCGATCTCCGCGGTGCAGCTTTCGATCCGCTCGGCGGAATGGCTGAAGGCCGTGCCCGAAGACGATCGGACCTTTATCATCAACACGCACCCGGACACGCCCGCGGGGGTATTGGCGCCGGTGTTGGGGATCGTGACCAAAATGGGCATCCAGCCGAGTTTGAAGATGTCGGCCGATGAGGCTCCCGAACCCGCGGCGAAGCTCCAACCCGTCCCGGCCCAGAGCGAGAACGCGGAACCCGTCAAAAGCAACTCCCCATCGGCCGCCCCCGTGACGCCCAAGACGCCCGCCGGAACCGCCCAAGCGAAACCCGGCGAACTGCCCATCATCGTCACCGTCCGCGGCAACGAGTTGGTGCTCTTCGACCAGTCCGGCAAAAGCGAGTCGCTCGATGAAATGGAAGCCATGATCGAGCAACTGCAAATGGCGATTCCCCCGCGGACCACCTGGACGGTGTATTATCTGCGCTCGGCCGACGCCTACGAAACCTCGATGATGCTCGAACAATTGTTTCCGAGCAGTTCCGTCGGCACGGCGCTCTCGTCCGACGACGGCTCGTTCTTCGGCGGGCTGACGAACAGTCTCACGTCCCTGGGCAACGGCCTCGTCGATGCCGCGGGCATGAACTCGCTCACGCAGAACCCCAGCGTCTTGAAGATCATCCCCGAAATTCGCTCCAATTCGCTGTTCGTCACCGGACCGGCGGACCAGGTCCGGCAGGTGGAGGACATGCTCAAGGTGCTCGACGCGGACGATCTCCCCGAATCCCTCCGCGAACGCGTGCCCCGCATGATCCCCGTGGAATACGCCAACGTCAACGACGTCGCCACCATTGTGAAAGACGTCTATAAAGATTACATGGAAGACAACAGCCGGCAGCAAGGCCGGGGCACGAACCCCTTCGCGATGATGTTGGGCGGCGGGCAAAATAACGGAAACGGCAGCCGGGGTGGTAACAGCGGCGGCCGGCAGAGTACGCCCGTGCGGATGACCGTGGGCGTGGACACCCAAACCAGCAAGCTGGTCGTCTCGGCCAACGATTCGCTGTTCCGGCAGGTGGAATTGATGGTCAAGGAACTCGACATGGCGGCAAAAGAAGCCCGCCGGAGCGTGCAGATTGTGAACGTCACGGAATCCGATTCCGTCGTGCTTCAGCAGGCCTTGTCCGCGCTGTTGCCCACGGTGAGCGTGGCCACCACGAGCACCTCAAACAACAATTCGCCCCCCCAATTTAACGGCGGCGGGGATGATGCGGCCCAGCGCACGGCGTATTTCCAACAGATGCGCAGCTCGCGGTCCGGCAGCGACAATTCGCGGAGCGGATTCAGCGGCCGCGGCGGATCCTCGGACAGCGGCAGCGGGTTCGGCGGCCGCGGCAGTAGCAGCGGGTTCGGCGGCCGCGGCAGCAGCAGCGGTTTCGGCGGCCGCGGCAGTAGCAGCGGATTCGGCGGCCGCGGCAGCAGCAGCGGTTTCGGCGGCCGCGGCAGTAGCAGCGGACGCGGCGGATTCGGCGGCCGCGGGAATTAGTGAGAATTGTTTCTGCGAAACGTCAAGGATTGAACACGGCACCGACACGAATGTTGGTGTCGCCTGGGGATGGCAAATCGGAACGTCCCCGAAAACTGGGCCTGGTATTCGTTGGGTTTTTGAACTCAAAGCGTGGTTGGAATGGAAATTGGCGAGCTACTTTACAATCGCGGATTGTTGGATCAGCAGCAGGTCGAGCTGGCCCGCAGCCAAACGAACGGCCGGCGGCTGGACCAGGTCGCCGTCGATATGGGCCTGATCACCGAGGAGCAGGCCCTCTCCGCCCTCGCCGACGAACTGGGCATGCGGTATATCGAACTCAAAGACATCGAGATCGATCCCGAATTGCTCAGCAAGTTTCCGACCTCGGTCGTGTTTCGGCATTCGCTTTTGCCGATCGCGCGAAAAAACGGCCGGGTGCTCGTCGCCACCAGCGATCCGTTTGATCTGGAAGCGATCGACGAGCTCAGCGCGGTCAGCGGCCTCCGCCTGGAGCCTGTTCTGGCCCGGCACGCGGATGTCATCGAGCGGATCAAAGATTGCCTGGGCGTCAGCGGCGACACGATCGGCGAACTCGTCGCCCAGCGGTCCGAAGACGGCGTCGAGCTTCTGGAGGACATCAACGAGGAAGACGGCGAACTCGCCGAGATGGCCCAGAAAGCCTCGGTCATCAAGCTGGTCAACGAACTCTTGATCGAAGCCCTGAACCAGCATTCGAGCGACGTGCACATCGAGCCGCAGGAGCATGGGCTGACCGTGCGGTTCCGCGTGGACGGCATGCTCCGCGTGCAGCCCGTGCCGCCGGAGATCAACCACTTCTACGCGGCGATCGTGACCCGCCTCAAAATCATGTCCCGCCTGAATATCGCCGAGAAGCGCCTGCCGCAGGACGGCCGGATCAAGCTCCGCGTGCAGGGGCGGGAGATCGATGTGCGGGTTTCGATCATCCCCATGCTCTACGGCGAAGGCGTGGTGATGCGTCTTCTCGACAAAGAGCGGATGAATTTCAACCTGGACAACGTGGGGATGCCCGAAAATGTTTTGACCGTGTTCCGCGAGCTGATCCAGTTGCCCCACGGGATCGTTCTGGTCACGGGGCCGACCGGGAGCGGGAAAACCTCGACTTTATATCACGCCCTCAACTACATCAAAAACCCGGCGACGAAAATCATCACGGTGGAAGACCCGGTGGAATATCACACGGACGGGATCAGCCAGATCCAGGTGCACTCCAAGATCGGACTCACGTTTGCGGCGGGGCTCCGGAGCATTCTCCGCCACGACCCCGACGTGGTCCTGATCGGGGAAATCCGCGACGGCGAGACGGCCCAAAGCGCGATCCAAGCGTCCCTGACCGGGCACCTGGTGTTCAGCACGCTGCACACGAACGATGCCCCGGGCGCGTTCACCCGGCTGGTGGATATGGACGTGGAACCGTACCTCGTCGCCAGCACGGTCGAAGGCGTCTTGGCCCAGCGGCTGGTGCGGGTATTGTGCAAGAAATGCAAAACGCCCTACCTCCCCAAGCCCGACGATCTGCCCCCCGATTTTCCGTTGGATCAATTGACCGAAATCTACAAGCCCGTCGGCTGCCGGGAGTGCCGGGATTCCGGTTACGCCGGGCGGACGGGCGTGTTCGAGCTTTTGCGCTCGGACGCCGTCATCCGCAAGTTGTGCGTGGAAAACGCCAGTGCCGGCCAAATCCGCGACTACGCAATGCGGAACGGCATGACGACGCTCCGGCAAAGCGGTTGGGGCCAGGTCATCGCGGGCGTCACCAGCGTCGAGGAGGTTCTGCGAATCACCAAGGGAGATTTGCTGACGTAACTTTTTTGTGAGCGGCACGGCGCTCGCCGCCGGTTCGTTGCACAAACCGGCGGCGAGCGCCGTGCCGCTCAAGTGTTTCCCCCTCGCAATGTCCCACCAGACACGTTTTCGTTAGTTCGTTAGATTTCCATGCCTGATTTCCAATACATCGCCCGCGAACTTTCCGGACGCCAGGTCACAGGGGTGCTCTCGGCGGCGAGCGAGCACGATGCGCTGGGATCGCTCGCGGCGAAAAGCCTGTTCCCGGTTCGGATCGCTTTGGCCGACGGAGCGAAAACCCAATCCCAACTCGTCCGCGGCCGGGTCCGAGCCCGGCATCTGGCCGTGTTCTACACCCAGCTCGCGGATCTGCTCCGCTCCGGCGTGCCGCTGCTCCGGTCCCTGGAACTCTTGGAACGGCAAACCTCGCAAAACACGCTGAAGCACGTCATTCAAGACGTGAAAGAGCAGGTGGCCGACGGGACCCGGCTCGCGGAATCCATGCGCCGGCATCCCCGCGTGTTCGGCGAACTGGCCGTGAGCATGGTGCGGGCGGGCGAGGAAGGCGGCTTCCTGGAAGATGTGCTCAAACGCATCTCGGCGTTTACCGAGCATCAGGAGGAACTCAAAGCCCGGGTCGTGGGGGCGATGGTCTATCCCATGTTCTTGCTGGTGATGGGCGGGGGGATCGTGGTGGCGATGCTCACGTTCTTCGTTCCCAAATTCACGCCGATCTTCGACCGCATGGCCGAGCGGGGTTCGCTGCCCTGGGCCACGACCGCGCTCATGAGCCTCAGCGAGTCCATGCAGGTTTACGGCCTGGTGTTCGCGGGCTTGATTGCGGGCGGGGCGTATTTTCTGATTCGCTACGTCAAAACCGAAGAAGGCCGGTTCAGGTACGATCGCTACCGGCTCGTGGCCTTCGGCGTGGGGCCGATTGTGCGGAGCCTCGCCATCGCGCGGTTTTGCCGGATTCTGGGAACGCTCCTCAAAAATGGGGTGCCGATTTTGCAGTCGCTCCGCATCGCCAAGGACGCCACCGGAAATCAGGTGCTCAGCCAGGCCATCGGCGACGCCGCCGAGAACGTCTCCTCCGGGAAAGCCCTCGCGGAACCGCTGCGGGGCAGCGGGCAGTTTCCGGAAGAGGTCGTGGAAATGATTGCCGTCGGCGAGGAAGCCAACAACCTGGAACAAGTTTTGATCGACATCGCCGAGAACATGGAACGCCACACCAACCGCCGGCTGGAAATGTTCGTGCGTTTGCTGGAACCCTTGTTGCTGCTGTTGATGGCGGGAATCATTTTGTTCGTCGTCGCGGGTTTGATGCTCCCCATCCTGCAAAGCTCCGGCGTGTTTTGACCTACCCAGTTTGTGGCCTTTGCCCCTTTGTGGCCTCTGTGGCCTGATTTAGAAACAAACTTTCGACCCAAACACCCTTGTGCGGGGTTTATTAACAAATCACCATAGAAATAAGCGGGCGGTCTCGGCGAGAGTCTTTTTCCCGGCGATGTTTCCCACCTTTTTTGCGTCACTTTCCCCCTCCAAGAGCGAATAGGACCAATCCATGAAAAAACCCACCCAAAATCGCGTCCGCCGAGGCGGTTTCACCCTCATCGAAGTTCTGCTCGTGCTCGCGATTCTGGGCGTCATCGCCGCGATGGTCGTCCCGAACCTGCTGGGCACACAGAAAGAAGCCTACATCAAAACCACAAAACGAAGCATCGACAGTTTGGAGAACACGGCCAAAATGTATGCCACCAAGCACGACGGCGAATGGCCGCAAAGCTTGCAACAGCTTTTGGAACAGGAAAACCAGGGCGGCATGGTGATCCAGCCCCTGCTCGACAAAATCCCGAACGACGCCTGGGGCATGCCGCTGCAATACCAGTACACCCCCGGCGAACTCAAGCCGCTGATCTCTTCCTTCGGCCCCAACAAGCAACAAGGCGGCGGCGACGACCTCACCAATCAAGACGACCAAAACGGCCAGCAACCGCGGTTGTAATCCTCTGGATTCTGAATCGGAGATGCCTGTTCCGTGAATCGCCCGTTCCAACAAACGTCCATCCGAAAACGTCAGCCCGACCGCCACGGCGTGACGCTGGTGGAGATGTTGTTGGTGCTGGCGATTTTGGCGGTGTTGGCCGGGATTACGCTGCCGAATTTGCAGCGGGTCTGGGCCGATCACAAAATCCAGGAAGCCTCCGAGATGGTCCGCTCGGAACTCGCCGGCACGCGGAACAAGGCCATCGACGGCATGCTGATCTACGAGTTTCGCTACGAACTCGGCGGCAACCGGTTTTTGGTTATTCCGCACGAGTCCTACCAGGCCGTCCAAACGGCGAGCGCGGCCGGGCAGCCGGCGGCGAATGGGGATCAACTCTACCGGGCCGCCGGCGAAATGCGGCCCGGCGTGCAGTTTGCCGCGACGACCCACGAAGAACTCGCCAACTTGGGCATCCCCGTGATCGAGCAATCGGTGCCCGTCGCGGACTGGCAACTGCAAGGACTGCCGGGCGTGGACGAGTTGGGCGGCTTGAAGTGGTCCGAGCCGATTCTGTTCTATCCCGACGGTTCCGCGAACCAGTCGCTCATCCGGATCGAAGATGGCTACGGGCAGGTGATGGAACTGACCGTGCGCGGCCTGACCGGTGCGGTGTCCGCCACGCTCACCCAAAAGGAGCGGCTCTGATGAAACGGCTCGTTGACAGAAACACCGTGGCATCTTTTGAACGAACGCGGAGCGGGTTGACGCTTTTGGAGGTCGTGTTGACCTTGGGGATTTTTGTGGCGGCGATGGCGGTGCTTTCGGAACTGGTGGCGAGCGGGCACCGGGCGGCTCTCGACGCGCGCTTGCAGACCGAGGCCATCATCCGGGCCGAGGCCAAGATGAACGAAGTCATCGCCAACCCGAGCCTGCTGGTCGCTGCATCGGGGATGCCCTTTGAGGAAGAGTATTCCGCGGGCACCGGGCAGTGGACCTGGAGCCTGGCGGTGCAGTCGTGGGATCAAAACACGAACCTGTTGCAGTTGGAACTGACGGTGTCGCATCTCTCGGGGTCGGGGATGGGGAATGCGACTTATACCTTGAGGCGTTACGTCCGGGACCCGCAGGCGCTGTTGGAAGCCGAGGCCGCGACCGAAGCCGCCGCATCCGAGGAGGCCGTCCAATGATTCGCACGCGATCCAAGGCGACGCCCGTTGTCAGAAGCCGCCGGGGTTATACGCTCTTGGAAGTGCTGTTGGCGCTGGGCCTCAGCAGTTTGCTGATGCTCCTGGTGTATGGGGCGATGGAATCGTTCTGGCGGCTCGACTCGTTGGGCCGGCTCGATGCCGAGCGCTGCCAATTGGCCCGCACGCTGATCCGGCGGATGGAAATGGATGTTCGCTCGGTGACCTATAAGCCCGCCGACACCAGCACGAGCAGCGGGACGGCCTCGCAAACGCAGGCCGCGGACGAAGGCGCGGGAAACACGGCGACGGGTTCGGGCACGCAGTCGCAGGCTCAAAGCACCACGGTCGAGGTGGAAGAGGACGATTCTTATCTCGTCTCCGGCGTGCATTTGATCGGAACGTCGCAGTCGCTGGAGATGATCGTGCTCAAGCCCTTCCGCAACCGCACGGGCAGCCTGCAGGACGAGCTTTACGTCGAGCGCCAAAGCGACCGTCGCAAGGTCGGTTACATGTTCTCCTCGTCCGGCCTTTATTACCGGAACGTCGATCAGCAGGTCGAGCAGATGCTCGAAGCCCAGGGCAGTCTGCCGGATCCGAGCGCGGATTATGTTTTGCTCGCCGCCGAGGTGGCCGATCTTCGCTTTCAGTATTTGGACGGCACGACGAACACCTGGATGGACCAATGGCACAGCCGGGACATGGCGGGGCTGCCGCGGGCGATCAAGGTCAACATCCAGTTTTACCCGGCCTCGATGGCCAGTTCGAATCGGTTGCGGCAATCCGGCACAAGCGCTTCGACCGAAGTGTTTCAAAGCGTCATCCATTTGCCGCTGTCCGATGTCCCGTTGGAGTTGTGAACCAGACACAAAGAGCCCCGCGCGAAGTCAGCGATTCAGCGTTGACGTTACTCCGTTGACTTCGTCGTGCGCGGCTCTTTAGAGAGAAAAGCGAAACCATGAAAACCCATCTTCAAAAAACGAAGGCATCGCGCCGGGGCACGTTGTTGCCGATGGTGCTGGTGGTGATCGTGTTGTTGACGCTGGGGGCGTATGCGTTTACCGAGCAAATGCGGACCGAACTGGAATCGACGGTCATGTACGCCCGCGAGGTGCAGGCCCGGGCGATCGCGGACTCCGGCGTGGAACTCACGCTGGAAATGCTGGCCCAGCGGGCGGCGGTGGGCGAAGAGAACCTGTATCACGATCCGGCGGTGTTCCAGCAGACGCTCTTGGCTTCGGCCAACCTGCGGGGCAACGCCCGCTTCAGCGTGGTCGCTCCCATCGAAAGCAATCCCTCCGCCACGATGCCTCGCTTTGGATTGATGAACGAATCGGGCAAGATCAACATCAACGAATTGGTCAACCTCAGCCTGGAAGAGGACGAGGTCCGCAACATCCTCACCGGCGGCCCCGAACTCTTGATTATGCCGATGGAAATGGCGGATTTGATTCTGGATTTCATCGACGCCGAGAACCCCGCCCAGCAGCGGCAGTTCGGCGCGGAAGCCGAGACCAACAAAAACGCCCCGCTGGAATCGCTGGACGAGCTGCTTTCGATCGAAGGCGTCACGCGGGAGATGCTCTACGGCGAAGATGCGAACCAGAACGGCCTGCTCGATCCGGGGGAAGACCTCAACGGCGACGGCGTGTTCCAGCCGGGTTGGGTCGCGTTTCTCACAGTGTACAGCGTCGAATCCAATTTGCGGGCCGACGGCACCGCGAAGATCAACGTCAATCAACAGCTGCTCACCGATCTTTACGACGCGGTCGAGGCGGAGTTCGATCAGGACATGGCCACCTTCGTCGTCGCCATGCGGCTGAACGGCCCCGTGGCCACCACCACCGGCAGCACGAGCGGAACCGGAACCGGTTCCACGGGTTCGACCGGCGGCTCGAGTGGTTCGACCGGCGGGTCCTCGCCGTCCGGCGGCGGGAGTTCCTCGGGCGGCGGGAGTTCCTCGGGTGGAGGGTCGTCGCCGTCCGGCGGGTCCTCGCCATCCGGCGGGTCCTCGCCATCGGGCAGTTCCTCCCGGCAATCCAGCGGCAGTTCGACCCCGTCGTCCGGCGGGAGTTCCTCGGGCGGGAGTTCCGGCCGATCGTCCGCCAGCGGCAGTTCCTCGGGCGGCGGGTCGAGTTCTTCCAGCCAATTGAGCCAGACGGCCACGCAAGCGGTCAGCAACCTCGCGCAGGCCGCGAGCGGCGGGACGGGCGGGGCGGTCACGCGGGGCGGTTTGGACCTTTCGGGCGCAGCGTCTTACACCTTCACGTCGATTTACGATTTGATCGGCTCGCAGGTGCAAGTCCAAATGAGCGGGCAGACGCAGACGACGACCTTGGACAGCCCCTGGACCGACAGTGCCGCCGACATGCAGCAGTATCTGCCCCAGCTCATGGATACATTTTCGCTTTCGGACGACCCCACGATTCTCGGGCGGGTCAATATCAACGAGGCCCGCTACGAAACGCTCGTGGGACTGCCCGGCATGGATGGGACCATGGTCAATGCCATCATCAGCCAGCAAATGATCGACGCGGGCGGCCAGCCCGTGACCGACTTGATCTCCCAGCGGAGCACGACCGGTTGGCTGGTCGCGAACGGGCTGGTGGATTTGACCGCCATGCGGGAACTCGATCAGTTCGTCACGGCCCGAGGCGATGTGTTCCGGGCGCAGGTCATCGGCCATTTCGACGCCGGGGGCCCGTTGTGCCGATTGGAAGCCGTGATCGACGCCACCACGCAACCGCCGAAATTGATCGAGCTCAGAGACCTGACCGATTTGGGCCGGGGTTTTTCGCCCGCCCAGTTGCTCCAGCAGCAGTAGTCGTTCCATAAGATGTGACCTGAGAAGTTCTGTGCTCGGCACAGAGCGTGTCTGTTTGAGGAAAGCCGAAACCGACGATGCCTGAGTATCTTGCTTTGGATTGGGAAGCCCACCAACTGAGCGGCCTGGAAGCCTCCGCGTCCCGCCAGGGGATCACCGTCCGGAAGGCCTTCGTGCTCAACTGGCCGGAGCATCTCGATCTGGACAAAGACCGCGAAGAAGCCACGCGCTGGCTGAAGCAGCAACTGGCTGAGCAGGGGGTGTCCGCGCGGAGCGTGCTGTTGTCGCTGCCGCGGGAAAGCGTGGTCGTCCGCCGGCTGACCGTGCCCGGCGTCCCCGATGAAGAGCTTCCGGCGCTCGTGCACATGCAGGCTGCGACCAAGTCGGCCACGCCTCTCGACCAGTTGGAGCTGGACTTTCTGCCGCAGCCGGGGACTTCGTCCGAAGGCGGGCGGGAGGTGTTGATGTGCACCATGCCCCGCAAGCGGACGGCGAAGTTGCAAGCGATTTTGGCGGGGGCGGGTCTGGAGCTCGAATCGGTGGGCTTAAGCGCGGTGGCGGCGGCGGAGTGCATCGCCCGCGAGGAAAAGAGCCGGGGCCATTCGCCCGACGGCACCTCGCTGATCATCGCCCGGCACGGCCAGCGGGTGGAGATCACGATTCTTCAAGCGCAGCATGTGATCTTCACGCACTCCGCGCAGATCCACAGCGAAGATGGTTCCGGCGGCGATGAATCGATGATCGTCGCCGAGGTCCAGCGGTCGATGATGTCGCTGCACACGCAATCGGGCCGGCTCGCGATTGACCGGGCCTGGCTGGTGGGCGAGGACGGCGAAGTGGCGGAACTCGCCGCCGCAATCGAGAAACGTTTGAAGTGCGAAACCCAAGTCTTCCGTCCGGACCGTTCGGCCGGGATGACAAATCACGCGGGGGATTGGCCGGCTCCCGTCGCCGCGTTTGCCGGCCCGGTGGGGGCTTTGGAGTCCTGCGCGGACGGGATCGTCGGGAAGATCGATTTTCGGAAACCCCCGCAAGCAGCGTCCCCGCCGCGATATGGAAAAGATCCGCAAATGGGCGATCATCTCGACGGTGGCCGTGCTCTTCATCGGGGCGATGGGCTACCGCTGGTGGAAGGTGAGCGATTTGAAAAGCGAGATCGCGGCCGCCCAGTCGCAAACCGCGGAATTGCAACGGCTCGTCAAGAGCGGCAAGCCGGTGATGGAGTCCGCGGGCTTTGTCGGCGAATGGGAGCAGAAAGCCACCAAGGAAATGGGCCAGGTCGGCCAGTTGTATTCCGCGCTGCCCGGCACGAAGTTGATCTACCTTGTGGAATACAAACTCTCCCCGGGTTCGCGAACGTCGGTCGGCCAGATTTACGCCGTGGGCCGGGCCAAAGCCGAAACCGACGTGCGCGAGCTGTTCAGCCAGCTTGCCGAGCGCGGGATCAAAGTTAAACCCTCGAAGACGCAGCAGTCCCCGGACTCGGACTACCCCGTGCAGTTCACCTTGGATCTGGAACTGCCCCTCCCCGTGCCGGCAAAGCCGGGAACCGCCTCCCCGCAATTGGCCGGCCGGAGTTAAAGGTCGAGAAGTTGTTATTCATCAGCCGCTGGGCGCTCGCCCACGGTTTGGTATTTCGCAGAGAAACCGGACGCTAGCGCGTTCCGGCTGATTTCGAAGATTTGGATCGATCGATGCAAACGCGTGAAAAACAATTGGGTCTGGGTTTCGCCGGCGTCTTGGGCGTCCTGGTCGTGTGGAACGTTTTGAAGCCTTGGTACTTCGGTCCGATCGAACAGCAGCAAGCAGAGCTGGCACGGGTGAAAGGCGACTTGAGCGCGGCTGAAACTCAGCAAATGCAGTTGCTCCAGGCCACGCGGCGGTTGGCGGATTGGAAAGCGCGGAGCCTGCCGCCCGACCCCAAGCGGCCGGGCCGCCAGCGCCCGGACGCTCTCAATGGGCAACGGCTTTATCAGGAATGGCTTACCGATTTGGCCCGTCATTGCGGATTCATCCAAACGGAAGTCACGCCCGGCCTGACGCGGTCGTTTCAGGATGTGTACGTCACGGCCCAGGTGCGGATCAAAGCCCAGGCGAAATACGGCCAGATTTGCGATTTCTTGGCCTTATTCGAGCAGACGGAACTCTTGCAACGCATCGAAAGCTGCCACATCACGTGCAACGCTCACCGCGGCGATCCGGACATGGAAGTGAACCTGGTGGCCGAGGGCGTGGCCTTGATCGACGCCCCGCAGCGGGACCTGCTGTTCCCGCAGACCGTGCTCGCGTCGTCCATCGCCGCCGACGGGGGCAAGCTGACGGTGAAAGACGCGGAGGGCTTTCCCGAAGGCGGGCGGTTTATCGTTCGCATCGGCAAAGAACGCCTCGCCGTCTCGTACGCCAAAGGCACGGCCTGGACGGTCACGCGGGCGAAAAACGAAACCAAACCCGCGCCGCACGCCGCCGGGACGAAAGTCGATTTGGGATTGTTCAACCCCCTCGCCACGGATGAGCCGTCCCGAGACCGGCATCCGAAATTCGCGATGATCTCCCAGCAAAACCCGTTCACGATTCCGCCGCCCAAGATCGACGTGCCCCCGGCCTTGAACGTTGCCGGGGAACAATACGTCTACCTGGGAAGTCCGCTCCAATTCGAGGCGAACGCGACCGGCGTGAACGCGGCCCACGGCGCGCCGAAGTTCGAACTCCAAGGATCCGTGCCCGCCGGCATGAAGATCGAACCCTCCGGCGGCAATCCCCTAATCGGCGTGGTGACCTGGCAGCCGGCGGATGAGAAACTGCTCGGCGAGCATCCCGTGACCATTCAGATGACCCGCGGCGATTTCGCCCGGCCGATCACGAAACAGGTCGTGGTGATCGTCGAGAAAGAGAATTTTTCGCCGAGCCTCGCGAACGTTGACGCCCAAGTCGTTTACAGCGGCCAGCCGCTGGCGTTCACGGCGAAGGCCGCCGATGCCAACGAAGACCAGCATCTGACCTATTCGCTGGGAGCCGGGGCCCCGGCCGACGCCGTGATCGATCCCGCCACCGGGCAATTCACCTGGACGCCGCCGGGACCGGTCACCGAGCAATCGTTCGACGTGGAAATCCTCGCGACCGATGACGGCCGGCCTCCGAAGGCGGCTTCCCTGAAAGTGCCGGTCACGGTCAAAACCGACGTGGCCATGTTCACGAGGTTCGTCGGGGCAGTGGCCGACACCGCCGCGAGCGAGGCCTGGCTGTTCGACCGCTGGAACAAACGTGACTTGTATGTGAAAGTGGGCGAAACGCTCCAGGTCGCCGACATCTCGGCTCAACTGATGAAGATCGACGGGGATGTCGTGTACTTCCGCCGGGACGGGCAAACCTGGCGCTTGGAACTGGGGCAGGACCTGCGAAATATGAAGCCCGTCGCCGAACCCTCGAAAACGGCGAGAGCGAATTAACCCATTGCTGCCGCATGAGCCGCAGCACGCTCGCCCCGGTTCATTGGAACAACCGAATGTGAGCCGCATTCCGGCTGATGTGATTCATTAGCCGCGGGGCGCTCGCCCCGGTTCGCGGCTACCTTCTGCTATCGCTGTTTTACTTCTCCACGAACTTGAGCAGGCTTTGGCCTTCGGCGGGCATTGAACTGAGGGCTTTTTGCAACTGGGCTTTCGCGGCTCGGGCTTTGGCGTCCAGGTCTTTGAGCGGGCTCTGTTCGAGGACATCGTGTTCCACGTCGTAGAATCGGCCGTCGCCATAAAGTTTATAGCGAACGTCGCGGGCAAACCGTTGGGGCGGAGTGCGTTCTGGACGCGGACAATAGAAGCAAAACGTCCATTCGCGGGGATGGCCGGGTTCGCCTTTCAGTTGCGGGAGGAAGCTCCGGCCATCCAAACCAGCGGGCAGTTTCGCCCCGGCGGTTTCGAGCACGGTGGGCAGAAAATCGCTGGCCTCGATGAGATTCTCGTTGACCTTTCCCGCCGGTACGACGCCGGGCCAATAGGCGACGAGCGGTTCGCGAGTGCCGGCGTCGGTCGTCTTGCCTTTGCCGCCTTGAATCGTCCGCCCATTGAGCTCGGAGGTGATCGCCTTGTTGGTGCCGTTGTCGCCGGTGAAGAGGATCAGCGTATTCTTGGCGATGCCCAAGTCCTCCGTCTTCTGCACAATCCGGCCCACGAGTTTGTCCATGTAGGCGACCATGTCCTCGAAGTTCTTCTGTTTGTCTTTGCTCTTCTTGGATTCGCTGTCCGGGGTCGGCTCAAACGGATTGTGCACGAGGATCATCGGGTAGTACACGAACAGCGGTTTGTCGTCCGCGTGGTGGGCGTCCAGAAAATCGGTGATGGACTTGGCGCAGATGTCGGGACCATAATCGCTGTCGGCAAACTGGCGGTTTTCGCCATTGATATTTAAGAGCGGGCCCCAGTACCGAGAACCGAGCTTATCGACCTGCCAGAGACAGAACTCATGAAAGCCGGCGTCCCGCGGCCAGGTGCCTTTCTTGCGGAACCGCTTCCCGTATTGTTCCGCGCCAGAAGCTGCCACTTCCCGGCGACGAACGTGCGATAGCCCGCGGCCCGCATGTGATGCCCGATCGTCCGCTGGTCGGGATTGAGGACCGAGAACGCCGAGTAGTTCCGCACGTTGGACAGCCCCGTCATCAGCTTGACCCGCGTGGGCGTGCACAACGGCTGCGAATAGCAGTGCGTAAACCGCATCCCTTCCCGCGCGAGGCGGTCGAGGTTCGGCGTTTGATACTGCCGGCTGCCGTAGCATCCGAAGCATTCGTAACCCACATCGTCGGCCATGATCAGAATCACGTTCGGGCGTTCCGCGGCGTGGAGACTGATTGCCTGAGCCGCCAGAAAGAGTCCCGCCAGCCATTGCCAAAACTGAGAAACGGATTGCATCGAATTTGCCTTTCAAACGGGGGAAAGTTGTAAGTGATTGACGGGCCGGAGTTTTCGAGGCGCTTCCTGCGGAAATTCCTGTGGGGAGCCCTCTTATTAGAACGGTTCTCCGCTTCGTTCGGGGCCTATCTCCGGAAATGTTCCGGGGTTAGAACGTTGCGTTTGAACAACATATTGACCTCGCTTGATTCTGGCCTAGGATTACAGTGGTGAATGAAGCGAGATCACAGGATATTGTCACGTATTCTATTTTTAATATGTTGCTCATTCACGCTCAAATGCGGATGTTTCGCCGAATTGTGGGACCAAATTCGGTATCTGTTCTATGGCAAGCCTTTTCCTGCACTCCAAACCACAATTCTGATTTGACGCGATGCCGATTGGCATTGTGATTTGGCGCCATCCGTTTCTTTTTCAAAGAAGGGGAGAACACACATGGTGGCCACCGCTCGGAATGCGCACTCCCACCCGCTAAATCCGGACCTGCCCCGGTTACCCGGATATCCCGCAGGAGTGCCCCGCAGTTTGGAATATCCAACCATTCCCGCATGGGGACTTTTGGAAAAAACGGCCCGCGATTTTCCCGAACGGATCGCCTGTCACGCTTGCGATCGCTCCTTGTCTTATGCCGACATCTGGCAGGATGCCACGAAGATCGCGGCGATCCTTCAGGCCGACGGAATCCTGCCCGGCGACCGCGTGGGACTTCTGCTCCCCAATATGCCCGAATATCTCACCGCGCTCAATGGTATCTGGCTCGCCGGCGGCGTGGCGGTGGCGATCAGTCCGCTCCTCGTGGAAGAGGAAGTGGAGAAACTCCTGGCCGCGACCAAGTGCAAACTGGTCATCAGCCTGGACCTGCTCGCCCCGGCTCTTTTGGGTAACGACTTCGATCCGCACAAAACGCTGTTGGTGACGCTCCGCGATCAACTGCCGGTCTGGCAGCGCTGGGGCTATTCGCTGACGGGCATCCGCCGCACCGGGCGCTGGTGGCTCACTCCCAACAGCGGCCTCCGCTGGCTGCACAACGAATTGGAACAATTGGAACAACGCGACGGCGACTTCACGCCCGTCGCAATCGAATCGCCCGAGAAGCCGGCTTACATCCTGCCCACGGGCGGAACGACCGGGCATCCCAAAGCCGTGACCTTGAGCCATCGAAACCTCGTGTCCAACGCCTGGCAGCAATACCATTGGACGACCCGGCCGCGCGGGGAAGACACCTTCATGGCGGTGCTGCCGTTCTTTCATAGCTACGGGCTTTCCGCGACGCTGATGTCCGGCGTGACGATGGCGGCCACGCTCGTGATGCACCACCGCTTCCATTTGCGGACGGTGCTGCGGTTGATCGAAAAAAATCGCCCCACGGTGTTTCACGCCGTGCCCGCGATGCTCTCGGCGATGAACGAACGCCTCAAAACCAAGCCGGCGGATTTGGAATCGATCCGCTGGGTGATTTCGGGCGGGGCCCCGCTGCCTCCCGAAGTCGCCACCGAATTTGCCGAACACTGCGGAGGCGCGGTGGTCGTCGAAGGTTACGGCCTGTCCGAAGCCAGTCCCGTCACACACGTCGGGCCTTTGGACGGCAGCAACAAGCTCGGCACCATCGGGTTTCCGCTCCCGGACACCGAAGCCCGCATCATGGACATCGATGCCGGCGACCGCGAAATGCCCATCGGCGAAGTCGGCGAGCTCTGGGTCCGCGGTCCGCAGGTGATGCTGGGTTATTGGGAAAACGAAGACGAAACGAAAAAAGTCCTCGACGAAAACGGCTGGCTCAAGACCGGCGACCTGGCCCTGCGGGACGAGGCCGGCTTTTACAAAATCGTGGACCGCAAAAAGGATCTGATCATCACGTCCGGTTTCAACGTTTACCCCGGCGAGGTGGAAGAGGTGCTCAAGCAGCACCCCGACGTCGCCGACGCCGCCATCGTCGGCCGGCCCGATCCGAAGAAGGGTGAAATCGTAACGGCCCTCGTGGTGATGAACAAAAACGCGAAGTTCAACGCCTCGAACTTGGAACACTATTGCAAGGAGCATCTTGCCGCCCACAAACGGCCGAAGGTATTCGAGGAAGTTGAAGGGGCTTTGCCCAGAAACTTTTTGGGCAAGGTGTTAAGACGGCATCTGCGGGAACTGCCCGCCGGCGAATCGTTGCCGATGAACAGGGCCGACGGGAACGAGAATTTGATCGATCCGCCAATCGTGGGCGGTTTGTTGCCGGAACTGCCAAGCGACCCCGGCGGCGAACGATGATGGAAATTGAGGGGACAAATTCAACATTGGAAGAGGGAGACAGACAATGGCAAGTCAAACCATGAAGCCGCTGGCGATTTTGGAAGGCGTGCGGACGCCGTTTGCGAAGGCCTACGGCACCCTGGCCCGCGTGCCGGCGGACGAACTCGGCCGGGTCGCGCTCGTGGAAGCGCTCAAGCGGTTGGAGATCAAACCGGAGCAGGTGGATGAAGTCGTCTTCGGCAACGTGTCGGGGCCGGCGGAATCCAGCAACATCGCCCGCGTGATCGCCCTCAAAGCCGGCGTGCCCGAGGACCGCATCGCCCAGACCGTCAATCGCAACTGCGCGTCGGGGATGGAATCGCTCGTCTCGGCGTGGCAGGCGATCGAAGAAGGCCGATCTCAAGTTATCGTCGCCGGCGGCACCGAAAGCATGTCGAACATCCCTTTGATGTACGGCCGCAAGATGACCGAGATGTTCCTCGAACTCGGCCGGGCCAAAACCGGCTGGCAAAAACTGAAGATCCTCTCCCGCTTCCGCCCGGGATTCTTGAAACCCCGCGTCGGCGTGCGGTTGGGGCTGACCGATCCGGTTTCCGGTTTGAACATGGGCCAAACCGCCGAGGTGCTCGCCCGCGAGTTTTCCATCAGCCGGGAAGAGCAGGACCAGTTCGCGCTCGAAAGCCACAACAAAGCCCTCGCCGCCCAGGAACGCTGTTTCCTCTCCGGCGAGATCACGCCCGTTTCCGCAGACATCACCAAGACGCAGGCGGCCGAAAAAGACGACGGCCCGCGGGCCGGGCAGTCGCTCGAAAAACTCGCGAAGCTCAAACCGATCTTTGAAAAAGACGGCACCGTCACGCCGGGCAATAGCTGCCCGATCACCGACGGGGCCGCGGCGTGCGTGGTCACGTCGGCGGAACATGCGAAGTCGTTCGATGCGGAACCCTTGGGTTATATCCGCGGTTACGCCTTTGCGGGCTGCGATCCGAAACGCATGGGCCTCGGCCCGGTGTATGCGACGAGCCGATTACTTGCGCAGACGGGCATGAAGCTCAGCGATTTCGAACTGGTTGAACTCAACGAAGCCTTCGCCGCCCAGGTGCTCGCCTGCCAAAAGGCGATGGCTTCCGCGGAGTTCGCGAAAAAAGAACTCGGCCGAGGCGAACCGGTGGGCGAACTGCCGATGGACCGGCTCAATATCCACGGCGGCGCGATCGCCCTCGGCCATCCCGTGGGCACCACCGGCACGCGGCTGATCATCACGCTGCTCCGATCCCTCAAAGAACAAGGCCTCAAACGCGGCCTCGCGACCCTCTGTGTCGGCGGCGGCCAAGGCGCAGCGTTCTGGCTGGAAACGAAACTCAATTAAGGCGAGCAGACCAACCTACGGTCGGTGCCCGCGTAAGCCCCCTGGTAACTCCCAATCAACAAAGACGGACACTTTCGTAAATGTGAAATGAGATTCGTTCGATTTCGTTCGTGGAATGGCGTTCGACGTAACCAGGGGGCTGACACCCCCCGCTCGCCGGATAAATAGCGACAGGGAGAACAATCATGGAACACACACTCAAAAACTTTCACGTGGAAACCGACGAGCGCGGCGTGGCGACGGCCCTCCTCGATGTGCCCGACCGCGGCATGAACGTGTTCGAGCCCGGCGTGATCGAAGAACTCGAATCGCTGGTGTCCGAGTGGGAACGCGCGAAGGACGTCAAGGCGATCGTGTTTAAGAGCGGCAAAGCCAGCGGGTTTCTCGCGGGGGCCGACATCAACGTCATCGAGTCCATCCGCACCCCGGAAGAAGCGGACGCGATCATCGCCCGGGGGCAAAACTTATTCACGCGAATCGAGCGGCTGCCGATGCCGACGTTCGCAGTCATCCATGGCCCGTGCTTGGGTGGAGGGCTGGAGTTCGCGCTGGCGTGCAATTACCGCATCGCCCGCGACGACGGTGCCACCCGGCTGGGCCTTCCGGAAACGCAGCTCGGCGTGATCCCCGGTTGGGGCGGCACGCAGCGGCTGCCCCGTGTGGTCGGCATCGTGAAAGCCTTGGAAATGATTCTGACCGCGAAGAAAGTTCCCGCCTCGGCCGCCAAGAAAATGGGCCTCGTCCACCTCGCCCCCTCGCCCGAGGAATTCGATCAGGCGGTCGCGGGCTTTGTCGAAACTGTGACCGCGAGTCCGTCGTCAGCAGCGGAGGTGACTCGTTCTCCCCGCCGTCCGTTGCTGGCGCGGCTCGTGAATCACACCCGCTTCGGTCGTTGGCTCGCGTTTAAAGGCACGCGGCAGCGGATCGCGAACCAGGCCCGGCATTATCCCGCGCTCGAAGCCGCGGTGCAAGCAGTCAAAGCCGGCTACCGCACGCCGGGCCAGGCGGGAATGGATGCGGAACGGGCCGCGTTTTGCAAGGTGCTGTTCACGCCGACTTGCCGGAACCTGATCGGTCTGTTCTTCCAGCGCGAAAAAGCGAGAAACGTCGCCACCTGGACGAAGGCGGAGGAGGAAGCCAAACCCGCGCCGATTGGAAAGCTCGGGGTCATCGGCGGCGGGGCGATGGGCGCGGGCATCGCGCAGCTCGCGGCCTATCAAGGTTTGGAAGTCGTCCTGCGGGAGATCAATCAAGAGATGCTCGACGCCGGCATGGGCCGGATTAAAAAACTATTTGACGAAGCCGTGTCCAAGCGCCGCCTGAGCGCGGAAGAAGCCGCCGCCAAGCTCGCCGCCGTCACGCCGACTGTGGATTGGGCCCCTTTGAGCAAAGTGGACGCCGTGGTCGAAGCCGTCGTCGAGCGCGAAGACATCAAGCAGGATGTGTTCGGCGAATTGGAGCAGCACACCTCGCCCGAAGCGGTGCTCGCGACGAACACGTCTTCGCTGTCGGTCCGGCGGTTGGCGGAGCCGCGCGAGCATCCGGAACGTGTGGCGGGACTGCACTTCTTCAATCCCGTGCATCGCATGGAGTTGGTCGAAGTCGTCCGCACCGAATCCACGTCGCCGGCCGCCATCAGCCGATTGGTGCGGCTGGTGAAGAAGCTCGGCAAGACGCCGATCGTGGTCCACGACAGCCCGGGCTTCGTGGTCAATCGGATTCTGTTCCCCTATCTCGCCGAGGCCGTCCGCATGGTTTCAGAGGGCGAAGACGTGACCTGGATCGACCGCACGCTCAAACGCTTCGGCATGCCGATGGGTCCCTTAGAATTATTGGACCAGGTCGGTCTCGATGTCGCGGCTCATGTCGCGGGCAGCTTGGGCGATGTGATTCCCGATCCCGGCCCGACCGCGGAACGGCTCACCGCAATGGTGGAAGCCGGCTGGCTCGGCAAGAAGTCCCGCCAGGGGTTTTACGTCTATGAAAACGGCCGCAAAGGCAAGCCCACAATCTGGCCGGAAACGCAATCGGCCCTCGCACCGATCAACGCTCCGGAATCGTTCGCGACGGGATTGTCGCTGACGGAGCTGCGATTGGTGTTGCCGCTGATCAACGAAGCCGCGCGGTGCCTGGAAGAGCACATCGTCTCGGAGGCGTGGATGGTGGATTTGGCGATGGTGTTGGGCACCGGGTTCGCTCCGTTCCGCGGCGGACCGCTTGAAGCTGGCCGACAGTTTGGGCATCGCCAAGGTGGTCACCGATATGCAAACGCTCTCCGAACTCTGCGGCGACCGGTTCGCCGTCTGCCCGCTGCTGTTGAATCTCAAGCAGCGCGAGGAAACGTTTTATTCCAAAGAACAGAAATCGAAAGATGAGAAAAAAGAACAAGAAAAGTTGAGCGTCAAAACTTAAAAGGCGAGCGGGGGGTGTCAGTGAGCCCCCCGGTGATACGGAATGTTTCAAAAGCTTCACAATTAAAACGTTCGCGAGTGACCAGGGGGCTCACGCCCCCCGCTCGCCCTTGTAAGAGGAGAACAATCATGAGTTTGGACACTTCGGACTTTAAAGACACGTCCGCCGAGAACGCCAAGCCTGAAGAACAGGAAGTCTCCTTCGCGGAAACCGCGATGCGGCTGGGCAACAAGAGCGAGGACGAAGCCCGGCGAATGGGGGCGGTGGATTCCGCCGACGAGCAGGTCGAACGCCTGTTCGCGCCGGAGTACCAAACCGTGAACAGCCCGATCCACCGCGCGGTCTGGGACCGCGCGTTGCCCGTGGATTTGTTCCAAGGCCACGTCCCCGCACCGCCCCCGGAAGTCGAACGGGTGATGACTCAATCGCTCGACATCATTCGCCGGCGAAAACAGTCGGGGCGGATTCTCGACGAGCACAAGAAGATCTCCGAAGAAACGCTCGCCGAGTTGGGCGGGGCGGGCTATTGGGGGCTGTTGGTCTCGCCGGAGTACGGCGGCTCCGGGGCGGCGTTCGTCAACTTCGCCAAGTTCCTCACGCGGATGGCCACGCTCGATCCGACTGTGGCGGGATTGGCCTCGGTGCATGGCTGCATCGGCGCGGTCGATCCGGTGCGGTCCTTCGGCTCGCCGGAACAAAAACAACGCTTCCTCCCGAAGCTCGCCAGCGGTGAAACGCTCTCCGCGTTCGCTCTCACGGAACCCAACGCCGGTTCCGACCTCACCGCGCTTCGCACGCAGGCGGTGCTCGACGGGGATGAATATGTCGTCAACGGCGAGAAGCTGTTTATCACGAACGTCAGGCCCGGCCGCACGATCGGATTGGTCTGTCTGATCGAAGACAAGCCGGCGGTATTGATCGTCGATTTGCCCAAAGAAGAAAACGAGCATTTCCAGCTCAAGAAGTATGGACTTTACGCGCTCGAATATGCGCACAACTACGGCATTCTGTTTCGCGATTTCCGCGTGCCGGCCGAGAACCTGTTGGAGCCGGTCCGCGGCGATGGGTTGACGATCGCCTATCACGGTTTGAACCTGGGCCGAGTCGCGTTGTGCGCGAATGCCGCGGGCACGATGCGGATGATGCTCGCGAGCATCCTGCCTTGGGCCTGGCATCGCCGGACGTACGGCGAACCAATCGCCAGGCGGGAACTGGTCCGCCGGCGAATGGGCCGGATGGCCGGCCTGATCGTCGCCAGCGATGCGATGACCGAATGGTGCGGCTCGCTCTTGGATGCAGGTTTCCGCGGCGAGATGGAATGCATCATCGCCAAGATCTTCGGCAGCGAAGCCCAGAAGGAAGCCACCATCGAATTGTTGATGAAGACCCACGGCGGCCGGGCGTTTTTGCACGGGCATTTGTTCGGCGACAACGTGCACGATTTCCTCGCTCCCTGCATCTACGAGGGCGAAGGCGAAATGCTCGGCATGGCGTTCTTCAAGTCGCTGGTCAAGCATCATGGCAAGCTGTTCTTCGAGCCCATCGGCCGGACGCTGCATGCCGCGGGCATCCGCCAGCCGAACCTCGCGAACCCCGCCCATGCCTGGAAGCTCAAAGGTCCGCTGGCGAATTACGCGGGCTGGTTTTTGAAGGAGCACGTCTCCCACAAATCGCACACCGGCCTCGAGAACATGCCCACAGCTCTCCGGCAGCACGCCGAGTTTGCGATCCATTCCCTGCAGCACGGGCGGTTTGAGATCTCGGCGACGATGCGGAAGTATCAACTCAAACTCGCCGACCGCCAATGCCGGATGGCTGCGCTCTCCGCGTCGCTGCAGGATGCGGTCGTCATGCTCTGCACCAGCTTGTACGGGGCCCGCCAGGAGGATGAACTCACCCGGACCGCGGCGGAGACGATGTGTGAAAGTTTGAAGCTCAAACTCACCGGCGGCAAACCCGGCGACCGATACTTCCGCCAGATGACGGAACTCGGCAGCGCCATCGCCGACGGCGGCTTCCGCGCCATCGCAGGCATCGAACCGGAAGAGATTCTGATGTCGTATGAGAATGATTGACTGCGAAAAGGCGAGCGTGGGGCGTCCGCCCCATGTTTTCGCGGAATGGTTTACACGTACCCATTTTTCCAAGCGCAGAAGCTGTGAAAAAGGAAACCGAATTCAGCGTTCGCGAGTGATCAGCCGGCTGACGCCGGCCGCTCGCCTGGAGAATCTGCCATGATTCAGAAACCGATTACGCTCGCGCTCGGCGGAGGCGGTGCGCGGGGGATTTCACATTTGGGAGTGATCGAAGGCTTAAAGGAAGCCGGGTTCGACGTCAGCCGCGTCGTGGGCGTGAGCATCGGCAGCCTCGCCGGGGCCCTCTACGCGTTTTACCCCGACGTCAAGCCCATGATCGCCAAGGGCCTGGGTTATTTGCTTTCCGAATCGTTCCAGAACCATCAGCAAACGCTCTTCGGGGCCCGCCGGAACTCGGATGAGACCGGCGGCGTGTTCTCGTGGTATTCGCGGGTGATGACGTACCTCAAGGCGAATCGCATCTGGCATCGGGCGGTCACGCGGCCGTCGTTGTTGCCGGGGATCGTGATGCAGGACGTGGTGACGAACCTGCTGCCCGATGCCGACATCGCGGACGCCAAGATCCCGCTGTCCATCGTGGCGATCGATTTGCACAGCGGGCATCAAGTGGTGCTCGAACGCGGTTCGGTCCGCGAAGCCGTGCGGGCGTCTTCGGCCATCCCGGGAATCTTTCCGCCGATCCAATGGGACAACATGCTCCTCGCGGATGTGGGCATGCTCTGCGCACTCCCCACGGTGATCGCCCAGTCCTACGGCAGCGGCCCGGTCGTCGCCGTGGATGTCAGTTCCCGCGTGAAGCATTTGGCCCACTGCGACACCGCGCTCGATGTGTTGATGCGGATGGACGAGATCGGCGAAGCCCTGTTCCGCAAGCACGTCACCGCCGCGGCGGATCTGGTCATCCGGCCGAACGTCGCCCACACCGAATGGTTCGATTTCTCCAATCCGGAAATGCTCATCAACCTCGGCCGCAAAGCCGCGCGGCAATCGTGCTCGGCTCTGTCGGCACTCCTGCGAAACAACGGCACCGCCCCCAAGCCGAAACGGCCCAACCGCATCAATGGAGAACCTGCGCCCGTCGATTATTCGGTCTGACGGTTGTGAAGGAAAGAAACCCAAACCGACCCCTTGCGGCCGGTGAGCGACGCCCAACGCGTCGGCTTGTGCGGAGGAACTCTCAACCCCAGCGGACGCCGCAGTCGGCGAGGCCTTGGAGACTTCGCAAGTACAAATAGGTCTCCGCTTCTTCGCGGTCAAAGGGGGCCATCAGGGACACCTTGGCCCTTTTATAAAGTCCAATGCCCACGCCTTCGATGTCGTCCAGGCGTTTGAAGCACTCCGGGTTGACGTCCCAAAGTTCGCCTGTGATGCACCGTCCCTCGGGGGCTTCGACCAGCCCGGGAAAGTTGCCGACGTTATACATGCGGTAATGCGGCTCGGTTTGAGCCGGTCCCAAAAACCGCTGCCCTTGCAATGCCGCCGACCGGGAAAAGCCTCGCTTCAAAGTGCCGTACACGAACAACTTGGCCATCGAATCGATCCGGTGATGTTTCACAAGTAAGCCAGGAACTCAGGCCAGGATGTCCTCGATGATGTGGCCGCGGTCGATGTCGAGGCGTTTGCGGCCGGGGATTTCCAATCGGCGGTTGTCGAGGCCCAACAGATGGAGCACGGTCGCGTGCAGGTCGGTGACGTAATGCCCTTCGCCGAGGGCATTGTAGCCGAGCTCGTCGGTGGCTCCGTGGACCAAGCCTTTCTTGAGGCCCGCGCCGGCCATCCAAATCGTGAAGCCGTTGGGATGATGATCGCGGCCCGTTTTCCCGCCGCCGCGCTGTTCCATGCCCGGGCGTGCGTCCGAACTCGGTGCAGAACACGACGGTGACTTCGTCGAGCAGCCCGCGCTTCTTCATATCCTGCAATGAACCCGGCGACGGGCGGATCGACGGTGCCGCACAGCCGTTCGTGGTTCTTTTGGAGTTCGCGGTGCGAGTCCCAGACGCCGTACGAGGAGGGAAACACCTGCACGAACCGCACGCCGCGCTCCACCAGCCGCCGGGCCGCCAGCAGCCGCTGCCCCGCGAGTTGGGTCGCCTGGTTGTCGAGTCCGTAGAGCTGCGCGAGTGGCCTTCGTCTCCTGCGCAAAGTCGATCGCCTCGGGCACCGCGGACTGCATGCGGAACGCCAATTCATAAGCCCGGATGCGGGCTTCGAGTTCCTGGTCTTCCGGGTATTCCACCGCCGATAGTTGGTTGAGCTGATGGATCAGGTCGTACTCGTGCCGCTGCGCCGCCCGGCTTTGCCCCGCTTGTCTCGTGCCGAACGGAAGCGGGGTTTTGGGATCCAAGGTCAGCGGGACGCCGGCGTGCTGGGGCCCGAGATAGTTCGAATCGATCGACTGCCGGGTGTCGGAACGCGTGGGTCCGCCGAGCACGGCGAACTTGGGAAGGTTTTCGTTCAAGGTGCCCAAGCCGTAATGCGCCCAGGCCCCGATGCTCGGTTCCGGCGGGTCCAGCCGATGCCGGCCCGTGTGGATTTGATTTTCCGCCGCGTGATCGTTGTCGGTGGTCCACATGTTGCGGACGAAGCACAAATCGTCCACGCACTTCGCCAAATGCGGCCACCAGTCGGTGATCTCGATCCCGCTTTCGCCGTGCTTTTTCCAGCCGACCTGCATGGGATAGATCGTGGGATACACATCGCGGACGTTGACTTCCTCGGCCGGGACCGAGCGAAACCGCCTCTTCTGTAAGGGCGACAGGACCGGGTTCTCGAACGGGGTCTTGTCGAAGGTTTTGCCCGCGTGTTGGTTGAGGGCCGGCTTGGGGTCGAAGGTCTCCAAATGGCTGTACCCGCCCGAGAGAAAAATCCACACAACCGACTTGGCCTTGGCCGGGTGATGCGGTGCCCAGGCGGTTTGCTCGGATGATTCGGCCGCCTTGAGCCGGCCGTCGTCCGCGAGCATCGCCCCGAGCGCCAGCCCGGTAAAACCCAGGCCCAGATCGGACAGAAACACCCGCCGAGAGCACCCACAGCCCGAGGAATGATCTTGGTTCGCGTTCATCATGCTACCTGATCGTGATAAAGTCGTTGTGATTGAACAGCGCCCGCACCAGGCTTTCCCGCGACTTGGCGGCGGCCCGGCTTTCCGCGGGATCGCTTTCCTTCAATAAGCGCTCATGACCTTCGAGAGCATTCAGGCAAACTTGCAACTCCGGCCCGGTGGGCCTTCGCGACAACAACCGCTCGAAGACGGCGGTGACAAACTCGCCGGGTTCTTCGATCCCGGCCGTGTCGCGAACGACGAGCGCGCTCATCTCGTGGACGAGGTTGCTGTTGGTGAGTGCCAAGGCTTGCTGCGGCACGATGCTGCGGGTGCGGCGGTAACATTCCAGGGCATCGGGGCCGTCGAACAGGTCCCCCAACGGACTCTTGCCCGCCACTTCGGGATGCACGCTGTAATACAGACTCCGTCGGTGCGTGGTCAGCGATTCGCTGTTCTCGAGTTCCTGCCCGCCCAGTTTCGATTCCAACATGCCCCCGCAATAAAGCAGGCTGTCCCGCAGCACCTCGGCTTCCATCCGGCCGGAGTTCATCCGCCAGAGCCGTTTGTTTTCGGGATCGATCGCCGACCATTCGTCCGCCCCTTTTGCGGAGGAGATTCGCCGATACGCGGCCGAGGTCACGATCAGCTTGTGGAGATGCTTCATGCTCCAGCCCGATTCCATCAACTCGACCGCGAGCCAATCCAAGAGTTCGGGATGCGTCGGATCGGCCCCGTTGCGGCCGAAGTCGTAAACGCTGGAGACGAGCGGCCGATGAAAATGCCGCATCCAAATGTGGTTCACCGCCACCCGCGCGGTCAGCGGGTTTTTGCGGCGGGTGATCCACAAGGCGAGCGCCCGCCGCCGGCCTGTGCTGGTCTGGGGATATTTCGGTCCCAAGTCGGTGTATGTCTCGAGTTTTCGCTTCGTCGGCCAACAGGTTGCGCGCTCTCTCGAGCGCGGTGCGAACGGCCGTGAGTTGTTGGCTGACGGCTTGGATTTTCTTGGCTCGGTCCGCATTCGTTTGGGGCAGCGCTTCTGCCTGGCTTAATGCCAACTCTTGAGCCAGCACATCCGCCTCGGCTGTCTTGAGATTCGCTTCCCGCTCGCAACGGCTGGCTTTCTGGATGAGTGATTTCGCATCCTCGCGAGAGGGTGTCTCATGCAGCGGGCTTCGTCCGCTTGGATGCGGGCTTTTAAGCTGGAAAAGTTGGCTTGGGCGGCGGTCAGCCGGGCCTCCGCCGCGCCAATGGGAACGTTTTCAGCTCCATCGCCCGGCGGGCCGCCGGCCAGTTTTTGCCATGCCGCTTGAAGGGATTCATTCAAAGCGGTGCTCGAAACCAGCGAAGTCGCCGGGGCCTGGCTAAATGAAGAAGACATCCAACCCTCGACCCCCAACGCATCCCGGCCGTCAGCATACACAGGCGGCTCGAAGTCGAACTTCGCCAACGGTTCGGCATCGGCGGCGGGCGGGCGAAGGATGATGTCATCGATCGCTGCCACACTTCCAGGGCGGGCATCAAAGCTGATCGCTTTCGCGGGATCGCCGACGGGATTCCAGCCGTTGAGAGCCACCGGCACATTCTCCACCAGCACGTTGTCATCCTTCAACGACCGAACCGTGAGCCGGCATTGGTCCGATGACTTTTCAATCTTGAGGAGCACATGAAATCGGGATTGCCCCGCGGCGAAATCATATTGCCCCGCCTGAAACACAACAAACTTTCCGGGGCGATAGGACAGGATCTTGCCGGCTTCGAAGCCGACGTAGCCCGCGGTGAGGCCTTTCGTGTGATCCTTCGCCAATTGAAAATTGAAATGGGTATCTTTGAGGATCAGGCATTGAAACTCGATCGTGCTGCGATCCTCCAGTTCTTTCAGGTTTGCGTACGCGCATTTTGCACCAACCGCCGGCCTGCCGTCGCATCGAGCAACAAGGATTGCAGCCCCGCCAAGGCCCCGGGCTCGCCGGCTTGTTGGGCGTTCTTCACGGCGGCGGCGTAATTGGCTTCCGCGGTTTTCAATTGATCCAAAAGGCCGGCGGGCGGACTTGGGTTCGCGTTTTTCACCCCAGTGAGTTTGGCTTCCGCTTCGGCGACCCGAGCGCGGGCTTCGGCGAGCAGGATGTCTTGAATGCCTTGCCGAATCCCGGATACCACGCCGGCGGCGGGAGTTCGATCGGCTCGATCTTCGGCAATCCCTCCGCCAGAAACGCCGGGACGCCCGGGGCAATCGAGCCGCGATCCTTCACGCGGTTTCGCTCGTCGCCGCCCGCGTATAACCAGGTGGGGGCGTCGGGGGTCTTGTCGAAGATCCGCACCGCCCCCAGCCGCTGGATCTTTCGCAGCGTGCTGTATTCGTATTCCTGAAACGGCCCCGGGTCGGCTTCGCCGGGCATGCGATCCTGGCGAATGCCGATCGGCTCGAAGAACGCCCGGAACCGGAAATAATCCTCCTGGGCGATCGGATCGTATTTGTGATCGTGGCAATGGGCGCAATTGAACGTCAAACCGAGAAACGCCTTGCCCGTGTGCTCGACGATGTTCCGCATCCAATCGTTCGGATTGAGAGCATACCAGTTGCGGATCAGATATCCCGTGGCGTGGCCGGCCTGGTAATCGGCGGGGCGGATTTCATCGGCGGCAAGCATCTCCTCGAGCATGCGGTCGTAGCCGTGGTCTTCGTTGAGCGACCGCACGATCCAATCCCGCCACCGCCAGATCTGCGGTGCGCTGTTCCACACATCGGGAACATGCCGGCGTCCGTACCAGTCGCTGTACCGCCACACATCCATCCAATGCCGGGCCCAGCGTTCGCCGTACCGCGGGGAATCCAGCAAGCGATCGACGGCCTTTTCGTAAGCATCCGGAGATTCATCCGCGAGGAACGCATTGAGTTCCTCCCGCGTCGGCGGAAGCCCGATCAAATCCAAATACACCCGCCGAAAGAGCACCGCCTTGGCCGCCGGCGGTTGCGGTTCCAATCCCTGTTCCCGGTGCCTGCGGGCCAGAAAGGCATCGATGGGATTCGTGATCGGCCCCGCCGCTTCAAACGCCGGCACAACCGGCCGCACGGGAACCCGAAACGCCCAATGCTCCCGCGGGTTTTGTTCCGCGGCTTCGTTCTTGGGCGAGACGGCCCCTTGCGAAATCCAGCGGCGAATGATTTCGATTTGCGCGGCCGACAGCGGCTCGCCTTCCGGAGGCATTGCGCTCGGCGGGATCCTGGGCCGCGATGCGCTTCAAGAGCCGGCTTTCGCCGGGCTTGCCGGGCGTGATCGCTTTTCCGCTGACGCCGCCTTTGCGAATGAACGACCCGGTGTCCAGCCGGAGTTCCGATTCCTGCTTGAGCCCCGCGTGGCAGGCGTAACACCGCGATTTGAAGATCGGCTTAATGTCGCGTGTGTAATCGACCCCGCCCTCCGCGAGAGCGATCGATCCCCGCAACATCAAAACGAAAAGCCCGATGACCGCTCGCCAATGGGGATGTCTCATGCCGGCTCGTTCTCCGTGCTTTGGCCAGTTCGGGAGAAAGCACATGGCGACATCGCCGCCCCGCGCATCGATTTCCAGCGGGCCTGTGTTTCAAAACGGCCCCGCTGCAATATATCAGCTCGAACTGATGCAAACAATCGGCCGCGGATGTTCGCGTTCCGGAGAACTCTCGGCCGGGGAGCAGCGCTATTTCCCGCCGAATCTCGCGGAGAATTCCTCTTCGAGCACTTCCGCCATCCGCTGCCTGAGGGCATAAAACGCTTCGAGGAGTTCCACGGCCCGCGGCGTGAGGTCGCTGCGGTGGGCTCCCGTGCCGCCCACTTGGGTTTCCACCAGCGATTCGCCGATGGACTCCTCGGCCTCCTTGATCCGGCCCCAGACGTAGCGATAGCTTTTGCCCAGCTTGCGGGCGGCTTCCTTGATGGACCCGGTCTCGCGGACCGCATCCAGCATCCGGCTGAGCCCGTGCCCGAATACATACTCCCCATCGAGCTCGAGCCAGACTTTGACTCGGGGCTGGATCGACCCGGCCGCGCGGGCCGATCGTGATTTCGCTTTCCCCACGCTCCGCTCCCGCCAGAAGAGACGTCGTATTTGGGTCATTCGCGGGAAATGTGTCCGATTCATTAGCCGCAGGGCGCTAGCCCCGGTTCAGGAATATACCGGATGCTCGCGCGGTTTGGCCGACGATCGCGCAGATTTCTCGAACGTTCCTTAAACCTCAAACTGTAAGCGTTTGGGTGGCTGGGGCGCAAATCCCTTTTGGAATAAGGCTTGAACTACAAATGCTGGGGCTGTGGCCGGGCGAGAAAAATCTCACACGGCCCCAGGCCTCACGTCTGCTTTTTCCTCGGAACATTCCTTTGCGCCCCAGCCACCCCCTGCACTTTCGACTTACAGTTTGAGTTAAACCATATTCTATCGGCGACGTTTCCCGGATGCGAGCAGCGATTTGAACACCCGACCGGCCTGCGGTTCCGGGCGGGTTATTGTTGGTAGAGCGGGAGGTGCCGGTAGTAGACTTCCAGCGTGAGAATCGAGAGGCACGTGACATACAGCCGGCCTCCGTTGCTGCCCCATCGACAGTATTTCGCGTCCCAACTACCGGCTCCGTGGCCGGTTTGGGTTTGCGTGGCCACCAGGCGGCTGCGCATCCGCTCGTTCCAGGCGTCCCACCGCCGGCCGCCCCAGTGGTGGAGCACCTGGGTCGCGTAGTAGTTGTAATACATGTCGTTGTCGTCCGGTCCCTTTTGGGCCAGATACAAAACGCCGTTCTGTAGCGCGACGCGGTTACTCCATCCCAAATACATCCGGCACAACAGTCCGATGGCTGTTGTGGAAGGTTTCGCACCGTAGGATGTGTAGCCGTAGTTTGCCCCGCCGTTGGACTGCACGCTGTCGAGGAATTTCATCGTGCGGCCGCGCTGCGGCCGCCAATCCCCCAGCCCGGCGACCCGCCCGCTGGTCAAGGCCATCACCTGCCAGCCGACCACGGAGGTGTCCCCCTTTTCCCGGGGGCGATACCGCCAACCGCCGCCTTCGGGATCCTGGGCCTCGGCGATAAAATTCAGCGCCTCGCGGGCGGGGGATTCGAGAAAGTTATCCCGCGTCATGGCGTAGGCTTCCGCGAGCGCGATGCCCACGAAGCCTTGAATGTACATGCCGGGGTGCCGGCCGCCTTTTGTATAATCGCCGCCCACGCGCTTCCCGCCGCGCTGGCTGAGGATATACCGAAGGCCGGCCCGCACCTGGTCTTTGTAGTCGCCTTCCTTGTGCGTATGCCCGGCCCCCAGAAAACACAACACGGCCATCGCCGTGGACCCCGCCGTCCAATCGCGGTGACTGCCCGTGCCTTGGCACGTCTCATCGCAGTCGGGACCGAGATGATCGAAACTCCAACTGCCATCGGGCCGCTGATGCCTTGCCAGCCACTTGAGCCCCTCGTCCACGGCCCGCTCGCTTTGCGGAGTCCCGCCGTACTGTTTGGCCATTTTCGCCCGCATTTTACCGCTGCGGGCGCCAAAGGATTTTTTGAATCGCTCGCCGAACTCCGGAAAGGGACCGGTCACGACCCCGATCCCGCCCGCGACTTCCGGCAAGGTCGTCTCGGAAACGGCCGCCAACCCCGCGGCCGGCAGTTCGGCTGCCGGCGGCAAAATGTCCACTTTGGGAACCAGCGGCGGCGGTTCCACGTCCAATTCCTCGTGGGCTTCCGGCGCGTTCGCCGGATCGGGCTCGGGGGGAATCTCCGGCGGCTCGATTTCCGGGCCCAAATCCTCGTCCGGCCGCCGATCCAGGTCCTGAGCCGGCTCTTCCATCACAATCACGGTGGAAACCGGCTCGGGCGATTCGGTCAGCGAACGATAAATCATCGTCGCCAGTATCAAAGCGAGACAGGCATGAAACAGGGCGGCTCACCAGAAAGGTTGCGACGAAGGTGCACAACGTCCGCAACCATCTGCGCCACCAGGCACGGTTCTCGACCTCATGAATTTCGGGCAGATCATCACGGGGAGAAATCATGTGCCGCCACCTTCCAGCACAGAAAACGTCGAACGACGACAACCGCAGAGACGCGGTTCGGATCTTCATCTCTTCCGTATCTTCCATCATAGGGGAAAAGCCTGACGGAACAAGTGCTGTATAAAGATGTGCAGACTGCTCCACGAGTGCGTGGCCCGATCCTTGCAGCGGAGAAGCCTCGGAGCACAGGCCTCTAAGAGAAAACGAAAAGAGCCTGCCCATCCGGCAAACGGATAAGCAAGCTCTTGAAATCCGAAGCCGCCATTTTCAGCGGCGTCAATGATTTTAGACCGGGATCGTTTCCACGAGGTCGCGGACCAGGCGGGAGAGGACTTCGTGGGTGACCTGCAGATCGACCGGCGTACGGCCGGTCTCGCCTTTGATCGATTCATACCGCTTGAGCGAAAAGCTCCCGCCCGCGCTCGACGAGAGCAGCACTTCGTAGAACAGCCGTTTGTCCGGCTGGTTCGACGGGGCGGTGGAGCGGATCAGGATTTGGCCGCTGTCGGGTTCGAACTCCAGGGGGCCGAGGTTTTCCAGCAAATAGGTGATCCGGGTGCAAAGGGCCTCCGCCCATTGCCGGAGCACATCGTCCGAGGCAGCCTTCATCGAAGGGACGTTGAGCCGCAGTTCCTGAACCGCGCAGCTCAACCGGTCGACCTCCATGAAATCCAACTGCACCTCCATTGTCTCCGCCGGGTTTCGCGGGTCGCGCGTGGCGAGTTTCGTGGTGTGGGGCGTCGTCGCGGAAAGTCCGCTCAGCTTCTGGAGTTCGCTATTCAAATTGTGGATGAGCGTGGCAGACATCGGTCGGTCCTCAGGGGTGGGTATGTCGGGGTATGGGAAAAACGGGGGAAAATGTCTCTATCTTTCGGTCCTTCGAAAGTCGTTCGGCTCTCAGCGGGGCGTGACTTCATGCGAATAACCGTCGTAGGACAGAACGGACGGGATGTCATCGATGACGGTCGCGATATGCACCGGCCGCGACCAGAGCTTCTCCAGGTTCTGGAGCGTGTCGCGGGCATAGTCCATCTTGAGTTCGACTCCCTGATATTGATGCTCCAAAAACAGTTCGCCGCGGTTCTTATAGTTGCCGTCCACCACATAGATGAACGGCCGGCCAAAGTTTGTCAGCGAATGCAGTAGCTGCTGTTTGATCTTCTCGAACTCGCGGGAAGCGATTTCGTAGTAGTTGGTCGCCTCGTTATACGCAAACGAGAACATTTTATGTTTCGCGCAGAACTCCGGAGTGAGGAAGGTATCAATAAAGGTTAGGTCATTATGCACCCGCCGGACTTCGAAAATCTTCTCGCGGCCGAGGCCGAGCTGTTTGTCCCAACGCTCTTTCTCGCGCACATCGTCGCAGCGGTCATAATCGGAACCAAACTGGCCTTTGTTCCAGCGTTCCTCGATGTCGCGAAAGAGTTCCAGCCCGAGCTTATAAGGGTTTAAGCGATTCGGGCTGGTGGCGACGGTGCCGCTGTGATGGTCGGCATAGCAGACAAGCTCCGCATCCGTCAGCGCGTGCTGCGTCATGATCGTCGTATGCCAATAGCTGGCCCAGCCTTCGTTCATGATTTTCGTCTGCCCTTGCGGGGCGAAATAGTAGGCCTCGTCGCGGATGATCGAAAGCACATCGTGCTGCCAATCCTGTAAGGGGGCGTTCTCCAACAGGAACAATAAGACATCGCGTTCGGGCTGGTCGGGGAAGCTGCGGCTGCGGATTTTCTCTTCCGCCTGCCGTTGCCGTTCCCGGGCTTCCGCAGCCAGGACTTCCGGCGGGTTGATAAAGTCGTCCATATAGCCTTTGGAAGGAAACCGGCCGGGCGAGTTCTCTTCGCGCTTCTCGTCCTTCTTCTGTTTCTCGGCCCGCGAGGGTTTGGTGTCTTTGCGCTTGATGAACAGCGAATGCGGATCGATCAAGTCCTCGATCGACAGGCAGGCGTCGATGAACTCTTCCACGGGCTCGTAACCATAGCGGTCCACATAGCGGTTCACGCGGGCGGCGTGGTTGGCCATCTGGTCGAGCATCCGCCGATTCGTCTTGGAGAACCACGCATTATTCTTAAAAAAATCGCAGTGCCCATAGACATGCGCAATCACAAGTTTCTGGTCGGTGATTTCATTCGCCGTCAGCAGGTACGCATAACACGGGTCGGTGTTGATGACCATTTCATAGATCTTTTGAAGACCATAGGAATAGCCTTTCATCAACTCGTCGAACTGGGCCCCGAACCGCCAGTGGGGATACCGCTGCGGAAAACCGCCGTAAGCGGCGAGCATGCTCATTTCTTCGTAGTCCACCATTTCGAAAATGGTCTCGAAGAAATCCAATCCGTATTCGCTTGCTTTTTTTTCCAGGTCATCCTGGATGGCGCGAATGTTTTGAGGCAAAGGCCTATAGGTGCTAGTCGTCATGTTCGTCTATCCATTGTTTATGTCGCCATTACCGGCGTCGGATTTTGGGCGAGGCGGAAAGATTTCCGCAACTGGGCAAGCAAATCCCGCCAACACAGATTCGCCGGAAAGTTGGTCGTCTTCCTTCAAAAGTTGCACGCTTCCGTCCGCCCGGTAAACCATCAGCGTGCGGGTGGCCGGATCAATGACCCAGATCAGCGGCACGCGAGCGTCAAGATACTCGAACACTTTCCGAATCACATCCCCATAAAGATCATTCGGGGAAACGACTTCGGCCACGAGATCCGGAGCAATTCGGAGATGGCCGTCTGGCAGTTCGTCATCGGGTAAACGTCCCGCCTGAAGAAACGACACATCGGGCTTGCGGACGCGGTTGGGGTGATTGGGAAAACATTGGTAGCTCGAATCGGACGGGAAAACCCAACCGAGTTGTCGGTCCTGGTTTCGGAGATGGAGAGTCAACAATCCGAAAAGCTGCCCGGCAATCCAGCTCGACTTGATTCCCATGTCCCGCTCCACAAGTTGGCCGTCCACGAGTTCGTAAAGATCCCCGTCGGGCATGGTCAGCAAGTCTTCTGCGGTATAACTTGTAGAGATCGTGGTGCTCATGTCACTTACTCGGAACCTGGATTTCGTCAGGATTGTTCAAGGCGCTGCGATCACGGAGCGATCGGCGTTCAGCGTCCCGTTCCCAGAAACTCCTTAATGGAATCATAGATCGCTTCTTTATTCTCAATCTCAGACAGAACGAGGTTGTCCCACTCGTCCTGGATCCGCAATAGGTCGCGGATAAAGTCGCCGGAACCGTAGGGGCTTTCGACCTGGCCGTAACAGAACAGATTGCTGATGGGCAGGAGTTTTTCCTTGAGGATTTCGAGGCAGGTGTCGCTGTCTTCGCCCCAATTGTCGCCGTCGGAAAACTGGAAGCAGTAGATGTTCCATTCATCGGGCGGGAAGTCGCGCTGGATGATCTTCACCGCCCCGCGGTAGGCCGAGGAAATCCGCGTGCCGCCGCTTTCCCGCGTGCGGTAGAAGGTGTCTTCATCGACTTCGCGGGCGACGGCATCGTGGATGATGTACCGCCTTTGCACGCCGTCGTATTGTTTTTGCAGCCAGGTGTCGATCCAGAAGGATTCGATGCGGACGATCTCTTTTTGCTCGTCGGTCATCGAGCCGGAAACGTCCATCATATAGATGATCGCGGCATTGGTTTCCGGTTCTTCCACCGTCTTCCAACTGCGAAACCGCTCGTCGTCGCTGGTGGGGATGATCACCGGCTTTTGGGGGTCGTATTGATTGGACGCGATCTGCCGGCGGAGGGCGCGTTTGTAGGTCCGCTTGAAATGCCTTAGCGAATCCGGCCCGGTTGGGCGGATGCTGGTGTATTTGTCCTTCTTGGAGGAGATATTGTTTTTGCCTTTGGGTTCGATATTCGGGAGTTCGAGGGCTTCGCCGAGCATTTCCGCGAGTTCGTCGAGGGTGACTTCGACTTCGCGGATGTGGCCGCCCGGTTGATCGCCGGCTTGCCCCGCGCCGTCGCCGTCCTGCTGTCCGCGGCCGATGGGCTGGCCTTCCTCGCCTTCGCCTTGCCCGACGCCTCCGGACCCTTTCTGGCCGTGGCGGAAGTGGGGAATCTCCACGTTGGGGACGGGGATGCTCACCAGTTCCCGGCCTTTGCGGCCGATCATCTCGCCGTGGGTGACATACTTCCGCAAGTTCTCGCGGACCTTGCCCCGCACGATTTTTTTGAAGCGCTGCGTGTCGCGATCAATGCTGCGGCTCATGATTTGTTCTCTTTCTGTTCCGTCGCTTTTGCTTGCCCCGCGGCGAACAGGGCCGACACGTCCAAGGCGAACTCCGGCAGCAACACGGACGTGGCCGACTGTCCCTTGGTGAAGTTCCCATGCTCGCGGTAGCGTTCGCCATCGAGCGCGAGGATAAGGACGGTTTTGGTTTCCGGATCGATGATCCAATACTCGCTGATCCCCGCCTGGGCGTATTCGTCGCGTTTGGTTTCGAGGTCGCGTTTGCGAGCTTCCTCGCCGGGACTAACAATTTCGACGACCAGGTCGGCTCCGTTTGGCTGGCGAGTCAGATCCGTCAATCGTTCATGGCGAAGGAACACAATGTCCGGTTCGCGAAATTGTCCCTTCCAGAGCCGAATCGCCATCGGAGACGGAAAAACCATCCCCAAATCCCGCTCGGAAACGTATTGTCTAAGGTGATCCAAGACGAAGAGCAGGAACAATTGATGCAGCGGTGGAGGCATCGGCAAAAACTCCAGGCAGCCATTGGAGAGTTCGATCAGACGGTTGGTGTCCAATGCGAGGTATTCCGCCTCCGTCCATTGCCCTTGCTCGGGGTAGAGATACGCAATCTCCCAGGTGGGTGTGCCCTTTTGGGATCGCACTTTCGCTGTCTGGGCGGGTTGGACTTCTGTTTGGGTGCTCATGCTCGATGCCCGTTCGAATGATTCTGTTTCAGTTGCAGATGAGACTTCCGCTCATGACTCATTCTGTTTCTCTTCGATTTCCGTCTGGCCTGCGGCAAATAGGGCCGCGACGTCCACGGCGAACTCCGGCAACAACACGGACGTGGCCGACTGCCCTTTGGTGAAGTTCCCATGCTCGTGGTAGCTCTCGCCTTCGAGCGCGAGGACGGTGACGGTTTCAGCTTCCGGATCGATAACCCAATACTCACTGATCCCCGCTTGGGCGTATTCCTTGCGTTTGGTTTCGAGATCCCTTGTTCGAGCCTCTTCGCCGGGACTGACGACTTCAACAACCAGATCCGCTCCATTGGGCGGAGTCCGACGATCTATGATGCGTTCGGGTTTGACATACACGACGTCCGGCTCGCGAATTTTTCTCGGGATCGTACGAATTCGGAGCGGTGCAAAATAGACCCGGCCAAGATTCTGTTGCTCGACGAGCGAAAGCAAAAGCTTATACACAAACGCAACCAAGTCCTGGTGAAACATGTCCGGCATCGGCAGGAACTCCAAATGTCCATCGCAGAACTCGATGAGCTGATTGGTGTCCAAGGCAAGGTATTCCCCTTCCGTCCACATGCCCTGATCGGGAAACAGGAGGGCGATCTCCCAGGTCGGCGTTCCCTTTTGGGAGCGAACTTCAGGAATCTCGGTTGTTTGGGGTTCTGTTTGGGTGCTCATGCTTGATGCCCCGGTTTGGTGTTGATGACTCGAAAGTGCATCCACCTCCTGTGTTATTGGCCGCACGGCTATTTTCGCACGAACCGGCCGGCTTACGCCGGCCGCTCGCCGTTTTGACTTAATCGTTCTTCGCGTCGCCGCGGGCGAAGATGCTGGCCACGTATTGCAGCACGTCCGTCGCGGATTCTTCGTTGTAACCGAAGTCGCGGATCAACCGGCTTTTCACGATGTCGATCTTCTCCTGCGTGTCGGCGTCGACGATGTTGGACACCAGGCTCGTGAGCTTGATCGTGTCCTTTTGATCCTCGAACAACTTCATTTCGAGTGCTTTCTGCAACCGCTCGTTGGTGCGGTAGTTGAACTGCTTGCCGTCCAGGGACAGCGCGCCGATGTAGTTCATAATCTCCCGGCGAAAGTCGTCTTTGCGGGTGTCGGGGATGTCGATCCGCTCTTCGATGGACCGCATCAGCCGTTCATCCGGTTCCTCGTCTTCGCCGGTGAATTTGTTCTTCACCCTTTCCCGCTGGGTATAGGCTTTGACATTGTCGATGTAGTTGGAGCACAACCGCGTCAAGGCTTCCTCGTCGGCGGCGATGGCGCGTTGGACTTCGTTCTTCACGATGTCGGTGTACTCCTGCTTGACGACGGAAATGAGTTGCCGATACTGCTCGCGGAGATCCTCGTTTTGGATCAGCGAGTGATGTTTGAGACCTTCCGTCAACTCGTTCAATACCATGAACGGGTTCAGGCAGCTCGAGCGGCTGTTGACGACCAGGGCGTTGGAAATCTTGTCCTGCACATAGCGGGGCGAGATGCCCACCATGCCTTCGCTGCGGGCTTCCCGCTGGAGCTGGACCACGTTGTCCGAGGTAAAGCCCGGCAAGGTTTTGCCGTTGTAAAGCTTGAGCTTTTGGAGCAGCGTCAGCCCGGCGTTTTTGGGTTCCTCCAACCGGGTTAACAGCGCCCACATGGCGGCGATTTCCAGCGTGTGCGGAGCGATGTGCTTGCCCCGCACCCGCCGGCTGTTGTAGTCCTTCTCGTAGATTTTGTGCTCTTCCGAGAGCTTGGTGACGTAGGGAATGTCGATCTTGATCGTCCGGTCGCGGAGGGCTTCCATGAACTCGTTGGACTGGAGCTTGCGATATTCCGGCTCGTTGGTGTGCCCGATGATGACCGTATCGATGTCGGTCTGGGCGAATTTTTTCGGCTTGATCTTGTGTTCCTGGGAAGCGCCCAACAGGTCGTACAAGAAGGCCACGTCGAGCTTGAGGACTTCGATGAACTCGATCATGCCCCGGTTGGCGACGTTGAATTCGCCGTCGAAGTTGAACGCCCGCGGGTCGCTTTCGCTGCCGTACTCGGCGATTTTGCGGTAGTTGATGTCGCCGGTGAGTTCGGTCGAGTCCTGGTTCTTCTCGTCCTTGGGCTGGAACGTGCCGATGCCCACGCGGTCCTGCTCGGAGAAGAAGAACCGCCGGACGACGATATCTTCCAGGACTTTGGTCCAATCGCCGTCGGCTTTTTCGAGGCGTTCCTGGAACAAGTACCGGCTCAAGGGGCAGATTTCGCCGGTGATTTCGACGTGGAATACATGCTCGTCTTCGATGTCCCGGCCTTCGTTGAGCCACGCGCAAATGTCGGCCCGTTGCTCTTCGGGGACGAGTTGCAGCGGCTCCCCGTGCATCGGATCCCAGAGAATGCTGCCGTCGTCCTGCTTCCAGCCGAAGGTGTAAACCGCGCCGTCGTCGGTGCGGGTGTAGCGTTCCAAGCCGCGCTTGAGCAGCCGGGCGATCGTGCTTTTGGAGCTTCCCACCGGGCCGTGGAGCAGCAGCACCCGGCGTTCGGTGCCGTATTTGAGCGAGGCGCTTTTGAAGACGTTGACGATTTCCATCAACGGCCGGGTCAAGCCGAAGATGGCGTCCCGGCCTTCGTTGTCCGGGTCGTCGAAGAAGCGGTAACGCACCCGGTTGTCCTTCGCTGCCTTCGAAGCGGGGTAGGTGCCGTAGGACGTAATCATGTCGTACAGCCGCTGGTACGCGGTGCGGGTGACTTTGGGATTGTTTTTGACGATATCCAGGTATTCGTCAAACGACCCCTGCCAATGTTCCTGGCGGTAGGTGTCGGGGCTTTGACGTTGTGACATTTGTTCGAGAAATGTGCGGCCTGTTCCCATCAAACTATCCTTCCCCTTGAAATGAAAACCGTTGACGTCACCCTCAAAGCCCCTTGCGAAGCGGGACTTTGTTCCGGCCCGGCGGTTCAGGAAGGAAAACTCCTGTTAGCGCAGGCTGAACCTCCTCGTCCTGACCGAGCCATAAAAAATGGCACCGGAAAGGCGAGGTGAGGGATGACCATCCATGGTCCAATACCGAATTGTGAAAAACGTGGGAACGAATCTTCCCCCACCAGGGTGGTGCGGGAAACTCTTTGAATGGAATCCTCCGCAGATCCCATTCCCTTTAGGTGAGCATTAGAATTATCGCAAGTTTTAAGGTCGTGGCAATATCAATGTTTGTTTGTCAGCAGAAAACCTGCGGAAACAATAGAGGTTGGGACGGGAAAACTGATAGGTCGAGAAAAAGCCGAATTGCTCAAAACTCCTAAAAAACTAGGGGGATTTCCCGGTAACCTAGTCAAAAAACCAGGTGTCCAGTCCGGATTTCCCTCGCTTTCCGATCAAACCGAAAATCCGACACCTTGAACCGGAGCTATCAGGAATGGTACGGTTCAAGGAGATTCGACTTTCACAAAAACGGGAAAGAAGGCGGCAGCATGAATCCTCTCCTCATCATCGGCTTGTTGATCGGCGGGCTGATCGGCCTGGTGTTGATCTTCGCGATGGGCACGTATTTTAGTTTGTGGTTCCGGGCGTTCGTCACGCGGGCCCGGGTGGGGCTGCCGACGCTGGTGATGATGTCCTTGCGGAAAGTCAATCCGCGGGTGATCGTCGAATCCAAAATCATGGTCGTGCAAGCCGGGCTGTCGGGGATTTCCAACGCGGAGCTCGAAGCCCATTACCTCTCGGGTGGGAACGTCCGGCGGACGGTGCAGGCCATGATCATCGCGCACCGGGCGGACATTCCGCTGGTTTGGAACACCGCCGCCGCGATCGATCTGGCCGGCCGGGACATTTTGGACGCGGTCCGCATGAGTGTCGATCCCAAGGTCATCGACTGCCCCGACCCGCGCGTGCCGCCCGGCCGGACCACGCTGGATGCGATCGCCAAGAACGGCATTCAATTGAAAGTCCAAGCCCGCGTCACGGTGCGGTCGAATCTGGAGCAGCTCGTGGGCGGTGCCGCGGAGGAAACGGTGATCGCCCGCGTGGGCGAAGGCATCGTCTCGGCGATCGGCTCGTCGGAAACGCATTCTGACGTCTTGTCCAATCCGATGGTCATCGCCCGCCGGGTCTTGGAACGGGGCCTCGATTCGCAGACGGCGTTCGAGATCGTGTCCATCGACATCGCCAACATCGACGTGGGCGAGAACGTGGGAGCGAGGCTGCAAGTCGATCAAGCCGAAGCCGACGTCCGCGTGGCCCGCGCGCATGCGGAAGAACGCCGAGCCCGAGCCGTCGCCGCCGAGCAGGAAATGCTGGCCCTCACCGTGGAGAACCGGGCCCAAGTCGTGCTCGCCGAAGCCGAGATCCCCAAAGCCGCCGCCGAAGCCTTCCGCACGGGAAACCTGGGCGGCAAAAAGCGAAGGCAGAAACAGAACGGGATGGGGTGAGAATATTTCATCACTAAACGACAGTCGCCATGTCATCGTCCATTTCAAACTGTCCGTGGACAACCGATTTTTTCATCGCCGTGTCGATGATTCTTTGGTTCTTGACACCAAGAAGCCAAGCCGCACCGCCCGAGCGAAAAGTGGATCCCGCGATCCAAAAGCTTATAGAAAAAGCCGTGGCTGCGAGGGACGCCGCTCGAAAAGCCATCCCCCGCGCTCGCGGTGCGGGAACCTACAAGGTGACGATAACCGAGAAGGATCAGACCGTCAGTTACAAAGAGCGGTCCGAGTTTCGAATGGCGTTCAACCGCCCCGACCACTTTATCCAATTCCGCTACAAGCCGGGTGCGGGATATGAAGATCCCGATGTTTATGCCCGGGTGGTTCTCTCCCAAGACAAGGCGATTTGTGAAAGCCGGTTCTGCCAGCGCATCGCCGGTGGCGCGGAGGCTCAAATCACCGAAGCCGTCGAAAACGGTTCGCTGGCCCCGGTGGCGTGGATGTCCGGCGATCTCTTTGGCTATTACAGCTCCATCGAAAATCTTCTGAAGAACAAACGGCTGCGGCTTTCCCTCCAAGACAAAAACGGCCTGAAGGTCGTGACGGGGAGGAACGCAAAAAAGACATACGCGATAGAGTTTTCGATCGATCCCCAAAACGGCGACCACATCGTTCGTTACCGTCTCTGGAATTTCACCGGAAAGAAACCATTCGCAAGCACCGATGTCACGCGGGAATGGAAGAAGACGGGCAAGCTGTGGTACGTCAAACGCTGTTTTTATGGCGCCAAATCTCACATGGACGGCATTGTTCATCAAACCGAAGAGATCGAACTTGTGCTCGATACCTTTGAGCCGAACGTCGAGATCCCGAAAGAAGTCTTCACCGTGCATGCCCTGGGATTGCCCGAGGGCGTACGAATCCTTCCCAATGATCCAAACGATCCCGACGAGCCGATCGAACGCTATCAGCCCGATCCCAAGTTCGACGTCTCCAAAGTCGAGCGAGTCGTCGGCAAACTTCCAAAGGTGAAGCCAAAGACGAATCCGTGACCGATCACAGCATCCGCAGAATGAGTCTGATGCCGACGAAACACAGCGCCGCGGCGAGCAGGCGGACGATCAAAGAGCCTTGGACTTTCGAGGAGAGCGCGGCTCCCAACGGGGCACCCATCATCACGCCCACCGCCAGGTACATCGTGCGGTTGAGGCCTTCGGAAAATTCCCCCATCACGACGTGGGTGATGGTCGCGGTGAGGGCCATGAAGGTTAACACGAAATGCGAGGTCGCGGTCGCCGAGTGCGGAGGCATGCGGAGCACGCGGATCAAAAACGGCACGTGAATGATCCCGCCGCCGATGCCTAAAAGACTCGACAACACGGCGATATAGGCGCTGCCGATGGAGCCGAGCCGGGCGTGCGGCGTGTCGGTGCCGGTGCTCTCGACGCCGGTTTCGAGTTCCCGGCCGCCTAAGGGATCGCGGATCAAAAACGCGCCGATGCCGAACAACAAGACGCCGAACAAGAGGTCAAACAGCGTCCGGGGCACCTCATGCACCAACTGCACGCCGAGGATCGCCCCCGGCACGCCCGCGATGGAAAACAGCGTCCCCGCGTAATAATTGATCCGGCCCATCCGCATATAGGCGATGGTCCCGCTGTAGGCGTTGAAGAACACCACACCCAAGGAGATGGCCGTCACCGACGCGGGCGTCGCATCGGGCAACATAAAGAGCAGCACCGGCACCAACACGGAACCGCCCCCCGCACCCACCAGAGTGCCGTAAGCGCCCACGGCAAAACCCAACGGGGCCAGGTATGCAAATTCCACCATGTCCGGCGTCACGAGGGCGAGCCTCCGTCAAATCTGAAAATCAAAATAATCCTGTTGGCGGTCCCGGTCGGGCTTGGGTGTGGGCCGGCCATTCGGGGATTCGGGCCACAGCCGCCGCGTCACCACTTCCGCGAGATAGCCCCACAGAAACGGAACGACCGCGACGGCCAAAATCAACAAAACGGTCTCGGTCTTCATCGGCGAAACACAACTTTCTCTCAGCCAAATGAGCGGCACGGCGCTAGCCGCCGGTCTGGATATCGGCGGGTTCCCCTTCATCGACCGGAGGCTACGCGCCTACCGCTCACAAAATGAGCGGCACGGCGCTAGCCGCCGGTCTGGATATCGGCGGGTTCCCCTTCATCGACCGGAGGCTAGCGCCTACCGCTCACAAAATGAGCGGCACGGCGCTAGCCGCCGGTCTGGATATCGGCGGTGATCCGCATTGTAGGGGCAATGACCGGATCGGCAAAGCCAGGGAGCGCGGCGTTGTAATCTCCGGCGATCCTTGGCAGGATGTTTTTGTTGTGAGACGAAAACCACCGGGATGGGGAGTGGGCGACCATGCGAATCGGGATCATCGCTTTTTTGCAGGAATCCAACACCTTCGTCTCCGAGGCGACGACGTTGAATCACTTCGAGGAGGATTTGCTGGCCGAGGGCGAAGCGGTCCACGAACGGCTGGCGGCGGCCCATCACGAAGTCGGCGGATTTTTTGCGGGGCTGGAGGAAGAACGCTTGGAAGCCGTGCCGCTGTTCGCCGCCCGCGCCGTGCCGCACGGCACGATGACCGACGACACGCTCGAAGCGCTGCTGTCGCGGATGTTCGATTGCCTGAACGCCGCCGGCCCGCTCGATGGATTGCTCTTGGCAGCCCACGGGGCGACAGTCAGCCAGTCCGTCCCGGATGTGGATGGCTATTGGCTGGGCAAGATTCGAGAAACGGTCGGATCGAAAACGCCGATCGTGGCCACGCTCGATCCGCATGCGAATCTGTCGCCCAAGATGGTGGCCGCGACCGATGCGTTGGTCGCGTATCAAACGAACCCGCATCTCGATCAACGACAGCGCGGCAGGGAAGCGGCGAAGATTCTAGCGGCGGCCGTTCGTGGTGAAGCCCGGCCCACCGGGGCCGCTTCTTTTCCGCCGCTCGCGATCAACATCGAACGCCAACTCACCGACGAAGAACCCTGCCGCGGCGTGTTCCAGAAAGCGAAGAAACTCGCCGAACGAGAGGATGTGCTCTCGGCGAGCGTGATTCTGGGCTTTCCCTATGCGGACGTGGCCGAGATGGGTTCCTCGGCCGTGGTGGTGACGAACGATAATCCCGAACTCGTGCGCCGGTTGGCGGAGGAATTGGGGCAGATGCTTTGGGAGCGACGGGAGGATTTCGTGGGCACGTTCATCGATCCCCAAGATGCGATTCAGGAAGCCCTCGCGCGGGAGCCGCCGGTGTGCTTGTTGGACATGGGCGACAACGCGGGCGGCGGTTCGCCGGCGGACGGCACAATCCTTGCGCACCTGTTGATCGAGCAGCGAGCGAATGGCTTCGTGTGCCTCTATGATCCCGCCGCCGCCCAAGCCGCCGAGCAAACCGGAGTTGGAAGAAGATCGCGATTGGAGATGGGCGGCAAAACCGACGACCTGCACGGTCCGCCGATCTCCGCCGAAGTGGAAGTGCTTTCCCTCCACGATGGCCTCTTCACCGAAAGCAGGCCCCGGCACGGTGGATCGTCCCGGTTCGATCAGGGCCGAACCGCAATTGTCCGCACGGACAGCGGTTTAACGATCATGCTGACCTCGCGCCGCCAACCGCCGTTCAGCTTGTCGCAGCTCACGCAGTTCGGTTTGAAGCCGGAATCGTTTCGCGTGATCGTCGCCAAGGGCGTGCATGCTCCGGTCGCGGCGTATCGCGAAGTCTGCCGGAGTTTCATCCGCGTCAACACCCCCGGCGTCACCGCCGCCGACATGCGGCTTCTGCCTTACCAACACCGCCGCCGGCCGATGTTCCCGTTTGAACCGGACACACAGTGGAGCCCTTCATGATTTATCCAGCGTTGTTTCTTGTCTTGGCGGCGGCTCCCCCTGCGGAAAAACCCGAGCCCAAGCCGCTTGTCATCCCCGCAAAAAGACACGCCGGCGACAATGCCCAGTCGGTTGCGATCTCGGCGGACGGCCGATACGTCGCGGCGGGGTTCGGCGGACCAAGCAATGGGCGTTTCCCTCTCAAGCCCAAGGGAGGCGGCGTTTTCGTCTGGGAGCGGGAAACGGGAAAGCCCATTTTCTCGCGGGGCGAATATGGGGATGTCGTCAAGGTTGGGTTTTCCGCGGACGGCCGATACCTCGCCTACTCCCGCATCTACACGCCGGGCGATTCGGTCGAAGACGACGCCACCGTGGTGATCGATCTTCACTTGAAAAACGTGGTTCACCGCTGGAGGGCCGGGGCTTTTGCGATCTCTCCTGCGGAAGATCTCATGCTAATCGCCGGCCGCGAGATGGAGGTCTTCAATCTCAAAACCTTAAAGCCCGAACGGACTATTAATGTGCGCAGCGCGAGGGCGGTTGCGTTTTCGGCCGACGGAAAGTCCGCCGCGGCGGTGTGTTATTATTGGTCCAACAACCGCGGCTCGCCCACGGGACTGGCTGTCATTCGCCCCAAAGAAGACAAGCCGCGTTTCCTGGTGAATGACGAATCGCTCCGGCAGGCTAGCGCGGTTGCCGTTTCCCCGGACGGCAAGCACATCGTCACCGGGCACGTGGATGGCGTGGCGAAGATTTGGTCCGCTGAAAACCCCAAGAACCCCATACGGCTCGCGATCGACACGAACCTGGCCGTGTTTCCGTTCTTTGCCGACGGCGGAAAAACGCTGGTGCTGGCGACGCAGCCGGCGGGCGGCGTGCATTGGAACTACGACCGCGATGAAGCGTCGGGATTCGATTTCAAAAAGGAACAGACGCCGCCCTGGTCTTATCTGCACCGGTTCGATTTTCTATCGCAAAAGCCCCAGCGGGCCTGGCGGTTCGACGATGCTTCCTTCTCGACGTTTTATGCACGCTTCGGCAGCGGGCGAAATTATCCGGAATACAACCCGGCCCGGTTCGCGGTGTCGAAAGACGGCAAATTTCTCGTCGCCGGCTGCAATGGATGCTCCGCCGTCGAGATGGCATCAGGAAAACTGGTGCAAGTTTTCGCGCCGCCCGATACCGCGTCTAAAACGGATTGAGCCGATTGGACTACCGCACGAACAGGAACTGCTTGGAGTTCATCAGCGCCCAGAGCAGATCCTCGTAGAACTCCTTGGGGTTCGGGCTTTGCTTTAATAGCTCCCGGCTGGCGGCTTGTTCCTCATCGCTGGGCAATCGACAGAGAGCCGCGAGGTATAGTTCCTCCACGATTTCCTCGTGCGGTTTTTTCGCTTTGAGCAGCATCGCCACCCGGCCGTTCGCGTCGGCGATTTTTCCTGCGAGGATGTCGCCATTCAAAGTGTGCAGTGCCTGGGCGAGGTTTTCATCCGGCATGCGTTCGCATTCGCAGACGCTGGCCCGCCGGGGTTTGGCGAACGTCGTCAAAAAGTAATTCGGATACTCCGCATCCGGCAGTTCGATCGCCCGCGTGCCCACGGGGAGGCTCTTGAACTTCGTCTGCTGCCCCGTCACGGCATCGACCGCATCCAAGAGCGGCTCGGCGGCGATTCGCTTCACGTGGTAATGGCTGTAGAACTTGGAGTCCGCCCGGTTCGCGGGCGTGGGCAAGCTGCTCAGCTGATACAGCCGCGACCGCATGATCGTGCGAACTAAGTGCTTGAGATCATAACCGCTGCCGATGAATTCTTTGGTGAGCGATTCAAGCAGTTCCTCGTTGCTCGGCGGATTGGTGGCCCGCATGTCGTCGATTGGCTCAACCAGACCTCGGCCGAGCAGATAGCCCACATAGCGGTTGACCACCGAGCGGGCGAACTGCGTGTTCTCTTTGGAAGTCAGCCACTGGGCGAGCGGAATCCGCAGGTCGAGATCATGCGTGACCGGCTTGCCTTCGAGCGGCGTAGGCTCCATGACTTGTCCCGTCCGTGGATGCCGAACGCTCCCGGAGGATTTCACAAGCACGACCGACTCCCGCCCGAACAGTCCGAAGTCTTCGCTGTTCTTCGTGCCAACGCGGGAAAAGAACGCCGCGAACCCGTAGTAATCGCCTTGGCTGTATTTCTCGAACGGATGGTGATGGCACTTCGCGCACCCGAGCCTGACGCCGAGGAATAACTGAGCGGTGGACTCCGCAAGGTCGGTCGCATTGCCGTTGATCCGGTAATAGTTGGCGGGGCCGTTGGAGTAGATCGAACCCTTGGCCGTCACCAGTTCGCGGACGAACTCGTCGAACGGGCGGTTGGTGCGGAAGGATTCCTTGATCCAATTGTGGAGTGCCCACATGCCCTGCTCGCCCAGGGTCTGGCTTTTATTCCCCAAGAGGTCGGACCATTTGAGCGTCCAGGTCGCGGCGTACTGGTCGTTGTAAATATCTTTCGCCGGGTCGCCGGTCAGGCCCAGGAGTTGGTCGATGATCTTGTCCCGCTTGCCGGGGTCATTCGAGGCGATAAACTCGCGGGTTTGCTCGGGCGTGGGCAGCGTGCCGATGGCGTCCAAGAATGCCCGCCGGAGGAATGTCGCATCATCACACAAGGGAGACGGCTCGAGGCCCAGTTCCTGAAACTTGGCCGAGGCGAGTTCATCGACGAAGTTTTGATTCTTCCAGCCGGCGAGTTCGACGGACTCCGCAAAAGGCACCACGAAAGTCGCCATGTCCGCCTGCCCCATGAACCGCACCATCACCGCCGCCTGCCCGCGGCCGCTGGTCGAAGCGAGGCCTTCCGGAGTGATCTGGACCACGGCATCGTCGAGCGTGTCGAACTTCGCCCACGCGGTCACGTCCCGCGTGCGGCCGTCGCTGTAAGTCGCTTCCACGCGGAGTTGCTGCGAGTCTTTCGGCGTGCAAATCCGCCGCCGGGGCGTGACGCGAATCGCCGTCGCCTTGGCGGCGTCTTTCGTCGGCGCGGGGGCACCGTTTTTGAGCCAGGCCGCGAGGATCTGGTAATCGACCGAGTCCTTGTCCAACCGCTTCCCGCCGCCGTGGGGCACTTGCATCGTGGGTTTGAGGAGGAACAAGACTGCGGTCCCCATCCAAAAAATTCACCCGCCGGCCTTGGCGGTCCCGCACGATGGCTTCGCGGTCTTTGTCGGGCTCAAAGGCGAACACCGAGAGCACAAACCCGCCCTTGCCGTATTGGCTGGCATGGCAGGCCCCCATGTTGCAACCGGCCCGACTGAGCACCGGCGTGATTTGATCTTCAAATCCGATCACAGGCGTCTCACTCACGCCCGCCACAGTCACCGGCACCGTCAAAGTTTGCCTGCCCGCTTTCACGGTCACCGTCGCTTCGCCATTGTTCCCCGCGAGCAACTGCCCGGCTGGGCTGACCGTGACGATTTTCGGATCCGAAGATTCATAACTCGCCGCATGCGTCAAATCCTTCGCCCGCTCGATGTGCTTCCTTCGCCGATCTGCCGCGCGACCAACTGCGCCGGGCAAAGTTCCCGTCAAGCTTCACGCCAGCCGGCAACACTTCGACGGCCTCCGCCGCGCGGGCTGGTGCCGTTGCGAAACCGAAGAACGTCAGAGATGCGATCAACGAAGCAACAAGGCGAGCGTGGAGCGTCAGCCCCATGATGTTCCGGGAACGTGCGAACATGAGAAATCGCTCCGGGGATGAGCGGAGGGATGTTCGAGGGAGATCGGATTGGGAAAAATTGCAGATCGATTAAACAAACGCGAAACGATTTTCCGGCGGGATGGTTTTGCAATGGAAAGCTGTAAAGCGTTTCTCAATCATCGGACGGGGTTGTGAGATGCTTTGAATGAGTTGGCAAACTTCCATCAATTTTCTGCGCGGTCACCGAATCAAGACTGCATGACCAATCCGACACACCGACCGCAATTCGCTCGACGGGATCAGGCACCAGATATTGCGACACCAATTTCGGAGAGCGTGAAGATGATGATGAACATGCGATATAGCCTTCAGCTACGGACCGTAAGCCTCACCGCATAAGTAAAGCGGCAGATGCGACATTTCGTTCCAAGTCTTTTTTATGCTTCATGCACGGACTTCGAATTGCGTTCGAGGCAATGATCGAGATTAACCAACTCGCACCATGAAGTACTGAAGTGGGTTTTCAACGCGTAGGCACCGAAGGAAAGAGCAACTGCCTTCTTCGATCAGTTGTTCCACCACTTCGTGCTACGGCACGAGCTTGCACAGCGCTCCACTATGAGATTCGTACTTATGTGTCGTCTAAGCTCGAATTCGAATATCGACCACGGATCATCTGAAAGGTTGAGGAAACCAATTCGATCATTAATGCGGGATTGGTGGTCGAAGCCGTCATCCTCTGGCGACATAATACATGATAGCATCCTATCCCGTTTCGCCTGTTTCACTGACGCAACGACGCTCCGAGCGAGAATTCCCGTACATCAGTAGGACATCACTCGACAAAAATCCAAACAATGTTGCCGATACTAGGGATTCCACGGATTCATTGGTCGAGAACGCCATCAAGGGGTATCACTGTCCCGAGACTCAGCGAATCTGCTCGGTGTTGTAGAAGTACATCATCCAAATGTCTGGGGGACGTTTTCCCGCCATAACAGATCGGATCACTTCTTCTGGACAACGAGACCGAAATCAAACCCATAAAAACCTATTATTGCGTCAACCGCCCGCCGATGCTATCTCTATGGTCCTCGGATTTTTTGAATCCCGGGAAGCCGGCAAATCCCCCAGACGACGTATTCTTGAGTATTGATTTGTTTGGGCATTGTGCTAAGCTATTTGATTGTCATAACCCGAAGCCTTCGCCGCCCGCATCGTTGATTCGCCCGACGCGCAAAAAATTGCGCGAGCTGGCGAATCTGAGCGGAAAGGCGCTAGCCTCCGGCCTTTTCGATGGGGATGGCGATATTTTAAGGCCGGCGGCTAGCGCCGTGCCGCTCAAAACCCACCACACCTGCCTCCACTCATCCCGCCGCCCGCCTCTCCCGAGGCGTTTTTGGAGCGTTTCTCATGTTGAACTTTTGGCCGCAGTTGGACCGGACTTGTGAAGGAGTTTCCCGCCGCAGCTTTCCTGCAGGTCGGGGCGCTGGGCGGTTTGGGATTGGCTTTGCCGCAGCTTCTGGCCGCGCGGAAATTGCAGGCGGCTCCCTGCGCCGAGCACCGTCACGAACTGCATTCTGATCTGGACCCGCGGCGGCACGAGCCATCACGACACCTTCGACCCGAAGCCCGAAGCCCCCGCGAGCGTCAAGGGCGAGTTCGGCGTGATCGACACCGCCATCCCCGGCGTGCAGTTCACCGACATCGTCCCCAACATGGCCCGCGAACTCGGGCGGTATGCCCTCCTCCGCGGCTGGAATCCCAAAAACGGCAGCCACGGCTCGGCCGACCAGTGGGTCATGTCCGGCCGGCGGTTTAACCCCGCGGTCGCCTATCCAACTTATGGGTCGGTGGTCAGTTATTACCACGGCTTCAAATCCGCGATGCCGCCCTTTGTGCAGTTGGGCGACAACGTCGATAACCGCTTCGGCGGCGGCACGTCCGGCGTGTTGGGCTTGGAGCACAATCCCTTCGCGATGCTCGCCGACCCCAACGCGAAAAACTTCAGCGTGCGGGACATCACGCCGCCTAAAGGCATCTCGATGGACCGCGTGGACCGCCGGCGAAAGATGCTCTCTGTGATCGACGACTTGCAGCGGGAAACCGATCTCCAGCCCGCGGCGTTTGAGGCCCTCGACGAGCATTACAAAGCCGCCCTCAACATGATCACCGCTCCGGAAACGAAAAAGGCCTTTCGAAATCGACTCCGAAGATCCCCAGCTCAGAGGCCGCTACGGCCGGCACCGCTTCGGGCAAAGCTGTTTGCTCGCCCGGCGGCTGATCCAAGCCGGCGTACGGTTCGTCACCGTGACCGACGGCGGTTGGGACACGCACGCGAACAATTTCAAATCCCTCAAAAGCAGCCGAATTCCGCCGGTCGATCAAGCCCTGCCGCAGCTGTTGATCGATCTGGAGCAGCAAGGCATGTTGGAGAGCACGCTGGTTCTGTGGCTGACCGACTTCGGCCGCACGCCGAAGATCAACTCCGCCAGCGGCCGGGACCACTGGGCGAGTGCCGGGTTTGCGATTATGGCCGGCGCGGGCATCCCCGGGGGCGCGGTGTTGGGCGAGACCGACGAAGAAGGCGGCCGGCCGATCCGTAACGAATACTTCAGCGAAGACATCGCCGCGACGGTTTACAAGAAGCTGGGCATCCCGACCGACCTTGTCGTCCAATCCCCCGACGGCCGCCCCGTCCGCCTCATCGAAGGCCACCCGATCCGCGAATGGACGTAACACGCAGAGGCCGGGGATCGGAGGCCAGAACTTGCAGGGTGCGTCGCTCGCATTATCGGAACGGCCACCCAAGGGGCAAAACCCAAGAATTGACAAGCATTTCGTCTCGAACTACCTTAGCGGGATTGGAAAAGCGGGTTTTTAGCCCTGTCAGATGGGTGGTTCGATGTCGGACGTTTTTGAGGCCGCGGACGAGCTCACGGTCCAGGATAAGCTCGAGCAATGCGAGGCGATGCTGCAGCATCGGTTTGTCGATCGCGAGCTGCTGGAAACGTGCCTGACCCACGCCTCCGTAGCCAAGACGCGTTTGCACTCCAACGAACGCCTGGAGTTTCTGGGGGACGCGATTCTGGGAGCCATCGTCTGCGAGATGCTGTTTCATCGCTTCCCCGAGGCGACCGAGGGCGAACTCACGCGGATCAAATCGTCGCTCGTCAGCCGCAACACATGCGCGGCCATCACGAAGGAACAGGGACTCGACCGCTCGCTGATCTTGGGAAAAGGCCTGAGCATGCACCACGAGATTCCCTCATCGATCATGGCGGGCGTGATCGAGGCCTTGGTCGCGGGCGTGTATTTCGACGGCGGCATGGAAGCCTGCCGGCGGCTCGTGGAGCGGTTGTTTTCCACGCGGATCGAGCAAACCACCCACTTCGACCGCACCCGCAACTTCAAAAGCCAGCTCCAACAGCTTTCCCAAAAATCCTTCGGCGAGACCCCCATCTACCAGGTCCTGGACGAAAAAGGCCCGGACCATTCCAAGTGCTTCCAGATCTCGGCGGTCATCGGCCCGCAGACGTTCCCCGCGGCGTGGGGCACGAGCAAAAAAGAAGCCGAGCAACGCGCGGCCTGCAACGCCCTCGAAGAGATCCAACGCAAACAGGCCGGGAATTAAACCGCCCCATCGTTGGCATTTTTGTGAGCGGCTGGGCGCTCGCCGCCGGCCTGTGAGCCGCTCAAAAAAAAGAAGCGGCCGGAATCTTCCAGCCGCTTCCTTTGGATTGGATTTTTGGTCGGTCAACGGGGACGAAAACGCCTGGGAAGGCTACTTTTTCGTTCCCGTCTTTTTGGCCGATTTCTTTTTAGCGGCCTTTTTCTTTTTAGCGGCTTTCTTTTTGGGAGCCGCTTTCTTCTTGGCGGCGGCTTTCTTTTTGGGAGCCGCCTTCTTCTTGGCCGCCTTCTTCTTGGGGGCGGCTTTCTTCTTCGTTGCGGTTTTCTTGGTTGCTTTTTTCTTGGCCAACGTAAGTACCTCCGAATGGAAACAAACGTGTGACCGTTCTTGCCGCTGAGCTACCGGGCTAATCAAGGCAAGGATCAGTCACCACACAAAACTCATCGAATCCGTTCAACGCTCTCCTTTGGAAGTCGTGTTTTGAGGAACGAATCCCTCGCCGCTCAAGCGGAAATTGTGTCGGCCGATTTGGCCGGCTTGCTGGGTGAAGAGAAGGCAGGCAAACCAATCCGCATTGCCGTTTCCTTTCCCTCATTCCAACACACCGAATTTAACCAAAACAAAAACCAAAACACAACATCCAAACAACTTCCATTAAATGAGAGTGATACTAAGTGCTTTCTTAAAATGTGCAAGACTTTTCTTATGAGTTTGACGAACGAAACAACACGCCGAACCGCGCCGATCCTGCCGAAGAGAACGGCGGCCTCGCGCGCTGCGCGAAGCCGGCGAATGCGCCTTCGATCTTTTCGTCAAAGGATGGGAAATCAAAACGTTGATTTTCGCCTGGAAAATAAGGCATTTTTTTTGCCGCAAAAGCGAAGCCGTCAAAATGCCATGCCACGCGCTCTCGTCATCATCGCATGAAGCGCATCGTTGAAAGACTGCGCGTTGGGGCGAAAAACTTTTTTCAAATTCTTTGCCAAATTTTTTTTCAGGCAGCGTTCAACCGACCCGTTCGCGCGGCTTTCGAGCGCGTCTTGCATGTTCGCGAAACTTTCTTTGGCGATCACTTCCGCCCCCGGCGAGTAATCGAAGACTTCCACCGACACCCATCCCGCATACCCCGAACGGAGCAGCGCTTCGAAGATCGGCACGAAGTCCGTCTCGCCCATCCCCGGCCCCAACAGGTTCGTGTCGTTGACGTGGAAGTGGCCCGTCACGTCTTTGAAGCGGTCGATCAACACCGGGATCGGCTCCGCTTCCGCGCCGAGCATGGCTTTCACGTCCTGGTGCAAACAGAAGTTCGGCTCGCCGACCATCTCGATCAGCTCCACCGCCTCCGCGCACGTGTTGACGAAATCCGTTTCCTTAGGCGTCAACGGCTCCATGCAAATCTTGACGCCGCGGTCGGCGATCTTCGGAAGCGCGGCGCGGAACACCTCCGCCGCGTTCGCGTAGGCGGCTTCGCGGCTCAGACCCGGTTCCAGATTCCGCTGAAACGGCGAGCCGAAAACCATCAAATCCCCGCCCAGGTCGGCACAGGCTTCCCCAAGCTCCACGAGGTAATCCGCCGTCGCCTTCCGCACCGGGGCATCGGCCGTGGTCAGATGCAGCCCCTCCGTCTTCGCGAGCAGCCAATGCAAACCGAGGATCGACAGCCCAAAATCGGCCGCCTGCTTCCGCATCGTCTCGCGAACGTCTTTCGGAACCTGCCCGATCCGCTCGGCCAGCATGAAGGGGGCGACCTCGATCCCGGTGTAGCCGGTCTCCGCGATAAACCGGCACTGCCGCTCCCAATCCCAATCGCCAAATAGCTCGTGACAAATCGCAAATCTCATCGGGACGAATCTCCTCGGAAAAATCACCACGAAAAAGGGGGAAGGTTTAACCACGAATCACACGAATCACACGAATAAAATCCTCTGCTAACGGGCCGGATTGGTCTTTGGTGGCGTTGGAATCTCATTTTGCCTGCTTTATTCGTGTGATTCGTGTGATTCGTGGTGCTCGCATCCGGTTCAGCGGACGATGCGTTGATATTCCAGTTTTGGGAAGTGGCCGAAATTGACCAGCCGACCGAGCTTGTGCCCGGTTGCTTTCAGATAATTGTGCACCTGGGCTTGATGCTCCTCGACGAGTTGCTTCACCGCTTTTATTTCGAGCACGATGCTTCCGAAGCACACGAAATCGGGAATGAGTTTCTGCTTTAGCGGTTGTCCTTTGTACCGAAGCTCCAAGTTGACCTGGGATTGGAAGGCGATGGCTCGGCTGGACAGTTCCCGTTCCAGGCATTCGTGATAGACGGATTCGAGAAATCCGCAGCCCCTCTCGTTGTAGACCTCAAAACACGCTCCGACGATCTCGTAACTTTCCTGCTTGAAAATGATTTCGGACATGAGGGCGGCCCTTTCGATTCGTGTCATTCGTGTCATTCGTGTGCTTCGTGGTTCTCCTCCTCCCCGTGCGAAGCCGCCGGGTGGGCGGGAGGCAACGGTTGTTTGGGGCGTTCCGAGGATAGCATTTCGCGCGGCTTGGTGCATCCGCCGGGCCGGGGACGGTTGGGTGCTGCGGGATGTAAGAGTCCCGCAACGCGCGGACGGAAATCCGGTCGGTGAACATGGGAAAACGCGGAAGGCTGGTCGAGTGGGGCAAACCTTCTTGACGACGTAAGAAAGGACGGGCAAGTCCTCGGACGGGCCGGCGTCTCGATGTCCTCAATCATCCGGTTGAACGCTTTTAGGGAAGCTTACTCATGAAACATCTATGGATACCGGTCGCGGCCGCCGTCTTCTGGGCGTCCGCGGCGGTTCACAAGGCCGAAGCCGGCGGATACTGCGGCGCGGCCAGCTACGAATGTTGCCCCAAGGAGGCCTGCGCGACCACCGGCAACTATTGCGCCGCGAAGACCAGCTGCGCCCCGTGCTACAAGACCGTGCAGGAAACGGTCTGGGAACAGCAGCCTTACACCTGCTGCAAGACCGTCTACGACACGGTCACGGAAAAAATCCCCTGCCCGGTGACGAAAAACGTCTACGAAACCCACTACCGCAACGAGTGCTACACCGTGTGCAAGCCGGTGTATCAAACGCATTACCGCTGCGTGAATCAAACGATCTGCAAGCCGATCTACAACACCTGCTACCGCTGCGTGACCTGCCAGGTGCGAAGGCCCTGCTACAAAACCTGCTTCCGCAACGTGACCTGCACGATCTCTAAGCCGATCTACAACACGACCTACCGCTGCGTGACCTGCGAGGTCTGCCGGCCGGTGTACGAGAAATGCTACCGCAACGTGTGCTGCACGGTGTGGAAGACCGAAACCGAAACGCATTACCGCGATCATTGCTACACGATCTGCAAGCCCGTCACCGAAACCAAATGCGTCGACGTCCAGTGCGGCGAGTGGAAGACCGTGACCGAGCAGGTCCCCGTGTGCAACCCCTGCGGATCGGCGTGCGGCTCTTCGCCTTGCACAAAAACCATCTGCCGGAAGGTCTGGTGCCCGAAGGTCGAAAAGCGGCAGGTCTGCTGCGTCCGCTACGTACCTGAAGTCAAGCAGTGCAAAATCCCGGTGACGATCTGCCGGAAGGTGCCCTGCACGGTCAATCGGCGGATCTGCCACACGAAATGCCGGATGGTCAAAGAATGCGTGACCCGACGCATCCCGCACACCTCCGTCTGCTATCAAAAGCAGTGCATCACGAAACAGGTGCCTTACCGCACCTGCACGTGGACGACCGAATGCGTCACGAAGAAGATCCCCTACACCACCGTCTGCTATCAAAAGCAGTGCATCACCCGGAAGATTCCTTACCGGACGTGCAGCTACGTGAAGCAAACTTGCACCCGCAAAGTGCCCTACACGACCTGCAAGAAAGTCTGCTGCATGAGCTACCGCACCTGCGTCAAGCACATTCCCCGCAAAGTGAGCTACACCGCCTACCGCTGCGTGCCCCGCACGGTCTGCCGGCAGGTTCCGGTGTGCGGCGGCTGCACGACGACCTGCGAACCCTGCTGCGAAGACAAGAAGTGCTGCTTGAAGAAACTCTTCAATTAGCGGGAGCGTCCTCGAGGCCCCGCACGACGCGGGCCTCGAGGCCTCCCCTCGAATCTCAGTTCTCCCCGCTCCGGGGGCGATTCCCAAGAATCGCCCCCGTTTTGATTTTTGGGTTCCGAGAACGGAAACGAAACCTTCAAGAACGTTGCTTCCCTCGCGGGAGATGGGTACAGTGGGATTACGCATCAAAGAACGCCGGCGCGAGACGGTCCCGCAATTTATTCGGGAACATGTAACCAAACGTTTCCGCCGATCAATCTTTCCATAGAACCACCGGCCACTCGCCGGCCCCCCGACGATTTCCTACCCCCGTTTCGAGGCATCACCATGCTGCCTGCTTGCCCCCGTTTGGTGATTTTCGTTCTGACGGCTATGGTTTCTCTGGCCCCCGCGATCGGCCGATCCGCGGAGCCGCTGCGGGATGTGATCGATCGGCAAATCGCCGCCGCGTGGAAAGCCCAGAACATCACCCCGGCCGAACGGTGTTCCGATGCGGAGTTCCTCCGGCGGGTGTCCCTCGATTTGCTGGGGGTGATCCCCACGTATGAGGAAGCGCTCGCATTTCTCGACGATGCCAGCCCCGACAAGCGGGCGAAGTGGATTGACAAACTCCTCGAGCATCCGCGGTTCGGGCTGCACCAGGCGGATGTGTGGGACATGGTTTACTTCGGCCGGAATCCGCCGGGCTATAACACCGACAAGCGCGAAGGGTTTCAAACCTGGCTCGCGGAGCAGTTTCAGAAAAACACGCCCTATAACGTTTGGGTCCGGGAGATTTTGAAGGCGGAGGGGAACACCGTCGAGAACGGGGCTCCGATGTTCTTCGTGCAGTACCGCAATCAGCCGGAGGATGCGACCGAAGCCGTGACGCAGAAGTTTCTGGGCGTGCAACTCCAATGCGCCCGCTGCCACGACCATCCCTTCGATGATTGGAAGCAGACCGACTTTTACGGCGTGGCCGCGTTCTTCGCCCGGCTGGATGTCGTCGATGTGGGCAACAAGAACAAACAAAAAGCCTACGCCATCGGCGAGAAGAATTTCGGGGATGTGCTCTTCACAGGCCCGGCCATCGAACAGCAGCCGGGCCAAAAAGGCAAACCCATCGCCCCGAAATTCTTAGGCGGCGGCCCGCTCGAAGAACCCGCGCCGCCCAAGGATCTCAAAGACCCCCGCAACTTCCCCAACGGCAAAATGCCGCCTGCTCCCTATTTCTCCCGCAAAAACGCTCTCGCGGATTGGATCACCGATCCCCAAAACCCCTACTTCGCGCGGGCGGCGGTCAATCGCATGTGGGGGCAGTTTTTAGGGAAGGGGATCGTCAATCCCATCGATAACCTCAGCCCCAACAATCCGCCCAGCCATCCGGAATTGCTCAATGAACTGACGAAATCGTTCGTGGATTCCGGGTTCGATGTGAAGGCCTTGCTTCGGGAGATCTTGAACAGCCAGACCTATCAACTGAGTTCCGCCGGGAGCGTCGCGGAGGCCAAGCCGCTGTGGTACGAACAAGCCCGCTATCGGCCGTTATCGGCGGAGGAATTGTTTGAATCGTGGCTGGTCGCGGCCGGCTTTCCGGAAGAACGCAAACCCGAAGAGCGGTTCCGCGTGCGGGGCTTTACTTGGGACTACCTGCGAAACGCCTTCGGCCGGCCCAACGACGGCATGGGCAATTTCCAAGGCGGCCTCGGGGAGCATCTCTATCTCAACAACGGCCAGGTGCACCAGTTGATTTCCGAAAAGCCCGGCAGCTTGTACCACGCGTTGGAATCCTCCCAAGACCCCTGGGAGAATCGCGTCGAACGTTTGTTCGTCCAGGTCCTCTCCCGCCGACCCAGCGCCGGCCGAGACCGAAAAATTCACCGCCCATCTCTCCGAAAAAGACGACCCCCGCGGCCGACTGCACGAAGCCATCTGGACGCTGATGACCTGCAGCGAGTTCCGGTTCAATCATTGAGGGAAGGAGAACCACGAAACACACGAACGACACGAAAAAAACAAATTCAGTCGTTCCAAAAAACCGCTGAGCCGCGCACGAAGTAAGCGGTATTGCGACTTCTGAAATCTTGAAACCCGCTTACTTCGTGCGCGGCTCAAGAAAATCAAAACCATTTTCCGAACTTTTTGGAACTACTGAAATTCCAATTGTCTGTTGCCTTCTCCGTGTCCTCCGCGTCTCCGTGAAAAAAACATTTTGAACCGGCATTATGAATTGACGGGATGGCCTTTTTAGCCCTCGTTCCCAAGCGCCAGCTTGGGAACGCACTCTTGCGAAGCTCCGCTTCGCAACGAGCGGAAACATGAATCAGAACCACGGATAGCACGGATCAGGTTTGGAACATTGGGATTTTGAGTTTATTTGAGATTTGTTTCGGATTTCGAGATTCGGATTTCGGATTTTCGACGCCCCTTAAGAAATCAAATGGGAGCACAGCATGTCCTCGATGAATTGTCCGCGTTTTGAGCATGTCAGCCGCCGGGCGTTGTTGAAAGGTTCCCTTGCGACAGCGGGCGGGGCGGCGGTGATGAACTGGGGCGAATTGTTCCAGTCCGACGCCAACGCCCAAGAAGTCAAAAAGAAAAAGAAGCACTGCATTTTGATCTGGCTCAACGGCGGGGCGAGCCAGTTCGAAACCTTCGACATGAAAATCGGCCGGCCCACCGGCGGCATGATGCGGGACATCGCCACCAACCTGCCCGGGACGCGGATCTGCGAGCTGATGCCCAACATCGCCCAGCGGATGGACAAGCTGACCGTCATCCGCTCGATGCACACCTCGCAAATCGACCACCCCGGCGGCATCTATCTCATGCACACAGGCTATGCCCAAACCGCCAATGTGCGGTTTCCCGAAATCGGGGCGATCGTCGCCAAGTATTGCGGCGACCTCCACTCCGACCTGCCGGACTTCGTGAAGGTCTCGTCCAACGGCAATGCCGGGGCGGGTTTTCTGGGGCCGCAGTATCAGCCGTTCAACCTGGACCGCGACGGCAACATGCCGACCTTTTCCACCTCGACGCTCGCCGCGGACATCGAAGCCCGCCGGCACAGCCTGCGCGACTTCATGGAAGAGCAATACGCCCAAACCCACGCCGCCGAGCCCGTCCGCATGCACCGCGAAGCCTACGGCCGGGCTCGCCGATTGAACAACGTCCGCAAGGTGTTCGAGTTCGACAAGGATTGGGAAAAGTCCCGCGAGCGCTACGGCGATACGAAGATCGGCCGGCGGATGATGATCGCCCGCAGCCTGGTCGAAGCGGGCGTGGCGTTCGTGGAAGTCGGACAAAGCGGCTACGACACCCACGCCGACAATTTTTCGGGCCACAAGTCGCTCGTCCCGCCGATGGAAAAAGCCTGGGCCGGGCTGTTGGACGATCTGGAAGAACGCGGGCTGTTGGACGATACGGTCGTGGTCTGGATGGGCGAGATCGGCCGCACTCCGCGGATCAACAACCGCAGCGGCCGGGACCATTACGTCCGCTCTTGGACCGCGGCCCTCGCGGGCGGCGGCGTCAAGCGCGGTTTGGTGTATGGCGCGTCCGACGAAGACGGCGTGGAGGTCAAAGACAACCCGGTCACGGAAGCCGACTTCTTCGCCACGGTGTACTCCGCCTTGGGCGTCAATCCCGCCACCGAAAACTACACCGGCGTCCGCCCCATCCCGCTGGCGCCCTTCGGGCACAAAGTTGTCAAAGATATTTTGGTTTAGGAAATTCGAAATCCGAATCTCGAAATTCGAAACAAATTCGAATTGGAAATGCTCCAATGAGCAAAACGCCTGGTCCCCAATACGATTTGGAGGAACGGACGTTTGAATTTGCAAAACAAGTACGATCATTTGTTAAAACTCTACCGCGAACGCTTTGCAATCAAGAGGACGTGAAACAAGTTGTCCGGTCATCGGGTTCTATCGGTGCAAATTACATTGAAGCCAATGAGGCGGTGAGCAAGAAAGACTTTTTGCACCGAATCCGCATCTCACGCAAGGAGGCGAAAGAAACGCGTTATTGGTTGCGGCTGCTCGACACGCGGAACAATCAAGAGTTAAACAACGTCCGCGAACGAATGATTCAGGAAAGCACAGAACTCATGTTGATTTTTGGCGCAATCTTGAAAAAGTCGGAATGAAGTCGTTTTGAACATTCCCTTTTGGGATTTTGAATTTGTTTCGGATTTCGACATTCGGATTTCGGATTTTCTTCCCGAGGTTGGTGAAATGCAAATTGATAAGCCGGTCGATCAGTGGCAGCTTCTGTTTGAGGAGAATTGGCCCACTTCGGTGGCGTTTCTCGACGACCACCGCGTCGCGGCGGGGAATCGGGCGGGGCAGATTCTGGTTTGGGACTTGACCCAGCCGGCCGAGGAACCGACGGAGGAGGACAAGAAGAAAGAGAAAACGCCGCCCAACATTTTACCGGTGCGCCAATTGGAGGGACACACGAATGGGATTACGCACTTGCTGTCTTCGCCGGACGGCAAAACGCTGGTCTCTTCCAGTTTGGATCACACGATTCGGTTGTGGAACGTGGACGCTCCCGCCGCGGGCAAGGCGGAAGTCGTGCTCGACGGCAAATCCCGCGAAGACCAGACGCGGTACAAATCCAAGGAGGAAAAGGCGAAGATCTTGAATGCCCCCGGCATTTCCGTGGAAACGGTTCCCGCCGAGGCGGTGCTGGAAGGGCATACGGAGTGGATTCAGGCGCTCGGCCAAAGTGCCGACGGCAGCCGGCTCATCAGCGGCGATGATGCCTGCCTCTCTATCGTCTGGGATGTGAAGACGAGAAAGCCGATTTCGCAATGGCACGGCTACGACCGCGTGTGGGTGGTCTCGGCGGCGCTTTCGCCGGACGGCAAGACCGCCTTCACCGCCGAGTTCGCCGGTAGCCGCAGCAGCTTCGACCGCCCCGCGGCCCAGGCTCGGTTCTGGAACGCCGACGACGGCACGCTGAAACTCGACCTCCTCAAAGTCTGGACGCCCAAGGTGAAAGACAAGGACCGCGACGATTCCTACGGCTACGCCCAAACCTGGGGCAAGCTGATGAAGCGCGGCCTCGTGTGCGCTGCGTTCTCGCCCGATGGAAAATGGCTCGCGGTCGGACAAGGCGGCGAAACCGACACCGGCAAAGTGCATCTGGTCGATGCCCTCTCCGGCAAAATCACGCGGACGGTCTCCGGCCATCAATACGGAGCCTGCGACGTCAAATTCTCCGCCGACAGCAACTACGTGCTTTCGAGCGGTCGGGATACGGTAGTCCGCATCTGCCAGGTGTCCGACGGCAAAGAAGTCGCAGCGCTCGGCAAGAGCCGGGGCGGGCAGTTCAAAGATTGGCTCTCCGCGGTCGCGGTCTCCCCCGATCAAACCCAAGTCGCCGCCGCCGACATCGCAGGCTACGTCCACGTCTGGCGCTTGAAGGGTTGATGCGGGTCTGGAAATCGATCTTTATTCGCCAAGGGTGTCACCGGGCAGTGAAAACCGGCCACTTGTGGGCAGTTCAAAACCGGCCATTTTGAGAGGAAAGGGATTCGACATTTTGTTCTCCTTTGAGTTTTCTCAGAGGAAAACAAGCGATGTCGAATCAGACTCTCGATGGACACGGTTCAAGCCATTCACACTTTGCGCCTCAAGGCTGGTCTTTGCGCAAGATTGCCCGCGAATTGGGCATTCACCGTTCAACGGTGGCCGCCCATCTCGCTTCAAAACCGGCCAAAGTGCCCACCGGGTCCGAGGCCAAAGTGCCCACCGGGTCCGAGGGCCAACTGCCCGCCGGGTCGGAGGACCTTCGTGAGGCCCTTGAAGACGATTCTGAGAAGGACGAGTCGGAACTTTCGCGGAGCCGCTGCGAGCCTTGGCGGGATGTCATTTTAGAAAAGCTCGGCCAGGGACTTTCCGCGCAGCGAATTTTCCAGGACCTGTCGAATGACCATGATTTTCCCCATGGCTACGACAGCGTGAAACGCTTCGTGCGGCAGTTGCGGTCTTCGAAGGAGTTGCCGTTTCGTCGATTGGAATGCGCAGCCCGGCGCGGAAGCTCAAGTGGACTTTGGCCAAGCCGCGGCCGTCGTGGATGAGAACGGCCGTCGTCGCCGGCCACACGTGTTGCGGGTCGTGCTGAGCCACAGCCGTAAAGGCTACACGGAAGCGATCGATCGCCAGACCACCGACAACTTCATTCGGTGTCTGGAGAGTGCGTTCTGGCATTTTGGAGGTGTGCCCAAGACTCTGATCATCGATAACTTGCGCGCCGCCGTGAGCAAGGCGGATTGGTTCGACCCGGAACTGAACCCCAAGATTCAATCGTTCGCCGCGCACTACGGCACGGTGTTTTTGCCCACGCGGGTTCGCACGCCCCGACACAAAGGCAAGGTCGAACGCGGCGTGGACTACGCCCAAGAAAACGCACTCAAAGGGCGGACGTTCCGAAGCCTGCGCGAACAGAACGAACACTTGTGGGCCTGGGAATCCACCGTGGCCGATACGCGGATTCATGGAACGACCAGAGAGCAAGTGGGCAAGGCGTTTCGCGAACGGGAACGGTCAGCACTGTTTCCGTTGCCGTTGCCGTTGGAACGATTTCCGTTTTTCCATGAAGCCCTGCGGAGCGTGCATCGCGATGGGCACATTTCCGTGGACAAGGCGTATTACTCCGTGCCGCCGGAATTTCTGGGAAGGAAAGTCTGGGTGCGCTGGGATGCGCGGCTGGTGCGCATCTTCAATGCCAAGCTGGAACAGATCGCCTTGCATGCCCGTCAAGAACCGGGAAAGTTCAGCACGCAGAACACCCATTTGCACGCGAGGAAAATCTCCGGCGTGGAACGCGGAGCCACCTGGTGGCTGGCGAAAGTCAGCGAAATCGGCCCGGAAACCAGGGATTGGTCCGCGGCCATGCTGGGAGCACGCGGCATTGAGGGCGTGCGGGTGTTGATGGGCCTCAAGCAACTGGCCGACAAGCATTCGCGCGAGGACATCGAACGCGCGTGCCGCACCGCCCACTCGTATGGAGCCTACCGACTGAGGACCGTTCGCAAGCTGATCGACCGCAACGCCCCCGTGCAAGCCCAGTTTGAGTTTTTAGACGAACACCCGGTCATTCGGCCGCTGGTGAGTTATTCCGAGTTTGTCAAAGCCGCTCTTCGAAAGGAGCAAAACCGATGAATGGAAATTTAATGCACGTTCTGCGGCAACGCGGTCTGGGTGGTCGGGTCTTCTTTATTACGGGGCCGAGTGGGGTCGGGAAAACGACCATCGCTCGCCTCATCGCCAAGGAACTGACGCTGCCTTACGCGATCTATGAAATGGACGCGCAACGGATGAGCCTGGCCGATGTCCGGGAGTTCGACAGGATGTGCCACTGTAAACCGTTGGGCGGTTCCTACCATGTGTGGATCATCAATGAGGCCCACAACATGAGCAGCAAGGTCGTGTCCGAACTGCAAACGGTCCTGGAATCGCCTCACGTCCAACGCAACTCGACGTGGGCGTTCACGACGACCAGTCGCGGTGAGAAGCTGTTGTTCGACAGCAAGTTTGACGCGGTTCCGTTCCTCAGCCGGGCCATCAAAATCGAGCTGGACGGCGCGGCTCGGAGATTGACTTTGCCCTCAGGGCACGGGAGATCGCTCAAGCCGAGGGACTCGATGGCAAACCGCTCGACGATTATCTCAAGCTGGTCCGCGACTGCTCGTGCAATCTCCGCTCTATATTGAACGCGATCGAGTCGGGCGAACTCTTGGAATAGCCGAACAGACTTCGCTCAGCCATTCGTTACAAGCCGCCCTGCCGTGGATTTTCACGGGGCGGCTTCGCTCTTTGCACGCCATCAAAACCGACCGGAGCCGATCATGCCTCGCACACCCAAAGCTTACGGCTACTGCCGACTTTCCAAGGACGAGATTACCGTCCGATGTTCCGCCTGCCATCAGGAATGGACGCTGCGCATCAAGAACAAGGAGCAAACCGAATTTGACTGCCCGTTCTGCAATCGCACGTACCGGGTCGAAAAGCGGGATCCGCTCTCGATTCAAAGCCAGTCCGACATCTGCCGGAGAATCGTCGAGCAGAAACTCCCGCCGGAGATCGCCCGCGGACTCGAAATCGTGGCGGACATCAACGTGAGCGGCAAAATGCCCGTCCGCAAGCGGCCGAACGGGGGCGAATTGATGCAAAGGCTCCGCCCCGGCGATTATTTGATCCTGCCGCTCTTGGACCGCGGATTCCGCAATCTGGCGGACTGGTGTAATCAGGCCGAGTTTTTCCGGCGGCACAAGATCAACTTGATCATCGGCGATTTTCCGGATATCGACATCAACGACCCGATGGGCGAAATGTGGCTCAACCTGATGGCGATGTTCGCCCAGTGGTATCGCCAGCAGGTCAGCCGCCATACGAAGCGCGGACTCGCCAAGCTCAAGGCGTTGGGTTTGCCGAACTCCGGCAAGGTGCCCCGCGGATTCGCGCTAAAGTGCACGGCTTGCGAGCGGATTTACTCGCATGCTGAATCCGCGAAAGGCCAAGCTTGCCCCGGCTGCAAGATACCGAGGAAGAAGAACTCAATCTACGTGCCGCACGAAGGCGAGCAGAAGCTGATGTGGAAACTGCTCTGGCACCGCTCGGCCTTTTGCTGGAAACCCTGGAATGACATAGTGTCTGAACTGAAGTCAGCGGACATTCGCACGCGGACCGGAAAAGCAGTGAACCAGAATTGGCTGAGGTCCTATTGGCGGGACGCCGCGGAACTGTTGTACAATGAAAAGCTGTCGGTGAATTACCGTCCGGCATTCATGGAGAATCTTTCGATCCACAAGATTCCCAACCTGCCAAACCACATTGCAGAGAAACTGGAAGCCTAAAGCCGCGGGTTAAACGGCCGACGTGCAAACAGACTCGTCCGTTGCAGCCATTGGTATGGATTCCCACTCATTTGGAGAACTCCCAGTGTTTGAGACTTTTTTTGGATTCATTCGCGGACGTTTTGCAGACGCGATCTTGGGCGGTTTCCACAACGCCAGCGACGAATTGGCGGGCAAGTTGGAAGCCGAGGAACCTATCCGCATCGAAGCCGAGCCGACAACGAACGGCAGCACCAAACCAAAGGCACGCCGGAAAGCTGGCAGCCGATAACCATCACCCACACAGGAGCATCATCGAAAAATGGCAAGCGTATTTCGACGACGATACACGGCGAAGACTGGCAAAGAGAAGCTGGCGAAGAATTGGTACGTTGAATTCAACGACCACAACCACACCCGCCGACAACTGCCCGGATTCCCCGAGAAGAAACTCACCGAGGAACTAGGTCGGAAACTCGAGCGGTTGGCCCGCACCCGCCGACTCAACGAACCGCCCGATGCGGAATTGGCGGCTTGGTTGGAAGCGGCCGACTCGAAAACGAAAACCGCGCTCGCCAAGTGGGGAATGCTCGATTCCCGATCTGTAGCCGGGGCAAAGCCCCTCGCGGAACACATCGGCGACTACCGGAAGCACCTGGAAGCGAAGAATAACACCCCCGACCACATCAACCCGACGATCAGCCGGATTGAAGCGATTGCCAACGGTTGTGGGTTTCTATTCATTTCCGACATTTCCGGTTCCACGGTGGCTACATGGCTCAAAGACCAACGCGAAGCCGATGCGTTTGGCATCTCCACAAGTAATGCCTACTTGACGGCCCTGAAGGGCTTCTGCAATTGGCTGGTGAAAGATCGCCGGGCGAACGAAAACCCGGTGGTTCATCTCGCCCGACTGAACGCCGAGACGGACATCCGTCGGCAACGCCGTTCGCTCTCCCAAGAGGACTTCGGGCTGCTCATCGAAGCAACTCGCACCGGGGAGGAAGTGTGCGGACTCACCGGCCGGGAACGGCAGATGCTTTACCAAGTGGCTGCTTACACCGGCCTGCGGGCTTCGGAACTCGCGAGCCTCACCGAAAGGTCGTTTGACCTGGAAGCCGAGCATCCCACCGTCACCGTGGCGGCCGGCTATTCCAAGCACCGGCGGAAAGACACATTGCCCCTGAATGCCGATTTGGTTGTTTCGCTGCGGGAGTGGTTCGCTGAACTACGGCAAGTGGCGCCCGAGACTTCGGGCATCATTCCCATCGGCAAGCCTTCCGTGGGCAAGTTGTGGCCCGGGAAATGGGCGAAGAATCGCCACGGGCCGAGATGCTCCGGCACGATCTGGCAAAAGCGCGGGCCGCCTGGCTCGCAGCCAAGGGCATCACCGAAGAGGAACACCGGCTGCGGGAGGAATCCGATCGGCTGCAATACCTGGACCATGACACGCGGCAATTCGACTTCCACGCCCTGCGGGGCCAATTTGTCACCGAGTTGGGCAGAGCCGGCGTCAATCTGCAAGATGCCCAAAAGCTGGCCCGGCATTCCGACCCTCGGCTGACCGCGAACCATTACACGCACCTATCGATTTCCGACCTGTCTCGATCTGTCGGGCAGCTGCCTGCTCTGCCGAAGCCGAAGGAAGCCGCCCAAGCGACCGGGACGGACGGCAAACCGGCCGATTCCTCAAAGAACTGTCGTGCGGACTGTCGTAAAACGGGTGCCGCACATAGCCTCACAGTGCCGGAATCTGGCAATCCTGGCGATTTGGAGGACTCCGCCTCGGAAAAGCAAAAACCCCCAAAGCCCTGTAAAACAGGGGCTTCGGGGGAATACCGGAGGGGGGACTCGAACCCCCACGAGGTTTACCCTCACTGGATTTTGAATCCAGCGCGTCTGCCGATTCCGCCACTCCGGCTGGGAGGTTTAACGTAACCGACGCTGCCGGTTTTCGCAAGATTGCTGTATGGCGTTTTTGCGATTCGATCGTCTGCGGCCCCAAAAACGGCCTCTCCGGACCTTCGAGGCGAAGGGCTCTTGTCGTCGCATCTCCGAAATGAGGTGCTTCGCCGATATGGGTGCCAAGGAAAGATGCGGCGTGGGTGGCTTGGCATTGGTCCGGGACGGGGCATCGTTGTGCGGCGATTGGGGAATGGACGGCCCGGACACTCTTGAGATGGGGGAGGTTGCGGAAAATGGGTGAGCCGTAAAGTGCTTGCGGGACTAAGATTACGAGAATACTTCTTGTGATTTTCCAACTTGCGTTTATGATACGATGTATGGGGTTGCTCGGAGGAATTTTCCCAGATGCTGGGATGGGCCGTTTCGCATGTTTTGGGATTTTGACGCATCGAAGAACGCAAACATTTTATGATTAACGTGGGGCTGATCGGGCTGGGACCGCATTGGGAGAAGCGCTATCGACCGGTGTTGGAGCGGTTTCGCGCGGATTCGCGTGTGCGCGGTTTATGACCCTGTGGCGAGCCGGGCGCAGATGGCGGCTCAGGAATTGGAAGCGCATCCGGTCATGGGGATTTCGGCTCTTCTCGCCCGGCCGGAGGTGCGGGCGGTTTTGCTTTTGGAGAACTCCTGGCAGGGCCCCGAGCCGTTGCGGTTGCTGCTGGCTCAAAAGAAATCCGCCTACATTGCCGGGAGTTTGGGCGACGATGTGGAAGTCTTGGCCCGCCGGCATTTGGTGGGGTTGTCGGAAGGGCTGACGTTGATGCCCGAATTCAGCCGCCGGTACACGCCCGCGACGAGCCGATTGCAAGAATTGATGGCCACGCAAATCGGCCCGCCGCAGAGCATTCGCGTGAGAACGCCGCTGCCCCATCCGCAGGGCGTCATCGAGGTGCCGGGGCAAGCGTCGCCGAAGGATTTTTTGGTCGGCCTGATTGATTGGTGCCGGCACGTCGTGCGGATGCCTGCGGCGACGGTGGAAATGATCGTCCCGCCTCGGACGGGGGATGAGCAGGTCGAAAAGATCCTGCGGATCGAATTTCAGCGATCCCGCGCGGGGGGCGAACCGGCGACGGCCGAGTTGGTCCTGCTTCGCCAGGAGGACGTTCCCGCGGCAGGCCCCGTTTGCCCGCCGCGCCCGAGCTTTGAGATTCTCTGCGCCCGAGGGACGGCGTCGTTCACCGATCCGTTGGAATTGAGTTGGACCAGCGGCGAGGGGGAACGCCGGGAATGCTTGACCTCGGAGCGAAGCGAAGTCGAGGTCATGCTGGATCATTTTTGCCGGCGGGTCGTGGGCGGGCTGATTCCCGTGGCGGATCTCGCCGACATCTGCGGCCATTTGCGGCTGCTCGAATCCGCGGAGCGCAGTATCGCCGTCGGCCGGGCCGTGCGGCTCTCGCCTTACAATTAGCCGGCCTTCTCCAGGGGAGCGTCCTCTTGCGAAAACTCTTCTCTTCCGGCATGTCCCGGACGGTTTGGAAGCGGTTCTGGGCCGACGAAACCGCTTCCGCACACGGCCGCTGGGGATTGGCCGTGGCAGTGACTTGGATCGCGGCTCAGGCGATGCTCTCTCTTTGGAGTTGAACCGGTTGCTGTTGCGCCCTTTTGTCGAGGCGTTCGCGGACGAAGCCGTGCACAATGTAGATCATCCAAAACACGGCGGTCCCGGCGGCGAAGATCAGGCGGGTTTCGGTAGACCAGTGACTTTGGCGGACGTAGCTTTCAATGATCGCGGCGGCGACGAGCATGCCGCCCACGCCCAGGCTGATGAGCGCGGCTTCTTTGCCCGCGAGTTTGAGCGCCTTTTCGCGGGAATGCCAACCCGGCCGGACGACCGCCTGGCCCAACATCAAACCGACGCCGCCGCAGAGCACGATCGCTCCCAGTTCGGTGACGCCGTGGGGCAAGATCCAGGCCCACATTTCGGCGTTGATGCCGGCCTGGTGATGAATCGCCACGAACACGCCCAAGAGCATCCCGTTGAACAACATCAAAAACACCGTGGGCACCGCGGCCAGAATGCCGGTGGCCATGGCCAAGAGCCCGACTTTGAAGTTGTGCTGAAACAGAAACGAAGCGAACAGGAATTTGAAACCGCCCGATTGGTCCCGGCCGGCTTCGAGCACGTTCCGCAATTGGTCGGGCGTGGAACCGGGCTGGCGAACATCGCCGGCGGGCCACAAGGCGTGGGCGATCAGCGGATCGGACATTGCCGCGATATAGCCGACCAGGGCTCCGCCCAACAGCAGCAAGGCCGAGATCAGATGGGCCTTGCCGTTGCGGGCGATGGCGCGGCCGAAGCCTTCGGTCACGAAGCCGAGCGCCTTGTCGAAAAGCCGTCCGCGCGGCGGAAGATAGATCAGACTATGGGCCGCCGCCGTCAACCCGTTGAGGTAGGCGATCAACTGCTGATCGCGGGTCAGCGTGGAAACCCGCGCCAAATGCACCGTGGTCCGGCGATACAGGACATCCAGCCGTTCGCGTTCTTCCGGCGAGAGTTTCCGCATGGACTTTCGCCCGCGGGCGACCAATCGCTCGAGTTCTTCCCAGTCGTTCTTGTAGCGAGCGACGAAACTGCTCATACTGAATTTTCCTGCGGTTCAAAGGAAGATGACCGAAAACCAGTCTAACCACAGATTGCCTGTTGAGAAACAATGACGACGCGGCTCCAGTTTGAAACGCCTGAAAATGTGCAGGTGCAATATGTTCCAGCCGGTCTGGGAACGCGGTTTCTGGCGTGGTTTCTCGATCAGCTTCTGGTGTTCGTGCTGCTCGTGGCAGTCATCATTTTGCTGGCGGCGGCCGGGGTGTCGCTGAAAGTCCTCGACGACCTCGCCGAGTCCGGCAGCCGCGACCCGCAGCAACTGGAAGGCTACGTGATCGGGCTGATCGTTTTGATTTCCGGGCTGGGGAGTTTCGTCTACTTCACGGCGGCGGAATTGTTTCTGCGCGGGCAAACGCCGGGCAAGCGGGCGATGAAGATCCGCGTCGTCAAACAGGACGGCTTCGCCTTGGATGCCCAGAGCATTTTTCTGAGGAACGTATTTCGCGTGGTCGATAATATCCCGCTCCTGTGGATCATTCCGGTGATGTCCCAGCGCAGCCAGCGCACGGGCGACATGGCGGCGGGGACCGTGGTCGTCTCGGACAAGCCCGCGGAACTGACCGAGGTCCGCGTCGAGCTTTCCGACCGGGCGGCGGTGGAAGCCGAGTTCCGCTTCGACGCGAAATCGCTCGCAAAACTCACCCCGCAGGATATCGAGGCGGTCGAGCGGTTGCTGGAACGCTGGCACAATGTTCCCCAGCCGCAGCGGATCCAATTGGCCCGGCAACTGACCGCCGGCCTCGTCCACAAACTCCAAATCGACCCGCCCCCCAACGGCAAACAGGCCGTCTTCTTGGAAGACCTGCTCGCGGCGGAAATTCGCCGCCAGAACCGGATGCTGGGATAAGCAGGCACGGTGCAGAATGCTTGGCCCCAACCGCGACCGCGCGAACGCGTGACCGCACTTGCGCTGCCAAAGGACCGCTGATTTCCCATTTTCCCAAAAGGTGATTGTATTGGCATTTAAGACTTGGTAATGTGCACAAAATCTGTTCATTCCTACGTTTTTTCGCCAGTTGCTCCTTTTTGTGTATCTTGTATTACCTATGTATTGTCTCTAAACATTGCCCCTCGAACACCTGGTCAAATCTTGGCCGGGACCGTTTCTTTGTAGACCCACTCTTGTACAGAAGGATCTCCCATGCGACGCGAACTTTGGAAGCAGATGTTCTGGCTGTTGGTGTTGGCGGGCATTTCCGGCTCATCCGTTCGGGCCGCGGATCACAACGACTCGCCGCTGCTTCGCCTTGAGGCGAACGGCGTTCGGGTGAACGACCATCAAGACATCAATGACATTTACGCGTTTCAATCGCCCTCGAACGCACAGAATGTCGTGTTCATCATCACGGTCAATCCCGATGCGGGCGTGAAAAACGATGGGACGCTCGATCCCGACACGGTTTACGAAATCCTGGTGGACGTCAACGGTGACGCCCGCGTCGACATCCCCTTCACCTTTTATTTTTCGCGTCCCAACGGGCTCGGCCAGCAAAGCGTGGTTTTGCAAAGCGGCCGCACCACGCTGGCCCGCGGCACGACGGATCAAGACATCCCCGTGCAGGGCGGCGGCAAGCTGCGGGTGGGAATCTATGACGATCCTTTCTTTTTCGACAACCGGGTTTTGGCGGATCCCCCTCAAACGGGCGTGAACGCCTTTGCCGGAATGAACGTGACCGCCATCGTGCTGGAAGTTCCCAGCCGAAACCTGCGGGCCCGGAACATCGGCGTCTGGTCGATCACCGAAAAGAACGGCAAGCAATTCGACCGGGTCGGCCGGCCGGGCATCAATACGGTCTTGATCTCCACACAAAATAAAGAAGCCTTCAACGAAGGCGATCCGGTCAACGATCGGCGGGACTTCCGCCAGGATGTGATCGACCACATCACCGCGCTCGGCAACGGGCCCCAAGCCGCGGGTCTCGCCGACTTCTTGCTGCCGGACATTCTGACCATCGACACCACCAATCCGGCGGGCTTTCTCAACGGCCGGCGATTGGAAGACGATGTGATCGACATCGAGCTGGATGTGCTCACCAACGGGGCCGTGACCAGCGACGGCGTCGCCAACGACAGCAATTTCAGCAATACTTTTCCGTATCTGGCTGCCCCGAATCCTCTTCCCTAAGCCGATCGATCCCGCGATCTGATGCATCTGTGCTAGACCGTCCGCGTTCACAGCGGGCGGTCTATTTTGCCACTTGTTTACGATTTCTGCTCCAAGCCACAGAAAGGCGAGCCGCGCATGTCTGTTTCCCTTCGGTGTCTGGTGTTGATGCTCGTCTTTTATTTTGGATTTTGGGCTCCGTCCGCGCCGGGTCAGAATGTTTTGCCGCTCGAACCGCCGCCGGAGAACCCCAAGCTCCCCGAGCGCCGAAAGGCGACGACGGAAGAGGCGATCCGCATTTATCAAAAGCGGCTGGAGAAGTCCCCGCAAAATACGCTGGCCCGCACCGACTTGGGGCTGGCCTATCTGAAACTGGCCCGCGAAACCGGCAACGAACAGCACTACGTGCAGGCCGAGGCGGAGTTTCAAAAGGTCCTCAAAATCTCGCCCAAATCGGTGTCGGCGCGGGCCTTTCTGGCCTCGGCTTACATGGCCCGGCATAAATTTCACGAGGCCCTCGAACTCTCCCAGGCGGTTTATAAGGAAAACGCCCGCATCACGTTTGCCCTCGCGACCGTCGGCGATGCCCAACTGGAACTCGGCCGATACGACGAGGCCGAGCGGAGCTTCGGGGAACTCCAAAAGAAAACCCGCGGGCCGGTGCCGGAAGTTTTGGCCCGGCTGGCGCGGGTTGCCGAACTCCGGGGGCAAACCGAGCAGGCGGTGGAGTTGCTCCAAAAATCGCTCCGGGAAGAAGAGCGCGCTCGGCCCGATTCCAGCGAGATCGCCTGGTACAATTTGCGGTTGGGGGAAGTGTATTTTCAGTCCCATCAACTGGAAAACGCCGAGCGCCATCTGGAATCGGCGGTGAAACGGCGGGAAAACTTCGTCCCGGCTCTGCTGGCATTGGGGCAAGTCCGCGCGGCGCAATCCCGCTATGACGAGGCGATCAAACTCTATGAACAAGCCGTGGCCCAAAAGCCGGACTTCGATTTGATCGGCGACCTGGGAGCGATTTACGCTCTCGCGGGGAACAAAGCCAAAGCCAGTGAATTGGAGGACAAAGCCGTCTCGCTGGTTCCGGCCGCCGCGAAGATCGAAACCGAAGCCCGGCATTTGGCGTTGTTTTTAGCCGACCGCGGCTTAGAGCTCGATCTGGCGCTGGAGTCCGCCCGCAAGGAATTGAACGTCCGCCGGGATGTTTTCGCCTATGATGTTTTGGCCTGGGTGCTGTTCAAAACCGGGAAACCGCAGGAAGCCGAGGAAGCCATGCAGTCGGCGCTGCGATTGGGGACCAGAGATGCCCGCATGCACTTCCACGCCGGGATGATCGCCCGGGCTCTGGGCAAAACCGAAGAGGCCAAACGGCACCTGACCGAGGCCCTGAAAATCAATCCCGACTTCTCCTTCACTGGCCCCGCCCAAGCCCGCAAAGCCCTCGCCGAGTTGTAGCCGGCCGCCGGCTTCGCGGGGAACGATTGGAGAAGATCGCCCTGTTGTGTCGATGGTTAGGATCAGAGCGATTGGGTTTGAACTTTTCACGACACGGCGTGCGCACGCGTGCGGGGGGAAACGTCGGCGATGCGATGGGGGTGCGTATTGATTGGGTTGCTCTTGGCTCCCGGCTGCGTGGTCGTGGACCTGGAGGTGGTCAACCCGATCCCCGGTCTCTCCAAAGTCGCGGTCGTGCCGTTTTACAACCTCAGCCCCGAACCCGCCGCCGACGGCTACCGCTTTGCCGAGGCCTATTTCGCGGAACTCCAAAAGGTGCCTGGATTTCAAGTGCTGCCCATCGGCGTGACGGAAGCCGCGATCCAGGACAACAAGCTCAATATGCAAAGCCCCGCGGATGCGGTCCGGTTGGCGAATTTGCTGAATGTGGACGCCGTGGTCGTGGGGGCGATCACCGATTACGATCCCTATTATCCGCCGCGCGCGGGCTGGCAGGTTTCGTGGTATTCGCCGCACTCGTGGGAATTCTCGCCCGGCCTTCCCACGGAACCCTCCGCGCGCAAAGCGATTTTAGAAGCCGGCATGTGCCCCGACGAGGACTGCGAACCGCCCCTGGGCGTTTGGGGCCGGACCAAGGCCTGGTTCAAGAGACATTACCGGGCCGCCCGCGCGGAGCACGCGACGGTCTTTCGCGGCCAATCGGAAGCGACCTTCCCGCCGCGTCCGGCTTTGCCCCAAAACACGCCGCCCAACCCCTACACCGCCCCGGCCCCGCCGCGGCCGCTGATCCCTCCCCACCCGAACGGCCAACAACCGCCGGCCAATCCGCCGGCCGCGTCGTATCTTCCGCCGGCCCCGGACGCCATGGAGGCCGCACCGCCGGCCCCGCTTGCACCGCCGGTTCCGCCGCCCGATGTGCGCTATGAACCGTTGATGTCATACACGCGAATCTTCGATGGAACCGACGCCGACCTCATGGCGACTTTGCGGGATTATGTGGAACTGCGGGACGATCTCAGGGCGGGATACTGGCAAGGCTGGCTGTACCGCACGGACGATTTCCTCCGCTTCACCGCGCACCGGATGATCGTGGAGATGCTGGCCTTGCACGGAGGCGAAGCCCGCCGCCGGGTCGTTTTCGTTTGGCGGAAGCAAAAATAATTGCCCGGGGCGAGCCGAACCGCGACCTGAACATGTCCTGTTTTCCCGCCGTTTTGCCATCTTTGGGTAGCGGGCATTCATCCTGGGCGAAGTTTGCCGGCCGGGTTTTCGCCATCTGGCGACGGAACGCCGGTTTCATCAAGCCCGGCCTGGGATTTCAACCGATAACTCAAGAGGTCGCAACAATGAAGATTCGAGACAGAAGGCAGCCCGCCATGCCCCGCAGTATGAACGTATTGGCCTTGGTCAAAGGCTCCGAGCGTTACGTCTTTCTCTACGATGATGAAAGTCCAGGGGTGTTGCTTCAGCAATTGGGCCGCTTCGCCGCGGACAGCGAGCTCAGCTTCACCTGGTACGATGCCGCCGTGCTCAGCCAAAAAGTCCGCCGCATGAAGCAGGAACGCCGGCAGGAGCTGCCGCCGGACCGCTTCCGCGAGCCCACCGAGGAACGGTATCCAGGCGACGCGTAATCAGCGTGCTCAATTTTGCGAGTTTTCTGTTTCAAATCCGAAGCACGAAATCCGAAATCCGAAGCAAATTTAAAATCCCAAATCCGAAATCCCTTCGTTCTTATAACACACCCAACGCCCAGGGTTTGGATATTGGGATTTCGGTCATTGGGATATGTTTCGGATTTCGGATTTTTCGGTGCGAAACCTCGCACAAGCGCGCACGGTGATCTTGATGTACCAAGCGATTGACGCGTTCCAGCGCTACCTCCAGATCGAGCGAAACGCTTCCGTGTTGACGGTGAAGTCCTACGCGGAAGATTTCGGCAGCCTTCTGGAGTTTTTTTCTGCGCACGTCGGTGTTGTTCCCCAGCCGAGCGAAATCACCATCGCCCAACTGCGGGCTTATGTTGCGTATCTTCACGAATGCCAATACGCGAGAAGCACGATCGCCCGCCGGCTGGCGTGTTTGCGAAGTTTTTTTCGCTACTGTTGCCGGGAAGGTTTGACGGAGCACAACCCCGCGAAGGCTTTACGCACGCCGCGGGCCGGCCGCAAGCTGCCGCACTTTCTGACGACCGAGCAGATCGCGAAGCTGCTCGAAGCCCCGCCCGCGAACCAGACCGAAGGCCTTCGCGACCGGGCGATGCTGGAAAGCATGTACTCGGCCGGTTTGCGGGTCTCGGAACTGGTGGGGCTCAACGTGGCCGACTGGGACCGCGATGCGAACATCTTCCGCGTCCTCGGCAAAGGCAAGAAAGAACGCATCGCCCCCGTGGGCAGTTACGCGGCGAAGGCGTTGGACCATTGGCTCCAAGTCCGAAAGCCCGCCGCGACCGCAGGCCCTTCCGATCAGTCGGCTCTGTTCTTAAACCGCTTCGGCAAACGTCTCTCCGACCGCAGCGTCCGGCGGATGATCGACAAGTATCTCTTGCAAACCGGCCTGGAGCGAATCACCTCGCCGCACACGCTCCGCCACAGTTTCGCGACGCATCTCTTAGACGGCGGAGCCGACCTCCGCAGCGTGCAAGAGTTATTGGGCCATCAAAGCCTGACAACCACGCAGATCTACACCCACGTCAGCACCCGCCGGCTGCGGGAGACCTACGAGAAAGCCCACCCCCACGCTGCCGCTTCGAGATCGGGGGACTAAATCACCGTGCGCGATCCCACGCCGGAAAATCCGAAATCCGAAATCCGAAACAAATTCCAATGACCGAAATCCCAATATCCAAACCCTGCGCGTCGGGCGTGCTTCATGAATGGACGGACTTGTTTGGGACATTCGGATTTTGGATTTATTTCGGATTTCGGATTTCGTGCTTCGGATTTGCACCAGAAAAAACGCAAAATTGCGCAGACTGTTAGTCTCCCCGTCTCCCAATCTCCCCCTCTTCTTCACCCCCGCGGGTGGCAGCGTTGGTGGACCGCTTTTAGCCGGCTGTGCTCGACGTGGGTATAAATCTGCGTGGTGGCGATGCTCGCATGGCCGAGGATTTCTTGGAGGGCGCGAATCTCCGCGCCGCCGGCGAGCATGTGAGTCGCAAAGCTATGCCGGAGCGTGTGCGGGCTGACGTGGGCGCTCGCACCGATACGGGCGGCGTACTTTTTGACCAGCCGCCAGATCATCATCCGCGACAACTTGCGGCCGCCCCGCGCGACGAACAGATATTCGCAATCGCGGTTCGTGTGGCCCGTGAGGTCGCGGCGTTCGTGCTTGAGATACGCTTCCACCGCGGCGATGGCGACCGGGTTCAGCGAGACGATGCGCTCTTTGTTGCCTTTGCCGAGACATCGGCAGTAGGTTTCCTCCAAATGAATCCCGCTTTGGACGAGGCCCGAGACCTCCGAAGCCCGGCAGCCCGTCGCATACAAAAGCGCGAGCACCGCCCGGTCCCGTAACGGGTAGCGGTCATCGACCGTCCCCGGAGCCGAGAGCAGTTGGTTGACCTTCTCGGGACTGAGAACCTGCGGCAAGTATCGCCAGAGCTTAGGGGAATTGAGTAACTCCACTACGCTCTCCAACAACACGCCTTCCAAAACCAGATAGCGGAAGAACATCTTGATCGACACCAGATGCCGGGCCACCGTCGTCGGGGCCAGTTGGCGGTCGCGCAGATGCGACAAATAATCCGTCAACAGGCCCAGGTTGACATCCTGAATCGAACGCGGCCCGTGCTTGGCGTACCACTCGAAGAACTGCGTCAAGTCCGTCTGATAGGCCCGCAGCGTATTCGCGGCCATCCCGCACTCGGCCTTCAGGTAATGCAAGAAGGCCGAGAGATGCACGGACGGCGAAGACACCAATTCCCCAGCCGGCTGCCAATCAGCCGGCGGACGTTTACGCGGCGGCATATTCAGTCGATCTGTTCAAGGTCGGTCGGATCGAACCCACTTTCCTTGAAATCGACTTCCTTGGCGTTTCGTCACCAATGCCTTCGGCAAATCGCTTGTTGCAAGATAGATTCCGGACGTGCGTACTAAGGCGAGTTCACCGGTTGTAGCGGGCATTTGGCGGCGACGAAGGTTTCTTTGCGGTCTTCGTTTTCAAACTCGACCGTCACCGTGCGCCGGCGGCCGAAACCGCCCACTTCGACCACCACGCCCAACCCGTACCGCGGATGCCGAACGGATTGGCCTCGCTGAAAGCCTTGCGGAAGTTCCACGCCCTGCCCGCCGCCCGAGAGCAAATCCGCCCCTGTCATCAATCGGGGCATCGCGGTTGTTGCTGCGTTGCCCGTTGTTCGTATCGATGCTGACGGGAATTTTCTTCGTGAAGAATCATGGGGCTTACGCCCCACGCTCGCCGGGCTCTCGTGTTCGTCGGCAAAGCCCCGATAATCGAAAACCTCCACGCGGAAGTCGCGGTCCTTGAGGGGCATCTCCGTGAGGAAGGGGCTGGGAATCGTGGGGAGCAATCGGCCGCGAAACGCTGCGCATGCGGGTTTGCGTCAGGCACAACCGCTCCTCCGCGCGGGTCACGCCGACGAACAGCAGCCGGCGTTCTTCTTCCAACTCGCGGAGGTCGTTGTTCCGCATCGAGCGCTCGTGCGGGATGAGGTTGTTTTCCACCGCGACGATATATACCACGGGAAACTCCAGGCCCTTCGCGGCGTGGAGCGTCATCAGCGTCACCTGGCCCGCGGTTTCTTCCAGCGCGTCCACATCGTTGACGAGGCTGGTCAATTCCAGAAAACCTTCGAGCGACGCGTCCGAGCCCTCGGCTTCGTCGTATTGATGAGCCGCGGTCAAGAGTTCCTGCACGTTGGCGAGCCGGTTTTGGTCGTCTTCGGAATCGCTGTCGGCCCAGCCTGCGGTGTACTGCGTGCGGTCCAGCACGGTTTTCATGAGTTGCTCGACGGAGCCGCAATCGCCCCGCGAGAGTTCGCTCATCATGCGGGCGAACTTGTTGAGCGACACGACCGCCCGCTGGGACAGTTGCGGGCATTCGCGGGCTTTTTGGGCGGCTTCCAGGAGCGTGATACCCTGCGAGCCGGCCCAGCTCATCAGCTTTTTCTGCGTCGTCTTGCCGATGCCTCTTGTGGGCGTGTTGACAATCCGCCGGAAGGCGACGTAATCGTCGGGGTTATGGATGAGCTGCAAATACGCGAGCACATCCTTGATTTCCGCCCGCTCGTAAAACGCCACGCCCGCGGCGACCTGGTAAGGCACGCGGTGCCGGCGGAGGGCCTGCTCGAGCTCCCGCGAGAGGGCGTTCACGCGGTAGAAGATCGCGAAGTCCGACCACTGCCGCTCGCCCCGGTTGACTTGCTCGCGGATGTCCGCCGCGATCGCGTCCGCTTCGTGCGGGCCGTCGTCGAAGCTCATCAGTTCCACCGCTTCGCCGTCGGGGTTATCCGTGACCAACGCCTTGGCTTTGCGGTAAATGTTGTGCGAGATCAAGCTGTCCGCCGCCCGCAGAATCTCCTTGGTGCTGCGGTAGTTTTGCTCCAGGCGCACGACGGCTGCGTTCGGGTAATCCGATTCAAACCGCAGGATGTTGTCGATCTTCGCCCCCCGCCAGCCGTAGATGGATTGATCGGGATCGCCCGTGACGCAGAGATTCGGCAAATCCTGGGAGAGGGCCCGCACGATCTGGTATTGGGCCATGTTCGTGTCCTGGTATTCATCGACCATGATGTATTCATAGCGCGAATCCAGGTCGGCCCGCAATTCGGGGTTCTCCGAAAGCAGTGTGACGACGTGCAAAAGCAGGTCGTCAAAATCCACGGCGCTCGCTTCGAGCAATCGCTCCTGATACCGCGGATAGACCTTGGCGAGCACGGCTTGGAAGGGATCGCCGATGGCTTCTTCAAACCGCCGGGCGTATTCGTCCGCGGTGGTCATGTCGTTTTTCAAGCGGCTGATTTGCGACGCGACCCGCGCGGGCGAGAAGTGGACCGTGTCGAAGTCGAGTTCGTTCAGGACATCGCGGAGGAGTTGCTGCTGATCGGTGGTGTCGTAGATCGTGAAGTGGGGTTTGAGGCCCACGCCCCGGCCCCATTCGCGGAGCAAACGGGAACAGAAGCGGTGAAACGTGCTGACCCACACACGGGTGCCGGGCAAAAGCTGCTCCACGCGGTCGGCCATTTCGTTGGCGGCTTTGTTGGTGAAGGTGATCGCCAGGATTCGCCGGTGCGAAACGCCTTTTTCGACGAGCCGGGCCATGCGGCGGGTGATGACCCGCGTCTTTCCGGAGCCGGGACCGGCCAGCACCAGCAGCGGCCCTTGTTGATGATCCACCGCGTTCCATTGGTCGGCCGTCAAATCCGCCGGTCGAGACACTTGGGCACTCCTTTGTTTGAGTTTCCTTCTTCAGAAAAAGAGCGAACGGACAAAATGAGCCGCGCACGCAGTAAGCGGGATATTGAAACTCCGCTTACTTCGTGCGCGGCTCCCTCGGATTCCGTCTGCTTCAATCCCTGAGAATTGACTGGGGATTATTTCTCGGAACCGGCGGGTTCTTCGCGGGATTCCAGGTCGTTTTCCTTGTCGGCCGCGCCGAACGAGGCGCGGAAGGCTTTTTCGTTGGTGGTGACGGTTTTTTCCGGGCCGGCCATTTTCAAAAAGTAGATCGCCGACTTGGTGACCATCTTTTTCGCGTCCTCGGGGTCCGGCTCTTCCCAGCGGATGCCGATAATCACCGCCAGCATCCGGGCATTGGGCAGCGGCTTGGTTTTTTGCATGATCGGAGGACCGGTCGGCATATTATACGTGCCTTTGATGTCCACGAACACATACGGCGCTTCCTTGGCTGCGCCGCCTTGCTTGCTTTCGCCGGTCGTGATTTTCACCTGGCGGTCTTTGTTGTCGACAAACTGGCTGACCCATCGCTGGACGTTCGGCTGCACGCCGCCGCCCGCTCCCGCGCCGAACGAGAAAATCGCCAATTCCACCGGCTCGCTATCGCCTTTCTCGGCGGGAATCGTGAATTGGGCGAGCCGGAAGGATGTCTTCGGCTCGGTCTTTTCCCAGGACTTGGGAACGTAAAGTTCCAGCCCCTTCTTTTGCGATTCGTCGTGTTTGATCGGCGGCACCTTGACGGTGTTTGGCGGCGGCCAGGGGGTGGACTCCTTCTTTTCCTCGCCTGCGGGCGCCGGAGCGGGCTGCGTTTTGTCTTGAGCGCGGCCGGTTCCCGCGGCGACAAACAGCACCGCCGGCACGCCCAGCAGCCAGAAAAGTAAATTGAAGCGTCGTGGCATCACGGATTCCTTGAAATGGGTTGTCAGGACCTGTTCGGGCGGTGCGAAACCAATGGTTCGATTTTCGACGATCCTCCCACGATTTGCAACAGCCGAAATCACAATCCCGCCCGTTCGGGACAACAGGCCGGTCCAGGCAATTTCCGCCGCTTATTCAGCGGGTTTTTTGCGGTGCTGCTCGAACATCCAGGGCAACAGGCCTTTGGGATCGCGATAAGCAGGTGTCCAGGCGTTGTGGCCCACCTTGGGGTATTCCACATACCGCACCTGGCCGCCGGCGGCTTTCAAAGCGGCCACCATTCGCCGGGTTCGTTCGACGGGCACGACGGTGTCGGCGTCGCCGTGGGCGGTCCAGACTGGAGTGTCCGCGAGCTTCGCCGCCTGCGTTTCGTCGCCTCCCCCGCAAACGGGTGCGAGGGCCGCAAAGAGTTCGGGCCTCCGCATCGCGAGTTCCCACGCTCCGTAGCCGCCCATCGACAACCCCGTCAAATACACGCGGCGTTTATCGATCGGAAATTCTTTGAGCGACCGGTCGAGCACCGCCGCCGCCATGCCGAGCATCGCGTTGGGCTCTTTGGCGAGCGGGGTCGATTTGAGATCGCCCCACGGGGCATCGGCCCATTGCTCGTTGTCCCGGCATTGCGGCACGATCAGAAAGCACGGGAACCGCTTGCGGGATTCGGGCTGCGCCATCAATTCGGGAAAATGCCGGAGCACCTTGGCCGGATCATCGCCCCGCTCGCCCGCTCCATGCAAAAACAACACCAATGGATAGGTCTCGCCGGGTTTGACTTCCAGCGGCTTGAGCACCAAATAGCGGAACGGCTCGTCCCGGGACTTTCCGCCGGTGTACTTCAACGTCCGCACCTCGAACGGAGCGAGCTTTTTGTCGTTTTCCTCCGCCCGTCCCAGGCAAGGCAAGAGCGCGACGCAAACAAAGACAACGAACCGCTGCATGAAATCAACCTCAGGCGCACTTGAAAAATGGGAACGAACGCCGCTTCCGATTTGACCGGCAACCTGGATTTGTCAGGCGGTCGGTTGCCCCGTGAAATAGTTGGGAGCGTTGCCGGCTTTCCATTTGATGTTGCAGCCGATGCTGGGTTTTTGATCTTCCGGAACGGATTGGCCCGCCAAGACGGCATCGCAGGCGGCCCGGAGATCTTTTCCCGTGATCGGGATCCCGCTTTGAGGCCGGCTGTCGTCAAACTGCCCGCGGTAAGCGAGCTTCCGGTCCTTATCGAACAGGAAGAAGTCCGGCGTGCAGGCGGCGCTGTAGGCTTTGGCGACTTCCTGGGTTTCATCGTACAGATAGGGGAACGAATAGCCGGCGGATTTGGCTTCCTCGGCCATTTTGCCGGGACCGTCCTGGGGGAACTCATCCACGTCGTTCGAGCTGATCCCCACAACACCCAGGCCCTTGTCTTGATACTCTTTCGCAAACTTCGCCAGATCGCTGCGCAAATGCACCACGAACGGGCAGTGGTTGCACATGAAGATCACGAGCAGCCCTTTTTTTCCGGCAAAGTCGGACAGGGAAACCGTGTTGCCGTCCACGGGGTTCTTGAGGGAAAAATCCGGGGCCTGCGTTCCCAGGGGCAGCATTGTGGAAGCGGTTTTCACCATGAGAGATCTCCTCGAGGGGTCCGAGTTAAAAGAGATTGCGAAGTTTCCACGGGATTTTCGTTTTTTCTCGTCTGGGGTTCAGTAAAACGAGTTGGTGCCGGATTCGCAAGGTAGGAAACTTGAACCGCTCAACGCGAGTCTGCGCCGGCGGAGAGCGGAATTGAAAAACCCGGCCTCTGCGGTCGATGACAAGGGGCATGCTGGACTTTGAAATCGAAGAACTCAACGAAACGACGGAATGGCGCGAGGTTCTCGCCGCCTACCAATCCGCGCACGAAACCGCCAAGGCCTCGGCGGAGGAATTCGACGGCTGGCTGCCGCGGATTATGAGTGTGGACGGCCTCGACGATGAGGAACTGCCGCGGCTTCACGGCAAATTGATCGCGCTGGGGTTTTTGAAGTTCCAGCTCGCCGGTCGCGGCACGGGCGTGGTTTACCAAATCAGTCCCGCGGGCCGGCAAGCCCTCGCGAATCTCCCATCGGACGAAACCGATTTGGAAGAGGAGTTGGATGAGGATTCCGGCGACATTCTGCCGATGGTCGAAGCCGACATGATGCAACGGGCCGCATAGCTTTGACAGGCTGTCTCAATTTCGCCCGAAGCGCCAGCGAGGGATGTCAAAGGATTTCCCTCGCTGGCGCTTCGGGCGAATGAATGCCAACCGGAGGCTGGCGCGTTCCGGCTGATGGAAACAATCAGGCGGATTCCAACGGCTCGTCGCTCATCGCGAATAGCATGGCCGTATTTCGGCGGGGATCGGCTTTTTCGGCGAGATAGGGCGTGACGGGCTCGTTGATGCCCTTGAGCTTCGCCGGTTTCAACTTTTGGCAGGTGACGTAATCCTTGACCAATTCATAGGTCGCGGGGCCAAGGACGACCTGGCCGGGCTGGGCGACGGACGATTCGAGCCGGCTGGCGAGGTTGACCGTCGTGCCGATGACGGTGTAGTCCTTGCGGTTTAAGCTGCCGATGTCCCCCACGACGACGGGGCCGGAATTGATGCCCACCCGCATGCCGACGGGGGGCCGGCCTTTGGGGAGGCCGGCGTTGTACTGTTTCAGGTCTTCTTGCATTTTGAGCGCGGCCCGCACCGCGAGTTCCGCGTGGTGCCTTTGATTGATCGGGGCTCCGAAAAATGCGAGCATCCCGTCGCCCATAAACTTATCGAGCGTCCCTTTGTAGTGGAACACGGATTCGCTCAAGAGTTTCGAAAACCGAGTTGAGCAGCCGCACAACGTCGGGCGGCGACAGGTTTTCCGACATCGCTGTGAATCCGCACAGGTCGGCAAACAACACGCTGACGACCTGCTCCTCGGCGATGAACCCGTCGCTTTGAGCGACGCCGACGCGAGCCAGGATTTGCTCGACCACGGCGGGCGAGTGATAGCGAGAAAGGCTTTCGCGCTTTTTCTGCTCGGCAATGACTTCGTCCCGGAGCCGGCCCTGTTCGATGGCGACCGCCGAGAACAGCGAGAGGGCGGTGAGCACATCCAGGTGCTCCGCCCCGAACGCTTCCTCGCGGCTTTGGGTGTCGACATAGATCAAACCGTCCACGTGGCCTTCGCGGTACAAGGGGACGCACATCGCCGAGACGATATTGAGTTGCCGGATGCTTTCCTGGCATTCGAACCGCGGGTCGTTGAGCACGTCTCTGACCAACAGCGAACTTTGGGAGTTGATCGCTTCGTTGGCGATGCTCAGGCTGATTTTGACCTTGGGCTGGAGGCGTGCGTCGAGCGTGCGGGCGGCGACGGGTTTCAGCTGGCCCGACGGTTCGTACATGCAGATCAACCCGCGCTGGGCGGGGACGTTGGAAAACACGAGTTCCAAAATCGCCCCGAGCATGGAGTCCAAATCGGGGGTGGTCAACAGGGCTTTGCCGATCAGGCTGAAGAGTTTGATGCCCCAGGACCGGCCGCTCGTGCTTTTGTCGATGCCCGAGTCGCTGTGGTCCTCCATGTCGTAAACGCCTTCGGCGAGGCTTCCCAGATTGCTGCCCAGGCTTTCCCCGGACGCGCCGCCGGTCAGAATCTTGCTCATGTCGGACAGCCGGATCGACATGCTCACGTTTGGGCGGGTGCGCCCTGCGTATCGTCGGTGATTTCCACCATGTCGCTCGCGTCGGACGTCTTGATGATGTCCGACTTGGCCTCGGGGGCCCGGCCGGGCGAAGGCAGCGGCACGACGACTTTGAACGTCATCGGCAAGGGACCGAGATTGATCAGATCGCCGTCCTTGAGGTATTGCCGCTTGACCGGAGCGCGGTTGACGAACGTCCCATTCCGGCTGCCCGCGTCGATAATCTTCCAGCCCTGGTCATCTTGCGAAATCGTGGCGTGGTGCCGCGACATCCCGGGCACCGAATCGGGGAACACCACGTTGCAGTCGGGAGATCGGCCCAGGGTGACGACGGGCTGATCCAAATCGACTTCTACGGGGTGGTCGTCGAGCACATAAGAAAGCTTGAATTTCGCTGGCAATCCGGATTGAGCCAAGGTCGTTCTCCTCAATCGGACTGCCTACAGCAGAAAAAGACGATCTGTGACATCTTGGCAAGTCGGAAGGTCGGGGGGTGAGGGAAGTTCTGGCCCGAAGGTTGGGGGCCGTCCCCTTCCATGATACTAACAATAGACGCTCGGCAAGCGAACGTCAAAACATCTCGGAAGAATTCCCAGGGAACGCCTGCTAACTAAATCACCTCGCGGAAATCTGCGCGTTCTCTGACACAAAAAAAATTGCAGAATTTGAAACCAATCCAAAATTCCAAATCCGAATGTCCTCAACAAAATCCCGCGATTGATCCAGGACACCGGGGACGCGGGGTTTGGGTATTGAAAATTCGGTCATTGGTATTTGTTTCGGATTTCGAGATTCGGATTTCCCCCGGCTATTGTTCCGGCGGAGCGCCGGCGGGTTGGGGCTGGAGAAGTTTGAGGTACTCTTGCGTCACCTCTTTCTCGTACACGCCTTCGGGCTTCTTGAACTCAAAGTCCGCGGGCTTCACGTCGGCTTCCGTCAGCCATTCCATATCCACGAAATCAATGGTCACCATTGGACGCATCACATCCTGCTTCGCATCCTTTTTGAGGTATTGAATTCTCCGCGGAACATCGTTGCGGTCAAAATACACGCGGGCGGCGTCGGGAATGTGCGCGGGCAGGCCTTTGGCCAGTTGCGGGATCGCTTTGAACCGCGCCTGAGATCCCTCGTTCCATTGCCCCTCCAAGCGGCGCAGCGGCTCGCCGTCCACGGTTTCCGTTTCGGGGGCGGCAAACGCCATGTTGCGTTCCAGCGACGCCAACAAAGAGGCGATCCCGCCCAGGCCCAACTCGGCGATCAAGACGTCTTGCTGAATGGCGGGCGACTTCTGGACCGCCTGGAGAATTTGACTGACGTCCTGCCGGGTGAGGCGGACCGTCTTATTCACCCGCCGTTCCGTCCAAAGCAAATCGCCGTCGCACACCTGCAGCAGTTTCCCGACCGTTCCGCCGGAATGGATTTCAAACTCCAGCCGCAATTGACGCGGCTTGCCGCGGAGGATCCGGCCCTTGGCTTCCAAAGTCCGGTCGGAAAACTGTAGCCGCTCGACGATCTTCGCGCGGTACATCCGCCCCAGCAGCGTCTTGCGGGCCTGGTCGAACAATTCCTGGCGCTCGCCGCGTGCATCGGCGGCGGTTCATTTTGTTTCTCGCCCTCGGCCGCCGGCGGGGATGCTTCGGGTTTTTGGTCGGGCTGTTTCGACTTGGAATTCTCGCCGGAGGGGTTTTGGGATTCGTCCACCTGTGCGCCCACGGGCAACACGGTGAGGGCCACCGTTCCGGCGGTCATCACCAGCAGAATCCCGGCAAGTTGGGGGACGGAGAGCTTAGGCAGAATTTGCATATTACCAGGATTCTTTCATCTGGTCGGAAAGCGAGGGATTTTCCAAAGAATCAGGCGGGATTGTACCGAAGAAGTAATTGTCTGTTGCCCCATCCGCGGACACCAGAGCCAATCCGCTCATTTTAGCGGAAACAGGGGATTCCGGTCGACTGCAAAACGGGGGAAGTCGCTTGCGATTCCCACCCGATGAGGAGTGTTCAATTTGACGGTTCGTGACGGTGCGCGTCGGACAATGTGCGTTCGGGGGGCCATCCGGGAATTTCGAGAGGGGTCGTGATGAAGTACTACTTTCTGGCTTTGGGAACGATCATCGTCGTGTGCGTGGGATGCGCCACCGACGGGGGTCAGGTTTTGGACCGAGGCAAGTACGCGGCTCCGCCGGCCGCGATGATGCAGCGTCCCGGTCCGATGGTGGACGGCCCCGGACCGGGCGTGTTGCCCTTGCCGGTTCCGCCGCCGCCGACGTACACCGCCAAGACGTCGCAAATCCGCTTCTTGAATCCCAAGGGGATGCAAGTCGGCTGGGCGGTTCCGGGCGGCTATGCGGACAACATGCTCACGGTGCCGGGCCGGTACAATTTCCGCCAAGGGGCGACCTACCGGCTGAAGCTAACCAACGTTCCGGAACGGCCGGGCCTGGTGCTCTATCCTTCGCTGCAAATCTATCCCGCCCATCCCACCACGGACGCCTATCTGTCCCACAACAGCATTCCGCTGGAACTCTTGGATGAGGATCTGGATCAGATCGAAAGCAACAATTTCGTGACGAAAGTGCTCTATCTGCCGGATCCCCGCTACCAAGACCTGGCCATCGCGGGCGTGGAAACGATTGTCTCCACCAAGCTCGATCCCGGCGTCGATCCGGTTCTGGAAGCCGACCGCCGCGGCACGATTATGGCCGTGCTTCGCGTGGGGAACATGGACTTTGAAACGCCGAGTGCCGGCCCGCTGGGCGTGTTAGGGGCTCCGCCGGTTCCGGGAGCCATGCCGATTCCCGGCCAGCCGCCAGTCAACGGGGCCGACGGCAACATTCAACAAATGCAATACCAGGCCCCCGACGGTGCGGAACGCCAATTCGTCCCGCCGATGCCCATCTCCACCATGGGCGGTGGTTCGGGAATGCTGGGCGTGCCCAACCCGATGATCGCCGGCGGCCAGACGCCTCCGGGATTGCCGCCCATGCACCCGGTCGCCGGGATGGGCACGATCCCCCCGTGGGGCATGACCTACACCGGCACGCCCATCGGCCTGCCGGGACCGGCTCATCTGCCCTTGGGCGGTCCCGCCGGCTTGCAATCGCACACGGTTCGCAACAACACCGACGTGGACGTCGGCAAGCCCGTCGATCACATGTTGATCGACGTGAGGCATCGGCCTGGCTATCGCCTGCCCCCTCCGGTTCGCCACGTGGAATACGAAGAAACGCATCCGCAATATCTGGACGGCGAACTCGGCTGGCCGCGCTGGCAGCCGCCCCGCCAGTAATCGGTCCCTCGTCAACGACTGGATAATTCTCCAAGCCGACGCCTGATTTGATTCAATCGTCAAAAGGGGCTTGGGATTGGCGAAACAATAACTGTCGAATGTTCCCTCTCCCCTTGGGGGAGAGGGCAGGGTGAGGGGACGGCAAATAGGGCAGTTATTGTTTCGCCGATCCTTGGCTTGGAGAATGTGTTTTTGCGAATCGATGCTCGATCGCTGCGATTTGAAGCCGGAACCGACCGGCCCGTCCGATGCCCCGTCGTCGAGGAGTGAGCCCATGATCTTGCCGTTCCGCTCAGCCCCCGGCTTTTCTCGCGGCCTTTTCCGATCGGCTGTGTGGACGGGGCTGGTGCTGAGCATCGTCGTTGGGAAAAGCGGTTCGGTGGCTATGGCCCAGCCGTTTTATCAGCCGCTCAATCAGAACATGCCCACGGGCGTGGCCGCGTATTGGGCGGGCGCCTTGGGAAAAGCGACGCCGCCCTATTTCCAGCCGGTGCGCGTCAATTTGCCGACGGAGGGCCAAGTCACGGTTTACCACGGCCCCGCGCGGACGCCTTACGAAATCGACGCCCGCCGGCCGTTTGCATTTCTCGTGGGACACACCTACCGGTTCCGCATCGCGGGCATGCCGGAATATCCGGGCCTCGAGTTATATCCTTCCGTGGAAATCCTCGACCGCTTGCATCCGCCGCCGGGACAGGAACTGAAGTTTCCTATCCCGCTCGAGTTGACGGAGCGGGAAATCGCAACGGCCCTCGAAGGCCGGCTGGTGACGAAAGTCGTGTTTCTCGAACAGCCCCAACTCGCCCCGCCTGCCGAACATGAAGGTTCGATGCCCACGACGGAGTTCTTGAGTTCGGTGAATATCCTCGCCGAAGCCGACCGCGCCGGACGGCCGATGGCGATTTTGCGGTTGGGCAGCCGCGTGCCTGGGGCGGGCGAAAACGATCCCGGATTCTACGGCGGCGGCAGCCCCGGTTTTCATTCCGCCGGCTCCCGCCAATCCGCCGAACCCGGCCGTCCCGCCGGCGAAAGTGAAAACAGAACAAGCACCGCCCACAAAGTCGGGTCTTTTGTCTCCGTAGGAAATTTCCAGCCAATCATGATGTTCTCTCGTTTCCAACCGATCTTCAAACGCCCGCTGGGTCTTTTGTGCCTGGGACTTCTCTCCGCGGGATTGGCGTCTTGCGCCAATATGAAAGAGGGGCTGGTGCAAGATCCGTTTCTGTCGGCCGGGCCCGACGAATGGGCGGACGCGGGAAAAACGGGCGAAGAGAAATCCGACCAGGGATCGGCCAAAAGCATCGCGGGGATTCCCCTGCCGGTGAACTCTCCGGAAGGTCCGGTCCTGGCGAACCACAATCAGGTTCGCCAGGTGCAGCAATTGGTCCCCGCCGACGAAGCTCCCGCGGAGACCGTGATTTCCGCACCGTGTCCGCCGGGTTTGGTCGTCTTTCCCGGCCAATGCCCGCCGGCCGTCATAGGCGTTTGCCCGCCGGTTGTGCCGGGCTGGATCGGCGGAGCGGCGATTCCTCCCAACCCGAAACTTTTTCCCGATGAATATCTCTGCGACGGCGGCGACCGCGGCTATCCCGTCAGGTACGACGTCGAAACGCGGCTCGGCCTCGAAACCGAAGACACCGTCGCGGAATACACCGACCACACGGGAAGCCTGCACGTCAAACCCACGAACAAAGTCTGCGTCTACGCCCCGCGGTTCGGAGCCATGCGGAGCATCGGCTCGCCGATCCTGGAAACCGCCGTCCACAAGGTCGCCAGCGCCGACAAATTCACCGGCGGAGCGGGCATGCGAAACCAGATCGTCACCGCCCGACACCGGCAAAACATCGCCCCCGGCAAATACCGCACGCGCGAACGGGCCAGCGACATCGATGTGGGCCTCCGCTCGTCCGCCGTGGCTCAAGGCCAAACCGTCGTCAGCCACACCAAGCTCGTCAACACCTTCGAGGATTTCCAGTTCGTCCGCAGCGGATTGCTGGCTCAAACCGAGGAAGTTCGGCTGGCCAAGGGCATCCAAGCGGCCGCGGCCTGGAGCCGGTCCCAGTTCCCCGTCATCGCCGCCCAGACCGAGCAGGCCCAGGAAGTCCTCAGCGAATTTCGCGCTCAAGCGGTCGTGGGCCGGGAAAGCAAACAAAAGCCGGGCCGATTGCGGATCGTCAAAATGGCCGACAAGGACGTGGCCCAGCCCGGCGAGACGATCACGTTTACGATCCGCTACGACAACCTGGGCGAGTTGCCGCTGTATAAGATTCGCATCATCGACAACCTGACGCCTCGGCTCGGCTATGTCGAGGACAGCGAAACCTCCGACCGGGCCGGGCGGTTGCTCATCCAAGACAACGAGGAAGGCAGCGTGATTCTCGAGTTTGAGCTGGACGAACCCCTGCCCGGCGGAAAAGGCGGCGTGGTCACATTCCAAGCCAAAGTGCGATAACGACAACGTGCGATGTCTGGATTCCCGCGAATCCGACCCGCCGCGCTGGATTCAGCGCGGCGGGTTGTTTCTTGCCAGATACGGCAGCCACAACTCCTTTCGACGCGGAATCGTCTCCACGAATTTGCCCCATTCCGAACGGTCGGGCAGTCAATGAAATTGGCCATTTCCTGATCGCGGCTGGTCCAATGATTTCTTAAGACCGGTTTCGACGACCCAGTAATTCGCAAAAATTTGGCGATTTTGGCAGGCTGATTGCTCGCCAATCCGTTATCTGTTTAGAGAGAAGATAACATTTGGCCAGAGTTTTCCCTGGTCAATGCAGGGCGGATTTGTATAAAATGTTTGATCCTATACCCTAATAGAGACGTTTTCACGGGAGGATCAAACATGCCGACGTTGGTGAATCCGCCGACGAGTTACGTGGACCTTTGGGGGATCTGGGAACAGCAGATTGAGGGTGAATCGAAAGAATACTGGGACATCCATTCAGACGAACACCTTCCCATAAGTCATCACCACATTGCTATTCGTGCGTATTACCTATACATCGAGCGCGGACGTGGAACTCATGGCTTCGACCAGCAAGATTGGTGCGCGGCTAAAAGGGAGTTGCAAGGTGAGTTTAGGGCGTGTATCGCCTGGAACTTTGAGGACGCAGATGCCTCAATCGCGGACAATGTTTCAGAATCCCAGTTTGACCCGTCGATGATGAATGAATCAGATGGTGATGATGGGTTTCGAATGGCTTCAAATCGAGCAGGTTGTTTCGAGAGCGACCATTATATGAGCGCTTTCGAAAGCGATGGGGAAATCGAGAAAGTTAGGAAAAATGGCTGGACGAGCGAAAATAAAGACAATATGCGAGGCTGATTCCCACATTGAGTCAATGCGTAATCACTGTGGGGATGGCGGCACCGCCTTTAGGCGACTTTCGCAGGATGAGCGCAACAAATATCGAGGAAAGGTTTTGGCGATCCTGATCGAGTCGGGCCGGATTATCGGTTATGCGGACACGCCCGAAGAACTTCAAAATAAAATTCGGGAATCTAAGTATCACGGCGAAAACTGGCGGCTCGTGGATGGCCCCACAGGCGATGAGCCGATGACCGTTGACGAGTTGAAATCTTCCTTGGGTCACGGCGATTGAGCGAAGGTCTCACAGGTCGGTGAACTTTGACAGGGCCGTCTCATGCCGCACTTCTATGCCCCGTTCACAGCGTCCTGCAACGTAGTGGGCGACATCTTTCTCTTGGATATTCTGCCGCCTGAGTCGCGGGGCGCGGTCGATTACACGTTGGGAGCCAACGTGGTGCTGGATTTGCCGGAAACGTTGATCGCGCCCGAGTTGGCCCAGGAATTTGGTGCCGATTCCGTCGGCGAAGAGATCTCGGTGGTACTTCACCAGCGAAGTTTCAAAACCCTCAACATCCATGAGTTTGATCCGATTCCCGTCAGAATTCGATTCGCACCGCCCCGTCTCGGTCCCAACTACATTCAGATCGGCTTGGACGACCTGCAGAAGTATTTTGAGATCTCTCACTTCGAAACCCACATCAGCGAATCCTTCACCACCCTTTCTATTCTTTGAACCTCATCCGGAATACGCCGATCGTTGCCGCGAACTGACGACGAGCAGAACCTCGTGACTCGGCGGCTCTAGGTAAGGGATTCGGTGTCCGTCGAAACGAGTTCGAGACGTTTTACCGTAACCAAAGGACCAAGGATGGCCGGTTACCGAGAGCATATCAGCGTCAGCGGCATGTGCGGCGTGGCTTATGGAGCCACCGCGGCGACGCTGCTCGGGTTTACGCCGGTGCAGGGCGCACTCGCCGGCTGCCTGACCTGGGTCGCGGGAATGCTCCCCGACCTCGACGCCGACGGCGGCAAACCCGTTCGCGAGATTTTCAGCCTGCTGGGGGCCGTCGTTCCGCTCGTCGCAATTCGGCATTTGATGCGCTGGTGCGGCAGCGTGGACGGCGTGATCCTCGCCGCCATCGTCGTGTATGCCTTGACCCGCTACGGCGGAGCGGAACTCTTAAAACGGCTCTCCGTCCACCGCGGCATGTTTCACAGCATCCCCGCGCTGTTCATCTCCGCGGAGCTTGTGTTTCTCGCCTACGTCAGCGAATCCATCCCCGTCAAATGCCTGATGGCGGGCGGCGTGGCGATCGGCTTTCTCTCGCACCTGCTGCTCGATGAGCTCTACAGCGTGCAGTGGTCCGGCCTCAAATTGAAGCTCGCCAAGTCCGCCGGCAGCGCGTTCAAGCTCACCAGCTCGCGGCTGATCCCCAACGTGTTTTCCTACGCCTTGCTGATGTTTTTGACCTGGCTCACGCTGATCGATGTGGGTCTCGTCCGCGATCCCAGCCAGCCGAGCCATCCGCCCACCGCCACGCCGACGGCGCCCGGCAACGTTCAACCCATCCGCCACGCCCTCGAAGATTGGCCCGAACGCCATTGAGGCCCGGAAAAGAAACAGGAGCCGCGCACGAAGTAAGCGGAAGCCGGAAGAAACAGGAGCCGCGCACGAAGTAAGCGGAAGCCGGAAGAAAGAGGAGCCGCGCACGAAGTAAGCGGAAGCCGCGTAAACAACTTCCAACCGCTTACTTCGTGCGCGGCTCTTTGGTCTCGGCCTCAATAAAACGGCGGCGGTTCGAGATCGGCTTGATTCGCGGTTTGCGTGTAATGGGCTCGCCCCGCGGGCTGCCAGCCCGGGTCGGGGGAGGCTTCGGCAAACGGCGGCGCCTCCAAATACGTCCGGCTTTCGGTCGTCCGTTCGCCCGCGGGCGGTTGCGGGACAATCGTCCGCACATTGTTCAAACGCTCGCCCATATCGAACCGCGGCGATTCGCGAATGACGGGCAACTGCCAGGTCTGTTCCGGCAAGTCGGACGGATTGATCTCGATGTTGGACAACTCCATCGTCATCGCCATCTCATGCTGCGGCCAGTCCAGCTCGATCACGTGCGGCATCACAATGCCCGACGGTTCCCGGCGATGCCGCCGCAGCCGCGCTTCCGCCAGCTTTTGCCCGTTCGCATCAAACAAGCGATGGGCCAGAATCACACCCAAACGAGTGTCCACGACAATCTCCCGCCGCACCGCCTGCTTCGAGGGAGAAACCTCTTCCGAGATGAGCAGCACCGTATTCGGCTCCGCTCCCTGTTGTTGCACAAAAATCGAATTGGGATCCAAAGGCACGACGCCCAAGGCTTCCATAATCCAGGCGGGATGAAACGGAATCTCCAGCCGCTTGCCGACCGCGGCCATGTCCTCATGCCGGGCCGTAAACACATACGAAGGCTTGTTCCGCCGCATCCAGAACCAGAACCGTTCGTTGTTGGAGCCGAAATCGGCCTCGTCCCCAAACGGCGAACGCGCCCGCAGGCGGAAGTTCTTCTCCCGCTCGACCGCGACTTGTGCGGAGAGCGTCAACTTCATCGGCAGATATTTCGACGGCCGGGTGGAGATGCTGGCGTCGGTGCAGCTCCACGAATGCAGATCGCGGATGTTCTGATTGAGGTGCTCGATCAAGGCCTGCTGGGACAGCGGCTGCTCGATCGGCTTGATGCCGGTTTCGGGCGCAAAGAACTTGTCGAACACACAGCCCGGCAAGCAGACGCTCGCCAGACACAAAACCAGCAGGTTCACGGGCGTTCGCAATGGTCGCCGCGAAAACGAAAGAGTGCCCAGAGCGGGGTCCATCCCATTCTCCTGCAAGGGGGCCGGAAATCATTCCCGCCGAAAAATCGATCCTTGATTTATCCATTGCGCCACGGCCGTCGTGGCCCGATTTCGGTTATTCCTCATCCAGGGCGGACAAGTGGGCGTTCAAATCACTTTGGAGCTGCTGGATTTCGTCAGGCGTCAAATGTTGGTCTCGGACCTCGAACGGTCCTTCGGATCGGCTGCCGATCAGTTGCAGATATTCAATCTCCCCGTCTTGCCGGGATCCTTCCAACTGCAAGCGGCGTTTTTGCAAGAGCAACAGCGCCACCACGTAGCGGAATTTTTGCTGCATCGGGTTTTGATCTTCCGCCGTGTCCTCGAAGTACCGGAACAAGACTTCGGGATCGAGCGGCTTCGGGCCGGACTCCACGGGTTGGGGCATGAGGCATTTCCAATGCGCCAACATGCCTTCGGGCGGGCCCGTCCAGCCTTCCTCGGAAAAATCCAAGCGGATTCTGTTCGTGCCCTCGGTCCACCAACACCGAATGCACTGGGGTGCCGGGGACCAAAGGCTCGCCCGTCGCCGCACAGGTTTTTCCCACAGGCTTGATTCGATAACTCATTCGCCGACCACAACGAGAAAACGCATCCATCTTTACAGGCGAAAGGGTGAGGGATCGTAATGGAACATCGGCCCTCCAACAAGGCCAGTATTTCTTTCCACGAATTCCCGATTTCACAGAAATTCCGCAATTCCTACTCGAACCGCGCGGGGACTTTGGAAATTGATTCGTCCGATTCAATGAACTCCGAGATGATTTCGCAAATTTATGCCGCATAAGTATCTGGATTGTTGACATCTCCCGCGCGGGTGGGTATTTTCCCTTCCCGAGACGATTCGCTTTTGCATTCGCCGGCGTCATGGACTATAAACCCCTGCCAATTCCAACCTTAACGCATTTGCAAGTGCTGATTTGCTGGGCGCTCCAATCGCCGTATTGGGAAGGATTGACCGTCCGCGACTTATTGGCTTTGCTCAAACGGCACGGCGAGAACATGAGCGAGTCGGCGTTTTATCAGTTGATGCAGCGCCTGGAAACCGCCGGCTACGTCGACAGCGAGATTACGCCTCCCGCCTCCAAACGCCGGCGGTCGCGGCTCTTGTCCCGCTGGTATCGCCTCACCCGCGACGGCCGGGAGGAACTGGCCCGCACGATGGAGTTCTATCAAGCCCACATGCAGCACCCCAAGCGGTTTTTCTGTGCCGATTTTAACGTCAGCCTGTTGACCGAAGACGACTGGAACGGCGACCGGGCCATCAAAAGCCTGCCCGACTTGTCCGAAGAAAACGAGACCCGCGAACCACACTAACGCAGCGACGCCCCAATCAATGTAGCGGCGGCGTCTGGAAGCCCCCGCTACGAAGATTCCCGCCATCTCCATTAACCGCATGAGGACACGCGAATGCCGTCCCCTGGAAATTTGATCGTCGCCCAATCCGGCGGGCCTTCGCCGGTGATCAACAACAGTCTCCGCGGTTTAGTGGAGACCGCCCGCGACCTACCGGAAATCGGCACCATCTACGCCGGCTGGCATGGCATCGAAGGCGTCCTCAAGGAAGAACTTTTGAATCTCAGCGATCAGTGCCCCGAAGAAATCGCCCTGCTCCGCACGACGCCGGCCGCCGGCTCCATCGGCACCTGCCGCTACAAGCTCCGCGAGCATCAACAGGAAGATTTCGATCGGCTCATCGAAGTCTTCAAAGCCCACAACGTCCGCTATTTCTGCTACATCGGCGGAAACGATTCGATGGACACCGCCAACAAAGTCGCAAGCCTCGCCCACGAGCGCGGGCTCGACCTCATCGGCATCGGCGTGCCCAAGACCATCGACAACGACGTCGGCGACAGCGAGTTCCAACTCATCGACCACACGCCCGGCTACGGCAGCACCGCCCGCTATTGGGCCCACATCGTCCAACTCGCCAACGAGGAAAACAACGGCAGCAGCCCGGCCGACCCCGTGCTCGTGCTGCAAGCGATGGGCCGGCGGATCGGTTTCATCCCCGCCGCCGCCCGCCTCGCCGACCCGCACCGCGAACTGCCTCTGCAAATCTATCTCGCCGAGCGGGAGATCACGATCGAGCAGTTGGCCGACAACGTCAATGGCCAACTCAAAAAAGACGGCCGCTGCATTGTCGTCGTCAGCGAAGGCCTCAAAGTCGGCGACATCGGCGAAACCAAAGACTCCTTCGGCCACACCCAGTTCAGCTCCAGCCAAATCACCGTCGCCCAAAAAGTCATCAACGCCTTGAACGACCGGGGCCTGGCCGTCAAAGGGGCCGCCCGCGCCAACGTGCCCGGCACCGATCAGCGCCATAACATGCTGTTTGCGTCCAACGTCGATTTGGAAGAGGCCTATCATGTCGGACAGAAAGCCGCCTTCCTCGCCGCTGCGGGCGAAAGCGGTTATATGTCCACAATCCTTAGGGACTCTGGGCCCATCTATAACGTCCACTACGACAAAGTCCCCCTGCCCGATGTCGCCAACAGCGAGCGAAACTTCCCCGCACAGTGGATCAGCGACTGCGGCACCGATGTGACGGACGATTTCATCAAGTACGCCAAGCCGCTGATCGGCAATGACTATGTGAGCGTGCCTCTCATCGACGGCCGACTGCGGCTGGCCAAGCTCAAAAAACTCTTCGCCGACCAAAAACTGGAGAAGTACACCCCCCAAGCCGACCGTAGCTAGTGTCCAACCTATAGATACATCGCTGCTTTGTCCCTTCTCCCCTCGGGGGAGAGGCTCAGGGGGCCTCGACGCGAGAATCCTAAAGTTATTCAACAACACCCACGAAATCTAAATAGTCGCTTTGGAGCTATATAACATGTCCGACAATCCGCTCGATCACGACTTCAATAAAAAATCCGAGTTCCTCGTCGGCATCGACTCGGACGGCTGCGCCTTCGATACGATGGAGATCAAGCACAAAGAATGCTTCATCCCTAACACCGTGAAATACTTCGGCTTGCAATCGGTGTCTAAATATGCCCGCGAAGCTGCGGAGTTTGTCAATCTGTATTCCAAATGGCGGGGCATCAACCGCTTCCCCGCCCTCACGATGACGCTGGATCTTTTGGAAGACCGCCCCGAAGTCAAAAACCGCGGCACGAGAATCCCCAAGCTCCAAGGCCTTCGGGACTGGATCGAACGCGAAACCAAGCTCGGCAATCCGGCCCTGACCGCGGAAGTCGAAAAGACGGGAGATGCAGACCTTAAACTGGTGCTCGCGTGGTCTACCGCGGTCAATAATATGGTTGAAGATATGGTCCACGGGGTGGCTCCGTTCCCGTTCGTGAAGCAGAGCCTGGAAAAACTCGCCCCGCTCTCAGAGATGATTGTCTGCTCAGCCACTCCCAATGCCGCCTTAAAAAAAGAATGGGAAGAGCACAGCATCGACCAATATGTCCAGGCGATTTGTGGCCAGGAAGCCGGCAGCAAAAAAGAAACCCTCGGCCAGGCGAAAGAATTCGGCTACGACGACAATAAGACACTGATGATCGGCGACGCCCCCGGCGACATGAAAGCGGCCAAAGCGGTGGGGGCGTTGTTCTTCCCTATCAACCCCGGCCGCGAGGAGGCGAGTTGGGAGCGATTCTATAAGGAGGCCTGCGACAAGTTCCTGAATGGTGAATATGCGGGAGATTATGAAAAGCAACTCATCGCCGAGTTCGACGAATACCTCCCCGAACTCCCCCCGTGGAAACGCTGAGGCTCGATGCATGCTCGTGGCAAATAGGTCCTTTCGATAACTTTGCTATATCTCGCTCTCTAAGGAATAAAACAACCATGTCACAACACGATATCGGACTCGTCGGCCTCGCGGTGATGGGACAGAATCTTGTCCTCAATATGGCCAACCATGGGTTTTCCGTCGGAGTGTTTAACCGCACCACAAGCGTCACGGATGAATTCGTCGGCGAACTTTCCAACCGGCCGGCGGATGTCGTTCATGAAGGCACGCCGAAACGGATTCAAGGCTATCATTCGCTCAAGGAACTGGTCGAGAACCTCAAATCCCCCCGCCGGGTGATGATTATGGTCAAAGCCGGCGCTCCGGTGGATGCGGTGATCAATGAACTGACGACGCTGCTTTCCCCGGGCGATATCCTCATCGACGGCGGCAATTCCGATTTCAATGACACCAATCGGCGATCCGAGGCGCTTAGGAACGCGGGCTTTCAGTTTATCGGCACCGGCGTTTCCGGCGGGGAAGAAGGCGCCCTCAAGGGGCCCAGCATCATGCCCGGCGGCCACCACGAAGCCTGGCCGCACGTCAAAGACATTTTGCAATCCATCAGCGCCAAAGTCGGCCCGAACCATGACATCCCCTGCTGCGACTGGGTCGGTGAAAACGGGGCGGGCCACTATGTCAAAATGGTCCACAACGGAATTGAATACGGCGATATGCAGCTCATCTGCGAAGCCTATTTTCTCCTGAAACACACGCTCGATCTCGCGAACGAAGAACTCTATCAAGTCTTCAGCGAATGGGACAAAGGCGAACTGGATAGTTACTTGATCGAGATCACCCGCGACATTTTCACGGTGATCGACCCCGACACCGGGGATTATCTGGTCGATAAAATTCTCGACACCGCACAGCAAAAGGGCACCGGCAAATGGATGAGCCAGCATGCCCTCGACCTGGGCGTGCCGACGACGTTGATCACCGAAGCCGTGTATGCCCGCTGCCTCTCGGCTCAAAAAGAAGCCCGCGTCCGGGCGTCCAAAGTGCTCTCCGGTCCGGACGCCAAGTTTAAAGGAAACAAGCAGCAGTTTATCGAAGATGTCCGCCAGGCGCTTTATGCTTCGAAACTCGTCAGCTATGCCCAGGGTTATGTGCAACTCGATGCCGCGGCTAGGGAGTTCGGCTGGACGCTCAACAACGGCAGCATCGCCCTGTTGTGGCGCGGCGGTTGTATTATCCGCTCCACGTTCCTCGAAGACATTAAGTCGGCCTTCGATAAAGATCCGAATCTAGAAAACCTGCTGCTGGACGACTTCTTTAAGTCGGCCATTGACAAAGCCCAGCCGAGTTGGCGGCGGGTGGTGGCGACGGCGGTGGAACTCGGCTTGCCCGTCCCGGGATTCGCCGCCGCGCTCAGCTACTATGACGGCTACCGCCGCGACCGGCTGCCGGCCAACTTGCTGCAAGTCCCAGCGCGACTACTTCGGCGCCCACACCTACCGCCGGGTCGATAAGGAAGGCACGTTCCACACCGATTGGATTCACGAACGCAAGCTCAGCTAGGCGCGGTTTGTCAGCCTTTCAACTCGGGGCGATTTATGCGGCTATTGTTCTTAGGAAAATGCCGTGGCGAATCCTTTGTTTCCCCAGTTCTATTGTCCGAGTTGCCGAACTCGTTTAAGCCAGCCTTTGCCCGAGTTGCTGGTTTGCGAAGAGTGCCAAAGCGAGTATCCGATTTTGGGCGGGATTCCGCGGTTTGTGCAGGAACAGCATTTGGCGAGTTTTGGATTTCAGTGGAATCAATATGAGGTCGCCCACCCCGAGGAAGACCGGGCGACGTTCGAGGCGAAAACGGGGTTTCGTCTTGCGGATCTCGCGGGGCGCGACGTTCTCGATGCGGGCTGCGGCGGGGGGCGATATTCGAAAATCGCAGCCCAAGCGGGGGCGAACGTCCTGGGAGCCGACCACACCAGCGCCGTGGAGAAAGCGGCCGATTTATGCCGGGATTCAGACCGTGCGAACTTTATACAAGCCGATTTGAAGAACCTGCCGCTCGCGGAAGCTTCGTTCGATGCCGCGTTTTCAATCGGGGTGATGCATCACGATCAGGAGACCCGCGCGGTGTTTGACGCCGTCGCCAAGATGGTGAAGCCCGGCGGCCGGCTGGCGGTTTGGCTTTACCGCCGCAACCAGTGGTGGCAGGAAGGGATCAATCGCTTTCTTAGAAAACGCACGGTTCCTATGTCGCCGCCAAAACTGGAAAGGCTTGCGAAACTCGGGGCGTGGTTGGGCGGGATTCCCCTCGTCAATAAGACGCTCAATAAGGTTCTCAATTTCAGCAACCACCCCAACTACGAGAACCGCGTCTGCGACACCTATGACTGGTACGCCCCGGCCTACCAGCACCATCACACCACGGAAGAACTTTGCCAATGGTTTCGCGAGGCGGGTTATGACAACCTCGTGATCCTCCCGCCCGAAAAACGTGGCCGATTCTATATGTGGAGCTATCGCCTGAACCTGATCATCGGCAGCGGCGTCAACGTGCAAGGCACGCGGCGGACCTAGTTTCGACAATTCTCGCGGCTCGAACGAGGCATCTAGGATTCTGCGTCGGCTTCCGTATCGGGGGGACTCTTGACGACGCTCGTCCACAACCAGCGAGACTGGTCTTCGCCGATGCGCGTCTGAAACACGAGGTTTAAGATATGACAACTCAGGATCGTCGCCAGCCAGGATGTGGGCACCACGAGGTGCGTGGAAAAGGGTTGATCGAAAAACTCCATGCTATAGCTCGTGGAGATGCCCACCGCTTCGCCGATGAGGACCGCGGGAATGACCGTGGCGGCCGTTGCCCGCCGGGAAAACATCGCCAGGATAAACAGCCCGCCCAAGGGCCCGAGAAAACAATTGAACCCCTTCTGGGTGAGCGAGATAATATCGGTGCCTTTCGAGATATGATAGATAAGCACGGTGACCGCGACGATCACGACCCCCATCGCAGCGGTGAGGAAGCGGGCGACTTTCAACTCCGACGCATCGCTCGATTGATGGGAATTGCGCGGGCGGACGAAGTCGATGGTGACAATCGTGGAGATCGAGTTGGCCCCGGAGTCGATGGTGGACATTGCCGCCGCGAAGAGTGCCGCCACGACAAGCCCGCGCATCCCCGCCGGCAAAAAGGTCGAGATGAACTGCGGGAAGATCTTGTCCTGGGCTTCGGTCCGCGCTTTGTGAAGTTCCTGCCGGGTGGCTTGGTCCGCACCGTGGGGCAGCATGGCCTCGAGTTGCGGTTTCGCGGGCAGATGGTTTTCCGGCAGCCGAATAAAGTGGAGCAGCGACAATCCGACCCCCGCCAAGAGCACGCCGAGTCCGAAACTGGCCAGTGCGCTGACTAAATAGCTTCGCCGAGCGGCCGCGATGTCTTTGACGGAAAAATACCGCTGAAGCGCGACCTGGTTCGCACCGTGCGTGCAGAGGAACCAGAACGTCATGCCCACGGTAATAAAACACACCGTGGACCGGTTGCCGATGTCCCAACTCGCCCATTCGACGGATTCGCGGTGCGGGTAGGCTTCAAACGAGCGGAGCCAATCGTCGAGGCCGGAGTTCGTGATGTAGGCGATATAGCCGATCGTGTAAATCGCGCCGGCCACCAGGATGAAGAACTGCACCACGTCGGTCCACACGACCGCCCGCATCCCGCCGAGCGTGGTATAGAACACCGAAAACAGTCCGATCGAGAGAATTAGCGCGTGCAAGTCGGCATCGCGGTATTGGGGAGTCGTCGCGGTCGCGGCGTGGTTGACGCCGAAAAACCAATCCAGATCGAGCACCACAATTTCCGCCATCGCCCGCGAGGCCGTGAGTACGACAACCGACATCCAACCCAGCAATAGCAAAATGCAAAACGCGGCGGCGAGGGCGCGGACGGAATAATTGAAACGCCGTTCGAGATATTCGTACGCGCTGGTCAACCTCATCCGCATGAAGAAAGGCAGGAAAACGTACCAGACCACAACGAGAACAATGGGAACCCCGAGTTGCCGGGTCAAAAAGCCGAGCCCCGTGCGGAACATTTCGCCGGGCATGCCCAGGTAGGTGATGGTGGACAGCAGCGAAGCCAGCAGGCTGATGCCGACGGCCCACGCCGGAAGGTTGCGGCCGCCCACGAAAAAATCGTCCGTCGAATGCTGGCGGACGGCAATTCGCACGCCCATCACGAGCATGGATAACAGATACACGCCAACGACGGCGTGATCCCAGATCGTCAACCCGCGGTCGGCTTGCGCGAGAAGCAGCATGAAGGATTCTCTTGAAAGAGGAAGCACCTATGGAAAATCGCGAAGGACTCGATTGTACCAGTCCGAACCCATTCTTCCATCGCGAGGGAGGATTGTCCGTGCCGCCTCGGAATTCACAACGCACCATTCATAACAACGAGAACCGCGCGAAGAATTCCCGGGGTATGTTTGAAGAATCCCGGGCGGATCGCTTACCATCAGGTATTCCCCCAATCGCTTTTTTGTTCCTGGATGTGGAGTTCGCGATATGCCGCTGTTGTCTGGTGCCCGTTGGGCGAGTGTTTCCCGCTGTTTGGGCGTGGCGCTGTTGGCCTGTGGTCTGCCGTTTTTGTTTGGGGCCGATGCCCCCGAGAAGAAGGCCAAGTCCTCCGACAAACCCCTGTTCGCGAGCGACGTGGTCACCGCCAAAACGCCCGGCCATGCCGTCGAAATCGAAGTGGACATCACCGGTGCGAAGCGGCTTGCCCTTGTCGTCACCGACGGAGGCGACGGCTTCAGTTGCGATTGGGTCGATTGGGCCGAGCCGCGATTGATCGGACCCGAGGGCGAAAAGAAGCTCACCGACCTCAACTGGAAACAGGCGAAAGCCGATTGGGGCCAGGTGCGAAAGAACCAAAACGCCGGCGGCGGTTCAATGAAGATCGACGGCAAACCCGTGGCCTACGGCATCGGCACGCACGCGGAATCGCTGATCACCTTCGACCTGCCGGCGGGTTATACGAAGTTCCGCTGCCGGGCCGGTCTGGACAACGGCGGCACCGACCAGAACAACAACGGCACCACGAGTGCGAAGTTTCTCGTCTTCGCCGATCCGAATCCCCGCGTGCTCGCCGCTTTGGTTCAGCCCAAAGCCGGGGGCGGCGGCAACCGGGGCAATCTTCCGCCCGGCGAAGCACTCGACGGGTTGGATGTCGCGGACGGTCTGGAAGTCACCCTCTTCGCCCACGAGCCGCTGACCTTGAGCCCCTCGAACATCGATGTGGATGCCCAGGGCCGGGTCTGGGTTTGCGAAGTCGTCAACTACCGCCACTTCGCCAACAAGAACAATCCCCTCCGCGAAGCGGGCGACCGGATTTTGATTCTCGAAGACACCGACGGCGACGCCAAGGCCGACAAGCAAACCGTGTTCTATCAGGGCCGGGATATCGATTCGGCCCACGGCGTTTGCGTTCTGGGCAACAAAGCCATCGTCTCCGCGCTCGACAGCGTGTATATCCTCACCGACACCGACGGCGATTGGAAAGCCGATAAGAAGGACCTGCTCTTCACCGGGATCGCCGGGGCCCAGCACGACCACGGCATCCATTCGTTCCTGTTTGGTCCCGACGGCAAGTTGTATTTCAACTTCGGCAACGCCGGGCAGCACATCAAGGACAAAAACGGCAAGCCGATCGTTGATCGACAAGGGAACGAAGTCAACAACTCCCGCAAACCTTACCAGGAAGGCATGGTGTTTCGCTGCAATCTCGACGGCTCGGAATTCGAAACCCTGGGCTGGAATTTTCGGAACAATTGGGAACTCGCGGTCGACAGCTTCGGCACGATCTGGCAGTCCGACAACGATGACGACGGCAACCGCGGCGTCAGGATCAATTATGTGATGGAGTTCGGCAACTTCGGCTACAAAGATGAAATCACCGGAGCCGGCTGGAAAGATCCCCGCACCGGCATGCACGAGGAAATCCCCAAGCGGCATTGGCATTTGAACGATCCCGGCGTGGTGCCGAACCTCTTGCAAACCGGGGCCGGCTCGCCCACGGGGATTTGCGTCTATGAAGGCGACCTCTTGCCCAAGCGATTCCAAAATCAACTCATCCACGCTGATGCCGGTCCGAACATCGTGCGGGCCTATCTGGTGAAGAACGACGGGGCCGGTTATTCCGCGACGATCGACAACATCCTCGAAGGCACGCGGGACCAGTGGTTCCGCCCGTCGGATGTGTGCGTCGCTCCGGATGGCTCGCTCTTAATCGCGGACTGGTACGACCCCGGCGTGGGCGGGCACCGCATGGGCGATATTCAAAAGGGCCGCATCTTCCGCATCGCCCCGCCGAAGAGTTCCTACAAAACACCGAAGTTCGATTTCAGCACGCCGGAAGGCGCGGCGGACGCTTTGAAAAATCCGAACCTCGCCGTGCGGTATCTGGCTTGGACTTCGCTTCATAAGATGGGCGACAAAGCCGAACCCGCGCTGTTGAAAATGTTCAATGACAAATCCAACCCGCGCTATCGTGCCCGGGCATTGTGGCTGTTGGGCAAAATCGACGGCAAAGGCCAAGAATACGTGGAAAAAGCCACCGAAGATGAAAATCCCAACATTCGCATCGTCGGTCTGCGGTTGGCGCGGGAATTGAAGTTGGACATCATTCCGATCGTTGAACCGTTAGTCCAAGATAAATCCGCTCAGGTTCGTCGCGAATGTGCTATCGCGCTACGGCATCACAGCTCGCCCGAGGCCGCCAATTTTTGGTCCAGGTTGGCAATGCAATACAAACCCGGCGACCGCTGGTACTTGGAAGCCTTAGGGATTGGTGCCGATGGACAATGGGATCGCTATCTGGATTTATGGTTGGATCTAATAAACAACCAAGTGACGAACCATCCCATCCCTCGCGACGTCATTTGGCGTTCCCGCGCGAAGAAGACTCCGGATTTAATTGCGAGCATCATTTTAGATCCCAACACTCCCGCTGAGGAACTGCCCCGCTATTTCCGGGCACTGGATTTATTACAGGTGCCCGGTGTGAAGGATGCAGTGATGGAAATCGCCTTCGCCGACTTAAAAGGCGATGCCGAGCGGAAGAATTTTATTACCCGCGAAGCCTTTGAGCGGTTGAAAGGCGTCAACGTTCAAAACGATCCCAAGGCGAAAGCCAAGCTCAAATCGATTCTGGACGACTCCCAAGGCACGGAGCAGTTTGTGGAGTTGGTCGGGAAGTTCAGCGTGATGGAACGCTATCCCGATTTGCTGGCGCTGGCGCAATCCAAACCGGATTCACAACTCGGTGTGGAAGCCATGCGGACTTTGCTCGCGAAGAATCAAACCCAACTGGTCGCCAAGGCCATTGATGAAAAAAATCCGCAAGCCGCCGAGCAGACCGTCAAAGCCCTAGGCAATGCGGGCGACAAACGGGCGGAGGATATGCTCTGGAAGTTGATCGATGACAACGAGCAACTTCTCGCGATCCGCCGGGCCGCGGTCCTGGCCGCGGGCCGATCGCGAAACAGCGCCCTAAAACTTGCCCGGCTCGCCGGCGAAGGCAAGCTCGACAGCAAACTCAAAGATGCCACCGCGTCGGCTCTGCATACCGCCGAGTGGCCGGAGATCAAAGCCCAGGCCGCGCGGCTGTTCCCGCTGCCTGCTTCCAAGAACAACAAGCCCCTGCCGCCGATCGAGCAGCTTGTCAAACGCCAAGGCGACATTCAGAAAGGCCGGGTCTTATTCAACACGACCGCGACCTGTGTGAAGTGCCATATCGTGAACAACGTCGGCCGCGAAGTCGGGCCGGATCTCTCGGAGATTGGCAAAAAGCTCAGCCGGGAGGCGATGTTCCAATCGATCCTGTTCCCAAGCGCGGGCATCAGCCACAACTACGAAGCCTACCTCATCGCCCTCGCCGACGGCACCACGGTCAACGGTTTGGTGCCCAGCCGAACGGAACAAGAAATCTCCGTCAAAGGCATCGACGGCATCGTGCGGACTTACAAGATGTCCGACGTGGAGATCGTCAAAAAGCAGGACCTGTCCCTGATGCCCGCGGACCTCCAAAAAGTGATGAGCGAAGAGGACCTGATCGACGTGGTCGAGTATCTCACGACGCTCAAAGAGGCCAAGAAGTTCGACGAGAAAGGCGGTGGGGGGAAATAGCTGGCTCCGGGATCAGTGTTTACGCTTCTCGGCGAGGGCGGGCCGCGGATTAAATCTTCGGACCGGCGTTTCTGACTTCGTCGCTGACGCCGTTGGCGAAGCCTTCGAAGTTCTGCTGGAACAGCTTCGCGAGCTTGCCGGCGGTTTCGCGGAAGCGGTTTTTGTCCCGCCAGGTCTCTTCGGGAACGAGCAGGTCCGAGGACACGTGCGGGCAGGCGGTGACGACTTCAAACCCGAAGACCCGGTCCGTCTGCGTGGGGGCGTGGGCCAACTGGCCGGAATGGATCGCGTCCACAATCGCCCGCGTGTTCGCGAGCTTGATGCGGTGCCCGACCCCGTAGGCCCCGCCGGTCCAGCCTGTGTTGATCAGCCACACGTCGGCCCGGTGCCTTTTGATCCGCTGGGCCAAGAGGTCGGCATATTTGCCCGGATGCCAGACCAGAAACGGCCCGCCGAAGCACGGCGAGAACGCCGCCTGCGGTTCCTCGACGCCCATCTCGGTCCCCGCGACCTTGGCCGTGTAGCCGCTGATGAAATGATACTCCGCCTGGGCCGGGGTGAGCCGGCTCACCGGCGGCAACACGCCAAAGGCGTCGCAAGTCAGAAAGATCACATCGGTCGGATGCTCCGACACGCAGGGAAGCTTGGCGTTGTCGATATAGTCGATCGGATAAGACCCGCGCGTGTTCTGCGTGATCGTCGTGTTCGCGAAATCCACGTGACGGTCCGCTTCGTCGTAGATCACGTTTTCCAAGACGGCCCCGTATTTGAGGGCGTCGAAAATCTGAGGCTCGGCTTCGCGGGTCAAATAAATCGCCTTCGCATAGCAGCCGCCTTCGATATTGAAGATGCCCTCGTCGGTCCAGCAGTGCTCGTCGTCGCCGATCAACAGCCGATGCGGGTCCGCGGAGAGCGTGGTCTTCCCGGTCCCCGACAGCCCGAACAGCACCGACGACTTGCCCGTCTCCTTGTCCTCGGTCGCCGAGCAGTGCATCGACAACACGCCCCGCTTGGGCATGAGGTAATTCATCAGCGTGAACACGGCTTTCTTCATTTCGCCGGCGTACTCGGTGCCCAGGATCACGACTTCGCCGCGCTCCAGGCTCAGGTCCACGCTGGTTTTGGAGGTCATGCCGGTGGTGTAGCGGTTGGCGGGAAAGGCCCCGGCGTTCAGGATCACGCAGTCCGGCTCGCCGAAGTTCTCCAATTGCTCCCGCGTGGGCCGAATGAGCATGTTGTGCATGAACAGCGCATGATACGGCCAGGCGCAGATCACGCGGACCTTGAGTTGATACTTCGGATCCCAACCCGCGAAGGCATCGATGACGTACAGCGTATCGCGGGTGTTGAGATAATCGACAGCCCGTTCGCGATTGATGGCGAAGGTCAACTCGTCCAACGGCACGTTCACCGCGCCCCACCAGACATTGGGTTCCGAATCGGGATGCTTGACGACCCGCTTGTCCTTGGGCGAGCGGCCGGTCTTGTCGCCGGAGTAGGCAATCAATGCCCCGCGGTTGGAAATCGTGCTTTTGCGGTCTTTGCGAATCGCTTCTTCATAGAGATGGGCCGGTGCGGGGTTCCGCCGAATCTCCTCGACATCCAACCCATACGCCGCCAAGAGATGCTCCGCCATGACTCCGTCCTCCGCTCGCCTTCGGATGATCGTTCAACACGTACGCCGAGATCGTAAAAACCTCTGTGCATTCTAACGCAGGTTTTCGATCGGACTCCAGGCCGGATTCGAGACAATCCGGCAAGGAATCCATCTTGATCTGGACACGTCGTGAAACACAAACGAGTTAGGACGCCTGCGATGCGGCGTATTGCTCTCTGAGCCAATCGTCTTCGACCGTCTGGCCTTTGGGGAGCGTTTTGATGGCTTCGAGCACGGCTTCGATTTGGGCATCGGCCGGTTCCAGGCCCAGTTCGCTCAGTCGATGCGCGACCGCCCGCCGGCCGCTATGCCGGCCCAGGATCAACCGCACGCCCGCCGCCCCCACGCGTTCGGGGCGGTAGGGCAAATAGGTGTCGGGATTTTTTAATAGGCCGTCTTGATGAATCCCCGCTTCCGTGGCGAACACGTTGGAACCCGCGACCGGTTTCATCGGCGAGAGCCTGATCCCCGTCAGTTCCGCCACCAGTTCACACAGCGGCACGAGCTTCGTCGTATCGATTTTCGCGGTGCGGCCGTATTGCTCGGCGTTCATCGTGAGCGCGATCGCGACTTCTTCGAGGGACGCATTTCCCGCCCGCTCGCCGATGCCGTTGACCGTGCACTGCACGACGTTCGCCCCCGCCGCGATCCCCGCCAGCGAATTGGCGACGGCCAGTCCGTAATCGTTATGAAAGTGCACCGCGAGCAAGGCTTTGTCCATGTTGGGGACGCTGTCTTGAATCCGCCGCAGGATGTCCTGGACTTTTTCGGGCGTCAACACGCCGACGGTATCGGGAAAGCCGATCGTGGTCGCCCCGGCGTCGATGGCTTCCTTATAACAGGTGCAGAGAAAATCCAGTTCGGTCCGGCTCGCATCTTCCGGGCTGAAGGCCACGATCGGAAACCGCTCCGCGGCGTAAGTCACCGTCTCGCGGATGATCTCCAAAATCTGCTCTTTGGATTTGTTCAATTTGTGTTCGCGGTGCAAAGGGCTTGTCCCGCAGAACAGGCTCACGCCCCGCTTGTGGTGCGGCTGGCCTTCGAGGGCCTGGGCGGCGGCGTCCACATCGCCTTTGACCGTCCGGCAGAGCGCGGTGAGCACCGGCTTTTTCACGACGCCGATCATTTTGCGAATCGCGATCACGTCGGCTTCCGAAGACGCCGGGAACCCCGCATCGAGCGAATGAATCCCGGCTGCCTCCAAAGCGAGCGCGATCCGCAGCTTGTCCTCGGGCTCCAGCGTCGCTCCCGGCATCTGCTCGCCGTCGCGGAGCGTCGTATCGCTGAACAAGACCTCGCCGCTGCGTCGATGGTGACTGATAACCACCTGCTTGACTACCTTTTCCACTTTACGGCGAACCGCCGTCAAAACCCCGGCCAACGACATAACCGCCACTCAAAAAGGAAACAAACCCAGATTGTAGGCGAGCGATCTCGGTCAAGGGAAGCGCTCGGACGGTTTTTGTTGTGCACTGCAATTTGCCGGGAAGATTGGTAAGTTGAATCTCAATCAACCGGTCCGCGACGAGATCCGGACCGGTGACGATTTCGTCGCGAACTGATGTCAAAGTGAGAACGAATCATGCATCGCATCAAATCGCCTTGCGTTTGGGTCGCACTCGGCCTGTCCTTCCTGGGCGGAAAAAGCTGGGCGGATCCGGGTGAGACGGCCAAACGGCCCGCGTGGACCACCTCGCGAGTGAAGGGCAGTCCCGATCCCCCGTTGCCTTACCGGGCGAGACGAGTGTTTCCGCATTTGGGATTCACGCAGCCCACGGTGTTGACGAGCGCCCCGGGAACAGAGCGGCTGTTCGTCGCGGAACAAGGCGGACGCATCTATTCCATTCCCAACAACCGCGATTGCCGAAAGGCCGATCTGTTTTTGGATGTCAACCTGTCGGTCAAGCGGCTGAATGCGTCGCTCAAGGAGAGGGACCAGGTGGCGTTCGTTGCGGTTTACGGGCTGACGTTTCATCCGGAATTCGCAACGAACCGCCGATGTTATGTCTGCTATGTGGTCCGCTACAAAGACGGCGGCCGAGGGCAACACCCGCAGGGAACGCGCGTGGTGGAACTCCGCGCGACCGAGAGCGACCCGCCCGCGGCCATGCTGGAAAGCGAGAAAGAAATCCTCACCTGGCTGGACGGCGGCCATAACGGAGGCTGTCTCAAATTTGGCCCCGACGGCATGCTTTACATTTCCACAGGCGACGGCGGGAACGCATTCCCTCCCGATGGGCACACCTCGGGACAAGATGTCACGAATCTGCTCGCGGGGATTTTGCGAATCGATGTGAACCGAACATCCAACGACAAGCCTTATGCGATTCCGCCGGACAATCCTTTCGCCAAGGCTCAAGTCGGAAAGCCGCTTGATCTTCCTGGAGAACCGGAGGAATCAAAACGAACTCCATTGCCTGCCGTCCCGAACGGTGTGCGGCGGGAGATTTGGGCTTACGGAATGCGGAACCCGTGGAAGATGAGCTTCGATCGCAAGACGGGCGATCTGTGGGTCGGCGACGTTGGCTGGGAGCTTTGGGAATTGATCTACCGCGTGAAACCGGGCGACAATTACGGTTGGAGCCTCGTGGAAGGCCGGCAACCCGTGCGGCCCAATCAAAAGCCCGGTCCCACGCCCGTCGTTCCGCCCGCCGCCGAGATTCCCCATACCGAAGCCGCCTCGATCACCGGCGGCTTCGTCTACCGTGGCGATCGGTTGCGGGAGCTGCGCGGGCATTACATCTTCGGCGATTGGGAAACCCGCCGGTTCTGGAGCGTGGCCGTCGACGGCGCGACCATCGGCCCGCGGCGGGAATTGGTGGAGCCCACCGTCCGCATTGTCGGTTTTGCCGAGCGCAACAACGGGGAACTCTTGCTCTTGGATTACGATGACGGTTCGATTCACGAACTCGTGCGAAACGAGGCGGTTCGAGTCGGGGAGACGTCGTTCCCGCGAAAGCTCAGCGAGACGGGCTTGTTCGATTCCGTCGCCGAGCACACGCCCGCCGAGGGGGTCGTGCCGTTTTCGATCAATGTGCCCCAATGGTCGGATTACGCCCAAGGCGAACGCTGGCTGGGTTTGCCGGGCGATTCCTCGATCACGGTGCATCCGCGGCCGGTGAGCGTGAGCGGTTCCATGTTCAACCGGTCGATGGATTACCCCAAAGATGCGGTGTTGATGAAGACATTGTCGCTGGAACTCAAGCACGGCGACCCCTGGTCGAAGCGGCGGATTGAAACGCAGCTTCTGCACTTCAACGGCTACGATTGGCGGGGCTATACCTATCGCTGGAACGAAGACCAAACGGACGCGGAACTCGTCGAAGCCACGGGAGCCGTGGCATCTTTCGAGGTGATTGACAAGCACGCGCCCGGCGGGCGGCGGCTGCAAAAATGGCGGTTTTCCTCGCGGATGGAGTGCATTCGCTGCCATAACCCGTGGGCGGAGTTTTCGCTGGCTTTCAACATTCCGCAGTTAAACCGCGGGGAGCGAACCAATCAACTCGAAGAACTCTACCGCCGGGGCGTGCTGCACGATCCGCCGCCGGCGGCGCATCCCGGCGATCCCTTCGCCGTGATCGAGCCGTCTTTGCCCCTGCGGGAGCGTCCGCGCCTCGTCGATCCTTTGGATGAGTCGGCTGATCTCAACGGGCGGGCTCGCGCTTATCTGCATGCCAACTGCGCTCATTGCCATCGCTTTAACGGCGGGGGCTCGGCACGGATTTATCTTCCCTTTGATACGTCGATCTATAAAACGGAAGCCGTCTCCACGCGTCCCTCGCAAGGCACGTTCGGCATCGAAGAGGCCCGGATTATTGCGCCCGGCGATCCCGACCGTTCCGTGCTCTACTTCCGCATGGCGAAAGCGGGAGCCGGCCACATGCCGCACCTTGGCTCCTCTTTGATCGACTTCCGCGGCGTGTCCTTGGTGCACGATTGGATTCACCAACTGCCCCCGGACATCGAAGTGGCCGAGAAGATCGACGAGTTGGCGGCCCTCGATGAACCGGCCGTTTTGCAAAAGGAGCAGCGAGAGGCGGCGTGGACCCGCTGGAAAATCGCCCGGCAAATCGCCGACCGGGGCGGCCGCGAAATCCCCACGAAAGCCGATATGGACGCGGCCAGAGGCCAGGCGAAGAACGAAGCCAAAGCCCGGGCGGATGGGCGGGAACGCCGGCGGACGGAATTGATCGGGCAGATCCTATGCGATTCCCGCGGCGCACTCGCCTTGTCGCGCGCATGCCGTACGGGAAAAGTCCCGGCGTCGATTCAAACGCTTTCGGTGGGCACCGCCATGCAGCATGAAAACATCGCGGTGCGGGATCTGTTCGATCCCTTCCTGCCGGACGATCAACGCATCGAGCGGTTGGGGGATTCCATTGATTCCAAGCAGCTTTTGAGTTTGGCCGGCAATGCGAACCGCGGTCGGGAATTGTTCTTGAACGCGAAAGGCGTGTCCTGCCGAAATTGCCACCGCGTGGGCCAGCAAGGAAAATCCCTGGGTCCGGACTTGAGCCAGATTGGCAAAAAGCTGAACCGGCCCAAATTGTTGGAAAGCCTTTTGGAACCCTCGCGCGAGATCGATCCCAAGTTCGCGAGCTGGCAAGTGCTGACGGCATCGGGCCAGGTGGTCTTGGGACTCTTGGAGAAGCGAACGGATCGGGAAGTGGTCCTCCGCGATGCCGAGGGCAAACAGCACAAGCTCGCCACGGCTGAGATCGAAGAAATGTTCCCGCAAAGAACGTCATTGATGCCGGACCGCCAGATCCAGGGCCTGACCCCCCAACAAGCCGCCGACCTGCTCGAGTGGCTGGCCAGTTTGAAGTAAAAGTCCGCGCTTCTCATTCAAATCCGAAGCGCGCAGTCGGCAATCCGAAACAAATCCAAAATCCCTATGTCCCAAACAAACTGCTCCATACATCCAGCCCACCCGACGCGCTGGGTTTAACTTCCCACGGGGGACTTGACAAATTCAAGCCAGTGGTTGGCGAAGCGGACACGCCCTTCGTCGCGACGGAGATGTTCCCACACCGTCAAATGGGTTCGAGACAATTCACCAGTCTGATAAAGGCCAAACCATGAACAGTCAGCCCATGCCCGAAACGAATGAGCGACAACTGCTGTCCCGGTCGCTGAAAGTCGCGGGGGGCTTGTTGATCGCGCTCGGCATCGTTTCGATCATTGTCCCCTGGGCGGCGGCGATTGCGATTGAGGCCTTTCTGGGCGTGGTGTTCCTGCTGGCGGGCTTCGGGGAATTGATTTTCGCCTGGGAATTTCGCTCGGTGGACGGCGCGGCGTGGCGGTTCCTGCGGGCCGCGGGATTCCTCGCCGCGGGCGTTTTGCTATTCGTGTTCCCGCTCGTTGGGATCGGCGCTCTCACACTTGTGTTGGGGATATTATTCTTCGCCGACGGCCTCTTGCGGCTGATGCTGGCGGCGCATCTCCAGCGGAATCAAGGTTTCGTCATCGTCGACGGCGTGTTGGGCATTCTTCTGGGAATCGTGATTCTCATAGGCTGGCCCGGAAACGCCCCTTGGATTCTCGGAATCCTCGTGGGCATCCGCCTGTTGATGACGGGGGTCGCGCTGTGGATGATCGGCTCCGCCTTCCGCTCAACGCATCCGCCAATGTAACGCCTGCCGGTCAAAACCTTTCCGAAGGATTCGTTCCATGAAACATCTTCTTGTTAAAGCCGCGTTGACCGTTTGGCTCGCGGGCGGTCTGTGTTTCAGCCACGTTTCCATCGCGCGTGCAGAGTCGCCGATTTCGCTGCATCCGGAGAATCCGCACTACTTTCTCTGGAAGGGAAAACCGACGGTGCTGGTCACCTCCGGCGAGCATTACGGGGCCGTGCTGAATTTGGATTTCAATTATGCCCGCTATCTGGCGGAACTCGCAAAAGACGGCCTGAACCATACCCGCACGTTTTCCGGCGTGTATCGCGAGATTCCCTCGTCCTTCGGCATCACCGACAATCCCCTCGCGCCCAAGCCCGGCCGGTATCTCGCGCCGTGGGCGCGCAGCGATCAGCCGGGCGATTTCGACGGCGGCCGCAAGTTCGACTTGACCCGGTTCGACAATAAGTACTTCGAGCGGCTCAAGGATTTTATGAAAGAGGCCCAAAAGCGGGGCGTCGTTGTCGAGTTCAACCTGTTCTGCCCGATGTATAACGACCAGCTCTGGCGAGCCTGCCCGATGAACGCCGCGAACAATGTCAACAACATCGGCGATTGTCCGCGCATGGAAGTTTACACGGGAAAACACAAAGGCCTCCTGGAGGTGCAACTCGCCGTGACGCGAAAGATCGTCGGCGAACTCAAGGACTTCGACAACCTGTATTACGAAGTGTGCAACGAGCCTTACTTCGGCGGGGTGACGCTGGATTGGCAGCACCGGATTGTCGATGCCATCGCGGACGCCGAGAAAGACTTTTCGCATCCGCATTTGATTTCGATGAACATCGCCAACGGCCGGGCCAAGGTCGAAAAGCCGCATTCCAAGGTGTCGATCTTCAATTTCCATTACTGCGTGCCGCCGGATGCGGTGGCGATGAATTACGGGCTGGGCCGCGCGATCGGCGAGAACGAGACCGGCTTTCGCGGACGGGAGGATCTCTTGTATCGCACTGAGGGCTGGGATTTTTTGCTGGCGGGCGGGGCGCTTTATAACAACCTGGACTACTCGTTTACGCCCGCGCATCCGGACGGGTCGCTCAAGGATTACCGATCGCCTGGCGGCGGCAGTCCGGAACTGCGGAAGCAGTTGGGGCACCTCAAGACGTTTATGCAGTCGGTCGATTTTGTCCACATGCAGCCGGCGGGCGGCGTGATTCGCAAAGTCGCGACCAAGCTGACGGCTTCCGCGCTCGCCGATCACGGCCGGTCTTATGCGATCTATCTGCATGTGCCGCTGCCCAACAAGCCGAAGAACCTCAAGCAGCAGTTGCGGGAGGGGATCGAATCCGAGCTCACGCTCGACCTGCCCAAGGGCCGGTATCGCGTGGAATGGGTGGACACCAAGACCGGCAAGCCGGCGCGCGGCGAAAACCTCGACCACCCCGGCGGCGACGCCATGCTCAAATCCCCCGCCTTCGCCAACGACATCGCCCTCCGCATCGTCGCCCGTTGAAAATCCTTCTCAAATCCGGACGCAGGCGAGCCGCTTACGCGCGGCTCAACTGCGTTCCCGTTCTCCCATCTCCCGTTCTCCCCTTCTCCCAATCTCCCGCTCTTTACGGATCCGCTCTGACATTCTGCCCAGATGTCGTTGCGAACATGCCGACTTGTTCCAGTTTGGTTCGCTTTCAAAAAAGTCAAACTTTTCTCATTTTCTTTGCCCGGTCGCTTTTTCCATTCACGACTAAAGGGGTGTGACACGATTCGGAAACCGGAAAGCCCCCCATAAACGGCTTCGGGTTTCCTCCCCGTCAAGGTCATCGATGGATGATTTTGATTTTCTGCCCTTTGAATAGGAAAAGCCGAATGAAAAACGCCGTCGATCAATTTTTTGCTGAGGATGTGGCCGCGTTGACCGCCGGACTCGCAGAACTGGAAGAGCATATCGAGCCCTTAGAACTGCCCGAGGACGACGCGGTGCTCGGCGATTTGGAACTGCTGATGGGGCGGGCCTTGGACGCTTGCCGCCGGCTCGATGCGGTGATTGGCGGCGACGCCGATTTGTTGAAAGCCACTCAAGAGCGGTTCCGCGAAGCGACGGCTCCCTGGTGTGGACAAAGCTGGATCATCCACCGCGCCCGCTCCAAGCCCCGCGGCTTCCCCGGCGATTATCAGATGCTCTCGGCGATTTACGATGGCATTCCCGTCTCCCGCGGCCTGGGCGGTTATCTCGACCGGGCGTGCCTCAAGATGACGTTGGGCCGCGCGGTCGATGCCCGGATGCGGGACGCCCGCCGGTTCCTCCAAACCGAACTGGCCGACCGCGAAGGCGAGGTGACCATTCTGGATGTCGCCTCCGGTCCTTGCCGGGAATACCGGGGCGGGCTGCACGTCAATGGTCCCCGCGCGATCCAGGTGACCTGCGTGGATTCGGACGAAAGCGCTCTCCATTACGTGTGCCGGAACATCGCGAAGACCACCCCCCGGAACATCCGGTTCGATTGCGTCCGCCACAACGCCCTCCGCATGCGTTCCGCGGCCGCGATCGTCGAAAAGTTCGGCCGCAACGACATTATCTACAGCGTGGGCCTTGCGGATTACATTTCCGACAAGCTGTTGATCCCCATGCTGAGCGCCTGGAAAGACGCCGTGAATCCGGGCGGCGTGGTGTACGTCGCCTTCAAAGATTGCCTCCGGTACGACAAGGTCGAATACCAATGGCTGATGGATTGGCATTTCCTCCAGCGCACCGAGGAAGACTGCCGGAAGCTGCTCGAGTTGGCGGGCTACGACATGGACCAGATCGAAACGAGCCGGGACGAAACGGGCGTCATCATTCACTATGTGAGCCGGTCCAAGGTGCCCGCGTTTGTTCGCATCGATTCCGAATCGCAGCCGGTCCCGCAATCGATCCTGGCCCGTCAGACCGCGGAAGTGCCATCGTAACGCATCGTGGGAAAGGCATCCTAGAGAGCCGCGCACGAAGTAAGCGGTTTTCAGGGAATTAGATAACGCAAGACCGCTTACTTCGTGCGCGGCTCTCATAACTGAGCTGGCAGCCTCCGATCCCTGACTTGTCAGTTCAGAACGCAAGCGAGGAAACACCCCGTTGCCTCGCTTGCGTTTTTGCGCGGACTGGGCAGAGCCAGGCGGGTGTGGTATGAACCGGGAAAGAGGATTTTCATCTTCCCCGCGCGAGCACCTGCCTGGAAAGGACGGCCGAATGACACAGCGGATTTTGAGCATCTCGGGACTGCGGGGCGTGATCGGGGACGGGCTCGATCCCGGTTATGTTTCCCAGTTTGCAATGGCGCTCGGCACGTTGTTTGAAGGCGGGCAGGTCGTGCTCGCGCGGGACGGGCGTTCCACGGGGCCGATGATCAAGCACGCGGTCCTCGCGGGGCTGCTCGCCGCGGGTTGCCGGGTCATCGATGCCGGCATCGCTTCGACCCCGACCTGCGGCGTTTTGGTGAATCATCTCAACGCCGCGGGCGGGCTGCAGATCACGGCCAGCCACAATCCCGTCCAGTGGAACGGCCTGAAGCCTTTCTCTCCCGCCGGATCGGTGTTCGATCATGAATTGGGAGAGACGCTGCTCGAATTGCTCGTCGAGCAGCAGTATCGGCTCGCGGCATGGGACGAACTGGGCGCGGTGGAAGTGCAGGAGGACCTGGGCGTCGTGCACCTGGAGCGGGTGTTCGACCTTGTGGATCGGCTCGCCATCCGCGAACGCCGATTGAAAGTCGTGCTCGATTGCAACCACGGCTCCGGGGCGATGCTCGGGCCGAAGCTGCTCGCCGAACTGGGCTGCGAGGTGCACGTGCTCGGCGGCATGGCGGACGGCCTGTTCGATCACCCCCCGGAACCCGCCAAGGAAAATCTCACCGACCTCTGCGATGTCGTCAAAACGCTCGGGGCGGACGTGGGATTCGCGCAGGATCCCGACGCCGACCGCCTGGCGATCGTCGATGAGACCGGGCGTTACATCGGCGAAGAGCTGACCTTGGGCCTGTGCGCGGATCATGTGCTTTCCCGCCGGCCCGGTCCGGTCGTCGTCAACGGCTCGACCAGCCGGGTGACGCAGGATCTCGCGGAGAAATACGGCTGCCCGTTTTTTCGCTCGCACGTCGGCGAAGCCAACGTCGTCGCCAAGATGCGCGCGGTCTCCGCGGTCCTGGGCGGCGAAGGCAACGGCGGCGTGATCGATCCCCAGGTCGGCTACGTCCGCGACAGCTTTTTGAGCATGGCCTATGTCCTGGAAGGCCTGGCGCTCGGAAAGCCCAGCGTCTCGGCGTGGGCGGATTCGCTGCCGAGCTACAGCATCGTCAAAAACAAGCTGACCTGCCCGCGCAAAAAGTGGACCTCGCCTGCGACGCCCTCACGCAGGCTTACAGGGACGCCACGTCGACCGAAGGCGACGGCCTCCGCCTGGATTGGCCGGACCGCTGGGTGCAGGTCCGGGCCTCGAACACCGAACCGATCCTGCGGGTGATCGCCGAGGCCCCGGACGAATCGGCCGCCCTGGAACTCTGCTCTGATGCCATGACCCGCGTCCAAGCCGCCGTCGGATGACGGGGAGCGATAAACATTGTCCGCCGCGCCGCGAGTCGCTACAGTTGACCTCCGGTCTTGGCTTTGGAAATATCGCTTCATCGAAACCGGTGACTAGCGCCGACCGCTCATATTTTCAAACCGATTCTTAGGCAGCCAACTGAGGAGAGAACCACGTGAGCGACAAAGTGCGGATTGGAATTGTTGGGGCCGGGGCGGTTTCGGATTATCACCATGTGCCGGGGATTCGAATCGATTCCCGCTGCGAGTTGGTGTCGGTGTGTGATCCGAACGAAGCTTTGCTCGAACAACGCCAAAAGGATTGGGGGCCGACGAAGAAGACGACCAAATACGAAGAGGTCGCAGAAGACCCCGACGTGGACGCGGTGATCGTCGCCACCCCGAACTTCACGCATCTGCCGATCAGCATGGCGTGCATCAACAACGGCAAGCACGTGATGTGCGAAAAACCGTTAGGGCTGAACTATCACGAATCTTTCAAGATGTACCACGCCGCGAAGGAGAAGGGCGTCCGGCACATGACGGCATTTACCTACCGCTTTGCCCCGTCGATGCGGTATGTCCGGCATCTGGTGAAGACGGGAGCCCTCGGGACGCCCCGGCATTTTCGCAGCCAGCGGTTTTTGGAATGGCCCGAAACGAGCTGGGGCTGGCGGCAATACAAAAAGACCGCCGGGGCCGGGGACTTGTTCGACATGACGATCCACCGCATCGACTTCGCCCAGGATCTGATGGGCCAAATCAAAAGCGTCTGCGGAGCCGTCGCCCAGTTCGTGCCCCGCGACAAAACCGCCGACGGCCAGCCCTGCGAGCCGTCCGAAGTGGACGACTGGTCTTCCCTGATCGGCATGTTCGAAAGCGGGGCCGTCGGCGTCTGGGAAGGCAGCACGCTGATGAAGGGCTATCACAACGACGGCTTCGGCTACGAATGGGCCGAGGTCAATGGCAGCGAAGGCTCGGCCGCGTATCAACTCACCGATCCCAACAACGTCATGGTCGGCCTGGGCGGGAAACCGATGCAGAAGCAACCGGTGCCCGACGAGTTCCTTGTGATCCCCGGCAGTCCCCGCCCGCCGCACGAAGGCGTGCCGAGCACGGTGTTCCGCTACGACCTGGTGTACGAGTTCGTCTCGGCGATTGTGGAAGGCCGGGACGCGGTGCCCGGTTTCGACCACGGCGCGAGCGCCCAAGCCGTCGCCGACGCCGTCCTGGAGTCGTTCGATCAAAAACGGTGGATCGATTTGGAGACGATGCTGAGTTAAAATGACGGTCACTTATGGAGATCCCTCGCGCGAGGCCGTCCCATGTCATTGACTTCCCAAAACCGCAGGGCACGGTCCATCAAGGCGGCGATTTTTGCCTGCTTGGCGATCGTTTTTGCGCTCGACCTGGTCGTGCCGATCGGGAACGCCGTCGGTGTGCCTTATGTGGCGGTCATTCTGCTCACGCTCTGGCTGCCCGACCGCAAGAGCATATTCCGCACCGCCGCGCTGATTACCGTGTTGGCGACGATCGGATTTTTCTCACCGCCGCCGGAAGGCCCGCTGTTTTCGCTGGCCCTCAAGAACCGCTTGATTGCAATGGGCGTCGTGTGGATCACCGCGGTCTGGGGCAACATGCTCCTCAAAGAGCAGGATGCCACCCGGAAGGAGCGGGACTTTAGCGAGAGCCTCGTGGAGACGGCCTCGTCCATCATTCTGCTGTTGGACACCGAGGCCCGGATTCTGTTTTTCAACCGCAGCACAGCCGACTGCCTGGGCTACCTGCTCGAGGAAGTCGGGGGCCGGGACTGGTTTGAAACCTGCGTTCCCGAACCGGAACGGCAGCGGGCTCGCCGGCTGTTTCGGCAAAGCGTGGACGAAGGGGCCGGGCGGGACAGCCAGTTTTCGGTGCTCACGCGCGACGGCCGGCTTTTTCAGTTTTCCTGGTCGTCCAAGCCGATGCGGGACGCGGATCTCGAAGTCGCGCAGGTGTTGTACGTCGGCCAGGACATCACGTCCCTTTTGGACGCCCAACAGCGGCTCGTGGCCACGGAACGGCTCGCCGCGATCGGCCAAACGATCGCCGCTGTCTCCCACGAGACCCGCAACGAACTCCACGTCCTCAAGATCGGATTGGAGATGCTTTCGGCGGCGGTTGGCGACCCCAAGTTTCAGCAAATCCTCGGACATATGCAAAACAGCCAAGTGCGGTTGCAACGTCTGCTCGAAGATCTGAGGCACTTCGCCGGGCCCTTGCATCTCGAACGCTCGGTCGTTTCGCTGAACGACATTTGGCAAAAAGCCTGGTCCAGCCTGGCCGCGGTGCGCGAAGGCCGCGATGTCGAAATGGAAGAGACCATCCGCTGCCCGCTGCTCCAATGTTCGGTCGATGCCCTCCGGATCGAGCAGGTGTTTCGCAACCTGTTCGAGAACTCGCTGGCGGCGCGCTCCGATCCCGTGTGGATCGAAGTCGCCGCTTCGACCAGTCTTTATGACGGCAAACAATTCCTCGAAGTCTCCGTCCGCGACAACGGACCCGGCCTTTCCCCCGAAGCGAAACAGAAAGTCTTCGAACCGTTCTACACCACCAAGCAACAAGGCACCGGCTTGGGGATGGCCATCAGCAAACGGATCCTGGAAGCCCACGGCGGCGATTTGAGCCTCGGCCATCCCAAAGCCGGCGGTGCCCAGTTCATCCTCCAACTCCCGCTCTCCGAACCGGCGCCCGAACCGGCACCCGCCCCGCACAATTCGCGAAACGAATCGGAGAACCTCACCGTCCATTAGCCAAGCTGTCATCGACAAGGATTGGAACCGCGGATGACGCGGATTCTCGCGGATGTCCAAGGGAAAAATTGAAACCACAAAATCAGGGCGGCAGACCGCAGCAGCCAAAGCCTCATATGATTCTGTTCCTCATGATTTTCTGATCTCTGGATCGCCCCTGTCGCAAACGCCAAACTCCGCCCACGTAAAGCTCGGCGGTTGATGCAAACTTCCCGGCTGGACGATCAACGTCGCCGGGCCGCGCGGCGTGATGCAATCGAAGACAACCTGGGGGCCATGTTCCGTTTGGACTTCCCGGCGGGAAAGAACTTCGATCCGCTCGCCGCGCCAAACCGTGACCGAGGGCGGTTCGAGCGACAGCCAAAACGCATCGCTGGGCGAAGCGCGAACCGCATCCGTCCGGAGCCAGGCCTCCAAGAGCGATCGCAGACGGCTCCAAATCCCGCCGAGTCCCTTACGCCTCATCGGTTTCGACGCGGCGTTTGAGTTCTTCAAATTCCCGCTCCAGTTGCTCTTTGCGTTCTTGTTCCGCCAGACGTTTGCGTTCCTCGGTTTTCGCGTCGCGGGCCTCCAATCGTTCAAAGGCCTGGCAGAGGGATTCGGCTTGTTCCACCTGTTGTTCGAGTTGATGAAACTGCGCGGCCGCCGACGGGCCCGTCGTGAACTCCAGCGCCCGGCTGATTTGCTCGGCCGTCTCCGCGCGGACCATTCTCGCGAGCAGCAGCCTTTGTTTGTGGCGGGCCTGCAGAATCTTATCTTCCAGATCGCGAAACGCCTCTTGCAATTTGCGGGTTTGCTCGCGCTGGGTCTCGTAAACCGCCACGAGCATTCCGAGCCGCTCTTCCACCGTCTGCTTTTGCTGGAGCGCGGACCGGGCCCCGGCTTCATCCCCGCTCTTGAGCCGACTCGCCGATTCGTTCATGCAGCGGTCAACGGCGGCCCGCAGCTTTTCGACTTCCTTGCCCAATTGGATCTCGTCGCCGATGGCTTCCACCATAAACGAGCGGGCCAATTCCAATTCTTCTTCCATGTCGAGGATGAGTTGATGAAGCACGCGTTCGGGATCTTCGACCTTCTCGCGGAGCGTCGCAATCTGCGACCGCATGAGGAGCGTGAATGTATTCAACCAATTCATCGGATCGCCTTTCCTAGAGTGAAACGCAAAATGTGAAAACCGAAATTGCAGAGAACAGGATTGGCTCTGGGCACCCTCATTCCCACGTCTCCAGCTTCGCGGCGAGGAGGCGGAGTCGCTGCAGGACTTCTTCGCGGTGCTTCTCGCAATAGGCGGCGAGGGAAATCACGGAGAGGCCCACGACAATCCCCGCGATCCACAACAGCGTCGGGTTGTCGATGCTGCCCCGCACAACCATCGCGAGCAAATCCCCCACGAGAAAACCCGTGCCCGTATACATGAGGGCCCGGATGCGAAGCCCCATTGCGGTCAAGGTGACGGCGACCGAGGCGACCATCAGCGTGACCAGATGCAGCCAACTGCCGCCGACGATGTGAAACACCGGCGAGACGAGAATCACGAGCGCCCCCAGGTAGCGGAGCGGGTCGTGGGCTTTTTCGGGGATCTCCTCTTTCAAAAGCTGCACGAGCGCGAGGATGGAAATGCCCAGCGGGATCGCGAACAGTTGCGGATCGTGCCAATCGAGTTCCCGCCACAAGAGCACCAAGGCGACGTTCAAAATCCCCGCCGCGGCCAACAGCCACGATTTGCGCTGTTCTTCGATGCCCCGCCAGAAATAAAACCCGGACGCCAGCAACAACGCGAGGCTGTTCATGCCCAGCCAGAGCGAGTGCTCGACCGCAACATGCCGAACGATGCCCAGGCCCACCGTCACCGCGGGCAGGACGTACCCCGTCGACAACAGCGGCCGGGAAAGCACGTTCCATGTCTCGCGATTCGCGCAAAGATGGCCCAGGATCCACGCGGCCCAGCCCGTCACGAGCACGGCATACAGGCTGAGGCCCGATCCCAGACGGATCACGCCGAACAAGAGCAGATAACCCACCATCGCGAGCGCTATCCCCTCCGCCGTCCACACAGGAGCCTCGTCCTGATTGCGAAGGGCCTCGCGAATCTGGTCTGCGATCAAAAGCTGAAACACGGCCGCGGCGAAGAAGACTTCCGCCCAGTTCAAGCCGGCGGGGAGCAATCTGAAACTCATCGCCAGGCCGAAACACGCGACACCCAGCAGCATCAGCCGGTGAAAGCTGACGAACTCGCCGAGCGAATCGTTCTCGCGGCGGGCCGGCAGATTCCAAACCAGCCGGCTCGCGGCGGCTCCCAAAGCCAACGGCAGCGACAAGGCGACCAGGGCTGCTTGATTTAACTGAAAGATCGAAGAAACGTCCGGCACCGCGAGCTGAATCAGTCCGCACAACAACTGCCAGTTGCCGAGCGCCAAGGCGACGTGACGCAGCGCGGCGTTTTGCCAACCGCCGGCCAGCCAGAACAACCCCGCAAGCGAAATCAAACCGGCCAGCCGGGATTGAAGGAGAAACACCGGCAGCGTCGCCACGGCCAGCACGACGAACAACACCATCGCGCATCGGCCCAACGGTTCCGCGATATAATGGCGGAATTTCTGAACGGGTTCTCCGGTCTCGTCGACTTCCACGAGCCAGGTCCACTCAAGCGGGCGGGGGACGAAAGGCACGGCCAGCAATCCCACCGCGGCCCAGATCAGCGGGAGCCAGGAATAGGCGTCGTACGACGGCGTCCAGAACGTCACCGCAGCCGCGGCCGTCAATCCCAGAACGCCGGCACAACCGACATACGTCCAAAACGAAGACCGCAGCCGGCGGGCGGCGTCAAAGGCCCAGGCAATGGAAACCAGCGAACTGCTCCACCAAAACCCCGCCGGCGGATGGACGATCGCCATCCCGAACCGCGGCAGGTAGAACAGAATCAATCCCACCGCCAACACGCCGCCGGACACCCGCTCGCTCGCGGAACCGAAAGCTTTCGAGACTCGGCCCACGGCAAACCGTTTCAGCAGAATGGACACGATCCAAAGCGCGCCGGCGATCAGCGTGCCCGCGGAAAGAATGGCGGCTTCGGCCACTCCCAAACCGCGGGCGATCAGCACGGCATACAGGCCGGCGAACAGCAGGGCCAAAATGCTCAAGGACTCTTGGCACCAGCGATACGCATGCGTCAACAGCAAGCCGCACAGGCACGCCCCCGACATCCACGGCAGGTGGTCCGCGGGAAAACTGCTCCATTGCCGCGTCCAGACGAGGCACAACATCCCGGTGAGCAAAAGACTCGCCGCGTCGCCGATCGCGTAAGGATGCGAAGAGGTGAGTTTGTCATCGCCCGCAGGCGCGGCCGGCCGCAAAAATCGATCGGGCAACAACAACAGCGCTGCGGAGAGGCTCATCACGAAGAGCGACGTTTCGGGGGTGATCGCCCAATGCAGCACGTGCTCTAAAAACGGCGTGAGACCGAAGCTCATCGTTAGCCAGGCCGCGACCAGACCGAACCGCAGCCGGGGTTCGCGGAACGCGAGCATCTGCAAGCCGATCATTGCCAGCGACGCCAGCCCCACCGGGAAGATCGCCTTGATGTGGGTAAAGGACACCGCCCACAGCACCGCGGTCACGCCCATGACGAACGCTTGCGTCGGGCGGGCGAATAACTCCTGCCCGCGCTTCCGGCAAATCACCGCAACCAACGTGGCGGCGATGAGCAGCGGCAAGTAGGTCAGTCCATAAAATGCGATCGGCAACCGGGATTCGGACACCGCCGCCGCCCCGCGGTGCACCACGGTTCTCGCCAGTTCCTGAAAGAACACCGGCGTCGCCTGATAGCAGAGCACAACGCCGACCCACATCGCCCATACAAAGCCGGGATGTTTCGTCCGCCGGGCCACCTGCAGAAAGACCGCCGCGGCGAGGAGTGCCGTCGGGACCGCGGCGGGAGAATGCGGAAACTCCAACCACGACAGAACGACGCCGGCGATGGACAATCCCATTCCCACCAAAAGCGGAATCACCAAGCTCCAAGGCAGCGGCCGGACCAGATTTCCGGTGCGATTCGCGAACACGTCCGCCAAGGCGTCGGCCGTCATCAACACGGGAACGGCGGTGAGCACCAGCCCAAAGCCGATCCAAGGCAGCGGCACGCCCGGAGCCAAAACCGCGAACAACGTGAGGAACTGCGTGCCCAACAGCAGGATCGGAAAGAACCCAAAAATCCGCGGCAGCCGATGTTCTTCGCCCAGCCAAAACACGTGCCGGCTGACTTTGATCGTCCCCGCCGCGAACACGGCCCAGAGAATCAAGGCGGCGGGGATCGCGAATGTGCTGGGGAGGTCCGGGACAATGGCTCCCGCGAGGCTCAGGGCCAGATAGCTCGCGAGAAACGTGGGCTGATCCTGCCGGAGAAAATGCCGGAGGATCCGCCGCCCCGCGACCGCCGCGAATGCCGTGTTCGCGATAAGCAATCCCACGATGCCCGCGAGATGGCCCATGCCGCCGCCGTGCACCGCGCGGACGGCGAAAAACGAGATGGGAATCAACAGCACCGTCATCGCCCACAGGCTCGTGCCGGTCCGCCGGAGTCCCAACTGCCGATAGGCGATTTCCCCCACCACGTACAAAAGCGAGGTGTAGCCCATCACCACAAGGGATTTCCAAAGAGGCGTGTAGTCCTGCCAATGGCTGGTGACGAGCATCAAGGACGACGCCAGCAAAATCAGCCCGCCGAGCCCGAGCATCCACTTGATGTTCTTTTCCTGGAGAAACGTGTCGAAAAAAAGCAGCCAACCGCTGCGGGGCGGCAGGTCGGCGGGCAATGGGGTTTCGGTCGAGTCAGCGTGCATGGGCAGCTCCCAGGTCTTCCAATGGCGATGTTTTCGAATGGCTGTTTCTTATGGGGGCGCGAACGCGAAACCGCGTGTCACGCCGTTTTTCGGCAGATTTCCCAAAAAATGGAATTTTCCGGCCGGCCATTTCTCCGGAAGTCTTCTTAAAACCCGTGAATTTCGGCCGGGAACCCGGTATCATCGGGAAAGTTTGATGAGAATCCGCAAACCCCTCGGGAGGCGACAGATGGCTCGCATGTTGTGGACGACTTGTGTTCTGGCGCTAATCAGTGCGGGACGTCTTCAAGCGGAGAACTTCCCCGCCTTTCGGCACCAGGTGATCGATCCCTACTGCGGCGACATCTGTTACGCCGTGACCCTGGCCGATGTGGACGGCGACAAGCGGCAGGACATCGTCGCCGTCACCGAGAACCGCGTGCTTTGGTATCAGGCCCCGGATTGGAAAAAGCGGATCATCATCGAGAACCAAACCACGCGGGACAACGTCTGCATCGCCCCTTACGACATCGACGGCGACGGGAAAATCGACTTCGCCTTGGGGTCCGGCTGGACAAAGGTCGGCACGATTCAATGGCTCTCGCGCGGCGAATCGTTGGACGACAAATGGAACGTGCATTTCATCGGCGAAGAGCGCTGGCTGCACCGCATGCGGTTCGGAGATGTCCAAGGCCTAGGCAAGCCGCAGTTGGTCGTCTCTCCGCTCAATGCCACAGAGGGCAAAGGCGTGCGGCTGACCGCGTTCGCCATCCCCAAAAATCCCCAAAAGGACGCCTGGCCCCGCATGGTGTTGGATTCCAAACTCAACCGCATGCACAACCACTGGCACGCCGATTTGGACGACGACGGCAGCACCGATACCTTCACCGCCAGCCAGGAGGGCGTGTTTTGGATCCGGCGGAACGGCAAAGGGTTCCAAAAGACCAAGATCGGGTCCGGCATGGACCAACCAAACGCCAGCGGAGCGGGGGAAGTCAAAATCGGCCGCCTGAAATCCGGCCGGCGGTTCCTGGCAACGGTCGAACCCATGCACGGCACGAGCCTCGTGATTTACCTGGAACCTAAAGCCGGCGGCCTCCGCCAGGAATGGAGCCGGCAGGTGCTCGACGGCACGCTCAACCGCGGGCACGCCCTGTGGACGGCCGACCTGGACGGCGACCAATGCGACGAAATCGTCATCGGGCACAGCGACAAAGGCACGGGAGAAGTCCAGGGTCCGGGCGTGTATGTGTTTGATTGCGAGGACGCCCAGGCCTCGAAATGGAAGAAGCACATCATTGACGATGGAGGCGTCGCCACGGAAGACGCGATCGCGGCGGACCTCACGGGCGACGGCCGCATCGACATCGTCGCCGGCGGCCGGGCCACGCACAACATTAAGCTCTACATCAACCTGGGCCCCGCGACGTCTGCGAAGCGAGCCCCCACACGATAAGGATCGCCAAGAATATAATTTCAGGATTTGGGATCACCAGGCGAGCGGGGGGCGTAAGCCCCCTGGTTTTGTTAAATGGTTCAAAAACTGAAGTTGTTTTCTTGGCGCTCCTGAGGGAGTGAGGATAGAGAATAGAGCATAGATTTCTTCCGCCACCCTCCATCCTCACTTCCATCGCATCTTAGACTCAGACTTTTTGTCGAAGCCGCCGGGTTCGATGGCAAGGTGCGCTGGAATTCTGACACCCGACGTGTTATGAAATGCCCGTCGTTTCCGACAAATCGCATTTGTCCAACTGGGTTATTTGGAAAGGGAGAACACAACCATGTCGTTTCATGTCGGAGAAGCCCTCGCGGGCGAAGGCAACGAAGTCGCTCACATCGATCTCATCGTTGGCGAGAAAAACGGACCGGCCGGAATGGCGTTCGCGAACGCGTTGGCCAACCAAAGCAAAGGGCACAGCAATCTGCTCGCCGTCTTGAAAGAAAATCTCGCCGTCAAACCCTCCACGGTGATGATTACCAAAGTTTCCATCGAGGGGGCCAAACAAGCCGTGCAAATGTTTGGTCCGGCTCAATTTGCGGTGGCGAAAGCCGTTGCCGACGCTGTTGCGGAAGGCATCATTCCCAAGGATCAAACCGACAAACTGTGCATCGTCTGCGGCGTATTCATCCACTGGGAAGCGGAAGACAATAAGAAAATCTACGACTACAACTACGAAGCCACGAAAACGGCCCTCGCCCGCGCCATGAAGGATGAACCCACGGTTGATGAAGTCACCTCTCAAAAAGACACCGTCAAACATCCGTTCGCCGGCTTTTAGAGATTGATCCGCCGTCCGCGGTCGGGCGTCAGTCGAGGCAACGGACCGCGGACCAGTTTTTCAACTGACCAACCCATGAAAAAAATCCTGATTCAACTCGACACCGATTCGCTGCCCAGCACGTTTGATCGCGTGGTGGCGGTGGATGCGGGGGTGGATCAGGTCTTCAGCTACGGCGGCGTCACGCCCGAGAATGTGGAACCCTTGATCCACGGCGGGATGTTCACACGGGGGCCTAAGGACCTCAAATCGACGGCGGTGTTCATCGGCGGGAGCCAGGTCTCCAAGGGCGAAGAGCTTTTCCAGCGGGTCTCCAGGGTGTTCTTCGGCCCGATGCGGTTGTCGGTGATGGTGGACTCCAACGGCTCCAACACGACCGCCGCCGCCGCCGTGCTCGCCGCCCGCAAACATCTGGATTTCGCCGGCCAGCATGCTCTGGTGCTCGGCGGGACCGGGCCGGTCGGGATGCGGGTGGCTCAACTTTTGACGCAGAGCGGCGCGCAGGTCAACCTGGCATCGCGAACGCTGGACCGCGCCGTAAAACCTGCGAAGCCATCAAGAAAATCGTGCCCGACGCGAACCTTACGCCCTGCGAAACACAGACCGAAGTCGGCAAACGCATCGCCACCAAGAACGTGTCGCTGATCATCGCCGCCGGGGCCGCGGGGATGGAGCTGTTGAGCGAAGAGGATTTGAAGCTTGCCGACAATGTAAAAGTCGCGATCGACTTGAACGCCGTGCCCCCGGCGGGCTTGGATAGCGTGGAGATCACCGACGAAGCCGTCGAGCGCCACGGCATCCTCTGTTACGGAGCCATCGGCGTGGGCGGGATGAAGATGAAAATCCACAAAGCCGCCCTCCAAAGCCTGTTCGAAGCCAACGACCGAGTCCTCGACACCGAAGCCCTGTTCCGCTTGGGCGAAGATTTGTTTGCCGATTGACGATCCGCGACAATGTGGATTTTGGTGAGCGGCCGGTTTTGGGAATCGCGAAACAACCACACAAATTACCGGCGGCTAGCGCCGTGCCGCTCAAGGATTTCTAGCGGGATTGCCCGCGGAGGCGAAGCGCGATAGGATCCATTTGACGGTGGAACACCACTTTGCCGATTGGCTCGCGCGTTTTATCCTTGAGGAACACATCGCATGGCGGCGGATGATGCCACGATCATGCAGGCGGTTCAGCAGGGGGACTTCGACCAGTTCGATGTCCTCGTGGAGCGGTATCGTCTGCCTTTGATTCGCGTGGCGGTCAGCAAATTGGGCGATGCGGCCTGGGCCGAGGACGTGGTGCAAGAGACCTTCCTCGCCGTGTTCGCCGCCCGGCGGACGTACAATCCGGAATTTGCCTTCCGCACCTGGCTGTGGACGATCCTGCTCAACCTCTGCCGGCGCGAACTCAAAAAACACCGCCGGCGGCCCCGGCAGGTCGCTGATTCCCAATGGCCTCCGGGTTCGCCAGCCCGGATTTCGAACGAACCGGTGGAACAGGAAACCGGACTGAGCCGTCTGCTTCAACTGGAACGCCGCGAGCAACTCAATCTGCTGCTGGGCGAACTTCCCGAACCGCAAGGCGACGCCCTGCGGCTGCGATTTTTCGGCGGGCTGAAGTTTTCCGAAATCGCCGACGCGATGAATTCCAGCGTCAGCGGAGCGAAACGCCGCGTGCAGAACGGATTGTTCGCGTTGGCCGAAAAACTCAAACACGACGATGAACACCTGGAACAAACCCGGCAAGAAGCCTTTCCCTCCGGAACCCGACAGCAAGGGGAACCGAAATGAACTGCGACGAAGCGTTTGATGCATTGACCAATGCGGATCAAATGAACAACCTGGCGTTGAAATGGCATTTGGAGTTTTGCCCCCGCTGCCGGGAGATGCAAAACGTCCTGGCCCCGGCTTTGGGATTGTTGGCCGAGGAGATTCAAGAACGCCGCTCGCAGAGTTCCAACCGCCTGGCGGAGTTCTTGGGCGAGAGCGATTCCGCGTCCGCGCGTCCGTCGAGCGGTCGGGGCACCGCGGCCGTTCCGTTTCTCACGCCGGAAGCGGTGCAAGTCGCCGAAGAAACCGCGCAGAAATTGCATTCGCCCCGCCGGACGTTTCGATCGGGTTGGGTGCGGTTTGCCGCGGCGGCGGCGGTTTGCCTGCTCGCCGCGTTTGGCGTATCTTCCGCATTGGCCCCGGCTGACTCGAGTTCGCCGGCTCCACAAACCGAACCGCTGCGGTTGGCCGACCGATGCTTATGGACGGAGCGAGAGGCCCACCCCGCCCCGCCCTCCGCCGAGCCCTCCTCGTCGCGGTGGGTCGTCCTCTCCTGCGTCTCTTGCCATCTCGAACATTCCCTGGATTGACTGTCTTCCACGAACAGCCGAGTTCGTCGATGCTTAAACTCCTCTTGCGGCGAATCTTCTGATCGGATATTTCTACCCGGCTTGGCGGGACCGCCCGCGCAAAGGCGCGGGATCCAGTCCCAATCCGTTTGAAAACTTCCCCGATCTGCGGTCGCTCTCCTCAATCGATGTCATTGTCGCTGTTCGGGTCTGACACGTCTCCTTTCAGAATCCACACATTTCCCCATCGATCAAAACCCAATCCAGCATGGCGGGGAAGCGCCGTTTCCGGCCATGTCAGGGAGATTTTGTCATTTCCCAATGCGCGAAACATACTGGTGCGAAACGAACTCCTGGTCAACTCAGCGGGATCTGCGAGCTATGACTGGCGTTAGCCAAAACACCCGAACCGAGCGGCCGCCGATGCCGCATCGCTCAGGCGGCCGCGCACGATTTGCGGTTTGGGTGCTGTTGGGCGTTTGCCTGTTGCTGTCGGACCTGGGGCTTTCCGCAGCGCGAGCTCAAAACGGCCTGGCGGACCGGTTGGCCCCGCCGCCCGGTCCCTTGCCCGATGGGCCGCGCCGGCCGCTGGAAGAGCCGCTGCCCGCGCCCGCCACGCTCAGCGAGCCGTTGGTCGATGTGCGCGTGGAAGGCAACCCGACGATCCCCGCGAGCGCCATCGCCAAGTACATCAAAACCCGCTCCGGCCGGCCGGCCGACCGCAATCAGATTCGCGAAGACGTCCGCAGCCTGTACGGCACGCGGTGGTTTCTCAGCGTGGAACCCCGCTACCGCCAAACCGATGCCGGGCTGGTGCTGATCTTCAAAGTCATCGAGCGGCCGATCGTCCAGAAGGTCGAATACCAAGGCAACAACTCGATCAAAACGAAGCACCTCGACGCGATCACCGGCCTCAAGCGGGGCAGCCCGTTCGATGTCTCGGCGAACCGCGAAGCGGCCCAGGCCATCGAAAAGCATTACCACGAAAAAGGCTTCGCCTTTGCCACGGTCAAACTGGCCAAAGGCGGCTCCCGCCAGGACCGCGAAGTCGTGTTCGACATCAAGGAAGGCCCGAAGGTCAAGGTGACGCGGGTGAAGTTTCAAGGGAACGAAGACTTCAGCGGGCCGCTGCTCAAGACGAAGCTCCGCACGAAGACGGCGATCTTGTGGGTCTTCGGCGGCAAGTACGATCCGAGCACGTTTCAGGACGACATCACGGCCCTCAAACAGTATTACCACAGCCTGGGCTATTTTGATGTGCAGATTAAAGAGAACGTGAGCTTCAACGAGGTGAACTGGGTGCCGTTCTCCAAACAGCAATCCCACGCCACCGTGGAATACACGATCGACGAAGGCGTGCGCTACAAGGTGCGGAATATCGATGTTTACGGCGCGCGGGCGATTCCGGAAGACGCGCTGCGGGCGGACATGGGCCTCAAACAAGGCGAGCATTTCAACGGCCGGTATCTCACCCAGGATATGGAAAACATCAAAGACAAGTACGGCGAACTGGGCCGGCTGTTTGCCACGGTGGACGCCGTGCCTCGCTTCCTCGAAGAGCCCGGCGTCTGCGACGTGGTCTATCAGATCGATGAAGACAAGATTTACGAATACCGCCGAATCGATGTGCAGTTCCGGGGCGACCTTCCGCGCACCAAGCGGACCGTGGTGCTCAACCGGATTTTGACCCGGCCCGGGGAACTCGCGAACGCCCGAGACATCGAAAAGAGCAAAATCCGGCTGGCGGGCTCGCAGTTCTTCGAGCGGGGACCAGGGCCCCAAGCGCCCGCCGTGAAGCTGGTTCGCGTGGGCGAGGACGCCGCGCCGAGCATGCGCGGTCAAAGCGACGATTCGGCCCCCCGCGCGCCGTTCGGCATGACCCCCGTGGCCCGGCCGCCCTCGACGAACTCGAAACCCGCACCGCAACCGAAGAGCCGATTTAACGTCCCGCACTGGAGCAAGCTGGTCGAACCCGAAGAGCGGGCCAAGTTTCCCGATGTGATCGATGTGCTCCAGGAAGCCGACCCCGAAGACGAGGTGACCATCCGCGGGCAAAGTTTCGGGCCGCCGATTTACGGCCCGCAGAATCCGCTGTTCGACATCAGTCCCAACCCGGATCCGCTGTCGAATCCCAAGGGCCAGGTGGACGTGATTTACCAGCTCACCGAAGCCCGGACCGGGCGGCTGATGTTCGGGGCGGGCTACAACAGCAGCGCGGGCGTGGTCGGCTCGATCGTCTTGAGCGAGCAAAACTTCGACCTGTTCCGCTACCCGCGGAGTTTTCAGGACATCGTCGACGGCACCGCGTTCCGCGGCGGCGGGCAGCAGTTCCGCTTGGAAGCCATTCCGGGCAATCAACTCAGCCGATATACGATCAACTGGACCGACCCCTATTTTCTCGATACGAATTGGAGCCTGGGCACGAGCGGGTTTTACTATCAACGTTACTTCCAGAATTGGACCGAACACCGGGAAGGCGGCCGCGTCAGCGTTGGCCGGCAGCTCAATCCGTTCTGGTCCGTCTCCAGTGCCTTGCGGTTGGAGAACGTCAACCTGCAAGACCCCACGGTCCCCACGCCTCAAATCCTCCAGGACTCGTTAGGCGACAACTTCTTGTCCACAGTTCGCCTTTCCGTCGTGAACGACACCCGCGATTCGGGCTTTTTGCCCGGCGAAGGGCACCGGATCTCCGCCGCTTACGAGCAGGCGTTCGGACAGTTCCATTTCCCCCGCGTGGATTTGGATGCCTCGCAATACTTCACACTCTATCGCCGGCCGGACGGCGGCGGGCGGCATATTCTGTCGGTCAACGGCCAGGCGGGATTGACCGGCAACGACACACCCATTTTTGAACGCTACTTCGCCGGCGGCTTTCAAACCTTCCGCGGGTTTGCCTACCGCGGCCTGGGACCGGCGCAACTCGGCGTGCGGACCGGGGGCAAGTTCCTCGCCACCGGCTCGGTCCAATACATGTTCCCGATGCTCGTCAACGAATCTGTCCTCGGCGTGGTATTTACCGACTTCGGGACCGTGCAGAACGATGTCGCCTTCGACCAGTTCCGCATGTCGGTGGGGGCGGGGCTGCGGGTCAGCGTCCCCGCGTTGGGTCCCGTGCCCTTGGCCTTCGACTGGGCCTATCCCATCCTCATCCAAGACACCGACCAACGCCGCATCTTCAGCTTCTACGTCGGCCTGAACCGCTAAGTGGAATGATTCATCAGCCGCCGGGCTTGCTGCGTCAAACCAAAAACTTGGGGGTTGAAGAAACTCGCCGCCGGGGGCACCGCCCGCAGGGTGGTCCGCCCCGGTTCTTCTTCGGCTTCACCGAATTAGCCGCAGGGCGCTAGCCTGGGCTGTTAAAATATTGGTATTGAAGTCTAAAAACGCGGGTTCTGGCTTGCGCCACCTGTGTTCTCGTTTCTTTTTGGAATGCATTAGGGCCGAAGGCCCGGCTCTATGTCAGCCCAGGACAAGCGCCGCGCCGCCCTGGGTTACGGATGATCAATCAAACGCAAGCCCCAAGGGGGCGGCCCTATGTGGCAACTCTCGCCACGGAACAAGGCATTGTGTATTTCGGATTTAGGGCCGCCCCGTTGGGGCTTTTGGATTCTGTTCGTTCGTGTTTCCCAGGGCTGACCTAGGGCCGGACCTTCGGTCCTTTTTCTCAAATCTGAAACAGTTGAATTTACGAACGGTAGAAAAGCTGCGCAAAGACAAATCGGTGTCAACACCAAATTTTTGACGGCCCAGCGCTAGCCGCCCCGGCTAGCGCCGGTTCATGAAGAACCGGACGTTCGCCCGATCCGGCTGATCCAGCCTTTCGGCGTTGACAATCGCGGCAATTCGCTCCGCTTCGCTGTTGGATTCTGGTCCCACGTGGTAAGCTCGGCCTGTTTCGGGAACACCTCTGCGACCAACCGGGGAGACGGACTTGGGTTTCGACTTAGTGATTGTCGGCGGGATGGTGATTGATGGCAGCGGCGTCCCCCGCAAGCGGGCCGACGTGGGAATCACCGGAAGCCGCATTACCGCGGTCGGAGATCTATCGGCCACCGACGCCGGGCGGGTGATCGACGCCGCGGGCCGCATCGTCGCTCCCGGCTTTATCGATGTCCACACCCACATGGACGGTTGGTTGCTCAAGCGGTCCCATGTGCCCTCCAAAACGCTGCAAGGGTTTACGACCGAGATCATCGGACTCGACGGCATTTCTTATTTTCCGGTCAATCCGCAAACCGCCAAGGAATGGCTGTTCTATCTGCGGGCGCTCGACGGACTTCAACTCAGTGACTACGAAGGTTGGCAGAGCCTGGGCGAATTTCTCGACTGTCTTTCGGGCCGAAACGTGCAAAACGCCGCGACGCATATTCCCTACGCCAACGTCCGCAGCCTCGCGTGCGGCTTTGGCCGCGGTTCGGTCGATGACTTTCAGATGCGGCAGATCAAATCGCTCGTCCGGCAAGGAATGGAGCAGGGAGCAGTCGGCCTTTCCACGGGTCTCGATTACATCGTGCAATGTTTCGCCACCACGGACGAGTTGGCGGAAGTTTGCGAAGTCGTGGCGGAATATGGCGGGCTGTATGCGACGCATATCCGCTACAAAACCGGCGTAATGCGCGCAATCCGCGAAGCGGTGGAGATCGGCAAACGGTCGGGCGTGAAGGTGCACATCTCCCATCTCAAAGCCGTCGCCGCCGCGGTCGTCGATGAGATTCTGGACTACATCGACAAGGAAGCCCGGCACGAGGTGGATTTCTCGTTCGACGTTTATCCCTATCAGCCCGGCTCGACGATGCTCAGCTATTTGATGCCCTACGATGCCTGGGCCGACGGCCCGATCGCCGCGGCCGCCAAGCTTCGCGACCCGGCGCTCGCGGCCCGGTTCCACGCAGGATTGCTGCTCCACCGATTGCCGCTGGATCGGATTCACATTGCCTGGGTCGCCGGCAAGGAGAACAGCATCCACCAGGGAATGCTCGTCAGCGATTACATCGCCCAAACCGGCCTGTCGGAAGAGGAAGCCCTCACCAATCTCCTGCAGGAAGAACGCCTGGCGGTGCTGCTGGTGTTCCGCGAAGGCGACGACAAACTCGTGCTCCCCTTACTACAACATGATCTCTACATGATGGGCACCGACGGCATCTATCACCCCGACGGCGTGATTCATCCCCGCCAATATGGTTCGGCGGGCCGATTGTTGGGGCCTTTGGTGCGGGATGAGAAGCTATTTACGCTCGAAGCCGCGGTTCACAAACTCAGCGGCCGGGCGGCGGAGCGGTTCGGTTTAAAAGATCGCGGCAAGATCCAAGAAAACGCCGCCGCCGACGTGGTGGTCTTCGATCCCGAAACCATCAGCGACCGAGCCACCATGACCGACCCGCACCAACATTGCGTCGGGATGGAAACGGTGATCGTCAACGGCGTCGTCATTGTGGAGAACGCCACGCCTGTCGAAACGCTCCAAGCTCCCTATCCCGGCCGGTCTTTGCGAGCCGAGATGAGGTAGCGGAAGGGGCACAGGCCACAAAGGGCAAAGGGATTTTCCCCACTTTCCTTGTTCCCAAGATCCAGCTTCTCCCCTCGTTCCCTGCTTGGGATCGCACTGTCGCGAAGCTCCGCTTCGCAACGCGTCGTGCCACCCACGGTCCCGCCTGCTTTTGAAACACACACTCGTTACACTCAAAGCAGTTCTCCAAATCGAAAAAGCCGTTGGAATGACCGTTGGTCAAAAGCGTGACGCCAGGACCAGGACATGACAGGCGAATCACCGGAAACAGGCATTGCCTACGAGTTGGCCTCCCGGCAGCGGGACATCTCGGTGGCGGAGTTCTTTCTGAAGAACCGCCACCTTCTGGGGTTCGATTCCCTTTCTAAGGCCCTGTTGACCACGGTGAAAGAGGCCGTGGACAACGCGCTCGACGCTTGCGAGGAGGCCGACATTCTTCCGGAAATCCAGGTCGAAGTCACGAACATCCGAAGCAACCTGTTCCGCGTGGTGGTCGAGGACAATGGCCCCGGAATCGTCCAGCAGCAGATCGGGCGGATCTTCGGCAAGCTGCTCTACGGATCGAAGTTCCATAAGCTGAGCCAGTCGCGCGGCCAGCAGGGAATGGGCATTTCGGCCGCCGGGATGTATGCGCAGCTGACCACCGGCAAGCCGATGCACATTCTGAGCCGCGTCGAAGGCGAACCGACGGCGACCGAATTGTTCGTGCAGATCGACACGGCCAAGAACCGGCCGGAGATCCACAAGAAAAAGCAGGTCGAATGGGATCGGCCGCACGGCACGCGCGTGGAAGTGGAGATGGAAGGCTCTTTTCATAAAGGCCAACATTCCATCGGAGCCTACTTGCAGCAGACGGCCATCGCCAACCCGCATGTGACGATTCGATTCCAGGATCCGCAAGAGGCGCAGACGGACTTCGAGCGCACCAGCAGCAGTCTGCCCACGCGACCGTCCGAGATCAAGCCGCACCCGCACGGCGTGGAACTGGGGCGGCTGATTCAAATGCTGAACCACACCCAAAGCCGAACGCTGTTGCATTTTCTCGAACGCGAGTTTTCCCGCGTGGGTCGAAAAACGGCGCGGGCGATCATCGAGAAAGCCGGGAAGAGCGTCAACGAGCGGTCGTCTCCCCGCCGCATCGCCCACGCCGAGGCGAATGCCTTATACCGGGCGATTCAAAAGGTGCGGATCTCGGCCCCGCAAACGAATTGTCTCGTACCGATCGGCGAAGAGCGGCTGCTCGCGGGTTTAAAGACGCAGGTGGACGCCGACTTTTATTGTTCCATCACGCGCCCGCCCGCCGTTTATCGCGGCAATCCCTTTCAGGTGGAAATCGGCGTCGCCTACGGCCGCCGGGGCGGTTTGCATTTGGAAATGGATGAAGAGGGGCACATCCAACAGATAAAACGAGACGACGGCAGCAGTTCGGCCCTCGTGCCTCACGCGAGCGAACCGGCGGAACTCCTGAGATTCGCGAACCGGGTGCCGCTGCTTTACGATCAGGCCGGGTGTGCCATCACCCGCGCGGTGGTTCAGACCAACTGGCGGACCTATGGCGTTCAGCAAACAAAGGGGGCATTGCCGCTGGCCCCGCTGGTGATCCTGGTACACGTCGCCTCGGTTTGGGTTCCGTTTACCTCGGAGGCCAAAGAAGCGATCGCCGCCTATCCGGAAATGCTCAAGGAGCTTAAATTGGGGCTGCAAGAATGCGGCCGACGACTCGCCGGCCATCTGCGGCGCGAGGCGCGGGTTAAGGGAGAATACGAGAAGCGGGCCCGCATCGGAAAGTACCTGGCCCACGTCGGCATTGCGCTGCAGGAGATCCTCGATTGGGACGAGGAAACGCGGCAAGAGGCCGTCCAACAACTCACCGAAGTCCTCGAACGCACGCGAAGAATCTGATGGACGAGCACGAGCAAAACCCTGCGGAAGACGCGTTGGATGCGGAGACGATCGCCTTCATCGATGCCATTGCCGGGGCCGTTTATGAAAGCATTCTTGCCGGGGAGCGGCCTTCGATCGAAATGCTCGTCCGCAGCCTGCGGAATGTGACCTATGATCCGGAGAAGGGTTATCTCGAACTGGGGGGCATCCGCAAACGGCGCACGCTGACCGTCAACACGGTGCGTTCGTTCGCCCAGACGCTGCGATTGATGGCGGTGTCGCGGGGCATGGTGCAAAACCACGACTTTGCCACCAAACGCGAAGCCTACTACGTCAGCAAGAACTGGGGAGACTGCCGCTTCGACAGTCAGACCGAGTCGGACGCCGTGATGGACGACATCGAGGCGCTGGCTTCGATGCACGGACTCTCCCGGGAGCAGCTGCGATTCTTCGCCGAGTCGCATGGAGGCGCGGTCGCGGGGGAACTGACCGTCATCGACGCCGATCCGGAAACCGCAGAGGACCTTGAAATCGACTGCCGCAAATTGGGCAGCGGAGCCTACACGATTCCCCGTTCCGTGGAGCACCTCCGCTTTCAAACGGACGCGGAATTCCTACTCGCCATTGAAACGGGCGGCATGTTCCAGCGGCTGAACAATCACCGCTACTGGAAAACGGCCCGCTGCATTCTGGTCGAGATGGGCGGCGTGCCCACCCGGGCGACCCGGCGATTTATCCGCCGGTTGTCCGATGCGACCGATGTTCCGGTTTACTGTTTCGTGGACTGCGATCCGTACGGGTTCGCGAACATTTACCGCACCCTGAAAGTCGGCTCGGGGAACGCGGCCCACATCAACCAGTTCTTCTGCGTCCCCCGCGCGAGATTCCTGGGCGTGACGCCGCAGGACATCCTCCACTTCGGCTTGGAAGATGCGACCCATCCTCTGACCAAAACCGACATCAAGCGGGCTCGCGATGCCCTCGCCAACGATCCGTTCTTCACGGCGCATCCCCTGTGGATCGCCGCGATCGAGCAGCTTCTGCAAATGGGCGTCCGCGCCGAGCAGCAGGCCTTGGCCAAATGGGGGTTGAATTATGTGATCGAAGAGTATCTCCCACAGAAGCTCAAAAGCAGCGAAGGTTTTTTGCCGTAGGGCTTTGTGAGGGCGAAATCTTCGGGTCAAGTCTCGAACCAGCGTTGCAATCTGCGGGTGACATGCGGAATAATGGATAACACGCTCCAATAATCGCCGGCGTGGACCCCCGCTTGTCCCGATGTAGAACGGGCCCTTATGTTTACGCAAACCGTGGAATACGCGCTCCGGGCGATGGTTTGTCTCGCCAACTCCGAGGGCCTTCAGCAAACCCGCGCCCAGTTGGTCGAGCAGACGAAAGTCCCCTCCGCTTATTTGGCCAAGGTCATGCGGGAATTGAACCGCGCCGGTTTGGTGCATGCCCAGCGGGGCGTCAACGGGGGCTTCACGTTGACCAAGGCAGCCGAAGAGATTTCGCTGCTCGCCGTCGTGAGCGCGGTCGATCCCTTGCCCCGCATTCGCACCTGCCCGCTCAACCTGCGAAACCACGGCAGCCGTCTGTGCGGGCTGCACCGCTACCTGGACGATTCGATGGCGGCTTTGGAAGCGTCCCTGGCCCGAAAAACGCTGGCCGATCTTGTCGCCGAGAAAACGGGCAGCATTCCGCTCTGCGAAGAAGCGCCGCCGGGAGTTCCTCTGCATAATCTCGACTTGAGGTAACCTGGGGTCATCGACCGCACGCTGATGTTGTGCGGGTGGAGGCGGGCTTTTAGAATTTCCCGCACTGAAAACGAACGGGATTCAAGGAAATCTTGCGGGGGAAAGTCACATGTCCCAATGGCGGGTGGCGATCGGCCAGAAGCAGTACGGGCCGTATTCGCTGGAGAAGCTGCGGCAAATCTACGAGGAAGGCCGCGTGCCGGCGGATGCGCAGATTTGGCACCCCGAACGACAGCAGTGGATCGTCGCCGAGGAGGTGCCGGAACTGAACCCCCACGCCGCGGACAGCGACAGCGTGGTCATCATGGAAGAAGCCCCCGCGATCCCGCGCGAGACGGTCCGGCCCGTGCAAAAGCCGGCGGGAGGCTCGGAGGGGACGGTGATGGAGTACTTGACGTTCCGGCGGATGATCACGCCGATCATCATTCAGATCATCTTCTGGATCGGAGCCGCGCTTGCCAGTTTGAGCGGCATCGGCCTGATCATCGCCAGTTTCAAAATGAAAGAAGTCGGCGGCATGTTTGTGGGCTTTTTCGCGATGATCCTCGGACCCGTCGTCGTGCGGATCTACTGCGAGCTGCTCATCATCTTTTTCCGCATGAACGAGACGCTCACCGAGATCCGCAACGAACTCAAGCGGCCTTCCTGACCCAGCGGCGGCGGTTCATTTCGCGCTCTTGAGAAACATCTCGAGGCGATCGAGGCCTGCTTTGAGGGTGTCCATGCCGGTCGCGAACGAGAGGCGGACGTAGCCGGGCGCGCCAAACGCGTCGCCGGTGACGACGGCGACGTGGGCTTCGTTCAACAGGGCCGTGCAGAAATCGCTGGCGTTATCCACCGGGCGTTGATCTTCGCCCAAAGGCCGATGGAAATACCGGCTGACGTTGAAGAACGCATAAAACGCCCCGCCGGGGTCGGCGAGTGAAATCTCGGGCAGGGCTTTCAGACGTTTGAGGACGTAGTCCCGCCGCTCCGCGAAGGCTCTTTGCATTTCGGCCACGCAGTCTTGAGGACCGTTCAAAGCGGCGATCGCGGCGTATTGGCTGATGCTGCACGGGTTCGAGGTCTCCTGACTTTGCAGCTTGGCCATTGCGGAGGTGAACCCTTCGGGAGCCAGCGTCCAGCCGATCCGCCAACCGGTCATGGCGTAGGCTTTGCTCACGCCGCTGACAATGATCGTCCGTTTGGCGACTTCTTCGCCGAAGGTGGCAAAGCTGCGAAACTCCGAGCCTTTATAAATCAGCTTTTCATAGATTTCATCCGAGAGCACGGTCACATCGTTCTCAACCGCGACCTGGGCAATCTCGGCAAGGGTTTGGACGGGATAAGCCGCCCCGGTGGGGTTGCAGGGGTTGTTGAGCATCAACAGCTTCGTTTTGGGCGTGATCGCCGCCGCGAATTGATCGGCGGACATGCAGAACCCGCTGTCTTGCGTGGTTTCCACGATGATGGGCGTCGCACCGGTGAGTTCCACAAGGGCGCTGTAGCTGACCCAATAGGGCGCGGGGATGATGACTTCATCCCCGGGGCCGCACATGGCGGTCAGCACATTGTGGATGGAATGCTTCGCCCCGTTGGAGACGGCGACTTCGCTGGGCTTATACTGCAATCCGCAATCCCGCGCATAGGCATCGACGATGGCTTGCTTCAGTTCGGGAATGCCGGTCGCCGGGGTGTAGTGGGTGTGGCCGGCGTCCATCGCGGCTTTGGCGGCTTCGCAGATGTGGACGGGCGTCGTGAAGTCCGGTTCGCCCAGCGTGAAATCGTAAACCGTCACGCCGGTGGCCTTGAGGGCTTTGGCGAGAGCGGCGGCGGCCATGGTGGCGGAGGGCTTGAGTTTTTGAACGGTGCAGGAAAGCGGGATCGGCATAGGAGTCGGGCGGTAGGAAGGAAGGTTTTCGCCGTCCTGGCGGGTTTTGAACAATCGCGGTTGATTGTTTGCCCAAGGACCGGGAACGTCAAGCCTCGCAGGGCAGGCGGGGCGCGATTCTGCGAAATTCCGAGCTTATCATCTCAAAAACACCAAACCTAGGGGATTTTCCTAATAGCACATCCGTGAATCCCAAAGTAGGATAAATCCTCAACAATCCCTTGATGGGCGACGCGAATGACCTCTTCTGATCAATTCCTCAAAACTCTCAGCGACAGCACGTTGTTGACGGCGGATCAGCTGGCGGTGGCTTATCAGCAGGCCCAAAGCGATCCCGATCCTCAGCGACTGGCCGATTCGCTGGTGCGGCAGGAATTGGTGACGGATTGGCAAGCCCAGCGCCTGCTCGCGGGAAACCGCCAATTCTTGTTGGGCAATTACAAGCTTTTGGATATTCTGGGCCGGGGCGGCATGGGCACGGTTTACCGGGCCGAGCATGTGGGGCTCCGCCGGCAGGTCGCGCTCAAAGTCATGTCGCGGCGGTATCTGAAAGACTCGCGGGCGACGTTGCGATTCCTTTCGGAGATTCGGACGATCGCCGACCTCGACCACCCCAACATCGTTCGGGCGCTCGATGCGGACTGCGAGAACGACCGCTATTTCCTGGTGATGGAATATGTGCCGGGCCGATCGCTGGAACAATGGCTGGACGAGCCGGGCCGGTTCTTTTTGGGATGGGCCGCGGAGTGCATCCGGCAGACCGCGTTGGGGCTGGAACATGCCGCGGCCCGGCAGGTGATCCACCGGGACATCAAGCCGTCCAATCTCATGGTTCCCGAAAACCCCGGCGAGAATCAGCCCCTGGTCAAGCTGCTCGATTTTGGCCTGGCGTATTCCCTGGGCGAGATGGAGAATTTCGATGTCACCCAACCGGGCCGGACGGTCGGCACATTGGACTATATGGCCCCGGAGCAATCCGTTTCGTCCCGCGACATCGATCCGCGGACGGACATTTACAGCCTGGGCTGCGTGTTTTATCACCTGCTCACCGGCCGATTGCCGTTTGAGGGCCGCTCCGCGGTCGAACGGCTGACAAAACGCTTGACGCAACAGGCCCCGCCGCCCAGCCGGCATCGGCCCGACTTGCCGCGGGGAATCGACCGCATCCTTGGCAAAATGCTCGAACGGGACCGCGACCGCCGTTTCGGTTCGCCCCGCGAGGTCGCCGACGCGCTGGAACCTTATGCCCATATTGCGGATCCCCGGCAACCCTTGGGGACGCCTCCGAAACGCCGCACGTCCGATGCGGGGTAAGCGAGCCGGTTGGCTCTAAAGCAGCGGATCGGGTTCCTTCAGGACCGCGGTCAGGCTGTCGAGATCGAGCGCGGCTTCCAGGGAAAACTCCAGATACTGCTGATGGGCCGCATCGAGCAGGGCGTGAATATCCAACGGACCGTCCAGGACGATTCCGTAAATCTCCGCTTCGAGCTTGACCTCTTCCGAACAGGCGTGGGCCAGGGTGATGAACTCGTCGATATTGATCCCGTGATGGATTTTCATCCATTGATGCGCCGTCTCCACGGACGCGGTTTCCGGCTTCCACAATACGTCCGCGAGCAATTCCCCCGAGTGCACAAGTTCCGCCAACGAATTCGCCGCGGGCAGGTGATGATCCCGCACCGCCACGGCCAATTCCTCCGGCAACCCCCAACGGTCCAAGAGGCACGCCCCCAATTCGGCATGATCGAAGCCAAACGCCTCCCGTTCGACCTTGACGAGTTCGGCTCCGGTTTTCGCCTTTTGAAAGATCGGCAGATACTCGTCCGGGCGAACCTGGGCCAGGAGCAGCGTTCCCAAGTGGGCCAACAGCCCGGCCATGTAGGCGTCATGGGCGCTGAACGGTTCGGACCCGTCGACGAGCCGCATCCCGGCCATCGCCATCGTAATCGCCTGGCGCCAATAATCGGTATAAAGCGACCGCGCCGGCCCGCGGGAAAACACCTCCAACATGCTGAAGCTCAAAGTCATCAGCCGCAACGTCCGCCGGCCCAAGAGCATCACGGCTTGTTTGAGGTTCCTCACCGGCTGCCGGAGACCGTAGCGGGGCGAGTTGAGCACCCGCAGCAAACGAGCCGACAGGGCCGGATCGCGTTGCAGGCAGTCCACGACTTCCCCCACGTCGAAGTCCGCATGCCGGGTCAAATTGAGCAGCGATTGGGCAATGCCCGGCGCGGAGTGGAGCGCCTCCGCTTCACGAATCAACTGGTCCACGTTTCCAACATGCATCATGGCGGCCCTCTTTAGGCTGACCGATACCATAAACAAACCGTATACAAACATAGGTTTCCCTGACGCGAAATGTCGGAGGAAATTGCGGATTTTGTCGCCGGAATATCGAGAAGACGGAGAATTCACGGGATGCGGGCTGGGCATTTCGCGGACCGCGCGACTCGGACGCCGCACCGCCGTCGCCCAGGAACAAAGAGCCGCCCGCTGGATCACAGCCGGCAAAGGCCCATGCGGACCGGACGAAAAGGAAACCCGCGGTCGGATCGGCTGGCATCGTCACGCGGCCTGATCCATCGTGGCCGCAAGCAAAATCCCGCGAAGCAGCGGGCGGTTTTCCAGGATTTGGAGCGAACGGCTTGGGATTCGGCGGGACTTTTGAGATTCCCAATTCCGGATCATTGACCGGCGATAGGTTTCGCATACACTGTGAACATGTCACGCACGGAACTTCCCCTCCCCTCCCAATCTTTGGTGCAATCCGCCCGGAAACTGGCCCACGACAACGACGTGGAAGCCGTGGTGATGCTCTCCGCGCTGCCTTACGACTTCGCGGCGATTCGGGGCATTCTCAAGGACATCCGGCTCGTGGTGGCCACCGACAAATCCGATGTGATGCGGGCCGCCAACGAGGATCAGGTGGACCTCGTGCCCTTGCTCCACGAACCCGAAACCCGCCAGGTCCAGCTCAGCCAGGCGTTGCTCGAAGCGATTGCCGACGAGCTGCTTCAAGGCGGGGCGCGGATTGTGGCGCTTTATACGCTGTTCGAGCGGGAGCACATCGACACGATCAGCCTCATCAACCTTGCGGAGCATCTGGCGAAGTTGACGACCCGGGACCTCCGCCGGTTGGAAACCCAGGTGCCGCTTGAGACCTTGCGGATCGTGGTCGATCTGGCTGTCGAGATCGGCCGCGAAGGGCGGGAAGGCAAACCCGTGGGCACGCTGTTGATCGTGGGCGATCACCTCAAAGTCATGAAGCTTTCGCACGAGCAGGTGCACGATCCCTTCCGGGGCTACACGCAGAAGGAATGCCTGATCCGCAGCCCCCGCGTCAGGGAAAGCCTCAAGGAACTCGCCCAGATCGACGGGGCGTTTGTGATTTCCAACAAGGGCGTCGTCGTGGCGGCGGGACGGATTCTGGACGCCCCTGCGGAGGGCATCACGCTCTCGGCCGGCCTGGGAGCGAGACATTGGGCGGCGGCGGCGATTTCCAAGGCCAGCGACGCCATCGCCATCGCCGTGTCCGAGTCCACCGGCACCGTGCGGATTTTTCAGGACGGCAAAGTCGTGCTTCGCATCGAGCCGATGGACCGCGGCATGAAGTGGACCGAATACGACACCGAACCGCCCAAAGACGACTAACGTCATGTTGCCGCTCGAGCGATTGCAAGTGAGGTTAGACGTCAGCAGCCAAAGCGAACGCCGTTTCGCAATTCTCTATCCTCTATCCTCCATCCTCCTTCTCGTTGTAGGGGACGATATTTTTCCAACTGCGTGTCGTCAACAGGCGGCTTTTGGCCATTCCAAGGGAAAGAGTTGGTGTTGACCTGATTCGGCCGATGCCGGATACTTGGTAGAGATGGATTTTGTGTTATTTTGTTCTGGTCGTGGCATGATTCGGTATTTGCTTTCAGTGGTGACCCTCCTGGCGACGGGAGCGCACGCGGTGTTGGGGTGCTGTTGGCATCACCAGCACGCCGGCCGGCACGCCACCTGCGATGCGGTCCAAAGGGCCGCTGAATCCGTGCCTCACAAAGCCGCGGATGCACACGCGGGCTGCTGTCGGCACGCGCACCACACTCCCAAAGCCGACGGGGTGGCGGAGGACACGTTCCCCTGCGGGCATCAGCAACATCACGATTCCGACTCCTGCGACCAGGGGCACTGCCAATACCTTTCCAATGCCAAGGTGGAATTGCCCGCCCTCGATTGCCAGGCCGCGTTTGATGACCTGATGGCCTGGATTGCCGGGGCGAATCCGCTCGCCGCGAACCTGAACGGTTCCCATGCTCCACCCGTGTCGGCGGCTCTCTATTCCGGGCGTCTGCACGTTCTCGATCTGACGCAGGTGGCGCTGCTCTAACCGTGCGCCCCGCTTTCTTCCGCATCATGCCTCGGCGACGTTGCGCCTCGCCTTGCGCGGCTGCTTTTGACAGCGCGGTTTGATGCGATCCTGCTCCATCGCGGCGGTTTTCGCTGCGCGGTTTTCTTGGGCTTCCTTTCCTCGCGAAGGACTTGGCTATGAAGGCTCCGATCTCCCGGATTTCGTCCCGGTTATCCCAGGTTCCCCTCAAATGGCTGGGCTGGGCCGGCTTGGGAATTCTTGCCCTTGTTCTGGTTTTCACGTTTCGTCTTTGGTTCCCCGTCTTGAATGCCGCGGCCGACGGGTTCGCGGGAACTTCGCCCGGCGGCGAGGCGAAGTCCGCAGCTGCTGATGGCGACCATGCCGCTCACGAGCACGCCGGCCAAGACCATGCGGGGCATCAGGAATCGCAGTCGATCGAGCTGTCCCGCCAGGCGCGGCAGAACATCGGCCTCGAAACCGGCGAAATCAAACTGCAAAGCCATCGCCGCTACATCAACGTGCCGGCTCTGGTCACGGAGCGGCCCGGCGAAACGCATCACAAAATCGCCGCCCCCTTAACCGGCGTCGTGACGGCAGTGCACATCGTGGGAGGCGAGACCGTAGAGTCGGGCGCGTTGTTGTTTAACCTCAGGTTGACGCACGAAGACCTCGTCAAAGCCCAGACCGAGTTTCTCACGACGTTAGGGCAACTTGACGTGGAGCGCCGCGAACTGGCTCGGCTCAAGCAGATCACCACCGGAGCCGTCGCCCAGAAGGTCGTGCTTCAGCGGCAGTATGAAGTGGATAAATTGGAAGCCGTCCTCAAAGCCCAGCGAAATTCCCTGTACCTGCACGGCCTTTCGGATGAGCAGGTCGAATCGATTGTCCAAGACCGCGATTTGATCCGCGAGATGAAAGTCCGCGTGCCGTTTTTGCACGCCGATGAGTCGCTCCACGAAGAGAACGAAGCCCAGCGGCCGCCATTGAAGCCCGTCAGCATCGGGGAATTGCCTTCGCCGGAGGAACACGAGCATCATCTGAAATCCAAGCCGTTCGTCGTCAGCCAGTTGAACGTGCAGACGGGCGAAGCGGTGCAGACCGGGCAGACGCTGTGCGTGCTCACCGATTACAGCGAGCTTTACATCGAGGGCCGGGCCTTCGAGCAGGATGCGGACGAGATCATCGAAGCCGCCAATGAACACCGCCGCGTCATCGCGTTTCCCGAACAAACGGGCCAAGGCAGTCCCACGGGCGTGGAGCAGCTCGAAATCGAGTTCGTCGCGAACCAGGTCGAACGCGAATCGCGGGCGCTCCCTTTCTATGTCAACGTGCCCAACGAGGTCGTGCGGAAGAGCACACGCGGGAACCACAAGTTCGTCACCTGGCGGTTTAAGCCGGGGCAAAGGATGCAGCTTCGCGTGCCCGTGCAACTGTGGAAGGATGTGATCGTGGTCCCCGTCGATGCGGTCGCCCAGGAAGGTCCGGAGACGTTCGTGTTCGTGGAGAACGGCGGCCACTTCGACCGCCAACCTGTGCATATCCAATACCGCGACCAATACGACGCGGTGATCGCCAACGACGGCTCGGTGTTCCCCGGCGATACCATCGCGTTGAACGGCGCCCATCAACTGCAAATGGCCATCAAGAACAAATCCGGCGGCGCCGTCGATCCGCACGCGGGACATCATCATTAAAGCGGAGAGCCAAGAGCGGAGAGCCGGATAAGATGGACGACGCTTTTTTCCACACCACTTCCATTGGAGACTTAAGCATGTTTCGCTTCGAAAAGTTCGAGGTTTGGCAGAAGGCAACTCCAATTCCAAATAACGGAAAAAGGACCGAAGGTCCGGCTCTATGTCAGCCCAGGACGCAGTCCTGGGGACGGGGAACGAACAAAATGCAAAAGCCCCAACGGGGCGGTCCTAAACCGGAGAGATGCGCAGGTGGTTGCGCCCTGGGTGCCCCATAGGGCCGCCCCGTGGGGGCTTGCGTTTGATTCGTCATTCGTAACCCAGGCCGACGCTGCGCTTGGCCTGGGCTGACATAGAGCCGGGCCTTCGGCCCTGAATGATCTGTCCAAGCCGAGGAGCTCGCCCGGATGCTCAGCGGCTTGAAAACTCGCTTATTGAAATAGCCGGCAGAAATCGTCTTCCGGCTCTCCGCTCTTCGCTCTCCTAGCTCTAAGCTTTTACCATGCTCAACGCCATCATTCGCTTTGGACTCCGGCAGCGGTTGCTCATTATCGCCTTGGCCCTGTTTTTGTTGGGCTATGGGGGTTGGCAGGCGCTGCATATGGAGATCGATGTCTTCCCGAACCTCAATCGGCCGCGCGTCGTGGTGATGACCGAAGCCCCCGGCATGGCTCCGGAAGAAGTCGAAACTCTGATCACGTTCCCCCTCGAAACCGCCCTCAACGGAGCCAACGGCGTGCAAGCCGTGCGCAGTTCCTCCGGCGTGGGCATCTCGGTGATCTATGTCGAGTTCGATTGGGGCACCGACATTTATACCGACCGGCAGATCGTGGCCGAACGGATGGCCCTCGCCGAGGAACGCATGCCGCCTAACGTCAAACCCACGTTGGCCCCGATCTCGTCCATCATGGGCCAGATCGTGATGCTCGCCATGTGGAGCGACACCGGCGAAACCGAACCGCTCGAACTGCGAACGCTCGGCGATTGGGTCGTTCGGCAGCGACTGTTAACCATCCCCGGCGTCTCGCAGGTGTTCACGATGGGCGGCGGCCGCAAGCAATTTAAGGTCCTGGTCGATCCCGATAAACTCCTCACGTACGGCGTGACGCTCCATGACGTCAAACAGGCGGTCTCCAAAAGCAACCGCAACACCACCGGCGGCTACCTGGACGAGCAAGGCCCCAATGAATTACTCGTGCGAGCCTTAGGCCGGGTGCAAACGACTCGGGATCTGGAAAAGCTCGTGATCACAATCCGCAACGAACGCCCGGTTGCGCTCAAGCAAGTCGCGACCATTGTGGAAGGCCCGCAGACCAAGCGGGGCGACAGCGCAGCCTTCGTGCGGGAAAAAGGCGGCGACTTTTCTGGCGGCCCGGCGGTCGTGTTGACCGTCAACAAACAGCCGGGCGCCGACACCCGGCAGGTCACCGAAGCCATCAACGCCGCCGTCGCGGATTTGAAAACTTCGCTGCCCAAAGATGTGCGGATCGAAACCACCTATTCGCAGCGAGCGTTTATCGACCGGGCGATTGATAACGTGATCGAAGCCCTGGCCGACGGCGGCGTGTTGGTGGTCGTGCTCTTGTTTATCTTTCTGATGAACTTCCGCACGACGTTTATCACGCTGACCGCGATTCCGCTGTCGCTCGTGATCACGGCGATGATCTTCGCCGGCTTCGGGTTGTCGATCAACACGATGACCCTGGGCGGCCTGGCGGTGGCCATCGGCGAACTGGTGGACGATGCCATCGTCGATGTCGAAAACATCTTCCGCCGGCTCAGAGAGAACCGGCACAAGCCCGAAGCCGAGCGGAAAAACCCGCTGCTTAGTCGTATTCCAGGCGAGCGTGGAGATCCGCAACTCGATCGTGTTCGGCACGATGATCGTCGTGTTGGTGTTCGTGCCGCTGTTCGCCCTCCAGGGCATGGAAGGCCGATTGTTCGTGCCCTTGGGCATGGCGTATATGGTGTCGCTCTTGGCGTCGCTGGTCGTGTCGCTGACGGTGACGCCCGTGCTGTCCTATCTGCTCTTGGCCCAAAAACGGCTGTGGTGGTTCGTGGCCCCGATGATGGCGGCCGGGCTTTCGGGTTCAATCTTTTATTGGGTGCTCCCCCGGTTGTCGGACATGGTCAACGTGCCCGCGATGTTCTCGGAGAACCGGTTGACGTGGACGCTGCTGCAGAGCCCGGTGATCTGGCTGGTCATCATGGGCAGCGACCGCTTGAGCCACGGCGAAGAGGAGGGGCTCGTGCTCCGCGTGCTCAAATATCTCGCGGGCGGTGTGATCCGCCTGAGCACCCGGCTCTCCGTTCCGATTCTCCTGTTGGCGGGCGCGGGCGTGTTGTTCGCCGGGCTGGTGCTTTCGCGGTCGGAGAACGACTTTCTTCCCCCATTCAACGAAGGCACGGTGCAATTGAACGTCGTCCTGCCGCCGGGCACGTCGCTCGAAACCTCCAACGAAATCGCGGGCACGGTCGAACGCCGGTTGATGGAGATCAAAGCCATCGACCGCATCGCCCGCCGCACGGGCCGGGCCGAGCTGGATGAGCATGCCGAGGGCGTCAACGTCAGCGAGTTCATCATCGACCTCGATCCCGAAAGCGATCAGTCCCGCGAAGAGGTGCTCGAAGAAATCCGCGATGCGATGAAGGAGATCCCCGGCATCGTCACCACCGCCGAGCAGCCCATCGCGCACCTGATCTCGCACATGATCTCCGGCGTGAAAGCCCAGATCGGCATCAAACTCTACGGTGATGATCTGGACGTGCTCCGCTCGAAAGCCAATCAAATGAAAGCCGCGATGGCGGATGTGGAAGGCGTGACGGATTTGATGGTCGAGCCGCAGGTCGTCATCCCGCAGCTTCGCGTGGAAGTGGATCGCGACAAACTATTGACCTACGGCCTGACGCCCGATGATGTGAGCGAATACGTCGAGACGGCGATGAACGGCGACGTGGTGTCCGAAGTCCTGTTGGGGCAGCGGACGTTCGATCTGCTCGTGAAGTTCGATGAGCCGTTCCGCGAAAACCTGCACGCGCTCAGGCGGTTGTCGATCGAACTGCCGGGCGGCGGCACGGCTCCGCTGTCGGCGGTCGCGAAGATTTACGAATCCGGCGGGCCAAACACGATCAACCGCGAGCAAGTCAAACGGCGGATTGTGATCCAAGCCAACGTCGCCGACCGCGGCCTCGTCGATGTGGTCGAGGACATCCAAAAACGCCTCAAACAAGTCGAACTCCCGCCCGGTTATTTCTTGGAATACAGCGGCCAGTTCGAGAGCCAGCAGTCGGCGTCGCGGATGCTCGCCGTGCTGTTCGGGATTTCGCTCTTGGGCGTGTTTCTTGTGCTCTATACGATGTTCCGCTCGGTCAACTTCTCGCTGCAGGTGATGGCGGCTTTGCCGATGGCGTTTATCGGTTCCGTGGCGGCATTGGTCCTCACGCATCAAACGCTGACGGTGGCGGCGATGGTCGGGTTTATTTCGCTGGGCGGGATCGCCAGCCGGAATGGGATTCTGCTTCTCAATCACTATCTGCATCTGGTGCGCTACGAAGGCGAAGGCTGGACGCGGGACATGATGGTCCGAGCCGGCCAGGAACGTCTCGCCCCGGTGCTGATGACCGCCCTCACCTCGGGCATCGGCCTGTTGCCTTTGGCGATGGCCGCCGGCGAAGCCGGGAAGGAAGTGCTCTATCCCGTGGCGACCGTGGTGATCGGCGGCTTGATCAGCAGCACGCTGTTGGAGTTCTTCGTCCGCCCGGCTTTGTTCTGGGCCGTCGGCCGCGGCGCGGGCGACCGCCTGATCCGCGAAACCCAAGGCGAAGTCGCCTTGGTCGAAGAAGCTTTCGATACGGAACCCCATTGACCCTGTCGCACGGATGTGTGACGAACTTATTTGAAAGGAAGACCCAAAATGACATTTCGCAATCTGTTTTCGCTGCTCCCGCTCGCTGGGGTTTTGATGTTCGTCGGCTGCGGCAAACTGCCGGATGAAAAAACCGACAAGGCGGCGGACGCCGACCATCACGCTAAAGACGCCCATCCTGAGGAAGGTCCGCACCACGGGATGCTGATCGAACTCGGCAACGAGGAGTACCACGCCGAGCTTGTGCACGATGAAGAAGCCGGTCGCGTGACGGTTTATCTGCTGGACTCGGCGGCGAAAAAGCCCGTCCCAATCGACGCCCAAGACATGGCGATCAACGTCTCGCACGAAGGCAAGCCGGAACAGTTCCAACTCGCCGCCCAACCGGAACAAGGCGATCCCGAAGGAAAATCCTCGCGGTTCGTTTCCAAGGATCCGGAGTTGATCAAACACCTGGACGAAGAAAACACCAAAGCCCGGCTCGCGGTCAAAATCGACGGCAAATCCTTTAACGGCGAGTTCAGCCATGAACACGACCACGATCATGGGGCACACGCCGACTGAGAGGATTTTCGGTCGCGGCCATCCTGATGCCCTTGTTCCCGATACGCGCTTTGCGGTTCAATGGGGATAGGGGCAAACGGCCCGAATGGAAATCCTATAATCCAAGAACGCCCAACATGCCGACGCTTAATATCTCCACCGAAATCGCCATCCGCCTGGGATGTTTTCTGGGCGTCCTCGCCCTCATGGCAATTTGGCAATTCTTCACCCCTCGGCGGAAATTGACGGCCGGCAAGCCTTGGCGATGGACGAGCAATCTCCTCTTGGTCGCGATCAACACCGGCGTCGTGCGGGTGGCGATTCCCATCACCGCCGTCGCCGCCGCGCTCGCGGCCGAGTCTCGCGGCTGGGGACTCTTCCATCTGGTGGACTGGCCGGTGTGGTTGGAAATCCTGCTCGCTGTGCTGGTGTTTGACCTGGCGATTTATTTGCAGCACGTCATGTTCCACGCGGTGCCCTTGTTCTGGCGGTTTCACATGGTGCACCATGCCGACTTGGATATTGATGTCACCACAGGTCTCAGGTTTCACACGCTGGAGATTCTGCTCTCGGCCCTGATCAAACTCGGCGTCGTTCTTGTGGTCGGCCCAGCCGCGGTTGCGGTGGTCGCTTTCGAGGTGCTGCTGAATGCGACAAGCATGTTCAATCACAGCAACGTCCTCCTGCCGCTGTGGTGCGATCGCGTCTTGCGGTTGCTCCTCGTCACCCCCGACATGCACCGCGTGCATCATTCCGTGATCGTCCGCGAGACGAATAGCAACTTCGGCTTCAACCTGCCGTGGTGGGATTACCTCTTGGGCACGTACCGCGCTCAACCGGAGGCCGGTCACGAAGAGATGGCCATCGGCCTCACGCAGTTTCGCGACGAACACCAGGTCGAACGCCTGCCGGGAATGCTACTTTTGCCGTTTACCGGACGCCCCGGCGGTTATCCCCTCAACCGCCAAGACCGCACGCCGCCTGCGGATGATCCGGCTCCAAAAAATCCGCCGGGGGTGGCACGACCCTGAGCAACGCGAAGGGCGTGGTCTTTGCGATCACCACGCCCTTCGCGCTGCTCAGGGCGTGCCACCCGTGCCACCCCATCTGCTTCCTACACTCTACATCTGCTTGAAATGGCGGAATCGATGTGCTACCGTCGCGGACGGTCCTGAAAACTCCTCCCTGCTCTCAAGGTGAACTCCTATGTATAAAGTCACATTGCTCCCCGGCGACGGCGTCGGGCCGGAAATCGCCGAGGCCACCCGCAAATGCATCGACGCCACCGGCGTCAAAATCGACTGGGACGTGCAGGAGTGCGGAATCGAAGTCATCGAAGCCGAGGGCGGCGTCCCGGATCGCGTGATGGAAGCCATCCGCAAGAACGATGTCACCCTCAAAGCCCCGATCACCACGCCCATCGGCAAGGGCTTTCGCAGCGTCAACGTCTTTCTGCGCCAGGAACTCGGCCTGTATGCCTGCATCCGGCCCTGCAAACAGTACAAAGGCGTGCGGACCTTTTTTGAGCAAATCCCCGTCGATCTCGTGCTGGTCCGCGAGAATACCGAAGACCTGTACGCCGGCGTCGAATTTAAAGCGGGCCTCGAAAAAACCGCCCGGCTGATCAATGCGATCAACGAACTCGCCGAGGGCAAAAAGATCAACACGCGATCCCGCCAGCACCGGCGTGACCATCAAGCCGATCTCCGTCACAGGCACCCGGCAGATTGCGAAGTACGCTTTCGATTACGCCGTCAAGAACCAGCGCAAGTCGGTGACTTCGGTCTGCAAAGCGAACATCATGAAGTACACCGACGGCCTGTGGTACGATGTCACCCGCTCCGTCGCCTTGGCATATAAGGCCAAGTTCGAGTGGGAAGACCTGGCCGAAGGCGTGAAGCCGGATCCCGAACTCGTCGGCAAAGCCAGCGACACCGGCGGCAAGATCGAATACATGGAACGCCTGATCGACAACATGTGCATGCAGCTCGTGCAAAAGCCGGAGCTGTACGATGTCGTCGTCACCGAGAACCTGTACGGCGATATTTTGAGCGACCTGTGTGCCGGGTTGGTCGGCGGTTTGGGCGTGGCACCGGGTGCGAACATCGGCCCCGACGCCGCCATCTTCGAAGCCACCCACGGCAGCGCCCCGAAGTACAAGGGCCAGAACAAGGTCAACCCGGTCGCGCTGATTCTTTCCGGCAAGATGATGCTCGACCACCTGGGCGAACGCGAAGCCGCCGCCAAGCTGGAAGACGCCGTCGCCGCCGTCATCGCCGAGGGCAAAGACGTCACCTACGACTTGAAACCCAACCGCAACGACCCCACCGCCGTCGGCACCCAAGAAATGGCCGAGGCGATTTGTGGGAAGATGTAAAAGGCGAGCAGACCAACCTGCGGTCGGTGCCCGCGTCAGCCCCCTGGTTTCGTAGAACTCTTACCCTCGTTCCCAAGCCGGAGCTTGGGAACGAGGCATCGCAGAGTCCAGGAAGTTATGGGCTCTGATGGAAATGCTCCAAGGCTTGCTGCAGGGATTCAAAATAATCGATTACTTGGTCCATTCGAGAAATCTTTAAAAGCTCGGAGACCGCCGGCGAGACCCCCGCAAGGACAATTTGCGCGTTTTGGCGAATTGCCCGCCTGGAGCAACCGAAGATTGCACAAAGGAGGAACTCGATACGAATTCGACGTTTTCCAAATTGATGATGATCCTTCGGCAACCTTGGTCCAGTAATCGATCCGCTTGGGGTCGCAGCATACTCCAATTCTCTTCAATCGCCGTTTGGCGGCTGAGCGTCAGCACGGCGACGTTCTTGTCGAAGTGGAGTTGCAATCCACCGCCAAGCGTGGAACTCAATTCGGGCCACCATTTTTGGAATACCTTTTCCAAATGTGACTTCTCCAACGGGGTTGTGATGACTTCATTGAGCCGTTCCACCAACCGCCACGTGCCTTCCTTGTCGGCATTGACTCCCTGAAACTGCGATATGGGAAGCGCAACTTGGTTCGGCTCCACGCCGACCAAGTACGGAATCAAAGCTCCCTGCTTCACGGACATTGCCAGGGCACCGGCTTCATAAAGCAACCAGCGAGCGTCCAAGTTTTCTTCGGTGAAGCACAACACGCCAAAGTCGGCTTTCTGCAATTGTTGATAGAGTTCGCTGGCCCAAGGGCTTCCCGCATGAATGTCGTGTTCGGAAACCCACACTTCAATCGTTTGAAAAACGAAGGGCAGCCAATTCTTAAGCGCCGTTGCCACGGTCTTGCTGCGATCCCCTGACCAACTGAGAAAAACGAACGTTTTGGTTCCGGATGGAGACCGAGATTTACTCATGGGATCAGTTCCGAAGGTTTTCCTAAGATGCGTCGGGAAGCTCGCAGCGCATGACCATAGGTCGCGTCGAATCGCATCCGACATGTTACGTTGATTGACCTACTCCCGCGCGTTCTTTTGCGCATCCATTGTTCGGGGAAGTCGGCTGGGTTCGAGCCGGTTTTTAATCTGAGGTTCGCGCCCATGCTGCGTTTGTGGCTGAAGGGGACGCGGTTGGCGTTCGCTTCTTCCAGGATCTTGTGGAGGTCCGCGCGCATTTGGCGGATGCGTTGTTGCTCTTTGGGATCGAAGATCAGGTTGTGCTCTTCGTTGGGATCGGTTTCGAGGTCGTAGAGTTCATCGAGATCCCAGATGCCGTGGTATTGGATGAACTTGTACCTCGGCGTTCTAAGGGCGAACGTGGTCGGCGTCTGCGGGAAGTTGTATTCCCAGTAATACTCGTACAAGATGTTCTGCCGCCAGTCGGACGGTTTGATCTTGCCGGCGGCTAATTGCAAAAAGCTTCGGCCGTCCATTGGCTGGGGAGTCTTAAGACCCGCGGCTTCGAGAATCGTGGGGGCGATGTCGATGTTGGCCACGACTTCTTCCACTTTGGTGCCCGGCTTCCAGAGTTTGGGACACACGCCCAACAAGGGCACTCGCATCGAGGCTTCGTAAGCGGTCCGCTTGTCGATCAACCCGTGCTCGCCCCATTGAAAGCCGTTGTCGCCCATGTACATGACGAGCGTATTCTCCGCGAGGCCGTTGTCCTTGAGCCATTTCCGCACGCGAGCGATGGATTCATCGACGCTCAAAAGCGCTTCGCAGTAGAGCCGATAGTGCTCGGCGATGTCGGTGTCTTGATGGTAAGCGAAATCGACGCCATGCCAACTGTTCCGCTGGTTCTTGAGCCACATCGGTTTGTCTTTGTAGTTCTCGAGCGTGTCGGCCATCGTTTTGGGTTGGGGCAGCGGCTTGTCCTTATACCGGCCCGCGTGGCGCTCGGCGGGATGAAACATGCCGTGCACGCCTTTATGCGAAAGATACATAAAGAACGGCTTGCCGCTGTTTTTCACCGAACCGTCAAGCCAATGAATTGCATAGTCGGTGAGTTCATCGGTAATGTAACCTTTTTGCGGGACGGTTTTGCCATCGACGTTGAGCGTCCATTGTCGGCCGTCTTCGTTGGGGTAATAATGGCCTTGGCCGCGGAAGGAGACCCAGCGATCGAAGCCGGGCCGCGGGCGCGTCGCTGCTGCCGCCCATGTGCCACTTGCCGAAGAACGCCGTCTGATAGCCCGTCTTTTGGAGATACTGCGGGAAGAAAATCGTGCCCGGCGGCGTGGGGACGTTGTTATCGACGACGCCGTGATTGTGCATGTACTGCCCGGTCAAAACCGAAGCCCGGCTGGGCGAGCACAAGGACGTGGTGACGATCGCGTTCTCGAAGTACACCCCGTCTTTGGCCATCTGATCCATGGCGGGCGTTTCCACCCAGGGATGACCGAGAAAGCTCATCACATCGTAGCGGTGGTCGTCGCAGAGGATAAAAACCGCATTCATCGGCTTCCTGTCGGAAATTCTTGCAAGCTCCAAATCCGGTTCCGCCGCGCGAGCGTTCCAGGGCCACACGGCGAGTCCGGCGAACAATGTCAGCATCAGGTGTTTCATGGATTTCCTCGTTGTCAGTTCAAGCGGATTGGGTGTTACCGGTGCCACGCGTGTTCTCTGCGGTCGCCACCGAAAGTCGCCCTTCGCTCCGCGAAGGTGGCGGATTGGTTATTCGATGAGGTATGGAATCCGAACCTCGACTGAGAACCATCTCCCATTTCGCGCGGCCTTCGCGGAGCGCGACTGTCCGGGCTTCTGGGACAGACTCTGAGTATAACGGGTTCGCCGGAGGAATCAGCCGTCGGCGAAATCGCCTGCCGGGGATCCCAATAAAAAACGCCCCGGTGATCTCGTGGACCAGCGGGGCGGTGGGTTTTGATGGAGTTACTTGTGCACCTTATGGCAAGCCATGCAATTGGCGGCTTTCATGAGGAGCGCGCTGGCGTTGTCTTTGCCATCCACGGCGGCTTGGGCGCCGGTGACCAGAGCGGTCGTCTTGGTCTTCCAGCTTTTCTCGTCCCCTTTCTTGGGCTTATTGGCGGCCAGGGCTTTGAAATTCTTCAAAAGCTCGGCCTTTTCTTCGTCGCTGGCTTTTCCTTCCGCCACTTTCTTGCACAATCCGCCCTTCATGCACTTCTGCATGACCTGCTTGATTGTAATCTTTTCGGCTTTTTCGCCTTCCTCGGCTTTGGTACTCGCGGCAAAAACTCCGCCCGCCGCAATTCCCACGGCACACAAGGCAATTAGCAGTCTCGTCACGTTGGACTCTCCTCAAAAAGAAACGGGAACACAGACACAGTCCGACAAACAACCCAAAATCCTACCCGGAAAATAGGCAAGATGCCAGCGACTTATCAAAATCTTCCGATGAAAGTTTTCTGAACGGTTTGACGGTTTTTCGTGAAAATCCCCTGTTGCCGAACCGTACACGTTTGCGGATCGGGGGCAACAAACGTATAAAGGTTTTTCATTTCTCTCCCACAATCTTCCGTCATTTTCAAACAACGATTCGATCGAGGACCGCGCGATGGCGACGAAGTCGAAAACCCCCGCGGAGACGGAATCGGCCCTGGCTTGGATCCCCGCCGACAAGGATTACCAGATCGCTTTGGAGGATGGGAAACTCGTTTGCCAGAATCCCAAGGGCAAACGGTTGGCGTCGGTTCCGAAGTGGCTCAAAGACGGCGAAGCGGCCGGGCAGTTGATCGCTCTCAAGGATTGGCTGGCTCAGCACGAATCCGAATGCCGGGACACGCTGGAGTTGTGGATGCTTCGCTCGCTGCCGATTCCTCATAAGGTGTTGGTTTCGATCTGGCCGGACCCGGCGTGGGCGGGGCTTCTCACGAATCTCGTGGTGTGTGCGGTGAAGGGCAGCGACCTCGACCAGGAAGAAGCCGGTTTCCTTCGCGATGTGGATGCCAAGAAAGGCGTGGGCATCGTGGATTTGGACGGCGAGACCCAGTGGATCAAAAGCGAATCGGTCGCGCTGCCTCATCCGATTCTCCTGGAAGAGCTTGGCGACTTTCGGGAACTCTCGGTGGAACTCGGATTCGAGCAGGCCCTCGATCAGCTCTTCCGGCAGACCTTTCAACCCGATGAGGAAACGCTCGAGAAATCTTCGATTCACGAATTCTCCGGCGGGAAGTTTGAAATGCTCAGCCACGTGATGGGACTTTGCCGGCGGCTGGGCTACCGCGTGCGGGGCGGGAGCGCCACGTGCCCCGTGTGGGAAAGCGGCCGCTTGATCGAAGCCCGCTACTGGGTCGGAGCCGATTCGCCGGAATACGAATCCTACACAGGCGACCTGATCTTCACCGACGATCGCGAACGCGGCGTGCCGCTCCGCGATGTGGGACCGGTCGCGTTCTCCGAAGGCATGCGGATGGCCTCGGCGATCTATGCGAAGCGCGTCGTCAAGGAAGACGACGACGAGGATTGAGATCGGCCGTTGCGATCGATCTAAGTAAAGCATCGCGCGGGACCCGCTTCATCGCTCCAAGCTGCGCAGCTTTCGGTTTTTGGCCGAGCCTTGAGTTTTGTTCGAGGCGGGCCGATGTCGAAGAAGGCGGGAATTCTTCCGTCTTTTTGCGTTCCCCTCTTCACCTGGCGGATGGTATGAGTCAGACGGTTTTGCCGGCGATGCCGACGGAGACTTGGATCAAAGGCATCTGCCGGCGGTTTTCCCAAGCCACGGGCTGGCCGCTCCGCTACGAGTCCTCCAAGGCAAGTGTTCCGCGATTTGGATCGGCTCCGGGGGCCGCCCCGCTTTGGCAAACGGAACTTTCCAGCGACAACGGTCTTGCCGGGCGGTTGATTCTCGATCGGCCCGACGATTCGCTGATCGAGCGCGAGTTTCCCCAAATCCGCGAGTTGTCGATCTTGGTCGCCGAGCTGGTCTCGCAGGCGGAGTTGGCCCAATCGCAGCTCGAGTGCCGATCTCAGGAGTTGGCGACGTTGGTGGACATCGGCCGGGCGATCCCCAGCGATGACGATTTGACCTCCGCGCTCAGACGGCTGGTCATGGCGGGCGTGCAATTGACGGAATTTCGCTCGGCGGCGTTTTTTCTATTGGAACCGTCCGGGGAATGCGTGCGGCTGCGGGCCGAGTCCCATCAAGAGTTTCGCACGGTCCCGTTCCCCAACCGCGATTTGGACATGGACCCCCCGGACTTCCAAGCCCTCAAAACCGGCCGGGTGCAGATCGCGGCGGACGCTTCGCCTTTGGATGCATTGTGGCTCCCGCGGGGCACGGCGACGGGGGTGGCGCTCGGCGTGCTTCTGGAAGATGAGCCCTTGGGCACGCTTTGGGCCTATGACCGCCGACATCGCGAGCCTGACGTGCGGGAATGGCACGTGTTGGAATCCATCGGTGCCCAGATCGCCGCCGTGTTCGAGCGGACGGTCCTTCAATACGAATCCACCACCGAGCACCGCCTGCGGCACGACGTGCGCGTCGCTTCGGAAAACCAGGCCCAAGGCCTGTTTCAAAACCTGCCGGCCGACGTCGGGTTTGAATCCGCCGGCTTCTGCACGAGCCGATTCGAATTGGGCGGCGACTTGTGCGAGGCGATTCCTTTGGACAAACACCGCACGGTGATCCTTCTAGGCGACGCCTGCGGGGACAGCGTGCCGGCGGCCTTGGTGATGTCGGCGGTTCGCGGGGCGGTGCATTCGCTGGTCGGTCCCGGCGAGCCGCAAGTGCTCCAAACCGGCCTGATGATGGAGAAACTCAACCGCGCGCTCCACGCCGTGACGCCCCCGCATCAATTCATGAGCCTGATTTATCTCGTCCTCGATATGCAGAAACGGACGTTGACTTACACCAACGCCGGACATCCCGCCCCCATCCAGCTTCAGGACGGCGAAGTCCGCGAACTGGAATCCCACGGAGTGCTGGCGGGAGTCATCAGTAGCGCGACGTATGGAAGCTCCACCTGCCCCATTCGTTCGGGCGATCTGTTGATTCTATTCAGCGACGGCATCACCGAAGCCATGAGCGACCGCTGCACGATGTTCCGCTCGCGCGGCATCATCGACACCGTGAAAGATATCGGCCATCAGTCCGCCCGAGAAGTGCTGGGCGCCATCAGCGACCGCCTCGCCGCCCACACCGGCGGAGCCGCCGGCGACGACCGCACCCTGGCCGTGATTCGGTTTCGCTAAGGTTTGAGTCCCTTCGCCCAGGTCTCATGGGCCGCTTTCAGCCGGCCGACCACGTCGGGATGCTCCGCGGCGATGTTGTGCATCTCGCTCACGTCGTCTTTCAGGTTCGATAAGAACAACTCATCGGCCTTGGTGATCGGGGCTTTGTGGCTCGTGTCGCGGGGGTTGCCGATGAGTTTCCAATCGCCCTCGCGGACGGCCCATTGATTGCCCAACTGCCAGAAGAACTGCGGATGCGGAGTTTCCGCTTGATCGGATTGGATGACCGAAACCAGGCTCCGGCCGTCGAGTTCCCGCTTCGGGAGGTCGGTGCCGCAAAGCTCGGCGATCGTGGGAAACCAATCGCAGCCGGTGCCCAACTGCCCGCGGACTTCGTTTTCCGGAACGTGCCCGGGCCAGGAGATCATGGCGGGCACCCGGATGCCGCCCTCGAACAGGCTGAACTTCGCCCCGCGATAAGGCCCGGCATTCCCGCCGCCGCCGAAGGTGCGTTCCTCCGTGGAATGCCCGTGGTCGGATTGGAAGATCACGATCGTGTTTTCGCGGAGGCCGAACCGGTCCAGCGTCTTCAGCACCTCGCCGACTTTTTCATCGAGGGTGGAGACGAACGCGGCGTATTGCCGCCGGGGCTCCGGCAGCGATTCGTACCGCTTCCGCCAGGCGAGGGTGCCTTGGAGCGGATAATGCGGCACGTTAATCGCCCAATAAAGGAAGAACGGTTTTTCGCGGTTCGCTTCGAGGAAGCGGTTGCATTCTTGGACCATCAGGTCTGGGAAGAACTCGCCGTCTTTCCAAACTTCCGTGCCGTTTTGCCAAAGGTCATGCCGATTGGGGCCGTTCCAATAGAAAAAGTGCGAATAGTTGTCGATGCACCCGCCCATGTGCCCGAAGGACTGATCGAAACCCTGGCCGTCCGGCATCGTCTCTTCGGTATAGCCCAGATGCCATTTGCCGACGTGCCCCGTGGCGTAGCCGGCGGATTTCATCATCTCGGCGATGGTGACCTGCTCCGCGGGCATGCCGGCGTGACCGTGGGCGGACGAGACGTTTCCCGGCACGCCCGCCCGTTGCGGCACGCGGCCGGTCATCAGGCCGGCCCGTGACGGCGAGCACACGGGAGCCGCGGCGTAAAACTGCGTGAACCGCACCCCGCGCTTGGCGAGAGCATCCAAATTCGGCGTGACGAGGTCCTTCGCCCCGTAGCAATTCACATCGATCGAGCCCTGGTCGTCGGAAAAGATCAACAGCACATTCGGCCGCGCCGCCTCCGCGCTCAGGGCGGGAGTGAATGCCACGGTGCAGAGGATCAATCCCAGCCCAAGGGGTTTTGTCAGGTTCATGCGTCTTCCCATGTTGCTGAATCCAGTCGAAGATCAAACCAGCCGGACTTTAGTATGCCCCGAAGGCGAGGCGGTTGCAATTCGCCAAACAAGTCCGCGGATAGCGGCGTGTTGCGGTTTGGCAACAACCGTGTTCGTTCGGGAACACAGCAGCCACGCTTTGAAATCCGGGAAAGCCCTGCGGAGAAGCGGAGACGGCCGGGCGAACGGAGGTTGTTGAAGAAATCTGAAACGCGGTATTTCATTTGCGAGTCCAGCCCGCCACGAAGTTCTTTCAGCATGTTTGGCCCTTGGCTGCGCACTGGAGAGGCATTTTGAACGTCAGGCAATTGGCGGAGTTGGCGGGTCTCGTGTCCGTTCACGCCCTGCAAATCGTGGAATCCCCCGTCGAGATTCCCCGCGAAGACTTGGACAATCTATGGGCCGTTGCCCAGCGGCGGTCGGAGGCATGGGCCTGCCGCATCAATGCGCTTTCGAAATGGATCCTGCTATTGGCCTCCCCTTTGCGGCGAAGCGGCCGATGCCCGGCGTCCACTCATCGAGGAGATTCTCGTCTCCGAGATTCTCACGCGAATCGTGGCGGGCGTGTTGACGGCGAAAGGCCATCAGCAGGAAGAGAGCGACGCCGCGCGAACCGCGCTCGAGTTGTTCAACGAACATCAAGAAGCCCGGCAGTTGGCGGCTCCTTTACCTGTTGGACATGGCCGATGCCGAGATTCCCGCGGTCCGCGAATTGGATCGCCTCAGACGATTGGCGGAGCGTTGGACGGATATTCTGCTCGGTCCGTTGGCGTGCGGGTTTGCCCTGAGGAATCTGGTGTTCGATCCGGCCCGGTCGCGGGAATACGGCCAGTCGATGCTCCCCTACTTGTGCACGCCCGCCGGCAGCAGCCTGTTTGCGGCGGGGCTGACGGCGGCCTTTCCGGAAACGGTCCTCGGCGTACCGTTGCATGCGGGGCTCCATCAAGACATGGCGGCGGCGGTGCTTCGGCTGTTTCCGCGCGAGGTTTTCGAGTCCGACGGCAGCCTGCGGCCCGTCCGCACGGTCCGCATCGGCCGTGATTCGAGACCACGCGACGCCCGGCCCGAGCAACCGGGCCCGTCCAGACCCTCGGTGCAAGTTCCTCCCATCCATCTCTCCTTCAGCGACCTGAGACGCCGGCTGCAAAATCCTTAATTTCGAATCCCACCGCAAAACCGGAGGCCTTTCACTCGCCGGAATCCTCCGAACCGGCACGAGCGGACTTGCGAGAATTTCCAGAGCGAAATCCAGAATCATTTGTCAATTTGGGCGGTTTCAGTAAACTCTAGGGACAAGGCTTGCTACAGACCGCCCGGACTGCATACCATCTGATTGAGGAAAGACGCCGAAATCCGCTCACGTTTCAACAGAGGAACTCCACCATGAAGAAATCACTTTGGGGACTGGCCGCCTGGTTGCTGGTTGTCTCGTCTCTTTCCCTCCAAGCCGGCGAGAAGTTGTATCGGATTAAGCTGGCCTCATCGAAGGACGGCGTTTACGGAAGGCCCGTGACCTATCAAGAGGTCCTGCCCGCGCCGGCCCCGCTCGAAGCTCCCGGAACCGTGCAAGTCCCGCCTGTCCCGCCGCCGGCGGATCCCCCGCGCGGAATCCAACCCGTTCCGGAATATGTGCCGGCGCCGGCTCCTCCCAGTGCGCTTCAACCCATGCCGGAATACGTCCCGCAGCGACCGGTCGAAACCTATCAGACGGTCGAGCTTTATCCGTACGTCAAATACGAAGACTTGGACAACGTGCACCCCTTCGCGATGAAAAAAATCGTGGCGGTCAAAGACCCGCGGGCCCCCAAGCCGCTCTGCGGCACCTGCGCTCCGCCGAGCGTGTTCATTATGATCTGCGTCCCGCCCACCGGCCGGTTTGAGTTCGACGTCAAGCGGAAAGACTACAGCAAAGTCGAATACGACTACGGCAAATACGAAATCGAAATCACGTCCAAGAACGGCATCGTGTATGTCGACTACGATGATTAAGTAAAGAAATGAGGGCTCGGCGAATCGGGGGGTGGACGCGGATGATCTTTTTGTGTGACGATCACTGATGGATTTCACCTCGCCTTCGGGGAGGTGCAAGAGCTCGCACAAGATATTCTTTCACACCGTCGTCGTTGCCCCCTGATTATCCAGACAAACCAAAAAGAGCACCCGGCAACGGTTGCTCTTTTTTTGTTGCGCCGTGACGCAAAAACCTACTCGCCCGTGCGGGAATCTGACATAATGGGGCCGGCACTTTCATTATCTTTGGGAGGTTGACCGATGCGATACGCTCCGCGACGACTGCTGGCCCTCGTCCTCTGCCTCGTGTTCGCAGCCGGCGTGAGCCCGGCTTTCGGAGCAGGCAAAATCATTCCCAGCGGTCCCGGAAAAACCGTCGCCCGCTGCGGGAAAGGCTGGTTGGAGACGATCAACAACTACAAGGTGCTGCATCTCAGAGGCACGCCTTACGAGATGGGCTATCAGCACGGGGCGCTTCTCAAGGACTCCGTTAAACAGAACCTGGAGTACATGATCAATGTCCGCGGCGACAAGCCGCTCGCCACCGTGGCGGGCGTAGACGTCAAACCGGCCGTGCTCATCCGCAGCATCATCGCCATCCAGAAGCCCTATGTTCCCAAGATATATTTCGAGGAACTCGAGGGCCTCTCCGACGCCTCCGGGCTGGATTTGGATTTGGTGCGGGTGGGGAATTTCATTCCCGAGCTGTTCCATTGCAGCGGGTTTGCGGTGATGAACTCCGCCACGAAGGACGGCACGCTGTATCACGGCCGGGTCCTGGATTATGCGATCGATTGGAAACTCCAGGAACACGCCGTGGTCATCGTCGCGGAACCCGACGGCGGGATTCCGTTCGTCAACGTGACCTACGCCGGCTTCATCGGTTCGGTCACCGGCATGAACGCCCGGCAGGTGTCCATCGGCGAGATGGGCGGCGGGGGACAAGGGCATTGGGGCGGCGTGCCAATGTCGTTTCTGGTGCGGGAAGTGCTCTCCTCCGCGAAGACGCTGGACGAAGCGATCGCGGTCTTCAAAGACAACCCCCGCACCTGCCAGTATTTCTACGTCGTCGCCGACGCCAAGACCAACCGGGCCGTGGGCATGGAAGCCTCGTGGGACAAGGTGCAGATCGTCGAGCCGGGCACCGCCCATCCGCTGCTCCCAAAACCCGTGAAAGACTGCGCTCTGTTGTCCGCCGGCAGCCGGTACGAGGAACTCGTCAAGCGGGCCGAATCGGAACACGGCCGGCTCGATGTGCAGTCCGCGCTTGAACTGATGGACCGCCCCGTCGCGATGAAATCCAACCTGCACAACGTGCTGTTCGAGCCGAAGACAACACGGTTCTGGGTCGCGAACGCCAGCCCGGACAAACAGCCCGCCGCGTCGCAGCCGTATTATCAGTTCCAACTCACGGACCTCTTAAGCCGCCGTCCCGCGGAGGATTCGCCCGTCCTCCCGCCGCCGAAACCCCAAGCCCCCGCGACCACCGCACGCAACGAGTAGCCCGTTCCGCGAAAGACATCAGCGGAGCGGTTCGTCCCAGCGGCTGGCGTCTTGAAAGAAGATGTCCAAGTGCTTGGCGTTCAAGCGGAACTGCCGGATGGATGCGAGAATCTCGCCCGCAAGGCCGGCTTGGGATTCGGCTGCTTCCGGACCCACGGCTTTCGCCCACCGCTCGTCCACGCGGTGGCAAAAACACAACCGGCTGCCGTCGCCGAGTCGGAGCACGGCTTCGGTGAAATCATCGTTCACCTGGGCCGACGAAACGGCGTCTTTCAATTGCTCGGCCCAGGTCATGGAAGCTCGCCCGTATGCAGGTAGGTTCGCAGATCCATTTTGCTCAGTCCGGCGATGCCCAAATGCTCCGGCGTGCGTGCGGAGTTCCAAAACGGAATGCCAAGCATCGCGGAGTTGAGTTCAATGAGCGAACGCATGACCGGGCAGGCGACGCCGAACTGTTCGCCCAACAATGTCCACGCCGCCAGTCCGTAGGGCACATCTTCCGTGAGCCAGCGGGTGTCGAGTTTTCCGGGGGCTTTGAGCTGCGTGAGCATTCGGCTGCCGTTGATCGCCGCCCACAAATCGCCCTGGGGTCCAAACCCCGCCGCATGAAACGCCACATCGACCGCGGGCAGGGTTTGATTAAACGCCTTTGCAATCGCCAGCCGCTCGCGGTCCACCGCATAGATCAGCTTGCAAACCCCCGGCGTGACGCCTTCCTCATAGAAATAAAAGTCGCCGCGCGAGTATTCGATCCGCCCGGCATTTAATAAGACTCCCGCCGGGTGCACGACGGGATTCATCGCCGCCAACCCGCAGGCGAGGACGTCTTGATAGCTCTTAAGGCCCGGAAACCAGTACTCCAACAGCCGCTGCACCCGCTCCGTTTGGGTCGCGGGAAACACGCCCAAGCCCAACCCGTTCACAATGCCCCAAATGTGGGCCGAGGTGGGCGAGAGCTTTCGGCAGACATAGGGAGCGGTATCGACTTCCGCGATCGTCACGTCCTTGGGGGCACCGGCTTCGCGGACGATGCGGGTGAACTCCAGACTCCCCAACGTGCCGGGCATCAACACCACCGTCTGCCCGGATCGCAAATGCGGCGCGCACGCCTCGGCGAACGCGCGATGTCCATAGGCCGGGATAATCAACAAGGCGAGATCGGTGCTTGCGAGCGCCTCGGCGAAGTCCATCGTGACCTTGGCGAGCTTCGCGGTGCCCGTGTTCGCAACGCCGGTGAGTTCGATTTCGCGAGCCTCGCGGATGGGTCGGGTCATGTGCTCGAAGCCGGCGATCTCGCAGAGTGTCACCTCCGCCCCGGCGAGTTGCAGATTCGCCGCGACCGCAAAGGCCGTATTTCCGCCGCCCAGCACCGTGAGAGATTTCACCATCAGCCACCGCCTTGATAGAGTTCTTCGATCAGCGTTCGCAATTCGGGGTTTTGTATCTGCTTTTGTGTCTGGAAGCAGAGTTTCACCACATCGCGGCCGTCGTTGTGTTTGCTGATTTCGCGGTCCATGCCCACGTTTAACACCCGGCCCAGCGGAACGCTCCCCGGCTCACAGTATAGATAAAGCTCGACGGCTTTGGGGCGTTTGCTGTGGACGGTCGCGAAGACGCCGCCGTCGGTTTTGAAATTCACCAGCACCTTGCCGCCCCATTCGGGCTGGGCGTTCGGCGCGGCGTCGGCCAATAAATCGAACAGCGTTTCCAAGACCGCGGCGTCCCAGCGGACTTTGCCTTTCAGAAACCCCTTCTTGGAGAGGTGCCATTTCTTGCCGAGGACTTTCCAGGGCGTCAAATCGTCGGGGTTGAGCTTCGCGGTGTGGATTTGCTTGAGGAACCCTTCGCGGGCTTCGCTCAAAAATGTTTTGAACGCCGGTGTGTCGATGTCTTTCTTCCAATGCACGCTGATCGTAATTTCCTGCCAGGGGCCTTTGAGGTTTTTTACGCGGACCCGCTCGCCCCGGCCGTAGATGGGGATCTCCTCGAGATCGTCCACCGGCGTCAGCGCGAGCCGGCTTTGGAGTTCGCTTCGGTTAAAGGTGTTTTTCTTCACGCGGAACTTGAGCGACAACAGCCACTCATCCCCCGTGAGCGCGTGCAAAAACCAGCCGCCCTGTTTTTCCCGGCCCATAACTTCCACGACCGAGCGGCTGTTCCAATTCGCCTCGGCGAAGCGGTCGTCCGTTTCCAGTTCATCGATCACAAAGCCGAGGGCTTCGCCTTCCCACTTCGCAGCGTTGCCGTTGTGGGCCACGCGGTCTTCCGTGTGCCATTTTCGGCCCTCGGTCTGCCAGGGCATCATCGCGCCTTCGGCGACCTGCTTGAGGTCCAGGTCGCCTTGCTGCTTCTTTCTCGCGGCTTTCGCGTTGAAGACTTCCCGCTCCTCGCGAATGCCGTGCGCCAAGACAGGAGCTAGCATTTCGCCGGTGTGCGAGCGAAACGGGGGTTTGAGTTCGTTCGCATGACCAGGGGGCTTAGGCGGGCACCGACCGTAAGTTGGTCCGCTCGCCTTTGCATAATCGACGACATCCTCCGGGGTGCCTTCGGTGACGATCCAACCGCCGCCGATGCCCGCTTCGGGACCGAGATCGATAATCCAGTCGGCGGTTTTGATCACATCGAGGTTATGCTCGATGACGACCACGGTGTTCCCCAACTCGACGAGGCTGTTGAGGACTTTCAAAAGCTTGGCGATGTCGTCGAAGTGCAGGCCGGTGGTCGGTTCATCGAGAACGTACAAGGTGCGGCCGGTGTTGGGGCGGGCCAACTCGGCGGCGAGCTTCACGCGCTGGGCTTCGCCTCCGGAGAGCGTGGGCGCGGACTGGCCCAAGGTGAGGTAATCGAGGCCGATCGCCGAGAGCGTGGCCAGATAGCCGCGGATCTTCGGAATGTTCTCGAAGAGATCAAGGGCCTTGCCGATGGGCATTTCGAGCACGTCGGCGATGCTGTGGCCGCGGTATTTCACCGTAAGCGTTTCGTGGTTGTAGCGTTTGCCCCGGCAGGTGTCGCACTCGACCCACACATCCGGCAGGAAGTGCATTTCGATGCACTTTTGCCCGTTGCCTTCGCAGTCTTCGCAGCGTCCGCCTTTGCGGTTGAAGCTGAACCGGGCCGGGCGGTAGCCGCGGACGCGGGCTTCGGGCAGTTGGGCGAACAGATCGCGAATGTGATCGAACACGCCCACGTAAGTCGCCGGGTTGGACGCGGGCGTATTGCCCAAAGGCTGCTGGTCCACGCGAATGATCTTGTTGATATATTCCAGCCCCAACAGCTCATCAAAGGGCGCGGGCTGATCGTGCGAACGGTGCAGCTGCCGGGCGACGGCTTTCGCGAGCGTGTCCTCGACGAGGGTGCTTTTTCCGGACCCGGAAACGCCGGTGATGCAGGTGAAAGTTCCCAGAGGAATTCGCAAGTCGACGTCCCGCAGGTTATGCTGCCGGGCCCCGATCAGTTCGAGCCAGAGTTGGTTGCCGGTGGGTTGTTGTGTGGGATCGTGGGTTTCTGGTTTTTGGGAATGATCATGGGGCTTACGGGGGCACCGACCGGAGGTTGGTCCGCTCGCCTTGGAATCCATTCTGCGGGAAACGGGAATCGGGATTGCCTTCTGATCGCCGAGGTACTGCCCCGTGAGCGATGTGTTCCGTTTCGCGAGTTGCTTGGGGGTGCCTTCGTCGACGATGGTGCCGCCGAGCCGGCCGGCGCCGGGGCCGAAGTCGTACAAGCGGTCGGAGGCTTCGAGCACTTCGCGGTCGTGCTCGACCAGGACCAGCGTGTTGCCCAGGTCGCGGAGTTTTTTGAGGGCTTTTAAGAGGCGGTTGTTGTCGCGCGGGTGCAGGCCGATGGTGGGTTCATCCAGCACGTAGAGGACGCCGGTGAGCGCGCGGCCGATTTGACCGGCGAGGCGAATTCGCTGGCTCTCGCCGCCGGAAAGCGTGGGCAGCGGCCGGGAGAGCGTGACGTATTCCAAGCCGACGTCGACCAGAAACGACAATCGGCTCGTGGCTTCGGTGAGCAGATCGCCCGCGACTTTTTTCTCCGATTTGCCGAGCTTGGCAGTCTTGAGAAACGCGAGCGCCTCGTCCAACGGGAGTTCGCAGAGCTGCCCCAAAGTCTTTCCTTGAAACCGCATAGCGGCCGCGTCTTCGCGGAGCCGGCTTCCGCTGCACGCCATGCACGGGACTTCGCCCGTCAAATCTTTGAGCCGCTGCCGATAGATGTAGGACACCCGCGCGGCTTCTTCAATCGCGGGGAACAGGCCTTTGAATTGGAATTTCAAACCGCTTCCCAAGCCGTCGCCTTGGGCGACGGAACCGACGACGGAGTCGTCGGCTTGGGGAAGTGAGATCGCAAACCATCGCTCGCCGGTGCCTTGGAGGATCGCCCGCTGATGCACGGCATCGAGTTGATTGAACGGCACATCCAGCGGGAGATGCAGATCATTCGCCATTGCCGCGAGCATTTGATTGAAGACGGCGTTATGATCCGGGTCGGGAAGGGCCGTGAGCGCGCCATCGGCGAGCGAACGATGCGGATGCGAAATCAGGGCGGAAAGATCCGTGCCTTGTTGAACTCCCAACCCTTCGCAAGACGGACACCAGCCGAGATAGCTGTTGAACGAAAAGTTGTGCGGCGAGAGTTCCTCGAAGCTCCGCCCGCATTGGCCGCAGGCATACATCAGACTGAAGTTCTCGGTTCGCCAATCGGTTTCGGGGCGGTCGTCATCGCAGTGGGCGACGCGAATCATGCCCTGTCCCAGTTCGAACGCGGCTTCGACCGAATCCGCCAGCCGGCCCCGGCCGTTCGCTCGCACGGTCACGCGGTCCATGACCACATCGACCTCGTGCTTCCGCCGGCGGTCCATGTTGGGGACATCCTCCAAGCGGTAGGTCTCGCCGTTGATCCGCACCCGCAAAAGCCCTTGCGATTTCAGGCGTTCCCAAAGCTGCTCGTACTTGTGGCCGACGCGGACTTCCTGCGGGGCGAGAATCAAGAGCCGGCTGCCCTCATCCAGGCTCATCAGCTTGTCGATGACTTCATCGGTCGTCTGGGTTTCGATGGGGATGTTGCAATCGGGGCAATAGGGCGTGCCCAGGCGGGCGAACAGAATGCGGAGGTAATCGTAAATCTCCGTGACCGTGCCCACGGTGGAACGCGGCGTGTGGCCCACGGTTTTTTGCTCGATGGCGATCGCCGGGGAGAGGCCGTGGATATGCTCGACGCGGGGCTTGGGCATCTGGCCCAAAAACTGCCGGGCGTAGGCGGAGAGGGATTCCACATACCGGCGTTGGCCCTCGGCGTAGAGCGTATCCATCGCCAGCGAGCTTTTCCCGGACCCGCTGGGCCCGCAGAACACGCTCATCTTGTCGCGGGGGATGGTGACATCGAGATGCTGGAGATTGTGCTGAGCCGCGCCGCGGACGACGATTTGTTTGGTATGTCCGTTGTCCCTTTTTCCGTGTCCGTTGGTCTGGGCGTGGCCGTTGGACTGCGATTTCGTCTTGCGTTTGATGCCCAGGATGTCCGCAAGCGCGGCTCCGGTGTGGGACGGTTCAGAGCGGGCGATGTCTTCGGGCGTGCCTTCCGCGACCAAGCTGCCTCCGCCTTCGCCGCCTTCGGGACCGAGATCGATCACCCAATCGGCGGTTTTGATGACGTCCAGGTTATGCTCCACGACGAGCACCGTGTTCCCGGCCTCGACGAAACCGTGCAAAACTTCTAAGAGCTTTTGGATATCCGCAAAGTGCAAACCAGTGGTGGGTTCATCGAGGAGATAGATCGTCCGGCCGGTGGAGCGTTTGCCGAGTTCGCGGGCGAGCTTGATCCGCTGGGCTTCGCCCCCGGAGAGCGTGGGCGACGGTTGGCCGAGCTTGAGGTAATCGAGGCCCACATCGTGCAGGGTTTGCAGGAGCCGGTGGATTTTGGGGATGTTCTCGAAATGGATCAGGGCTTCCTGCACGTCCATGTTGAGGATTTCGGCGATGTTCTTGCCTTTGTAGCGGACTTCCAATGTCTCGCGATTGAACCGCCGGCCTTCGCAGACTTCGCACGTCACCCACACATCGGCCAGAAAGTCCATCTCCAGTTTTTTCGAGCCGTAGCCTTCGCAGGCTTCGCAGCGGCCGCTCGGAACGTTGAAGCTGAACCGCCCCGGCTTGTAGCCCCGCATCCGCGACTCGGGCAGATGCGTAAACAGGGTGCGGATCTCGTCGAAGAGTTTGACATAGGTCGCGGGGTTGCTGCGGGGCGTGCGGCCGATGGGCGACTGATCGATGTCGATAGCTTTGTCAAGATTCTTCAGCCCGTTGATGCGGGCGTGCTTGCCGGGCGAGCCGTGGCCGCGGTTGAGATCGCGGTTTAGAGTTTCCCAGAGGATGTCGTTGACGAGCGAGCTTTTGCCGGAGCCGCTCACGCCGGTGACGCAGACGAACAAGCCCAGCGGGAAGCGAACATCGATGTCCTTGAGGTTGTTGTGCTTGGCCCCTTTGATGGTGACGGCTTGTTTGCCGGGGGCTCGGCGTTTTTGAGGAATTTCGATTCGCTTTTTGCCGGAGAGATATTGCCCGGTCAGGCTGCGTTTGGATTTGAGGATTTTGGACAGCGAGCCGCTCGCGACGACCTCGCCGCCGCGCACGCCGGGACCGGGGCCGAAATCGACGATGTGATCCGCGGCCCGCATCGTGTCTTCATCGTGTTCGACGACGATGACCGTGTTGCCCTGGTCGCGGAGGTCTTGCAGGCTTTCTAAGAGGAGGGCGTTATCCCGCGGGTGCAGGCCGATGGAAGGTTCATCGAGAATGTAAACCACACCGACGAGTCCGCAGCCGATCTGACCGGCGAGGCGGATTCGCTGGGTCTCGCCGCCGGAGAGCGTGGGGGCGGTGCGGTCGAGGGCCAGGTAATCCAAACCGCAGCGGAGGAGAAACCCCAGCCGGCCGCGGATTTCCTTGAGGGCTTCCTCGGCGATGTGGAAGGCGGTGGGACCGAGTTCCAAGGCTTCAAAAAACTCCGCCGCCTCGCGAATGCTCAGCGCGCACACATCCGGCAGCGACCGCGACAGCGGTTTGCCTCGCCCGGCGAATGCCTGGCTTTTCGTGGTCAAACGGACGTGCCGGGCTTGGGAATTCAATCGGCCGCCCTGGCAGGCGGAGCAGCCGGCGAAGTCCATGTATTTTTCAAGCTGCCTGCGGCGCATGGGGTTCTTGGCTTTGCGGTAGCCTTCGAGCAGCTCGTTGATGTAGCCTTCCCAAAGCCCTCCATGCTTCCAGACGCCGCCGGAATGCCCCCAGGAAAAGGTGATGTGCCGGTCCCCGGTGCCGTAGAGGAATTTGTGCTTGGCTTCTTTAGGCAGGTCCTTCCAGGGCGTTTTGAGCAAACTGCCCTCGGCCATCTCTAAGTCTTTTTCGATGGCGTCGGCGACGCCGCGGTAGATGTGCTTTCGCCAGCGGCCCACTTCGCGGAATTTGCCTAAGAGTTCAATCGCCCCGCCGTGGATGGACAGTTTGTCGTCGGGGATCAATCGTTCCAACAGAAACTCGTGCCGCATCCCCAGGCCGTTACAGTCCAGGCACATGCCGAGGGGGCTATTGAAACTGAACAGCTGCGGGCTGGGCGGTTCGTAGCTCAGTTGGCATGTTGGGCAGGAATAGTGTGCGGAATAAAGCTGATCGTTGGGGGCGGATTGTTCATTTTGCTGGGGAAACTCTTCTGGAACGTCCGACGTGACCGGGGGGCTTACACCCCCCGCTCGCCCTTCTTGGCTGACAAGTAAAGTGCCGCCGCTGAGTTTCAGTGCGGATTCCACGGCTTCCGCGAGCCGCTGCCGGCTGGTTTTGCCGGCGGCGAGGCGGTCGATGATCACGTCGATCGTGTGCCGCATCTGGCGGTCGAGCTGCAGGTTGTCCGTGAGTTGGACGGTTTCGCCGTCGACCCTGGCCCGCAGGAAGCCCTGCTTGAGCAGATCGTCAAACAGGTCGCGGAACTCGCCTTTTTGCTGGCGGACCACGGGAGCGAGAATCTGGTATTTCGTGCCCTCCGGAAGCGAGGCGATGCTTTCGATGATCTGCTCGCTGGTCTGGGCGGTGATGGCTTCGCCGCAGCGGTGGCAAAACCCCTGTCCGACTCTCGCGAACAGCACGCGGAGGTAATCGTAGATTTCGGTGATCGTCCCCACGGTGCTGCGGGGGTTGCGGCCGCTGGTTTTTTGTTGGATGGAGATCGATGGAGCCAACCCGCTGACGGCGTCCACCTCGGGCTTGGGCATCTGCCCCAAAAACTGGCGGGCGTAGCTGGACAGGGACTCGACATACCGGCGTTGGCCCTCGGCGTAGAGCGTATCGAACGCCAGCGAGCTTTTGCCGGAGCCGCTCACGCCGGTCATGCAAATCAGCTTATTTTTGGGAAGTTTCAGCGAGACATCCCGCAAGTTGTGTTCGCGGGCACCCCGAATGACGATGTCGGATTGAGGCATGGAGGATAGGTCAAGCCATCAGAATGACGGAAGGAATGACGCCTGGAGCGCACTGGGCAGACAAAGCATCAAAAGTATAGGTTTCCTCGTCACAGCGACAACTGAACGCGGCAAAAATCGGACGGAGCGCCGCCCTTGCGAACGCGGAGAAAAATTCCTCGAAAAAACGGACATTCCAACGTCAATTCCGAACCGAAAGCGGCTCCTGGTTTTGCAGAGATCCGGCTGAGGAAATGTTGGGAAAATTTTTCGGGAAATTATCCGAGGGGCCGGTGTTGGGATTGTCCGATAAAACAGCCAAGGGTATAACAAACGCAACCGGAAGCTGAGAGAAACGGACTCTCAAACAAGAAACCTCCTCAGTGACAGACATCAACCCTCGGTCGGATGCCGATATTGGGACGTAGTGATCCGGTTCAGGTAACGGGTGAGTTATGAGCGCTACACACGCCGTTGCGGCCTACGAGGTCGATGAGATGAGCCTTTACGAAGAGGCCCACGCCGAAGCCCTTAGATACAAGTGGATCGAGAGCCAAAAGCACGGCCGCGATCTGGGGGACTCGGCGATCCGCGACTGGTACCGCAAATACTGGCGGATCTACTGCCGCTTTTGCCGGCTGGAGCACGTCGAAGGCAACCGCCGCTGGCGGGAATTCGGCGACGACGACTTCGGCCATCTCTATGCCCTGATCGTCCAGGGCGATCTGTTGATGGACCGGATTCTCGACCGCATCTATGCGGGGCACGAAAATCTCGACATCATCAACTGGGGCATGGACTGGGGACTCCCGATGGACCGCCTGGTGGACATCCTCATCCGCATCGACGTAAACCGCGCCCGCCTCGACCATCCGTGGTAAGCGGCCGGCGTGGGGGTCTTCCGTACCGGCGGCTTCCATGGGAGGCTGAATTGCGAGCCGTTCGGCGGCTTGAGCGTCCGGTTTCTCCCCTCTAAAAAACAAAACCGGGGCTAGCGCCCTGCGGCTAATGCGCTAATGCCGAGTGTGCAGAGTGAGTTGGCTCCGCACTGCCAGCCGTTTAGAATGCACCCCTCGATCTGGTCCTTTCCCCAAACACGAGTGCAAGATGAAGCTGGCAACCCTCGAGACGAAGTTCGGCGAGCAAGTGGCCGGAGCGACGAACGAGCCCTCCCCTCGCTATGTGCCCTTGCATAAGGTCGATGATGCGCTGCCTGCGTCGATGATTGAACTCTTGGCGATGGAGGGCGGGCTCGCGCGGGCTCGGTCCGCGTTTCAAGCCGGGTTGGAAAAAGGGGAGTTTGTCGAAGGCCGGCTGCTGGCTCCGATCCCTCGGCCGGGAAAGGTGATCTGCATCGGCCTCAATTACCTCGACCACGCCAAGGAAAGCGGCGTCGATGCCCCCGCTGAGCCGGTGTGCTTCAGCAAATTCTCAAGCGCGGTGATCGGGCCGGAGTCGGCCATCGAACTGCCGCCCACCTCGCAGAAGGTGGACTACGAAGCCGAGCTGGTCGTGGTCATCGGCAAAGCCGGGCGGGATATTCCTCTCGAAAAAGCCCAAGACCACGTGGCGGGCTATCTTAACGGGAACGATGTCTCCGCCCGCGACTGGCAGTTGGGCCGGCCTGGCGGACAATGGCTGCTCGGCAAGACGCCCGACACTTTCGCCCCCCTCGGCCCCTATTTGGTCACGGCCGATGAAATCCCCGATCCGGAATCGCTCGCCGTTCAGCTTCGGCTCAACGGCGAGACCATGCAAAACTCCAACACGAATCAATTGATCTTCGGCATCGACCGCTTGATCGCCCATCTGTCGGCTTTGGTGACGCTCTCGCCCGGCGATGTGATCTATACCGGAACGCCGCCCGGCGTGGGCATGGCCCGAAAGCCGCCCGTGTTCCTCAAACCGGGCGACATCGTCGAGGTCGAAATCGAAGGCCTGGGCGTCCTCAAAAACCCCGTCGTCGCCCGCCCTTGATTCACGGTCATCCCCCCTTTGCGGCCTGTGTGGCTTCTGCAATCAATCCTTCCAACCCCGGCGTTGGACGCGGTAGTCGCCGGGGCTGTCGGTGCCGAATTCCCGGGCGGTGACCTCGGGCCGGATGTGATGGAGCAGCTTCAAGATCCACACGCCGCCCATGCCCGCGACGAATCCGCCGATGTGAGCCCACCAGGCGACGCCGGCCGTGGGCTCGCCGACCACGCTGACCGTGCCTTGGAAGAACTGGATCGCAAACCAAATCCCGAGGAACAACGGCGCGGGCAGGACGACCGTGAAAAAGATGACAAACAGCGGCACGAGCGCGACCACTTTCGCCTTCGGGTAGAGCAGAAAATAGGCGCCCATCACGCCCGCGATGGCGCCGCTCGCGCCGATGGTCGGGATGGTGGAGTCGGCCGCGCTCGCGAGTTGGATTCCGCTGGCCGCCACGCCCCAGCCCAAGTAAAAGAGGGCATACTGCACGTGGCCGAAGCAGTCTTCCACATTGTCGCCGAAGATGAACAGGAACCACATGTTGCCCAAAATGTGCAGCCAGCCCCCGTGGAGAAAGATGCACGTCACCAGCGTGAGCCACGCCGGGACGGCGGCGGGGGCGGCGGGGCGTTTGAACTCCTCGATGCGGTCGCCCTCTTGCGTGTGGACGATCTTGCGGTCGGGGACTTCGATTTTCTCGCCGGGATGCGTCACGCGGGCGGGGATCAGCCCGTATTGCTCCACGTAGCTCGGTCGATCGTCGGGCCGGATCAATTGCAGAATGAACACGAAGCTCGTGATGGCGATGATGGCGTAATTCACCACCGGCGTCGTGCGCGAAGGGATGTTGTCGTGCAGCGGGATCATGGGCGAGGTTTCATGGTCGGATTGCGGACGGGTTCGGCCAGGGCTTCAAAATACCGCCGGGCCAGATCTTCGTATTTCGGGAGGTATTTGTCGCTGCTGAGGTTCCGCAGTTTCAGCCGAACCGAAGGCGGCAAATGGCCCCAGACGGCGTTCACCATGTCCGGCCGGGGGGCGAGATCGGCATTACCGCCCTTTGCGGGATTTCGGTGATCGCTCGTGGATTCCGTGGCGTCTTCGTTTTCCTGTTTGGTCCGCTGCGGTTGCTGCGATTCCTCGCCTTGGGCGTTCGCGGTCTTGTTCTGATTTGGCTCGCGGGCCCCTTGTTGGGGGTTCGGGTTCCCGTCTTCAGGCTGCTGAGGTTGATCGGGCGGCGGCGAACCGGAGGAAGCCGACGGCGGCTGGGATTGGCGGTCTTTCATCCTGTCGATCAGCTTCTGCAAATTGGCGACGACCTGTTCCTGAATCTCGCGCGTCTCCTCGCCGGTGTCCTTGCCGCTGATCCGCTCCTGGGCCGAGCGCATGCCCTGAATCGCTTCTTCCAGCGGATTCTTCGTGGGATCGCCCGCAGCGGCTTGCGGATCTTGGCCCACCAGTTCCTCAAAGAGCTTTTTGTCGAGTTTGGGTTTCACCGCCGGCTGTTTGTCCGTCTTCGTTTTGTCGGCATCGTTTGCCGGCGGTTTTTTGGCTTCGGACGGGGGCAGTTCGTCCGCGTTCGTTTTCTTCAGTTCGATTTGGGCGGGATAGGCGAAGGCTGCGGGATCGTTAAGGATCGCGAAGAATAGAACTTCAGCATTTGGGATCAACAGGCGAGCGGGGGGCGTAAGCCCCCTGGTTTTGTTAAATGGTTCAAAAACTGAAGTTGTTTTCTTGGCGGTCCTAAGGTTCAACTCCGACCGCAAGCGGTCGGCTTGGGGGGGCTTCTCGTCGGACGTATTCTTGGGTTTCGATTTCGGAATCAAGTTGTCGAGATCCAAATCTTTGTTGAGCTGGTCTTCCAGGGAAGGACCTTTGCCGGGGGCCTTTTTCGGTTCGGGTTTGGGTTCGGGTTTCGGCTGCGGTTGATCGTCCGGTTTTCCGGGCTCGGATTTGAATGCTTGGGCGAATTGAGCGGTGAGGTTTCGCATGAGGTCTGCGAGTTGCCCCTGCTCGCCGGCCAAGAGATCGAGTTCCAGCTTTTGATCGTCCGTGAGCGCGCCGGTTTCTTTCTGCACACGGTCCAGCGTTTCGGTCCGGCGGATCAGATCTTCCTGGAGCGTTTTGAGCATTTTGAGCTGCGCGATGTGCGGGATGGCTTCGCCTTGCGGACCGGCGTTCGCGGCCGCTCCTCCGCCGCCGCCGTCCTGTGCCGGGTCTTCGGTTTTCTTGGGCTTGTCGGGTTCCAAAGCCGCGATCAGATCGGTGAAGCGGTTCTTGGCGGCGGATTCGCGGGCGACGGTTTCGCCGTCGGTCTGGCGGTCTTCCAGGCGTTTCGCGGCGAACTCCATTTCGCGGGCCGCTCCCTTGAGGGCGAGGGCAAACACCTCGGCCGCCTTGACGACTTCGACCAGCCCGTCGGTTTCCGTTTTCAGCCCCCGCTGCACCTCGGCGAGGTCGCGGAGGGTTTTGAGCTGGGCCCGGCTCCAATTGCTTTCCTGCCGGCGGAGGGCTTCCAGGCGGTTCGTTTCCTCGATCACCGTTTGCTCGCGGGCGATCATGCTCTTGAGTTCATCGCCGATCCGCTCGAGCATCTCCCGGGCGAGTTGCTCCTCGGCCCGGCGTTCTTCCTCGGCCAATTCGCGCTCGGCTTGCTCCAGGTCGTCGAGGACTTCCCGCTGTTCCTGCTCCGCCTGGTTCCGCTGGTCTTCCTGGAGAAGCTGCTCGGCTTGTTCCATCCGCGAGGAAGCCCGGCGGAGCGAACTTCCCGACCCGCGGGCCTGCAGGCGGCGGAGCCGGCGGGCCATGCTGGAAATCTCCCGCCGAATTTGCTGCTGTTCCTGCCGGAGCCGTTCGAGTTCCCGCTCGCGCTCGTTGGGGTCGGCGATCTTCTCGGCTTCCTCCACTTTGCGGAGCAGTTCTTCCTGCCGTTTGCGCAACGGCTCGAGTTCCTCGCGAGATTGCTTCAGCTTTTTGACGAGCGTTTCCGTGTCGCTGACGCTCTTATTTTTCAGAATGTCCGAGAGTTCGCTCAGGTCCTCGAGGGCCTGCTGTTGCTGCTGGGTCGCTTCGCCGATCTGATTGCGGCCGAGTTGGTTCGCGGTTTCCCGCAGATTCCCGGCGACCGCTTGCTGGCGGAGATGATCGTCCGCGTCCGTCAAAAGCTCGGCCGCCTGCGGGCTGGTTTTTTCCAGTTCTTTGGCGATGTCCTCGAAGCTCTTGCTGAGACCTGAGATCCGCTGGGCTTGTTTTCGCTGGCGATCGGCGAGGCGGGCGAGGTCGGCCTGCTCCTGCGGGCTGAGTTGCCGCTCGCTCTTGCCGAAGGTCCGCTTTCCGACGTCGGCCGTCTCGCGGTTGAGGTCTTCCTGCTGGCCGATCAACTCGCGGACTTCGCCCGTCAGGTCGCGGTGATGCCTCCATTCCGAAAGCTGGGCCAGCATGTCGCCTAAGGAATCGAGCACGGCCTGCTGATTGTCTTCGGCCTTTCCGAGGGCCGTCTCTTCATCGCGGGACTTCGGTGCATCGGTCTTGGCGGACTTCGGCTTGTCTTCCGGGTTCTCTTCGGGGGTCAGCCCCTGTTTGGTTTGGGCCAACTTGCGGGCGTTGGTGAGTTCCTGCTCGATCGTCGGCAGGTGGTCTTCCTGCATAATCCCGATCTCGGTCGCGATCCCTTTGAGCCGCTGCTCCATGTCGGGATCGTTGATTCTGTTCCGCGCGAGTTCTTTGAGCAAACTCTCCGCGCGGGCGGCGACACCTTCGACGGGATGCGACAGCCGGGAGTTGATCTGCCGCTGCTCGATCTCAAGCCGCTTGAGCAAGTCGATGTCCTCAAACCGCAATTCGCCGGCTTTTTGCAGTTGAATTTTGAGTTCTTGGACCTGGTCGTGAGTTTGGATTTGCTGCTTGTGGGCGGCGTCCAGCTCATCGACGAGCCGGCCTTGCTGCGAAGCGAGTTCGGAGGTTTTTTCTTCGGGCGAGACGATCGTCAGCTTGCGGGTGATGCTCCGGCCGACGTGCGCGCCTTCCAGGTTGTAATCGTCCAAAGCCTCGGCGTGAAAGGTGATCTCTCTGCCGGGCTGAAGTTTCAGCCCGCCCAGTTCCCACTTATATTCCACGGCGTGCTGTTGCGGGCGATCCTTGCCGTCGAATAGCGGAATCGCGGTGAAGGGCGTTTTGTCGTCGCTGCCGATTTTGTACTGCAAGCGGATTTCCCGCAGGCCCATGTCGTCTTTGGCTCCGACTTTGATCGGAACCATTGCGGTGGGGGTGACGTCCTCATCGCGGGGCGGCTCGTCGATCCACACGTCGGGCACCAAATCGGCGATGCCCCGGATTTCATACCGCGGGGCGTTCGCGTTTTCGAAGCCTTCGAGATCCCGCAGATCGAACCACCACGAATATACGCCCGCCTCGGAAATCACAAAATCGATTTCCAGCTTCCGGCCGTTGTTGGAGAGCGGCACCTTCACCGGTGGCTGATCTTTGACCCGGAGATTCGCGAACTCGAGCGGCTTGTTGACCACGGCTTTCAGATGCACCTGCGTGCCGACGAGACCGCGAATATGCCCCACGCCCGCGGGCAAGGTTTCGATGGGCCGGCCGGAGTACGCGGGCGGAGCCAACGTGAGCTCCAGCGATTCGACCAAAGGGGGCGGCACGACGTCCAACCGGTGCCAAGGCATTTCGTGATCGTCCCCGCCGACCCGCGGAAGAACATCGGCCCCTTCATCGCCACGAGACTCGCCACGCAGACTTCGGCCGCATCGCCGGCGGCATCCCGGAGCGTCGTGCGGCGGAGCGTCTCGGCGATGACTTCGCCTTTGCCGAACTTGTATTCCATCCGCACATCGTCCGGCAATTGGCCCTTGAGGTCCTTCACATAGATTTCCAAAGTTTCCCCGCGGGCCAGGCGCATCGGCTCGGCGGGGTCGTGCTTCAAAGGTTTTAAATCCTCATCGACCAGTTGAAGCTCTGTGGTCTTGGGCCAGGGCCGATTGGCAAAGGGGAACACCAGCCGATGGAGCGCCGTCGCCGCGGAGGCTTGATCCAACCCGGCCACGAGGGCCGTCAACAGGCAAATCGCCACCGCGGCCGTCGCGACTTTCCGCACCCGGCGGGTTTCCACGATGTCGGAGAGATTCACCCGCTCGATCTGGCTCACGGTGCGTTCGACGACCTGCTGTTGCATCGCGGGCGAACCCAGCCGCGGATCGCTGCCGGCCGAGAGAAACTGCACGGTGCTGGCGAGGCTGTCGTTGAAGCCCGGGTAGCGTTTTTCGATCCGCAGGGCGATTTCCACATCGCTGATTTTCCGCCGTAAGGGTCGGAGCAAAAGCCGCCAGCCGATCCAACCCGCGGCCGAGAGGATCCCCAAGCCCAGGATCAACCGCACCCCGGCGTCTTCCAGCCGGAGCGACCAATCGAGCACGCCTTCCAGCAGCGTGGCCCCGAACACCACGGCCACGAGCCAACTCAGCCCATACAGCCAAGTCATCTGCCGCAGTCGTCGCCGCAAATACGTCAACCGAGTTTCTAAAGATTCCGGCATGGTTTTCGATTCCCGATCACACAAGGCGAGCGGCCGGCGTAAGCCGGCTGATCACTCACGATTGCTTGAGTTGATTTCAGTCGTTCCAAATTACCGAAAAAGGGCCGAAGGTCCGGCTCTATGTCAGCCCAGGGCGCAGCCCTGGGAACGCAAACGGCGGGGTGGCTGGGGCGCAATGGATTGGATCAATCAAAAAACTCGTTTCGAAAGCTGGGGCCACGGAAGATCTTTCTCTCACATCCATGGCCCCAGTATTCGCTTGCCTAATTTTATTCGTAGACGAATCTGCGCCCCAGCCACCCAACCGCAATATGTCAACCGAGCTCGATCACACAAGGCGAGCGGCGGGGTGGCTGGGGCGCAATGGATTGGATCAATCAAAAAACTCGTTTCGAAAGCTGGGGCCACGGAAGATCTTTCTCTCACATCCATGGCCCCAGTATTCGCTTGCCTAATTTTATTCGTAGACGAATCTGCGCCCAGCCACCCAACCGCAATATGTCAACCGAGCTCGATCACACAAGGCGAGCGGCGGGGTGGCTGGGGCGCAATGGATTGGATCAATCAAAAAACTCGTTTCGAAAGCTGGGGCCACGGAAGATCTTTCTCTCACATCCATGGCCCCAGTATTCGCTTGCCTAATTTTATTCGTAGACGAATCTGCGCCCAGCCACCCAACCGCAATATGTCAACCGAGCTCGATCACACAAGGCGAGCGGCCGGCGTCAGCTGGCTGACTACTCTCGATGGTTTCAGTTGATTTGCCTTTTTCACGATCGCTCGCATTCGTGGGAATTCTTGAAACATTCTGCGTCATCATACCAGCCGCAGGCGTTTTCTCCATAACCATTCTGCCGAGAGGAGGGCTGCGAACAGCAGCAGAAATTCCGGGCGGTTCCAGAGCGAAATCGGGTCTTGGGTTTCCAAAGGCACGGGCTGGCCGGGCGGGATTTTGTCCGGCAGATCCTCGGCTTCGCTCAAGGGAACATATTTGCCCCGCGTGGTCTCGGCGGTTTGCGTGAGTTCCGCCCGGTCCAGGCTGCGCTTGGCCAACTCCCGGCTTTGCGATTCCACGACGAAATCCTCCGCTGGCGGGGCCTCTTTGAAGGCGGGTTTTACGACCCACGCATGATACGTGCCCTCGGCGGCTCTTCGCATCTGGCCTTCAAACACCGCGGACGCCTGCGGCAGCCGATTGAGTTTCACCGCCTGCTGCGTGTCGCCCCGGCGTTCGACCATCACGGTCACGCCGTCTTTTTCGAGCGGGACCAGCCGCTCATCCACAAACCGCAATCGCAGCGTGACGGTGTCGCCCCGCTGGTAGAGTTCCCGGTCGGCCGAGAGCTTCGCCCCGCGGTCTTTCCCTAACATGCGGGACCGCGTGAGATAGCGGATGGTTTGAATCCAATACCGGGCGTAATAAATATCGCCCCGCCGGAACCGCCACCGCCAGAGTTCGTCGGTCGCGTGAAACATGACTTTCCCCGCGCCGTAGCGGTGCATCGAGATCACGGGCAGCTTGCCGTCGGGTCCGCTCTTCACGGGATGCTCGACAAAACTCACCGCGCCGGACTTCAACTGCGGGGCCTCGAACAGCCAATACAAATCCGGCAGGTCTTTCCAGATCTTGAGGCTCTCGTTTTCGGAGTCGGCGAAGCGGAAGATCGCGCTGCTCTTGCGGCCTTCCACGGTGAGTTCCGGATGAAAACCTTCCACGATCGTCAGGTCGGAGGGCGGCGCCTTGGCTCCACTGAGCTCCACCGGCAGCATCGTTTCCAAGGGCGTTTCCCGGTACGCCAGCGGATTGAACCGCGTGCCCGCGACCATGATCAACCCGCCGCCCGCTTCGCGGACGAACTTGGACAAGTTCTCGAACACGACGGGGCTGAGATACGCCGGGTTCAAATCGCCGAGGATGATCACATCGTACTTTTGAATGTCTTCCCATTGGACGGGGAAATGTTCGAGCGCGGTCTCGTCTTCCTGGGCGTATTCCAGGTCGGCATCTTGAAGCACGACATCCAGCTTGAGCGTGCTGTTGCCTTCGCGGAGCGCTTCCCGCTCCAAAAGATGCTTGAGGTAGCGAAACTCGTAGCGGGGCATCGAATCGGCGAGGAGCACGCGGATCGGATCCTGGCTCACGCTGACCAACTGCGGCTGCGTGACGTTGTTCTGCGTATTCGTCTCGTCCGGCTTGAGCGGGACTTCCAGCACGTATTCAAACTCGCCTTTGTTTGGCGGGGCGTGCGTGAGCTCGACTTTGATCGCCTCGCCGTCGGCCCCGGCTTTCACCGTTTGCTCCGCGAGAATTTTGCTCGAGCCTTTCTGCTTGAGCCTCACCGTGATGTCCTGGTTCTCGAACCCGTAGGCTTTGAGCTTCGCCGAGAACGCGACCGGATCGTTGACGAACGCGAAGTCCTCGGCGAGCAATCCGTAAATTTGGAGATCGCGAGCAGGCTCTTCGCTGCCCAAGGCGACCGTGTAAATCGGCACGAGGCGATTGCGGGCGGCATCGGCGATGGTGGTCAGCTTTTCGTTGTCGGTCGTCGTGGTGATGCCATCGCTGAGCAGAATGATCGCCGACGGCGGCGTGCCCCGCAAATCGTCGAGCACCTTCTGCACAGCCGGTCCGGGGCGGGTCAACTGGCCCTCGGCTTTCAGCCCGGAGAGCACCGGCAGCAGCTTGTCGATGTCCTCGCGCTTGAGATATTCCTCCTCGTCACCCAGCGGAACGGTGTTGTCGGAGAAGCGGTAAATCCGCAGCTTGTGCCGATCCAAAAGCTGTTTGAGGAACTCGCCCTTGTCCTTGGTCAACAGGCCCTTGGCGAGGTTGAGCCGCGTCGGGGCGGCCAGTTTTCCCGACTTTAACAGCCGCTCTGCGGCCGCGGCGAGATCTTTGTCGCGGTACTGGTCCTCGAAGTTCATGCTTTCCGAATCATCCCAGAGAACGACCACTACCGGCAGCCCGGTGCGGTCCACGGAGAGCTTGAGTTCGGACAGAAAAAACAGCACCATCCCCACCACCAACAGGCGGAGCGAAATCAGGCCGACCCGCGTCTTCCAGGGCAGCGTCTGGGCATCGCGGGAATAGATGAAGACGACGTATCCGATGAGTGCCGCCGCCAACAAGAGCACCGTCCAACTCGGCATCCACGCGGGCCAGGGCGACCGCCACAGATACGTCCAAGCCGTGCCCTGCCCGGGGTCCGTGGGCGGCACGCCGAGATACCATTCCAAAAAGTGCTTGAGCGGTTGCATGAACGGCCAAGAATCTGATTCACAAAGAATGCGAAGTTGCGGATTGCGTCTTTCGTAGCGGTGGCTTCCAGCCGCCACGTGGATTGCAACACCGCCATGTCAGGCATTATAGGGGATAGGAACGCCGACATGTGAGGGAAATTGCGGGTTGGAATTGCACTGGAGGCCAAATCCGTTGAAAATGGAACCAGCGCTTTGCGGCCTCGATTCTTGGGAAGGACAGTGTTTTGATGATTCATTCCCTCCGAAAGTTCCCCGTTCATATCGCGGGATTTCTGTGCATCGGGCTTGCCATTTTGAGGGGCGATCTCGTCACAGCGGAGGAACCGGCGGTTTCCCAGACCCCACGGAAGGACGAATCCGCTTCCAAAACCTCACCCAAAAACAAAACGGCCCCGATCGTGTCGGGTCGGGAGATTGGCGATTATGTGCCCACGTTTTACACCCGGGCGGTGACGGGGCCTTTGATGAACCGCTCGGTGTGTTACGTCTGCCGAAACGGCGGGCGGCCGGTGGTGATGGTGTTTCTGCGAAAATTCGGAGCCGGCGTGAAGCCGCTGCTCAAGCAGGTGGACAGCTTGGTGGATCACCACCGCGCGGAGGGCCTTAGGAGCTTTGGCGTGTTTGTGACGGAAGACCCCAGCGAAGCGATTTCCGAGGTGCAGACGTTTTCGTTCGACAACAAGATCGCGCTGCCTTTGACAGTGGCGTCGGATGCCATCGCCGAGCCGCACTGCCAAAACCTCCACGCCCAGGCCGATGTGACCGTGGTGCTTTACAACAAACGCCGGGTCGTGAACCGCTTCGCGTTCCGCGAGGGCGAGATTCAATCGGACGAAATCGAGCACATCGCCCGGTCCATCGCCAAGCTGCTGGGCAATTAGCGATTTCGCGGCTTCAAGCGGCGGAAAAAAGCACGACGACTGGAAGCCGCCGCTACGGATGTGACCTTTAATCCCGCATCAAATACAGTCTGCGTCCGCGGCGTTTGATTTTCAGGCCCGCGGGAGAAGTCGTCCCTCATGTTCTCGAACGGGAAGAATCTCTGATTGAATCGATCGAATTCATAGAGCCGCTGCCGGATTTTTTCCTGAACCTCTTCGGGAAATCCGTTGAGATTCGGTCCGAAAAACGGGGCCGGTTCGGAAAACGCGGGGGATCGCCGCTGCGGGACGTGCTGGTGCTGGTCCACGGGAAGTTCCTCGATGGAGAGCCCGTTAAACCGTCCTGAGGGCAAAATGCGATTGGAGCGCGGGTTGTCGAACGGCTTTTCCAATTCCGGCTGGTCTTCGTCCGCCGTCACCGAACCGGCCGGCGTGGATTGGGGCGGAGCCGACTGCGGGGGGCTCGCGACCAGCACCATCGCGAAACACACGGCCGCCACCGCGACCGCGGGGATCCAGCCGTTGAAGCGGTCGTACCGGGACGCTGGCAGCGACACCAGCTTCGTGGACAGGCTCGGCCAGAGACTGTCTTCCACTGCGGCTTGGGAGGCCTCGTCCGCTTCGTCCCGCAGCGGGCAGTTGTCCACCAGCTGCAAGAGGGCCTGCATTTGCGTCAAATACTTCCGGCACTCGGGGCACGCCTCCAGATGAACCTGGAGGTCCGCCAGTCCTGCTTCATCCAGGTCGTTTCCCGCCCAGAGTGCAATGTCTGATTGCGCTCGCCTGCAATTCATGGCATTATTCGATTCTATCCCAAAGAATTTGTTCGCCCATCGGGCCAAGGGCCTCTTCGATCAATCGTCCGATTCGGCCTCGTTGTCGGAGGAATCCGAATTTTCGGGCACGGGAATCGACGATTCCCCCAGCCGCGCGACCCAAAGGTTTTTGAACTGCTTCCGTGCCTCCGCGAGTCGCCACCGGATGGTGGCCTCCTTGCGATTCAAAATGGCGGCAATCTCGGATGTGCTGAAATTCTCCAAGTCTCTTAACACCAGCACCGAACGGTATTTTTCGGGCAACTGGTCCATCACGGCACGGACTTCCTGGCTCAAATCCAGATGGTTGCGGGGATCGGGTGCTGCGGGGTCGGGCGCGGTGTCTCGCGGGGCGTCACTGAAGACCGACCACCTGAGCCGCCGCTTCCGCTTTCGCAGATAATCCAACGTGTAATTCACGCCGATGCGAAACAGCCACGGTCCGAACCGGCGGGACGAATCGAACTGATCCAGCCGCCGATAGGCCCGCAAAAACGTCTCCTGAGCCAAATCCCGCGCTTGCTCGACGTCGGGCACAAACCGCAGGATGACCCGGATCAATCGCCGTTCGTAACGGGTGACCAATTCCCCAAACGCATCGCGGTCGCCTCGCCGGACGTCCTCCACGAGCCGGGCATCGGGCACGGAATGCCGATCCCGGGCGGGAGTTCGCTCCAGAAGTTGAACCGAACCAGGGGAATCCTGGTTTCGTGTGGATTGATCCACCATGATGTCCTCAATCAATTTGAGCATGCTCAGTTTTACTACGAAAGCCGATCTCTGACTGTTGGAAGATTGTGGAGCGATTTCGGCAAAAACTCACATCGCTCCTATTTGATTTTACGCAGTTTCCGCGCCAAACAAGCGAAAATCCGTTAGCGAGCTAAGCGGTTTTCAAACAATCACAACAACATCAATGAAGAAAAGAACTTATGTCGCCCGTGAATGGAGAAACGATCGACGCTTCCATCCCACGGCAAGACTTGTCTATGTCAAAATGGCAGGAATTAACGTTATGCCGTTTTGGCAGCCATTCTGCTTGGCATCATTCTCCCCTGAACTATGCAAACAACAATTCGTAAGGATCCGCCGCGTCCGCCTGGCTCAGCGGAAGGGTTGTGAACACGCCGGGATGGCCGGGTTGGAGGGTGCCGAGTTTTGTCTCGGCTCCGAAGAGGGCCACCGCTCCGTTTCGCGTGGCCCAGGTGAGCCATTGGGCGGGCGGCGTTTGCGGGTGTTGTCTGCGGAGGAATTTGACTTCTTCCCAAAGATTCAGATCGGGATTCGAGGCCCGGCTGTCCGTGCCCAGCGCGACCCGCACGCCCGCTTCGATAAGTTTCGGCCACGGATGATTCCGATGCCCGAAGTAAGCGTGCGTCCGCGGGCAGTAAACCACGCTCAAGTGGGGATGCTCCGCCAGGAAGCCAATGTCTTCGTCGCTTAGATAATTTCCATGCACAATCAGCCCGCGGTCCACGTCGGCGAGCGGGATCAGGTAATCGAGAATCCGGGTGCGGCGGGGGATGATGTTCTCCCGCCAGGCTCCGAAGGCGGAGAGCATCTCCACCAACTCCCCGCTGCCGGCGGAGAGCAGTTCCAGTTCCGCCCGCGTTTCCGCGAGGTGCATCGCCATGGGGGCTTTGTGGTCCCGGCAGAGTCTGACCAATTGACGAAACAACTCCGGATGCACGCTGTAGGGCGCATGCGGACTCAATCCGCGAATGAGCGCGGGCGCTTCGTTGGCCGAAGCTTCCTGCAAATGCTGCTTCGCGATGCCAAGTTGTTCCTCGATCCGCTCCGGCAACAACGCCAACAACTCGCGAAACACAACGACGCGAGCCGAGGGCGGGGAGTTTTTAAGAAACACCCGCGGCGACCAGCCTTCGGTGGCGATTTCGCCGACGGCCCGCGTGCCGGTGCTCACGGTTTCCGCGTAACCTTGCGAGATGATTTTCTCCACGGACGCCGCCCGCGACCGCCGATGCGCCACGAGCGCCCGAATCCAATCCGCAAAGGATTCCGCCGTATCCAAAGGCGCGGCGAGATCGCTGAACTCCCAGTGCGTATGGGCGTTCACCAGTCCCGGTAGAATGGCGACATTCCCCAAATCCACCGCCCGTGGCTCGGCTTTGTCATGAACCGCCGAGATCACCCCATCCTCGATTTCCACCACGCCGTTTTCCACCGGCGAAGACGAAACGGGAAAAACCCACCGGGCACGATAGCGTTCGGTCGTCACATCCTGGCTCCGCGTCTGGGCCGAGATTGTTTTGAGTTTTCCAACACGGTCGTCATCGAAGGACGCGCGATGGGAACCCAATGATCGTAACATATCCCCAGCCTGGTCCGCGGAAAACGTTTCCCCATCCCCAGATTCCCCAAAATCCACGCGCCCCCGCCGGGTGCCACTGGCAGGTTGCTGCCAGTGTTTTCCTCAGATCACATTCCAGTTTGATGGGAGCTTTCGTCAGCCTACTCCGTAAAAGCACTGGCAACAAGTTGCCAGTGGCACCCGAAAGATTTCTTATTGAGAGGACAACGAATTAAACTAACAGTCCCACCCCGCCGTTCCAATATTTTTACCCTACGCCCTACGGTATGCCACCCCGCTGCTGCACTCACATTATGACGTTGCCCAAGCTGGACAGTGCTTCTCGAAGTTCATCCTCAGCACAATTAAACTGCTTTGCGAGGGTTGGTGCATAATCAACTATCGCCGAAGTTATGTTAGGTTGATTCGGTAAGTCCGTTGCCCAAACCGAAATCCGTCCCGGCCATTCAATCGCCTCAATCTCATTCCGCCGTTCGTGGGGATTTAGGATCGTGAAGCACGGCCATTTGGGTAGCTTGATGGAACTAATATCACAATCCATGAACCGGCAGCCATCAAGCACAGCTTCGGAAAAATCGCAGTCCGCGATGCTACCGTTCTCGCAATTGACACCATAATCTGGCCAATGTCCGAACTCGTGTCCAACGTAATGGCCTGTGAAAGTGCAGCCACTAATTGCTGCCGCTAACCAAGAAAAATTGGCAAGCTTCTTCTTAACTTCAATTTGGCAGTCGATTATTTGTACGTTATTCACAATGTGCAGCAACCTTGCCGTGGTTCGCAGGATTAGTCGGCAGTGTCTCAGCGTAAGGTCAGAACCCAAGTAGTTGTTGTCGTTGTCTGTTAGGATAAGCTCTGTCTCTTCGAGAGTCTGGTTCTCGATGATACGACTTTCAGCATAATCTGGCATGTCCTTCTCCCGAGTGTGATGTTAAATCAAAATTCGATCATGCGGAACAAAACATCGGCCATCCGTCGGGCATGAAGATCCAAGTTGAACCGAGTAAGTGTAGTAAGTGTAGGGCCGGCTGTGCCGGCCTTTTGCCTTTTGTTTACTCGCCGGCGGTTTCTTCAATGTCGGAGAAATCCAGCACGCCGTATTTCTCCCAACAGGCCCAATGGTCGGGATATACACCCTTCTTAACCCAGCGGTGAAAACTGGACCACGGCCATTCGCGGGGGCATCGCACGTAACCGTGTTTCACCGGATTGTAATTTATGTAATCGAAATGCCGCTCGAAATCGTCCTCCGTCTCCAACGTATGCTCCCAAAACTTTGGTTGCCACACCCCGCGTCGGCCGTCCCGTTTGCGGCCCTCGGTTTGTCGTTGTTCGCAGCCTCCGAGCGCCAGCCAGTTTTTTGTAAATTCCTTCTTGATCCAACCCCACCGTGTGGAGTAGGCCTTATCGCCGGGCGGCAGCGACCAGATGGCGTGCAGATGGTCGTGAAGCAGCACAAGTGCGTTGATCGTGAACGGCCATTTCATCCGGCAGCGGCGAATGATGCTGCCGAGCATGGGCCGCGCCGGGATGCCCGTCAAAAAGCGTGCCCGACGGTCGGAGACGACCGTGAAAAAGAATGAGCCTCCGGGAACATGGGCGCGTCGCCAGTTGGGCATGATCGTCGTTCTCCTCATCGAAAGGCCGGCACAGCCGGCCCTACGTGGCTAACAGTGCCACCCCGCCGCGGCGGGCCCTACTTCCCTTAGACCGGTTTCTACGTGAGTGGAGCGATTGGCGGAAATGGGTGAAATCCCGGTTCGCTGAATCTGATGTTATCCTCTTTTTGGAGCAGATCTAGGACAGTCGGGGATGCGATGACAACCGTAGTGTCGTTATCAATGTACGAAGCGAAAAAGCGATCCTCGATTCCTTCGTTTTGCAGCTCGGAGTTCAACGCTCCTAATGTCCGATTCGTGGTCGTGAGCCAAAAACTGGCGTGACTATCCTCGGGCATTCGCCAAAGCATGAAGCGATCCCCATTTATGAACAGGTCAGCGCGTTTGCCTTGTACGAACGGCATTTCCAATTGGTGGATCGTTAATCCTAATTGCTCCAATGATGGCTCTACGGAGCGAATGAAGCCGATCGGCCCCCTCTCGGCTATATCTTCTGCGTCTAAGTCGAAAACGCGGTTCGTACCCTGTTGCAGTATGTAGTTCGACTCGACACATTGCTGGCGCACTTTGTCGGCCATCTCGGTTGAGCAGAGATTGTAAAATCCCAGGTAATCCAAGGCGTCGACAAGTTTTTGTATATCAGTCATTTTGTATTACGCAATCGCAGTGCCATTTGGAACGAAATTGAAGGCGCCGGGTGCCACTGGCAGCTTGCTGCCAGTGTTTTCCTCAGATCACATTCCAGTTTGATGGGAGCTTTCGTCAGCCTACTCCGTAAAAGCACTGGCAACAAGTTGCCAGTGGCACCCGAAAGATTTCTTATTGAGAGGACAACGAATTAAACTAACAGTGCCACCCCGCCGCGACCCAAGGTTGCAAGCAACCTGCGCCACCCTGCGAATAGGTTAAATCGGAACATGGCATTTTCCAAAATTAAGGTTGCAGCCGTGGGGATACATGCTGGTTTCGGGATCACCGTTTAACCACCAACTTGTCAGCCGATTCAGAGACCGGCCCGCCGGGATACCAAATCTTGGATTTGACGTGGTTCATCTTGTAAATCCGAGTTAGCGGCGTATGCCATTCTTCGGCGACTTCAGGGGTGTCGATCTCCCCAATTGTCGGCGACCGGAGCAATTCAGCGACGGGCTGTTCCGGCAGAACGGCCTTGCCGTCGAATCGGTTCTCGATCACCGAAGCGGCTTTCCGGAGAGCGATTCGCTCCCTCAATTTGGATCGTTGCGCGACCCCTTCAGGCGATGCCGTGTAATCGCCACTTTGGACGATGTTCAAGAAATTCACGCAAAGGGCAACCGACAAAACAACCATGCCCCAACGGACCACGCGAAACAACTTCTCCGAGCGGCAGAACAACCCCACGATCAGGATGGCTAGCGTGGGGATGATCCATTCCGCCTTTGGTGTCCCATTGGCGTTCAGAACCAATGTGCAAAGCACGCCGACGACGATCATTGGGACAATGGCATTGATGATCTCGCCGGCTCTCCGCCCCTTCCCGAATCGGAAGGCGACGAACAGCATCGCCAACACCGATGATCCCGCCAACAAGATGAGATGCAACAAAATCATGGTATCCGGAACCTCCGATCATCGGTAAACGCCGAAACCCCAGGTCGTGCCCGGAATCCCGATCACAAATCTGACTGCTCCATAACAATCGGCCCCGTCGAGCCGGGCTTCCACTGCGTCGGCGATCTCTTTGGAGAAGCAACCGCCGGGTGCCACTGGCAGCTTGCTGCCAGTGTTTTCCTCAGATCACATTCCAGTTTGATGGGAGCTTTCGTCAGCCTACTCCGTAAAAGCACTGGCAACAAGTTGCCAGTGGCACCCGAAAGATTTCTTATTGAGAGGACAACGAATTAAACTAACAGTGCCACCCCGCCGCCACCGCGGATTTCACCCCGTCCATCCAGCCCGAACTCCCTGGAAACAAGCGAGTTCCCAGCGAAAACGGGGAGCGGCCCCGGTTACGTTTCCGTCCCGGAATCGCCTTCGCTTTCCACGCCGGGCGGCTCGATCCGGCCGCGGCGCTGCAACCAGCGGGCCATCAGCCAGCAACCGATCGCCCACACGGTCCCCGCGGTCCAGCCGGCGAGCACGTCCGTCGGCCAGTGCACGCCGAGATACACCCGGCTGACGCCGACCGCGATCGTCAAGAAAATCCCAACCGCCACCAGATAAACCTTCACCCGCCGCGACTTGTGCGCCGGGCCAAAACGGCCGCGAGCGTAAGGTAAGTGATCGCCGACATCATGGAATGCCCGCTGGGAAAACTGCTTGTGTAAACATAGGAGCCGTGGGGCACGAGATCGGGCCGGGGCCGGCTGAAGCCGTACTTCAATATCGACCCCACGAGAATCCCGCCTCCGACCGTAACCGCCAGAAACAGCGCCATATGCCCTTTTCGCTCCAAAAGCAGATAACCCACGAGCGCGGCCGTGAGTAGCGTGAGCACCGTCATTCCGCCCAGGGCCGTGAAATCCCGGCCCATTTCCTCGACCCACCGCGGCCCGATGGGGTCTTTCCGGTCGTGCGGATTTCGGAGCGCCAACAGGATCCTTTCATCCACCGTTTGCGTGTCCTTCTCGGAGACTTCGTCGGCGAGCGCCGCGAACCCCCACAGCCCGGCCGCGATCACCGCCAGCCCCAACAGCAAGGCCAATTCCTCGCGGAGCAGCCCCCGAAAAAACGGCTTCCACACCGCGATTCGCTCGCGAATCCATTGCATGTCGTCATCGCATTCTTCTAACGCGAAATCACAAACCGCCGGCTTCAGGCAAGGATGTCTTTCACGACGTTCCCCGCCACATCGGTCAGGCGTTCGTCCCGGCCGTTGTGGAAGAACGTCAGCCATTTGTGGTTGAGGCCCAACAGGTGCAAAATCGTCGCGTGCAGATCGTGGATGTGCACCGGGTTTTCCGCGGCTCTTAAACCAATGGCATCCGTGGCTCCATAGGCTATCCCGCCTTTGACGCCGCCGCCCGCCATCCAGACCGTGTAACCCCAGGGGTTGTGATCGCGTCCCGTGCCCTGCTCGCTCATGGGCATCCGCCCGAACTCGCCGCCCCAGATCACCAGCGTGTCTTTTAAGAGCCCGCGGTCTTTGAGATCTTGAAGCAGCCCCGCCACGGGTTTGTCGGTGCGCCGGCAAAAGGTGCCGTGGTTGTCGAGCACGCTTTTATGGGCGTCCCAGCCGTTGGTGTCGCCGGAATACACCTGCACGAACCGCACGTCGCGTTCGATCATCCGCCGGGCGAGCAAACACCTGACGCCGAATTCGTGCGTATCCTTCTCGCCGATGCCGTAGAGCTTTTGCGTCTCGCGGGATTCCCGGCCGAGATCGACCAGTTCCGGGGCGGCGGACTGCATGCGATAAGCGAGTTCGTAGGCATTCACGCGGGCGGCCAGTTCGCCGTCGAAATCCCGTTGGGCCAGATGCTCGGCATTGAATTGGCGCACCAAATCTAACGTCGCCTGCTGCTGGGCCGGTCCGACGCCGGGCTGCGGTTTGAGGTTCAGGATCGGATTTTCGCCGGCGCGCATCGTCGTGCCCTGATAAGTCGCCGGGAGAAACCCGCTGCCCCACGCGGGCGGTCCGCCTTTGACGCCGCCGCCCGGATCGGGCAAGACCACGAAGGCGGGCATGTTGCGGTTCTCCGTCCCGAGGCCGTAGCTGACCCAACTGCCCAGGCTGGGTTTCCCCATCAGGATGCTGCCGGTATTCATTTGATAGACCGACTGCGGATGGTTCACGCTGTCGCCGTGGCAGCTTTTCAGCACGCACAAGTCGTCCGCGCACTTCGCCAGATGCGGCAGAAAATCGCTGAGTTCCAGGCCCGACTCGCCGTGCTGGCGAAAAGGCTTCACCGGGGCCATCAACGGATTCTTCGCCACCTTCCGACGGGTCATCACTTGGCCGAAGCTCTCCGGCAGCGGTTGCCCGGCGTATTTGATGAGGTCCGGCTTCTTATCGAACAGATCCATATGGCTCGGGCCGCCGTGCATAAAGAGATAAATCACCCGCTTGGCCCGCGCGGGGAAATGCGGCGCTTTCGCGGCGAGGGGATCGTCGGCCGGCTTTTCCGCCGCCAAACCTTCACCGGCCAACAGCGAAGCCAACGCGATCGCTCCCAGACCGCCGCCCGCATTCAGCAAAAAATCCCGGCGGTTCGGAGTCGCAGATTTTTGACGAGGAGGCGTGATCGGAAACCGCATGGCCGATTCTCCCGGCGGGAATAAAAATGGATCGAGGACCTTCCTCAATTATGAGGAAAGAATCCGCCGCTGAAAAGCCGCATCGAGAGGCTTCCGCGGATTCTCGCCGCCTGGGATTGCGATTTTTCGCTGCGATTGACATAACTGGTGACGAACCAAACGAACCTTCAAACACACGAAAAGGAACAATGATGCCGAAGTTGACGGTCGAAGGCGTGGGCGAGTTTGAGGTGCCGGCCGATAAACGGCTAGTGCTGGCTTTGGAGCAAGATGCGGGCGTGGATCAGCTCCACGCCTGCGGCGGGAATGCCCGCTGCACCACCTGCCGGGTCGAGTTTCTCGCCGGCGAACCGGACAAAATGACCAAAGCCGAAAGAGACCTGCTCGCGGCCCGGGGCCTCACCGGCGTGCGGTTGAGCTGCCAGATTCTCTGCGGCCACGACATGAGCGTGAAGTGCATCAGCCGGTTGGAAGGCAGCGGCCGCGCCGACGCCGGCTCTCCCGTCGCCGAAGACATCCACCCCCAACCCGTTGAATGGGTGGAGAAGTAGTCTCCCGTAGCGCCGGCTTCCAGCCGCCGAGATGCATCCCCGGCGCGAAGATGCCGCCGCGACATGGAAACACCCTGCTCAACAAAGCTTGAGCAGGGCATCATTTGCCGAAGGTTGACAGGAAGTAGCACAAAACAGTCAGAATGCGCTCAGGCCCGTGCCTTTGGGCGCTTGAGGCGGAGCCATCTCCGCCAGCGCCGATGCGACGGCCTCGGCCACGGATCGATCGATGCCGGCCCCGTTTAAGTCGGCCGGCAGGTTTTCAAAAGCCACGGCTTCTTCGGAGAGGCCAATCGTGGACGCGATCAACTCGCTGATGCCCGCCGGGTCCTCCAGACGCAGCACATGCTGCCCCAACAGATCCCGCCAGCAATCGAGAATGCTCGGGTCGTTGTAGTAGGAAGTCAGGTTCGGCAGCACATAGTAAATCTCGAACTTCTCCCGGGCCTCGGCAAGGATGTCCCGGATCGGAATGTCGGCTTGCAGTTTCTCGCCGAAGACCGCTTCCACTTCCCGCCGCTTGACTTTCTTGTAGGGCATTTCGTCCCCGATAATGAACGCATAACCCTTCTTTCCGCGTTTTTCCAGGCAATCCATCGCCGTCTTGCGGGCGAGAAAATACAAGGCGAGCTCGTAAGACTCCGTCTTCTGCCCGCCGCCTCCGCCTTCGAGATACAAGTTCCCCAGGTCGTTCTCGATCTCGTTGCCGGACTCAAACTGCCCGATCTGTAAGGGCACCAGGTCGCAGGTCGCATCGCCAATGGCCCCGATTAAAATCGAGGGATCGTCGAGATAACCCCGCCGGAGACAAAGCCCCATCAGCGTGGGCAGGTTCTTCTGCAGGATGCGGGGCACCTGTTGCATCGAGCCGGTGACATCGAACAGCACCGCGACGGCATTACTTTGGGGATGGGCTTCGCTGTCCCGGGCTTCGCGAAGTCCGTGCTTCATCTTGGCCGGGTCCATTTTTTCATGGACGCCCGCGCGGACCCGCCGCTCGCGAATGTCCTCGTCGTAGCCGAAGGCCGACCGGTTCGCGGCCGACAGGCTCCGGGCTCTCGCGTGATAATGTTCGTCGGACCATCGGGTTCCCCCCATGATTGGCTCCTTTCTGTTAAGACATGTCAAGAGGGTGAAATGCGGGAGGGCCGTAAAGCCCTTCCAGAATTGCGCCAAATTCCTGGCGGACGTTCCATGCGCTTTGCGACCGCATGGTGGGCGATTCGAGCAAACAGCCTTTCACAAACCGCTCGATCGCGGGCGGAACGTGCTCGGGCATCAAGTTCAAAACCGGATCGCCGCCGGCCAGATAGATCAGGCTTTTCGCGGCGAGGTAAATATCCACGGAAGGCGTGGCGGGATGTTTTTTCTTGCACTCCGGCGGGTACCAGTCCTTGAACCGCTCGGGAACGAGCTTGAGGGAGGTGTTCGCTTTCTCTGCGTGAATCCAGCCCACAACGAGGAGGCCGTGGTTCTCGGGGTGAAACAACAAATGCGGCGGCAGCACCGCCCCGTGAACATAGCCCTGCTCGTGCACGAACCCCAACGCTTCCAACACGCGGTTGAACATCCAGCCCAGATGCCGGCCGTCCAAGCCGCGGTGATGCCGATCCAAAATCTGCTCCGCCGAGTAAAACCCCTCCCGCCAGGTAGAGACGTTGACGAGGCCCCGCTTGTGCGGAAACAATTCCACCGGCTGCGGGAAATACTGCCGATAAACCTTTTCGCTGCTTTGCTTCTCGAGATGCTGGAGCAGCGAAAACTCATTCGCCATCAAGCGTTTGCCGCTCCGCACGTCGGTGATTTTGAGCACGTATTCCGCCTCTCCGCTTTTCGCGCGGTGCACCTCGCACAGATCGCCCGAGCCGATGGGCTCGATCATCTCATAGGTCCGCCGGGGCGAGACAATTTCTGATACGCTTAGGACCTCCGAATTTTTCGGCGGACCGGGATTCGGTTTCCAGAATCTCCTTCTCAAGTGCTCTTGAAACATCGCCAGCACCGTCGCCATCACCAGCAACGTGAGAATCGTCCAGCCGGCGGCATTGGATTCCTGAAAGACATCGAGCCAGCGGTCCATGTTGCCCCCTTTCCCTCAGCGGTTTGACGGCTTTTTGAAACGATAGAGTTCCGCCGGGCGGTGGCCTACGTCGGCTTCGCGTTGTCCCGTGGGCACGATCAAACCGGAACCTGAGAGCCGCCGGCGAAACGAATCTTTATTGTACCGCCGGCCGAGGATGGTTTCGTGAATGGATTGCAATTGCCGGAGCGTGAATTTCGCCGGCAAGAGCTCGAACCCGATCGGGGCATAATCCAATTTCCCCCGCAACCGTTTGACCGCGAGGCCCAGAATCTCCGCGTGATCGAACGCGATCGGCAGTTTTTTTCCTGTCTCATCCACCGCCAGGGCCGGTCCGCCGCGTTCGCCTTTCCAGGGAATTTGGAGGGCGACCAGCCGGGCGTTCTGGTCTTCAAAGCGTTGCCCGATAAGCACCTGGGCATCGACCAGGGCATAATACGCCACCGTGATGACCCGCGTCCGCGGATCGCGGCGGGGATCGCCGAAGGTGTAAAGCTGCTCCAAAAAAATCCCCCCGAGGCCGACTTTGGTTTCCAGCACCCGCCCAGCCGCGGCATCCAGCGACTCCTTCATCCCCACAAACCCGCCCGGCAGACTCCATTTCCCCAATCCCGGATGCTCGCCCCGGCGAATCAGCACCGCTTTGAGCTGCTCCTCATCCACCGTCACCAGCGCCACATCCACGCTCACGGAAGGATGCGGATACAAGGACGCATCATAGGCGGCGAGAAACTCCTTCTCGGACAAGACCTCTGGATTCTGCCGCTGTTTTTTCATGCCGACCCCTTATCTACATAAAGCATATATGTAAAATGCATCTAAGTCAAGCGGGTGAATGGCAGATTTTTTTTGGCGGATCGAAAAGCGAATTTGAAATTAACTTGGAATGATTGGGCGATTCTTCAGCTCACAGGAATTCCCCGCTCAGCAAGTCAGGATCCGCCGGGTGCCACTGGCAGCTTGCTGCCAGTGTTTTCCTCAGATCACATTCCATTCTGATGGAAAGTTACGCCAGCCTACTCCGTGAAAGCACTGGCAACAAGTTGCCAGTGGCACCCGAAAGGCTTCTTATTGAGAGTACAACGAATTAAACTCACAGTGCCACCCCGCCGCGAATTGGAATTCAACCAGATCTCGGCTAATTCCGCCTCGGCAGAGGGCGTCCACACGACCGTTCGCCGCGTCATAGGGCTTCCGAGTTCGCCAGGCGTTCCAGGACTTCCGCGGTCGTCCGTCCGCCTTTCTCGGTCATCGATCGGCGTTTGGCTTCCGCGATCTCGGCTTCGGAGAACGGCTGTGTGAAGCAGCCGATCCGATTGCCCTGCTCGTCAACGACTTCCAGCGGTTCGAAGGATTCCGCCAATTGCCTGGCTTGTTCCTCGGTGACGACGATTCTTACCATATTAACCTTCCTGTTCGCGAATGATTGGTTTCAGACGATCTGTACCAAAATCTTGGGAGGTGTCGCCGGTAACAACATGTAGCCCAGATTGCTCGTACCCCGCACTGAAAGAGCCAAAAAGGAAGACAACCCAAGCGGCCACGCGTTTAGGAGTTGGCTCGGCAAAACACTCTTCAAGGACTTCTTTCATTTCTTTGCCTTCGCCAGAACAGATGAGAATCGCCTGTCAGGAATTATACGGGATAACAGGGTATTTGGTTCAAAGGATTTTTCTTAAAAACCGCCCGCATAATGGCTACCCCCCAATCGAGTACATCGGCCGGTCCGGTTGGATGAACCTCGCCGTATTGATTTCGTGGCCTTCTTTTTTTGTGGCGATGGAATCTTTGATGGCTTCGGCGATTTGGTCGTCGGGGGCGCCATCGCGGATCAGGGTTTTGATGTCGGTTTCTTCCAGGCTGAACAGGCAGTTGCGGAGTTTGCCGTCGGCGGTCAAGCGAAAGCGGTTGCAGCTCATGCAGAAGGGCCGGCTGACCGAGGCGATGAAACCCACGCGGCCCTTGCCGTCTTCAAACACGAAATCCGTCGCGGGGGCGCTGGGGTCTTGATGGCCTGTGGGAACGAGGGGCATGATTTCCTGGGACAACGTTTCGATGATCTCGTGGGCGAAGAGGACCTTGTCCCGCTCCCAGGCGTTGTCGGCATCGAGCGGCATGAACTCGATGAACCTGAGCTCCACGCCGGTCTCGCGGGCGAAGCGGCCGAAGGGGACGATCTCATCTTCCGTGAGGCCGCGGACGGAGACCGCGTTGACCTTCACCGGATCGAAGCCCACCCGCTGGGCGGCCTGGATGCCTTCGATGACCTGCTCGTAACCTTCCCGGCGGGTGATCTGTTGGAACTTGACGGGATCGAGGGCGTCCAAGCTGACGTTAATTCTTCGGAGGCCGGCGTTCCAGAGGTTTTGGGCCTCATCGGCGAGGAGGATGCCGTTGGTGGTGATGCCGATGTCGCGGATTTCCGGGATGGCCGCGAGCTTTTCGACCAAGACGGAAAGTTCCCGCCGGACCAAAGGCTCGCCGCCGGTGAGGCGGATTTTGTTGACGCCCAGCTTGACCGCGATGCGGACGAAGCGTTCGATTTCCTCGAACGTCAAAAGCTGCGACTTCTGCATGAACTGCACGTTCTCGGCCGGCATGCAATAAAAGCAGCGGATGTTGCAGCGGTCGGTCACGCTGATCCGCAGGTTGTTATGCACGCGGCCGAAGGAATCGACGAGTTGTTCCGGCATCGGGGTCTGTCCAGGGATGGTTTGCGGCGTTCGGTTCTCGGTCGTCGGATCGGAACGCGGGGGCGGGGAATGATCCCTCAATTTTAGAGCGGGACGGGTCAGCTTGTCCACCGGCCTTTTTTCGGCATCGTTTCCCATTGGGTTTTTAACGCAAAGGCGCAAAGAGAAGACGCAAAGAACAGCGCGGCTTCTGCCCCAACCAAAAAGCTATGAACCGCGGATAACGCGGATAGGCGCGCATAAAAAAGATAGAACGCAAGAAAGGGAAAGAAAGCCACTGAAGCTTTTAGCAACGCACCTTAAGCATTTAAGCATTCAGATTTTTTCCAGAAGGATTTCATGCTGAAAGCGGATTGCTGAATGCGGGCTGCTTTCTTTGTGCTCTTTGCGTCTTCCCTTTGCGTCTTTGCGTTAAATCGATTTCTTGGAGATGTCGATTGCTCAATCGATCGCGGCGGGGGCGAAGTTTTGGAGGCGGTTTTGGTTTTGATTCTGCAGGGCTTGCTGGACGGCTCGGCGGCGGCCGCCGCCGCCGGCTTCTTGAATGGCGGTGCCGATGGTCGCGGGGTTCAAACCGCCGGTGAGCTGCAGGCCATCGATCTCCGCGCCGATCTGCCGGGCCTGCGTGAGGGCGTTGATGCGGGCGAGGCTGGTTTGCAGGTAGCGGTCCTGGATCGCGAGCACGGTCGGGTAGTTGAGCTGGCCCTGCTCGTAGCCTTGGATCGTCAGGTTCAGCGTTTTCTGGAGCTTGGGCAGCACGTTGTCCCTCAGGCGCTCGGCTTCGTTCTTGGCCTGGACGTAATCGCGATACGTCGCGGAGAGCTGATCGCGGAGCACGAGCTTCACCCGCTCCACCTCCGTCTTGGCCCGCTGGAGTTCCTGGCAGGAGTTATAGATCTGGCCCTGGTTGCGGTCGAAGAACGGCACCGGCAAGGCGACGAGCGCATTGATGGTGCCATAGTCCATCACCCGGTCGTATTGGCCCACGACCTGCACGGTCACGTCGGGCACGGGCGTGGCTTGGTTCCGGATGAGAGTGCGATGGGCGATGCCCACCTGGGCTTCGGTGCTGTGAAGCTGCGGATTGGCCGTGAGCAGGCGGCCCAGTTCCTCGTCAAAGTTCAACTCGGGGAGCTTCGTTTCCGGTTCGATGAGATGGGTCATCGGCATTTCCGGCTGGCCGACAAACACCGCCAGCCGCCGCCACGCCGCCTCGTGCTCCGCCTTAATGTTCTCGAGAGCCAGTTCGACCTGGGCCACCTGGACCTCGGCTTGAAGGACGTCCGTTTCCGGGACCTGTTGGCCTTTGAGGAGTGCCTGGGCGGCTTTGAGGCTTTGCTCGGTGATCTGGAGGATTTTCTCGACGAGTGCCACCTGCTGTTGCGCGCCGATGACGTCGAAGTACCGCCGGCGGACATCGGTGAGGACGCGGATTTTCTGGGCTTCGAACTGCCATTGGGTGTTTTGGATGCCGAAGACTTCGATGTCGCGGTTCTTCTGGAGTTTATTGGCGGTGATGAACGTCTGCTGGACGAGCATCCCGTTGGTGTGGGACTGGTCCGAGCGGGTCGTGTCGCTTTGGACGTAGCCCAGGGTCGGGTTGGGATACAGGCCGATTTGGAGCCAGTTGCCGCGCTCTTTTTCGACCTCGGCCTGAGCCAACCGCAGCGTGGGATTGTTGTCGAGGGCGATCTGCTCCAACTGGGCGAGGGTCATGCCTTCCGGTGACGGAGCGAAATCAGGACTCGGTGCCGGGACCGGAACGCCGGGATTTGACGGAGGAGCGTTGTCCGCCCGGGCCGGTTTGGGTTGAGCCTTCGCGGGCTCGTCATCGTGGAGCGCCAACGGCACGAATCGGCCGTCGGTTTGCGCGATCCCGCCATTTGCCGATGTCGAAACGTGAGTCGTCGCGGGCTTGCAAGCGGCAAGCCGTTTCGGAGCCTGGGCGTCCCGCATGGAGTCGACGTTTGCGCAAGACGAGCACAGCAGAACCAGGCTGGCCCAACTCAGGGAAGTATATGAACACCGAGGCATAACTCGCTCCGAAACCGAAGATGGAAAAAGCGGATGGGCGGGCCCTTGAGGAAATCACCGCCCGGGGGGTGTCTCGGCACGTTGCCTAAATCCGCAGCTTTCCCAAGCGCGCTCGGAGCGGCGTCGATCGTTCTGTGTGCCAATCTCGGCGCGGATGTTCCGGTCCCTCCACAGCGAGCCTCTCTCGGTGGACCTCACCAAAGTCGGCCGATTCGATTGGGCGAATACTTTGGGGCGTTTTTCCCAAGCGAGGCTCCAGAACGGATGCCTGGCAGAAAGGACACTTGGGGCCCTGGTGCCCGTCTTTTCGCGGCTTCGGCAGCGGAGAGGGATTTTTTTCGGACCCGTGCGTTTTGCTGCAGCAACAGCAAGGGGCGTTCGGCGTTTCCGTGGGAGCCTTCGCAGCGGCGCAAAGGCAGCAGGGGACGATGGTTTGCCAAACCACCGCCACAATCAACCCGATGCACGCCGCTCGGTGCTTCATGTTCAAACGATCCCCAAGCCGAGAGGAAATTCTGAGCAACCTTGTCGGTGGTATCGGCCGATCCGAAAAGAGGACTTGACACGGAAATTCCGGTTGCAGGGATTCTCCGGGGGAGAAATTGGGAATCCGCGCGATTGACAGGCGATGGGCCGGATTCAATAATAGATTTGTTGATGGGCGTCGCGCCGGCGTCCATTCGATTCCGGTCATGACTGCCCCCTCCGAGCGATGTTCGCGCTCGAGGGGTTTTTTGTTGGAATGGGGTTGGATCGAAATGCCTGCAGAAAAGGAATCCCGATGACGTTCAAACATGAAAAGCCGGTTGTTCCTGTGATTTGGGTGGTGGTCGCGGACCGTTCGCGGGCCAGGATCCTCTCGGCCGACTGGCCCGAGCCTTCGGAGTGGACGGAAGCCGCCGACATGGTCCATGCGGAAGGCTCACTGAAGGGAACCGACGTCAACACCGATGGGCCGACCAATTTTGGCGAAACAATGCGCGGCCACCATGACGGCGAACCCAAGACCGACTTCAAACATCAGACGGCCGAGCGGTTCGCCGATGAAATCATCGCCAAGCTCGAAGAGGGCCGGGTGAAAAACCAGTTCGGGAAATTGGGGGTGGTTTGTCCGCCGCTGTTTTTGGGCGTCCTCCGAAACAAGTTGTCCTCTCAATTGGAGCAAATGGTGACGCTGGAACTCGACAAGGACTACACCCACGTGAAATTCAAGGACATCTGCGCCCATTTGAATTCCGAGTTGGCATCGGCCTGAGGGAGTTTCTCCCATGACCGAATCGCTGTTGGAAACCACCGCCGCCGACGGGGTGTTGCGGATTGCGCTCGATCGGCCAAACAAACGCAACGCCCTCTCGCGGGAACTGATTCGCCAACTGCATGTGGCGGTCGATCAAGCCGCGGGTGATGAGGGCGTCCGGCTCGTCGTGCTCGCGGCGAACGGGCCGGCGTTTTGTGCGGGGATGGATCTGGCCGAGATGCAAGACCGCGCCGGCCAACCGAACGCCCGGGAAATTTGGCAAGAGGACACCCAGGTTTACCGCGATCTCTTGGTGGCGATTGTGACGCTGACCAAACCCACGCTCGCGGTCGTCCAAGGGCCGGCTCTGGCGGGCGGGATGGGTCTGGCGATGGCCTGCGATTTGGTATTGGCGACCGACGCCGCCGTCTTCGGTCTGCCCGAACCCAAGCGAGGCATCACCGCCGCGGTCGTCGCCCCGTTGGTCTGCTATCGAGCCGGCCTCAGCACGGCGTCTTATCTCTTGCTCTCCGGCAAAAACCTCACCGCAACCGAAAGCGAACAACGCGGCCTCTGTCATCAAGTCGTTTCCAGTGAAGATCTCAAAACCGCGGAACAAGATCTTTGCCGCAGCATCCTCACCGGAGCCCCCGCCGCGCTGGCCATGACGAAAGCCCATCTCTTGAACACAGCCGGCAAGGACCTCATCGCCCAACTGGACGCCGGGATGGAAGTTTCCGCGAAGGCCCGCGAGACAGCGGACGCCCGCGAAGGCCTCGCCGCGTTCTTGGAAAAACGCCACCCGAAGTGGTCCCCGCCGGCAGAGTGACGGCGTTATTCGAAATCGCCCGTCCCAAGGGCCCGACGCGCGGATTCAACAGAATCATGGTTTTTTACAAAATCATGATTTTGTGAACCATGATTCTGTGATTAGGACCGGAGTGCATGCGGTCCGGTCCGAGATTTGTGCGAGGAGTGCGATTCTTCGGATAAGCGTCGTGGACGATCGGGAGCGTTGACGTTTATTGGATTGGGCCGGGTTTTTGTTATGCTAATGGAACAAGGCGGCGCGGAACCTTTCTCGCTCGTGGGTGTTCTTTAACCCAGACTTCTTCACTTCCTTTTGGAGCACGACATGATGGACAATCTCACTTCCGGCCGGCGGCGGTTCTTGCAGGGGGCGGCCCTCACGACCGCGGCGTTTGCAGTGCCCGGCGTGTTTGCCGAGGAGCTTTCCCGAACGCCCCGCCAGACCGAGGGGCCGTTTTATCCCGACCATTTGCCGCTCGATACCGACAACGATCTCTTGATCATCAACGACACGATCACCCCCGGCGTCGGACAGATTACCCATTTGACCGGGCGGGTGCTCAGCCCCGCGGGCGAACCGGTGCGTGGCGCCGTCGTCGAAATCTGGCAAGCCGACAACCACGGCGTTTACATCCACTCGCAAAGCGCGGGAAGCGGGAACCGCGACAAAAACTTCCAGGGCTTCGGGCGGTTTCTGACTGGCTCGAAAGGCGAGTATTACTTCCGCACGATCCGCCCCGTGCCTTATGTGCCCCGCACGCCGCACATCCATTTCGCGGTGAACATCAAAGGCAAACGCTACCTGACGACGCAGTGTTATATTAAAGGCCACGAACTCAACGACCGCGACGGCGTGCTCAGGGGCCTCCGGGATCCCAAGGCCCGCGAACTCTTGATGGTCGATTTCAAGCCGATCAAAGCTTCGAAGCTGGACGAATTCGCCGCGAACTTTGACATCATCATCGGCACCACGCCGGAAGATCCCGAAGAGCGCGGCCCCGGCGGCCGTCCCCCCGCAGGCGGTCCGCGCGGCAATCGCCCCCAAGGCCCGCCCCGCCGGTAATTGAAGCGGGCGCATCGAAACAGAGCCGCGCACGAAGTCATCGGATTCTAAAAAGACCGCTTACGGCGTGCGCGGCTCTTGCCCTTCAATTCCCGGTTCAAGTGCGGCTCTGGCGCTTGAATCTCTGGCTCGAAGAGCGGTACACTGAACCATCATTCTTATGAAGGACCGCCTTCCTCCACCGGTTTTTTCACATTTCCCTGACCTCCCGCCAGGAGCCTTGCTCATGTCTCATCAATCGCGCCGTGAATTCTTGGAACGTTCGATGTTTGCCGCCGCGGCCGCCGTCGCCGCCGGTTCGGGCAGCACCAGGCTCCTCGCCCAGGAACAGCAATCGTCCAGCCCGAACGAACGGCTGCGGGTGGCGGTGCTGGGTGTTCGCAGCCGGGGCAAGACGCATCTGGACGCTTACAAAAAACGGGCCGACACCGAAATCGCGATCATTGTCGATGTGGACGAAGTCATCGGCCAGAAGGCGGTCGACGACATCGAAAAAGCGACCGGCAAACGCCCGCATTACCTCAAGGACATGCGGCAGGCGTTTGACGACAAGTCCATCGATCTCGTGAGCATCGCCACGCCCAACCATTGGCATTCGCTCGCGACGATCTGGGCGGTGCAGGCCGGGAAAGACGTTTACGTGGAAAAACCGGTGAGCCACAACGTCAGTGAAGGCCGGCGGGCGGTGCAAGCCGCGCGGAAGTACAACAAAATCGTGCAGACCGGCACCCAATGCCGATCCACCGGCGCAACGACCGCCGCGGTGGAGTTTGTACAATCGGGCGGCATCGGCGAAGTGAACCTCGCCCGCGGGCTGTGCTACAAACCCCGGGGCTCTATCGGGCCGCGCGGCAAATATCCGATCCCGCAATCCGTCGATTACAATCTCTGGACCGGCCCGGCCGCGCTCTTGCCGCTCACCCGGCCGAAGCTGCACTACGATTGGCATTGGCAGTGGAACACGGGCAACGGCGATTTGGGCAACCAGGGCATCCATCAAATGGACATTTGCCGCTGGGGTTTGGGGCTCGACGGCATCGGCCAAGGCGTACTCAGCTACGGCGGACGCTTCGGATACGAAGACGCCGGCGAAACCGCCAACACTCAGGTCAACATCCACGACTACGGCGACAAGCAAATCATCTTCGAAGTCCGCGGCCTGCCTACCGAAAGCCTCCGCGGAGCCAAGGTCGGGGTGATCTTCTACGGCACCAAAGGTTACGTCGTGATGACCCAATACACCGCCGGGGCCGCGTTCGATTTGGATGGCAACCTCATCAAACCGTTCACCGGCGGCGACGACCACTTCGGCAATTTCATCAAGGCCGTCCGCACCCGGAATCCCGAAGACTTAAACGCCGACATCGAAGAAGGCCACTACTCAAGCGCCCTCTGCCATCTGGGGAACGTCTCGATGAACCTGGGCGATCTCGTCACCGGGGCCCAAGCCAAGGAACGCCTGGACGGCAACCGCGAATCGCTGGAAACGTTCGAGCGGTTCTCCGAGCACCTGGGCAAAAACAGCGTCGATCTGGGCAAGACCAAGCTCCGCCTGGGCAAGCAGCTCAAAATCGATCCGCGGAAGGAAGTCTTCGTGGGCGAGTTCGCGGAACTGGCCAATCCGCACCTGACCCGCGAATACCGCAAAGATTTCGCGGTGCCCAGCGAAGCGCAACTGTGATCGTAGCGCGCGGACCAACCTGCGGTCGGTGCCCGCGTAAGCCCCAGGATTTCAACGAATCACAAAAAAGCCATTCCGATCATTGGGCTGACGCCCAACGCTCGCCGGTTTGATTCCCAACTTCAAAGAACACCGGAGAAATTTTACGTCTCCGGTGTTTTTTCTGCGCGGAGTTGGTATATCCGGTGAATGTGCTGGGAACTTTCCTCTCGTTTCCCCACAGGGAAACTCCGCCGGTTGCCGCCGGAAAATTACGGTTCTATAATTCCATTGCATTTCGTTAATCACCTTGAGGGAACCGTGTCCGCCCCATCACCAACGCAACGCATTCTGGTTTTAGGATCGACCGAGGGAGCGCCCTCGCCCCTGTTGGACCGTCTCAAATCCGACCACGATTTCGTGGTTCCCGAATCGATCGCCGCGGGTTTGGAAAATCTCAAAGACGACAAAATCGCCGGGGTCTTGTTTCTGGGGCACGAGTTTCCCGCGGCCGGCGGGCTGTTGGAAACGGGCGGGGTGCTCGAGGAGATTCCCGACGCCGTGGTCCTGGTGGACATCAACCTCACCATCCTCTGGTCGAACCGCCGCCTGAACGAACTGGCGAGTTGCGACGAGAACCTGGTGGGCAAGGGCTTTTACGACACCTTCGGCTCGCCGGAAATTCTGGGGCCGGATTTCTGCCCGTTCCACACGGCTCTCGGCTCCGGCGAATCGGCAAGAAGCACGCTCAGGGTGGGCGAGAAGTCCTACTTTGAAGTCCACGCCAAGCCCGTCTTCGACGAAGACGAAATGCCGAATTTTCTGGTCGTGATCGTCCGCGACGTTTCGATCGAAGTGCTCCAGCGGCAAAAGCTCAATGCGATTTACCATGCGGGGCTGGAACTCGGCGATCTGGCCCCGCATGAGCTTTTGGAGATGTCCGTCAGCGACCGCATCGAACTCTTGAAGTCCAAGATCCTGCACTACACGCAGGATCTTTGGAATTCGACATGGTCGAAGTCCGCCTCGTCGACAAGCGGACCCGGCAATTGGAGCCGCTGTTGGCTTATGGCATGCAGCCCGACGCCAGCGACCGCGTGCTGTATGCCGAGGCCCAGGGCAACGGCGTGACCGGCTTCGTCGCGGCCACCGGAAAGAGTTACCTCTGCGAAGACACCGGGAACGATCCGTTGTATCTGCCCGGCACTGCGGCGCCCGCAGCTCGCTCACCGTGCCTTTGATTCTGCACGAGGAAATCCTGGGCACCTTCAACGTCGAAAGTCCGCGGCCGGGGGCGTTCAACGAGAACGACTTGCAGTTTTTGGAGCTGTTCAGCCGGGAAGTCGCGGTGGCCCTCAACACGCTGGAGCTGTTGGTCGCCGAGAAAATGACGAGCGTGACGCAGAGCACCGAGCAAATTCTGCACGAGGTCGCGCATCCGGTGGATGAGATTCTCAACGACGCCGCGTGGATTCTGGAGCGCTACATCGGCCACGAGCCGAACGTTTCGGAACGCTTGCTCCGCATCCTCAAACGCACGCGGGACATCAAGCAGCTCATCCAAAAAGTCGGCGAGACGATCGCCCCGGAAGGCGCGAAAGGCTCGTTGCCGCTGCGTCCCGAACGCCCCAAGCTTCGCAGCAAACGGATTCTGGTCGTGGACAGCGACGATTCCGTCCGCCGGGCCGCCCACGAACTCTTGGGGCGGTTTGGCTGCGAAGTCGAGACCGCCCACAACGGCGAAGAAGCCGGCCTGATGGTCCGCAGTTTTCCTTACGATGCCGCCATCGTCGATATTCGCCTCACCGACATGACCGGCTACGAATGCTTCCAGCAGTTGCGAAACACCGCGCCCAACCTGTCCGTGATCTTGATGACGGGCTTCGGCTACGACCCCACCCACTCCATCGTCAAAGCCCGCCAGGAAGGTTTGAAGTCGGTCCTTTATAAGCCCTTCCGGCTCGACCAACTGCTCACCGAGGTCGAAAAGTCTGTCTCCGACGAAGTCGCCGGCAGTCCCGCGTCGTAAATCCGAAGCACCAAACCCGAAATCCGAAACAAATTCAAAACCCCAAATCCAGTACTTCCAAAAAAGCTCAGGAAATTGGTTCGGTTTTCAAGAGCCGCGCACGAAGTCAGCGGTTTTCAGAGCCGCGCACGAAGTCAGCGGTTTTCAGGGACACAGACCGCTGACTTCGTGCGCGGCTCAGGACCAATTTGGGGACTCGATGTCCAGGGTTTGGAGATTGGAACTTCGGTCATTGGAATTCGTTTCGGATTTCGAGATTCGGATTTCGGATTTTAGCTGATCGTGAGATCGTTGATGTCGCCCAATGCGTCGAAGGGCTCGGCTTCTTCGATGCGGGCGGCCTCTTCGCCGGGACGGAGTTGCCCGCTGACCCAGGCGAGCCAGCCGTCCGACGGCCGGCCGTAGGGGCGGAATTTTTCCGTCGTGCCTTGGTCGTCGCGATAGAGAATCGCCCGGTGCTGCCCCAATCGGCTCGCGGCGGGGTTATCGATCAGGCTGCTGGAGTCGCCCGCGCTCATCTGAAACGCGACCCGCATTTCAAACTCGCGAACAAGTTGCCGGCCCAGTGCGCGGTCCACATTATTGAACGAGTTGGACCACAAGATGACATGCACCCCCACCGCGGCCCCTTCGCGGAGAATCTCCCCGAACAGCTGGCTGGGCGTTTTGGGTTTGTCCCGGTTGCCGAATCCGCCCAGGCCGAAATCGTCGTCGGACTTCGCAAGCTCGCGGTAGCGGGATAGATCGAATACCACCACGAACACCGGCGGAAAGGCTCGGCCCGTGGCTTCCTGTCGGCGGGTGATCTCTTCGCGAATCGCCGCGAGCGTTTCCCCGACCGCGTGGAAATCGACCGTTTCAATTCGATGTGGCACCGCGTCGCAAACCCGCCGCCAATCGTCCTCGGCCGCGGCTTCTCCGGCGTGGCCGTTCAAAAGATACGCCAACGGCAGCGGATCGTCTTCCGCTTCTTGGGTGGCCGGAACCTGCGCCGCCAAACCGACAAGGCAGGTGGTCATCAAACCCGTCGCGGGCGGCATGTCGGTGCCCACGATCAGCAAATGACTCGCCGGCTGCGGGCGGAAACTCACGGCTGTGGAGCGAGTGATCGAAACCGGCTCGCCGATCCAGCCTCGAACAACCGCGGGCGGCGAACCGGGATCGAGTTCGCGCGCGGATTGGATTTGCTCGCCGAGCGCCAGATTGCGAGCCGGGTCCGCGGGGAGATTGCCTTCGAAGACGATCACCGGTCCCGCAGGCAGACCTTCGGCTTTCGCGCGATCATAAAGTGGCCTGAGGAGTTTGTCGCGTTCGTCATCGCCGAGCCAGGAAATCTGAAACAGGCTGTTGCCTTCGAGCATGCCGTTGGCATCGTTGTAAATCGCTTCGCCGGGCCGGGTCAAGAGGCGGGCGGCGGTGTTGTCTTCGCTCAAAATCAAATGGGCGTCGGTCTCGCTGCATTGCAGAGCGATCCGCACGGCCATCTGGCTGACGGTCGTCCGCGCCAGAGAATACGCCCCGCCCAAAGTTTGCGATCCCAAGAGCACGTGAATCCCAAACGCCCGCCCCTGCCGAACCAGCCGGTCCAACAGCAGCGACGCCGTCTGATAAACGCGGTCGTCCTCGGTGAAGAATTCTTGAAACTCATCGACGACTAAAAGAATGCGGGGCATGGACACATCGGGGACGTTATTGCGGAAACTTTGAATGTCCTGCACGCCATGCTCGCGGAACAATTCGGCGCGTTCTTTCAAAATGCCGTCCAGGCGTTCGAGCACGCTCACGCCGAACTCGCGGTCGCTTTCGATGGCGATCACGCGGGCGTGCGGCAGTTTGAGCGTGGCATAGGTTTTGAACTCCACGCCCTTCTTGAAGTCGATCAGATAAAACTCGATCTCGTCCGGGCTGTAATTGAGCGCGAGGTTCGTCACCAAGACATGCAGCAGCGTCGATTTCCCCGAGCCGGTTTTCCCCGCGACCAAGACATGCTGCGATGTGCCCAGGCCGAGTGCGAGGTGTTGGAGTTTCGTCGCCCCGGACCGCCCGAGGGCGACATCCACCGTCCGCCGACTGTCGGACTTCCACACGCGGTCTTCGTTGGGGCAGATGCGATAGAACGGCACTTCCACGCGGCGGATCGATCGCGACAACTCGCCCAGCTTGCGGACGAGGTTCGTAAACTCGCCCGGCTCCGGCGGCGGATCGGGAACCAGCGGCACCGGCAGGTTGCCGAGGTCGTCGGACACAAAACTGCCCTGGTCCCAGCGAAAGACCGTGGCGTTCGCTTCGACATCGGACAACTGAAACCCGCGGGGCATCTGCTGGCGGGTGTCGACGCTCATCAACAGATACACGCCGCACCGCGGCCCGCTGGAGGCGATGCTCGCCAACCGCTGGGCCGCCCGTTCGCTGAAGCCCTGCGGAAAGCCCGCCACGACCAAAATCCGATAAGGCTCCGCGACTTCGCCGGCTTTCTGGTTGTATTCCTCGATCGTTTCAAATTCGTTCCGCAGGTATTTCTGGAACACGTTTTCCAGGTGCTCGGTGAGCTTGGCGAGCTGCTCTTCGATGTGGGCCGTCTCTGTCCAGATGCGGTTCGTGATGAGCAGTTCATCATAATCGGCAAGATGCATAAACGCCGAGAACGGCTCGCCCAAGCCCACGGGATCGCAAATCGTCAGCCGCACCGTCGCCGGCGGCAGCGAGGACATCAACCGCAATAGCGCGGCTTGCTGAACGGCAACCGCTTCGCCGCGCCCGCCGGCCGCCGTCTTCAAAACAAACGACGGCGAATGCGGAAAGGGCAGCACCGCCGGCAGCGAAAACGCCGATTCGCCCGGCGGACGTAACTCCGCATCGCTCGGCAAGCCATGGGGGATGCGGTTCAAATCCAAAACATACGAACCGATGCGAATGCCTTCAGGAATTTCCGTCGGCGGCTGCCAGCTTTCTTCCAAGATTTCCGACCAGCTCGCAAATTGCTGCCGGCTTTGTTCGCCGAAGGCTTCGGTCTGTTGCCGAATTTGATCGACCGCCGCGGTCCAAGCCGCTTGCATTTCCGTTTTACACTCCGCGATCTGGCGGTTCTTTTCCGCCTGTTGCCGGGAAAGTTCGCTCGCCAGCCGATCGCGCTCGGCCTGATAGAATTGGTGAATCCGCGCGAGTTCCTGTTGATGCCAACCGTCCGCCGCGGTGCGTGCGCCGTCGCGGCTTTCGTTCGCGGCTTTGAGCTGTGCGGAGCGAGTGGATTCGATTTGATCGAGCCGGCTTTTTCGCTCCGCCTTCAATTGGCTCTGTCTTTCATCGCGTTCGTGGGTGAACCGATTGAGCGAATTCTCCCGGTGCCGGATCAAGGCTTCGTAGCGCTCTTCGCAGGTTTCCTCCATGCGGGCGAGTTCGGTCTTGGCGAACTTTCGCCATTGCTTGTAGTTCTGGTAGGCATCGCTGACGTGCACGCGAAACGGCGCGAACGCCTCCCACGTTTTCCGCGAGGCGACAAACCACATCACCATCAGCACGAGCGAACTGAAAGCGAACGTGACGCCGGCACTGATCAAGGCCCAGGCTTTGGGCGAGACGTTTTTGAGGCCGATCCATTCCGGCTGGACCAACCCCGCCAGCACGCCGAACGGCAGGAGCCACAACAAAAGGCCCAGCCAGATAATCCCCGTGCCGGACAACAGCCGGGCGAGAACCTGGCTGTTTAAGCGGGCATATTCCGCGCGGGCTTCGCGGGCGGCTTCGTCGAATCGTTTTTGGGCCTCTTCGCGGTTGGGGCCGGGACCTTCTTCCAGCACGACCGGCTCGGTCCGGAAATGCCTGCGGTCTTTGACCGTCTCGACGGCTTTGTTCGAGAACTCGTTGAGTTCCTCCCAATCGGAAGACAGCCGCTCCTCAAGCCGCTCGATCTGCGTCTTGAAAGTTTCCAGCTGCCTTTTGGGATTGTCCTCGGCGGTCTCATCGACGAGCGACGTCATGATCCAGCGGTTCTCGTCGTATTGGCTTTCAATCCCTTTCGTCTCGCGGTGGAAATGATCCTGCACCTGCGACTGATCCCGGCGGGCGGCGGATTCCGCGGCCGCGGTCTCGGCCTCAAAGCGGCTTTCGATCTCCGCGACCGCTTGGGAGTATGCCTCCTCCGCGGCGGTGCGGGCTTCCTGCTCCTGGGCTTCAAGCGATCCCAAGTGGTCCTGGACTTCCACCGCATCGAGATCTTCGGGGTGCTCTTCGGACGCTAGCTCCGCCAGCCGGCACTCCGCCGCCGAGCGCTCCGCGATCGCCGCCTGAAGCGATTCCAACAGGTCCGAATACAGTTCACGGCAAAACGGCGTATTCAAAAGCAGCCTCGGTCTCTGAAATCAAAATCGGTCAAGAAATGAAAGGATTGGGACCACGAAACACACGAAAGACACGAAAAAAAAGGAGGATTTGTCACGGATTGTTTCTATTCATTCAAACCGCGGATCACGCGGATTGGCGCGGATAAAATCAAAACTCGCCATCAACACGAATCGCCCGCGCATGGAAAGTTTGCAACATTGAGATTTCAGATTTGTTTCGGGTTTCGAGATTCGGATTTCGGATTTTTTCGTGTGTTTCGTGTATTTCGTGGTCCCTCTCAAATCAGTGCGGATCGCAATCGCGGCTGGCTTGTTTGAGGATGTCGTCGAGATGCCCGATCGCGGCGATCATCTTGACGAGTTCGTTTTTGAGCGGGATCAAATGCTTCTCCTCGATATTCCGGCTGTTGGCATCCCGCCAGACTTCCGTCGTCTCCGCCCAGATTCGCTCCAACGTCTCGCCGGCGTCTTGAAGCTGATCGCGCCCGGTGTCCAGATTCACCATTCGCATGTTAATCCTCGGATTTTTCTTTGGGTTTAGGCTTGGGTTGTTCAGCGGCTTCGGGTTCAGGAGCCGAGGCCGAGCCGGCGGGTTCTTCCGCGTTAATGCCGTGGCCCAGGTAGGATTCCAGGGACGCCAAGGTGCGTTCCAAGAGGGCGGCGGTTTTTTCCACGTCGCTGTCGAGATACAACTTCAACCGCCCGGATTGGGCGCGGAACTCGTCAATCACGCGGTGCAGCCGGACCGACCAGCGGCCGACGGCTTCGATCTTTTCGCGGGCGTATTCCTGCCGGCCTTTGGCGGCGGCGAGGGCTTCTTTCTCTTCGTAACAACTCGGCCGGTGATCGGCGACCGTTCGCATCCGGCAGGTGTCGTAAGCCGTCCGCGCCCGAGCCACCTCGTCATAGGACCGGCGGACCTGCTCTTTCCAATAGTGGGGGGCGTCGTAATCGTACCAGGCCAGCACCTTGGACACTTGCTGATCCAAAGCCAGGAGGGCATTTTCCGCCTCACCCTGAAACACGCGCACCGCCCGATAAAACCGTTCGACGGCTTCCACAGAACTCACGCGGGCGGCGTCACTCATTTCGGTTTTCCTTTCTCCCAATCATCCTTTGTGGAAAATCCGAAGCACGAATCTCGAAATCCGAAACAAATTCGAAATCCCAAATTTGAATGCCCAAAACCCGTCCTTTGCCAATCTCTGATGTAAAGGAGATCCCGCCAAATTGCAGGGTTTGGACCTTTGGAATTTCCGTCATTGGGATTTGTTTCGGATTTCGAAATTCGGATTTCGAATTTTTGGCTGAGTTCGTTCTGTTTGTTCCAGAACGTCAGCGTTGTTGTAGGTATTCTTCGATGCGTTCCGCTTTTCGCAAGAGGAACGGAATATGCTCTTCGTTGACTTCGATGAACCGGGCCATCAGTTTGATGTTTTGTTCGAACTCCTCGCGGAACCGCTGGTTCTCCTGATCTCGCCACGTGGCGGAGAGGGACTCCAGCCGGCTCGACAGCGTCGCCATCTGATCGGTGAGGGCGGTGTCGAACTGTTTGAGCATCTGGGCGAACTGCCGGAGTTCTTCGGGGTTGACGATGGCTTGAGACATAAACGTATTCCCATCCGAAAAAACAACAACGAAACCGCGTAAAACTTGCAGACTTTCCCGCCTTTCATTGTAGGGCCTCGGCGGGGAAACCGTAGGGAGAAAAAAATTTTGGCGGCGATCCAACAGGTTCTCGGCAAAAGCAAACATAGGTTGATGGATTGATGCGGGGAGCCGATTTTTCTCGGCTGCGGAGGCCCACGACGGGCGGGCTCGTGATTCCCCTGATCCCGTCATCGAGCAAATCCCGTTCGACGAACCGGCGGGCTTTGGTTCTAATCCCGCCCCTCCAAAATGGTCGGCCGATTATTCCTCACGATGAGAAAGGTTGGCGAAGATGGCAACTGCCAAAAATGTGTCAGGGAGGACGCAATGCTCAAGCATGAAGAGACCGTTTAGGTCACGCTGGTCGGCATCATGGGGCGGCGGTTGACCAGGCAAACTGCCGCAATTGGAGAATGTCCGCGTTGCTCGCAAGTTCGCCGGGGAGTCCTTCCGATACCTTTCCCTGACTGCTCGCCCCGCCTTGCTTTCCCAGTCGCAAAAACGGATGGATCAACCGTCGCGGCGGGGGCGTCTCACGTCCTGTCTCTCCTGGCCATTCGGCACGCGGGCCAATACGAAATTGGATGTCGTCCCGGCCGGCACCTTATGCCGGCGTCTTCATCTCTCGGCTCTCATTTTGGAATGGGCAGGGCCGCCCCGTTCCAGTAAGGATTTCGCTTAATGGAAGGTATAGCACTGCTCGCCGGCGCCACGGGGCTCTTGGCGAGTTTAGGGTGCCTGGAGGCCTTTTGGCATCGCAGGCATCGCTGCGGCATTCCCCTCCGCATTCACGTCAACGGCACGCGGGGCAAATCCAGCGTGACGCGGCTGATCGCCGCGGGTCTCCGCTCCGCGGGGCTTCGCACGTGTGCCAAGACCACCGGAACGCTCCCGCGGTTCATCCGCCCCGACGGAACCGAGGAAGCCATCGAACGCGTCGGGCGAACGAACATCATCGAGCAGGTCCACATCATCCGCAAAGCCGCCGAACTGGGCGCGGAAGCGGTGGTGCTCGAATGCATGGCCCTGCACCCGCTGCTTCAATCGCTGTGCGAACTCGACATCGTGCGGGCCACGCACGGCGTCATCACCAACGCCCGTCCCGATCACTTGGACGTTATGGGCCCCACGCCCGCCGACGTCGCCCGGGCCCTCGCCGGGACGGTCCCGGTCAAGGGGCTTCTGTTTACCGCCGAACGCGATCCCCGCCAACTCTGCATTCTGGGAGAGGTGGCAAGAGACCGCGAATCGCAATTCAAAATCGTGGCCGACGCGGACATCGACCGCGTGACCGCGGCGGAACTCCAGGGTTTCTCGTACATCGAACACCCGGACAACGTCGCCTTGTCCCTCAGTGTCTGCCAGTCGCTGGGCATCGACCGGAAGACCGCGCTACGCGGGATGTGGCAGGCGGCTCCCGATCCCGGCGCGATGTCGCAATGGACCGTCGAGCAACACAGCCGGCGGATGACTTTGGTCAATGCGTTCGCCGCCAACGATCCGCAATCGACCGACCGCATCTGGCATTTGGCCAATTCGATGAACACCGAAGCCGACACGCGGATCGCCGTCGTCAACTGCCGCAGCGATCGCCCGGAACGCTCGGTGCAGATGGCCGAGATGTGTGCCCGCTGGACCAACCTGGACACGGCGTTTGCCATCGGCACCGGGACGGAAGTCTTCCTGAAACGCGCGCTCGCCAGCGGGTTTTCCGCCGTCCGCCTTCAAGCCGCCGAACGCCAGCCCGCCGAGACGCTGTTCAACAAGCTCCGCGACGTGTCGGGCCGATTGGGGCTCATCATGGGCCTGGGCAACATTGCCGGCGTGGGAATGGAACTCGTCGAGCTCTTCCGCAGCCGCTCCCAGAATTTCGTTTCTACCATTCATCCACGCAAGGAGGCTGCCTAATGGATCCTGTGACAATCTCCATCGGCACGGGGCTGATCGTCAGCCTCACGCTTACGGAACTTTTCGGACTCGCGGCGGGCGGCATGGTCGTGCCGGGCTATCTCGCCTTGTACCTCGACCGCCCGATGACGATTCTCCTCACACTCGCGGCCGCGTTTTTGACCTGGGCCGTGGTGAAGGGCCTGTCCCGCGTGGCGATCATCTACGGCAAACGCCGGACGGTGCTGATGATCCTCGTCGGCTTTCTGATCGGCTTCGCCGCCCGGTTTTTGCTGATTCGCTTCGGCGGCGAACCGGACGCGGCGTCCTTCGCGAATTTTCAGATCGTGGGCTACATCATCCCCGGCCTGATCGCGATCTGGATTGAACGGCAGGGCCTTTTGGAAACGTGCTGCGTGGTGCTCACCGCCAGTGCCGTGGTTCGGTTGGTTTTGATGGCCCTGGGCCTGGAGGTGCTGGCATGAAAGCGGTTTACTGGGAACCTCGAAAAGTTTCGCAGAAGGCGTTGATCTTCATCTGCGCTCTGGCCCTCGCGGGGCTCGCGTCTGCGGAATTGTGCAAACGCAACCTGCTGGGCTTGCCCGATGACTCCGAAAAATTCGCCGCGGCGAAACTGGCATCCCATGCCATAGAGACGATTCGCAAGGAACGCTTGGCGCGAAACCATCACTTCGATCCAGAGTTCGATCCCGCCCGGTCCGGGATGATCGGCGAGTACCTCACGCCCACGACCAGCGTGACGGGGCATTTGGAATCCAAGCAGACTTCCGTGAATCCCAACTTCGCGGCCGCCATCGTGGACATGCTGCAACAGGCGGGCGTGAAAAAAGGCGACGTGGTCGCGGTGGGTTGTTCGGGTTCGTTCCCCACGCTCAACTTGTGCGCGTGTTGCGCCATCGAGACAATGGGGGTCAAGCCGATCATCGTGGCCAGCACCGGCGCTTCGCAATTTGGAGCGAACCGGCCCGATTGGCTCTGGATCGACATGGAACGCTTGCTGTTCGACAAAGGACTGATTTCGTTTCATTCCGTCGCGGCTTCTTTGGGAGGTTACGAAGATCAAGCCGTCGGAATGACCGAGGAAGGGCGGGAACTGCTTCGCAAGGGAATCGAACGCAACCACCTGCCGATGATTCAAGATGAGGAGTTCACCGATTCCATCGACACCCGCATGAAGATCTATAAAGAGCATGCCGAGGGCCGGGCCATCAAAGCCTACATCAACATCGGTGGCGGAACGGTGTCGGTGGGCCGCAGCGTGGGCAAGAAACTGTACGAGCCGGGTTTGAATCTCACCGCCACGCCCGAAGCCATGCAGATCGATTCGGTGATGACCCGCTTCGCGCCCAGCAAACGCCTTTGATTCACATGGTCGAAGTTTTGCACATCGCCAAGGCCTATCACCTGCCCATCGCTCCCGCGGAAACGCCCAAAGCCGGCGAAGGGGCCTTGTTCTATGAAACTCATTTGCACCGCTGGCTGGCGGCGGGGGCATTGTTGATCCTCGGCCTGGTGTTCGCCAAAGTCTCCCGGCGGCCCGCGGCCGAAACGCTCCCGATCCTCACCTTGCCCATAAACGAAAACGCCGCTTCGCAGAAAGCCGCCTGAACCGACGAAACCGCATCTCAAAAGTCGCGCATCTTCCCTGCTGGGTTTGACGGTCAAACCCAAGACCGCGGGGCACCTCATCAAGATGATGGGGTGCCCCTTTTCATTTGGGACCGCCTGCCGACTTCAAAGAGTTCCCGTTGTGTCGTACACTGTACATCAAGGCGGATTTCTCTTGGACACTTGGCGGATCGGGTATGAGACGCGGCGTTGTTGTCGGATTGGGCTTGTTGCTGATGGCCGCTCGGCTGGGGGCGGGGGAGCCGGCCGTGATCGATTTGGACGACCCGCTGCCCTACGGACAACGGCCGATCGATTACTTCGGCCGCGAGACCGAAAATCCCGCGGAGCGATTGAAGGACCGGCTGGAAACCGGCCAGGCTCGGCTTAACAGCGAATCGGCCGTGGGCTATTTGAAGTCGCTGCTCGACGAGTTGGACATTTCGCCCGCTTCGCAGATGCTGGTGTATTCCAAGACGGCCCTCAATCCGCAGTTGGTCTCGCCGGAGACCCCGCGGGCGGTGTTCTTCAACGAGGACTGCTACGTCGGCTGGGTGCCCGGGGCGGCGGCCCTCGAAATCGCCGCGGTCGATCCTCGAAAGGGGCTGATGTTCTACACGCTCAACCTTCCCAAACGGTCGGCGAAGGCAGAGCCGCCGCAACTTCCAAAGCGGGAAAGCCAATGCCTGGCCTGCCACGCGGGGACGTCGGCTTTGCGGGTGCCCGGCGGTTTGGTGCGGTCGTTTATCACCGATGAAACCGGCCGGCCTTTGTCGGGCTATTCGCGAATCACGCATCAAACGCCTTTCGCGAAACGCTTCGGCGGCTGGTACGTCACCGGCCAGCACGGGCGGCAGACACACCGCGGGAACATCATCGAACCCAAAGCCGGCCACTCGCCGAACCTCATGCCGTCGCCCAACAACGTCAACGACTTGAAAGGCGTGTTCGACACTTCGCGCTACCCGGCGGACCACAGCGATCTGGTCGCGCAAATGGTGTTTCATCATCAGATCCACGGGCAAAATCTGTTGATCCGCGCGGGTTACGAAGCGCGTTTCGGCAAACGCTCCGATGTGGAGGATCAGTTCGTCCGCTATCTGCTGTTTATCGATGAAGCCCCGCTCGCCGAGCCTGTCCAAGGCAGCACCGATTTCGCGAAGTGGTTCGCCGACCGCGGCAAGAAGGATTCCAAAGGGCGGTCTCTCCGCGACGGGAACCTCAAAACCCGCCTGTTTGAGCACCGCCTGAGTTACCTCATCGAAACCGAGCCTCTTCGACGCCCTGCCAAAGCCCGCCAAACTGCGGATTCTTCAAAAACTCCACACCGTCCTTGCGGCCGAGATTCCCCCCAAACCGTTCGATAAAATTCCCGCGGCGGAGCGCCGGGCGGTTCTGGATCTTGTCCGCCAAATCAAAACCGACCTGCCGCCCGAATGGAGAGCGAAGGAGTTCGCTCCAAAATAGTGCACGCGCCTTGGGCGGTTTCTTGGCATCGGGGTTCCCGAAACCTCCAAAATGAAACAACAGGGAACTGCACTTTGAAGCGCGCCTTGGAGAACGTGCGTGCGATCGGCGCGACTTTTCTTGTCGCCGCCAAGCCTCGATCACCTTACCTGTCTCATCCCGGAGTTCAAGGTCAGCGAGAGCCGCTTGACTCGACGATTACTTTGCGATCTCCCAGGAGACGCCCTTGCGAATCGAAACCAGATGCGCATGGGGCCGAAGGTCACGCGTTCTTCCCGGCTTGAATACGAAGACGACCTTCGACTTGCCGTTGTTTTTTTCGACTGTGAAAGTCAACTTGTCCTGACCGGAACCGGCCCATTGAAAGAACACGAGAAACTCCTGCTCGAAGTCGACCTGCTTGGCGATCTTTTCCGCCCTTGGTTCTCCAAAAACCTCGGCCAGCGAATTGCGAGTCTCGATCAGCGTTGGCTTCGTTCGACGAAAACCTTGTAAACTCGCCGCCCGAGGAGGCATGAAGCCTTTGATCTCCGCCGCGACTGACGCTTCGCCCTTTTCCTGCAACAACTTCACCGCAAATCTCGCAAAGAGAATCTTCTCATAGGCATTCTTTTCGCCGCCTTCGTAAAGACAGCCGATCGAACCGTCCGGCAAAACGGTTAGACAGGAATAGGCCGACGGTCCTTCATGGAGCAACAACGCGGCCGGCCACGTTTCTCCTTCATCGTGGCTGAGTCGCACCGTCAGCCGTTCGCGTTTGGTCTTGGACGCCGGATTGGAAAACAGCAGCCTTCCGCCGCTGGCGTCGCCCTTGCCTGCGTACCGCAGCAAACTCCCTTGGCAAATTGGTTCGATCAGCGATTCGTCGAAACGCAGTTTTCCCCAGGTCTCGCCTCCGTCTTGGCTAACAGCCACCGCCCGCATTTTGTCTTTCTCCTGCTGCTTGCCGTCACGGCCCCAGTAATTCCGCATATTCATCATCAAGGTGCCGCCCTGCAGTTCCACAACCTGGCACTCGTCCGTATGCCGACCGACCGTTCCGCCGAGTTTCCAATTCTTGCCGTGGTCATCGCTGAAAATCGCATGCGCGAACATGACGCGTTTGCCATCGACTTGTTCGCTGTGGTCGCAGGGAACGACCAGCCGGCCTTTGTGCTGGCCGCGCGTCAGTTGAATGCCGACGCCTGGCCCTGTGGCGTACCAACCCCAATTGGACGGTTTGACGCTGCCCGAGATCGCCGTCGGCTTGACCCACGTCTGCCCGTCATCGTCGCTGTATGTGATCAAGACATCGTCGTTGTTGCGGCAGAAGGGAAGCCAGATCCGGCCCGTGGACTGATCCACGACCGGACAGGGATTGCCGATGGTGGTTTTCGCATCGCCGCCTTCCTCGTAAATAATCTGCGTCGGCTTCCACGTCTTGCCATTGTCGAGGGAGCGACGCAGCAGCAGGTCCAAGTCCCCGTGGTCGGACCGACTCGACTTGCGGCCCTCGCAGAATGCCAGCACCGTTCCGTGGGGCGATACGATCACGGCGGGGATGCGATAGGTGTGGTAGCCCCCCGCACCGCTGACAAAGACGTCAACTTTGGCCGGCACTTCACCCGCAAAAACGGCACCGCCCTCAAGGTACGCCACTGCCAGACAACCAAAGACCAGTGCGGCAGTGAATGTGTGCTTACAACTCATGGCTATTTATTCCTGGAGAGTGGTGAAGGGGGATGGCTTGCGGACTAATTCAAGACTTGCATTTCGACGGCTTCGATCGCCAACGACGTTCGATTTGTCAAAGCGATTCTCACGTTCCGCTTTTGCGTTGACGTTCCGGTCGCCCCAATCGGCGACGCCATAGGTTCCGCTGATTCTCCGCATCTTACCGCCCTCCACCGTTTGATTCCAATCGTCGGCCGGGCGGCCTGCTGGTCCTGGGGGGAAAGATGGTTGGAAAACGGCCCGAATCGCTCGTCGGTGAGGACGTCAGCTCATACGAAATCGTGGCGCATGGTCCGCTAGTGCGGGGCCATTGGCTAGTTCCGCCGCTTGAGCACGATGAAATAGCCGTCGGTGCGGTCGGGGAGGAGTTCCCAGTCTTTGGGGCGGTTGCGGTATTCGGGGATGTCGGCGGGCGTCTTGATTTTGCTATAGGGATGCTGGGTGTCGATGACGAGGTAATAGGTTTCGCCGGGGACCGGATTCGTGAGTTCTTTATCCGTGGCGCACTTGTAGGAACTGTAGTCATAGGACCTGGCATAGTGGGTGAACCGGGGATGCACGAAGTCCGTGGAGAACACGCGGGCGGTTTTGGGGATTTCATCGATGACGATCGCAAACACTTTCGCTCGCTCGCTTAGACAATATCGCTTTTTCCAATAGATGTTCGAATCCGGATCCCAAAACCCGATGCCTAGAGGACTCATGCTATAAAATACACCGGTGCAGAAGGCCGAGGCGAATAGAAACGATGCCGCCCAACGAGTTCTATAAAAATCGCTTATAGGATTCGCATCCTTTTTCTTAAAAAATCGCAAGATGCTGGGAAACCTTGCGACGCCCGCGGTCGTGGCCCAGAGGATGATCGGCACAAGCGGGGCGTGGAAATGATGTTGCGGCGTGCGGTCGATTTGGTTCAGGCAAAGAATTCCAAACAGCGGCAACGCGACGAGCAATCGGCTGGGCGAGAGTAACGCGATGGCACCCAGTGGAATAAGAGGCACAGCGGCATACATGGGCGTCGTCACCGCGAAGAGTTCAGAAAACAGCAGCTTGGGATTGCCCAGGATGTTCCGCACGACTTCGCCAAGCGTGGAGCCGAATTGCGGAAAATAGCCGACGTAGTGCACCTCGTCCCCGCTGCGGAACCAGGGGATGATATATTTCACGGCTAGTATTAAATACACAGTGCTGAACACCGCGAGCCCGATCCCATACCAACGCAGCCGGCCCGGTTTTGCTGGTGTATTGAGGTCAGGGTTCTTCTTAATATCGCTGGGCTGGAACAGAGCGATCCAAACTCCTAGCGGAGCCAGAACGATCGCATAGTCTTCTTTAGCCGATAGCGCAACGAGCCAAAATAATAGGGCCGACTTCATGCGGCCGCGTTCGAGTTGGTCGAGACCATATAAGACGAGAGGCACGCCAAACGCGATGGGGCGGAAGGTTTTCAGGTCAATCGCGATGTCGATATATTGCAGCGGAAAGTAAAGGAGATAGGCGATCGCCACGCACAGTCCTGAGCGCGGCGAGCCGGTATGCCTCCGCGTCATCCAAAATATCGGGAACGCCCCCGAGGCGAGGGCCAGCGATTCGCAGAGGTCCATCGTCATCAGCGACGGCCAAATCAAATAGATCGGCAACAGCAACACGTGCACCACTTGCAGATGCTCGCCGAGGAACAGGCGGTCTTCCTGGTAGCTGCGAAAGCCTTTGCCGTGGGTGAGGTTCCAGAGGTGTTCCTCATACATCGCCGAGTCGCCGTGGGGCACGAGCAGGTTGCGGTAGAGCCTGCCAGTTCATCGCCGTGAACACGATCACATAAATCCCAGCCGCGATCGCCACGCCCCAAAACGCGGCCCGCGAAATTCTTCGATGTCTCCGAAATAGAACGTTCCGAAGCGGGTGGGGACATTAAGCTTCCAAAAGTCGCCAGCCAACCCGCGAAGGCGCTCGCCATCCACAGGGGCGAGGTCTCCACCAAAAAGACTCCGAAGGAATTGGTTTCCCCCAACAGCGGGGCAAAGATGCGGGCCGCCTCCCAAGCGGCCGGGATCAAACCCCACAGCCAACCGAAGAGTCCCCAGCGGCCGAGAGCCGAGGTAAACGATTTTCCAGACCGGCGGGAGATCAGCCAACCGCCTGCAAACCAGCACACCAAACCGCTCGCCAGGTTGATGGCAAAAATCGGCGCGTAACCGGGGTCGGCTTCGAAGATTCCCGTTTGCGGTTGAAAGGCGAGGTGGCTGCCTAAGAGTTCGACCAGCCGCGACCAGAGGCCGCCGCTCAGAAATCGGCTGGAAATCGGGCCGCTCTGCAAAATCGACTGGAGGGCCAATGAGCAGAGCGCCGTCGCCAGCACCACGCACAATCCGCCCCGCCAAGGCGAAGGGGAAGAACGCGGAGGATTCGGCGGAGCGGGCATGGACAATCAGCGGGGCGAAATTCAACGCTGCGGGCGAAAATTGGGCGGCAACATATGATCTTAGCAGATTTGGCCTGGAAGCGAATTGTGCCCGGGCTTGAAACTTGTGTTCATTGACCTGGGCAATTCGGGGGGAATTTGTATGATGGACGCGGTTCCGGAACGTGGATTTTCCGTTCCAAAACCTTCAAATCCCCATTCGATTGTGGTAGCCTCGTGTTGATCTACTAAATGTGGGGCCGGTTTCGCGTGCGGTGGCATGGGGAATCCAACCGCAAAACGCCTTGGCTTTCTGGGACCCCGTTGATGTTGCAGCCTTCCACGCCGCCCTCCGCCCGGATCTATTGTGCGGGGCCGTTGTTCAATCAGGCCGAGCGGGACGAGATGACCGCGATTGCCGACGCCCTTTGCGAAACCGGTTTCACGGTGTATTTGCCGCACCGGGACGGCATGGAGTTTCGGCTGGTGCTCGAGGAACTTGTCGAGCGCGGCTGGCCGGCTCCCTTGGCGGCTCAGTTTTTGCACGCGGCGATTTTTGCGCTGGACGTATATCAACTCGCGGAGGAATGCCAGGCCGTCGCCTGGAATTTGAACGGCCGGGTTCCGGATGAGGGGGCGGTTTCGGAAGCGGCCATCGCCTGGACGCTGGGCAAGCCGATCGTGGCCTACATGGATGATGTGCGGTCGCTGATTTCCGGCCGCGTGAACCCGATGCTGGTCGGACTTGTGGAGTTTGAAACCAAAGCCGCGATCGGCGATCTGCCGGTGGCGATCCGGGCCGCCCTCGAAGCCGAGGATCACGCGCCGATTCCGTTCGAGGATTTGCCGCCTCGGATGCGGCGGGCGATTTCCGACGGCCGGAAACTCTGGGGGGCCATGCAAAAAGCCGACGCCCAACTGGACAACGAGGTGATCGCCGAAGTCGTGGCCGAGTTGTTTGCGCCCACATCGTCGGTGGGATAACTTTTGCGGATGGGGAACCTGAGACCATGCCTCATCCTCTTCTAGACATTCCCGAGTTGGCCCAATTGGAGGCGGGGCGGGGTCTCGTCCGAATCCCGATGGAGCAGGATGTTCCCTTCACGCCCCGCGTGCGGGCGTTGGTCGATACCCGCGAGTTTCAGCGGCTCCGGCATGTTTCGCAGTTGGGCTTGACTTCGCTGGTGTACCCGGGGGCGACGCATACGCGGTTCGAGCACGCGCTCGGCGTGTTTCATAATTCGCTCCGGTATCTCTCGCAGTTGGGGAAAGATCCCCGCTTTGCCGAGGTCTTCGATCCGCACGGGGCGGAGCTCTTGATGGCGTCGGCCTTGCTCCACGACCTGGGGCATTGGCCGTTTTGCCATGCGATCGAGGATTTGTCGCTGGCGGAACTCAATTCGCACGAGGCCTATGCTGCGGAGTTCTTGGGGCCGCATTGCGAGTTGGCCCAAGTGCTAAAAGACGATTGGAATATCGGGCCCGCCGAGCTTTTGGATGTGCTTGCGGGCGGGACGGACACGCCGGCTTTGCGTTTGATTCGCTCGGTGCTTTCCGGGCCGATCGACATCGACAAGATGGACTATCTCGACCGGGACAGCCTGCATTGCGGCGTGCCTTACGGACGGAACTTCGATCGCGGGCGGCTGATGCAGTCGCTGGTGCTCAATGAAAACGCCGACGGCCTGGCGGTCACCAGCAAAGGCCGGACGGCGGCGGAGTTGATGGTGTTTGCCCGCTATGTGATGTTCAGCGAGGTGTATTGGCACCACGCCGTGCGCGCGGCGACGTGCATGTTCGCCCGCGGGTTTTACGAATTGCGGGAAGGCATCGATCTTTCGCATTTCTTCCAGCAGACCGAAGCCGAGACCATCGCCGAGCTTCGCCGCCGGGCGGCGGGAACGACCTGCGAACCCTTGCTCGAAGGTCTGTTCGGTTCCAAACGCCGGCTGTATAAATCGGTCGTGGAGTTCAGTTTCTATCAAACGCCCGAACTCTATCAGCCCTTGGCCCGCCAACCTTTCGAGCATTTGCTGGACCTCTCCAGACAACTCATCGACCGCATATCCTCGGCGACTGGCGACCGGCTGGCTCCGACCGATGTGCTGATTGATGCCCCGCCGCCGCACCGCGAAGTGGAATTCCACGTGCCGATTTATTTCCCCAAGGAAGACATTTACCGCCCGCTGCATCAAGTCTCGCCCGTGGTGGAATCTCTGGCTCAAAAGCAGTTCGACGATTACGTGAAGCGGGTGCGGATCTTCGTGCATCCCGACCGCGTTTCCGCCGTCGCCTCGCAGGTCCTTCCCTGTTTGAGCGAACTGATTGCAGACCGAGCCAATTGAGCGTTTTTCGGACGGGTTTGGAGCGAAAAAAAGCCCAACCGGTCGGGACGGTTGGGCTGATTATGGCGACTCGAACGAATTCGAGGCTTAATAGTTGCTGCGGTATCCGCCGCCGCCGCCGCCACCGCCACGCGAGCGGTTTTCGCGGGGGCGGGCTTCGTTGACCGTGAGGGCACGGCCATTCAGTTCTTTACCATTCATGCCTTCGATGGCTTCGTCGCCTCCGGATTCCATTTCGACGAAACCGAAACCGCGGGAGCGGCCGGTTTCGCGGTCGGAAATCACTTGGGCGCGGGCCACCGTGCCATAAGCGGAAAAGGCTTCACGCAAATCTTCGTCCGTGGTGGTAAAGGGGAGGTTCCCTACATACAAATTCTTACTCATACTCATCCTCTATGAGCCCCAATCGGCTCAACACAAAACAAAAACTCAGACAAGGCGACCGCAAAATTGCAGTCCGGAAGTGCAACGACATTCGGCCCGGCCCACCACGAACAACTCTCTCCAAAAACGACCGTCCCGACCGGCCGACCTTTGAGCAGAAAACTTGTCGCTGACCTTCTAATGTCCTGGATTTGGTCGCAAGAATGGCTGAGTTGCCTGATGAGGAAAACCTCAGAATTCGACGAACAGACGCAGGAACGCGGCTGACAGACGTGGCATTTCCTTTCGTGTGAACCCATGCCCACACGATGTGTCGTATAATACACCAAGTTCGGCACGGGAAACATGGAATTTTTGGGTTTTCCTAAAATTTTTCACATCGGCCTATTTTTCGGATCACGAAAAACGCGTCCGCAAATCGCGATGCAACCACGAAATCGATCCCAAGCGTTCTCCCGCCCCCGCCGGAAATGCTCAAACCTCGCTTCCCCGACGCCGATGCCATTGAAGATCACGCGGCCGAATGGTCGCCCGGCCTCATGGCGGCATCTTGCCTCGCCATTCGATCTCGGCGGTTGGAAGCCGCCCTGACGGAAGACATCCGAAAACTGAGAGGACAACCGCGATGAGTCTGTTTCGCCTGGGGGCTTTTTCGAGTTTTCTGATCCTTCTGCAATCGCCGGTGCTGTTTGCGGGGGTGATCTATGTGGACAACCTGCGCGGGAACGATATTTTCGACGGCACAACCAACAACGCCATCAATCAATACAGCGGTCCCGTGCGGACGCTCCAGCGGGGGCTGCAACTCATGGGGCACGGCGACGTTTTGAACATCGCCAACACCGGCCGGCCGTATTACGAATCGATGGAACTCGTGGGCGGACGCTTCAGCGGCGAACCCTTGCACCCGCTCATCATCGAAGGCAACGGGGCCGAACTCAACGGCTCCTTTCCCGTGCCTGCGCTCGCGTGGCGCAAAGCCGGCAAGCAGCTTTGGAGAATCACCCCGGTCCGCAAAGGGTTTTATGTTTTGATCCGGGACGACAAACCGCTGCCCGAAGTGCCCGTTCCCGCAAACGCCCGCCAGCTTCCCGCCATTCCGGAAGGCCAATGGGCCGCTTGGAAGGGATCGATTTATTTCCGCACGAGCCCGATCGAGTATCCGGAGGATCTCAATTTATGGATCGCCGTCCGTAGCGTGGGGGTGACGCTGTACGACGTGCACAATGTCGTGGTGCGGAACCTCAAAGTCCGGCAGTTTCGCATCGACGGCTTCAATGCCCACGACCGCGCCAAAAACGTCGTGCTGGAGAACATCACCGCCGAGGAAAACGGCCGGGCGGGCGTCACCGCGGCGGGGACTTCGTTCCTGATCCTGGAAAAGCCCACCATCAAGAACAATCGCAAGTATTCGGTGCTGATCACCGAAAAAGCCGGCGTCAAAATCGACGACGAAAGCCAGGTCGCCCCGCCGCCCACCATCGCCGAGTGAGAAAAGTCGCTACTTCGCGAGCAGTCGTTCCACGGCTTGGATCAGGTCCCGGTAGTGGAACGGTTGCGAGAGATAATGCTCCCGCGAATCTTTGCCGGCCGCAGGTCGTGGCACGCTCAGGGAACCAATAATCACCCGCGGGACATCGGGCCAGGAATCGTTCACTTCGAAATCCGAAGCCTCGTGGTCTTCGTGCCAAACCACCACGTGCGGCGGTGGGAGAGGCGGGACGGAGGCGGCCCCATGCCTGCGGATGCGGTTGACTTCCAAGCCCTGCGGTTCCAGCACCGCTTTCAAAACCTCTTCGGTTTCCCGCAGCCCATCCACGACGAGAACGCGTTGTCCGTTGGTCACCTGGCCGTCCTTCCCTGGGGTGTTTTCGACGCGAAGTCCTCCTGACCCCGCCACTTGACGCGTCCAGCCCTCCTCGTCAAGCGGCGAGAGAATAGCGGGATTTCCAGGCCGGCTCAAGTGCGGATTGCCGGGCGTTTTTTTGCAGATTTCCCGCGGCTTCCGAATCGCCCAGGTTCTCAATACCTCCGAAACCGGGCCGCGGCGTCTGCGTTCGCCGGCCGATCCTCCGGCAACACGACGGCCTGTTGAAATTCGCTTTTCGTGGGCGGAGCGTATTCAATCGTCGGCGGATAAAACACGCCCGCCGACGCGGCCGTTTCTTTCGGTTCCATTTCTTGACCACTGGCGGCCGGCGGAAACGGCGCGGGAATCACGGGCGGCGGAACTTCCAAGGCCTGAAGTCGCCGATGGTAAGTCGAGCTGTATCCGCCGGGCAACTGATAAGGCGGCACCTGGCAACCGGTAAAGAAAAGTAAGACCATCCCGCCCCAGAGAACCCATGTCTTGTCATGTTCCATACAGCCGCCCTTTCGCAACATACCTCGCAATCAACATCGGCACGAACCACGACGGCATTCCAAATCGCCCGCTGGAAGGGATTCCATCGCCTCCCCTTCTCCCAAGCTCCCTGTCTCCCCCTCTTTGACCAACGCGGAAGAATCGCCTTCCCTCAAAGCCCTATAAAAGAGGCGGAATTCATTCTTATCGGAATTTGCTCGGTACGGGCTTGACCCAAATTTTAGAATCTCATAAAAACCCGCCCCGCGAGCGAACAGCACCAAACGGCTCTCTCCGCCGACTTGTCGCTCGTGTCCCTTCGCTCAGATCACTCTCTCCATCTCGACGCCTTTCAATTAGGAAAGTGACCATGTTCCAACGCATGATCGGTCAGATCGCGCTGTGCGGTGCCGCCCTCATCACGAGTTCGGCGTCCGCCCAGTTTTTCCCCGGCAGTACGATTGATCCGTGTGCTCCGGCTCGCCCGGTGGCTTCCGCGAGCCTGGTGCAAGTCGCCTCCGCGGTTCCGGCGCAGCATTGCGTGACCACGTGCACGCCGGCTCTCGTTCCCGTCGCGCAGACCATGTACCAAAACGTGCGGGTGACGGAATTTCAACCGGTGAAACGCACCGTCCAACGCCCCGTGGTGGAAACCCGCTATGTCGATCAAGAGGTGACGGCTTACCGCCCGATTACCGAAACCCGCACCGCGGAAGTTCCCACGGTGAATTATACCAACGTGACGGAATATCAAACCGTCACCCGCGACATGGGCCAATGGTTCACGTCCCGCGAGTGCATCAACCGCCCCACGCCCTGCCAGTACGATCCCCGTCCCGGTTTGCTCGGCGGGCTGAACCGGTTTGGCTACTCCCTGCGGTCGGCGTTTACTCCAAACTTTCGCACCAACCGGCAGTATGTTCCGAATTATGTCGCCCAAGCGGTGCCCGTCACCCGGCAGGTCGCCGTCCACGGCACCCAGCAAGTCACCTACAACGTGACCCGCATGGAACCTTACAAAACCACCCGCAAGGTTGCGGTGAACTCCGTGCGGATGGTGGCCGAGGAAGTCACCGAAATGCATCCCGTGACCGTGATGCGGTCGATTCCCACCGGCACGCGGGTGGCGTATGTGTCGCCTTCGAGCCTGGCCGCTTCCCGGACCGCGTTGGCTCCTTCGCCCGATCCCGGCGCGGTTGCCAGCGGCCGCCAGACCATCGTTCCCTCCCGCACCGCCGACGCCCGCAGCAACGACCTGAAACGCTTCAATCGGGAACGCACGCCCAACCCGATGAACGGTTATGAAGAAAAGAAACCCCCGGTCAACACGTTCCAAAAAGACGGCGAATCCTTTCCGCCGACCACGCAAATCCAAAACCCGAATATGATTCAAAACACCTCCCACACCGAAACCCAGCCGGTCACCCGGCACGCGGAATTGTGGGAAACCCCCGAAACCCAACAGGCCCCGGCCTCTTCCGCGGGACCCGCGATGCAGCCGCCGATGACGAACTCTCGGCCCGTGACGGCGGCGCCTCCGGTTCGCCCCACGAAGAGCATCCCGTCCATCGTGCGAGTCAGCCGCTGGACCCGCCGGCCCGCCGCGACCGCCGCCCCTTCGGGACCGGCCCTGCCGTCGCCCGGCATTTCCGTCGCGGTCGATTAGTCCAAGCTGAGGCACAGGAAACACAAACGGATTTTTCAGGAACTTTCTCCTTCCGACGCCCTCGGGCGTCACCTTTGAATCTTCACCGATTCAACCTTCCCCCCCCTGTTTGAAATGACTGCGCGGCCTCGGCATCACGCCGAGTCCCACCCGATCTTAAGAACGGGATTGTCCTCCGGGACAATCCCGTTTCTCATTATATCTGAGCGGCACGGCGCTAGCCGCCGGTTTTGGGGATCTCATTGCATGTGAGCGGCACGGCGCTAGCCGCCGGTGGGGTTTGATCGTCCGCCTCCACGTCTTTCGTTCGGAGAATCCGTCGCCTAGAATAACCAGCGTTCCCTGGAAGCGGGCGAACACGCCCTGCAACAACCTGTCCCTGTGCTGATGATGGAACCGAACCGGTCATGCCGAGCCTTACGGTGGAGAATTATCTCAAAGCGGCACTTCAAATCAATTTGAAGTCCAAGCGCGAATCCGTCAGCACGGGCGAATTGGCGGCGAAGCTGAACGTCTCGCCGGGCACCGTGTCCAGCATGCTCAAATCGCTCGCGGAACCCAAAACCGAAGACGGCCAAATCCGCCCGCCGCTGGTAAACTACAAACCTTACGAGGGCATCTCGCTCACGGAGGAAGGCCGGCGGATCGCGGTCCGGATCCTCCGCCGGCATCGCCTGATCGAACTCTTCCTCGCGCAGACGCTCGATCTCACCTGGGACCAGGTTCACGAAGAAGCGGAAAACATGGAGCACGCGGTCAGCGATATTTTGATCGACCGCATCGATGAGTTTCTCGGCCATCCGGAATACGACCCGCACGGCGATCCGATCCCCACCGCCGAGGGCAAAATGCGAACGGACACCACCAACGCCGTGCCGTTGTCGGAGTGTCCGCCGGGGACGAGAATCCGCATCGTCCGCGTGACGAACCAGGGGCCGGATTTTCTGAGGTTCCTTTCCGAATCTGGCCTGGAAATCGGCGCGGTGGGCGAAGTCACCGAAAACAACCCCGAAGCCGGCCTCGTCACGACCAACCTTCCTCAAGGCTCGATCCCCATGTCCCACACCGCGGCCGCGGCGCTGATGGTGGTCCGGGAAAGCGGGGAGTGAAGTTTGACCGAACCGGCTTCGCTATAATTGAAAATCCCGAAGCGGTAAACTTGTGCTTTGAATTTCCTGTCCGATCAATCGCCGAGAATAATTGCTGACATATGCCGCCTCATCAACTCACGCTCTTTGATAACGATCAAGCTGAGAAGAACACCACGACGTTTGTCAACAATTTGACTTTACCGGTACATCGCTGGTTCCGTTATAGCGCAGGCTTCTCGGCGAGTTGGGCGAAGTCCCTGATCTCGAATTTCAAGACCGAGTGGAAAACCGTTCGAGTTTTCGATCCTTTCGCAGGCTCGGCGACCACGCTTCTTGCCGCGGAAGAGGCCCATATTGAAAGCTACGGAGTTGAGTCCCACCCGTTTGTTGCAAGAATCGCACGGGCAAAGCTACTCCGCCAACAGGGTCCCGACAAATATCGGGAATTTGCAAATCGCATTTTGCGGAGCGCGCAGCAAAATACCGGCAATTGTCTGGCCTATCCCGATTTAATCCACCGCTGCTTCTCGGAAGAACATCTCGAAGCGCTGGATCGCCTGCGGTGCGCCTGGGAATCCTTTGCGGACGGTTCGCCGGCCTCGGAATTGACCTGGCTCACCTTGGTCAGCATTTTGCGAAGAACGTCCCACGTCGGCACGGCCCAATGGCAGTATGTGCTACCCAACAAGTCCAAGAAGAACGTGCTGCATCCATTCGAGGCGTTCTTGGAGTTTTCTCGCATCGTTTACAAGGACATGTCGGCATCGCAAGAGATTCCCTCCCTGGCAACGTTCGTGGAATCGGACGCCCGCACGTGCGATGGGGTGCCGGATGGTTTTGCGAATCTCGTCATTACGTCCCCGCCTTATCCGAACAACTACGACTACGCCGATGCAACCCGGCTCGAAATGATGTTCATGCGGGAGATTGCAGGCTGGGGAGATTTGCAGGAAACCGTGAGAACTCATCTTGTAAGGTCTTGCTCACAACACACCACAACGAAAAACACCGACTGGGAACAACTCCTCGCGAGTCAGGAACTCGAGCCGATTGCCAAGGAACTGAGGGATGTGGTGGAAAGACTCGCCGACGTCCGAAAAACCAAGGGCGGAAAAAAGAACTACCACCTCATGGTGACGGCCTACTTCTATGATTTGGCCCAGGTCTGGAGAGCGCTTCGCCGCGTGTGCTCCGAGGATTCCACGGTCTGCTTCGTGATTGGAGATTCCGCGCCGTATGGCGTTTATGTTCCCGTGGCCGAATGGCTGGGACAACTTGCAACGGCCGCCGGCTTCAAGCAGTGGCGGTTTGAAAAACTCCGGGAACGCAACACCAAGTGGAAAAACCGAAAACACCGCGTCCCGCTCTGCGAGGGACGTCTTTGGGTACAAGGATAGTCCAAGGATTATGGCGCAATCCCCCACCCACAAGTTCGGGCAAATAATTGGCGACCTCTTGGAAGAAATGCTTCGCCAACCTCTCGCGGAAGTCGCGGCGAAACATGGCTACTATCTCGACTATAAACACGAGAGGCCGGCGAGAAATAATCGCAAGAAAGTCACTTGGACAGACCATAAGAACAACAACCACGACCTGGACTACGTTTTAGAGCAAGGAGGAACGGAGGACCAAATCGGCAGCCCCAAGGCGTTTATCGAAAGTGCCTGGCGGCGCTATACCAAGCACTCAAGAAATAAAGCTCAAGAAATCCAAGGAGCCGTCTCTGTCCTCGCGGAAACTTATAGCGAGCACCATCCATTTCTCGGCGTGGTTTTAGCCGGCGTCTTCACGGAAGGATCGATGCAACAACTCCGGTCACACGGTTTTTCGATCGTGTACTGTCCCTATGAAACTGTTCTCGCCACCTTCAAATGCGTCGGCATCAATGCGGGATTTGATGAAGCCACGTCCGATGCCGAAGTCTCCAAGAAAGTGAACGCCTATTCCGCCTTGAGCAAAGCGAAACATTCCAAGCTCATCAGCACACTTCAATCCTTGGTCCAAGAGGATTTAACACAGTTCCTCGGAGAGTTGGAACAAAGTTTAACTCGAAAAATCGTTCGAGTTTTCGTGGCGACTTTACATGGTCCGGTCCACGAGTTGGCTGGCGTGCAAGCCGCCGTAGCGTTCATCAAGGAATTCAACGAAAACAAGCTTGTGAAGGGTTTCGTCCGGTATGAAGTTGATATCCGCTACTCCAACGGCGATCACATCAGCGGACAATTCGAGGAAAAAGCCACAGCGATTCAATTCTTGAACGGCTTGATTTCGACAGAAATGGCTTAGAGGCGCTTACGCTACAAACTCCCGAAGGGCTTCTCTTGTTGCCGCCTGCGTGCGGTGGTTTCGGATTCCGGCGACTTATCCTCCCCGGCCAGATTTTGAGCCGGGTTCGGGGAATGGGATTATTCGGCGGCGGCGGACGGGTGTTTCGTGAGGCGGTAAAGGAGAAAGCCGCCGAGGAGCGTCATGGCGATCATTAGCGGCCAGCGGTAGTGGACCTGGCTGTCGTCTTGGAAGCTGAGGAGCCAATGCTAGGGGGAATCGTTGAGGTCTTGGGCGGTCGTCAGTTGGCCCCAGCAGCCGTGGAGGATCGCCAGGCTATTCCAGGTGAAGTCGAGCAGCATGCACGGGAGTAAGCTTCCGCTGCGGACCGCGATCAATCCCAACACGGCGCTGATGGTGGTGCGGGAAGATGGGAAGTGACGCGAACGCGGCCGCGGCGCTGATGGTGGTCCGGGAAGATGGGAAATGACGCGGACGCCGCGGCTACATTCCGGATATCACGGAGATGATGTGCTCGTTCGCGGCGGGGAAGTTGAGGCCTTTCAAATCCTCCCGCGGGACCCAGCGGAAACCTTGATGCTCCTCAGCCGCTTGCTCCGGGTGTAACGGCCGGCAGAGCCAGAAAAACAGTTCCACGGTGACGTGATCGTAGCTGTGAATCCGCCGGTCCAACAACCGAAAGGGTTCGACATCCAATCCCGTTTCCTCGCGGCATTCGCGGACGGCGCAAAGGGCGGGCGTTTCCTCCGGCCAGCATTTGCCGCCCGGAAACTCCGCAAACCCCGCAAGCGGCGAACCCTCCCCCCGCACGCCGACCAAAAACCGCCCGGCATGTTCCACAACCGCAATCCCGATTTGCGTGGCAAGTGACACGTTGGACCTTTCTGGACCGGATTTGTCGTGCGGACCGCTTTTCAAAGACGAATTATCCTAAAGCCCTTGATGGAAGACATTTGCGATTCACAAACAGCTTGTGGCGCAAAGAAGTCCCTCTAGGAGTAGAGGGACACGTTGTTTGGGACTCCACTTGAATGTGGGTTTCCGGTCCGCCGGCCCCTTTGCTGCGGCAGCCAGGGCAGCAAAGGACGATTCGAATCATTGGCGGCCCGGAATCGAGACTGTCCTCCTCCCAAAGGACAGCCCTCACCGGATATCCGGGCCTCGATTCGGCTCCTTTCAAAAGGTCATGAATCCAGGCACCACGCCCTATGGCGGCGTCCAAAGTCGTCAATCGGCGTCGAAAAACCGAACGGTCTCCGCACCGACGCGCATCAGTTGCGCGCCCGGTGCGGTTTTTTGTTGCGCATGCCGTTTCCGGTGGTCCGTTACGAGGATTTCTCGTGCACTTCGAGGGGCGGGGCGCCCATGATGTGGTAGCCGCAATCGACGTGGAGGGTTTCGCCGGTGATGGCGCTGGCGAGGTCGCTGAGCAGGAACATCGCGGTCTTGCCGACTTCTTCGGGGCTGATGTTTCGCCGCATGGGGGAGAAGGTTTCGTAAAGGTCCAACATCTTTTTGAAGTCGCCCACGGCGGAGGAGGCCAGCGTTTTTAAAGGACCCGCACTCAGGGCGTTGACGCGAAAACCTTCGGGGCCGAGTTCGTTCGCCAGGTATTCGACGGAACTTTCCAGGGCGGCTTTGCAGATGCCCATCATGTTGTAGCCGGGAATCACTTTTTCGCCGCCGAGGTACGTCATCGCGAGCAGGCTGCCGCCGGGATTGAATACCTCGCGGGCCCGGCGGGCCAAGGCGATCAGGCTGTAGGCGCTGATGTCCATCGCCAGCTTAAACCCATCCCGGCTGACGTCGTACACCGGGCACTTCAAGTCCTCGGTCGGAGCGAAGGCCAGCGAGTGGATCACGAAATCGATCTTCCCAAACGTCTCGCGGGCCGCGGCGAAGATGGAATCGATCTCTTCATCGTTCTGAATGTCGCAGGGCAGGACGAACTTGGCTCCCTGCGGATCGACGAGCGCCCTTAGCTTCTTTTCGTTTTTGCGGCGCTCGAAATCTCTGTCCGGGAGGTGCGTAAAGCCCATCTCGGCTCCTTGGGCAAACAACTGCTCGCTGATTGCCCAGGCGATCGAACGGTCGTTGGCGATGCCGAACACCACGCCTTTTTTTCCATCAAACAAACCCATGCCGGTCCCTCGTTTTCTTCTGAAATGCTGAACCAAATGAAATCCCGAATGTCCCGCCGCCTCCACCTGGGGCCAATGGCACGATAGCGATTCTTGTTCAGGGCATCAATATCAAGCAGGGCGGTTTGGGCGGGGTGCCCCTGAGGAACGCAGGGCGTGGTGAAAGCGTTCCCAAAGTCGCCACGCCTTCGCTGCGCTCGGGGTCGTGCGACCCGTTTTGGGAAATGCGGAGAAGAGTCATTGCAAAATCGCGGGGGGTTATCGATGATTCAGGGCGTCTTATCGCTTCGATCTTCTTTCCAGCCGATATTTTCGTGATTAAGCTTCTGTTGTTGATTCCCACGTTGGACCGTTCGGGAGCCGAGAAACAGTTCACATTGCTCGCCACGGGGCTGCCGCGCGAGGAATTTGAGATTGAGGTCGTCTGCCTCACGCGGGGCGGACCTTACGAAGCCGCGCTCCGCGAGCAGGAAATTCCCGTCACCATTCTCCACAAGCGGATGAAATTCGATCCCGTCGCGTTTTTTCGCCTGAAAAAGTTGATCGGGCGCCGGCGGCCGGACGTTCTCCACACCTGGCTGTTCGCCGCGAATGCCTACGGTCGCCTCGCGGTCGGCGGCAAAGGTCGGCCGCGGGTTCTCGTCTCCGAACGCTGCGTCGATTCGTGGAAGCAAAGCTGGCAGCTCAAACTGGACCAGAAACTCATCCCCCGCACCGACCGCTTGATCGCCAACTCGGAAAGCGTCGCCGGGTTTTACCTGGAGCAGGGATTCCCGGCGGAACGGATTGTCGTGATCCCCAACGGCGTGAAGACAGTCACCGATCCGCCGCTTTCGGAAACGGAGCGAAATGCGATCCTGGCGGAGTTCGACATCCCGCCCGGCTCCCGCGTTGTGGGCTACGCCGGGCGGTTGGCTCCGCAAAAACGGGGGAAGGATTTGATCTGGAGCCTGCAGCTACTCAAGCAGTTGACCGACCGGGTTTATCTCGTCATCGTCGGCGACGGGCCGGACCGGGAGAACTTGATCAGCCTCGCCAAGCACATGGGCTGCGACAATCTCGTCCGGTTTTTGGGGCACCGCGATGATGTGCCCCGGCTGATGCGAACGTTTAGCACGCTCTGGCTCGCCAGCGATTTCGAGGGGCAATCCAACAGCCTCATGGAAGCGATGGCTCGGGGCATTCCCGTCGTGGCGAGCGACATCCCGGCCAATCGCGAACTCGTTGTGGATGGCGAAACGGGCTTTGTGGTGAAGGTGGGCGACTGCCAGGGGTTTTCGCAGTTCACCGACCGGATTCTGGCCGACCCCGAACTGGCGAACCGCCTGGGCGAAGCGGCCCGCGCGGATGCAGAGCCGGTTCGGTTTGGATCAAATGATCGCCGCCCATCGGGACCTCTATCACGAACTGGCGGGGTGAGGGCATGTGCGGAATCACGGGAGCCGCGTGGCAAGCGGGAGCCGCCCCGCTGGAGGAAGCGGTCCTCGCGCGGATGGTTCAGGTCCTCAGCCATCGGGGACCCGATGCGGACGGGACTTATTTCAGTCCAAACCCCGATGGTTCCGAATCGCCGGGGGCGGCTTTGGGGCATCGGCGGTTGTCGATCATCGACCTGGAAGGCGGCAGGCAGCCGCTGTCCAACGAAGATGGCTCGGTCTGGATCGTGTTCAACGGCGAGATTTACAACTACCGCGAGCATGCGGCCGATCCTGGAATCGCAAGGCCATCGGTTCCACACCGGCAGCGACACCGAAACCATCGTGCATCTCTACGAGGAATACGGCTGCGACTGCCTCGCCCATTTGCGGGGCATGTTCGCCTTTGCGATTTGGGACGAGCGGAAACGCCGGCTGTTTCTCGCCCGGGACCGTCTGGGCCAAAAGCCGTTGTTCTACCGCCAGGAAGCGGACCGGTTCCTGTTCGCGAGCGAGCTCAAATCGCTGCTGCAAATCCCCGAGGCCCCGCGAACGCTCGATCCCCGCGCCTCGATGCCTATTTGCTTTACCAGTACGTCCCGTATCCGATGTGCATGTTGGAGGGCTATCACAAGTTGCCGCCCGCGCACTTTGCGGTTTATGAAAATGGAAACCTCACGCTCGAGCGTTACTGGCAGCCGCCTTACGAAGATGTCTTCGCTCCTGATGAAAGCACGGGTGTCGGAGAAACGCCATGGACGATCGAACGTTGGCAGCGGGAGCTCCGGCAGACGCTGACCGAAGCGGTCGCCCTGCGGATGCGAAGCGATGTGCCCTTGGGGGCGTTTTTGTCGGGCGGGGTGGACTCCACGATCATCGCCGGGCTGATGCAGCAACTCTCCGACCGCCCGGTGCACACGTTTTCCATTGGCTTTCCCGTTTCGCAATTCGACGAGCGGGCCTACGCCCGGCAGGCGGCCGCATTTTTGGGAACCCATCATCACGAACAATTGGTCGAGCCTCAGGCTTTGGAAATCCTGCCCAAGTTGATCTGGCATTATGATGAGCCGTTCGCCGACAGTTCCGCGATTCCCACGATGTACCTTTCCGAGATGACCCGCCGGCACGTGACGGTCGCCCTTTCCGGCGACGGCGGCGACGAGCTGTTCGCGGGCTACGATCGTTATCAAGCCGTGGCTTTGGGGGATCGGTTTGATCGGCTTCCCGCGCCAATGCGGCGGTTTCTCACCATGAAACTCTGGCAAAGATTTCCCGCCTCGGTCCGGCAGAAATCCTTTCGCCGGCGGGCGAAGCGGCTGCTGTCGGCTTTGGGAAAATCTCCCGAACGCCGGTACTTGACGTGGATTTCCATTTTCGACGATGATCGACGACGCCCGCTTTACACGGAGGAGTTTCGCCGGGAGTTGGGCGATGCGGACCCGGCGGCGTTTGTGTTGGACGCCTACCAGATGTGCCCCGGCCGCGATTTCGTGAGCCGCACGACCTGCGCGGATGTGTTGACGTACTTGCCTTGTGACATCTTGACCAAAGTGGACGTAGCCAGCATGGCGGTGGGATTGGAATGCCGCAGTCCGTTTTTGGATCATCACGTGGCCGAACTCGCCGCGCGGATGCCCTTGGACCTCAAACTCAAACGCCGGCGGGGCAAACGGATTCTGTTGGAGACGTTCGGAGACCTCTTGCCCGCCGCAATCCAAAACCGTCCCAAGATGGGTTTCGGGGTGCCGCTCGATCACTGGTTCCGCCACGAACTCAAATCCTTCGTGCGGGAAAAACTGTTGAATCCCAAAGCCCTCGGCCGGGGGTACTTCCAACCGGACGCGGTGCGGAAGCTCGTCGAAGAACATCAATCCGGCCGCTGGGACCACAGCTATCGGCTCTGGTCTTTGCTCTGTTTTGAAGAATGGCACCAGATGTTCCTCGATGCGGCGAGCGTGGGGCGTGAGCCCCATGATCATGTCGGAAATTGATGAAACCGTGTGAATCCAACGAAGCCAAAAGTGCGAACCAACTCAAGCGCTCGCGAACAATCATGGGGCTGACGCCCCACGCTCGCCCCGAACTCCCATAAGGATGGCATGTGTTAGAGTTCTTGCTAAACCGGATGCACCGGCATCGGCTTGTCACGTTGGTGCTCGGCCTGTTGGCCGCGGTGTTGATCGGCGGGTTTTCCGCGACATTGACCGTAAATGATTCCCCCGAACGCTGGTTCCCCCAAAGCACCGTCGAGGCCTGGGACCGGTTTGACGAACACTACGAATACGGCGACACGCTGGTCGTGGGGATTCAGTTTCACCGCCCGGTCCGCGATGACGACCTGCCGTTCCTCAGCAGGCTCCGCAAAAAGTTCCTGGCGATCAAGGGCATCGAAGATGTCACCGATTCTTCGCGGATCGCGGAGCAAATCGAGCAGGTGCCGTTGACCCAGTTGATCGCCGCTCCCAAACCCGGCGAACCCGATCCGTATGCGTTATACCGCGGGGCGTTTTTTGATGATCCGGCGGTGTGGAAAGACGAAGCCCATGCCGACGATGACGGCCGGACGCTCTTATACATCATCCTCTTGGACGATAAACTCGACCCGGATCTCAGCGAAGAACAGCAGGCCGACCAGCTCAACGCCCGCCGGCGGCATGTGACCGCTGAGGTGGAGCGATTGACGCAGGAGTGCGGGAAGGACCGGGCCGACATCACCTTCCACACCGGCGGCGGGATCGTCGTGCAACACGAAATGGAGCGCATCGCCAAAAACCTGGTGCTCACGCTCGTGCCTTTGTCACTGCTGTTGGCGCTTGTGGCGCTCGGAATCGGGTTTCGGTCTTGGTGGGCGGTCGCGGTCGCGGTGGTGGGCGGCGGCTGGGCGGTGGCGGTGATGCTGGGCTGCGTGGCGCTGGCGGGCTGGTCGCTAAACGTGGTCACGGTGGCCGGCCCGACGTTGATGGCGGTGATCATCATCTCCGCGACGGTGCACATTGCCCACTACTATTCCGTGACGAGCCACCGCCATAACATCACCCCCTCCGACCACGAGCACGAAGATGCCGCCCCGCGTCCCCTGAACAACTCGCACCCGCCGCTCACGGCCGAGAACCGCACGCATTTCGTGCATTGGGTCGCGCTGCCGTGCTTGGGGGCGGCTCTGACCACGGGCTTCGGATTTTTGATGCTCGCCTTCAACGAACTTCAACCGGCCCGCGAGTTGGGGATCGAATTGTTCGTCGGCTCGGTGCTGGCGTTTTTTGGGGCGTACCTGGCGTGGATGTGGTTCGCGCCGTTTCATGCGGCGCGGGGGAACGTTCTGTCCGCGGATTTCTTGGAAGCCAGCGAGCAGGCGATCGTCAAGAAGCCGCTGTGGATGACGTCGATTCTGGGAGTGATGCTGATCGGTCTGGCGGTCGCGGCGATGCAGGTGCGGATCGATGCCGACCCGTTTTCGTTTTTCCGCCCCGAATCCGGGCCGGGTAGAGCGCTCGCGCACTTTACCATGCGAAAGTTCGGCTTCTATGTGCTCGACGTGGTCTGCGTGCCGCGGACCAAACCCGGCGATACGAAAAACCCCGAAGCCGCCGCCCGGGAAAATCGCGCAGGATCGAGACCTTTGCGGAGGAGATTCGGGATCGGCCGGAAATCCGCAAGATCATCTCCACCGCCGAGTGGCAGGAACGGCTCGCGAATTGGGACCAGGTTCGGCGAGAAGCCCAAGACCGGTGCACGCAGGCGGCGGCGAATTTTCAAATTGCCGAGGCCAGCCGGGAGTTCAAGAAGGCCGCGGCGTATTACGCGCGGTCCGTCGCATTTAGCAAGGTGTTCCGAAACTGGCTCGACGACCGGGCTCACCAGGACACCTACCGCGTGACGTTTATGGTTTACGATCCCGGCACCGGGTTTCGGCCGCTGTTGGACGATGTCCGCGCCCATCTCCCCGAAGACCGCTTCGACTGCTTCTACACCGGGACGGCTGCCAGCGTCGCGGTGCTGTCGGAACAACTCATGGGAGGCATCACGCGGGGGATGATCGCCGCGATGATCGCGATGGGCGTGGTCTGCCTGGCCCTGTTCCGCTCGGTCCGGCTGACTTTGATCGCGGTCGCTCCCAATGCCTTTCCCGTCTTGGTCGTGTTCGGGTTTATGGGGCTGTTCGATATCCCGCTCAACTGCGGCTCGGCGATGGTCACCACGATCGCCTTGGGCGTGGGTCTCAACGATACGGTGCACTTCCTGATGCACTACCGCGGCCGGCGATTGGAAGGCGCCACCACCGAAGCGGCCCTTCAAGGGACGTTCGGCGAGATCGGCCGGCCGATCATGTTGACCTCGGCCGTCAACTGCGTGGGGTTCGGGATCTTTATGCTTTCGGACTTTCTGCCAATGGCCCACTTCGGATTGCTCGCAAGCATTGCGATGATCGCGGCGCTCATGGGCGACCTGGTGCTGTTGCCCAACCTGCTGCGGTTGTTCGATCAGCGCGCCTGGGTGCCGGCGACCACGAAGAAAGACAACCTCGTCAACGTCCCGGCCATTGCGACGCTCGACCCGGTGCAGCAAGCCTCGGATTGAGAATCGAGCCTCGTAAGTCGCATCGCTGACAGAGGCCAACCGATGTTCGGTCCAACAATCTCGGCTCTTCCGGCGAATCGGGGGGTAGACGTGGATGATCTTTTTGTGTGATGATCAATGAATGAATGGAATGATGGATTTCGCCTGCCCAAGGGGAGGTGAAAGAGCACACAAGATATTCTTTAACACCGTCGTCGTTGCCCCCTCATTCGCCGGAAGAACCACAATCTCTGGCGGAATCTTTCCGCCGTGCCGAACCCGACGGGCGCACGTTGCATCTATGGGATGAAACCCCGTGATTCATCGGAACGACGCGGCGGCTTCTCTACGGAGCCGTTTCGGCATTTTCGCCGGTTTCGCGGTTCGCTTCCGGAATGGTTTTGACAACCGTGGAAGCGCGGGCTTATGCTCTACGGAAGAAGAACCGTTTTAACCATCCCATTTGGAGGACTCGCATCGAATGCTCCTCACTCATTGGTTGACGCTGTTTGAACGTGATTGGCAATTCGCTTTGGACGTTCGAACCAGCCGCGTGGGTAAAACTCCTTCACCTTCCGTCCTCTATCGCGGTAAGCACAAAAACCCGGCAAAGCACCCTTTGCCCCCCGTTCCCCCCGCACCAGCCGCGAAACTCCCGGCCCACTGGAAAGCCCGCCGCCGGCAGTGCAATTCGACGTAGGAGGTTTTTGAGGGCCGAAGGCCCGGCCCTATGTCAGCCCAGGCCAAGCGCAGCGCCGGCCTGGGTTACGGATGATGGATGAAGCGCAAGCCCCAACGGGGCGGTCCTATACGGAATACTTGCAAGGGCCGATTGAACCACCTGCCGATCTTCGTTTTAGGACCGCCCCGTTGGGGCTTTGGGATCGTTCCCGCTGCCCAGGGCTTTCGCCCTGGGCTGACATAGAGCCGGGCCTTCGGCCCTATTTCGTAACTTGGAACGGTTGAGTTCTTCGGAATCAATCGTTCCGCAGTTTGAGGCCTTTCTCGGTGAGTTTGGCGCGGATTTCGTTGAGCGAGGTCACGCCGAAGTTGCGGACGCCCAAGAGTTCGTCGGCGGTGCGGGAAAGGAGTTCGCCCATGCCCGTGATGCCCAGCCGCGACAGGCATTTGCGGGCCCGCACCGAAAGGTTCAAATCGGTGACCGGCGCTTCCAGCATCGCCCGCTCTTGCGGGGAGAGATCCTGCGGCTGGTAGCTGGGCGTGGCGGGCTTGGTCGGCCGGGCAAATTGGCCGATGCCCAGGCCCCGCGTGGTGAGCATCTCCTGAATCTCCTTAAGCGAGGTTTCGCCGAAGTTCTTGCCCGCGAGGAGTTCCTCTTCGGTGACGCGGGTCAGATCGCCCAAGGATTCGATGCCCGCGCGTTCCAGGCAGTTTCGGCTGCGGGCGGAGAGTTCGAAATCGGTGATGGGCACGCTCATCACCTGGTCGAGTTCCCGCTGGCGGCGGACGGCTTCCTCGTCGTAGTACATGTCGCTCGAGGCTTCGATGTCCTTCAGATACAACAGGGCCCGCTCGTGGTTGGGATCGACGCCGAGCACCTGGCGGAAACAATACGCGGCCGCGGGGTAGTTCTCGTTGTCTTCGTAGAGGAGGCCCAGGTTGATGAGGCCTCCCAGAAAGAACGGCGGACGGGAGAGGCTTTGCTCGTAGAGTTTGATCGCTTCTTCATCGTTGCCGAGGAGGTTGTTTTCGTTCGCGAGCCGGTACAGGGCTTCGGTGTGGTGCGGATCGATATCGACCGCGCGCTCGAAGTGTTCGATGGCTCCGAACAGATCGCCCCGGTCGTCCCGCAGGCAGCCCATCTGGAACGAATACTCCGCCCGCGTCACGCCTTCGCGGCCGGTGGACTTGAGCACGGCCTCGGCTTCGTCCAGGTCGCCCGATTGGCGAATGGCTCCCGCCTTGAACAGGGCGCAGGTGACTTTATCGTACCCGTACTTGGCCGCCTGATCGTACGCCTTGGCCGCGTCCTCATATCGGCCGAGGTTGAACAAGGCCCGGGCGCGGTAGAACTCGGCGAGGCTGTTTTTGGAAACCTCTTCCAAGACGTCCGCGGCCTGGCGATGCTGGCCGAGCAGATACGACACGATGCCCAACACCAGCAAATCGCGGTCGGATGCGAGGCCGCCTTTGCGTTTCGAGGCCAATTCGCCCACGCACTGCCGGACTTCCGTGAGGTGCGGTCCCGGGATGATGATTTGGATTTCCTCGACGTCCTCTTCGCCAAAGCCCGGTTTCTCCAGCATGATTTCCCGGATTTTGGGGGCGTCGGGGGTGGGGATAGTTTGCGTTGTCACAGCGTGATCTCCGGTACGTTCCGACGGATACATGGAAACTCATTTCGCAGGGCCGGTCTTTGGCAGCGGGCGGACGAGACAGAAATAGAATGAGGAGAGAAGATGGCGGATTGAGGAGAGAATTTACTTCGCCCTGATCCCGTCTGTACTCTCCTCAAACCTCTCCCTCCTCAACCGCTTTGCGAACAGATGATCACAAAGATCAACAGTTCGGTGAGGAGAATAAGTGTTGAACCGTAATCCGACCGCTGCCCGCAAGAACCTCTGCGTGCCCCGAAACTCGCATTATTGTTCACCGGCCCAAAACTTGCAAGCATTCGGTTGACCCGGAGAGCCGAAGCCGATTCAATGGTTGGGGAACTTCGGGCCGACTTGCTCGATCCTTGAATCTCGCCTTTAACCCAAACGGCCGCCATGGCTTCCAAGGATCTCAATCCTCCCGTTCCGCCCGAGAGCCGGAACGGGTTGATGAAGCTCGTGGAAATCACGTGCGAACTGGCGGCTCAGCACGAGTTGGACGAGATTCTCCGCACCGTCACGCAGGGAGCGTGCGAGGCTCTCGATTGCGAGCGGGCAAGCTTGTTTCTCCTCGACGAGAACGGAACAGAACTGTTCACCCGCACGGTGACGGAGTTGGAGATCGAGGAAATTCGCTTTCCCGTCGAGCGGGGCATCGCGGGCTGGGTCGCGCAGCATCGGCAGCTGCTGAACATCCCTGATCCTTACGCGGATGAGCGGTTCAATCCCAGCTTCGATCGGAAAACCGGGTTTCACACGCGAAACATCCTCGCGGCTCCGGTGGTCTCGCCGCTCGACAACCGCACCGTGGGCGTTTTGCAGATTTTGAACAAGCAAGGCGGTTCGTTTGCGGAAACTGATCAGCGCGTGCTGGAAGCCTTTGCCGCCCATGCCGCGACTGCGCTCGAACGGGCCAAGCTGTTGTTGGAGGCAAAAAAATCCCAGGAATTGCGGTTGGCGATCGAATTCGGGCGAAAGATTCAGGCGAGTTTTTTGCCGAGTTCGCTGCCGGAGGTGCCCGGCTATCAGATGGCCGCCTGGTGGCAACCGGCCGAATCGGTCAGCGGGGATTATTACGACGTGCTCCGGCTTCCCGACGGGCGGTGGGCCTTGGTGATCGCCGATGTCAGCGGGCACGGCGTGGGGCCCAGCCTGATCATGGCGTCCGCGCGGGCGATGCTCCGCGTGATGGCCGAAGCCGGCTCGGAGCCGAACGAAATCCTCTCGCTGTTGTCCGAGACGATTTATCCGGACCTGCAAGACGGCCTGTTTATCACGTTTCTGATCATCGCCCTCGACCCGCAGACGCACGAACTCGTCTTCGCCAACGCGGGGCATGGACCGGTGCTGCATTACCATCGGCGGGACGATCGGTTCACCACGCTGGACGCGACCGGCCTTCCCGTGGGCGTTTTAGAGAAAATCCGCTTCCCGCCCGGCAAAGCCGTCACCCTGGACGCGGGGGATTGTCTGCTACTGATGACCGACGGGGCGTTTGAATTGCGAAACGCCGGAGAGGAACAGTTCGGCGTCGAGCGCTTGGAGCAATTGATCCGCGAGAATTGCCAGCGCTCGGCCCGGGAAATCGTGGAGACGCTCCGCCACGCGATCTCGAGCTTCAATCCCGATCAACTTCCCCCGGACGACATCACGCTGCTGGTGCTCAAACGAAACGAAGAATAGCCGCAAGGATCCCATCACAAAGCCATGACGGACCGTCCTCGACTTTTGCCCCGCATCTTCGCTGAGATCGCCGAGAGTGCGCCCGATCGGTTGCGGCGGAAGCTCGATAAGAATCCCACCGCGGCCAATGAGTGGGCCTGGTCCGCGGAGGGGGAGTGCTGGGTCGTCGACGCCGGCAACGAGCAAGTCCGGCTGCAAACATCGGAGGCCACCGTGGTTGCCGTGGAGCACGTGTCTTGCAGTTGCCTGTTGAGTCCGCGGTGTTTTCATGTGCTCTCGGTGCTGTCGGTGCTCGAGTTATCGGATGCGGTTCCGGATGAAACGCCGGCCGGCGAAACCGAAACGGAACCGATCGAAACCGAAGCCCCCGCCGAATTGACGGAAGAGCAAATCGCGGCGGCGCGATCGATGTGGAACGCGGCGTCGGCGATACTGGCGGTCGGAGCCCGGGCCGCCGGGACGCTGCTCCAATCGCAACTCTTGCGGGCGATCCATGAATGCCGCTGCCAAGGCCTCCACCGTTTGGCGGCGGCGGGTCTGCGGGGGATGCAAAACATCCGCTTGCTCCGCGAGAACACCGACACGTTTCGCAGCGAGGAATTGCTCGGCGATTTTACGGAACTCTTGCGGGTCGCGTGGACGTTGAGCCATGCCGAGGAAGCCCCCGATCGGGAGTGGCTGGGCGTGGCCCGGCGGACGTTCGCTCCCGCCGGTTCTTTGAAGCTCGAAGGCTTATTCACCGAGCCGATCCTGACGCGGAGCGGCTACAGCGGCGTGGCGACTTATCTTCTGGCCGACGATGACACGATCTCCAGCGTGAGCAACGTCCGCCCGGGAACCGCGGAACGGATCGCGGAAGCCTATCACACGGGAGCCGACCTGGGCGGGTTGTCCATTCCGCATCAGATGCTGAATCGGCAAGCAATGCTGATGCAGAAAGCCACGCGGTCGCCGGACGGCCGGTTGGGCGGCGGCAAGGACTGCCGGGCCGTGACGACGGATTCCGCCGGCTGGGACGAGGGGCCGATCGCCCGGCGGTTTCAGATCCAACTCGCCGCACAAGTCGGCCGCGTGTTCGCAGCCGACGAACTCGCCTACACCGAGCAGCCGGCGGGGTGGGATTTGTTGTTTCTTGAAGGAATGATTCTCGGCAGCGACGGGGAGAACCTTTTCCTTCAGTTAAACGATGACCAGGCGATCCTCCGCTTGAAGATCGCGGGCGATCATCCGGCCCTCGTGTTTCGGGAAAACCTGGAACTCTTGGCCCGCGTGCCGGGGTTGGCGGCGCGGTTTATCGCGAGGATGCTGCTGAGCGACCCCGGCGATGCGTTGGCCTTGGCGATGGCTCCCGTGTTTTCCGAGGAATCTCCGTCGCCTTGCCGATTGCCCGACAAATGGCGCGGGCATGCGAATTTGGGAATCGACACGTTGCAGCGCGGTTTTTTTCAATCCGCCGCGCGTCAGCCGCACGTCATCGCCTCGCCCCATGCCCGCGAACGCATTGCGGACGGGTTGGATTTCGTCCGCCGGCGACTCACGGCGGTGGCGTTGGGGGGCCGGCATGCGCTGCCCACCGGGCGCGTGGGGAAAGCCGTGTCCGATGCCCGGACGCTCGATGCGAACCTCCAACCCGCGGCGGCGGGTTTGCTCAAGGGTCTAACGCAATGCGCGATCGAAAGCCAAACCGACCTCTTGGGCGTTCGCTTTCCGCCCAATCCCACGCATCTCGCCCAGCGCTGGCTCGCCGGGGCCGTCTACGAAGAAACCGCCCGCCGGCATTTCCAGAAATGGAGCTGGCTGAATCACACGAGCCGGTGATGGAGCCGTTATCCCGGATACTCCGCGACATACACGGCTTTGACTTGGGTGTAATCCAGAAACGTGTCTTCGCAGTTCACGCCGCCGCCCGGTCCGCCGGAGATCCCCTGCCCGCCGTAGGGCAAACCGTAGGCGATCGAGTTGTGGCAATTGACCTGGCAGGTCCCATCGCGGAATTGCTTGGCGAGGGCGACGCCGCGGTCCAGGTCTTTCGTCCACACGCTGGAGCCGAGGCCGTAAGGCGAACTGTTGGCGAGTTGGATGGCTTCCTCAGCCGAGCCGACGGGACAAATCGTGGCGAAAGTGTGGAAGACTTCCTTGGGATTGCATTCGATGCCGGGCGATGTGCGGTACAAGGCCGGCTTCACATAATAACCCCTCCGTCCCGCAACTTCCGCGACGCCGCCGGCGAGCAACGGCTCACCGCCGCGAAGGGCCGTTTCCATTTGGGCTTTGAGGATTCGCTCCCGCTGGGTGGGATTGACGACGGCCCCCAACTGAGTGCCGGCGTCGGCCTGGTAGCCGATCTTTAGCCCGCTGAAAAACGACCGCTGGGCCTCGATGAAATCGTCCGCGATTTTCTTGTCCACAAACACGCGGTGGATCGTGCAGCAGGTCTGGCCGAAGTGCTGGTTGGTGTAGCGGCCGATCATGCGGGCCACGAGTTCGGGGTCGGCATCGTCCAAAACGATCGCAGCGCCGTTGCCGCCCATTTCGCGCTTCATCCGCGTGCCGTGCCGATCGCAGGCGCGGAGAATCGCCTGCCCGATTTCGGGCGAGCCGGTGAAGGAAATAAACCGCACGCCGGGATTCTCAGCAATCGCATGCCCGGTGATCTCGCCGCGCCCGGGCAGCACGTTGATCACGCCTGGCGGAAAGCCGGCTTCCTGGGCAAGCTTGCCGATGTAAAGCGCCGAGAGCGGCGTGTCTTCCGCGGGTTTGATCAAAACCGAGTTCCCCGCCAAAATCGCCGGGAACATAAACCACGAGGTGAGCACGATCGGATAATTCCAGGGAATGATCCCCGCGACGACGCCCCAAGGCTCGCGGTGCGTGAAACCTTGGACGCCCTCGGCCACTTGCATCCGGGCCGTGTCGCCTAAGGGGATTTTCTTCGCCACGCCGCAAAAATACTCGGCACATTCGCGAATCTGCGTGAAGTCGCCCTCGGCGAGTTCCGAGACTTTGCCGCCGTCGCGAATCTCGCACGCCAAGAGCACATCGCGGTCCCGGTCGCAGAGCTCGACGAGTTTTTTCACCAAAGCGATTCGCTCGTCGACGGGCGTGTCTTTCCAGCCCTTCTTGCCATCGCCGTGATAAGCCCGATCGCCGGCTTCGACGGCGCGGTCGACTTCCGCCTGGCCCATTTCAGAGACTCGCGCGAGCACCTCTTCCGAACCGGGATCGACGGTTTCAAACGTGGCGTTCATCGAGCCGGCGACGCTTTCGCCGCCAATCAGCCCGCCCAACGGCTTCCCGCCGTTTTGACAAAACTTCGTTGAACTTGTCCGGGCGTGGTGAATGCCGACGCAGTGAGGGCTTGTATTTCAGCAGGAGCGATCGACATGGAATTTCCTCCTTCGGAAAAGCCGAGGCAAATGATGCAAAGAGTGGGGAACTGCCTGCATTATTCAAAGACCGGCCGCATCTCGCAACCACGCTGGCGATCGCACGAGGCGCGTATTGAATCCGCAGCATGCGGCGGGTGAGAAAGCTCGTGAGGGCCGCGTCCAGGGACATGTCCGTCCTGAGGAGAATGTAATCCATCGACAAGTCCCGGCAGCCGCGTTTAACCTCCGTCAGAAAACTTTCAAATTCCTTTTGATAGGCTTTGCGAAGCGCGCGGGGTTCGGTCATTTGTTGCGGCAGTCCCTCCAGGCCTTTGAACAGCGTGGGATCCTGGAAGGGGAAATCCTGCTCGGCGGGATCGATGATGTGCATCACGCTCACATCGTGCCGGCGGTGCTTGAAATGCTTTAAGCCCTTCATCAAGGAATCCACATCGTCGAACAAGTCGCTCAGAATCAGCACCAGGCCCCGCTTGCGGATCCGCTCGGCCAGATCGTGAAAGATCGGCCCCATCGAGGTTTCCCCCTCCGCGGGCGTTTGCTCCATCAGGTGAAACAACTGCTTGAGATGCGCGGGCTGACTGGAAGCTTTGAGGAAGTTGGAGACCTCGCGGTCAAACGTCGCCAGGCCCGCGGCGTCCTGCTGGCGAATCACCAAATAAGCCAGCGCGGCCGCGATGTATTGGGCATATTCCAATTTGGACACCGCCGCCTGGTCCGACTGGTACTTCATGGATTCGCTGGTGTCGAGCAGCAAGTAGCAGGCGAAGTTGGTTTCCTCCTCGTACTGTTTGAGATAAAAGCGGTCCGTCTTCCCGAAGACTTTCCAATCGACATACCGGAGATCGTCGCCCGGCACGTATTCCCGGTGCTCCGCAAACTCCACGGAAAAGCCGTGATAAGGACTTTTATGCAGCCCCGCCACATAGCCTTCCACAATCAACCGGGCCTTGAGATCAAGCCCTTTGAGCTGCGAAAGCGTTTTGGGATCGAGATATTTTTGAATATCGTTCATATGGTTAGCCGGGAGGGCGGTTAATCTAGGCAGTCATGCGATCGATAAGTTCACGTTTCGTCTCAGGATCCACGTGAATCACTGGGATGTCGATCGTCTCGTTAAGCGAAGACACATCCGGATGATCGCAGGGCCATGCGTAATAGAGTTGATTTTCTTTTACGTCAATGACAAGCAACAGGACGGGAATATTCGAGTTGGCCAACAGGTTGTGTACTTTCGCTGGTATCTTGAATTCCCCGTTGACTGGCCGTTCCGTTGACTTCACCTCGACAGCGAAGGTGTTCATTCCTCCCCGCGGATTCTGAAAGCCGACAAAGAAGTCATACAGAAAATCCGACACCGTCGCCTGCGCAACGAACCGCGGTTCCAGTTCTTGAAGAAACAATTCCGCCAACAATTCCGCCCGGCGCCTGGCGTGCTCAATTTTGGTTTGTTTTGTCATGAGAAGCGCGATGTCGTTGGTTTGTGGACCGAGCGGTTCCAAAAATCTTTGACCTCTGTATGGAGGATACGAAGATTTGCACTCGTAAGTTCATGGGCTATTGGAATCCGCGTAATTGCCCTTATGGGAAGCCCTTCATGAATTGACCGAATGAACGTTCTCATGGACGGTTCGTGAACGCCAATGAGGTAGGTTGGACCAGGAATGCGGAGCAATCTCTCGATGTCTTTCTTCGTCGTGGAGATAACGAGGTTTTTAGATTTCTCCGTAATCGGGGATCGTGTTGTCTTGGTCTGAACAAAGAAAAATGGGCGTTTCCCACGAACCGAATTCAACTCCACATAGAAATCAATTGATGGCCATTTGTCGCCAAGAAAGCCAGGCTGAAAAAGCGGTCGCGGGAATTCCGAATAATCCGTCAGTGCGAGTTCCGTAATCTTCTCGCCACGGTAGCCCGTAACATCGCGTAGTTGAAGATTCATGGCTTAGGCGATTGGCTATTTGATCGTAAGACATCACACCAAAAACCCCAGATTTTGTCGAAAACTGACGTGATCGTCAAATGTTAACGTTGCGATTCTTTGTCTTCGTCCTGTCTATTCCGCACCGAACATCTTGGGCAAAGAACCCACCGAGCGGACCAGGGCGGTGTCGCTGGGGACGGGGATTTCTTTGATGAGGCGGTCGATGATGTCGTCCGCGGTGATGCCCTCGGCTTCCGCGTTGAAGTTGGTGATGATCCGATGCCTTAGCACCGGCTTGGCGACGGCGCGGATGTCTTCGGAACTCGCGTAAGTCCGGCCATGGAGCATCGCCCGGGCTTTGGCTCCCAAGACCAGATATTGGCTGGCGCGGGGGCCGGCTCCCCAACTGACGAACTGCTGGATAAACTCCGGCACGTTCCCTTTTTCCCGGCGGGTCAGCCGCGGAAACTGCATCGCATAGCGGATCACATGATCCGCCACCGGCACCCGGCGGACGACCTGCTGCAGCAACTCGACCCGCTCGTGCGACAGGACTTCCTCGACGGAATGTTTTATATCGGCCGTGGTCTGGCGGACGATCTGGAACTCTTCCTCCTCATCGGGATAATCGACCAGAATCTCGAACATGAACCGGTCGAGTTGGGCTTCCGGGAGCGGGTAGGTGCCTTCCTGCTCGATGGGGTTTTGGGTGGCGAGGACGAAGAACAAATCCGGCAGCGCGTGCCGTTTCCCGCCGGCCGTGACTTGATGTTCCTGCATCGCTTCCAAAAGAGCGGCCTGCGTTTTGGGCGGGGTGCGGTTGATTTCATCGGCGAGGACGACATTCGCGAAGATCGGCCCTTCCAGGAACCGAAACTCCCGCGCCCCGGTTTGCTTGTCTTCCTGGATGACTTCGGTCCCCGTGATGTCGGCGGGCATCAGGTCGGGGGTGAATTGAATCCGGTTAAACGACAGGCTCATCGCGTCCGCCAGGGTGCGGACCATCAAAGTTTTCGCGAGGCCCGGCACGCCTAAGAGCAGGCAATGCCCGCCGGAGAGCAGGGCGATCATCAATTCCTCGATCACCGCGTGCTGGCCGACGATGACTTTGCCCAACTCGGCCGTCATTTGGCGATAAGACTCGGACAACTGCTCGACCGCCGCCAAATCGTTCTCGGCGGGATTGGACGGGCTGGTTATTTGCGGTTCGGGTTCGTTCACGAATACTATCCTCAGAGGCGTCAAAATTGCAGGTGTGTCGCGACTCGGTGATTCACCACGAAGACACGAAGACGTTTCGCTGGTTTTTCTTCGTGTCGTTGTGGCTTATCAATCATTTCAGCGAAGGCTCAAAACCGCAAGGGGCCTAAGCCGACGAGTTTGGTTTTGGTGACGACGAGGGTGCGGGCCGGGCGGACGTCGAGGGCGAGGATGTGCGGGGGCAATTGCAATTCCTGCACGCGCTCGCCAGTCTGGGCATCGACGATGACCGCTTGAGATAGGGTGCCGGCGGTTTTCCAGGGGGCCGCGACGAGGAACCGGCCCGACTTGCGAATCGCCCAAGCCGGGGCCTGGGGCAGGCGATGTTTCCAAAGCACCCGGCCGTCTTTCCAGTCCAGGCAATAAATCGCCTGCCCCTCGGCGGCGTAGATGCGGCCGTTCTCGACGGCGATCGCCTGTTCGGGATCGGACAACGGTCCGGACGCCAAGCGATCATCCCAAAGCGGCCGGCCGGTTTTGGGATCGAGGCCGATGAGCGTGTCGCCGTCCATCAGCATCAGCAATCGCCCGTCCCCCGCCCACATCCGCGGCGCGGAGTTCGCATGCGACATGGCCCCCTGATATATCCACTCGGGCCCACTCTGGGAGTTGTCCGCGGCAAACTCGCGAATCTTCCAGTTCGCCAAGGACACCACGAAGCCCTCGCGGCCCGCGTTCTCGAACCGCACGGGCGGCATGAGCCAAGGCTCGGAGAAGTGATGTTCCGACCGCCGCCGGCCCGTGTTCGCATCCAGCACCAAGACGGACAGCGGGTGCTCAGTTTGGACGACGACGAAATCGGCATCCGCGAGCCAGGTGCGGTTGAGACCTCCGGGAGGCGAAACGCTCCAGAGGAGTTCGCCCGTGTACGCGTCGCGGCAGGAGACGTCGGCGGATTGCAAGATCAGCACGCGGTCCTCGACGAATTGCAGTCGCGGCGGCGGTGATTTGTCGGTTTCGTCGGGGTCGCTGAGCGAAACCTGCCAGAGCGTTTCGCCGGTTTCCAAAGTGACCGCGTGCAGGAACTTCGCGGTGCCGATGACGAGATGCGTCCTCGCATACGCGGCCCAGCGCGCGCGTTCGTCCAAATGTTTTTGCCAACGCACGCCGCCGGTGTTCCGATCCACGCACACCAGGCCATGATCGTCCACCAGAGCGCACGCCAAAGTGGGGCTGGGCGGCTTGCCGGCGGGAAGGATCACTTGCGATTCGGCCGCCTGCTCGCGTTCCCAAAGCCGCATGAGCGGAAGGCGGGGAATGTGCCGATCCGTCTCTTGGTAGGCTTTTGATTGCAAATGTTCGGGCACGAAGGCCGACGCGGGCAGGCTCTGGCCGCCGGTGGAAATGGCCGATCGGGGAAACTCGATCGCGAGTTGCCGCCAGCGCTCGGCGGCGGGCCGGAGATAGCCCTTTTGCTCCAAGGTGCGGGCCAGTTCGACGAGCACATCTTGGCGGGTTTTTGGCGCGAGCTTTTCCGTCAACATTTCCCGCCAGGAAGCCAGCGCAGCCCAGGCGTCGCCTCGGTCGCGTTTAAGCAACGCGATTTGATGCCGGGTTTCGCCGCCCACGAGCGCATTCGGAAACCGGCGGAGAACGGCCTGGGCCCCCTGAAGATCCCGGCTCTTCAGCCGCAGGGCGATTTGCTCGCTCGCCAGCCGGTCAATTCGGCATACGCCTCGCGGCCGTGTTTTTGGATCACATGCGCAATCTGAGATTCCGCGAATTGTCCAAACGTGCGGCGGGGTTCGTCCGGCAAGGGAAGCCCGGCGAGGTTTGGTTCGTTCAAAATGGTTTGAAACGTACCGATGGCCGTTTGCGGCAACGAGAGCCGCGATTGCGATTCGCCCAGGGACCCGAGAGCCTCGGCCCGCGAAGCCTCATCGGGAGAGACTTTGAGAGCCCGCTCGAAATCCTCCGACGCCGACCCGGGCACTCGGTCCGCCAACTCTTTCCGGCCGAGCCGCATGAGAAGCTCGAATCGCTGCTTGCGGGCGGCGGTTTTCAGCGGCTGGTTTGCGATTTGATCCGCGGGCGTGGCGAGGGCGATCGCTTCGGCGTAGTGCCTGAGCGCGCTCTGAGGCTGACCGGTGGCTTCTTCGATTTGCGCGATCCGCCACCGCGGCATCGCGGCCTGCGGATTCTGCGAGATGAGTTTTTCCTGGGCCTGTTTGAGTTGGGCAAAATTGCTGTAGGCGACGAGCCGCTCCGGTTCGGCAATCAACATCATATCGCCCGCGACGGTCAGGTTGCCGCCGGGATAGCGTTTGGGCTGCCCGCTGCGTTCGCCGGTGAGCCGGCGGACTTCGATGGCGGACCGCCTGGGAAAGAAAATCCGCTCGCCCGCCAGCGCCGCGGCCGTAGCCGAAGTATTCCGGATCGGTGTCCGGTGCCGGTGGTTTGGGCGAAAGGATGTTTCCGGAGGCGGCGTCGAGGATCCACAATTCGTCCCCGCTCAGAATCAATTCCTCGCGCACTCCGCCGCCGAGGGGCCGCTTGACCACGCCCAACGCGTGCCGGATGTGATCTTGCTTGGGAATCGTCTGCTCCCAGAGAATGACGCCGGACTGGGCGGCGATGGCCAGGACGGATTGCGAATCGGTGGGGGCGGCATAGACCACGCCTTGATGAAACACCGGCGGCGTCAGTCCCTGGCGGCGCGAATCCTTGAGGGGATCCTCCAAGGGGTCCGGGTCCCGCTGCGGAGGCGAGGACGGATACGTCACCGCCCACAACAACCGGCCGTCCGCGGCATCGAGAGCCGCCACCGCGCCGAACTCCGGCGTGAAAAACACCATGTTCTCGCCCAGGGTCAACAGATGATGCGAGATGTAGTTTTCCGCCTCGCCCACGTTCGCCACCGCCGAGGCCACACGCCGGGTCCATTGCGGGTTGCCGGTCTCCGCGTCCAGGCAGGCGACCATGACCTCGGTCTGCGGATGGCATTGCCGAAGCGCGACAAACGCCCGCCCGCCCGCGACGATCGGCGTGCCTTCAAACGCCCACGGTTGCGCGGCGTCCCGGGGCCGTCCCGCGAGCACCTTGCTGGGATCGCAGGACCAGACCAGCTTGCCTTCCTTGGCCAGGTCGAGGCAAACCAGGTGGCTGTTGAGCGGGGCGGTCCGCTTCGAGGCTCCCCCCGTCACCGGAGATCCCATGCGGGCATACAGCCGGTTCTCGCGAACCGTCACCGTGAATCGCGGAACGCCCAAACGGAAATCGGCCGCATGCGTGGGCGTCGCCGTCGCGGACTGGTAAATCGCCGCCGTCTCGAGATCGGCGCGCTCCTTGATCGTGCCGTCGCCCGCGCGCGGCCATTTGGCGCGTCCGCTCAAAAGGTCGAACGCATAAATCCGGTCGGGATCGGCCAGATAGACCGTGTTGTTCACGACGGCGGGGAAGTAACTGAGCGAAGACTTTTTCACCCCCACGGACGCGGGTTGGAAATGATGCTCGGGCAGCGGCAATTCCCACTGGACGCCGCCCAGCTCCGGCGGCTTGGGGGAAATCAAATTCCGCCGGGCGTTTCCCCCAAAGGTGGGGACGTCGCCCTCGGGCTGGGGGAAGTTCCAACCCCGCGATTCTTCGAAAACATCCGCCAGAATCTCCGCCAAAGCCCCCTGGCGGCCCGCGAGTTCGCCTTGGGCTTCGGGATATTTCTTCCCCAGATAGCTCAGCCAATTCTGGGCCAACTCCCGATCGCCTTCCAGAATATGGCAGAGCACAATCCGGGCCACGACCGCGGCCTGCGGATAGGAGGAATCCGGATACCGCAGCACCGATTGCGGCCGGCCGGCGTCGGGGGGATTTTGCAGTTCCAAAAGTTGCCGCCAATAATCCCGGGCCGCCGCAAAGTCGCCCCGGTCCCAGCCCCATTCGCCGAGCCAATACAAGGCATCGTCTCCGGAGCTGCTGACGAACGCCTGCCGGACGATTTTTTCCAGAAGCGAGCGGTTTCGCGTTGCCAAGGCCGTGTCCAGCCACTGTTTCGCTTGAGCGTCGTATTTGTCGCGGTAAACGGCCAGCCCCTGGGGCGGCAGGTTCGCGAGGATGGAGTTGCAATACGCCGCCACATTCAAATACCGGCGGGGATTGATGGCGATCAGCGTGTCGCCCTGATCCGCGGCGACTTGCTGCAAGATCAAGATCGCCTGCAACCATTGCCGTTCTTTGATGTGGTCTTCGACCGTGGCAAGACGTTTGACGACTTCGGTGTTCGTATCCAATACCACCGCCGACCGCTCGAGCGCAGGTTTCCCCGCCTGGGCGAAGACCGTCCGCGCTCCGAACCCGATCACCGCGGACAAGACTCCCACTACAATCCCAACCCGGATCGGACCATAAACCAAATGTTGCAACATGAAACACTCGCAAGTCGGAAAAACGGATCTTCCCTTGCCATTGTAGTCCACAACGCCACCCGGGGGCAGGGGGATTGAGGATTGATCAGCCGCAGGGGGGCACCGCCCGCAGGGTGGTCCGCCCCGGTTCAAACAACAACCGGACGCGAGCGCCTTCCGGCTGCCCCTACGTCCCAAAGCGAACGCCGGCTCCGAAGCGGTCCCGCAATCGGCGTTTGGATTCGTCCGACAAATCATTGCACCGCACATCGAGGAGTTCCAAGTTCAAAAATCTGCTCCTGTCGCAGAGCCGAGGGACTTCCGCATCCGAGAGGCCGGTTTTCCAGAGGCCCAAACACCGAAGCGGCTGGAAGTTTGGACTATCGAGCAAGTGCCGAACTCCATCGCCGAGGGGTTGATTGCCCAAATCCAGCACGTGGAGGTTTCGGCAACGCTCCGACGCCGCGAGCGCTCGGGCGCCCTGGGCTGTGATGGGCCTTTTATAGTAACCGCCCTCGGTGCCTTGCAGTTTGAGGCAGCGCAGGTTTTCGAGGAGCGAAGACTCCGCCAAGATCGTTACGCCCTCGTCGCCGACGCCGGTTTCGTTCAAGTTCAATTCCTGGAGATGATGGAATTGGTCGGAGGTGAAGGTGGCCTGAATCGTCTTCGCGTCCATCGTACAGCCGGCGAGATCCAGGACCACCAGACGGTTGACATTCTGCGAATGGGCGATCGCCGAGAATTCGTTCGCGATCCCGGTGCCGGCCAGGTGCAGCGATTCAAGGTTGAGTTTCTCCGAACTGGCAAAGGGCTCTCCTTGAAGGTAAGCTCGTTTCAAACGGAGGTGCCGTAAGTTGCCCGTGCGGTGGGATTGAAACAATCGATCAAGGACGACTTGAAACTCTTCCTCCCCCCATGTGTAAGTCGCCGTCTGGCTGAGATCGAGTGAGGTCAACCTTCCGAGCAAGGGGGATTCGGCGAGGGCCGCGATCATCTCGGCTCCCCCCTCGCCATGCCCCGAAAAATTCAGGGAGGTTAAGTTCTTCAAATTGGGGGATTGGGCCAGGGATGCAATGGTCGCCGCGCCGATTGGCTGGCCGGGCGCCCGTCGCCGCCATTCCTCCCATTGCCGGTGCGCACCCCGATCCGGTTGGTCCATCAATCGTCTTCCGCCCTCGTACGGAGACAATCGCAGCTGGCTCAAATCGAGCGCCGTCAGGTTGCGGAGGTATTCGCACTCGGCGAGCAGGCGGGCACCTTCATCGTTGCAGAGGCCCGTGTCGCGGAGGTTTAATTCTTTCACATCAATCAGCGACGGCGAATAGGCCAGATCCTCGAACGTGTGCCAATCCAGCCGCGTGTGCCGGAGGTCCAGGCTTTCGATCCGTTCCAGCCAAGGCGACGCGGCGAAGGCGGACAACTGCGTTTCCGGTTGCAACAGCCGCACGGACTTGATGGGGGCCGCTGCGAACAACTCGGCCGCGTGCTCCAGAAACCGGTCGGCACGAATCGTGACATGTTCCACAAAGCCCCGGCGAAACCGCCAGTCCGTCACCAAATGCCGGAGCGGCCCCGCCCAGCCTTTCGCAAACTGCCGGCGCAATAAGTCCCCTCTGGTCTCAAGCGCCCAGCGGCGGTCATCGTCAACAGGCAGTTGGGCCAGCAGGCACTCGACGCGGATAAACTCGCCGCGGGGGTCGCCTTGTTCATCGAGCCAATCCGCATACACCAGCCGCGGCACATCATCGTCGGCCGCGGCGAGGATTTCTTTGAGGAAGTCCGCGTGAGTGGGCATCGCGTGCGGTTCACGAAAATTGGCGAATTCTTGTGCTTGAGATTATTTTTTTCAGCCTTTCCGGATTTCGGGTGCCACTGGCAGCTTGCTGCCAGTGCCTTTTATGGCCTGCAAATTCCTAGCGAAACGCACTGGCAAAAGCACAGTGGCACCCATTTTCGGCTGGCTCAAGACGAGCCCGGCGTGATTTTCAGCTCCACGGGCAGATCGGGCAGAAGGCTCGCCCCGTTTGGAAGCTTCACGGACAAACTGGCCTTGATCGTCTTGGCCTGGTTCTCCGCCGCGGGGGTGATGGAAATCTCAAACCCGCTCGCATCGCCCGGGACTTGAATCTCCTCGGATTTGTAACCACCCGGCAGTCCCGCCAGCGTGAGCGTGACCGGACTCGCAAACGGCGCGGTGCGGGTGATCGTGCCTTTAATGGTGTTCGCTTTGCCGGCGGTGAGCGCGAGCGTGTTCTTGTCCAACTCGATCTTGGCCGCGGATTTTCACCGGGAGCTTGAACGGATACGAATACACCGTGCCCGATACCTGGCCCGAATACGCATGCGGCACCAACTCGGCTTTGATGACGGCATCCATCTCCGCGGCGGCCACGTCCACGGGCACCGCGACGCGGAGGAAGCCCTGGTCTTGCCCTTGTGCGACGGCTTGATTGAACGCGGCCCGGATCTTTGGCTTGTTGCCTTTCTTGGGATCCTTGGGATCGTTCGGCCGCGCGGGTTCCGTGGTGAGCAGCGACAACCGCACCGCTTGTGCGGACGCAGACGCGCCTTGCCGCTTGACTTTCACCGCAATCCGCGCCGGCACGCCTTTGAACAACGCCGCGGGCAGCCGGGCGACTTCGATCTCAAACGGGGCCGCAGCCCCAATCGTCGCGGGAAGCATTGTGGAAAACCCAGGCAGCGAAGCCGCGTTCACGGCCGGGGCCACGCTTGCCGGCCGGGTCAATTCGGGCTTCAAGCCCACGCTCTCTCCGATGAGCTTCAGGCCCTTAAAGCCGGACGCCTCGCGGCCGCCTTTGCGGACGAGGGTCACAAACAATTCCTGCCGGCCCTTGCCCGCGGGGATTTCGGAAGGGATCACCGAGATCGCCTGATCGCCCGCCACGCGAAGCTTGATCGGGCCGTTGTAGTTCAGCCGGGTGAGCGTCATCTCGGCGACAGCGGTTCCCTGCGCGGGCAGCGTGATCGAAGGCGACTTGATCGCGAGCGAGAAATCCGGAGCATTCGCGGGCAGGATTTTCAGGCGGTACATGAACTCAGCGCCGCCGCGCTCATTGAGATCCTGGATTCCGACTGCGATCTGTTTGACGTTCGCGGGCACGGCAAAGTCGGCTTCGGGATCGCGGTCGGTGCCGGAGTCCTCCTTGTAAAGCACGATGTTGCCGTCGGGAGGATTCCGCACGGTGAGCAAAGCATCCAAGGGGCTCGGCAGCGAGCGGGCTTCCACCGTGAAGCGAAGTTTTTGGTTTGGCGTCACGTTGAGCAAGTAGCGGTCTTCCTCGCCGGGCTTCGAGACAATTCCATTGATGACCACCGGCACATGGGCTTCTTTCTGAAAGGTTGCATCGATTGTTTGCAGACCGCCTTCGGCGCGGCTTCCGCGACTTCCACAGCCTGCGGAAACCGCAACGCCGGCGTGGGACCGACCGCTTTCCAGCCCGCGAGAAACTTGGGCGAAAGCATTTCCGCGCTCGGGGCTTTGGAAAGCTGGGCGACGAGCGTGGTGCCTTCGGGAATGCCCCGGCCCAAGGGTTTGAGCGTGACTTTGTTGCCGTCTTCGATCTTCGCGGGAAACCACAAATCGACCGAGCGGAAATCGCCGAGCTTCAAACGAAATCGGTTCGGACCGGGGGCTTTGTAAGCCAGGTCGTGCACCTCGGCGAAGTAGAGGCCGTCCTCGGGCAGGCGGACTTCCACGCGGGAATCGCCGCGGAGCAGCGCATGGCCCCAACCAATGACCAAAGGCGTGCCGCGGGCGGTCTTGATCTCGACAACCGGATCCATCGCCGACCCCAGCCGCCGGGCTTCCACCTCGGCCGCCACCCGCTCGCCGGCCTGGCCTTGGAAGTAAATCCGCAAGGCGTCCGCGCCGGCAATCTGCCCGGAAAACGCGGCCGGGAGTTTCGCGGGCTGATCCGGCGCTGTGCCGGCGGCGGGTTGCTGCGGCAACGTGTCGATCGCCATCGCGACCGGCAAACTCACGCCTTGATCGGTTCCCACAAACAGCGGAAACCATCCCAGCGGACAATCGCCGGGAAGAGTCACTTCGACAGACAGCCGCCCGGCGTTCGAGCCTTTGAGCACTTTTTGCTCGAGCGTCACGCCGGGCAGAATGATCTTAGGATTCGGCTCCAAATTGGATCCCGTCAGCGTCAACCGCGTCGCATTTCCCGCTTCCAAACCATGCAGCGAAGTCGCGGTGATCGTCGGCCGAGGCGTCGCCGCCGGCGGAGGTGAGGCTTCCTGTTTCGCCAATTCGTCCGCGTTCGGGCCGGCCACTTCGCGAAACAGCCGGGCCGCTTCACCGTCATCGAGTGCCCGGTCAAAGAGCAGAAACTCGTCCAACAACCCGCTCGCAAACTCGGTGGTCGGCGTGCTGGAACCCAGCGTCACCGGCACGTTGTTGAGCAATTTCGCCACGTTGATGTCCGGCAGCCAACCGTCCTGACCCGCGATTTGGCCCTTGCTGACGGACTTGGGGGCGACCGATCGGCCATTGACATACAGATGTACGCGGAGATCGTCGCGGTCGGCATCGGCATCGGGAGCCGGAGCGTCGCCGACTTCCCAGCACACGGAAAGATGCACGAGCCGGCGGGTGTTGACGACGTCCTTCACCGAATACACCACCGAGCGAAACCCGCCGCCGTCGTTGATGTAAACCTGAAACGCATCGTTCGCCGGGTGGTAATTGATCCCGAAGTTCGTCGCGGCCCCCGCGTTCGACTCGGCCCGTTTGGCGACGAGGCCGTGAAAGGTTTTATCGTTGAGCGGGTGCAGATTCAGAAAGAAAAAACTCGCGGTGACCGCATCGGGCCGGTCCACGTCCGGGCCGTCGGGGATCTCGATCAACTGTTTTCGCCCGGCGGTTAAGAGGATCGCCTTTTTGCCCGCCTGCCCCCAAAACGGGCTGTCCACGCGGCTGGCGCGGTTTTTGAGTTGGCCCACGTCGGCGGTGCCGCCCAGGACCGCGGCGTCTTTGGCATCGCCAGCGGGTTCCTCGAATCCAAAATCCACAATCGCCAAACCGCGCACCGTCTCGGGAGCCTTTTGAGCCACCGCAGGATCCGCGGCCCGGCTCACGTCTTGAAAACGCAAACCAACGGCAAGCACAACAGCCAACGAAGCGGTCCAACGGCAGTCAATCATCGCGGTCCTCTTTGTCGTCGTTTCAGGTTTAATGTTTCAGGATTTGATCTTGGATGCTTTAGCCGCTTCGCGGCTGTTACTCGTCCACCGAAATCGTCAGCGGGCGGCTGCTGTAGGTGGCTTTCATGACGAAGTTGATCGAAATATTCGCCATCACGGCGGTCACTTGCTTTTCGGTCTTTTTCGCTTTGGCGTCCGCTTTGAGGGTGATGTGCCCCGTGGTCGCTCCGTTGGTGAGCACCGTTTTGCTGCTCTTGGCGTCGATCGTGATGCCGGGCGGCAGGGGGTCGGCGTACACGCTGTTGAGATGCCGATACAGCAAATCCAATTGCACGTTGTTCTTAAAGCCCTCGGCCCGCTGGATCGTGACTTCGATCTTTTTGGATTCACCCGGTTTAAGATGAATGTCGTATTCGCTGAGTTGGACCTCGCGGATGTCGCCCGGTTCGCCGACGCCCACGGTGTGCAGGATCACCGGCCAATGCCCGCGGCCGCCGCCGGGCTGATAGGTCTCCTGATAAGGCACCGCCGTCGCGGTGAGCGGGACGGGTTTGTCCTCCCCGGCTTGATATTCCGCCGTGCCGCGCACGCTGACATTCGCGGCGACATTCGAGACGTTCTCGGGCGCTTCCAGCACGATGCAGCCGTCCCGCTGACCGGCGAGAATTCGGCCGCAGGTCGCTTTCACGCCTTCGGGCAGGCCGTCGATCTCCAAAGCGATGTCGCCTTCAAAACCGTTTTTGCGGACGGCGTTCACGAACAACACGCCGCTGGTGCCCGGCGTGAGTTCGGTCTTGTCGGTGTCGAGGTAAAGTTCGAAGTAAGGCTCCGCCCGCTTGGCTTCGATGAAGTACACAAAATCCGCCCCGCCTCGCAGATTCAAATCGCCGATCTCCAGGTAATATTCGCCGTCCGCGGGGGCGGCCCAGTTTTCGATCCAGGAGTCGGAAAACGTCCGCTTGTAAAGCCGGAGGTCATCGTTCTCGGTGAGCCGCCGGCCCTTGGCATCGACGATGCGGAGGCTGGAATCGAGAGCCGACTGCTGCCGATGCGCGATGACTTCAAACGAAAACCGCTCGCCCTTCTTCGCGGTGAACGCGAAGTAATCGAGGTCCGCGGGCGATTCGATCCGGCCGCTGATCCCGGCGGGCACCGAAATCTTCTGCGCGGCTTCGGGCGTGTTGTTGTCCGATGAAGTTTCCAGGGCCGCGGGCAGATCGGTGAGCACCACCGGCACGGAGTTGATCGTGCTGAGTTCTCCGGGCAAAGTCATTTCCGCCAAACCGGGTTTTTGATCTGCGGGAATGGTGATGCGGGCCTTCGTTTCCGCAGGCAACAGCGTCCCCACGAGTTCCACTTCGGTTTCCGCGCCGATGGCGAGCCCCAGCGGATGCACGTTGGTCACGAACGGCCGCGAGTTGATTTCGATGGCATACGTCCAATAACGGTTGCCCTGGTAGCGGACATCACGGATTTCCAGAAAATACTCGCCGGCGTGCTCGAAGCGGTGGCTCAGAAACGGATCGCCGGCGAACATGTTGTCCGAAGTCGCCAGCGTGGTGCCGGTGGAATTGCGGAGGGCGATCAAAGGATCGACGTGCTGCTGGAGGTCGTGGATTTTGTCTTCGAGCCGCATCGAGCGGACGTGGAAGTTGAGCGACGTTCCCGCCTCGACCTTGAACTTGTAAAAATCCACATCCTCGGCCCGGTCGATCAGTCCGCAAACGGTGGCCGGCAGCGAAATCTCCTGGGCCTCGGGCGCGGTGTCGTTTTTTTCCTTTTCGACGGCGACCGGATCGCGGGCGATCACCAATTGCCCCAGCGTGCTCACGCCCTGCGGCGTCATCACGCGAAAGTCCCGCACGCCGGGCCGGGCGTTTTTGGAGACGTGAAACTTGATTTTGATCTTCTGCAGGTTCGGCCGCGGCTCGCCTTCTTTGAGATCCATCGGCGTGGCGATTTCGCCGGTGACGCCCTCGCCCGTGATGAGCACCGCGGTCGCTCCGTGCAGATTGTACCGCGACTCCAATTCGTGCTCGGAAGTCTGCCCCACCTGGGCGGCGACGGGATGCAACTTCATCAGCATTGGGTAGGACGTTTGGCCAAAGCCAAGAGAACCGAAGAGCCAGAAGCTGAAAAAACCGAGGGCCAGAACACGTCGTTTCATATTAGTGACTCAGGCAGGAGTGCAGGGAAGGAAGGAGATTTGGGGGCAAGTTATTATTGTCAGGTTTCCCCGCCCTTTGTGCAACAATGCGAGCGGCGACGCGGATCGGGCTTCCGCGGACGTGTGGATAGAAGCGGATTCGGCGGCACGTGCCTGCGCTCAGAGCGTGCCACCCGAGTTTGCAAGCTTTTCTTTCAGCGGACGTGCGGATAGAACCGCGCGAGGCGGTTGGGGGAGACGCCGCAGTGGGCCAGGGCGATCAAACTCCAGTTGCGGAGGGTCTGGCGGATCACGCCTTTCTTTTGCCAGCGGCGGGCGGAGATGCGGATCGGCGGATCGAGAAGGATGATTCTTCCCTGGCGTTTGAGGCGTTTCATCAAGTACAAATCCTCCATCAAGCGGAGTTCTGGAAACCCGCCGATTTCCTGGAACACGCTTCGCCTCACGAAAATCCCCTGATCGCCGTACGCCCATTTCAAAATCCGAACCCGCCCGGCGTTGCCACGTTCCACGATGCGGTATTTCCAACCGTCGGCGTCGATCCGCTGCCGAAAGCAGCCGCCCGCGCATTGGGGATCTTCGAGGGCCGATCGAATCGCTTCCAGGCTGCCGGGCTGCAATCGGCAGTCGGCGTGCAGAAACAGCAAAACGTCTCCCGCACTCGCCGCCGCCCCGGTGTTTTGCTGGACGGCGCGACCCGGAGATGAGGGCAATGCCAAATCGGCTTCGTGGGCTCTTTCGGGGGTGCCGTCGGTACTGCCGCCGTCGACCACGACGATTTCGACATCGCCCAGGCGTCTGGTTTGCCGGATCACATCGGCAATCTGGTCGGCTTCGTTGAGGGCGGGAATGATGACCGAAATCCGCACCGGCCCAAAGCTCCTTTCGGACGTTGTCGGACAAACCAAACCGGGGCTAGCGCCCTGCGCTTGCCCCGGACTGACATAGGGCCGGACCTTAGGCCCTAAATTCTTTTGGTGCAGGCGTGTGCTATTTCTCCGCGCCGATGTTCCACCGCAGGTACGATTCGATGAACGGATCCAGATCGCCGTCTAAGACGGCGGTGGGGTTGCCGGCTTTGTGGCCTGTGCGGGTGTCTTTGACGTATTGCTCCGGGTGCAGAACGTAGTTGCGGGCGGTTTCGCCGCCAAAGCCGATTTTGGATTTCTGGCCCCGGCGGGCGGCGACCTCGGCTTCGCGCTTTTCCACCTCGGCTTGATAGAGTTTCGCGATCAGCATTTTCCGCGCGGTCGCCCGGTTTTTGTGCTGGCTCCGCTCGTTCTGGCATTGGACGACTTCGCCCGTGGGGATGTGCGTCAGGCGGACCGCGGAATCGGTCTTGTTGACGTGCTGGCCGCCCGCACCGCCCGCGCGGTACGTGTCTTCGCGGACGATCTTCGGATCGTCCCAGGGGATGTCGATCTCGATATTGTCGTCCGGCTCCGGCGTGACATCGACCGCCGCGAACGAAGTCTGCCTGCGCCCCGCCGCGTCGAACGGGCTGATGCGGATCAGCCGATGATTGCCGCTCTCGCCTTTGAGATAGCCGTACGCATAATCGCCGCGCACGGCAATCGTGGCGTTGCGGATCCCGGCTTCTTCGGCGTCGGAGCGTTCCAAAAGCTCGACCTGATAGCCCTGAATCTCGGCCCAGCGGAGGTACATCCGAAGGAGCATCTCGGCCCAGTCGGACGCATCCGTGCCGCCCTCGCCCGCCTGCACCTTGAGGTACGCATTGCAGGCGTCTTCCGGCTGCGACATGATCGCCTTGAGCTCGACCGCATCGACTTTGGGGCGGAGTTTTTTGACGGTGGCCGCCAGTTCTTTTTCGCTCGCCTCGTCTTCCTCGGCGAACTCCAACAGCACGCCCAAATCCTCCGCCGCCTGCGAGAGTTCCTCGAGCGGTTTGACGGTGGCGTTGATCCGGCTGAGCTCGCCCACGACCCCTTGGGCTTTCTCCTGGTCATTCCAGAAGTTGGGGGCCGCCATCAATTGGCTGATTTCCTGAATGCGGGATTTTTTGGGAGCGAGGTCAAAGACTGTCCCGCAAATGAACAATCCGCTGAATCAAGTCCTGGCCCGCTTCACGCAATTCGGGATTCATCGAAAAACTCCTGGAGAGGAAAGTTCCATCACCTCCCCATTGTAGGCGATTCCGGCAGACGGGAACAGGTCTTGCGGTTAAGGCCGGGTTCCCGGTAGCATTCCCCGGTTTTTCGAGATCATTCCAAAGTTCGTTTTAGCCGCGAAGCGGCGGCAGCATATAGCTGCGGGCGTCAGCCCGCAGATCCCGGCGATTCAAAAGTCTTAAGCCGCGAAGCGGCGACAGCAAGCGATCGAGCAAAATGTGCTGTCGCCGCTTCGCGGCTCTCGATCGCTTTTGGTTCTCTTTCCGTGGGCTTACGCCCACGGCTATGTGCTGCCGTCGCTTCGCGACTCCGGAATTGCGCAACTTCAAAGCTTGCCCTTCGGGGGAAGCTTGGGGAAAGGATGCCCTGGCAATGGAGGATCGCGACACATTACTGCGGCGGATCTGGGTGATTTCGGAACTCTATTATCCCGAAGACACCTCGACCGGATACTACCTGACCCGCATCGCCGAGGGCCTGGCCGAGCGAACGGCGACGCCCGTGCACGTGCTTTGCGGGCAACCGACGTATGCCGCCCGCGGCCGGAAAACCGACGCCGTCGAGGTGCATCACGACGTGCAAATCCTGAGGTGTTGGAGCACGACCTTCAACAAAGACCGTCTGCTGTTACGCGTGGTGAATTTGCTCACGCTGTGCCTGTCCATGTTCTGGCACGCGGCCTGGCAATTCCGGCGGGGCGACCGGGTTCTGGTCGTTACCAATCCGCCGCTACTGCCTTTTGTGATTTCCTGGATCTGCCGGCTCCGGGGCGTTCCGTGCGTGCTGTTGATTCACGATGTGTACCCCGATGTCGCGGTGGCGGCGGGGCTATTGCGCCCGTCGTCCTTTGTCGTCCGTTGGTTGGATCGCGCGGTCGGGCGGTTGTATCGGTCGATGGAGCGGATCATCGTGTTGGGCCGGGACATGCAGGCGCTCGTGGAGCAAAAACTCCCGCCCGGCGACGGCCGCGTGCAAAATATTCCCAACTGGGCCGACACCGATCTGGTCCAACCCCAGGTTGGAAAAAACCGCCTGCTGGAAAAGCTCGGCTTGACGGACAAGTTCGTCGTGCAGTACGCGGGAAACATGGGCCGCTCGCACAACCTCGAAGCGATCGTCGAATGCGCCCAGAGGCTTAAGCACCGCGAGGACATCCACTTCCTGCTCGCCGGCTCCGGGGCGAAGAAAGCCTGGCTGACTAAGACGGCCGCCGACTTAAAGCTGTCCAACGTGACAATCGCCGATCGATTCCCCCGCGAGGATCTGCCGGACTTGTTGACCGCGGGGGACGTGGCGCTCATCACGTTTGTGAAAGGCATGGCGGGCATCTCGGTGCCGAGCCGGTTGTATAACGTGCTCGCCGCGTGCAAACCGATCATCGCCATCGCGGAACCGCATTCGGAACTTGCCCGGGTGATCGAGGAAGAGCACGTGGGCTGGGTTGTCTCTCCGGAAGATCCGGCCGCGTTTGAAGCCGCCGTCCTGAAAGCCGCCGCCTGCCCGCAAACACGGAAGCAAATGGGGAATCGCGCCCGGCGGGCGGCCGAATCGACATATCGATACGACGGGATTCTGGATGCGTACTTTCAAATCGTCGCGGCAACGCCCGACGAACTGCCGCGGCCGGAGTCTGATTCGCACCAAGCATTCCCGCTCCGCTTGAAATGGATCGGAAAACAGATTGAGGAGGATCATCGAACCGATGTCGCGAATCTTGGTCACGGGAGCGTCGGGGTTTTTGGGGCAAGCGGTCGCGCGCGAACTGCAAGCGGCCGGGGTGACGGTTCGCTGCACGGGCCGGCGGGAACCGCGGGAGCAACTCCCAGACTACCGGCGGGCCGATTTGAGACATTCCCGCGAGATCCCGGAGATGCTCCAAGGCGTGACGGGCATCGTGCATTGCGCGGGGTTGGCGCATCAGTTTCGGCAAGGCGAACAGCACGCGCTCCCGTTTCAGAGCATCAATTGCGAAGCCGCCGAACGCCTGGCCCACATCGCGGCGGCTCAAGGGGTCGAGCGGTTTTTGCTGGTGAGTTCCGTTTCGGTTTACGGGCCGGCGAAAACACGCGGCCTGCGCGACGAAAACTCCGTGGCCAATCCCGTAACGGCTTATGCAATCAGCAAGCGCGACGCGGAGATTCGCCTGCTCCGGATCGCCGCCCAAACCGGAATGCAAGTCATGATCCTCCGCATGGCCACGCTCTACGGCGAAGGCGACCCGGGCAACGTGGGCCGGCTGATGGACGCGATCCGCCGCCGGCGGCTTGTGATGATCGGTTCCGGAGAGAACAAAAAAAGCCTGCTCCACGTAAACGACGCCGCCCGCGCGCTGCGCGGGCCGTGCTCCAGGCAACCGATCGGCCGGCCGGGATCTGGAACGTCGCGGCGGCCCCGAGTTCGATGAAGGAGATCGTCGCGGGGTTGTCCGAAGCCCTCGGTTGTCCGCCGCCCAAATATCATTTGCCCGCCGGTTTGGTTCTGGGGATGCTTCGAACCGCCGCGGCTTTGGGGATGGGCCCCGTTCGCCGCCTGGCCCGCTCGAGGTTGGAAACCGTCCAGAAGTGGCTGGCGGAGGATGCTTACAACGGTTCGCGGTTCGCGGCGGATTTCGATTGGCGATCGGAGATTCCGTTGGAAGAAGGCTTCCGCCGAATGGCCGCGGGTTCCACAGATTCCATCCCCCTGAAACGGGCGGCTTAGGTGACATGAAACGACTCTTCGATGTGCTGGCGGCGGCGTTTTTGTTGGGGGTGTTGGCGGTGCCGATGGCGGCGATTGCCTGGGCGGTGAAGCTCACTTCGCGGCCCCGTCTTGTACTGGTCTGACCGCGTGGGGCGGGGGAACAGGATTTTTCGGATGCCCAAATTTCGCTCCATGCGGACCGAGACGCCGGAACTCCCCACGCATCTGCTGACGGACTCCCGGCATTGGATCACGCCCTTGGGACGTTTTCTGAGAAAAACCAGCCTCGATGAACTCCCGCAGCTGTGGAGCATCCTCGTTGGCGACATGAGCTTCGTCGGGCCGCGGCCGGCGCTGTTCAACCAGGACGATTTGATCGCGCTGCGAACGGAAAAAGGCATCCACGAACTCCTGCCGGGCCTGACGGGCTGGGCCCAAATCAACGGCCGCGATGAATTGCCCATTCCCGAAAAAGTCGCGCTCGATGAAATCTATCTCCACCGCCGGTCGTTTGCGTGGGATTTGAAGATTCTGCTCTTAACAGCCCTCAAAGTGGCGCGGCGTGAAGGCGTCGCGCAGACCGGCGATCAAAGGGCCACAAACTCCCGCCGGGCGGCATAACTCATGGCAAAAAAAAACGGTTCTTCCGGCGAATGAGGGGCAACTACGACGGTGTTAAAGAATATCTTGTGTGCTCTTTCACCTCCCCAACGGGCCCAAAGGGGAGGTGAAATCCATCATTCCATTCATTCATTCATTGATCACACAAAAAGATCATCCACGTCTGCCCCCCTGAGTACTTCCAAAATTGCCTGAGCCGCGCACGAAGTAAGCGGTCTTGCGCTGCCTGAGTCCCTGAAAACCGCTTACTTCGTGCGCGGCTCTGGAAAACCAAACCAATTTCCTGAGCTTTTTGGAAGTACTGAAACTTGAAACAGTTGAATTTACGAACGGTCGAAAAGCTGCGCAAAGACAAATCGTCGTCAACACCAAATTTTTAACGGCCCAGGCTAGCGCCTACCGCTCAGATTTTCCAAAAGATTCTCAGCGAAACGTAAAACCTGTAACAGGAAACGTGAAACATGAAACCTCCGCCGTTTGCTGGCGGGATCGGCTGGCTTTATAATCTTCGCTGGTTTTGACTCTGTCTTCCCTTAAACAGTCAACAGAAAGCCGGCAGTTATGTCCCAGTGGCCCATCGGTGCGGAGTTTTACGAACTGGATACGCCCGCGTTGTGCATCGACCTGGAGAAGATGGAAGCCAACATCGCGCGGATGGCCGCCTGGATGACCGAGCGAGGCAAAGCCTGGCGGCCGCACCAGAAATGCCACAAAACGCCCGCGATCGCCTGGAAGGAACTGGACGCCGGGGCCATCGGCGTGACCTGTGCCAAGGTCTCCGAAGCCGAGGTGATGGCCGCCGCGGGGATTCGGGACATCCTGATCGCGAACATGATCGTCGGCCGGAAAAAATGGGAGCGGGTCGCCTCGTTATGCCGGCATGCCGACCCGATTGTCGCCTCTGACCACTTCGCCCAAGTGGAACCCTTGGCGGCTGTCTGCCGGGAGCGGGGCGTTTGCTGCCGGGTGATTATCGAAGTCAACATCGGCCTGGATCGCGTCGGTGCCCGGCCCGGCCGCGACACGCTCGACCTGGCCCGCGCGATTTCGCAACTGGAAGGCGTCGAGCTGGCGGGCATCATGGGCTACGAAGGGCATTTGCTCCGGCTCAAAGACCTGGACGAAAAACGCCGGCTCATCGAGGAAGCGATGGGCGTGCTCTGCCACTGCCGGGATATGCTTTTGAATGATGACCTGAATTGCGAAATCGTGAGCGCGGGCGGCACGGGATCGTATCAGATCACGTCCGACTGCGAAGGCATCACCGAACTCCAAGCCGGCGGCGGCATTTTCGCGGACCCCTTATACCAGGAAGACATGGACGTGAAGGGCCTCGAAACCGCGGTGACCGTGCTCGCGACCGTCGTCAGCCGGCCAGCGCTCGACCGGGCGATTTTGGACTCCGGCCGCAAGACGGTGAACCCCGACCTGATGAAACCCACCGTCAAGAATCATCCCGGCGCCCAAGTCACCCATCTGAGTGCCGAGCATTGCCAGCTTCAGCTCAGCGGGGCTTCCCAAGACCTGAAAATCGGCGATAAAATTGAACTGTACGTCCCGTATTCCGATTTCACGACGGTCTTACACGATCAGTTCTTCGGCATCCGGAACGGCCGACTGGAAACCGTCTGGCCGATCCTGGGCCGGGGCAAATTGCAATAGCGGATTGATTAGCCGCCGGTGGCTAGCCCCGGTTCAATGTTTGCATTCATTAGCCGCCGGTGCTAGCCCCGGTTCAATGCGATAACCAAATCTTGACGTTCCCGCGGATCAGCAGAACGGAGCGACAGCATGAGAGTCCAACGGCCGTTGGAAGGGCAGCGTTATTTGATCTTCGTCGAGCACGAGTACGAAGACTTGGAGTTGTGGTATCCCAAGCTTCGCCTGGAGGAAGCCGGTGCCCAGGTGGTGGTCGCGGGGCCGAAGCTCGGCGTGACCTATCGCGGGAAGCATGGTTACCCCTGCGTGGCCGACGCCGACATTCCCGATATAAAAGCGGGTGACTTTCAAGGCGTGGTCTGCCCGGGCGGTTGGGCGCCGGACAAGCTCCGCCGGGACGAGAAGGTCCTGGGCCTCGTTCGGCAATTTACCGCGGCGGGAAAACTGGTGGCGGCGATTTGCCACGGCGGTTGGATTCCCATTTCCGCCGGGGTTTACGAAGGCGTCCGCGTGACGGGTTCGCCGGGCATCAAAGATGATCTTGTGAACGCCGGGGCGGTGTGGGAGGATGCGGAAGTCGTGGTGGATCGGCAATTCGTCAGCAGCCGCCGGCCGTCCGATTTGCCCGCGTTCTGCGCCGCGATCCTCGATTTGATCCCCCATTTGGAGAATGCCTAATCGCCGATCGCTCGGGTAGTGCGACGCCATCGAAAACGGTCAGAAATCTCGAACATCTTTGGTTTCGTCGTGTCTGTCGGATGGCGCACCGACGATTTTTACGTTCTCTCGAAAATGTTTTTTGAATGCCTGATTCCCCGCTGACCGCGGAAGAACGAAACGTCCCGGTTCAGATTGCGCAGATCGTCCCCCGCACCAAAGCCGAAGGGCCGGGCGAGCGGTTTGCGATCTGGTTCCAGGGCTGCCCGTTTCGCTGTCCGGGTTGCTGCAATCCGGAGATGCTCCGCTTCGCAGGCGGCGAGACATTCCCCGTCGGCGAGGTGCTCGCTCAGATCGAGTCGGCCAATACGTCGTCGGAGATCCTTGAAGGCATCACACTCCTGGGCGGAGAACCCCTGGCCCATGCCGAAGGAGCCGCGTTGATTGCCCGGGGAACGAAGCGGTTGGGGTTGTCCGTGATGATCTTCACTGGCTACCGCTGGGAAGAGATCGCGAGAAATCCCGACGAAGCCGTGAAGGAATTAATCGCCCACACCGATTTGCTGGTCGATGGACGTTACGAGCGGGACCAGCCGGAACCGGCCCGCCGCTGGATCGGGTCGGCCAATCAGCAGATTTATTTTCTGACCGATCGCTATTCGCCGGACGATCCCTGTTGGCGGGAACGCGACACGTTGGAGATTCGCTGGGAAAACCGAAACCTCACCATCAACGGTTTCCCCGCCCCCTCCGCCGTCGGCCTGTGGAAACGGTGAAAAGATTTCGGAGGGGACCACGAAATACACGAAACACCTGGCGCGGCACGCGCCGCAACCACAGAGAAATGAACCACGGATAATGCGAATAGAACGGATAAAAAACAAAAGACCCAAGAACCGGAAATCAACAAAGATTTGAAGGGAACACGAAGTCACGCCAATCTTTCCCTCGTTTCCAAGCTCCCCTTTTTCGTGTGTTTCGTGGTTCCCCTCTCCGACAATCCGAGTTGACGAGGTCGAGACAATGAAGTCCGTCAGTTTATTCGAAGCGAATTTGCTCAGAATTCTGCGCGGATTTTTCGGCCGGGAGCCGGCGGACCGGGTGCTGCGATTGGTCGAATCCGAAACCGCTTGCCCCAAATGCCTGAGCCGAAACGCGGTCGAACTCGTCGAAGACACGCTGCAAAAAGGCGTCGCGGGTTTTCTGGCCCGGCTGGGCGGTTGGCGGCGGGCGAGGTTTATGCGGGACGGCCGCATCGCCGAGGGCCGGCTGTGGAACCGCACGCCGCCCGCGGAGCTCGGGCTGTCGTTCTCCGGGCATTCGTTGCGGTTTCTCATGTGGCTCACCGCGAACCATCCCAATCGCTCCCGCCTGGAACGCGTGCCGGCCGAAAGCGAACTGACCCTCGGCGACCGCTTGCTCTTGTTTCTCGCCTACGAAACACTCCGCGGCACCGAGCCGATCCGCGGGCTGATGGAACAGCCGCCCTTCCGGCGGCACGCGCTGTTGTGGCTGGCCTATCTGCCGGATTTCGTCGAGGCGGAACCGCGGCGTTCGTGGGACTTTGCCCCCTGGATGGACGGGCCGGGATCGTGGATCGTGGAATCGCTGCAACCCCGATTGAGCGAGGCGTGGCTCAAGATGGAGCGTCAAAAAAGCCGAATCGTCAATCCGAATACGATGCGCCGGCTGGGCGAGCTCCAACGCCGCGTGCTCACCCAGTTCTTCGATGCCGCCGAGGCCGCGGGCCGGCAGGATTTGTGCCGATTCTTCCTGGCCGCGATGAACCGGTATCTCCAGGATGCATCGACCGCGGGCCAGCCGGTTCCCTTTCAACAACTGCATCTCAAGAGTCTGCGGATGGCCGACCGCTTCGAGGTTTATCGAGCCGCCGCCGCGGGCCTGCGGCAGATGGACCGCCTGGACCATTGGAACCGCGTCGCCCGCAGCATCGGTTTTTACGACGAGGGCTACGCCGCCGCCCAGCTTTGGAAAGCCGACTGGGAAGACCTGGAAGGGGACCGGTTGTGTGCCGAGTCCCAAACCCGGCTCCGGCAACTGGAACCTTTGGGAGCCGGCGGATCGGGAACCCGAACCTCCGCCTCGTCCGAAGCGTCAAACATGAAACCTGAAACGTGAGACCTGAAACCCTTTCCCCGGGAGAAATCGATGAGCCGCGCTTATCGCATCAAAGTCAGCGAATCGCTGCACCGCGTGATTCGGGCCAGCGACCATGTGAGCACGCAACTGGAACTGTTGGAGATCCTGCCCCGCGAGCAAATGGCCGGGCTTTTGGAGCGGCAACTTGCGTCCCTGGGATTCGAGCGGCAAGGAGAACTCCTCGTGCGCGAAAATCAGGGCGTGATTGTCGAGGTCGATCCCAAGGCCGGCACCGTCACCGCCCGCATCGAAGCCGACCAAGACGTGAGCTTGGAGCGCGAAGGCGAAGCGAGCGTGTATGACTTCGGCAGCGAACTCACCAAGAACGTCAAAGAAAACAAGCGCGAAGAGCTTCGCCAGCAGATGGAAAAAGAAGCCGAGGCCGAACAGCAAAGGCTTCAAAAGGAACTCACGGACCGCCTGGAAGCGGAGCTGATCGACCTGCGGTCGGAGTTGGACCAGGCGGTCAACCGCGTGACCGCGGAAGCCCTCAAACAAAAAGCCGCCCAAATCGGCCAGATCAAGGAACTGACCGAAGACCAAGAGAGCGGCTCGCTGACAATCGTGCTGGAAGTTTAACGCATCTTGCACTCCCGCCACGGTGCCGGCCATTATCGTTCCGGATTCGCAGCGCTGTTCGGTTCGTGGATTTCCAGGACGACGGGGCCCCAGAGGCCGCCGGGGGCTGGGGATTGGGCGGGGTCGAATTGCACGTCCACTTGCAGCTCGTTGTGCGGGGTAAGCCGGTTTGTGATTTCGATTCGAACGGGAGCCTCGCCGGCGGTTTCGCTGGGGGATTCTCCAATCCGTTGGCCGTTTAAGGAAATCTCCGCCTCGCCGCCTATCCCTTCGAAGATGAGATGCACCCGGCTTTCGGGTTCCAGGTTGGTCGGGCGGTGAAAGGTCCTCGAGAACCGCGCGCGGCCGGGCGTTTCTCCAAACAAGTCTCGCCAGGATTGAGGCAATTGGACGCGGCCCCGTGCGGAAAGGCCGGCGGAAAGGCTGTCGCACCGCCAAGGACCCCGCAGCCGGATGCGATGAATGCTCATGGATTCGGGTCTCTTTTCGATGAACCGGGGCTAGCGCCCTGCGGCTAATATGTTCCACCCCCACGTTTTTGGTTTGACGCGGCACTGGGCGCTCGGGAAATAAAACGGACTGGCTGCAATCTTGCGGCGGTTTCGCCCCTTGCGTCATAATCAACCTCCGCGAGCCGTGCAACGCCAAGCCGCCAACCAACAACCGCACCAATTCAACACCTGTTCCTCGATCGCAGCTTCGACTAAGAATTAGCCCCTCTGGCAAGATCATGTCCTCGTTCCTTCAATTGGCGATTGCCTGTTTGCTGTTTGCCGTGGGGCTTAGGCTGTCGGCGTTTTTCAGCGGCAGCGAGACGGGCTTTTACCGGGCGAGTTTCTTGCGGATCAGCATCGACGCCCAGGCCGGCGACGCCGTCGCCCAGCGATTGCTGTGGTTCGCGAGAAACCCGAGCGCCTTCGTGGCCACGACGCTGGTGGGGAACAACGTCGCCAACTATTTGACGACGCTCGCGATCGGCTTCGCGACGTTGGCCATGTTCGAAGAGCACGCCCAGTGGATGGAAATCCTCGGGACGCTGTTCGTGTCCCCGATCGTGTTCATCGGCGGCGAATTGCTGCCCAAGAATCTATATTACCGGGCCCCCTTATTGCTCCTCCGCCGGGACGCGAACCGGCTGGTCGTGTTTTACTATCTGTTTCTCGTGGTGAGCTTCCCGCTGATTGGAATCAGCAAGCTGTTCGAAAAGCTGGGCCCGGCGCAGGAAGAGCACTCGGGCCTGGTGCTGGGGCGGAACCGGCTCGTCCAGGTTTTGAGCCAAGGCCATCGCGAGGGGATCCTGACCAATGTGCAGACCCGGCTGATTCGCGGCGTGATGAACGTGGCGGGCCAATCCGTGCGAAGCTCCACGACGCCCTCGGACCGCGTGCTGGGCGTGGAGGACGACACCTCGCGGGCGGAGATTCTGGAGTTCGCCCGGCGGTACGGGATTTCCGTCGTGCCGATGCGAAAAGCCGGCGATCCGCACGGCTGGTTCGGTTATGTCCGCGTGGTGGATCTGGCGGTGTCCCGGCAAACGGTGTCGTCGCTCGTTTTCGCCATGCCCCAAATTCCCGCGAGCCGGGGCAAATTGGAAGCCTTGCTGCAGCTCCGCGAAACCGACATGGAATGCGGCGTGGTCGTGGACGGGGAAAAAGTCGTCGGCGTGGTCAGCGCGCACGGCCTGGTCGAGCAACTCTTCCGCCCGCCCGCTCTCGCCAATCCGGATAACGAGTAGAAAAGACAATCGCTCAACGCGAGAGCCATTCCTCGCTGGTCGTAATTCTCGCGCCGGCTTTCTCGAGCTCGGCGACGGCGCGTTGGTCGTCTTCCGCGTGAAGATTGACAGCCCGGCAGCCGTCGGCGATCAGCACCGTCTCGTAGCCCAGCGTGAGCGCATCGAGCGCGGTGAACTTCACGCAGTAATCGGTGGCCAGGCCCAAAACCACGACGCGGTCGATGCGTTGGTTTTTGAGGTAATCATCGAGCCCGGTGGCCTTCACGTGGCCGTTGTCGAAGAACCCGCTGTAGCTGTCGAGCTTTGGATCCGCGCCTTTGTGGACGACGAAATCGACGCGGGATCGATCGAGGCCGGGCGGAAACTCCGCGCCGGGGGTGTTCTGGATACAGTGGTCGGGCCAGAGGATTTGATCGAGGCCGCCGACCTGGATGATTTCGCCGATCTCGTGGCCGGGGTGGTTGTTCGCGAAGCTGCAATGGTCGGGGGGATGCCAATCCGCGGTGGCGACCACCCGCTCAAAACGGGGCATCAAGGCGTTGGCGATGGGAACCACCTGGTCGCCTTCTGGGACGGCGAGCGCTCCCCCGGGGAGAAAGTCGTTCTGCAAATCCACCAGCAGCAAGGCATCCATTTCATCTCGCCCAAGGAAAACGGATCGGCGGATCTGCCGGCGAACCTCCGAACTGACGAAACGAACGCGCTCTAAGCCTGGGCTTTTTGGGTCTTGAGCAATTTCGAGAGCCGGGATTTCGTGCGGGCGGCGGCGTTGGGGTGAATCAACCGCGTGGAGGCCGCTTGATCCAGACGTTTCGTGGCCAGACGGAACGCAGCGTCGGCGGCTTCGGCGTCTCCGCTGACGGCGGCCTGACGGCACTTCTTGATGACCGTCCTGAGGGCCGAGCGCTGGGAACGATTTCGCAGTCGGCGGGTCTGGTTTTGGCGAAGAGCCTTTTTGGCACTGGTGGTGTTGGGCATAGTCGGGGCGTGAAAAGAGCAACAAAAGAAAAGGAGGGACCGGTTCCCTCCACGTTCAAGGCGAACACGCAGTGTAGCGATCGAGGAATCGATTTGCCAGCATCCCGCCTCTCTCGTGACGCGATATTTTCGCTCCCGGCTCTCAAATCGGTCGGAGGACCCGTCGCGGACGCCGGAATCGCCCGGTAAAATGGCTCGAGTCGAGGGAAAATCCTGGATAATCTGGCAGAAATTGACAAATATTAAGGATATGAGGGGGAGTTTACGTTATCATTTTTAGGGAGAGATGTTCAAATCCTCGCAAGGGATTCCCCCAGCGGGTGCTTACCCTTCAAGTCGATCCCTGCTCTATTATTTGTCGCGAATTCGGTTGAGGGCCACCACGGTGGATTGGATCTGGAACGACACCCAATTGATTTTGGCAGGCGTTGCCGTCGGCGCGATTTTGGCGGCCGGGTTGAAGGACCTCGTGAACAGTCTTTTCCGGGGCCGAACGCGGATCGTGCTGCAAAGTCTCTCCACGCACCGCGGACCGGGCGCACCCGGCATGCCTTCCGTGGAACTCACCGGCCGGCGCAAGGGGCTGTTGGGGTTTGTGCTCGCGCGAGCTTGATCCCGGCCCGCAAGTCCAATTGACCGTCCACGGGACCGAAATTCTAAAAACCACCCGCGGCCTCACCGGGCAGTTGCAGGAGCGGATTCCCCTGTCCGAGGGCATGGCGGTCCAATCACGGCGCGGACGAAACGGGTTGTGGCTGGCGGGGGCGGTTTTCAGCATCACCTTGGGCATGACCTGCGCGCTGGTCCTCGTGATGCCGGAGAATCCCAACAAGGGACTTTTGAGCGCGGCGGCTTGGCTGTTGGCGGCGGGGGCGTTTCTCGCGGCATACAAGCTATCGGACACGTTTGAGTTCACCGTCCTGGGGGCCAATCAAACGGGCGTCCGGTTCAAACCCGGCCTCTTGGAGGGCGGGCGGGTGTCGTTCGACCGCCTGGTCGAAGCCTCGGAAATCGTGATGGAGCGAATCCGAGACGCCCACTGGCAGGCACAACCCGCCGCGACCGTCCCGCACGTCGCCCCGCAGTCGGACGTTTCCATCGGGACCGCCGAGGTTCCGCCGGCACCCGTTTCTCGCGAGCCGGTTCGCGCGGAAAGTCCCGCTCGGCAAATGGCGTATGCCGGCGCGGGGGGAGGCGGGCACGCTCCGCCGCGGACGAAAGGCACCGGAACCGTCGAATACGGATCGGACCCCGGTTTGGATTCCGCGGACGACTGGGAAGGCCGACCGGAGCCGGGAACGGCGAATTCGGTCTTTCTCCAGCAGGCATTGGCCCGCCCGTTGCGGCCTCCCGCCGACATGGACGATCTGGACGACGATGACTATGACGGGCTTGACGATCCCGCTCCCCGGGCGAACGGGGGGGCGCAGCATCTCGGCACCGTGAGTTGGGAAGACCACGCCGATAAAGCGCAGGACGAGATCAAGGCCCAGGCATTGCTCACCGAACTGAAAGAGAGCCACCCCAAGCGCGGAGAAGCGAAACTTCGGCTCCGGGAATTGATCAGGCGGTTCCCCCAGACCGAAGCCGCCGGCAAAGCCCGCCACCTGCTCGAACGCCTCGAATCCGCCCGTTAGATAGAAAACGGCCCACCCAAAGTGAGCGGCAAGGCATTCGCCTCCGGCCTTTCTCACCCGCCCGAAGCGCAAGCGAGGGAAGGCAAGTTCGGGGCAAATCTCTAGCGCCTACGGCTCATTTTCTCGCATAGGATTTACGCCTCCCTAACCACTACGCGGTTGCCGGCGACTTCGATGACTTCGATGGGGGTGCCGGCTTGGATGTAGGGGCCGTTGCTGACGACATCCACCATGCGGTCGCCGAACCGGGCTTTGCCGGCGGGACGCAACACCGATTGGGCCGTTCCCGTCTGCCCGTGCAACTCGGCAAAGGGGCTCTCGCCGTCAAGTCCTTCGCGGCCGGTGCGGAGTTTCGGGCCTTCGGTCTCGTCCTGGGAATTCGGCGGATGGAGGATGATCGCGTTGAACAGGGGGATATGCGGCAAATAGCGGTTGACGACCGCCGCGATCGCCATCACCGCCGCAATCGACAGGCTTAATGTTTTGACCGTCGTGGTGAGTTGTTCCATGTCGTGGCCCCAACTGTCGCCGAAGGTTTGGCTGGCGAGGATCAGCGACGCGAGCACCATCAGCCCGCCGGAGATGCCAAACACGCCGAAGCCGGGGATCACAAACAGTTCGAGCCCCAGGCAGACCAGGCCGCCGACGAACAAGATCACCTCGAGCCAGCCCGCGGTGCCGCCCATGTAGCGGGACCAGAAGAACAGGGCAAAGCACAGTCCCGAAAGGATGGCGAGGAAGCCGGTCATCAGGTGCAGTTCGAAGAACAGGCAAATCATCGCGACCACAAACAGCGTCCCGGTCCAGCCGGGCGAGTTGAGCTTGAAGATCAGCGAATCGACCCAGCTTTCCTCCATGGGCGCCAGTTTTTGTTCCGCCGGGATGCCCAGCCGCTGCTTGAGTTCGTCCATGTCCGAGACGGGCGGCTCGGCGAGTTTGAGTTCGTGGGCCCGTTTGCCCGTCACGGTGAGCAGCAGGTCTTTTTCGGACTCCGGGACGACCCCGATTTCCTCCCATTCGCTCCTTTGTTTGTGAAACTCGGCTTCGCTCAAGTACCAGATGTGCCCGTCCTTTTTGCTGCGGACTTCAACGACGACGAGGTTCCGGTCGGCCATCGCTTCCAACAAGGCGGCGGGGCGGTGCTTTTTCTGGGCGAGCGACGTCAGCTCGGTGCGGATCGCGCTCAATTGCTTTTCGGGCACGCGCTCGAAGGCCTGGCCTTTGCCGATGGTGATCGGCCCCGCATCGCCGATCTTGGCGTCGGGCTGCATGTAGATTTCATCGCAGGCGAGCGAAATCACCGCCGCGGCGCTAAACGCCGTTTTGGGAATATACGCCACCGTGCGGACCTTCTTCTCGCTCAGATCGGTGATCGCATACCTGAGATCCCACATGGTGTCCATGTACCCGCCGGGCGAATCGACCTCGAAGATAATCATGTTCGCGCCCTCGGAGACCGCGCGGTTGATGAGCCGTTTAATGTAGGCTCCCATCACCGGCTCGATCATGCCTTCCACCTTGATCAGCCGCACCTTGAGCTCCCCGGCGATCGCGGGATCCTCGCGGAGATCGGACGGGGCGAGCTTGTAGGTGTCGGCGAGTTCCTTCCGCGTGGAGGCGGTCTGCGTGACGAGCACATCAAAACGCCGGGCCTTCTCGCCAGTGAACACGCCGGCCTCGGCGCTGTCCAGGATCGGCACGGTGTTCTTGATGACCGTCTTTTGCTCCTGGAGGCGTTTGAGCTCGTCCCCGGTGACAATTTCGCTCGTCTCCGTCGCGTTGGGGCCTTGGCCTCGCTCCACCGTGATGCGGTTCAGCTCGATGTTGCGGTCCATCATCTTGCGGACGAGCGCCTCGCTGACTTTGTTGTTGTTGGCTTTGGAGACAATGTCGACGACGAGCTTCTGCCGGTTCTCCTCCAAGGGCTTTCCGCGTCCGATGTCGCCCAGCTCGGCATCGGGGGCCATCACAATCTCCCGGCAGCCCAAAGCGAGGATGGCGTTGTTCCCCGTCACCGATTGAGAAACCCAGGCCACCGTGGTCACGTCGGCGATTTGGGGCGAGGTCAGCCAATCGGCCAGGCCGCAGACTTCATAAAACTCGCTGCTGCCCGGCTCGATCTCCAAGAACAACAGGCCCTGCTTTTTCCGCTGGGTGGCTTCGGTTTGCAGGGTGAGCGCCGCGTTTTTCACCCGGCCGACTTGGGCGTCGGTCAGGGGACTTTCGACGGTGATGAAAAGCACCGGCCGCTTGTTGGACTCTTGGGCATCGTCCGCCCAGGCGAGAGGCCGGCCGGGAGAAAACGCCCACGCGAAAACGAATGCCGCCGCAATAAAACCCAGCCGCCCGATTCGGGAATTCGAGAATTTCGTTTGCACCATCCACTCCAATCATTGCATTCGCAGGGCATTTTCACGCACTCGAAGTCGTGGACGAAAACGCGGTGTGACCGATGGGGAAAGCCTCTGAGAAAGGACGCCCTGCGGATGAGGCGCAGGGCGCAATCTCTCCATCCTCGTCTGCCAAATTATATCACCCCGGGAAAATGGGAGTCAAATTGCGAATCAGAAGCGGGCGGCGTTCGGGGGGGGCGTGTGTCAGTCGAGCAGGGATTCGACGTTTTCCGTACGGAAAGCCGAATCGAGCGCGGCGAGATCTTCCTCCCGCACGAATCGCCGAACTCCCGTTGCCAAATGGTCGGCCATCAACTCGTCCGGATCCGTCTCCAAGGGTTCGTCCGAAAGACCCAGCACGTGTCCGAGTTCGTGGGTGATCACCGTCAACAGATCGACCCGGCCTTGTGCGCCGGGCCCGAGGGCGATGCCGGTCTTGGAAAACTCGCTGTCGTCGCCGGGCGTGTCATCGATAAAGTAACCCGCGCCCGCGGCGTCGGGATCGATCAGAATCCGATTCCCATACGTCAGCCCCAGCAGATTCCCCGGCAGGTCCGCGAATTCCACGGTCGCGGAATTCAACAGCGAAACGCCCGCGTCATCGAGGCCCGCCGCGGCGAACCGCTCGATCGCGGCGTCGGTGAGATTGGCGAGATCCTCGGCCGTCGGCAGGGAATCCGGCTCGGCTGTGTAAACCCGATTCGCCTGTTCCAATCCGTCGGCAAGTTCGAGAGGCGAGCCGCCGCCCGCGCTGGCTTTGGAGCCGGCCACGTAAATCCCGCCGGTGTCAAACGGGTCGAAGGCGAAAAAGCTGGCGAGGTCGATGCCGCCTCCGAAGGTCGTCAAGATCAAGCCGTCGAAGACCCGCACGTGCGGCCCGCCCCCGGGACCGGCCCCGGTGATGATGTCCGCGAAGCCGTCGCCGTTGGCATCCACCGCCGCGACGCGAACGCCGCCCGTGAAATTGACAGCGTAGGCAAAAAGTTGGGAGAGCATCGCGCCCGCTTGATTGAAGACTTTGACGTGTGGCCCGCCGCCCTCGCCCGGCCCGGTGATGATCTCGTCCTTCCCGTCGCCGTTGACATCGCCCGAGGCGACAAACACGCCCCCGAAGAAACCGTCATAGGCAAAGAAGTCGGAAATCACCGAGGCGTCGGTCGGGTTGCCGATGACGGTCATGCCGCTGTAAACCCGCACTCGGGAGCCGCCGCCCGCTCCGGCGGCGACGATCAAGTCGGCCCGGCCGTCGCCGTTGATATCCCCGCTGGCAACGTGCACGCCGCCCAGAAAGCCGCCGAAGGGGAACACCTGGGCGAGCAGATTCTGATTGGTCCCGTCGAAGATCCGCACGGTCGCGACGCCCCCGGCACCGGAGCCGGCGATGATGTCGGCAATGCCGTCGCCGGTGATGTCCCCCGCCGCCAGGAACACGCCCCCGAAAAATCCCGGGAACGCCTGAAAATCCCGCAGGGTCTGGCTGGGATCGACGCCGCTCATGACGAGCACCCGCGAAGTCACGCCGGCACCCGGACCGGGAACGGTGATAATGTCTTTCGTGCCGTCGCCGTTGACGTCGCCCAAGGCAATGCGGACCTCGAACCCGGACGATCCATACGCCTGCCGAGCGAACCGGGCGTTGCCGTTCCGGCTGGTGGCGTTGTAGGCCCGGCTGTCGAGGTTGCCGGAGTTGACGCCGGGACTGACGGCATAGGGCTGCGTGAGGGTGGGAAAGAATTCCACCGCCCCCTGATCGACCGAGGGGGCCCCGCCGCCGCTGGCAGACACGTTCCGCGCGTAGCCGCGCTGGTCGAGCGTTGTGGCCCCCGCCGTCACCCCGGCCCCCAGCACCGGACTGCCGGGGAGTGGCAGCATCGTGAACGTCGGGCCGCCGTTGTCCTGCAGCGGCCCGAGTTGCGGATTGCCGCCGATCAAGTTCGCCTGGCTGCCCGCTCCGTTGATGGCCGTCCCGCCGTTGGTATCGTCGTTGTTTGCCCCGCTGTTTTGGGAGACGATCAGGTTGATTCCGGTGACGGTGCCGCCGCCGATCCGCCGCAGTCCGCCCGCGCTGTCGGCCGCCGTGCTGAAGTCGAGGTTGTTGGCGATGGTGACATTCATCACCATGACCGTCCCGGCCTCCGCGCTGATGCCTCCGCCGCCGAACATGCTCACATTCCCGGCGATCGTGGAGTTTTGCAGCGTGAGGGCCGTGCTGGTCGTGCTGAAATTGGCAATCCCGCCCCCGGATCCGTTCGCCGCGGTGTTATGCGAAATGGTGCTGTTGGTGATCGTCGTTTGGATGGAACCGTTTTCGGTCACGATGCCGCCCCCGCTGTCCGCGAGGTTGCTGTCGATGGTGGTCTGGTTGACGACGAGGGTGCCGCTGAAGTTAAAGATCCCGCCGCCCTCGACGGCTGCGGAGTTACTGATAATTTTCGACCGCTGAATCTCCACCCGGCCGCTATCGACGCTGATCCCTCCGCCAAAGCTGCCCTGGTTCGAGGAGACCACCATGTCCTTAAGAACCGTATTCGGTCCGGCGTTGGCAATCCCGCCCCCACCCGAACCGGTGCTGCCTTGAGTGATCGTCAAGAACTGTAGCGTGACGTTCCCCGCGGTGGACGTGATGTTGAACACGCGGTCGTTGTTGTTGCCGCTGACGATGATCCCGGCCGGATCGAAGGTCGGGCCGAGGATGTATACCGAATCGGTGATCTCGATCTGCCCGGAGGTCAGCGTAATCACCCGCGAGGTGTTGAGCAGGTTTTGGCTGAAGCGGATGTCGTCCGGTCGGCCGGCGGTATTGGGATTGAGATTGGCATTGATGACCGCCTGCCGCAACGAGCCGGCTCCGGAATCGTTCAAGTTGGTGACCGTGAACGTGGAGAGCAGGCAGCGATCTTCGAGCGTTTCGATCCTGGCTGGCACCGGCAAAACCCGCTGGGACTTTCTCGAACGGAGCGGACGATTCGTCGCCAGACCACGCAGCCAATCGGAGAGAAGCATGGGACCTTCCTTCAAGAGAAATCAAACGGACAACTCCATTCCGATCCTACCGAGGCGATGCCGGATTCGCGCACGAATCTTGGGTATTTTTCCTAATTTCGCCAATTTTCCAGGCGATCCGCTGTCCTTGAACTGCGCGCGATTTCGGCAAACCTGCCGAACCGTGTGGCTTGCCGGGGAAACACGCTTGGTAATTTTTCCCGAAGGGGCGGAAAACCCGCGGGAGCCTCGCGGCAGTTTTTCGAGATTTCGCGACGTTTTCGCCTTGTTTTCAAGGATTTCATGCGAAGGCGTCTGAAAAATCCCGGGTTGAGGCATGGCCCTTGCAACGACTTTTCGCGGACGAATTTCGGCGGTGGTGGTTTTTTGATTTTACTTCTTAATTAAGGATGATATATTGATGATTCAGCCCGTGGAACTCACTCCCGTTTCTCGTCTCTCGAGAACCAAAGCGAAGGATCGATCATCAATGTCAACCTCGCCCGAATTCCCAGCCGTCCCCCTTGTCGCGCCTCCCATCCCAGAGACATGCAGCCCCCTGCCGGGCCATTCGTTTGAAGCCCGCATTCGCCACGACCTGATGGCGTGCCCCGAGCTGCAATTCTCGAGCCTCGTCGTCCGCCGCATTCCGGACGGCGTTTGCCTGGAAGGCGTGGTATCCACGTCCGAAGACCGGCTCGGCGTCTGCCAACTCGTCCGCGAAGTCGCCGGCGTCACCGCGGTGCTCAACCATCTCGTGATGTGCCCCGAGGCCAAATCCCAGCCCCCGAAAGGCTAACCGCGGCTTCGGCTCGGCTATTTCAATCGGTCGATTTCGGGATTCGATCGGGGCTCGACTTGGAATCGCCCCTTTCGGGTTCGTGCTCCACCGTGTACTCGGCTTCGATTTCGATTTCACTTTTGGGCCGACTCGCGGGGGACGACGACGAACCGAACGTGAAAAACCCCAGCGGGCCGGGGATCAGCCGGCGGGCCAGCCAGCCCCGCAGCAAGCGGCGGACCGGCGGCATCAAGAGCAAAAATCCCGTCGCGTCGGTCATCATCCCCGGCGTGATCAACAGCGCCCCCGCAATGAAGATCATCAACCCGTCCATCAACTCCGCCGTCGGCGGCTTGCCTTCCGAGAGTTGGCGGCGGATGCGATACCAGGTCTCCAAACCCTGCCGGCGGGCCAACGCCGCCCCCACAATCCCCGTGAGAATCACGACGGCAAGTGTCGTTGCCAAATCCGTGACCTTGTAGAGTTGGATCAACAGGGCCAACTCGATCAAGGGCACCAACGTCAAAAGCAGAATCAGCAAAAGGAATGTCACGGTCTTGGTTCCAGCGGAAAGCGGGGAGTCCAAAGCGGAGTGCCGATCCAATCTTCCGGCACTTCGCTCTGGGCTCTTGGCTTTTCCGGCTCTTGGCTCTTAGCCTTTTTTAGGATTTCATCGACTTGAGGGCTTTGCGGCGGGAGGGAAAATTCGGCCAGCGTTCGGTCAGGTTCATGATCTTCAGGACGTTCTGCATCTCCTCCGACGCATTGCAGGTCACGACTTTTCCTCCCTTTTCGAGGATGCGGTTGACCATCGTATTCAGCGCTCCGATGATGACCGACCCGTAATACTCTTCCCGGGCCAAGTCGATCACCAAATCCCGGACCTCCGGTTCGTCCAACAGTTCGAGAACGGTGTGCATCTCGCTGACGACCAGGGAATGGCGAAACTCAAAGGCCTCGCCCGTGGGGGAAATAATCAACGTATCGCCCTTGGTTTCCACAAGAAATACCTTATGGAATTGGGTTTCCGACAATTCGATCATATACATCCCGTCTGGAAGAGAAAACAGGCGGATCCGCCGAGAGAACCTGAGACAAGGGGCGGGGAAACCAGAACGGCTCCCGAACGCGTCCTCGCCGAACCTCCCTTTTGTACCACAACGAAGTTCCGCCGTCATTCATCAATTCCGTCCAATTCGACCGATTCGCGGGAGATTTTTCCGGTGGGCGTCAAGAATACCTGGTGCGCGCTCTTTCACCTCCCAGGGGAGGTGAAATCCATCATTCATTGATCATCACACAAAAAGATCATCCGCCTGCCCCCGATTCGCTGGAAGCGCCAAAAAACGCTCCTCGGCCGGGAAACCGAAGAGCGTGTGGGTTGGGGCGAGAGGACCCAATTCCAAGGAGTTTATCCGCCGATGCGGATCGAGAAGGCCACCTGGCCGGGGCGGATGCGGTAATTGACACCGCTTTGGCTCGGGTACTGGCTGGGCAACGGAGGCAAACCCCGCGTGCCGGGATTCGCGGGCGTGTTGTAAGTCGGCGGCAGGTTGGACGGCGATAAGGCGGGAACGCCGGGCGACACCTGGCTGGGCGGCAAAGGCGGCGCCACGCCCGACGGGCCGATTTCCGCGTCCAGGTCTTCCTGCAAATGGTGGATCGTGGTTTCCATCTGCCCGACCAGGACCTGCAGGCGGCGGAGATGAAAACCGCTCACGCCGGCGGGGGCCGGCGTCTGGCAAATGCACCCGTGCCGCACCGGGACCGGACGCGCGGCACCGAACTGGGCCAGCATCTCCTGGGCATGATGAAACGAGGCGTCGATTTCGTCGGCGTCGTCTTTCAGGTGCCGGAGGTCGCCGCTGTTGTGGGCCACGTCGTGCACGTGCTCCGCCAGGCTATACAGGTTGTAAAAATCTTTGTAAAGGTGAGGGAACGTCGGCGAGCGCTGGAATCCATAGCGGACCTCCTGGCACGCCAAAGCCGCCTGTTGTCTCAAACTGAAGGCCAGATCATCCAGATGCGGATCCGCCGCCGACGCGGCATTCGTCAAGATTCCCGAAGTCAGCACAAAAAAGGCCGGGGCGATCAGCTTCATGATATGTTCCTGCTGAATGGACAATGGAAAATTCCTGTCGTGGGAATCCACGGGACGGAAGTGGGCGGGTCTCATCGGTGTAAAAATGGCAAAACGGGTTGAAACCCCGACAAGATCTGCGGGCATTTTGGAGAAAATTGAGAAACGGCACGGACTTTTCGCCCGACCGAGCAATTTCCAGACCCTTTTTACCGATCATCCCAAGCAGAATCGACATGCGAACGACGACATTGGGCCAGTTGCACTGTGTGATTTTTGATCCGCCGAACGGGGCCGACCCGGAGCGGGTGGTGATCTTATCCCACGGCTTCGGAGCGCCGGGGACCGACCTGGTGCCGCTCGCCGGCGAACTTCTGCATTTGGAGCTTTTGCTGGCCCCCGGCACGCAGTTCATCTTCCCCGCCGCCCCGCTGAGCCTGGATTCGATGGGCCTCTACGGCGGGCGGGCGTGGTGGATGATCGATCTGGAAAGCCGGATCGCAGCCATCGAACGCGGTGAACTCGACATTTTCCGCAACGAGCTTCCGCCGGGCATGTCCGAAGCCAGCGATGCGCTGTTGTCGGTGGTGGAAGACGCGTTACGCCAAACCGGACTCGATGCGTCCCGGCTCATCATCGGCGGGTTTTCGCAAGGCTCGATGGTCTCGACCGACGTGGCCCTCCGCCTGGAGCAATCGCCCGCGGCGTTGGCGGTCCTCTCCGGCACGCTCCTCTGCGAAGACCGCTGGAAAGACCTCGCGTCCCGCCGGGGACCGCTCCGCGTGCTCCAGACGCACGGCCACTTCGATCCGATCCTGCCCTTCGAGTGCGCCCTGTGGCTCAAGGAACTTTTTGAGAATGCCGGTTTCGCCGTCGACTTTCGCCCCTTCCCGGGACAGCATCAAATCCCCATGACCGCGCTGGAGGGCCTGGCAAAACTCATCCGCGAGATTGACGAGGGCTGACGTTCCATGATCCCCATGTGTGCCGAGCGAGGGTGGCTGTTGGTGCAAGGGGAAGAGGGATGCCGAGCGTGGATTCCCCAATGAATTACGGGAGATTTTCATGGCCCCAGCCCGAAGACACCTGAAGCCTTCCCATCGTCGAAATCTCAATGAATGATGGGGAGGCGAAAGAGCGTCCACAAGATATTCCTTAACGCCGTCGTTGTGGCCCCCTGATTATCCGGAGGAACCCAAAAAAACACACGGGAGTCGGCAAAAGACTCCCGTGTGGTTGAGGATTCGTGTTTTTATAGCCCAATTACCGCGACATAAAGGCGACGACCTGGCCGACGTCCACGGGGAGGCTGACGTCTTCCATCATCGGCAGCGTGGTGACCGTGGCGGAGAGTTCCTTGGCGTCGAAGTTGATCCAGTCCGTGGGTTGAATGCTGCCGGAGGACTCGATAATGCCTTCGTAGAGTTTCTTGAGGTTCGGGCGGTTGCGGACGGTGATCACATCGCCGGGCCGGACCAGGATCGAAGGCTTGTTCACGGTGGTGCCGTTGACCTGGAAATGCGAATGCACAATTCCTTGCCGGGCCTGCGGCCGCGTGGCGGTGAAGCCCGCCCGCCGGACGACGTTGTCCAATCGGCGTTCGCAGAGAATCAGCAGCTGCTCGCCGGTGTTACCTTTTATCCGGCGGGCGCGGGCGAAGTATTTCAGCAATTGCTGCTCGCGGATGCCGTAGTAGAACTTGATCTTCTGTTTTTCCAAGAGGGCCAGGCCATAGTTGGACACCTTCCGCCGACGTTGGGCCATCCCGGGCGGATAATCCCGCTTTTCGAGGGCCTTGATGGCTCCGCTGTTCTCGAAAACCTGCGTTCCCAATCGGCGGTTAATCCGGCCCTTCGGCCCGGTGTAACGCCCCATTTCCTCTCTCCTTCAACGTGGGCTCTCGCGAAACCCAGCACGAAAAACTGTTTGAATCAAAACGTTGAAATCTGTACGTCAATTTGGGAAAAGGCAAATTTATCTCCCCCGACGACGAATTTCAAGGGACCGGCGACAACTTCCATTTGTTGCCTGCGAAAAACCGCCCCGCTTGACGACTTCCAACCCCAGTCGATATAGCTCAGGGGGGAAGGGCGATTTTTCAGGCCTATTTTGCACGACCAGGGACACCAATGACAGAACGCGTGTATAACTTTTCGGCGGGGCCGGCGGTGCTGCCGGTGGAAGTGCTGGAGCAAGCCCGCGATAACTTGCTCTCGCTCGGCAAAACCGGCGTGGGGATTTTGGAGCACTCGCACCGCGGCAAGGCGTTTTTGGCGGCGTATGACGAAACGGTCTCACTGTGCCGGGAACTGGCCGGCATCCCGGACGATTATGACGTGCTGTTTCTGCAGGGCGGGGCGTCGACGCAGTTTTTCCAGGTGCCGATGAACTTCCTCACCGCGGACCGCACGGCGGATTATCTCATCACGGGATCGTGGTCGAAGAAGGCGATCGCCGAGGCCGAGCGGTTCGGCAAAACGCACGTCGTCTGCTCCAGCCAGGACCGCAACTTCTGCTACATCCCGCAGAAAAGCGACTACAGCCCTTCGCCGACTTACGTGCATTTCACGTCGAACAACACAATCTACGGCACCGAGTTCCGCAGCGGAGCCCGACGTCCCCGCCGGGGCGTTTCTTGTCTGCGACGCCAGCAGCGATATTTTTTCAAGGCCGTTGGACATCAAAAAATACGGACTGATTTACGCGGGGGCGCAGAAGAACCTGGGGCCGAGCGGCGTGACGTTGGTCATCATCCGCAAAGACCTGGTGGACGCGGCCGCGACCGAACTGCCCACGATGCTCCAATACCGCACGCACGCCCAGGCCGACTCCATGTACAACACGCCGCCCACCTTCGGCATTTACATGATGGGGCTGGTTTTCAAGTGGCTGAAGAACCTGGGCGGCCTGGAGGCGATCCAACAACGCAACGAGGAAAAGGCGGCGAAGTTGTATCATTTTCTGGATCAAAGCCAACTCTTCCAAGCGACCGCCGACGCCGACAGCCGCTCGCTGATGAACGTGACCTTCGTCACCGGCGATCCCGATTTGGACGCGAAGTTCATCTCCACTGCTAAAGAGGCCGGCTTCGACGGCTTAAAAGGCCACCGCAGCGTCGGCGGCATGCGCGAGCATTTATAATGCGTTTCCCCCCGAAGGCGTGGACCGGTTGGTTGAAGTCCTTCGGCAGTTCGAGGCGGACCACTTTTGATTCCGCACGCTCCCCAGGGATGAAGTGAGGAGAGAAGATGGAGGATCGAGGATAGAAACCAATGGCCACGGACAAATCTCAATCGCCGAAAGAGAATCTCGCACACGCCGATATTGCGCTCGTGTGCGCGTTGGCGATTGAGGTGAATCCGTTGTTGGAACGGTGTGCGAAGACGCGGAAATACACCGGGGGGAAGTTCGTGTTTCGCGGGGGGCGATATGACGAGATTCGCCTCGCCGTGGTGCAGAGCGGGATGGGGTTCGTCAATGCGAGGAACGCCACGAGCGCCCTCATCGATGCCCACACGCCGAATTGGGTGCTGTCCGTGGGCTTCTCCGGGGCGCTGGTTCAAGAGATGAAAGTCGGCGACCTGGTGATGGCGAATTCCATCGTCGATACCCACGGCAACGAGCTCACGGTGGATGTGAAGATGGCCGACGACCGCGAAAACGGCCTCTATGTCGGACGGTTGTTGAATACCGACGAGATCGTCCGCACCGTGAACGATAAGCGACAACTCGCGGAGCAGTTCGGCGCGATCGCAGTCGATATGGAGAGCCTGGCCGTCGCCCAGATTTGCCGGGACACCGGGACGCGGTTTTTGGCGGTCCGCGTGATCAGCGACGATCTCTCCGCCGACTTGCCGCCCGAAGTGATGAGCGTGATCGGTTCCACCGGAGCCGTCCGCGTGGGGTCGGCTTTGGGTTCCCTTTGGAAACGGCCCAGCAGCATCAAGGATATGTGGCGGCTAAGAGAATCCGCCCACCACGCCGCCCAACGATTGGCCAGCTTCCTCGATGGCGTATTGGTTCAACTGCACCAGTCCGCGAAAACGTGAGTTCCGGGCCGCGATCTGTAGAGAGCCAGAGCCTCCCGCCAGCCGTCGGCTGAGGACCGCTGCCTCTTGCCGTCGAACCGCTGACCCCGCCCCCGAAGTAATAGATTTTCCCTCCGGATTTTCTTCATCCACTTCCCGGAGTTGTGTGGGGTCTGAGGGAAGTCGGGATCGCGGGGCGGGGGCTTCGGGACTTTTCGGGACGTGCGTTTTCGATTAGACTTCCGCATGTCGTCACCTCTGCTGTAACGGGTTTTGGTGACGATCGCGTCTCGTGGCCACGAATCACTAGGAACCGGTTGCAAAACGCTCCACGGCCCCCCCAGATGACAGCCTCTCGTGGCCACAGATCACGAGGAGCGTTTTCTACTTTGGTCGTCTAATCGGTAGCCACCAAAAAGACCCAAAATCTGAAAAGGCACAAATCGACTAGAAAACAAGACATCCGGAGAGGTGGCAGAGCGGCCGAATGCACCGGTCTTGAAAACCGGCGTGGCGTCACAACCACCGGGGGTTCGAATCCCCCCCTCTCCGTTCTTCAATCGTCCGCAAACGCCCTCAACGGTAGGCTTTGAGGGCGTTTTTCGTTTTCGGTTTCTGGAAGGTCCGTTTCCTCAACCGGCCGCACCGGGCCGCGTGTTTGGGCGTCAGGGCGTGTGGCCAAACGTGTGACCACAGGTCGGCTCTCCTCCGTCCCGGTGGAACGCAACGCGGCGGGTTCGGCCTCCGCCTTGCTTTCGCTTTCACCGGGAGAGAGAGAGGGCAGTCGGTTCACGGCGGACGCCAAGTCATAAATGTTGGCGTGCATGTACCGCATCGTCATTTGGGGCGTAGTATGGCGAGCCAGTTCCATCGCCTCTTTGATCGTCGCTCCGGACCGGCCCAACTGGGAGCAGAACGTGTGCCGGAGAGCGTGGAAGTCGGCAAAGCCGGCCTCGGTCTCGTAGGGGACGCCTGCGATTTCCAGGTCTGCTTGCAGCCACTTGCCGGCCCGCTTTTGTTCGGCCCACGGCCCCGGCCAGAGCCGTTCGGCCGGGGCGAGCGTGTCCAGGTACGGTCGCAGCAACTCCACCAGTTCCGCCGAGAGCGGTAGCAAATCGCCCCGCCGAGCCTTTTCGTCCTCGGCTTTGATGCTGACCGTGGGCATCTCGGCATCCAAATCGAAATGACCAGGAGTGAGTGAAGCCAACTCCGAGGCACGCAGCCCCGTTCCAACGGCCATCGCATACAGCAGGAACCGCTGCTCCCCGGTGAGGGGCTTCCGGGCCGGCCCGTTGCGAGTCGCTTCAAACAGCTTGGCCAACTCGTCCGAAGTCAACTCGCGGCGGGGATGCCGCTGGTCGAGTTTGACGTTCCCGCCTTGCAGGTGGACCAGGCGATCCTCGCCGATGCGGTGATCCCGCACCATCCAACGTGTGAACTGCTTTACGGCGGTGAGGTAGTGGTTCACGGTCTGCTGCGAGCGGCTTTTTTTCAACTCCGCGAGGTATTCCTGAACCCGGCTTGCCGAGATGTCACCGGGGTAGCGAAAGCGGCAGCCGGTCATCACGGCTTCGGCCCGGCCCCGCTTCAAGCGGCAATAGTCCTCGGTGTTGCCTTTGTGCCGAAGGTTCTTTTCAAAGTCCTCCAGGTGAACCACCAGCGGGCGTTTGGCGTGTTCCGCAAAGGGGCTGGCCGTCCCGGAACGCTGACGCTCGGCCTCGCGTTCCAATTCGGTCAGCATGTGCCGGGCCGCTTCCTTGTTGGAACACAGCCGCTCCTCGCGGATGATTCCGTTGGCGTCCCGGTACGTCCCGTACCAGTCCTTGGATCTCACCTGCTTCTTCACTCCCCCCGGTGCATCCTTTTTGCTCCGCTTGCCGGTCTCACGATCAACGTATCGCGTTCGTGTCCGCTTAAACAAACCCATCGAATTGCCTTTCCGGGAAAACGCTGCGGAGGGGCAGCCCGGTTTCCCGGTCCAGGCCAACCCCGCCCGCAGCAAAGGTCAAAGTGGTTTTACTTTTTCAGCTTGTGGCCGTAGTTCATGGCCACGTCGCCATCGGCGTCGTAGCGTTGGCTCGGCACTTCGGGAGGATTGCCGGTAATCTTCGGAAACCCGCCCCTGTTGTACTTGCCTCGCACGCTCGCAACTTTCTTGAGCACCTCGGAATCACGGCCGGGGAACGCGGCCTGCATCCAGCCACAGATCACCGCGTCCGTTTGGTGATGCGTCTCGTTTGCGACGAACGCCGAACACCAGGCCGCTTCAACGCCGAGGCCGGCCGGGATGACCACGCGATTGCCGTGCTTCACCTGCTCGGACTTGGGCCGCGAGACTCCGCCTGGCCGAGCCGGAGGCCGCGATCCGGCCGCTTTCCCCTCACCGGTGGGAGGAGCAGCCTTCGCGGTTTTCTTCGCAGGCTTTTTGGCGGTTTTCTTGGTGGCCTTTTCGGGTTTGTAGTCGAGGCTGCTGCGTTGGGCGATCGTGTTTTTCTTGGCGGTTTTCTTTTTAGTTGCCATCGGTTTTCCTTTAGAGTTTGAGTTAAAGGGCCGGGACGTTTCGCAGGTGAGGAAGAAAACCCCGCTAACGCCCGGCCGGCCCGGCCCGTCGCGAGACGGACCACTACTTCGGTGTCGATGTGGTTTGACGTTCGGCTTCACGCCGTTGGATTTCTTCGAGGTTCTCTTTGCGGCGATCCTCAAAGGCCTCGGCGTTCATTTCACGGCGTAGCCGATCTTTTGCTTGGGTTTGGTCACGTTCACGCCGAGCCTTTTCGCGGTCTTCTTCAATTCGTTGCTGCACCTCCTCTGGTGATTCCTGCGGCAGGCGTCGCTCGGAACCGAGCCGGCGGGCGTGTTGGAGGGCGTCGTCATATTGCCGTAGCACTGTGACTTCGACTCCGACTTTCGCTGCGAGTTCCACGTCCGTCAGGTGAGGTTCCGCTTCCATTTTTGTTTCTCCAAAACGACAACCAGCAGGGCGAGCCAACAAAAAAAGCCACGCGGGGATGCGGCCCCGCATGGCCTTGCTGTTGGCTGAATTCACCGGTGATGATCAGTCGCCGATGTCGCCCGGTCAGGTTGTCTATCTCAATTTATACTCAATATCCCCTCGTTTGTGTGGCGCGAATTCCACTGCAAACACGAATCGTTACGCATGTAGACATGGCTGCATTAACTCGCATCGACTTGCATTAAAAAAATCCACATCGCAATTCAATTAAATCGTCCACGGCCCCGGCGCACGCCAGATTTGATCAAACGATACTCCCTTGCTCACGGCCTCGGCGGGTGAAGCGAGAAATGTTTTGATGGTGTCGATGACTTCCGTTAAGCCCGTTTGAGCGTCGTTCAACCGTGACTTCCGCTGGAATGCCTGCCATTGGTTTGCTTTCGCCGGATCTGCAGCGAAAGTTGGAGAGAATGCCGTCGGTTCCGCCGTGACCGCTGTGCCACGATTGGCAAAGGTCTTTTCGATGGCCGAAGCCAAACTCGTTCCCTCGAAATCAAACTGTCGCGAGAGAACCCAGATATTGTAGAAGTCCTTCAGGCGGCTGTTTAACAACCCAAGTTTGACCATTGCCTCGAACTTTTCCGCGATGACCGTTTCGCGAGGATAGCCGTTCATTCTCGGAGCGGCTTGATCCAGGATCGTGGGGTAATCCGTCACTTCTGGTCCGGGATACATGACATCTCCAAAGCCGATGTCGATTTGCATGGATATGCGAGCGTTTTCCAGAGACCCGCGGAACGTAACGCGAACGCCCTCGTAATCGGCGTCTTCCTTAATCACGATTCCCTCGACGCTTTCGGCATCGAACATCAGTCCGTCCGCCTCGACGCTCTGGCGGCACACCTCGCGCATTACCGCTGCCAATGCATTTGGGCTGTTGTTCATATGGCCCAGCAGATCGATGTCTTTGGTGGGGCGGGACGTAGGCGTTCGCCAAACGTTGAACATCAACGCCCCCTTCAGCACGAAGCGATCGGAATGAGAGGACTGTGCCAAGCGGTAGAGGAATCGCTCCATCGCATAGTATTGCAACACTTCTTGAAATGGCCGCCCGCTTGACCGCGCGACATTCTGAAGCCGCTGACGGACCGAGGCTGCCATGTTTGTGACTTTGCGCTTGTTCACAGGATGGCTTCAAGATACGGCGTGAGGACTCGCGCGACGCGGCGAACGCGGGCATATCGGAGCAGGGCATCGATATCGATCCGGCGCTGCTGCTTGTAGAAACGCAGGGATTCGAGGCAGGTGTCGAGACCAATCTTGTTGCGGTATCGGAAACAATCGGCGATCGTCTTTTCGCGACTATAGATCCGGACCGGCACATCATCGAGGCGGTGCGTTTCGATCCCTTCCGAGAAGGATGCTCCGCTGAACCAAAATGTTCGCACGGGCGGATAATCGATGCGAGGCGGTTCGGCTCCCCTGTTTATAGCCAGATAGACTTCGTGTGGAATTTGCGTGGTCAATTCGTGGAACGCGAGCGCGGAAATAAGGCAAATGACACCCTCTGGAGCGCGAAGGCCGACAGCAACCAGATCGGGATTCCCCAATGGAACGGCACTTGTGAGCCGGTAGAGCCCCCGGCTTAGACTTTCGATGCTGCCATCGTCACGCAGGGCGTAGAGCGTGCGGGGATGGATTCCTTCGCGCAATGCATCCTTCGTCCGCATAATCCCCCCGTGCTCACGAAAGGTTTCCAGAGCCCGTTTCAGGCTGTCGTTATTTGTTGATGAGGCCATGATGGATAAATATACCTGCAAACCTGTGATAGTGCAGGTGATTCTATCCACTCTTGACCATGCTGGCAACCTCCAATGCTGTAAGTTGGATACCCGCAGCAACTTGCATTGAAGTGAGGTTACCCAATAATCCGTTCGCAGGTCGTCACCCGCCGCCCGCAATGCCGGCATTCCCGGCGACGGACGAGCTTCCCACCCGCGGCGCGACGGGTATAAATGACGTAAAAATGCCGACACCCGCAATGGCGGCAGCGGAGGCCGCGGTCGTCTTCAGGTACGCTCGTCTTCTCTTCCTTCATGCTCGTTTTCTCCGCTGCAACTCGGCGAAGCTAACCCGCTCGCGGTTGACGGTCCTGACGCTACCGCCGGTGTCTGCGAGAACCGAGCCTTGGATCGACGCCGCCACGGCGCAACCAACCACCCCTTTCAACATGTCACTTACCCCTGGATTTGGCCAGAGTTCGCGCGGTGGAGATATGGTGATTCCGTTTGCCGCTCTTTTTTCGAGGCTGTGGTTTTTTCGGCCCGCGTTTCTTTTTGGGGTAACGCGTCAAGTCGATGCGTGTAGCAAGTCGCACCAACTCGCTCGCAAGTTTTCCAGCAGACATGATTTGATAGTGTTGCCAGGCTTCGGCGTCCACGGCAATGTTCATGCCCACCGTCGTGGCAGTCACGTCCTGCGTCAGGTGGTAGTCCGACAGCTCTTCATCGATCGTTTCTTCACCGTGAACCGATCGCAGCGCCGCTTTCACCACGGCATAGGTGTTATAAGCCAAAACCGCCGTGGCGAAGGCGAACAGCGCCGCCTTGGGGTAGCCCAGCGTCTCCACTTCGCAGCGCAACACCTCGGTCAGAGTTTGGAAGGCTTCTTCAATCGTCCAGCGCTTGCGATACAGAAAAGCCACTTTTCGCGCATTGGCGACTTTGACAGGCAAGTTGGTCAGGATGTGAATCTCAGTGTCACCATTCTCTGTGGGCGTATCCAATTGGATGGTGATCCGCCGGACTCGCAACGTCTCTTCACCCTGGGACAGCTCGGCCGACTGCTCGAAAACAACACCCGTTTCGATGCGTCCGATGCGTTTCCGGCGACCGACGAGTTTCCAGGTGAGTGTCGAAGCGTGTTGGCGAATGACAAAGTAGGCCGACTGCTTGACAATTCCAAACAGAAACTTGGTCGTGCAGAAGTTCCGGTCGGCGATTGTCACTGTCTCGGCCCGGATCCATTCCAGAAGCTCCGGCAGAAGCGAACGTTCCTGGGCATGGCCGTCTTCACACGGAAGCAGTTCCGAAATCAGATCCCGCTGCGCGTCCAGAAGCGCCAAGGTCTGGCCGGGCAAAGGGCCTTCCCGCGTGACGCGCAATTCCGCCAGCCGATGCTCGGTCGCCGCCAAATGATTCCCATCCAAATACTGCACGTGATAGCCCGGCAAAAGTTCGCGGCATGCTCCCGGCATGGAATCGATGACTTGAGCCGCGTCCTGGCTCGTTTCCCGGATCATCGTCGCCGAAAGGCCGGGTTCCAGACGGTTCAACTTGCCATAAAGTGCGGCCGGCGAAACCGCCAGTTGATCCTTGGCGGCCAAGTATCCGGCATGGACCGACTTGTGCGTCCGCGTTGCCACGCCCATCATCAGGGCCACCACTTGCGAAAACAGCAATTCTTTCTCGTATTGTCTCTGCGAAGCGTCGGCGAAAATCTCATCCAGTCGATCCGGCGACACAAGATTCTCGAGCGTCGCTCGAACCATCACTGCTGCTGGACATTGTTCCACAAAACGATCAAGCACAGCGTCGGGCCACATCCTTGCCGCCTCCATAAGGTTTGATACAACAATCCCTGTAGAAGCGACTTATAGCAAAAATCTAACATGTTGAAAGGGGTGGGCGCAACCAACCAACCCATCAAACCAGTGGTTGTCGCCCCGCTCGGGTCGCTGTTTCCATTCGTCCACCGTCCGTCCGCGACCTTCGGTCTTCACGCGGTACTCGGCCGTGAGGTGTTCGGCCAACAGGCGATGCTGGTCGGGGCTGTCGCCGAAGAGCGAGAGGCAACCACGATCTCCCATCGCCACGGCAAGTCGGGCATGGACAAACGACTTCCAGAAGTTCGTGTCGTAAACGACGTGCCGCACCGCCCGCTTGCCAGCCACGTTCGGCATTCGCCAGTTGTGGCCGACGCGGTCGCCGGGCCGCCGCTTGTATTCGGAGAAGGGCTGGCTCGACGCACCGACGAACCGCCCGTGGCTCGGGAGCACGATCCCCGCGTGCGCTGACTGCCGGCAGAACTGGTAGACCACGTCGGTGCTTGATCCCCAGTTGGCGTCGATCAGGCAACGTTCGATGCGGAGCATGGCCCCGTCGTCGCGCCGCCATTCGCGGCCAAGATAGGTCGTCGTTAAAAGCGTCCAGACCGGCGTAGATCGAGCCTTCCAAGCCGACTGCTTTCGTTGCGGCTGCCAGCGTATGCCGAGCGTCGCGGAGCGTGAAGTACGGACGCTGCTGGTCGGGATACGTGCCGTAATCGACGACGTAGCCCGTGAAATCGTCCTCCCAGGCCGCGACCACGATAGAACAGCAAGTTCGCCTGCACGTCGATGAACATCGTCAGGTGGTTGCACGCCGATCGGCACCTCGGCGCGGCTCATGCGGTTGAGTCTTGCCGGCGATCTGGTCCGCCGTCAGGTCGTCACATTCCGCCGAGTCCACCGGCAGCGGCTCGTTCTGATACTCCGCGAAGAACGCCGCCTCGTCCTGCAGCTTGAGGTTCATCGCGTGCTGGATCGCCGAGAGCTTCGTCGTGGTTGAACCGCTCCGGCCAGGCGACCTCCGCGCCGGCGTCCATCGCCTCTCGATTGTCAGAGTAGAACTCGGTCGCCAGCCGAATGTCGCCGTGGGCCCGGAGGCTCTCCGCTCGGAGTTCGGCGTACCGTTGCCACAGCTTTTCGTCGGTCGGGAACGAATAGACCATCTTGGTCCGCTCGCCGTTCCACTCCGGATGCTTGTCGCGTCGAGAGAATGTTGTCGGCCATGTCGCTGGGCCGGATCACCGTGCAGGGCATGATGCCGGAGATCTTCTTGCCGGGGCCGGCCAGACCCAGGATCGCGCCGGCCAGAATGCCTTCGCGGGTGGCGCACTGCGAAAGCGACCGGGCCGACTCGTCGGTTTGCGGGTCGTCGAGCACCACGAGCGAAGGTCGAACCGTGTGCCCGTCCGCCCGCTTGTACTTCATGCCGCGAATCCGACCGGTGATTCCGGCCACCTTGATGATCGCGCCGCTCGCGACGCTGCCGGGCATCGTGGGCAGCACGATCTCGCGGGCCGTCCAGCCGATGTGTGTTCGCTCGCCCTGGTAGAGTTGGCCGTTGCAGCGGTTGGCGATTCCGTCCAGGCACTGGATCGGATAGACGACCTCGGGATAGTCTTCGAGCAGCAGGTCGTTGCCGTCGAGTTCCATCTTGATCGAATCGAGCATGTCCATCGCGTGCCCTTCGTCGCTACCGATCAGGCAGACGAAGTCGCGGTGGCCGTTGAGCACTGCCCAGATGCAGGCACACTCGCAGATCGTCGTCTTGCCCGAGCCGCGCGGCATGGCCATTGCAAACAGCCCGCCGCGCAACACCGCCTGCTCGATCTTGGCGATGACCTTCAGATGGTCGGGCGACCAAGGCAGGTGGAACGTCAGCGGGAAATACGACTCGCAGAAGAATCGGAAATCGGATGCCGCCTGCGCCTTGCGGTCGGGATTCACGACGGCAGGCAGTTCGCCGATGTCGCGGCCGGCGATCGCCAGGGCCACGTTTCGCGCCCGGGCCCGATCTTTCAGTTTCTCGTAGGGATCGCCTTCGGGTTCTGGTTTGGGTGCATGACGGATCTCAACCAGCCATGCGACATACCGCAACAGATCGACAAACCGCCCGTCGCCGATCCGCATCCCAGCCCGCGTGCGATGGCGATGCAGCTGCCGCTCGTTGATCACTTCGCCCAGCGGCGTCGAGTTGAGCAGCCGGCACAGCTCGCTCGGCCGAAGCTTCCGCGGATCAGTCGCCACGCCCCATCTCCTTTACGAGCCACGCCGCATAGTGCACGAGGTTCAATGTCCCATCGGCGTTCGTCGGACCACCCGCTTCAATATCGGAGCGAATTGTCGCCTCGTCGATCGATTGCCCGCCTACCGCAGAGAGCAGACGTGCCGCGTCGGGGATTGGCATTGCCAATGGATTGAGAGGATTCGGCCTCGGATCGTTCATCACCGCTTCTCTTTCCAGTGCTCCGGGGATTACGTCATCAGCGTCACGTGGGTCAGGCAGATCTGCCGTTGATGCAATTCCGTGCAAATTCGCGCATCCCGTTCGTTCGCGGTGACGCAACGCTTGGGCGAATGACGCAACGTCGTTGCCAGATGACGCAACGCCGATCTTCCAGAGCAGGCTTGAAGACGCTGTTGACGAGGATGACGCAATTGCCGGTTCATCTTTCCGCCGCCCACGCCGGTGCCCCGAGAACGCCCAAAAAGAATTTCAGATTTTCTTCGGAATCTTGGCAAACATCGCTGGATGTTCCTCGCGACGCATGGCTCCATGTGCATGTTCAAAGTTACATCGCACCAACCGAGGAGCCAAACATGCGAAACACGAACACGCTCGCCTTGCCCATCGCAATCTGGGCGGTCCTCTTGGACGTAGGCGAACCCATGACGATCGACGAAATCATCCGGGAGATGGCGCGACGCGGATTCTGGCGCTCGCACAACGGGCGTACCAACAACCGCGTCCCCAAGATGATCGAGCGGGAAATACGCGAACGCAGAGAGAACGCGAAATATCGCCGGGTGGTCGGCGGGAAATACACCTGGCTCAAACCGGCGGCGGGCTAAGCCGAAACGCCCGCGAGGGCGTCGTCCGCGGGTGGTTCCGCAGGCCTGATGATGGCAGCCTTTCCATCGCCCACCAAAACGAGGAGCCGAATCATGGCGACCAAGAAAACCACGAAGAAGACCACCACCACGAAGGCCGCGACGAAGAAAACGGCGGCGGAACGCAAAGGCGCGGCAAAGGCAACCGCAGTTGCCAAGGCGAAGAACGATCAGCGCAAGGCCAAGAGGGCCGCGACGAAGACCGCACCGGCCAGCGCCAAAAAGGCCAAGGCGAAGCCCGCGTCGAGTGGCGACAAGAAGATGAGCGCGTTGGACGCGGCGGCGAAGGTTCTGGCCGAATCGAAGGAGCCAATGCGGGCGAAGGACATCGTCGAAAAGATGGCGACGAAGGGCTATTGGACCTCGCCCGGCGGCAAGACGCCCCACGCCACGGTGGTCGCGGCGATCCTCCGGGAGATCCGCGACAAGGGGAACGATTCCCGGTTCAAGAAGGGTGAGCGCGGATTGTTCGTGGCCAACTCGTAACCGACGCGGGATTCGCGTCGAGTTCGCCCAGGACGCCCCGAGTCGGGGCGTCCTTTCGTTGGTGGCGTTCCCGGCCAGTGCTTGCCGTTGACCGCAAGAGAGATATGCTAAATCGCTTGAAGCATTCGATCCCACGTGATCCGCGACGCAGAATGCTGTAGCATTAAAAGGTTCTCGAATCTCGGCCCTATGAACAGCAACTGAAAAAAAGCGGAGGTGGTCATGCCAATCGAAGTAGCGCTTTGGCGAATGGGTGACAAACTGACCCAGGTCCAATTCTCGCCGATGGAAACAGAAAGTCTTCTCGAGGACATAATTGCCCAAGACATAACAATTATCGATCCCAATTTGCTTCTCATCGGGCGGCAAGTTCCAACGACCTTTGGAACATTTGCGGATTTGCTGGCACTTGATTCTGACGGCAACTGCGTCGTCATCGAACTTAAGCGCGATCGCACACCACGTGAGGTCGTCGCCCAGTTGCTGGATTATGGGTCCTGGGTTCGATCGCTTGAAGACGATGATCTTGCCACCGTTTTTGAAAACTTCATCAAGAAATATTACCCGAAATACTCGGATACCTCTTTGGACCAAGCGTTTTGCGAGAAATTCAATGTTCAAGAGACACCCGATGTCTTGAATGAGTCGCACAAGCTCGTCGTCGTGGCAGCCAAACTTGACGACTCCACCGAACGCATCATTACTTACCTCGCTGAAGAGTACGGTGTACCAATCAATGCCGTATTCTTCCGATTCTTTCGCGACGAAGATCGCGAGTACTTGAGTCGGGCTTGGTTGATTGATCCGAGTGATATTGAAGCGAAGGTGGTGGAAAAGCGCGAGAAACTGCCGTGGAACGGCGAATTCTATGTTTCCTATGGCGGCGATCCGAATCGGGACTGGGAAGAGGCTCGAAAGTTCGGATTCTTCTCTGCTGGCGGAGGCTCCTGGTACACAAAAACGCTCGGAATGTTGGAGCCAAATTCGCGTATCTGGGTGAATATGCCGGGAGGAATTGGTTACGTTGGCGTGGGCAAAGTTGTGGAGGGAGCCGTGCCCATCGATGACTTCTTGGTCGATGATGGTAATGGAAATCAAGTTGCGCTTCGACAACTTCCCGTGAAAGCCGCGAACCTTACAACTCAGGCACAGGATCCGGAGAAGGCTGAGCACGTAGTGCGTGTTGAATGGATTAAAACCGTACCGGTTCATGAGGCAATTCGTGAGAAGGGTTTTTTCGGAAACCAAAACTCCGCCGCAAGGCCTCGCTCAAAAGCGTGGATACATACAATTGATCGGCTAAAGACAAAATTCGGAATCAAGGACTGAGAAGACCCTTTCCCCGTGTGGCACGCCCCCGACGCCCCACGTTCGCCACGTCGGCGCGTTCTCTCGTTGGTCGCGTTTTGGTTCAAGACGCCCCCTCCTTGGCCACACGGCCCAACGTCACGCCAAGTTCCGCGTCCGGATTCCAATACCCGGTGGGAATCCCGAGTTCGGCGGCAATTTGGATTTCCGCTTGCACGCCGACGCTCTCCCGCCAGCCATCGAGCATTAGCACGACAATCTGATCGCACCGCTCAAGCAGCACTCGGTCCTGGCGTTCCCAAAATTCCCATTTCGTCGGCAGGCCGAAGAGGGAGATCGGATGCGTATGGGCCACGGGAGAAAACACCACATTGCCCGACCGCATAAGATGTGCTGCGGCTTGGCAGGCGGCACAGAACCGCCAGGCGCGAATCTCCAAACTGGGATCTGTGTACGGACTCGATAAATAGATCACGACGCCACCTCCTGCGGATGCGGGAATCCGTTCGGCTTTTTCCCCAGTGAACTTCTCCCAGCGCTCGACGATCACATCGCAATACGGCGGGTCGAGTTCCATCAGAAAGGCCTTACGCCCCGTCTGCTGGCAACCCATCAGCGTGGAACCCGAGCCGCCGAAGAGATCGAGGACATTCTCGTCGGGACGCGAGGAATACTGGATCGCCCGCACCGCGAGTTCGACCGGCTTCTCGGTCAAATGGATCATCGACTGTGGGTTGACCTTCTTGACCGACCAGACATCGGTCGCGTTATTTGGCCCGAGGAATTGGTGGGCCGCCCCTTCCCGCCAACCGTAGAAGCACCATTCGTGATTTCCCATAAAATCTTTTCGCGTGAGGACGGGATGTTCTTTTACCCAGATCACCGCTTGTGAAAAGTAAAGCCCCATCGCCTTAAGCACCGGCGGGTAATTGGCGCAGTTGGCATAGCCGCCCCAGATATAGAACCCTCTTCCTGGCAGCAGCACGCGGGCGATGTTGCCGAACCATGCGAGCAGCAAACGATCGAACTCATCGTCTGTCACGAAGTCATTCGCCAGAGGACGGTCTTTGGCCCGCATCTTTTTGTGCGTCGCTTTTGCCTTTTCCGGATGCCGCTCAAGGTCGAATTTCTGGTGGTGCTTGTTGGGATTGGAAAAGCTACTGTTGCCGGCGGCGATGGCGTTGTTGCTTCGCGGTTCGACCTTCACATTGTAAGGCGGATCGTGTTGAACAGAGATGAATGTCCGCGCCGTCGAGCAGCCGGTCCACATGATCCGGATTGCTGCTGTCCCCGCAGAGCAAGCGATGGTCGCCAAGAATCCACAGATCGCCCGGTTGCGTGATCGCCTCGTCGGGCGGCTCGGGTACGTCATCGGGATCCGTGAGTCCTTCCTCCAACTCGCCGCCGATCAATTTGGCGAGTTCATCCTGGTCGAAACCCAACAGCCCGAGGTCGAAGTTCGCGGCTTGCGAGTTCGCCGAGTTCGATCGGCAGCAGGTCGTAATCCCACTCGGCAAGCGACGCCGTTTGGTTGTCCGCAATGCGATAAGCTTCGATCTGCTCCGGCGTCAAATCTTTCGCGACATGGACCGGCACTTTTTCCAGGCCCAGCTTTTTCGCCGCCTTCCAACGGGTGTGTCCGCAGATGATCACGCCCTCGGAATCCACCACAATCGGCTGGCGGAATCCAAACTCCCGCAGAGACGCGGCAACAGCATCCACCGCATCATCATTCAGCCGGGGATTGTTTTCATAGGGTTTGATCCGCGCGAGGGGCCATTGCTCGATCTTCATGGAGACGCACCTTTGCACTGGGAATGTGCTGGTGGCTCCGAGATGCGGAGTGCGGCCCCGGCGATCCAAGGCGGCGGGCAGGTCTACCAGAAATGATCTGCCACTAAAGCATGGGTGTTGTTTTTCGGAACGAGTAACCTGTTTTACGACAAATCAATCGGAATCCGCGAATTGGGCAAAAGGTTACTTTTCGCTGGTCGCTGCAATTGCCCTTTCAAGTAGCAAGTTGGTTAACGGAAGTGTGTTGCCGTCTCGCGCTCTGGGCTCCCTTAGTTTCCGTTGTTGTGATCGGACAGTCGCCAGATCATCGTCTGACTCGTAGTACCGGCGATTCAATGCGAGATCCCATTCAAAGGGGTGTTTGTGCAGAAAATCCAAACAACGCCGCACAATTCGTTTTTCGCCTCTTGCCTCTGCATGTGCGAACAAAAACTGGCGCACATTGCCGTATTCCGCCCTTTTAGAGACGTTCGATACCTGGAACTTCGATTGAACTTTATCTAATACATCAACCGCCCGGTTGGCCAGTTTTGAATCACCCGAGTTAGCTGCAGTCGATGCGAGTAAAAATGCCGCCCTCACCTGGAGTGGCTTCCAGCGCTCGGGGAATTCGAGAACTTTGTGGACAAGGGAAATTGATGCAGGGAACTTTTGAATGAAGATACGCCAGGGGTTCAACTCCCTCCACGTGAATGAGGGCATCTCGTAAGGCACCCTATCAGCACAATAGGCGTCCATAGCTTGGACAAAGCGAGAGAATTCCCTCTGTTCGTCTGAAACAAGAGTGGAGGATGGTACCTTCTGCAAGGCCGCGAGCCACTTTTGAAGCTTGGGGTGCTGAGATGGACTCCAAACCGAGTTATTGCTGCTTGACCATAGATCGCGGAGGAATTCGTACATGCTCTGATCTGAAACAGGTCCATGCACGCTGGCTGCCTCGGCCAAGGCAGACTTTGGCACTTCAATTTTGCTCAAACGTCCGAACCTTGAATAGAGGTCTACTCCGTCAATGGGAAGTTGAGCGGTCTCGCTTGTCTGCCAGATCGCATCCAATTTTTTTCTGACTCTGCGTCCTTCCGAGAGCATAGCTGCACGAAAATTTTCCGCATCGCCGGAAACAGTTGTAAATTCGCTAAGACCAATCGTTAGCGGTTTGGTCCTCCCTTTCCAATCAGGATGATTCAACATCCATCTAAAGAATGGCAAGAATCGATAGATGACAGGGTCTTCAAGAACTGATGGCAGAGTCAGATGGAGAAGTATGACCGGGGTTCTTTCAGACAATTGTCCCCATTCGTGAAGGTGGCCTGGTTGGACAGGCCCAAATTTGCGACCTGACTTCACCTGAAAAGAGAAGTTAACATACTCCCGGCGTGTGCCAGATGTCGTTAACTCATATCTCCCGGTTATATCAATTCCTGAATCAAGTTCTGGGGTGGCAATGTCCTTTATGCCAACTCTCTGGTGCAGAAACTGGGAGGCGGCGTTTTCAGCCGCTTTACCCATTTTTCGGGATTTCGGACCCATCGCACCCTCCCCAAAAGGATTAAAAGGACATCTATTCAGGATATAAGGATTATCTTTGGCTGGCAAGATCCTGCTTTACCTTATGACATGGCTCATCGGCTAAGAAAGTCGCACCAGGGGGAGCCGTAATCGCAATCCGCCCGCGTCGACCCTTCCGCCCCACCAGCCGTACCGTGATCTGTATTCCGCCAACCTCAACGATGCGCGACTGGCCCTCGGAGTACCACTCGATCGACGTTGACGACGTTGGCCGTTCACAGTTGGTGGATGTCTGATCCATCGAGATCTCGTTTAGACTCATATGTTTACCCTTAGGTTTTCGGTCGGACAAAGAAAACAAACTCTGCTTTGAATTGCGTCTGTTCCCACGGGCGTCGGGAAGAAAATCCCGCCGGGAAGGAACCATGCGGGCCTGGAGGACGCGTTTTCGGGGTGGTTGGCCCCACGGTGGGCCAGGGCGTTGGGTTGGCCACGCGTCGACCTTTGCCGAGAGAACGCGACAGGCGCAAACGTGAGCGACGTGCGGGGAAGCGGGGCTAGGCATCTGAACCTCCCGCGTGGACGAGCGCGAGAATCCCAGCCTTAATAGGGTCAGAAAGATGGTCCCAGGCGGCGACAACGCGGGCCAAATCCGGGGGAAGAATCGTGCCGGAATCGGCAGCGTGCGGGCTCGGCACCATAGTGGGCACCTTGCCCCCGTCGTCTCGACGTAACTCTTGGTCTAATTCGTCGTTACGCGAATTGTCCTCCGGTCTTGAAAACCGGCGTGGCGTCACAACCACCGGGGGTTCGAATCCCCCCCTCTCCGCTCTTGACATAACGGGGGTAAAGCCTTGTGGCATGCCAGAGAGCCGAAGAAAGCGGCAAAACCGCCACCAACAAAACTTGCAACATATGTAGGCGGCACTACTCCGCCAGCGTCGGAAAGCCCGCCACAGCATCGGCAAGCTCCGCAAACTCTCGCGTCGTGTACCGATCCAAGAGAACACCCGACGAAGCCCTCGCAAGCTTTCTAGCCAGTCTTTCCGAGACACCCGCCCGATCAACGAGCGCCAGCGGCACTGCGGCCGACGAGGGCGGAGGTGGGATCTTCAACACCACCGGCGGCACCGTCAGTCTTTCCACCAGCAGGTTGGGTTACAACACCGTCGCCAGCAACGGCGGCGGGATTCTCAACCACGGCACGATGACCATCACGATTACCCTCATTCCAGAGAACGACGGCGTGGCCGAGAAGCTTGAGACGTTCAAGGTGTGGCTGGAAACGTCCCCTGATGACAGCTATTCAATTCCCAAATCGTCGCAGGAACTTAAGGACAGCGGCAAGAACGTGGGCGACGCGGGTGCGTATCGTCTCTTTCCGCAGGTGCTTGACGGCGTCACGCTCTTCGGACCAAACAACAAAATACCGCTGAATGGCGTGTCAATGATCGTTGATTATGGCTCCTGTCCGCGGCTATGACAATTCTCTCCAGTCGAACCATCACTTTTAAGGAAACCGAGATGTTGCGAAAACTCTTCTTTTCAGTCGGATTGTGTTCCGCCCTGTTTGGTTTCTTGGCGGTTGCCGAAGAGGCGGCCCAACCCGCCGAGGAATTGGAAACGCTGATGTGCGAGCGAGGCAAGCTGCTGCTCAGCGACAATTTCAACAAGGGACCGGCCAAAGCCTGGCGGGTTCTCAAGGGAAAATGGGAAACGGCGGACGGTGCCACGCGCGGGGCCGAGTTGAAGGCCGACATGCACGGCGCCGTGATTCGCGCCAACCTGCCGTTTCGCAACGCGGTGATTCAGTATTCCTTCATGCTCCAGGGAGCAAAGACGACCACCTTCAGCATTAACGACGCAAAGGGGCATAATTCCCGCGTGGTCATCAACGCCGGCGGCTTCACGGCTCGAAAAGACGATCACGATCATGCCGGGCCGGACCAGGCGGTCGTTTTGCAACGGGTCAAGCGGCCGATTTCAGAAGGTCGATGGCATACGCTGGTAATCGAAGTCAACGGCCCCGAGTTCCTGGCCCGATTGGATGAAAAGCCGATCGCTTTTGGATCGCACCCGGCAATCGACGTCGACAAGACCAACGTCGGCCTGACGGTTGGCGGCGAATCGGTTTCATTCAAGAATCTCCGCGTTTGGGAAGCTTCGCCCAAACCGGGATGGCCCGAAGCAAAAGCGAATCTCCTGCCCCAGCAAAAAAAGTGAGGAACTCGAAGCGGGCCGACGACGCCCCCCCGAACTTTGTCCGTCAAAAACAATCGGAAGATCGCCCCATCCGTCGGGCTGGCCAACCGAACGCGACACCGCCCAACGTCAAGCCACGTGCGGCAAATCCGTGCGATTATACTTTCCATTGAGAGGTTGAGGTTCGTCCAAAGCCATCTCGCGGACTAAACTAGCCGAGCCAGCCGCTCCGGCAGCGGGGATTCAAACCGGCAGAGTTCTCCAGAAACCGGGTGCGGGAAATGCAAAGAAGTCGCGTGCAAGGCGAGCCTCCCCACGAGGTCAGTGACGGCTCCATATTTTTTGTCACCAACGATCGGACAGCCAGCCTCTGCAAGCTGAACGCGAATCTGATTCCGCCGGCCCGTCTCCAGTTTCAATTCGATCAAGGTGTGGTTCGCGGTTCGCTTAACCGCGTGGTAATGGGTGATGGCCAGACGTGTTTGGGGACTCGGCGGAGCCTTTTGCACTTTAAAGGGCCGGCTCTCATCCAGATACGTCCTGAAAATGCCCAGCTCGGCAGGGGGATGACCTTCCACAACAGCCTGGTAGCGTTTGTCGGTCAGATTCCAGTTGGTCTGGAGCGTTCGCTTGGCCGCCTTCGTCTTGGCAAACACCATCAAGCCTGAAGTCTCGCGATCTAACCGATGGACAATCCACACTCGCTCACGGCTTTGCACGTGACCGCTTTTGACGTAGTTCATGAGCAAAGCATGGGCCGTCTTCTCTCGTTCCGACTCGCTGCCCATGCTCAGGAGATTTGTTGGTTTCTCAATCACAATCAGCGAGGAATCCTCGAACACGACCTCGAGGCCCTGGGGAAGTCGTCCCAAATTCCGCCTCTCGCCTGAAGAAAGGGAAACCTCGTCCCCCGGCTTGAGCGGATAGTTGAACTGGGTGAGAGATCGGCCATTGACTTGAACCGCCCCGTGTTTCAGCCACTGACGCAGCTTGGTTTTCTTTACGTCGGGGCATTTGGCAAAAACAAAGGCTAAGAGTTCCGCAGGGTCTTCGACACGAAAAGAGACGGGCATGATGGGGTGTGTTAACCGAGGAAATGTTTGGCGATCCTTTCCCGATACTCATACCCGACCTGGACATTGGGCCGCAAGTGAGGATGGACAAACTGAAGCAGTCCGTGGGTCGCTTATCCCGACACGGCCGCAGCAGCAAATTTTCCGAACCGCAGATGGGCAAACAGGTGGAGATGAATGCAAAAATGGTAGCCGATTTAGCGGACCGACGCCCCCCAAACCTGCACCCGTTGGCCGTCAATATTCACCGTCCCACAACTTTTCCCGGCAAGTCCTCAGCAGCAGGTTTTTCCACAGTTGCAGGTTGGCAAATTGCTCCTCGTCGGTCAGGAACAGTCGAAAGATGGATCGGGACGCGACCAGGATCATTTTTCGCTTGGCCCGGCTGAGGGCCACCGTCAGGCGGCGGGGATCTAACAGAAACCCGCTGGTCGCTAACAGATATGCCTGGTCACTTTCGGTGGCGCTGACGAGGATCACGTTGCGTTCGCCGCCCTGGAAACGTTCGACCGTGTCCACCGCGGAACGGATCAAGGTGCCGGTGATGGCATCCCATTCATTGAGTTCAGGAAATGCTTGCTGCAAGGCGACCCGCTGGGCCCGGTGAGGAACTACGATTCCCAGGCCGGTTTTGTGATCCATGCCATAGGCTTTCGGATCGGCCAATAGACGAATCAGAGGCTCAATCAGCCGCTGCTCGAATTCGTTCCGCATTTGGCTTCCGGCCTCATCGTGCACTACCACGGTCAACGGATGTTGCGGCGAGAGCACCGCCGCAAGGAATCCTTCGGGGTGATCATGGTCCGGAATCAATTCGCACTTCTGCGAAAAGTATTCGATCCCGTCGTGGCGATAGATCTCCTGCCGCAAGAACTCGGCCATCGTGTGATGCAGCCGAAAACTTTCAGCGAACTGGATTAGCGGCACGTCAGAGTTCAAAGAGTAATCCTGCGACAGAGTAGGCTCGTTACCAACGGCCGCCGTCTGCAGAATCAATGCGGCGGCGGTCGTTCATCGTAAGGGCTTGGCACAACAACAGGAGAGAGCGCATGTGGTGGGCAATTTGTAAAACCTTGATCGCCGCGGCGATCATTTCCGCCGTTTCGGAGGTCGGAACCCGTTATCCCCGGCTCGGCGGATTGCTGCTCACCTTGCCGATCGTGAGCATCCTGGCCTTTATCTTCACCTGGACCGGCCAGCGAGATTTGACCGCGATTTCCCGGCTGGCCCGCGAAACCCTCATCCTCGTGCCGTTGGGCTTGCCTTTCTTCCTGCCCCTGGCATTCGCCGATCGATTGGGACTGAACTTCTGGCCCGCCTTTGCCAGCGGCATTCTCTTGGCGTCCCTCACAATCGGCCTTTGGTTCTGGCTGGGACCGCAAAAACTGTAAGCCCCCAGTATGTGGATGCCTTGGACCGTGGAATTGACCGGCAATTTCGCCAATACGAACGTGCCGCTGATTGTCGGCGACGGCAGCAGCCTGATCGGCGCGGCCTCGCTCACGAGCCTCACCACGCAAGACGGGGCGGCGGTGGTTAATGAAATCCACGAGTTCACCGTCGCCAAAACCGCCACAGTGTCCATTTTACAGTGTCCATTTTGTTGCATGAAAGTGAGGTGACCAAAAGTTGCAGACGCACGGAAAAAGGTTTGTTCATTTTTGCTCCCGATTTTCGGGTGGGACGGTTTGAAAACGCCCGGCGGGAAAAGCCCGCCAGGCTTGATGTTTCTTTTGCAACCCTCGACTGGGATTACGGAGACTGTGACTTGAGCGAGGCCGCGTAGAGGGCGTTGACTTTGCTCAAGTAGGTCTTGGGGTCCGCTGCGATCTTTTTCGTGCAGGGCGGGCAGCAGACGAAGATGATCTGCCCTTTGGTAATCGTCCACTTGGGATTTTTCGGCAGGGGCCTATTCATCACCGGGCACTTCGCCTGGGCTTTGGCGAAGTGGGCGTGAATCGTCGCCCAGTGCTTGGGATCGACTTTGCCCTTGAGGCAACTCTGGCAGCACAGGTAAACCTCTTCCTGGCCGATTTTGGCCTTGATGGGTTGACCGTGATCGCCAAGTTTCTGGCCGGACACGGGGCAGATTTCCTGTACAGCGATTCGCACCTGTTCGGGCGATTTCGGCTCCTCGGCAACGGCCAAAGCACCGATACCCAAAACGAGCGCGATCGCCGCCAGCACTCCATTGCAGTTCTTCATGCGTTTCTCCTTTCTTCGGTCAACAGAATCGAACACGACCATACGTGTTTCCCATAACGTGACCTTCAGGCGGCCAGTTGGTTTTCCCGCGCATCGGCGGGAGTCCAAATTTCATCCTGAAAGCCGGCCCGCATTTTGAATTCCATGTAAGCACAATACAGTGTGGGCACGATGAACGATGTGAATGGTTCGATCAGCATGCCGCCGAACACCGGCAGCGCCATCGCCCGGGCCACGTCCGCGCCGCGTCCTGTGGAAGTCAACACGGGCACCAACGCCGCCAGCGTGGTGAGCGTGGTCATCAAGCAGGGACGGACCCGCTTGAGGCCGGCTTCGTAAATCGCCTCGCGCAAGTCGTCCACCGTCTGAATTTTCCGGCGTTTGAGCACCTGGCGGATGTAGGTCGCCATCACCACCCCGTCATCGACGGCCACGCCGAACAAGGCGATAAAGCCCACCCAAATCGCGGTGTTCATCTTCACGTCCATCAGGGCCACGGCGATCATCCCGCCGGCAAACGACACCGGAATCCCCGAAAACACCACCAGTGAAATCGGCAGGTTCCGAAAGTCGAGGTACAAGAGCAGCAAGTTGATCAGCATCACCGCGGGCACGATCCACATCAAACGCCGATTGGCTTCGATTTGATTTTGAAACGAGCCCACAGCTTGCAGTTCGAAATTGCCTTCGGGGAATCTCAAGTCGCCGGAGGCCCGCGCGGTTCGCAAAGAGTTCATCACCGCATCCACGGTTTCCAGATCGCCCGTCATGCCGGACGGGGAAAACGCGACGTGCGCGACCAGGCGGGCATCTTCGCTGTTGATCGCCCCCGGTCCCCAGGTCGTCGTAACCTGAGCCAACCGCTCCAGCGGGACGACTTCTTGGGAATGCGTGACGACGGGCACCTTGTCCAGTTCGTCCAGCCGTTCCCGCACGTTTCTTTGGTAGCGAATCTGGATGGGATAACGCTCCCGGCCTTCGACCGTCGTCGTCGCATCCACGCCGCCGAGGCCTGCCGAGACAATTTGATTAACCATCCGCGTCGTCATCCCGTAACGGGCCGCTTCCTCGCGATCGACCTCGAATTCATAATACGGCTTCCCCATCACGATGTCCGGGTTGACTGTGCCCGCGTTGACGAGCGGCAGGGTTTTCAGATGCTCGGCCACGGCGAGCGACGTTTTTGCCAGTCCCTCCAGGCTGTTGCCGTAAACGCGAACGGCCATCGACGCCTTGATGCCGCTTTGCAGCATGACGACTCGGCCTTCAATGGGTTGCAGCGGCGAAGCGGGCGTCACGCCTGGCAGCGTGGCCACGCGGTTGATCTCGTCCCAAATCTTGCGGGGGGTCATGCCCTCCCGCCATTCGCTCTTCGGTTTGAGCATCACATAGGTTTCAACCATCGCCGCGGGTGCGGGATCGAGGGCCGACTCGACCCGGCCGATTTTGCCCAGGACGTTGGCAACTTCGGGAATGCCCTTGATCAGCGCATCCTGCGTTTGCAACACTTCCATCGCCTGGGAGAAACTTGCGGCCGGGTACAAGCTGGGCATGTAAAACCAACTGCCCTCGTCGAGTGCGATCCAATCGTCGGTCTTAAGGCCCGTGAACGTGTGTTTGGTCTTCACATAACCGGGCACCTGATTGAGATCCGCACCGAGCATCAAACACGCCTTTTCGACGGGCCGAAGCACCGTCGGCAAGCCGATCCAGGCTCCCAGTCCGATCACGAAAATGATGCAGGGAAACGAGAGCATCAGCACTTTCCGGCGGAGGGCCATCCGCAATCGGCCCGCATACACCCAATGCACGAATCGGCTGACCGGGTTCTCTTCCATGGGCCGAATTTTTTCCCGCATCATCCACCAGCCAATAAAGAAGCCCAAACCGAAGCTTGCCGCCGCGAACCATTCCGCCTTCCACCCCGTCGAGACTTCGAGCCGATGACCCCACACGAAAAAGCACACGCCGCCGGCTAATCCCGCAAAGCTTATCGCGGCCGCGAGGTTCGTCCGCCACGAAGTACGGGAGGACTTGAGGAACAATCGGCAGAGCAAAGGCACGATGGTCACGGCCACAATCAGGCTGGCCGCGAGCGCAAAGGTTTTCGTCCAGGCCAACGGCGCGAACAAGCGGTGATCCCGCCCCGTCAGAAAGAACACGGGCAGGAAACTGACGATCGTTGTGCTGACCGCCGTCATCACCGCCGGCACCACTTCGCTCGCCGCTTCGCGAATGACTTGGAGTCTGCCCCGGGCTCCCTCCGGCGAGCCCGCGGCTTCCCAGTCTGCAAGGGCTCCATAGATATTTTCCAGTACGATGATGCCCATATCGACCATCGTGCCGATGGCGATCGCAATCCCCGCGAGCGACATAATGTTGGCATCCACGCCGAAGACTTTCATGGCGATAAAGGACATCAACACGGCCATCGGCAAGGTGATCGCAATCACCAAACTCGCCCGCACATGCAGCAGAAACAGCACCATCACGGCGATGGTGATCAGAGTTTCGTGCACCAACGCGTTCGACAGCGTGCCCACGGTTTCATCGATTAACAGCGTGCGGTCGTAGATGCCGTGGATTTGAATGCCGCCGAGTTCCGATTCCAGCGCGGCGATCTTTTGCTTCACGCGGGCAATCACGTCCCGCGGGTTTTCGCCGTAGCGCATGACGACCACGCCGCCGACCGCTTCTTGACCGTTCCAATCCAAAGCGCCGCGGCGAAACGCGGGACCGATTTGGACTTGGGCCAGGTCTTTGATCCGCACCGGCACGCCGTCGCGGGTAATGACCACCGTGTTCTCGATCTGCTCGATCGTTTCCGGTTCGGTCTTGCCCGAGCCGATGAACCCCTTGCCCCGCACGATGAACTCCATGCCGTTCGATTCGACGGTCTTGGCTCCGACATCAATGTTGGAGGATTTCACCGCATCGATGACCTGGCTTAAGGGCAGGTTGTGATAGCGGAGGGCATCGGGATCGATCTCGATTTGATACTGCCGGACGTATCCGCCGATCGAAGCGACCTCGGCCACGCCGTCCACGGATTGCAGCGCAAACTTGATGAAGAAATCCTGCCGGGACCTTAGTTCTGCGAGGTCCATCCCCTCGGGCGGCTCCAAAACGTAGTAATAAATTTGCCCCAAGGCGGTGGCATCCGGGGCGAGCGTGGGCGTGACGCCTTCCGGCAGCGCCCCGGCAACGGTCGTCAGTTGCTCCGCCACGCGGGACCGCGCCCAGTAGAAATCCACGCTATCGTCGAACGTCACCTGCACGAAGCTGAAGCCGAACATGCTCTTGCCGCGCACACTCTTGGAACCGGGCACGGCTTGCAGGGCGACCGACAGCGGATAGGTGACCTGGTCCTCGATGTCCTTGGGCGATCGGCCCGGCCATTCCGTGAGCACGATCACCTGGTTCTCGCCCACGTTGGGAATCGCATCCACGGGAACCTGCTCTGTGGAATACCAGCCATACGCGATCAAAGCGACGGATAGGGCGAGGACCACCAGGCGTTCGCGGAGACAAAAATCCAAAATTTTTGAAATCATTGTCGCCCCTCCTCCGGTTTCCCGGCAACACGTTTCACCGGGACCGGCGAGTCAGAATCCGTTTGAGCTTCCTGACCTTCGACCGGTTCGAGGGGCTGGGGGCTGCCGATCGGAGGAAGAGACATTTCTTCTCCCTGACTTTCCAGGCCCTCCTGATTCTTTTGTGACTTCAATTTCGCGAGATATTTTTCGGGTTCGCTTAAGAGGCTCTCGCGGCATTGGTCGCAGCACAGGAAAACCGGCGTGCCGTTGACTTTCACTTTGAGCGGCGTGCCCATCGTGCCCAGTTGCAGATTCGTGACGGGGCATATTCGTTGCCGGACTGCCTGGGCTTGGTCCTCCTTGGGCAGTTTTTCGATCGCGGCCAGCATGATTGGCGTCGGTTCGCTCCGCTCGCGGGGAATGGCTTTGGTGGGATCGATCAGCGACGGGTTGCCGGCGAGTTGCATTTGCGAATCGATCAGAAAGTTGCCCTTCGTCGCGACCTGTTCGCCGGCTTTTATGCCTTTCAGGATCGCGATCGCTTCGCCACAAATCGGCCCCAAGGTCACGCGGCGAATCTCAAATCGGCCTGGCTCGGTTTCGACATAGACCACGCTCTGGTTCCCCGCCATCAAGACCGCACTGCGGGGCACGACAAGGGCTTCGCTCTTCGCTTCCGGCTCATCGGTGAAACCCAAGGTCGAGGCCGGAACCAGATCGACGCCGCAAATCCGGCACTGACCGGGCGAGGATTCGACGACATGCGGATGCCGGGGACTGATCCACTTATTGGCCAATTGGGGATCATAAATCGGTTGAGGATTACCGGGAGAGCTGACCATCGGAACGTCAATTGTGGCTTTAGCGTAATCGCCGACGCGGAGTTGGGCGGATTCATTGGGAATCACCACTCGCACACTGACGGTGCGGGTTTTGGGATCGACCTGCGGATCGATAAAGGCCACCCGCCCCGTGAACTCCCGCCCCGGCAGCGACTGGAGCTGGGCGGAGACTTTCTGCCCGTAGCGAATGCTCGCGGCATCTTCGGGAAAGAGTTCCAGCATCAACCACACCGTGGACAGATCCGCCAGTTGATAAATCGCCTCGCCTTCCTTGACGTACTGTCCCTCGATGGCGTTTTTTTGAATGACCGTGCCGTTGATCGGAGCATAAAGATGCATTCGGCTGCCGGCTTGGCCCGTGCGCTCGATCTCGGCGAGTTGCGATTCGGTCATTCCCAATTCGATCAGCCGCCGCTTCGAGCTTTCGTAAAGCTCGCGGTTCGACAGCGCCACCCGGCGGAGCGTGGAAGATTCACTGTCCCGCAAGGCCTTCTTGGTCAGGAGCATCTCGACCTGGCCGGCATAGAGGTCCGGCGAATAGACCAGGGCGAGCTTGTCGCCCTCATGGACGACAACCCCGGTATAGTCCGCGTAGAGTTTTTCCAATCGGCCGTCGACATAGGCCGAGAGCGTTTTCAGATTGCCTTCGTCATAAAGCAGCTTACCAACCACGCGGAGCGTGCGGGTCATCGGCCGTTTGGCAACCGCGACGGTCTGGATGTCGGCCACGCGGCGCGCGACCGGATCAATCCGAATCGAAGTCGAACCGCCCTGGCCGGCCCCTGCGGTTGTCGGCACCAGTTCCATGCCGCACACCGGGCACCGCCCCGGCTCTTTTTGCGGAGGCGTGCACATCATCGGGCAGATATAGAGTGTGCCCTCGCTCCCTGCCGAGGCGTGGCTATGGTTGTGCCCGTCTTCGTTTGCGGACAGCCAGCCGAACTGTTGCGCCACCCCCAGCCCGGCAATCATGCCTGCGCCCCCCATTACAAACAGGACCGGTTGCAAAACCAATTTGATCCACCACCGCCGGCTTTCGAGACGTTTCTCCGCCGGGTTGGCGACCGGCGATTGCCGACGGACCGGAGGAACTTCCACCTGTGGCTCCTGCGGAGAAGCCGATTTTTCAATCTCATTCATAACCGTCTCACCGTATGGGATAGGCGTCAATCTGAAGAACCCTATTCCCTGCGTCAGCGGGCGTCTCCGGATGATGGAGACGCTCCACAAAGCGCAGGGCCAAAGCCATTGCGCACGCTCAGCGCAGCGTGAGTGGTAGGATCGCTCAGATCAGCCAGCAGCAGAGCCAAACCTGCCGGTAAGTCGGGGAGAGAGAGAAGCAGCAAGCGTCGGCGGGATGCGAAGGCCGTCCGGGATTTTCCTCCACGGACAAGGCCGTTCGCAGGCCATCCAGCATTCGCACGCTCACCCGGTCTTTCGAGGACTGTCTCGGGTGGGGTGTCGCGGGAGGCCCATCGCCTTGGAAGCACGGACACATTGCCGTGGGAGCGGGTTGGCAACAGCAATCGGCTGGGGATAAGCTCGATCCGCCGCAATGCCCGCAGCAAGATTTCACGGACTCCTGTGCGCACACCGCGCCCTTCGCATCCATCGCCGGCACGAAGCCCGATAGGGCCACGCCCACGATCAGCAAGAATGCCAGAAGTCTATCCAACAGGGATCGCATGAAACAAAATCCATCTTCCAAGAGGCTGCTATCTCATCATCTTGCCCCCACCCGCCGAAGTCAAGGCTTTGTCTGCCGACTCGGGGTTTGGGATTCGCGGAACCTCGGCGAAACCAGGCATTGCTCGGGAAAATGGAGCCGGCCGACTCGCGTTCATTCCGCGCGCACAAAGAGCGCCGGTTCGCCGGTTCAAAGCGTGAAACGACAAAGAGCCGCGCAGCGATCCGCTGCCGATGAGCTATGAGTCGAAGAGGAAACGATGCCATCGCCTTGAGCGGTTTGAGCCAGCGGAACGACAAGCATCCCCTCTGCAAAATCGGCTTGGCGGGCGATTTTTTCGTTCAGAGTTTCCTGGGAAATGGGCGCGAACGGCGGAGACGGTTCGCTCTCTCCGCAACGGCAGTTATCCCCGCATGAGCAATGCGAATCGGCCGTCTTCGATTCCTGACGGCAGCACGCCGGCGGGGCCGTTCGCTTTTTGCAGCAACAGCATTCCCCACCGTCGCGCGTTGCCTTCGAGCAGCAACAGGCCTTCGTCTGCGTTTGGGTCTCGACCGCTCGATTGAGGCAAGCCTCCCCGCAACCGCAATCCGCCGCGGGCAAGCTCTGCGCTGGTATGGCGAGGGCCATCAGCCAGATCACCAACCGGCCGGCGATTGAGTTGCGGAAATCCATTTCCATGATCCGGGAGTTCAATCCAGCGAATAAGCGTGTCTTCAAAGCCTATCGGCAGCATTGGGTCCGATTGAGAATTGAGAAATGCAATTGTACAAAAGCTAGATTTACGAATCGGACGATTCCAACGACGGCGGGAGTTTCCAAAGATGCGGAAAGTTGGTCAAGGGGAATCGGTGTGCGTCATTCCATCGGCACGCATCGCCCGTTTGGTCAGAAGCGGTAAATTGAGTTGCAAAGCTCGTATCCCATCGTAATTCACATTATTAAGCCAATTCGTCGGTTCCTCTTGGAATCCAGTTTGAAGTTTTGACTTTGGGCAGCTAGAATTTCCCTAACAAAACCGGTGAACGGTCCCAAAATATATTCCAGGCGATGAGCGCCCCTCGGTATCTGTAGCCGATACCGGAGGGGCAGTTTTAATTGCCGGCTGATGATCGCGACCTGCTGTTCCCGAATGATTTTCTTATCGTCGGGTTCGATCAATTGGAGAGAGTCCACGACGATCAGCCCCAACCCGCCGCGTCGCTTCCGCAGCCGGGCAGCCGCCGCAATCTGAGCTATTTTGAGTCCCGCCCTGTCGTTTATGACGATGGGGAAACCGGATAGCTTGTTTTGAGCCTCGCAAACGCTAGCCTTATCCTCGGAAGTTCCTTTTGATGATCGACGCCGGAATGCCGGAAAGACTCGCCAAGAGCCTTTCGCAGAGTTCCTGGCGAGATTGCTCCAGACTGAAAATCAGGGCGGGATCCTCGCATTTGGCGACGTTCAGCGTGACACAGCCCGCGAGCGCTGTGGGCGTGCACACCGTACATCGGCAATCGTTATGCAGTCGCCCGCGGTCCCGGAGTCGGTTACGCAAATCCGTCACCGGTCTTGAAAACCGGCGTGGCGTCACAACCAGCGGGGGTTCGAATCCCCCGCTCTCCGCTCTGGACATCCCACGCCAATCGACGCCATGGGCGCCGGTTCGGTACTCGGATCAACCGGTCCAATTCCAGCCTTAGATCGGTTCGATGTCTCCGATCTGGCGAATGGACGGCATGGTGAATCCTCGTCAATGAACGCTCGCGGGGGTTATTCGGCTGTTGGGAACGGGCCAGAAGGCCTCCGATTCTTCGGCGGTGGCCGACTCGTCCCGGGGCTTTTGATCGCCATTGGCCGTGGGGTTCGGATTTTCGGGCCGCGGTGGTTGGGCTTCGGGTTTCTCGGCTTCGGCCGGGGGCGGGGCGTTCGGCATTGGGTTCGCAGGTTCGGGAATCGGTCCGAGGAATCCGCCGACGACCCGTTCGAGCTCGGCCAACGTCTGCCGCAGCGAAGCATCGATCCGGCGATAGGCGATCTCGTACCGCAACAATTCCCGCCAGTTGTCGAGCAACTGTAAAAAATCCACTTCCCCCACGTTGTAAGCCTGGCTGGAGACTTCAAGCGTTTGCCGGGATCGCGGCAAGATGTCTTGTTCAAACAAGGTCAACAAATCCCGCTGGCTTTGCACCTTGGCGAACAGATCGACGACTTGAGCCAAGGTGTTGTCGCGGATCGCGTCGTATTCGCGCGCCGTCGCCACCGCTTTCGCTTCGACGGAACGGACCTCGGCATCCAAACGCCGGCGATAGACCGGAAGGTTGATCCCCGCCGTCAGCAAAAACGCGTCCCGCCCGTTCGCCACCGGACTGATCCCGCTGTTCGACACGCCGATCCACGAAAAGCCGACGGTCACATCGGGCTTGTATTCCAACAAGGCCAGTTCGACGGCTTGTTGATCCCGCTCGAGTGCCGCCAGTTTTGCGTGCAGTTCGGGGCGGGCGGCGACGGCTTGTTCCTCGAGCGATTCCAAGTCCCGCACGATCTGGCTCGCGGGCAGCTTGTCGAGAGCCTCGACGTTCGATTGCGGGGCGATGTGCAACAGGCCTGCGAGCGCCGCCTGGCCGCTTTTGCGTTGCTGCCGGAGCCCGATCAAATCTTTCTGAACGTTGGAAATCTCCAACTCCGCCCTCAGGACATCCTGCTGGCTGGTCTTGCCGGCTTTGTAGCGGGCGTTAGCCACATCGCGAATTTGCGCAAGCAGATCCTGCTCTTCCTCCGTGACCGCGATCGCCTGTTGAATAAAATACAATTCATAATACGCCCGTTGGACCTGCTCGATGACCATCAACTCGGCCGCCGCCAGTTCAGCCCGCACGACATCGGTTTCGGCTTCCGCTCGCGCTCCCCGCCGATCCAACTTGCCGAACCAGGGCAACTTCTGATTCGCGGCCAAAATCGTCTGCTGCTTGCCGGCGGCGGTTTCGACCGGAGAGGGCTGCACCGTCAGGTTGAGCATCGGATCCTGCAAACTGCCCGCGACCGGCACCTGATAGCCCGCCGCCTCCAACCGCTTGCGGGCCGCCTGGATCCCCGGGTTTTGAAAGATCGCGGCTTGAATATACTCCTCAACCGGATGCGGCCCTTCGAGTTCCGCCACGACGGGATCGACGGTTTCTTCCGGAGTCGTCGCGAGGGCCTGTTGGACCTTGTACGACAAATCCGCATACTCGGCATCGTGCGCGACGTTTGCCGTCGAGCATCCCGAACCCAGGATCCCTAAACCGGCAAACATCAGCACAAAACGTCCCTTGGCCATCCGTAGTCTCCCCGGCGCAGCCCCACTAGGCGGTATTATCGATTAAATCGGAAAAGTCGGAGGGCAATCTCTTGGAAATCCTCAAGCAAAGGTGCGCGTTTTCCCAGATCCTCCGCGATTGTGACGGGACATTTCAAAAAAAGCACCGGGCACGGCACCTGGGGCTTTGGTGACGCTGGCGTGAAGCTTTATCCAGCCGGCCCGACTTGGGTGCGGTGCGGAAAGGCTTCAACCGGATTCGCCGCTCTCTGTCACAACGGCCAAAGAACCGTGGAATTTTACCGGGCGGTCCCCTACGATAGAGATACGGGCCGATGCGGAGAAATTTGAACTTTCGCCCCTTGCCAAACCCCGTGAGGGAAGACGATGTCAGGTATTTTGATTCCCTGCCCGGAATGCGGCAGCGGATTGCGGTTGAAGGATCGGAGCAAGCTCGGCAAGCTCGGCCGCTGCCCCAAGTGCGGGAACCGCTTCGTGCTCCAGGAGCCGGAAGAGGTCGAACTGGAACTCGCCGACGCCTCGGTCCCCAGCACCGGCACCGCCGCCCAGTGGATTCCCGACTCCGAGGCGTCGGACGCCCAACCGGCCCCGGCTCGCCGAGCGGGACGGAGCCAACCGGCTCGGGTGGAAGAAGGCGTCGGCGGGTTTCCGATCATCACCGATCCTGAGCCGGGCGCCGGGATTCAGATTACCACGCATCCCACGATCGCCGAGGGCATGTCGCTCGACGAAGTCGTCAAGCTCCTCGGCAAACCCGCCAAGCGGAAGCAGATGTCGGAACTGGCGGCGCAGGCGAAAAAGCAGGGCAAGAAATTCGATGCCCCCGCCGATGCCTCCAAGCGGGAATACCTGGTGTTCCAGCACGCGGCCGGTGCTTACAAGCTGATTTTCCTCGATGGAAAAGTCGTCGAAATCCATTCCCAGCCCGCCGCCGGCGCAGGCACAGCGAAGGCTCCGTTGGTTCCGTCCCAAAGCCGGCGGAGCCAGAAGCAAAAGATGGCAGGCATCGCTTTGGGCGGCGTTTTGGGATTGGTGCTGGTCGTGGTGTTGATCGTCGCCACGCAGATCGATCGCCAGCCGGAAGTGGTGAAAGCGGCCCCCAAGAAACAGCCTCCCCAAGTCGACCAGAAGCTCGTGGCGGACAAATCGGAACTCGAGCAAAACGCCGAGTTCGCGAAGAAATTCGCCGAGGAGAATCTGGGCGTCAAGAACGAGATGCTCACATTCGAGCGGATTCCCGCCGGGGCGCGGATTATTATTCATCTGAGGCCCGCGGAACTCTGGAGCGACCAGCCGCAGTTCGCGTATTTCCGGGCGTCGCTGACGGCGGATGTCACGAAGTGGATGGAATCCGCCATCAAAAGCACATGCCTCGTGGAGCCGAAGGACATCGAGGACGCTCTGATCTGCATCATCCCGGGCGGCCGGGGCGAGCCGCCGCAGTTTGCGACCCGCGTCAAGTTGACCGCCCCGCGGAAGAAGTCGGAATTCCTCACGCTGTTCGGCGGGCAGCGGACGGACGACTATGGCGACCCCGTTTATATCGACAGCGAGCGGGCGTATCTCGTCGAGGACGACCTGCAAACCTTCGCCGTGTCCCCGGCAAGCCTCGCGGACGAGATGGCCCGTGCCCGCGGGGAAATCCCCACCGGCACCTCGGATGGCATCCAAAGCATTCTGCTCAACACGGACAAGACCCGGCACGCGACGGTTGTGTTCGAGCCGCTGGACGTGCGGATTCATCAGGAGTTTCTCGTCGGCGAGAACGTCCGGCCCGTCTTGAAGGAGTTTCTGGACTGGCTTGGCGGCGATGTGGAGACCGCGGCGTGGAGCATGCACCTGGGTTCGGACCGGTTCTATTCGCAGTTCCTGTTCCGCAACGGCCACGACTGGACGCCCCTCAAACTCGAACGGGAAGTCGCCGGCAAACTGGACCGCCTGCCCCAGGATTTGTACGCCGCGGTCCAGATGATGCGACCGAAACAAGTCGGTTCGCGGAAAATCATCGGGCGGTTCCCGGCGATGATGAAGGTGTATTCGCTGTCGACGATGGCTGCCATCGGCGACCGCCTGGCCCAATTCACGACCGTCCTGCCCGCCAAAGCCGCCCCGAACCTGGCCTTGGGGACGCTGTTGGCGTGGGATGAATCCACGCGGACCGACTTCACCCAAAAGCCACCCGAACCCAAATCCAACGAACCCAAGCTGCCCGATTTGATTGTGGATCGGTTGAAGTTCGATATGGACGTGGACTTCCGCCGCCGGCCTTTGCAGGATGCCTTCTCGGACATCGGCGAGGCGACGCACGTCGCGTTCGAGATCGACGGCGACGCCCTCAAAGCGGCGGGCTACACCAAGAACATGGCCCAGACCTTCAACCTGGGCGAAGTCCCCGCGACGCAGGCGATCAAAAAGATCTTGAGCCAGTACGACAAGATGTGCGTGTGCATCACCGATGAAGACAAAAACATCGTCACGGTCATGACGTTTGAGGCGGCAAAACAGAAAAAGCTGACGCCCCTCAAGTTCTGATTCGCCCCCAGCCGGAAATGGTCGGAATGAAGACCGCCACGTTCTCCTGCCCCCATTGCTTGTCTCCCTTGCGGATTCGGGACCGGGCCTTCGTCGATCGCGAAATCGACTGCCCGGAATGTGGAGAACGCATCGAAATTCAACTCGGCCGCGACCGGGAACCCGTGGCTCGCAAAGTCGCTTCCGAAGAGCCGGTCTCTTCCGAAAAGCGAACGAAAAAAAACCGGCTGCCGCCGAAGACGAACCTTAAACGCAAACCCAAATCCAAGAGCCCGGCGAAAAAAGACGGCAAGAAAACCGAGGACGCGGCCGCGCCGCCGCGCTTCGGCCATAAGCCGCTGTTCGACTTAGGCGCGCGATTTTCCGGCGTGCCGGAGGTGCTGTTGTCGCCCGTGGGGATCGCCTGGTCGGTCGCGGGAGTCGTTGCGCTGACGCTCCTGGTCATCGCCTGGCCCGGCGGCGGGGAGGATTCCCCAACTCCAGCGGACCAAGTTGCGGACAGCGAAACATCCAAAAACGAGAACGCGCCGGACGAGCCGGGAGGTATTGCCGAAGAGATTCCGCTGCCCGAACCGCCCGCGGGCATCGCGCCTTTGGAGGGAAACATCCAAGAGCAGTTGCAGCAGTTTGGCACCGCGATCGATCTTTATGCCGGAGCCAGAGGGCACTTTCCGGTGGGTACGGTGGGCTTGGGCGATCAGCCGGTGAAGGATCGCTTCAGGCTGGCTGGCTGAGTTGCGGGTGACGACATCGCAAAAGCCGATCGCCGAGCCGCAATGGGATCAGCCCTGGAACGATCCGTTGAACGACCGCTTTGTCCGCCAGCAGTTGGCTCCGTATTTGAATTCCGCGATTCCCCAGCGCGTCGGGGCGGACCGTTATCCCGCGACGCATTTTGTGGGAATCGCCGGCGTGGGGGCCGACGCCCCGGCGTTGCCGGCCGGTCATCCACGGGCGGGAATCTTCGGCGTGGACCGCATCACTCGGCCCGAAGACATCACCGACGGGGCCGCGAACACGATGATGGTCGCGGGCGTCCGCGAGCAGTTGGGTTCCTGGGCCGCTGCGGGCCGATCCACCATGCGGCCCTTCACGCAGGAACCCTACATCAACGGCCCCGACGGATTTGGAACGGGCGAAGCGAACGGCATGTCGGTGTTGATGGCCGACGGCAGCGTGCGGTTTGTTTCCCAAAAGACGTCGCCCACGATCGTCCGCCGCATGGCCGCGTTGGCCGACGGGTTTCCCTTGGACGAAACCGTCCCCGGCGAACCGGGCGAACGACCGCTCCCCAAACCCGAGCCCCAACCCCATCTCAAGTCTCCCCAACCGCAGAAGCCTCCGGTGATCGCACAAAACCCCGAGGCTGCCCATCCGCCGGCGAACGCCGATCCCAAGAATCCCGGCGATCCTCCGAAACCGATCGAACCAGCGCCGGCGAAGCCCGTGGACATCGACGCAGCGCTCGCGGTCAAGATTGTCAAGTTCGAGCAGCTCACCGACACCCCGTTCAAGGAGTTGATCTTTCAAGTCGAGGAAATGTGCGGCGTGCCCATTCGGCGGGGCGACGATGTCCCCGGCGCGGCGGACGAAATCTGGAGCCAGCCCGTTTCGCTCCGGCTCCAAAACACCACGGTCCGCCAAATCCTGGAAGCCTTGCTTGAGAAGATTTCCCTCACCTATACAATCGAAAAAGACCACATCCTCCTGCACAAGCCGCAATAGATCAAATCCGAATCTCGAAATCCGAAACAAATCCCAATGACCGAAACGATCAAAGCACAGACCTTTTGACCGGCCGGCGGGTTTCTGTCGCGGAGGCTTTGCGGAGTTTGGAACAAAGGCGTGAGCCGCGCACGAAGTAAGCGGTCTTGCGTTGTCTGAGTCCCTGAAAAACCGCTTACTGCGTGCGCGGCTCTTTCCCGCTGATATGACACTTCAACACGAATCCGGGTGAATGCGATGGAATTGGACGATCACGTTTGCCTGTGCTTTCATATTTCCAAGCGGAAGGTGCTGAACTTCATTCGCATCCACCATCCCCGCGTGCCCAGCCAGCTCGCGGAATGCGGCGGCGCGGGCACGGGCTGCGGCTGGTGCATTCCGTTTCTCAAGCGCTATTTCGAAAACGCCCGGGCCGAGGGGAACGGGAAGGACGATCTGCTCTCCGCCGAGGAATACGCCCGGCAGCGCGGCGACTACATCCACGCCGGCAAAGGCACTCCGCCTCCCGGAGCCACCCCGCCCCCGCCGATCGAGGGCTAAACGGTTTTTCCCCCGCCGGTTCTGTGGAGAGATCTCCCCTCGCTCATTATGCTTGAGGGACCTTTTTGGAGAGTTCTTTCATGATGCAAAATGTATTCAGGCTTTGCCGCGCGGCCGTGTTCGGGGGTTTGGTGTTGGGAATGGGCTCGGCCGGTTTTGCGCAGCGGGATCTGAAGGACATCCCGCCGGCCGATCCGGAGCTTGAACGGCAGGCGCTTCAGTTGGCGGACGGGTTTGAGATCAACCTGTTCGCGGCCGACCCGCGGATCGCCAAGCCGATCCAGATGAACTTCGACCCCGCGGGGCGAATGTGGCTGGCGACTTCGGAAGTCTATCCCCACATCAAGCCCGGCGAGAAAGCCAACGATAAAATCCTGGTCCTCGAAGACCGCGACGGCGACGGCAAAGCCGACAAGACGACGGTGTTCGCCGACGGTTTGCTCATCCCCACCGGCGTCGCGCCCGGCGACGGCGGGGCCTATGTCGCCAACAGCACCGAGGTCCTCCACTTTAAAGACACCGACGGCGACGGCAAGGCCGATCAGAAGCGGATCGTGCTTTCCGGTTTCGGCACCGAGGACACGCACCACATCTTGCACACCTTCCGCTGGGGGCCGGGCGGGCATCTGTATTTCAATCAGTCGATCTACATTCACAGCCACATCGAAACGCCCTTCGGCGTCAAGCGCTTAAACGCCGGCGGCATCTGGCAGTTCCGCCCCAAGACCTGGGAACTCGACGTGTTCGCGCGGGGCTGGATCAATCCCTGGGGACATCAGTTCGATCAGTACGGCCAATCGTTCGTCACCGATGGAGCGGGCGGCGAGGGCATTAACTATGTGCTGCCGGGGGCCGCTTACCGCACGGCCGCGGACGTTCAGAAAATTCTGCCGGGCCTCAATCCGGGCAGTCCCAAGTATTGTGGATTGGAAATCGTCAGCGGCCGGCATCTTCCCGACGATTGGCAAGGCAACCTGTTGACGAACGACTTCCGCGGGCACCGCGTGTGCCGGTTTGTGGTCTCGGATGATGGAGCCGGTTTCGCGGCCCGCCAGGAGGCGGATCTCATTAAAACCACGCACGTCGCCTTCCGCCCGGTGGACATCAAAATGGGCCCCGACGGCGCGATCTATATCGCCGACTGGTACAACCCGATCATTCAGCACGGCGAAGTCGATTTCCGCGATCCCCGCCGCGATCACACCCACGGCCGCATCTGGCGGGTGACCTACAAAGGCCGCCCCTTGGTCAAGCGTCCCAAATTGGTTGAAGCCACGATTCCCGAACTGCTCGATCACCTGAAAGATCCGGAAGGTTGGACCCGGCATCAAGCGAAGCGGGAACTGGCGACTCGCAAACCGCAAGAAGTCGCCGATGTCCTGCTTGATTCCTGGTTGTTTAAATTGGATCCCGCGGACAAAAACTACGATCGAAACTGCCTGGAAGCGTTATGGACGCTGCAAAGCATTGACATCGTGGTGCCGAAGCTCGTGAAAGCATTGATGCACAACGCCCACACCCCGGAAGTGCGGGCGGCCGCGGCGCGAGTGGCGGCGGATTGGATCTCCGAAAAACCCGAGCTTGCAAAACTCCTGCCGAAATCCGTGCGGGATCCCTATCCCCGCGTGCGGCTCGAAGCGGTGCGGGCGATTGCCCGGGTTCAAGACAATCCCGAAGCGGTGGCTTGGGCGCTCGATGCTTTGGATTATCCGCTGGACCGCTGGCTGGAATATGCCTTGTGGCTCACCTGTCGGGAGACGGCGGACGATTGGCTGCCGCTTTTGAAAGCCGGCAAGTTCCAGTTCGGCGGCAATGCCCGCAAGATGGCGTTCGCCCTGGAAGCGGTGGGCTCGCCGGAGGTCGTCTCGTCCTTGGTGAATCTGCTCAAACAAAACACGCTGCCCGCCGGCGGCCGGTTGGAAGTGCTCAAAGTCATCGCCAGTTTGGGCGGCCCCGGGGAATTGGCATTCGTCCTGAAGGCAGCCCTCGATCCGAAACAGGATCAAGCCTCCCGGTTGGCGTTGCTCAAGCGGCTGGCGGAAACGTCCCGCAAACGCCGGGTCCGGGCCGCGGGTGATGGGGCGGGGCTTTCCCGTTTGATCCAACACGACAACCTGCCGCTCAAAGTCGCCGCGACGGAATTGGCCGGGCTTTGGAAAGTCGAATCGCTCCGCGGACCGATCACCGAATTGGCCCGTGCCGAATCCACCGCGGAACCCTTGCGAAAGGCGGCTTTCGGAGCGCTCACGAATCTGGGCGGGCCGAAATCCCGCGAGGTTCTGGAAGCATTGACGGCGAAGAATCCATCTTGGCCGCTGCGCGTCGAGGCTTTGGAATCGCTCGCGGCGTTAAATCTGCCGGCGGCGTCGAAACATGCCGTGGAGATTCTCGCCGCCACGCCAAAGGCCGCCGATCCCGGCCCGGTGTTTGACGCCTTTTTATCGAGCCAACAAGGACCGGAGCAACTTGCGAAGGCGCTAACATCCCAAACCATTCCCACCGATGTGGCCAAGGTCGGTTTGCGGTTGGTCGAATCCACGGGCCGGCCGCTGAAAGACTTGACGGGTGCCCTGAAAACGGCGGGCCGGATCACGGGCGAACCCAAGCCGCTCTCGGCGGAAGAAACAGCCTCGCTGGTCGCGGACGTTCTCTCATCGGGCAACCCGGAGAACGGGGAGACGGTCTTTCGCCAGAGCGGCTTGTCCTGCCTCAAATGCCACGCCATCGGCGGCGCGGGCGGCCGCGTGGGGCCGGACTTGCTGAGCTTCGGGCGCGAGTGCCCAGGTGGATTATCTCTTGGAATCGCTGTTGGAACCGAACAAAAAGGTCAAGGAAAACTTCAACTCGCTGATCGTCGCGACGGATGAGGGCCGGGTCATCACGGGCGTCAAAGTTCGGCAGTCGGACACGCATTTGATCCTGCGGGATGTGAACGATGCCGAGGTTTCGATCCCCTTGGGTTCCATCGAAGCTCAGAAAGACGGCAAATCGTTGATGCCTTCGGGACTCACGGAAAAACTCACGCGGAACGAACTCGTCGACCTGGTGCGGTTTCTTTCGGAGCTAGGGAAGGTCGGCAAATTTGCCGTGGGACAGGAACGCTTAGCGAGGCGATGGCAGGTGCTCGACGACACCGAAGCCGCGCGGTATCGCTTGCGGCGGACGAGTTACGACACCGTCACCCAGGAGGATCCCGCCTACACCTGGAGTCCCGCTTACAGCAAAGTCTCCGGCGACTTGCCGCTCGGCGAGTTGCCCCGCGTGGGACTCAATCTCAACCTCCGCGGCAAGTCCGGGGCGGCGTTTGTCCGCACGGAACTCGACGTCACCCAACCCGGCAAAGTCGGCCTCAAACTGAACGACCCCGCGGGCCTGTCGCTTTGGCTCGGCAGCAAACCCGTGGAGGTTCAAGAGGAAATAGAACTGACCCTCGAACCCGGCCAACAACGGTTGACTTTCGCGATCGATCTCGAAAAACGCAATACGGATTTGCGGCTGGAACTCAAAGACATCGCCGGTTCGCCGGCGCAGGTCCAATTCGTCACCGGAAAATGAAGGCGAGCGGACCAACCTGCGGTCGGTGCCCGCGTAAGCCCCATGATGATTCCCATTCCAAGGAAGGACGGATGGAGCGAGCACTTTGGCAAGCGGAACGGCTGACGGAGTTTGGCCCCAACCCGTTCTCGCCGATCGAGCAAAGCACCTCGGGCGAAGTCCTCGGCGCGCGGCCGCGGGCTTTGAAAGCCGGCGTGCTGTCGAAATCCGAAAACATCCCCGGCGTGTACGGCCTCTTCGATGACGACGGCGTTTTGATTTACGTCGGCAAATCGAAGCAGCTTCGCACCCGGCTTTTGAGCTACTTCAGCCCCAAGGTCAGAAACCAAAAACCGGGCCGAATGATTCGGCAGACCCGCCGCATCTTATGGGAGCCGGCTCCCAGCGAGTTCGCCGCGCTTTTGCGGGAGCTGCATCTCATTCAAACCTGGCGGCCGAGTTGGAACGTCAAAGACATGCCGAGCACCGCGAGGCCCACGTATCTGTGCATCGGCCGGCCCACCGCGCCGGGCGTTTTGCTCTCGGCCAGGCCGGGTGCGCAAGTGCTGGCGAGCTTTGGACCGCTGTGGCCGGGCCGGCGGTTGTCGCGGGCGGTGGAAGTGCTCAATCGGCTGTTTTTATTGCGGGACTGTGCCAACTCGCAGCCGATGGCGTTTGCCGATCAAACCCCAATGTTCGCGAAAGACGTCCGCCCGGGCTGTTTGCGATTCGAACTTGAAACCTGCCTGGGGCCTTGCGTCCAGGCGTGCTCCCAGAAATCCTATTCTCAAAATGTCCGCGACGCCCGGCGGTTTCTCGAAGGCAAAAGCGATAAGCCGATTGCCCTCATAAAAGACCGGATGATCGACGCGGCCGCGAATCAACACTACGAACTCGCGGCCCGGTTGCGGGACGACCTAAAGGCGGTGCTGTTTTTAGAAGACCGCTTGAACGGCCTCCGCGCGGCTGAGGCGGAATATCACTTCGTTTATCCCGTCACGTCGCCGGCGGGCGGGACGATCTGGTATTTGATCAAGGGCGGACGGGTCGCTGCGGTTGCCCAGCCTCCCACTTCGGCCCCGGAGGCGAGAGCCGCCCGCGAATTGTTGGACCGCACCTTCGGCTCTGCGCCGATGCTCGATGATTTGACCCCGCACCGCCCCGACACGCTGCTGTTGGTGATGTCCTGGTTTCAACAAAACCCCGAGCAGCTCGAGCAAACACTCTCGCCAGCCCAAGCCAAAAAACGCCGCGAGCTTCTCCAGCAGCGCACTCGGCATGAAGAGCCGCGCACGAAGTAAGCGGTTGGCCTTTTTCTTCCGCTTACTGCGTGCGCGGCTCTTTGGTCGGTTTTATTCAGCCCACGACGCGGTTGAGTTCTTCGACAGACGTGATGCCGCGGGCGACGAGGCGGAGACCTTCTTCGCGGAGCGTCAACAAGCCGTGGTTTCGGGCTTCGAGGCGGAGCGACGTTGGCGTCGGTTTTTGAAGCAGGTGCGCGCGGACTTCCTCGGTCAAAGGCAGCACTTCAAATACGCCGACTTGCCCGTGATAGCCCACGCCCCGGCACGTTTTACATTTGGGATTCGCGCCTTCGCGGGAAAGCGACGAAACGCCTTCCTCCGGCAGGCCGGCTTTGACGAGTTCGTCTGTTGTGGGCTCATATTCCTCTTTGCATTCGGGACACAACCGCCGGACCAGTCGCTGGGCAAGAACCAGCGATAGCGTTTCCGCGACGAGCGCCGGTTCGGTGCCGAGTTCCAGTAACCTCAACACGGCGGCGATGCTGTCCGTGGCATGCACCGTCGAGAACACCAGATGCCCCGTGTGGGCGGCCTGGCACACGGCTTGGGCCGTCTCCTCATCGCGGATTTCGCCGATCATCACCACGTCGGGATCCTGCCGGAGCACATTTCGCAGCGTCTCCCCGAAGGTCTGGCCTTTGGCGGTGCTGATTTCGATTTGGGTGACGTTTTCGACGCGGTACTCCACCGGGTCTTCGATGGTGATCACATTGCGGTGCTCGGTGTCGAGATCATTGATCGCGGCGTGCAGCGTGGTGGATTTTCCCGCCCCCGCGGGACCGGCCGCGAGCACCAGGCCGTGCGGCCGGCGGATGACTTCGCGAATCTGGTCGTACAGACTCTTGCGAAAGCCCAATTCCTCAATCTGTTCCACGGAGTTTTCGGGATCGAGAATTCGTAGCGTGAGTTTTTCCCCCAACTGTGTGCCCTGCGTGGCGACACGGAAATCGATCTCGCGGTCCTCGACCTCCGCCCGGAAACTGCCATCCTGCGGCCGCCGGCGTTCGGTGATGTCGAGTGCGCACAGGATTTTGACGATGTTGATGATGTTCCGCCCCTTGGACACGTCGAAGGGTTCGTCGGGGTACATCATGCCGTCGATGCGAAACCGCACCGCCACCTGGCCCTCCTTGGGTTCCAGATGGATGTCGGTGCTCCGCCGCTGAATGGCTCTTAAAATCAAATCCTTCGCGGCGAGGTAGTTGGGCGAATGCTCGACCTGGCGGGAGATGGTTTCGCTCACGCCGGTGCTGTCGGATTTTCCCAGGAACTTGATGCTCATGCCCGTCGCGGCTTCCAGGACGCCCGGCGTTTGGATGCGGATGCCGAAGATCGCCAACTGCCGAAGCCCCAAGGCCGCGAGATGCTGGGGCGTGAGGACTTTCGAAAACTCCGCCACGCGGGAATTCCGCAAACGCACGTACGCGTACATGGGCAAACCGTACAACGCCAACAGCGGCAGGAGTCCGTAAAACCGGGGCAGCAGAAACACGGCCGCGAAGCCCAACAAGCCGCAAAGGAGCATCGCGAGATTCCAGATCGGACTGGACAGCCGGAGGGCCGAGCTGTCCCGGCTGACCCAATACGAAGTCCGCACCCACAACAGAAACATCGCCCCCACGAAGACCATCAGAAACGTGTCGAAATAAAATCCGACGGCCCGGGGAGAATCGAGCAATTCCGGCGGGCCGTGGCCTCGGAAAAAACCGAAGGGGTTGGGCGGATAGGCGTCTTCCGCGCGGGGCGGCGCGGGGGAAATTGCCGACGGTGCAGGTTTGCCGTGGTCGTCCGCGAGCACGGGAACGGAAACGCCCGCGGCCGCCGCCAACAGCAATCCCCATGCTAAAATCGCCGCTCGATTCATCCCGCTTTGTCTTTCCTCATAATCTCGTCGATCTCTCTATTCAACGCGTCAGTTTAGCGAATGTTTCGCCGATCGGCCGCGCCGGAAATCTCAAATCTCGAAGTTGAAGCCGTTCTGTTTGAGGCGTTCGTATTTCTTTTCATCGAAGCGATACAGCCTCGCGGCCCGGTGGGCGACGCCGCGTTGGACTTCGTCGAGTTCGATCAGCAAATCCATGCCCAGGATTTTTTTGCGGAAGTTGCGTTTGTCGAGTTCGCGTTCCAGCACGGTTTCATAAAGCCTTTGCAGTTGCGAAAGGGTGAATTTTTTGGGCAAAAGCTCGAAACCGATGGGTTCGTAGCGGACTTTCCCTTTGAGCCGGGCAAGGGCGACCTGCACGATCTGGTCGTGATCGAACGCCAAATCCGGCAGGTCGGACACGGCGAACCATGCCGCACTGCGGGCGTCCGTCGCCGCCCGCACCTGATGATCGCTGAGCTTGACGAGCGCATAATACGCGACTGTCACCACCCGCTCGCGGGGATCGCGGTGCGCGTCGCCGAAGGTGTAAAGCTGTTCGAGATACAGCCGCGTGATGCCCGTCTCCTCCTCCAACTCCCGCCGGGCCGCATCTTCGAGGTTCTCCGCCAGATTCACAAACCCGCCCGGCAGCGCCCACCGGCCCGCAAAGGGTTCCTCCGCACGCTCCACCAGCAACAGCCGCAGTTCATCTTCATCCAGCCCGAACACCACGCAGTCCACCGTGAGCGCGGGCCGGGGATGTTTATAGGTATAAGCCATCGCCGTCTCCAAAGTGTTGTTTCAACACTAAGAATACGCCGCGAAGAGCGGTTCGTCAATGCTCAATTGCAAGGATTGGGTGGCACGTCCCTGAGCGCAGCGAAGGGCGTGGCGAAGGGCGTGGCGATAGCGAAGTCGGCCGCACAGACCACGCCCTTCGCTGCGCTCAGGAGCGTGCCACCCCGTTGTGTTCCTGTTTTGGGAACCTTCGCGGCGAAATCAAACGGGCTGGGTCTCGAAGACCTCGGCGACGGCGAGGAGATTGCCGGCTTCGTCGAACGGCATCGGGAAGGCTTCACCCAATCCCGTCAGGTCGTCCCGGCCGGCGAACTGGTCGCGGTACGCGGAGCTGACCAGCACGTGTTTGAGATGCAGCGTGTCGGTGATGTGGATGATGCGGGCGTTCTCCGGCGGGGTGAGGCCGATCGTGCCCAGGGCATCTTCCAGGACCTCGCGGTCCGTTTCGCGGGCGATGGGCAGCATGGCTCCCGTGGGATGGCCGCCGGTGATCGTGTTGATGCGGGTGATCTCCAAGTCCACGCCGTCGATCGTCCGCCGATTGGTGAACTCGGCCATCCCCAGCCCGCAGGCGTTTCCGTGGGTCGCTTCGGTCAGGCCGCGGATGAAAATCCGCTTGACCGCGACGGAATCCCGCTCGGTCGCGGCATGGTCGTTGTATTTCCGGCCGATGATGTTCGTGTCCATCCCGCTGCCGCTGATGTCCTTGCCGATCTGATCCACGATCAATAAATCCGCCTTGGCGAAGGGCAAGCGGGGCATCCATTTCTTGGCGAGGACGAGAAGCTCTTTTTCCCGCTCGAAGAAGTCTTCGGGAGCGACGGCCGCGATCAGGCCGGTCTCGTCGTAGGCGTTTTCGACGATGCCCAGCCCGGCGATGACTTTGCAGCGCTTAAGCACCACGTCCGCGACCGCCCGGATGATTTCCAGAAAGCTGAAGTCCTGAATCGCCCGGTGATAAATGATCGCCCCGTTGTGCTTGCCCAGGCCGATGAGCATCATTTTGTGCAGGCCCGATTCGATCTCGCCCACGAACCCCGTGTGCGGTTTCACTCGGCCGCAGACGAGCACATGGTCGGCTTCGTAGGCGTTTTTGTCGAAGTGCACCGGGACGTTGTGTCCGGGCGTGTGGGCCACGATCACGGTTTCCATCGAAGAGCGAATCTCCGCCCCGACGTAATCCGGCGTGATCCCGTAGCCTTCGAGGATCGCCCGCTGCCCCTCCGCCGTGCCGCCGCCGTGCGAACCCATCGCGGGCACGATGAATGGCTCGGCCCCCAGGCTCTGAAAATGCGCGACCGCCGCCTTGATGATCTTCGCAATGTTCGCGATCCCCCGGCTGCCCGCAGTGATCGCCACCGTCTCGCCCGGCTGAATCCGCCGGCCCAAATCGAGCGACGCCAACTGCTTTAGGGTCTCGGCTTCCACATTCTCCACGCGGGGAGCATCAAACGTCTGCCGGACGCGAAACATCTCAGGAAACGGCATCTTCCCACCTCAATCAATCGAAAGAACCTCGTGCCGGAAAACATCCAGTGTAAGCGGAACCCGCGAAAACGTCCACGAAGCGAAGAATCGGCCCCTTGGATCGATCGATGGCACCCGATATGATGAACCGAAGCCGGAACCGTCAATGCCCACGCCGGAATTCGTAGGGAACAACTCCCTTTGAACTCCCAAGATGCCCTTCCACGACCATTGAACCTCGAAGAAACACACCAACAAACTTGCTGCCGAATCAAACAGAAGGCGAGCGGCCAGCGTAAGCTGGCTGGTCACTCAAAATGAAAAATCCGCTTGACTAAGATCGTCATCCTCGAAGACAACCAAGACCGGCAGACCATCATGCAAATGTTTATTTTGATACGATGAAACGGTGGAGAGAACAAAAGATCCGCTTGGAGTTCACCTGAAGATGCCCTTGCGCGACCATTTTCATCCACCGCTCTCTGAAAATCGGCATTGGGAATCGTTTCATTCTCGGTGGGCCTCAGCGATCTGCACAATGAAATGATCGCGCTCCTCGGGTCATCATCCATACCACCAACACCCCCGGCGGAGTGGGCATGGAAATGATTCTGAAAGAAGCGGGATGGAAAATGAACCGCCTCATCCCGCATCGCGACATGGAATGGATTCCGGAATTATGGTTTCCGGCGGTGAGGAAACAATTGGCAGAAACATGACACACGCATCGAAACTCCAATGAAGCCCAAAGTCTATATCGAAACCACGATTATCAGTTATCTGACCGCGTGGCCTTCACGCGACGTTGTGATCGCAGGTTATCAACAAACAACTCGGGACTGGTGGCGCGATGCCGCCGACCGTTTCGAGCTCGTGGCTTCCGAATTGGTCATCGACGAGGCCGGTGCCGGTGATCCGGTTGCCGCCCAGGAGCGTTTGGTCGCGTTGGAATCCGTCACCTTGCTTGATGCAACGGAAGCAGCGGCAAACCTGGCCCAGCAATTGATTGAATCTGGCGCAATTCCCGAAAAGGCCGCAGGCGATGCCGGCCATATTGCCATCGCGGTTACGAACGGCGTCGAGTATTTGGTAACATGGAACTGTCGGTATATTGCCAACGCCACCATGCGAGCCCAAATTGAACGAGTCTGCCGGAGTGCAGGCTACGAACCAACGATTATCTGCACGCCCGATGAACTCATGGAATCAGATTATGAAACGCACGACGAATGACCCCATCATCGCCGAAGTCCGGGCGGTCCGCGAAAATCACGCGGCCCAGTTCGGCTACGACATCACGGAAATCTTCAAGAACCTCAGAACCAAACAAAAAGCGTCCGGCCGCAAATACGTGAGCTACCCGCCACGCCCGGCGACTTTAACCACTGACACCGAGTCAACTGACATCACAAGAGGCGAAGAAGAGTGATGTAGCATCCTAAAGTAATCTCTCGCGGCTACCCCGCCCTGGTTTACAAGCAACCAGGGCCACCCCGCGGAAACGATCGATTGCTTCAAAGCCCACTTGCCGGAAACCGCCCTGATCGCATTGGATCACGATTAGGAAATGATCGAAGGAGAACACGAACAGAACATGATCGATCCGGGAACCGGCCGCGACGTGGCGGAGTACCTGGCCACAAAAACCCCCGTCTGCCCGGTCCTCATCCACACCACCAACACCCCCGCCGGCGCGGGCATGGAAATGACGTTGAAAGAAGCCGGTTGGAAATCAGAACGAATCGTGCCTTATGGGGATATGGAGTGGATAGCGGGGGTGTGGGTTTCGACAATAAAAAAGGTTTCGTCATTTTAAATGTAGGGTGGGTATCGCCCACCAATTCGGAAGATGGTGGGCCGTGCCCACCGCCGTGCCCACCCTACTTACTTTTGGCAAGTCAAAGCATCAGTTTTTTCAAGGAGTTTCACAATGGCAATTCCCCATGCAAAATCAGGCGAAGTCATCGACCTAAAATCTCTGGGAGAGGCCGCGACGTCTTCGATCACAAATACTGTGGTAAAGACTGATCATCTGGAAGTGATCCGTCTGGTGATTCCCGCCGGCAAGGACATCCCGCCGCATCAGGTCGCCGGCGAGATCACAGTGCAGTGTCTGAACGGCCGAGTCGCCTTCACGGGCGGCGGTGCGACCCGTGAACTGTCGGCGGGGCAGATGCTCTATCTCGCCGGCAACGAACCGCATTCGCTCCGCGGCATCGAGGATGCGTCCGTGCTCGTGACCATCCTGCTACACCACAAAAGCGAGGGATGATGCCGACACCGGTGCAATTCCGCTTTGATTGGCACGCCGCCGAGGTTCTTAGCGAACGGCAAGGAATGTAAGAATGATTACCATCAAGCGAGCCTACACGACTCCCTCGCCCGACGATGGATTGCGGGTTTTGGTGGAACGCCTGTGGCCGCGCGGCCTCAGCAAGGAGCGGGCGGCGGTGGATCTCTGGCTCAAGGAGATCGCTCCCAGCACGGAGTTGCGTAAGTGGTTCGGTCATGACCCGGAACGTTGGGAGGAGTTTCAGGATCGATACCGGCAGGAATTGGAGGAGAAAGAGGAGCCGATTCAACTGCTGAAGAAAAAAGAGAAAAAGGGCGCAGTCACGTTGATTTATGCTGCGCGGGACGAAGAGCACAATAGTGCGTTGGTCCTTAAAGAAGTGCTGGAAAATCACAAGTGAAATGATCGTATTTAAGAACCAAGGATGCGAACAGGTTTGCGAATCCACCTCAAAACGTTTTTGTTGCTCGCTTCACCGTTGGTGCTCGCCGTGGCCGCTGCCTATATTGAATGGGCGGCAGCCGGACTGCCGGCGTTGCGTTCAATCTCCCCGGCGATTGCCGAAACGGCGCGGGAGCCCGTTGGCTTTCCGGTCTGGCTGCGCCACTCATTATGTCAATTTCTTGTTCCTGATTCTGCTGATTCGAAGCGGCCTGCAGATCCTGGCGGATCATCCTCGGCTGTACTGGAACGTGCATTGCATTCCCGGCACGGAGTGGCTAAGGCTTACGCCGATCGAGGTGCCGAAGGACCGAGTCTGGACGGCCAAAGAAGACTCGCGTTACCTTTCCCCCTGGATCGGATTGCCAGGTTACCGGCACACCATCGGCATGGCGCGGCACTGGCATTTTCTCAGCGTCCTGTTCTGGGTGGGCAACGGCCTGGTCTTCGTGGTTTTGCTGTTCGCCACCGAGCAGTGGAAACGCCTGGTGCCGGATTCCTGGCAGATCGTCCCCGACGCCTGGGCCGTCTTCGTCCACTACGCCACATTCCACATCCCGCCGGACCCGAACGGGTTTTACCACTACAACGCGCTTCAGCAATTGGCGTACTTCGGCGTGGTCTTCGTTCTGGCTCCGCTGGCGATCTTCAGCGGCCCCTCGATGTCGCCGGCGCTGACGAACCGGTTCAAATGGTATCCCAGGCTGCCCGGCAATCGGCAAATCGGGCGATCGCTGCACTTCATTGTTATGTGTGCGTTCCTTCTGTTCACTGTCATTCATGTGGCGTTGGTGGCGCTGACCGGATTTGTCCGAAACATGAATCACATCGTGGTAGGCACGGACGACATCGGCCTGACAGGCATTTCTCTGGGCCTCGCGGGACTGGGTGTGATCGTGGGAGTGAACGTCATGGCGAACTGGTTGGCATGGCGACGGCCGCGGTTGGTGCAGCACATCGCCAAGGCGATTGTCACGCCCGTGATGAGTTACTTTTTGGATCGCCCGGCACCGGTGGCCGAGTTCCGTCGCGAAGATATTTCGCCATTCTTCTGGGTCAATGGAAAGATGCCGACTTGCGAGGAATGGGAGCGGTTGGCAGCCGGAGAGTTCAAGGACTACCGTTTGAAGGTGTTTGGCATGGTGGAAAACCCGGTCGAGTTGTCACTGGAGGATATGCGAGCCTTGGGAATGAAGTCACAAATCACCTTGAATCATTGTATCCAGGGCTGGTCGGGCATCGCCGAATGGGGCGGCTTGCCGCTGGAAGAGCTAATCAAATTGGTGCAGCCGCAGTCGAGTGCAGGGCGAGTTGTCTTCCGCTCATTCGGCGACGGCGTGGAGTTTACCACCGGTGAATCGCACGGCCACTACTACGACAGCTTATCGATGGCGAATGCCTTACACCCACACAGCTTGTTGGCCTATGAGATGAACGGCGAACCACTGCCCCATTTGCATGGCGCTCCGCTGCGGCTACGCATCGAGAACCAGCTTGCCTTCAAGATGGTCAAGTGGATCAATTCGATTGAATTTGTCGAAAATCTCCAGAGAGTCGGCGAGGGAGAAGGCGGTTATGCCGAGGACCACGAATACTTCGGCGAACTGGCGGATATTTGAGACGGCGCCAAACCCCGCAGGGGAATAGGGCCTGTTGTGCAGGCCTCAAATACAAATCTAGTAAACTAATTCTACTGTTCAAAGCTCCAAAATGTTGTGGTCGTCGAGACTTCGTAACTACAACAGATGGTATCATAGACCTCAAAATCACCCCCAGTTTGAACAGTAAAACGAAACATCAACACTAAAATAGGCCAATCTTCGGGACCGATTATTATGAATAGCAAACGCAACAATCATTCAACGCACAACTTCTGCCGCCGCACTCGCCGCGAGTTTCTCTGGGAAGCCGGCGGTGGGTTTACGGGGGTGGCTCTCGCGGGGCTTTTGGGGCGGGAGGGGTTCTTTAATGCCCAGACTGCGAACGCGGATGGCGTTACGAAATATGAGAATCCGCTGGCGCCTAAGCAGCCGCATTTTCAGCCGCGGGCGAAGAGTGTCATCTTTTTGTTTATGTACGGCGGGCCTTCGCATGTGGATACGTTCGACTATAAGCCCGAGATGGTCGGCATGGACGGGAAGACCGTGGAGGTCAAAACCTTCGGCCGCGGCGGGCATCGGAACCAGGGGCGGATTGTGGAACCCAAGTGGAAGTTCCAGCAATACGGCGAAAGCGGGAAATGGGTCAGCGATTTGTTCCCGCATCTGGCGAAGCGGGTCGATGACATCGCGTTTCTGCATTCCATGACCGCCGACTCTCCGATCCACGGATCGGCGATGCTGATGATGAACTCCGGCAAAATCCTCTCGGGGAGCCCCGCTTTGGGGTCGTGGATCAACTACGGCCTGGGGTCCGAGAACGAAAACCTGCCGGGCTTTGTGGTGATGCTCGATCCCACCGGCGGCCCCATCAGCGGCGCGAAAAACTGGTCCTCGGGCTATATGCCCGCGACCTACCAGGGGACCGTGGTCCGCTCGCAAGGTCCGCCGATTTTGAACCTCAATCGGCCAGAGGGTATGACCCGCGAAATGCAGCGGGATCTGTTGGATTCCTTAAACGAAGCCAACGCCTCGCATTTGGCGAAGCGAAGTGACAACAGCGACCTCGCCGCGCGGATTTCCAGTTACGAGCTGGCTTTCAAGATGCAACAGCACGCCCCGGAAGCGGTGGATCTTTCGCAGGAAACAGATGTGACGCAAAAGCTCTACGGCCTCGATAACCCCAACACGCAGGACTTCGGCAAGCGGTGCCTGATGGCCCGCCGGCTTGTGGAGCGCGGCGTGCGGTTTGTGCAGCTGTATTCCGGCGGCAACCACAACGATGCCAACTGGGACGCCCACGGCGATTTGGAGAAGAACCACAACTACCACGCCGGCCGCACCGACCAGCCGATCGCGGCGCTCATTCAAGATCTCAAAGAGCGGGGGTTGTTGGATTCCACATTGATCGTGTGGGGCGGCGAGTTCGGCCGGCAACCGACCGCGGAATATGCTCAAGGGACAGGGCGGGATCACAACTCCTACGGCTTCACGATGTGGATGGCCGGCGGCGGCATTAAAGGCGGCTCTTCCTTCGGCCGCACCGATGAACTCGGCTCGCGGGCCGTGGAAAACCCGCTGCACGTCAAGCGCCTGCACGCGACGATCCTCCACCAAATGGGCCTCGATCCCAACCATCTGTCCTACTTCTACGGCGGCTTGAATCAGAAGCTCGTCGGCGTCGAAGAAGTGGAACCCATTCGCGAGATCATGGCGTGAGCGGCGACGGTGATGAGGATGGAGGATGGAAAAACCTCGGGCCTTGCCTTCTATGAAACACGCATGTTCAAACCCTTAAGCCTTCGGCAATGCGTGTGAGGCGGACCGCGCAGGCTTTGTAAGCCGGCTGATGGGAATGCGGGTCGAAGATGCCCAGCGTCAAGCGGTTGGCTTCTTCGTAGTGCATCGGAATAAAGACCTGTCCCGGGCCGACGGCGTGCGTCAACACGGCGATGGCCCCTAGATGCCCCCGCTGGGATTCGACGAGAATTTCCTCGTGCGGCTGGATCGAAAGCGCCCCGGCATCGTGGGGATTGACCTCGACGTACACCCGCTCGGGATAGAGCTTTCGCAGCACCGCCGATTGCCGGGTCCGGGTCTCTGTGTGCCACTGCGAAGCGCTGCCGCGCCCGGTTAGAAGCAGAAAGGGATATTTGGAGTTCGGTCGTTCCGGGATCGGCGTGGGTTCATCGAACAAGAAGCGGGCCCGGCCGTCGGGATGATAGAACCGGCCGCCCTCGAACAATCGGCGCTCTTGGGCGAAGTCCCGTTCCGACGCGGGACAAGGCCATTGGATTCCGCCGGCTCGATCGAGGGCGGCGTAATCTTCGATGCCCGTGATGTCGCACGGCTGCCCCGCCGAGCAGCGTTTCAAGATTTGAAACACATCCTCCGGCGTCCGCCAGCTTTGAAACATCTCCCCGCAGCCCCAATACTCCGCGACGAGCCGGACGATGTGAAAGTCGGCCAGGGCTTCGCCGGGCGCTCGGCGGACTTTTTTCAAGCGGCCGATGCGGCGTTCCGAATTGATGAAGGTGCCTTCCTTCTCGCCCCAACCGGCGGCGGGCAGAACCAGGTCGGCCATGCGGGCGGTCGCCGTCGTGTGGTACATGTCCTGCACGACGAGAAAATCGAGCCGATCCAGAACGTCCCGGCATTGATTTTGATTGATCCACGAATGGGCCGGGTTCGTGCAGATCACCCACAGCCCTTTGATCTTCCCGCGGAGGACGCCTTCGATGATTTGATGATATGGCAGGCTGTTTTTGTCGGGGATGAGGCCAACGTCGATTCCCAGAAGTTCGGCGATCTTTTGGCGGTGGGTCGGGTTGGTGAAATCGTGCCCGCCGAGGAGATTCGTCGTGTTGCTGAACAGCCTCGATCCCATCGCATTGCATTGGCCGGTGATGCTGTTGGCTCCCGTTCCCGGCCGGCCGATGTTTCCCGTCATCAACGCCAGATTGATAATCGCCTGGGCCGTGCGGACGCCCTGATGCGACTGGTTGACGCCCATCGTCCACCAGAACGACACCTTCTCGCCCCGATGAATTTTTTCGGCGAACCGCAGAATCTGTTCGATCGGCAAACCGGTTTCGTCCTCTAAACGCTCGTTGGTAAATTGCGTTACGAAGTCGGCGAACGCTTCAAAACCGGTCGTCGATTGCTCGATAAAGTTGCGGTCGATCCAATTGTTTTCGATGAGAATCCGCGCGATGCCGTAAAACAGCGTCTGATCGCTTTTGGGCTTGAGCGGCAGATGCAGCGTGGCGTTCATGGCGGTTTCAGTCATCCGCGGATCGATGACGATGATCTCCGGCGAATGCGGGTTCCGCATGATGCGTTCCCACATGATCGGATGCGCAATGCACAGGTTGCTGCCCACAAGCACGATCGCGTCGGACTCTTCCAAGTCGGCGTAGGTGTAAGGCGGGGCATCGAAACCGAAGGCCTGTTTGTAGGCGACGACGGCCGTGGCCATGCACTGCCGGGTGTTGCCGTCGCCGTGGAGCAGGCCCATCCCGAACTTGGCCAGCGCGCCGAGAAAGGCCATTTCCTCCGTCGCCATTTGCCCGGTGCTGAGGAACGCGACCGCGTCCTTGCCGTGCTCGGCTTGGATGTTTTGGAAGCGATCGACGAACGTGGTCATCGCGGTGTGCCAATCCGTGGGTTGCAGCTTGCCGGACGTGCCTTTGAGCAATGGTTTCACGGCCCGCTCCGGGGAATCGAGTACGCTGAGGGCTTCCCAACCCTTCGGACAAGCCATGCCCAGGTTGACGGGATAGGTCGCGCTCGGCGTGAGGTTGACCGCTTCGCCTTCCTGCAAGTGCACCCGCAGCCCGCAGCCGGTTGAACAGTAGCCGCAGACCATATCCGTCACCTGGTCGGGCACCAGCTTTTCAGGAACCTTCCCCAAGCCGAACTTTCCCGGCGTCAAAAGCAACTCCCGCGTCAGCGGACCGCTGCGTTGGTGGATGAGTTCGTTTAGCTTTTTGAGGAGGGAAGTCATCGTTTGTCGATTCGTGATTGAAAATCAGCCGCAGGGCGGCTAGCCCCGATTTCTGTGAACTCTCCAAACCTTGTTGAAACCGGACGCTAACGCGTGCCGGCTGATTTGCCCTCAAGGATTCAATCGCCCCGGCATGCGCGGCGCGGCACAGGTCGAGAAGAACTGGTAACGCTCCAGAAGTTCCCCGACAAATGCGGCCGAAAGCATCATCAACACCATCACGACAATCGCCGGGCCGATGGTTTCCTCGGTCCCCAGCCGGTTCCATAACAACATCGGGATGATCGCCGTTCCGAGAATCCCCAATCCAAATCGAAAATAAGTCGACCGCCCGAGCGGGCCAATCATCAGCCGGGCGGAGCGTTTCAAGGGCGACTGCCGGCGGGATAGAAGATGCCGAAACAGCGAGCCTTCCAGAACGAGCTTCGCGGCACCGGTTGTCATCAGGGCTTGGAGCAACACCCGGATTGCCGCGGCTGACCACAGGGGTGATTCCGCTGTGTCGTGAAAAGCGGAATACACGACGATGGAGGACAGTGCCGCCGCGAGCCCTAATACGGTTGCGGTCAATGCGAACTTGGAAACCGTCCGCCCGAAGCTCCAGAACTCGCGGCCGGTGAAAACATAGATCATCACGGAACAGAACAGGCCGACCGCGCCGGTCACGGCCACGATGCCTCCCCATATCGGAAGCCACGACGACTTGGGTAGGGTCCAACACACGCCGGCATAGAGACACGCAGCCCCGGCGAAGGCTCCGAACGCCAGAATCTCCCGGCTGAGCCAGGAGTGCTTGAGTCCGATCACCGCCCGAAACGCATACAACGGCCGACCCAAGTGCATCGTACTCGCCCCCAAGGCCAAAAGCCCGACCGCCAGCGCATTGGTGGCGTGCAGTTGACGAAACGCAGGGAGAGTTTCTTCGTTGAGAAACGCTTCGAGAAGCATTCCCACAATAAAGGCCCCGACGGAAAGCTGCGTGAGCACCAGCATCACGATCAACGGCCAATGCGGATGCTGCGGGTTGACGGAATAATAATCCGCCGGCAGCGTGTTTCGCGGGAAGACTCTCGCGGTCTTGTAATGCGTCGTGGGGAGCGTTCGCTGCGGATCGGGAGCGGCCGGCAGGAACGGATCGATCTCTGCATCCTCGATGACTTGCCGCGTCTCGACGAGCCGGATTGCGATGGCTTCGTGCGGGCAAGCCGCAGCGCACGCGGGGGCTTCGCCGTCCGCCAGGCGGTCGCTGCACATGTCGCACTTCCGCACGATGCCTTTGCCCGCGTGATATTTGGGAACATCATAAGGGCAAGCCAGCGTGCAATACTGGCAGCCGAAACATTGGTCGTCCAAATGCTTCACGATCCCGGTGACGGGATTTTTTTCGTAGGCATCGACCGGGCAGGCGATCATGCAGGCCGGCTCCAAGCAATGATGGCACGCCGTCGTCACGTGCTGCATCACCGGATGGGCCGCGGAACCGCCGATCAAGAGGCCCACGTCCCGCCAGGTTTCGCCTTCGTCCAGACCGTTCAGGGAATGGCAAGCCGTCACGCAGGCTTTGCAGCCGGAGCAGCGATCCAGGTCCACCTCAAACGCATATTGCTGCCCCGGTTCCGGTGAAGAGGCAGGCAGCAATTTGGAATAATACCCGGCCTGATCGGGCAAATGGGAATCGTGAACCCGGCTGAATTCCTCGACCGCCGAAAGCGATTGCTGATCGGCCAGAAGTTGCAATAACAATCCCGGTTCCTCGCGGCGGACATCCGGCAAATCGATGATGGGCAGCAGATGCCTATCGTTCGGAGTGATCTGGCAGAGCAGGTTCATTGGCTTCCTCAAACGGTCTCTGCCGCATGGCGTCGGGCGGGGGCTTTGGCTTTCGGCGTCTCTTCGGCGGTGGTATCGGAAGCTTCATCAAGCCTCGCGAAATTGCGGCGCAGGCCCGCGCAGGAGGGGCAGAACACCGGCGGGTCTTCGCCTTCGTGCCGGTGCTCGCAGGCTTCGCAGATCCACAACGGGACTTTGTAATCCTCGTCGTCGACTTTCTCGGCCTCGGCGGCTTTGAGCTTTTCCCGCCAGTACGCGCTAAACGTCTGCCCGGAGCGATGCTTGAGATAGTAGTCCTTCACCACGTCTTCGATGAGTTGCGGCAATTGATCGACATCGACGCCGATCTTGTAAGGCAGCGCCATGTGGACCTGACCCGCAAGGCCGCCGCCCAAGAACACGTCAAATCCTTCCCGCGTGCCCAGCAGCCTGCGGACGCGGACGCCTTTGAGGCCGATGTCCGCCGTGAAGTGCTGGGCGCAACTCGACGGGCAGCCGCTCATGTGGATGCGAATTCCGTGCAGCTTGAGCATTCGCTTTCTCAGCTTTTCGATCAACTGAAACATGTGGCCTTTGGTTTCGGTGACGGCGATGTTACAGAACTGGCTGCCGGTGCAGGCCATCGTGTTTTGCTCGAACTCGTCGGCATGCACGCTCAAGCCCAGGCTCGCGGCTTCGGTCGCGGCGGCATCTTTGAAGCCGGCGGGAATATCGATCACCGCGATTCCCTGCTCGTGCGTCGTGCGCAGCTGTCCGCTGCCCCAGCGTTTGCTCAACAGGGCCAGCCCTTCGAGTTGCCGCCAGGTCATCCGCCCCAGCGGAACCGACAGGCCCATCGTCCACAGTTTGGGATCGCGCTGGCGAAACCAGCCGACCAGTTCATCCCGGCTCGAAGCGGGGATCGGCTCGGCGACGCAGGGCATGAGGCGGAAGGGAAGATCCTCTTCCAGCCATTCCAACACGCCGCCGATGCCGATGTCTTCCACGAGAAACCGGAGCCGGGCCCGGTTGCGTTTCTCCCGCGAGCCCTTCGCCCGAAACAGATCGAGAATCGAGCGGGTGACTTCCACGACTTGATCGGGCCGGACCAGCACCGGCAGATGCCAGGCCAAATGCGGCGTCTGCCCTTGCGTTCCGGCCAAGAGCACTTGAAACAGAACTTCGCCAAGGGCTTCGCGTCGCCAGAAAGCTGATGTCTTGCGTCCAAAAGTGCACGGAATGATTTTCGGTGCCGTTTAAGCAGAGATTCATCTTGCGGGGCAGGTCGGAATAGTCCCGGCTGCCCACGAAGAGTTCCGTCACCTGATGGCATAGCTTGCGGGTATCGATCAGTTCATCCGGCAAGAGGCCGCTGAAGGGGTGGGCGAACACGTTGCGAATGTTGTCGTGCCCGGTCTGCTTGGAATTGAGGCCGACGTTCGCCAGGCGTTTCTCCACTTTGGGCAGATGCTCGATGTCCAACCCCTGCACTTGGACATTGGCCCGCGTGGTCACGTCGACGATGCCGTGCCCATATTCGTAAGCGATGAAGGCGATTTCGCGGGCCTGGTCGGCGGACAATTCGCCGGCCGTCAACCGGATGCGGTTCATATATCGTCCGGCGCATCCCGCTTGCGATAAAAGAATCCATGCCATTTCATGCGCTCCAGATCGGGGGTGTCGATGTCCTGCATCGGCGTTTTTTCCGAAGCGTAGCGTTCCACATCCGGCCAAACGTCGAAGGGATGTTTTTCCGCCTTCCAAGTTTCCACAGGATTCGCCATGAGCCTGTCCATCCGATTGATTGAAAATGAAATACAAAGTCCGGCGCGGTGGCATCCCCTGAGCGGTAGGCGATAGCCTCCGGCGGGTGGCATCCCCTGAGCGGTAGGGCTAGCCTCCGGCGGGTCGCATCCCCTGAGCGGTAGGCGCTAGCCTCCGGCGGGTCGCACGCCCTGGGGAACGAAGGGCGTAGTCTTTGTTATCGCCACCGGAATAAAAGCCGGCGGCTAGCGCCTTGCCGCTCACGCCGATGCCCCGGCGACGCCGAGTTCTTGCCGGCGTTTTGCATTCGCGGCTTCGGTTGCGGCTTTGGCTTCGGTCTCGGCGGCTTCGTTAAAATTCACCGCGAACGTCAAAAACGAGCAGCCCGTCACCAGACCGCCCAGGATCAACAGAGCCGTCGGCCAGGCGATCGCGCTCGACTTAAACAGAAACCCCGCCGCCACCGCCCCGGCATTGCCGCCCGCTCCGACGATCCCCGCCACCGAACCCAATGCCTTCTTATTGATGAACGGCACCACCGAGAACGTCGCGCCTTCGCTCATCTGCACGAACAGGCTAAACAGAATCAGCGTCGGAATGGCGAGCGCCAACACGTCCATTTGCGAGAACAGCATCAAGGCCAGACCCTCGCAGAACAGCACCATAAACAGCCACCGCACCCGGCCGGAGAGGCCCCAGCGCTCTCCGAACCTGTCGCCGAACACGCCGCCCAACGTGCGGGCGAAGATGTTCATCAGGCCGAACAGGCTCGCGATCAGCCCGGCGAGACTCATGGCTTTGACGCTGTCCATCTGCCGAAATTCCTCGAAATAATCGACGAAATAAAGCGCGGCGACGTTGTTGATCGTCAGCTCAATCCCAAAGCAGCCGCCATAGATCACAAACAGCGCCCACACCCGGCGGTCTTTGCAGGCTTCGAAAAACGTGCCGTTCGTGGCGTTCTTTGCCGGCATCAATCCTTGTTCGCGAAGTGCGCGGAAGTTGCCGCCTGGGGCATCCTGCGTCAAAACGTAATACGCAATCCCGGTGAGTGCACACAAAAGGCCGGCGACGAACATCGAGGCCCGCCAGCTCGCGGCACTCGAAAGGCCGACGGTCCCGAGGAAAAACGCGAAGACCAAAGGCATCACCAGTTGCGTCACCCCGCCGCCCAGGTTCCCCCAACCCGCGGTGGTCGCATTGGCGGTGCCCACGCAGTTGGGGGCGAACATGATGGAGGTGTGGTATTGCGTGATGACGAACGAAGCGCCGATCACGCCGATCCCGATGCGGAACAAGAGAAACGAGGTGTAACTTTCCGCGAAGCCGATCGCCATCACGGGAATGGAGCCAACCAAAAGCAAACCCGTATAGGCGAGTCGCGGTCCGATCTTGTCGCACAGCCAGCCGATCAGCAATCGGGCGACGACGGTGATCGACACCGAGCCGATGATGCACCAGCCGATTTGCTCTTTGGTCAGATGCAGCTCTTCGCGAACGATTCTCATCAACGGAGCGATGCCGAACCAGGCGAAGAAGCATAGAAAGAACGCGAACCACGACATGTGGAACGCCCGCATCTGGACGGAGGAAAAATCGAACAGCCGGATTCGCGTGGCTTTGCTTTGAAATTCCATGAACGGAGTCCCTCGGTGAAAAATGCGGAATGAATTTTCCCATCCCGGCAGCGCGGCGAGATTGACCGGCAAGCAAAGCAGGCTTTGTACCCGTTCCAATCCATCTCTCGGAAAACTCGCCGGCGCTTCGGAGATCCGAAAGAATCGTCCTGGAATCGGCTCACCAGCGCGGGGCAGACGTGAAACCTCAGCCGACATGCCGCGCATCGTTGCACAGCCCCTAAGCACTCCCAAGTTAAGAATCCTGCAGGTGTTTGATTCTAAAACTCAAAAAAGCCTTGAAATCAAGGGGTTTGAGCAGAGGCCGAGGTTCGGCATGAAATTTTCATCACGCAATGGAACTTGCGGTGACATTACGTCCCGAAACAGGTGCCCGATTGATGACTTCGCCGACTTCCGACAACTCCCTCATCAAAAACGATCCCCTGCGGCTGTTGCAGCGGCGGTTCGTCGGCGGCATGGTTGCAGTCGCGGCGTTGGCCTTGCTCAATCAACTCGTGCTGCAACCTTGGCTGATTCAGTTGACATCGGATGCGCCCACGATCAACGTCGCGGGCCGGCAGCGGATGTTGAGCCAAAAACTGTCAAAGGCCGCGCTGGAACTCACCGATCAAACCCGGCATCGGGCACGGGACGCCCGCGAGGAACTCCGCCAGGCCTTGGCGGATTGGGCGGTCGCTCACCGGGGTCTGCAATATGGCGACCCGGCTTTGGGACTTCCCGCAAATGAAAACTCGCAGATCCGAAACGCCTTTCAAGATCTGGAACCGCACTTTCAAAAGATGCACGACGCCGCCCGCCGGCTGATCGCGGCCGACGTGGACGAACCGGCTCCGCAACAACTCGCCGAAATCATTCTGGAGGAAGAGGGAAAATACCTGCCGCGAATGCACCGCATCGTCGGCTTGTTTGAAGCCGAGTCGCGGAAGCGGGTGTCGCATCTGCGCATCGCGGGTTGGGTGATTGTGGGGCTGATCCTGGCGTTGTTGTTTTCCTTGGTCTGGTTTGCAATTCGGCCGGTGATGCGGTTGATCGAACAGCGCGTCGTGGAGCGGACCGAACAACTGCGGACGATGAACCGCCAACTCGAACGGGAAATCGCCGACCGCCGGCGGGCCGAGCACCGCACGCGGGAACTCCTGGATCAGTTGGCCCACGCCGCCCGGCTCAATTCGCTGGGGCAGATGGCGGCGGGTCTCGCGCACGAGTTGAACCAGCCGCTGGGGGCGATCGTCAACTACGCCGAAGCCGCCGGCTGTCATTTGGAGCAGGACTTTGAAAAGCACGAGGAAGCCCGAAAAATCCTCACGCGGATCTCCGCCGCGGGTTTGCGGGCCGGGGCGATTGTGCACCGCTTGCGAAACTTCATTCGCAAGGAGAAAAATGCCCGGCAAGCCGTTTTGTTGCCCGCCTTGATTGCGGAGGTCATCGAACTCTGCGAGCCCGAAGCCCGCAAACGCGGCGTGAAAATCGAGTTCGCATCGAAGGTCCGATCCGAAAACTTTCCCGCCCCGACGGTGGATGGGATTCAGATTCAGCAAGTGCTGGTCAACCTGATCCAGAATGCGATCGAGGCCCTGCGAGACAAACCCGCCGCCGAGCGGTTGGTGTGGATTGTGCTGGGATTCGAGGCGGACGATGAATTGCGAATCGACGTGATCGACCGCGGCTGCGGGTTCGACGAAGAACAAGCGGAGACGTTGTTCGCACCGTTTTTCACGACCCGCACCGAAGGCCTGGGCATGGGCCTGGCGATTTGCCGGTCGATCATCCAGGAACACGGCGGCCGCTTCTGGGCGACATCCCAGCGCGCGGCGGGGCGGTCTTCTCCTTCACGCTTCCTTTAGCCGCCCGCCATGAGCCAGCCGACTGTTTACATTGTGGATGATGACGACGACCTGCGGGAGTCGCTCGAATGCCTGCTCAAAGCGTCGGGCTACAAAGTCCGCGCGTGCTCATCCGCGGCGGCTTTTTTGAAGGCGTGGACGCCCGGCATGATCGGCTGTGTCATTGTGGATCATCAAATGCCCGGCCTGACGGGACTGGACTTGCTCGAACGTCTGCGCGCCGCGGATGAGGACGCTCTGCCGGCGATCATTATGACCGCCTATGCCGACGTTCCCACCGCCGTCGCCGCGATGAAAACCGGGGCCATCGACTTTTTGGAGAAACCTTTTGATCGGAAAGATCTCTTCGCCAAAGTCGAGACGGCGCTCCAGCGAGACCTCGAACGACAGCGACACAAAGAGCAGCGGGAGCAACTTCTGCGAAAGTTCGAGCGGCTCTCGGCCCGCGAACGGGAGACGTTGGATCTTTTAAGAGAAGGATTGCCCAATAAAGCGATCGCTTCTCAACTACACATCACCGAACGCGCCGTGGAGATGCGGCGGGCGAAGATCATGGAAAAGCTGGAAGCCCGCTCGATCGCCAGGCTCTACGAAGACTTCGCCCGCTATCGTCTTTTGACGACCGGCCAGGATTGAACGCGAAAAACCTGAGCGGTAGGCGCTAGCCTCCGGCGGCTGGCCCCTTTGATGCGACCTTCAAAAAAAGCCGGCGAGGTTTTTTATGATTCCTCGCCGGCCCCTTCGGTGAGTGATTCTTCTTCATCAGAAATCGATTTGAGAACGCAGCGCGAAGATGTTCGCCGTGGAGCGTCCGAGGGTGGGATCGGTCAACCAGGGGCGGATGTAGTTGAACTGCATTTTCGTGTAGCCGTTGATGTACCAGCTGAGGCCGATCGTCAAATCGTTGAGCAGCCGGCCCGGTCCGGGTTGATTGACGCCGTTGAGGTCGATGTAGGAATAGCGGGCGGCGAGTTCCCAGGCCCCGATGCCGCCGGTCGCAAAGCTCACGTTCTGGTTGGGAACCACGCGGCCGAAGATGCCCCCTTTCTTGTTATAAGGCAGGCGTTCGCCGGTGAGAATCCAGCGGGCTTGGGCATAGGCTCCGGGATAAGTGTTGCTGCCGCCGTTGAGCAGATTCACGGTGGACCAGTAGGCTTCGGATTGAAAATACAAAGGCCCATAGGCGGCAGCGCCTTCAAGACCCCACAGGCTTTGGTTTTTCGTGCGAACTGCGCCGGTGTCCACGAAGGGCGGAGTCGAAGGCGGCGTGCCGGGCAGGATGGGATTGCCCGCATTTTCACCCACGAAGATTTCCGGCTGGTTTTGGAATCGGAGGAGATCATTCGCGGGATCGTTGAAGCTGTAATCGACGCCGACATGGATCAACTGCTCGCCGTCGTTGGCGTAATACGGAAGGGCGGTGACGCGGCCCGCCATGCCCCAACCGCCGTTGTCGCCGATGGTGTTGCCGAACCCAGTCGAGGGATAACGGTAAGCCGAAATCGCCCACGTCAGATTGTCGTCGAATGCGGTGTTGTACGCCCCGATCCCCGATTGCCGGAAGGGAACGAAGGCAAACGGCGTGGCCCGTTCCAGAAATGGAAGTTCGCGAACGCTGGTTAAAGCGGACATCCCGAACGGTTGACGCCAACGGCCGACGCGAATGTTGCCCAAGACCGGAACGCTGGCAAAGTTCATCCACACATCGACGAACCGCGCCTGGCTCGCGGCGAAATCGAACTCCATGATGTAGCTGGTGTTTTTGGTCACGTTGCCCTTCGCCGCCAGACGAGCCCGGCGAAAGTCGATGCCGTCCTGCACATCCCCGACCGTCGCCCGGTTATTGGGGCTTTGGTCGAACCAGACGGAGTCCATTTGGAAGAATCCCGTCAATAAGGGAATGGTCGGGTATTTCTTCTCATCCTTGGGGATCACGCAGTCAACGCTCGTCGGCTGGTAGGTGATCGGAGCCGGCGACGAAGGAGTAGGCGTGGCGGGATTGGGATCGAGGTTCGGTTTTTCGCCCGGCATCGGCGGGACCTGGACCGGCTTCACATCGGCCTGAGCCGTGCGCTGGACTTTCATCCGGTTCACTTCCGAAATCAGAGCCTGGTTCGTCGCTTCCAACTGATCCAACCGCAGCAACAGATCGCTCATCGACGGGGAGGTCGGTTGTGTGCTGATCGGAAGTGAATTGATCGGCTCCGAACGAATCGGCTCTGTCGAGCGGTTCTGCGATAGCGGCTGAGGAATCTGGGCACTCAGGTCCGCGCGGGTCCCCAGCCCCGAAATCCCCGCAATCAAAAAGGCGAACGTCCACCAAATCCATTTTCGTTTCTGTGGCACCATGAACCCACCTCAATTGCCAAACTGGAGGAAACGCATCGGGCCGATTTGTGCGGGTTCGTCACGATTCGTAAATCGAGCGCGAGGCACAAGCCAGCTTTTCCAATTCAATCGGCAATTCCGGAAGATCCGAATGAAGCGAGTTTAACGGTTTTAACGATTCGCAAGGATTTGCAGATTCTCCCTAAAAACCCGCCTGGGAGATTTGGCGAAACTATGAAAAATGCAGCCTGCCACTGGTCCGGGTAAAACGCGGGCTTGAGAAAGGTTGCGTTGCCCTGGTTCAATACAACTCGTAGCGGTTCATTTTGTAGTGCAGCGTCCGCACGCTGATGTCGAGGAGTTTGGCGGTCCGCTCGCGGTGATGGTCGCACTCCATGAGCGCGGCTTGAATCGCCGCCATCTCCGCTTGTTCGACCGCGGCGGCCAGCGTCTTCGAAGACTTGCCGGACCTGCGGGCGTGGATTTCCAAAGGGACCATGTCCGCCGAGATCTCATCCCCCCGCGTGGTCACGCTGAGCCGTTCGATAAGATTCCGCAGTTGGCGGATGTTGCCCGGCCATTCGTAATTCTGCAGCACCTCGAGGGCTTCGGGGGAGAGCGTCGTGACGGGCCGGCGGTAGCGGTTTGCAAACATCTTCAGAAAATGATCGACGAGCAGCGGGATGTCGTCCCGTCGTTGGCGGAGTGGCGGAACATCTACGGGCACCACGTTGAGGCGGTAGTACAAGTCTTCGCGAAACTTGCCCTCGCGAACCAGGCCGTCCATTTCCCGATTGGTGGCGGCGACAATGCGGGCGTCGGTCGACATCGTCTTTTCGCCGCCGAGCCGCATGAACTCCCGCGTCTCCAAAACCCGCAAGAGATCCACCTGGCTTTTGGGGGACATCTCGGTGACTTCATCCAGAAACAACGTGCCGCCGTTCGCCAGTTCAAAGCAGCCGGGCTTCTGGCGGGCGGCCCCGCTGAAGGCGCCTTTTTCGTAGCCGAACAACTCGCTCTCCAAGAGCGTTTCGGGCAAGGCCCCCAGGTTGATGGGCACGAAGCGATTCTCCGAGCGGGGGCTGAGATCGTGGATGGCCCGCGCGATCAACTCTTTGCCCGTGCCGCTTTCGCCGCGGATGAAGACGGTCGCATCGGTGGCGGCGACCTGGCGAACCAGCCGGAACAGCGCCTGCATCTCCTGGCTGGAGGCCACCATCCCGGCGACTTCGCCGGCCTCGGCGAGACGTTCCTTCAGCGCGCGGTTTTCCACGAGCAGTTGATGCCGGTCTTTGGCCTTCTGGGCAAACAGGCGGATCACGTTCAAATCGACGGGTTTGGTGATGAAGTCGAAGGCCCCCCGCCGCATGGCTTCCACGGCGGACTCGACCGACCCGTGGGCCGTGATGACGATCACCGTCGTCTGCGGATGCCGCTCTTTGGCCAAGGTCACCAAATCCAAGCCGGAAATCTCGCCGGGCAGCCGCAAGTCCGCGATCACCAACGGAAAGCTCTCGTTTTCCAGCTGCGCGACCGCCTGGCGGCCGTCAGCGGCCGTCACGATTTCCGTGCCCGCCCCCGCCAATCCGCGGGCCAGCCCCGAGCGGATGTTCGGCTCGTCGTCCACAATCAAAATGCGAAACGGTTCAGATTCACCCACGATGATGGAACCTCTTTCTTGTCCGCAGTTTTTCGGTTAACGGGGAACGGGGAACGACCAGGCGAAAGGTCGTGCCCCGGCCCGAGGTTTCAAACGAAATCGTCCCCTCGTGCTGCCGCACGATCTTTTCACAAATCGCCAGCCCCAATCCCGATCCGTGATTCTTCGTTGTGAAGTACGGATCAAACAATTTGTCGCGAATCGATTCCGGGATTCCGGTTCCCGTGTCGGAAACGGAAATCCGCATGTTGTCATCGTCGGCTTCGCACCTTAGCGTGAGCGCATCCCCGCGGCTCATGGCTTCGAGGGCGTTGAGGATCAGGTTGATGAGCACTTGCTCGATTTTCACCGAGTCCACATGGACCAAAAGATCGGGCGGGGTCTCGATTTCCATGTTGAGGGGAATCCCCTTCGAGTGGATATGCGGCTTGAGCAGCCCCACGACTTTGTCCACCAGCCCGGCGAGCGAAATCGGTTGCCGATCCAGTTTGTCGATCGCGGCGAACTCCCGAAACCCGTCGAGCACCTTCGTCATCCGGCGGACTTCCGACAGTAAAATCTTGATGGTTTCATCCGTTTCCGGGACGGGAACGTGTTCCAACTGCTCTTTAAGGAGCTGAACGTGCAGGACCAAGGCACTTAACGGATTTTTGATTTCATGGGCGAGGCCCGCGGCGACGGCTCCCAGGCCGGCAAACCGCTCCATCCGCCGCATGCGTTCTTCCAGCAAACTTTGTTCCGTGATGTCGGTGACGTGCAAAACCGTGCCGATCGTCGCCCCCCGCTCGTTCTTCAGCAAATGCCCGTGCGACAACAAGCGGAGCGTCTGCCCGTTGACGCTGAAGGGAAATGCCCGGTCGCGGATATTCTCCCCCAACCGCTGGATGGCTTCGTCCAATTCGACGAGCGGCTTCAAAGCGGTCGACAGCTGCGACAATCGGACCTGCAGCTCTTCATCGCGGATGCCCAGCATCTCCCGGCCCTTGGGATTGATCCCGTTGATGAACCCGTGCGTGTCCAGGGTGATCACCGCGTGGTCCATGCTGGCGAGAATGTTCCCGGCCAATTCTTTCACGCTGCGGAGAGTCCGCTGAGAGAGGAGATAGGCCCGGCTCAACGCGACCACCGCCAGGCCCGTGCCCACGATGTTCAGCAGCACCACCGCCGTCAGTCCGTATTGCCAGCGCAGTTCCGAGGTAATCTCCAATGTGGAACTGGCCAGGTCGTCGGACTCCCGGCGAAGCTCCGCCAGCAGGTCGGCGAACACGACCTGCTCTTTGCGGACCTCAATCATAATCCAGACCGTGATGGCCGAGGCCAAGAGGTTCGCCACCAGCAATCCAAAGATGATCACCCGCACGAGGCGGGAATCGTCGCGCTGCTGAACTTGGAACATCATTCCGTCCCTCAACGGTGGAAACTTTCAGATATTCCATTTTTAGGCATTTCCGGCGGCAAAACAAATGGAGACGCATGCATGCGAGGGCCAACAACACAAAAAGGAACGGCGTCTCGCGGGGGCGAGCCGACCGTCCCTTTCGTGGAGAATCTTTGCCGGGAGGTAATTTAGCTTGACTTGGTGTCGGGCGCAGGAGGAATTTCTCCGGATCCGCGACTTCCACCGTTTCGATGTAAGCCGAGCGCGGATGGGAGGCGAATTCGGGGCCTTCCAAGAGCGTGACGATTTGTTCGACGATTTTGCGGGAGGCGACGACTTCGACCTGGATCTGCGTGGCCCCCATGAAAGGCTCGTTTTGAATCGTCCGATGCCCTTCGCCAAAACAAGCCAGGCAGGTGTAGCCCGTCGCCCCCAATTCGGTGATGGCCTTCAAAACCCGCTGCTCGATGGCGGTGTCAATGATGAGGACGGCTTTGAAAAGACGCGTGGTTTCTAACATGGAAGAGCTTCCTCTACGAAAGGTCTTTTGACGGAAAGGTTCGTTTTGACGAAATTACGGGGCCGAGGAACGGACTGAGCGTTCCCCCCCGTTGAAGGGAACGCTCGCTCGTTTCCGTTACCCCACGGGAACCGCCTTCATTAAGCTTTCCGCGATCATGATATACACGGGAATGCCAATGGTGACGTTATAGGAGAACGTCAACCCCAGGGACGCCGCGAGCGGCAAGGTCGGACTGGCCTCGGGAATCGCGAGCCGTTGGACGGCGGGCACGGCGATGTACGACGCGGCCGCGCAGAGCACGGCGAACAGGGCGTACGTTCCGATGTCAAACGGATGCCCCAGCATCATGGAATACGCGTGCACAATGCAGATTCCGAACACCGCAAAGATGTTGGGAGCCACCAAACCGAACACGATGAACCGCCAGCCCGCCGTGCGGAGGTCTTTGAGCCGGAGACAGGCCGTGATGCCCATTTCCAAAAGGAACAAGCACAGCATGCCGTGGAAGATGGTCACGAAAAGTTTGTCGTCTTTGCTGGTGACTTTATTCTTCGACCAGATTGTGAAGAGGGTTCTGCGGTCTTCCCGGATACGGCCGGACTCGTCCACGCCCTTCTGCTCCCTGGCCCAGTCCTTCTTTTGGTCCGTATTCAAGACGGCCGTCACCTCCTCGGAAAGCTCTTTCTCCTCGGCCTCCGACTCGGGATTGGGATTCTCCGCCAAAATGCCGGAAATCTTCTCGCGTTGCTCCGAATTGAGCTTCAATTTGTCGGCCATTTCAGGGCGGGTGATCGCATCGAGCGGCAGCGCTTGCACGATCACTTCGCTTTCCTCCAGGGTCGGACGGGTCTCCCCTTGCAGCCCGCCGATGAAACCGATGAGGATCCCGCCGAACAGGAGATACAGGCCCGGGTTAAAGAAAATCTCGTGCAGCATCGCGGCGCTGAGAACGCTGCGGGAATCTTCCTGTGCATGATCGTGGCCCCCCGATTCCGACCGGTTATGATGGACCGTCGAGCCATGGTCGTGCATGGTGGAAGAATCTTGGGATTTGGTCTTCACCGCCGTGCCACCTTCCTGCTTGGAAGCGGCGTGGCCTTCTTTGCCATAGCCCGACTCTTCGTAACCCGAAGCGTCGCCCAATTCGGCCAAGCTTTCGTCGTAGCCTTCTTCGTAAGGCATATAGCCCGCCGAGTTCAAACCTTGCCGACGCAAACGCGAGACCAGATACAACGCCACCAAACAGCCGGGAATCTCCATCACGGCCAGTAACACCGGCATGTACGCGGCATACAACAACCCTTGGGCGATCAACACGCCCAGACAGGTCACGAAGGTCCCGGCGGAGTCGGAACCATAGAAGCCCGCAACGGTTGCGGCGTCGACTTGCTTCAGGGTCGTGCCCTTTCGCAGCATTTGGTAGGCCACGATCCCGATGAAGAAGTTGGTGAAAAAGCCAATCACCATGAATCCGCCCGCTTCGGCAAACTCTCGGGCGCTCAATCCCGCCAATTCTTCCCCCCCATGCCAGCCAATGGCGACCAGCAGATAAATGGTCAAGCCTTGGTAGAGCACCTTGGGAAACTCAAAAGGCACTTTGAAGAGAGGGATGAGAAACCCCATGTAAAAGAACAACAGCAAAGGCTGGAAGAGGTTGTGAATGACATTGTGAACAAATGATTCCATGTGTAATTCCCGTGGGATAAGAGGTCCGCCAGAGTTGAAGTCGGTCGAAAGATCTTTAGTCTTTCGGGAGCAGGAAAAGGGATGTGGAGAATTGACGCAAGGTATAGAAAAGCAAAGGCGATACCAAATTCCGGACTCCCTTGGAATTTCTACCAAACGGCTCGTGTTATCCGTCGCAATCTGAAGTTTTACTGGGTAATCCACATTTCTTCCCTCAGATTATTTCCGAGGGTGCCCATGTTTTTCTGCAAAAACCTGCGCGCTTAGCGCAAGATATTGCAGACCATCGAGTCGCGAACGATATACACAAGTTTCATGCAGCCGTCGGTTCCCGTTGGATGAATCGGAAACATGTGCGGTATCGGCGGGGAATCGTGAAGTGGCGATCGCGCGGCCGATATTTCCTTGACGGTCTTTCACCAGGACCAAGCCAGCGGATGAGATTACGGTGAATTTGTTTTCGGGGAGGATTGGGCAGCCGGTTCAGAGAGGAGCAGATCGTCGATCAGCAGCTCCGCCGCCCTTTGGCAGGTTGAAGTGAATCTCGTCGATGGATTTCAATTTGCCGGTGGCCGTCTCCATCGCCATTTGTGACCAGGCGTTTCGCGTCAGGTTTTTGAGATCGGCGGAAAGGCCTTGGCCGGTTTTCGTGTCGAACAGCTTCAACTTTAAGGCATCACCGCCGGTCAAACGGTAGCGGAAGGACAACTGCGTCCGCTCGCCCAGAGTTCGCGGGCCGCGCAAGTGCAGCCGAATCCAAGGGATGCCGGTTTTGGGATGGGGAACCGACTGGGCTGCCCGCCAGAAGTTGCCCGCGTCGGGAATAATCTTGAAATCGCCCGGCCACTGCTCGCCTTCTTTGCCGGTGTCGAAGTGGCCGGTGAACAGGATCCGCTTCGGAAACGGCCGGTGTTCGCTGTTCGCCCCGGCGTCGTAAAGCACGATGTCGTCGATCACGACCTCCGCATCGGGATCGACGTAAAACTGAATGTCGTCGATCCGCTCGTTCTCGCTGAGCGGACCGCCGGTCCCGTCCGGCCGGCGGGCTTCGGTCATGTCCACCGTTGCGGTCTGCCAGGTTTCTTGCGGAAGATCTTTCACCACCAACTGCCGATGATAGCCGTTGGACAGGCTGTAGATCTGCACGCGGAGCGTATCGGTCCCCTTGAGCCAATACCTGAACCGCAGCCGGGTGTTTTTTCCCATCGCCGGCCCCGGCACGGGATTGAAAATCACGGCCGAGTCCATCTGCCGCGAGGGCATCAACAGGCGCGTCGAAGTCGTGGGTCAACACGCCCCGGCACGCCCTCAGGCTCCCGGCCGGGCGGAGTTTGGTTTCCGGTTTGCCGCTCATCCACCAGAATCGCTCGATGTCGGTGTCGAAATCCTCGGCCACGTGGACGCGGAGCGGCATCCGGTCGTCCTCGATCAGCAGGCTCGGCTTGTCCGCGGGGGCGACGAGCGACGACATCCGTTTGACGTACCACGTCACAAATTCATCCGCCCTGACCGAAGTCACGAGTTTCGCCTGCGAAGCGGAGTCGGCCGCGACAAGATTGCCTTTCTCGTCCACGGCGAGCGAGCGTTTTTTACTTTTCACGAATCGCTCATCAAAACACATCGCGATCGCCAGGGCATCACAAAGCGGCGGCTGCTGCCGGTCCCACATTTGATACAGCGTTTGAATCTGCCGGCTCAATGGCGTTCCGGGCTTAAAGACTCGATTCACGTCCGTTTCATTGAGGACAAGATTCCGGCCGGCGTCCTTGGCGATGACAACGACAGGAACCTTCGCGGCAAACACGTTCCGCGCGGCTTCGATGTCGTACGCGATATTCGATTCCAACAGGACGATCGAACGCACCAGGTCCGCCGCGTCCTCGTGTGTTTCCAACAGCCGGGCGATGTTCGTCAGCGGTCCGAGGGCGACCAGCGAAACTTTTTCCGGCTGCTGTTTCAGACGGTCGTACAAAAACGAGGCGGCCGGCATTTTTTCGGGCTTGGTCGTCCGGTCGAAGAGCGGATCGGGATGGTAGTAATACTTCGATTGATCGGTGATCGGCCGCGGCGGTTGGGGCTTGGCTCCCTCGGCGACCCGCGTGTGCTTCCGCCCGGTCGCCGTGAGAAATCGGCACATCATCATGGCCCGGTTGTGGGTATTGTCGCCGACCGTCGTCACGCCGCGAACGTCCAGTTCCTCGCTGCCGAACGCCAGTCCCAGCGCGAAAGCATCCTCGATGCCGGTGCCGATGTCCGTATCGATCAGGATCGGCACACGCTCCGCCGGCTCCGCGATTGCGGGGGCGAAAAGAAGTCCCAAAAGAAGCAGAGCGCAAAAAAACGCGAATCAGTTTGAGGGTCATCGTGTCTCCCGCAGGCTCCTTTGATTTGGCTGGGCTCATATATCAACGTTATCTTATGCGATCGCCGGCTCAATTGCCACGCATGGGTTGTGGAATTCCTCGGCTCGATCGGGATCCGCCGGCTTCTGGCTGGGCGAATCCCGCCGAATTCTCAGAAGTTCGCGTTCCCCCGCTAAACCGACTTTCAAATCCTCCTTTGCCAATCCACAATAAAGAGACAATCCTATTCTCTCCCATTGATTTGCAGCTTTGACGAACGCCCTCATGAGTTTTTCCTTGAGCCTTCCGCACCGAGCCGCGCTGATCGCGGCGTGTTTTTTCGTGTTTTCGTCTTCCGCCGGTTTACACGCGGAGGAGGCGGAGCCGGCCGATCCGTCGCGGCTTACGCTGGACCGAATCTATCACAGCGGGGAATTTCAGTCCCGGCAACCGCATGTGCGCTGGCTGAAAGATGCCGCCGCGTACACCACGTTGGAGCCCTCGAAGCTGGAGCCCAAGGGCCGGGACATCGTCCGCTGGGACGCGAAGACCGGCGACTCGCGGGTGATGGTCTCGGCGGCGGACCTGGTGCCGACGCTCGAAGCGGAGCCCTTGGCGATCGACGATTACGCGTTCTCCGCCGATCGAGGCCTGGTGCTGATCTACACGCGGTCCCAGCGGGTTTGGCGGCGGAACACGCGCGGCGATTATTGGGTGCTCGACCGCACGCATCGGAAGCTGCACCAACTGGGAACATTCGCGAAGCCGTCTTCGCTGATGTTCGCCAAGCTCTCGCCCGACGGCCAAGAGGCGGCCTATGTTTACGAGCGAAACATTTATCTCGAAAACCTGCGCGACGGGTCGGTCCGGCAACTGACCGAGACGCCTTCCGAAACCATCATCAACGGCACCTTCGATTGGGTTTACGAGGAGGAACTCGGACTCCGCGACGGGTTTCGCTTCAGCCCCGACGGCCGCGCGATCGCGTATCTGGCAGCTCGACACCACGGGCGTCAACAAGATGCCTTTGGTCAATAACACAGGCACGTTTTATCCCGAAGTCACCTGGTTCCCCTACCCCAAAACCGGCCAGCAAAACTCCGCCTGCCGGGTGGGCGTGATCGATCGTGGAGACCGGCAAAACCCAGTGGATCGATCTGCCCGGCGGTCTGCGAGATCATTACATCGCCCGCATGGATTGGCTGGCGAACTCGCGGGAATTGCTGATGCAACAACTCAACCGCGAGCAAAACACCAACCGCGTGATGCTCTACGACGAAAACGACCGGACTCTGAGAACGCTTCTCACCGAACGCGACGACGCCTGGGTCGATGTGCACGATGAGATTCATGGGATCGAGGGCGGAAAACGCTTCACTTGGATCAGCGAGCGAGACGGCTGGCGGCACGTGTATTTGGTTTCGCGGGACGGCCAGAAGGCCACGCTGGCGACGCCGGGGGATTTCGATGTGATCGAACTGTTGCACGTGGACGAGCGGGGCCGCTGGCTGTACTTCATCGCCTCGCCGGAGAATCCCGCCCAGAGGTATTTGTACCGCGTTCGGTTCGATGGCACCGGCCTCGCGCGGCTTACGCCGGCTTCGCAAACCGGCTGGCACGATTACCAGATCTCAGCGCGATGGGAAATGGGCGGTTGCATCGTGCGATCGGATTTCGACACGCCGCCGCGAACCGATCTCGTCCGACTGCCCGCACACGAGCGGCACGAGGCAGCTGGAAGTAACAAGGCACTCCTGCGAAACAGTCCGCAAACTGGACCGCTTACCGGTGGAGTTTTTCTATGTGGACATCGGCCGGGACGTGAACCTGCACGGGTGGTGCATCAAGCCGCCGAACTTCGATCCCGAGAAAAAATATCCGCTGCTTGATCTATGTCTACGGAGAACCGGCCGGGCCAGACGGTGACCGACCACTGGGGCGGTTCGAGCGAGCTTTGGCATGCCATGCTTGCTCAACAGGGTTACGTCGTCGTCAGCATGGACAACCGCGGCACCCATGCTCCGCGCGGCAGAGCCTGGCGGAAGGCGGCCCATCGCAAGATCGGCATTCTCTCGCCCAAGGAGCAAGCCGCCGGCCTCAAGGCGCTGCTCAAAGACCGGTCGTATCTCGATCCGAAACGCGTCGGCATTTGGGGATGGAGCGGCGGCGGGTCGTCGAGCCTGCAGGCGATCTTCAAGTATCCCAAGCGGTACCGGATGGCGATCGCCATCGCCCCCGTGCCGAACCAGCGGTATTACGACACGATCTACCAGGAACGCTACATGGGGTTGCCGCGGAACAACGTCGAAGGTTTCCGGGAAGGCTCGGCGATCAACTTCGCCCATCAACTCGAAGGGGATCTGCTGCTTGATCCACGGCACGGGCGACGACAACTGCCACTATCAAACGACGGAATTGCTGATTGACGAACTGATCCGCCACAACAAGCAGTTCCGCATGTTCGCCTATCCGGGCCGCACCCACGCGATCCGCGAAGGCAAAAACACCACCCGCCACCTGCGGCAAATGATGACCGACTTCCTCTACGAGAAACTCCCCCGATCAGAGGCGAACGCGGATTGACCCGCACGTTCATGAGCATCAACCGCTCCACAACGCAGGTTGCCGGGTGACATACACCGTTGTGCAGCGCATCGAGCCTGAATCAGATCACGTCCTCCAAGCGTTGGCGGAAATCCGCAAACCCCCCGGTGTCGACCGAGTTGATATTGACTGTTCCGTCAGCAACGAGTTCGCAGAGAATTATTCGGGAGGCGGGCTGGCCGAGGATTTCCTCAAGCTCTTTTTTCAATGCGTTGGATTTCTTCATTCCAGAGTATTCTTGAGAAGCCGATTTCGCATGCGGATTCTTTCCCAGGGCACAAAGCAGCCACGCTTTCGAGGTTGGCTCTGGAATCATCGGAACACCCCTGGAGAATCCCTCTTGCGAAAACCCATCCATCATGGACTTCCATTTCTCCGCACGTGTTCCACGCCCGGCCGAGGCGGTGCCGTCGGAGTCGCGAAACAGCACGGCAACAACTTCATCATTCAATTCGTTTTGCCTGTCCGTCGCGATCTGGGCCAAGACGCGGGCATTGTTGAAAAAATAGCGAGTTTCCTTGTCTCGCTTTTTACCGGGAAGCCGCGGCGATTTCTTGGCGGCTTTCAATTCGGAGGCCTGATCGATCAGCGTCCCTTTGGAAACGTAGCCGCATTGCCCGAATTCGAGCAGGGAATAACCGTGCTTTTCCTCGACGAGTTGATCGACGACCACGGTCATCGGTCCATATTCATAATCCTCGCCGTCGCAACTTGCCGTATTCCCGGCACAAAGGCCGAGGTCCGTCGGTCCCTCTCCGCTAAAAAGGAAAAACATTCACTGCCCCTGTATGACCGATTCGATTTCTTCATAGAGGGCTTTGAGATCGGTGTCAGCAAACGCCTCGCCGGGCCCCATTACGGTCAGTTTCTCGGACAAGGAGGGGATGGAGAAAAACGGAATCGCCTTCGTGTGGCCTTGGTGATTCCGGTAAAGATAGAGCACCCCCTCGCGGGCGACTTCGTCGTCCAGGTAATTGAGAATCATCGGGCTATGGGTCGTCACCATAATCTGCTGCGGCGAGGAAACCAGAGCGTCCAGAACAAACTCGACCAGTTCCGGATTGATCCCATTCTCAATCTCGTCAAACAACAAGAATCGATGGGAGGATTGCAGTTCCGCTAAGATGGCAATCAACCGCAGCATGCCGTCGTTTACATGCCGGGCTTCCGTTGTCATGAGAGGGAAAAAGCCCGCTGGTTGTCCCTGGTATTTCTCCGTGATCTCAAGCTGCTTCCAGCCGGACTGCAACGACTTTGTGTGCAGGTCTTCCAATTGCGGATAAACCTTCTGCAATTGCTTGACCAACTGCCGCTGTTTTCTTGTTCCAAGTTCATGCAGAAACGCTGAGAGTTTCTGGCCGCCGAGGCCGATAGAACCGTCGGCCTCGCGCGTTCGCCGTCTGAGGTACTCCGGCGACAGCAAATCCAGCGATGTGACATTCTGAAAGAACTCCTTGAACGCGATGAGCGAAGGAGGAAGCGTGGATTCTTTCAGCTGTGAAAGGATGGACCCTTCGTATTTGAACGAGACTGGACCATTCTTCAGAGTACATTCAGTATCCTCTGCTGGAGTTTCGTCACCTCGCATGGAGATGCTGAACCGGTTGCCGTGGACCCGTAAATGCGCCGTCGGTGTTTCGATGGACTCCGTCGTACAATGCAAAGACTGGGAGTTAAAACTTGCAGTCCAAGTCCACCCTTCTCCTTTGTCGGAATAAAGCTCGACGGAAAAATCGATAATGGATTTCTTTGTGAACTGCGATTTGATCTCTTTGGCGGTCCAATTTCGCTCCTTGAGCCACCCTTTGATGTCTCCCCGGACTTGCTGGCCCAAAAAATCGATGAATTGCAGGACCGTCGATTTTCCGGATCCGTTCAGTCCGGTCAAACAAATGAATTTCGGCAGTTGCATTTCAAAATCGATCAGCGACTTGAAATTGTTGGCAGTGATCTTCTGGATTTGCATTTTTTGAATGGGAAAGGAAAAGCGCGATCTGTTGTCCACGACGCCAATGCCAGGCCGAAGCTTTTGTCACTTTGACACAGTTCCAATTATGTGTTGAACCCAGCCTCAATACAACAACCGCACCAGCGATTGTTCGCCGGTGCGGTTGTGGATGGTTCTGGAGGAAGGGAATAGCCGGCCGGCAGGTTACGACGCGCCGACCATTTCTTCCACGGCTTCCAAGTCCTCGGCACCCGAGGCGAGGGCGGATTCGACGAAGCCTTTCAAGTGGTCGCTGCGGGTGTGGTGTTGCAGCTTTTTGAGGGCTTTGGATTCGATCTGGCGAATGCGTTCGCGGGTGACTTTGAAGATCCGGCCGGTCTCTTCCAGCGTGTAACTGTAGCCGTCGCCTAGGCCGTAGCGGAGCTTGATGATCTCCCGCTCGCGGTAGGTCAGGCTCTTGAGGACGTGGTCGATCTTGTCGCGAAGCATCTGGTGCATCGCGGAATCAGCGGGGGTCGCATTCGTTGCCGTCTTCGAGGAAGTCCCCGAAGCTCGAGTCTTCGCTTTCGCCGACCGGCGTATCGAGGCTGATCGGGATGCTTCCAGGTCTTCATGATCCGTTCGGTCTCTTCGACGGTCAGGCCGACCGCGTCGGCCAGTTCTTCCATGCTCGGATCGCGGCCGGTTTCCTGGCGGATTTGCTCGGCTCGGGCCTTCAGCGTGCGAGATGCTCTGGAACATGTGGACGGGAATGCGAATCGTCCGGGCATGGTCGGCCACCGCCCGCGTGATCGCCTGCCGAATCCACCAGGTTGCATAGGTGGAGAATTTATAGCCCCGGCGGTATTCGTACTTCTCGACGCCCCGCATCAGGCCGGCGTTGCCTTCCTGAATGAGGTCGAAAAAGCACAGGCCGCGGTTGCGGTACTTCTTGGCGATGGACACGACGAGCCGCAGGTTCCCGCCCGAGAGCTTTTGCTTGGCGTTGGTCCAGGAGTCGAAGCGGCGCTGGATCTCGGCACAGCGGGCGCGGAACTCCTCCGGCGCTTTCGAGCGTCATCGCCCGGTACTCCGCCAACTCCCGCTGGCAGATGTCCACTTCCGATGAGGCCCCGCGGCGACCTTTGAGGCTCTGGATCTGCTCTTTCAGCTTCGGCGATCCGCTCGCCCATCTGCAGCATCCGCTTCATGATCGGCTGCAACCGTTGGGTGCGCAGGCTGAGTTCTTCGCAGAGCGTGCACATTTTCCGCCGGCGGAGGAGCATTCGCTTGCGGATTTCCGCTTTTTCTTCCTTGCCGGTGCCCTCGGCGGTGAGCAATTCGTAATCCGCCCGGTTCTTTTCGAGGAGCACATTCAGCGTTTTGAGATTATGGGGCATCCGGCCGAGGATTTGCTCTTTCTGCACGTTCTCGGTTTCCGAGGTGCGAAGCGTTCGCTCGAACGGCAGTTCCTGGGCGTGGACTTTTTCGAGGATCGCCACCGCTTCGGACAGGGCGAAATCGGATTCCAACACCGTGCGGCGGAAGCGTTTGCGCGTGATTTCGATCTGCTTGGCCAGAAAGATTTCCCGGTCGCGAGAAAGCAGCGGGATGTTCCCCATCTGGCTGAGGTACATGCGGATGGGATCGCGCGAAGAAAGCGCGGAGGTTTCGGGAGTCATCAGCGACCGCGCCAAGGGCGAGATTTCGCTGTGGGGATCCGACGGCGAACTGGCGGGAACGGTGCCGTTGACCGGCACCGCTTCGTCCTGGTCCGGCTCGTCCTTCAGTCCCAAGCTTTCTTCTTCCAACGCGAGCACCAACTGGTCAACCAGCGTGGGGTCGCCGCCTTCGTCAGGCAAAAACGCATCAATTTCTTGGAATGTCAGATGGCCAACGTCCCGGGCGCCTTTTACCAGCGCTTGCAGACCTTCATCAATTCTTGGCACGGGTCAACTCCCTTGCTTTCTCAAAAATGGACCAAATCGCACGTCCCTGCACGCACGACCGGGAAATGGAACACACAGAAAAAAGGCCACTTCCCGGTCAGTTATTTCCTGAGGTCGGCCCGGCACAATCCTGAGATGGCGATTGAAGCTCGGGGCAACTGTCAAATCCGAGGAAAACTTCGCTTCCTCCCAAAATTCTTGTGTTTGGCGCGGTTCTTAACCGCTGGTCGGTTTCACTCCGGTTCCATTTTAGAGAACCGCAAGTGAAATCTCGTGGGGTGTCATTCACCGGGGCACCGCCCGATAATGAATCTACGTAAGCTGTTTGGAAATCCATCGCCGCTAATAAGATTCCCCGGCAACCTCGCCGCCCTCCGCCGCATCCTCTCCGATGGGACAAAAGGGGGGGACTCCAATGCAAAGCAGGCTCTCAATGTTCGAGCATCCTTTCTTCTCGAGAACCATGGACGTTTCTCCGCCCAAAGGTAGGAAACGTCGGCATTGTGATGGAGAAGTTGCTTATTGTTCTGGATCAGTCCCTGTCCAAATCCTTTCCGCGAAGAAAGGCGCTTGCAATAAGCGGCGTATCCTACCAAAACGCCCATCGCTTCGCACACAAAAAATATTCAGATTTCCAATTTTCTTCAAAATAGCCTCAAGTTTCAGGCTTTTAACCAGAAAGAACGTCCGACCAATAGTGTTTTCCCCACCCCCCAATCCTCCCCTCGAAGAATCCAGGTGGGTTGGGAAGTTTTGCGAAAACACGCCCTCTCCGAGGAAATTATTCGGGAGGTCTTGGTTGTAAGTCAACCGCGGAAATCGGGTTAGATTCAGGAATCCTCCAGTTTGCCCCAATGCGTTCCCCAAAATTCCCAAATGGAACTCTGGGATTCTCAAATAATCAATCGTTGATTTATGCGCAAGGCCGACTGGTTGGAAGTCGGCGACGGCGATGATATAGTGGTATGTCGGTATTCAACATATGTCCCGCAGGCGGAGTCTCCGCCCCTCGCTCTCCGCCGGCATTCTCCGCGCGGTAGCCCGGTCGACTCGACCGCTTTCTCCTCGCGTTCGTTATCGAGACGATTGCACCGCGTGGAGAGAACGGCGACTCCCGATTTTCATCCGACTTTTGATGCTCAAACCTCAATGATTTAGACACCCGGAGACCAGCAACATGACGACCGAAACGGAAAAACCCGCCGTGGCCCGCGGACTCAAAGGCGTGAATGTGGCCGACAGCTCCATCTGCCTCGTCAACGGGACCGAGGGCAAGTTGCTGTACCGGGGCTACGACATCGACGACCTCGCGAACCACGGCACCTTTGAAGAAGTCGCCTATCTCTTGTTCAAGGGCGAACTGCCGACGGAATCCGAACTCGCGGCTTTCAAAGACACGCTCGCCCGCCACGCCGCGCTCCCGGAACCGGTCAGCGAGTTCCTCATGGCGCTGCCCAAGACCGTGCTGCCGATGTCGGCTCTGCGGTCGGCCGTGTCGGTTGCGGGGATTTACGATCCGCACGCCGAAGATGACAGCCCCGAAGGCAACTTTCAAAAGTCGATCCGCCTCACCGCCCAAATCGCGACGATCGTCGCCGCCATTCGCCGGCTGCGGGACGGAAACGATCCCGTGCCCCCCAAACCGGAACTGGGCTTCGCCGCGAATTTGATGTATATGCTGAATGGCAGCGAACCGTCGCCCGACGCGGCCAAGGCGATGGATTTGATTTTGATCCTCCACGCCGAGCATGGCCTCAATGCGAGCACCTTCGCCGCCCGCGTGATCTCCGCGACCTTGAGCGATTTGTATTCCGCCATCACCGGGGCCATCGGGGCCCTCAAGGGCAAGCTCCACGGCGGCGCCAACACCGAAGTCCTCAAGACCCTCCAGAACGTCGGCTCCGTCGAAAACATCGCCCCCTGGGTCCAGGACGTCCGCGCCAAGAAGGGCAAGTTCATGGGCTTCGGGCACGCGGTCTATCAAACCGAAGACCCCCGCGCGAAGCACCTCAAGGAATACTCCAAACGCCTCGGCGACGAGACCGGCGAAACCAAATGGTACGAAATGTCGGTCGAAATGGAGCGGCTCATCTACGAGGAAATCCACCGCCACTCGAACGTCGATTTCTACTCCGCGAGCGTCCAGCACTCGATGGGCATTCCGGGGGAACTATTTACCTGCATCTTCGCCGCCAGCCGCATCGTCGGCTGGTGCGCCCATGTGCTCGAGCAACTCGCCGACAACAAAATCATCCGCCCCTCGGTCCACTACGTCGGCCCCCAAGATCGCCAGTACGTGCCGATTGGGGAGCGGTAATGGAGGAATGAGTCCGATGCAAATCGAAATCAGCGACGATGTGGCTAAGTCCATAGAAGACAAGGCCCTCCAAGCCGGGTTTGACAGCGTGGAAGCCTACTTGCGGCATTTGCTCAGCGACATGGAACCCCGGCAAGGCGATCCCGCGGGCATGCCCTACGACGAGTGGCAGAACAAATATCGCGCTTTCGTCGCCCGACAAAAATCGCGCAAGCCGAATTTCGATGACAGCCGCGAAAGCATCTAACTTAACAATCTCGCATCACGGAGCCCAGTAAGTGTAGGGCCGGCCGCGGCGGCGATCGATGTGGGGAGAATGACATTCTCCAGACCAAAAGGCCGGCACGGTCGGCCGTACTTGGCTTGATGAATCCGGCAAAGCCGCGTGGACTTGCTATGAATCACCAAGAGTGGCAAGAACCTTTGATGTCCTACCGCGATCGGCAGCGGTTGATCGTGGATCGCACGTTCGAACTCCATGAAGATCGGATGCGGATTCTCGCCACCGTGGGAGTTGGACGGGCGAAGGTCAACCTTATCGTACCGCTGGAAAACATCGTCTTGCCGCCCAATCGATTGTGGGTGCGGAGCGGGAACTTCAAGTGGGGAGGGCGACTTGCCCTCGTGTCCGTGCTCGGGCTGATCGCAGCGTTCCTGTTACAGCCTGCGTCCTCCGAAATGTTGCTCGTCTCTTTCGTCGGACTCGCCGCGGCTTCCTTCTTTCTGGCATTCTATTGCCGGCGAATGGAGTTCAAGCAATACCGGAACACAAGCGGCGTCGTGGTCTTCGACATCGGCCGCATCGGCCCGGACGCCGCGACTTTTGACGCCTTCAATGCCAAGCTCGCCGAGACGATCGAAGCGGCAAAGACCAAGGCTCGATTTGTCGAGTCATGATCAAATCAATTGACGGTGCTTCCCGCAATGATCACCTTCCGCACGCAACTCGAAGCCGGGGATGTTGAGGCGGTGGCCCGGATGCATGGGGAGGTTTATCGCGGGAGTACCGGTTTGATTCGACGTTTGAAGACTATGTTTTCGGGCCGTTGTCGGAGTTTGCTGCGTCGGAGTCGCCGCGGGAGCGGATGTGGATCGCGGAGCAGGACGGGCGAATCGCGGGGTGCATTGCGATCGTGGAGCACGCGCCGACCGCGGCGCAGCTTCGCTGGTTTTTAATCGATCCAGCCGCCCGCGGTTTGGGGTTGGGGAAACGGCTGCTCGGCGAGGCGATTGCGTTCTCGAAATCGTCCGGGTACGAAACCGTGATCCTGTGGACGGTGAGCGAGTTGGCCGCCGCCGCTCATCTTTACCGGTCCGCGGGGTTCCGCAAAGTCGAGGAAGTTCCCGGGCAAAGGTGGGGCGTCTCGGTCGTCGAGGAGAAATACGAATTAGTCCTCTCGTATAGCCGTGGCGATATGTCCGGCTAACGCGAGCCCGCGGACCCGGCGGACTGGCTGCGTTCGAGGAGCACCTGGTCGTTCTCCACGCCCACAGAATATTCCGCACCGTTCTCGGGCGTGAGTTCTTGGGACTTCGATTTTGCTTCCGAAGATTTTAAGCCCGGCTGCCAGCGGAGTTTCGACGGTTCGCAGATCGTGTGCGTGCGGGCGTAGTTCGGCGGCAACTCGTATTGCCGGTCGCCGAGGGCGTAATGGAACGTCACGTCGCTTTTGTTGGTGATCCGAAATTCGATCTTCGCGGACTTGGGGCGACCGAAGATTTGGACCGCGTAGAACACGCCGGTCTTGTGGCTTTGGGCGACGGCCACGCCGGTTTCCGTCACGGACCGCTTGAGCATATTTCGGCGGTGCGGGGGCGAGTTCTTCCAGCCGGTGACGAAACCCTCGGCGAGTTTGTCGGTTTTAAAACCTTTGGTTTTGAACTCGTAGGCGATGTTCTCCGCGATCACGCAGTAATCGTAGCCCTGCTCCTCGGCCCGTTTTGCGGGGCCTTTGCCCTCGGCATAATGGCCGTAGCGGTCGGTGCGGGCCATGTAGTTCGCGAACTGGGTCGCGGTCTTATTGAGCGTCTCGTCGATGTCGACTTTCTGGCGGCCTTCGTCCTGGCGGAACGCGTTTGTTTTTTTGAAGATCTCTTGCTCGACCTCGCGGAGATGAGGCGACTTCACGGGCTCGAACGGGCCAACTTCCGAAGCTGTCAGATGCTCGACATGATGATGCTCGGCCTGCTGGGCCCGTGCCGACGAGGGAAGGCATACGGTAAACGCCAGCAGACAACCGGCCCAAGAGATTCCCCGATGCATGACTCTGTTTCCTTTGTATAAAAAATGCTGGAGGGACGGACCGGCAACCCACGTCCGGTTCGCTCTGCAAAAACCGGGGCTAGCGCCCTGCGGCTAATTTGTTCAAGCCCATGTTGTTGAAGAACCGGCGGCTAGCGCTGTGCCGCTCACGTTGTTGTCCGCGGAGGGAAATCAGCAATCCACATGCCGGGCTCTCGGGTGATTTTGAACGGCGGGTATTTCCAAGAGGTCCTGCATCGTTGGCGGGCACCTTGATCGCTCAAGCGTCATCGATTGGCTAGGGAGATTCGGAACGGTTGGCTCCCGGGATCCAGAGCACGTCGGCGGTGCCGTTGGCGTTCGCGGCCCGGGCCATCACGAACAGCAAATCCGAAAGCCGATTGAGATACGCGGCGACTTGGGGATTGACGGGGTCGCGGTCCATCAGTTGCCAAACCGCGATTTCCACGCGCCGGCAAACGGCACGGGCCAGGTGCAGGCGGGCCGCCGCTTCGGTGCCGCCCGGCAGAATAAAACTGGTCAACGGAGAAAGCGATCGGTTGAGCTCATCGATCCACTGCTCCAACCGTTCGACCTGGCCGGCCTGAATTCGAAGCGGTGGCGCAGCGGCGGGTGGGTCTCGTTCGCCGGTTTCGGGAACGCACAGGTCGGCTCCCACGTCGAACAGGTCGTTTTGAATGCTCCGCAATTTCCGCGCGAGGGTGTCGGGAAGGTCGGCGGTCAGGCAGAGGCCCAACAGCGAATTGAGTTCGTCCACGGCTCCGTAGGCGATGATCCGCCGATCCGTTTTGGGCACCCGCTCTCCGCTGCCCAAGGAGGTTTCGCCGGCATCGCCGGTTTTGGTGTAGATGCGGTTGAGATAGACCATGTTCCGATTCGCCCGAGGGAAAAACGCAGATTGGAGCGGGTCAGGGTTTTTCCGAGAACATCAACAAAATTTGATGTTTGACTGTAACCCTCGCGAGAGTTTGTCACAATATGATAAAACAAAGTGCCGCGAAGGCGAACGCCGCGACCGGTTTCGCCGGGCCCGAAGTTTGAGATTGCCGACCGATTTTTGAATCCGCCTGCCGACTTCCCCCACCTGCGACGCCCACCCACGGAAGCATCCATGTTGGACAAGGATCTCATCGAACGAGCAGTCAAAGGCGACCGCGAGGCCTTTGAAGCCATCGTTGAGGCTCACCAGTCCGCCATCTTCGGGTACCTTCGCGCACGGCTGTTTCAGCCGAACGACGCGGAGGACATGACGCAGGAAGTCTTCTTGCGGTTTTATCTGACCCGCGCGGTTCGACAGCGCGAATCTGGTTCGGCCCTGGTTGTTGGGGATCGCGCGGAATCTGTTGAAGGAACACGCCCGCAAACTCCGCCGGCGGAAGGAGGTGGCCTGGACCGAACTTTGTTTGGAACTGGACGATGCCCTCCGCCCCGGCGCGGCGGACGGGGACGACAGCATGTACGATGATGTGCTGACGCACTTACCCCACTGCATGGAATCGCTGGGGCCGAGCGCGGAACGCGATCGATCTGCGTTACCGGGCCAACCTCCGGCTCTCGGCCATTGGAAAGAAGTTGCACCGTAGCGAAGGCGCGGTGAAATTGTTGATGTTCCGCGCCCGCCAAGCGCTCAAACACTGCCTGGACACGAAGCTTCGCCAAACTCAACCGTGATGCAGACGTTATGGTTTATTTGCATTTTCGATGCGATCGACGTGAGGATGGAGGATAGAAGATCGAGGATAGATTTTTTCCTCTATCCTCCACCCGCACTGTGATCCATAAACGACGTCTTTTGTAGACAGACATTCGGAAGAAAAAGCTCGGAAGACACGATGGACTCTCGCCTGACTAATGCCGAATTGATTCAACTCGTGCAGGAAAAACTGCCCGAGGAATTATCGCATGGCGAGATCCGTCAACTTCATGCGCGGTTGAAGGAATCGAGCGAGCTCAAGTCGGTGCTGATCGGGCAGTTGCATTTGGAGACGTATCTGAACACCGCTCTTTCGGAGATCGATGTCTCGGTGGAAGAAATCATCCGCCGGGCGAGCACGATGGAGCAGACCAAAAATCCGTCGCGCTGGCCGCTGTGGACCGGTTTGGCCGGCGTGCTGCTCTTGGCGGGCCGGGGATCTTTTTCGCGACCCGGCCGTCACCGAGCCAGAGCCGTTGGCAGGAGACTCCGGTCAACGGAAAAGCCGGCCGTCAATAAACCGGGCGATCCGAACGGGGACGAATCCGAAAACAAGAAGAATGCGGGAAACGTCAAACCGAACCCGGAAAATGCGAAACCGGTTTCACCGAAGAACGCAAATCCCCCGGATCAACCCCAAAACGTGGCGGAAACGGGTTCCAAAGAACCGGGGCGGGGCAAGCCGGGCGATCCTTGGTTCGAGTCGCTCGACCCCCAAAAACCGCCGCGGCCATGGACCGAGACGGCGTTCGAAATGCCCGCCTTCGAGCGCGGGGAGATGCTCGAGAAAGACGACGCGAACCGCTGGCTGGCCGCGGCTGCGGGGCAGTCGTTTCGCATCGACAACCGCGAAGCCAACGAGAATCGCTGGGTGGAACTCGGCGGCGTCGGGAAACTCCGCGCCCCGTGGACCGACGACGCGGTGCTGCGGCTGTCGCTATTTGATATGGATCACTTTCGCTTGCATTTCTGGTGCGGCGACGTGGGCGTCAGCCTTTGGCATTACCAGATTCGCCATCCGCACGAATGGGCCGCGTATAAAGCCGAGCGCAAGAATAATCAGCCGCGCCCGGATCGGCTCGCGGCGCTGCCTCACCACCGACGACGGCCGGCAGGACCGGGTCCGCTCGGGCATCGTGGAGTTTCGTTATCAAAACGGGTCGCTCGTGATGTCTGAGGGCAGCGTCCGCCTGCTGACCGTGCCGATGCCCGGGCCGCCCAAAGAAGTCATCTTCGACGGCAAGTGCATGCTCAGCGAAATCACGATGTACCGGGGCGAACGGTTGCCTGCGTCTCCCAAAAATCCCCGCCCGCTCGTCTCGCCGTCCACCCGCCCCGGCGATCTCGCGTGGATGACCGGGATCCCCGGCCGGGATTTGCGCACCGGCGTCCACGAACTCGGTCAGGTCCGCGAATCGAGCGACTTTTGGGAGGAAACGCTCGCCGAGGGCGCGACGTTCTCCGTCAAAGACGGCCAGGTGCGGCTCGCCGCGGAAAAGACCGAAGGGCCGATCTACGCCGGCACGATCTTTAGGCGGGCGGGGCTCTATGAGATCATTCTCCGCGTGGAAGACGCGTCGCCCGGGACGGGGATTTACTTCGGCGACCGCGAGGGCCGGGAAGCTGCACCGCATCAGCTTTCATCGCGAAAAGCGCACCGGGCAGGTGGTGTTCGACGTTTCGCAGAACCAGAAAAATCAACTCGAACTCGACCAGGATCCGGACCGGCTTCCGGTGCCGTATTTGACCAACAATCACTGGCTGCGGGTGGTGTGGGGGTTTGGGAGTTTCAAAATCTGGACCAGCGGCGACGGCGTCCACTGGGGCACCGCGGACTCCCCCGCGCGAAATCTGCCCGGCCCGTGCTTCAGCCTGGGATTGATGGTCCAGAAAACCGAGGAACCCCGGCAGATCACTTTGAGCCATCTGGAAATCCGCGAACTCTCCGCCATCACCACGTTGGCTTCCGACAGAGCGCGGGACAAAGCCCCGGCTTTCGGCGACTTGGCGAACATGGATTTCGGGACCTGGAACGAGACCGTCCTCCGCAGTCGGCCGCTCGACGACGAGGCGAATCCTTCAATCGATATGGCCGATTGGCGGCGGGCGTGCGCGATTCGCTCTTTGGCGGAGTCCCCGTGGACGCCGTTGTCCGCGACGCTGCTCAGGGGTTTGATCGAAGACGGTTTGAAGTCGGGCCGTCCCTTGAACGATCGGCTCAGGCTGCTCGATGAGGTGTCGCTGCTGTTCAACTTCGCGGGCGGAGCGGAAGCGGCCGCGATGGTGCGGATGTACGAACGCCTGGGCACGATGGCCGCCGCCGAGGGCCTGCCCGATCCGTTCGGGTTCATCGTCACCGGCCTATTGACCGCGCCGATCTGGTGCGATGCGAACACGCAGGTGATCTCGCCCGACTTCACGCGGGACATACTCCTCGAGAGCGCCTATTCGCGGGATTGGAAGGAGTTGCGCTCCGTCGCGCACCGCACGGAGTTCTGGATGCGATCTTCCCAGCCGCAGCACGTTTGGTGGTGGGAGAAAGATCAACGGGAACTCTTGGTGTGGGCGAGGGCGCTCGCCCAGCATCGCGTGCCGGTGCAACAAGCGGACGAGGGGGAATGGGTCCGCCGGATTTCCCGCGGCCGGCAGTTTCAGCATCCGTTGGTCACGCAGGTCAGCAAGGAAGGCTACAACGTGATGGCCGAGTTCGAGGCGGCTCTCGCGGGAGACGCCTTCGCAGACGCCTGCCGGATCATCACCTCGGCCGGGCGGTCGGGGATGGCGGGCCTCCTCCCGGACTCGAAGGATCCCGATCTTTTGGTCTCGTTGCCGCGGGCGATTGCGCTCGCGATGCGGGAGCACCCGGAGCTTCAGCAAACGATGCGCGAGCAGTTCGGCGACGTGGGGCAGATCCGCGTGCGGGAAGCGATGACCAAAGCCGACGTGGAAGCCGTCGAGGCGGCGACGGTCCGGTTCTTCGGCACCGAAGCCGCGGCCGAGGCCTTCGGCTGGCTGGGCGACCGCGCGCTCGCGAGCGGAAAATTCGCCCAGGCGGCCCAAGCCTATCAAGAGGCTTTGCCGCTCGCGGGGGGAACGCTCGCTCGCGATTTGCGAAATCGCCTGCGGTTGGCGGCGGGGATGCTCGGGCACGAAGTCCCGGCGGAAGAGGAAACCGGCCCCGTGCAAATCGCGTCCACTTCCTGGAACAGCGCGCAATTTGACAGCCTGATCGACCAACTGCGAAAAAGCCACGCCCGCACCGAATCCTCCGGACTGGCCGACTGGAATCCCGCCCTCGTCCGCAAAGCCCCGCCTTTGCCGCCGGCCCGGTATCAAGCCGTCACCCGCGGCAACTTCACGGGCGACTTGGGCCAAGGCGTGGGCCGCTACGAGGACCGGAACACCGATTGGGCGGCCCGGCAACTCGCCGTCGCGATCGAAGACGATGTTGTGTACGTCTCCAACCGCTTCCAGGTCTCCTGCTATCAACTCACCGACGGAAAGACCAAATGGTCGAAAGGCCTGGGCGGCGAGCAAGGCAATGTGCACGAGTGGCCGTTCATCCCCATGCCGCCGCTCCTCGTCGGCGACCGGATTTTCGTCCGCCGGCTCACCAAGCGCGGCCCGGAGTTGGCTTCGCTCGCCAAAGCCAGCGGCGAAGTCCTCTGGCATGTCCGCCCGGAGCACCATGTCGCCTCCGACCCGGTGTTTGTGCAGAACAATCTCCTGGCATTGGTGGCGACCGTGCCTCAAAGCGGCATGCTGCAACTGGAACTCGCCTCCTTTCACCCGGACACGGGCGATGTGCTCTCCCAGCGGCCGCTGTTGACGCTGCGGGATGAATGGTCCGGGCGGCCGCCTTGCCAAATCCTGGCGACGAACGGAAAAATCCTGCTGACCATCGGCGGCACCACGCTCTGCTGCGATCCCGGCGGACAACCGCAATGGCTCGAGCAGCATCCCTGGCTGCCCGCCGACGTCGACCGCGACTCGAAAATGCACCACCATCAACCGCCCCTTGTCGCCGACGGGCGCGTGTACGTTTCCCAGCACGGCGTCCAGGAAGTCTCCTGCTTCGATCTCGACACCGGCCGCAAATTCTGGTCCCAACCGGTGCCGGATTTGGTCCGCGTGATCGGACTCGCGGGAGGCGTACTCGTCGCTCAAACCGAACTGGGCCTCGTCGGATTCGACAAAGCCACCGGCCAAAGCCGCTGGCGGCATCCGGTGGCCGATCTGCTCAATGGCATTCTCTGCGGCGGAGACCGGCTGGTGTATTCCTGCAAGCTAGACTACGGCGACGACGGCACCGTCTGCCTGGTCTGGCTCGATCCCGAAACCGGAACCGAGCAATCCCTCGCGGTGTTGAAAAATCTCGAAGGCGACGCCGTGCGGTTCGGCCCGTTGGTCATGCACGATTCGCATTTCTGGGGCTTCTTCGGCCGGGGCTTCAAGGAAGCCCAGCGCGAGCTGGTCGAGTTGGTTCCCGATAAAGACCGCCCGCCGGCAGGTCCCTTACATCCCAGTCCCCTGGCGTTTTGGGTGGACGACGTTCTGCCTCGATCGTTCGCGAACGTGGCCGCGGCTCTTCCCGGATGGACGGTGACGACCACGCAAAACCTCCCCGGCAAGGACAAAGGTGTGACCTGGCTGCCGGACTTCCGGGGAGAACGGGACGTTGTGCAAACTCGCCTGGCCAATAAACGTCCGGTGCATTTCGTCCGCGAAATCAAACTTTCCGAAACAGGGCCTCAGAAGCTCAAACTCCGCGTAGGCCACGAACCCGGCCATTCGTGGAAGCTCACAGCCCGACTCGGCCCGGAAGTCCTTGTCGATCAAGTCATCGACGACAAGACCGCTCCCGGCGGCTGGTGGCAAGGCGAAGCGGACCTCACCCCGTGGGCCGGCAAAACCGTCTGGCTGTCCGTCACGCAATCCCCCCTGGATGACACAGACGACAAACACGCCGGTGCCGCGTTTTGGAAAACCCTCGAATTCACCCCGCCAACCACAAAATAGGAATCGTCGTCAACTCGATTGGAAGAAGGGGAACCACGAATTACACGAATGTTTCAGGAGCCGGCTGCGTTCTTGTCTATTCGAACCGTCTGGCTTGAAGAACGGCGTTATTGAAACGGGACAGGCCACTTTCATGATTCTTATTCGTGTTATTCGTGGTTCCCTTCCATTTAATTCGTGGTTTCAGCCGCCGGCCCATTGTTGAAGTCGGTTGAACCAGTCGCGGGCGGCGGCGACTTGGCTTTTGACGTCGGGCGATGTGTCTTTCTGCCGGGCGAATGTCCGCATCGCCAACAGATGCCGGCACGGTCCCATGCGGAGGCCGGCTTTCTGATGATGGCCGCATACGCAGCGGCCTTTTTTGATTCGGCCGTCCGGGTCCATCCACAATTCCACCGGCTTGCCGCCGGCTTTGCCCGTCAAATGCTCGCTGCCCTCGGGCGTTTTTTCAGACGTGAGCATCTGCACGAGGCGATTGGCGACGAGCCGGCGGGACTCCGCGAGTTCGGGGTTCTCCGGCCCCAGGTCCGCTTCGCCCAAGGCATTGGGCATGATCCGCCGCCAGCGATAGAGACCCGCGGTCAGATCATAAATCACTTCGCCCGTATGGGCCAATTTGTTGAGAGCCGCCGCGCACTCGGCGGGTTCAATCCGGTGCTGATCGCGGATCGTTTCGAATGCCGCCGATCCCCGCCGTTCCAGGTCGCTCGCAATCCGCGAAAGCGCGGCCGCACTGAGTCCCGCGGGCGGAGCCAGAGCATCGAGCGCGGAACCTCGCGTCCAATCGTTGGTTGTCCAACCGGACAGGCCCAGCGTCAATCGCATCTCGCCCATCCGGGCCACCCAAAACGTGGGCAGCCCCGTGCCCAAGAGATACACGTCGAAGCCTTCCGCCAAAGGCAGCACGCGGGCCAAGGTCAACAATCGCCGCCGGCCCCAGATGCGGATCGGCTCATCGTTGGGCCCGTGATAAACCGTCCCCCGCGAAACGATTCGCTTTTCCCACGGTTCCAAGACGAGTTCCGGGGCCTGCCCGGACTTTAATTCAAACCGCACGGCCCGCGGGCTGGTCTTGGCTTTGTTCCGCTTGAGCCACGCGAGCAGCGAATACACGGCCTCGCGCGAAAGCGAAATTTTCCGCAGGGGCATCGCCATCGCCGATTGCAGTTGCAGAAACCCGCGGAGCCAGCCGCCGGGCAGATCGATTTTTTCCTCGCGGAGGTTTTCCCGGTCCTGGGTGGCGACTTCGAACCCCGCCGGATCGACCGCGAACCGCGTTTCCCGGTAAGAGCGGAGCGATTGAAAATGATGGTAGAGGTTCCAGGAATAATCGACGTTGGTCGTCCCGGTTTGCATGGTGGCCGAGGAGCCGAAGGCGTCCTCGCGGTCCACCGTCAAACAGCCGTAGCTGGATTCATCCGCGGAGAAGCATTCGAAAAACACCACATCGTCGGCGACCGTGATGATCGGATCGCAGGGCATGAGCTTCCGCCACAAGTTGGGGTCGCGCGAGAACAAATACCGCGAGTATTGGCTTCTGGTCTTCCAATAAAACTTGCGGGCCGACTGGTAGCGCTTTTCCAAATCCTCCGGGATCGGCCGGTCCTGGAGCGCCTCGACTTCCGCGCGGGCTTCCTCGATTAAATGCCTGCGAAGCCGCTGCATGCGTTCCCCTTCGTCGGCTTTCCATTTTTCGTAGGCCGACTTGTCGCGGGGCTTGAACCGGAGGTCGTTGATGACCACGTCGTGCAAAGCCGACATCGCTTCGCGGAACCGCAGCGGCTCTTGGAGCGCCCCGTCGAACGCCACGGGAGCCCGCGCCAGATTCGGAGCCAGCGACAACACCCGCGCCCCGCCGGCGGTCTTCAGATCGCTCTGCCCAAGATAAGAAAATGTCACGTCCATGAAGTTCGTTTCGGTTTGCAGATTTTCTCAAGGAAGGTCTTTTACCAAACCGTTTCGCCGACCGGCAGCACGTCGACTTCCGGGAGGCGGGCCGCGATGACGGTTGCGAGTTCGGGATGCGATTCAGAGAGTTCCGTCACCGCGGACAACGCTTCCCGCATCTCTGGGCGCGGATGGAACGGAGGGCGACCGACAACACCGGCAGCAAGCTTTCCGCGCGGCCGGGCTCTTTTTCCAGGGTCCGCGTCATTTGGCGGATCGCTTTGAGCTTCTGCCGGCCGCCGCGATCGACGCCCGCAAGCACGCTGCACCAGACGGGCGTCAAGGCGTCGGCATCGGGACGGGGAAAACTCCGCGAAGCCCGGCGTTCCAAAATGTCGATCAGTTGCTGCCGAACGTCGTCGAACGGCGTTTCCAAAAGCCGGCACCAAAACACCGGATCGCCGAACGCCGCCGCGTTGGAGGATTCGTTTTCATCAAGCAGCCACGCCCAAGCCGCGGTGCGAATCGGCGCGGCGAGCGAATCGAAAAACGGCAGCACCTGATCGCGGTCATAAACGTCGGTTCGTCCCAAAATCGCAAGCGCCATGTAGCGACCTCCGCTGCGATCGCGCTCGATTGGGCTTCGCTCAATTCCACCAACGCCGCGCGGTCGCCGGCGGTCTGGATGCTGCGTTTTTTTAGAAACGTCAGACCCATCCGGGCCACGGGCGTCGGTTCCGAAGTGGTCAGCCGCACGCAATCGGCCAGCGTCAACCGCTCTCCCGAGACCTTCTCGGCCATTACCCGGCAGATGGTTTCGAGAGCCGTCAGGTTCTCTGTTTCCAGGAGCATCATCCAAGTCGACAGCGGCCAGGTTTCCAAACCCTGGGCCTGTTCCAAAAGCTCCGCGGCGAACTGCTGCACGTCCTCTTGCCGATGCGTCAACAGATCCAAAAGCTCGTCGGCCGGGAGTTTTTGAAGCCTTGATGCGTGATGCTCGCGGAGCATTTCGATCGCCCACGTCCGCATGGCTTTGGAGCGGGCTTCGAGGACCATCAAAAGCAGTACATCCGCGGAGTCCGGCTGTTTCCAAAGCTCCGGAAAACTCGGCGCGGGTTTGAGTTCGCCCAGCGAATGACCGGGGCGGATTCTGATGAGCGAGGAACCGAACTCGAGCGCGGGGTGTTCTCGAAAGCAGGCCTGCATCAGGCTCCAGCTATCGAGCAGATTTTCGCCCTGGGCCAGATCGGCATCGCGGTACAGAATCAAAAAGCGGGCGACGGCCAGGGGGTAGTCTTTGGGCCGCCGATAGCCCATCCAGCGAAAGTACCGCCAGGCCCGCCGGCGGAGGTAATACCGCGTGTGATAGGAAAACAGACGCAGGTCTCGTGGCGAACTGAGCACGGTCTCTTCGTAACCCGTGCTGGTTTTCCAGTCGTACTTCCAGCGGCGGCGGCGTTCCCGGCGGGCGAGCCGATCGCAGCCCGTGGCAAACGCCGCCATCAGCTCGTCGTTCTGCTCTGCTTCCGCCCATTTGAAGAGCCGCTTGATGACGGGGTTATGCCCCCACGCATCCCAAGGCAGATCGAGATAGCGAAACATCTGCTCGTGCGCCCAAGCCCGGCCGTCGGCGATCCACCGCCCGGTGAACTCGGCCAACAGGGGCATGTCGCGCACCTTCCGCAGCGCCTCGACAAACCCGGCATCCTGGGCCGAAAATAACGTCTCAAAATGCGCTTTCGCCATCGCTCATTCCGCTGACGCTCGGAAAACTGAACCGCAAATAATGCTCGCATTTTCTTCAAACTGGCGAACTCCCGCAACGGCCTTATCCATTTTTTAGTTTTCGCGGTTAAAGGGTTCTTGCAAAGGAAAGTCAGAAGTGGCTCCCGTTCAGCCAGAACGATTGAGAGCAGGCCGGGGGATGTCATGACTTTGTTCCAAAACTGTCGCCGGTCACTTCGTCGAGAGTTCCACGTCATCCACGCTGAGCGTGCCTGTCGCGCCGTTGAGGCCGATGCGGATGATCATTTCCCGCGCGTCGGCGGGGACGCGGATGCGGGTGGCGACGGTTTCCCAGTCTTGTTTGCCCGCCCAAGGGCCGATCGTGTTTTCGCCGATCGGCTTGCGGATCGAATCGTAAAAGTGCACCATCAAACCCGCCTCGTAATTCCGGCCATAGTTCCGCACTTTGTCGTACTTCACCTTGAGGCTCACCCGCAGGTTGCGGACTTTGCGGCCGTCGATCGCCATGCCTTGGAGGACCTGAGCCAGCCGGCCGGGCTCCTCGTTTTCAAACTGCAGATTCCGCTTGCCTTCGGGGGCACCCTCGGCGATGAGCTTCGTCTGCCTTTGATAATGCCAGTTGTCGGCGCGGCCGTCGTCGTTGGCGTCCGTTTCGAAGCCGCCGTTGACGATTTGGGGATGCAGCGGATCGGGCTTTACCTGGCGGTTGTCTTCCGAGATGCCCGTCATCGGCACGAACAAGGTCGGGATCAGTTTTTTCTGAAACAGCTTCCCGTCTTTTTTCTCGAACAGGTAAAACACCTGCTGGTAGCGCTGGCCCAGCGGGATGATCATTCGGCCGCCTTCGCGGAGCTGCTCGACCAGCGGGGTGGGCACTTTTTCGGGCGAGCAGGTGACGATGATCTTGTCGAACGGGGCGTGCTCCGCCCAGCCTTTGTAGCCGTCGCCCACCTTGGTGAAGACGTTGGTGTAGCCGAGCTTCTTCAAGCGGGTCGCGGCCGCCTCGCCCAGGGGTTCGACGATCTCGATCGAGTAGACTTCCTTCGCCAATTCGCCGAGAACCGCCGCCTGGTAACCGCTGCCCGTGCCGATTTCCAGCACGCGCTCGGTCGGCTGCGGATCGATCGTCTCGGTCATGTAGGCCACGATGTAAGGCGGCGAAATGGTTTGCTTATAGCCAATGGGCCACGCCCCGTCCCAATAGGCTTTGGGAACGAGCGTCGCCGGGACGAACTCGTGCCGGGGCACTTTTCGCATCGCGGCGATGACCCGGCGATTGGAGATGCCCTCCTTCACCAGAAACTCGTCGACCATCATGTTCCGCAGCGTCTCCATGCGGTCGATTTGGCCGAAGCCGGGCCGCAGGAAGGCCCCCAAGGTCAAAAGGCCGGCTGTGGCCACGATGAGTGCGGTCCGCTTCATCACGTTAAACTCCTGTCGAGAGGGTGTTCCTCTGATCGTCCGCGCGGCGCCCGAAGAGTTTCGTCAAAGGCCGTCCTTGCCCGACCTCCGGATTTCGCGCCCATTGACTTACTCTACAAAGATCTCCGATTCGTTTCGACCCGAAAATCAGGCCCGGCATGCCCATCCCTGGATTGAAGTTGGGGGGAATGCGTGAATTGAGCAACAAGCCGGCGTTCCTCTTGACCGGATTCGCGGATTCCTTAACCTTCCGATCCGCGCGACTCCGCGCTCGGGCTGGGATTATCGACGGAACGCAGGGAATTCTGCTGAAGGAAAAGCCGTGCTTCGAGTTGGCTGGATGCGCTGGACGCCGCTATTCACCCTGGGACTGCTCTGGGCGGTCCTGTTGGGGTGCGGGGGCCAGCGGTTCGTCAAACTTCGCGAGCAGCCCAAGAACCCGCTCGCCGAGCAACTCCGCCTCACCGCGCGGGGCGGCCCGGAACCCAGTCTCCGCACCGTGCAGCTTTTGAGGCGTTACGCCCTGCCCACGGGGCGGTTTACCGATCCCGAAAAACTCATCGCCCAGCTCGCGGTGCTGCACAACCAGGAACCGACGGCCGAGAGCTGCTATGCCCTCGCGGAACTCAGCTACATCGCCGCCGTGCGGATGCAGTTGACCCATCCGCACCGCGCCCAGGAGTGGTATCTCAACTGCGTGGCCCAGGCGTATGCGTATTTGTTCGATGCCAAGTTCCGCCGGGAACGAAATCCCTATGATCCCCAATTCCGCGGGGCCTGCGACCTCTATAACGCCGCCCTCGAAGACTGCCTGCGCATCGCCAAGAAGGAAGGCACGTTCCGTCCCGGCAGCACGCTCAAGGTGGCGACCTGCGACAACACGCTGGAAGTCTCCATCACCGCGCGGGGCTTTCGCTGGAAGGCCGAGGACTTCGACAGCTTCGAGTTCGTCTCCGACTATGATCTGGAAGGCCTGAAAAACCGCTACCACAAATACGGCTTAGGCGTGCCTTTAATCGCCGTGCGGAAAAACGGCAGCGCCCCGGCGGAGGTCGAACGCTTTTACGCGCGGGGGTTGTGTTTCCCGGTCACCGCGTTTTTGCGGCTGCATCCTCAAGAGACCGGAGGCTCCGCCGATTCGTCCGAAGACCCCCGGCACCTCAAAGCCCAGTTGGAACTCTATGATCCCTTGGAACTCACCGACGTCGAAGTCGCCGGCCGCACCGTGCCTTTGGAAAGCGACCTCAGCACGCCGCTCGCCTATTTTCTGAACGATCCCAACATCCAAAAGCTCGACACCTTCGGGCTCTTACATCCCGATCAGGCCAAGAAGATCGCCGGGCTGTATATGATCCAGCCCTATCAGCCGGGAAAAATTCCGGTGCTGATGGTGCATGGGCTTTGGTCGAGCCCCATGACTTGGATGGAAGCCCTCAACGATTTGCGGAGCGACCCGCTCCTTCGCGAGAATTACCAGTTCTGGTTTTATCTCTATCCCACGGGCGAGCCGTTCTGGAAATCCGCGGCGGATTTGCGGGACGACTTGCGGATCGTCCACGACACGTTCGCCCCGCGCGATCCGGGGAATCGGCTGGACGACATGGTGCTCGTCGGCCACAGCATGGGCGGGCTGATCTCGCGGCTGATCACTTACGACAGCGGCGACCGTTATTGGAACAGCGTCAGCCGCACGCCCTTCGACAAGGTCGAAGCCCCGCCCGAATTGAAAGAGCAGATCCAGCGCGTCTACTTCTTCCAGCCGGAGCCCGCGGTCTCGCGGGTGATCACGATCGCCACGCCGCACCGGGGCAGCGACTATGCCAACAGTCTCACGCGCTGGATGGGCCGGCGTTTGATTTCCATTCCCAAGCTCACGATCAACACAACCAAACAGCTTTTGGAACTGAACCCGGGCGCGTTCCGCCTGGACGAATCGGACATGGTCACCACCAGCCTCGATTCGCTCTCGCCCAAGTCCCCGATTCTCAAAGCCATGCTGCAAACACCCCAATCGCCCGGCGTGAAATATCACAACATCGTGGGCATCACCAAACGGGACAAACCCTTGGAGGAAAACACCGACGGCGTCGTCGCCTACCCCAGCGCCCACCGGACGGATGTGGAATCGGAAATCGTCGTCGAAGCCGATCACAGCGAAGCCCACCGCCACCCCGCCGCCATCCGTGAAATCCGCCGGATCCTCTTAAAGCACCTGGAAGAGACCCAAAGGCAGCGGTTCCCGGTCGTCCCGCTCGACTACAAAACCTCCGCCACCGTCTCGGCCCCGGCGGTCGAAAAAACGGTCGAATAACCGCCGGGCTCGGCGCCGTGAAGTCGTGTCCGCTAACGAGTCACTCCGGCGCGAGAATCTGAGAATTGCGCTCGTTCTCCAACCACCGCCGGATCCGGCCGCGGGTCGAGATCGCCCCGCCGTTGCCGATGGGCAGTACACAGGCGAGCCATTTCGCCAGCCGCCAGGGCACCGGCTGATAAAGCCCGTCCCCAAACCGCACCGCGACGCCGCGCCGTTCCAAGGGAGGTTGCCCCTGCGCCGCCGAGAGCCAGTTCCGCAGCAATCCACTGAGCCGGTTTCGCTCCCACCAAGGCAATGCCAGCAATGCCAGCACCAGCCGCAGCTCGTCTTCGTTCGCCGGATGCGCGACCGCATCCGGATGCGGCGGCCGCTCGAATCGTAACCAGAGGATGTTTTGCATTTTGTGCTCCCACACTTTATTGAACGCGTCTCACTCCGAAGTGAGGGAGGAGAGAGATTAGAGGATGGAGGTTAGAAAAGGTACAGGTTCAGGACATGGGTAACAGTTCTGGTTCAGGACATAGGTGACACTTTAAGGGAAAATCTGGTCGAAAGGAGACCAGATTATGCCCTGGAAAGAGGTCGATGTTTTGAATCTGCGGACAGAGTTTGTGCTGCGTGTGTTTGAGTCGAAGGTCCCATTTGCCGAGCTGTGCCAGGAGTATGGGATCAGCCGCAAGACGGGTTACAAATGGAAAGAACGTTTTTTGGAACAAGGCTTGGAGGGGTTGGGCGATCAATCGCGTCGACCCGCTCAAAGTCCGAATCAGGTCGGCGAGGAAACCCTTTGCCGGATGGTCAAGTTGAAGCTGGCGCATCCGGCTTGGGGACCACGGAAGATCCGCGCCGTGTTTGGTCGGAATCATCCCGAGGTCGATCTGCCATCGGAAAGCACGTTCAAGCGGGTGCTCGACAAAGCGGGCTTGGTCAAGCGCCGCCGGCGTCGCGCTTCGGTGGAGTCGGGCCGGATTCAAAACCGTCTCGAAGCCGAGCGGCCCAATCACGTCTGGACGGTCGATTTCAAAGGCTGGTGGCGCACCGGGGATCGGATGCGCTTCGAGCCCTTGACGGTGCGCGACGCTTACAGCCGCTTCATTCTTTGCGCGCAGGCTTTGGAGAACAGCCGCACTCAGACCGTTCAGAGCGCGTTCGAGCGATTGTTCCTCCAGCAGGGCTTGCCGGAAGTCATTCGCAGCGACAACGGCTCGCCGTTTGCTTGCACGCGGGCTCCATTGGGTCTGAGCCGTCTGTCGGCCTGGTGGCTGGCATTGGGCGTGGACCTGGATCGGATTCCGCCCGCGCGGCCGGATCAGAATCGCGCGCACGAGCGAATGCATCGGGACATTGCTTGGGAGTTGGAATGCGACGCCGAGGCCACGCTCCCCTCCCAACAGGCGGCCTTGGACGTATGGCGCGCCACCTACAACACCGAGCGTCCGCACGAGGCTCTGGGGATGCAGGTTCCCGCCGATTTGTACGTTCCCTCGCCGCGCCGCTTCGAGGCGGACGAGTTGGTGTTGGAGTACCCGGCGGAGTATTTGCGCCGCCATGTGGGCCCCAGCGGGGCGATCAAGGTTCACAACATCCGCATCCCCGTTTCGGAAGCCTTGGCCGGCTGGGACGTGGGCTTGAAGTACGAAGCGGCGAAGCGTTACGGCTTGTGGTTTTGCCGGCTGCGGTTGGGCGAAGTGGACCTGGAAACCCAGAAGTTTACAGCCGTCAAGTCGTAAGACTGTTGGGGGCTTTGCCCCCAAACCCCCAGGATTTTTCGCCTGGGGTCCAAAGCAGGTTGGGGAAGACAAGAAGGGAAGCGAACCCTGTGGCGCGCTCCCCTCCTGCTTCGGACCCCACGCCGGCGCTCGGGTTGCTTCCCAGCAGAGCCCTATCCTCCTCGTGGGTAAGGCAGTCTTCGGCGCTTTAACCGGAAGGTCTTTAAGAGTTCTCATCATCGTGTTGAGTTCCAACCGAAACTGAAGTCCAGCGCCACCCATGTCCTGACCTAAAAGCGCCACCTATGTCCTGACTGTTCCAAAAGACCCACCAACCTCGAATCTCCATCCTCTACCCTCACACCGTTTGCTCGTTCCGTTGCGAATGTTCCGAAGAGATCTCCGCGCATCACCCGCGGGTCCGCCTTATCCCGGCGGGCGATCTCGGCTTTGCTCAAGATGCCCGCTTCCACCAGCCGCACATCGGCCAGGCGTTCTTTCGGGCGGTCGCGAACGGCGAGATCGGGAAACGTCCATGCGGGTTTGATCCGCTCGAACGCGTTCGCCGGGAGTTGGCCCGCCGCGATGAATTGCGACAGCACCCACCGCCAGAGCCGGTTCCATTCGCCTGCGAAAAACAGTTGCTCGCTGTGGAACAATTTGACCGCGGGGCCTTCGGCGACGAGCGTGGAGGCATAGTTGGCGTTGGAGGCATCGGACGTGAGCATGTATTCGGGCAATCCGCTTCCCGCCGCCGCGCAGAGCAACATCAATCGGCCCAAGGGAACGCCGTCGCGGAAGTTCGTCGTCGGGTTCAGGTATTGAAGGTCGGTGCCTTCCGAGGTGGTGAGGATCGTGCCGGCCCGATATTTCTCTCGCGGGATGACAGAGCCGGAATCATAAATCGGCCCGCGTTCGCCCACGTCGGCGACGATGCTCGAATCCGTGCCGCCCGTGACCTTCCGCCAGAGCACGATCGAGGCTTGCAGCTTGCGGGCGATGAGCGTCGTCTCCAGCCAGCGCCTCAAACTGCCCTAAGGTTTCCAGCACCGGGGCGAACCAGGTCAGGCCCCGCTTCTGGTTCGAGTCGGCGTTGATCCGCGTATGCAGCACTTCGCCGGCGGGAATCCGCTCCGCCAATTCGCCCGAAGCGGGATCGATCCGCAAATACGCGATGCGGGTTTCCACATCTTGAGCCGCGGTGAGAATGCCCTGCGTGCCGGGATGCTCGGTGGTCTCGCCGATGGTTTCCGGATCGAGAAACCGCACCGTCGGCCCCTCGTCCGACTCGGCGAACAGCCTCAAAAAACATTCGCCGTCCCGCCAGGTCCGCCGGGCGAACTCGCGGTAGGAAAAGTGCGCGCGGTTCGCCGAGAGAAACTCGGACCACAGATGATCGGCCATCATCGTCAGCTTTTGATCGTGCTCATCCGCGCCGGGCCAATGCGGCACCGCGTGCACCGATAAGCCCGGCCCCGTGACGTAAATCTCCAACAGCCGGAGCATGTTTGATGCATGCGGATTGCTCGCGACGAGCCGGCGCGCCTGCGTGCGGGCGTCGATGCGGTCCTGCTCATCGAACCGATTCCCCCCGCCGCCCAACAGCAGCCACTCGCCGGCGTCATCCGCCACCGGACAAGGCCCGCCGCTCTCGGCCAGTTCCAACAACCGCTCCTGCATCAAGCGCTCGTAGCGGGCCTTGAGCCGGGCCGTCTGATATTTCTCTCGCAGATAATTGAACATGGCGTTGTCCTTTGAAATTGAAATGAAAAGGCGAGCGGGGGGCGTCAGCCCCCTGGTTATTCTCAAAAATCAGAAATTCAGTACTTCCAAAAATGCCTGAGCCGCGCACGAAGTAAGCGGTCTTGCGCCGCCTGAGTCCCTGAAAACCGCTTACTTCGTGCGCGGCTCTTGGTGTTTTGTGCATAACCAGGGGGCTTACGCCCGGGCATCAGCCCCCCCGCTCGCCTGCTCACCAGGCAAACCCGCCGTCCGCGGCGGGCGGGGTGATCGCGAGCCACTCCGCGCTCACGGGCTGCTTGAGCGCATGCCAACACGCGGCCCCCAATGCAAATGCGCGGTCATCGTGAAAATCCCCGTCCCGCCGGTGATCGATTCGGCAGCGGCCGGAAGGCGATTGCCGAAAGAGCAGCGATGCCAGTTCCGTTTCCAAATCATCCCGCAGCGGCGTACCCGACCGCTTTCCGCAATCGGGATACCAGGCGACTTGCTTTTGCCGAATCAACCGATAGAGCGTCAAAGCCAATTCGTGATTGCCCTTGCCGCCGGCGAACTCGAACCGCCGAGTTTTCACCTTCCGCTCCCAGGCTTGAATCACTCCCAAAAGCTGCCATTCATCGAGGATGAACTCGACCCGCTGAAATTTCCCCGAGATGCGTTCGATCCAATCGCTGACCCAGGCCACCTGCGTCGGCGAATCGGGCCGCGGCACGACCACATCCATCCGATCCACGACGAGCCGATAGGAATCGTCGCCCACCGCTTCCTTGTGCAGCACCACGCCCACGGTCAGGTCGCGCTTCTCGGCATAATCGATCGCCGCGTAGTATTGCCGGCCCGGCTGGCCTTGGGTTTGCTCTTTCAAAGAGTCGTCCCGGCAAGCCTCGGCCTCGGCGAGCGTGACAAACTCCCCGTCCGAATGCTGCCAGCGGTTGAGCCACAACCGCTCGAACACCGGCGCGGGCAAGAGGGCCTGCTGCTCGGCCAAATGTTGTTCCGTGATCCACGGCGCCTGCGGGCCGTCCAAGGTGGAGAACGCCCACATCGGGTTTTCGGTTTGGGCATTCTTGCGGGCGGACTCGCGGACCTGCCACTGCCAACCCTGGCCGATGCCCGCGTTCGTCAGCACCGCCAAAACACAATGCGGACGTTTCGCCGCCGTGGACAACAGCGAATACCACAAATCCGGCTTGGGCCAATGGCAGAGCTCATCACAGATCACAAAGTCCACCAGCAAGCCCCACGAGCTTTGCACGTCGGAGGAAATCACCGTCAATCGGCTGCCGGTCTCGCGGTTCTCGATGCGATGTTTGAGCAGCGTCAACGGCTGGAAGATCCAGGCATTGAGATGCATCAGCCGCTCAAACGCATCGCGGATCAACGCGGCCTGGTCCTGATCCGCCGCCGCCACGATGCCGCTTAAAGGCCGGCCGGCAAACCGCAGAATCCAAGCAATCTGCATCGCCATGTCCGAGGTCTTCGCGTGCCCGCGCGGGCGTTCGATCCAGGCCCTGCAAACATTCGTCTCCACCGGCAAACCCGCCAGCTTCCGCCAGGCGGGATCGAGAAGGGCAAAGTCCCGCGACTGCCAGGGCTGGATGATTTCGCCGAACGGCCGATCGTCATCGCCCGTCAAACGCATACCAGCCCGAAATCTGCTCGGCGATGTACGACAGGCTCTCAACGTCCAGGTTTGCTTCAACTTCGTGCGGCAGGTCAACGCCCACCGCGCGGGCCAGTTCAACAAGCTCGGCATCGGTCAAATCTCCCAAAAGTTCATCGAAGGTCGCCGGTTCGGTCTCGGCAGGTTCCGCGAATGTGGGCGGCGGGAAGAGTTTGAGCCACGCCTGCTGCGCGGAGACGTTGCCTTCCATCGCCGTGCGGTAGAGGACCGCCATCACGTTGCCGCTCAAGACGCCCGTAATCTCCCGCACCCGCGTGCGGAAGCCGGCTTCTTCGTTCACGGTGTGAAGGAACGCCTCGACCGAAACGCCCACCTGCGCGCACGCGGCCGCCGGGGATGCCCCGCGATAAAGCAGGTCGAGCACCGCCGATTGCTGGGTTTGGGAAAACGGCGAGAATTCCTCTGTGGGTTCGCACGCGGTTTCTTCATCCACGTGACCAGCCGGCTTACACCGGCCGCTCGCCTTTGGATTTTCACTTTGCTCCTTTGTGGCCTTTGCCCCTTTGCTCCTTCCGATTATCGAAGATGTAGTACACCGGCTCCGCGTAGCGGCTTTTTTCGTCGGTCTCTTTCGTGAGGAGCTTTTCTTTTTGGCCATGTCTGGGTCCTGATCCATAAAGGGCGGAATGCCCGCGGCGGGAACGCCGGGCGGGCCGGGTCAAGCCGACGCGACGAAAGCCGGCTTTCTCGAAAACGGGGTTGATGTGGCCCATCTGCGTGAGAGTTTCGATCCAAGGCCAAGGGGCGGCCCGGCAGCTTTCGCGAACGAACGCCGCCGCCAACCCCGCCCCGCGATACACCGGATGCAACACCAACCGCGACAATGTGACGAGCTGATCGTTCAAACTTTGAATCGAAACCCGAGACCAGCGGCCGGGCTTCCCGAAGAACTTGTTCCGCTGCCTGAGCGACACGGCGGGCGAAGTCATCACGCAGATCCCGATCGGCTCGTCGCCATGCCAGAGCAGCGTGACGAACTTCACGAACCCGAGGTGATGGCTGCGGTAATGCCAGCGAGCAAAATACGGCCAGTCGCGTGCCGATCCGGTCGTGATCTGGATGCCATTTTCGAAGCTGATCCGCCGTTTTTTTTTGCGCGGGCTCGGCGGGAGAATCTTCATCGGGCCGGACGCAATCGATCCCGCCGTCCAATCGGCAAACAACAGACAGCGACGGCGAAAGATCGCTCAAAATATCCTCGTGCGTCGTCGCGAGCAAAAACCCGATGCCGGTGCGGTCGGCCAGCCGGCGGAGATTGAAGGCGACCACCTTCGCGAGCGTGCGGTCGAGCGTCGCGGAAAATTCATCGGCCACGATCCAATTCGGCTTTTGAGACAAAGCGAGCGCCAATCGAAACCGATACCGCTGCCCATCGCTGAGTTCGGCGGGCGTCCGCAACAACAGCCGGGCTTCGCCGAGACCGCACGCGGCCAGAATCCCCATCGCCTCCGAAACAGGAATCTCCAAAGCCTCGATCAAAATCCGCTCGCCGAGTTCCAATTCATTGAGATTCAATACCGCTTGACCTTCCGCCGCCAACCCATCCGCGGCCGCTCGCATCAAGCTCGATTTCCCCGACCCCGACGCCCCGGTAAAGCACACCACATCCCCCGGACGAATCGGCAACTCGAAGTCTTCCGCAATCACATAAGCCCCCGTTTCAAACCCGATCCCAAAATGATCCATCACCACCGCCGCCCGGCAAGACGGCTGCTTCGCGCGGAAGTCATAGGCAACATTGAGTTTCATCGTTCATCCTTTGTCAGTAATAGTTTTCAGTTTTTTGCCGAGCCGAGCCCCGTGAGGGGCCGGTTATGCCAGTTTCATGTTTCATGTTCTTGGTCATAGGGGCTTGGTCATTCATCATTCCGAAATGTGCACTCGCAAAGCATGGTCGCGAATCAAATCATCCAGATCGGGCCGGACATCGTCCCATTGCTCCCGGGGCACTTCGAGGGTGACTTTGACCAAATCGCCATCCGGTTCTTCGTCGGGGACGAAGGCGGGATCGGGAGCCAGCACCAGGTCGCGGAGTTCCTCGGCGTCGAAGCCGGTGAGCGTGGCGTCGAAATCGGGAAGGGCATCGAGCTCGGCGATCAAGCCCACGAGTTTTTCCGCGTCCCAATCGCCGCCGACCTGGGAGTTGTTCAAGGTGATGTTGAGCGCCTTTTCGCGTTCGAGGCTCAACGACACCACGACGACTTCGATTTCCGAAACGCCCTGGTCCTTGAGAATCCCGAGCCGTTGATGCCCGGACACGACGTGCCCCGTTTGCTCGTTCCACACGATGGGCTGCACGAGGTCGAACTCTTTGAGGCTCCGGGCCAGCCGCTCGTAAGCCGGCATCCCCGGCCGCAGGGAAATTCGCGGGTTATAGGGCGCGGGCTTGAGCTTCGTCAGCGGGATTTTTTGGATGTTCATTTTCGTTTTGCCTCGGAACCGATTGATGTAAGAACGTTTTTGAAAATGTGAGCAGCACGGCGCTAGCTTCCGGTTTCGATGAAAGAAGTTCGTCAGATCACGACCGGCGGCTAGCGCCGTGCCGCTCACGTTTTCAGAAAACCGAATCGCCAACACCTATCCGCCATCCTCTATCCTCTCTTCCTCATCGGTTGGTGCATTGAAAAAATACTCGCGGACTTCCGCTTTGATGTTCTCGATGCACCGGCACACGTGGCCCGGTTGGTGCCGAAACGCTTTCGCGATCTGCTCCAGCGACCAGCCCGCGTTCTCCCGCAGAGCCAGCATCGCCAGGTACTTCCACCGGCGGGCATCGGCGTCCGCGAACCCATCCGAAATCGTTTGCCAAAACTCATCCGCCCCCGTGCGGGGCAAGAGCACCTTCACGTTTCTTTGATCGACGACAGACATCAGCAGTTGTTCCCCGTTGGAATTCTTGGGTTTCTACCCTATAGGAGCCACTTTGCGCCACAAGATAAATATACAAAAGAACACTTGTGCTAACTCTCCAGCATGACGGGAGTTGCGAGCTTTGCAAAGTGGGAAAAGTCGTGTTGGCGCAAAAAAATGCAAGATTCCCGCCGGATGTCGTTTGCGACCAAAATCGCCTAGAATGACGGAGAGAGCCAAACAGGCGAGCGGGGGGCGTCAGCCCCCTGGTTACGTCGAATGCCGTTCCACGATGGAAAGCTCAATCGAATCTCATGGAATCAAATTCTGCAAAAATGCCGGTTTGTTTGAATTGCGAGTAACCAGGGGGCTGACGCCCCCCGCTCGCCTTGTTGTTGTGGGACTTTAGGTCATGGAGCGTTATCAGAAACAGGTGTTGTTCGCGGGCTTGAAGGAAGAGGGGCAGCGGAAGTTGGTGGAGAGCCGGGTGCTGTTGTGCGGCTGCGGGGCCTTGGGGACGGTGCTCGCGGAGACGTTGGTGCGGGCGGGCGTGGGGTTTGTGCGGATTGTCGACCGCGATTTCGTGGAACTCTCCAACCTCCAGCGGCAGGTGCTGTTCGATGAAGAGGATGTCCGCGAGCGCTGGCCCAAAGCCGTCGCCGCCGCGCGGAAGCTCGCCGCGATCAACAGCGAAGTCACAATCGACGCCGTCGTCGCGGACATCGATCACACGAACATCCTCACGCTCGCGAAGGATGTGGATCTGATTCTCGACGGCACGGACAACTTCGAGATTCGCTTCCTCATCAACGATGCCTCGCTCGAGACGGGCCTGCCGTGGATTTATGCCGGCGTCATCGGCAGCCACGGGCAGACGATGACGATTTTCCCCCACAAGACGGCGTGCCTGCGCTGCTTGATCGAAAGCATCCCCGCGCCGGGCACGACGGAGACCTGCGACACGGCGGGCGTGTTGGGGCCGGCGGTCAATGTGGTCGCGTCTTTGGAAGCGACGAGCGCCCTCAAAATCCTCTCCGGCCAACCGGAACTGGTGGAGCCGAGCTTGATGATCCTCGACGTGTGGGATCTTTCCTTCCGCAAGATGAACGTCGCGAATCTCCGCGACCGGGCCGACTGCCCGGCGTGCCGGCATGGGGAGCGGGTGTGGCTTTCCGGCCAGAAAGGCGGCGAATCGACGGTGCTCTGCGGCCGAAACGCCGTCCAAGTCCGCCCGCCGGAGAAGACGCAGCTTTCTCTGGAAGACCTGGCCGAGAAACTCAAAACGTCGGGCGAAGTCCAGTCCAACAAGTTCCTCTTAAAACTCACGCTGAAAAACCCCGACTACGAGTTGACGGTTTTTCGCGACGGGCGGGCGATCATCAAAGGCACCGAAGACATCGGCATCGCCCGCGGCTTGTACTCGCGGTACATCGGAACCTGACCCGGCGAGCGTGGGGCGTAAGCCCCATGATCTCGAGAATTGACCAGCGGGCGGGGCTGGAGGGGAATTTTTGCGATGCGGGAAGATTTCGCGATTCTTTTTCCCGGCCCGCTGGTTTGATTAGATGCAGGACTGCATTGGATGGGGCGGAAATAAGCAGTCGGCCCTTGGAAAAATCGGGTTGGTGAGTTTCAACCGGTCAAAGCGAACTCTCACCAACCCGGGCACCCAACCCCAGCGGTCGCGTTGCGCCGGGAAGGGTTGTTTCATTGTAACCTGGCCGTTTCGGTCCACAACCTTTGATTCCTCCTCTTTTTTTGGGGTTGGTGATTTTCAGTCGGGTCACAAGTTTGCGAGCATTCGCGAATGGGCCGGCGGTTTTGCCGGAGGAACACCCGAACCCGGCGAAACCCGTCCCCTTACTCAACTCAGGCACGCGGTTTGATGCGACTATTTTTTGTCAAGGAGCAAACGAATGAAACAGAAGCAGAAGCGGGGTTTTACGTTGATTGAACTGTTGGTGGTGATCGCGATCATCGCGATCTTGATCGCGTTGTTGCTCCCGGCGGTGCAGCAAGCCCGCGAAGCCGCCCGGCGGAGCCAGTGCAAAAACAACCTCAAGCAGCTCGGCCTGGCCCTCCACAACTATCACGAGAATTATCAGCAGTTTCCTCCGGGAATCATCAACCCCGGGGACATGACCTCGGCGAACAACGCCAGCAACGGCGTCTCGTTTACGCTGAACCACACCGGCTACACGATGCTCTTGCCGTTTTTGGACCAGGCCCCCTTGTACAAGTCCTTCGACTTCAACCAGGCCTCCAGCTCTTCGCTGCGCGGGCAGTGCGCCTTTGCAGGGGAATCCCGCGGTGAATTTGCCCGCCACGCAGATTTCGCTGCCGGTGTATACCTGCCCGAGCGAAGCGATCCAGGGACCGGCCCCCAACGTGGCGAGCGGGGAATACACCGCAACACAAGGGGCCACGACCAACTATGTGTTTGCCGGCGGCCGGGCCACGGAAGACGGGCAGAACTATGCCAAGTATTCCACCTCGACGACCACACTCCCGGACGGCCGGGTTTATCAATACGTCGGGATGTTCGGCACCAACGGGTCCGCCCGCATCACGGACATTCAAGACGGCACGAGCAACTCGATCGCGATGGGCGAAGTCAACCTCAACAAGTCGAGCACGAGCTACCGCCCGCTGTGGGGGCAGGGCCGGCGGGTGGGAATCTACGGCCGCGCTCCCGCGAACGCCACGCTCACCCACGTGGACAACTGCCGGTATCGCATCAACGCCCACTACGACTGCGACGCCGCGAACACGGGCAAGCCTTATGCGTGGACGTTCTCCAGCAGCCATTCCGGCGGCGCGCAGTTCCTGATGGGCGACGGCCGCGTCGTGTTTTTAAGCGACAACATGGATTGGTATACCTTCGTGTTTTTGAACGCCATCAAAGACGGCCAGCCTGTCGGCCAGTTTTGATCTCTGTCTCGGATGAAATCAGGAATCCCAAAGCCGCGCAGCGGCGCTGCGCGGCTTTTGAACTCTGTTTATTTTTTTGTTTGAGGAATGACGATGTTTTTGCGAAAACTCCTTCTGGGCGGCTTGCTAGGCACGCTGTTGTTCGCGATGGGTTGCGGGGGCCATAAAGACCCGCCCAGCCCCGGCCAGGGAACCGATGCCCCGGATGCGCCCATCTCGACCGAGAAACCCTAAAGGCGGAATTGACCGCTCCGTACCGGCGGCCCTCAAGCCCGTTTGCGGAACTGGTTGATGGCGGTGAGGAACATCCACAGGAAGATCAAAGACAGCACCCCGCAGAGAGCCCACCGGCCGCCGATCTTGTAAATCAGCCAAAGGAAGGCTTCCTTGAGGCCCCCAGGCCTGTCGATCCGCTCGGATCCGTCGCCCAATGCGTTGAACAACCCATAGCAGCAGGCGAATCCCAACACGGAACCGAACAGGTTGCCCCACGGGCCGTTGTCTTTGTCCTCGAAGAACGAGCTTTTCTTTTTGCCGGGCTTTCGCTTGCGAGCAGACCGCCCTGTTTCGGCCGGCCGGCTTTTGCGGGAAGGCCGGTCGGACGGGGCGCCGTAATCTTCGTAATCGTCCCCGGCGAAATCGGCCTCTTCGTAGTCCTCGTATTCGTCCTCCTCGAAATCGGCTGCGTCGTAATCTTCGTAGCCGTCTTCGGGGATCGCGTCTTCGATGATCTCCGCGACCGGCAAGGCTTCTTTGGGCGACGTGTTTTGCGATGGCTTTGCGCTGGGTTTCGAGGGCGGATCGGCAAACAGCCCCGCGACTTTTTCGGCGGGGACGAATCGCGTGCCGCCTTTCTTGGCGACCAGATCGTTCGCGCGGAGTTTGCCGGACGAGGCCAGCGTCTTGAGTTCCTCGGATGTGAACGGCCCGGATTCCCGCTCGCCGCGCTTCACGATCCAGGTTGAAGCCATGATCTCCCCCGCTGCTTTCCGTCATCTTTTTTCGGATACGATTATAACCCGATCGGTGTTCTTATCCCAATAAAAAAGACGCCCGATCGTTGGATGGGCGTCGGTCGCGTTCTTGGTGGGAGAGAAACGTTAGGCCGCTTTGGCTTGGACCACGGCGGAGGCGGGGGCGATGGACTTCTTGAGTTCCTCCACTTCCTTTTGGCCCGCTTCCACGGCTTTGCCGGCGGCGGCGGCTTGTTGCGTTGCCGCGGTGGCTTTTTCCTGGAGCGGTTTGACGGCCGCGGTCAGATCGGCCGCACGCTTCTGGGCGGCGGCGTAATCGGCGGCGGACTTCGCGGCCGCTTGTTCCGCGGCGGCGACAGCAGCTTGGGCGGTTTCCACGGTTTTGGCTTTTTCGGCGGCGGCCGTCTTGGCCGCTTCGAGGCCTTGGGCTTTCGCCGCGATCAGGTTCTTCCAAGCGGTCACGGCGGCCGTCACGTCTTTGTCGCCGGGCGATTTCGCGGCGGCTTCCTCGGCGGATTTGAGGGTCGTTTGAAGAGCCGGCACGAGAGCCGTCAGCGTGGTCACCGTTTTGCCGGCTTCGGTTTGAGCGGCGGCCGCGTCGGCAAATTGCTTCTTGGCCGCGGTGACGTTGGCGTTGGCGGTTTCGACTTGTTTTTGAACCGCCAGCGCGGTCTGGTTGGCCGAGGCGAGTTCTCCCTCGGCTTTCTTGAGTTCCGCCGCCGCCTGGTTCGCCGCGGCCGCGAGTTCGTCGGCTTTAGACTTGAGGGCGGTGAGCGCTTTCTGCTTGGCGCTGATGTTTATTTCGGTTTCGAGACGGGCCACGTCTTTTTGAGCCGCCGCGAGTTGGGCCGCCATCGCGTCGGCGGCCTGTTTCGCCTGGGCCGCTTTGTCTTGCGCGGGTTTGAGCGTGGGCGTCAATGCGGCGACCTGTTTCTTGGCGGCTTCCAGTCCGGCCAGAGCGTCGGCGAGTGATTTTTCCATCGCCGCTTGCTCCTTTTGCTTTTGCTGCATGGCCGCGGTCTTTTCGGTCTGGAGCTTCTTCGCCGCGGCGAGGGCGGCCGCTTTTTCATCAACCTGGGCTTTGAGCTTACCGACGGCTTCCGCGAGGGCTTTGTCGTCTTTGGCTTTCTCCACCGCTTGCTGGGCTTTGGTGAGCGCTTCTGCGAGCGGCGGGACCACGCCGGCCAACGTATTCGCGGTGTTGGTGGCGGCTTGGACTTCCTTGGTCAACGCGTCCACCGCGGCTTTGGATTTGGCGATTTCGCCGGGAAGCGCTTTGGACTGGGCCTCCAGGTCGGTCGCCTGTTTTTGGGCGGCCGCCAGGTCGGTTTGGATTTTTGTCGTCGCCGCAGTCATTGCAGTCTGAGGCATCGGCGAGTTTTTTGTGTTCCGCCTGTTTCGCGGCGAGAGCGGCTTTCGCTTTAGCGAGTTGATCTTCAAGCTTCAGCGGGTTCGCGGTGAGTTCGCCCACCGCTTTGCCGTCCGCGGCGGCGAAGACTTTGATCGCTCCCGTCCAATCGCCGGCGATGACCTGGTCGGTCTCGTCGCAGATCGTCACTTGGAGAGCAATATCGCCAAAGGCCGGAAACGCGCGGAGTTGTTTGCCGTTCTGGTCCCAGAGCTTGGCGGTCTTGTCCCGGCCGCAGGTGACGATCCGGCCGTCGCGGGCGAACTCGACCGAGGCCGCGCCGCCGCCGTGGGCATTCCAGGACTTGACGTTGCTGCCGTTGACGACTTCCCAGAGCTTGACGCTGCCGTCTTCGCTGGCCGAGGCGACGAGGTTGGAATCGCTCCGCCAGGCAATGTCGCAGATGGACCCTTTGTGGCCGTTCAAGCTCAGATATTCGCGGCCGGTTGCGGCTTCCCAGACCAACAGGCCGCCGTTGCGGTCGCCGGTGGCAAGCAGCACGCCGTCGGGGCTAAAGGCGATCGAATAGATCCAGTCGGTGTGCTTTTTGAGTTCGTATTTCAGTTCGCCGGTCTTGGTGGAATACACGCGCACGACTTTGCCCGGCCCGCCCAAAGCGACCAGCGTTTGATCGGAGCTGATGTCGGCGGCGAGGACGGTGTCGAGCTCGTCGCCGACTTCGATCACGCGTTCGCCCGTGCGGACGTTCCAGACCACGACTTTGCCCTGGGCCGCATCGTGTCCGCCGCCCGCGAGCAAGAGGCTGCCGTTGTGGCTGAACTTGAGCGACTGCGGCACGCCTTCCGGGAAGGGCAAAATGCCCGCGAGATCGAGCGTCTTGGTGTTATACAGAATCACCTGCTTCTGCCCGCCCACGGCCACGAGCGGCGACCAGGGGTTGCTGGCGAGCGCGGTGACCGCCGTGGTGTGTTCGGTGTGCACGACGGGTTCGAGGCTCAACAGTTCCGGCATCGGCGGCGGACCTTCGGGCCGGCCCGTGGGACTCGCGGCGAGCGACAGATCGAGCTTGGGCTTGTTCGCGATGGGCTTGCTGCCGGAGTTTTCGAGCGCTCCGCCGTCGATCCATTGGCGGATCAACGCCAACTTGTCCGCGGGGAGCTTGTCTTGTTTGGGCGGCATGTACGGTTCGGATTCATGGTTGACGAGCATGAACAGGTAGCTGTTCCCGGCGTCGCCCGGTTCGATCACCGCGCCCGATCCGCCGCCCTGCATCATCGAGGTGTAGTTGAGCAGGTCGAGGTCCGCCACTTTTTTGTTCGTGTTGTGGCAGGTCGCGCAGTATTGGCGGAAGATCGGCTGCACGTGGTCCTGGTAGGTGATCTTCGCCGGCGCGTCCGCCGCCCGGACGGAAAGCGGAGCCAAAACAATCGTAACGAAGGCAACAAGTCGGGTCGTGTTCATAAGAAGTGCTCCAAATCGGGATGCCGATTGAGAGTGAGTGAGGCGAGCGGGGGGTGTCAGCCCGGGTGTCAGCCCCCCGGTGACGTGGATTGTTTGAGATACAGTCAACTTGAAATCGTCTTCTGGAAATCGAGAGTCTCTTCTTCTTTGCGAATAACCAGTGGGCTTACGCCCGCCGCTCGCCTTAATGGTTGAACAAGAACTCACGGGAGTTCAAGAGGGCCCAGAACACGTCTTCCAACACGGGTTTGGGGTCTTTCTCCTGGGCGAGGACCGCGACGAGCGAGGTCCGTTCTTTTTCGTCGGGTTTGCGGGTCAGGCAGCGGATGTAAAGCTCTTCGAGGATTGCCTCGGGCTTCTTGCCTTCGGAAAGCTGGCGTTCGATCAGCTTGCCCTGCTGGATTTTGCTGTTGGCCGTGTCGCCGTTGAGCATGTGCAAAGCCTGCGACAAGTTCGGCTCGACTTTGACTTCGCAGGAGCAGACCGTCTCGCGGCTCGCGCGGCCGAAGGTCGTCAGGAAGTAGGTCGAGGTGTTGCCGTTGGCGATCTGCACCGCGCGGGCCCCCAACGGCAGGCCTTGGAATTTGTTCTTCGTATCGGTGACCTGCGTGATCGAATCGAGCATCATTTCCGCCCGCACCCGGCGGAGATTCGCGTGCGAAAAGTTGCGGTCGTCCGAGGCGTTCGTTTCGTTGGTGGCGGTCGAAAGCTGATACGTCCGCGACAGGCAAATGTCCCGCACGAGCTTTTTGAAGTCGTAGTTGTAATCGGTGAACCGCTTGCCGAGTTCGTCCAGAAGCTCCGGGTTGACGGCGGGATTGGAGACCCGCACGTCGTCCACTTCGTGAATAATGCCCCGGCCGAGGAAGTGGGCCCAGACGATGTTCGCGAGGTTGGTGGCGAAGTAGGGGTTCTCGGGCGACGCGAGCCATTTGGCCATCACTTCGCGGCGGTCTTTGCCTTTGACATCGGGGACGGCACCGCCCAGGAACTTGGGTTCCATCACGCGGTTGTCCACGGGATGCTTGACATCGCCGCTGCCCCGGTTGTAGATGATGAGTTCCCGCGGGTCTTCGCCGCGCTTGCGGCCGATTTGCGAGAAGAACGCGGCGAAGCTGTAATAGTCATCCATCGTCCAGCGGTCGAAGGGATGGTTGTGGCATTGGGCGCATTGAATCCGCATGCCCATAAACACCTGGGCCACGTTCTCGGAAGTCTTCAGCGTGTCCTGCTCGGCCTGGTAATAATTGGTCGCGGCGTTCGCGAACGTGCCGCCGTTGGCCGCGAGCAGTTCCTGCACCATCTGGTCCATGGGCACGTTGTCCTGGATCCGCTCCTGCAGCCAGTTGTAATAGCGGAGCATCGACTTGTAGCTCACGCGGTTGTTGACCGTGCGGATCTGCAACAGCTCGGCCCACTTCATCACCCACAGTTCGACGAACTCCTTGCGGCCCAACAGTTCATCGATCAATTGCTCCCGCTTGTTCGGGGCGGCGTTTTGCATGAAGCGGTTGTATTCTTCGACCGTGGGCAGAACGCCGATGACATCGAGATAGGCCCGCCGCAGGAATTCCTCATCGGTGCAAAGCGGCGAAGGGACGATCCGCAGCTTTTTGAGTTTGTTGTTGATGAGCGTATCGACGTAGTTGTTCTCGGGCACGTTGGGCCATTCGAACTTGAGGCCCTTGGGCAAAACGATGAAGTGCGAGCCGACGGTGTGGGTTTCGAAGCGGGCCATCAGAAAGGCTTCGCCGCGTTCGCCGGCGGTGACGATGCCCTCTTGCGAGACTTCGGCCGAGTTGTCGTTGTTGGTCATAAAGTAGGCGAGCGAGGTGACATCGCGGTCGGTGCCGTCGGAATACTTCGCCCGCACGGTGAGCTTTTGCGTCGCGCCGGCTCCGTCCATCACCGCGTTTTTGGGATAGAGTTCGACGGAGACGACTTTGGGCGGAGCGGTCTGATCGTTGGGGGCACCCGCTTCGAGCCAGCGGATCATGGTGTTATAAAGTTCGCTGCCTTTGTCGAAGCGTTTGCCGCCGGTGTGGGGCACGATCCCTGCGGATTTTTCCACGAGCAGGCTTTCGTGAGGCAATGCGAGGTTGATCCGCCGGCCGCTGATTTCGCGAGTCAGCCGGTAATGATCGCCTTGGGGATCGAACCCGAACAGCGACAGCCGGAAGCCGTCTTTCCCGCGGGCCGCCCCGTGGCAACTGCCCATGTTGCAACCGGACTTCATGAAGATGGGCATCACGTCGAGTTGAAAACTGATCGTCCGGTCGGCCTGGGCCTGGACGACTTCCACGGGGACTTTCACGGTCTGTCCGCCATAGGCCACGGTGAGTTCCGTCTTGCCGTCCGCCTGCGGGAAAAGCGTATGCCCGTCCATCTTGACGAGGGCCGGGTTGGCGAGCGTCAACTGCGATTTCGCGGTGACATCTTCGGTGAGGCCGTTGGCATACTCGGCCTGCACGATGAGCGATTGCCGATCCTGGTTGGTGCTGAGATGCACATCCGCCGGATAGACATTGAGCTTCGCCAGCGGCGACTCCGCCGCTCCTAACGAACTCGCGATCCCCAAGACCAAAGCCAGGCTAATCCACTGTGTAAAACGCATGGTGAGTCATCCCTTGTGTATCCAACGCACCCAAAAAACTGGGAAAGGTTTGGTTTTATTCGTAGCGGCGGCTTCTCGCCGCCGAGGTTTTCTTTTCGTGTTATTCCGATGAACCGGGGCGGACCACCCTGCGGGCGGTGCCCCCGTGCGGGCGGTGTCCCCCCTGCGGCTAATGAATGCTTAATTCGTCCCCGCGGCTTCGGCTCGTTTCTTGGCTTCCAGGCGGAGTTGCTCGAGGCGGGTCAACGGCCGCTCTTTCTTGGGTTCTTCTTTCTTGGCGACCGGTTGCGGCTTGGCTTCGGGTTTCGGGGCATCTTTGGGCGGAGGCAGCGGCTTGTCGATCCGCAGTTCCGTCGTGCCCACGCGGGCATGCACGATCTGTTCCCCCGCCTGCGGAATCACCACCTGCGCGAACACGTTCTTGTGCCGGCCCGGCGGGCTGCTGGCGTCCGTCGTGATTTTGAAGACCAATTCTTTCGTGTCTTTATTGAATTCCATGTCCGCGGCCGCCACCTTGTTGGGCAGGCCGAGGAGTTGCACCTTGGCGGCACCTTCAAACGGCGTGGTCGTGGTGATCTTGCAGAAGATCTCCGTGGGCTTGCCCTGCTCGGCCGCGGAACGGTCCATCGCAAACTGCACGAACGGCTCCGCGATCTCCAGCGTGGCGAGTTGGGACGCCACCCAAGCGGTTCCACCCACGTTCGCCTGGCCGATGGCATACATCGGCCACTTGCCGAGAGCCGCGTTGCCGTTGGCATTGAGCGGATACAGCGCTTCGGTTTTGCCTTTCGGGATATTGATCGAACTCGCGGCCCCGATGCCCGGCGGACGGAACGGGAACTGCACGTTGATCTGCTCGTCCCAACCCTCTTTCTTATGGGCCACGATCTTGAGCTGCATCGAGCCGTTGCGGACGATGGGCACCTTGGGTTCCACGATTTCCAAGTGGAACGGCAACTCGTCGACCACCGCAAACGCCAAGCGGCTCACGTCCGTGGTCCAATACAGCGACTGGCCGGGCGAGCCGATGATCATGTCGGCCCGGTTCGTAAATCCGCCGCTGATCTTTTGCTTCTCGTCCGCCAGATGCGCGGTGAAGTCCACGAGCTTCCCGGAGAGCGGGGCGTCGGCCTTGGCTTCAAACACCACCGGCATCTCGCTCATGTTGGCGGGCATCGGCTGGGCGTGCATCGTGATGCCCGCGGGAAGATCCTTCCCATCCAGCACCAGTTCGCCGCCGAAGTTCTGCCGGCTCGCGGAGATCAGCGTCGCGAAGCGGTTGCCCTTGGGCACGTAGATCGTCTGCCGATCTTGCGAGTAGCGAGCCACGCGGGGAATGCCCAACGTCAACTGCGGCTCGACCGGCGTGAACTCGACGCGGTACACAAAATCCGCCCCGCCCCGCCCGAGATGGTCGTTGATGCGAAGGATGTATTCCCCATCCGCCGGCACGCCAAAGCGGAAATAGCTGTCCGGCCCGCGGGAGTCATCGTTCCCCGTGATCCGTCGGCCGTCGGCATAATACAGATTCACCACCGGATCGAGGGCCGAGCGAATCCGCCGGGCGTAGCATTCCACTTCGTAGGTCTGCCCCTTCTTGGCGGCGAACTTGAAGCAGTCCACATCGTCGGCTTTTTCGATGATCCCGTTAAACGCCAACGGCAACTCCGCCGGAGTCGGGGTTTTGAAATCATCGTTCGGCTCGGCTTCCAACACGTTCCCATGCGGGAACAGGCGGAAGGGATTCTCCGAAGAGGCCACGCCGGTGGCATCGCTCGCGAGGAGGCCGTAATTCTCTTCGACCTGCGCCGGGAGTTTGAACTTCTGGCTCAACACGCCGGTCGGGTCGCCCAGGAATTTGACTTCGATCTCTTCGCCGACTTTTCCGCCCGCCGGGTAAACCGCGGTGGGCCGGGGGAAGTGGCCGACGTGCAGCCGATACCGGCAGTTGCCGTTGCCGCCGTAGGCGCTTTCGCGGACTTCGATGATATAGTTCCCATCTTCCGGGGCAACGACGGACGCGACGGAATCCTGATAAACCAGCGGCGCATCATCGCTCACGGCGAGTTCGAACCGCTTGCTGTCCAAGATGGCGATGTACGGATCGAACATGAACGTGCCCAGCCGCATGGCTTCGATCTCCGCGGAGATCCGCTGCCCCTTTTTCGCCGTGACCACGAAGTAATCCACGTCTTCGTTCTGCACCACGCCGGCGACGGTGTGGCCCATCTCGAGGGCTTGCGGTTGTTCGAAATCGCTGTTGGGCTCTTTCTCTTCCACCTCGGCCAAGGCCCCGACATAAAATGTGCGGTATTCGGAAATGCCGCTCTTGGTGCGGACTTGGGCGATGTGCTCGCCGAGCCGGCAGTCCGGGGCGACTTTCACCGTCACCTTGACGGCGTTCGCGTTGCCTTGGATCGGTTCGATCTTGGTCGCCGTTACGCCGGGGCGGTAGAAGAAGATCTCCTCGGCATCATTGAGCCGGGCGCCGCTGAAAGTCAGCACCGCCTCGGTGCCGCGCTGGACGCCTCGGGGCTGAATGATCGACAGCGCCGGCGAAGCCGCGAACAGCGGGGCCGCGATGCTGCCGAGGAACAATGTCAAGAAGAAGGAGCGAATCGTGCGGGATGTCATAACCGACCTCCTAGGCGGGGGCGGGGCGGGAAATCGAGGAAGGCGAGAGTGAGAGCACAATCACCGCGGCTCGTGTTCCAAACCAGAACGCCGAGCCGCGGTGCTAAGGGGGGCTGTGTTTAGGCCAGCAGGTCCTTGCGGACTTTGCCGCCGTTGACAATCTCAATCGGGCGGTCGCCGGGGGCCATCAGTTCCTTGTCGGCGACGATGCCGATGCAGTTGTAAATCGTGGTGGCCCAATCGACCACGGTGAGCGGATCGTTTTCGGGTTCGCTCGCGGTGGAGTCGGAAGTCCCATAAACATAGCCGCCTTTGACGCCGCCGCCGGCGAGCACCACGCTGAACACCTTGGGCCAATGGTCGCGGCCGGCGGTGCCGTTGATCTTCGGAGTCCGGCCGAACTCGGACGCCACGCACACCAGCGTTTCTTTGAGGATGCCCCGCTGGTCCAAATCGCGGATGAGCGAAGCGAACGCCTGGTCGAACGCCGGCAGTTGGCTGTTGATGCTGCCTTGGATGTTGCCGTGCATGTCCCAGCCGCCGTAGGTCAACGTCACAAACCGCGCGCCCGATTCCACCAGCCGGCGGGCCAGAAGCATTCGGGCCCCCGCGGTGTTCCGGCCGTATTCATCGCGGAGCTTGTCCGGCTCGGCGCTGATGTTAAACGCTTCGCGGGCTTTCTCCGAACTGACCATCGCATAGGCCCGCTGATAAAAACTATCCACAGCGTCCAGCGAATCGGCTTTTTCTTTCGAGACGAAATGCTCGTTGACGGCATCGAGGACTTTCCGCCGGCGGGCGAAGCGGCTGTCGTCCACGCCGCCGGGCAGCTTCAAGTCGCGAACCGTGAAGCCCCCGCTGGCCGGGTCCGAACCCAGGCTGAACGGGGCAAACGACGAACTCAAATAACCGGTGCCGGCGAATTCGTTCGGCTGGTTCGGAATGCACACGTACTGAGGCAGATTGTTCCGCGGGCCGAACTCGTGCGTGACCACGCTGCCCATGCTGGGAAAATTCGAGTGCCGGGCTCGGCCGGTAACCCGTGAACATGTTGTGCGTGCCGCGTTCGTGGGCGGCTTCGCCGTGCGTCATCGACCGGCAGATCGTGATCTTGTCGCAAACCTTCGCGGTCTGCACCAGCTTCTCGTTGATCCGCACGCCGTCCACATTCGTGGCGATCGAGTTCATCGGCCCGCGGTATTCGATCGGGGCAAACGGCTTCGGGTCCCAGGTCTCCTGATGGGCCGCCCCGCCGGGCAGATAGATAAAGATCACATTCTTGGCGGTGCCTTCTTTCGAGGCATACTGCTTAATATCCGCCTGGGCCTGTTGCAGACTGGAAATATTGAGCCAGCGAAAGCCCAATCCCTCCCGCAAAGCCGACATGCAGGAAATCACGACGAGAGGTACGCATAGCCATCAAGATGCCTCCTGGAAAAGAACCACCCAACCCCGCGACTCAGCGAAGGTCCAATCGGAAGTTCGGAACTGGTGAAGTTGATTTATGGTTAGAGCAAAAGCGTCCTGGAGATCGTTCAATCGGGTTCACATCATCCAAAGTCGATCAATGAGCGTCTCGTTCACAAATCTCGCAAGCGGCGGGCAATATGGGGCGGGCAGGCAGGGTTTGTGTGTTGGGGGGCTTCCTATAATTCTCTCGGTCTGCCATTATCAGAACGAAGATTGAGGGAAAAAGTCAAGCATCAACAATCGTTTCTTTGTTAGTTTTTCGATTTTCCCCGTCGGTTTGCAAGAACTGTTCCGCATGGCGACAATCCCTTTGTGACAGATTGTCCGCCCGGGCGAATTGGTTACGGCAATTTTTCAAAAGTTGGTCGCACTTGTGCGATTGTCCCCCCGTTGGAGGTCTGCCGATGATTTCGTGGAAAAGGTTTTGCCCGAGAGAAGTTTGCCACATATGGACAGGCATCCTGGTTCTCGCCGCCGCGTTTTCAATCCAGCCTTTACACCTTGGCGTGGCCGCGGAAAAAGACAAGGGGCCGAATATCGTCCTGATCCTCGCCGACGATTTAGGGTATGGCGATCTCGGGTGCTATGGGCAGAAGGTCCTCAAGACGCCGCGGCTGGATCGGATGGCGGCGGAGGGACTGCGGTTCACAGATTTTTACGCCGGCTCCACCGTGTGCGCCCCGTCGCGGTGCGTGTTGTTGACGGGGCAGCATTTGGGACATACCGCGATTCGCGGCAACGCCCCGTCGCTGCTGCGGGACGGCGACGTCACGATTGCGGAGATTCTGAAGCGCGCCGGCTACCGCACCGCGTGCATCGGCAAGTGGGGCGTCGGCCATCCGCCGCCCCTCGACAACCCCCACCGCGAAGGCTTCGATCACTTCTTCGGCTACATCAACATGTGGCACGCCCACAATTTCTACCCCGAGTTTCTGATCCGCGACGGCAAACCGCAGCCGCTCGGAAACATCGTCGGCAACAAATTCCGGGCCATGCAGGACCTCAAAGACCCCCAGGCCGGCCGAGGCGTGGCGGTCAAACGGGCCGATTATGCGCCCGAGCTGTTTATCCATGACGCCCTGCGGTTCATCGACCAGAACCGGGACCGGCCGTTCTTTCTGTATCTGCCGCTGAACACCCCGCACGCCAACAACGAAGCCGGAAAACAAGGCATGGAGGTCCCCGACCGAAAACCCTTCGATGCCCAAGACTGGCCTGAGCCGGAACAAGGCTTCGCCCGCATGATCGCCGACATCGACCGCGATGTCGGGCGGATTCTGGATCGGCTGAAGGAACATCACATCGACCAGAACACGCTGGTGTTCTTTACCTCGGACAACGGCCCGCACAACGAGGGCGGGCATTCGTTTCGGTTCTTCGATTCCAACGGACCGCTCCAGGGGCACAAGCGGGATCTCTACGAAGGCGGGATTCGCGTGCCGATGATCGCCTGGTGGCCAGGCACGATCGCCGGGCGCCGCGAGACGGACCATCTCGCCTACTTCGGCGACTTCATGGCGACGTTTTGCGATCTCGTCCAAGCCGACCCGCCGAAGCCCGCGGGCGGATTGGACAGCGTGAGTTTTCTGCCGGCGCTCTTGGGGGAAGCGGATCGGCAAAACCGGCACGAGTTCCTGTATTGGGAGTTCTACGAGCAAGGCTCCGCGCAGGCCGTGCGGTTTGGGACCTGGAAAGCCGTCCGAAAGCCAATGCGCACCGGGCCGATCGAGCTCTACGATCTCAGCCGCGACCTTGGCGAAGCAAACAACATCGCAGCCGAGCGTCCCGATTTAGTGAAACGAGCCGAGACCTATATGAAACAGGCCCACACCCCGCACCCGACCCTCCGCCCGCCGATGCCGAAGAAATAACACTCAAACGGCCACAGCCGGCTTCCGTCCGGGCAATATCGCCCCGCGCACGACCGGCGAATCAGCCCGCCACAGCCGGCCCTCTATCACTGGGAGGTTCACAACAAAAGAAGCCGGAGCGGGAACGAACGCGGGCCGCGAAAGTTCCTTAGACTTCCCGACGACCACCCGGAACCCGATGCCCTCGACGCGAGAGGGCCAGCGTAATTCCTTGTCCTCCCCCGGCTCGGTGCTCCTACAGGCCGGAGTTTTTGTGCACAACAAATTGAAATGAATGCGGCGCAATCGTATAATGTGGAAACACATTAACATGCGTGCCTCTAAATGGTTACTAATGATAACTGAACCAATATGCCTCAATCCGCCGGGCAGGCTGCTTGCAACTCTTGCAGACGCCAAACGACAAGCTGAGGTGGACCCCATTCTTTGGACAGCAAACGGGGTTGTTTAGTGGTGTGAGTCAGCGGCAGACGAGGCCCCTCATAGGCCTCGTCGTCTGCCGCCGATGACAAGGGGCCCGGGACGAGACCTCACCAGTTCCCTCCCGGTTTTGCGCGAAACTTGTTTTCATTTTTCGTCCATCACTTTGTGCAGGCTTCAATCTTTTCCTTCGTAGATCATCGCCGGCGTTTGATAACCCAGCGACTGATGAATCCGTTCCTCACAATAGAACTCAAAGTAACTCTGCAGGCTTCTCTCGGCCTCCCAACCATCCGTGTAATCCTTCAAGTAAACCTCTTCGTATTTCACGCTCCGCCACAGCCGCTCGATGAATACGTTGTCCAAGCACCGTCCTTTTCCATCCATACTGATCGCGACATTCAATCGTTCCAATCGCTCGGTGAACTTGATCGCCGTGAATTGGCTGCCCTGGTCGCTGTTGAAGACCTCCGGCCGCGAGATCGACAAGGCTTCGTCCAACGCCTCCAAGCAAAAACTCCCCTCCAACGTGTTCGACAATCGCCAACTCAACACGTAGCGACTGAACCAGTCCATCACTGCCACGAGATACAAAAACCCGTGGCGAAGCGGGATGTAAGTGATGTCGCTCGACCACACCTGGTTGTGTAACGGCTCAGTTCGAACTGGAATTTCTGGCTGGTTGGGTTAGTCTATTCTTATGAGAGGACCGACCCATGAGCAACAGCAAACGACGTCATTTTACGCCCGAGCAGAAAGCCGAGGTTGTCAGGCGGCATCTGTCGGGGAAGGAACCCGTCTCCAAACTCGCTGAGGAGCTTGGGGTGCAGCCGAGCCAGATTCATGCGTGGGTGAACCTGGTTCTGGCGCAGGCGGAGCGGGCATTCGAGAAGTCTCAGCAGAATGGACGCGCGCGGACGGACAAGGTCAAGGACCGCCGCATCGAACAGCTCGAAGGTAAGATCGCCGACAAGAACGAAGTGATCGCCGAGTTAATGGAGGCGAACGTTCGCGCAAAAAAAGAGCTTGGGGAACTCTAAAAGGAGGCTGGGTTCCCCACGACACGCGCGACGAGATCGTGGATTACATCACGTATTGGACGGACCGCGCCGAGATTCCCGCCAAAACCCTTTTGGGTTGGTTGGAACTGGGCACGAGCAAGTACCACTCGTGGAAAGACCGCTACGGAAAAGCCAACGAGCACAACGGGAAGATTCCCCGGGATCATTGGCTGGAGGATTGGGAGAAGGCGGCGATCGTCGACTATTTTGACCAGCATCCCTTGGAAGGCTATCGCCGGCTGACGTTCATGATGCTCGATGATGACATCGTCGCCACAAGCCCGGCGACGGTGTATCGCGTGCTCAAAGCGAACCGGCGATTGGACCGCAGGAAGTTCTCGCCGTCCAAGAAAGGCACAGGCTTCGTGCAGCCCTTAAAACCCCACGAACACTGGCACATCGACGTGTCTTACATCAACGTGGAAGGCACGTTTTACTACCTGACCAGCGTCTTGGATGGCTGCAGCCGGGCCATTTTGCACTGGGACCTCAAGGAGTCGATGACCGAACAGGACGTGGAAGTTATTCTGCAAAAAGCGATCGAGACCTACCCCGGCGAATCGCCGCGGATCATCTCGGACAACGGGCCGCAGTTCATCGCGCGGGACTTCAAAGAGTTCATCCGCCTCGTGGGCGCCACACACGTGCGGACCAGTCCGTACTATCCCCAATCGAACGGCAAGATCGAACGTTGGCACGGAAGTTTGAAGTCCGAATGTATCCGGCCGAGTTGTCCGGCCAACGTCGAGGAAGCCCGGCGAAAGATTCAAAGCTATGTGGATCATTACAATAATGTGCGGCTGCATTCGGCCATCGGCTATGTGACGCCCGCCGATAAACTGGCGGGCATCGAACAGGAGATCTTCACCGAACGCGACCGCAAGTTGGAAACCGCCCGAACGCGCCGTCAGGCCGCCCGGCAATTCGCGCGACAGGAGGTTGCTTGATGACAAGCCGCATGGCACAATCGAATGCGACCTGGGCGGAGGATACGGCTCTGCTGAGGAGCACCCGGAGTGCCGCCCCAGGGGCCAAGACCGGAGGCGGGATCAAGCCCCTTCCCTTGATCCCGCCCGTTTCGAAAACCCTCCGGGATTGGCACCAAAGCGAAAAACCTTCGCGGCAGGATGCCGCGAAATCCGCGACAGGAGGTCACCTTCCACTGACTAACACCAACACGCCCAAATTCCACTTACCGCTGAACCAGGACATGAAAGCACTGGCAACAAGTTGCCAGTGGCACCCGAAAAACAACTCACAAACCACATGAACTGACAGTGCCACCCCGCCGAGTAGCGCCAACTCTGCCGGCCAAGATTTCGGAACACGATTGGCCATCAAACGGCTGGTAAAGCCACCCCTCCTCCTCCGATCTCAGCCGAGTTGGTAACCCTGATCGACCCAGTAGTGCCAGTCGCCAATCGCTTCCAGTGTGCCCTCATCCGCCTCGACGGCTTCAAGTTGGGCCAGCGGGAGACCGAGCGAACGCCCCTTCCATTTGCCCATGACGAACATCTCGTGCATGCAATTGTCTGGCGGTGCCATACTCTCGACCATGATCTCCTCGCCTTTCTTAAGCGGTGAGATCGCACGCTCTTGAAGACAACGAACTTGAAATGGAAAGGCGATCTTGTCTTCAAGATAGTAGTACCAGCCCATCGCCTGCTCTTCGGGACCGTAGGCGTCGACGATCGCCTCCATCGCGATCCGATCTTCACGCTCTTCATCTTTCTCACGCTTCGCCATTGGAGGATAACTCCTGATTTTCTTGAGCCGGGATTCCCACATGTGGCTTGCCATTGGATGGCCGGCACAGCCAGCCCTTCTCGCTGAAGACATACTCATGCAAAGCCATGAGCATGCCACCCCCCCGATGTCAAACGCCCGCGAATCCTGATGGACTCGCGGCGGGGTGGCTGGGGCGTGACCCGGCGAGGATTACAGAATCTCTCGCATGGCCCCAGCCTTGTGCCAACCAACCATTTCAGGGCCTGAAATCGGGCTTCGACAAACTTGAGATACGCGGCAAAAAGCTGGGGCTGTGACACGTTCATTTGGAGTCATCGTCAGTTCACGCCCCAGCCACCCCGCCGTCGATTTCCGTTTCTTTCCAAAGATCGCACCCGGCGCGGTTTTATGCGGGGATCAGCGAAGTGAAAATCGCAATGGATCGCACGCGGCCCCTGTTCCAAGAATGAAGCCCGAAACAAGCTCCCACGCCCTTCGCAAAGCCTCAGGGCGTGCCACCCTCGATGGTTCAAAGTTGCCAGCATTCAGTGTGGCACGCCCAGACCAACGGGATGGGCGTGGTGACGATCAACATCCACGCCCTTCGTCCCCGAGGGTGTGCCACCCGACCCGCCCTTTGGATCTCAAGGAACGAGTTTACCAAATCGAACGGCCGGCACAGCCGG
>CAWFGE010000013.1:0-1202500 GCA_963815195.1 uncultured Planctomycetaceae bacterium
GTAAACCGCAATTTGCCGTAGCTTCGCGGCGGCGGGAAGGAACTGCCGGCGGGAACTCGGAAGCAGTCGAACCCTTCGAGCCGAATGGGCTCCGGGTTTGGCTCAACAGAGCTTTCCTGGGGAACGAGCGACCGGCGCCATTCCCTCATCCGGGTCTTGAGTTCGATGGGTTTCGCGAGCCGACCCGCCGCCGCCCATTCGAGGCCGTGTTTCCATTCGGCGTTCGCCTGCTCACCGGCCGCCGGTCCGCAGAAAACCGCCAGTTCCTCGACCTCCAGGGCGTGGAGGCGGCCAAAAAGACCGGCTCCGGAAAATATCTCTGGATCGGCAGGGATCCGAAATAAGGATTCGCGAACAAGGGCTGCCGCCGAACGCGGCACCCAATAAAAAAATCGTCGATTGCATATCGTGCAACCGACTCGGCCGTCTTGCGGTCTCCCTGAGGACTGTGGGAATTCAAATGGAATTGCCCACACACGGCGCGATCAAGAGGCCCAGGCCAATGGCGATCACGAGTGCTGGGACGCAAATTAAAATTCTCATCTTTCATCCTGCGTTTTTTGGAGTAGGGCAACAAAATGACGCGTCGGTTCGTGTCATTATCGGGACTATCGCGTCAGATCATGTAATTCTTGCAGGAGTTTTTCCGCGTCCTCATCCGATGGGTCCCAGGGGACGGCAACATAATAATTGTCAGGGATGCCAAGCAAGGATTTCAAGGGGCGGCTCTGTTCGGGAGAAGCGTCCTGCCGATTCTCGGCTTCGAAATCGTTGTCCCAAAGGACGTTCCCTTCAGGCATTGGATCACAAAATCCCAGTCGTCCTTGTCCCTGGCATCGGGATTTGGGAGTTCCTCCAAATCCAAATCGAATGCCGCCGCGAGCACCAATTCTCGCCAAGTCGGAACATTGTCTTGCAACAACTCATCGTCTGGAGGCAGTTTGATTTCTTGAAACACCATGGCGCGAATGTGTTCAAACACGCTGGCCACGGCGCCTTCGAGCACCGCCGTGAGTTCGGGGGCCGGCACGTCTTCACGCAACAGGGCGAGCGTGGCCGTGTGCAGAATGGCGATTTTTTGATTTCGCTGGAGATTCTCGAAGATCGGGATGTCTGCGCCGCAATCATCGGTTCTCGGAAGATCGACCATCATGCCGACCGACGTTACGAATAGCGTTCTTTCGGCGCCGCGAAGGACGCGCACGCCACCTGGGGTGTCGTACATGGGGTCATACCTGCCCTAATTCAATCCGTTGGCGCAGATGCTGTTCGACTTCTTTATCCGTGGCGTTCGGATACTGGCGGCGAATCCCCGCCCGTGCAACGTCGCAAGCGAACGTGTGCAGGTCGAGCGCGATTTTCAGGCGTTGTTCGCCGGTCATCCACGGTAGATTTCGATTTGCTTGGCGAGGGCTTCATCGGGGGTCATGGGATCGCCTCGGAAGAAGCGGGTGTTTGGTGTGGGCTCCGAATCTACGGTAATTCCGGAGGCCGTCGGCTCGCAAGACAGAGTGGCCGGAGCTTTTTAGGCAAGGGCACCCCGATATTCCAGACTCGATTGGAGCATGCTGATTTGGTTCCACATCACCAAAAGATACAATGGGCACAAGTCCTCTGAACTCAAATGGAAAACTGACCAGATATGACGCACTACGACACCCAAATCAAACAAGCCATTCTGCACCCAGAATCTGCCGTTCGGGAATATGCGGTACGGGACTACGCCGCGTCCCATAGTTCGGATGAGGCGATTATTCCGCTGGTGATCCAAGCGGTCGAGACGTATGGCCGAGAGACGGCTTTCGGAATTTTGCGGGCGGCGGATGATTTGCCGCTGACGAATGAAGCCATCGATTGGCTGATGGGCGAACTCGAAGACGATCCACCCGCCCCCTCGCTGGAACTGGAGAACGCCCGTTTTGCGATGGCCTTGCTGTTGTGCAATCCCCAATCGGATTTGATTCCTCCCCGCGGCCCGGAAATTCTGGCCCTGCCCGGGTTTCCCGCCCCCTTGAAGCCGACCATGCGTGACATCATGCAAATGGCGAATTGGGACTGGCCCACCGCTTGGCAGAACCTCTTGGATTTGGGGAGGAAAGTCCGTCGGCGGGGGGAACTCACCACAAGTCAGCATCGGCAGTTCCATCGCTACGTGCAATTCATGGCGCGATTTCGCGAGGAAGGGGCAGAGCAAGTGCTCGAAACCCTGCCGGCGAATTATTCCGGTCCTCAAAGCGAATTGTTGGATTGGCTGAAGCCTTGGCTCATTTTGTTGGCGGGCCAGATGCGTTTGGAACCGGCGATCCCGCATTTGATGAAATGGCTGAAGTCTTCGTACGAGGCCGCCGCCGATGAGTGTGGGACGGCTTTGGGATGGATCGGAACCGAGGCCGTGGTGGATGCGGTCTGGAAGGCTTGGCCCCGCGCGACGGAACAGGAACGGGTCGGACTCACTTCCGCATTGCGTCCGATTCGTTCCGAGCGCTGCTTTGAGATTTGCCAAAAGTTATTGCGTCTTGAACGTGCCGAAGATATCGCCGGGATGTTGGGGGATCGGCTTCTCCACCAATTCGATCCTCGTGCGATCGACATCGTTCGCGGTTTGGTGAAACAGGCGACTCCGATTCGGATCCCGAGATTCGCGACCTGAAATATGATTTGGTGATCGTGGCCACCATCATGGGAAACACGTTTCCCGAATACGAACGGTGGTTCGCAGAGGCGAAACGGGACGCCTTCGGCTGGTTCGGGGCCGAAACGCGGTTGCGAATCGCGGATAATTTCCAGACCGATGAATCACGGAAGACCGCCTTCGTCAAGCGGATGGCAGCCGACCTGACGGCCCGATTGGCCTCCGACCGCGCCACCCGAGAGCAAATCCTGGAGGCGATTTTGCACCCCAATCCTCACACCCGCCAGATGGCGGTGGCGTATTTTGCGAAGGGATTTCTGCCGGATCCGGACGTCCTGCCGCGGATCATTCAAGCCGTGGAGAAGTACGGCCGCGAGGCGTGTCGTTCCCTCTTTCCCCATGATGGGCTCTTTCACCAGACCGAGCAAACGCTGGATTGGATGATCGAAGAACTTAAGGAGCCTCGAAGCAACAACGATGACAGAATCCCCTACCAGGTTGTCCTGTCCCGCGTCCTGGCGCACGCCCCGCCGGAGTTGCTCCTAACCCGGCAGACGGATATCGAACAGTTGGCCGGCGTCGATTCCACATTTCAGGAACGCATCGCGCGGCGGATCGGTTTTTCCAAGTTGGGCCCCGAACATCTCTGGGAGCAACTGGAAGCACTTTGCGAAGCCGAGAAAAAGACACAATACCTGACGGAGGCCGACCTGCCGCTCGGCTATGACCTCGCCGAGGCTCTGGCCCGCTATCCCGACTTCGCAACGCCCAAGTGCCTCGAGATCCTGGCCCTGGAGATCGACGACTATGAAGACAATCCGCTGGCTTGGATGGAAGGCTTTATGGTCTACTTGGCCGGCTTGCTGAAGCTTTCCCAGGCGGTTCCCGCTTTGCTTAACTGGCTTCACACAGAGGATGACTGGTTGAATCCCTTGGCAATGGAAGCCCTGACAAAAATCGGAACGGATTCTGTGGTGGAATTGCTGGTTGAGGAGTATCCCGTGAGCGGTTGGAGTTATCGGTTTTCCACGGCGGACATTCTCGGAAAAATCCATTCGGACCTGGCCCTCATGGCCTGCCTTAGCGTGCCCGACTTGGAATCCGATCCGACGATTCGGACCCAGTGGGCCAGTTCGGCGTTGGAGCAATTTTCCCCCCGAGCCATTGATCCCGCCCGTGAGCTGATTTTGGCCGAGGAGGATGATCCGCAGTTTCTCGATTTGCGGGAGGATGTTCTGGCCATCGCGGAGGGTTTGGGGTTGCGGTTTCCCGAAGACGAACAATGGAGAGAGGACCTCAAGCACGGTCGAAGCCGATTTCGCTTTGGATGGGATGCCGCTGAACCCGGAATGGAAGACGACGAATGGGGCCGGGAGGATGCGGAGCTTGGCCCCTCCTCGACAACGATTGTCAACGAACAGCCGAAAGTGGGACGAAACGATCCTTGCCCGTGTGGAAGTGGAAAAAAATACAAAAAGTGCTGTTTGAAAAACCAGCCTTCCGATCCCCACTGGAATTAAATGACCTGGTTGGTGTGCAAAGTTCGCACCGGGTTGACCACCGGATCCGCAGGGAGCGGATCGAAAACGAATTCTGTGCCCGAATCAGAAAGCAAGATCGGGGAGTTCTGGCGGTTTGTAGCGCGACTTCGCGAGTGGCGGCACGCTCGAGATCATTTTGAACTAAGCGGATCAGTTAGGCAGAGGGTTCGGCCCGGTCCCGAAATTACGAAACGTCAACCCACTGGTTTACAGGCGTCCTGTTAACCAGTGGGTGCTGTTCACCAAGAGAGTCCGAGAGTTCGTCCGTGATTTTTCGGGGTCCGGTCGCAACCCTATGGGTTCGGTTCGGACCCCGAAAAATCGTTTGCCTAACCGAGAGCGCGGCGTTAGGATGGGACGATCGCCGAAAGCCTTTATTTCCCGCGGGTTAAGACAAAACGCCCGACGCTCTCGCATCGGGCATTTTGAGTAAACCAGTGGGTACGGGGATTCCGTACAAAAACTTTTAGCTCCACAGACAAGGACTCGAACCTTGAACCTAGCGGTTAACAGGAGCAGATTTCAAGAGCTCAACTGGGTGATTCAAAATGTAGTAAAGTGTAGTTAATTGAACGGAAGGTTTCCAGATATGACTGAATTTGACCGGAATTCGGATTAGGATCAAGAATCCATGAAAACGCTGGATTAGTAGAGTTTCTGCTTACTCGGTGGTGGTGTTCCGATACTTATCGTCCGCAAGAATAAACACGATGTTGGGCGGAGTTTTGGTTTCCGCGGAGAACCCTTGGGCGCAAAGGCCAAGCCAGAAAGCGGCGGCTCCCAAGACAACGCTGCGCTGCAAAATAGCCGCGAAGCGTTTCGGTTGGGAACGGGGCGAAAAGAACATGCGAGGCCTCCCAAAGCGGGCTGGTCGTGAAAGTGATAACGGCATGTGATCGATCACTTTATTACAGAGAGTCCACGGCGGCCTGTCGAGCCTGTTGATGATTTTTCCGCCGCGGCGGGAATGATCATCCGCCCCGTTCTTCCGCAGCGTATCGAACAGAATCATAGTCCACAAAATCATGATTCTGTGAACCATGATTCTGTGATAAACCGTGGAATGCCCCCAAACATCAGAGCGCGGGGCGTTCCGGGGCGAACAGCAGCGCAGTTCGCGGTTCGCCGCCAGCTTGCGGGGGCCTGATCGGGATACATCACAACCGCCGTCGCCAAGACCAGCCCGCGGTAGTCCGGATTCAGACCGGTGATGTCTTTTTCGAGCGATTCAGAGGGTCGGCCGTCTTCGATCAATTTTTTGACATAGCCGAGCGGCGACGTGTGGGTTTTCGGATAAATCTCTTCAAACTTCTCGAGGTAACGCTCGTAAGGCTGCCCGTTGCGATGGGCGAGTGCCAAAAGATACAAGAGCAGGTGCGGATCCTGAATATTCTCGACCGGCAACTCGAGGGCCTGTTTCTGCCAGCCTGGTTCCGCTCCGGTTGAAGCCGCGAGCAACACCAGAAGATGAGGCTCGGCCTGGTCTCCGCCCGCGGCGAGATAGGCCTCTTCGACTTTTCCCTCGTTGAGCATGGAGTAAGCCTGATACGGCGTGCCCTGCATGCGCTCGCCGGTCTCCAAGAGGAGGTATTGGTGCAACAGGACGGAGTCGCCGAGGTCGTCCAAATTTGGCGGTTCCTCGACGGCCAAGACTCGGCGAATCCGGGCGGCTTGAATCGCGGAGGATTCCAACCAGGGACCGGTTTCATGGAGCGTGAGTTGATAGCAATGGAGAGCCTCGTTCCATTCCGCCCGACCGGCGTAAACGTATGCGACCGCGTAGTTCAACCACGGATGGTCGGGCCATTTCTGGAGCGCTTCAAGAAGGCCTCGTCCTGCTCGGGGCCGTCGGGCATCGCGCAGGATTCCGAGATATTGCCAGTTTGGATCATCCGGGTGCTGGCTGGCGAGTTGCCGGTGTTGCTCGAGGACTTTCAACAAACCGGCCGAGTGTGCCAAGTCTTGCTCGATCCTCCGGGTCACGACATCGCCGGGGTCGGCCGCGAACCGGGTGGCGACGATTTGGTCAAAGTCCTTCAATACGCTGGCCTGCGCCAACCAGAACTCGATAAACCGTGCTTTGGAGGTGTCCCAGCGGGCATGCGCGCGAATGGCCTGCTCCCGTTCGGCGGGATCGGAAGCCGTCCGAAGCGTGTATTGAGGCGGCGTCTGGACGTTGCTACCAAAGATGAGGCGGCTTGTTCCTGAGTCCGCGGAGGCCGGCGGCTGGGTAAAGATGTCTTTCGCTCCGGTCACCGACCAGCGAGGAAATCCCAGCATCCGCGGCTCGCGTTGAGACGCCCGCCCGTAGATCACGGTCCATTCGAAGAGGGGAGCCGCCCCCGCCACGTTGTAAACGTAATTTGCGAAGGCTTTGTCCACGCCGGCTTCAAACGATTCGATCTCGCGGCCGTCCGTGGTGCGGGCGACGATCGGGCAACGCCGATGAGCCCCCACCGAGACCTCGGCGTATTGAAACGGAGCGACCGTCACGTTTTGATCGCTGACGGACACGTTCACCGGAATCGACAATCCGTTGTAGATGATGACATTCGCGCTGCCCACGTAAAGCCCGGCGAGGACGACCGCCGCCACGATGCTCGAAGCCACGGCAAAACGCAGAAGGCCCGGTCCCCAGCCGTCGGCGAGGGTAAACCGGCTCCACCAATCGAGCTTCTTTTGCCGATCGCGCTCGCTGCCGCGCGGACGGGTTTTGTATTTTGTGGGGATGGTGGCGCACGGCGGGGCGGGCCGCGGTTCCTCTTCGCCGAGATACATCGCGGCCACAGTTCTTTCGGCTTTCAAAAGCTCGGCGAGCGCCGCTTTCCGCAGCGCCCCAAAGCTCCGCACCATCGGAATCACCCAACTGTCCACCACCTCCAGCCATTGGCCGATGTTCTGCTCGTTCGCGGGCGGCAATTCCAGTTTGGGGAGCATCTCCCGCCATCCGGCGGTTTCGAGTTCCTGGAAAATCGGCTCGGGCAACTGGATGGATTCGGCATGCTGGTCGAGCCGCGACATCACGCCTTGCAGATCGTTCGCCGAGGCGAGAATGCGGTTCAGCTTCTCCTGGTTCACCCGGCCGGAGGCGGTCGCCATCATCGTGATGTTCGCCAGTTTGCCGTGGGCGTCGTTGAGATCCGCTTCGCTGTGCTCGGCATAATGCAAGAGTTCCGTCAGGCTGCGGAGATAATCCCACCAGCCGTATTGCACTTTCCGAGCCGCGGCATCGTGCAGGGTGCGGCATTCCTGGTCGTGTCGTTCGATCGCGGCCAGGATCCCGTCCCGTTCCCGTTTGACCCGCGCGATCAATTGCGGCAACTCGCGGCGCGGGACGACCCGGCCGCGGTGCCGAATCACGCCGCCGGACGCATCGAAATGCCCGCCTTCAATCGCTTCCAGCATCGCGACTTCTTCGTCCAGGTTGCGCAGCTCGGTCAAGCGATCCTGCAGGCTTTCCGGGTAGAGTTCTTTGAGCGACTGGGCAAGCTGCTCCTCGCCGGGCGGATCGCCGTACAACAAGACGGACTCGGAAACGCCGATCGACACGGGCCGCCCCAAATATGTTCCCCGATACCGCGTGTCGTAAGACTCGTGCGAATACAGAATCCTCGAGCGCGGCGAGGGCTTCGCCTGTGGACAGCGGTTTCGGCTCTTCGGGAAGCTTGACGCCCTCGAACAGCCTCGCGGTCACGGTTTCCCGCACGTGTTGCGGATCGTCGAACAAGGTCCAGGCCGATTCCATTTCCAGCGGGGCCTCGATGTAAATCCGCTTGGCGTTCTCTTCGCGTTCGGTGTTCGAAGGATGCGTGGACCACATTCGCGGCGGCTGGGCGATTTGCTCGGTGAACAGCCGGCAGTTCGCCGGGTTTTCGGGCGGTTTTTCGGGGAGGACGCCGTGGTTCGGATCGTTCAACACCCGCCGCATGTGTTCGCTGATCTCGGTCTGCACGGCGAACAGATCCGTGACCGTCCGGCCTTTGCCGAGCTGCCCGTTGGCGAAGTTCAAAGCGCTTTCCCAATCCTCGTCGGCGGTCTGCGTGCGGTAGAGCGCTTGAATGAGCGCATCGCTGCCGGTGACCGAGACCGCCACGAGGTCCGCCTGGAATTCCATTTCGCGCGAAAGGGCGCGGTGGGCAATCACGACCCAGCGGAACGCGGTTTCCATCAGCGAGCGGATCGACCACACGATCGTCCGCATGATCCAGCCGATCCAGGCCACGCGGAGATCGATGTGCGAAATGAAATCGAGCGTCTTGTCCAAAAAGTCGCGCTTGGCGATGATGTGCCCCGCGATCTGCTCGCCGACGTAGACCCAGCGTCCCACGGCCATCGACCGCTGGGCGAAATGTCCGAACTCGTGCGCGAGAACGGCTTTGAGTTCCGAACGCGTGAGCACGTTAACCAGCCCCAGCCCGATGATGAGATTCTTCTTCGAGGGCAGGAAGAAGTTCAGAATCGACAGATCGTAGAAAACGGCCGCGTTCACGCCGGGCGACAAGAACACGCGATGCGGCCACAGCGCACCGACGTCATCGGCCAACTCGTGCAGAAACGCGAACAGTTCGGGCTGGTCTTTCGCGGTAATCTCGAGGCCGGGCGCATCGGAGCCGGATCGCACGAAAAACAGCGCCTTCCACATAAAGACCGCCAGAAACGTCGCAGGCCAGGCCGCGAAAAACGCCGGCGTGGCCCCGTCGCCGCCCCGGAACGCCGCGGCGATCATGCGGTAAGCCGTGTAAGTAAACCAGCCCGCGAGCCCGACGTACAACAGCACAAACAGGATCAGCCCCAACGTGGCGGTCCAAACGCGAAGCCGGTACGCCGGCGACGCCTTGGCAAAGTCCGCGGGCTTTCTAAGCGAAGCGGGGGCATCGACAGAGGTCACAAGAACATCCTCGATTGTTTGAGACACGGATAAAGGCCAAGATACCCCAAACCCCGCACAGGTTCAATCTTTTGTTCACACGTCCGGCGATCGAGGGTGCGTATCACGAAAGTCGGTCATGGGCAAATCTGGGTGGCACGTCTCTGAGCCACGAAGGGCGTGGCCATCGCAAAGACCACGCCCTTCGTGCCTCAGGGCGTGCCACCCAAATCCACTTGAACAATACGTCCAGTCATTTTCCACCTTCTTTCGCCAGACACACTCATCGGCACTGCGGACCCTGCGGTTCACTGGCCGAACGGCTTTGGGAACACTACGATAAACAAAACGCGAGCCGTTCCGGTTGTTTGTCTCTGGATCACCGCGCCCCCCTGTTTTTCCCACCCCGAATTTGGATTTGACTTCTATGAAGGCTCTCGCGATTCCCATTCTCTTTGCCCTTGGAACCGCTTTGTGCTGGGGCTGCTACGGCCCAGTGATCGGCAAGGCCCGGCATCCTCAGAAACTTTACTCGCCTTTCAAACCCTACGTCGGAATCGGCGTGGCCTATCTGGTGTTCGCGATTTTCGGCGGGCTGGGCATGATGGCCGTGTTCGGCGACAACTTTTCGTTCACGGCGGAAGGCCACTCCCAAGCCGCGATCTGGGGATTCCTGGGCGGCACGCTCGGCGCTTCGGCGCGCTCAGCCTGACGAGTGCGATGCTCAGCTTCGAAGGCCCACCGAAGCCTCAACTCGTCATGCCCATTGTCTTCGGCGGGGCGGTGTCGGTCACGGCGTTGATTTCCGTGATTCAAACCCGCAACGAAACGACCGCCAGCCCGTGGCTTTGGGTCGGGATGGTCGGCGTGGTCGTGTCGATCGTGCTGGTCGCCTATCACACGCCGCACGCCCATCCCAAAAAGCCCGCGGCTTCGGAAACCGCCGCCGAAAATCCCGCCGGCACCGAAAGCCAAACGAGCCAGGTCTCGCATTAAAGCCGCAGCGCCGTCTGCCGCCGAAATCGATTGTCGCCGATACGATGGGTTGGCCCAGCAACATCTGAAAACCCCGGGAAGCCGTAGCGACTATAACGGCTGTCCGGGTTTTTTTCAGGTTAGCCCGGCATTTGACCGAAGCTGTCAGGGAGGTGTTGTTTTTTTCTTGATGGACGAAGCGGTGCAATCCATGGTGGACGCTTCCCAAGCTGGCCCGGTCATCTGCCCCCCAAACGGAGACGCCCCGGAGACTCCCGGCTCCCTGGGGCCGCACGTTGGTGCTTTTAGGCCTGGCGGTTCTCTCGAGCATCGGACTGTGTTGCGTCCTGGGCAACAAGAGTTTGCCTCCCGAAACCGGAACCGTCGCCGGACAGCCAACCCGGATGGTTTCGGATTGGACGGGTCGGATTCGGCGGCTGCTTGTGGAACCTGGGGATTCGGTCGAAGCCGGGCAGCCGCTGGCGATTCTGGTCGATGAGCAGCTCATCCTCCAAATCGACCGGCAAAAGCGCGAGGTGGACGAACTCCGCCAAGCCCTTCGCGCCGCCCAACAAAAAGCCGACGCGGAAGCGGACCGGCGAATTCGCCAACTCGACGCAGAGATCGTGCGGTGCAAAACCACGCCGACCTCGGGTTTTGAAGCCGCTGCAAAACGCCTGCGGGAGTTGGAGACCGAGCGGCTGGAGTTGGTGCATCAGACCCGGAAGGCCGCCGGGCTCTCGCGGATTCGGCAGGCATTGATCGCGGCGGAAACGGAGCTTCGCGACTTGCAAACGAGGCCCGTCCAGCAACTTTTGCCGTCGCCGGTCACGGGCAGCGTGCGGCGGTTGTTGCGGGAGCCCGGCGACCGGGTCGTCGCGGGCACGCCGATGTTGGAGCTGGCCGATCAAGCGCATCCCGTATTGATCGTCGAACTTCCCGAGCCGGTCGCCAAGCGGTTTGCCTTGGGGGATACCATTCCCCTGCGGTTTCCGGGGCAAGCGGACAGCATCGGGCGTGTGGCCGACATGCAGCGTTTGGACGCAAGACGGATTCACGCCGGCACCGGGGAGGCTTCCAAGGCGGAGCGCCGCGTGCGTTTGGAGATCGAGCCGGCGGACGGGACCTGGCCGGTGCTGCCCCTGGAAAGTCCGGTGAAAATCAGGACTTCGGATTCAAACGCTATGTCACGCAGGGTCAACTGAATCGGCTTTCACATCCACGATGTCATCGATGGAAAACGGGCCTTGGGCTTCGCTTCCGGGCGCGTCCGAAATCAGCACGAGCCGGCCTTCCGTGCTTTCCCGGGCATCGGGAAAACCGCGGACGGTCTCGCCGTTTGTGAGAGTGACCGTGACGACCCGCGTTTCGTTTACGCCCGTCAATCCTTCGTGGACCAGCGCGGGAAATCGGCTCCAGGCCCAGGTCCAGAGCGTCGCGTCTGCATCGACCCGCCCGGCGATGTCGCCCCACTCCATCGCCGCCCTGAGCAAGTCCTTGCGGACCGCTTCCCGGCACCAGGGTTTCAGCACGTCTTCAATCCACGCTCTGCGGGACGCCGCCAGTTCCTCAAATGTTGCCATAACTTCGGATTCGCTTGTTGAAAGATTCCCATACTCGATTCCGTCCGCATTATAGACAATTCCCAGAGTAGGTTTCCTTGTGCGCTGAGGTTTTTGCTTTGTGGCCTTTGCTGCTTCGGGAACTGTCAAACTGCGCGGACTTTCTGGTTTATGCCGGCTGTATCGGATCAACCTGCCGGCCGGGACGGGAACAAGATCGAGGATTGCCCGCCGGATCCCGATGATTGTACCGAATGGACCGGTTGCGCCGATTCTGTCGAATCGCGGCGCGGACCTTATCGCCGCCTGGTTGTCTCGGAGAAGGAAGGCCGGATGACACGCCCTCAGATTCGCCGCTTGTTCTCGCACGGTGTTCGGTTCGGATGGATGCCGCTGTGGTTGGGCTTTTTTATTTACGGAAACGTTTCCCCGATCGCGGCTCAAACCGGGATCGTTCGTCCGCCCAGCCGGGTTCTGGAAGGCGGTGTGATCAATTCCCAGGTCAAACCTGTCCGGACGATGCCCGCGGCGGAAGAAACTGCTCCGCCGCCTCCAGCCGCTGAGCAACAATTCGTCGAACCGGTCTCGCAACAGATCCTCGATTCGCCGGAGTTTTTGCCGACCGAGGCCGCATTCTCAGAGGCCCTGGATGAACTTGTGCCGTTGGTTCCCGTTTCGCCCTGCTGGTGCGACAACTGGCAGGACATTCCCTACGTGCCGAACATGTTGGGCGATTTCTTCGGCGTCACCAACGACTCGCTGACGGTGCTGGGAAATCAACTGTTGACGGCCCAACCCGGGGCGGTAATCGATCCTGCCGCCTTGGGCAGCGGTCCGCAGAGCCGGTTTTTTCTTCCCGCGGGGGGCAGCAGTCTTGTGGGCCGGCAAAAGGCGGCCAACAACAACAGCCCCCTGCCCCGCGACCGGGTGTTTTTGAATTACGACTATGCCGCGAATACGTCGCTCCAGGACGGCGGCGCGGACGTGCATCGGCTCACGCCGGGGCTGGAACGCACCTTCCTGGGCGGCAAAATGTCGTGGTCGGTGCGAGTGCCGATGGCCTTGACGCTCGACAGCAATGCCCCCCTCACCGGCCAAGCGGGCGACGGCCACGCGAAGTTGGGGAACGTCGCTTTGGGGCTCAAAGGCGTGTTGTTCTCGTCCCGCGAATACCTCGTGTCGGGCGGGATGATGCTGACCGTGCCCACGGCGAGCGATCTCCAGTTCTTCAATGCCAACCGCCGGGAATTGATCCGCGTGCAGAACCAGTCCGTGCATATCATGCCTTACCTGGCGGGACTCTGGTCGGACGGCGGCTTCTTCGCCCAGGGATTTTTGCAGTGGGATTTCGACGCCAACGGCAACCCGGTCCAGATCGACAACGGCACGCGGCTCGCGAGCGCCGGGACATTTCAAGACGCCAACTTCGTGTACCTGGACGCGGGCGTGGGCTATTGGATTTTCAAGAACCGCACCGAGGGCTGCATCTCGGGGATTGCCCCGACGATGGAACTGCACTACAACAGGTGCATGAACAACTCCGACGCCGTGCTCTCCGCATCGGGCCTGCGGTTTGGCAGCCAACTCAATCACATCGGGCTGATGAATGTCCTCTTCGGGGCCACGGTGCAGATGGGGCCGGGCAATACGCTTTCGCTGGGCTATGCCGCCCCCTTGGGCGGAGGCAACGATGAGCAGTTCGACGGCCAACTCGTCGTGCAGTTGAACCGCTTCTTCGGAGGGTCTGCGAATTCCTGGCGGCCGCCGGCGTTTCGGTATTGACGTTCGAACCATTTGAGCCGGCAAGGCGCTCGCCTCCCGTCTCGGGGAATGGGAATCTTCGCCCACGAAAACCGGGGCTAGCGCCGTGCGGCTAATTTTAGAACCCGAAGTTTTTGCACTGACCGAGCCTCGCGCCGTGCCGCTCACTTTGCACACGTTCAAAGGACATGCACCATGATTCACGTGATTGCCACCATTGAAGTCCGCGCGGGCCACCGGGACAAATTTTTGCGGGAATTTCACCAACTCATGCCCGCCGTGCACGCCGAGGCCGGTTGCCTGGCTTATGCTCCCGCAGTGGATGCCGACACGGGCATCGATCGCCAGACCCCAAAGGGCGAGAACGTCGTGACGATCATCGAGCAATGGGAATCGCTGGACGCTCTCAAAGCCCACCTCGCCGCCCCGCACATGGCGGCCTACCGCGACCGCGTCAAAGACCTCGTCACCCATGCCGCCCTGCACATCCTCAAACCCGCATAAGCACTTGAAACACAGCCTCCATCGAGGTATGAAAGATCCCAGGCGGAAAGTGTCCGGCGGCTAGCGATCTTGCCGCTCACTCTTCTCCGTGTAACAACCTTTTCTTTAGCCTTTGTGATTTTACCATGCCGGAGACGACGACGGACCCGTCGGCGAAGTTGGATGTGGACGTCGTGCGGGCGGATTTTCCCATCTTGGGGAAACCGCTTTCCAAAGGGCGGCGGCTCGCGTTTTTGGATTCCGCCGCGTCCGCCCAGAAGCCTCAAGTCGTGATCGACAAAGAGCGCGAGGTTTACGAAAACTACTTCGCCAACGCCTACCGCGGCGTGTATCAGTTCGGGGCCAAGGTCGATGAGGAACTCGAAGCCTGCCGCGAGACGGTGCGCGATTTTCTCGGCGCGGCCTCCGCGGAGGAGATCATCTTCACCGCCGGCACCACGATGTCGATCAACCTGGTCGCGAACGCCTGGGGCCGGAAATTCTTAAAGCCGGGCGACGAGATTCTGCTCAACGAGATGGAGCACCACGCGAACCTCGTGCCCTGGCAGCACATCGCCGAGGCGACCGGGGCGGAGTTGATGTACCTGCCGCTCACCGGCGACGGCCGCTTGAACCTTGAGGGGCTGGACGAGTCTCTTACCGAGCGCACGAAAATCGTCGCGGTCACGGGGATGTCGAACGTGCTCGGCACGATCAATCCGATCGCGCCGCTCGCGGCCCGGGCGAAAGCGGTCGGGGCAAAGATCTTGGTGGACGGCGCCGAGAGCGTGCCGCATCAGCCGGTGAACGTCCAAGACCCGGCGATCGATTTTCTGGCGTTCTCCGGGCACAAAGTGTTCGGGCCGACGGGGGTGGGGATTCTTTACGGCCGGCGGGAACTCTTGGAGGCGATGGATCCGTTTCTGTGCGGCGGGCACATGATTTCGCGGGTGTTCAAAGAGCACACCGAATACGCGGGGCCCCCGATGAAGTTCGAAGCCGGCACGTTGCCCATTGCCCAGGCGATCGCGCTAAAGCCCGCTATCGATTACGTCAACAAGCTCGGCTTCGAGGCGATCCATGCCCACGAGCGGGACCTTCTGGAATACGCTTCCACAAGGCTCCTCGAGATCCCCGGCCTCAAAATCTACGGCCCGGACCTTGAGCACAAAGGTTCGATTTGCAGCTTCCGCATCGACAACGTCCACCCCGAAGACTTGGCGAACCTGTTGGACCGCAAGGGAGTGTTCGTCCGCCACGGCCATCACTGCACGATGCCGCTGCATGACCTTTTGGGAGTCCCCGCCACCACGCGGGCCAGCTTCGCGTTCTACAACAACCGCGAAGACGTGGACGCCTTGATCGAAGGCATCGACTACGCCAGAAAACGCCTGCGGCTGACCGATTGACGGGCGGGAGCGGGAGTCTCGCGGATCGGTCCCATCCGCCATTCCCCACCGGCTTGCCGGGCGGTCTCAGAACAACGTTTGCTGGCCGGACGCGGGCGGGGGCGGGAGTTTCATGTGTTTGTAACCCGCCGCGGTCACGATCCGGCCGCGGGCCGTGCGCTGGATCAAACCGCAACGGAGCAAAAACGGTTCGACCTCGTCTTCCAAGGTATCGGGCGAAACGTGCATCGTGTGGGCGACGGCGTTAAGGCCCGCCGGGCCGCCGGTGAACACGGTGATCAAGGTTTCCAGGTATCTCCGGTCCTGCCGTTCGAGGCCCAGGTCGTCCACTTCGAGCATTGTGAGCGCCCGGCCCGCGACTTCGTCAGTGATCACGCCGTCGGCTTTGCTCTGGGCATAGTCGCGAGCCCAGCGGAGCAGGTTGTTCGCTTTCCGCGGCGTGCCCCGGCTGCGGCAGGCGATTTCTTTCGCGGCGGCGGGGTCGATTTTCGTCCGCAGCTTTTTCGCGTTGCGGGTGACGATCTCCTCGACCTCGCTGTCTTCGTAAAACTCCAGATGCTCGCGGGTCACAAAGCGGTCCCGCAAGGGGGCGGTGAGCATGCCGCTGCGCGTGGTGGCCCCGATCACCGTAAACCGCTGCAAATCCAGGCTGATCGTGCGGGCGTTGAGGCCTTCGCCCAAGGCGATGTCCACGCGGAAGTCTTCCATCGCGGGATAGATGAATTCCTCGACCGCGGGCGGCAGGCGGTGGATCTCGTCGATGAACAGCACCGAACCCCGGCTGGCATTGGTGAGGTAAGGCAAAAGGTCCCGCGGAGCCGAGAGTGCAGGGCCGGAGGTGATCTGGATTTCCCCGCCGAGCTCTTTGGGAATCACCGTGGCGAGCGTGGTCTTGCCGATGCCCGGCGGCCCATCCAAAAGGAGATGCCCCAACGGTTCGCCGCGCTTTTTGGTGGCGTCGAGAATGATTTCCAACCGCTCGACCACCCGCCGTTGCCCGACGACATCCCGCAGGCGTTGCGGGCGAAGTTCATCATCGTAACGCGAGTCGTCCGGATCAAACCCGCCCGCCCCAAAGCCGGAATCTCCGGGCGGCGATGCCCCTTTGCCCTCGTCGCTTGGGGTGGATTGAATGATCGGTTCTCGCGCCATGACTCACCAAGTCTAAACAAAAGTCCATTTCTATTATCGCGAGTTTTCGGACTGTGTCAACCGGCGAGCGTGGAGCGTAAGCCCATGATTGCCCGCGAATGAAACGGATTTTGTCATCATCACGATCAGCCAGCTTACGCTGGCCGCTCGCCAAAACGTTGGTCATTCCCCGCTCACGCTTCGCTCATGACTTCTTCCATGATGTCGTCGGGGATGTTGAAGTTGGCGGTGACGTTTTGCACGTCGTCGTGGTCTTCCAGGGCTTCCATGAGTTTGAGCACCTTGCGGCCGGACTCGGCGTCCAATTCCACGGTGTTCGCGGGGATTTGCGAGAGTTCCGCGAGGTCGGTGGGGATTTTTTGGTTCTCGAAGGTCTCCTGCACTTGTTGGAACACGTCGGGCGTGCACGTGACTTCGAAATTGTCGCCGGCGCGTTTGACATCGTCGGCCCCGGCTTCCAAGGCGACCTCGAACAGGCGTTCTTCGTCGATGTGGGCGGCCGGGACGAGGAACAGGCCTTTGCGCTCGAACATCCAGGCGACGCAGTTCGTGCTGCCCAGGTTGCCGCCGTGGACTTCGAAAATCTTGCGGACTTCGCCCGCGGTGCGGTTCCGGTTGTCGGTGAGGATTTCGCACATGACGGCCACGCCTTCGGGGCCGTAGCCTTCGTAGATGACTTCGTCGAAATGCGCGGCGTCGCCGCCTTCGCCGGTGCCTTTTTTGATCGCCCGGTCGATGTTGTCGTTGGGCATGCTCGCTTTTTTGGCTTTGTCGATGGCGTAGCGGAGGGCCAGGTTCATCGTGGGATCGCCCCCGCCGCCTTGGGCCGCCACGATAATGGCCCGGCTGAGCTTGCCGAAGAGTTTCCCGCGCTTCTTGTCCACCACGCCTTTCTTGGCGGCGATATTGGCCCAGTGTGAATGTCCTGCCATTGCTTTCGTTTCCGTGATGTGTTTTTTGATGGGGTTGGAGATTGAAAAACCGCCCTCGGAATTGGGCGGCGATCTAAGGATCAAAGATGTTGATGTTAAACTTACCCAAGCCGCCGACTTGTCGGCGGGATTCAAAGCGCCGACAAGTCGGCGGCTTGGTTTTCGAACTGCAAGACAGGATCAGGGAGCGTCGCCGGAGTCGGGCGGTTCGCCCCCGGCGATTTTCTGCTCGATCCGCTTGATGAGTTTTTCATCGGGTTTGGAATCGGCCTTGGCGTCTTTGAGGGCTTTTTCCCAGGCGTCCTTGGCTTTGTCCATTTGCTTCAAGCGGGCGTAGCAGTCGCCCAGGTGGTCCCAGATCGTGGCATCGCTGCCGGTGGGCTTGGCGACCGCTTTTTCCAGATGGCCCACGGCTTCCTTGAACTCGCCCAGCTTATAGAGCACCCAGCCCATGCTGTCGAGGTAGGCGGGGTTCTCGGGCTCGGCTTTGAGGGCGATCGCGATCATGCTGCGGGCTTTTTCCAGGTTCTTTCCATGATCGGCGTACAAATAACCCAAGTCGTTGTTGACGGACGGATCTTCCGGGTCCTCCGCGAGTACTTTTTCCAAGACCTCTTCGCCTTTCCGCAGGTCGCCCCGCTGCACGTAGATGCTGGAGACGATGAACTGGCTGCGGCGGACGGTCTCTTTGTCTTCGGGGAACTTGGCGGCGACTTCCTCGAACTTTTTGAGGGCGTCTTCGTACCTTTGGGCGTGGAAATAGATCCAGCCTTCCTGGTATTGCAGAAGCGCCACGTCGGGCAGTTGGGCCTGGGCCTGGTGGATCGCGGTCACCGCCGCCTGCGTGTTGCCCGCGAGTTCCTCGGCCTGGGACAGGCGGAACAAGAACTGCGGTTTGTTGCTCACGGCGGCATCGCCCACCGCCTTGCGATACCACTCGGCCGCCTTGGCGTAATCGTCCGCGTCGAACAGCAATTGGCCGATTTCCTCGTAGAGCTCGGTCGCTTTGTCCCGCCGCTGGTTGAGGGCGAGTTGATAGAACTCCAATGCCTCGTCCGTCTTCTTGGCTTCCGCGGCGAGCTTGGCCACGATCAATGCCCCGGCGAAGTTGAGCTTGCGGTTCTCCGGCGAGTTCTGTTTGCGGGCGACTTCGATCATTCGCCCCAGCAGTTTCTCGTCGCCACTGATCGCTTTCAGCTCGTCCGCCAGAAACTCCGCCCGATGTCCGGCTTCCACCGCCTGCGCCAATGCGTCGAGCAGTTCCTCCGGCTTGTTCTGCCGGCGGTACACGGAGGCCAGCCCCGCGTAGCCTTCCGGGTCCTTGGTGCCGTCGAGCGTCTTTTTGTAAAGCGCCTCGGCTTTGTCCAACTGGTTGTTTTCCAAGTACTGCTCGGCGAGGAAGTATTGCAGCATGCTGTTGCGGGGATCGCCCTCGGCCATCTTCTCCAGACGTTTGATGAGCTCGTCCGGCTGGTTTTTGGCCTTCAGAATTTTCGCGAGGAGTTCATACGCCTCCCGGCCCTTGGTTTGAAGCTGGGCGTCGAAATACTTTTGAATCTCGTCGAGGGCCTTGTCGTATTGCTTCGTTTGCAGATAGACCTGGGCCAGATTGAAGCTGAGCGCCCCCGGCTTGCCTTTGCGGGCTTTCGCGGCGGCTTCGAAGGCTTTCACCGCGAGTTCCGGGCGCTCGGCGTTGAGGAACACCTGGCCGATCTGCTCGTATGTCGTGGCGGGATTGGCCTCCAGTGACTTTTGCTGCCGGAAGTTCAAATCGAACTTTTCGGGATTCTGAAGCGCCTCAAACACGGTCTCAAAGGCGTCGGCCGCTTTGATCTTTTCGCCGATCGCCGCGTACAAAATCGCCAGGTCCCGCTGGAGCATGACGGAGACGGCCTTGTTCTTTTTGAGGCCCGGGGACTCGGCGGCTTTTTCCAATAGCTCGATCGCCTTGGGCACCTGGCGCTGGTTGGCCATGTGCACCCCCAGACGCCTGAGGAGCTGATAGTCCTCCGGGTCGAGTTCCACGGCCTTGAGGGCGAATTTGACGGCTTCGTCCGTGCGGTTGAGGTTAAACGCCAACGGCACCAACGCCCGGTAGATCTGCACGGAATCGGGATCGAGGGCCACGGCTTTTTTGTAGTCGTCCAAGGCCTCGTTGAACTCGTTCCGCTTCTCGTGAAGCTGCCCCGTCATGTACCAGGACATCGCGTCCAGCCGGTTTTGCTCCTGGGCGGTGCGGGGCTGTTTGGGCTTGAGCGGCAGCACGGGATCGTCGAGTTCCTGGAGTTGGAACCCGTTTTGGCGCTGGGGTTTTTCCGCACGGGCCGGTTGGAGGTTCGGTTCGTTCTCGGCCGACCGAACCGCCGGGACCCCGCCCGCAAAAACGGCGAGGCCCAAAACTCCCGCGCAGAGTCCGATGTGCGCGGAACAGGGACGGCGGACGGGGGCAAAACAACGATCAAGCAACTTCGACATGAGCCGCTCTCCCTGGCGAGTGGTGATTGGCGAATAGCGAACGAAAACCGCAAACTCTGCTTCTTAACGGCATCAAACCATTTTAACCAATTTCTCGATTCAACCAAGATTGGTTTTCCCGCAGATTCTCCACAACCGTTCGTGGGGCCGCTCAGCGGGTGGAGGCGGATTTCTTGGTTTTCTTTTTCGATTTGCGGGAGCTGCCGTTCTTGCTCTGGCCGGATTTGGCTTTCTTTGTGGTGGACTTCGCGGATTTCTTGGTTTTGGAGAGTCTTTTGGCGCCCCCTTCCAAGAGTTGTTTCAGCCGCGATGGCGCGGTGTTCAAGTCGTAGTCTTCTTCCGCCGATTCCTCTTCGAGTTCGAAAGCCCCGGCCATTTTCGGATCGTGGGCCAGCGAGCGGATCAAATGGCAAAACAGCGGCCCGTCGGATTTTCGCACCGCCGACTTGAGCGATTCGGACGCCTCTTCGGGCGTCGCTTCGGGTTCGACCAGCCCCAGCCATTTGAGCGGCTGGTTCATCGCATCATCGACGGGCACCAGGTGGCTGCCCAAGGCGACTTGCAGCGTGAAATTCTTCACGAACGGCGACAGGTCGCGGATCTTGCCCAGTTGTTTGGTGGCCAGTTCCAGCGTTTTCCGCCGGAGGCCTTCGAATTCGAACTCGTAGTTTTCCTCGAACACGTAATGCAACACGTGCCGAACCCGCAGCGAACGCAAATCCGGGTCGTCCATTCCCTCAAACACGCTGTTGAGTTCCGAGATCGAACTCACCCGCATTTCGTTGTAGTCGTGAAACGCGGCGTCGATTCGTTCCTGCGCCGCCTCGGCTTCTTCCTCGGCCGCATTCTCCAAACAGATCGCGTAGATCAGCATTTCCAAAATGGGCATGTCGTATTTGGGAACGGACGCTTTGTACTGTTTTTTCAGAAGGGGAAACAGCTTTTTCAAAACGGCTTGTTTGTCGGAGGCTTTGGGACGCGAAGCGGCAGCCATAGCAAATACCAGTATCCAGTTTGAAAAGGGGTCGGCGGACGGATGACTGTTCTCTCACCAATCACGGGCCGAATGCGGGTTTCCTCAGTCTTTGGAAGAAGCCCGCGTGACGTTTGCGGGCTTTGATAGTTTCGAAACAGGGGATCGGGTCATGGCGGATCGCCGGTCGATTCGGGTTCCTCGGATGAGTCGGGGGGCTTTTCGGCCGAGGCATCGGAATCGCCCGCGGCTTTCTCCTCGGCCGCGGTGCGCGCGGCATCTTTCGCCAGGGCTTCCCGGATCAACTGCGACGCGGCGATGCTCTTTTTCACGCCCTGGTCGTTGACGAACGTCAACACGGGGGTGTAGCGGGTCTGGATGCGGTCGGCGATTTTTTTCTGCAGGAACCCGCGGGCCGAGTTCAAACCGTGCATGCACAGGGACTGCTCTTTTTCATCCCCCATGATCGAAACATACACCTTGGCCGTGCGGGCGTCCGGACTGACTTCCACGTGCGTTACGGTGACGTTCTTGACGCGCAGGATCCTTCAATCCGAACAGGATCGTCGTGCTGACCTGCTCTAAAACCGCTTGGGAAATCTTGGCTGTCCGTCGCGAAGTCATGGCGTGTGTTGTTCGTGGTTACGCTTTCGATTGGGTTAATCTTCGGGAGGCTCAAAGTCGACTTCGACAAACGGCCCCGTCTCGCCCGCCCGCTCGAACGCCGTCCCGGGCGGAGCTTTCAGAAACGGGATGATGCCCGGATCATAATTGGCGATCGTATTGACATCGTAAACGGCGTGGTTGTCGGCATCGTCCATGTAGTCTTGGGACTCGAACCCCGCGAGAAACCGCCAGCCGCTGTCGATGTCGCGGTCGGGCAATTCTCGATACATGAACCCCACTTTTCGTCCAAGGACGGTAATCATGTCGCTGGCGACGCAGGCGCCATGTCCGGGGGCGAGGCTTTGAATCTCGTCTCCGGGGATGAGAAACGGTTTCTCGGATTGGGCCATAGGGAGGGGGCTCTCATTCACACATTGCAGGGATTTCCGATCGCGCGTCTGTTATTCCAACGTGCGTTTGACCTCCTTCACGCGGAAGGCTTCCAAGAGGTCGCCCTCTTTGACATCGTTAAAGCCCGCGAGCCGAATCCCGCATTCCATGCCTTCGCGGACTTCTTTCGCGTCGTCTTTTTCGCGCTTGAGCGACGCGAGATCGTAGTCGCCGATGATCTTCTGATCGCGGATGACGTTCACGCGGTTGTTGCGGTCGATGGTGCCGTTCAAAACCCGGCAGCCGGCGATCGTGCCGAACCGGCTGATCTTGAAGGTTTGCAAGACCAAGGCCCGCCCGGTGGTTTCCTGCACCCGTTCGGGAATTAACAGGCCTTCCAAAGCTTGTTTGATGTGGTCGGTGACTTCGTAGATGATGTCGTACCGCCGGATTTCCACGCCTTCCTTGTCCGCGGCCTGGGCGGCCTGATCGTCGGGGACGACGTGGAAGGCGATGATGATCGCCCCCGCCGCGCTCGCCAGCGAGACATCGCTTTCGTTCACGCCGCCCACGCCTTCGTGGACGATTTCCACGCGGACTTCGGGATGCTCGAACTTCGTGATCTCGCTCCGCAGGGCTTCCAGCGAGCCGGGCGTGTCGGCTTTGATAATCAAAGGCAGATCCTGAACGCCCCCGCCCACGGCTTTGTTCAGAATATCGTCCAACGTCTTGGGCCGGCCGGAACTGCCGAGGCGTACGGCGAGGCCGGTGTGCCGGCGTTCTTCGGCGGCGAGGCGGGCATCGTCGATGTCGGTCATCGTGTAGAAGCGGTTGCCCGCGCCGGGCATGCTGTCGAGGCCTGCGATCTTGACGGGGGTGGAAGGACCGGCTTCCTGAATCTCCTGATCGCGGTCGTCGTAGATCGCGCGGACCCGCCCGTACGCCGAGCCGCAGAGCACCACGTCCCCGATGCGGAGCGTCCCCTTCTTGACCATCAGCCAGGCCAACACGCCCCGGCCTTCGTCGCGGAAGGCTTCGAGACACACCCCGACCGCGGGGCAATTCGGATTGGTTTTGTAATCCTGGAGTTCCGCCGTCAAAAGCAGGGTTTCGAGGAGTTTGTCGATCCCCGTGCCGGTGAGGGCCGAGGTGCGGACGACTTCGACGTCCCCGCCCCACTCGGCGGGCAGGATGTCCTGGCCCGCGAGCTCGGTCAGCACGCGCTGCTCGTCGGTGTCGGGACGGTCGATCTTATTCATCGCGACCACGATCGGGACTTTGGCGGCTTTGGCGTGGCTGATGCACTCGATGGTTTGGGGCATCACGCCGTCGTCCGCGGCGACGACGAGCACGATGATGTCGGTCACGTTCGCCCCCCGGGCCCGCATTTCGCCGAAGGCGGCGTGGCCGGGCGTATCCACAAAGGTCAACTTTTTGCCGTCGTGCTCCACCTGATAGGAGGCGATGTGCTGCGTGATGCCGCCCGCTTCTCCGCCCGCCACGTTGGTTTTGCGGATCGTATCGAGCAGCGTCGTCTTGCCGTGATCGACGTGGCCCAGAATCGTGATGACCGGCGGCCGGGGCCGAGGTCTTCGGGGTTGTCCTCGTGCTCGAGTCGGGCCGCGAGTTCCTCTTCGATGTTTCGGCCGTGCTTGATGATCAGATCGACGCCGAGCTCGAGCGCCAGTTCCAGCGCGGTTTCCTCGGTGATCTGGTCGTTGATGTTGGCTCTCACGCCGTTGTTGACGAACAGGATCGTCATCAAATCCTTGGCGGGCCGGCCCATGGCTTCGGACAGGCTGCGAATGGTGATGGGCAAATCGACCTCGGCTTCGGTCTTATGGACAACGGGGCCCTTGCGGGATTTTTTGCGGCGGCGGATCCCTTTCCCGGGGGCCTGCTGCATGGCGTCTTCCTGCACGTTGCCCCGCCGCCGGCGTTTTTGTTGCGGCTTGCCTCGATCGCGGGATTCTTCGAGTTCCCGCTCCCGATCGCGGCGGCGCTTGAGATCGGTCCGCCCGCCTTTGCCCGGTTCTTTTTCCTCCCGGCCGCGCTCCTCAATGTGCCGTTCGTACTGCCGCCGCAAAGGCGCATCGCCTTTGAGCATGTCGCCCGTGAGCTTGAAATCGGGCTTTTGGGCCGCGGGTTCTTCGACGGGTTTGGGCTTTTTGGGTTTCGGGGTGGACATCTCCGGGGCCGATGCGATGAACGGCATCGAGGGCTTGGCCGGCTTCTTCTTCTCCTTGTCCTTGTCCGGCCGCGATTTGCGCTGCCGATCGGTCACGTTGGCCCGCGGCTTCATTTCCATGTCGCGAATCGAATGGCCCGCCCCCCCCGCCGGGGCAATGTAATCTTCCTGCCGGTGCGCGGCGGGGGCTTCGGCTTCCGCCTTGGCCTTTTTTTCTTCGGCGGGTTTCGCTTTGGCCTCTGTTTTCGCGGGTTCGGCTTTCTCGTCCGCTTCGACGGCCGCCGATTCCGTTTCTTCGGTCGCTTCTTCGGCGGCCTCGGCTTCGCCCTCCTCGGCGGGCGCTTCAATCACGCGAGTTTCGGCGGCGACTTCGGCTTCCTCTTCCACTTCCTCGGCGACTTCGGGTTCCTCGACGTCGGTTTCGGCATCGGGTTCGAGATCGACCGTGGCGGTTCCGCTGCCGGCCATCCGCGAACTGATCCGCCCGCCCTGGGACCGCGAGACCTCGATTTTGCGGACTTTGCCCCCGGTCTCCACGGACTCTTCCCGCATTGGGGTCATCGGGCCTTGAGCTTGAGCCGGGGCCGACTGGGTCTTTTGCTCGATGTAATTGACGACAACATCCCGCTGCTCGGGCGAAATGCTGGCCAAAGCGGAATTCTTCGCCTTGACGCCCGCTTGGTTGCAGTACTCAATCAGACTCCTTGCTTTCGATTCCCAGTTCTTTCGCCAACGCGAAAATCCTGATAGCCAAATGCATCTCCCCGGGGCTCACCCCGATTTCAAAACCAATCAATAAATCAAAAACGTGTTATGAAAAAACTCCGACACTCGGAGAATCAAAACTCGCCGCCTCTTCGTTGTACGAATTTCTCGAGAATTTCTTTCATTCCCCCCACTCTCAGAGTTGTGAACGGCTGGGATCTCGAAACTCCAAATCCAAGAGCGAACTTTCGCCAGGTTCCAAACACAGAAGTATCGAAATCTGGGAAAGAACATCTTCGGGCAATTGGCGCAAATAACCCATCGCATAATCGTGCCGCTCTCCTTTGGACCTCCCGTGAAACGCGGGATCGACAATTCGTATCCGAATCGAAGCCGGATTGTAGCGGTAGACATCCGAGTCCGCGCCAGGATGAGATTCCTTGAATTTCGATAAGGCGGAATCCACCTGCGCGACGGCATCGTCATCGTTCGTTTTTTGCAATTTCTTCGCCATATTCAAACCGTGAGTTAAATGCGGTTGTCGGCCCACTCCAGGACTCTTTTTACTTCCTCGATAAAACGTGTCGCGTCTTTCGGATCACCAATCCCCGGTTGATATCGCAGTGACGTTTCCCAAGTCGACACAAAAGCAAGCGATTCGCTGATACGTGCCGGAAGCGGTGGGGCATTTGTCTGGCGCAGCCATTCAAATTGGTGTGCTCGTTGTCCGCGAAACTCAGTTTCAATCTCCTCGTGATCTTTTTTTGGCATCGAATTCAATATAAGCGATTTCAACATACATTCCACTGCGTATCCTGCCAGGTACACACATCCAACATAATAGCCGGCGTCAAACAACACCTCAGCCTCTTCTAAACGTTGGTAAGCAACGCGGTAGAATCGTCTTGGAATAGGTGAAGCCGGGGTACTCATCAGATTGCTAAAGCGATCTGTCTATTCGGATTCCAGTCAGAATAATTTCGGGGTTTAAGTTCCTTCCGCTTTGGATTCCTCTTCGCTGCCCACGGCCGCTTCCACCGCGCTGTCGGACATTTCGGAATCCACGCCTGCGGACTTGATGTCTTCCGCGCTTTCCGTTTCGCCGGGCTCCAGATTCGTCGCTTCGGCCGCCGCCCCGGACAGGCCCTCCAACTCAGGCGTTTCCGGAACTTCTTCTCCCATCGCGAGTTCCGCAACGTCCGATTCCGCGCCCTCTTCCGCCGCCTTTTCCTCGGCCTCGGCAATTTCGTGCTCGGTCTGGATCTCCTCCTGAGCATCCTCCGCCGCTTCGAGGGTGTGCGTGTCCTCATCGGCTTCTGCATCCTCGGCTTCCGCGTCCTCATTGACTTCGGCGTCCTCGGTTTCCGCTTCTTCATTTGCTTCCGCGGCCTCGGCTTCCTCGGCGGCCGGCTCCTCCGATTGGGGGGTGGGCGGCGTCAGGGCTTCGAGTTCCGCCTGTTCCCGCCTCAGCCGCGCCGCTTCCCGGGCATGCTCGCGCTCTCGCTCTTCCTCGCGAACGGCTTCAATGTCCGCAAAATCAATAATCGCCTCGCACTGTTCGGGCGTCAACTCTCCGAGTTCGGCCAACTGATCGGGCTCGATCACCGACAAATCGTCGAATGTAAAGAACCCCTGGACCACCAAATCCTCGGCCAACTCCTCGGTGACACCTGGGATTTGAGAAAACGCGGACATGCTTCTGTCGATTTGTTCGTCGAGCTTTTCCTGGGTCATCACGTGGATGTCCCAGCCGACGAGTTTCGACGCCAGGCGAACGTTTTGCCCTTTTTTGCCGATGGCCAGCGAGAGTTGGTCATCGAGCACCAAAACGATCACTTTTCCCAGCATGGGGCAGAGGATGACATCTTCCACCTCGGCCGGCTGAAGTGCATTTGGCACAAGGACTTGCAGCGAATCGTTCCAACGGACAATGTCGATCCGCTCGCCGACCAACTCATCGACGACGCTTTTGATCCGCGACCCCCGCACGCCCACGCAGGCCCCGACGCAATCGATCTTGCTGTCGAAACACGACACCGCGACCTTCGAGCGGTAACCCGCTTCGCGGGCCAGCGACCGGACCTCGATAATATGGTCGGCCACTTCGGGGATTTCGAGTTCAAACAGCCGCCGGACCAATTCGACGTGCGTTCGGGACAGAATGATCTTGACCCGGCTGCCGGCTTTGCGGACATCCATAATCACCGCCCGCACCCGTTCGCCCACGCGGAAACTCTCGCCGGGAATCTGCTCGGAACGGGGCAGAAAGCCTTCGACTTTCCCGAGGCTCACCGTGACCGAGCCGCCTTCCACGCGGGTCACGGCCCCGGTCACAATCTGACTTTTCAGTTCGATGAACTCGTCATAAAGCGAGTCGCGCTCGGCCTCGCGGATTTTCTGGATCATCACTTGTTTGGCGGTCTGGGCGGCAATCCGCCCCAACAGATCCCCAATTTCGTCGGCGTTGAGCGGTTCGTTCTCCACGGACGCGGAAACGTCCCCGCTGTCGCGGTCGATATCGACCTCGACCTCGGCCTCTTCGCCAAAGTGCTTTCGCGCAGCCGAGATGATCGCCTGCTCGATCCCCTCGAAAACGATGCTTTTCTCGATGTTCTTGTCGCGATGAATCATCTCGACAACACGGAGAAGTTCGGGTCCGTTCATTTGTGTCTCATTCCCCAATAACAAAAAAAGTGGGCACCAGTCCCACTTCTCCTGGCTTTCCCGGTCTTTCCGGAAAAGCCACAGCGTGTGGCCAATAACGCCGAAAACGTGAAAACCACGTCTCCAGTCCGAGAGACATCATCCCCAATCCATTGCCCTGAGAATCATGCCGGCCGGACGCGCCAGGCCTGAGTTTTCTTCCACGTCTACATCAGGGAAACTCCCAACGAGTCCGACATTTCCGAAAAACCTCCAAGCCACATAGTTCTTTCCTCAATTGTTCGTCGTCACGCACAAACCAGCAAGGCGGGGAGTGAACCTTTCTCGCCGCTTTCCGCAAATCCGGCAAAAGCAACCGCGAAAAGGTCCCCCTTCCCGGAGGTTTTTTCGTGTGCGTACATTCTCCAAACGAGTTCCGAAAAACTCACCATGAAAAATACTCACCCCGAGTCAAACTGTCAAGGAGTCTCCCTTCCCGAAGCAAAACTTCCCAGCAAGAAGTCCAAACGCCTAAAAACGTTTTGGGCCGCGAGATCCCCGCCATTTATCCCGGTGGGGCGAATGACAAAACCCGCGCGAAGGCTTCAATCGGATCGATCCGGAAATCGCGATTCAAGCGCGCCGTGGTGCGGTTTTGGCGAAAGCTCGCATGGTGACTGTGGAATCATTTGACACACTGCCCGCTTGACCTAGGGTTTTGGCGTCTCGAAGCGTTTCTTCATCATTATCCGCTCCGATCGGAGAGCATCCTCATGTTGACGCCCACACAACCGCGCGGCCGGCGCGGGTTCACGCTGGTGGAAGTGCTGATCGTTTTCGCCGTTCTCGCCATTATGACCGCCACGGTGTTGCCGCAGTTCACGGCCGCCAATGATGATGCCCGGGAATCCGCCCTGCGGGAAGACCTCAAGCTGCTTCGCAGCCAAATCGAGCTTTACAAATACCAGCACAGAGGCAGCTACCCGGGCAAAGGCTCGATCTATCCCGACGACTTTCTGAATGCCATGTTGCTTTCCAGCGACCTCGACGGCACAACCGGCCCCATCAACACCAAGCCCTTCGGCCCCTACTTCATCGGCCAACTTCCGCCCAACCCGTACACCGGCGGGACCAAGGTCCGGATTGTGGATGATGTCGCCGCCGAGGTCCCCGATGACGATCGGGTCATCGGTTGGATCTACAATGCCGACACCGGCAAGATCAAAGCCAACACGACCGGCACCGCCGGGGACGGCACACCGCTTCAAAAACTTTAGGCCCTGCTGGAACGTGCTGACCGCTACGTTTCTGCGCCGCGAATGCAAAAGAGCAAGGGACACGTTCCCTTGCTCTTTTTGAAATCGCGATGCCTGTTGTTGTTCAGGCGGAGAAACTGCTGCCGCAGCCGCAGCTTTTGACGACGTTCGGGTTGTCGAACGTGAAGCCTCGGCGTTCCAGGCCTTCGTAGAAATCGATCGTCGTGCCGTCGAGGAACAAACCGCTTTTCTTGTCCACGGCGATTTTCACGCCATGATATTCGTTGATGTCGTCCTGCGCCAGATTGCCGCCGGCTTCGTCGAAGCGAAAATCGTACTGAAATCCACTGCAACCTCCTGCAGCGACCCCGACGCGCAAAATCGTGCCTTCGGGCTTGTTCGATTCCGTCAAAACGCGTTGGATTTCCTGGGCGGCTCGTTCGGTGAGTGTTACAGCCATTCTAAAACCTTCTCCTTTTGTGTGTTCCCCAAGTGAAATCTGAGGATGAACGCCAAAGTGGTCCATCCCCGCATTTGTTCAAAACCTCAAAATTATAACGGCCTTTCCGCGCGCTGACGAGGACAATTCGCGGGGAGAACCAGAGTTTTTGCACAATTCCCGCCGCCGTTGCTCCCGAAGGTTTTCACTCCGTCGGTTTTTCGTATCTGGAGAGGTAGCCGAGACTTAAGAAACGCCGGCGACTCTCCACACGCGGCTTTCCCTGCGTGGCCTCTGCTCTTGTGTGGCCTTTGCCCCTGAATTTGAGGATTTCGCTCTCCGGGACACTTGATTCCGCTGAGGCGGTGTTCCAAGATACCCGCTTGGGGTCCAATTCCTTTTCAGGAGAGCGCGATGAGCATGCGAAGGCGACGGCACGGAGCCACCTGGCTGAGTTTGGGAATTTTCTGTTTCTGTTTCACCCTCGGTTGCGGCAATCGCGACACCGAACCGTCCGACGATGCCCCGGCGACCCCGCATCAAAACACCACGGACTCGAACAAGGACCCCGCCCCTATGGGACTTTCCATTCAAAAAGAACCGTTCGGCGAGCTCCAAGCCGAGGCCGGCGGTCAGACCTTTCCCATCACCCGCTACCTCCTCAACAACGAAAACGGCATGAGCGTGGCGATTCTCGATTACGGGGCGATCATCCAGTCGCTCAGCACGCCCGACACGTCCGGGAAGAAAGCGACCGTCACGTTGGGCTTCGCCGAGGCCGCCGGCTACACGGACACCGAGAATCCCGATCCCTATTTCGGGGCGATCTGCGGGCGGTTTTCCAACCGCATCGCCAAGGGGAAGTTCACCCTCGACGGCAAGGAATATCGAGCTCGCCACGAACGACGACCCCAACCATCTCCACGGCGGCAAGCGCGGGTTCAACGACAAGCTCTGGCAAGCCCGCGAACTGCCCAGGGAAGGCGATCACGTTTCGCTCCAGTTGACCAACGTCAGCCAAGACGGGGAAGAAGGCTACCCCGGCGACCTCACGGTCAACGTCGTGTATTCCCTCAACAACAAGAACGAGCTCAAGATCGATTACACCGCCCACACCACCAAAGCCACGCCTTTGAATCTCACCAATCACAGCTACTGGAACCTGGCGGGCGTCGAATACGGAGCCGGGGCGAAGAACTCCGAATCCATTTTGAACCACGAGCTCAGGCTCGCATGCGACAAGTATCTGCCCGTGAATAAGACCTTGATCCCCACGGGTGAGCTCAAACCCGTCGCGGGAACGCCGATGGACTTTACGACCGCCCATGCCATCGGCAGCCGGTTCGACGAACTCCCCAAGACCGACCCCAAAGGCTACGACCACTGCTTCGTGCGGACGGATTACGAAGGCTTTAGCGAAACGCCGAAGCTCATCGCCCGGGCCAGCGAGCCCACCTCCGGGCGGGTGATGGAAGTCTTGACGACGGAACCGGCCGTGCAGTTTTACACGGGGAACTTTCTTGCCGGCAAACCTGCGGACGGCGGCTTCCCGCAGCACCACGGCTTCTGTTTGGAATGCCAGCACCTGCCGGATTCTCCGAACCAAAGCTTCCCCGAAAAATACAACGCCATTCTCAAACCCGGCGAGGCCTATCAGCAGACGACGATTTACCGCTTCTCCTGGAAGGCGGAATAATCGAAGCGGCGGGCGTGGCATTTTCGACCAGCACGCACTTCGCTGAGATTCGAGCACGCTCCCCAAAAAGACGACGGGTTGCTATACTGCGTGCAGTCCCGCTGCGGCGGTTTGGCCGCGGCCTGTCTGGAACGGAGGCCATCGAGGTGCGATATGAAACGGAGTCCCGAACTCTCTCAATTGATGTTTCAAGGATTGATGCGGCTTGTGGAGACGGTGCTAATGACCGATGAACCGTATTATCCCGGTCTGGAAGGCGTGATCGCGGGCGAGACCCAAATCGCCACGGTCGACGAGGGGCTCTCTTACCGGGGTTATCCGATTGAAGAACTGGCCGACGAGGCCACGTTTCTGGAAGTGGCCTATTTGCTGCTTCACGGGGAACTGCCAAACCAGGAGTTTCTCGCCGACTTCCAATCGCTGATCGCCGAGGCTTCGGAAATCCCCGAGCCCGTGCTGGAGTTGTTGGAAGCGATCCCGATGCACGTGGGCAGCATGGATGTGCTGCGGACGGCCGTGAGCGCGGTGTCGCATTTCGATCCGCAATTGGACGACAACAGCCGCGCCGGTTCCCGCGCCAAAGCCACCCGGCTGCTCGCGCAGATTCCCATGCTGATCGCGGCGAGGCACCGCTTGCTCGCCGGCCTTCCGCGGATCGATCCCAATCCGGAACTCAGCTACGCCGGCAATCTGCTGGCGATGATGACAGGAAAAATGCCCTCGGCTGAACGGGAGCGGGCGATGGACGTTTCGCTGATCCTGTATGCCGAGCACGAGTTCAACGCTTCGACGTTCACGGCCCGGGTGGTGACCTCCACGATGTCGGATTTGTACTCCGCCGTGACTGCCGCGATCGGCGCGCTCAAAGGACCGCTCCACGGCGGGGCGAACGAACGGGTGATGGAGGTTCTCGAAGAAGTCGGCTCGCCCGCAAATGCCGAGGCCTGGGTGCGGAATGCCCTCGCTCAAAAACGGCGAATCATGGGCTTCGGCCACCGGGTTTATAAAGCCGGCGATCCGCGGGCGAGGATTTTAAAGCACTATTGCCGGGAACTCGCGAGCACCGCGGAAGATCAAGAGTTGGAATCCATCGCGGACACGATCGAAGACATCGTGGGCGAAGAAAAAGGCCTGCCGCCGAATCTCGACTGGCCGAGCGCGCGGCTGTATCACTACATGGGCTTGGATGTCGAGCTTTATACGCCTCTGTTCGTGGCCAGCCGGGTCGCGGGCTGGTCCGCCCACATCATCGAGCAAGCCGAGAACAACCGCCTGATCCGCCCCCGCTCCCGCTACACCGGCCCCAAACGCCGCGAGTTCATTCCCCTCGCCCAACGCGGTTAGCTCCGCCTTGGTGATGACCACCGTGCTTGGAATCGGCGCGGCAGCTTCCGTGGCGTTGATGACCAGTTTGGGACTGTGGCCGGATCGGTCCACGTCATCGCCCATCGATATGCCCATCTTCTTTCTGATGGGCCTTCGTGCGGATCGAGTCGGCCGCGGACGTATAAAGGGTGAGCAGGATGTTCGGGATGGATCCACGACGGTACGCACCGCGGGTTGTCATATTCCAATAGGGCGGTTTGGCCAGCAGCAGATGCAATCCAGCCGGGGCGTATTGGATGACGCTGCGGACGTCTCCTTGCCGGATTTTCCTGTTTCTTGAGCCAAATTCACTTCCAATCTTGCATGGAGAATAGATGAGGGCTGCGCATTGCAATGGCTGGCATCAATGGCAGGCCGGAAGACTTGCGTTCATTGATCTCCAACCGCTACAGCCTGGGTGGAAGGAGGTTTTGGAGGATTTTCCATGTTGTTGTCTGGCGTTTTTGCGATCTCCCCTGGGGGATGCCTATGGATGGGACTGCTTCTCTGTGTCCTTTTCGCACTCCTCATTTCGTACATGAGATTACGTGCTGCGCGAGCCAAGAACAGATTGGCGGCTTCGCCAGTGACGACGCGGATCGGTGGCTTTCTTCGATGTTGGTTTCGCTGCTGGCCCGTTCCTCAAACCGGCCAGGGAACTCGACTGCGTCCCAGCCCCTCTTATGCGGATGAACTTGAAGATCGCACGCTTCTGTCCGCGGGTCCGCTTGAGTTCACGGTCGCGGACGTGAATCAGCCGGCGGATCTTCTTCTGACAGTGGAAGACCTCAATGGCACGGACACGGTTGAAATCCGCGACGGCGCGGTGGTTCTCGCGAGCCAGGCATTGGCGGACACCACGGCCGTCACGATCACCGGATCGAATCAGGATGACCGCTTGACCGTCGATGCCAGTGCGGCGAGGGATCTCATCTGGTCGTTTTTTGGTGGTCTCGGCGATGACGAATTGGCGATTCATGACCCGGGTCAAGGCCCGCAAGCCTTGACCCATATTCTGAATGGGTCGCAAGGGGGAAGCTTTGCGAGCGCCGACGGTCGCCTGTTGCAGAACTACACGGGCGTGGAGAACGTTTCGCTCGAGACCGAAGCGGACAGCCGTACGGTCCAACTCCCCAACGATGCCAACTTCACCTTGGCTCAGGACGCTGACGGGAATCTCGTTGGGATGATCCAACAGGCCTTCGATGCGAAAACCGATCTCAGCGGATTGGATGGCAGCGACGGCTTCCAATTGAACGGATCAACGGCCGGGGGTGCGATCGGGACATCGGTCAGTCGAGCCGGGGACGTAAACGGCGACGGGGTGGATGATCTTATTGTCGGGGCACCGGGATTGGATCGAGCCTATGTGCTCTTCGGCAGCGACCAGGGTTTCCAGGCAACGGTTGATCCGGCCGATCTGGATGGCAGCAACGGCTTTGTGCTGACGGGCCCGAGCGGCCAAAACGTCGGCTATTCCGTCAGCGGCGGCGGGGATGTGAACGGCGACGGCGTGGACGATGTCTTGATCGGCGCGCCGGGACCGATGGGAGATTTCGGGGCGGGCGTGAGCTACGTGGTCTTTGGATCGGCGAGCGGCTTCCCGGCCGATTTGGATTTGACGACTCTCGACGGCACCAACGGTTTTGCCATCACGGGACTTGCGGACGGCGACGCGTCCGGTTTTTCGGTGGCCATCGCGGGGGATGTTAATGGCGACCTTGTTGATGATGTGCTAATTGGCGCGCCCGGGGCTGATCCCGATGCCGCGACGATCGATGCCGGGCAGGCGTATTTGTTGTTTGGGTCCGATCAGGGCTTTGATGCCTCGGTCAGCCTGAGCACTTTGGACGGCAAAACGGGTTTTGCGTTGGACGGTGCCGCGGCGGGCGATGCGGCCGGTTTCGCGGTCGCTTCGGCGGGCGATCTCAACAACGACAGCTTGGCGGACGTGCTGATCGGCGCTCCCGGTGCCGATGCCAACGGGGAAAACTCGGGCGCGGCTTATGTCTTTTTTGGGTCGATTGATTTCGCCGTGGCGGAAGGCCTCTCCGGGATGTTCTACCAGCCTGATCCGAGTGCTTCGATCAGCTCTTTGGCCGATGCGGAATCGGTGATCGCAGGAAACATCCCCGCGGCGACGTTTCTGGCTTATCAATTGGATTACCCCAACAGCGATGCGGCGGACACGATCGATGCCGAGACCAGCCTCGACGATTTTCTCGGTTTAAACATCGAAGACCTCGTCGGCGGCGATGACGCAACCATCGACAATTCGGCGTTCACCTTCAATGGCTCTCTCTATGTGGCCGAGCCCGGGGCGTACAACTTCGAAGTCGGATCCGCCGAAGGATTCCGGCTAACGATTGACGGGGAGACGGTGGCCGAGTTCGACGGGACGCGGGAGTTTGCCCAGACGAGCGGCAGCCATACGTTCGCCGCCCCGGGTTTCTATGCGATTTCCGTTCTGTATTACACGGACGACGACCCCGGCGGCATCGAGCTGAAAAGCGATCTGGTCACGACGGATGGTTCGCTCGACTTCATTTCCCGGGAGTACTTCTTCACGGCCCCGGCGATGAATGGGTTCGCGTTGAGCGAACTTGACGGATCGACCGGGTTTGTGATCAATGGCGAAGCGGCCGGCGATGTACTGGGCACCGCGGTCGGAACGGCGGGGGATGTGAATGACGATGGAGCAACCGACGCGATTGTCGGTGCGCCAGGCTCCGATGCCGATGGCACAGACAGCGGCCGGGCCTATGTGGTCTTTGGGGAAAACCTCACGACGATCTACGATGGATTTGCCCCAATCCTCGAGAGCGGCGAGTTGGATGGAACGGCGGGATTCATTCTCGCCGGGGCCGCGGCGGGTTCGCGTGCCGGAACTTCCGTGGGCTTAGCGGGTGATTTGAACAACGACGGCGTCGATGATGTTGCCATCGGTGTGCCCGGATCCGATGCCAGCCAGGCCGGAATGGTGCAGGTGGTCTTCGGGGATCTGAGCTTGGGTAGCCCGGGCGTCTTCGACCTGAGCAGTCTCGACGGCGTTACGGGGTTCACCGCAAGCACGGGTCAGGCAGGGGACGGGTTCGGCGGTGCGGTGTCCGCGCCCGGGGACTTGAACGCCGACGGCATTGACGATTTCGCCATCGGCTCGCCCACGAGTGCGGGGAGCGGTTTGGAAACGAATGCCGGGGCTGCGTATGTGGTGTTCGGCCGCATTGCCGGCGGGGCCGTCTCCACAATTCAATACGCGCTGCCCGCTTCGTCCTTCATCATTGATGGAGAAGATGCGGAGGCGAATGTGACGTTGGGGGCTCCCGACGCTGCCCGAACTCTTAGGCGATGACATCAACAGTAACGAGATCAACTTCAACGGCGTCGATCTCGAGGTCAAAGGAAAGAGCGTGACGGTCGCGGCGAATGTCGTGATTTCCACCCGGCGGATCGACGGTACGGACTACGCCAACGCCCCCTCGACGGGCGACTCCGGCGACATCACCCTGAGCAGCAGTTTGGACCCGAAAAGTTCCACCTTCCAAGGAGGGGGAACGATCACCATTGGAACGGGGGCCGCCCTGTATGCGCAGGTGGAGGAAGGCAGCAGTTTCTCCGCCGGCGACATCCAGATCACGGCGGACAAAACCAATCAGACGAACCCGGTCACGTCGCTAACCGACGAAGGGACGCGGACGGCGACCGTTACCATCGACGAGGGGGCCCAGATTCTGGGCGGTACGATCGACATCACCTCGACGGCCGGCATTCTGCCGGCGACGGCGGGAATGAATGCCGCGGCCGCGGGAATTGCCAAGGGCCTCTTCGCGGTGTTGGAACCGGTGACTGGGCTTTTGACTTTGCCGCTCGCCATTCAGATCTCGCTCGTCGATGCTTCGGTGGAAATTGGAAAAGACGAAGGCGCGGCGGTGACCATCCAGGGATCGGGCGACGTTACGATCGGAGCCACCGCCACCGCCGTGGCCACCGGCAATGCGATTTATTGGTTCAACACAACGTTCGGGGGGGCGTTCGGACTTTGGATTGCCAAATCGCAAAGCACGATCACGCTCCACGACAACGTGACCGTCGAGAGCACGGGAGCCGATGTCAAAATCGCCGCCGATTCGACGACCACAGCCGGAGGAGCGGCTCGCGTCAGTCAAAACCTCGATAGCCAAGTCAACATAAAAGGAGCGACAAAATCGCCCAACAACCCCAATAACATTGCGGTGGCCATCGGCGTCTCTTCCACAACCACCAATGCGATTGTCTCGGTCGACAAGGGGGGGCGGGTCATTAGCGACGCAGGAAATGTGGCCATTACGTCCGACGGCACGGAAAACGTCAAGGTCTATCCCGAAACCCGCTCCTATCAGGACGGCCAATACGGGGCGACCTTGGCTTTGGAGTTCGCCACCTCGGATATTCGCACTCTGATTCAGGGCGAAGTGCAGGCCGCCGGAAGCGAAGTGGGCCGCGCGATTACTTTCGATCCGTTTACCGCGCTCGATACCAAGGCGAACACCATCGATGTCGGAGCGGGACACGGATACCAAACGGGCGACAAGGTCGTGTACTCCGCGGAACTGGGCGGCCCCATCGATGGCTTGGAACGCCTGGCCGATTATTACGTGATCCTCGTCGAAGGCAGTTCCAATCTGATTCAACTCGCGGCGACCGAACAAGACGCCTACGCCGGGATCGCGATCGACTTTCCCGACAACCCGACCCTGACCGGCGGCGGCCGCTCCCTGCCGTTCAGCCAGGTCGGCGATGTCAGCCACACAATCGACTACGGCTTCGCTCACGGCTTTACGCAAGGCGAACCCGTGGTTTACACGGCGGCCGAGGGCAAGCGAGTGGGCGGACTCGTCGATGGGCAAACCTATTATGTCGTGCTTGTCGATGGGGATGACACGGGAAGTTTGCTCCAACTTGCCACGGACCCGACGGGAACCAATCTCGTCGATCTGGATACCAGCCCAATTTTCACGGTCCAATCCACGGGGCGGGAGTTGGTCGTGGCGTCTGTGGAAGAAGGGCCGAGCACCATTACCTTCACCGAAGACGATGGCCTCTCCGCCGGAGATGCGATCGTGTTCTACCCGGCGCTCGGCTTTCAACTCGTCGACCCCGACACGGAAAAGCGCTACGCGGATGGCACGGTGTTTTATGCCATCCCCAGCCCTTCGGCGGACGATCCCACGCAACTGGACCCGACACAGATTCGCCTGGCGCTGACCCAGGCCGATGCCATCAGCAGCAACGGATATACCCATGCCGTGCCGCTTCAGATCGATGGTTCGCTGATGCTCGGGACCGATCATACGCTCTCGCCGACGGTGGCCGAGGGGATTACCGCCACCGCCACGCTGAGCGCCAGCCATGTGCTGGAAACGAAAGCGAGGATCGGCGGCGATGAAATGCTCGTCAAAAAACTCTCCCGCCCGGAGTTTTTCGGCAGTTTCCTTAACCAATACCGGACCAAGTTCTACGACCAGGTCAACAACGATCAGCTTGACGATGCGGCGAACAATAATGGACCGGTAGGCCAAAATGCCGACACGAGCAATAAGAGCTTCGAAGTTGCCGCGTCGATCGGATATTTGCAAGTCCATCGAACGGTCGAGACGGTCATCGGCAGCACGGCGGTGCTCAAATCCGGTGCCGACATCAACATCGCCGCCACCGCGACGGAGACCGGCAACGAGATCATCGAGGCCGGAGTCTCCGAGGGTAAAAACAGCGAGGTGAAAGTCTCCATCGGGGCCTCCATCGCCGTGGCGACCTATGAAGGCATCGTCCGGGCGGTGGTGAATGACGGTGCGGAAGTGGATGCCAGCCGGGACCTCATGGTCAATGCTCAAAACACGCGCCGCTTCCCGGCGAACGTCGAATCGGCCGCCGGTTTCTTCGAGAGCCTGCTCACCAATTTTGAATCCGACCCGGCGACGTTCCTTGGCGATCTCAACAAGAGCTTCCTGTATCCGTTCTTCACAACCGGTTGGGCGTACACAAACGTTGCGCCGAAGAGCACGGAGACGGCGTTGGCATTCACCGTGCAGGTTTGCGTGGACGATAACACCACCGAAGCCATCATCGCGGCCGGCGCAGATCAATCAGGACGACTCGTTTCAAAGCGACGAGCAATCGGTTACGGTCAACGCCGAGACGGAAATGCAATTGGTGAATATGGCCGGTGTGTTCCATTTCGGCTTCAATGCCGGGAACATTTTTGGAGGCATCAAAAACCTCGTTTATAAAGACGCGGAGGCCGGACTGAAGAAGCGGGAGAGCAAGCTGGTCGCGGTGGGGGCCGAGGCGGAAACCACCGCGGTGGGGGCCAGTTTTCAGTGGATTGACGTGACCAATCGCACGTTGGCTTCGATCGGCGGATCGTCACCGGTCCAAGACGACGGCAATTCGGGATCGGTTCCCTCGAGCGGGCAACCGGCGCGGGTTCATTCCGGCGTGGATGGCGGAACCAACGTGACCGCGCGCGATGAACTCTGGCACTTCGGGTTTGTCGATTCCGGGGCCAAGACCGCCGATGGCAAATTCGCCTTCGCCGGATCGGGGGCCGTGTTCCGTTATAACCCCAAGGACAATGGCCATACCACGGCGGAGGTTGCATCGGGAACGGTGATCACCGGCGGTTCGCTCGACGTCCAAGCGACCGATCAAGTGATCCTCGTCAACCAGAACGGCAATTTCGTCACCGGCGATAGCAGCGGCAGCATAGGAGTCGGCGTATCCTATCAAGAAATTCACCGTCGCGTTCAAGCTTATATCGGAGACTTGAACGGCACATCGACGACCGCCTCGGACATTCAACTGGACCCGGGGGCCACCATCAACGTCGAAGCAATAAGTTCCGGATTTTCGGTTTCGTTCGTGTTGGCGGGGACGGTTCGCACCGATCCCGCCCCGGCTCAAAATGCCAACGGGCAAGACAATCCCCCCGCACAGGGCCAGAATAATAACGGCAATGGGGCCAACACCGGCAAGTCCGGCTGGGCCTTTGCCGGAGATGCAAGCGTGGTCGATCTCCTCGCGGACCAGGTCTTGGCCTTCATCGATGATGAGGGCGCGATCTCGGCGGATAAAGTCACGGTCAACGCGATCAACGGCAATGGTTATGTCAACCTCGCCGGCGCGTTCTCGGTCGTCAAGACCGACTATAACTCGAACAGCAATACGGGGTTGGCAGGGTCGTTTAGCGACATTGAACTGCATCGCGGCGAGGCCGATGCGCTGGGCCGATACGATTCCGACACGCTGGCCTACATTCGTCGGGCGACTCTGGCCGTGGGAGATCAGGGTCTGCACATGACAGCCGATCGCCGCGGTGTGTATTGGGTCACGTCGGCCGGTGGTTCGGGCGTCTCCCAGGGCGATGGCCTTGAGGTGGCAGGGTCGGCGGCTTTGACCGATCTGGACTATGCCACCCGAGTGTTTCTGCAACTCGTGAGCCTGTTTCTTGGCGGAGATTCGGAGATCAACGCGAAAGACGGCGTGGCCACGATCGCCTTTGCGGGCGATGGGGTCTATGGCGGCAGCTTGGGCTTTGGAACCTCCTGGGCCTGGAACCAGGTGGATCGCCGAGTGCAGGCGAAGATTATGGATTCCACGATCACTCAGTCGGCCGGCACCTTGAGCGGGGAGGCCGTGTTGTGGGACATTGCGAAGGACAATGGGCAAACGCTGCTTCCCAATTCCTATGCCGTCGCGGCCACTTTGGGACAAGGCGGTCAGGAAGCGGTATTCAACCTGACCGGTACGGTGGCGGTCAATGAATTCAATACCGGGACGACAGACAACGCCGTCGAAGCCTCGATGACCGGGTCCACCTACCGGCCACCGGAAAACGGAGCCGACGACGTCACCGGATTGTCATTATCAGCGACCGACAACACGAATGTTCTGGCATTCGCGGGAGCGGTTGACCGAGGCTACGACCTGACGGTCGGCGTCGCCGTGGCGGATAATATTGTCAAGGACAATGCGGCGGCGTTCGTGGAAAACTCGACCGTGGAGGTCAACGGCGGCAATATCGACGTTGTCGCGAATATCAATCCCGAAATGAACGCCTTCGCCGTGGGAGTCGCAGTGGATAGTAACGGCATCCAGGTGGCCGGCTCTGGGGCGAACAACACCGGGGCCTTGACCGCCGATGCGCATGTTAAAGGTACAATCGCGGCATCGGGTTTAACCGACACGTCCCTCAGCGGCGCGGACGACATCACGGTTCATGCGGGGATCACCTACACGGATTTTGCCGCCGGTGCCGGGCAATTTGGCATCCAGTCCAACTCCAGTGACAACGGAGCGGCCATCGGGGCGGCGGTCGCGATTAACGACCTCTCTGATAACCAGATCACCGCTATGGTTCAGGACGCCTCGCTTTCTGCCGCCGGCGATATTGAAGTCTCGGCGGAGACAAAAATGGCGGCGGGCGGTTTAATTCTCGGACTGGCGGTCGGAGGAGACGGAGCCGCGGATTTCGCTCTGGGCGGATCGGTTGTCGACAATACGATTGAGTCCACAACTCAGGCGAACGTCACGGGGACCGCCGCCACGCTGATGGCGGGCGGAGACATTAAAATCTCCGCTCTCGAAAGCGGCTTGGTCGTGTCCTCCGGCGCGGGAGTCATCAGCGCGAGCACCAGTAACAAAGGCAAAGCCGCTGTGGGCGCGGCCGTGGCGACCAACACCGTGGATAGCACAGTGGCTGGCACTGTGGAAGACGCTGCCTCGATCATTTCGACGGCGGGCACCGTGAGTGTGACGGCGGACCGCGCGGACGCGCAAATCGTCTCGGTGGCACTCGGCGGCGAAGACGCACAGAAGTTTGCGCGCTAGGCGGGTCGGTGGCCACGAACACGGTGACGCACACCACGGATGCCCATGTTTCCGGCGGTTCAGCGGTGCAGGGTGAGGCCGGCGTTGTCGTGCAGGCGCGCGAGGAATCTCCAACCATCGTGGCGGCGGCGGGGAATTTTGCGGTCTCGAACAAAGGGGTGGCGATTGGGGCGGCGATTCCCACGAATACGGTCACTCGTCACCTCTCGGCCTACGTGGGGGACGAAGACGAGGCCGATTTTGACGCCGGGGCGGACGGGGCGAGTTTGACCTCGGCAAACGGTGCCGTCACGGTCGCCGCCACGCGGCAAAGCAGCCTGGTGTTGGCGATAGGCGTCAGTGGAGTCGGTGCGGAATCGTTTTCCTTAGGCGGGTCTGTGGTGGAAACGAACATCAAGTCCTCCACCGTCGATGCTCATGTCTGGGGCGGCACGTTGGACGGCAATCAAGGCGTCGCGATCCAGGCCGAAGACACCAAAGCGACCAACGTCGCCGGGGCGGGGAATCTGGACTTGAGTTTTCTCTTCCAATCCAGCGGCAGCCAGAACGGCAACAACGGGAATGTTCAACAACAACCGCTCGTCGAGGATGCGGTGGATGAGGCCGAAGACGATCTGCAGAACGACGATAACATTTCCGAAGCGGAGGACAAAATCGACGAGAACTTGTCGGACCAGGAGGAACTCGACTCTCAAGAGCAAGCGGCGAATGGCAATATGGTCTGGAATCCCCTGTTGGAGGAGTACCAGGTTAACAGCGATCCGTTTCAAGGTCCCGTCGATGTGGTTTCCGACGCGTCCTCCGACCCAAATCCCGCGTCCCAGGAGCTTTCGGCCAGCGTTAGCGTCTCGGTCGGCCTGGCCCTGGCAAACAACCTCGCGTCGCGCGACAATCAGCCGACGGTGCTGGCGTTTGCTTCCGACGCCGTTTTGACATCGGAAACCGGAACGATCGAGGTCACCGCCGATCAAACGATTCTCTTTGTGACCGTGGCCGGCAGCGGATCGTTGTCGAACAACACCGTCAACGTGGACGGTACGGAAGCCACCACGGTTTTCCGGCCGATCACCAGGGCGTATATCGATGCAACCGGCGGGACGCCTTCGATGGTCACGGCCGAAGGCAATGTGATCGTGGCGGCGGATTCCATCGTGCATGCGGTGACCATTGCCGGGAATATCGCCTTCAACAAAAGCGGCAGCAGCGTGGCCTTGACCTTTGCCACGATGGCCCACGAGAAAGGCACAACGGAAGCCTACATCGACAATGCCGACGTAACGGCGAACGGAAACGCGGACGACTCGACCGTCACAACCGGTTCGCAAGGCCAGGCGACGACCAACGATCAGTTTCGCGGGGTTTCGGTCGCCGCGAATTCCAGGCAGGTCTTCACCACGGTGGCGGCGGGCATCGAAGTCGCCGGTAAGTTTAACGTCGCGGCGTCGGTGAGCATCAATCTCGTCGGGAGTGACGATTCTCTCACCACTCGGGCGTACGTCGGCGAGGGGGCCACGATCAACGAGGCAAACAGCGCCGCAAATGACAAGCAATCCCTCAACATCTTTGCTCACAGCGACACCATCGTCCAAGGCGGCGGCGGGGCGTTTGGTGTTTCCACAGGCAAGAATCTGGGCGTCGGTGCCAGCGCGGATGGGGGCAATATCACAAAGACGACGGAAGCCTACCTGTCGGCTAGCGTGGCGAATGTGAAGAACGTCGTTTCGGTGCAAGCTTATTCCGAAGAAGACCTGCTGTCCTTCGCCGGCACATTGGAACTCAGCAGCCAAAGCTCCGAACTCGCCGGGGCATTTTCCATGTATGTGTTCGACGTGACGACGAATGCCTATATCGGCAGTTCGAGCGGCAATGGCTCGACGAAGTTCGTGAAGGCCGACGGGAGCGTGCTTGTCGCGGCGAACAATGAGACGACGATCAATTACATCGTCGGAGCCGTCGAAGTGACGGAAGGGAAGGCCAGTGTCGGCGGGGCGGTCGTTGTGAACGTGCTGACCGGACACACGAATGCTTACATCAGCGGTGATGCCGTGGTCACGGCTTTGGCCGATGTCTCCACAGACACGATTGCCGCCGCCGCGGGTGGCTATGACATCGCATATGACGATGTCCCCGACGATGGCAGCCAGGTGGGGCCTCCCGGCAGCGTACCGACGGCAACGGGGGGTGATGGCGAAGTCTCGGCCGACGACCCGGTCTGGACGAAAACCCGCGAAGCCACGGGAAAATATGCCGATATTCGCGGCGTGGCGGTGACATCGAATGTTTCGGAAACCCTCAAGGGCGGGGTCGCCGCCGTCGGAATCGGCCAGTCCGTCGCCGTTGACATTGGGGGCTTCGTTCCGATCAGCACCCGGCATACGAGGGCTTATATCGCGGGCAATGTGAATCAAAGCCTGGCGGAGGCCGGCAACGAAAACCAGGACGTTGTGGTCACGGCGAGCACGGACTACCACAATCTCACGTTGGTGATTCCAATCGCCAGCGCCAGCTTTGGGATGGGGATGGCTGCGACCGCGGCGGGGGCGGGTTGGGTCAGTGCAAATCTGACAACCGAAGCCTTCATCGATGATAACGCGCGCGTGCTGGCCGGCGGAGATGTGCTGGTCGTGGCCGTCGCGTCCGAACACATTGTCCGCGCGGTGTTCGGCGGAGCGTCCACGGCCGGCAAGACGAGCGTGTCCGTCGATTTGAACTTGGCGGGACTGTTTCTGACCACCCGAACGGATGCCTCGATCGGCCAAAACGCGATCGTCGTTGGCGGGGGCAATGTGCTGGTATCGGCCGCGGACAATACGATCGCAACCGGAGTCGCGGGCGGTGCCGCCGCCGCCTTTTCTCCGGTGGGCGGCGGATTGGGAGCCGGCGTCGTCTATACCCACATTGGAAAATCGACCTCGGCTTTCATCGACGAGAACGCCCGAGTCGACGCCGGCGGAAACGGAGGTGAAATCAGCGTCATCAACGGCGAGATTGACGCCGGGAACAATTCGTTCGCCAGCGAAACCATCACGGGGCTCGCCGTCGAGGCCCAATCTTCCGAAAAACTGACGAATCTCGGCGTCTCTCTCGATGGCGGTGCAAATGCAGGCGTCGCCGGAGGAGTCACCTACACCAACGTCGATTCCGATACCTCCGCCACGATTGCCGCCAGTGCGCTAATCAATCAGAACGATACCGTTTCTATGTCAGGGTCTCAGTCGGTGAATGTTTCGGCGACGAATCAAGTATCGGTTCTCGATGCCGGGGGTGCGCTTGCCGCCGGGGCGGGAGTCTTTCGGGTGGTGTGGACGTGGGCATCATCCGCAATACGACGACCGCCTCGATCGCGTCCGGCGCCGAGGTTCATGCGAACAAAGATGTCGCCGTTTACGCCCTGTCCCTCAAGAACGTGAAAAGCTATGCAGTCAGCGCGGGCATTGGCGGCGTCGGTGTGGGAGCGTCGGTCTCGGTCTGGACCTTGGGCGATGCCTTCGATGCCGGTTACGACACCGCAGCCACCAGCGGCAACAACAGCCTGGCGATTCAGGATAAGAGCAGCACCAGCGATCCGTCGTATTCGAGCTTCGCCGACTACGCCGATGGGCAAACCAATCGCAGTGATGTGACCACCGCCATCGCCGGCTATTCGAATCCCGATGATGATTCCAATCAGGCCACGTTCCTGGGTATTCGCGACCAGGTTTCCGGAACGGTGACGGACACTTCCAGCGCGCAAGCCACGACGGCCAGCGATGCGATCAATGCCAGCGACACGGCGAATACCGAAGGCGTGACCGAAGCGGTGATCGCGGGCACGGTCACGTCGGGCGGAAATGTTAACGTCTTTGCCAAAGAAGACGACACGCTGAAATACGTGGCGGGTGCGGTCGAGGTGGCCGCGAGTGGCAGCATCGGAGCCGGGATCGGAATCGCCACGATTAACGGTGCGGCTCTGGCCCATATCGATGGGATCGTCACCGCCGGGGGCGGCGTGACGATCGAAGCCGATCAAGAAGAGAATCTTGACGGAACGGCATTCATCGGCGAGGCGTCGACTCTCCCCGCCGCGGGGGCGGGCGTGGCGATCATCAACGATCATAGTGTGCAGGACGCCTCGATCCGGGATGGGGCGCAAATCCTCTCGGCCTCGGCCATCACCGTGACGGCCAATCACGGCGATTCCAAGTTCGAAACGCTCGCGGTGGAAGCCCAGATCAGCGGCGTGGGGACGATCGGGGCTTCGATTGCACGCTCTGTGGCCGATGGCGAAACGTCCGCGTACATCGGCAATGCGACGATTGGGGACTTCAGCGCCACCACGCCCACGGTTGGGGATGTCACGATCGAAGCCGACTCCAATATCAGCCCCAAGGCGCGGGCCTATACCGGATCCGGCGGCGTCGCATTTGCGGGCGACGGCAATAAAGAAGTCGCCCAAGTCACCCCCACAGTGACCGCCTATTTCGCCTCCCAAGGGGGACCGGCGGCCGATGGAACCGTCTCCGGCGACAGCATCAATCGCGTCTCGGGCGATGTGACGATTGCGGTCAATTCCACGGCCGAACCGCGGGCCATCGGCGTGGGGATTGCGGTCGCTTCGGGACTGGCGATTCCCGTCACGTTGACCTCGGCGACGGCATCGCCCACTGTGGAAGCCTTTGTCGGGGAGAACACGATCCTCCATGTCGTCGGCAACGCCAAGACGGATCCGGATTCCGCCACGGGCCGGCTTGAGATTTCGGCAATTGCCGCCGATGACCCCCAAGCCGACGGCACCGCGGCCGGCGGCGCTGGGTCACCGGCGGCGGCACGGGCGTGTTTGCCACGAACAAGACAACCCTCGACGCTTACATCGCCAACGGCGCGACGGTCACCACCAACGCCGATGTGGAAATCCACGCGAGCCAGGACTATGTGGGGTATTCCCGCGGCCAGGGGGCCGACTACGGGGGATTCAGCGTGAACATCAACCAGGCCACGCTGGATATTGAACCGGCCGTCGATGCCTATGTGGCCTCGGCCAATGTGACGGCGGCAGGAGATGTGACCGTCGAGTCCGAATCCGGCTCACCCGGCACGCTGCCCGATCTGTCGTTCGATTCCGGGGTGGGCGTCGATTACGACCAGAACATCATCACCTTCTCCCGGCCGCATGGTTTGGACACGGGAGATTCCATCATCTACCGAACAAACGGACATGACCCCATCGGCGGATTGGTGGACGGCGCGACGTACCAGGTGATCCGCGTGAGCGACACCGCGATCCAACTGGGCACGTTCATCTCGGCCGACCAGGTCGATAACGCGACCGGGGAAATCCAGTTCGATCTTCCCCATACCTTCGAGAACGGGTCCGCTGTGGTCTATGACGCCAACGGCAACCCGTGGATCAACGGGCTGCGAAACGGCACGACCTACTTCATCAACGCCCTCGATGCCAGCGCCGTCAAACTGGCGTCCACGGAAGAGATCGCCAGCAACGAGTCGATCGCGGCATTCAACGGCAAAAGCGCGGTGAACTATGGCACAAACGAGATCACTATGCCGGTGAGCTATCCTGCGACCGGCCTGCACCAGACATTTGCCGTCGGGCAAGTGGGCGCGGAGTTTATTACGACGCAGGAAAAAAGCACATCACTCGCGGTGGGGGATGCGGTGATGTACGCCCCGAACGCCAGCGCCCTCACGGTCGAACCCTTGACTCGCTTTGGGGTGTATTACATCGCCAAGATTCAAAAAAACGGCGGTGGATATGTGCAGATCGCATTGGCGCAGACGCCCACGGACGCCGCCGCCGGCAACACAATCCATTTAACATCCCAAGGCGCGGGAGAATTGGTCGGCGTAGATGTGGAGCATTGGCAGCTTGCCAGTGCGGGCGTCAATACGCCGGCCGCCTTCGTGTTTTCGGGCTACGTGCTTTATGGGACGTCGGCCATTTTTAACCCCGCTGAGCCTTTTCCATTTGTGACCGGAGACCAGGTAAGCTGGGTGCGGACGGACGGGGATTACGCCGAAGACGTGCGGTTCGGACTCCTGCCATATATTTCGTACTATGTGAGCGTGGACAATGAAGGAGGAGCGGGCACGTTGCAGTTGGCGAGTTCACTGGAAGATCTTCAAAACCAGAAATTCATCACTCTCACCGAACCATCAAGCTTTGAGGCGGATCCGGAAAAGAACAACTTCTTCCTAGCGCTCCAGATTCCAGCCAAGACAGGAGATGCCTTCACGTATCGGGGGCCGCAAGCCATCTCCTTCAGCGGCGACAATATTAATGTGCCGGAGGTTGAGGATCCTTCGATTGTCCATTCGATCGAGGTGACCGATGGGGATACGCTCAACACCCTGCTTTTGGATGTGCAAAACGCTTCGCTGCAGCCAGGGGAGCAGCACGGGCTGCTCGGCACCGTGTACCGTGATACCACCGTGTCTGTCAATTCTCTCTCCGTGGCTCAGCAACTCACAAAATTCGATCCGTTTTACGCCTTCGTCGCCAGCGAAGTGGACTATCCCCGAAGTACTTCCAATATAACCGACCAGACTCCCCTGGCGACGTATTTGAACCCTGACGACGATTCTCTCATCGGCAACACCCGGAGTGGAACCGACCCGCTCTGGGACTCGGTCTTTGTGTTCGACGGCTTTCTGAAGGTGGAGAAAGCCGGGACTTACACATTTGAAGTGCGCTCCGATGATGGATTCGAGTTGAAAATCGACAATCAGATCGTCACGAACTTCACCGGCACGCGCGCCTATGACTCCTCCACCGGCACGTACACGTTTAACACAGCGGGGTTCTACCCCATTTCGTTGCTGCATTACGACGACAGCGGGAATTTGGGCATTGAATTCCGCAGCGATCTTACGGCCCCGGCGTCCAACGGGGATCGGGCGGTTGTTCCCAACAGCTTGCTCTACATGCCCTTGGGTTTGATTTATGAAGTCGTCTCCACGTCCGCGGATGCCGAGGCGGTTGCCCCCTTGGTCGATGGCAGTGCTTACGGCTTTGTTCCCCTGATTTCCGACAGCGGAACGGCCGACGCGTTTTATTTGCCGCTGCCGAATACCACGCTGGCGCCCAGCGACGCGGCGAACGCCACGCAGCATCAGTTGCGAATTCCGGGTAACGATCCCATTCCGGGGTTGACGGACGGGGGACTTTATTACGTGATCGCCGATCCGTCGCGACCGGGCGTGCTTCAATTGGCGGCCAGCCGGGACGATGCCCGCAACGGCATTGCGATCGACCTGGACCTGACGCCCTCGATTCAATTGTCGCCAGAGGCCCACAAGACGGACGCCGACAGCGCGGGATTCACGGTCGTGGATTCGCTCGGCGGAAATGTCTCGGTCGCGGCCGCGGGCGACTTCAATGGAGATCGCCTGAGAGACATGCTGGTGACCGCCTCTTCTGGGACGTACATCGTTTTCGGGCAAGCGGTGGAAACGGGCACGGTCATCGACCTGGCCACGCTGGATCCCGCGACCGGCGTCCGTCTGGATCTTGGGGGTAACCAGTTTCAAAGCGCAGGCGACGTGAACGGCGATGGCGTCGAGGACCTGCTCATCGGCGATGCGGCAAACAATCGGGTTGACGTGGTGTATGGTTCGGCCAAGATATTTCCCGCGACCATTGCAACGGCCGATGTCGTCATCACGGGCCAGACCGGCGACGCGATTGGAAGCGCGCTCGCCGCGGCCGACGTCAACGGCGACGGCGTGGATGATTTGATTCTCGGAGCGGCGGATAACCAGCGGAGCTATGTGGTGTTCGGCTCCGCCGGTTTTGGATTGAGCGGTTCGATCAGCCTGGGCGTGCTCGCGGGAGATGGTGATGGGCTTCAAGGGGCGTTCTATGACACCGGAACCTACCAAACTCTGGATCAAGCCGAACTGACGGCATCGCGGACGACCCCGGATGTCGTGTTTACGTCCACCGCCCTCAATTACCCCGCGACTGGGGACGCCGTGAGTGATTCGGTCGGTCTCAAAACTTTTTTGGGCGCGGATGCCCCGGCGAACGCTCCGAGTACCAACCTGACCGGATCGGTATTAACCTACGGGGGCTTTCTCAAAGTGCCTCAAGCGGGAACATACACTTTTGAAGCCCATGCCGATGACGGGTTCCGCCTGCGGATCGGCAGTCAAATTGTCATTGACGACACATCGGTCGGCGGTTTCGCCAGCGGGGCCGCCTCGGGAGTCGTCACTTTCGACCGGGCGGGATTGGTTCCGATCGAATTCACGCATTGGGAGTACACGGGAAACACGGGCGTCTTACTGGAAAGCAACCTCACCGGCACGATGGAGGTCATTCCGCAAGAGTTGCTCTACTCGGTGGGCGGCTATGTGATCCAAGGCGGAACGGGCAATTTCGGAGCCGCCGTGTCCGATGCCGGCGACGTGAACGGCGACGGCGTTGAGGACATATTGATCGGAGACCCTGCAAACAATGAGGCCTTCCTCGTGTTGGGGACTTCGAACGATCGCGGCCTGAGTCTCGATGCAAGCCGACTGGACGGCCGAAACGGTACGGTGCTCGCGGGACCATCCGGCGTCGGGCAGATGTTGGATGCCGCGGGAGACGTGAACGGCGACGGCTACGCGGATGTTCTTCTGGGGCTTCCCGATCGAAACGAGGCCTTTGTCGTCTTCGGCTCGGAACGGTTTGCCCCGAGCATCGACCTTCAGGACCTCACGGCGGGCGTCGGATTCGAGATCGATGGTCTCAGCAGCGATGTCGAATTGGGGACGGCTGTGACGGGATTGGGCGACATCAACCGCGACGGGATCGACGATTTCGCCATCGCCAGTCCAAAGTCCGGAAACAATCTTCACGGCCATCTGTACGTCATCTTCGGTTCGCCGACATTGTCCGAAGCCTCGAGTTTCGACCTGGCGACCTTGGATGGGATCAACGGCTATCAACGTTCCGGATCGGCCGATAATATCCAGCTCGGCGGATCACTGGCCGGCCCGGGCGATGTCAACGGCGACGGCGTGCGGGACGTGCTCGTGGGCGAAAACGGTCAGGCGAGGCTGCTGTTCGGATCGCCGGACGTTTTTGAGTTCAAATCGGTCGATCCGGAAGCGGAGACCGTGACGTTCACCACCGCGACCGGACTCGAAACCGGTGACGCGTTCATCTACACCGGCGCGGAAGGCGCCCGACGTGGGCGGACTCACTTCGAATACCTTGTACTACGCCATCGTTTCGGGAAACAGCGAGGTCCTTCAGTTTGCCCTCTCGGCGGACGACGCGGCGGCTGGGGCGGCGATCGATCTCGATCTCTCCCCGCGGTTCTTGGTGGACGGGGGCACGGGAACTTTGGCCGACAGCGGACAGATCGTCGGAGCGGGGGCCACGGGCGAAGTGGCGCTGGGCGATGTGGACGGCGATGGCGATGTGGATGTGCTGGCGACCAAGGTGGCGGGGACCAATCGTTTGTTCCTCAACCAAGGGGGATCTCAAGGCGGAGTGGAAGGCGTGTTTCTCGATAGCGGCCAATCCATTGGGAGCGACGGCGAGGCCGTGAAGCTCGGAGATATTGACGGCGATGGCGACCTGGATGCGATCATCAGTGGGAACGAAACTCGGGTTTACGTGAACCAGGGCGGCATCCAAGGCGGCCAGCCCGGGGTCTTTCTGGACGCGGGCCAAACCTTGGGAAGCAACACGTTCGTGGAAGGCTTGGGGGACGTGGACGGCGACGGCGATCTGGACGCGTTTCTCGTCGGAGGCGACACCTTCGTGTTCCTCAATCAAGGCGGCGCCCAAGGCGGGCAAGCCGGCGTCTTCCTCGATAGCGGACAACGGCTCGGCGACGGGGATAGTTTTGCCGTCGGCTTGGGAGATCTGGACAACGACGGCGATCTGGATGCCTTTGTGGTCAATGCAGATGGCCAAAATCAGGTCTTCCTCAATCAAGGGGGCTTGCAGGGTGGAGAAGCCGGCATCTTTGTCGATAGCGGCCAACTTTTGGGACCGGCGACCGGTAGCTCCAGCGTTGCCTTGGGGGATGTGGACGGCGACGGAGATCTGGATGCCGTGCTCGGGGCCGAATCCGGACCGGCCTTGGTGCTCTTGAACCAGACCAACGCCGGCAACCCGGCCCTTTTCGTGGACAGCGGCCAAACCCTGGGCAATGCGAGCTTTGACGTGTCCCTCGGCGATCTCGATGAAGATGGATTCCTCGATCTCATCGTGGCCGGTTCCGGCAGTTCCGGCTTTGTTTCCGTGTTCCTCAATGACGGGGCGAATCAGGCCGGGCAATTCATCGCCACCGGCCAGACGCTGGGATCGGAGCAAAGCCTCTCGGTGAACTTGTGCGATCTGGATGGAGACGGGCACTTGGACGCCTATGTGGGGACATTGGCGCTCAATCCAAACAACTCCGGAGATCGTATTCTGCTGGGCCGGCCGAGCGCCTGGACGTCCAATGTGGATGAGGTGGCCGATACGTTTACGTTCGACGACGGCGCACCGCGGGTGACGGGCGGAGCGCCTGTGACCTATCAGGCCGCTTGGGGAACGCCGCTTATCGGTTTGAAAGATGGCGAAACGTACTTTGCCATCACGTCCGACAGCCTCCCCGCCGACACCATTCGCATCAGCCCAACTCAGACGGGGGCTCTCACCAGCGACGGCCAAAGCAATCTGGTCCGATTTCATATCGGCTCGATGACGCCGGGGGGGACGCATTATCTGGGGATCGAAGGTCTGGGGATCACGCAGCCGGGATCCGACCTTATCGTGGGGTCGCAAGGAACGTTCGACCCGACGGAGTTGGACGGCGAAGACGGGTTTTCCGTCAGCGGCGTCGACGACAATGAGCAAGTGGGTTCGATCGTCACCGGCGTTGGCGATCTGGACGGCGACGGTTACAACGATTTCGTCGTCGTCGGCCAGACGCCTTATCTTGTCTACGGTTTCGACGATCCGGGAACGGGAGACTATCCCATCAATGATCCAAAGCTCGGCGGCGTGCCGATTGGGGTCGGCGGCCAGATCGTGGGCCGAGTCGGCGACTTGAACGGCGATGGTTATGACGATCTGGTCATTGGCGATCCGTCGGCCAACTCCGGGGCCGGGATGGTGTCGATCGTTTTGGGTTCAAGCGAACGCTTCACCGGCTCGATCGATCTGCCCGATAGCGTTGTGTTGGGCGAGAACGAGGGAGATCAATTCGGGGCCTCCCTGGTCGGCGCAAATCTCAACAACGACCGCTTTGACGATCTTGTCGTCGGCGCTCCGGGAGCGGAAGGCGGTGACGGCAAAGCCTATGTCCTCTTCGGCGGTGAAAACCGAATCGGTCACGGCCTGACCGGCGCTTATTTTCATTCGGGATCGCTTCAGGATGCGGATGAGGCGGCTCAATACATCGCCGATAACGCGCCGGACGCAACCTTTGTTTCTTCTCAACTCAATTATCCACGCACCAGCGATACGCTGAATGACGCCAACAGGCTTTCGACATACCTCGACAGCGACGCGAGCACATTGGTGGGCACCGACGCCCGGAGCCTCAATGCCTCGACATTCTCCTATGACGGCTTTTTGGTTGTCGAAACGGCGGGCACGTATCAGTTCGAACTCGGTGCCGATGATGGAGCGCGGCTGATCATCGACGGCGAAATTGTCGCTGATAAAACGAAAGGCGCCTTCGGCACGACCGCCCACGATTACACGTTTGACCAACCCGGCTTATACCCGATCTCCGTCGTGCATTTCGAGGATGGAGGGAACACGGGAGTCGATATCAAAAGCGACCTCGGCGGCAGCCTGGAGCCTTTAACGACAGAGTTCCTCCGCACGGTCGCCTGGGATCTGAGTGAACTCGACGGCACAACGGGATTCGTGCTTGATGGAGCGGGAACCGATGCGGCCTTGGGCGCGGCAGTGGGGGCGGCGGGCGATATTAATAGTGATACGATCGCGGACGTGATCGTCGGCGCGCCGGGAACCGCCGCGGCCTATGTGCTCTTCGGCAGTACCAGCCCTTACACGGAATCGCTCGACGTGGCCACATTCACCGGCAATGGCTCCGGCGTCACGCTCGAGGGCGACTTAAACAGTCAAACGGGCTTTTCGGTGAATGGTGCGGGCGACATCAACGGCGATGGCCTCGACGATGTCATCATTGGAGCGCCCGCCGCGTCCCCCGACGGCCGCGCGGAAGCGGGGCAAGCTTTTATCGTTTTCGGGTCGGCAAAGGCCTTCCCGAGCTCGGTCGACTTGACGATGCTCGACGGCACGATCGGGTTCGTGTTGAATGGCGGGGCGGCGGGCGATCGTGCGGGCACATCGGTCGCCGGCGTCGGCGACATCAATGGGGATAGCATTGACGATGTCCTCATCGGATCCCCCTTTGCCAATTTCGATGGCCGGGAGAACGTCGGGGTCGCCTATCTTTTGTTTGGCGGCCAGAACATCGGCCAACAGTCGGGCCAGATTCTGACGGCCCTGGGAAGCGCAGCGCTGGCGATGACCGGATCAGACGACGATGGCCACTTGGGCATGGCCCTGTCGGCCTTGGGCGATATTAATGGGGACACCGCACCGGATTTGATCGTCGGCGCGCGGGGGCTTCCGCGGATCGCGGTCTCGCCTTCGTGACGTTCGGGATCGATCCCAACGCGAAACACATTCTGATTGCCGACTTGACGAAACCGGCATCCACCGGAGTCCAAGAGTTTCTACAGGACGCGAAGACGCTCTCCCCCACCCCGCTGACTGGGATGCCACACGTTTCCGCTTGGGGATCCTCCGGAGCTTTGATCGGCGGGGAAGGATCGCATATCTTCGCCACCATCAAACCCACGGTCCGGGCCTTCATCGGTGATCCCGATAATTCGGGAACCGCCACGACGGCAAACGTCACGGCCGGAGACGAGGTTTATATCCAGTCCGTATCGGCGACGGATGTGAAGGCCGACGTGACCGGGTTTTTGTTTACGGCCATCGGCGGCGGCAACGCGGTCAGTACCGTCGATCTTGGCGGGCAATCGAACGCCTACGTCGGCAAGGACGCCCGAGTGTTCGCCCAGGGGGGGGACTTCACCCTGTTGGCCCAGTCGAACGACACGGTGGACGCCAGCTCGACCGCGATTTCCGGGGGCGTTGTCGATGTGTTCGAAGCGAAAACGTTCCCCACGCTGGCGAGCACAACCACCGCCTTCGTCGGCCCGAGTTCGGTAATCACCGCTGAGGGCGATGTGTACGTTGAAGCGACGAAAGCCACGAATCTCTCGGCCACGTCCAGCAGTGTGGCCGGCGGAGTCCTTGTCACGCCCCAATCCATCGTAGAGGCCAGCGTGGGCAACAGTGGCGATACGATCCTGGCGTTTGTCTCGGGCGGTTCGCAGGTCACAAGCCAGCATGGCACGAAGGGCATTGTCGTGACGGCCTCGAATTCCCCGCAAGATGTGCTTGACGTGAAGGCCACGGGCCGGAGTTACGGTTTATTCACAGGACAGAAGGCCAGTGCCGGCCTCACCCTCAATGAGCAGACCCGCGTCAAGACCGAGGGGACATACAGCGGAAGCGAATTGACCGTGACATCGACGTTGGCGTGGGACAAGGTCTCTGTCACCTCGGATTCCCGGGCGGAGTGTATTGGGCGTGGCCTATGCCGACTCCACGCTGGACGGAACGATCAACACCGTGGTCGATCAAGACTCCACGGGGATTTCGAATGTGCATGAAGTGCATTCGACCCAGGACTTGAAGAACGGCACAAATGGAACGCCGGCCACCGTGCAAAAGACGACACAGAACACATTCCTGTTTATTGGACTGACCAAACCCAAGACCGTCAGCGGGGCAAACAATATCAACGTACTGCCTGCTCCCGCGACAGCGAGTCCGCAGATTCTCGGCGTCGGCAGCGATGCCACGGAATTGAACCTGGCCGAAGAAGGCGATGTGGTCACGCTCTCGGCCACGTTTACGGATGACCTCACCGAAACGCATACCGCGGTGGTGGATTGGGGCGACGGAAGTATTCCCACCCCAGCGATAATCGCGCAGGACGGTGACCATTTTGCCGTCGAGGCCACGCACATCTATCACAACGGAGGCATCTATCCCATCACGCTGACGGTGACGGATGAATTTGGATTGGTGGACACCGCATCCACAACCGCGCACGTGACGGGCGTGGGCGTTGTCAACGGCGTGCTGTATGTCATTGGCTCGCCAGGCAACGATACCGTGGAGATCACCGACCTCTTCGGCGTGCCCCAGGTCGTGACCAATTTCGCCGACGACTTCCAACCCGCGGTTATCGTGAATGACATCTTAGTCGAGTTGTTCGGCGGAGACGATACCGCCTTTGTCTCGAGCGCAATCACGGCCAGAGTCGCGATCGACGGCGGCGACGGGACCGACGCGTTTTCCAGCGATGCATCGCTGATCGTCGGATCGGCCGGTCATGTCCGCGTCGCCGGGACGGAGATTGTGGGCACCGGTTTTGAATTCCTCGGCGGCGTGACGGAGATCGATGGCAGCGACGAAGCCGACACAATCTCTCTCTTCAACGATCGCGTCGTCGTGAACGGCACCACCGTGAATTTGTCCGATGCGTCTGACCTGACGATCCGCCCCGGCGCAGGCGACGATCAGGTTGACTTCTTCGTGGACGGCGACTCCGCAGCCTCGGCCCCCCGAACGATGACGGTTGTGGAGACCGACGGCGACGACACCTATGCCTTCAACGCCTCAAACCTGGAGATCGCGATTCAGGACGATGCGGGAGTCGATACGCTCGACTTCTCGCAACTCCCCTCGGCGATTGAAATTTCGCTGTTGCTCGACGGCGGCGAACCGCAAAACATCGGGTCGGCCAACGTCGGACTGAGCTTGACGGGCACGTTCGAAGAAGTAATCGGCACCAGCGCCGACGATGTGATCACCGGCGACGATGCCGATAATATCCTCATCGGTGGCGACGGCGACGACAGGCTTTCGGGCGGGTTCGGCAACGATGTTCTCGACGGTGGTGCCGGCGACGACCTGCTGCAAGGCGGCTGGGGCGATGACAAACTCTTTGGCGGGGCGGGCGATGATTTGCTCGAAGGAGAACGCGGCAACGACATTCTCGTCGGAAACGAAGGCGACGACGTCCTGGAGGGGAGTTTCGGGAGAGATCTCCTTATTGGCGGTCTGGGCGACGACTTTGCCTTCGGCGGCACAGGCGATGATATTCTCATCGGCGGCTCCACCGCATACGACGAAGAAATTGCCAATCTGATGTTGCTCATTGCGGAGTGGACCTCGCCGAGAACGTACATTGAGCGACTGGCCGATCTCCGATACGGCGGCGGGGAATTTCTGGCGGGGACCGGTGTCGCGTTGTCCGCGACGGGCGACTCGCAGACCGTGTTCGACGACGGCGTCATCGATGAACTCACCGGAAATAGCGGGCAAGACTGGTTCTTTGCCGACAAACTGACCGATCAGATCACGGACCGGGCGAATAATGAACTCTTAGATTCGATCTTCCCTGCCGGCGAGGCGGACGTGCAAATCTTCGCTGTCGGAAGCGGGCCGGGGATGGCATCGACCGTCAAGGTGTACCGTTCCCAGTCCGGCGAACTGGTCCGCCAGTTTTCGCCCTACGGCGGTTTTCTCGGCGGGGTGCGGGTTGCCACCGCGGACGTTGACGGCGACGGCGTGGCGGACATCATCACGGGCGCCGGTCCCGGCGGCGGACCGCACGTCAAAGTCTACGATGGAGTCACGGGCGCGGAAATTCGCAGTTTCATGGCGTTCGACCCGGGTTTCACAGGGGGCGTATTCGTCGCCGCCGCGGATCTCGATCGCGATCTAAGGGCGGAGATCGTCGTGGGAGCCGATGCCGGCGGAGGCCCGCATGTTCGCGTTTTCCTGGGCGTTGACAATTCCGAGTTGTTCAGCTTTTTCGCCTATGATCCCGGTTTCAAGGGAGGCGTCCGCGTCGCGGCGGGCGACATCACGGGCGATGGCATACCGGACATCATCACCGCGGCCGGTCCCGGCGGCGGACCCCATGTGCGGGTCTTCGATGGAGCGACTCCCCAACTCGGCGGATTGGGAATCGACATCGGCGGTCCTCGGGGAAGTTTCTACGCCTATGATCCCGCATTCACCGGCGGCGTGTTCGTCGCGGCGGGCGATGTCAATGGAGATTCCCAGATCGACCTCATCACCGGGGCGGGAGCGGGCGGGGGTCCGCATGTCCGCGTGATTGACGGCGGCACGGGTTCGCAACTCGCCGGCCCCATCGGCAGTTTCATGGCCTACGATGTCGGCTTCACGGGCGGCGTGCAGGTTGCCTTTGGTGATGTGGACGGCGACGGCCATCCAGAGATTATCACGGCCGCCGGCCCTGGCGGCGGTCCCCATGTGAAGGTTTTCAACGGGGAGAGCCCCGACACTCAGCCTCGAGAAGTTCGCAGTTTCTTCGCCTTTAATGCCGACTTCACCGGCGGCATATTCGTCGCCGCCGGCACGATTCAAGAGAGTCCCTTTTCGTCATGGCAAGTCAGCGACAATCTTGATTCGGCTCAGGATGCATTGCCCGCTCCCGGCGAATCGCAGTTGGGGTTGATCATCCCGGACGAGACAGCGGCCGGCAATGATTCGCTCGTTGACCCCGCTCCAATTGCCGATGACGAACTCGTAAGCATGGAACCCGACCACCCCCGATTATCCGATCCAAAGATCTTGGATCTGCTTTTTTCCGACGAAGACCTGTTGGAAGCTGTCTTCGCTTAGATCATCCGTTCGGGGGTGCAGCACCTCGTCCGCCGAGATCCAGCTCCCATTCGGCGATTCTCGATGACGCGACGGGCCGTCAACGGATTCATTCCGCCAGAAGAACTTCGATTTTCTTGCGCATGTATTTCTCGCCGTCATTGCCGTTCCACTTCAGTTCGCCAGCCCAGTGTTCGCGGAAGTAGCCTTCCTTGTCGATCAGATACACGCTGGGCCACATCGAGTTGCCCCAGGCGTTCCAGTTGGCCTTCTTGCCGTCGATGAGAATCGGAAAGCCGAACTTCGGCTTCGGCGGCTTTGCGGCGGACGGAAGCGCTGTTCTGTTCGGCGTTCGTCTCGGGGGTGTGGATGCCGACGATGACCACGTCTTTGTCCTTGAAGCGCTCGCTCCACTCGCGATACCAGGGATAGTTGTGAATGCAGTTGATACAGCCGAAGGCGTAGAAGTGGACGACGACCACTTTGCCGCGGAGCTGCTCCAGCGAGAGCGGAGGCGGAATTGATCCACTCACCGGTGCCGACAAAGTCGGGAGCCCGAAAGTCGCGGCTGACTGATATTCAAGCCGGCGAATGGCTTGCCCATCATTTCGTCAGAGCGGCTCGCTGGGAGGGCCTTAAGACGCCGAGGAGTTTTTTCTGCTGGTCAGCCAGAAGGTTGTCGTACTCTTTCTGGCCAACTGGCGATCCTTGCCTCCATCATGTACGCTGCTTTGTGGAGAGCCGCGACGGCATCTCTGGTTTCGTTGTTGATCGTCTCGATCTTCGCCTTCTGCACGTTTGAGTAATCCAGCCGATCGGCGACCTCTTTGTGCAGCAGCGCTTCGCTGCCCCAGACGCTGCAACACCAGCTCGGAGTAACGCTGCAGCTGTTCCGGTTCGAGCAGATTCTGCAGTTTCTCGCGTGCTTCAGCCGTGATCTTCGTGGCCCCGGCAACGGCGGCTTCGCGCGATTGGTTTCGCAGCGGAAGGAACCGCAGGTCAAGGTCGTCTCGCATGGCATGAAACGACTTTCCCTGTGCGGGGCTCAAATTCAATTCCGCAATCGCGGCAGGCTCGTGTAGAAGAGTCCAGAACGGATCGTTCCAGGGTTCCGTTTCAGCCCCGCGGGCTCCAACAATTCCGAACCCGAGCAGGCAGAAAGCTGACAAGACCATGACGTAACGCATATTTCACCTCTGTGAGAGTTGTAAGTGAAGTCTGCACTCCATATCGGCCCGGGAGACCTAAATCACCGTGTGCGATTGTGCGCGGGTTGAGGAACGGGCTGATGGAATACTCCGGATCGCGGGGACAAACCAAAGGATGCAAGTGCTCCGGCATGATGGCGTAGGCCCACAGGTCAAACCGGTGTTTCTCACAAGCACGTTGAAGCCCTCGATCATCCATCCCCGACTTCGATCTTTTGACAGAAAGGGTTGCCCGCGAAAGCAAGAAAACGTCAAAGCGTGGGCGTGGCCCGGTTCATCAATCCGGTGACAAGTCTTACGATGTTTGCTCCGATTTGCAACGGCCATCTCAACTCCGCTTGCCACCACGGCCGTTTTACCATTCGGAGCACATGCTCATGCAAAGCCATGAGCATGCCACCCCGCCGCAGCGCCCATCTCAACTCCCCCAGGTCAACTGGGCCGTTTCACCATTCGGAGAACATGCTCATGCAAAGCCATGAGCATGCCACCCCGCCGGGAAATTAAGGGGGTTGCCTAAAATTCTAGGGTATATCGCTGGTCGATGAGAACAAGCCCCTGAGCCGGTTGGCTGCTCAGGAGCATCGATTAAAGCAGCACTCTCGTAAAGGTCAATGAAACCTAACCCTAGAGAAGATGCGAATGGAAAATCATGTTGCGGCCTTTGATCTCCTCTCTTCGACCATTTCTTCGATCATCTCGATCAACTTTTTCCATTCCACTGCAATCTTGTTTTGCAAGGCTTGGTGAGCAGCCTCGCAACTGTTGTTGATCTGCTCGTCGGTCATTTCGCTGATCGCCGTCCGAAAGCCAGAACCTTTTCCCCAACGCCCCTCACATCGATTCCAAAATGTCTGGTCCTTTTCTAACGTCTTCCGAAAAGCCGTTTGGCTCGAATCCAGCATACTCTTGGCTCCCTTTTCAACGGCCACTTCAACTCTTGTGTTGACCCTTTCAAGAAAGGGCTTCGCTGGAGCGTTAGCGGCATTAGTCATAAGATTGTGCAGAAGGACTTGGAGTTCACCGATTCTGCTTTTGATTTGGCTCACTGCTAAGTGTTGGCCTCCTTTAGCCAGATGGTGATAGTAATCCAAATCAGGGTAATTCCCATTTCTCCGAACCGAAGCCCATATTTTGGCAGGATACTGTATCCACCCCTTTCAACATGTTAGTTTTTTGCTATAAGTCGCTTCTACAGGGATTGTTGTATCAAACCTTATGGAGGCGGCAAGGATGTGGCCCGACGCTGTGCTTGATCGTTTTGTGGAACAATGTCCAGCGGCAGTGATGGTTCGAGCGACGCTCGAGAATCTTGTGTCGCCGGATCGCCTGGATGAGATTTTCGCCGACGCTTCGCAGAGACAATACGAGAAAGAATTGCTGTTTTCGCAAGTGGTGGCCCTGATGATGGGCGTGGCGACGCGGACGCACAAGTCGGTCCATGCCGGGTACTTGGCGGCCAAGGAGCAACTGGCGGTTTCGCCGGCCGCACTTTATGGCAAGTTGAACCGTCTGGAACCCGGCCTTTCGGCGACGATGATCCGGGAAACGAGCCAGGACGCGGCTCAAGTCATCGATGCCATGCCGGGAGCATGCCGCGAACTTTTGCCGGGCTATCACGTGCAGTATTTGGACGGGAATCATTTGGCGGCGACTGAGCATCGGCTGGCGGAATTGCGCGTCACGCGGGAAGGCCCTTTGCCGGGCCAGACCTTGGCGCTTCTGGATGCGCAGCGGGATCTGATTTCGGAACTGCTTCCGTGTGAAGACGGCCATGCCCAGGAACGTTCGCTTCTGCCGGAGTTTCTGGAATGGATCCGGGCCGAGACAGTGACAATCGCCGACCGGAACTTCTGCACGACCAAGTTTCTGTTTGGAATTGTCAAGCAGTCGGCCTACTTTGTCATTCGCCAACACGCTTCGACACTCACCTGGAAACTCGTCGGTCGCCGGAAACGCATCGGACGCATCGAAACGGGTCTTGTTTTCGAGCAGTCGGCCGAGCCTGTCCCAGGGTGAAGAGACGTTGCGAGTCCGGCGGATCACCATCCAATTGGATACGCCCACAGAGAATGGTGACACTGAGATTCACATCCTGACCAACTTGCCTGTCAAAGTCGCCAATGCGCAAAAGTGGCTTTTCTGTATCGCAAGCGCTGGACGATTGAAGAAGCCTTCCAAACTCTGACCGAGGTGTTGCGCTGCGAAGTGGAGACGCTGGGCTACCCCAAGGCGGCGCTGTTCGCCTTCGCCACGGCGGTTTTGGCTTATAACACCTATGCCGTGGTGAAAGCGGCGCTGCGATCGGTTCACGGTGAAGAAACGATCGATGAAGAACTGTCGGACTACCACCTGACGCAGGACGTGACTGCCACGACGGTGGGCATGAACATCGCCGTGGACGCGGAAATCTGGGAGGGCTATCAAATCATGCCACCTCGAAAACTCGCGATCGAGTTGGTGCGACTCGCGAAACGCATCGACCTGACGCGTTACCCCAAAAAGAAACGCGGGCCGAAAAAACCACAGCCTCGAAAAAAGAGCGGCAAACGGAATCACCATATCTCCACCGCGCGAACCCTGGCCAAATCCAGGGGTAAGTGACATGTTGAAAGGGGTGGATACTGTATCTTATTGATTGCCTCAACTAGTTCTTTCTGAACTCCCTTGTCGTTCGGTTCGAAGTCCCGATGCTCGTCAATCCAAGTTTTGAGTGTTCCATCGACATGCTTGTAGACAGCCCGAACCTGTTCGTCCTTTTGATCTTTAATCAGACGATTTACGTCTTCTCCCAATCGAGCAATTTCTTCGACATGAGTTTGCCGGAGATTGTTTATCATGGTCACGATTTGCTTGCGGATTTTATCGGTGTTCTCCGAAGCAGCGTTATAGAATCCAATGTTGAGCTTGCCGACACCAACATCCTTCAATAAGAGTTCAATCTGCTCAGACTTAACCTCATATCCATCTTCATCAGATTCCACCATTTCACCATCGGGCCATCTCGTTACCGATGCTTCTCCAGGCTTTGGAAGCACCAAGAGCAATGTTGTGGCGTTCAGATTCCTAACTCCCGAAGCAATGGCTCGTTGTAATAATGTCTGCGTAGCAACCGAAGGGGCATCATTGAAGGAACTACACAAGACAACGATTGTGCAATCGTTGTCAAAATGGCATTCCAGGTCTGCTCGCTCTGCTGTTTGGTCAATTCCCTTCGTGTCGATTATTCGAAGCGATAAGTTTTCAAGATCCGAAAGCGGATACGGAACGGTGACCTCGATCCGATCAGGCATTGATACGTCAGGTTGTCGTCCATTATTGACCTTGGAAAAGGTATTTTGGAGCCAGCGCTCAGGAAATTCTGCTTCTTCATCGGGAATCCACAACTCAGCTGTCACTCTACGATCCAAACTCATTCTTCGAAAGATTTCCTCAGCCAACTCGACTTGATCGGACATTTGTCGAGCGAGTTCTTCAGCCAAATTAACTCTCGTCGTACTTCCGTCTTCATCCGTTCGCTTTTCGGACAAAAGGCCCGTCATGTTTCGGATTGCACGAACGATCTCGCCGGAAATTCCCAAACGGTTGGTCCCATCACCAGACGCCGCTCCCTTTGATTCATTTGGGTGCGTCTTCCGAAAAAGGTACTCAGCATAATCGGCAACGTCTTTCTGAATTGACTCCGCTATTCTTGGCTCAATAAGCAACCCAAATCGATTTCCTTCCGATATTTCGACTTCGCAAATTGTAATTCCCCCACTCCCCGTTTCTAAAACAACCTGCTTGGTCAGTTGTGGTTCCTCTTCAACGAGGAGGCCAGTCATCTTGCAGATTGCAGTTGATTTTCCAACTCCGATATTCCCAATGAAAGCAACTTTATGTTCCCTCGCTCGCAGAAAATAGGCACAACGGCTAAGTTCGTTCTCATAGGCAACAATATGGCCGAGGAAGACGGGATGAAGCCCCTCCGTAGCTTTCAGCAGGGCCAACTTTTCCAATGACTCTTCGGCGTGCCAGAGTGTTTTCACGTTCGGATGAATCGGCTCCGGTTGATGAAGGTGTTTCCAAGTCTTGCCATTGAAACTAGCCTGATCGGCGGTCATTTTACTTTCCTTCGTCGTGGGGAGACATTTTATATTTCGCTACCCAATTGTTTCTGCCTTCTGGTGGATTTAACCAACATATCCGTTTGTTTGAGCAGTTTCCACCGAGTATTGTTACACGAAAATGTCATTTTCCGGAATTCTGAATGGTATCGGCGGGGTGGCATGCTCATGGCTTTGCATGAGCATGCTGATTCATCCCTCTTTTGCTCGTGGAAAGGAATCTCTATCCATCCTCAGCAACCCCGTCCCAGGTTCCTGCCATTCGGCGGCGCTGGACCACACCCATTCTTCGGGGCGTTCACAAAATCCGCGTCTCACAGGATTGGCATGAATATAAGCAACTTCCGCCCAAACGGTAGATGGTTCTGTCAGGTTCCGGTCATAGCCTCCCCCACGTTGCCAGAAACGGTAATGCACATCTCCATTCGGCTGAAGATCTTTCATTCGGGGAAGTAAATCGGGAGCCTGCTCTTGAACATACTTCAACGCTTTCTTGGAGACGGACTGTTTGAGCCTCTTGAGGAACGGGCTGATGGAATACTCCGGATCGCGGGGACAAACCAAAGGATGCAAGTGCTCCGGCATGATGGCGTAGGCCCACAGGTCAAACCGGTGTTTCTCACAAGCACGTTGAAGCCCTCGATCATCCATCCCCGACTTCGATCTTTTGACAGAAAGGGTTGCCCGCGAAAGCAAGAAAACGTCAAAGCGTGGGCGTGGCCTGGTTCATCAATCCGGTGGCAAGTCTTACGATGCTTGCTCGAATTCGCAGCGCCCATCTCAACTCCCCCAGGTCAACTGGGCCGTTTTACCATTCGGAGCACATGCTCATGCAAAGCCATGAGCATGCCACCCATCGTTTCATCATTCGGAAACCATGCTCATGCAAAGCCATGAGCATGCCACCCAAACGCGCTATACCAACTCGTGCAGCGGGGCGGGGTTTTCGTTGAGGAGTTTGATCGGGAAGTCGGCGTCGGTGCGGATGAAGCCTTGGGGGTCGATGCCCAGGTTGTGGTACAGCGTGGCCAGGATTTCCTGGAACTTGACCGGGCGGTCGTCGGGGTGGCCGCCGTCGGCGGTGGTGGAGCCGATGACCTGGCCGGTCCGCAGGCCGCCGCCGGCCAAGAGGCGCAACTTGCCGGGGGCCAGTGGTCGCGGCCGGCGTTTTTGTTGATCTTGGGCGTGCGGCCGAACTCGCTGCACACCAGCACGGTCACATCATCGATCAGATCCCGCTCTTTGAGGTCGGTGATGAGCGCGGACAGGCCGTGGTCCACGATCGGCAATCGCTCGCGCATCTGGCCGAAGTTGTTGCCGTGATAATCCCAGCGGCCGTAGCCGAGCGTCACGCAGCGGACGCCGATTTCAATCAGCCGCCGGCAGAGGAGGATTTGCTCGTTCCAGATCGGCGGTCCGTCGTCCACGTTTTTGGAGGAGCCGCCGGTCGCGGGGCTGCCGATGCCGTAGCGTTTGAGGATTTTGGGATCTTCCTGCGTGATGTCGAGGGCGGTGAGGAGTTTGCTGGAGGTCAACACGTCGAAGGCCTGCTCGTAAATCGCCTGGGTGCCTTGGAGCATGGCGTTGTCCACATCCCGCCGGAAGCCGTCGAACGCGGACAGCAGTTTTTGGCGGTTTTTGAGCTGGTCGAGCGTGATGCCGTCGAGCTGCATGGCTTTGATGTCGTCGCCGTCGGGCCGGACCGGAGCATACGCCCGCCCCAGCTTGCCGGGAAAGCCGATGTCGGCCCAGGGCTTATGGCCGCAGTCTTTGCTGAGCCCCATAAACGGCGGCACCGCGGGATCGGGGGAACCCAAAGCCCGCGCGATGAAGGAACCGACCGAGGGTTGCTCCAGCCGCTGCTGATCGCCCCGGCGATAACCGCTGAGGCATTGGGTGGCGGCGTGGGCTCCGTCGGAATCGGCGATCGAGCGGATGATGGCGAACTGGTCCATCATCTGGGCCAACCGGGGCATCAGTTCGCAGATCTCGATGCCGGGCACGTTGGTGGGGATCGGCTGGAACTCCCCGCGAATGTCGGTCGGGGCTTCGGGCTTGAGATCCACAAAGTCCTGGTGCGAGACGCCGCCGGCGAGGAAGATCTGGATCACGGCCTTCTTGGAATTGGGATCGCCCTGTTTGGTGTTCGATCCTTGAGCCTCGGCTTGGAGGATTTGCGCGAGGCTGAGTCCGCCCAATCCGAGGGCGCCGATTTTCAAAAACGAACGCCGATTCGCGGAATCACAAAATCGCTGCTTCGCACCCGAGATGGTCAACATTGGCAATGTCTCCTTTGGGATTCCGACACCATCACATCAACGGCTTCGAATATATTATCGTATCGTCAAGCAAAGCGGCAAGGCTAACCTCGGAAACCGCGCGGGGCGGGGATCGTTATAATCGTTGAACTTGCCGTCATCCGCATCGGAAAATCTCGGCCGACGCCGGCGACCGGCTGACGGGCCGCCGGCCGAAGTGTATGGTTCTGACGGCCCGTTGCCGGTCGGTTTTCGGGAAGTGGGTTTCATCCCGGAAAAACACCAATCGGAAACAGCTTCAAAGCCGAACCCGGCGGCGGGGGCACTGGTCAGGGATACCAGACTTGACTAAACTGCTATTTTAGGTGGGGTTCCCTCCAGACGCCCCCCAACTCTTCACAATTTTGATTGAGATTCGAGGAAGACCCGTGGCGACCGCAGCAGACAGCAAACTGACCCAAGAGCAAGACACCGAAACCGAACCTCGCACCTTGAACGGAGCGGAGATTCTGGTGGAAGCCCTGGTGCGGCAAGGGACGAAGCTGGTCTTTGCGTACCCCGGCGGGGCCAGCATGCCGTTGCATCAGGCGCTGCTCAAATATCGGGAGCAACTCCGCACGGTATTGCCCCGGCACGAGCAGGGCGGCGGGTTTGCGGCTCAGGGTCTGGCCCGCACGACGGGACAGGTCGGCGTGTGCATGGCCACCAGCGGACCCGGCGCGACGAATCTGGTCACCGCCCTCGCCGACGGCAAGCTCGACAGCGTGCCCATGGTCGCCATCACGGGACAGGTGGCGCAAGCGGTCATCGGCAGCGACGCCTTCCAGGAAACGCCGATGGTCGAAGTCAGCCGGGCCATCACCAAGCATCATTACATGATCACGCGGCTGGAAGATGTCACGCGGATCGTCAAGGAAGCCTATTACCTCGCCAGAACCGGCCGCCCGGGTCCGGTCTTGATCGACTTTCCAAAAGATGTCCAGCTCGCGAAGACCGATGAAGAACCCGATTGGGATCCGCCGATGAATCTGCCGGGCTATCATCCCGAAGTTCGAACGCCCGCCCCGGAGCAAATTCGGCAGGTCATCGCAGCCATTCGCAGATCGAAACGGCCCGTACTCTACGTGGGCGGCGGCTGCATTACGTCGGGGGCCGCCGACGAACTCACCAAGTTCGCGCTGTGGACGAAAATCCCCGTCACCACGACCGTGATGGGCCTGGGGGCGTTTCCGGGCGATCATCCGCAATCGCTGGACATGCTCGGCATGCACGGCACCGTTTATGCGAATTACGCCGTCAACGAAGCCGACCTTCTGTTGGCGCTGGGCGTGCGGTTTGACGACCGGGTGACCGGGAAGCTCGAAGAGTTCGCCCGGCACGGGAAGATCGTGCACGTCGATGTCGATCCTTCCGAAATCCACAAAAACAAGGAAGCCCACATCCCGATCGTGGCGGACCTCAAGCTGGTGCTGCGGGAATTGGGCGACATGATGACCGAGGACGACCTGCCGCAGATCGAGGATTGGTCCAAACGCATCGCCGGCTGGAAGCGGGACTATCCGCTCAAGTTTAACGAATCGGGCGATCAGATCCTGCAGCAGTATGCGATCCAGGAACTCTGGCGGCAAACCCGCGAGCGGGACACCTTTATCACCGTGGGCGTGGGGCAGCATCAAATGTGGGCCGCCCAATTTTACAAGTTCGACAAACCCCGCCGCTGGCTGAGCAGCTCCGGCCTGGGCACGATGGGCTTCGGACTTCCCGCGGCGATGGGCGTGCAGGCGGCTCATCCCGATTCGCTCGTCGTGGACATCGACGGCGACGGCTCGTTCCAGATGAACATCCAGGAACTCGCCACGCTGTTCTGCGAAAAGCTGCCCGTGAAGGTTTTGCTCTTGAACAACCAGCACCTGGGCATGGTGGTGCAGTGGGAAGACCGCTTCCATCAGGGGCAGCGAGCCCATACCTATTTGGGGCCGATCGATCATCCCGAGGCGCTCGGCGAAGGCGACGGCAGCACGTTTTCCGATCAGACCTATCCCGATTTCGTGAAGATCGCCGAGGGCTATGGCATCGCCGGCCGCCGGGTCCGCCATAAGTCGGAGTATTCCGAAGCGCTCGCGGAAATGCTCGATCACGAAGGGCCATATCTGCTCGATGTCATCTGCCCCTACCAGGAGCACGTGCTGCCGATGATCCCCAGTGGCAAGACGGTGAACGACATTATTACCGAATAGTCACATTTTCACGTGGAGGAGATGTTGTGGCGGATTCCGAACAGGCCGAAGTTTCCCGATACAAGACGCCCTTCTCGTGTTACCTCTCCGCCCTCATCTCGTTTCTCGTGGTCCTATTCGGTTTCCCGTTCGTTTTTCTTGTGTTCGTGTTCTTGGTTCCCGATCAGTACGAGGCCCTTTCTGACAATGCGAAGAGCGTGGTCGGTTGGGGCGTGACGATCGTTGCCCTCATCTCCGCCCTGGTTTCAGCCCGCGGCGCGTTTTTATTGTCCAAAAAGAAAGCCATCGAACGGAACGAAATCCGAGAAGGAAAAACGGAGGGCCGGAAACGTTGGGGACAGCGCAGCGGTATCATGCAAGTGTTCGGCGGAGTGCTTGGGCTGGGCATTGGGGCGGTCGCGGGATATTTCTCAACACACGATCATTCGTTCGGCGCAACACTGGGGGGATTCTTCGGATTCCTGGGCGGCTTTTTCTTAAGCGCGATTTACTTCTCCCTAAAAAGCAAATAGCGTCCTCTCCGTTCTCCGCCGGATTCAGACGTTCGTCCCGAATTGCAGAACCCGATCCGTTGAAATGTGTCTCTCAAATCGCAACGATTTGCGTTTTTACAATGAGCGCGAAGCGCGAGCGAGGGAAAGACAGCGATTGCCTCGCTTGCACTTCGGGCTAAAAGTTCACGTTGGCCGGCCCTTCGGTTTTTGGGAATTTCATGCTCGACAATCTTCCTCTTCACACGCTCCAATACAAAGCCCTCACGATTGAGGGCTACTCCCGCGCCGCGGTGCAGAGCTATTGGCGGATTCCCGAACTAAAGCTGGGTTTCGACCTCGGCGGCAGCCCGTGGTCGTTCATGGGCACGCAGACGTTCTTCATCACGCATCCGCACCTGGACCACATGGCCGCTCTCCCCGTCTACGTGGCCCGGCGGCGGATGATGAAAATGGACCCACCCACAATCTACGTCCCGGCCGCGGTCGTCGAACCCGTCCAAAAGATGCTCCGCAGTTGGCAGCGGCTGGACCGGGGGCGGATGCTCTGCGACCTCGTCGGCGTAGAGCCGGGCCAGGAGATCCCCCTGTCCCGCGAGCACGTCGTGACGGTGTTCGAGACGGTGCACACGGTGCCTTCCGTGGGCTATGTCGTTTGGGACCGGCGGAAGAAGCTCAAAGCGGAGTATCAAGGCCTGCCGCAGGACGAGATCCGCGACATCCGCCTGGCAGGGAACGACGTCAGCGAGGAAGTCCGCGTGCCGTTGGTGTGTTACACCGGCGACACCGCGCCGGGCGGGTTCGACAATTACCCGCCGGTGATGGAAGCGGAGGTGTTGATTACGGAACTCACATTTTTCCGCCCGGAGCACCGCAAGGAAAAGATCCACAAGTTCGGCCATACGCATTTGGACGATTTGATCGAACGCGCGGACCGGTTTCGGAACAACCTGATCATCCTGGCCCACTTCAGCACCCGCTACCACGAGCGGCAAATCCGCAAAGCCGTCGAACGCCGACTGCCCCCAGAGCTCAAAGATCGCGTGCACTTGTGGCTTTGAGAAGGGATTTCGTAGCGGCGGCTCCCGGCCGCCGACAGGTTGATTGCGACTCCGAAACCGCATGAGCCCGAACCGCCAGCTTGGGAACGGGGCGAGGGGTTTTCGTGAGGGCGCTACTTTTCAAGTCGAAAATCGCTGGAGGTTGATTCGCTCTCGGCGTCGTGGTAGAGGTGGTGTGAATCGCACAACGCCCCCTCGCCCCGCATGGAGAGAGTCCGCATGAAACATTCCCCCGCCGCCCTTTGTGCCGTTGTTATTTTTTTCGCGGGAATGGCCAACGCCGCGGACCGGCCGCCGAATGTGGTGCTGATTCTCGCCGACGATGTGGGCTGCGAGCCGCTCGGCTGTTATGGCGGGGAATCCTACAAAACGCCTCATCTCGATCGGCTGGCCGAGACGGGGATGCGGTTTCGGCACTGTTATGCCATGCCGGTGTGTCATCCCACGCGGACGACCTTGCTAACGGGGCGATACCCGTTCCGTTTGAACCACCCGAAGTGGGGCACGTTCCCCAAGGCGGAAGAACAGCATACGCTTGCGCATCTGATGAAAGCCGCGGGTTATCAAACCGCCGTCGCGGGGAAGTGGCAGCTCACGTTGCTCAAGAACGATCCCGATCATCCGCGGCGGATGGGCTTCGATCCGTCGTGCCTGTTCGGCTGGCACGAAGGGCCCCGCTACTATCAACCGCTCATCTGGCAGAACGGGGCGATCCGCCAGGGGCTCGAAGACCGCTACGGCCCCGATGTCTATGTCGAGTTTCTCGCCGATTTTATGAAAGCCAACCAGGACCGGCCGTTTTTCGCTTTCTATTCGATGGCCCTTTGCCATAACGTGACCGACGACCTCAAAGAACCGGTCCCCTACGGCCCCGAGGGGCATTATGACACCTATGCCCAGATGATCGAGTCGATGGACCGGCACGTGGGCAGTCTCGTCGCGGCGATCGATCGGCTCGGACTTCGCGAGCGGACCGTGATTCTCTTCACGGGCGACAACGGCACCTCGAAGAGTTATATCCATGCCGCCCAGGACGGGAAGTACATTGACCGGCCCGTGGCTTCGAAGGTGAACGGCGAAATGGTCCGCGGCGGGAAAGGGGAACTCACCAACGCGGGCACCAATGTCCCGTTGATCGCCAATTGGAAAGGCACCATCGCCCCCGGCCAGGTGGTGGACGACCTTGTGGACATGAGCGACTTTTTGCCGACGCTCGTGGAACTCGCCGGCTCGCAAGTCCCCAATCAGCCGCGGATCGACGGCGTGAGTTTCGCGGGCCGGCTGTTGGGAAAGAACACGCCGGGACGGCGCTGGGCGTTCTCGGAGCAACAAGGCAAATCCTGGGTGAGGACGGCTCGATATAAACTCTACGACGACGGCCGACTCTTCGATGTCGCCAACGACGTCAAGGAGAAAAAACCAATCGCCCAAGGCGGCGAATCGGCCCAAGCCACCCGGAAAGAATTGAGCGAAGCGATAAAGTCGCTCCAACAAGTTCCCCGCCGTTAACGACCGATCTTGCGGGACAGGCCGATCGCCTGTTCGATCGCGTCTTGGTGGTACTGGGCCCAGATCGCGAGCGTCAGAATCGCAACAGCCGCGATGCACCAAATCAGGCTTCGCAGCGGGGTGGTTTGAGACGTCTGTTCTGACCCCTCGGCGTCGGAGCTTGGGATGTCCCCGTAGGCGGCGATTTTTTCCCGGATTGCGCGGCGGGCCAGGCGCGTGATGTAGATTGTGACAAGGATCGTGGCCAATAAGCCCGTGCCGCGCGCCAGCCACTCTTGCCAGGTTGTGTGGTCTCTCGTCGCGGCGGCGGAACCGAGGGAGCCTATGTAGATGTACATAAACGTCCCCGGCAGCATGGCGATCCAACTCGTGAGGATGCACGGCCAAAAGCGGATGGCCGTCACGCCGTAAAGATAATTCTGCAGACCAAACGGCACCGCCGGCGACAGCCGCAGGAGGGCGACGATCTTCCAGCCTTGCTCACCGATGGCCTCGTCCACGGCGGCGAGCCGGGCGGACTGTTGCACCCGTTTTTGGACGCGTTCCCGCGCAAGGTGGCGGGCGATCAAAAACGCCATCGCCGCCCCCAGGGTGGCGGCAAGGGACACGATGATCGTGCCTTCCACCAGGCCGAACACCGCCCCGGCGGCGAGTGTCAACAGCGATCCCGGAATCAGAAACACCACGGCCACCGCATAAATCGCCCCGAACCACACCGGCCCCCACACGCCCATCTGGCGGACGGAGGATTGCAGTTCCGCGCTCAACCGCTCGAGCGGGAACGCCCGCATCAACAGCAAAATCCCGGCGAGTATCAGGCCCATCGACGCCCACTTCGCCCAAACGGCCCACCGGCCATCTGGGGCATTCGCGGTTGATGAGGAGTCGGCCATGACAGACTGCTACGGCAACCGGCAGCAATGGGGACTGCACGGCGGGGCATCGCTGGGCGGGCAGGCGCTCGTCATCGGCAGCCGCCCGGTGGAGTTCACATGGGCCGCCGTCGCGCTCATCAGCTTCTGAGGCTCCCGGTGTCCGCATTTGGGGCAGGCGACGGCTTCGTCTTTTCGCACCAGTTCCTCAAACAAATGCTCACAGGCGGAGCAGCGATATTCAAAAATGGGCATTGGAAATTTCGCAATTAAGAGGTTCAACAAAAGCTGCGGAGTCTCTTCGCTTACGCTCCCCGCTCGCCGGTTTTTTCCGATTCGAGGGCGAGCGCGGCGTAACTGCGTATCCGCTGCACCATGCCGTTGAGCCCGTTCTTGCGGGCGGGGCTCAAATTGCGGCTCAGGCCCAGTTGATCGAAAATGTCCTTCACGTCGAGGGCCAGAATCTCGGCCGGGGTCTTGCCGGAGTAAATGGTGAGCAGCACCGCGATCAGGCCTTTGACGATTTTCGCGTCGCTGTCGGCAGCGATCTCCACCACCGGTTCGCCGTTGGTCCGCTTGATCTGGGTCGTCATCCACACGTTGCTCTGGCAGCCGTGCACGCGGTTGGCTTCGGTCTTGGCTTCGTCCGGCATGTCCCGAAGCTCGAATCCCAGGTCGATCAGGTAATCGCAACGGTCTTCCCAGTCGCCGAGGAATTCGAACTCCGACAAGAGGTCGTCAATATTCATCGATTGCAGCGAACTCAAAGAAACCCCCAATGGTCGGGTGTTGAAAATCACAAGGCGAGCCCGGTTGGGCCTCTTGTTGCATTCTATACGCCCGGCCCGGCCGATCCAAGAGCCGCCCGCGAAAGGAAAACCGGAACCCGGCCTCAAGGGCGCGGCTCCCGGATTTCGAGTTTCAAGTTTAATGTTTCAGGTTTCAAGTTTTATCGCGGCGTTGATTCCTTTTGCAATCCGCTACCTTAGCGGAGCGAAGGGCGACTTTCGCATAGAAATTCAGTAGCTTCAAATTCCGCGTGATTGTGGCAGGGACGTCCCGGCTGGATGAGTCGACAAGACGCCTGCACCAAAAGGATTTAGGGCCGAAGGCCCGGCCCTATGTCAGCCCAGGGCCAGCGCAGCGCCGCCCTGGGTTACGGATGATGAATGAAACGAAAGCCCCAACGGGGCGGCCCTATGTGGCTTGTGATTTCTCGCTTCGTTAAACGGAATTGGGTTTAGGACCGCCCCGTTGGGGCTTTTGCATTTTGTTCGTTCCCGTGCCCCAGGGCTCCGCCCTAGGCTGACATAGGGCCGGACCTTCGGCCCTTTTTCCGTAATTTGGAGCTACTGAAATTCCTTTATCGCGGCGTCGCTCCCTTTTTGGATTTTGGATAGTCCGCTGCGCCGGGAGGTTCAAACCCGCCGGGTAAACCGGAAGGGCGCTTGACTCTCTCCGTCGCTCGTTGATCCCTCCCGCGGTACGTCGCGGCTCGGGGCGCTGCCTGCTCCGCGTTGGATTCGCGGATTGTCGCGGCCGGGAACCTGCACCGGGTGGCCGTCGTTGCGTTCGATCAGGTTTTGCAGCGTGGTCTTGTCGATGGGATCGTTGAGGAATCCGACCGAGCCATCGCCGAAGACCGCGGTAAAACCATCCTTGAACCAGCCGCCCAACTTGGGGGCCGGCTTGGTGCGGTCCTCTTCATAAGGGATGTCTTCGGGCTTCGTCCAGGGGATGTCCCGCTTGGCTTCCACGATCATCAGCGTGTTGGACGTGCCATCCACGACGTCCGCGAAGCGCATCGGCGTTTCCCCATCGCCCATCAGCGTGTTCTTGCCGACGAGTGCGAAGTAACTCGTGGTCGTGGAATCGGGCTTGTCTTTGGGATTGCGGTAAACGCTGGGCATCTTGGCCAGCAGTTTCTTGTTGTGCTCACTGTCCCAGGGTTCATCGAAGTGATATTGGTTGTAGAGGTCCGCTTGTTCGATATATGGCAGGATCGCCACTCGCCAACTGTGGGGATATTTTCCCGGCTGGCCGTCATTGCCTTTGCCCGCCGCGGCGGGGAAATGCCGGTGGGTGTCGTGGTAGGCGTGCATCGCGATGGCGATTTGCTTGAGGTTGTTAAGCGATTGAGCCCGCTGGGCGGCGTCGCGGGCGGAATTGACCGCCGGCACCAGCGAAGCCACGAGCACGCTCGCGGTCTCCCTGGGGAGTTCCACGTGCACGGTCACGTCCGAATCCTTGCGTTCGACCTTGAGCGTTTTTAGAACCTCCTGCCCCAGCTTGAGAAAGAGCCCGATCATCTGCTGTTCCCGCTCAGGAAGCTGGCCGATCATCTGCTGGTTTTGCTCGACCATATTTCGGCCGAGGACCATCATCGCATTCAAAGTGTCTTCGACCTTGGCGGCGTAGCGCCAACTTCTGCTGATTCTTCTCCCTGTTGTGCTCCTGATTGTGGAGGACGCCTGGCATCTTGGGCACCCTTTGCACGGAAGATAATGTCCGCCGACATCCCCTGGTCAAATTCCAGACTGCCCACGATGGTATCCACATCGTTCCACAACGGCCCGAACATGGGATTGAGGCCGAAGGAAACGGCCGTGTTGGCCGGGACAGTCTGCTGAAGACCGCCGAATGCTCCGCGGCCAGCCGCGCTCCAAATCACGGGTCTCCAGTTCCGGCATCGGGCCGGAAAAATCGCCCATCCCCAGTTCCGTCCGGAGTTGTTTCACATTCACATACTCGGCGGCGATTTTCTTGGAGACCGCGTCCCAACCCGGGATGCGTTTTTCGCGGTTGATGGAGGTGTTGCGCATCGATGGCTTGCTTCAGCCCTTGTTCGGTGTCGGAGACGATCAGGGTGTTTTCATTGGCCAGCCAAAACGCGGGACCCAACTTGCCGCCGGCGGGTTTAAGGTAGAGTTGCCCGCCGTAGAACCCGCGTGTCGGATTCCGGCGTCAGATGCTGCTTCAGGCTCTCCAGATCGAGTTTCTTCGACGTGCGGAACATGCCGGCGATCAGCATGGGGTCGTGGCGAATGGTGTCCCGCGTGCCGAAGCTCCACACGACTTCTTCAATCTGATCGAGCGGAATGCCCATCGGCTCGACTAAACTTTTCTCCTGCGAAAACACCTTCACCAGCGGCTCGAACATCGGTTTCGCAAGCAAAGCTTTGGGCCGCACGCCGAACACGGCAACCGCATCATCGGGCACATAAGTCAGTGGAAATGCGGCCCGCGGTTTGGGCGCGTCTTCGCTCAGCGACGACGGATCGTTTTGCGCCAGGATGGTGGGACCGGCATTGGGCGCGTTCGGTTCCTGGGCGTCGGCGGGGTTGGAGCGGCTGCGAAGGCCGACGGCGAACAGCGTCGCCAAGCCGATCAAAGCCAGCGTGCCATACTGCCGGAGCCGCGATGGGCGGGACGCGTCCAAGGGGTTTTTCTTGAGCATTTCGATTCTCCTCATAAACGTGCGATGGGACGGAAGAAAGGCGCGGGCGGGCCACGCGGGGCCGCGGGACGAGTCGCTCAACGCCATCTCCGCCAAAATGCAGAGATAGCGCCGCTGCCCGCCGATGTGCCGCGCGGCGACGGCGTCGGCGGCGAGTTCCTGCTCCAGCCGGAGCCGATTCGCCAGCCAGTGCATGAGCGGATGATAGAAGTGCAGCACCCGCCCGACTTCGGCGAAGAGCGCGGTGATGCAATCCCGCCGGCGGATGTGATTGAGTTCGTGGGCCAACACCGCCCGCAGTTCCTCGTCGGTCCACTTCTGCCAATGGGCGGGCAGCAAAACGACCGGCCGAAAAATTCCCGTGGTCGCGGCGGTTTGGAGCTTTGTCGTCACGCGGACTTCAATCACCCGGCTTCGTTTGAGATGCGGGAAGAATCTCGCGGATCGCCTCGAGTATCCGCTCGTCATCAATCACCCGGCTCCGGTGAACCTCCCGCCGCAATAACACGATGCCCAACACCAGCCGGATGAACCCAAAGCCCACACCCGCCAGAAATACCGCGGCCGCGATTGAGGGGATCGTAACGGCGAACGTTTCCGGCTCGGCGGCTTTTTCGGACGGGAGGCGGCGGAACGGGGCGGCTCTCGAGTTCTTCCACAAATGCCGACCACGCCGCCGACCACACCGAAAGCGGCTCGTCCGTTTTCGCCGTTGGCCGCTGCGATTCCGGTCGGGCGTTGGCTTCCGCGGCCTCCGGTTGAGTCGGCTGATCGGACTCCGCGGCGATGGCGGGCGGTACCGATTTTGTAATCGTGGTGGAATCCTGCTCAAAAAACTCAGGCCACGACGGCCAGGGGCTGACCGCGAAGGCCGACACCGCCAGCACCGCGAGCAGGCCCGCGAGCACGATGGGGATTCGCGACAACGGAGACGCGGTTTTCATCAACCGCAACACGCCCAGGATCGCCAGGAGAATCACGGTGACTTGGATCGCGGCCCAGAACAGGACCAAGCCGAGTGCATGCATTACGAGTCCTCCCGCAAGATGGATTCCAGGACGCTGCCGTTCCCGCTGGGAAAGTTTTTTCTGATCGACGAGCCGGAGCAGCAGTTTTTCCCGCGATCCGCCGAAGACCTTTTCGATCAAGTCGCCCAGGAGACTCTGCGACACCTCGTCGAAGGTCTTGAGCGGCCGATACAAAAACGGCCGCTCGGCGTTGGTTTGCTCCAAGAAGTCTTTCTCGGCCAGGATGCGGACCAGCGTGGCCACCGTGGTGTAAGCCAGGTCCCGGCCCTGCTTGGCCAAGGCGTCGCGCACGTCGGCGACGGTGAGTTCCCCCGCCGCCTCGGCCGACCAGAAGACGTGCATGATTTCCAATTCCCGCTCGGTGAGTTCTTTGGATCGCGGACGCGCCATTACGTGTTCTCCTCCAGGATCGTTCGAGAACTAGATCCGTTTCCATCAGCCGGAACGCGCTAATGTCCTATGAACCAGGGCTAGGGCCCTGCGGCTAATGATTGATTTGGTTTTTTAGATTTGGTTTTATAGTAACCTGTGGATCGAAGTTGTCAACAGAAAAATCCGAAAACCGAATCTCGAATTCCGACTTCGGATTTTCAGCAGATAACGCGCAGAATCGCGTACGCTCATTTACAATCTTCCAATGTCTTCTACTTCGTTCCCGCCCTTTTGTCCGCATCCTTTGGTTCGGGGCGGGCATGCGCAGACGTTGGCGGCTTATTGTTGGCCGGGAAGGGCCGAATACTGCGCGTCCCGGCACCGGGTGATGTTGGCGGATCAGGACGTGGTCGTGCTGCACGACGATTGCCCGCCGGAGTGGTCCGCGGGCGAGCGGGCGGCATTGTTGATGCCCGGGTTGGCGGGCTGCCATCGGAGCGGTTATCTGGCGCGGACGGCCGGCAAGCTCAACTCGCGCGGCGTGCGGACGTTTCGCATGGATCAGCGCGGCTGGGGAGCCGGGGCCGGTTTGGCGCGGCATCCCTTTCACGCCGGGCGCAGCGAGGACGTGCTCGCGGCGCTGCGATTCATTGCGGAATTGTGCCCCGGTTCGCCGTTGGCCGCGGCTGGGTTTTCGCTCAGCGGGAATGTTGTGTTAAAGCTGTTGGGCGAAGGCTCCGATCGGCTGCCCGCGGAACTGGACCGCGCGGCCGCGCTCACGCCGCCCGTGGACCTGGCCGCATGCGCCGATTGGATGGAACGCCCGGCCAACCGGCTCTACAACCGCTACCTGACAGGCTGTTTGCTCAAACATCTGCGGGAGAGTGGCCGCCCGCTGCCTGCGAGGAACGGCGATTCCAAATCGCTTCCGAAAACGCTCCGCGAATTTGACGACCGCTACACCGCGCCCGCAGCGGGGTTTGACTCCGCCGAGGATTATTACGCTCAATCCAGACTCCGCACCGCTGATTGAGCGGATTGAGATCCCCACATTGATTGTCGCGGCGGCGGATGATCCGATGATTCCCGCGGCCTCGTTCGGCGGTGTGGCGATGAGCGAAAGCGTGCATCTCCATATTTCCGGGTCCGGCGGGCATTTGGGATTCATCGCCCGCGGCGGCCCGGATCCCGATCGCCGCTGGCTGGACTGGCGGATCGTGGATTGGTTTACGATGTAAGCGGCGGGACGAGTCCAAAAGAAAAACCGGACGGGGCTGGGGGTTCCCGTCCGGTCGATTTGGGAAATTCGCGGAGCCGTTATTTTCGCTGTCGGCCGGCGGCGCGGTTCGAAAGTTCCCGCACCCGCAGCTCGCGAACGATGTAGGAGCCCTGGCCGACTTTGCGAACGTAGAACTGCAGAATCTTGTCGTTGTTGTTTTGGAAGCTGACGACCGTGTCGCGCTCCACGCGTTTGGAGTTGACGGGCTTGACCTGGCCCATCAAATCGTGGGCTTCCTTCATGTCGGCCGCGGAGGGGCCTTTTCGCAGTTTTTCGAGCAATCCCACGGCTTCTTCGGAAATGAGGGAATCGAGACCGTCGGTTTGTCCGTGGGCGACTTTGAGGACCAGGTCCACGGCGGTGTATTCCGGCGTGCCTTCTTTGACGCCGGGAATATCCGTGGGCTTGGTGACATTTTGTTGGCCGCTGCCCTCGGCACCCGCCCCGCCTTCGCCCGCCGCGCCGTCCATCGGATTGCCGGCGATCGGGGGCATCGCTCCGTCTGCCATCGGATCTTCGGCCATCGGATCCATCGGCCCGTCTCCGTGACCGCCGCCTTCGGCGGGAGCTTTGGGTTTCGACTTGTTTCCGCCGCCGAAGAAGTTAAACAGATTCCCGATGGCCGATTTCTTCTTAGGCGGCGTATTGTTGGCCGGTGCATCGCCGTGTCCGCCGGCGGGGTCGGCTTCCATCGGCGGGGCGTCTCCGTGGGCGGCCCCATCGCCATGCGCGGCCCCATCGCCGGGCGCGGCTCCATCGGGATCTCCCTCACCGAAGAATTGGCGATTTCGAGAGCCGGTGCCATCGCCGTGACCGGCATCGGCCACGTCGGCTCCATCGGGCATCATCGGGTCGCCGTGCGCGCCGTCGGGCATCATCGGGTCACCGGCTTCCTCCATCATGGGATCGCCGTGTCCGCCGCCGTCCATCGGGTCGCCGCCTTCGGCCATCATGGGATCGCCGCCGCCGTCGTCGCCGTGTCCGCCGCCGCCCATCGCTGGGTCGTCGGCCGGCGTGGCGTTCATATCCGGGGCTTGATCGTTGCTCGCGGTCTGATTGCCGGCCTGGTCGTCCTTTTTGCCGCACCCGGCGAGAGGCAGCACCAAGAGAGCCAGGGCCAACACAAACAGGTTTCTCATTTTCGATCCCTTCCTCAAATAGAAGGCGTGCGCATCCAACCCGCGAAGGTCGGCTTGGAAGAGGATGAAGTTGTTTGAGGGCTTCTCCTCCAGAGACTGCCCGCTATCATACTGGCAACCGCCCCGAAAATTCAATCATAGATCGGTTGTTCAGGCAATTCGCGCGGCCTACTGCAAACCCTGGCGTGTCTAGCCTTCGGCCGCTACGATGCGCTCGAAGACGCTGTTTCGACGCATGAATCCACCACACAAGGGATCGGGAAGAAGAGGAAAGAGACACATCATGGCCGCGCCGAGGGTCTGCGTGCTGCGGGCACCGGGAACCAATTGCGATCTGGAAACCGCCTTTGCCTTTGAAAATTGCGGAGGCCGGGCCGACCGCGTGCACTTGATGCGGCTGTTCGAGTCACCCGGTTTGCTCGCCGACTATCAAGTGCTCTGCGTGCCCGGCGGGTTCAGTTACGGCGACGACATCGGCGCGGGCGTGATCTTTTCGCGGAAGCTCAGCGGGCAACTCGAAGCGATGCTGGGCGAATTTCTCAGTCGGGACACCTTGATCCTCGGCATCTGCAACGGGTTTCAGGTGCTGTTGAAAGCCGGCATCCTCCCCGACGGCACCACGAACTGGCCGCCCCAGGGCCCGGCCCCGGCGACGCTCACCTGGAACGACAACGGCAAATACACTGCGATTTGGGTCAGGCTGAAAGTTGCCGCGGAGCAAAACGTCTTTCTGCGGGGTCTGGACGAATTGTCATTGCCCATCGCCCACGGGGAGGGCAAGTTCGTCGCGCGGGAGGAATCCTTGATCGCCGACTGGCAGCGAAATTCCCAGATCGCCCTCCGCTACGCCGACGGCGAACACTTGGGCGGGGACTTCCTGCCTTACCCGCACAATCCCAACGGTTCGATGGGGAACATTGCGGGATTAAGCGACCGGACGGGCCGGGTGTTGGGCCTGATGCCGCACCCCGAGCGGTTCCTGCACCGCACCCAGCACCCGCAATGGACCCGCCGCGAGTTGGAACCCGAAGGCACGGGCCAAAAACTCTTCCGCAACGCGGTGGAGTATTTTCAGTAATTGCTCGTCTCCAAAAGTGAGCGGCTAGCGCCGGGCCGCTCACAAAGCCGGCGGCTAGCGCCGGGCCGCTCACAAAGCCGGCGGCTAGCGCCGGGCCGCTCACAAAATCAAAAGGCTTGGGGCAGGACTTGCGAGAGCAGGACGGTGACGGCGAAGCTCACGAGGCCCATCAGGACCAGCATCGGCGTCCAGCTTTTGAGGGCTTCGGTTTCCGTGAGGCCGCCCATCTTGGCGAAGATCCAAAACCCGCTGTCGTTCATCCAGGACCCGACCAGCGAGCCGGCTCCGATGGCGGTCGCGAGATAGACGGGATGGAACGGCGGCGGGCTGCCTTGGATCATCGTGGCGAGCATGCCCGATCCGACGATCATCGCCGCGGTGCTCGAGCCTTGGGCGATCTTGAGCAGCACGGCGATCCCGAAGCCCAGCAGCAACAGCATCAGCCCTTCGCCGGAGGAGTCGCCGAACAGATCTTGAATGGCGGGGCCGATATTGGCGACTTTGAGCATCGCCCCGAAGGCGGTCCCGGCGGCTGTGATCAGAATAATCACGCCGGCGCTCATCAAGGCGAGTTCGACGGTTTTGGAGAGCTCGACCAGACTGGGCCGGCGTTGTTTGATCAGGAGCACGAGGGCAATCGCCGTGGAAAGCAGCAAGGCGAAATTCGCATTGCCGAGCATCGCAGTATAGCGGGTGGCCTGCGCCCAAAAGCCGGCCTTGGCCCTCAATTGACTTTCGGTTTGATCGAGCTTGGCTTTCGCGGCCTTCAATTCAATTTCGACCGTTTTCCGCTTCGCCTGCAGCGGGACTTTGTCGCTGGCGAGACCGATCTGCTTGTCGAGCGCCGCCAGCTGCAGTTTCAAGCCGGCATCTTCTTCCGTCAGGCCCGCCAGTTCGCTTTTGAGCGTGGGGGCCGCGTTTTTCTCCATCGTATCCGCAACCGTGTGGCAGGCGATCAAGATCACCGGCAACAGCACCGGCAACAAGGAAACAACGAGCCCCGGTAGTTCTTCATCACTGAGCGGCTCGCGGTCTTCTTCTTCGGAAACCGTGCGGAGCGGGATATTCATCCGCCGGTCGAGGATGCGCGCGAAGGTGATGCCCGCCACCGCCGCCGGCAGCGCCACCAGCGCCCCGATGACAATCATCACGCCCAAGTCCACGCCGAGTTGAGCGGCCATCACCAAGGGGCCCGGCGTGGGCGGCACGAGGGTGTGCGTGATCGCCCCGCCCGCCGCGATCGCCAGAATGCACAAGAGATAGTTTTTGCCCGTCCGCTTGTAGAACGAACGGGCCAACGGCACGAGCAGATAGAACACCGTATCGAAGAACACCGGCACCGCCAGGACGTAACCGCTGCCCATCAGCGCCCAAGGCGATCGCTCTTCGCCCAGGACATTCAGGAAGGACCGCACGATGCGGTCGGCGGCTCCGCTGTCCATCATGCATTGGCCGATGATCGCCGCCAGCGCGATGACGATCCCGATGCTCGTCGCCCCGCCGCCGAAGGCCTCGGCCACGCGGTTGATGGAGTTGGGCAGATCGTCCGGCTTGTTGACGCACGCCAGCAAGCTCACCACAACCGCCGCCGTGATGAGCGCCAAAAACGCGTTGATCTTGAACCGGATAATCATTCCCAGCACGATGGCGATGCCGATCGCCAGAATGAGGAGCGGATGAATCATACGAAAAATCTCCGGGCGGACTCTCGATGGAATGCGGCAATGCGGGAAAATCAAGGGGAGTTTGCGAGCATCGCATAAGCGGCGGCCCATCGCAAGCGCAGCCCGCGGGAAACGGATACCCGCACCCAAATCGTCCGCCGAAGAGCATCTTTTTCTGGAAAATCCTGCTATGCTGAAGGGCAACCGCGAACTTCTAAAACCCCGAGAAAGCCAATGACCAATCCTTCCTACGATTCGATCACCTGGGTGTTTTGGTCGATTGAATACGAGCTTCCCAACCTCAGCTTGAGGCTCACGTGCGCGATCGATGCGTCCGATGCGGTGACCGAGGAAGAGGCTGTCGCGAATTTCCGCAAGCGGCGGCCACACGGGCGGATCAAAAAAATCAACGGCCGGCCGGTGAACGACAACGGCGTGGACGTCACGCCGCTCGAGGACGGGGACACCGAATCGGATTCGTGATGTCGCCGGCGCGGTTCGTCGAGTTTGGGTTTTTCCGAATGACCAGGAGGCTGACGCCTCCCGCTCGCCTGGTTCTGGATTTGTCATCGGATTGGCTTGACTGGTCTTTTTTGGGCGGGGGAATTGATTAGGATGAAAAGACCAGTGCAAAAAGGAAGCAACCGTTATGGGCAGAAACGTTTTGATCGTGGGCGGCGGGTTCGCCGGGCTGAATGCCGCCAAGGTTCTGGGCAGCAAGCGGGACGTGGATGTCACGCTGGTGGACCGGCAGAACCATCATCTGTTCCAGCCGCTGTTGTACCAGGTGGCGACCGCGGGGCTGAGTCCGGCCGACATCGCCGCGCCCATTCGCAGCATCTTGTCGCCTTTCAAAAACATCCGCGTGCTGCAGGGGACGGCCCTGCGGATTCATCTCGAGCGGTCCGTCGTCCGGTTCGACATCGGGGAAATGGCGTATGACGATTTGATCGTCGCCTGCGGCTCGGCCCACAGTTATTTCGGACACGAGGAATGGGAAGAATACGCCCCCGGTCTCAAGACGGTCGCCCAAGCGACCGAGATCCGCCGGCGGGTGCTCTCGGCATTTGAACGCGCGGAGCGGGCCGACAGCATCGACGAGCAGAAAAGTTGCCTGTCGTTCGTGATCGTGGGCGGCGGTCCGACGGGCGTGGAACTGGCGGGGGCGATCGGCGAAATGAGCCGGTTTACGCTCGCCAAGGATTTCCGGCGAATCAACCCCCGGCTGACGCGGGTGATCCTGGTCGAAGCCGGTCCGCGGATCTTGCCGATGTTTTCGGAAAAACTCGCCAATCATGCCGTCCGCGATTTGGAAAAGCTGGGCGTGCAGATTTGGACATCTTCCGTAGTGACGCACGTGGATGCCCACGGCGTCGAGTTGGGGGATGAGCGATTGCATGCCGCCACCGTGCTCTGGGCCGCGGGAAATGAAGCCTCCGAGCTCGGCCCCCTAAGCGACATCCAAACGGACAACCGCGGGCGGATGGTCGTCGAGAAGGATCTGAGCCTGCCGGACTATCCCCACGTGTTCGTCGCCGGCGACCAGGCGATCTTCACCCACCAGACGGGCCGGCCGCTGCCCGGCACCGCGCCGGTGGCGATTCAGCAGGGGCGGTTCATCGGCAAGACGATCCTCCGCGATCTCCAAGGCCAGCCCCGCGAGGAATTTCACTTCGTGGACAAAGGCCAAATGGCGACCATCGGCCGCAGCCGGGCGATTGCGGAGCGGGGACGGTTTCGCTTCACCGGCTGGCTGGCGTGGTTCACCTGGCTCGTGGTCCACATCTATTACTTGACGGGCTTTCGGAACCGCGTGTTCGTCGTGATGCAGTGGGCCTTCTCTTACCTGAGCTTCCGCCGCGGCGCCCGGTTGATCGTCGAAAAAGAATGGAAGAAAGAGCACCTCGCCCCCACCGAGGAAACCCCCGGCGCCCCGGCGGTGGAAGTCGCGGCGGTGGAAGTCGCGGCGGACAAGAAGGATTGAGAAGCGGAGAGCCGGAACGCGATGAGCTACGAGGCTTCAAAGAATCGCCGGGTGCTGCCGCCTTCTGGGACGACGTCCACGCGGACCTGTTTTGCACAGCGGGGGCACCAGCCGACATAGGCGTTTTTGCTGGCGTTCAGATACAGCCGGGTGTAAACATTGCAGCAGCGCATATGCACGCCCAAAAATGGGCGTCCGCCGGAACCGGCAGGCGATACGGACATGGATCGATCCTCGTGACCGAAAATTGCAACAACCGAATTATGGAGCACAAAATCATGTCCGGCGATCGGGGCGGCGGCTTTGTCAGAAGACGGCTTCAGATTTCAAATGATTCTGTGCCCCATGATTTTGTAATGATTGCCAATGCCGTTTTTTCTTCGTGCCTTCGTGGTTTTCCCTCTGGGAGGTTGTACGCCACATTCGCGTTTTCATCAATCGGAATCCGCGACGAACGGCCGGCGGAGGTTTAGGCATTCCGGGCCGGCGAGTTCGTAATCCCGGCAGACCACCGGCCGCCATTCGTAATGCTGGCAGGACTGCGTGTCCGGATCGTACCACAGGCAGCGGTCTTGCGGTTCCTGTCCGCGAAACAGCCCCGCGAAATGCCGATCGATTTCCTCGATCAACGGGGCGGGCAATCCCTCCGGGCGGAAGGGATGCGCGTCCTCCCAAGCCGGCCGCGATTGATACAACAGCACCGGCGAGCCGATGCCCTGGCAGCACAGCCCGCACCCGGCACAGGATTCCGGCGTGAGTTGATCGAACGCTTCCGCGGGCGATGCCGCCATCGGTTCAGCCTCCCAAGTCCCGCCTGAGATCCTCGAAAGCGGCTTGCATTTCGCTCAATTCCATCTGCACGCTTTCCAAGAGTTCCCGCAACTCGCGGTTTTCCGTCCGCAGATCTTCCAAGGCCGTTTCCACATCCGTAATCCGCGAGAGCGCGGCCGCTTCCAAATCGGGCTGATGCGCGGCGTGTCTGGGAGCGGCATGCGGCGCGGGGGCTTCGCCGCCCTCGGGCACGGCGTCTTTTTGCAGCGTCATGTTTTCCTTGGGCCGATACAGATTGTGATCGACCTCGGTGCCCCGGCGTTCCAGGTCGCCCGTGGTCTGGAGCAGATTCCTTTCCATCAGGCCTTCGAGTTCCGCGCGAAGCTGTTCCAGGGAATCGATCGGAACCATTCGGCTCGCGCGGGTCCGCAGTTCGCCCAAGCGCTGCCGGCCGCGAAGCATCAATTCGGTGAGGATCGCGAGTTGGGGTTCCGTCAGCGTGAAGCGGTGCCGCATGTAATGGCGAAACCGCGAAGTCCGGCCGGAATCGGTGTACACTTCGCCGATCAGCCCGAGATCGCGAAGCTGGTCGAGCGTGTCGAGGATTTGGGTTTCATCGTATTCCACGACGGGCGAGCGGTTGCTTTTCTGATTGCAGCCGGCCGTAAGGGCTTTGGGGGTCAGGGGATATTGGTCCGGCGTGGTGAAGGCTTTTTCCAACAGCACGCCGAGCACCCGGCGCTGCTGCCGGCTGAGTTCGGTAATCGGCGGAGCGTTTTCGGGAGGGGGTTCGGTCAACACAAGCGCACCTTTCCAACGCAAAATCGCGGGGACTCGTTCCATCCATCTCGGCGTTAGTTTGAAACACCCGAGTTTCGGACGTCAAGTCCCGGCCCGCAATTTCGAGGCGGCGCGCGAAACGAAAACGGCGAGCGGCCGGCGTCAGCCGGCTGATCACTCCCGAATGCTTGTTGTCGCTTGGGTTTCAGTGCGTGACCTTCATTCCAATGATCACGGGGCTGACGCGTTGGGTGGCACGCCCTGAGGTACGAAGGGCGTGGTCTTTCGATTCGCCACGCCCTTCGCTCCGCTTCTTGAGGCTTATGAATCCGAGTCGCCCGTCTTTTTCGCGGGGGCGTCTTCTTTCTTGGTCGCGGATTTGCCGGTTTTCCGTTTGTCCTCGCGGGCTTTCAGCGCCTGCTTTTGTTCGTCCGTGAGCACGCCATAGATTTCCTCGGATTCTTTGTCTTTGAGCGCATCCAGTTGCTTCTGGAGTTCTTCGATCTGAACGTGATACTTCTCCTGTATCCCATAAATCATCGTGCGCTGCTGCTGCGTGAGACCGATTTGTCCATAGCCGTTGGGCAGCCGGCCCCGGAACTTCTTAGTGGTGGTTTTTGCAGTGTCTTTCGGGGTCTTGGTTTGGGTTTGCGCGAGCATGGTGGTTGTGGCGAACGCCAACACGCAGAAAATCAACCCATAGCGAACGGAAGAGGCACGAAACATCGGAGCGTTCCTTTTAAGAATTGGCCCAAAAAACCTCTCTGCCAACCTGTATGCCAGAGCATTAGTATCGTGCGCAAGCCATTCAGAATTTTCAACCCAAATTGCCTATTTTATTTTTTCGGCCGATAACTCGCCTTGCCCGGGATTTGGGTACGGAGGCTCAAGAGCAGCGTCCCGCAGGTGATGTAGAGGGTTTTCAAATCCGCTCCGCCGAAGGTGCAGTTGGTGATCGTGTCCTGGGGCGTGTCGGCGTAGGCCAGCAGCTTGCCTTCCGGCGAGATGACATGAATGCCGGGCTTGGTGTCCAGCGTTTCGCTGGTGCTTCGGCGTTTGTGAAGGCCGGCGGCGACATACAGGTTGCCGGCTTCATCAATGCACATCCCGTCGCCGCTGCGGCCGGGATAAAAGTCGATCAGCGTCCGGCGGTTGGAAAGATTGCCGGCGTCATCGAGATCGAAAGCGAGGATGCTGCGGTTGTAGTCGGCGTCAGGGTGGGCCTCGATGAGGGACAGCGTCCTCGAATCCGGCGAGGTGACGATCCCGTTGGGCATGTGCACGTCGGGCCAATGGAGGAGCTGCGTGAGCGGATACTTGCCGTCGGGACCGGGATCGGGATCGATCCGGTAGACGGCGTTCACGTTGCCTTTGGCCGGATCGCTGACGCCGGGCCGCGAGGAGAAATAAATCCGCCCCTTGTCGTCCATCGTGAGATCGTTGGGGGCGGCGAGCGGAAAGCCGTTGTATTTGTCGGCCAGGACCGTAATTTTTCCGGTCTGCCTGTCGGTCCGCGTGACTCGTCCCGCCCCGCCCTCGCACGCCAGAAGATTTCCGTCCAGATCGAACAAGAGCCCGTTGGTTTGATGGCTGTTTTCGCGAAACAGCGACAGTTCTCTCGCCTGGGGATCCCATTTGAGGATTTTTTCCACAGGCACATTGGTGAAATACACGACGCCGTCGCGATCGACCGCCGGGCCTTCCGTGAAGACCTCCTTGTCGTCGATCCGGGTTTCGATGGCGACGATTCCGAGATACTTGCTCGACTGGAGCCCTTGATAACGTTTGCTTTCCGCCGCACGGCCCAATGGCGAACCGCCCAGCATCGCCCCGCTGAAGGCCGCCGCCGAGATCTCCAAAAACCGCCGGCGATCGAGCGATGTGGCGAAAGGAGAGGAAGGACTCATGGAAAACCTCAGAGATAAGGTCTCAAGATTTCGTGGGACCGACATTTTTGTCTGTCGGCGCGTTCGAGCCGCCCCATCCTAACCCCGGAAACGGCGAAAGTCATTCCTCCGGCGGGTTTTGTTGCCTGGGCGGTCTAATTTCTCCACCTTCGCATTCCGGGATTCCCCGCAAAGGCGGGTTTGCGTTAGACTGAAAGAAGAGGTCAACGGGCTTCTTTTAGGGGGCGCAGTTGCGCGCCATTCGAGCGAGACTGTTCAGCATGCCGGGCACCGAGAGCCAAACTTCCGCCGCCGACCCGCCGGAGCAACCGGCTGCGCGGTCCGCGGAACGTTTCCCCACCAGGCGGGGGGGGCTCTCGCAGGTGCGGCAGTTTATGGAATCCCTGTTGTGCCTGGCGCTGGCGGTGATCGTGTTTCGCACCTTCGAGGTCGAGGGCTATATGATCTCCACCGGCTCCATGGCTCCCTCGCTGTTGGGGTTCCAAAAGCGCGTCGTCTGCCCGACGTGCAAATATCCGTTTGCCTTCGGCGTGTCTTATCAATCAGACGACGGCGGCACGATTGCCGGCGACGGCGAAGAAGCCGACGCCTTAGACGAACCACGCCAGTTTTGCACCTGCCCGAATTGCGGGCAGCGGGCCATCGAGATTTCGCGCGTTCCGCGAAACCAAGGCGACCAATTGCTGGTATTTCGAGAAGCCTACTGGTGGCGATTGCCTCGGCGGTGGGAAGTCGTCGTGTTTCGCAACCCCTACGAGACCACGCAGGCTTACGTCAAACGCCTCGCGGGTCTGCCGGGCGAGACGATCGAAATTCGAAACGGGGACGTGTACGCCGACGGCCACCTCTGCCGGAAGGATTACCGCACCCAGAAAGCCGTGCGGATTCCGGTGTACGATCACGATTACGAACCGACGGACGATCCCGAATGGCATTCCCGCTGGCAGCCCGACCCCGGCTGGAAACGGGACGGGCACGGATTTTTGACGCGGGGGGAAAGCGTCGTCCCCAAACGGGTCGGGGAAATTGACAAAGCGAACTCGGCGCGGGCTTCAGCCGAAAGTCCTTGGTCCTGGGTGACTTATGGAAACTATTTTCGGTCGGGCGGCGGGCATGTGACTTCGGTGGACGTGCCGATTATCGAAGACGGCCTCAAGTGGCCCGCCGATTTGTCGCCGGCGCAGTTCGATCTGAAGACCCGGCGGCTATCGGTGACGGGGGTCATGTCGGCGGAATTGCGGGAGCGGTTGCTGGCGGTGTCGGGCGATCCAGAATTCCAAAACGCCGTGGAGCAGTTGTCCGAGCGGTCGCATTACTCGCCGGTGATGGATGAATACGGCTACAATCGGCCCTCGACCTTTTCGGGTCAGAACGCGGTGCGGGACGTGATGATTTCAGCCAAACTGGATATCGACGACAACCAACCCGCCGATCCGCCGCATCGGCAATTCGCCATCGACATGACGGACGGTTTGAATACGTTTCGGATGTTGTGGGATTTTCGCGAGCGGGAGATCCGCTTGCTGCGGAATCCGGAACGCTCGCCGAATGCGCTTCCCGTGCGGACGGCGGTCTTGCGGCCGGAGTGGGACGCCGAGCCGTGCGACGTGGAGATGTCGTTGATCGATCGGCAGGTGACGGCTGCGGTCAACGGGGAAGAGATTTTCCCGGCGTGGCCGATTGCCGATCCGCCCGATGCCCGCCCGTCGCCGCGGTATCCGGTGCGGTTTGGAGCCCAGGGCGTCGCAGCGCGGTTGGGGGCTTTGCAACTGTTTCGCGACGTCTATTATACAAGTGAGGAAGACGCCAAGCCGTTTTTCTTGAAGGACGGCGAAATCTATGTTTTGGGCGACAACAGCCCGGTTTCGCTGGACAGCCGGCGGTGGGACAACGGGGCGGTTCCGTTGAAACTCCTGTTGGGCAAACCGTTTGTGGTGCATTTGCCTTCGCGGCAGATGGAAATCCGCATCGGCGAAACCATCCGGCACATCCGCGTTCCCGATTTTTCGCGAGTTCGCTATATTCGCTAGTTTTCAGAATCAACAACAAACGACACGGACAGAGAATCATGACCGAATCGCGAAAGCCTTTGGACCGGGCGAAAGAGTTTTTCCGCAATGTGCGGCCGGGAGGGAAGGCGAGCCCGTCGGCGAAACCCGCCCCCAGGTCCCGGCGGTCCGTGTCGGACAAAGACGCTCCCAAATCGGAAGATTCCAAGACGAAGAAAAGGCACCGCACGCTCAAGTCCGAAAGCCGGGAGTCGATGGAAGCGGTGGTGGTCGCGTTCATCTTGGCGTTTCTGTTTCGCACCTTTGAAGCCGAGGCCTTCGTGATTCCCACCGGCTCGATGGCCCCCACGCTGTTGGGCCGGAACAAGGAAGCCTATTGCCCGCAATGCGGCGAGCACATCGTGGTGGGGGCCAGCGAAGAGATCGACCAGGAAACGGGCCGGTTGTCCCAGCAGAACGGGCGCGTGGAATCGGCCTTCTGCCCGAATTGCCGGTACGAGGTGCTCATGTTCGATCAGCCCGTGTTCACCGGCGATCGGATTCTGGTGACGAAGTTTCCTTATGAAATGGAAGACCCGGACCGGTTCGATGTGATTGTCTTCAAATATCCGCAGGAGCCGCAGACAAATTACATCAAACGCCTGGTGGGGTTGCCGGGCGAGGAAATCCAAATCCGCCAAGGCGATTTGTATCGGACCGCCGCGAAAGGCGGGCCGCTCAAGATCCTGCACAAAGACCATCCCAACAAGCAGCGCGTGCTGCAACTTTTGGTTTACGACAACGATCACGCCGAACGGGGCCTGCACGAGGCCGGCTGGCCGGAGCGGTGGGCCGCGGTCCGGCAAACCGGGACGGAGGAAACCCGGCCCGGCGCGGTGATTGCGGGCTGGGAAGACGACCCCGCAGGCTGGGTGCTCGACGAGGAAGCCCGCGCGTTCCTGCTCAGCGGCGATAAAGCGGGCCGCGACTTCAAATGGCTCAGGTATCGGCATATTGTCCCCGCCCCGGACGATTGGGCCGCTTGGGAAGAAGCCAACCAGCGAAACGTGATGGCCGAGCTTTCCCCGTGGGAACGGCTGCAAATCGTCACCGATTTCTGCGGCTACAACGCCTACAGCGGGACCGCCGGCTCGCACGATCATGGGGCGGGCTATTATTGGGTCGGGGATTTGACGCTGAATTGCCAGGTCCACGTCGAAGAAACCGACCAGGGCCAATTGCTCTTGGAACTCAACGAAGGCCCGCGCCAATACCGCTGCCGATTCGATCTGACGACCGGCGAGGCGGTGCTGTTTTATCCCGACGCCCGCAGCCGGGCTGAAAACGACGTGATCACATTGGGCAGCGCCCAAACCCCCGTGACGGGGCCGGGGACTTACGAATTGAGCTTCGCCAATGTGGACAACCGGCTGTGCCTTTGGGTGAATGATGAATTGATCGACTTCGGTACCGGCGACCAGGGCCGGCCGAACGGGGAATACCAGCCGTTCGGCGGCATCGGGCTTCGGCAGGCTCCGAACGATCGCGATTTGATCCCCGTGGGCATCGCCGCGAAGGGCGCGGCCGTCGAGGTTTCGCATTTGAAAATCCAACGGGACATTTACTACCGGGCCGAATACATCACCTACAACCCCGAAGTGGCGATGAATCATCCCGATTATCAAGGGACGAGCCATAACGAGTACCAAGGCTCGCCCGGGGTGCTTTTGGATTTGGTGTCCCGGCCCGCCGAGTGGTACAAGGAATATTCCAACAACAGCGAGCCGGCCGTCAGCTTTGAGCGGTTGGGGCCGGACGAGTTCTTTGTGCTGGGCGACAACAGCCCCCGCAGCAAGGACAGCCGATTGTGGACGCCGGAGCGTCCCGGCACCCGGCTCGAACCCCGCATGGCGCCGCGGAGCCACGCGGTTCCCCGCGATGCCCTCGTCGGCAAGGCGTTCTACATCTACTGGCCGCACGGCAAACCGTTCCTCAACGGCGGCAAAGGCTTTCCGATTACCTATCACGAAAACGGGAAGGGCGAAACCACCGATTACCCGAGCTTCCGCTTCCCGTTCTACCCCAATTTCAGCCGCATGAGGCGGATTCGATGACCTTTGCGGGGTGGCACGCCCCTGAGGAACGAAGGGCGTGGCGATCGCGAAGACCACGCCCTTCGCTTCGCTCAGGGGCGTGCCACCCGGCCGCTGAAAAACCAATAACTGACACCGCGTCAAGGAGGACCTTCGACATGGCACTTTTGGAATGCATCGCATTGGTGAAGGATTACCCGGGCAAACGGGCCGTGGACGGGATTGACTTTTACGTCAACGAAGGCGAAATCGTCGGGCTCCTGGGCCCGAACGGTGCCGGCAAAACGACGAGCTTCCGCATGGCCTGCGGGTTTCTTTCGCCCACCAAGGGCAAAGTGCTCCTCAGCGGGACCGACGTAACGCATTGGGCGATGTACCGCCGAGCCCGGCACGGCATGGGCTTTCTGCCCCAGGAAGACAGCGTCTTCAAAAAGCTCACCGTCGAGCAAAACCTGTATGCGATTCTCGAATACCTGAAACTCAACCGCCGGGAGCGGCACGAGGAAGCCGACCGCCTGCTCGAGCAGTTCGGCCTCGAAACCAAACGCCGGCAAACCGCGTCCACTTTGTCCGGCGGGGAACGCCGGCGGCTGGAAATCGCCCGCTGCCTGGCGAGCAAGCCCTCGCTGATTCTCCTGGATGAACCCTTCACCGGAATCGATCCCGTGACGATCAACGCCATCCAAGACATCATCCGCGAGCTGCGGAACGGCGGCATCTCCATTCTGCTCACCGACCACCGCGAACGCGAAACGCTGACAATCACCGACCGCAGCTATATCGTCTGTGCCGGCAAAGTCCTCGTCAGCGGCGACGCCCAAACGGTGCTCAACGATCCCGGCGCCCAGCAGATGTATTTCGGAACCCGCTTCGACGGCGATTCGATCATCAAAGAGAAACAGTCCTTCAGCGTCGACCCCAAATCCCCCAACAAACCCGCCCCCGAACACCGCGCCGCCTGACGCCGCGAGAGTTATGAGCCGCAAAGCGGCTAAAACAGATCAAGATTTTCACCGATCGAATCGTCCCGAATCGAAAGAAGATAATTTTCGTCCCAATCGTCCTTTGCGTTCCTCGAAACCAGGGGGCTTACGCCCCCCGCTCGCCTTGCCCACTGGAAAGCTTTCTCATCGTGTTCTAAGATCGATAGGCAGGGAAGGGGTTCGATTGCTGCTCCAACTTGCGGGAGTGCGTTTTGTTTGATGATTACGAACACGAACGGCGGATGCACGATGCCTGGCAGACGGTGCGCATCGAGCGGCCCGTGGAGTATTCGCTGTTCACGTTCGGCGAAACGGTGATGCCCTATTATCTGGTGCTGGGGGCGAAGCCGCCCGAGGACCTGGTCAAAATCCGCCGGGGCGACGTGCGGGTCGCGCGGGCCACGATTATCACGCCCGATTCGCTGCAGCCCGAGTTTCGGAACTTCTTTGAAGACGCCGAGTTTGAAAGCCTGATCGATTTCCTCCTGGCCCGGTCCGCGGCGTTTTCGAACCTGAAAGTCAGCAACAAACACGGCTCCGATCAGATTGTCTCCGACAGCGTCGAAGAGGCGGTCAGCAAGCTGAACCGCCAGCTCGACGAGACCGAGGAAGACCGCGTGGCCATCTTCGAGCGCCCCGCCCCACCTCGCGGGCGTCGCGGTGCTGCGTTACACCGCCGAACGCATCTGGCAAAGCACGCCCGGCAACGTGCAGGAACTCCGCGAACGCGGCTTTCTGCCGTAGCGTCCATTTCGAGGGTGGGGCATGTTTGAGCGCGTCAGGCAACTTTTGGAACTCATCCGCTTTAGCCATACCGTGTTCGCGCTGCCGTTCGCGCTGTTGTCGGCGGTCTTGGCCTGGCGGGAGGTTCCGTTTCGCGCGGGATTTGATTGGCATTTTCCTCTGCATGGTCTGTGCGCGATCGGCGGCGATGGCGTTTAACCGGCTCGTGGACCGCCGGATCGACGCCGAGAACCCCCGCACCGAAAACCGGCATCTCCCCGCGGGTTCGTTGAGCGCCGGCGCGGTCGCGTTGTTTACGGTGTTGAGTTCGGCCGGGTTCGTGGCTTCCACGTTGCTGTTTTGGCCCAACCCGTGGCCGCTGCGGTTGTCGCTGCCGGTGTTGGCGTTTTTGTTGGGATACTCCTTCGCCAAACGCTGGACGGTGTGGTGTCACTATTGGCTCGCGGCGGCACTCATGCTCTCCCCCGTCGCGACCTGGATCGCCCTCGCCGGGACTGTGACCTGGCCGCCGGTGCTGTTGGCGGCGGTGATCTTTTTTTGGGTGGGCGGGTTCGACATCATCTACGCCTGCCAGGATGCCGAGTTCGATCAACAGCGGGGCCTGTTCAGCGTGCCTGCCCGCTGGGGAATCCCGGCGGCATTAAAAATCGCGGCATTCAGTCACTTGTTGACGGTCGCCTGCCTCGTGGGTTTGTGGCTGACGGCGGGTCTCGGCCCGATTTTTCTCGCGGGCATCGCCGGGGTTTTGGTGCTGCTGGCCTACGAGCACCGCCTCGTCCGCCCCGACGATTTGGGCCGGGTGAACCTCGCGTTCTTTCACGTTAACGCGATCATCAGCGTGGGCCTGTTTCTCCTGGGCCTCGCCGACGTGCTCCTGCCGCGTTAACCAGCGCCAATTCCGTGAAAGTCAACATCAATTGGTGCAAGGCACCGGCGGAGCCAGCTATGTGTCCGGTCGGTCTTCCGACTTCTCGCTCGGCGACTCTCGACGGAGTGCCCATTTGAAGAGCGAGATGGTAATCACCAAGCCCGCAACCGTTACGCCGACGCCAGCGAATATCTGAGTCGTGCCGCGCACTCCCTCGTGTGTGCCGAATTCTCGAACGAAGCCCGCGGCGACACCGGCCGTCCAAAGCGCTGCGACAATCGCGATGATGAGGCGGATGAATTTCATTGGCCCACTCGATTCGGCAGGCACATGCAGGTTGGAGCTACGCGGAGGCGACGCGTTGTTGCTCGGGGTATTTGATGCGGCCGTGGTAGATGCCGATGAGGGATTTGATCAGCGATTCTTCGACGGTGTGGATCTCGCTGAGTTTGAGCGAACACTCGTCGAACTGGCCGTCCAGGAGTTTTTTCAGCGTGATTTTGTGGACGAGGTTCTCGATGCTCGCGGGGGTCGGTTCGCTGAGCGTCCGGCTGGCGCTTTCCACGGTGTCGGCGAGCATCAAGACCCCGGCTTCGCGGGTTTGAGGTTTGGGGCCGGGATAGCGGAACAGCGACTCGTCGGCATCGGTGCGGTGATCGGGCTGGCTGTCGGCCTGCCTTGTGGCGGCGTTGTAGAAATACTCGACGAGCGTGGTGCCGTGGTGCTGCTCGATGAAGTCGATCAACTGCTCGGGCAGGTTGTGCTGCCGGGCCAGGTCGACGCCGTCTTTCACGTGGCCGATGATAATCAGCGTGCTCATGGCGGGGGCGAGATGCTCGTGCCGGCTCTCGTCGCCTTTCTTGATGTTCTCGATGAAATACTGAGGTTTGAGCATCTTGCCGATGTCGTGGAAGTAAGCCCCCACGCGGACCAACAGTCCGTTGGCACCGATGGCGTCCGCCGCGGCTTCGCCGATGGAGGCCACGGTCATCGAGTGGTTGTAAGTCCCCGGGGCCCGGCGGACGAGTTCCTGGAGGAGCGGGTGCGAGACGTCGCTCATTTCCAGAAGGCTGATGTCCGTCACCACGCCGAAGGCGGACTCGATAAACGGCAAACTGCCCGCGACGAGATACCCGGTGACCAGGCACCAGCCCGCGCCGCGGAGGCTCGACATGAGCAGCGTCAAATCGCGCCAGGGGTTGGTGTAGGCCTGGTTTTCGATAATTCCCTGGCCGTAGGACACGAGAAAAAAGACCAGGCTGCTCCAGAAGCCGATCTTGATAATCGTGGACCGCGAGGGAATCTGCGTGAGCGTGAGGATGGACGTGGCGGAGACGCTCATCAAGACGACAAACTGTCCGAGGTCGGCCCGCGTGGACAGCGTGATCACCAAGCACAATGACAAGGCCATCAGCGTGGCGATAATCTGGTTGTAGGCGATGGCGAAGATCATCGCGACGGCGGTGATCGGAATGACCTCGGCCCGCCAGGGATCGAAGGAAATCCAGCGCCCCAAGGCGGTCGCGGCCACAATGACCGCGAGAAACACCGCCAGCCGCCGGACGCTGGAGGCGATCTGGGGCTGGTTTCGCACGATGTAAAACCCGTTCAAACTCACCAGCACCACGAGCATGGCCGCCACGGTGCCAAACCGCAGGATTCGCTGCCCGGGCGTGGCCATCGTGCGCATGTGGTCGTATTCGGCCAAGAGCACGCCGAGCCGTTCTTCGTCGATTTGCTTGCCCGGCTCCACGAGCGGGTCTTTTTTGTGGTATTCGTCGTATTGCTCCTTGGTGGCTTCGCGGGCCATCCGCTTGGCGAGCCGGGTGCGGTCTTCGTCGTACCGCAGGGTGACCGGCGTTTTCATGAGCAGCCAGCGCTTGAGGTACTTTTTCAAAGGGGCCAGTTCGGGGAAGTCGCGAAACTCCGTCGCGAGCCGGCCGGTGTCTTTGAGCAGTTCCCCGATCAAAACATCTTCCGGATAGGCGACGTTCCAGGAGGCGGGGTCGTCTTTGCGGACAATGGTGATTTTGGTCTCGGACTTGATGCCTTGGTCCACCAGATCCGCCGGGTCTGCCACGCCGTATGCCCGGAGCGGTTCAATGAACCGCTGAAACTCCTGGACCAGCACATCGATGCGGTTGCCGTCCACGCCGTCTTCTTTGGAGACAAGCGCTTTGAGCGTATTGAACTGGGTGTGCATGTCCGCTTGCGGGGAATCGCTGGTTTGCGGGCTTTCCGGGACCTGGAGACCGAACACCGCCCGGGTCTGCGCGGGGACTTCGTCGACCGTTTTGGCCTGGGCGATGTCGGCGAGACTGCTGCGGAGGAGTGGAGCCAGGGCGTCCAGTTCTTTCGGGTCGTTCACGAAGATGGGATTGACCATCTTCTCGGCTTCGACCCGGGCCAAATCCGTCTTGAAGCGGTTGGGGTGTTTGAAATCGACTTGGGCGAGGATGCCGTGATCGGCCCGGTCGGTGAGCCGGTAGGTAAACGGAGCCTGCCAGGCTTGAACGGCGAGAAGAATCAGCAAAATCGCCAGCGCGCACAGGCCCAGCCGCAACAGCGTTTCGCGGTTTCGGAACGTCAAATGAAACCAGCGCATGGCCTTCGAGGCCGGCCTCAATGTGGCCGCTCGGGCTGTTCGCGTTTTTTTGGGGGCGAACAACGGCATAATCCGCCTCAAAACCTGAGGCCCAGGACTCCCATTCCGAGAACTTTTAACATTCAGCGAAACCAGAGGGCTCACGCCCCCGGCTCGCCTTGGAATCTATTTCTTGCGAGACTTCCCGCGATGGGAACTCTCGTCGTAGGCTTTCACAATTTCCCGGACCAGGCGGTGCCGGACGATGTCGCGGCCCGTCAGTTCCACCACCCCGACGCCGTCGATGCCCTGCAACCGGCGGACAGCATCCGTCATCCCGCTGGGCGTTTGTTGGGGCAGGTCCAATTGGGTAATGTCCCCCGTGACCACAATCTTGGAGTCCGTTCCCATGCGTGTCAAGAACATCTTCATTTGGGTGATGGTGGTGTTTTGTCCTTCATCCAGGATGATAAATGTCTCATTGAGCGTCCGCCCCCGCATGAACGCGAGCGGCACGATCTCGATGACATCGTTCTCCATATAGCGTTTGACCTGCTCGAAGTCGAGGATGTCGTGCAGGGCATCCAGCAAAGGCCTTAAATACGGATTGACCTTCGCGAGCATGTCGCCGGGCAAAAACCCCAACCGCTCGCCCGCTTCGACCGCCGGGCGGACGAGGACGATTTTGCGGACGCGTTCGGTGCGGAGGGCGTGAATCGCCATCGCCACAGAAAGATACGTCTTGCCGCATCCCGCCGGTCCGAAACAAAACACCAGGTCGTTTTGCTGGATGGTTTGCACATACTCCGCCTGGCCGGGCGTGCGCGGATGCACCCTTTTGGCCCGTTCGAACACGTCGATCGCGTGCTCATTCAGCGGCCCTTCCGACCCCGTGCCGGTGACTTGCCGAATCACCCGGGTGACATCTTCGTCCTTGATGTGGCCTTTCCGCTCCAAGACGGACTTCAATTCCGCAAACACCTCCATGCCCTGGCGGATCTCGTCGCCTTGGCCGTGGAGCTGGATTTCCTCCCCGCGAACGACCACATCCACGCCCACGGCATCGCGAATTTGCCGCAAATACCGGTCCTGGGCACCAAACAGGGCCAGGATTTGATTGTGGTTCGCAAACGTGATCGTCGATTCAGACATAAGCTCGGCATCGCCGAAGGTGTGTTCTGCCATCGTAAAACTCGTGTTTGGGTGAAGCAAAAATCGGGCCTCAATCACCAAGACACGAAGAAACTCCTTCTTGTTCGTGATGCCAGTATTTTATCTGCGGATCGGCCCCCAGAGAAGCGGCCTGTCCGCGGATGCCGAACAAATGCTCCAATCTGTATGTGTTAACTTCGTCCGTCTAAGAAGGTTGCGGCGAATGGGCAAAGTTGAGCGGCCTTGGGACATCCGGGAGTTTCCCACGAAAATCTTGTGACAAATCCGATTTCTTCCCACGAAAATCCCAAATCCCAATCTCGCAATCCGAAACAAATCCCAATGACTGAAATTCCAATCTCCAAACCCCCAGCGTGGTGTGATTTATGAACGGAGGGATTAGTTGGGGGCATTCGAAGTTTGGGGTTTTGTCGCGATTCGGCCTGGAATGCCGATTGAGCCGGTGGAAATCAAGATTCCGATTCCGCCGGGCCGATAACAACGAAACGAAAGGTCCCGCTGCCGGCGTCACCACGCTGCGCACCGGGGCCGGTTCCGATCCGCGACCGCTGCATGAGAGAGGTATTCCGTGATGTATCAATCGCAGTTTGGACTTTCCCGCCGGCCGTTTTCCTCCACGCCCGACCCGACCTGCGTGGTGCCCGTCGGCGGAATGCCCGAAGCGATTTCCGAACTGGAGCACTGCGCCTTAGGCGGCCAGGGCATTGGGATTCTCACCGCGCCGGCCGGCTTGGGGAAAACCGTCCTCTGCCGCAAACTGGCCGAAGAACTCCGCCGGCAATTCGCGGTCGTGTTTTTGGCCAACGCCAACTTTCCCACCCGCCGGTCGCTGCTTCAGGCGATCTTGTATGAAATGGGGCACCCCTACCTCCGGCTGGGCGAACAGGAACTCCGGCTGGAGTTCACCACCGCCGTCCGCGATCTGTATCCCGACCGGGCGGGTTTAGTCATCATCATCGACGAAGCCCATTTGCTGCACAATCGCCTGTTGGAAGAACTCCGCACCGCGACGCATCTGGTCCACGACGGCGAAATGCTCGTGCGGCTGATCCTCAGCGGACAGTTGGAACTCGAAGAAGCGCTCGTCAAAAAAGACCTCGCCGCCATTAACCAGCGGATCGTCTGCCACAGCACGCTCTCGTCCTTGTCGATGCTGGAATCGCAGGAGTACCTGGAACAGCGGATCGAATGGACCGGCGGAAATCTGGATCAGATTTTCAAAGCCGATGCCGTGCGGATGATCTGCCAGGCCAGCGACGGAAACGCCCGTTGCCTGAACCAATTGGCCGACCACGGTTTGCTGCTCGCGGCCGCCGGAAACGAAGCCCGCGTCACGACGGCTCATGTGCTCGAAGCCTTGGAGGAACTCCAGCAGTTGCCGCTGCACTGGAATCAGGTGGACGTGCCCGATACGGCCGAATCCCCCCGCACCGAAGTCGTGGAAATCATTTGCGGCGATGCGGAAGAAGTACCAGACGCCGCCGAGGATCAACCATCGTCGGCAACCGCCTGCTTCGAGTTTGGTGGTTCCGATGAACCGGAAGAAGCCCTATCCGAAACGACCGAGGACATCGAACTGTCTTGGGATGAAGACTTGGCGGAACCGGTTGAGAAGGAACGATTTGCCTGCTTACCGCCCAAGCCGACGGCGTCGCTGTCGGAACCGGCGCCCGAGGCGTCCGCTTGGGAAGCAGAACTCTCAAAATCGCCCGTCGCGGATCTCTGGATGGAGGAACCGCGGCCGTTCGATGACGAGGAAAGGGTCGTCGATTATTATGCCGCCCTCGATGCCGGCAGCCTGCCGGACTTGGGCCTTCGCGAGACGCGGGATTGGGATGGCTGGGATCCGGTGGAGGAACTGCGGGCGGAAGAAGACGCATTGGAGATGCTTCTGCCTCCATCCATCTCGCCGGACCCGCCGATCATCCATGCCATTCCCGAACCGGGGGAAGAATGGCAGCCCGAAGACATCATCCTGGCAAAAGAACTAGAAGACTCGGCTCCGATGGTGATCGCCGATCCGATGTTCGAAGCGATTCTCAGCGAGTTCGCATTGGAGCTTGGATCGGACCGTTCCCAAATCCCAGCCCAAGCCGAAGCGCCCTTCCTCGTCGTCGATTCCTCGCATTGGGAAGAGGAATCGCGGGATGCGGACACCGGCGAATACGTCCTGCCCGCCGGTTCGGAAAAAGGCTCCCCCGATTTGGAAGAGCAGATCGCCCGCACGGTGTTGGATACCTACATGGACATCCAACCGCTGCTCTGGGATTCGATGGCGGAGGATGATGCCGACGCATCTCCCTGCGTCCCGTTCCCGCGCACTTCCGGCGAGGAGCCGATTCTCGAGCCCGGCGATTCCACGCCGTTCGATGAACTCCGCAAGAGCTTGGAACAAGCCGTGGAAGCAACCAAGCCGGCGAGCGAACTGATCGAAAACAAACCGGCTCCGGCCGAGGAAGCTCCCGAAACAGAGCCTCCTTCCCAGATCGAATACGACATCGTGCTTCCGGAACCTGATGACGAGGAATCTCCCGCCGCCGCGGTTGCCAGAACCGATGCGGCGGATCCGGGCGAACGCGGCAGCCACGCCGCCCAGCGTCCGTACAAACACCTCTTCAGCAAGATCCGCCGCAATTTCGAGTGAGAACCGAAGCCTATTCTGTCTTCCCGGCGGGTTTGAACGCCTGCCGCAAGTCGAGCGGATAATCGGTGAGGATCGCATCGATGCCCGCGTCGGCCGATTGCCGCCAGTTGGCGGGCAGGTTGCCGCTGACCGTGGGCCCGGCGATGAACACCGGCTTTTTCGCCCGACGCGCGGCTTCGATCTGGTCCCGCGTCGGCACGAACCGCACGTAAACCCAATTCGCCCCGGCATCGGCCACGGCGGCCGGGAACTCCTCGGCGGTGTTCGCCAACCGGGCGACTTGGGCTTTCGCATCGGCTTTCAACAGCTTCCGCCGCACCGCCGGCTCCGTGATCGTGCGGCCGATGAACAGCAGCCGCTCCAGCACGCGATGCCGATTCGCCAGCTGCACCACATCCTCTTCGACGTTCTCCGCTTTGAAGTCGACGGCGATCAACACGTTCTGCCGACGATGTTCGCCCACCAACTTCAACACCTCATCCACGGTGGGCACCTTCTCCCCGGCGAACAGCGGATCGAACCACCGGCCCGCATCGAGCTTGCGAATCTCTGCAAGCGTCATCTCCGAAACGGAGCCGCGTCCGCCGGTGGTGCGGTTGACGGTGTCATCGTGAAGGCAAACCAGCGCCCCATCTTTCGTTCGCCGAACGTCGAACTCGAACCCGATCCGCAATGCCAGGCAGGCCCGAAAATTGGCGAGCGTGTTTTCGGGAGCATCCCGCAAGAGTCCCCGATGCCCGACAACGAAAACCCCCGCCGGCTCCGCCGCGCGGGAAACGAACGGCACACCCAACAGGCACAACCAAAGTCCAAATCGCAATTGCCAACGCATCATCCAACCGCTTTCTCGATTCGTGTGATTCGTGGTTGTTCCGGTACTTCCATCGCGCCCCGATCAAGACACCGCTTTCGCCACCTGGTCGGAAACGAGTTGCCGAGGATGTGGGGTGACGGCTCGGCCGGGCAGCGTGGTCAATACGATGCAGATCGCATCGGCCCTGGGATCGGCCCAGGCGAGCGTGCCCGTCGATCCCGTATGTCCGAAGGTGTTCCCGGAGCATTTCGGGCAGCCGGCCTGGTTCTGGAATCCAAAGCCCAAGCCGCGGGGCGTGAGGCCGGGCTTGTTGTGGTTTTGAATCATCAGCTTCGCCGTTTCCACGGAGAGCATCTTGCCGTCGGGATGCAAAAAGGCGTTCAGAAATCGTCCCACATTCGGGGCCGAGCAATGGGCCGTGCCCCACGGCGCGCCGAGTTTCCGCCAATACAGGCTGTTCCAATCCCAGGTCTTCGCGGAGGGATCGCCCGCGCCGGATTCCACGGCCGCCTTCTCCGTTTGGGCTTTCATAAAATCCTTGAGCTCAAACCGCCCCAGACCGAGGGCGGAGCGCTTCATCTCCAAGGGCTGAAACACCACTTCGTCGATGAACTTCAAGAAATCCATCCCGCTGATCCGCCGGGCGATTTCCGACGCGAGCAAAATCGCCATGCTGGAATACGAATACTTGGCGCCGGGCGAAAACAACAGCGGCGTGCGGACGGCGTGCTTCACAAATTCGGGCAGCGGGGCGTGGCTTTTTCGCAGGTCCGCATTTTCGGGCAGTTGGTCGGGGAGACCGGAAACGTGCGTGAGCAGTTGCCGAACCGTGATCCGCTCCCGCCCGCCGCTGGCGAACTCCGGCAGGAATTTTTTCGCCGGGTCATCGAGCTGAAATTTCCCTCTGTCGTAAAGCGTCATGAGTGCCGCGACCGACATAGGTTTTGAAATCGACCCCAACAGAAACATCTCCTCGGTGGACTTCGCGGTGCCGAAGGATTTTTCCAAGGTGTCCTTTCCCCGCTGAATGAACAGCGAAGCCCCCGCGACTTGCCCGCTCTTCGTGGCCTCGTTCAAAATCTGCACCGCGGCGTCCCAGCGATTCTCATTCACCGCCCCCAACAATCGCCCGGCGCAGATCGTTCCCAACCCGCAATAAAGAAAATCACGTCGTCGCATGATGTGGAGTCCTGATGTTTGAGGAAATGGAACAATACGTCCTGACACCTCTTGAAGAGCCGCGCACGCAGTAAGCGGTTTCCTGATGCCAGAAACTCAACCGGTTACCGCGTGCGCGGTTCTGGTTGAATTGGAACTGACACCTCTTGAAGAGCCGCGCACGCAGTAAGCGGTTTCCTGACGCCAGAAACTCAACCGGTTACCGCGTGCGCGGTTCTGGTTGAATTGGAACTCAACCGCTTACTGCGTGCGCGGCTCTTTTTACTTTTCAGTTAACTTCGCAGGGTTTTTCTGTCACTCGGGGTTGGATTATACTGCAAGCAACCTCAATTTCCGAACGGGCGGCGGGGACGAATCTCAATTCACTCACACTTTTTCCTTTCACAGCGGAGCAATCATGACCCAGCACGATGTCTCACGACGAAATTTTCTCAAAACAACAAGTGCCGGCGCGGTGTCGGCGGCGGCGCTCGCGGGCCTGGCGTCGGCGGCGGAGGAATCCTCCAAAGCGGCCGACAGCAACGGAAAAATCCGCATCGGATTTGTCGGGCCGGGCGGGCGCGGCTTCGGAGCACACGTGAAGACCTTGTGCAAGCTGGAAAACGAAGGCCAACCCATCGAACTCGCCGCGGTCTGCGATGTGTATAGCGAGCACCGCGACCGGGCCGCCAATCACATCAAAAAATCGACCGGCAAAACACCCATCCAGTACGAAGACTTCCGCGAGATGTTCGCCCGCGAAAAGCTCGACGCCGTGTGCATCGCCACGCCCGACCATTGGCACGCGATCCAGACCATCGAAGCCTTGAACGCGGGGCTCAACGTGTACTGCGAAAAACCGATGACGAAAACCGTCGACGAGGCGGTCCGCGTGATGAAGACCTGGCAGAAAACCGGCCGGGTGATGCAAGTCGGCGTGCAATCCACCAGCCTGCCGGTGTGGAAGACGGTCAATCAACTGCTGCAAGCCGGGAAGCTCGGCAAGGTGCTGATGTATCAGACCGAGTTCTTCCGCAACTCCGCGATGGGCCAATGGCGGTATTACAAGCTCACCGAGAACATGTCGCCCCGCACGATCAACTGGAAGAAATGGCTCGGCGTCGAGGAAGGGCTCGCCGAGGCGATCCCGTTCGACCGGGCCGTGTACGCCCAGTGGCGGAGGTTCTGGCCGTTCGGTTCGGGCATGTTTACCGACCTGTTCGTGCACCGCACGACTTCGATGCTGAAAGCCACCGGCCTCCGGTTTCCCGGCCGGGTCGTCGGGGGCGGCGGGATTCTTTTTGGAATACGACGGCCGGGACGTGCCGGACGTGGCGACCGTCGTCGCGGACTTCAACGAAGGCGTGCAAGGCATGGTCACCGCGACGATGGCCTGCCAGGAGACGCCCATCCGCCAGTTGATCCGCGGGCATTTTGGCTCGTTTGTGTTCGGCAACGGCGAGCAGTTCGAGGATTTCCAGTTCATCCCCGAACGCCCGCAGGTCACCCGCGACAGCAAGCTCAAGGAAGAGGTGATTCAAGCGGGCAACGTGCCCAACACGACTCACGCCCATTTCAAGAACTGGATCGAAGCCATAGAGGCGAACGATCCCCAGATGTGCAACAACCCGGCCGACCTGGGGGCGGCTGCGCTGTCGACGGTTATTCTCGGAGCCCAAAGCTACCGGGAAGGCAAGGTGTTCCATTTCGATACGGATACGCTCACCGTCCACGAAGGCGGCAGCGACTGGGCGAAGAAGTGGGAAGAAAAATCCAAGCGCCGCGAAAAGCCCAACCACATCGCCGGCTGGAAAGCCGGCGACCGCGGCAGCCTCTTGGAAGAGCCGGACTACATGAAGCTCGCCGGCCCGTGGGTCGACGGCAAAGATCCCGCGACGGCGTAAACCGGGGTTTGAAAACATGAGCGGTAGGCGCTAGCCTCCGGTTTTGAGGAAGCGTCGTTTCCAAAGACAAAGCCGGCGGCTAGCGCCGAGCCGCTCACATTGCACAACAGAGCCGCGAAGCGGCGCGAGCAGCCCTCCGCTCAACGGGTTGCCGCCGCCGCTTCGCGGCTCTCGCCATTTGCCCGGGATTGCAGGGATTTCACAGATCGATCAAGATGAAGGTTCCGATCGGGCCCGAGTGGAAGGGTGAGCGGATCTTGCTATCCTCTAACCTCCCTCTTCCATCCTCCCCGGCTGTGCTTGTTGATCTTGTCAAAAATGAAACCATAGAAAGCGAACATGTCCCTCGTATTGGATTCGGTGCGAAAAACCTACCGCGAACCGGACGGGAGCCGGTTTGAGGTTTTGAATATCGATCGGTTTGAACTCCGCGACGGCGAGCAGGTGGTGCTCGTGGGATCGAGCGGCGGCGGCAAGACGACGCTCTTGAACATCATTGCCGGCATCAGCTCGCCCGACAGCGGCCGCGTGGAAGTCGACGGCATCGACATCACGACGCTGCCCGAAGTCCACCGCGACCGCCTCAGGGCGCAGCGGATCGGGTTTGTGTTTCAGACGTTCAATCTGCTGCCTGCGTTTACGGCGCTCGAAAACGTGCTGTTGGGCATGAGCTTCTCCGGCCGCGGGGCCGACCAAAAGCGGGCCAAAGATTTGCTCGCTCGGGTCGGGTTGTCGCATCGGCTGACGCATCGGCCCAGCCATCTTTCGGTGGGCGAGCAGCAGCGGGTCGCGGTCGCGCGGGCCTTGGCGAACTCCCCTTCGCTGCTTTTGGCGGATGAGCCGACGGCGAACGTGGATGTCGCCAACCAGGATAAAATCCTCACGCTGATCCGCGACGCCTGCACCGAGCACAACGTGTCACTGTTGATGGTCACGCATGCCCCCGAGGTCGCCGGGCAGTTCGATCGCGTGGAGAAGCTGCAAGAGTTCAACAAAGCCGTCCGCCCGGAAGCCGCGGCCGCGGGAGAGGAGGCCCAATCGTGAACGTGATGACGATCGCCCTCAAGAGCATCAAACAGCGGCTGCTCGCGTCGTCGCTGACCGGCTTGAGCGTGGCCTTGGGCGTGATGCTGATGGTCGGCGTGCTGGTGGCATACAGCGTCATCGGCGAAGCCTTCCAGCAGCGGACCATCGGTTACGATCTGGTCGTGGGCCGGCAGGGGAGCGATATTCAACTCGTCCTCAGCACGGTTTACCGCATCGGCAATCCCCCCGCCAATTTGCCTTACCGGTATTATCTCGAGCTCAAAAACGACCCGCTGGTCCAAGACGCCGTGCCCATCACGATGGGCGACACGACCCAGGAAGGCGGTTTTCCGATCGTGGGCACGATCCGCGAATACTTCGACGTCGAATACGCCCCGGGCCGGAAGTTTTTTATGAAAGGCCCCGGCTTTATCGAGTCGTTCGACGCGGTCATCGGCTCTCGAGTCGCCAGGGAAAACCACTGGACCGTCGATGATCCCAACACGCCGGAAGACGAAGCGACCACCTTCAAGTTGATCCACGGCGGCCAGGACGCGGCCGGCGGCGGGCACGTGCACAACGAGAAATTCCGCGTCAACGGAATTCTCCAAGAGACCGGCACCGCGAACGACCGCACGGTGTTTGTTTACTTGAGCGGGTTTTACGCCGTCTCCGGACACGAAACGCCGCTGGAAGAGGCCCAGGAACGGGAACGGCAATTCTACGGGAGCGAAGTGCCCCAGGTCGCCGACCCCGACGGCCCCTCGTCCACCCATCTTGCCCAGAAGGAAGTCACCGCGATCCTTGTGCGGACCCGCACCCCCTCCTCCGCGGTGATGTTGTCCGGCAGCATGAAAAAAGGTCATAGAGCCCAGGCGGTCAACCCGATTCAAGTCATGTCGGAGTTGATGACCTTGCTGGTCGGAAACATCACGAACGCCTTGCTGTTTTTGACGGGGCTCGTGATTGTGGTGTCCGGGATCAGCATTTTCGTCAGCATTTACAACTCCATGTCCGACCGCAAGAAGGAAATCGCGATCATGCGCGCCCTGGGCGCCCAGCGGCGGACGGTGTTCGCCATCGTATTGACCGAATCGATTCTGTTGTGTTTTTGGGGAGGGATTCTCGGAGGAATTTTGGGGCACGCACTGGTGTTCATCGCGGCCCCGTTCGTGGAAAGCGCAACCGGGCTGATTATGAACCCCTGGGCGTTCCATCCCGCGGAAGTCGTCCTGCTGCCGGCGCTGATCGTGCTGGCGTCGCTGGTGGGCTTCATCCCCGGCATGACCGCCTACCGCACCGACGTCGCCCGCACTTTGGCGGACTAAATCGGGTCATTTGAAACGTGAGCGGAACGGCGCCAGCCGCCGGTATTTGCGAGCGGCTGGCGCGTAGCCGCCGGCCTTGTCATATCCAAATTTCCGTTGAAGAGGCCGGGGGCTAGCGCCCTTCCGCTCAGATTTTGTCCAATCTCGGTTCCAACGCATCGGGGGATTTTGACGTAAATGAAAAACGAACGGCGGGGATGGAATCATTAGCGCGCTGTGTTATGATTAAAGAGCGCGGATTTTTTCCTTGTTCCCAATTCCTTCCGCCCGCGATCGCGCCTTCTGAGGATTGATCGAACCATGTCGCAAAGCACTTTATCACAACAGCTTCCGGCTTCCGACCCGGAAAAGCCCCCCGAGCGTCCGCCTGCGGAACGGCCGCCGATTCCGGACCAGCGGTCGGCGTTTGATCTGGATTACCACCCGATGCCGGTGCTGGCGCCGGTGGCGCTGTTTTTGGGGCTGGCTTCGTTTGCGGCTTTAATGGGGCTGTTCGGCATCGTCCTCGCGGCCGTGGGCATTCTGATCAGCCTGATTGCGTTCCTGCAGATCAAAGCGTCCGAAGGGTATCTCAGCGGCACCAAGCTGGTGGTTTCGGGCGGAGTTCTCTCCACCCTGTTTTTGCTTTCCGGCGGGTATTTGCTGATTTCCGACTACAAAGCCGAGCTGCCGCCGGGCTACCAGCGGGTCAATTTCCCCGCCGAGATTGCGGAAAAGAAGTTTGTCGAGGTGGGCGGCCTGCGGGAAATCCATCCGGACGTGAAGCCGTTCGTCGATCAGCCGATTTTCATCAAAGGCTACATCTGGCAGACGCGGGCTGATCGCGGGATGTCCAGTTTCATTCTGCTCAAAGATAACGGAAAATGCTGTTTCGGCGGCAACCCGGCGCCGAACGATATGATCGAAATCCGCATGCAGGACGGGAAAACCTTCGATTACGTCTCCGGGCTGGTCGCGGTGGCGGGCGTCTTGCGGGCGGAACCCAACCCCCCGCTGGGCCAGCCGGTTTATGTCATGGAAGCCCAACACGCGGCCAAAGCCAAAACGGCCTTTTGACCGCGCCCCTGGATTTTTTAGAATCGGATTTCGACGACAAAAGGCGAGCGTGGGGCGTAAGCCCCATGATCGGATAGACAACGCAGTCGACCGGGGGAAACGAAACCCACACGGAAAGGAACCCCAATCTCGATGAAATCTCACCATCTCTCGCTCAGCCGACTCGCCGGCCTCGCGCCGCTGGGTTTGCTCGCCGCCTGTTTCGTCGGTTGCCAGGGTTCCACGGACACGGGAGAGTATCACGAATACTCCTCGGCCGGGCAAATCCGAACCCTGCCCGAACCCTGCTCCCGCCCGAGTCGGACTCCGCAGACAAACCGGCCCCGGCGATCGCGGAAAAACCCGCCCGGACCGAAACGGGACCGCGTCAACCGGCTGCGGAGCGACACTGTGAGCGGGGTGGGAAGAGTCACCGCCGCCGAAACAGGAGATCAAAACCCTCGCGGCGAAATCCGGCGAGAAGACTGCCGACAAAACCGAAGCCCCGCCGCGAGAGATCAAGCTCCTCATTCCCGACAAGTCGTTCAAGAAGGTCGGCCCCGAAGACGCCGTGCGCGTGTCCTACGATGATGTCGATCTTTTGAAAGTCCTCAACATGGATCCCGTGCCCGTGGACGTGGCCGATTATCTGCCCGGCTGGCTCGAACAACTGGACGGGAAGCGGATCCGCATTCGCGGGTTTATGATGCCGGCCTTTACGGACACGAATATTCACTTTTTCGTCCTGCGCGGGATAATCAGATCTGCTGCTACGGCCGAAATCCGAAACGCTACGATGTGATCGACGTGGCGATGCGGAAAGGCGTGACCACGAACTACATCCAAAACCGCCCGTTCGACGTGGTGGGCACCTTTCGGATCCAACCCGAAGCCAGCAAAGGCCAACTGATTCAGCTTTATGTGATCGAAGACGCCGTCGTCATTCAGTGACGATGTCGCGGATGCTTTTGATAAATCAGATTCCGGGTGGCTTGCCCAGACGAACGCCGCCCTCCCGCGTGCACTCACCGCATGAGCTTGCAGGCCGACAAAACGCCTGCGGGTTCAGCGAGGCCTTCAATTCCAAGGAGTCTTTTCATGCGAACCGCCCGCTTCACACCGTTCGCTTTGGCGATCGCCGCCGTTTTCACTTGGGCTGCCTCGGCCCGGGCTTGCGAGTTTTGCACCGCCCCGCAGTTGACGCTTTCCGAGCAGGTCGACCAGGCCGATGCCGTGGTCCTCGCCAAGTGGGTCTTCGCGGTGAAGGCGAAGCCTAAAGACAAAGACGACGACGAGGCCGCCCAGCTCGCCAAGACGACCTACAAGATCGTAGAAGTCGTGAAGAACGTCGGCGGGAAGGTCAAGAAAGAAACCGAAATCGTGCTGCCGGAATACCGTCCCGGAAAACCGGGCGACCTGGCGATGCTCTTGGGCGTGCAGGGCACGACGCTGGAATGGGGTATCCCCATCGAAGTCACCAAGGCGAGTTTCGATTACATCGCCAAAGCTCCCGGCCCCAAGGAACCCCTCAGCAAACGCCTCGAGTTCTTTCTCGACTATCTCGAGTTCCCGGACGATCTCGTGGCCAACGACGCCTACGGCGAGTTCGCCAGCGCCCCATTTGCCGAGATCAAAAAGCTCAGCGATAAATATCCCCGCGAACGGCTCCGCAAGTGGATCACCGGCAAAGACACCGCCGTCACCCGGCTCGGGCTTTACGGGCTGATGCTCGGACTCTGCGGCAACGAGGAAGACGCCAAGCTGATGGCCGACCACATCACCCAGCCCACGCAGGATTTCCGCCTGGGCATCGACGGGATCATGGCGGGGTATCTGTTGCTCAAAGGCGACGACGGCCTCAAGCTTCTCGAAGAGTCCAAGCTCAAGCCCGGCGTCAAAGCCCCCTTCAGCGAAACCTACGCCGCGATGCAAGCCGTGCGGTTCGTGTGGAACTACGGCGGGAACATCAAGAAAGACCGGCTGAAGCAGTCGATGCGGATGCTCCTGGACCGCCCGGAGCTCGCGGACCTGGTCATCGCGGACCTGGCCCGCTGGAAAGACTGGAGCGTCGAAGACCGGCTGATGAAGCTTTACGATCAGGAAGGCTACGACATCCCCACCATCAAACGGGCGATCGTGCGGTACATGCTGGTCGCGAGCAAGGACACCGCCAAGGACGACGAGCGAAACCCGCCCAAACACGTCGCCTCGGCAAAAGAGCACCTGGAAACCCTCCGCGAAAAAGACCCCGTCACGGTCAAGCAAGCCGAGCGCTTCTTCTTCGTGAATTAAACGCGAGCGGGGGGCGTAAGCCCCCTGGTTCCGTTGAAAATAGAACAACCTCGCCATTGCGAGCGATTGACATCATGCGCTCTATCATCGGCTGTCTCTTCCTCTGTCTCGTTATCGGGGCATCCCGTCCCGCAAACGCGATGTGCCCGTTCTGTCCGCCGGCGTCGGCGACGCTCAGCGAACAAGCCGCCGAGTCGGACGCCGTCGCCCTTGTCCGCTTGGTCAAGACCGCCAAAGCCAAGGACAAGGCAGCGACGACAACTCTGGAAGTGGTGTCCATTCTCAAGAATTTCGGCGACCGCTTGGAAGAGAAGGGCGAAGTGCAGGTTCCCGGAGAAGCCTCCGGGAAAATGGGGGATTTGTTTTTACTGATGGGAACCGCCGAGGGCCGAGACGCCGCGGTTTTCACCTGGGACGCCCCGCAACCCATCAGTGAGATCGGGTTTTATTACTTGAAGCAAGCCCCCGGCCCCGAAGCGCCCAAAGAAAAGCGGCTGCGGTATTTTCTCAAGTTTCTGGAATACCCCGATCCGCTCCTCGCCACCGATGCCTACAGCGAATTCGCCAAGGCGGATTACAGCGACCTGGTGCTCATCAAGGACGCCCTCCCCCGCGAAAAGATCCGCCAATGGATCAAAAACCCCGACACCTTGGCATCGCGGCTGGGACTCTATGGTTTGATGCTCGGCATCTCGGGCAAGAAATCGGATGCGGAACTTCTCGAGGCGAAGATTCTCGATGACGCCGACAAAACTCGATTGGGCATCGATGGCATCATGGGCGGATACCTCTTGCTCACCGGCGATGCGGGGATGGATCTTCTGGAAAAGACCAAGATCAAAAACCCCAAGGCGCCCATCGCGGATGTGCACGCGGCGATGGCGGCGTTTCGGTTCTTGTGGCAGTACGGGCAAGGCGTGATTCCCAAAGACCGCCTCCGCTCGGCGATGCGATTGTTGGTGGACCGCCCCGATGTGGCGGACATGGCGATCGCCGACCTCGCCCGCTGGCAGGATTGGAGCGTCCAGGACCGCCTGATGGAAATCTACAAAAAAGGCAATCCCGATAACCCCCTGGGCGAAATCACCGTCCGCCGAGCCGTCATCCGCTACATGATCGCCGGCACCCTAGACGGCACAGATAACCCCACCCCGCCCCCGCACGTCGCGAACGCCAAAAAGCACCTCGAAGCCTTGCGCAAACTCGACCCGCGCACCGTAGAAAATTTTGAGCGGCTGATGCGCCGCGAATGATGGGGGAGGGGACCACGAAACACACGAATGACACGAAAAAATTGAAAATGGCGATTGCCATTAAGTGGCAGGTCAAACTGATATCAAGGGCGTAGCGATGTGGACGAAAAACGATGTGATTCGTGAAACTCGATGGTCTCGCACTTATCAGAAATCTGATGGAACAAAATACTATTATTTTGAATCTCGCTTCGTGGATGGCTCCGCCACGATCACGCTCAAGGAGCTCGACGCGCGATTGGGGCAAATGGTCCCCCAGCGAGCAACTCGACTTCGCCAACTCGTTTCGTTGGTGCAAAACGCCCGAACGCGAAGACATATTGCGATTTTTGATTCAAGGTGGCGATCACTCTATTTGGTCCACCATTGCTTTGCAGGTCGCCAAAAAACTGCCAACCGAAGAGTCGGTCCCCGTCATTGCCCAATGGGCCAAGTCCTGTCGCGTCGGCCGCGGCGCAAATTACTATCAAGCAATCGCACGCACAAACTCGCCTGAAGCGCATTCCATTCTAAAAGACGCCTACGAATGTATTCTAGGAACAGATGGCCTGATGGCCCCAGCCGATTTCTGCAATTGGATTGCATGCGACTTGATCTCTTGCATCCAGTCCCTGCTTGAACTGGACGAGAATCCGAATGCCTTTCGCGGAATTTATGACAAGTTAAAACATCACTCGACCGAATCTGCTCAATACCAAGTGCGGCGGCGGTTGGCCAAATACTTTGAAAATGATCTCGCAAAGTAAATCCTCAACTCCGATCTGTCGCGTTCGGTTGTTGATTTTCCATTTTTCGTGTCTTTCGTGTGTTTCGTGGTCAATCCCTCCGTTTGAGACATTGAGATTTTGGTGATTCGAATTTGTTTCGGATTTCGGGCTTCGGATTTCGGATTTCTTTGAAAGAGGCATCATGTTTGATCTCGCGGCGGTGCAGTCGGCATTAACGGACTTTGGGTTGGACGGCTGGCTGCTTTATGATTTTCGCGGCAGCAATGTGCTCGCGCAGCGGGTACTTCAGATGAACCCCGAAGCCGTGGGCTCCCGGCGGTATTTGTATTTCATCCCGGCCGAGGGAACGCCTCGGAAACTGGTGCATCGCATCGAAGCGGATGCCCTCGATCATTTGCCCGGCGACAAGACCGTGTATCTCAAATGGCAGGAACTGGAAGCGGGCATCGAGGCGATGGTTACCGGCCGGGGCAAGGTGGCGATGGAATACTCGCCCCGGAACGCCAATCCTTACATCTCCCGCGTGGATGCGGGCACGGTGGAACTCGTCCAAAGCTTCGGGGCGGAGGTCCAGCCTTCGGGGGATTTGATTCAACTCTTCGAAGCCACCCTCACCCCGGAGCAGCAAAAGCTCCACCTGGAAGCGGCGGTGCATACCAACTCCGCCTACGAGCGGGCCTGGCGGTTTATTGCGGACGAGATCGCAAAGACCGGCCAGGTCGAAGAAGCCGCGGTCCGGCGGGAGATCATGCAGCATTTCGCCGAGCATAAGATGGAGACCTATCACCCGCCGATCGTGGCGGTCGGCCCCAACAGCGGGTTGCCCCATTACGAGACCGGCACCGGCGAGAACACGGCCATCCGCGAAGGGGATTATGTGCTGATCGACCTGTGGGCGAAGCTGTCGCATCCCGACGGCATCTACAGCGACCTCACGCGGGTCGGCTTTGTTGGCCAGACGGTGCCCGAGAAGTACAACGAGATTTTCCAAATCGTCGCCGCCGCCCGCGATGCGGGGATCGATCGCGTAAGGCGGGCTTTTGCGGATGGGGAAACGATCCAGGGTTGGCAGGTCGATCAGGCGGCCCGCGATGTGATCGAGAAAGCCGGCTTCGGCGAGTTCTTCGTGCATCGGCTCGGCCACAGCATCGGCCGCGAGACCCACGGCAACGGGGCCAACATGGACAACCTCGAAACCCACGAAGACCGCCAGGTCATGCGGAATACGTGCTTCTCGATCGAGCCGGGGATTTATCTGCCCGAGTTCGGCGTCCGCAGCGAAGTCGATGTGCTGATCGACAACGAAGGAGCGGTGCACATCACCGGCGGCAACCTCCAAACCGAAGTCCTGCCGATCTTGCGGTAGGAAAGATCAAAGAGCCGCGCACGCAGTAAGCGGATCATTAACCGCTTACTGCGTGCGCGGCTCCTTTTTTCTCTTAGAGATTGTCCCATAAGGCTGAAAAATGAGCGGCACGGCGCTAGCCGCCGGTCTGCGTAAGTGTGCGTGCTCTATACTCGACCGGCGGCTAGCGCCGGGCCGCTCACATCAATCCGACTTACGGGACAGACTCTCACCGCTCGCGGCGTTTGCGGACGAAGCGGATGTTGCAGCCCACGGCGACGGTCTCTTTGAGTTCCGGTTCTTTGCCGGCGAGGGCCGCTTTGACGGCGGGTTCCACGTATTTCTTGGTGACTTTCGCGGCGTTGCTGCTATCGTCCATCGCGCCCATATACACGATTTTTCGCTCGGCATTCAGCACGAAGAACTCCGGCGTCCGCGTGGCTCCGTAGGCCTTGGCGATTTCCTGCGAATCGTCGTAGAGGTACGGAAACACAAACCCTTTTTCCTTCGCCCGGGCTTGCATCTTGGCCAGGCTGTCGGCGGGGACGTGGTTCACGTTGATCGCCACCACCGCCACCCGGCCGTCGCCTGCCGCGTGCTTTTTCGCGAAGGCGTTGATGCGGTCTTCATAGTCCTGCGCGTAAGGGCAACTGTTGCAGGTAAACACGACCATGACCACGGGCTGTTTCTTGAGGTCGGCGAGCGAATGTGTTTTGCCGTCCACGCCGGGAAGATCCTTCCAAGCCGGGGCCTCGTCGCCGACGTTCAACACCGGATTGTATTCGCCCGCGGAAACCAGAGAGAAATTTCCGACGCACACCAACAGCAAACCCCAACGCCACATATTCTGCTCCAAGAAAACAGATTCATTCTGATGAGAAATCACAAAACGGGTCCCCATCAGTTTGACCGAAACGCCGACGAAGCACAAACCAATAAGCACAGATCCAACAATGAAGAAATCGATGCGATCCGTCGCAATTGAGCCAGATTAAATCTCGGGGACGTGATGCAATCCCAAGGGGCCGTGGAGCAGGGACTGCACTTCGGGCGTGGGGAGTTCTTCGTCGTCAAAGCATTCCACGGTTTGACTTCGCCGCCAGGCGAGGGGGACGCCATCTCGGTAGAGGACCCGATTGGATGCGGCCCGTGGGACGCGCGGATGCTTTGTCAAAACGCCCACCAGATTCAAAGGGTCAGAGGCGCTCACCACAAGCATTTCCCCCGCCGGGCCTTGGTCGCGGAGCAGGCGGAGCCCGCGGACGGTTTCGCCCAAGGCGAACTGCTCGCCGGAGACGCCCGAAATGAATCGGCCGCCGCGGATTTCGCCGCGGGCTTCCAGTCGGCGGTAGATTTGGAGGAGTTCGAACCAACGGGGCGAGCCGGGCTCGCGGGAAAGCAAATCGCGAAACACCACGCCCCACCGCCGGAGCAGCTGCCAGGCCCATTGCTCGGTGATTTCGTGGGGATCGCTTGATTTGACCGGCTGCCAGATCGACCACCGGCCCACGCTTTGGGATTGGCGTTGTCTTTGCATCCGTTCTCGGGATGATCTTCGGGAGACAACCTGCGAGCCTTGGATGAGCTGCCGGAGTCCGGAGAATCCATCCGCCGTCACTCGGCCGCGGGCCACGAGTTCGCCCAAGACATCCGGGAGTTGGGCGGGAAGCATTTCGGTCGCCTGGGCCAGGTCCCCCGCGAACATTGCCCCGCGTTCCCCCAAGACTTCCAACACATGCGCGGCGGGGCTGGAGAGCGGCTCTTCGCTCGATTCGGGCCTTTGAAAACCCAACCAACCCGCGTCTTCGCGGAGCAAAATCGCCACGGGAATAACTCGGCTCATCGAGGCCATCGGCCGGCCGCGTTTGCCGGTTTTCACAGGCGGGAACAGTCGGCCCCAGGCGACTTCGCCCGTCAGGCACAGTTCATCCAGCCATTCCGGGCGATAGCCTTCCACGCGGAGCGGCAGGATGTCTCGCTCCCACGCCGCCGCGGGAATATCCGAGCCCTGGAGTTGCCCGATGACTTCAAACAGCCCGCCCGTGCCTGCCCTGCGCGAGCCTGGGGCCAATCCGTGCTGCCGGGCCAGATAGCGAATGAAAACCTCCACGCCCACCGGCTGAATCTGCCGCCGGAGTCCCGCGACGGTTTCCCGGTGAATCCGCGCCAGAATCCGCCGATGGCACCATTCCACGGGCGCTCGGTTCCACTTCCTCGACTTCTTGATCACTCGGCGTGAAATGCCCGCGAAGCACCGTGCCTTCGCCTTCCAAAGCGTGGAGCGTTGCCTCGGCTTGAGATTCCGTGATCGCCAACTCCGCCGCCAGCCGCGCAGCCGTCACGGGGCCGCTGACTTCCAAAAAGCCTCGCACCATCGCGAGCCGGGCTTCCACGGAGGACCATTCCTGCTGCACCGTGGGCGGCACGACGATCGGCGGTTGGGCGGTGATTTCCGGAAACACCGCGACCGCTGCGGGCCAACGCTCCGTCGAAACCCAGGCCGTCTTGCCGTCCTCACGCAAGAACGCCGTGGCTCGGCCGGTCTCGATCAATTCGGCGAACCAAGATCGAATCTCCGGTTCCTGCGCTCTGGGCAGGATGATGCGGGACAACAAGACATCGTGCAGTTCCTCGGCATCCCGGATCGCAGGCTGTGCTTCCGCGACCACGGAGCGGATCGCTTCGGGATCGAGCTTGCCCAGATCGCGAACGCTCTCCACCGCCAACGACCGCCGGGACTGCACGGCCCGCGCCCGGCGTTCCTGGGCTTCGCCGCCGTCCAAAAACGCATACGGGTTCGAGTTCAACAATTCATAACTGAAAGGCGAAGGCTCGCGGGTGTCGCGGGCGATCTGGCGGATTTCCCCGCGGGTGATCTGGGCGAGGACTTGTTTCAGGCCCTTGAGATCGACGTATTCGTGCAGGCAATCGTGCATGGTCTGCTGGACCAGCGGATGGTCGGGGAGTTCGATGTCGCCGGTGTGCTCTTCCTGGCAACCGGTGAGCCGGGGGAAAACGGCCGTCAGCAAATCGTCCGCCCGGAACCGCTGAAGGGCGGGCGGGACTTTTTTGCCCTTGTTGCTCCGCATGACTAAGAGCGAACGCGTCACGTTCCACCGCCAGCGGATTTGAAACACGGGAGCCGCGAGCACGGCTTGCTCCAAAAGGGCCTGGGCGTTGTCTTCGGTGAGCATCGAAAACAGGCTTTCGATTGGAAAGCTGTGCTGCGGTCCCAAAGAGAGAATGAAGCCGTCGTCGTCGGCCGTCGCTTGCAATTCGAAATCGTAAGATCGGCAGAACCGCTTCCGCATCGCGAAGCCCCAGGCCCGGTTGATCGCCGCCCCGAACGGGGCATGCACGACCAACTGCATCCCGCCGGTCTCATCGAAGAACCGCTCGTAAACCACGTGCTGCTGCGTGGGTAAAAGGCCAATCGCGGCTTTCTGAGCCAGGGCATACGTCACCGCTTGACCGGCGGCGTGGGCGTCCGAATCGGTTTGGCTTTCGAGCCAGGACTCGGCTTTCGCGGAGTCATCGAGCCTCGCTTCCAAATCCTCCCGCAGCCGGGCGACTTCTTCGGAGAGTTCCAAGCTCCGCCCCGGGGCTTCGCCTTGCCAGAAGGGAATCGTGGGCGGCGCACCCTGGGCGTCGGTGACGGTCACATCGCCCCCGCGGATGTGCCGGATTCGCCACGACGTGTTCCCCAACAGGAACACATCGCCTGCGTTGCTTTCGACGGCGAACTCCTCATCCAACGATCCGACCACGGTCTGTTCCGGCTCCGCGACGACGCGGTACGAAGCGATCTCGGGAATCGCCCCGCCATTCGTTGTCGCTGCGATTCTGGCCCCTTTTCTCGCCCGCAGCTTGCCGCCGACGTGATCGTAATGCAGATATGTCCGCCCCCGCCCGCTGGTCTGGGAAATGCCTTCGCTGAGATAATTCAGCACCCGGTCGAAATCTTTGCGGGAAAGACTGCGGTAGGAATAGGCCCGCGTGAACAGAGCGAAGAGTTCATCGATGTCCCAATCCTCGGCGGCGACCTCGGCGACAATTTGCTGAGCGAGCACATCCAGCGGCGCTTCCGGGATGATCGTCGTGTCCATCCGCCCCTGATGCACCGCGCGAACGAGAGCCATGCATTCGATCAACTCGTCCCGTGTGAGCGCAAACAATCGGCCTTTGGGGACCAATCCCAGCGAGTGCCCCGACCGGCCGATCCGCTGCAGGAACGTGGCGATCGAGCGCGGCGATCCCAGTTGAATCACCAAATCGATGTAGCCCACGTCCAAACCGAGTTCCAGCGAAGCCGTCGCGACGACGGCTTTCAGTTCGCCGGTTTTCAGCCGTTGCTCGGTCTTCAAGCGGATGTCCGCCGACAGCGAACCATGATGGCTGCCGACGTGGTCTTCGCCCAACAGTTCCGTGAGTTGATGCGTGATCCGCTCGGCCAATCGGCGGGTGTTGACGAAGATCAACGTACTCCGGTGCTGCCCGATGAGTTCGACGATCCGCTGGTTGACCTCGGCCCACTGCTCGTGCATGCAGACCGCGCCCAATTCGCTCGCCGGCACTTCGATCCCCAAATCCAATTCCCGCCCGTGGCCCACGTCGATAATCGTGCAGTTTTCCTCCCGCTCGCCCACGAGGTAGTCGGCCATCCGCTCGATCGGTTTTTGCGTCGCGGACAGGCCGATCCGCTGGAGAGGCCTCCGGGTCACCGCTTCCAAACGTTCGAGCGTGAGCGACCAATGCGAGCCTCGCTTGTCGCGGACCAGGGCGTGGATTTCATCGACGATCACCGTCTCCACGTTTCGCAGGGTTTCCCGGGCCTTGGGCGAGGTGAGCATCAGATACAGCGATTCCGGCGTGGTCACCAGAATATGCGGCGGCCGGCGGACGAGAGCCGACCTTTGGGACGATGTGGTATCCCCGGTGCGAAGTCCCACGCGGATCGCGGGTTTGGCACTCCGCGGCGGAAGCAGCAACGTCCGTTTGTCGAACAGCGTGCCCGACTCGAACGGAGTGGTCCGGTCTTCTTCAAACGCTTCCTCGGCCAGCGTGAAAATCTCGTCCAGCGGCACCTGGAGGTTCCGGTGCATGTCGTTGGACAACGCCCTAAGCGGCGAGACATACACCACTCGCGTCGATTCTTCCAAGTGGCCCGCGAACCACTCCTTGAACAACCGATCGATGCAGGCGAGAAACGCGGTCAATGTTTTGCCGCTGCCGGTGGGGGCTGCGATCAGGGTATGCTGTCCCGAACCGATCGCCGGCCAGCCTTGTTGCTGAGGTTCCGTGGGACCGGCGAATCGCCGCTGGAACCACTCGGCGATCAGGGGGTGAAATCCATAAAACGACATGGGGACGAACTTTGTGGCAAACAGTCGGGATTCATTCCATGAGACACCACAACATTCTACCAAATTAGAACAAATGTTCCAGCACTCGAAATTCTTCTGCAACCGGTTTGACACCCCGCAAACTCAACCTATGTTTGCGGTGTTACTCTAATTGATGACCGCGTGCATCCGACGAGCGGACAGCAGGCGTTAGGCGAGTGACTAACACGAACGTTTGGCTGCATCGCCTTGGCGGTGCGGCCGAATCTCGGGCGCGGCAAGGAAAGCTGGGAGCTTTGAGGGGACCTTGCCGCGCTCATTTCTCTTTCTTCCGCCCGAGAAACTCCGCTCCGGGCAACGTGCGCCGACTTTTCGGGCTGTAAGCATCGTCCTGCCCGGCGAGCGCGGCTGCCGCCGATGAGAGAACTGTCTCCCCATTCCCCGCAGTCGAGCGATGGGACGTATCCGCCATGAAAAATCATTTCCGGATGGCCCGGTGGGCGCTCGCGGCGGGATTCGGCGTGATGGTACTCATCGTGTGCTTGCCGAATCCCCGGCCTTCGCGCTCCTGGCGACTCGCGCAGCAAACCCGGCAGCAACGGCCAAAGCCAGAAGAAGCGGAGGCACAATTGGCAAACCGGCAGGTTCCCGGCGGCCAAGCGGACAAAACCTTCGCCGGAAATCCCCGCGGACCCTACCGCACCGCGCGCCTGCCCGATCGCTTTGAAGAGCGGTCCCAGGTGAAGCGCGTTCGCATCCAGGATCCGGTCTTCTTTGAGGATGAGCCGTCGGCCTCCTCAAACCTGGCCCCGGATCCTGTGCATTTGGAACCTCCGCAAGCGCCCTTCGGGCCAGGCTTTTGAATCAGGACATTTGCCGAGGGAGGCCCGCGGCCGATTTCCGGCGGTCGAGGGCGATGGCTTCCTCCAAGAGATCGATCGCTCCATCTAAATGGTCGGGCTCCATTTCCAGGACAAGCCGCAGGCTTTGCAGGATTTCTTGCAGATTGACGTTGGAACGCTGATCGCGCGGACGGCGCGTGCAAGAGCGAGAGCGGTCGTCGGTGGGGGAGAACATCAGGATCCTTGCCTCGAAGTTGGTCATTGGTGGAAGTTCATGCGACTAACTTCTGAATGACCAACGCCCCTCAAAACCCGACACGCGACTTGGGGCCGGGCATCCATTCGTGCTTTCTTTCGATTGTTCCACCACCGGACACGTCAATCTCCGTTGTCGTCAACTCGAAGGGCACTTTGTCATCCGGAAACTGGACGGAAACTTTCGCCGACCCGGCCACGATGCCTGTTGCACCGTCAAAATCACAAGGCGGAATTTGCGACCGTTGGAATTCATAGAATCTGGAGTCCCTTGGGGAGCGATTCGCCGAAGATCAGGGTTTGTTCCTCGGCTTCCAGGGTGCCCACGTTTTCGATCAGCGCTTGAAAATGGGCGGGGGCATCGCGCCGGTCGAGCCAGGCGAGGATCCGCTCGCGGGCTTTGGGCGAGACATCGCGGAAGCGGTCCTCGGTCCGGCGGGCGATCTGCATAATCGCCAACGGGACCATCGGATCGTCGAAGTCGTCTTCCATCAACCGCTCGGTCCAGGCCTCGGCTTCGTGCGCGGGGATCACTCCATTGAGCGGGCCATACAAGGGCATGCGGGCTCCCAATCGCCCAATGGCCCAGATCATGGCCGGGCGCACGGCTTCCAGTTTGGGCCGGCTGTAAAGACCCAAAATCATGCCCCCGAGTTCCAGTTTGCCGCCGACGCCGAGGCGTTCAAACGAACCGAGCATCCGCCAGATCTCGGCCTGCTCGTGGGTGTTGGAAGACAAGCCCGCTCCGCCTTTGCCGCGGCCGGTCGTCATCTGCTTGTGCATCTGCCGGATGGGAGCCAAGAGCGGCGATGCCAGCGCAATCTGCTGCCCGCTCGCCAGGCCGCCGCCGATCCGCCGCCACAAAATCCACCACTCGGCCCGGCAGTGGGGGACGCCGTGCACGAGTTTGCCGTTCAATGCTTTCCACGTCTCCGCGACCCGCCAATCGTCGAGGGCCAATCCGTAGCCCGGCCGGAGCGAAAAGCCCAGCAGGTTCAGCCAGCGGGCTTCGTGGTCGGCGGATTTGCGGCGGCCGTCTTCGCGGTCCATCAGGGCTTCCCAGATATTCCTGAGGAGTGACGAGGGCCATTCCAAGCGGCTGAGTTCGATCGACTTCGCGATTCGTTTGGCGAGGGCCGAGGGCTTGTCTTTTCCGGTTTTCCCGAACACGCCTGCGATGATTGCCAGCGTCTCGTTCCAGGCTTCCTCGTCCAAGACGCCTTCCTGCTCGGCGGCGGATTCGTGGGCGGCGATGTCGGTTTGCGTGGCGCTTCGGATGTCGAATTGCAGCCGCCAACTGCGGTTGCCCTCCGCCTCCCGGCACCCAAGTTCCAACGTGCCGATCTCGGTCAACCGGGCGTTCAAGACAATCGAAACCCGCTCGGCGAGGTTCTTTTTGCGGGTCTTGAGCACCGTGCGGATCGGCGGCAGGGCTTTCATTTGTTCGGGATCGATGGGGACGAGTTCGCCCGCGCGGTCGGTGAGCCTCGTGCTCGAAACATAGAGCGGAAACTCGATCGGCTCGGACACGCGGAGCGAAAATTTCTGCTCGGTGATCTCCACGTCTTCGCCGGGCTCGGCACTGGCGGGCATCAAGCACAGGGCTTGATTGTCGGTGCCCGCGACGCCGACGTAATATGTCCGCGCGAGTCCCGCCGCGATGCGGACGCCCTCGCCCCGCCGAACCATGCCGTAATAAGACGCCCCCTGGGCAACCGCCAAATCCAAGCGTTCGTTCCGCAGGATCACAGGCTGCCAGTCCGGCTCGGCGGGCGTGGGAAACCAGGACGATAAGACGTCCAACAGCCGCCGGCGAAGCACTTCGGAAGCGAAAAACCCGCCGTTGAACAGCACGATGTCCGGGCGGGCGGGATCGTGGTCGGTGGGGAGTTCCTCGTCGCCGACGGTGACGTGCCGATGCGCGGTGAGGAACGCCGCGAGATACCGGGTGATCGCGGCGTCGGATGCGTAAGGCAGGCCAAACTCTTGAAAGCCCGACCGCCGAGCCTGGGGTTTGTCATCCAAGCCAACTTGAGGTAAGAAGCCTTCGAGCAGCACCTTGAGCGACTCGTCGCGGGTGACTTCGACTTGGAGTCCGCCGCCGATCAATCGGCTGCCGCTTCCGGGGAGATTCACCGTCAACCGGTCGGGAGCGTTCGCGCCGAGCAGGGTTTCCTTGACGTGCCGGCAGGCTTGCACGAGCACCGACCATTGCCGGGGTTCGAGCTTGCCGTCGCCTTTGAGTTTGCGTTCGAGATGATGCGCAAGCGCGAGGTCCAGGTTATCGCCGCCCAGGATCAGATGCTCGCCCACGGCCACGCGGTGGAACTGGATTTTATCGCCTTCGCCCTTACGGACGCGGATCAAGGTGAAGTCGGACGTGCCGCCGCCGATGTCTGCGATCAAAATCTTCTGCCCGGGGGCGACCAGGTCTTCCCAGGTGTCCTTGTGGGAATCGATCCAGGCGTAGAACGCGGCCTGTGGTTCTTCGATCAACACGACCCGCGGCAATCCCGCTTGCCGGGCCGCTTGAACGGTGAGTTCGCGGGCGACTTCATCGAAGGAAGCCGGCAGCGTGAGCACGATGTCCTGCTCCGCGAGCGGATTCTCGGAGTAGCGGTGATCCCACGCAGCGCGGAGATGCGCGAGATACCGGGAGCTGACTTCCACAGGCGACAGCCGGGCCACGTCCGCCGCCCCGTGCCAAGGCAACAGCTCTTGGGTGCGATCGACGCCGGTGTGACACAGCCAACTCTTGGCGGAATCGATCACCCGCCCCGGCACGAGCCGGCCCTGCTCCCGCGCGAACACGCCGACCGCCGTGGCCCGACCCTTTTGCCAGGGCAGATCGAGCGAGGGTTCGGGAAACTCGCCCGTGGCGGATTCGTAATGGAATGACGGCAAGGTTTCCCGCGCGTCCACCTGTCCCGGGGCGACGAGTTGCGGCACAGAAAAGGTGCGGACTTTCCAAGCCTCGGCCGCGGTGTCCACAAAGGTCATCGCCGAGTTGGTGGTGCCCAAGTCGATGCCTACCACATACCGGCTCGCCTGCGTTTCCTGTCCCGCCAACCGCGTATCATCCGCCACGTTGCCGATCCGTTCGTTCCAGCCGAGCGGAACAACCTGCGGCCGGTGTCCGCGTCAGCCCAAGCCCCTCATCATCATGCCATAACGTCCATTCCATGATAGTGACTACCCAAACGCCTTGAATAGCCCCACTGCAATCCCCGCCAGGAGGCCCAGGCCCAAACCGACATAGAGCAGCGTGAGTGCCACGTCCTGGCCCTTTTTGGTGGCCGAGGTCGCCGGGGGCGTGCTTGCGCTGGGCGATTGGGAATGCGAGCCGGTCGCGGAGTAACCGGCATTGGAGTTGTTGCGGCGGGCGTTGCAATTGGGGCAGGTGTCCATCCTTTGGTTTTTGCGTGTCCAGGTATGCCCGCAGACGTTGCAGCGGAATTCGTAAGTGTCCTTGCAGTTCGGGCAGAACGAGACGGGCGAGCTGCCGGTCCAATCCCGTCCGCAGTGATCGCAATGGAACTTGTATTCGGGGAACAGACTCCCCCGGCTTCGCGGGAACCGCGAGGAGAACCCGTCGCCGTGCCCGCCCGCGTCCTCATTGCCCGATTCCCCGTGTCCCCCTGCACCAAAGGGGCCGCGGGAGAATGGGCTGCGCGAGAACGGCGAGCCGCTCGTCATCTGCGATGGCCGTTCGGCGGCGGCCTGGCGGGCGCGCGCGGCGGCGGCCTCGGCCCGGCGGCGAAGCTCGGTTTTGATCCAGTCGCGATCGTTCTCCGACAGTCCCGCCAGCGGATATTCCAACTTCTCGCCGTTCTTTTCGATGACCACGCTTTTGTCTTTGACGCCCTCGAATTTTCCCACCAGCGGAACGTCTCGCCGGTCGGTCCACACGCGGTAGCCTTTTTCGACTTCCTCCGGCGTCAGGCTCTGAAAACCGCTGCCTTCCGGAAACACCGGCCGGGCAAAATCTTTCGCCAGCACCTGCTTGACGTAGGTGATGTCGTCCTGGGAAAAGTTTACGACCGCAAATTCCTGCGCGGCTCCGCTGGCTTGCTTCAGCCGCAAAAAGCCCGGCGCCAAGACGCGGTCGAACCGCGCGGGCACTTTGAGCCCGGTCAGGTTCGTCCATGTCCGCACCTGATCCTCCACCAGCAATTCCGGCGAAGGCAGGGGCAGCCCGTACATCTCGGTCTCGACCGCAGGTTGTTGGAGGGGAAGATTCGGCACCGGGACGTTCGGCGGAAAATTCCCGGCCACGGGCGGATAGCCCCCGATCGGCGGCGGGTTCGTCCCGTCGCCCTCCGCGCCATTCGCCGGTTTGACCGGCAGCCGATCGGGATCGATGACGGGCTTGTTGTTCTCGGCGGCCATCAGCTGCAACAGCAAATCCTGTTGCCGGCGTTTGAGCATCAAGTCCACCAGATAATCCCGGTCCGCCAGGCTGAGGTCCGACAAGCTGACGCGCATCCGCTGACTGCCCGCCTTGAGGACGACTTTCCCATTCAAGACGCCGGTGTAGTCGGCCTTGATCTCATTTCCTTTGCGGTCTTTCCACGTGCGGGTCGCCCCGACACCCGAACCCTGCCACAAAACCAACAACGCCAATGCAAAGAGAGAAATTCTCATAAGCCTGAGTTCTCCAATAAGAATTCGACTGGAGAGTAAAAATGAGAAGTGCAAAAGAGCAAAACCTGCGACGCAGCCGGCCCCAAACAAGTTCCCGCAAATTTGGAAAGCCGGCGCGGAAAGTGCCCAAGAGAATCCCCGTCATCCTACTCAAAGCCCCCGCGGAATTCCAGAGGCGAAATGTGCTTTTGATTAGTCGCTTTCCGCGGCGAGCCAATCGCGGAGAGTCAAGAGCCGGAAACCAAAATGGATCGGCTCTTGGCTCTCCGCTCTTAGCCCTCCGCCTAACCTCACCGCGGGGTCAGGTCGCTGGTTTCGTCGAGGCTTAGACAGAATTGGGCGATGAGCCGGGCGGCGTTTTCCAGGTCTTTGAGGGACACGACTTCCACCGGGCTGTGCATGTAGCGGTTGGGAATGCCGATGAGGCCCGTGGCCACGCCGCCGCGGTTGATCTGCATGACGTTGCCGTCGTTCGAGGCGGCCCGCGAGATGCCGTTGACCTGCATGGGAATTTCGTGCTTCCGGGCAAGATGGGCGAGCGTCTCGAACACGACGGGGTTGACGTTGGGCCCGCGGAACACGACCGGGCCTTGGCCGACCAGCACGCGGCCGAACTGGTTCTGATCGATGCCGGGGCAATCGGTGGCGTGGGTGACATCGACCGCGATGCCGACTTGGGGGTCGATCGTAAAGGCGCTGGTTTTCGCCCCGCGGAGGCCGATTTCCTCCTGCACGGTGGAGACGGCGAACACCGCGGCTTTGGGGTTCTGTTTTTGGATGAGCCGCAAGGCCTCAAACACGACCCACACGCCGACCCGGTCGTCCATTCCCGCAGCGCTCGCCAGGTCGTTTCGCAGCGGATGAAAGCCCAGTTCCAACGTCACGGGATCGCCGATGGCGACGGCATCGCGGGCCTCGGCTTCATTCTTGGCCCCGATGTCCAACCACAATTCCTGGATTTTCGGAACCTGCTTGCGTTCCTCTTCGGTCAGGAGGTGAATCGCTTTTCTGGCGATGACCCCGACGACGGGACCGGCTTTCGTCCAAACCTGCAATCGTTGCCCGATCAGCATTTGCATGTCCCATCCGCCGATGGGACTGACGCGGACAAAGCCCATCTCGTCAATGTGCTGCACGAGGAGCCCGATCTGGTCGCAATGCCCGGCCAGCATGATCCGGGGTCGTCCCGCGGGGTGGACCGCCGCGGCAACGTTCCCGTGCCAATCGGTGTTAATCTCATCGGCGAAAGGAGTTGCGAAATCGCGCACCACCTGCTGAATGCGGGCTTCGTAACCGGAAGGGCCGGGCGAATTGAGGAGATTTTTCAAGAATTCCAGGGAAGCGTTGTCCATCGGGACCTCCATTTGGGACGCGGGCGGGATCGGGGAAAAACTGAACGGGAACCGGGTGAAACTCGGGGATGGTCGAGCGATTTATGTCACATGACAGATTGAGGCTTAACGGTATGGAATTCAATGGTTTATGAAAGTTTGCAGAAATTGAGACTTTCCACGGGAAAACATTTGACGCTCTGCATGGCGAACACTAAATTAGTGAGGATCAATCTATCGATTTTTGGGTTGGCGAGCATTGTAGCATCCTGGACGAGCCGAAACACCCAACCCGTTTGAGGGCCCGCCGGAAAGTTGGGCCGATTTGAATTTGCCCTATTTCACATCATTCCCACTTTGATCAGGAAAGCGATGTAAGCCAAACACGGATGGACGCTGACACGGGTGAATCGCGTGTTTTTCTCCCCCGCTTGGGCGAGAGACACCACAGCTTCTCCACCATGCCGGTGGTTGTTTGGGGGTAAGGCACTCCCGGGCTTCACCCTTCTTCCCTTTTCCCATTTCAGGTAGGAATTCCTAACGAGCGAGAACATAAGCGAATTCTGCGGCAGTCAGGCTCTGGCAAAGGGCTAAAGCCTCATTCAACGCCGTTTCTATTCAACAGGGAGGAAAGAGTATGACCCTGCGAATGATGTCTGACGCAACGTCGGAACTGACCGAACTGGTCGAACGTGTGATCCGGAACCGCACCGGAGGGCAAATTCGGGAACTGCGGGTGGATGTGTTCAACGGAGAGGTGATCCTCTCCGGGCAGACCACCACCTACTACACCAAGCAATTGGCCACTCACGCGGCCCTCGATGCGGTCGAAAAGGAAATCGTTGGCAGGGACATGCCCTCGCTTTCGCTGACGAATGACATTCGCGTCTGCTAAAGCGAGATTGTTTTGCCCATCGGGATCGAGCGGATTCACGGTTTGCTCGATCCTTTCTTTTGCGACCGCGCCCTGGCGCCCGTTGGCGAGAACCCTGCAAGGATGCCCCCTCTTGCACGATGCAAACTCGCACTCTCTAAACTTCATTCCTCGCATCGCTGCGGCCGGTCGCTCTTTTTTTCCTCACGCCGACTCTTGCTCTTCCCGCGCAGGCTTCCTCCGGCGTCCTTGGCCGGCGAAGCTCCATCACCCCCTCGCTGTGACCCCCGTGTGCTTTCCCGTTCGCGGAACCGGCACCGGTCTCGCCGAACTTCGGCTCCTCGCCGCGAAGCAGCCGCTTTAAGTTCTTCTTGTGGCAGAACACGATCACCAATGGCATCAAGACGGCAAACAGCGTCCGGCTGAGTTCCTCCGCCCTAAGCAGGCTTTTTTTCTGCACGTACGAGACGATCAAGAGATGGGAGGCGGAGAACATCAACGCCGCCGCGAGCGAGGCCAACGAGCCGATCCGCTTCCACCACAGCACAAAACCATAAACCGCGACGGCGACCAGCGTCGCTTGGGGGGAGATCATCAGCACCACCCCCGCCGAAGTCGCCACGCCTTTGCCGCCGCGAAACTTCAGCCACACGGGAAAAATGTGGCCCAAGACCGTCGCCACGCCGCAGATCACTTCAAAGTGCATCTGCCATTGGCTGAAATCCTCCCCATTCAACAGTATCCGGGGCAAGAGGTACACCGGCAGAAAGCCTTTGACGGCGTCCAACACAAACACCAGAATGCCCCACCGGGCTCCCAGCGTGCGGGCGACGTTGGTCGCTCCGATGTTGCCGCTGCCTTGGGTCCGGATGTCGGTGCCTTTGAAGATTTTCGCCACCAGAAACCCGAAGGGCAGCGAACCGATCAGGTAGGCGATGCTGGCTGCAACCACTGCGGAGGTGAGAATGCTCATGAACGTGTTGTCGCCGCTGAAATGAAGCGCCGGGCAGCCGGGAGTTGTGAACAAAACCAAATACGACTGTATCGCAAGTCGCCGGAAAATCGCAACTGAATTTTGTCGCCGACTCGGCCGGTTTCCTCACAAGGCCGCTTTGCGACCGGGTTTGGTTTGGGGGATCGACTCCATGCCGCAGGCCCCTGCAGTGGGCAGCATTTTTTGCGGACTCAAGCGGCCGGTCGGATTGAACGCCGCACGCACGTCCGCCATCACCGCGAGATCCGTTTCGCTGAAGAGCTTGTTCATGAAGGAGATTTTTTCCACGCCGATGCCATGCTCGCCCGTCACACTGCCGCCGAGCTCGATGCACTTGGCGAGAATCTCATCGCTGGCGTGCATCACCCTCTCGACCTGCTCTTTATCGCGCTCGTCGAACAGCAGGATCGGATGGATATTCCCGTCCCCGGCATGAAACACATTCACGATCCGCACCTCATGCCGGCGTCCGCAGTCGGAAATAAAATCCAGAATCTCAGGCAGCCTGGTGCGGGGCACGACGCCGTCCTGCGTGCAGTAGCTGGGACTCAACCGGCCGATGGCACCGAAGGCTTGCTTCCGGCATTTCCACAAGAGTTGCCGTTCTTCCTGCGACTCGGCCCGGCGGACTTCTCTCGCTCCGGCCTGCTGGCAAAGTTGCACAATCCGCTCCGCTTCGCCGTCGACGGCCGTTTCCAAGCCGTCCACTTCGATCAGCACCACGGCCCCGGCATCCAGCGGAAACCCAAATTGAAACGCCGCTTCCAAGGCTGCGATAATGCCCTGATCCATCAATTCGAGCGCAGCCGGGACGATGCCGGCTCCGATGATTCCGCTGATGGCGGTCGTCGCTTCGCGGACGGTCTCGAACACGGCGAGCATCGTGCGGTACGCCGCGGGGTCGCGGGTCAGCCTCACGATGACCTTCGTGCAAATGCCGAACGTGCCTTCGCTGCCGACGAACAGGCCGGTCAAATCGTAGCCGGGCCGTTCCTCGACCGGCCCGCCGAGCCTTTGCACCGTGCCGTCGGGAAGCACGACTTCCAAACCCAAGACATGGTTGACCGTCACGCCATATTTCAAAGTATGCGGGCCGCCGGAGTTGGTGGCCACGTTTCCGCCGATCGTGCAAGCCCCCTGACTCGAGGGATCGGGGGCATAATGATAGCCGGTGCCCTTGAGGTGCTGCGTGAGGTGCACGTTGACCAGGCCGGGCTCCACGATCGCGTAGCGGTCCCGCAGGTTGACCTCGAGTATTTTCCGCATCCGTGTGAGGGCGATCATCACCCCGCCGCCCACCGGCAAACAACCGCCCGCCAAACTCGTCCCCGCCCCCCGCGGCACAAAGGGCACCTCAAACTCGTTGCAGGTCTTGACGATCGCCACCACGTCTTCCGTCGACCGCGGAAACACCACCACATCCGGCGTTTTCTTCTCGACGACGTAACCGTCGCATTCGTAAACCAGGAGCTCATCGGGATGATAGATCACCCCGTCCTCGCCCACGATTTCGCGAAAACGGTCTAACAGTCGATGCGGAGCGAATGCGGCCGGCGGCGTCATGGAGCGGTTGGTGCTATCTTCAAGGATTGTGATACGCTACAACCAACAGGCGGGACAATTCACACAGTAGAACCGGGAGAGAGGCGTGTCAACGGAGATCGAAAGCGGGCCGCGGATAGGACTGATCGGCACGGGGCGGATGGCGACGGCTTTGGCGCGGGGGTGGGTGCAGTCGGGCTGGCTGGCGGCGGAGAACGTCCGCGGGACCGATGTGCTGCCGGCCGCGCGGGAGCAGTTTACCAAAGCGACAGCGTGCCGGACGGTGGCAACAGTCTCCGAAGTCTTGACCGATTCGGAGGTGGTCGTCCTGGCGGTGAAGCCTCAGCACATGGGCGGCGTGCTGGCGGAGATGCGGGCCCTCGTCGCAGAGAAGCATCTGATCGTTTCGATCGCCGCGGGCGTGCCGTTGGGGGCGTTGAGCGAAACCTTGGGCTCAGACCGCCGGCTCGTGCGGGTCATGCCCAACACGCCCGCTTTGATCGGAGCCGGGGCGGCGGCATTCGCCCTGGGCGGCCAGGCGACCCCGGCGGATGCCCAACTTGTCGAGCAAATGCTCTCCACCGTGGGCCTGGCGGTCGAGGTGCCCGAAAGCCTGCTAGATGCGGTCACCGGGCTTTCCGGCAGCGGGCCGGCTTATGTGTATCAGATCATCGAAGCCCTAAGCGACGGCGGCGTGCGGGTGGGCTTGCCCCGCGACATCGCCACCAAGCTCGCGGCTCAGACCGTGCTCGGAGCCGCGCGGATGGTCCTGGAAACCGGGGAGCATCCGGGAACGCTCAAGGATGCGGTGACGAGTCCCGGCGGCACCACGATTGCGGGGCTGCATGCCCTGGAAGCCGGCGGCGTGCGCGGGCATCTCATCAACGCCGTCGTCGCCGCCACCCAGCGCTCCCGCGAACTGGGGCAGTCGCCGAAATGAGCGGTGCGGCGCTAGCCGGCCTTGCGTTTCAACGACTTCCGTTCCTCAACACCCGCGGCTAGCGCCGAACGGCTCACACTTTCAGCAGAGATCGATCGACACCGGGGCGTGGTCGGAAATCGTGAGGCCGCCTTCGCGGTGGATGACCGCCGACTCGAACCGCTTATGGGCGGCGGCGTTGGCGAGGAGGTAATCGATCCGCCAGCCGCGGTCGAGTGCGCGGGCCTGCCCGCGGTTGGACCACCAGGAATAAGGCCCCTGGCAGTCGCCGTAATGCTCGCGGACCACGTCCCGCCAACCGGTGTCCAAAAGCTGGCCGAACCATTCCCGCTCGTGCGGCAGAAACCCGGAGGTGTTCTCGTTGGACTTCGCGTAGAAAATGTCCTTCTCGGTGTGGGCGATGTTCAAGTCGCCTCCGAAAACGACCGGCGTTCGCTTTCGCAAAAACTTCCTCGCCCAAGGCAGGAAACCTTCCATCCAGAGTTCTTTCTGCTCCTGGCGGTGATCGCCCGAAGAACCCGAGGGCAAATACACGCTGGCGATCTCGAGGCCCGAAACCTTCACGCGGAGCAGTCGGCCTTCGGGATCGTCCTGATCCATCCCCCGCCCCAGAACTTCAAACGGCTCCCGCGACCAGACCGCGACGCCGGAGTACCCCTTCCGCTCGGCGGGATGCCAGTGGACGTGCCAGCCTGAGGGATTGGCCCATTCGGGCGGGAGTTGCTCCGGGAGCACGCGGATTTCCTGAAGCAACAGGACGTCCGGCTGGATGGTCTCCAAAAACTCGGCGAAGCCCTTCCGCAATGCCGACCGGAGCCCGTTGACGTTCCATGTTGTAATCCGCATAAGCCATCGCCAATCGAGCCGCTGCCTGTCTTTTGCCCTAAGCCAACACCGGCGGCTAGCGCCGTGCCGCTCAAGATACGCGATCGGACGGGCTATTCCGCCTCCGGGTTTTCCGCTTGCTGGCGTTCCTCTTCGCGGAACTGGTTTCGGGCGTGTTCCAAAACTGCCTCGAACGAGGCCCCGGTGCGCTTGCAGATGTGCATAATGTCGGTGAGCAAATAGGTCATCGCGACATCGACCGGTTCGCCGCCCAATCCTTCCGGCAACCAGCTATAATGCCGAGACCGAATCACCGCCTGCACATCGTCGAGCCAGTTGCTGCGATTGACCGTCATATTTGTCTCCTCTCAAAGTGTCTGTGGAAGCTGCGATTCTATCCGGTCGCAAAGTCGTTGACGATGCGGAGGCGGAGACTGCCGAATCGCATTATCGCTTGTTTTTCCCGTCAAATAATGTTCTCATTTCCCAGACTACTGTACACGCAATCTGTCAAGATCCTGTTCCGCATTGGGGTGAGAGACTGCGCATCCGAAAAAACTGGGGTTTGGACGATGGAGGCGGATAATTCGACGAATCGGAAGAACCCCGATTGGTGGGAACCGCTTTGGGATTTGGTGGTTCATGTCCTTGTGGGTACGTTGCTTTTCGCCATCGTTTTCGCCCCAGCGGTGGGGTTGGAAATCCTGATTCACTGGTTGGAAGAAAACTATCGCCTTAGCCAATTCCTAATCTACTTGCTGGTTTACACAAAGTATATAATTGCAGCAATTGATGCCATCTTGTATGTTCTGTTTATGATCCGGATGGGGTGGCAATTCTTCGCTTCATTATTTCATATCGAAAGAACAGAAGGCGATGCTTAACTCCTCGGCGTTTTGGAAACTCACGCGAAAAGCAGTCCGCGATGCCGTGCGGGAATTCTTCTGGCCGTTGAAAGTCCTGTTTCAGGGATTCGCGAGTTTTATTCGTCACGTCAGAACCAATCCCGCCAGGCAAGAGACCAATCGGTCGAATCAGGTGGAGCAATCCAATCAGAAGTAAGATCCGGTTCCCGGAAATTTTGAACGCGGCAACGATCGTCCCGTTGCCGCGTTTTGTTTGCCCGTAATCTTGCCGTCCCGATCGGAGATTGACAGCGTGTGTCAAATCCACATTCATCGGCGTTTCTAACTCTAAATTTGGGAGGAGTCCGGAAATGCGGACGCTGATTAAAAACGCCGAGTGTGTTTTGCCGACGGGGCTTCATCGCGGGTCGGTTTTGGTGGAGGATGGAAAGATTCTCGCGATCGATCCGCCGGCAAGCGCGGCGGTGGATGAGACCATTGATGCTAAGGGCCTCTATTTGCTGCCGGGGGTGATCGACGACCAGGTGCATTTTCGCGATCCGGGCTTGACCCACAAAGAGGATCTGCACACCGGGAGCCTGGCCTGCGCCAAGGGCGGCGTGACGACGTTTTTGGAAATGCCCAACACCAAGCCCGCGACGATCACGCGGGAATGTCTTTATGAAAAACTCGAACTCGCCGCGGAAAAGTGCGTGGTGAATTTTGGGTTTTATATCGGGGCCACGCCTCGGAATGTCGAAGAACTCAAAACCGCCGACCGCACGCCGGGGATCAAGATTTTCATCGGCTCGAGCACGGGCGATTTGCTGGTCGATGAGCAGGAGGCTTTGGAGCGGATCTTCGCGGAGACCACGCTTCCGATCTGCGCCCACTGCGAAGATGAAGCCACCGTGCGGGCGAATGCGAAAGCCTTGGACGGCGGAAAAGACCTCCGCGACCATTCGCGAATCCGCGATCATGCCGCCGCCGTCATCGCGACCCGGCGGGCGATGGATTTGGCGAAGAGGCATCGGCACCGCTTTCATGTGCTGCACGTTTCCACGGCCGATGAGGTGGAGTTGTTAAAGCAGCACGGGGAATACGTCACCGCCGAGGCCTGCCCGCATCACCTGTTCTTCAATGTGGACGATTATGACCGCCTGGGTTCGCGGGTGCAGATGAATCCATCCATCAAAACCAAAGCCGACAACGAAGCCCTCTGGCAGGCCCTGCGGGAGAACATCATCCAAGTCGTCGCCACCGACCATGCCCCGCATACGCTCGAAGAAAAAGCTCGGCCCTATCCGGAGTCGCCTTCGGGATTGCCCGCGGTGGAAAACTCGCTGGCACTCATGCTCGACGCCGCGCACCGCGGGCTGTGCACTTTGGAGCAAGTCGTTTCCTGGATGTGCGACGCCCCCGCGCGGGTGTGGGACATTGTGGACAAAGGCCGTATCGCCGAGGGCTATGATGCGGATCTCGTGCTGGTCGATCTCGATCGCCGGGCGACAATCCGCGATGCCGAGCAGGTCACGAAGTCCGGCTGGAGTCCCTGGGACGGCGTCACGCTCACCGGCTGGCCGGTCAAAACCTGGGTGGGCGGAAAGCTTGTGTTCGACGAAGGGCGATTCGACAATACCCACCGCGGCCGGGAGGCCCGTTTCGATCACGCCCGCGGCGGGTATTGGAAATCCCTGGACACAGATTAGAACGTGGGAGTTTCCACGTGCGCGGTGCCGGTCGGGTTTTCGTCCGCTTGCCCGTCGGTGCGAGGCAGCGGGATCCGCTGGGGCGGCTGGGAAGGTTTTTGAGGCCCCGCTTTTTTCGGAGAAAATGCCCCCAGCCAGTTCGACCAGACGGACGGTTTGGATTCCTCGGCACCAGTCTGGGAAGCGGCGGGTTCGATGCGGGTTGCAACCGGGTCGGGAATTGAACTCGCCGGGGCCTCGGCTTGGGCGGGTCTTGGCTTCGGTTTCTCGCCCGCGACAAACGTGCGGTCTGGGGAAAGACAGCCGGTGAGGGTGGCGCAGAAAGAAATCAAAATGACGAACTGCCAGAGCATCTCGAGTTTCCTTTCCCGCAGAACAGGAACGGTGGAACCCCCTCGATTTCGGAACTTAAAGGCTGACAGAACCTTGCGCGGGTTTCAGAAGGAATCCGCGTTCGTGTTCGCGGGGGCGCTTCGCCCGGGATTTTCCAGCGGCGGCTCGGTTTGGGGGGGCGGTCCGCCGAACTTGGGCAGGCCGTCAAACACATTGGGCGACGTCGACCAGGGGCAGCCCGTCAACATCAAACTCGTCAAGACCAACGCACTGAGTAGAAAGAAAGACTTGCGCATCTGCCGGCTTCCTCTTGAAACCCCAAACCGCGAAACACACGAGGTTCCGGCCCCTCAGACATCCTGCCTGGGAAGCATCCGGCCTAAGAACGTAACAGGAACGGCCCAACGTGAGAAGTCCAGATTCCGCGAAAAAATGGATCTCGGCCTTGGCGATTCAACAAAACCATCGTTCACAAAATGATTCTGTGAACCATGATTCTGTGATGAAAATTGGATTCCCCATTTTGTGATGACACCAAGGGCCGACCGCTGAGCCCGTTAAATGTCCGGATTGAGAATTGCCCGCGCCCAGAGGTAGGCGACGACGTTCAGAACGAGCGCGGCACAGAGCATGATTTGTCCGGGAACCGTCGTAAACAGCCGTTCGGTGTTTTCCTGGTCGATAACGAAATAGTACATCGCCAAAATCACCAAGGGAGCCAAGGCCATATAAACGGCGGAGGAGCGGGCCTGGGCGGTTTCCGAGCGGATTTTTCGTTCGAGCCGCTGGAGTTCCCGCACCGAATGGGCGATGCGGTCCACCGTCTCGTTCAACCGGCCGCCGCTTTCCCGGCTGGCTTCCATCGCGGCGGCGAACAGGGCAAAGTTTTCGCTCCGCAATCGCTCTTTGGTTTCGACGAGGCAGCGTTCCATCGGCTTTCCCAGTTGATATTCGCCGTGCATTTGCTGGAACTCCTGGCAGATGGGGCGAGGCGTTTGCTGGGCGAGAATCTCGATCGCCTGGGCCAAAGACAGGCCCGCTTTGATCGCGCTCGACAGCGAGACCATCGCATCGGCGAGCTGGTCTTCGATTTTCTCCGCCCGGCGTTCGGCCATCCGCCGGACGACATACCAGGGCAGACTGAGAAGCAATCCACAAACTCCCAGCCCCAGCACGAACATGTCCCACAACACCCAGAACACCAGAAACACCCCGGCGACAAACGCCAGCCAGCTTAGCAGATACGCCCGCAGGCGCACGGTTTTGATCCGCAGCCGCCGCAGCTTGTCGCGAAAATCCGCCTCGACGGACGCCAGCCAACCGCGGTAGAGATCCGCCCCCGCAACCGCCGCGAGCGCAACGGCCAGTCCAATCAAAATGCTGGAGATTGAGGGCATAGTTTGGGCCAGAAAAACTCGGTGTGAGCGGCACGGCGCTCGCCGCCGGTCTTGACTTGGATACCTTTCGCTTCATCGAAACCGGAGGCTAGCGCCTACCGCTCACGTTTTCAAACACTTTCTAAACTCCGCCGCGCCGTAGAACACGCAAGCTTGACCCCCCATCAGCAGGTGCCGAACCGCGTGGGCCTCTTCCAATCGTTTCAAGCGTTCTTCGGGCGTCATGGCGATCTCGGGGTTTCAAAAGGCGTCGGGAGCCGCGTTCCATAACTTTCATCATATCGAAACGGTCAGATTGTATTCCACGTCGATTCCCGATCGACAGAACCAGCCGGCTGGCGCGGCCGGTCGCCTATTCTTTCTCCCAGCCGCCGTATAAGAATTCCAGCCGCAACAGGTCGCGGTCGATGAGGGCGTCGATGAAGCTGGGCAGATAGCCGGTGGGTCTTAAAGCCTGGTCGTCGCGGTCGTTGAAGATGTCGACGACGGTGAGTCCCTCGCGGACGGGATCGTAGCCGGCGACTTCGGAGATTTGCGACACGACCCGCCGGCCGCCGGGCTTGCGGTGGATCTGCACGACGACATCGATGGCGGAGGCGATTTGATGCTGGATCGCCGCCACCGGCAGATCGACCGCCATCAACACCAAAACTTCCAACCGCTTGAGCACATCGACAGTGCTGTTGGCGTGAATGGTGGTCATCGAACCGTCGTGGCCGGTGTTCATCGCTTGCAGCATGTCGAGGGCTTCGCCGCCCCGGCATTCGCCGACGAGAATCCGGTCCGGCCGCATCCGGAGCGCATTCCGCACGAGATCGCGGATCGTATATTCCCCGGTGCCTTCCACGTTCGGCGGCTTGGTTTCCAGGGTGACGACGTGGTCCTGGTGCAGCTTGAGTTCCTGGGTGTCTTCGATGGTCACGATCCGGTCGCGGTGCGGAATGAAGCTGGACAGCACGTTGAGCATCGTCGTTTTCCCGGTGCCCGTGCCGCCGCTGACCAGGATGTTTCGCCGGTCGATCACGCACGCCCGCAGAAAAAGCGCGGCCGCGCTGGGCAACGTGCCTTTTTCGATGAGGTCGTCCATCGTGAATCGGCGGACGGGGAACTTGCGGATCGTCAGGCACGGACCGCGGACGGCGAGCGGGGGGATGATCGCATTCACCCGGCTGCCGTCGGGAAGGCGGGCATCGACCAGCGGCTGGCTTTTGTCGATTCTTCTGCCGACCTGGGCCACGATGCGTTCGATGATGGATTCGGTGACCTTGTCCGAAATAAACCGCCGGCCCGAAAGTTCCACCACGCCGTCGCGCTCCACGTAAATCTGGTCGCTTTTGACGACCATGATTTCGCTGATCGTCGGTGCGCGGAGCAAATCCTGCAAGGGGCCAAAGCCGAACACCGTGTCCTTCAGATCTTTTTTGAGTGAGCGGAGAATCAGATAGCGTTTGAGTTCCTGATGCAAATGCGGGCGGACGAGCGGAAAGACGTCGGCGAACTTGTGCTCCACCTGGCTGATTTTCCCGCTGAGATCCGGCTGCGAAAGCAAATCCAACCGCTCCCGCGCGAAGTGCAGCAGGTTGTCGAGTTCGGTTTCGCGTTCGGGAACCAAGGTGGCGGGCACGTCGAACTCGTTGTACGTCAGCCGGGCCAAGGTGTCGAGTTCGTCCCGGTCGCTTTCCAGGATCAACTGATTGACCAATAAGTCCCGGAGCGTCAGGCCCACGATCTCTTCCAACAGCGGATCGTTTTCCGGGCCGAAGAGTTCCAACTCCCGGCAGACATCTTCGATCTGGCGCTCCAAGAGCAAAATGCTTTCCGTATCGCCCATCCGCCGGCTTTCGAGTTCGTAAAGATCGAACCGCTCCAAGAGCTTCGCATGCACGCGGAGTTCCAGGTCGGCCATGATCGACCGCAGATGGGCTTCCATCTCGGCCCGGCTGATGGGGGCGGCTTCTTCGGATTCGAACGTCAGCGTGTAAGGCCAAATCCGCACGGTCTCCCCGGGCGAGAACTCGAGCGACTCGCCGCCGATGATCTCCGCATCCCCGACCATGCAGTCTGTTGAGGCCGATGTTCTCCAGTCGCAGCTTGCCGTTCTCGCGATAGACGACCGCCTGATGTTTGGAGACGAGCGGACTGTTGAGCACGATCTGATTGGACCCATCCCGCCCGATGGCGATGGAATCGAGTTCGGTCTCCACCATCGACCGCCGGCTCTCGTGGACTTTGTTGAACCAGATTTTCATTTTGAAGAAGGCCGCAAAGGGGCAAAGGGCACACAGGCCACAAAGGGGGAAGGCAAGGGAATGGCAGCGTTGCGTTTGTTATTTGTTCTTGTCTTCGAGTTTACGGATGAGACTTGTGAGCATGCGTTCGATTTCTCGGGCAAGCTCGTCGAGTTCTGTGTCGAGTTCGCTCGGGCGATCAGGAGTTGGGTTTGGACCTCGCAAAGAGAACCTTCGGAGATGTGCAGAAACCGGATGTAGTCTTTGGTCGTGTGCCGGCCGTAGCCTTCGGCGATGTTGCTGGGAATGGAAACGGCACACCGGCGAATCTGCGCGGTCAGCCCGAATCTCTCGTCAGGGGGAAAGTTCCGGGTCATCTCATAAATCCGCGTCACAAACTCGACGGACTTTTGCCAGACAATCAGATCTCGATAAGACTGAATTGCCATGTCAATCCGCTTTCTGTTTTGGAGGAATGTCAACGCTTCATGGAATCCTGTCTCCCCTTTGTGGCCTTCTGAAAAGGCCGCAAAGGGGCAAAGGCCACACAGGCCACAAAGGGGGAAGGCAAGGGAATGGCAGCGTTGCGTTTGTTATTTGTTCTTGTCTTCGAGTTTACGGATGAGACTTGTGAGCATGCGTTCGATTTCTCGGGCAAGCTCGTCGAGTTCTGTGTCGAGTTCGCTCGGCAGAAAATTGAGGTTCTTGGCGATCAGGAGTTGGGTTTGGACCTCGCAAAGAGAACCTTCGGAGATGTGCAGAAACCGGATGTAGTCTTTGGTCGTGTGCCGGCCGTAGCCTTCGGCGATGTTGCTGGGAATGGAAACGGCACACCGGCGAATCTGCGCGGTCAGCCCGAATCTCTCGTCCGGGGGAAAGTTCCGGGTCATCTCATAAATCCGCGTCACAAACTCCACGGACTTTTGCCAGACAATCAGATCTCGATAAGACTGAATTGCCATGTCAATCCGCTTTCTGTTTTGGAGGAATGTCAACGCTTCATGGAATCCTGCCTCCCCTTTGTGGCCTTTGCTCCTTTGTGGCCTTTGTGGCCTTCTGAAAATCACTTCTTCCGGGCCGAAACTTTCGCCACCTGCACGCCTTGGTTGCCGGTGAGTTCGAAGATGTTCCACAGGGTCTGGGCTTCGGGGCCGTATTGGCCGTTTTTGAAGGGGACGCCGATGGTGATCACGTCCTCGCGGGTGATGGATCGGCGTGCGGCGCGTTCGACTTCCAGGGAACTCTTCCGGCTGCCGATGGCCAGGATGCGAAACGGCCCGGCCACTTTGGACGCGGCTTCCGCGGCGGTGGGGGCGGACTTGGCGGTCTGGGCGGAGGCAACGTACCGCGGCGCGAAGAAAAACACCTGGTCGCCGGGCTGGTAGTTTTCCGAAACAAAGGTGCGGGAATCGACGGGAACTTCCACCGCGACTTCGTCTTCGCCGATCATCTCGGCCGTGTCCTTCTGGACGGGCGTGCTAAGTTCCTGTTGCAAGAGCAACTCGCCGCCGCGGTAGCTTCGCGTCGCCCGCTGGCCGATGACGGTCATGCGGTCTTTCCACTGGATCGCGACGCGGCTGAGGTCCTCCGCGTAGCTCCGGGGGATGGCGACGGCGGTGAAGTCCGATTCCTGCAAGCGGTCGCCCAGGTTGATTTGGGCGTCGGGGCTGATCATCACGAAATCGACTTTTTCAAACCCCGCGGCCTGGCGATGCAGATACAGCCAATTGCAAAGCGCTCCACCACGCCCAACGCGACCGCCGCCGCCAATCCCAACGTGCCCTTCATCGGCTGTTCCTGTGAAAAACTCTGGTGGATTTCCATTCTCCATGATGGCTGGAAGGCGAACATTTCGCCAGGAGTGCCTGAGATTTTCCCGGAGAATGTGACGGATCGGCGGAATTTTCTAAGAGTTCTCCCCAATCTTGGATCGGATGAGGCCGATAAGATAAGCATCGTGACGAAAGTTTGCCGGGTTTCTCGGTGCGAGGAGATTCATCGATGAGCGAAACGATTCGTCAAGGCACGCCGCATTTTCTCCTTACGACGGAGGGGGAATTGCACGGCCGGGACACGGGAGAGAACCGCGAAATCGTCCGCCGCATCCATGCGTGCGTGCATGCCTGCGAGGGCATTTCCACCGAGGAGTTGGAAAAGGGCATCGTCGCCGACATGCGCCGCGTGCTCGAGGAAGTCGTCCCGGTGCTCCAGCACAACAACCGCCAGGCCGCCTTGGAACGCTCGAAGAGCCGAAAGATCGAACGTTGAAAAACGGCTGGTGGCCATTTCGTGTGATTTGCCAAGTTTGAATCGGTTGGGCTTCGACGTATCTTTGAGTGCGCATTTTTTCTCGCGGAACCTATGCCACGATGTCTTGGATAACGTGGCCGTGGACATCGGTCAGACGGCGGTCGATGCCGTTGTGGCGAAACGTGAGCCGCGTGTGATCGATCCCGAGCAGGTGCAGGATTGTGGCGTGGATGTCATAGCAGTAAGTGGGATGCTCGGGATCGGCGGGTTTGTAGGACCATTCGTCGCTCGGCCCGTAAGTGACGCCGCCCTTGATCCCGCCGCCTGCCAGCCAATTCGTGAAGGCGGACGGGTTGTGGTCGCGGCCGAGGTTTCCCTGGGAGCAGGGCATCCGTCCGAACTCCGTGGTCCAAAGGATGAGCGTGTCCTCGAGCATTCCCCGCTGTTTGAGGTCTTTGATCAGCGCTGAGGCACCGCGGGCCATTCCGCGGCCGAGCGGCCAATGATCGCGGGCCAAATCCTCGTGCGAATCCCAGTTTCGCCGCGGGAAACCGTTGTCGGCACCGCTCCAAATCTGCACGAACCGCACGCCGCGTTCCAGCAGCCGGCGGGCGACGAGGCAGTTTCGTCCAAACAAGCGGGTTTCTTCTCCCTCGTTCATCGGCCCGTCGGTCTTTGCATCGGGGACATCGAGGCCGTACAGAACGTGGATGTGTTTTGGCTCTTCGGAGAGGTCGAGCACTTCGGGGGCGCTGAGCTGCATCCTCGCGGCCAATTCATAGCTTTGAATCCGCGCTTCGAGCCGCGAGTCCCCCTCTCGCTGTTTTGCGTGAAGCCGGTTGATCGCATCGAGCGATCGAAGCACATCCCCTTCGCTTGTTCGGGTGATCGGCGCGTCTTTCGGCGGGAACAGATCGGCGATGGGATTTTCCGCATGCGGGCGGATCATTGTTCCCTGGTGCCCGGCGGGCAAAAATGCGGAAGCCCAGTTGTTCGGGCCGTTCGGAGCAAACCCGCGGGCGTCGGGGAGGACGACAAAGGTTGGAAGGTTCTCGCTCAGACTGCCGAGGCCATAACTGATCCAGGCCCCCATGCTGGGAAAACCCGGCAGAATGAATCCCGTCGCCTGCATGAACGTCGCCGGGCCGTGGACGTTCGACTTGCTGACCATGTTATGCACGAACGCCATGTCATCGACGCAGGCACTGAGCGGGGCGACAGAGTCGTTGATCCATTTGCCGCTTTCGCCGAATTGTTTCCAGTCCCAAGGGGCCTTCTTGGTCTTGCCGGGAGTGGACTGAAACAGTTCCACGTTTTCGCCTGGATCCCAAGGCCGGCCGTGGTCTCGGATGAGCCTGGGCTTGTAATCGAAGGTGTCGCATTGGCTGGCCGCCCCGGACATATAAAGCTGCACGACCCGCTTGGCTTTCGCGGGGTGATGCGGAGCGAACCCCTCGGCGAGAAGCTGATCTCGACCGAGCAGCGCGGCGAGCGCGATCCCGCCCAATCCGCCGCCGGCCCGCCAGAGAAATTCGCGCCGGGACCGAGATGACGGCTGGGGCCTTGAAGCATGTCGAACGCTGTGCATGGGAATGTTTTTCCTTTAGGCCACTCTTCAATCGACGAACAGAAATTCGTTGGTGTTGAAGATCAGTCGGCAGACATTGACCAGGCCGTGTTCCTCGGCCAACGGAACGAGTGCGGCGAGTTCTTCCGCGCTCGGATCCCGCTGGAAAGCGATTCGCCAAACGGCCCGCACCTGCGACGGGGCATCGCTCGCAGCGGCCCGGCCTCGGCGGGCGAAATGCTCGGCCATGCGGACCATCAACTTGTTGTTCAGCAGCGCGAGGGCCTGAAGCGGCGTCAGCGTTTCGCTCCGGCGGGCGACGATCAAGGAGGGATCGGCACAATCGAGCACGGTCATAAACGGGTCCGGGACCGAGCGGACGGTAAACCGATAGATCGAACGCCGCTGCGAGGCGGGGTCGTCCGGATCGTGTTCGCGATACGTGTAATGCGGCGAGTGATCGTTTTTGAAGCCGAAGCTCCGATAACCGGGGCCGCCCATTTCGCGGCGCAGCTTGCCCGCGGCGGAGAGCACGGCATCGCGAATCGCCTCGGCTTCCAGACGTTTTCGATTCATTCGCCACAGGAACCGGTTTCCCGCGTCGATCCGCGCGTGGGCCGGGTTGTCAGCCGAGGCTTGCCGATACGTCGCGCTGGTCACAATCATCCGATGCAGATCCTTGATCGATTGGCCGCGATCGCGAAAATCGACGGCCAGCCAATCGAGGAGTTCGGGATGCGTGGGTGCCTGGCCCATCCGCCCGAAATCGTTCGGCGTCTCGACGATTCCCCGGCCGAAGTGATGGGACCAGATGCGGTTGACGATCGACCGCCAAGTGAGCGGATTTCGCGAATCAACAATCCACTCGGCGAGTGCAGCCCGGCGCGCCGACTCATCCTGCGTTGGTTCCGGCGAAAATCGCGATGGGAGCTTCGGAACGCAGCCGACCGTTCCGGGGCCGATTTCATAAAGCGGACTTTTCTCATCGCCCCGCCCCAGCACGAAAATCGGCCGAGGCTGACCTTGAGTGGGCACGAAGTTGCCCTGTCCGGCGAACGTTGTGGCCGCGGCATAGACCATCGACTGCGGCGGCAAGGCTTTGAGCCGGTCCGCGGTTTTCTCAAGAGCCGATTCAGCGTCCGCCAACTCCCGGCGCGTTTCCTCGTCCACAGACTGTTCGAGAAGAGCATCCCGCTGATCTTTCAGGCGTTTTAACTCGGCGACGATTTCTTGCTTCTCGGCTCCGCGATAGATGCCGTCCACCAGATTCGTTTTCCCCCACCGCACCGGGGCTTCGATGGAATCGAGCGCCGAGACTTTGGCACCCACCGCGAGATTCTTTCCCTGGGCGCGAGCACTTTCAGCTCCGCGAGGGCGAAGATGTAATCCTTTCGGCGCTCGCGAAGCCTGGTCGCGGTCAGCCGGACATAGCGGGCCGATTTCCCCTGGAGGGAAAAGGTCTGCGGAACCACGCCGGGATTCGGAACATCTTCCAAAGCTTTGTCGGCCACGACGGCCACGCGTTTTTGAAACTCGGCATCGTCCGAAATCTCCAGCTTGTAACGCACAGGAAAACCAAACCCCGCCCCAATGCCCGCGAAATCGTCATAGGCCGCGACCAAAGTAATCTCCCCGATGGGCAGAGATTTTCCGAGATCGACCTGGACCCACTTCGCGTGGTCCGGTCCCGGCATGATCTGGCTGTGATAACCGTATTCCGGGCGCGGCGCGGCGGTGGCTTGCTTCGTCAGCTCCGCGAGCCGTCGATCGATGGCCCGTAATTTGGGACCGGCCCGTTTCTGAATCCTTTCCTCGATCGCCGACTTCCGGCTCGCGAACTTCCGCTGGATTTCCTGGAGCGATTGCCGGCGGGATGCGACTTCCGGATCCTCATCGTACGGCCGGTCGGCCCGATCGACGGCGGCGAAAACGGCTTGCAGTCTGTAGTAATCCTCTTGAGTGATGGGGTCGAACTTGTGATCGTGGCAGCGGGCACAGTGGACCGTCAGGCTGACAAACGTGTTCATCGTCACCGAGACCATGTCGTCGCGGTCGATGTTCCTGACGCGCTTCTTTTCCAGTGTGCCATTCTTGACTTCGATCTGCCCCACATAGTCGAACGGCCCCGCAGCGATGAAACCCAACCCCAGGGTTCCGTCGGCCGTTCCCGGATAAAACGCATCCCCGGCGAGCTGCTCCTTAACGAACCGGCTGTACGGCTTATCTTCGTTCAGCGAGCGAATGACATAATCGCGGTAAGGCCAGGCGTGCGGACGAACTTTATCCTTGTCATAACCGTGCGTATCGCCGTAGTGCACCGCATCGAGCCAATGCCTGGCCCAGCGCTGGCCGTATTGGGGCGAATCGAGCAAACGGTCGACCAACCGCTCGTAAGCCTGGGGATCCTCATCCCGCGCGAATCGCTCCACGTCCTCGAAGGACGGGGGCAGTCCGGTCAAATCGAAAGAGACCCTGCGGATCAAAGTTCGCCGGTCCGCTTCGGGGGAAGGCGTCATGCCCATTTCCCGCAGCTTCTCGAACACGAAAAGATCGATCGGCGCTCTTGCCCAGCCTTGGCCTTCGGCAGTGAGGTCCGGCAAACGCGGACGCGCGAGCGCTCGAAGCGACCACCAATTCAACGGATCGAATTTCAGCACGAGGTTGTCGGGCCATGCCGCTCCCTCTTTGATCCACTTCCGCAGGCGGGCAATTTCCTGCTTCGTGAGTCGCTCGCCCGATTTTGGCATCCGGGGTTTTTCGCCGGCGATCACCTTGAGGAGATCGCTTTCATCGGGCTTGCCCGGCACGACCAGCCAGCCCTCGCCCCGCCCTTCGACTACCGTGGATTCCGACGTAAGATCCACATCGCCTTTTGCCCCTTTGCCCTGATGGCAGCGGAGGCAGTGCCGCTCCAGAATGGGTGCGACGTGCCGCCGAAACGAGTCCTCACCCCCGGCAAGAACGGAGGAAACGAGCCACAACGAGAGGACCGCGATCTTTCCTGCATTGAAACTCATGGCGATCTTTCATCCGTCGGAATCGGCGGCACCTTGCGCAGTATTTCTTGAGCAACGGCTCGATCTCATTCTCCAATGAATATCGTGGACGCCGCGACGGCCAGAACCGCCGCGGCACGAAAAATCAAAATCTTCACGTCAAATGCCGATTTGGAAAAACAGTGAGTGACAGGCGACAGTTACAGCCAAACGCCGCGGGGAATGATGGGAAGTTCCCATCAGCCGTTGGAATACAAAGTATAATCGATTCACCCCCGTTTTGCAGAGGTCGGCGGCGTGATGAAATCCCCAATTCCCACCCGCCCGCCATTGACGAACCGACCAAAACGGCACCGGGACCGCTTTGATCGCCGATTTGCAGAATTGAATATGATAGGATTTTGCGGGATGTGACCGTTGAATGGCTCCCCGATGGTGTCGAGAATGTTCCCTATGACTCCATGCAGCTCTCGCCACGTTGCAAGATTTCTGGTTCGCCGTTTGAGTTTTTGAGGATGTTTCTCCACATGAAATCCCGACTCGTTGTTTGTGTCTTCTTGAGCCTTCCATCTCCGCTCATTGCCCAAGGCGATGCCCCCATGAATTCCGCGTTTGAAGAGTTAGCCAAGACGTATGTGGACGAGTTTCCGGCCCTGTCTCCCGTGTCAGCGACGCAGTTGGGAGATCATCGGTTCGATGCGGAACTCGATGAGGTTTCCGCCAAGGGCCGGGACCGCGAGTTGGCGTTCTGCCAAAACGACTTGAAGCGGCTCGCGGGGATCGACCGCGAAAAACTTTCGCGGCCGAACCAGGTGGATTTCGCCCTCTTGGAACAGCGGTTGCAAAAGCGGATCTGGGAACTGGAAACACTCGAAGAGTGGGCGTGGAATCCGCTGCTTTATACGGAACTCGCCGGGAGCGGGATCTATCATTTGATGGCCCGCGAGTTTGCCCCGCCGAGAGATCGATTGCTTCACGTCACGGCCCGGCTCAAAAAACTGCCCCGGTTTTTGGAGCAGGTTCGCGGCACGCTGGTTGTCAAGCGGGTGCCGAGGATTCACGCCGAAACCGCGATCAAGCAGAACAAGGGCATCCTGGGCATCTTGGAAAACATGGTCCGCCCGCAACTTGAGAAACTATCCAAGACCGAGCAAGAGGAACTCACCCAAGCGATGCGTGGCGCGGAATCGGCGATTGAGGAACATCAAACCTGGCTGGAGGACACTTTGCTGCCGGGGGCGAAGGGAGATTTTCGCTTGGGGCCCAAGCTGTACGATCAAAAGCTGCGGTTCGCGCTGGGGACGCCGCTGTCGCGGGAGGACGTTCGCGGCCTCGCCGAGCGGGAACTCGGGCGGGTGCGGGCGGAGATGTATGAACTCGCGAAGAAGGTGTATGTGGAGCAGTATCCGCTCACGCGGTTTCCCGAGACGCCTTCGCCGGAGTATCGGCAGGCGATTATCCGCGCGGCTCTCGAACGGGCGGCGCGCGAAATCCCGCCCGCGGACGGCATCGTCGCGGCGGCGCAACATTCGATGAAGATTACGACGGATTTCGTGCGGGAGAAAAACCTGATGACGCTTCCCGAATCGGCGGTGGAGATCATCATTATGCCGGAGTTTCAGCGCGGGGTTTCGGTGGCGTATTGCGATTCGCCGGGGCCGTTGGAGTCGGGCGAGAAGACGTTCTACGCCGTGGCTCCGCTCCCGAGCGATTGGACGGCCGAGCAGGCGAAGTCGTTTTTGCGGGAATACAATCTGCGGTCGATCCACAACCTGACCGTGCACGAAGCCATGCCCGGCCATTACGTGCAGTTGGCCCATTCCAACGACTACCCCGGCAAGCTGCGGGCGGTGTGCGGGTCGGGCACGTACATCGAAGGCTGGGCCTGCTATACCGAGCAGATGGTCTCCGAGGAAGGTTTTCTGGACGGCGACCCCTTGATGCGATTGGTCACGCTCAAGTGGTATCTGCGGACGATTTCCAATGCGATTTTGGACCAGGCGATCCATGTGGACGGCATTCGCCGGCCGGAGGCGATGCGGTTGATGATGGAGGATACGTTTCAGGAAGAACGCGAAGCCGCGGGCAAATGGGTGCGGGCGCAACTCACCTCCGCTCAGCTTGCGACCTATTTCGTGGGCTATCAGGAACACCGCGAAATGCGGCGGGCGGCCGAGGCGAAATGGAAAGACGAGTTCAGCCTTCATCGATACCACGATGCCGTGCTGTCCTTCGGCTCGCCGCCAGTGCAATATGTGCGGGCGCTGTTGTTGGAAGAAGCGATTCCCAGCGGTCACTTGCCCTCAAAATAAGGGGAGCTTCTGCTCTCCCACGGTTGGCGGCGATTCATTATCATCCGGCGATCCGCTGGCCCGGCAGCAAACCGGCGGTGGGAATCGATAACAATTCCACGTGATCAGCCGACTTACGCCGGCCGCTCGCCATGACAACTCTCAAGGAGCCTCTTCCGTGATCGACCGACGCGACCTGATCCATGTGGGAGAAGGCTTTTTGATGGGAGGGGCCGACATCATCCCCGGCGTCTCCGGCGGGACCGTGGCTTTGATCTTGGGGATCTACGAGCGGCTGGTCGGCGCGATCAGCCATGTGGATCTGACGTTCCTCGGGCATCTCCGCCGGCGGGAATGGCTCGCCGCCGCCCGGCACATCGATCTCTTGTTTCTGGTGCTGTTGGGCAGCGGGATCGCTTCGGGGATCGTGCTGCTCGCGAGCCTGATGCATTGGCTGTTGGAGAACGAACTTCAGCACACATTCGCCGCGTTCTTCGGGATGATCCTCGCGTCCAGCTACATCGTGTTCCGGATGATCAACCGCGGCGGCGTGGATATCGTGCTCGCGGTGATTGCCGGGGCCGTCGGGGCGTATTGGCTCGTGGGTTTACCCTTTTTGGAAAACCCGCCGATCAGCCCTTTGTACATTTTCGCCTGCGGGGCGATCGCCATCTGCGCGATGATTCTGCCCGGCATCAGCGGCTCGTTTATATTGTTGCTCTTGGGGGCTTACTCCGTCATCACGGGGACGCTCCGGCAGTGCATCAAGGGGAACGTCACCGAAGACGCCTGGCTGCTTTTGTTTTTCGCGGCGGGGGCGGGGATCGGATTGATCGGATTCACCAAGTTTCTCAAGTGGCTTTTAAGCCGGCACGAAGCCCCGACGATGGCGGTCCTCTGCGGATTTATGCTCGGTTCGCTCCGCAAGATCTGGCCTTACAAAATCGTGCTCAATCCCGATGCGACCGAGTTCAAAGATCGATTGTTCGGAAAACATCGCCCCCAATTTCGGCGATCCGAACGATTGGCTCTCGCTGGGCATTATGGTCATCGCGGGCGGCGCGGTGCTGCTGTTGGAGTTCCTCGCCCAACATCGCCCTTCGCCAGAAGCGGGCGCCGAGACCTTCAACAAAGCGGCTTGAGCCCGGCGCATCACTTTTGATCTTCGGACCGCTTTTTCCCTGGGCTCATTTTCGGTCTGTTAGTCTCACGGTCTCAAATAAACTCGTGTGAGACGGCCAGACGGCGACTTGGCTACATCAGTCGTTCCAAATTACGGAAAAAGGACCGAAGGTCCGTCCCTATGTCAGCCCGGCGCGATGCCGGCGTTGCCTGAGGCTACGGTGAAATATGGCCTTCGGCCAAAGGAAATTCCACCCACAACAATGACTCCGACACCGTGATCACGGGAGCGGTTCGATATTGAGGGCGTGGGATTTGTGGAACTCGGCGAGTTCTTTGGCGGTGAAGACGCCCGTGCTTGCCCCGGCGGCGCGGACACAGCTTGCGCCAAGCCGCTGCCCAGGCGGAGGCAAGTTTCCCAATCGGCGTCCGCCAACAGGCCATGAATGAAGCCCGCCGCGAACGCGTCGCCGCTGCCCGTGCCGTCGATGTAGTCGATGGAATACGCGCCCGCTTTGAGGCGCGCGGTTTCGCCGATTAAGACCGCGCCCTGTTCGCCGCTGGTGACGACGACCGTTTTCGCACCGGCCTGCCTGAACCGCTCGGCCTGGGCCACGGGATCGGCCAGTCCGGTGATGGCCTGGGCTTCATCGCTGTTTGGGAGAAACACATCCGTAAAAGGCAGCACCGGAACCAGACGGTCCCAGGCGGCGGTCGCATCGGCGAGCACCACGTCCAGCACGGTGGCCACGCCCGCGGTTCGCGCGGCTTGAAAGGCGCGGGCCACGTTGCCGGGCGCGAGTTCTTCGCAAAGACAGTAGCCCCCCAGGTAAAAGACCCGCCCGGCGGCGACGACCTCGTCCGTCAGTTCTTCGCCTGTGAACGCGGCACTTGCTCCGACCGCATGAATAAACCGGCGGTCTTCGCCTTGGCAATTGATGACGAACGTCCCGCTGGTCGCGTGCGCGGGCGAACGCCGGAGGTGCGTGCAGGACACGCCGGCCTCCGTCAGCGTCTTTTGGACGAAATCGCCAAACACATCCTGGCCCACGACGCCCACGAGTTCCACATTTCGGCCCAGACGGGCGAGGTCGGTGGCGACGTTGGTCGCGTTGCCTCCGGTCGTCAAATCCATGCGGGGCGTGAGCACCAATTCGCCGGGCCGGGGCATTCGCGGGACGGGCTCGCACACATGGTCGGCCACGATGATGCCGGCACACACACAGTCGCAGCGGGGAACAGTCATGGCTGGGAATCAGGCGGATGGGACACGGGGGCGCGTTCGATCTCCCGGCCGGCGACTTTCATGTCGGCCATGTCGGGGCCGCCTTCCGCGGGGGAAGCCCCTTGCATCGGCGGCAGATGACTCAACAGCCACCGCATCAGCGGATAGGTCGCGAGGCTGCAAATGGAAGCGACGATCAACGAGCCGAGAATCAACGGCGTCCCGATGGTGACGAACAGCCCCAAAACGGTATGCCACCACTCGGCGAAGCCGTGGTATTCGAGGATGCGGGAGAAGTCGTCCCGGCTCACGTCCCCGGCGACGAACCAGGTTCCCACCTGGTAATCGAGCCAATAGATGGGGAGCGTGGTCAAGGGGTTCGAGACGTAAACGGTTAAGAGCGCCGCGGCCCGGTTGAAGTAAAACAACCGGGACGTGAGCACCGCCAGGAGGAGCACAAGGATCATCTGGATGCCCACGGTGGGCGTCATGCCGATGAACATCCCCACGGTTACGCCGAGGGCTTTGGAATGGTCGGTGTCTTCGAGCGCAAGGATCTGCGAGAGCAGCGTCCGCGGAGTGCGCCAAAGCCAACGGATCCAGTCCCACATATTGGAGAGTACCATTCCGAACTCAATGCCTGAGTCAATTGTCGTATCGCCTCTCCCCTCATGGAAGAGGATCTGCAGAATTTTTGGCCCCTCTGGGTTCCCGGAGGGATTGGTCCCCTCAATTGTTGGGCGACACGGGTGAAGGGGCCGCTCGGGAACTCGCTTTCCATCCGGAGTTCCTTTGTCTGGAGCATCGGAACGGCCGTCACTTCTCCGCAATCAGCTTTTCCACTAGCGGCGTGATGTCTTTCGCGTAGGTGAACTCGCCGGCATCCTCGTCGAACCGCTTTCGCAGCTTGCCGTCCCGGTCGTACACGTAAACGGCCGGGATGGAAGCCAAATCGAGCTTGGCATAGATTGTCTCATCCTTTTCGCTCGACATAAAGTTGGGGAACGTCGCCTTTTGTCCTTTCAAAAACTTGAGCACGTCCGGCTTGAGGTCGTCCACCTTGTCCAGGCCCACGTAATCCAAATTGAAGGACATGCAGACCACGTCGGTTTTGTGCTCCTTGTGGAGTTTGACCAGGTTGGGAAACTCCCGCATACAAGGCGGGCAGTAGTTGGACCACAAATCGAGCACCACGACCTTGCCGCGATGGTCGGCCACCTGTTTCTTTAAGCCCGCCCAATCTCGGACCTGAACCTGGACCGTTTCCGAAGGTTTTGCCGCGTTGTTAGTTTGTTTATCGTCTTGGGGTTTGGGGTTCTTTGCTTTGCTGTCTTCCTGTTCGGGTTGGACGTTCTTTGCCTCGCTGCCTTCCTCGTTCGGTTGTTGGGATTCTGCGGGCGGGGTGTAGGGTTCCTTGATGAGCTTCTCGACGAAGGGGATCACATCCTTGCGATAGCTGAACGGCTCTTCGCCCTCGCCCTGGAAGAACGTCTTGCGTTTCTGGCCCGTCTTGTCGAACACCAGCACCGCGGGCATTCCGAAGATCCCAAGTTTCTGCTGCAACAACTCGTCGGGCACGCTGGAAACGCCGTTTTGGAAGTTCGCCCCGTGCTTCTTGGCGAAATCCAACACCATGTTGGTGTAGGATTCCGGGGGCATGCTTCCGTTGTAATCGGTGTCGAGCGCGATCGCGGCCACGTCGTTCCGGAGGAGTTTTTTCAGCCGGACGAACTCGTCGAACCAGTGATCCTTCGTTTCATGCCAGGACGCCCACAGGTGGACCACCACGACCTTGCCCCGATGCTGATGCACCGCTTCGAGGGTTTGGTCCCAGTTCCACACCGCGACGGTGGGTTCGCCGGGGAGCGGCGGACCCAGATCCTCTTCCGGCGGCTTCGGGGCAGGATTGCCGCCGGTTTCGGATTTGTCGGGGGTTTTTTCGTTCCCGCAACCGCCGCATCCCGCCAACAACGTCAAAAACATCAAAACCAGGCACTGAAGACTGCGTTTCATCTCACATTCCAAGTTACGCGAAAATCAACCGTGGTGAAAGGGGAGTCTGGTCATTCTCATTCAGCCGGGAGTTTTCTGCAAGGCGACTCGGGAAGTCTCCCGGTAAGATTTTTTCCGCGGCCGCCTCCGCCCGCCAAATCGTATTCCCGGCACGGGTGGCACGCTCTTGAGCGCAGCGAATGGCGTGGCATTCACCTAGATCACGCCCTTCGTTCCTCAGGGCGTGCCACCGAAATCCGGCGCAAATCCCCTCAGAGTTGAATCCGGGCCCCCTTGGGCATCACAATAGAGATCGTTTTTGACCGAGAGAGAGTTCGGCACGGAATCAGACCGCCTGCCGACGTTTGACGATTCACCATAGAGGAGATCTATTGATGAAATTTCCATCGGCCGAGCGCGGAAGGTTCATTGGGTTGGGTGTGTTGACGATGTTGGCCTTGGCCTGGAGTTGGGCAGGGTCCGCCCGTGCCGCGGACGAGGCGTGGGAGACGATTTTCAACGGCAAAACGCTCGACGGCTGGGACGGCAATCCCCAGTTCTGGAGCGTCCAAGACGGAGCCATCACCGGTCAGACCACGAAAGAAAACCCCACCAAAGGCAACACCTTCATCATCTGGCGGAAGGGCCATGTCGGCGATTTCGAATTGACGCTCGAATACAAAATCATCGGCGGGAACTCCGGCATCCAATACCGCAGCTTTGAAGTGCCCAATCAGAAATGGGTCATCGGCGGGTATCAAGGAGACTTTGAAGCCGGCAAAACGTATTCGGGAATTCTCTACGGCGAAAAATTTCGCGGCATTCTCTGCCCCCGCGGCGCGAAGACGGAACTTGTCCGCCAGGGCGGCAAATTCGAGGTGAAAAACGTCGGCAGCCTGGGCGATTCCGACGAAATCCAGTCCCACATCAAATCCGAGGACTGGAACACCTACCGCATCGTCGCCCAGGGCTTTCATTTCCAACACTCTATCAACGGCGTCCAAACCGCCGACTGTGTTGACAAAGACGAGAAGGAACGCCGAGCCGAAGGTTTGCTCGCCTTGCAACTCCACGCCGGCCCCCCGATGAAGGTGCAGTTCAAGAACATCAAACTCAAACGGGCCGGCGGCGACAAGACCGCCGTTCTGGAAGCGGATGCGGAACCGCAAACGGTGGCCGCTTGTGGCGCAGGAGGAATCCAAAACGAAGGATGTGAAAAAAGTCGTCCTGATCGCCGGCCGCAAGAGCCACGGCTATGGGGCCCACGAGCACAAAGCCGGCTGCATGCTCTTGGCGGAAGCCCTCAACAACAGCGGCCTGCCGATTAAAGCCGAGGTCGTCACCGGCGGCTGGCCCAAGGATGAATCCATCTTGGATGATGCCGACAGCATTGTGGTTTACGCCGACGGCGGCGGCGGGCATCCGTTTAACAATCATCTCGACAAGCTCAATGACCTGATGAAAAAAGGCGTGGGGCTGGTCTGCATTCATTATGGAGTGGAAGTCCCCAAGGGGCCGTCCGGCGAGGCGTTTCTCGAATGGACCGGCGGGTATTTTGAACCGGACTGGTCGGTCAATCCGCATTGGGACGCCGACTACGAGAAGTTGCCCTGCCATCAGATCACGCGGGGCGTTAGGCCGTTCAAGATCAACGATGAATGGTACTACCATATGCGGTTCCGCGATCAGATGGCGGGCATCAGGCCGATCCTTTCCGACCTGCCGCCCCAGTCCACGCTCAGCCGGCCCGACGGTCCGCACAGTGGCAACCCGGCCGTGCGGAAAGCCGTCGCCAACGGTGAAATCCAGCACATGGCCTGGGCGACCGAGCGGGAAGACGGCGGCCGGGGCTTCGGCTTCACCGGCGGGCATTTCCATTGGAACTGGGGCAACGACCAGTTCCGCAAGCTGATGCTCAACGCCATCGCCTGGACCGCCCAAATGAAAATCCCCAAGTCCGGCGTGACTTCCAAGGAACTCACCGTCCGAGACCTGATGGCCAACCAGGACGAAGACGTTCCCGGCAATTTCAACCCCGAACGCATCCAAAAAATGCTCGACGAATGGAATCAAAAGAAATCCAAATAGCCAGGGCGTCAGCCCCATGATGTCGGGATCAAACCGAAACGTTCCCAACGCGTTTCCAGAGGGCGGCCCTTTCCCCAAGGGTCTGCCCAGTTTTTTCCCAATTCTGCGAAAACCAATTTCGTGAAAATCGTACAATACAATTCCCACTTCTCCCGCGTCGGCGACCCAGGTGAGCCGATGGAATACAAATACCTCAAAGAACGCCGCTCTCTCGCGGAAGGCAATTCGTTTCGAAACGAAAGAGTTGTTTCATGTCCCCTCGCACGGATCAACCTTCGACGGATGTGAGATCGAGGCTTCAACTTCGCGTCATGGTCTGTTCGGCGGCGGCTCTTGGGCTTGCGATCGGAGGGTATTTCTGGTTCGATTCCGAGCGAATCCCTCCTCGGCCGGACAAGAATCCCCCTCGAAGTTCCGACCGCTTCCGCCTGCCGGACGTTCTCCCCGCGCGTTTTCGCAATGCTTCAACGTCGGTCGAGTATGTGGGGAACCGGGCCTGCGTGGAGTGCCATCCCGGAGAACACGAAACGTACCTCAAGACAACCCACAGCCGATCTCTGGCCGACATCGATGTTTCGCGGGAGCCGCCGAGCGCCGAGTTTCACCATGAACTTTCCGGCCGGCATTATCGAGTCTACCGCGCCGGGCCGACGCTGCGGATGAGCGAGTTCGTGCGGACGGCCGGCGGAGAAGAAACCGTCTTGGTGGATGTCGCCGTGCGGTACGTGATCGGCTCCGGAAACTATGCGCGAAGCTACCTGGTGCAGAGCGACGATTTTCTGATCGAGGCCCCGCTGACGTGGTATCCGCACCGAAACCGTTGGGGCATGTCGGCGGGCTACGAGAAGGATCCGCTGCAAATGGGATTCAGCCGCGAGATCGGGTGGGGCTGCATGAACTGTCACACCGGCCGGACCGAACAAGTCGGCGGCGCGGATTTGCGGATGAAGGTTGTCGAATCGGCGATCAGCTGTGAGCGCTGCCACGGTCCCGGCGGATTGCACGTCAAGGAACGCCGCGCGATCCGGCCGATTCGGGGGAGCGTGGACGATTCGATCGTTAACCTGCGGCATCTCTCGCGGGAGCGGCAGGAAGACGTGTGCGCCCAATGTCATTTGTCGTCCCTCGCCAATGTCGATGTCCGCGGCCGGAGCGTTGCGGACTTTCGCCCGGGGATGCGGATGAGCGACTTTCGCGTCAGCTATCGGATCGATCGGCCGGGGGCCGCGCGGACGGTGAGCGGCCAGATCGAACAGATGCGGCTCAGTCGTTGCTACACCGAGTCCAAAACCATGACGTGCACCACGTGCCACGATCCTCATGCTCTTCCCAAGGAATCGGAGAAAGTGGCCTATTTTCGCGGCAAGTGCCTGAACTGCCACGACGCCGGCGCGTGCAGGGCGCCCGTCGAAGTCCGGCACGAAACAAAGCCCGCGGACAATTGCATGGAATGCCACATGCCGAAAGGTCCTACGGACATTCCGCACCTGTCCTTCTCGCATCACTACGTCGGAATCCACCCGAATGACGCGCCGAAAGTCAAATACAATGCCTCGGACCAACTGATTGCGGATGGGGACATTTCCCATTGGCCCAAACTCGAACAGCTCCGCCTGCTCGGCGCGGCCAACGACATTTTCGCCGGGAAGCTCAAGACGGGGCTGAACGATGAGTCGCGCGGCGACCCCGCGTACCGCGCCTTGGGAGACGTGTTCCAGAATCGAGCCCGGCTCCTGCTGGAGAAGGTCCGAGACCAGGGGCTAAAAGATCCCGAAGTCGAAGTGTTCTTCAGCCGGCTCTCCTGGAGAAAAGACCCGGCACTTTGCATCGCGCATTCGCAGTCGGCCCTCGAGTCAAAGCATCTCCGCCCCGAACTCCGGCGGACGGCTTTGTACAATCTGGCATCGACGCGATTCGATTTGGGCCAATACGACCAGGCTATGCCCTCCCTGCAAACATTGGTGACGTTGGAGCCGAATGAAATCCCGTTGATGCTTTTGGGAATCTGTTATCAGAAACAAGGCAACCTTCCCGAAGCCGTGCGGCTGTTCAGCCAGGCGATCCTGGCCGAGCCGACGCGCGCGGACCTGCACACTTACCTGGCGTCCGTCTATCGCCAGATGGGGAAACACGACGAAGCGGAAAAACACCTGAAACGGGCACGCCTGTTAAGCGAGAACGTGCCCCAATTCCCGGAATAGTCCGCATCGAAAAAAACTCGGCTCTTCCGGCGAATCGGGGGCCGGACGCTGATGATCTTTTTGCGCGATGATCCATGGTGGATTTCACCTCCCCTTTTGGGAGGTGAAACAGCGCGGACAAGGAATTCTTTCACACCGTCGTCGTTCCCCCTGTTTCGCCGGAAGAACCAAAAACTCTTGTCAATCGCGTCGAACGGCAACTTGCGTATGAGTCACTTGGACGCAAACGGCGAATAGGTCAAGCCGAAGGTCTTGGCGACGGCCTGGTTGGTGATTTGGCCTTTGTGCATGTTGACGGCGGCGGCGAAACCGGGATCGCTCGCGGTGGCCGAGAGCGAATGTTCGGCGAGTTTGAAGACATAGGGAAACGTCACGTTGCACAGAGCATACGTGCTGGTGCGGCCGACGGCTCCGGGCATGTTCGTCACGCAGTAATGCACGATGCCTTCGACAATATATGTGGGCTCGGCGTGCGTGGTGGGGTGGGTCGTCTCCACGCAGCCGCCTTGATCGACGGCCACATCGATAATCACCGCCCCCTGTTTCATCAGCTTGAGATCCGCCGCATGCACCAGATTGGGGGCCCGCGCTCCGGGAATCAGCACCGCTCCGATCACCAGGTCGGCGAGTTCGAGTTGCTCGCGGATATTGTGCCGATCGCTGAAGAGCGTATTCACATTGGCGGGCATGATGTCTTCGAGATACCGCAGCCGGTCCACGTTGATATCCAGAATCGCCACGTCCGCTTGAAAGCCCGCCGCGATCTGGGCCGCGTTCTTGCCGACGACGCCGCCGCCCAGGATCACAATGTGAGCGGGCGGCACGCCGGGCACGCCGCCCAGCAAAATGCCCCGGCCCTCCTGCGGGCGCTCCAGGTATTTCGCTCCTTCCTGGATGCTCATGCGGCCCGCGACTTCGCTCATCGGGGTCAGGCAGGGCAGATCGCCTTTGGGGCCTTTGAGGGTCTCATAAGCGATCGCGGTGACGCCGGTTTCGAGCACGTTCCGCGTGAGGTTCTCGTCGGCCGCGAAATGGAAATAGGTAAACAGCATCTGCCCCGCGCGGAGCAGCGGCCACTCGCGGGCTTGCGGCTCTTTCACCTTGACGACCAACTCGGCCTCGCGGAAGATCGCTTCCGGCGAATCGACGATCTCCGCCCCGTTTTCGAGGTACATCTCGTCGGGAATGCCGCTGCCGGCACCGGCTCCGCGCTCCACGAGCACGCGGTGCCCGGCCCGCGTCAATTCCTCCACGCCGACGGGCAACATCGCCACGCGGTACTCATCCTGCTTGATCTCTCGCGGCACGCCGACGATCATAAGGCCATCTCCGTGACTGGGGTGAAATCGCTTGAGCGAACTGTCGCTCCACCGGTTATTTCAGCAGACGCGCCACTCCGCCGCAAGGCGGCCTCGCCAAACCTCGACTTCCACAGAACGATGATGACGCCGACTTATGATGACCGCGAACGCCGGGCCGCCGGCCGTTTGATTGAACTGGCTTTCGCCGAGGATCTGGACGAGGCGGGTGATTTAACCTGTCAGGCATTGATTCCGGATTCGGCCCGCGCGGAAGTGCTCGTGGTCGCCCGGCAACGGGGCGTGCTCGCCGGCGGCCCGGTCGCTATGCAGGTTTTTTCCACGCTCGATCCCCAAGTGGTTTGGACGCCGGAAGCGTCCGATGGGACCGAGCTATCCGCCGCAACGTGCATTGCCAAAGTTGCGGGGCCGCTGCGGTCGCTTTTGACGGGCGAGCGAACCGCGCTAAACTTTCTCACGCATCTCAGCGGAATCGCCACGTTGACGCACCGCTTCGTGGAAGCCGCCCAACCGGCGGACGTGGAGATTCTGGATACGCGGAAGACGCATCCGGGTTGGCGGATTTTGGAAAAATACGCCGTCCGCGCCGGCGGCGGGACGAACCACCGCATGGGTCTGTTTGACGGGTGTCTGATCAAAGACAACCACCTGGCGGCGTGGGAGGCGGAGCAAAGCTCTTCGTCCACCAAACCCTCGATCGCGGAAGCCGTGCGGCAGGCCCGGGTGAACGTGGGAAACAATGTTTCCGTCGAAGTGGAAGTCGATACGCTCGATCAACTGCGGGATGCGCTCGCGGGTTCGCCGGATATTGTGCTCTTGGACAACATGCCGCCCGAAGTGCTGCGGGAAGCGGTGGCAATTCGCAACGAACTCGGACCGCAGGTGCTATTGGAAGCCTCCGGCGGGATCACATTGGAAACGATCGCAGGCATTGCGAAAACTGGCGTGGAGCGAATCAGCATCGGAGCGCTGACGCACTCCGCCCCGGCTTGCGACATTGCCTTCGATTGGTCCGGCCTGCTGCGGGGATAAGGGCGTTGTTTTGTGAGCGGCGCGGCGCTAGCCGCCGATTCGGGAATCACGGAAGACCCGCGGCTAGCGCCGTGCCGCTCAAGGATTGTTCGAACGAACCTTACTCTTTCGCGGCGTCGAGTTCCAATTCCAGATGGGTGGACAGCGTGGTGCGGTCGATGTTGAAGTCAAGCTTCAATTGATGAAATCCGCTTAATGCCGGGAAGGTATAGCCCGCCGGAATCTTTTGGATCGAATGATAGCTCGGATGTTTCCACGCCGAGGAGACCCAAACCGGGAAGCCGCGGTCATCTTGAGTTAACTGATATTCGCCCCCCAATCGGCAGACGGGCTCGGCTCCGAGGATGTCTTTCGCCACCTTGAGCGCCTGTTTTGGATCGACCTGAAGCTGCTGGGTGAGCACCTGCAAGAACCGCGCGTTCCCCGCGGAAGCCCGGCGGGCCCGCAAATAGGAATGGGCGCTCATGATCTTCGCGATTTGCGTGTCCGCCAGGCGATTGACCCACACCCGCAGCTGCGCGGGCGGATCGGCCCCTTCCATTTTTAGATTCGTGCGGATCTCCTCCTGGTCCGCGGCATCGTAGGGGTAGAAAAATATCGAAGCCTTCGCGAGCGATTTTTCTTGACCGGGATTCGCGGCGGCTTCGTTTTGCTTGTCTTTGTCGGCTTGTTCGGGATTGATTTCGAACTGGGACAATAAGCCGTAATAAATCGGCGGCGTGATCGTTTCGAAAACCTGGCCGTGCTCGATCTGGAATTTCAAATCGGACGCGGGCACGTCCCGGACGCCCGCAAAACCGAACTGCTTTTGCAGAAATCCCCGCTGCCCGAAGTTGATCGTCACCTGGGCCAGGTCGCCGGCGAGCGGAACGAGCCGCCAAGGCGTCGCCGGTCCCAAGCTGTCGGCGAGCGACTGATAATGCCGGCGGGCATAGGGCGTGATGTGCACATCGACCGAAATGCGCTCGCGGCCGCCCTGGGCGGGTTCGCGTTTGATGGCCAGCATCGCCGGGTCCATCCGCTCCCATTGGCTGCGATAAAACCGCGAGAACTCTTCGTAGGCCCGGAGCTCCGAGTCGGTCAGCTCATCCACATCGACGTCGGCCACGGGCAAAAACGCGCCCCGGGCCCCGCGGAGGCTGTCGGCGATCCGGCCGTTCTCCAGCACCGTATGGCTGCCGTCCGGTCGGGTCAGAAAATCCTTGGGCAAAAAGCCCCCATCCATGAGTTGATGGATCGTTCGATGCTCCGCGTCTTCGGCCGTGGCCGCGAGTTGGGCCAGATGCACGAGTTCGATCTCGGCGAGGGCCTGCATGCGGCGGGTCATCTCCACCCGGTACTTCGGCCCCACGAACTGGCGGAAGAACAAATCGGACAGATACACAAAACAGGCATCGTCCCGCGAGGCGGGCATCAGATGCCTGGCGTACAAAAACTCGTCCAAACCGGCGAGCGAATCATCGCCTTGGCCGGCTTCGTAAAACCGCCGCACGATTTCCCGCGAGGTCGAGACCAAATGGTAATTCCCGTCCACGGCATAAAATGCGCGGATGGTGTTGTCGGGCGTGGAAAGAAACGACACCTCGTGCCCCGCGATGCGTTCGGTCTTGTGCCGGGCCGCGGGTTCCGCGGCTTGGATTTCCTTTCGCAGGCGGTCGAGTTGAACCTTGAGGAGCGAGGAATTGCGGGCTTCGAAAATGATGCCGATGGACGCCCCTTCGCGGACAAACGTGTCGGTCCCGACGATTGCGACATCGGAGATCAGCGTGTCGCCGAACAGCTTGGAGAGCAGCGTTTCCTTGAGGGCGAGTTGATGTTCGAGCTCGTCGCGAATGCCATAGTTCCAGCCGCGAAGCGCGGTGAGGTCGCGGGCCATCGCCCCCCAATGCGTGAGGTTCGAACGAAGCCACTCGAAGTTCTTGAAGTTTCCGCAGCGGACGTAAAAGCACTCGGCGGGGACATGCCCGGCGATCGGTTCGGCGGTGACTTGGGATTTATCGAACTTGGGCAGCGTGATCGCCGGCGGGGCGGCGGCTTTGGGCAGTTTTCGCGTCGTCGGCTCGTCGCGGCGGGTGTGACGCAGCACCGTGTCGCGCTGCATGGCGACGCGAATCGACTCCGCCCCCAACAACAACCCGAACGCCGAGTCCACATCGCTGCGGCCGGACCAGGGGTTGGACAACTGCGGGGGCGTGAGATCCAACCGCTTTGCGAGCATTGTCACCAGGTAGTTCTCGATCTGCGGCGGATAGGCGTCGAGTTCCGCGCGCTTCTGCACCGCGTAAACATAGCGGTTCCACCATTCGCGGAGCAATTTTTTGTGCGACTGTTCATCGGCATCCGGCCGGGGCGTCAAGGTTTTCTCGACCGTTTGCCCGTCCGGCAATCGCCAGGTGAGTTTCAGCGGGTCTTTGCCTTGGAACAGGAAGAAGGCCTCGATCGTGCTCGCATTGTGCGGCCGGTCGGCTTGCGACCAGTCTTCGCCTTCGCCGTCGGACAGGGGAAACACCGGGTAAAGCAGCGTTTGTTTCTCCGCCGTCAACCGGGACCACGGACGGTCCGGCAGAATCGGAAACCGCCCCGCCTTGGCCGTGACCTTCAAATGCCCCACACTGTAGGGTTCCCCCCAAATCGCCTCCGCGGTGATTTGATCTTTCTCAATCTGCACGGCCCCTTCATCCGCGGCACGGGCAGAAGCCGTCCCCAAAAGGCCGAGTAAAATCGCAGGCATCAACATCCGCACGGACCGCGATGAGAAGAGATTCATAGTTCCCACTCCTTGCCAGAGGCTGTTTTCAAGACACCGAATCGTCGCCGGGGTTATCAACCTATACCCGGTGAGACGGTGTCGGGTTTCGAGAGATCGGGCGCGGCTCCGGCGATAGCCGCCGGTTTTTGTGAGCGGCACGGCGCTAGCCGCCGGCCTTGTGATATCCAAATTTCCATTGAAAAGGCCGGGGGCTAGCGCGCTTCCGCTCACATTTTGCGGCTTCGCGCAACTTCAAAACTTGGGGCTAATACTAGAGAATGACGTTTTCTGATAGGCTCTAAACCCGGCCGATTTCCGCCTGGCAGAGGACGGCTTGACGTTCGGGGAACAGGGCGAACCAGCGCGGCGAATCCTGCCCGCGGACTTGGACGCCCAACCGGCACGGTTCGCCCGCCTGCAAGCGGTCCTTCAGAATCGCCGCGTAGAAAAAGCCCGAGTCTGTCGTCCCGCGACAACCAATGCGGGGTATACAGCAGCGTGACGCTGTGGTCGGGGCTGTGCCAGGACCGCTCGTCGCGGGCGAGGTTGAATGGGACGGTCGGTTCGCCGTTGACCAGCAGCAAGAATCCCAGTCCCGGCGTGCGGTTTTGCGCCCCCATCGCTCCCGCGAAGCAGAAATGGCAGAACGTTTCGCCCGGCTCGATCACGACCGGGGCGGTGTCCCATTCCATCTTTTGCCCGCGGACAAGCTGCCGAATGTGGTAGCTCCGCCGGCGGTTCCCGCGGTAGTCGAACCACAGATTCTTGGCCCCGTCGTTGTGCCGGAGCTTTCGAAAGCCTTCCTGCAGGCGTTCCGCGCGGCCGATGAGTTGCGCAGCTCCAGAAGCGCTTGATCGGCCAGCGAAGCCTGATCGCTGCGGCCGACGTGGGCCGTCAACTCGCCGAGCAGGTTTTCCAACTGCTCGTGATATTGGCCGTTCTCGGAAGACGCCGGGGGGAACGTCGCCACCAACCGCTCGCGGTAAGGTTGCCTCAATTCGCCGCGGCCTCGGCGGGACAGCTCGCCGTCCAAGTCCGCGGAAAACCAGGACCGCACGGCGAGGCCCCGTTCGGCGGACGACTCTTCTTCCAGGACACGGGCCGCTTTGAGAATGCCGTCCGCCACGGGTTGGTTGAGCCAGTTTTGCGAGATGCAAAACAGCAGCTTCTGCCCGTGCCGATTCCGCTCGAACTCCTGCGGATCGGAGTCGGCGGAGACGGCGCTTTGCCAGCAGCGGACGCCCCGCTGCTCGAGTGCCCGGGCGAGCGTTTCGGCGCGTTCGCGATCCTCGACGGCATGCACGATCAGCACGGGATGGAATTGGACCGATTTGCCGGCGAGCGCGGGCACGTTGGCGATGAAGCTTTCGCTCACGCCGCAGCCCCGCAAAAACGCGGCGGGCACAAGGCCGCGGGATTGATAGATCGCATCGATCCCCACGCTGCTCGGGCCTTGATGGGCGAGCGCGTCCAGGTTTCTCGCTTCCGACAAATCGACGGCATTCCACAACGTGCCGCCCGCGACCGCCCCCTCAAAATCCGCTCCCGCCAGGTCGGGCGCGTGAAGTTCGCATTCAGGATTCGGGATGCCCCCAAATCGGCATCCTTCAGAAACGCTTCCTGAAAATTGGCGTCGGAAAGATCCGCCCGGCGGAAATCGGTTCGGTTGCAATCCGCCCGGCGGAGGTCGGCCTGAAACAGATTCGCCGCCCGGAAGTCCGCTTCGCACAGCGCCCCGGCCCTGAGATCGGCCGCCTGGAGCTTCGCCGCCCTGAGGTCCGCCCCCGTCAAATCGGCCCCGCGAAAATCCGCCCGGCTCGCGTCGAGCGCATGGGCCGTCACGCCGGCCAGGTTCACGCCCCTAAGGTCGGCCCCCGCCAGGTTTGCCCCCCGGAGATCCGCCTCGGCCAGATTGCTCCCGGCAAAATTTGCCCCGGCAAGTTGAGCTTCGCCCAAGGGGGCGGACGGCAAAAGGAGCCCGGGGAGTTGGGCTTCGGACAAATCCAAGATTTCGCCGGGATGCTCCTCACGCCAGGCGTAAAGTGCCTCCGGCCCCTGCCGAGCGAGTTCGACATGTTGCGGATTCGCCACGGTGGTATTCTCCCGAGATGATGCGTTCTTCGTCTATCATCCCCGGAAGAAATCCCCGCCGCAACACCCGAATGGACGAACCCGCCCGGAAAAGTCCGATTTGCCGCGGTTGGAGAACGCGATCATTCCAGATCGATCGTCACGTCGTTTTTGCCCTCTTTGACTTCGACTTCCTTTTGCTTCGGGGACAGGCCGTCGTAGGGCGATTTCGCTTCTTGTTCATGTCCGCCTTCGCTGGGCGCGGCGGCGGCCTCATTGGTCGGCGGGGTATAGGTCACGGTGTGCTTGCCGAGGACGGCCCCATCGTCATTTCCGTAGGTGGACAGAGTAAACGTGCCGTCGTCGTTGACGTTGCCCGAGGCCGGTTTGCCGGCGGATTTCGTGGCGTCCGCGGAGACGGGGGAAAACTGAACGCTGCCGCCTTTAACGGGTTTTCCGGCGTGCATCACCTTTCCTGAAACGGGTGCCGTGGAAAAGGACTCGCCGCCCCCGCAGCCCCACAAACCGGCCAGCGGCAAAAGCACGGCGATCAGTCGGACGCTACGCAAAGATGCAGATTTCACAAGGCTCTCCTTTCTCAGTCGAACAATCAAGAATGATGAAACCAAAAAACCCCAGCGGGTGATTGGAGCTTCACCCGCCGGGTCAGGCCGAGAATAGTCGATCGAAAAACGACAAGTTACGGAAGCGTCACGGGGACGGCGTCGTTGCGTCCGCCGAGGGCGGCGTAGGTGACGGTGCTGATGTTCTCGCTCAGGAAGCGGACGGTGCCGTCCCCGAACAGAAACTGCGCCCCGCCGACGTGCTGGCTGCCGAAGGCGGCCCGCGAGTTCGTCCCGGTTTTCAGGTTGATGTACATGCTTGGGCTCGTCAATTTCAGGCCGTCGCCTCGTTGAAAGCCGTTGCAACCGCCGTTGGCATCCCCGCCCGCCCACTTGGGAAAGTTGGGGCTGTTCGTGTTCTGGGGCGTCACATTGTAACCGCCGGTTCCCATGTTCGTGTCATCAATATTGGAGACGCTGACTTCGCCCACGAGAATCGTGTTGCTCGATCCGTCGGTCACATCGCGAAACGCCCAAGCCCAAGCGTTTTGATTGTGATTGGAATACGTCAGGATTCCGTTCTGGAAGTTGCCTTTCGGTTGAGCGCAGCTCGTCCACGTATTCCCGCTGGGATCCGTAATGATCGAACCCGCATTTCCGAGATAGTTGGACTTGGCGTAATTGTTGTTGTCCTTGGGCGGCAGAATGTCGGAGGGGCACACATACGCCGGAAGAATCGTGCCGAAAGCGGCCAGCGCCGCGGCTTGATTGTCCAGAACGGAAACATCATGGTGCAAGCTAAAGCATGTCTGGTCGGTGGGATTCGTGGCCGTCGTGCAACTGTCGGGAGGGATGAGCGGCAGTCCTCCCTTGTGGAAGAACCAAGCCCCACTGGTCTTGAGCGTGTTATAAATCGGAGCTTGATCCATAAACGGAAGGATATAAACGCTCCAGTTGATCTGACGGTTGTCGTCATCCAAGGACCCCGGCGGAAAAACGCCGTACGTCTCATGATGGTTGTGAAGCGCAATCCCGATCTGCTTCAAATTGTTTTTGCAAGTCGACCGGCGGGCGGCTTCGCGGGCTTGTTGCACGGCGGGCAAAAGGAGCGCGATCAAAATCGCAATAATGGCAATCACCACCAACAGTTCGATCAACGTAAACCCTCGCCGGAAAGGGGATGCGCCTCCGCGAGGTGGAGGCAATGCGCGTACGCTCTTCATGGGACTGTTCCTTGGGGAAAAAAGCGGAAAATGGGTATGAACGAACAATTCGCGTCAGCCCATCATCAAACCACAAAGTCGCCGCTGAGTTTCGGAAATTTTTCAAGATTTTTGGCCGGGCAGGCGGACAATTCCTCCAGGAGCGCGGGTTCCCCCCCCCTTCGCGACCTCGGACCGGCATCGGAACAGATTGTCGGCACAGAATCCCCGCGGCCGAATGCGAAAAACTTTGAACCGCCGGGAACCGAAGAATTGTGATCGACACGCAATCCCGTCATAATATCGAACCTGTCGGCAAGCCCGACCTTTCCCGGAAAACCAGCAGAGGAGGAATCTGTGGGCAACGAGAACGGACACCAGGCCACCAAAACCCCCGCGGATTTTCAAATCGAGCGATTCGATGTCGATCTCGCCAAACAGCAGGTCCAGCCAGAGACTCTGCCCTGCGAAGATGTCGAAGACGTGTTCGGAGGAATCGCCCGCGGGTTTAAGCTCCTCGAAAAATGCCCCACCGACGATCCCTACGCCCCCGAAGCCACGCTGGTTTTGAATCTCGGGTTACTCTCAGGCTCCGATTTTATGACCGGGCTCAGGACCTACTTCCACGCCTATTCCCCGCTCAAAACCTCCAAATCCGGCAAACCCTCGGCCATGTGGTCCGCCGGCAGCGGGAAGTTCGGCACCAAACTCAGGTATCTGGGCGTCGATGAGGTGCTGTTTGCCGGCCGGTGTGAAAAACCGACAATCCTGCACATCACCCGCGCAGACGACGGCCCCGTGAAGTTCGAGTTTCTCGACGGCAGCGATCTGGTCGGCCGGCGGGTGAACGACAAGATCCAAACCCTCCACAAAAGGTTTCCCGAAGCGCACTTCGCCGTCATCGGACCGGCGGGCGAGAACTACGAGAAAGTCCGCTATGCCGCGATCGCCCTGTCCACCGAAAACCAGCTCAAGAGCGGCGACCAGAAATCCCGCTGGTGCGGACGCGGCGGCATGGGCGGCGTGATGGGCTCGAAAAATCTCATCGCCATCGTCGCCGACATCAAAGACCAAATCGGCCCCAAAGCCCCCAAGGAACTTAAAACCATCAACATGGAAGTCGCCCGCGGCAAAGGCAGCACCCGCTTCCGCGACAAGAAAAAAGCGGGCGGCGGCGGCGGGACCTGGGCCAACTACGAAGCCCTCAATCCCGTCCACGCCATGCCGGAGATGAACTTCAACCCCACCGGCACGATCGTCTCCCTGCCTTTGTACCGAGACAACGTCGAAGCCCTGGGGCCTTATGTCGTCAAGGACGAATCCTGCTTCCGCTGCGGGATCAGTTGCCATAAAAACGTGTACGACGAAGTCCTCGAAGAAAAGAACGGCAAGATCAAAAGCCGGGCCGACAAATACCGGGCCAAGCTCGATTTCGAACCCTTAAACCTCCTGTCGTCCAACATCGGCATCTTCGATATCGACCAGGCCTGCATTCTCGTCGAGTTGGTGGATGAAATGGGCATGGATTCCATTTCCATCGGCACCACGCTGTCTTATGCGATGGAATACAACCGCCGGCATCCCGACAAAAAAATCGCCGACGGAATGAGCTACGGCGACTTCCAGACCACGCACGATGTCATCGAGAAAATCGGCACCGGACAGATGGAACTCCTCGGCCAGGGCGTGATGCGGATGTCCCAGGAACTCGGCGACACCGGCTATGCGATGCATTCCAAAGGCATGGAATACCCCGCCTACCTGCCGCAAACGAACCCAGGCTACCCGTGGGCCTTGGCGGGCGGGCACATGTCGATGCGGACGTATCTGCTCTTGCTCTATGAACGTGAAACCAACCTGGATTACTGGGTGGACGCGATCACCAACCGCGGCCTCGCCATCCTGCGGGACGACTTCACCGGCGTCTGCAAGTTCGCGGGCCTCCCGGACGACCAGATGGCCGAGGCGGTGCGGTTGCTCTCGGGTCTCGACATCACGGCAGACACCTTCAAGCAAATCATCCGCCGCACTTTCTTGCGGGGCTACCGCCTCGAAAAACTGCAAGGCTTCACCGACGAAGACTACGTGATGCCCGCCGAGGCTCACGAGGAATACCCCCAAATCGAACTGCCGTATTTCAACAGCCGCGAGTTCTTTCAGGAATTAAAACCCCGCGTGATGGCGAGGTTCAACGAAATGCTCGAAGAAGAAGGCCTGGCGGTGTAATCTGCCTGTCTGACGTTTCGGTCATTGGAATATCCGCAGATGGAAATTACGCAAAAAGGGCCGAAGGTCCGGCTCGATGTCAGCCCAGGACACAGTCCTGGGGAACAGGAACGAACGAAGTACAAAAGCCCCCACGGGGCGGTCCTCAACCGGTGAGCGTCGTGGGATTGAATCGGACGAACGATATGCGTGCGAGTAAGCTGCCCCTCGACGTGTGCGAGATAGGGCCGCCCCGTGGGGGCTTGCGTTTGATTCATCATCCATAACCCAGGGCGGCGCTGCGCTTGCCCTGGGCTGACATAAAGCCGGACCTTCGGCCCTAAATACTTTCGTTTTGGATTTCCGATTTGGAGATTCGGATTCGATCCTTTCATTGCTTCTCGCACCCTAGGATCAACTGATGCAACCGGCTCAACTCCGTGGGGCCTTTTGAGGATTAGCGAAACCGTGGCGATCACCGTGGAAATTCCTCACGCCATTTCCCGATACAGCGAGGAAGAAACCCAGGTTGACTTGGAAGGCCAAACCGTCGGCGAAGTGCTCGGCTCGCTCTGGGAAAAATATCCCCCACTCAAAACCCGCGTCCTCGACCGCGAGGGGCGGTTGTATGCGTATCTGTTATTGTTCCAGAACGATCAAAAACTCCCCCGCGAGAATCTGATGAACTTCCCGCTCCAGGACGGCGACCGCCTGGAAATCGTCGCCCTCGCCGAAGGCGGATAAAGTCAAAACCCAAGCCGACGACTTGTCGTCGGTCCGTTTCCTCGTTTTCCAATCCAGTTTAGGAGTCCCGGCGCATGAAGGCATCTGATTTGTTCGTGAAGTGTTTGGAGAACGAAGGGATCGAGTTTATCTTCGGCGTGCCGGGCGAAGAAAACGCCGACTTTATGATCTCGCTTGAGGATTCGAAAAAGATCCGGTTCATCCTCACCCGCCACGAGCAGGGGGCCGCATTCATGGCGGAAGTTTACGGCCGACTGACCGGGAACCCCGCCGGCTGTTTGGGCACGCTCGGGCCGGGGGCGACGAACCTGATCACCGGCGTCGCCGACGCGAACATGGACAGGGCCCCGATGATCGTGCTCACCGGGCAAGGCGACTCGGAACGGCTGCACAAGGAATCGCACCAGGTGATGGACGTGGTCGCGATGTTCCGCCCCGTCACCAAATGGGCCCAGACGGTTTATCATCCCGATAACATCCCCGAAATCGTCCGCAAAGCCGTTCGCCTCGCGCGGACCGAAAAACCCGGCGCCTGCCACATCGAACTTCCGGAAGACATCGCGGAAAGGGATGCAACGACCCAGCCCATCGAAGTCCGCAAATTTCGCCGGCCCGTGCCGGATGACAAAATCGTGGACCGGGCCTGGGAGATGATCCGCACCGCCAAGCGGCCGATCATTCTTGCGGGCAACGGCACGATCCGCCGACGGGCCAGCAAGCAGCTTCGCGAGTTCGTGAAACAGACGGGCATCGGCGTGGTCAGCACGTTCATGGCCAAGGGCTGCGTGGATATGGACTCCGAGGAATGCGTTTACACCGTCGGCCTCCAGGCTCGCGATCATGCCATCTGCGCGATCGACGCCGCGGATGTGGTCATCTCGCTGGGCTACGACATGGTCGAATATCATCCAAGGCTTTGGAACCACGGCAACAAGCACAAGCTGGTGCACATCGATTTCATTCCCTCCGAAATCGATGAGGATTACCGCATCGATGTGGAAGTCGTCGGCGATCTCGCGCATACGCTGTGGATGCTCAACGAGCGCGTGAAGGCCTACGGAACCGGTAAGCTCGACTTCGACCACACCCACGCCCGCAAAGCCCGCCAGGCGATGAAAGCCGACCTCGAAGAGTACAAAGACGACAACACGCAGGGAAAAATCAAGCCGCAAAAAGCCCTCTGGGACGCCCGGCAGGCGATGGGCCCGGAGGATATTCTGCTCTCGGACGTCGGGGCCCATAAAATGTGGATCGCCCGGCATTACCAATGCCACGAACCCAATACCTGCCTGATCCCCAACGGTTTCTGCTCGATGGGCTTCGCCCTGCCGGGGGCGATCGCCGCGAGCCTGGTGCACCCGGACCGCAACATCCTCGCGGTTTGCGGCGACGCCGGGTTTATGATGAACGTCCAGGAAATGGAAACCGCCAAGCGGATCAACTCCAAGATCACCGTGATGATCTGGGAAGACCACGCCTACGGCCTGATCGCCTGGAAGCAGCAAAACCACTTCGGCAAGCACACCGATTTGTCTTTCGGCAACCCCGACTTCGTCGAACTGGCCAAAGCCTTCGGCTGGAACGGCCACCGCTGCGAAGACAGCACCAAACTCCAATCCGTCTTGAAAGAAGCCCTCGCCGAAGATGGCCCCAGCTTGGTCGTCATTCCCATCGATTATGACGAAAACCCCAAATTGACCAAACGCCTCGGCGACATCAGTTGCCCGATTTAAGCGGTTGCTCCCGGCCGCGGCGGGCGCGGCCAAATCCTCCTGGAGATGCAAAAACTCTACGGAACGCATATATTCACTCGTATGTGCTGATCCTTTCAATTCGTGAGGATCCGCGCGGATTCGTCTCATCGAGCAGAGTGAAAGGGCGGCGTGATGGCACGGTTTGCAGTTATTCTCCCGGCGGCGGGGCGGAGCACGCGGTTCTCGGCCCAGCGCCGCAAGAAGCCGTTTGTGGAACTCAAAGGACGCCCGGTCTGGGTCCGCACGGCCGAGCATTTCGTCAACCGCGACGACGTGGCGCAAACGATCATCGTCGTCTCGCCGGACGATCTGGATTGGTTCAAAGAGAAGTTCCGCCCGAACCTGGCGTTTATGGAGATCGAAATCGTCACCGGCGGCGACACGCGGGCCGACAGCGTGGAGAACGCGTTGGAGCGCGTGCATGCCGAGATCGATTTTATCGCCGTCCACGATGCGGCCCGGCCGCTGTTGACGGCCAAGTGGATCAGCGATGTGTTCGACGCGGCGAAGACCTCGGACGCCGCGATTCCGGGCATTCCCGTGACCAGCACGCTCAAACGCGTCGAGGCCGTCAAGAACAAAGGCAACCAGATCGTGGAGACCGTCTCGCGGGAGGGGCTGTGGCAAGCCCAGACGCCGCAGGTGTTCCGCCGGGATCTGCTCATCGAGGCCTATAGCAAGCGTGGGGATTTCTCGCCCACGGATGAAGCGAGCCTGGTCGAAAAGTTCGGCCACCCGGTGATGGTCGTCCCCGGTTCGCCGATGAATCTTAAAATCACGACGCCGGAAGATTTCGAAATGGCCAAAGCCCTGCTGGACGCCCTGCCCAAAGACAACCTCTTCAACCCCCTGCACCCTTTCGCCGACGAAAACCCGCATTTGTTTTCGTGAGCCGTTAAGAACCCGGGTCACCTTGCCATGGAATGGTTCGCTCTCACATCTCTGAGAATCGACGATTCACCAATGGCCGATAATTCCTCACTTCAGGAAAACGTCACACTGCTTCAAGAAATCATCGAGTTACGGCATCGCGAGATCGCGTTGCGTGAGGAATTCCTAAAGTCGAACCGCGAGACTGGTGAGAAAACTCTCGATGAAAGCAAAACCGAAACGTCGAGGAACGCGCGCTTTGGTATAAGGCTGACTTTAATATGGAGCTGAACTGAGCCCATGGTAAACGGTGAGTTTAGGATGGATGACCAGACATCAAACGACACAAATGCTTTCAGGTCAGGCAAGCCAACCCCACCACGGGCAGTTTCTCGATTCAACGGGTTCTTGATGTGACGCCTTTGCGGCGCTTGCCCCCCAAACTCAGACGCCGTGGAGTTTGTTCGACAAAACGCCCCGGATCGCGGATTCGGTGATTGCTACCGGCCGGGAAACTTGCGACGATGGGGGCGGTTTTTTCTGTTTCCTTCCTTTGATGTTTTCCTCTTATGATTTGCGTGAGCATCGGGCGGACCCGGCACAAGATGGTGGTCGCCGAGCATAAGCATTTGGCGGAAAAAGGGGCGGAGCTGGTCGAGCTTCGCGTGGACTGGCTGTCGCGGATGCCGGACGTGGGCCGGCTTCTAGAGGATCGGCCCACGCCGTGCGTTCTGACGTGCCGGCGGAAAGAAGACCGCGGCCGCTGGCGCGGCTCGGAAGATCAGCGGATGACGATCCTCCGCACCGGGATTGTCTCGGGCGTCGAGTATGTCGATCTGGAAGACGACATCGCCGGCAAGGTGCCCCGCTACGGCGAGACGAAGCGGATCGTCAGCCATCACAATTTCGACGAAACGCCCGACGATCTGGAACAAATCCACGAGCGGATGACGAAGCTCGACCCGGACATCGTGAAGATCGTCACGATGGCGAACTCGACCGAGGACATGGTGCGGATGCTGAAGCTCGTCGCGAGCGCCAAGGTGCCCACCGTTGGATTCTGCATGGGGGAGTTGGGCCAGCCCAGCCGCGTGCTCTGCGGGAAATATGGCTCGCCCTTCACGTATGCGACCTTCAGCAAAGACCGCGAAATGGCCCCCGGGCAGCTTTCGTTTGCGGAGATGAAGTCCATCTACCGCGTCGATCAGATCGACGCCGAGACGAAGGTGTTTGCCGTCATCGGCGATCCGGTCGCCCACAGCCTGAGCCCGGTCGTTCATAACGCAGCCTTCGCGGCGGCGGGCATCAACGGCGTGTATTTGCCGGTCCGCATTTTCAAGAGGCGATTGGAGGAATCGCTCCGGGCGCTCGATTGGCTCGAGATTCGCGGCTACAGCGTGACGATCCCCCACAAGGAGGGCGTCATCGAAAAAGCCGACGAGGTGAACGAGGCGGTCAAAGAGATCGGGGCGGCGAATACGCTGTTCCGCGACGGCGACGGCCGCTGGCACGCGGCCAACACCGACTACGAGGCCGCGCTCAAAAGTTTGCTCAGCGGGCTCAAAGCCCGCGGGGACGAATCGCCTTCGCTCAAAGGCAAGAAAGTCTTGATGCTTGGAGCCGGCGGAGCGGCCCGCGCGATCGGCTGGGCGATGGTCAACGCCGGGGCGCTGCTCACGATTTCCAATCGCTCCGTCCAGCGGGCCAAAGACCTGGCGGCGGAATTGGGCTGCCAGTTCTGCAACTGGGAGCACCGCGCGACGGGCTATGCGGATATTCTCATCAACTGCACGCCCGTGGGCATGCACCCCAATGTCGATGACACGCCGTTCAAGGATTCGTGGTTCCGCGAAGGGATGGTCGTGTTCGACACCGTTTACACGCCCGAAAACACGCTGCTGCTCAAGCAGGCCCGGGAACGAAACTGCCACACCGTCTCCGGCTTGGAAATGTTCATCCGGCAGGCGGCGGCCCAGTTCGAGCGGTTCACCGGCCAAAAACCGCCGAAGGACGTGATGCTCAAAGCCCTCAGGAACGCGATCTCGCCCGTGAAGATGTAGGGATCGCTGGAGAAAGCTTTCCATTATCAGTGAACCGCGGCTAGCGCCCGGCGGCCAATGGATCCTTAGCGGTCGTGCGCGACGAATCAGAAATCGGCGGCCATTGCCAATGCGCCGTGGACGACGACCTCTTCGCCGAGTTGGGCGGGAACGATTTCGTAACTTCCCGCGAGCGGCGGAAACACGAACTGCCGCACGGATTGGCGGAGGGGTTGGAAGAACAAGTCTTCCCCGCTGAGCGAAACGCCGCCGCCGATGACGATCACCTCGGGAGCGAGAAGCGTGATGACTTGCGCGATGCCCCAGCCCAACGTTTCGAGCGCCGATTGCCAAACCTCGATCGCCAGCGGGTTGCCCTCGGCGGCGAGTTGGGCGATTTGCCTGGCCGTGAGGGATTCGATGTCGCCGGCACACAGCGTGAAGAACTCGGACATCTCCTCGGTCCGGCGGGGCGACCTGAGGCGATTGTGGATCGCGCGTTCGATGCCCCGGCCGCTGGCGAAGGCTTCGACGGTCCCATCGATTTCGTTCGCTTCCAAGCCCACGCGGAGATGGCCGATCTCGGCGATGGCGGGTCGGCCCGTGCCGTCGGAGCGGCCGTCGATCACGAATCCCCCGCCCACGCCCGTGCCCACGGTCACGTAGAACACCCGGCCGAAATTTTCCCCCGCACCGAAGCGCGCTTCGGCGAGAGCCGCGGCGTCGCAATCGTTCCCCAGCACGGTTTGGCGGCCGAACGTATTTTGCGACCAATCGACCAAGGGGAACCCGTCCCAGCCCGCGATTTGATGGCTCGTCGTCACCCGCCCGGCCGCCGGTTCCACCGGGCCGCCGAAGCCGATTCCGATGCGCGTGATTTCATACCGATGGAGCAGCGACGATCCGATCGCTTCCATCTGCGACAAAATCCCCTTCGCTCCCAAGAGCGGATCCACCTCGGCCCGTTCCGAGACCCTGAGGGAAGAGCCGTCCCCCGGCCCCACGCCCAACTGCAACTTCGTGCCGCCGATTTCAATGCCTAAAAACATCGCTCAACTTTTGAATGCGAATTGCAACGCCGCTGTCGACGGCGGATGAAAAGGAAACAACGAAATCATGGGGCACGAAATCATGTTTTGCAATCGTCCGGCGGACCGGCGAGATCTTTCCCTTTCCGGACTTCCAATTCCGCGCGGCCGGCTCTATTATCATGTATCGGCTCCTCCGATGGGGCCGGTGAATTGGTGCGATGAACGCCCGGCCCGCTTTCAATGGCGGTTGTCGGGCGATTTTTGTTTCTGGCGAATGGTTTCCAAAGATTCGACTCCCGCTGTCCCACTCAAGATGCGCCCGATGATTCCCAACGATCTCTATGAACGCTACTGCGAATTGCAGCGCTACGTCGGCTGGACCGATGAGTGTGCCCGCCGCGTCCAATCTCTGGCGGCGATGATGGAGCCGCATTTCGCGGACCTGGTGGATGATTTCTACGCGGAGATCCAGAAGCATCCGCGCGCGCTCCAGGTGATTACCGGCGGAGACGCCCAGATCGAACGCCTGAAAGGAACGCTGGTGAAATGGCTCCGGGAACTCTTCACCGGACCTTATGACGCCAACTATATCGCCCGGCGGTGGCGGGTCGGCTATCGGCACGTGGAGATCGGCCTCGACCAGGTGTTTACGAACGTTGCCCTGTCGCGATTGCGGCAGGGAATTCATCGCGTCCTCGAGCAAAACTGGACCGGCGAGCCGGCGGAGCTGCTTAAAGTTCGCGACGCCGTCAACATGTTGATCGATCTCGACCTGGCCAAAATCGAGGATGCTTATCAGGCCGAGTATTTGAACCGCCAGCAGCAGGCGGAACGGCTGGCGACGATCGGCCAGGTGGCCGGGGGCATTGCTCACGAGCTTCGCAATCCGCTCAACGTCATCAAGACGTCGGTGTATTACCTGCTCAACGCCCGCAGCCCCTCGCCGGAGAAACAGGCCGAGCATCTGGGCCGGATTGAAAAACAGGTCGGGATTGCGGACGGGGTGATCACGGCCCTGTCGAGTTTTGCCAAACTGCCGATCCCGAACCTGCAGACGTTTTCGGTGCCGGCCCTGCTGCGGGACATGGTTCAGGAGGCTTTGCTTCCGCCGGAGATCGAGGCCGAGATCGACTGCCCGTCTTCCATCGCCAACGCGGTCGGCGACGTGACCCAGTTGCACATCGTGCTGCGGAACCTGATCCGCAACGCCCGCGATGCGATGCCCGACGGCGGCTTGTTGACCATCCGCGCCGAAGGAGGCGACGATCATGTATTGATTTCGGTCGAGGACACCGGGCACGGGATCGCGCCGGAAGATTTGCACCGCGTCATGCAGCCCTTGTATTCCACGAAGGCGCGGGGCATTGGCTTGGGTTTGGCGATGGCCCGGGCGATCGTGGAGAAAAACGACGGCTCGCTCACGGTCGCGAGCGTTCCCGGCGACGGGGCGACATTCACCGTTCGCTTGCGTGCGGAACCTCCATCCGCCAAAATGGAATTGGAAAAACCCTGACATCCAAAAGTTTATGAGTCGCGCGGAAACTGGATCTCATCGAGCTTTTCGCCCGCGGGACAATCTTCGTCTGCATTTATTGCTGGGATGCGCCCGATCGCTCATGAATGAATCTCCAAAAGTCCTCGTTGTCGACGACGACGCGGACACTTGCCAAAACCTGCAAGATATTCTCTCCGACATGGGCTATGCCGTGGACACTGCGCAGGATGGGCCGACTGCGTTGAAGATGGTGCAGCAGACGCCTTACGACGTGGCCCTGTTGGATCTCAAGATGCCGGGCATGGACGGCTTGATGCTATACCGCGAAATCCGCAAGCTCCGCGCGGGGACCGTGGCGATGATTGTCACGGCCTATTCCACGCCGGAGACGACCAGCGAAGCTCTGAGCGCCGGGGCTTGGAAGGTCATGTCCAAGCCGGTGGACTTTTCGCAGCTTCTGCCGTTGCTCGACCAGGCGACGCACCAACCGCTGGTGATGGTGGTGGACGACGATCACGACCTGTGCGAAAACCTCTGGGACCTGCTCCGCGACCAGGGCTACCGCGTCTGCCTCGCCGCGAACGAACGCGAGGCCGCGGCCCGCCTCGAAGGGCGAAACGTGCAAGTCGTGCTGATCGACATGAAACTCCCCACCGGCGACGGCCGCGATGTCTTGAAGCGAGTGCAGGAACTGTCGCCCGCGGCCCGCACGCTGCTCATCACGGGACACCGCGACGAGACGTCTCAAATGGTTGAGGACGCCGTGCGGGACGGGGCGGACGGCGTGTGCTACAAACCGTTCGACATGCCCCAGCTTCTGGAATTGCTCCAGCGTCTGTCTCAAGCCGATGGCGATGAATAATTCCGCGCTCCGAATTTTGGTAATCGAAGATGACGAGGATACCTGCCTCAACCTGTGCGACATCCTCGAACTCGACGACCACACCGTCGAGACGGTTTCCACCGCGGCCGAGGCTCTCGTCCCCGGCCGGCTGTCCGTGGCGGAGGTCGTGCTCTTGGACCGCCGGCTGCCCGACGGCACCGCCGAACAGTTGCTTCCGAAATTCAAGACGCTCTCTGCGGATGTGGACGTGATCATCATCACCGGCCACGCCGACGTGGACAGCGCGATCGCCGCTTTGCGGCAGGGCGCGACCGATTATCTTTTGAAGCCGATCAATCCCGAGGTGTTAAGGGCCTGTCTCCGCCGGCTGGCCGAGCGCCGCCGGCTGGCCGAGCGGCTCGTGCAGGCCGAGCGGCTCGCCGCCATCGGCGAAGCGATGGCGGGCCTCACCCACGAAGCCCGCAACGCGCTCGCCCGCAGCCAGGCCAATTTGCGCCGGCTGTCCCGGCGGCTCAAAGACCAGCCCGAGATGCTCGAGTTGATCGGCGGCGCGCTCGCCGCCCAGGAGGATGTGCAGCACCTGTTTGAGGATGTCCGCCAATACGCGGCCCCGCTCCGCCTCCGCCGGGAACCGACCGACGTCGGGCGACTGGTGGACGAAGCCTGGGAGAAGCTCGCCCTCGAACGCAAAACGCGGGACGCGGAACTCCATCAAAACCGCGCCGGCAAAGACCTCGTCTGCGAGATCGATCCGTTTGCCATGCGGAACGCGTTTCGAAACCTTTTTGAAAATTCGCTCGCGGCGTGCGCCGATCCGGTGCGGATCGAGACCGCGTTTCGAGACACCCGGTTCGCCGGGAAACCGGCGATCGAAATTTCCATTCGCGACAACGGCCCCGGATTTCCACCCGAAACGGCGCAAAGCGTCTTTGAAGCCTTTCATACCACCAAAACGCACGGCACCGGTTTGGGATTGGCGATTGTGAAGCGGACCGTCGAAGAGCACGGCGGCCGCGCCCTCCTCGGTTCCGCCGCCGGCCCGGGGGCCGAAATCCTTCTCACATTGCCCAGGGGAACCTCATGACGGAACCATTGCGTATCGCTATCGCCGACGACGAGCCGGAATTGCTCGCCGACCTGGAAGAGACGCTGTTGGAGTTCGGGCACGAAGTCGTTGCCAAGGCCCGAACCGGGGCCGATCTCGTGGAGCGCTGCCGGGACTTGGCTCCGGACCTCATCATCAGCGACATCAAGATGCCCGACATGGACGGCCTGGATGCCGCGAAGCAGATCCGCGAGAACCGCCCCACGCCGATTGTCATCGTCTCCGCGTATCACGATCAGGAATACGTCGATCGGGCCCTCAAAGAACACGTGCTCGCCTATCTGGTCAAACCGATCAACGACCAGAGCTTAAAGACGTCCATTTCCCTGGCCAGGCAGCGGTTCAAGGAATTTCAGGCCCTTCAAAATCAGGCGGCGGATCTGCATCAGGCGCTCGAAGACCGCAAACTCGTCGAGCGGGCGAAAGGCATCCTCATGCAGCGGGCGGGACTCAGCGAACCCGACGCCTTCCGCCGATTGCAACTGCTCTCCAGCCAGAAGAACAAAAAGATGGTCGAAATCGCCCGCACCATCGTCGAAGCAGACCAGGCGTTTGGTTCGTGATCCGAATGCAAAAAGAAAGAGCCGCGCACGAAGTCAGCGGACGTGTGTCTCGCTTCCGCTGACTTCGTGCGCGGCTCTCTTTGTGCCTTAGTCAATCCTTCTGCGCGTAGATCGCGATGATGTTTTGAAGCAGCTTCACCGCCTGGTCTTTCGGGCGCTGAAAGGCGTTGCGGCCGATGATCGAGCCGAAGCCCCCGCCGTCGCGGACCGCGCGGACATCGTCCAATAGCCCCTGGTCGTCCTTCTTCGCGCCGCCGGAAAAGATCACAATCCGCCGGCCCGCAAACGTGCTGTGAACGACGTGCTTCACGCGCTCCGCCTGTGTGCCGAGCGCCACCTTTTGCGAGTCGTAAAGCTCCGCAACATCCACCCCGGCCACGTGCTCGCCGGGGAGTTTGACTTTGATGATATGGGCTCCCAACTGGGCGGCGATCTGGGCGGCATAGGAGACCACATCGATGGCGGTCTCGTCCTTCTTGTCGAGTTGCTCGCCGCGCGGATACGACCAGACCACGACGACCAACCCCGCCCGCTTGGCTTCCTCGGCGATCTTTTGCAATTGATCGTACATCCGATTCGCCTCGGCGGAACCGGGATAAATCGTAAACCCCACCGCCGCGCAGCCCAACCGCAAGGCCTCTGCGACGGAACCGGTGACGGCCTGCATCGGGTTTTTGCTGGAGTGGAGCATTTCGTGATCGTTGAGTTTGAGGATCAACGGAATCTCCCCGGCGAACCGCCGGGCTCCCGCTTCCAAAAACCCCAGCGGCGCAGCATAGGCGTTTAAGCCGGCTTCGAGGGCCAACTCGAAATGATAGTGCGGGTGATTGGCCGGCGGATTGGGCACAAAGCTGCGGTCCGGGCCGTGCTCAAATCCCTGATCGACCGGCAGGATCAGCAACCGCCCGGTCTCGGCCAGCGTGCCGGTCCCCAGCAGCCGCCGCAGATTGGCCAGTGTCCCGGGACAATCCGACTCGTACCAACTCAGGATTTCCTGCACGCGCTTGGATGCAGCCATCATCTCGCTCCTTGAATCTCAAACCGAAAATGGTCGAACGCTCTGTTTCCCATTATTATCTCAGATCATTTCTGAGAGGCCATGCCATTTTGCGATTCTCAATTTTCGTTGGCGGCGGGCAGTGGTTCGCGTCCTTCCACGACGATGTAGCTGCCGGGCTCGACGTCGGGCCATTCATCGACCTGCCCCGACGGCCACGTGATTTTCAGTTTGGGAAGAATCGTTTTCTCGCCCAAGCCCAGGTGCACGCGGCGGTCGGAATGGGACTGAAAACTCCCGCCGCCGATCACTTCCCGCAACAGCGGCAGGTCGAGCCCTGCGGTTTCCACGACGGCATGGACCGCGGAGCGATTCGACCGGGTCCCCCCCACCAGTTTGAGGAGGAGGCTTGGGGGCAATCGAGCGGAGTCGTTTCGCAGGAGCACGGAGGGGCCTTTCTGATGGGAAATCGCCGCGTCGAGGTCGCCGTCATTGTCCCAATCGCCCACGGCCAATCCGCGGCCGATCCACGACGCTTGAAAATAGTCCCCGGCCCAGGGGGACACATCGACAAACCGCCCGCCTTCGTTGCGGTAGAGTTGCGGCCGCATCGCATAAGGCGGATGGCCGGCCTTGTGCCGCAGGTCGTCGATGTGCCCGTTGGCGATCACGAGATCGAGCCGGCCGTTGTTGTCCGGGTCGAAGAACTCGGTGCCGAAGCCCAAGGTCAACCGGCTTGAAGGCCCCAATCCGCTGGCGACGGTCTCGTCCAGAAACGCCTGGCCTTCCAGGTTGTGATACAGCGTGTTCGTCTCCGCATAAAAGTGGGTCAGGAGCAAATCCTGCCAGCCGTCGGCGTCGTAATCGCCGCAGGCCACGCCCATGCTCGCCTCGGCTTTGCCGTCCCGGTTGACCGAAGCTCCCAAGAAGCCCGCCTGGTTTTCAAACCGGGGCTGTGCCGATTCGCCGCGATTGACGTAGAGAAAATTCGGCATGCCGTCGTTGGCCACATACACATCGGGCCGGCCGTCGCGGTTGAAGTCGAACACCGCGATGCCCAAACCCTTCCCGTCCACCCCCGTGATGCCCAATTCCTCCGTCGCGTTCCGAAACCCGCCTTGGCCGTCGGAAAGAAACACGACATCGTCCGCTGCGGGGAACATCGTGGGCGGACATTGCGAATAACCGTCGGGGCTTTCCGCGTCGGGACACAGCTTGGGCGGATCGTCCGACGCCTGGATGTAATCGACGATGTACAAATCCAGGTTTCCGTCCTGGTTCAAATCGGCAAAGGCCGCGCTCGATCCCCACCGCGCCACATCGGTGCCGGTTTCTTTGATGACATTTGTAAATGTCCCATCCCCGTTGTTTCGCCAGAAAGCGTTTCCGCCCTGGCAGTTGATGTAAAGGTCGTCGAACCCGTCGCCATTGTCATCGCCGACCGCCACGCCTTGGCAGTACGCGGTCCACACCAGACCAGCCGAGGCGGTCACATCCTGAAACTGCCCATTGCCCTCGTTTCGATACAGTCGGCTCGTGAAATTTCCGCGGTCTTTTTTCAGCGGCAATCGGCAGCCGTTGGCGAAGAACACATCGAGCCGGCCGTCGGCGTCGTAATCGAAGAATGCCACTCCGCCGCCGTTGACCTCGAGAATCCGGTGCTGACCCCGCATGTCGTCGTAACGCTCGAACGAGATGCCCGCGGCCTCGGTCACATCCGAAAACGACGGAATGAACCCCGCAGGCCGCTGGCGACCTTTCGCTTCCGGTTTCGACGATGCGTTGACAGCAGTTCCGGGAGCGGGCGGCATTGGGGAAACCGGGTTCGACTTCTTAGGCGGAACCGATTCCTCGGCGTTCTCGCAACCGACCAAACACAGCAGACAGCCGAGGACCACAGCGAACACATTAATTCTCATCGCGGGGATCCTTCGGCGATTGGGGAGTCTTGTCCGCATCGGCGTCGATCCGCTTGACGAGTTCAGCGATCAATTCGGCTTGCCGATCCAATCCGATTTCGCGGCAGAGTTGGGCGATTTCGGTCAAGGGCTGCCGGGCGGTGGTCTCGTTGACGACCCAGCCCAGGCGGTTTTGAATCCGGCCTAAAACGTCCGCGATCCGCAGCATCTCTTTTCGTTCCTCGAGCCGCTTTTGACCGGCGCACGCTCGCGCGAGCCCAAGATAGGACGCCACGTTCGCCGGGTCCGATTTTAACACCATGCGAAAACAACGTTCGGCTTCCGCAAATTGCCCCCGGCGATTGCGGGCCTGCCCGCGCATCCGGAGCAGCAGCCACGGCTCCCCCTCATCGGGCGGCGGCAGGCTGTCGACCATGTTCTCGAGCGCCAAGAGTTCGCCCGCTTCGGAATAGAGAAACAGCCGCGCGGCCCGGACGTGCGGATCCTTTGCGGACGTCGGGTCGATGCCCTTCAGGAGTTCGCGGGCCTGGTCCAATCGGCCTTGCCCCACGCGGTAGCGGGCCATCGCCGCGGCGATTTTCGCATCGCGGGGATCGGCTTTCCAAAACCCCTCGCACCAATGCACCGCGTCGGGGCCGTTCCAGCGGAGCAGCGTCGGAAAACAATAGGCCAGAGTATCAAACGCGTCCGCGAGTCCTCGCTCGTGCATCTCGGCCAAGAGATCGCGCCGCTCGCGAAAGCGAAGCTCCACTTCGAGAATGTACCGGAGCCGCTGCATCGCGTCTTGGTGATGTTTCGCCGACGCTTGCGGCGATTTCTTTTCCAAGGCGAGAAACTCGCGGAATTGCCGCTCCGCCTGATGCGCTTGATTCAAATGTAAGAGCGCGAAGCCCTGCTGATAGCGGGCCATGTGGCCGTATTGCCGATGTGCGCTGGGAATCTCGGCAAAGCACGCCGCCGCGGTCGCATAGTCCTCGCGGCCCAGCGCCAACTCCGCCGCATAGGACAGCGCATCGATCCGCGTGGGCACGCGCTGATACCGGGAAAAAAACTCCACGCGGGCTGACTGATACGCCTCGGCGGACAGCCCCGCGGGAAGCTCGGCTTCGGCCGGTTCGCTCTCCCGGCGACCTTGAGCAGCCGACGCGCCGGACTTTTGATAAAAAGCCCAGCCCACGCCGCCGGCGACCAACGCCAACAGCGCGAGCCCCGCGATCCAGATTTTCGCGCCGGATTTCACTGGGCCTCGTCTCGCTTGACCGTCGATAGGAATTGGATCGGCCATCGAATCCACTTCGCCTGGGGATGGGTCGTATGAATCGACAGATTCGCCGCGTCTTGCCGAGTGTGCACGGCGGGTTTCGTTGCCGGCGCGACCTGGATGGTCAGCTCGAAACATCGGCGTTCGGGCGTCGAGCGTTTCGGCAGTTCCTCGATCTCACCCGCCACTCCGGGCACGTCGCAGTCGATGGATTCCACGTTCCATTGCGACCCGTCGTTTTTGATGAAGAGATAGGCTCTCACCTGTTTCCCCGATTCCGCGGGAAACAACCCCAGGTCCACCGCGGCGGTCTGTTCGTCCCACCGCCAACCCGAGGAAGCCTGAGGAACCAACCGCACCGGCCCCCACCGCACCGCAAAAAGCTCCACCTTCTTCCGCTCCGCGTGGGGAGCATTCGTCTGCACCGTCCAACGGCGGCGGATCGGTCCCACGTAATCCTTTTGAACAAACTCGGTGACGATCCGATACCCGAATTTCCCGCCGAACGCCGCCATGTCCTCCGGCTTCAATTTCACCGCGGTCGAATGAAACTCCGGGCTCGTTTCAAAGCCTTCGATGTCCCAATCCTTCACGGTCACGGAATACAGCGACGCCAAGAACGGTTCGGGTTCTCCGTTCGAACCGGTCTTAAACTGCCAGACGGGTTCTTTTTCGTTGAACACCGGGATCGCGGTGTGAAACTCCAAGACATCTTTCACCACCGTATAAAACCCCAGGCGGATCTTCATCCCTTCGCCTTCGTTGGTTTCCACGTTGACCCCTTTGTGGAGACTCGCCGTGGGTTCGCCGGGGATGATCGTAACGGTGACCTTTGTGGAACCGCCGGGCGGGACGGTGGGATGTTCAATTTGGCAGAACGCTTCGCAGCGGCGGAAGTTGTCGGTGGGGGCCCAGTTTCCCAGCACCAAGGGCGCCTGCCCGATATTTTGCACGGTGAACTCGTGGGAGACCTTCTGCCCCACGACAACCTGACCCGCATCGTAAGAGGCCTGTTCGATGAAGGCTTTCGGCTTGGGGAGGTTTTTTGGTGGCCCGGATTCCGATTCGCCACAACCGGCCGCCAGACAACACAGAAGCAGCGGAAGCGAGCGCCGCCAACACATCATGTTCCGCCAGAAGGAATCGAAGACAGGGAAACGGGAAAATGCATATTCCCTATTGTTTCGCGTGCGGCCTCCGCAATCAACCCGGAGGCCGCACGATGCGAATCAACTTACTGAGGTGCGGGGGTGAAACTGAGATCGAATTTTTCACCGCTTTTCACCTCGACGGATTCGGGATTGAATTGCTTCTCGGCGGAGGCCACGCCCGACGCGCCTCCGCTTTCCCCATGACCGCCGCCCTCGGCGGGGATTCCATACAAATAGACCTTCGATGGTCCGGCGGTCGCCCGTCCCTCAAATGTGCCGTCATCGTTCACGCTAATCTGTTTGGCTCCTTCAATGTTCCCTTCACTTTCGAATCGCAAGAAGCAGTTTTTTGTGGAAAGGGCTTTTCCCTCGACTTTGACCGTGCCGCTCACAGGGACGCCTTCACCCCCTCCTCCGCAGCCGATTAAACTCAAAAGCACTATCAAACAACTGATGCGAGTGAGATTCATGCTTGCCTCCTCTAGAAAAACGAAAAACACACAAGATCACCTGTATCGCTGAATCGATACACACAAGGCAATTTTTATGTAAAGGTTGACATTCGTCACAATTCGTGGTCATATAATCCCCATAATTGACCTTTCACATCTCATCAAGTTCTTATTCAAAAATCAACCATCTCTTTTTTTTCTCTGGAAAGGGTACTTTATGAGAAACGTACGTCGTAGGGCGTTCACGCTCATTGAGTTGTTGGTCGTTATTGCCATCATTGCCATCTTAATTGCGTTGTTGTTGCCTGCGGTGCAGCAAGCCCGCGAGGCGGCCCGTCGATCCAGTTGCAAGAACAACATGAAGCAACTGGGAATCGCCTTGCACAATTACCACGACACGTTTGGGATGCTCCCGCCGGGTGCCCTCTATTACCATCGCCTGACGTCAAGTTCCAACGGGGAAAACTGCGGCGAATATGGTCCCTCCTGGAAAGTGATGATTTTGCCCCAAATGGATCAGGCTCCGCTCTATAAGCAATTCAATTTCGAATCTCTCGATGAATAACGCCGCCAACAGTGCCGCCCGCGGCGTGTACCTTCCCGCATTGGGGTGTCCCAGCGATCCGGGGGCCACGCCGGGAAATAAATATGCCCGATGCGGGAACAATTGGGCCAAAAGTTCTTACGCCGCATGCGGAGGCCGCTTGGTTGGTGGAAACAACTTAGCGGTCACCGCGTGGACTTCATTTGGGCCAGAACAACAAAGGGCGTGATGGGCAACGGCGGATCGGCAAAAATGCGGGACATCCTCGATGGTCCTTCCAATACGGTGATGGTCTGGGAAATCCTCGCCGATCCCTCAGCCGAATGATCCGCGGGGTGCATGGGCGATGGGACGCGGCGCGGTGGCCATGACCGGTGGATGCCAGTACGAAGGCGATTGCCGGGGCATCAACAGCGTCGGCAGCGCCAATCCACCGGCGACGCCACCGATGACGTCAAAAACTGCGTCGGGGGCAGTTACGGAACGGTGGGCGTTTTGTCTTGCTGGAACGGTGGCGACGGACAGCACGGTCCCAAAAGCCGGCACGTCGGCGGCGTCCATGCCTTGCTCGCCGATGGGCATACCCGTTTCGTCAGCGAAAACATCAATGCTGGCATTCTGCAAAACATTTGCGGCATCAGCGAAGGCATTCCCCTCGGTAATTTCTAAAGCGATCCGCCGCTCGCAAATCGACGTCCTGAAACCCTTCAAAACAAAGGCCGCACCGCTTGGCCCGGCCCTTCATCCAGCGAAGGCGCGGCGATAAATCGCCGCGCCTTCGCTGTTTTTTTCGACTGCCGCGACCCAACTTTCAGTCCAGGCGTTCTTGCGGGCCGACGAATTCCGACGTGAAGGTGTCCAGAATGATGACTTCCACGCGGTTGGGGTGATTGGCGGTTTGATCGGGCGTCGGTTCGCCGGGCTCGGCGTTGCCCACCGCGGTGATCCGCATCCGATGCTCCGCGATCCCCTCGCGGAGTAAAAACGCCCGCACGGCTCTGGCGCGTTCGTAGCTGAGCCGCATCAGCTCTTCGGAATTCCTGTTCCGCCTCGCCTTTCTGCCGCCAACCGGCGGGCGCGGCGTGACCGCGGATGGAAATCTTGTTCGGCTTGCCGGCGAGTTCCGCCGCGATCAACAGCAGGTTGTTTTCCTGCGACGGCAGGAAGGTCGCGGCTCCCGGTTCAAACAGGATGGGCTCGCCCGCCTGTTGAGGCGTCCCTTCGCGGGTCCGTTTCACGCGGAGCGATTCGCCTGGCACCCCCGGCCGTTTGACCCCGCCCCGGCCGTCTTCCTCGTTGGTGTAGGAACCCAGCGTTTCCAACTTTTCCATCAAGCTGTTGGCCGGAAAGTTTTTGCCCGGCGGCGCGGGAGACCCGGCCGCGTACGCTCCATATTCCTGAAGGGCTTCGAGGATCGCCCGGTATTTTTTTTCCGCGACGACTTCGCTCAGCGAGACGAGCATGATGAAAAACGTGAGCAACAGCGACATCATGTCGCCGTAGGTCACGACCCATTCCGGCACGCCAGGGGGAGCATCATCATCCATGCTGGGCTTCCGCGCATAAGGTTCCCGTCACACGCATTTCGCCATCGGCCGAATGCGGCTCCGCACTTCAGACACGTTCCGACAACCCGCACAACCGGAAAAAGCGGATGAGTTTGGTCGAGGGTCGCTGGAGCCAACGTCCCACGTAAAAAATGGCAAGCGCACGACCGATTTTGGTCGGATGCGCTTGCCAACTGGCTTAAATCCAAGGGAAAGATCGACCGATTAGAAGTTGGAGACGACCTCGCCGCCAGCGCGGGTGCTCAGACGGCGATAGGTGGTCATGTTGATGTTCTGCGACAGGAACTGCACCCGGCCGTCGCCCAGGAGCACGTTGCAGCCGCCGGTGTGGAAACTGCCCGCAGCTTCCTGGGCTCCGCCGTTGATGGGGTCGTTGGTTTCGGTCCCGATCAGAGATTCCGACAGGTCGCTGGGCGGATTGCTATCGCCGTTTTGGCGGAAGTTATACCACCGGTCTCCGCCGGGCATATTGGAGGACATCTTCGTCTGAACCTCCATGACGAGCATCGTGTTGCTGGGGCCGTCGGTGATGTCGGCCAATCGCACATGGCTGTTGAGAAAGAAGATCCCGTTGGCTTTGGTGCAACTCGGGACCTTTCCATTGCAGTTGTTGTAGACGTTGGTTCCGATGTTTCCGTTGTAATTGCTGGGCTGGTTTCCATTCATCCCGCCGTATTGCCGGTCTCCGCCGGGTTGGGACGGGCATTGGAAAATCGCGATCTGGGTCTTCGTGTGTGCCAGAAGCATTTCGGACGTGTTCCAAACTCCGTTGTCTGTAATCATCCGGTTCTGGACTTTCTTGTACAAAGGCGCCTGGTCCATTTCCGGGAGGATTTTGGACTGCCAGGTCCAGCCAAAACCGTACATCGTGCTTCCCGACAAATGCGCAACGTTTCCCATGGGAAAGGAGTTGCTGATGTCGTGATAATTGTGCAGGGCTAAGCCGATCTGCTTCATGTTGTTGCGGCACGAAGACCGCCGGGCGGCTTCTGCGCCTGCTGGACGGCGGGAAGCAAAAGGGCAATCAGAATGGCGATAATCGCAATCACCACCAACAATTCAATCAACGTAAATCCACGTTTCAAACGAACTCGCTGCACCACGTTCTCCCTAATTGTATAAAAACGAAAAAAAACAAATCTCTGACCGAAGACGGCTTTCACTCCAAGGTCGAGTTCATTCGCCCTCGTCCTCTTCTTCGTCATTTTGGATCTTGTCCAACGTGATCATGAATGAGTTATTCCCGTCTTCGACATCGACGAGGCTATTGCTTTCGGCGACTTCCAATTCGAATTCGATGCCTTGGGGCTGTTTTTTTGCCGGAGTGGCGGCTTCCTCTTCGCCGTCCTTCACGACGACCTCGGCTTCCTCATCGGACTCTTCTTCGGGGGGCGAATAGACCACGCGGTGCTTGCCCAGGATGGCTCCATCGTCTTTTTCGTACGTCGTGAGCACGAACGTGCCGTCGCTTTGGATGGTGCCGATGGCGGCTTTGCCTTCGCGGGGGGAGCCATCGTCTTTCACCGGAATGAAGGTGATGGTGCCTTGGGTGATCGGTTTGATGTCGTAGGCGACTTTGCCGCTGGTCGGGGCCGTCGCATAGTACTTGGCTCCGCAACCGAACAGAAACACGAGGCAAAGCGGACAGAGACAGCGCAGTTTGAACGATCGGATCATGGCTTGGAGAATGAAATTGGTCTTGAGAAACGAGAATGAAAAGAAAAACAACGGGCGGAAATGAGAAATGCCCCGAGCTTCCCTACCCTAGCGGATGCTGGTGCCGGTTTGCAACCTTGCGCACAAACCGAAAGGAAGCGTCTCGCTTCGCGGGTTCGGCCAGGTCGCCGGCGGATCTTCGGGGAAATGCCTGAATTTTGGGGGGAATCCGTCGCAACCCGCCGGCCGCTTCATTCGACCAAATTATTTCTTTGTTCCCATGTGAAATAGCGGAGATTTAACTCGAACTTCATCTGAGATCGAAGACTTGAGAGATTTCCGTGGTCCGTCCCAGCCGAAAGCGGCCCCGGGCGTCCCGGGAAATTTCCTGAAGGCCGGTGATGGTATTCTGTTGAATCGTGGGGTAATCTAAAAATCTTACCAATCCCTTGCCGGACGTTTCCGGTTTTGTGCGGGAGAGCTTCGATGGGGCAGGACATTCCCGAACAGATTGCCCACTACAAAATCAAAGAGTTGTTGGGGGAAGGCGGTTTTGGCGTCGTCTACCGGGCCTGGGATACGCAACTGGAAACCCACGTCGCCCTCAAGATGCCGAAGCTGGGCGGGGTGGAGAAGGAATACGCCGGCCGGATTATCTCCCGCTTTCTCCGCGAAGCCCGCGCGGCGGCCCGTTTGCCTCCGCACACGAATCTCTGCCCCGTCCGCGAAGTCGGCAAATTTGAAGACCAGCACTATGTGGTCATGGCGTATATTCTCGGGGCGCCGCTATCGCGGGCCATCCGGCCGATGGAAGTCGAGCACGCGGTGCGGCTCGTGCGGAAGATCGCCCGGGCGATGCAGGTGGCCCACGATCACGGCGTGGTGCACCGCGACCTCAAGCCGTCCAACATCATGCTGGTGGACCGCCACGAGCCGGTCGTGATGGACTTCGGGCTCGCTTTGCGGATGGACGTGGACGAGGCCGACAAAACCACGGCCGGCCGGGTGCTGGGAACGCCGGCGTATATGTCGCTCGAGCAAATCGAAGGCCGGGCGGATCGCATCGGCCCGCCCAGCGACGTCTACAGCCTGGGCGTGATCTTTTATGAACTGCTCACGGGGCGCGTGCCCTATCGCGGCGACCTGGTGCAGATGGTGGGCAAGATCATCAAGGGGGAGCCGTTTGGGAATCCCTCGCATTGGAACCAGGCGGTGACGCCGGACCTGGAAGCGGTGTGTTTGAAAGCCATGGCGCGGGATCGTGACGAGCGGTATCGCACGATGATGGAGTTCGCGTTGGCGCTGACGGATTGCCTCGCGGCATTGCAGAAAGTCCCGGAGACGGTGGAAGTCCCGCCGCTGCCGTCGGAGTCGCCGGATTTCACGCTGCGGGAAGAGCCGGTCACGCCGCGGATGGGTTCGGACGATGAGACATTGGGTTCGCCCGCTCCGATATTGGCCCCATTCGATCGCGAGGCGGCGTGGCTGGCCCAGGAGGAATGGTCCGGTTACCTGGACCGGCCGATTCAGCAAACGAACGCGATCAAGATGGAATTGACGCTGATTCCGCCGGGCGAGTTCGTCATGGGGTCGCCGGAAACCGAACTGGAACGGATCTCGGATGAGTTTCAGCACGTGGTGCGGATCACCCAGCCGTTTTATCTGGGGACCTACCCGGTGACGCAGGCGGAGTTCTCGCGGGTGATGAATTGCAATCCCAGCCAGTTCAACGATGAGGAGCTCGGCCACGACACCAGCCGGTTCCCCGTGGAAATGGTGAGTTGGTACGATGCGCTGGAGTTCTGCAACAAACTCTCGGCCCGCGACGGCCGGCCGCCCTATTATTCGCTGACGCTCGTGAAACTGGACGAACGGGGCTTTATCAAATGGGCGAGCCTGGAGGTTTTGGGCGGCGTGGGGTATCGGCTGCCGAGCGAAGCCGAATGGGAATACGCCTGCCGCGCGGGCACGGAGACGGCGAACGCCTTCGGCGACAGCCTGTCTTCGATGCAGGCGAATTTCAACGGCAATTCGCCTTACGGTCCCGCTGTCCGGGGGCCGTTTTTGGGACGCACGAGTGCCGTGGGCTGTTATCCCGCGAACGGGTTCGGCGTTTACGACATGCACGGCAATGTGTGGGAGTGGTGTTGGGACGGCAGCGATGAGGACTACTACCGGAACTCCCCCACGGAGAATCCCACCGGCCCGTCGACCGCCGTCAATCGCGTGATCCGCGGCGGTTCTTGGCGCGACCGGGGGGCGGGCATGCCCGGCGGGAGCGGTTTTTGCCGCTCGGCCGCCCGGCACGACTGCTCGCCGGTGGTGCGGCTTGCGGTGCTTGGGTTCCGCGTCGCCGTCACGCCGCTCCGATAATTCGCGCGTCCGGCGGAACCGCTCCGACCCGCGTTTTCCCTCAAATCGGCCTCAAATTGTCAGGCCGTTTTGCCCAAAGCCGCGCGGAAATCCCTTACGTTTGTCGATGATTCGTCGTCACGGCGGGAATCGGTGAGGTAGAGTTCCAAAGCCACCGTTGCGTGAACGCTTCATTTCCCCCCCTTCCGATTTTTAGGAGGCAAGCGTGTCTCCCACCACCACGAGCCGATCCTATTCCGACGATTCCCTTTCCAAGGATTCGTTTTTGGATTTGTTGTCGTCCGCCCCCTCCTCGGGACCCGGCGCCCCGCTGTTGGGGACGCATCCCGCGGACTCGCCGCGAATTCTGTTGGGATTGATGGCGTTGGCCCGGCGGGCGGAAGAACATAAAGAGGATCGCCACGCCGATTCCCTCCACGGGGCGATTTCGCGGCCGATCTTGCGAAGTTTGCTCACGGCCCTGCATCACCGCGACGAAAGCATCACCATGCACTGCCGGCGCGTGGCTTTGTTGTGCGCGGGCATCGGCAAATATCTCGGCTGGAGCGAACGGGAACTGAAGATGCTGGAAGTGGCGGCGCTTTTGCACGATGTGGGAAAGATCGGGGTGCCGGATCATGTCCTGCTCAAGCCGGGCAAACTCAGCCCCGACGAAGCGGAACTGATGGCGCTCCATCAAAACATCGGCGTCGACGTGCTCCAGGCCTGCCGGGTGCACAAGGAGGTCTTGGACATCGTGGTGCAATCGCATCTTTATTTCAACGGGGTCAACGACTACGGCCGGAGTCTCGGCGGCGAGATGCACCAGGGGGCGCGGATTCTCGCGGTCGCGGACGCCTACGAGTCCCTGACCTCGCCTCAAGTTTACCGGGAACGAAAGACGCACGAAGAGACCCTCAAGATTTTGATGGCCGCGGCTGGGGCGCAGTTCGACGGCAATGTCGTGCTCTCGCTGTCGCGGTGGATCGATGCGGAAGGCGTGCCGTTCGAGATTGGATCGGAGGCTCCCGAACGCCATCCCGCATGGAATCGCGTCCTCACACCGGACGAGGTGCACGAAGCGAACACGCTTTGCCAGATTTTTTCTTACTTGTATCTCTTGGAAAACCTGTACGACGGTTTTTACGTGGTCGATGCGAACCGCCGGTATGTGATTTGGAACTGCGGAGCCGAGCGGCTGCTGGGGCATTCGCCGCGCGCGATGACCGACAGCACCTGGTCCGGGCGGATGCTCAAGCAGGCGGACTCGAGTGGAGTGGTCTTGGCGGACCGCAATTGCGCTCAACATTGTGATGGAATCCCGCCAGGCGACGACGAACATCATGAAATGGCAGCACGCCGACGGGCATTGGGTCGATGCGGAGACGCAAACGATCCCGCTCATCGGCTACGACGGCGGCCTGGTCGGGGTGGCGGAGATTTTCAGCGGTCTGTCCCGCGCGACCCGCCGGCCTTCAGAGCACAAGACGGCGGCGAACCGCGACTCGCGCACCGCGATCGCGGACCGCGGGGAATTGGAGACCCAGTTGACGTGGCTGGTCAACGAGTTCGGCGAAAACAAAAAGTCGGCCCCCTTCTCGGTGATCATTGCCGACATCGACTATTTCCAATCGATCAACGAAGATTTCGGACACGAGGCAGGCGATCGCGTGCTGATCGAGATCGCCAAGTTGATCCGGAGCAAAACCGCTTCGGGGGATCTCGTCGGCCAATACGGAGGCGAAGAGTTCGTCGTCATCTGTCCCAGCACGAACTTGGACCAGGCCTGCTCGCGAGCCGAGCGGCTCCGTAAGATCATGAGCCGAACGCCCTGGGGCGATCTGAACGGCGAATCGATCACGGCCTCCTTCGGGGTCGCCCAAATGGAGCCGGACGATTCGATGTCCAGTTTGCTCCGCCGCGCCGATCGGGCGCTGTACATCTCCAAGGAAACCGGCCGGAATCGCACGATCAGCCTGACGAACGAGGAATTCATCAACGGCATCGACCCGGCGCCCCGCACCGACGATGAGGACATGCAGGAGGAGCCGTTCGTGTTCCGCACGACGTTTCACGCCTGCGTCGCCGAGGAGATCCTCGTCTACAAGCTGGGCGGATTCATGGCGGATCAAAACGCCAAGTTGGTCGATGCCAACTTCAAAGAGGCGATCTTCTCCATCGGCAGCGGCGGGCTGTTGGGCGGTTGGGGAAGCACCGCGGATCGGCAGCCGATTTCGCTGCACGTGCAGTTCTGCAAAAAACCGCGCGGGACAAAATCGAAATCCGGCCCGAGCCAGGTTCCCGTGGACGTCACCATCCGCCCCCGCGGGCGGGTCCGCGACAGGGAAATGTTCCAGACCCGGGCCAAGCGGGTCGTCCGAGCCCTGCGGGCCTACTTTGCGGCGAATTGATCTGACCAGTTTTTCAGCAGGCTTCGCCCGGCCCGTTGGCAGGCAGGACGAGTTCGCCGCGTCAAATGCCGGCGATTTCCGCCGTCTGTGGAAACCGTTCTGCAAGAGTTTCCCATTCCTCTGCGTTGGCCCGATCGCCCGGGGGTCGTTCGCAAGCCTATTGGCACAAAGATTGCAGCCAGTCGGCCTGCCAATCTTTCCTCCCTCCCCCAAAGCGGCCCCCCCATGAAGCGCATCGAAGCCCTCATCCCCCACGATTTGATCCAGGATGTGGAACAATCCTTATCCTCTTTAGGCGTCCGGGGATTGACGCTCACCAGCGTTTACAGCCAGTCCCTGTTGCCCGTGTCGTCCCGGTTTGCGGGCGGCTTTGGAAATCCGTGCTGCAAATTGGACGTGCTGGTTTCAGACGGGGACTTGCCCAAAGTGCACGCGGCCATCCGCCGCATCGCCGGGCTGCAACCGCGGGTCCAGATTTTCGTCATCGACTTGGAGACGACCATTCGCATCCGCACGGGCGAATGCGAAGAAGCCGCGCTGAGCTAAAGTCAGCCTGCGGATATTTTCACGTTCCAAGTTCTGAGTTTTCCGAACGCGCGGAATTTTCCGGTTTGGCTGGATTTGCGGATCGGTGCCGGCCGATTTCTGCTGCGGGAGTTTGGGAACCGACCGGCTTGTCTTCCAAGGCGCATCGGCCGTTTCCAGCCCCGGAACAACTCTCACCAGCCTGGCGTTTTGCGGCCCGAGGCTTTTGTCCCGCGGAGCGGTCGTTGGGGATTTTATTTTGCCAATTCCGTAATCCACTTGACTTTATGTCGAGTTAGGTATTACAGTTAAGTCACGAATTGTGGCTCAGCGGATGAGCAAGAATTGCCCCATGGCACCTCTCGCAGGAGACTCGAGTTGTGACCAAGAAAGAAATCGTCAAAGCCATTTCCGAGGAAATGGACTTAACCCAACTGAAGACCAAAGAGATCGTCCAAAAGACCTTCGACGCGATCATCGATACGTTGGTCCGCGAAGAACGAATCGAACTCAGAAACTTTGGCGTGTTCGAGGTCAAAAAGCGGGCCGCCCGCAAAGCGCGAAACCCGCGGACCGGCGAACGCGTGGAAGTGGCGGCCAAATACGTCGTCACCTTCAAGCCCGGCAAGGAAATGGAGGAACGGGTTCGCGAACTCGAGGAGCGGGATGCCCGCGAAGCGGCCCTCAAAGCCCAGCACGCGGAACACCGGGACGGGCAAATGCCCCAACCGCCCAGTCAACCCACTCCACCGGCGCCGGCCCATGCCCCGGAAAGGGCGGAAGCCGAGCCGGCCGAAGAGTCCTCGGTTTCCAGTTCACATCCTTCCACGCAATACTCGTCTTGATCGACCGCTCCCCTCCGTTGGCATCCGCCGGGAACCGTCGGTCAGCGACCTGTTGACAGGAAGGCCCGGCTCGGATGCGGAATGGGTTTCCGCCATCATTGTGAAATTCACAAATCGGATTAACCGCCCGAACCCGCAAGGTCGATAATACTTTCGGAGTCGGCCACTCGAATCCGACCGATGGGAATTCAAATGCGAAACATTTCAGGAGAGGATCTCCTGACCGATCGCAGACTCATGGAGGAGCAAAATGCGGAAACTCATCTGTGCCGGACTCTTGTTCGCGGCGGCGGCCGTTCAGGTCGGTTGTGCCGTTCCCATGTACGACTCATCCCCCGATGTGCGTGCTCGCGAACTGATCTACGCCTCCGAATCGATGCGGCACATCCCCCTTATCTGGCAGCGGTTGTGGTTCTTGAGCATGCCCGATGTCGCCACGCCTTACCGGACCCACGGCGGGGTCATCTAATGTTTTGTGCATTTCCGCCGACGCAATTCGTCCCGCTCCGGCAAGTTGCGTGACGGGAGGGGCGACGCTAGGATGAGGCCGTTCGTGCCGGGGCCGTCGCGGTTCTCGAAAAGCCCGCACGATTTGCGATCCTCCCCGCGATTTCTTAAGACGTATCCTGCTCCGTGAGTCGCCTGAACGTTTCCCTGAACCGGCTCCAACTGGCCAACCCGATTCTGGTCGCCTCGGGCACCTTCGGCTATGCGCGGGAAATGCAGGCGTTTGTCCCCTTCGAAAAGCTCGGCGGCGTGATTCCCAAGACGATCACGCCGCAACCCCGCATCGGAAACCCGCCTCCCCGCACCGTGGAAACCAGCAGCGGGATGCTCAATTCCATCGGCCTCGACAACGACGGCCTCGAAGCCTTCATCGACAAGCATCTGCATTATCTACTGGGGCTGGGCACCGCCGTCATCGCCAACATCGCCGGGCGGAATGTCGAGGAGTTCGTGGACATGGCCGCGCGGCTGGGCGAGTTCTCGAACCTGGCGGGGTTGGAACTGAATATCTCTTGCCCGAACGTCAGCGGCGGCGTGGATTACGGAACGGACCCCGCCTTGGCGAAAGACGTTGTGTCCGCCGTCCGCGGGGCGTGTTCGCTGCCGGTGATCGCGAAGCTCACTCCGAACGTGACGAACATCATCCCCATTGCCCAAGCCGTCGCCGACGCCGGGGCCGACGCCGTGTCCCTCATCAACACCGTCCAAGGCATGGCCGTCGATTGGCGGCGGCGCAAACCCATTCTGGGAAATACCTTCGGCGGCTTGAGCGGCCCGGCGATCAAGCCAATCGCCCTCCGCATCGTCTGCCAGGTCGCCCGGGCCGTGGATGTGCCCCTCATCGCCGTCGGCGGGATTGCCACGCTGGATGACGTGATGGAGTTTCTCGTCACCGGGGCGAGTGCGGTTCAAATCGGCACCGCAAACTTCTACAATCCAAGTCTCGCCCCGCGGTTGGTCGACGAACTGAACGAACTCGTGATCGCCGAGGGGTGTCAACACATTCAAGAGTTCATCGGCACACTTCAAAAATGACCATGACGAGTCGGCTGGGCGAGCGTGGGGTGTCAGCCCGGGTGTCAGCCCCATGATGCTTTGAAATTGGTCATGCGGATTTGGTCAGTGAGATTTGTCTTTTGGAATTGAAGCCAAGATGCGCGTACTGTCTGGAATCCAACCCACGGGGCGGTTTCATTGGGGGAATTATTTTGGGGCGATCCGCCAGTACATTTCGCTCCAAAATAACGATCAAGCGTTTTATTTCATTGCGGACCTCCACGCCCTGACCACCATCCGCGAGCCGGCGAGGCTTCGCGAGTTCACCCAGGAGGCGGCCATCGATTTGCTCGCGCTGGGCTTGAACCCGGAGCACGCCACGCTGTTTCGGCAATCGGACGTCCCGCAGGTCGCGGAACTGACCTGGCTGCTCATGACCGTGACGCAGATGCACCTCTTGGAAAAATGCCACGCCTACAAAGACAAAAAAGCCCGCGGCCTCGCGGCGGATGCCGGGCTGTTTACGTACCCGGTGCTGATGGCGGCGGATATTTTGATCTACGACAGCGACACCGTGCCCGTCGGCGTCGATCAGGTGCAGCACATTGAAGTCACCCGCGACCTCGCGGAGCGGTTCAATCATCTCTATGGCGAGACGTTTGTCCTGCCCGACGCCCACGTCATGGAAGCCGCCGCCAAAGTGCCCGGCACCGACGGCGAGAAGATGTCCAAAAGCTACGACAACGTGATCGAACTGTTTCTCCCGCCCAAAAAACTGCGGAAGAAAATCATGTCGATCAAAACGGACTCCACGCCCGTGGAAGCTCCTAAAGATCCCGACGCGTGCGCGGTCTTCACGTTGTACAAGCTCTTCGCGGACGAAGAAGAACAAGCCGCGCTCGCGGAGCGTTACCGCGCGGGCGGGATGGGCTACGGCGAGGCGAAGCAGATGCTCTATGAAGCCGCCCTCAACTTTTTTGCCGAAGCCCGAGACCGCCGGGAGCATCTGGTCAACGATCCCGATATGGTGGAGAACATCCTGCAAACCGGGGCCGCCAATGCCCGCGAAAAAGCCCGCGAAGTTCTCGACCGCGCCCGCACCGCGTGCGGCCTCCGCAAAAGCCCGCTGCCTTAAACGATTCGAGTCTTGATTCCGTGCCTGCCCATCAGCCTTCCGACCAAACTCCACTGCCGCCCCCGCTTGGGCCCACGATCTGGCAGTGGGTGATTCTGAGCGTCCTGCTCGTGGGGACGATGGGCCTGGCGTTGGCCCATGCTCCGCCAGGTTGGCAGCGGCCGGGTCCCACGGCCCTGTTGTTCGCCGTCGCGGGAGGAGTTTTCATCGGCGGGATTGCCGTGGTCAATCGCATCAAAAGCCGCCGGCTGGTGTTCGCGGTGGCCTTTGCCGTGATCGCCGTGTCCATCGCCGGGATGACCGCCGAACGCTACCGCCTGTACGTCAAAAGCCTGGAAGAAACCTACCTTAGCCCGCCCCAGGCATCCAACCCCTCCGCGTTGTTCGAGAATTTCGAAGGCGGGCAGGCGGCCCAGGAACTGGCCCGCGAGATGCGCCGACAGGCTTACGAAGCCGAGCGCCCCTTTCGCGTGTACCTCGCGTTCCGCCTCCAGGCCCTGGGCATCAAAAACGAACCGTGGCCGTTGGTGTATTGGATCGGCGAACTCCTCCTCGGCGGACTCTTGGGCGCCTTGATCGCCGCCCGCTGGCACAAGTGGCAATGGGAATCGCAATCCCCCGCAGGGGGCACGTAAGCCAAGAAGGCGAGCGCGGCATAATCGTTCGTGCGCGACCACAAATGAAAGACCGTGATCCAAACGCCATTCCGCAGTACAGGATGGATTATCGGGAGGGCATCGTGGTGGAACGATTCCGAGATCGGCCGGTGTTCTCCAAAACCGGCGCACTGTTGGAACGAGGCAAACCGTCCAATGCAAAAAGCCTCAAAACCATTTGGTTTTGAGGCTTTTTGGAATGAAGGCGCAGGGACTCGAACCCTGGACCTACGGATTAAAAGTCCGTTGCTCTACCAGCTGAGCTACGCCTTCAACTGCTTGTATCGTAATGGGTTACGTTGATTTCAGCAATGGTCTGGTTTGGTTTACAGTGGGGGGGGGTAATGACTAGGGCAATGAATGTTACGGTGACGCCTCGGATGTTTGATCCATCCGAGGCGTGTACCATCACCTAACCCCTGTGAAAAGATGAGGTGATGACATGACGAATCCTAGCAAACAAAAACCAAAGAACAAGCGAAGTCACGGAAATGGGAAGACGTCGGGTTTTTTGTAGCTCGTGAAGTGGCCGGCGCCCCGGGCCGTCCGCTGTTCCAACCCCCGCATTTGCTCGTCGGGGAACGGATGAAACTCACAGGCGATTGCGAAGTTCTCATCGACTTCCGCAGGGGACCGGCAGCCGATGATCGCCGTGCTCACACCGGGCAACGACAGGCTGTACCCAAGCGCTTCGTCCGCGGTCAACGCGGCTTGGCCCAACCGATTGCCGGGACCGGATTGAAGCATGGTCCCTTGGGCATAGACCTTCATCGCCATCGTCCCCAAGCCTCGCTGGTGCGCTTCCGGAAGAACCGTTTCGATGAAGGACAGCCGATGTCGGTCGGCGGCGTTCAACGCCACCAAAACCGTATCGAAATCAAACCGCCGCATCGCTTCGATGAGCATCTCGGGGTCGTGATGCCCGGTGATTCCCAAGAACCGCACCCGGCCTTCGTCGCGGGCCTGGAGCAAGGCTTCCATCGCCCCGCCTGCGCCGAAAATGATCTCCAAATCCCCCGGCGTGCGGAGGTCGTGCAGTTGCCAGAGGTCAAGCCGGTCGGTCTGAAGCCGCTGAAGGATTTGATCCAACAGCCGTAACGATCCCTCCCGGCTTCGATCGTGGGTTTTGGAGGCAATGAAAACCTGGTCCCGGCGGCCGTCCAAGCCCTCGCCGAGGTAATCCAGACACCCGGCATACGCCGGCGCGGAGTCAAAGTAGTTGACGCCGCGGTCGAGCGCCCGGTGGATCACGCTCACGGCCTCCCGCATGCGGCCTTGGGTGCGCAGCACGCCCTCGCCGCCCAGGCCAAAAATGGTCACCTCTTGGCCGGTTCGGCCCAAAGGACGCTTGGGAATTTCGGTTCGATCGGTCATCATGTCCCTCGCATGGGTTGCCGCGACTTGGTGATGGTCCCTTTGTCATTTGCCCAGAAACTTCAGAGTCACGCCTTTGAGTTCCAGCGTTTGATCTCCCGCCAGCGAAACCGTTTCGAGCGTCAGCCGTTGACGGCCCAGCGGCAAGGGGATTTTTCCCAAAGGGGTCCGGTAGCCGGCTTGCCGGAGAGCCTCCGCGATGGTGACTTCTTCAGGGCGCATGGCTTCCTTGTTGTGCGTGACGCCCCACACGCCGCACCGCAGCGGATACCGCCCCGTGAGCAGCGCCGCCCGCGTCGGGGCACAAAACGAGTTGACGTAAAATCGCTTGAACTGGATCCCCGTCCGGCCGAGTTTGTCGATGTGGGAAATTTGATTTCCCCGCTCATCGAAGCCGAACACGGTCTCCCGTTTATTGTTCGGATCCACCGATCGCACGGTCGTAAGTTGAACAAGCATATGCACTGGCGCGACAGGCACAGCTATGTTTTCCGAGGCCTCAATGGTTAGAACTTAGGATGCCAGCAAAGAATCTCGTAAGATAGGATGCAATACCGTAGCTAAAAACGAACGCAAGGATTCCAAGGCTAATCAAAAGGAAGCCTTGATAATTTCGCCATAGAATCTCACGAATGCCATAGAATACGCTCAGACAACCCATGCCCAAAAAGGCTACAAGCAAAGCGAATCCAACTATTGGCAGGATCAACCAATAGAAAATCTTTAAAATAAGTTTAATAATTAGCGAAAGAGAGACCATTTCAACCTAGGTTTTGTGGGGCGTCTTGAGATAAGGATTGCCAGTGATGCTCAAATCACCGTACCCTTGGTCGTCCGTGAGGATCAACAAAACATTCGGCCGCGGGCCGTCCCCAGCCGAAGGCTGCGCCGCATGAGCGGGAAACGGTTCCCGCAGCATCAGCAACAAACCAAGGAACCAGAACGCGGAGAGGTTACGAATCATCGGGCCAGCTTTCTCTGGTTATGGTCATCCATTGAGCCAACAGTGTTAACCCCCAGTCTATCAGCGGCGTCGCGTTCAGGAAAATGAGTGCCAAGGCGGTTCACCGTTGAACCGGGAGCCTTCGAGAATTTGCGTTCCACAAACGCCAGCCCGGGGCTGACACGGATTTAACATTGACGGACCTCCTACCGCTGTAGTACCATGCCCTCCTATTTGATTAGGAGGTCGCGTTCATGGCTCGACATCATCACTTGGCCGAGTTGCAGTTGGCGATTATGCAGGTGCTGTGGGACCGGGGGGAGGCCACCGTCGCGGAAGTTCGCCAGGCTCTGGAACCGCAGCGAAAACTCGCCCACACCACGGTGGGCACGATGCTGGCCAAGTTGGAAGAGGCGCATCGCGTGACCCACAAGAGCGACGGGCGCATGAATTTCTATCGGCCCTTGCTCGAGCGGGACGAGGTCACGCGGTCGATGGTCAGCGACCTGGCGGAACGGCTGTTCGCGGGTGATGTGACCGAAATGTTCTGTCATCTCCTGGATACCGCCGAGGTGACGCCCGAGGAAATCCAGCGGCTCAAAAAGTTGATCCGCAGCAAAGAACGGGAGCTTAAGGATGGAACCTAGCCTGATGCCCACGGTCTTTGTGCTCTTTGTCACCTGGTGGGTTCATTCCAGCCTGCTGTTGGGCGGGGCGGCGGTGCTTTCGATCTGGCACCGGACAATGCGGCCGCGCTCGAGGGAATGGTTGTGGAAAGCGGCCGTGGTCCTGCCTTGGCTGACCGCTCCGCTGCAATGCGGTTGGCAAAGCGGATTTGCGATCTGGCAATGGGAGTTGGCTCCGCAATCTGTTGAGGCTGTCCCGCCGAACGTTTTAAAGCCGCTATCTCCAATCGATTCCCCGAAACACTCCGACAGGCCGATTGCCAAAGCGGAGGAAAAGACCGATTGGCAGATCGAGATCATTCCCGCTGACCCGCCCGCGATTGCGGAGAAGCCGCGAGCCTCTTCGAAATCGCGGCGATCGTTGCCGAAACCGGCGTTTCCCGTTCGCGAAACGGAAGCCGTTGCCGAGTCGCCGCCGTTGGAATTGCCCAGAACCGTTTCGGCAAGCCGTCCCGCCGAGATGTTCCCGCGAGGACAGAATCGAATCATCGAACGATCAACCCGCGGATGCCCCGGCGATCGTTCCACCCCCAGAATCTCACCGGCAATGGCCTTGGTTTGTGCCGGCGTTTGTGGGAACGGTGCTGGCGATCGGAGTCTTGGGCGGATGCCGGTTGGTGTGGTTGTTGGTGTCGACGACGCGGATTATCAGCCGATCCCGCGAGCTTTCGACGCGACCGGCCCACCGCGAATTGCATCGGCTGATCCAGCGGTGCGGGAAACGGATCGAGATTCGATTGGCGGAGTCGGAGGAAATCTCAATTCCCGCCGCCGGGGGTTTGTTGCGGCGGGTGATCTTGCTGCCCTTCGATGCCGAATCGAGATATCAACCGGAGGAATTGCGGGCGCTGCTCGCGCACGAGTTGGGCCATCATATGCGCGGGGATGTGTGGTGGTTGTGGCTGGGACGGGCCGTCTGCCACGTGTTGCCCTGGCAGCCTTTCAACTTTTGGGCGGTCAGGCAGTGGCAGCGAGCGGCGGAGCCCTTGTGCGACGATTGGGCCGTCAGCCAAGACATCAGCCCAATCGCCTTGGCGAAATCCCTCACCACAGCGGCCCAATCGCAGCTGACGCGAACGGTCATCGGCCCCGCCGCCACGAGCGGCGCCTCGCAACTCGCCGACCGCGTGGAGCGATTGCTCGATCGCACCTCGAGCGCGACGCCGGGAGTCGGTCGCCGCCCCATGCTGTTGCTCACGGTCCTGTCGGCGTTTTGCATGATCGTCGTTTCCCCTGGGATTGTTCTGCACTCCGAGACAACGAAGCCGGAGCCGACGCCAAACGTGCCAGACCGCGGTCAAAAGGAAGAATTCTGGATCACGGAGACTCACGGCACCGGCTCTCTAACTCCAAACAAAAATCTTCCCTCGGAGACCACCATTCCACAAGACGTTGTGGAAGAACTCGAAACCACCGGAAGAGATTTGGAGCAGGCGATCCAATTGCTCGAAGCCGGCGATGAGGATCCCGAGCTCCGCGAAGTCGCCGATCGATTAAGACAACGACTGGACGCGCTGCTCGTTAAGGCGCATCAAATTCAGAAGTCCAAAATGTGAGCGGTAGGCGCTAGCCTCCGGTTTCGATGGTTTCGATAAAGCGTAATTCGCAAAGTCAACACCGGCGGCTAGCCACCCAAAGGGTACCCGGCCGCTCACGATTGCAGAATCAACACCGGCGGCTAGCCACCCAAAGGGTACCCGGCCGCTCGCGATTAGAGGAATCCATTTGCAAGCACCTTAATCATTTCCCCGCCGACCACCCGGAAGGTTGGCTTGTCCCTTTGCTCGAAGGAATCGCACGCATGAAACTCACACGGACTTTTGGATTGTTGGCCTGCCTGTTTGGGATGGCCTGGATGGTCCAAGCCGAACCGCCCATGCCGAACGACAACACGGGTGCTCCCGTCGTCTCGATCGCCCCACCAGCGTTGCCGCCCAAGGCCTCGGCGAAATCGATTCTGCTTCGCACTCAGGTCCTTTGGCTTCCCGCGGAGGGATTCAAGGACTTCGCGGACGGGCCGAGGTTATTTGGACTGCATGTCGGGAGGCACGATGCCAAAGCTTACCGATTCGCGGTGACTCAGACGTTGGGAGGAAAGATTCTCGCGGAGCCCGTGCTCATCACGAAAGATGGCCGGTCTGCCACGTTCGTCTCGGGCGGAGAAATTCCCGCTCTGGCTCCAGGAGAAAAGAAGACGCGGGCCGATTGGCTCGCGTTTGGAACCAGGTTGGAGTTTTTGCCGCGCCTCAAGTCCGACGGCAAAATCTGGATGCGGTTCCGATTTGAGCAAACCCACCGTGTCGAGGACAAACGCGAGGAAACAGACGCCAAGCCGACTCCAGGGGCGGTTCAAACGCTGGCGCTGACGGCCGGTGCGGTCAGCGAGGGCGTGGCCACGGTGAAGCCGGGCGAATCGGCATTCGCGATCATCCCCGATTCCAAGGAGGGGAACTCTCCCGCAAAGAGCGGTGGCCTGGTGATGGTCTTCACGCCGGAGGTTGTCGACAAGGATCCAAATGTCACGCCTGCTTCCGCGGAAGAACCGGCGGTCGAATCCGCCCCGCAGATCGAGATTCAAACCGCCAACACCGCGAAGCTGGATTACAACGGGCGGACCGATCTCGATTTGGAGATTTCCGAAACCGGAACCATTGAATCGCCCGAACCCATCCGCCGCGTTTCGGGATTTCGTGCCGACTTGATCAGTGTTTCCGCGTTGAGCCCTCAGCAGTTGAAAATCCAGGCGAAACAGGTGGGCTCCACCGAGTTGACCGTGACCGATGCGAACGGAAGAGTGTTTCATGCATTTGTCCAAGTCAAGCCGGCGTTGGGAGCCCGAGCGGTCAAAGAGACATTAAGCCGCTTGTTCCCCGCCGCCCAGGTGGATGTGATCCTGCTGAACGAGAGCCTGTTGCTCCGCGGGTCGGTCACCAAGGAAGAACACATCCAGCAAATCACGGAAGTTGCCGAGCAATACGCACCGAAAGTTTTGAATCATCTGAAAATGGACCAAACAGCCGACCGGGAATCAGGAACCTCGAAAGGGGCGGTTCTACAACTTAAGTCGGTCGATTCTCAGCCGGCAAATGAAGCCGCGAACCCGGCTTCGCCCGAAACGCAGGAAAGCGATGTGCAAGAACTTCGCCAGGACATCCAGGCTTTGCATAAGGATGTGAAGCAGTTGATTGAACTCTTGAAGCATAGAGAAGCCCAGGCACCAAAAGCCGCGGTACAGCCTTTCGCTCCCAGCTATGCCGATCCGAACGAGCCTTTGCCCAGACGGAGCCTTCCCAATCCGAACGTTCCCGTCCCCCGTGCTATCGCGCCGCCTCGGCCCTCGCCTGGCCCATCTTCCTTCGGGCCGGATCCGTTTCCGGAACCGCCCGAGCGCGCGCTGAAATCCCGGCAAGACAAGGTGCAAACCAGACCGCTGCCGAAAGATTTTCCCGCGAGCGCAATTGTTGCGGTGCGGACGGCGAGAATCTCTTCACCCAACGATCCCCAGGGCATCGTGCGGGACGAGACCTTGGGCTCCGGCGTGGTGATCGAGTCGGAACCGGGCAAAGCGATTGTCCTCACCGCGGCTCACTTGCTGAAGAACTACATTCCCGGAAAATACGTGTTGCAGGTCGGCGCGGAAGAAATTGGACAAATCGGAAATCGCAACCGCCGGCTTTTATCCCGCGACAGTGATTCTGCAAGACGACAACGCCGACGTCGCTTTGCTGCGTGCGAAAGTGCCGTTCGCTTTGGACACGATTCCCTTGGCAACGCACAGCCTGCCTGAAAAAAAGAGCACCGTCCGCTCTGTGGGCTTTCGGGAAAAACACACCGACCCATTAGAGATGGCTCTTTCCCAACCGCCTCGCATGTTGAACAGCCAAGTGGTGGAGGTCGATCGGTATCACGGCACGGAGAATTTTGAGTTCGCCGGCCTCATCCCGCAAGGGTTCAGCGGGGCCGCGGTCTTGGATAAGGACGACGAACTCATTGGCCTGGCCGTTGCGATCGATCCGCAAAAAAACCGCACCGTGTGCAGCCCGGCGGCGGAGATCCGCAAGCTCCTGGCCGGCACCGAGACAACCACGCCGGCTTCGCCCGAACGACACCGGGCCGTGTCGGCGGCGGACCAGGATTTCCCTTCCCAACCGTGGGTGGCGAAGGCGAAATATATCCTCCGCACCGAGGAAGCGACCTATTATTTCGATGAGTGGAGTCCGGATCATCAAGACCAAGCGGTTCTATTCAAGCCCTTTGCCATGAAGCGTTTTCCCAACGGGGATTCCTCCAAAAGCCCCCTGCGAATTGTCAGCGATTCGGCCCGGTTGCGGTTTGAAAAGGACGTTGCTCTCACCAGCCCCAATGGACCCGGCAAACTTCTCGAAGCGAAGTTCCTGGGCACCGTTTGCCGGTTCGAGCCCTAATGCAAACTCAGCATTCGTCCCGCCGCGTGAACGCGAGGAACCCGCGTTGACGGAAACGATGTGCTGCGTCGCAACGGCAGGTCGGCTATTCATTAACGGTTTTCGTCCACTCGTGGTGCATAATGGAGGCAATCGCCACCGAGGCCAGGCGGGCCGCAGGTGGGTCCGAACGCGACGGCAGGATGATGGGCACTTTCGCCCCGATCACAATCCCCGCCATCACGCCGCCGGCCAGGTACTCCAAATCTTTTGCGAGGATGTTTCCGGAGTTCAGCTCCGGTGCGAGCAGAATGTCGGCATCGCCCGCGACATCGCTGACGATTTCCTTGGTCTTTGCGGCTTCAAGCGAGATCGCGTTGTCGAACGCCAAGGGGCCATCGACCAGGGCGTGGCGAATCTGCCGCCGCTGCGCCATTTTGCTCAGACAGGCCGCATCGACCGTCGAGCCGATTTCCGGCTTGACCACTTCCACCGCCGAAAGGGCTGCGACTTTGGGCGTTTCCACGCCCAGCACGCGGGCCAGATCGACGGCATTCTGCACAATCGCCGCCTTTTGCATTAGATCGGGGGCGATATTGATGGCCGCATCCGTGATGAACAGCAGTTTGTGATACGACGCCAGATCAACCACGAAAACATGGCTCAGCCGCCGCGCCGTCCGCAGTCGGCTCAGCACCGGGTGCATCAACACGTCGGTGTGCAGCCAACCCTTCATCAGCCCAGTGACTTCGCCCGCGGACGCCAATTCCGTTCCTTGCCGCGCGGCGTCCTCTTCACTCATCGCATCGACGATGCGGCGCCCGTCCAGCGACACACCAACGGTTGCCGCCGTCGCTTCAATCCGCTGGCGGAGTCCGACAAACACCGGCGTCATCAGTCCCCGCTCCAGCGCCTGGGCGACCCCCTCCATCACATGTCGTTCGCCCGCATCCACCACTGCAATCGTCAACGGCGGAAGCTGCATGGCTCGTTCAATGAGTTTTTGAAGCCGCTGCATATCGTTTCTCCTCTCGCCAAACGCGACGTCGATCTTCCCGAAGGTGATCGCAGATTACGGTTCGCCCAGTCCCTCTTCGAGTTGTTTCAGAATTTCCCGCAGAGCCTTCAGCCTTTGGAATTGTTGCATGGCCAGCGGAATGACGGGGAGCAGGTCCGAATACCGCACGGGATCCTGCAGCACGGCCAGCACATTGGCGGAGTTTGGGTGCTCTAACAATTGGCCGCCGTGCCGGCCGATGATCACGATCGTGGGAATGGCCGTTTCGCCGGAGGCTTGCTGCACGGCTTTAAGGCCCTCGTCGTCGGGAAGCATTTCCTGCACGATCATCAGATCGGGCCGGTTCTGCTGGGCTTGCTTGACGAGTTCGGCTGCGTTTGCAGCCTGAATACACACGGCGTGCCCCATGTGCACGACCGCCGCGTGCAATGTATTGCGGCTGTCCGCGCTCTTGTGGACAATCGCGACCTGAAGCTTGTCTTCTACCATTCCTTGCCTCTGCCATCCCGCCAGGAATGTCGTCCCGCGTGTTGGAACCGCCCGCATGACAAAAAAACCCGGCATCCACCAAATGTGGAAACCGGGCGATCATCGCGATGAATTTATTGCCTATCGTCGGCAGTTGACTTACCTTCATTATCATATCGCACATTTTGTTAGCAGGCAAGTTGACAGGCTCTCGGATCTGCGAGATCCCTTTCGACCCGGCCAGGAACTTGGCGAATTTCGCACCGAGGCTCAAGAGGGGGGACGAGAACGCCGCTGGATCGCGACAACGAGCAAAACGACGAGCAGCACCAGCAGGGCCAAGCCCAAAACCATGCCGATCCAGCCGATTCCCATCATCCAATTCCAACACGCGCGCATCATGGGTTGCATGGCAAACTCCAAGTGGCCCGGTTCCACGAACTTTTTGTTTGGATCAGGGCGAATTTTCGCTCGGCAATTCGCCGTCCCGATCAAACTCACCCGATTCATTCAATGATTTGAATCCTCGTGGAGAAAACCATCAGGGGACTCCCGCTCTTCGACCCAGGCGGATTTCCTATCCGAAGTGCATGGAGACTCCTCTTGCAAAAAATCCCAATCGGAACATGATGGAAACAGGGGCGAGGACGACAATTCTCACATTCGCAATGCTTCAAAGACAGAAAACCCCGAAGCCCAACTCATTCCCACAAAGGAGGCCATTATGAAACGCATGCTGTTGACTTTTTCGGGATTGGCACTTCTGCAGACCACGTTCATCGCGGCCGCGAATCAGCCGCCGCAAGGTGCGCCTCATCAACAACAACAACCAATGATGAACATGCAACGGATGATGCCGATGATGATGGAAATGCACAAACGCCATACCGCGACTGCCAATGCCTGGGCGGCGGGGCGAGACGGCGTCTTCGTGGTTCGCGATGGCAAACTTCTCAAGTACGGTGACAATCTCAAGATCGTGAAGACCGTTGACCTCCCCAAAGAGGAGATGCAAGACGCGGCACAGTCCTCGAAAACAGCCGCGGGGAAGTCCTCGTCAAATCGCCCCGCGAAACCGGGCCAGATGCAGCAGAAAATGAAGCAGATGATGGCCCAAATGCACGGCGGACTGCCGGTGGAGATTCACCTGACGAGGAAGGCGGTTTTCGTGTCCCAGGGGAACCACCTGTTGAGCTACGACCACGATCTGAATTTGCAGGCCCAAACCGAACTCCCGGCCGTGCAGCCGAAGCCCTGTCCAATGTGCCAAATGATGATGCAAAAAATGCAGGAGAACCAGAACAACGCCCCGTGAGACTCCTTCACACTCTGCCTCATCCTTCTGGACGAAGTACGCCGGCGGCAAATCCTTCGCGAACACGTTTCAGCTCTCCGAACGTGAAAGACCGGCTGGACGACAGCCGTTTCGTTTATATCGCCGCCGGGATCAAGCCAGGAATCGGTCGAAAAGGTGTTCCGCGAGTTTCGGATTCGTTGTCAGCTGCGAGAATAACACATCCACGGGAGTCGGATGGGAACTCGCCCCGCGTCCCGTTTCCGCCGGCCGATGGTGCTGATCGTGCCCGTCGCTTCGCGGGATTATAACCGTAGCGGGTGCCCCTGCAAAAAGGTACGCCAGTTCTCCATGTGAATTCTACGTTTGGATCGTGACCAACAGGTCGCCGGTTTCGACGTTCGTGCCGGGATGCACGTGGATCTCCGCCACTTGGCCCGCGGTCTCGGCGGCGATGATCGTTTGCATTTTCATGGCTTCGAGCATCAACAGTTTCTGGCCTTTGACGACGGAATCGCCTTTCCGCACCGCGACGTTCACCACCATGCCGGGCATCGTCGCACCGACGTGGCCGGGATTCTTGGGATCGGCTTTGGGCCTCCGGGGCGTTTCGGGTTCCAAAGCGCGGTCGAGCACCGTGACCTCGCGCGGCTGGCCGTTGAGTTCAAAGAACACCGTCCTCCGGCCGTCTTCGTGCGGCTCGCCGATGGTCAAAAACTTGATGATCAGCGTCTTGCCCGGTTCGATGTCGGCTGCGATTTCCTCGCCGGGCTCGAGGCCGTAAAAGAACACGGGCGTCGGCAGGATGGAGGTGTCGCCAAACTTCTGCTGATGCTTCGCGAAATCGGTGAAGACCTCGGGATAAAGTAAATCGGAAAGGATTTCCCGCTGGCTCGGCTTGTGATCCAAGAGCGGGCGGATCGTCTCGGCGGTCTCGTCAAAGTCGGCCGCGGGCAGACTGGCACCGGGCCGGCCGCGGAGCGGTTTCTCGCCGCGGAGGATTCGTTCCCGCACCTTTTTCGGAAAGCCGCCCGGCGTTTGCCCCATCTTACCGCTGACCAATTCGACGACCGACTGGGGAAACGCAAGTTCCCGCGAGCCGGAGAGCACATCCTCGGCCGACATCTCGTTGGCAATCAGAAACAGCGCCATATCGCCGACGGCTTTCGAGGTGGGCGTGACTTTCACAATGTCGCCTAAGAGCGTGTTGACATCGGCATAGACCCGGCAGACCTCGGCCCAGCGGTCGGCGAGGCCCAAAGCCCGCGCCTGCTGGAACAGATTGGAATACTGCCCGCCCGGCATCTCATGCTGATACAAATCCGCTCCCGCCGGCAGCACCGGGCTTTCAAACGGACTGTAGAACTCGCGGACGGCCCGCCAATACTCGGCGAGTTGGTCGAGATGATCCGGGGTAAACCCGTGTCGCGCGCGGTGAACCGCAGAGCTTCGACGACGGTGTTCAAGTTCGGCTGCGACGTTCCGCCGGAGAGCGGGGCCATCGCGGCATCGGCGATGTCCAGCCCGACTTCCGCCCCCTTGAGGATCGCCCCCGCCTGAATGCCCGCCGTGTCGTGCGTGTGGAAGTGGATCGGAATGCCGATCTCCTGCCGGAGCGTGCGGACTAAAATTTCGGCCGCGTAAGGCTTGCACAAGCCCGCCATATCCTTGATGGCCAGAATGTGCGCTCCCATCTGCTCGAGTTCCTTGGCCATCTCGACGTAGTATTTCAGATCGTACTTCGTGCGGTGCGGGTTGAGGATGTCCCCGGTGTAGCAGATGACGGCTTCGCAAATCGCGCCGCTCTTGAGCACCGCGTTCATCGCGACCTTCATGTTGGGAACCCAGTTCAGCGCATCGAACACGCGGAACACGTCGATCCCCGCATCAGCCGCCTCCGCGACGAAGGCTTTGACCACGTTGTCCGGGTAATTCGTGTAGCCCACCGCGTTCGAGGCCCGGAGCAGCATTTGAAACAGGATGTTCGGAATCCGCTCCCGCAATTCCGCCAACCGCTGCCAGGGGCTTTCCTTCAAAAACCGCATCGAGGTGTCGAACGTCGCCCCGCCCCACATTTCAATGGAGAACAGTTCGGGGCACAGCCGGGCATAGGCGTCCGCGATTTGCAAGAGATCAAAAGTCCGCACCCGCGTGGCAAGGAGCGATTGATGGGCATCGCGGAAAGTCGTGTCGGTCATCAGCAGCTTTTTCTGGCCGCGAATCCACTTCGCGAACTCCTCGGGGCCGAGCCCGTGGAGCTTCTGCCGCATGCCGTCGGGGATTTTTTGGGACTCCTTCACCCGAGGCACCGGGGCGGGCGATCGGCGGATCGCGGGGGGCCGGTCTTTCACCAGCGGGTTGCCGTTGACGAGCACTTCCGCGAGATACGCGAGCAGCTTCGTGGCCCGGTCCCGGCGGGTCGGGAACTTGAACAGCTCTTTGGTCTCATCGATGAACCGCGTGGTGCAGCGGCCCTGCATGAAGGTCGGGTGCATCACGAGGCGGATCAAAAACGGGATGTTCGTCTTCACGCCGCGGATGCGAAACTCCTGCAGGCAGCGTTCCATCCGCCGGGCGGCATCGGGAAAGGCCCGCGCCCACGCCGTGACTTTGACCAACAGCGAATCGTAAAACGGCTGCACCACCGCCCCGGAAAACGCCGTCCCCGCATCCAGCCGAATGCCCATCCCGCTCGCCGAGCGGTAATGCACAATCCGGCCGTAGTCCGGCATGAACTTGTTGGTCGGATCTTCGGTGGTGACTCGGCATTGAATGGCGAAGCCGTGCGTCGCCACCGCATCCTGCGACGGCAAACCGATGCCGGGGTCATCCAGCGGCAAGCCCTGGGCGATCTGGATTTGCGACTTGACCAGATCGACGCCGGTGACTTGCTCGGTCACCGTGTGCTCGACCTGAATCCGCGGGTTGACTTCGATGAAATAAAACTGGTTGGTGTCGGTATCGACGAGAAACTCCACGGTCCCGGCGTTCTCGTATTGCACTTCGCTGCCGATCTTGATCGCCGCGTCGCAGAGAGCCTTTCGCACCGCGGGATCGAGATTCGGAGCGGGGGCGATCTCGACGACCTTTTGATGCCGGCGTTGGACGGAGCAATCCCGCTCGAACAGGTGCACCAGGTTTCCGTGGGAATCGCCCAGAATCTGGACTTCGATGTGCCTGGCCCGCTCGATGAATTTCTCGAGAAAGATTTCCGGGCTGCCGAAGGCGGTCAGCGATTCCCGCTGGGCCTGCTCGAAGGCGGACTCGAACTCGCCCGCTTCGCGGACGACGCGCATCCCGCGGCCGCCGCCGCCGTGGGCCGCTTTAAGGATGATCGGAAAACCGACTTTGGCTGCGAGTTTTTTCCCCTGCGCTGCGTCGCGGATGGCATTCTGGCTGCCGCCCAATACGGGAACGCCGGCTTTCTCCGCGATGGTGCGGGCGGTGATTTTGTCGCCCAGTTGCTTGAGCGTCTCCACCCGCGGCCCGACAAACACAATTCCCGCATCTTCACACGCCTGGGCCAGCGCGGGGTTTTCCGAGAGAAAGCCATAGCCCGGATGGATCGCATCGATTTCGTGCTCTTTGGCTAGATCGATGATGGGCTCGACGTTCAGATACGACTGAATCGGCTCGCCGGCTTTGCCGATTTCGTAGGCTTCATCGGCCTTGAAGCGGTGCAGCGCGTAGCGGTCTTCGTGGGAATAGAGGCCGACCGTGCGGATGCCCAGTTCGTGGGCGCTTCGAAAAATGCGAATCGCGATCTCGCTGCGGTTCGCGGCCAATAATTTGGTGATACGAGGCATACTCATTAAAACCTTTGCGGGAAAAACCGACATGTATTGCCAGCGCGGGGGTCCGTCAAACAATCGAAAACGGATAACGCACCGATAGCGTTTCAGAGGCCGTTCCGCAAGCGCGGCGGCGGATGCCTTCCAAAATCGCCGCGAAGTGGCATTTCGAGCCGCTCAAAGCTGAGGATCCTCCCTCTACACGCGGAGGAATTCTGCTATCATCAACCTGCGAGCCGCTTCAATCGTTCTGGGGGCGGCTCGATTTTTATCCGTCACCTGTTGTCATTCCGCGGCCCACCCCTTGAGGACGGGCGAAACTGCGCGGAATCCTCATCCCGATGCGTTTGTCTTGCCGTGATTGATCGAGGTCGGAATGTACCAAGCCTTGATGTATCCCGAACTGAAGCTCCTCCTGGAAGAGAACGACGTGGCCGGCATGGCCGAGTTCTGCGACGTTCTGCACCCGGCGGTCACGGCGGAGGTCTTGGAAAAGCTCGATCCCGCCGAGGCCTGGAAGGTGCTCAAAACCAGCAAGCTCGAACGGCAGGTGGAGATTCTCGAATACATGAGCCTGCCGGGGCAGGTGGACCTGGTGAATTTCATCGACCGCAAGCGGCTCACGCGGCTCCTGGAGGAAATGTCGCCGGACGACCGCGTGGACCTCTTGTCCCGCATGAAGCCGGAGAAGGTCGAAAACCTGCTTCCGTCGATCGCCCAGGCCGAGCGCAACGACATCCGCCGGCTCTTAAGCTACCCGGAGCACAGTGCCGGGGCGATCATGACGACGGAATACGCCTCGCTGCCGGAGGAGATCACCGCCCGCGAAGCCTTGGATCGGCTTCGCGTGCAGGCTCCGGACAGGGAGACGATTTATTACGTGTTTATCATCGATGAAGGCCGGCGGCTGCACGGATTGATTTCGCTCCGCGATTTGATCCTGGCGAAACCGGCGCGAAACTCGCGGACATCATGCAGAAGGATGTGATCTCCGTCCGCGTGACCGACGACCAGGAAATCGTCGCCCAGGAGCTTGCCCGTTACGACTTTCTCGCGATCCCGGTCGTCGACACCCAGAACCAGTTGGTGGGGATCGTCACGCACGACGATGTGCTCGACGTGATTCGGGAAGAAGCCACCGAAGACGCCCAGCGAATGGGCGGGATGCAGCCCTTGGAAGACAGCTATCTCACCACGTCGTTGGTCACCCTGACGTGGAAGCGGGATCTGGCTGATGCTGCTTCTCGGGGCCGCCTTGGGAACGGCGACCGTGCTCAATCAGTACCAATCCGTCTCGGCCAAATATCCCTGGATGATTTTGTTCTTCCCGATGGTGCTCGCCAGCGGCGGGAACGCCGGCTCGCAGTCGGCCACGCTGGTGATCCGCACGTTGGCGTTGGGGGAAACCAGCGGGCGGATCGCGATCCGCATTGCCATGCGGGAGTTGCTGCTCGCTTCGCAGTTGGGCGGGACGCTCGCGGTGATCGCGTTCGGCTTCGCGCTCATTTTTGAGGAGGCGCACCGCGCCGTCATCGTCGCGGGAACCGTGCTGTTGGTGGTCATCATGGGGGCGATCACGGGCGCGATGCTGCCGTTGGGCTTCAAGCGATTGGGAATGGACCCGGCCCTGATGTCGAACCCTCTGATCGCCGCCATCTCGGATATGGTGGGCGTTTTGATCTATTACAACGTGGCCCTGTTGCTGTTGGGGCCGTAATCGAAAACGCAAACGCGCAAAGGTAGATCGCCGGGATCCATCAAATCGAAGCCCGAGCCGAAGGCGGCGTTCGGCCCGTTGCCGTTTTCGTCGCTGCGGTTTGGTTGGGTGGGAAGGAATGGCTCGCTTTACTCGAATGGGCCGCATGAGTAGAGTCGGTTGGGTTTCCTTTTCCGATCGATGGACTTCTTTGAGTTTTCCCAGCGAGAGTTTTTCATGCCGGCGGATCTCTTGCCTTGGCTGGCGACGCTGCCGATCGTGGTGGTGGGCGGGTTTCTGGTGATTTTGCGTCTGCCCGCGAGCCGGGTGATGCCGTTGTCGTATCTGACGGCCGCCGGCCTGGCGTGGTGGGTATGGAAAGTGCCGGAACTGCAAATCGCCGCCGCGACGGTGCGGGGATTGGTGATCGCGGCGGAGCTGCTTTACATCGTGTTCGGCGCGATTTTGCTCTTGAACACGCTCCACGAAAGCGGCGCGCTGCGGGCGATTCGCCGGGGCTTCACCGACATCTCGCCCGACCGCCGGGTGCAGGTGATTATCATCGCGTGGCTGTTCGGTTCGTTTATCGAGGGGGCTTCGGGGTTCGGCACGCCGGCGGCGGTCGCGGTGCCGTTGTTGGTGGGCTTGGGCTTTCCGCCGATGGCCGCGGTCGTGGCGGGGATGATGATCCAAAGCACGCCGGTGTCGTTTGGCGCCTTGGGCACGCCGATTCTCGTCGGCGTGAACCAGGGGCTAGGCGACAACGCCGACGTGATTGCGTTCATGAAGTCCGCGGGCTTCGTGGGAGCCGGCGGCGAGGTGCTAAGGCCCGCGTTTTTGGTGATGATGGCGGGCAAGGTCGCCGTTTTGCACGCCGCGGTCGGCACGTTCATTCCGCTATGCGTCGTGGCGACGATGACGCGGTTCTTCGGTCCCCACCGTTCCTTCGCCGAGGGGCTTAAGGTTTGGAAGTTCGCCCTGTTCGCGGCGGTTTCGATGACGGCTCCCTATCTGGCCGTCGCCTGGTTTTTGGGGCCGGAGTTTCCTTCCCTCATCGGCGGACTGATCGGCCTCGCGGTCGTGGTCTCCGCGGCGAAAGCGGGCTTTCTGATCCCGCGGGGAACGCCTTGGGACTTTGCTCCGCCCGAAGAATGGCCCTCCGATTGGACGGGCCTGTTGCACGTCGAAGAACCCGCGAAGACCGAAGCGCCGATGGGCTTGTTCCAAGCCTGGTTTCCGTATGTGCTCTTGGCGTTATTGCTGGTCGCGACCCGCGTGCCGGCGTTTCACATCGTGGATTGGCTCAAAGCCGACGCGGTGACGATTTCGCTCAAGAACATATTTGGGACGGAGATCAATTACGACTCGCGGATTCTCTATGTGCCGGGGACGATTTTTCTGGTCGTGTCGTTCTTCACGTTCTTTCTTCACGGGATGAAGCCAGCCGGCTACAAGCGGGCCTGGGTGAACTCGGGGAAGACGATTCTCACCGCGTCGGTGGCGCTCGTGTTTACGGTGCCGATGGTGCAGGTCTTTATCAATTCCAGCGGCGGCGCGGCGGGTTATACGGATATGCCGCAGGTTCTCGCGGACGGCGTGGCTGGGGCGGCCGGGTCGGCGTGGCCGTTTTTCTCGCCGTTCATCGGCGGGTTCGGAGCCTTCGTCGCGGGGAGCAACACGGTGAGCAACATGATGTTTTCGCTGTTCCAATTCGGCGTGGGGGAAAAGATCGGCGTCGATCCCTCGTGGATTGTCGCCCTTCAAGCCGTGGGCGGAGCCGCGGGCAACACGATCTGCGTGCACAACGTTGTCGCGGCCTCGGCCGTGGTGGGCATGGCCGGCCGCGAAGGCGCCGTCATCCGCAAAACCCTGCCTTTATTCGCGGGCTATTCGCTCCTGGCGGGCAGCCTGGGGTATGCGATCGTCATGGCTCCGTTGCGGGGTTGGTTCAATCTCGGCAGCGTTGTGTTTGCGATTCTGATCGTCGGCTTGATCGCCTGGACCGCAACACAACTGAACGCCGCCTCAAATGGCGATGCGATGGATCTCAACTCGCCGCGTTAATCTCGTTACCTTCCATATTGGATTGAAATTCTCATGTCCAAAAACTTTCGCGCGGAACTGCGGAGCAAGAAGCGGCTCTGGGGAACGATGGTCACGCTGCCCACGCCGGCGACGGCGGAGATTCTGGCGGATTTGGGGTTTGATTGGCTGTTCATCGACGGCGAGCACGGGCCTTTGGAGACGGCGGAGATTCTGGGCATCCTGCAAACGGTGGGCGAGAAGGCCGCGTGCCTGGTGCGCGTGCCCGTCGCGGAAGAGACGCCGATCAAAAAGGTCCTGGACCTGGGCGCGGCGGGGATTATCGCTCCGCAGGTCAACACGGCCCCACACGCGGCGAAGATCGTCGCGTGGTCGCGGTATGCCCCGTTGGGTTCGCGGGGCGTGGGTTTGGCCCGCGCTCATGGCTACGGGCTCCGGTTTCAGGAGTATGTGGAATCCGCGAACGAGCAGGTGGCGGTCGTGGTGCAAGCCGAGCACGTCCGGGCCGTGGAGAACATCGAATCCATCGTCCAAGTCGAAGGCGTGGATGCGGTGCTGTTGGGGCCTTACGATCTTTCCGCCAGCCTCGGCAAGATGGGCCGGATCGACGATCCCGAAGTCGTCCAGGCGATCGAGCACATCACCCAAACCTGCCTGGCAGCGGGAATGCCGCTGGGCTATTTCGGCGTCACGGCGGAGGCGGTCAAGCCTTACGTCCAAAAGGGCTACACGCTGATCGTCGCCGGCGTGGATACGCTGCTTCTGGGAACCGCCGCGGCCCGGCTGCTCGGGAAACTCAAGGAATAACCCAGAGGAAATGCCCGATCCCCCGCGTCCACAAACCGGGCGGGGGCTGCTTAAACTCCGTGCAGGGATTGCAAGCACGACCCGCGGATTACATTCCGGCAGGGCATTTTTTTCAGGAGTTCGGCGGCGAAATCCCGCGGGACTCCCATCGTTTTTCGCGATCCGACCTTCTTTCACAAGAACTTGACATGATTGGCATTGGGATTGCTTCTTTAGCGGAAGACCCCAAAACCCCTCCGCCTCCGATGCTCCTCATGCGAAAGGAAGTCCCATCGATGATCGCCACCCGCACGCCCGTCAGCGAAAGCGAAGTCCTGCGTCAAGCCCGGCATGCGTTGACTCTCCGGCTGTCGAAGCTCAGCCAGCATTTGACTTGTGAATTTCGCGAAGGGCTGTTGCTGTTGCGCGGGCGGGTTTCGTCGTATTATTACAAGCAAGTCGCACAGGAAGCGGTGCTCCGATTGGACGCGGTGGAACAAGTCGTCAACCAGATTGAAGTGAATCCCGTTTAGTTCCGCGAAAGGCCGACGCCATGCGAGCGCGACTTTTTCCCATGGACGATTCGCGGGGTCAATCTCCCCTTGTGCTCGATTCCTTTCCCGTGATTTTAGGAATAGGGGACGATGCCCGGTTGCAAATTTCCGAAGAGCCCGCAAAAGCCCCGTACTGCCAGATTGATCTGGAACAGGGCACGCTGGTGGCCGTCGATCTGGATTCTCCGGACGGAACCTGGGTTAACGGGGAGTCGATCCAGCAAGCACCGCTGATGCCCGGCGACAAGCTCGTGATCGGGCAAAGCGAGTTGGTTGTCTCGTACGAACGCCTCACCCGCCGCCCGCCGCCCGATGTTTTCTACCGCAGCGATTCGCCGGCTCCCGTCGCGAGCGATGTCGGGGAATAGTTCAATTTCAGTCGCTCCAAAAGGGAAGAGCCGCGCACGAAGCAAGCGGTTTTGCGATGTCTGATCTCTTGAAAACCGCTTACTTCGTGCGCGGCTCAAGGTTAGCCACTCACGACGTGATCGATGTTTTCGCCGTTGTGCAGGTGCAATTGATTGCGGCCGCGGCGTTCCGATTTGGCGAGGGCGTTGCCGGCCCGATTTAACACGAGGTCTTCGTTCTCGTGCGGATGGCAGTCGGTGTAGCCCAGGCTCGCGGTGATGAACACTTCCTGACCGCTTTCGCTCACCCGGAAATGATGATGCCGGATCGAATCGCGGATCGCCCGCGCGAGTTTCGGCCCCAAATCGGGTTCGAGCGAAGGCAGGAGCACGCCGAAGGTGTTCTCATCATGCCGGCAGACCAGGTCTTCCTCGCGGGCCGCACGGATGATCACCCCGGCGAATTTTCGCAAGAGGACTTCCAAGCCTTCCGCGCCGAACCGCTCGGCCAACTTTTCATAACCATCCAGCTTGACGAACAGAAACCCGCTCGAGCGGTTGTGCTCGGTGCTCTTGGCGAGCATGGCGGTTATGTTGATTTCCAGGGCCGACGCGTCGGGGGTTTTGGTGAGTTCGTCGGCCGGTTCGCGGATCCATTCGATTTCAAAGGGGGAAGACCCCGCGGGTGCGGGAGGTTTTCCGGAAATCACCTGCGCGACTTGCTGCTGGAGTTCCACGATGTCGGCGAGCGTTTCCAGAAGCGCATCGCGGCGGCTGGTGAGATCGGCGGTGTCTTCTTCGGACAAAACGAGTTGCCGGCATTCTTTGAGGGCTCGGGTCGCCTCGAACGCGGCTTCCAGGTTCTCCCGCACCATTGGCAACAAATCGGCCTGCCGGCCGGATGCCCGTTTGACCCGCGACCGCGAGGAGAACCAGGCATAAACGGCCCCGCAGGCAAAGCCCGCGCCCCCGGCCGCGAACAAGGCCCCCATCGCCCACAGCCAAAAGGTCAAAGGCGCTGCCGCGTTTGGCAGCCAGTCGCTCAAGGCCAAACCCACGAAATCGTCTCCAGCAGGATGAGGGGGAAATCCACCGCGGCTCCGAAACTCACGGAACCGCCACCCTTAAGCCTAGCTTAAATCTCCACGTCAAATCGGCGATCGGCCGGTTCCGCCTGCCCGAATCCGGCTCGGAAGATGCCGGTGGTGAGGGTTATCACGGTTGCAGAAAATCAGGCTGCGTTGTGGCTGGGCAGTTTCCTGAACTGAAGGAACCGATTCTCCCGCACAAAATCAAAGCAAAGCTGCCTGTGCAGAAGGCGGGAATCGCGAAGATGCAGATCGCCTTGGGCGTAAGCCCAAGTTTGCTCTCGTCGCACAAGCCAACTTGACGAAATGAAACACCGCAGGATACAACCCGTATTGTGAGCACAAACCAATCCCGGCATATTCTTTGCTGTTCGGGGGAATCCAATGAACTCTCCCGGTGACATTTCGGTTCGGTTCTAAAACTCCAGCGAGCCCATGACTGATTCCTCCGCCGCGGCGAACGGCTGTTACGACGAAATGTACGATGGCGACGGGCACCCCCGGCGAAAAATCTTCGCGGAGCAACTGGGGGGGCTGACCGCGGAGGACCTTCGGCATCGGCAGAACCGCGCGGAATCCACGCTGCTCACGCGGGGCATCACGTTTGCCGTCTATGGCGACCAGGCGGGAAATGAAAAAATCTGGCCGTTCGACATCATCCCCCGCATCCTCGACGGGGCGGAATGGCAAATCGTCGAGAACGGTTTGAAGCAGCGGATCCGCGCTGAACCTGTTCATCGAGGATGTCTATAACCAGGGGCAAATCTTGAAGGACAAGGTCGTCCCCGAAGAAATGATCCGCACCGCCAAAACCTTCCGCCCGCAATGCCAGGGTCTTAAACCCGCGAAAGGCGTGTGGGCCCACGTCACCGGGACCGACCTGGTTCGCGATGCCGACGGGCAAATTTATGTGCTCGAAGACAACCTCCGCTGCCCGTCGGGCGTGTCGTATGTTCTCGAAAACCGCGAGATTATGAAGCGGATTCTGCCCGAGGTGTTTCGCGGGTCGCCCGTGGCTCCGGTGGAAGACTATCCCGAACGCCTCTTGCAAACGCTGCTCGAAACCGCGCCGCCCTCGGCCCACTATCCCACCGCGGTGGTCTTGACGCCCGGAATTTATAACTCGGCGTACTTCGAGCATTCGTTCCTCGCCCAGCAGATGGGCGTGGAATTGGTGCAAGGCTCGGACCTCAGCGTGGAAAACGGCCGCGTGGTGATGCACACCACCAAGGGCAAGCAGCCGGTGGATGTGATTTATCGGCGGATCGATGATGACTTCCTCGACCCGAAATGCTTTCGCGAGGATTCCTGCCTCGGTGTGCCGGGCTTGATGGATGTCGTCAAAGCCGGCCGGGTGACATTGGCCAACGCCCCCGGCACCGGCATCGCGGATGATAAAGCCCTCTACGCCTTTGTGCCCGAAATCATCAAGTACTACCTGGGTGAAGACGCAATCCTGCCGAACGTGCCGACGTATATCTGCGCGGACGAGAAGGAAAAGAATTACGTGCTCTCGCATCTCGACAAGTTGGTCGTCAAGCCCACCAACGAATCCGGCGGGTACGGGATTTTGATGGGGCCGCAGGCATCGAAGGAGGAACGTGAAAAGTGCGCCCAGGCGGTGAAGGCCAATCCGCGGAATTACATCGCCCAGCCGATGCTGTCGTTGTCCACGGTGCCGACGATTGTGGACGACCACACCGAACCCCGGCACGTGGACCTGCGGCCGTTCATTTTGTGCGGGGAAGACATTTACGTGCTGCCGGGCGGCTTGACGCGCGTCGCCTTGAAAAAAGGCTCGATGATCGTCAATTCCTCCCAAGGCGGCGGCAGCAAAGACACCTGGGTCCTGGCGGACAACCTGGCCGCGGCGGCCGACCAAATCGTCCCCCTGCAAAACCAGCAATCCCAATCGAACGGCCACCAATCGCAATCCCAATCCGCCGAGTGAATCGCGGCAATCACAGGAGCAAGTCCAAGGCATGCTAAGCCGGGTCGCGGAATCGATTTACTGGATGAGCCGCTACATCGAGCGGGCCGAGAACGTGGCCCGGTTTATCGATGTGAACCAGAACCTCACTTTGAGTTTCCAAGGCAGCTTCTCGCCGCAGTGGGCGCCGCTGGTTTATACGACCGGCGACGAGGCTTTGTTTGAGGAGATTTACGGAACGGGCAGCTTCGATCAGCAGCGGGTGTTTCAGTTTTTGACGTTTGACACCCGCAATCCCAATTCGATTCTCTCCTGCCTCACTCGGGCCCGGGAGAACGCCCGCTCTGTCCGCGAGAACTTGACGACGCCGATGTGGGAGGAGATCAACAAGTTCTTCCTGCAAGTTCGCGGGGCGGCGGCGCGGCCGGTGCTCGCGCAGCCTTATGATTTTCTGAACGACGTCAAACGCAGCAGCCATCTGATTTGGGGCGTGACCGACTCCACGATGTCGCACAGCGAAGGCTGGCACTTCAGCCGCATGGGCCGGTTTCTGGAGCGGGCCGACAAGACCTCGCGGATCCTCGACGTGAAGTATTTCATCCTGCTTCCCGATCTCAAAGACATCGGCACGCCGATGGACGCCGTGCAATGGGGGGCGCTTCTCGAATCCACGAGCGCCCTGCAGATGTACCGCAAGTTTCACGGGCGGATCATCCCGCTCAAGGTTGCTGACTTTTTGATTTTGGACCGCTTGTTCCCGCGGTCGATGCACTTCTGCATTATCCGCGTGGAAGAGTCGCTGCACGCCGTGACCGGCGAGGCCGAGGGCGGTTTCAGCAATCCCGCCGAGAAACTCGTGGGCCGGCTCAAGGCGGAACTCGATTACATGCACATCGACGATGTCATCGCCCAAGGCATGCACCAGTTTATCGATGGCTTCCAATCGCAAATGAACGATGTGGGCAAAGCCATTCACCAAAGCTTCTTCAGGCGCGAACCCGCCGTGGTTTGAATGGAAATCATAAACCACAAAGACACGAAGAAAACAGATCGAGCCGCGGATGATAGGCGGATTGAACGGGACACAAATCCCAAAACCAAATGACAAAATCCTAAGAAGCTGGAAATGTTTTTATGCGGCGAGGTTTTTACCGCGAAGCGGTTACATCACAAAGCCCAGAATCGCGAAGCGCATTCTGGGTGATGAGTGATGAGCGCCCGGTATTCCTTACGCCGAAGGCGTTATACAACAGTTTTGTATAACGCCTTCGGCGTATTAAGGGTTATTTTGGGACCTGAAACCCAGGGTGGCGCGGCTGCGCCGCTGACCCTGGGCTTTGTTATGTAACGCCTTCGGCGTAAAGACAAAACCCGTTGCCTGTCTGATTTTTCTCCTTTTGATTTTCCGCTCCTATGACTATTCAGATTGCGCTTTCGCATAAGACCCAGTATCGTTATGACCGTCTCGTTACATTGGGGCCGCAGGTGGTGCGGTTGCGGCCGGCTCCGCATTGCCGGACACCGATTGTCAGCTATTCGCTGAAGGTCTCGCCCGAGACACATTTTTTGAACTGGCAGCAGGACCCGCACGGGAATTACCTGGCCCGGCTGGTGTTTCTGGAAAAGACTCGCGAGTTTTCCGTCGAAGTCGATGTGATCGCCGAGATGACGGTGATTAACCCGTTCGACTTCTTCATCGAAGCCTCGGCGGAGAAGTTTCCGTTCGTCTATGCCGAGGATTTGGCGCACGACCTCCGCCCGTTTTTGCGGACGGAACCCGGCGGGCCGAAGTTTGACGGCTATCTGAACGCGGTCGATAAAACGCCCCGGCGGACGGTGGAGTTTTTGATCGAACTGAACCAAAAGCTCCAACAGGATGTGGATTACCTGATCCGCATGGAGCCCGGCGTGCAATCGCCCGAAGAGACGCTCGCGAACGGTTCCGGTTCGTGCCGGGATTCCAGTTGGCTCCTGGTGCAGTTATGCCGGCATCTGGGACTGGCGGCCCGGTTTGTCTCGGGGTATCTCGTGCAGCTGGCCCCGGACATCAAATCGCTGGATGGCCCGTCGGGTCCCGAAAGCGATTTCACCGATCTGCACGCCTGGGCCGAGGTCTATCTGCCGGGAGCGGGTTGGGTGGGGATGGATCCCACCTCGGGTTTGCTCGCGGGGGAAGGGCATATTCCGCTGGCGGCGACGCCTCATCCGATGTCGGCGGCTCCGATCTCCGGCGGCGTGGAACAGTGCGAAACCGAGTTCCATTTCGAGATGGCCGTCACGCGCTTTCATGAAGATCCCCGCGTGACCAAGCCCTACACCCCAGAGCAATGGCAGCAAATTCAAGCCCTCGGCCGGTCCGTGGACCAAAAACTTCAAGCGGGCGACGTGCGGCTGACGATGGGCGGCGAGCCGACGTTTGTGTCCATCGACGATATGGAAGGCGACGAATGGAACATCGCCGCCGTCGGCCCCACGAAAAAACTGTTGGCGTCGAATTTATTGTTCCGGCTTTACGACCGGTTTGCCAAGGGGGGGCTCTTGCATTATGGGCAGGGCAAGTGGTATCCCGGCGAATCGTTGCCTCGCTGGGCGCTGAAGTTGTTTCTGGCGAACCGACGGCGAGCCGCTGTGGAACAATCCCGAATTGATCGCCAAGGAGGAAGTGGCCTATCAGCACACGCCGGAAGACGCCCGCCGATTCACCCGGGAGCTGGCGAAGGAGTTGGACGTCGATCCCCAATGGATCGTCACGGCGTACGAGGACGTTTGGCATTTCCTGCAGCAAGAGCAAAAGCTGCCCGTGCACGTCGATCCTTCGCAATGGGACCTTAAAGACAGCGAAGAACGCCGGCGGCTGGCGCGGGTCATTGAACGCGGGATGGACACGCCCGTGGGCTGCATGCTGCCTTTGCGCCAACAGTGGTGGCAAGCTCGGCCGCAGTGGGTCAGCGGTCCCTGGCCGATTCGCTCCGAAAAGTTATTCCTGATTCCCGGCGATTCGCCGATGGGCCTGCGATTGCCTTTGGATTTGCTCTTCACTTCGTCCGGTGGGGATCGGCCCTGGTTTTATGAACGCGACCCGATGGCCCCGCGACCGGCCCTTCCCCACCGGGAAGAATTATTGCGGTCCCTGACCGGAGAATCTCGCCCCGTGACGCAACTTCGCGGCGGGAAAACCGGTGAGCAGCCGGAAGTCAAACCGGAGGAAGACCACGAGCGGAGTGACGAGCCGGCGGATGCGATCCGCACCGCGATGTGCATCGAGCCGCGAAACGGCCGATTGCATATCTTCATGCCGCCCACGGAGCGGTTGGAAGACTATCTGGAACTCATCACCAAGGTGGAGCAAACCGCCGAGGCCTTGGAGATGCCGGTGGTGATTGAGGGCTATCTTCCGCCGCCGGACGATCGGTTGAACCACATCAAAGTCACGCCCGATCCCGGGGTGATTGAAGTCAATGTGCAGCCGGCCCACGACTGGGAGGAGTTGGTCGCGATCACGACGGGCATTTACGAGGATGCCCATTTCTCGCGGTTGGGGACGGAGAAATTTCAACTGGACGGCCGGCACACCGGCACGGGCGGCGGGAATCATCTCGTGTTGGGCGGCCCCACGCCTGCGGACAGCCCGTTTCTCAGGCGGCCGGATTTGCTCCGCAGTTTGATTGCGTATTGGATCAATCACCCGGCGCTGTCGTATATTTTTTCGGGGATGTTCATCGGCCCGACCAGCCAGGCCCCGCGCGTGGATGAAGGCCGGCGGGATGCGATTTACGAACTCAAAATCGCGATGGAGCAAATTCCCGAACGGGGCCACGTGCCGCCTTGGCTGGTGGACCGGGTGTTTCGGCATTTGCTGGTCGATCTCACGGGCAACACGCACCGGGCCGAGTTTTGCATCGACAAACTCTACTCGCCGGATTCCAGCACCGGTCGGCTTGGGTTGGTGGAGTTTCGCGCTTTCGAAATGCCGCCGCACGCGCGGATGTCCCTCACCCAGCAGCTTTTGGTGCGGGCGATCGTGGCGAGGTTTTGGGAAGCGCCTTACCGCGAAGAGTTGATCTCGTGGGGCACGGCTCTCCACGACAAATTCATGCTGCCGCATTTCTTGATGGAGGATTTTCGCGATGTGATCACGGGCATGCAGTCGGCGGGATTTGATTTGGAACCCGATTGGTTCCTGCCGCACTTTGAGTTTCGCTGTCCGGTGATCGGAAAACTTTCGGAAAAGGGGATGCAGCTTACGCTCCGGCAGGCCATCGAACCCTGGTATGTCTTGGGGGAAGAGCCGGCGGGCGGGGCGACGTCGCGGTTTGTGGATTCTTCGGTGGAGCGGTTGGAAGTCAAAGCCGGGGGGCTGAATCCCGAACGCTATTCCATCGTCTGCAACGGCCGGGCCGTGCCTTTGCATCCGACGGGGGTGGAAGGGGAATACGTGGCGGGGGTCAGGTATCGGGCCTGGCAGCCGCCGAGTTGTCTGCATCCGACGATTCCCGTCGATACGCCTTTGGTGTTCGACATTGTGGACCGCTGGAACGACCGCTCGGTCGGAGGCTGCAAATACCATATAGACCACCCAGGCGGACTCAACCCGGGCACATTTCCCATCAATGCCCTGGAAGCGGAGAGCCGCCGGGCTTCCAGATTTTTTAAAATGGGTCATACTGGAGGAGCGGTGCGGGTGCGTCCCGAACCGCCGAACCCGGAATTTCCGTTGACCCTGGACCTCCGCCGCCATCGCCCATCCCATCTATGATCATCCAAACCGCCGAGGACGCCAGCGCCTTTGACAATCTCCTCAAACAATATGTTCCGCCCGCGGGCATATATGACGAGATGCTCGCGGCGCCGGGGCAGTTGCGGGCGCATTGGCAGGGGATGGTCCGTTTATTGACCCGCGTGCGGGCGAACGAATTGTCCCGCCGCTGGGAACTCGCGGATCGGCTGATTCACGAAAACGGAGTGACGTATAACGTCTATGGCCAGCCGAACGACAAGCCCCGGCCGTGGGAGTTGGACATTCTGCCGGTCGTGTACTCGGCAAGGGAATGGCAGTCGGTTTCCGACGGTTTGACGCAGCGGGTCCGTTTGCTCAACCTGATTCTCGCCGATTTGTACGGGCCGCGGGAATTGCTCAAACGGCGGCTCTTGCCGCCGGAAGCGGTGTTGGCTCATCCGCGGTTCATGCTGCCGTTTCACAATATGCAACCGGCGGGCGGCCAGCACATCCATCTGTACGCGGCGGAGATGGCCCGCTCTCCGGACGGGCGGTGGTGGATCATGGCGGACCGCGCGGCGGCCCCGTCTGGGGCGGGTTACGCGGTGGAAAACCGCATCGTCGCATCGCGGACCTGGCCGCATTTGATCCAGGACTGCCGGGTGCAAAGGCTGGCATCGTTCTTCATAACGATGCAGGAAAGCCTGCAATACCTGGCGCCGCATCACAAGGAAAACCCGCGGATCGTCTTGCTCACGCCGGGACCGATCCATCCCTATTATTTCGAGGATGCGTTTCTGGCGCGGTACTTGGGTTACACGCTCGTGGAAGGCGGCGACCTCGCCGTGCGGAACGATCAGGTCGCGCTCAAAACCTTGGGCGGGCTCTTGCCGGTGGATGTGATCTTCCGCCGGATTCCCGATGCCGACTGCGACCCGTTGGAACTGGGCGGCACGTCGCCTCATGGCATTCCTGGATTGCTCGAGGCGTCGCGGGCGGGGAGCGTGGCGGTGGTGAATGCGTTCGGCTGCGGGCTGTTGGAGACGCCGTTGTTCATGGCGTATTTGCCCGCCTTGTGCCAGACGCTGTTGAGCGAAACTTTGAAAATCCCGTCGATCGCGACGTGGTGGTGCAACGATCCCGACTCGTTGAAATACGTGTTGGAGCATTTGGGCGACCTGGTCATCAAGCCGGCGTATCTGCAGAGCGGTTCGCATGAGGTCCTGGTCGATCAATTGTCGAAAACCGAGCGGGAAAGCCTGATCGCCTCGATCAAAGCCGACCCGCGAAAGTTCGTTGCCCAGGAAAAGATCAGCCGGTCGTCCACGCCTTCGTTCCGGCAGGGCCGATTGGAGCCGGGGCACGTGGCGGTGCGGACTTACGTGGTGGCGACGCAGGATTCCTACCAGACGATGCCCGGCGGATTGATTCGTGTCGCGTCGAGCACCGAGCCGTTGGAACTGTCGATCGCGGCGGGCGAGTTCAGCAAGGACGCCTGGGTGCTGTCGGAAGGGCCGGTCCAACCGGTGAGCCTGTTGGCTCCGTCGGACCAGGGGATTCATCTCAGCCGGTCCGGGGCGGAGTTGCCCAGCCGCGTGGCCGACCATCTCTTCTGGCTGGGGCGGAATCTCGAACGGGCCGACAGCGCAGCCCGCTTGATGCGAACGCTCTTGGACCGCCTGGCGGTGGAATCGAAATACGATAGCGTCACCGAAGTCCCCACGCTGTTGCGCGTCCTGGCCGGGCGGGGCTTGATCGCGCCGGACTTCGTCGTGGACAGCTTCAAGGCCTCGCTGCCGGATGTGGAGCATGCCCTTTTGTCGTCGGTCTTTCAGGAAGAAGAATCCTTGAGTTTGCGGGGCACCTTGAGAGAACTGCACCGGCAGGCTTCGGTCGTGCGGGACCGGATTTCGATTGACACCTGGCGGATCATCAACCGCCTGGCGACGGAGTTTCTGCGAAGCGTCTCGCCGAAGGACACCGATTTCGGCGATGCGCTCGAGTGCCTGGACCGCTTGATCTTCGACCTCGCGGCGTGCAACGGTTTGGTGTCCGATGCGATGACCCGCGGGCAAGCCTGGCGGTTTTTGGATTTCGGCCGGCGGATCGAGCGGGGCCTGCAAATGGTGACGCTCTTACGCTACACGCTGTCCACCGCCCAAGAAGACAACGTGCCGGTGCTGCAAGCCGTCCTGGAAATCGCCGACAGACTCGATGACCTATCGCTCGCGGTATCTGGCCCGCGTGCAGCCCGCGGCGGTGTTGGATTTGCTGCTCACCGATGAGACCAACCCCCGGGCGATGGCGTTTCAGTTGGTGGTCTTGTCCGAGCATGTGGACCATCTGCCGCGCGAAGCGTCGCTGCCCATGCGGACGCCGGATCAGCGGGCGATCATGTCGGCCCTGCATGCGGTGCAAATGGCCGATGCGGTGCAGTTGGTGAAACACCCCGGCAAACGCCGCGGCCCCTTGGAGAAGCTGCTCAACCACATCGAAGACGGATTGAACAAACTCGCCGACCAGGTCTCCCGAAAATATCTGATCCACGCCGGCGCCCCCCGGCAAATGCAAGACGACCTCCCCATGCCGCTGTCTTGATCCGCGCTCATTGGCAAAGGGCGGCCGCGTGTCTCGATCGGCCAGAATGCGTGAGTAGCGTCCAGCGGCTAATGATTCATTCTCAAATCCCGCTGGTTCTACTTTGCGAGCAATTCTTCGATCTTCGCGTCCGCCTCGGCGGGGTGGATTTGCGTCTCGGCGACGCGGCCTTGTTTGTCCACCAGCCAATACGCGGGGATTTCGCGGATGCCGTAGTACCGCACGAGCGGGTTGTTCCAGCGGCGTTTGGTCTGGTCGATGTAAAAGATCGTCGGCCAGGTAAACCCGTGCTGTTTGAGAAAGCTCTGCAAGCGGGCTTCGTCCTCGTCGAGATTCACGCCGACGATTTCAAAGCCTTTCGAGGCATACTTCGCGTGAAGCTGTTTGAGCGCCTGGGCTTGTTGGTCGAAGCCTTCCGTGTCGGCGGCCCAGAACGCCACGAGGACGACTTTGTTCCGCAGGCTGTCGATGGACAGAAATTTCCCGTCCGCGGTGGGGCCGGCGAGCGCGAGTTCCTGCCCTTTGAGCTCCAGCCGCCTGAGCACCGCCGCGACATGTTGAGCCCGGGGATTTTTGGGGAATTGCTCGGCGATCTGGGAGTAACACGCGATTGCGGTTTCCGTGAGGCCTTGGGCTTCGCAGCTCCAGCCGGCGGCGTCGAGCTTGGCGATGGCCCGGCCTTCATCTTTGGGAAAGTTGCGCGCGAACAGCCGGGCCTGCTTGGCATATTCCTCCAAAAACCGCGGATCCTCGCTGGCGAACTTGCCGGCCATGATCTCTGCAAACCGCACGAGCGTAAAGCAGGCTTCGTTCGTCGCCTTGGACGCCGGGTCGAACTTTTGCAGCAAGGCCACGTTCTCGTAAAGCTCGTCCACGTTGTTGTTGTGCTCGTCCAGATCGACGCCTTGCACCTGGATGGCCAGTTGGAGTTGGGCTTCCATGGCGTAGTGGACGGCCACGTTGAACAACCGCTCTCTCGCGGTGTCGTCGTGGGTCTTTTTGACGACGAAGCCCGCCAACTCGGCGATTTTGTAATTCCGTTCCCGCTGGAACTGGCGGATTTGGTCCATGTCGTCCGTTTCGGGCAGCGGCTGCAAGCGGAGCATGGTGATCTCGCGGAGATACCATTCGGGCGAGCCTTTTTCCGGCTCGGGCAGTTTGGCGTTCTCGGCGTTTTTGCCGTTGGGAACCGCCGCCGTGGGCAACGGCTTAGCGGCGGACTGCTGGCCCGCGGCTTCATCGGACTTGTCGCCGCCCGAGCCGCAGCCCAAGGGACCAATCAACAGGCCGATGGTCAAGAGAACCTGCCAATGTCTACCGATGCGCGCCGTGTGCATGACCTCTCCATCCTTCGAGAGCTTGAAGTTCGCCGGCGGGGCGAAGTCTGGGGAATCCCCGCCGCCAAATCGTCCATGATCCAACCTGGGCCGGGAGTTTTAGGGAAAAATCGGGAAAAGGGGAAGAGGAACTCAAGATTTACCGAGAATTTGCCGGGGATCGTGCGGGAATCGTTATGTACAGATGAAAATGGCCGGTTGCCCTGAGGAAAATCACGGGGCTGACGCTCCCCGCTCCCCGCTTTTGATTTCGCCAAGAACTGCGCGAAACAATCAGAAAAGTCTATTTAACCGGACCAAAACAGCCGATGACTACCAATAACGTAAGGACTCCTCGTTCAGGCGAATGATCGCCCAACTGGGCCTTGGAAAAATCGGCGGCGTAAACGACCGCAACGGAGTGTTGAAGAACGGGGTTTGGCCGGGAACGTCGCCGGCCTGTCTGGGGCTTTGTGGAGATGGAGACAAAAGGAGATCTCTCGATGCGCAAGTATCGGAACTGGATTCTCAGTTTGGGAATCGCGGCGGCTCCGGGCCTGGCGGTCGCCGGACCGTTCCCGTTCGGAGGCGAGCCGCAAGCGGCTCCCCAAACCGCCGCGGATCAATCGAATCAAGAAGTGGCCGAGAACATCGCCCGGGCACTCCGGTCGGCCCGTCTGCCGGGATCGAACATCGACATCACCGTCTCCGGCGGGGTGGCGAGCCTGTCCGGGCAAATCGCCGACGAAGGTTCCAAAGCGGCCGCGACCCGGCTGGTCAGTAGCGTGCCCGGCGTGGTGCGGGTCAACAACCAGCTTCAAGTCGCCAGGCAGCCCGCGTCCCCGGTCCAACAGGCCGAGTTCTCGCGGCCGTTCGGCCAGGAAGAGTCCCAGATCGAGCAGGTCGGCCTGAACCTGCCCCCGGCCCCGGCTCCCGCGGCCATGAGCAACCAGGCTGTCGCCGAGCAGATCGGAGCCGCCTTGTCGCGGGCCAACCTCAGCGGCTACGAAATCAAGATCCGCTACTCCCAAGGGTTTGCCACCTTGATGGGCAGCGTGGCCACCCTCGACCAGAAAATGATCGCCGACCACGCCGCCCGCAATGTGCCCGGCGTGAACGCTGTGGACAATCAACTGGAAATCACCGGCTCGCCGGCTCGGCAAGCCCAATTTCAGCAAGCCGCCTACCAGGACAACAACGCCGGCGCTCCGCCGGTGGTTCCCGGGGCTCCTGGCATTCCTGGCGTTCCCCCGACGGGTCAGCCCGCGATGATGCCGCCCGGTTATCCCGGAGGCTATCCCGGCATGCCCGGCGTTCCCGCCCCGGCTTATGGAACCGCCGTGCCCGGTGCCAATCCCACGATCTACAACAACCCTTACCTGCCGCAATACGCCTGGCCCGCCCAAGCCCAGTATCCGAACTCGGCGGCGATCCAGTATCCCAAACAGTACGCGGCGAGCGCCTGGCCTTACATCGGCCCGTTCTATCCCTATCCGCAAGTCCCGCTGGGCTGGCGGAAAGCCACCCTGGAATGGGACGACGGCCATTGGATGCTCGACTTCGATTCCAAAACCGACCGCTGGTTCTGGTTCCTCAATCCCAAGAACTGGTAGGCCCGAAACGACAACAGTCCGTGACACGAGGAAAGGCGTTTCCCATTCACTGGGAGACGCCTTTTTCCGTGACAGTCCCGGCGAGCCTGGGGCGTCAGCCCCATGATTCTTCACGAACGCTCAACCTGGATTGGATTCACTCGGATTCGAAAGCATTGTCATTGGATTTTGATGGACGAGATCAGGGGGCTGAGCTCCACGCTCGCCCGACAACTGATAAAACCCGCAAAATCCCAAGTTTTTCACAAGTCGCTCGGCTGGAAGATCGATACATACCATACAGTGTCGCGCGGAAGTTCACGCCGCGCAACGTCCACCGATGTGTCGGGATGGGGAAGACGGTTTCCGAGCGGTAAGGCGCCGCGAACAATTCCAGGTTTCCATACTCACTGCTGCCCCGACTCCAGGCGGAGCGAACCACACATCCAGGGCAGGTCGAATTCTCACGGAGGAAGCAATGATTAAGTTCGGACCCAAGGCCCGGCGGTGCGTGTTGATGGTCGGGATGGCGCTGATGACCTTCTCGAACGGCGGCTGCACGCTGATCGAAGGCTTCGCCGACGTGATTTACAGCTTCTGCCTCTTCTGGCGGACGGCTCCCTTCATTCCCGTCAGCCCGTACTTCAGCGAACAGGTCGAAGACGCGTATTGGGAAGAAGAACGCTACGGCCGCGTGCCGGTGCTCGATCCCGTCGAAGGCGAAAACGCCCCGCTGTTCTGCCTCGATCCGCCCTCTCCGGATGAAGTCGTGCGGGCCCTCCCGGACAGCGAAACCGGGTCCGGAGGCTATGCATTCCTGGCGGAAACCCAAATCAACAACGTGCGGATGGTCGTGGAGCCCATCGTGGACCGCGTCGGCGAATGCCGGTTCTACCCGATGGTCGGCCCCGCCCGCATGATGCACTGCCACTACAAATGCACCGTGTATTACGACAAGACGCTTCGCTCGAACTACCCGATCCCCTTCACCCACACCGACGCCACCGAAGAAGTCGTCTACATCGATCACGACCACCTCATCCGCTGTGCCGGCCCCGTGGTCCCGGAATAAGATCAAAAATCCGTTGCGGCGGCATGAAGCCGCCGCGACGAACGAAAAATCTAAAAACACCGGCGGCGGCCCGGCGATCTTTCGCCAGGCCGCCGCCGGTGTTTTGTATTTCCCACCGCCATTCCTCGGGGCAAGCGCCCTTGCCGATTTCCCGTTCACCAACGTACGATGGTTGAGGAAAAATGTGATCTATTCAACAGGGAATGGCCCTTTCCAGCCCCATCCCCCAATCACGCTAGAATTCCGGACCCAAGAAAAATCCCCGCCGCCGCTGTGTTAATGGAGAGTGTGATGACAGACCAATCCCCCCGATCTGGCTTGTGTTGGATTGTGTTGGCGTCGCTGCTGATCGTCCTGGGCGTTGCGCCGGTGTCCGCATCCGCCGACGATGCGCTGGACGTTTACAACTACGCCGTCGGGGCCTACAAGCAGGAGGCGCTGGCGGCAGGCGGAAGAAAGCTTCAAGAAATTCGCGGACGAATTTCCGAATCATCCCAAGGTGCCCACGGCCCGTTTGTACCGCGGCCTGGCTCTCACCAACCTTCGCGACTACAAGACCGCCCGCAGCGTATGGCGGGATTACGTCCGCGACTATCCCAAAAACAGCAACCTGCCGGTGGCCATGTACCGCGTGGCGGAATCGAGTTACCTGCTCAACGAGTTGAAAGCCGCCGAGACCGAGTTTCAAGCGTTCCTGGAAAAGTACCCGAAAAACGATCTGGCGGAGTGGGCCCTGCCGTTCCTGGCGGAGACGCAGCTTTACCTGAAAAAGCCCGCCGACGCGGTGAAGACATACAAGCTCGCGGAAGCGCAATATCCCAAAGGCCGGCTGGCGAACGATGTGCAGTTCGGGTTGGCGCGGGCTTATGAGGAACTCAAGCAGCCCGACGCGGCGGTCCCGATTTACAAAAACCTCGCCGACGACGAGACGAACCCCCAAGCCCCCCAGGCCCAAATGAACCTGGCGACCTTGTATTTTGAGGGCGGGAAATATCCCGAAGCGGCCGAGGCCTATGCCGAGGTCGAGCAGAAGTTCCCCAAAAGCGAGCTCGTGCCCGCGGCCCAGCTCAACGCGGGCTACGCGTGGTACGAGGTCGGCGATTATCGCAAAGCCATCGGGCGGTTCGACCTGGCCGCGAAGCAAAAATCCCAGGCCCAACTCGCGGGGTACTGGAAAGGCGTGTCGTACAAGGCGTTGGACGAATATCAGCAGGCGGCGGAGATTTTAAAGTCGGCCTCCGAAGCCGGCGACGCGGGAGCGCTTGCGGACAATATCATTTACCAGTGGGGCGATTGCGCTTTCCGCGCGAAGGACTACCCCACCGCGCGGGACCGCTTTCTGCAAATCGCGAGCGACTGGCCTAAGAGCGAGTTTGTGGAAGACAGCCTGCACCTCGCCGGCGAAGCGGCCTTGTATTATGCGAGGCAGGCTCAAGATCCCGGCGAACGCACGAAGCGGCTCGCCGACGCGGAAAAGATCATCGACACATTCCCCAAGCGGTTTCCACAAAGCCCGCTGCTCATGCACCACGAACTCCTCAAAGGCCGGTTGGAATACCTGCAAGGCGGCGCGGAACGCTTCGCCGACGCCGCCCGGAGGTTTCGCACCGTCATCGAAAACAGCCAGGTCAAGGACACGCAACTCGCCGCCCGGTTTCATCTCGGCCGCGCGCTCCAAAAGCTGGACAAGCACGCGGAAGTCGTCGAGGCGATGGCCCCGGTTATCGAGAACGTGAAAAAGACGGGCGTCGGCTCGGAGTTCTTGAGCGGTCTCGTCGTCATCAGCTTGAGCCATCTGGCGCTCCAGCAGGATCAACAGGCCGTGGACGATTTGACGAGCTACCTCGAACTCGCTCCGGACGGGGCAGAAGCGGATCTCGCCTTGGCCGGGCGGGCGTTGGCTCAGGCCCGGCTCAAGCACAAGACCCAAGCCAAACAGGACCTTCTGGCGCTCCGCGACAAGTTCCCGCAGAGTCCGCTCTTACCGGAGCGGACCTATCAAATCGCGGAGAGGGCCTACGATCAAAAGGACTGGGCCTGGGCGGCGGAGCTGTTTGAGACCGTGGTGAAGCTCGATCCGAAATCGTCCTACTACCGCACGGCGCTCTCGGGGCTGGCTTGGACGGAATACCACGGCGGAAAGCACCTGGCCGCCGCGGCCGACTTCGGCCGGCTCGCCGAGGAGTTCCCCCAGGACCGCGAACAAGCCGCGGAAGCCTCGTACATGAAGGGGCGGGCCTTGGAAGACGCCGGCGACATGAAGACCGCCGCGAAAGTCTATCAGGACGCCTTCGAGAAATTCGCCCCCCAAAAAACCGCCGAAGCCGGGGCCGAGGAAAAACGCCCCGACCAGTTCGCGTTTCTGGCCGGCGTGCAAGCCGCTCGCACGCGTGCGGCCCTCAAGGAACCCGAAGTCGCCGACGTCGCCTACGAAGCGGTGCTCGCGAAATTCCCCAAGGCGAAGGACTTGGACAAGCTGCTCGACGAATGGGCCCTGATGAACCTCAAAGCCGAACGCTTCGACCGCTCGGATGCGGTGTTCCGCATGCTCATCGAAAAAACGCCCGAAAGCCCGCTGGTGCCGGGCGCCCGGCTGAGCCTGGCCGAGAGCGATTTCATCTCGGGCAAACTGCTCGACGCGAAAAAGGTCTTCGAGGAACTTTCCACGAACAAAAAAGCGGACGCGGCAGTCAAAGAGCGGGCCATGTTCCAACTGATCGAGATCCTCACCGAGCAGCGGTTGTGGGAAGACTTGGCCTCACAGACCGAAACATTTCTGAAAACCTTTCCCGAGAGCCAATACCGGCCCACCGTGACATTCCGCCGCGGGGAATCGCTCATCTCCACCAAAAAGTTTCCAGAAGCCGAGACGCTGTTCACCGAATTGACCAAGTCCAAAGATAATCCCGCGGTGGCAAAGTCCCGCTGGTTTCCGCGGGTGTGGGTGTTGCTTGCGGAATCGCAAGTCCGTCAGAAAAAATACGACGACGTGGCCGCCACGGTCGCGGCGTTTCGCGCGTGGGATCCCAAAAGCGAAAAGCTCTACGAAGCCGACGAGGTCTTAGGCCGCTCGTATAAGAACCAGGCCCAGTGGGACGAATCCCGCAAGGCGTTCGAGCGGGCTTTGGAGCACCCCGCGGCCAAAGGCACCGAAACCGCCGCCAAGAGCCAACTCATGCTTGCCGAGACCTGGTGGCATCAAAAAGACTGGAAGAAAGCCCAGGAGAATTATCTGAAGGTCTATTACAACTACGCAAACTTCCCGGAATGGCAAGCCCCCGCGCTGTTCCAAGCGGGGTTGTGCGATGAGAAACTGGGCGACTTGGACCAGGCTGCGAAAACCTACGCCGAGGTCATCGACAAGTTCCGCAAATCCGAATACGCCGACGAAGCCCAAAAGCGCTGGGCCCTCATCAAAAACCGGTCCGCGAAAACCTCCGGCTAACCACGAAGACACGAAGGGTTCGCTTGGCGGGCCGCCTTTTGCTCAATCGCCGCCCACGAGCAGCACGCGGAGGTCCATGACGTTGGTATGCGTGGGGCCGGTCTTTAACAGGCCGGCGGTTTGCTCGAAGAACGGGTAGGAATTGTTGATCGCCAAAAACTCCCGCGGGTCCAGATTCTTTTGGATCGCAGCCTCTTTGACCGCGGCATCGGCGAATGCGCCCGCGGCATCGGTGGGACCGTCTTCGCCATCCGTGCCGCCGGAGAGAATGACGATGTTCTCCCAGCCTTCGTCCCAAAGCGCGACGAGGGCCGCGAGGGCGACTTCCTGATTGCGGCCGCCCTTCTGGGGGAGATCGGTCTTCGCCAGATGCACCACGGGTTCGCCGCCGCTCAACACGCACGCCGGCCGCGGGCCGTTTTTGTCCGCGCGAATTTCGCGGCCAATTTGAGCCAAGGTTTTCCCGACTTCGCGGGCTTCGTCCGCATTCTCGGAACCGAGCGATTGGACATGATAGCCCAGCGCTTCCGCCTTCCGCGCCGCCGCCGCGACCGCGGTGCGATTGCTGCCGATGATGTGGTTGTGCACGCGGTCGGCGGGAAAGTATTCCACCGCCGGCTGTCTGGCTTCATTCTCCAAAACATCCCGCACAGAGGAGGGCGTTAGTTTTCGCTCAGGATCGAATTTGCCCAAGACGGCGAGCGCATCGGCGGGGGTGGCGGAATCGGGAACGGTCGGACCCGACGCGATCACATCCAGCGGATCGCCGATCACGTCGGAGATGATCAGCCCGATGATCTGGCCCGCGTTCGTGGCCCGCGCCAGCCGGCCGCCTTTGGTTCTCGAAAGTTGTTTGCGGACGGTGTTGAGTTCCTGAATCGTCGCCCCCGTGTGCATCAACAGCCGGGTGACCGTTTGCAGATTCGCAAGCGAGATGCCCTGCGCGGGAGCGGGCAGAAGCGCGCTCCCGCCGCCCGAAATCAGCACGACGCACACATCGCGGGGTCCGAGATCGGCGAGCATTTCGAGAATCCGTTCCGAACCGAAAACTCCCTCGGCGGTCGGCTCGTTGACACCCGCCGGCCGCGCGGCGTGGAGGTGGATTTTTTTGAGTTCCCGCACGCAGTCCGCCGGCACGTTGACCCAGCCGGAAACGTGATTCTGCAGAACGTTCTCTCCGACGGCTTCTTCAAACGCGGCCGCCATCCCGGCCCCGGCTTTGCCCGCTCCGACCACGACCAGCCGCCCGAGATCCGCGAGGGGAATCTTCCGTCCGCAGAGGGAGAGTTCGGTTTCAGAGCAACCGGCCGCCTCCCGCACCAGCCGTTCGGAATCCACCGCCTCGACGCCGGCCTGCCAGATCGCGCGGGCGTGCGGGCGGAGCGAGTTCGCGTCAGGAGTCGTCATCGGTTCGCGTCCGTTGGCCGGCGGACGGCGACTTCGAAGGAGTGAAACATCTCTTCGCCGTCGCCGTTCGTTATGGAGAGTAAAAACCTGGCCCAGGGTTCGGGAGTGTCGGCGGGGACTTTCCACTTGAGCAGATTCTTTTTTGCGAGGCGGGCGTCTTTGGGGCCGTCTTCCAGGCGGATTCGCACTTGCTTTCCGCGGGATTCCACGTCGATCCGATACTCCAACGTCGCCCCGGCCTGGACCGCGAGCGGCGGGATGGACGATACATACAGATAACTCCGCTCCGAGTTCTTCAGCCGCTTCTTGAGATCAAACGGCCGGAGCATCAGCCGATCGTTGGTTGCCGGCAGCGTGATCAACTGATTCAAAGAGGGCACATATTGCACCCGCCACTGCGAACCGAGCCTCAGCGCCGCTTTGATGTCGTGCCCGGAGTTGATCCGCGCGGGCAGGAGTTCCTCGAACCCCATTTCAAAATCGATGGGCCGGCAGTCCGCGGTGGAGCAGACGGTGACTTTGCCCAGCGTTTTGTTCGCGGGCAGTTTTTGATCGAGCCTCACGTCCAGGATGTAGCGCGGATCGGGCGTGGGAATCAGCGTCGAGCCTTTGAGCCAGTCGGCTTTGATCGCGCGGCCGTTCTGGTTGTAAATTTCGCCCTCTGGCAAGAGGAACAGATACCCGTCGCCCGTCGGCTGCGCCCAGCGGACGGCGTTGCTCGTGCCGCCGAACGACACCAGCGACAGATCATCGCCCTCGATGTGCCAGCCGCCATAGCCCACCGGCCCGTAGCCCGTGGGAATCGTGCCGAAGGTTCGGCCGCCGGGCGACGCCTGCACGGATAGCCCATGCCGCCCCGTGCCGGAGATCATCTTGCCTTTCACGGCGATGGCCCTAAGCGTGTCCAGGTCGTAAAGCCGCGACTCCCGCGAGCCCACGATCAACAGCGGCCCCTGTCCCGCAGAACCCATGACGGCCAACTGCGGCGGGTCGTTGCCTTCGATGATTGCCAGCTTGTCGCGTTTTTTCGATTGGAAATCCCAGCGGCGGATCATCATTTTGCCGGGCGAGACAATCACGAGTTTGTCCGCGCCGGCGGCGAGCAGATCGCCTTGGGGAACTTCGGGAATCTCCAAGAGGACTTTCGGACCGCCGGACAGGTCGTAAACGATCACCTTCCTCGCCGGCGCGAAGTGCAGCGCGACGTACCGCCCCGCTCCGCCCCAGACGAACTGGGAATATTGCCCGGGCAACTGGGACACCTGCACCGCCTCGTCCGCGCGGGCTCCGAGTCCGCATATCAGACAAACGACAAGACCTCGGCCCACAGAGGAAAAGTTCAGCATCATCGCATCGCCTTGGAAAGAAACGTTTGCGTTAAGAGCTTCCGCAAATAACCAACATGTCATCGTCCGCATTCGTTATATTAAAGACATGAACGAAGAGCACAATCAATCGGCGAATTTTCTGGTGAGCGCGCTCGACCGCGTCGTGGTCGGAGTCGTCAGAATACTCATCGTTTTGACGGAGCTCAAATCCCGCGATCCGCACGAGCATCCGGCGCACTTGCTGAAACCCGATCCCCGGCAGCCGGTGAAAATCCGCGGATGGCGCGGCGTGCTCGAATGGCCGCCGGGGAAGCGGGTCGGCTGTTTCGCGGGTGTATCGCTCGGAGTGTTGATCGGCGGGGCGATTCTTTGGTACGGAATTCAGGATGGGACTCCATGACCGGGCGTCATCACACGGCGGATTCGGAACGATTGGAACTCTGCCGCACGCTGACGGCGGACGGGTTGCAGTTGGACGGCTTACTGATTGCACCCACCCGGGCGGCGGACGATCTTCCGGTGTCGGCGTTTTTATTGGTGCACGGGACGGGCAGCAATTTCTATGCTCCGGGCGTGTTGGAGACTTTCGCCCGGCAAGCGGTGCAATCGGGATCGGCGGTGTTGCGGGTGAACACGCGCGGGCACGACGGCGTGGCCCGCATTCCGGGGCAACACGGTTCGGTCCCCGGCGGGGCGGCTTACGAAACGATTTCCGATTGCCGATTGGACATCGCGGCTTGGGTGGAGTTCCTCGTGAATTGCGGCCATTCGCGGATCGGCCTGGTCGGGCACAGCATGGGAGCCGTCAAAGCCATCTATGCCCAGGCCCACGATCATCACGAGCCGGTCCGCCGGGTGGTCGGCATTTCTCCGCCGCGGTTTTGCCACGCGCGGTTGATGTCCTTTCCCCAAAGCCAGCCGTTTCGCGAAGACGACCAGAGGGCCCGGGACCTGGTGAAAGCCGGCCGGGGCGCGGAACTCCTTTCGGTCCGCCAGCCGCTGCCGATGCTCCTCACCGCCGAGGGCTTTCTGGCCAAGTACGGCCCTCGGGACGATTACGATTACTTCAAGTTTCTCCCCAACTTGAATTGCCCCACGCTCATCGTGTTGGGAACGGAAAGCGTGCGGACCTCCGCCGCGTTTGCGGGCGTGCCGGAGGATTTGAGTCAACGAATTGCTGAACTTCCCGCTCCGCCCGTGACGGTGGAACTGGTCGAAGGAGCGAATACCGCCTATTCGCAGCATCTGACAGAACCATACGTCCGCGCGGAATGTTGGCTTCGCCGCACGGGAAACGATTCCGCGGGATGACGCTTTGCTTATCGCGTCGTCTTGCGCAAAAAAATGGTTCTTCCGGATCATCAGGGGGAACGGCGACGGTGTTAAAGAATGTCTGGGCCGCGATCTTTCACCGCCCCTTGGGGAGGTAAGATCCGTGGTTGATCATCACACAAAAAGATCATCAGCGTCCGCCCCCCCCGATTCGCCGGAAGAGCCAAAAAAATGGGCCGTCCGGTTTGATCCGCACGACCCATTCTCAACGGAAGGGGAAAAAGAACCCCTTATACGAGAGGGACCTTTCGGCGGCGAACTTGGCTGTAGCCAATCATTCCCAACACTCCCAAGCCCACTAAGGCCCAACTTCGCGGTTCCGGAACGACCGTGAGGCTCGGCCCGGTTTGAATGAAGTCGTACCCGAGAGTGGCGTCGCCGGTGACCGTCAAATTGACCTGAATGGCTCCGACGTTGTTGAAGTCCGCCCCACCGGCGGCTCCGCTGCCGGCCGTAAAGTCGGTGAAGGGCAGGCCGAACGTCTGAAACGAATTCATAGCCGTTGTGGTCGTCGTCAACACCGCATCCGAATAGTGGGTCGCATCCGTGAACACTCGGAACATGGCTGTGATGGGACTGTTCGACATGGCGTTTAACAGGAAACTCGTTCCCGACAAGGCCAGGCCGCCTAAGCCGATGGGCGCGAACGTCGCCAAAGGGGTGGCGTCCGCACTTCCGTCATAGGTCAACTGCAGATTGCTTTGAACTCCCGTCCCTCCTTGAATCTGGAGGATGGCGCTTCCGTCGTCGCCGATGGACGCACCTCCCACTCCCTGCGTGACGCTCAGCACCATCTCGCGCTGGCCGCCGATGATCCCCGTGGAATCGTTGACGACTGCCGACATGGGATTGCCGGGCGTGGCAAAGAGCGATGTGGTGGGGGCATTGAAGGCCGTATCGAAAGAATCGATCAATGTGGCCTGAGCCGAGTTCGCTGCCAGGAGCGCAACGGCCACGGCCGAGATTCCAACGCAGGCGAGTCGCCTGCTGAGAATGCTCAATTTCATCAGAGTAAACTCCTCTTAGGATTCCAATTCCTGGCAGGCTGCGCGGCCGCAGGTCGAAGCGGCAAAAGAACGCCGCAACCCGGGAATCGGAATGAATAGTGTCGTCGTGCATCGTTTGCGGATCGAAAAACACGGCACGCGCGATGCCGCAGACCGCGGGCGGCCCCCGCGCGAAAGCGCCGCAACGCTCCTTGATGTTCGCGGACCCGTTTTCCGGAATCCGCAGGATGTTGCAGCGTGCAAGTGGCGAGGGATCGATGGGCGTCATGGATTGCGGCTCAACTCGGGCCATTGGTTCATCAGTTCGTCATAAAGTTGTTTTTCCAGGGGATGCAGGCGGTCCGGCCTCAGATGCATGTCGCGGGCCTTCTCCAAATGCCGCCGCGCCGCCTTGAGATCCCCTTTAAGCGCCGCGCCTCGGCCAGGTGCAGGTAACCGATGGCGAAGGACGATTCGTCGAGGGCCGTTTCCAGATCGCGAACAGCCTCGTCCGCGCAGCGTGCGCGAATATGAATGACCGCGCGCGTATCGAGCAAATCCGCCCGCGGTCCCGCCACCTCGATGGCCCGATTGATCCACCGCAAAGCCTCCGCGGGCTTGTCGTGCAGAAACGCCTCGAGCCACGCCAGGTTGTTCAAGGCGACCACGTGGCGGTCGTTCGCCGGCAAAACCTGCAGATACAAAGTCTCCGCCTCGCGCAGCCGCTCTTCGAGCAACCGCAGATCCGCGAGCGCCACAAGACACGCGGGCGATTGGAACGACGCGGCCAAGGCCGATTTGACCCAAGACTCCACGCGGCGGAATTGCTCGTCGGAAATGTTCTGGCTCCCGATGATTCCGCTGCGTCCGAGCACGCTGACCGAAGCGGCCGCGAGCATATCCGGATCGGCCCGGCCGCGAACCCGTTCGCAAAGATCCAGGGCTTCTTGAATCCGATGCTGCCGCGACAAAAACTTGGCCAGCACGAAGGCCGCGTACGGCTGCGCGGAGAAGTCGGCGTAATCGCGATACAGTTCTTCCGCTCCTTCCAACAATCCCAATTCCTCAAGCAGCACGGCGCCGGATTGAAGCTGCGATGCATAATTCCGGCGTTTGAGGTCCTGCCGCATCACAAACTGGTGCACCAGGGCTTTGGCATCGTCCACGCGTGATTGCTCGACCAGTTTCCGCGCTTCGCTGAGCAAATGCCCGGCCTCCTGGGTCGAATCCGCCGGCGATTGCGCGAGCAGGTTCGTCAAGGACGTTTCGAATTCCGCGCGTTCGGGAAGCGCGCGGATGCGGGCATCGAGTTCCGGGGGGCGATGCGACGCGACCCATTGCTTGAGGGTCGAGACCGCCAGTTCCGCGTTGCCCATGCTGTGCCGGAATTGAGCCTGTGTCGTGGCCGTCACAAATGCATCGGGGGCTTGCCGTTCGAGCGTCCGCACCCAGGCGGCGGCTTGCGAGGCTTCGTCGTGGCGGATCAGCGAAACCGCGAACTCCGCCAAGTGTTCCGGCCGGGCCGAGTCGGACGTCGCGATTTCCTGGTACGTCTTTTTGGCATTCGTCCACTGTGCGGTCGCCTCATACAACCTTGCCAACTGCAAACGCTCTTCGATTGTCAGGTATCCGCGGGCCTGCTGGATTTCCCGCAGGACCTGGATCGCTTCGAGGCGGTCTTTTCGCAGCGGACGTTTGCCTAAAATGATGGCCTTTGCCTTCAGGTCCTCGACCATTTCCCCGGAAGGCCGCCGCCGATCGTTTCTTTCCAAAAGCTCGACGGCTTGAACCGAGCGGTCGTAGCCGCCTTCGGCCGCCAGCAACAAGGCCTGGTTCCGCCGGGTCCACGCGACATCCGAGGGACGGGCCTCTTTCGCGTTCCGCGCGATCCGGCCGAGATAGGCTTGGGCCTTGTCGTGATTTCCGATGCGGTCGTGAAACAACGCGGCGGCTTTCAAACGGCTGACGTTCCCAGAGTCCGCCGCCACCGCTTGCTCATGCCACTTCGCGGCTTCCTCAACATCGCCGAGGATTTCATAACACCGCGCCAGTGTTGGAGGCATTAACCGGTCCGGCAGGTGATCTTTCGCCTCGGCAATCATGGCGCGGGCCTGGGCAAACTGGCCGGTTCGCTGCAGGTGGCGAATCAAGCTCAGCCACGTCGCCGGCTGCTCGGGCGCCTGCTTCACCGCCTGGCGATAGAGTTCGTCGACCTCGGGGCCGCGCTCGCCGGACTGGTACCGCACTTCCGCAAGCCAGAGCTGGTCCCAATAATCGTGGGAACTCTTCCAGACCTGCTCCGCGAACCGCACCGCCCCCTCGAGGTCCTGTTGCTCGAGGGCCAACGCCCGCGCGAATCGGCCCGCTTCGCCCGCGAACACGGGATTCCCTTGAGCGGCCAACCGCCGCGCAAGTTGCATGGCCTCGTCGTGTTGTCCGCGGCCGGCGAGATTCTGCAAAATGCGGAGCACGACTTCCGGCGACGAGTCGCCCAGCCGGAGCGCCTCTTGAAAATGCCTGAGGGCCTGGTCCGAGTTGCCGCCGAGTTCCGCCGCGTTCCCGCGGGCCCGCACAACCGCGGTCCAGCGAGGATGCTGCCTAGCGAGTTCGTCGAGGATTTCCGTCGCCTGATTCAACTCGTTCGATTGCCCCCGGCCGTCCGAGACGCGAACCAACAGCGCGACGGCCAACAGGAATTCCGACGTCGGTCCCCGTCCGCCTTCAATGCGGCGGATCGGCTCGAGAATCGGCCGAAGCTCGTCGAGCCGGCCTTGATCGGAAAGCGGCTGAGCCAAGGCCTGCCAATACTCCAAGCGGTTCGGGAAGCGTTCCGCCAACGTCCGCCAGACGGTCCGGCTTTGCTCCGGAAGGTCTCTCTGCCGGTAGGTGTGGGCCACGCGCTCCAGCAGCCGCCGGCCTTGATCCGGGGGATAATCGCCGGCCCGCCGCGTCAGGGCGTCCAGCGTTTTTCGGGCGTCGGTTTCGGCTTCGATCAGCGCGATTTCCGCGCGGATCAATTCCCATTCCGCAAGCGGCCCGAACCGCGCTTCCGCCTGCGTTAAAGCATTTCGGCAGGCCTCCACGCGGCGGTCGATGGCCCAGTCCTCCCGCCTTAGCGCCAAAAGCGCAACGGCCGCGTGCGTCGAAACGCGGTCGGGTTTCTTCTCCAATCCGGATTGGAGCAGCTCGGCGGCCTGGTCGTATTTCTGCTGTTGAAGGAGGACCTCGGCCCGCAGCGTGTTGAGTTGAATGGGATCGACATTCGCGCGGGCCGCCAGTTCGAGCGTCTCTTCCACGCGCGCCCAGTCGCGGCGATTTTGAGGCCGCGCCAATTCCTCGAGCATCCGCAGCCGAAACAGTTCGCTCGCCACGCCCTCCACGCCCAACAGCAGCCGGTATTCCTTGGCGGCCTCTTCGGTGTGCTGGACGTCCGCGAGGGCCCGGGCGTATTCCAGCCGGCCCGCCGTCCACAACGGGTATTCTTCAATCGCGCGATTGAGCACCGCCAATCGCGCATCGGGATTTCCCACCGCGCGGTAACAATGCGAAAGCAACAGGCCGATCCGCTGGCTCAAATCGCGTTCGGAGCGAAGCGCGATCTTGAGCGGCTCCAACTTCTGGATCGCCTTGGCCCACTCGTTGTCTTGAATCGCCCGCTCCGCGAGCAAGAAATCCAAATACTCCGGCGGCGTGCCCAGTTGACGCATGCGGTCCAACAGCGAACCCATGCTCGGCGTCGCCTTCCGATTGTCGGGGAATCGGGTTTTCAAATCCGCCAGCCCGAACAGCAACTGCCGCTCGATGCGGCGCAATTCCACCATGCCCTCGGGATCGGCACCGTGGAGGATGTCGGGGAAGTGGGAAAGCCCTTCCTCGAAAGCCTTGATCGATCCCGCCACGTCCCCTTGCTCGAGCGCCACCTGCGCCAGAATGTATTCCAACTTGAGAGCGGGCGGCTTTTGCATCAATCCCCGAATCGCGATCTGTTGCGCGGCGAGAATGTGCTCCTCCCGCTGCTCAGGTTGCCCGTCCAGCGCGGCGGCCTCGGCTTGGGCCAGTTCCAACTCCGCGGCCAGGAAAAGGATTTCCGGATCGCGGTCCGCGAGCTTTAAGGCTTCCTGAATGTCCGCGACGGCATGAGTCAGATCGCCGCTCCGCCTTCGTTGCCGGGATCGCGCCAACAATGCGAGCGCGCGGCCGGCCTTGCGCCACCATGCGTTCGGAAAGCGCCTCGGCCACCAGGGAAGCCGAGACCTCCTCGCGATGATGCGGGTCGATCCCGGAAAGCTCCAAGGCGTCTGCATGGTTCAAAACGATTTGGATCAGGGCGTTGTGGTACTCGATTCCTTCTCGATCGTGCGTGACGGCCAGAGCGTAAAGGGCGGCCGCTTTGGAATAATGCCGATTCTCTTCCTCGCAGCGGGCTTTTCGATAGATGAGGTCGGCATCGTGGGGATGGTCGGAAAGTAAAGCGTCCAGATGCCCCAAAGCATCCGAGAACCGCCCGAGCCGCATCAACACGCCCGCCAATCGCCGTCGAATGGTTTCCCGGCTGGGATCCGCCCGGAGGATTCCCTCATAGAGCATGAAGGCGCTGAGCCGCATTTTCCCCGAAGCCGCCGGTTGGTCGAGCAGCATGCCCAGACTCGCCTGGGCGTCGAGGTGATTCGGCCGGTATTTGAGATACTGCGTGTAAAGCCGGATGGCGTCCGCGGAGTGGCCTTCTTGGGCGGCGGCTTCCGCTTTTTCGAGAAGCCGGCCTGCGTTGCGGTCCGTCTGCCAGCCATGCAAGAGATGGAGCACCGCCGCGAGCGCCGCCGCAATTCCCAGCAACCCGCCGAACAGCCGGAGATTCAACCGGCGTTTGGTTGGCGGATTCACATTTGTTTGAGGAGAGGGATTCTGCATGGTCGTTTCCGTTATTTGGCAAGCGGCCTTTCAAGTCGGCGAACGCGAGAGGGGCGGGGCCAACTCCAAGGCGAACCGAGTTCCAGCTCCGCCGCCTGCTCCGCGACGTCGAGAAAGGCTTGCCGCTGGGACGGGGAAAGCTTCCGCGCGCGGCGGGCCATCATGCGTTCGGCCGCCAAGAGGCCCTGCTCCAAATCGAGCGGCTCCATCCCGGCTTCGGTGACCCACGTCAGACTGGGAACGAACTGGGGAGAAGAGGGCGTCGAAATGCAGCTTCCAAACCCTACCACCGCTCCGGTGGGAAAATGCACGCCGATGCCGATCCGGCTGTGATCGCCCGCCAACAGGCCCGCGCACAATTCCCCGCTCTCGGTTGCGATGCCCCGAATGGGAACCCGCACCGTCCCGTAGGTGTTCTTGAGGTTGCTGCACACCGCATCGGCACCGATGTTGACCCACTGCCCGATGTAACTGTTGCCCAAAAACCCGTCGTGCTGTTTGTTGGAGAATCCGTGAATGATGCTGGCCTGGATCTCGCCGCCGGCCTTCGAGACCGGACCGAGCGTCGTTCCGCCTTTGATGATGGCACCGGGCTGGATCACGCATTCGTCGCTGATCCACGCAGGGCCTTGGATGTAACTGTGGGGCGAGACATCGACGTTATTCCCGATCCACACCGGCCCGCTTTCGGCGTCGATGACGGCACCGGGTTTGATGCGCGTTCCCGAACCGATGTGCATCGATCCCGGCTCCATCAAATGGCTGCCCGGACAAATCTCTCCGAAACAGCCGCCGCCGTCCGCCGGCCAGCATCGGGCGATCGAATCGTCATTGGCATTGACGAGTTCCCAAGGCCAGCGGAAGAGGCGGACATGCGGCGAAACGTCCCTCCGCGGCAATCCGGAGACAATCGCTTCGAGCCGGCCCGAGTCTAGGAGTTCATTAAAATGCAGTTCGCGGGCGAGCTCCTCATCGGCCCAGAGGCAGGCAATCGCCTCATCGTCGCCGGCGGTTCCAACCCAGGCCCGCTCCCGGCGGTCCACGTCCGGCAGGCTCCGCCAGAATCCCAAGCCGTCCAAAAGCAGCGTCCCGGTCGTCAGGATCTGATTCACCGGAAGGCCGGTCTCCTCCGCGACGACCTCCTGCAAGCCCGGCCGGCACCACAACCCTAACGGATTCGCGCGGCCGTTCGTTCCGGACGAATGGCTGTCTTGCGCCAAAGCCGGCGCGATCAACCGCCGGACCTGCGAGAGCAACTCGCCGGAACCGCTCAGCAGTTGGCACGTGGCGCGGTTGTAGACCAAGGGCAGCATTCGCCGCCAGCCGCCGTTTTCATAGACAATCACGGGTCCGGCCATGCGTTACTCCACAGTCACGGATTTGGCGAGATTGCGCGGACGATCCACATCGAAGCCCCGCGCACAGGCCGTGTGATAGGCGAGCAGCTGCAAAGGCACAGAGTTCACCATCGGTGACAACAGCGGCAGCGTGGCGGGCACGTAAAGCACCTCTTCCGCCAGCGATTCCAGTTCGGTGTCGCCCTCGGTCGCGATGGCGATCACCCGGCCGCCGCGCGTGCGAACCTCGGCGATGTTGGAAATCGTCTTGCCGTAAGTGCGATCGTTCGTGGCGATGACCACCACGGGCGTCTCGGCATCGACCAGCGCCAACGGCCCGTGCTTGAGTTCGGCCGCCGGCAAACCTTCCGCGTGGATGTAGCTGATTTCCTTGAGCTTGAGCGCCCCTTCGAGCGCAAGGGGATAGTTAATGCCTCCCCCGATATACAGCCAGTGATCGCAATCCACCAGCCGATCGACCAGTTCGCGGATTTGTTGATCCAGTTCCAACGCCTCGGCGATTTTATTGGGAATTTTGTCGAACTCTTGAGCGATTTCGGCACATTGCTCGGCCGCCAGGCAGCGCCTCCGGCCCAAGTAAAGTGCGATCATCGCCAAAACGGCGATCTGAGACGTAAACGCCTTGGTGCTCGCCACGCCGATTTCCGGACCGGCATGAAGATAGACGCCCGCGTCCGTCTCCCGGGCGATGGACGACCCCACAACGTTGACCACGCCGAATACGTCCGCGCCGCGGATCTTCAATTCGCGAAGGGCGGCCAGGGTGTCGGCCGTCTCTCCCGATTGGCTGACCGCCACGCCGAAGGTCCCCGGCTCCACGAGCGGATTTCGATAACGCAGTTCGCTGGCATAGTCCACTTGCGTCGGCAAGCGGGCCCAATCTTCCAAGAGATGTTTGCCGATGAGGGCGGCATGATAGGCCGTTCCGCAACCGAACAGCAGGGCCCGTCCGAAGCGGGGCAAGTCGCGTTCGCGGTTGCTCAGCCCCATCAAATGCAGTTCGCCGCTCCGCGCGTCGAGCCGGCCGCGAAGCGTGTTCCGCAAGCTGTGGGGCTGCTCCCAGATTTCCTTCAGCATGTGATGCTCGTAGCCGTTCAGCTCGATGGCTTCGAGCGTCAAATCCAGGTCCTCCATCTCTTTTTCGACTCGCACGGAATCCGCCGAGAACACATCGATCGCGTTCGGCTTGATCCGCACGATTTCCTCGTCTTCCAGATAGGCCACCTGCTGGGCCTGGGTCACCAACGCCCCGGGATCGGACGCGACCCAGGCTCCCTCGGGACCGATCCCAATCGCCAACGGGCTTCCCCGGCGGGCGGCGATGATTGTGGCCGGCTCGTCCGCGCACAGCACGGCCAGCCCGAACGTTCCGCGGCATTCCCGGAGCGCAAGCCGGACGGCTTCGACCACGTCCTCTGTCTTCTCCGCCATCTCTGCGATCAAATGCGCGAGCACTTCGGTGTCGGTCTCGCTCTGAAAAGAGATTCCCATCCCCGCGAGATAAGTCCGCAGCGCCGAGTGGTTTTCGATGATGCCATTATGAACGACGGCAAACCGGCCATCGTAAGATGGATGGGGGTGGGCATTGACCACCGTGGGCGATCCATGCGTGGCCCAGCGCGTATGCGCGATGCCTGTGAACGCCGCGATCGGCTCGCCTTCCAGCATTTTTTGAAGCCGATCCACCCGCCCGACCGCCTTGCGGATTCGAATTCGGCCGTTGACAAGAGCCGCCAACCCGGCGGAATCGTAACCCCGGTATTCCAGCCGGTGTAAGCCGAGCATTAAACGTTCGACGGCATCCTGCCTCCCTGTGTAGCCTACAATTCCACACATTCTCCCCTCCTTTGCCGAAAACAGTTGTTGCGCGAGAAGTCGCTCGCTGAAAGCCGCGTCCGCGATCGGTGCCGGCTTCTGCTACGGAGGAGATGACGCAACACAAGCGGCCTCCCCTTTCCGATTGTCACACTCTAGCCAGGGTGCGCAAGACGGCCAATCCGAGAAATGACTGGAGTTTCCAATGCGACGGCCTCTAAGCGCTATAGGGGATGCCCGCACCGCCCTAATGCCACATCGCCTCTCTATGCCGCCAGACCGCAATTGAGCTGTGCCGGCCTATGATTCCATACCACCGGCGGGCTAAGCAAATCCCTTAAACCCCAGGACGATCTCCGCAGTTCAAAGCAGATGCTTTTAACGGATTGCGGATGTTTTTGCCCGCCCTATACTAGGCCACTATCGAGCTTCACCTCGACCAATCCTCAATACGAATTGCCTGTCGATGAAATCCCAACCGAAGAAAACAGAGGCCGGGGCCCCGATCGGTAACCTGTATACGAGGCCCCTTGCCCGTTTCCTGTTGACACTAGGTCTCCTGCTCGCCGCTTTCGGATGGGCCTATTGGGATACGCTTGCGTCTTTAGTCCGGGCCTGGTCGAACCGGCCGGTTTACTCGCATGGTTTTTTTGTCGTGCCGTTTGCCGCGTGGCTCATGTGGCGGCGGTATCCATCGGAAGGCCAGATCGGAAAATCACAGGCGACCGGATTAATATTTCTAACAGGCGCCTTGGCCCTCAGATGGCTGGGAACACACTACTTCTACAATTACATCGGGGCGGTTTCCATTCTCCCCGCGGCTCTGGGAATGCTCTTGATCGCCGGCGGCTGGGCCGTCATGCGCTGGAGTTGGCCCGCCGTCCTGGTCCTCGGATTTATGCTGCCCCTGCCCTTTCAATTTGAAACCGCACTCCAGGGACCTTTAAGAAGCACAGGCACAAAAGCGACTGTCTACATCATGCAGTCCGCCGGGCTCGACGTCGTCGCCGAGGGCAATGTCATTGTCACCGAACAGATGCGCATGGGCGTCGAAGATGCGTGCAGCGGGCTGTCCATGTTGTTGACATTTCTGTTTCTCTCGACGGCTGTTGTGCTCGTGAGCCGGCGGTCCGCTTGGGAAAACGGGATTTTACTCGCGAGCGCTATTCCGATTGCTCTTCTATCCAATGTGCTGCGACTTACAGCGATCGGCGTAATCTATAAATTCAATGAACCGGAACTGGCCGAGTTTGTGCATGAGTATGCGGCCTTCTTAATGATGCCCGCCGCGCTCGCCATGCTCTGGATGGAGACGGTCGTGTTGTCCCGGCTGCTCATTGTGGAACTACAAACGCCGATCGGAATGATGTGGGATCTCGGAGGCGTCCCCAAAGCGCCGGACGGCTCTAGGGAACGCGCGGCGGGATCGACGACGAACCCGAAGGCCCGCGCTCCATCATCGACTCGTGAAGCCCAGGATGTCAAAAAGGAAACCTACCGATGGCGCGCCAAAACAGTGAGAACACCGCGTTAATCCAGCGCGGCGATCGGGCCGTGGCGGCTTCCGGTGCGAAGAATCGGAAAGGCCTCGCGGCAGGATCGCGGTCCAACGCGGACGGCGAACAACCCAGTGAAGTCGCCGCGCTGCTCGGTTCCATCCGGCGGCGATGGCTGCTGATCGTCCTCCTTGCACTGCCCGTCAGTGCGCTGGGCGTTGCGCTCATTTGGTTTTTCATGGAACCGCCCTTCCAGGCGGTGGCGGAAATTCATATCCGCGAAGTGCCGGACCGCATCCTGTTCAAGACCGAAGACATCGGCGGATTCGATACCTATAAGCAGACCCAAATCCGGCTGGTGAAGAGCGTCTATGTCCTATCGGCCGCGCTGCGCCACCCGGAAGTGGGCCGGTTGTCGATGGTGCGGGAACAGGAGCATCCCGTCGATTGGCTGCAAGAGGAACTGAAAGTCGACAGCCCCGCCACCGAGTTCATTCGCATCAGTCTGGAAGGCGATCGGCCGGAGGAATTGGCCGCGATCGTCAACGCGACGTCCGAAGCGTATCAGGAAGAAGTCGTCAGCGCTGAGGACAAGCGGAAGCAGAACCGATTGAACGAGCTGCGAAAGGTGGAAAGCCGCATCGAAGACGATCTCCGCGAGAAGCGAAAGGAAATGCAAGTGCTTGCGAAGGCATTGAGCACGACGGATTCAAAAACCCTCAGCACTCGGCAACAACTGGCGACCGAGTACTTCGGCCAGCTCGGCGCGAGCACGCGCAAATTCGGTTCGAGTTGATGCGGATCCAAGCCCGGCTCGCCGCCAAACGGCCCAAGGGAGAAGCCGCCGCGGACGTGGAAATCGATCCCAAACTGGTCGAGGCACAACTCGAAGACGACCCGGAAATCCAAAAGCAGAAGCGGCATCGACGGCAATTTGACAGCATGATTCGGGCGATGAAAAAGCAGTTCAACTCGGACCGGCATCCCGCCGTCATCGAAGCCGAATCGCAATTCGCCGAGATGGAAGCCGAACTGGACGGCCTCCGCCAGAAACTCAAGCCCCTCGTGGAAGAAGAGCTGCGCCAACAGAGGCTGAAAGACCAGACCGCGAGCGTCTCGGAGCTGAAACACCAGGCGGAAGTGCTGACGTCGCAGTTTGAATCGATCGAAAAGGAACTCGACGCCCAAAAAGTGGAAAGCCACGAAATCGGACTTTCCTCCTATCAATTGGAAGTCCAGAAGCAGCGCATCGCCGAAACCGAAGAGATGGCGGACCAAATCAAACAGCGGATTCGGCAGATCGAGGTGGAGTTGGACGCCCAGCCGCGGGTCGATGTCTTCCACAAGGCCGAGGTGCCGCATACGCCCATGGTGGCCCGCAAGATCAAGCTGATGGCGGTCGCGGGGCTGGGAGGATTCGGCCTCGTCGCCAGCTTGATCTTATGGCTCGATTTGCTCTCCAATCGGATCAGCAGCATCGTGGAAGTCGTTCACGGATTGAAGCTTCCGATCTTGGGAACGTTGCCGATTATGCCCCGCGGCCTGATCCAGGGCCAAAACACCAAAAAAAGCGGACGCCCGCAAGCGCTCCTGGGCCTCTGGAAGGAATCGATCGATTCCACGCGGGCGATGTTGCTCAGCCAGACGGCAACGCGCGGGCATCGCGAGCATCAGACAATCATGGTGACAAGCGCCATGAGCGGCGAGGGCAAGACGACCTTGGCCTGCCACCTGGCGATCAGCCTCGCGCAATCGGGGCGAAAAACATTATTGATCGACGCCGACCTCCGCCGGCCCGCGATTCACCAGGTCTTCGGCATTCCCGGCAGCCCGGGATTGAGCGATGTCCTTCGCCAAAAAGCGGATTTGGCGCACGTCATCCAACGCCATTCGATCAAAGGCTTCTCGATCTTGCCCGCCGGCGAGGTCGATCCACAGGCTCTGCAAATGCTCGCGGCGGACGCGGCGGGGCCTCTGCTGAAAGAACTTCGCGCGGACTATGATTTTATTGTCGTGGACTCGGCTCCCGTGCTGCCGGTGACCGATGCCTTGATGATCGGACCTCACGCGGACGGGGCGCTCTTCGCCGTCCGCCGCGATGTCAGCCGGCGCCGCAAGATTTCGTCCGCCTGCGAGCGATTGGAGCGAGTCGGCATCTCGCTGTTGGGGGCGGTCGTCATTGGCCTCGATTCGCAAGAACCCGCCGATCGATACACGCCGTATGCGTCTCAATATGTGGAGCCGGAATTCGTCACTCGGCCGACCGCGCCGGCGGAGAGTTAACCACCCGCCTCAACTCGTTTGTTTTCCAATCCGAAGAGCGGCTAAAGCCACCACGAACTCCAGGGCCAATCCCATGCAGAACGCAGCCATCCCCATCGCCGCCTGTTTACTCATCGTTGCCGCGGGCTTTCAGCATCGGCACCAAAACCATCGAGAAGTCCAGAACGCGGAGCGGATTCAACAAGCCGCGGAAACGCTAAAGCATGCGATCCCCCTGCAAATCGGCGACTGGTCGGGCACCGATCTTTCCATCGACCGGCGGGAATTGCAAGTGGCCGAGATCGCCGGCTGCGTCTCGCGAAACTATGCCCACCAGGTGACAGGCGAAGTCACGCAGATCGTCCTGATGTGCGGCGCCCCGGGCCCCATTTCCGTTCACACTCCCGACGTCTGTTTCAAGGGCAACGGCTATAAGATGGTCAGCCAGCCAAAGCGCATCACAGTCGAACCCGCCGGCGGCCCGGCGGCCGAGTTCTGGTGGGCCGATTTCCAGAGAAGCGCCGCCGGCCAAGTCACCGTGCTCCGCACATTCTGGTCTTGGAGGGGCGGTGACAAGTGGCGGGTCTCGGATCATCCCCGCTTCGAGTTTGCTCAGAGCCCCGTTCTTTACAAGTTATATGTCGCCTACCCCCTCGACCGATCCGCCGCGACATCGGTCGACACGCCGGATACGAAGTTTCTTATATTCCTGCTTCGAGAATTGGAAAGAGATCAGGCCTCGCAGACGCTTCCGAGTTCTGAAGACGAACCGAGATTGACGGAAGTCGCCCCTGCCTGATGGACTTGCCCCGATTGAACCGCTTTTTTCGCATTGATGATTTTGGAGCCCCCATGAAAACGATCCAAATGGCTTCCCGCCCGTTCCGAGGTTCCGAGGAACGTCCCGCCCGAACCGCGTCGGTTCACGTCCATCCCGAAGCATTGGATCCGACCGCCAGCCTCCACGGTTGGTATGTTCCCCTCAAAGCGGTTGTGGATTGGATTGCCGCGGCTGTTTTAATGGTCTTGGCTATCCCGATCATCTTCGTGTGCGCCGCCGCGGTCGCGCTCACGTCGCGCGGACCGGCGTTTTATTGCCAGCGCCGCGTCGGCAAAGGCGGGCGGGAGTTTACGCTCATCAAGCTCCGCACCATGTGTGTGGATGCGGAATCCGCGACCGGGCCGGTCTGGAGTGCGGCCGCCGACCCGCGGGTGACTCCGGTCGGCCGCTTCCTGCGGGACACGCACCTCGACGAATTGCCGCAGTTGATCAACGTCCTGCTGGGCCACATGAGCCTTGTCGGCCCGCGGCCGGAACGACCGGTGTTCGTGGTGCGGCTCATCGAAGAAATCCCGTTTTATGAAGAGCGGATTAAAGTTCGCCCGGGCATCACCGGACTTTCGCAAATGCGGCTCCCGCCCGACACCGACCTGGAGAGCGTCCGCAAAAAACTCATGCACGACCTGTATTATGTCAAGCACGCTTCTCCGTGGCTCGATCTTAAGATCCTGGGCTATACATTCTCGGAACTTTTGTATTCGATGGCCGCATCCCTTTGTGCATTCTTCATGCTGCCGGCGCGGGAGATCGTCGAGAAGGATTTTCATTGGCTCGTCCATCAAGACTTCGGAACGACTTTGTTCGAGGAAGACGACGGCGAGGACCTTTATCAATCTCCCGCGGAGCAGGACACGAGGCCGTTAGCGAAGATCACGCCCGATCGTGTTCAAGCACCCATTTCACGGCGTGTTGAATCAGTTGATTGCCGTTGATCAATCCCAGTTTCCGTTTGATCTTTTCGCGATAGGTTTCGACGGTTTTTTGTTTCAATTCCATCTGCCTGGCAATTTCCGAGGACGTTAATCCATGCCCGAGCCACTCGAAAACCTCCAACTCGCGGTCGGACAACGAATGGAGCCAGGATTTTTGCGTCTCGGATTCCACCTGGGCGGCGCGGATGATCAGCCGCTCCGTCATGGTGTTGCTCAAGTAGATGCGTCCCGAAAGAACAGTCATCACCGCCGTAACAAGGTTCTTGGCCGGTTCTTGCTTTTGCACATAGGCCGATGCTCCGCATCTGAGCGAGCGATCGGCATAAAGGATTTCATCATGAAAGGAGTAGACTAACACTTTGCTTTCCGGAGAGATTCGCCGGATTTCCGTGGTCAGGTCCAGCCCGCTGCCATCCATGAGCGTGATGTCCACGATGGCGAGGTCGGGCCGGCATTGCTTTACGAGCTCGAGCGTCTCCTCAGAATTGGATGCTTCGCCGCAGATCTCAATTTCCTTGTGATCTGCGAACAATTGGATGATTCCAGCGCGGATCATATCGTGATCGTCAACAACGAGGACCCGCCGTCTTCTTGATGTCGTTGTGTTGGACATTAATGTCTCCTTACGCGTCAAATGCTAGGGATGACCCGGGGATTCAACGGCCTCATTGCGGAGAATAAAACGGAGAAGCCGCTAAATCATTCACCGGTGAGACCGAGGACATTCATCAACATAAATTAGGTAAGCTCAATCAAATTTCTTGGAGCGGCTGAATCCCCTCTCAGAATGATTTTGCCCAGATTATCCCGTCCAGGCGAAGAAGTATATGGTGTGTTGATCTGGAAATCGACTCAGGAATTATCGGGCGGAAAAACGCCAAAAGTGCGCGGCGGACATTCACCCACATCGCCGCGCGGAGGGAACTCATGTTCGCAAAGGCATCGCTCTGATCCTAAGTGTGTTTCTCATGCAAGGTTCTATGGATGTTCCACCTAGGCAAAACACCTTGTCGGCAGACCTGACATAGGCCGACATGCTGGGACGAACCCACGGATTTCTCGGAAGACATCGAATCAAGATTACAGAAAAAATCCGACCCGAGATGTGTTTGTTTTCGTAAGAATCGGACACGGTTTGGCAATCCGATTACGGGTGGCACATCCCTGAGTGCGGCCGCGCGGAGCCCACCTCCCCGGTCTCCAGCGTTCGTTCCTCAGGGTGTGCCCCCAATCGGCCGGCTCATAAGGCCCAAGTTCGCCGCGCTCAGGTTAAGCGCGGACCATTGGCGGCGTCGAACGACGGGTTCAAGCGATTGGCAGATCGGCTTGGAAAACATTGCCGCGCTGTCAGTATGACATTTCGGAATTCCGGGAGCGGGACGAGCTCACTCGGTTCTCAAACCGGGTGTCGCTTTTGGTTCTCCACGGAAGAAGCGGGCGGACAACACCGGGCAACGGGCGGTCGTAGTCGCCGCGGGCGGTGTCTCCGGCGTAATCGTCGTACACATGAAACGCGACGACGTGCGGTTCGGAAACGTGAATCTTTTCCGGCCGGGGAGTGGAGACGGTCGCCTTCACCGCGACCCGTCCTTCGGCAAAGAAGTTTCCGGGCAGCGTGACGACGCTGGTGTAGGTGCCCGCGGGACGGGGCTTTCGCCGCCACGCCGGGTCGTTGTCGATGGTGATGAGGATGCACGTGCCGTCCTCATTGTACAAGTGGAAATCGGGGACCAGTTCGTAGTTCGGCGAGAGGACTTCGTACTCCATTTCGAGTTGAACCTTCGCACGAATATCGACCACGTCGTCGACGGGGCCGTTCTCTGTCGAGACTCCCACGCGGCGCAACCGCACGACTTCGTTGCCGGGGGCGGTCTGAAGATCATCCCAGCGGCGAAGGGCAAGCGTCTCTGCGCCGGATTGGGCATACCGGTCGACGACCTCTTGCGGCGTCGCATCCAATATGAGCCGGCCTTCTTCCAGGAGGAGAGCCCGGGAACACAGGCGGACGACGGTCGGCATGTTGTGACTGATGAACAACACGGTGCGTCCTTCGCCGGCGACATCCTGCATTTTGCCCAGGCATTTCTTTTGAAAGGCCATGTCGCCCACCGCGAGCACCTCGTCCACAATGAGGATTTCCGGTTCCAAATGCGCCGCGACCGCAAAGGCCAGGCGAACATACATCCCGCTGGAATACCGCTTCACCGGCGTGTCCAAAAACTTCTCCACCCCGGAGAAATCCACGATCGCGTCGAAGTGCCGCTCGATTTCCCGCCGCTTCATGCCCAGAATGGAGCCGTTGAGGTAGATGTTTTCCCGGCCTGTCAACTCTTTGTGAAACCCGGTCCCGACCTCAAGCAGGCTGCCGGTCCGGCCATAGAGATCGACAACCCCGGTGGTCGGCTCGGTGATGCGGGACAGGATTTTGAGCAACGTGCTCTTGCCGGCACCGTTGCGGCCGACGATTCCCACAACCTCGCCGCGCTTCACATCAAAATTGACATCCCGAAGCGCCCAGAAGGTCTCCGATTCCTCGCGCTCGAAGGGATGGCACACGCGGTGCAGGAGCGCTTCGACGAGCGTCACATGTTCCCGGCTCTTATGCACGATCCGGTAGTTCTTGCCCAGTTCCCGAATGGAGACGGCCAATTCACTAGATGGCATCCACGAACCCCCTTTCAAGCCGTTTGAAGAACAACGCGGCGAACAGCATCCCCCCGACCGCGAGGCCGCAGGAATAGGCCAGAAACTCCATTTGGGGCGGGCGCGTTCCCAACAACGACCAGCGAAACGCCTCCAACAGCGCCGCGAGCGGGTTGAGATAATAAAACGGGCGATATTCCGCGGGCACTTCCGAAACCGCGTAGGCGACCGGACTCAGATAGAGCAGCATTTGAATGAACACGGGCAGGATGTGCTTTACGTCCCGGTAATAAACCGCGAGCGACGAGAGGATCAAACCGAGGCTGGTGCCGAGCATCACCACCATCCCCACCCACACCGGCAAGAGCAGCAGCGCCCAGGTGGGCTGGACCTGATAGCCGACCAACAGGACCGCCATGAGCACCACGGCCACCGCGAAATCGACGAGATTGGAAGGCACGGTGGAGAGCGTCAACGCCAGGCGGGGGAAATAGACTTTGGAGACCAGATCGCCGTTCTCGACGATGCACAAACTGGCCTGTGAGACCAGTCCCTGAAATAACTTCCAGCCGAGCAGACCGGCGAATGAGAACAAAAAGTAGGGTTGCCCGTCGCTTTCCATCCCGGCGACCGTGCCGAAGACAAACGAGAAAATCCCGGCGGCCAATAACGGCTGCAAAACGACCCAGATGATGCCCAGGGCGGTCTGTTTGTAGCGGAGCTTCAAATCGCGGGCCGCCAAGGTGAGCAGCACCTCCCGGTAAATCCAAAGCTCGCGCAGATTGAGCGCCGGACCATCCGCGGCGCGGCTGGAGGGTCATGTAGGGTTTCTGGACCGCGGGGCCGGCCCGTCCATTTTTCTCGATGGTTGACATCCGAAAAAATCACTCGCAAAAGTCGGGAGAAAATCGCAGAATCCCTCGGCCGAGGCGCGGGGGATCCGCCCGGTGTCTGATTAGACCGAATGCCGGGGACAAGAAACATCAGTCTTCTTGTGCGAAATCCGAAGGGGTCACGCGGTTCGGGGCATAGAGGCCGCACTATGAACCAATGAGGGAATTCTCTGTTTTCATTTTTGGGAAAAAAATCCACGAGGCCCCAAAAGGCATGGCCAGATTGTTTCCCTGAAACTACTATGGCAAAAATACCAGTCCACCCACAGAACCTGACCCGGACCCTTAAGGAGCCTCCCTAGAAGCGGATTCGTAATAACTCCCGCCCGGTAATTTTTTCCACGTCAAGTCTCGCCTTCCCGCCGCGAGTTTCTCTCGCCATTCACCGAAGAATGGCAGACGGCTCTGAAAAGTCCATAGTCCGCGATCCTTTGTGGTCGATGGAACCGATCATCCTCCCTTCCCTTCTTTGAGCCACAAAACGGAGTTGCCCATGTTTCTCGGAAAGCACTTCTTCTCCGCCTTTCTCCACCGTGTAAATCGCCGCCTCTCGCCGCCTTTCAAAAAAAATTCCTCGAAGACGCTCCCGCCGTTCCCGGTGGAATTTCGCGAACCCCGTTGCAGCCGAGTTTTTAGAAAACCGTACACTGCTTACTTCCCCGGCACCCGACGTGCTGTATGTCGATGTGAACGGCGACAATGCCGGCGACGGGTCGCCGGAGCATCCCTGGCAAACGCTGCAATACGCCGCGGACCATGTGGGGGTGGGGGACACGGTCATCGTGCGCCCGGGATTTATGCCGGCTTCGATCTCCGCACCGACGGAACCGCCGACCAGCGGATCACGTTCGACGCCGATCCCGGAGTGATCATCAACCGGCAAAACTCGAAGACCGCCGACGGAATCAATCTCGAGGGGGCCGATTATGTCACGGTCGAAGGCTTTCAGGTCGTCGGCGTTCCGCGGGCGGGGATTCGCTCCGTCGTCAATCACGATGTCATCATCCGGGACAACGTGGTCGACCAGAACGGCGTCTGGGGCATTTTCACGGCTTTCAGCGACGATCTTTTGATTGAAGACAACGTCGCCAGCCGGTCCGTCAAGCAGCACGGCATTTACGTTTCCAACAGCGGAGACCGCCCCGTCATTCGCAGAAACGAGGTCTGGGGCAACTACCAAAACGGCATCCACATGAATGGAGACATCAACTCCGGCGGCGACGGGATCATCACCGGAGCCGTGGTCGAGCAGAATATCATCCACGACAACGGCCTGGGCGGAGGCTCGGCCATCAACTGCGACGGCGTCCAAGACTCGCTCGTTCGAAACAACGTGCTCTCCAACAATCACGGGTCGGGCATCGCGCTTTACCGCATCGACGGCGGAGGCGGTTCGAGCGGCAACACCATCATCAATAACACGGTCGTCCAGGCCGCGGTCTCCCGGTGGGCCGTCACAATCAGCGGCGGCAGCGTCAACAACACGTTGCTGAATAACGTCCTCTACAATTTCGGGACCTGGAAAGGCAGCTTCAGCCTTGCCCCAGACAGCTTGTCCGGATTGATCAGCGACGATAACCTCGTCATGGACCGGTTTTCGGCCGACAACGAGAACACTCGAATCACGCTCGCCGATTGGCAGGTGCAGACGGGACAGGATCAGCATTCGATGATCGCCGACGTCGGCAGCCTGTTTGTCGATCCCAGCGGCGGAGACTTGCATCTTCTTGCGGGCAGCCAGGCCATCGATGCAGGAACCTCGCAATCCGCCCCCGCTGTGGATTTTGAAGGCGACGCCCGGCCGCAAGGCGCGGGCATCGACATCGGAGCCGACGAGTTTGCCGGCGTCGTCGTGCCTCCGCCTCCCGTCTCCTCGTTCGCGGCCGGCTTTGATTTCGGAACCAGCGACTCTCCCGTCGCCAATGGCTACACTCAAGTCGTCGCCGGCAGTCCCTACAATGCCTCCGCGGGCTTTGGCTGGACCTCGCAAAACTGGACGGGCGCGGATGATGCCGGCGGTTTGGACCTCCTGACCCGCGATGCGGCGATTTCTCAAGCGGGCACCTTTGCGGTCGATGTGCCGGCGGGAGGATATGATGTGACCCTCACGCTCGGCGACGCCGTCGGCGTTTCCGACAACGTCTCCATCTCGCTGGAAGGGACGGCCGTGGACAGCGTTTCGGCTCTCGCCGGCGAGCATGTTTCAGGGACGTATCATGTCGACGTCGCGGATGGGCAATTGACCGTTGATCTCAATGACTTGGGCGGGCAGAGCCGGTACTTCTCTCTCAATGGAATCTATGTCATATCCACCGACGCGCCCCCGGCCGACCAGACCGGGCCGCAGGTCATTTCCGCCGCCCCGATCAAGTCGCAGCCCAACACGCTCAATGGTTTTCAGATCACCTTCAGCGAAGCCATCCCCGATGGCGGACTGCAACTCGGCGACCTGACGTTGGTCGGACCGAACGGCACCCTCCAGCCGAGCGGTCTGACGCGCCTGAGCGAGTCGGAATTTCAAGTCGATTTCCCGGTGCAAACCGCGGTCGGGGCTTACACGCTCACGCTGGCCCCGCAGGTTACCGATCTTGCGGGAAACTTGATGGACCAGGACGGCGACGGGACGGGCGGCGAACCGGCGGACGATCAGTTCCAGACCACCGCCGAGATTGCGGCGGCGACGTTTGAAGCCGGCTTCGACTTTGGCACGTCCGATTCGCCGGTGGGCGGCGGGTATCGGCAGGTCACCGCGGGCACCGCGTACGATGCCTCGCTCGGTTATGGTTGGACCAGCCCGTATTGGATCGGAGCGACAGACCGCGGAGAAGCCGATGCCCTGACGCGGGACTCCAATATCACTCAAACAGGAACGTTCGCCGCGGATTTGCCCAACGGCGCCTATGACGTGACCGTTACCATCGGCGATGTCGTCGGCATTTCCGACAACCTGAGCGTCTCCTGGGAAGGCCAAGACGCGGGCCAGATTTCCGCCGCGGCGGGAGAACACGCCTCGGGCACGTACCGGGTCGAAGTCAGCGACGGGCAATTGACGATCGATATGAAAGATTTGGGAGGCGCCGACCGGTATTTCTACTTGAACGCCATTCACATTCAATCGGCCGGGGCTCCGCCTGCCGATGTCACGGGACCGCGGATCGTTTCCGCCGCGCCGATCAACTCGCAGCCCAATACGCTGGACGGTTTTCAGATCACCTTCAGCGAAGCCATTCCCGATAACGGGATCCCGTTGAGCGCGCTGACCGTCACCGGGCCAAACGGTCCCATCCAACCCGGCGGACTGGCGCGGATCAGCGCGACCGAGTTTGAGGTCGACATCCCGGCTCAAACGGCCGCCGGACTTTACACGCTCACGGTGTCGCCCCAAGTCACCGATGTCGCGGGCAATCTGATGGACCAGGACGGCGATGGGACGGGCGGGGAATCCGTGGACGATCAGTTCCAGGCGATCGCCCAATTGTTCGCATCGTCCGCGTTTCAAGCCGGCTTCGATTTCGGCACCGCGGACTCCCCGGTGGCCGACGGCTTCCAGCGGGTCACACCCGATACCCGCTATGCGTCCTCCGTCGGCTACGGTTGGACCTCGGTCTTCTGGACGGGAGCGAAAGATCGCGGCGGATCGGATCCGCTGACGGAAGACTCGAACGTCAGCCAAGCGGGAACATTCGCCGTGGATCTGCCCAACGGCACTTATGATGTGACGATCACCATCGGCGACGCCGTCGGCGTCTCGGACAACCTGAGCGTGTCTTTGGAAGGCAGCGAGGCCGGTCAGATTTCGGCCGCGGCCGGCCAACACGTCTCGGCCACGTATCGCGTGGAAGTCACGGATGGGCAACTGACGATTGAGCTAACCGATCTGGGAGGAGCCAGCCGGTACTTCTATCTCAACAGTCTGCAAATCCGCAGCGTGTGAGGAATTTCAGCCGGAACGCGCTCGCCTCCGGTTCAGCGATCGCCAGCGAAAATCAAATGAACCGGGGCTAGCGGCCTGCGGCGAATGATTCTTCCGATCACGTGGCGGTTTGAAGGTCTTCGAGGTGTGGGTGATGGAAATTCGGTTGGCTCGCGCCCTGCTCGGCTTGATGGATGAAGTCCGCCATCTCACGGGCCGTGACGTAGTAATAATGGAAGGGACGCTCCGGGGATTCCGCGGCACGGGCGAGCGATTCGTGGAACCGCCGCATCGGTTCGCCGAGCAGCATGCCCGCGTTCTTTTCGACGGCCCCGTGCGTGTGCAGCTTGATGAACAACCAATTCGGCTGCCCCACGACGCGCACGCCCGCCCGCATCCAGAACTCCAACCGCTCTGGCGTCGGCGGTTGGAGGCCGTGGAGATCGCCGTTTTCCAAGCGGGGAAGAAAGCCGTGTTTCCTCCGCGACCAATCCAAGGCCAAGGGCCCCTGCACCATCAAGAGGGCCTCTTCGGGAGGACGCCGGCCGACTTGGGCGGCGATGCCCCGGTCGTGCGATTTGGGACGGTGCGGATCATCGACCGCATAATAGATGCTGTTGATTGTCCGCGTCTGCGTTTCGCTGGGAGCGGAAGGCATCGTGAAGTCGGCGTAACATCCGGTCTCCCGGAGCACCGTCAACTCATTGTTCACGCCGCACCAGCGACCGTCCGCGCGGGAATTGTCCAACGCCCAGTTGCCGTGGATGAAGCCGTACTCGATCCGGCCTTCCGCATTCGGGCGGAGCAAGCCGTGCTCGTTGTGCAGCTCGGCTTTGAACCATTCGAGCGTTTCCCGGAGTCCCTCTGCGGTGTCGTTGTCGTGGTGCAGATGGATCTCGACATCGCCGAAACCTTGTTCGCAGAGTTCCGCGATCTGGGCCACATGTTCGGGGGCGTATTCGTCGGCGGGCCAGAAAAACGAATGTTGCGGAGGCGTGCCGCGGGAGTCCGCGCGATCCGCCGCCATCTTCGGATAATCTTCCACCCAACGCCGAACCCGCTCCTGTTGTTTCCAGGCGGGAACCTTGCCGTGCATGGGTTCGTAATGGTCGGCGATGCAAACAAAGACGTGCGGCGATTCTCCCTGTTTGATCCGATGGCCGTGCGCGAGCAATTTCACCAGCGCGCTCCAATGCAAACCTCGCGGACGGTACATGATGCTGTGGTTCCCATCGTCTGAAGAGTGTCGGATTCGACGTGACGCCGGTCTCTTAACGGGCCGTGCGATGCCAGGTTCCGCGTTGATGCGTCGTCAGCCATCGCCAAAAGCCCACCAACAGGGCGGCGTTCATCGAGCAGAACAGACTGCTCACGCGAATGAGTCTGAGGGAGGGGTGTTGTCCGCGGGTTCGGCTGCCCACGAAGGCCAGCCCATAAAACCCAAGCTGGGCCAATAGCGTCCCTTGATAGAAGCCGTGGTCGAGCAAAGCCCCGTTTGCGAGCAGGATTCCGACGAGAAAGAACGGAGCGAGCCATCTCAAAACTTTGTGCGAGAAAAAGCAGAACCCCGTCCAGCCGTGCCTTGCCGAAAGCAACCGCCAGAGCAGCGTCAGGCTTTGATAGCCGCCGGCCCCAATGCGGGAGCGCCGCCGAAACTCGGCTCCCAGCGTGGGCGGGGTTTCCTCGAAGGCGAGCGCCGCCGGTTCGTAGTCCACGCGGAATTCGTGCCGCAATTTCGAGAGCAGCGGGATCACGAAATCATCGATGATGGTGTTATTCGGAATGGGCACGTAAAGTTTTTTCGGCAAGGCATAGATCGCCCCGTTGGCCCCCAGGAGCGTTCCCACCCGCGATTCGCAGCGTTTGAGGAAGGTTTCGTAGCGCCAATAGAAGCTGTCGACGTTTTGCCCGGTGGCCGGGTCCGTCAGAATCAGCCGGCCGCACACCGCGCCGACGTTCGGATCGTCGAATCGCCGCACGAGACGCCGAATGGCCTGCGCGTCGTACATCGTGTTGGCATCGCTGAAGACGACGATGTCGCCCGTGAGCCTGGGGACGGAGGAATTGAGGACCGCCGACTTGCCGCGCCGCTCTGCATAGTCGAACAGAACGACGCCCTGCGAAGCGTACCGCCTGACAATCGCGTTGGTGCCGTCGTCGCTGCCGTCCGATCCGACGACGATCTCCAAGCGGTCGCGCGGATAATCGAGGGCCAGCGCATTTTGCAGGCGTTCTTCGAGGACGTTTTCTTCGTTGTAAGCCGCGATCAATAACGAGACGGCGGGCAGTTCGCCAGACGTCGTTTCCGGAGGCGAAGTCTCGCGGCCCAACAACCGAGACGCCAGCCAGATCAGCGCGGGATAGAGGATGTAGGTATAAGCCACCAAACCGGAGCAAATCCAGAAGACGAAAGACATCAAAAGTTCAAACCAGTTCATGAGGGCAAATCCTTTCAGAAGAGGCTCTCGTGCGAGCCGATCGCAGTTCCCCGGCGGCTTGCCGGGAAGTTGACGCGTTTTCGCAAATCGGGGCCGGCCGGGCGGCGAGCCACATGTAATCGGCCGCCAGTTCGTCGGCGTTCCATGGGGCGAAATCGGTATGCACCGAAAGTTTTCCGCTGCGAATGGCCTCGCGGGCCCGCTCGTCCATCCGCACGCGCTCGGTCACAATCTGAAAGTCCGCGTCTTCGACAAGCCGGCGGTGCTCGACGCAGCGAAGCCGGTTGTGATACGCCAGTCCGCTGCCTCCCAGCCAATACCACTGCCGCTTCGAGAACTTCAGAAAATTGGCGCCGGTGATGGAGGAATCCACGGCCACGAAATGGTCCTGCGGATTGAAGCGGTGGGCGATGAGTCCGCCGGGTTTGAGAATCCGCCGGCTCTCCCGATGAATCGCCTGGAGAACCTCCGGGGGAATGTGCTCCAAGACATTCGAGCTGACGATAAAGTCCGCCGTGCCCTCGGCCAGACCGGTTTGGCGCGCATCGCCGGGGCAGCGGTATTCGATATGGAAGCGTTCGAGCAGCCGATCGAGTTTTAGATCGTTCAACTTTGAATCGTCGGGAATCGCTGGCTCAAACCGCCGGCGGATTTTCTCTTCCGGAAGTTGCAAGCTCGCCGAGACTTCGTGCAATCGCGATCCAATCGCCCTGATGGTTTCCCGGACATAGTCCCGGTCGAGCCAGGGGTTCACATCGAACGTTACGATCCGCTCGGCCCCAGCCAGCCGCAGCAGGATCGGCAGAAACGGACGCCAACCGGTTCCGATCTCCACGCAGACGGCCTTCTCGAGTTGTCCGCCGGCTCCGCGAACGAGATCGACGATTTCCACCGAGCGCTTCAGCGACTCGGGAAAGTCGAAGCCGTTCGTGCCGCAGGCCCGTTGCAGTTTGTGATAAACACTTCGCCCGCCGGGAACGCGGCTGAGCACCGCAGACGCCGAGGCCTTGATGATCCACTTCATCGATGTCCTCCCCAATGTTTTCTTCCGACTTCAGACGGTCTCCAAGAGCTTGGGCCCCGCCGCGCGAACGGCGGCCTCCAGAACCGCCGCGAGCTCGCCCGCCTGCGCGGGCCGGGCAAAGCGGGACAGATCGTGTTCCAGAATCTGCGTCGTCGGCTTTCCGGGATGCATGGAAACCTCGCGGGCCAAGGCGTCGGCGATTCCGGAAATGTCCCCCGGATCATGCCGGCTTTTGAGCGGGTACTCTTCGAGCAGATTCCAAACTTCCCCGCGCGGCGCGATGGCCAGGATCGGCCGGCTCGCGGCCATGTACTCGAAAACCTTGGCAGGCACGACGCGGGCCGAATCGGCGTTGTCGCTCAAGAGCAGGCACAACCCGTCCGCAGACTGCATGAGCCGCACGGCCGCGGCGTGATCCACATAGCCCGCATCGGTCCATTCGCAGGAGGTTCCCTCGAGTCGTTCCAAAAGCCGACTTTGGGCCTCGGTGCGACGGCCGGCGAAAACCAGTTCGAGCCGGCTCGCCAACTCCGGCGATTCCCGGTCGAGCCGCTCCACCGCGCGGACCAACGGCTCCACCGAGGTCAGATTCCACAATGTCCCCACATAGACCAGACGATATTTTCGGCGCGGCTCGGCCGGCCGGGTTTCGGCCGCGCGAAAATCGCCGGGATCGTATCCGTTGTAAATGCAATCGACCGTCGCCGCCGTTCCCGCTTGATGACACAACGCGCGAATGGCATCGGCACTGGCGAGAGTGGTGGTCAACACGGAACTCGCCGCCCGCAGGACGCCGGCCTGCATCCGCTGTTGGACTTTGTTCGAGAGGGCAGTGATGTCGCGATTCTCGCGGTGCCGATTGCTCAAATCCCATTCATCGCGGTAATCCAGCACGAGCGGAATCCGAAACCGCCGGCTCAGATGCCGGCCGATCAGGAACGACGTAAACGGCGGGGCCGTCGCCAGGATCGCCTGATGAGGCATCTCCCGCAGCAATGCCGACGCGGCGCGGATCGCCTGCGGAGCCCACAGGATTTGCGGGTCGGGCTGCAAGAAAAACAGGGCCGAGCGCTTGGCCCAGCGTTTCATCCAGCGGGTGATGGAAGGCCGGTTGGTTTTCGATTCCGCATCCGCAACGAGCGACTTCACGCGGTAAGCCGGCTCCCAGGACTTCGCCCGCCGCACGATCAAATCGTCCGGGAGTTCCTCGGAGAGCGTGGGATCCTTTACGGGCACGGAGGGATTTTTTGCGGTCACGACCGAAGCCTGCCAGCCGTGCATCGGCAGATACTTGACGAACTTCGCCGCCCGCTGCACGCCCGCGCCGCCGACCGGCGGGAACTCGTAGGAGATGACTAAAACTCGGTTTGTCGTTTGCATCTTCGGCTCTTGGAATGAAATGCCGGTTGGCTCAATGGGAGTGTTGGTGGACACCGCGCGCGGAAATGGTCTCTGGGTTTGATTCAACAACTCTGGAACGCGGCGGCATGACCTGATGGAAGACCGCGAGCAATGCCTCCGCGGATTCCGACCAGGTGGCGTGAGGTTTTCCTTCGGGGACGTCCGGGCGTACTTCCGAAAGCAAACTTGCAATCGCATTGGCCAGAGCGGGCGGATCGTTCGCGGGAACCAGGCGATCCGCGCGGCCGGCGATTTCGGGAATCCCGCCAACCCGGCTGGCGACAAACGGCACGCCGCACGCCTTGGCTTCCAATAACACGTTGGGCACGCCTTCCGATTGGCTGGGCAGAATCACAACATCGGCCGCGCGGAACCAATCGGCCAACTCGGCATGCGGGCGCACGCCTTCCAGCGTGATGTGCTCTTCAAGCTGCAGTCGCTCGATTTGCGCCGCCAGACTTTTACGAAGGGGGCCTTCGCCGAGAATGTGGCAGTGAAAGTTGCGTTCTCGGTTCCGCAGAATCGCGCAGGCGTCCAAGAGGACGGGCACCTGTTTCACCGGGACGAGATTGCCCACGAACAACAAGCGGGGCACACTTGCCTCCAATCCCAGCTGCTCTTGCGCTTGGGTTCGGCTGCCGGGACAAAACAGGTCCTGGTCCACGCCGTTATAGACGACATGCACGCGTTCGGGATCTGCCCCGAGTTCCACGACTTCGTCCGCCAACTGCCGGCTGACGGCCACGATTCTGTCCGCTTCGCGCAGCGTTTCGATCGTGCCCGGTCGCCGGCCGGGATATTGAGCGAGCGTGTGCACGTCAGACCCCATGACTTTCACCACCACGGGCCGATCGGCCGCGTGCCCCAATCGCACGGCGGTCCAACCGTCGGGATAAGCCCAGGGCGCATAAATCACATCGGGCTGAAATTGCCGAAGCACCGCATCGAAAACCCGCCGCACGCTGAGCCGATACCATTGGCCCAGCCCCTTGCGGAACATCGCGGGCAGATAGAGAAACCGCGGATGATTGATCCGAATGGAGTCCCGCCACAACCAGCGGTTCCTCGGCATCGATCGGCGGCGTTCTTCTCGCCCCGCAGCCCATTCCTGCGTCCAGGCAACCGGGGCGATCACGCGCAACTCGGCCCGCTCGGCCAGCGCTCGGATCTGCTGACGATTGTGCGCGCAGCTGTGCGGCCGATAGGGCGTCGGATATTGGGTTGTTAGCGCAAGGATTCGCATGGGCTTTCTGGCTTTTCCTGAGACGGGCGGCAGCGATTCACGACGACTTGCAACTTGCCGGACCGCGTGAGCGGGATGTCCGCGACGACCGAGCATTCCAGCTTGAGGGCATCGCCCATCTGCCGGCGGATTTGGCGTTCGAGCTTCAATGCTTGCTCAGTGTTCCAGTCGTCGGTGACGACGAGTTTCAACTGCACGGCGTCCGGCCGATCTTGAACGGCTTGAAACCGCCGGACCGCCGGGAAGTCCTTGATGAGATGCGGGAAAAACTCGCCGGGCAGATGCCGGCCGTCGGGGCTTTGGAGCACATCCAATCGGCGTCCGGTGACTTCGCGCAAGAGCGGCAGACCGCGCCCGCAGGAACACGTCTCCCAACCCGCGACGGCGCGGTCTCCGTTGGCGTAACGAATAAACGGCATGCCGAGGTTGTAAAGATCGGTGACCACCACGTTGCCGACTTCGCCCTTCGGCGCGGGCCGGCCGTCATCGTCCAGGATCTCGAGGAGCAGGTGCTCGCTCGTGAGATGCAAGCCTTCATGCCGATCGCACTCCGCCGCGATCAGCATGAACTCCCGCGAACCGTAGGTCTCAAACACCGGGGCCGCGAAGACCTCTTCGATGAGTTCCCGCTGGAACGGATACAGCTTCTCCGCACCGACGATGATCGATCGCGGCGAAACGGGTTCGAGACCCCGGTCCTTCAGCATTCGGGCGAACAGATACAAAGGCCCGGTATAAGCCACGGCCACGTCGGCCCGGCAGCGGTTCCAGGCGGCGAAGTAATCGAGAAGCCGCTCTTCGCTGAGGTCGAACGTATTCAGGATCCGCCGCCGATACAGAATGCGATCGTAGAGATGCCCTTTGATCCGCTGTGCCGGCGAGCGGTCTCCCAAGGGCACGCCCCACAAGTAAATCTGATTCGTGCCTGGAAAGGCGCCGGCCCAGTTGTAGCCTCGCTGCGATGCGGCCACGCGGCGGTCATGGCTGTCGAAGCTCAAATCGAACGTCAGAGGCACGCCGCTCGATCCGCCCGTTGACTTGGTCAAGAGTTTTTCATCGGGCGGATTGGATTGCATCGCCGCGCGGTGGGTGCGGATCGTCTCGCGGTCGATCACCGGCCAGGCTTGGAAGTCGGCGAGCGCCTTCAGATCCCGGCTTTGCAAGCCGGCGGTTTGCCATTGGTTGCGGTAAAACTCGCAATGCCGCTCGGCGTGCTTTAACAGATTCTGAAGCGCTGCCGTTTGACGTTCGGCGAGTTCCGCTTCGGATTCCCACTGGCTCTGTTCCAGATCGTTCAGGTAGCGGAAGGTCGCGCGGCGTTTGATGTGGCTTTCGAAGCCGCGAATCAAACCGCCGCGGATTCGCGTGGTCCAATGATGGGAACCGTTGTGGCGGGAAGGCGTTCGCTCAAGCATATCGTCGCTCTTTCGCGAAATGGCGGCTCCGGGATTTCAAGATGAGTTCGTTCCAACGTTCCAGGCTGATGAGCACCCAGAGGATCTCCGCGTCCCGGGCGTTCGGGTTTCGGCGGAACCGGCGAACCACGTCCGCGACCGCGCGGCGGCTTAAGAGTTCCGAGCAGAGAGACCTGGCGTCTCCCAAAGCATCCACGTGGGGGCGGAGAGCCTTGGGATCGCCCAACCACATCACCAACGGGGCCGGGCATCCGCTCTTGGGGCGATCGAAGCACGCGGCGGGCACGATGCCGCGGGCGGCTTCGTACAGCAGATGTTTCGCCCGCCAATTCTTCGTGCGGAGAGAAAGTGGGATCGACGCGATGCGGTCCGGGAACAGGCCGTCCAGATAGGGGTTCCATTGAACCATTCCGAGCCGGCGGGCCATCGCCTGCTCGGCGGCGAGTTCCGACGACATGTTGGCCATCAAACCCAGCTCGTAAATCGCCTCCAGTTTGGCGCCGGGTCCGACGCGGTCGAGAATCGCCGTGTGATAGGGAAAGCTGTCGGCCGACCAGATGCCCAGCGATTTCGCGGATGCGGAAAGCCACTCGAACGGCACATAGGCTTTGGCCAAAACGCAGACCATTCGCCAATCCGGTTCGCCGACGAGCCGAAATAGATCCCGCCGAGCCCGGTTGAGCCGCCCCGCCAGATTCCACGCCCCGCGCGGGACGCGGTATCGGTCCGCGAGCCCGCGGAGGTAGAGCACCTTCTGCATCGTCACATACCAGGCGCCGCCCAAGAGGGTGTCGGCTCCTTCGCCGGCGATCACCGTTCCAACCCCTTCCTGGGCGAGCAGCTGGTAAGCGTGCCGGCGGGCGAGAAAGTTCGGATGCTCCACCGGCAGCGAGGTTTCTATGGTGATGGCATCGAGCAATGCGGGCGTTTGCTCGGGGCGAACTTGGAGCGGCGACCAATGTTGCTCCGCGCTTCCGAGCTCTCCCACCGAGGTCCGGGCGAACTCCAGGTCGGCCGTGCGGTCGTCGAATCCATACGTTGTCAGATGCAGCCCCTTCCGCGGGGATTCGGAAAGACTCGCCGCCAGGAAGGCGCGTATCGAGTCCGCCGCTGTAGAGCATGCCGAACGTCCGGCCGCCGGCTTTGTCGTGGAACTCCCAGCCGTCTTCGAGTTCCTCGCCGAGCGCCTGCCGAATGCGGGCGACGGACGCGGCTTCTTGAACCGAGTCCCGCTCCTCCGCGGGCGGGTTCGATGTCGGTGGTGCGTAGCGTTGCTCCGAGAGCCGAACCTCTGGATGGGCGTAGTTGACGCATAGGGCCGATCCCGGCAGGATGCGGTGAATGCCCGCCAACAAATGCTGCCGATCGGCGACATGCCGCAACGTGAGGAACTGCAGAACCGCGTGGCGGTTGATCTCGGGCGTTGCCTCGCCCCAGTCCTTTAAGTCCGCCAGTTCCGTGGAGACGACCAGGCCGCGGTTTCCCGGAAGATGCCGATACAGGATCGGCACCGTGCCAAAGCGATCTGTTGCGGCCCAGATCTGGCGCCGCCTGCGATCGTGAACCAAGACCGCCCAACTTCCGCGAACCTGCGCGAAGAGCGAAGGCCCGGTTTCCGCCCATCGCCTGGCCAGGTATTGATTCAGCTTTTCGAAGTCCACCGTGCGGCCGCTGTGGATGAAACGCGGCCGGCCGATCCACGCGAACTCGAGATTTCCAAGAGCGTGCCAGGTTTCCTCGCTGCCGACCGGAAACTCCAGGGCCCGATCGATCGAACAATGCAAGCGAAGCCCCGCGTCCGGTTTCGGCTGCGGCGGGCGGATGGTTTGAATGTCAGAGAGAATGGTAAATCTCCTCATAACGAGCGGCGGTTTGAGACACGCTGAATTCCCGATCGAGTTTTCCGCGGCCCGCGCGTCCCATGTCCCGCCTGGCTTCCGGATGGCGAATGATCTGCCTCAGTGCCGCGGCGAGTGCCGGGGGCGATGCGGGTTCGACGAGCCGGCCGGTCACGCCGTCTTCCACCGCGGCGGGAACTCCGCCGACACGCGTGGCGACAATCGGCAAGCCGGCGGCCATGGCTTCCAGCACCGTCATCGGAAGCCCTTCCGTGCGAGAGGACAGAACGAACACGTCCAGCCCGCTCAACAATTCCGGCACGTCATGTCTTTCCCCCAGGAACGACACGCACTCCGCGATTCCCAACTCGGCGGCCTCGCGCTCCAGTGGCGAACGCAGGGGACCGTCGCCGATCACCGCCAGCCGCGCCTCCGGGCGGGCGGCGTAAAGCTCCTTGAAAGCCCGGAGCAGCGTGTGATGGTCTTTCTCCGCAGCCAGCCGGGCGACGATTCCCAAGACGCAATGCTCCGGCCCATATCCGAGCCGCGCTCGCACCCGCTGCCGATGCGCCGGTTGAGAAAAGGCTTCCGCGAGAATGCCGTTGGGAACGACGGTCACCGGAAACCGCGTCGTCTTGCACCAGCCGTGAATGATCCTCTCCACTTCCTCCGACACCGCGACGAGGCGGTTTCGCCGCGCCAGGAATCGGCTCACCCGTGCGCCCCAGCCGGAACGCGGAATCTCGCCGCCGTGCTTGGTCGTCAGCAGCCGCGGGCGCACCGCGCGGAACTCAAAAGCCCGGCATAAATCAACGCGAGCAGGTTGTGGCAATGCAGCACATCCGGCTGGAGGCGGGCGATCTCGCGCTGCATTCGCCAGAGCCGCGAGCCGAGCCCTTTGTCGGTTCCCACAACCCGCACCTTGATGCCCGCGTTTTCCAGTTGTTCCCCGAAGTGGCCTTTTCGTTCCAGGCAGACGACGCTGGTCGGTCCGTCCTGGCGGTGCCTGACAAGTTCATGCACCAGCCGTTCCATTCCGCCGACCTCGAGCGATCGGATGACGTGCGCCACATGCAAACCGGCAGCCATTAGTGCGACCTCCCGCTCAGATGGGCCATGACGGGACGATGATCGGACCCCACGTCCGCAAGCACTTTGCAGTCCTCGACCTGCCAGTTTGCGCCCGGCAGAATGTGGTCGATCCGAATGCCGTGCCAGCGGGTGAATTTGGTGTAACCAAACCCCGAGCCCGCGGTAGAAAAGGCATTCGGCCGATCCGACCAGAATTGCTGGTAAATCCTGCTCTCGACGGGCATGTTGAAATCGCCCGCCACGATGCGGGGGCCGAATCTCAGGTCGATCCATTGGCTGATCACGCGGGATTCGCGCTCCCGCTGGTCGGTCAGAGCCTGCAACTTGGAAATCCCGCTTCGCCCGGAAAAGAGGACCGCTTCCAAACCGTCCCGCGGCGTTTCCAAATGGAGCGTCACGCAGTCGATCGAACCGAGCGGCGATTCGACCCGGCAACCCAGCGCGATCGTGCCCCATCCTCCAAACACGGATCGATCCAAACGCCGCGGATGGCTCAAGGGATGCCGGCTCGCAATGCACAGCGTCCCATCCTGCCGGACATGCCAACCGCGGCGGAGCGGTTCGGGCACGTCGTCAAAGTTGTTGGGCGGGCATTCTTGCAACAGCAAAGCATCCGCCGACGAGGCCGCCTCGAGCAGCCGCCACAGATTGGACCGCTCGCTCTGCAAATTGCAGGTCACGACGCGGAATGTCTGAGACGGGTTGCCGGCGGATTGGGACGGGAAGGAAATCTCCAAGCCCAGAATCGGTCCCAAGAGCAACGCCAACAGCACCGCGTCCCACCACAGCCATTTCCGCCGGTATCGCATTGCCAGGAGAATCAACGGCAGCAAGGGCAGTCCAAAAAACCAGCGGGGCGAGAAGAGCAACATCGTGCCCCACCAGGTGCGGTCTCCCGCGAGATAAAGGCTCGCCGCAATCAGCGCGAGAGCCGCCCCGTAAGCACAATGCAGACCCGCCACCCAGCGCCGCATGGCGGGCTGAGAAGAAGGCGAGGAGATTGGTGACGGCGTTTGATCCATACTTGGCGCGGGTCGCTAACGAAAATCGGTCAACGGAAAAATCAACAACAGGCCGGCGGGACATTCCGATCGAGGGGTGAGTCAAAAGTCTCCTAAGACCACTGCACGGTCAGGCGGACGAACATATACGTGGCCGCCATGAAGGCAACGCTCGCCGCCCCGGTTTGAAGCATCGAGCGCGGATTCACGCCGAACCGCGGGAGCGGCAAGTCGCAGGCGTCCAACTCGTCGGCCTCCACGCGAATCGAAGCGACGGCGATTCCCAAAATCAGGTAGGTCGGCACAATGTACGACCGCGTCAAAGACAGGCAGGACAGCCCGAAGCCGACGATGCACCCCAAGGCCGTCGCCAGGAGCCGTTGGGAGTCGATCCAATCCTCGCGGGCGGCTGTTTTGCGGAGGTCGTAGAGCAACACGACCGCCGAAAAGAACGCCCCGAAAAAACACGCCCCACCCAAAAGCCCCAGTTCGGTAAAGCAATGCAGAAACGAGTTGTGGGCCACGTGTCCGACTTCCTCGGCATATTGCCCGTACCCGATTCCCCACAGCGGCGACTGCTTGAACAATCCCAGCCCCTCCGACCACAATTGCACCCGGCTTTGCCCCGTGCCGGAGGTCATGGCGTCCTCGCGCATGCGGAACACGATGAGCACCATCGGCATCGTGGCCGCCACCCCCAGAGCCGCTTTCTTCCAGCCCCACCGGGCATAGGCCAACGTTCCGAGCGCCCCCAAAAGCGCGAGCATGCCGCCGCGCGACCGCGTGAGAAACAGCGCATACCCCAACAGCAGCATGACCGCCATCAACGGCCCGCGGCGGATTAGACCGCGCTGCTCTCCCAGAAAATGCAGGCAGAAGACGATCCCCAGGACCAGGATCATCGCGAAGTCGTTGGGATCGGCGAAAATCCCCGTGCTTTGAAGGCGATCCAACTCGAAGCTGCGGCCCGTCGCATGATCGACGACGCGCTGCTGCATCGAAGCCTTGAGTGCCGGCAGATGCCAAACGTCGAAATAGTGTAGGAGCGATAAGCCGGCGAGGACGGTCACAAACAGCAACAAGGAAAACAGCAGTCTCCTCAGACGCTCGTGCGAATCCACAACCGCCGTCACCAGGACGTAAAACAGCACCACCTTCCCAAAGTCGAGAAGCGACCATCGCATATGCCACAGAGACAATTGCGACAAGAATGACAAAGGCACCGCCGCCAACATTCCGAGGACGCACACAGTGATGGGATTCGTTCTGAGATTGCGGATCTGCAAATTCCGCGCGATCCGCGGTGCCGACACCACGAGCGAGGCGATAATCAACCATTCATAAATCGGCCAGCCCTGCACGGCCGGCACCAATTCCGCCGGCCGAATAAACAGCGTCGCCGTCAACAGCAGAAATAAGGCGTAGTCCATCCGCGGTGAACGTCTCAGAAAGTCCAGAACGTCGGGAAACCGGAACGCTCCCGGTTTCATCGTCCTCGGCGAAGGCCCGTCCTTGTCCAATCCACCAGAGATCGGCCCGGGTTCCGCTGATGGTCCCCATTAGAATTCTTTTGGACGATCGGCTGTATCGGACTATTCAACGAAACCGCGGCGGCAACCTTCGGCGGCGGGCTTAAGTGGACCCCGCGCGGATGGAGAATTTTTCACACCGCCGAAAGGCTGCCCCTCTCTCTGGATAAGGGATCCCCACAGGGGACCTGCGGAATCTCCCCGACCTTCGATCCCGATCACCGCGCCCGACTTCGCGCGGTCTCACGCCGCAAAATCCGAAACTCGAATCTCGAAATCCGAAACATATTCCATGACCCGAAATTCCAATGTCCAAACCCCAGGAACGTGTTTGAAAATCTGAGCGGTCGGCGCTAGCCTCCGGCGTCTAAAGCGTCGCGTGTGTTTTTTGAAAGAAGCGATTTTGTTTGGGACATTCGGATTTTGAGTTTTGGATTTGTTTCGCATTTCGGATTTCGTGATTCGGATTTGCACCTGAAGCAGGCTGATCCCATTGCCGCCGGCGCGAAGCGAACCGGCCCGGGAATTACAAGCACCAAAACGCAAAAAAATCCGGGCCTTCGGGAATGGCCCAAAACGGGAAAATCGGCCCTTTCGCCGGCTCTTGACGGGGGGCTATAATTCAAGCCGTCTTATTCTTCCATCATTGAATTGATCTCACTCAGGAACTTGCCATGAGTGTCAGTTTTGCCCGGCCCGACGTGTCCAACTTGATGTTTTACGTTTACGCGCGGGCTTTGCATCCGGAGTTGTTTTCCGTCAAAGCCGAGCGGCGGATTGAAACGGCAGACTACGAAGCCGTCGTGCAGATTTGCAATGCCGGCCACGTCCTGCGGTTTCGCCGGCAGGAGCACACGCTCGTCGAAATCATGACGGCCGAGCATCAGTTGTTCCCGCAGCACAAACGCCTCTTGGATCGCCGGATTCTCGGATGCCGGCACGCGGCGTGCCATCCGGGCGGGGGCGTCGAATACCAGGTGAGCTTTCAGCTCGAACGTCTCGAGCCCGAAGTCTTTCACCACGCCCACGAAGAGTTGGCCCTCGACTGCCGATCGGCGGAATTGGCGTATGCGTTTCCCTCCGGGCACCGGTTCTCGCCGACCCCGCTGAGCCTGCTCCGCGTGGACGCCGACCGCAAAAGCCTCCTGGTGCACACCTTTCACACCTTCCCCGAATGCTGGGCGGTCGTGAAGACGCAGACGTTGATCGAGTTCTAGAGTTCGAGAGCGCCTGCACTATTAATGCGTCGCCGGGAAGCTGGGCGAACTTTGCGGTTCGCCCAGCCGATTCCGCCCATCCGTGATGCGCGGCGAAAACCTCGGCCCGCCTCGCGCGTTCCGCCGAACAGCTCATGTGGGGGACTTTGGCGAACCGACAAAACGAATTGGCCCCCCGATGTGCGCACCCAGGCGGTCCTTCGTCCGCGCTTGCCGCGGCCCTCTCGCTTGTTTCACGCATCAAAATTCGTTATTTTGATGATAACGATCATCCAAAATAGTCAATCCATTTGGGGAACTTAAAAAAAACTCCCCAACCCGCCCGACATTCCAGCCTTCCAGCCAAGGCGACGGATTGGTAATCCTACCCGTCCAATCCCGCTTTGATCTCCGAAAGGAGCACGACATGCGGCTTTCGTCGTTGTTTTGTTTCATTGCCGGCCTTGTTGTTTCTTCCGCTTGTCCCACCCAGGCGGCGGATCTGCTGCCCGCGGACCGCGAGATCCCGGCGGTGATCGATCATTACATTGGCGAAAAGCTCAACGCCCAGGACGCCAAACCCGCTCCCCTGGCGAGCGATCTCAATATCCTCCGCCGGACCACGTTGGATCTCGCGGGCCGGATTCCCACGCTCGCGGAAGTCGAAGATTATTTGAGTTCCTCCGCGACGGACAAGCGCCAGAAGCTCGTGGACCGCTTGCTCGCGAGCCCGGATTTTGCGTTTCATCATGCGAACGAACTCGACGCCGCCCTCATGGAAAGCTTCGCCGGCGACGGCGAGTTCCTCAAATATCTCCGCCACGCCGCCACGGAAGATCGCCCCTGGGACCAGATGTTCCGCGAGATGATTGTCGGCGATGAGGCCAAAGAGCCGCAGAAACACGCCCTCACGTTTTTGAAGAAGCGCATCGGCGATGCCGACCGCATGACCAACGACACCAGCCGGGTGTTCTTCGGCGTCGCCGTCAACTGCGCCCAATGCCACGACCATCCGCTGGTCTCCGATTGGAAGCAGGAGCACTACTTCGGCTTCAAATCGTTCTTCGACCGCACCTATCAAACCGCGAGCAAGAACCTCGCCGAAAAACTCTCCGGCGAAGTGAAGTTCAAGACCACCGACGGCACCGAGAAAAACGCCTCGTTCATGTTTCTGACCGGAGCCAAAGTGGAAGAACCGCAGCGCGAAGTCAGCAAAGAGCAGCGGAAGAAGGAAGAGGAGCAGATCAAAAAGGCGATCAAGGACAAAGACGCCGAACCGCCCCTGCCGGAGTTCAGCCCGCGGGCGGAACTGGTGAAGTTGGCCCTCGATGAAAAGAACAGCCGATTCTTCTCGCGGAACATCGTCAACCGCCTCTGGGCCAGATACTTGGGCCGGGGCCTGGTGCATCCTTTGGATCAACTCCATTCCGAAAACCCCGCGAGCCATCCCGAACTGATGGACTGGCTGACCCGCGATTTGGTGGAGCATGGCTATCATCTCCAGCGGTTGATTCGCGGGATCGTGCTCAGCGATGCCTACGCCCGCGAAAGCCGGTGGACCGGCGACGGCGAAGCCCCGTTGGATTTTCTGTTCGGCATGGCGAAGCCCCGCGTGATGACGCCCAAGCAATACGCGTTGTCCCTGTACATCGCCTCGGCCAGCCCGGAAAAATATCCGCTGGATGTGAAGCCCGAAGACTGGGCCAAGACCCGCGAGAGTCTGGAAAACGCCGCCAACGGACTATCGAACCAGATGGAATATCCCAGCGAGCATTTCCAGGTCAGCGTGAGCGAAGCCCTGTACTTCAGCAACAACGACCGCATGCAAAACGATTTTCTCCGGGACTCGGGCGATAAGCTCGTCGGTTATTTGAAAGGCAAAGATGATCCCGCCGAGATCCTCCGCACGGCGTTCCGCGTCACTTTGAACCGCGAACCGGAACCCGCGGAAGTCGCTGCCTTCCAACAGTACCTCGACCAAAGAGCCGACCGCCGCGTGGAAGGTTTGCAACAAATCGTCTGGGCCCTGTTGACGAGTCCCGAACTGCGTTTCAATTACTAAAGGCGAGCGTGGGGCGTAAGCCCGGGCGTAAGCCCCATGATCACTCGCAAACTCATTAAAACATTCCACATGACCAGGGGGCTGACGCCCCCCGCTCGCCTGACAATCAGCGGAGCAGAATAACATGAAACAACAAAAAGGCCGAAACAGTTTCTGTGGTTCGCCGGAGCATCCCATCAGCCGGCGGGGATTCCTCGGAACGACCGCAGGCCTCGGAGCGGCGGCGTTTGCGGCGGACATGACCATTCTCGATCACCTCAAAAACCCGCTGATGGCGGGCGAGCTCAAGAAGCAGCAAAAGCACGTGATCCTGTTGTGGCTCGCGGGCGGGGCCAGCCAGCTTGAAACCTGGGATCCCAAACCGGGCCGACCGACCGGCGGCCCGTATCGGCCCATCAAAACCGATGTCCCCGGCATCGAGATCAGCGAGCTATTGCCCAAGATGGCCCAGCGGATGAAGCACACCGCGATCATCCGCTCGCTCAACACCCGCATCGCGGACCACGGCGGCGGCGCGAGCCTGATGGAACTCGGCCGCCGGCAGGAGCCGGCCTTCAACTATCCCGACCTGGGGGCCATGTGCGCCCGCGAACTGCGCGGGCCGACAGCCCGGTGCCGGATTACGTCTCGATGTACTCCTCCACCGAAGGCCGGCGAAAAGGCACGTCCGGCTTTTTGGGTTCGCGGTTCGCTCCCATGTTCCTCTCGGACAAGATGGTGCCCGAAAACATCAATCGGCCCTCAGGCATCAGCGAAGTCGATCACCAGGCCCGAAACGACCTGCGGGAACTGTTGGCGAATCGTTTCGAGCGGGAGCGATCCACCAACGTCATCGCCAGCCACAACTACGCCTACCAGCGCGTGCGGGGTTTGATGGCCAGCGAGGAACTGTTCGACATCACCAAAGAGCCGCAAAACATGATCGATCACTACGGCCCCACGCAGTTCGGCCAGCAGTGCCTGATCGCCCGCAGGCTCGTCGAAGCCGGCGTGCCGTTCGTCAAAGTCGCCCGCGCCTGGTGGGACAGTCACGGCCAGAACTTCGAGACGCACCGCGAACTGTGTGCCGACCTCGACCACGCCATGACCGCCTTGATCGACGACCTCCAACAGCGAGGCCTGCTCGAACACACCCTGATCATCACCTTGGGCGAGTTCGGCCGCACGCCGCGGATCAACGCGAGTCTCGGACGCGATCACTTCGCGAGCGCCTGGAGCACATCGCTCACCGGTTGCGGCATCAAAGGCGGCTCCGTCTACGGCAAGACCGACGACGACGGCAACACGGTGAAGGAGGGCGAAATCAAAGCCGGCGACCTGTTCGCCACGATCTTCGACGCGTTGGGCATCGGCCACAAAACCGAATACTACATCGGCTCCCGCCCGATCCCCATCGTGGACTTCGGCTCGAAACCGGTCAAAGAAGTCCTCGCCTAAATCCCAAAGAGTTTTTCAACGCAAAGGCGCAAAAGAGAAGACGCAAAGGGCCGCAAAAAAAAAGGTGGTAAAGAGATACCCGTCTGTGCGGACGATTTGATTTCGCAAAGACAAGAATGTCTGTGCCACCTTGCCATGAAAGGAAAAAGCGATCCTAAAGATTGTAAGACTTGATGATCACCTGATGAAATCTTCCTTTGCGTTCTCTGCGTCTTCCCTTTGCGCCTTTGCGTTAAAACCGTTTTGAAAACGAAGGACAAAGCATCATGGCTAAAGCCGATCCTAATAAGCTTAAAAAAACCAAAGACATCGGGTCGCGGGACATTTTGTTTTCGGTCGTCCTGGTCGAGGGCAGCGGGCGGTTGTATGTGGCGAGTTCGGACTTCAAGGTGCACGAAATCGACACCGCCGCCGACAAGCCGGAGTTCAAAGCCTTCGAGGGCGAAGGCCATCAAAGTTACGTCACCTCGCTGGTGATGTCCGCGGGCGGGTTGGTTTCAGGCAGCTACGACGGCAAACTGATCTGGTGGAACCCCGAAGACCATAAACCGGTCCGCAAAGTCGATGCCCACGACCGCTGGATTCGCCAACTCGCCGTCAGCCCGGACGGCAAAACCATCGCGAGCGTGGCGGACGATATGGTCTGTAAACTCTGGGAAGCCGAGACCGGGAAGGCCATCCGCAGCTTCACCGACCATAAGGAAATGACGCCGAACCATTATCCCTCGATGCTGTATGCCGTGACCTTTTCCGCCGACGGCCATCTAATCGCCACGGGCGACAAAGTCGGACACGTCGCAATCTGGGACGCGGCCACGGGCGAAAAAGTCGGCGAAGTCGAAGCCCCCGTGCTTTACACCTGGGACCCGCGTGCCCGCCGGCATTCTATTGGCGGCATCCGCAGCCTCGCGTTTTCGCCCGACGCGAAGCAACTCGCCGTCGGCGGCATCGGCACCATTGGAAATATCGATCACTTAGGCGGACCCTCCCGCGTCGAACTCTTCGATTGGCAATCGCAAAAACGCCAGCACGAAATCGAAGACAACAAGCTCAAAGGCCTCGTCGAGCAATTGACTTATCATCCCGAAGCCGATTGGCTCCTCGCGGTCGGCGGCGACAACGGCGGCTTTGTCACCTTCTACGATCCCAAGACGGGCAAGTTGATCAACCAGGAAAAAGCCCCGATGCATGTCCACTCGGCCGCGTTTTCCAAAGATCTCACAACGCTCTACACCGTCGGCCACAACAAAATCGCCATCTGGGAACTCAAAGGCGAGTGAGCGGCACGGCGCTAGCCGCCGGCCTTGGAATCTCCATTGAAAAGGCCGGGGGCTAGCGCCCTTCCGCTCCATTGAAAAGGCCGGGGGCTAGCGCCCTTCCGCTCACTTGAAAAGGCCGGGGGCTAGCGCCCTTCCGCTCCATTGAAAAGGCCGGGGGCTAGCGCCCTTCCGCTCCATTGAAAAGGCCGGGGGCTAGCGCCCTTCCGCTCCATTGAAAAGGCCGGGGGCTAGCGCCCTTCCGCTCCATTGAAAAGGCCGGGGGCTAGCGCCCTTCCGCTCACATTTTGCGACGTCGCGCAACGTCAAATCTGGTCCTTCGGGCGATTGATTTAACTCGGCCGCGTGCCGGGCATTTGGCCGGAGATTTGATAGACGTAGGCCATGATCTCCACGAAGACTTCATACATATCCAGCGGGATCTCCTGGCCGATTTTCACCTGCTGATAGAGCGCCCGCGCCAGCGGCTTGCGTTCGATGATCGGGATGCCGTGGCTCGCCGCGATCTCGCGGATCCGCCGGGCAATCTCCCCTTGCCCCTTGGCAATGACCGTCGGAGCGCTCATCGTGTTGGGATCGAATTGGATCGCCACCGCGATGTGCGTCGGGTTGGTGATGATCACATCCGCATTGGGCACCTGGCCGAGTTCGCGGGCCTGGGCGAGTTTGCGGTGCGTGTCCCGGCGGCGCATCCGCGTGGCGGGATCGCCCTCAAAATTCTTCAGTTCATCGCGGACTTCCTGCTTCGTCATCCTGAGGTCCCGGGTGAGCTTCCACCGCTGGAACGCATAGTCGATGATCCCTAAGACGATCAACGCCGCCGCCATCTCGAATGCCAATCGAATCGCGGAACTCCACAGATAGGCCATCAAAGGCGGGGCGATCGCCCGCTCGCGGAAGTCGTCGCCGGGATCGTCCTCCGCCGTGGTTTGCCATTCCACGTCGAGAATCGCCAACGTGTGAGGCATCGCGCGGGACACAAACAGGACTGCGATTGCGACCACGATCGTCAACTTGCCCAGGCTCACGCCCAACCGCATCACCGATTGCACCGAGAACAGCCGCCCGAAACCGGTCAGCGGATTGATCCGGGCAAAATTCGGCTGAAGCGATTCCCAAGAGACGAGAAACCCGAACTGCATCAGGTTCAAAGCCACGCCCACCAAAACCATCGACGCCATGATCGGCAGCACAATGGGCGCGGCGAATTCCAAGAGCGCCCTGAGTTGATGGACCGCCTCGCCGGGCTGCAATTCGATGCTCGGTTTTTCGAGACGGTGATGAAGCATCTCGGCCAGCGAGCGCGTGCTGGACATCCCGAAAAAGAGCATCACGGCCGCCGCCGCGAGCATCCCGCCCGCCGCGTTCAAATCGGAGTCTGCGCAACCTGGCCTTTCCGCCTCGCCTCCTGCCGGCGAAACTCGGTCGGCTCCTCGGTGCGATCGCCAAAATCCTCGGGCAAGCGGACAAGCTCCTAATGCGAAACGATCAATAACCCACAAGCGTCACCTTGAGCCGTTCGATCACGACGGGAATTAAATCGACAAGAAGATGCGCGGTGCCCGCCAGCGACAGCGAGAGGATGAAGATGTTGATCAACGCCCGGATGGGAAAGCCGAGGTTTAACACGTTGATTTGCGGGACCGTGTGGCTCAAAAAACCCATCGTGAGCGCCGTGAAGGACATCGCGACCAACACCGGAGCCGCGACTTGGATTCCGAGCACCAGCGACTGGTGCACGAGATTGCTGATCAGATCGGCGGCCGGTTGCGAGATCCAAGCCTCTCCGACGGGAATTGCTTGAAAGGTGTCTAACAGCGCGGAGACGACCAACAGATGCCCGGGCACCGGCGGCATCGTCAAGAACACCATCATGCCGAACAGATAGAGCACTGCCCGCTGAGGCCCGCGTTCACGCCGAAGCCGGGGTTAAATACGCTGCTCAAGCCGATGCCCGTTTGCTGGTCGATCAACTCCCCCGCAAGCTGGAGTCCGGAAAATACAATGGATAGTCCTAGGCCGAGAACGAATCCAAACGACAACTCCCGTGCCGCAACAACGCTCCAGCCCAAAAGCGAATGCGGCGTCTCGAAGCGATACCGCCATTCCCGGCGGGTGATCGGAAAATCCTTGGGTTTGCCTTGCTCACGATTGAGCCGCTCGAACCGGGCATGCTGCGCTTCGGGGACTTCCGCTTTCGTCAATCGGCCGTCGCGGTTTCGATCGAACTCGGCAAACGCCCGCCGGGCTTGATTGGGGAGCGCCGGCGTGACCAGAACCGCGCAGGCGATGACGATCAGGATCCGGACCTGGGCCGGCACCGCGGATTGGCCGAGGAGCGGCCCGACAAGCATCAATCCGCTGATTCGCACGAAGACGAGCGAGAACAGATAGAACTGGGCGATCGCCGCGCTTAAGAGCCCTGACTGACCGAGGGCGAGAAAATCCGGCCAGAGATTCCCGAGAGCGTGTTGTGCGGGTTCCATAGCTCACCCGGCGATCGCGGGCCTTTCCGGCGGGACGGCGAACATTCAAAACGACGAGGGAACTTGCTGAAACAGATCTTGGGAGTATTCCACGATTTCGCTAATGACCCAAGGCAGCGTATAGAGCACGGCCAGCATCATCGCCACAATCTTCGGAACAAAACTGAGCGTCTGGTCTTGAAGCTGTGTGACAGCTTGAAACATGCTGATCACCAGCCCCACGGCGATCGCGGTCAATAGTGCCGGCGCTCCGATCAACAGCGACAGCACCAGGGCCGATCGCATCAATTCCACCGCATGGTCTGGAGACATCGGCGGCGCCCCTTCGATATTCTCGTTCATTGACAATTGTCATACATAACGCTGCACGCTTTCGAGCAGCATGCCCACCGTCAGATACCAGCCGTCGATCATCACAAACAACAGCAGCTTGAACGGCAGGGAAATCAGCACCGGCGGCAGCATCATCATGCCCATGCTGATCAAGACCGACGACACGACCATGTCGATCACCAAAAACGGCAAATAGATCTGAAAGCCGATCACGAACGCCGTCTTGAGCTCGCTCAACAAGAACGAAGGCAATAACACGTCGAGGCCCACGTCTTCATAGTTTTTGGGCTCGGTCCAGGTCTCGGCTTCGGGAGTTCCCGGGGCCGGGCGCTGGTACTCGATAAACATCCACACGGTGTCGCTGTTGCCGGTGAGCTCGATCTGGGCGCTCATAAACCGGCGAATCGGCTCCATGCTTCTTTTAAAGGCCCGCTCGAGGGCGGCGTCCGGAGTTTCGCCCGCGAATTGCAGTTCCCCTCTAAGATACGGCGCGATGCCGTTCTCGTAGCTGTCTTTCCACACAGGCGACATCACCGAGAACGTCAAAAACAAGCACAGCGAAACGATGACCTGGTTCGGCGGCGTCTGCTGCGTGCCGAGCGCCTGCCGCAACAATCCGAACACGACCACAAACCGCACGAAGCAGGTCGTCATCATAAAGATCGACGGGGCGAGGCTCAGCACCGTCAACACGAGGAACAACTTGAGCGTGGACGAGATGCCCTCCGGCGAAAGCATCCGGTTCATGTCCGGCAGTGGGCCGAGGGGATTCGCCTGCGGCTGTTCAATCTGCCCGGGAGCCGGCGGGACGAAATTCTGCTGGGCAGAAGTTTGGCCCGGTGCCAGCAAAACCGCCAAAACGCCGATCGCAACCATGCCCCCCATTCGCGCGAACGCCCGCCGCGCGGCGGTTCCGGCGGAAGGCGTGGAAGTGATCGGCAAAAAGAATCGCACGGAAGGACCTGGCCAGCGTGGCCGATGGGAACGTGTTACGAGTTTGCGAACGTGTTGAGTCGGGCTTCAAGTTCCTGGCGGGCACTCGACTCGTGCGAGGCGTCGCGGTTGGCGGATGAAAACGATTGGCTCAATAACCGGCTGAAGAACGACGGGCTTTCTGAATCGGTTGGATCCTCGGCCCGGCAAAGGTTCGTGAAGGATGCGACTTCGTGTGGCTCGGTGAACTCGGTCAATGTCGAGAGATGTTCGCCCGCCGATCCGACGAGCAGAATCCTCTGCCCGACTTTCAAGGCATAGAGGGTGTGCCGATTGGGAAGCGTCGTCATGCCCAGCACCTGGCACGCGGAATCCGGGAGCGGCTTCATCGCTCCGAACGGGCCGAGATGCTTCATGGCTTTAACGGCCCCGATAATGCCCGCGGCGATGAACGTCAAAACGCCCAGGACGCGCCACATCGAAAACGGCTGCGATTTGGAGCGCGAGGCGTCTTCGGCGGCCGCCGGTTCGCGGCGCGGGGAAATGAGTTGCCGCCGGCTGCGCGCATTGGCCGCTGCCGGTTCGCGGGGGATTTGTTTTTGAGACTCCGGTTGGCGGACGTTGGCCGGACCGCGGAGCGCATCTTGCGGAAAGGCCGATGAACACATCAAGCCGAGAAGCAGACTGAAAGAGAATCGGAGTTGGCGCATCATATCCGCGGTGGTTTCTGTTTTCTGTCGGGGCGTTAGCCGTGGGGAGTCAAGATCTCCGCCACGCGGACGCAGAAGTTGTCGTTGAGCACGAGCACCTCGCCGCGGGCGATCAGGCGGCCGTTGACGAGAATATCCACGGGGTCGCCCGCCAGCTTGTCCAAAGGGACAACGGAGCCTTCCTTGAGTTGGACGACCTCTTCAATCAGCAATTCCGTGCGGCCGAGTTCGATCCGTAAATCGAGCTCCACGTCTTGCAAGATGTCGAGCGGTTGCTTGGTCCGCCGTTCCGGCCGGCCGCCGTCAAACGGTTCCAAATCAAACGCCGACGGCTCCCCGAAAACCGCGGTGGGGTCGGGCATGTGGATGGATCCGGAAAGCGCCTCTTCGAGATGGGCTTCCGCGTCGTCGAGCGTCTGCTCAGGATCGGATTCCTCTTCATCGAGCGGTCGGCCGGCGGCATCGTCGTCGTCATTGCTCCCGCTTGTGTGTTGTGCTTTGGATGCAGCGGTCGGTTCTCGGGGCGGACTTTCCTCCCCAGCGTCGGAGTCGTCTTTCGGCGCGTTGAGCAAAGCGTCGATTTCGTCGGGATTGAGGTAATCCTTCTCGCCGGTCACGACTCAGCTCTCATGAAAAGAAGCGATGATAATGGTTCCACGGCCGATTGCTTCGAAACGAGCCCCGAAGAGTCACGCGTGAGAACCGGCTACTGTTCCATCGTGCGGAACTGGCTGATGATGATATCGTTCACGTAGCTTTTATGTAGGACCTTGTTGATCTCTTCCTTGATTTGCCGTTTGAAGACGCTCAGTTCGGGATCCTGCAGGTCTTCGAGGCTCGCGCTGCGGGCAACCTTGATCACGGCCTGATGCACGCGGGCCTGCTTGCTTTTGCCGACCAACTCGGCGAACGCGATGTCCTGGCCCTCGGCGACGGTGGCCACCAGCTTGAACCGCACATGAATCACCGAACCCGGAGCCGCCAGGCTGTTGCTCACGCTAAACGAATCGATGGGAACCTCGACGGTGTCGGGTTCCGAGGCCTCTTCCTCGGCGTTCGGTTCGTCCCCGGTCTTCGGCCCGCTGATCATAAAATACGTGCCGCCGGCGGTGACGATCATGGTGACGAAAATGATGAGAATATACTTGACCATGATGGGTTATGAGGAAATCCAGATTAAAAGACGGGCGCGGAACGCGATCATCAAAACGGACCGGCGGCGGCTTGCTGTGAAAACCGTTCCACGTTTTCAGATGACGGGGATCGGGACAGGACTCGAGCGTCCCAATCATTCGGAGGGAGGTATATACGAATCAATCGCAAATACGTCAACCCGATGATTGAGTTCTTGCCGCTTTTTGTCCCGGCTGGGGTGGCGGGGCTCGGCGTCGCCCGCGGCTTCGATGCGGAGGCGTTTGGGGCTGATGCCCAATTTTCGCATTCGCGTCGCCACCGCGAGGGCCCGCGCAAAGAAATGTCCAGCTTGTCAAGACCAACCCGGCCCAGAGGTTTTTGGAGGTTCTCCAGCGTTTCCGGCGAAACGGGTTCGCGGGCGGTATGGCCGCGAACGACGATTAAATTGGGGCGGTTGGCCAATTCGTGGGCGATGACATCCAGGTCGTGCTTGAGGGCCGCGTTCAGTTCCGTGCTCTGCCTGGGGAACACCGTCGGCCCGCCCAAGGTGATGACCGCCCCGTGGTTGATCCGCTGGGCGGTGGTGTGGGGGCCGGCGTTCCCTTGGGATTTGCGGCTGGCGCGTTCCAAGCCGCCTTCCGAGCGATTGCCCTGCGAGAAGCGTTTGTTCAAGACGCTGGTTTGCTGGAGGGACTGGCCCGGCACGCCCGCCTGTCCTTCGGTCGCCCCGAACGCCTCGCGGATCGAGTCGAGTGCCGCCCGCAGTTTCCCATCGTCCGATTTGAGCTCGCTCAAGGACACGAGCATAATGAAAAACGTGAGCAACAGCGACATCATATCGCCGTAGGTCACGACCCATTCCGGAACGCCGGGCGGCTGATCGTCTTCGGGTTCCGCCATCAAGCGGCCTCTTTCTCGCCGGCGTTTCGTTCGTTGGCGGGAAGCATCGTGTTCAGTTTTTGCTCCAGCACCCGCGGGTTGTCCCCCTCCTGGATGGCTAAAAGTCCGCGGACGATGACCTCCCGAATCTCGAGCTCGCGTTTGCTATAAAACGCCAGCTTGTCGGCGAACGGGAGAAAAAACAGGTTGGAGACGATCGCCCCGTAAAGCGTGGTGATCAAGGCCACGGCCATCCCCGGGCCGATGGCTTCGGGGTCGTCCATGTTGCCGAGCATGATGATCAGCCCCATCAACGTGCCGATCATTCCAAACGCGGGAGCATACCGGCCGACGGTATCCATCAGCGATTTGCCGGTTTTATGCCGTTGGCTGATGGCCTCCATTTCGGAACGGAGGATCGCCTCCATCAGCTCGGCATCGGTGCCGTCGACGGCCATTTGGATCCCGAGGAGGACAAACGGATCGTCGATGTCGGCCGTTTTGTTTTCCAAGGCGAGAATCCCGTCCCGCCGGGCCAGTTCGGCGAACTCGATCAGCTGCGCGATCACCGGCCCCATGTCCTTGGTGTTCGGCATAAACACTTTTTTCAGGATCTTGGGGGTCGACAGCAACGTGCGGAGCGGGAAGGCGATGCAGCACGCCGAGATCGCTCCGCCGATGACCACCGCCGCGGACGGATAATCGATGAACGAACTAAAGCTCGATCCGGGAGCGATCACAATGGAGAGCAGCAAAAGCGCCACTCCCATCGCCAAGCCTCCCACCGTTGCCTTATCCATCGAACGCCGGTTCCTTTAATGCATGAAGGCCGATTGAATCAAACGCCGATATTCCAGGCTCCGCCGGACGACCTCTTCCATGGATTCTTGCACGATCACGCGATCGTTCGAGGTGAGCGTGATATAGGTGTCCGGCCGCGACTCCACGGACCGAATCAACTCGGCATTCAGCACGAAGGGATCGCCGTTGAGTCTGGTGAGCTTTATCATGGTCTGTGTACGGTTTATATATGAATTGCGAAAGGTTGATCGAGAGCCGCGAAGCGGCGCTAGCAATTCACTGATCGCTTTTATTTCCTGAACTTGCTGTCGCCGCTTCGCGGCTTATGAAATCTTGGTTCTCTCTCTGCGGGCTTACGCCCGCAGCTATCTGCTACCGCCGCTTCGCGGCTAAGCCAAGGTTCCCTTTTCGTGCAGGTTCTCGGCTAAGAATTGGCGAAAAACTCTCTCATGCTTTGTGTCTCTCAGCTTTGTGTCTCTCTGCCGGAACGCGCTAGCGTCCGGTTCCTCGGGTGCGGAAAACAAAACCGGGGGCTAGCGCCCGGCGGCTGATGAATCTTTTGTGTTTGTAACACCACCTGTTGTTTATCGTCCGAGCAGGAGCAGTTCGTCGACCAACGTCTGGACCGAGCTGATCACGCGGGCGTTGCCTCGGTAGTTCGTCGATGCCAGTATCAAATCCACGAGGTTCTTTCCGATGTCGGTATTCGAAAGCTCCAAAGCGCCCGAGCGGACGGTGCCGATGCCGAAGTCTCCCGGGGCCGAAAGAAACGGCGTGCCGGAGCTGATTCCCTCGCGGAAGGTCGAAGAGCCTTCGTCGAGCAGGCCTTGGGGGTTGGTAAAGCGGGCGAGCACGAATTGTCCGAGCGGGCGCGTCACGCCGTTGTCGAAGACCCCGGTGATCGTGCCGTTTTCCTGGGTGATAAAGCTCACGAGCGTCCCCGGGGGCGACCCGTCTTGCGAAGCCATCGTCACGTTGCTTTGGGCGTTGGTCAAGCCGGAGATATTGCTAAAGTCGGCGGTAATTTGCATGGGGCTGACGGCGGCGGTGCTGTTGCGGTCGATGGAAAACGTCTGCTGGCCGCCGCTCAGCAATTTGCCTTCTCCGTCAAAGACAATCGTCCCGTTCGAGAGGGCGATGTCTTGATCGCTGTCGTCCTGGCTGTCCAGGAGGTAGCGGAAGGTCGTTGAGTTCGCCGTATTGGATTCGAGCGTTGCCGAGAGCGTGACGGTGAGAGGTTGGCCGAGCGAGTCGTAAACGATGAAGTCTGCCGTGGTGCTCTCGCCGTTCGCGGCCTGGGACTTGGTGAAGTTGATGCCGGCCGGCTGATTGATGCCGCTATTCGAGACGAGCAGGTTATTGGAGCCGATGACCAGATCGTTGACGGTGCCGCGATTCCCGGTGATTTGGATCTGTCCGGTTCCGTCGATGGTCACGCCGGGCTGCGCGCCGGTCACGGTGTCGTTGGGGACGGTGCCCCCGGATTGGATGCCCAGCGTATTGTCGATCAGGGTGAGCAGGTCGCCGACGGAGGTCGTCCCGTTGATATCCAGAGTGTTCGCGGGCATCGTGCGGTCGCCCTTTTGTCCGTTGAACGTGATGGTCTCACCCGAAGGGAACAGCGACGTGCCCCCGGCGTCGGTGACGTTGACCAACAGCGATCCCGCCGTGGCGGGACCGGGGCCGGCCGTCGCGTCCAAAAGCGCATCGCCCACGAGCGAAGCTCCTTGCGTTCCGATTTCCCCGTTGGGATTCAAAGCCCCCTTGAAATCGACCTGTTTCGTGCTTTCGGCGACGTTCAATTCTCCGAGCGGGATTTGAAGGTCGGTCAACTGCGTGGTGACGAGGTTGAAATCCTGATCGATTCCATAGCCCTGGACGCGCAATCCCTGCGAATTGACCAAATCGTTGGAGCTGTTCAAATTGAAGTTGCCGTTGCGGGTATACAAGTCGCCGGTGTTGTCTTTGACAACGAAAAAGCCGTCGCCTTGAATCGCAAAGTCGGAAGGGCTCGTGCTGTTGGAAATGCTGCCTTGGCTGAAGTCCCTTTCGACCGCGGCCACCATAGCGCCCAGGCCGATCTGGCGCGGGTTGGTCCCGCCGTTCGAGTCGGTCGCCCGCGAACCCACGGAGAGCGTCCGCGAAAGCTGCGACATGAATTGAACGTTCGAAGACTTAAAGCCCGTGGTGCCCGCGTTGGCGAGATTGTTGCCGAGCACGTCGATGGCTTTTTCATTGAGCGACAACCCGTTCAATGAAGTATTAAAAGCAGAGGTTAATCCCATGTGTGTCCCCCTTGAGATTATTTGCGTCGATCAAGCCGCGAAGCGGCGGTAGCAGAGAGCTGCAGGCGTCAGCCCATCGAAACCGGAGGCTGGCGCCTATCGCTCAAGTTTTCAAACACGTTTTTACTCGACATACTGCACGTCCTTCAAAGCGATTTGATCGGAACCCACGCCGACGTAGGCGTTGCCGTCTTGAATGAAAGCCCGCTGAACGACGCCTTGGACCGTTTTTGAATTCCCGTTGACCGAGACGGTGCCGGAGATGGTTTTGCCGATCAGCGAGGCCGCGGAGGTGAGCTGTTCCTGCGAGCCGAGGTTCTTGAGCACGTCTCCCAACTCGGTGCTGGATTGCAGCGAACGCATTTGGGAAATCTGATTGAGCAGCTCTTCGTTCTTGGTCGGTTCGAGGGGATCCTGGTTTTGCAGCTGCACGATCATCATTTTCAAAAAGTCTTCCGAAGACAGGGCGTTAAAGCCCGTCTGGTCCTTCGAGACCGTCGGGGTGGACGTCGCCGAGGACGCGGAGGAAGTCGCGGAAACAGTCATGTCGGCAGTTCCTCAATAAGAGGGAGTCGTCGGTGAAAGATCAAATATGAATATCGATTCCCGTGAGGGGTTGTGTTCGATACCGGCCGTCCGCGAGCTGGGCCGGGTCGTCGGGGGAGGCCGTGTCGGTCAGCGTCTCTGTATTCGATGGATCGTGATAGGGTTGCCCGCCCAACGGGTCGTCAAACTCTTGCTGCGTGGAGGGAAACTGCTCAAAGCCGGCCTGGGAATGCGATCCAACATCCGCCTGCGAGTCGAGCAGATTCAGTTCAATCCGGTCGACGTGGGCGTTCGTGCGATGGAGCATGTCGTGAAGCTGCTGCATATGGTCCTGAATCGCCTGGTGGGCGGCCGCGTTGTGCACGTCGAGCCGGGCGGTGAGCGTGCCGTCCTTCGAAACGATCTGGATATCCAACACGCCGAGCTCCGGCGGATGCAATCGCATGCGGAGCGACTGGCCGCCCTGGACCGCTTGCAAAACGTTCGTGCCGATGCGATCGACAAGAGCCTCGGGGCTGGAATCGGTTTGTCCCGCCGCGGCGGTCGCGGCATCCGCTGTGGGGGCCGCGCCGTTCGCGTTCGCGGGCGAATTCTGCGGCGGATCGACGCTCAACGGCTGCGAGTTCCGGCCGTCCGGCGTGTTCTCGATTTGGTGCGGCTGAGCATCCGGCAGTTTGACTTCCGGAGCCGAGATTTGCGGGGCCGGTGCCTTGTCGCTTTGGGGCGGTTCGCTCGTCGTCGCGGCTTGGAGAGCATCGTCCGTTTGAACCGTCGCCGCGGCGGGCTGTTGAACTTGAGGAGAGTATTCGCCGATCGCACCCGACGGAGGCTGACCGTGCGAAAGGAGCGGACCGGTCGGCCCGTCTACGGAATTCTTGTTTTCCTTGGCCGCCACGCCGTCGAAATTGGCTGCCGCTTTCGAGGTCTTATCTTTGGGCGAGGCGTCAATGGCGATGGAAAGAATCGCGGCGGGGGGGGTTGTCGGTTCGTCCGCACGCGCCTGCCCCGCTGTTGTTTGCGCGGCTTGCGGGGAGGCCTGGTCGTTATGGTCTGTCTTGGAATCGGCTGGCCGCTCGGTCGGAATCTGCGACTTTCCATCCGATTGATCGGCATGAGCAACCGGCTGGACGTCCGGCGAAGCACCATCGTTACCCGCTTGCGATTGCGAAGGATTGGCCGGCTGAGCTTGATCGTTCACCGCCGAGGTTTGGGAATTCTCTGGACCCTTGGCGGTTGCCGTCGATGATTGAGAAATCTTCGGAGCGGAATCCGCCGAGGTCGTCTCGTTCGCATCCTTTTGGTCCGCCGGGGGCTTGGCCAAATCGACTTGAGCCGCATCGACTTTGGGCTTCGCGGAGTCATCGAAATCGACGTTCTGCGAAACATCGGCCGGTTGGGAATCGACAACCGCAGCATGCAGCGGCGGCGTTCCCTGCGCGACCGGCGGGCTTTGATGCTTCGGATCCGAAGCGTCTGTTTGAGGTTTGGCCTTTTCGTCCGCTGGTTTCGCGGCAGGCGTTGGCGTCGCGCGAGTTGAATCCGCCGGGGAATTCTGTCGAGTGTGTGCCGAGGAATGGCCGTGCGGTAGCCCCTTCGGATGGGGGTGTTGTGGAGCATGGGAAGCCGAACGCGCCGGCTGCGATTTCCCGCTCCTCTTCTTGAGCATCTGCGCAAAAGCAGACGGCTGGTCCGGAAGTTGAGATGGCCCGGCGGCGCGGCCGTGCGAGGGCGATTGGCCGGAGCCCAATCGCCCCGACGAATCAACCGGTTTCACCGCCTCCATGCGCTATCCCCCCACAATCGCCTTGCAAACTCGGCCCGATGCCGAGGCACAATGCTTATGTATCGTCTTGGACTGGGAGGATTATTGAACCTGCTTTATTTGGTCGGCGATAAACTGGACAGACGGATCGCCGTGCGCGAGCGATTCGAAGATTTCCACCCCCCGTTTTCGCTGTTCGTCGTCACCTTGATTGAATTCCTTGAGGATTTTTCCAATCGATTTGACGGGCATGCCTTTGAGGAGCGTCACGTTCTGGTCGGTCGGCAACTGCATCAGTTCCTGAACGGCTTCACCCGGCGGCAACGCCAAGAGGACGCCTTGGGCCAGTTGGGTGGCCTCGGAAACTTCGCGATCTTTTAGCTGTTTTAACTCCTCGGCAAACTGGGTTTTGCCGGCTTCGAGCATCTGCTTTTCCCGCAGGAGCGCATCCCGCCGCTCGACAATCATCTGCGCGAGCCGGTCCAACTCGCGTTCGCGGTCTTCGAGATTGAAGGTGCGAATCACGCGTTCGCGCATCAGTTCTTCGATCGAAAATTCCCGCTTCAAGTTTTCCGCCGGTTCATCGACCGACTTTAACGACTTGCCCTCCTCGAGCACCGCTTGGATTTCCCAGAGGCTTTCCGTGGTCAGCACTCCCGTCGCGTAGAAGTAGCCCATCGCGGCCAGTTGCGCGAGCACGGCGATCGACGAGGCGACTGCGAACGTCATCAGGATCGTGCGTTTCATGGCATCGGCTTCCTTAACCTAATCGCGGAGAGGACGTCCTCTTGCTCTTTAAGGATTTGCTTCGTCTGTTCGCGGCGGAACTCGTCCCGCTGTTTCTCTTCCAGCTTTTCGAGGGCTTTGACTTCCTGGTCGGCAAGAACCAGCCGGGCCCGGCATTGGCCCGCGCTGTTTCGCGCCTGATCGCATTCCGCGAGGTTTTTGTGATAAGCCATCTTTAATTCCGACAAGTGCATCTGGCACCGCGAGATGATATCGATGTCGATTTCTCCAAGAGCGGACTCTTCCCGCAAATGCCCCATCAGCTCGTGTTGCTCGCTTAGGACCGCTTGGTTTTTGTTCTCAAGTTCTTTGAGCTGCTCGATCGCTTTCGCCAGATCACGCCGGCATTCATCGCGTTTTCGTTTCCGAAGCCCGAGCACCGACGCCAAAGAAAACCGAAATGCCGCCATGACGTTCCAACAACAATGAAAGAGGAGCAAACCTGGGAGGATGCGGTTCCGATTTGAGAACGGCTTTTATGCGGATGGTGATGCCTCAGTTTGTCTAAAAGCGTTCGAAGACCCGGCCGTCAGTTGGATGAGTTGCTCGATCGAAACTTCCAGGGATTGTGTTTCGCGGGGAGCCTGCCGAAGGAGGCGGTTGATCGGTTCCCGAAACGCGATGGCCTTGTCCACAAGGGCGTTCGAGCCCGGCTGGTAAGCCCCGATCAGAATCAAATCTTCGTTTTCCCGATACGCCGCCAGGAGTTCGCGGAGCCGGTTCGCCGCCTGCTGATGGTCCGGACCGGCGAGTTGGGTGATCAATCGGCTCACGCTCGCCAGCACGTCGATGGCGGGCCAATGGGCTTGATCCGCGAGCTTTCTCGACAGCACGATATGCCCGTCCAAAATGCCCCGCGCGGCATCGGCCACCGGTTCGTTCAGATCGTCGCCCTCGACCAGAACCGCATAAATCCCGGTGATGCTGCCCCGCTCGTTTCGTCCGCTGCGTTCCAGGAGTTGAGGCAGCGCGGAGAAGACGCTCGCCGGATAGCCCCGCGTGACGGGCGGTTCGCCCCGCGCCAGACCGATCTCCCTTTGAGCCAACGCGAACCGCGTGACGCTGTCCATCATCAATAACACGTCCCGGCCCTGGTCGCGAAAATACTCGGCGACCGTCATCGCCGTTAACGCCGCGCGATGCCGATCGAGCGCCGGTTCGTCGCCGGTGGCGACGACGACAACGCTTCTTTGCAATCCCTCATCGCCCAGGTCGCGTTCGAGAAACTCGCGCACCTCGCGGCCGCGCTCGCCCACGAGGGCGATGACATTCAAGTCGGCGGAAGAAGAACGCGCGATCTGACCCAGCAGCGTGCTCTTGCCGACTCCGCTTCCCGAAAAAATGCCAACCCGCTGCCCAACGCCCAGCGTCAACAGCGTGTCGATGGCTTTGACGCCCGTGGCCAGCGGCGTGTCGATCGGCGGGCGGTGCATGGCCGATGGCGGCCGTTCCAAGAGACTTCGGCTTTCGAGCATCGCCGGCGGCGGCTTGTTGTCGAGTGGCTCGCCGCGCGAGTTGACCACCCGGCCGACGAGCCCGTCTCCCACGAACGCCGCCACCGTCGATTTGTGCAGCCGAACGCGATTGCCGCTGCGAATGCCGGTGAAATCGCCCAGAGGCAAGAGCAACGTCTTGGAATCCTTGAAGCCGATGACTTCCGCCTCGACGAGCGGGCCGCATTCGCGTTCGATCATCGCCGTGGCCCCGAGCGGCGCGGGAAATCCGCCGGCGACGATGGATTGCCCCGCCACCTCGGTGACCGATCCGCACAAGGCATAGGGAAAGATTTTCCGCACCTGGTTTTTAAGATTTTGCATGGCTGTCTCGTTGACTCTCCGGCGGAATCAGCTCGGCGAAGATTCGATCGAGCTGCGTATTCACGCGGCCGTCCAATCGGCCGTATTCCGATTCGATCACGCAATCGCCCCGGTGCAAACTGTCGTCCGCGCGAAGTTCCATCAGGTCGTTAAAGCCGGGCCAGCTTTCGGAGGCGTTCATGGCTTTTTGGATGGAGTCCGCATCTTCGGGATGCAGCCGCACGAGGAGCCGATTCCCCGTGGAGGCAAGTTCCATCAACTCGCGGATCATCGCCCGGCCGAGTTCAGGACGATGGGCCAATTCGCTGCGGAGGATTTTTTCCGAAATGGCGATGCAAAGTTGAATGGCCGTCGCCTCCCAACGGGCCAGCCAATTCATCCGCGCTTGGGTCACGGACTCCGCGAGCGCTTGAAGAGACGAGAGGCTCGCTTCCACCCGCTGGTTGACCTCGGCCTGTAGTTGCGCGTCGGCCCGCTTTTGGATTTCCGCGTCCGCCGCCTTCATGCCCTCGCGATACCCTTCCGCGTGGCCCGCTTTCCGGGCCTCTTCCTGGATGGAGCCGGCCTCGGTGCGGGCCTGGCTAAGGACTCGCCCGGCTTGCTGCCGAGTGGCTGCGAGCTGCTCGTGGCATCGGCTCTGAAAGTCCTCAAAGTCGAAGACGAGCTTTTGACCAAGCTGCCGAACCGACTCGGCCTTAATGACGCGCGGGCGTTCCATGATGTCGGCGTTTCTGAGGTAAATCGATTGATTTCGGTGATCGAGAAGTGATTGTGTTGGATGCAAACACAATCAGCGAAATTCGCGGCGATCCGGTCGTTACCATTTAACAACGACTAGACTACGTTCGTTCGGATGGAAACATTTATCATGTTGAATCACGACACAAGTCTTTCGTATGGACTAATATCCCAACCTCTAGCCTCCATCCTTCATCCTTACATACATTCGCTCGAACGGATCGTTAAGAACACTAGCTAATATACTGATCCCCGTCCGCGGCGGAGCTGACTTCGATCTCGCCGGCGTCCTCGAGCCGGCGGACGGTATCCACGATTTGCTGTTGATTCGTTTCCACGTCGCTGACTTTCACCGGGCCGAGGTAATCCATTTCGTCGCGCAACATTTCCGCCGCGCGCTGGGAGAGGTTGCCGAGCACCTTCTCGCGAATTTCCTCGGAGGCTCCCTTCAAAGCGACGGCCCACTGCTTGTTGTCCACTTCCTTGAGCAAGGCTTGAATGGCTTTGTTGTCGAGCTTGAGCAGGTCGTCGAACACGAACATCAACCGCCGGATTTCCTCGACGAGTTCGTTGTCCTCTTCTTCGAGGTTCTCCAAAATGCCTTTGTTCGTCGAGCGGTCGGTCACGTTCAGAATCTGGGCCACCATCGGCACCCCGCCGGCTTTTTCGAGCTGCTGGCTGAACGTGGACGTCATGCGGCGCTGGAGGCCTTTTTCCACGTCTTTGACGACTTCGGGGCTCGTTTGCTCCATGTTGGCGATGCGGCGGATAACTTCCGTTTGCTTGTTGAACGGGAGCCCCGCCAGAACCTCCGCGGAGAGATTCGCGGGCAAATGCGACATGACCAGAGCGATCGTTTGCGGATGCTCTTCGACAATAAAGGTCAGCAGGTTGTCGGCCCCGACCTTTTGCAGAAAGCCAAACGGAACCGCGCTCATCGACTGCTTGACGCTGTCGAGAATCCGAAGCGCGCGGTCGTTGCCCAGAGACTGCTCCAACAACTCCCTTGCGAAATCCATCCCGCCCCGCTCGATGTGCGACCGCGCATTGACGAGATCGTAAAAATCCTTGACGACGGTTTCCTGCTCATCCTTGGTCACATCCTTGAGCCGCGCAATCTCGAGCGTGACTTGCTCCACCAGGTCGGCGCGCATCTGCGACAGCACCGCGGCGGCCAGCGGCTTGTCGAGACTTAATATTAACACCGCGGCTTTTCGAATCTCGCTCATGGGATTTCGGTCGAATTCGGTTTGAAAAACTAGGAAGCATCGATCAGGCTTGCACCTGGTCCAGCCATTCTTCGAGGATCCCCGCTGTCAAGTCGGGATTGTCGCGAACCACCGATTGCAGTTTGTCCCGCACCGATGTCTCCTTGCGGACCGCGGGTTGGTCCGGTTCTTTCGGAGGTTCCGGCTTCGCTTCGCGGGCCTCTTCGTCGGGGTTCGGCTCCGCGGGATAGTTCGGGAGGGCTTTATAAATCATCCAAAACCCAAAACAAGCCAACGCCAACAGCCCGAGCTTTCCGCTCCACTGGCCAGCGAGCTCCAGAGCTTGTTGCCAGTAAGACGCTTGCGGCGGCTCCTCGTCCCCGCGGATGGAATGGTAAGTGCTCACATCGACGGAAGCCGGGTCCGATCCTTTCGGGATCAACACCGCGGCCGTCGCTTTGATCTTTTCGATCTCTTTCTGCTCAATGTCCTTCACGGCCCGCTGATAGGTGTCGGCGGTCCCATTCGCCGCGGGTTCCACTCCGGTCTGTTTGGCGACCGCCTCGTAATAGGACCGGGGCACCTTGATGGAGACTTGGACGGCTTTGGGCATGGCGGCGAAGAACGCCTGCTCGGTCACGGTGAACGAAGGCGTGCTCGTGCTGGCGGCGTCTTCCTCGGTGATTTGCCGGGTCTCCGTGGGGCCCGTCGAGGTATCGAGGCTTCGCGGCTGGTTGTTGCGGACGCCCGGCTCGGAACGCGGGTATTTGTTTTCCACTTCCTCGGTGCGCGACTGAGTCGTTTCGTAAAGTTTCATCGTGCCTTTGGTGTCGATCTTTTGGATCCGCTCGACGCGGGATTTCAACGCGTCCACATCGACATTGACCGTGACCAAGACGTCGGGAATATAGGAAAGCGCCTTCGCGATTTTGCTTTCATACTCGCGCGTGAACTCGCGAATCCGCTTCATCAAACCGTGATCGATCGCGCCGTCCAGGTCGTCCGACGTGTGCGAGACGCCGGTGGACATATCGAACACCGTCACGTTGGCCGGCGTGAGATCGGGGACCATCGAGGCGACGGCGGTGCGAAATGAACGCGTTTGGACGGGCGAGATTTCGTGGCCGCGCTTGGGGCGGACGTTGACCGTCGCTGTCACGGCGGCCCCCTGGTGAGGCCAGCGGTTCGCTTTGGAGCGGGCCCAGGCGACGCTGGCGTATTCGATCGAAGGAATCGCCTCGAACGTCTGTTGCAGGAACTTCGCGAGGGCAATGTCCTTTCGCTGCTGCGTCGTGCGGTTGCTTTCGAACACACCCATCCCGCCTTCGAGTTGTTTTTCGAGCGCATCGCCGAACCCGGAAGGCAGCGCGCTTCCGTTGATGAGTGCCCCGTGATAACGAGCCACTTCTTTTGCGGGCACGAGCAGCATCTGGCCGTCCCGCCGGAAATCATCGAGGCCGGCGTCTTTGAAGGTTTGCTCGGCGTTGATGATTTCTTCCGTGGTGAAAGGTTTTCCGAATGACAGCGGCGTATAGCCCGACGAGGAATCCCGCATGGTCAACAGCAGAAACCCGCCAATGAAGATCGCCGGTACGATCGCCAGCGACAATCGTTGGCTAGGCGAAAGCGATGAGACGATTCGCGAGATTTGTTGAAATGTCTGCCCCAACGCTTGCATGGTCTAACTGTCCTTACGGTTTAATCTTTAGGTCAAGTCTCGAACCAATTGGTGCCGTCTGAGCGATTCCGAGCGAGATGAGAGGTTGGAGGTTGGAGGATGGAGTATAGAAACGAGTGTATTTTCAATGCTAAGAATTCGGAGCTGCCGGAACGCGCCAGCGTCCTGTTGGCTCGGCAAAAACCGGGGCTAGCGCCCTGCGGCCAATTTTCAGCCTGAAATTCATGCTCTGACGGAGCACTCGTTTCTAACATCCTTCAGAATTCACTAGACCTGGATTTGCTTGAGTTCCTTATAGGCTTCCACAACTTTATTGCGGATTTGCAACATGGTTTTCAGCGACAGCTCCGCTTGTTTGATGGCCGTGAACATTTCGATGTTCGTCACGGGGCGTCCGAGCAAGTTTTCCTCCATCAAGTAGTTCGCCTGCGACTGCTGGCCGGCGACGTTATTGACGGCTTGCATTAACATTTGACCAAAGAGACTTGTCTGCGCGGGCGGATTCGCCGCCGGATTCGGCAGCCGGAGCGCACTTTGCGGGGAAATTAAAGGGATCGGCGGCATATTCATCATTGAATCGTTCTCCCATGCACTTGCTTTCTAACCATCCATCCAGTCACATCATCCATTAGCCGCAGGGCGCTAGCCCCGGTTCTACCGATGCCACTGTTTTGCACTAACAAGTATCTTGTGCAGTTTCAATGTTAAGAATTCGGGTCCGATGGAACGCGCTAGCGTCCGGTTCGCTCGGCGAAAGCCGGGGTGAGCGCCCCGCGGCTAATTCTTTTAACCCGAAATTCATGCTCTGACCGAGCACTAGCCTAGAATTCGCAGCGTCAGGTTGGCCATTTCTTTGGTCATATCCATTGCGGCGACGTTGGCTTCATAGGCGCGGCTGGCTTCGAGGGCGTTCACGAACTCTTGCGTCAAATCGATGTTGGGGTAACTCACGAAGCCGTCTTCGCCCGCATCGGGATGCCCCGGTTGATAGACGCGTCGAGGCGTCGAGGTCTGATCGGTTTCCACTTGAAAATTCACGCCGACGCCACCCTTGGCTTCGGAATGCCGCTGGCTGGCGGAGAACGTGACGAACCGCCGCTCAAAGGGTTTGACGGTTCCCTGTTCGTCGCGTGTGGTATTCAGGTTGGCGATGTTGCCGGCGATGACGTTCATGCGTTGCCGCTGCGCCAAAAGGCCGCTGGCACTAATATCTAAGGAGCGAAGCATAGGTTATACACCTTCGACTGAGGATTTAGATTCTTTCAAACGCGTTCGGAAATGACGGTTTCGAGCTGGCTCATTTGGTTTGTGAGCATTTGGAGCAGGAACGATTGTTTGAGCATATTTTTCGAGAGTTCCGCGACCTCTTGTTCGATGCTGCGGTTGTTGGCGTCCTGAAACGTAATGTTTCGCGGCTTGGCAAGGACGGGGTCACTCAGGGCGGCAATTCGCATCGGCGGCTTGTCTTGAAGATACGGGTGGGCGGCCAAATCCGGCGAAATCGACGGAGACCGCCGCTCTTGGATCACCGCTTTGAGGGTTTCTTGAAATCCTTGGGTGTCCAAATCGCGAGTTTTATAGGTCGGGGTATCGATGTTCGCGACGTTTCCCACGAGCACATCGTGCCGCTTCTCGCCGAAGATCGCGGCCTGCCGGAGGGCTTCGGTGATCGTCTGCCCTAAAAACGGCATGGGCGGATTTGTAGTCGATGGGGTTAACATTAATAGGTCTTTCAAGCGTTTCACATCAGTTCGCCGCCGGGAGGGCACCGCCCGCAGGGTGGTCCGCCCCGGTCGATCTGTTTGTTCCAATTTCGCTGAGCCGGCCACTACCGCGTGCCGGCTGATGAGGGTTGGTTATCCTATCGACTAGTGCATTTTCAATACTAAGAATTTGGATCAGCCGAAACGCGCTAGCGTTGGCTTCGCTCGGCGAAAACCGGGGCGGTGCCCCCCTGCGGGCGGTGCCCGACGGAGCGCTAGCTCGAGATGTCGATGCGTGATTTAAGATTTCCTTGAGGAGGGGATTCGTAATAGGTTGAGATGTTTTTTTGTTGTGATAGGATTCGCAGTTGTTCACCGGTGTTGTGCTGGCGTTCTTGCATGAGGCGGATGGATATTTGTTCGGTTTCGGACATGGCCAGTATCGAGCGGTCCACTTGTTCGAGCGTCTGGAGAACCTGGTCGGCGATTGTCTGGGAGGGGTCTTGTTTGATTTGACGGCAGGCTTCGCGAAGATCGGACACAGTCGCCAACTGGTCGATGAGATGCTGCTTCTGGCGGAGAATCGCCTGGACCGTAACATCGTCGGCTTGCTCGATCGCCTCGAGTTGCGATCCCGCGAGCTGGACGAGTTGCCGGGCGAGGCGCTCACATTGTTGCGTTTGGAGGAAAAGTTGTTCGGCGTCGACGGGGGCGCTGCTTGGCATGGTTTCTTGTTGGGCTAGTGGCTTGGGTTGGATGGAACGGCGCGCGGCAGGGAAGTCATTTCGAGCGTCCAATCAAACCAGTCCGTCCACTGTTTCCGCTGGTGCAGATTGGTGGATGGCGATTGGAAGATCGAAGGCTCCATGCGCTCGGCCAGGATCTGGGCTTGCTTTAGGGTGCTGCGGGCTTCTTCGGGCTTTTTGAGTTGCTGATAGCATTGGGCCATTTGCAGATAGGACAGCAAAACGCGGACGTGGTTGGGATAGCGGTTGATGGCGCTGCTATAGACCAGAAGGGCGGCATCGTAATCGTGCAGGGCGAATTCGATGTCGCCCAGGTCGAAGAAGGTGTTTTGCATCAGACGCAGCTCGAGGGGGCTTAAGCCGACGGTTTCTTCCGTCTGGAGCAGACGCGTTCTCAGTTCGCGCAGAATCTGTGCCGCGACTTTGAGCCGCTGGTGATATTCCTTGGCCAATTCCTGCTTCTCGTTGGCGATCTGCGCGTTTTCGAGTTTTTCCTGATACTCGCTGGCGCTTTTCTGATAGGCCCGCGCGAGCAGGTATTGCGCTTCGAAGTGCTTGTCCTGCGAGGGATACCGCCGGACGTATTCGCTCAGCTTTTTGATGGCCTCGTCCCAGTTGACGAGGTTCGATTTTTTCGAGGCGCTCGGGTTTTCCGGTTGGGCGGGATCGGCGGCGAGCTTGTTTTCCAGGTGGCCGCTCATAGCGATTCGCGCGGAGGTGACGTGATAGAGCGTGCTGCCCAGCGCGAAGAGCGATTCCCGCCATTCCTTGGCGGCGGGGCCGAGCGAACTGGATTCGATGATGTCCCGCCAGGTCTCTTCGGCTTTTTGGAACTCCCCGCGTTCGAGGTGGGCGATTCCCGCGAGGTACGACGCCTCGAACGATGCGGGATCCTTGGGATGCCTTTGGATCGTGCGTTCGAGAAGGTTAAGGGCGTCCTGCGTTTTGTCGTCGGTGAGATCGGTATAGGCGAGTTGGACATAGGCCAAGGGCAGCCGCTCTTTGGGCGCGGTCGCGATGAATTTTCTGATCTGGGCCTGGGCTTTTTTGAAGCGGTGGCCGCGCATGTAATGCTCCGCGCTGATCCATAGAACGTCGGAATACTTGGGAGACGACTTGAGCAAATCGGCCAAGGCGGCAAACGCATCGCCGCTGGCGGTCCAGCGCTCCTGGATTTGCAGCCCGTAGGTCTTGGGATCTTTGACGAGCCATTGGGCGTTTTGCTCTTCGTAGTATTCGGCCCACTTCTCATAGGTGCGGGCCTCGAGTTCGCGGGCCTGGATCACGGTAAACAGCGGCGGCATGAGGCGCGACAAGGCGATGGCGTTGGCAAAGTCGTGCCCTTCGGCCCATCCGCTCCACGCCTGGAGGATCAATTTGCGAAACTGGGCGATGCTGACCCAGCGGTTATGATAGGTTTGGGGATCCGGAAGACCTTTGAGCGCCTGCTCGTAAGCGGAGAGGGCTTCCTCGTCGCGGCCGGCCAGTTGCAACAGCCAGCCTTGATGCAGCGAGGCGGCCACGCCTTCGTGGGATTTGGGATAGCGGGCCGTCGTGCGCTCGTATTGATTGATGGCCCGGTCCATGTCGCCGAGCGCCTCTTCGCAGACTCCCAAAAGATAAAACACCTGCCGGGTTTGTACATCGGTCAAACCGCTGGCGTTTTGGAGCGACTGCAGAGATTCCCGCGCCTCTGGTAGCCTCCGACCGTCTTCAAGGCCAGGAGGGTTTGCACTTGGATAATGCGAATTCCGACATGCCCTTCTTCGCGGGGATCGAGTTTGGGCAGCGCCTTGACGGCTTCGTCGGTGCGATCGAGCGCGACGAGCACCTGGGCCTTGAGAAGCATCGCCAGGTCGACGTCTTTCGCGGCGGCCTTCTCCGCCTGGAGCTTTTTGAGGAGCCCGTCGGCGTGGTTCAATGCTTTCGCGAGCAAGGGCGGCGTCCGCAGCTCGAGATAGATTTCGATGAGCTTCGTCGTGAGTTCCTGGTCGTCTTGGGGCGAGGATTTCAGGGCTTCCTCGACGTAGGGGCGAGCCTCGGAAGGAGAGCCGAGCGCGTGCAGGCTCAAGCCCAGGGCGTAAGCCCATTCCGTCCGGTACTGGGCATTGAGTGCCAAGCGCTCCGCGTCGCGCAGGTATTTGACGGCCGCGGTGAACCGTTCGTCCCGCTTGTCTTCGGAGGCGTCCAAGCCGTCGCGGAAGGCGGCGATCCCCAAAATGTATTCCGCCGCTCCGGGAAAATCCGGATCGTGGTATTTGATCGCCTGCAAATCGAGCGCGATTTTCCGGGCGGCCCGGCGATTGGCGGGGGAGTCGTTTTGCTTTTCGATCAAGGCAATGGCTTGCTGTTGCCGTTCCGCGGGGGGCTGGCCACCCGACGAGGCACTGTACCAAATCCAAACCCCCAACAACGAAAGCGCAGCGGTGCCCGCCATGCCGATCCGCCGTTTGGACCAGAATCCGGCGGACGCCTCGGCGGTTTCGGGTTGGTCTTGAGGATTTGCTTTGTTCTTGATCGGCATGGATTTGAATGAGTGAGGGGCCCGCAGTGCGGAGAATCGCCGGCCGGCAAGGTGCACCGCTTATCACCAGATGTTCATTCAGGAGATTACGGCAAAATGCGATCCGAAATCTGTGAGGGGAACGAGTGAGAAAAGTGGGGAATCTATAGGAGAAAACTGCATTCCTGTCAATCAGATTTTTAACCCTTGAAAAATGCTTAAACGTAGAAACGTCGTTGGCTCACCGGAGGGGGAGAGCGATCCCGGAACTCTTGAAAACCAAGCTCGCGAGACCGGCGCACAGAAAATCTGTCCATGCAGAGGAAAGATCGAATTTGGGTAACGCCGGGGTTTATCATGGTTTACGAAGGGCGGACTTCTTAGAATGTGTGGAAATTGCGAATGAATTTCCCTTCTTGAATCCCTTCACGAATGAAACACACTTTGACACCCGAGTCCGGGCAACAGATTCGAGCGCTCCGAAACAACCTGGCCCAAGTCATTCAAGGAAAAGACGACGTCCTGGATATTCTCATCGTGGCCTTGCTCGCGGGCGGGTCGATTTTGATGGACGATGTGCCGGGCGTGGGGAAGACGACCCTCGCGAAGGCGCTGGCCCGGTCGATCGACGTCACGTTTCACCGCGTGCAGTTCACGCCGGATTTGCTGCCTAGCGATATATTGGGATCGTCGATTTATCATCCGGTGGACGGGTGCTTCAATTTTCGCGGGGGGCCGATTTTCTGCAACGTCCTTCTGGCGGATGAAATCAACCGCGCCTCGCCGCGAACGCAGTCGGCCCTGTTGGAAGCGATGAGCGAAATGCAGGCGACCATCGAAGGCGTGCTGCATCCATTGCCTGCCCCGTTCCTGGTGATCGCCACGCAGAATCCGATCGATTTCCACGGGACCTATCCGCTGCCCGAGGCCCAGTTGGACCGGTTCCTGGTGCAATTGCATTTGGGGTATCCCGACGAAGAGCACGAAGTCGAGGTGCTGTATTCCCAGCAGGAGACGCACCCGGTGGAGTGGGTCGAGCCGGTGCTCACGCGGGAAGAGGTATTGGAGCTTCAGGACTCGGTGAAGCACGTCCACGTGGAGCGGAACGTGGGCGAGTATCTCGTGCGGGTGGTGCGGGCCTCGCGGGAGGATCCGCATTTGAAGCTGGGCGTCAGTCCGCGGGGATCGCTCATGCTCTTTGCGCGGCTCAGGCGGCGGCGTTTACGGCGGGACGAAGCTATGTGCTGCCCGACGATGTGCAACGGCTCGCGCCCTATGTGCTGCCTCACCGGATGATCCTCACCGCGAAAGCCCGTTATGCGAACATCCAGCGGGCGGAGATCGTCAAGAACATGCTCGAGCGGGTGCCGGTGCCGACATGACTCAATGGAGCAAACGCTGGCTGAATCAACTTGTCGTCCCGCGCTGGGTGTGGGATTTTTGGCGGTTCAAGGTGACGCTTTCGGGCCGGCTGTTGATCGGGTGCACGGTGATGTCCTTGTTGGGGACCATTTCGGTGCAGATCCCGGTGTATCAGATTTTTTGCGCCTTCGCTTCGCTGTTGGTGCTTTCGTTTATTGCGGGAATTTGGTGCCGGCCGCGGGTGACGCTTTCGGGTGAATTGCCGCGAACGGCGACGGTGGGGCAAGTGGTGCGGGGGGAGTTTCAGATCATGAATCCCGGCCGCCGGGCCGCCTATGATTTGTCGCTGGGCTTCATCGATCTGACGAAAGCCGTCGAACACACGGACCGGGAGTTGTCGGTGGACGTGTTGGCGGCGGGGGATGCGGTGACGATGCCGGTGACGTTAATGCCCAGCCGCCGGGGCCTTCACGAGCTTCCGGATCTCCGCGCGTACAGCACGTTTCCGTTTGATTTGTTTCGCAGCGGGTCGTCGGCGCTTCCGATGCCGCCGCTGTTTGTGTTGCCGGCGTTTCATGCCCTGGCGGATGTCAGCGTGCCCGTGGGAATGCGGCATCAGCCGGGCGGGGTCGCTTTGACGTCCCACATCGGCGAATCGCCGGAGTACATCGGCAATCGCGAGTACGTGCCCGGCGAACCGGTCAGGCGGATCGATTTTCGCTCGTGGGCCCGGCTGGGCAAACCCGTGGTGCGGGAGTTCCAGGAGGAATATTATTGCCGAATCGCGCTGGTCCTGGACACCCACGTCGTTCCCAAGCGGACCTGGGGATCATTCGAGCGGTGGGCCGAGGGCTGGTATCTTCCTTATGAGCCGGGGCCGGATGAATTTCCCGAATTGGAGGCGGCGGTGAGCCTGACCGCGGCCCTGGCGGATGCCCTCGCGCGCGGCGAATACCTGATCGACCTGTTCGCGGCGGGGCCGGATTTGTACGTCTTCCAAGCGGGCCGGCACATCGCCCACTTCGAAAGCGTATTGGAAATCCTCGCCTGCGTGGAAGCCTGCCGGCAGAACCCGTTCGCGGACATCGCCCCCGCGTTGTTCGACGAACTCGGACAGATTTCCACGGCGGTTTGCGTGTTTCTCGATTGGGACGAATCCCGCCGGGAGCTGGCGCAGACGATCGTGGAAGCCGGCTGCCAAATCAAACGCATCATCATCCGCGACGGCCCCACGACAGATCCCCCCGACGACCCGGCCTTCGGCCCCTGCCGGCAATACAGCATCGCGGAAGTCACCGGCGGCGGACTGGAGTTTATTTGAGAGCGCGCCACCGAAAAATTGAGTGCGTGGTTTGCGATCATCGGGAGAATTCTTCGAGATCTAAAACCCGTTGATACGTGCACGTCCTTGACCGCAGACGCTGGGAGTGCTTTTATAATTGTTGTTCGGTGCCGCGCCGGTCACGAAACGAAGGCTCCTTCATCGAAAGAGAAATCATGGCGGGATCCGGCTGGAGTTTCTTAGTCGAATACGATGGCAAGCCAGAATCTCTGATGCGATCGCTGGAAACACATGTTTTCCAATCCGGTCGCTTCGACATCCCCATCGTGGAGCCTGAGTTCCTTGACGAGATCGATTTCTTCTCGGTCAGTGATGAAGAACGCGAGGAGATGGCAGAGCAATACGGACTCGAGGCGATGCTGACGGTGGCCCGGCGTGTCGGTTTCGCCGATTTCGTACCGTGGTGCGTCGAACGAATGAAAACGGGACGCGTTGAAACTCTTGAGGAATTGCGGGCCATGCAATGCCTGTCGTCCTCAGGCACTCATTCACCCCTCGACATGTCCGGCATTTCGGATGCCCCTGAAGACTTCAAACTCTATCCTCTCGCGGACGATCAGATATTGAAGGTGTTCGGAACGTCGCGTGTTCGGTACGATGATGTCGCATCGAGGGACATGTTCGTGGCCAGGTCGCTTCCAGAGGCGTATGCGAACTGGCAAGGCGTTTTTGTCCCGGTTTATACTGGCGATTCCATCACTCATGCGTATGTCGAAGGCGCAAGTGGAGATTGAATGGCCGGGCGTCGTCGGCCTTTGCTCCTGAATGAAAACCACATCCCTATTGGAGGTGAACGATGAAACGATTTGATGTTTTTTGCGCGATCGCAGCGGCTTTGTTTTTGGCAGGTCCGCGGATTTCCCAGGCTGCGGACGAGAAAGAAAAGCTCGAACACTCCGCGGCCGAGAAAACCGCGATGGCGGATGTCCGCAAGCTCGGCGGGCACGTGATGGAACTCGCCCAGACCGATCCGCACCTCGAAGTCGCCTATCATCTGACGGACGGAAAGGTCGGCGACGACCATTTGAAACCGCTCGCCCAGATGCCTTTGCTCGTGTCGCTGAACCTGCGGGGCACGGACATCACGAACGCGGGGCTGGCCCATATCTCGGCCGTCAAATCGCTCCGCCGGCTGCACCTTGAGAAAACGCAAATCACCGACGAGGGCCTGGCGAGCCTCAAGGATTTGGAGAACCTCGAATACTTGAACCTCTACGGTACCGCCGTCACCGATCAAGGCCTCAAAAGTCTCGAAGGCCTGAAGAACCTGCGGAAGCTGTATCTCTGGGAGACCAAGGTCACCGATGCCGGGGTCGAAGCCCTCAAGAAAAAGCTGCCCATGCTGGAAGTCATCCGCGGCCTGAGCCTCGCCGAACCCGAAAAGAAAGAAGAACCGAAAAAAGAAGAACCGAAAAAAGAAGAACCGAAAAAAGAAGAACCGAAAAAAGAAGAACCGAAAAAAGAAGAACCGAAAAAAGAAGAAAACCGAAGAAGGAAGAACCGAAGAAGGAAGAACCGAAGAAGGAAGAACCGAAAAAAGAAGAGCCGAAAAAAGAAGAACCGAAAAAAGAAGAACCGAAAAAAGAAGAGCCGAAGAAGCCCGAAGCGAAGAAGGAAGAGCCGAAGAAAGACGACGCCAAGAAAGTCGCGCCGAAAGAGCCTGAGGACAAGAAAGCGGACGAGGCGAAGAAGAAGGATTCGTAGCGCGGCGGCAGTCCCCTCACCCTAACCCTCTCCCCCAAGGGGACAGGGGACAAAACCGGGGCGCCTAAAAATAAAAAACCGCACCGGGTGCGCATTGAATGCGCGGCGGTGCGGCGACCGTTCGGTTTTGACGCCGGCTTTGGACTTCTAAAAGAAGTCCGCCGGCGTTTTTTTGCCGGGCGCGATTAAGCTTAAGAAGGCGAAAAGGCCCGGCCCGGATATCCGGTGGAGGGAGCGATGTTGAAGACGAGGACAGACTCGGTCCCGGTTCGCCAAGGATTGCAATCGTGACTTTGCCGCTCGAACTGCCGCGGCAAAGCGGCCGGCGTTCCGGAACCCCACATCAAGTGGAAACTCCAAATTCAATCCCTCTACCCTAAGGGACTTCATTGCGCCACAAGCCGATTTTCGGCTGTAACTGCCCCGCAGATAAGCAGTTCGGCCGCGAATTCTTCGGTGCGGCCGCGGACCGGGATCATTTCTTCTGGAGCATTCCTTAGATCGGCTCGGCGATGAGGGGGATGTGCTCGGCGGGGTCGACGGTTTCGGGAAAATCGCTGCGGTAATGCACGCCCCGGCTTTCCCGGCGGGCGGCGGCGGCCGCGATCATCATCCGGGCCACCAACAGCATGTTTTGAAGCTCCCAGCCGGCGGGATGTGAAAACTCGTGCGTCGAGACGTAGCGGTCCCAGAAATTCACCTGGTCCGCGGCTTCCTTGAGGCCCTCCGCATCCCGGCGAATCCCCACGTTCCGCCACATCAAACTCATTAGCGAGTTTTGCACATCGGTCAGGTTGAGCTCGTTCTCATCCGCGGGCTGCTCCGAAAAGCTGGCTTCGATGGCGAGCGCCGCAAAGCGGTCCGGCAACTCCTTCGCCTGGGCCGCGGCGCCTTGGCCGCAGCTCAAACCGAAGACCAGGCCTTCCAAAAGACTGTTCGAGGCCAGGCGATTTGCCCCGTGCAGTCCGCTGGATGTGACTTCCCCCGCGGCCCAAAGTCCGGGCAGCGTGGTTCGGCCGTCGATATCCACTGTCAATCCGCCGACCATGTAATGTGCGCCGGGCCGGACGGGGATCAGATCCCGCGTGATGTCCAATCCGAAATCCGCACAGACTTTGCCGATGTGCGGAAACCGCTCGCGGACCAGGTCGGGATCCAGATGCGACAGATCGAGATACACGCACGGCTGGCGGGTTTTCGCCATCTGGCTCGTGATGGCCCGGCTGACATCATCGCGCGGCGCAGCTCGCCCGCTTCGTGATAATCCGGCATGAAGCGGTAGCCGGTGCTGTCCCGCAGATAAGCCCCTTCGCCGCGGACGGCTTCGGTAATCAGATGCCGGGAGCTTCCCGCGATATACAGCACCGTGGGATGAAACTGCATAAACTCCATGTCCCGCACCTCGGCCCCCGCGCGGAACGCGATCGCGTGCCCGTCGCCGGTGGCGATTTCGGGATTGGTCGTCTCGCGATACAGCCGGCCCGCGCCGCCGGTGGCGAGAATCGTCTGCTTGGCCCACACGATTGTCTTGCCGTGATGCGGGTTCCAGACGATCGCCCCCTGGCATTGGCCGTCGAACGTCAACAGGTCGATCGTGAAGGTTCGCTCCCAGATTTGCACGCTCGGCCGGTTTCGCAGCTCCGCGAGCATCGCCCGCATGACTTCTTTGCCCGTCGCATCGCCCAACGCGTGCACGATTCGGCGGTGGCTGTGCCCCCCTTCTTGGGTCAGCGCGATTTCGCCGCCTTCCACGTCGAAGTTCGTCCCCATCTGGACAAGATCGCAGATTTGCCCGGGGGCCTCTTCGACGACGTGGCGGACGACGCTTTCATCACACAGCCCCTTCCCGGCGGCGAGGGTGTCGGCGACGTGGCTGGCGAAATCGTCCAAGGGATCCAACACCCCCGCGATGCCGCCTTGGGCGTAGGTGCTGTTGGATTGGGCGAGCACGTTTTTGGTGACGACCACGGTTTCCAGGGCGGGACCGATGGCCAACGCCGCCCGCGTGCCGGCGATCCCGCCGCCGATGACGAGCACATCCACAAACATGTGCGGCACACGTTTGGGATGGAACTGAATCAAATACCGGCGTTTGGACGCGAGCTTCAAGGGAGTCACGGCATTTCGAATTTGTGTTCGGTGTGCCGGACGGTGAGCACCGGGCACGGGGATTTCCGCACGACTTTCTCCGCCACGCTGCCCAACAGAACATGCGCGAGCCCCGATCGGCCGTGTGTGCCCATTACGATTAGATCGATGTCATGCTGTTTGGCGTAGCGGATGATTTCCAGAAACGGCGTGCCCTGGATCACGTCCCGCACCACGGGAAAGTCCTCCGGCAGCGCGTCTCCGGGCCGCTTCGCGAGCGCCTGTTCCGCGCTTGCCTGGAGTTCCTTCATGTAATCGCCGGGCGGCGGGAAGGCCATGCCGGGCTCCGGGGCCATCGCCACCAGGTCCTGCAAAACGTGCAGCAAATGTAGCTCGGCCCCGAATTTCTCCGCAAACGAGCAAGCATAGTTTTTGGCCGCCTCGGAAAACTCGCTGAAGTCCGTGGGCATCAGAATTCTCTTGAGCGAAATCATGCCAGTCTCCCTTTCAATAAATTGGCCGCAGGGCGCTCGCCCCGATTCATTCGATCTCGTTCGCTATCGCGTGCCGGCCGAGGTCCTGTCTCGTCGTCATTGAACCGCCAACGACCGTCCGCTTGGTCCATCATATCCGGCGGACGATGCCAAATCCAATCGTTATGAACTTCTATCGTGGTCTCGGCGAGAGCGGTGGACAGCCGGGATTGCGGGCTACTACAGTAAGCCTACGTTTATTGCAGAGTTCCCCTTGAGAAAAAGCCGTTCCCGATGTCAACTCCGTCAAAACGCCGACAATTTCTGCAGATGGCCGTTCTTGTCGAAGGCGGGTTGATTGTTTTGGCGATCGGGTTGACGTGGGCTCTGCAGATTTTCAACCGCGACCTGTTGGCGTGGAACGGACCGGCGGTGTTGTGGGGGCTGGCGGCGACGCTGCCGCTGCTGCTTGTGTTCGGGGCCATCTATTATTGGCCGGTGAGCGGATATCGCCGGATCAAGGATTTTCTCCTCGAAGCCTTGGGGCCCTTCATCGCGGCCTGCCGATGGTACGAGCTGTTGTTCGTGGCGATGCTTGCCGGCGTGGGGGAAGAATGGCTGTTTCGGGGCGTGTTGCAAATCTGGATGGCGCAGCGGTGGGGCGAGGTGGCGGGGCTCGTCGTCAGCAATCTCGTGTTCGGCATGTGCCACGCCATCACCATCACCTATGTGGTGCTCGCATTTTGCATGGGCGTGTATTTGGGCCTGTTGATGGACGTCCCCGCCGAGCGGTCTTTGCTCTCGCCGATGATTGCGCACGGGCTTTATGATTTCTTCGCATTCCTGCTGGTCGCCGCCGACTGGCGTAAACGGCTCCGCGAGCGCCAAGAAGAAGACGCCCCAGAGGAGGAAAAGGAGCCGCGCACGCAGTAAGCGGGAGCCGTTCAACCGCTTACTGCGTGCGCGGCTCGTGTCTCTTGCGGATGTGGTCCCGTTGTCGCCATGAACCGGGGCTAGCGCCCGTCGGCTAATAAATGGTCGGCGGCTGGAATCCGCCGCGACGACTCGATGGTGAAAAAGACGGCGGTCACGGGTTTGCGGCATCCGTGCCTTTTGAAAGGTGGATGTGAAACCGGCGATCCATGCCGGCCGCCAAAAATTGGCCCGCCGTGGGCGACGTCAACAAGCCCGCCTGATGGCCATGAGCCGGTTGATCCTGTTTTTCGATTTTTTATCAAAGCCGCGCGGGGACTTCCCCTCCTTGAGAAAATCCCCCGCGCGGGGTCGGGTCTGCCGTCATGCGGCGTGTCGGGCCGTCATCGGCAGGATGGCCGGTTGTTCTTCCGCCTGGCAGGCTTCCAGAAACGCTTCGAAGACTTGCATGTCCAAGGCCGAGGCCGTTTCGTTTTCGGGATGCCATTGCACGCCCAGGCAGAACCAGTCGGACGTGGATTCGTACGCTTCAATCACGCCGTCGGGAGCGGTCGCGCACACGCGGAAGTGCGATGCAACCTGATCGACGGACATGTGGTGCTGGCTGTTGACGCGGATTTCGCCGGGTCCATAGATTTTGTCCATGCGGGTTCCGGGCACGATATCGATAATGTGCCGGAGGCAGTTCTCGACCGAGTCCCGGTGGTGCAGGCTGCGGGGGATGTCTTCGGGAATGTGCTGGAACAACGTCCCGCCGCAGATGACGTTCATCGTTTGCATCCCCAAACCGATGGCAAGCGTGGGGATCCGCATTTCCACGGCGAGTTTGCACAGTCGGCGGTCGAAGTCCTCCCGGCGGGTGGGCATGGAGCGGGTGTGCGGATGCCGCTCCATGCCGAGCCGAACGGGATCCAAATCGAAATTGCAGCCGGTCAAAACCAGGCCGTCGAGCAGTTCCAGGTATTGCCTTAAGTCGGCATCATCGGCCAGTGGGGGAATCAGCGAAGGCAGCCCCCCGGCCGCGGTGACCGAATCGTAATAGCCGGTGTTGACCCAGGTGAGCGGAATCGTGTCCTTCCGGGCCGCGCGAAACTCGCCATTGATACCGATGAGGGGTTTTCTGGACATTTTTCGGGTCCTTCCGTAATTGGGCGCGTCGATGCGCCGCCAGAAAAACAAAACAGGCGAACATGCCTGACGGGTCTTGTTGTGTTCCTCAAATGGATTCAGGGAATTGACGGAAGCTTCCACGCAGGAAATAATCGGCACGCGACCGCAAAGTAGCTGGACGGCTACGAAGAAAGCATCCCGTCTGTTTGTTCGTTTCCCTAAAACCAAATCGTTTGGTGGGAATGATGCTCAAGGCATCATCGTCAAGTCGCATGACAAATGCCGCCCAACAAGATTTGTTTGGGCCGCGTGCTTTCGATGGATGGATATTATTCTGGCTTGTTTGAGAAGTCTAGAATTTCATCGATTTTGGGATTTGGAGCCGCCGGAACCCGACATCTTGTGGTTCGTTAGGACACTCAGAAATCCTCCCTTTTGAGCGCGAATCGTGTAACATCAAAGTAATAAACCACTTGCGGCATCGACCAGAATTCCACCGCCACCCCGCCAAGTGGACGCTCCAGGGGTGTCTTACCGATTTTTTCTGAAAGTTTTTTCGGAAGACTGACCACGCGGCGATGTAGCAAACAAATGACACGCCCCGCCGGACATTCCCTATGACGTGGACCTGCTCGACCCATTCCGAAACGCAAACCGAACAGCTCGGCTCGCTGCTCGCGGGCGAATTGGCGGCCGGGATGGTCGTCGGTTTGGTCGGACCATTGGGCGCGGGAAAGACCCGGCTGGTCAAAGCGCTGGCGGCGGCGCTCGGCGTGGACCGCGATGATGTGAGCAGCCCCACCTTCGTGTTGATTCAGGAATACCCGGCCCGCATTCCGCTTTTCCATTTCGACGCCTACCGCCTCCGCGACGTGGAGGAGTTTTTGGAATTGGGAGCCGAGGAATTGATGGCCTCAGACGGCGTGTGCCTCATCGAATGGGCCGACCGCGTGACCGATGTCTTGCCGCCGGACACGCTGTGGATCGAGATCCGCCTCGTGTCTCCCACGTCGCGCGAATGGGAGTTTCGCGCGGACGATCCGCAAACGGAACGCGTCATCGCCCGGCTCCGCGAAAAATGGGAACCCCCGGCCTGACAGAGAGCCGGGTGCGTGTTTCAGAAAAGTAGGTAGGACTTGGGTGGCACGTCCCTGAGCTCCAGCGAAGGGCGTGGCCATCACCAAGACCACGCCCTTCGTGCCTCAGGCCGTGCCACCCGCCCCGGACCTTCGGTCCTTTTCTGATGACAGTGAAAATGAAATAATGCAATCTGCCGACGGCGTGTTTCCAGAAGCGGGGGAGATCGGCGATCTAAACTTTTCAACGGGGCCACCAATCCTCAAGCGAGGGGCTTATGCGACCAATCATTCTTGTTGGTTTGATCTCCGTTTTGCTGCTCGGTTTTGCCCGGCGCCATCCCGCGGCGGAGAACGAACAGGCTGACGAGGCAAGGCGTGCCAAGAGCGATCCGGCGAGGCTCGCTCGACTCCGCAAGGCCAAGATGCCCGACATCAAAAAGCCCGTGATGTTTAATACGCCCGAAGCCGATGCCATTCTCTCGGCGCTCGAAGTCTTTCCGCCGGACAACGCGTTCAACCAGGTCGTCGAGGCATGGCCCCGGCATCCCAACTCCGAGAAGATCATCGACTCGATCGGTGCGGGCAAGCCGTTCCGCTATAACCCCGACATGGCCTTTGTGCTCGTGCCGCCCGGCCAGGCGCGCGTCAAGGTGAAACTTGTCGAATATCCAAACGAGTCGGATCCCGGCCCCTATCCCGTGCCCGATAACATTCCCATCGAAGGCTGGCCCGCCGCGTTCGAGCGGGGGCAGGCCAAAGCCCCCACATTGGCCGAAGTGCAGCGTCGCCCGGCGAAGTACGCAGGCGACCGCCACGCCATTGTGGTCGATGCCCAAAACCGTATGCTCTACGAGTTTTTCACCTTTGGAAAAACGCCCGAGGGTTGGGCGGCCGGCCAGGCCTCGATTTTCGACTTGAAGACGAACAAGCTGCGGCCGGACGGGTGGACCTCGGCGGACGCGGCGGGCTTGCCGATCTTTCCCGCGGTCGTGCGTTACGACGAGATCGAGCGCGGGATCGTCGAGCATGCCATGCGCGTGACCGTCCGCCGCACGCGCCGGGCCTACGTACATCCCGCCACCCACGACGCGAGCCGGTTCACCGACGAGAACCTCCCCCGCATGGGGGAACGCCTCCGCTTGCGGGCGGACTTTGACACCAGCAAATTTACTCCGCCGGTCCAGGCCATCTTGAAAGGCCTCAAGAAATTCGGCATGTTCGTCGCCGACAACGGAATCGACTGGGCGATTTCCGTCGCGCCCGATCCGCGGATTCCCGTCCTGCACGAGGAACTTCGAAAAATCAAAGGCTCTGATTTCGAAGTCGTCGTCGCGCCGCAATAAGCGAAGCGCCAATTTGTCCCGCCGGGAATCCCGGAAAAGTTTTGGAAAAATGGGCTACGGTGGTGTAGGATCGGGGGTGAATCCGAATCGGTGAATTGCATCGGCGACAAGCCGTTCCTTGCGTTTCCCCAATCCGTCCTCATTCAAAGGAGGTGCCCCCATGGCCGGCCGGGAGTCCCATTGTCGCGAAACCGAGATTGGATACAGTCTTCCACACCTTTTAGGCCTGGTGAGCATTTTGGCGGGGATGGGGATCGTGGTCTTCATTTTCACCCGGCCGCAACCGGAACCGGCTCGCGGCGAAAAAGACCCTGCCTCAACGCTGGCCGTGCAAGATCGTACCGCGGCGAAAACTTTCGTTCCCATTCCGCCCGCGATTGCGGAACGGGCACCGTTCCTTCCTCCAGGTCCAAGAGAAAACGATTTGACGGGAGCGGTCGCCGTCGCAGAAAAGCCTGCGGTCAAGTTGGCCCGGACCGAAACCCCGCCTGATCCTTCGCCTTATTTTTATCCCTCGATGGAATTGGAGTTGGAAGAGCACCTCGGCCGGAATGTGCCCACGGTGGGGCTGGATTCTGAAACAAGCCGGCGAGCTTGTCCGAACGCTGCGAGGCCCCCAGAAGGAAAACGAGAATCTCCAAGGGCCGGAAGAAGCGGTGCTTTCGCTGCTCGACGAGGCCACGCGGAAGGGGTTGCCGTTCCAGGAAAAAAGCCGCTGCCAGCTTGACGAGAGCTCGGCGAAATCCCTCGAAAAGTTCTCCGGAATGTTGCATGCGAAGAAACGCGACGTGGACCGCTTCGTTCAGATGTCTGCTTCTTCTGCGAGCGCGAGCTCCGCCGAATTGGACCCGAAGTTCTCTACGCTTGCTTACGCCTTGGAGCACGGCAGCCAATGGAAGGCGAAGGAAGCGGTGCCGGCGCTTGTGCAGATCCTCGAAGCCGAGCCCGCCCCGGTCCGCGGGCAACTCGTCAAGATGCTGGCGGCCCATCCGGGGCCGGAGACTACCCGCGCCCTCGTGGACCGGGCCGTTTATGATGTGTCTCTGCAGGTTCGCTATTCCGCGAACGCCGTGCTCCTGAATCGTCCGCCGGCCGAGTCTCGCCAACGACTGCTCGAAGCCCTCCGCTATCCGTGGGATCCGGTGGCCTGGCACGCCGCCGAGACGCTCGTGCTCCTCAAAGATGAAAAAGCCGTCCCCGCGCTCATCAAACTTTTGGATGCCCCCGACCCGGCGCAGCCGTTCGCGGACGTGTCGGGCCAGATGGTGGTCCGGGAATTGGTGCGGGTCAATCACATGCGGAATTGTTTGCTCTGCCACGCCCCGTCTCGGAAAAACTCTGATCTGGTCTCGGCCCCCGTTCCCGTTCCGAACAGGCGGCCCTTCGCCGCGTATTACGGAAAGCGTCGATTTTCGGGGCTCGTGCTCGTGCGGGCGGACGTGACGTACCTCCGGCAGGATTTTTCGCACGTGCACCACGTGAAGGATGCCAACCCCTGGCCCGAAGAGCAGCGGTTCGATTACTTCGTGCGAACGCGCCCGGCCACGCCGGAGGAGACGGCGGCCCTCAAAGACCAGCCTCCCGCAGAGAGAACCAACTACCCGCAACGGCAGGCCGTGCTCACTGCCTTGCGAAAGCTCACGGGCCGGGACCTGGGCACAAGCTCCACGAATTGGCGGCGGTTGAATCTTTGAAACCCCGCGAGTCGGCCCGTCTTCGTTTGAGTCGCCGTCAATCAACGATTTTCTGTTGGAGATCGAAGCCCGATCCCTCGAACGTAGCGGTACAAGATGCCTGACACGCTCGCCTTTAGGTTTGTTTTTCCGGGACGGGATTAAAGTCCAATGTGTCGGCGGGGACCATTTCTTGTTTGGTTTCGTCCCAGCCCATCATGCGGCCCGAACGCCAGGATTCGTTGGCCATGTTGACCGCGGCCACGCCCGCCATGCCGAGTTCCACCGGGCAGTTCAAGGGCTCGCCGTTTCGGAGGTGGTTGTGCAGGTTGGTGTGGTGCAGGTGGATGTCTTCGCCACCGGTCTTTTTGTGCTCGGCAAGGACCTGGTCGTCTTTGTCCTTGGCGACCCAGCCGGAGCCTGTGAAATACATCGTCCCGCGGTAGCCGCGGATCAGGTGATCGACGCCCACGCGGTTACTCATCGTGCCCAGGACATAGACCGTCATCCCCCGCGGGTATTCGCAGATCATCTCGAAGTTGTCCGGCAGATCCCGGCCGTCGGGCCATTGCCAGATCCCGCCCATGCCCGCGACTCGGCGGGGGAACTGCAGCTTGCAGGCTTTCATAATCCGCGTGATGCGGTGGATGAAGAGGTCCGTCGCGATCCCGCCGGAGTAGGCCGCGTAGCAGCGCCATTCAAAATAGTGGTTCGGGTTCCAGGGCACTTTGGGGGCATGGCCGAGCCAATCGTCCCAGTTCAGGTCCGCGGGTTTGGGCATGTCCTCTTTGAGCGGAGGCCGGCTCCGCCAGGGGCCTTGCGTGTCGTAGCGGCGGACGTATTCGATCTGAGCCTGGACGACCTGGCCCAGCACGCCGTCTTCGATGGCTTTCGCGGCGGAGCTGTAGCTGTCGTCGGACATGGCCTGCACGCCGACTTGCAAAGGCATGCCGGTTTCCTTCTGCTTTTTCATCACCTCGAGGCCTTGCGGGATCGTGTGCGTCATCGGCTTTTCGCAGTACACGGCTTTGCCGGCGTCCATCGCAGCCATTGTCATCGTGGAATGCCAATGCTCCGGCGTGGCGATGGTGACGTAGTCGATGTCCGCGATCTCCAGCAGCTTGCGGTAATCGGTGAAGGCCTGCTTGGCCCCGATGCGGGCGGCCCCTTCTTCCGCGCGTTTTTTCCAGCAGTCGGCGACGGCGATGGATTCGAGATTGTTCGTTTCCTTGAGGCGTTTGTGGGCGTTGAGATGATTGGTCCCCATGCCGCCGGCCCCGATAAAGCCCACGCGGATCCGCGAGTTCGCGCCCAGAACCCGGCCGTAACTCGCCGCGGTCATGCCCGCCGTCGCCAGGCCCGCGGCTCCCGCCGTGTACAGAAACGACCGCCGAGACACATTTGGTGAATCCATCATCTTCAATCCCGTGTGTTAGAGTGCAAAATTGTGGGGCAAAAGGAAGAAAATCGCCCCAGCAGGATTTCATGGTAAACCGAGACTCCGCACGCCGCAATTCCGAGGGAGATTTTGCGAGCCGAGGGTGCGTGCTTCACAAGAACCATCAGCGGCTGGGCGCTAAGCCGGAGGCTAGCGCCTACCGCTCAGATGTTCAAAAACCGCGGGCCGCGATTCTCAATCGAGAGTTTTACTTCAAGAGATCGCTGATGGAGCCGCCTTCTTCGTGGGTGCGGCGGATGGCTTGGGCGAACATCATCGCGGTGGGGATGAGAAACAAGCGGTCGTGCCAGGTCTTGGCGTCCAGCCGGAACGGTTGGATGGTGTCGGCGACGACCAGCCGCTTCACGCCGTTCAAATGCTGGCCGGCCCGGCCGACGAAGAGGCCGTGCGTTGCGCACGCGGCCCAGACTTCGCCGCCGTGCTTTTCCACGGCCCGCATCGCCGCGGCGATCGTGCTGCCGCTGGAAATCAGGTCGTCGAGAATGATCACCCGCTTGCCTTTCACGTCGCCGACGATTTTGCTGGCGATGACTTCGTTCCCGCTGATGCGTTCCTTGTCGAGATAGACCACGTCGATCTGGTTGCCCATGTGCAGGCGTTTTTCCAAAGCGCTCCGAAAGCGTTTGGCCCGGCCCATGCCGCCGCTGTCCGGGGCGAGAATCGCGACGTTTTGGGGATCGTTGATCAGCGGATCGGGAATGTGCACATCGACATATTGCGGCTCGCCGTCCGCACCGTGCCCCGCATCGACGCCGCACAGAAAATCCGCGAGCAGGTTCTTGGCTTCCAGCGTGTCGGTGGGAATGCGGAAGGCGTTCTGAAAGGCCGAGAGGTTGTGCACGTCCATCGCCAGCACGCGATCCACGCCCACGGCTTCGATGGCCTGGGCGAAATACTTGATGCTGATCGGGGCCCGGCTTTCGGTTTTTCGGTCCTGGCGGGCAAAGGGCAGATAAGGCGTGACCAGCGTGATCCGCCGAGCCGAGGCGTCCCGCAGCGATCCGATGAAGAGCATCGCCTTGGTGAACTTCTCGCCGACGGACTGATCCTGCCCGGAATACAGCGAGGTGATGACGTACACATCGCAACCGCGGACGTTCTCGTCGCTGCGGACGTAAGGCTCCTTGTCGGCGAAATATTTCTCGATGTGCCGGGAGAGGGGCACATCCAAATACCGCGCCACCCGCTGCGCGTATTGCCGCGAACCGTCCAAACCGAATAGCCGGAAATTATTCAAACCTCGACTCCCCTCCACCGGCGGGAGCCTCGAACGGATCGATGTCTGGGCCCCTCATGCGCGACGGCGATTGTTAAGAATTTCTGTTTCTTGCACATTACGCTCCGAACGATTTCCGGGTCAAGCGCAGCGGCGGAGTTTGTCGGCAAAAGACGGGTTTCACCCCTGTTGGCGGAACCGGGTTGACTTATTCTCACGCGATTTGGCTGACCGGTGCGGTTCGCCACGCCCTTCGAGGACCGAGGAATTACACGTGGATTGCGGCCCCGCCGTCGACGGTGAGGGTCTCGCCTTGGACCAGATCCGACAGCGGGCTCGACAGAAACAGCACGACGTTCGCGACGTCATCCGCTTCCAGCACGCGGTCGCCCATCATGCTTTTTTCGGTGCGGCCGGCGAACATGCGGTCGGCGAAGGGGATTTTGCGGGTGGAATCGGTCTCGACGAGGCCGGCTTTGACGACGTTCACATTCACCCCGCGGTCGCCGACTTCCAGCGTCAAATGCCGGGCGATGCTTTCGAGCGCGGCTTTCGATCCGCCGATGAGTCCATACATGGGGAGTGCCATGTGCGAGCCGTGGCTGGAAATCGCCACGACCTTGGCCCGGCCTTCGCTCTTTTGTAAGAGCGGCAACGCGGCCCGGACGAGATACACGAGGCTCAACACGTTGGTGCTCATCGTGGTCTGGAAATGCCTCGCGTTTGCGGCAAGCAGCGGGCGAAATCCGCCGGTCGCGGCGTTGCTGACGACGATGTCCAATCGCCCGATGTTTTGAGCCACGAAGTCCATCATCGATTCCACATCATCTTCTTCGCCCACGTCGGCTTTGATGACATACGCCCGCCGGCCCATGCCGACGACTTCGCGGGCGACCTCCATCGCGGCTGCCTTGGAAGTGACGTAGTTGATGATGACATCGGCCCCGGCCTGGGCGAATTTCAAAGCACATGCCCGCCCGATGCCCCGCGAAGCGCCGGTCACCAAAGCCACTTTGCCGTCCAAATGAATCATGGGTTTCTCGATGTTGCAGGATTAAGAGTAAGATTAAGATTAAGATTAAGATTAAGAATTTTAGCCGACCATCACCGGGTCTTCGACATTCGCGTTGGTTTTATCGCGGATGTATTCTTGGAAATGGAACAGCCGCTCTTCGCGGATGGAGATCAACCCGCGGGACGGATGCTGGCCTGATTCCATGCCTTTCTGGATGTCGGGCATAATGCTCGTGTCTTCGGTATGCACCGTCGGCCAGAACTTGCGGCCCCAATGCCTGAGTCCCCGGTACAGCAGATAACTTCCCAACCGCCCCGGTTCGCCGGAATACACGAAGACCTTCGCAAGAATCCGCGAGCGGTGCGGGTTGATGGGGAACACCGCCTCGGCAAACGAGAACAGGGCCATTTTCCCGTACATCGTGTTGGGGTAGTAATGATAGTGCTTGTATTCGTTGTCGAACTCCCGCCGGGCCAGGCGATGCACCAACACGTTCAAGCGGTGGTCGATTTCCCGGTCGGCCCGCTGCGTGGTGGCATACGTCGTCCAGCCGTCTTCCAATTCATGAAAGCAAATCTCCGCCTCCGGCGACGAGCGGAACGTGTTGGGATGCACGTAGTCCACGTGGTAGCTTTCCAGCGAATTCTCGATCTTGATTTTCCAGTTGCATTCGACTTCGTAATCCAGCGACAGGATCAGCCGCCGGTCCATCCCGAACAGGTTCTGGGCGATTTCGTAGCCCGGCCCCAACTGTTCGGACAACGGCGGCGGGTTGTCGCTGAGGTTCACGAAGATCAACCGGCCCGCGGTCTCGGTGTGGTATTTGATTAAACCGAGTTCGCCTTGCTTCATGGGTTTGAAGCTGCGGGCGTCGGGGATTTTTCTGGTGTTTCCCGTCTCGTCGAACTCCCAGCCGTGGTATTGGCAGCACAGCCGTTCTTTCGCCTGGCCGCATTTCGCGTGGGTCAGCATGGAGAATCGGTGCGGACACACATTGAGCAGCGTGTGCAGCTCGCCGTCTTTGTTCCAGACGATTATGGGCCTGCCGAACAGTTCAAACGTCAGGAAGTCGCCGTCGTTCGGGATGTCCGTCAGCGTGCCCACGAACTGCCAACTGTCGCGGAACAGCCCGGCCATTTCCTGTTCGAGGTGCGCGTCCGAGGTGTAATGCTCGGGGCATAGCACCTGCGGCAGATGAGTTTCATGGATAAACATGGCTGCTTCCTCTTTTAGGAGATCCCCACCAAGACGGATCCTTGACGGGCGAGAACCGCGTCGGATTCCATTCGGCCGCCAATCGTCGGGACTTCCCGCAACGCGGCGGGTGTTTCGGAGACGATCGCTGTCACCGCAATGTGGCCGTCCACGTGCCAGGTCGTGATGCGGGAGCGGTCCTTCAATGAAGTTCCCTCATATCGGCAATGATACGCGCCGCCCTCAACGGATAATACTTCAAACTTTCGGGGCACGAAACTTTCGCCGGTGCCCACGGCTTTATAGACGGCTTCCTTCACGGCCCAGCACGCCGCGGCCTGGCGGGCATCGCCCCTTCGCAATCGCCGGCGCTCCTTGGCGGAAAACCAGAACACGAGCGACTGCGGGTTGAGATCTTCCGGCTCCGCCAGATCCACGCCGACGCGGATCGCGGGATTCAATGAGACGCCCACCAGCGCGCCCCGGCGGGAATGCGAAATCGAAACGTGCCACGGCTGCGGTTTTTGCTCAACGTGAACCAGCGGCCGCACCGCCCGGCCCTCACCGTCGCGGGAGAGGATTTCAATCTGCTTCCACTCCGTAAACCAAGGCAGGAGTTGCTCGGCGAGCAGCTCTTTCGCGAGCCAACGCCCGGCGAGCCATTGCCGGTGCCGGCTTTCGTCGCGGTAGCGCTCGCATTCGCGGCGTTCCGCTTCGCTCAGCCAGTCGGCCGGTTCGGTTTCCCAGGCGGGCTGGATATTTTCAAAGGATCGATAACAGACCCAAATATTACGAGACAGCATCGAGAGGAGCCTCTGTCACAATGACGTTTCGGTATCCCTCCACTTGGAGTATGACGGAGCCGTCTTCTCCGAAGACGGTAAAATCGAACAACGCGAGCTTGCCGGTCCGGCCCCGTTTTTTGATGTGGACCAGGCAGACTTCGCCCGGCGCGGGAGCGCGGCCGAGGCGGACGGCTTCGATTCCATCGGGAATCGACACCGCCCCCCGCAAATGCCACCAGAGCACAACGCCGCAACTGAAAAAACAGGCATCGAGCAAAGCCGAGGGCATGACCCAGCGGCTGCCTTGCCGCCGGCCGCCGACTTCGCCCGGCGAGGGAGCGACGATCTTGCCCCAGCCGTCTTCTTCGTCGACGGCGAACTCGCGCAGGCAGCGGAACACGGGGCCGTGATAAATCACCAGCTCGCTTTCCGGATACCAGCACAGCGTCCAGCCTGCCGGTTCCGGCGGCGGCGGAACGGCAAGAGCCGGCCGCCTGGGAGCGGTCTCGACCTGGGCCCGCAGATACGGTTTGTCCTTCAATAGCAACTGCCCGCGGCGGTTGTAAAAGTCGCAGGTGAAATCGCATTGGATCATGTCCCCTTCGGCCTGGGCGTGAACCCGCGCGGCTTGCATCTCGTCCGTATGAAACCTGAGGCCGTTCAGGATTTCGATGTTCTTGATCCCCACGATTTCGGAATCCTCGCCCGCCAAGAGCCAGGCCGATTCCAGGATGGTTTCCAAGGTCATCACCACGGGCATCATCGGGCGTTCTTTGTAGCGGTGCTGGACGAGGAAAATGTCGTGCACCGGATCGAGCCGCACTTCGCTGATCAGCCGACGGCCGGGTTCCTGTTCGATGATCGAATCCACCATCGGAAACGCCTCCGGCCCGAAGGCATCGGCCGAATTGTGGGCCGCCGGTGAAGACAACAGGTTCGAGGTGTTGGCGTATTTTTCCCGGCAGTAACCGAGTTCGGTAATCGCGATTTCCCGTTCCGGCAGGCCCGCGGCGATTTCATTGAGCAGATGCTCGCAGCCTTCGCGGGCGGGCATGAAGGTGATGTTGTGCAACTTGGCGATGTGCTTCGATTCCGGCCGCACCGCCATCCCCACATCGTCCCACGCGTGCCAGTGGAACGTGGTCACCGGGCAATCGGGCCGTTGCTTCTTATACCACGCCCCGAGCTTGGCGAGCATTTCGTTGGCGAGGCAGTAATCGGTTTGCCCCACGCCGCCGAACCGCCCGCTGACCGAGCCGAACGTCACAAAAAACCCTAGCGGGTCGTTGATCGTCAAGGCCATCAGGTTCGCGGCCCCGTCGACTTTGGCCCGGATCGTGGCATCGACGAGTTCGAGCTTTTTCTTCTCGAAGCTGGCGGCCCGCTCGAAGCCCGCCCCGTGCACGATCCCGGTGATCGGGCCGCTGGTCTGGCGAATCTCCGCGAGCAGTTGTTCGAGCGTCTCGCGGTCCGCAATGTCTGCGGAATGATAGCTCACATCCAGCCCCGCCTCGGCGAAGGCTTGGAGGTTCCGGTCGATCTCGACCGCCTTTTCAAATCTGGCCCAGACATCGATCGGCTTTTGACCGGCGGCGAGGGCTTCTTTCATCACGGCGGCTTTGTAGTCCTTTAAGTCGGCTGTGCTAAATTGATGATACCCCGCCGGCACCAGAGGCTCTGGGCTGGAGCCGATCAAGTGCAGTTTCGCCCCGGTCCTTGAGCCGAGTTCGCGGGCGACTTCCGCCGTCACGCCCCGCGCTCCGCCCGTGACAACGAACACGCCGCCCTGCGGCAACTCGGCGGACTCGGTTTTAAGCGAAACCGCTTCCGGCCGGACCACAAACCGCCGGCTTCCCAGGTAGCCAACTTCCAGTTCCGCATCGTTCGACAGCCATTCCCGAAGCGCGGCGTCGGCGAGTTCTTGCGGAGACATCGAAGCCGGGGCGTCGACGATTTTCGCGCGGAACGATTGCACATGCCGGGCGAGGCGGAGTTCCATCGCCACGCCTTTGACCAGGCCGGCGAGCGCACCGCTTTCCACGTTTTGCACATCGCCCGAAAACCCGAAGTCCCCGCCCAATTGCGTCAAGGCCAACAGCGAACCCTGGGCGAAGCGGTCGTCCGCGAGCATCAGTTGATACCACTTCTGGCACACTTGATAAGGCAGCATCACCCCGCGCTGCCGGCGCTGATCCCACGCCGGCTCATCGAGATTCGTCACCGCTTCTGCAGCGCAGGTGGTCGCCAGGATCAAATGCGGCGACGGCGTGGTTTGCCAAACGGACTCCAATTTCGCCAGCAGGTTTTCGATGGATTCCTTCGCCGACAAATCCGTCACCAGAACATTGCACGATTGCAGTTTTTCCCGAATCGCCGCCGAGACGGGATTCTCGCCCACGATCACCACGCCGCCGGCGATTGGAGCGGTCTCGTTTTCCGGAAGCGGTTCGGTTTCGACCATCCGCATCGCGAATCGCTGGCAGACCGTTTTCTGATGGCGCTCTTCCGCTTGCCTGTAGGATTCGAGTAGTTCCTCGCGGGAAATCGTGCTTGCGAAACTCGGCGAGGGATTTTCATTTGAAGGACCTTTTGATTCCGCGGACGAATGGGCCTGGAGTTCCGGCAGGAGTTCGCTGAGCTTCAATTCGCAGAACTCATTTTGATGCCCGTTGGACTTGGGGCCGGCGGTGACCCACAGGTTGCCTCGGCCCGGCTCGAAAACGATGCTGATCTGGTTGTCCACTCGGCGGAGCGTGTTGATATTGGACGCGGGAACCTCGCGGCCCCGGCTGGGATCGAAGCGGTCCCGCAGGACTTGCTGTGCTCGTTCCGAAGTGATATTGCGGGGTGGATCGCCGCCCAGGAGATCGCGGAGCCGGTTCAAGCGGTGCTGCGAAGCGGCGGGGATTTCGCTGGCGAATGTCCGCATCAGCCGGTGGTTCGCGGAGATCACCGCCGGGGCGGTGGGCAGGACCTTGAGTTCGTGTCCATCGAACTCCACGTAACACACCCGGTCCGCGGCGTGATGGCTCAAGCACAAACTGAAAGCCCCGGCCTTGGGCAGTTGGCGGATGATCGCCACCGCGGTTTCGATGTCCTCCGCCTGCTCGAGCGCGGCTTTGACCATCACAATCGGCAGGCGGCCGACGGGGGACAATTCATCCTTGGGAATATCCAAGAGGGCCGCGGTGCTGATCGCCAGCCCGCGGGCGTTGATGCCGTTCAAACTGCCCACCTGCCCGGCGACGCCGAAGGTGATGCTCGCGAGCCCGTCCGCGGGTTTTCGGACTTGGATGACGCGGTCCAGACAATCCTGGACCCCCAAACCGAGCCTGAGTTCTTCATTGGCCGCGTGGAGCAAGCCGTGATTTTGATTGAGCCGGGCCGTGACCGCGAAGTGCAACCCCCCGGCCCCGGCATCGAGATACAAGCGAAGGTTATGGGAAATCACGCTGCCCCATGTCACGTCCGCCCCCTTGGCGATGCCCCGCATTTCCTCCATGTCCCGAGGACCAAAGAAGGCGTCCGCCTGGGCCACGAGCGTTTCCATGTCCCGCATGCGGTCCCAACGGCTGCCGGCGAGGTCGGCGTACCGTCTGAGGATCGCGCGGATCTCCGCCTTGCGAGCCTGCCCGTGTTGATAGCCCATTTCATAAGGCGAGCCGGACAGCCTGAGCACATGGAGCCCGTGATGCTCTTCCACCACCGGCGATGCGTCGGCGACGGCAGATTCCACGGCCGGTTGTACGGAAGATGGTTCGGTGGCCCGAGCGATCCGCAGCCCGGAGGTTTGACGATCGGGATCGAGCGCCCCGGTGACTTCCACGCAGGCGCGGGCGGCGAAGAGTTGTTGGAGGCCGCTGCGCTTGGGATGATCGCAGCCGACGGTCACGAGTTCGCCATTGGGAAAGATGCGGTTGTGGAGTCCCGTGAGCACCTGCCGGGGACCGACTTCGATGATGATGTTGACCCCCTCCGCCACGAGCCGTTCTGCGAGGGCAACGTATTCCACGGGTTTCGTCATTTGGAGGACGAGGTTTTCGCGGATGTCTAACGGGTCGGCCACATAGCGGTTGGTGACGCTGCTCAACACCGGAACCTTGGGCGGCGTGATGGCGATTTGCTCGAGGGCCGCTGCGAAGGGCTTCTTGACCGGTTCCATCAGCCAGGTGTGAAACGCGGCGGGCACATCGAGAATTTTCGCTTGAAAGCCCTGTTGGATCACGGCCTCGGCCAATCGCGAGACCGCTTCTTCCGTTCCACCCGCGACGGTCTGGTCGGGGGCGTTCTGGTGGGAGATGGCCAGGTCGGAAATCTGCCGGCAGTGGGTTTCGATCACGTCGGCGGGTGCGGAGGTGGAGACCAGGACACCGGGATTTTGGGCACAGTTGTCGATGGACTCGCAGCGGGCGCGGGTGGCGAGCACGGCTTCTTCAAAACTCCAAGCCCCGGCCGCGACCAAGGCCGCCAGTTCGCCGAAACTGTGCCCGAACACGCAATCGGGTTTGAGCCCCAGTTCGCTCACCGCCGCATACGCCAGCGTATTCGCGACCAGCAGCGACAGCTGCGTCCGCCAGACATCGGACTCCAGCGGGTTCTCTTCCTGCCACGCGAGCTTGGCGAAGCTCGGGAGATCGAGTTTGGCGAGGACTTCGTCGAGCTTTCGGCACGTTTCCCGCGCGGGGGCGAAATCTTCCACCAAGGATTTGAGCATCCCCGTGTACTGCGATCCCTGTCCTGGAAATGCAAACGCAATCCGCGGCGGCTCGCTGAGGACTTCATTCCAGAAGATGCCTTTGCCTTCCAGAATCGATTTCGCCGCCGGCTCCCGGCCCTGCTTGAGGAACAGATCGAGCTTCGCCGCCAGGTCGTCCGCGGACTCCGTGACGATCGCCAATCGATTGCGGTGCGACGCTTGGAAAGCCGATTGATCGGCTGCGGCATAAAGTTTCCCGGCCTGCTCGATCGCGTCCGCGGCGGCATCCCAAAGCTCGGTTTCGTTCGCGGCCCCAATCCGCACGGTCCGCCAGGTTCCAATGGAATCTTGATCGGATTTCGCACTATCAATCGGCTTCGCGGCGTCACGGCTGGGTTTCGTGCGCGGGGCGGGAGCTTTGGGCACCTTCAATGCGCCTTCGATGATGAGGTGATACGCCACCTGGCATTGGGAGAAAGAATTGATGCCGGCGTACATTCGGCCGTCTTCGTTGAGGCCCGGCAGCTTCGCCGCGGTTCGGGAAAGAGCGAGCGTTTGCTCGTGGGATGAGATTTCCGGCCGGAGCGAATCGCCGACGACGTTGGGCGGCATCTCGGCGTGATTGAGTTCCGACATCGCCTTGAGCAATTCGAGTGCCCCCGACACGCCGCCCGTGTGCCCGAACTGCCCGGCGACCGCGCCGATTTGAAGCTGAGCATCCCGCGGTTCGGAGCCGAAGGTCTTGACGATGGCCGCGAGTTCGGCCTGGTCCTTTTGCGGAATGCCCGTGGCAGCCGTCTCCACGATGGAAATTTGCGACTGCGACAGCCCGGCATTCGCGTAACTGCGGTTCGGCGGCGAGCTTCAGGCCTTCTTCGAGAGATTCGCTTCGGGCCACGCCGATGCCGCGGATGATGGCATGAACGCGGTTGCCGTCGCGCTCGGCGTCGGAAAGCCGTTTGAGCAACAAGACCCCCACGCCTTCGCCGGGCACGCAGCCGTCGGCGTGTTGGTCGAAGGGACCCTTTGGCGACGTGAAGGTGAGCAGTCCATTGCGGGCCATGAGTTCATACGATCCAAAGCCCATCGCCCTATGCCCGGCGGCGCAGATCATCATGTCGCAGTCGCCCGTTTCGAGCAAATCCATGCAGGCGTTGAGAGCCGCCAACGACGAGGCATCGCCGGAGTCCACCGCCGTCGCCCCGCCCATCAGGTCGAAGGTTTTGGTGATCCGCGAGGACATGGTGCTCGCGGTGAAGCTGCCGGTCTCGTCGACCAACGCCGGCATCCGCTTGAGCAGGATTTTCTGGTACTCGTCGGCGATGCGGCCGATGGCCTTTTCCGGGACGCCTCGTTTTCGCAGGCTGTTCGCGAGGTGCTTTTGGAACTTGGGCAGGCCCAGCCCCATTTGCAATTGCTCGCCGAAGTCGCCGCCGCAGAAAATCGTGCCCACGACCACGCCGGTCCGCAGGCGGTCGAAAGGTTTCTCCTTGCTGTATCCCGCATCCTGGAGCGCCTGGTCCGCGGCGTCGAGGAGCATGAACTGCAGCGGGTCGGCGGTGGCGATTTGCTTGGGCGGGACTTTGTGCTTTTTCCAATCGTATTCGAAATCGGTGATAAAGCCGCCGACGTTCACGGGCACTTTCCAGATCTCGTTCGATCCCGGCTCGTAGCCGAGGGACGCATCCCAGCGATTTAGCGGCACGGGGCGTTTTTGATCCTGCCCCGAAGCGAGAACGTCCCACAGAGCGTCCGCCGTCCGTGCCCCGGGAAACACGGCGCCGACGCCAATGATCGCAATCGGCTCGCAGCGCTTGCGGCTGAGAACGCGCGGTGCGCTGGTTGTCTTTTTCGATGGACCGATGAGTTGCCTGGCGGTGTCGGGGCGGCCTTCTTCCAAGACGACGTGCACATTGAGGCCGCCGATACCGAAAGCGTTGACGGCCGCTCGGCGGGGCCCGCCCGCGGCTGGTTCCGGCCAAGGCAGAGACTGTTGCGGGACGAAGAACGGCACCTGGTCCCATTGGATCGCTGGGTTTTGATGGTGGATGTTGATTTGCGGCGGGATCAGGCCGTTTTTCATCGAGAGCACGGCTTTGACGAGGCTCGCCAGACCCGCCGATTCCAGCGTGTGGCCCACATTCGCTTTGACGCTGCCCACGGGAATTTTCTGGCCGGGCCGGAAGTGCTCGCCGAGGACTTTGGTGAGGGCCGCGATTTCGGTGGCGTCGCCGACCTGCGTGGAGGTGGCGTGCATTTCGACGTATTGGAGATCCTCGATCTTGAGTTCATCGTGATAAGCCCGGCGGATCGCTTCGATCTGCCCTTCCTGCCGGGGTGCCCAGAGGCTCTTGCCCTTGCCGTCGGAGGAAATCCCGATCCCGCGAATCACGGCCTGAATCTCATCGCCCGCGGCGAGCGCGGCTTCCAAAGTTTTGAGGCAGAGCACGATGTAGCCGTCCGAAGCCACGAGGCCGTCGGCGTCGGCATCGAAGGGCCGGCTGCCCGTCGGGCTGACCGATTGGGCCTGAGAGAACAGCACCAGGCAATCGGAATGCACATAAGACGCCCCGCCCACGATCGCCATGTCGATCTGGCCGAGTTGGAGCGCTCGAGCCGCGTGGCCCAAGGCCCGCAATGACGAAGCACACGCGGCATCGAACGCCATGGACGGACCGTTCAAGTTGAGGCCCTGCGTAATCAAAGCCGCCGCGTGATACGCATTGGAGCACATGCGAAGCTGCGGATGGTCGGGATGGAAGGGGCCGCGAAATTGGGCGATGATTTCGCGGATCACATCGTCCGCCTGCTCCGGCGTGAGTTGCTTGAAGTCGGCGATCTCGCGGAGATACTGGGCCGCATGTTCCAGTTGCCGGGCATAAACCACCGCCCCGGCGAGCGCGCTGGGCGGGGTATGGCCGATGTAAACCCCCACGTTGTCGGTCGGCAATTTGAACGGATCGAGCCCCGCATGCCGGCACGCCGCAACCGCGACTTCATAGAGCCTTAAATGCACTTTGTGGGATTGGTTGATGAGCGACTGCGGCAGCGGGCTGGTTTTGGGATCGAACGGCCGCTCGGCCACCATCCCGCCCATCTTGGTGTAGGACTTGGTCTTGTGGCCTTTGTCGGGATGGTAATAGAGGGCGGGATCGAAACGTTCCGGCGGAAGCTCGCCCAGGTTGCTCAGGCCCTCGGCGAGCAAGCTCCAAAACTCGTCGAGATTGTCGGCTCCGGGCAGCCGGCAAGCCATCCCGGTGATGGCCAGGGGAATTTCCGCGTCAATGGATTTTGACATTTTGGAAAAGTCAACGTGATGCAAGGCGAGGCGGGCGATATTGCATCGTGCAAAGGAACCGGCGCGAGTTCAGTTTGCGCCACATCAGGCGGGGCAGGGTGGAGTGGGCCTTCCGAACTCCGGCCGTGGGAGTTCGGAAGGCGAAGCGGAGGTTTTCGCGGTCAGCCCGCGGCTTTTCCCGGCGCGGCCAAGAATTCGCAGACGTGCCGCAATGTGGGGAAATCGTCGAGGGACAAATTCTCGTCGGTCACATCGACCGAAATCGCAAATTGTTCGGCCAGTTCGCCCATCATTTGGGCTTTCTTGATGCTGTCGATGCCGAGGTCCGCTTCGAGGTCGGCATCCAACTCCACCATCTCCGGCGGGTAGCCGGTCTGCTCCACCACGAAGTTCACAAGGAACTCTTCGAGTTCATGCTGCCCCAAAGCGGACGGCGCGTCTGCCTGGGTTTCTATCTTGGTCTCGGGTTGGGCGGACGGATGAGTGCCATTCGCCGAGGGACCGGGCGGCGCGGCGGTTGTCGTGACAGGTGTCGCCGGAGCTGGAGAAATGCTCTCGGCCACGGGGGTGGGCGTTTTCGTTTGAGGCTTCGCCGCGGTGGATCCCGAACTTGCCGATTGCAAAAACTCCATCACGTGCCGGAGCGTGGGAAAATCGTCCAGCGAGAGATTTTCATCGGCGACATCGACCGAGATGGAAAACTGCTCCGCAAGCTCGCCGAAGAGTTGAGCCTTTTTGATGCTGTCGATGCCCAGGTCGGCTTCGAGGTCGGCGTCCATTTCCACCATCTCCGGCGGGTAGCCGGTTTGCTCGACGACGAAATCGACGAGAAACGATTCCAAATCCACATTACCCAGCGGATTCGCCGCGGGAGCCGAATCCTCTGCGGCCGGACGCGCGGAATAATGAACCGCCCCGTTCCCGTTGGCGTGCGGATTCACCGAACCATTGCTGCCCGGCTTTTCCGGCTCTCGGCTCCGGGCTCTCGGCTCTGGGCTCTGGGCCGGCTCTGGGCTCGCCGCTTTTCGCGCTCCGCTTTCCAGGAACTGCATTACGTGGGCGAGGGTCGGAAAGTCGTCCAGCGACAAACTTTCATCGGCGACATCGACCGCGATTTCAAATTGCTCAGCGAGTTCCCCGAAGAGTTGAGCCTTCTTGATGCTGTCGATGCCCAGGTCGGCTTCGAGGTCGGCGTCCATTTCCACCATTTCGGGCGGGTAGCCGGTTTGCTCGACGACGAAATCGATCAAGAAGTTTTCCAAGTCCGCCCCGCTGAGTTGCCTGAGCGACGGGGCGGTCTTGGCGGGTTCGGGCGGATTGATGTTGAAAGCATCCAAAGTCGCCGCCGGCTCTTTTGGTTTTTCCGCTGGCTTCGGCGCAGGTTCCGGCACGGATTTCGGGGCCGGCGTTTGTTGTTGCGGTTCCGTTGCGGGCGAATCCTGCGACTTTTGGCGCATTTTCTCCTTGCGCCGCTGGGTCGCATCGAAATGGATGATTCCCGCCTCACAATCTTCAGTCAGCGCCTCGTGACCCAACATGTCGGACGCATGGATGAGTGAACTCACTTCCCACTCCGCTTATTCTAAACAATCGAAAGATCTCCCTCGCCCCTGTCCAACCAGGAGCGACCCAGCCCACTCGCGGGATCGCACGGGTCCATCGTGCTGTCCCGCAAATGGAGACGTTTTATTCCCCCGGCGAGAGGTTTGGACTCTTGCCGGCGGCGATTGCCAAATTCTGCAAGGCGTCGGCGAGGTCTTCTAAGGGAACCCCGTTGCCTTCGATCACGACGCGGCCAGTCCCAATGGCCTCTCCGGCATTTGTGCGGGATTCCGCCAATTGCGCGAATGTCGTGGTGTTGAGATAGTATGTCGCCGTGCATCGTGCGCTCAAGCCCGGACGCGTGGAAATCAATTTCCCCTGTTCCAATGTTAACTCCCATTCGCCGCCGCCAGGACCGTTGATCTGCAGCCCCAAATGGATCGGCGAGGAACTTTCAACATTTTTCGCGGCGGAATCCGAAACCAGCAGCCGGCCGGGCATCGGCTTCATGCGGGCATGCACATCAAAAGCCGGGGCCGGCGGAATCATTCGCGGCCAGCCGAAATTGTTTTCGATGGCATACCGGCACATGCGGCGGATCACCGCGTGATTCATTTCCGGGCACGGCAAATGCGGCAGGGCGTGCTCGAGGTTTCGCCGGTCGAACGTCGGATCATCCTTCCAATACGCCTGGTAAACGGTCATCCCATCCAGAAACGACTTGCGAAACAAGTCCCAATCGATGGATTCGGGCGTCAATTCGCTTTCGTAATCCATCTTGTCCAAGAAAACCTCCTCCATCACGTCCTGAATCATCCGCACCGACGTTTTTTGCGCCGGCGTGAGATGATAGGTCTTCTGGTGAAACTTGGGGGACTGGAAAATCTCGGAAATCACGCGAGAACACCAATCCACCGGCACCAGATTTTTGCACTCGTGGCCTTCGAGCTTTAAAATCTCCCGCAGACGCTCGGAAACCATTTTGATGACTTCCGTCATGCCTTCGCGGGACGCCCCCGGCATCGCCGCCCGCGAAAGCAGCGTGGAAACCAACTTCAGCGGCACGTAAAACCCGTGAAAGGTTGTGGAATAGCCCGTTTGCGAATCGCCCAGAATGATCGCGGGCCGATAAACCGTGACCGAATCCAAAAAGTCGGCCCCGCGGACGAGCAACTCCGCCTGAAACTTGCTGATTTCATAATCGTTGCCGTGTTTTTGGCCGACGTCGAGTTCATCTTCCCTCACGATGTCCTGCCGGAGTCCGCAGACATAAGCCGTGGAGACATGATGGAACTCGCGAATCCGCGCCTGCCGGGCGAACTCGAGGAGATATTGGGTCCCGTGCAAATTCGACCGCCAAGGCTCGCCGTCCGGCGAGTCGGCGTGGAACGTCAAACTGGCGGCATTGTGCAGAATCGCCCGGCAGTTTTCGGCGGCCCATTTCGCCTCGGCCTCTGTCAGTCCCAAACCGGGCTGGCACAGATTTCCTTCAAGCACGACGGGGCGGGGCAGCGCATGGCCCGCGGCTTTTTCCCAGCGGGCGACCAGATTTTCCACGCGGTGCACCGCCGATTCAAATCGGGTGCCACGAACCAAAACCGCCAATTTCACATCGGCGCGAAGCAGATCGCGAATCAAATAGGACCCTAAAAGCCCCGTGCCGCCGGTGAGGAAAACATAACTCATCGCGTCAAACTCTTGGAGTCGGATCCCTCCCCTCCGTTTGTATGAGATTCTCTCTAAAAGAACATCAAAAGATCGGCTGATCTTGCGTTTACGTACCCTGGCCCTCGGATGTTACGTCTTACGAATATAATGTTGGTGCAACCCCGAATCAAGAACCAGCCTGGGTAAACTTCCTATCTTGACAAGTTGACTTCAATTCCTCTCCCTTATTACTCTGGATTCCGGTTTAGGGAGGTTTCGACGGCGGTGCGGGCCTCTTTTCCACAGATTCCTTAAGAATTCCTCCCGAAATGCGGCCGGCGATCGGCCGGTCGCCAACCCGAAAGACCTCCATGACCTCCGTGATCGAAAATCCCTCCTCCCGCTCCAGCGACTCGGTCCCCTCCCCGGTTTCGAGCCACCGGCTGGGAGGTCGGACAACGAGTTCTATCGAAAGCTGCTGCACATGCTGCCGGGGCTCTTGCCGTTCGGGTTGGCGTTTCTGCCTCACGGCGACCCGCCGGATTGGATCGCCCTGGGGTGCGTGATCGGGATTTCCGCCCTGTTGACGGGAATGTATCTCGTCCTGCACCGCCGGGTCAGCCGGCCGGAGGAAGCGAACTTCTTGAGCACGGCCCTCAGTTACCCCGCCACCGTTTTGGGCACGCTGCTTGTGTTTCGCGCCCACGCCGAATTTGCGATGGTCGTGGTGATCCTGATCGCCTTCGGCGACGGCTTCGCCTACATTTGCGGGAAGAATTTCGGGCGGCGGCGTTTGCCCTGGAACCCGGAAAAAACCTGGGCGGGCAGCATCGGGTTCATGGTGTTCTCGGCGCCGGTGGCCACGCTCGCGTTTTGGCTGGAGGCTAAGAATCCGGACGTATCGTGGCTCGTGGCGGGGGCTTGCTGCGCCACGGCTTCGCTGTTTGCCGCGGTCGCCGAATCCTGGCCGACCCAACTCACCGACAACCTCCGCGTCGGCCTGACCGCCGCCATAACGGTTTCCGGCAGTTACTTTCTGCTCGCCGCGTGCGGCCTGCATTAAGATTCCATGTATGCTCCTGCGTCTTGCGGATCGAATTCCATGAGCCCGAATCGCCAGCGGGGGAAAATGTCGCCCGGCGGCCTGTTCCGAGTGGACTCACTCTTTGCGAGCGGGTAGAGTCTCCCATTGGAGAAAATTGATCTATCCGTTTCTCCTCGCGTTTCGGCGTCCCGCGTTCTGCGTATTCCCCATGAAGGGAGGTCGGCTGTCGATGGTCGAAGAGGCGATTCGTATTCTGGTGGTGGACGATGAGCCGGGCATGCGGAAGTCCCTCGCGGACATCCTGCTCGATGAGGGTTACGTGGTCGAGGTCGCGGAGGACGGCCTCCAAGCGGTCGAGCTTTGCTCCCAAAGCGCCTTCGACGTGGTCATTATGGATGTGCGGATGCCGGGCTTGGATGGGGTGGAGGCCTTTCGGCGAATCCGCACCCACCGCAGCGGGACCCGCGTCATCTTGATGAGCGCCTTCGGCGTGGACGAATTGAAATACGAGGCCCTCGACGAAGGAGCGATCGCGTTTTTGGAAAAGCCCTTGGACATCGACGCCGTGGTGGATCTAATTGAAAACGCCTCCGACACCGCCGTGCTGGTTGTCGAGCCCGAAGTGGTGCTGCAAACGCAACTTCACGATTCCCTCAAGGCCCACCGCTACCGCGTCACGACGGCCGCCTCCCCGCATGATGCCTTGAAGCTTTTGGAGCAGATCCGTTTCGACATCATTTTGATCGACATCGACTTGCCCGCGATGAGCGGGCTGGATCTGTATCTGGCCATCAAACGCCTGACCCCGGCTTCGCTCGCGATCATGATTTCCGGGGCCGAGGAAGAATTTCTGGAACTCGCCCAAAAAGCCGTCGATCAAACGGCCTACACCTTCGTGCAAAAGCCGTTGGACATCGAGCACTTGCTGCACGTGTTGGAACGCATCCACCAGCAGCAACTCTCCAAAGCCCTGAAGAAACCGCAAAACTGACGGGGCTTCCGCTACGAAGCCGACGGAGACAGGCCCGCGTTTTGCAGTTCTCGCTCCAGCTCCGCCAAGATCTCGAGCGGCGGGGGAAGCATCGGGGCGCGGGGGTGCGTGCCGTCGTAGCCCAGCCAGTTCATCGCGGCTTTGACGCCGCCGGCTCCATATTTCAGCATCACGGCGTCGATGCGTTGAATCTTCTCCTGAAGTGGCCGGGCCTCGTCGTGGCGTTGGCTCATGCCCATTTGCAGGAGTTCATAAAGAGCCGCGGGCCAGACGTTCGCAAAGGCGGTGGTCGTGCCGTTACAGCCGATCAACGTGCCGTGCAGGATCAGGCTGCCGTTGCAAATCCAAAACCGCTTGTCGGAGGCGACGTGCCGGCGGACGTTCGCTTCGAACCGCACATCGTGATCGGTGACGTAGCCGAACACGTTGTCCCGGTTGACGATCTCGCCGATGACTTCCGCAGTCGCCGCCGGCACGCCGACCGAACCGAACCGCTCCGGATTCGACTGGTGCATCACCAACACCGGCAGCGGACACCGCGGCACGACCTGCTCGAAATACCGGAGCGCCGCCGATTCATATCGGGGAATCCGCACGCGGACCATTTCCGCTCCGACATCGGCAAAGGCCTCGGCCCGCCGCAGCGTTTCGGTGACCGACGGGCAATCGATCCCGCCCATCAAAAACCGCTTCTCATCGAGGCTTTGGGCAATCGTGCAGGCGATGGCGAGCTTTTCCTGTTCGCTCAGAAACCATTCCTCGCCCGTGGCCGTGCCCACGGTCAATCCCGCGGCCGGCGTTTTCAGCCACCGGGCGACATTCCGGCCGAGCGCCTCGTGGTCCACGCGGTCCTTATCGTCAAACGGCGTGGAAACGGGAATCGCGACAATGGGATCCGTTGCGGGAATCGGCATGATGTTTTCCATCCAAGCTGGCGAGCGGTTGGCAGTTGTCCCCAGTGTAGCCAGGACCGATCCGCTCCGAAATCGTAATTGGAGTTGGATTTTGTTATCATCCGGTCGTCCTTGAGAGAACCATGTCACCCGCGAACCCGCCGCATTCCCAAGGGAGCGACACATGACGATGACCGTAGCCGAACTTTGCCTGAAACATCAACTCACCATCGCGCAATTGGCGGAGCAATCGGGCCTGGCGGAAGACCGCGTGACCGCCATCGCGTTGGGCCGCTGGACCCCGAGCCCTGCGGAGCGAACCCAAATCGCCCAGGTGTTCGGCGTCGAGAAGGAAGAGATCTCCTGGGGCCACACAACGCCGATCCAGCACATCTACGGCCACGGCCCAGGCTAATCAAGGCGAGCGGCCGGCGTAAGCCGGCCGATGGCGCACAACAAAGAACCGTTTCCTATTCAAGAGAATCACGGCGCTGACGTCGCCCGGTCGCGCGATTCGATCGAAACCATCTCCTGCGTCTTCGCGGATTGGAGCAACGCCAGCACCGCTTGGACGCCGGCTCGACCGTCTGCGGGCGTGCCCTCGCCGCCCGGTGGGCCCTGGATGGAGTTGACGAAGGCCTGCATCTGATCGCAGTAGGCCTGCATGCGGTTCATCGCGAAGGCGGAGTGGGAATCCTCGTGGCCCACGGGCGGCTGCTCGTAAACGGTTTCGATCTCTCCGTCTTTCCCCAACTGCAAGAGGCCGTAGGGGTCGAGATCGATCACGCCCTCGTCGCCCATCATGCGAAAGCGGAACGCCTCGCCGGCAAATCCCGGAGCCGGCAGCACGCTCGACGACCAGAACGTCGCCATGGTTTGGTTGGAAAATGACAAAAGCGCCATCGTCGTGTTTTCGTTGGGGTTTTCTTCGCGGAAGGTTCCCGACTGGGCGGCGACCGTTTGAAGCTCGCTGCCCAGCCACCACCGGCAGAGATCGATGTTATGCGGTCCGCTGTTGATCAGGTGGGCCAGGCTCCGCGGATCGCGCCACCAGCCCCAATCGCCCCCGAAGCCGGCGTCGTGCCGCATCGAAGTGATGTCGAACAGGGCTGACATCTGAATGCACCGCACGGCTCCGATGGCTCCCGACTGAATCAACTCCCGCGCCCGACGGTTCGATTCACGAAACCGCTGATGATAACCCACCGACAATACCAGGCCGCGTTTTTGAAACTCGGCCGTCATCCGGTCGCAGTCTTCCACGGACGTCGCCATCGGCTTTTCCACCAAAACGTGCTTCCCCGCGTTCGCGGCAGCCAGCGCTTGTTCGCAGTGCACATGATGCGGGGTGGCGATCACGACGGCGTCCACATCCTCGCGGCCCACGAGTGCCCGCACGTCCGGTTCCACGTCCAAACCGTAATCCTCCGCCAGTTGTTGCGCCCGGCGGCCGCCTGTGACGGCGGCGGGGGTCGTCGAACCCAATTTGCTCGCCGCATCCACGTGCGTGCGGCCCATGAAACCCGATCCGATGAAACCCAATCTGATGCTGGACATGGTGGCGCGATTCCGGTTGGACAGGAAGGTTTTTGACGGCAGGCTTTTTTCTCGGCCTCATTCTGCGCAAAATCGGACGGGAACGCCAACCTTGCCAATCCGTTTGTTCGCGAGAAAGCTGCCCGGCATGAAACGGCTTTTGATTTTGGTCTTGATGATCGTCCTGTGGAGTGCGGCTCCTTGCGGAGCGGCCGAGTCCGCGGGGAAGGCGGAGGCCTCGAAGCCCGCGGGCCTCGCGCCCATCGATTGGGCGATCATCGCGACGTATGCCGCCGCGACCATCGGCTTAGGCTGGTACTACGGCCGAAAGCAGGAATCCACGCAGGAGTACTTCACCGGCACCGGGCATATGAATGCGGTGCTCATCGGCGTTTCGCTGTTCGCGACGCTCTTGAGCACGATTTCGTATCTGTCGATGCCCGGCGAATCGCTGGGCAAGGGCCCGGGCTACATGGCCAGTTATCTCGCTCTGCCCTTTGTGTTCGTCGTCGTGGCTTACGGGTTGTTGCCCGTTTATATGCGGGAGCGCGTCACCAGTGCTTACGAATTGCTGGAAGCCCGGCTCGGCTTGAGCATCCGCCTGTTGGGGGCCGGGATGTTCATCGTGCTGCGGTTGGTGTGGATGTCGCTGTTGATTTACCTGACCGCGAAGGCCTTGGCGATCATGATCGGCGTGTCGAAAGAGGCCATCCCCTGGATCGCCTGCGCGACGGGGCTGGTGGCGGTGATTTACACTTCCATGGGCGGACTGCGAGCCGTGGTCATCACCGACTTGATGCAAACGATCCTGCTTTATGGCGGTGCCCTGTTGGTGCTCGGGACCATCAGCTACGACCTCGGGGGCTTCGGCTGGATTCCCACGCGGTGGAACCCCAAATGGGACACGCAGCCGCTTTTCAGTACCGACCCCGCGACGCGGGTGACCTTGGTCGGGGCGTGGCTCAGCTTTTTCGTGTGGAACGTCTGCACGTCCGGAGGCGATCAGACCTCCGTGCAGCGGTTCATGGCCACTGCGGATGTCCACTCCGCCCGGCGGGCCGTCGCCACGCAATTTCTGATCACATTGATCGTGGCGATGACGTTGGCCTTGGTGGGGTTTGCGATGTTGGCCTACTTCGAAGCCCATCCGGAGCGGCTGCCCGAATACTTGTCGCTCAAAGCCAATGCCGACCAGATTTTCCCGCACTTCATCGCTTACGAACTGCCCGTTGGCATTTCGGGGTTGGTGGTGGCGGCGATGTTCGCCGCGGCGATGTCCAGCATCGACTCGGGCGTCAACTCCATCACGGCGGTCGTGGTGACCGACCTGTTCGACCGCTTCGGCCGCGCTCCGAAAACCGAACGCGGCCACGTGCGGATCGCCCGCTGGATGGCGTTCGGCATCGGGGCGTTCGTCGTCCTGTGCAGTTCCTTGATGGAGCACGTGCCCGGCAACATCACGGCGGTCACGCAAAAGACCTCGAACCTGCTGACCACGCCGATCTTCGGGTTGTTCTTCTTCGCTTTGTTCGTCCCGTTCGCCAGCCCCAAGGGCGTCTGGACCGGAGCGGTCTGCGGGACATTGACGGCGGCGGGGATTGCCTTTTCCGGTCCGCTGGTCGTGTTGTTGGCTACGCGGTTCGGCGTGGACCCTGCCCAGTTCGGCGTGGAACTGATGACCAAAATCGACCCGGCGACCCAGGCCGAAACCCTGGTGAGCGCCATTCGCGAATTGAACCCGCAAACCGGACGGCTCGAACTCGTTGAGCGCGACCCCATCAGCTTCCAGTGGATCGCCCCGGCCGCGATTTCGGTCAACATCATTACCGGCACCTTGGGCAGCGTGCTCTTCCCGCGCAAAACCCCGGATGCGGAGATATGATAGAGACCACCGACACAAAATTTATGCGGGAATGCTAAACCATGCTCGAACGGCGAGAGTTCTTAAGCGGATTGACCTCGATGGGCCTGGGATTCAGCCTCTTCCCGCTGCGGCCATCGATCGGAGCCGCCCCGAAGCCGGCCCGGTTGGCACCGGCGATGCCCGGCGAGGGTGTCTTTGCGTACCTCCGCCGGACCGGGCGAGGCCGCGATCAAGATTTGTACAGATGGATTCTGGGAGCCGCCAACGAATTCAAGGAAGGCGATCAGATTGTCGGGATCGCCGCTTTGAATGAGGGCGAGCGCCGCGAAGCCCGCCGGTTGTTGGCGGCGACGCGGATTGCCGACCTCAATAAGCGTCCGGTGTTTGGGGATCGATTCTACGACTTCATCACGAAGGATCCTGGCGCCAACGCGGTGCAAAGCCCGGCCGAAATGACGTTGGGCGATCTGAAGGCGTTTCTGCTGCATCGAGAGGAGCCGGACGTCAAATCTCTGGCGGCCGGCCTGTCCAGCGATGTGATCGGCTGCGTCGTCAAGCTCATGTCGAATGAGGAGTTGATCGCCGTCGGCGCGAAGGTTTTTCATCCTCTGCCCGGAAGCCAAATCGGGGCCAAAGGGTATCTCGGCGCACGAATCCAGCCCAACTCGCCGACCGATCACGTGGAGGACATTCGCTGGCAGGTTTTGGACGGCTGGGCCTATGCGGTGGGGGACGTGGTGCTGGGGACCAATCCCGTGTCCAGCGACCCCAAGTCCGTGGCCGCGGTGGAAGAGACACTCAAAGATTTGCTCAAGACCTTCGGCCTCGAAGACGTTCTCCCGCACTGCGTGCTTTCGCACATCGACGTGCAGGCGAAAGTCGAGGAGCAGCATCCCGGCAGCACGGCGATCTGGTTTCAGAGCATCGCCGGCTGCGACACCGCAAACGCGACCTTCGACATCAATCTCAAAAAAATGCTCGATTACACCCGCCGGCGGAAAGGGCGATACGGATTATACTTTGAAACCGGCCAAGGCGCGGATTTCACCAACGGCCACGCCCACGGATTCGACATGGTGCTTCACGAATCGCGGAAGTACGGATGGGCGAGATCCCTCAAACGCGTGCTCGCCGAGACCTTGAAAGAAGCCCGCGCCCCTTTGAGCCCTGGCTGCATCTGAACGATGTCGCGGGCTTTATCGGCCCGGAGGTGTTCCGCACCCGCGAACAGTTGGTCCGCTGCTGCCTGGAAGACATCGTGATGGGCAAGCTGCACGGCTTGTGCATCGGGCTGGATGTGTGCTCGACCTTGCACATGGACATTTCCTTGAGCGACCTGGATTGGTGCCTCGATCAAATCCTGCCGGCGAACCCGGCGTATCTGATGGCCCTTCCCACAAAAATCGATCCGATGCTGGGTTATTTGACGACCGGATTTCAAGACCACGTGCGGCTGCGGGAGAAGTTCGGCTACAAAGTCAACGACCGCATGGCCCGGTTCTTTCAGGAGTTGGGCGTGATCGATTCCCAAGGGCGGCCGACGCCGCACTTCGGCGATCCCCTGTGGGTGTTTTTGCAATACCGCCGGCGAAAAGGTGATGCCCGCAGCGATCAGGAACTCCTCGCCGAAGGAGCGGCGGAGATGGACGCCGTGCGCGGGCGGGGGCTGTTTCTCGCCCAAGGGCACGGCCCAAATCCCTGGGATATGAATCCCTCGCTGGAAAAGCAAATCCAGCGGATTTATGCGGACGCCAAAAAGTGCATCTGGACCGAATGGAATCCGAAATTCGTCGCTCAGATTCCCGAGGAGTTGCCGCTTTCCACCCGCTCCGCCGACCGCACCGATTACATTCTGCATCCCGAAACCGGCGAGCGACTTTCGCCAGAGTCCCAGGACAAACTGGCCCGGCTGCGAAAACAACATGCTGGACGGTACAACGTCCAGATTGTGATTTCAGACGGCCTCAATGCGCTCGCCCTTATGGATCCGGGACAACTCGCACCGTTTCTCGCGAAGCTGCGGGAGGAACTGGACGATGCCGATTACAAGACGGCCCCCGAACCCATCGTGCTCACGTCGGGGCGCGTGCGGGCCGGTTACCGGATCGGCGAGGCGCTGTTTGGATCGCTCCCAAATCCGCGGGCGGTCTTGCACATCATCGGCGAGCGTCCCGGCTCTGGGCACCATACGTTTTCCATCCACATCACCTCCACCACCGGTCAAACCTGGGGCCAACCTGGGAAGGTTGATCACAACATCACCAAAGTGGTGTCCGGCGTCGCGGTCACGGCCCTTTCGCCCGCCGCCGCCGCGGTGGAAACAGTCCGCCTGCTCAAAACGTTGATGTGATATTCACGTCGTGTAATCGGCGTTCAGTTCGCCCGCTCGCGAATTCTCAAATCGCGTTTTGGTCGAAGAAACGCTGGATCGCATTCAGTTTTTGTTCAAACTGTTCCAGTCTGACGTCAAGTTCCAACTGTTTTCCAGGTCTGGCCTCCTGAGCGTGTTGAATCCATTGGGACGACTTGCGGACTAATGTACCGTATACAGGAATAAACGATCGAAACATGTCGAGATTATTTGTAAATCGATTCTTCAAGTATCTTCGCTCTTCGTCAGACTTTACACTCTTTGCACCGCTGTCATGATACAAATCCAGGACTTTGATGGTATCTAGCCGCAACCTTTCAATCTCGTCCGAATATTCCTTGATCAATTTGCATGCGGTCTCTGCAAATTCGTCTGAGACGGATTCAATATCAGTCGCCATGTTTCTTCTCCCAATCCATCAATCCTTCGAGTTTATGTAGCAGGCTTTCCATGGACTTTTGTTGGTCGGACTGATCGTAACCCGCGACGGTTGGCTTTAACGTTTCGTCACGGCCTGTGACTAGATTTCTGATAACCAACGAGACAAAAGCGATTTCGTGCCGAAATTCGTGCGGTTGCTTTGAGCCCGCACACTTGGTGACGATATTTCGATATTTCCCAACGGAATAGTGATTTTCCGCCACGTCCCGTTCATTCCACCACAAGTCTTGCTTGGTTACCAACGTCAGCAACCAAATCGTTTGATGGCACTTTTGGATCGCGTTGCAAAGCTTTTCAAAAACTTTTTCCTCAGCCTTCAGACAGGCAGCAATATACTTATTGAGAAATTCTTCGAGGCCCTCGTCTTCCGAATAAAGCTTGTGGTTTTTGTAGCTGAAATCCCCAATCGTGTGATGTCCATACGCCAGGACGAGTACAATTCCTCTGAAGTCGCCGTTTTTGACTTCCTCCAGAATCTGCGGCCAAGTTGAATCCATTCTTTTGGCTTGCCCGGGTGGAACGACAATTTGGACTTTGGGATTGTCGCGGACTTCGTAAGATTCAACTTTTATGCTTTCGATATACTCCGTTAATCGAACGGCATCGTCTGATGCCGGCGGGCCGGCCAAAAAATGGCCAAGTGTCGTCTTGCCGACGCCACCAGGACCTATCACGAGGATTTTTCTTGGATCGTCTTCCTTTGTGAACCACGATGAGATTTTAGACCAGATTTGCCCTTTGTTTTTCCACAATTCTTTGATCGCTTCTTTCGTAAACCACTCTTCCAGCGCCATTGTCGTCCTCTTCGGTTTTAGATTGAAAACAATCCTTGCTCTCAGGAGAACCAACAAGTAACACGAAATGCTTTTTTCGCTGAAGCGAACCGTTTCGATTCCAATCGACATCTTTAATTCAGTGTATCAGACAAATGATTCGTCGTCATGGGAATTCTTCTCACGTCGTATAGTCCGCGTTCAAACGCACGTATTCCGCGGTGAGGTCGCTCGTCCAGAACCGCACGCCCGCGTTGCCTTGGGAGAGGATGAGCTCGATGCTCGTTTCGCGGGTTTTTTTCAGGGACTGAGAAACGGCGGCGGCATCGAACGGCGTGGGTCGGCCACTTTCGTAGAGCAGGGTGCCGTTTAGGCGGAGGGTGATCTCGGCTTCTTGAATCTCGACGCCGCTGTAGCCCACGGCGGAAACAATCCGGCCCCAGTTCGGATCGCCGCCGGCGATGGCGGTTTTGATCAGCGGCCCCTCGGCCACGGTTTTCGCAATGCGGTGCGCCTCTCCGCGGTTTCGGGCGCCCTGGACATCGATCGTAATAAAATGCCCCGCGCCCTCGGCATCGCGAATGATCGCCTGGGCCAGTTCGGCGGAGAGAGAGTTGAGTGCAAGTTGAAACGGCGAGCCGACCAACCTCCGGTCGGTGCCCGCGTAAGCCCCCTGGTTATTTCCACTGAAGGAACCGCTCTCTTTATTTTCATGACCAGGGGGCTTACGCCCCCCGCTCGCCAGGAGGATTACGGTGTCGCTGGTGCTCGTGTGGCCTTCGACGCTGATACAGTTGAAACTCTGATTCACCGCTTCCCGCAGCATGGCATCGGCCTCGGCGGGCGTGAGCGCTGCATCGGTCATAATCACCGAAAGCATCGTGGCCATGTTGGGGCCGATCATCGCTGCCCCCTTGGCCGCCCCGCTGATCCGCACGGTTGTTCCAGCGAGTTCCGCTTCCCGCACGGCTTGTTTGGAGACCGTGTCGGTCGTCATCATCGCCCGGGCCGCGTTGTGAAATGCCTCTGGAGTATCGGCCAGATGGGAAACCGCCAACGGAATGCCCGCCCCCAATTTCTCCAGCGGCAGAAACCGCCCGATGACGCCCGTCGAGCACACCAGGACATCTTCCGCGTCGCAGCCGATTTGCTTGGCGAGTTCCGCGGTCATCCAGCGGGCGTCGTCTTCGCCCTTTTCGCCGGTGCAGGCGTTGGCATTGCCGGAGTTGATGATGACTGCCCGGGCCGAGCCTCGGGGAACCCGCGTCCGCGAGACCTTCACCGGGGCCCCGACGACTTTGTTCTGCGTGAACACCCCCGCCGCCGTGCAAGGCCCATCGGAGACGAAAATGGCCAGATCGAGCAACCCGGGATCAGGCTTCACCCCGCAATAGACCCCCGCGACGCGAAACCCTTGGGGCAATGGAAATGTCCCAGACATCAGCACGATCCAAGAAAAAGGCCCCAAGCCGACGACTTGTCGTCGGATCTCGTCAGATTCGACCGACGACAAGTCGTCGGCTTGGGTAGAAATCAATGATAGACACGTTTCACATCAAAGCCGTCGTTTCCGGCAGGCCGAGCATCAGGTTGAAATTCTGCACCGCCACGCCCGCCGCGCCTTTGATGAGATTATCCGTCGCCGAGAACACAATCAACTGCCCCCGCGAGAACCTGAGGCCGATGTCGCAGAAATTCGTGTGGGCCACGTGCTTCGTCGCCGGGATGTGATCGACCACGCGGATGAACGGCTTGTCCTGATAAAACTCGCGGTAAAGTTCGAGCAGCTCCGCTTCCGTTGCTTCGCGTTTGAGCCGGGGATACATCGTGCACAAAATGCCCCGGTCCATTGGGATCAAATGCGGCGTAAAGATCACGTGCACTTCTTTGCCGCTGGCTTGGGAGAGGACCTGCTCGATCTCCGGCGTGTGCCGGTGGTTGCCGACGCTGTAGGCGGTCAGGCTTTCGTTGCATTCGGGAAACAGCGTGGTGAGTTTGGGTTTCCGCCCGGCTCCGCTGACGCCGCTCTTGGCGTCGATGATAATGCCCGCCGGTTCGATCCAATCTTCGCACAACAGCGGCGCGAGTCCCAAAATTGACGTGCTGGTATAACAGCCGGGGTTGGCGACGAGGTCGGATTGGGGAATGCGGTCGGCGAACAACTCCGGCAGCCCGTAAACCGTGCTGCCCAGCCGGGTGGGATCGGTGTGGACGAGGCCGTACCATTCCTCGTAAACGCCGGGATCGCTCAAGCGGTAGTCGGCGGAAAGATCGATCACCTTCGCCCCGCCCGCCAAGAGTTCGGGAATCGCTTCCATGCTCGCCCCGTGAGGCAGACAGCAAAACACAAACTTCGCGCGGGCCGCGGTCTCGGCGGGGCTGAGATTCTCCAACCGCAAATCCAACAGCCCCGTCAACTGCGGATGCACTTCGCGAACGTGGGGCGAATCCTCCTGGCGCGTGGTGAGGGCGGTGACCCGGGCCCCCGGATGCCGGACCAGAATTTTCAACAGTTCCAGCGCGGTGTAACCCGTCGCTCCCAAAATCGCAACGTCAGGCATGGTTTTTAAGAAATCCCAATGACCAGGCACCAATGACCAACTCAAAGTGCAAACGGTTGGGTGGCTGGGGCGCAAATCCCCCTTTGAATCAGGCTTAGGTTGCAAATACTGGGGCTATGGACGAGCTAGAAAAAAATCACATGGCCCCAGACCTCTGAACCCTGTTGTCCTCGGGATTTTCTTTTGCGCCCCAGCCACCCTTCAGCTTCCATTTGCAGTCTGAGCAACCAACAAGACCGACGCCATTTTCGTGCGCGGGTTCGCGGATCGCAAGCGGCAATCGGAACATTTGGGTTTGGCGCTTTTCAAAGCGGACCGAAAAGGTCAGAATACCATTCTCCACCATAGCCCTATTCGCCCATTTCCTTTCGATTTGGGATGATTGTCTCACGGTCTCAAAACTGACACACACCATTTGAACGAGGACTTCTCTCATGGCCGGCATTGCTCAATTGGCTTCCAGCGCGCTCACCGAAGGCGGCGGGATTTTTCGTTTGGCCCCGACTTGGGTTCCCCGCTCGTTTCTGCAACCGGGCCGGCGTTTGAAACTGCACCCCGCCGACTATTACGCCCTGGGCATGCATCGCGGCGGGATCGATGAACGCTGGTTCGGTTCCACCACCGCCGCCGCCAACGAAGGCGCGCCGCCCGATGAAGGTTTGAGCTACTGCGTCTTCGGCGGTCAAAAATTCACGCTGCGAGACGCCGTCGCCGAGCTCAAGTCCGAGGTCATCGGCGACCCCATCTGGAACACCTACCAGCGCTGGCCGGTGTATTCCAAGTTCTTCGACAACATGGGCCCGATCCCGCACCACATGCACCAAAACGCCGAGCAGGCGAAGCTCGTCGGCCAGGAAGGCAAACCGGAGTCGTATTACTTCCCGCCGCAGATGAACGCCATCGGCAATAACTTTCCCTACACGTTCTTGGGCCTGGAGCCGGGCACGACGAAGCAGGACGTGATCGACTGCCTGGCCCGCTGGAACGACGGCGACAACGGCATTTTGGATCTCTCCAAAGCCTACCGCCTGAAACCGGGCACCGGCTGGCTCGATGCCGCCTTGCGTGCTGCACGCCCCGGGCAGCCTGGTGACGTATGAGCCGCAATGGGGCAGCGACGTGTTCGGCATGTATCAGTCGATGGTCGAAGGCCGCGCCGTGCCGCGGTCGCTGCTGACGAAGGACTTCCCCGAAGGACAAGCACGACAATCTGGAATACCTCGTCGATGCCCTCGACTGGGAAGGCAACGTGAACCCCAGCTTCAAGGACAGCCATTACCTGGAGCCGATCCCCGTTCAGCGATACCGCGTCCGAAGGCTGGGTGGACCGCTGGATCGTGTACGGCAAAGTGGCGGGGCAGCAGCTCTTCACCGCGAAGGAACTGACCGTGAACCCCGGCGCAAAGTGCACGATCAAAGACGGCGGAGCCTACGGCTGGATCACCGTGCAAGGCGAAGGCAAGATCGGCAACCTCAAGCTGCAAACGCCGGCGATGATCCGCTTCGGCGAGATGACCGAAGACGAAGTCTTCGTCACCGCCAAAGCCGCCGCCCAAGGTGTGACCGTCGAAAACACCGGCACCGAACCCTTGGTCAGCCTCCGCTACTTCGGCCCGGACGCGCAACCGGGCGCGCCGAATGTGGGCGACCACAAGAAGTCAAAATGACTCACGAGAGAGATAACCCAAGCCGACGACTTGTCGTCGGTTTAATCTTCAACGCTCCGACGACAAGTCGTCGGCTTGGGAGATTGAAGTCATGGCAAAGTGGTGGCTGGTAACCTGGACGACTTATGCCACATGGCTTCCCGGTGACCCCCGCGGTTTTCAAACCTGGAGGAATCGTGAATACGTTCCACCTCCGAAGCGTTATGCTCACGCAGACGAACCTGTTTATGAGGCCGCAACTTATCAAGAAAGGCACGAACAGGCTGCCGAAAAATCGGATCCTCCGATCATTTTTACATTGGAACAGCAGCAAGTTGTCTTGGAGGCTTTGGTTAGCGAGATCGCAGAATTGTCGCTGCAATCATCCGTCCTATCTGTCGGCCCCACCCACGTCCATTGGCTCGCACGATTTGGAGAACTTTTGATTCGTCCAACTGTGGGCCGTATCAAGGCCGCGGCGACGACCGCATTGCGAGCGAATGGCTTTCTCGGAAAACGGCCATGGACGAAAGGATGTCACATGAAATCGAAAACCACGGACGAGGAATTCTCAAATGCCCGAGAATACATCAAATGGCATGTGGACGAGGGCTGTTTAGTTTACGATTGGGATTAAACCACCACTTGTCACCGGTTCAAGTTGTGGATTGATTCCGACGACAAGTCGTCGGCTTGGGGAAAATAAACAAAGTTTTTGGAGACAATCAATGCCAACTCATCCGCATAATTTTCCGAAGCTCCACAACGCCGCCTGGCCGGGAGTCGTCGGCAAGGAGCCGGGTACGGACAATCCGCCGATTGACCTGGAGACGATGCTCGATTACACCGCGAACGCCCAAATGGACGGGCAGAAGTTCGACGGGGTGGATTCTGTTTTTGTTCGATCCGCACGTCAATATCGATGCCTCGGACGATGACCTCAAAGCCTTGGCTGACAAAGTCTCGTCCCGGGGGTTGGTGATCGGTTCGGTCGTCGCTCCCGTTTGGCCTCCCACCGGCGGGGGGTCGGCAATGGATGAGGGCGAAGGCCGGCGGAAGTTCTTGGAGCAAGTGAAGAAAGGCTGCCGAATCGCCAAGACCCTCCGCGAAATCGGCATTCGGCCTTACGGGGTCGTGCGGATCGACTCGGCGTGCGGTCCCGCGGAATGGGCCGAGAACCCGGCCGAGAACACCACAAAGATCGCCGAGACCTTTCGGCAGGCCTGTGACATCGCCGCCGAGTTTGGCGAACGCCTCGCCGCCGAGGGCGAAATCTGCTGGGGCGGCATGCACAGTTGGAAGGAGATGGTGGGGCTCCTAAAAGCTGTCAATCGTCCGGATCGGCTGGGCTTTCAAGCGGACATGGCCCATACGCTCCTGTACCTCATGGGCTATAACGCCCCGGAAGACGCGATCCTCCCGCGGGACTTCGATTGGCAGGATTCCGCCCAGTTGGACGAAGCCCTCAAAACGCTCACCGCGGCGCTCAGGCCTTGGACGATCGACTTCCACATCGCCCAAAACGATGCCTCGGTCCACGGCACCGGTTCGCACGACAAAACCGGCCGGCACTGCTTGCCCAAAGATCCCAACGGCAAGCTGGACATCGCCCGGCACGCCGGCTTCTGGCTGCGAAACGAAGAAGGCCAGCTTACCAAAAACTTCCGCCACATCTGCTGGGACGGCTGCATGTTCCCGAACGAAGTCATGCAGAAACCCGAAACCTGGAACGACATCCTCGCCGCAATGGTCGCCGTGCGGGACGCGCATGGGTGGAGCGAATAAATAAGATTCACCCAACTCCCCAAGCCGACGACTTGTCGTCGGTCCGACGGCAAGCCGTCGGCTTGGGTTCTGTTTTGATACACCATCTTGTGTTTCACCCCGCGAACTGGCAACAAGGAGTTTTCGATCCATGTCAAACGCAAAACCCCTCAATATCGGCCTCATCGGTTATGGCTTTATGGGCCGGACGCATACGAATGCGTATCGGCAGGCGCCCAAGTTTTTTGATTTGGAATACGAACCCGTCCTCAAGGCGTGTTGTGCGCGGAATGAGGACAAGATCAAAGACTTCGCGGACAATTGGGGGTATGAATCCTACGAGACGGATTGGAAGAAGCTCATCGCGCGGGATGATATTGATGCCGTCGATATCTGCACGCCGAACAATCTGCACAAGGAAATCGCGCTCGCCGCCGCCAAGGCCGGCAAGATGATTCTCTGCGAAAAGCCGCTGGCGATGAACACGGCCGAGGGCGAGGAGATGTGTAAAGCCGTGGAAGAGGCGGGGGTGGCGAACATCGTGTGGTACAACTACCGCCGGGTGCCCGCGGTGACGTTGGCGAAGCAACTGATCGATGAAGGCCGGCTGGGGCGGATTTTCCATTACCGGGCGGTGTTTTTGCAGGACTGGACGATCTCGGCCGATGTCCCGCAGGGCGGAGCGGCCACCTGGCGGTTGGACGTGAACGCCGCGGGCAGCGGGGTGACCGGGGACCTGTTGGCCCATTGCATCGACACGGCGATCTGGCTCAACGGCGGGATTTCCACCGTCAACGCGATGACGGAAACCTTCGTCAAAGAGCGCGTCCACGCCGAGACGGGCCAGAAGCAGAAAGTCGGCATCGACGACGCCTGCGCCTTCCTGGCGAAGTTCAAAAACGGTTCACTGGCGACGTTCGAATCGACCCGCTACGCCCGCGGGCACAAGGCGCTTTATACGTTCGAAATCAACGGCGAAAATGCTTCGATTGCCTGGGATTTGCACGATTTGCACCGCTTGAGCTATTTCGATCACCGGGACGATTCCCTCGTCCGCGGCTGGCGGAGCGTGCACGTCACCGATACCGACATGCCTTACATGGGCCACTGGTGGGTGCCGGGCCTGCAGATCGGCTATGAACACACCTTCATCCATCAAGTGGCCGACTTCTGCGAAGGCCTCGCCACCGGAAAGCCCGCCGGCCCCACGTTCCGCGACGCCCTGGAAACCCAAAAAATCTGCGACGGCGTGCTCCAAAGTGCGAAAGACGGAAAGTGGGTCGAGATCGCCTGATCGCTTGGCAGAAGATAGGGAGAAGGGGAGATCGGGAGAGGGGGAGAAGCAGATTTCTGCATTTTCTCCCCCTCTCCCGATCTCCTTGTCTCCCCCTCTTGTCTCCACGCGGGTCGAGGGGCCTTTTCACTTTTTGCCGCTGACTCCTTGAAGAATAGCCCATCTAGCCGCTAGGATTGAGTGTATTGCGGACAACATTTCCGATGGTCGAATGCTTCCCGGCGGGAGCATCGGCCATCGCCTTTTTGTTGGCCGCCTTTTTTCGTGTTTGGAACGAAACGAATTTTTCACCTCCTTCACACAGGAGACCGCGATGGATCGGCAACCGATTTCCCGCAAGGGTTACGACAAGATCAAAGCCGAGATCGACAAGCTGGAAGACGAGTTGACCAAGGTGGCCGAGCAGATCAAACTGGCCCGCGAGGAAGGCGACCTCAGCGAAAACGCCGAGTACCACGGCCAACGCGAGACGCAGGGCATGCTCCAGGCCAAGGTCAACCAGCTCAAATCCAAGCTGGCCGACTGTTATATTGTGGATGCGTCCACGATGCCCAAGGACGTGGTGAACTTCGGCTCCATCGTCACCGTGAAAGACGTCTCGGACGGACTGGAAGAGCAATACATGCTCGTCGGTCCCGGCGAAGAGGACTACAACAGCGAACCCATGAAAATCCTCACCAACAGCCCGATCGCCCAAGGCCTGTTGGGCAAAAAAGTCGGCGACCAGACCGAAGTCGAAATCCCCGCCGGCAAAGTCACGTTTGAAATCGTGGCGATTGAGTTCGAAAACGAGTAAGGGCACCGCGAAACACGAAGGAAGAGAGAGAGTCTTTCGCGGATTCAAGCAGTCGTGGTCACGGGCCTGTCCCCATTTTTATCAAGCCAGGAGTAATGCATCGTGCGATTGATGTTCGATTTTTCGTTGGCTTTATTGTTATTCGCATCGACTCTTCACGCCGAGAACTGGCCGCAGTTTCGGGGGCCGGATGGGCAGGGGCATTCCTCGGCCGCGAATCTGCCGACCGAATGGAGCAATACCAAAAACGCCCTGTGGCAGACGCCGATTCCCGGCGAGGGCTGGTCGTCGCCGGTGGTCTGGGGCGATCGGATTTTCCTGACGACGGCGGTGCCTTCGGAAGAGGTCAAGAACCAATACTCGCTCAGGACGTTGTGCCTCGCAGGAGATACGGGAAAGGTTCTGTGGAATGTGGAAGTCTTCCAGGAGTCGCCGAAGTCGTCGCAGCGGATCCACAACAAAAACAGCCACGCCAGCCCCACGCCCGTCACCGACGGCAAACACCTGTTCGTCCATTTCGGAGCCCACGGCACGGCTTGTTTGACTTTTGACGGCAAGATCGTCTGGCGAAATGGCGAACTCGCGTATCCCATGAACCACGGCACCGGCGGCTCGCCCGTGTTGGTGGACGGCCTTTTATTTTTCAGCTGCGACGGTTCGAAGAATCCCTTCGTGGTCGCGCTCGATCAGGCCACCGGCAAAGTTCGCTGGAAGAAAGACCGGCCCAAGGTCACCAATTCCAAAACGTTCTCGTTCAGCACGCCCTTGGTCATCGAAGTGGACGGCGAGCAGCAAATTGTCAGCCCCGCCACCAATCAGGTCGTGGCCTACCGGCCGAAAGACGGCAAGGTTATCTGGTCGGCGGGATATGACGGGTACTCCGTGATCCCGCGGCCGGTGTATGCCGAGGGCCTGGTGTTTCTTTCCACGAGTTACAACAATGCCGTCGCGATGGCGATTTCTCCGGAAGGCGAAGGCGACGTGACCTCGACCAATGTCGCCTGGGAAAACAAGCGGGCCGCCCCGCATACGCCGTCGATGCTCGTCGTCGGCAAGGAAATCTACATGGTCAGCGACCGGGGCATCGCGACCTGTGCGGACGCCCAATCCGGCAAGGTGCACTGGCAAGAGCGGTTGGGCGGGAATTTCTCGGCCTCCCCTCTTTACGGCGACGGGAAAATCTATTTCCAAAGTGAGGAGGGCGTGGGGATTGTGATCAAGCCCGGGACGACGTACGAGGAACTGGCCCGCAATCCGATGAGCGCGCGCACGCTGGCGTCCTCTGGGGTGATCGATTCCGACCTCTTAATCCGCACCGATGCCGCGCTGTTTCGGATTCATCAGCCGCAATGAACGACTCGAAATTCATCGGCGACCGGCTAGAATAATCATTGGGAGAACGAGGACGGATTTCATTCCCGGGGAAAGGGAGCGTGTGAGTCAGCAGACGGATTTGGATTTGCCTGAGGCCGTGGAGGCCGAGACCCAGCGGATCGGCCGCAAACTTTGGCAGTCGATGGAGCGCCGCTCGGCTTCGATTTTTGAACGGCGGTGGTGGGACGACCGCATCTTGTCCTGGGCCATGTCGGACGAATCGGTCAAGGTGCAGATGTTTCGCTTCGTCGATGTGCTGCCCATGCTGCACACCCACGAATCCGTCACCCGCCATCTGCAGGAATACTTCGAGGAAGTCCGCAAGGCTCTGCCTTGGGCGGCCCGATTGGGACTGAACGTCTCGCAGCCGAACACCGTCATGGGCCGATTGGTGGCGGTGAATGCCCGCAACAACGCCCGCAACATGGCCCGCCGCTTCATCGCGGGATCGAATGTCGAAGAGGTGTTGCAATCCGTGGCGAAGCTTCGCCGGCAGGGGTTTGCCTTCACGCTCGATCTCTTGGGCGAAGCCGTGATGAGCGAGCGCGAAGCCACCCTCTACCAGCAGCAGTATCTCGATCTGATCGAAGGCCTCGCCCCGCAGGTCAACGAATGGGCCGAGAACATGCAGATCGACTGCGATCAGTTCGGCCCGATTCCCCGCGTCAACGTTTCGCTGAAGCTCTCGGCCCTCTACAGCCAGTTCCGGCCGATCGATCCCGCGGGAACGGCGGAAGGCGTGAAATCGCGACTGCGGCCGCTGCTCCGGGCCGCGCGCGAACGCGACGCCTACGTGCATGTGGACATGGAGCATTACGCGTATAAAAACCTCACGATCGAGATCTTCAAGCAGGTGTTGATGGAGGAGGAGTTCCGCGATTTTCCCGATGTGGGGATCGTGATTCAAACTTATCTTCCCGATGCGGAGGACGACCTGGCGGGGCTGTTGGAATGGGTCCGAAAACGCGGGACGCCGGTGTGGGTCCGGTTGGTCAAGGGGGCGTATTGGGATTTTGAAACCGTCCACGCGAAGGCCGAGAGCTGGCCGGTTCCCGTCTATCTGCAGAAGTGGCAGTCGGACGAAAACTTCGAGCGGCAGACGCGGTTCGTGATGCAGCATCACGATTGGCTCCGGCCGCAGATCGCCAGCCATAACCTGCGGAGCCTCTGCCACGCCGTCGCCTGGGCGAAGGAACTCGGCATCCCGCCGGCCGCGTTTGAACTGCAGATGCTCTACGGCATGGGGGCGGAACTCGCCCAACTGCTCGCGGAGATGGGACACCGCGTCCGCATCTACACTCCGTTTGGAGAATTGATTCCCGGCATGGCGTATCTCGTCCGCCGGCTTTTGGAGAACACATCGAACGATTCGTTCCTGCGGCAGAGTTTCCGCGAGAACGTGTCCTTGGAGGATTTGTTGATGAACCCGACCGCGAAGGGCAAGAAGACCCCGCCGCCCGAAAAAGAGCCCGCCCCGGAGTTCCAGAACGAGCCGCATTCCGACTTCAGCAAGGCCAAGGTCCGCGAGGCGATGCGGGCGGCGGTTGAGGATGTCGAATCGCAGTTGGGCGAGGAATATTCGCTGGTCATCGGCGGCCGGGCGGTGGACGGCAAGACCACGATGCTCTCCCGCAATCCCTCCGACAAATTGCAACTCGTGGGGACCGTCGCCTCGGCCAGTGCCGACCAGGCGGTCGAAGCCATCGAAGCGGCCCGGCGGGCCTTTCCGCGCTGGTCGCGGGAGAAAGTCGATTACCGCTGCGAGTACTTGGAACTCGTCGCCGCGGAGCTTCGGAATCGGCGGTTCGAGATCGCCGCGTGGGAAGTTTTCGAGTGCGGCAAGCCCTGGGCGGAAGCCGACGCCGACGTCGCCGAGGCCATCGACTTCTGCATGTATTATGCCCACCAGATGCGCGAGTTGGCGCGACCTCAGCAACACGACCTGCCCGGCGAGGAGAACACCTACAGCTACCGGGCGCGAGGCGTCGCGGTCGTGATCGCCCCCTGGAATTTCCCGCTGGCGATTTTGACGGGCATGACCGTGGCCGCCTTGGTGACGGGGAACGCCGTCATTATGAAGCCCGCCGAGCAATCCCCGATCGTGGCGGCGAAGCTCATGGAAATCTTCCAGAACGCGGGCATTCCCGACGGCGTGGTGAATTTCCTGCCGGGCGTCGGCGAAGAAGTCGGCCCGGAACTCGTGGGCAATCCCGATGTGGATTTGATCGCGTTTACCGGTTCGCGGACCGTGGGCCTTGGCATCTATCAACAAGCCGCGACCACCGACCCCCGGCAGACTTCGGTCAAACAGGTCATCGCCGAGATGGGCGGGAAGAACGCGATCATCGTCGATGATGACGCCGACCTCGACGAAGCCGTCGCCGGGGTGGTGGCGAGTGCGTTCAATTATGCCGGGCAAAAGTGCTCGGCCTGCTCGCGGGTCATCGTGCTGGCCAATGCGCACGATGCGTTCTTGGATCGCTTGATCGAAGCCACGCGGAGCCTGAAAGTCGGCAACGCGGTCGATCCCGGCACCACCGTTGGCCCGGTGATCGACGAGGAAGCCTACGAACGCATCTTGGAATACATCGAAATCGGCAAGGAAGAAGCCACGCTCGCGCTCCCCGCGAGCGGACCAACCTCCGGTCGGTGCCCGCCTCAGCCCCATGATGATTCCCACGTCGGCGAGGCCGGCTACTTCATCCCGCCGCACATCTTCACCGACGTCGATCCCCATTCGCGGATCGCCCAGGAGGAAATCTTCGGCCCCGTGCTGGCGGTCATCAAAGCCGACGACTTGGACGAAGCCTTGGACATCGCCAACGGCACCGATTACGCCCTCACCGGCGGCATCTTCAGCCGCAGCCCCAAACACCTCCAGAAAGCCCGCGAGGAATTCGTCGTGGGGAACCTGTACCTCAACCGCGGCATCACCGGGGCCTTGGTCGAACGCCAACCGTTCGGCGGCTTCAAAATGTCCGGCATCGGCACCAAAGCCGGCGGACCCGATTACCTTCGGCAGTTTTTGATCCCGGTCAACGTCACCGAAAACACAATGCGCCGAGGCTTCGCCCCGCCGCCGGATGACGAGAAATAGATCTTCGCCAAGAGAAAAACAGCAAAGGCGAGCGGAGGGCGTAAGCCCTCCGGTTTCTTTTGCGACCATTCCGCTGCCGCACTAATCGATTCTCCCCTCGTTCCCAAGCTCTGCCTGGCAACGCGCGAGACGTCGAGCGACTTACATCCAATCGGTGACGACTTCAATTAACCCCGGTTGTCCCGCGTAATTGCGGGCACTTGAGTAGCACCAATGAACCGGATCGTCGATGTAGCCGCGATTCACTGGATTGAAATGCACGTACTCAAGCTTCTGCCACATCACATCATCGGTTCGGATCTGCTTGGGTTTCGATCCCTCCTGCCAGAACTGGTAAGCGGAGTCCTTCTTGTGTTGCAATTTCAGCCGGGCAAACTGATCCAGCACAGTCCGCGCTCCTTCACTCGCCAGATAGGCAAGAATGCGCCGTGCAGTGTACGATTTGAAACTCTGCATGGCCCGCGAGAGTTGCGGTGAGCGTGTGATCGGGTGCAGGTGGTTCTCGAGGATCACGTAGGCCAGCAATTGAAATTCATTGTGTTCCCGCAAGTGTTTCCAGGAGTCAAGGAGAATCTGGACGGTCTGCGGCCGCGTGAACACTGGCAGCCATCCAACGACCGTGCAGGTCAAGAAATAGGGGAACTCTTGCTCGTTTTCGAAGATGCGGTATCGCGTGCGCGCCATCGGTCCGTCTCCCGGGAGTTACCGTCGATTGTACAAAAGGCGCGTTGCGAAGCGGAGTTTCGCGAGAGTGCGTTCCCAAGCTGGAGCTTGGGAACGAGGGGGAGCCTATCCCGCTGGAGCTTCTATTCTCCCCTTCGGCGGTTTCGCTATACTTTCGCGATGCCTCACGAACCGCCGCCTTCTTCGTCGCTTGCGACCGGACCGCCTGCCGCCGGCGAATCGGGACACTCCGCGGTCGATTCCGCCGCCGAGGCGAGCGTGTTTTCGGGACTCCGGATTGTCAGTCTGTGCACGCTTCTCAGCCGAGTGCTGGGACTGGTGCGGGACATGGGCATGGCGGCGCTGTTCGGCAACGGGGCGGTGATGGACGCCTTCACCGTGGCCTTCCGCATTCCCAACCTGGCCCGGCGGTTTTTCGGCGAAGGGGCGCTCACGGCCGCGTTTCTGCCCGTGTTCGTCGGCGAGATGGAACAGAACGGCCGGATGTCGGCGTGGAAAGTCGGGAGCGCCGTGTTGATGCTCCTGAGCCTGTCGCTATGCGTCTTCGTGCTGCTCGCGGAAGCGGTTTTGTGGGGCCTCTCGGCTTGGGCGGATGTCAGCGCGGAAGCGAAATTGCTGATCGATCTCACCGCGATCATGCTGCCCTATTTGATCCTGATCTGCCTCTCGGCCCAGGTTTCGGCGATGCTCCACGCCCTGGGGCATTTCACCTGGCCGGCGTTGGTGCCGGTGCTGTTGAATCTCGTATGGATCGCGGGAATTTGGTGGATCGCCCCGCGGTTTGAGACGCCGGCCGAAAAGGTCACCGCCATCAGCGTGTGCATCGTGATCGCGGGCGTCCTGCAGATGGCCGCCCCTTGGCCGGCGCTCAAGCGGTTGGGCTTTCATTTCGATCCTAACTGGCGGGAGGCGAAGGCCCGGGTTCTGGAAATCATCGCCGGGATGCTGCCGGTGCTCTTCGGCTTGTCGATCACGCAACTCAATGCGCTCACCGACAGTCTGATCGCCTGGAGCTTCTCCGCCCCCGAATCCGCGACCGCGGAACAGCTCGCGCGGTTTCCGCTCGAATCGGGCACGGCGTCGGCACTCTACCTGGGACAGCGGATGTATCAGTTCCCGCTGGGCGTGTTCGGCGTGGCCCTCGGGACGGTGATGTTTCCGCTTTTTTCCCGGCACGCGCAGCGGGGCGACTTTGCCGGGCTCCGCCGGGATTTTCTGTTGGGGCTCGAGCTGGTGGTTGGCATCGGCGTGCCCGCGAGCGTGGGGTTGTTTCTGCTCGCCGATCCTTTGACCGACCTCTTGTTTCGGCACGGCAACTTCGACGCCCGCGATGCCCTGCAAACTTCGCAGATGATCCGCTGGTACGGCATCGGCGTCTGGGCGTATTCGGCTCTCCTCATCGTGCACCGCGGTTTTTACGCCGTTGGCGACCGCCAAACGCCGCTCCGCGTGGGCATTCTGGCCATGGTCTCGAACGTCGTTTTAAGCTTCACGTTCATCTGGCCCTTCGGCGGATGGGGCCTCGCGCTCTCGACCGCGCTCTCGGCCATGCTGCAGGTGTCGCTGGTGACTTGGGCCTTTCAAGGACAAGTCGGCCGCCTCGATTGGCCGAGGCTCGTTCGCACGACATGCCGCGCGGGCGTGGCGTCTCTCGCGATGGCGCTGAGCTGCTGGGGCACGTTGGCTCTTTTACAGGCCGCCGCGATTTCCTCGCGCACTTTGAACGTCGTTGCCCCCGTGGGTGTTTCGATCCTGGTCTATTTCGCCGCCGCGAAATTGCTCAACATGCAAGAACTCGCCGTGCTGCTCCAACGCGGCAAACGCTGACTTCATCACGCCGCGTCGCGCCAAGTGCTCCACCAGGCTTCAAAGCGGCGGGTGAGGTGCTTGGATTTCTCGGCAAACAGCCGCTCGCCCACATCAAACGCCTCCGCACGGATCGTTTTCTGCGATTTGCGGAGCACCTCGCGAAAGGCGTCCACCTCGGCAAGATCGGGGAAGTCGGTCGCGTGTTCCGCGAGCAACAAATCCAGCATCGACAAATCGTGATCGTCACCCAGCAAGTCCGCGAGATGCTTCGCTTCCTCGCAACGGGCTTTCATCAGCGGCTTGTAAAGATTCACCAACAGCCGGCAATGATACCAGTGGTATTTCACCCGCTTCCGCCATTCGTGGAAGTCCTCCATCGCGGCTTTCTTGCGCGAGGCATTCTTCATCGCCTTTTGCGCCCGGCGGTAGGTCTTTTCGAAACCGCCGGCGATCGCCTCGAAACCGCCGTCGTCGAGTTTCCAGTCCTTCACGCGGTCTTCGGCTTCCTGGATGTCTTGGGCGAGTTGATCCAGCTTGCCGGGCAGATCGGTCAGGTCCCCGGCGATCCGCTGCCGGCGTTCCACAAGATGCACGCGGATCCCGGCGAACTTTGGAGGATGATCGCTGTCGGCCGCGGCCGGCACGAGCCGATCGCAGGCTTCGATCAATGATTGGGCGTCCCGCACGGCGGAGATTTCGCGGCCCGCATCGCGGAACAAAGCGTTCTCACGCTGGTAGGTTTTTTCAAACCCCGGCCGCACGAGCCGGATGATCCCGCGAATCTTCTTAAACCGCTTGCGCACCTGATGCACCGCCTCGTGGCGGTCCAGTTCCGTGCTTTGAATCTCCGCGACGGCCTTTTCCAACTGCTCGCGGGCAATCCGTTTGACCCCGTCAACGACCGACTCGCCCCGCTTCAATCGGAAACCCATAAAAGCCCCTTATCTTACCCCGTTTAACACAATCTTCACGATTCCATGATGCCAATTCCCGAAAACCCAGGCAACTGAAGGAGAGCATTCTTAACAATTGAGGGTGGCATGTCCCTGAGCGCAGCGAAGGGCGTGGTCTGTGCGATCGCCACGCCCTTCGCTGCGCTCAGGGACGTGCCACCCGGGCCGGTTTATCGGAACGACCGGACGCCAGCACGTTCCGGCTGATCGGCGTTGCCGTCGCGAACCGCGACGTTCAATCGGTCATCTCCAGGTACGGATCGAGGCCCATTTTTTGGTAATGCTTCCGGCGGTCCTCTTCCTGCTTGAGGAGTTGCTTCCGCGTTTTTTTGTGCATCCGCTCCAGGCGGCGCTGCGTTTGGCGGAAGAACCCGACCCAGCTTCGCGAAAGTTCGCCGCGAAGATTCGGCCGGGCGTTTTTGCGGACGGCGGCGAGCTTTTCGGGGCTCAAACAGCGGAGCAATTCATCCTCGAGCGAGAGGAAAAACTGATACGAACCCGGTTCCCCTTGCCGGGCCGTGCGGCCGATCAATTGCCGATCGATGCGGGCCGACGTGTGCATTTCGGTGGCGATGACGTGCAGGCCCCCGGTCTCCACGACCGCGCGTTCGAGTTGGATGTCGGTCCCGCGGCCCGCCATGTTCGTGGCCACGGTAACTTTGCCCGGTTCTCCGGCCCGGCGGATGATCGCAGCCTCTTCTTTGTGGAATCGGCAGTTCAGAATCTGATGCGGAATCTGATGCGATCGGAGCACCTCGCCCAACGCTTCGGAGGATTCCACCGAAGGCGTCCCCACCAGAATCGCCCGCCCGCTTTCCAAGAGCCGGACGATCTCCGCCGCAACCGCCTGCAGCTTGGCGTGCCGGGTGGCGAACACGCGGGGCGGTTTGGATTGCCGCCGGCAGGGGCGGTGCGTGGGGATCGTGGTGACGCGGAGGCGGTAAGTTTTTTTGAACTCCCGGGCGGCCGGCGCCCCTGTCCCGGTCAGTCCCGCGAGATGCGTATATTGATTGAAGAAGCTCTGCACCGTCATTCGCGCCGCCGGCCGGGTGGCCTGTGTGATCGGCACGCGTTCCTTGGCTTCAATCGCCTGATGCAGGCCGTCTTGCCATTTGCGGCCGTCCATCAACCGCCCGGTCGATTCATCGACGATCGCGAGCTTGTCGTCCTCATCGACGACATAATCGCGGTCGCGCTGGAAGGCGAACTCCGCGGTCAAGGCCCGCTCCACCTGGCGATAGACCCGCTCGGAATCCACGCGGGCCATCGAAGCCGACTTGGGCAAGGCCAAGGTCCGCCGGCAGCCGGTGTCGGTCAAAAAGGCCGATCGCCGCCGCGGGTCGAAGTGGTAATCGACGCCGAACTGCAATTGATCCACCGCCCGCGCGCACCAGCGGAAGAGGCCCACGGCCTCGGCATCATTGTCTTCACCCAAGGCGATCAACAGCGGCGTCTTGGCTTCATCGATCAGAATGCTGTCCGCTTCATCGATCAAAGCAAAGTGCAGTCCCCGCTGCACGAGGCGGTCGGTCTGATCGTCCGCGATGCCCGTGAACTGCCGACTTCGCTCGTGGCCCGTCTGCCCGTATTTTTTCAGCCGATCCCGGAGAAAATCGAAGCCCATTTCCTTGGCGGTGCCGTAGGTGATGTCGGCCGCGTATTCCGGCCCGCGCTCGTCCGGTTTGATCTCGCCCTGGATGCAGCCCACGGTCATTCCCAGCCGATTGAAGATGTCCGCGCCCAAGGCCGCGTCCCGCTCGGCCAGGTATTCGTTCGCGGTAATCACATGAGCGCCCTTCCCGGCGAGGGCGTGCAGAAACGCGGGCAAAAGTGCGGTGAGGGTTTTGCCTTCCCCGGTCTGCATCTCGGCGATGCCGCCTTCAAAGAGCGCAATGCCGCCCATCATCTGCACGGGGTAATGCGTTAATCCCGTCGCCCTGCGGGTCGCTTCGCGAACCAAAGCATACGCCGCGGGCATCAGCCGCTTGAGCGACTCGCCCGACAGGCACCGCCAATGCAGCTCGCGCGCGGTGCGTTCCAACTCGGCGTCGGAAAATCGTTCGAGTTTTTGAGATCGCCGGATGATCGACCGCGCCAGCCACCGCCACCGCGAAAGCCGCGCTCTCGCGGGATGTCCGCCGGCGATGGTCCAATGAAACAAGTTCCCGATCAACATTTCATTGCCTTGAAGAAATCCGAAATCCCAGACAAATCCCATTTCAAAAAGAGCCGCGCACGAAGTAAGCGGTCTTTCTAGATGTAGAGATCGCAATACCGCTTACTTCGTGCGCGGCTCTCTTCAAACGATGCCGGGCAATACCGCTTACTTCGTGCGCGGCTCTCTTCAAACGAAGCCGGGCAATACCGCTTGCTTCGTGCGCGGCTCTCTTCAAACGATGCAGCGCATTTGGTCTTTGATCACCTGCCAATATGTTTGCTCGACGAAGAGCAGCGGGAGGCCGAGGAGGTCGGCGATTTCTTGGAGTTTGAGGTTTTCGCAATACCGGAGGATCAGAATCAGCCGTTCGATGCGGCCCAGGCCCTGACTCAAGTTCGACATGTCCCGTCTTTCTAATGCCTGAAAAGCGAGCCTATGGAAGGGTGTTACATGCGGAAGTGGAAGGTGCGTTTGAGGTGCCGCCAGACCCAGCCGCCGGCCGTGCGGGTGTCCATGGGAAATCGGGCCTCGCCGCGAACGCCGGGCATGAGGGTTCCCGGAATCGCCGCCAACGGCACAATCGCTTGATAGGCGGAACCGTCGAGCCGTTCATTGCCGCGGACGTCGGTCGTGGTGGCGAGGTCGCCGCCGAACTTGTTGGACAAGGGGGCCGGGGCGCTTTCCAAATGCCGGTCCGAAATCTCGCGAATCTGCCCGACCCGCACGCCGGCGGGTTTGGAACCCAGCTTGAGCGAAATGTCTTCGTTCACGCGAAAGTCGTCGCGCTCGTTTTGATCGATCACCAAGACGGCTTGATATTCCGCAGCGGGGGCCACGCTCAACAGATGCGACTGCGTGGCGAGCCAACAGCCGAGATTCCTCGCCTCCAAAGGCGTCCCGTCCCAGCGGGCCAGCGATTCGCTTGGCAGATTGGCCGGCTGCGGCGAGACCTGCGGCGGGGCGACGACCACGCCGTCGCAGGGCGCGACGAACGTCAGCGTCCTGAGCTTCTCCCCAGTTTGGGCCAAGCGTTTTTCGAGGGACGCCAGCATCGTGCGGGCGTATTCCTCGCCGGGCTTGTTGTCGAGCCTTTTTTGCGTCTCGACTTCGAGCTGCTGAATCCGCACCGCCACGCGGAGTTTTTCGTATTCGTCGCGGAGGGGATAATTCTCCAGCCGGGCGAGCACGTCGCCTTTCCGCACGCGCTGTCCGGGCGCCGCGTTCAGTTCCACCAACCGTCCCGGCGTGCTCACGAGCACATGCTCGATGCCCCGCGGCTCCACGGTGAACGGAGCCTCGACGTAAAGCGGCAAAGGCACCGTCAGCGCGGCAAAGCCGGCGGCGGTCAGGCAAAGGGCGGTCAGCGCGGCGCGAAGGTAACTCATGGGCCGGATCCTGGGGGCTTTCAAAACGCGATACAAGGTGACAACGAGACTGCCCGCGATCATGAGCGCCGACCCGATTCCCATCCCCAGCCCCAGATTCTGGAGGCCGTAGGGTTTGAGGAATTCGTAAAGCACGAAGATGATCGTGAACGTCAAAAACCAGCGGTACGCGGCCGAGGCGAGCGCGAACAGGGCAAACCAGATCCGCCCGCGGTCCGGCATGAAGGGATCCGGCGGATTGATGATGCCCAGGCAGACCCGGCTGAACACATCGCGAAACATGCGGTCGGCTTTGGTCCGCAGGTTGGGGATTTCCAGGAGATCGCTGAGGATGTAATACCCATCGTACCGGAGCAGCGGATTCGCGTTGAAGATTACCGTGGTGATCGTCGTCACAAAAAAAATGTTGAGGCACAGATGATGCAAAAGCCCCGGTTGCGTGTGCCACCACGCGAGGGCCGCGAGCGCGGACAGGAAGACTTCAATCATCATCCCCGCGCAGGCGATGAGGATCCGCTTCCATTTGCTGGCCAAAACCCATGAGTCGGAGACATCGCAATACAGGCAAGGGCTGAAGACCAGAAGGGCCATTCCGATTTCGTGGCATTCGCCGCCATAGTGTTTGCAGGACAAGCCGTGGGCCAGTTCGTGGATAAACTTGGCCACGCCCATCGTCAGCCATAGCAGAAACAGATTCGGCCAGCTAAAAAACTGCTGGAACGTCGGGATGTGGCGTTCGATCTCGCCGAAGTTGACGCCCACGAGAATCCACATCACCGCCACAAACAGTCCGCACAAGCCGATCACCGAAGGCCGAAACGCCCACCGCACCCACGGGTAGAGAAAACAGAGAAGCCGTTCCGGATCCCAGCCGGGCAGCTTGATGTAGAGCACATTGCGGATCGCGTTCCAAACGGCCTTCAGGCGTTTGTCACGGGCCTGCTCGATGAGGTTCTGGGCCTGCCCCGCCCGCTCGCTGTAAACGAGTCCCTTCTGATGCAGGTCCATCGCGAGGTTTCGGAGGTCCGAAAGTCCCGGCCGCTCGGTGGGAAATTCCTCTTGGAATGCGTCGCGGATGTCTTCGAGGCTCCGCTTTCCGTCGAGCAGTTGGAGGATGTGATATTGCTCGCTTTGGAGCCGATAGTATCCGAGCGCAACCGGATCCTTGATGACCCAATACCTGAGGCCTTGATAGACGATCGGCTCCACGGTCAGATCCCGGCGGGCCACCAGGGGCACGGGCCGCTTCGTGGAGGGAATCAGGGATGATGGGGTTTGGCCCATAATCGGCCCGTGGAAATCCAGCGGAAGGCGGTGGGAGAATGGTTCAAAACGGCGCGGGGGATACCATTTCACGCGGTCTCTGTAAAGATGGGTTCGCCGGTGACGCTTGGGATTGCTACAATACGACTGTTTTCCGTAGGGAATTATCATAGACACTCCGGCACGAAGTTTTTACATTTTCCAGCGTGCCGCCCCATGTCTTTGCGTAGAGGAATTTTCCCATGGCCATGGACCAAGATGAAATCCTGATGGACACCGAAGAACGGATGGAGAAAGCCGTCGATGTGCTGCACGGTCAGCTTCAGGGCTTACGGACTGGGCGGGCGACGCCGGGGCTGGTGGATTCGATTCGCGTGGACTACTACGGCTCGCCGACGCCGCTCAAACAAATGGCGAACATCAGCGTGCCGGAACCGCAGCAGATCGTGATCCGCCCCTTCGACGCGTCGGCCCTCAGCAACATCGCCAAGGCCATTCAAGCCAGCGACCTGGGGCTCTCGCCGAACTCGGACGGCCGGCTGATTCGGCTGAACATCCCGCCGCTCTCGACCGAGCGCCGGAAGCAATTGGTCTCGCGGGTGAAGGAGTTGGCGGAAGAGGCCCGGGTCGCCATCCGCAACATCCGCCGGGACGCCAACAAACACGCGGACCAGGCGGAGAAGGAAAAACTCTTCAGCGAAGACATCCGCGACGACACGAAGGATCAGGTCCAGGATCTGACCAAGAAATACGAAGGCAAAGTCAACGACATAGCCTCCACGAAGGAGACGGAGGTCATGGAGGATTAGCCTGCGTTCGGGAACGTCGGGCAGAGATGGGGCTGAGGTTCGAGGTTCGATTTTTTCTGACGGGCTACCTCTAACTTCCAACCTCACTGTCTTTCGCTTTCCTCCCGCCTCACTTCTACGCAGCGCGGCGAACGGGTGCGGGAGCGGCGGCGGTTTCCATCTCCCAGACCTCCTCGGCGAGGCCGCCGTAGTCCTGGGCGCCGGGGCAACTGGGGCAGTAATCGAAGATCGACTGCCCGAAGCTGGGGGCTTCCGCGAGCTTGATGTTCCGGCGGATTTTGTTGCGGAAGATTCTCGCTTCCGTCCACGGAGCATCCTGGGGGCTGTTTTCCAGGAAGGATTGGAGGTCGTCCTTCACGTCGGACGCCAACCGCGTGCCGCTTTCGTAAAGGCACATCACGATCCCGGTCACGCGAAGCTGCGGATTGAGCCGCTGCCGGACCAAGGCTGTTGTCTCAAACAATTTCGACAATCCCTGCAGCGCAAAAAAGTGGGGCTGCAGCGGAATGAAGACTTCATCGGTTGCGGTGAGCGCGTTGACCGTGAGCACCCCTAAGGAGGGCGGGCAGTCCATGATGATGTAATCGAACAACTCGCTGACGGCCTGGGTTTTGATCGCATTTCGCAGCAGCGATTCCCGGCCGGGCACATCCGCCAATTCCATCTCCGCCGCCGCCAGGTCCAGATTGGAAGGCACGACCCACAGGGAGGAGTTGACCATCTTGCGGATGTCGGCGAAGGTTTTTTCGCCGGTGAAAATCTCGTAAACGGTGGGGCTGTCCTCGAATGCTTCGACGCCCAGATGCAGCGACGCGTGCCCCTGCGGATCCAAATCGACCACGCAGACCCGCTTCCCCAGGTTGGCAAGTCCCGCCGCCAGGTTCACGCTGGTGGTGGTTTTGCCCACGCCGCCTTTTTGATTCATCACTGTAATCGTGCGCATCGGGAATCCTTCCCCCGTTTCAAGTCAAGATCGAGCCTCGGCGGGAGTATAATCGGGAGCCAATTTCACAGAAAGGGCAATTCGCCGCTGTTCATTTGACGCCAAGGAACGGCGAAACCCCGCTCACGCGCCGGGGCGAATGTCGATCTCTGTCGTCAGGTCATCGATGTCGATGCACGTGATTTCCACGTCGAGAAACTTGCGGATGACCTCGGCATTGGTCGTGGTGTGCAGCGTGATCGGCGATCCGGTTCGATAGCGACCGCCCTGTCCCAAGGCCAACGGGATCAAGAGTTGATCCGCCAGATGCGGGCCGACCGGCGCAGTCGTTTTCAGATAGGCTTTGCACTCGCGGACCAAACCCGCGGCCACCTTCTCGGCCGGGACGCCTTTTTCTCCCAAGGCGGAAAATAACTCCGTCACCGACCCGGCGTCGATCGCGACCATCACAATATTGCCCGGCCCCCGCGCGGTCGTGTCCGTTTCGATTTCCCGCTGCCAGTTCCCGAAAGGCAATCGCCGGGAGAGAACATCCAACTCCCGCTCGGCGATGTGTTCGGGCAATTGCGAGACAATCGCCTTCGCCGAGCACTTGGGTTTTTGATGGCGTTCGAGCAGCGTCAACGATCCTAATCGTTCCACGGGTTGAATCGTCGCTTCGACCAGGCCGCCGCCGACCGGATAGAAACCCCGGCGGAGCAATTTCAAGGACACCTTTGGTCCCAGCTTTTCCAACAGCGGCAGAAAAGTCGATTGCAAAAAATCGAACGGCGGGGCCATCGTGTTGTGGGTGCCGCCTTCCAAGGTGAGATGCGAAGGCTCGGCGGCGGTCATCAGCACCGGCAGGACTGTTTGCAGAACGAGCATCGTGCTGCCCGCGGTGCCGATGTCGAAGCGGTAATGCCCCGGCGAAACGGGACCGGGCTCGAACGTGACTTCCCGCGATTCCAGTTGATCGCCCGTGGCCTCTGCCCCGCTGATTTCCGCCGCCGCCCGCACACAGGTCAGGTGCTGCCGTTTGAGTCCGGGCTTTTTGCGGTTGGCCCGGAGATTGAACATCCGAAACGGCTTTCCGGTCGCCATCGAAAGCGCGAGCGACGTGCGGAGCATCTGCCCGCCGCCTTCGCCGTGGGAACCGTCGATTTCAATCATGAAGGAACTTCCGGTTCGTTTTCGGAGGGATTCTGATAGAGGCTTTCTTCGAGGGCTTCCATGACTTCGCCGAGCGGGGCGTTGATCACCAGATCGGCGACGGCGTCGAGCGGGGTTTCGTCCCGGTTGATGATCACGAGCTTCGCCCCGTTCCTCGCGGCGATCTCGGGAAGCTGGGCCGCGGGATACACGACCAGCGAAGAGCCGAGCGTCAAAAACACGTCGGCTTCCATCGCCCACGTCGCCGCCGTTCGCAGGACATCCGCCGGCAACGCCTGGCCGAAGGAGACGGTGGCGTGCTTCAACAGCCCCTGGCATTCCGGACATTCGGGAACGGTCTGGGTTTTCAAAAACTCCCGCACCAACGGGTCGGCCGGGGTGCGGTAGCTGCAATCGAGACAGGCGATTTCCATCGCGGTGCCGTGGAGTTCCAACACGGCCCGGCTGCCGGCCCGCTGGTGCAGGCCGTCGATGTTTTGCGTAATCACGCCGCGGAGCAAACCTAATTCTTCCCAGCGGGCCAAGGCGCGGTGCGTGATGTTGGGCTCGGCTGTAAACATGGATTCGTGGGACTCGGACTTCTGCCGCCAGTATTCCTGCCGGGCGTCGGCAAACCGCACGAAATCGTCAAAATACACCGGCTGCGACTTGGCCCACACGCCGCCGGGACTGCGAAAATCGGGAATCCCGCTCTCCGTGGAAATCCCCGCGCCCGTAAAAGCCACCGCGGAACGGGCCGTCATTAGCCAGGCAATCAACTGCTCTTTCATCTTTTCTTGCATGGACCGTTCCTCTCGGATTGGCTCTCGCACGGGTGCCACCTAATCCGCCCTCCGCCCAGTTGATAACTGCTCTTCCAAGGCGGGGCGGAGTTCGTGGAGCCGTTTCCACATTCGCGAGCCGTCCTCGGCCCGGCGTTTGACGACGGAATCCCAATAACCCAGCAGCCGAGCCCGGTCCTGAGCTTCATCCTTGAGCACCACGCCCAACAGCAGTCCCGGCACCAAGGACAACGGGTCGCCCGGCCCCGGAAAATACGCCGCCTGCCGGCCGATGGACGTCGCGATGGCGACGGCCTCCGCGGTGCTCATCACGGTGCTGGGCTTTTCGACCGACCAGCCTTCCGAAGTCCGGCCTTCGCGGAGATCGCGAAACGCCGTCACCAGCACATCGAGAACGCCTTCGTCCACGCTGAACTCCACGCCCCCGCGGGCCAAAAGCGCGATGGCCTGACTTTTCACCAGATTGACTTCGCGGTCGTGGTCGGAGATGGGCGGGATGACCTCGAAGTTGAACCGCCGTTTGAGCGCGGCCGACATCTCGGACACGCCCCGGTCCCGCAGGTTCGCGGTGGCGATCAAGTTGAATCCTTGGGAAGCGAACACGCTGCCCGTTTCGCCGGAGAGTTCGGGGATCATCAGCCGGCGTTCCGACAATAGCGAAATGAGCGCATCCTGAACTTCCGGGAGGCAACGGGTGACTTCTTCCACGCGGACGAGTTGGCCGTCCCGCATGCCGGTCATAATCGGCGAAGGCACCAAGGCCTGTTCGCTCGGGCCTTGGGCGAGCAGCAAGGCGTAATTCCACGAATAGCGGAAATGGTCTTCGGTGGCCCCGGCGGTGCCTTGGATGGTGAGGGAACTCGTGCCGCTGATCGCCGCCGCCAACAGTTCCGAGAGCATCGACTTCGCAGTGCCGGGTTCGCCGACCAAGAGCAACCCGCGTTCGCCCGCGAGCGTGACTACGCAGCGTTCGACGACCGCGCGTTCGCCGATGAACTTTTCCGAAATCTCCAACGACTTGGGCACGCCCTTGGCGGCTTTGGCTCCCTTGGGAAGTTTCAATTTCTCCCCGCCCGAGCCGCAAATAAACTCCACAACCCGCGCGGGCGAAAGCTGCCAGCCCTCCGGCTTCGGGCCCTCATCGATCGCCGCCAGAAACGCCAGCTCCTCGGCAAACCGCTCCTCCGCCGGCGGAGCTTGATGTTTTGAATGGTCGCTCATGGTCTCAGGTGGGGTTGGACGTGTTGGGGGACGCCGTCAGGTGAAAGAACGATCATCCAAAGATTTCCCGCCGTTGGCAACTGATTTTCTCTCAGGTCGTCGCCGACCCCAACAGCACGTTCATCAGCAGGCCCAAGGCAATGCCGATCAACGCGACGTAAACCAGTTTTTGAAACCGCCCCGGGGAAATGCGGCGGCTCAAGAAATGCCCGGTGCCAAATGCGAGCGCGGTCAGCGGCAGGCACATCATGTAATGCCAAAGCACGGCTTTCGTCCAAAACCCCGCGAGCGCATGCGAAGCCAGCACCATCGATCCCGCGAGCAAAAAGTATCCCTGCAGCGTCGCCCGGAATTGCTGGATCGACCATTGGCGAAGGAAACCGAAGATCACCAAAGGCGGCCCGTGGGTGTTGTAGGCTCCGCCCAGAACGCCCGCGACCCAGCCGAACAGCACCGCCCAGCGGTCGCTTTTCAAATGAAACCGGCGGGGATGAGCCAGGTTGAAGACCGCGAAACTCAAAATCACGCCGGCCAAGACGCCTTTGACAATTCGCTCGTCCAGGCTCGTCAAAAGCCAAATCCCGAGGGGAATGCCGAACACCGCGCCGATCACCAGCCGGGCGGTGGCGCCGAACTCCATGTGCCGCCAATCCGCCGCGACGATCGCCACGGTCACGGTCATCGACACCATCGCCACCAAAGGCGTGGCAAAGGACAAAGGCACCAGAAACGCCAACAAAGGCATCGCCAAGAGCGCATTGCCGAACCCAAACGTGCATTGCACCAAGGTGGCCAGAAACATCACGCTCAAAATCCAAGGAGTCGGCATCGCCCAAAGGTATTGGGCCGCCCTTCCGCTTTCAAGCGAGCGTCTCCGTCTCCCATTCGCCGCATCTCCCGGCAGGCTGACCGCTTGCATCTCGGCGAAAGAGTTTCTACTATTTGGACAGCGAAAAATGTGAAAATCTGCGGATTCATCCAAACCCAAAACACCCAAAGGATCGCCAAGAAAATAATTTAAACTTTTGAGAGACTCAACATGACCAGGGGGCTTACGCCCCCCGCTCGCCTTTTGTCACTATGTTGAAGTTATTTTCTTGACATTCCAAAGCCGATTTCGCCGTCCCGCCGACTTGATCCAAAAACCCCCGAGAGTGCAACAACCGTGTGATGGCTGACGACCTCATCTTTATGATGGGAAAGTACGAAGCCCGGATCCCGACCGACCGCTGGTACGCTCCCAACCATTTGTGGCTCCAATCCTGCCAGGGCGATGGCCAATCGCCTTACCGGGTGGGGTTCACCGCGTACTCGGTGCGGATGCTCCAGGACGTGTATTTCCTGGAGTGGACCATCGACCCGGAGACCCAAGTCAAAGAACGGCAAGAGATTGGGGAAATCGAAAGCTCGAAGGCCCTTTCCAGTCTGTATTCGCCTTATGCCGGGAAGTTGTTGAGTTTTAACGAGGCGCTCTTGGACGATCCCTCCGCGATCAATGCCGACAACTACGGCGGCGGCTGGCTGTTCGAACTGGACACCGCCGCCAAACTGTTGTCCCCGGAAGAGTACGTCGAGCGATTGGAAGCAGGTTGGGAAAAAGATCAGCGGCTGATCAAGGGGCAGATTCAGTACGCGCAATCGTCATTTTTGATTATTGAGAATAGAGCACCGACATGGCCGGCAAAAAAATCACCGTGGTGATTTCCCAGCACCAGGGAAAAAACCCCGTCAAACGCAACCTCGAAGAAGAAATCGCGGCGGACCTCATCATGGCGTCCGATGTGGATGTGTCCATCGTGCCGCACATTTACGACATGAGCGCGGACCACACCGGGATGCTGTTTCTCCGCTCGGTGCCGGGAAACGTGGTGATTCTGTCCTGGCTCTATCCGCGGGCGGCCCGGTGGATTCTCGACCGCCAGGGCGTGCGCGGGCACGAAGGGATCACGCTCCTCAAGTCGGAAGAGGAAGAAGACATCGACGAGGAAAACGTCCCGGAGCCTCAGGGCATCGGCTCGGTGAACATCCCCAATCGCAAAATTTACGTGCTGGATTTGCGGAGCAGCACCGACCCCAAAACGTATCTGAATGAAATCCGCCGCATCGCCCAGGAATCCAGCGTCCAAACCGTGCAACTTTTGGACTGGATCGAAGGCAGTCCGAAAAAAGAGCAACTCGACCGCTACCTCGCCCCCCAATCGGCCCCGAATGACAACGGCAACGGAAACGGCCAAGCCGCCGCCAACGGCAACGGGCATTCCCATAAACAAACCGGCAACGGGCACGTGATCGAGGAAGCGACCAAACGCCGCTGGTATCCGGTGATCGATTACACCCGCTGCACGAATTGCATGGAGTGCATCGACTTTTGTTTGTTCGGCGTGTACGGCGTGGATCAGCTCGACCGCATCCTCGTCGAGGAGCAGGACAACTGCAAAAAAGGCTGCCCCGCGTGCAGCCGGGTTTGCCCGGAAAACGCAATCATCTTCCCCGGCCATAAAGATTCCGCGATCGCCGGGGCCAACGGCGAAGTGGGCAATTTGAAGATCGACCTCTCCAAGCTCTTCGGAGCGACGGACAAATCGCCCTTGGAAATGGCCGTCGCCGAGCGGGATGCCGAGCTCGTCGCCGACGGCCGGGACGCGGTGGGCATGTCCGTGGGCGTCCCCAACCACAACACCAACCTCGACCAGGCCGAGGAAGACGAGCTGGACGATCTGATGGACGGCTTGGATGACCTCGACCTGTAGAAGTCCCAAGGACCAAGCACCAATGACCAATAGAAAAGGCGAGCGGGGGGCGTAAGCCCCCTGGTCCTTCAAATAGAGCATAGGCGCAAAAACTCAGACGGGTTGCAAAATTGTTCAATTCCAGGCTCACGCAATGCTATGACGCGGCGCGGTCGGCACTGCTGGCCGAGCGCACGACGGACGGGCATTGGGTGGGGGAACTTTCCACGTCCGCCCTCTCCACCGCGACGGCGGTGATGGCCCTGGAAATGGTCCAGCGCGACGGCGGCGGCGAGTTTTCGGAATGGATCGCAGGCGGTCTTAAGTGGCTTGCGAAGCACCAAAACCCCGACGGCGGTTGGGGCGATACCACCAAAAGCCTGAGCAATATCTCCACCACGATGCTCGCCCGCGCGGTGTTTCATGCGACAGGAACCGAGGCCCAATATCACCTCGTCGTTCGCAAAGCGATGGTTTGGATCAATCGAGAAGGCGGCGTGCCCGCGATCGTTGCCCGCTACGGCAAGGACAAAACGTTTTCGATCCCGATCCTCACCCACTGCGCCCTCGCGGGGTTGGTCAATTGGAAAGAAGTCCAGGCGTTGCCTTTCGAGTCTGGCTTGCGTGCCGGCCCGGTTTTATAAGACCGTCAAGCTGCCCGTGGTGAGTTATGCCCTCCCCGCTTTGATCGCGATCGGCCAGGTTCGGCATCATCACAAGAAAACCTGGAACCCAATCACACGCTTCCTGCGCTGGTGGGCCAAGAACCCGAGTCTCCGGGTTTTGGAAAGAATCCAACCCGATAACGGCGGATTTCTGGAAGCCGCGCCGCTGACGAGCTTTGTCACGATGAGTCTCGCCGGGATGGGATTATCAAAGCATCCCGTGGCGAAAAAGGGCGTGGAGTTTTTGCTCCAGTCCGTCCGCGAAGACGGCAGTTGGCCGATCGACACCAACCTCGCGACTTGGACGACGACGCTCGTGGTCAATGCCCTGGGTGATGATTTGCCTGAAGAAGATCGGCCCGCGATTCGAGATTGGCTCATCAATCAGCAATATAAAACGCTGCACCCCTACACCAACGCCGACCCCGGCGGCTGGGCGTGGACCAACCTCCCCGGCGGCGTGCCCGATGCCGATGACACGCCGGGGGCGATCTTGGCACTCGTGCAGTTGAGGACGAACGAAAGGGAACACAATTCCCCAAGCCGACGACTTGTCGTCGGTCCCCCTCACCCGAGCCCTCTCCCCCAAGGGGAGGAGGGACAAAGCCCTCGGGATTCCGAAGTTTCAGAAGCGATTGGCAATGGCATCGATTGGCTGGTGGGCCTGCAAAACCGCGATGGCGGGTTTCCCACGTTTTGCCGGGGTTGGGGGACGCTGCCCTTCGACCGCAGTGCCCCGGACCTCACCGCCCATTGCTTGAGAGCAATGATTGTCTTTCGTAATCGGCAGCGATGGCTCGATCTCCACACGCCCATTGAACGGCGTGATGATCTCGATGATTTCGTCAACGACGTCTGTGAGTATCAGCAAGCGATTGCCTACGGCGGAATCGTCCATCCGCTCGATTCCGCTTCAGTCGATGCGACGACGAAGGCATTTAAGTTCTTGGCGAGTTCCCAGCAGCCCAACGGTTCCTGGCTGCCTTTGTGGTTTGGCAATCAACATGCGCCCGACGACATCAACCCCACCTACGGCACTGCTCGCGTATTGGCGGCGTATCGGGACGCGCGAGATCAAACGAACCCAATCGCCCTTCGCGGGGTTGAATGGTTAAAGAACAACCAGAACGCCGATGGCGGTTGGGGCGGCGTTTTGGGGACGCCTTCGAGCGTGGAAGAGACGGCCCTCGCGACGGAGATTCTCTTGTCCTGGGAACCGCACGGGGAACACGCCCGGCGGGGATTGGAATGGCTGATGGACCGCGTCGAGGACGGCCGCTACCGCGAGACGACGCCCATCGGTTTCTATTTCGCCAAATTATGGTATTTTGAGAGCCTGTATCCGCTCATTTTTACCGTCGCCACTTTAAGACGTGCCGTACAGACGTTCCGAAAGCCCCCGGCAAAAGCCGCCAGACACCAACCGCAGCGAAAAACCCCCGCCGCTGTTTCCCCGACGCCCGATGAATGAACTTTGAGACCCACGGCAAGCGGCCGCCGGCGGCTTGACCGTTCGACCTTTTGAGGAGAAGCCTGTGTCCATTGCTCCGACTTCGCAACACGATTCGCTCGACATCACGACTTCTTCGGTTTCCCCCTCCGCCGCGTCCAAAGCAGCCGCGCCCCCGGCCGATGATCCCGCGCCCGTCAAGCGCAAACGCCGCCGGGCCAGCACGAGCCATCTCAAAGACGTGCCGGGCACCTTAGCCCTCCGCGAAGAGATCAAAGCCGCCGCCGAAAAGTTCGCAGAGCCGTTGGACAAATCCCGCCCGTTCAACAAAGGCGAACTCGAAGCCCACGGCCGGGAACTTTTGGAGCAAATTGGGCTGCCCGAAAAATACCTGGGCTTCGCGATGGTGCTCGTCGGGAATTTCTTCTGGAAGCGGCAGTTCCTCGCCACGCCGTTTGAACGGCGGATGCTGTTGTTGCCGCATTGCCTCAAACACGCCGAGGGCTGCCCGGCCGATTACGACGAGTTCGGCCTGGACTGCGAACGCTGCGGGGCCTGCTCGATTGCCGATTATAAAGTCAAAGCGGAGCAACTTGGCTATAAAGTCTTGGTCGCGGAAGGCTCGCCGATTGTTTTGAAGATCATCGTCTCCGGCTACATCGACGGCATCTTGGGCGTGGCGTGTTTGAACGTCTTGGAGAAGGCGATCGATAAAGTTTTGATCGCCGGCGTGCCGAGCTATGCGATCCCGCTGCACTCCGGGGACTGCAAAAATACGACGCTGGACGAAGCCTGGGTCTGGGACGTGCTCGAACAATACGAACCGCTTCCGGAACCGCAAACTTCCAGTTATGTCCCCTTGATGCGGGCCGCGAACCGCTTGTTCGACGACCGCTTCGAAACGCTGCTGCCCCGCATCCGCACCAAAACCCCCGCAGCCGCGAACAGTCCTTTGGGGAAAACCGAACAGATTTCCTACGATTGGCTGGCGAACGGCGGCAAGCGGTTTCGGCCATTTATGACGCTCGCCGCTTATGACGCCCTCACCGGAGCCAAGGGCCTGACCGCGGGTCCCGGCGGCGAGGAATCGCTCGAATATTCCGCCGGCGTCGGCCGGGTGGCGATGGCGATCGAAGCCTTCCACAAAGCCTCGCTGGTGCATGACGACATCGAAGATGACGACCAGTACCGCTACGGCCAGGAAACGCTGCACCGCAAATACGACCTGGGCACGGCGATCAACGTGGGCGACTATCTGATCGGCCTCGGTTATCGGCTGGTAAGTTCCGCCCGGACGGACATCGGAGCCGAGGCCGCCGCCGACATTCTCGACCGCATGGCCGCGGCCCACGTCAAACTCTGCGACGGCCAGGGCGCGGAGATGGCTTGGCAGTCCGCCCCGAACGCCGAACTCACGCCGCTGGATGCCCTGCAAATCTACGCTCTCAAAACCTCGCCCGCTTTCGAAGCGGCGCTTGTATGCGGGTCTGCGGATGGCCGGACCCGTGGCGGAATACGAAGAGTTCCTGCCGCAGTTCGCCCGGCAGGTCGGCGTGGGCTTTCAGATCCTAAACGACCTCAAAGACTGGCGGGGCGACGACAACAACAAACTCGTCGCCGGCCAGGATGCGCTCTCGCTTCGCCCCACCGTGCTGTTGGCATCGCGTATCAATCCGCGAATGAAGAAGACCGCCGGAGTTTGCATCGCCTGTTGGAAAGCAAAAACCCGCAGGCCCAGCGGATCGAGCAGCTTCGAAAACTCTTCGAGAAGCACAAGGTCTTCGACAAGGCGGAAGTCCTCATCGAAAAATCCCGCACCCGCGCGGAAGCCTTGGTGGAAGACATCGAGTCCGAGGAACTCCGGCAACTGTTCCACTTCCTGATCGACACCGTCCTCGCCCCCGAAGACATCCCGCAGCCCGATGTGCCGCCGGACCCCGTGATGGTGCCATTGCAGATCAGCGGAACCTAATCGGCTTGCTTGTGTCCTCTGCTGTATGATCCGGGATTGAGGATGGGATTCCATTATTGGGATTCCTGACCAACCATTGCTTTCTAAAGGGGCAATTCGGCATGACGGACCCCAATCATTCCATTCTGTGCCCAGTCCAACAGCAAGCGTTTGACCTACTTATTCAGTCCGCCGAGATTGGCAACATCCTGCATTGCTGGTCAAAAACCGGACGCGGCCAAAGCACGGTTCTGACACATTTGCACCGCCGTTTCGGGGGTGTGTTTCTGGGGATCAAGGATTTCGTGGAGGGCACGAACGGCAGCCACCCCTTGGCGTTGGAAGATGCTCTGTACCAGATTGTGCTGGATGCCCTTCAGAAAAACGACTGCGTGATCGTCGATGACATTCACGTAGCCACCGCCGCGATGAGCGAGTGCCATTTTTATCCTCGCGCGGGATACCTGGATTCGCCCATGACCGTACTCGCCGCCTATGCGGTGGAATCGGGCAAGACTATGATCCTCGGCAGTAACGGGAAGTTGCCAGCTCCGCTCCGCGAGCGCAGTTTCGGGATTGGGATTCGGAGCTTCGCTCCAGAAGATTACTCCCACCTCTGCCGGCAATTTCTAGAAGTTGATGATCTCCATCTTGAGATTTCCAAAGTTCATCGGTTTGCGCCGAAACTCAATGCCCATCAATTGAAATTGGCCTGTGCGTGGTGCCGGCAAAATAAGACGCTGAATACGGAGGGAATTCATTAAGTATCTCCGCTCGCAGCAACTTACCAGCAACGTGGCGCTGGGCGAAGTGGCGGAGGTTGATCTGACGGAACTCAAGGGTGTGGACGATGTGCTAAAAAGCCTGGATGCCAACATTGTCCTTCCGCTTGAGAACGATGAATTGGCCAACGAATTAAACCTCAAGCCCAAACGCGGCGTATTACTGGTCGGTCCTCCAGGAACCGGAAAAACGACCGTGGGCCGCGCTTGGCCCATCGCCTGCGTGGAAAATTCTTTCTGGTGGATGGCACCTTCATCTCTGGAACCAACGACTTTTACAATTTGGTGCACCAGGTTTTTCAGGCGGCGAAGGACAACGCGCCTCGGTGATTTTTATCGACGACAGCGACGTAATTTTCGAGAGCGGCCAGGAACACGGCCTGTACCGTTATTTGCTGACCATGCTGGATGGCTTGGAAAGTGAAAGCGCCGGCGGCGTGTGCGTGATGATGACTGCGATGGACGTGGGCAATCTCCCTCCCGCCTTGGTTCGTTCTGGGCGGATTGAACTGTGGTTGGAAATGCGGTTGCCTAATCGGCTGGCCCGTTTGGCGATTCTCGAACAGCACCTTGCCGCTGCACCGAAACCGCTCAACGAGGCCGACGCGAAACAGATTGTCCAGGCAACCGATGGGTTTACCGGTGCCGATCTGAAACGCACCCTGGAAGATGGGAAAGCGCTTTACGCCTATGACCGAGTTGCCGGCGACGGAATCCAACCCGTAACGGAATACTATCTCGCCTCCCGCGCAAACTGTTCGTGCCAACAAGGAAAAATATGCCCAGGCCGAGGCACAAGCCAACGCCAGCCGACCTTCGCCCCGGTGTGGTTCAATCCTTATTCCGACTATGATTTTCATGATGACGAGGTCGAGGATTGACCCATGTGGCAAGACCCGATCGTTGAAGAGATGCGACAGTTGCGCAAACAATACGCCTCCCAATTCAATTATGATTTGTCGGCCATCTGCCACGATTTGCGCGAAAGACAAAAGAAATCTGGCCGTAAGGTTGTCATCTTGCCGCCCCGCCGTCCAGCGGATGTCAAAACCGATAGCCAGCCCGCAGCATAAGAAGGACGAAGCAAAATGAGCTACACCGAATTGATCGAAGACTACCTCGCCGGCCCCGGGTTGTTGCGGGAGGCGATTGGCGGATGAGTGCGGCGGAGTTGGACGCGGCTCCGGTGGCGGGGAAATGGTCCACTCGGCAGGTGGTGTGCCACATTGCGGACTTCGAGCCGGTGTATGCCGACCGCATGAAGCGGGTCATCGCCGAGGACCAGCCGCCGCTCCGGGGCGGGGATCCGGACGTGTTCGCCGCCAAGCTGGCGTATGACGAGCGGAACATCGAAGACGAACTTCTGCTTATTGAAGCCGTGCGCCGGCATGTGGCGGCGATTCTCAAAACCCTGCCGGGCGAGGCGTTTGAGCGGACGGGCCTGCATTCGGTGGATGGGCCGCTGAGCTTGGAAACCTTGCTCCGGCGGATCACGGGGCACATTCCGCATCACATCCGCTTCATCGAGGAAAAACGCGAAATGCTCCGCGGCAAATGAGCGTAGGGTGGGCATCGCCCACCGAAATGCAAAGATCGCTTTGGGAATGGTGGGCGATGCCCACCCACCCCTTTCAACATGTCACTTACCCCTGGATTTGGCCAGAGTTCGCGCGGTGGAGATATGGTGATTCCGTTTGCCGCTCTTTTTTCGAGGCTGTGGTTTTTTCGGCCCGCGTTTCTTTTTGGGGTAACGCGTCAAGTCGATGCGTGTAGCAAGTCGCACCAACTCGCTCGCAAGTTTTCCAGCAGACATGATTTGATAGTGTTGCCAGGCTTCGGCGTCCACGGCAATGTTCATGCCCACCGTCGTGGCTGTCACGTCCTGCGTCAGATGATAGTCCGACAGTTGTTCTTCGATCGTTTCTGCACTGTGAACGGACCGCAGGGCCGCTTTCACGACGGCATAAGTGTTATAGGCCAATACCGCCGTGGCGAACGCGAACGGCGCAGCCTTGGGGTAGCCCAGCGTCTCCACTTCGCAACGCAACACCTCGGTCAGAGTTTGGAAGGCTTCTTCAATCGTCCAGCGCTTGCGATACAGAAAAGCCACTTTTGCGCATTGGCGACTTTGACAGGCAAGTTGGTCAGGATGTGAATCTCAGTGTCACCATTCTCTGTGGGCGTATCCAATTGGATGGTGATCCGCCGGACTCGCAACGTCTCTTCACCCTGGGACAGCTCGGCCGACTGCTCGAAAACAACACCCGTTTCGATGCGTCCGATGCGTTTCCGGCGACCGACGAGTTTCCAGGTGAGTGTCGAAGCGTGTTGGCGAATGACAAAGTAGGCCGACTGCTTGACAATTCCAAACAGAAACTTGGTCGTGCAGAAGTTCCGGTCGGCGATTGTCACCGTCTCGGCCCGGATCCATTCCAGAAGCTCCGGCAGAAGCGAACGTTCCTGAGCATGCCCGTCTTCACACGGGAGCAGTTCCGAAATCAGATCCCGCTGCGCATCCAGAAGCGCCAAGGTCTGGCCGGGCAAAGGGCCTTCCCGCGTGACGCGCAATTCCGCCAGCCGATGCTCAGTCGCCGCCAAATGATTCCCGTCCAAATACTGCACGTGATAGCCCGGCAAAAGTTCGCGGCATGCTCCCGGCATGGCATCGATGACTTGAGCCGCGTCCTGGCTCGTTTCCCGGATCATCGTCGCCGAAAGACCGGGTTCAAGACGGTTCAACTTGCCATAAAGCGCGGCCGGCGAAACCGCCAGTCGATCCTTGGCGGCCAAGTATCCGGCATGGACCGACGTGTGCGTCCGCGTCGCCACGCCCATCATCAGGGCCACCACTTGCGAAAACAGCAATTCTTTCTCGTATTGTCTCTGCGAAGCGTCGGCGAAAATCTCATCCAGTCGATCCGACGACACAAGATTCTCGAGCGTTGCTCGAACCATCACTGCCGCTGGACATTCTTCCACAAAACGATCAAGCACAGCGTCGGGCCACATCCTTGCCGCCTCCATAAGGTTTGATACAACAATCCCTGTAGAAGCGACTTATAGCAAAAAACTAACATGTTGAAAGGGGTGGCGATGCCCACCCTACTTTTGCCGGCAGCCCATTGTGAGGAGGATGTTCGCCCATAGGGATTGGTCGGCGGTTTGGATGGTGAGGACGTGGTCGTCCGAAGCGACCGCTTCGTAGAAGTTCCATTTCTGGATGGGTTCCAGCTTCAAGTTGAGGTTCGCGGCTTGGAGGACTTCGCGGTATTCGGCCCACACCGGCGGCTCGCCTTCCTGGGCGTAGGGATCATCCGGTGGAATGCCCATCGTGTTGACTGCGTCCAAGGGCACCGCCGAGACCACCGCTTCCAACGCTTGCCGGCACGTCACCACGCCGGGCGAGAGGTTCAAGCACACGAGTTGGGCATTCGGGCCGCGCTTGGTGGAAGCGGGATAATTGCCGTCGGCGATCAGAATCTTCGCATGATGCCCCGCCCGGCCGAGGACCGCGTTGATATCGGGGTGAATCAAAGTGTGCTTCAGCATTAAGCGGCACCGTTGTTGTTGTCGGCGGGCGGAGCCGGTTTCTTGGCGGGCGGTGCGGATTCGGATTCCGTCTTCTCGGGTTCATCGACGAGCACAAACAGGATGTGCACCCGTTTGGCGGTCTTCTCTTCGGCCGCGGGATTTGTGCCGGTGCCGTCGGCCTCGGATTGTTTTTTCGCTTCGGTCCCCGCGCGTTTCTTTTGGAGTTCGTCCAGCACGTTTGCGGGCAGGGTCAATTGCCGCTGTCTGGACGGAGCCGTCTGATGGAAGTTCCCGCTGCCGCCTCCGAATCCCCTCTGAAATGCACCGAACTTGGGTGCGTCCCGCTTTTCGTCGGCGGGCGTTTTCTGTTGGCCGTTGGACGCTGTCGCCGCTCGCGGAGTACCGAACCTGGCCGCGGTTTTTTTCTCCCCGGCCGGCGGTTGGGATTGGGCGGCTGGTGCGGTCTGGGCTTCGGCCTTAAAGGGGGCGGGGGTCTTGTCGCGTCCAGGCTCCGCGGCGGGGGCCGGTTGCGGCGTGCGGGCGGCTTTCATTTTGATCTGCGCGGGATTGATCGATTGCAGCCCCGGCACGTCCGCCCCTGCCGCGCCGAACGGCTGCACGCGGTTCCGCCGCTGGGCGTCGTCCATCGGCTCCGGCGAGGTGATCAGCGGATCGAGCCCGGCGACCGTGATCGGGGCGTCGATCGTCAACTGCCGGAAGGCCGCTTCCTTTTGCAGTTCCCGCATCGCGGCGGCCAATTGGTTGTCGCTGGTTTCCACATACACCGCCAGGAGCGAAGAGTTCTGCGATGGGCTGCGAGCATTCGCTCCCGTTTCACCGAGCTTCGGCGTGTCGGCGGAGACGATCTGGTGCTTTTTCAAGAGGACCTGAAGATCGCGCAGCCCTTGCTGGCGATCGACGACGGTGAGTTTCACCACGGCGATCTTGTCGCCTTGCTGGTCCAAGGCTTCGACGACCTGGCCGATGGGCACATCTTTCAGGTTGTGGCCGAAGACCAACTGCGATTCCCGATCCGCCGCCGAAAGTCCCTTTCGCTGGAAAGAATCGGCCACGATACCCGCGCCGGCCGTTTTTTGCGGGGCGGCCGGTTCCCGGATCGGGGATTCTGGGGGAAGGGCCAGGTTCCTCGCGTCCGCCAATTCATTCCCGGGAGCCATGGGCTGGGGCGGCTGGCTGCGTAGGGTGCTGTCTCCCGACGGCGATTCCGTGGACGAGCGATGGTCCGGCGATGTTTGGGCCAGTTCGGAATTCTCTTGCCCCGCATGGGGGAACGCAAACCACACGATCACCAGCGCCGCCGCCGCGGAAACCGCCAGGGCCGCGAGACGCATCCACGAACGACCGGCCTGGACTTTGGAAGGTGTCTTGACGTCCGATGCGGTCGCGGCGGAGCCGCGCGGTCGACTTTCGCACTCGGCCAAAATCCCGGACGCGAACGTCTTCGGCAGGCTTTCCCGCGGGAGTTGCCGGAGGAGTTCGCGGACTTGCTCCAATTCGCCAAGTTCCTGCCGGGCTTCCGGGGATTCGCTCAACAGACGTTCCACCTCATCCCGCTCGCCGGGCGAAAGCTCGCCATCGAGATAGGCCGACAACAAATGATGAGCGGAAACAGGCTTCATGACAATTCTCTTTGGGGGAGGGCGAAAGTGTAGCCCGCCCCGTCCAATCGGCAAAGGTCAGTTGATTTTTTGAAGGCAGGCTTTTCTCTCTCCTGGAACTTAGATAGCTTTGAGCCGAAAATCGTTCCCGGAATTCCGGAAAGAACCGCGGCAAAACCTACGATTCCCGATTTTGACGGCTAAAATGGTAAGAGCAGCAATTTTGGGACCGGAAAAACCACTCTCATCCATGAATTCCGATGCCTTATCATGACCGGATTGCCCTGGTTTATCAAATCGGAACACTTAGCTGAATGATGTAGGAATGGCCAACCACGATTATTACGAGACGCTGGGGGTTTCGCGGACCGCCACGCAGGAGGAAATCCGCAAAGCCTACAAAAAGCTCGCCCGCGAATACCACCCGGACAATCGGCCGGACGACCCGGAGGCTGAGAAAAAATTCAAAGAGATCCAGGAAGCCAACTCGGTGCTCAGCGATCCGGAAAAGCGGGCCCAATACGACCGGTTCGGCTCGGCGTTTCAAAATGCCGGGGCTGGCGGCGGGCCGCAGTTTCACTGGACCTCGTCGGGGCCGGGCGGAGCGGTCGATTTGGAGGACATCCTCGGCGGCGGGATTGATTTGGGCAGCTTGTTCGGCGGCATGGGCGGCGGACGCCGACGCCAGCCGCAGCCGCGCCCCCAAGCCGGTCAGGATGTGGAAACGGACATCGAAATCCCGTTCCACGTCGCGGTCGAAGGCGGCGAGCATAGCCTGCCCCTCCGCCGGGAAAACGGGCACGTCGAACGGCTGACGGTCAAGATCCCCTCGGGCGTCGACACGGGCAGCGTGATTCGGTTGTCCGGCCAGGGGCATCCCGGCAGTCACGGCGGGCCGGCGGGCGATGTGCGATTGACCGTCAAAGTCGCCCCGCATCCTTATTACCGCCGCGAGGGGAACAACATCTTGATCGATGTGCCCATCACGCCGCCCGAAGCCGCGCTCGGAACGAAGGTCGAAGTCCCCACGGTCAAAGAAGGCAACGTGACGGTGACCATTCCGTCCGGCACGTCCAGCGGAGCCAAGCTCCGGCTCGCCGGTTTGGGCGCCCCCGATCCCAAAACAAAAAACCGCGGCGACCAGTTGGTGGTCGTGAAAATCGTCGTGCCGAAAAAACTCGACGAGGCCCAGCGAGCGCTCTACGAACAACTCGCCGACCAGTCCACCTTCGCCCCCCGCGAAAACTTGTGGTAAGAACGTGTTTCAAAACCTGAGCGGTACGCAATAGCGGCCGCGCAGGTTTGTTGAGGAAAAAATGAGACGCCGGGTTCACTCGCTTTCGACTACAGCCGCTTCGACAACCTCTGTGCCAGGCGTTTGAGGGCGGGGCTGATGTCCTTGGGATCGAGATGGATGTTCAAGAGGCTGAAGGTGTCCTTGTTCGCGAAGGCGGCGCTTAACGCCTTTTCCAGATCGCCTTCGGTGCGGACTTCAAACCCCCAGCCGCGGCCGAGCAGATCGGGCAGCCGGTGGTAATGCCAGTTGGGGATGTCGTTGAACGGCCCATCCTGCAGGAACCGCTCGGTGGTGTAGCCTTTGTTGTTGAGGACCATCACGATCGGATTGAAGCCGTGCCGGGCCGCGGTGGAGAGTTCCAGGCACGTCATTTGGAACGCCCCGTCCCCGACAAACACCAGCGGGCGGAGATCGGGGTTCGCGACTTGAATCCCCACCGCCGCGGGAATGGAAAAGCCCATCGACGTGTAATACGCGGGGCTGATGAACTCGGTGTGGCGGTAGATCGTCAAATCGGAAGCCGCGAACAGCGAATCCCCCACGTCGGCGACGACGACGGTGCGCTCATCGAGCATCTCGTTCATGCGGGCGAACAGCCGCTTGACGGTTAATGGCGCATTCGGCTTGAGCGTGAACTTCTCTTCGTTCCGCTCGATCTTGGGCACCGGGCGTTTGACGACGTCGAAATGCGCCTTCGCGAGGCCTTTGACGAAATCCGGGAGGAGCACGTCATGGAAATGGTGATGGCGGATGCGGAGCTTTTCGCTGGTGGCGTAAATGCATTTCCCGGGATCGAGATTGGCGGTGAAGATGCCAAGGTTGATGTCGGTCATAAATGTGCCCAACAGGATCACGCAATCGCTGTCCTCGACGTATTGCCGGACCGACTCGCGGCCCATCGCGCCTTCGTAGAGTCCGAGATACAGCGGATGCTTTTCGCTGACGACCGACTTGCCCAAGAGCGTCGCGCACATGGGGAGCTTGTTTTTCTCGGCGAGCTTGAGCACTTCTTCCCGCAGCCCGAAGCGGTGCACCTCCACGCCCGCGATCACCACGGGCTTTTCGCATTGATCGATGAGCTGCTTCGCTTCTTCGAGGGCCTCGCGGAGGGCGTCTTTGTCGCTTTGCAGGTTTTCCGCAACGGGTTCGTGCGGGAACAGGCCTTCGGACTGCACGCGGTCGCGGGGCAGTTCCAAATACACGGGCCGTTTGAACCTGACCGCGGCTTCGAGGCAGCGGTCGATTTCCCGGAACGCGGTCAGCGGGTCGTCGAGCGAAGCCGTGGCGACCGTGATCTTTTCAAACACTTCCCGCTGCGTGTTGAAGTCCCGCACGCGGTGATGCAGCAGCGGGTCGGCCCGGCGTTCTTCCACGCCCGGCGCGCCGCTGATGACCACCACCGGCGATTTCTCGGCATAGGCCCCCGCGATCGCGTTGCACAGGCTCAATCCGCCCACGCAATACGTCACGCACACCGCGCCCAGGCCGTTGATGCGGGCGTAGCTGTCGGCCGCGTAGCCGGCGTTGTCTTCGCGGGTCATCCCGACCACGCGGATCGGGCTGTCTTCGAGCATTCCGTAGAATTGGAGCACAAAGTCGCCCGGAATGCCGAACATGTCCTTGAGGCCGTAATCCTGCAAACGCTGGATCAAATACTGTCCGATGGATTGCGAACGCCCGTTCGCGGAGGCTTTTGCGCGGCCGGAAACCGCCTTCCCCGCAGTTCTGCGGGTCTTTTCGGTTTTGATTTTTGTGGGGGTTTTCGGTTTCGAAGGAGCCGGTTTCGCGGTGCTTTTTCGGGGGGCCATTAAATAAAACTCCTGATAGGACGCCGCGGTTTTGCAATGTGGAAATGCGTAAAAACCAAGCGTCCGATGGACGGCTGAGGACCATTCGAGAAAAGTTTGTCCCATCATCAGCCGGAAGGGCGAGCGTCCGGTTGTCATGAACCGGGGCGAGCGCCCTGGGGCTAATCAATGCGAGAAAATCTGTCCCATTATCAGAAACGCGCTAGCGTCCGGTTTTTTTGAACCGGGGCGAGCGCCCAGCAGATAATGATCGCGACAACTCTTCCTTGAACGATCGTCAATTGGTAAGGGAACACCTTAATTGTTCGTTGAAAACGGCCAAGGGTCAAGAAGCGGCCACGCGATGGATTCTTCAACCGTGGGCCGGAGAATCCTCCGAATCGGCATTTTCCGCCGAGGCGTTTCGGTAGACTCCGAAGCCCAAAAAGACCCCGGTAAAGAGCAGATACCCAATCGCAATCCCCGTGGCGCGGAAGGCGAAGGCGTTTTCGCGGGCCGGCGAAAAACGGAACAGAAAATCGATTATGTTTCCGGAGAGCTGGTAGCTGTGCATCAAGCCGATGCCCGTGAACGCCGCGGCGATCAGCGACCACGCCGCCGCCCGGTAAAACTGGCGATCGATCAAAAAAGCCGAGATCGCCGCCCAGAACATGCAGGTGAAGATGTAGCCTCGCTCCATCAAGATCATGCCGTGGATCAAAAACCCGTTGACGGGATACGAGAGATCGCTCGCCAACACGTCCTGCATGGTTTTCACGCCGGCCGGCTCTTGCCCGAGCGCCAAAAACGTCCCGTGCACGACGGTGGCGCCCCACGCGGCGATCGCGGGAAATAACCCCACCGCGACCGCCGGGGCGTGGTCGTGCGGCGTGACTTGGAATGCCTGCGCCGTGATGACCACGCCGATCCATAAGACAATCGCAATCCCGGCTTCCATCGGCACGACTTGGGAAATCACGCCCACCGTGCCGGTGAGGCAGATGGCGGTGATGGCGAGGCCGTTCAACGTGGAATAACCCGCCCGCGCCCCGAGGCCTTTCCAACCGGGATGGCCGATGTAGATCGTCGTCGGAAAACAACTGCCGAAGAGGGCCGCCGCGATCGTGCCGAGTCCGTTGGCCGCGAGCGACGAGCGGGTGTCGAAGCCGTCGCCGGAGGCCTCGGCGGATTCGATGTTCTGCAGACTCCCGATGACGTTGAACAGACCCATCGGCACAATCACCGAGAGATAGCCGATCCAGTCTTTCGTGCCGCCCGAAAGCACCTCGGCAATCGCGGGCCCGGCGAACGTCGGCAGGTAAAGACCGCGAGTTTCCCAGGCCTTGGTAATCTCGCCGGCGTCCATCGGCGGGCCGGTGATATGTGCTGGGAGCAAGAGCGGACCCACCCACGCCACGATCGTCCCCAGCACCACCGCCACGAATCCGCCGGGCAATCCCAGCGGAAACCGCACCCGCGAAAAGTACGTCACCAGAATGATCGCGAGCCCGAGCATGGCCACCAGCGGCCGCTGGAAAATCTCGAGCGCAAACTTCATCGAGATAAACCCGATGGCGATCCCCGCCAGCGTCGAAAGCAGCGCGGCCCGGGGCGTCCGCCTGCGAATGCCCGCCGCCACAAACGAGCCCAGAAACTCGATCAGCCCGCTCCCCAAACACGCCAAAAGCCCCATCTGCCAGGCGACATAGGCGGCCTGTTCGCCGCTCTGGTTATTTTGAACCGCGAGATCGTACGCGGGCTTCATCACGAAGAACACATACACCAAGAGCGAAGGCGTATTGATCCCGTAAGGCAGCGCGGTCACATCATCGCGGTTCTCGCGGCGGGCGAGCCGGCGGGCTTGCCAGGCGTAAAACAGATTGCCCAGCAAAATACTGAGCGCCGCCCCCGGCAGAATCGCGCCCAAGAGCAGCGGCGAGTCGGCCCCAATCCCGCACAGCCCGCACAACGAGACGATCAGCAAAAGCTGAACGAGGTTGTCGATGAACAGCCCAAAAAAGCCGTCCAAATCCCGTTTGACGAACAGCGGGTAGTGGTGTGGGAATTCATCCGGGCAGACTACCCCGCGCCGCCAATCCGCGTCAAGCGGGGAATGGCGAGCGTGGGGCGTCAGCCCGGGCGTCAGCCCCATGATTTCTTTCAACTCGGAAACGCTTCGTATGTTGTGGGTCATCAGCCAGCTGACGCTCGCCGGGCACTATGCCGCTTCTGCTCCGAACGGCGTCTTGGGGGCCATCATCCGGCACATGTAAATGCCCAACTCGTAAAGCAAACACAGCGGAAACATCATCAGCAACATGCTCATCGGATCCGACGGCGTGAACAGCATCGAGAGGATCGCAATCACCAAGATCGCCATCCGCCGTTTCTGCCGATACGTCTCCACCTCAAAAATCGAAACCCGCTCCAGGAACAACATCACCAAAGGCAACTGGAAGCTCAGCCCGAACATCACCGGCAGCATGATCGCAAAGCTGATCCACTCCGACAACCGAATCTGAGGCATCGTATTGAGCAGCCGGTTAAAGCCCAACAGGAACGACAGCACGAAGGGGAACACCGCAAAGAAGCAAAACACGGCCCCCGTCAAAAACAGAATCGTGCTGATCGGCAGAAACACATACACGTATTTCTTTTCGTGCGGATAAAGCCCCGCGGCAACGAACATCCAGATTTGATAAAACAGCCACGGGGCCGACAGCACCAATCCCGCCACCACCGAGACTTTGATGTACGTCAAAAACGCTTCCTGCACGGTGAGCGTAATCGGCTCGAGCGACCGGTCGCGGGCTTCTTTCAAGTCGGCGAACTGCTTGGACCACAGCGTCAGCTTCACCCGCCGCTCGTCGTCCTCCGGCGGGGCGGGGTAGGTCTTCGGGTAGGTCTCGTGTAACTGGTGGGCCAGGTCGCGGGCCCGCAATTCGACGTGGACGGCCCTCGCTTTTTCCTCGTCGGTCTGGCCGGCCTCCTCTTCGGGTTCCTCCTCGGGCGTTGTGTCCAAGCCGAACTGTTCCGCGAACCAGTCTTTCCAGCCGATTTCTTCGATCTCCTTGCCGTTGACTTTCTGGCTGGACGTCTTGATGCCGTATTTGTGCAGGGCATTGTCGATGGGGATGCGAATGATCGCGATCAGCTCGTTGCCGAAGAACAGCATCACGATCACGCCGAGCGCGAGCCCGATGAGGCCTTTCCACAGCCGCGTCCGCAACTCTTCGAGGTGCTCCCCGAAGCTCATTGTGCTATCGTCGAACAGGTCTTTCTGCGAGGTGGCAACCATAGGGACTCTCCGCGTGAGGGCAACTGGATGGACGAGTTCCCATCAATTCCGTCGAATCTCGGACCCAAGGCGGCCGGGGCGAGACAGGGAAGGCAGGGGGAGGGAAAGGCGTTACGGGTGTTTGCGAGGAAACCGGACAAGACCCGCGAACCCGCCCCACACAACCGACGGCGGAAATGGATGGAATTGGAGAAAAACCACTCAAGTTGCCCGCAACAGTGCAGGAGGTTCGAGCCGGGTTCCTTTTATTGTAATTGGCCCCAAGGTGCTGTCAACTTCGCGGAAAAAAGTGGGCCGGGCATGAGGTGTCATTTGCCCAACGGACTCAAGGGGGCGGGGGTCTCGCAAACAAAAACGGCTTCCTTCGGTCGAGGGAAGGCGTTGAGGGATTCGCTGCTCCCCAGGCGTTTGCGAAAGTACCGTGGGTGGGACTCGAACCCACACGACCTTTCGGTCAGGGGCTTTTAAGGCCCCAGCGTCTGCCTATTCCGCCACCACGGCAGAGACAATGAGGAAACCAAGTCCCCAATCATTGCGAATGCTGATGGTAGCAGCCCCGGATCCGCCGGACAAGCCAGCGTTCTCCGCTTCCGCCGCATGCGTCCAAGCGCGGCGGACTGGAAAGAACGCCCGCGGCGCGGTACGCTGCCTCGCGTGTTCTTTTTTGCTTAAAGGCGTTAAAATCTGACGACATCCCGCCTCCGAACCCTCCCGCTGCTGAAAGATTCTCGCCATGTCCGATGTCTCGCCAAAACAGCGTCTCACCGCCGTGCAATGGCTGATTTGCGTTATCGCCTCGATCGGTTTTGCCTTTGATATTTACGAATTATTGATGCTGCCGTTGATTGCCCGGCCCGCCCTGATGGAACTCGGCGGAGTGCAGCCGGGCACGGAAGAGTTCGGCATGTGGGTGGGGCGGCTGTTTTATATCCCGGCGGTGGCGGGCGGGATTTTCGGCTTGTTGGGCGGGTATCTGACCGACCGCCTGGGCCGGCGGCGGGTGTTGACGTTTTCCATTTTGCTTTATGCCTGTTCCGCGTTCGCGGCGGGGTTCTCCACGTCGCTGTGGATGCTGTTGAGTTTTCGTTGCCTGGTGTTTATCGGGGTCTGCGTGGAGTTCGTCGCCGCCGTCGCCTGGCTCGCGGAGTTGTTCGACGATCCCCAACAACGCGAAAAGGTGCTGGGTTATACGCAGGCCTTTAGCTCCATCGGTGGGTTGATGGTCGCCCAAGCCAATCATTTGGCCATTCTGTATGCGCTGGATTTCCCGGCGATTCAGATGCCGGGATTTCTGCAAGACGTGTTCGGCTCGGTCCAAAGCCCGAATTCGGCCTGGCGGTTCACGCTGATGAGTGGACTGATTCCCGCCCTTCCGCTAATTCTCATTCGCCCGTTCTTGCCGGAGTCGCCCAAATGGGCGGAGAAAAAAGCCGCCGGAACGTTACGGCGGCCCAGCCTTCTGGAATTGTTCCAGCCCTCGCTCGCGCGGACGACGATTGTCACAACCTTGATGTTTGCTTGCTCGTTCGGGGCGGCCTTCGGAGCCATTCAGCAAATGCCTCAAATGGTTCCCGGTCTTCCCGAAGTCAAAGAGCAAGTAAAGAAACGCCAAGAGTCGAAGGAGGTCCAAGGGCTCATCGCCAAGCAGCTTTCTTCTGAGGAAGTGCAAAAGAAACTCAAAGGCAAATCGGAAGCAGAGCAGGAAAAGATTCGAAACCTCGAGCGGAAGAAGATCCTCGGCCGGGAATCGAAACGGATCGAACAAGCCCAGGCCGCGAAAATCACCAAAGTGCAAGAGTTGGGCGGATTGCTGGGGCGGATCATCCTCGCCGTGTTGATTGTAACGATCGCCAGCCGGCGAACTGTGGTGCGCTTCTTCTTGCTGCCCGGGGTGTTTTTGATGCCAGTCGTTTTCGGCTACGCGGCCGTCACCGGCGTGTCCTATCTTTACGTCGGCATGTTCATTGCCGGACTCTTGACCGTGGGCCAATTCAGTTTTTGGGGGAACTACCTTCCAGGCGTTTATCCCATGCACTTGCGGGGCACGGGCGAAAGTTTCGCCGCGAACATCGGCGGACGATTGATCGGCACCAGTTTCGCGGCGGTGACGGGATTCCTGGCCAACGAGAAGTTCATGCCGGGTGAGACCCCCGAGGCGAAATTCGCCTACACGGCGGCGATCATCGGCTTCTCGGTTTACGCGGTGAATCTGGTGCTCAGCTTCTTCCTGCCTGAACCGACTCATCAGGAAGACTAACCCGAGGACATGACGAACATGGCTTTTGTGGTTTGGTTCTTGCTGGCCCTTTTGACCGTGGTGCAGCAGATCGATTGGCATTTCGCCGCGACGCCGCTGTTCGGCGGCGTCATTCCGCCCGGTCTGTTGTTTCATGCGGGGGTTTCGGTCGCGGCTTCGGTTTTGTGGCTCTTGGCGGTGACGTTCTGCTGGCCGAAAGATGCCGAGGTTGAATCCCCCGCCCCGTCCGCCGAAGCGGAGGCGGGGGCATGACGCAGTTGGTGATCGTGGCGGTGTACCTGGCGCTCTTGTTGGGCTTGGGGGTGTTCTCCAGCCGACTGCTCCGCCGGACGAGCGAAGACTACATGCTCGCCAGCCATTCCATCGGGCCGGTGCTCTTGCTGATGTCCCTGTTCGGCACGACGATGACCGGCTTCGCGCTCGTGGGATCGACGGGCGAATCCTTTAAGCTGGGCATCAGCGTGTATGCGATGCTCGCCTCGGCCAGCGGGATCGTGCATTCCTTGTGCTTTTTCGTCATCGGGGTGAAACTCTGGACCTTCGGCCGGCGGTTCGGCTATACGACGCAAATCCAGTTCTTCCGCGACCGCCTCGACGCCCCCAACATCGGCCTCGTGCTGTTTCCGGTGTTGGTCGCGATGGTGGTGATCTATCTTCTGATCGGCGTGATTCCATCGGGTGCGGTCATCGCCGGCGTCACCCGTGGAGCCTTTCCCGAAGTCTTCCCCGCAACCGGCGGCGGCGTGCCGACCTGGTTGGGGTCGCTCGTGATCTGCCTGGTCGTGTTGACCTATGTGTTCTTCGGCGGGATGCGGGGCACGGCGTGGGCAAACACCTTTCAGACCGCGGTGTTTATGACCTTGGGCGTGATCACGTTTTTCGCCATCGCCGACAAACTCGGCGGACCCGCGGCCGCGACCGAAGCCGTGCTCAAACATTATCCCCAAAAACTGGTGCTGGAGAATCTCCAGCAGCCGGAGTATTTCACGTATCTTTTGATTCCGCTGTCCGTGGGCATGTTTCCGCATGTGTTTCAGCATTGGCTCACGGCCCGGCGGGCGAGCAGTTTCAAGCTGGCGATCGTCGCCCATCCGGTGTTTATTCTGATCGTCTGGCTGCCCTGCGTCTTGTTGGGCGTGTGGGCGACGTCGATTCTCGACGCCCAGGGCAACCCGATGTTCCCCCAAGACATGCCCCCGGGCGATGTCAATAAAATCCTGGGCATCATGGTCGGCCGGTTTACGAATCCTGTTTTGGCTGGCTTGTTGACGGCCGGGATCCTGGCGGCGATTATGTCCTCATTGGACAGCCAGTTTCTCTGCCTGGGGACGATGTTCACGGAAGACATCGTGGTAAGGTACGGCGGCAAGAACCGCTTCAGCGAACGGCAGACCGTGTTGATTGCGCGGTGTTTCATCGTCGCGATCGTGGCGATGACCTATGGCCTCAGCCTCATCGAGATGCCCCGCGTGTTCCGCCTGGGGATCTGGACGTTTTCGGGCTTCGCGAGCCTCGTGCCCTTGGCGTTTGCGGCCCTCTATTGGCGAAGATTGACGAAAGCCGGGGCCTATGCGAGCGTGTTGACGGTCATCGCGTCGTGGTGGCTGTTGTTTCAAGCAGCGGATTTCGGCAACAACGCCCGATACACCTTCCTGGGCATGCAGCCTGTCGGAACAATGTTCGTTTCTGCTAGTGTTGTTTTGGTGGCGGTCTCGCTCGTCACGAAGCCGCCCGGCACTGACACGTTGCAGAAGTTTTTTCCCGATTGAGACGTGTTGTCATTGTCGCGAAGAAAAAATCATGGGCTGACGCCCCACGCTCGCCTTGGAAGTTTTGAACGAAATGACGAACGAATCGGCTAATCCCATCTCCAGTTTCATCACCCAGCGCCGGGTCGAGTTTTGCGATACCGACATGGCGGGGATCGTGCATTTTGCGAATTTCTTTCGCTACATGGAGCAGGCCGAGCATGATTTTTTCCGCTCGCTGGGCCAGAGCATCATGGAGACGCAGGACGACGGCACGGTGCTCGGCTGGCCGCGGGTGTCGGCGAAGTGCTCGTTCGAGGCCCCGGCGTATTATCAGGACGTTTTGGAAATCCGCCTGTTCGTCGAACGCAAAGGCGTGAAGTCGCTGACGATCAACTACGAGTTCTGGCGGGACGAGACGCGGATCGCCCGCGGGCAGATGAAGACCGTGTGCTGCGTGTTCGCGCCGGCGAGCCGATGCGGTCGCTGCCTTTGCCCCCCGCCATCGATGCCCAAATCGCGGAAGCCCCTTCATCGAAAGACTGACTCATGAGCGAAGCCAACAGCGATCTTTCGGTTACTGGCCTGGCCAAGGCGTTTCCCACGGCGGCGGGGGAATTGACGGTTCTCAAAAACGTCAACCTGCAAATGCGCCGCGGGCATGCGGTGTCGATCACCGGGCCTTCGGGCTCCGGCAAGAGCACGCTGCTTTATATCATCGGCACCCTCGACCGCCCGACCGCCGGCGAGGTGGAAATCCTCGGCCAAAACCCGTTCCAGAAATCCGAAAAGGCGATGGCCCACTTCCGCAACGAAACCATCGGGTTCATTTTTCAGGACCATCACCTTCTGCCTCAGTGCTCGGTCTTGGAAAACGTGCTCATCCCGGCTCTGGCGGGAGCGGGCGCGAGCGGCGCCGCCGAGGAACGGGCGAAAAACCTCCTGGAACGCGTGGGACTTTCCGAACGGCTCGCACATCGACCGGCCCAACTCTCGGGCGGCGAACGCCAGCGCGTCGGCATCTGCCGGGCGCTGATCAATGAACCGGCCCTACTGCTAGCCGATGAACCCACCGGCAACCTGGATCAAAAAACCGCCACTTCCGTCGGCTCGCTGCTCTTGGAAATCGCCGCCGAGCAAAACACCCTATTAATCTGCGTCACCCACAGCCAGGAACTCGCCGGCCGATTTCCCGACCGGCGGGAACTCAAAGACGGCCAGTTGATCCCCGCGAGCGGTTAAAGAAACAGTGGTCACGGAGATCCCCTGTGGGCGATGCCATCACAACTCGGCGGATGGAAGCGGGCGACTTGCCGTTCGTGGATGCGCTGCGTCAACGCGAGAACTGGAATCAGACCGCAGCCGACCTCGAGCGGCTGTTGGACTACGAGCCCCCCGGGTGTTTTATTGCCGAATGGGAACAAGTTCCCGCCGGCACGGTGACCAATACGACTTATGGAACGGAACTTGGCTGGATCGGCATGATGCTCGTGCATCCCGATTATCGCCGGCGGGGGCTGGCCTCGGCGCTCATCGAGAAGAGCCTGGACTACTTAAAGGACCGGCAGGTCGCCTGCATCAAGCTTGACGCCACGCCCGCGGGCGAACCGGTTTATCGGCGGCTGGGTTTTCAGGCGGAGTGGAGTTTTCAGCGCTGGGAACGTCCCGGCAACCCGGCGCCGGCCGTTCCATTCGTACCGAACTCAACTTTCATCACACCCAAAATCGATCGCGAAATCTTTGGCGCGGATCGTAAGCTTTGGTTGGAACGCGTGGCGAAAGATTCCCAGGTGATCTTGCGGGAAGACGCCTTCGGAATGCTGCGGGCGGGTTCGCGGGCGGCTTATCTTGGGCCGGTGGCCTCCGAATCTCCCGAGGCTGCGGAACAGATCATTCGCCAACTCGTGGGTTCGGTGGACGGGGCGATGTTCTGGGACGTGCCGGGGCCGAATGGGCACGCGGCGGAACTCGCCAAGGAACTCGGCTTTCGCCCCGTGCGGGATCTCCTGCGGATGTGGCAGGGACACCGCTTGATCACCGGGGATGTGTCCCGCCAATATGCTCTCGCGGATCCGGCGACCGGTTAACGACATCAGCATGAACAGCGCCCTGCGGCGAATCGAGTGCCGGGAATATCGATCGATCTCAAGATGTCTCCCCATACGATGCGGCGGCAGCGGGCAGCGTGCGCGGGATTTCCTCGATCCGATAGCCGAACCCCGTCTGGCCCAGCGATGTCAGATCCACGCAGCCGTTCCGCCGGCGATACAGGCCGGGATGCACCTGGGCCTCGGCCAGCGACGCTTCGGGATAGAACTGCATCGCGTTCGTTTCCACGCCCATGATGGTTCCCGCGTGAGCCGCCAGCCGCAGGTGGGGGATTTGGGCGATCATGCCGTTGGCGAGATCCTGGACCATCACGGGCATGCCGTGGGCCTTGGCCCAGCACAGGCTCTGGATCGCCCCGGTTTGCGTTTTACAAGTCTTGAGCGCCACGCCCGACCAGCCCAGTTCCCGCCCCAGCCGCACGTGCCGCCAATCGTGGGCGCTCTCATCCAGGAACACCGGCTTTCTGGCCGCGACGCTGCGGGCATCGATCGCATGCCGCTCCAAATCATAAGGAAACGGCTGCTCGACATACAACAGCATTCCGTAGATCCGCGGTTCCTCATCGCGCAGCCGATCGAGGATCGCATTGACGTATTCCGGCTCCGAGACGGTGCAATTGAAATCCGCCGTCAGCCAGGTCACGTCGTGCTCAATAGCCAGCCGGCCCACGCGAACGAGCCGCTCGTAATCCCAAGCGGCGTCGCTTCCTCGCAGTTTAATCTTGAGACACTTGAGGCCGTCCCGCGCGATCCAATCGGTGAGCAACACCGGATAGCCGTCGTCGGGTTCGTTTCCCGTGAGGTCTTTCGCCGTCAACGGATCGAGCCCGCCGACAAGATGCCAGGCGACAAGTCGTTTCGGCGGACTCTGCACAAGGAATTCTTGCGGGTAGCGGTCGGCAAAGGAGATCTGCCGATCGTTCGCGGGCGCTAAATAACTCGCAAGATCGCGATTCAGGAACTCCCGGGTATAAGTTTGATAGATGTCTCGTTGATGAAGCCGGCCATAGGCATCGTGGAGGGCAATATCAAAAGGGCTAGAGGTGATAAGAGCCGCCAAATAGGGAATGTTTTCCTCGGCCGAGTCACCCTTATTAAGATCCGCGCGGATACTCGCCAATTTTTGACCGAGAAAGTCGCTGCCAATCTCCAGCGGATGTCCCCAAGCGTCAAACTCCGCCCACTCCTTGGCGAGCTGCTGACAGAGCCCGATCAAACGCTCGTGCCGATGGCTATAGGACAAGGAACTTGGCCAGCACCACTGGATGCTCAACGGCGTCTCGCCCCAGCCTCGGGCGGTGCGCCCTTGATGATCTTGGACGGTCATTAAGACCCGCGCATAAGTCGCCTCCGTGAAAACCTCGGGGCCGAATTTAATCGGCATCCGGGTCTTCACGGGTAACAGATAGAGTTGTGTCCCGATGATGCGGACATCCGTCGGTTTGCCGGTGGTTGTCACAATGGCCTTTCTCCGCCAGGCAAAAAATCAGCTGCAGGGCGCTAGTCCCGGTTTTCCTTGACCTATAACCAACCGAGTTTTCCCAGCACACTCATCAAGGTGTTGGCGGACATGGCGAGCAGCACCAAAAAACCGATGACGCCGAAGGTTGTCAGTAACGGTCCGTTGACGTTGTCGCCCATTACGTCCCGCTTCGAGGTCAGCCACAACAGCGAACCCGCGACCAAGGGCGACGCGACGACGGTGACCGCTTGGGCCGCGACAATCAGTTCCACCGGTCGTTGTTCGTGCAGCACCAAAATGCAATAAAGCCCGACGCCCATTCCGGTGAGCAATACGACGATCGTAAAGATCCTGGGCCAACGATCCTCAGGGGTGCTGCCGACGCCCAAGCCGTCGGCCAGGATAAACCCGCCGATCATCGAGTTCACAAGGAACGAAGAATACGCCGCCGAGAACACGCCCAGGAAGAACAGCAAAGGCCCCACGGCCCCAAACAACGGCTCGAGCGACCGGCCGACTTCCGGCAAGCCTTGAAACTCGCGGGGCTGTGTCGGCTGCCTTTGCTTTTTGCTCAAGTTTTCATATTCACTCTTGGGATAAATCTTCGTCCAGCGGGGCGAATCGGTTTCCCAGTTGACTTCCTTCCCCGCCTGCTTCTTAACCCGTTCGAACTCTTCAGGGTTGGAGTCGTCAATAATCAGCGTCGCCTTCTCGGCGGCGTTTTTTGGATCTTTAATGACTTCTTCGAGCTTATAGTCTTTGTGAAACACGGTGGCGGGGGTCGCCATAAGCATCAAGGTAATCACCGCCATGATCATCGCCCCCACTCGGACATCGATCATGCCGTCCTTGAGTTCCGTTTTCGACCAGCCTTTTTGCCGGACGAGATAGGATTGATAAAACGCGGCGGACGTGACAAAGGTCGTCCCCACGAGACCCAGCACGGTGAGATTCACTTTCACGCCGCCGGGAACAAACCCCCGGAAGAACTCGCCGAACCGCGGGCCCGCGGCGATCAGGTTGACGGCGAACGCGATCAGCATGATGCCCACGAACACCATCATCAGCTTTTCCAGAGCCTGATATAAGTGCTTACTAAACAGCAGAAACCCAATGGCTAGCGCATTAAAGAGCACGATCCAATAGGGGAAGTCGATATAGGTCTTGAGGGCAAAGTGCACGCCTAAATTGTTGCCGAACTGAAACGCGGACGAAATAAAAAACACGCTGACGCCGATGAGCACCGCGAACCAGCGGCCGATGCGTTCCGCGAGCAAGGTTCCCGCGGAGCGGTCCGTCGAGACGCCCAGCCGCGCCCCCATCGACATAAAGGCCAGCATAAACACGACCGCGGCGACGATGACCCAGCTTAACGCATAACCATTTCTCACGCCGACGTTGGAACTGGTGAGAATACTTCCGGGGCCAATCACCACGCACGCGGTAATCAGAGCGGGACCGATGCGTTGATACCAAGGACGAGCGTTGGGGCTTGAGTTCGTTGTCATCGTTATCGGTTCTAAACGAGATCAATAGTTATAGAGCACAAAAAATGTTTAGGTTTTGAGCGAGGGCAATAAGCCGCAGTGGATCAGTGTGGGGCGAATGGGTTCCGGCGTAAAGTGATTCGCGGCGAGCCATTGGCGGTATTCTTGGGCGCTATAAGCCCGGCCTTCGGTTAAGCTGAAAAGTGCCGCGGAGTAGAGGGCGATTGGCAACGGGCCGTCGAGGTTGTCGTTCAAGAACACATCGTGGATCAAAAGCCTCCCGCCCGGCGCTAAAGCCTCCGCACAGCGGGCGATGAGTTCCCGGCACTCCGGCACGTCCCAATCGTGGAGCACGTTCGAGAGCAAAACCTGGTCGGCTTTCGGCAACGGATCGGCGAACATGTCGGCGGGATAGCATTCCAGCCGATCCGCGACGCCATAATCTCTCGCGAAGTCTTCTGCAATCTTGAGGACTTCCGGTCGGTCTAGCACGATGGCTTTGAGCCGGGTGTGTCTCTTCAAGCAGGCGATGCTATAAATGCCCGTGCCACCCCCGACGTCGAGTAAAACGCCTTCGGTCATCGGCAGCTGTTCTGCCAGATAGGGGGCGACGTTCTTGGCCCGTCCCGCGAGAGCCAAGGTCAAATGCCGGGCCGATTCGCTGTCTTCCATCGCCGACCGCATGCCGTCGCGATAAATGAAGGCGACGCCGGTTTCTTCCTGGTCGGCATTGGCCGGGCGATTGGACTTTAAGCGGGCGACCATTTCCAAAACGCCGGGGCTTTCCGCGGCAAGGCCGATGTAATCGCGGACATTATAGTAGCCGGCGGGCGAAAGGTGCTCGGCCGCGATTTGGGTAAGCGACAATGTCCCCTCGACATCTTGAACCAGGCCGACGGCTTTGAGGGCGGTGGTCAAAACGATGGCGGGGCGTTCTTCGAGTTTGAGAGCCTCGCGCAACTCGGCAAATGAGTGAGGCCGGTCGGAAAGCAGCCGAAATACGGGAAAATGAGCGACGGCCGCGGTCAAAAGTTCCGAACCGTAGCTGCCCCGAAACAGTTCAAAGATCGGGGACGGGTCCGTTTCCGGAAATTGGGCGGCGTCTGGTGCTTGCGGGGATGTCATGAGGCCGATCTTCGGAGGGGGGGACTTCGGAGAGGCCAGCATAACACATCACCCCGAAAAAACCGACTCACTCCGAGCGGAGAGCCAGAAACCGCCAGGATCGCAAAACCCAGATCGAAGACCGCTACGTTCGCGGAGAGGTTCTGATTTTATTGCCACGATGGTTGTTGGCGCGACGATCAAGTTTTCGCGCTACCATCGCGGAGCGATGGGCGACTTTCTTGGCGTTACGAGACTTGGGCGGCGGTGGTGGTGTCTTCGACGATTTTTCCGTCGCGGAGGCGGATCAAGCGGTTGGCTCGGCGGCCGATGTCTTCGCTGTGCGTGACGGTGATCAGCGTCATGCCCCGCTCCTGGTGCAGCCGATCGAACAGGGCCAGGATTTCCTGTTCCGTTTGCGAATCCAAGTTGCCGGTGGGTTCGTCGGCCATCAATAGGGCGGGATCGTTGGCGAGCGAGCGGGCAATCGCCACCCGCTGGCGCTCGCCCACGGACAGTTGCGAGGAGAGATGCTTCGCGCGGTGGCTCATGCCGACGGCGTCCAAAAGCTCGGCGGCCCGATCGATTCGTTCTTGAGAAGACAAATTCCCCTCGAACATCGGGATCTGCACGTTTTCCGAAGCCGAGAGCGTGGGCAAGAGATAAAACGATTGGAACACGAACCCGATCCGCCGCGAGCGGAGCGCATCGAGGTCGCGCATCGTCGAGAGCGGTTCGCCCTCGAAATAGATCTCGCCGGAGGTGGGGCGGTCCAAGGCCCCCAGGAGGTTCAACAGCGTCGATTTGCCGGTGCCGCTCGGCCCCATGATGGCGACGTATTCGCCGTGCCGGATCGTCAGATTCATATCGACGATCGCGGTGACTTTGCCGTCGGGATAGACTTTGCCCAGATGCTCGGTGCGGATGAGGACGTTGTTTTCCGGGGGAGGGTTATTCATGGCGGAGTCCCTCCGAGGGCAGAAGTTGGGCGGCACGCCAGGCCGGGTAAGCTCCGCCCAGGAAGCCGACGACGAGGGCCAGAAGCACGCCTTTGAGGAGCACCACATCGGCGATCGAGCCTTCGATGAAACCCGCCACGGTGGGGACCTTGGTCAGCCAATGCACGAGCAGGATCGCGGCGACGATTCCCAAGACGGCTCCGACCAGGCTGAGGACCAAGGCTTCGCCCAGGATCATGCGGACCACGCGGGACTTCTTCCAGCCGATGGCCCGCAGGATGCTGATTTCCCGCACGCGTTCGACCACGGACATAATCATCGTGTTCAAGACGCCGATGGACCCGACGATGATCGCGATGGCCGAGGTGATCCACGCCATCGCATGGGCGACCTGGATTTGGAGGGAGTTTTTCACAAAATCTTTGGCGGCCAGCGCGGACAGCGAGACGAGGCGTCCGCCCAGTTTGCTTTTTAGCTTCAGCTTGTTGAGTTCGTCGGCGACCTTTTGAACGCCGGCTTCGTTTTTGTACCCATCTTCAAGCACAATGGCGAACCCGCTGACTTGGCCCTGCGCGAAGTTGAGGTCTTGGAGTTCGCTGAGCGGCAGGACGACGTTGTTGTTTTCGTAATGCACGAAGCTCTCGAAAATCCCCACAATTTTGAATTTCACGCCCTCGATCTCCATTGTGTCGCCCACGGTTTTCTGGATGCCCTGGGCGAGCTGCGTGCCCAAGAGGATCACATGATCTTCCCCGGGCTTGTAGCGCCGGCCTTTGAGGATTTTCAATTTGTCGAACAAGACGCTATTGGGTTCCCAACCCAACAGCAGCAGAGCATTGATGCTCATTGTGCCCTCGCTCCAAGAGATGGCTTCCACCAACGAGGGCGACACCTTTTTCACGCCGGGAACTTTGGCGATTTGGGTTTTGAAGGATTCATCAAGGCGGCTACTGGAGGGATCGGGGTTGTTGGCTTCGGAAACGATGATGTCGAAGTCGGCGCGGTCATGGAGCGGAGCCAGGTCCGCTCGAAGCTGTCCGAGACGCCAAGAAGCGCGACGGTCGTTCCGACCGCGACGGCAAAACCGATGCACGTCAGCGCGGAGCGGACCCTCCGCCGGAACAGATTCTTGAGAAGTAATGTCGAAAACCACATGGTGTAGAAATTCCAATGACCAACGCCGGAGACTCGTCGGACCTTAGCCAGAAAAGAGCAAAGCGAGAAGGCGGAAGCCTCCGATCTTCGCCCGTGAATCAGGCACTGAGCCATTAAAGCTTAACGATCGACCTTGATTCTTTCCGGCTCTTGACCCCTGGCCATTCGCATTAAGTGCAGCTTTACGAGGCGGGCGAACTCGGCGGAGTTTTGCAGCGGCGCCACGTGCCGGGCCCCGGCCACCGTGTCGATTTTACAATTCGGCAGATGGCTTTCCAAGTACCGGCAGGTGGCAGCGAAGGTGGTGTCCTCATCGTAAAGGCCCACCACGGGGACCGCGACGGAGCGAATTTTCTCCGCGGTGAGCCCGGCCGGTTCAAACACATCGACCCCGGCGGTGGTGCCGGCCAGTTTCGCCAGCTGCGAGAGCCAGCGCGTGGCGGACGCCCCCATCACGCCGCGGATGGCTTCGGTTTGTTCAGAGGTCAACCCCGCGACGATGTCGAACAGGCTCCCGAAATCGACCTGCTCGCCGATCTCCACATCGGCTTTCAAAAGATCCTGCCGCAGCTCTTTCCAGATCGCGGTGTCGGCGATGTTGGGTTCGATGTCTTTGAGGCCCGGAAAATAGGTGTCGGAAGCGATCACTCCGGCGGCCAGTTCGGGATATTCCGCCGCCGCGTGCATTGCGACCACGCCGCCGAAGCTATGCCCCACCAAATACGCGGGCCCGAGATCCAAAGCGGCATGCAGTTGATGGAGGTCTTCGGTCATCTCGGCCGAGGTGTAGCCGGTTTGGGGAATCTCGCTGACGCCGTGGCCCCGGAGGTCGTAGCTCGTCACGCGGAAATCGCCCGCCAGATGCTCCACCAAACCGGTGAGCATCCAGATGGCCATGTTGCTGGTGAAGGCGTGGATCAACACCACATCCGGGCCTTGGCCGGACTGTTGATAGTGGAGATTGATCCCATTCACGTTGATATGCGGCATAAGATTTTGTCCGTGTTATCGGCGAGCGTGGGGCGTCAGCCCCATGATGCTTACGTTCTTTGAAGTTATCACGATCATGGGGCTGACGCCCCACGCTCGCCTAAATGCTCGTGCACGAAGCGGGCGAGTTCTCCGATTTCCAGATCCGTCGCACCGCGGTTGCCGAGGTCCGTCAGTAATTCGTTGAAACGGAGCTTTTGACCGAAGTGCTGTTCGAGTTGTTCCCCTAAGACCACGGCGTCGATCGAAGCGCAGCCCAGATCATCGAAGAATCGGGTGGAGGGCCCGATCTCGCCCGAATATTCCCGGCCCTCAAAACTTCTCAAGAGGCCGGCGATTTCTCGGAAGACATCGTCGTAGCTGCGGGACATAGGTTCGGGCTTTCCAACAGAATCGTGGCAATCACAAAATCATCCTTGCGAATGGTCCGCACGTCCAGCGGGCCTCCCATTTCCATCGGCAATCGTTCGGCGAGACGTTGGGAAATCTCGACCGTCACCCCGCCGCCGGCCGGGTCGAACGACGTCACCTCCAGGCTGGAGGGCCCCTCCACCAGTCCTTGGCCCAGGGCTTTGGAAACGGCTTCCTTGGCGCACCAGAAGCGGGTGACGACTTCATCGCGGTCCATCGCCGCGGCGGAAATCAGTTCTTGTTCGCTTTTATTGAACGCGGCTTTGACGAAACTTTCCTCGCGCACCGTGATCCGCTCCAAATCGATGCCGGGGCTTCGATCGAACGCCGCGAGCGCCGCGACGATTCCGTCGGTGTGAGCAATCGACACCTGGGGGTAATCGTCGGGCCGTTCCCGGCCGAGGGGCGACGCCACCGGTTTGCCGTGTTCGTCGGGAGCGATCGCAATATCCGCCGGCACCATCGCATCGCCGGTCCGCTTCCGCCACAGGATGCGAATGGCATCCTTGGCGGCCAGCCGGCCGAACACCCACTGGGATTTTCGCTGGGCCGGCAATTCGAGTCTGCGGAAGGTTTTTACTTCGTCTTCCGTCAACGCCACGCGGGCCGAGGCGAGCATCATGCCCGGGGTTTGCAGATCCTGGGGCGGCATCATGCCCACGCACCAGGCCGACGGTTCGTTTGAATCGAAATCCTCGCCGATCGCCTCGGGCCAGTTCTCGCTGATGAAATAGTTTTCTTTCGGGCCGTGGAAGTTGTATTCGCCGAACGGCAGGTAAAACCGCCAGTATTTGAGCTTCTCCATCGTGCACCAGATGCGATTTTGCGGCCCTACGACTTCCACCGAATGCGTGAACCGGCGGGAAGACTCGTGCAGCATGCGCCCGCGGGAGGTCATCTCGGTATCGACCGCCGGGCGGGGGCCGTAGAACCTGATGTCGCCGAGTTCGTAAGGCAACAAAATTCGCCCGGATTGATCGGGCTGCTCCAGATGCCAGCCGGCCAAGGGGTGCATCGCGACGTCCATCAGCACCGGGTCCAAGACGAACTGCGGATCGGGATCGGAGCGGAACAGTCCGTCCCGCGGCAGCACGCGAATCTGGCTTTGGATGCCTTCTTCGCCGTACCGGTCGAGCGACACCACGCCCTGGAAAAACTCGCCGTGAAACAAGTTTTTGTAAAGCACATCCAACGGAATTCGGCAGGGGTGTTCTCCGGTGAGCGGGAAATCCTCCACCGGCGGCGGGGCCGGGTAACGGTCGGCCATCTCCACCGTCGCGACGGCGGCGAGATCGCCTTTGTGATCGGGGCGGTCCGGCTCGAAGCCCAGATCGAAAATCCGTATTTCCAAAGTCGCAGACTCTTCGTCGCATTGCCTGACCCGCGCGGTGAGCTCGACGGTACGCGGTTGGTCTTCATCGAACTCCAACCACTTCGCGAGCTGCACGTTGCAGATGGCCGTGACCACCATTCCGGGCACCGCCAAGGTCGCGGCCTCGGCCATCATCTCCAGACTGAATGTCATCGGCACCACGGGCTGGCCGTTGCGTTCGGGGTGGACGTAACTGATGTCCCGCCCGCCGACGGTGTGATGGTCGCCGTAGATGTCTTCCTCCACATCTAACCGCCTCCGCACCACCAACTCCTGTCCGGGGATCGAGCGAACGATCTGGCCGATCAAAGGCAATCGATGCTGCGGCGGAGTTGCCTCGGCGGCCGGCTCGGGCGAAGGCATTTCCTGCGGGTGGGGATGAGAATATGCAGCAAGCGCCGGCCTCGACGGTCTCCAGGAAACGCCGCTCCGCCGCAGATGCAAAAACTGCTGCATCACGTCTTCTTGCAAGTCGAGGAACTCGCCCATTACGTTCCAATACTCGTTCACCACGCCGGCTCTGCCGCCCGCGGAATGGGTACGCGGGGCGATCGGCCAGGCTTTTTCGTTTGCCGTCGTTTGCGGCACCGGTTCTGGTTCTTGGGGCTCGCTGTGTTGTGAAGCTCGGTCCGGATAGAGGGATTCAATCCGCATGGGCACGTGATGGGCGAACAACTGCCCCAAAACGTGATGGAGTTGCGTGATGCCCGAATGCCGTTGCACGTCGGCGGAGATGGCCAGGAACTCCCGGCCGCGGAGGATGTCGGAGACGAACGAAGCCAGGTTTCCCCGCGGGCCGAGTTCCAAAAAAATCCGCACGCCGTCGTCGTGCATGTTGCGGATCATCTGGGAGAACTCGACCGGTAGAATCCAATGCGACATCGCCAGATTGTGGATGGCTTCCGGTTCGCGCGGGAAGGGTTTTCCGGTCGTGCAGGAATACAGCTTCGTTGCCGGGGCGTGAAATTGCATGTCGTCGAACATGCGCGCAACGGCCCCAGTTGCGGCTCGAACAGCGGCGTGTGATACGGGCGGCTGAAGGGCAGTCGCTCGTGCATGATCTTCCGCTCGCGGAGCGTCTCCGCCACGGACTGCATCGCGTCCGGCGGGCCGACGACCACGGTCTGATGCGGGCAGTTGTCCATCGCGAGGAACAACGGCGAAGCATCGGCCGGGTAGCCGAACTCCGCGGTCACCTCGGCCAGAAGTTCGAGCATCGTTTCCCGCGAAGCCCCCACGGCCAGGAGCACGCTTCCCGTGCCCGCGGCTTGCTCATCGGCTTCGAGAAAGTCCATCGTCCGCTGCACCTGCGGCACATCCAGCCCGTCGACCAAGCATTCCGACATCCACAGCGCCGCCAGTTCCCCCGCACTGTGCCCGGCTAAGGCGTCGGGCTTGATGCCCAGCGAACGGAACAATTCCCACAGCGCCCAATCGACCATGAGCACGCTGAACATCGTGTCGCCCAAGCCGCGAAGCTCTTTGTTCAATGCGTCCCGCTCCGCGTCGTTTTCGGGAACCGCAAGGAATCGGCTCAAGGGAGCGTTGCCCTGCTCGCGGCTCATCTGATCGCACTCGACGATAATCTTCGCCACGGCGGGAAACCGGTCTGGCAAATCGCCGATCATCCCCAAATACGGCGCCCCTTCGCCGGGAAACAGCACCGCCAACTGGCCGGCGATTCCGAGGGGACTCTCGAAAAAGTAAATCCCCTTGACGTCCCGAATTTGCCGGCAATCGGCATCGGCGAGACGATCCCCCGCCCGCTGGAGTGTTTCCGATAGATCCGAAACCGACTTCGCCACGATCGCCAACCGCACGGCCTCTGGCGTTTGGGTATTGAGCGAAACCGCCCAATCCGCCAGGTTGGCTGCGGGCTGTTGTTCGCAGAACGATTGCAGTTCCCGCACCCGCTGAATCAACCCGGAACGATCCGCGGCGGAAAGCAGGATCAGCTCCGTCTCCGAGTTCAAATGGTTGGATGATGTACTTGAAAACGCCATATGACCGATTCGATTGAATGTTTCAAAGGAGCCTCGCACGAAGTAAGCCGTTGGAGTTCGCTCGATTTCGTGACCGCTTACTTCGTGCGCGGCTCTGTTTTTTGTAGTGACCGCTTACTTCGTGCGCGGCTCTGTTTTTTGTAGTGATTCGATTTTCTAACTCGCGTCCGCGGCGGCCATTGGGGCGGGTTTGCCCGTTGTTTGGCCGCTGCGTTTGGGGCGGATTTCGTGTTCCTCGCCGCCCGCGATCAATACTTCCGACTCGCCTTTCTTTCCGTGCTCCAACTCGTCGGCAAAGCGTTTGGCTCCCTCGTCCGGGGGGATCAGTTTGAGGCCGCGTTTGACCAGATGCTTCTCCAAATGCGAGACCATCCCCACTTCCGCCCACGGCCCCCAAGCCACGGCGAACACCCGGCCCGGCCACTGGCGGTCGAGCGAATGGGCGAGCTTGCTGAGAACTTCGTTCGCCGCCGCGTAATCCGATTGGCCGCGGTTTCCATATCGGCTGGCGATCGAAGCGAAGAAAGAACAGAACTTGAGCGATGCGGGATTGAGATGCCTCGCCAGAATGCTCGCGCTGTCCACCTTCGTCCCGAACACGCGGTCGAAGGATTCCGGCGTCTTGTCGCGGACGAGTTTGTCATCGATAATCCCCGCCCCGTGAATCACGCCGGCGATCCCGCCCTGGGATTCCAGTTCTTCAATCAGCGCGGACATCGCCTGCTCGTCGCGAACATCCGCCGCGCGGTAGGTCACTTTGGCTCCTGTTTCCCGCAGAGCTTCGAGGTTCGATAAAATCTCCCGGTCCCGCATCAACCGCTGATAAATCTCTTCGACCTTCGCGGGAGTGAAGGCGTCGCCTGAGGTTTGGAGTCGCTTGATGAGCACCGCTTTGATTTCCGCCTGGTCGGTGAGGTTCGCGGTCTCGGCGGCTTCGGGTTGAGGTTCCGCGGATCGGCCGACGATCACCAGATGCGGCTGGTAGCGGTTGGCAAGTTCCAAGGCAATCCGGGCCGTGATCCCCCGCGCTCCGCCCGTCACCAGAACGGTGGAATCGGAATCGAGCAGGAGGTGGGTTTCGTCTTCGTCCAATCCGACATTCACCGGCTCCCAGGTCACGCGGTTCGACTGGCAGTAGCCAACTTCCAACGGCCCCTCCGTATCGCTGAGTTCGTTCAATAATATTTCCGCGAATTGGGCGGGCGAGGAGACATCATCGAAATCGACGGCCCTGACCAAAACTTCCGGCCATTCGGAACCCAGGCATTTCGTAAAGCCCACGATCCCGCCGTAGCCCGGCAGGAAATCCGCAGGGAGCGGGTTCTCGCCGAAGGCCAATTCGCCGCCCATCAAGGTCGGGGCGAGGAAGAACGAGCCGCCGTCCTCGCCCGCTTCGCGAAGATCGCTTTCCAAGCCGCGCGAGAAGGTACAGCGACTTCACATCCCGGTGAGCCCGAACGGTCCCACGTTTCCTGTATCATCCGCCTGGGCGAGCGGTGCAAGATGAATGAAGCCGCCGATGCTGCCGTTTTCGTCCCGCACGCGGCTGAGCAATTCGTTCACGGCGCCCGCATCGGTCAAATCGGTTTCGGCGGGATTGACGATGCGCACATCGACTTCAAAGTCCGCAAGCCGGCCGGCGATTTCCCCGGCCAGTCCGCGCCCGTCATCGGTGATCAACACGCAGCCGGCGGGGATCATCATGGAACCGCCGGGGAGCGGCAGGTCCACGATTTCCACCAGGCCGCGCTGGACTTTCAGTCCCTCATCGCCGGGCGAGGCTTTTTTTTTGAGGCCCCGTTCGACTGGGCGAGCTCGGCCGCGGATTCCTCCTCGGCGGGAGCCCCCGTTTCGGCCAGGGCTTCTTCGAGATAATCGATGATGCCGCCCAACGTGCGGAGCGTGGTGAGCTGCTCGAGTTCGATGGGCGAATCCATTTCATCGTCCTCGGTGCCGAGCGATTCCGCGAGCGAGCCGAGGATTTCGACGCGTTTGATCGAATCGATGCCCAGTTCGCCTTCGAGATCGAGATCCATCCGCAGCATGTCTTTGGGATAGCCCGTGCGGGCGCTGACGAGTTCCAGGAGCTGCGCTGTGAGCGATTCCCGCGTGACCGCCGGGGCCGCGGCTTCTTTCACTTCCGCCGCTTTCGCGGGGGCCGGTTCCGCAGCGGGTTCGGGTTTCGGTTCCGGCTTGGGAGCGACTCCGTTGGCCGTCCCATTCATCCCCGCCGAGGCATGCGCAGGAGCGCCGTTCATCGCGGCTCCATTCCCCGCGGTCCCATGGGCCGGAGCCTGCGGCGCGTAAGAACCGTTTCCGTTCGCGGAGGCGTAGTGCGGGGGCTGCGCCGGCGTCGCGGGGTGCGATGTGCTGGGAATATCAATCGGAGCCGCGTGGGCGTCGCCTTGCAGATAGGCGAGCATCACGTTCCGCTGAGTGTCCAAGAACCGTGACATCAAATGCTGAAAGCCGTGCATCACCTGCGTGACATCGTCCCCGGACATGGGAACGCTGGGCGTCTGATGCCGGACGGCGGGTAAACCGGCCTGGTTGCCGTTGCCGTGGCTGGCTCCGTTACCGTTGCCGTTGTAGGCGGCCGCAGCATGGCTGGGAGCCGGGGCGGCGGCCTGAGGCGGGGCGGCTTGGGCGGCGGGTTGTTCGGGCAGGCGGTTGGTGCTGCCGTTCTGGGCGGAATGTGCTGGAGGCACGGCGGGGGTCTCCTCGAGGTTGGTGTGGCCGTTCTGCTTCATGGATTGAGATTGTCCCAACAAGAAAGGTTCAGGAGCGTCAAGGGGTCGATTACGAATGCCATTGACCATCCATGTGGTCCGCGACAGGGGAGCCGGTTTGACATCGTGTTCCAGGTTCGTCAGGTTGTACGGGGCGAGATCCCGGTCTTCGTAGAGGCGGTCCAACCGCATGGGAACGCCATGCACCAGAAGCTGCGCGAGGGCATGCTGCAATTGGACGATTCCGTCGCGGCCTTTGATGTCCGTGGCCACGGCGAGATGCGGACGGTCCCCTAGAATCTGGTGGACCAATCCCGTGAGCACGCCCTGCGGTCCGACTTCGATGAAGATCGTCGCACCGGCTTGGGACATCGCTTCGATTTCCGGCTGAAACTGCACGGAAGACGCGAGATGCTCGGAGAGCAGGTTGCCAATTTTGTCCGGCTCGGAAGGATACTCCGTTCCCAGCGTGTTCGAGTAAACTGTTGTCTTGGGCGCGGCGAAGTCGATTTCGCTGAGCACGCCGGCGAGCGGGCGGGCGGCATCGGCGACCAATGGCGAATGAAACGCACACGCCACGGGAATCCGCCGGCCGCGAAGTTTCTTTTCGGGAAGGCGCTTGAGCAAGGCTTCCAAACCCGCGTCGCTGCCGGAGACGACGGTTTGGTTCGGCGAGTTGAGATTCGCCAGCGAAACGCCTTCGAGTCCATCGATGGCTTTCGCCACTGTTTTGGCGTCGGCATCGACGGCGACCATGCCGCCCCGGTTGTCGCCGGCGGCTTCATTGATGAGCCGGCCCCTCTCGTAAGAGACATGATAGAGGTCGTCTTCGCTGATCGCCCCGGCCGCACACAAGGCCGCGTATTCGCCGTAACTGTGGCCGGCGAGGAAGTCGGGCGTAATTCCCAGCGATTCCATCACATGGAACATGGCCATCCCTGCCGCCCCCAACGCGGGCTGAGCCACATCGGTGCGGGCCAGCATGTCCCGCGCGGTTTTCTCGGCCGCGGGCGTGAAGGTCGAAGCCGGATAGACGAACCGGCCCAGCGGTCGGTCCCATTTTCCATCGAGCTTCCGCGTGGCCTTGTCGAAGGCTTCGCGAACTTCGGGGAGCACCGTTCCCGTCTGGGCGAGCATGTTGGGGTACTGCGATCCCTGCCCCGGAAACAGAAACGCAACCTTGCCTTTCCGCTCCGCCGGCTGCATATGGAAATAAATGCCTCGCGGGTCGGTTTTCTCTTTGGCGTCCGATTTGAGAAGTTCCAAAGCGGCGGCGAGTTTTTGCCCGAGGTCGTCCGCCGACTGCGCGACAACCGCCAACGTGGGAAGCGATGTATCCTCGGGGCAGGCATCGCTTAAGGACAACGCCAACCGCGAAAGATCCGGCAAGTGTTCGCCCGAGAGCACCTTGTGAACCCGCTCGACATCCTTGGCGATTTCGTCCCGCGTGGTTTTTCTAAAGACGAACAACTCCGCCGGCCAATGCCGTTTGGCGGGCGGCGTGCGGTCTTGGAAGTTCCCGGTGTATTCTTGCAGGACGACGTGATAGTTCGTGCCGCCGAAGCCGAACGCGCTTACGCCGGCGTAGCGGGGATGATCGGCTCCGTGGATCCACGGGCGAGCCTCGGCGTTGAGGTACAGCGGACTTTCTTCAAAGTTAATCCGCGGATTCGGCTGATCGACCAGGGTCGGCGGCAGGACTTTGTGATGGAGGCCGAGGGCGGTTTTAATCAACCCGCCGATGCCGGCGGCACACTTGGTGTGGCCGATCATCGACTTCACCGAGCCGATCGCACACGACTGCGGATGGGCTTCGAATTCGTTGAAGACTTCGATCAAAGCCTTGGCTTCGGTGTGGTCGCCGACGACGGTCCCGGTGCCGTGGGCTTCGATCAACTCCACATCGCTGGGCGAGATGTTGGCCTGGGCATAAGCCCGGCGAAGAGCCCGCATCTGGCCGGCGAGGTTCGGCGCGGTGAGGCCTTTTTCGCGGCCGTCGCTCGAAGCTCCCACGCCTTTGATGACGGCATAGATTTTATCGCCGTCCCGCTCCGCATCCGCCAGGCGTTTGAGCATCACGACCCCGATGCCTTCGCTGAGCACGATCCCGTCGCCCGCGGCATCGAAGGGGCTGCATCGGCCGCGCCGCGAGAGGGCGTGGGTCTTGCTGAAGGCGGTGTAGGCGTAGGGCGTCATCACGGTGTCGGCCCCCATCGCGAAGGCCACGTCGCTCGTGCCCATCTCCAATTCGCGGACGCAGGAATACACCGCCGCGAGCGAAGACGCACACGCGGCATCGATCGCGAGGTTCGCCCCGCCGAAGTTGAAGCGGTTGGCGACCCGGCCCACGGCCACGTTCGAGAGAATGCCCGGGAACGAATCTTCGGTCCATTCGGGAAACGCGCCGTTTTCGAGGATTTTCTCCGTGGGCACTTCGACGCCGGGCACGGTCTTTAACAGCGGCAAACAGCAGCGGAAGCCATAAGCCACCGCAACCGGACCGCCGCCCCCGCCGACGCCGAGGATCGCCGAGGTCTTCTCGCGGTTGAAGGGCCGCTCCGTGTAGCCCGCATCGTCGATCGTGTGCTGCACGGCTTCCAGGAGCAGAAGCTGCAAGGGTTCGATGGCTTTCAGGCTGGCCGGGGTGATCCCATATTTCAGCGGGTCGAACGGAATATCCTCCATGAACCCGCCCCACTTGGAGACGATCTTGTCCTTCGCGCGGGGATCGGGATCGTAATACAGCCGCCAATCCCAGTGCGTTTCGGGAACTTCGGTCACCGCATCGAAGCGATCCAGGATGTGTTCCCAATACTCTTCGAGGCTCTTGGCTTTGGGATAGAAACACGACATGCCGATGACGGCAATGTCGCAGGGTGTTTCCGCGGGTTGGGGAGCCATGAGTTCCGGAGCCAATCGTTGGAGTGTGGCGAGGCTGCCCTGGCAAACGTCTTTGTGAAGTTCCTCCATCGTCATCACGCGGTCGTGCATGGCGGCGACCTGGCCGATCATGTACATCCCGCGGGAGAATTGTTCCTCATCGGGAATCTCCGCAAGCTGCGAAACGCCGGTTTCGGTCTGCACCCGGTCCAGCCCTTTGGATGCCACGCGGAGCCTGCCGATGTTCATCCATTCGAGGGCCTGGGTGATTTCGTCGTTGGTTTTGCCCTCGGTTTTCAGCCGCTGCTTTTCCTTGTGGAACACCTCGAAATAAGGCGTGTTGATGCAGCGGATCGCATGCCCCGGCGCGGTTTCCAACAGGACGGTGTTTTTGCTGGACAGGGCTTCTTTCTGAAAGCGGGGCACGATGGCTCCGCCGGCGACCGCTTCCTGGGTAAAGAGATACGCCGTGCCCATCAACACGCCCACTGCGACGCCTTTCTCGACCAGCGGCGCCGCCAGCACCGACACGGCGGCACTCGAAACCGCATCGTGAATCCCGCCCGCGAAGACGATATTGAGTTCCTCCGCCTTGCCGCCGCTTTGGATGTGGTCCAACAGGAGTTCGCACATGGTTTCCCAGAGCACGAAGCTGCCCCGCGGTCCCACGTGGCCGCCGCATTCCTTGCCTTCAAAGATGAACCGCCTGGCCCCATCTTTGAGGAACATTTTGAGCAGCCCCGGCGACGGGACGTGCAAATAGGTCGGAATGCCCTCGTCTTCCAATTCGCGGGCTTGATCCGGCCGGCCGCCCGCGATCAAAGCGAAAGGCGGCTTAAACTTCCGGATCGCGGCCACTTGTTCCTTGCGGATCTCCGGCGGCAAGAAACCCAAAAGTCCCACGCCCCACGAGCGGTCGCCCAGTTGCTTTTGCGTTTCCGCAAGCAAGGTTTCGGTGGCTTTCTTCCGCAGGAGCGCGAGAGCCAAGAACGGCAAACCGCCGGCGTGGGAGACGGCGTCCGCAAAGGCGGCGGTGTCGCTGACCCGCGTCATCGGCCCTTGGAAGATCGGATACGAAATGTGATGCCTTTGGGCGAACTCCGAGCCTTCCGTCAGCGGCTGGAACCTGTGGGCGGCGTCCAGGTTTTGCTTCACACGATCGACAACCGCTTGCAGCACCCCGGCCACGGTCACGTAGCGTTCCGCGAGTTGCCGGGCGAAACATGCCGACTGTCCCAGGAATACAATTTCATTGGATTCTGCTCTATGCATCTGCCGTCGGGCGGCTTCCCGCCAGTGGGCGAGTTTTTCCTCCGCGGAGAGGTCGGCGGATTCCAGGCGGGCTTCTTCTTTCTGAAGGAATTCCACGGCAGCACTACCCGGCCGTTTGAAGAGCCGATACGCTTCGCCCAACCGTCCACCGAGACACACGGTTTGGCTGCCGTCAAAGGCGGACAGCCAATTCCCTCCCGTTTTGCGGAGGGGAGATTCTTTGGCGAGGAGCAGTTGGCAATCGAGCACAACGCCCGAAGCCCCGGCTGCGATGGAAGCGGCGGCCGTGTTGGGGCCGATCCCGCCCTGCACCCAGGCGGGCAGGTGCTGATCGGTTTCCGGCCCAAATTCGGCATGCCAGCGCTGCAGCAGGATGAACGTCGTCTCATCCCCGACGCGTCCGCCGGCTTCGTGACCTTTGAGGATCAAGCCTGAAACGCCGAGCCGCCGGCCCAGCTTCATCTCCTCAACCGAAATCGCTTCCCACAGCACGGCGACGCCTCGGTCTTGGAATCGCTCCACCCAATCGGCCAGTTCCGGGAAATCTCCGCCCGCCAAAACTACCCAGGACAATTCTTCCGGGCGATACTTTTCCAGGAGCGGCAACAGGGACGCATTCCTTCGCCCCAGCTTCACCCCGAACGGACCGCGCGCATGTTCTGCAACGCGTTCGAGAGCAGATTGAGCCGATGCCATTGAATCGACGTATTCAAGATCCAGAATTCCCCGTGCGCCAGCCCGGCACGCGGCAATGACGAGCGACGGATCCGCGTGACCCGGCGGCGTCATTCCCAGCAAGTTGTGAAGGTCCATTGACTCCCCGCGCGAACGGATAGTTGTTCGGTTCGGATAAAATCCGGAGCCGGCACAAAGAACCCACTTTGCCAAGCTCCGAAACGAAGTTCTCCAACCTCCGTGAAATGCTATCGATTTAATAGCCTAAAGTTAAGAATACAAACAATTACCCCGTATTCTCAAGTCCAACTCATTCTTCCCAGATTTCCCACACCTCCCGTTTTATAAGATGCTAGTGTAGCTGTCGGGGGGAAATCAAGCGCGAGTGGGGGAATCGCCCGGCGAGATGGAACTTGGAGATCCCCATCCGCTATGTCCCGCACCACCCGCGTCATCCAGAAATTCTCAGCCGCTTGCACGCGGAGTTCGTCCCAAAAAATCGGCCCCGGAATAGGGTTTGCACTTTCCCAACTTCGCCGGAGTGGGCGTGGAAACTGGCAAGATTCTCCCTGGAATTTGTAAATTCTGCCCCGACAATTGTAGAAGACCGCCTTACTTTATCCCCTGGAAGGACCTGTTGTGGTAAACCCTCTGTTGATTCCCTCTCGGACCTGGACTTTTCTGAAACGCGGATGTCTCGCACTTTGCGTCGGCATCATAGGTCCCGTGCTGGTGGAAAGCAAAGCTGCCAACCCGGGGGAAGTCGCCTCCTCGCAGCCGCCCAGCCCGCAGGCCGCTTCGCCAGGCCCGGGGAACGCAAATTCGCCCGCTGCCCCGGTTCCGGTGAAGCGGGGAAAACTCGTGTTGGTCACGCCGGGCACGGTGGTCGGCAAAACCGCACCCCAGGGCTGGTCGCATTTGATTCTGAAAAACTATCCCCACATCAATCCCAAACAGCAATCGCTGGTCTCCGCCAGCACGTATCGCCTCGCGAGCCTCGTGTTCACTTCGATCATGGCCCGCGTGGAGGCGATTCCGGGCACCAATCCGACCCGCTACGCCCTGGGCGACATCGGATTCGGGCTGGGTACGACAGTCCGCGGCGAGGAAATGGTGCTCTCGCCCGAAACCCAGGCCCGGCTGGGGGCCAACCTGGGCTTTCAAGAGCGGTTCGTGCTGTCCGAATGTTACAAACGGCAGGCGATGGCGCGGTCCGTCGTGCGGACCAACACGATGGCTGTCTTCGACACGCACGCCGTGATCGATCACGACAGCCGGCATCACCTCGCCAAAATGCGGTATGCCGTGCTGCTCGATCCGCGGTCGGGGCAAATCGCCACGCTGAGTTGGGGTGTCGATCTCGACCAGGAGCAGCGGCCCCGCGTCGCCTGCACCCCGCTGGAATGGCTGCCGCCTAACAAGGTGGACGACTGCGTGCTCTACGTGGATCCCAACCAGTTCACGTTGGGGATTCCCAACGACATCGCATTCGCGGTCAAACGCCCGCCGCTCGGACAGGCCCAGATTCCGCTCACCCAGGACCTACAGGCGCTCGCCGGCCGGCCGAGTTACACCGCCCAAACCGCGAACGATTTGGAAATGACCCTCCGCAACGGCTTGCGCAAGATTCTCCAACAAGCCGCCCGGCGAGACAACGCAAATCGCGTTGCGGAGGGTTCCGACCGCCGTTAGAGTGAACGGAGGCAAAACCAAAGATCGTCCGATTCTGATTCGAGCGGGGCAATTGCATGTGGCTTCTCACCCTGTGTTTGTTTGGGAACGTCGTGCAAGAGAGCACGCCGCATCGCAAAGAAAATCCCGTCTATCGGGCCCTCATTGAAACCGGCGTGGACGTGACGCCCCAAACTCAGGTCAAGCTCCCCGAGCCTGACCTCCCCGACGGCTTGAGCGCGGCCGAGCAAAAAGAGCGGATCACCAAACTCATCGGCCGCCGGTATAATTGGCAGGTTTTCACCCGCGAGACCACGGTCGCTCCCTTTCTCTCCGAGTTGACCCGGAAGAAAACCAACGACCCGAACGTCGAATATCAAGAGGCTCACATTTATTTCGTGGCCTACGGCGATCTGAAAGCCATCGCGGAGGCCGGCGGATTATCGGAATCGGACGACAACAACACACAATCGACCCCACTGACGCCGCAAGACCTGGCGGCAAACAAGATCACGCTGGAAAACCCCAAGCACGAATCGTACGCCTACATCTCCAACGATGTGATCGACAAGATTCGCTTGAGCGGGGTTCTCCGAAGTGACTGGAGCGAGACAGCCGATTCGATCGTCGCCGCCACGGAGATGGATTCCCGCTTCGACAAGAACGAGAAGTTCCCCAACCAGTGGCAGCCGCTGTTGACGATCCGCGCTCCGAAGAAGTTGGGCAAAGCCGCCCCTTACCACGGGGCCGGGGGTTACTCCAAGATCACGAAGCTCGAAGAACCCAAAGGCGCGCTCTTCATCGAAGCCCATCTGGTGTTCGCGGAACCGAAGGCCTGGTTCGGCGGAAATAACCTCTTGGGTTCCAAACTGCCGCTCGCGTTCCAGGACAAAGTCCGCTCCACCCGGCGGGAAATCTTGAGAGCCACGCAGAAAGCCCAGGAGAAATAAAAGCGGGCCGCCCCCAGGCAGCCCGCCCGTTTTGTTCTTCCAAATGTCCCGCGTGCGGGAACTTCAGCGAACCGGCTTCTCGGCGGTGGCGGCTTCCTGGACCGCGGGATGGTCCGATTCCCGCGCCTTCGCCCGGTCCGGCCACATGCGTTCCCGGTAAATCACCAGCGAGTTGAGCGCGTGGTACATGCCGCCCGGTTCCAGGGACTGCTTGCGGGATTCGATCAAATCCGTGGCAATCCGCCGGGCCGCGTTTTGAATATAGGTTTGCGACAACTCGCTTTGAGGCAAGGTCCCCATCATCATCTCCAGCGTGTGCCCCGTAGTGGAAAGCCGTTTGCTCACGTCGTCGGTGTGGCCCGGACCTTTGAAATAATTCGAGGAGAACGAGCCGTCGGGGTTCTGCATCCGCTTGGCGGTCTCGATGTGCCTTTGCAGATAGATGTGCGCTTCCAGCCAGGTTCCGGTGAGTGCCCGGCCGGCTTGCAGATGGGCGTTCCGGGCCATCGCGATCGCGAACAATCCGTGCATGCCCCCGCACGCGGCTTTGGTCACGGGCGTCCGCATCTGCTTCGTGATGAGCCGTTCCATGCTCCAGGCTTCGCCTTTGCCGTTGATCCATTCCGAATCGGGATCGATGTAAAACGCCAGGAACCACAGCGTCCAGGTCATCTCCTCTTCGTCGTTGGCTTCCATTTTGGCATTCTTGATGACGTCGTCGATGGTGATCGTCTTCTCGCCGTTCTCGCCCGCTTTGAGTTTGAAATCCCGCGGCAGCCGGGCCAACGTAAACAGCGCCAAAAACTGGTTGGGATGGCCTTCGAAATGGTAGGGCTGGGTGTAAGGATGCCCTTTGCCGCCGTGCTCCGTTGCGAGCCACCAGGGCTTGCCTTTGAACGTGGGGCCCGAGGCGATCCAATCGAGGGCTTTGACGGGTTTGCCGTCTTTGAGGATGTAGTAATTGTCGCGGAGCGCCAACACGCCGTGGCAAATCTGCCAGGGGGTGTGCTCGTCCGCGGAGAGATGCCGGCGGCTGGTGATGGCGATGGCTTCGTCGATCAGATCGGGAAGCGGCATGTTCGCCAGGGCACGCTCCTCCGCTTCTGAAACCGGAGGCGCGGACTGCTCCGGCGGTTCCGGCTGGGCCCAACACGGAGCGGCCGAAGCTCCCACCAAGACCGAACCTAACAAAACACACAACCCTCTTCCGATTAAGCGGGACGAAAACTTCATGTTCGATAATTCCCTTGGCAACCTCAAAGCGATTTCTGGATGGATGACTTCCTGATGGGGGAGCGTTCCCCTCGTGGGGCGCGTTGACTTACTGGGTCAAAGCACAACCGGCGGGATCCTCCCTGATGCCTTCACCATGATCGGAAACTCCCCGGTCCGGCGTGATGCAGAATCCGCCCAGGCCCCCGTTCCGCCCGGTCCCGTCAAAACACCGTGAGGATTATTCGTCCCCTACCAATTGGAAGGATCGAACCGCGCCGGTGCAATCGGAATAATCCACAATCCCGGCACAAATCGCAAGGTGCGAAATCCTCGCAGAATCTGTCGTTCGCCCCGTGCACAGGCGATTGACCAACGATTCGACACAATCATGATTCTGTGACGAATGGGGCCGACCCACCTGTGCCACCAATCGCTGTCCACTTACCCTATGGGTTCCAACACGCTCGTTGGGTTGGGCTTTATGCCAGAATCGCTTCGACGACTTTGCCGTGCACATCGGTCAGGCGGAACCGCCGGCCTTGGTATTTGAAGGTCAGGCGTTCGTGGTCGATGCCCAGCGCATGCAGCATCGTCGCGTGCAGATCGTGAATGGGCACCGGGTTTTCCGCCACGTTGTAGCCGTAAGGATCGGTTTCGCCGTAGGTCATGCCGCCCTTGATGCCGCCGCCCGCCATCCACATCGTAAAGCACCGCGGATGATGGTCCCGGCCGAAGTTGTTGCCGGCGAGCTTCCCTTGGCAATAATTCGTGCGGCCGAACTCGCCGCCCCAGACGACCAGCGTCTCGTCGAGCATGCCCCGCTGCTTGAGGTCGGCGATCAAAGCCGCCGACGCCTGGTCGGTCTCCCGGCACTGCACGGGCAGTTGCTTCGGCAAGCCCCCGTGCTGGTCCCAGCCCTGGTGATAAAGCTGAATAAACCGCACGCCCCGTTCCGCGAGCCGGCGGGCCAACAGGCAATTCGCCGCGAACGTGCCGGGCTTTTTCGCGTCCTCGCCGTACGTTTTGAAGATATGCTCCGGTTCCTGGGACAGGTCCGTCGCATCGGGGATCGACGTCTGCATGCGAAACGCCAACTCGTGCTGGGCGATGCGGGTTTCGATCTCCGGATGCGATTCGTTTTCCAATTGCATTTGATGGAGTTCGCGGAGAGCGTCGAGCATGTTCCGTTTGCTGCGGGCGTCGAGCCCGGCGGGATTACTGAGATAGAGCACCGGATCTTTTCCAGGCCGGAACTGCACGCCCTGATGTTTCGACGGCAAAAACCCGCTGCCCCAAAGCCTCGACACCAACGGCTGCCCGCCTTTGTCCTTGGTGACCATTACGATGAACGCGGGGAGGTCGGCGTTTTCCGTCCCCAGGCCGTAATCCAGCCAGGCCCCCATGCTGGGCCGGCCGGGAAACTGCGAGCCGGTCTGCATGAAAGTCACGCCCGGCCCGTGGTTGATCGCTTCGGTGTGCAGCGACTTGACGAAGCAAATCTCGTCGGCCACTTTCGCGGTATGGGGCAAGATTTCGCTGAGCCACGCCCCGCTTTCGCCGTGCTGCCGAAACTGAAACGGCGACCCGACCAAAGGCAGGCTGGCCTGGTTGCCGCTCATCCCCGTGAGCCGCTGCCCCATGCGGACCTCGTCCGGCAGTTGCTGCCCGTGCATTTTGTTGAGCAGCGGTTTGTAATCGTACAAATCCATCTGCGACGGGGCGCCGGCCTGGAACAAAAAGATGACTCGCTTCGCCTTCGCCTCGTGATGCAGGCCCGCAGGCATTCCCTCCGCCGCGGCAGAACCGGCCGGATTCAACAACTCCCCCAGCGCCACCGCCCCCAACCCCAGGCCGAACCGGCCAAGGAGTTCACGCCGGCTCAAACCAGAAGGGGATTCATACCCCGTGCAAACAGATTTCATCATGCGATTCCCTAAACTTGGTATCGGTCCCGATAAGAATCTCGTCCATCCGAATCATCGGGCGAGTGAAGTTCTATTGATTGCTGTCGCCGCTTCGCGGCTCTATGTCTTTACTCACATCCACTCTGCGGGCTGACGCCCGCAGCTATATGCTGCCGCCGCTTCGCGGCTAAGGCCTGCGTTCCTTCACTTTTGAGGTTCGTCATTTTGTAGCCTTTGCTCCGCGCTCGCCTTTGCCACTTTGTGGCCTTTGCTCCTTTGTGGCCTTTGCCCCTTCCATTCAGTGTTTCATCACCACGTCGTCGAAGCACATCAGCGCGTTGGCGACCGAAGCGGCCGCCGCGAGCCGGAGTTTGTCCGTTTTGGGATTCACCGGGGCATCTCCGATTCTGAGATAGCTTTCGATGCGCCCGGGGTCTTCTTGAAAGTACGCCTGCTGCTTTTCGAAGAGTTTCACAAGCACCTGAAGTTCCCGCTCGGTCGGCTGCCTGCTTGTGAGAGACCGGAAGAGATCGCCGAGCAACTTCTCGGTGTCGTCTCCATTTTTTTGAAGCATCCGCTCCGCCAGGACGCGGGCGGCTTCCACGAATTGCGGGCCGTTCATCAGCACGAACGTTTGCAGCGGCGTCGCGGTTCTCTCCCGGCGGACCCGGCACACATCCCGCTTCGAGGCGTCCAAGGTCATCATCACCGGAGCCGGCCCGGTGCGCTTCCAGTAGGTGTAAAGGCTCCGCCGATAAAGCCCTTCCCCCTTCTGCCGGCCCACGGGCTTGAAGGAGACTTCCACTTCGTAGGGTCGCGCCGGCGGGCCGCCGATGCGGTTCACCAAGAGGCCGCTCGTAGCGAGGGCATTGTCGCGGAGCATTTCCGCCGGCAATCGCAGGGAAGACATGCGGGCCAATAACCGGTTCTCCGGATCGCGGGCGATGAGTTCCTGGGATGTTTTGGAAGACTGTTGATAGGTCGCGGACATCGCGATCTGTTTGAGCAGCCGCTTCACGTCCCAGCCGTGCGCCACAAAATCCCGCGCCAGCCAATCCAACAGTTTCGGATGCGTGGGCGGTTCGCCTTGCCGGCCGAAATCTTCCGGCGTTCGCACCAGGCCTTGTCCGAACATCATCTGCCAAAACCGATTGACCGCGACGCGGGCCGTCAGCGGATGATCGGGCCGCGTCAACCAGCGGGCGAGTCCCAAGCGGTTTCGCGGGGCGTCTTCCGGGAACGGCGGAAAAACCTCCGGCGTCCGCGCTTCCACGCGCTCGCCCCGCGCATTGTACGCTCCGCGTGTGAGCACATAGGTCGGCCTGCGTTTCTCCAATTCCCGCATGACCATGATCTCCGTGAGACCGTCTTCGAGCTTCGCGCGCTCTTCGCGGAGTTTTTTCAGCGTCCTCGCGCTCGGCCGCTGCCCTCGGATCGACGGTGGAAAGATAATACTCATACAGCCCATTTCGCTTGGGTCCTCCTGCATCTTGAATCGCGGCGGAGAGACTCTTGCCGTCGTGAAGCTGCGCGATCTCCAATCCCGTCAATTGGCGATGGAAGACCTGGAATTCATCGACCAGGCCGTCTTTAAAACCGCGGTCGCGGAAGCGTTCGCCGATGGTGATGTTGTCGCCCCCGCCGCCGGTGATGTTCTTGTCAAGATGATCGCGAACCACTTCGCAATCGGCGGGTTGGCCGTTGATAAAGAGCTTCAAGCCGCCCGCTCGGCTGGAGCCGTCGTAGGTCATCGCCACGTGGAGCCAACGCTTCGTCGGGATCGGTTCGCGGGTGCGGATGCGAATCGCGTTGCCGGGCCAGAAGTGAATCAGCGAAGCGCTCAAGCGGCCGTCTTCGATCAAGAGTTGATAGCCCCGGCTGCCGGCGTCGGTCCAAGCCCGCGAGCGGTGAAATATCACGGCCCGCTCCTTGACATCCGGCGTGTTCATCCACAGGGCCACGCTGAACGGTTCGAATCGGCGAAAGTTCCCGACCTCAAGGCCAATCCCATCATCGCCCGTCAACCGCACCGCTTGCCCCACTTTGCCGGGCACCGCTTTGTTCGCTCCGCTTTTAGAATCCTCAAAATCCAGATGAGCGATCCGGCCGGGGATGTCCGGTTTCGGCGAGGTTTCGCGCCAGGCTTCAAACGCTTCCCGCCGCTGTTTCGCGAGAGCGGTGAGCCTGGTCTCGGCTTCGTTGATCCGGCTTTGCTTTGCGGCGAGTTTTTGTTTGGTGGCATCGTCCATCATCCGCAGCGTGGGCGTGGGGACGGAGGAGGTGAAATACGAATACAGCCCCGCTTCGTCGATGTTGTCGAAAAACGCCGAGAACTGGTAATACTCCTTCTGCGCGATCGGATCGAACTTGTGATCGTGGCATCGGCAGCATTCGAGCGTGAGGCCCAGAAACGCGGTGCCGAAGGTCTGCGTGCGGTCCGCGACGTATTCGATGCGGAACTCCTCCGGCACGCTGCCGCCTTCGACTTTTTGCGGATGCAGCCGGTTGAACGTGGTCGCCAGGATTTGATCGTCCGTGGCGTTCGGCAGCAAATCGCCCGCCAGTCTGCTCGGTGATGAACTCATCATAAGGCAGGTTCCGGTTGAAGGCCCGGATCACCCAATCCCGCCACGGCCACACGAAGCGGTCGCGGTCCACTTGATAGCCATAGGTGTCGCTGTAGCGGGCCGCGTCCAGCCAATCCGCGGCGAGCCGTTCGCCAAATCGCTCCGACTGAAGCAAGCGATCGACCAGCCGCTCGTAAGCCTTCGGGGAATCGTCCTTCAAGAACTCATCCAACTCTTCCAAAGTCGGCGGCAAGCCGGTGAGGTCGAAAGACACCCGGCGGATCAACCGTTCCCGGCTCGCTGGTTCGGATGGCGTTAAACCAGCCTGTTCAATGCGAGACAAGATGAACGCATCAATTTCGTTCTGTCCCCACTTCTGGTTTTTGACCGAGGGAACCGCTGGAGCCCGCGGCGGATTGAAGGCCCAGTGATCCTGCCACTTTGCCCCCTGCTCGATCCAGCGTTTGATGAGTTGGATTTCCTCTTTCGTCAGCGAGAGTTTGGATTTCGGCGGCGGCATCCGTTCGGCCGGGTCGTCGCTGGTAATCCGCCGGAAGAGTTCGCTTTCGTCAGGTTTGCCCGGGATGATCGCGTAATCCTTGGCGTCGGCTTCCAGGTCCAACCGCAAATCCGCCTGGCGTTTGTTGGCGTCCGGACCGTGGCACAGAAAACAGCGGTCCGACAAAATCGGCTGAATCTGCGCATCGAAATCGACGGGTTCCTCGGCCAGCGCGAACGCCGGAATCGCGAAACCCATCACAAAGGCAAAACTCAAGGCGAACGACTTCAATGCCAAAACACTCCGGTTCTCAAAGGGAAAAACTGGTCTCCCACTATGTTCAAGCCTGGCCGAAAAAATAGCAAGCGACGCAATCGGGGCGAACCAACCGCCGGCTACCGGGATTCTCTGAGAATCCCCAAATTTGCGTGAAAAACCGCCGACCGCAGCGGCAGGGGCCCCGCGCACTCGCTATGATTCTCCAGATGACGGCCTGTCCCTCTTCCTTCTCCAGACAAGAAAGATGACATGAAGTCGGCATTGGAACAGTCTCCTCAAGACGTCGCCGGGAGTTTTCGCGAACGTTATCGCGCGATTCGCCGGTTCACCGAGGAATTGACGAAGGGCCTCAGCCCCGAGGATTGCGTCGTGCAATCGATGCCCGACGCCAGCCCCGCGAAATGGCACCTGGCCCATACGACGTGGTTTTTCGAAACGTTTTTGCTCCAAGAATACCGGCCGAACTATCGAGCCTTTCATCCGCGGTATTCGTATCTGTTCAACTCGTATTACAACGCCGTGGGCGAGCGGCACCCGCGGCCGGGGCGGGGTTTGCTCACGCGTCCTTCGTTTGCCGAAGTGATGGAATACCGCGCCGCTGTCGATGAGGCGATGGACGCGATCTGGGATTTGTTGGCGTTGGAGGAGGTGCGGCGGATCATCGAAACGGGTCTGCACCACGAACAACAGCATCAAGAATTGCTCCTCACGGACATCAAACATTTGCTCGCGCAGAATCCGCTCCGGTCCGCGGTTGCGGATTGTCAACCGCCGGCCGACTGCGATGGGTACTGCCCGCTCGAATGGATCGAGCCGCCGGCCGGGTTGATCGAAATCGGACATCCCGGCGGCGAGTTTTGCTTCGACAACGAGACGCCCCGGCATCGCGTGCATCTGGAGCGATTTGAACTCGGTTCGCGGCTGGCGACGAACGGGGAGTATTTGGAGTTTATGGAAGATGGCGGATACCGCCGGCCGGAGCTTTGGCTGTCGGACGGATGGGATCAGGTCGAGGCCCGAAGCTGGCGGGCTCCGCTGTATTGGGAAACAGGCGAGAGCGGCTGGCGGCAATTCACGCTTGCCGGGATGAAGCCGGTGGCGAAGCACGAACCGGTCTGCCACCTCAGCTATTACGAGGCGGACGCGTTCGCCCGCTGGTCCGGGGCGAGATTGCCCACGGAAGCCGAGTGGGAAGCCGCCGCCCAAACGCAGCCGATCGCGGGACACTTCGCCGACTCGCGGCGGTTTCACCCGGCCGGTTTGGGGGCGATGTTTTTCGATGACGCCCAAGTCTCCGCCTCCGAATTCTCCGCCTTTGACGCCTGCCGGCAAATGTTCGGGGATGTCTGGGAGTGGACCCAAAGCCCGTACACGGCCTATCCCGGTTATCGCCCGCCCGCGGGAGCGCTCGGGGAATACAACGGGAAATTTATGTGCAACCAAATGGTGCTGCGGGGCGGCTCGTGCGCGACGCCCGAGTCCCACATCCGCGCCAGCTACCGGAATTTCTTCAAACCCGAAGCCCGCTGGCAATTCACCGGTCTCCGGCTGGCCCGCGATGACTGCTCGGCAAGATAATTCATGCGGAAATATTTTTCCCGACCGCATACAATTGGTTGAGAGATGCGAAAAGCAGTTCGGCAAGAGGAAGAGCATGTATCAAGAGAAACGACCAACGTGCGTGACGGTGATCGGTTGGTCGTGGATCATCATTGGTGGTCTGATGTGTCTCTCCGCCATCACGGCAATTCTCAGTTGGGTCGTATTTGGCCAATTGGCACAAGATGATCCAGACACGCCGTTCATCTTCAAGATCTACCCGTTGATTGCCCTCCTTCAAGTCGGCATAGGCGTCCTTGGCCTCGTTTCAGGAATGAACTTTCTCAAGCTCAAGCCCTGGGCTCGCTACGGACTTCAAGTTCTGACCGGGCTTCTCCTTGTCTTTGTTCTGGGCTTCATGGTTTTTTGGGAATTTAGCTGGGTTTCCATGACCTCCAACCACGATCCCCCTGGCTTCGGGATCATGGGGGCCGTCATGGGCGTCCTGATCACGGGAATCTATGGAGTTCCACTCGGCATCATGCTGAAATACCTAAGAGGACCGCAGGTTAGGAACGCCATCAGCGGAACAGCCGAGCAAACGCATTGAACCGGAATTTCTTCAAACCCGAAGCCCGCTGGCAATTCACCGGTCTCCGGCTGGCCCGCGATCTTGCCTCGGCACAATGAGTCCCGGTTTTTCTAGACGCCCGTATAACCCTTCGGAAACTTCGTCTAGGTGTCGTTCGCGGGATTGCGTAACATAACCGGCCGGCAAAATCTTCACCCTGCGAACATCTCAGCGTAAGGATCCGTTTGTGTCTTCTCCTCATCCTGGAGAATCTCGACCCGCGCCCCAGGATTTCCCTCATCGGCGCTGGATGCTGTGGGGATTCGGTCTGTTGATCGCCTTCGGGCTCGGCGGGGCGGGTTATTGGTGGAGCCTCAACAAATACGAATACATCCCCAAGCGCTGGGGCGTCGTCGTGCCGGGGAAGATCTACCGCAGCGGTCAGCTCACGCCTCGGGTCTTGGATCGGCAGGTCAGAAAGCACGGGATCACGACGATCATCGATCTGCAGCTTAATGACATTCACGATCCCAACCAGCAGGCGGAAATCCGCTACGCCGCGGAGCATCACCTCAAGCATGTTCGCTTCCCGCTCGGGGGCGACGGCACGGGAGAATTGACGAGCTACGCGGGTGCCGTCTCGCTGCTGATCGAGTGCGAACGGCGGAACGAACCCGTGCTCGTGCACTGTGCCGCGGGCACGCAGCGGACCGGAGGCGTCGTGGCGTGCTACCGGCTTCTGGTCGAAAACGCCGACCCGCGTGAAGTCATTGCGGAACTCAAAGCCTACGAGTGGAAACCGCAGGGCGACGCCGTGTTGCTCGGCTACCTCAACGACCGCTTGCCCCAACTCGCGAGTGTATTAGTCGAACGCGGCAGCCTGGCCGAGATTCCCGCGTCGATTCCGCATCTGAGCGAATAACCGCCGCCGTCATTCGGGCGTTTTGATTTCGCGCTCTTCGCGGACGTCTCCGTGGGCTCCGTCGTCGAAAGTTTCAATCGGAAACAGGTTTTGCCGTCGTCGCGGCTCCAATCGAGCGAACCTTGGTGATCGAGGGCGACCTGATGGGCCAACGCCAGGCCGAAGCCCACGCCTTCGGGTTTGCCGGTGATGAACACGTCGAATATCCGCTCGCCAAGTTCGGCCGGCGGACCGGGGCCGGTGTCCAAGACTTCAAAGACCAGCCGGCCGGGAGCCGCGGTCCCTTTGAGGTCCACTTCGCCGCCCGCGCCCGCGGCTTCAATGGCATTGAGCGCCAAGTTGAGCACGGCGGTCCGCACCCGCTCCGAATCCGCGACCGTGCTGTTCTCCCGCGTGGCTTCCGCCTCGAAGTGGAGCGCGTGATGAAACGCCACGCCCGCGTGCTTTGAGACCGGCCCGACCAAGGTGGCGATTTCTTCCACGAGGGATTTAACGTCCCGCCGAATCGGCCTGCGCTGTTCGGGTTTGCCGACCGAAAGCAGACCGCGAATCTGCTCCTCGGTCAGTTCGAGCTGTCGCAGCGCGACGCTCAAACTGTCGTCGGCCGCGAGCGTGCAACGCTTGGCGTGGATTTGCACGGCCATGCGGGCACCGGTGATGGCGTTTCGCAATTGATGGGCCAGCCCGCCCGCCAGTTGTCCCAGGACGCGGGTTTGCTCCGTCTGGCGGATCGTTTCCCGCATCTCGCGCAATTGCCGGCTCATTTGGTTGACGGAGCCGGACAACTCGTGGATTTCATCGTTTCGGGCATCCTGCGGGAGTTGGCGGAAATCGCCACTGGCGATCGCGGCGACTTGTTCCTGCAGCCTGCGGATCCGGCCGCTCATTCGGCCCGCGAGCCAGGCCGAGACGACGACCATCAATCCCAACGTGACGCCGCCCACGACCAGGGGCGGCAAAATCGCGTCCGTGCGGGCTTCCCGCCAGCGGGCTTCGGGATACAGCACCAACAAAGCGTCGGCCCGCGTGGAGGGGTTCAGCCGGGTGATGAGCGAGGCGAAATACCGCTGATCGTCGAGCGTGGTGGTGGACGCGTTCGCAAAGGATTCGATCCGTCCGTGCTGCTCGATCCGGGAAACGCGGTCCCACGAGAAGTTGTCGCCCTGCAGCGTGCCGGCCATCATGCGGCCGCCGGAATCGTACGCCACGAACTCGGCCCCCGACAGGCCGCGCATCTGCTCGAGCACGTTTTGCGAAAACGGAAACCGGGATCGGCCCAGCGTGTCGATTACGCGGTTGAGCTGCTCGACGGTGATTTCGGTGCTCCGCCGGGCCGCGAGCCACGCCGACGAAACCGACGTCACCGCCACCGCCACGAGCAAAATGGCTCCGAACGGCACGAGCCACTGGAAACGAATCGACGACATGAGATTCTCCCACGAACGAAATCTCCAAGGTGATAGAGATATGCTAAATCCCCGCCGGGAAATCCGGAATCCGAATGTCCAAATCAATCCGAAACAAATCCCGATGAGCGAAATTGCAAGCTCAGTGCTTCCAAAAAGGCCTGAGCCGCGCACGAAGTAAGCGGTGTTGCGTTTGAATCCCTGAAAACCGCTTCCTTCGTGCGCGGCTCTCCAAACCAGTTTCTTGAGCTTTTTGGGAAGTCAATTTCGTGCTTCGGATTTCCCAGGGGCATGTTGCCAAAAAACAACGGATTCGCGAAACCCCAGCATCATGCGCTCGGGGCGACGCATTGACGGGCGAGGTCCCGGAATCGGCAAAATACCCTTTGACATGCCTTGGCGACATGTCATTATGAACTTTCAAGAGACGCTGTTTCCCTCGACGAACTTCCGCTCGTGCCCTTCTGAGAGATCATCAACTCGTTCCCACTTCCCTGAGAAAGCACGCCATGAAACTCATTCCAAGTTGTTGTTTAGGACTCTTGTTGCCGTTGTCCGCGATGGCGCAAGCCCCCGGTGCGAATGCTCCGCAATCGGCCCCCGAATCATCGCAAACCGCGCCGGTCGATAAAGAACGGCAAAAAAAACTCCACGAGCTGCTCATGAAAGTCCAGGACGAGATCGAACTGGACAACACGCTCCGCGGGATCGCGTTCACGGGGATCGAACTTGTGAACGACCCGCAAACTCAAGGGCAGGTCATGCAGCTCAAGGGCCGGCTTCTCGATCCCGCCCAGGCCGCCCAATTGAAGAAACTCGTCGACGATGTGCTGCAAAACGACCAATACTGGTGGGTGGGCAACGGCCCCTTGCCGGTCTCCACGCAGACGATGCAGGTGGCCCCGGGCGACCCGGCGTTGGCGAACCGGTTTTACGGGATGGCTTTGCAGCATTTTTGGAAGGGGGAATACGCCGAAGCCGACCAGTTGTTCTTCCGGGCGCTCGCCGAAGCTCCGGCGGATGATGTGCTCCGTTATTGGCGGGCGGTGACGGCGCTTGCCCAGGATCAGACCGAGCGGGCCACGAAAAAACTCGCCCCGCTGACGAAATTCTATCCGCTCGGCTCCCGCACGCCGATGATCTCGGCCGCCTTCGAACGATTGCAAGGGCCGCTGCGCTGGAAACTGATGTCGCTCGAAAACAAAGTTCTTGCCTCGATGTAAGACGGCGATCGTCGGTGGCGGCGGCATTTAGCCGGCGAGGTGTCTCCACGGCGGCAAGAGGCCGCCGCGACGTTCGTTGCGTCTCGCGAGTCGCTCATTTCAGCTCGTCGAGCATTTCCTGCATCTCGACCTCGAAGGTCTCGAAGCCGCGCTGGTCGATGTTGGGGCCGAGTTCGTCGACGATTTTCTTCGCTTCCGCGGCGCGGCCGGCCAGGATGAGGACGCAGGCGCGCTGCGAATCGAGGAAATGCTTGCGGTCCTCGTCCTGGGCGAGTTGGCGATAGCCGCCGATGATCTGCAGATAATCGTCCGCGACGCCGGGCTGCCGGTAGACCTTTCGCCAATTCTCGCCCATTTCCGAGACCACCTCCGCGACGGCCTGGTGGAACTGCCAAGGCACGAGCGTGTCGAACCTTTGGGTGGCTTTGCATTCGCGTCCGAACGAGAGCATTCGCGAATGGCTGCCGCCCCAGCGCGGGCGGCTGGCCCACAAATAGGCTTTGTAGGCGGGCTCGTAATCGAACTGGGCTTCGACGGCCCGCTCCAGCCAGAACCGCTCATCTTCGCCGGCGATGCTTTGGGTGGCCATTCTCACCCTGAGCATCTCGGTCGCCGCTTCGGGATATTCGGGCCGCAGCCGCCAGGCCTTCAACCAGTGAGCCTGGGCCTGGGCGAGTTTCGCGTAGAAGATTTCCCAGTCTTCCGGCGAGACCCCGTCCGCAAAGCCGCTGCCCCGCGCCCGCCAGCCCAGCGTGTGATGCGCCAGCCCCATGAGCATTTCCCGCAGCCAGGGATCGACGTTGTCCCGCGATTCGAGTTCCGATAAAAAGCCCAGTTCCTGCTCTTGAACGATCAGGCCCAGCCGGGTCTTGGCGTCGTCATAGGTCATCCGCCGCTCAAGATCGGTGAGTTGGGAACTGCTGATCGCGTCCAGGAAGTCTTGATGGATTTCTTCGAGCGTGTCGGCGATGTCTTCGCGTTCTTCGGGAAACTGGCTTTGGATGGCGATGTAGAACATCCGCAGCTTGTAGCGGATGCCCGGCGGATATTTGGAGGAATCGAGTTCGTCAGCCGCCTTTTTGCCGAGTTCCAAAGCTTCTTCTTTCGGCAAAAACAGCAGGGCGAAGAACATCAACACGGCGGGATCGTTGCAGTTGGCGTCCACCGCGGCTTTCGCGGCGTCGCGCAGCGATTTCTCGCTTTTCTCCTCCGCTTCGAAAATGTCCCGCACGAGCTTGTCCCACCGCGGATTGCGTTTGCCGAGCTTTTGATAGGCCGTCAAGATCTGCCGCTTCCACTCCTTCTGCTGATCGCGATACAAGGGGCCGGTGGATTTCGCATAGGTTTGCAGCGGCTTGGATCCCATCAGGCGTTTGATCTCGGCGATGGTTTCGGGTTCGATGGGGATCGGCTCGGGTTTCGCACCGGCGTCTCCGCCCAGGCCGAATTCCGCGAGCGTGGTCCGCTTGGTCCGCTTGGAGAGCGGTTCGGGTTCGCTGCTCGTGCGGTCCAGGATCGCGGTCTTCACGTCCCGCGCGGAAATGGCGAAGTTCAAGTTCTGCCCGTACCGGAACGACATCGTGTTCACCGCCACCACTTCGCCCTGCCGGTTGACCAAAGGCCCGCCGCTGTTGCCGGGCGAGATGGGAGCCGTGGTTTGAATCCAGGTTCCCTGATGGCCCTCGGCTCCGACATCATCCAATTCATTGCCCGTGCGAACGCCGCTGACGATGCCTTCCGAAGGCGTGAAGCTGAGGCCCAAGGGCGCGCCGAAGGCCACAACCTCTTCCCCTTTGGGTGGGATCGCGTTTGTGAGCTTGAGCGGCTTCAGATCGAGTCCGAACGTGTTGAGCTTGAGCACGGCGATGTCCCGCGCCGGGTCCGTGTGCCAGACTCCGTCGATCGTGCCCCGCATCCCGTTCGCGAACACGACCGAAGCGGTGGCCGCGTCTTCGATGACGTGATAATTGGTGACCACCGTGCCCTCTTGATCGACGACAAACCCGCTGCCCGTGCCTTCGAGTCCGTCGGCCGTCGTGACATTGATCCGCACGACGCCGGGCTCGACCGATTGAATGAGGTCCTTTGTCTTCATCGGCTCCCGCGAAGTCCGCGGCGTCTGCCCGTTGTTCTCCCAATCGCCGATGGGATTGTTCCCGTCAAAGGCGACGTTCTTCACCTGGGATGGATTCCGCCGGATTGGCTTTGCCATTGGCATTCGCGGTCGAGTCCTTTGTTTCTTCCTTGGAATCGCTCCCGAAGAACGCCGAAACGCCCCAGACCGCAAGCAACAACACAACCGCCCCGCCGATGCCCCCGCCGATCAAAAGCGGCTTTTGCCGGCCGGGTTTTTGCCTCGAAGCGGACTTCGGCTTGCGCGCTTCAGGCGGGCGGTGACGGACTGCTCCTCGACCGGCGGCGTCCAATCGCCAAGCCCCGCCGTTTCGTTGACGGGACGAGCGACGGGCGGAACTTTGGGAGACGCGTTCGTCTCCCCCTTCGCCGCGCGGATGGGAGCCGGGAAAGCCTCGGACGCGGGCGGGGCTTCGGCGACCGGTGCTGCGGGGGTTCGCGCGGCGGGGGTTTTGGGGGCGGCGGCCGTCAAACCGTTGATGAGGGCCAGCGCTTCCAGTTCCGCCAGCAACTCCCCGGCCGAGGAAAACCGCTCGTCGGGATTCTTCGCGAGCATCCGCAGCACGATCGCTTCAAATTCCGCGGGGATCGCGGGGTGAAAGGACCTTGGCTTCGCGGGCTCGGCAGTTTCCAGGTTGCGGATCGTCTCCGAGAGCGAATTTCCCGTGATCGGCGGTTGCCCGGTGAGAGCCGCATAAACCGTCGCCCCCAGGCTGTAAATGTCCGCCCGCGTGTCGAGGTTTCCGCCGCCGAAGAGTTGCTCCGGCGCCAAAAACGAAAGCTCCCCGACCGTCTCGCCCGGACGGGTGATCTTTTCCGCCTTCCCGCCTTCCAAGGCCTTGGCGAGCATCAAATCGCCCAGCTTGGCCAGGCCGTCGCTCCGGCGGATGAGGATATTGTTCGGCGTGATGTTCCGGTGCACGATCTGATGCGACGCGGCCACTTCGAGGGCCCGCGCGATGTGCACCGCGATCATGAGCACCTGCTTCCAAGGCAGCCTTCTTTCGGCGGCCTGGTCCATCAGGCTCGCGAGATTGTCGGCGTCCAACAATTCGCAGGCCGTCCAGCAGAACGCCCCGGTCTTGCCGGCCCCGTACACGCGGACGAGGTTCTCGTGCCGAATCCCCACCATGCTCTTGATCGCCCGCAAGAACCGCTGCACGTCTTCTTCGTTCTGCGTGAACTCCGGCCACAACACCTTGACCGCGATCGCGCGCTGATGCTTGGCGTCGAGCGCCCGAAACAGAATCCCGCTTTTCGAGCGGGCCAGGATGTCCTGGATTTCATAGCGGTGCAGCGTTTTGCCCACGAGCGATTCGAGCGAGTTGGAACTCACTGCCGGCTGAGGGACTGGCGTTTTCTCGCGCGGAACATCGGCGGTCTTCGCGGCCGACTTTTCCGTCCGCGGCTTCGGCGGCTTCTTCGCAGCGGGCTTTGACGCAGGGTTTTCCGCGGAAGGAGCCCATGTCGCCGACGCCGCGTCCGGGGAAACTTCAAACCGCAACTGCGTCTCGCTCAGCGCGATCACATCGTTGGGCTGAAGCGGATGGGTTTGCACCTTGTTCCCGTTGACCTCCGTGCCCCAGGTGCTGTTGAGGTCTTCGAGCGTCGCCCGCCCGCCTTCGATCGAGATCCGGCAATGATGGCGGGAGATCCGGGCATCGTTGAGCCTTATGTCGCAATCCTCGCCTCGCCCCAACAAGAGCGTCGTTCCCGAAGCCAAATCAAACGCCGCGCCCATGTCCGGACCGACCGTGACCAACAACCGAAGCGCCATGATGGGATTCCTTGATGCGGACAATTCCCCGCAAACCTGCCGAACAAGAAGCGAACGTTCAAAGAATCCAGGGGGTTATCGAGAGAATCGCCACGAGTTGCGTAGAAGCCAGTACACTCGATTATACGATTCCCGGCGCCGGATGCACCCATAAAGTCCGAAAAACGGTGCGGCACTCCACGGCCGCTGTTCTTTAGAAGCCGCGACAAAAAAGGCAGCACCCCGCGAGCGCTGCCCCGATTCGTTTCCAGAGAAACATCCTTGCTTTCATTGGACCACTCCGTGAAGCGAATTGTTATTCCGAAGACGGCTTTTTCGAGTCGGACTTGGTTTCCGACTTCTTTTCGCTCGAGCCGCTGCTTGAATCCTGGGCCTTTTTATCCGCCTCGGCGGCTTTTTTGTAGGAGTCGCTGCGGTAGTCGGTTTGATAGAAGCCCGAACCTTTGAAGATGATCCCCGCGCCTGCGCCGATCACGCGCTCGGCCTTCGGCTTGCCGCAGGCGGGGCATTTTTTGACCGGGTCGGCTTTGATCGACTGGAACAATTCCCATTCGTGTTCGCAGCTTTTGCAGCGGTAGTCGTAAGTCGGCATGAGTGGTCCTCTGACGGAATGATGAAAGTGGAAATGGCAAGGCGACCGAACGGCGGTGGGAGAAAGGAAAAGACCGTCCTCAATCGCTGGGAGTGCTTTCAGTTTTGCCTTGGTTGGGCGGGGGGCCGCTGGAAACGATGACTTTGCTCGGCCGGACCACGCGATCGTGGAGCGTGTAGCCTTTTTCCAATTCTTGAACGACCGTCATCGGGGGATGATCGGCCGAGGGCACTTGTTGCAAAGCTTCGTGCAGGTTGGGGTCGAAGGGCGCCCCAACGGATTCGATCGCCTCGACCGAATGCCGATCGAGGATGTCCTCGAACTGCTTCGCGACCATGCTCACGCCTTGGAGCAGGTCTTCGATGTTCTTGGAGGTCTCGGCCGCCGCGATCGCCCGCCGGAGGTTGTCCAAGCCCGGCAAGAGTTCCCGGGCCAAAGGCAGCGCCTGGTACTTGCGCAGCTCCTCGGCCTCGCGCTGGACGCGCTTGCGGTAGTTGTCCAGCTCGGCTTCGGTCCGCAGCCATTTGTTCCGCAGCTCGTCGCGCTCGGCTTCCAATTGTTCCATCAAGGAAGCGTTGGCGGGTTCCGCTTGCGGCGAACCTTCGGCTTTGGGCTTCTTGTTTTGGTTTTCCGGTTCCGGCATGTCGTCAGACTTTTTGTTGGCGTTCGGTTCGGGGGGACTCAACTGAGCGGAATGGCGCTAGCCACCGGTGGTGGAAGAAGAAAAACCGGCGGCTAGCGCCCTGCCGCTCAGAATAAAATGGACACGCATTTCTCGAACGATCGTTAGTTTTCCGGTTCCTCATCGCCCCTGAAATACTCTTTCAACTTCTCCAAGAAGGATTTGCGATGCGGGGTGACGTCGGCGTGTTTTAGCTCGGCGAGTTGGCGGAGGAGGTCTTCTTCTTCCTCGCTGACTTTCTTGGGGACTTCGAGTTGGACTTGCACGAACAGATCGCCCCGCGCTCCGCCGCGGACGTCGGGCATGCCGAAGCCGCGGAGCCGGATGATCTCGCCCGGTTGCGTGCCGGCGGGGATCGTCAGTTGATGCCGGCCGGTGAGGACGGGGATTTCCAATTCCGTGCCGAGGACCGCCTGCGGATAGGTCACCGGCACCCGGCAGGTGAGGTGGCGATCTTCGCGCTGAAACAGCGAATGCTCCTTGACGCGGACATCGATCAGCAGATCGCCCCGCCGGCCGCCCGCGACCCCGGCTTCGCCTTCGCCGCGGAGGCTGATGCGGTTGCCGGTGTCCACGCCGGCGGGAATCTTCACGTTGATTTTGACGGCTTCCGGCACGCGGCCGGTGCCTCGGCAGTCGTCGCATTTGTCGCGGACGATGGTTCCCAGCCCATGGCAGCGCGGGCATTCGACCGCCATCGCAAAGCCGAAAAACCCGCCGCCGCGCTGCATCACCTGCCCTTGCCCGCCGCAGTAATCGCAGGACTCGGCCGACGTGCCGGGCTTTGCGCGGTTGCCGCCACAGGTCCCGCAGACTTCCTGCCGCTCGAACTCCAACTCGCGTTCGCAGCCGTTGGCGGCTTCCAACAGATCGATCTCGACGATGGCCCTCAAGTCGTTCCCCCGCTGGGCGCCGCCCTGGGACCGCCGGGTCTGCACCCCGAAGAGTTGGCTGAAGATATCCATCGCATCGTGGAAGCCCGCAAAGCCCGCCCCGGCTCCGCCCAGGTTCCCATCGACGCCCGCGTGCCCGTAGCGGTCGTACCGCGAACGCCGGTCGGGGTCCGAGAGGATTTCATAAGCCTCGGCCACTTCCTTAAACCGCACCGCCGCGGTGTCGTCGCCGGGGTTCCGGTCGGGATGAAACTGCACGGCCAGTTTCTTGTAGGACTTCTTAATCTCGTCGTGCGATGCCTCGCGCGTGACTTCGAGAACTTCGTAATAGCATCGCTTGGATGACATGGACACCATCGTTAATTAGTCGCTCTAAAAACGTCGGCAGGACGGAAGCCTCCGCCGAAAATCACTTTGGGAACTCTGGAGAATCCTATGCAAAACAACAGTTTGAGGAAACCACAGTTTTTTGCTTGCTGCAAATGTCCCAAGTCGACGCCTTGGCGTCGGTCCGGCGGCTTGGGTTTCTGAACTCTGAAGAAAAGAAACCCCGGGGCCGAAGGGGATTCGACGGTCCGGGGTTTCCTCGTTTGAACCAAGAACCGCCTGTTAGCGGACGGCTCCTTCGACTTTGGCCTTTTCGCCGCCTTCCAAGTCGTCGGTGCGGGTGACGAGGACCTGGGTCGTCAGCATCAAGCCGGCAATGGAGGCCGCATTCTGCAGGGCGTTTTTCACGACTTTGGCGGGGTCGATGATCCCGGCTTCCAGCATGTCCACGTATTCGCCGGTGTTGGCGTCGAAGCCTTTGTTGCCTTTGAGTTGCTTCACTTCGTCGGCGATCACCGAACCGTCCTGGCCGCAGTTTTGGGCGATCTGGCGAATCGGGGCTTCCAGCGCCTTCACCAGAATGTGCTGGCCGATTTTCTCGTCGCCTTTGACCTTCGCGGCTTCGGCGGCTTCGATGCACCGCAAAAGCGCCACGCCCCCGCCGGGGAGAATGCCTTCTTCGACGGCCGCGCGGGTCGCGTGCAGGGCATCTTCCATGCGGGCTTTGGTTTGCTTCATCTCGGCTTCGGTGGAGGCGCCCACAGAAATAATCGCCACGCCGCCGGTCATTTTTGCGAGCCGTTCTTGGAACTTCTCGCGGTCATATTCGCTGTCGGTGGCTTTGATGTGGTTGCGGATCTGCTCGACGCGGGCTTTGATCTTGTCTTGATCGCCGGCCCCTTCGATGATCGTGCAGCTATCCTTCGTGACTTCGACCTTGCGGGCCTGGCCGAGGTGCGCGAGTTCGACGTTTTCGAGCTTGATGCCCAAGTCTTCCGAGAGCATCGTCCCGCCGGTCTGCACCGCGATGTCGCCGAGCATGGCTTTGCGGCGGTCGCCAAAGCCGGGGGCTTTGACGGCACACACGTTGAGCACGCCGCGGAGCTTATTCACCACGAGGGCGGTGAGCGCTTCGCCTTCCACGTCCTCGGAGATGATCATGAGCGGCCGGCCCGACTGGGCGACTTTTTCCAGGACCGGAATCAAATCCCGTAGCGAGGAGACTTTCTTTTCATAGATCAAGATGTAGCAGTCTTCGAGCACGGCCGACATGGTCTCGGCGTCGGTGACGAAGTAAGGCGACAGAAAGCCTTTGTCGAACTGCAAACCGTCGGCGAGTTCGAGCGTGGTTTCGTTGCCTTTGCCTTCTTCGACCGTGATCACGCCGTCGCGGCCGACTTTTTCCATCGCCTCGGCAATCAAGTCGCCGATCTTGCGGTCGTTGTTGGCGGAGATCGCGCCGACCTGGGCGATTTGCTCTTTGGAATTGACGGGCTTGGCCATCTCCGCGAGGGTTTCGAGGGCCGCATCGACGGATTTTTCGATGCCCCGCCGGACGACCATCGGATTGGCTCCCAAGGTCAGGCTGCGCAGGCCTTCGTCATAGATGGCCCGGGCGAGCACGGTGGCGGTGGTGGTGCCGTCGCCCGCCACGTCGCTGGTTTTCTGGGCGACTTCGTTGACGAGCTTGGCCCCCATGTGCTCGTAGGGGTCTTCGAGCTCGACTTCTTTGCTGACGGTCACGCCGTCTTTGGTGACGACGGGGTTGCCGAAACTTTTATCGATGATCACGTTGCGACCGGTGGGTCCCATCGTCACGGCGACGGCGTCGGCGAGAATATCCACGCCGCGCTTCAGCTTGAGACGGGCTCGGTCTTCAAACAAGAGTTGCTTTGCCACGCTCTATCACTCCAGAAAAACTTCAGTCAGAAGTAGGGTCCGCTGTGCGGACCACAGAATATTTCGACGGGTGAAACCAGAATGTTTCTACCGTTGGGTGAAACCAGCCAGCTTACGCTGGCCGCTCGCCTAGCTGACGATTTTTGCCAGGATGTCGCTTTCGCGGAGGATTTTGACTTCCACGCCTTCGACTTCGATGTCGTTGCCGCCGTATTTGCCGAACAGGACTTCATCGCCGACCGTAACCGAGACCGGGCAGCGTTCGCCGGAATCCAAGAGCCGGCCGGGGCCGACGGCTTTGACGATGCCGCGCTGGGGCTTTTCCTTCGCGGCATCGGGGAGGACGATTCCGCCGGCCGTGGTTTCTTCGGCCGAGAGTGGTTCAACAACAACGCGATCATCGAGAGGGTTCAACGCCATGTGTGAGACTCCATTGTGTAGGGTGGGCACCGCCCACCGTGAGATATGATTGGATTTGGTGGGCAGTGCCCACCCTACTAAGTACGCTCAAAAATCATGGGGTTGACACCCCACGCTCGCCCGGGGAAACGGATTACATCATTCCGGGCATGCCCATGCCACCCATGCCGCCCATGCCTCCCATTCCACCGCCCATGCCCATGTCGTGGTGGTGGTCGTCGTGGCCGTCTGCTTCGTCTTTGGGCTCTTCCACGACGATGGAGTCGGTGGTGAGGAGCAGCGAGGCGACGCTCGCGGCGTTCTGCAAGGCGTAGCGAACGACCTTGGTCGGGTCCACGACGCCGAAGTCGAACATGTCGCCGAACTTGTCGTTCAAGGCATCGTACCCGTAGGCCACATCTTTTTCTTTCTTGATGCGGTTGGCGACGACGGCTCCGTCGAGGCCGGCGTTCTCGGCGATTTTCCGCAGGGGCATTTCGAGAACTCTCTTGACCAACTGGGCTCCGAGTTCTTCATCGCCCGAGAGCTTGAGCTTGTCGAGGGCGGGACCACACCGCAAGAGAGCCACCCCGCCGCCGGGGACAATGCCTTCTTCGATCGCGGCCCGCGTTGCGGCGAGGGCATCGTCGATCAGGTCTTTGCGTTCCTTCATGGCGGTTTCGGTGGCGGCTCCCACGCTGATCTGGGCGACGCCGCCGGCGAGCTTCGCCAACCGTTCCTGCAGTTTTTCGCGGTCGTATTCGCTGTCGGTCTCGTCGATTTCCCGGCGAATCTGCTCGGCCCGGCCTTCGACCGCGCCCTTGGCCCCCGCGCTTGGACGATGGTGGTGTTCTCGGAATCGATAATCACCTTCTTTGCCGTGCCCAGGTCCGTCAGTTCGACGTTTTCGAGCTTAATGCCCAGGTCCTTGAAGACCGCTTTGCCTCCGGTGAGGACGGCGATGTCTTCGAGCATCGCCTTGCGACGGTCGCCGTAGCCGGGGGCTTTGACGGCACAAACTTTGAGAATGCCCCGCATCTTGTTGACGACCAAGGTGGCGAGGGCTTCGCCTTCGATGTCTTCCGCGATAATGAGCAGCGGCACGTTGTTCTTGGAGACCGCTTCCAAGAGCGGCACGAGATTTTTCGCGTTGCTGATCTTTTCTTCAAAGATCAACATCCGGCAGTTTTCCAGGATGCATTCCTGGTCGTCTTCGTTGGTGACGAAGTGCGGCGAGAGAAAGCCCCGCTCGAACTGCATGCCTTCCACGAGTTCGACTTCGGTCTTGGCTTTTCGGCCTTCTTCGACCGTGATCACGCCGTCTTTGCCGACTTTCATCAAGGCGTCGGCCAGGATTTGACCGATTTCCTTGTCGTTATTGCCGGCGATGGTCGCCACGGTTTCGATCCGCTTTTTGTCCTTGGCATCGACGGTTTGGGCGAGCTTGTGCAGCTGCTCCACCACCGCGGCCACGGCTTTTTGAGCACCCGGGCTAAGGACATCGCATCGGCCCCGGCGGCGATGTAGCGGAGGCCTTCTTTATACATGGCGTGGGCCAGGACCGTGGCGGTCGTTGTGCCGTCGCCCGCGACGTCGCTTGTCTTGGAAGCGACCTCCTTCACCAACTGCACGCCCATGTTCTCGAACGGGTCTTCGAGTTCGATGTCTTCCGCGACGGTCACGCCGTCTTTGGTGACTTTGGGAGCGCCCATCCTTTGTCCAACACCGCATTGCGGCCCCGCGGCCCCAACGTGGCGCTGACCGCATTCGCCAACTTGGAGACCCCCTCCAACAGGCTTTTCCGTGCTTCATCGTCAAAAACTAAAATCTTAGCCACTGGAACTCCTCAACCAAAATTGATTGGGCAATTAAGTTTGAGCCAGGAATGGGGCGGTGCCGGCTTGTGAAAGGCGAACCCTCTCCCTGACCTCGGTTTGACAATACAACGCGATCCGCCGCATGTGTTAGCAAGGTTCGTGCCAACCGCGGGTTTTTCAACATAAATCATGTGCCTGAAGTGGTTTATGTCAATAGGCCCCAAGCGGCGCGCAAAAGGCGACTGCCAAGTTGACAGTCTGAGGGTGCAATCCGCGAGTTTCCAGCCGCTCGTTCGCAGATTTGGCAGCCGGCGTTTCTGGGGCGGGAATCCGGCCGAGTGACGAAAAACCACCAGAATTGGGGAATTTTTGAACCCGAAATCGCGTCTCCCTTGTAGAGCATCTCAGCACGTCACGGGGCGGATCGGATCATTTCTTGGGTTCTCACCGGAAGGAAACATCATGCGCTCTTGGCTCTTCTACGGCAGTCTGGCTGCATTGGCTTTGATCCTCAGCGGTTGCGGCGGATCCCAATCCAAAGTCGAAACGGCCACGGAAGCGACGGCTCCTCCCCGTTCGTCAGATATGCCTGCATCGCAAACAGCCGCGGCCCCCGCGCCGAAGGCATACCGGCACCATCGCTCAACTTCGGAGGCAGACTTTGCCGGCGGAGAGGAAAGTGCCGAGCCGCCCCGAAGCCTGCCCCCCGCGGAAGTAGCCTCGGCTCCGAGTTTGGACTTTGCCAAATCCGAAGCCCCGAAGCCCGCCGATGTAGATGAACTTCGGAAAGAGACCGAAAGGGCCGAGGAAATCACACGGGAGAAGAAAAAGCGGCAAATGCGCGCCGGCACGCTCACCGCGGGGAGCTTGAACGATCAAGAGAACGTCGACGACTTCCGCGATTTTCTCTCCACGGTGCAGCAATCGCCGCTCGGCCAGAAACTTCCTCCCATCAACCTCGGCCAGCGGGTGATGATCGAAGTCCAGGACGCCGACGGCCAAGGCATCAATAACGCCCAGGTGACCGTCACCTCGACCGGGCAGAATGCGAATGCGAAAAACGAAGGCGTGCTCTTGGACACTTGGACGCGGGCCGACGGCCGGACCTATTTTGCTTCCGGTTTGGATGGGGCGGGAGAAGGCCAGGCGTTTGAGCTCACCGTCCGGCCGTCCAACGGGAAGCCCATCGTCCAACAGGTTTCGCTCGCGCAAACGCCTTGGATCCTCCAGGTTCCGGATTCGAAGCGGGAACTCCCCGACCGGCTCGATTTGGCCCTGGTCGTCGATACCACTGGCAGCATGGGCGATGAACTCAATTTCCTCAAGGTGGAGATCGACCACATTGCCGCCACGATTCACCGCATGTATCCCAACGTCGATCAGCGGTATTCCCTGATCGTCTACCGCGATGAGCAGGATGATTACGTCCGCCGGGTGTTCGACTTCACCGGCTCGCTCGAGGGGTTCCAGAAAGACCTGGCGTCCCAATCCGCCCACGGCGGCGGCGATTATCCGGAAGCCATGCACGTGGCGCTCGAAGCCGCGACCAAACTCGGCTGGCGGCGGGAAAACACGGCCCGCGTGGTGTTCCTCGTCGCAGACGCCCCGCCGCATTCTCAGCACCTGGAGCGGACGATAGGGTCCGTCCGGGAACTTCGGCAAAAAGGCGTGGCGGTGTATCCCTTAGCGGGCAGCGGCGCGGAGCAGGACTGCGAATTTGTGATGCGGACGACCGCGTTTCTCACCCGCGGGCAGTATCTGTTTTTGACGGACCACTCGGGCGTCGGCAATCCGCACGCGAAACCCACCGCTGCGAAGTACGAAGTCGAACCACTCGATCAGCTGATGATCCGCATGATCGCTTCGGAACTCGCCGGCAAACCCGTGCTGGCCAAGGAAGTCATCGCCACCGAAGAAAGCGACGGCAGCGAACCCGAGCCGATTCCCCAAGAGCAAAACGATTCCGCCACCGATTCCGATTCCGCCGCGGCTTATTCGGAAACGCTTCCCGTTGTTGTGACTTGTCCGGGCTCGATTCAAAGCCCGGCGGTGGCGATCTGGGACACTGCTTGGTTCCGGATTGTGGCCGCGCTTGTGTTGATCGCCGGGATTTTCCTGTTGGACAGCCGGTTGCGAACCTGACGAACAAGGCGATCGCTCATCGGCGTTCCCCGTCAAGATCGGCATCAGTCACAATCGGATCGGAGACAGACTCGTTTCCTGGAAATGCTGCGACCATTGGTAGCGGGAATTGTAGCAATGGCCGCCAATGGACCGTGCGCAGCAGTTGGGATCCGGTTGCCGGACGTAGTACGAAGGTCCGTATGTCGTATACGAATCGAAGATATACGGCCGCCTGTAATCCATCCGGTGCGAAGTGGACGGGCGGGCAAACAGATTCCCATAACCGCGCGGCTTGAAAGGATCGGCCAGGCTGCAGCGTTCCCGCTTGGTCAATCCCCAGGCCTTCGGGAGAAACCACAGCCCGAAGAATCGATTGGGAAGATCGTAGTTGGGGTAGCCGTGGGTGGGCGCAAATTCCGGCCCCGGATAGGGATATTGGCGAATCTCGTCCATCCCGGTGGGCTTCGACCGGGGGCCGGGGGGCATCGGAAGCACGTACCCCTCGGGGAGGTTCGACGACATCGCCTGGTAGGAATTATCGACTGGCGGTTGCGCTGCGAGGTGGGGAGTGGTGGCGGCCAACAATAACAATCCGCCGATTCCGATAATCGCTCTACGTCCGTGGGACACGACATGACCTCCCTGTGGCTGAACGGTTCCGCAGAATCCTCTCGCCGCCTCCTTGGGACGAAACAGACCCTTTCCTCCAATCTATCGAACGAGGCCCCGGGCAGATGTTGGCCAAACCCGCATCTCCTTCCAAAACGAAGGCGATGGAAAAGGCATACGCCGCATAACCGGCACAACCCGACCGTTTCATCAGGGCCGTGCAGACAGCGCCGCTTTGCGGACGGAGAAATGATCGTCCCCGGAAAACACCAGCCAAAGGGTCTCGCCGCCCGCATCCATCCAGCGGGTGGGGAAGCTCGACGTTTCTCCGGATCCCACGTCCCAATCCTCGGTAGAAAACACCGTCGTCCAAGGCCCCCAGGGCGCGGGGGCATCGTAGATTCCCAGACCGCCCTGAAACCGCGTGTCCTCCCCAGGCCCGGTCTGGCACCACAAATACCGCTTCGTGGGCGCGTGATAACTCACCCCCGAGCGATAGCACGCCCCGGCATGCGAAAACGCCGCCCCACGGTGTTCAATTTCTTTCGTCCACCGTGGCTCGTTATTCTCCAACGATTCAAAAAACTCGTACCGCTCGCGATTGCGGATTTGATGTTTCGGAACGCGGGCGAGCACCATGCGGTCGGCCCGCTTGTAGGCGCTGTCGGAATCCTGCGAATAGATGTAGACAAACTCATCCCGGGCCCCGGCATAGTTCTTGCCGAACTGCAAAAAAGTCGGGCAACTGAAACTCGTCGTGAATTTCCAATCGCACCACTCCCAGGTCTTGCCCTGGTCGGCGGACCAGGCCAACTGGGAATTGCCGGCGTTCCGCGCCCACAAATACAAGATGCCCTCCACCATCAGGATCCCGCTGGCTTTCTTGCCCTTGGCCCCATCGCCGATTTGCTCGATTGTGGGAGACCGCAGATTCTCGCCTTCAAATGTTCGGCGGCATGCCGCTCACCACCGCGAGGCCCAGGCTGAGCTTTCGATCGACAAACGGCTCGAACCCCCGGCCGTCGCCGTAAGCCGTGTAAAGCCGATCGTCATCGCCCCAGGTCGTCGGCCAATTGTCCGAGCCGCGGGCTTTGCGAACGATCGTTTCCGCCGGGGCCCATTCGATCGTTTGAAACACCGGACTCGGCGGATACGGGGCTTCGGATGTTTTCTTCGCGGCGGTTTTTGTTGACTTCGGTTCTGCCGATGCGGATTGTTTGTCTTTTACGGAAGCCGCGATCGGTTTCAGAAAGCCTTCGAGCACCGCATAATGCTCTTTGGAAGTCCGCTTCCAGGATTTTCCCGCGCGGGCGGCGACCACATCCAAGCTGGGAATCACCACGATCAAGCTGTCGTAAAGCCCCCAGGACCAATAGGCATCGCGAGGCAAACCGGCGATCGTGCCGTCGGCGTTGTTCCACCACAACAGCCCGTAATGATCGGAGGCGTTGCCGTATTGCTCGGGAGCGACTTCGGGCAGCCCCTGGACTTCCTTCACCGTCGTCCCGGCCTGTTTGACGAAATCTGAGGGCAGAATGTGTTTATCCCGCCATTGGCCGTTCCGCAGATACAGGTAACCGATGCGGGCCATTGCGTTCACATTGGCATGCACGCCGGAGCCGAACTCCCGCCGGGCGATGCCTTCGATTTTGTGCGGGCGGTATTGGTTGTTCCGCCAGGTGAGGTCTTGATGAGTTATCCCCAAGGGCGTAAACACCCGCTCGAACATCATCTCCTCCACATCCCGGCGGTAGGCGAGCGCGACGCATTCCGCGAGCCAGTTTGGGCCGCCGTCGCTGTAGGCCCATTTGCTGCCGGGCGGAAACAGCAGCTTTTCGTAACCGCCGGGTTTCGCAAACCCCGCCGTCTGCGTGGCGAGATGTTTGAGTGTGATGTCCCCGAGCCAGCCCGTCTTGGCGTTCGTTTCCGGGGGCGTGCCAAACTGCGGATGCCGATCCGCGGCTTTGTCCGTCAGTTTGAGTTTCCCATCCCCGATCGCCACGCCGAGCGCGGTCGCCCCGATGGACTTCGTCGAGGATTTTAGATCATACCGCTGGCCCACATCGCCCCAGGACATCACCAGATAACCGTGCCGGGTCACAAACCCCGACCCGCCGCCGGTGAGGGCGTAGTCCCTGGCTTTTTGCAAAAGCGAAGCGTCCATGCCCACGTCCGCCGGCGTCTTCTTGACCCACTCCTTCCCCGGATAAACCGCCTCATCCGCCGCCCGGCTTATTTCTCCAACCCCCAACAAGAAAACCAGGACCAACAGGTTTCGAACCATCACACTTCTCCTTCCAATTGCGCGTATGCCACGAAATTCCGAGCCCTTTGTGTGTTCGTGGCGACTTGTACGATACCACAACCCGGCCCGGGGATCGCTGCATCGGCCTTTGGAATTTGGTATGCTCGCGAAGTCGAACGGTTTTTGCTCCCTGGTCTCTGAGTGTGCTCCATGATTGCTTCCGAATGGCTGGCCGACGAACCTTGGCTCAGGTGGCGGGATGAATGGTCGCTGGACGAGGATGTGATTTATCTGAATCACGGCTCGTTTGGACCGTCGCCGCGCTGCGTGCAGGAAGCCCGCCGGAAGTGGAGCCAAACGCTCGAATCGCAGCCGATGGATTTCTTTCTGAGGCAACTCGAAACCCATCTGGATCACGCGACGGCCCGCCTGGGCGAACTGGTCGGAGCCGACGCCGGCGATTTGATCTTCGTGGACAACGCGACCTTCGGCATGAACATCGTCGCCGCGAGCGTGGCTCTCGAAGCGGGGGACGAGGTGTTGCTCACCGATCACGAATACGGAGCGGTGCAGCGGATTCTGGCGGCACGCGGCGAATCGCGCGGAAGCGGAACTGGTGACCGCGAACCTGCCGTTCCCTGTGACCTCGGCGTCCGAACTGGTGGACCAACTGTTGGCCCACGTCACCGAGCGGACGAAGTTGATCGTCGTCAGCCACATCACGTCGCCGACGGCGCTGACTCTGCCCGTCGCTGAGATTTGCCGGCGGGCGAGAGCCCGGCGGGTGGCGGTGTGCGTGGACGGTCCGCACGCCGTGGGAATGGTGCCTTTCCACCTAGGGCAGATGGAGCCGGACTTCTACGTCGCGAGCCTCCACAAATGGCTCTCGGCCCCGTTCGGCAGCGGGTTTCTGTACGCGGCGAAGCGTCGGCAGTCTTCGATGCAGCCGTGCGTTACGAGTTGGGGCGGGAGCCTCGAAGGCCGGCCGAGTTCCTGGAAGGATGAGTTCCGCTGGATCGGCACCCGCGACCCGTCCGCGTTTTTGTCCGTGCCTGCGGCGATTGACTTTTTGGAGGATTCGGGCCTCGAAGATTTTCGCCACCGCACCCATGCCCTCGCCGGCTATGCTCGCGAGCAAGTGCTGAATCTCACGGGACTCACCCCGCCTTGGCCGGACGAATTGACCTGGTACGGCTCGATGATCGCATTGCCGCTGCCGAAAGCTCCCGAAGCTCCGCCGGCGGGCGTCCAACGCGATCCGCTGCAACATGCGCTTTGGAAGCGTTACCAGATCGAAGTCCCGATCATCCACTGGCGCGGCCATCGTTTGCTAAGGGTGTCCTGCCATCTCTACAACACCCAAGCCGACATCGACCGCATGGTCGCGGCACTCAAAGAACTCCTCGCCGAAGAACGAGCCGCCCAATAATTGAAAGGCATTACATTAGCCGCAGGGGGGCACCGCCCGCAGGGTGGTCCGCCCCGGTTCGCTGCGGTAACCGGCTAATGATTACGGATGACACCAGCGAATTGTGAAGAGATTTTACCACATGATGCAATATGATTTTTTCTCGCCGCAACAGATCGTGTTTGGCTGGGGCCGGCGGAACGAAGCGGGGGAACTGGCGAAGACCTTGGGCCGCCGGGCGTTTGTGGTCAATGGCTCCCAGACGTTGGCGGCGGGCGGCGTCTTGAACGAGATCACCGACTCGCTTCGAACCGCCGGTCTTGAGGTTGTCGAATTGGTGACGATCTCGCGGGAACCGGAAGTGGCCGACGTGGACGCCGCGGTCGGGGCGATCTTGAAATATCAACCGGTGGCCGGTGATTTTGTGCTGGGCCTCGGCGGCGGGGCGGCGATGGACTTAAGTAAAGCCGTCGCAGCGCTCGCGACGAATCGGCAGGGGCGTTCCGTCAAGGATTTTTTAGAAGGCGTGGGCGCGGGATTAAAAATCGAACACGAACCGCTGCCTTTGATGGTCCTGCCGACCACGGCGGGCACCGGTTCGGAAGCCACGAAGAACGCGGTGATTTCCTGTTACGATCCGCCGTTCAAAAAGAGTTTAAGGTCCGCGAAGATGGTCCCCAATGTCGTGTTGGTCGATCCGGAACTGACGGTGAGCGTGCCTCCGCTCATCACGGCTCATACGGGGATGGATGCGATTACGCAGTTGATCGAAAGCTTTCTCTCCCGCCGGGCGAAACCAATTCCGCAGGCGCTGTGTCTCGCGGGACTCAAGAACGCCGTCCCCGCGCTCATCGAAGCCGAGCGAAATCCCGACAGCCGCCCGGCTCGCGAAACAATGTCGCACGCGGCTCTCTTATCGGGGATGGCATTGGCGAATTCCGGATTGGGCCTGGCCCACGGCGTCGCGGCGGCCTTGGGCGTTCATTGCCGAGTTCCGCACGGCCTGGCCTGTGCCGTGATGTTGCCGACGGCAATCCGCATCAATGCCGATGTCTGTGAGGACCGCCTGCCCGAACTCGCGTCGGCTTTGACGGGAAAGGTGATCGAAGATCCCGAAACGGCGAAGCGGGTTTGCATGGAGACCATCGAATCTCTTGCCGAGGCGGTGGGCATTCCGCGGCGGCTATCGGAAATCGGCGTGACGGCCGACCAGATCCCGGCCCTCGTTCAAAGCTCGCGCGGCAACAGCATGAGCGGCAATCCCCGCGACGTTTCCGACGAGGAACTCCAAACGCTGTTGGAGGGCTTGTTGTGATCCTCGCCGCCGGTTTGACGCCCGCCTGGCAGCAGATTTTCTGCTTCGATCGTTTCGCGCCGGGCGAGGTCAACCGCGCGATCCGCGTGGAAGCCTGCGCTTTGGGGAAGGTGCTCAACGTGGGGATGGCGGTGCATGCTCTCGGGGCCGAAGTGCGGACGTTGTCCCTGCTCGGCGGGCAAGCGGGCGAAGCGATCCGCGAGGAGTTCGCCCAGCGAAACATCCCCGCGCGGTGGATCAAATCTCGAACCGCAACCCGCACGTGCACGACGATTCTTGACAATCAAACTCATCAGACGACGGAACTGGTCGAGAACTCGGCGGCGCTCGCGGCGGAAGAGTTAAACCGTTTCCGCGAGGCGTTTCGCGAAGAAGCGGCGCGTGCGGATTGGGTGGTGCTCTCCGGTTCGCTGCCGGCGGGCGTTCCCGAGACGTTTTATCGCGAGTTGATGGAAGACTGCCGGGGGCCGGTGGTGTTGGATATTCGCGGCGCGGAACTTCAGGCGGCGCTCGAAGGGCGGCCGTTTCTCGTCAAACCCAATTACGAGGAACTTTCGCGGACGGTGGGCCGGGAGCTTACCACCGAAGCGGACACGCTCGCGGCGATGCGGGAACTCAATCGGCACGGGGCTACGTGGGTGATCATCACCCACGGTGCCCGGGCTGTGTTGGCATCAAATGAAACCGAGTCGTTTCGATTGATTCCGCCAAAAATCCCAGTCGTCAATCCCATTGCGTGCGGGGATTGTTTTGCGGCCGGGCTGGTTTGGGGCTTTCACGAAAACCAATCCCCAGAGGAGGCTCTGCGGCTCGGCACGGCGGCGGCTGCGGAAAATCTCTCTCAACTCCTGCCGGCTCGATTGGACCGCGACCGCGTCCTGAAACTCGCGCGAACGATTCACGTCGAACCGATCGCCGATTAAATTCATTGGCTCGCCTCGCCGGCGGAAATCAAGCCGTCGCCGTTTTGGTCGAGCTTCTCAAATGCCTTCGAGGTGCCTAAGAATTCCCGCGTCGACACGTCGCCGTCGTTGTTGCGGTCCATGCGGCGAAACCATTCCGGACCGGCGGCGGTTCGCTGAACTCGTTGGCCGCCCATGGACGGATTGGACACCACCCGGATCCCGCTGAAGCGGCTGAACCGGTTCACATCGCCTTCTAATGTGACGAGGCGGTATTGCTGCGGGATTTCGCTTTCCGCGACGCGGCCGTCCTTGTCCTTGTCCCAGAGCGCCGCCCGGTCGGGCATGGCCCAGAACTCGCGCTTGGAAACCCGGCCGTCGCTGTCGCTGTCCAGGATGCGAAACAGATCCCGCCCGCGGTCGGTCACGGTCAGGCGAATCTGCTGGGAAAGCAAGCGGGCGATCGGCAACATGCCCTCCACCGCCTCGTCGAGGAACAGCTTCTCATCGCGATCCGCATCGAGCACTTCAAACAGGCTCTGCATGTTGCCCAGCCGGCGGGATTCTTCTTTGTCGATGTAGCCGTTGTTGTCGGCGTCGGCTGCGCGGATTTGCGATTTGAGAACGTCATCCAGCTTCGTCCAGCGTTTGGGCTCGGCGGAGATTTCCATCTGGACCGTGCCGAGGTTCAAGCTGCCGATGGCGTTCTTGACTTCGCTGTCGAGGTTTTCGTCGTGCTGGAACTCGATCCGCAGACGGCCTTCGACAAAACCGCCAAACCGCACGATGACCGTGACATCCGCGCTCGGCGACCGGAGGTACTGCTGGATTTCCTCGAAGTCCCACTTGCCGTTGCCGTCCATGTCGTGGTTGGCGAACAGTTTTTCGGAAAGCCCCAATTCGTTTCGGCTGAGGGCGTTGTCTCGGGTGGGATCTTTGTCGTATTTGAACGTCAGCTTCTGGGCGACCTGGCGGATGGAAGTCTGGTCCGCGAGGCTCAGGAACCGCGTTTGATCTTGTTGCGATGTCGCCATCGCACCGTCCACAACGAAATATTGCGGAAAGTTCACCGGAATCAGCTCGGCGGAGCTGATGGTTTCATCCTGGTCCAAATCGGATTTCGCCAATGTGGCGAGGGCGTTTTTCTGCTCTTCGCGGGAGAGTTTGCCGTCCGAATCCCGGTCCAAACGCGCGAACAACAACTTCGCCGCCTGGTTGGGGTCCTGGGGCATGCCCAGCGATGTGAACCTTTGCCCGCGTTGATTCTGGGACGATTCGATCGTCACCACAAACGGCTTAAAGCCCATGTCTTCGATGGACTCCGCAAAGTCTTTCCGCGCGAGCCCGCCCGGGACCGGCCGAAATCTCGCGGACTGGCCCGGCTCGAGCGGCCGGAGCACGGACAACAACCGCGTATTCGTCAGCTTGCCCAACTCCTGGGCGGAGAGCTTGCCATCCTCGTCTTTGTCGAGCATTTTGAAATAATCGTCCAGAAACTTCTCCCAAGCTTCGCCGAACGGCTTTCCGTCCACCGTGACTTGGAAGCGGAGCGTGATCAGGCGGTTGTCGTCCAGATAGAATAGCGTCTGCGGCTTGTCCTCGGCGGCGGAGGCCTGCCTTCGTTCGGATCCCAGAAATCCGCCGATCAGCACGAGAAGTATTGCTGCGCGTTTCATGAGAGCACCTCCGTCACGGGTTTGGCTTCGGGATTGGCGAGGCGGATGGGCCGGCCGACGTTGGACATGTTTTGCTTCATGGGATCGAGACCCAAGGCCTTGCATACGGTGGCCATCAGGTCGGCGTGAGTCACGGGGCGGTCTTCGACTGTCATGCCGTCGGCACTGGTCTTGCCGATGAACTGCCCGCCTTTGATCCCGCCGCCCGACAGCACCGTGCTCCAGGCGTTGGGGAAGTGGTCGCGGCCTTTGCTGCCATTGATCTTGGGCGTGCGGCCGAACTCGCCCATCCAGACGATCAAGGTCGAATCCAACAGCCCGCGGTCTTTGAGGTCGGAAATCAGCGTGGCCCAACCGGGATCCAACACTCCGCAGAGCGCCTTGAGCGCGGTGAAGTTGTTCTGGTGCGTGTCCCAGCCGAAGGTGTTCGCCCCTTGGACGCCATTGAGCGAAACCTCCACAAACGGCACGCCCCGCTCGATGAGCCGCCGGGCCAGGAGACAACCCTGCCCGAACAGGTTCCGGCCGTAGCGGTCGCGGAGCTTGTCGTCTTCTTCGTCGAGGTTAAAGGCTTTGACGGCTTCGGAGCGCATCATCCGCACGGCTTGCTCGTACGCGGTGCGGTGGCTGGTCGTGGAGACGCCGGGCCGGGCCTGGGCGAAGTCGTCTTCGAGGCCCGCCAACAGGTCCAAGCGGGCATCGGCCTGGGCGAGTTCGATACCGCCCGGCCGGTCGAGGTTCCGCACTTTGAGGGAGTTTTCGTTGTACTGGCCGCCGATGGAGTTTTGATTTCCCACGACCAGCGGGGCATGTTTGGGTCCGAGGAAACCCGGGCCATACGCGGCGGGGTTCAAGAACTTGTACGGGGCCACGCTGACATAATCCGGCAGCTCCGCGCCGGGCGAGGCGAGTTCCTTGCTGAGGAGCGAACCCATCGTGGGATACTGCACCGGGCCGGTGGCGGCGTAGCCGGTTCGCATGACATAAGTCCCCCGCGAGTGGTCGCCTTCCTTGGTGGACATCGAGCGGATCGGGGCGACGTGCTCCATGACCTTGGCGAGATTCGGCAGATGCTCCGTGATTTTTACGCCGGGTGCGGACGTGTCGATCGGTTTGAACTCGCCGCCGTTGGCGTGGCCGGGCTTCATATCGAAGGTGTCGGTCTGGCTGGGGCCGCCGGTCATCCACAGCAAAATGCAGGCGCGTTTGCGTCCTTGGTTTTGGGCGGCTTCTTCGGCCAAGAGGGGCAGCCAATTCGACATCGACAGCCCAAACGTCCCACAGGCCGACAGCCGGAGCAGTTCCCGGCGGGAGATTTCAAAGGCAGAGCGAGACATGGCATGGTTCCTAAAAAAGCGAAGTGAGCAAGAATGGGCGAAATGGGTCCTGAACGATTCCTGAAAAATCACCGGGGATGGGAAATAGGTTCTTTCGCAGCAGGCGGGCGAGTTTGTTGAGAATTGAGAATTGTTTTCTCGTCGAGCTTGTAGTGTTTGAGGATGTTTTCTCCCAAGCCGCGATTATGCTTCAACAGAGCAATGTCGAGCCAGGGGTTGTCCGTAATCGCTTTCAGCAACGGCAAGTAGGCGTCGAGGCTGACTCCGCTTTCCACAAGAAACGCCACAGAGACAAGGCTGCCCCACCCTTTGGCGTTTTTGAGGATCTCCCTCGCCTTGGCAATGGAGATCTTTTGTTGTTGCTCCTCTTGGATGTCGGAATAAATGGAGACGTGAATCGTTTTGCCGTCTCCCTTTTGAACGACGACGGCAATGGACCGGGACTCCGCCTGGGCCATCGCGGGCAGGAGCACAATCAACGCCAACCCAAACAAACAGAATCTCATCATTTATCTCCTCAAGGAATCTACCGCTTCTTTCCCGGCGGCTTTGATTTCGGCAGCGCCTCGAACACGGTTTTCATGAAGTCTTTGTCGAGGCGCGAGCCATAGGAAAAGTTAATCACATAGTGTCCCTGGCCGTCTTCTGTCTTCGGACGGTCGATGTAGGTCTGCCAATAGGGTTCCCCGAGGATTTGCGGCACCACGGCGGCTCCCTCGTATTTTCCTTCCTGCACCGAGAGAGAAAGCACGAAGCCTTCGGCGTTGGGACCCTCGACTCGGTCGGTCGTCTCCAGGATTTCTCCAGTCTTCAAGTGTCGGTGGACAGTAAAAATCATCGTGCCGTGTTTTGCGCTGAGCCAGCCGTTCTTTTGCGTGATCTCTACGTCGGGGTAATGTTGACGCACGATCTTCTGAATCCGGTCGGCGAGTTCCTTCGGAATTTCAGCATCGGCCACGGCGATCGAGTCGGCGAGACCTATCGCCACGAGAAGCAAGGCGGCCTTGAATGGCATCGCGTTCTCTCCATTTGCTTTAATGATTGAACAAAAACTCGCTGCTGTTTAAGAGCGCCCAGAATACGTCGGTGAGGGCTTTGCCGGGATCGTTGGCGGGGCCGCCGCCGTCCACGTATTTTTTCATCCGGGCGAGTTCCGCTTTGCGGGGCTTTCGGGACAACGCGGCGAGATACAAGGCTTCGATCTTTCCCTCCGTGTCGAGAAACGGGGCCCGGGCGACGGCAGCGAGGGTTTGGCTCTGCTCGAGGTCGGTCGCGGCCGCGCTGAGCCCGCCGTTCATCAAAGCGAGGGCTTGCAGGATCGTCGTTTCGCGGTCGGTGAGCGTGGTGCCGCTGTCGTCGAAGGTTTCCTGAAACATCGTTTGCTCGGACTGGCCGCCGAAGATGTAGGGATTGTTCGCCTGAAACGGCACCGGCGTCCCGGTGGCCTGGGCCAGGCTCTCGTAAAGCTGTTCCGGGGTCAGGCCTTGCACGTTCATGCGGGCGAAGAGTTCGGGCGGCTCCTGCGATTTGTCCGTCAGCCGGCTGCTTTGTTGATAAGTCCGGCTGGCGGTGATCGCGCGGATCAGGAACTTCAGATCGAACTCGTGGGCCGCAAATTCCTTCGCCAGAAAATCCAACAGTTCGGGATGGCTGGGCGGGTTGGCGTCGGAGAAATCATCCACCGGCTCCACAATCCCCCTCCCGAAGAAATGGCCCCACATCCGGTTCGCAGCGGCGCGGGCGAAGTACGGGTTGTCCCGCGCGGCGACCCAATCGGCCAGCGTTTTTCTCGCCCCCACGCGAAACCGCCATTGCGGCTCGCTGCCGTCGAGGTAGCTTGCTTGCACGACCTGTTCGCTGTCGGGGATGCTGATTTCCCGGCGGTCGGGGATCTCGCGGACCTGGCCGAACACGTTGGGCTGGCCGTCGCGCACGATCCCGCCGAAGAACGCCGCGAACGACCAGAACTGATCCCGCTTCCAACTGTCGAACGGATGGTCGTGGCATTGGGCGCACTCGATGCGGATGCCCAAGAAGATCCGCGACGTCGCCGCGGCAAGGTTTTCCGGCGCGACCTGCTTGGCCTGGTAAAACGCCAAAGGCGTCGCCCCGCCGACCGCTTGCATATAAGCCCGGCGGTTGTCTCGGTCCTGGTTGAACTTCACATCGATGATCGCCCGCGCGATCTCGTCGTAAGACGTGTTCTCGGTGAGCCGTTCCCGCAGCCAGGCTTCGAAACCGGGAATCAAAAACCGCGTCTGCAGGTCGGAGTCGGTTTCGGGCAGCATCACCCGCCGCCAGTAGCGGGTGAAATTCATGATGTAGCCCGGCCGGTCCAGCAGTTCCTCCACGACTCGCCGGCGTTTGTCGGGCGAGGTGTCCGCTAAAAACTCCCGCACCTTGAACACCGGCGGGATGCCGCCGTCCACGTGCAAGTACAGCCGCCTGAGAAACTCCGCATCGCTGGCGGGTTCGGCGGGTTTGACGCCGGCTTCCTTCCAGCGGCGGGCGATCAGTTCATCGATCCGGTCCGCCACCCGCTGGACATCCTCCGCGGCGGGTTGGGACTCGGTGGCGGAATCCTCGGCTTGCGCCAGGCCGCCTGCCAAGAGCAGGAAGCAGGCGCACATTCGAAAGAGTCTGTGACGTATTCGCATGGCTGTGGCTCGCTTGAGAGGAACGCTTCAGGGATTAAGGCTGGGTCGAGTCCGGGATTTTCGCAACCTGGGTTTGCGCGGACGGTTTCATTTCCCAAACGGACAACGCTCCCGCCTCATCCGCGACGAGGACGTGTTTGCCGTCGGGAGCGAACGTGGCGCAATGCACGAATTTTTCCGAGGCTTTGAAGGACGCGATCGGTTGGGATTCGTTTCGATCCCAAATCTGCACCAGGCCGGGTTTGGCGCAGGCGATGATCCGCGTTTCATCCCGGCTGATCTCCACCCAGCGCGTGTCTTGATCGGGGCGGTAGCTTTCTTCGATCTTTCCGGTTTCGACATTCCAGATGGCACAGCCCACGCGGGCGTTGCCGGCCAGGAGGTGTTTGCCGTCCTTCAAGAACTGCAAATCGAAGACATAGCCCTCGCTATCGGCGAACTCCTTGATTTTTTTTCCGTCCTCTGGATTGTAGAGCGTGATGTGGCCCGGTTTGTTGTCCCGCCAATTGCCCGTGCCCACGGCCAGAATCTTGCTATCCGGCGAGAAGGCGAGGCTATAGACGTTGAGCCCCACGTCGATCGACTGGCTGAGCGCCAAGTCGGGAGTAAACAGCCGGACGTGATGGTCCTCGCAAGCGGTGGCGATGAATTGGCCATCGGGCGAGAACGCCACGTCGCGGCATCCGCTTTCGTGGGCTTGGGCGGACGCGAGCAGTTTCCCCGTCTCCACATCCCAGAGTTTTACGGTTTTATCCGCGTCCCAACTGACGGTCGCGACTTTTTTGCCGTCCGGAGAGAACGCCGCGCGGGTCGTGAACGCACGGTGGCCCGACAGCGTGTGGATCAGTTCCATGGTTTCCGCGTTCCAGAGTTTCACGGTTTTGTCGGTTCCGCCCGTGGCCAGCGTTTTCCCGTCCGGAGAGTAGATGGCGAACCAGACCTGCTCGCCGTGCGGCGAGAGGGATTTCAGCTTCCTCATCTCCAGGGATGTCGCGCCGCCCAGGGTCAAGGATTGCCAGCCGCGAATTGTCTCGGCGAGCTGATTTCTCTCGCCGGCTTCCGGCACGGGCATTTGCCGAATCGCGAGTTCGGGCATTTTTGCGGACCAGAGTTTGAAGTAACTGTCGTGGCTGGCGGTGGCGATTTCAGAGCCGTCGGGCGAGAAGGCCATGTTCCCGATCAGATTGAAATGCCCGCCGGTGCGCTGGGTGACGACGCCTCGTTTGAGGTCCATCAGACAAACGCCGCCGCGAAAATCGCCGAAGGCCAACTGATCGCCCGAGACCGCGGCCGCCGTAATCGTGCGGTCGTGCACGTAGGTTCGAACGAGACTCTTCTTGTCGACGTCCCAGAACCTTATGGTTTTCGCATTGCCCCACGAAATCAGCGTTTTGCCGTCGGCGGTAAACAACACGCCGTTGATGCACTGCGAATGCCCTTCCAATTTCGCCAGACCGGCCGCGGGGCTCCAGAGGAAAACGATCCCCGCCGCGTTGGCGTTTTGCCAGCTTCCCGTGCAGCCGGCGAGGATCTCTCCGTCCGGAGAGAACGCCAACCCGGAGATGGGCAGCGACTGTTTGGGCAGCTCGAAAACCAATTCTCGCGTTTTCACGTCCCACACGCGGGTTTCGCCGTCCCAGTTGCCCGCGGCGATTCGCTCGCCGTCCGGGGAAATCGCCACGGACCGCACCATCGAAATCTTCTCGGCATGCGCCGTCCACGAGGCGATCTTCCGGCCGGTTTCCACATCCCACAACCGCACCGTCCCGTCGCTGCTGCCAGAGAGAAGCGATTTTCCGTCCGGCGCAAATACCATCCGGAACACCATGCCGTTGTGCCCGCTCAGTTCTTTTTTGACCGTCTTGGTTTTGGCGTCGATCAGGCTGATCGTCTTGTCTTTGCCGCCCACGGCGATCAGGCTTCCATCCGGCGAATAGGCCACGCTCAGGGATTCCACCGGATCGTCGTGCAATTGAAACTCGCGAGTCAGCACCGGCATGCGTTCGCCCGGCCAGATTTTCACGGAACCATCTTTGGAGGAACTGGCGATAAGCGTGCCGTCGGCGGAAGCGCTGATGTCGTCAACCAACTCTTCGTGCCCCTCGAATGTCCGTTTGATCTTGCCGGTTTCCAAGTCGTAGACCGTCGTCCGGCCCGACCGTTCGCCGGCGTAAAGCGTATTGCCATCCGGAGAGACCGAGGCGGCGGTGATCGTTGTGCCCGCTGCGATGGCGTGGTGCAACTTGCTGTCGAAGCGGCTCCAGATTTTGATCCCGTTCACGCCGTAGGAGATGATGTGCCAGCCGCCGGCGTCGAACAGCAGGCCTTTGATCTCGGCATCGTGGCTGCCCAGGGTTCGGACAAACTTGCCATCCTCGGCCATCCAGCATTTGACCGTGCCCGGCTTTTGCCACTCGTGATGCGAGCCGGTCGACGTGATCAGCAGTTTGCCTTCCGGAGTGAATTTTACGTCCGAGAGAGCCAGGCCCTGTTGATCGATGCGGTAACGGAGCGAGCCGTCGGGCAGGTTCCAGACCGCGGCGGTTTCGTCCCAACCGCAGGTGGCCAGCATCCCGCCGTCCGGGGAAAAGTTCGCCCGCCGTGCTCCACCGGGATGGGCCTCCACGGAGAACAGTTTTTCGCCGGTTTCGGCGTTCCAAACCGTCGCCCAACCGCTTTGTGCCGCCCCGGCGATCCATTGCCCGTCGGGAGAAAACGACACCGACGCGCAAGAGGATTTGAAAGGGCCGATGGTCTTGAGGACGTTGCCGGTTTTGGTTTCGCGGATCTCGATCGTTTTGGCCGTCGTCGCAACCGCCAATCGGCTGCCGTCGGGCGAGACCGCGACGCTGAAGGGTTCGGCCTTCTCGATCGAAAATTCCACGAGTGCCGGGATCGGCGGCAAGTCGGACGTGGGCCAGAGTTTCACATGGCCGTCGGCACTGGCGGACGCCACGACCGACCCGTCAGGCGAAACGCCGACATCATAGACATAGCGCCTTTTCGGATCCGCACTCCGACTATGACCTTCGTAATTGGCAAGCCGTTGGCGGGACTGCACGTTCCACAACTCCACTTTCCCGTCGTAGCGGCCGACCACCGCGGTGCGCGAATCCGGCAGAAACGCCAGGGCGTCAATCTCCGTCCCCATCGGCACGCGCGCGGCGAGCTTTTTATTGGGCACATCGTAAACCAGCAATTCGTTTTGGGTACCGCCCGCGATCAACGTCCGGCCATCGGGGCTGAAGGCGACGGGCCGCATTTTTTTCGTCGGGCCGGGGAGATTCGCGATCTCGTTCCAGGTCTCCGTGTTCCAGAGTTTGACGGTGCCGGCCTTGTTGCTTTCTTTGTAGTTGCCCGTTGTCGTGGCCGCGAGCTTGCCATCCGGCGAAAAGGCAATCCCAGTCACCGGCAATTCCTGTTTCGGCAACTCGCCGATCTTCTTGCGGGTTAGGACATTCCAGATCTTCGCATTGCCGTCCCAGTCTCCCGTGGCGAGGAGTTTTCCATCCGGCGAAAACGCCATAGCGGTGCCTTGCGATTGGCCGGTTTCCAGCGTATCAATCAATTCGAGTGTTTCCGTGTTCCAAAAATACAATTTCCCGCCGAAGTCCACGGTCACCAGGAGTTTGCCGTCCGGGGCAAGCGCGCCGTCGCTGATGCCACGCGGGTGAACCGCAGTCTTCATGACCCGGCCCAGATTGAGATCCCACAGCCGGAGACTTTGGTTCTGGGTGCCGGTGATCATGCGGGTTCCCTCCGGATTGAAAACCACAAACCGCACGAGAGACGCTTCTCCGTTATCGGCGAGATTGAGATCCGCCAAGGCGGGGATCGGCGGCTCGATGGCGGGCCAGAGTTTCAGAGTTTTGTCATAGCTGCCCGTGACGATCCCCGAGGAATCGGGAGCATAGGACAGCGACGTGACGACATCCTGATGCCCGGTGAGCGTTTGCAGCGGCGAACCGCTTTGGCCGCTCCAGAGGCGGAGCGAATTATCGAACCCGGCACTCGCGAGCGTCCGGCCGCGCGGCGAAAAGGCCAAGGCCCAGACCATCCCCGTGTGTCCTTTGAGTTCTTGGGGCGATTCGCCCGTCGCGGGGTTCCAGATGCGGATGGTTTTGTCTTCGCTCGCGCTCGCGATGCGGGCTCCATCTGGGGAATACGCCACCGCGCGGACGGCTGCGGTGTGGCCTTTGAGTTCCTTCAAGGGCTTTTGTGTTTCGAGATCCCATATCTGAACGGATCGGTCGCTGCTGCCGGAGACGAGATGTTTCCCGTCCGGCGAGAAGGCCAAGGACCGACGGCCGCGGTGTGCCCTTCCAGAACGCCCTTGGGTTCGCCGCCTGAGACGTTCCACAGCCGGATCGATTTGTCGTACCCGCCGCTCGCGAGGGTTTTGCCGTCCGGCGAAAAGGCCACCGAAAACACCCAGTTCGTGTGCCCTTTCAATGTCCGCAGCAACTCGGCCGATTCGGCGTTCCAAAGTTTGATCGTTTGATCGTAACTTCCCGTGGCCAGAGTTTGGCTGTCCGGAGAAAACGCGACCGTGGACACCACGTCGTCGTGGCCTTTGAAGGACTTCAAAAGTTTTCCGGTCGCGGCATCGCGGAGCCGGACCGACGTGTCTTCGTGCGTGGTCACCACAAACCGGCCGTCCGGGGAATGGGCGATCGCAAGTACGGCTTCCGGGGTGTCTTCGAGCGACTCGTGAGGCCGAAGGATCCCCTGAGGCACGCCGGTGTCGGGGTTCCAAATCCGAATCGTGGCGTCCTCGGCTCCGGTGGCGAGCGTTTTCCCATCAGGCGTGAACACCGCCGAGAGCGCTTCGCGTTCGTGGCCGGTCATCTGCCGCAGTATCCTGTGGTCTTTCATCACATAGACCGTGCCGTCGCCGCACGCGGCCGCCATCCGCCCGTCGGGCGCGTAGTTGACCTCGCGCACTCGTGCCCGGCAGGTTGAGGCTGGCGGTCTGTTTCCCGGTGCCGGGTTCCCAAAAGGCAACCGTGTTGCCAAATTCGCCGGTGGCGATTTCCTTCCCATCGGGTGAAAACTCACCGCGCCGAAAAACCATGCCGCCGGAGTCGAACTTCGCGATTTGCTTGCCGCTTTCCACTTCAAACACCAGCCCGCGTCCGAAGCGGTTCTGCTGCTCGAAACTTCCGCCGACCGCCACGAGCAGTTTGCCGTCCGGCGAGAAGGCGACTTTCTGGAAGCGGAAAAAGTCCCCCTCGAAGGCCCGCTCCTCGTCCCATTGCCCGACGGTCCACATCATCAACTGGCCCGCTTCGTTGGCGGCCGCGAGGTATTTGCCGTCGGGCGAAAAATCCAGCCGGGCGATCTTCGTGCCGGTGCGTTTCTCGGCGACGAGTTCCCACGTGGCCGTGTCCCGAATCTGCAATTCGGCGTCTTGCCAGGTCGCGGCGGCGAGGTATTTCCCGTCCGGGCTGAACATCACTGTCGAGACGCCTCGACGCAGCGGAAATTTTTTCAGTACCGTTTTCTCCGCGAAATCATAGACCACGATTTCGCCCGTCGTGTCCCAGCGGCCGTACCCCGCCGCCAAGAGCTTGCCGTCGGGAGAGAACGCCAGGTCGTGGACTTCCAGTTCCGCCATGGGAAAGCCTTGGGATTTTTTCTCGTACTCAACTGGCTCCTGACCGACGATGCGCTTCGCCTGTTGGCCGACGACGATGTGCTGGAATCCGGCTGGACCGGCTCGGCGGATTTCTGGGCGGTCTCCGCTTCAGCCGGGGCGGTTTCGGTTTTCGATGGGTTCGGCTTTTCGGCGGTCTGGGCGACCAGTCGGGGCAAGACCGACAGACACGCGACCGCGGCGGTCAGCAATAAGAACTTCGGCAAGCCCGCCAACCGGGCCGAGACTCCGCCTTGCATAATCATGGTCAATCTCCGCTTGAGGAATTCCAAATTTCCGATGCCGCTTGCCGCGGGCGGCAAGGCTTTGGGGCTTTTTGACAAAAAATCCACCGTGGCCACCAACGCGTGCGCATACACGCCGCCGCCTTGGCAATGCTCCACCACGAACGCGTCGCAGCATTCTTCTTCCACGATGCGGAGCTGCTTCCGGCCCCACCACACCAGCGGATGCCACCAATAAACGCCTTGGCACAAAAGCTCGAGCACGCGCACCCAATGATCGCCGCGCCGCATGTGGGCCAGTTCGTGAAGGATCAATGTCTCGGCCGCGTCGTCGTTCAAGCGGGCCAAGAGATCCTTGGGCAACAACAACCGGGGCCGCCAGCCGAACCCCCACAACATCGGCGAGACGGCACCACCTAGGAGATAAACGTCCGGGGCGCGGTTCAGTCCCACCTGCGTCGCCAACCGCCCGACCCAATGACGCAACGCGTCTCCCGCGGGCTCCGCGCGCTTGAGAGACCGTTCAAACTGCACGATCTGCCGGACCGCGCAGAAGAACACGGTCATCGCTCCCGCTCCCCAAACGACAAGCAGCCCCCACCACGCCGTTGTCCAAAAATCATGCAAAACCGGCGACGGCCGGCGCTCACCTGCGGGAAGAGGAGCAGTGGCGGGAAATCCCACGCCTTCCGAAGTCCGAGCCTTCCGGGCGGCCTGGGCTGGATCGCGTTCACGGCCCTTAAAAGAAGCGACCGTCTCTGGCGAGCCATCCTCCGTCACGCCGAACGATTCGTCAGGAAGATCCATCGCAAATTCGCCCGGTATCGTGGCCGGATCGGTGAAGTCCTCAATAACGACCGTCGGAAAGGGCTCCAAACCCGTGCCCTCTTGCCATGAGCGCGGACTGGTCGCCGGCGTTTCGGACAACGTCGCTTCGGGCATCTGCGGCACATCGTCGGGCACGGCCGGTTCCGGGGCCAAGGCCGAGATTTCGACGGGTACGGGAATCGTAACCATCGGCGGCGTGACCAGCTTGAGCAGGACCACGACCCATAAGCCATGTAGCAGGGCGGGCTTATGATACCAGCGGGCCAAAACCACGACGCCAAGGGCGACGAGGCTCGCGACCAACGCATTCCCCAGCACAACAGCCACCAAAGACGTCAACATCGCACACTCCCGTGAATACGGGCCAGGAGATTCGGACGGGGGCACCGACCGGTTCCGCTTTCGAACCGCCGAGAGATTTCGGCCGCCTGGGGAAATGACCTTTCCGCCAGGCAAATTTATCTGCGTTTTTTTTGCGAAGGGGGTTTCACCGCGTCGAACTCATTGACGAGTTGGCGCAGCATTTCGATTTCTTCGGGCGTCAGCCGCTCCGGATCGACCAGGTGCATCAACAGGGGCGTTCGCGAGCCGTCGCACAGGTCATCGGCGACGGCGCTCAGCCGCCGTTCGATGAGATCCTCCCGGCCGACGCTCGCCGAGAACAAGAGCAACCGCCCCGTGTCGTCCCGGCGGACGCAATCTTTGGCTTCCAATCGCTCGAGAAGCTTCAGCACAGTGGGGGCGGCCCCTTTCTTTGCCGGGTACAGGGCTTCGGCCATCTGCCGCGTCGTCGAGGGGCCATGATCCCACAGGTGCGAAAGCACCGCGAACTCCGCGTCGGTCACATCATGCGTATGCTTCGTCATGTCATGCTCGCAATAAAGACAGTGTGTCTTTTGCTCCACCATAAGACGCCCTGTCTTAAATTGCAAGCGACTTTTTTGAAAAACTTGGAGATTCTCCGATTTGTTCCCGGCCTCGATTTTACCGGGTTCCCAGACGGGCCGTGTCACGGCTTTGTAACAACTCAAACTGTAAGCGTTTGGGTGGCTGGGGCGCAAATTCCCCTTGGAATAAGGCTTGAACTTTGAATGCTGGGGCTGTGGCCGGGCGAGAAGAATTTCACATGGCGCCAGGCCTCAAATCTGCTTTTACCTTGGAACATTCCTTTGCGCCCCAGCCACCCCCTGCACTTTCAACTTTCAGTTTGAGCAACAACAAAATCATGGGGCACGAAATCATGTCTTGCGATCGTCGCGGCGGTTCGCTTGCCGCAGAGGCCGGAACCCGGAAGCCCAGATGATCGGCGTTCCGTTTGAAACGGCGCGTCGCTTGGACTTCATGATCCACCGCACCGCTTCGCGCGAAGATCTTGGCGGAGTCCTGAAGCCTCGCTTTTCGGGGGTTCACCTCAACCTGTTGTGCCGAGTGCGCCGATGACAAGGGTGATCACGCGGGCGAATCCGCACAAGCTTTTCTTCGCGCCGACCCTTTGCTTCGAGACCCAAGTATGTCCCATTTTTTTGCCGGTCTGGATCTGTTGGTCTGCCCGCAAACCAAACAGCCCCTCGAATTGTTGCCGCTGCCGGAAGCCGAGATTCTCTTCGGCGAACGGCCGGGACCGCTGCGGCAGACAACTTCGGAGAGAGCGGCCGCCTCGCCGCCGTTCGGGGCGACGGAAACCGTGCTGGTCCGCGCGGATGGGCGATGGGCGTATCCCGTGGTGGACGGCGTGCCGATTTTGCTGGCTCCCGAAGCTTTGGGACGCCGGCAGGATCAGCGGGCTTTCGATTTGGACGATCCCCGCTACGCGGAAGCCTACCTGGAGATGGGTTTTTACAACGAAGTCGCGAGCGAAGAAGCGCGAAATATCGAGGCGTCGGAGTCGTTCGCCATCGTCCGGCCGGTGCTCGAAGCGAGCGAGGCGGATCGCCGATCCTTCCCCGTGCCCCGGCGGGTTTGGCTCGATGCAACTTACGACTGCGCGGCCCAGTGGGATGCCTATTCGCATCTCAGCCCGCTCACCGGACGGCGGGTGATGCAACTCGGGGGCAAAGGGATTCATGCGGTCAAGTTGTTATTGGGCGGCGCGGCGGAAGCCTGGGCTGTTACGCCGATGCTCGGAGAGATTCGCTGCGCCATCGCCCTCGCCGAACGCGCGGGCGTGGCCGACCGCTTAAGGTGCCGCGGTCAGCGTGGGCGAGGAATTGCCGTTCGCTGCGGAGACATTCGACGGCATCTACTGCGGCGGCTGCCTGCACCACATGCAAACCGCGATCGCCATGCCAGAGATTTCGCGCGTGCTCGTTCCCGGCGGAACGTTCGCAGCGGTCGAGCCTTGGCGGGCTCCGCTTTATGCCCTGGGCACGACGATTTTCGGAAAGCGGGAGCGCGGGGCCTTTTGCCGGCCGCTCACCAACGAGCGAGTCGCCCCCGTGGGCGAAACGTTCACAGATCATGCCATCATTCAGCACGGCACGATGTCGCGGTATCCGCTATTGGCCCTCGCCAAACTTGGTTTGCCCTCATCGATGGAAACCGTGTGGCGGTTCAACCGCATCGATGACGCCGTGTGCGCCTTGGTCCCCAAACTCCGCAAGATGGGCAGCAGCGTGGTTTGCCTCGCGACCAAAGAACCCCGCCGCCAATTCGCCCGCGCCGCGTAACCGTTCTACGGTTTGTTCTTGGACCGGCCTTTGTTGCCCTGCTTTTTGCTGTCGAGCAAATCGGCGATGGCTTTTGCCTCGGCTTGGGCATCGTAGGCCGGATTGGGCTGGTCCGGAATCGGGGCGTGAATTTCCTGCTGCCAGGACTTGAGCCGCTGGAGAAGTTCTTGCGTCTTTTCGGGATTCGTGCGGGCGAGATTCTTCGTCTCGCCGATGTCTTCCCGCAGGTGATATAACTCCAGGCCGCCGTCCTCGAAGTATTGGTGGAGCTTCCAATCGCCGAGCCGGATGATGCTGCACGGGCGGGAGCGGAACAGCGGATCCCGCTGCTCGTCCCAAACCTCGTAGGACTGCAAGTAAGCTGGGAAATGCCAGTACGAGCGCCCGCTCCGGCCATTTCTTTTCTCCTCGAAACAGCGGTACGAGGCTGACGCCGTCGCGAGGCTGATCCGGAGGAAGTTTGGCCCCCGCGATTTCGCAGATCGTCGGATAGAGATCCACGCCGATGATCGACTCTTCGCATTTCGCGCCCGGTTGGACGACGCCGGGCCACTTCACAAAAAACGGCTCGCGGATGCCGCCTTCATAGTAGGCGCCTTTGTAGCCTTTGAGCGGATCCATATCGGTCGCCGGCCCGTAGCCGCCGTTGTCGGAAAAGAACAGCACCACGGTCTTATCCGTGAGCTTCAACTCATCGAGCGCGGCTTGAATCCGCCCCACGCCGTCGTCGACCGCTTGGATCATCGTCGCCATCGCCACGTGATGATGCAGCTTGCCTTTGGGCTTTTCTTGATACTTGGGGACGAGTTCTTTCTTCGCATCCAAGGGCGTATGGACCGCGAAGTGCGTGAGATAGAGCGCCCAGGGCTTGTTTTGGTTCTTGCGGATGAACTCGACGGCCTCGTCGCTCAAGCGGTCGGTGACGTATTCGCCTTGGGGGGCGTCTTTCAAGCCGGGTACGTTGCCGTGCGGCGGATAATAACCCCGCGGCGGACCGCCGGAGTGCGTGCCGCCGATGTTGACGTCGAACCCATAGGGAATCGGGTCATTGCTCAGATGCCACTTGCCCATCGTGGCCGTGGTGTAGCCGGCTTTTTGCAGTTGGGCCGCCCAGGTTTTGATTTTGGGATCGAGGGTGTTCGTTCCCGGCACGTGCAAAAGTTTTCGATGCTTCGCGTTCCCGCGCGGCCCCGTGCCGACGTTATAAATCTCGTGCCGAGGCGTATATTGCCCCGACAAAAGACACGCCCGCGCCGCGCGCAATTCGCGGCACACGAATACGCGTTCGTAAAGACCATCCCCTCGGAAGCGAGCCGATCGAGGTGCGGCGTCTCATAGAAATCCGAACCCATATAGCTCGTGTCTCGCCAACCGAAATCGTCGAGAAAGATAAACAGAATATTCGGCGTCTCGGCGCGAGAAGGTCTTGGCTGAACAACAACAAGAGCCAGGATGATCGCAACAAGGATGTAAGCGAGGCGTCGCATGCAAAGTCTCCGGGGGGGTTATCTAAGAACGTGAGCGGCGAGGGGCTAACCGCCGGTTTGGCTTTTGGGAATCTCATTTCATCGAAGCCGGAGGCTAGCGCCTACCGCTCACATCATCGAAGCCGGAGGCTAGCGCCTACCGCTCACATCATCGAAGCCGGAGGCTAGCGCCTACCGCTCACATTTCAAACACATTCCTAAAGCGAATTCAATAGAGCACGCGTGGCGGTGAGTTCGCGGGTCAGGCCGTCCACGAGGTTCACCGCCCCGCCGGGCAGGACTTCCCAGGTATAGGTTTCCACCTCCAGGTGCGGCGCGGAATCCAATTCGGCGACGGCCCCAAGAGCCAGCTTCAATTCCCGCCGCGTGGTGCCCAGCGGACCGAGGTGCTCCGCGTCCACGGGCACGTGGAAATGGATCCGCCAGGCCTCGGCTTCGGCAAAATTCGAAGGCGGCTGAAGCGCCAGCGACTCGCTCAAATCCACATGCCGGAGCGTCTGGCCCGCGGCGGTCTTCGCCAGCATTTGATGCAAATAGCGAGGCTCGACATATTGTGCGAGCGCCTCTCGGCCCTCGGCATTCGCTGCGGGATTTTCGAGATGGATCGCGCAGGTGATGTGGATTTTATTGAGCCGAATCCCCGCGGCGTCGATTTGCCGAATGGAATCCGCAACGTCTTCAAACTCCACCGCTTGATGGCAAACGTCATAACACAGGCCGAGGTATTCTTGGGCGAGGATCGGGCTTGATGTCTCGGCGGCGGTTTCAAACAGCTTCGTAAAAAAGGCAATCGATTCGTCCGTCGTTTCCAAAAGACAAAACGGCTCCGGTTCGATCGCGAGGCGGACTTTGCGGCCCGTTTCCTGATAGAGACGATCCAGTTGCACCGCCAGGTCCAAAAGCTGCACGATGGCCTGGGCTTCAAAATCCGCCGGGTATTGGAAAACCTTAAAACCCAAAGGCACCGTGGAAATGCTGCCTTCCCCGCCCGCGGGCAACAGGGCCGCGAGGATCCGGCGCAGTTTTTCGTGTATTCCAGGCGCTCGGGATCGGTCCAATCCGGCAGGTAAACGTTTTCCTTCACCCGCTGGCTGTGAAAATCACCGAACGGAAACGCATTGAGTGTATGGCAACTTAAATCCTGGCGATGCAACTTCTCGGAGAATTCCTTGACGCCGTCGGGCGTGCTCAATAATTCCTCGACCACCGGTTGAGCGAGCCATAAGCCGGCCGCCAAGGGTTCGCCAAAGTTCGCGTGCATCGGGACGGTGTATTCATTGAGGCCATGCTCGACCTCGGCCACCGTGCGGCCTGGATGGACGTTGGTGCAATAACTCAAAGGCAGGGGGTTTAATGCCATCAGATCATTGATCGGATTATCGAAGGGACAGAGACAGGACGTGCAAGACCGCAGGCGATTCTACCGCGCCGAGATCTGTCACACCACCGTCCCGGCGGTTTGAGAACGCATTAACATCCGGCAAAACTCTGATGCCCTCGAATCAGTACCCGATGCGGTGGCCGGTGGGATCGATGAGCCAGAGCCAATCGTCGAACAGGAATTCAAAGCGAATCGCCAAAAGCGCGATCCGGCCCATGACGGTATAGCCGAAGGCCGCCCCGAACGTAATCATCAGCACCCAGATTCCGACGCGAGAGATTTTTCCGACCGTGCCTTTGTGCTCGATGGAGAAGAAGAAGTACACGAGGCAGCACAGGATGCTGGCGATGATGAGCACGTTCTTCAGCGAATCCCAAGGTTCAAAGCTTCCTTCGCCGTTCAGCACGATCAAAGGCAGGATGCTGTTGTTGATCTGGCTGATGAAGTCGGCCTGCAGAAAGCCAATGAGCCGAATCCCGGCCGTCGCTCCGATGATAAACGCCAATGGCCAGCGGGAAATCCAGCCGCCGACGGGCATCAACCGCCAGAGGAGCATCGCGCTTAAGATCAAAGGGATGATGGACCATTCCCAACCGCCGGTGTAAAGGGGCGAAAGTCCCGGCTGGGCCCAGGACTGAATCCAGGAGGGAAACAGCACGCCGAACAGGTTGGGAACCAGCGTCGTCCAAAACCCCACGACCATCCAATACGCGGCGGAGACGCCGACGACTGTGGATTCCGCCAGTTTGTAGAGCGGATTGTCGCGGTACAAAAAGGAGAACACGCACAAGGTCATGATTGCGGCGACCCAAATCCCGACGGTCCGCGAGAGGCTGAACTCCGCGGCCCCGGCGGCGGCTTCGGCGGGAGAGGCTCCCACCCAATTGCCCGCGGGCGTCTCGCGCACAAAGCCGAAGCCCATGCCCGAGGTCGTCGCGCGGTAAATCAGGAATCCGCCTCCCGCGACAAACAGAATCAGCCAGATTATCGTTTCACGTTTCATCGGGTCGAACCCTCAAGCGAACGTTCCATAAAGAAGATCACATTCCCCGCGATGATCAACAGGATCATCAAGACGTGGGCAATAAGCTGCGGCCCCATGCGGCGTTTGGCTTCCAGATATTTCGGATCGGGATTCGGGCCCGCGTATTCGTCGTTCACGAGCTTCTCATACTCCGCCGCCCCTTTGATGGCCCCCAACAAGCCCGGCAACTGATCGCCGAGATAAGGATAGAGTAATGGCGCTTGCACCCCGGTGCAGCCCGCGACCAGCGGGATTTTATAAGGCGTCGCCGCGTATTGGACCCACTCCTTCGTGCCCGGATAACCGGCGCTCACGTTGATGACCAAATCCATGTCTTGCACGCTGTCGATTCCCCGGCACATGGGGATCTGGTCGATGTTCGTGCCGCGGGCGTCGGTCGTGTAAAGCTGCCGGAGATCGGTGACGATGACCTTGATCACGCCTTCCTGCCCGGGCTTGAAGCCCAGGTTCACGTAGTCTTCGCCGTAGACGAGATGCGGGAAGTCGGCCTTGATGACGTTGTCGATGGACTCGTCGATCATCTGCGGACCGACCGGCCAGAGGGCGAGGAAATACATTTTCAGTTTCTTCTCGCAGCAGTGCCGGACGAAGGCGGTGGCCATCGGGCCGAGTTCCCCTTCGCTGGCCGGGTCGAAGTCGAAGGCCAGCAGCACCTTGTCGCCCGGCTGCGAGGTCTTCGATTTCCTCGAACACGGAATCGGCGAGCTTCGTCGGCTTCTCGGGGAATTGCAGCTCGAGCAGGATCGGCACGCCCACCGCCAATGCCATCAGGAGAAAGATCCAGCGGCGGTCCACGTTTTTCAAGAATTGATACACGGGCTAATCCTCCGACGAACCCAAATAGGATCGGTCGATTCCCAAGAGCACTTTCAGCGATGTCGAGGCAATCCCCAGGGCGATCCCGATCATGATCGCCCGGTTCCCGGCGGTGTTGAACACGATCATGATGTAAACGGCCAGGTTTTCGATTCTGAGGCCCGACAACGACTCCGGCATCCAGGAGGTCAACCACACCCCGGCGGCAACTCGGCCGAGCAAAATGATGAATGCCGTCCCCAACAGCAAGGTGGCCTCCAGGTTCTTCGCCCGGAACGCCCGGAACGCCGCCGATGCCACATAAAACGCCAACAGCGAGAACATCGTCGCCGTCAGCGGCTTGAAGAGATACTCGTAAATCCACCAGAACGGCGTGCCCTGTTCGCGGTAGTCGCCCGACCAGCGATATTTGATCTGATGGGCCAGCTTGAACAGCTTCACGATTTGCTCTTGCCAGGCGGTCTCGGCTTTGAGTTCCGCCAGCAGAAAATCTTTCTGCTCCGGCGTGAGCGGCCCGTGCTTGAGCAACGCGAAATACAGCGCACGGTTCCGATCGCCGATCGTGGGCTGCGATTGCAGGAATTTTTTCAAGGCCGCTTTCTGGCCGTCGCTCAACGGGCCGGCTTGTTCGAGCTGCTTTGTGAGCCGGTCCGTCAATTGTCCCGGGGGAGCCGGTTCGATCGCCGCCCTCAACAGCCCTTCCTGCGCGGCGTTCAATTTCTTCGCGGGCTTCTCGGCGACAGCGGGCGGGCTGGTGCCGATTTCGGACAACATTTCGCAGGCGTCTTTTTCCGGCGCTTGATAGGCCCCGCCCGCGTTGATCGCTTCAATCAGTTGATCCGCGGTCCAGAGTCCGTCCAAGACCTTATTGAATTCTTCGAGTTGTTCTTCATTCAAAGGTTCGCCGCGGGATGCCATGTCTTCGCGGAGGGCGGTTCGCTCCTCATCCGTCAACGGGACCGCCACGGGAAACTGATCGAGCAGCGCGTCCCGCTCCGCGGTGGACATCGGGCCTTCAAACGCCAGCGTGCCCGAGTCCTTTTTGAACATGGCCACCTGAGCCAACGACTTCGGCACGGCAAAACTCGGCGGCCGTTCGGCTTTCACTTCCACAATGCGATGCGATCGTTCGCTCAATTTGTTGACGGCCGATTCCCAGGCCTCGTCGCCGTTCATCTTCAGCAGTTCGCTGCGCCGTTGGTCGGTCATCGCCCCTTTGAAGGCGAGCGTTTCGTGATCGGACAGGAAGGAAATCTTGCCTTTGAGATCCTGGGTCGGCTGCGCGGTCTCTGCCAAATGTTCGACGGCGCACCGCCACTTGAGCGAGCTGTCATATTCGTTGAGATCCTCGATCTGGTTCTCGCGGATCCAGCCTTTGAACACGATCTGGCCGTCTTTTCCCGAAAGTTGCCTGCGGACCGACGCGGGCAGTTCCTCCTCGACTTCGCGGTGCGGGATCTCGCCGGGGACGCGGAAGGTTTGCGAGTCGGGAAGGTCTTCCAAGGGGAAGTCGGCGAAGACCTGGCCGTAGAATTCCTGGTTCGGCGCGGGCGGGGCTCCGACTTTGATGAGCCCCACAATCAGCGTGACGAGGAACGCGAGCAACGTGATCATCGCATAACCCCAACCGGCCGACCGGTCGCTGATCTTCTTGAGTTGGACTTTGAGCAAGTTGCCGCCGCCCAGAATGAACGCGACCGCCGCGAGGATGTCAAACCAGACGGCCGCCACTTCCCCCCAGCCCACGGTGGCGGGAATGAACGATGCGACGATCAACACAAACCCCACCGCCGCGGTGATGAGCAGGGGCGTCGTGCGTTTCAAAAAGTTCATGCGGGCCGTCTCCCTGGGGTGCCGTCTGGTCGCCTGATTTTTGACATGTTAAAGGCCTTTATGACAACACTTCGGATTTGAGAAATTCCACGGCATTTTCAAAGAACTCGGCTCCCGTAAGGTTGAACAGCGTCGCAAAGATGCAGCCCAATAGCAAGAGGCAGCCCACGATCAGCTTGCCCACATCCTGGCCTTTGAGGCTGCCGAGTTGGTCGGGGTCGCCCGACAAGTAAGCCGAGGCCGCGAAGAATTCTTCGCCGATCAACGTGTAATCGCAGGCCGCCACGAAGAACGGCAGCTGCGCCGGCTGGGCCGTGCCCGCGACCTGGATCGCTCCGATGGAGTTCCCGGTCTCGGCGAGGATCAGCGACTCGGCGAAGAACGAGCCCATGTAAAAACACGCGGCGGGCTTTTCGCGAACCATCATCCCGGACAAATACGCGACGTAGCCGAATTGCTCGTCGGTCACGTAATAGATGCGGTCTTCGTTGTAGGCGTCGGGCCGGCCCGCGGCGAGGTAAGCGGACTGCACGGTCTCGCGGCCCGTGGTCATCACCAGGGATCGGCTCGTGGGGACTTCCACGACGGCGTCGTATTCCGCCGCCGTCTTCGCCACCCGCGAAAGCACCGTAAGCCCCGCCACGGTCTGGATGTCGTTGATGTCCTGGACGCCTGGCACGAACAAGCACGTCCGGCCCATTTCGGTCGCCCGGCCGACGGCTTCATCGACCGCTTCCAGACCCGCGATTTTGCGAATCTTGAGCTCCCGCCCCGTGCGGGCAATCCCGATAAAGATAATCACCGAACCGCACACCAACGTGGTGATGATCGCCAGTCCGAACCGATCGCCCAAGAACCATTCCCGCGTGGCTTCGGCGGGTTCTTCGGTCGTGATCCAAGCCGAGGTGTCGCCGCCGGGTGACACGGCCCGCACGCGAAAATAATACGGTTCCCGCCGGTGGTTCTTGCCGACGGTCACGGTGATCGTGCCGGCCTCGTACGCGTCTTCATCCGGCACCGCCAGCCCGACATCCGTAAAGATGCCATCGGGTTCAACAGCCCGCTGCACGACATACCGCGCGACGCCGGGCGTTTCGAGGCCGGGCTTGTCGCTCGGCGAGAGCTTGAACGTCACATCGATCTGCTCGCCGTTGTCGAGCGGATGATCGCTCGCCGTCACATTTCGTGGCGGAGCCGGCACCGCGGCGCTGCCAGCGTCGGGCAGAAGAACCACGGCCGCCGCGAACGTCAGCAGAATGAACAAGCATTGTGTCGGACGCATGGATTATTCTCCAATAATCTCCACATTGGCGCGGGGGACGAGGACTTTGCTGCCGGATTCCAGATCGACTTCCAGGACGCGGGCTTTGGAGCCCGAGCCGAGGACTTTGGGTTCCGGAGGGCAGGCCGCTGACGTGGCCGATCAGGCCGAAATGCGGGTCGCGGATGATCCGCACCGGGGAGCCGATGTTCAAGGCTCCGTCCGCGTGGGCGGGCTCGGCTTCTTGGTTGAGTTCGTCCCCTGAAAGCGGGATCAGAATCTCCGGCCGCATCACGCCCGCGCGGATTTGCGTGGCCCCGTTGACCGCGGCGTCATCGCCTTCGCGGGACTTCAAAAGCCCGAACGTGCGCTCGGCCATGGCGATCTCGCCGAAGCCTTCAGTGATGATTACCGTGGTGCCGACGTGTTCGGAACCCGTGACCGCCACGCCCAGGTCGTAGCCGAGGATTTCCTTGAGATCCTGATCGTCCATCCCGCCGGAGACGACCGCCGAGATGCCGATGTCGATAGCTTTCCGCACGGCGTCGCCGGTCATTCTCGCCCCGCCGATGACGATGTGGTCTTTCATGTCCGAGGAGAGCAGTTGGGCGGTGAGTTCTTCCTTAGGGTCGGCACAGGCCATTTTGAGTTTGCCGTAGGCTTCGCCGCCGATGCCGAAGATGCCCTGGATGTAGGTGATGTCGGCTTCGATGACCACGCCTTCGTTGGGAATCACCTCGATGACTTGTCCCGCCAGGAATGCGAGCACCCGCACGGCGAGCGGCTCGCCGCGAATGATGAGCTGCCCGGTGACTTTGGAGACCGATTCCAGCGTGCCCGCCGCCTTGGATTTGTACTCGTTCTTGAACATCCCGAAGATGCCCTTGGTCCGGGCGAGCGGCTGGCCGATCTCGACGGCTTCGCCTTCCTTCACGAGCAGAGATTCGCTGACTTCGGCCGGCGGCAGCGAGAGCAGATTCGCCAGGTTAATCGGCGTGACATCGCCCGGCATAAACGTTTGGGCGACGACGTCCCGCGCCCCGACCTTCTGCCCGACCTCGACGAGCACATCGCCCGCAATCGGCAACAGCCGCCGCGTCTGATGCCTGACGCGATTGGTGACTTTTAATCCGGGTGTGTATGCAACAGCCATGCAAAGAATCTTTTCTTCTTCAAACGAACACAAAGGCGAGCGGGGGGCGTAAGCCCCCTGGTTGCTCACGATGTGTGATCGTGTATTGCGCTTCTATTGACTTCCATAAATCGAAGTTCTTTCAGCATTCCACATAACCAGGGGGCTTACGCCCCCCGCTCGCCGTTTTACTCGGGATAAAGTTGTAACTCATCAATCCAACTCTTCACCGCACTCCGACACGCGACCGGATCTTGCGGCAAGGATAGCGGGCGGCCGCGGGCGTCGAGAATCAAACCCACGGTGCCGCCTTTGACGGTTTTCTTGATTGCTTTGCCGGAGCCGGCTCCCATATTAAAACCCTTGGCCGGATCGATTTCGACCTCGGCGGTTTGGTCTTCCGCGAGCGGGAAGAGTTTCATTTCGCCGTAGGCCAACTCTCCCTGTTCCGAGAGGCCGCCGCCTTCGATCTGGTACTTAAAGCACGCTTTGCCCGGCTTGCCGGTGCCGGCGGGGGCGATGCAGGTGCCCAGGTAGATCAAGCAGTCCCGCTCGAAGACTTCGAGGGCCGCCGCGGGATGCACTTGGGCCAGCACGCCCAGATGGGGCATCATGAAGATGCTGTCTTTCGCGAGCGTCGTGAAACCTTCCGGCTCGAAGGCATCGACCAGCATCGCGGCCGTCTGGTGCATTCGCGGGGCATGCGACAACACGCCGCCCGATGCGACCAACAGGTTGAGCTTCATGTTATCGACGATCGTCTGCCCGCTGGTCTGCTGGCTGAACGTGTCGCCCACGGTCCGCTGCTGCTGCACGCCTTTAAGCGTCGTGGCGAACTCCTTGTGCTGGATGTAAGCGAGCCTGAGCGCTTCCGCGCGACGGCTTGCTCGAAGATTAAGGCCTCGAGCGTTTGCGGGATTGTGGTGGGGCGGATCATTTTGTTCTTCACGCGGTTTCTGAGGTCCCGCTCGTCCATGTCGAAATGCACCCACCTTAGAGATCATCGGCAGCGTGGCCTCGGCACAGACGTTGGAGATCGAATAGCTCATCCCCAGATTCGCCGAGACCGTGCGGTTGAAAACCGGGTCTTCCGAATCGGGGTCGCGGAACACGCTGAACACGTCCGTCGTCGCCCCGCCGATGTCCACACCGACCGCCGTGATCCCCTGCCGCTCGGCGATGGTTTGCAGAATGTTCCCCACCGCGCCGGGCGTGGGCATGATCGGGGCGTCGGTCCATTCGATGAGCTTGTTATAACCCGGGGCGTGGGCCATCACGTGTTCGAGGAACAGATCGTGAATCGCATCGCGGGCCGGGCCAAGGTTCTCCCGTTCGAGCACCGGGCGGAGGTTGTCCACGATCTTCAGCTCGACCGAGTCTGTCGAACACCTTCGCGACCAAGGGGGCGGCGTCTTTGTTCCCCGCATAGACCAGCGGCATGCGGTATTCCTTCCCGAACCGCGGCTGCGGCTTGGCGGGGGCGATGAGTTCGGCAATCTCCACCACCTTCGTCGCGTTGCCGCCGTCGGTGCCTCCGGAGAGCAAAATCATATCCGGCCGCAGTTCGCGGATCCGCTGGATTTGCTCGTGCGGCAGGCGTTTGTCGTTGGAGGCGATCGTGTCCATCACAATCGCCCCGGCTCCGAGGGCAGCCCGCTTGGCGCTGGCGGCGGTCATCTCCCGCACGATGCCCGCGACCATCATCTGCAGTCCCCCGCCCGCGCTCGAGGTGGAGATATAAATATCGCAACCTTCGCCGTCTTTGGCGGGGCGGATGATGTTGCCGTCGTCATCGACCAGTCGACGGCCCGCGAGTTCGCCGACTTCGGTGACGGCATTCACCACGCCCACGGTCACATCGGCCACGGGTTGCTCGACGGTCGTGGGGGCTTCGCCGCGATAGGTCTGGCGGTAATGGCCGTCGACTTTTTCGATGAGGATGGCCTTGGTCGTCGTGCTGCCGCAGTCGGTGGCCAGGATGACGTTGATTTTGTCGGGATCAAGCTGGTTCATCGGGGGTGTCTGTCCGTAAGTCGTCCTGTGTGGGGGCGGCTTCGTGCCGGGTCGCTTCGGCTTCGAGTTCTTCAATCCGCCGGCAAAGGTACTCAATCGAACCGCGTTGTTCCAGGAAGGCGGCAAAATGCCGGTGCCCGCCGGTTTTGCTCAGCACCGACAACACCGGGGCGAAAAAATGCAGCGCCTGCGAGCCGAGGTAGTTCAGCGGCCGGGACATTTCCAAAAACACGAGGGCCGGCGTGGTGAGATGCCGTTTGACGATCTGCCGGCACACCGCATCCACCGCGTGCCGCTGTTCGGGCGTGGGTTCGGATGGTCCGGGCGGATCGACCGCAAACGCATGTTTCAACCACTGCATGGCGTTCGCTCCTCCTGTGAAACTTCCACTTTCGTGCGTATCTCAGAAAGGTTGGCAAGATCCGGCTGGCACGTCCCGGAGCGCAGCGAAAGGGGTGGCGAATCGCAAGCACCATCCCGTTGACCACGCCCTTCGTTCCTCAGGGCGTGCCGCCCCTCCCGCGAAACGTCCCGCACAATCGCCCCGTCCGGCAACAGATTGCAAATCTGCCGGATGACCTCTTCCGAGTTCTTGCCAAACAGCACCGAGACGCCGCGGTATTCATCCAGAAACGACCGCTTCGTGCGGGGCGACAAAAACCCGCCGGCTTCGTCGAAGACAAACCGCCGAAGTTCCGCCCATGGGTAGCGAGCGGTTTTGAGCGGAAAGCGGGCCGAGATGCCCTCTGCGTCCAACTCATACCGCGTCGGAAAGAAAAACCGATTGCACCCGACCAGCAACACCCCCGCCGCGAAAACTCCCCAGCCGGGTTGTTCCATCAACTCCGCGCACAGCCAAGCAGCCAGAAGGATCGCCAGCAACACACAAAGCGCGGTTCCCGGGCGGCTCCCGTGCCGGGTGAACTCGCCAGGCCAAGATGGAGGACGGAGGTGCATCCAACGCAAAATCTTTCGCCAAAACCGGTAAGGGCGTTTTGGAGTTACGATAGCATCCCCGCACCGAGAATGCGACCAACCGCAGCGCTTCATTCCTGCGCCTGGAATCCCAGATCGACATCATAGTAATTGAGCGCCCATTCCTTCATGTACCTGACCTGGTTGGGGACGATGCGGTACACGATGAGGTCCGGGTTGTCGAGGCTGCCCAGGTATTGGCGGAGGAGCGGGTTTTCGTTCCAGATGTCTTCGAGCAGCGGCCGGTCGGTGACGACTTCGGCCACGCCGGTGATGCGGACCTGGTTGTGCCCCTCGTCCAGGTAGCACAGCTCGACTTTGGGGTTGGCGGCGATTTCTTCGGTCTTGTGATACTGCCGAAGGTTCGCGACATACACGGTGAAGCGTTCCGTGCGGACGGGAGACACGGGCCGCAGGCGGGCCTGGTCTCCGTCCATCGACGCGAGGTACGGAAACCGGTCGTGGGCGACGACGCCGAGCGCTAACTCTTCCACGCGGGCGGGATCGAGAGGTTCCGGAACGGGCTTGGTCATCGTTGGGGCTTCCTGTGTTGTAAACTGTCGGCGGGGCGATGCTCATGGTAGCATACCGCGAATCGATTGCGTTTTTCAAAACCGCCCGGTAGGTTGGTTTGCGGGTTTTACGAAGAAATTCAGGTTAAGGAAAGTCGCCCTTCGGGGAGCGAAGGGCGACTTTCGTTCCCTTTCCAAAGGTTTCCATGATGTTACTCAGTTCCCGGTGGATGTTGCTGATTGTCGGCGGTGTGGGGGGGGCGATTTGGCCTGGCGTGGTTTTGGCTCAAGCCCCGCCGGCCGAGGTCGCGAAAGAGTTGCGTGCCGAGCTGGAAAAGCTGCAACAGCAGGTCGCCGAGGAAACCAAGCGGCGGGAAGCGGAGGCCAAGAAAACGGGGCGGCGGATCGATCGGCAATCGCTCGCCGATGCCGCGGTATTCCCGAAGGCCGTCGAGTGGATCCTCCGGCACGAGGAATTCTATAAGCCCAATTACATCGACCAGACCCGCCAGGTTTTGAAGTGGGGCCGGGAACGAGCCGGCCAGCTGGCCCAGGGAAAATCGCCCTGGCAAAACCGCGCAGGCTCGACGGTGTATGGCTACTTCTCCAAGGTCGATGGCTCCGTGCAGCCTTATGCGATCACATTGCCCGCCGGCGTCGATCCGCAAGCGGGCCAGCGCTGGCCGCTGTACGTCAAACTCCACGGCCGGGCGGCGACGATGAATGAAGTCAACTTCATCACCCGCTACGAAAACAAACCCACTCCCGCGGAGCAGACGTGGATTCAATTGGACGTGTTCGGCCGCACCAACAACGCCTTCCGTTTCGCGGGCGAGACGGACGTCTTCGAAGCCATCGCCGACGTGGAACGCCGCTTCCGCATCGACGACAAGCGGATCACGCTGTGGGGCTTTTCGATGGGCGGAGCCGGGGCCTGGCATTTGGGTCTGCATCATCCGTCGAAGTGGGCTTCGGTCGGCGCGGGCGCGGGCTTTGTCGATTTCTACAAATATCAGAAGCGCTCGGAAAAACTTCCGCCTTATCAGGACAAAACCTTGACGATTTACGATGCGGAAGATTATGCCCTGAACGCGGCCGATGTGCCGATCATCACCTACGGCGGCGAACTGGATGCGCAGCTCGTCGCGAGCACGAACATGGTCGAAGCCGCCAAGAAGTTGGACGTCGAGATTCCGCTCCTCATCGGCAAAGGCATGGGCCATAAATTCAGCCCCGAAGGCTACAAGAACTTCATGGCCTTCCATGCCGAGCACTCCAAAACCGGCCGGCCGAGTTATCCGGGGCGGAAGAAAATCCGCTTCATCACCTACACGCTGAAGTACCCCCATTGCGAATGGCTGACGATTCAGGAAATGAACTTTATGTATCAGCCCGCGACCGTGGAAGGCGAAGTGACGAACGAACGCGTGCTCAAACTTGCCACGAAAAACGTCGCGGTGCTGGCCATCGCCCGGGACACGGCTCAGGACATCGAACTCGACGGCCGGCGTTTGCCTTTGCAATCCGCGGCCGACGCTTTGTTGCCGGACGTGTATTACGAGCGCGGCGAGAAAGGCTGGATCGTGCTCGATTACAACGAATCCCGCCGATACATGGCGAACCCCAACCACAGCAAACGCCACAATCTCCAAGGGCCGATCGACGATGCGTTTATGCTGCCGTTCGTTTGCGTGGAAGGCACCGGCAGGCCCTGGTCCGCCGAGCAAACCGCCTGGGCGAATTGGACGCTCGAACGCTTCGATCGCGAGTTCGACAAATGGATGCGCGGCAAAATCCCGGTCATCAAAGACACCGAACTCACTGAGGACATGATTCAAGACAAAAACCTGATCCTGTTCGGCGATCCCGGCTCCAACAAAGTGCTCGCCAAGGTCCTGGACAAGCTGCCCGTCGAATGGACGAAGGATTCGCTCAAAGCCGGCGGGAAAACTTGGGACGCAAAGAGGCACGGCTTATCGATGATCTATCCCAACCCGCTCAATCCGCAAAGGTATATCGTGATCAACAGCGGGCACACCTTCCACGAGAAGGATTTCAAAGCCTCGAACGCCTGGCTGTTTCCCCGCTTGGGCGACATCGCCGTCCAGCGGTTTGAAAAGAACGCCAAGAATGGCTACGACGAGACGGTCGAATGGGCGGCAATTTTTCACTCCGGTTGGCTTCTCCCGCCGGCTGAGGCAAAATGAAGGCCAGGGGCTTTCTCCGGATGCGGGACACTCAGGCATGACCTCTTACAAAACCAACAACCTGCATGTTTACGAGGCGGGCAAACTCACGGTCGTCGGCTTCGGCCGCCGCGATGTGCTGGATCATGTCAACGTGCCCCAGTGCCGGGATGAACTGGCCCAGATGATCCGCGACCACGAGGTGGAAGTCCTCGCCTTCGATTTGACCGGCGTGAAACTCATCCCCAGCGGCATGCTGGGGCTTTTGGCGTCGCTTCACAAGCTGGGCGTCAAGGTGATGGTGTTCAATCCCAGCGAGGACATCCGCGAAATCCTGGAGATCACTCGCCTCAACCAGTTCCTCGAAGTCCACGAGGCCCGCATCGGGGATTGAAGGTTTTGTCCCCCTTGGGGGAGAGGGGGACACGAGTGGCTTCAGCCGCTACTGCTTTTCTCCTCAAACGGTAACGCGGATGGGGGTGGCTGGGGCGCACTGAAATTCATCAAGCGAAAAACGCGTTTCGAAAGCTGGGGCCGTGGGAGTTATTTCTCTCGCGTTCATCGCCCCAGTACTTCGCTTGCCTCACTTTATTCATAAAGGAATCTGCGCCCCAGCCACCCAAACGCGTTTCGAAAGCTGGGGCCGTGGGAGTTATTTCTCTCGCGTTCATCGCCCCAGTAATTCGCTTGCCTCACTTTATTCAAAAAGGAATCTGCGCCCCAGCCACCCAACCGCGTTTCGAAAGCTGGGGCCGTGGGAGTTATTTCTCTCGCGTTCATCGCCCCAGTACTTCGCTTGCCTCACTTTATTCAAAAAGGAATCTGCGCCCCAGCCACCCAAACGCAGGGCGCTAGCCCCGGTTTTCGCGGGCGACGTGGACGTCAGCGCGTTCCGCCCGGTCTCGACCAAGGGAGGATCTCTGAAAATCCAGACCGGCGGCTAGCGCGTTGCCGCTCGCTTCTCAAGCGAACGCCTTGTGGAACGGCGTGATGGCCCTGGCATCCTGGCTGTGATCGAGCACCGCGAAGACCACCCGGTCGAACGCGTCGCGGAAGGTTTCGTTTTCCACGAAATGGTATCGGAACCAGCCGGCGACGTCGGCGGGATCGTTCTGGAACACGCCGCAGCCCCACGCCCCCAGGACCAGCGTGGTGTGCCCGCAGACCACGGCGACCGACAACAGCTTCTCCATCCGCCGAAGCATCGTTTCCTGGATCCGCGGGATGTTTTCGGGTTCGTTCTGGCGGACGGCCCCGGCATTGACCGCGGGAGCGGTCAACAGGGACACGAGCCAAGGCGTTTCCAACAGCCGGTCTTCATCATCCCGAAACACCGGCACCCGCGGGGAATGGATCAGGTGGTCGGTATACAGGCTGGATCGGTAGCGGGCGTTGGTGTCGTACATGGTCCGCATCGGCGAGATGCAGGCGTAAAGTCCCGACGCCCGGGCGAGGCTTTCCTCCTGGGCCTGGCTGCCGTTCAAAAACCCGCCGCCTGGATTCTTGGCCGACGCAAAGTTCAGGCACAGCACATCGCCGCATTTTTCGTGTTCCACCAGATGCCGGGCGGCGGCGAAGGTGGTGGCGTCGACGACCTCGAACCGGGTCGGCTTGGGGCAAGGCGAACCGGCGAGCCGTTCGTCGCGGCGGGCGAAGACCTGGGGAAACTGCTGCGGAGCGAAAAGCTGCGACCCATCGACCGCCTCGCTTAACGCCTCCGCAATCTCCACCGTTTGGCCTCGGGGAGATTGATAATGGCCGCGCTTTAGAATCTCAAGCGTGTCGCGCGCAATCGCCGCGCGCCCCTGTCGACTTGGCATGGAACGCAGACTTTAATCGAGAGAGGTGATTCGAGCGGTCTGAGGCGTGCACTTCAAACCGCATAGGTTGATCGAACAATTGAATTAGCCGCAGGGCGCGAGCCCCGGTTGACAGACGGATTGTCTCAACGGGAAGTTCCCGCAGAACCGGCGGAAATTCAATTTTTTTACGAAACGGCCCGGCGGTTTTTTCAGTCGGCGATCCGATTCGCCGCGCCGGTTGCATGGCCCGTCCCGGAACAACCCGTTCAATTTGCATGGGCCTTCAGGCCGCTGAGGGTGGCGGGAACCGTTTCGCCTAATCATTTGGAGCGATGCGCACCATGCCGCCGGAAACCCGGACCGCCCCGCGAACGGACTGAAATCATTGAAATCTTTCGGCCCGCTTCCCGATGTAGAAGCCTGCGGCGAAGATCTGCCGACTTTGCGAAACGTCCACTTTGCGCCCAGACAACCGAATCGGAGACTCCACACTTGAGCCACTCTCACATCCCGGTGAAACATCTGTTGAAACAGCTGGAAGTTTATCGCTCCACCCGTCGCAACCGCGACATTCGCCCCGATTGGCTGACCCATCTGATCGGCCGGCTTTCGGATTTGTTCGACCCCGAAGACGACGTGGCCCGCGTGGGGTTCGAGTGCGGGTGGACGGAAGACGCCTGGGAAGTCGTGTTGTTTCTGGGCAGCACGGAAATCGTGGGCGGCCCCAACGACGGCAAGAGCCGGCTGGCGAATTTCCGGTTGGATCTCCTCACGCTCATGGGCAATTTCACCGAGGTCGACCACGTCGAATGGCTGGCCCGGCCGCAATCCGAAATCGGCCATGAACCGTCCCGCGGGGCGTCGTGTCTTCAAATCGTCGGGCGCATCGACGCGGAACCGTTGCGGCTGATGATTTTCGCCGCTCCGCCCGCGGACGTCGGGCCCGGCATCCGCAAACACCAAAACGGCCACTGCGAACCGGCGTGAGCGTGCGCCAAAGAGCCGCGCACGAAGTCAGCGGACCCGAAATGAACAGCCCGCATCCGCTTACTTCGTGCGCGGCTCTTTTCGGCATTGCCCGCATCCGCTTACTTCGTGCGCGGCTCTTTTCGGCATTGCATCCGCTTACTTCGTGCGCGGCTCTTTTCGGCACTGTTATCGGCGGATGGGGCTCGTGAGCAGGTTGATCAGCCAGGCGAGAATCAGCGTGACAATCAGAATCGAAAGCGTGAACGCGAACACGCCCACCAGATAGGGCACCAGGGCGTTTGCGAGGCTCTTCACCAGAGAGCCCGCCACGTACAGAATCAGAAACACCACGCCCGCCGCCGCGACGAATTTCAAAATGTGCCGCCAGAAATGGCGGTACGAGTTGGCAAAGTCCTGCTTGCTGGGAGCCAGCGCGATCGCGAGGGAAATCGTCAAATACAGGTATCCCCAAAACGTCCACTCGCCCGCGTGGTCCATCACGTGGCCCGGCAGGCGGCCGATGACATAGCTGATGCCCGAGAGGATGCTCGTGAGATTGCTGAGCGGCGCGGCTTCGAATTCCACCGTTTCCGAAGGGCCGCTCCGAAAGCCCAACGGATCATCCGCCGCCCACGTCAAAAGCGCCATCACGCCCAGGCAGCCGAACACCGGGGCGAACGAAATCAGCGGATCGCCCAGCAAAGGCAGCTTGGAAGGCCCGTGCGTCACATAGCCCCCATAGACGGTGTGCCCTTTGACCTCTTGCTTCTCGAAGAGCTTGAGTTCCACGACCTTGGCTCCGGTGAGTTTGCACATTACGTAATGCGACAACTCGTGCACGAGCACGCCGGGGAAAATCATCAGCCGGAATAGATATCCCGAGGTGGCGGAGGTCATCAGCCGGGTGATGAGGTTGCTCAATAAAATGACCAACCCCAGCCAAACGGCACAAGCCAAGACAATCATGGGCGAGCGGATGGGAAAGACGAAGGGAACATTCGGGTTCGGTTTTTATCATACCGTCTCCGGCGCGGAAACTCGAACGCAATCGGTTCCGCGGAATTCGGCATGGTGGACAAGGGCCGCCGCCGGGTATCATACTCAAATGTGTGTTTCACGACAGTCGGTTGGAGCCCGGGTGGCACGTCCCTGAGCGCAGCGAAGGGCGTGGCAATGCGCAGCGGCCATGCCCTTCGTTCCTCAGGGACGTGCCACCCATGCCACCCCATCCGAATCTCCCACTCGGTCTGTGAGTTTTGTTTTTGATTTCCCGGCACGATCTTTATGCAGAATCTTGTCCGCCGCGAAGTGGTGGAAACCGCGCACACTTTTGTCGTCAAAATCGGCACGAACGTCCTGTCCCGGCCGGACGGTTCGCTGGACGTGGATCGGCTCACGAGTCTGGCCGAGCAGATTCACCGCGTCCACACGACCGGCCGGCGGGTGGCGATCGTTTCCAGCGGAGCCGTGGGGGCGGGCATGAGTCTGCTCTCGCTCACCGAGCGCCCGCGCGACCTGCCGCACTTGCAAGCCGCCGCCGCGACCGGGCAGGCGCATCTCATTCGGCTGTATGACGACTGCCTTCGCCGGCACGGATACCACGCCGCCCAGATGTTATTGACCGGGAACGACTTCAAGACCCGCGCCCGCTACCTCAACGTCCGCAACACGCTGCACACGTTGTTTGAATACGGAGCGGTGCCCATCATCAATGAAAACGACACCGTGAGCGTGGCGGAAATCAAGTTCGGCGACAACGATCACCTGGCGGCGATGGTGGCGAACCTGATGTCCGATCCGCTGCTCATCATCTTGTCGGTCGTGGACGGGCTTTACGACGGCGACCCGAACCAGCCGGAGACTCGGCCGATTTCTCTCGTCGAGCGGTGGGACGATTCGCTTTTCGATCTCGCCGGCTCCGCGCGGAGCTCGCGGGGGACGGGCGGGATGCAATCGAAGCTCTCGGCCGTGCGGATGGCGACCGCCGTCGGCGAGAACGTGATCATCGCCAACGGCACGGCTCCCCATGTGCTCGAACGGATTTTGGCGGGAGAAGATGTCGGCACGCTGTTTTTGGCGGAAGGCAAAACCGTGCCGGCTTGGAAACGCTGGATCGGCTACACCGTCCCGCCCAAGGGCCGATTGCTTTTGGATGAAGGGGCTTGCCGGGCCATTGCCGAGCGCGGGCGGTCGCTGTTGGCGATTGGGATCGCTCGCGTCGAGGGCGATTTTTCGAAGGGCGAACTCGTGTCCCTCGCCGATGCGTCCGGCCGGGAACTTGCCCGCGGCCTGACCAATTACTCCGCTCACGAACTCGTCCAGATCTGCGGCAAGCACACGGAGGAAATCGCGACGATCCTCGGCAGCCTGCCCTACGCCGAAGCCGTGCACCGCGACAACCTGGTCCTGCTCCCCGGCACGGCATAACGGCATCGCCGCAGCGAGAAATGAAAGAGCCGCGCACGAAGTAAGCGGATCTTTGGCAGCGTCCGCTTACTTCGTGCGCGGCTCTTCAGGATCTTTGGCAGCGTCCGCTTACTTCGTGCGCGGCTCTTCAGGATCTTGGGCAGCGTCCGCTTACTTCGTGCGCGGCTCTTCAGGCAATTTGATTCCGCCTTTAACAGTGCTGCGGATGTTGCAGGTTTTCGGAATCGCGCCGGCGACCGGGGCGGATTTTTGAAACGCGGCCGAATTTTTGCCGCCTGTTTCTCCGCGGCGACGTAGGGTTTCATGACGGTTGCGTCAAATTGCCCCTTTCCTCGCCCGCGTGAGATGGATCATGCTGGACAACGCCCTTGCCACTTTTCGCCAGTACATGTCGTTCTACGGCAAGTTCATTTCCGACCAATGGCACGCCATGGGGCCCACGGGTTATGGAATCTTATTGATCTCCATCGGCGTTTTCGGTTGGCTGTTGATGAAGAGCGGCATCAAAGGCCCGGGAAGTTAAACGATTAGCCGCAGGGCGCTAGCCCCGGTTCATTGCTGACTGGGAAACCCGCATCCATCAGCCCCCGGGCGCTCGCCCCGGCACCGGTGAGATTTTCGAGATTTTTCTGGAGCGATCGCCTCAAGCCGACCCGCCGGGCGAGTCGATGATATTTTCGCTGAGATGGGGAGGCGAAGAACAGTCCAAACCAACTATCAGAACCAAGCAAGCCTCGTTGTGGCGATTCCCGTCGGAGGTGCCAAACACATTTTATTGGTCGGCTTCCAATCACGGGACGTGCTTGAGCACGCCCGGAAGCCCGCCATTCTTAAAGCGACTCCACCGTCGCGACCCCAATGAGGTTTGATTCGACCGCCGCGGCCGGGGAGCATCCCCGGCCGCGGCATTTTTATGGGAGGATGCCGATTTTGGGACTGCGATTATCCGCGCCTCGCAAATTTGATAATCTGGAACGCGGGCGCCTTCGTTTTATGATCGGCTGGTCCCTGGCCGCAGTCCGAGAGATCCGCACTTATGCCCACTTCGGTTTGGTCGCGACTGATCTTCTTTCTCACAGTCTTGGGAGCCGTCTGCACGGTGGCCTCGTGGTTCGGACCGGCGGGCCGGCTGATCCTGTTGGTGCTGATGGGCATGTTCGCACTTCAGGCGGCACCGGTGTACGCGGTTTATGTCCTTTCGCGGACCCATCATCGCCGGCGGGTTTTGGAATCCATCGCGGCTGCCGGCGGACGCATCACCGCCCGTCTCGGCAGCGATCCCCGGCAGATTCTGGAACTGGATCTCTCTGGGACCGATCTCGCGGAGTTGCCTTGGGAATCGTTTCACGCCCTTCCCGAAGTGGAGTCGCTCAATTTCGCCGGCACCGACCTGACGGACGACAACCTCGACCACCTGGGCCGGCTGTCATCGCTCCGGCGGCTGTGTCTCGACGGAACGGCGGTCAGCGATGCCGCGGTCGCGGAGCTGCGGTCGTTTCCCCACCTCAGGAGTCTCTCGCTCAGCGACACCTCGCTCACCGAGGAGGGGCTCACGCGGTTGCATCAAACCTTTCCACGGGTCCAAGTCAGGGCGCGGCATTTGGATTATGAGGACCCGTTCCCTTCTTGGCAGGATGTGCCCTATGACACGGTCTTTTGATCGGCCCACGATTTTGATGTGCCCGCCGGACTTTTACGGGATCGAATACGAGATCAACCCCTGGATGAGCCGCAGCCGGCAAAGCGACGCGGCGACTTCGCAACAGCAATGGCAGGATTTGCACAATTTGCTTTCGTCGTTGGGGGCGGCGATTCGCTTGCTGACGCCGGTCAAGGGCTTGCCGGATTTCGTGTTCACGGCCAACGCGGGTTTGGTCTGGCGGGAGAAAGTGTTTCTCGCGCGGTTTCGGCACGCGGCCCGGCAGGGAGAGACGGTGCTCGATGAGGAATGGTTCCAAAGCCAGGGGTTCGAGACAATCACCGTTCCCGACGCGTGGAATTTCGAGGGGGCCGGCGATGCGCTGTTCTGCGGGGACACGTTGTTCGCGGGGTATCTCATCCGCAGCGACGCCCAGGCGATGCAATGGCTTGCGGGGGAAATGGGCTGCCGGGTCATTCCGCTGCAACTGGTCGACAACTATTACTATCACCTCGACACCTGCTTCTGCCCGCTCGCGGAGGACTTGGCGCTTTATTATCCGCCGGCATTCGACGGCTACGGCCGCACGGCGCATCTGCGAGCACATTCCCAATTTGATTTCCGTCGAAACGGAAGAGGCCCGGCGGTTCGCGTGCAACGCGGTCGTGGTGGGCCGGCATGTCGTTTTGAACACAGGCTGCCCCCGCTTGGAAGCCGACCTGAAAGAGCACGGCTTCGAGCCGCACGCGACGGAGTTGGGCGAGTTCATCAAAGCCGGGGGCAGCGCAAAATGCCTGACGCTCAGGCTCGACGGCGAAGACGCGGCCGTTTGGCCGTAGCGCGAGGGGTCGCCGATGCCGGCGCGAAAAGTCTTTCAGAATTCGGAATAGCGCTTGACACGGCAATCGCCACGGGGGATTATCATTTTACATTCATCGAATGTGTTTCAACCGGCGGTCTGCATTGCGGTTACACATTTTGTTGCGTTTCCCTCTCTGGTTTGTGCCCAAGGAATAAAACATGTCAACTGGCTATCGGCGATTGGACATCGAGGAAGTGGGCGATGTCACCGTTGCCAAATTCATCGACAAAAAGATTCTCGATGAAACCAACATTCAAATCATCGGCAACCAATTGTTCGGCCTCGTCGATGAGGACGGCCGCGACAAAATCGTGCTGGATTTCTCCAACGTGGAATATCTCTCGAGCGCCGCCTTGGGCAAATTGATTACGCTGGACAAAAAAGTCAAAGCCGCCAAAGGCAAACTGCGGTTGTGTTCCATCCGCCCCGACATTTACGAAGTCTTCGCGATCACCAAGCTCAACCAGCTTTTCGCGATCGATAAAGACCAGGAAACATCGCTGGCGGCGTTTTAGTCCGCGTCCCCGCGGCCACTGGATGGAACCTGCCTCGGTCCGTGTCCGTAAACATCCCCGCATCCTCTGTTTGCCTTCCCAACGGTCACTCTCGCATTTTTGACCCCAGTCGCGTGTGTCAGCCAACCGTTCCATTGAACATCTTGTGGATTCATGGTCCAAGACGAATTTCAAGTCGCGATCCCCAGCAAAACGGGTGAAGGCCAGGCCGTTCAGGAGCGAATCGTCTCGCTCCTCGAACAGTTGGAATACCCGCCGCGGGACGTGTTTGGAGTTCGCCTGGCCTTGGAAGAGGCGCTGGTGAATGCGATCAAGCACGGCAACGGGATGGTGCCGTCAAAGTTGGTCCGGATCGAATGCCGGGTCAGCGCAGGATTCCGTGTGGATTCGCATCGAGGATGAAGGCCACGGCTTCGATTTGGAATCCTTGCCGGATCCCACGCTGGAGGAGAATCTGGAAAAACCCTCCGGCCGCGGCATTTTGCTCATGCGGGAGTTTATGACGAAAGTCGAATACAACGAGCGCGGCAATTGCGTTATTCTGGAAAAACGCCGCGATGTCGCCGACGCCGACTAAGCCGCCGACAGCCGAGTGGGAAAAAGCCCTCGTTTGCGACCCAGGGTTTTCTGGGGCGGCAAATCGGGGAAAACGCGAAATCTGTGAGGATTCTGTGTAGACAACTCTTCCACAATTCGGCAGACTGAACCAAGCGCTCGATTCCTCAACTTCGCTTCCCAGCGTAAGTTGAGGAAGGGCAACTGTCCTACGAACGTGAAAAATCCGAAATCCTCCCCTCTGTGGGAGACCTTCGGTGCGGGCCATTTCATCATAAACTCGTTCGAGAAACGGAATTCCTTTGCGGGTGGACGACCCGCCTGGCGTTTCCTCCGTGTCGCTGAATACCTAATTCGCAACCCACTCGTCTTCCAGAAGCGCGAATGCGAAGGGTGGGCGGCACGTGGAATCTTGAAGTGTTGGGTTTCTCGACTTTTGTGTTTGCGGAGGTGGCTCGCCCGGTTGGTTTCCCCCAACTTAGGATTCTCTCATGGCCCAAACCGTTTCGCCCCCCAATGGACGGATGGCGCGATTGGACCGCCGGCATGATGCGATTTGGTTGGATGGTCCAGTCCCGGCGGGGTTTTGGGACGAGTGGGAAAACCGCAGGCGTTACCTGCTCTGGCTCGGCGAGCAGCTCGGCTTTGAATCGGTCCGGGATTGGTACCGCGTTACCACGGACGACGTCAAAGCCCATCGCGGCGGCGGCGTGCTCAAATACGCCTGGAACAGTTCCATCATCGCCGGCGTGAGAGACTGCTTTCCCGATTATGACTGGAAAGATTGGCTGTTCGGAATGTGCCCCCGCACCTTCTGGTGCGATCCCAAGAACCACAAGGTCTACATGAATTGGCTGGGCCAGCAGCTGGGAATCCGCCGCGCCGAAGATTGGTACAACGTGACCAACGACGACTTCATCCGCAACAAAGGCGGGGCGTTTTTGCTGCACTACAACTGCACTATCTCCGCCGCGGTGATGGCCCATCTCCCCGATTACGAGTGGAAAGAGTGGCTGTTTCGCAAGATCCCCAAAGGCTTCTGGCATTTGAAGAAAAACCGCCTCCGCTATCTCAAATGGCTCGCCGATCGCCTGGAAATTCGCCGCATGGAAGGCTGGTATCACCTTACCCGCCGGCATTTTGAAGAGAACTGCGGGAACAATCTGCTCAAGCAGTTCGCCGGCTCGCCTTGCCTGCTCTTGAAAGACGCCTATTCCCGCTACCCCTGGAAGGAATGGATGTTCCGCCGGGTGCCTTTGGGGTTCTGGAAACGCCGCGAAAACCGCCGCCGGTATATGGATTGGCTCGGCAAGCACCTCGGATACAAAACCCCCGAGGATTGGTACCAAATCCGCCGCAGCGATTTTCTGCAAAACTACGGCGGCGGATTGTTGGCGTCGCTTTCGTCCTACAAAGATCTCCTGGAAGAACACCTGCCCGATTTGGACTGGAACCGCGAAGCCCTCGCCATCCCTCGCCAATAACAAAAGCCGGCGGATCCGGAAAATGGGAAACAAAAGTCTGGATCTGAGGCGAAGTTCACGGTACGCTTTCTCGAAGAGCCTCTCTTCATTTCCCTGCGCTCGACTGGAAGGAATCCCGTTCCCATGAGCGTCTCCGACTCTTTTACTCCCGGCCGCAATCGAACCGAAACTCTGCCCAAGGTCTTCGACATCGATGAGTCGGCCAAGTCGATCCTCGTGAGACTCGGCCGGGAAGCGTCTTTGGAGGAGGCGTTCATTGTCCGTTGCCGAAAGGAGATCACCCGGCTGTTGGAATCCGGGGACTTCGAGACCGTGCTCTTCGATTTGGAAGATTTGCTGATTTTGCCAAGCAGCGCCTTGGGTTTGATCGCCGCCGTCAGCAGGCAGCCCGCACTTGTCATCGTGAAAAACGCGTCCCCGGCGATTCACGAGGATTTCCAACTCACGGGTCTCTATCGCATGGTCGAGTTCGACCCGGCCCCGGGAAAATCTCCTCCTGCGAAATGATCTTGGATCATTCTGCGAATCGCTTCAATTCCGGCTCGATCCGCCGCAGGCCTTCTTCCACGCTGATCTCGGGATTGTAGCCGAAGTCGCTCTTCGCTTTGGAAACGTCATAAGTGTGCGATTGGCTGAGTTCGAGGGCCAGAAACCGCGTCATGGGAGGCTCGGCTGCGATTTTGAGCGTCTTGTAAATCCCCTCGAATACCGCCCCCAATCGATAAGCGGCCTTTGCGGAGATGTGTTTTTTGACCGGCGGCACGCCCGCCCGCTTTAACAACTCGTCGATCCAATCCCACAGGTTGACCGGTTCGGGCTCGTTGATGAAGTAGGCTTCTCCGCAGACCGCGGAACCGGGAACCAGGGCATCGCCCGCTTGGAGATGGGCGGCGGCGGCGTTTTCCACGTAGCACATCGAAATCAGATTGCTCCCATCACCCACGCGCCGCAAGCGCCGGACTTCGCCCGGCGGATGAGCCGCGGGATCAAATGATTGTCCCGCGGCCCCCAAATCAGATGCGGCCGCAGAGCGCACGTCAACAGCCCGTCCCGGCCGTTCGTGGCGAGAACCGCTTGCTCCGCGAGGGCTTTTGTGTGCGGATAATGACAGAGATACCGCTGGGGATAGGGGGCGGTTTCATCGGTCCCCAAATGCGGCGTGCCGTCGAACACCACGCTGGGGGAACTGGTGTAAACGAGCCGCCGGACGCCGCGCTCCCGGCAGGCTTCGATGACATTCAAAGTGCCCTGGGTATTGACACCGTAGAAATGTTTCCAGGACCCCCAAATCCCCGGAACCGCGGCGACGTGAAACACCGTCTCGCAATTCGCCGCGGCTTGGGAGACGGCCGCCCGATCCCGCACGTCTCCGCGAACACAGGAAACGCCCAGAGCCTTGAGTTCGGGATACTCCCCGCGGGCCAACACGCGAACCTCGTCGCCCCGGGCTCGCAGGTGCTCCACGATATACCGCCCCAAAAACCCCCCGCCGCCCGTGACCAGTGTCGTCGCCATGTTGATTCATGAGCAAAGTGAAAGAAAATAGAGGATAGAAGTTGGAGGATAGCCGCTTCTAACCTCGATCTTCCATCCTCAATCCGGCGTGTGAAGGCAGGAGATTATCCTCCGCCAGGTCGCTCGTCATTCCGGTGCCTTTCCCTCGTTCCCAAGCTCTGCTTGGGAACGCACTCACGCGAAGCTCCGCTTCGCAACGCATCCATAACGCGACCGTCTCCGAGTGGATTTGAGTCGCCCGACGGAGCTTGGGAACGAGGGTAGAAAATGCACCGGCGGACACTACTCTTCCGCCAGGTCGCTCGTCGCTCCGGTGCCTTGCTCTTGGATTCTCATGTCCACGTTGAAGGTGGAGGTGGACTGGTAATCGTCGCGCGAAGCGTTGCCGTCTTTCTCGTGGCGAACCACTTCGACCTTCCAGCGGGCGAGGCCGAACGGAACCTGGTCGCTGGTCCAAATGTCGGCTTTGTTGACCGAACGATTGGTGGGGCTTTCCATCGTCAACTCGCCCTTGTAATGCGTCGCGGTGGTCACCGACTGAAGTTTGACTTGGGGAATCTTCGCCCTCGCCGGCGACCTCCAAGGTGCGATAATAAGCCAAGAGCGAGATCATCGGGTAGGTCTGCAAAACCCCGGACGTGATCGGTTCCACGGGCCGTTCCCCGAACCGGCGATAGCCTTTCACCACCGGCAGAAACGCCACGGGGATAGTGTCTTTGTCGATGACTCGACCTTCGACCGGCGGGCCGGTGATGCCCGCGATCGGCACGAGCACCTTGTAAATTCGCTGCCCGCCGGGGCCGGGTTTCAGAGTTCCGTCGCCGCCTTTTTCCGAAGCCGTGATGACTTTGATCTCGAACCATTGGCAATCCACGGTTTGGCCCTCGTACTCCGCTTGGGTCTTTTTGAGGGCTTTGAGCGTCAGGTGCCGACGCCAGGGGCCGAGTTTCAGGCGTTTATCGACCGGATCGTTGGGGCGGTCGTCGAACTGCGAGTAGTCGCCTTCGTACCGCACCCAGGTTCCCTCGTCGGGGGCTTTCCAGATCAAGCCCTGTGCGGACGCCGAGGACGCGGTGTAAGCTCCGAGTCCGAAAACCAACAGATAACCCAAGAAAAATCGCCGAAACATAAGTTCCTCGATATTTGAAACCAATGATGGGAAATATGGAAACCCTGGATTGGGGAAGGAAGAGTCCTTCTTTCCAGTGTGACACACCGCCGCGGAGGTGGCAAGGGTTTTTCTCGGCGGCGGAATTTGACCACCACGAAAGTTTTTATCCGGCGCAAAAATCGGCACGGAGAATGTCGCTTGGGACATCTTCCGCGCCGATTGGGGGGGGCCGTCGATTTGGGATTATTTCGCGGCGGCGAAGGCGGCGTCGTAGTTGGGATGCTCGGCGATTTCCTTCACGTATTCCACGTGCTTGACTTTCCCTGCGCCATCGACCACGAACACCGCCCGCACCAGCAATCGGTCAAGCGCACCGCCCGAAAGCAACACACCATAATCTTCGGCGAATTTCGTGCAGCGGTGGGCGCTTAAGGTTTTGACATTGTCCACGCCCTCGGCTCCGCACCAGCGTTTGATCGCGAACGGCAGATCCATGCTCACGACCATGATCTCCACGCCCGGGTGGCTTTTGGCCAGGTCGTTGAATTTTTTGGTTTCTTCGCTGCAAACCGGGGTGTCCAGCGAGGGGACGGTGGCGATGACGCGCGTTTTGCCCGCGGATTGGGCCAGCGTGACATCTTCCAGAGCCGGACTTTGCAGTTTGAAATCGGGAGCCGAGTCGCCCGCTTTGAGCACCGTTCCCGCGACATCCACGGGGTTGCCTTTAAATGTCACCGCATCATTTCGCACATTGGCCATCGTGTGATCCTTCCATATAATGAAGATTCCAAAAGGGAGAGTCCCGCTCACAATCCGCAGTATCCCAACTGCCGCCCAAGTTGCAAGTCTGTCGGCGGCCAGACTGGGAGATGGGGAGAGCCGAGGCGAAAACTCAAATACACAACGGACAGCGGAATGGCACGATCGGTTTATGATTTTGACGTCGTGGTCGTGGGAGCCGGGCATGCGGGCTGCGAGGCGGCATTGGCGGCGGCTCGCATCGGGGCGAAAACCGCGCTTTTGACCATGAACTGCGACACCGTGGCCCAGATGAGTTGCAACCCCGCCATCGGAGGCGTGGCCAAGGGGCAGATCGTCCGCGAGATCGACGCCCTGGGCGGCGAGATGGGCCGGGTCACCGACGAGACCGCCCTGCAGTTCCGCATGCTCAACCGCGCCAAAGGCCCGGCCATGCACAGCCCCCGCGCCAGGCCGACAAAAAAGCCTACCAGTTCCTGATGAAGCAGCGGGTCGAGGCCCAGGAAAATCTCGTGCTTCGCCAGGAAATGGCCGAGGGCCTAATCGTCGAAAACGGAGCCGTCGCCGGGCTAAAAGTCCGCGGCGATGCGATGTATCGGGCGAAAGCGGTGGTGCTGACCACGGGCACGTTTTTGCAGGCCGTGATGCACACCGGCGAATCCAAAACCCAAGGCGGCCGGGCCGGCGAAGGCACCACGGGCACGCTGTCCGATTGCCTCTCGGCGTTGGGGTTTGAGCTGGAACGATTCAAGACCGGCACGCCCGCCCGCTTGAACGGCCGCACGATCGATTATTCCCTCCTCGAACTCCAGCCCGGCGACGACGACCCGCAGCCGTTTTCGTTTCTGACCGACCGCCTCACGCAGACGCAGCTTCCCTGTTACATCACGCACACCAATGCCGGCGTCCACGAGATCATCCGGGCCAATCTCGACCGGGCCCCGATGTATTGCGGGCAGATTTCCTCGACGGGGCCGCGGTATTGTCCGAGCATCGAGGACAAAGTCGTGCGGTTCGCCGAGCGGGATTCGCACCAGATTTTCCTGGAGCCCGAAGGCTACAACACGCACGAAGTGTACTGCAACGGCATCTCCACCAGCCTCCCGCGGGACGTGCAGGACGAGATGGTCCGCCGGATTCGCGGCTTGGAGAACGCGGAGATCATGCGGTACGGCTACGCGGTGGAATACGATTTCGCTCCGCCCACGCAACTCAAGGCGACCTTGGAGACCAAGCGCGTGGCCGGTCTGTATTTCGCGGGCCAACTCAACGGCACGACCGGTTATGAAGAAGCCGCGGGCCAGGGACTTTTGGCGGGAGCGAACGCGGCCCTCAAGATCGCCGATCAGCCGGCGTTGATTCTCGACCGCAGCCAGGCGTACTTGGGGGTGTTGATCGACGACCTCGTCACCAAAGGCGTCGATGAGCCTTACCGCATGTTTACCTCGCGGGCGGAGTATCGGCTCTTGCTCCGGCACGACAACGCCGACCGCCGACTTACGCCCCTCGGCCGCCGGGCCGGGTTGGTGTCGGACGAACGCTGGCGTCGGCTGGAACGGCACGAAGCCGAGATCGCCCGCGCGACTGAACTCATCACCGGCCGCCGACATCAGGGGGCGACGTTGGAAGAGCTTCTCCGCCGGCCCGAAAACAATTGGGACAAGATTTCCGCGGTCTCGCCTGAAGCGGCGGAACTCGATCTCTCAGCATTAGCCCGGCATCAGGTGGAAGTCGAAACCAAATACGCGGGCTACATCCGCCGGCAGTTGGCGACCGTGAACAAGCAGCAAAAGGTGCAAAACGTGCGGATTCCCGACACGTTCGACTACATCGCCATCCCGCAGCTTCGCGCAGAGGCCAAGGAAAAGCTGACCCGCATCCGCCCCCAAAACCTGGGCCAAGCCGGCCGCATCAGCGGCATCACCCCGGCCGACCTCGCGGTGTTGATGCTGTATCTCGACAACCCCAACCGCAGCGCCTCGACCCGCTGATGCTCCGGCCAAACTCAAACCGTGCGCTTCGAGGCTTAGATGAATGGTGACCGTTGAAACCAAGACCGGCGACTAGCGCCGTTCCGCTCACGTTGGCGGAATCTGCATTTTCACGCACGCTTTCAACAAGAACCCGGCCAATGACAAAATGCACCCGAATCGTGGCGTTCAAGCGGGTTTGACGTGCGGGTCGCCGGCTTCGACGACGAAGGACGCCCGTGTGGAACACTTGCCGCCCGGCTTTTGAATATCGTCGACCACCACGTAATCGCTGGTCCAAGTCTCCGGCGTGACGCGGCAGCGGACGTAGCCCCGCTCGCGGTTGTGGAACTTGACGCAGGGATTGTCCGCGAGCAGTTTTTCGAGATCGCGCGGTTTGTCCTCGCCGTTGCCGCCGCTGCTGATCGATGTGCCCACGAACTCGGTGGCGACGACGGCTTCGCCGGGTTTCCGGTCATCGATGCGGAGTTCGTTGACCCAGTTGGAATGAATGTCCCCCGTGAGCACAACGGGATTGGGCACCCGCCGCTCGGCGATGTACTTCATCAACTGCATTCGCTCGTAAGCGCAGCCGGGCCATTGATCCATCGAATACACCGGCGGCTCCATGCCCTTCGCGAAGCCGACGAGGCCCATCATCACCTGCTGGGCGAGCACGTTCCACGTCGCTTGGGACGCGATCAGCGATCGGTCCAGCCAGTCCCGCTGTTTGTCTCCCAACAACGAATTGCCGCGGTAGAGGGCCGCATCGTTCAAGGGCGATTTCTTGTCGCCGTTGGGCTGATCGGTGCGGTATTGCCGGGTGTCCAATACGAAAAAGTCGGCGAGCCGGCCGAAGGGAGACCGGCGGTAAAGCTGCATGTGCGGTCCCTTGGGCAGCGAACGCCGGCGGAGAGGCATCATCTCGTAATACGCCTGATACGCATTGGCCCGCCGGATAAGATAATCCACAGGGTCGGCATCAAGCTCTTCGGAAACATCTCCCGCGCAATTGTTGTCGAACTCATGATCGTCCCAGGTCAAAAGCCACGGGCATTTCGCGTGCATGCCGTGGAGCAAGGGGTCGGCCCGGTACTGCGAATGCCGGACGCGGTAATCGCCCAGCGATTCGAGTTCCGGGCCGAGGTGCGTCCGCACCTTGCCGTTTTTGCCGGAGGCGTATTCGTAGATGTAATCGCCCAGATGGATCACCAGGTCGAGGTCGTCTTGGGCCATCTGCTCGTAGGCGGTGAACAGGCCCTGCTCGAAATTCTGGCAGGAGGCGAAGGCGAATTTCAGTTCTCCCGGGAGCTGAGCCGGGCTGGGGAACGTGCGGGTGCGGCCGATGGGACTCTCCGCATCCCCGGCCCGGAAACGATACCAATACCAGCGGTCCGGCTTGAGGCCTTCGACTTCGACGTGAACCGAATGTCCCAACTGCGGCGTGGCCAGGGTCTTGCCGGAAGCGACGGTTTTCTTCATCGCGTCGTCTTCTGCCACTTCCCACTTCACTTCGACCGCCGAGGGCGGCATGCCGCCGTGGGGATCGAAAGGTTCGGGAGCGAGCCGGGTCCAAATCACCACGCCCCGGCTCCAGGGATCGCCCGATGCGACGCCCAGGGCAAAGGGTTCCTTCGGAAAATTGGGGATCGCTTCGGCCATCGCCGCGCGGTTCAAAAGCGGTAGCGAAGACAGCGCGGCCCCGTAGCCCAAAAACAACCGCCGGCTGATGCCCCCTTCATAACGCACCGCTTCGCGAAGATTCCGCAGATCGAACATCGTCAAAAAGTCCTTATGAGTTAGCAGCGGTTCAGAAATTAGCCGCAGGGCGCTAGCCTGGGCTGTTAAAAAATTGGTATTGAAGTCTAAAAACGCGGGTTCTGGCTTGCGCCACCTTTGTTCTCGTTTTTTTGGAAAGCATTAGGGCCGAAGGCCCGGCTCTCTGTCAGCCCAGGGCCAGCGCAGCGCCGCCCTGGGTTACGGATGATCCATGAAACGCAAGCCCCACGGGGGCGGCCCCTCTCGCCACGGAACAAGGCATCGCGCATTTCCGATTTCGGGCCGCCCCGTTGGGGCTTCGGCATTTTGCTCGTTCCCGTTCCCAGGGCTGCGCCCTTATAGGATTTGCTGAGGGATGGATCGGCCGCGGGAGAGGGCGGGGGGACGCAAGTCTCTCCCCACGGACTCTTCCGCGCCGGAGCCGATCCAGCGCCGTTTTTTTCCTGTTTTTCCAGCCCCAACTTTGAGAGGATCAAAATCAGGCACGCGTCGCCCCGCTACGAATCGTGCGCCCCATCGCTTCAACGATTGAGCCCAGACTTTCGAGCGGGACGATGCTCTTGGGAACCAACGAATCACTCCAGATGATGACGCCAAAACGTCTCGGACTATAAGGTTTTCGCCCGCTCCCAAGATCGCGTGCCCTTTTTGATTGTGTTTCACTTTAACAGGAGACGATCCCCCATGCACTCGAATTTGCTCGACCCCAATGCCTGTGTGCTGATCGGCCTCGATTGGGCCGACCGCGAACATGCCGTCTGCCGGCTGCTTCCCGACGGCGGAACCGAACACCGGCAACTCGAACACACGCCCGAAGCGATTGCCGACTGGCTCGCCGGCCTGCGGAAGCAATTCCCCGGTCGCCCGATTCGGATCGCGTTGGAGCAAAGCCGCGGCGCGCTGATGAACGCGCTCCGCCGTTTCGCCGACCTGGAACTCGAACTGTATCCCATCAATCCCAAGCAGCTGGCCCGCTATCGGGACGCGATTCATCCTTCGGGAGCGAAATCCGATCCAGACGATGCGCAGCTCTTGGCCCGCTTTCTGCAAAACCATCAGGAGCAACTCCTCCCGTTCGTGGCGGACGATCCCGAAACCCGCCGCCTGGCCGAGTTGTCCGAACTTCGCCGCAAGCTGGTCGATGACCGCAAAACCCTTGTGCAGAAGCTCGAAGGCACGCTCAAGCTGTATTTTCCGCAACTGCTCGAATGGTGTGCCGGCAAGAGTCGCCAACCCCTGTTGCTCGCCGTGCTTCGCCGCTGGCCGAGCTTGGGCGATCTTAAGCGGGCTCATCCCAAAACGCTGCGCACGTTCCTCGCCGAGCATGGCCTGCGGAACCCCGACCAGCAAACCGAGTGGATCGACAACGTCCGCCCCGCCACCCCGTTGACCGAGGATGCCAGTTTGATCGAACCCCGCGCGATGTACGCCCAAAGTCTCGGCCGGCAAATCGAGGAACTGAACGAGGCCATTGCCAAATTCGAGAAGCAACTGGACGAGGCGACCACCGCGCATCCCGACCACGAACTGTTCCGCTCGCTGCCCGGTGCCGGCGACGTCCTCACGCCGCGACTCATCGTGGCGATGGGCTCCGACCGGGACCGCTACCAAGACGCCGGGGACGTGCAATCCAAAAGCGGCATCGCCCCGATCACCAAGCAAAGCGGGAAGACCCGGCTCGTGTTGTCGCGAATCGCCTGCCCCAAATTTCTCCGGCAGACATTCCACGAGTTCGCCGACCAGGCCCGCCGCTGGAGCGATTGGTCCCGAGCGTTCTATCAAATGAAACGCGCGGCCGGCATGAGCCACCACGCCGCGGTCCGCGCCTTGGCCTTCAAATGGATTCGCATCATCTTTCGGATGTGGCAAACCGGCACCCCTTACTCGGAAATGAAGTACCAGGAACAACTCACAATCAGAAACAGCCCCGTCTGGAATTTATTGGAAACAACAACAGAAACCACCTGAAACCCACTTGAAAAAACCTCAGATGTCTGGGCTGACATCGGGCCGGACCTTCGGCCCTTTTTCTCAAATTTGAAACAGTTGAATTTACGAACGGTCGAAAAGCTGCGCAAAGACAAATCGTCGTCAACACCAAATTTTTAAGGGCCCAGCGCTAGCCCCGGTTCACTGGGATAACCGGACGCTAGCACATTCCGGCTGTGATTGAAAAGTTGCCTGGATGAGCCGCAGGGCGCTACCGTGAAACAAAACTCCTACTAAAAAGTGTAGCGGGGCTTGATGAAGATACAATGAACGGGGTGCAAAGAGTTCGTCAAACCCCCGGGGCGGCGAAATGACCAATGAATGAATGACCAAAACTTGAAACATGCAACTGGAAACTGCCGGACAACGGATACGGACCAATGGCAGAATCCGCCGGATTTGCTACATTGCCGGGGGATTGTCTCTCTTGGTCCTTTTGCTTTGAATTGCCATGCCGCCCGAACCGAATCGATTCTTCAATCGCGAACTGAGTTGGTTGGAATTCAATCAGCGGGTGCTCGACGAGGCCCGCGACGCCTCGATTCCGCTCTTGGAACGGCTGAAATTCCTGGCGATCACCGCGTCCAACCTGGATGAGTTCTTCATGGTCCGCGTGGGCGGTTTGCAAATGGTCTCCGCCCAGGGCAGCACCAAGACCGATCCCTCCGGGATGACCGCCGACGAGCAGCTCGACGCCATCAGCCGCCGAACCCACAAAATGACGGCCGACCAGTGCAAATGCTTTCTGGCCGACCTGGAACCCGCCCTTGCGCAAGCGGGCTTCCGCCGATTGGCGGGCGATCAACTCACCCGGGAGCAACTCCAATTTGTTGAGCAGTTGTTTGCGGAAGAGATCTCGGCCGTGCTCTCGCCGATGGCGGTTTCCGCGGACGAGGAGTTCCCGCTGTTGGGGAACCAGACGCTCAACGTCTGCGTGCAGCTCAAGCCGAAGGCCAAGGATGAGGCCCCGCGGTTCGCGCTGATTCCTTTTGGGCTGTACTCCCGCCGGTTTATCACTTTGCCCATGCAGGAGCGGAGCGATCAGTACGAATACATTCTTCTGGAAGATGTGGTCAACCTGTTCGCCGGCCGGTTTTTTCCCGGCGAGCCGGTGGTGGAGTGCGTGCCGTTTCGCATCACCCGCAATGCCGACCTCAGCGTGCGCGAAGATCTCGCCGCGGATTTGATGGTCAGCATGGAGGAGATCCTCGATGCCCGGAAACAAAGCGCCTGCGTACGCCTGGAGATTTCTGACAATTGCACATCGGCGACGCTCTCGTTTTTGCGGAACACGCTCGGCGTCCTGGAGAACAGCGTGTATGCCTCGCCGGGGCCCTTGGATCTGGCGGCGTTCATGCGGCTGACCGATGTCAAAGGCTTCGATCCCCTGAAGTACGAGTCCTGGCAGCCGCAGCCTTCGCCCAACGTCGATCCGCAAACCAGCCTGTTTGAAACGCTCCGCGACCGCGACGTGCTGCTCTACCATCCCTTCGAGAGCTTCGAACCGGTGCTCCGGCTTATCGAAGAAGCCGCGGCGGATCCGGACGTGCTGGCGATCAAGCAGACCTTGTACCGCACGAGCCGCGACAGCCCCGTGGCCGCCGCCTTGATGCGGGCGGCGGAGAACGGCAAATACGTCACCGCCCTCGTGGAGCTCAAAGCCCGCTTCGACGAAGCCCGCAACATCGAATGGGCGAAGAACCTCGAGCAAGCCGGCGTGCAGGTGATCTACGGCGTCAAAGGCCTCAAGACGCACGCCAAGATCTGCGTGATCATCCGCCGGGAACCGCAGGGCATCAAACGCTACGTCCACTTCGGGACCGGCAACTACAACGAGCAAACCGCCCGGCTCTACACCGACGCCAGCCTGATGACCGCCGACGAAATCCTCGGCTCCGATGCGACCGCGTTCTTCAATGCGGTCACCGGCTATTCGCAGATTCACGAATTCCAAAAGCTCGCCGCCGCCCCGATTAGCCTGCGCGACAAACTACGGGAACTGATCGAGGGCGAAATCGAGCGGAAGAAACAAAACCAGGCCGCGAAAATCGTGGCCAAAATGAATTCGCTCGCCGATCCGGCACTGATCGATGCCCTCTATGCCGCGTCGGAAGCCGGCGTGAATGTGGAACTCAACATCCGGGGCATTTGTTGCCTCCGGCCGGGCGTGAAGGGCCTCAGCGAGAATATCAAAGTTGTGAGCATCATCGACCGGTTTCTGGAGCACAGCCGGATCTTTTCGTTTCATCACGGCGGGGACGATGTGGTGTATATTTCCAGTGCCGACTGGATGCCCCGCAACCTCGACCGCCGGGTGGAGCTATTGGTCCCCGTCGAAGACAACAGAGCCCGCCAGCAGTTGCTCCGGGTGTTAAGTTCCTCGATGAAAGACACGGTCAAAGCCCGGCGGCTGACGGCGGACGGGCAGTACAAAAAAATCCGCTCCAAAACCGCCCACCGCAGCCAGGAAAGCCTGTATCAAGCCGCCTGCCGGGCCACCGCCCGCGCCGCCAAGACCCAAGCCGTCGCCTTCGAACCCCACCGCGCCCCGGAGGACAACGGGTGATGGGCGAAGTTTATCAGACGGCATGCGCTAGCGTCCGGTTCATCGAAATCCAGCGAATCGCAGTAACCGGGGCTAGCGCCCTGCGGCTAATTTTCTTGCACCGTAATAATCGCAAATGGCTGGACGCTCCGGTTACGATCTCCCGCGGAGCCAGATGTTGGCGGTGTTGACGGTGTCCGCGTCGTCGTTGTGTTTGATCGCCCGGAAGCGGTCTTGGTTTCGGCGGTACGCCAGTTCCATATAGTAAAGCCCCGTGGCGAGTTCCTGCTCCGTCGGCCGCTGCTCGGTGCTCAACAGGCGGGAAAACACGCAGCTGGACATAAACAGCTCCGTCGCGGCATCGCCGATTCTGGCTTGGATGAGTTGCCGATTCAAGATGCCTTCGCGGTATTGAATCAATGCCGACTGGCACGCCGACGCGAAGTTCGCGATTTGCTTGGAAAGATGGTTCGCCGCCCGTTGTAACGGCGGGGTCAGGTCGGCTTTGGGCATTCGCGGCCGATTATGCCACAGCGTCCACACATTCCACGGTTTCTTCGTCAAACTTTCGAGGTGCTTGCCGACGTTGCGGAGGCCGTACATCGCGATGAAGCCGCGGAGCACATCGTTGGCCCCTTCGCCGATGAGGTTCAGCCGGGCGTCGCGCATCATCCGCTCGAAAGGCTGGTCGGTGAAGAAGCCCGCCCCGCCCCAGATTTGCAGGCAGTCGTTGACGATCCGCCACAAGGCATCGCTCGCGAAGACTTTGATCATCGCGGTTTCGAGCATGTAGTCCTCGGCCCCGCTGTCGATGAGCGCGGCCGTGTGATAGGTCGCGCTTTCCATTGCGTAAGTCTCGGCGGCGGCGAGGGCGATTTTTTCTTTGACCAACTCAAACTCGCCGAGCGTCTGCCCGAACTGCCGGCGGGAGTTGGCGCGCTCGATCATTTCCTCCAGGCAAAACTTCGCCGCCCCGGTGCAACTCGCTCCGAACGTCGTCCGGCCGAAGTCGAGCACCGTGAGCGCGAGCTTCAATCCTTTGCCGATTTGCCCGAGGATGTTTTCCCTGGGCACGAACATGTTGTTGAAGCTGAGCCGGGCGGTCGCGGTGCCGCGGATGCCGACTTTGGGCATGCGGGCTTCGAGGACTTCAAAGCCTTCCATGTCCGGCGTGACGAGGAAGGCGGTGATCTTGCCGTCGGGGTCTTTTTCGTCCGGCGTGCGGGCCATCACGGTGAGCACCCCCGCGATGCCGCCGTTGGTGATGTAGCGTTTCTGGCCGTTTAAGATATAACCCTTGCCGTCGGGCGTGGGCTGGGCGCGGGTTTGCACGTTGGAGGCGTCGGAGCCGGCTTCGGGTTCGGTGAGGGCGAACGCCGCGAGCTTTTGCCCGCTGGCGACGGGCCGCATCCATTGGGCTTGTTGCTCCTTCGTGCCGAAGAGTTCCAAAGCCCTGAGGCCGATGGAATGGTGGGCATTGACGAACACCGCCGTCGAACCGCACCGCCCGCCGATGACTTCCATCACCCGGCAGTAGTTTTGCTGCGACAATCCCCGCCCGCCGTGTTCCGGTCCGACCGTCATGCCTAAGACGCCGAGCTTGGCGAGGCCGTCGATGACCGATTGCGGAATGGCTTCGTCCCGGTCGATCTGAGCGGGGTCCACGTGCTCATCGAAAAACTGCCGGACTTGGGCGACGGCTTCGTCGCCGATTTTGCGTTCGGCCGCGGACAACACGGGATAGGGCAAAATCGATTCCGTGCGGAACCGGCCGAAGAACAGTTCCTTCGCAAAGCCCGCCTTCTGCGGGCCGGAAAACAAGAGTTCCTCCGCCTGCTCGATTTGCTTCTGTTGAAGCTCAGTCATCGTGGTCATCAAACGCCCTCCGGTTTGTGCAAACATTCTCTCCATTAAGAATGATACCGCATGGGAGGCGTTTTGACCGGAATTTCCGGAAGAAATAAAATACAACTCTCTGCTGTGTTTGAAGTTACGACGATTATCGCCGTCATCCTCTGATTGGGACAGTTTCCAATGGATGTCACTACGCCGAAGGCGTTTCACAACAAAGCCCAGGGTCAACGGCGCAGCCGCGCCACCCTGGGTTCAGGAACCCAAAAAATCCTTACGCCGAAGGTGTTATACAGAATCGCTGTATAACGCCTTCGGCGTAAAGAATGAATTGGGGACGCTGTTCACCCAGAGTGCGCTTCGCGACTCTGGGCTTTGTTCTGTAACGCCTTCGGCGTAAAAACAATTTCCCGATTTCGTGAGATTCGTTCACGCGTGCCGTGGCCAATAATCTCCTGATACTGTAGCGGACAGCGAAAACTTCGTATGGTGGAGCGATTGGCGTTTTGTTTTTGTGAGAACGATCCAATGAACGAATCCGGTCCGCCCTCCTCCGAACCTCACACAAGGCTCCGCGAATGGATGCGGCAAGCCGTGGCGAGGGGGGCGTCGGATTTGCATTTGGTTCCGGGCTATCCGCCGGTGCTCCGCGTGCATGGGATGCTCGAGCAGCTTGCGGAACAGCCGTTGGACCGCGAAGAAACCGCGGACATGTTCCGAGCGATTTGTCCCCAAGAATTGGAGACCACGTTCGAAGCCGAGACCGATTTGGATTTTTCCTTCGTGATGGAAGAAGGCGGGAAGCCGGCGCGGTTTCGGGTGAATGTGTTTCGCGCGGCCGGGAGCCGGGGGGCGTGTTTGCGGTTGATTCCTCCGAAGATTCCGACCTTCGCCTGGGCGGAGTTCTCGCCGGAGCTCGGCGAGCGGTTGGCGTTTTTGCGGGATGGGTTGGTGGTCGTCACGGGGCCGACGGGTTCCGGGAAGACGACCACGCTCGCCATGCTCGTCGAACTCCTCAACCGCGAAGGCGGGCGGCGGATTCTCACCGTGGAGCAACCGGTGGAATACGTGTTTTCGCGGGCGACCGAGTCCGTGGTCACGCAGCGCGAAGTCGGCCCCGATGTGCCCACGTTTGCGGATGGACTCAAATACGGGCTCAGGCAGGATCCGGATGTGATTCTTGTCGGCGAAATCCGCGACCGGGAGACGGCTCAGATGGCGCTGTCTGCCGCCGAGACCGGACATCTCGTTTTCACCACGTTGCACACGCGGGACGCCAAGGGCATGGTCACGCGGTTTGCCGATTTGTTTCCGCAGGAAGCGCAGAAGGACATTCGCTCGCAACTCGCGATGAGCCTGCGGGCGGTCGTCAGCCAGCGGCTGCTCCCGGATGTGGAGCCGGGAAACAAACGCCATCTCGCCGTGGAGGTGCTGTGGAACACGCATCCGATCGCGAGCGCCATCCGCACCGGCAAGGTGGAGAGCATCGACAACTATCTCGTCACCCGCCGGGACGAGGGCATGGTCAGCTTTGATGAATCCGTCCGCCGGCTGTATCAAGAAGACAAAATCGCCCGCAGCGTCGCTGAGCAGAACGTCACGGATCCGACGGTGTTGGGATATTGACCGGCGAGCGTGGGGCGTCGCCCCGGGCGTCGGCTCCATGATCAGGGGGATTGTCGAAACAATCCGCTTCATCGGAATGGATTGCGACGTTTCACACCGGGCTGGGGTGCTCGACCGTGATGTTGGTGCGGATGCCGCCGCGGGGCGTGAATTCCGCCACGATTTTCAGCCAATGGGGTTCGGTGACTTCGAGCAAGTCCTCAAAGATGCGGTTGGTGACATCTTCGTAGAAGGCCCCGACGTTTCGGTAAAGCTGCAAGTAGTGCTTGAGGGATTTCAGCTCGACGCATTTCTGGCGGGGGCGGTAGGTGATCGTCAACGTGCCGAAGTCGGGCTGGCCGGTTTTGGGGCACACCGAGGTAAACTCGGGGCAAATCGTTTCGATGGTATAATCGCGCCCGGGGTGGGGATTGGGAAAGGTTTCCAACTGATCCTTAAACCGGGACGTGTCTTGGGATGCGGGATTCATAATGGGTCGGTCAATCGGCGGCACATCCTAGACCCAAGCCGCCGGCTTGCCGGCGGACCGCGCTAGACCCAAGCCGCCGGCTTGCCGGCGGACCGGCGTCAAGGCGTCGGCTTGGGTGTCATTTTCAGGGACGGACTGCCAGAACGCGGATGCCTTCTTCTCGCGTGAGGGGTTTGGTGGTCTGCTCCGAAGCGATTTCCAGCCGCAGCCGGGCGTCGCCGGCTTTTACGGATTTGAGGACCAGGTCAAATTCCAGTTCCGTTCGTCCTTGAAGGGACTCCACAGGATTAAATGTAAGCGTCCCGCCGTCGCGTTTGAAGTCCACGGGGCCTTTGGCGGACACAAATTCCAGTTCTTCCGGGATTTGCAGCTTGACGACGACCTGGCTCGCGGCCCCGGTGCCCCGGTTGGTGGCGACGATTCGCAGATTCACCTCCTGGCCGACGTCCACGGGCTCCGCATATTCGCGGACATCCAGGCGGAGCGCGGTGTAGCCTTCGATGAGGGTTTCGGACTTGACCACGGACCGCGTGCCGTTGGGATCGAACGCCGTCACTTCGCTGGCTTGCTTGCCTTCGTTTCGGGCGACGAGTTCGAGCTGGAGTTCTTGCTCTTCGCGGGGTCCGAGTTCCCGGATCGCCCAGGTCACCGTGCGTTTGTCGGGGTCGAATTTCCCGCCCGCGGTGGCCTTGACGAAATCCAGGCCGGCGGGAACGGCTTCCACGACTTGAAAGCCCGCCACGTTGGTGTCGGATTGGTTGGCGATCGTGTTGGAGAACGCAGCGAGCCGGCCGATGTATCGGCGTTTGGGGCCGGTGCGGGTGATCTTTAACCGGTCGCCGATGATCTTCAGGTTCGACGTGGCTTCCTCTTGCAGGCCGCCGCTGGCGGAGATGACGGCTTTGTTGACGAACTCGCCGGCCGCCGCGGCGCTGACGGTGAGATCGATCTCCCGGCTTTCGCCGGCCTTGAGCGTCCCGACTTCGTATTCCAGGTCGCCCCCGTCGGGGTGTTTGAGTCCTTTGGGAAGAATGTTTCGCAAAAAGACCCGAGCGGCGTCGCCAGTGCCGGTGTTGGCGATTTTGAAGTGATAGGTCACATTGTCGCCCAGAACCGCCCGCTCGGGGCCGGTGAATTCCAGGTCGAGGTTTGGAGCCGCAACCACTGTCTGTGAAGCGACTTCCGCGACAAAACTCACCTTGGCCACGCTGCCGATCTGGCCTTCCTGAGTGGGGATGAGACGCACGGCGATTTTCTTTTCTTCGCCGGGCGGAATCTCTCCCAATCGCCAGATCAAGCGGGAATCGGCCATCTCGCCGCGGGGAATCGTGCCCGTCAAACGAGTCCCCTTGGGAATTTGATCTTCCACTATCACCTCGCGGGCGGCACTGGTGCCCACGTTGCGGACGACGATGTTGTAGATCATCGGTTGTCCGAGCACCGCCTTGGGCGGGGCGGTCTTTTCGATTTTCAGTTGCGGACGCTGCTGCGCGGCTGGGGGCAATTCCGCCAGTTCAGCGGTCTGCGGCGTGTCGGAACCTGGTCCCGGCTCTAAGGGCGGCGTTCCCATTGGGAAGGGGGACACCGGGGACGGGGCATCGGTGAATTGGATGGGGGGGGATGATTTCGGTTCTGTGCTCAATGCGGGCGGCGAGGTTTCAGGCAGCGGATTGGCATTGATTTGTGCCTGCGGACTCGAGGTGGGCGGGTCGGCATCCGGGAACGTCACTTGATCCAGCGGATCGACAAATGCGGCCGGGCCGACTGCGGGAGCCTGCGAGCTACCGGCGGCGGGAATAGCACACCCCGGGACGTTCGGGGCCATGTTCGTTTCCGGCCCCACGACCGCGGGGCTGGTCAAATTCGGACCGGCCGGCTCAGCTTGCGGAGGCAACGTCCCGGTTGATTCCGGCGCAGTGGGGAAAGGATTTTCATTTTGATGTTCATTTTCGCTCGCCGATTGGGGTGCCGAGGGGGCGGGATCGACGGGAAACCGCGGACTGTTATCGACGGGCGGCGGTGCCAAGGGGGGCGAAGAACTCGCCGGCACGCGCACCGAAGCCCGCCCCGGAGCAGGCGGGTCTGCGCCGGTTGGCAATTCCTCCAGCGAGGCTTCTCGAGGCGGATTCAAGTCCAACGGATCGACGGGGGCCGCCGGGGCGGAATCCATCGGTTCGGGTGCGACGGTCAACCCGCCGAAACGGGGATCGCCTGGATCGGCCGCATTGCTCGGCGGAACTGCGGGAAGAGGGGAAAGTGTAGGCGACGCCGGCACCTCGGCCGAAGCGGGCAATTTGGGTTCCGCCGGATCAACAGGACGCTCGGCCGGCCCGGCAGAAATCGATGGCCCGTTCAATTGCGGCGGTTCGATGGGATCGGCGGGATCGGATTCCGCGGGCATCGGTCCCGGCAAGACCGGCGGCGTGGTTTCAGGCGAGTCGCCTGCCGGTTCGGGTTCATACGGATCGAAGGGAGCCTCGACCGGTTCTGCTTCCGTTTTATGTTCGGTTGAAGGCAGAACGGGATCGGAGAATGGATTGTCTTCCGGCGGTATGGGTGGCTGGGAAACGGGCGGAACGGCAGTCGGCGGAGCCGGGGCCGGTTCCGATTGGCTTTCGGCAGAAAACGCGTTGAGATCAGGGACCGCGGGGCCTTCGGCTTCCACGGCCGCTGCCGGAACGGCAATGGGAAGTTCCGGAAACGCAGGCTCCGGAGGATTGCCGACTTGTTGGATGGGGCTGTCCGCCGCAGGTCGTGCGGGGGCCGCTGTTTCCTGCGAAGGGCCGTTGTCCGCCGCAGGCGTCAACAACGGCCCAGCATTTGCCGCCGGGTCCTTCGCGACAGGAAAAGGCGTCGGGGGATCGTTCGCGGCCTCAAAGGGGTTGTTCTCTGCCGGTTCGGGAAGCGGCTCGAACGTCGGGACCGGTTCCAAACCGGCCGCTCCTCCGGGATTTTGCTCTCCGGACGGAGAGGCGGCAAAGGAGGGGGCCGCCCGCACCGCCGCGGGTTCTTCCTCCGCCGGGTCGCCCGTGGAAGCCGTGGCCGGCCTGCGCTCCGAAATTCGGAGCGAGCGACAAGCCTTCCATCGCTTGCAGCACAACCAGAAACCCAATTCCCGTCACGCCCGCCAGCGCGACGAATTGCCAAAGGAGATTGCGCATGGGAGTCCTTTCCCCATCTCCGAAAGATTTCAAGGTGATTCCGTGAGAATTTCCCCGCCAAAAGGGAGTCCATGCGGACACCGGATTCGTTATCCAAAGGGGGAATCGGCGCTACTTACCACAATCCCGCGCATGAGAAAAGATCAATCTGAATCGTAAAGGCGTTTTCTGTTACCGTATTGTTACACGTTTGGCCCGTCGTTGCGGTTAGAATCATGGGTGCAGGGAGCGGGATAGGGCGGAGTCACCTGGAAGACTGGCCGCCTTGGACAAAATGGGGCGAGGGAGCCGATTTGGAGAATATGCGTTTTTGGGAACTTTGAAAATGAAATGGCATAACGGCTTCTTGCTGGTTCTCGCCTTGTGTCTGACTCGCGCGGGCCTGGCTCAAGAGCCCGCGAACCGGCCCGCGGGAACACCTTCGCCCGAAGTGGTTCTGCCCTATGTGTCGTCCGCGGCGGTGACTCGCGGTTTGACGCGAAATGAGCCGGCGGCCGCAAAGTTGGAGAGTGTCACCTTGGGGCGATGGAAAGTTCCCAAAGTCTCCGCACGGGTCAAAATCCAAAACGATCTCGCCGAGACGCAACTCGATTTTTTCTGCACCAACACGGCCAGCGTCACCGCCCCGGCTCAAATCGCCCTGCCCGTGCCGGCGACCGCCCAACTGGTCCAAGGCAAATCGTTGGCCGCCGGTTGCGAGGTGGTCTCCGCGAAAAACGCCCTGCCTGTGTGGCAGAGCTACGCCCGGCAGATTGCCGACCCGGGACCGATCGAGTTCTGCGGATGGCCGCTCCTCCAGACCGGGCCGATGAGCATCCCGGCCGGCAAGTCGGAGCCAATCGAACTCACATACAAGCAAACGCTGCCGCAAAATCATTCCCGTTTTGATTATGTGCTGCCGCGGAGCGAATCCATCCAATACGCGGTCCCCTGGTCGATCGAGTTGGACGTGCAAGCGGACCGGCCGATTTCCACGGTGTATTCGCCGTCGCATAAGCTGCGGACCGAGCGAATCTCGCCGAACGTTTTGCATGTGACGGTCGACGAAACCGCCGCCGCCCAGCCGGGTGCCTTTTGGTTGTCCTATTTGCAGGACGGGGGCGAAGTGTCGGCGACGTTGTTTACGCAACCGGACGAAACGACGCCCGCCGGCGGCGGCACGTTCTTGTTTCTCGCCGGCCTGCCGGCTGAAATGCCCGCGGACAAGGCCCTGTCCCGGGAGTTCACGCTGGCCCTCGATCGTTCCGCCAGCATGCAGGGCAAAAAGATCGAGCAAGTCCGCGATGCCGCGGTGCAGGTTGTGGAAGGTCTGAAGGACGGCGAGTTCTTCAACATCGTCACCTACAACGACAAGGTCCATTCCTTTGCCGAGAAGCCGGTGCGGAAAACGCCGGAGACATTGGACGCCGCGAAGGACTTTATCAAAGAGGTCAAACCCCGCGGCGGCACGGATTTGAACGGGGCTTTGCTCGAATCCGTCCGGCAGGAACCCACGGCGAAGACGCTGCCCATCGTGCTGTTTTTGACCGACGGCCTGCCCACGGTGGGTGAAACGGACGAAGTCAGAATCCGCGATGCGGTCGCGAAGCAGAATCCCTTCCGCCGGCGGATTTTCACCGTGGGCGTGGGCGTGGACGTGAATACGCCGCTCTTGGAAACCATCGCCACCCAAACCCGCGCCCAACCCGCGTTTGTCCTGCCCACGGAAAACATCCAGGCCAAGATCGCCGGGGTCTTCAAAAGCCTCGAAAATCCGGTCCTCGCCGACGCCCGGTTGGATTGCATTACTCCGTCCGGTCAGCCTGCTCCGAGCCGCATCGGCGATGTGTTCCCCAATCCGCTGCCGGATTTGTTTCAGGACGACCACCTGGTCGTGCTGGGACGGTATCAGGGATCGGGACCGTTGACGTTCCGAATCCAAGGCAATTACCTGGGCGAGGCGAAGACGTTCGAGTTCACGTTTCCGCTGAAGGACCAGCCGGCTTATCCGTTCGTGGTCCGGTTGTGGGCGACGCGAAAGATCGCCGACCTGGTCCGGCAAATCCGGCATTCGGGAGCCGAGGCCGACCCCTACACGATCCTCAGCAATCCCAAGCAGGATCCGAAATTGAAAACGCTCGCCGAGGACATTCTCCAACTGACGACGCGGTACGGGATCGTCACCGAATACACCGCGTTTCTCGCCGAGAGCGGCAACACTTCGCTCAGCCGGAGCGAACAACTCAATCAGGCCTATCGCAACTTCGACGAACGGGCGGTGAAGACCCGCGTGGGGCTTTCGTCGGTCAATCAATCGATCAACAACAGCCTCTTGGGGCAGCAGCATTATTTGAACGGCGGCAATTACTATTGGGACGCCAACATGCGGCGCGTCGCGGCGACCGGCGTGCAGCAGTTGGGCCGCGGGGCCTATTTCCTGCGGGGGGACACCTGGGTGGACGGGCGGCTGGCGGATCAGGTCCAGATCACGCCGCAGGAAGTCGTGTCCTTCGGCAGCCCGGCTTATGACAAACTGCTCCACCGTCTCGTGACCAAAGGCGAGCACACGCCGCTCTCGCTGAACGGAAACGTGCTCATGCAAATCGACAACAAACCGGTCCTCGTCTGCCCGCCCGCTGCGAATCCCGTCGCCGCTGCGGGAGCCGTCGAGGCGCGCGTGGGGCGTCAGCCCCATGATGCTTCACAATCGGACGTCAAGAATCGATGAAAAAAAGGAACTCTCGAGCCCCGGCGACCGTCCCAACGTTTGCGATCGCAGCGATTTTTCATTCCCACTCCCGAACGATAGGCTCGCTTCATGAACCGCCAGCGGATTTTGACGATCGAAGACGACCCCGCGATCCGGCGAGGCGTGGTGGACGTGTTGGAGTTTGAAGGCTACGCCATCCTCGAAGCCGACCGCGGCGACACCGGGCTCGCCATGGCCTTGGAACGCACCTACGACCTGTTGCTTTTGGATTTGGTTTTGCCCGGCGTGGCGGGGCTGGAAATCCTTAAAGAAGTCCGCGACCACCGCCCGACGTGCCCGGTCATCATCTTGTCGGCCCGGGGCGAAGAAGCCGACCGCGTCGCCGGGCTGAAATTCGGAGCCGACGATTACGTCGTCAAACCCTTTAGCGTCAAAGAACTCGTGGCCCGCGTCGCCGCGGTGCTCCGGCGGTCGCCCGAACGCGCCGCCCTCTGCCCGGAAGTCCCCGTGCCCGGCGGCATTGCCGACTTGAGCCGCGGGGAAATCCGTTATGATGATGGGAGCCGCAGCGATCTATCGGAACGGGAGGTGGATATTTTAAGGTATCTCTCCAGCCACGCCGGGCGGACGATCAGCCGGGACGAATTGATGGCCCGCGTGTGGCGGATCGATCCCCGCGGCCTCAACTCCCGCGCCATCGACATGCAGATCGCCCGCCTCCGCGAGAAACTCCGCGACAACTCGCAGGTCATCCGCACCGTCCGCGGCAAAGGCTATGTCTTCGTGACCGGCGAACCGGTCTCTTAGCCAATCATCGAAACGAACCCATAAGCCGCAGGGCGCTAGCCCCGGTTCTTGAACAAAAGGGGAGACAAGGAGAAGGGGAGATTGGGAGAGTGTTCAACGTACAATCCCAACGACCGCAATCGATGAGCCGCAGGGCGCTAGCCCCGGTTCTTAAACCATGATTATGTAATGACGTGACCGAGCATACGATGATGAATAGCGAATTAAACTCAATGGTGCGGCCCCTAACTCCGTATCTCCCGACCTCCCCTTCTCCCGATCTCCCAATCTTGACATGATGCGGCCAAGATTCATCTGGTTGGCGTTTGTGTTCTGCCTCGCCATCGTGACGGCGGCGATGGGCTGGATCAGCCATACCGTGCTCAGGCTTGAGACCGCGGAAATTCAGGCCGGCCGCCAATCGGAAAACGAACGGCTTGCGCTCTGGCGCATGGATTCCACGATGATGCCGCTGATCACCCGCGAAAGCGCCCGCCCGGCGTACGAATACCAGCCGTTTTATCAGCCGGACAACCTCTACACGCGGATGTTCTCTCCGATCGACGCCAGCCGGCTGCAAAGCCGGTCCTCGCTGATCACGCTGGACACGCCCATGATCCGGCTGCACTTTCAATACGAGGCCGACGGCAGCCTCTCGTCTCCGCAGGTGCCCACAGAGAGTTGGCGGGATTTTGCCGAGTCCCAACACTTCACAACTTTCGAACGGATCGAAGCCTATTCGCGGGAACTGGGGTCGCTGAAACAGGGCGTCCACTGGGCCGATCTCAACGCGGCCTTGCCGGACGAGATCGAAACCGAGCCGGACGCGGTCGGGCCCGAGGACCAACTTGCGGAAGTCCAGCCCAACGCCGATCGGAATTCTCCGCCGGACGATTTTCCCATGCAGGCGGGGTTGCCGCAGCAACTCGCCCAGCCTCTCCAACAGAAGCGGTTTCTCGAGAACAACCGCAGCATGAACGAGTTTGAACGCCGCAAAGGAGCGGCCCAGAAAAACCAGGTCCGCAGCAACTCCTATCAGCAGCCGAACGCCCCGCCGCCATCGGAACCGAATCCGAATGCCGATCCGATCGGGCCGCAAACCGCGCCGGTCCCCGCTGCCAAAGGGCAGGGGCAATCGCGGCACGGGCCGATGCACGCCGTGTGGCACAACGGGTTGTTGCTGTTGGTTCGCCGGACGATGGTGGCGGGCAAAGAATCGATCCAGGGATGTCTTTTGAACTGGCCGGAGATTCGCCGCCGGCTGCGGTTGGACATCGCCGATCTTCTGCCCAAAGCCAAGCTCATTCCCGTCGCCGGCGCTCCGACCGCGAACCGCACCTTGCTCTTGGCGACGCTCCCGGTGCGGCTTTCGCCGGGCGGCGCACCGGCGGAAGTGATTCCCCCGGTCACGCCGATCCGCTTGTCGCTCCTCATCGCCTGGGGCGGCGTGTTTCTCGCGGCGACCGCGGTTGCGGTGCTGCTCATGTGCGTCGTGCGGTTGAGCGAACGCCGGGGCGCGTTTGTCTCGGCCGTCACACACGAACTCCGCACGCCTTTAACCACATTTCGGCTCTACACCGAAATGCTCGCCGACGGGATTGTGCCCACCGAGGAAAAACGCAGAACCTATCTGCAAACGCTCCGCGTGGAGGCCGACCGCTTGGGGCATCTTGTGGAGAACGTGCTGTCTTACGCCCGGCTCGAAAACGGGCGGTCCAAGCGGGTCAAGGATGAGATCGATCTGGCGGAGCTCTTGGGCCGATTGGAAAGCCCGCTCCGCGAACGGGCCGAGCGGAGCGGGATGACGCTCCAGTTGGACCTGCCCGCCGATTCGCCGCTGTCCGTGCGCGGCGACGGGGCCGCGATCGAGCGGATTGTGTTCAACCTCGTGGACAATGCGTGCAAATATGCGATCGAAGCCCACGACCGCTGCATCCACCTCGCCGGCCGGGCGGAAGGCCATCATGTGCTCGTGGAAGTCCGCGACCACGGGCAAGGCATCGCGAAGAAGTCGGCCCGGCAGCTGTTTCGGCCGTTCTCCAAATCCGCGACCGAAGCCGCCCACTCCGCTCCCGGCGTGGGCCTGGGCTTGGCCCTCTGCCGCCGTCTCGCGAAAAGCCTAGGCGGCCAACTGATCATCGACCACAACGTCGAAGAGGGGGCCTCGCTGATCCTCCGCCTGCCGATTTCGCGGTGACTGGCCCCGAGGCGTCAAAAGTCTGAGATTGGTTGACCGTCGTTTCGCGACATCAGTCGTTCCAGGGTGGAGTCCACCGCGTCGGTTCTCGTGGAAATCGAGCCGGGGCCGATGTCGGCGTCGATCGTTTCCGAGATAAACCTCACCGAGCCGTCGGCAAACAAGAATTGGACGCCGCCCGAGTGCGAACTGGAGAAACCGCGACGAATCTTGGAGTGGCCGCCGCCCGGAGCGTCGTCGTTGAACCTTGAGTTCAGCGCATACTTCCCACAACCCTGGTTGTCGGCCAGCCCGTGTTGGGAGGCCTCTCGGATTCCACGCGTCCCGTACACGACCCCGGCGCGGTGGTCCTGCGGGAGGCTGCCCCACCCCTTGCCCGGAAGAGACCAGCAGCGTTCTCCGACCATGAGCGTATTTGAGGGTCCATCAATGAAATCTCCAAATCTAACGGAGCTATTGACGTAAAACGTGCCGTTCGAGACGTGCTGTAACTCACCGCTGCCGTTGACGCCCACATAGTTGGACAAGGCGAGCGCGTACTGAGGTTCGCCGTTCAAACCGGCGAACGGCCGGGAAACGTTGATCGCGGGGCCGCCGTCCGAAGGACATTGAAAGACCTGAAGACCAACGCCGGTCGGCGTTCCCGACGCATCCAAATTGGCGGGCATCGAACGATAATCGAACTCGCGGTATAAGCGCATATCGAGATAAGGCAAGACCGACGCTCCCCAGCCCCAGTTCCCCTGATATGTGACCGCCTGGGGATCGCCGTCAACCCCGGGAACGACGTTCACGCAGCCGGGTGGGAAGCAATTGTATGAATCATGATAGTTGTGCAAGGCCAGTCCCATCTGTTTCAAATTGTTCTTGCACGTCGAGCGCCGGGCGGCCTCGCGGGCCTGCTGCACGGCCGGCAACAGCAGTGCGAGCAAGAGCGCCAGGATGAAGTTGACAATCAAGATTTCATGCAGGACGAACCCGGCTTTCCGCCAACCTAACCAGAACATGGTGTATTCCCCGACTGATGGGACGACCGATCTTGCGCAAATGGAAATCTCTACTTGTTCGGACCCCGCTGACTATCTTCCTGTTGGAACTCGTCTCGATCGTTTTGCAGTAGTTCCGCCAGTTCCGCGCCGCTTAAGGGCGTGACCTCAGCTTTGCGGGATGAGTCGGATGGCGATGAAGACGCAAAAATCAGAGCTTGGCCGACGGAGAATAATAGCGGCGACATCATGGACACAAAGCCGATGCTGGCCTTGATTCGGTCCCACGGAATGCCGACGTCGCGAATATACAAAAACCAGTTCTGCACCAGCAGCCACATATTCACGAGCGCGAAGGGTCCGGCAATGAGCACGCCGATAAACTTTAATCCGGGTTGGAGAGTGCCTGCCAAACCGACCGCGATTTGCACGACGACTTGCAGGACCAGCAGCAGCGCCTGCAGTTTGACGATATCCCCAAACATGCGGTCTGAGTGCCGGCGTCCCTGCGGAATCGGCTGGACGGGACCGCACCAGTCAGGACAGGTTTTATCAGGCGGCAGGAGAGGCTGCTTTTGCACGGAGTCCGCCAACGATCGGATTTGCTTACGGAAGCCGCGCACGCCTTTGCGGGACGACTTGCCCGGCCAGATCACGATCTGACCGACACCCGCCGCAACGTCGGCCCCCAGTTCCTCGGTCAGAATTGCTCGGATGTCGTCAGCCGTCTGAGGAGCGTGGCCGAGGAACACGACGCGGTCGAAGCCGAGCGCATCGGTTACGATGCGAGTTTCCTCGCGCACGGCGGGAGTCGGCGTCGACAGGTCGATGAACGCCAACTGCCCTTTTCGAAGAGAATGCCACAGTCTGGGTATCCAGTCGTTTCCGGCCACCAGATCCATGTGGCGCGGCGTGCAGTATTTCATGGCCATGTAGATCGGACTGTATTTCTCCTTCAAGCCCAGTTTGCGCCGTCTCGGATCGCGAATCCCAGACAGCCGCAGCTTGTTGCCGAGCGCGCGTTGGATCTCCACGCGGATCGGCCAGGTGTCGACGTCGTTCTGGAACGATCTCAGATAAAAAGCATCCGTGATATGCCTTGGCGCGAAGGCGCGCCACCAGACCAACACTCCGACGGCGACGAACACCAAGAGCCACGACAGCAGCGTGCCGACGAGCGCCACAGTTCCGACCGCTTCGGTCGGCGAAGACATCGCGACGCCAATGCCGGCTATGGTGAGGAGCACCGCCAGGATCAAGGCGCGAAGCGTCCACTTCTGAAAGATGGACGTCATTTCGCGAATCGGATCTTCCAATTCGAGGCAATCAGCCATAGTGCGGGGATATCCTCAAGTGGAACGCCGGGCCACAACGCATGGCACAATGGTCTGCACCGCCCGACGGGTCGTCTGGCCGACGCGCGCCGCGATGGAGTGAAAAACGTCGGCTGTGCATTATGTGGCGGTTCGATGGCTCGTTCAAGTCCGAAGGTGTTTGCGGCATGGATGCAGAAACTCAGCGGCGACACATTGTCGCGAGCCCGGATTGCTCTCCGAAATCCCCGTCCGATTCCATGCGGTGAGGCCCCGGCAAATCAGTATTGCACACATTTTATGCCACCCCCAAACTGCGTTTGCCCCAATTCCCGCGGGCTGGGGGGGACCGACGTTGCCGACCTCTCATCCAATGCTTTAAGATGCGGGAACAGGTAGAATCGTCTGTTCCCAGGCTCCATCCGGCGAGGGAGACTCCACCCGTGAGCACACCTGACACCCAACCGACAACCCAGTCTTCGCCCCCGCCGCCCCGATTTCGCGGACGGTTGGCTTGGAGCCTGGGCGGGTTGGTTTTGATCGGCGGCGTGTGCATCGCCTGGGCGATGGCCGTGGATCAACCGGCCGCCGTCCAAGGTTACGAAGTCGTCCAAATCTATCCGCACGATGCGGGGGCCTTCTCGCAGGGCCTCGTGATCGAGAACGGCGATCTTTACGAAGGCACCGGGCTATATGGCGAATCCACCCTCCGCCAGGTCGATCTCAAGACCGGCAAAGTTCTCAAAGACTACAAGCTGAACCCGCAAGTTTTCGGCGAAGGCATTGCGTTCGTCGATGACACGATCGTCCAACTCACCTGGCGGCGACAGATCGCGATCGTTTACGACCGCAAAACCCTCAAACCCCAGCGAAGCTTCCCCTATCGCGGCGAAGGCTGGGGGCTCACCTACGACGGCACCCACCTCATCATGAGCGACGGGACTTCGCGGCTGCGGTTTCTCAACCCGAAAACCTTCCGCGTCGTCAAGCGGCTCCGCGTGAGCGACGGCGATCGCGAAATCAACCGGCTGAACGAGCTCGAATACGTGGGCGGCGAAATCTTCGCCAACGTCTGGCACTCCGACCGCGTCGCCCGCATCTCCCCCAAAACCGGCGAGGTGCTGGGCTGGATCGATTTGAGCGGCCTGCTCAAACCGGGTGAAGTCGACAACGAAGAAGCCGTCCTCAACGGCATCGCCTATGACGCCAAGACGAAAAAACTCTACGTCACCGGCAAGAACTGGCCGAAACTCTTCGAAATCCGCCTGACCAAAAACCGCTGACACACGAAAATCCGAATCTCGAAATTCGAAACAAATGTTACATTCAAATGACTAAAACTTTTGCGACACGAGGAATCGCTTCTCGTGCGGGATTATTACGCCGAAAGGCGTTACATCCCAAAGCCCAGGGTCAGCGGCGCAGCCGCGCCACCCTGGGTTTCGAATCAAACAAATTTCCTTTACGCCGAAGGCGTTATACCAAGATGTTGTATAACGCCTTCGGCGTAAAGAAATCGGGACGATCGTTACCCAGAGTGCGCTTCGCGACTCTGGGCTTTGGGATGTAACGCCGTCGGCGTAAAGGATTGGAAGCCCAATCTCTTTGAAAGTTTGCGCGGAAAACAATCCCGGTAAATAATACTCTTTTTCGTTTGTCGCATAGAGGACCGCGAAATCCGTCCTTGGCTTCTCATTTAAGGGTTGTATTCGATGTGCATTCAACTTCGCCGGCTTTTGGTTTGCATCGTGATTGGTGGTTCGGCTTTGCAACTGTTGGCAGCCGAGCCGGGGGCGGTGTTTCCCGACGAGTTGGTGAAGTTTAAACCCTATGCAAAAAATCCCGTGTTCGTCTCAGGCGGGAAAAATGATTGGGACGCCCGCATCCGGGAGCGCGGCTGGATTTTGAAAGACAAGGGCGGCTATCGCATGTGGTACACCGGCTTTAACCCGGACACCTCCGAGGGCCTGACCATGAAGCTCGGCTACGCCACCTCGCCCGACGGCATCCACTGGAAACGCGATCCCCAAAACCCGATCTACACAAAACATTGGGTGGAAGACATGATGGTGGTTCCACATGAGGGCAAGTATTACATGTTCGCCGAGGGCCGGGGCGATCTGGCACAACTCTTGGAATCGTCCGACGGCATCCACTGGACCCGTCAGGGCCAACTCGATGTCAGGACCACGGAAGGCAAACCCATCAAGGCCGGCCCTTACGGAACACCTACGGCTTACCTGGAAGACGGCGTATGGTATCTGTTTTACGAACGCCGGGACCTGGGCGTGTGGCTGGCAACTTCAAAGGACCGGAAAGTTTGGACCAACGTGCAAGAGGAACCGGTCCTCAAGCTCGGCCCCGGCGAGTATGATTCCGAGCAGATCGCGCTCAATCAGGTCATCAAATACAAGGGCCGATATTACGCCTACTACCACGGCAGCGGCCACACCTCCAAACCCCGCCTGTGGTGCCCGGCGATCGCGACGTCCACCGATTTAATCCACTGGCAGAAGTACGCCGGCAACCCGCTCCGCCCGATGAAGGAAAACCGCTCCAGCGGCATCGTCGTCCCGGATGGCGACCAATTCCGTTTCTATACCATGCACGACAAAGTCGATCTGTTCCTCCTAGTCAAAGAGACCCCCCAAAATTCCGAATGACCGAAACCCATGAAAAACGGAAGCGGTGCTTCACAAAGTTTTTACGGCGAAGCCGTTACATATCAAAGCCCAGAGTCGCGAAGCGCACTCTGGGTGAAATTGACCCCGCCTATCCGTTTTACGCCGAAGGCGTTATACATTCGGGTTGTATAACGCCTTCGGCGTAACGGCATGTTGTTTGAATCGGAGCCCAGGGTGGCGCGGCTGCGCCGCTGACCCTGGGCTTTGGGATATAACGCCTTCGGCGTAAAGACAAAAGACATTGCACTTCAATTCAAAACTTTTAAGGGATTATTCATGTCGAGTTTTTTGCGTTTGCTGTCTGTGGTTTCCTGTCTCATAGTCACATCGGTTTCGCTCGCGGATGATTGGCCGCAGTGGGGCGGGCCTGAAAGGGATTTGGTTTGGCGGGAGACGGGAATCATCGACAAGTTCCCCACGGACGGGCTGTTGCCCCGCGTGTGGTCCACGCCGATTGCAGAGGGGTATTCCGGCCCCGCGGTGGCGGGCGGGCGGGTTTATATCACGGATTACAAGCGGGAAGAGCGGCGGGAGCGCGTGCTGTGCCTGGACGCCGAGACCGGCAACTTGCTGTGGATCCACCAGTACCCGGTGGTGTATCGCATCAGTTATGCCGCGGGGCCGCGCTCGACGCCGGTGATCGACGGCGGCCTGGTTTATACCGTCGGCGCGATGGGGCATCTGTTCTGCCTCGATGCCAAGACCGGCGACGTGAAATGGAAGAAAAACTTCGTGGAGGACTTCGGCACGCCGATTCCCAATTGGGGCATGGTCGCTTCGCCTTTGGTGGAGGGCGATCAACTCATCACCTTGGTCGGCGGCGAGAACGCGCTGATTGTCAGCTTCGACAAAACAACAGGCAAGGAACTTTGGCGGTCCTTGGACGACCCGGAAGTCGGATATTGTCCGCCGGTGATATTTCCGTTCGGCAAGACCCGGCAGTTGATCGTCTGGCATCCGCGGGCCGTGTCTTCCTTAAATCCCGAAAACGGAAAAGCGAATTGGGAAATCCCCTTCCGCGTGCAGGCGGGTTTGACGGTTCCCACGCCTCGCAAAATCGGCAATCGGTTGTTGGTGACTTCGTTCTACAACGGCTCGCGGATGATCGAAATCGCCGACGACGGAGAATCGGCCAAGGTCGTCTGGCAAGGCCACAGCGACAATGAACTTCCCGACCGCACCGACGGTTTGCATTCCATCATCTCGACCCCGGTGCTGACGGAGTCCACGATCTACGGAGTGTGCAGTTACGGGGCGCTTCGCGGCTTGGATGCCAAGACCGGAAAGCGGCTTTGGGAAACCTACCAGGCCACCGGCAAAGACCGCTGGTGGAATGCGTTTCTCATCCCGCACGAAGGCCGCTATTTTATTCACAACGAGCAGGGCGATCTGATCATCGCGAACCTCACGCCCCAAGGCTACGAGGAAATCAGCCGCGCGAAGCTCGTCGAGCCGACCCGCTCCGTCCGCCGGCGAATGACGATCTGGTCGCATCCCGCGTTTGCGATGAAAAGCGTGTTCGCGCGGAACGACAAAGAAATCGTCCGCGTGAATTTGGCGAAGGAAGGAAAATAGTTTGGACCGGCGGTCAAAATTCCGATTGATTCCTTTGTGAACAGCGCGGATGATGAAGGCATGAGCGAACAACATACGATTCCCGAAGAAGTCGAAGCCGACATGCAGGCGGTGATGGAAGCCCTCCACTCCGGCCGCCGGATGGATGAAGAAACCTACCGCCGCATCCGGGCACGTGCGGACAAAGTCCGGGACGAGCTAAAAAGGCAGCATGGAGAAATGGACATCGCCGTGGACTTGATCCGCCAAACCCGCGATGACACATGAGGTACGTCCTGGATTCCAACGTGGCCCTCAAATGGGTTTTGCCTGAAGCGGATTCTGACAAGGCGACTGCACTGCGCGACGATTATCACGCGGGCATCCACGAATTGATCGCCCCCGATATTTTTCCGGTGGAGTGCCTGCATGCGCTGACGAAGGCCAAGCACAAAATCGGATTACCGACGGTTTCGTCCTCTGGCAGTCGATTATGGCCGATGCGCCGATCTTGCATCCTCACATTCTCTTGTTGAACCGGGCCTATGCAATCGCCACTGTCACGCGCAGCGGCATTTACGATTGCATTTATGTGGCTCTCGCGGAGCAACAAGGTTGTAAGTTGATTACGGCGGATGATCGGCTGGTCCGAAACATGCAATCGAAATTCCCATTTGTGCGTTCGCTCAATCCGATGCCGTAAAAAGCCCATCCTCCGAAGTCGCCAGTGAATTTGGCGAAACCAGGAAAGTAAGACGGATTGTCAACCACAAATTCCTCTGGTTAAAAGTCCGCGTCCACAGTACGATCCCGCTTCCTCCACAGAGCAGCCTCCGTTGATTGATCCCGCCATCGCACGCAAAAAATCACGGAGCAGCAGGAATGAAAAAGTCTCTTTTCAGATTCTTTCCGATCAGCGTCGCAAGTTTGGCAGTGGCCTGCTGTTTGGTGATTCAAAGCTGCAGCGCACTTGAATCGACGGAATCCGAGGAGATTGCCTCCAACGGCTGGGTGTTGCACGACGAGATCGGTGCGTGGTCTCCGCCCGTGGCATCGATTGCCTTTTCGCCGGACGGCTCCCAAATCGCGACGACGCATACATCGCTTTGCCCATCGACCTACCGATGCTCCCCGATGCTTTGTGTAGGCTATCTCAAGCTATGGAAAAACGATCTGTTCAGACTGAATAGCGTCTCGGTTCTCGTTGAAGATCTTACGCGGGAAATGGTTGCGTTTCGCTCGGACGGGAAACAGATTCTTGTGCCCGTCAAAAAGGGCGTCGTCGCCTGGGATCTCGACAAGAAACAGCTCGTACAAACTCCGCCGGCTTGGGGACTTGCTATTTCCCCCGATGGCCGATTTGTCGCGGCCCGGACGGATTCCGAGGACGAATCGGGCAGCATCCTCGTGATGGACGTGCAATCGCAAACGCTGCTCTCCAAGATCCGCATTCCAAATTACGATCTCACGGCTTTCTCGTTTTCCGCCGGCAATCGCTTATTGGGCCTCTTCGCGGAAACTACTGACGATCATTCCCAGAGAAAACTCATCGTTTGGAATCTGAAAACTGCAACTCAACAGTCCATCATCGAACTCTCGTCGGAAGTCAAATGGTTTTCGGTCTTCTCGCCCGATGGCAAACAACTTGCGACTCTGTCGTATGACGACAAGGTGCGGTTGTGGAACACTTCGGACGGTTCGCTCATCAAAATCCTTGATGGGGGAAAAGAGGGCGAAGGTTACCTCTGGCAAATTGCCTTCTCTCCCGACGGAAAATTTCTCGCGGCCGGATACGAAGAAGCAGAATCGGATGAAGGCGGCGGGGCGATTGTCTGGAATGTCCGTAGCGGCGAGCGAGTGACTAAAATCTCGGACAAGCCGGCGTGGGGCGTCACGGCTGTCGCTTTCTCGCCCGACGGGAGTTTGCTTGCCACTGGAAACAGCGCGGGCGAAATCAAATTCTGGAACGTTCCGGAAGAATAGTATCGCCTCGGTTTTCTTTATCCGTCCGTTTTCGCAAAGAACGCCGTATAGAGCGACCAAACCAATATGATCGCACCCGCGCTGGCCCAGAACCAGCGCCAATCGGCGTCGAGCCAGGCCATGCCGATGAGGAACAGGCTGCCGAGGATGCCCCACAGGTCTTCACGTTTCATGCGGGCGGTTCCCGAATCAGGAACCGGTGTTGCCGACGCGCATCGTGTCGTTGACGGCTTGGGTGCTGCCGAAGGCGAACAGGCTGTCGCCCGCCATGATGACCGCGGTGCCGGGCGGGGGCATGAGTTTGTCCCCGTTCTGCCGGCGGATGCCGATGACCATCACGCCTTGCTCGCGGAGCGTGGTGTCCATCAGGCGTTTGCCGACGAGCGGGTGGTCGGCTCCGATTTGCACGTCGGCCAGTTCCAACTCGTGGCCCCGGCGGTCGGCGATCTCCAGGAAGTCTTCGATGTTCGGGTGCAGCATGAACCGGGCCATCTTGTGCGCGCCGGTGCTGAACGGCCTGACGACCCGCGTGGCTCCGGCCCGCTCGAGTTTGACCACGGCTTTCTCGTTGTCGGCCCGGGCGATGATTTGCAGATCGCTCGCGAGCATCCGCGCGGAGAGCACGACATACACATTGTCGGCATCGGTCGGCAAGACGGACGCCAAGGCCTTCGCGCGCTCGATTCCCGCCCGCAATAGCGTCTCATCGTCGGTGGCGTCGCCGTGGACATAGAGCCAATTGTACTCCGTGCAGAGTTCGTGGAGACGTTCCTCATCGCGATCCACGACGACGAACGGCTCCCGGCGTTCGTGCATGTTCGCCGCGATGATCGAACCCATCCGGCCCAAGCCGCAGATGATGAAATGGCCCGAAAGTTTTTGAATCTGATTTTCCATGCGTCGTCGTTCCAACAGGCCTTGGAGGCGGACATTGACGATCCACTGCCCGAGCAGCGAAGCACTATAAGTAAACACGCCCAAGCCGAGCACCAGGTAGATGATAATGAAAACCCGCCCCCGCGTGCCGAGCTCCACGGTCTCGCCGTAGCCCACGGTGGTCAGCGTGATCACCGACAGATACAGGCAGTCGATCCAACTCGTGCCTTTGGGCGTGAGGAGTTTCAGCCCCACCGTGCCCGCAATCGTCAGGAACAACAACAGCAGCACGACCGTCAGCAGCTGCCTCCAGGGGCTGCTGCGGCGAGCGAGCGAACGCGGCAGAGGTTTTTCCATCATGCTGGGAGTTCGCGGCGACAGGGATCAGGTCCTTCGATGCGGAAAGGTCGGGGGGGCGCGAAGAGAGTTTACAAGGCTCAACGTCCGCCCAGCAAGAGCCGGGTCAGCCAACTCACCGGCAAGTCGGGCTGGAGCACTTTCTCAGATTGGCCGAGGTGGGACAAGACGTTCTCGGCGGCGAGAAACCCGCTGCGGACGGCCCCTTCCATCGTGGCCGGCCAGCCGGTTTGCGTCCAGTCGCCGGCGAACTGCAGGTTGTCGATCGGCGACTGCTGAGGCGGCCGGAGTCTGTCCGATCCCGCCGTCACCGAAAACACCGCCCGGTGCTCGGTCACCACCCGGCCACCCGTGAGCTTCGCCTCGGCGGTCTTGGGCCAGATTCCCGTCAACTCTTCGATCACCGCGATAAGAATCTCGTCCTGCGAACGGCCTTTCAGTTCCCGGCTCGCGCTGATGACGACTTGATAATAATGAGAATCCGGCTTACTGGAACCTCCTTGCAGCAGCGTGCGATTGAACATCCACTGCGACAGTCGGCCGATGAGCACCGCGTGCGGGAGTTCGGTGATCGCCCGATCAAACCACAAATGCACGCTGGAGATCGGCGCGGATTCCAATTCCGCCGCACCCGCAACTTTGGGATCTTGCGCGAGTGACGCCGGCAGCAAGTCCAACACGCGATAATGCGGCACCGCGAGGACAAAATGCTTCGCGGAAAGCGTTTCGCCGCCGCGCAAGCGGACCTGAGAAACACGGCCGGCTTCGGTTTCGAGCTGTTCGACGCCGGTTTTCAGACGAACTTGAACGCCGTGTTCCGCGAGCCAGGCTGTGAGCGGCGCACCGTAGATTTCCTCCAAAGGCACCGTGGGAATCTGCACTTCCCAACCCTTGCGGTGGGCGAGAAAGCCATCGAAGAATACTTTGCGCCCTGAAAGGTGTCGATCCGGTCGAGGGTTTCGCTCAACGCGCTCACCAACACCACCAGCCAGAAGTTCTCGATAACGCTCGGCGATTGCCCGTGCTCCTTGAGCCAGCGGTCGAAGGGTTGGCTGACGGGAGTGTTCTTTGAAAGTTTGGCGAGTGCCTTGAGGCCGCGCGCGAGTTCGCGCACGTCCGAGCGGGACAAGTAACTCAATCGACGAAACGCGGGAAACAGATGCAGCGGGGCCGGCAATCGGCTGGCGGAGAAGGGATTGATCCGGCGATCCGCCCCGATGAAATACAGCGTCGGTTCCGTGCGGAGCAAGTCGGCCGCGCCCACGGTTTCGCAGAACCGCCGGAAGTTCGTGCAGCAGCCCATGCTCACGTGCTGGCAGTTGTCAATCGCCGTGCCCGTGGCTTGATCGACGAACGAACTGGCCCGCCCGCCCAAACGCGGCCGGGATTCGAGCAGCGTCACCGCGACGCCGCGCTCCGCGAGCGCCACGGCCGCCGCCAACCCCGCCAACCCGCCGCCGATGACAATCACATCCATTGAAGTCCCAATGACCAAATCCCAATGACCAAATCCGAGGTTTGTAAATTTTGGATCAAGTGCAGCCAGATTGTAGAAACCATGCACCGGTTGGCGTACTCTATTGAAGAAGATTTCCTTTTCGGCGATGGAATCCCTCATGCGCGAAACTCAAGTTTCCGGCGGCCCGATGTCCCGGGCTTCGAGAGTTCTGGACGGGCTTGGGCTGTTTTGCCGGGCGGGAGTGGACTTTGTTTATCCGCCCGCGTGCTTGATATGCAGCCGGGAGATGGATTCCGCCTCTCGGCCGCAACTCTGCCTGTCCTGCCTGCGGGAATCGGCCCCGGAGATCGCCGACGTCTGCGAGCGGTGCGGGGCGCCGGTGGGGCCGTTTTTGGACACCTCGCTCGGCTGCGTGCATTGCCGATTTACGCCCTTCCATTTTGAGAAAGCCATCTGCCTGGGCGTTTACAGGGATGTGCTGAAGGAGACGTGCTTGAGAATGAAACATTCCGGAACCGAGCCGCTCGCGCGGGCTTTGGCGGAATGTTTTTGGCAGCAAAAGCGCGAGCCGCTCGAACGCGTGGACGCCGAGCGAATCGTTTCCGTCCCCCAACATTGGACCCGCCGGTTCAGGCCCGGGCACAACGCGTCCGAAACCATCGCATGCCACCTCGCCCGGCGGCTTCGAGTTCCGGTCGATGTCCGGCAGGTGCGCAAATCGCGGCGGACGCTCGAGCAAAAGACGCTGCCCCGCACCCGGCGGTTGAGCAATTTGCGGGACGCTTTTCAAATTCGACATCCGAAAACGATCCAGGGCCGGCGGATTCTCTTGGTGGACGATGTGCTCACCACCGGCACGACGGCGAACCGCATCAGCCGACTGCTCAAAAAAGCCGGGGCGAAATCCGTCACCGTCGCTGCGCTCGCCCGCGGTCTCGGCGACGCCCGGTGAATCGAACTCGGCAAGTTCACAGGGAAGTTTGCCGCGACTTGAAGCGCCGGCGAAGATCGCGGGTCCAGACGATCGCCATCGCCAACACGACCGCCAGGTAAACCGAAATGGCGATGATGTCAGACGTGGACCGGCTCATCGAGAGGCCGCAACCGTGCTCGGCGATCAATTGAACGTAAGACGTTTCGGTGTCGGCATACCCCAGCTTTTCGCGGATCTCCATATGCCAGTCGGTGCACAGGCAATAGCCCCAGCCGTAAAACGCGCCCATCCCAAACCAGGAGAACGTCGTCAGCCCCATCGAAATCAAATGCCAAAACCGTGTCCTCCGCCAAATCCAACCGAACATGTTGAATCCGATGAGCAGAGTATGAACAATAAAGAATCCAATATCGGCCAGAACGAGCATTGCGTCTCCGGGAATTTGATTTTTCATCTCCTATCCTGATTGATCCATCCGTCGGCCGATTTATTCCCCGCGTTCTTTCGATGGATGCCAAAGCCATGAGCCGCAGTTTCCGTTTTTTGCCGATCTTGTTCCTCGTGTTTGTTGTCGCACCGGTGTTGGCGGGCGTCGGGGATCCGCAGGTTCGCACGGATCATCTCTGGTATCCCGGCGAGTTGGCGTGTTCGACGTTTGATCGATTGCAGGAAACACAGGCGAAGGTGTATGAGCACATCACGGGACAAAAGCCCCAGACCGACCAGGACCGCGTCCTCGCGGCGTGGCTTTGGCGGAACACGCATTACGCCCACGGCGAGGAAGGCGTCGAGGATTTCTGGGGCCAGGGCTTTCAGAACTCGACCGAGAGCGCCACCCGCGACTATTGGACGGGGCTGTTCGCCCATGGGTTTGGATTGTGCGGCACGACCCACGCCCAGTGGACCGCCGAGATGGAGCACCTCCTGGGCCACAACCGCGCGCGCGTCGCCGGCGTGACGGGACACAATTCGTTCGAAGTGTTTCTGAAGGGGAAGGATTACGGGAACGGCCGCTGGGCGCTTTTGGATCACGATGTCTCCACGGTGATCTTCGACGATGCGGGAAAGAAACTCTTATCCATCGCGGATATCAAGGACAACGTCCGCCGGTACACGAAAGAGAACACCGCCGCCGCCAAGCAGCACGGCTGGCTGGTGTGCGGCTTGCACCCCGACGACGGCGGAGCCTATGACGCCTTCCGCTCGGCGGAATATCTGGCCGGTTACGCCGGGCCGCCGCCGATGGTGCATCTCCGGCGGGGCGAAACGCTCCGCCGGTATCTGCGGCCTGGTCTGGAAGACGGGCGGACGTTTGTGTTCTGGGGGCGAAACTACAACACCGCCGGCATCCCCGGCCCCGAACGTTCGCGGACCTGGGTCAATCAGCCGGAAAAAATGCATGGCTCCCAAACGGGCACGGGCTATCATCCGGGACAGGCCCGCTTCGCGAACGCGGTCTTTACCTATCACCCTGACTTCAAGACCGGCGATTACCGCGAAGGCGTGATCGAGGAATCCGAAAAACAGGTAACGTTCGAATTTCAATCGCCCTACATCATCGCAGCGACCCCGGCGAGCGATGCGCCGTGGGCGATCTATCAGCCCGGCTGCCGAAACGGATTGATCGTGGCGGGGAAAAGCGGCGTGCGGGTTTCGCTTTCGACCGACCGCGGACAAACCTGGCACGACGGCGGCCGACTTGCCGATCGGTTGGACCTTACCGATTTCGCCAAGGGCCATCGGCAGTATTGGATCCGCTTCGACGCCGGCGCGGGGGATCTGCGGGAGGCCGGCTTGACGATCACCACCGTCTGCCAGGCGAACGCCTCGACGATGCCCCGGCTGACGGATGACGGTTCCCGCGTGGAGTTTTCCGCTTCGGGGCGGGCCGTCGTCAGCGCGGGACCCAACCTCGCGCAGGCGGAAGCCCACCGCGTCGACGGGGCGTTCGATTCGCCGCGGGTTGTGCTGGAACTTGCCGCTCCGCGAAACGCCCCGGTCGTCGGCCTTTCCGCGGTCGCGCACGTGGCCTCGTCGAATCCGCCGTCACCCGAGGTGGCGTACCAAATCGAGTATTCCACCGATCGAGGCGCCTCGTGGAAACCGGTCCTCAAAGACTGGCGGATCACCCGGCAAGGCAACGAGCCCTCGGACTTCTGGTCCCAGAGTTTTTGCTGGGGTTCGTCCGAACTCGACAACGTGCAGGCCCCGGTGCGCGTGCGGTTTTCCAACACCGGTGGCAAGCGGTATCGCCGGGCGGAACTGCATGTGATCTATCGCACCCTCCCGCAGGACGCGACTTGCGTTTCGTTTCATTGGAAGGACGACAAGGGGCTGCACACGGCGTCGCGGGACTTTCCGCCGCAGCTGGACGGGACCACTCAAACCTGGAACGTCCCCACCGGGAAAAGCACCGAAACCCTCTGGGTCGAATACCGCCCCGTCCCCTGAGATGGGTGGAGAAGAATATTCCAAACGGCGCGAAAAAAATCCGCGAGGGAAACGCAAAATCATCGTTTCCCCGCGGAGATTTTTTCGAATCAAACTCCACACAGGTTATTTCTCAGCCGGTTGGAGAACCTCGACCTTCGCATTGCCGAGAAAATACTTCACGTCTTCCAGTTCCACTTTGACTTCCGGATCGAAATCCCAGTCATAATCCTTGTCGACATCGACCACAGAAAACTTCTTGACTGTCCCCGTCGCTTGCACGGTGGCGCCCTCGACGGCGTTCATTGGCAGCGCGTCTTTCGTCACCACGACGAGATCCTTGTCAAAGTCGAACCCCGGATCATCCATGCGGAAGGTGTGCGTGTCGAAAACTTTGGTCACTTCGCCTTTTAATGTGATCTCTTCTCCCATGGGCACGTTGCCCTTTTGGACGTCCTCGGGCTCGACGTTTCCGGGGGGACTCTTGTCGGCGTTGGTCTTGTTGACGTTGTCATTGTCGCTGCAACCGCTGAGCACCAAAGCAAAGCCGGCCGTTAGACAGAATATGAAGGACTTCATCTCTTTCTCCTGAGTTTTGGAAGGGTGTCGTCAATGGGCTTTCCAGGAATTCCTTTTGGCTCGATGACGACGCAAACCCCATGCCAACGGGAGAAGTGTGCGTCCCCGGTCCCGAATCCGCCGCAATCGGCCGCATCGCGGGCGGCAACCGGCCCATCCATGAACAGTTTTAGCGCAGCCTGGTCGCTGAACGACCGACTTCGGATTGGGTGCGGAGGTTAATGGCGCGCTTGAGAAGCTCGTCCACCGGGGCGGGCGGCTGGGGCTGCATTTGGTAGAAGAACTGGTTGCGGTTCGTCACGCCCGGCGGCCAGAGATTATCCGAGAAGAAATCGACCGGGAAAAACTGGTACCAGGGCTTGGGCACTTTTTGGAGGACGGTCAGCGTCTCGAAGCCCGGCTTGACGAGTTGGACTTCCCGCGTGCCGTAGTAGAGGAAATCCATCGAGTAAGGCGTGTAGCCTCGTTCTTTGCCGTCGATGAGCACCAAAGCCCCCGGCGGGTCGGATTGAATCGTCGCTCGGCGGTGCACGCAACCCGTTTGCCCCGCACAGCAAATCGCCGCCAACACCAGCCCCCAAATCGCCACGCGCGATCGCCCGGGGCGGGGCGGAGACGGATGTCGGGAAGCTGGCATCAACCGCATGGCGAGGGCGACTCAGACAGTTTGCACGAGGACATTTTGAGGGGATTCGCGAAGCCGCGGATACTAACACGAACCCCCAAACCGTCCAAGACCAGTTGCACCGCGTTTTCGATGCTGGGGTGAGTGAATTTCCGCGCTGTGCCTTGGTGAATCAATGATTTTTTATGTATTATAAGTATTTGTAGTAACCGAATCGGTCGAAGCTTCAATTTGAGGTTGGACGGTCTCGCGAAGTTTCCGATGCTGAGGACGCTAAGAGAGGTTTGTGAATGCTGACGGTTTTCACAAAACAGGCCCATCCGGATTGCCAGGGCATCTCCCGCCGGGATTTTTTGCAGGCGGGCACGCTGGGATTGGGCGGATTGACGCTGCCTTGGCTGCTCCAACACCGGGCGGCGCACGCGGCGGACGAGCCGAGCTACGTTCGCGACAAAGCCGTGGTGCTCTTGTTTCTCTCCGGCGGGGCGAGCCACATCGAAACCTTCAACCCCAACATGACCGCGCCGGCCCCCTATCACAGCGTCACCGGCGAAGTCCAAACGAACGTCCCGGGGCTGAGCTTCGGCGGCACGTTCCCGATGCTGGCCGAGCATGCCGAGAAATTCGCCGTCGTCCGGTCCTTTCAACATCCCATCGGCGGGCATGTGCAGGCGATCGTGCACGTCCTCACCGGCGGCACCGATTCCACCGGCCAGGGCATGCAGGGCTTCAGCCTGGGATCGATGTATGCCCGCATGCGGGGTTCCAATCATCCCCGCACCGGGATGCCGACGTTCGCGCTCCTCAACTCCGATGAGGTGGACGGCCAATACCGGAACGAAAAAGGCCGGGTGGAAAAAGGGTCCCGGCCCGGCGCCTCGGCCCGTCTTATGCCCCGTTCATCCCCGGAGGCAAAGGCCCCGCCACCGACAACATGACGCTCAACATGGCGCGGAACCGCCTGGACGACCGCCGGGAGCTATTGAGATCGCTCGACGGCCTCAAACGACAGGCCGAAGCCGAGGCCGCCTTAGACGGAGCCGACCGCTACAAAGAGCAAGCCTTTGACTTGATTCTGGGCAGCGCCGCCGATGCCTTCGATTTGAACAAAGAAGACCCGCGGATCGTGGAGCGCTACGACACGAGCAAATTCCGCGTGGGCAAAAAAGTCTTCCGCGATTCGCAGCTCGGCCGGCATATGCTCACGGCTCGGCGGCTGATCGAAGCCGGCTGCGGGTTCGTCACCGTGCACAGCGCCGGCTGGGACATGCACGCCGACGGCAACAACCCCGGCATCTATGCGGGGATGGAAATGCTCGGCCGGCCCGTGGACCGCGCGGTCTCGGCGTTTTTGGGCGATCTCGAAGAGCGGGGTCTGCTCGACAAGGTGCTGTTGGTCATCACCGGCGACTTCGGGCGCACGCCCAAAGTCAACAGCCGGGGCGGACGCGATCACTGGGCGAACCTGTGCACCCTGGCGTTCGCCGGCGGCGGACTCAACACGGGCGGAGCTGTCGGCCAATCCGCCCGCAAGAACGATGTCCCGCTCACCGAGCCCATCGGCACCGACCAAATGCTGGGCACGGTGATGCACACGCTGTTCGACATCGGCACGCTCCGCGTGACCCGCGGCGTCCCGCGCGAAATCCTCTCCAAGCTCGAAACCAGCCCGCCAATCGAAGGCCTGCGCTAGACCGTCTTCAGGTGAATGCCTCCATAGCCCGAATCGCAAGCGAGGGAAGCAAATTACGGTACGAACCCCTCGCTTGCGCTTTTTGAAGTTGCGCTTTTCCGGAGTCGCGAAGCGACGGAAGCGGATAGCCGTGGACGTAAGCCGTAGCCGGCTGCTGGCCATAAACCTGGATGGGGAAACTGTCGATGTCGATGGTGGCAGAGCGGACGCGGCGGTCGCTGCTGCCCGTGCTTTTGACATGCCGGTGGGTCCAGTCGAACAAGGCGCTCCGCACGGCCTTGAGATTCGTTTTGCAGCCGGCCGGCCAGCCAATCGATGAGCCGGGAATGGGTGGGTTGGCGGGCCAGCCGTTGGTTGAGGACGTCTTCGCCAGGTCCCAGGCGGCCATCTTCATGGCGGGATCATGGGCGAGCCGGTCGAGATCATCCTGATCGGACTCTCCCAGGGCCATGGCGTCGATTCTTTCCCGCAGCAGTTCGACGCTTTGATAGCGGACGCGGTCTTGCCGGCGAGGATCGATCAGTCGATCGGCAAGGGATTCGGTGAGCGCGAGCTTGTCCGTCCAAAACGGCAAGTGGCCCTTGAAAATCACTCGATCAAAACAGCTCAAGATGGCTACAATAAAGTTGGCAAACTTGGAAACGAAACTCAAAGCAAATTCCATGGCGTCCTCCAGCGGTTGGCGGTCTGATAACTCCAACAGGATTGAAGGACGTCAATTTATTCAAACCACCTCTTCGGTTGCGGCCAAGCCGCGTTAAGAATCAAACGAGACATTCCCGTTGAATTGCTGCAGGAGATTTCTCGCTATTTGGCAAGCCATTCTGATGGGATTGCCAATTAACCGGAGGCACCAGATGCGAATTCCGTTTTGGTTATGGCTAGGCCATGTTAAGGAATCTCGATGTACGATCTGATTGGCGACATCCACGGGCATGCCGACGAGTTGGTGTTTCTGCTCGAGCAAATGGGCTACGACCGGCGGAGCGGCGTGTATGCCCATCCCGAGCGGCGGGCGGTGTTTGTGGGGGATTTGATCGACCGGGGGCCGAAGATTCCCGAAGTGCTGCGGATTGTCCGGGGCATGGTCGAAGCCGGGCATGCGCTGTGTGTGATGGGTAATCACGAGTTCAATGCGCTGGCTTATCATACCCGCCATCCCGATGATCCCAGCCGATTTCTGCGAAAGCACGACGCCCGCGGCGGGAAAAACGTCCGGCAGCATTTTGAAACGCTCCGCCAAGTCCCACCCCAAGAACTCTACGACCATCTGGAATGGTTTCGCAAGCTCCCTTTGTGGTTGGACTTAGGGGAATTGCGTGTCGTGCACGCCTGCTGGGATCAAACCGCGATGCGGCGGATTGAAACCGTCTGGAATCGGGAGGAAGGATTGACGACCGAACTCCTCGCCCGGGCCACCAATTCGGAAACCGACCTGTTCGATGCGGTGGAGGATGTGCTCAAGGGGAAGGAAATGCCCCTGCCCGAGGGCATCGTATTCCACGACAAGGACGGGCACCTCCGGCGGAAATTTCGCGTGAAATGGTATGAATCCCCGGAACATAAGACGTTCCACACGTATGCGTTCCAGCCGGACGAGGATTTTCCCAACGACCCGTTGCCCGAGGAAATCCATCAGAAAATCACGCCCTATCCAGCGGACGAGCCGCCGGTGTTCTTCGGACATTATTGGCTGCACGCCGAGTCGCCGGCCCCGCTGGCCCGAAATATCGCTTGCCTCGATTACAGCGTGGCCAAGTCCGGGATGCTTTGCGCCTACCGCTGGAACGGCGAGCCAGAGCTGTCCGCCGAGCAATTCCTTAGCGTGCCGGCTTTCCCTAAGCGAATGCGAGAAGAGGATTTAGACTAGATGTTCGTTTCGTAAGTTCGCCTGCGTTTCGGGCTAATAAATCGGCCGGATTCTGCGCCGCACTGGGTTTTTTCCCGAATTTTGAAAATAATCTCCGTGTGGGGAGCATCATCATATAAAGAATGGTTTTGGCGTTGGCGAGTCCTCTCCCATCGTCGGGTTGGAGCAGCGTTTGACCACCACGAATGAGGTGCGAATCGATCCCGCCGTTATCGCGGCCTTGTACCTGGAACATGGCGATGAACTGCGGGCATTTTTGGCCGGCGTGTTGAAAGACCACGATTTGGCCAACGAAGCCCTGCAAGCGACGTTCATCAAGGCTATGGAACACGGACACAATGCGCGCGAGGAAACCCGCAAAGGGTGGCTGTTTCGGGTCGCATTTCACGAAGCCCTGGCCATCAAACGCCGCAACAAGATGTACGACAAAAACTTGCGGAAAATGGCCTGGAGCCGCCCGAACCCCGAAAACCATTCCCCCGACGACCGATTGTGCCGTTGGGAGACAATCGTCAATGTCCGAAACGCCTTGGACGAGTTGCCTGCCAACCAGCGGGAAGTGGTCCGGCTGCGAATTTATGAAGAAAAAACCTTCGCCGAGATCGCGGAGGAATTGAAGGTCCCGCTAGGAACCGTGCTCACCCGAATGCGGCTGGCCATGCGAAAACTCGAAACCCTTTTTGACACCAAGAAACACTGAGCAAACGATGAACCCTCAAGACTCCCTCGCCCAAAACTTTTCAGAGGATTTGCCTTGGCTGGCATTTCTCTATGTGAGCGAGGATCTCACACCCGATGAAGCGGCCGATTTTGAAGAGCGGCTGCTCACCGACCAGGCGGCCCGCGAAGCGGTCGCCGAGGCGATGACGATGGCCGAGGGCCTGTGGATGGCAAGCGCGATGGATTCGCTGACGCCCAAACCGGAATCCGCCGACGCGATTGCCCTGGAAACACGCCAAACCGCACGCCGCAAATCCCAAAGGCTGTCTTGGCTGGCATCCTCCGCGGCGCTGGCGGGGTTGGCATTTTTTGTGGGTTGGTGGGCGGCCCATCAGCATGTTTCGCCGCAAAAACCGGCTCCTTCGATCACGCACAATCCGCCCCAATCCCCGGCACCGGTTCCGCCGATTCCCGTTCCGCGAATCGTTCCCGAACTGGAGGGAGCCGGGCAGCTTGTGGAAATCTGGTCGGATTCGCAAACCCTCGTGGCGGAGCTGTTGACCGATTCTCCCGTTGCGGAATCGGCCGAGGAATTCCTCCCCCGCGAATCCGCCGAGCCCGAAGAAGACACCTTCGCCTGGATGCTGGCGGCCGTTTCCACGGACCGGCCGGAGGATGCCAACCCCCAACAGCCTTCCGCCGTGATGGAGAACTGATTCGATGAGAAACCGTCTCCCGCGTCGGCCGGCTTTTTCCCGTTGGGGCGTTCCCGCGGTTCTGGTGCTGATCGCAAGTTGGGCATTTGCCCAATCCAATGAGGGCCAGGACGTTTCACCGAAGAACTCCAAACCGGGAACGACCGCGGCGAAACGCGCTGCGAGCACCGCCGGAGCGGACAAAGTGATTATGACTCCGGAGCGCCAGGCCGCGGCTCTCAAGTTCGCGGAGCTGCATCATCCCGAGCTTTACGAACTCTTGCAAAACCTCAAACAGGGCCGGCGGCCGGAATATCAACAAGCCGTCCGCCAACTGTACAACGACAGCGAACGCCTGGCCCGCATCAAGGAGCGCATGCCGACGCGGTATCCGCTCGCCTTGACCGAGTGGCAGCTCGATTCCCGATTGCGTTTGCTCGTCGCCCGGATGACCATGTCCGTCGACGATCCCGATCTGGCGGCTGAACTCCAGGAGCTCTTAAAGAAACGCCTCGACGCCCGCTTGGAGCTTTTGAAGCTCGACCGGGAACGGCTCGCGGGCCGGCTGGCGAAGATGGACGACCAGATTCAGGCGATCGAAGAGGACCGAGACTCGGCCATCGAAAAAGATTTGCAGCGAATCAAGCGCAGTTTGGGACTCAATCAACGCAGCCCCAACCGGCGCAAGTTTCCGCCAAGAAAACCAACCCGCCCGATCAGACCAAACCCAAACCAGCCGCCCCGCAGAAGGGCGACTAAGGACGTGTTTGAAAATGTGAGCGGTAGGCGCTAGCCTCCGGTTTCGATGAAAGGTTACTCACAAAGTCAAGACCGGCGGCTAGCGCCTTGCCGCTCACGTTCCCAGGCGAATAAATGTTTCAAACACGTCCTAAACCCCGATGCCCAGCCGGAGGAACGGCGGACGCCTTTCCTCCCCCGCCGACTTGAACCTTACACACCGTTTGACCCACCTTCCGTTTGCAACAAACACTCAGGGAGAAGTTCTTCGATGAAACGTCTTGTTCTGACCACACTCGCCTTGGTTTCGCTTACAGTGGGAGCGTCCGCCGCCGACGGCGTGATTGCCCCCATCAGCGAACGCTTCGCACCGCCGAAGGACCAGATCAAAGAGGTGCCGGAATTCCGGCAGCACATCGTGCCCATGCTCGGCAGGCTGGGCTGCAACGGGCGGGCCTGCCACGGCTCGTTCCAGGGGCAAGGCGGGTTTCGGCTGTCCTTGTTCGGTTACGACTTCAAAATGGACCACGACGGTCTCACCGGCGGCAAATATCCCCGCGTGGACCTCAAAAAGCCGGACGACAGCCTCGCGATTCAAAAGCCGACGATGGTCGATCCCCACGAAGGCGGCCTCCGCTATAAGCCCGGCTCGTGGGAACACAAGGTCTTCCTCCGCTGGGTCGAAGGCGGAGCCAAAGGCGTCGATGAAAACACGCCGGGCTTCGTCCGCCTGGACGTGACGCCCAGCGAAATCCAGTTCCAGCGCGCCGGAGACAAGACGCAGCTCAAAGTCATTGCCGTCTGGTCCGACGGTGCGCGGGAAGATGTGACGGCCCTCTGCCGGTTCCAAAGCAATAGCACCAGCGTCGCCGAGATTTCCAAAGAAGGCCTGGTGACCGCCGTCGATCCCGGCGACACGCACGTCGTGATTTCCTACGACACCGGCGTCGTGCCGATCCCCGTGATTCGGCCCGTCTCGAAGCTCGCGGGAGCGAAATACCCGAAAGTTCCCACGCCGACCAAAGTCGACGAACTCGTGGTGCAAAAGCTGCAGAAGCTGGGCATCGTGCCCTCGGAGCTTTCCGATGACGCCGAGTTCCTCCGCCGGGTCTCTTTGGACATGACCGGCACGCTGCCTTCGCCTTGGGAAGTTGAAAAGTTTCTCGCCGACGGCTCGCCCGACAAGCGGGCCCGCAAGATCGACGAGCTTCTGGAAAGCCCCGCCTACGCCGCGTGGTGGACCACGAGACTCTGCGACATCACCGGGAACAACGACGACAACTTGAACAATGTCACCCCAGTCCGCTCCGCGGCCAGTCAGGAATGGTACGACTGGATCCACAAACGGGTTTCGGAAAACACGCCTTACGATGAACTCGTCGCGGGGATCGTGCTTTCCCAGAGCCGAAACAAAGGCGAAGACTTCAAGACCTATTCCAAAAACATGAGCGAAATGTATCGCAAAGGGTCGAAAGCCAACTTCGCGGAAGATCGCGAAACCATGCCCCACTACTGGGCCCGGCGGAACTTCCGCCAGCCGGAAGAGCGCGTGATCGGCTTCGCCTACACGTTCATGGGCATTCGCATCCAGTGCGCCCAATGCCATAAGCATCCCTTCGATCAATGGACCCAGGACGACTTCAAAGAGTTCACCGGGTTCTTCACCAACGTGCGGTCCGGCACCAATCCCGAATCACGCGACGAATACGACGAGATGCTCGCCGCCCTCGATCTGGGCGAAAAGAAGGGCAACCAACTCCGAAGGGAGTTTCCGCGGCTGATCAGCGAAGGCAAAACCGTGCCCTTCCAGGAAGTGTTTTCCACCAAGGCCCGCGCCCGGGGGAATAACAACCGCAACAAAAACGCCCGCAACCGTAACGCGACCTCCGTCACCGCGAAGCTGCTGGGCGGGGAAACGGTCGATCTCACGAAGTACGAAGACGCCCGCGAACCGTTGATGGCCTGGCTGCGGGCAAAAGACAATCCCTACTTCGCGAAGGCGTTCGTCAACCGCGTCTGGGCCGGTTACTTCAAGGTGGGCATCGTCAATCCGCCGGACGACTTGAGCCTCGCCAATCCGCCCTCCAACAAAGCCCTGCTCGATTATCTCGCCCAAGGCTTCATCGACCACGGCTTCGACATGAAGTGGGTGCACCGCGAAATCGCCAACAGCCGCACCTACCAGTTGACCTGGAAACCGAACGAAACCAATCGGCTGGACGAAATCAACTTCAGCCATCAAGTGCCCCGCCGGTTGCCCGCGGAATCGGCGTACGATGCGCTCGTCCTCGCGACCGCATCCGATGCGACCGTCCGCAAACTGCACGAAGAACTCGACGACCGGGCGATTGCGATTCCCGGAGCCGGCCGCCGCGGACGGGGCGGTTCGAGCTATGCCTTGACGATCTTCGGCCGCTCGATTCGCGAATCCAACTGCGACTGCGACCGCTCCGAAGAAGCCAGCCTCTTGCAAACCGTCTTCCTGCAAAACGACCGCGAAGTCTTAAGCATGATCGACGACCGCAGCGGCTGGTTGGCTCAGGTCTCGAAGGAATTGAACACCCGCTTTGTGCCGCAGACTCAGCCGCAACCGGGCGGAAACGATCGCGGCCGCGTGAGCCGCCAGCAGATCGAAGCCATCCAAAAACGGTTGGCCAAAGATGAAAAAGAACTGAAGGCCCTGAAGAAAGCCGGCAAAGACCAACAGGCCGAAGAACTCGAGCGCCGCGTGAGCCAGATCAAAAAACGGCTCGCCGTGGTCCGCAAAGGTTCCGAACCCCAAAAGTCGCCGGCGGGACAAGCCCAGGAGAAAGGCGAAAAAGTCGCGGAGCTCAATGCCGACCAGATCATCAAAGAAGCCTACCTCCGCACGCTGAGCCGGTATCCGACGGACGAAGAACTCAAGCGGTCCCGGCAATACATCGACGGCAACGATGACACGATCAACGGCATCCGCGGGCTCTTGTGGGCCTTGGTCAACACCAAGGAGTTCATCGTGAACCACTAAGGCGTTCGGCCCCTCACCCTAACCCTCTCCCCCAAGGGGAGAGGGGATAAGACGGAACTCACCCTCTCCCCCAAGGGGAGGACGGACAAAACTGAGTATTTTTGAAACCAACGGCTTTCTTCAGCCAATTTTTGAAAACACCTTCTTTTTCAAAGGAATTGCTTCATGGCCATTCATCAAACTTGCGACGGAATGAAACGACGGGATTTCCTGAAAGCCGGTGCCTTGGGCGCGGGCGGGCTGACCTTGTCCAGCTATCTCCAACTGGCCCAAGCCGGCGATGTCCGCGATGATGCCCCCGCCAAAGCCGCGATCTTCATCAACCTCACCGGCGGCCCGACGCACATGGACACCTTCGACTTGAAGCCGGACGCCCCGGCCGAGTACCGCGGGTTGTTCAATCCCATCAAGACCAACGTCGACGGCATCGAAATCTGCGAGCATATGCCCAAGCTCGCCCAGACGATGGATAAGTTCGTGATCCTCCGCGGCGTGTCCCACACTTTGGGGGCCCACCAACTGGGAACCGAATACGTCAACACCGGCAACCGGCCGCTGCCTTCGATCGAATACCCCGGCTACGGTGCCGTGGCGACGAAAGAAGCGAAAACCATCGAACCGGACCTGCCCCCGTTCGTCTCCGTGGGCAACTCCAACCAGAAGCCTGGCTTTCTGGGCGTGAAATACGCGGCCCTCAACACCGGCTCCACGCCGCGCCGGGCAACCGTTCAGCGTGCGGGGCATCACCCTGGGCAACGGCGTCACCATCAAAGAAATCGAAAAACGCCAAACACTCTTGGGCGATCTCGACAAGACCTTCCAAGGCTTCGAAAAGGACAGCCAACTCCTCGAAGGCCTGGATCAGTTCGGCGAGCAAGCCTACGCGATGATCACCTCCAAGCGGGCCCGGGAAGCCTTCGACACCAGCAAGGAAGATCCCGCCTACGCCGCGCCGTTCGGCGATTCGCCCTTCGGGATGAGCTGCCTCCTCGCCAGCCGGCTCGTGGAAAGCGGCGTGCGGTTCGTCACCTTGACTTTGGGCGGTTGGGACACCCACCAAAACAACTTCTCCAAGCTGAAGGACAGTTTGCTGCCCACGCTCGACGCCGGCTTGTCCTCGCTGTTTAGCGGGCTTGCTCAAAAAGGCCTGCTGGAATCGACGGCGATCTTCGTCACCGGCGAGTTCGGCCGCACGCCGAAAATCAACAACCGCAGCGATCCGGGCGGCCGGGACCACTATCCCCGCTGCATGTTCATGCTCCTGGCGGGCGGCGGGATCAAGGGCGGCCAGGTCATCGGCAAAAGCGACGACAAAGCCACCCAACCGGCCGACGAAGTCATCACCCCGGACGACGCCGCGGCCAGCTTCTATTACGCCTTGGGCATCGATTCCAAGAAAGAATACCACACCAACATCGGCCGCCCGATCACGATCGTCCGCAACGGCAACGTGATCGAAAAACTGTTTGGATGATTGGTCCGTCGTCCTGCTGATTTTTGAAATTGAAAACAGGCTCCGGGGAGTTCTTCACCTCGGAGCCTGTTTTTTTGTCAAAGGCCGGACTGCTGACAACGGACGACCAGATTTCCCCCCAGGAATCCCTTGCGTCTCGGCCTGGGGGCGATACACTGATGTGGATAATGTCGTCTCGAATTGCCCACACGGATTGCGTTTCCAAGGGGGGAAACAGTGGCTCAGGTGTTGATGCTGCCTGCGGAACTGGAGGAAATCACCGATCCACCGCAGGAAGAGGATGAACTCTTAACGGCTGACGAACTCGATACAATTTCGCTGTTCTCGTCGCTGCAAAAAGGCGGGCCGGATTTTCGCCGGTTTCCGAGCACGACGGTTCTCCGCCGCTGCCGGAAGGGGCGGGTGATTTGCGAGCAGGGCGAAAGCGGCTCGACGGCGTATTTCATTTTGACGACCGAGGATGTGCTCAAGCTTCGCGAGGTGCAAAAGAGCCTGTTGGAAGCGACGATCCAAGGCAAGGTCGAGGGCAAGCCGGAGTTCGAGCTGCATCCGTATTTCGTCCGGTATACGCCGGCGGAACTCGAAGACCGGCTCGCCGAAGTCACCCAGGAAATCGCCGAGCTCAAACAGCGGCTGCATACGCTGCCTCCCTTGGAAGGCGAAAACGGTCCGCAGCGGGAAGTGGCCGCGGCGCACCTGTTCGTCAATTTGGATGGCGAGAAAAAGCGTAAAGGCCTCTTGCACCGGATGTTTTCGAAACTCGGCGGCGGGAAACGGAAACGCCGGATGAATCCCGCGAACATCCTCATCGACGGCCCGGCCGTCATCAGCTCCGCAGACGCTCCGGGGCCCGTTGCACGAAGGGGAACTCCTGGGCGAGATGAGCTGCATGAACCGGGCCCCGCGGTCGGCCACGGTGCTCGCCGAGCAAGAGTGCTATATGCTGGAAATGCTTCGCAACGTGCTGGACATGCTGCAGAAGGATCAGGCGTATAAAGAGCGCACGGACGCCATGTACCGCAAGCGGGTGATGGAAACGCACGTCCGGCGGCTCTCGGTGTTTGAGAATCTCGGCGACGAGGATTTCGAGAAGCTCAAGCAGGCCATCGAACTGGTGGAGTTCGAGTCCGGGCAGACGATCTTCGAGGAAGGCGAACCTTCGGATTGTTTCTACGTGATCCGCAGCGGATTGGTGAAGGTCATCAAAAACGCCTGGTACGAATTCCGCAAGGAAGAGTTCCAAGACGAGCATTGGAAGAATCTCGCCCAGGAATTCGACGACGCGAACGACGAAGACGCCGACATGCGGCAGGCCGTCAAGGAGATGCTCTCCGACGAAGCCCAAGCCGCCTTGGGGGCGGCCAAGAAAGGCGGAAAGCTCTCCGACGAACATCAGCAGGCGCTGATCGGAAGTCTGAACGAGTTCATCCGCGACGCGAAGCTGCACGAGCAGCTTGGCAAAACCCGCAAAGAGGTTTTGGAGGTCATCCGCGGGCCGCAGTTGGAAGTCACCATCGCCGAGTATGCCAAGGAAACCAAGAAGTGGTCGGTGCTCGAGTACCGCATCTTCCACCGGGCGCTGTTGGAGCGGCTGTTTCCCGGCGGCCTCCCCCGCCAGTTGGAAAAAGCGGGGCCCAGGCGGACGCTGGCCTATTTGGGCCGGGGGGAGATCATCGGGGAAATGGGCGTGTTTACGGATCCGCCCAGCGCCCGCAGCGCGACATGCGTGGCTTACGACCATCCCGACAGCGGGTTCCAACAGCGGATTCCCGACGGGCGGATGGGCGCGGTGCCGTCGCGGGTCGAATTGGTCAAAATCAAGCGGGCCGAGTTCCAGCAGATGCGAAAATCCTCGCCCGCGATCGATGCGAAGATCCGCGATTTGATCACGATTCGGAAATTGCAACAGGCGGAAACACAGGACCTGCGGATCGGCGAGTCGGCGGGGATTGCCCCCCAAAGCCGGGAGTTCGAGCGGCTGGGCCTGATCCAGGGCCAGAAGCTGATGCTGATCGACCTGGACCGCTGCACCCGCTGCAATGCCTGCGTAGAAGCGTGCGTCGCGTCGCACGAAGACGGCCGCACGCGGTTGTATTTGGACGGCCCGCGGTACGACAAGTTTCTCGTCCCCTTGACCTGCCGAAAGTGCCTGGATCCCGTGTGCATGATCGGCTGCCCGGTGGGTTCGATCAATCGGGGCGAGAACGGAGAGATCGTCATTCGGGACTGGTGCATCGGCTGCCGGATGTGCGCCGAGCAGTGCCCGTACGGCTCGATTCAAATGAACGAACTGCGGACGCCCATCGAATTGACGCTGGAGCAAAAGACGATCATCGGGCCGGAGGCGACGCTCAAAGCGGTCGGCGAGCAAGCGGTGGTTTGCGATTTGTGCAGTTCGCTGCCCAGCAAGGATCCGTCGTGCTGCTACGCCTGCCCGCACGATGCCGCCTTCCGCGTCAACGCTCAGGAGTTTTTCTTCCAGGACAGTGGGAAAGCGTAATGGCGAGCGGGGGGGCGTGAGTCCCCTGGTTCTGTGAAAACGCTGAATTCACCGATGAATGGAATGCCTTCCACATGAAAACCCCTAAGAGATCCCGGATCTTGAGAGACTCGCGAATGACCAGGGGGCTCACGCCCCCCGCTCGCCTGAGCATAAAGGAACTCGCATGCTGATCGATCGAACACAACGGACGTGGGCTTGGATTTCGTTCCTCATCTTCCTGGCCGCGACGGGAAGCTATGCCGTCTATGCCGCCACCGTCCCCAACGGGCCCCACGGCGGCAGCGTGATGGGGCTGATCTACGGGATCATCGGCACCGCGTTTATGGTCTTCGCCGGGCTCTTGGCCGCGCGCAAACGCGTCCCGCATTGGCGATTGGGCAGCGGCCAATTCTGGCTCCGCGGGCACCTTTGGCTGGGCACCTTGAGCATGCCGCTGATTTTGTACCACGCCGGCTTCGGCTGGGGCGGGCTATTGGAAAACGTGCTGTGGGTGCTGTTCGGGCTGGTGTTTTTCAGCGGGCTTTACGGCATCCTGGTGCAGCAGGTTTTGCCGCGGATCCTCACCACCCGCGTGCCGCTCGAAACCTTCCCCGCCCAGATCCCTTATCAGTGCCAGCGGATGCAGTTTCTGACGGACCATCTGGTCGCGGAAAGCTGCGGGAAGCTCGACATCCACGATGAGCCGATCTTTCAGACCTTCAAGAAACTCGCCGAGTTCGGAGCGACGGCCGGCCGGGACGAACTTCCCAACTGGCCCGACCAGGTTCCCGAGGAATTGCGAGGCTTGCTTTTGGATCTTTCCACGCACTGCAAACAACAGGGCTGGATCAGCCAGGTCAATAATTTCCCCAAAATGCTGTCCGAGATGTATAAGGATGTCGAACCGGAAGAGGCTCCCAAAAAGGCCGCGGCCAAAAAAACAGACGCCGGCGAGAAAAAGCCTTCGCCCCTGGACCAGATGAAAGCCAAGAAAAAGGCGGCCCCCGCGGAAGGGGCGGAGAAAAAGCTCTCGCCCCTGGAGCAAATGAAGGCCAAAGCCGCGAAGAAGAAAGCCGCCGGAGACGAAGGCGGCGAGAAGAAAGCCGCCGAAGGAGGCGGGGAAAAGAAGCTATCCCCCCTCGAGCAGATGCGCGCGAAAGCCGCGAAGAAAAAAGCCGCCGAAGAGGGAGGGGCCGAAAAGAAAGCCGCGGAAGGCGGCGGGGAAAAGAAGCTTTCCCCCCTCGAGCAGATGCGCCGCGAAAGCCGCCGCCAAGAAGAAATCCGCCGAAGAAGGAAGCGGATCAGAAGCCAAAAAGCCGTCGCCTTTGGAGCAAGCCCGGGCTCAAGCCGCGGCCAAACAGGGAGGCAACGGGGCAAGGCCGTCGCCTTTGGAATTGGCCCGCGAGCAGGCGGAGGGCGCGGGCGAATTGGCGGGCATGGCTCCCGAAGACTCCGGGAAGACGATCAACTTTTCTCCCGAGCAAGCGGCGATCCTCGCCAACGCGGCCCAGGAGCGGCAAGCCAACGGCAGCGGCGAAGCGGCTCAGGAAGGCCCGATCATCGTCCCTTGTCCCGAATGCGAGCACGAGTTGAAACTGCCCGACCGCAGCCTGCTCGGACGCAAAGCCCGCTGCCCGATGTGCAGCTTCAAATTCATCCTGGAGCTTGCCGAGGAACCGGAACCGGAACCGGTGGCCGTGGGCGCCGCGGTGGCGGAAGCAGGCCCGTCCCCATTGAAGCAAGCCATGATGCAGGATGCCGGCAAGCCCGCCCAAAAGCCCGCGGGCAAAATGTCTCCCCTCGAGCAGATGCGCGCCAAAGCCAAGAAAAAGACCGCCGCCGGCGGGGGAGGCGGAGGCACGGCGACCGCCGAGAAACCCATGTCGCCCATCGAAAAGATGCGGGCCTCCAAAGCGAAAAAAGCCGCCCCCGCCGCCAAGAAGTCCAAAAAGAAAGCCACGCTCAAGGTCCCCAAAAAAACCAAGAAAACCTACACCGGCCCGATTCCCCGGGCAGGCGAACTCCGGCAATTCTACCTCCAGCAAATCCGGCCGTTCCTGGGCGTCGACAGCCGCTATAACCCCCAACTGGCCATCGACGCCCAGTCCAAACGGCTGTTCAACCAGATGCGGTCCGAGTTGCCCGGCGAACTGCACGACACCCTCAATCAACTCGAAGATTCCGTGGACGAGCGCCGGCAGTTTTCGCTGCAAAGCCGGGTCCATCATTGGCTGCACTGGTGGCTGTATCTGCACATCCCCCTGTCGATGGCGCTCTATCTCCTCGTCATCGCCCACATCGTCATGGCCCTCATCGTCGATCCCCAACTGTTCTGGGGCTGATGCGGGGCGGAAGGTCGTCTATTGGTCATTGGTAACAGGTCATTGGCAACAGGTCATTGGGATTTATCTAAACCATGTCGCAACCGCGTTACAGCCGGCAGTTGTCCGGACGAGTGGAAGTTGAGTTTCATCACCACCCCAACCGTTTCCGCCGCTTCACGTGGTGGTCGGCTCTGGTGTGCGTGATTGGCGCGGGGGTCTGGCTGGTCCAGGCGGGGACGCGGGGCGAAAACCGCATCTACGAAGCCGGTGCCGTCGCCACCCCGCACGCCATGTTCGAGAACGAATGCCAGCGCTGCCACGTCAACAATTGGGCCCCGCTTCAGCGGCTCACGAGCTTCACCGACCAGGTGCATTCCGTGACCAACGAAAAGTGCATCGCCTGCCACATGGGCACGCTGCATCATCAGAATCAGGTGCCGGTGCACGGGGACGGCCCGAACGAGTTGTCCTGCGCCAAATGCCACCGGGAACACAAAGGCGACGAAGAACTGGCCCGCGTGACGGACCGCCATTGCACCGACTGCCACGGGAATCTGGAAACCTCGCCCGGCGCCCGACGTTCGCCAAGCACGTCTGGAGTTTCGAAGTCCCCGAGGGCCATCCGGATTTCAAAATCGAAGAACTCCTCAAGAAGAAGGATGGCAACGTCGACATCGCAGAGTCGGATGGCAAACCGATCCACTATGCGTTTCGCGTGCTGGGGTTTTTCTCCCGCGACGGCGAACCCGCCCGCTGGCAAGACAAGGCCCGCATTCGCTTCAACCACAAGGCCCACCTCAAAGCGATGTTCGACAAGAAGGGCAACCGCATCAAAGGCGAACGCCAGGATGACATCCGCCACCGCGGAGGCGACAAGGACGGCGAATACATCGGCTATCCGGGAAGCTGCATGGACTGCCACGAGTTCGACGTGGAACGCCGCTATATGAAACCCATCGTTTACGAGAAACATTGCCAGGAATGCCATCCCCTCACGTTCGACGTGGATAAGTTCACGGAGCAAATCGACCCGGCCACCGGGGAGGCCAAAAAGGTCGCCGTCACCGTGCCCCACGATCGGACCGACGTGGTGCGGGGGTATCTCTCGAAGGTGTATACGATCGACCCGCTGGGGGAGAAAGCCGACGGGCCAAAGCCGGCGGAGGACGACCCGCTCGCCGAGCTTCGGCGGGGCTTTCCGGGGCGGGATTTCGAGGCGAGCTTCAACGCCGAAGAGGCCCGGAAGATCCGCGAAAAACTCGGCGAGCAGGAAAAAGCCTTGTATCCGCTCGACTTCGTGAAGAACGAACTCGTGCGCCGGGAAGGTCAGAAGGTGCTGTTTAAGGAAAACGGCGCGTGCGCGCTGTGCCACGACATCGATAAGTCCGAGGACCCGAAAGAGCAGCCGTGGTCGATCGTTTCCCCGCAGATTCCCGACCGTTGGTACAAGCACAGTTGGTTCCGGCACGACAGCCACCGCATGTTGAGCTGCGTAGAATGCCACAACGACCTCATCAGCGGGCATCCCGTTTACGAAAGCGCCAGCACCGGCGACGTGTTAATGCCCACCCGCGCCTCGTGCGTCCAGTGCCATCGCACCGGTTTTGTCGAGAAGATCGGCGATAGCGATGTGCACCTGCTTGGGGCCCGCGTGGATTGTGTGGAATGTCATGGATACCATGATTACAGCAAAGAAGACTTCGACGGGAATCTGAAATTGGATTTGACACGTCAAGAAGAGAAATCCCTTACGACACCGGCGGGCCACGGATCGAAATAAACGCTTAGACACCGGCGAATTCCGGACGGGCTTTGCGTGCCTCTTGCGCGCGCCCGTTTGCCATTATTTCCATCGCCGTGCGAATTGGCCGAGGTCGGACATTCTCCCAAGACGCACGTTACCGATTGGCAACCGATCACGGGCTCATCAGGGGGGATGTCTCGGCCCTCCGCCTTGGCGGTTCAATCGAAATATCATGAATCGTGGGAATCAAACTATGGGACGTAACCTCGGTCGGCTTTTGATCTGTGTCCCGCCGGCTTTGGCTCTGGGGCTGTTCTTCCTGGGGGATCGCTCTGCGGGCATCGAACCCGATCCCGGCATCCGCGTTGCATCGGCCACGTCGGATTCCGGTCAGCCCGGCGTCATCCTGCCCGGCGACTTCGGCGCATCGGGATTATCGGGGCCGAGGTACGTCGGAGCGGCGGGATGCGCGGCGGCGAGCTGCCACGGCGGGGACGGTCTCAAAGGCACCCTGGGCAGCGAGCACAGCATTTGGATTCAAAAGGACCCGCACGCCGGAGCTTACGCGGTTTTGCTCAATCAGCAGTCCCAGAACATCATCAAACTCCTGAAGAACTCCCCGCATTACGCCAAAAGGCTCGAAGGCCGCGAGGCCCACGAGACGCGGTTGTGCCTCGACTGCCATTCGGTCGCCCCCGATGCGTCCCAGTTGGCCGAGGCGCATAAGTTTTCCCTCCGCGACGGCGTGAGCTGCGAAGGTTGCCACGGGCCGGCGGAAAAATGGCTCGATCCCCACAAGCGCTACGATTGGAAACTCAAATCGGACGACGAGAAAGCCGCCCTCGGGTTTTGGAATACCGACAACTTGTTGACCCGCGCGGATTTGTGCCGACTGCCACATCGGGTCGAAAGACCGCGAAGTCAACCATGACCTGATGGCGGCCGGGCATCCGCGTTTGACCTTCGAGATGGCGGCGTACTTCAGCAATCTGCCCCCGCACTGGAACGCGAACGAAGACCGCCATCGGCACAAGGCGTTCGAGGCCAAGCTGTGGGCGATCGGCCAGCTTGCCGTGGCGGAGAATTCCGTCGAACTCCTCAAAGAACGGGCGGAAGACAAACAGTACAAAGTCTGGCCCGAGTTCACCGAATACGGCTGCTACGCCTGCCATCACAATCTCCAGCCCAGCAACTGGCGGCAAGAACGCGGCTTCGCGGGTCGCCGGCCCGGTGGTTATCCCTGGGGCACCTGGCAGTTCCCGGTGCTGGCGATGGTCTCGCCCGAACTCGCGGCCGGTGAACCGAACCCATTTTTGAACGACAACAGCGTCTATGAAAAACTCAAAAAGGAAATGAGCCGGCCGCTTCCCGATCGAGACAAAGTCAAGGACCTCGCGGGCCAGATGCAGGCGGAGTTGGACAAGATCGCGGTGCATTTGAATCAGATGTCCCTTTCCGAGCCGGAAATCTTATCTCTCTTACACAAGGTCGCGGGTCCCGAGGGCGGGCAGAAGCTCGTGGGACAAAACTGGGACGCCGCGGCCCAGGTTTACCTGGCGACGGTGGCGCTCTATCAAGGCCTCGCGGATGTGGAGGGCCGGGCCGGGCAGATTTCCGATCGGGACAAAGCGATTTTCGAGCATTTCCAGGCCATCCGGAACAATTTGAAATTTCCCGAAGAAAAACCGGACAAGGGCAAAGCGGTGATTTACAATAGCCCCAAGACTTTTGAAGAGACCGCGCCCAATCCTGTGGAAGCGATCAAGAGCCAGTTAAGCGGCATCAATCAAGCTGTGCAGCCATAAAATAAGGATCAATCCATGTCGAAGCGACGCCTCGTCAATCGCTGTTTGATGGGTGCCGTACTGGCCGTGCCCAGCGCGCTGTTAGGCATCTATTCATTAGGCTACGCCCAAGAACCCCCGGCCGGGACCTCGCTCTACCAACCCGCCCCAGTGCTGCGCATTGCGCAAGCGGATCCGGAGCCGGCTGCCGACAAAAGCGATCTGGCAAAGTGGGACGTGCCCGGCGGGATGGCATTGGATCCGGATGCGAAGAAGCGATTGTACTTGGGGCTCGCTGATAGTTGCATCAATTGCCATACACGCAATACCGCACCCCCCGCCCCCAATGCGCCCCAAATTCGAATTCCAGGATTTCCCGTCGTGACGAATGATGGATGGGCCTTATTGAATGAATCGTACACCTGGGCGGGGCAAGACAAACATTATGGGTCGTACGCCGTACTTCTCAACGACCGTTCGAAGCGAATGGCTCAAATCTTAAAAATCGTGGATGACGAAGGAAACTCGATCATCCATCGCGATCTTCGCTGTATTGCTTGTCATTCAGGAATGCCGATTTATGAGATGAAGCGAGATGAAGGTCGTCCAGGAATGATCGACGAGTCCATGGTGCAGGATAAACGCTTGAGTTTCGGCGTGAGTTGCGAAGGATGTCATGGGTCAGCGGGGGACGCCGATTCTAATGATAAAATTAAGAGTTGGGTCTCTATCCATACCTCGAAAACCGAGTGGCGATATAAAGATCCCCACACGAAGGCAGACGAATATGGTTATTTCGATGTACGTTCACCGGTGTCTCGAAGCAGGATGTGTCTTTCCTGCCATGTTGGTAATGTGCATGAAGGGCGCGTTGTGACACATGAAATGTACGCCGCTGGACATCCTCCCTTGCCCGGATTTGATGTGGAGACGTTTTCTCAACAGGAACCCGCACACTGGCGTAACTTCCATGAAAAACCCAAAAAAATTCGGGACGAGTTTTTAGAGAGCACCAAAACATGGCGAACCACGGAATGGAATGAAACCGACCTGCACAACACGAGGGATCTCTTGATCGGCGTCCTGGTCAACTTGAGCGAAATGCTAAAACTCAACGCCAACTTGGCCGATTCCGATGTGAAGATCCCCATTGGAAGTAAGACGTGGCAGAGTGACGGGAGCCAACAGTGGCCCGAGCTTGCCCAGTTTGCGTGTTACGCTTGTCATCATGATCTGCGCGGCGACGGGTGGCGGATTCAACGGACTCCGATCGGCGTTCCAGGCCGTCCACCTCTCCAGGAATGGCCGTTTGCTCTGACAAAACTCGCCGTGAAATCCACGGGATCCAATCACGAGGAGCTGTTAACGCTGATTGAAAAAGTGAAACAGGCCGGCGTCGACGGCCCGTTCGGCAACCGTGAGGACTTGAAGACCCTGGGGCCCAAATTGGCCGCGCAACTCGATGCCGTGGCAAAGGAATTGGAGCAACGGAACATTCCCAGAGAAGCTGCTCAGCCGTTGCTGCTGGATCTCATCGAACTCGCTGAAAAGGAAACGTTGGATTACGATTCCGCCCGTCAGTTGGTCTGGGCCTTTCGGGTCATCTATGACGACTGGAAGCGAGACCCGAATGACAAGAAAGACTTCTTCGAAATCAAGAAAATTGACGAGGTTCCAGGCTGGTATAGTGCGACGGATAATTTAACCGGTGTCAAGCAGATTCTTGCTGGGTTTGAGGCAGACATTTTGCTCGATCTCCGCAAAGGCCGTTCGACAATCGGGACTGTCGGCCAAGGCGAGGAAAATGAACGCTTGGTGCTGGAATGGGAGCCCCAAAAGGCGCTTCCCAAGATCGGAAGCTACAATCCGGAAACGGTTCGAAACAAGCTAATGGAATTAAAGCCAATGCTTATGAAGTAGATCGCATACGAAAATCCCCCCGCTTACATTGCTGTCAGGGGGGGGATTTTCATTTCCTATTCTGATCGGGTTTCGTTATTGCCGCCGGGCACCCGCTGGCCGGAAGGCGTCTTGGGGGATGATGACCGGGTTGGGCTGCGGGATCGGCGGGGCTTTTTGCGGGCTGGGCGGAGTGCCCGGCAGCGGCAGGGCGGTTCCGCCTTTGAGCGGTCGATACGCCGGGTAGTAGGCCCTGAGGTCCTGTTGGAGCTTCAGTTCCCTATGCTTGGGATCGGCGATCCGGTAGTCCCGGAGGCCGTCGAGCACCGTCCACACCCGGCCGTCCGGCCGCTGATACATTCCGTGCTGCTCTTCCAGATTCAGCGGGCGAGCGCCGACGCGGCCGAGCACCGCGATCTGGTTGCCGGACTCGTCCACCGCCCGGTCGCGGTCCACGCCTTCCGAAAGCGCCAAGGCATGTCCGCCCTTGGGGATCGGGAAGGTCGCGACCAGCCGGGGCGTCGGACGCGGACTGAAGCCGCGATAGCCCGGCGTGTTCGTGCCGATCAACTCCACCACCCGCAGGCCGTTCCTGCCGTCCGCGAGATAGGCGAACTCGGTCGTATACGCGATGCCCAGCTTGACATCGTGCGCGTCGTTGATGCACCCGTCGGCGTTATAGATCTGATCGATCTTCGGTTCGAGCGGGTTCTTGACATCCACAATCACCAGCCCTTGATGGCCCCCGGCGACGTAGGCGTAGGTCCGGGCGACATACACGTTGTGGGCTTCTTCGATTTCCACGTGCGAGACGACCTTGGGGTCGGCGAGGTTCGTGGTGTCGATGACCTTGAGACCTTCCGAATCGCAGACGAAGCCGTAGCGGAACTGCACGCCCACCGACTTGGGATGATGAATCCCCTCGACGACCTTGCAGAACTTGGGCTTCGTCGGCTCGGAAAGATCGACGATCACGAGGCCCGCATCACAACAGATGTAGGCGTATTCGCCGACGATCTCGATCGCCCGCGCTCCGCAGAGAATGCCGTCCGGATTGTAGGTCGCAGCCCGTTCGAGGAAGTTATTGAGCGGATTGCCGTCGAGGAGCGTGCCCGCCCCGACCACGACCAGCCCTTCATACTTGTCGGCGACATAGATGTAGGCATACAGCATGTCGATGGGGGCTTCCATGTTCTCCGGGTGCTGCTTTCGCGTGGGATCGGGGGCGATCGTCGTGGGAGCCGCCACGTCGGTCGCATACTTGGTCCGCACATAGAAGCGTTGTCCCACGGGCGAGACCGGGGCGGTCACGATGCGTTCCGAGAAGCCTTTGTGATCCGTGAACGCAATATCGAAGATCCGCAGGCCCATTTCCCCGCAGGCGCAGTACAAATACTCGCCGCGGTGTTGAAGGTTTAAGATTTCCGACTTTTTGAAGGGATGGAAGATGTTTTCACCGACATCGAAGCCGGGATGCTCGTGGTAGCGATCGAGTTCGTACTCATTCTCCACGTGCTTTTTGTAGTAGTCGGGGTACACCATTTTGTGCATCGAGCTGCCGATGACGGATTGGGGCTCGTCGCGTTCGGTGACTTGGACCGCGAAGATTCCGTGACTTCCGGCACCGACCCAGGCGTATTTGCCGATGAAGTTCATGTAGTTCGTGCCCTGCATCAAGAGCTGCGCCATGAGGGCGTTGTTGTCGTTTTGATGCGAGAGGTGGCAGTCGCTGCAGAGCTTGGTTTCGCCTTTGCCGCGGACGGTGTGCGGGACGTTCGTGCTGAACGCGATGCCGCTCATGCCGTCGCTGGAGATGGTTTGCTGCTGATAATAAATCGATTCGCGATTCTTGTTGTACGAGCCGACGTGAATCGCGCACGCGGACCGCACGGGGCCGATCCGCTGCTTGGTGACGATCCCGTCGCGGGCGAGCATGTAAACCTCGTCGCGGAGCGTTTGCCAGTTGTAGCCGGTGTAGTTGAGGTCCAGGTCGCCTTCGTTGTGCAGTTCCGGCATTTTCTTGTCGGCTTTCTGCGGCAGATGGCAACCGTAGCAACTGGGGTTCCACGAGGAATGGCAGGCGATGCAGCTCATATTGCCCAGGTTGTGGGCGCATTGGGCTTTCTCCGCGGGCAGGTTGCCCCAGACCATTTGCTCGCCGGTTTGGTCAAAGCGGACGGTCTTCGAGATTGCCGAGAGCGCGTTGTAGTCGGGGTGGTCGGGATTGATCGTGTCTTTGACCTGCGTGACTTCCCAACTCATGCCGCGCTCGACCATCGAGTTTTGAATGATCTTCCCGTCCCGCACTTCGAACCGCCGTTTGCCGAAGGGCGTCCGCATGGCCGTGAGGTTGCGTCCGGGCGGGCCGTTCGGCCGCTCGGCGGCGGCGGGACCGGAGGTCACCATAAATCCGTTGCCGAGTTCCATCGCGTTCTGGTAGGCGTCGCCGTGGCAATCGACGCACTGGATTTCAATCGCGGCCCGGACTTCGCCGTAGAGCTTGGTATCGCCGTGCACATCCTGGACGAAATGGCAGTCGATACAGTGCATGCCTTTTTCCAGGTGGATGTCCAGCATGTGCACGGGCACGTTGTCTTTCAGCTTGTCGAGTTCCGCCTCCATCTTTTTGAGCGACTCGGGCGTCTTTTCGTCGCGGTCGCGGTACAACTGCTTGACGTACTGCGGAATCAGCACCGCCATTTGCAGCTGCGTGTTGGTCGGGTTTTCGATGACGTTGCCTTTGTGATCGAGCAGATGCCCGTCGCGGTTTTTCTTGAACACCGTCTGATACACCCAGCCGTGACCGTGGAAGTCGGCGAACTGCGTCTTGGACAAATACGGATTGAGTTCGGCGACGCGGGCGAGAAATTCCGGATCGGACCACAGCCCGCGGGCGGAGACGTCGTTGGGGTCGCTCATTTGCGAGCGGACGAATTCCTCGGAGGTGGGATATCGCTGCTGCTTGGGATACATGTGCTCGCCATCGGTTTCCAGATCCCACCACATGTAGCCCAGGTAGCTGTTCATCACCGTGGTGCCGGGGTGCATGTGGCAGACCATGCACTGGCTCGTCGGGATCGCCCGGGTAAAGCGGTGCTCGATCGGATGGCCCGACTCGTCGCTGGGAATCGTCGGATCGACGCTGGTCACCAACTCATCGAGGTGCGGCGCGGCATAGCCGCGGTTGCCGTATTTCGCATAAGGCCCGGAATGCACCGGCGAGCGGTCGTTGGCATAGATCACATGGCACGCCGTGCAGCCGCCGTTGCGGTAGTCGCCCGCGTGGTCGTTCGTGCCGATGAAGTTCAGCGTCGGGTCGAGCAGCCGCGTTTTCTGAAGACCGATGAACACAGGGTCGGTGCGGTTGCCCGTGCCCAGGCCGCGGTTGCCCAGCCGTTCGCGGGGTTTGCCGTTGTCGTTCAAACGTTCGGGGATGCCGGTCTCGATCACGAACCGCCCGCCTCGCTCAAAGATCCGCAGGACATTGCCCGGCTGGGAGTTTTGATAATGAGGCAGCGGATCGAGAAAGGGCAAGACGCCTTTGTACTTCATTTCTTCGGGCGTGGGCGGCGGGACGGTTTGCATTCGCTGCGGCACGCCGTGCATGCTGTAGCTTTCGCCGTAGCGCGGCCATTTGAAAGGCACGGCTCCGTTGTTGTAGAGGGCCGCCCCCCACAGCATGCAGCCATGGGTCATCATGCTTTTCTTGACTTGGAGGGTTTCCTGGGGATGGCAGCCCGCGTTGCCGCAACTAATGTGCGCCACCCGCAAATCGCCGGGATTCATAAACCGAATGAACTCCGGGCGTTCGTGGTTGAGCAGGGCATAGCTGCGAATCGGGTTCGCCGCCGAGATCCACGCATCCGGAAAACGGGGCGAAACGTGGGCCTGATGCTTCACGGTCGAAGTCGGGTCGCCGCCGTGGCAGTCCACGCAGCCGATGTTGAGGGCTTTCGAATAATGGGGGTCGTGTTGCGTTTTATGGCATTCCAGGCAGCCCCAACTTTTCGCGCCCGCCATCTCCTTCGTCTGGTTGAGAAGGTTGAGATTCTGCATCTCCGGCGGAACGGGATAGGGATTCTCCGCGGGAGCGGCCGGCTGGGGAGCGATCGGCGGACCGGCGGGAGCTTCTCCCACGGCCTGCTCGACTTCGCCGGGCGCGGGCTCGGAAGGTCCGGTTCCCGAAACCTGTTGCACCGCGCGTTTGACTTTCTTGCCGATGCGTTGGCCCAACGTTTCCTTGGGAGGAGCGGGGATTTCTTCCGCCGCGACGAATTGGGGGCCGTTGTCCGCGGGCCTCGTCAGCCAGTACACAAACCCGGCCATCACGGCCAGGCTCGTGCACAGAATCAGCATAGGTATCCTCGCCTGTTTCATCAGATTCCGGACCTCCCTATCCAGTCGCCATCCGCTGAGCCGATCCATTGGCGGACATCCCGCGCCCGCCGGTCTTGGCAAAAGATCGGGTGTGATAGCGGGATGAGCAAAACGCGTCAAGAGCGATTGTTCATCCGGTTGAAACCAGTGTACTCCAGTTTCAGTGACCGATTGCGTTGAGCGGAGGAGAGACGCGGATGAAAACGCAGGGACGGAATTCAAACCGGCACAGACATTTCTGTCTGCGCCGGTTTGGAATGGAACACCGAGGGCTGTCGGAACCTGCTTAGTCGCCTGTCGGTTTGGGCATGTGATCGAGAACTTTGTCGATCAAGCCGTATTCTTTGGCTTCGTCGGCCATCAGGAAATAATCGCGGTCGGTGTCCTGCTCGATTTTGTCCAGCGTTTGGCCGGTATGTTTGAGCAGAATCTGGTTCATGCGGGCCTTGACGCGGAGGACTTCCTTGGCGTGAATTTCCAATTCCGTGGCCGTGCCTTCCATGCCGGCGAGCGGCTGGTGAATCATGATCCGGCTGTTGGGCAAGTGCATTGCGTTTGCCCGGGGCTCCCGCGGCCAGGAGCACGGCTCCCATGCTGGCGGCCTGGCCGATGCAGTAGGTGTTCACATCGCAGGTGATGTACTGCATCGTGTCGTAAATCGCCATGCCCGCTGTGATCGATCCGCCGGGCGAATTGATATACATGTGGATGTCGGCCTTTTCGTCTTCAAACTGTAAGAACAACATCTGGGCCACGAGGCTATTGGCGACGGCATCGTTGACCTGGCTCCCCAGAATCACAATGCGGTCTTTGAGCAGCCGGCTGAAAATATCCATCGCCCGCTCTTCGCGGCCGCTTTTTTCAATGACGTATGGAACGAGTACCGTCATAAGATCATCTCTTTATAAGGGCCGGCCCCGACGGATTCTCCATCAGAGCCACGACCAAATGATATGAGGAAATTGAATGGGCCGGTTGACAATCCGAAGCAAATTGCTCTAAACCCAAACGTTTTGCCTTTGTCTGGAGAGGCGACAAACCGACCGGTTTGAAATTTCAGGATTTTGGTCATTGGCATTTGTTTCGGATTTCGAGATTCGGATTTTTGCCAAAAGATCGTTCGTCTCGCAAAATCTCAAACGCCTTTAAGTGCTGGACTTTTCTTTTTCGGGACGGGTGAGGACTTCATCGACGAGGCCGTAATCTTTGGCTTCGTGAGCTTTGAGGTAGCGGTCGCGGTCGGTGTCCTTGGCGATGACTTCGAGGGGCTGCCCCGTGTGAAAGGCCAGCACCTCGTTAAGGATCTGCCGGGTATCGATGATGTCCTTGGCTTGGATTTCAATATCGGACACCTGCCCGCCGACTTGCCCGTAGGGCTGGTGGATCATCATTTTGGCATGGGGCAGGGTGTAGCGTTTTCCCTTGGCTCCGCCGGCGACGAGGATCGCTCCGCCGCTGGCCGCCAGGCCCACGCAGTAGGTGGCGATGTCGCATTCCAGAAACTGCATGGTGTCGTAAATCGCCATCGTGGCTGTCACCGAGCCGCCGGGCGAATTGACGTACAGATGCACGTCCTGGTGGCGGTTTTCCGACTGGAGAAACAGGAGTTTCATCACGATCAGGTTGGCCACCGGATCGTTGATCACCCCATCGAGAAAGACGATGCGGTTTTCGAGGAGCAGGTCTCCAATGCCCATTTGGCGTTGGCGGGTGTAGTCCCCGCGGGCCCGCTGGTTGATCGGAGCGGAATAATCAGAGCCGGCCCCGGACAAAAACGAGGACATGGCAGGCGGATCGAACATCAAAGATCCCTTCGTATGGCAAGAACATCCGTTTTGTGAATGGGAGAGCGTTTGAAATCGCGCCCGGTTGGTGCGCGACATTCGCTCAGGGACTTCAACTGACGTAAGCGTAGTTCATCGCGGTTTTGGTTTGCAAGGTTCGGGTGACAACTGATGGATCTCAGAAGCTCTCCCCGAAAAGCACTGGCAAAGCCAGGCAGAATCTGGCTTATTCGGCGTCGGCGGTTTCTTCTTCCGGTGGGGCGACCGGCGCGGCGGCCACGCCGCAGACCGATTGCGGAATCGCCTCGACGCGGCCTTCCTCCGCGTCGGTTTTCATGGGCACTTCCTTAAACTGGCGCGGTCGAGGACCACGTCCACCGCTTTCCGCTCGCGGATTTGGGCTTCGAGGTTTTCCATCATGCCCGAGCGAACCAGGCGAGCCCGGACCTTCCGCGGGCTTTCACCCTGCTGGGCGGCCATGATCGCGATCTCGTAATCCAGTTCTTCGTTGCTGACTTCGATGTTTTCCTTCGTGGCGATCTTGTCGAGAACGAAGTGCTCCTTCAGGGCCTGCTGGGTGTTGGACACCGCGTTTTGCTGGAGTTCGTTCATGCGGGCCTGGATTTGCTGGCGGGTGAAGCCGGCCTGCTGCATCTCCAATTGCTCCCGGCGGAGGGCGTTTTCCACCTGCTTCCGGACCAGATCTTCGGGCAGTTCCCAGTCGGCCGACTCGGTGATTTTTTCCAGAACCTGCTCGCGGGTGGACTGCCGCTGCTCGTAGCGGACCTGGCGTTCGAGCGTCTCGCGGATTTTCTCGCGGAGTTCGTCCACCGACTCCACGCCGATTTCATCGAGAAACGTCTTGTTGAGTTCCGGCGGCACGTGGCGTTCGATCTCGCGGACGGTGAACTTGGCGTGGACGGTTTCGCCTCGCATTTCCAGGGACTCGGCTTCCTGTGAAACGACGAGATCCACTTCGCGGGAATCCCCGACGCCGGCCCCGGTCATCAATTCGCCGAAGTTCGCAAGTTGCGCATCCTGGAACCTCAGGATCGGTTTGAGCTCGACCCGTTGCCCGGTCATCCGCCGAATCGAGCGGCCGCCCCAAAAGAACTCTCCGTCCAGCCGGAGAAAATCGCCTTCCTCGGCCGCCCCTTCGTGTTTTTCGAATTTTCCGAATTGGGACAAAAACCGCTCCTGGTAGCGGTCGACATCGTCGTCGGTCGTTTCGCGGACCGGTCTTTCGATCGTGAGGCCGGTGTAGTCGGGAACCTCGAATTCGGGGCGAACTTCCACTTCAAACGAATAGGTGAAATCGCCCTCTTCTGGGATTTCCAGACTCTCCACATCGATGTCCGGCTGGTTGATCGGGTCCAACTGCTTCTCGGCTTCGAGTTGCCCCAGGCTGTCGATCAGCACCTTTTGCTTGACCTGGTCCGTCATTTCCTTGCGGAATCTCTTGGCGAGAAGCTCGCGGGGGACATGCCCGATGCGGAAGCCTTTGACCTCGGCGGTCGATTCCAATTCGCCCATCACCTCGTCGAAGTAATGGTCCAAATCGGCGCGGGGCACGGTGACATCGACGTGCTTGCGGCAGGGCCCGGCCGTCTCGATTTTGACTTCCAAGTTCAATTTGGGCGCGCCGCCTTCCGCGGTGTCCTCAACGGCGGTGTCGGGGGTGTGCTCGTCGGTGCTCATGGTCGGTTCCTTCACGAATGGCGAATGTGGTCCCTTGGTGTGGGGCTTGTGACGGGCAAACGGGACAACCCACGGATGCCAAGAGTCCGGCTATCGAGATGCGACAAGCCGGACTCCAGAAAGATCAGAACGGAAAGTGATCGTGGTTCTCACCGCGAAAACACTCGTGGAGAAAGCGGGTGAAGGGACTCGAACCCTCGGCCTTCTGCATGGCAAGCAGACGCTCTACCAACTGAGCTACACCCGCGTGGGCCTGGCGAATTTTCCGTCGCCGGGTTGATTATCTCGCCTGACGCCCGAACGTCAAGCGAATCCCCCGCGGAATTTGGCCCGATCGGTCAGATTCTTTTTCCCGGAATTCCTCTGGAATCCGCTCGCGAAGTTGCCGCCGGGAGGATGTTGCTGAAACGCTCCCGCGTGATGTCCCCGCCGTCGGAGTTCGGCAACATCCGCCACCTGCCCGTTTTGAACCCGCGCAAAAAGAAAAAACTTTGCATGCACGGAAAACCCTTGTTTGCCAATAGGTTACGGCGAAAATCGGAGCGAAAGCCGCGGCGATGTTTGGAACTTTCACCGGATCGGCATCCGGCGTGCTTTTCCAGTCCGGCACCAAACGCGGAAAACAAACTTTCTCTCAAAAATCACCTCTCTCAAAAACGACGTTGTCCTTTCTCGATCTGGACCGCCGAGGACTGTCACCCCCTCGGCTCCAGGAAACTCAGTTGTCAACCAAGCGTCCCCGCTCTCGGCCCACACCGAGAGCGGGGTTTTTTGCGTTGGGCAAATGCCTAAACCGAATTATTCATAGCCCGAAGCGCAAGCGAGGGAAATTGTTTGCAATCCTTCCTTGCAATTCGGGCTACTAATTGAGACGGCTAAAACGCTCTCGGGAACCGTGGAAGCCCGCGAAACGAGCCTTTGCAGGTTTCACGTGAAACACAAAAGCCGGGCGAATCGGGGTGACTGCGAAGGTTGGCGAAGGTGTTTCACGTGAAACCGGCCGGGGGGAAAATCCGCTCAAAACGAAACCCCGACGCCGGTTGGGGGGTTAATATCAGAAGGGTTTGATCAAATCCCTCCGAAATGGCCACCCGTCGGGCGTGCCAGCGATCCGGATTCCCCTCAGATTCTCGAGGAGCAGGTTTCCATGCGAAGGCGATTTTCTGTGTTCCGGCCGGGTCGTTTTGGAGTCGCCTTCATCCTGGGAATGAGTCTCACCGCTCGATTTCTGCCGGCCGCGGAACCGGCCCCGAATGTGTCCGAGACGGCCCAGGCGGTCGATCAGGCATTGTCGGCGGTGTTGAAAGCCTCGGGAACCGCACCGGCTCCCGCGGTCAACGACGAGGATTTCCTGCGGCGGGTTTCGTTCGACCTGACGGGTACGCTGCCCTCGCCCCGGGAGGTCACGCTGTTCGGCCTCGATCCTGACCCAAACAAACGCCAAAAGCTCGTCGCCCGGCTTTTGGAGTCCGACGACTACGCCGAGAATTGGATGCGGTATTGGCGGGATGTCCTCTTTAGCCGGGCCACCAACATGCGGGCCCCGTTTGGCCGTTCGGCCTTTGAAAGCTGGATGCTCGACCAGTTTCGCGAGAACGCGTCCTGGGACCAGGTGGCGACCGCCTTGATCACCGCCACGGGCGATGTCCGCGAAAACGGGGCGACGGCGTTGATCTTCGCGCAAGAGGGGGACGAGTCGGAAATCGCCTCCGAGGTCTCGCGGATTTTCCTGGGCATCCAGATCCAGTGCGCGAACTGCCACAACCACCCGACCGACAAATGGACGCGGGACGACTTCCACGAACTGGCCGCGTTCTTCCCGCGGATTCGGGTGCAGCCCAAACGCGAGGAGCAGCGGTTGATCTCCTATGAGGTCGTCTCGTTCAACCCGCCGCGGCGGCGCGGTTTCGCTCAGAATCGCCAACCCAACCCGGAGCAGACCATGCGGTTCTTGGACCGGAACCGCGACGGCAAGCTGACGAAAAACGAAGTCGAGAACACGCGGCTGGCCCGCGTTTTCGACCAGATTCTGGCCCGCGCCGATGAGGACAAGGACAAGGCCCTCAGCCTGCAAGAGTTCAAAAAGCTCCCCCCGCCACCGACGGGACCGGGCCGCGGCTCCGACGAGCATTACATGCCGGACCTCGACAACCCCGGCTCGCGCGGCCGGCAAATCGATCCGGTGTTCTTCATCGGCGAGAAGTCGTTGCGGAGCGGCCAGACGGACCTCGATCGCCGCGAAACCTTGGCCCAATGGATCACCGATCAGCAGAATCCCTGGTTCGCGCGGGCGTACGTCAACCGCATCTGGGCGGAGCTTTTGGGCCAGGGCTTTTACATGCCCATCGACGACATGGGCCCCGAACGCAAAGCCCAGAATCCGAAGGTCCTCGACATCCTCTCGGAGGGCTTCGTCGCCAGCGGCTACGATGTGAAGTGGCTGTTCGCGGTCATCGCCAACACGGACGCGTATGCCCGGCAAGTCCGCCCGGTCGATCCCGCGGCTCCCGCTTTTGCCGCCGGCATTCCCACTCGGCTCCGGTCCGATCAGCTTTACAGCGCGATCACCGAAGTCTTCGGCATTGATGAAGACGCCAGCCGCCGGCCGGCTCCGCGGGGCGGCGGGAATCCTTACTTCCGCGCGCGTTCGCCGCGGGACGGGTTCAACGACCTGTTCGGCTTCGACCCGTCCACGCCGCAGGCGGACATCACGGGCGACGTCCCGCAGGCTCTGTTCTTGATGAACTCGCCGCAGATCAACGCCCTGATTCAAGCCAGCGGCCGGACGCGGCTGAATCAGGTGCTCACAAAATACCCCGACGACGAGGATGCCGTCGGCGAGTTGTATCTCCGCGTGCTGGCCCGCGAGCCGTCCGAGCGGGAGCAGGCCATCTGCCGGAAGTATATCGCCAAAGTCGACAACCGCAGCGAAGCCTTTGAGGATCTCCTGTGGAGTTTGCTCAACTCGAGCGAGTTCCTTTCCAAACGCTGATAATCTGAGCGGTAGGCGCTAGCCTCCGGCTTCGATGTGATGATATGTCCAAAACCAAGACCGGCGGCTAGCGCCGTGCCGCTCACGTTGCTTCCTTCGGCGAGTTTTATTTTGAAGTCAAAACCGGGGCGGACCACCCTGCGGGCGGTGCCCCCCGGCGGCTAATTTTTTTAGGATTTCGAACCATGAAGTTTTCGCTGCATGAATCGGTGATGCCGCGGCGGGGCGGGTTTTCCCGCCGGCGGTTTTTGCACGGGGTGGCCGCGGGCACGCTTGCGGCGGGAGCGTTGAACCTCCGCGATTTGATGACCCTCCAGGCGGCGGAACTGAAGAAGCAGGGGCGGTCCATGATCCTGCTGTGGATGGCCGGCGGCCCGAGCCAGTTTGAGACCTTCGATCCCAAACCCGGCACGGACAACGGCGGCCCGACCAAGGCCATCGAGACTTCGGTGCCCGGCATTCAGATCGCCGAGGGCTGGGAACGCACCGCCCGGGTGATGGAGGACGTGGCCCTCATCCGCTCGATGACCAACCGCGAAGGCAGCCATCCGCGGGCGACGTATCAACTCCACACGGGCTACATCCCCTCGGGCAGCGTGAAGCATCCGAGCCTCGCCGCGAACATCGCCAAAGAAATCGCCGACCCGCAGTTCGAACTGCCGGCGGTCGTCACCGTGGGCGGCGGGCGGGCGTTGGGCGGGACGGGGGCCGGCTTTCTGGGCGTGGACTACGAGCCGTTCCTGGTCGCCAGCCCCGGGCAGCTTCCCGCCAACGTCGCGGTTCCCGTGCGCGAGCCCCGCTTCGATCGGCGGTTGGGATTGCTTGACGAATTGGAGACCGAATACGCCCAGCGGGGCGGCGGGGCGGTCGTCAAGGACCACCAACAGCTTTATCAGAAGACCGCCAAGATGGTCCTCAGCGAACAGACGAAAGCCTTCGATCTGTCCGCCGAGCCCGAGTCCGTCAAGAGCCAATATGGAAACTCGCAATTCGGCCGCGGGTGTCTCTTGGCCCGGCGGTTGGTGGAAGCGGGCGTGACGTTTGTGGAAGTTTCCTCCGGCGGTTGGGACACGCATCAGGACAACTTCGACCGCACCAAAACTCTCGCCGGCCAGGTCGATCCCGCGCTCGCCGGGTTGATCGCCGACCTGAAAACCCGCGGCCAATTGGAGCGGACGCTGGTCGTGTGGATGGGCGAGTTCGGCCGCACGCCGCGGGTCAACCCCCGCACCGGGCGGGATCATTATCCCCGCGTGTTCAATGCAGCGATTGCGGGTGGCGGCATCCGCGGCGGTCAGGTCATTGGCTCCTCGACCGCCGACGGCTCCGCGGTCAAGGACCGCCCCGTGACCGTGCCCGATCTATTCTGCTCGATTTGCAAATCGCTCGAGGTCAACCCGCGGGCCGAAAACATCAGCCCCTTGGGGCGGCCGATGAAGATCGTTGACGGCGGCGAACCGGTGTCTCAACTATTCAGCTAAAAGCCTCCAATGCGGTTCCCTCCCCGCATTGCGCCTGGCGGTTTTGTGAAAGCCGCCGGGCGTTTTTTGTTTGACGGGAGCCGCCGTTTGCGATTGACTAGGGGGAGCAATTTCTTTTCCGCGGATTCCGTTCTGGTCCCTTTCGTAAAACCATGTCGCGCACCGCTTCTCCGTCCGACCGCGTCGAGGGCCGGTATTACACGCCGGCGGAGTTGGTGGAAACGATGCTCCGCTTGGCGCTCGATCCGCTGCTGGCGTCCCGCGAATCGCGCGAGTCGCCGCCGTTGCGGATTCTCGATCCCGCCTGCGGAGAGGGAGCGTTTCTGGTCGCCGCGTATGATCGGCTCAAAGCGTGGTACGAAGCCGCGGGACAGGCACCTGCGAGCATCGTTTCTCGGCATCTCTTCGGGGTGGACATCGACCGGGACGCGCTCGCAACTCTGCGAACGCGGCTCGATGGTGAGGAGGCAAATCTCCGTTGGGGCGATGCACTGACGGGAGCCGGCTTCGGCGACGCGGACGATTCCGAAGTTGACGAGGCAGAAGACGCGGCGGTTCCGAGTGTCGATTGGCGGCCGGCATTTCCTCAGGCGGCCGCGGCGGGCGGGTTTGACCTGGTGATTGGCAACCCGCCCTACCGCCGGGAGTTGGCGTCCAAGGCGATGTCGGGCCGCTTGAAGACGTCGCCCTTGGGCCGGCGGTGGCATCAGCCGCGGTTGGATATGTGGGCGTACTTTTTACATCGCGGGCTCGATCTGCTTCGCGATGGGGGGCGATTGGCCTTCGTGCTGCCGAGCTATTGGACGGCTTCCACAGGAGCCCGGCAACTCATCGGACGCCTGGAGGCCGAGACGGAAATCTGCGATGTCGTGCGGCTCGGCGGGATGCCGGTGTTTCCGCACGTGGAAGGCCGGCATCTGATTTTGAGCCTGCAAAAAGGCCGCGGGTCCCGCCCCTGCCGGATTTGGGATCTCTCGGATTCCCAAGACGCCCCCGCGGAGGCATTGGCCGCGGTATCTCGTCCGGAAGCGGGTTGTGTGTTTTCGATGGAGCAGCGCGAATTGTTCGTTGGCGGGCAACTCTGCGTGTCGCCGCCCGAGCCGATTCTCCGCCAAATGGACGGGCGAAGCCAATCGCTTTTGACGGCAAAGTTTGAAGTCCGGGAAGGGATCGTCGAAAATCCGCCCCGCATCAGCCGGCGGATCGCCCGGGCTTCCCATCACGCCTACCGCGCGGGCGAGGGCGTGTTCGTGTTGTTGCGCGAAGAGCTGTCTCGGATGGAACTCAATCCCGCGGAGCGCCGAGCTGCTCAGGCCTTATTACCGGGGCACGGACATCGAGCGGTATTGGCTCAGGGAGTCGCCCGGCGAGTTTTTGCTGTACCTCACCCGGCGGACCGCGGAGGATTTGGCCCCGTTCCCGAACATCGAAAAACATCTCGCCCGGTTTCGCCCGCTCCTCGAGGAACGCCGGGAAGTTCAGCGGGGCCAGATCGCCTGGTGGCATTTGCATTGGCCCCGGGACGAACGGCTGTTTCTCGTCCCGCGGATCCTGATGCCCCAAATGGGCCGGGCTCCGCGGTTCGTGTACTGCGAGGCTCCGGCGTTCGTCGGGTTTGCCATGCATTTGATCCGGCGGGCAACGGAAACGGACGTTTCGCCATCGTCACCTCTGCTCGCGTTGACCGGCGTCCTCAACTCCGCGTTGGCGGCGCGCTGGTTTGACAAGTTCGCCAAGCACCGCGGGGTGGCGCTCGACATCAGCGGGACTGTGCTCCGCCGGTTTCCGTTGCCTCCCGAGAATCCTGAAGCCGAGCAGTCGCTCGCCCGGCTTGTGGGAGATCGGCAACGGCGGGCTCAAAACTCGCCCCAAGCCGCGGCTCTGGAAGACGAGATCGAAACCGCCGTTCGGAGGTGGTATGGCTTGCCGAACGATTGAATAGAGGCATCGCGCGGGTGGCACGTCCCTGAGGGCGTGGTCTGGGTGATCGCCACGTCCTTCGCTGCGCTCAGCGCGTGCCACCCAAGTTCGGACCTCAGTTACTTGGTGAAGCGAGATGGAAATGATCCATCGCGGCTCAGCCCGTTTTCCGGTCGCGGTTGGGTTCGGCTTGGTGCGGGGCCTCTTCGCCCGCGGGTAGGGGCTTGATGGAATGGTCCGCCTCGTCCGCAGGATTCGGTTGCGGCCGGAAGTAGTCCATCGATTGTTTGACGACCATCCCGCGCGGGGCTGTCCGCACGAGTTGGCATCGCCAGTAATTCCACCAGCCCGGTCACCCAATACGAGCGGCGTTTTTCCAAACCCTTGAGGGCCGACTTGACCACCTGACCGGCGGTTTGGGAGGAGTGCTTTTTGAGCCAGTTGGGAACGCCCGCGACGTCGAAAAACGAGGTTTCCGTCGCGCCGGGGCACAAGGCCATCACAGTCACGCCGCGGTCTCGGGCCTCCGCCCAGAGCGCCTCGCTGAAATGCAGCACGTAGGATTTGCTCGCGGAATAGGCCCCCATGTAGGCCACGGGCTGAAACCCCGCGATCGACGCCACGTTGACGATCGCCCCGTGCCGGCGTTCCAACATCGCCGGCAGGAAATGATAGGTCAAATCGGTGAGGGTTTCGATATTCAGCCGGACCATTTGGAGGATGCGATCGGCATCGGTGCTTTCGATGTCGCCGGCAATCCCGAAGCCCGCGTTGTTGACGAGCAGTTCCACCTCGATCTGCCTGGCCTTGACCTCGGATTTCACGCGCTCGACGTCATCGGGCAGCGTGAGGTCGGCACAAATGATTTCGGTGCGGGTGCCGTGGCGGGTGTCCAAGTCGCGGGCGAGGGATTCCAAGGCGTCCCGGCTCCGGGCTGTGAGCACCAGGTGCATGCCCCGCGCGGCCAGCTTGCGGGCGAACTCGGCACCAATCCCGGAAGAGGCTCCCGTTATCAATGCCCAACGCTCCGCGTACGCTTCAATCACGAACAGCCCCTCTCAAGAATCGGACAATCCTCTACGCCGGTGTCTTCGGCCGGTTTCATCCTAGCAGATTTCCGAGACGAGGAAAACCAGCCCACAGGCGACGACCGGCGTGACAGTTCCATTTGACCACCGCCTGCCGTGATAGGCTTTCGCTTGGGTGGCACGCTCTGAGCGCAGCGAAGGGCGTGGTCTTGGCGATTACCACGCCCTTCGCGGCGCCCAGGGACGTGCCACCCGATTCGGTTTTGACCACCGGTCGATTCGGCTGACCTTGCGAGCCCAGCAGGAATTGCGTATCTCAAAGTTAGACCGACCCGAAACTCTGAAGGACGCCGAGCGATGCGAGCAATGAGCCGAGACGAGGTGCGGGACATCGACCGCCGGGCCGTCGCCGATTATAAAATGCCGAGCCTCCTCTTGATGGAAAACGCCGGGCGGGGAGCGGCCGAGGTTTTGGAAGCGGCGGGAATCGCCGGTCCGGTTGTGGTGTGTGCCGGGAAGGGCAACAACGGCGGCGACGGGTTTGTGATCGCTCGCCATTTGGAGAATCGCGGCCGCGAGGTGCGGGTGCTCTTGTTTTGCAATCCCGCCGACCTCCAAGGCGATGCGGCGGTCAACTTTCAAATCCTCGCCGCCGCCCAAACGCCCGTGGACGTTTTGGGGGCGGATTTCACCGACGAAGAATTGACCGGCCCGCTGAGCGGGGCCGGCTGGATTGTGGACGCTCTGTTGGGGACGGGAACGAAAGGCGAGATTCGCGAACCGTTCGGGCGGATCATCCAGGCGATCAATCGAAGCGCCGCGAAAGTGTTGGCGGTGGATTTGCCGTCGGGAATGGATTGCGACACCGGCGAACCGTTGGGCGAGTGCATCCGCGCCGACCTGACCGCGACATTCGTCGCGCGGAAAGTCGGCTTCGATCAGCCGGGGGCCTCGAACCTCACGGGCGAAGTTCGTGTCGTGGATATTGGGGTGCCCCGCCGAGCCCTTGGCGATTTTGAAGGAGAGGACTGACGAACGCGAAACTCGACATCCCCGACCTCGCCAAAGAGTTGGAAAACCTGCTTCGGCAAATCCCGGAAGGCCGGGCGACGACCTTCGGCGATTTGGCCCGCGCGTTGGGCGATGTCGCCGCGGCCCGCTGGGTCGCCCAGACCGTGCGGAGCGGCCGTCTCGCGGACGATTGCCCGGTCCATCGCGCGGTGATGAAGTCCGGCGAACCCGGCGGCAACGATGGCGATGCCGCATCCCAAATCCAAAAGCTCGGGCGCGAGGGCATCCTCCTGGAGAACGACCGCGTGGTTCTCGAGACGGTCGGGTTTGCGGATTTTGAATCCTCGGCTCCGCTCGCGGTTTTGAAAAGGCATCAAGACAACGTCCCGGCCGAAGTGGAGCTTTCGCCGTTCCCGCAAACGCCGGACGAAATCGCCGCGGTGGACTTGTCCTATCTCGACGATGGCACGGCGGTCGCATGTTACGCCCTCGTGGAAACGGCGAGCGGCCGGCTGGCCTGGTCGGCGACGGTGCACCGGCGGGTTTTGTTTCCTTATGTCTCCGGATATCTCGCGTACCGGGAGCTGCCGATCTTGTTGGATCTCATCGAGCACGTCGAACGCCAGCGCGCGGTCGCCGAGGTGGTGTTCGTGGACGGCAACGGCCGGCTGCATCCCCGCCGGGCCGGGATTGCCAGCCACTTCGGGGTGCTGGCGAACCTGCGGACGGTGGGCGTGGGCAAAACTCTGCTGTGCGGCAAGGTGGATTTGTCCCAGGTCAAGCCGCGGCAGCCGCAGCCGATATTGGATGGAGAGGACCTGTTGGGAATGGCGGTCAAAGCCGGCCCGAAATCCAAGCCCGTGTTCGTCTCGCCGGGACATCGGATCGACGTGTCCGATGCGGTGCGGCTGGCGGATCGGCTATTCCACGGCCATCGGTTGCCCGAGCCGATTTTCCACGCGGATTCGCTCAGCCGGAAGGAGGCCAAGGCGATCATGTCCGGGGCGGATAGGGCAGGGGATCCGTGGCCCCCAATTCCGCAAAGCCCTTGAGCCGGAGCCGGCAGGAGTCGCAGCGCCCGCAGGGCCGGCCCTTGTTATCGGGGTCGTAGCAGCTGTGCGTCAAACCGTAATCCACGCCGAGCCTGAGGCCTTCGCGGATGATGTCCGCTTTCGTCAGGGAAATCAGCGGCGTGTGGATTGCCCAGTGAACCCGGTTCTCGACGCCGGCTTTCGTAGCGAGTTGAGCGAGCCGCTGGAACTCTTCGATAAACTCCGGCCGGCAATCGGGGTAGCCGCTGTAATCGACGGCGTTGACGCCGATGAAGAGATCCGCCGCCCCCAGGACCTCGGCCCAACCCAAAGCCAGCGAGAGAAACACCGTGTTCCGCGCGGGGACGTAGGTGACGGGGATGCCCGCTTGCATCTCGGCTTCGTCCCGGTCCCGCGGGACAGCGATGTCATCGGTCAAGGCCGAGCCTCCGAGCGCCCGCAAGTCGAGTTTGAGGGTGATGTGCCGTTCGACGCCGATCGCCCGGCAAACGCGGGCGGCGGCTTCGAGCTCAAAGCGGTGCCGCTGTCCATAATCGAACGACAAGGCGAACAGGCGAAAGCCCTGCTCGCGGGCCAAGGCGAGCACGGTCGTCGAATCCAATCCGCCGCTGACCAAAACGACGGCGGGCGTCGCCTGCGAACTCACTGGATCACCTCCTCGCATTTCAGAAAATCGAAAACTTCCAGACAACGAAATTGTGCGAACACACGCGGCACATCGTCAACGGAGTTTCCCGAAATCCCGCCCGTAAAAAAAGAACCGGACGGCAAGCGAACCTGCCGTCCGGTTTTCGAGGATCTTCGCCGCCGATTAGAACGGCGGGTAATACATCGTCGAGCGGCGGTATAAAAGGTGATAGTTCAAACCGTAATCGTTCGGCGGAGCGTAAGGCAGCAGGCTGGAACCGAACCCGTATCCCCATCCGGGGGCGGTCGAATTTAAGTAATACGAGTAATAGCTGTTGGGGCTGAGCCGCGAGTTCTCATAGGGGAACAGCGTGTGGTGCGGCCGGGGCTGCGGCGCCGCGGCGACTTTGGGATGCGGGTTCCCGGTGAGAAGCTCCATCGTGGCGTCGTGCCGGTACGAGGGGTTCGCGATGTATTCGCTCCGGCGGAAGGGGATGCTGTTGTAAACCTTCACGTAGTCGTGCGGGTTGACGTGCGGCCGAGATTCCGCCGGCGGACAACACTCGGCCGGCGCCTCATGGGCCGGACGGGCGAAGCGAGGCACGATTTCCACGCCAAACTCATTCGCCGGCGCTTGCGGTGTTTCGGCCGGCTTGGTTTCCGGCGGATTCTCTTTCGCGGGAGCCTCTTTCTCCGCCGCGGCATCGTTCTGGCTCGGCATTGGGGGCGCGGCGGCGAGGTTCGTCCGGCTAGGACGGGCGGCGGGAAACCGCGGCACGATCAGGACTTCCCAAGTCGAACCGTCGGCCTCCTTCACTTTTTCCACGCGAGGCAGCGCGGGATTTTTCGATTCTGCAGAAGCCGTCGAGCAAAAATCGGCAACAAATGCCGACGTCAAGGCCATGCATAAGCTAAGGTTAAGCAGGGAAACTCGCGTGCGGGCCGAAGTCCGTCGGCATCTTTTTAGATCACGTCCGGGACGTTGCATCGTGGGTGTACCTCGTTGAAGGATGGAGTGGATCAAATCGTCGAAGAGGGGACGGAGATCGATGCGGGAAACGCGGAACACCCGCAGCAGGCTTCCTGAATTCCACGCTACAGAGGCCGGCGAACCAAAGTCAATTTGAGTTTTCCCAATCCGCACAGCCGAGCGGAAGTTCTTCGCTTTCCGCGGCGGGTTGACCGCGAGAACCCTCAAAGTCCATGAATGCCGCAAAACCGATTCCCTTAAACGCCTGGGAAGAATCCGCAATTCCGCGAGTGATGACCCAGCCTGTTTCCTGGGAGTCGGGCGGAAAACGCAAAAAGCCGACCTATCTTCAAGTCGCCGCGTCTGGGAATCCGATAGTCCCATTAACTTCAAGAGCCGGCGTTTGCGCCTGCGCGGAAACTCATCGCGGAGCGACGGGGTGGCTGGGGCGCAAAGGAATGTTCCAAGGAAAAAGGAGATTTGAGGCCTGGGGCCGTGTGAGATTTTTCTCTCCGGGCCACGGCCCCAACTTTCGCAGTTCAAGCCTTATTCCAAGGGGACTTGCGCCCCAGCCACCCAGACGCGTCTGGGAATCCGATAGTCCCATTAACTTTAAGAGCCGGCGTTTGCGCCTGCGCGGAAACTCATCGCGGAGCGATTCGGGGGTTTGGTTTCTGATTGAATGAGGAAATCCCATGGCGGGAGTCTCCACCAGTGTCGGACTCATCAGCGGATTGAACTACAAGGATTTGGTGGACGCCATCATCCAAGCCCAGCGCGGCGGCGCGAAGCGGATGGAAGACCGAATCTCCGGGTATCAGTCCGTCGAGAAAGGGCTGTCTTTGCTCGAAGCCACCGTGCTCGGCATCAGCACCGCCGTGCAAAGTTTGGGGAACAGTTCCACCTTCGATTCCTTTCAGGTGCAAAACAGCGACGAGGCCCAGCTTTCGGTCAAAACCACCGACAACGTCGAACCGGGAAACTATTCGTTCCAAGCCATCCGCAAAGCGGCGAACCATCAGGTTCTGAGCAAAGGCTTTGCCAACACCGACTCGCAGACGATCGGCGCGGGGACGATCACCATCGCCACCGGCGGCCGGCTCAATTCGGAAACCTTGCTCGACGCATTGAACAGCGGCGCGGGCATTCATCGGGGTGAGATTCAAATCACCGATCGCTCCGGCCAATCCGCCACGGTCGATCTTTCGAGCGCGTTTTCCGCGCAGGATGTGCTCGACGCGATCAACAACACCGCGAACATTGACGTCACGGCTTCCGTCAGCGGCGGGCATCTGGTGCTGACCGACACGTCCGGCGCGACGGCGAACGATCTGTCCGTCGTCGACGTCAACGGCGGCAGCACCGCGGCGGATTTGGGGATCGCCCAATCCGTGAGCGCGGGCACGCTCACCGGCAGCGACGTCTACACCGTCGACGGCGCGTTTTCGCTTGCGGACATCAACGACGGCAACGGGCTGGACCGGACCAACGGCGGCCCCGATCTGCGCATCACCTTGACCGATGACAGCACCCTCGACATCAATCTCGACGGGGCCGCCACTGTGAATGACGTGGTGAACCTGATCAATAACGACGAGAACAACGCCGGCCGAGTCTCGGCGTCGCTCGCCAACGGGCGGCTCGTGCTCCAGGATTTAAGCGGCGGGGGCGGCACCAGTTTGTTCCATGTCGAAGACATCAATACGGCCTCGGTCGTCCGGCAATTGGGCCTGGACGCGACCGCATCCGGGACGACGCTCACCGGAAACCGCCTGGCGGCGGGTTTGAACTCCGTGCTGTTGCGGAACATCAACGCAGGGCAGGGCATCACCCAGACCGGTCAGATCGATCTCACGGACCGCACGGGGGCCACCGCGTCGGTGGACCTCACCGGAGCGGAATCACTGGATGAGGTGATTTCCGCGATCAATTCCTCGGGGCTGTCGCTCGTCGCGGAGTTGAATGACCAGGGCACGGGGATCAAAGTTCGCGACACATCCGGGGCGTCGGCTTCCAACCTGATCATCGCCGATGCCGGCGGAGGAACGACGGCCGCCGATTTGAACATCGCGGTCGATGCCGCCGTGGATTCGGTCGACTCCGGTTCGCTCCATCTGCGTTATGTCAACGGAGCCTCGGCCGTCAACCACTATGCCCCCGACGGCAGCGCGATTTCGCAGGGTTCGTTTTTGATCCGCGACTCCGCCGGCAACGAAGCCACCCTCACCATCGGTTCGAGCGTCAAGACCATCGGCGACGTGATCGATCGCATCAACGCCGCCACCGGGGTTTCCGTGACCGCCAAACTCAACGAGTATGGCGACGGGTTTCGAACTCGTTGACGAGGCGGGCGGCGCGGGCAACTTGGAAGTGGAGGAACTCGGCGGCGACGTGGCTTCCGATTTGAGGCTCTTGGGCGGTTCGTACGTCGGCGGCGACGGCAAGCAGCACATCGCCAGCCGCGAAACCGCCGTGATCGACGTGGCCGCCGACGACACATTGGACGATGTGATCTCGAAGTTAAACGCCTACAAAGGCACGGTCTCGGCCACGGTCTTTAACGACGGCACGACGACGAACCCCAACCGGCTGCTCTTGAACTCCACCGTCAACGGTTCCAAAGGGCGGCTGATCATCGACACCGGCGGCCTGGATTTGGGATTGAACGCCGTCACCCAGGGGCAAGATGCGCTCTTGAGTGTGAACAGCTTCGGCTCTCTCAGCTTTTTGAGGTCTTCGAGCGACAACAAGTTCGCCGACGCCGCCCCCGGTCTGGATGTGACCGTCCGTCAGCCCGGCGCGACTTCGGCGGAGATCTCGGTGACGCAGGACACATCGACGATCGAATCGGCGCTCCAGTCGTTCGTGAGCACCTATAACACCTATGTGTCCACAACCGCGACTCTGACCAAGTTCGATTTGAGCGCCAACCAAATCGGCGCGCTCCAAGGCAGCAGCGTCCCGCTCCGCGTTTCGCAAAGGCTTCAGGATCTTGTCACGAAGCGGATCACGGCGGGCGACGGCAGCATCACCACGCTTCAGCAACTGGGCATCACCTTCGACAAGGGGGGCAAGCTCACGTTTAATTCGGACCAGTTCCACACCCTCGTCGCCGACAATCCGCAGGGCGTTTCGGATTTCTTTCTGACAAAGGACGCCGGCTTTGCCGATCTGGCCAAGTCGATCCTGGACAGCCTGACCGATACAAGCACCGGAACGTTCGCTCTCGAAAAAAAATCCCTCGACGACACCATCACAACGCTCACAAACCGCGTCGATGAAATCGATGCGCTCTTGGAAGTCCGCCGGCAGCGTTTGACTCAAGAGTTCGTGAATACCGAATCGATTTTGGGGACGCTCTCGTCGCAACAAAACGCGCTGAAATCGATTGCGCCTCTGAGTGTTAACACGGGCCAATCCAATAGCAACAGCAATTCCTGACATCGTCCCCGATCCCTGATTTTCAAGAAGCCAAGGAAGGAAACGACCCTATGCCTGGTGCCGACGCGTATCTTTCGACGCAAGTGCTCACCGCGTCGCCTTACCGCTTGCATTTGTTCGTGGTGGATGGGGCGATCCGTTTCGCGTCCCAAGCGGCGGAGGCGATGCGGGCGAAGGACTTCGGAGCCGCGCACCTGGCGCTCGGACGCAGCCGGGATTTCGTCACCGAGCTGATAGGCGGTTTGGACGAATCCCGCGATCCCGAATTGACCACGCGCCTGAAGCACCTGTTTTTGTTCTCTTACATGAACCTCGTCGAAGGCGAACGCGACCGGGACGTGAAGAAAGTCCAGGATGCCCTCGCCGTCCTGCGGATGCACCACGAGACGTGGATCGAGCTCGGCCTGGCGCTTCATCAATCCGCCGAAACGGACCAGTCGCCGCATTTCGCGCCCATCGACAAGCCGCGGGTGTGGAGCGCTTGATCCGGCTGCCATGCCGATGATTTCTCAAACTGTAAAGGCTTTTAACCACGAAACACACGAATGACACGAAAGACAGCCCGATTTCTCTGAAATCCTCTTACCGGGGCGGGGGGTGGCTGGGGCGCAAAGGAATGTTCCGAGGAAAAAGGAGATTTGAGGCCTGGGGTCTGGGGACGCGTCAGAGATTTCTCGCCCGGTTACAGCCCCAGCATTCGCAATTCAAGCCTAATTTGCGCCCAGCCACCCAACCGCTCGTGGTTGATCCACTTACAGTTTAAGCTATTTCTCAAACTGTAAGCCTTTGGGTGGCTCGGGCGCAAATTCTCCTTGGAGTAAGGCTGGAACTGTGAATGCTGGGGCTATGGCCGAGCGAGAAAAACTTCACACAGCCCCAGACCTCAAATCTGCTTTTTCCTTGGAACATTCCATTGCGCCCCAGCCACCCCCGCTCGTGGTTGATCCACTTACAGTTTAAGTTATTTGAAATTCAAATCTTCGCTGCGGGGAAGTTCGCTGAGGTCGCCCAAACCGAAGATTTGCAGAAACCGGGGCGTGGTGTGGTAGGTGACATCTTTGGCCGATTTCCCGTTGCGCTCGAGGCCGATGATCTCCCGCCGCAATAATTGCCGGAGCACGCCGTTGGGGTTGGGTTTTCCGGATTGCTCGATGTCCTCTTTGGTGATGGGTTGCCGATAGGCGACCAGCGCCAGCACTTCGAGGGCTTCCTGGGAAAGCCGGACTTCTTTGGGACCGAAGCCGTAGCTTTTGTTGCGGACGTTCTCGAATTCGGGCCGGAGCACCATCCGGTATCCCCCCTCATCCAGGCGAATTTCATAAGGCCGGTTCTCATCGTCGTATCGCAGATTGAGTTCGTCGATAGACCGCTCGATGAAATCGCGATCGAACTCGTCCCGCAGGACGCCGGAAAGGCGTTTGATCGTCAAAGGCATCCCGCCGACAAACAGAGCGGCCTCGATGATCCGCGCCGGTTCGGATCCGCGGAAGCGGCCGATCGGTTCCCGGGTCCTCGGCCGCGGGCGATTGATTTTCCACGGGGACAATCGTCCCGGCAATGCCCGGAAAGTCATTCAGCGAGCCGACCCCTTCGCCGTCGTCCTCGCCTCCGGGTTCCCCTTCCTGGCCGTCCAACAATTCTCTCGCGGCGGGGAGTTCCTGCTCGACATGATCGAGAGCCGAGACGGCTTTCTGATATGCCAACTCCAAATCCTCGCCGCTCCAGAAATCGTCGGCCTCGTCCACGTTCGCAGAATCCTCCTCGAAACTCCGCGGCACACGTGCGTCGGCTTCATTCGAGAAATCCGGAGAACAATCCTCTGGAACCGGCATCCGTGCCTCCGCTTGAATGAAAAAAATCGCGATCGGACGCAAAACTATACGCCGATCGGAGCCTTCGCTTCAATCCCGAACTGTGAACCGAATGAATTCCCCGGCCAATCTTCATGGTAAAATCAGACTGGCTCCTTGCAGATGGCGGGCTTCGCCAATTTGCGGGGGCGGCGGAGTTTGGGCAAATTCGCGGCGCCCGCGGGACGGTGGAGTTCTTTTTTCCTTGAATCACCAACCGGACGGCAACGATGACCGACCTCACCAACCCGCGGTGGATTTACCTCAAAGGTGTTTTATTCTTTCTGTGCGCCGCGGCTTCCTGCGGATTGATTCTATACGAATTCTGGAACCCGCGGCTGATCTTGCTCATCGCCATCGCGATCTGGAGTTCCGCCCGGTTTTATTATTTTGCGTTTTACGTCATCGAGCATTACGTCGATCCAGGCTACAAATTCGCCGGCTTGGGAGCGTTCGTGATGTACCTCTTCCGCAAATCCCGAGGGGCGGAATAGAAAAGAACCCAGCGTTTTTGAAAACGCCGGGTTCTCCATCAGGTCGTCGACGACCGGCAGCGGTCAATCTTTGATGTCGTACTCGAACGTGTTCTCTCCTTTTTTGACCTCAAAGACGATGCCGCTCGTACTGTGGTCGGCGTATTTCTGGGGGATCTCGGACGTCCCCGCATCATCCTTCTTGCCGCTTTTGGTCCTGGCCATTTCGGCTTCCATCGCCTTGTCCGGGTCAAGCGCTTCCGACGAGCCGCCCCCCGGAGTGACGGCGACTTCATAGTCGCCTGTTGGGATCTGTGTTGCTGCGCTGTCCGTTCCGATGGTGGGCTGGAATGTGCCGTCCGCACCGACCACCCCCGTGGCGGTTGCTCCAAGTTTTTTGTGATAGAAGGAGACCAAAGTTCCTTCGGGAGCGGGCTTGCCTTTCAGCAGGAGCTTGCCTTTGACGGACCCCGTGGGACCGTCATAGGCGGATTCGTCGCCTCCCGAACAGCCGCAGAACGTCATGGCCAGAAATGCGAAAACGAGCAGCCATCCGCCGTGTTTGTGTGAATGATAGCGTACCATATTCTTCACCGTCCCAATTGAAGTCCAGAATACTTGGGGCTTGCAGTAGAAACGGGCCCCCGGCGTCCGCGCGGAACGCCGAACGTCCCAATCGATTGGCTGCAAACAAGAATTGTCATCCCTCAGACAGAAACGCGCTTTGGAGACTAAAAGTTGCCCACGGGCTGACTGTCGGCCCGAAGCGCGAGGCGTCTGAGGATGGCCATGTTGAGGCTGCTGCTGAGGAAGTTGACGCGGCCATCGGCAAACACGGCCTGGACGCCGCCGACGTGCGCCGAAATCAGGGGGTTATTGACCCCGTGGTTTTCGTTGACGCCGTTGAGGTTGTACCGATGGTCCCCGATCGCATACCGGACGGTGGTGATGTTGAACTGCCGTCTGCGGCTGTTGTCTTCGTAGGTGCCCATCATAAAGCCGTGGGGATAGGACGCGTCGGTGCGTTTTTTATTGCCATTGTTGTCGACGGCCCAGTCGGAGGTTTCGCTGATGCACATCGTATTGCTGGGGCCGTCGGTAATATCTCTGATGCGAACGACCGTGCCCGCGTTCCGCGCGCAGCGGTTGCACCCTACCAGAACGCCGTTTTGCGAATAGAAGGAGCTCGTGCTGCCTCCGCCGCAGCATTGCGTCGTGTCGCCGCGGTCTCCCGACTGATTGGGGACGCCGTTGCCTCCTTGAGCCCCCGCGATGCCGACGTACGAGGCGACCGTCATGCCTTTGCACCAGGTGGTTGTCACGACTTCGGGCAAGGGGCTGGACGGGCATCGCAGCACGGCGAGTTGGGCCTGGCCGTTGGTTCCCAGGTTCTGGCACTGGGTCGAGTAGCCCGTGTTGGCCGAACTGAAGTTGAATTTCTTATACAAAGGCCCTTGGTCGATATAGGGAAGAATGCCCGCGTACCAACTGATACCCCAGCCCCGTCCGCGAACACCAATTGGAAAACTCCCAAACGTGTCGTGATAGTTGTGCAGAGCCAAGCCGAGTTGTTTGAGGTTGTTCTTGCAAGTGGAACGGCGGGCCGCCTCGCGGGCTTGCTGCACGGCGGGCAGCAGGAGCGCAATTAAGATCGCAATAATGGCGATCACCACCAATAATTCAATCAACGTAAATCCCCGCCGACGCCATTTTGCTCGTGTCATCACATTTCTCCTGAAGAAAGGAAAAAAAGAAAAAAATAGGGAAACGAAGGCACTCCCTTGAGAACCGACCGGTGATGGAAAAAGATTCGGTGAAGGAAGGATAAGGTGATGTGGGAAACGGGAATGTTTCCGGAAAAACTCACCAAAACCCAATCGATGATTGCTCTGTGTTAAGAGTTCTTTGTAAACGGGTTATTGGAAAGCTTTGGTCGGCTTGGAAATCCAACATATGTCAATGTGCTGGAAAATGCAACCATAATCGGACTGGGGGATTCCCTCAGGAAGGGCTGTTGAGAATGCGAGCGGGAGATTCGTGACGCTCGCGGGATCACACGATCGCACGCAGAGGCGAATAGACGCTTGACGGCGTGTTTTGCGGGCTTTTACGATCGGTGATGTGATGTGATTTGACCTGTCCTGTTTCCAATTCAAGCTGGTGGAGCGTTTATCGGTCGCCTCAGACCGAACGTCGCGCATTTTGGTGGAATCTTGCCATGAAACACCGCCGAAGTTCCGGCGTGGGATTGATGCTGCTGGCCGCCTGGGTTTGGCAGGGATGTGCAGAAACGGAGATTCCTTCCCCAGCCAAAACGCCGTCGGCCACCCGCATCGAATCGGCGGTCGATGCCCCTACGCCTCGGCCTCCGCTCGCGGACGATTGGTTTGAAGAGGTGACTTCGCAGACCGGCGTGAAGTCCATTTACCGGAGCGGGCGGGATGCGGGATTTTACTCCATTCTCGAAACCGTGGGCGGCGGCGTGGCGGTGTTCGATTACGACCAGGACGGGGACATGGATTTGTTTTTTCCCGCCGGCGGGCAAATGCAGAACGGTCCCCCCGCCGTGCGCGGTTTGCCGGGGACGCTTTATCGTAACGAAGGGGATTGGAGTTTCCGGGACGTGACGCGGGATGCCGGCCTCGAAGAGCCCGGCGATTATTCGCACGGCTGCGCGGTCAGCGATTTCAACCGGGACGGCTGGCCGGATTTGTTCGTCACCTGCTACGGGCAGAGCCGATTGTATCGAAACGAAAACGGGAAGCGGTTTTCGGATGTCACGCATGTCGCAGGGTTGGCCGATTCTTCTTGGAGCACGGCGGCGGCTTGGGGGGACGTGAACCGGGACGGCTGGCCGGATTTGTACGTGGCGAGTTATCTGAATTGGCGTCTCGATCCCCAAGACGTTTGTGAAGACCCCGGCGAGAAAACCCGCGACGTGTGCCCGCCGCAAAAGTATCCCGCCGCGATGGACCGGCTGTTTCTCAATCATCAAGGCATGCGTTTTGAGGATGTCACGGAGCAGGCGCAGCTCAGCCGCGAAGGCAAAGGCCTGGGGGTCGTGGCGGCCGACTTGAACCGCGATGGCTGGCTGGATTTTTACGTCGCCAACGATGCGGTGGCCAATCAAATGTATTTGGGCGGCCCGACATTTCCCTTTCGTGACGCGGCTCCAACTTCGGGGACGGCACTCAATGAGTTCGGCGCTCCCGAAGGAAGCATGGGAGTGGACTTTAGCGATTACAACGGAGACGGGCGGGGCGACTTGTTTCTGACCAACTTTGAAATGGAGGACAACTCGCTGTATCGGCATCTGGACAGAGACGTCTTCGTGCACGCGACGGTTGTCGCGGGCTTGGGCGGCCGGAGCCGGACGTTCGTCGGCTTCGGCACCGGCTTTGCCGACTTTGACGGAGACGGCTGGCAGGATTTGTATGTGATCAACGGGCACGTTTTTTACCACCGCGGCCGAAGCCCATTTCGGCAACCGGCGTTTTTGCTGCGGAACGACCAAGGCAACTCGTTCCAGGACGTGTCGGCCCGCGGGGGACCGTGGTTCAGCGTGCCGCATCCGGGCCGGGGCGCCGCCGTCGGCGATTTGGACAATGATGGCGCTCTCGATCTGGTGATCGTCAACCAGGATGCGCCCGCCGCCATTTTGCGAAACCGCCGGCGGCCCGCGAACTGGATTCGGCTGCGGCTTCGCGGAACGCGTTCCGATCCGTTCGCAGTGGGAGCCAGCCTTTCGTTGGAAAATCGAGGCCGAACGCTGGTGCGGTTCGTTCGCGGCGGAGGGGGTTATCTTTCGCATTCCGATCGGCGAATCTTGCTGCCCGTGCCGGATGGTCACGAAACCGTCCAAGTCACTGTCCGCTGGCCGAGCGGCCGCGAGGAACACTTCAAAGATTTGACACCCCGGCAAACCAACGATCTGGTGGAAGGGACCGGCACGCGTGACGAATGACAAATCGACGGCCGTTCGCAGCTTTCGTCCGCCCCGCATCCGCTGGAAATGGGCGGTGGCGTCGATCGCGCTGCTCGCCGGAGCCTTGGGTTATTGGGCGTTTCAGACCCCCAGTGGATTGTATTGGCGGGCGAAGCGGCTTGCAAAATCGGACCCGGAAACGGCCGAGCAACTCGTGATGGAAAGCGTGGGTCTTGCCGATGGCAATTATCCGCCGGCTCAGCTTTTGTGGTGCCGGCTGTTGGCGAAATCCGGCCGCTGGACGGAAGCCTTGGGCGCGTTCAGCCAAATCCAGGACGGTTCGGCGTGCGACCAGGCGGAGCTTTTGGAACTCGCAAAACAGGCGCTCGCCGCCCGTCAGAATTTGATGGCACAATACGCACTCATGGCCGCGGATCGGCCGGGACCGGCGCGAATCCAAGTGCTCGAAATGCTCATTTCCTTAAAACTCGAGGGGCGGCAATCCTCCGACGCGATCGCTCTGGCCAAAAAACTCAGCCGGCAATCGCCCGAAAGCGTTTTGGCCTGGCTGGTGATCTCGCAAGTCGCGCTCGAGCAGAAAGATCTCAAGGAAGCCCTCGTCGCCGGCCGGCGGGGGCTAAAGTGCCATCCGTCCCCCCAAGACGAAGCGGCCCTTCGGAACATCCTGGTGCAGGTGCTGATGGATACGGGCGACATGGCGGCAGCGCGGCAGGAGATGGACCGCCTGCTCGCCGCGGGCCCGCCCACCGATGCCGTGCACATCAAGCATGCCTTTCTCCTGCGCTATGAAGGCCGCACAAACGACGCGATGAAAGAAATCAATCAGGTGCTCGATCACGCGCCTGGCTCCAATCGGGCGCGGATGGTGCGAGGCATGCTGCTGTTCGATCAAGGCGCGTTCCAAGCGGCTCTTGCGGATTTCACCGCGGTGGTCGATGCCGATCCCTACAATAAAGAAGCCCACTACAAGTTCGCCCAATCCGCGAGCCGGTTGGGAAAGTCCGAACTGGCGAACAGGCATTTGGAAATCAGCAACCGGTTGACGACAGCCACGGTAAAAGTGATGGAAACCGAAGCGGAAGTTGCGCGGGATCCCCGGAACCCCGAGCGATTGCGAGAGTTGGCGAATCTGTACGATCAACTCGGGCGTTTTCAACAAGCGGCAACACTCCGCCGGCACTTGGAAACCGTGACGATTCGGTAAAGACGCCACATTGCAATCCATGGCGATTCATTAAAAAAATGCCAGGCGTGTCGTCTGCACCCTTGCAAAAAATATATTAAAAATGACCGGCGAATTGGGATTTGTCAGAACATTTCGAAACGGCCACAGGGACGATTTTCCTACGCAAATTGGGGAAATCGCCGCGAATTGTTGTGCGTTTTGTGTTCCATTCGATGGTACGAATCGTGTGGGAATTTCCCCTACGGTAATTTAGTGAAAATACTAACTTGACGTGGCGCGGAATTTCATTTACCTTTATCGTAACGAGTTGGGTTGAGGGGCGGGTGCGGAGACACTCCGAAACTCCTCAAAAGTGGAATTTTATCCCCAAGCTGATTGCCATGGTGCGCAACACACACAATCTCAGCAACGGCTCCCCGCGATGGGTGAAGTGGTGCTGTCGTTTTGTGCTTTTGGCGGCTCTGGCTCCTGTCGCATTGTCTCTGAGTGCGGTGCAAGGTTGGGCGGATGCACCCTCCGGAGCTCAACTCGTCAACGGGTCTCACGCGATCCGCGAGTCGGGACGGCTCACCCTGCCACTCGATGCGTTACAACATCTCGGCCGGCACATCGCTTATGAGTCGGAAGAGAATCGCGAATCGGAAGTGGAGTCGCACGCTCCCATCCTGTGCACATTGCCCACTGTGCGGTTGCAGAACACTCCGGTGATCTCCCGCATTGGGGCGGTCAGCGAGCAAGCCCGGGTTTCGGTGCTGCTGTCGCTCGCGTTGCCCATGCTTTGCTAAAAGCGTTTGCCCTCTTCCGCCGCCCCCGTTGTGAAACGGAACGCTTGTGCGGCACAGAGTGAAGGCGCAATTCGCTCACGCGCCTCATATCACTCTCAAATTGTAGTGAAACAAGATCCCGGCGCCGCGTCTCATTCATGCGCTTGGAGCTAATGTTCAGACACGATTCTCTTTCCTTGATAGGAGTGCAAGATGCCCGGTACGAATAATTCAATGCGCCGAAGATGGCTCTTTTTGTCCCTGTTGGCCGGTGCGGGCGTGGTAACCGCCGCGTTTTGGTTCGGCCCGGCGGGCTCAAGTTCGGTCAGTTCTCCCACTCCGGCCCACGCGGCCCCCGAAACTTCCCAGCAAAATCGCGAGCTTCGGGTCGAAACCATCAGCCCGCAAACCGGCGGCGTGGACCGCGTGACGGTCCAACCCGGCACGGTCCATTCCTTCGATTGGGCCGACCTGTTCTCGAAGGTCTCGGGTTACTTACACGAACAAAAATATGACATTGGCGATAAGGTCAAAGCCGGTGAAGTCATCGCCGTCATCGAAGCCCCCGAATTGAAGGAAGAAGTCACCCGCTGCACCGCCACGGTGACTCAGGCCAAAGCGAGGGTCGATCAAATGATCGCCCGCGTCGATACCGCGAAGGCGGAGAAAGAAGCGGCGAAAGCGGCGATCGCGGAAGCCCAAGCCGACCAGCAACGCGCCGAGGCGACCTTGTCTTACCAAGGCAAGCAATACCAGCGGATGCAGGACCTCTTCCGGCGAAAAGCCGTCGATGAGAAGCTCGTCGACGAAACGGAAGACCAATACCTGGCCGCGAAAGCCGCGGTGGAAGCGGCCAAGGCCCACGTCATCACGCAACAGGCCCAAGTGACCGCAGCCACGGCGAAAATCGCGCAGGCCGATGCGGACCTGGGGGAAGCCCGGGCCCAAGTCGGCGTCGCCAATGCCGAACTGGCCCATGCCCAGGTGATGTACGATTACACCAATATTCGTTCCCCGTACGACGGGGTCGTTACGCAGCGAAACTACCACGTGGGGCATTTCATCCGCACTGGCGATGACACCTCGCACGGGCCGCTTTACACGATTTCCCGTAACGACCGGATGCGGGTTATCGTCGAAGTTCCCGACCGCGAAGTGTACTTTGCCAATCCTGGCGATACAGCCGTTGTCGAAGTCGATGCTCTCACGGGCAAGAAGTTCCAAGGCAAGATCTCCCGCATCGCCATGGCCGAGGACACCAACTCCCGCACCGAACGCATCGAAATCGACCTGGCGAACCCGACCGACCCGACGCACCCCGAGGGAATCTTGAAGCACGGGATGTATGGCGCGGTGGCGATCACCCTGGAAGCCGGAAATAAAGATTCCGTACGGATTCCTTCCTCCTGCCTCATCGGGGACGCCAAAGACGGCGAGGGTACGGTTTACGTGGTCAGAAACGGCCGAGCCGAGAAACGCCAGATCCGTCTGGGCAAAGACAACGGTATCGTCGTTGAAGTTCTGGACGGGTTGAACGCCAACGACCAGGTCGTCGCGAAGAACAACAGCGCCGTCGAGGACGGCACTCCCGTGCAGGTCGTCGCGTTGACTTCCGCCAGATAAAAACCCTCCCGCCGGTCCGGCGCGGAAGATGCCGTGCCCGGATGCTTCCTCACGCCCCGTATTCCCCCCGAGATTTCAACAGGTAGTTTGCCGTTATGAATGGATTAATTCGCGCCTCACTCAGGAACCCATACGCGGTGACGGTGATGGCCTTTACGCTGTTGATCATGGGCGGGCTGATGCTCACCATGATCCCGATCGATATTCTGCCGGTCTTCAAAAGCCCGGCCGTCCAAGTTTTAACCTTTTACGGCGGCATGCCCGCCGAAGCGATTGAAAAAGACATCACAAACCGCATGGAGCGGTGGGTCGGCCAGTCGAACGGCCTCAAGCGGCAGGAATCCCGCTCCATCGTCGGGGCGAGCATCGTGCGAAACTATTTCCAGGACGATGTCGATCCCAACGGCGCGCTGACGCAGGTCAACTCGCTCGCGCTCTCGACGCTGCCCAACCTGCCGCCGGGGACTTTGCCCCCGGTCGTTTTGCCGTTCGACCCCACGAGTTCGACGCCCGTGTGTCTGGTCGCTCTCGACAGCAAATCGCAGCCCGAATCGATTCTCTACGATGTGGGCCGGTACGAAGTCCGCCCGATGATTATGAGCAACCCCGGCGCGGTCGCCCCCGTGGTTTACGGCGGGAAGATTCGCGCAGTCATGCTGTATCTCGACCGCATCCGCATGCAGGCCCGCGGGCTGTCGCCGCTGGACGTGATGAGCGCGATGGACAACTACAACGTCTTCCTGCCTAACGGCAGCGTGAAGATGGGCGACACCGATTACGCGATTGCCTCGAACTCGCTCTACGACTTTGTGGACCGCATGGGCGACATGCCCTTGACCGATGACCCGGGCAACCGCTCCTATGTGAAGGATGTCGCCAAGCCGAAGGATTCCGCGTTCATTCAAACGAACATCGTTCGCGTGAACGGCCGGAAGCAGGTTTATATTCCCGTGTACCGCCAGTTGGGATCGAGCACGCTGGACGTGGTGGATACGCTCCACGAGTCCATCAGCGAAATGCAAACCCGCCTGACGCGGCCGAACATCGACCTGAAGCTCGTGATGGACCAGTCGGTTTATGTGCGGGCTTCGATTCATGCTCTGGCTCAGGAAGGCGTATTGGGGGCGATTCTGTGCTCGCTCGTAATTCTGTTGTTCCTGGGCGAATGGCGGATGACGATCATCGCGATCATGACGCTGCCGTTGGCCGTGATGGGAGCCGTGATTTGCCTGCACGCGACGGGGAACACGATCAACGTAATGACCCTCGCGGGACTAGCTCTAGCGATCGGGCCGATGGTCGATAGTGCGATCATCTGCTTGGAGAACACGCACCGCCACCTGGGATTGGGGGCTTCGCCTCACGACGCCGCGTACCACGGGGCGAGCGAAGTCGCCATGCCCGAGTTGATTGCGACTTTGTGTACGTTCCTGGTGCTCGCGCCGTTGGCGTTGATGCCCGGGATGGGACGGTTTCTGTTCCGGCCGATGGCGCTGGCCGTGGCGTTTGCCATGATCTGTGCCTATTTGCTGTCTCGGTCTCTGGTTCCCGCCTTTGCCGCGATCCTGCTCAAGCCGCACGGCGTGGGCCACGGGCACGGAGAAGGCGAGCATGGCGAAGGTGCGCACGCCGAAGCGGCGCATTCGGCTCCGCGCCATAACCCGAACGTCATCGCCCGCGCGTTTGCCGTTTGGGAAGGCGTGATCGAATCGGCGATCGCCAAGTACGTCCGCCTGTTGGATCGCGTGATGAACTATCGCGTGTTGACCGTCGCCGCCAGCTTCGCGCTGCTTGCGGGCGTCATCGTGTTCTTCAGCCCGATCCTGCGGCGGGAGTTCTTCCCCGAAGTGGATGCCGGGGCGTTTCAGTTCACGGTCCGCGCTCCCAGCGGGACCCGGATTGAGAACACGCAGGAGTATATCACCGAGGTGGAAGATGCGATTCACAAGTCGATCGACGAGCACGATCTGCAGCTTGTGCTCTCGGAAATCGGGCTGACCGCCGACTGGTCCGCCGCTTATACGCCCAACTCCGGACCGATGGACGCGATCATCAAGGTCCAGTTGAGCGAACATCGGCAGCACTCGGCCCAGCACTATGCCGACGTGCTTCGCCAGAACTTCCGCAAGGATCCGCGGTTCAGCCAGTTGCAGTTCGCCTTTGACACGGGCGGGATGGTTCGCGGGGCCTTGAACGAGGGTAAGTCCACTCCGCTCAACGTCCGGATCACCGGCAAGAACATGGAGCTGGCGCACCTGATCGCCGAGGACATCAAGGCCGAGGTGTCGAAGATTCCGGGAATTGTGGATGCCCAGATCGTGCAGCGGCTGAACTATCCCGAGTTCAAAATCAACGTCGATCGGTCCAAAGCCGCGGACCTGGGCTTGACCCAGGAAGACGTGATGCGAAACGTGGTGGCCGCGGCCAATTCGAGCATCTCGTTCAATAAGAAAAACTTCTGGATCGACCCGGTGAGCTACAACCAATATTTCGTCGGGGTGCAGTATCCGGAAGAGCAGATCGATTCGCTCGACACGCTGCTCGACGTGCCGATCACCGGCCCCAACCAGTCGCATCCGGTTCCGCTCCGGTCGATTGCCACGGTCACGCGGGACACGGTTCCCACGGAAGTGACGCACACCAACATTCAGCCGACGATCGATTTGACGATGGGCGTTTCGGGCCGGGATCTGGGCCACGTCGCCGACGAGGTGTCCAGCGTCGTCAACACCTTCGGCAAGTCGGAAGGTGCAGACATTTGGGCTCCGTATGATCCCCGGGATCCCAAGTCGGGGGCAACGCTGGCCGGCTCGAAAATCGTGCTGAGCGGCGAATACTCCCGGATGCAGGATACGTTCCACAACCTGGGGATCGGACTGATCCTCGCGTCGCTGTTGATCTACTTCTTGATGGTCGCTCTGGTCCGTTCGTGGGTTGTGCCGCTGACGGTGATGCTCGCGGTGCCGCTGTCGTTGATCGGCGTATTGACGCTGCTGTACGCGACCGGGACCGCCCTCAACGTGCAGTCGCTGCTCGGCATCATTTTCGTGGTCGGCATTAACGTGTCGAACGCGGTGCTGATGACTGACTGTGCCCAGGAACTCCGGCGGGGCGAAGGACTCAAACCGACCGAGGCCATTCGCAAAGCGGCTTCGCTTCGCGTGCGGCCCGTGACGATGACCGCGCTCGCCGCGTTCTTCGCCATGATCCCGGCGGCGCTCGCCATCGAGCACGGCAGTGAAGCCAACGCTCCGCTCGCCCGGGCGATTCTCGGCGGGCTCTTGGCGGTGGAACCGGCCACGCTGTTCGTCGTGCCTTGTTTGTATTCGCTTCTGGTCCGCGACAAGCGCGGGGCGAGCATGGACGAGGGAGCCGACGAGATTCCCGTGGACGAAGCCGCCGAAGAAGGATGGGGCTTCGCCTGAAACTCTGGCCCGCATTGGGCCTTTTGATAAAGAGGTTTGATTCAGGGATTCCCGGGGGTCGTTCCATCGGCCCCGGGAGTTCCACGTTATGTCAACAATCGCATCGCCTCGGTGGAGATTCCGATGGAAGATTCGCCGAGGCTTCTTGGAATTCACCAATTCACCATGATTTGCCCGCTTGCAAGAGATTCCCAGTCCGCAAGTTCGACTTTCGGCTCCGCCATCGTCGTCCTTGGCCTTGTTCCGCCAAGGGGGGACTTTTCCCATCGGAAACAATCTGCCCCATGTGAACGGCCTGCGTCGGGCCGCTTCACTCCCTTCCCCTATTCCCTTCCCTATCCGCGAGGTACACCGCTCCAATGAACGCATTAATCCGAGGCTCGCTCCGGAACCCTTATGCGGTGACGGTGATGGCGTTAACTGTTTTGATCATCGGGGCGCTCACGCTTACGATGATCCCTGTCGACATTCTGCCCGTCTTCAAAAGCCCGGCGGTGCAGGTGCTGACCTTCTACGGCGGCATGCCCGCCGAAGCGATTGAAAAAGACATCACAAACCGCATGGAGCGGTGGGTCGGCCAGTCGAACGGCCTCAAGCGGCAGGAATCCCGCTCGATCGTCGGGGCGAGCATCGTGCGGAACTATTTCCAGGACGATGTCGATCCCAACGGCGCGCTGACGCAGGTCAACTCGCTCGCGCTCTCGACGCTGCCCAACCTGCCGCCGGGGACTTTGCCCCCGGTCGTTTTGCCGTTCGACCCCACGAGTTCGACGCCCGTGTGCCTGGTCGCTCTCGACAGCAAAACGCAGCCTGAATCGATTCTCTACGATGTGGGCCGGTACGAAGTCCGCCCGATGATCATGAGCAACCCCGGCGCGGTCGCCCCCGTGGTTTACGGCGGCAAGCTGCGGGCGGTGATGCTGTATCTCGACCGCATCCGCATGCAGGCCCGCGGGCTGTCGCCTTTGGATGTGATGACCGCGGTGGATCACTACAACGTGTTCCTGCCCAACGGCAGCGTGAAAATGGGCGACATGGATTACGCCATCTCCTCGAACTCGCTGTATGATTTCGTCGAACGGATGGGCGACATGCCTTTGACGGACCAACCGGGCAACCGCTCTTACGTCAGAGACGTGGCGACGCCCAAGGACGCCGCGTTCATTCAGACGAACATCGTTCGCGTGAACGGCCGGAAGCAGGTGTATGTCCCGGTGTACCGCCAATTGGGATCGAGCACGCTGGACGTGGTGGATACGCTCCACGGATCGATCGACGACATGCAAGCCCGGCTGACGCGGCCGGGCATCGACCTGAAGCTCGTGATGGACCAGTCGGTTTATGTGCGGGCTTCGATTCATGCTCTGGCTCAGGAAGGCGTATTGGGGGCGATTCTGTGCTCGCTCGTGATTCTCTTGTTCCTGGGTGAATGGCGGATGACGGTTATTGCAATTCTCATGCTCCCGCTTTCGGTGATGGGAGCGGTGATTTGCCTGTATGCCACGGGGAACACGATCAACGTGATGACTCTGGCGGGGATGGCGCTTGCCATCGGGCCGCTGGTGGATACCGCGATCATCGTCTTGGAGAACACGCACCGCCACCTGGGGTTGGGGGCGCCGCCGCGCGAAGCCGCGTTTCGCGGGACGAGCGAAGTGGCCATGCCCGCCTTGATCGCGACCTTATGCACGTTCCTCGTCTTGGCTCCGTTGGCGCTCATGCCCGGGATGGGACGGTTTCTGTTCCGGCCGATGGCGCTCGCGGTCGCCTTTGCCATGATCTGTGCTTACTTGCTGTCGCAGTCGCTGGTGCCCGCCTATTCGGCGATTCTGCTCAAGCCGCACCGCAAGGGCGAGCACGGGGAAGACGAGGACGCCCCGGCGAGTTGGAACGTCGTCGCCCGCGCTTTCGCCGCGTGGGAAGGCGTCATTCAACGGTCCATCACCAAGTACGGCCAGATTCTGGACCGCGTGATGCAGTTTCGCTTATTGACGATCGGCATCAGCTTCGCCCTTTTGGCCTGCGCCGTTCTGTTCTTCACCCCGATTCTGCGGCGGGAGTTCTTCCCCGAAGTGGACGCGGGGGCCTTCCAAATTACCGTCCGCGCTCCCAGCGGAACGCGGATCGAAAACACGCAGGAGTACATCGCGGATGTGGAAGACGCGATTCACAAGGCGATCGATAAGCACGACCTGCAACTCGTGCTCTCGGAAATCGGGCTGACCGCCGACTGGTCCGCCGCTTATACGCCCAACTCCGGACCGATGGATGCGATCATCAAAGTCCAATTGAGCGAACACCGGAATCACACGGCCCAACATTACGCCGACGTGCTTCGCCAGAACTTCCGCAAGGACCCGCGGTTCAGCCAGATGGAGTTCGCCTTCGACACGGGCGGGATGGTCCGCGGGGCGCTCAATGAAGGCAAGTCCACGCCGCTGAATGTCCGCATCACCGGCAAAAACATGGAACTCGCGCACGAGATCGCCGAGAAGATCAAAGCCGAGGTGGCGAAGGTCCCCGGCGTCGTCGACGCGCAGATCGTGCAGCGGCTCAACTATCCGCAGTTCAACATCAATGTCGACCGGTCCAAGGCGGCGGATATGGGTTTGACCCAGCAGGATGTGATGCGGAACGTCGTGGCCGCGGGCAATTCGAGCATTTCGTTCAACAAGAAGAACTTCTGGATCGATCCGGTCAGCTACAACCAATACTTCGTGGGCGTGCAGTATCCGGAGCACGAAATCAACTCGCTCGACACGCTGTTGGATGTGCCGATCACCGGCTTGAAACAATCGCACCCGGTTCCGTTGCGGTCGATTGCCACGGTCACTCGGAACACCGTCCCCACGGAAGTGACGCACAACAACATCCAGCCGACCATCGATTTGACGATGGGCGTATCGGGCCGGGATCTCGGGCACGTGGCCGACGATGTGGCCGGCGTCGTGGGCAACTTCGGCGAAAAGCAGGAAGGGGCCGTTTGGGCGCCTTATGATCCTCGCTATCCGGACACGAAAGAGACGCTGGCGGGCTCGAAAATCCTCTTGAGCGGCGAATACGCCCGGATGCAGGACACGTTCTACAACCTGGGCATCGGACTGATTCTCGCGTCGCTGTTGATCTACTTCCTGCTGGTCGCGTTGGTTCGCTCCTGGGTTGTGCCGCTCAGCGTGATGCTCGCCGTGCCTTTGTTGTTGATCGGCGTGTTGTCGCTGCTTTACCTCACGGGAACGGCCCTCAACGTGCAGTCGCTGTTGGGCGTGATTTTCGTGGTCGGGATTAACGTGTCCAACGCGGTGCTGATGACCGACTGCGCTCAGGAACTCAGGCGAAACGAGGGGCTCAATCCCACCGACGCGATCCGGAAGGCGGCCGCGCTTCGCGTGCGGCCGGTGACGATGACCGCGCTCGCGGCGTTCTTTGCGATGGTTCCTGCGGCGCTCGCCCTCGAGCACGGCAGCGAAGCCAACGCGCCGCTCGCCCGGGCGATTCTCGGCGGGTTGTTGGCGGTGGAACCGGCGACACTGTTCGTCGTGCCATGCTTATATTCGCTCTTGGTCCGGGATAAAAAGTCCGCCGAGATGAACTTGGCTGCCTAACCGGACTTCTGATTGTAAAGGTTATGCCGGGTGGTCCGATTTTAATCAACTTGCGGGGGGAAGTCCCCGATAAAGATTACCGGCATTGATGATTTTTCAAGTGGGTTTGAACGGATTTTTCTCACGAAAATCCCGACCGACCCTGAGACACGCTCAAGGAGGATGCGGTGTCGAAGAATACATCCTTTTGGACCACCCGGCGGCTCCTGCGGCGGGGACTCCCGGCCGCGGTGCTTTCGGGAATGGTTTGGGGAAGCTGCGGCGACTTTTCACCCAGTTTCGCGTTGGCAGACGATCCGCCCGCGCCCACCGAGAGGCGGTCGGCCCTCGAGGTTCCGGCGAAGCCGCCCGCCCCGCTGGCGGACGAAAAGGCTCCGCCCGCGCAGCCACCCGCACCCGTCGAGATGCCTGCCGACAAAACGTACGCGGCGGACGCATCCCGCTTGCAATTGTCGGATCTGCTGGGAACGGAAACGGCTCCCATCGATCTGGCCGCCGCCCTCAGCATGGCCGGCGTCCAAAACCCGGATATGCTCATCGCCCGGCAGCACGTGGTCCAAGCCGTGGCCGAGCGGCAACTGGCGGCGGCGCAATTGCTCCCGTCGATGCGTGCCGGCTTGAGCTACGACGACCATACCGGTCCGCTGCAACAGTCGTTCGGGAATATCCTCAGCCTGCACCGCAGCGCCCTTTATGTTGGGGCCGGCTCGTTTGCGATCGCCGCGGGCAGCGTCAATATCCCCGGCGTCTACTGGGACAACAACATTTCCCAGTTGATCGTCAACAACCTGCAGGCGATGACGAACATCGAACAGCAACAGTTCCACAGCCGGGCGGTGGAGAACCAAACTCTGCTTCGCGTGGCGGTGGGTTACAACGACCTGCTGCGAACGAACGGCATGCGGGCGGTGATGGCCCAGAACCTGGCGGACGCCCGCGAAGTCGCCCGGCTCACGGAAGCCTATGTCCAAGTGGGCGGGGCCAAGCAGGCCGACGCCGACCGCGCCGCGGGCTCCGCGCGACTCTATGCAGCCCGATTGCAGAACGCGGAAGGCCAGGTCCTGATCGCCTCGACCACGCTGGCCGAGCTATTGAGCCTCGATCCTTCGATTCGGTTGCAGCCGATCGAGGACCGCTACGTCCCGATGCCGATGGTCCCCGATCCGATTCCGCTTCGGGAATTGGTGGCGATTGCGATCATCCAGCGGCCGGAATTGCAGGAGCGGCAGGCGGTGATTCGCAAATCGCTGCTCGCCCTTCAGGGACAGCAGATGCTGCCGTTCTCTCCGACGGTGATTGTGGGATTCTCCGCCGGCGGGGAAGGGGGCGGAAGCAACCTGGTCCATCAGTCCATGGCAAAAACCGACTTCGGCCGCAGCGATCCGAACTTCGGGAACTGGTCGGGACGCCAGGACTTTGACGTGGTCGGCTATTGGATGCTCAAGAACCTGGGGGTGGGAAACCTCGCCGACATCCGCGAGGCGGCAAGTAAGCTTCAAGTCTCCAACTTCGAACTGCTCGCCGAACTCGACAAGGCGCGGGCGGAAGTCGCCCGGGGCTATGCCCGCAGCCATGCTCGTTTCGCGCAGATTGCCACCGCCGAAGAAGCCGTCCGCACGGCCGTCGAAGGCTTCGACGAAGACAAACAGCGAATCCAAGGCGGCCAAGGGCTGCCGATCGAGTTGCTCGACGACTTAAGGCTCTTGACGCGGGCCCGCGAGGAATACCTCCGAGCGATCACCGACTACAACCAGGCACAGCTCGAACTTTATGTGTCCCTGGGAAATCCGCCGGCCGAGATGCTGGCCCGTCCCGTTCCTTTGGAGGGGGTGACTCCGGAAGCCGCTTCGGGCGAACCGACCCCGGCTCCCGCTCCGGCGCCGGAAGCCGCGCCGAAATGACCGCTTTCGATGGCGACACCCGCCGATGCCGCCTTCCAAACTTTCGATCATGAGGGAAACAACGATGCCCAGAATCTGGTATGGAAGGACCGAATCCCGCCTCGCGACGGTCCTGCTGACGTTGACGTGCTGGCATTCGGCCTCGGGGGCCGAACCGCCGGCTCCTTCAAGCCGTTACACCGCCCCGCCCCGGGTCGAATCGCCGGACTCGAAGGACGTGCCGGTCGAGATGCCGGAGAAAATGACGAACCTCGACCGCTTGCGGGAACGCCCCGCAACGGGAATCGACCTGCCCAGTGCGCTGTGGCTCGGTGGCGTTCGCAACCTGAATATCCTCACCGCCCGGCAGCGGGTCATGAGCGATGTCGCCCGGCGGCAATTGGCCGCAGCTCGAGTATCTGCCGACCATCCGCGGCGGATTGAACTACGACAACCACACTGGGGCCTTGATGCAATCCAGTGGGAACGTGCTGAACATTAAACGCAGTTCGCTGTTCGTGGGAGCCGGCTCCGGAGCGGTCGCTGCGGGGACGGTCAGCATTCCCGGCGTGGGCTGGAATATGAATCTTGCGGAAGGGCTTTACGGATACCTGGAGAGCCGGCAAGCCGTCGAGCAGCAGCTGTTCAACAGCCGGGCCCAGGAAAACGAAATGCTGCGGAAAGTCGCCGAAGCCTATTTGAATCTGCTCAAGGCCGAGGGGCAGCGCGTCCTGGCCCTGAAGACGCGGGACGAGATTTCGCAAATCGTCGATCTGACCCGCGCTTACGCCAAAGCGGGAGCCGGCCGCGAAGCGGACCTGGAGCGGGCGGAAACGAATCTGGAACAGCGAAACACGGACGTGACGGAGGCCGAGTTTCAAACCATCGCCGCCTCGGCGAATTTGGTGCAGCTCTTGAACCTCGAACCGATGCTGCGGCTGGTTCCGGCGGATGAATCGGTCGTGCCCACGCCGCTGGTTCCCGATCCCATCCCCGTGCGGGAGCTGTTGGCGATCGCGTCGATGAATCGTCCCGAGTTGGGGGCGCAGCAGGCCGCGATTCAACAGGCGCTGCTCAAACTCCGCGAGAAGCAACTCTTGCCCTTTTCGCCCAATGTCATTTTGATGTTCAGCTCGGGAACGTTTGGCGGCGGCAGCGACATTGTCTCCGGAAGCAATATCCCTCCGGTCGCCCGGAACGACATCCTCACGCGGGGCCTCGCGTTCGGGGCTCCGGTCAACCAGCCCAGCTTCGGCAAGTTCAGCACGCGGGTCGATTTCGACGCGATCGCCTATTGGACGCTGCAAAACATGGGCTGCGGCAACATCGCCCAAATTCGCGTCGCCCGCAGCAAGCTGCAATCGGCGGATTTGGAAAAGCTGAAAACGCTCAATCAGGTGCGCCGGGAAGTCACCGGGGCCTACGTCCGCACGCACACGCTGTATGCGATGATCGAATCCAACGAAGGGGCGGTGCGAGTCGCCCAGAAGGCGCTCCAGGAAGACGTGGTCCGGATTCGCGGTTTCCAAGGCCTGCCTATCGAAGTGATCCGCAGCCAACAGTTGCTCGCCTTGGCCCGCCAGGCGTATCTGAACGCGATCATCGAATACAACCAGGCACATCTCGACCTGTTCGTCGCGTTGGGCCAGCCCCCGGCGGATACGCTCGCGCGTCCGGTTCCCGAAGGCTATGTTCCTCCAAAAGAAACCGCAGCGCCCCAGGGCGGCGAAAACGTTCCCGCACCGGCGGGCACAAATCCCTAATCGGAAAACCGTCGTTAACCACCACGCCTCCGCGGGATGCTGGATTGGGCGAGGCGCGGCGCATCGCAAGAAGCGTTCACTTCCCATTTTTAACTGACAGACTTTGAACGAGCCTTCGCCCGTTCCTTGATGATTGATGTGGTGCCCTATGACAATTCGATTCTTTTGCCGGCAGACGCTCCGCCGGGGAACTTTGGCCGGCGTGGCAGCCGCATGCATTGGACTTCTGGACGCTCCGCCGTTGTCGGCCGAACCTCCGCACGGCTCCCGGCCCGTCTCCCGGAGCCGGGAGAATTGGATTCTCAGGGTCTCCTCCTCCGGCGACCTCAAGCCCGACCGGTCCAAGAACGACACAACAAACGGCGATAGAAAGGCCAATGAAGCCGCCGAGCCCGGCAAGCTCCGACCGGCCGATGCGGACAAGCCCGCGGGAAAGGCCATGCCGCCCGCGCTTGAGCCGACCGCGATGCCGGACGATCCCGTGAATATCGGCGCGTCGAAAAACGTGATCCCGGAAGGCGAGGGATGCGTCATCGATCTGGTGACGGCCCTGCGGCTCGCGGAAACGGCGAACCCGCAGATCGCGATTTCCCGCTGGGGAATTCAGACGGCGATGGCCCAGCAGCTCGGGGCCCGCTCGCTCGCCTTGCCGCACCTCCGCGCCGGGATGAACTACCATTTCCACAACGGCGTGTTGCAGACATCGTTCGGCTTGATGCGGAAGGTCAATTCCCGGTCCTTCTACATCGGCGGCGGTTCGGGCACGCTCGCGGCGGAAACCCTCGCCTTTCCCGCCGTGCAGATCAACACCAACATCGGCGAAGCGCTGTACGCCCCCTTGGCGGCGACCCAACATGTTTACGCCAGCCAGTACGAAACCCGGGCCACGATCAACGAGGTGTTTCTGGAAGTCGCCAGCCGTTATTTAGAATTGATGTCCGCCGAGGCAGAGCTCAAGGCGATTCAGCAGTCGGAACAGGAGTTGGGCGAGGTCGCGCGGCTGACCGCTTCGTTTGCCGAGGCGGGACAGGCCCGAATTGCCGATGCCCGCCGGGCGCGCACCGAAGCGCTTTTGACCCGGCTGGAAGAGGAACGGGCTCAGGAAAAAGTTGCGGTCGCCTCCGCCGATCTGTCCCGTGTTCTGCACCTCGATCCTTCCGTCCGGCTGCGAACGCCGGGGGGGGCGATCGCGCCCGTCGATCTGATCAACCCCAACGAGGAACTTCCCGCCCTGATCGAGATCGCCCAGCGCACGCGGCCTGAACTGGCGGCTCGGATTGCCGAAATCAGCCGCCGCGATTACGAATATCTCCAGGCCAAGACCCGGCCGTTGTTTCCCGATGTGCAGGTGCGGTTCAGCGGCGGGGGATTCGGCGGCAGCACGAACCGCTACGATTTGGTCAAGATCAGCCCCGGCTTCGGTCCCATCTTCGGCCGGACCGACTTCGACGTGATTGCGTTCTGGCAATTGGACAACTTGGGCATTGGAAACATTGCGAAGGCGAGGGAAAAACGCAGCGAACGCGAACTGGCCACCCTGGAATGGCACAACGAGCAGGCGACGATCCGCGAAGAAGTCGTCGACGCCTACGGACGGATGGAGCAAGCCTACGAAACCATGAAAATCGCCGAACGCCGACTCGGCGACGCGGAACGCGGACTGCAGGAAGACCTCCAGCGGATCAAGGGCGGCGTGGGGCTGCCGGTGGAAGTTCTCGACAGCATGGTGCTGTTGATCGAGGCTCGAAACGCGCTGATCCGGGCGACGGTGGCCTACGACGTCGCCCAATTCAAGCTCTTCGTGTCGATCGGCCAGACGCCCGCCGCCGACCCCGCCACCGATCCTGCCACCGGCGGCGAGAACATGCCGACGCCGGTTCCGACTCCCGCCCCGCAGAACAACAACGCTCCGAACAACAACCCGTAATCTTCTGGCAACCGTTCAGAGCGTCGGCTTCCAGCCGCCGCGATCGATTTTCGCTGGTGAGGCCGCGACGTTGGTTGCGGCTTCGCCGCGTCGGGCGGTCAGCGAGAGTCGCCGTTTTTCGGTGGGGCGTTTGAGGATTCGTTCGGAAGGGCCGGGGCGCGGGTGATTTGGGGGAACAACTTCTTCGCCTCGGCCTGGTCCGCGTCCCCTTTCGCCGTCTCGCCCTGCTCCTTCCGCGCTCGGCCGCGGTAATAGAGGGCCCGCGCGCGGATGCCTTTGTTCGTTGGCGCGGCCTGTTCGATGGCTTTCGTGAAGTCTTTCTCGGCCTCCGCCGGTTTGTTGGAAGCCAGTTCCGCCAATCCCCGCGCGAGCCAACCGCCGGCCCATTTCGGGTCAAGCTTGATGGCCCGGTTCGCCTCGTCCAATGCTTTCTCGATTTCATTCAGGCGGACAGAACACCGCGCCAAAAGACCCAAAGTCCGGGCCATCGCCGCCGCGCCGCCCGGTTCGGACTTTTTGGGCTCGATCAATTCGAGCGCGGTCAGGCCGTCCGCGCGGGCCTTTTCCGGCTGCTCCATTTCCAAATAGGTGTTGGCCCGCGCCCAGTACAGATCCAACCGCGTCGGGGCCAGCTTGACGGCTTTGCTGAAGTCGTCGACGGCCTTGGCCAGGTCCTGTTTCTGGAGATACGCCATCGCCCGATGGGTATGGTAAACGTAATCGTTGGGGGCCTTTTCAATGGCCTCGGTAAAGTCCTCGATGGCCGGATCAATGCGGCCCAGTTGCAGGCGCACCCGGCCGCGCTCGAAGCGGAACAACGCCGACTTCGGCTCGGCCTCGACGGCCGCATCCAAATCGGCGAGCGCCTCTTGGAAGCGATTGACGTGTTCGTAAGCCACGGCCCGGATGTACCGGGCGAGGCCCAGCTTCGGATGCGCCTTGATGATTTTGTCCGCATCCTCGATGGTCTGTTTGATCTCGCCCATCGCCAGCGCGAGTTCCGCCCGCTCCAGCCGAAGGTCCAGATCCGCGGGCCGGAGTTCGACGGCCCGGGCGTAATCGGCCAAGGCGTCTTTTTCTTTCCCTTGCCGAGCCAATAGCCGGCCCCGCTGTAACAACGCATCGACGTAATCCGGGTTGAGCCGGAGCGCCTCGTTGAACTTCTCGAGCGCCACCGCGGGCCGGCCGTCGGCGAGTTCCTCCAGTCCCTCGCGGTACGCCGCGTCCGCGATGCTCGCAAAAAACCGGGTCTGGCTATTGACGTCGAGCAAGAGCGAACCCACGCTCAGCGCCATTCCCGCCAGGAGCGGAACCGCCACACTCGACCGCCGTCCGCCTTCCACCCGCCAGGCTTGAAAGCGCTGACGCTGCGGCACAACAAAAATCAGCACGATGAAAATGCAGGACACCGCCTCTATTGCCGGTCCGATCCACCAAACCCAAGCATCCCAAAGGCCAAGCCGAAACAGCCACATGAAGCGGCTGTACGGGGACATCCACCACGGGGCCCCGTAGGCAATCGACGTGATGAGAGATGCCGCCAATGCCGCCACGCCGACAAGGAGCGGTCCCCACGCGAACCGCGACGGATCGAGTCGCCGGCGGTTGAGGCTCGCCATCACCCCGCCCCAAACCGCCGAAAAACCCGCCGTGAAAAACACCGTCGCAATTGCCAGAATGACCGGCGGCCACGGGGGCGCGGCGTTTTTCGGGGGACTCTTCGCAGGTGAATCGGCGCGAACGGATGCGTCTTGCGTCACGAGTCTCTCCTTCTCGGCCCAATCGTCGTCGGCGGTTTCTTACACTCCGCCCGCACTACGCGAAACGGAGCAATCGGGAAAAGGCGGGCGGATCCGTACGGGGGCCCGGGACTTGGATCAGAAAAAAGTCCTGAGCGAGATGTCCACTCTTCCCAGTTTGTTGAGCACGTCCCTAACGGAGTTTAGCATCTATCGCGGCGGTTGTGCAGTTTGACTCCGCCCCGTTTTCGGAGAAAGATCACGCCAACGATACGTTTGCGAATCGCTCCCCCAAAAGCCGACCATGCGGGCCGTCGGAAACGCGGATCACGATCAATGCCTAGCGAACGCGGCGGCGGTTCTCGAAATCGATCTGCGTGACGCCTTGCGGTTTGCGGTTGGCTTCGGCGATGCGCGTTCTCAATTGCGAAGCGAGTTCCGCCATGATTTGGGCGTGCTCTTTACTGTTGGCGAGATTCTTCATTTCCTGCGGGTCGGTTTGATGATCGTAAAGCTCCGCGCCGAGTTTTCCGTCCTCGCCCCATTCCGTGTAGCGGTAGCGCGGCGTGCGGAGACTATAGCCGTTGGCAAACTGTGTGAAAGCCGCCTTGCGGGGCGCGGCCGTGGGGTCTTGGAGTGCGGGGACCAGGCTCACGCCGGCAGTCGACTTCGGCGGCATTAACCCGGCGAGTTCCGCGAGCGTGGGATAGAAATCCACCATCTCCACCGGACTTTTCGCCGTCTCACCCGCGGCTTTCACACCCGGACCGGCGATAATGAGCGGCACGTGCGTCGCGTTTTCAAAGAGCGTCGTCTTTTGATAGTACCCGTGCTCGCCCATGTGATAACCATGATCGGACGTAAACAGGATAACCGTGTTTTCCGCAAGGCCCGCTTCGTCCAATGCATCTAAGATCTTCCCGAGCTGCGCATCGGCAAAAGTGATGGAAGAGTAATAGGCTTGAATCGCCTGGCGGGCGAGATCGTCGGCGAGGTTGACTTGCTCCTTCTTCCGTAACAGCGATTGCTGGGCCGGCTTGGGCAGCGTGTCCAGATAGCCTTCGGGGACCTGGGGGACTTTGATTTGGCTCGTGGGATAGAGATCGAAATACTTTTTCGGAGCCACATAGGGCGTATGCGGCCGATAGAGACCCACGGCGAGATAGAACGGCTTTTTGTTCTTGCCATATTCCTTTAGCAGCTTGGCGGCTTCGTTCGCGGCGATGCCGTCGGTTTGCTCTTCGTCGGCGCCTTCCGCGGCGAGCCAGCTTAAAGTGCCCCCGAAACTTCCCGGCCGCAGGCTGAAAATCTTCGGCTCATCATCGCGGTCCCGCCCGCGGGGATTGATGGTATGGTCCCAGGAATAAGGATCGTCATGCCCGCCCGTGCCGATGTGAAGCGGCACGTTGTAGTGGAAGATTTTCCCGATCCGCGTGGCGAAGTAGCCGGCGTCGCGGAACATCTGCGGGATGGTTTTCACGTTGGGCACATGTTCGCGGACATAGATCGCGTTCCGGTGGATCAAGGTCTGATCGGGGTACATCCCGGTCATAAACGAAGCTCGGCTGGGACCGCACAGCGGATATTGGCAATACGCGTGCTGAAACCGCACACCCCGCTGGGCCAGCCGGTCGATGTTCGGCGATTTGACCTGCGGATGCCCGTAACATCCGAGATCGCAATTGAGGTCATCGCAGATCAAAAATAGCACGTTTGGTTTTTGGGAATCATCGGCACCTAGGCCGATGTTTGTGATGGAGACGACAAAGCACATCAGGAACAAATAGCGAAACATAGAGGCCTCCTCGTTGGAAGTTGGAACGGCTCGTGCTAATTAAACTCACTCGAACTGTAAGAGGATAAACCACGAAAGACACGAAAGACACGAAAGGAAGAAGGGAGGCTTCCGATTGGGTGAGCGCAGTTCCTGTGGCCTCAATCGGTAGGTCGCACAGTTTCGAACCGCGGATCACAGATTTTCGCGGATAAAAACCTAAGCGGCCCTTGACGTTTCTCGCGACGAAATCGGAAATGCAGCAAAAGGTTTCCTTCGATTCCTCCGCGAAATCCGCTGGGCTCGAGTGCTCTCAGGCCTGCAGGGAGGCAAGAGGATTTCAGAGAGTTCTGGCTGTTTTTCGTGTCATTCGTGTGTTTCGTGGTTAAAAGCCTTTACAGTTTGAGTAACTAAAACGTCTACGGTCGCGGCGGGATTTCGATCGGGAAATAATCTCGGTCGCGGTTTTTATAATGGAGTTTGGAGAAATCGTGCGTGTGGATGGCTTGCGCATCCACGTTATAGATCGAGCCGGCGATCGGCTCGAAGCTTGCGCGGAAATGGGCGGCGGATTTGAGGGCGATGTATTTCATAAGGGTGCAATCGATGCCGAGCGTTTTCGCGAACGCCGGTCCGAGAGGTTGCTCCGGGGCGGTGACGACCACCACGGACACGCCGTCCTGTTTGAGCCACGCCGAGCGGCCCATGTTGCCTGTAAGACCCGCCAACATCGGGCCATCATAAGTAAAATCGCCATCGGACACCGCCATGACCTCTGCGTTCATTTTCACGGGCGGGCCTTGGACCGGATCGGACTTGCCGCCGACTTCGATCGCCAGCCGGCTCCCCACGCCCGCGGCATGGGCCGCCTCCGCGACTTCGGGATCGACGATATAGAGGATCAACGCGTCATCCAGTTTCCGGTCGAGGAAGGTTTGCAGGATTTCGGTGGAATCGCCGGCCGCACCGCCGCCGGTGTTGTCGGCATGGTCGGCAAGGATTATCGGATACCGCCCCGCGGTTTCGCCGGCTTCGAGGGCCTCGCTCACGGAAACGATCGGCTGCTGCCAGCGTTCGCGGTGTTCCCAAATCCAGTTTGCCAATGCGTCGGCTGCCGAATCCGCGAGACTTTGGTCTTCGTTGGCAACGACGATCACGCTCGGCCCCATTTCGGGAACGTCGGCCCAGGGAAATCCGGTGGCCAACGTGACCGAGAGTATCCCTGCGCGGGTCTCCATGTCGTGCACCTGTTGCATGACCTCGTTCATCGGCGGATGCGCGGTCACTTGCCGGGAGCAGCCCCAGAACATCGGCAACTGCTTGAGAGCCATCACCGGGTGGATTTGGCCCGCGAGCATCGAGACCATCAAGTCCGCGGCTTCGCGGCCGCGCTCGGCCATGTCGATGTGCGGATAGGTGTCAAACCCGACGATCGCATCGGCGAGCTTCACGCGTTTCTGAGTGTGATTGCCGTGGAGGTCGAACGTCACAATCACCGGGCGACCGGGGCCGACGACTTCGCGGACCGCCGCGATCACATCGCCGTCGCCGTCGTCGATGCCTTCCACGACCATCGCCCCGTGCAAATCCAACAGCACGCCGTCCACCTTTCCATGCGCGGCCTCGTCCGCCCGCAGGCGGTCCAGGAGTTCCGCCTTCAGGGCCTCGTAATCCTCCCGCACGATCGGCCCACTGGGATAAGCAAAAGCCCAAAGCAAAGGCACCACGTCGAAGCCATGCGTCTCCGCCCCCTCGAGAAATCCGCCCGTGCAGACGTTCGCCCCGCGAAACCGCTTGAGCATATCCTCGCCGCGGTACAAACCGAACCCGGTTTCAAACTCGCGAAGGGTCGTTTTGGTTTTGGAAAACGTGCTGGTTTCGTGGGAAATCCCGCCGATGGCAATTCGCATGGATGGCTGCTCGCTGGCGTGGTGCAGGATGGACTGTCAACAGGTCGAGACATCATTCAAAAGTATTTCGAGGCGGCACACAACACCGACGAAGCTTTCCCGCGGATTTTCTACCGCTTCAGCATCCGCCGTGCTTGCCGGCGCGGGCGGCGGATTTTTGGATCAGCTCTTTCAAAACGTCCAAATCAATGTCGTCCAGCTTTTTGATGTACAGGCAGGATTTGCCGGTTTTGGATTTGCCGAGCCTGGCCATCAGGGGGTCGTCCTCCGCGATGCCGCCCATGATATAGAGCGTGAGGTTTTGTTTTCGCGGCGAGAAGCCCGTGACGAACCAATCGTTTTCGCGGCCGTCGGCATATTGGTAACGGCAGCTGCCAAAACCGACGATGGTCGGCCCCCACATCGCCGGTTCCTCGCCGGTGACTTCCTGCATGATTTCCACGATGGTTCGGCAGTCCTCCCGGCGTTTGGCATCCACGGTGTTCAGGAATGCCTCGACATCGCCGTCGTTCTTTTGCGTTTTCAGTTCAGCCATGTTGGTCGAATTGGTTGGTGGTGTTCGGCGCGAGTCGTCATTGCCTCCACTTGAACGTTTTCGCGGCCGAATTTCAAATCCGCCACGCGATTTCCATCGCAGAGCTTGGCAAGCGGGCATCGGCTGCGCAGAATAAGTGGCGGAGGTTTCCTACTTCGCTTCTTTTTCATTGATAGAGGTTGCCATGCACGGGCCTACGCGTCGCGAGTTTCTCAAAACCAGTGCCGTGGCAGGATTGGCGGGGGTATCTTCCGCGTGGGTCGGGCCCATTTCGGCGGCACCGGCAGCGAAAACGTCCGCGATGCGGTTCGGGCTCGTCACGTATCTTTGGGGAGCCGACTGGGACTTGCCCACGCTGATTGCCAACTGCGAACAGGCAAACCTTCCGGGCGTCGAGCTGCGAACCACGCACACCCACGGCGTCGAACCGGCGCTCTCCGCGCAGCAGCGGAAAGACGTGAAGAAACGGTTTGAAGACAGCAGCGTGACGAATGTGGGCATCGGCAGCAACGAACGCTACGACAACCCCGACCCGGCGGTCCTCAAAAAAGCCATCGAGGCCACCAAAGCCTTCATCCGCCTCAGCCAGGACGTCGGCGGCAGCGGCGTGAAAGTCAAACCCGACCGTTTCTACAAAGATGTCCCCCGCGAAAAAACCATCGAGCAGATCGGGCGGTCGCTGAATCTCCTCGGGAAATACGGGGCCGACTACAATCAGCAAATTCGCCTGGAAGTCCACGGCCAGTGCGCGGAGCTGCCGACGATTCGGAAAATTCTCGACGTGGCCGATCATCCCAACGTCGCGATTTGCTGGAACTCGAACCCGCAGGACCTGGAAGGGGCCGGCCTCGAAAAGAATTTCCGATCGGTGGCCGACCGCTTTGGAGCCACCTGCCACGTTCACGAATTGGATTCCAAGACCTATCCTTACGAGAAGCTGTTCGCGTTACTTAACGACATCCAATACAAAGGCTGGATTCTCCTGGAAGCCGGCAAACCGCCCAAAGATCGGCTCGCGGCCCTCAAAAACCAACGCCGGCTGTTTGACGAACTCGCGGCATCCACGGCTCCCAAAGGATAATCGCCGACCACTCTTTCCCTCCAAAACGACATGACGGATCGAGACGCCCGCACTTATCAACACGCCCGCACGAAGTTGGGCAACACGCTTCGTCTGCGCGGGATTACCGACGAGCGGGTGCTGGCAGCGATGGAGGAAGTTCCCCGCGAGCGGTTCGTGCCGCCGGACCTCCGGGCCGACGCCTACGCCGACATCGCGCTACCCATCGGCGAGGGCCAGACCATCAGCCAGCCGTTCATCGTGGCCCTGATGACCCAATCCCTCGACCTCACCGGCGAGGAAAAAGTCCTGGAAGTCGGCACGGGCAGCGGATACCAGGCGGCGGTGCTCGCGAAACTCTGCCGGGAAGTCGTCACCATCGAACGGCTCAAAGAACTGGCCAACCCCACGATGCGACTGTTGAAGGAACTCGGCGTTTCGAACGTGGTTTCTCACATCGGCGACGGCACGCTCGGCTGTCCCGACGAAGCGCCTTACGACGGCATCGTGGTCACCGCCGCCGCCCCGGACATTCCCGCGCCCTTGTTCGATCAGCTCAAAGAAGGCGGACGGTTGATCATTCCCGTCGGCACGGTCGATGCCCAGTCGCTGTACCGCGTGACGAAACAGACCGGCCGCCCGGTGAGCGAAATCCTCTGCGAATGCCGGTTCGTCAAACTCATCGGAGCCGCCGGCTGGCAAGAATGAGCAGGGGCCAGAGGCCGGTGGTTAGAGATCAGGGGGAAGTCCAATTGAATGATTTGCAAGATATTCGTCGGCCCATTTTGGCAAACCGAGTGTAGTGAAGGGATACCACATCCCCCTTACGACAATTGGCCCCATATTGCGAACAACGTGTGGCTGATCCAAGTCGAACACCTCTACGTCCGCCTTCACCAGAAGCGTGGAGAGATCAACGGGCAGGTAGTTGTCATAGCCAAAGGCGCGAATAATCCCCAAAGCCTCGCCAAGCGACCATGCGGTCACTCCAAATCCAAGGGGGGCATGCGGGAGCGGGGATTCAACCCAAAACGCGATGAGCCCGGATAACGTTTCTTCGTTCCATATCGGTCGTGGCGTGGGAGGGATTCTTCCCTGACCCCTGACCCCTGGATCAGTGGCTGCCCGCGTGGTGGACCTGTCGGCCGAAGATCATGCGGCCGGCGCTGCTTTGGAGCATGCTGGTGACGATCACGTCGATCTCTTTGCCGATGAGGTGCTGGGCCTGTTCGCAGACGACCATCGTGCCGTCGTCGAGATAGCCCACGCCCTGGCCGGCGGATTCGCCTTCTTTCATGATGCGGATCTGCACGCGCTCGCCGGGCAGGTAACGGGGCTTGAGCGAATTGGCCACGTCGTTCAAATTGATCACATCCACGCCTTGGACGCTGGCGACTTTGTTGAGGTTGAAATCGTTGGTCACCACGCGGCCGCCCAGTTCTTTGGCCAAGAGCACGAGCCGCTGATCGACCGACAAACCGTCGCTGCCGCCCTCGGGCGTGTCGTGCATCCGCACCTCGGCGTTGGGGCTGTTTTGGAGTTTGCTCAAGACATCGAGACCCCGCCGGCCCCGCGTGCGGCGCATTTTGTCGTTGCTGTCGGCGATGTCCTGAATCTCATGCAGCACGAACTGCGGCACGACGAGTTGGGCATCGATAATTTTCGTGTCCATCACGTCGGCGATCCGGCCGTCGATCAGGGCGCTGCTGTCCAGAACCAGCGGCTTCCCGCCTTTGAGTTCGCGGGAAAACTCGACGTAGGGAATCGCAAACCGAAAATCATCCTTGGTTTGCAACAGGAGCGAAATGCAGAAATAGGGGAGAACGAGCGCCGCGAGCATCCCCACCGGTTCGCGGAAGGAGGGATCCAAAATCGGGCCGAGGGCGAGCATCAGCAAGTAGCTGAGCAGATACCCGATCATCAGGCCGAAATACACCGCCGAGATGATCTCGATGCGCTTCTTTCCGATCAAGAGATCGACGATCGTCGCGGCCTGCGTGATGAGCATCAACACGAAAAACGCCACAAGCGGGTGCTCTTGCACGATGGTGGGCTGCGGATTGCGGCTGACGTAAGTCGCAATCGCCCCGGCACATACGGACGCAAACACGACTCGAATAACCAACAGGAGCATGGCGGAGTTCTGTTTTCCTTCGGAGGATGTTCAAATCGACGGGCAAGGTTTCATCATAGGAGACAACTCGACAGAATGCCAGAATCGAACGCGCGGAAATTTCGCCCGGCTCACGGTTTTTTCCGCCGATCGTGGACGCTTTTTTCCGGGACGGTCAAACACCCCCACCTGAGGCTTTGGTCCTGCGTGTAGTTTTTCCCTAAGGTGAGAGCGGTCACGGCCTTGGCGAGTTCGTAGCCCAAATAAAATGCGTGCGCGGCATTCACGGGCGAATCTTGGGTGAAGGCGTCGAACAATTCGAACGCGTCCGTGCCCTTCCAGTAGCCGTCGCGGTTCATCACATGGATTTGATCCCCTTCGACGAAGATGCGGAAGTTGGGATCGGTCAACTTCGCCGCGAGTCGGGCCAGTTCTTCTTCCGCCGGATCGGCCAGGCGGGGATCGCGGAGCATCACCAGCGAGGAATCGACATGCTTGGGTAGTTGGCGTTGCGTGACGGCGTAATGCACCAGCCGCCGGGCCAAGTCGAATTCCCGCACCGCGGTCCTGGCCCAGTTGATGACTTCGGTCGTGAGGATGCTGCGGATATTCAATTCCTCGCAGATCGCGGCGAGCAGCACGTTGACGCCCGCGGTGTCCACTTCGGTGAGTTCCGTGAGATTGCCCACGCCCATCAGGATTTCGCAGTCCGGCCATTGCTTTCGCACGGCATAATACCGCGAAAGGGACTCGGCAAACCCGAAACCGATCGGCTCCAGAACCGGGTCCAACCGGAACCGGCAACCGCGTTCGCTCAAGTACGCCACGGTCTCTTCGAGGCTGCGGAGGTCGCGGGGATCGTCGGGGATCACGACCAACTCGGCCCCTAACTCCGCGGCCCAGGTTTTATTGATGCTATTGCAGCTCAGCACCAGCTCGGCCCCGTTCTCGACGGCGGCTTCGACTTCCTCGCGGTCAAAGCTGTCGATCGAAACGCGAAACCCCGCTTCACAAAGCCGGCGGGTGACGTGGCCCGCATTGTTCCAGCGTTCGCCCGGCACAGAGCCCAGATCGATCACATCCGCCCCCGATTCGCGAAAGCGTTCGGCCCACGCGAACAGCTCTTTTTCGCTGAGATGCGGCGCGTGGTTGATCTCCGCGAGGATTTCGATGGTGTATTCTTCAAGCGAAACGGCGGGGCGCTTTCCGCGGCCGAAGAATTCCGGCAGGTCGTGGAGATCTTTGGGGCCGAGCTCAAACGGCGTTTGAAACCGGTCTTCCAAGGGTTTCAGATCCCCCTGGCACCAACCGGGCAGAACGACGCGGTCGAATTCTCCGGGCAGCGTGAGTTTGCGGGCGACCCAATCGGCGTGCATCAATGCGGCCACGCTGATGCCGAGGACGCGGACTTCGTAGTCCATTCCGAGCTCTTTCGCGAGCGGTTCCAGCACCCGCCGGAGTGCGAACTCCGCCAGCCGCCCGGTGACAAACAGCACGCGGTCGGGCGCCGGTTTGTCATCAGGAATTCGAGAAGAAGCGGCCATCGCAGACTCGATTACGACTTGCTCCGCGCGGCTTGGACTTCGGGCAGAGGGTATTCGGCAATGGGAATGGAGAGTGCCGCGACTTCCTGCAAGCGCCGCCAGCCGCGGGTCATCAGGTTTTCTCGCTCGCGGACGAACTCGGCATCGAGCTGTCGTTTGTCGAACGGTCCGTCGATTGCCACCGGATCGAATTCTTCATCCACGATGAACTGGGCCTGCGTGGGGTTGCAGCGAAGATGCCGTTCCGGGGCGGTGAGTAGCGCGCGGCCGTCGATCTCGCCGATCACATAGCGGAGATACAAATCGCTGTTGGTGATGTCCTCGACCTCTTCGCCGCACACCTCGCATAAATAACCTTGTTCACATCGTGCCATGTTGACAGCTCACAGAAAAATCACGGTACGTTCACGGTCCGGTGTTATCATGGTTTTCCCTCGGTGATTTCACAAGGCGATTTCTGCGGGCGGGTCATCAGCGACTCGATGGCGCGGGCGGAATCTGCGTGTGCCACGCGGTTTGGTTTTGAAGCTGTTGCGCGATGGCCAACAGGCGGTTTTCCTCAAAGGCTCGGCCCAGAAGGTTCAAAGCCGTCGGCAGGTGCTCTTCGCCGAAGCCGTTGGGCAGGCTGACGGCCGGCAGGCCCGAAATGTTTCCCGCTGCGCTCACTTCGCAATTATGGAATTCGCGGCCGTAACTGGAGAACGTTCGATCCGCGGGCGGGGCGACGGTTTCCTCGGTGGGCGAAACGAGGGCGTCGTACGGTTTTAGGAGCCGATCCATCTCCCGCTGGATCACGCCCCGGACCCGCATGGCCCGCAAATAGTCCACGGCCGGGATGACCTGCGGACCGAACGCGCCCCAGCGGTCTTCCTCGGCGGTCATTTCCCAGACGGCCCGCGATTCCAGCAATTCCTCAAACGCCGAGGCCATCTCGCAGGAGATCACCAGCCCCGCGACTTCGTTGTACGGAAAATCCGGGAGTTCGACCTCTTCTATTGTTCCACACTCTTTGAGAAGTTCGAGCGAGGCTGCGTAGTTCTTGGCGACCTCCGGCTGCAAGCCTTTGGCCACATCCTTCACCGCGGCGAACCGAAAGGGACCGCTGACGGGTTTTTTCGGCGGGAATTGATAAGGCCGCGAGAGGGACGTCGCGTCGCGCGGGTCGCGGCCGGCGATCGCGGACAGCACGAGGCCGCAGTCTTCGGCCGAGCGGGCCATCGGTCCGAGTTTGTCCATCGTCCAGCTCAACGCCATCGCCCCGTGCCGGCTCACGCGGCCGTACGTGGGCCGGAGCCCCGTGACGCCGCAGTATGCCGAGGGAGCCATGATCGACCCCCATGTTTCCGACCCGATGGCAAACGGGACCAGCCCGGCTGCGACCGCCGCCCCGGACCCCGAAGACGATCCCCCGGCCCAGCGGCCGGTGTTCCAAGGGTTTCGCGGGACCGGTGAAGGAGGCGTTCGGCTGCCGATACCCCAAACCGCCCGCGACTTCCACCATCGCCAGCTTCGCCACCAAGACCGCCCCGGCGTCGTGCAGTTTGGTAATGACGGCCGCATCCCGCCGGGGAATGCGGTTTTTGTTCGGGGCGGCTCCCCAGGTTGTGGGAATGCCCGCCGTGTCCAGCAAATCCTTGGCTCCGTAGGGAATGCCATGCAGCGGCCCGCGGTCTTTGCCGGCGGCGAGTTCCTCGTCGGCCCTGCGGGCTTGTTGGCGGGCGAGGTCGGGCGTCAATGTGACCACGGCATTGAGCTTGGGGCCGATCTGTTCCAGGCGATTCAAAACGAATTCCGCCAACTCGACCGCGGAGAATTTCCCCGCCCGCCACGCTGAGCCCAATTCGCGAACGGAAACAAACGCCAAGGATTCCGGCAGCTCGGCCATACGCTCAATCCTCCCCGCGATAGGCCGCGAACAAGGCGGCCGGTTCGTCGGCATTCGTCAGAGGAACGGCCTTGATCGCGGCGGCCCGGCGGAGTTCGTGGCGGATGTCGCGGCGGATGTCCTCCAGAATCGGCCGCGTGAGTTTTCGGTCCGGATACAGTTGCCGAACGACTTCCAACAGTAGCAAATCCACGGGAATGGATTCGGGTGGAATCGGCTCGGCGATCGCGGGTTCTGGTTTCTCGGCCGCCGCATCCGCAGCCTCCTCCCCCCGAGAAACCCCGGCGGGTTGGAACAGCGACAGCGAACCGAGGGCCGTGGTGAGCGCGGCTTTCTTTCCGAAGTCTCTGCGGTTCAGCTCCGAATGCGGCATCAGACGCGGCTTTCATTCAAGGAACTCGGCGGGTCGATTTCATTCGTCCGATTGTACGCGGTTCCGCCGTGGAATTCACTCGGGATGGAAATCCCGATTTTTCGGCATGAGGCGGTTGCGCTCTTCCGCAAGGTGGCACGCTTGGTAAACTCCACGAAAGAAAACGTCCCGAATTATTTTCTCACTAAACCATCGGACGACGCAATGCAGTTTCCGCGGCACACGTCTTCCCGCATCGTCTATCTTCTACTGCTGGCCATCGCGCTAACAGGCTGCGGAGCGGATGAAAAAACAACCGAGGCCCCAGCGAACAAAAGCCAACCGCCGCCTGCGAAGAATTCCCCGTTCGTCCCGGTGAGTTTTCAGCCGCAGGCGAATGTCGCGGTCACGGATCTGGAGGGCTTGCCTTCGGGTTCGCAGAACCTCGGCGGCGTGGATTATCGAATCGATCCCAAATTGCTCCACTTGGGCAGCAGCGTTTTTCCGGATTACCCCAAGGAACGAACCGGCATCTCCGTGGGAAAGACCTGCCGGGCGATTCATTTTTTGCACTCATCGCAGGGCGGAGCCTTTACGCAACCGGGGCATCCCAAGCACGAAAACGACGGCGTGGAAATCGGCCGCTATGTGATGCATTACGCGGATGGGAGCGAAGAGACGTTTCCGATCATTTACGGCCGGGAGCTGCGCGGCTGGTGGGATTGGGACAACAACGCCCCCACCACCAACAGCCAGATCGTCTGGACCGGAAACAACCCCGAAGCCGGCAAGTATCGCCGAAAAATTCGCCTGTATTGGGCCGTCTGGGAAAACCCGTATCCCGAAAAGCCGATTGAAACGATCGACTTTGTTTCCTCGGGCGCGAAAGCTGCCCCGTTCTGCCTGGCGATGACGCTGGAAGTGCCTCAAAAATAATCGCTACCGTGCCGCTTTGGATCGAAGTGATATAGAAAAATCCCCGCGGCGACCGCGACATTGAGCGAATCGGTCCCGCCGCGCATGGGGATCGTGATTTGACGATCGCTCATTTCAATCCAGTCTTCGCTCAAACCTTCCCCTTCGTTGCCGAAGACCAGCACGCTTCGCGAAGCGGGACGGACCTTATCGAGCGGCTCCGCGTCGTCGCGCAAAACGGTCGCGAACAGCGACACATCATGCACCCCCCGCAGCCGGGAGAGTTCACTTTTGAGGTCGGCCGATTCCAGCACCGGCAGCCGAAACACGTTCCCCATCGAAACCCGCACGGTCCGGCGGGAATAGGGATCGGCGCAACCGGTCTCCAACAACAGCGCCGTCACGCAGAACGCCGTCGAGAGCCGGATTATTGCCGCCAGATTCACCGGATCCGTGACCCGCGAGCACGCGGCCATCGTGAATCGCGGCGGCGCCTCCTGGAATAGCCTTTCGAGCGAAGGAGCCAGGGGACGTTCCGCGGAGGCCAACACGCCTTGATGAAACCGGAACCCCACGAGTTGATTCAGTAAAGAATTCGGGAGCACATACGCGGGCACATCGGCGGAGATCTGCGGGGCCAGCGTGTCCCATTGATCCTCGACCACGAGCAGCGAGTGGATTTTAAGATCGCTGGTGAATAGGCGCTCCACCACAAGCCGGCCTTCCGCGATGAACCGGTGCGACCAGCGGGTGAGGTTCGTGGTTTTGAGCGAACGATAATCCGCCAACCGCGGATCGTCTAAAGAGTCCAGCCGAATCATCATGGGCTTTGACTGCGAGACTGCGGGCTCCAGTATTTTCGAATCGGCTCGAAAGCCATTTTGACCACGGCCAATCGAAATTCAACTCGATGACGCAATCTATTGCAAATTACACACGATGCACATACAATAATAGTAGATACAAAATTTGCATGTTCTATTCTGGAATGTCGTTTTTGCCCGTTTCTGGATCCACAAAACTGGTGCATTATGGTGACGATTTGCGCGATGATTTTGTAAACGATCGGCAAGGCCGAACTTTTACGGATGTCTGGGATGATTCGCAACAACCCTTTGCTGAGTTGGTCGTCTTCTTTGGTGATGAGAACCGGCAGCGACGAATGGAAGAAGCGGAAACGCATCATGATCGCCCGGCTTTGGCTGGCGTCGTGCGGGAGTTGGAGTCGCAACCGGCGATTGATGCGTTTCTCGCCACCGCTCAACCGCGTTACGCGAAACGCTTTCGCCAGGCCGTGGGTGTTCTCGTGCGGATGGTTATGGAAGCCCGCGGCTGGCGGAAAACCGGCCGCAAAGGATCCTTGGGAGTTCGCACCAAAGCCGACCCCAAAACCAATTCCGCCGGTGCCGCGCATAACACGGGGGGCTTGGCCTTCTGGTTTCTCCGGGCCGAACGCTATGAATCCGAGGACGGCTCGCCTTTTGCGACGGTGAAAGAACGGTGCGCCGCCTGGGGCTCGTCGCGGGAACCGACCGCGACCTCCTGACAGATCCACCAATTCATTTTTCGGCAAAGCCCCTTCCCAAGGAGACAATCATGACCGCGAAAACTCAGATCCACGTGTGGGTCCGCTCTTTGGGAAACAGTTGCCGGATTCGTGTGGAAAGCGTGGAAACCGCCCATTGGCTGCTGAAACGTCTCACGGAGGAAAACGCCTTGCCAGGGCTTGAGCGAGTGGTCATCCAAGCGACCGAAACCGGCTGCCGATTCCAGATTCCCAATGCGACTGAGCGAACGTTGGCGACGCTCGAATTGGCCCTCCGACAGATTCCCGAAGTGGAATTGATGCTCTCGCCGGAGGCGGTTTAGCGGTTAAGCGAAAGGGATTTGTTCCCGACGGCCACCGCGGTTCAAAGATGATCGTCGAACGAGAGAGGACAGGATGAACGCGAAGCGACCCGAGCCGCTGTATCCAGCCGTCATTCGCCCGATCTGCCCGGTTTGCGGTGACCCCAGTTATTCGCGTGCGGGCATTCATCCGCAATGCGCCCAACAAAAGGCGGATGCCAAACGCATGCAAGAAATCAAAGCCAAACGAAAGGCCGCGCCCACGCAGAAGAAAATCGTCTCGCCGGAGGCGGTCAAATCGTGGCATAAGCGCTGCCCGAAATGCCGGACCGAGGTCCATATACGACGCTCATCCTGCGATTGCGGTTTTCAGTTTGGCAAACGGCGACCGGACTAGGCTGTGTCCGGTGAATACCCACTCGCTTGACGCGCCAGCGAAAGACGGCACGTTTTGAAAAAATCCCTCGCTGGCGTTTCGGGCTCTTTAAGATCATCCTAGAATCCGATTCACCGGACACCGCCTAATCCCGGTGGCCCTCCGTGCCAACACGCCCTCTTTTTAGGCGATCCGCCATGCAATTCCCTCTGGTCCCCCTGTTGGCGGCCGACGGTTTCCATACAACCGTGCTGGTGCTGTCCATCAGTTTGTTATTGGTGTTGTTCATCGGGCTGGCGGTTTTCATTCGTTATGTCGGGTTATGGGTTCAATGCCGGATGACCCGCGCGGACATTCCCCTCATCCAACTCATGTTGATGACGCTGCGGAAGGTCAATCCGTCGGTGATTGCGCATAGCAAGATCATGGCGGTCCAGTCGGGGATCACCAGCGTGTATCCCGTCTCCGCCCAGGCCTTGCAAGCCCATTATCTGGCGGGAGGAAACGTTCCCAACGTCATCCGAGCGCTGATTGCCGCGTACCGGGCCAATATCGAAATCGACTGGCAGACGGCCCAGGCGATCGACCTGGCGGGACGGGATCTGCTCGATGCGGTTCGCACGAGTGTGAATCCCAAAGTCATCGACTGCCCCGATCCCTCCAAATCGAGAGGGCCGTTGGAAGCGATGGCCGGCGACGGAATCCAAGTAATGGTGCGGGCCCGCGTGACTGTCCGCTCGAACCTCAAACAACTCGTGGGCGGGGCGACCGAAGAAACGATTATCGCCCGCGTGGGGCAAGGCATTGTCCAGGCAATCGGTTTGACCTCGAATTACAAAACCGTGCTGGAAAATCCCGATCGCATCTCGAAACTCGTGCTGATGCAAGGCCTCGAAGCGCAAACGGCCTTCGAGATTGTGTCCATCGACATCGCGGACATCGACGTGGGGGAAAACATCGGCGCCCGATTGCAGGCCGAGCAGGCGGAGGCCGACATGCGGATCGCGGAAGCCAAGGCGGAGGAACAACGCGCCCAAGCGATGGCCCGCCGGCAGGAAATGCTGGCCCAGGTTCAGGAAAACCGGGCAAAGGTGGTTCTTGCGGAAGCCGAGATTCCGCGGGGAATCGCTGCCTCGCTCGTCGAACACCGGATGGGGCTGCTCGACTACTTCGACCTGCAAAACCTGAATGCCGATACGCAAATGCGGAACAGCATCGCCGCCGGAGGCTCTTGAAAGAGCTTGAAAGAGTTGGAACACACGCCGCCAGAAACTGCCTGAGGTGTGCGAAAACCGCCCGATCGATTCGCGGCCCCACTTTCCATTGAACCCCAGGAGAATTCTCTCGATCCGGCAAGTTCCTTTGAACTGGACATTGGCGGCGAACGCTAAGCCGGCTTTGGTGAATCGGATTTTGCGATGCTCTTCCATAGCCCGAAACGCCAGCGAGGGATTCTTCCCGCCAGTCCGATTCTCTCGCTGGCGTTTCGGGCTAGTAAATGATTCACTGGCGGCTGATTTTTTCAACTCGCCGAGAGATTGGCAGAAGAAGTCATCCCATGCGAAATATGCTTGACACAATGTACCTCCATGTGGCGCAGATCGTCACATTCGCAAATGGAAACGCCTTAACGAATGCCACCGGGTTCTTTTATCTCCATCAGAAGTTTCTGTACTTGGTCACGGCGCGGCACGTCGTTCTCAATGAAGCGGTTCAGCATCGCCCCGATCGCCTGCAAGTTTCGCTGCACTCCGATCCGAACGACCTCAGGCAATGCGGCGATCTCTCGATTCCATTATATGTGGATGGTGTGCCGCAATGGTATCAGCATCCCGAGTTCGATGCCGACGTGGCGGCGGTTGCCATCAATGATCCAACGGTGCTCAACAGCTATTTTCTCACCCCGTTCGGACCAGACGACATCATGAACAGCAATGAAGGAATGCCGTTGGGCCAGGATGTGCTGATCCTCGGTTTTCCTCTGGGCTTCCACGATACATTGAACAACTTGCCCATCGTGCGGAGCGCGACGATCGCCAGCTCTTTTGCGCATCCGTTCAAAGGCGAACCATACTTTCTTACGGACGCCCGGTTGCACCGCGGGATGAGCGGATCCCCCGTGATTTTTTTTCCGGAATCCGGCGATGAGCACACGGGGGAATGGAGACTGCTCGGAATCCACACGTCCGCATTGGACGTCTCGAATCGGGATCCCGCTCAGGATGAACGACTCGCGCTTAATACAACGTGGTACGCTTCTCTCATTCCCGAAATGCTTCCCTCGCACGAGGACGCGAATGCCGATCCTTAACGAAAATGCGTTTCTCACCGATTGGAAATCATGAATCTTGGTTTCCAGAGGCAGGCCGGGTCCGGCACACCACAACACCTTCAACCCGCGATCGGAAAATCCTCCGCGGGCGTGTAATTCAGGTTCGCCAAGTGCGGCGTTTCGATGCGTTTGCCCCCGGCGTGGCGGGAATCGTGAAGGGCTTTTAGAATGCCGGTGGTCAGCAGCGTTCGTTCGACGGGATAGCTCGGCTTGCCGGTGCGGAACATGAACTCGATGTGGTTGCACAGAAAACTGAAATGGTCCCGCGAAGGTTTGGGCAAGAGGGCATACGTGCCAATCGGGTCGGGGCGTCCTTTCACCTCCGCGGCAAAACAGAACTCCTCAACCACTCCGCTCAGGCACACCGCCGCCTCGAACCCGTCGCGGTACTCGATGCGAAACACGATCTGATCGCCGTTTTGTTTCCGAAGGTTTTTGCTGGAAGCCGGCACCGGGGCGATCGCGGCTTCGAGGAGTTTTGCTGTTTTCTGTTCGCTCAAGAATTTTTTCGCGGCCGCTTTTTCCAGAACCTCGACCGCCTTGACGCCGCTTTCTCCTCCCGCACGTTTCTCGACAAATGTCTGCAGCAATTCCAGGCAGTGGAATCCATAACTCTCAAAGCCGCCATGCCCAGCGACCAGCGCCCGATCCAACGAAATCCCCCGCCGAAAGGCCACCGGCGGCTCGCGCCAGGTCACGGGGACGCTGGAACCGGCCATCATGGGGAATTTGAAATCTTGCGACTGGCGGTGCATCCACTCCGCGTTCTCCCAGGAATAGGAGAGATGCTTGTCGTTATAAACAGGAACGCTTTGCCCTGTCGCCTGGAAAACTTTGACGATCTCTTCAAACAACCGCCGGCGGGGATAAAGTTTTTGGCCCTTATTGTTGAGTGGATAATCTCCGTGTTCGCCGATGAGCAGCACGGCATCCGCCGCCAGGTCTTTGCGGCCGAGCGTGAGCGCCTCGGCCGGCGTTTTGAACAGAGGGATGCCATAACGGGCCGCCATGCCGCGGGAAATGTCGGTGTCGGGAAACTGCTCCACATACAGGCCCACGACTTTGCAATGCGGCTCATGCAATCGGCCGAGGAGTTCATAACCCTCGACGAATTTGGTGATGATGTCGTCCGCGTGCGAATACTTCCACCACGTGGTGGTCAGCGCGACGATTCGCTTCTTAGGTCCATCAGGTGCCGGCAATCGGTCCGTCGGCAAGTGCACTTTTGGCGACGGGCGCCCGTAGCCTTGAGTGATGAGCGTTTCGCTCGATGGTTCTTTAGCTTCCGCCATTTGGTGAAGCACTCCGGATGCCAGAACACCGGCGGTCCCGGCGAGAAAGGTTCTGCGTTCGATGGGCGAATCTTGACTCATCACGAGTTTCCCAGAAGGTTGATGAAAAACCCTAGCGCCGGCATCCTGCCGCCATTGTTATTCTCGGCGGCTGGAGGCCGCCGCTACGAACGGTCCACGAGTATTCGGAGCGCCCAATCGCCGGCTGTTGGTGCATTAAATGTCTGATTGCCACCAGCGACGGAATGCTCGTTTTCAAAGTCTCCCTCTTTCCCGTGGGCGGGATTCCACCAGGCGGCGGCATAACGTTTGTCTTCGGCAAGCCGAATCGTGAAACGGCCGCCTTGGGGCAGATAGACCGCATACGCTTTCCCCGGTTGGGCGAGGCAGAAGGCTTCTCCATTTGTGACGAGTTCGTTGTGCGGCTGCATCTCGGCAAACGGCAGCGTTTCCATGAAGGTCCGCGCACCGCCAAGTTCTTTCCATGTCGTCGCCCACGCGGAATAGGGCCGGTCGTAAGGCTCCGTCACATGGGCTTCCCATACACCGCCGCCGAGGTACGCACTCCACCACGCCCGCCGATCGTGTTCGGGCCGGCCTTCATCGAAGTTGATCATCAACACCCGGCGGCCGCGGGCTTGAGAGCGGGCGATCCAATCCACCGCGATCTGATTGTGCTCGACGGCATATTTCACCGCCGAGGGCCGGCCCGGTTGGCCGGTTTGAATCGAAGTCAAATCGACATCGGGCGAATCGATGTAGGCATCGCTCGGCCGGTTGACGTTGTGGATCCCCAGTGGATGGTTATACGGATCCAACTCTTTGAACCGCTTCGCCAACGCCAGTCCCTCGCGGAGCGGGTAGTTCTCGTTGTGCTCCTCACCGAGATTAAACACCACCGCAGGCAAGTCGCCGAACCGGGCGATGATTTCGCGATAATAGCGGTCGTGGTCGTAGCCTTTCCACGCGCTGTCATCTTCCAGGATCAGATAAGGCACGACGCCCCGCATCTGCATGTGCGCAAACAATTCCCGCCATTCTCTTAGCTTCGCAATATCGAACCGGGCATCCTTGCCGCCATTCGCCTTGGCTTCTTTCGGCGTGTTGCCGAGCCAGGGCCAAACGTCCTTGTCGTCCCCGTCGATGTTGTGCAGCATGATGTAAAGCGAATTGATGCCCCGCTCGGCCAGGTAATCCACCGCGGCTTTGCGTTTGGCGAGCGTGTTATAGTTCTGGTCATGCCCCAGAAAATTCTCGGGATCATCGCAGCCGGCCTTGAGCCAATACTCGCCGTCGCGGAATTTGAGATAGCGGATTTTGTTCGCCGGCGTGCCCACCGCTTCCAACCGGCCCCACTTCCAGAACCCTTTGGCATCGGCGGGAACATCCGTAACAACAAACGGTCCGGACTTTTTGTCCAAATGGTGGTCCGAGCTTTCGGTGATATACTTCCATCTGCCGGGTTCATCCGCGGAGAAGCGGACTTTCCACAGGTTGCCGTTCTCTCCGCCTTGGCCGTCGCCGTCGTAGAAACCGGGAACGCGATAAGACTTGCCGCTCGGTCCGGTAAAGGTCACATCCAATGCGATCCGAAATGGATTCGGCATGCCCCGCGTTCCGAAGCCGGGCCGGGAAACGTGAGTTCGATCGTGGACCATTTCGGATCGCTTGCAGGAGCGGCCGGCGCTGCCGAGGTTGTCTTTTCATCTTTGTCCGGCAACACGCAGGCACACGCCCGGCGGAGATACTCGGCATATTCCCAAGCGCCGCTGCCGCCGGTTTGCCGGGTGATGACCAGATCGAGGCTGGGAACAAACGCGATCAACTGTCCGCCGGAACCGGGTTTATAGCGGGCATCGGCGGGAATGCCCCGGCCGCCGGGGGTGCCGTTTTCTCCCGTCAACCTGGCGGGCAGTTCCCAGCCATGCGAAAAGGTCTGGGCGTTGATCTTGAACCGCAGTTCCGGCTGCTTGACGTCGTGGGTGGGCTTCGCGGTTTCTTTGATGAACCATTTCGGAATCACCTGCTGATTCTCCCATCGGCCGCCCTTCAACATGCAATACGCAATCCGGGCCAGGTCGCGGGCGGGCATGCCCATCGAGTGTGAAGGATGCCGGCCGTATCCCTCCCCACCACCCTCAAAAAACTCAAACCACCAATGCTCGCAGCCGATCGGTTTGAACAGGGACTCGATCGCAAATTGATCGTAAGGTTTGCCGGTGACGTTTTCGCACACGAGCGAAGCATGATAGAGGGCGAAGGTCGAGTAGCCGGCTTTCGTGCCGGGATCGAACATCAACTTCGCCGTGCGCGGATCGCCATCGTGTCCGAGCACGTGCTTCCACGGGCCTTTGTTGGTGGCCCCGCTGGCTTCCGGGGTGATGCCGGAGGTGTGGTTCAATAGCTGCTTGACCTTGATATCCGCTTTGCGGGGATCGCTGAGCGGCTTCGCCTGCGGGATAAAATCGAACGCCGGGTCGTCGAAGCTCATCTTCTTCGGCGTTTTTCCGTGCTGGCTTTGCTCCGAAGCGATGGCCAGCACCGTTGCGCAGACCGCTTTCGATACGGACGCCACGCGACGGGCATCGGTCTTGGCACTGTTCCCCCGCTCGACTTCCAGCACGATCTGGCCGTGGCGAATCACCACCGCGGCGAAGTTGCGCTTGTCGCTGTGCAAGAGCCACTGTTTGAGTTCCGCGAGCTTGGCGGGATCCATCCCGCCGATCCGCCGGATGTCATCGGGATCGTCCAACGTCCGCCAACCGCCCTTCGACTCCGGGGGCGGATAGTATTCGCCCTCCTCCGCGTTCGATTTGGCGAACGGCAGCGCGAGCAGAATCGAGAACACGCCGATTAAGCAGAGAAGTGGTTGCATGGTTGTCCTCAACAGATTTGAACCGCGCAGGTTCAGAGACGCGAACCTCTACGGCTCGACAGCCTGTGGTCTTCGTTTCCAGCATTCGGTCGCGTTTTGGAAGGCGGCGGCGAGCCCGAGGACGCCGAAGTCGTCTTGATGGCGGCCCACGATTTGCACGCCCACCGGCAATCCGCCGGGCGTAAAGCCGCAAGGCACCGAAATCGCAGGCAGCCCCAGATTGCTGATGTAATAGCAGGACTTCATCCAATCGATGTAGGTCTGCATCGGGGCGCCGTTGATGTTCGTAACGTAAGGCTCGTCCACGGAAAACGGGGCGACCTGGCTGACGGGGCAGATCAGGAATTCGTATTCCTCCAGGAAGACCCGCACGCGGTGATAGAGCTGCGTTCGCTGCCGTTCCGCCCAGGCGATTTGCGGGCCGGTTTGCTTTTGGCCGGCTTCGACGTTCCAAATCATCGTGTCCTTGATCTGGCCCTTGTGCTTTTCCACCAAGGGGCCGTACTTCGATTCAAACGCCCAGGCCCTGAGGATTTTAAAGACCTCATCCGCATCGCGGAAATCCGGCTCGGCGTCTTCGACAAGGCAACCGAGTTCGGAAAACGCCGAACGCCGGCTTTCCAGCGCTTCGGTCACGGCAGGTTCGACGGGAAGTCCGCCCAGGTCCCGGCTCCAGGCGATTTTCGTTCCGTGGAAGTTTCGCTCCAAAGGCTGGGCAAATATTTCCGCGGGCTCGGCGATCGCAATCGGCGAACGCGGATCGGGGCCGGCGATCGCGGTAAGCATAAGCGCCACGTCCTCGACCGTGCGGGCCATCGGACCTTGGACGGAGATGGTATACCACGCCCGTTCCGCGGGCCACGCCGGAACGCGGCCCGGCGAAGGGCGGAACCCGACGACGTTGCAAAAGTTCGCGGGGTTTCGGAGCGAACCGCCCGTATCGCTGCCGTCGGCAATGGGGATCATCCCGCAAGCCAAAGCAACCGCCGCCCCGCCGCTGCTCCCGCCGCAGGTTTTTGTCGTGTCATAAGGATTGAGCGTCGCCCCGAACACCGGATTGAACGTCTGTGATCCCGCGCCGAATTCCGGCACGTTCGTCTTGCCGATCGTGATCGCCCCCGCCTTCTTCAGCCGTTCCACGATCAGCGCATCTTCCTCGGGCACGAAGTCGCGAAAGATCGGCGAGCCGAAGGTCGTGCGGATGCCTTTGGTGGCGACCAGGTCTTTATGGGCGATCGGCAATCCGTGCAACGGGCCCAAAGCTTCGCCGCGGGCTTGCCGTTCGTCGGCCGCTTTCGCGTGATCCATCGCGAGATCGGCGAGCAAAGTGATGACCGCATTCACGCGCGAATTGACGCGGTCAATCTGCGCGAGATGGGCCTCCATGACTTCGCGGGCGGAGAGTTGTTTTGCCGCGATGAGCCGGGCGAGTTCCGTGGCCTTCTCAAAACAAAGGTCGCTCATGTGGGGGCCGTTTCCAGGAGAGACTTCGAGGCGGGACATTTCTCATGCGTTTGTTTTACACCGCCGAGAAACAGAAATCACGCCTGGAGCGGGCTGAGCCGTTCGATTGGACTAAGGAGCCGCGCACGCAGTAAGCGGAAATTCGGACTGCTGGCTGCGTGCGCGGCCGGGTGGCACGACCCGGAGCGCAGCGAAGGGCGTGGTTCATTTCGCACCGACCACGCCCTTCGTTCCTCAGGGCCTGCCACCAATGCAGAACTATTGCGCCTGGCGGGTCAGGTTGCGAAAGCGTTTGAGGAGGTCCTGCGTGATCGGGCCGGGCTTGCCGGTGCCGATGGGCCGGCCGTCCAGACTGACGACGGCGATCACCTCGGCCGCGGTGCCGGTGAGGAAGCATTCATCAGCCACGTAAATATCGTGGCGGGTGAAGGCGGTTTCCTCGAAAGGGATCTCCGCCTCGCGGGCCAGGCCGATCACGGCATTGCGGGTGATGCCCTCCAAAATCCCGGCTTCTGGCGGCGGCGTTTTGAGGACGCCCCGCTTCACAATGAACAGATTGTCGCCCGTGCATTCGGCGACTTCGCCTTTGTGGTTGAGCATCAAGGCTTCCACGCTGCCGGCGTCGGTGCCTTCGATCTTGGCGAGAATGTTATTGAGATAATTCAGCGATTTGATCCGCGGGCTGAGCGCGGCCGGGTGATTGCGGATCGTGCTCGCCGTGATCAGCTTCATCCCGTTCTGGTAAATCTCTTCGGGGTAAAGCGTGATCGTATCGGCAATGATGATCACCTGCGGCTCGCTGGTCTTGCGGATGTCCAGCCCCAAACTGCCCGCGCCCCGCGTGACGACGAGCCGCACGTAGCCGTCGCCGATCCCGTTGGCCTTCACCGTGTCGTTGACGGCGGCGATCATGTCGGCCTGGCTCGATGGGGATTTCCAGGCGGATCGCGCGGGCCGACTCGTAAAGCCGCTCGATGTGCTCGTTGAGCAAAAACACCACGCCGCCGTAAACGCGAATGCCCTCGAACACGCCGTCGCCGTAGAGCAGACCGTGATCGTAAACGCTGATCTTGGCGTCGTCTTTGGGGATGAGTTTCCCGCTGATATAAACCTGGGCCGGCATTTTAGTCTCGGTAAAGGTGTCTGGCGAGCGGGGGGCGTCAGCCCCCTGGTTTCGTCGAGAGTTAGTTCGTGTTGATACCGCGGCGACCAGGCTCCATTGCGATCGTGTGCTGAAACTGATGTTGTCAGTGACCAGGGGGCTTACGCCCCCCGCTCGCCTGTGCGCTCGATGTTGTCAGTGACCAGAGGGCTGACGCGGGCACCGACCGAAGGTTGGTCCGCTCGCCTACGCGACCTTCAGCGTTTCGATCTGGCCTTCGCTGAGCCGCACAATGCGGTCGGCCTGGCGGGCAATGTGGTCGTCGTGGGTTACCATAATAATAGTGAGTCTGATCTTGCTCGTTCAAGCTCTTTAAGAGGCCCATGATTTCCTGCCCGGTGCCGGCGTCGAGGTTGCCCGTCGGCTCGTCCGCCAACAGCACCTGGGGCCTGGCGACCAGGGCCCGGGCGATCGCGGCCCGCTGCATTTCGCCGCCGGAAAGTTTCGACGGCTTATGCCGGACGCGGTGTTCCAGCCCGACTTTCTGGATGATCTCGCGGGCCTGGTTGCGAAGCTCTTTCCGCCGACGCCAATAGCCCAACAGGGAATGCCGAATCATCAGCGGAGCGACGACATTTTCTTCGAGGCTCAGTTCCGGCAGCAAATGATAGAACTGAAAGATGAACCCGAACACGCGGTTTCGCAGTTGGTCCCGCGTCTTGGCGGGCAGGTCGTCGATCCGCCGGCCGTCCAGAAAAATCTCGCCGACGTCGGGCGTGTCCAGAAGCCCCAGCAAATGGAGCAACGTGCTCTTACCGGAACCCGACTGCCCCACGATCGACAGAAACTCCCCGCGCTTGGCGGCGATCTTTACGCCCTGCAGCACGCGGATTTTTTCCTGCCCGTAGCGGTAGGATTTTTCGAGCGCCACCGCTTCGACGTGCAAAGGCGGCTCGGCGGTTCCCGGTGGTTCGGTTTGATCTAATGCCAACGTTTCGTCCGTCCGATCCGTGGCCGCGTCCCGGGCCACACGATCCGCGATTCCAGCTTGTCCCATAATTCGCCTCCATGACGAAGGTTGATTGTTTGCAATAAAACGAACCCAAGCGTTCGCAAGTCATCAGCCTGGCGAGCGTGGGGCGTGAGCCCCATGATCATTTCCGATCGATGCGAATGCCTTTTGATATCACTCGTACCGCAAGGCTTCCACCGGATGCAGCCTGGAAGCCCGGCGGGCGGGGAGCACGCTGGCGAGAACGGCGATCGTCATCGCTCCCAAAGCGACCCAGAACACCATCATCGGATCGACGGCGGTGGGAATCTCCGGGAAGTAATAAATCTTCTCGTCGAAGACTTTCCGGCCGGTCAACCAGGTGATCCAGCCTTCGATGGTGTTGATGTATCTCACGAACACGAGTCCCAATGCCACCCCCACGCCGCTGCCGACGATGCCGAGGGCCAGACCGTACGAAAGGAAGATGCTCATCACGCCCCGCGAACTGGCGCCCAGGGATTTCAAGATGCCGATGTCGCGGGTTTTCTCGACGACGATCATATAGAAGATCGCCAGGATTCCGAACCCGGCCACGGCGATGATCAAAAACAACAGCACGTTGAGAATCGCCGATTCCACTTCGACCGCCGCCAGGAGCGGGCCTTGCTTTTGTTCCCACGTCCGCACCGTGAACACGCCGGGCGGAAACGCGGCTTTCAGGCTTTTGACGACCTCGTCGGCATCGTCAAAATTCTTGAGCTTGATTTGAATGGAGGTGACGTTCCGAACGCCGGTGACGGGCGCGTACATTCCGCGCATTTGCTGGAGGTATTCGAGGTTGCAGAACACGAGGCTGGAATCGTATTCGCTCATCCCGCATTTGAAGACATCCACAACGGTCGCGTTGAAGCGGCAGGGTTCCGGCGGAGTGCTCGTGCCGATCGTGCTAATGACCACATCGTCGCCGGGCCGGACCATCATCTGTGTTTTGACTTTGCCCGTGCCGGTTTCATCGTAGGGGAAACTGATGAGCCCCAAGCCGACGTAAAGCCGGCCCGGCAGCGGAGCATTGGGGTCGGCGGGCTTGGCCGGAGCGGTTGGTGCAAACACATCGTCGATATTGGCGGCCGCGGCTTTCTCGGTCAACTGATCGAACGCATTTTTCGGCGCCGCCACGGGCTGCTTGGGTTTCTTCGAGCCTGCAAATGGAGGGGTGTCTTTCGCTACGACGGGGGCGTTGGGCGATTGGTCCTTCTCTCCGCCCGTGGCGAAAGGCGGCGGTTCGGCGGGCGGGAAGGGGTTGGGTTCGGCTTTTTCTTCGCGCGGGTCCTCCCGGCGATGGAATTGCTCCATCATCCATTGCTGGCGTTCCATCCAGATCTTGCGGTAGGCGAGCGCCTCTTCGGTCAGCTTCCAACCGGGCGGCGCATCGCGGGAGCGAAGCGGGGCTCGCACGACCTTGCCGTCCTCTTTGAGCTGGTGGTAACTCTCCAGATAATCCACCAGCGGTCCAACCTTGGCTTTGCTCTCCGGCTTGATCCCGATGAGCGTCACCGGCCGGGTGATATATTGCCCGGCGTATTGAAAATGAAGCAGCCCGACCACTTCGACAGTGGCGGTCATGGCCTCGACTTTGTCGCCGGCCACTTCGCGGATGCGGGCCATCTGCTTCTCGGCATCCGGGACACCGTCGATGCTGTTGGTCTCCACGATCACATCGGCGAGTAACCCTTTGATGCGGTCCTGCATCTCCGTGCTGAAACCCGCCATCACGCTGTTGACCACAATCATCGTGGCCACGCCCAGCATCACGCTGATAATGCACGCCAAAGCAATATACCGCGTGCGAAGATACCTGAGACAAAGCAAAATCTTGTACATGGGGGACTTCCTTGTCCAAACAGAAAAGGCGAGCGGGGGGCGTAAGCCCCCTGGTCACGCACAATTGATTATCAACAACGGATTCTCAAGACCATTCACGAGTGAGAACCCAGCCTTCATCAACTTCCAACACCAACGGATACTCTTGATTCCGCACATATTCCACCGCGGCATAAATCGCTTTTTCATTTCGCAGCTTTCTTACCGAAGCCGATTCCGTCCACCAGGTTCCACTTTCCGGTTTCGACCAAGTTCGATTCAGCCGCCGGCTCGCATAACTTTTGAAGTCCCGCATAATATCCTCTGGTTCCGGGTCACCATTCACTCCGACAACCAGATGCACATGGTTTCGCATGATGGCGAATGCCAGGAGCTTCCAACCGCGGTATTGGGCCGTCTCTAGGAATTGCTCTGCCATCGCTTTTGCTTGGTCTTCGACGAGGTAGATGGGTTTCGATTTCAGTTGGGAATTGGAATACGTTTTGAGTTCTCGAATGTCTTGGAAATAAGGTGTTTGAGGACGATTCTCGATGCGGTGTGTTCCTGTTTCTTCGTCGAGGATGCGGCCGACAAAACCACGCTCATCACCGGGACGCCACGTCCCATACGTCGTCCAAGTGATGAGCCAATATCGGTCCATTAACAAATCCAGGCGAGCGGGGGGCGTAAGCCCCCTGGTTTATTCTGAATGGTCAAAAGAGATTTAGATTTGGATTTTGATTGTGCTTCCTGGCGACTGATCTTCAAGTGGAACAGCTTTGCTTATTGCACGTGACCAATTGATGTATTGTCAAATGACACCACCGAATGTTCGGTAGACTGGTTCCATTGAAGTACCTTCAGGAACTTCTCTTGTCCTCAAGGATTCCTCTTTCCTCAAGGATTCCTCTTGTAGTGACGAACATCCGACGAATGCGAAAAGACTCAGCCATAAAAACAGAAAATACTGAAATTGATTCTTCATTTGGAGAACACCTTGAACCAAGTGAGTAACCAGGGGGCTTACGCCCCCCGCTCGCCTTTAGGTGCCTTCCGGCCTTAACAGCGGAAAGAAGATCACATCCCGGATGCTTTGGCTGTTGGTGAGCAGCATCACCAGCCGGTCGATGCCGATGCCCAGGCCGCCGGCGGGGGGCATGCCGACTTTTAAGGCGCGGATGAAATCGTGATCCATCTTGGCCATCGAGTCTTCCTCAGGCAGCCCCGCGAGTTGGGTGCGGAACAGTTCTTCCTGGAGCCTAGGGTCGTTGAGACTCGGTGTAGGCGTTCGCGAGTTCCATGCTTTGCACGAACAACTCAAACCGCTCGGCCACGCTGGGATCATCCGCTTTGCGCTTGGTCAGCGGGCAAATGCTCGCGGGGTAATCGATGACAAAGGTCGGATTCTTCAGATGCTCTTCGACCGTGGCTTCAAAGACTTCGTTGACGACGACGTCGGGATGGACTTCTGAATTGTCCATCCGCTCGATGAGTTCCTTGCCGATCTTTCCATGCTGAGCCAACTCGTGGGCCTTCTTGGAAACGGCGGCCGTGTCGCTCATTTCGCAGCCAGCGTGTTCGCGGAATAGATCGGCATATTTCAAGCGCGGCCAGGGCGGCGTGAAATCGATTTGATCCTCGCCCCAGGAAAAGACTAATGATTCTTCCAGGTGAGCGGGGGGCGTAAGCCCCCTGGTTGTCGCGGATGCAGATCCATCGGAAGAAACCAGGGGGCTGACACCCCCCGCTCGCCTGGTCGCGCGGGCGGCGTTTACGATGATGGCCTCGGTCAAATCCATCATCGTTTCGTAGTTGCCGTAGGCCTGGTAGATTTCGATCATCGTGAACTCGGGGTTGTGCGTCGTGTCGATGCCTTCGTTGCGAAACACGCGCCCGATCTCGTAAACCCGCTCGATGCCGCCCACCATCAGCCGCTTGAGGTGCAGTTCCAAAGCGATCCGCAGGAACAGATTCATATCCAGCGTGTTGTGGTGCGTGATGAACGGCCGGGCGGCGGCACCGCCGGCGATGGCATGCAGCACCGGCGTTTCCACTTCGTGGAAGTCCCGCTCAGTCAGCGTTTGGCGGATGGAATTGATGATCCGCGTGCGGCCGAGCATTCGCTCCAAGACGCCGTCGTTATAAATCAGATCGATATACCGCTGCCGAAGCAGCATCTCCGTATCTTTGGCTCCGTGGAATTTCTCCGGCGGCTGGCTTAACGACTTACAAAGGATCGTCAGGTCCCGAACGAAGATCGAAATCTCGCCGGTGTCGGTTCGGCGGAGCGCGCCGTCGACGCCGATGAGATCACCCAGGTCCAACTGTCCCATCAGTTCCCATTGCTCGTCGGACAAGTCGCCGCGCGAGAACAGGAGTTGAATCTTGCCAGTGTAATCTTGAATGTCATAAAACCTGAGCTTGCCGGCTTTGCGGCGGAGCATGATCCGCCCCGCGACCCGCACGTTTTCGCCTTGGGTGCCCGCTTCCGTTGGGGCTTTCGCGCGGACTTGGGCGATGGGCTGGTGATCGTCGAACCGGCGGCCGAACGGATCGTGTCCCAACTCGACGATCCGGTCGAGTTTCTTCAGGCGTTCCTTTTCAAAGCGGTCAATTTTCTCGGCGGACATCAGGGCAGTCGATTTCTCTTGGCAGTCGTTGTTTTCGTGAATTCAATGGTTTGGACACCAAAACCCGGTCTGGGGAACGCCGGGAATTGGGGAAAGTCGGCAAATCATGGAAAAAAGTTCAAAATCCGTCAATGGCAAGTCCGGATACCTGCGAACATAGAGAATCCCGGGGAAACTGGGAAGCGCAAAGTCCCTGCGTGCCGCAGGAAACCTTGCCGGAGGACCGAGCCGGCTGGTTGGCGAGCGTGATCTGTAACCCGAAGCGCAAGTTTTGAAGTTGCGCTGTTTTAGCCACGAAGTGGCGACAGCACATAGCCTTGGGCGTGATGTCTTCCCGCATCCGATCGCTGCGTCTGGCCAACCTCTGGCCACGTCCGCACGGCGTTCGCCCGCGGGCCTACACACCTCTCCCACGTCACGCCCATGAGCAACTGGTTCTTCGGGACTGAGCAGCCCCGCCGTGGCATCCGCCTTTCTGTTTCTTTCCTTCACTCACCCTAGGATCGCCAGGCCCCAGGGGGGAAAGGGGGCGGTTCGCCCATCATCCGATCCCCAACCCGCGCCGCGCACTTTCCGCCACGGAGATACTCACCACACACGAACCTGATGAATAATTCGGGTTCAAGATCAATAGTTTAAGATCAAGCAAACTCCCATCTTAAGAACGGCGTTGCATGCCACCCCGTCGCACATGGCGAGATACAGGACACCATTCGCGAAACAGGGCGATGAGTAGCCGGTCGGCGTTCACCTTCGCGAAGATATTGTACTTTCCGTAGTGAAATTCTGGCTGGATCGATCCTGGTCCGCAGCAGCGCACCACAGTTTGATCGTGCGATCGATACTGCCCGTGGCCAAGGTCTTGCCGTCGGGCGCGATCGCCACGGAGATCACGCGATCGCGATGCCCCAAGAGCGTCATGCGTTCCTGACCTGTCGGCACGTCCCAAAGCTTGACCGTCCCATCGTCACACCCCGAGACGATCGTTTGACCGTCTGGAAAAATCGCCAACGCCGTGATTCGAGCCGTGTGACCACGAAAATCGGCCAACAGCCTCCCCGTACTCGCATCCCAGGCCCATAAAAAGCCATAGGTCCCACCGGTCACCACCGTCTTGCCATCCGGAGAGACAACCAGAGCCCAAGTTCCCCTCGTCTCCCCCGTCGCATCACATCGCTGAGTTCGTGTGAGCGTTTGCGGATCCCAAAAATCGACCCATCCCAAATCGTCGGCGGTAATTATTCTCTTTCCGTCAGGCGAGTAAGCCAATGCAGTAACTGCGCTCCCACCCGGTGCTTTGAATGTCGCCCGCAATTTGCGGCTTTCGAGATCCCACAGGTTCATTTCGCAGGTCACAGAAGAGACCACCAAAGTTTTTTCGTCGGGCGAGAGCACCATGGACCAGAGCGCCATGGGGATTGTCAATCGAAGCCAGTTCCTCGCGAGTGACGACATCCCAAAGCTTGAGCGGCCCCTTGAGACTCCCAGCAGCTAGATGGCGGCTGTCCCGAGAGAACGTGACCCACGAGATGAAATCCCCCTGGCAATCGAAGGTCGCTTGAGTTTCTCCCGTGACGGGATTGCAGATTCTGATCGTCCGGTCATTTGCCGAGTAGGCCAAAGTTTTTCCATCGGGAGAAAACGCAATGCCGGCTCGACCGGCTTTATGCCCTTGGATGGTCAGTTCATCCGGTTTTAGATTGACATCCCAGAGTTTGATGGTCTTGTCAAAACTTACGGAGGCCAGGGTTTTTCCGTCGGGGGAGAAACGGACGCCCGATATTTGGTTGAGGTGGGCCATTGTCCGAGACTTTCCTGTCTCAGGCTCCCAGAGCCTCACGGTTCGATCGTAGCAGCCCATGGCCAGTGTCTTGCCGTCAGGAGAATAGGCAACCGCGGAAATCTCGGCGACTTGCGTATCGTACACGGCGATCTCGGCTTTCGTCGCCACATCGAGAATTCGGAGAGTGCGGTTCCATCCCGCATCCGAAGTGGCCGCCAATCTTGTCCCATCGGGGGAGAAGGCGACGGCCCAAGCGCCTCGCCATTCGTGGATCAATTGCGGGGGTGCGGTTGCCAAGTTCCACAATTTGGTTTTGGAAGTATGCCAAGCCGAAGTCGAAGCCAATTTCGTGCCGTCCGGCGAAAACGCCACGCAGTGAACCTCCTCATTTACCTGGAGCGTTTGACGCACGGTTCCCGTCGCGAGATCCCAGAGTTCGAGCGAAGAACTACCCACCGCCAAAGTTTGGCCGTCCGGGGAAAACGCCAAGGAACGTACCGGCCCCGTCAAACATCTGAGGGTTGCCGTCTGCTGCCAGGTCGCCACGTCCCAGAGTTTGATTGTCCGATCATTTCCGCCGGTCGCCAGCACCTGGCCATCGGGAGAGAATGCCACACACCAAACCCAGGACCGATGGCCCTGGAGTGATACCAGTTCTTTCCCGGTCTTGGCGTCCCAGACCTTCACTATCGAATCCTTACCACCCGAAGCCAGTTTCGTTCCGTCTGGGGAAAACGCCACCGAGGCCAGGGGTCCCGTGTGTCCCGTCAAGGTGAGACGGTGAGCCCGATGGCATAGCCGCCACAGGTAATACCATTCAAAGGTTCGCAGATCTTCTTGTGTCCCCTGGGGCCGCAGGCTTTCCAGCAAGTCCAGCACGCGGGTGACATGCCCCTTTTCCCAAGCCTGATGTGCCAGGTTGATCTGTGAGGCGTAAAGCCTCCGACGGCCCAGCAAGTCTGAGTCCCGCGCCTTGTCTCGTTCCACGTTTGCGAGCTGACTCTGCTTCTCAGCCTCCATGCGGAGTTGATCCGCGAGTGTTGCATTGGCCTCGGCTTCCTTTTTCCGCTGATCCGCGTCACTTCGGGCGACTTCGGCCCGCTGTTGGGCTTGCTCGGCTTCCACTGCGTTTTCTCTGGCAAGTTGTGCTTGTTGCATGGCGATTGCCTTCTCGCGAAATGCCTCGTCAGAATTGTCATCGGCGCCTGTCGATGAAACGCTTCGGATTCCGCACGACGTCCGGCTTCAATGGCGAAGTACGAGGAGACAACAACGCCGATCACAAGGCACAGTGCAATGGTCGCCAGCAAGCTAGCGACTGCAGAATTTCGATGGCACCATCTCCAGGTTCGCTCAATGGCATTTATGGGCCGAGCCACAATGGGTTCGCTGCGCAGAAATCGGCCGAGGTCATCGGCGAGGAGTTGCGCTGTGCCGTAACGGCGGTGCGGTTCCTTCTCCAGGCACTTCAGGCAGATCGTTTCCAGATCGCGGGGAATCTTGGGGTTCAACAATCGCGGCGAGGCGGCTTCAATGTGGATCACTTGCTGAATGGTCTCGACAACTGACGCGGCCCGGAACGGCGGGCGGCCCGTGAGGCATTCATAAAGGATTGCGCCTAACGAGTACACATCGCTGCTGGGACCGATGAGGCTTCGAAGACCTTGGGCTTGCTCGGGGGGCATGTAACTCGGCGTGCCCACGATTTGGCCGGTGCGGGTCAGGTCGCTGTTTTCCTCGACTCGCGTCGCCAATCCGAAGTCGGTGATCCAGGCCTGGTCTAGCGCGTCGATCAGCACGTTCGAGGGTTTTAGATCGCGATGCAGCGTCCCTTTCTGGTGGGCATAGTGGATCGCTTCGGCCAGTTGGCGGACATAGATCGCGGCTTTTTGAGGCGACAACAGGTTCTCGCGGAGCAGCGCCGACAGGTCGTGGCCCGCGACGTAGTCCATCGAAAAAAATTGGCAGCCCTCGTGTTGGCCCACTTCGTGGATCGCGACAATATGCGGGTGCTGCAAACTGGCCGCCGCCTGCGCTTCCGTCTGAAACCGCTTGACATCCTCTAGGGTGGCCAGTCTCCCCGAGGCGATCATTTTCACGGCCACGATGCGTCCCAGCGTTTTTTGCCGGGCCTTGAATACCACTCCCATCCCGCCGCGGGCGATCTCTTCCAAGAGTTCATAGTCGCCAAAATAACCGATCGACTGCCCCGGCCGAATAGCGTTGTTCAGCGACTGGCCAAACCCGCGAATCGGCTCCGCCAACCGATCGATGCGATCCCGCTGAGCGAAGAACGTTTGCAGATCGTCCGCAAGCTCTGGATGGCGTTCCAGAATCTCCTGACGATTCGGCGGATTGCCGGTTTCGCAGGCGCGAATGTAATCGGCGATCACCGCCTCCAACTGTTGTTCGCGATTCTCATCTTCCTCGGATTTTTTTCCCTGGACTTTAGACATCGCCCATTACTCGCACAAGAGGGTTTGCAGGGTTTTCAGCCCGCGAAACAATAGCCCCGCCACCGACGATTCGCTCCGGCCCATCTCCCCCGCTACCTCGGCCAGCGTTAGGCCTTGCAAATGGTGCAGCACGATCGCATCGTGCTGGGGTTCCGCCAATTCAGTCAGGGCCTGGGCCAACCGCAACAGGTCCTCTTCCTTGATTGCCCTTTGACTGGGCGATGACTGCACGGCGGCCAGCCAGATCATGGTGCGGTCATATGACTCGTCGATCGCGCCGTCCAGCGACAGTTCCCGGCGGACATCGCGTTTATCTCGCCGTTGATCGCGGAGGGCATCCGCCAGATTGTGCTTTAAGATTTCCCGCAGCCAACCGGCCAACTCAGCCTGACTGGAACCGCGAAATTGCCCGCGCTTGGCAAAGGCATCCAGCAGGGTTTGTTGCACGATGTCCGATGGATCGAGTTTCGCCTGATGGCCGGAGTGGAGATGCGTCCGCGCCAGCAGTGTGAGATAGGGGCGGAACGACTCCAACCCCTGTCCCTGATCTTCGAATTGTGGTTTCATGCAAGGGTGGCCGGAAAGGCGCGGGCCAAAGCTGGGATTCACTATGACAGAGTTGTCGGTCCGCAGCAATACCCAACTATTCACCATGTTGTTTGCGGAGGAATTCGAGAACCACTTGGCTGTCTTTCACAGGCGACGACTGGGTCTCCCGATAAAGGATTTTTCCATCCGTGCCGACAATGAATGTCCAACGTGCCGCTGAAAACTTGCGAGGGATTCTGACCGCATTGCCTTCTCGGTCAATCGCCATTGCCTTGCCGCCGGCTCGCAAGGGCACGCCAAACTTCTTTGCCACACTGCCGTCGCCATCGGACAGGAGCGTGAAAGTCAACTCGTTTTTCATCTTGAAGAGTTGATGGGCCTGAACGGCATCGCCGCTGATCCCAATCACCTCCGCACACTGCTTGCCCAAATCCTTTTGATCTTTCTGATAACAACGGGCCTGCCGGGTGCAGCAGAACGCGAAGTCGCTGGGGTAAAAGTAGATCACAAGCGGGTGCTGGCCGATGTGGTCCCGCGAATTCCAAACTTTGCCCTGGTCGTCCAGGCACTGAAACTCGGGCATCACGTCACCCACGTCAGCGGCGCGACCGCTCTCTACCCAGACAACAATCGCTAGAAACAACACGACCATGATGAGATTTCGCATGACTTGCCCTTTTCTGAGACCAACGACACCGGACGGGAGATCGCCTCTATTCTTCCAGACGCCATCGAATGTCCAGCGGAGCGCGGAAATCTAGAATAATCTGGGCCATCAGGATCTGCAGGATTCAGAATAAATGTTCATGCAGACGTGGCAATCGCGGTCGCTTGGCCCCGAAACTCGCGTTTGAAACAGGGAATGGTGGGCCAATCGAAACATCCAAACCCCTGGCGTTCGTGCCGTAATTTCTTTAAGTCGCTTGCGGAAGTGCGTGCGCACATCGCGGACCGGGGGTGTCCGCAGACAGTTGAGCGAATCCTTTCAGCGCACCGACTCGACAGGATTCACGCCTCAAACGAGTTTGGGCCACCCAACCGCATTTCCTTCCACATCTCCCGCTGCCTCTCCCAATCCACTTCCGCCGCAACCGGTCTCAGCATTTTTTCATGAACCGACTCCTTGCCAGACATCACCCGCGGCAGAAACAAGATCTGTTCTTGAATCTCCGGCGTCAAATACAAAAGATGCTGATTATCACGTTTTATGGGGGGGCTCTGTATCCGCCGCATGAGGCGGAGATGAGGAGGTTTTCTTTTTCCTTGGAACATTCCTTTGCGCCCCAGCCACCCTGCCGCTTGCGGTGTGGAGTTCAGTGATACGTCGCATGAACATCAGGTTGCGGAATTTAAGAGATTGGCGATGGCATTGGCATATCCGCCACGGGTCGGCCGCCAGGCCAAGACTCTGGATGGCCCTGTGCCCATCCCAGCGGAGTTTGCCCCTCCCTCGTCTGGAAAAAACGCTATAGACACTTGTGGAAACATCGATGTGTAGACATAATTCACTCATTCACCCGTCACGCATTCCGTTCCGAATTTCACCTCTTCCATTCCTTTCGGAGGCGTGCCATGTCCATTGGTCAAATCTCGCAGTTTCGTTTGAAGAGACGTTTTCGAGCCTTCACCCTCATTGAGTTGTTGGTGGTAATTGCGATTATCGCCATCTTAATTGCCCTGTTGCTGCCCGCGGTTCAGCAGGGCGCGAAGCGGCCCGCCGGTCAAGTTGCAAAAACAACATGAAGCAGATCGGCCTGGCGTTGGCGAACTATCACGATGTCCACAGCCGATTTCCCATCGGAGAAACCGGTGCAGGCATTTCCAACCGGGACGGAGGCGGCCGCTGGCATGGTCCCAACTGGCGGGTGTTCATTCTTCCGATGATGGATCAAAACCCCATTTACAAGAAATTCTCGTTTGGCCGCACCTTCGACGCTGGCCGACCTGGCGTGGGGGCGAGCAGCAGTAATCCCAATAAGATTCTGATTGGGTTTACGATGACCGTTTACAAATGCCCTTCGAGCGCGGCCCCTATTAACGGCCTCAACCGATCCCCCAGCCCGACGAACAATAATAAACACAACACGATGCTGATCGATTACGTCGGCATGGCCGGCGCCACGGGCCAAAACGGATTTTCCGTCACAGGGCAATGTTCCCGCCAAACAGGTTACGGGGGGATTTATTGCAACAACGGGATTCTGGCCCCGAACGATAGCTTCGCGTTTCGGGACATTATCGACGGCCCGTCCAACACGATCATCGTGGCCGAACAATCCGGGATGATAAACAACTTGTACGACATTCGCAGCAATTACTACGGCGGATGGTGCGGACATACGGATTCTCGAAAAGCTCCCCAGATGACCGGCAGCCCGTGGGGCAGCGGAACCACGGCCGTCCGCTATCAAATCAATACCACCTCGCGCCCCGGAGGGGCTAACAGCACCTGGGACGCGAACACGATCCTCAATTCATTCCATGTCGGAGGCATCCACGTCGCTTTGGCGGATGGCAGCGTTCGATTTGTTTCGGAGAACATCAATATGTTGACGCTGAGACGCTTGGCTTCCAAACAAGATGGCCAACCGATCGGACAGTTCTAGCCGACCGTTTTCGCCCCATCCTTAGCAATTCTTGATGGGAAGTCGGGCAATTCCATCATTGCCCGACTTCCCGGTCGTGGGCCTTTCATCGTCTGCGATTAAAGACACTTCCCCTTTTTGTTTGAATCCGCATCCCTCCTGAGATTCCTCTGACCTGAGAACTGGTTATCCTCCCCCGAAAAGCGTCGGCACCTGTCGCAAGACGGATGTCGCGTTCTCGCCCTCACAAAAACTCTCCATTCCCTCTGCTTTGCATCATCTGGGGCCCGAGCCTTCCATTTCACCATCGGGGCATCGAACGGCCATCCGCTTCATTCCAGCGATGGAAACTGACTCGAACGTGTTGATAAGTAATCGTAGGGCAGGCTCCTGCCGGGTCCTGACCAGCCCTCAAATCTCCGGGATCGGCTCATCCTTGCCGATGTCTTCGCCTTCCCAGTTGGCTTTGCCGTTTTTGTAGATCAGGATGCGGTGTTGACTGCCGGGGGCGGGCGGGGCGCTGTGTTGGGGGAGCCATTGGCGGTGCTCCTTGAGAATGTCCGCGTAGTTCGGATCGCCCGCAAGGTTCTTCCATTCGTTTGGATCGTTTCGCATGTCGTAAAACTCTTCCGAGCCGTCGGCATAGCGGATGTAGCGCCAATCTTCCGTGCGGATGCCGTGGTTATCGTGGTTGTGCGTCGTGATCGCGGGCCACTTTCGGGAGGCGCTTGCATCTTTGAGTTGCGGCAAGAGGCTATGGCCTTCCAGATCCGTTCGCTTGGGCAAGCCGCAAAGGTCGATCAGCGTGGGATACATGTCCAAAAGCTCCGCGGGCCGGGAACACTTCTGCCCTGGGGTGATGCCGGGGCCGGCGAAGATCAAAGGCACCCGGGTGGAGCGGTCCCAGAGCGTGTTCTTGCCGGTGATCTCCTTCTCGCCCAAATGCCAGCCGTGATCGGACCAGAGGACGATGATCGTGTTCTCGGTGAGCCCCTGGGCATCCAAGGCATCGAGAATCCGCCCGACCTGGCTGTCGACGAACGAAGTGCACGCCATGTAGGACCGCACGAGGTTGTTCCACTGGTTCGCTTCCCGCAGGAATTTCAGGCGGGGTTCGGGGAGCTTCCAATGCAGATACCACGAAAACCGCGGCGTGTCCTCGCGGTCTGAAAGCCGCACCGGCGGCAGCTTGGTTGTCTCTTCGGGGTAGAGATCGAACCATTTTTGGGTCGCATAGCAGGGCACGTGCGGCAGAAAGAAACCCGCGGACAGGAAGAACGGCTCCTGCGGATGCTTGTTGATTTGATCGACCGCCCAACTGGCGACTTTCCAATCGCCTTTGTCTTCATCCTTGTGCGGGAACACGCCCCAATCGACGAGCGGATGTTTCGCGGGCGTGTCGACGAGTTTTTGAGGCGGCCGAACGCCCACGCTCGCCGGCGGTCCGAGTTCGTCGAATTCCTTGTCGGTTTTCTTGCGGCCGTAGCCGCCGTGGTAGATCTTGCCCGTGGAATAGGTGTGATAGCCGTGCTTGGAGAGATATTGCGGCAGCGTGACGTGGTCCTGAAATTTTTCCACCGTGCGAAACCACGGAGCGAGTCCGTAGATGCCCGTGGTGGAGGGCCGAAGTCCGGTCATCAAACTCGTCCGCGAGGGATTGCACAAGGGTGCCTGGCAGTGGGCGTTCGTGAAGAGCGTGCCCCGTTTTGCGAGCCGATCGATGTTCGGCGTCTTCACTTGCGGATGCCCGCCCAGACAGCCGATCCAATCGTTCTGGTCGTCGATGGCGATGAACAAGATATTCGGCTTCGCCGCCTGAGCGGAGTTGGCGAGAATCAAACTAAAAATCGCAGCGACGCAAAGGAGTTTTTTCATGGAGCGAACTCTCTTTTAAGAATGTCCCGGCGAGCGGCCAGCGTAAGCTGGCTGGTGACTCACGATTGCTTGTGTTGGGTTACTTTTTTATGTTTCCAAAGGCGCGTTTTCTGGATTGCAACGAACCAGGGGGCTTACGCCCCCCGCTCGCCAATTACAGAATCTCCAGCGTGGGCATTGTGGGGGTGTCCAATAGGGTCCGCGCGATTTCGATCGCCATTCGCTCGGTGGCGTGGAGCAAAGGTTGGCGGGCGGGATTGCCTTCGTCGAACAGGGCCGAGATTTTGCCTTCATCGCCTCGGATGCGGATTTGGGCTTCGGTCGGCACTTCACCCAGGAACGGGACCTTGAGTTGCTCGGCTTTGGCTTTCGCGCCGCCTCGGCCGAAGATTTCCCCCGACATGTTCTCGACGATCCCCAGGACGGGGATCTTCACTTGATGGAACATGTCAATCGCCCGCACCGCATCGAGGAGCGCCACTTGTTGCGGCGTGCAGACGATGACGGCTCCCGCGAGTCCCAAGAGTTGGGAGAGCGTAAGGGAAACGTCCCCGGTGCCGGGCGGCATGTCGATGATGAGATAATCCAACTCGCCCCATTCGGTGTCTTTGAGGAATTGCGTCAGGGTTTTGTGGAGCATCGGCCCGCGCCATACGATGGCTTGCTCCGGGCGGACGAAAAAGCCGATGGACTGCACCTTGATGCCGTCCACGTCGTGCGGCTGGATGCGGACCAGGCCCGGTTGCGGTTCGGTGACATCCGGCTGGCCGGAGATGTTGAGCATGTGGGGAATGCTCGGGCCATACACATCGGCATCCAAAAGCCCGACTTTGGCTCCGTAATGATTGAGGCCGTAGGCCAAAGTCGCGGCGAGCGTGCTTTTGCCGACGCCGCCTTTGCCGCTGCCCACGGCGACGACGTTTTTCACGCGGAGTCCAATGGTGCCGCCGGTGTTCTTGCCGCGGACTTTCCAGGGAAACGTGACTTCGACGTTCTTCACGTCCGGGAATTTTGCGGTGAGGGCGGCTCTGATGTCCGAGGAAATCTTGTCTTTGGAGTCTTGCGGGTAGGCGGGCGTGGGGAGTTCCACGGCGACCTCCACGCGGCCGGCTTCCTGGATTTTCGCCTCTTTGAGCATATGCAAATCGGCCAGCGATTTGCCGAACTCGGGCTCTTGGACCGCGTGCAAACTGCTCAGGATTTGGGATTCGGTGAGGGTTTCGCTCATGATGAGATTTCTGGTTCTGAAGATTGTGTTGACTGAGTTATTTTGATCAACGGGAACTCGCTGGCGTCCGGTTCTCGGGTGAACCGGGGCGGACCACCCTGCGGGCGGTGCCCCTCCTGTGGCTAATGAACGCGAAATTGCCGGCGGCAGTGGGCGGCCATTTCCTCGCCGGGGACCGGTTCCTCCAGGAAGGTCACGGCTCCCAGTTCGCGAATGGGCCATTCTAACTTTCGATAGGAAGGCGTTGCCACCACGAGGACCGCCTGGCCCGGCGTGCGGGACATCAGGCGTTCCAAAACCTCCAAGCACTCCGCGGGGTTTGCTTCCACGTCCATGAGGACCACGCCGTTTCCGGTCCGCGCGAGGCGCGATTCAATAACCCGCGGCCGGCCGCATCCCCGAACGCGGACTTCCTCGCCCGCAAATTGGCGTTCCAACTCGGGAACCCAACGCGGCCGGCGCTCGAAGACAAAAATCGTTGGCGTCAGCATCACCCGTTCATCCTTCGCGAATTGTAAGGATTGCCGATGTCGAACACAACGTTCGTGGGCCGAATGCGGCCGGCGTGCCGATGAGAAAGAAAGCGTCCGCGGTTCGATGGGGGCCAGAAATCGGATTGCGCGGATTGCGCGGGCGGCGGCATGCCAAAAATGCGGGAACTAGGGTGCGTCTCTTCATCAGGGGCGGCGATTGTGTAGTAGCGTTTTGGCATCACGATCCCGCATTCCCTCAAACGGCGAGGCCTTCAGGAATTGTGGGGGACAAATCTCTTGGGAAAGCGGCGAGCGATGAGTCTGACAGGCTGGATTCTGGATCGAGTCACGCGGCGGCCGACCCGCACGCGGGCCGGGTCTCAGCAACGCCATCGGCGGCGCGAAGACGCGGGCTTGTATCTCCGCCGCCTGGAAGACCGCCGCGTGCTGAACGTCGCCGCCGTCGCCGACGCCTATTACATGAATGCCGGCGACAGTTCGCTGTTTGTCAGCTCGCAACAGAGCGTGTTGGACAATGACGCCGGCGCGCCGCTGACCGCGAACCAGGGCACCTTCACCACCGATCAGGGCGGGTCTGTGATCGTCGACACCGCCGGCTCGTTTTATTACACGTCCCCCTATGCGTCCGGTTCCATCTTTACCGATCATTTCACATATACCGCCACCGACGGCAGCCAAAACAGCCAGGGCGATGTGACGATCTTCGTCGGCGAGTTTCAGGCCCCCTTCAATCAACCGACGCTTTTGCCCACGATCGGCGTGGAGTCCGAAACGCCGATGGACTACACGCAGGTCCATCTGCAATCCTCAACCGGCGCTTCGTTGTTTCTGCTCAATCCGGGGCCGATCAGTTTCGACCAGGGCACGGCCAACGGCGGCAGCGAATTGTTTTTGAGCGGCATGGCCAGCGACATCAACCACGCGCTCGAGTCCGTCCAATACACTCCGCCTCCGGACGCGAGCGGATATGACGATGTGCTGTTCGAATACGCCTCCCTCAACGGCCAGCCCCCTCCGCCGCCCGGCACGCTGCTCCCGCCGGATTATTCGGAGTACGTCACCGTCTACATCGAACCGGGGCCCGGATCGATCATCGCGAACGACGACCTCTATTTTGTCGATCCTTCGTTTTCGAGCTTTTCGGTTTCCTACGATGCGGGCGTGTTGTCCAACGATTCCAGCGCCTCGGGAAGTTCGCTGTTTGTGTATTCGGGGGCCTACTCCACCGATCTGGGCGGCAGCGTGGACTTGTTTTCGGACGGCAGCTTTGTCTACACGCCGCCGAATCTGCCCGATCCGGATTTCATCGACTCCTTCCAATACGTCGCCTCGGATGAAATGTCCGACAGCAATCCGGGAACCGTGCTGTTATTCGTCGGCGACGTTCCGGTCCCGGAAGACGGCCTCGTGGGCCTGCCTTTGTTTACCGTCGAAGGCTACAGCCCCACCGAGACGGTTTCGGCGCGGCTTTCTTCCTCAAAAGGGGCCTCGCTGACTTTGTTCGATACGACAGGCGTGAGCTTCGTTTCCGGCACGAACGGCGGCAGTTCCTTCACCATCGGCGGAACCGCGCACGATGTCAATTCGGCACTCGACTCGCTGGGCTACCTCTCGCCTCTGAACTACAGCGGAAACGACAATCTCACGTTCCAATACATCGCCTCCGGCAATCGGGGAGGAGGTCTCGTTACGCAAACCGCGGTAATCGCCGTCGAGCCGATCGCCGACCCGCCCGCGCTCGCCGTTGGGCCCGAGCCCGCGTTTTATCAACCGGGCCTTCCCGTCCCGGTGAACATCAACGTGGCGCTCACCGATACGGACGGCTCGGAGTTCTTGGGCTTTGTGGTTTTGGATCAGGTGCCGGCGGGTGTGGTTCCGTCGGCGGGCCAGAATTCCGCTCAGTATCCGCAAACTTATTTCCTGCTGCCCAGCCAGTTGGCCAATTTGACGTTTACCATCGATCCCGGCGCCGGATTCCTTCACGATTCCCGTCTTTGGCACGGCGATCGAACGGACCGGGGAGCCGGGCGTGTTCGGCGGACCCGGCGGACCATTGTTGCCGGACTCGCCGTTTGAGCCGCGGTTCGCGATTTCGATGACGTTTCTGGATTTTGTCCGCTTGCCCCCGGGCGTCGCTCCGCCGCCCCCGCCCGGCACGACTCAAGCCGTGTTCTTGTTGGGACCGTTGACCACGACCAATCCGCCGCCTCCGCCGCCCGGCCCGCATGGGGCGCCCGGTCCGCCGGGAGCTCCCAACGGTCCGCCCACGACCGCGGCGAGCATTGTGGCGGCATCCGCGCCTCCTGGAGGAAATCAAAGCTCGATCGGTCCCGTGGTCTCGGCTCTCAAACAGGACCCGTTTGCAAACGTCAACATCGCGAGCCAGGAGCGAAACGACGAGCAAGGCCGGCTGTCCTTTGAAGGCGCCGGGATTTACGTGCAAAAGCTCGGCTCGGGCGATCCCGCACAAACCGCCCGCCTGCCCGAAGAAGTCAGCGAAGACTATTCCCGGTTCATCGAGTTTTTGAAGACGCTGCCCAACGGGGATTATGTCGTGTACTTCAAACGCGGCGGGCAGTCGCACGAGCAAGCCGCCGCCCGGCAGCGGGTCGTCAAGGTCCGCGTGGTGAACCACCGGCTGAATCCCGATTCGGGCGACTTCAAACCCGCCGGCGAAGTTGCGGAACCGCCGAAGAATCCCGATGCGGCGAACGATTCGAGCACGACCACCAAAGCGCCCACCGATAATGAGCGGGCCGAGAACCCGGTGCCGGCCGAGTCCGACACGCTCGGCGACATCTCGGCCAATCCCCCGGCGGATTGGGCGACTCTCGCCGCGGGCGTGTGGCTGGTGAGCCGAGCCTCCCGCGAGTTCCATTCCAAGCCGGACGATCGCACGGCCCACGTCGATCAACTCATGGAGCAATTCCCGTCAAAACGAAAGCGGCCTGACTGGCGGCGAAAGCTCAAATCGCAAAAGTCATAACCCGGCCGCTCGGCTCGGCACGCCGCGCGGACCCATTTCAACGGACAACGGACACAAATGATGTTGACATGCCCCCATTGTGAATCGTCGCTCGGAGCGGCAAGCGGCTCCGCGTCGCTTTACGAAAGCGCCACGTGGGACGGGAGGTGCTTGCATTGCGGGCGGAGCATCTATCAAAAAGCTCCGCACGACTCGCAAACCCTCGACGGGCGGCAGATCGGCGAACACGCCCTCGGCTTGTTGGACGAAACCGCCGACCACATCGGGCAAACGCTCCTGCCCGATTGGGGGAGCGGCGAAAAACAGCGCGATAAGCTCGAAGACATCTGGGGCGAAGCGCGGTCGGCGGAAAACGCCGGGATGACGATCAAATGGAAATCGGAGTCCAACGACATCGCCCCGTTGGCGACCGAACCGCTCACGTTTCCGGAACTGGAAACGAAAGCCGACTCGGAAGACGAAGGGCGGGCCAGCGTGAGCCATTTGCAAACGCTCCTGCCGGCCGGAGCCGACGGCGGGGACGACGAAGACGACCCGAGCATGCAGATGACGTTCGCTCCCGAACTGTTGCCGACGATCGAAACCGAACCGTTCGACGCCAGCGCGAGCACGAGCCGCTCGCTGTCGATCCGCGCAAGAACGTTGGACCACAACCCCGCGCAGCCCCGGGGCAATTCCGATTACGAGCTGTTGGAACGGCTCGGCCAGGGCGGGATGGGCGTGGTCTATAAAGCCCGGCAGGCGTCCATCGACCGGCACGTTGCGGTGAAGATGGTCAAAACGGACTCGGTCAGCGAGAAGCAGCGGCGGAGCTTCGTTTCCGAAGCGGTCGTCACCGGCGAACTCGATCACCCGAACATCGTGCCGATTTATGACCTGGGCACCGATGAATCCGGGGCGCTGTTCTACTCGATGAAGCAGGTCGTGGGCACGCCTTGGAAAGACGCGATCCGCCAGAAATCGCAGGCCGAGAACCTGGAGATTTTGATGCGCGTCGCCGACGCCGTCGCTTTCGGGCACTCCCGCGGCGTCGTGCACTGCGACCTCAAGCCCGAAAACGTCATGCTCGGCGATTACGGCGAAGTTCTGGTGATGGACTGGGGCCTTGCGCAGCTTTTGCCGGCTTTTCAGAAGCCCCGCGAAATCGCGAAGTCCGCCGACGGCGGCGGCACGCCCGCGTACATGGCGCCCGAAATGGCGGCCGGCAAAGCGGGGCTGATTACGATCGCCAGCGATGTGTATCTGTTGGGGGCGATTCTGTACGAGATCATTGCCGGCAAGGCGCCGCACGCCGGCAAGAACGTGATGGGCTGCCTCGTCAACGTCGCCAAAAACGTCATTCAGCCCACCGACAAAACCGGCGAACTTTTAGACATTGCCTACAAGGCGATGGCAACTCAGCCCGAAGACCGCTTCGCCGACGTGCCGGCGTTCCAGGCGGCGGTCCGCGATTATCAATCGCACTCCGAAAGCACCCGCCTCTCCGACCGGGCCCTGGCCGGTCTGGAAGAAGCCTGCGAAAAGCAGGACTACGAACTTTTCGCCCAGGCGCTCGCGGCGTTTCGCGAAGCGGTTTTGTTGTGGCGCGAAAACTCCGCGGCTGACGAAGGCTTGGGTGCCGCCCGTTACGCCTATGCCCAGTGTGCTTATCAAAAAGGCGACTACGATCTCGGCTTGTCGCTGCTCCAGGAAGACAATCCCGAGCATGCGGAGCTGTACCAGAAAATCCAGGCCGCCCAGCACGAGCGGGAAATCCGCCAGCAGCGGCTCCGCCGCACCAAACGGCTCGTGGCGGCGCTTGGGGTATTGATGGTGCTTGGAGCCTCGGCGGCGGCGTTTGTGATCAACGAAGCCCGCAAAGAAGCCGACGGCCAGCGCGAGATCGCCGAGCATCAAGCCGAGGTCGCCGACGAGCAGCGGGGCATCGCCCAGAAGCAAACCCAACTGGCCCAAGCCGAGAAACAGAAAGCCGACGAGGAACGCCAAAACGCCGAGAAATCCCGGGACGAGGCGGTGCTGCAAAAGCGCAAAGCCGAAGATGCCAAAAAAGCCGCCGACGCAGCGCGGACGCTGGAAGAAAAAGCCAAGATCGCGGCCCAAGAGGCGGAGCAGGAAGCCGTTTCCGCCCGGCAAGCCGAAGCCTATGAAGCCTACATCGCCCGGATTCAATTGGCCGCCGCGAAAATCGATGAAAACGCCTTCGACACGGCCCGGCGGTTGCTCGAGGAATGCCGGCCCCAGGGCGGTGAAAAGGATCTCCGCGGCTGGGAATGGGCCAGGCTGATGCACCTTTGTTGGCAAAGTGAGCGGACTTGGAAGATGGCCGCCCCCGCCGAGGCCGTTGCCTTTTCGCCCGACGGTTCGCGGTTTGTCACAGCGGCCTGGGACGGCCATGCCCGCGTGTGGGATTTGGCCAGCGGCAAGGAACTTCACGATTTGAAACACGAAGGCCAATACGTGCATGCCGCGAAGTTCTCGCCCGATCGAAAACTCATCGCCACCGGCAGCAACGATCCCACCGGCTTCGTGCGGCTCTGGAATGCCAAGACCGGCGAGCCGGTGAAATCGTTCTTCGGCCACACCGATGCCGTGCTCAGCGTGCGGTTTTCGAAGGATGGGCGCAGGCTTGTCACCACGTCCTACGACAACACCGCCCGCTTGTGGGATGTCCAAACCGGCAAGGAAATCCAGCGGTTTGAAGGGCACTTCTGGTGGGTGTGGTCGGCGGCGTTCTCGCCCGACGAGAAACTGCTTGTCACCGCCAGCCACGACGGCACCGCAAACGTTTACGAGGTGGACACCGGCAAAAAGATCGCCGACTTCACGGGACACCAAGGCCCGGTGTTCGCGGCCGAATTCTCGCCTGACGGCCAGACCGTCGCCAGCGGCGGGTTCGATCATCGCATCTTGATCTGGAAGCCCGAAGAGCAGGCCTGGACCGATCTGCAAATGCTCGCCCAAGGCAAGCAGAATCATTCGCCGGTCTTTACCTCCCTCGACGGCCACACCTCCGGCGTGCGTTCGCTGGAGTTCTCCGCCGACGGGCAGCGGTTGCTCACCGGCTCGGATGACAACACGTTAAAACTCTGGAACCTGGAAACCAAACGCACGATCGAAACGTTGCGCGGGCATGACGGTTGGATCGCCTGCTGCACGCTTTCGCCGGATGGACAATGGGCACTCTCGGCCGCGCACGATCAGCACGTGCGGTTGTGGAACCTCAACGGCTACGAAGAAACCCGCGTGCTCGGCGGGCATGTCTTGAAGGGACACAGCGAAGCCGTGCTGAGCGCGGCCCTTTCGCGGGACGGCCAATACATCGCCACCGCCAGCCGCGACCGCACCGCACGGTTGTGGTCCGCCGCCGACGGCAAGGAACTGAGAACCTTCGCGGAAGGGCACAGTTTTCTGTCGATGCGAGCCGCGTTTTCACCGGACGGCCGGTGGCTGTTCACGGCGGCGTTTGACAACACGGTCCGCGTGTGGAACGTCGCCCACGGCACCGAGATCGCCCGGCTCGATCACACCGGACGCAACGCAGCGCTCGCGGTCTCGCCGGACGGCAAATATCTCGTCACCGGCAGCGACGACAACTCCGCCAAGGTTTGGGAACTCGATGCCCTGCTCGAAGCCGCCAAAGCCCAGCGGCCGCCCGAACCCTTGTGGATCCTCGAAGAGCACCGGCGGGAAATCACGGCGATCGCGATCTCGCCGAACGGCCGCTGGATTTACACAGGCGACGCCCGCGGGCGCGGTTTTCTGTGGGACAAGACGACCGGCAAAATTCGCCACCGCTATATCGGGCACGCGGGTGCCGTCACCGATGCCGCGTTTCTGCCCGACGGGTCCCGCGTCCTCACCGCCAGCCGCGACAACACCGTCGGCCAATGGGACGCGAACACCGGCGAGGAGCATCGCAAACAAATCCTCCGGCATTCCGAAGCGGTGAGTTCGCTGGCCATCCTGCCCGACGGCCGCCGAGCGATCACCAGCAGCGACGACAAAACCGTCCGGCTGTGGAATCTGGAAACGGCCAAGGTGGAAACGACATTGCACGAAGGCGACGACATTCAAACCGTCGCCGTCTCGCCCGACGGCCGATTGGCGTTGGGGCTGAGCAGTGTGGAAGGGCGGATTCGGATCTGGCAGTTGGACACCGGCCGCGAGTGGCTGCCCGTCGATAACAACGGCCGGCCGGGTCCGTTTTTTGAATTGACCTCCGAAATGGATTCGCTGTGGTCCGCGACGTTTTCGCCCGACAACCACGGTCTGCTCACCGTCGCAGGGAACGATGTCCGGCTGTGGGATCTCAAGACCCGCGAAGAACGCATGAGCTTCAATCCCCACGGGGCCGTGGCGTCGGCGGAGTTTTCGCCCGATGGAAAATGGCTCGTGACAGCCGGCTGGGATCACACCGCCCGGATCTGGAACATCCAAACCGGACGGGCCGAGCATAAGCTCGTCGGCCAGCACACGGACGACATCAACCACGCCGTCTTCTCGCCCGATGGCCGGCAGGTCCTCACGGCCAGCGACGACGGCACCGCGGTTTTATGGAACATCGAAACCGAGTCGCCCGCAGCGATTTTGCGCGGGCACGGCAAGCGGATCAACTCGGCCGTGTTCTCAAACGATGGCCGATGGATCGTCACGGCTTCGGACGATCGCACCGCCCGCGTGTGGGACGCGAAAACGGGCACGGAGCTTCTGGTCCTCACCGGCCACGAGTGGGCTGTGCAGTCGGCGGAGTTCTCCAAGGACGGCCGGCGGATCATCACTGCCAGCGACGACAACACCGCCCGCGTCTGGAAGCTGGTGAAGCCCGGCGTTCAACCGGATAAAGGAAAATGGACCGCGGAACCCGGGTGGGTGCTCAAAGGCCACTCGGCAGGCGTGGTTGCGGCGGGCTTCTCACCGGATGGAAGACGAATCATCACAGGCAGCCGGGACGACACCGCGATCATCTGGGACGCAGACACCGGCAAAGAGCTTCTGACGCTCCGCGGCCACACGCAGGACGTCACCTCGGCCCGCTTCTCGGACGACGGCCGCGAAGCCCTCACCGGCAGCCGCGACGGCACCGCGATCCTTTGGCTCACCGACAAAGGCGATTTCAGACGGCAATAGTAGGCGAGCGGCCCGCGTAAGCCGGCTGATTCCGTACCTCAAGAAATTGATGCCATCAGCAACGAATAAGAGAAACGCCGCTACGAAGCCGCGCGGAGACGGAGTTCCTCGGCGTTGAGGGCGACGATGGCGATGCCGAACTTGTCGGCCATCGCGATCACCTCTTCCTCATCCAAGAGAATCGTTTTTGCGCTTTCCACCGCGAGCACGCGGCCGCCGGCTTCGCGGATGGTTTGGATCGTCTGCGTGCCGATGGTGGGCACGTCGAACCGCATGTCCTGCTGCGGCTTGGCGACTTTGACGACGGAAAACTTCCCCCGCCGGCAGAGCGTGCCCGCCCGGCGGATGCAGGCGTCGGTGCCTTCGATGGCTTCCGCCGCGATCACCGCCTGATCGGAAACCACGACCGTCTGGCCGATGTCCAATCGGCCGAGTTCCTTCGCCATCTCCCAGCCGAATTTGATGTCGTTCCATTGAACGGGCGTGGGGCGGCGTCTGGTGAGAAATCCGTGTTTCACGAGAAGCTCCGGGCAATAGTCCAGGGCGGATTCAAAACGAATGTGATCCCGCTCGAACTCGCGGATCACGGCGAGCAGCAGCGTGTCGTCGGTTTTGTTGGCCGTGGCATAGCGGAACCACATGTGCAGCGCCCGCCAATCCGGGAAATGGCGGAAGATGCCGAACGGCTTAAACAGCACGGTCTTTTCGATCTTGCCCGCCATGACCACCCGCTTGACGCCGGCCCGCTTGAACAGCCGAATCGCCTGGCCCAGTTTGCCGAGCGGCGCGGTAACGAACTCGTCGCAAAGGTCGCCGAGTTCTTCGGGAGCCATGTCCCTTACGCCCATGCAAAACACCGACAGCCCCTGCCGGCACGGCTTTTGCGAAGGTCACGGGAAACCGCCCCGCGCCTGCCAATAATCCGATGCGGCCCGGCCGCGCGTGCCGGGATAGAGTGCGTGATCCATCCATGGAGACTGTGGGTGGAGAATATTTCCTTGGTTGGTTTTCGTGTTCGGTTTTCAGCTCCCCAAGAAACAGGGAGACAATCATGCGGCCGATGCAGAACTGTCATCCGGCTTTGCAGCCGGTTTGGTCAATGATGTGATTTGAGCTTGAAGGGCTTTCACCTGACGGACCAGTTCGCGAATCTGTTCCCGCATTTTGGGCAGCTTGCGAACGGCCATCATTTGTTTTCGCCCCTCATCGATGGGCTCGGCGGGGAAACCGATATACGTCTGGCCTCCCCCCAGCGACTTCGGGACGCCCGCCTTCGCGGCGAGCACCGTTTTTGCGCCAAACGGACGTGGTCGGCGACGCCCACCTGCCCGGCACAGACGACATAGTCGCCCGTCGTGACCGAGCCGGCAAATCCCACCTGCGAAGCCAGGATATTGTGCTGCCCCAATTGGCAGTTGTGGGCCACCATCACGAGGTTGTCGATTTTCGTGCCCCGGGCGATCAACGTCACGCCGACGAGCGCCCGGTCGATCGTGGTGTTGGCCCCGATTTCCACGTCGTCTTCGATTTGCACGGTCCCGTAGTGCGGGATCTTTTGATGCCGGCCTTCGACGAGTTGATAACCGAACCCGTCCGCGCCGATCACCGCCCCGGCGTGAAGAATCACCCGCCGGCCGATCTGCACATCGTGATACAAAACGACGTTCGGATAAAGGATCGACTCATCCCCGATCTGGCAGCCCGGACCGATGCACACGCCCGGGTGGATGTCGCAATTCTCTCCGATGACCACATGCTCGGCGATGTGAGCACCGGGATGAACGTTGGTGCTTTTACCGATTTGGGCCGAGGGATGCACGGTCGCGTGCGCGGAGACGCCGAACTCGGGCCGCTTCCGCTGTGGATGAAACATTTCCAAGACTTTGAGAAACGCCTGCCGGGCGTCTTGGACAATCAGCACGGTTTGGGAGACGCCTGGATGAAGGGATTCCGCGAGCGCCCCGCCCACGAGAAGCGCGGAGGCCCGGCACGATTTGAGGTTTCGCGCACGGGCTTCATCGCTGACGAAGGTGATCTCGCCTTCGCGGGAATGCTCCATATTTTGAGCGCCCGAGATAGACAGCGAGCGATCGCCCCGTACTTGGGCGGAGAGTTTTTCAGCCAATTGCTCAATGGTGAATGTCACGGTCCCAGAGTCCTTTCCGGGAGGGAGTATCCCTGAGTCTCGCCCCGCAAGTCCGGCGCGAATGGGGCTTTTACAAGAAAATCGCCTTCCAATGCAAGAGGGAATTCACCGGGTTTTCAGAGATTTTGAAACGATTACAAGGGCAGCGATTTGCGGGGAGTTCTGGTAAAATGCCAAAATCGAATTGATCCGCTCCGTATCATCGGAAAAAAGAATCCGCAATCCTCCTTCGAGAAGCATCAATCGTCTTTACCGAAATCACTGCGTTTGTCGCAAACTGGGAGATTCCTCATGCGCTTGCACCACATTGGCAACTGGATCGGTCTCTGTTTGGCTTGGATGGGAATGACGTTCTCCGTCCCCGCGAGCCGGGCGGCGGAGAAACCGAATATCGTCCTGGTGATGGCGGACGATCAGGGTTGGGGCGATATGGGTTATTATGGGCACCCGGCGATCAAGACGCCCAACTTCGATGAAGCGGCCGGGACCGGGCTGCGGTTCGACCAGTTTTACGCGGCGGCCCCGGTGTGCTCGCCGACGCGGGCCAGCGTGATGACGGGCCGGCATCCGAACCGCATGGGCGTGTTCAAGTGGGGTTATCCCATCCGCCCGCAGGAAGTCACCATCGCCGAGGCCCTCAAAACGGCCGGCTATGCGACCGGACACTTCGGCAAATGGCATTTGGGATCCGTGCGGAACGAAAGCCCCGTGCATCCGGGCCACAACGGGTTCGATGAATGGCTGAGCGCCCCGAACTTCTACGACAACAACGCCATCCTCAGCCACAAAGGCAAGGCCATCCAAACCGAGGGCGAAAGCTCGCACGTCACCGCGGACGCGGCCCTCCAATGGATGGGCGAAAAAGTCGCCAGCGGAGACCGCTTTCTCGCGGTCGTCTGGTTCGGTTCGCCCCACGGCCCTCACCAGGCCGCCGAGGAAGACCGCAAACTCTACGAAGACCAACCCAAAAACAAACAGAACTACTACGGCGAAGTCACCGGCATGGACCGGGCCTTCGGCAAGATTCGCGACGGCCTCTCGAAGCTCGGCATCCGCGAAAACACAATCCTCTGGTATTGCAGCGACAACGGTGCCCTCCCCGGAGTCGGTTCCAGCGGCGGCCGACGCGGGAACAAAGGCAACATCTATGAAGGCGGTCTGATGGTCCCCGCGATTCTGGAATGGCCCGCCCGCATCCCCAAACACCGCGTGACCAACGTGCGGGCCAACACCTGCGATATCTATCCGACGCTCTTGGACATCGTCGGCGTGAAAGTCGAACACCAGCCCGTGCTCGACGGCATCAGTTTATTGCCGCTGATCGAAGGCCGCATGGAGCGCCGGCGCAAACCGATGGGCTTTTGGGATTATCCGAAGCCCGGCATCAGCACGCCCTCGGCAAAATGGATGGGCGACCTCTTAAAGGCCCAACAAGCCGGCGGCGATTTGGCTCCGCATCCTTCCAGCCAGAACGCCGCCCAATTGCCGAGCCCGCCCTATCCCACCGATCACTTCCCCGGCCACTCCGCGTGGATCGACGGCGATTGGAAACTCCACCGCATCGAAAACAAACAGGGCAAAGTCAAATGGGAACTCTATAACCTCGCGAACGATCCCGACGAAAAATCCGACCTCGCCGAACAGGAAACCGCCGGCATCAAGGAAATGCAAAAAGGGTTACAAGCCTGGCTCAAATCCGTCGTCCAAAGCCTCAACGGCGAGGATTATGCGAAGGATTCAAGTTCAAACGGACAATGATTTCTGAAAAGATTTGACCAGCGGTCGGCTTCTTTCCGGCCGGTCGGAGAAACCATTACCGGAATTCCAATATCGCGCAGGTTGGCGACAATTATTTCCTAGTGGCGACGGTCGTTTGCTTGCCTTCGGGGCCGATTTGTACGGTGTAGCTCTTGCCGTCCGGGGCGACCGAGGCTTTCACCCAGACGCCCTCGCAGCCCGCGGTGCCGCCGTGGTTGGCGATGAACTCCTGCGGGGTCTGCTCGTCATCCTTCAGCTTGATGTTGCGGTGGAGTTGATAAAAGTGTTTCAGCGATTTGCATTTCCTCAAAGTCGCAATCGTGTCGCCGTGGCCGCCTTTCGCCGGGCCGTTGCACATCACCGCGACCACGGGATCGATCGCCCGCACGAGGACGGGATTGTTGCTCGCGGCCAGACCGTGGTGGGTCACCATAAACAGATCGACCTGGCCCAACGGGTTGTTGGGCGTGACGAGCTTGGCTTCGACGTTCCACGTCAAATCCCCGCAGCAGAGAAATTTAAAATCGCCGAACGCGAGGAGAAAGCTCAGGCTCGCCGCGTTATCCGACGGATCGCGCGGCCGCGGCTGGTTTTCTTCCGCGAACGGGTTCGGCTCGCCTTCGTTGGGAATCACCTCCCGGCTCGCGGTGACGATCTTCACCGACAACGGCGTCTCGCCCGACTTCAAAGGCAGCATGTCCCCGGCCTTCAAGGTCTTCGATTGATTCTGGCTCGCCGCCCGGTACGCAAAGATGCGGTCGGCGAAGGCTTTGTCCTCCGCGAGCCCCGCGGGGATGCCCCGGTCCCAGAAGTTCTGGATCTTGATCTTCGCCGCGAGCACTGCATGGTTGCCGTAGTGGTCCAGATGCCAATGCGTGACGGCCGCGTGATCCAGCCGCGACTTCTTGGCGATGTCGCGGACGACCTTCAAAATCCGGTCGCGGTCGCGGCCGCCATTGTCGGGATAGCCGGAATCGATCAGCAGCGATTCCCCCGCGGGCGTGACGATCAACGTCGCCGCTCCGCCTTCCACATCGATGAAATAAAAGTCCAGCCGGCCGTCCCGCTCATCGGCCATCGCCGGCAGAGACACGAACAAGCCCAACACCACCAACGCACAGAGCAGGTTTCTCATAAGGGATCCTTCGAGGATGTGTCCCTTTCCACTCGGGGGACAGGACGCAAAAAAGGTTTTGTCCCCTCGGGCGAGAGGGAACGCAAAAAAGGTTTTGTCCCCTCTCCCCTTGGGGGAGAGGGTGAGGGTGAGGGGGCCGAGCGGCTTAATCGCAGAGCCGCCCGCAGCACAACAATTCACCAGATTATGCCCCAACCGGCGGCCTCTCGCAAATGGCCGGCGTCCCGGCCGACGTTCGTTCCCAGAAAACGCGCGGCCCGAATTGAACAAACCGGCCGGATGCGATAACGTCGAAGAGGAGGAATCCGCCGGGCGATTCTCCCGCGATTGGCGTCTGTTCGAGGCAAGAAAGGCTGACGGCATGAAAGGCTGGCCGACAATTCTGTTGATGCTCCATTTCGCGGCGACGGCGGTGTCCGCGGCCGGGGAGGATCCGTTCCAGACGGCCCGGCTGCATCGTCAAAAAGGCCGGTACGCCGAAGCCGAGGCGGAGCTCAAACAACTCACGGAGCAAAAGGCCGACCCGCGCGCCTCGCCGTCGAGTTGAGCCGGGTGTACGAGGCGGCGGGCCGCTGGAAAGACCTCACCGAAACCCTGGAAGCCGCCACCAAGGATCACGCCGAAAATCCCGATTTGCTGGCCCGGCTCGCGGAAGCCTATTTTCTCCAAGGCCGCTATCCCGAAGCCGAGAAAATCGCCCTGCGCGTGCTGAAACTCGACGGCCAGCATCCGTTGGCCCATTTCGTCCTGGCCGACATCCAGACTGAAACCGGCCGGCTGGACGAGGCAATCGAGAGCTATGTGTGGTTCGTGCGGTTCTATAACCGCGCACAGCCGACCGATGCGGAAACGCTCGGACTCATCGCCCGCGGTTCGCTGCAATACGCCCGCTGGAAAGCGTCTTCGCAGATCCTCAAGTTTGTCATCAACACGTTATGCCCCGATGCCCTCAAAGCGGACGAGAACTATTGGCAGGCCCACCAGATCGCCGGCGATTTGCTCTTGGAAAAATACAACCGCGCCCAGGCGCTCCCCGAACTCCGCCGGGCCTTGGTCATCAATCCGCGGGCGGCGGATGTGTTGGTTTCGCTGGGGAGCGCCGCCTTGCAAAAGCACGACATCAAAGAAGCCGAGACCTACGCGGACCAGGCCCTCAAGATCAATCCACACCACATCGCCGCGTGCTGGCTCAAGGCCGACCTGTTTATCGAGGAAGGCCAGTTCTCCAAGGCGCAAGAATTTATAGACGCCGCCTTGGCCGTCAACCCGCATGAGCAGCGAACTCTGGCCCGCCAGGCTGCGATTGACATCCTCCGCGACGGTCCCCCCCCGGCGGAGGATTTGAAAGACCTGCTCGCGAAGCTCTCTACCATTCAGATCAAGAACTATGAACTGGACGAGTCCGACAAGTTTAGAAAACTCGTGATCGATCTGGCCAGGCGCAATCCGCATCCGGGTTACTTTTTGTCGATCCTCGCGGAGACCTTGGAATCCCGCCGCAAGTACGACCTGGCCCAGACATTTTATGAAGCCGCCATCGACTCCATGCCGCAACTCTCCGCGCCAAAACTTCGCTGGGCATGCTCTCTATGCGGATCGGCAAAACCGCAGAGGCGAAAAAACTCCTCGACGATGCGTTCGACGCCGACCCGTTCCATGTCCGCGTGAGCAACATGCGGAAAGTGCTCAAGCTTTTGGACGGATACGAAACAATTTCCACCGACCATTTTGTGATTCGTGTGGATTCGGAGCTCGATAAAGTTCTGGGCCAATATATGGCCGACTACCTGGAAGAGATCTATCCCGAGCTCACCAGGCAATTCGGCTACGAGCCCCCGCAGCGGACGCATTTTGAGATCTATAACAAAGCCAACGGGCTCTCCGCCCATCAATGGTTCAGCGCCCGCATGGTGGGCCTGCCTTGGATTCAAACGATCGGTGCGTCCACGGGAGTGATCGTCGCCCTGGCTTCGCCCACGGCGGCGGACGAGCCGTTCAACTGGGCCCGCGTGCTCAAGCACGAGTTCGTGCACATCATCACCTTGCAGCAGACGAAGTTCAATATCCCGCACTGGTTTACCGAAGCCCTCGCGGTGTCGGCGGAAGGCGGCACCCGGCCGGAGATTTGGAACGAACTCCTCTTAATCCGCGTTCCCAAGGGCGAGCTTCGCAGCCTCGATGAGCTCAATGATGCATTCAGGCGTCCCAAAACTCCCGCGGACTGGCAGTTCGCTTATTGTCAAAGCCGGCTGTACGCCCAATATATGATCGAGACCTACGGCAAAGACACGATCCCTAAAATGCTCGACGCCTATCGGCGGAATGTCTCCACCAACGACGCCATTCCCAAGGTCTTCGGCGTCACGGTCGAGGAGTTCGAAACAGGCTATCGGAACTTCTTAAAGAAGCTCGTCACCGAAATCGAAGGCGGGGTTCCGGAAGAGAAGCAAACGCTCGCCGAGTTGGAAAAGGCTTATGGGGCCAATCCCAAAGACGCCAAGACCGCCGGCCGATTTGCCGAGGCTTTGCTGGAGCTTCGCAAATGGGACGAGGCGAAAGACATCGCGGAGAAAGCGATCGAACTCGACAAGACCGAACCCCACGCCGCGATCGCCTTGGCGAAGCTGGAGGTCCGGGACCGCGACGTTCCCCGCGCGATCGGCTACCTGGAGCCGGCATTGGGCGATCCTCCCCATCGCGAGGTGCTGGAACTCCTGGCCCGGCTCAAGCTCGCGGAGCAGAAAACTCTCGAAGCCCGCGAACTCTACCGGAAAGGTCAGAAGGCATTCCCGCATTCCTCGACCTGGCTGAAAGGCCTGGCGGCCGTCGCGCTTCGGATGGATGACGAAGCCGGTTTGAAGTCGGCTCTCGTAGAACTCGCGGAGCGCGAGATCGACAGCCCGGCCTATCCTAAAAAGCTCGCACAGATGGCCCTCGCGGAAAAAGACTATGAGACCGCGAGAACCTATTGCATTAAGACCTTATATATCGACGTGATGGATGCCCCGACCCATCAGATGCTCGGCGAGGTTTACGCGGCGATGAATCAACATAAAAAGGCGGTGCAGGAATATAAAGTCACCCTGCAACTCGCCCCCGCGACCGTGGAAGCCGAGCTTGGTTTGGCGAACTCCTATATTCAGGAAAAACAGACGAAGGAAGCGAGGGATGTCTTGGAAACGCTCTTGAAACGCGATCCCGACAATGCAGCGGCGCGGGCGTTATTGAAGCAGATTAAGAATTAGATCCAAGCAGATCAGGAACAAGCAGCACGGATTGACAGCGATAAGGAATGCATTAGCCGCGTAGCGGCGGCAGCATACAGCTGCGGGCGTAAGCCCATAGTTTCAGTTCGGTGAAACAGATAAAGCCGCGTAGCGGCGACAGCAATTCATAACGTTTGTTTTCGAGTGTTTCCTGTTCGCGGATTTGCTAGCGCCGCTTCGCGGCTCAACATGAGTTTGGGGGACTTCGGATCTGCGGGCTGGCGCCCGCAGCTAGATGCTGCCGCCGCTTCGCGGCTAAGACAAGGGCAAACGTTCGCCGCCGGTTTATTTCTTGTATCGATTTCTCAAATGCACCTTAACGAATATTCAATCTTCAATGCCTTCTGATATAACTCGCCCCCTGACGCTCGCCGGCGTGCAGCGATTGATTGCGGAGACCTATTCTCAAAAAGATGCAGCGCGCGGAGTGGAGGGGACCTATATGTGGTTGATGGAGGAAGTGGGCGAACTCTCGGCCGCGCTTCGCGAAGGCGATGCGCCGGCGCTCGCGGCGGAGTTTGCGGACGTCTTGGCGTGGCTCGCCACCTTGGCGAATGTTTCGGGCGTGAATCTCGAAGAGGCCTTCCAAGACAAATACGGCCAGGGCTGCCCCGGCTGCGGACACACGCCTTGCACATGCCAGGTGAAACCGTAATCGATTTCAACGCATCTGCTTTTAGATTTTAGAGTGAGACATCCATGCAGGACATCCTGGAAACGCTCGAAACGGCTCTCCGAAAAGGCCAAGCCGTGGCCTATACGGCCCTCGTGGAGACCCGCGGATCGACGCCCCAAAAAGCCGGGGCGGTGATGCTCGTGTTTCCCGACGGTTCGCAGGCGGGAACCTTGGGCGGCGGCTGCGTCGAGGCCGAGGTCAAACGCCGGGCCCTCAAGCAGCTTACCGAGAACCGGCGCGAGATATTAACGTATCAACTCGACAGCGATTATGGCTGGGACGATGGGCTGATTTGCGGCGGCCGGATGACGATGCTCGTCGACCCCGTCTCTCCCGAAGAAGACCAAAACTACTTTCAGCGACTGCGGGAGTTGACCAGCCTCGGACAAGGCTGCACCGAGACCGTGGTCTTCAATGTCGATAGGGCCGAGGATTCGGATCCTCCAAGCGGCCGCGCGGGGGACCGGTTTCTGCTCGACCGGGAAGGCAACATCGTGGCCTCGCGTGCCGAGGGCCCGCCGCCGGAGGGCTTGCTTCGCAATCTGCGATCGTTGGACAAACGGCCCCGGCCTTATGTGACGGCGGGCATCTCCTACCTGCCCCGGCTCAAGCGGTGTCGATTGGTGATCGTCGGGGCGGGACACGTGGGGCAAAAGGTGGGAGAGCTCGCGGCCGACGCGGACTTCGACGTCTGGGTCATCGACGACCGCGAGAGCTATTGCAATGCGGAGCGGTTCCCGGAAGCGAAGCGGTTGATCGTGAATCCCATCGACGTGGCCCTCAAGAATCTGGAAGTCGACCCCGATACGTTTTGCATCATCGTCACGCGGGGCCACAACCACGATGAAGAGGCCCTGTTTTTTCTCGCCGAAACAAACGCCCGCTACGTGGGCCTGATCGGAAGCAAGCGGAAGATCAAGTTGATCTTCGAAGATTTGCTCGCCGAGGGCATCGCCCGCGAAGCGTTGGAGCGAGTGCATGCCCCGTTGGGTTTTGACATCGGCTCGCAAACGGTCCCCGAGATTGCGATCAGCATCGTCGCAGAACTGATCGCGTGCCGAAACCTGGGCGAGGAGCCACTGTCTTTGGAGCGTCGGAGCTTGATCTCCGAATTGCCCGGACCGGCCGGCTCGAACAGCACCGAAGCCCCCGACAATGGATGAGCTGTCTCTTTATGATTACGAGCTGCCGGCGGAGTTGATCGCGGCTCATCCCTTGGCCAACCGGACCGATGCGCGAATGCTCGTCGTCCACCGCGCGGATGGGACGTTTTCGCATCGCCGGGTTTCGGATCTTCCCGAACTTCTCAACGCTCAGGATTGCCTGGTGCTTAACGACACCAAGGTTTTGCCGGCGCGGCTATTCGGCTATCGATCCCGGACCGGCGGGAAATGGGAGGGGCTGTTTCTGGGCACCGATTCCCGCGGGCATTGGAAACTGATGGGACAAACCCGCGGGAAACTCGAGGCCGGCGAAGAGCTGATCGTCGTCCCGGCCTCGTCCATCAAAAATTCTCTTTCCGCGGAGGCGACTCCGAAGGAACATTTTCGGTTGAAGCTTCTCTCGCGGGACCGAGAAGGCCTATGGCTGGCGGAGGTGGAACCGCCCGGCGATCCCGTGGATCTGCTGAACCGCTTCGGCACGATGCCTTTGCCTCCTTATATGAAGCGGCCGGTGGCGGAGGCGGCGGACTTTGAGCGATATCAAACGACCTATGCCCGCCGGCCGGGCGCGGTCGCGGCTCCCACGGCGGGGTTGCATTTCACGCCCGAGCTGTTTGAAGAATGCCAGGCGAAGCAGATCCGCCGAACGTTTGTGACGCTGCACGTTGGCGTGGGGACGTTTCGCCCGATCGCGGTGGATCGGCTCAGCGAGCATCACATGCACGCCGAGTGGTGCGAGTTGTCTTCCGAGACGGCGGCGGCGATTGAAGAGTCGAAGCAAAAAGGCGGCCGGGTCGTCGCAGTGGGAACCACGAGCGTGCGGACGTTGGAAAGCGCCTCGCGGGAAGGTTCCCTCAAACCGTTCCGCGGGGAAACCGATCTGTTTATCCGCCCGGGGCATACCTTTGCGCGGTCGATGTGCTATTTACGAATTTCCATCTTCCCAAATCGACATTGTTGGTTCTGGTGTCGGCGTTCGCGGGGTTGGACCTGATCCAAACAGCGTATCGAGAAGCCATCCGCGAGCGCTACCGTTTCTACAGTTATGGGGATGCGATGTTGATCTTGTGATGAGAAACACGATCCGCGTCGGGAATTGACGGGATAAATCGAATTATGTTGGAAGCCTCTTTATGCAACGGTTTTTGATTGGCTTGTCGCGATTGGCGATCTCGGCTTGGGTGGGGGCGGCGGTATTGTTTGTCGTCACCGGGGTGCGGGAAGTCCGCGCCGGAACTCGATTCTATTGTTCGTGATGTCTTGGTGACGGTTCGGTTCCCGGCGTTTTATGCGTTTGGATTTGCATTGGTTGGAGTTGCGTTTCTCTCCACAGCGGCAGCGAGCTTCGCCGCGGCTGGGAGTCGCCGGCGGCTGTTGTTTCTTGCGGGTGTTCTTTTGATCGCGTTGTTGGTGATGGCGGGGGATTATTTCTATATCTATCAGCCGCTGGTGGAGATGGTCACGCCGCCGGGAAAGAGCCGACCCGCGGAGTTTGTGAGCTATCACAAAGCTTCGAAGTGGGTGAACAGCTTCGCGATTTTGCTGTGCGCGGTCGCGGCGATCGGTCTGTGCGGGCAAAAGAGCGGCGAGTAAGGACCATTCGAGAAATCACTGTCTAAAGATCAGCCGGAACGCGTTAGTGTCCGGTTCTTCCCAAGAACCGGGGCGGACCACCCTGCGGGCGGTGCCACCCTGCGGGCGGTGCCCCCCTGCGGGCGGTGCCCCCCTGCGGGCGGTGCCCCCCTGCGGGCGGTGCCCCCCTGCGGCTAATAAATCGGACAATTATTGATCGAGCGATCCTAAGCCCTTCACTCGCCGGCTTTGCGGAAGGCGTTGTAGTGCAAGTATTCCCAATGCCGGTACGCTTCGGAGGTTTTGACGACTTCCGCGTGGGAGCCGACGGCGGCGACCTTGCCGCGATGCAAGAGCACGACCAGATCGGCCCGGCGGAGCGTGGACAGCCGGGTCGGCAGGAAGATCGTCGTGCGTCCGCGGGTGATGCGGCTGTAGGTGTCGTCGAGCATGGTTTTGGTGTCGTTGTCCAGCGTTTCGCCGGGCTCTTCGATGATCATCACGGCCGGGTTTCGCAAAATCGCCCGCGCGAGGCCCAGGCGAAATCCCTGTCCCACGTCCAATTGCTCCCCGTGCTCGCCGAGGACGGTTTCGTAGCCTTGGGGCAGATCGAGGATGAACTTGTTGGCGTGGGCCTGCTTGGCGGCGGCGGTGGCGTCTTGCATGGAATATTCATTGTTGCCGCAGCCGATGTTCTCGCGGACGGTCCCCGTGAAGAATGGATCGGCCGCCCCGACGAAAATCGTTTCGGCCCGCAAAGATTCCAGCGTGACCCAGGCGATGTCCTCGCCGTCGAACAGCACTCGGCCTTTTTGCGGCTCGATAAACCGGGGCAACAAATAGGCCAAGGCCCGCGGCTCCATGTCGTCCAGGGAAACAATCGAGACGGTGCTCCCGGCCGCGATCCGGAGATCGAGTCCGTCGAGCACGAGCTTGCGGTTGGGCAGAGCATAACTGACCGAATCGAACGTCAGCATTTTCGAAAGCGGCTGCAGAAACTTGGCGCCCACGGCCTGGCCGACGGAGGGGATTTTGTCCAAGTAGCGATAGATGCGGTCGGCGGCGAGCGTGGCGTCGTTTCGGATCGAAGTCAATTCCCACAACTCTTCGAGCGGCCGGTACATCCACACAAAAATCGCCAAGAGCACCAACGCCGCCGAGAACGTGAGGCCGCCCGGCTGCAGAATCTTGAGACCCACCAGCCCGACGACGATGCTCGCGGAGACGGTCACCACGCCCCGGCTGATCCAGCGGGAGGCGCGCTCGCTGCGTTTGATCTTGGAGACATCGCCTGCGAGCCGATCCATATTGCTTTGGAACTGCTCCAGCTCGAATTTCTCCATGTTGTATCCGCGGACCAGCCGGGTTTTCTGGAGGCATTCGGCCAACAGCCTGAGCTCTTCCTCGGCCCGGGACTGCGTTTGCCGAGTCGCTGCGAGGGTGCGGGCGTTTTGCTTGTGGACGAGATACCAGCAAAACGCCAGCGGGACCAGACATTGAAACGTGACCAGCCAATTGATGCTCGAGCGCCAAAACCAAGAGCATCACGAGCTCGAACGGATGGCAACTCAGCCGGCGAATCCAGCGGGCCACGCCGTCGCGGACGCGGTCCACGTCCACGGTGAACAGTCCCAATACCTGCTCGGCTTCGGTGTCCAAAAGATCGCCCGGCCCGAGCCTGAGCCGCTGCCGGTGGATGGTTTTGCGGAGGCTCATCGCCCGGTCCAGTCCGGTTTGCGTGCTCATCCGCCGGGCCAACGAAGCGCACAACGTGCGGAGCAACCCCACGACCGCGCCCAGAATCACCAGGATCACCAATGCCGGCGTGTTCGATTGAAAGGGAGAAAACTGCCGATACACCGCGGCGAAGGCACCGCCCCAGTAGCGGTCTCTTGCATGCCAGGCCGTGGGCAACAGGCCCGCATCCTCAAAAATGGCGTCGGTCAGCCCTTCGCCGAGAAACTCCTGGAGCGCCTTGTGATCTTCCGCGGGAACCGCCAGCCGGCCGCGGGTTTCCAGGAGGTCGGCGGTCAAATAGACGATGAATAATGTGACCGCGAGCAAAATCGAAGCACAAGTGGACCAAAGGAAAGCGGCGCGGGCTTTGCCCTGGAACAAAGCCTTGCGGGGAAAGACCCGGTCAAATGCGGATTGATGGTTGTTGGGCACGTGTGACGCTGCTCATGAACGGGAAACTGCCCTCCGTGCGGACGATCCAACCCACCGGGCCAAGCCAACGACTCCTCCGATTTTGCCGGGCCGGTAGAGACACCATTGCTTCAGACAGAAATTCAGTCGCTCCAAAAACGGCTGAGCCGCGCACGAAGTAAGCGGTATTGCGATGAATTGTTAAAGAACCGCTGACTTCGTGCGCGGCTCAAGGAAATCAAATCATTTTGGGAACTACGGAAGTCCGGTTTGGCATTCGCTTTCGCCGGGAGTTTTGGGAATCGAATTGAGAATCGAACGCCGTTTTGAAAGAATTGTTCCGATACATTTTTTGCATTCTAAAGCATCACGCGAGGCGATGACAGGTGCCGTTTCGAATTTCTCGCGATTCGGCCAAGGGAAATCCCCCGAGCTGGCAACTTCGGCTCGGGAGACGACCCTGACGCCAATCACCACTTCCCTGATTCCAACGCCGATTCCTTATGCTCGAAATCTTCCCGGATCTCCTCGACGCCTCGCGGTCGCTGCTCGCCCCCTGGCCGCTGGGCTTGATGATGCTGGGCACGGCGCTCGGAATCGTGGTGGGGGCGATTCCGGGGCTGACGGGGTCGATGCTGATCGCCCTCGCCTTGCCGCTCACGTTTGCGATGGACGGGTCGGCGGCGATGGTGCTGTTGGTGTCGATGTATGTCGGCTCCATCAGCGGCGGATTGATCACCGCCACGCTCCTGCGAATGCCCGGCACGCCGGCGTCCATCATGACCACGCTCGACGGCTATCCGCTCGCCCAGAAAGGCCAGCCCGGCCGGGCGTTGGGGTTGGGGATGACGGCTTCGTTCGTGGGCGGGTTGGTCTCGTGGGTGTTTTTGGTCCTCTTGGCGAAGCCCATGGCGGATTACGCGACCCGGCTCGGGCCGTTCGAGTTCTTCTCGCTTGTGTTGATGGCCCTCGTGTTGATCGCCGCCGTGTCCGGCGATTCGCTGTTGAAAGGCTTGCTGTCGGGCTTTCTGGGGATTCTCGCGACGCTGCCGGGCGTCAATCCGGTGACGGGCGAACTGCGGATGACGTTCGGCCTGCAAGAACTCGACGACGGATTGAAACTGCTGCCGGTGCTCATCGGCTTGTTCGCCCTCAGCCAGATTTTGCGGGACATTATCGACGTGGACGGCCCCGTGGAGACGGTCCGCGCCTCCACGGCCGGGCTCTGGCTCCGCTGGCGGGATTGGTCCAAGCACTGGGGGAATATGCTTCGCTCCTCGCTGATCGGAACCTGGGTCGGAATCTTGCCGGGGATCGGGGCCAACATCGGCTCGGTCCTGGCGTATGCGACGGCCCGCAACCTGTCGGACCACCCCGAAGAATTCGGCACCGGAACCGAAGCCGGGATCGTGGCGTCCGAAGCCGCCAATAACGCCACGATTGGCGGGGCGCTCATTCCGCTGGTGGCGCTCGGAATCCCCGGCAGCGTGATCGATGCGATCCTGTTGGGGGCGTTGGTGCTCCACGGCCTGCAACCGGGGCCGCTGTTGTTCCGCGATCATCCCGAAATCGTTTCAACGATCATCGTCACCATGTTCGCAGCCAATTTCTTTATGTTGCTGTTTATGATGGCCTCGGTGCGGTGGCTGGCCCGGCTGGTCGCCGTGCCCCGGGGTTATCTGCTCCCGGTGATTCTGGTGTTTTGCATCGTCGGGTCTTATGCGCTCGCCAACCGCATGTTTGATGTGTGGGTGATGCTCGCCTTCGGAGCCGTCGGCTTTGCCCTGGAAAATGCGAACATTCCGCTCGCCCCGTTCGTCATCGGCTTCGTGCTCGCTCCCGAAGCCGAGAAAAACCTGGGCAAAGGCCTCATCACCTCCGGCGGCAGCTTCTGGCCGATCGTGACCCGCCCGATCTCCGCGGTCTTTTTTTTCCTTGCCCTCGCGATGCTGTTCTGGCCGCTGTGGCGGCGCTGGAAAAGCGAGCGGCAAGGCGATAGCCCCCGGCCTTGACGCAATCTACGCCGGCTGATCACAAACACCAAAGAGTCCCCTCGGATTTGAGCCAAGTCGGTAAAGGGGTTTCGGGCCTGAACATGATATTTCTGGTTCTTCCGGCTAATGAGGGGGCAACTACGACGGTCTTAAAAAAAGAATATCTTGTGTGCTCTTTCACCTCCCCGAGGGGCCCGAAGGGGAGGTAAGATCCGCGGTTGATCAACCCACAAAAAGATCATCCGCGTCCGCCCCCCCCGATTCGCCGGAAGAGCAAAATTTTGCCCGTGCTCCGCCTGTCATTCGGATTTATTCGACGAAGCCAGGGCCTTGGGATCCGTGATGTGCAAGTAATGCCCGTGGTCGGCGGTGACGATCAGCAGCGATTCCCGCCAGTTGCTGTTCTTTTCGACCCAATCGGTGATCGTCCGCACGGCGGCGTCGCCATCCAGAACCGCACCGATCGAGTTGTCCAGGTTGTTGTCGTGGTTGGCCCAGTCCACGTCCCCGGCTTCGACCATCAGCCAAAAGCCCTTCGGGTTTTGGGACAGCACCGTTAGCCCGGCTTCGGTCATCTCGGCCAGGCTCGGGTTTTCCTTGAGGTCGGCGGGAGTGTAGGTTTCCAGGGCGTACTTCGTCCCGCGGGTGGGATTGTAGCCGCCGTCCGCGGTGCGGTAGGGCAAATGGGCGGACTTGGCTTCGCCGAAAAACCCGAACAGCCGGGTGCCCGCGTCCGCGGCGTGCCGGGCGGCGTGATGAAGGACCTCTCTCCCCGACTGGCCCGCCGTGCGGAGGGCGACTTGGTACCGGCCGCCGTTTTTCACATCGATCGCCTGGAGGTCCGCTTCGGGAAGATAGCGGTTCCCGGGCACGAAGTTTTTGCCTTGGGCGGCATCTTTGGCTTTGGTCGTGCCCCAGCCCGCACCGATCAGCACATCCACGCCGGAGAGCGGTTGGTCGGGATGCGAAACCGACGGCCGGCCCAACAGGTCGCGGGTGATGTCCTGGTAGTCGTTGCGGGTCACGTTGTGGGCATAAGCCGAGCCCGGTGTGGCGTGGCTGATGGGCACGCTGGTGATGATGCCCACGGCCCGGCCGCGTTCCTGGGCGAGATGGGCCACCATCGTCAGCCGCTCGCCCGTATGCCCGATGCCGATGGACCCGTTGTAAGTTTTGATCCCCGTGCACAGGGCCGTCGCGGTCGCGGCGGAATCGGGGACGGCATGGGCGATGTGGCCGTTTGACGATTTGCCGATCGGATAGCCGATGGCCGCAGGCTCCGGTTCGCTCCAGGCAAACGGTCCGCCGAGGTTTGCATCGTACCCGCCCGTCTCGCCGCCGAATTTGACGATCCGCTGCGTGTTGACATCTTCCTTGGTGCTGCCGTCGTGGGGACTGGTGACGACCTGCCCGAACTGCGTGGTGCCCCCGGCGGCATAATCTTGAAAATAGAGCCCCGTTCCGCGTCCGGCATGATAGGCGACCTTCCCGTTTTTATAGGTCGCGGCGGCGAAGGTGGTTTGCCAATCCATCCCGTCGAATACCACGAGAAAAATGTACTTCTTCCCCGCGTCCAAAGCCGTCTTTTGAATTTCGCCGATATTCGATTGATCGAAATACTCGGCGTTTGGATTCAAAGTGTGTTCGGGAAGCCGGCCGTAGATTTTTTTAAGAGCCGCCTCGCTGCGATAGGGGCTGTGTTCGCCCTGGTAGCTTTCGAGGTCGATGCCTTCGCCCGCCCCCTTGGTGCCGAAGGCGTAAACGGGAATCAGCCGATTGCTGTGGTTGGTCCAATTGGAAAACGTGTGCGGGTCGGTCCCCCAATACATCACGGGCGATTGAGCATTTTCGATCCCGGCTTTCTGAATCTCGCGAAGCGGATCGTCTTCTCCCCGCGCCGGTCCCGCCGCGGTGAAGAAAGTGACCGAACAAACAGCAAAACAAGCCGAGGCAAACCGGGTGTGATATTTCGTGAGCATGTTGATTTCCAAGATCCAGGGTCAGAAGAAACCTCCATGCTAAGTCGCCGGCCCGGCCCAGACAATTCCGCCGCGGCAGATTTTGCCGATTCTTCTCAATCTGCGGGCGGAGATTGGCCGATAGGGAACAGACGGCGTTCCGTTGCGCTGGGCTTTTGGGGCAATCGGGATCATCTTTGGGGGAGAAAACGGCTTATGGCGACCCGTTGGCTTTCGGTGTTGCTGGCGGGAGCGCTCGCGGTCGGGGTGGGGGCGGCTTGGGTCGCTTCGGATTTTCGCCCTGTTTCGCCGAGCCGCCAGACTTGCCGGGCCGACGTGGCTTACGCCGTCGATGTCCGCGAAGGCCAGGCCACGTTCGATTTGGCTTTTGAGGCCGATGCCCGGTATTGGGTGATCCTCGGCAGCCTGGCCGATCACGATGAGGAAACAGCCGTCGCGCTTTCCGCGGAGAAAGTTTCCGCGGTCGAGCGGTTTCCGCTCCGCCCCGTCCACCCGCTGTCGTCGGACTTGCCCCGCCGATTGGACACGAGTTGGCAACCGCCGGGCTCGTTGCAGGATTCGGACACATTGTCAACAACACAAACCACGCCCTTCGTGCCTCAGGGCGTGGCACCCAATTCGCCTAAGTCTTCCGTGCCGATCGCGCACGAGTTTTATTTGCACGTCACCGATGGGCCGCTTAACGATCCTCGGCAGTACGCGAAAGTCCAGAGCCGGTGCGTCGCCGAGGGGCAGTTCGTGCGGGTGTTTTTGGATTCGCAAATGCAGACCCGCCAACTGGCCCACGGGTTGGTTCCCGAAATCGTCGCCTGGTTCGACACCGAAATCGTCCCCGGCAGCCGGCGGGCGTTGGGGACGTTTCGCGATGTGGACGGCGACGGCAAATTCGCGATTCTCATCAGCCCCTGGCTCGGCAAGCTCGAAGGCGGGAAGACCTCGCTGGGTGGATTTGTGCGGGGCAGCGATTTTCAGGCCTCCGTCAAACAGCCCTTCGGCAATCGGGCGGATGTGTTATACCTGAATTCAAACCTCCGCCCCGGGCCGCATCTGCGGACGCTCCTGGCCCACGAGTTCGCCCACGCGGTTTGCTTCAGCGAACGCTTGCCGACGAAACTACAGCCCCTGGGCCTCGCCACCGAGGAAGATTGGCTCAACGAAGCCATCGCGCATGTCGCGGAGAATCTGCACGGCACGGGGTGGACGAATCTCGATGACCGCGTGAGCCGATTTTTGGATGCGACCGACCGCTCGCCGCTGGTGGTGCCGAACTATTACGCCGACGGCCTGTGGCGTGATCCCGGCTGCCGGGGCGCGACGTATTTATTTTTGAGGTGGGTCGTCGATCAGTTCGGGGAAGAGACGCTTTCCCGGCTGATCCACAATCGCGACCTGGGCCGGCGGAATCTCGAAACCGCAACCGGCATTTCGTTTGCCGACCTGTTTCGGCGGTGGACGATCGCGCTGGCCGTCGCCGGCCGAGAGGCCCCGCGAACCGGCCGGCCTCCGGAAGGCCGATTCACTTCGCTCGACCTGGCGGCAACTTTGGGTCGATGGAGCCTCGCCGGTGCGCGGGCGGCGGTTTGGGATCTTGCAGGCGAGGCTCCGCGGTGTTCGCTCAGCGGAACCACCGCAAAAATTTTCGAGGTTCAAACCCGATCGCCGGGCGTGTATCGGTTGCGGGTCCGGTCCCAAGGCTCGCCGAAGCTGCAAGTCACCGTTGTCCGCCAACCCGCCGATTGGCCCCGCTTTCAGGCCGCGGCCCGCTGGCAGGTTTTCGAAAGCCCGACGAACGGTCGGCATCCCGCGCTCCAAGTGCAAGCGGATTTTCCCTCGAACACCCATTTGAAAATCGTCTGCCTTGCCGTGGAATGCCGGCAGGGCACACAACACCGATCATTTTGCGTGGCGGGAAAAGACGTGGCGTTCCGCACCGTCTCGACCGCCGACGGCCGGCGGGTAGAAGCCGCGACGCTGAATCTGCCGGAGGGTCGGTTTTCGCGGGCCGCGGCTTCCAGGGCGGAATGGCAGTTGAAGATCGCCTGCGAAGACGACCGCGGCCGCCGCGCCGCCTGCTGGGTCAATCTTCCCCTTCCTCCGCGAGACGCTCCGTCCCAAATCCCGCCTGTCGCCGAGAAACCCGGCCGCAGAATTCTGTGAAATCTCTCTCGCAGATGGCATTTGCGCTGTCGCGGCCTTGAAACTTCGGCGCGGGCTGCGTCTAATTGAGAGAGATTTCATCACTTGTGAGTCCACAGGTCGGCGGGTTTTTGTGGAATCACCATCCCGGAGGAAACGACCATGAAGACCCAATGGATTTGGCTGTTCGCCGGTGCCGCGGTTTTGGCTTTTGCGATGGGGGATTCCGCCCAAGCCCAGGTCTATGGATTGTATGGGGGCTACGCCAACGGGGGTTACAACAACGGGGGCTACACCTTTCAGAATCCCAGCTACGGAGTGGGAAACCCCACCTTCGGGACCTACGGCTACCCCGGGTACTTCAACCGCACCGAACAATATCACTACACGCACCCGCGCATCACCACCGGCTACGGCTTCGTCAACCGTCCCTTGTTCTATGGGGGATATGGTGGGTATGGGTATTCGGGTTACGGCTACGGCGGCGGGAGAGTCGGCGGAGGCGTTCGCGGTTACAACTCCTACCGCGGCGGCTTCAGGCGGTAACGCCGCGCACGCCTTTTCTTCGCCTGGCTTTGTGCGAGCAAATCGCCCGCGGGGTCCTTGCGCAATCCGTGGGCTGGTCCCCATTGCGATTGGTCTTGAAAATCGAATTCCCGAGATTTCATAATAGAGAAGAAGGGAATAACAATCACCTGTGGTTCCGCACGTCGGCGGAATAGTGGGGAACCACCTTCCGGGAGGAAACGACGATGAAAGCAAAATGGATCGGATTGTTTGTCGGAGCCATCGTGCTGGCCTTCTCGATGGGCGATGTGGCCCAGGCCCGGCACTGGCACGGGTGTTACGGAGGCTACGGTTATGCCACCTACGGCGCATACCGCGGCTACGGGGGCCTCGGCGGGTTGGGGTATGGCTATGGCTATCCCCGCTCCAGTTATAGCTACGTGCCGTATAGCGTCGGCTACCGCAGCTACCATCCGGCGTCTTACGGAAGCTACTACGGGGGCTATTCCGCATATCCCTCGTACTACTCCTCGTCCTATTATCCGGGGTATTACGGCGGCCTCGGCTATGGCGGCTATGGCGGATGGGGCGGGTACGGCGGCGGCGGATTCGTCAACGTCGGCGGTTGGAACGGCATCAGCGTCGGCTGGTAACGCCCGAAGACGCCTCTTTGGCCATCCACTCGAACGCCCCGCTGCCCGATCAGCGGGGCGTTTTTGTTTGTCTGCCTGGCCATGTTCGGTCAGACGTGATGACCGGAGTCGAAGTCGAAGCGAAAACGATGTTCGTTCGACTTGCCCAAACTTCTGCAAAACATTCAATTTTGCGAAGGTTGGAAGAATCCCTTCCTACGCCGGTCGCACATTCTCGGCACATGGGCCTTTTGGTCCATGACCTTCCGTGTAACTCACCTTTTGTCCTTCATACAAGTCGTCGAAACTCACGCCTTGCAGGTTTTTCGAGTGGAAGAACAGGTCTTTGGAACCGCCCGTGTTGATGAACCCAAATCCCTTGTCCGTCAATTTTTTGATCGTACCTTCCGCCATGTGTCAGCCTTCTCGAATGGATTGTTGGGAAAGATGTTGCTCGCCGGAACATTTCCGGCCGCCGTTTCTCATTTACCAAAGTGTAGCGAAAACGGAGCCTCAACGTAAGTCGGCGGTTCACGCTTTCCTGACGAACCTTCTGCCAATTTGCCAACGCCTCGGCAACTTCTTCGGCATTCGGCCAAATAACCCCATGAGAAGGATTGCACGGCGGAAGCGAGTCTTCGTTTCTTCAATGCGAGAATCCATTCGCTTTTTGTTATCCATCAGACCTAAAAAAAGGCGTGCCGGTGCAAGTATCCGCGTTAAATGCTCGTTCGCCGGCTCGAGCATTCGCTGCCGATGAAGGCAATACTCGCGAGAATATCCCTCTTCCATTTCATTCCGCCCGTCCTTGCTGAGAATCGCTTCGTTTCAATCGCGAACATCGCACCGGGCCGGTTTTCGCGGTCGCACCCACCAAAAGCAAAAACGCCTCAAACCCTTTGGCTTGCAGCGTTTTCTTCAATTTACCCGGCAAGGATTCGAACCTTGACTAACAGAACCAAAATCTGTGGTGCTACCATTACACTACCGGGCAATAAGCGTCGGAGCCCGCACCTAAACTCTTGACCGAGGAGGTGGGACATGCCGGATTCTAGCAAACTCCGGCCAGCGAAGCCAACCCAAGATGACCCGCTTTTTCCCCATCGCTCCGGCCAATGGTGCCGGAAAATCAAGGGGCGTTTCTATTGCTTCGGCATTTGGTGAACCGATCCCGATGGCGTCGAGGCCAGGGCCCGCTACGAATGGGAAGCCCCCTCTCTGCTCAAAGGCCAAACCCGCCGCCGATGGTCGAGGACGAATGCACGGTCGAAAGGCTTTGCAACCGAGAGCTGTCGGCACATAACCTGGCTGCGTTTCTTGGCTTTTCTTGCCATCGTCGTTTCCGTCCTGCTCTACGCCATATCGCCGACATTGACCCGCCGTCCGGCGCGCTTGATACTAAAACTGCGTTTTCGATTTGCCGAAATCACCCCATTGGGAGGCCAGCCCATGTTCGTCTCGCGACATTCTCCGTTGAAAGGATTCCCCGTCCATTTACTACACAAATTTGCCACATTCATTCTTGTCCTCGGACCAGCAATTTTGTCAATCGGCCTTTGTAAAACGGGGCTATCGTCGGAAACAAAGCGTGTGCCTAATATCGTGCTGATACTTGCGGACGACATGGGCTATGCGGACGCGAGCAGCTACGGGAACGACCGCTATCAGACGCCGAACGTCGACCGACTGGCGCGCGAGGGGCTCCGGCTGTTGGATTATCATTCGAGCGGCGTCGTGTGCAGTCCCACGCGGGCGGGACTCGTCACCGGGCGCTATCAGCAGCGGGCCGGCGTGCCCGTCGTGATCTCGGCGGCGAATCATCGCGACGAAGGATTGGACCCCAGGGAAGTCACCTTCGCCGAACGCTTGAAAGCCGTCGGCTACCACACCGCCGTGATGGGGAAATGGCATCTGGGGTATCAAGTCAAATTCAACCCGCTCAGGCATGGGTTCGAGCAATTCCGCGGCTACGTCAGCGGGAACGTCGATTATTTTTCGCACATCGATCAAACCGGCGTCGACGACTGGTGGAACGGCGAGGAACTTGAGAAGGAAGGCGGCTATTCCACGTATCTCATCACCCGGCACGCGGTGAAGTTTATCCGCGAGCATCAGAAGGAGCCGTTCTGCCTGTATGTGGCGCACGAAGCGCCGCATTATCCCTATCAAGGGCCGCACGACAAACCCGTCCGCACCGTGGGCGGCAAATTCGACAACCGGGGCAACCGCAAGGACGAAGCGACTGCGTATGCGGAGATGATGCGGGCGATGGACGCCGGCGTGGGCGAGATTCTGGAGACGCTCAAAGACTGCGGCTTGGAGAAAGACACGTTTGTGTTTTTCAGCTCAGACAACGGCGGGACGACCCTCGGGAACAACGGAAAACTTCGCGGGCACAAAGGCCAGATGTGGGAAGGCGGGCACCGCGTGCCGGGCATCGCCTGGTGGCCGGGCAAAATCTCGCCCGGCACGAGCGACGAAACCATCATCTCCCTGGATGTGATGCCCACGCTATTGGCGATCGCCGGGGCGTCGGTTCCCGAAGGGCATCACCTCGACGGCGTCAATCTTTTGCCGCATTTCCTGGAAGGAAAACCCTTGCCCGAGCGGACGCTGTTTTGGGAAATGTCCGGGCGGTCGGCGGTTCGCCGGGGCGATTGGAAACTCGTCGTCAATCAAGGCCCGAAAAGAGGCAAGACCAATTCCACGGCGCTTTACAATCTCGCCGAGGACGTGGGAGAAGAGCGGGATCTCTCGAAAACCGATCCGCAAATGACCGAAGCGCTCAGGGAGGCTCTCAGGAGTTGGCGGAAAGACGTCGAGACGAATCGAGTTCGCTGAAGGCTACCGGTTGAAATTCGAGCGCTCGCACTTGAGGCCGGTGGTTTTTTCGAACTGGGCGACGGTTTCGTTGAGCGTGTCCTGGCAGTTCCCCTGCCAGGCGAGCACGCGTTTTTCGGTCCGGGTGAGGAGCCACAACCGGAACCGCCCGCCCATCCACGGGAACAGCCAGTCGAACACCCAGAACGTAAACAGCGTGCCCACCCCGATGATAAACACCCACAACACGCCGACCGGTTCTTCGATGTCCACGCCCAGCGACTCGATCCGCTTCAGCCGGTATTTCTGGACTTTGAGGGGCACGAAGCCGACGACGAACTGTTGCTCGAAGCGGTCCTCCCGGAGCCAGCCGATGCGGTAACTGCCGATCATCAGCGTCCAAAAGATCAACGCAAAGGCTTTCGCTCCCCAGCCAACGCTCGAAAGGAACAACGGCAGCATAAACACCGCCAGAATCCCGGCGCACAGGCCCACGCGCGGATGGGGCTTGAGTTGGTAATCCATATCGTGTGAACGCAGCGGCGGCGGCGTTGGATCACACGTGGATTCACTTTTTTTCGATCTTCCGGGAATCATCGTCAAAGGGCGTTGAGCAGGGCCAGGATGAACCAAATCGCAGGCAAGAATAACAAGGTCGTCATCAACGATGCGGCGGCCCATTTGAGTTGGAACGTTAGCATGTTTGAAAACGCCCAATCGACACCGATGAATACAACACGTGTGACCGTGGGATCCGAAGACGGGATCCACATGCTCCGATCAGGGTTCCGCTTCCGGTTCGCCCGCTTCAAGGAAAAGCACATCGATGCCTTTGGCTTTGAGTTGCCGGCGAACCGCTTCTTCGTTCTCTCCGCTCTCGTAGCCGTCAACAGGCTTTCCGTTTCGATGGCCTTGAAAGTAGAAGTTCATTGGCGGTTTTTTACTCCGTCCTATTGACAATTCAATTTTCGCCCCGTCAGAGTATAGGCTCTGTCCGGTGTGTTTCTCAATAGCAACGAGACGCCTGCAGCAAAAGGATTTAGGGCCGAAGGCCCGGCGCTATGTCAGCCCAGGCCAAGCGCAGCGCCGGCCTGGGTTACGGATGATGAACCAAACAAAAGCCCCAACGGGGCGGCCCGATAAACCAATCCGTGGCGAGGGTCCTCATCCACGTTGCGTTCTCCGCCAAGTCTCGCGAAGCATGGCTGAAGGATTGCGAATCGGGATTCCATTAGGGCCGCCCCGCTGGGGCTTTTTCGTTTTGCTCGTTCCCGTTCCCCAGGACTGTGTCCTGGGCTGACATAGAGCCGGACCTTCGGTCCTTTTTCCGTCATATGGAATCGTGCAAATCCCGCATGCTGATTTAGTCAACTTACCGCAACATGGGGAGCGGTTGGCGACATTGAGGAATATGTGAGGGTGCAATGACCCTAAACATCGCATCGGCACTCCGCTCGGCCCCGTTTACTTCCGCGCATTCTTGGCGAGCAGCGGGGCGATAATTTGCGGGGGGACGAAGTCTTTGAGCAGGCGGCCGCCGTCTTCGCCGCCCATCTGGGCGATTTGCTTGATGAGCGTGCTGGAGATGTGGGTGTATTTTTCGCTGGACATCAGGAACACGGTTTCCAGGTCCGGGGCGAGCACGTGGTTGGCCAGGGACATCGTGAATTCGGATTCGATGTCGGTCAGCGTCCGCATGCCTCGGAGCATGACCTTCGCCCCGCACTCGTGGACGAACCGCACGGCCAGCCCGGTGAATGTCGTGACCTCGATGTTGTTGTGATCCGAAAACACCTCCCGCATCAGTTCCATGCGTTCCTCGGGGCTGAACAGCGGGGTCTTTTCGGGATTGATCCCGATGCCCACGGTCAGCTTGCTGAAAATGCTCGCGCCCCGATGGATGATGTCCACATGCCCCAGCGTGACCGGATCGAAGCTTCCCACATAGACGGCATGTTTGGGATCGAGAAACGCAGCCATGAAACGCTCGCCGAGTTGAAATCGAGTATCGCGAAGAGACACTTTGCTGCCAGTTTGACAGAACCAATCCAGACCGACAAGTCTGCGGGGCGGCTGTCAAAGTGACAGACCGCGGGAGAATCCCTATTCCAATAGCGTTGGAGGTTTGTTTACTCAAGTTATTACCGTTAAATAGCTTATGATGATTTCCGTCTCATCCGCCTCCGGTGAATCCGCGATATTCAAGTCGCGGCATGCGGTTTGCACTACCATTCTTGGTACACACATATCCTACTGTTTTCGCCGGAGTGATTCTGAGGGAGAAACGCTTCCCATGCCGATTTTTCGTTGGGGACATTCTTGGAATACATTTCGCGATCTGGAGCGCGAGGTGGATCGCTTGCTCCAGGGCGTGACGCTCGCGTTTCCGGGCGTCAGGTTGGGACAGCCTTACCCGGCGATGAATTTGTACGAATGCGAGCGGGAGTTCTTGCTGACGGCCGAACTGCCCGGCATCCGCTCCGAGGATCTCGAATTGACGATCGCCGGCGGCATGCTGACAATTAAGGGGACGCGCAACGATTCCCCCGAAATTCCCGAAGAGCGGTTCCGCCGTAGCGAACGGTTCCGCGGATCCTGGCAGCGGACGATCGCGATTCCCGACCGCATCAAAGACGAGGAACTCTCGGCGGAATTCAACAACGGGATCTTAAAAATCCATCTGCCCAAGGCCGAGGAACTCAGGCCCCGGCAAATTCCCGTCGTGGAGGGGAACGAATAATGGAGCAGGAAACCAACACCAACCCTTCGATGAACGAACCAGAACCGGCGGCCGAACCCGGCGAAGAGCAAGGCCAACTCGTGCCGCAGACCTCGGCGGAGGAGGATTCGATCTATTCGCGGGCCGAAGCCTCGAAGCGGATGCTGTTCAAGCCGCCGATCGACATTTACGAAACCGACGAGGGCCTCGTGCTTTTGGCGGATTTGCCCGGCGTGTCGGTGGACACCTTGGAGCTTCAAGTCCAAAACAATAAGCTCACCCTGTTCGGCCGCGTGAAATTGCCCGTGGGAGAGGATGCGGAACTCCGGCACGGCGAGTATCATGAAGGGGATTACCTCAGGTCGTTCATCCTCAGCGAAGAAGTCGATTACGACCGCATCAAAGCCACGCTCAACAACGGCGTGCTCAAGGTGGACCTGCCCAAAGCCCAAAAAGCGGAGCCCCGCCGGATTCAAGTGCAGACGGATTGACGTGCGAAAGGCAGATTAAGATTAACTCAAGCGGTAAGCGGTTGGGTGGCCGGGGCGCAGATTCCTTTATGAATAAAGTGAGGCAAGCGAATTGCTGGGGCGATGAATGCATTTCTTTGCCCCCTAACCGCCTTATAGTTTGAGGATTAAGATTACGATTAAGATTAAGATTAAGAAACTTAGAAGATGGGCGAATTTAACCCGTATCCGTTCCGCGAGATGAGGAGAGAGTAACCATGACCGACAGCGAAACCCGCGGCGAAGGGCCTTTGACTTCTTCGCTCGAACGGATGCGGCAGGAACTCGACCGCTGGATTGAATCCGCCCGCTCCCAAGGCAACCGGGCACTCGATGCCTTCAACTTTCGGGGCGAGCACAAAGTCCTGCCCCGGCTCGATCTCATCGAAACCGACGATGACATCCGCGTGGTCGTCGATTTGCCCGGCATCGATCCGCACCTGATCAGCGTCTCCATCATTGGGAACATGCTGACCATCAAAGGCCACAAGCCGCCCACGCCGGCCCAGGCCGACCAGACGGTGCATCTCAACGAACGTGCGCAAGGCGAATTTGAACGCTCGGTCCCCATGCCCGCGCCCGTCAATCCGGAGGAAATTTCCGCCGAGTCCAAAAACGGCGTGTTGACGGTGCGGCTGATGAAGTCCGAACGCGCCAAATCCCGCCAGATTCAAGTGAAATCCACCGACGCGAGCGAAGGCGGCGGATCCCCTGCAACGTAGCGGCGGCATCTTTCCGCCGTGAAACGGCTCGGCGGCTGGAAGTCGTCGCTAGCGTCCCGGACAAAAATCCTCCGGCGAGCCTCGGACTCGATCCCTTCCCTCAACCGCCGGGAGAGACCAACATGCTTGAACACATCCTGGAACGCCTGGGACTCCGCGAAAACAACAGCGGCGTGTTCGCCGGGGAATGGCTGACTCCCGCCGGCGGAGAGATCGAATCCCAGAACCCCGCCACCGGCGAAGTGCTCGCCCGGATCGAGACCGCTTCGCGGGAAGACTACGAAGAAGTCGTCGGCCGGGCGGAGGAATCTTTTCGCACCTGGCGAAACCTGCCCGCGCCGGCTCGCGGCGAGATTGTCCGCCAAATCGGTCTGGCTCTCCGCGAGCACCAGCGCGAGTTGGGGCTGCTCGTTACCTACGAAGTCGGCAAGATCAAAAGCGAAGGCGTGGGCGAAGTCCAGGAGATGATCGATATGTGCGACTTCGCCGTCGGCCTCTCCCGGCAGCTCTACGGGCTGACCATCGCCAGCGAACGCGCCAACCACCGCATGATGGAGCAATGGCATCCGCTCGGCCCGGTGGGGATTATCACGGCGTTCAATTTTCCGGTCGCGGTCTGGGCTTGGAACGCCGCCGTCGCCGCGGTCTCGGGAGATGTCTGCGTCTGGAAGCCCGCGCCGCAGGCCCCGCTGACGGCGATCGCGGTGCAGCGGATCGTCAACTCCGTCACCACGCACTATAATGTCGAAGGCGTGTTCAGCCTGTGCATCGGCGAAGAGGCCTCCGCGGGCGAATGGATCGCGGAAGACCCGCGGTTCCCGCTCGTCTCGGCCACGGGCAGTTGCCGGATGGGCCGGAGCGTCGGCGCGACGGTCGCGGCTCGATTGGGGCGGTCGCTGTTGGAGCTCGGCGGCAACAATGGGGCGATCATCTCCGACAAGGCCGACCTCGATCTCGCGCTCCGGGCCGTGGTCTTCGCGGCCGTGGGCACCGCAGGGCAAAGGTGCACTTCGCTTCGCCGATTATTTCTGCACGAGGCGATCGCGGATGATTTTCTGACCCGGCTCAAATCCGCGTACGACAGCATCCGCATCGGCGACCCCTGGGATGAGGCGACTCTTATGGGGCCGTTGATCGAAGAACGCGCGGTCCAAACCATGATGGCCGCTTTGGACGCCGCGCCGGATCAGGGCGGGGAAATCGTCTTCGGCGGCAAGACGATCGACCGCCGGGGCTACTTCGTGGAGCCGACGATCGTGCGGGCTCAGCCCGAGATGCCACTCCTCCAGGAGGAAACCTTCGCCCCGATTCTGTACGTCATCCCCTACCGCGACCTGCACGAGGCGATCGCCTGGCACAACGGCGTCTCGCAGGGGCTGTCGTCGGCGATCTTCTCGAACGACCTCCGCGAAGCCGAGCGGTTCCTCTCGCCCGCCGGCAGCGACTGCGGGATCGCCAACGTCAACATCGGCACGTCCGGCGCGGAGATCGGCGGAGCCTTCGGCGGCGAAAAAGACACCGGCGGCGGCCGCGAAGCCGGCTCCGATTCCTGGAAAGCCTACATGCGCCGCCAAACCTGCACCATCAACTACGGCAGCGAACTCCCTCTTGCCCAGGGCATCAAGTTCGACGTGATCTGAGGCAACGGCCCATGAAACTCTCCCTTATCATTGGAAGCGCGTTCCTGCTGATCGGAGCCGTCCTATTCCTGGCCGCCCCCATAATCCCACTCTTCGCTGACATGCCGCCCTCGACGCCGAAATATCCCATCAGTTCCCTTTACGAGGATTTTCAACCGAACGGCATGGAAGAAGAATCGCACGAATCGTGGCTCATGTTTTCTCCCCCGCTAATGCTCGATTATCCCATTCTCGAAATAGAAACCCGGAACGTGCTCGTGGGAACGCTTTTGATGGTCTCGGGAGCTTTCATTGCCCGCGGCAAAGCCGAATTGGCGCCGCGCAGTAGTTCCAAATCTCGTGTGATTGTGGTGCAACCGTCCGGGCTGCATTAAGCAGACGAGAGGCCTTCGGCCAAAAAACACAGAAGCCAACCAGACGTGCGAGCGTTATAAGACCCTTAAAGTTTGTTAAAAGAAAAGAACCACAAAAGGCAGGCCTCATGGAAAACACGATGGAAAAAATCGTCAGCCTCTGCAAACGGCGGGGGTTTATTTTTCAGTCGTCCGACATCTACGGCGGCATTCAGGGATTCTGGGATTACGGCCCCTTGGGCACCGAGCTCAAGCGAAACGTCCGCGAAGCGTGGTACCGCGACATGGTCACGAACCACGATGAACTCGCGGTCCCCACAGGCGCCCCGCAGTCGTTCCAGATGGTCGGTCTCGAAAGCTCAATCATCATGCACCCGCAGGTCTGGAAATGCTCCGGGCATTACGATTTGTTCCACGACATGAAGGTCGATTGCAAAGCGTGCAAGTCACGGTTTCGTGCGGATCACATTACAGTCATTGAGCTTCGGGTTGACTCTTTTTCCGCGGACGGACAGAGCTATCTTTTTGCCGGAATCGGAACAGCTGAGGAAGTAAAACAAATCCACGCCGCAGCTATTAAGAAACTGAGCAAGAATCAAAATGATGTGTCAATCATTGAGTCTGGTGGTTATTTGGACTTAAAGCCAGATGCTCGCGCAAAAATCGCTTGTCCCGAATGTGGACAGGTCGGTCACTTCACCGAACCTCGCGAATTTAATCTCATGCTCGAATCGAACACGGGAGCCGTTCAAGATGATTCCAGCCGCGTCTTTCTCCGGCCGGAGACCGCCCAGGGCATGTTCGTCAATTTCAAGAACGTGTTGGACAGCAGCCGCGTAAAAATTCCCTTCGGCATTGCCCAGATCGGCAAGAGCTTCCGCAACGAAATCACGCCGCGAAACTTCACATTTCGCTCCCGCGAGTTCGAGCAGATGGAAATGGAGTTCTTCTGCCATCCCAGCGAATCCCGCCAATGGTACGAATACTGGCGGGATCGGCGGTACAACTGGTACGTCAACCTGGGCATCACCAGCGAGAATTTGATCCTCCGCGATCACGCGGCGGACGAGCTTTCCCACTATTCGGTCGGCACGGCGGATGTGGAGTATGCGTTTCCATTTTTGAACCCCGGCGAATATGGCGAACTCGAAGGCATTGCCCACCGGGGGGATTTCGATCTGAGATCCCATCAGCACGGCAAGCTGATCCGCGATCCCAACACGGGGGAGCTTGTCGTGGAAACCGATGCCGAGGGCAAACCCAAGTACCGGGGCAGCGGCAAGGATTTGACGTACTTCGACGACCAGACCCGCGAGCGGTTCGCTCCGCACGTCATCGAACCGGCCGCGGGGGCCGACCGCGCGACCTTGGCGTTTCTCTGCGAAGCGTACGCCGAGGATGAGCAACCGGACCACGAAGGCAAAACGAAGACCCGCGTCGTGATGCGGCTGCATCCCAAGCTGGCTCCGGTGAAAGTCGCGGTGTTTCCGCTGCTCAAGAAAGCCGGCATGCCGGAGAAAGCGGCCGAGGCCTATTACGCCCTCCGCGAAGCGGGCATCGCCTGCCAGTTCGACCAGCAGGGGTCCATCGGCAAACGCTACAGCCGGCAGGATGAAATCGGCACGCCGTTCTGCATCACCATCGACGGCGACACGCTGGACGACGGCACCGTGACCATCCGCGACCGCGACACGCTCTCGCAGGACCGCGTGCCCATCGATCGCGTCGTAAACGAAGTGCAACAACGCCTTAAGGAATGATGTTGAGGTTAGAGGATAGCGGATAGAGGTTAGACGAGGGTGATGGTTTCTATCCTCCATCCTCCATCCTACATCATTCGCACATAGAGCCATGAATCCAAAAATCGCGTGTTTCACCAACAGCTACGGCCGGTTCGGGGGCGAGGCGGCGGTTGCGCATTTGCCGACGGTGGGGATCGAATGGCTGGAACTGCCGATCCGCACCGATCCGGGGCCGGGCTTTTTTGGGGATCTTCCGCTTATTACCATAGAAGCCAACTCCGCCAAGATCGCGGCCCTTCAGCATCGGATCACCAAGGCGGGTTTGCGGATCTCGAGTTGCAATGTGACCAGCGGCAATCCGCTCGATCCCGAAGTACTCGCCGTCACCAAAAAGAAGCTCGATATCGCTGCGAACTTCGGCGTGGAACTCGTCGTGGGCGGAGCGGGGGAAGCGGAAAGCGAAACCGACCGCGACACGTTGTACCGGCATCTGACGGAAATCGGCGATCACGCGGCCGACTTGGGGATCGTGTATTGCTTCGAGACGCATCCCGGCCTCTGCCAGCATCCGGGTTCCATGCTGGAAACAATGGACCGGCTGGGTCATCCGCATCTCAAGTTGAACTTCGACACCGGCAACGTGCTTTACTACAACGAAGGTGCGGATGTGTTAATGGCTCTCCGGCAGGTGCGGGAGCACGTCCGGCACGTGCATTTGAAGGACACCAACGGCCGATACCGCGACTGGCATTTCCCCGCCTTGGGAGCGGGCGGTGCCGTGGACTTCGCGGCGGTCAAGCGGATTCTCGATGAGGGGAATTACGCCGGCCCTTACAGCCTGGAACTCGAAGGCATCGAAGGCGAGCCGGAATTGTCGCTGGCGGACTATCAAACCCGCGTCGCCGACAGCATGAAGCACCTCAAAAGTTGCGGTTTTGCGTGATTTCCGTTGTTCGAAAGAACGGAGCCGCGCACGAAGTAAGCGGTCTTGAAATCGTCAAAACCGCTTACTTCGTGCGCGGCTCAAAAAATCAGAAAACCGCTTACTTCGTGCGCGGCTCAAAAAATCAGAAAACCGCTTACTTCGTGCGCGGCTCAAAAATCAGTCGCCGAGTTTGCCGAGTTTGCCGAACTTGAGGGTGGTGATCCACACGAACGGCTGGCCGAGTTCGTCGATCTTCAAATCGTGCGACAAGCGGTTCGGATTGGTGACGCCGCGGAGAAGCAGGCTCCAGGAGGTTTTGCGGGGCGGATAGTTCACCCGCGTTTTGACGAGGTCGATCCCGTTGGCTTCGATGCGGTAATGATCGTAGCGGATCGGGATTTTCGTTTTGGCCGAGATCGCGGTGAGCACATCGACGATGGGCAGATTGTCGAGATCGACAGGCACGAACTCAAACAGGCTGGGGGCGGTTTGCTGCCGGCTGTTTCTCAGCTGCCAACCTACGGGCCAGACCTCGGTGGTCTTTTGCAGCGGGACGACGGAGATTTCCAATTTGCCGGCTGGCGTGCGGACGGGACGGAAGCCCAAGCCGTATTCGTTGAGCAGCATCGCCAACGCGGTGCCGCGGGAAAACCCCTCGAGCGATTGCGGGAACGGGCCGCGGTTGGGAAACTCCGACTTGAGCCAATCGCTCGCGTCCTGGGTCATGCGGACCGGGTAGTTGGCGGGGATGTCCAGGCGGTCGATGGCTTTTTCCAACGACTGGTCTTTGATCGGCTTATCGATCTTTTCGGAAAAGGCCTTGTAGATCTCGGCGAACTGCTCCTGGTTCAGTCCCCACAACGGCTGCCCGGCGGGGTTGCCTTGTTTGCCGAACTTTTTGAGGTCCTCGAGATATTTCGACAGGTTCGCGGTCTGATCTTGGGAGAAGACTTTGTCGGGCAGAACGATCCGGCCCTGGCGGTCGAGCCGGCCGATGACCGTGACCCGGCGGAAGGTGCCGACCTTGTCTTCTTTGATCTCCGGCTTCTCGCTGAGGTTGCCGGTGCGGATTCGCACATCGACCCCCATCTGCTCAAAAATCGGTCGCCACATTTGGGCCTGGAATCCCACGCCGTCCATGCCGCCCACCAGTTCCACGGAGAGCACCGTGTTGGACTGTTTGGACTGTGACTGCTCCGCCAAACGCTGTTTCAACCGGTTGGTCGCGCGGCGGGGATCGTTCGGGCCGGGAAGAACCTTGTACCGCTGCGCCAACACCGGCCGCGCTCCCCCCAGCACGCAGCCTGCCAGCAGGACTCCGCAAAAGACGCCGCGCGAAATGCTGGATTGGATGGGACGCTTCATGGCCTTTTCCCCGTTGTCTTGTGGGAGAAGTGCGGATTCTTAGACTCTCTCCATTCTAGTCCGCAATTCGGGCCGGCGAAAGGCGGTTTCTTTGATACTCAAGTTGTAGGGTGCACGCCTGCTTTTCTCCCGGTTGCAAAATTCGATCATTTTGTCAACCGAGGAAATCAGGGCCCAAAACCGTTGTGTAATGGACTGCGTAGTTTGAGGTCAATGGTTTTTACATCCATTCGTCCGATATGGAACGAATCTAGCAAAGGGGCTTTGCCAAGACGCGCCGGATCACCCAATCTCAGCCATTCCGAATTGCGGAAAAGGGCCGAAGGTCCGGGTCTATGTCAGCCCAGGGCGAAGCCCTGGGAAACGGTAACGAACAAAATGCAAAAGCCCCAACCGGGGCGGCCCTAAACCGGATTACGCGGCATTGATGAAGCCGCGCCTGCGCGTGTGCCAGATAGGGCCGCCCCGTTGGGGCTTGCATTTTATCCATTCGTAACTCAGGGCGGCGCTGCGCTTGCCCTGGGCTGACATAGGGCCGGGCCTTCGGCCCTAAATCCTTTGCTCCTTTGGGGACTTTGTGGCCTTTGCCCCTTGAAATCAGATTCCTTTTGATAGAAGCCTCATGAAACGAGAACACGCCGCTTACAGTTGGAGTGCAAGAGAAACAAGCCAGCTCCGCGGCGGCGCGGGGCCGGGCGGAGCTGGCTCGGGCTAAAGCAGCCTGACCTGTTCTTTTCAGGCTTGGCAAATTGACAAGTTAGCGGCTGACGAATTGCTCGATCTCATCGACTTCCACAGCCAACTGCTTGTCGGCATAGTAGGCCGGGTTTTCGAGGAACTCGGTCCGGTTCGCTTCGTTCGCCAACAGGAAGACCTGGTCGCGGAAGAACACGCCGTGGCGAGTCTTTCCTTTTACGGCACGGCCTTCCTCGGCGAGGATCACCGGATCGCAGCCCAACAGCCGCGGGGCATAGCGGGCGGAGTCGGCTTCGAAGAGTTCCTGCTCTTCCCGGGTGACGAAGCGGTAAGTCACGCCGAGATAGTCGGCTTCAAATTCCGCCTGCCCCTTTTTCCAGAGCTTGCCGGTGGTGAGGGCCACCGGGCTGTAACCCTCCAGCCCCAAGTGTTTGGCTCCGGGCTTGGCGGCGATCGCCGGCCCGTTCTTGCGGGTGGATTTTCGGGAGGCGTCGGCCACTTCCGATGCCGGCTTGCCGGGATACTTGGCGGCGAGTTGCTCCAGGCGGGAAATGTAGGTGGACTCGGAGGTCGCCCCGACGTAGCGGGTGTCCACTTTGCCTGCGGGACTGACCATCACGTCCGTCGGAAAACCGGACACGCCGAACCGGGAGCGAATGGACGGATTGTGATCGGCATTGACCTTCACCCCGACCACGTCTTTCCCCAGGCGGCGGAGAACGGCCGGTTCGTTGAGAACGCTGTGTTCCATTTGCTGGCAGGGGCCGCACCAGTCGGCGTAAAAATGCACCACCAGCGGTTTCCCCAACGCTTTGGCCTCGGCCTCGGCTTGGGAGAAGTTCGTGTGCCAGCCGGACTTTTGCATCCGGTCTTTCGGAGCAGAGGACATATCCGCCAAAACGGACGATGCCAACGTGAGCGAAAGGCTGCAAATCATGGTCGCGGCTCGCAAACAAGACCTTTGCATCGCGGACTCCTTTTCGATGTCAAATGACGAGGACACGCCTCGCCTGGGAGGAAAACGTCCTCAAACCCCCGGACCTTCAGCCTTCACGACGAACGGAACCGTTGCGTCGAGTTGTGCGCGACCCGAAACGAATTGAATAAAGGGAATTGCCGGCCATCAGAGAATTGCCGCGAGCCAGCCCAGCTCGTGAGGCAATTTCGCAGGTCCCGCTGCGAAGGATGGCGGTGCAGATTGGAAAGTACTGAGGATGGAGTGAACGGCCTCTGGTAGGTGGGGAGCTTGGGGGGAAACAAATCAGGTGGAGAGGCTAGCCGGAAAAAATTGAGTTGTCAAATTCCAGCCGCCGATTTTTCGCAAGAAAAATAGAAAAAAATCCGGGAAACCAGCAGCGACGCCCTAATGGTTTTTGGGAACGCACGCCTGGAAGATTCTGTATAGTTAAACTGGGTAAAATATTAAAACTGGGTTGGGTAAGATTCTGTGATAAAACGCGGTTTGTCGGAGAATCGCCGACAGGCGGTTTTCCCGGCGGGATTTTAGAACCTTTCTCCGCCCGGAAGGAACTGAAAAAACCGCCGAATTGGAAATTTTTCGCAACTCTTTGGTAGGATTTGGATTGAGATGCGAAAATCGCCTCCCGGCGGAAGGCGATCCCTGAACATTCCTGGAAGCGACAGCAGAATCGAGGCAATCGCAATGAGCTTGTGGACAACTTGCAGAGCCGCTCTTTGGGTTCTGGCCGTCTTGGGAGTCGGGTTGATGGGAAACGGCACGTGCGCGGCGGCGAAGTATGATCTGGTCATCCAGGGCGGCAAGGTGGTGGACGGCAGCGGTGCTCCGTGGTATGTCGCGGACGTGGGAATCCGCGAGGGAAAAATCGCCAAGATCGGCCGGATTGCCGCTGGCGAAGCGGAAACCGTGATCGATGCCCGCGGCCTCGTCGTGGCCCCGGGGTTCATCGACATGATGGGCCAGACCGCGACCCCGATGATGGAAGACCCCGGCACTGCGCTCAATCTGCTCACCCAGGGTATCACCACGATCAACGCGGGCGAAGGCCAATCGGCCGCCCCGTTGAGTGAAGCCGACGGCCGACCGACCGGCTGGACGACGATGGCCGAGTATTTCACGCTCCTGGAACTCAAGGGGCTGCCGATCAACGTGGTGCAGACGGTCGGGCACACGCAAGTCCGGCGGATTGTTATTGGCGACGTCGAGCGCCGGCCGACGGCGGAGGAACTGGACCGGATGCGGGATCTCGTTCGGGAAGGCATGGAAGCCGGGGCCATCGGCGTGTCGACCGCGCTCATCTATCCGCCCGCCGTGTATGCCGACACCGAGGAAATCGCCGCCCTCGCGGAAGTCGCCGGGGAACACGGCGGCCGATATTACACGCACATGCGAAACGAAGGCGACCAGCTTTTGGAAGCCATCGACGAGGCCCTCGAAATCGGCAAAAAAGGCAAAACGCCGGTGCACATATTCCACCTCAAAGCCGCCGGCAAACAGAACTGGGGCAAAATGCGGCTGGCGATCGCGAAAATTCAAGCCAGCCGCGCCGCCGGGCAGCAGGTCACCGCCGACATCTATCCCTACATCAACAACGGCCTGGGGATCGCGGCTTTGATTCATCCCCGGCATTTTTCCGAAGGTTACGAAAAGCTCCGCCGCCGGCTGGACGATCCCAAACTCCGCGCCGAAATCCGCAAAGAAATGGAAACCACCGGCGGCTGGGAGAACTGGTATCGGCACGTCGGCCACGATTGGGACCGCGTCGTCATCGGCCAATCCAACGACAAACGCTACGAAGAACACGACGGCCAAAGCGTCGCCGCGATCGCCAAGGCCACGAACGAAGACCCCTGGGACGTGTTTTTCGAACTCGTCAAATCGGGGGCCTTCGCGCTGCCTCAAAGCATGACCGAGGCCAACAAAATCCTCGCGATACAGCAGGAGTTCGTCTCGTTTTGCACGGACGTGGGACCCGCGGGCGGCAACCGGAACGCATCGCATCCCCGCGCGTTCGGGTCCTTCCCGCGAATGCTCTCCCACTACGTCCGCGACCTCGGGGCCATTTCGCTCGAGCGGGCCGTCGCCCAAGCCAGCGCGGTCGCGGCGAACGATGTCTTGGCCTACGATCGCGGCCGGATTGCCGAGGGCCTGGCGGCGGATGTGATCGTGTTCGATTACGAGAACCTCACGGACGCCGCGACCTTTGCGAACCCGCACGCGGTCTCCAAGGGCATGAAGCATGTGATCGTCAATGGCGTCCCGGTGTTGAAAGACGGCGAGTTCACCAAGAAACGTCCCGGCCGCGTGCTGCGGGGGCCGGGATATCAAGAAGTGAAAGCGTCCTACAACATCTCCACCGGACCGACCGACGAACGGCTCGCCCCGTTTGACGAAATGATGCGCGACTTCCTGAAAAAGCACCGCATCCCCGGTGCAGCCGTCGCCGTCACCAACCACGGCCAACTCATGTTCGCCCGCGGCTACGGTTATGCCGACGTCGCCAACCGCGAACCGGCGACGCCCACGAGCCTGTTCCGCATTGCGAGCATATCCAAGCCGATCACCGCCGTCGCGATTTTGCAATTGATCGAACAGAAAAAGCTCTCGCTCGACGACCGCGTGTTCGAGATTCTCGATTTCAACTCCGAGATCGAAAAGGCCGGCGACGACTTCGACCCCCGGCAGCGGGACATCACGATCCGCCATCTCTTGCAGCACCGCGGCGGCTGGGACCGCGATGAATCGTTCGATGCGATGTTCCAATCCGTCAGGTTCGCGAAGCAGTTTGATGTGCCCGCGCCGGCGGGGCCGCGGGACATCATCCGGGCCATGCTCCGGCAGAAGTTGGATTTCGATCCCGGCGAAAGATACGCATATTCCAACTACGGTTACTGCCTGTTGGGGCGGGTCATCGAAAAACTCACCGGCCGGAGTTACGAGGACTCTGTGAAGGAGCACGTCCTCGGGCCGCTGGGCATCCGGGACATGCGGATCGGCAAAACGCATCTCCCGGGGCGGGCGAAGAACGAGGTGCGGTATTACGATCCCGAACTCGGGAAGTCGGTGTTTCAAGCCGATTTGGGCGAGAAAGTCCCCTGGGCCTATGGCGGCTGGTATTTGGAGGCGATGGATTCCCACGGGGCCTGGATCGCCTCAGCGGTCGATCTGGCCCGCTTCGCCGCCGCGTTCGACGATCCCGCAAAGTGCAAAGTGCTCTCCAAGGAAAGCCTCGATCTTATGCACGCCCGCCCGCCGGGACTGGCCGGACACGAGGAAAACGGCGACCCCAAAGAGGTGTTCTATTCCCTGGGCTGGATGAACCGCGCCCTTGGCGAGGACAAAACCAACCACTGGCACACGGGTTCGCTCTCCGGCACCGCGACGATCCTCATCCGCCGCCACGACGGCAAAAATTTCATCGCCCTCTTCAACACCCGCACCAGCCCAGTCGCCGCCCATTTGGGAAGAGAAATCGACCCCCTCCTCCACAAAGCCGCGGATGCCGTGAAAGACTGGCCTCGGGAGGATTTGTTCGGCGAGTTTGGAACATCGGACCGGTAGGTTGTTCTTCTTGCTTTTCATTGGAAGAGCGCGCAGGTCAAAGGTCACCAAATTGAGGACGGAAACACAAAACGACCGCCTTGGTTCGCTCGGTGCAGCGCGGTAAAAACTTTCCGCCAATGCGGTCGAAACCCGGCATGGAACTCCGTATAATAGGGGGCTTCCGTTCGATTTCCGCACGCCTCCAACCTGCTTTTGGTGATAATGTCCGAGTCCGCCCCGCAATCCTCCTCCGTTTCTGAATGCACCGAATCGAACGCCGTCCCCCACCCGTCGACCGGAGAGCGGCTGCCTTTGGAACCCCTGGACCCTGAGTTGACGACGATCCAGCCCGGCGGGGGGGTGATAATTCACCTGGAGCAGTTTTGGGGCCGATTTCGCCGGGTCTATTTGAGGATCTTCCGGCGGGGCTACGTGAAACAGATGACCGAGCTGCGCCGGGGCGAACGCAATCCCTGCCCGCATGCCGTCCTCGATCCGCGGGATATGAAATACTATCAAAACCAGCCGGGCGGGTATTATTGGAATCCGGAGGACGACCCCTTCCGCTGGCGGGACAATTTGCCGTTCGCCCGCGCGGGGCTGGCGGAGCTTTTCGTGTTTTCCGTCTTGACGTTTGGCGGCGCGATTGGCCTGGCGGCGCTCATTCTCAGCCAGGGCTGGAGCGGAGCCGGGGCAAAAGTCGCCTGGCTCGGCGTGGCGGCGATTTCGGTCGTCGGGCTGTTGATCGTGTGGTTCTTCCGCAATCCCAACCGCATCATCCCGCACGGCGAAGGCGTGGTCGTTTCCCCGGCGGACGGCAAAGTCGTTCTGATCGAAGAATTGGAGCACGACGAGTTCGTAGGCGGGCCGGTCGTTCAAATCGGCATCTTTCTGTCGATTTTTAACGTGCACATCAACCGCACGCCCATCGCCGGCCGCGTGATTGGGCTAAAGTACAAAAAAGGCAAATACCTAAACGCCCTCCGTCCGGAATCCGCCAAGGAAAACGAACAACTCGCGGTCAAGCTCGAAGGCACCACAGCCCCCTATCGCCGGATGGTCGTCCGCCAAATCACCGGAGCCATCGCCCGCCGGATTGTGTGTTGGCTCAAACCCGGCGATGAGCTGTCCAAAGGCGAACAACTCGGCATGATCAAACTCGGCTCCCGAACCGAACTCGTCCTCCCCAAGGAACCGGGCCTCAAAATCCTCGCCAAACTCGGCGAACACGTCCAAGCCGGCAGTTCGATTTTGGCGGAGTATGTTTCAGAGGCCAGAGGCTAGGGATCAGAGGCCAGGGAGAATTGATATTGGTCCGTTGTCAGCCGTCCCTAGCAAGAGGCGAGCGGAGGAGAGGCAGCCCGTTCGTAGCATAGAATGATTAAGTTTGCTTCCAAAGGAACCTCACATGCCTGCAACTGCTGAAACAATCTGGATGGTTCCGGTCTACTTGCCATGCCTCCAGCCGCCATTGACTTCCGGAATTATCGCTCAAGCGGAGAAGCAAATTGGATTCTCGCTTCCATCGGAGTATATCAGTCTGCTCAAGAAACAAAACGGCGGCTACATTCGCTTTACGTTGCCGGAAACTGCTCATCGGATGATTGCTGGGATCGGCCCCCATTTTCCATCATTGACTGCTTTTGACTGGGAAGAATGTCAGGACTATGTCAGTTATCCACTCGATGGACTCATCCCGTTTGATGGCGATGGGCATTGGCATCTTTGCCTTGATTACAGAAATCACACCTCTTATCCCGCCGTGTCCTTGATCGACGTTGAATGCGACAGCCAAGCGACCATTGCCAATACCTTTGCCGACTATTTGGATCAACTTCAAGTGATTGCTGACGACGAATTCGTGGTAGAAAATGCCACGGAAGTCGATGAGGTCATCTCGCGGTTGTCGGAGGCTCTTGGCGTTACTTTTGATCCGCCTGACCGTTATGCTCACGGGTATCCGATCTATCGGGCTAACGCAGGCAAAAGGAAAAGGCGAGAGTGGATCTGGCTGAGTCCCAACTTAGTCGAGCGCGGCTTCGTGCGAGAGGATGATCCCCGGCACTCGGAACTTTGCAATCTCATGCCCGGTGAAGCTCCGCGTTATCCAGAAATTCCAGATTCGAGTTTCATCTTGAGTGCCACGGATGGGATTCGGCCCAAGGTGATTGATGCCTGCAATCAAGCAGCATTCAACATTCGATCCCTGCGTGAATATCTCAACTGAGGTTCGTCTGCCTTTCCCTGACCTCTGACCTCCGGCCCCTGACTCCTGATCTCTGACCCATGAGCAAAAAAGAAAAAATGTTCGCCGTCTTGCCCACGCTCTTGACGTTGGGCAATGCCACTTGCGGGTTCGGGGCGATTACGTTCGCGGCGAAATTGGGGCCCACGCCCACGGGGAACCTGGGCGGGAACGAACTCTTGATCGCCGGGACGTTGATTTACCTGGCGATGCTGTTCGACGCCTTCGACGGGAGCGCGGCCCGGCTCATGAACCAGACCAGCGACTTCGGGGCCCAGCTCGACAGCTTGTGTGATGCGATCAGCTTCGGCGTGGCCCCGGCGTATCTGATGCTGCAAATCATGGTGCATTCCTTCGGGCCGAACGTGTCGCCGCCTTTTAATTATCATCCGCGCCTCTTATGGATGATCGCCGTCTTGTTCGTGCTCTGCGCGATCCTGCGGCTGGCCCGCTTCAACGTCGAGACCGACGAAGACGACTCCCACGAGTTCTTCAGCGGCCTGCCTTCGCCGGCGGCGGCGGGCGTGGTCGCCTCGTTCCCCTTTGGGATGTACGGGCTTCGCGACTTGATGATCGACAGCGGAAACAGCGACATCACCTACACCATCGGCGGCTGGGTGCTGCCCGCCATCAAACTGCTGCTGCCCTTGATCACATTGGCGGTGGCGGTGCTGATGGTCTCCCGCGTCCGCTATGCCCACGTCTTCAATCAATTGTTCCGGGGCCAGAAAAGCCGCCGACATATCATCCAGTTGGTGCTGACGGTGGTCATTATCGTCGCAGCCCACGAACTCGCGCTCCCGGTGATTTTCTGCTATTTCGCGTTCGCGGCTCCCATCGCCTGGTTGTGGAAGGAGATTTCCTCGCACGGCGGCCTTGGCAAACCGACGGAGGCTTGACATACTCGGAAGATGGAGCAAACTCTCTTTCCCTCCCGACTTCAGTTATGCTCTCCCTCCATGTTTACAGGCCTTGTTGAAGACTGCGGAACCGTCGCCGAGATCAAACCCCAAACCGCCGGCCTCTTGCTGGTGATTGATGTGGGCGGCACGCTGCTGGAAACCGGGCCCGAAGATTCCGCTCCCTCCCGCACCCAAATCGGCGACAGCGTCGCGATCAACGGATGTTGTCTCACCGTTGTCGAAATCGATGGGAACCACTGGGCCTTCCAAGCGGGGACCGAAACCCTTTCCAAAACCAGCCTGGGAAAACTTTCCGCGGGGGATCCCGTGAACCTCGAACGCTCGCTCCAAGTCGGGGCCCGGTTGGGCGGGCATATCGTCCAGGGGCACATCGACGGCAGCGGCCGCGTCGCCGAGATTTCCCGCGAAGGGAGCGCAGAGGAACCCTGGGTCCGGATGGTGTTCGAGGTTCCCGAAACCCTGACTCGGCAAATGGTCCCCAAAGGCTCGGTTGCGGTGGACGGCGTGAGTCTGACCTTGGTCGATGTGGCGAAAAAAACCTTCAGCGTCGCCCTCATCCCCCACACCCTGGAAGTCACCACCCTCGGCAAAAAAACACCCGGCGACCCCGTGAATATTGAAACCGACATCCTAGGCAAATACATCCAAAAACTGCTGAGTGATTTGCAATCGTAACAAGAGACAACAACCCAAGCCGACCGCTTGCGGTCGGAAGACCGACGCCAAGGCGTCGGCTTGGGCAGACGTTGGGGAACGAAACCCATACATGAAAGACACCGATCGGCAAACGCGGTCCCGGTTGATGGACCTGTTCGAAGAGCACGGTTTCCACCCCAATACGCGCCTCGGGCAGAACTTTTTGATCGATCTGAACATCATCGATTTTATCGTCGATCAGGCTCGGCTGCAGCCGCACGATTTGATCTTGGAAATCGGCGCGGGCACGGGCGGGATGACGGCATTCCTCGCTCAAGCGGCCGGGCAAGTCATCGCCGTGGAGGTCGATGCCAATATGTATCGGCTCGCCTCAACCGTCACGGCGGGTTATGACAACGTCACGCTCCTGAACTGCGACGCCCTCAAGAACAAAAACCATTTCGCGCCCGAGGTGCTCGAACAGATCGAACAGAAGCTGGCGCTCGAGGAGATTCGCGGGCTGAAGCTCATCAGCAATCTGCCCTATAGCATCGCGACGCCGGTCGTGTCGAATCTGGTCGCGACGGACCTGCCCTGGGAGCGGATGGTGGTGACAATTCAACTGGAACTCGGCCAGCGAATGTCCGCGAAGCCGGGCCGAAGCCATTACGGGTCGCTGACAGCCTGGCTGCAATCGCAGTGCCGGGTGAAGCTATTGAAGCGCTTGCCGCCTACGGTGTTCTGGCCGCGGCCCAAGGTGAACTCCGCCGTGGTGCAGTTGTTGCCCGATGAATACGGCCGGGCGGCAATTGCGGACCGGGCGTTCTTTCAGGATTTTCTAAGGCGGCTGTTCCATCAACGGCGGAAGTTTCTCAGAAGCGTTCTGGTCGGGATGTACCGCAAGCAACTGGATAAAGCAGAGATCGATCAAACCCTGGCCGAGATGAACTTCAAAGAGCAAGCCCGCGCCGAGGAAGAACCCCCGGAACGACTGGTCGAACTCGCCAACCGCATCCATGCGAAGATTGAATCTTTGACAACCCAATAACTCCACCCAAGCCGACCGCTTGCGGTCGGAGTTCCGACGCCAAGGCGTCGGCTTGGGTTTTTGAAATCCCCAATCACGCGAGAATCTCCCATGCAAGAACGCATTGCTTACCGTGGATTGACGTTTGACGATGTTCTCTTGGAGCCGGGTTACAGCGATGTGATGCCGGCGGAGGTGAATCTCGCCTCGCAGGTTACGCGGAACATTTCGCTCCACGTGCCGATCATTTCCAGCCCGATGGACACGGTCACCGAAAGCGACATGGCGATCGCGATGGCCCAGGAAGGGGGGTTGGGGATCATTCACAAGAACCTCACCATCGACCGCCAGGCGGAGGAAGTCGTGCGGGTCAAACGTTCGGAACACGGGGTGATTGTCGATCCCGTCACCCTGCCGCCGGACGCGACCGTGGGGGAAGCGGCCCGGATTATGGATGAGCGGAATATCGGGGGTGTTCCGATTACACAAAATGGGAAGCTCAAGGGGATTTTGACGCGCCGCGATCTCCGGTTTTTGGAATCCAGGGAAACTCGCATCTCGGAAGTGATGACGAAGGACAAACTCGTCACGGCCAGCGAGGATACAGACCTCAAAACCGCCCAAAAACTGCTCTTGGAAAATAAAGTCGAGAAACTGCTGTTGGTTGACGACTCATATCAATTGAAGGGATTAATCACGATCAAGGACATCGACAAGAACCTCCGCTTTCCCTTGGCATGCAAAGATTCCCGCGGCAGGTTGCGGGCCGGCGCTGCCGTGGGGGTTCACGATTACGAGCGAGTCGCTCAACTGATGGAAGCCGGGGTGGACGTGCTGACCGTCGATAGCGCGCACGGCCATTCCAAGAACGTCATCGAAACAGTTCGCGAGATCAAACGGCAATGGGCGATTGAAGTGATTGCCGGGAACGTCGCGACCACCGAAGGAGCCAGAGACCTGATGAACGCGGGGGCGGACGCCATCAAAGTCGGAATCGGTCCGGGTTCGATCTGCACGACGCGGATCATCTCCGGCGTGGGGGTGCCGCAACTCTCCGCGATTTCCTCCGCCGCGAAAGCGGTGGCGGACAGCGATGTGCCTTTGATTGCCGACGGCGGCATTCGTTATTCGGGCGACATCGTGAAGGCTTTGGCGGCCGGGCGCATACGGTCATGCTGGGGGGACTTCTCGCCGGCTTGGACGAAAGCCCGGGCGAACGGATTTTGTATCAAGGACGGAGTTTCAAACGTTACCGGGGCATGGGTTCGCTGGGAGCGATGGTTCAAGGCTCGAGCGAACGCTATCGCCAATCGGTGGCGGAAGAAGATCAAGGGGGGCGCTCCAAGCTGGTGCCGGAAGGGGTCGAAGGACGCGTCCCCTACAAAGGCCCGCTTTCCGCGCTGCTATATCAATTGACAGGCGGTCTTCGGGCCGGAATGGGCTATGTGGGCGCGGGCACGATTGCCGAGCTAAGAACACAAGCCCGGTTCATTCAAATCTCACCCGCATCGGTTAGGGAGAATCACCCGCATGACATCTCCATTACGCAGGAAGCACCCAACTACACCGCCGAGCACGCCCCGATGGATTCGGTTTAGCCTCTGGCCGCTCGCGGTGGTTTTGATCGCACCGGGCTGCGGCACCGTGCCCGAGCGGTTGCCGATCCAGAATCAATTCGCCGCCCCGCACCAACCCTATCCAAACCAAGAGCGCGCTTCGCGGTTCGCCGACATCAAGTCGGCCACGTTCTTCGCAGGGGTCCAAGCGGGGCTGATCCCGCCGGCTCCCGTCCAACCCGCCCCGATCGCCCCGGCGATGGAACCGCCGGCGTCTTTGGTGTCCTGCCGGCCGAAGGGGGCCGACATCGAGCAAGTTCAAAACCGGGCCTATGAACCGGTCCCGGACCGGATGGGCGAAGACGATTACGTGGCCCATCCGCCCGCGGACGATCCCGCGAAGCTCAAACGGATCACCGAGATCCAACCCTATGCGAGTTACGAACCGGATCCCGACGTCCGCGCGGAAAACCCGTGCGATAATCTGTGCCCGCGGCCGGACGGTCTGCCCTGCGAGCCGACCAATAAAGTCTGCCCGGAGGAAGTGGTGCTCAGCAACGAACCGTACCAGCCGCGAAACTTCGCGCAGACCGTGTTCGGCTGGGAAGCCTCGAACCTGTACCATAACCCGATTTATTTCCAGGATGTGCAGTTGGAACGCTACGGCCACACCTATCCCTGCTGGATTCAGCCGTTCGCCTCGGTGGGCAAATTCGGTCTGCAGTTCGCCGGGCTGCCTTATCAAATGGCGATCGATCCGCCCTGCAAGCGGATCTACCCGCTGGGCTATTACCGGCCGGGCGAATGTGCTCCGAAGTTGCACTATCAGATTCCCTGGAACACCAAAGCCGCCCTGACAGAAGCCGGCGTGGTCACTGGTTTGATCTACTTGTTCCCGTAAACCCGTGGTTTCCATCGACCAGACCGGATGAGGCGAAAAACTCCTCCGGTCTGGTTTTTCATTTCCCCGGCACGCGATGCGGCATTCCCGAAGACTCTCGGCACCCGGCCGAGCGGCAAAGTCGCCTTGACCGTTCCCGCCGGATCTGCAACAACTTCGCGTGTCCCCGGGGAGGTTTTCCTCTCATGGATTTTTGGGGACCGGCTTCTCCCGGCGGGAGAATTCGAGACAAGGAGCGTCGTAGGACGGGAATTGCCGACGGACATGAATACCAGCCGACCTCACCCGGATGAATCTCGCGCGGTCATCACCGGCCTCGGTTTGCTCAGCCCTTTGGGAATCGGCGCCGAGGCGTTCTGGCAAAAACTATCCGCGGGCGAAAGCGGCATCGGCCCGATCCGCTGGCTCAGCGATTCCGCCGCGCCGCAAAATATGGGCGGCGAGGTCTGGGATTACGACGAAAAAGCCGCCCGCAAAACTTATCTTCAGCCGCAAAAGAAAACCGTCCGGCTGATGTGCCGGGAAATCCAGCTTGGCGTGGCCTCCGCCAATCTCGCCGTCGAACATGCGAAGTTGGACCTCGACTCGCTCAAAAGAGACCGCTTCGGGGTGGAGTTCGGAGCGAACTTGATGCTCAGCCCGCCGGACGTGCTCAAGGACGGCTGCTGGAAATGTGTGGACGCCGACAATCCCGATCGCCCGTTCCATTTCGAGCAGTGGGGCTCGGCGGGCGAAAACGAGGAGCGGCCCAACGGGATGCAGCAACTGGAACCACTTTGGCTGCTCAAATATCTGCCCAACATGCCCGCGTGCCACATCAGCATCGGCCTCGACGCCCGCGGGCCCAGCAATTCGATGACCATGGACGATGCCTCCGGGAACCTGGCGCTCGCGGAGGCGATGCGGATTATCGGCCGGGGCCGGGCCGATGTGATGATCGCCGGCAGCACCGGGACGCGGCTGCATCCGGTCAAGAGCGTCCATGCCCGCCTCTGGGAACAAATGGCCGAGTCCGACCGGCCCGCCGATGCCTGGTGCCGGCCCTTTGACCGGAACCGCAACGGCCAGGTCGTCGCCGAGGCCGCGTGTTCGTTCCTCGTGGAAAGCGAAGCCCACGCCAAAAACCGCGGCGCGGCCATCCTGGCGGAAGTGCACGGGGCGGGGTCGTCGTGCGTCGCCGACGCCCAAGGCAAACCCGATCTCCGCAAAGCGCTCGCGCTCGCCATGCAAAGCGCCCTCGCCGATGCGGGGATGACCCCCAAAGACATCGGGCACATCAACGCTCACGGATTGGGCACGCAAGCCGGCGATGCCGCGGAAGCGGGGGCGATTTTGGACGTCTTCGGGGAAACGCATCCCAATATCCCCGTCACCGCGCTCAAAAGCTACTTCGGAAACTCCGGGTCCGGCAACGGACTTTTGGAACTCGCCGGCTCCCTCCTCTCCTTGCGGGAAGGTCTCATTCCGCCCACGCGGAATTACGAAATCCCCGATCCCGACTGCCCGATCAATATCGTCGCAGGCGAGCCGATCCCCGCCGCCAACCGCGTGGTCCTAAACCTCAATGTCACCACCATCGGCCAGGCGAGCGCCGCGATTGTGGAAGCGGTTTGATCGAGGCCGAGAATTCTTCGCCCGGGTAAACGGTCCGAACGTGATTTCCGGTGGACCCCGGTTTATCATGGTGTCGTTCTCGTGTTGATGGAACCGGTTCTCCATTCCGTATGAGGATTCCCGATGCGCCGCGATGATTTCGATGACGACGATGAGGAATACGAAGACGACGATTTCGATTCGGAGTTTGAACGGCCCCGCCCGCCCGAACGGCCCCGGCGGTCCGGCGTCCCCCGCTGGCTCATCATCCTGGGCGCGGTGTTTGTCGTCCTGCCCGTGAGCTGCTGCGGTGGGATCTTGTGGTGGACGTCGACGTTCAAGGATTTCGAGCTCAGCAACGGCGAGCACCTGGGCGGCGCGGCGATGAACGTGAGATTCGATTACCACATCAAGATCAAAGACATCGTTCTCAAAGATGCCTATCTGATCGTCGCCGAAACCGCCGACGGCGTCACCCGGGACCGGCCGGTCCCCCGGAGTTTTCCGACGCGCGGGACCTGGTATTTCAATGCACTCGACGTCGGCCCCGCCGAGCCGAAAAAGTCGCCCGTCAAGGTCTGGCTCGAAAAAGAAGACATGCGCGGCAATCGCAGCCGGGCCTCGAACGTGATCCGCATCGAACTCAAGACCGGCAAGTGACAATTCCGCACCGGTTAGGTTAGCATAGAAGGAAACCATCTTTTCGAGCGTTCCTTCTTGGGAGAACACTCATGTTCGGTTCGCGGCCAAAAGCCGGCCTGGGTCTGATGCTGTTGGGGGCCTGGCTGATTCTTCTCAATGCGCTACCCCTGTTCCACATTCGCTTTATGGGGAGCGAAACGGTCGTAGCCGCATTGGGGATTGCGGCGGGCGTGTGTTTGATCTTGGGGCGATAATTTGCGGGGAAGTCATCCGATGAGCCGGCGATTTTTATCTTCCAATTTGCTTCTCGTGATTGCGATGTCGCCGCTTTGGGTCTCGGTTTCACTGCGGGCGGAATCTGGGGCCGCGGAGAAGCCGAATTTTATTGTGTTCCTCGTGGATGACATGGGTTGGATCGACCCGGCGTGTTATGGGAATCCGTTTCACGAAACGCCCAACATCGATCGGCTGGCCCGCGAAGGCGTGCGGTTTACCGATGCCTACGCCGCGGGTCCGGTGTGCTCTCCCACGCGGGCGAGTTTGCTCACCGGCAAAACGCCGGCCGCGGTCAATATCACGGATTTCATTCCCGGCCATCCCTTTGCGTGGGCGAAGCTCAAGCCACCGGAAATCGCCGGGGCGCTGCCCTTGGAGGAAATCACCTTCGCCGAGGTCTTGAAACAAGCGGGCTACACGTCGGGTTCTTTCGGGAAATGGCATTTGGGCGGGCGGGAAAATTATCCGGACCATCAAGGCTTCGACGAGTTCGTGGTGACGAGCGGCCGGCATTTCGCCCCCAACTTCCGCAGCACGCCGCCGCTCGACACCAAGCCCGGCGACTACCTGGCCGATGTGCTCACCGACCGGGCGGTGCGGTTTCTCAAAGACCACCGCAACGAGCCGTTCTGTTTGTACCTGCCGCATTACGCGGTGCACATCCCGCTCGAAGCAAAGCAGGAGTTGATCGAAAAATACCAGCGAAAACTGCCCAAGCCCAAAGACCGGGTGAACAACCCCATCTATGCCGCGATGGTGGAGCACACCGACCAGAGCGTGGGGCGGCTGGTGAAGACTCTGGAGGATCTCGATCTCACCAAGCGGACCGTGTTTATCTTCGTCTCCGACAACGGCGGCCTGTATCAATCCGCGAGCCGGTCTGGTTCGCCGGTGATGACCAATGCTCCGCTCCGCGACGAGAAGGGCACTCTGTACGAAGGCGGCATTCGGGTTCCGCTGATCGTCCGCTGGCCGGGCGCCGTCAAAGCGGGCCGGGTTTGCGATGTGCCTGTTTCCACGATCGACGTGCTGCCCACGCTCGCGGACCTGGCGGGCGTGAAGCTCGCCCATTCCGTGGAGGGCGTCAGCCTCGCGCCGTTGCTCAAAGAGTCGGGCGAGTTTTCGCGGGAGGCTTTGTATTGGCATTATCCGCATTATCATCATTCCACGCCGGGCGGTGCGGTCCGCGCGGGCGCTTACAAGCTGATCGAGTTTTTCGAAGACGGCCGGCTGGAGCTTTACAACCTCCGCGAAGATCTCAGCGAAACGAAGAACCTGGCCGAAGCTGATCCCGAAAAAGCCAAGTCCTTGCAGCAAAAACTGAACGCGTGGCGAAATTCGGTTCACGCGAAAATGCCCGCGGCCAATCCCGATTACGACCCGGCCAAGGCGGATCGGCTCAAACCCCGTCGGCGGGCGAAGCGATGATCCTGTCGTGGTTCAAAAACCGCCGGCGAAAGAAGCTGGCCGCAGAGCCCTTCCCGGCGGATTGGGACGCAGCGATCCGCGAAAACGTCGCCCATGTGTCCTATCTGACCCCGGACGAATACGAGCGGCTGAAACGTTGGGTGCAGGTGTTTGTCGCGGAGAAGTATTGGGAAGGCTGCGACGGTTTGGAGATCACCGGCGAGATGAAAGCCGTCATCGCGGCGCTCGCGGGGTTTCTGGTGCGGAAATTTGCGGATCGCTATTACGACCGCTTGCAAACGATCTTGGTGTTCCCCCGCGTGGTTTGGAGAACCGAACATTTTCCGCGGGGCGGCATCGTGAACGAAGAACCCACCGGGCGGTTGGGCGAAGCCCTTTTGAGCGGCCCCGTCAGTCTGGTTTGGCCGCACGTTTTGGACGGAGCCCGCCAAGCCCGCGACGGCCAGAATGTCGTGTTCCACGAGTTCGCCCACGTCTTGGATTTGGAAGATCAGTTCCTCGACGGCACGCCGAATTTGGGCTCGGCCGATCTTTTCGATCGCTGGGAGCCGGCGGTGAAGCGGGAATATCAGGCCCTTGTCGATGCCGCCCAGCACGGCCGGTCCACCTTAATCGATCCCTACGGGGCCACGAACATCGCGGAGTTTTTCGCGGTGAGCACCGAATGTTTTTTCGAGCGGCCGAAACAGATGGCCCATCGCCACCCGGAATGGTATGCTTTGCTCCGCGAATTCTACCAGCAGGATCCCCAGACGTTTGCGGCGCGGCATTAGCAAGAATTGTTGTTCATCGAAATGGCGGAAATAACTTCATCGTCACCCAGACCCGTGTTGATCCTGGGAGCCGGCATCAACGGATGCGCGGCGGCGCGCGAGTTGGTGCTAAACGGCGTGCCCGTGTGCCTCGTCGAACGCAGCGACATCGCCTGGGGCGCGACCTCGCGGAGTTCGCGGCTGATTCACGGCGGCCTTAGGTATTTGGAGCACGGCGAGTTTCGGCTCGTGCGGGAATCGCTGGCCGAGCGGTCCCGCCTCCGCCGGCTCGCGCCGCAGTTCGTGCGGCCGTTTCGTTTGCACATTCCCGTCGCCCGGCGGACCGGCGGGCTGTTCCGCTCTGCGGAAAGATTTTTTTCCGGCGGACGGTGGGGCAAAACCGAGACATGCGCCGCGCGGGCTTTGGCTCGTGCGAGTGGGGCTTTGGTTTTATGACCGGTTTGTGAGCGATCCCGACTTTCCGGATTCGGACGTCGTGCCCAGCGGTGCTCCCGACGCCCCGGTCGTGGATGCCTCGCGGTACCGCTGGTTGTGCCGCTATACCGATGCCCAAATGATCTATCCCGAACGCTTCGTGCTCTCGATGCTGTCCGACGCCCAGGCCATCGCCGCGGAGAAGGGGCTCGAGTTTGCGGTGTGGACGTATCACGAAGTCCGCCGGGACGCCGATCGCTGGAAGGTCATCGACCGCAACACGGGCGAGGCCGTCAAAGCGCTCGAACCGGCCCTCGTGATCAACGCCACCGGGGCCTGGGGCGATTTGACGTTGGACGAACTGTCGGTTCCCAGCCCCCCGCTCTTCGGCGGCACCAAGGGAAGCCATTTTGTGACGTACCAGAAAAAGCTTTGCGAAGCCGTGGGAGACCAGGGCGTCTACGCCGAGGCCGAGGACGGTCGGCTCGTGTTCGTCCTGCCGATGGCCGGCGGCGTGATGGTCGGCACCACCGATGAACCCTTCGCAGGAAATCCCGACGCGGCGATCGCCTCCGAACACGAGTTGGCCTACCTCATCGAAATGGTCAACGAACTCTTTCCGCAGGTTTCGCTTGCGCGGGACGATTTGGAAATGCACTTCGCCGGGATCAGGCCGCTTCCCAAGCAAGACGTCAACTCGACCAGTGCGATTTCCCGCGATCATTCCATCCAGATCAATGAGGAACAAGGGGTTCCCATTCTGACGCTTGTGGGAGGCAAACTCACGACGGCCCGCGCGTTCGGTGAAGCCATCGCCGATCTGGTTCTGCTCCGCCTCGACGTTCCCCGCACCGCCGGGACCCAGGACCGAGTGTTTCCCGGCGGTGAAGATTATCCAACTCCGGAAAAACTCCAAGAAACGATCGAACAACTCGCCCAGCGCTTGGGGCGGCCCGCCGGGCACATCCGGGCGATGTGGGCGATCTGCGGCACGCGGACCGGCACGATTCTCGCCTCGATTTCCTCGCCCGATCAATCTCCGATCGCGGGCACGGACCTTCCGCGGGATTTTGTGCGGTGGGTCATCCAGAACGAATGGGTCAGCAGCCTAGGCGATTTGATCGAACGCCGATTGATGCTCATCTATCGGCACAAACTCCCCCGGGAATGCCTGGACGAACTGGCCGATTTGCTGATCGAAGCCGGGCGGATGGACCCGAGCGAGCGCGAAGCCAGAATCGAGGAGACCCGCGTTCGATTGAAAACCTATTATGGAAAAGAAGTCTTTCCTTCGGACGCCAGCCGCGCAAACAGACGACGCCGCGACGGATTATCAACGTTCCACTTCGAAGTGATTCTTTTAAGCAAGATGACTCGAGGAATACATGTTGCATCATTAGCCGCAGGGCGCTAGCCCCGGTGCTCCGAGACAACCGGACGCGAGCCCGTTGCGGCTGATCGGGCAGACGTTTTTCGAAATGAATGATCTTTAACACCCCTGGTCCGCACGAATTGATGTCGAGGCAACCCCAGCCCGAAACCGAACTCTCGCCGCCGCTCCCGAAGCCGGGAAAAACAGTGGCCGTGATGCCGGCTTATAACGCCGCCGCGACTTGGAACGCACCGTGGCGGATATTCCGGCGGGCACTGTGGATGAAATCATCCTTGTGGACGACCGCAGCCGGGACGACACCGTGGCGATCGCCAAGGGTTTGGGACTCACCGTCATCGAGCACGAGCAAAACCGCGGCTACGGCGGCAATCAGAAAACCTGCTACGAAGAGGCCTTGGGCCGCGGGGCGGATTACATTGTGATGATCCACCCCGATTATCAATACGACAGCCGGGTGATTCCCGTGGCGGTCGAGATTTTGCGGTTGGGGATTTGCGACTGCGTGCTGGGGTCGCGGATCCGCACCCGGCGGGAAGCCCTGGACGGCGGAATGCCCCGCTACAAATACCTCGCCAATCGCCTGCTGACTTTTGTGGAAAACATCGCGCTCGGCCAAAACCTGGGCGACTTTCATAGCGGGTTTCGCGCCTATCGCCGGGAAGTCCTCGAGACGCTGCCTTGGCGGAGGAATTCGGACGATTTCGTGTTCGACAGCCAATTCCTCGCGCAGCTTGTGCACTTCGGATTCAAAATCGGCGACATTCCCGTCCCGGTCCGCTACTTCGAGGAAGCCTCCAGCATCAATTTCCGCCGCAGCGTCCGCTATGGACTTGCGACTCTGGGTGTCCTTGGACGATTTTGGATGCATCGCCTCAAATTGTGGAAATCCCCCCTCTTTACGCCGCGGGAATGATCGATCGCAGAATCAGGCTTCACAGGATCATGACTTTGTGAACCGTGATGCTGTGATGAGTGGTGCCCGCCGCGTCCCGGCGGGGGGTCGGAAAAATCCGCGTTCCGCTTGCGAATTCGTCGTGTTCCTGGTGGAATTGGAAAAATTTTGCGAAAGGCGTTGGATTTCGCCATTTTCCGTTCATCCATCCGCGAAAAAAATCGTTACCACTTTCTGTGGGTTTGGGTTATCTTGGCGGGGACATTTTCTTCGTACCCGTCCAAACAAAGATTCTTCAATTTGCCGGAAAGTCAGAGAATCCATGGATGCCTTGGGACGGCACTTGATGATTGAGCTTTGGGACTGCAACGCGTCCATCAACGGACCCGAAGCCGTGCGGGCGGCCATCGAGCGAGGCGTTCGCGAAATCGGGGCGACGCTGTTGAACTTGCACGTCCACGCCTTCAGTCCGCAGGGCGTGACCGGAGTGGCTTCGCTCGCCGAGTCCCATTTGGCCCTGCACAGTTGGCCGGAGCATGGCTACCTGGCGGCGGACGTGTTTACCTGCGGCGAGCATGTCGAACCGGAGGCGTTGGTGGAGGTTTTGAAAGCATGGTTTGAGCCGGGCGTTGTGGAAGTCAAAAAACTCGAGCGCGGCCGCCGACCTGCCCCTCACCCTAACCCTCTCCCCCGAGGGGAGAGGGGACCAGAGGTTGCCCCTCACCCTAACCCTCTCTCCCGAGGGGAGAGAGGACCAGACGTTGTTGGAAAAAGGGCGAATTTGTGAGTTTTCAAGCCTCGTGTCCTGCCTGTGGTTCGCCGGTTCAGTTTGATGTGGCCAATTCGGTGGTCACCATCTGCCCGAGTTGCCATTCCGCCGTAGGGCGGGCGGACGGAAAACTCGAAAACCTGGGCAAAGTGGCGGATCTCGCCGAGACTGACTCGCCGTTCCAATGCGGGCTGCGGGGGAAGTTCAAAGGCGTGCCGTTTGAAATCACCGGCCGGTCGCAAATCCGCCACTCGGCGGGCGGGGTCTGGGACGAATGGTACGTCGCGTTCCGCGGCGGGCAGCGGTGGGGCTGGCTCGCGGAAGCCCAGGGCCGATACTATTTGACCTTCGAGCACGAGCTGCCGCCCAATCACGAAATCCCCCCGCTGTCGGAACTCGACATCGAAGACACGATCGCCATCCCCAAAATGGGCCAGATGAAAATCATCGAGATCGGCGAAGGCACGGTCGTTTCGGGCGAAGGCGAAATCCCCTGGGCCCTGAAGCCCGGCGAAGTCGTCGAGTTCGCGGACCTCTCCGGCGGCGGGCGGAAGTTCGGCACGCTCGATCAGAGCCACGGGCAGTTGTCGTTCTACGCCGGGGGCGAAGTCACGCTGCACGAGTTGGGCCTCGAGTCCGCCGCGTCTCGCGAACGGGAAGCCCGCATCGTCGCCGCCGCCCAGGTCAACTGCCCCAAGTGCGGCGGGCCTTTGGAGACTCCAAGCCCCCGATCAAACCCTCCGCGTGGCGTGCCCGTTTTGCGGTTCGATGCTCTCCTGCGATCATGGCAATTTGAAATTCCTCCAGGCCCTCGGCAAAAAGAAAATCGAACCGGTCCTGCCGCTGGGCTCCAAAGGCGTGTTCGATCCCGAAGTCGTCCACACCGATTGGGAAGAGCCGCAGGAACTGACCGTCATCGGCTTTATGCAGCGAAAAGTGACTTACGAGGGCATCGATTACAGCTGGCACGAATACCTGCTCTACAAACCCCGGTTGCCGTTTTACTGGCTGATCGATAACGACGGCCATTGGAGCTTCGGCCAGTCGGTGCCGGCGGGCGATGTGAAGGCGGGCCCTCAGGAAGCCTATTATTCCGGGACGGGCTTCAAGATTTTTGACCGCAGCGAGCCGGTGGTGGCGTATGTGCTCGGCGAGTTTTATTGGGAAGTCAACATGGGCGAGAAGGTGAAGTCCGCCGACTACATCCACCCGCCGGACATGCTCTCCCGCGAGACGAATCAGAACCCGAGCCCCGGCCCCAACAAAAGCCCCAACGCCAAGCGCGACAAGAAAAACCGCGAGATCAACTACACCGTCAGCCGGTATGTGCCGGTCGAGGAAATCGAAAAAGCCTTCGGCCGGGACGACCTGCGGACGCCGGTGTCCGTCGCCCCCAACCAGCCGTATCCCCACAAGGACATTTACAAATACTGGGGCCTGATGTGCGCGGCGGCGTTGTTTTTGGTGCTCGTTGTGTACGGCACCAGCGAAAGGCGTTTGGTTTACGGAAACAGCCGGACCTTTTCCTTCCAGCCCGGGGCTTCCAAGGAGGTGCTCACCGAACCGTTTCAGCTCGAAGGCGGAGACAATATCGCCGTGGGCGTGAACTGCTTTCAGTGGGTCTATCTTGACGGCGAGTTCATCAACGAAAAAGGCGAAGTCCCGGCGAACGGGAAATTCGGCGTCTCGTCGGGAAAGAAGGTGTATCTGGAAGCTCTGCCCGCCGGGACCTATAAGATGCGGTTCAACACCAAGTGGAAAACGATGACCTCGCCCAGCCCGAGTTTCACCGTGGAAGTCCGCCAGGACGTGCCGCACTTCTCGCAAATGTTTTGGCTAGGGGTGGGAGTGATGGTGTTGCCCATCGGCGTAATAATTCATCACGTGACCTTCAACGCCCGCCGCTGGCAGGAAAGCGATTACAGCCCGTTTCAAACCGAATGACCAAATCCCAAATCCCAAATCCCAATGACCAATGACCAATTTCAGTAGTATCAAAGTCGTATCAAAAACGTATGAGCCGCGCACGAAGTAAGCGGTGTTGGACTTCGGGAATCTGAAGACCGCTGACTTCGTGCGCGGCTCAAGAAACCTCCAATGGTCATTGGGGTTTTGGGGCTTGGAACTTTTCCCCAACCAGGGGCATAAAGCATGTTGACGAAAATCTATATGGGTTTAGGAATCCTGGCGTTGGGATTCTATGCGTTTTCCACCTTTTTCGGGTGGGAATTTGGCAGTACGAAACTAAGTTCCTCGCCGCCCAGCAACTACACGTCGAGCGGACGCAGTTCCGGTGGCGGGGGGTTCTTCTTTGGCGGCGGCGGATTTGGAGGAGGAAAGTAATGCTGGATCGACTTGCGATGGCCATTCACTCGTGGACGCTCAATCTGCCGTTGTTCGCGGCGGAGGGCGATGTTCCCGCGACGCCCCAACCGACGGCGGACTCGCTCAGCAGAATCGCCGGGCCCCTCTTGATGGCCGTGATCTTTACGCTGGTGGGCATGGTGCTGTTCGGCCTCTCTATCTGGGTGATCGTCAAACTCGCCCCGTTCTCGGTGCAAAAAGAAATCGAGGAAGACCAGAACACGTCGCTGGGCATCATCATGGGCTCCATCATCCTGGGCATCGCTTTGATCCTCGCCGCCGCCATTCAAGGTTGAAGCAGAGAGCCCAGAGCGGAGAGCCGGAAAGAACTCGCACGCGTTTTCACATCGCTCCCCCTTTGTCCGGATTTTTCCCTTTGCGGCCCCTGCGGCCTGTGTGGCCTCTGTGGCCTTTTGAAATATGATCCCGACCGACGACGAACCGGAACCGCCCGCTCCCGACGACTCCGCCGAGTGGGACCTCGCCCGATTGCACCCGAAAACCCGCCGCCGAAACTGCACACGCCGGCTTTGTTTTTGAACGTGTTCATCATTGCGATCTGCGGGCTGGTGTATGAACTCGTGGCCGGGACTTTGTCCAGTTACGTGCTGGGCGATTCCGTCACGCAGTTCTCGCTGTGCATCGGGATCTATCTCTCCGCGCTCGGCATTGGAGCCTGGCTGTCCGGCTTCATCGAAAAATCCCTCGCTAAAACTTTCATCGAAGTCGAGCTCGGCGTGGCCTTGTTGGGCGGCATCTCGGCGCCTTTGCTCTTTATCAGCTTCGCCCGCGTCGGCGGCTGGTTCTCCGTGCTCTTATACGGGCTGGTGCTCGGCATCGGCACGCTCGTCGGGTTGGAATTGCCGCTGTTGATGCGGATCCTCAAAGAGAACCTGGACTTCAAAGAACTCGTCTCGCGCGTATTGACCTTCGATTACATCGGGGCCTTGGTCGGGTCGCTGCTGTTCCCGATTCTGCTGTTGCCCAAGATGGGCCTGATCCGCACCTCGCTGTTATTTGGGATGATGAATGCCCTCGTCGGATTGTGGGGCACCTGGCTCTTGAAGCCGCTTTTGAGCGGACGATCCTGGGGCTTAAGGCTGCGGGCCGGTTTGACGCTCTGCCTGTTGATCGCGGGGTTCCTTTTTGCCGACCGGTTGACGACGCTTGCGGAAGAGCGGCTGTATCCGAACCCGGTCGTGTATGCGACGCAATCCCCTTACCAGCGGATCGTTGTGACCCGCGCGGGCAAGGACTTTCAGCTTTGGCTCAACGGCAAGTTGCAATTCGACAGCCACGATGAATACCGCTACCACGAGGCCTTGGTGCATCCCGCCATGCTCGCCGCGGGCCGCCGGCACAAAGTTCTGGTCTTGGGCGGCGGCGACGGGCTGGCGCTTCGGGAGATTCTCAAATATCCCGAGGTCGAATCGGCCACGCTGGTTGATTTGGATCCGGCGATGACTTCCCTTTCGCAAAACTTCCCGCCGCTGGCCGAGCTCAATCAGCACGCCTTCGCGGATCCCCGCGTCACGGTGGTGAACGAAGATGCGATGATCTGGCTGGAAACGGTGACGGATCGGTTTGACGTGGTGATCATCGATTTCCCGGATCCCAACAACTTCGCGCTGGGCAAGCTCTACACGCGGCGGTTTTACCGGATGCTCAAAGAGCGGTTGGCTCCCGAGGGGGCGGTGGGGATTCAATCGACCTCGCCGCTGTTTGCCCGCAAGGCGTTCTGGTGCATTCAGCACACGCTGGAAGCCGGGGGCTTTGTGACGCACCCCTATCAGGTCGCGGTGCCGTCGTTCGGTTTGTGGGGCTTCGGCCTGGCGAAGCGGCACCCGTTTTCCCCGCCCAGGAGCTTGCCCGAGGGTCTGTCTTTCAAATACCTGACGCCCGAGTTGCTCTCGGCTCTGTTCGTGTTGCCTGCCGACATTGCGAGGGTGGACACCGAAGTCAACCGCCTCGACAACCAGATCCTCGTGCGGTATTACGAACGATATTGAGGGAGCGGGTCCCGTCCAAAAAACCGAAATCCGAAACAATTCCAAAACCTGAATGACCGAAACGCCCAGGGATGACGTTGGTTTGGACTCTACCGCGAACCGGTTACACATTAAAGCCCAGGGTCGCGCAGCGCACCCTGGGTCATCGGAATCACAAGAGCACTTTACGCCGAAGGCGTTATACAACACTTTTGTCTAACGCCTTCGGCGTATGGTTTAACATGGAACCCGGAACCCAGGGTGGCGCGGCTGCGCCGCTGACCCTGGGCTTTGTTATATAACGTCTTCGGCGTACAATCGTGCTACCTCACCACTCAGCACGTCGCTGCCCTCTGCCATTCGCCCACTTCATATTCAGGAATAATCCCAGGCTGCGGAAAACTCTCCTGCACGAGGCCCTTCCGAACGATTATGATGGACTCTGTCGAGCGGAGAAAGGACCGGTTGAATTGAAGATGGACCCATGACGAACGACAAAACGCAACCCATGTCCGAGGAGGAGCAGGCGCTGGCTCAACGGTGGAGCCTGGAGCCTTCGCGCCCGCCGGCCCAGATTCCGGGCTATGTGCTGCATCGGCTGTTGGGCACGGGGGCCTTCGGCCAGGTCTGGATGGGCACCGATGAAAACACCGGCCGCAGCGTGGCGATCAAGTTTTACGCCCACCGCGGCGGCTTGGACTGGTCGCTGCTTTCACGGGAAGTCGAGAAGCTCGCGTTTTTGTCCTCGGACCGCTATGTGGTGCAGGTCTTGGATGTCGGTTGGAACGCCGATCCTCCTTACTGCGTGATGGAATACGTCGAGCAGGGCTCGCTGGCGGATTGGCTGGAGTCCGGTGCGGACGTGTCCATCGCGGATGCCGAGCGGCTGATCCGCCAAATCGCCATCGGCCTGATGCACGCGCACGCCAAAGGGATTTTGCACTGCGATTTGAAGCCCGCGAACGTGCTGTTGGATCAGGATCGGCAACCCCGGCTCGCGGATTTCGGGCAGGCCCGTTTGTCCTACGAGCAAACGCCCTCCCTGGGGACGCTGTTTTACATGGCCCCGGAGCAAGCCGACCTCGCAGCGGTGCCCGACGTGCGTTGGGACGTGTACGCCTTGGGGGCGATCATGTTCCGCATGTTGACGGGCTATCCGCCGTATTACACGAGCGAAATGGCGGAAACGCTCGAGCACATGACGGGCCTCGAAGAACGGCTGACGAAGTACCGGGAGTTGCTCCACGAATCGCCGCGCCTGCATGTGCGAAAAGCCATTCCCGGCATCGACCGCGAATTGGCGACGATTCTGCATCGCTGCCTCGCGCTCAATCCCCATCACCGCTACGCCAGCGTGCAGGCGGTGCTTTACGATCTGGAAGAGCGGGCCAGCCGGCGGGCGAGGCGGCCCTTGGTGTGGTTGGGGCTCGTCGGTCCGTTGCTCGTGCTGCTGCTGTCTTCGATCTTCGCCGTGGATTGGATGGATACCATCATGGACGATTCCCGCAACGAGATCGTGCGGCGGGCGCTCGAGGGCAACCGCTTCGCGGCCCGGTTGGCGGCGGGGCAGGTGGAAGACGATCTGGCCCGGCGGTTTGAATTGGTGGAAGACGAGGCCCAAAAGTCGGAACTGAGCCGGCTCGTGTCGAGCGTGGTCAAGTCGCCGGCCTGGCGGGACCGGCTGAAGCAGATCGCCACGCTGCCGGAAGGCGATCCCCTGCTGGAGACCCAGGAAAAACAGTATCAGGCCGCGGTCGCCGGTCCGCCCGATTCGCCGCCCGCGAAGCTCGAACATTGGCTGGTCGACTTGGGAAAGGCCCCGCGGTTTTCGCATTCCAACGGGAAGTTGTCCATCGCGAGTTGGCTGGTGTGCGACTCCCGCGGCGTGTGCTTGGGCCGCTGGCCCCAGAGCGATACCATCGGCCATAACTATGCGTGGCGGGCCTATTTCAACGGCGGCCCGAAAGACCTCCCGCCCGATTGGCGGCCCGCGAAGCCCGGAGATCTCAAGGTCGTCGACAAGCCGTCTCTCTCGCCGGTGTTTCTGAGCCAGGCGAGCAATCGCTGGATCGTCGGCGTTTCCAGCCCGATCCGCGAGGACGGGGAAATTCTCGGCGTGTTGACGATGACGTTCGCGGTGGGGGAGATCATCGACCTTCCCGAAGCCCAGTTTCAAATCCCGGTCCTGGTCAACAAAACCTCCGAGCAGCATCCGGGCATCATTCTGGAACATCCGCTTTACGAAAAGGACCACCACGTCGCCGGGCAGTACACGGATCCCAAATTTCGGCTCTTGCCGGAAGATTATCCCGACACTCCGGAGCGCCGGGAGAGCTACCACGACCCCATGGCGAAAGCCCAAGACGGCCGGGACTACCAGGGCCGCTGGCTCGCGGAAATGGTTCCCGTCCGCGTCCATGCGCAGAACACCGGCTGGGTGGTCATCGTGCAGGAGGCCTATGACGATGTCATCGGCAAACCTTTCCAGAACACCCGGCGGGAATTGCTCTGGCTCGGCATTCGGTCGCTCGCGGTGGGCGTGGGCGTCTCCGCGTTCGTCTGGTTCGTGCTGATCCGCCAGGTCGTGAAGCGGCAACATCTCCAGCGGCGGCGGTTTGAGATTCTGGGCGGGACCACGTCCTCATCCGCCGGCACATGGACGTCGGGATCGGGGGCCGGCTCCACGGAGGAACCGCCCCCATGACCGACCTCATCGCCCAAGGAGCCCAACCGCACCAGCGTTGGCGGCACGAACTGCCCGTCGATCGCCCCGTGGTCTTGGGCCGTTCGATGGGACCTTGGGGCGTGCCTTGGGATTCGCACATCTCCCATCGCCACGCCGAGTTGGTCTGGAACGGGAAGACTTTGGACGTCCGTCGGATCGCCACGGCGGTCAATCCGATCTTCATCCACGGGCAGCAGACGGACCATTGCGAACTCGAAGCGGGGCGGCATTTCGTCATCGGGCACACGACGTTCACGCTCGTGGAAGAAGACGTGGAGATGGCCGAGAAGCTGTCGGAGCCTTCGCGCGAGCAATCCTTCAGCCCGCAGTATCTCCGCCGGGCGAAATATCGCCACGCCAGCGAGCGGATCGACGTGCTCAGCCGGCTGCCGCAGTTGATCACCGACGCCACCAACGAAACGACGCTGTTTTCGAGCCTGGTGAACCTGCTGTTGGCGGGCATTCCCCGCGCGGACGCCGTCGCCTTGGTCGCGGCTTCGCCCGACGAAAAGGCCGAGCAGCGGGTGCATCTTTTGCATTGGGACCGCCGGCGGTTGTTGGGCGGCCGGTTCCGGCCGAGCGAGCGGTTGATCCTCAAGTCCGCCCGCAGCCAGCAGAGCGTCCTGCACGTGTGGTCGGCTTCGGACCGCCCGTCCGAGTTCACCGCCAGCGAGGACATGGATTGGGCCTTCTCGTCGCCCGTGCCTTCGGCGAGTTGTCCGAACTGGTGCATTTATGTGGCGGGCAGTTTTGGCGAGCACATTTCCGGGGCCGGCTTGGATTCCGAACCGGCCGACCTGCAAGACGATTTGAAATTCACGGAACTCGTCGCCTCGGTGTTGGGCTCGCTTTGGCAGCTCGAAAACCCTCGAACGCCGGAACGCCAGCTTCAGCCAATTCTTTTCGCCGGCCGTGCTCGCGGCGCTCAGCGAAACCGATCCCGAGGTCGTGCTCACCCCGCGGGAAACGGAAGTCACCGTCCTGTTCTGCGATCTGCGGGGATTCTCGAAAGCCTCCGAGGAATCCGCCAACGACCTGAAAGGCCTGTTGGACCGCGTGAGCCAGGCCTTGGGCGTTTCCACGCATCACATCCTCGAGCACGGGGGCGTGGTCGGGGATTTTCAAGGCGATGCCGTGATGGGCTTTTGGGGCTGGCCCGTCCCGCAGAAAGACCGCCTGGTCCGCGTGTGCCGCGCGGCTTTGGGCATCCGCCGGCAAATGGAAGTCGTCGCCCAGCGGGACAACCACCCACTCGCCGGCTTCCAAATGGGCGTCGGCATCGCCACCGGCCGGGCGATGGCGGGCAAGATCGGCACCGCGGACCAGGTCAAAGTCACCGTGTTCGGCCCCGTCGTCAATCTCGCCTCCCGTTTGGAAGGCATGACGAAAATCCTCCGGGCGCCGATCCTCGTCGATGAACTCACCGCGAAACTCATCCATGAGCAAACGCAAACCGACCAGGTCCGGCTGCGGCGGATCGCCCGCGTCAAACCCTACGGCATGGAGAACGCGCTCAACGTTACCGAACTCCTGCCGCCCGAGTCCGAATACCCTGCCCTCTCGGACCAGGACATCGACTACTACGAAGCCGCGGAGGAAGCCTTCGTCTTGGGCGATTGGTCGTTGGCGTTTGCCCTGTTGGACCGCGTTCCCACCGACGACCGGGTGAAGGATTTCCTGCTCGTCCGCATCGCCGAGTCCAACCGCCAACCGCCCCCGAACTGGACCGGCGTCATCGACCTGGCGAGCAAACGCTAAACGACCGGAGAGCACGACGCCAAAAAACAACTCGCCGAATGGGACAGCGGGGACTATCGGAACGCCTTGAAATACGCACTCGATCGGTTGAGCCAGAATTAAGCCGACTGGACGCAATCTCAAAGTGACGATGCGTCAGCTTTTGTCGCGTTTGAGGATCAACAAGAATTGGCCCTTCACCGTTTCAAACGTTTTGGGCCGTTCGCGCCGGGCGACGCACCAGTACAGCGTGTCTTTTTCCAGCTTGTAGATGCCGATCCACGTTTCTTTTCTGCCGCGAGCGTTCGTTTTTAGGCCGTCCAGGTGCACTGGATTGGCTTTGAGGTCCAGCGAATAAGACCCTTCGCCGTGGTCGATCGACTCGCCGCCCTTGAACTCGGTGCCTTTGATCTTTTCCCGGGTGATGGAGAGTTCCAATTTGACGGGACCCTCGTCGGGCTTCTCTCCTTTGCCTTCCACGGCAAACCCGCGCCAGACCCCGGACAGATTCTTGCGTGCTTGAGCCTCGGCGGACGAAAGCGGTTCCGCCCCTCTGGCATGCCCCACACCGATGAGAACAGCAAATGCAACACACGCGACCCAATGATGAGTGAATTGTTTCACCATCTCTCCCCTTTCGCGGATCGGCCACTGTCCAAAGATCGAAACATAAGCGCCAAGCACAAAATGGTTTCTCTCAAAACAGATGGTAGGCTTTCTTGTCCCAGGCGTCTGCCAACTCGGGATCTTTCGCTCGCCTGAGCAAATCGTAGTAGCTGTAGGGATACTTAAAGACATGCCCGATGCCCAGCGCGTGGTCGCCGCGCTTTTCCCAGTATTTTTTGTCCTTGGGCCTGAGTGGGCTCGGCTTGTGATCGGGAAACCGCCGATCCTTCGGTCCCGGACCTTGCCGGGTGACGGTGACATACTTGCGAAATGCCGTCCGGCAACTCTCCGCCAACTCGACGTCTCCCATTGCGGCCAGTTCGATGAGAGCCTGCCCGAACGTCAGCATGTGCCCTGCGAATCCCTGCCCGAATCCGACGAAACGATCAATCGAGGCCAGAGCTTCTTTCAAGACGAATCTCGAGGCGGCTTGCGATTCGGCGAACGGCGGCGGATCGACCTTCGGGTCGGGCTTTTCATCCCGCCAGGGTGTGAATGACCGGATCAGGCGGCAAACCCCATCGATCCGCTCGGGGGTCGCGGCACTCGGCAGGAGACGGAAGGCCCGGATCGCCAGCATCGCGAAAATGGCATTGTGCCCGACTTGCCTTAACACCTCGCCCCCTTCACGGAGGGCATCGCCAATTTTCGAGATGCCCTTTTCGTTCGCTTCGGTTTCCGGAAACGGGGCGCACAACTTCGTGGACGACCAATTCAGATTAAAAAGTTCCACAATCCGCGAGTGGGCGGCCTCATCCAATTTGTTCTCGACGCAGAGCAGATGGGCCGCCACCAAACTGGCCCCGCGATGCCCGTCCGCGAAGTAGTTCATTCCGGGGGACCGCGCAAGAGCGTTGAGTCCCAACAGGACCAGCCCTTTATCCGTTTTGTCCTGTTCCGCTGGCGGTGGATCGGCTGCCAATTCATAACCGAGCGGTCCCATCAAAAGGCCAGCGATGCCGGCCGATGTCTGGATCGAAAAGTCCCTGCGGTTCAGATGGCTTTCCATGAAACACACCTCCAACGAACGAAGCGGCAAACGGGCGAATTCCAACAATTGCATTATCAGCGTACGGAACCGGATTCGCCAGTGAGCAGACTCGTTTTTGAACCGCCCAGCCCGCGGAAGTTGAACCGTCCCGGACTCTGGAGTATCGTCGAAAGCATCCTTTCACATCCTCAGCGAGGCCGCGATGAAATCGACCATCCCATATTCTGTCCTGCTAATCGGGATTCTCTTGGCGGGGAACACAGTTTTGGCGGCTGAAGAAACGGCGCATGCAGAGCATCCCAATGTGCTGTTCATTGCGGTGGATGATCTTCGGCCGTCGATCGGTTGTTACGGAGACCCGCACGCGATCACGCCGAATCTCGACCGGTTGGCCAAACGGGGCGTGCGTTTTACGCGGGCTTATTGCCAGGTGGCGGTTTGCAATCCGTCGCGGGCGAGTTTGCTGACCGGGCAACGGCCCGACCAACTTGGCGTCTGGACATTGCCCATCCACTTTCGGGAAGCGCAGCCCGATGCGGTCACGCTGCCGCAATGGTTTCGCAAATTCGGATACACCGCGATCAGTCATGGAAAGATCTTCCATAACCCCACGCCCGACCCGCAATCCTGGAGCGAACCGATTCGCCCAGGGCCTGCCCTCAAATCGCCTTACCCGGAAGGGACGGCCGAGCAAATCCGGGCTGTTCAAAAAACGCTGCCCGCCACCGATTGGCGAAAGAACAATCTCCGCGGTCCCAGCTCGGCGGCTCCCGACGTTGATGACAATGAACTTCTCGATGGCGCGCGAACGCAGATGGCGATTGAAGATCTCAGGCGGCTCGGAAAACGAGGCCAACCGTTTTTTCTCGCGATGGGCTATATTCGGCCGCATCTTCCGTGGATTGCCCCCAAAAAATACTGGGACCTCTTCGACCCGGCGAAACTTCCCGTGATCAGCGACGGCCATGTGACGCCGAACACGCCGGCTTATGCTCTGTCGAACAGTTACGAGCTGACGCATTACGTCGATTTGATCGACTTCCCCAAACCGTGGGATGAGAAACGGATCGATGAGAAACTCGCCCGCCGGTTGATGCACGCTTATTATGCCAGTGCATCCTACGTCGATGCGCTCCTTGGCCAACTTTTGGATGCCCTCGATGAAGAAGGCCTGGCGGAGAACACAATCATCGTGCTGTGGAGCGATCATGGATGGAAACTGGGTGAGTTCCACGGGTGGGGCAAGATGACCAATTACGAAATCGACACCCGCGTCCCCTTAATCATCGCCGCTCCCGGTTTGAAGACCAGGGGACAAGCTTCGGACGAATTGGCGGAGCTCGTGGATTTGTTTCCCACGCTCTGCGATTTGGCGGGCATCGACATTCCGGATTTTGCCCAAGGCTCGAGCTTGCTTCCGAACCTCAAGGATGTGGGCGTGAAGGTCAACGACGCCGCATTTAGTCAATACTACCGCAACTGGGAAGGCAAAGAATACATGGGTTATGCCATCCGGACGGACTCGCACCGTTTCGTGGAATGGCGGGAATTCGAGACGGGCCGGCCCACGGCGCGGGAGCTTTACGATCATCGCGAAAATCACGCGGAGACGAAAAACATCGCCGAGTCGGCACCGTCCGAACTCTTGGACCGGCTGACGGCTCAACTTTTGAAATCGCACCCCCGCCGAGAATTGCGGATGACGCCCGCGGTGCATTCCAACCCAAACCCCGGCCGCTGGCCGGCGGACATTTCCTTCGCGAACAAGACGCAGACCGTGGCGCTGATTTATCCGATAACGCCCCAAGGCCGACGCGGGCGGGAGTTCGAGCTCCAGCCGGGCAAAAAGATCACCATCAAAGCCCGCATCGGCGGCGTGTTCGTCGTGGAAAGCCGGGACGGAACAATTCACCAAATCCACTCGCCCTCTTTCCCCCCACGCACCGTTGTTCTTGAATAAAAAACCAGCGGCCGCGTTTGATCCTGATCCGTGGAAGCGATTGTCGAGTTGGCAAATGCAGCCGCCGTCTGGCACATTGAGCAAAGCTTCGCGGGCGAGGCGCGGTAAGAGGATTGAGTTTCGCGTGATGGGATTCAGGGTGAGCGGGAAATCAGGGTTTCGCGTGTTTTTTTGTGTCTCGAAAATGGCTTAATATATCGTTTTTTGGTGCTTCGCGGTAGTACGTACTACCGCCGATTCTCGGGGGGATTGCCGAGGCTCCGCACGCTGGCGGAAATCACCCACCACGACATCCACACCGCGGCGTCTATCGGTCGCCATCGATGGGGAAGCACAACCACGACTGGCGGCCGACGACGAAATCCGCACCGCGGCGTCTCTGGTACGGTACTACCACAACACCAACCCCACTGTGGAAGAGGCAAACCTACTGAGGCACCCAAACGAAGGAAGGATCACAAAAAGAGCAAAGAGGACGCGGAACCTCAGAAATGGGGCAGCGCGGTCCGCTGCCTTCGGAACTAGACAATGAGATCACTGTCGGTCTGGCAGAATGAAAGAGGAATCCCGCGAAGCCCACAGCGATTTTCGGAGTGGGCGATGCACACACTCGGTGTGGTCTTCATGCCAGCCGATTGAATCCACACAGCTTTTTCCGGTATCCTCAGGGCATGAAGACACACATGCGCTGGGTCGTTTTTTGGCTTTTTTGCTTCGCGCTGCCAAATCCCGGAGCGGGAGAGGATGCCAGACCCATCCATTTTGAAAAGCAAATTCGCCCGATTCTCACATCGCGTTGTGGTAAGTGCCACGGTCCGGAAAACCAAAACAGCGACTTGCGGTTGGACGCCAGACACACGGCCCTCAAAGGTGGCGTGAGCGGGAAGGTGATCGTTCCCGGGAAAAGCTCGGCCAGCGAACTGATCCGACGCATTGAAAACCCGGACGAAGCCGAGCGAATGCCGCCGGAGGGCAAACCGTTATCCAAGGCAGAGATCGGCTTGCTCAAACGCTGGATCGATGCCGGTGCCCACTGGCCCGAAACAGAGTATGATCGCCAGGCCAGGAGAGATTCTCGACGTGAGCATTGGGCGTTTCAACCGATTCAAAAGATTCCGCCCCCAACGGCGTCAGATTCCACCCGTAACCCAGTCGATCAGTTCATTTTCCGAAAACTCAAGGAAAATGGATTGAACTTTTCTCAAAAGGCTGATCGTCCCACGCTGATTCGTCGGCTCTCGTTGGATTTGCTCGGCTTGCCGCCAACGCCCGAAGAGGTCGAAGATTTTGTAAGCAATACCGCTCCCGATGCCTATGCCGCGCTCGTGAATCGGATGCTGGCCAGTCCGCGTTACGGCGAGCGCTTTGCACAGCATTGGCTGGATGTGGTGCGCTATGCGGACACGCACGGCTTTGAAGTCAATACGCCCCGCGAACATGCCTGGCCCTACCGCGACTACGTCATCCGCTCGTTCAATGAAGACAAACCCTACCGCCAATTCGTGGTGGAACAACTCGCCGGCGACGCATTTTCCGCAGGTGAGGCAACAGGGTTTCTGGTAGCTGCCGCCGTATTGTTGCCGGGACAGATCGGCAAAGATGAAGAATCCAAACGACAGGCCCGACAGGACGCATTGGACGAGATCATCGTCGGGACGAGCGCCACGTTTTTGGGACTGACTCTCGGCTGCGCTCGCTGCCATGACCACAAGTTCGATCCGATTCCGCAAAGAGATTATTATGCGATGCAGGCGTTTTTCGCCGGTGTCGAGTACGGAGATCGCCCGCTGCGAAACGAAGCCTACCGAAAGCGCGTGGCCCGAGCGGAAACATTGGTCCCCCGGATTCAGGAACTGGAATCCCGCTTGCAAAAGTGGGAGCCGATGACGCCCAGCCAGGTAAAGGCGATCGTCGAAGAGCACGATCGCCTTACGGCACGGCGGGCCGAACTGGTAAAACCGCGGCTGGTGTATGGGGGGGAGTTTCGTGCACCGGATCCGACCTATCTGCTTCGTCGTGGCGACCCGGAACAGCGCGTCGAACCGGTCGGGCCGGCTATTCCCCAAGTGTTGGGCGAGTTGAATATTTCTGCCAACGACAGCGAACAAGACCGCCGGGTCAAGCTGGCCCGGTGGATGGCTTCGCCGGAGAATCCGTTGACGGCCCGCGTCATGGTGAATCGGATTTGGCAATCCCACTTCGGCCGGGGCCTCGTGGCGACGCCCAGCGATTTCGGCACCAACGGCATCCGGCCCACCCATCCGGAACTGTTGGATTGGCTCGCCGCGGACTTTATTGAAAGGGGTTGGTCGATCAAACATCTGCATCGCTTGATCGTCCATTCCCGAACCTATCAACAGCAAAGTGCCCGGCCTAAATCGGCACAGGCGCGCGACGACCGTTGGCTCTGGCGATTCCCGTCGCGGCGATTGGAAGCCGAGGCCATCCGCGACAGCATGCTCCTCGTCAGCGGCGAGTTGAACGACCAGATGGGCGGTCCCGGCTTCAACTTCTTCAAAAGCCGAGGCGGTTTGAGCGGCTTTCCCCCCGTGGAGGACTTCGGTCCGAATGAACTTCGCCGGATGATCTATGCCCACAAGGTGCGGATGGAGACGGTTCCGATCTTTGGCACCTTCGATTGCCCCGACGCCGGACAAGCCATGCCCAAACGCAGGCAATCGACGACAGCCATCCAGGCGCTGAATCTGTTCAACAGCCAGTTCGTGATCGACCGGGCCCGCCAATTCGCATCGCGAATCCAAGCGGAAAGCGAAGGCGTTGAGGCACAGGTCAAGACGGCATTTCGATTGGCTTTGGGGCGGGATCCCGAGAAAACGGAGTTTGTCGCGGCGATCGCCACGACGAAACAACACGGCTTGGAGACGCTGTGCCGGGTTCTGTTTAACACCAACGAGTTTCTGTTTCTGCCGTGAGATGCGCCGATGACTCCTCATTCTCAATTCGGACCGCAACCGGCCAAGCCGCTGGATGACGTTCTCAGCCATCCGGGACGCGGCTATTTGAAGAGACGCGATTTTCTCGCGAACACGGGCACGGCCCTCGGAGCGATCGCTTTGACGCAGTTGCTGGCCGAGGATCGACTGTTGGCCCGCGAGAAATCCGTGACCCCGGAGATTGATCCCGCCAATCCCCATGCCGCCCGGCGGCCGCATTATCGGGCGAAGGCCAAGAATGTTGTCGTCATTTTCTGCGCCGGGGCGTGCAGCCAGTTGGAGACCTGGGACTATAAACCGGAACTCATCAAGCGAGACGGCCAACCGATGCCCGGCGGGCCTGCGGTGACGTTTCAAGGCCCTGCCGGCAATCTCGCCCGGCCGCAGTATGCTTTTCGGCCACGCGGCGAAAGCGGCAAAATGGTTTCGGATATGATTCCGCACCTCGGAGAATTGGTCGACGATTTCGCCTTCGTCCACAGTCTGACCAGCAAATCGAACACGCACGGGCCCGCCGAGAATTTTCTTTCCACCGGATTTGTGCAGGATGGGTTTCCCAGCATCGGCGCCTGGGCGACTTACGCGTTGGGCTCGGAGTGCCGCGATCTGCCGGCGTTCGTGGCCATTCCCGATCCCCGCGGTGTGCCCCAGGCAAGCGTCAATAACTGGGGCCCGGGATTTTTGCCGGCCGTCTTTCAGGGGACGCCTTGGAGCACGACGCAGCCAATCCAAAACCTGCTGCCGCCCAAAGGTCTCGGCTGGGAGAAAGACGGCGGTGCCCGTGAATTGCTGCAACTATTGAATCGGGAGCATCTCAAGCGAAATCCCGGCGATACGAACCTCGCGGCCCGGATTGCGAGTTATGAACTCGCGGCCCGCATGCAACTGTCGGTGCCCGAGGTCAGCGATTTGTCCTCCGAACCTGCGCATCTTCTGAAAATGTACGGGGCGGACGATCCGAAAGACAAAATTAAGGCGGGCTTCGCCAGGAACTGCATACTTGCGAGACGGCTGATCGAAAAGGGCGTTCGGTTCGTGCAGCTATTTAACGGGGCCTATGCCAGCGGCGGGGCGCTCAACTGGGACGGCCATCAAAAACTTCGCGAGCAATACGATGTGCATGGCCGGGTGATGGACCAGCCCGCGGCCGCATTGATACGCGACCTCCGCCAACGCGGATTGTTGGAAGACACGCTTGTGGTGTGGTGCACGGAGTTCGGGCGGATGCCGATGTTCCAAAAAGGCGCGAATGGGCGGGACCATAACCCCAACGGATTCACGGCCGTGCTCGCAGGAGCGGGAATCAAACCGGGCGTGAGCTATGGCATAACGGATGAACTCGGCTTCAAAGCCGTTGAGAACGTGCTCTCGGTGCACGACCTCAACGCAACCATCTTGCACTTACTCGGGCTGGATCACAAGCGGCTCACCTTCCTGCACAACGGCATCAATCGCCGCCTGACCGATGTGCACGGCCACATCATTTCGGAAATCGTGGCGTAGTAACGCGAGAATTGCGAGATTAAGAATCACTCACTTGCAGGCAAATGACAATGTGCGGCCGCTACACTCTACGTTCAAATCCAAGTCAGATTGCTTCGACTTTCGGTTTGGATTCCGTTCCCGAGTTGCCGTCCCGGTACAATATTGCTCCCACTCAGGATGTGGCGGCGGTGAGATTGAGCCACGAATCCGACGGCCGAGAATGGGTCCTGCTCCATTGGGGCCTGATCCCTTCCTGGGCGAAAGAGGCCAAAATCGGCCATCGGATGATTAACGCACGCGCCGAAACCATCGCCGAGAAGCCCTCGTTCCGCAGTGCCTTCACCAAGCGCCGCTGTTTGATTGTCGCCGATGGATTCTACGAATGGCAGAAAGTGGATGGCAATAAACAGCCGTACTTCATCCATCGGGCGGACGACGAGCCGTTCGCCTTCGCGGGCTTGTGGGAACACTGGAACGCCAAAGGAGAGGAAATCCAATCCTGCACGATCATCACTACGGCGGCAAACGCCTTGATGGAGCCGATTCACGACCGCATGCCCGTGATCCTCGGCAACAAGGATTGGCCGACCTGGTTGGACGTGGAGTTCAAGGATAAGGATTTGTTGAAAGGCTTATTGAAGCCGTGCGATCCTGACGTGTTGGACGCCTACCCGATCAGCACGCTCGTCAATAACCCTGGAAACGATGTCGCAAAGTGCATTGAGCGAATCGAACAGTGAACGACCCCCCTTGAATTTGTCGCCCAGGAATGGAGCGAGCGGGCAAACGAACTAGCCACATCGGGTCATGCGTCACATGGTGAACCGCACGGACGTGTGGGGCCGGTATGTCCGCAAACGCGGTGTGGAAGGCCACCAAGCATTGACGGCCCCGTTTAAGGACGAACGCGGAAAAACTTTTTTCGATGAGACCTGCAGAAACATTTCAAGGTTCGATCCGGCAACGGTGTTCTCGACCTCCATTCGGCATCGGCAGACCAGTCGTCTCGCTGGATGGCATTCGACATTGATCGGCATGATCCCGATGATCTTTCCATTACGCCGTTGGACACCTTCGGTGCGGCTCGCCAAATCTATGATCGATTAAGATTACTGGGCCTCGACCCGCTGCTGATGGACTCCAGCGGCGTCGGCGGATTACACGTGCTGGCGATCTTTATGGGGATTGGCTTCAATTGTTCGGTCGGCATCATACGCGGGACCACTCCACCCGCGTCTGGAATGATGAACCCGACATGGAGGATACCTGGCGGCGACGCCGCCGCCTCGTCCGCCCGATCTCAGCGGTCAAGTTCTCAACCTCGACGAACGTCCCCAACTTGGCCAGCCGATTTTTTCCTGAACCGCCAACCGCCGAGCAAACACAAACACTTCCTGCTTGAGTCGGTCATCCGTGATCCAATCTCCCTAAAATCCCCAACTTCAGAAAATCCCAACGATTTCCCACGAGCGCACATTGTGCACATTTCACGCCAACTGCAAAGTGAGGAATGCAGTCGTGATATGGTTTTGGGGACTTTGAGACTTTTCGCGACGTGCGTTTTTCGCTAGACTTCCCCATACCCTCACCTTTCTGGCGAAACGATTAAGGTGATTTTCGCCTCTCGTGGCCCTTATTCACGAGGGGCAATTTTGGTCCCGGTCGTGCAAACAATTCCAACCGTCAGCCGGGAAAATGAAGCAAAGCCTGGAAAATCAGATATTCGGAGAGATGCCAGAGCGGCCGAATGGGCCGGATTGCTAATCCGGTGTACGGGGAAACCCGTACCGCGGGTTCGAATCCCGCTCTCTCCGCGTATGCCCCTTGTGCCTCATGTCGCAAGTGGGCATTTTTCGTGGGGTTATGGCGAGCGGCGACGGCTTAGATAAAAACTCAAACGGAACCAAATCTCAATTCCTGTGGAGGCATGTCGCGGTGATGAATTTGCGGTCGATCATTTCTTCGTCGATTTGTGGGTTGATGCTGTGGGCCGGCTGGATCCCGGCGGCTTGGGGGCAGGCGGAAGAATCCTGCGCCAGAGACCAGCCTCCCCGCGAAGGAGCGATTTCATTTGTTTTTGCTCGTCGGGCAATCCAACATGGCCGGGCGGGGGAAGGTTTCGGAAGAGGACCAAAAGCCCCGCGAGCGGGTGTTGATGCTGAGCAAAGAGGCAAAGTGGGTTCCCGCCGTCGATCCGTTGCATTTTGACAAGCCCGGCATCGCGGGCGTCGGTTTGGGGCGGAGCTTTGGCCTCGAAATCGCCAAGGCGCACCCGGACATCACCGTCGGGCTCATTCCCTGCGCGGTGGGCGGGTCGCCGATCTCCAGTTGGGAGCCGGGCCAGTTTTACAAGCCCACGAACAGCCATCCGTACGACGATGCCCTCCGCCGGCGCGGGCGGCGTTAAAAGCCGGGACGCTCAAGGGCATCCTCTGGCACCAGGGCGAATCCGATTCCAACCCCAAACTGGCCCCGGAGTATGAAGCGAAACTCCACGCGCTCGTCGCCCGCTTCCGCAAGGAACTGGATGCTCCCGACGTGCCGTTCATCCTGGGTCAGATGGGTCAGTTTGAAGATGTGCCCTGGAGCGATGCCAAGAAGCAAGTCGATGCCGTCCACCGCGAATTGCCCAAGCACGTCCGGAACTCGGCTTTCGTTTCAGCCGAAGGCCTCTCGCATAAGGGGGATAAAGTCCACTTCAATGCCGAATCCTATCGCGAATTCGGCCGGCGGTTTGCGAAAGCCTATCTGGATCTCGAAAAAGAATTGCAACCCGAATCGCAGGTAACCGGCATCGGATCCCGGCGGGAGTTATTTGTCGATCACGCGTTGATCGAACGCATCGAAGGCGCTGCGAAACTCGAAGTTCAAGAGCCGGCGCCAGAGGAAGTCGTCCTGGTCACAGACCAGCCCTGGGAAGGCAACACGTGCGCGTATTACACGATCTTCCAGGACGGCGATCTCTACCGCATGTATTACCGCGGCTCGCATTGGGACGAGAAAACCAAAAAAGCCACTCACCCTGAAGTCACGTGTTATGCCGAGAGCAAAGACGGCATCCATTGGACCAAGCCGAATTTGGGGCTCGTGGAATGGGACGGCTCGAAGGCGAACAACATCCTTCTCGACGGCTTGGGCACGCATTGCTTCGTCGCGTTCAAGGATGAGAACCCGGCCGCGCCCCCCGCAGCCCGCTACAAGGGAATCTCCCGCGGCCGGCCGGTGGGGAAGGCGGGCCTGTATGTGTTCCAGTCGCCGGACGCGATTCATTGGTCGCTGATCAAAGACGAGCCGGTGATTACCGAAGGGGCGTTCGATTCGCAGAACCTTGCGTTTTGGGATCCGCTCACGAAAGAATATGTCGATTATCACCGCATCTTTGTGGACGGTGTGAGATCGATTATGACTTCGACCTCGAAAGATTTCGTCAACTGGACGAAGCCGGTGCTGCTCAAATATCCGAACGCCCCCAAGCAGCATCTTTACACGAACGCGGTCCGGCCGTATCCGCGCGCCCCGCATATTCGGATCGGTTTTCCCACGAGGTATTTGCCCCAAGGCAGCCGGGTGGAGCCGGTGTTCATGGCGAGCCGGGACGGGGTAACGTTTGAGCGATACCAGAAGCCCGTGATCCCGCACCGCCCCCAAGGACCGCGACGGCAACCGCAGCAACTACATGGCCAACGGACTCATCAAGCTGCCGGGGAACGACCGCGAGTATTCGGTCTTCGGCACCGAAGCCTATTACACCGGCCCGAACAGCCGGCTTAGGCGGTTCACGTACCGCATGGATGGTTTTGTGGCCTTGGAAGCCTCGCCCCAAGGCGGGGAACTGATCACGAAGCCGATCACGTTCGCGGGCGAAAACCTGTTCGTGAACTTCAGAACAAAAGCCGGCGGCGAACTGCGCGTGGAGATTCAGGATCCGTCAGGCCAACCGCTCGAAGGATTCTCACTCGCCGATTGTCAGCCGCTCTCGGGCGATGAGATCGAACAACCCGTCGCCTGGAACAGCAATGGTGGTCTAAAAAAGCTCGCCGGCCGCCCCATCCGCCTGCGGTTCGTCCTGAAAGCCGGCGATCTGTATGCCTATCAGTTCCGTCCCGGGCGATAAGTCGACAAGAGCCGCGCACGAAGTAAGCGGTCTCAAACGTTCAAATCCCGAGACCGCTTACTTCGTGCGCGGCTCTTATGTTTTTGCCACGACGGCGTTTGACATTCTCAGTGCTTCGGAAATCTCCTATCCTCAAGAGAACCAAATTGAAGTGCATCGAAAACCAACGAGGACGAGGTGATGACGGAAGAACCGAAGCCGCTGCGGATTGCCACGCGGGCGAGCGCGCTGGCTCTCTGGCAAGCGGAGCACGTGGCGACATTGCTAAGGTCCGCGGGCGGAGAGCGCGAGATTGTGCTCGTCCACATTTCCACGCAAGGCGACCGCGATCAGAAAGAGCCTCTCTCTGAAATGGGAGGCGTGGGTGTCTTCACGCGCGAGGTGCAAAAAGCCGTGCTCGAAAACAAGGCCGACGTGGCGGTGCACAGTTTGAAAGACCTGCCCACGGAGTCGGCGGCGGGATTGACCTTGGCCGGCGTGCCCCAGCGGGCCAATGGATTCGACGCGCTCGTGCTCCCCCAAGGACATGCGGCCGATGCCGGTTGGGATGCCCTTTCCCGGGGCGCCACAGTCGGCACCGGCAGCTTGAGACGGCAGGCCCAGGTGCGGAGGCTTCGGCCCGATCTCGGGATTTTGGAAGTCCGCGGCAACGTTCCCACCCGGCTCGATAAATTGGACCGCGGCGATTACGACGCCCTCGTGCTCGCGGTCGCCGGCTTGGAACGCTTGGGCCTCGCGAACCGGATTTCGTTAAAACTCCATCCGCCGGATTTCTTTCCCGCGGTGGGCCAGGGGGCGCTCGGCATCGAATGCCGGGCGGACGATGCCGAGACGGCCTCTCTGCTGGCGTCCATCAGCGACCCCGCGGCGTTGGCGGCCGTCACGGCGGAACGGGCCTTGTTGGCCGAGTTGGAAGCCGGCTGCCACGCCCCGCTGGGGGCGCTGTCGACGATCGCCGGAAACGACCTCACGCTGCAAGCCGTCGTGCTCAGTCCCGATGGAACCGAACGTCTCGAAGCCGCGCGGACCGGCCCTGTCAGCGATCCGGTCTCCATCGGCCAAAACCTGGCGGCGGACCTGCTCAACCAGGGAGCCGGCCGCTTGATGAATTGATTGGATTTTGATGACTCGACCGCACCCTTTTGGAGAACCATCCGTTTGCCGATCCATCTCAAATACACTTCGTCTCACCGTGCACAGCCTAATCGGCTTTGACGAATTTCCCGTCGTTCCACACGTAATTGACGCGAGGGGCATCCATGACTTGGACCCGCGTCCCGTCCGGGATGAAGAAATGCTGCTCCAGGGCAAACTCCGGCCAGCCGTTTTTATCGAGGCTGAATTTCTTGACGCGAAACTCTCTGCGGCTCGTGCCCCCGCTCCCGTCGGACAACTTGGAAGTCGCCACCTGATCGAAGCCCATCATCACCGGCGTCTTGCCAGCTGAACCCAGCGTGATGTTTTCGAATCGCTCTGTGAATTCCAGCCTGACCGGACGATTTCGCAGATCCGGCCGGCGTCTAAGGATCCGCTCGCTTAGCGGTGGCGGCTCCGGAAGTCCTTTGTCTTTGGTTTTCCGGATTTCGATTTTTCGCGGCAGGCACCCGGCTTTCGGATCGAGCCAGACGGAATGGATCCCGAGCGGCCCTTCGCTGGTGACCCGATACGTGAGAGCGCCGCCGACGGTTTCGGGCTTCTCGTCCACTTCGAGCCGGGGCGCATCGAGCATGACCTTCCAGATCGGTTGGTCGTTATCAAGATAGGACACGCCGAAGAGCAGCATTCCGCAGTCCCAGATGTGTTGTGCCTGGATCTTTCCCTTTTCGACATCCAGATAACCGAGCAAACGCCAAAAGTCGCCGTGAAGGGAGGGACGCAGATCGACAGTGCAGATGAGCACCTCCCGGCCAACCAGGGTTTCCCGCTCGTAAACCCCACCCGGTTCCTCGACGATCCCTCCCTTGTCCCAAATCCTCCAACGTTCCCCGTCGGAGTGGAAGGACATTTGATGTTTGTGTGTCAACCGGCCTTTCGCGGCCGGATCGGCCGTGCCGTCGTAATTCCGCATCTCCGCCTCGATGCCGAATTGCTTCATGGATTCGACGGTTTTTTGATAGGTCTTCAGCAACTCTTTGGCGTCGGGTTTTTCGTCCGCGAATCCGGCGGAAGAAACGGACAGCGCAACCAGCAAACAAGCCAGCGTTCTACACATAACCCGGCCCTCTGGAAAAAGGGAGTTTGGTCGAGTTATTGCCTCCGGATAACTGACGGGGAAAGTTGACACGGATTAGATTCCGCGATTCATCCGTCTTTGAGATATTCCAAATACTGTTCGGGATTCTCGTCAAGACCGGCGGCTAGCGCCTTGCCGCTCACGCTACCGGTTAAACAAAAATGCCGGGCTGTTGATGAGGGCCCACATCAGGTCTTGGGCGGCTTCGGCGGGTTGGCCGACGTTCTTCATGTAGAGCAGCGAGTTTTGCAGTTCATCGCCGGTGGGATATCGGCAGAGGACGCCCATGTAAACCGTTTTCACCAGGTCTTCGTTGCTGGCTTTCTTGGCGAGGGCCTGGGCGAGTCGGCCTTGGGGATGCACGATGGACTCCGCGACCGTGGGGCCGTTGATCAGGTTCAGCGTTTGGGCCAGGCTGACGGCGCTCGAGCGTTCGCATTCGCAGGGGCTTTCCCGCGGGGCCCGGCCGAACATGTCCAGAAAATCCACTTTGACGTTCGGGTCCGGCAACTGGCTCGCGCGGAAGCCCGCGGGCATCCCCGGCAAGTTCACCGGAGCCCCGGTGGCGACCAGGATCGCATCGAACAGTTCCTCCGCCGAGAGCCGGCGCGGAATCGCGTGCGAGAAGTTCACCGAATCCTCTTCGTTCCATTCGTTGGCCTTGTAGCTTCGCTGGTAGGTGTGCGAACGGACGATCGTGCGGATCAAATGCTTGAGGTCGAAATCGTGGGCGAGGAAATCCTCGGTGAGGGCCTGGAGCAGTTCTGGATTGGACGGCGGATTGCTCGCCCGGATGTCATCGACCGGATCGATAATCCCCCGGCCGAGGAAGTAGCTCCAATAGCGGTTGACGAGGCTCTTGGCGAAGTACGGGTTTTCGCGGGCGGTGAGCCATTCGGCCAATTGCACTCGGCGGTGGGCCTGGGCATCGATCTTTTCATTTTTGAAATCGAACGGAAACTCCGCCGGGACGGTTTGATTCGTGCCGGGATGCACCACGGGCTGCGGATTGCGGAGCGTGTAGATGATCTCCTCATCCGGCAGCACGCCTTTCTTGCGGCCGACGCCGGAGAAGTATGCGGAGAGTTCGTAATATTGCTCCTGGGTCCAGCGCTCGAAGGGGTGATCGTGGCATTGATTGCATTGGAACCGCGTGCCCAGGAACACCTGCGTCATGTTCTCCATGACGTCCTTCGGCTCGCGGGCGATGCGGTAATAATTCGCGGCCGGGTTTTCGTAGGTGCTGCCGTTGGCGGTCATCAACTCATAGACGAACTTGTCGTAAGGCTCGTTGGTGGCGATGGCGTTGCGAATCCAATTCCGGAAGGCCCACACGCCTTTCTCTTTGATGTATTTGCGGTTGGCCATCAACAGGTCGCTCCATTTGAGCGTCCAGTGGTCGACAAACTCCGGGCTGGAGATCAGCTCTTCGATCTTCGCCGCGCGTTTGGCCTGGGAATCGCGTTTGTCGTCGAGGAACGTGTTGACGGCTTCCGGCGTGGGCGGAAGGCCGGTGAGGTCGATCGAAACTCGCCTCAAAAACTCCGCATCGGTGCAGAGGCCCGAGGGCAGAATCTTCGACCGCTGGAGTTTGTTGTTGACGTGGGTATCGACGAAGTTGTACTCCGGCGTGGGTTTCCATTCGAAACCCTCCCGGCTGCCGATGACGGTCGAAGGCGCGACGCCGAACAGCCCTTCATACCGCACCAAAGCCGCGGCTTCGCCCCGCCGGACGCCTTGGATCAAGCCGGTTTTGGAGACGGTGAGGATTTCAAAGTTGCTGGTTTCGTAAACCGCTTCGCGGGTCACGTCGCGGGCGCTGCCGTCGGCGTAATGGGCGACCACGATGAGTTGCTGCTGATCGGTCGTATTTTGCAGCAGCGGCTTTTTCGGGAAGACTTCCAGTTCTTTGACGCGGGTCGTCTTTTCGTAGTCGCAGCCCTCGGCGATCCAGCGTTCGATCAGCTTGTAATAGCGCGAATCCTCATCGAACAAAAACCCGCCTTCGTGGGGCACGCCCTGGGTCGGTTTGAGGAGCATCAGGCTCTGCGTCGGCTGCGAGCGGTTGAACCGCCGGCCCGAAACATCATCGACGAGGGCCCGGTAATCGAACACCGGATCGTAGCCCCTGAGCGACAGCTTGAAGCCCGCTTTGCCCTTTTGCGAACCGTGGCAGGTGCCCTGGTTGCAGCCGACTTTGCTGATCACGGGCATCACTTCCCGCACGAAGCTCACCGACTCCGGTTGGACGTTTTGGACCGTCACGGGGATGCGGGTTTCGAGATCTTTGTACCGGGCGATGAGGTCCGTTTGCCCCGCCTGTTTCGGCACGACGAAACCGTCGGCATCGAGCGCTGCGTTATTTCCCGCGATGAACAACTCGACATCGCCGGAGAGATCGTAGCTCAACCCGTTTTCGGACGTGCCGGCGACGATCACCCGCCGAATGTCGCGCTCGGCCGAGAGCGTCAACTCCGCGGGAAAGATGCCCAGTTTCACCATCTTCGGCAGCACGCGGGCCGGGGTCTTGATTGGCTCCTCCGCGGCTTTGAGGGGAATCGCCAGGCCGAGGGCGACGGCCATCGTCAGCGAACCCAAAACGAAAGAGGAGCAACGAAGCTTCGTGGGGCGGGCGAGTGGGAACATAGGACCGTGAGGAGGTTAAAGGTGAGAAAGCGGTTTGTCGTTCAGGTGGGCGGGCAGACTTCCGCGGGGAAATCACCCAGCCCGTATTATATGCCGAAATACCGATCTTTTCGCAACTCCCCTTGGCGAATTCCTTATTATCGAGGGAAACAAACCCGCATCGGCATAGGCGGCAAATTCGGCGCAATCGGGCTTGATTCACCCAAAACCCCGCGCAAATTGGGAAAGCGGCGAGGCATCGTAAGATAAGATTCCATTGGCCCCTGATTGGAAACTCGATCAAAACCCGGCCGCTGACGGGCTTGGAACTCAAAGTCGAATTTACAAATCGAAAAACCGGATCTCCCTCATGGTTGAACTTCCGAATGCCGAACGTTTGAAGCAATTGCCTTTGCGGGCTTTGGTGGCTTATGCCGTCCGCTGTGCGATGCGGGTGCAGTTGCTGTTTTTGAAGTGGCAGGACAATCAGCAAGGGGCCGACGGTCCGCCCGCGGGAATGGCGGAAGCCGTCGAGGAGGCGATCAAACTGGCCACGCGGTTTGCCGCCGACGAGGGCGAATACGACGTGAATCGCGGGCAGGAATTGGAAGAGACCGTGATCGAAGCGGTGATGCGGGCCAAGGGCGGCCATCGCGGGGCGGCGTTTGCGGCGAACGCAGCCTATGCGGCTCTCAACGCGGCGAACCTGGCATCGGGCGTCGGGAGCGGGATCAATCGCCGGTCCCAAGCGGAGAAAGTCGTGCTCGCGGTGATCACCGCCGCCGATGCCGCGGCCGCCGCTCACGAGCCGGTGATTCAAGCCGCGCTCGACGATTGGCACACGATGCAGCTCATGCGGTTCGGGCAGTTTCCCGAACTCGGCTCGGCGGTCGATCCTCGGCCGCACGGGAAGCTGGGTCCGTTGTCCTCCAAGAACGCCGCGAAAACGGCGCAAGGCTGGAAGCAGCAATCCCCGACGCTCCGCCAGTTCATGAAGCACGACAATGTCCTCGAGCAAACCCGCGATGAACTCCAAATCCAAAAAGAGGAACGCAAGAAGGACCAGGCCGAGTTCGAAGCGAAGTGCGATGAATACGAGAAAACCATCCGGCATCTGAAGGCCGAGGTCATCCCGCTCAAGCAGGAACGCGACAGTCTGCAAAAGCAGGTGAAGAATCTCCAGGCGGAGCTCAAGGTCTTCAAGAATGAACTCTCGGCCCGCGGAAATCATCTGATGGAGTTCGCGAACCAACTCCTCGAATGGGCCGCCACCGAATCGGAATCCGAAACGGAAGAACCTCAGGACGAGGAATCCGCGGAAGCCGCGGAAGAGACACCGGAAGAATCGAATGCCTCCGAGGAAACGAGCGAAGCCCCCGAAAAAACCGCGGAACCGGTGGAGTGCTGAAACCGAGGGGCGGGAATGTTGTCGGTGAAATCTCAAATTCAGCAGTTCCAAAAGTCTCGGAAAAGGAATAGGTTCCCCAAGAGCCGCGCACGAAGTAAGCGGTTTTTCTAGTTTACAGATCGCAATACCGCTTACTTCGTGCGCGGCTCTGGCGTTTTTTGGAACGACCGAAATCCCAATCGTGAAAAACCATTCCACGCCATTGGTTTTCATTATTGGAATCTGCTATTTGTTTGAGATTTGGTGCTGCGGATTTGAGATTTCTTTCACCGGTCGGGTGTCGGGCCCTTCCGAATCGAGCATGGATCAAAACAACCGATGTGGGGCGCGGAGTATCTTGAAGCCGCGGTGCTGGGGGCCGTGCAGGGCGTGGCCGAGTTTCTGCCGATCAGTTCGTCCGGGCATCTGGTGATCCTGGGGGAGTTGATTCAACGGCTGACCGGCCGCGACGTCGATCCCGAAGCCAACCTGCGGATGAACGTCGCCTTGCACGTGGGGACGCTGCTTTCGATCTTTTGGGTGTATCGGTCCGACCTGTGGGAATTGAGAAAACGCCCGCAGGTGGTCTTTGCGATCGTCATCGCCACGCTGCCTTTGGTGGCGATCGGGCTCTCGCCTTTGAAGGATGTGATGAAGCACGGGTTCGAGACGCCGCTGGTCGCGGGCGTTTGTTTGCTGGTGACAGCCGGACTTCTCGCGGCGGCCCATCGCCGGGAAACGAACGCCCGGCCGTTCGAAGACCTGACGCCCTTACGGGCGGGCGTGATCGGGCTGTTTCAGGCGGTGGCTTTGTTTCCGGGCATCTCGCGTTCGGGCAGCACGATTTCGGGCGGCCTGCTGTTGGGTTTTCGCCGGGATGTCGCCGCGAACTTTTCGTTCTTCATCGCGATCCCCGCGATCGCCGGGGCCGCGGTGCTGACGTTAAAAGACGTCCTCACCGAAACGCCCGCCCCGGGTTCGGTTGTCGGCTACGGCTGGGGACCGATTGTTCTGGGCACGGCCATTTCGTTTCTCGTCGGCTTGATGGCACTCCGCTGGCTGCTGCGGATCATCTCCGAGCGCCGCCTGCACTGGTTCGCCTGGTATTGTGCGGCCGTGGGAACAGTTACCATCATCTGGCAATTGCTGGAACGTTTTTCCCTCGATCAATCGTAAAGCAAGTCGATGGGGCGTCCGGTCGAGATGGGGAACTGGCGTCCCAGCGTGTCGGTAAAGTGGGCGGCCGGATCGAGACCGAGGGCGGAGAAGATCGTGGCGGTCATATCCCAGGGGCCGAACTTTTCCGATCGCGGATAAGCGGCCGAATCATCCGATTGACCGGCGACCGCCCCGCGCTTGATGCCGGCGCCGGCCAGCATGACGGAATAACAAGCCGCCCAATGTTTTCGCCCCGGCGAGGCCCCTTTGAAGTTCGCTTCGAACGCGACGCGGGGCGCTCGCCCAAATTCGCCCATGCAGACGACCAGCGTCTCATCGAGAAGACCGCGTTCGTCCAAGTCGAGCAGCAACGCGGAAAGGCCGAGGTCAAACCGAGGGAGAAGCCGCTCACGCAGCGCGTAGAAAATATCGTTATGCGTGTCCCACCCATAGGCGTCCGTGTCGTCCGGCGTGACGTCCTGGCCGCGGTTGCAATTCGTCTGATACACCGTGATCAAGGGCACGCCGGCTTCCACCAGGCGGCGTGCCAAGAGCATTGCCTGACCCGATCGATTTCGCCCGCATCGGTCGCGAAGTTTTTCCGGCTCGGCGGCAAGATCAAACGCGCGGCGCGTGACCGGAGTGGCCAGCATGTCGAAGGCCTGCGCATAGAGGGCATTCATCTCCCCGAGTTTCGCGGAGCCGCCGGAATGACCCTGAGCCGTTTCCAGCGATCCCAGAAGGGTCCGGCGGGTTTCCAGCCGATCTTGCGGGAGAGACTCTTGCGGCGTCAAGCCGGGAATCACGACGGGTTCGGCGGTGACGTTTCCGACGACCATCGGATCGTAGTCGCGACCCAAGACGCCGCCGAACTGTCCCGGAGCCGGGGTTGTCGGCGTAATCGCGGGAGCGTTGATGTGAATCGCTGTTTGCGGAAAACGCGGATTGGGACGGAGCCGCTCGAGCACCGATCCATAAGCAGGCAGGTCGGCCGAATCCGGGGGCGGATTCGAGGATCGGCGTTTGTGGTAGTGTCCCGTCATGGACAGATAAAACGCGGAACCATGATCGAGATCTTCATGCGACATGGTCCGCAGGATCGTATAGCGGTCCGCCAATCGGGCGAGCCGGGGCAGATGCTCGCTGACAAACGTGCCGGGGACCGCCGTTGAAATCGCGCCAAAGGCACCGCGCGTTTCTCGGGGAGCGTTCGGCTTAGGGTCCCAGGTCTCCAATTGGCTTTGCCCGCCGTTGGCGAAGACGACGATCACCGCTTTGGCGCGCCCAAAGCCGCGGGGCCGTGCCGAGGTCTCGGCGAATAACCTGGTCGATCCGGCCAACCCCGACAAGGCGGCCCCGCTGACGAATTGGAGCCAATCGCGGCGGCCAATCGGCGGCGGTTGTCGTCGGATGTTTTCTGGGACCTTTGGCATGGTTCAAGCGCCTTCGTGAAATCGGAGCGCTCCTCTCGCAAGATCTATCTCTGCGCGTTTGAACTGCTCTTTCAAAGCGCGCTCGCGAGCGGCTTTGGCTTTTTCTCGGAGTGCTGTCTCGGCTTGCAGGCGGGCTTGTAATTCGGCTTGGGCGGCCTCCGCCTGTTTTTGAGCTTCTATTGCAAGCTTGGCTTGCTGCTCGGCTTTTCGGCGGTGTAGGGTCGCCTCTTTGTCCGCCTCGCCCGTTCTCGCGCGTTCGGCATTGACGCTCGCCTTGAGTTTCTCGAGTTCCGCCTGCATGTGCTGCATCTGTTGGGCGAGCATCAAAACATGCTCGGCAAGCTTCGCCGTGTGTTGCCGGCGGCCGGCCCTCTTGTTGCGTTTGGACTTTTTGTTCTTTTTGGGCTTCTGCTTGGGGGCCGTTTCGGACTTGGACTTTTGGGGCGCGGCTTCGGCAGCTTGGCGGGCGGCTTCCGCCTGTTGTCGCGCGATGGCTTCCGCCGCCTTGGCAACCTCCGCTCGCTGGAGGGCTTTTGCCCGTTCCTGCTCCGCGATTCCTTTTTGCCTTTGGGCTTCTGCGAGAGCCTGCACCGCCCGGTCGCGTGCCACCTCCGCCGCTTTTTGAGCTTCTTCCGCCCGCTGGCGTTGCTGCTGCGCTTCGACTTGGGCGATCTCTCGGGCTTGACGTTCTTTTTCCAGCGTGGCTTTGCCTTCTTCCAACGCCTTCTGAAGCGCCGCCGCAAAATCTCGTTGCTGAACCGCTTCGGCTTCCACTTGGAGCAGAGCGCTTTTTGACTCCACGGCGTTTCGCTGAGTTTTTCCTTTTGGTTTGGGCTTCGGCTTGGGTTTCTCGTCAGCTGCGGCGAATGCGGTCATCCCGCAAACCAAAACCAACGCGGCGGCTTTCCAAAACATGATCGTCTCCCAAGTTCAAAGTAAATAACGGACGGGCGAATTTATTTCCAACGGTAGTCGTTTTGTTTTTGAAAACCGGAAACGCGGATCGTCCCGTCGCCGGACATCTCCATCAGCGAGTAGCCGTTGTTCGCGAGGCCCGATCCCTCCACCATCGCCACCAGCACACAATAATGGATGCCTGCGATTTCTTTGTAGTCGTTTTTATGGCTGTGCCCTTGGAACACCGCCAGGACCTTGCCGGACTCTTCCAGGACCCGGCGGACGGCCTTCCCGTTTTTCACACCGTAATGATTGCTCACGTCCAGCCGCTGATGGGCGAACACGACGGTCTTTCCCGCCGCGGCTTTCAGGTCGGCGCTGAGCCATTCCAGTTCCGCGTCCGGAATGTTGGCGTCGGTCCACTGGAAGTTCTTCCGGCCGTAGGCCGCACCGTCGCTGCGGAAGCAGGCATCCAACACCACAAAATGAAAGCCGCCGGCGTCAAACGAATAATACGACTTCTTCTGCGAGACGCCTTCGAGAAACTCCGGCTTGGTGAGGTGAGACACGCAGTGGTTGCCGAGCACGTAGTGTTTCTTGCCCGGCAGTTTTTGGAGCTCGGCTTGAATCCGCTTGAGGTATGCTTTTTCGGCCTCGATCGAGTCCGCTGCATCGATGAAGTCGCCCAACTCCACGATAAAATCCGGCTCGTCTTGGGCAAACTCTTTCGCGGCTTCGCCCAGTTTGGCGAGCGTTTCCCGGTAATGCCTCGAACCGGCGGGCGGTTTGTCCGCGTAATGCAAATCGGTCACAAGCCCGGCCCGCAGCTTGGGCTTGGCATCGTCCGCAAAGGCGTTTGACGAACTCGCAAGTCCCGCGCCCAACAGGACCAGCGAACCATGTTTCAAAAACGCCCGGCGGCCCAGGGGAATCTGGGAAGTGGAAATCATCATCGATAAGTCCTCGCGGCAAAACGGTCATTGTAAACCGAAGACAACACGTCTCGAAAGACCATTTCGGGCCGGTCTTAAATTCTGGCTCAAACGGTCAGCTACACGTTCATTTTTCCGGCTCTCGGCACTCCGCTCCTGGCTCTCCGCTGAAATCACGTCGCGATCAGCCGGGTCGAGCAGATTTCGCTGAGGGAGTTTTCATTGTCGATTTTTCGCACGTCCACGCCCTCGGCGATCAACCGGCCCGCGCGCTCGGCGTCGTCGAATTCATCGGCGGTGGAGATCAAAAACGCGGTGACGGCGTAGCCGGTCCGCTTGAGGCCGCCCAATGTGATCGCGGTCTCGTCCGAGACATCCGACAACACGGCGGCCACCGTCGCATCGCGGGGCAGATGGCCGCTGACCTCGACAACCAGTTGTGCGAACGTCAACCCGTCGGTGAGTTCAACGCGGGCCAACGTTTCCAGAATCCGCGCAAACTGCTCGGCTCCACGATTATTGCGGACCTCCACCGGCCGGAGGCGATCGCTGGCATCGGACATGCCCAATGTCTGTTGTGCCGCGATCCGAGTCCGAAAGTCATGTCGAAAACCTTCCTCGCGGATGCGGTCGGCGGCATCGCGGCCGTTGGTGAAAAACCCAATCTGCTGCCCCATCTGATACACCGTATGCGCAAGCGATGCGACCGCCGTCACCGCCAATTCCGAGCGGTGCGGCTCGCCGCGGGACGGGTATGTCTCGCGGTGAAAATCCAACATAAGCGTGATCCCGGCGATCGTCGAAGGCTCGTAGGTTTTGCTGTGGAGTTCCCCAGTGCGGGCGGTGGCCCGCCAATGGATGCGGTTCAGAGGATCGCCGTTCTGATAAGCCCGCACGCCGGAGATCCGGGTCGGATCTTCGAACAGGCGGTGCGTCATGCGGACCTCGCCGATGGGCCGGCGGCTCGCGAGGTCATAACCTTCCAACGCGACGACTTTGGGATAAACCAGCACATAGCGCGGCTCGGTCAAAATGCGATACCGGCGATGGAGGCCGAACAAGTCCCCGGTCTCCGCCAAGAGCGGGCCGATCTGATAGTAGCCGCGCATCAAAAACCGCACTTGATAGTTCAGCGTGTGCGCGCCGCCGGGCGCGAGATCTGTGATCGCCGCGCGTTTGTTTTTCACGCTGATTCGCGGTGGCCGCTGCGCGAGGGCGTCGCGGGGCAAGGAATCCTCGAGCAGCACCCAGGTGATCGGCAGGTTGCTCGTGTTATGAAGTGTGACGACCACCGCGACCGTATCGCCGATCTCCGCCGTGAGTCGATTGCACTCCCGGCGGGCGGAGAGGTTTTCGATCCAGTTGCGGGCGAAATACCGGCTGGCGAGCATCACGCCCAACAGCACGTACATCGCATAGACCAGAAGTTCCAATTGCAGAACCAGGCCCAACAGCAACAAAAAAATCGCCCCCGAATACCAACGCATGAAAGCCGCTTTTGAATGAAACCGAACAACGAACGGGGAAACCACGAAGACACGAAGGACGCGGAGAATGCCGCGCTTCGCGACCAGGGGCGAATTTAAGTTTTGCGTGAAACCCGCCGGAATTCCAGGGCCAGCGTTGCGGTTCGCTTTCCGGTCGGTTAGATAAAGGAGTGGTTCGATCCATCGGTTCCGATCTTTTTGCCTCCTCGAGCCAAACGAAACGTCACATGTCTCGCTCCGACTGGAAACCGCGCCACGTGTTCTTTTCCTACCATTTGCCGGTGTTCTTCGCATGCGTCCTGATAGGGCAATGGGTCATGGCGCAGGACAACCCCGCGAACGTTCCCCGCACCACAGAATCCAAACTGAAGATGTCCGCTGCCGAGATCCTGAAAACGTTTCGGGACGAGTTCGTTCCGATCACGCCGGGAAAAGGCCAGTTTCCCAAGTCGTTCGAGATGGGTGCGGACGACTCAGCGAAAGCCGAGCGGCCGCGGCATCGGGTCGAGTTCGATTCTGATTTTCAGTTCGCCAAATACGAGGTGCCGCAAAACCTCTACGAAACGGTGATGGGCAAGAATCCGAGCGTTTGGGGCGGCCCGCGAAACTCGGTGGAGATGGTCACCTTTCGCGACGCCCAGGCGTTTTGTGCGAAGGCCACCAAGATGCTTCGCGAAGCCGACTTGATCGAGAAGGACGAAATCGTTCGTCTCCCCAGCGAAGCCGAGTGGGAATACTGTTGCCGCGCCGGCACGACGACCGCTTACAGTTTTGGTGACAAAGCCCGGGCCGAGGGCGATCAAGGCCTGAAGGCGGCGCTCTTGGACAAATACGGTTGGCACACGGGCAACGCGGCGGGGAACGATCCGCCGGTGGGAGCCCTCGCGCCGAATGCGTGGGGGCTTTACGACATGCACGGGTATCTGTGGGAATATGTCGCAGACGGCTGGCATCCCGATTACGAGAAAGCCCCCACGGGCGGCCGGAGTTGGGACCCGGACAAGCGGGACGTGCCGCGGGTCATTCGGGGCGGCTCGTGGCGCGATCCCTACTCATTGTTAAAGTCCGCAACGCGGTGGTCGGTTCCGGATCACGTTCGCAGCGACGCCGTCGGCTTTCGCTGCGTGTTGGCGAAGGAATCCCCCTGACGGCGGACGAAGAATCCTCGAGGTGTTTCCTGTTCAATTTTTCCCTGAACGAGTTTGCCCAATCTGTGGCGTTTTGCGCCGGAATCCGCTAACCTGCGTATGCGAAGATTTCGCAAGAACTGATGCGAGAAGAAGTTTGAGTTGAGGAATGGTTTGTGATGAGTTCGGACGAAGCTCTCGAAAGAGACAATGTGACGACGGAAACTGAAAACCCGGAAACGGAAACCGCGTCTTCCCCCGACACCCAACAGCCCGCGGCCGCGCCCGCCAACGGCGCAGCGGAGAAAGCCCCCACGGAGCCTGCCGCCGCCCAAGCGTTCGCACCGTCCCCACCGGACGAGCAGCCAGCGAGCGAGACCGCTTCGGATTCCATCCAAGCCCCGGCGGAGCCTGCGCAATCGCCCCCTGTTGAGGAAACTCAAACTGCCGCGGCTGCGCCCGTCCGAGGAATATCCGGTCGCGGAAACGTCGCCCGCGCCGGAACCCGCGAGCGCGCTCCAGTCGGAACCCGTTTCGGGAACGGAATCTTCCGCCGGCAGCGTTCCCACATCCCACGAAGGGACGGAGTCCCGTCCTCGTCCGCAGCTCAATCCCACGGTCGATCCGAACGTCGCCAGGCCGGTCCCGAGTTTAGATACGTCGCCGACCCCGCCGCCGGCCGTCAACCCGCCGAGCGAACAAGCGGAATCCGCAGAAGAGCCCCAAGCGCCCGAACCGCCGGAAGCCGAAGCCCCCGCGCCGCCGCCCGCGGCTCAAACTCGGGCCCCGCGGTCACCGGCGGAGATTCCCAAGGCCGAAGACCTGGATGCCGACCTGGAAGCGCAAATCGCCTCCGCCCTCGCCAGCGACCAGGCGGCGGGCACTCAGCCCGCGCCGCGCCGGCTCCGGAATCCGCCGAGGAAACGGCCGAGGGAACCGAAGCGCCCGCAAAACCCGCTGCCCCCACCAGCGAAGAGGAACTCGAACCCGGCCATCGCCTGCAAGGCAAGGTGCAGTCCATCTCCGGCGATGATGTGTTTTTCGACGTCGGGTTTCGCTCGCCGGCGGTGGTCTCGCTTCGCCAGTTCGATCCCGCCCGCCCGCTCGAAGTCGGGCAGCAGCTCACAATCGTGGTGGAAAAAGTCAACCCGGAAGAAGGCCTGATCCAGGCCAACCTGCCGCGGGCCAAGCGGAAAATCCAAGGCAACTGGGACGCCGTCGAAGCCGGGCAGGTCGTGGACTGCATGGTCACGAAGACCAACAAAGGCGGACTGGAAATCACCGTCAGCAACATTCGCGGCTTTCTCCCGGCCAGCCAGGTCGATCTGCATTACGTTCCCGACTTGGAAAAATACGTCGGCGAAAAGCTGACAGTCAAAATCACCGAAGCCAACCGCGCCAAACGGAACTTGATCGTCAGCCGCCGGGCCTATCTCAAGGAAGAGCGCGACGTCCAGGCCCAGGAAGTCTGGACCGTGCTCGAAGTCGGCCAGGAGAAAAAAGGCGTCGTGAAGACGATCAAAGACTACGGGGCCTTTGTGGACATAGGCGGCGTGGACGGGTTTCTGCACATCGGCGAAATCAGTTGGACGCGAATCCGCCATCCTTCCGACGTGATCTCCGAAGGACAGGAAATCGACGTGCAAATCGTCTCGCTCGACCAGGACCGCAAACGCATCGGCCTGGGCATGCGGCAGCTCGTCCAAAACCCCTGGGATACTGCAACCCAAAGGTACGCCCAAGGGACCGCCGTCACCGGCCGCGTCACCCGCACCACCGACTTCGGGGCCTTTGTCGAACTGGAGCCCGGCGTCGAAGGGCTGATTCACATCAGCGAACTCGACTACCGCCGGGTCAACAAAGTCACCGACGTCTTAAACGTCGGCGACGAAATGGAACTCCAGGTGCTCGATCTCGACCTGGGCCGCAAACGCATCAGCCTGTCGCTCAAGGCGCTCAAAGAGAAGCCGCCCAAATTCGACAAAAAGCCCGAAAAGAAATCGGACGAGGATCTCGCCCCCAGCGACGGCGAAGCCTACGCCCGCAAACGCAAAGGCCCCCTCAAAGGCGGCACCGGCGGCTCCGCCGGCGGCGGCCTGTTCGGCAACCCGGGCGATTTTTCGTAAGGCCGCTTTCCCGCGACGAAAAGACGAGAAAGAGCCGCGCCACGAAGTAAAAGAGCCGCGCACGAAGTAAGCGGAAGGCGACGAAAAGCGGAAGGCGATGAACAGGAACACCGCTTACTTCGTGCGCGGCTCTTCAGAAAGTTTCTCCGCGGCCCAGACCGCGAGGTGTTCGCGGTTGATTTTGAAATTGTGCCGGACATCCACCGGCAGCGCGGGGTGAAAGAGAAACTCCTCGATCCCCGCCGTGAAGGACTGAGCCGCCCCGAGGTGCGCGAGTTCCTTCACGAAGACTCGCTCGTCCGCGGAACCGGACTTCGGCAAGTGGCCGGGTTCCGGTTCGACGATCATCACCGGCCGCTGGTTCGGTTTTTCGCCGATGCCCACCAACGCCGAGCGAAACACGCGGGGATGCTCGTTGAAAATCGCCTCAGAGCATACGCTAAACCGCCGGCCGGCCGCGGTGTCCACGACGTGCGACTTCCGGCCGCAGAACCACAATCGCCCGCGGTCGTCGAGATAACCCACGTCGCCCATCCGATGCCAGAAATTCTCGCCCTCGGGAATTTTCGCCAGCCTCGTCGCCTCGGGTCGCCGAAAGTATTCCCGCGTAGTCGAAGGCGATTGCACGATGATCTCCCCCACTTCGCCCGCCGGGAGTTCCGTCACGTCCGACAGCGATTCGATCGGCCCGTCGGTGATTTCGATGATCTGCACCGACACCTGCGGAAAGACATGCCCCACGCAGGTGCCGGCTCCTCGGCGTGACATCGCGGCCGTTTCCGCGAGGATCTCCCGGCTGGAAAAACTGGCGACCGGCAGCGATTCGGTGGCTCCATAGGGCGTGTGCATGTTGGCTTCGGGATGCGAGAGCGCGGCCGACATTCGCTTCAAAACCGACACCGGCACCGGTGCCCCGGCGGAGAGCACGCGTTTGAGCGTGCCCGGCAGCTTGAGGTTTTCCCGCTCGCAGTATCGGCCGACGCGGTCCCAGATCGCGGGCGAGCCGAAGGCCTGCGTGGCGTGCCGGTCGCGAAGGGCCTCCAGGATTTTTCGCGGATCGACTTTCGCGGGGCGGGTGGGATCCATGTCGGGGATCACCGTGGTCACCGCCATCGCCGCGTTGAATAGTGCAAACAGCGGAAACCCTGACAGATCGATTTCGCCGGGCTGGATGTCATAAAACTCCCTGAGCAATTCGACTTGGGCATTGAACATGCCGTGCTCGTAGAGGACGCCTTTCGCGGGGCCGGTGCTGCCGCTGGTGAAGATAATCGCCGCGGGGTCTTCGGGCTTTGTTTGCGGGATGTCAAATGGCGTCCAGCCTTCGCCCAAAAGTTTTCGGTAGGTCATCGGCGTGCGGGACCAGTTCGTTCCCACCGAGACATTGAAGCGGGCGTTCGGAAAGCGTGTTTGGTTCCACCAGCGCAGAGCCTGCACCGCCGGCACCGCCACGAAGCCTTCGGGGTCCACTTCCTCGAGGCAGCGAAACACATTCCTCGGACCCATGCCGGGATCGATCAGCACGATCACCGCCCCGGTTTTGAAGAGGGCGAACGTGAGCGAGATAAACTCCAAGCTCGGCCGGACCATGAGCACGATCCGCGTCCCCGGCCGGGCGCCCGATTTTCTTTAGACCCGCGCAGCCGGTCGCTTTCCCGTTCGAGTTCCGCGAACGTCAATGTCGTATACTGCACCCGCCCATCTCGGCCTCGCTTCGCCGGGAACACCACGGCCGTTTGATCGGGAACATGGCGAGCGGTCTCCCGCAACCGGGCGGCGATATTCATGGCGAGTTTCAAGTTTCAGGTTTCAAGTTGAGATTCGACCGGCAAGCCGGCACGGATTTTGAAGGCAGATGACATGGAAGTCAACATGCGGATCAAGAGGTTTCATGCCGTTCGAAACAAATTGCGCTGTGCGCTCGATTTTGTTCCGGCAGAATGGCGGTGGGCAGGAAGGCAATCCGTCTTCGGGAGGTCTGCCGTTTTTGGGAAATCCGGATTCTTTTTGTTGGAGGTCGCGATGATTTCGAACCGCCCTCGTTCTGACGCTGCTCGCGGGAATGCAACAACTGGCCGTTGGCCAAGACCAAAAGTCCCAGGCCCAGGAGGTCTTGCGGGAACTCCAAGCTGTGGAGGTGGCGGAACCCGCCGTGGCCGCTCCCGTCAGGCTCTATATCTATCGTCCCAAGTACGTGCCCGCCACGGAGACTCAGACCCTGGTGCAGGGGCTGATGGGAAAAGGGGCCGCGATCGTGGCCGACCCCGTCGGCAACCGTCTGCTGATTCGAGGCTCCGACGCCCAGCTCAAGGAAATCCAGGCGGTCCTGGAAACCTTGGACCAACCGCCGAAGATGGTCGCTTTCGAAATCCTGTTCGCCGACGTGTCGGTCGAGGTCAAGGAGAAAAAAACCTGGACAACGATCGATGAAGAATGGCTTGCAGAGATCGAGACCGTCGCGGCCAAACGCAAAGGCGGCTTCAGCAAAGTCCGGCTGACGGCCCTCGACAATCAAGCCACGATGGTGCAATACGGCGAGGAAACGCCGATCGTCACCGGCGTTCAAGCCTTTCCCAGTCGCGGCGGCAGCTCGCGGACCCCGATCCTGCAGCGGAAACAGACCGGAACGATCGTGCAGTGCACCGCCCGCATCCTGGAAGACGACACGATCATCGCGGCGTTCGAAATCGAACGCTCCCGGCTTTCGTCCAAGGAGGAAGCCGTCGCCTTGGAGGAAGGCGTCGAAAAAGACGCCCTCCGCACGCCGGCGCAGCTCACGACAACCTGCAAAACGACCCTCAAGTTAAAACCCGGCCGCCCCGTCGTGGTCAGCGGCCTCAAAACCGAAGGCCCGGACACCGGCACCAAAAATGTCATCATCGTCACCGCGGAACTCCTCCCGGCTGTCCCGTGATTTCAAATCCGAAATCCGGGTGATTTGGCGCAGCATGGCTCAAGGGATTAGGATGTGTTGATTCATTGTCAACCATTCGTTTGTCCAAATGCGCAGGAGATAAAGATGCGATTGGGGTTTGCTTTGCGGAATGGAGTGAGTCTCGGGTTGATCCTCGCGGCGTCTGTTTTGGGGCGGGCGGAAGAACCGGCGTACAAGCCCGGCCTCGAAAACCAGCCGATCTTCACAAAGGACCTGGATGTCCGCATCCCCGCCATCTCGGCGGATGCCGATGTCAACATCGATTACGACATCGTCTATGTCCGCGCCCCACGCGAAGGCGACAAAATTCATAAGCGGTTTTACACCGACTTCTCGCAACCGGTGACAATGGAACCCGGTGCCGACCTGATGCTGCTCCACCCCGACGGCGGCGAGGAGCTCCTGGTCGCGGGTGGCAACGGCTCGATCACTGACCCAGTCGTCTCCTTCGACGGGGAATGGGTTTACTATGTGCACATCTACAACCTGCAAAACCGCAGCCAATGGAATCCGCCGGCCGAGGGAGCGGACATCTTCAAAATCCACCTGAAGACCCGCAAAATCGTGCGGCTGACCAATCAGCAATATACCCCCAACACCGGGGCCGCGGATTGGTCGAAGGACTTTCGCCCGGCGAACGGGAAGGACGGGATCTCCTACGGCGTCTATAACATGGGGCCTTATCCTCTCCCCGGCGGGCGGATCGTGTTCAGCAGCAACCGCGACGGCTTCACGCCGACCAAAGGCTATCCCGCGATGGCCTTGCAGTTGTTCGTGATGGACGATGCCGACGAAAGCATCGATCCCGACGAATTGATGCCCGGCAACATCGAGAAAATCGGCCACTTGAACCTGGCGGGGCGCTGCATCCGGTGACGCTCTCCGATGGGCGGATCATGTTCAGCACGCTCGAGTCGCAGGGCATCCGCAGCAGCATTTCTTGGGGAATTTGGACGATCAAGCCCGACGGCACGGGCTGGAACCCTTTGGTCAGCGCGTACGATCCCGGCGGAGCCTCCAACGGGTTCCACTTTGAAACGCAGTTGTCCGATGGCTCGATCGTCGTCGAGGAATATTACAACCAGAACAACAGCGGATTCGGGGCTTATATCAAACTCCCGCAAAACCCGCCGGAGGGCATGGCCGCATTCGGCCCAGGCTTTATGAACAGCGACCGCAATCCGCCCTGGCGGTTTGGTCGGCATTACAACGCCAAGGGGCAATACTATCGCATGCCGTTTATGCCCACGGGTTCGGTGTCGCTCACGCCGTTTACGCTCAACCGCGAAGGACCGGCGGGCCCTTCGGTGCTCAAGGACAAAGACTCCCCCAAAGTCGGCAAGTTCACGCATCCGTCCGGTGGCGCCGGACAACCACATGTTGACAATCTATTCCCCCGGCCCGGCCAATCATCAATATACCTTCCTCCCGCAGATCGACGGCGGGATCTATCTCTTAAAGAACGGCGAGGTCGTCACCGAGCCGGCTCAGCTTCGGCTGATTAAGAACGATCCCGATTACAACGAATCCTGGCCGCGGGCCGTCGTGCCTTACGAGCGGATTTACGGAATGAAGGAACCTAAGAAACTCGCCGCGCTCAAAAACGACGGATCGCTTTCGAAGCATTTGCCCGAAGGCACGCCGTTCGGTCTGATCGGCACGTCCAGCCTTTACAAGCGGGAGAGTTATCCGAATGGCGATGTCTTGAACGGCACAGTGACGGCGGCCTATCCCGGCGGGAAGGATCCCTGGAAAGGTTTGGACGCCTTCACCAGCCACGGCAACGGCATGCCGCTCAATTGGCACAACCAGGGCGGCGATGCGGGCCTCTATGAAAACAAAGACATCCATGCCGTGCGGATTTTGGCAATGGAACCCACCACCGACCGCCGGAACGGTCCCCACTCCGGGCGGAAGTTTTACAGCCACGCCCACGAACGGCTCCGCATCCTGGGCGAGATCCCCGTGCGGAAGTTCGGTCCCGCTGGCGAACCGGCCGATCCCGACGGCAACCCGGACACCAGCTTTCTCGCCCGCATTCCCGCGGACACCGGGTTCACGTTTCAGACGCTCGATAAAGACGGCCTGGTGCTCAACATGGCCCAGACCTGGCATCAACTCCGCCCGGGCGAAGTTCGCTACGACTGCGGCGGCTGCCATGCCCACAGCCAACAGCCGACCGACTTCCATCAAACCCTCGCCGCCAAGGACGATTACCAGATCTGGGACCTCGCGAACGGCACGCCGCTGGTCACCGAAAAGTCGCGGGACGAGTCCAAGCAGAAATGGGACGCGAAAAACGAGGCGGGCCTCAGGACCATCAAGGACAATGTGGTCTCGGTGGAGTATCACCGCGACATCCGGCCCATTTTGGAGCGAAGCTGCATCGCCTGCCACACCGCGAGCAACGGCAAACAACCCGCCAGCGAGTTCGACCTCGACGCCGACGAGGAATTGGTCCAATACAAAAGCGAAGGCAAATTCCCCGGCACCTATTACCGGTTGGCTTTGGATAACGAAGCCAAGTTCGGCTATAAGCCCATCGGCTATCCGAGTTGGGGCTATCCCAATGCCTCGCGGACCGTGCGGATGCTGCAATCCCGCCGGAGTCTGTTGATGTGGAAAGTCCACGGCCGGCGGCTGGATGGATTTTCCAACGACGATCATCCCTCGGAGCCCAAACCGGGTGCGGGTTACTTCACCCATCACGGCGAGCGAGTGGACACCGACAAGACCCGCGCGAAATACGACCTGGACTACCTGGGCAGCAAAATGCCGCCGCCCGCCGCGGTCAAAGCCGGGAAGGTGAAGCCCCTCAGCGATGAAGACCTGAGGACCTTGGCCCGCTGGATCGATCTGGGCTGCCCGATCGATCTGGATTTCGATCCCGACCATCCCGAACAGCGAGGTTACGGTTGGATGCTGGATGACAACCGCCCCGTGCTGACACTCACCGAACCACAGCCCGGCCGAAATGAAAAGCTCTCGCGGATCCTCATCGGCGGTTATGATTACTACACGGGACTCGATCCCAGTTCTCTCACGGTCACCGCGGACTTCCCGATCGACGGCGCCGAGCCGGGCACGAATCTCGCCGACCGGCTCAAGCCCCAATCGCAAGGCGTCTGGGAATACCGGCTCCAACAACCGCCCAAGCATCTCGAAGCCGGCACCTTGACCGTCACGATCAAAGACAACCAAGGCAACATCAGCCGCATCACGCGGCGGTTCCAGGTGCAGTAAGAGCGTTAGTCGAGATGACAGGCGAGCGGGAGGCGTCAGCCTCCTGGTCTCTCTCATCAATCTAAGACTCCACGAAACCAGGAGGCTGACACCTCCCGCTCGCCCGGTCCATTTACGGACGCAGCCATTTGGGGGCGATCTGGTCGGCTTCGTCCGCGGTGATCAGCCATTGCAAGAGCCGATCTTTCATGGCTTGTTCGATGTCTTGATATTTCGGATCGCCGTGGAGGTTTCGCTGTTCGCGGGGATCGGTTTCCAGGTCGTATAACTCGGCGAAGCCTTCGGGGTAATAGTTGTATTTCCAGCGGCGGGTGCGGACCATCTTCGCATCGGGATGCCGGACGCCTTTGATGCCTGCCCCCTTTTCAAAATAAAAATCCAACGACCCGCCGGTGATGACCTCCGGGATGACGTTTTCGCTGAACACCGCCTCGCGGGGAATATATTTCCGATCGCTCGGAGCGATCAACGGTGCCAAACTTCGGCCCTGATTTTCATAGGGTTCTTCTAGTCCCGCGAGTTCGAACAGCGTCGGGAGCACATCCACGGCTTCGACCAGATCGTCGTATTGCCTCGGCTTCACGCGGCGGGGATAGCGAATCATCAACGGCACGCGGACCGAAGCCTCGAAGAAACAATTCTTCCCCATCAGCCCGTGCTCCAAAAGCTGGTCGCCGTGATCGGAGCCGAACACCACGATGGTGTTCTCCGCCCGGCCGGTTTGTTTGAGCGCATCGAGGATCAAACCGATCTCGCGGTCCACGTGGCTGATGGCTCCGTAATAGCTGCGGTAAATCCATAGCAAACGGTCGCGGTCCATGTCGTAGGCCGGGTTGCCGCGGAGGATCAGTTTCTGAAGTGGCAGAGGCAGTTGTTTGATGCCCGCGAGCGTTTGCGGCTGGGGCAACGGAATCGCAGCCTCGTTATACATCCGATCGAACGGCACGGCACGTCTCAAACGGGGAATGCGGCTTCCAGAAGGAACTGTAAAGAAAGAACGGCTTGTCCGATTCGGCGAGCAGCTTGAGATAATGCCGCGTCCGGAGCCCAACCCACGTGGTTTCCGAGAACTCGTCGGCGATCCGCGCGCGAAACGGGTTCTCGCCCGGCGGAACGTTCTTCTCCAATGCTCGATAGTAGAACTCGTCGGCGTGGGGATCGTGCTCCTTTCGCCAGCGGGCGTACTCGGAAAACCGATCCAGATTGGACACCCCATCGTGCAATTCCACGAAGTCGAAACCCGTCCGCTTCGCTTCCTCGGGCGTGGGCGGCCAATAGTGGAGCTTGCCGACGGACGCCGTACTATAGCCCGCTTTCTTCAATCGGGCTTGGATCAGGATTTCGCTGCGGGAGAGGGGCGTGTAGTTCACGCGGTTTTTGTGCGAGTGCGGATAGCGCCCGGTGAAAAAACTGACCCGAGAGGGCACGCACACGGGGGCTTGCACGAACATGTGCGTAAAGTTCGCCCCCTCCGCCGCGAGCCGATCGAGATGGGGCGTTCGGATCAGCGGGTTTCCATTCGCCCCCACACAGTCCCAGCGTTGCTGGTCCGTCATCAGAAACAGAATATTGGGTCGGCGTTGTCCTTGCGGGATCGGTTCGGCCGCAGACATTGCGGCCGGCAATAACAGAGAAACGAAGAATGCCAGTCGATGAAGGCTCATTTCAAAAGTTTTCGCAAGCGGAGTGGTTCGGGTAGGATGGCATTGGCTCGCGGCATGCGTTAAAACGATTTTTGGCGCGAGAAACACCATTTGCATCACCAACTGTGCGGCTTTTAGCGAGAGTTTGCAGCATGACAGACAAGGCAGAGAATCTCAAGCGCGTTTTGGACCGGGGGATTGTGGGAATCATCCGCGCTCCGTCCGGCGAATTGCTCGCGGATGTGGCGGAGGCGCTTTACGAAGGCGGGATCGACATTATCGAAGTCACCTTTACGGTGCCGGGGATTCTGGAGATCCTCGCCCAGGTGCAAAAGCGGCTGGGCGGCAAGATCTTGATGGGAGCCGGCTCGGTGCTCGACACCGAAACCGCGCGGGCGGCGATTTTGGCGGGAGCGGAATACATCGTGTCCCCGACGGTGAAGGTCGATGTCATCAAGATCTGCCAGCGGTACGGCAAGCTGGCGATGCCCGGGGCCTTGACGCCCACCGAAGTCCTCACCGCCTGGGAAGCCGGGGCGGACATCGTCAAAGTCTTCCCCGCCGACGTGGGCGGCCCTTCGTACCTCAAAGCGCTGCATGGCCCTTTGCCCCAGGTGCGGTTGATGCCCACCGGGGGCGTGAACCTGGACACGCTGGAGAGCTTCGTCCAAGCCGGTGCCTGCGCGGTGGGCCTGGGCAGTTCGCTCGTGGAAAAAGACGCCGTCGCCGCGGGAAACCTCGCCCACATCCGCGACCTGGCCGGGCAATATGTGGAGTTGATGAAAAAAGCCCGCTCAAAATGACGGCCCAAAAGCCCGTTTTGCAGAGTCCTCCCAAACCCCTTGGTCCGCACGGCGGACCCTATCTCGACGAGAGGGCTTCCCAACCATGTCCCAACACGTTTACACCCGTCTGGGCGGGTTTCGATTGACGGTGATTCCGCGGGCACCGTTTCGGATCGAGCGGACCGAAAGCGTCCATGATGCGGTCGATGTGAGTTATCATTCGCCCCGGGGCCGGCTGTTTGCGCGGTTGATTCCCCACGAGGGCGGCTACAAGAGCCAGATCGATCAACACACGGCGTCGCTTTATGACGTTTTGGACGTCGAGCCCGGGCCGGACCTTGACGACTGGCGGCTGAAAACGTCGGTGTTTACCTGCGCCTGGCCGCGGGGCTATGTGCTGGGCTCGAACAACTTCCCGCACGATCCCAGCCCGTTCGATCTCGTTGGCAAGAACCACGAGATGATCTCGATTCAGCAGCCGCGAAACATGCCAGCGCTCGAAGCCATGTGCGGTCCGAATCAGACGATCGAGCACATCGAAAAATCCGCCGAGGGCGAATGGATCGACGTCGAGTATTCCCACAACGGCGACGAGTGGATGCAGCGGCACCAAATTGTCGCGGCGGAGGATCTCCGGTTCGTGGTGAGCCTGCAAGCCCCGAGGCCGCATTTCTCGATGGCCGCGATTGCCGCCCTGCAGGTGGCCCAGAGCATCACGCCCTATGAGGAGGGCGAATAAGCGGTGCGGACCGTTGTCTCAATGTGTTTCACAATCTCTATTGGCCCCGGTCGTAGAGCCAATCGAGCGGGAAGCGGGTGATCTGGGTGGTGTTGAGCCCGCCCTTGCGGCGGTCGCCGGCGCAGTGGCCCAAGAGCACGTGATCGCCCACGAAGGTCATCGCGGTGTAGCAGTACCAGCCGTTGGGGTCGTCTTCGAGGGTCTTGATCTTCTCCCACGTTTTGCCTTCATCGCGGGAGACGGCGACGTGGAAGGGCGTCCGCTTGCCTTTGTATTGGGGCTGGACATGGTCGTGGTTGTTCCAAACCAGTAAGAGATCGCCGGTTTTCGGGATCCGCTCGATCGTCGCGGGCGACAGCGGCGAGCGGATATTCGACGGCTCGAATGGCGACCAGGTATCGCCTTGGTCCTTGGAGAACGAAACATATTGGCTGCCATGCGGAGTCCGGCAGAACATCATCAACCGGCCGTCTTTCAGTTCGACGACGCCGGGTTCCTGGAGCGTGATGTTCTCGCCCTTTTGCCGGGAGCGGCTTTGCCGCCAGGTCTTGCCGTTGTCGTCGGACAGAGAACAGCCAATCACGCCCCGGCCGTCGAACTTGTTTTGCTTCGGCGTATTATGGAGCGCGACGGGCAACAGCAGCCGGCCGTTTTGGAGCTGCACCGCGCGGTCGTTGTTGAGGACGTTGTAGCCCACCTCCTCGATGCACACGGCGGGTTCGCTCCAGGTTCGGCCTTCATCGCGGGAAATCCGCATCAAGGGCCGGCAGTCGGTGAGCGAGTTCTTGCGGAGATAAAACAAGGCGATGTCGCCGTTTTGCAGCCTGAGGAGCGAAACGGACATTACATTGAAATCGCCTTCGCGCTCGACGACGACGGTGTCTTTCTCGGACCAGGTTTTGCCGCCGTCGTCGGAAAAGCGGGCCGCGAGATGCGCCGCCGCGTGATCGCTGCCGCCGCCGGTGAAGTGGCTGTAGATGAACAGGATCCGCCCGTCTTTGAGTGGAATGAAATCGCCTTCGCTGTTGCGGGGGTTGCCCGGTCCCGGGGGCAGGAGGCGGTTCTTTTGGACGCCCGCGACCTCTTTCACGCGATAAGGCGGCTCCTCTGCGGCCGCGTGTCCGGCCGCGAAAGTGCACAGGCTCAAAACCACGATCGCGCGGAAGCACCGCGATGGCCGAAGGGAACGGAACGGACCTGTCATCATGCGGCCTCCCGGACGGTCAAAAAAATTGCCAATGTTCGATAGGGAACCTTGGCCCGCCGAGCTAATCGGCGAGGCCGCGGAGGTCGCGTTTGAATTCCCGTTCGATCTCCGGGATGCGGTCCGTGTGCTTGTCCCAGAGCGATTTCATGGGGTACTTCTCGGGGATCGGCAGGTCGTTGAGGATGTAGGCCTGGTGCAGATAATAAATCGCCAGCATGGCTTCCTCGATGAGGTTGTCGTCCTGCGTCAAATCGTCCGCCGCCTCGGTTTTTTCCTTTTGGAATTCCTGGAATTTCTTTTCGAAAAGCTCCAGACCCTCTTGCAGTTTTTTCACCGAGTCGGGCGGGTCGCTGTTCGGGCTCCAGAACTGATCGCCCCGCTTGAACTCCTGGCGCCCCTCATACATAAGCCGGTGGGCGTTGACCATCGCGGCGTCTTTTTCGATCCGGCCGCGGGCGAGCCAGTAGCGGTAGTTGGTCACGTTTTGGTTTTCGACGATCAACTTCGCTTTATCCTCCCTGGTCGCGTGGAAGCCCGCTTCTTTGTCTTCCTTGAGCATCGTGTCGATGTCGCCTTTCGCGGGGTTCAGCCAATAGATGCCTTTCCCGTCGTACTTGCTGATGAAGCGTTCCTTGCCATATTTGTTGGCCCATTCGTCGTAGGCCCGGTCCCAGGCTTCGCGCGAGCGTTCGCCGAAGGTGCCTTCGCGGTGGAGGGCGTCGGCCATGTCGAACAGGCACCGCTCGGGATAATGCCGGAACAGTTCCCGCATCATCTGGTGCTGGCCTTTGCCTTTTTCTTTCTCGACCTCGGCTTCGACTTTGTTGGCCCGGGTGTACCAGGTGCGGGCGACTTCGTAGTTGTCCTGCCCTTCGGGGTTGAGGGCGGGATCGGGCTTGCCGTCGTATTTGGGATCGGGATCGCTGAGGAAGTATTTGCGGAAGAACCGCCACTCGTCCGACCGGCCGATCTTGTGCCCCGTGCACCGGCCCACGTCCCAGGGGAGTTCGGCGTAGTTCTGGTTCTGATCGGCGCCGCGCATCGTGAACTTCGTGCCTTCCTTGACCCAGAAATACCGGTCCTTCACATCGTCCCATTGGGCCGAGACGTTAAATGCCAAATCCCATCCGTGGTATCGCCACACGTGCAGAAAGTGTGGCTGCAGGGTGATGATCGAATCCGCCGTCGCCCGCATCCGGCCCCAATTCTTGGTCCGCTTGAGTTCTTCGTGGCTCATCCAGAGCACGTCGGCGGCGATGCCCCGCTGCCCCAGGAGAACCAGGTTCATCGTGGCGCTTGACGGATCGACGTTGCCCAGCGTGCTTTCGCCCAGATCGTAATCAACGCGCATCGTGGGCAGGATGCCTCCCGTTTCCGTGTCGGTCGCCGGCGCGCCCAGCTTGATGGACGCCCACAAGAGCAGCACGATGCCGCCCAGGTAAATCAGCTTCCGCTGCCCCGAAGTCAGCCGGTCCATCGGGCGGGAGAGGTTTCGCGTGGTTTGGGCCTGCATGTTTATTTCGCCTCCAGCTCGCGCAGTCGTAGACTGAAATAGCCGATGAATATACAAGGAAGAAGATAAGCCAGCGTCATCGCAATCGCGGGCAGGAGCCCGGCGTCAAACGGCACGTCGAACCCGTTCGCCACATAGGGGCCGAGCGAATACACGTTGAAGTTGGGGACGGTCTGATACACCGTCCACATCCCGGCGAGAATGACTTTGTCGGTCGCCTTCATCACATAAACGGGCCGCGAATCTTCCAACTGCACGGTCGGGTTTTTGTGCTCGACGATCCGCACCATCGACTCGATGGCTCCGTAGCCCTTTCCGCCCAGGTCGGTCACCAGCTTCTGGAGGAAGGGATGAAAGGACAAGCCTACGAGAATCAGCGTGAAGGTGAGCAGCGTCGCCACGGGGCCTTTGACGAAGGTGCTCGCCGTCACCCCCAGCACCACGACCAGAACCAGCATCATCCAGATCCCGCCCACGGCCTTGGAATAGCCCGAATAAAACTTGCGGTCCGGCGTGCGGATGAATAGGTCCGGCCGGGCCATGCCGACGTATTGACCGGGGTCGAGGCAAAACACCGCCACCCGCAGTTCGCCGCCGTGGGTCAGATCGTCAAACAGATCCAAATTCTCTTTTTGACTCGCCTCGCTGCCTTCCGACCGATTCTCGAGCGTGCGGGGCACATCGTAGATGTTCACTTTGTACTCGCGGACCTCGAACGGCGAAGACTCCGATTGCAGGTTGACGATGTGCTTGGACAACGCGGCGCTGTGCTCCTGGAACAACTGGCCCAACGCGTCGAACTGGGCGGCGAGCGCTTCTTTGTCGCGATCTCGGGCGGCTTGGGACGCGGCATTCGCCGCCGACACAAATTCGCCCGCCGACTCGAAATCGTCCCCGTCGGCAAACGGCTCCATGATGTGAGCCAAGCGGCGAAACCGCAGCCGGAACGCGTCATACATCTCCTCTGAGGCCTTGATGCCGCCGGTTTTCAGTTTCAGGCCGTTGCCCTTGGCCCGCAGTTCGCGGCCGGCGTCGGCAAAGTTGCCCTGGGCGATTAAATCGCTGAGCTGCTGGAACTCGCTGTTTCCGGTAAACAGGTGGGCGATTTGCGTCCGCAGGTCCTTCAAAAACTTGAACTGCACCAATAGGCCCTGGCCCATCGTGCCTTTCCACGTGCGGAAGGCTTCGAAATGCGACTCCAACTGGAGGACCTTGCGGGTCTCCATCTTGCCGGTGATGGGATTTCGCTCCTCCACGGCCACGAGTTTGGCCGGCGTGACATCGTCGAAGGTCCAGATCGCGCTGGCTTTGCTCGCCCCTTCGATATAGCTGCGGAATTCCCAGATGTCGCCCGTGTTCACGCCTTTGCCGGGATTGCCTTCCCGGTTGGTGAATTCGAGAGAGCCGTAAATCGGCACGCGGGAGACCAACTGCGATTGCGCCTCGGGGGGGACCTGGCGGATGATCCAGAAATATCCAATGAACCCCATCACGGCCAGAATCAATGTGCCGATCGCGGAAAAGCCCAGAATCCGGCCCATCACGACTTCGCTCCGCCGGGCCGGTTTCGTGACCACGGTGTGCAGCGACCGCTGCTTGATGTCCTGGGGCAAACCCCAACACGCCAAGAGCAACACGACCGGGATCGTCAGAAACGCCACGGTCTTGAGCACAAAGTTGATGTGCACCGAGGCTTGCAGTTCGGGCCGCTCTCCCGAGGAGGTCATAAACCAGCTGCCGAACATGAACAGCAGCGCGAACACCACAAATACCAATAGGGCCTTGCGGCGGATGGACTCGCGGATCACCAGTTGCGTGATCGCCCACACCCGGCGGGGCGAGACCAAGACCAACTCCCCAAAGCCCCGCTTGAGGTGTCCCCACATTTCTCGGGGCGCCCGGCGGAAGCCCACGGTGGCCACCGCCACGAAAAACGAAACAACCATCGCAACGGCCAGGAACAACCCCAGGACGATGCCCCACCGGGCCAGTCCTCCAAGGATGTCGTACGGTGTCGGGTCAAAGCGAAGCACGGATCAAACCACCTGCTTGTGATAAACGATGAAATGCGAATGAATGCGAGATATTTTTGTAATCAATTGGAATCAGGAGCCCGCCGCGTGCCCGTTGCCCTTGGTCGCGGCTTTTTCTTCGCTGGGGACAAACCGCCGGCCGGGCCGTTCCTGGCTTTCGCGGACGGTGCTCAGGAACAAATCTTCCAGGCTCGTCGTGGGATGATCCACATTGAGCAGTTTCGCCCCGTGCTTTTCCAGGACCCCCTTGACTTCTTCAATGACCTCGTCGCTCAACTGGCTGGTCACCAACTGCGTTTCGCCTTGGGATTTCAGCAGAATCCTCGAACTTGCCCAGCACCTTGAGCTCGCCCGCGTACAAAATCGCGATGCGGTCGCAGACATCCTGCACGTCCGGCAGAAGGTGGCTGCAAATCACCACGGTCTTGCCTTCTTCCCGCAGCTTGAGGATCAGGTCCTTCATCTCTTTCCGGCCGATGGGATCGAGGCCGCTCGTCGGTTCGTCGAGCAGCACCAGATCGGGATCGTTCACCAAAGCCTGGGCCAACCCGATCCGGCGGGTCATCCCCTTGGAGTATTCCTTGAGCTGCCGCCGGCGAGCCCCTTCCAGGCCGACCAGTTTGATCAACTCCCGCGAGCGTTCGCGGCGGAGCGACTTGGGCATATTGAACAAACGCCCATAGAAATCCAGCGTTTCCTCGGCGTTCAAAAAGCGGTACAGGTAGGATTCTTCCGGGAGGTAGCCGATGTGCTCGTTCTTGGCGACGTTCGTGGCCGGCTGGCCGAGGACGCTGATTTCCCCCTCGGTGGGGAACAACAGGCCGAGCAGCAGTTTCATCGTGGTGGTTTTGCCGGAACCGTTCGGGCCGAGCAGTCCGAAGACCTCGCCTTTGTTGACGGACAAAGTCAGCGAGTTGACGGCCCGGACCTTTCGCCGGCCCCAGAAATCCCGGTAATCTTTCGTCAGATTCCGGATCTGAATGACAGGTTCCGCTTGCATGGATGACCTTTGGAGGAAATGAGAACGCGAAAATTAGGAACGAAAGATAATGATAATCAGGTCGCCGGGATTTCTGGACGATGCGATCGCGGCGGGAAAGGAACCAAGGAAAAAACGCAATCGCAATAGGGGCGCCCGGATTTACGTCGGAAATGGGTCATGTGTTGGAAAGAAGTTGGGTAGGCGGGGAAATCTATCAGAAAACCACGATCCTCCCGCTGCGTGAATTGGTCAGGCACCCCATACGGAGTTTCCTCGCGGAGACTGCCCTTATTTCAATCTAAACACCTTCCCTACCCATTTCAAGCGCCCCTCGCGGGGATTAGAAGAACATTCCAAAGAGCCGCGCCCATTCCGAAGAGCCGCGCCCGTTCCGAAAGAGCCGCGCCCATTCCGAAGAGCCGCGCCCATTCCAAAGAGCCGCGCACGAAGTAAGCGGATTTCTGGAACGAAAGTTTTCTGAAACCGCTTACTTCGTGCGCGGCTCTCGTTCTTCGTTTCTGAAACCGCTTACTTCGTGCGCGGCTCTCGTTCTTCGTTTCTGAAACCGCTTACTTCGTGCGCGGCTCTCGTTCTTCGTCGTTGCGCCTCGTCAAAACCTGGCCTGCCGTTGGGCGAGGTATTCCACGAGGGCTTTGTCGAAAGGCAGACTGGTGTCCAAGGCGACGTAATCCGCCCCGACGGAAAAACACTCCTTCTTGTAACGGTCGCGAAGCTCGTTCACGGCTTCCAGGTAATCCACCCGCATGCCCTCCGCATCGAGCACCAGCGACTCGCCCGTCTCCGGATCCTTCAAATCGACCATCCCCTGAAACGGAAAATCCACCTCCGCCTCGTCCAAGATGTGAAACACGATCACATCGTGCCCGGCGTGCCTGAGCAAATGCAGGCTTTCGATGACCGCGTCGGTGTCGGTGAGCAGATCCGAAAACAGCATCAAGAGGCTGCGGTGCTTGATCATCGCGGCGATGCGGCGGAGATTCTGGGCGACTTCGGTGCCTCCCGTCGGCCGGGCCCGGGACAAGACGGCCAAAATATTGCCGAGCTGCGTGCGTTTGCTCCGCGGCGGCAGGCTGGTTTGGATCGTCTCGCCGAAGGTCAACAGACCGATTGGATCCTGCTGATGGATCATCAAATACCCCAAGGCCGCGGCGAGGCAGACCGCGTAGTCGAACTTCGTCAGCTCCTGGCGGTAGGTGTAGCCCATGCTCTCGGAGAGATCGAGCAGGAGATACCCCGTGATGTTGGTTTCCGCCTGGTATTTTTTGATGTAATAGCGGTCCGTCTTCGCATAGACGAGCCAATCGATGTCCTTGATGTCATCGCCCTGGGAATACCGGCGGTGCTCGCTGAACTCCACGCTAAAACCCTGAAACGGACTGGCATGCAGCCCCGACAGAAAGCCCTCCACGATAAACCGGGCCCGCAAATCCAGCCGGGATACGGTGTGAATGACTTCGGGTTTGAGATATTGTTCCGCACTGGGCATGATGGGGCTTCTTGGTAGCTGAGGCTTCCGGCTGCCGTGGATATTCGCGTCTTTTCACCCACAATGAGCCCGAAACGCGAGCGAGGGGCATTGGAGCAGATTTCAATCCCTCCCTTGCGATTCGGGCTGGTGTTGGAATGGGTTCCGAGGGCCTTCTGCATTTATAGCAGCCCGGTAACTCAATCGGCAATCCGGCGAACCCGAAAACGTATTTCCGAACGTCGATGCGAACACCTGCGGGGGCTGAAGGGCCAGTTGGCAAAAAACTGAAGAAGACGCCGGGTTTATTGTTGACACCCGCGCAGCAATCGGGCAGGATAAATTGATCTGCAATCTCTCACCCCACCCCTGCATCAAAAACGGACGGATTTCGGTTTTTCAATTGCAACAACGGATTGCGAGTTCGAGCGTTTCCCCAGTCAAACACAAATCAATCACATAGATTCGACATCCCGCCAGATATTCTTCGTTGAATGTTTCGATGAGCTAATCCCATCTCATTTGGTCCCGTGCCGTGGACAATCATCGGTTCACAGGTTTCCCTGTTGTTGGAATTATTGGAGGAGTCGGTTCCGGGAAGTCCTCGGTGGCTCGCGAATGGGCGGCCCGCCACGGCGGAGTGGTGATCGACGCCGACGCCATTGGACACGAGGTTTTGAAACAAGAGGCCGTCAAACAGAAATTGAAAACGCGATTTGGGGAGGAGATTTTTGACAGCCGAGGAGAAGTTGATCGCTCCCGCCTGGGGGAGCGGGTTTTCGGAGCGGACGCCGAGCCCCGACAGGCCCGGGACGATTTGAACAAGATCGTCCACCCGGCGATCGGCGCACGGATTCGCCAGGAAATTGAAAAAATCAAAGACCAGGCCCGCCGCGAACCGGGTTCCATAAGGGGTGTCTTGTTGGATGCCGCGATTCTGTTGGAGACCGGTTGGGCGGAGGTGTGCGACGCGATCGTGTTCGTGGACACCTCAGACAAAGTCCGCGAAGAGCGCATCAGAAGAAAGGGATGGAGCGCCAGGGATTGGAAGAATCGCGAAGCCAGCCAACTTTCCCTGGACAGGAAACGAAACGCCGCGGATGCGGCGGTCAATAATTCGCAAGAACTGGATGTCGCTGTTGCCGAACTGGAAAAGTTTTTCGCGATCCGGTTTTTGCAGTCGGAGCGTCCCTGAAGTACAATTCAAAATCCCAAACCGGTTTTTCACAAGAAAAAAACCTCCCGCCAAGACGTAGAGGAGATGGGGCAGGCAACTTGTCCCTCAGTCTTTTGTTCGCTAAGAAAAGATCAAAATTCAACGACCGAACCAATCACGCTCTGGGAATTTTCCTCTCCTTAAAATTGTCTGTATTTCCAACATTCCAACCCCAAACCATCACGCCAACCCCTGTTCGCTGGATTGGGTGAATTGCTCGATCCACTGTTTCCTAACGCCGGGGGATGGATTCTCCGTCCCTCCCGGCCTAGCGAATGTCAGGACCCTTCCATCATGCCCAAAACTTCCAAAATGCAATCCACCCGCCCACTCGCAGAATCCGACGGCGACGACGCCGCCACCAGTGTTGAAGAATCCGACGGCAGCCTCGTCCGTACGCGCGGAAAACCGGAAAGTCCTCCGACGAGGACGACGGCGACGCCGCAAGCTTCCCCGCGGACGACCGCTACGAGGAAATCAAAAAGGGCAACATCCACATCGCGGAACTCCAGCGATGCACGATGAAGGAACTCTTGAGCCTCGCCCGGCAGGAAAACCTTTCCGAATACACCGGCCTCAAAAAGCAGGATCTGATTTTCAAGATCCTCAAAGAACGCACCAAGATGAACGGGCTGATGTTCGGCGAGGGCACGCTGGAAATCTTGCCCGACGGCTTCGGCTTTCTGCGCAGCCCGGACTATCACTACCTGCCCTGCCCGGACGACATCTACGTCTCCCCCAGCCAAATCCGCCGCTTCGGACTCAGGACCGGAGCGACTGTCGCGGGGCAAATCCGCCCGCCCAAGGAAAACGAACGCTACTTCGCCCTGTTGCGTGTCGAAGCCATCAACGGCGAGGACCCCAACATCCTCACCGAAAAAGTGTTCTTTGACGATCTGACCCCGCTGCATCCGGAAAAACGATTGAAGCTCTCCGCCGACCCCAAAGGTCTCAGCACGCGGATTGTGGACATCGTCGCCCCCATCGGCATGGGACAGCGCGGCCTCATCGTTTCCCCGCCCCGCGCGGGAAAAACGATTCTGCTCCAGCAACTCGCCCAGGCGACGCTGCGGAACCATCCCGACGCTTACGTCATCGTGCTCTTGATCGACGAGCGGCCGGAAGAAGTCACCGAGATGGAAAGGCAAGTCAAAGCCCGCAACAGCGAGGTCATCTCCAGCACCTTCGACGAACCCCCGAGCCGGCATATTCAGGTCTCGGAAATGGTCATCGAAAAAGCCAAACGGATGGTGGAATACGGCCAGGATGTGGTGATCTTTCTGGATTCCATCACCCGCCTCGCGCGGGCTTGGAACACCGAAGTCCCGCATTCGGGCAAAATCCTCACCGGCGGCGTCGATGCCAACGCCCTCCAGCATCCCAAACGGTTTTTCGGGGCCGCCCGCAACGTCGAAGAAGGCGGCAGCCTGACAATCATCGCCACCGCCCTCGTGGACACCGGCAGCAAAATGGACGAGGTGATCTTCGAGGAGTTCAAAGGCACCGGCAACACCGAGCTGCATCTCGACCGCCGCATGGTGGAGAAACGCGTCTGGCCGGCGATCGATGTGAATCGGTCCGGCACCCGCCGCGAAGAATTGTTGATGACCGAAGAAGAACTCCGCCACGTGTGGATTCTCCGCCGGGTCTTGAACGACATGAACCCGGTGGACGCCATGGAACTCCTCGTCAACCGCATGCGGCGAACCAAAACCAACGACGAATTCCTGATGAGCATGAATCTGGGGTGACAAATCGTGAGCCGCTGGGCGCTAGCCTGCGGGTTGTGACAATCCCGGTTTCGAGGACCGGCGGCTAGCCACCCAGAGGGTACCCGGCCACTCACGAAGTGGGTGATGAGACATGACAGAGTCACAGTCCACTGGCAATGAAGGGAACCGCGATCCCAACCGCAGTCCCTTCCCCGGCATGGACCCCTATTTGGAGCAACCGTCGGTCTGGCACGACTTCCATGAGTCGTTCATTTACGAGTGCCGCCGCCTGCTTGTGCCGCAGATCAGCCCCGCGTACGTCGCCAAGTTGGATGAGCACATCTACGTCCACGAACTCGCTGCGGACGAGCGACGGCTGATCGGTCGGGGAGACATCACCGTGGCGGAGCGGCCGGGGCCAACAGACGCCGGCTCACTCTCCACCCAACAGGCGGCCACCACTGCGCCGGTGCAAGTTGAATTACGACCTGCCGTGGACCTGGAGCGCGAGAACCGCATTGAAATCCGCGACCGCGAAACCGGGCGGATTGTCTCGGTTATCGAACTGCTCAGCCCGGCGAACAAACACCCCGGCCAGGATCGCAGGCAATTCCTCGGCAAGCGGGACGAGCTGCTGGCGAGCGACGTCAATTACGTCGAGATCGACCTGCTACGTGCCGGCCCGAGGATGCCGGTGGACGACCTGCCGGACTGCGATTACTACGCCTTGGTGAGCCGCGCGGCCCTGCGTCCGACAGCCGACCTTTGGCCAATCCGACTGGCCGACCCGCTGCCGAACATACCCGTCCCGCTAAAGGAGCCGGACAAGGATGCGATATTGAATCTGAGGCTGGCGCTCGACCAGGCGTTCGAAGCCGGGGGATATGCCGCTTACATCTACTCCGGCGAGCCTGCCCCCGCGCTGTCTCCCGATCAACAGGCGTGGGCCGAAGTGCAACTCCGGATTGGCTCAAGTGGTTGATTTCCTATCGAGGTGAGTGAAGTGCGTAGTCCCTTCCCCGGCATGGACCCTTATTTGGAAATGCACTGGCGCGATGTGCATACCGCGCTAATGATTTATGCGCGCGACGCCATTCAGGACCGGTTGCCCGGCGATTTGCTCGCGCGGGTCGAAGAAGGCGTTTCGATTGACCTCGGCGACGACTTGCGCGGGGCCGCTCCCGATGTGCAAGTTGTGGAGACGCCGACTTCCATCCCTTCGGCTCCCGAATTGGAAGAATCGCTTACGGCGGTTGCGGAGCCGCTGGTGGTCCCTGTCAGTCTGCCTCATACCGAGCGTCACATCACGATCGTGGATGCCGGGTCGGGAAACCGCGTGGTCACCGCGATCGAATTCTTGAGCCCCACCAATAAAATCCCCGGCCCCGACCGTCAACGATACCTCCGCAAACAACAGGATTACCTCGACGGCCGGGTCAACCTCGTCGAAGTCGATTTGATTCGCTCGGGCATCTTCACTTTGGCCGTTCCGGAGTGGGGCATCAATCAGCAGTTCCGTTCGACCTACCAAATCTGTGTCCGCCGGTCATCACGGCCGGATGAGGCGGAAGTTTACCGGGCACCGCTCCGCGAGCGATTGCCGATCATCCGCATTCCGCTCCGTCCGAAGGATCGCGACGTGCCGCTCGATTTGCAGGACTTGATCGACCAGTGTTATCGCCGGGGCCGGTACGCGGCCATTGATTACACTAACGATCCCGTCCCGCTGCTTTCCCTCCCCGACGCCCGCTGGGCCGATGAACTCCTGCGTGCCGCGGGCCTTAGGCAGGAGGGCGAAGGTGACGGGCGATGAACGCGAACCAAATCATTACTGATACCTGGTCGAACGCGGAATCTGCTGAGAAATACGAAAAACATTGGCCGTTAGAGCCGGAGTTATTTTCGCAATACGAGAATGGCGACCAATGCGGAGGCTGTTCGTTTTTTGCGGAATTTAACGCCGATTGGGGCTTGTGTTGCCGTCCTAAATCCCGGCATCATTTGGAAACGGTCTTTGAACATTTCACCTGCCCGGCTTTCGTCAAAGAAGGTTGGGGACCGCATAGTTTTAGCGAGGATGAGGAGTTTCACTGCCGATGCGTCGATTAGCGAAATCGGTAAATCGCGTGGTAAATGCATGTTTTCGTTCTCAAGATTCAAGGTTGTGAGTTGCAACGATGCAAATCGAAGTTGATCGGGGACATTTGACAGTGATTTGGTGCGATCGGTGCAATCGAGCGGTCAATCTGAACGATGAACGCGATCATTTCCATATCGAGCAATGCGGTGGTTGTCGAAAATATAAGAGACTCGACAGCGATTGGGGGTGGTGTCGGAATCACGAATCCGTTTATTGCGGTCGCCTCATGTTTGAGCACGATACTTGCTCACAATGGGTCGAAGGAAAATGGTCTTAATTCCCAAGTCGAGTAGCCCATCAATGAATGCTAACGGGATCCCAATTGTGTTGGGCGATGCCCACCCTACAAAAACTGGAAGATCGACTAGACCCGCGACCCCAACCCGGCGTTCGAACCGGCCGACCGGCAATGGATGGACGAATTGCTGCGTGCCGCGGGAGTCAGGTAGGATGACGAGGGGAAACCTATCCCGAAAGACACTCCAATGATCACACGCCGTCGATTTCTCGGAGCTGCCATCGGTGCGCTTCCCATCCTCCTACATGGATGCTCAAAAGCGAATACCGAAGACGACGACTCAACACTGAAGACCGAAGGCGATGATATGCCAATAGACGCTCATGTTCTCCGTACCGCGTTCGATGGTCTCCAAATAGCTGGGCGACCTGTGTCCGTCAACCTTCCGCTCTTGGAACAGATTTACGACTTGAACGCGGAAATCATGGCGAAGTTTCCCGGCCCTGGGGACAGCGGCATGGGGCAAATGGGATTACTGCTCGAACCTCGCCTGGAAAACGGTGGCTACTGGTGCACACCGACGAATTCGCTGTCATTTGGCGGAAACCGGTGGCGATGGGGCGCACTTTTAGTTTTCTCATCACGGGTGACGCCATCACCGACCGCACGCCCGTGATCATTACCGTGCCGGATCAAGCCGAGCTCGACGATGCAAACGTCGTGCTTGGTCGTGGCTTCGAAGATTTTGTGCGATTGGGCTTGCATTGCGGCTATTTCTCGATGGCGCAATTCGCGTTTGATCGTGAGGATACGCTCAAGCATTATGCCCGAACCGACTGGGACGATGCCGAGCTATGGTTCCCAAGCGATAATCATAAAGTTGTTGCCGAATATGTTTCCAAAAAATCAAACTTGAAGCGACTGGCTTACTCGGCAAATGAATTCGCGGCCCTGCAAACGGAATTCAAGCCGCACATGCAATTCAAAGATGCCGGATGACAAATGGAGTAGGATGTGCATCGTCGGCAATGCCCGCTCTACTTTTCCCTCTGACCTCCAAACCCTGAATACTGGCTTTCAAAAAACAATGCAAACAATCGAAGGGGAACTCTTGGCTCCTGCGGGGGCGTTTGCCGTGGTGGTTTCGCGGTTTAACGATCTCGTCACCAAACGTTTGGTGGAGGGGGCCGTCAATACGCTTCCCCGGCACGGGGTTTCTGAGGATCAGATCACCGTGGTCTGGGTGCCGGGGTCTTTTGAGATCCCGCTCGTCGCGGATCGGCTCGCGCGGTCCGGGAAATATCTCGCGGTGATTTGCCTGGGGGCGGTGATTCAGGGTTCGACGACGCATCACGAATACATCAACCACCAGGTCGCCGCCGGGATTATGCAGGCGGGGCAAACCAGCGGGATTCCCGTTTTGTTCGGCGTCCTCACCTGCCAGACGATGGAGCAGGCCCTCGACCGGGCCGGGGGGAAAGTCGGCAACAAAGGCAGCGAAGCCGCGCTCGCCGCGATTGAAATGGCGAACGTGCTCAAAAAACTTCCGGCCGCAGACCGGTAAGTGAGCGGAACGGCGCTAGCCGCCGGTTCCGCACAAAGGCCGGCGGCTAGCGCCGGGCCGCTCACAAAAAAGCCCGCGGTTCCGCAGAAAGGCCGGCGGCTCGCCAACCAGAGGGTACCCGGCCGCTCACTTTCTTTGGGAATTTTGCGAACAACTTTGCAAATTCCCCGTCGGATGACGTAGAACTATAGGAGAGGCCGAACACAACGGGAGGGGCCTCCTTCGCTTCTTTTCTCATTTGAGAACCCCTGCATGGCACGCCGCACGAAGGCGCGAGAGATCGCGCTGCAAATGCTCTTTCAACACGACATGAACCCGGACGTGGGGGCGAAGACGGTGCGTCTGCAGATCGCCGAACGCCTGAAGGACGAGTCTTTGCGGAAATTCGCCTGGGAACTTTACGCGGGGACGATGGAATCCCGCCCCCAGATCGATGCCCGCATCGAATCTGCCGCCGAGAACTGGGACCTGTCCCGCATGGCCGCCACCGACCGCAACACGCTCCGGCTCGGCGTGTTCGAGCTGTATTTCACCGACACGCCGCACCAGGTGGTGATCGACGAGGCCGTCGAATTGGCCCGGAAATTCGGCTCGGCCCAGTCCGCCCAGTTCGTCAACGGCCTGTTGGACCGGCTGATTCCCGAAGAAAAGCGCGATCCGCCCGGTTCTGCTTGACGAGATTCCGCGGTTTCCCTATCGTCACCACCTGTTTGGTGTGTCATCGCGGCTTGTTTGGGAACCGGTTCTCCAATCCATGCCTTCCCCTCCTCAAAATGAGGATAGAGGGTGGAGGAGCGAGGTTCGAGAATTCCGCATCGCAAATCTCTATCCTCCATCCTCTCCCCTCGCTCCAATGCCGTGATGACGCCTGTTTGGAAAAAGCTGTCCCAAAAGTGAGATTGTCATGGCCGATCTTGTTCCTCCGCATGGCGGACTGACCGAACCCGTTTGCCGCACCGTTCCGCAAAACGAAATCGACGATTTCCTCAAGCAGGCGGCCCTGCTGCCGCAGGTTCCGGTGTCGGCGGCGGATCTTTCCACGGTGTATCGTCTGGGTGACGGCACGCTCAGCCCGCTCACCGGGCCGATGACTTCGGAAGTTTATAACCGGGTGCTGGAAGAAGCGGTGATCGAGTCCGGCGGAAAAAAATACGCCTGGACGATTCCGCTCGCGTTTCCGGTCACCTCCCAATTGGCGGGTTCGCTGTCGGCGGGGCAGACGGTCGCGCTCACGAACCCGGCGGGGGAAATCGTGGCGACGCTCGATGTGGCCGACGTTTTCGAGTGGGACAAGCCCAAATACATTAAGAGCGTCTATCAAACCGACCGCACGGATCATCCCGGGGCGGACATGGTGCTCCAAGGCGACGCCGACAAGACGCACCTCGTCGGCGGCGAAATCCGCGCCCTGCCTCAGCCGAAGAATCCGGCCTTCGGGGGCTGCGTGCTCACGCCGCGGGAAGTGCGAAAGCTGATTTCTGAAAAAGGCTGGGACGCTGTGGTCGCGTTCCAGACGCGAAACCCGCTGCACCGGGCCCACGAATATGCCCTGGTTTACGGGTTGGAAACGCTGCTTCGGCAGGGGAAGAACGCGGGGGCGGTGCTCAATCCGCTCATCGGCGAAACGAAGGGCGACGATGTTAACGCCGAGATCCGCATGCAGACTTACGACAAGCTCATCAGCGACCGGGCGTTGGGCGAAGGCGACAGCGATCCCGAATTGTGGGGGCCCCGCGGCGAGAGCGTGCCCGACCGGGTGATCCTGTTGGGCCTCGACATCAAGATGTTCTACGGCGGCCCGAAGGAAGCGGTGATGCACGGCATCTACCGCCAGAACATGGGCTACACGCACATTGTCATCGGCCGCAAGCACGCGGATGCCCCCTACCACGACGGCAGCCCGATCTGGGGCGACTTCGACGCCCAGGAGATTTTCGAGAACCTGGGCGGCGACCTCCAAATCCAACCGGTGAAAGTCGGCTTCGCCGCGTATTACGAATCCCTCGGCCGGGTCGACCTGATGGAGAACCACAAGGACGAAAAGCCGGTGTTCATCTCGGGCAAGGAAGTCCGGGCCACGCTGCAACGAGGCGAACTCGTCGATCCCCGCATCATGCGGGAGTCCACGTCGAAGATCCTCGGCGACGCGATGAAGCAGTAGAGTCCCATCTCTGAATTTCGGCCCATGAGCAATCCGTTGATACCTCGCATCACGCTTGCGATCTGCCTGCTGGCGGCAGGGCTTCAGATTGCTTTCGACTCCACGAAGCGAATGGAGTTTAGAGAACAACCTCCGCGGCCGACCGTCCGCATGCGGGGCTTCAGGCCGGTGTTTGCCGGGATGGTGATGGGCGTTTATGCCGTTTGCGGATTGACAGCTTGGTGCTGGCGAACGGAGCCGCACGAGAGCCGCGTCACGCTCATCACGTGTGCGGTGATTGCCGGAGTGGGGATCTATGTGTTTGGCTCGGGCTGGTATCAATCACAAAGGCGGCCGGCGAGCGTTTCCTGGCAAGACCTGGGAGAGTTTTTTGTGTTTTTGCAACTGCTCGCGGCCGCCGGGCTTTCCGCCAATCTGAAAGTTCGCTGGGATCGCCGGATGCGATCAAAAGAAAAAGGCGATTAAGGGGACGCGGTGCAATAGCACGCGAGTCGATCGCATCAAAGCACGATCAGCCCGATTACGGAAGCCGTGAAAACGGCGACGTTAAAGAGAAAAGTCATCAACCACAGCCAAAAAATGTGAGCGATTATTCGAATGAATCGAATCCAGCCTTGAAGGATGTACGGTGGAGTTTTGGATTCGTAACGGTCACGGATCCGCCGGAACAGGATGAAATAACAATACAAACTCCGCCGGTAAAGCACGGTGTGCATTACGATGCCCAAACCGCCGTAGGCCACGCCGATCCAGAGGAGGAAGCGGTGCTCGGCGAGGAAACTCCAAACCGGCTGCATGAGGCGGCCTCTGGTTATGGGATCGGGCCTTCGATGGCGGGGCCGATGCGGAGGTTTTTGAAGCTCACCCCGCCGCCGTGGTTTTGCAGGCCCAGGTAGCCTTTGGTGCTGCGGAGTTCGATCAGCGGATTTTTGTCCGGCGTCACGCGGACGATCACCTGCCCGTTGTGGACCGTGGTGACGTTCCGGCCGGCGCAGTTGATTTCCAGCGTGTTCCACTCGCCCGGGGCTTTGGAGACTTTGGGGTCGGCCCCGGCGATGTCATACACGGAGCCTGAGAACTGGTACGGTTTGAGCTTCGCGTATTTCTTCGCGGAGTCGTCCAGGATCTGCACTTCGAAGCCGGCGGGCGGCTGGGTTTTACTGTCGCGGTGATGATTTCCATTTTCGGGCACGCGGACGTACACCCCGCTGTTGGCCCCCGCTTCCACGCGGTATTGGAGGCGGAGATTAAAGTCGCCGTATTCCTTTCGGCTCCTGAGCCACGGGCCCTTCGAGCGCAGCCCGTTGAGCACGCCGTCTTCAACCTGCCAGCAGGCTTCCGCCGGCTGCCCGGCTCCTTCCCAATGCGTGAGCATGTCATCTTCCAACAGCGAGGAATGGTCGAGTTCGGTGATCTTCAGGTTCCGCAGCAGAAACTGCCCGCCGAGCGGGACTTCGACTTGAATCCCCACGTACCCGCGCGGGATTTCGAGGCCCTCGGTTTGATACGCCTGCTTGCCGTTGATTTCCAATGTGACCTGCTCGCCCTGGGCGGTGATGTCGAATGTGTTCCAGTCGCCGGGCTTGATCATCCCGCTGACCTTGCCGGCTTTGTTGCCGATGAGCGTGCCCTCTTGCCCTTGTTTCAGGTTGATCTGATAGGCCCGCTTCGGGAAGGGTTTTCCGTCCCGCCCGGCCCGCAGGTAGATCCCGGCGTCGTACTGGTCGGCCTTCAAGGCTTTCCACTCGACGTGCAGTTTGAAGTCGCTGTAGGTGTGATCGCTGCGGAGCCAGCCGTCGCCGGCTTTCAAAAGCAACATCCCATCCTGCACCTCGACCTGGGCTTCGTTCTCCGCCGTCCAGCCGGCGAGGGTTTTGCCGTCGAACACCGGCATCTCAAAGCCGGCGTCCGCAAAGACAGACGCCTGCGAGAACACGGCCAAAACAGCGACCAGCACGACTCGGAGCCAAAGGAAAGTCTTCACGCGAAACCTCATAGCGGTGGGATTCAATGGGGAACATCAACTCCCAGCCAGCATACCCGGACACGCCGCCCGCGAAAAGCAATCCGCCCGAAAGCGAACCAGGTGCGATACCGAGGGTGGCACGTCCCTGAGCGCAGCGAAGGGCGTGGCGATCACCGAGATCACGCCCTTCGTTCCTCAGGGCGTGCCACCCAATCCGCGGAGGACGAACGAGATTGTTCCCTGGCGCGAAGAGGGTTAAAGTGTTTGTGAGATCCATTATCAAGCAACACAGAATTCTCCAACCCGCCGGAACCTTCCGCCATGCGACTTGCCACCGTGTTGACGCCGATGTCCGATGAAAACCTGCAACTCGCCGCCCAGTGCGGCGTGGAGGATGTCGTCACCCGCTATCCCGGCCCCGCGCTCGACGATCTGCTCCAGGTCAAACGGCGGATTGAAGATTTCGGGCTCAAGCTGCCGGTGATCGAAGGCTATCTGCCGCTCGAAAACATCAAGATCGGCCGCGACGACGGCTGCGAACTCGAAGCCCTGAAAACCTTGGTTCGGCACATGGGCGAAGCCGAGGTTCCGATCCTGTGTTATAACTTCATGGCGGGCACCGATTGGGTGCGGACGCAGGTCGCGCTGCCTGAGCGCGGCGGGGCCAAGGTGACCGGGTTTCGTCTGAGCGAAGTGGAACAGGCCCTGCTGCTGACGCACGATGCCTCCGGTCCGATGCCGAAACCCTCGCACGCGGGCATCACCGAAGCCGAGCTATGGCGGAATCTCGAATGGTTGCTCGCGGAACTCGTTCCGGTCGCGGAGAAAGCCGGCGTGGCGTTGGCGATGCACCCCGACGATCCGCCGCTGCCCGAACTGTTGGGCAATGCCCGGATTATGAATTCCGTCGAGAATTTCGAGCGGCTCGTGAAGCTTGTTCCCAGCCCGAATAACGGCATCTGTTTTTGCCAGGGCACGTTCGCGGCGATGGGGGCGGACATTCCCCAAGCCATCCGCCGCCTGGGGCCGCACATTCGCTATGTGCATTTTCGCGATGTCCGCGGCAGGCGGGATTCCTTTGTGGAGACGTTCCACGACAACGGCCCCACGGACATGGTCGCCGCCATGAAGGCTTACCGCGATGTCGGCTTCGACGGCCCGATCCGCCCCGACCATGTTCCGCAACTCGCGGGCGAAGACGACGGCGAGCCCGGCTACACCATGCTCGGCCGGTTGTTTGCCTACGGCTATATCCGCGCCTTGATGCAGATGTGAATTCCTGAATCGTTCTATGGATTTCGCATCCGCCCGGATACGATAAACGGAGCCCGCATGCAGACAGCGGTCGACCAATAAGAAAACGAATTGGGTGGCACGTCCCTGAGCGAAGCGAAGGGCGTGGCAACGCGCGACGACCACGCCCTTCGTTCCTCAGGGCGTGCCACCCAACTTCCAACCGGATGCGTGCGCGGCTCTTCGTTATTCTTTGGATTGCGAATCGGACAACTCGCCCGGCAATTATGGTTTGGATCTTTGCCACATCGCTTTTCCTGCAAATCGTCGCCGTGTTTCTGGCGGTGCGGCTGAACTGGGCGTATCGCCATCACCGGTCGTGGTGGCTGATTTCCGTGGCTTTGTTCCTGATGACGCTCCGCCGGGCCGCGAGTTTTTATCAGTTTCTCATGTTCCCCGATTCGTCCCCGTCCAGTCTGCTTTCGGAGCTGGTCGCTTTGAATGTCTCCGTGTTAATGGTCGTCGCGTTATGGCTGCTCGATCCGCTGTTTCGGAGCGTTCGAGAAGCCGAGCGAATCTTGCTCCAACAGAAACAGGAACGGAGCCACGCCGGTCGAGAGCGGGAAGCGGAACTCGTCCAGCGCGATTTAAACGCCATGTACCATTCGCTGGTCGAGACCTTGCCGTTGAGCATCATCCGCAAAGACCTCGAAGGCCGGTTTGTGTTCGTAAACTCCGCTGCCTGCAACATGCTCGAAAGGAGCAAAGAAGACGTCTTGGGCAAAACGGACCAGGACTTGTTCGAGCCGGAACTGGCCAACAAATACCAACGCGACGATCGGCAAGTCATCGAGACCGGCGAATCGCTCGAGGATGTGGAGGAGTTTCGCGATCCCGGCGGAGAACTCCGATACGTGGAAATCCTCAAGACCCCTGTCTTCGATTCGCAGAACACCATCGCCGGCACCCAGGTGATTTTCTGGGACGTCACCGAACGCCGGCGGGCCATCGAAGCCTTGGCTCGAAACGAATCTATCAAAACAGCCATGTTCGAGGCGGCGCTCGATTGCATCGTCACCATCGACGAGAACGATCGGATCTTGGAGTTCAATCCCGCTGCCGCGAAAGCCTTCGGCTACAACCGCACCGAAGCCGTGGGCCAGACGATGGCCGAGTTGCTTATTCCCGAACCCGCCCGCGAACGGCACCGGGCCAACCTCGCGAAGTACCTGGGCAGCGGCGTGGCGGGGTCGCTGATGCTGGGGCGACTGGCGGTGCCCATGCAGCGAAAAGACGGCACCCAGTTCACGGCCGAACTGGCGATGCAGCCGATTCCGTTGGACAACTCCACCGGCTTTACGGTGTTTCTCCGCGACATCACCGAACGCCAACGGGCCGAGCAGGAACTGGCCCGGCAGCGGAAACTCATCGAAGAAACCAATGCCGAGCTCGAACAAGAAGTCCAGATCCGCCGGCGGGCCGAAGAAGAATCGGAAATGCGAAACCGCGATCTGAAGACGCTGCTCTACGTGATTTCGCACGACCTCCGCGAGCCCCTCCGCGCGGTGAGAAACTTCGCCAATCTGATCCAAGACCGCTACGCCGACAAACTGGACGAGAAAGGGCAGGATTTTCTTGGCCGCATCGTTCGCGGCGCGGAACGGCTCGACCATCAGTTGGAGGATGTGCTGATGCTCTCCCGTGCTCAGCGTCTGATCGATGCCCGCGACCAGGTTGCCTTGAAGGATGTGGTCGCGGACGTGTTGCATCAGTTGGACATGCGAATCCAGGAAACCCGCGCCCGCATTACTGTGGAGGAAGACCTGCCGGTCGTCACCGCGGATCGCACCTGGATCGTGCAGGCGGTTTTCAACCTGGTTTCGAACGCCCTCAAATTCACCCGCCCCGGGACGGCTCCCGATGTGAGCATTCGCGGGTTTTCCTCGAACGGCTCCACCGGGGCAGAGCGGGGGATCATCGTCGGCGACCGGGGACCGGGGATCGCCCCGGAGCATGCCGAGCGAATCTTCGACCTGTTTCAGCGGGCCGTCGGCCGCGAGATCGAAGGCACCGGGGCGGGTCTGGCGATCGTCCGCCGCATCGCCGAACGCCACGGCGGCCGGGCGTGGTGCCAACCTCGCGAAGGCGGCGGAACCGAATTCTGGCTCGGGTTCGGCGAACCTCCTCGGGCCGACATCGAGGATGTTGTTTGAAACCGATACCGCAAAAACAACCATTCCTTGGCGCTGACCGTACCGGATCAGCGGGCGCAACTCTGCGAGTCTTCCTAAAGCAAATCCGAATCACGAAACAGGGCCGGGAGATCGTTTCGGATCATCGGGACCAGGAACCCGCCCCCGTCTTGAGCGATGGATCCCAACAGCAAGCAATCGCCGCAACCTCCTTGGTTCGCAGCGTTTCCGTCAAGTTGCCCGACTAGGATTTGAACCTAGACTAAGTGATCCAGAGTCACTCGTGCTACCATTACACTATCGGGCATTTAAGGCTTGTTTTTAAGGGGTTTTGAGTTGGTTTGCATTTTTGGTGATGCTCAACTCTACTCCTGCCTACTCCACCGGGTTTTTCGTTTAGCGATTGGAAGGAAACCCGCCCAGTGGTTTTGAGCGGGTTTCAAGACACCCACAGGAGTGGATCCATCTCGCATTCTACAAAAACCCCGCCTGCAAACAAGCCCGCCAAACCAAACCCATCCTTCCCAATGTTTGCTCACGCCTCCGGCCAATGGGCAAAAACAATCAAAGGCCGGCTGCATTATTTCGGTTCTTGGCGAATCGACCCCACCGGAGAATCTGCCCTTGAGACGTTCGAGCGGGAATGGCCGTATCTTCGCAAAGGCGAGACGTCACCGCCGGTTGATGTCGCGGACGGATGCACGGTCGAAACGCTGTGCAATCAGTTCATGGAATCGAAGGCCGCGGCGGTTGAGGATGGGGACCTTTCGCCTCCCCCTGTCTGACAAATGGCACATAACGGGGGAGGACTCTAAACGGTAGATCTCTCAGGAAAATCCCAAAATGCTAGATTAGCTAGCACGAACACGTCGCCGCTGGCGGGTCGGCGCGAATTTCCCGGCCTGTTGTTAATTTGATCGCGAGGACGAACCGCTTTACCGGTCCGCTGAACCAGGCTCGCGGAACGCTTTCCCGGTTTTCGTCGTTCGCTTCCGGCGCAATGTCCACTTTGAGCACCGCGGCGTTTGCAGGCGGGACGGCCATCGGCGGATTGGGAATCGCGGCGGTCAAGCTGGCTGCCGATGCCGAGCAAACACAGGTTGCGTTTTCAACCATGCTGCGGTCAGGGGCAAGTTCGCGGCTTCCACGCCATTCGGTGAAGCCGAAATCCTGGGAGCGGCAAAGGCATTGCTTGCGTTCGGATCCGACGCCAAGACCGTCGAAAGCGAACTCCGCCGGTTGGGGGACATTTCGAGCGGCGTAGGCGTGCCGATCGGTGATCTGGCGGAACTCTATGGCAAGGCTCGCGGCAGTTGTAAAAGACAACGACAGGGGCGAGGCGATCGCGTCTTTATTTCATGATTGTGCTGCGAGTGCTACAATCCCACCCGACATTCCCATTGGCTTGAGACTCATATGAAGACGAGCATCCATCCATGACGCCGGAACTCGAAAACAGCCGCTTTATGCGGGCCGCCCGCTGTGAAGCGACGGACACGACGCCCGTTTGGATCATGCGGCAGGCGGGGCGGTATTTGCCCGAGTACCGGGCCGTGCGGCAGGGGCTGGATTTTTTGGAGTTCTGCAAACGCCCGGATCTGGCGGCTCAGGTCACGCTCGATGCCCAACGCATCTTGGGCGTGGACGCGGCGATTTTGTTTGCGGACCTCCCCACGATTCTGGAACCGATGGGATTCGGGTTGGAATACCTCCCCGGTCCGACGATTGATAACCCGGTCCGCGAGGCGAGCGATGTGGACCGCGTTCGCGAAGTGGAAGATGTGGAATCGATGCACTTCGTGTTCGAGACGGTGAAACTCGTCCGCCACGATTTGCCCGGCGATATTCCGCTCTTGGGGTTCGCCGGGGCGCCGTTTACCTTGGCGTCTTATGCGATTGAAGGCGGCGGCTCGAAAAACTACGTCCACACCAAATCCTTGATGTACAACGCCCCCACGGCCTGGCGGGAACTGATGGAGCGGATGGTTCGCAGCTTGTCGCGGTATCTGATCGCCCAGATCGAAGCCGGCTGTCAGGCGGTGCAGATTTTCGACAGTTGGGCCGGCTGCCTGTCGCCCGCGGACTATCGCGATTATGTCATGCCGCACACAAAGTCCCTGATCGAGTCGTTGCCCGCGGACGTGCCGGTGATCAATTTTCTCACCGGGAACCCGGCTCTCATTCCTTTCCAAAACGAGGCGGGCGGGCAGATCGTCGGCATGGATTGGCGGGTCGATCTGAAACAGGGCTGGGCAACCGTGGGCTACGACAAGGCGGTGCAGGGCAATCTCGATCCGGTGTCGCTGTACGCGGATTTGCCGATCCTGAAACAGCGCGTCGAGGCCGTGCTCGCTGCCGCGGAACGCCGACCCGGGCACATCTTCAACCTGGGCCACGGCGTCATGCCCGACATGAACCCCGACCACGTCAAAGCCTTGGTCAAGCTGGTCCACGAGTTGAGCGCGAGATAGTTTCAAGTTTCATTAGCCGCAGGGCGCTAGCCCCGGTTCAATGGGAGAGTTTTTCCAAAACCGAATATCGATGGCGGAGAATTCACACTGAAGAATGAACCTCCAAAACGTGTCGCGGTCGTGGGCGGCGGTTTGAGCGGACTGGCCGCGGCGCAAGGGCTTTTGGAACTATCCCAATCGCGAAACTTAGCGATCGAAGTTTCCGTCTTCGAAGCCTCGTCGCGCATCGGCGGCGTGATGGGCACGAAGCGCATCGGCGAATATCTCGTGGAGACGGGGGCGGATTCCTTCATCACCAACAAACCCTGGGCGGTCGAACTCTGCCGGCGGCTGGGCCTCGAAGACCGGCTGATCCCCACCGAGGAAAAATACCGGGGGGCGCTCGTGCTGCGAAACGGCAAGCCCGTCCCGGTGCCCGACGGGTTTCAGTTGCTCGCGCCTGCGAAGATCTGGCCCGTGTTGACGTCGCCGATTTTTTCCCTCGCGGGCAAGCTGCGGATGGGCTGGGAATACTTTGTGCCGCGCCGCAAAGAAGCCGGCGACGAAAGCCTGGCCGATTTCGTCCGCCGGCGTTTCGGCCGCGAAGCGCTCGAGCGCTTGGTGCAGCCGTTAGTCGGCGGGATTTATACGTCGGACCCGGAAAAACTCAGCCTCGAAGCCACGATGCCGCGGTTCCTCGAAATGGAACGCGAATACCGCAGCCTGATTCGAGCCACGCGAAAGCAGCACCGCCGCCCGAGCGACCGCGAAACCGCCGCCGAGCAGAACGCCACGGGTGCCCGCTTTGGACTGTTCGCCGCTCCGAAAGGCGGGATTTCGGAACTGTTGGAGGCCCTGTTCGATCGCGTCCGCCAAGCCGCGGACGTTCGGTTCGATTATCCCGTCCAACAGATCCAGCCGGAACCCCAGGGCGGTTGGCGATTGCAGTTTGCCGACGGGATCGAGCAAACCTTCGATGCCGTCGTGCTTGCGGCTCCCGCTTATCGAGCGGCGGAACTCTTGAAGGAATTCGATTTCGATCTTGCTCATTGGCTGGAAGAGATCGAATATGCTTCGACGGCCATCGTCGTCAGCGGTCACAAGCTGTCCGACATCGCGCATCCGCTGGAAGCGTTCGGGCTGGTGATTCCGGCGATCGAGCATCGGCGGATCTTGGCGGTGTCCTTCACCAGCCGAAAGTTCTCCGGCCGGGCTCCCGCGGGCTGCGTGCAGCTGCGAACCTTCGTCGGCGGGGCCATGCAGCCGGAAGAATTGGAGCGGAGCGACGAGGATATTGTGCAACTCGTTCGCGAAGAATTGGCGGAGCTTCTGGGCGTGCGCGGGGTGCCGGACTTTGTGGAAATCGCCCGCTGGAACCGCGCGATGCCGCAATATCACCTGGGACACGTGGAACGAGTCCGGCAGATCGAAAACCGGCTCGAACATCACCCCGGCCTGGCCTTGGCGGGCAACGCCTACCACGGCGTGGGCATTCCCGACTGCATCCACAGCGGCGAACAAGCCGCCCAAGCCGTCGTGGAGCATCTCGCCCCACAAGCCGCCGCCAAGACCCGGCAATAATTCCAACCCGGAGATCGTCGAGAAACTCGGAGTTGGGTCGCTGTTCGAGTTATTGCGAGCGTTTTTTCATCATTTCCCGGTATCGCCTCTGCTGCTCGGGTGGCATGTGTTTCAGGCTTTCCTCCATTCCGCGCTTTTGGGCGGCTTTTTCCTCGTCGGTCATTTCGTGTGTGGTTTTTGCGGGACCAATTTCTTCCACCCCCGCGCCGCAGCCGCCCGCGAAAGCCAGCAGCATTACAAGACCAATCCGCAAAACGTGCTTTCTCACGACAGGTTCTCCTCGAAAATCGGTTCAACAACGGCCCTCGATCACACGCTGATTTAAGGCGTCAAGAATCTGGGGGGGACATCTCGGTTGTTCCGCACACCGGCGCTCGAACTCTTGAAAAATGCAATGTATTCTTCCCACGCTTTGACCTCGCGGCTCCGCCTTAACGTTCGGTAAAACTCGACGATCTCTTGGAGACGAGCGGGACGGCTCAGGTCCGCCAGGACTTCCCGGAGGTGTTTGTGATTCTCCGGTGCCATCCGTTCCTCCACCTCGCGGGCATGGCTGCGAACGCCGGCCGCCTCGTCGTTTCGCCCCAGCCGTTTAAGACACTGGCTCTTGCGGTTCAACAGCGGCCAATCGATTTTTCCCGGGGAGGCGGCGAGGGCTTGATCGTAATGCGCGAACGCGGCCTCGTCCTGTTTTAAGACTTCCTCCAACACAATGCCCCGCCAACGCCAATACCAAAACCCCGCGCGGGGAGCCGGCCAGCGCGAGACGAGTTCTTCCGCCTCGCGGAACCGGCCCAGGTCCATAAGAACCTTGACATTGACCGCCAGGAAAAACGGATCGCGTCTGGCCTTTTCCAAGCGGGGAGTCTGCTGAATGAGGAAGTCCGCTTGTTTCGGATCTCCATGCGAATGAAACCAATCGGCGAGGGCCGCGTGCGTGATTGCCGCGTCCCGTTCGGCTTCGCGAAAGGCGATCAACCGCCGGTAAACGACATCGTCCCCCGGAAAAGTCTCGGGGGCCTGAAAGCCCATCCGGAGGTCAAAGGGCGCGTTGAGCGTGTCCGGATAAAACTCGCTGAGGTACCACTCGCGCAACCGCCCGCCCCGTTCGCGCTCGGGCGTCATCTCATAAATCTTCCAAAACACGGGGCGCTCAACGCTTGCCGGCCCGTCATGTCGAGAACCCGCCAAAGAAGGAGAGAGGCTTCGAGATTCTCGGGGTCGGCCTGAGTCGCCTCCCGCAAAAGCAACTCCGCGCGGGCGGGCTGGCGCAAGATCAAAAGCGTCAGGCGGCCTTCCTGCAGTCGGGCGGTTGCGAAGTTCTCCGCCGTTTTGGGAATCTGCTTTAGCTGGAGGATTGCGGGAGCGACGGCATCCTTCATCGTCAACTGGTCATCGCGGACATAGGCTTCGGCGAGCAGGAGCCGGGCCTGGGCATTATCGGGGTGGAGCCAAAGATAGCGATCCAGTTGCCGGCGGGCCTCGTCCCAATGGTGCTGCCGGAGGGCCGACTTGGCAGCGCCGAACCCCCGCTGAGCCCGCACCAACACGAACGTGCCGATTCCCGCCGCGGCCAGCGCAACGAGAACCCCCAGCCATTTCACGATCTTTCGATAGGGACGGCGCGGAACATTCATCATGGAGCAAAACGAGGTCCAGGCAAATTCAGCGGAGCATGGTTTGTGTCTTCGACGATGAGCCAGTAGCAATCGGACGGCAACCCTGTGTAGATGTCACTATGGCCCGAAGGCCATTCGACGCGCACATCCACCGGACCGCCGGCGTCCGTCACACCAGCCAGCAGTCGCGAATCCGAGGCTGACAAATAACTGCCCCCGCTTGTGATCGGAAAGCGGCGTTCCTGCCCGGCTTCGCGGACGATCACCCGGCCCCCAATCGGGGGCGTCCGCGTGGCGGTCACCAGTTGCAGGCCGATAAAATGGCGGCCTCGGCGTTCGGTCTGGTTTTGCAGCAAGGCCAGAGGGCGATCGATGTGCGTGACCGCCAGGTCCCAGTCGCCGTCGTTGTCGTAATCCGCCGCCGCCATACCGCGCCCGACGCAGCGTTCCTGGAAATACGGCCCGGCCAGAGACGAGATGTCGTCAAAATGCCCGGCCCCGTCATTTCTCAGAAGTTGCGCCGGCATTTCAAACGGTTCTTGCCGCGGCCCGAGAACATGACCATTGGCGACAAACAGATCGCTGGCCCCGTCGAAATCGTAATCGAACGCCGCCGTTCCGAATCCCAAGAACTCATAACTCGTGGCGGCGATCCGGGAACGACGGCTCTCATCTTCGAACAGCAGTTGGCCCCGGTTTCGGTAGAACGTGTTCTTGGCCTGGAAATAATGCGTCAGGAACAGATCAATCCAGCCGTCGCCGTCAAAATCCTGGCAGGCCACGCCCATGCTGGCTTCGTTCTTTCCGTCCCGGCTGACCGCACACCCGGCTTCCACGGCGACATTTCGATAAGCGGCGGTTTGAGTGCCCGTGCGGGTAAAAAGAAAATTCGCCGCCATGTCGTTGGCCACGTAGATCTCGGGCCGGCGGTCCTGATCGAAATCGGCGGCAATCACGGCGAGGCCTTTGCCATCGGGGATGGCAAAACCCAGTTCCCCGGCGGACTCGACAAAACGGCCGTCGTTTTGATTGAGATAAACCCGATCGGTCTGCGCCTCATAGTCTCCGGGGCCGCAATACGCTTTGTTCCCGTTAAACTCGCAGACGCGGTATTTCTCAGGGGGAACGTCCAGATAGTTCACCACGTACAAGTCGAGGTCCCGGTCGCCGTCGAGATCCAGCCACACGGCACTCGTTCCCCAAGAGGCATCGTCCACGCCGGCGTGTTGGGCGGCCTCCTCGAAGGTGCCGTCCCCCTGGTTGTGAAATAAAACGTTGCGGCCGTAATTCGTCACGTAGAGATCCGGGAAGCCGTCCGCGTCAAAATCCCCCACCGTGCATCCGTGTCCGTAGCCGCGGTCGTCCGAGTTTGTGGAAGAGGAGACGTCTTGAAAGCGGCCGTGGTCCAGGTTTCGGAAGAGGCGGTTTCCGCGGGCGTTTTTCGTCTTGTTGGTGAGCAGTCCGCAGCCATCGCTGGCATACAGATCGAGCAAACCGTCCTGGTCGTAATCGAGCCACGCCGCGCCGCCTCCCATGATTTCCGGAAGAAAAAAGCGGTCCGGAACAATGTCGCTGTCCCGCTGGAAATCGATGCCTTGGGATCGAGCCACGTCCACAAATCGCGGGACAACGGGGGGGATGGATTCGATGTCGTGCTCAAAGAGTTGCGGGACCTCCGAGACGGACGGGGAGCGCTCGAGAATTGGAGATGCGTTGGCCGGCGGTTCGGCGTTTTGCGGCGCACAGCCGGCGCAGAGGAGCGCGAACCCGGCTACAAATCCGAAGCGAACTCGGAGGCAATCCAACACAACACGCGCTCATGAACCGCAGGGAAGGACCGAAGGATTGAGCCAACGGGATTCTTGGGGGTGTCAGAATCCTCCAACAATGTCGTTGCCGTCGCGACTGCCCAAAGCCCACCAGACATTGATGGAGATGTTGTCGCTGGCGAATCGCACTGAACCGTCGGCCAATGCGAACTGGGCCCCGCCGGTGTGATAGCTGGAAGCGGACATCGCGGTGTTGCCCCCCCAGTCGCCGTCGTAAGCGTGGCAGGGCTTTTCGTTGGGCCCCATGACGTGGGAATACACTGAGCCGTTTCCCACGAAAGACCAGGCCCAGGAGGCGCCGCGCATTTCGTTCCGCCCGGGATCGGCTTGGGCCATGTTATTCGTCTGATTGATGCAACCCTGCCGCATTTGCTGCGGGCTTCCGAAACTGGTCCAGTCATGCACCTGGTGGTTGGCTTGCCAACTTCCCGCGGGATACGTCCCTGTGGGGGCGATCACAAATTCCGCGTACGCCGCGGTGTTGGAGGCGCCATCGGTGATGTTGCGAAAACTCACCGTGGTATCCGCCGCAACGCCGGGGTCGCCCATGTAGGCGGCGACGCCGTTATGGTCCCCTTGCCGGCCTCGTCCATTGAGGCCCGGCGTGCCGTTGTTGATGGCATAAGTAAAGTTGGCCCGGCCGCCCGCGGTCATGGTGGCGTTGGAAGGGCAATTGAATATCGGGATCCGCAGGCTCTGCCCCGCGATATTGTCATTCCCAAACCAGCCGCGCGAGTCCCAGGGACGCTGACTGAAGTTCGTCAGCTTATATTCAGGGGAACGGTCCAGATAGGGGAGCAAAAAGACTTTATCCGAGAAATTGCCGCGCTGGCTTCCGTCGGGATGCCAACCCACGCTGATGGGGAACATCCCATACGTCGACTGATAGTTGTGCATCGCCAGAACAATCTGCTTGAGATTGTTCTTGCATTGGCTCCGCCGGGCCGCTTCCCGCGCCTGCTGCACCGCGGGCAGCAACAAGGCGATCAAGATTGCAATGATGGCAATGACGACAAGAAGCTCAATCAGGGTAAAAGCTCTTCGCCACGTTTTGATCTGCCGAATCATACCCGCCTCCGATGGTCAAGAATCTGACTGTTCGAAAAGATGAACCTGTAAGATGAACCATTGGCAAAAACAGCAATCGCTGAATGAAATCCGAAGAGGTGATTTCGATGTTAGATTTGGGAGTTGGGGATTGTTATGTAGTAGGTAGAATATGTGCCGCAATGTCAAGGATTCTCACGGCGAATCACAATTTTTTGTGAATTTTTCAGCCAAACCGCTGATCTCAATTCGGACAAAACCTGATCCCGTTTGCCGGGTCGTTCCTCAATTCCTTGTCACACCGTGGTTTTTTCAATTCCTTGTCACACCGTGGTTTTTTCAATTCCTTGTCACACCGCCTCCGCTCCACGCGAACCGGCAACAGCTGCCTCAAGACTTGCCCCGTACATTTTGCCGCGACAGTTTAACTAAGGCCCGGCCTTCTTTTCCGGTTCTGATTCGGGTTCCTTATTCTCTGGGGGTGGCTGCCGTCGTTTTTCGCGTTCCCCTTCCAGGTTGAAGACAAACACATTCTCCTCCGGATCCGAGGTGACCTTCATTCGCAATGGGGAACTGCGATGCGTCAAATACTTTGAGGGAACGAGACCCGCCGGAGGGCCGCCTCCCGTTGAGGGGCCGAAGCTAAACACCGCCACCACGTGCTCTCCCACATAGGCGCCGGGGTGATACTTCCCGTCAACTTGCGTCATCAATTCGAAGCGGCCGTCTTGATCCAGAATCGACAAGCCGCCGAACAGTCCATTGCGGGGATACTCGGTGACGATGCTGCCTTCCGTCACCGGCTTTCCCTTGTACAACACCTGCCCCGTGACCTTCACGAGAGGCGGCGTATCGTCCAGAGACAGCAGCCGCTCCCAGGTCAATTGGCCGTCCGGACTGTTCCACCACACGGAAACGAACCACCCCGCGATTCCCAGTATCAAACCGAAGAGAAGCAGGGGGACCACGAATCGCCTCCGCGGCGGGGCGGCGGACTGAGGCGGGTTGGGTTCGGCGAGAGTTTCGGTTGCGAAGTCGTTTGGAGGATTGGCATCGCTCATGGTTGGGCCTCAAATGCCATTAAGGAGACGGAAGAGATAGGACGGACGGGAACGTTTTTGACGAGGATGGTTCGATGATGACATAATGCTCGCCGAATTTCATCCCCTGGACCGTGGAGATCAAACCGCTCGGCCATCGGACTTCCGCGCGGAGCGGCCCCGAACCGATCGCTTTGGCCACGATCTGCCGCAGGTCGTGCGCGGACAGATAACTTCCGCCGCCTTGGACTTGCTCCACGAACACCCGCCCGCCCGCGGAGACGGTTAACACGGCACCCACGGCGTCGCGATTGCTTTGCGTTCCCACGAGACGAAGCGAAACCGAATCCCCGCCCGCGCTCGACACGGTGGAGCGATCATTCCGGAGCAAAGCCGGCGTCTGATCCTGGAGGGTGACGACAATGTCCGTGTCGCCGTCGTTGTCCAAGTCCACCGCCGCCAATCCCCGCCCGGGATGCAGTGCCTCGAAAAACGAGCCGACGCCGCGTTTCAATTGATCGAACCGGGTTCTGTTGTTCCGCCATACGATCGTCGGTTGCGCGTAGGGCGAATCTCTTCCCAGGAGTTTCAGGTTGTCGTCCACGTGGCCGTTGGTCACGATGAGGTCCTTCCAGCCGTCGAGATCGAAATCGACGAACGCGGTGCCCCAGCCGACCCAGGCCTGGCTCCCCGCGGCCAGTCCCATGGCCCGCGACCGATCGTCAAAGATCGCGGCGTGATTGTTGAGATACAGCGTGTTCGCGTCGCGTTCAAAATTGGTGACGAACAGATCCCAAAATCCATCGCCGTTGACATCGCCCCCGGCCACGCCCATGCCCGCTTGAGCCGCTCCCTGGAAGCTGTAAGCCGCCCCCGACGCTTCCGAAGCATCTTGAAACCGTCCGCCGCCCATGTTCAGAAACAGCGCATTGGGATGCAAATCGTTTCCCACGTACAAATCCACCAACCCATCGCGATTCACGTCGGCGGCGAGCACGCCCTGGGCTCGGCCGGAGCGACTGGCCAACGGCGTTTCTCGGGCGACATTTTGAAACCGCCCGTCTCCCAAGTTCCGGAAGAGGCAGTCCGGTTCCGGGCGGACCGATTGAGGATGGCAGAAGATCCGCACATTCCGCTCGCGGTCGCCGCAGAAGCGGTTGTCTTCATAGGTCCACTGGGCATAGTTGCAAACGTAGAGATCCAAAAGCCCATCCTGGTCGTAATCCAAAAACGCGGCCGAGGTGCCCCATTTCTCGTCCGCGGCGCCGGCGAGTTCGCTCACATCCGCGAACGTTCCGTCCCCGAGGTTCTCGTACAGCCGGTTGGCCCCAAAACACGATACATAGACATCGGGGAAGCCGTCGGCGTTGTAATCGCCCACGGCCAGTCCCGCGCTGTATCCCGCGTTCGGAAATCCAGCGCCTTCCGTCACGTCGGCAAACTTCCAGGCCCCCAAATTTCGGTACAGCCGATTCCAAGAACGTCCCTTGCGGGGCGGAAGCGGAAACGGCTGGCCGGAGGCAAAATACAGGTCGTAGCGGCCGTCGAGATCGTAATCGAGCGCGGCCGCGCCGCTGCCGTTTGTCGCCGGAAACGGTTTTTCCGGGGAGTTCCCGCTGACGTGCCGGAAGTCGATGCCCGTTTCTTTCATGCGGGTCAAGCGGATGGGGCTCTTGCCCGCTGGAGCGATCTGTTCGGCGGAATCCTGAGCGCGGGCCGGTCCTGACGAGCGGGGCTCGGAAGGGGCGGACGGTTTTGTGATCCACCAAACCGCCGCGAATCCCAAGCCGCCCAGAAACCCGATCGCCAACAACCAGCCCGAACGCGAGAACATGTCTAAATGATCTTCTCCAGGAGTCGTATTTCGAACAAGGACATCGCTGTGACATTAAAACTGATGGATCGGCAGGCGATCGAGCGAAGGCAACGGCCCGCGCTCGCGAATCGCGTTCGCCAAGTCGCGGACGAGCGGATCTTTGGCGTCTTCTTTGATGAGGCCCGCGGCCACGACCTCGGCTTCCGACCAGTTGCCCGCGCTCGCGAAGCGGTGGGCCAGAATGAACCGCGACCAGAAACTCCGCGGCGCTTCGATCAGGGCCTGCTCGATGGCCGATTTGCGCTTCTCCGCCTTTCGCAATTCCTCCCCGCGGCGTTGCCATTCGACCGCGAGGCCGTCCTGCTTCAACAGGCGATAGGCCCGCTGCATCTCGTAGGCCGTGCTGCTCCGTTCGGCATGGACTTCAATCAACGCCGCGAGCCAGTCCAGGGCTTCTCGAGGGCTTCCCCGCCCCAGCGCGGCGTTCGCCAACTCTTCGCGGGCATCGTGATTGAGGTGTTCGATTTCGACGGCTTTTTTCCACGCGGCCTCGGCTTTCGCCACGTCCCCCAATTGCAGAGAGGCTTTTCCCAGACCGACCAACGATTCCGCGGACGGCCGCTCCCGGAGACTGCGGATGAGCAGGTCGCGTGCGGCCTCGGGGTGTCCGCCCTCCAACAGGACGGATCCAGACATTGCGAAAAACTCATCGGGACGCACTTGCAAATCTTCCGCGTTGGGGCGAAGCTCGAGCACTTCTTTCCAGGCTTTGATCGCCGAAGGGACATTCTTTTGGATGCGATGAATCTCGCCCACGAGAACCAAACCTCGCGCTCGATTCCCCGGAATTTCCGCCGCCCGATTGGCCGATTCGAGGGCTTCGGCGTACCGGCCGAGTTGAATGCGGCAGACGGTGAGTTCATGGAGCGCATCTTCGTTCTCGCCGATTTGTCCCAGCAACAGCACCAGCACGCCTTCCGCCCGGCTCCATTGAGACAGGTGCAGCAAAGCCGTGGCGTACGCCCGATGGGCGCGGACCGTGTTCGACCCCACCTGATTGAAAATCGCGACCGCCTCCGCCCAGCGACCCAATCCCGCCAGGGCTTCCGCTTTCAAAACCAAAAACCTCGTGCTCGGTCCCTGCCGGCGTTCAAAGGTTTGGGCCAGATTCCAGGCATCCCGATATTCGTGGGCTTCAATCCGCGCATCGATTTCCGCCAAAGGCCGGTCCATCCACCACAACACGCCGCTGATGGAACCCGAAACCAACACCAACACCACCGCCAAGAAAACCATCAAGCGCCGGAGTTTTGGGTGCCAGGGCGTTGTTCGTTTGGGAGAGCGCAGACCGCTCGCTTCGGATTCAATAACCATGACCGCGAAAAGAGATGAGCATCAAAATGACCGGGGGGGACACAAACATCTTGATCCGCCGCTTTGGGAACGTCAAGTTGAATGCCTCCGCGTGCACGTGGGGGCGTCAATCCGATGACCGAACACCCCGGGGGAACGAGGCTCGAATTGCGGAGCACCTCACAGACGAAGTCTGGGCGGCAAAGGGGTCTGCCCCGGTTTCTCATTCCCGGACGGGTTGGTGAAAATCCAGTGGAACCACGAAAGTGTCTTGTTATACTCGTGAACACAATCGCCTCGGAGAATCCAAGTGTAGAATTCTTATGGGAGGGACAGCTTGAACGACACCCTGTTCTCGTATTGGGAAGGTCCCAAGTCGCCGCTGATCGAGATTTGCCAGGAGTCTTTGTACCGCTGGAATCCGGGGAACGTGGTCTTTTTGGGGCCGGGCGATGTTCCGCCCGAGATTCTCGAGGAGACCTCGGGCCTTTCGCGGGCCTATCGTTCCGACCTGGTTCGGCTTTGGGCGCTACTGCATCATGGTGGGATATGGATCGACGCCGACACTCTTTGCGTCGGCGAGGTGACGGAAATCTCGCAGATCCCGGATTTGGATCTGTTTGGCGTCTATAATCCGCATCAAACGCGGGGCTGGGGCGCGGACGGGATCCTGGGATCGCCTCTCGGCGGCCGCCGGTATTCGCCGGTGCTCAAGGAAATGTACGAGGAATGTCGCGACTCGCTGCGGAAGCTGAAATCCGGCAAGAAAATCCGCTATGGCTCGACGTCGGTGGGGCTTGCCTCCGCGGCGTGGAAAACGCATCGCGGCCAAGCGTGCGTCCGGCGAAAGCAACATTGGCAACTGCATCCCGTGCCTTGGTACCGGGCGCGGAGGGTCTTTTTCCAGAACCACCCCGCGCACAAACACGAATTTCGATCGCATTGGAATCCGAATGCCAAGCTCTATCACCTGGGCAATGTCGTGACCAAAGCCTGGCGGAACCATTCACGGAAACAACTTCTTCGCGGCTCGACGTTCTTGGCTTTTCTCGTGCAGAAGGCGCTTTCGCGCGGGCCGGCCTTACCGGGACGATCGCGCGCAATCCTCAAGCGGCTTCCCGAAGGGCCGGTTCGGGCGCGGAAGTCGGCGTGTTCCGCGGCGTCAATGCGCGGCATCTGCTGCAACAAAAGAAGAACCTCGAATTGTTGCTCGTGGATTTGTGGAGCGCTTATCCCGCGGGCGGCTATCGCCAAACGGGCGATTACCAATCCAGGTTTTCGCAGGAGCGTTGGGATTATGTGTTCGAGAAGGTTCTCCCCCGCCATCTGGGCTTCGCGAACGACCGGTTTGTCATCGATCGCCGGGACTCGGCGGAAGCCGCCGGGGCTGTCCGCGACCGGGCTTTGGACTTTGTGTTTATCGACGGCGACCATTCCTACAAAGCCGTGAGCCGAGACATCACCTGTTGGGCTTCGAAAGTGAAACCCGGGGGCTTCATCGGCGGCCACGACTACAACCATCCCAAAGAAGGCTCCGGCTACGGCGTCCAAAAAGCCGTGGACCGATTCGCCCGGCAGCTTGCCGTCAAGATCGAAGTCGGCGACGACCGGACCTGGTTTCTTTCCATCGATCACACGCTCGCCCAGCGCCTTGCCAATCGCCCGGCGGCCGAAGGTCATGCCGCGGCCATCGAATGAAAAGGCCGAGGCTCACCCGCGTTGCCTGAGGGGTTTCGCGGAGCCTGTCCCGTTTGCTAACCTGGAAGGCTCACCCTTTGGGATTTTCACTCGGCCTTTTCGGTGGTTTTGATAGAGGACCGTTCTGATGCGAAGCGCGTGGTTGGTTTTTTTGATGTGTTTGTTCTGTGCGACCGCCCGGGCCGCGGAGCCGGACAACAAGGCGCCCGAGAAGAAAGCCAGCAAACCCATCAAGGCCCTGCTGGTGACGGGTGGATGCTGCCACGATTACGACCGGCAGAAATTAATTCTGACCAAAGGCATCTCCGCGCGGGCCAACGTGGAATGGACCATCGTGCAGCAAGGCGGCAAGACGACGAATGCCAAGATTCCTCTGTATGAAGATCCCAACTGGGCCAAGGGCTTCGACATCGTCGTGCACAACGAATGTTTCTCGAACGTCCCGGACGTGGAATGGGTCGAGCGGATCCTCAAGCCGCACCGCGAAGGCGTGCCCGCGATTTTGATCCACTGCGCGATGCACTGTTACCGCACGGGCACCGACAAATGGTTCGAGTTCGTCGGCATGCAATCGCCCGGCCACGGGCCGCATTATTCCTACACGGTCGAAAACCTCAAACCCGAGCATCCCATCATGGAAGGCTTCGGGCCGCGGTTCGTGGCGCCCAAGGGGGAACTGTATCACTCGATCAAGCTCTGGCCCTCGGCGACGGCGCTCGGCCAGGCGAAACGCCAATCGGACAACCAGCCGCAAACCTGCATTTGGACCAACGAATACGGCAAGGCCCGCGTGTTCTGCACGACCATCGGCCACTACAACGAAACCATGGCCGAGCCCAAGTATCTCGATCTGGTCGCCAGGGGCATGCTCTGGGCTTTGAAGCGGGATCCCAAAAAAGAATTTCAGCCCACCACCAATAAGATCGATGAAGAGATCAAAACCCTCATCAATGCTCCGGTGTCTTCCTCTTCCGAAAAGACTTCGCTGCTGCCGCAGAAGTGCTGCGGGGACGGGAACCTTGTCACCGATCGGCCCACCAAAGCCAGCAGCGAGGAGACCGGCAAAAAGAATTTCGCGAAGAACGCGGTCGATGGCGATCTGCGAACCCGCTGGTGCGCTGCGGGGGCTTCGACCGGCGAGACCTGGCAAGTCGAACTCGCGGAGCCGGCCCACGTGCGGTCGTTGCGGATTCACTGGGAAAAGGCGGGGACCGCGTACTGTTACAAAATCGACGCTTCCAAAGATGGCCAGACCTGGAGCACGATCGTCGATCAGTCGAAAAACAAGAAGGCCGCGAAAATCACGCCGCACGAGGTGGATGTTCCCGATGCGAAATTTCTGCGGGTGGCGTTTCTGGGTTCGAGCACCGGCGTGTGGGGCAGCTTCTGGGAGTTCGAAGCCTACACGGGCGACCTGCCGGAACTTCCCGAGGGTCTAATCCGCGAAGCTGGCGATGCCCCCGCCGCGAGCATCGCCGACGTCGAGGCTCCGCCGGGCTTTGATGTCAAGCTGTTCGCCAAACCGCCGGAGCTGAATTATCCGGTTTGCCTCACCGCGGCCCCCACGGGGGAACTCTTTGTCGGCGTCGATGAGCAAGGTTCGCTGGGCAAGCAGCCGGACCGCGGGAAAATCCTGCGGCTGATCGATCGCGATGGCGACGGCGAGGCGGAACTCATCAACGAGTTCGCCAAGATCGACCATCCCCGCGGGCTGATTTACGACCAAGGCACGTTGTGGGTGCTGCATCCGCCGTTTTTGAGCGTGCTTCACGATGATGACCTCGACGGCGTGAGCGATCGCCAGGAAACGCTCATCACGGGCATCAGCACCGATCAGGTCAACAAGCGCGGAGCCGACCACACCACCAACGGCATCCGCATGGGCATCGACGGTTGGATCTATATTGCGGTCGGGGATTTTGGGTTTATCAACGCCAAGGGAACCGACGGCAAAACCCTGACACACCGCGGCGGCGGAATCGTGCGGGTCCGGCCCGACGGCACCGAGATGGAACTCTTCTGCCAGGGCCTTAGAAACATTTATGATGTTTCGATCGATCCCTATCTCAACATTTTCACCCGCGACAACACCAACGACGGCGGCGGCTGGGACATCCGCGTCAGCCATATCTTGCAGTCGGCCCATTACGGGTATCCGTCGCTGTTCAAAAACTTCACCGATGAAATCATGCCACCGCTCGGCGACTACGGCGGCGGCTCGGGCTGCGGGACAATGTATTTCCACGACCTCCGCTGGCCCAAAAAATTCGGCGATGCCCTTTACACCTGCGATTGGGGCCGCAGCGAAGTTTACGTTCACAACCTTCCCGAAACGCCGCCCACGTTCGCAGGCCATCAGGATGTCTTTCTAAAGATTCCCCGGCCCACCGACATCGATGTGGACGGCAGCGGGCGGATGTACGTCAGCAGTTGGAAGAACGGCAAGTTCGACTACAGCGGCCCCGACGTGGGCTTCATCGCCCAGATCACTCCCAGCAATTTTCTGCCCAAGCCGTTTCCCCGCCTGGCCGAGAAATCGGTCCCGGAACTCATCGAGTATTTCGCCTCGCCGAGCGCAGCGTATCGCTTGCACAGCCAGCGTGAAATCCTGCGAAGAGGCCGGGATCCGAAAACATCCGAATGGCTAATAGTCATGGCCGCCGATGCCCAGGCTCCCACCTATGCCCGGATCGCGGCGATCTTTACGCTGGGGCAATTGGACGGAGCCGAGTCGCATCCGCCGCTTTTGAAACTGGCCAAAAACGCCAAGGTCCGCGAGTTCGCATTGAAAGCCCTCACGGACCGCAAAAGCCAATTGCAGGACGTGCCCGCGGAGCCGTTCGTCGCGGCTCTTCAAGATGAAAACCCCTGGGTGCGGGCGCAGGCCCTGATGAGCCTGGGCCGACTGGGAAAACCCGAAGCGGCCGAGAAGATCATTCCCCTCACCACCCGGTCGAAAGACGAACCCGCCCCGACCAAGACGCCGCTGTGGAACCAACCGGACCGCGGGCGGGTCATTCCGCATCTCGCCGTGCAAGCCCTGGTGAAACTCGGGGCCGATGAAGCCTGCCTCAAAGCCCTGGACGGCCCCAATCGCGCGGGGGCCTTATGGGCGCTGCGTTATCTCCACACGCCGACTGCGGTGAATGGGCTGTTTCAGAAATTGAGCAAGTCCTATACGCCGGAATCCCGGCTGGAGATTCTCGCGGCTTTGATGCGGCTCTATTACAAGGAAGGCGAATACAAAGCCGGCTGGTGGGGCACTCGCCCGGACACCACGGGGCCTTATTACGATCGGCAAACCTGGTCCGAAAGTCAAAGGATTGCCGACGCTTTGAAAGTCGCCCTTTCGGAAGCCGACAAAACCATGTCCGAAAAAATCCAACAGGAGTTGGCCCGGCATCATGTCCAAATCGAAGGCTTGCCCAACCTGCTCGCCAGCCAAACCCCGGACGAGCCGGAAACCCCGATCGAACTCCCCAAGGTGGACGAGAACAACCCAAATCTCGTCGCCAACTTGCCCTATGAGAAAGCCTTCGAGCGGACGCTTAAAACCAACGGCGACGCCGCGAAAGGGCAGGTGCTGTTTCGCAAGCAATCCTGCATCGCCTGCCACACGTATATCAACGGCCAGAACCCCAAGGGGCCGCATTTGGTGGACATCGGCAAACGCTACAAAAAGGCGGAGCTGATCGAATCGATCCTCAAGCCCAGCGAAAAAATCGCCCAGGGGTTCGATACGTATTCGTTCCTGACCACAAGCGGCCAGGTGGTGACGGGCTTTGTCGTCAGCGAAAGTGCCGAGACGCTCACCCTCCGCGAAGCCAACGGCCTTTCCAAACAGATCCCGCAAAACGAAATCGACCAGCGCCTCAAACGCAAACTCTCCATGATGCCCCAAGGCATCGTGAACAACTTGACGCCCGAAGAGTTGGCGGACCTGATTGCGTATTTGCAGTCATTGAAGTAGTTGGAAGGCCATAAAGGGGTAAAGGCTGCAAAGCAGAGGATTGAGGCTGAAAGACCTCTAAAGGAAAAAAACCAGTGAGGGTGGCTGGGGCGCAAAGGAATGGATCAAGCGAACAACACGTTCCGAAAGCTGGGGCCATGGGAGTTATTCTCTCGCGTCCATCGCCCCAGTATTCGCTTGCGTAACTTTGTTCATAGAGGAATCTGCGCCCCAGCCACTCAACTGGCTTACAGTTTAAGTAACGGAAAAACCGGGGCTAGCGCCCTGCGGCTAATGAATGTGATAGTTATTTATCGAACGCACAAAATAAGGACACATCTCCCATGACCGATACCGAACTGACTCCCGAAGAACGCGAAGCCATCGGACAGGTTTTAGGGCGGACGCCGAGCGGGGTGTTTATTCTGACGGCGACGGACGGCGGCGGGCGCTTTACCGGGATGCTCGCCAGTTGGGTGCAGCAGGCGGCGTTCGAACCGCCCGCGCTCACGGTGGCCGTCAATGCCAAACGGTATTTGAACGATTGGCTCAAAGCCTCGCCCAAGGCGGCGCTCAATCTCATTGGCGACGGGCAGCATCGCTTCTTAAAACACTTCGGCCGCGGCTTCGAACCCGACCAGCCCGCGTTCGAGGATGTCAAAACGGAAACAAGCCAACTCGGCCTCCCCGTCTTGACCGAAGCCTTGGGCTACCTGGAAGGCCAGATCACCGCCCACATGGAAGCCGGCGACCACATCGTGTATCTCTTAGAGGTCCAACACGCCCGTGCCGGCGAGAGCCTGAAGGACGGCAAACCGATGGTCCACATCCGCAAAAACGGCTTTGGGTATTGAACTCGGCAGCTAAACGACAAAAGAGAGCCCAATCCGCACTCAATCGAGTCGGCATTTTTGCACTGTTTCCCCTCATTGGATGGCCGGCACAGTCGGCCTTACACTGACTTCCCGTCGTCGCTGCGAGCTTGTCACGTTCATTCGCCAATCGCTTTGGTCAAGGTCATCCATGAAATTCACCTTTTTAGGCGCGGCCGGGGAAGTCACCGGCAGTCAGCATTTGTTGGAGACCGGGACCTTGCGGATCCTGCTCGACTGCGGGTTTTTTCAGGGACGGCGGGCGGAGACTTATAGCCGGAATGCGAAGTTTCACTGTGATCCCAAGCATCTGGACGGGGTGATTCTTTCCCATGCGCATATCGACCACTGCGGAAACTTGCCGGGGCTGTATAAGGCGGGGTTTCGGGGGCCGATTTTTTCACGCGGGCGACGATGGACGTGGCGGACATCATGCTGCGGGACAGCGCGGGGATTCAACAGGAAGATGCGAAGTATCTCGCGAAGCATCATGGCAAGGATGCCCCGCCGATCACCCCTCTCTATGAGGAAAAGCACGTCCGCAAAGTCATGCATCAGTTCGAGCCTTTGGACTATCACGAATGGCACGACCTGTCGCCGGCATTTCGGCTCAGGTTTTCCGATGCGGGGCATATTCTCGGGTCGGCCATCACCGAAATGCACATCGAAGACGCCGGGGACATGCGGCGGGTGGTGTTCACGGGCGACTTGGGACGGAGGCATTTGCCCGTGCTCCGCGATCCGGAAATCGTGCCCGGCTGCGATATTTTGATCAGCGAATCGACCTACGGCAACCGCCTGCATCCGCCGGCCGAGAACCTCAAGGAGGAATTGCTCCGCATCATTACCCACGCCGCGAACGAAGGCGGCAAAGTCGTGATCCCCGCCTTCAGTCTGGGGCGGACGCAGAACATCATTTATTACCTCAACGAACTCAGCGAAACCGGCCGGCTCCCGCAGATCCCCGTGTATGTGGACAGCCCGCTTTCGCATAAGCTGACGATGGTCTTCCGGGCCCATCAAGACATCATGGATGCCGAGGCCCAGCGGATGCTGCACGTCGATGAGGACCTGTTCGGCTTTCCGATGCTGCAAACGATCCGCTCGGTGCAGGAGAGCGCCGAACTCAATCGGCTGCCGGGACCGTTCGTGGTGATCTCCGCGAGCGGGATGTGCGAAAACGGCCGGGTCCGGCATCATCTCAAGCACTCGTTAGGCGATGAGAAAAACACCATCGTCCTGATCGGTTTTCAAGCGCAGCACACCCTCGGCCGCAGGCTGCTCGAAGGCCAATCGCCCGTCAAGATTTTCGACCGTCTGATCCCGGTGCGGGCGAAGATTGAAGTCTTGAATGGTCTCTCCGCCCACGCGGACGCCGAGGATTTCAAGTGGTGGTTTGAAGGCCTGGCTTCAGAAGGCGGGATCGGGCAGGCATTTCTGGTGCACGGCGAACCCGAGGCGGCGGAAGCGTTGTCCCACCTGATCCGCGACTGCTGCGACGAGGATCCCATCATCCCCCAATACCGCCAATCGTTCGAGGTGTGACGGGGCATTTATCAGCCGTTGGGCGCTGGCGCACGGTTGGTTCTCGATGGATCCCTACTTGCTCATCGGAAAACCGTCGGGGCCGAACTGCACGGTGTGCATGGTATCGACCTGGCCGGACTGTTCGGCGGGCGGCTCGGCCTTTCCGTCCTGTGAAGGCTTGGCGGTTTCGACTTCGCCGACCTCGACGCCGGCGGCTTTGAGTTTTTCGCGGGCGAAGTTTCCGACGCCCCGCAGCTCGCCGATTTTGCTGCGGGCGTTGTCCACATCCTGGCGGACATCGTCGAGCAGGGCCTGGTACTGGTCGTAGGTCACTTTTCCGTTCCCGTTCCCGCTCTCGTCGGCGTCGGCATCCATCTTCCGCTGCACGTAGCGTTCGATGCCGTGCAGTTCGGAAACCGATTGCTCGACGTCGGCGAGATCCTTTTGAACATCCTCCAAAACCTGCCGGTAATAATCGTTATTCATGGCGGGACTCCTCGCTGGAAAAACTTCGACTCATTCCCCAATTGACTATACGGACCAATCCCCCGGAGTGCAACGCTTTCCCAAAACGGTCGGGGGCGATTTTCGGTTTGGAATTGAATTTCCCGCGCGGGATGGGCATTCTATTATGTGACCCGTCGCGAGTCTCTTTTCACTTCTTGGGCCAAGCCAGCAGGAACACGTCATGGAACCCGAAAACGCCAATCTGTCCGAAGGTCAAAACGCTCCCAGCACGTCCGCCAACGCCGCGCCGGCCGAAAAGCCGCCCCGTTCCAAATTGGAGCGGGCTCTTGTGTGGACGGGGATCGGGCTTTTGCTGATTTTCGCCGGGGTGGAAGCCTTTTCTCAATATGCTTACACGAAAACCCTTGAGGATCTGGAGACGGCGATCAACGAGGCGAAAAAGCCGCTGACCCTGGACGATTTCGACGGCGGGATTCGCCAGGGGCTGCCCATCGTCAGTGCCGGCGATCGGGGCGGAGAGAAAACCATCGTCTACAAATGGCCCAGCCTGCTCCGGCAGTATGAACTCCATCTGACCGCAAAGCCCGGCAAGGAGCAAATCCTCGTGACTTATTCCACCGGCGACGGCCCCGGAGCTTTGATCGGCCAGCCCGGCAACCCGGACGAATCGGCCAACGACGAAGAAGGGGGAGCGCCGGGAGGACCTCCCGCGCACGGTGACGGAGCGGCGGGCGGCGGACCTGGAGGCGGCGGCGGACCTGGCGGCGGCGGCGGACGGCGCGGCCGGGGCAACCCCTTGCAGCGGTTGGTGGGCGAATCCCTGCAATCGGAACTCCAGCTTTCCGACGACCAAAAGACGCAAATCGAAGACCTGATCGAAAGCCAGCAGTCCGCCCCCATGCCGGATCTCACTCCCGAACAACGGGCGGACCAAGCCGAGACCCGCCGGAAAGAAGCCCAGGCGAAGCTCCAGGAGATTCTGAACGAGAAGCAATTCACGCGGGCTCGTCAAATTCTGCTCCACGCCCGCGGGACCGAAGCTCTGACCCAAGAGGACGTGGCCGGCGAACTCAAGCTCACCGACGAGCAGCGCGAGAAAATCGCCGCGATCATCACCAGCGGCCAGGAAAAACGGCGGGAATTGTTCCAGAAGGCCCAAAGCGGCGAGATCGAACGCAGCGAAATCCGGCCAAAGATGACGGAAATGCAAACGCAGACGGACCAAGACGTTCTCGCGTTACTCACGGACGACCAAAAGCAGGCTTGGGAGAAACTCTTGGGTCCCGCCCCGCCGGAACCCGAACGCGGCCCGCGCGGGCAATAACGTCGGAATCGCTCATCCCGTAGCGGGGGCTTTTAGCCGCCGAGATCGATCGACGGGGGCCAGATGCCGCCGCTACGTTTTGCCTTGGCCGGCGGCGATGGCGTCGGCGACGGAAATGCTGCCTTCGTAAAGAGCGCGGCCGATAATGGCTCCGATCAATTTGGGATGTTCCCGGCTGGTCTCTGCGAGCCGGCGCACATCCTCCAAATGGCTCACGCCACCGCTGGCGATCACCGGAAAACCGAGCTTCGTCAGCTCCACCATGTCGCCGATGGTGGCCTCGTCGATGCCTTGCATCATGCCATCGTTCGCGATGTTCGTATAAATTACGGCCGCGAGAGAGAGCCCCTGGTAGGATCCGGCCAACTCGATCGCGGGGGTTTGCGAGACGTCCAGCCAGCCGCCGGTGGCGACCTTGGAATCCTTGGCGTCCAAGCCCAGCGCGATTCGGCCGGGAAAGCGGGCGGTCATTTCGCGGAACCAGTCGGGCTGCTTGAGGGCCTGGGTGCCGACGATCGCCCGGTCCAGCCCGATTTTTTCGAGAATGGTTTCGAGTCCCTGTTCCGTCCGCAGTCCGCCGCCGAGTTGGCAGGGAATGGAAACGGCCCGGGCGATGGATTCGATCACGCCCAGGTTGACCGGTTCGCCGGCGCGGGCTCCATCCAGATCGACGAGGTGCAGCCGCTGGGCCCCTTCGTCCGCCCAGCGCTTGGCCATCTCGACGGGATCATCGCCGAACACGGTTTCCTGATCGTAGTCGCCCTGGCGGAGCCGGACACACTTTCCGCCCCGAATATCAATCGCCGGCAGGATTTGCATGGTGGTTTCACTTTGTCATTGGTCCTGACCCGGCCGCTACCACGGCTCGCATCGCCGGACCACCTTGAAAACGAATGAGTTCTTCTTTGAGCGGCACGGCGCTAGCCGCCGGTCTTTCCAATTCGAAAGACCGGCGGCTAGCGCCTTGCCGCTCACTTATTTCTCGAACGATTGTAAGCGGTTTTCGCGGCTCACAGTTCCGCGAAGTTCTGGAGGAGCTTTAGGCCGAGGTGTTGGCTTTTTTCCGGGTGGAATTGCGTGGCAAACAGGTTGTCCCGCGCGATCATCGACACGAACGATTGGCCGTGCGTCGTGCGGGCGGCCACGAGGGATTCATCTCTGGGCACCACATGATAACTATGCACGAAGTAAAAGTGCGAGCCGTCGGGAATGTCTTTGAGCAAAACCGGCTGCCCCGCAATCTCCAACTGGTTCCAGCCCATGTGGGGGATTTTGAGGCCGGGCCGATCCTGAAGCCGGACCACTTCGCCCGGCACCACGCCCAGGCCTTCCCATTCCCCATCTTCGTAACTGACATCGAACAACAACTGCAGGCCCAGGCAGATGCCCAAAAACGGCTTGCCCGCGGCGATGTGGTCTGTGACCGGGGCGACCATCCTCTGTTTTTTGAGTTCGGCGATGGCGTCCCGAAAAGCACCCACGCCGGGGAGCACGAGTTTCTCGGCCTGAGCGATTTCCGCGGGGGACTGGGAAATCTCCGCGGGCACGCCGAGCTTCTGAAACGCCTTTTGCACGCTCCGCAGATTGCCCATGCCGTAATCGACGATCGTAATCATCTTCGCTGCATTTGACCTTTTTGATGAAAAGTTTAATCCGGCCAGCCGGTCGCGTTGTCGCGGTTGCGCCAGCGTTCTTCAAATATCATACCCTGCGCCGCCGCCTCGCCGGGCCATTCGTGGGTCGTCGTCCATTGCTGCCGGTCGCGTTCGACGACTTCTCCTGCAAGGTACGTTAGGGTGTCGGCCGAGGTCCAGACTTCGGCCCATTCCATTTCCGGTTCGGGATAAAGCGGAATGCCCAGAAGCCGCTTGATGAGTTGAATAAAAAACAGGGCCGGGATCATCAATAGCAAGAGCGCCAGGCCCATCAAAAGCACGAGGGGGCCCGCGGAAAACCACCGCCCCACGATCGGCCACATCCATTTCCAGCACAGAACCACAACGAGGGCGCTGAAGCTGAGATACGGCCCGTAGGGAATGTGCATTTCCACAAGCCGGGATTTGCTGAACAGCGAAATCCCCCAGCGGATGCCGGTGACGAGCATCGCGAAAAACGGCGCAATGAAAAACGCGACCAGCGTGGGCTGCCAGCCGAGAAAGCTGCCCACGAGGGCCATCAGAATCACGTCGCCGAAGCCCATCGCTTCCCGCCGGAGCGTCAAAAACCCCGCGAGCCGGACGCCCCACACCAACCCGCCGCCAATGACAATCCCCGCCGCGCTCACCGCCAACCCGTTTAGGTGGGGAAACTCCAAGGTCCACGCGGGCACCTGCAAACCGTGAAGGCCGAAGGTTCGCACGCCGGGAAAAACCGGCCTCGGCGGCGCGACCATTTCACCAAACAGGTTCTGCGCCGATTCCGGCGCATAAAACGCGAGGGCGGGATCCTGAAACCACACCGGCACGAGATACAACTGTCCGAACGCGGCCGCCCCGATCAGTCCGACCACCATCGCCGGCAGCGTCGAGCCGTCGGGAATTGTCATCGTGTCCAGGTCGATCAAACTCGCGGCGAACAACGCTTCCAATAAGACCAAATGATAGAAATACCGCACGTGCAAAATTTGAACCTCGGCCAGTCCGCCCGCCAACTGGGGTCCCAACGGCGACCACGCGGAGCTTTCCCAGATCCGCGTCGAAAACTCGTGCGGCAGTTCCAGCCAATACACCACCACAAACAACATCCCGTTCAAAAACTCGACCAGCGGATAGCGGACGGAAATCCGGCCCCGGCAATGTCGGCAGCGGCCTTTCAGCCTGAGCCAGCCGATGATTGGGATGTTGTCCGACTTGCGGATCGGCGTTTTGCAGCGCGGACAATGCGAACCCGGCGAGACCAGCCCGCGGAGTTGATCCCAGAGCCGCTCGTGCTGCGGAATGCGGTAAACGCAGACGTTCAAAAAACTGCCCAGCACCGAACCCAGGACAAACAGCCACATCAAGATCAACCAGAACACCACGTCCTGGGGAATCAGGCTCTCGAAGGCGATCACTCGGCCGACCCCTCCACTTCCCAGGACACCGCCCAATCGGCAACGGTTCGGGCCAATTCTTCGGGAGTCTTCGCGTCCACGTCCAGCACGCGGTGGGCACATTCGCGGTACAGCGGCTCCCGCTCGGCAAGGAGCGTCTCAATTTCCGCGCGGCCGCCGCCTGCGGTGAGGTTCGGCCGGCGGTCCGTTGTCGTGGGGTCCTGAAAAATCCGCTCCGCCAAGGTGCCAACGCTCGCCCTGAGCCACACGACCAATCCCGCGGACCGCATCCGCGCCCGCGTCTCTGCGTTCAAAATCGCCCCGCCGCCCGCTGCGATAATCGAGCGGTCCCGCGAAAGCAAATCCGCCAGCACCCGCCGCTCCCAGTCGCGAAACACCGCTTCGCCGTCGTCGGCGAAAAGTTCCCGAATGCTCTTTCCCGCGGCCCGTTCGATCTCCACGTCGGCATCGATCCAATCCCAACCGAGCAACTTCGCCAACGGAGCCGCCAGCGTGCTTTTCCCGCTTCCGCGATAACCGATCAACGTAATGACCATAACGGGACAACACTGCTGCGAAACTCGGACAAAACCCCCGGCCGATGCCTTGTGTTGTGAATAACGCCTGCCCCCGAATCCGTCAACGCTCCCCCGGACTTTTCCCTCGCTTCTCGAGGCAGCAACGCGTTCCCTTTTCGATGACAGCGGCGTCATCGCAGCCAGTTCAAGCGTCAAGCCTGTCGTCCCCTTTGTGGCTTTTGCCCCTCTGTGGCCTTTGTGGCCTTCGTCATTCCGCAATCTGCCACGTGCGAAGGACCGCGGCGGATTGCTTCAGGTCGGACGCATCGGCGCGATCGAGTTGCAGGATCAACTTGCTGTCGGGCGACAACGTCGCGGCGTAAGACGCCACCGGCAGGGATTCGCCCAAAATGGCGACGCGGGTGAAGTCGGAATCCTGCCAGACAAGAGGCCGGCGTCCGGGGCCGCTCGCCATCACATATTGCCCGCTGGAGGAATAGGCCACGTGCTGCATCACGTTCGTTTCGCCGAGAAACGCCGGCAAGAGTTTCGCATCCAAGAGCCGGCCATCGACGGCGTAGCGCCGGACGTTGTTTTCATTGATGACCGCCATCACGGAGCGGTCGGGGGAAATCGCAAACGCGGGGTGTGCCGTCTGTGCGTTGCCCGCGTCCACATAGCCGATCCGCGTGCCCGCCTGCAGGTTCCAACTCATCACGCCGTCGGGTTCGCCCAGGGCTCCCAAAAAGAGCACATCCGGAACGGGAGCAAAGCCGATCGATGTCAAAATCGCCGGGGCCATGCTGCGTTGGAACTTCGACTGCCCGTCGCTGACGGTCCACACAAATACGGCGTCCTGGTTGATGGCCGCCGCCAATTTGCCGTCGGCGGAAAACGCCACGCCTTTCACCTGAACCTTCTCCTGCCCCGGCGGGATCGACAAGAGCAACGATTGCTCCAGCTTGCCGGTTTCCACATTCCAGATTTGAAGCGTCCCCCCCTTTGCTTCGGGCAACTGCACCTGGGCCGTCGCAATCATCTCGCCGTCGGGCGAGAACGCCATCGCCTGAAAATCGCCCGAAAGCAGCGAGAGAGTCTGCACCGCTTTGCCCGTGGCCGTGTCCCAGATCGTTACGTCAAATGTCTTTTCCGGATCGCCGGAATTGCTGCTGAGCCGCTCCGCCGCCACGCGGGTCGCATCGGCCGAGAACACCGCGTATTGGGGCGAGACCGTCTCGCCCGCCAGATGCAAATAGCCGGTCTGCTTCGCAATGGGGAACCCGTTGATCGTCGTGGGCTTCGGCGGAGGCTGCGGAGCGGGTTCGGGCTGCGGCTCTTCGATCGGGGTCTCCGTCCGCCGCGCGGAATCGAGCGGCGTCGAGCCGTGTCCGTCCAAAGGCGACCCGGCACCACCCCCGGACGCCAGCGGGTCGGTCGCTAACGGGTCGGGCACAGGATCGGCGCTCGCCACCGAGTCCTCTTCCATCCCCACGTGGATGATCTTGTCGAGCTTGGCTTCGACCGTGAACGTCTGCCTGCTGAGCACGTCCAGACCCCGCCGAGTTTCCAGCTTGTGCTCGCCCGGCTTGTAGCGGTCGAGCGGTTTTTCGAAATCGCTCGCAGGCAAGAGCTCGCCGTCGACGAAAACCGTCAAGTCCGGCTTGTCGAGGATGAAGGTGACGGTGCCTTCGCCGCCCGGCCAGAAAATCAGCTTGATGATCCAAATCACGGCGAATAGACACGCCGTCCCCAGCGCCGCCACGCCGAGCCGCCAACCAAAATAGTCCGCCTTTTTGCGTTCTTCCTCCAGCTTCTTGAAAAGCTGCCGAGCCCGGCGATCTTTGGGCGTAAGCTCCAAAAGCGCCGCGACGGCATCGTAGAACTCGTCGGTGTCCGTCTCCTTGCGGTACAGCCCCTGGTCGATTTGCTCGTTGAGCTTCATCACCTTCTTGTTCGCGCGGACGGCCTCTCTCAAAAGCTCCTCGGCCGCGGAGGTCCGGCTGCCCCGCTTAAACTTTTCGAGCAGTTCTACCGCCGCCGCATAGTTGCAATCGTCGAAAAGCTGCTCGGCCAGCCGGTAGGCATCCTGGCATTCGCTGCGGGCCCTTTGCAACAGGCCCTTGACCTTGGGGATCTGCTCGCGCACCCAGCGGGCGTGCTCGCCGACCTTGGGCGACCGCTGCCGCGCGAGCCCCTCGAGCACCGCCAGGGCGTCTGCATAATAGCCGTCCTGGATCAACGTTTGGGCTTGCTCGCGCTTTTCTTGGACCGTGGCGGGTTCCACAAAACTCTCCGGGAAGCGGATGGGGTGAAAATTCGCTATTCACGAATTCCACGCGACCGGCCCTCATTCGTCAAGAGGAAATCCGATCCGCCCCAGCCCACCGCCGGCACCGCTTGTTGAATTGGGCCTGGGAGATGATATTATGGCCCCCACCTTGCCGGCTGTTCGATTCCTGCTTCGAGAATCCTTCCCGAAAACCAAAAGCCGATTGGAAACCCATCATGAGTGCAGCACAGCGTGCGAAAGAATTGGGGATTGATTTTCCCGCACAGAAACCGGGCTATTTGAACTTGTGCATCCGCACGGGGAATCTGCTGATCACGTCCGGCCACACCAGCGACAAGAAAGGCGTCCTCGGCAAGGATTTGACCGTCGAAGACGGATATGAAGCCGCCAAGGACTGCGCGATCAAAATCCTCCGCTCGGTCCACAACGAACATGGTAGCCTGGACGGGCTCCGCGTCATCAAGCTCCTGGGCTGCGTGTATTCCGCACCGGACTTCACCGACCAGCACCTCGTCATCAACGGGGCCTCGGATTTGCTCCACGAAATCTTCGGCAAAGAAGGCGACGGCTTCCACGCCCGCAGCGCCCTGGGCTTCGCCGCCCTCCCCACCGGCGCCTGCGTCGAAATCGAAGCCATCTTCGAAATCAAATAATAAACGCCCGCTAATATTCAGTTTTAACGCAAAGACCGCCAAGAGAAGACGCAAAGGGCCGCAAAGAAATAATGCAAAACGTCCGACTGCTTTAGATGTTCGTCGGACTGAGAAAATGGAATAAGGCTAAAGACTCCTTCGCGGTCTTTGCGTCATCCCTTTGCGTCTTTGCGTTAAAAACCGCATTAAACCCAGCCCGCAGGAAAGGTGTTTCTGATGACGGAATTTGCTTTGGTGTGGGATTTGGATTCGATCTTGCCGCACCCCCAGACCCAGGAGTTTCAGCAGGTCTTTCAAGAATTCCGCGAAGACCTTCGGCAGCTTGCGGAGCGTTCCGAAAGTTTGCCCTCGGCCAATGGCGACGGAGAAACCGCCGCGGCTTGGCGGGAGTTTTTGAAGGATTACGAAAACGTCGCCGCCCGCGGGTCGGAGTTGTCTGCGTTCATCGGTTGCCATGCCGCGGCCGATGCCGACAACAAACTGTTCCAGCAATACGAAGCCCGCCTCTCGACGCTCTCGCCGCTCAAAGCCCAGATCGCGACGAACCTGGAGTTCGCGGTCAAGCAGTCTTCGGAGGCCGACTTGGCCGCGATGATCTCCGCCGATGCTTACCTGGAGGAAATTGAGTTCTTCCTCGCGGAAGCCAAACGCAACGCAACGCTCCGTCTGCCCAAAGAGCAGGAACTGCTCGCGGCGGACCTGGCGGTGGACGGCTTCGAGGCCTGGGGGCGATTGTACGACCGTATCTCGGGGGGCCTTCGGATCGCCGTGATGGAAAAAGGCGAAGTCGTCAAAAAGTCCGTCAGCCAGGTGCAGTTCGACATGCCCGAACGCCCGGTCCGCGAGAACAACTTCTACGCGGCCGACCTTGCCTGGAACAGCATCGCCGACACCTGCGCCGACGCCCTCAACCACATCGCCGGCACCCGGCTTACGCGGTATCGCCGGCTGGGACTGAAGGATCATTTGGAGGCACCGCTCCGATGCAATCGGCTCCAGCGGGAAACGCTCGATACCATGTGGTCGGCCATCAGCGGCCGCAAGCAGATGCTCGTCGATTACTTAAACGCCAAGGCCCGGCTGTTGGGCATCGACCGCTTGGCCTGGTACGACCAAGCCGCGCCGCTTCCCGCGGGCAAACCCGGCGGCGAGGCTCTGTCCTGGGATGAAGCTTGCCGGACGACGATCGAGACTTTTCACGGCTTCAGCCCGGAGTTCGGCGAGTTCGCGGAACGGGCGCTCGCGGAAGGCTGGATCGAAGCCGAGAACCGCGCGGGCAAACGCCAAGGTGGATTCTGCACCAATCTGCCGGTCAAACAGCAGTCGCGGATCTTTATGACCTTCACCCACTCGCCCGACAGCATGTCCACGCTGGCCCACGAACTGGGGCACGCCTACCATTCGCACGTGCTCCGCGATCGGCCGGTGTTTCTCCGGGACTATCCCATGAACCTCGCGGAAACCGCTTCCACCTTCGCCGAGGCCGTCTTGGGCAAAGAGCGGCTGGCCCGCGCCCCGTCGAAGGAGGAAAAACTCTCCATCCTCGACGGCATGCTGGGCGATTCGATCGCGTTTTTGATGAACATCCACGCGAGGTTTCTGTTTGAAGACGCCTTCCATCAAAAACGGGCCGAAGGCGAACTCTCCGCCGACGAGTTTTCCGGCCTGATGCTCGCCGCCCAGAAGGAAGCCTACGCAAACGCCCTCGCCGACGAGGGCTGGAACCCCCGCTTCTGGGCCTCCAAACTCCACTTCTACATCACCGAGATCCCGTTCTACAACTTCCCCTACACCTTCGGCTACCTGCTCTCCCTAGGCGTCTACGCCATGGCCGAGGGCCTCGGCAAAGACTTCCCCAACCAATACCGAAAACTCCTCATCGCCACCGGCTGCCAGGAAACCGAACAAGCCGTCCAAACCACCCTCGGCCAGGACCTGACCAAACCCGATTTCTGGAATAAAAGCCTCGACATCGTGGAACAACGCGTCCGGCAGTATTTGGAACTGGCGGCGGGTTGATGGGAAAAGCAGGCTGGGCATCACGGGCGATGTCCAACCTGCGTCACTTGGTGAAGCCGCTCCGAGCGTCACGCATTGGCATGCGACCCACCGATTATGTCGAGACAGTCGTTGGGGGCAGAGACTCGATGAGTTCGCCGGAGAGTCCGAGTTGAATTGCGCTGGGATGGTCGGACAACGGCCGGAACCGTTCCCAGTTGACCAGTTCGATTTTCAGGTTTTTCGAGTCATAATCGTGGATGTAATGAAACAGCGTTTCGACGGTTGTGTGGTCCACGAGAGCAACCAGCGGACTGAAATGCAGCTTGACGGACCGGCTTTCGGGCGGGATTTCCTGCAGTTCGCGAATTACATGAAACAGATTGAAGCACACCAACGGCCGATTCAGGTAAAGCTGGTAAACGCCATCCGTCAGCTCGCGGCGTTCCACGGGATTGCGAAACAGGCCCAAGATTCGGATCAACAGATTCGGGCGAGCTTCCCGATATCCATTCAGACGGTAGGCCACCCCCAAGTACCACAGATTCACGATCAGCTTGAGGCCGACGCCCGCGGCGATTCCGATGAGAAGATCGGTCGTCACGGTCACGAAGACAGTCACGGCGAAGATCGCGATGTGCTCCGTTCCAATCTCGGCGACGTGTTTCCAGACCTTCGGCCGGCAGAGTTTGAATCCGATGAAAACCAGAATCGACGCGAGTACGGCCAGGGGGACCATGTTGATGAGGTTGCGGGCGAACAGCAAAAAGGTCAACAGAAAACAGGCGTTGTAAAAGTTGGCCCACTGGGTCCGGCCGCCGCCGATGATGTTCGCCGTGCTCTTGACGATTCCGGGAATGATCGTCAGTCCGCCCAGCATGCTCGACGCGAAATTTAACCCGCCCATCGACTGGAGCGTGCGATCCGGGTCCGAGCGGCGCTTGTACGGATCGAGTTTATCGACCGCCATGATCGTGGCCAGCGATTCCGTCCCATCGATCAACAGCAGCACGACGATGATATAGGCCAACGGCAGCCAGGTGGCCGGCGTGCTGAAGATGCGGTCGAAATGCGGCATGACGATCCCGCGCGTAGCGGGTTCTCCGGGATTTGGATCAGGTTTGCCGATCCCAGATTCAGAAACAGCGAACTCACGACCGTGCCGAGGAAAAACGCCCACACGGGCGGCGGCATGAGCTTGAACAGCTTCCACGGAACCGCGGCGAGCGCGAACAAGATCACAATGCAGCCCAGGCCCAGGCCGAAGACTTGGACATTCATCGTGGCGAGCTTCTGCGGCGTCTCTTTGAGGATTTCCCAGAACTCGTGCGATTCAAACGGCTGGCCCAATAACAGCGGGAACTGTTTGACGATGATGATCAGCCCGATCGCCGCGAGCATGCCTTCAATCGCCGCGGATGGAAAAATCGCGGACAACCGGGCCACCTTCAGCCGAGCCAGCACGACTTGCAGGATGCCGGCAATGCAGATGGCGACGAGCACCAAGGGATAGCCGACCTTGAGCAGCTCGGCCTGCGGGGCCTCTTTGCCCAGATACGCGGTCGAGAGCATGATCATCCCGGCAAACAGAGCCGGGGCCAAGCCGGCGGCCGGCCCGCTGATCGTCACGTAGGAACCGCCCAACATGGGCAGGAGGAAACCGGCAATAATCGCGGACATGATTCCGCAGATCGGCGGCGCTCCCGACGTGATCGCGATGCCCATCGAAAAGGGCAGCGAAATCATCGCCACCATAAAGCCGGACCGCAAGTCGTACCGCCAATGCTTGAGGCCGGCGATTCCGTTTTGAGGCGTTGCCAACTCGGCCGGCGGAGCGGATCGCCGCGTGCTCTGGGCGACAATGTTTCGTCTTGTATGTAAGTCATCGTGAACGGCGACATCCGTCGAACTTTGCAATTGCATGAATGAGATCTCCGAGAGGAACTTCCTCGCAGCCGTTCAGCAAAAATGGCTGAGCAGCCAGGGCATTGGGGGGGGGGGAAGAGAAGGCCGGTACAGGCGGAGGCAGCGCATGAAAAGGCGCAGCGGTTCACGACCGCCGCAGCAGCAGAGCGGGAGCGCTAGAGAAGTTAAGCCGGTGGGCCGCGAGAGAGCCGGGCCTCAGTGTGCCCAGAAGGAAGGCAAATTCTGGGAGGAGAGATTGAGCGGCGGGTTCCGCAACAAGCATCCACAAGAAGCGAATCGTGGAGCAGGCAGTCGGCGAAAGCCTCGGGATGGTCATCCTCAACCTCTTCCGCCGACTCGGCCTGTTCGATGAGGATTGGCGGCCCGTCGAAGAAGCCGAGTTTCTTCCAGTCCCCCATCAGGTTGAGAAAGAGGGCGGCGAGCAGAGCCAGCAGAACGGTTTGCCTTCTGCCGTTCGACCGAATCAACATCTGAGCTTTAGCGGATCGGTTTCGCCACATAGGGTGTGACCTTCGGCGTCGATTTACCAAATGGACGATCAAGCGGAACCCACAAGGTCTCCGCTGATATCCACCAGATCCTTAAAGCAGGTGATGGAAAACTGGCTCATCTCTTCGCGGACGAATTGCAACAGTTGCTGGGCGAGATGCCGGGGTCCCAGGGCCTCGATGCGGACGTGGGAGGATTCGGCGAAGACATCGTGAACGATGTTCCGCGCACGCGCCCCGTGCAGTGCACCGTCCAATACGCGGTGAATCCCAGCCGCTCGATTTCCCGAATGAGGAGTTGTTCCGCCGCGGATTCCGCCATCAGGATAACTCGGTTCGTAATGTGAACTTCTGGCATAAGGCACCTCGGAAATAAGGGAGCGGCCGGCGTTCACCGTTCAGGCCAAGTCCTTCCCGGTGGGGAAAATCCTTGCGACGGCCCCTCGTCATTAAATACTACCCTTGTCTAATTAAAAAATTCAATCGTATTTTAATTAAATTTTTATAAATCGAGGATACCCGTTCCAAAGGAATCGGGCGGGAGTTGCCTTAGCGGTGCCGGCGAAAACCCGCGACGGCAGGACACGAACGGAGAGGCCGCGGCTTAGGAGATGGCGGCGGCGGCGGCGGACGAACGCGGAAGTTCGACGATGACCCGCGTCCCCGCGCCGAGCGTGCTTTCCATGCGGATCGTGCCTTGGTGCGCCTCGACGATCGACTTGCAAATCGCCAGCCCCAATCCGGTCCCCCCCATGTGCCGAGACCGGGCCTTATCGACCCGGCGAAAGCGGTCAAAGATATGAGGCAGGTCTTCGGGGGGGATGCCCGGACCGTTGTCGGCGACAATCAGGCGGGCACGATCCGGCAGATACTCGCCTTCGATCCGCACCCGTCCTCCCGAGGGCGTGTATTGAATGGCGTTGTCGAGCAGATTCATAAACATGCGGCGGAGCCGCACCGCGTCCCCCGGAACCGTCCACGCGCCGATTGGCCCGGTTTCAATCGTGATCTGCTTTTGATTCGACGCCATGTGCAAATCTTCGATGGCGGTTTCGAGAATCTGGTCCACGCGAACGGGCTCGCCCGAACTGGGCTCCACGCCGTGATCTTCCCGGCTGAGGTCGAGCAGTTGGTTCGTCAGCCGGCTCAAGTGAATCGCCTCCTCCAAAACGATCTTGAGCGAATTCCGGTATTCTTCGGTCGTCTGGTCCGCCATCAAGCTGACTTCCACCTCGGTGCGGAGCGCGGTCACCGGGGTTCTGAGGTCATGGGCGGCATCGGCGGTGAAACGGCGCATTTCTTCAAACGACCGATGCAGGCGGTCGATCATCTCGTTGAGCGTTCTTGCCAAACGGGCCAATTCGTCCCGGGATTCCGGCACGTCGATCCGCTGGTCCAACCGCCGCACGGTGATCTGCTCCGCCGCCGAAATCATTTTGTCAATCGGCGTCAAGGCCCGCGAGGAGACGAAATACCCGACCCCCACGGCCGCGAGAAACACCATCGGCAGCGTCGTGAGCAGGGTCAAGGCAAAATCCCAGACTTCGTTCCGCTTGTCCAGCGTCGAACGGCCGATCTCGATCGAAAGCGGGCCGATCGCGCTGGAGGCCGTCGTCAGTACGGTCCGATGTCGCCCCGTCTTGTTCGTCTTGGTGAGATGCCGCCGACCCGGCTGACTATGCCACAATTTTTCGAAGCTCGTCGGAAGCGTATCCGTTTCCGCCGGGCTGACGAAGAGGACGTTTTGGTCGGGCGCGGCGATCTTGATTTCCAAATCGCCGTGGCGCGTGGCATATTTTTCAAGCGCGGCCACGAGTTCTTTACGATCCGACGCATTTCCGACCTGTGATTCGAGGGCGTCGAGATTGGCATTCAACCGCGCATCGATGACCGCCGTCAAACGCCAGTCCATGAGGAAGTAGATCCAGAAGCTGCGGATCAGGAGCAAAAGCATCATGGCCGCCCCGAACCAGAGAGTCAGCCGCCAACGAATGTTCAATCGGCGCACGGCGGCCCCTCCTGCCCAGATGCGGCTTCGCCGCGCGTGCGCAACTCGTTGATTTTCGCGGCGAAGTCGGTAAAGGCAAACGGCTTAATCAGGAATGCGTCGGCCCCCAGTTCTCGACTCCGCGCGCGCTCGCCCGGCGTGTCTTTCGCCGTCAGAATCAGGATCGGTTTGGGAAACCCCTGCTGACGGAGTTCTTGGAGCACCTCAAATCCGCTCTTGCCGGGAAGCATCAAATCGAGGACCACGAGGTCCACCGGTTGACTCATCGCCAGAGGCAGGCCCTCTTCCCCCGTTTCCGCCGTGAGCACGTCGTACTTCAGAACTTCCAGCCCGCGCTTGAGACTTTGCAGCAAATGCGTATGGTCTTCGATGATGAGAATGCATGTCACTCTGGACTTCCCCCGGAAAGAGCCTTCATCGAGCGCTCGGGGTGCGCCGGTCAGTCCGATTCCCTCGTCTCGTCGTGGTCCCCGTCATCGCGAAGGGTGTATCCCACCCCGCGCACCGTGTGGATCAGTTTTTTCGAGCCCGGACGGTCCATTTTCTTTCGTAAAGCATTAATGTACACATCCACCACGTTGGTCGCCAGGCTTTGCGGCTCTTGCCAGACATCCCGCCAGATCGTTTGACGATCCAGCGTCTCATTTTTGCGGCGGAGCAGGTATTCCAAAAGCCGGTATTCCAATTTGCTCAGATTGATTTCGTGCCCCGCCCGCATGGCGGTCTGCGTCGGCACATCCACCTCCAGATCATCCGCTGTCAGAAGCCGTTGCCGACCCGGGATCCCGCGGTTCATCAGCGCCCGCAGGCGGGCCAACAGCTCTTCAAAAGCAAACGGCTTCACCAAATAGTCGTCGGCCCCCTCGTCGAGACCTCGCACACGGTCGGCGACCGAATCCCGAGCGGAAAGAATGAGCACGGGAACCCCCAGGCCGTTGTTTCGCAGTTCCCGCAGAATTTCCAGCCCGCTGCGTTTCGGCAGCATAATGTCGAGCACGATGGCGTCAAAATGTTCCGTGCTTGCCAGGTAAAATGCCGCCTCCGCCGTTTCCGCCGTCTCCACATCATACCCCGACGCCTTCAGTCCGCGTTCGAGGCTTTGTAACAATCGCTTGTGATCTTCCACCACCAAAACGCGCTGCACAATTTGTTTCCTTTGCGAATCCTCCCTGATTATACGCCGAGTTTATGAAGATGAGTAGCGAACATTTTCATGATCGCACTTTAGCGGTTTAACCCTTGGGATGTCCTTGTCGAGGAAGATTCCGCGGTCAGCTTAACAAACACCCCGCCCCGCCCCCTTTCTTGTCCGCGCTCTTTCACGTCCCCTTGGGGAGGTCGGACGCGGGAGCGGCCGGGTGGGGAGCGTCTGATGCGAGGCGGTTTTCAACTTGGCCAATGAACCGGCCGATGCGAGCGAAATCTCGGACGCCGGTGCAAAGGATCGGGCGATTGGGGGACATGCTCCGGATTTCAGCATCGACAATGCCAAAAGTCTGGATACGGAATTTCCGCCCATCGCAAATTGGATCTTTCCCAAGGGGTCATGCTCACAAGATTCCAGCCGGGCGCAATGAAGCCGAAAGGCGCCGCGACGAACAAGCGCAGCGTGACAGCGAGACGTTCAGGCGCGAACTTGAACTGGACCCAAGCCGCGGCACCGCCGGCGGTGAGGATCGTGAGGACGTTCAAGTAATACCAGATGGAATGTCCGGGGGGCTCGGCTTTTTTGAGATTCGTCATCGCGAGCGTCGCCGCCGAGCGGACGGGGGGTTCGGTATGCGTTTGCGCGATTTTTTGCAGCGTGCTGATCGCAGCCCGCCCGTTGTAGCCCGTCTCACCGAGGGATTTGACGATCTCGGCGGCCAGCGTCGTGTCGTATTGAGCCAAATTGTCCACCGCCGTCAACAGCCTTTGGGCGGCGGGTTCCGAGGTCCGCCCCAGTTTGCCGAGGGATTCCGCCGCGGCCATTTTGACGGACTCGTTGCCGTCGTTGAAGGCGGTGATCCAGAGGTGCTCGGCTTCGGGATCCTGTCGGCCGCTCAAGAGGGAAAAGATCACGACGAGCAGCACCGCGAAGCCACAGATCACACTCAGAATCGCCCACCGCGGCGGGGCCGCCGGGCGGTCCGGCGTGGTGTGCAGAATCGTGGGGGCCGAGCGCGTGTCGGTCAACTCGGCGGGCTGGGAATCGGCGGGCGGCTTTTCAAAGGGGCGAAGGTTCTGTTTGACGATAATCGTCTGGGTGACTGCTTTGAGCCGTTTCGCCACGGCGTCGGCATCGGCCGGGCGGGCCGCGGGATCCTTTTGGAGCAGATCGTTTACCAACTGTTCGAGACCGGCGGGGCAATCGGGCGCGAACTGTCCCACGCGGGGCGGTGCGTCCTTGATGTGCTGGTGCAAGATCTCGGCGGCGGTTTCCCCTTCAAAGGGAGGCCGGCCCGCGAGCAGCTCGAAAAAAACGCAGCCCAAAGAGTACAAGTCGGTCTGCGGCGTGATGTCCTTGCCGCGAATTTGCTCGGGGGCCATGTATTGATAGGTGCCCATCGTGCGGCCCTCGGCGGTGATCCTGCGGGCCGCGGCCACGCTTGCCAAGCCGAAGTCCCCCAACTTGAGCCGCCCGGAGCTCGTAATCAGAAAGTTGCCCGGCTTAATATCGCGGTGCACGACGCCATGCTCGTGCGAGAAGGCGAGGGCCGAGCACATTTGCAGGCCGTATTCCACAACCAGCTCCCACGCCAGCCGCCCGCGCTGCATCAAGAGTTCGTCGAGCGTGCCGCCTTCCACCAGTTCCATCGCGTAGAAGTGGCGCTTGTTTTTGCATTCGCCGCCGAAGCAGCGGACGATGTGCGGGTGCCTGAGCTTTTTGAGGATGTCCACTTCCCGCTGAAACCGCGCGAGCGTCGTCTCGTCGCTGACATCGCTGGGCAGCAATTTGACGGCGAACAGCTTGTCGTTGACCACGTACCGCGCACGGTACACCACGCCCATCCCGCCTTCGCCGATCTTTTCCACCAGCTCGAACGGCCAGATCCAGCGTTCGCTCTCTTGCATGGAATTCAACGTAGCCATTCCTCACTCGGCTGGCTAGCTTGCGCGGTTTCTAAAAACGCCCCACTTTTCAGCCTAGCGGATCCGAGGCGGATTTGCCATTTAAGAGGCAGGTGGGGCGAACGAACAACGCCCGGCTTCCCTGGGAAACCGGGCCATTGATTAACGGCGGGATGCGAACGGGCGGGACTCGGGAGAAATCGCCCGGGTTCCTCCTGGTCCATTATACCCGAGCGCGAATCCGCCCGGAAATAGCGAAACCCCGCGCGCCCGAGAACATCACGAAGAATTTTGGTGTGACTTTTTCTGTCGCAGGGCACCCGAAAACGCGATTGTTCCCGCGCGGGAAATGATTTCAATTCGGCCCGTCGTCGGTCCGTACCTGGACCTGAAGCGCCCCCAGCATTTTGGTGATTTGCTGCTCTTTGCTGTTGATGAAGAACACGTTTTCCAAGACCACGGCCCGGCGTTCGTTGCTGGGGTGCAAAATCAACCGTCCGGCCCGCAGCAGGAGATACTCGAACAGGTCGTTGATTTCTTTGTCGATCCGCAGATTCGGGGCCGAAAAGCGTTCCAGATCGCTCAACACGCCGTGGTGGTGCAATAGCTCGTTGGGGCGGACTTCCCAATAATCGAACTGCACGCTGATCGCGACCGCGATGTAAATCACGACGAGCGCTGTGGCAAAGATGCCATAGAACTTCGCATTGGCGAACGGCCTGAGGTTCTTCACAAAGTCGCCCAACCAAGGCAGCAAGTCGGGATAGGCGCTCGAGAGGAGCCACAGCCCCATAAACGCCGCGACGCCGATGAAAAAGAACGTCAGCGACGTGGTCCGCGGAAAGTCAAACGACAACACGACCAGGTTGGCGCAGAACAGACCCAAAAACGCGAGGCTGACCAATTCATTCACATCGTCTGTGGGATCGTTTCCGCGGGCCCAAATGATAATCGCCGCCACAATCGCGGCGACCAGCGAGGGATACAGAAACACGATCTTCGGATAGCTGATGAGGTAAATGCTGCTGGGAACCTGCCGTTCCGCAGGCTTGACATCGGGCGCGGCGTCTTGGGGGGCGGCTTCGTTCGACATGGGCCATCCTTTTTATGGGATTCGTGTTGTATCGCGCAAAAGGCGGGCGGAGACGGGTTCGCGAATGCGTTTTACTGTATCTGGCAATCCGCCGAGTTTCCAGACCGCACACGATAGGCGCTCCGCCGCGTTCACGCAACCTCGCCCTTTCCGTTTCAGATTGACGTAGAACCGCCAACGCGGAACGCCGCAACCAACGTCGTGGCAAAGCCACCGCTGCGGAAGATGCGTGCCGCCTACCCAGCGAAAATTGGACTCACCCTCACCAACGGAAAACACGTTCCGGCGGATCCTTGGTTTGAAGCGAATTTCCTTCCAACAGCACCGGCACCCCGCGTCCATCCGCCCGCGCCAACCGCCGGGCTTTTCGGTTCACGAAATCATGGGGCTGACGCCCCACGCCCGCCTTGACGCAATCGAACCGCGTTTGGTGGACCGAACCAAACCCGCCCGCTATGATGGCCCAAAGTTGGCGGGGAATCCATTGAATTTTAAGAGACAAAGGCCGCAACGGAGCAAAGGCCACAAAGTGAGAAGCAGAGGTTTTCGAGTTCGGGAATCGCGAAGCGATGGCAGGCTTTGGGCGTCAGCGAAGGTTTCTAAAGTTTCTACTATGATCCGGGGCTAGCGCCCTCGCCTAATAAATGCGACATTTACTTATCGAACGATCCTTACGGTTAATGAAAATCACCATCCGAAACAGTTTCCTTCCTGGGATTTGGGTTTGTTATGAAAATTCATGAGTATCAGGCGAAGAACTTGCTGAAGTCGGCGGACGTGGCGGTGCCTCGGGGCATCGTCGTCAAAACCGCCGACGATGCCGCCAAGGCGTTTGAATCGTTGGGCGGCAAAATCGCGGTCGTCAAATCGCAAATCCACGCCGGCGGCCGGGGCAAGGGGCGGTTCAAACAGCACCCCAAACAGCCCGGCGTCGTTCTGGTCAAATCCGCGAATGAGGCCCGTGAAAACGCCGCCCGCATGCTGGGCAGCACCCTCGTCACCATCCAGACCGGCGAGGAAGGCAAAACCGTTCACACGCTGTTCGTCGAAGAAGGCCTCGACATCGCCCGCGAACTCTACCTGGGCGTCGTCGTGGACCGCGAAGCCGGCGGCCCGGTGGTCATCATGTCCTCCGAAGGCGGCATGGAGATCGAAGAAGTCGCCCAGCATTCGCCCGAAAAAATTTTTCAAGAGCCGTTTCACACCGGCTACGGATTGTTCGGTTTTCAGGCCCGGCGGTTGGCGTATCGGCTGGGCTTGGACGGTGCCGCGGTGCGGAGTGCCGAGGATTTCCTGCCCAAGTTCTGCAAGTTCTTTGTCGAGAACGATTGCAGCATGGCCGAGGTCAACCCGCTGGTGCTCACGGCCGATCAAAAGCTGATCGCCCTCGATGCCAAGGTAAGCTTTGACGACAACGCTCTCTATCGGCATCCCGAGTTTTCGGAACTTAGGGACTTAAACGAAGAAGAACCCAACGAAGTCCAAGCCGCGAACGCGGGGCTGTCTTACGTCAAGCTGGAAGGCAATATCGGCTGCCTGGTCAACGGGGCGGGGCTGGCGATGAGCACGATGGACCTCATCAAGCTCCACGGCGGCGAGCCGGCGAACTTCCTCGACGTGGGCGGCGGGGCGAACGTCGATCAGGTCACCGAAGCCTTCCGCATCATCCTCGCCGATGACAACGTGAAAGCGATCCTGGTCAACATCTTCGGCGGGATCATGAAATGTGACACCATCGTCACCGCGTTACTTGAAGCCTACGACAAAATCGGCATCACGGTGCCGTTGGTGGTCCGGCTGGAAGGCACGAACGTGGAAATCGCCCGCAAGATGCTCGGCGAAAGCGGCAAAAAAATCATCACCGCCACCGACCTCACCGACGCCGCGAAGAAAGTCGTGGGCACATTGAATGCCTAAAGGCGAGCGGGGGGCGTAAGCCCCCTGGTTATCTGGGTGAACCGCCAGAACGCGAGCAAGTTGTATGCTCATCCAATGCAAAAGCTGCAACGTGAATTTTGAAAAGTCGCTTGGGCAAATGCCCCGTTTGCGGAGACGCCGTCACGTTTTCCAAGGCGGAAATCCGCCAACAACATGCAGTCGGAGTGCAGAGAATGGTATGCGACAAGGAACGCCGCTGAACGAGATTCTGGTCATCTGGTAGGGACGGTTGAATTGCCCGCTCCAGAGGTTGACACGATCATTCTGTTAGCAAAGCAATACCGACGCGAAGCGGCGAAAGGACGCGGTTGGCAAGCAGCCGTCATTGGCATGGCGACAATGGGGGTGGGTATCGGTCTTGCCTATCTGACGTTTGTAGACATTTTATAGCCGCGAGTCTTATTCTCGGGGTGGCGTTTTATTCGCCGGAGGGCTATGCACTAGCATTTTGACCGGATGGGACATCACGGGAGATAGAGCTAAAAAACCATGTTGATTAACATGTTACTAGACCATTTTCACCCCCCACTATCGGAACGTCGGCATCCACATTCGTTTCTGTTGTCGTGGGTCGTCAGCATAGCGGTATGGTTGAATGAGCAGCTACCGAAAGGCTGGTTCGCAGAGCCGATTGTGATCTTGCACAATGATGTGAATCAAAAGTTTGCCGTTCATGTTCATTTTGAAAACGGGGAAATAGTAGCCATCGTTTCCTTGGTTACCCCAGTGACAAAGGGGCATAAGATACCTCGGGATCTTTTCATTTCAGCTTGTGCAACCCAGGTGAAAAAGGGCACCGGACTGGTCCTTATTGATATTGTCACGACTCGTGATGTTGATATGCACAGGAATTTGCATCAGGTTTTGAATCCAAGTGCGAAACGACAAATCAAAACGCCCCGGTTTGCAGCAGCATATCATCAAAGCGGGCGACGCAGGGAAATGGAATTTGACATTCAACTCGAACCATTAAGCATCGGCGGAGCGCTCCCGACGATGCCTCTGTACCTCAAAAACGGGCCGCTGGTTCCGGTCGATCTGGCGGAGACCTACCAAAAGGCACTCAAAGCGGTGCGAATTGATTTCAATGAAGTTTGACTATCACGAGTTCAAAATGACCAGGGGGCTTACGCCCCCCGCTCGCCTTTGATTTTTAATCTCAACAGACAACGGACAAAATCGAATGAGCATCTTAGTCGATAAAAACACCAAAGTGATTTGCCAGGGCATTACCGGGCGGGCGGGGCTGTTTCATAGCCAGAAGTGCCGGGAGTACGGGACGCCGATTGTCGGCGGGGTGACGCCGGGCAAGGGCGGCACGGACGTGGACGGGTTTCCGGTGTTTAACAGCATCGAAGACGCCCGCCGCAAAACCGGGGCGAATGCGACGATGGTCTTCGTCCCGCCGCCCTATTGTGCCGACGCCATCATCGCCGCGGCCAACGAGGGCATCGAACTCATCGTGGCGATCACCGAAGGCATTCCGGTGCTCGATATGGTCAAGGTGATGAACTGCATCCAAGGGACGGGGGCGCGATTGATCGGGCCGAACTGTCCCGGCGTGATCACGCCCGGCATCGCCAAGCTGGGGATCATGCCGGGCTATATCCATCAGCCGGGCCCGGTCGGTCTCATCAGCAAGAGCGGCACCCTGACGTATGAAGCCGCCTGGCAGTTGGGGAACGTCGGCTTGGGGCAATCGACCTGCGTGGGGATTGGCGGCGACCCGATCATCGGGACGACGTTTATCGATCTCCTTGAAATGTTCGAGGAAGACGACGCCACCGAGGCGATCTTGATGATCGGCGAGATCGGCGGGAACGCGGAAATCCGCGCGGCCGAATACATCCAGGAGCACATCACCAAACCCGTCGCCGCGTTCATCGCCGGCAAGACCGCCCCCCCGGGAAAACGCATGGGCCACGCGGGGGCGATCATCTCCGGCGGCAGCGGGACCGCGGCGGAAAAAATCGCAGCCCTGGAAGCCGCGGGCGTCATCGTCGCCGAAAGCCCCGCCGACATGGGCACCGCCGTAAAGCGGGCGATGAAAGAGAAGAAGTAGACTGGAGAGAAACCGATTTTAACGCAAAGGCGCAAAGGGAAGACGCAGAGAACCGCAAAGAAGAGCCGAGCCATGACGGGCGTTTGGATCTCAGATTTGCCTCGCTCGTCCGTCGAACCGTTATGGAGGAAATGATTTCGTTTTCCCTTCGCGCCCTTTGCGTCTTCTCTTTGCGTCTTTGCGTTGAAAACTCATTTCCCCATTGAACGCGAAGCGTCCTTTGCGCCTTTGCGTTAAAAACTCTTTTCACACTGAACCTGAAACATGAAAATCGGATTGGTCGGTTATCAAGGCGGCGGGAAGAGCACGATTTTCGAGCTGCTCACCGGGACGAAGGCGGATATCGCCAAGGCGCACAGCGGGCAGGTCGGCGAGGCGATTGTGCCCGATGAGCGGTACGACCGCCTGGTGGCCCATCACAACCCGAAGAAGGAAGTCCCGGCGAAGATTCAGGTGCTCGACACGCCGGGTCTCAGCCGGAACCAGCAGGACGCCAACGCCCAGAAGCTGGGGATCATCCGCGAGGCCCAGGTGCTGGTGCACGTCGTCGGGGTGTTTGCGGGGGCGGATGCGGCCGCCGACGCCGAGGCTTTTGAGGACGATCTGATCCTCGCCGATTTGCAGGTGGTCAACAACCGCGTGGAGCGTTTGAAGAAAGACATCACCAAGCCCCGCCCCGACCGCGAGGAGCTGCAAAAGGAGCTCGAAGCCCTTACGCCCATCGTGGGGTGCCTGGAAAACGGCCGGCCCGTGCGGGAACTCGAACTCGAGGAATCTCAGGAAAAAGCTAGCCGCTCGTTTTCGCTGTTGACGCTCAAACGGCAACTGTTGGTTTTGAACACGGCCGATTCCGATGTGGATCAATCCGTCGTCGAGAAACTGAAAGCCCAAGGCCTGCCCGTCGTCGCGGCTCCGTTTGGCTTGGAGTTGGAACTCGCGGCACTCCCCGAAGAAGAGCGGGCCGAGTTCGCGGCCGAGATGGGCCTGGGCGAACCGTCGCGGAGCCGGCTGCTCAGAAGCATTTTTGAAGTCACCGATCAGATCACGTTCTACACCTCCGGAGAGAAGGAAGTCCACGCCTGGCTCCTCAAGCGCGGCTCCACCGTGCTCGAAGCGGCGGACACGATCCACAGCGACCTGGCCCGCGGCTTCGTGCGGGCCGAGGTCTGGCCGGTCGATGATTTTCTGAGACTCGGCTCCGAACGCGACCTCAAAGCCGCGGGCTTGAACCACATCGTGGGCAAAGAATACATCGTCCAGGACGGCGATGAGATCTTTATCCGCTCCGGCGTGTGATTCCGAGGCGGGAAAAAACTGGGCGAAATAGGTGGTTTGGCATGCGCGTTGCAGATTTCTTCCGACGTGACACGGAGGAACTTGCGGGCTGGTTGAGACTGAAATTGGTCGCTCGCGGATCACACCTTGCGAACATTGACCGATGGCCGACCAGGGAGGACTTCCTGACCAGCAATGCGAGTCGAGCGATGTCCACTGAAGTCTGCATCCACATCGCCAACCTGTTGTATCTCGCCTCCTATCTCTGCCGGGATATTTTGTATCTTCGGGGATTGACGTGTGCGGGCCTCGGGTTTGGGATTGTGTTCTTTTGCTCGCGGACGCAAGCCATGTTCACGCCGGCTGCGTGGATGGGCGTGTTTCTTGTCGTCAACCTCGTGCAGATCGGCCGGATTCTCCGCGAACGCTGGGCGAGGCGGTTGTCGCCGGAGCAGGCCGAAGTCAAACGGCTCCTGCTCGAGCGGCTCTCGGCGCCGAACTGCTCAATGTGCTTACGAAGTCGATTTGCGACAGCGACCGGCGCGGTCCTGCTGGAATGTTCGGCGGAGATCGAACTGGGCGAGGAGGAGGAACTGCTCCGCGATCTGGCGCTTGAGCGGTTGTCGGACGAGGAATTGATGCACCTCATCATCCGCCGATTTTGGCCGTCGCTCGAGCGGCTCTCTCGCGCGTGGCTCCGAAGCGCTGTCCGGCCTCGTCGGGCCACGATGGCGGTCGAGTTCCCAACGATTTTTCTGCCCGTGGAAAAAAACCACCGGCAGGAAAGTCTGTGTCACGACGGCAGGAAACTCTATGCCACCATCGCGGAGTGATCGGCTTGGGATCCTTCGAGAAACAACTGAGCGGAATGGCGCTAGCCACCGGCTGGTGAAATGGCGCTAGCCACCGGCTGGAATGGCGCTTAGCCACCGGCTGGTGGAACGCGAAAAACCGGGGGCTAGCGCCCAGCCGCTCACAAAGTAGGTGGCTCCACCATTACGAGACTTCTTCGTAGGCCGGTTCCTCGCCGTTAAGGATTCGCTGCCAGGCGGCTTGGAAGAGTTCGTCTACCGGTTGCAGCGGCAGAATGCGGCCGAGGGGCACGACCAGGCCACCTTCGCTGTTGCGGGTGATTTCATAGAGCGGCAGCTTCCAGGTTTCGAGGGGCAGGTGCGGGATTTTGAGGGCTTCCCAACCGCCGGGCAGAAAATAGTTCCGCCCCGCCCGCGCGCGTTTGGCCGAGAGCACGAGCGTTTTCTTTTCGAGTTCCTTGGCGGCTTTGTTGAACGCCGCCGTCGTCCAATCGTTCCAGGTCTTGATGTTGGCCGTCGTGCAATCGGGCAGCGTCAGAAACTGCAAATAAAGCGTGGCCGCTTCCCGGCTGAGCTTGTGTTTTTTCTCCACCTCTCGGGCGAGATCCGGGACGGACAGTTCGGGGTTGGTTTCATAACCGCCCTCGGGCACGGGCGTTTTCTTGATGCGGTCGCAGATCGCCTGGTAGCCTTCGGAGCGGATCCGCTTGACCGATTCCAACGATCGGCTTTCTTCGGATTCCTGCATGTTGTACGCCAACTCGTACATATGGGAAAGCCGTTCGACGTCTTTCTCCGATTTCAATTGGCCCGGGCGGAACGCGAGGTGGGTTTGATAGCCCTCGGCATAGCCCACGACCAGAGCCTCGTCCGCGGCCCAGCCGTCGCCCTGCTTTTGCGATTTTTTGCCCAGGGTTTTTTCGAGCAGGGTCTTGCCGGCGTCTTTGTCTTTTTCGTCGTAGGTGTGCCGCTGCGTTAAGGGAAGAAGCAGCTTCGCGCTTTTCAGGCAGTTCAAGGTCGCTTGATGGATCGCCGGGACGTCCTTGCGGGCCGGTTCGCCGACGGGGAGATGGTAGCTCAAAAACGGAATCGCAATCGCGGCCGCCGTGAGCGCGGAATCGTCAAACGTGTCGCCCGGCTTGTTGCTGGTCAATTCGGTCCAGTAACGATTCTCGTGCTTGCCATAGGACCACTCGGCATCCGCCGAGAACATCGGGTGCGTTTTGGGGGAGGCCAGAGCCACGAGCATTTTGCCCTTGTCCACGCCATAGGGAAATGCATCGGCGAGTTGGTCGAGAACCTTGGGCGGGAGCGCGAGCCGGCGGGGGACGATTTTCTCCCACGCCGCGCACAATCGATCGATAGCTTGGCCTCCGCCGTCGGTCCATAGCTCGGCGGGCGGTCCGCTCAACAGGGCTTCGAGCAGTTTCCCGCGGGCTTCGTCCGGAAGCGCCTTCAGCGATTGCCGGGCCGCCTCGGCTTCGGCCACCTTGAGCTTGAGCTGCTCCCGGAGTGGCTTGGGCAAAAAGTTCTTCTCCCACGTGCCGAAGTTCGGAAACCCGAACCACACCAGGCCGACTTCCGCGGGAGCGATCGCCAGCCGGTCGGCGATGGCGGCGAGTTGGTCCGGCTCCAGAAACGGCTTTTCGTGGCGCGGGCCCCCGCGAGGAACGCCTTCAGGGTTTCACCGCTCCAAGTGCTCTCGAATGTCTCTTCCGAACCGATTTCGTATTTGGGCAGCAGGTGGAACTTGCCGGCCGGGGCATATTCCAAAATCGACCAGTCGTCACCCCACCGCTGCGACAGAAAATACACGTTGCCCTGGTGGACATGGCCGATCCAGCCCTCGTCGCTCGTTTTCGACTTGGCTTTGACCGGCGGCGGACCGGAAAATTCGCCTTCCAATCGGCGGAACTTGCCCGGCAAGTCGAGCAATCCCAACTCGGCCCAATGTTCGAGGAAGTTGAGCCAGGCGTCATTGCCCGGCTCCGCTTTCCAATAGGCCGACCACACCCGGCTTTCCAGATGGTCCAACAATTCCCACCAATCGAACGGCGACTCGGAGAGGGCGGGCGATTTTTTCTCGCCCGCAATAAAAGCCCGCACTTCGCCCAGGTGCGGGAACAAGGGCCCGCTGCCGCGCCAGCCCGTGTGGATGCCGAACACCGCCATCGCCGGATCGACGAAGGCTTCGAGGGCCGGGTCGAAGCTGAAGGACTCCGCCCCTTGGGGATCGCAGTTTTCGATCAGTTCCGAAAGCCGTTCCGCTTGCTCGCCGGCTTTGTGAACGACGCCCAACAGCCCCTTGAAGAGCCGGGGGTCCAGAAGTCCGCTGAGCCATTTCTTGAGTGCCGCTTCGGTGCCGGCAAGATCGGACAGCGGGTCTTCGATCTCGTCGGACTGTTCCAGATCTTTTTGCACCGCCTCGAACAATTTTTTCGCCTGGGCGTCGTTGATCGAGCGGAGCATTTTGGAGGTTTTCTCGTCGCGGACGCGGAACGCGTGCCAGAACAAGGGCGGAAAGCTCGCCGCCTGTCCGCGGTTGTAGGCTCCCATGTCTTCGCCCCACTCGGCGATGGCATAAGTTCCCGTGGGATCCCAAAGCTCGCAGTTGCTGTAGCCCCAACTCCAGCCGTAGCTGCCCGTGATCGGGAGCCGCCCGGAACCGCCCGGCTGATCCGCGAGGGCCGTTGCCGTGAAATCTTTCAATCCCCCCGACCACTTTCGGCCGTCGATGCCTTCGCATTCGATTTTGCCGGCTTTGGTCTTCCGCACTCGCCAGCCGACTTTGCCGTCTTGACTGCCCAGCGGCGAATCCTTGACCGCGTCGCCCAGGTGCAACAGCTCCGAGGCTCCTGCGAAAAGCTCCTCCCCGGATTTCAGATAATCCTCCAAGAACGAAGGCAACGACCAGCGGCCTTCCTTGCCGGTGCTCGGATCGACTTCGCGGAAGCCGTGGCCTTCTTCGCGCCAACTCTGCGTCCAAAAGTGCGCGCCGTCGAACAGAAATTTGTTGGGCGTGTCGGGCGGTTCGGCATCCCCCGCGTGCACAACCCGGCGGCCGTTGTAGGTGCCGCCCTCTTTCAAATCGACCACGGCCCCGCCCATGCGGTCGCGGACGTAATGGTAGCATTCGGTCGCCTTCTTAGGATTGCCGGACCAGTAGACCTTCGACTTATACCGCTGCGTCCCGCCGAACACGCAAAGCTGCCCGTCGTAAAACAGCAAGTCTTCGAGCTTCGACTTCTTGGGAAGCTGCAGTTCGTGCTCCAGCACGATTTTTTCATGATCGACAACGACGACTTTGAGGCCGTCGGTGAGCATCACATAGGGGAACCGGCCGTAGATCGTCACCTCCTGCTTGCCGTTGTTGCCCAGACGGTCGGCGATGTCTTCGACGAGCGGCCAACCGTATTCATCGATCACGCCGCCGGCCAAGGTCCGCCCCAACACGGGGGCCAGGTCGATCGTTTTCAGCTTCGCGTACGCTTCGGGAAACTCGCGGTAGGTTTCCCGGCTGGTTTCGCTGTGGAGATGGTTAAGGGCCGTCTCGTGCTCGGCAAACCGCCTTCCGCGAGTTGGTTGATCAGCCCCATCAGCCAGTTCTTCCGCGCGGCCGCGAGAGCCGTTTTGCCTTTGGCCGCCGCTTCGAAGTCCGCCTTGCCCGCGGCCGAGGGCACCGCCTCTTCCAGCATCTTGCCGAAGCGATCGTGCTTCTGCACAAACACCGGATCGCGGGGGCGATCCTTGGCATCGCCTGCCGGATCGGCCCAATCGGTGAGACTCATCTCCGTGTCTTCGGGCAACTCGGCAATCGGCAATTTGAGTTCGAGCGCCAGGTCCAACAAGTCCACGTTGACGGCATGGTTCCCCCAATTCTTCACCGCGAGATCGACCGGCTTCTTCTCTTTTTTGATCCGCGGGGCGATCTCGGCCAGCACATCGAACAGACGTTGCGGCGGTTTGTCCGACAGCCCGGCCCACCGCGAAAACCACGCCGCGGCTCCGCCCTGGGGACCGGCTTCCTCCGACACGCCCTCCTTCCACGCATTGGGGAGGATGCCGGTCTGTTCCAAAAACTCCAGCCAGCCCCAGGCACTCTCCCGGTTCCATTGATTGGTTTCGGGCATGAGATTCAAGAGCTGCCCGGCCGCGCGGCCGTTCTCGCGGGCCAGTTCTTCGGCGTATTTGGAACTGGCTTTCCAGAAGCCCATCCCGGCCCGGCTCATCGCGGGGGATTCCAAAATCTCCGCGAGGACCGACTTCATCTCTTGATCGACATCCCGCTTCGCCCCGGCGATCAACGGCTTGAGGTCGCTCACCAGCGAGGTCCAAGGCGGCATCCCGCCCAAGGTCCGCCGAACGCACAATTCGCGAAAGGCTTTCCAGGCCTCGTCGCCGGACAGTGACGCTTGCAGCTCTTTTCCGTATTCCGTGAGGGCTTTGTTCGACAAGCACCCCGCGAGCGCAAATTCCAGGAACGCATCCTGGCGGAGTTTTTCATCGACTTTGAGGGCGTGGACTTTCTCGGCTTCGCGGGCTTTGCCGAACTGCGCGGGACGCGTAGGTGCTGTTGCCAACCTGGATAAACTCGCGGCCGACCTGCTCCCAGAACGAAGGCAGGAAATGGGCGACGCTTTTGCCGAGCCGCTTGGCGATCTCCACGAAGGCGTCGTATCCGTGGCCGGGTTTCGATTTGGCTTTGCGGGCGGCTTTCTTGAATTCCTTGACCAGTTCCAGCGCATAGCGGGCATGGTCGGGGTCGTGGATCAAAGCCCAGCCGGGAAAGCCCAGCGCCTGCCGCCGGCGGTAAGCCAACGGGCCGTTGACTTCGGGAGCCTCGAAGCCGAGGAACTCCATTTCCAGGTCGTCGCCTTGGGCGAGGTTATCCGCCGAGAGCCGCACTACCGGGCGGTCTCCGAGTGCCGGGTGATGATACGCGCGGTGCGCTGATCTCATCCACGTGCTGGGGATCTTTGATCTTCGCTTTGACCGGAACCAGAGCCCCCGCGTCCAACAGCGTATTCGTCGCAACCGCCATCCGCCCGGCTCCTTACACACGTAGGGGAATTCTACGGACGCTTTTTGTTCCAAGTCTGAAGTCTGTCGTCGAAAACTCACTTGAGCGTTCGTGAGTGATCAGCCAGCGTGCGCTGGCCGATCACCTTGGGTTTTAATCAAACCTTCGGTTGCCATTTGGGATCGTATTCCCGGGCCCAAAGCTGCATGGCGTCTTTGTCGTTTTGGATGCGGCCGGTTTCGGGGTCGCAGGTCAAGGTCCGGCCGGTGCGGTGGGCGATGTTGCCCAGGTGGCAAAGCAGCGTGCTCTTGTGGCCGGTTTCGATCTCGGCGTTTAACGAGAGCGGTTTTTCGGTGCGGATCGCCTGGAGGAAATTCGCGATGTGCTCGACGTCGCCGCGGTTCTTGTTGTCCTTTTTGACCTCTTTGTTGCGGTTGTCGTAGAGGACATAGCCGCCGTCGGAGATTTCCATGCTGCCGGTCTCGCCGTGGAAGGTCACGCCGAAGCCGGATTGGTTGATGCCGTTGCGGTTGCAGCTCAGGCCTTCCCACATGATCTGTTTTTTGCCGGGGAACTCGAAGCTGACGACGTGGGTGTCGGCGGTTTCCTGGTCGTCATCGAACGCATACCGCCCGCCCGAGGACACGACGCGGATGGGATAATCGACGCCCAGACCCCAGCGGCAGAGATCGAGGGCGTGGATGCCGTTGTTCCCCAGTTCACCGTTGCCCCAATGCCAGCGCCAATGCCAGTTGTAATGCACGAGGTTATCGACATAAGGCCGGCGGGCGCGGGGCCTTGCCAGAGATCGTAATCGAGATTGGAAGGCACCGGAGTGGCCTTGCCGTGCCCGATGGACCCCCGCGAGTTCGCATACCATCCGCGGGAGTAATACACCCGGCCGATCGCGCCTTCTTTCAAGAGGTTCATACCTTCGATGATCTTCTCGGCACTGCGGCGCTGGCTGCCCATTTGCACGGCCCGGTTGTGCTTGCGGGCGGCGGCGACCATCATCTCGCCTTCGTGCGGATTATGGCAGCAGGGCTTTTCGACATAGACGTGCTTGTTGTGGGTGCAGCCCAAAATCGTCGCCGGGGCGTGCCAATGGTTCGGGGCGGCACACACCAGCACATCGACTTCCTCATCGTCAAGAATTTTCCGGAAGTCCTGGATCGGCTTGGGCGATTGGCCTTCGATCTTGGAAATGTCCGCCACGCAGGCGTCGGCGCGGTTGGTATCGACATCGCAAAGATACTTGATCGAGACGTTCGCCAACTTGCCGAAGGTGTTCGCCAAAGATCGGCCGCGGCTGAGGCCCATCACGCCCACCACGATTCGGCGGTCTTCGCTGGAGTCTTGTTTTGTTTCCGCGGCGCGGATCAAACCGCCCTCTAGCGCCAAGCCCGCCGCCGCGCTGCCCGCGGCGACCTGGCCGAGGAAGGTTCTGCGGGAGGAGGCATCCGTTTGGGGATGATGTTCTGAAGCGGTCATGGCAGGGTCCTCAGGGGCGGGGTCGAGCATTTGAAAGAATCACGTCCACTCGTGTTACATGGTACGCAATTCCGCCCCCGCCGCAAACGGTTTCGGGAATTCTGGGTTGCCCCGCGCATGGCTCAATCGGCGATGCGGCATTCGAGCATTGACCTGACCAGGAACGTTGACACGGATCCGCGGCGGCTGGACGTGGCGACCGCCCTGGATGCTCGGCCCCTGGATTCCGTCCCGCCCTCGGGAAATCAGCCAGCGAAGCACAGCGGAGCGGAACGGGGGCTTTCGGTCGGCAATCGCCGTAAGTTCTGATTCTACAAAATAAAAAAGAACCGCTGACATCTCTTGTCAGCGGTTCTCACGAGTGGAGCCGAAGGGATTCGAACCCTCGACCTCAGCATTGCGAACGCTGCGCTCTCCCAACTGAGCTACGGCCCCGGGGGTTGTGATTGTACGGCAAACGATTCCCGTTGCAAAGTCCAGCCCACGCATCTTTTTTGCGCAAAACCCCGGCTCGGCGGCATCATAAATGGGAAGGGCAACTCCGCTGCGGAAACGGGGAAAGCGGCCCGGCTTCTAATTTCCTCCTTGACACCCCTTGTTCGCTCTTTACACTTGATGGATAAGAGTTTGTAATCAATTCGGCGGGGATTTTCTCGATTCTCGAACCTCATCCTCCGCCCGATTGACATCTCGGCCCATTCCCCACAACCACAACTCGAACCCACTCGCGGGCGGATTCTCGGATTGAACTCTTCGGAAAGCGAAAGCTTGGAGCAGAAACATGGCGGCGAACAAACCCACTGCGGTGCACTTCTCGTTGATCTTTTTCGTGATGGCCACCATCGTCGCAGGGGTCATGGCTTACATGTTTTACAACGACGGCCGCGAATTGCGGTCGAAGGTCGCCGCGGCGGAAGACCTGGCCAATAAACAGAAAGACGATGCCCGCCGCTACTCGGCCCAGGTCAACGCCCTCAAGGCGAAGATCGGGCACCAGTTCGAGAAAATCGGCGAAGATGCGCCGGAGCCGAACACCGTGATCTACGCCATGAACCAGGACCTCGTCAAATTCGGCGGAAAGCTGCTCCCGCCCGACCAGTCCAGCTACACGGCGGCTCTGGCGCGGTTGCGGCAGGAACTCGACAGCGTGGAGGCTAAGCTCAGTACCGCCCAGCAGGAAGTCACCGACCGCGACGGCCAGATTCAAACGCTGAAAACAAGCTACGACTCTCAGGTCGTGCAGCACCGCGACGAACGCACCAAAGTGGAAAACGCCCGCCAGGCCGAAGAGCAGGAACATCAGAAAGCGTTGCAGTCGATCAATCAACAGTTGCAGCAAAAGATCAACGAATACAACCAGTTGCAACTCGTCAAGAACCAGGCGGATCAGGCTCACCAGCAACAACTGGCCGATAAGCAGGACGAGATCGACCGGCTCGTCAAAATCAACAACCGCCTGCGGGAAGACATCGACGCCGCCAATCGCACCAGTTTCGAGCGGGCCGACGGCCTCGTGCGCTGGGTGGACAACTCCAGCCACCTTGTGTGGATCAACCTGGGGTCGGCCGACAACCTCACCGTGCGGACGAACTTCAGCGTGTATCAAAAGAACAACCGGGGCGTGGGCCGCGACAGCGACCCCAAAACCCTCAAGGGCCCCGAAGACATGAAGGGGGCGATCGAAGTCACCCGGATTTTGGAACCGCACCTCGCGGAAGCCCGGATTCTCGATGAAAACTACTACAACCCCATCGGCGTGGGCGACCCCATTTACACCCCGATCTGGAGCCCCAATCAAAAGGAATGGTTCGCATTCGTGGGCCGGATCGATCTCGACGACGATGGCCGCTCCGACCGGGAGCTTTTGCACGATGTGCTGGCCGCAGCCGGGGCCAAGGTTCAGGTCGAAGTCGATGACAAAGGCACCCGCAACGGCGGCGCGATCGACGAGCGGACCAAGTTCCTCGTCATCGGCGAAATCCCGAGTCTGGACGATTTGACCGACAAAGAGGAAAAAGACGCCGCTGTGGAGATCGGCAAACGGCATCAAGAATTGAAGAAAGAAGCCCGCGACCAGGGCGTGCGGGTCGTGACCTTGAACGATTTTCTGGCCTTCATCGGCTACACGCCCCGCCAGCGGGTGTTCCGTCCCGGCGACCTCCGCCCCTATACCTTGCGAAACGGTTCCCGCAGCGCGGCGACCAGCGAAACCGTCGGCAAACGCGAATCCGCGGGACAGACCTCCGGGGTTTACACTCGCAGCAAACGCCTCGGCCAACCGGTCGGGACCGGTCAAACATCGGGCGGTTACCGCTCCGGCCGCTGATTTCCGACCGCCTCAACAAAAGTCGAGAGCCGCAACAAAAGTCGAGAGCCGCGCACGCAGTAAGCGGATTTGAAGGACCAACTCAATGAGCCGCGCACGCAGTAAGCGGAGGACCGCTTACTGCGTGCGCGGCTCTGTTTCACGAGTTCCCTCTTACCGCCGCGGGGCGGCGCTGCCGTCGATGGATTCCACGTCGACAATCTGAGCCGAGGGTTTGGAAAGATCCACAATCACCGGCTCGGTGGTCTGGGAGTAATCCAAGTTCCCCGCCGCATCGCGGGCCGTCACCCGGAAAAACAGCCGGCTGGGGGTTTTGGGGCCGGCGTTCCACACAAATTCCCCCGCGTCGGAAATCCAACCCGTGATCGCTTCCCATTTCCCGTTGGGATCGTCGGTGTAAGCCAGCGACACGGGCTGTTCCGCGGGATGATCCTCCGCGATCGACCAGCGGAGCACCACCTGGTTCAGATTTTTGCCCCGGCCTTGATCGGCGGAGAGCAACTTCACGCTGGGCGGGGTGTTATCGACCACGACGACAATCTGAGGCTTCTCGCCCGGCCGAGGCGGATCGGCCGCCAGCCCCGCCCCGCTATGAACCCGCAGCGCGAACCCGTAAATCCCGTCATGCGGCGTTTTGACCTGGAACGGGCTCTTGCGGTCGGGATCGCTGCCGTATCGAAACCACTTAGCCCCGTCGTCTTCGGTGATGTAAAGCTCGACATCCCCCACGCCCGAAGGCCCGACATCGTCCACTTTGTACCCGATGTGAAACATCTTCGAGTTCACCACCCGCGTGTCCTTCGAGGTTTTGGGCGGAAGACCGGTCGCCTGGGTTGGGGAGACGGATTTGTTCAAAACGTTGGGCGTCGTGCCCGCCGAGTTCGAGATCAGGTTGTCCTCGGGCGGATTGAAGCCCGGGTTCGCGGGCGGCGTTTGGGGTCCCGGCAAACCGGCGTCGAACGGATTGGGCATCTCCGGCGGCATGGCGGGACCGGGCGACTCCGCGAGGGAGTTGTTGGGGCCCGGCGTGGCGATCGGATCGTTCAAATTGGGAACCGCGGCCGCCGGCTCAATGCGAACCTGCGACTGCGCCTGCTGAACGTTCCCGGCCAGGTCGAGAATCTGCCCGCGGACGGCCACGAACCCGCCTTGGGGCACGCTCCACGCGGTTTGCCCGTTGGCTTGCGGAATCACGCTGACCATCTCCCAACGCTCCGCGCCGCCTTGAATGTATTCCAGGCGAAGCGTGGATACGTCCAGGTTCGGATCGTTCGCTTGCCACGACATTTTCACCTTGCCCGCCTGGGCTTGACCCAACTGGATTGCCAGAGTGGGTGCCGTGGTGTCCACAACGACTTTCAGCCCCGGCGACATGGCCTGGCCCGGCGGATAAAGTTGATTTCTCCCGTCGAGCGTGCGGACCGCGAACCAGTATTCTCCCGGAGCGGGCGCCTCAAAATCAAACTTCCCCGCCTGCGGATTGGCCTGCCGCGACAGCTTCCAGGTTCGCCCCTGATCCATCGACTGATACATGCGGATTTCCTTGGCCCCGATCCGCTGCATCTCGGCCGCATCATAGCGGAACGGGATGCGAAACCGCGTCTTGTTAGTGAAGACGGGCTTCACGGCGTCCGGCGTCTGCCCCAGCGCGGGAAACGCCAGGCCGAGCGCCAAAGCCAGAGGCGACAAGGCCCATGCCAAAACGGGGAAAAAACCTTTCATCTCGGTCCCTCTCGACGAATAGGCCGAATCGATCGTGCCGATGCCATCGCCCCCGCGCGGGGAAGCGGATTCTGAAGCCAAATACGCTTCGCGCAGGACGAATTGCGAATCTTCTCCTCGGCAGTATCGGCTGAAGCAAACGCCGGGCTTGAGGCCGATTATTCCGGCAACACCGGTCGTACGGCCTTTAGCGGCGGCTCAAATGGGCTGTCACCGGGGCGCGCAACTTTTGAGGTTGATTTAACCCCAATTGCCATAAGGATTTGCCCCTTGGGGGAGGGTTAGGCTGAGGGAGCCGACTGCGGGCCGCCTTGATCGCCGCCGCACCGGTTCGCGAATGTGATACACCCAGCGGCGTGGTTCATGACCAATGTCTAACCGGCCTGGGTCCGAAACGCTCACCGTTCCGGCGGGATCTCCACGGGGGCGGGGTGGACGCAGTTGCAGGACGATTCGAGCACCTCGGTTTTTTCCGCGTCGGCGGGCGGAACGTCGAGCGGCGAATTCCATCCGTTCCCAAAACTCGGATCGATCTCGCTGGGCGGAGCCAAAGGCGGCGGCGTTTCGGGGTACGCTTCGCTTGGGACGCTGAGATATTCCTCGCCGCCGGGTGCGGGAACGTGCGTTCCGACAGGCGCAGATTCCTCTTGGTAAACGACAGGGCCTTCGGCGAACTCGATTTCCCTCGGCTTCTCCACGCTCCCGCCGTAGCCCCAGCGGAACAGCTTCACGCGGGCGGACGACGGGGGCAGATGGTCGTAACTGAGCAGCGTGAAACTCGGCCGGCGGAGGTAATTGCAGTCATACCAGCCCCGGCAGACGCGGTGCCGATGCTCGAAGACAAAGCCCGGCGGCGCGAGTGTGAACCCGCATCCCGCGAGATTCAGCATCAAAAGAACGAGGCTCAGAGGAGCCCACGGGCGAAACCTACGCATCCTGCACGCCCCCCATCATCCCACGCGCAAACAAAAAACAACGCGGTGTGTGTTGAGCATCGTCGCGCCATTGTCCCGCGCTTGATGCTTTCTGGTTTTCCGCGAAGAAAACCGGCTCCTGCTTCGGTTCCCAAGTCTCCGCGCGCGAACAGTCTCCGCGTGCGAACCCGCAACTTTCGGGCTACGAGCCGTCGGGCAGATACCAGATGCAGACGGTGACGTGGGCCACGGCTTGGCGTTCGCTTTCGGATTGCGTGGCCCTGACAAACGTCCCGCCGGTCTTGGCGAGGAATTCGTTGATCTGATCCTCCAACTTGGATTCGATCACAGTGGCTCCGGTGCCGCTGGAATAAGTGAAAACTTTCACGCGCTCTTTCATCAGTTCGCTCCTTCAACATCGCGGTGATTCTGGTGGTGATTTTCCGCCGCGCAAACAGACAACGGCGGCCAATCAGCCGCCGTTGTCATTGTACCACAAACTCGAAATGCGATGACGCTATTTTTCCTTGGGGAACGGGCGGCTCTGGACTTCGTCGGCGGTGGGAAAATCCTCGGGCAGTTTCTGGGTGACTTTGCCGGTGGCGGCCCATTCGGCGCCGCGCTTTAGCGTGGCGATAAAGCCCACGCATTCCTGCGAATAATCGCCGTGGCCCATCGGCGTGTGGAACACCCGGCCTTTGCCGTAGGTTACGGTGAAGATCATCGGCTCGTTCCGGCCGGTGCCGCCTTTTTGGGGGTCGGCATAGGCGGTGGCGAGGATGTTGATGTTCGACGCCGGCCCGCGGAGCTTGTCGTACAGCTCGTCCTTGGCGTGCATCCATTCGCGGGGCATGCCTTTGGTGACGGGATGATCGCCGTTCCGCACGACGACCGAAAACGGATGCTGCGCCCCGTGATGCCCGCCGCCGCCTTGGCTCGCGTCGCGGACGAGTTTGCCGTCTTCGTTGTAATACACATAGGGGCCGCTTTTCTCATTGCGTCCGCCCCAACCGCCTAAGCCGATGATCTCGTTGTACTCGGGCCATTGGCCGAAGGCGTTGTTCGCGGCGTGGACGATCACGAGCCCGCCGCCGTTTTTGATGTAATCCACGAAGGCTTCCTGCGTTTCCTTGGGCCAGGGCGCGCCGTTGTAGTTGGAGACGACGACATCATACTTGGAGAACTCGGGGCGGAAGTCGGCATCGGTCCCCTTGGGCGCGGTGGTCGCGACATCGACGCTGAAGAGCCCGGTCTCTTCGAGGTACTTCTTCATCATCTTGGTCGTCTTCGGCCACACGCCGTGATTGTTCTGCCCATCGACAATCAACGCCTTGAGCTTCTCCGCCGCGAACGCGTTCGCGGAGAGCAGAGTGCAAAGCACGAACGCCAACACCATCCGGCGCAAAGTTGAACAAGTCATTTGTTGCAGGTCCTGTTATGAGAAGGCTGGACGAAAAGGAATTAGGGCCGAAGGCCCGGCTCTATGTCAGCCCAGGCCAAGCGCAGCGCCGGCCTGGGTTATGCATGATGATTGAAACGCAAGCCCCAACGGGGCGGCCCTACGTGGCACACATGCGTCTCCGGCTTAGGATCGCCCCGTTGGGGCTTTTGCGTTTTGTCGTTCCCGTTTCCCAGGGCCGGGCCTTCGGCCCTTTTGCCGTAATTTGCAACACTGGAATTGGATTTTGGAAGGCCCAAAAAGTCGCTTCAACGTCAGAACAACTCCTCGATCAGCTTGCCGCCTTCTTTGACGATTTTCAGCGGCTGGTTTTCGGGGGTGAAGTATTCTTCTTCGGGGTTGAGGCCCAGGACGTGGCAGAAGCTGACGTAGAGGTCCTGCACGCTCACGGGGCGGTCGGTGACATCGACGCCGTCGGCATCGGTCGCTCCCAAAACCTGGCCGGGCTTCACGCCGCCGCCCGCGAGAGCCGTGAGCCAACCCGTGGCGTAATGATCGCGGCCGCCGTCTTTTTTGATCTTCGGGGTCCGGCCGAACTCGCCCATCCACACGACCAAGGTGTTTTCGAGCATGCCGCGCTGTTCGAGATCGGTGACCAACGTGGCGAACCCGGGGTCGGCCTCGGCACACAAATTCGGGGTGTCCCGAAAACCGTCGCCGTGGGTGTCCCAGCCCGCATCGTTCTGGCTGCCGTGGCTGAAGACCTCCACAAAACTCACGCCGGATTCCACCAACCGCCGGGCTAATAAACAGCCCTGTCCGAACGTGGTCCGGCCGTAGGCGTCCCGCAATGTGTCCGACTCATTGTCCAGGCTGAAGACCTTGAGCTTGGGGCTGGTGATGAATCGGCTCGTGCGGTCGTAAACGTCCTTTTTGTCCTGGACCACGCGGGCCGCCCGCTTGCCAGTTTTCGCGAACTCGGCATCGAGGGCGTCCGCCAATTCAAGCCGGCGGTCGAGCACGTCGTGCTCGAAGCGGGGGACGACATCTTTGGGCAGCGTGCCGGGTTCGTTGATGCTGAAGGCTTCGTACTTGGCACCCAGGACGCCGGAGTTCACATCGCGGGTTTTGATGCGGGGCTTGCCAATGCGGACAAACGCGGGCAGTTCAAACGCGGCGTCGAACCGGTCCATCGCGACCACGGACCCCCAGGTCGGGTAGGCGATCGTGGGGTTGATGGGGTAGCCCGTGCGGACGAGCTTGATCGCTCGGAAATGGTCGGCTTCGCCGGATTTCATCGAGCGAATGAAGCTGATCTTGTCGGCGACTTCCGCGACCTTGGGCCAGAACTCGGCAAACGCAATTCCGGGGAGCTTGGTCGAGATGGCCTTGGCGGGGCCTTGGTTTTTCGATCCGGGCTTGGGATTGAAGGACTCGAACTGGCTGGGGCCGCCGTCCATCCACAGGAGGATCATCGACCGGCCCTGTTTGCGGAGTTCCTCGGCCTGGGCGATCATTACGTCCCGCCAACTGATCTGGGCCGCCCCCACCGCGGCCGCGCCGAGTGACAGCCGCTTCAAAAAATCCCGCCGGCCGGCGAAGCCCTTTTCGTTCGTCCAAGCATGAAGGAACGGTCGAATCATGACACCAATACCTCGTTCTTATTCCGGTCGTTGATCAAAAGATGTCACCGCGAAGACACGAAGAAGAACAATGTCACCACGAAGACACGAAGAAAAACAGCCGAGGGACCACGAAATACACCAAACACACGAAAAAATCACACTCACCGAATTCTGGATTTGTTTGTTCTTGTGAACTTTGACATTGGTCAACATGACCGCGTCGCGTCCTGTCTTTTTTGGTGTCTTTCGTGTGTTTCGTGGCCCCTTCTGCCTTTGCGTCTTCGTGTCTTCGTGTTCCCCCTTGAACAAGGCTTGAGTTGCGAATGCTGGGGCTGTGGCCGGGCGAGAAAAAACTCACACGGCCCCGGGCCTCAAATCGCCTTCTTCCTCGGAAGATTCCTTTGCGCCCCAGCCACCCCCTCCGCTTTACAGTTTGAGTGACCTCTTGTCTTTTTTCGTGTCTTTCGTGTGTTTCGTGGTCCCTTCTGCCTTTGTGTCTTCGTGGTCCCTTCTGCCTTTGTGACTTCGTGGTCCCTTCTGCCTTTGTGACTTCGTGGTCCCTTCTGCCTTTAATTCCGTGTCGTGAACTCCGCGGTGTTGACCAGGCTCCAGAGGATGTCCTCGAAGGCCTGTTCGCGGTCGCTGACGTTTTTCCGATGGTTTTCAATGATGGCCCGTTCGCGGTCGGTGGGCCGGCGGGCGAGGACGCGGGCGTAAAGCACATCGAGCACCGTGCCATCGTCCGGTTCTGATTTGAGCAGTTGAGCGAGCATCGTCTCGCTCTTGGCATCGGCTTCGATCTGCTTGAGGATTTGGGCGTTGTTCATCATCAGCATGGCTTGCTTCATCGTGCGGTTGATCAGCGCATCCTGAAACGAGGGATCGTAGCCGAAGGCTTCATTCACCAGATCCCGCGTGCTCTTGGGCGGCGGGGGGAACCGCGTTGCGGACGTCTCTTTTTCCGGCTCGCCCACTTTGTTGGGCAGGCCGATCGCCGTTACGAGAGAATCGAAGACCTCATCGCCCCGGAGCTTCTTGGGGATGGCTCCCGTGAAGGGCATCTTCGGGTCGGGCACCTTGCGCTCGGCTTGCTGATACACCCGGCTGCCCACGATCACCCGGAACAAAGCCCGCGCATCAAACTGGGACGCGATGAAATGCTCGGCGAGCGCCTCGTGGAGTTCGGTGAGCCTGGCATCGGCCATTTCGCCCATGTCATCCACGGGATCGTAAAAGCCCCGCCCCATCAGCCGAGCCCAGATGTGGTTGACGAAGGCCCGCGCGAAGTACGGGTTGTCGCCGCTGACGACCCAGTACGCCAACCGCTCCCGGCGGTCCAAGTCGCTGAGGCCGAGTTCCTGCTTGTGGGCATTAAACAGAGCGGGGGCCAGCATGTCCTTGCTGCCGGGCATATGGTGCTCACCTTTGTCGCTTGAGGAAATCTCGATGCCGTTGCTGTCGTTCCAAGGCAGCTTGACTTTTGTCCTCGCGAAGAACGCCGCGAACCCGTGGAAGGTTTCCTGCGGCATGTCGATGAAGGGATGATCGTGGCATTGGGCGCAGGCGATCTTGACGCTCAAAAACACCCGCGTCGTCTCGCCGGCGAGCTTGTTCGGTTCGCCCTGATGAAAGCCCACGAACGTGCCCGCGGGATGATCGCCCACGGTGCCGACGGCGGTGAGCATTTGAAACACCGTCTCGTCCCAGCCTTGGCCTGTGTTGAACTCCTCGGCGAGCCAGGCCCGGAACGGTTCGTAATTGAGAAACGTGAGTCTGCGGTTCCTCCTGGCGGGAGCCGATGACATCGCTCCAGAAGTTGCCCCAGTTCTTGCCGAAGTCCCGCGAGGCCAACAGCCGATCCACCGCGTGCTGCCGGCGGTCGGGATCCTGGTCTTTGAGGTAGAGGCGAAATTCTTCCAGCGTCGGCGGCCGGCCCACCAGATCGAGCGAGACCCGGCGGAGGAATGGAATGTCGTCCACCAAGGGCGCGGGCTCGGCCTGACCGGAATGCTCTGCGAACAACGCATCGACCTGGGCGGCGGTGATCGCAACTGGCGTCTTCGCGACCGGCTTTCGCACGAACGTGGGAGCGACCGGTTTGGGCGGTTCGGGCTTCTTCTTGTCGGATTTTTTGGCGACGACTTTTTTCGGCGGGGATTTTTCTGTTTTGCGGGCCTCGGCGAGTTGGGGTTTGGTCAACAAGCGAATGCCGTCCACGATGACATGGGCTTTCGTGCCTTTCGTTTCGATGAGCACGCGGCCGGCGGCGCCTTTTTCAAATTGGAATGTTCCCACCGGCTCGAAGCCCGATTTGAGCGCCGGCGGGCGGGTTTGGTCGAGTTGAATGGTCTTGACGCCGTCCGCGGACTCCACGGTGACGGGCACGGCCGCGTCTCGGTTGCCGCCGGGCGTGTAAGCGATGAGGACTTCGTACGCGCCGGTCTCTTTCACCTCGAACGTGAACTCCGCGGATTTCTCGCCTTTGCCTTCCATCAGGTCGTGCCGGTACGATTCGCCCAGGTAAGGCTTAGTGGCCGTGCTGGATTTCCACTCGCCTTTGAACGCGGCCTTCGTGTCGTCGATGACCAGTCCCGAAAGCGACGCGGGATCGGTCTGCGACCACGCGGTTTGGGGAAGTTGGAAGAGGATCAGCCAACCGAACAGGGAGATGAAAACGAGGCGGGGGGCACGCATAAGACAACTGGTCCCGTTGTGAGGAAGCCGGCGGGAGGAAAGAAAGCCGCCGATTTGCCCCGCGATTTGAGCGCTTGATTCACGAGGCAAACGGCGACTTTGTTTTCACTGTGGAAGACTTACTTTTTCAAATTGCCGTGGAACCCGCCTCCGTTGAAGGCTTTGGCAGCTTCGATGATGTCAATGCCCGAGCCGCTGAGGGTGACGGTTTTGGTTTTCTGGTCTACGTCGATAACTTTCACATTCTTCACGTCCTGGAGCGCCTCTTTCGCGCCTTTGACGCAGTTCCCGCAGCAAAGATGCACGCCGGTGAAGGTAATTTTATCGGCGGTCGCGCCTTCTTTCGCGTCCACTTTGGGGAAGTCGATGGCTTTGTCGCCGTAGGTCGCGGTGCCGTGGAAGCCGGCTTTGGCGAGAGCCTCAATGCCTTTTTTGGCGGCGGCTTCATCGGTGGCTTCGAAGGTGATCGTCTTCGAGTTTTGATCGGCGTTGGACTTGGAAACGCCGTCCACTTTCCCCAATGTCGTATTCACGGCCTTCACGCAGGCGCCGCAGCAAATGTGGGATTTTTTGACCGTCACCGTCTCGGCTTGGAGTCGAGCGGCCGCGAACACCACCAAACAGGCGGCCAGCATCGTCGAGGTGAGCATCTTCATGGTAAGTCTCCTGTGGGTACGGAACGGGGGAACCAGACTTTCACCTTGATACCATACCAAGACCGCAACTCATTGACAACGTTTCGGGATTCGTTGATGAGTAAATTGAGGCGAGATGGCGAAAATGCAAAACCGGCGCCGGGTGCCACGGGCAGCTTGCTGCCCGTGCCTTCTGTGTTCAGGAAGGCGGGTCAAACGAAAGCACTGGCAACAAGTTGCCCGTGGCACCCAAGGCGGGTCAAACGAAAGCACTGGCAACAAGTTGCCAGTGGCACCCAAGGCAGTGGCACCCAACGCGAAACCGGCGCGGAGAAACGGGTTTCTCTCGCGCCGGTTTGATGTTTGGGGAGTTTATGCGGTTAAACGATTCCGTAGGCGATCATGGCGTCGGCGACTTTGACGAAGCCGGCGATGTTGGCGCCTTGGACGTAGTTCACGTAATTGTTGCCGTCGCTGCCGTATTCCACGCATTTTTCGTGGATTTCTTTCATAATGTTTTTCAGCCGGCCATCGACTTCCTCGCGGGTCCAACTGATGCGGAGCGAGTTTTGGCTTTGCTCAAGGCCCGAAACCGCTACGCCGCCGGCGTTCGCGGCTTTCGCGGGGCCGTAGAGGATTTTCGCCTTTAAGAACTCGTGGGCTCCTTCGAGTTCGGTGGGCATGTTGGCTCCTTCGCAGACGGCTTTGACGCCGTTTTTGAGGAGCATGCGGGCTTCGTCCCCGTTGAGTTCGTTCTGCGTCGCACAGGGGAAGGCGACATCGCAGGGCACTTTCCAGGGCCGCTGCGCTTCGTGGAAGATCGCGGTTGGATATTTTTCCACGTATTCGTGAATCCGTCCGCGGCGGACTTCTTTGAGGTCTTTCATGAAGGCGAGTTTTTCTGCATCGATGCCGTCGGGATCGTGGATGAACCCGCTCGAATCGGACATGGTGACGACTTTCCCGCCGAGTTCGGTCGCTTTCTGGACCGTGTAGGTCGCGACGTTGCCGGACCCGGACACGAGACAGGTTTTGCCTTTCAGGCTGTCGCCGATGTGGTTGAACATGTTCTCGCAGTAATACACGCAGCCGAAGCCGGTGGCTTCGGTGCGGACCAAACTGCCGCCGAAGGCGAGTCCTTTGCCGGTGAGGATCCCGGTGAAGCGGTTTTCGAGGCGTTTGTATTGTCCGAACAGGTAGCTGATTTCCCGGCCGCCCACGCCGATGTCGCCGGCGGGGACGTCGGTGTCTTCGCCGATGTGGCGGTGGAGTTCGATCATCAGCGACTGGCAGAACCGCATGACTTCGCGGTCGCTTTTGCCTTTGGGGTTGAAGTTCGATCCGCCCTTCGCCCCGCCCATGGGCAGGCCGGTGAGGCTGTTTTTGAAGGTTTGCTCGAAGCCCAGGAACTTGAGGATGCTCTGGTTGACGGACGGATGAAACCTGAGGCCGCCTTTGTAGGGGCCGATGGAGTTGTTGAACTGCACCCGCCAGGCGCGGTTGGCGCGGATGTTGCCTTCGTCGTCTTCCCAACTCACGCGGAAGATGATGATGCGGTCGGGTTCCGTCATGCGTTCCAGGATTTGGTTTTCTTTGTACCTGGGGTTGTCGAGAATGAAGGGCATCAAGGTTTCGGCCACTTCGCGGACCGCTTGATGAAATTCCTGCTCGCCGGGATTGCGTTTTTCCAACCCATGCATGAAATGATCGAGTTCGTTTTGCACCTGTTCCGTCGCCGACATCAGAGATCTCCGTGAAATACAGAAGGATTTTGGGAACCAACCGCCCCCGAAGCATACCGCAAATTCGTCCCCTTGACGATTCTCCCGATGAGAAAATCCATGTTTTCCGGGAGGCAGGGCAAGTTCTATCTCCCACAGCGATCCTACGCCGGCGGGCGGGGATTTTTGGGAGAAAATCGACCCGGCGGAGAATTTCCCCTCAAGCGGCCGCGTGATCCACATTCGATTTTAACGCAAAGACGCGAAGGGAAGACGCCAACGCCGCGGAGGAAGATGAACGCGCTCTGGAAACGCCTTCTCCCTCGTTCCCAAGCTCCCGTCGGAGACGATCGCGTTTTGAGCGCGTTGCGAAGCGGAGCTTCGCGAGAGTGCGTTCCCAAGCTGGAGCTTGGGAACGAGGGAGGTTAAAAACCGGACGCGCGGAACGCCGTGCATTTACGGAGTGCGGCGGCGGTAGCGCTCGAGGGTTGGGGCGGGCGTCGCGAAGGGCGGGGCTTCCAGTTCATCCGGCTCGGCGAAGGGGGGCGGTTCGAGTTCGGGTTTGGCCTGGACTTCATTCGGGCGGTGGTGCACGGTGGGAATGGGCTGTTCGCTCAGTTCCTGCGTGAGATACGACACGAACCGCGAGCTGGCCCGGTTGATGATCACCACCTGGCTCGCGGACTTGGGTTGATTGATCGGCCGCACGATGCAGATCACTTCCGCTTCGCCCGGATTTGTCAAAGCCGCGGGCAGGCTCGCTTCGCCGCCCTTGGCGACGGCGGCTTTCGTCGGCGGCGCCACGTTGGCGACGGGTTGGGGCGTTTCGGGAGCGGTGTTGGCGATGGCGAAGGCTTCCGGAACAGAGGACTTCGGGATCAGGTGGGCGAAGTTGTGTTCGCCCAAGAGGTTATGAATCACGTTGAGGCCCGCGTACAAGCCGCGCTTGTCCTTGGGGTCGGCCGCGACGCAGACGCCGACCACGTCGCCTTGGGCATTGAATAGCCCGCCGCCGGAGCGGCCTTGCATCGGCTCGCCGGTGCATTCGATGTTGTCCGGCCCTAAATAGCGGTTGAGCGCGGTCACGAACACATCCTCCCGCGAAGGGGTCTCGCCGCCGCCGCAGCCGATGCTGTAAACGCTCTGCCGGACCTGCACTCCATCGGCGAGCGAAGCCAGCCGAGACGCCGGGAGCCCGGCATCGGTCGCGATCGAAAGCAAGCCCACATCGCCTTCCAGGTCATAAGCGATCGTTTTGCCCACAAAGGTTTCCGCCTGGGATCCGGTGAAGAGATCGACCTCGATTTTCGCGGCGGGATCCAGATCGCGGAAGATGTGCCCGCAGGTGAGGATCACCGTCCGACCGGGCCGGCTTTCGACGATCGTGCCCGAGCCGTAGTTCACGCCATCTTTCCCGGCGATCCGCACCCGCACGCTGGAAGCGAGGGGGTTCTCTTCCAGCGAGACGTCGGGGCGCGGTTTGTCTTGGTCGAGCTTGGCCCGGATCACGGCGGGTTCGGCGGGCGGAGTTGGCTCGGCGGTTTTCTTGCCGCCGAAGGGAAACGAAAAGCTCCCCAAGACGCCGGCGGGTGACTTGGGCTCGGTATTCTCTGCCACTTGAACTTCCGACCGAGGCAACGCCCGGCCGGGGTTCAGGCCGATCGTCTGGCGAGGGTCGGGATTGCCGATGACCGAAGGTTTGGGATCGTGCGGGATCTGGGCGAGCATCCGTTTGAGCTGGCCTTCCGAAGTCGCCCCTTCGTAGCGCATCCGCTCTTTGCCGTCCACGACGAGGACGAACGCCGGGATGCTGCGGATGTTGTACTGTTGGGCCAAGGCCCGCTCCTGATCCACATCGACCTTCCGCACGGGATAGCCCTGGCGTTTTAGCCGGCTGACGATGGGGCTCATTTGCTGGCAGGGTCCGCACCAGGTGGCGGAGAAATCGAGCAGCACGCCGCGGGAGGCCGGGTGGTTGGCGTTCGCGGTGCCGGCCGCGAGGGACATAATCAACAAGGAGACGGTCGTCATGGGTCAGCTCCGGAAGAAGGGACGGGAGGGCCGTGGCCGGGATTTCGGGCGGGGATCCGAAATCTCAACAGGCGATAGCGATCATCCGCACAAACGGCGGACGGCCACGGCGGGCGGAGAAGAGACGGGAACAGGCCGAGGCGTCAATCTCTGGACACAGAGACGAGCATCCATCAAGGCGTGGAGGATTTTCCCGAACGGACCCGATCTTTCGGAAGCGGAACATGGCGGAAGGAAGAGGTGCGAGCGCAATCGCAGCGGCTTCTGCGTCCAAGTGAGCAGCATTCAGGCCTCCATGCCCGAGGGTTTGTTTGCAAATTGTAAAGGCTACCAGACGAGGGGGCGCCAATTACAATTCTCGGGGCGGACCGTTTCAGGCACGCCGTTCACGCCGCGGGGGGCAACTCCTTTGCCCGCCGCACGTTTCGAGAACTGTGGCAGCGGTTTCCGATGCGTCGTCCGGTGTTCCGAGATCCTTCCAGCAGAAAATGTGCCGATCTGTGAAAAGGGCGGCGGGTTCCGGCGTAGAAAAAGGAGTGCGCGGGCGGTTTCGGGGCGGCCAATTCGTGGAAACCGGGCAAATCCCGGGTCAGAGCGTGTACTTTTTTCGGGCCCCGGGACTATAATAAAAAAACCGCGTCAAAAACCCGACCACCTTCGCAACCCAACCCGCCCCAAGTATTTCCTGCAATTTCCAGAGTCGAATTTGCAACGCGAAATCCGCACGCGACACGCGGACAATCTGGCAGGGACGGCGAATTGTCGCAACAAAGGCGTAATCCTTCCTCATCGCCCGTCTCCCAGCCGGAGAAATTCCCAAACGCGGCCAAGCCGCAAACAACGTCGCGGCGGCATCTTGCCGCCGGAGTTCCCGCCGTTCCTGCCACGGTCACATTTCACAACGAATTATTTATGATGGTTCAAGCTTTCTTAAACCTCGGGCGGAAAAACCGCCGGGCCTTTGGGCTTTGGGTTTCGCTTTCGGGGTTTCTGCTCGGTTGCGGCGAGCCGGAGCAGATCCGGGAATACATGGTCCCCAAAATGGCGGTGGATGGAAGTTCCTCCCGTCCCGCCGGCAAGGAGCGAATGCTCGCCGCGATGATTCCGCACGATGGGATGGCGTGGTATTTCAAACTCACCGGGCCGGACGACTCCGTCCAGGACCAGGCGGAGGGCTTTTTGAGCCTGATTCAATCGGTGACGTTCGCCTCCAACGGCAGGCCCCAGTGGAAGCTCCCCGCCAAGTGGAAACAGGAAGGCCAAGCGGGGATGCGGTTCGCCACGATCAAGATTCCCGATGCGAACGCCGTGGAGATGACCGTGATCCCCCTCCCCATGCCCGAGGGCGGAAACGAGGAAGATTACAAGCTGGAGAACGTCAACCGCTGGCGCGGGCAACTGGGACTGGCTCCGATTGGCGAAGCCGATCTCCAAGATCAAATCGTCGAAGTCCCCCTGCAAGATTCCAATGCGAAGGCGATGGTGGTCAATCTCTTGGGCGAGAAATCGCCGGCAACGCCCGGCCAACCGCCGTTCGCCAACATGTCGCCCGAACCCGCCGAGGACGCGTCCCAGTCCGCCGAGTCAAACCGCGTCGCGAAAGCCCGCGTTCGAGGTTCCCGAAAGCTGGACCCCCGCGAAAAACGACACGTTCAGCACCTCGGCTTACGAGATGCAGCAAGACGGGCAAAGGGTCCGCATCACCGTCACGCCTTTGGGACCCTTGGGCGATTCGCTGCCTCTGCATCTCAACCGCTGGCGCGGACAGATCAAGCTGCCGCCCGCGGGCCCCCAGGAACTCGATGAGGCGACGGAAAAAGTCGAAGCCGGCGGCGTGTCGGGTTATTACGTCAAGTTCGCCGGCAAGGAATCCTCCCAGGCGATTCTGGCCGCGATTTTGCCCCAAGCGGGGCGAACCTGGTTTGTCAAACTGACCGGCGATGCCGACCTGGCGTTAGAGCAAGAGTCCGAGTTCAAAGCCTTCGTCCAATCCGTCCGATTTTCCCCCACTGAGGAAGCCGGCGAATAATGAGCAAACGCAGAAATCCGCCCAAACCGAAAAAGACCCGGGACTCCGAACCCGCACCCGGACTCGAACTCGTCGAAGAGCCTGCGGGCGTCGAGGTTCTGGAAGAGCCTTCTTTCGCGGATCGTCCCGCGGACGATTCCCCCTGGTCTCCGACCAAGCTGGCGCTCCTCCGGATTCTGGACGGGCTGGCTTCGCTGCGGCTGACGGTCGCCTTGTTTGCAATGGCGATCTTCATCGTGCTGGCCGGGACCCTCGGCCAGGTCCACCGCGACATTTGGGACGTGGTGCACGATTATTTCCGGATGAGCCCCGAAGGCAGCATGGCCGTCCATTGGACGATCCCGGTGATCGATAAGGAAGTCATCATCCCGTCGCCGGCGACCTTCGTCGATTTGAAGATTTTCTTTCCGCCGGCCTTTTCCTCGGACGGCCAGCCGCCCGATCTCTCCAAACCCGCGTCCCCGGCCCGGCTGTTGTCTTCGCTGGTTTTGGGCTTCGGATGGGCGGCTCTCGTGTGGCTGATTCCGCTCCGCGACCGCAAAATCCAGTTGGCGATCTACGCGTCCTTGGGGATCCTGCTTGCGTTCGCCACCGCAACCTTTGGCGGGTTCCTGTTCCCCAAAGGCTGGACCATCGGCGCGGTGATGGCCGTCAACCTGCTCGCCGCCCATTTGATGCGGTTTAAAATTCAATCCTCAGGCACCAGGCTCTGGGCCGGCGCGGGCGTGATCGCGCTCGGCATCCTCACGACCTACGGTGTCATCAAGAGCGGCTCCAACAAAGAAGGCGTCCTCAAAGAGAACTGGCTGCTCGGTTATGAATTCGAATGGTCCCAAATCTGGATCCTGTTCGAAATGCTGCTCGCGGTGCTGGTCGCTTTGGGAGGATATGCCTGCGTTTCCATGCTGTTTAAAGAATTGAGCCGCGACAAATCCGATGCGAAACGCTCCTCGTATCTTTCGATGGTCGTCGTCTCGGGCCTGGGCACATTGGCGGTTGCCGGCGTGTTGGCTTTCCTGATTCTCGGCGGGGACGATGTCCGCTTGAACGATTCGGGCATGCGGATTCTCTGGCAACTCTTGAAAGCCACGGTCGCGGGATTGATCCTTCTGGGCGGCTGCGCGATGGTGTTCCGCAAACGCGCGGGCGTGGTCGTGTTGCATGCGGGCGTCGCCTTGTTGATGCTCAGCGAACTCCTCGTGGGCGTCTCGGCCGTGGAAGGCCAAATGACGATCATGGAAGGCGAATCCTCCAACTACGTGCAGGACATCCGCAGCATCGAACTCGCCGTGATCGATTCCAGCGGGTCCCAAGACAAAGTCGTCGCGATTCCCGGCCGGCTCATCAAAAAAGGCAACCTGATCGAAGACGATCGGCTGCCCGTCAACATCCGCGTCGGCGAATTCTATGAAAACTCCACACTCGAAAAACCCAAGAAAAGCGAATCGAACCCCGCCGACTCCGGCTACGGCCGCTCGGAGATCGCCAAACCCGTCCAAGGCAGCACCGGCACCGATAGCGCCAGCGACGTCGATCTGGCGTCGGCTTATGTCACCCTGCGCACGAAGGACGGCGACAAGACGCTGGGCACCTGGCTGGTGAGCCAACTCCGCACCGCGGAGCAGCCGTTCGAGGTCGATGGGAAGACGTATGCCATCGCGCTGCGGTTCAAGCGGACGTACAAGCCTTACACCATCACCTTGAAAGACGCCGTTCGCGAAAACTACGTCGGCACGAGCACGCCCCGCGACTATCGTTCGATCATCGATCTCAACGATCCCTCCCGCAACGAAGACCGCAAAGACGTCCACATCTGGATGAACAACCCGCTCCGCTACGGCGGCGAGACGTTCTACCAAAGCGGGCTTCAGACCCTTCGCCCGGGGCTCGATGTGACCGTTTTGCAAGTCGTCACCAACGACGGTTGGATGATTCCCTACGTCTCGTGCATGATCGTCGCCGTCGGCATGCTGGCCCACTTCCTGATGGGCTTGACCCGCTTTCTGAACCGCAGCGCGCAACAGCGCGGGGGGCGTCGTCGTTTGATGATGAGCAAGAGGAAGACGCCGAACTCGAACGCAAGAATTCCTTGCGGGCCAAACATCGGCCGGCCCAGGCTCCGGTGTTCCTCGATCCCATCCAAGAGCCGCCCCGGCACCGCTGGATCACGCCGGTGCTCTCGACCATGTTGATTTTGATCTTCGGCGGGTATCTCGCGAGCAAAGCCCGCGCCCCGAAGCCGACCGCAAAGGGCTTCGATCTCTACCAGGCCGGCCAAGTCCCCGTGGCCTACGACGGCCGCGTGAAGCCCTTGGACACGCTCGCCCGCAATTCGCTCCGCGTCATGTCCAACAAGCAAGAGTTCGTCGACCACGAAAAGAAACAGCCGAAGTTCCTCGGACTGTTCGCCCGCCAGAAGAAAGAGCCAGCAATGCTCTGGCTGCTCGACTTGATCGCCCGGCCCGGAGGAATCCAACACGCTCCGCGTGTTCCGCATCGATTACCAGCCGCTGTTGGATGCGCTCAAACTTCCCAAGCGGGAAGGGTACATGTACTCCTACGAGGAGATCATGAAACAGGACGAGGAGCTCAAACGCCAGATCGACCTCGCCGCCGACGTGAAAGACGAAAAACAACGCACGATCTATCAGAAGAAAGTCCTGGAACTCGCGAAGAGGCTCCAGTTGCGAAACTATCTGTCGGAGGCGTTCGATCATCAAGACATTTCCGGGACGAAGGCGCTTCAGAACCTGATGAACGCCGTCACGCGAAACGGCCGCATCCAAGAGGCGGTGGACAGCGGCGAAGTCAAGCTGCCGCTCTTGTATTCCCGCGCCACCGGAAAATGGGAACTCTACAGCACGATTTCCGTTCGCCGGCAGGTGCAAAAGCTGGCCCGGCAATATCAGGCCAAAGATGCCTCCCAACTGGGGGCCCGGCTGGTTGCCGATTTTTCCGAACCGCTCGCCGCCAATGCCATCGGCAAGCTGCGGCAGATGGTGGAGACGGTGTCCCGGCAGAAGCACCAACCGCGTGCCGAGACGGCGGCCGGTTTTGCGGCGAAGTCGAACGATCCCACGCTAAAGCAAGTCTTCCAGTTGCTCGCCGATGCCAGCCCGCAGGATCACGAAAACGAACTGGCGGCCCGGCTTCCCAAAGCCGCGATTGACGATCTGGCGAAACAGGAGGCGGCTCTGGAGTTCAGCCGCCCCGATGCGCCGCTCACAGGCGACCGGGCGATGCAGCTTTTGGAAATTCTGGCGGAACGATCGGTCAGCAAGGCTTTGGCCGGCCAACCGCTCGGCGGGCCGGTGGCGGATGCTCCTTACGATGAGATCTTTGCCGCCTATAAGGACCAGAAGCCCGAGGTCTTCAACAAGGCCGTCGCCGATTACCGAGCCGACCTGACGGAGCATCCCCCGAAAGAAAACGACAAACTCGTCAGCCCGAGGAAGATTCGCTTTGAATCGTTCTTCAACAACGCAGCACCGTTTTATTACCTGGCGGCGGTGTATTTGATGGCGGGACTCTTCGCGGCGGCTTCGTGGCTCACATGCAGCCAGCCGCTCAATCGGGCCACGTTCTGGCTGCTGTGTTTCGCGCTCATCGTGCACACCGCGGCACTCGTCGGAAGAATCTACATCTCCGGCCGGCCGCCCGTGACGAACCTGTATTCCTCGGCGGTGTTCATCGGCTGGGGCTGCGTGTTGATCGGGCTGTTGTTCGAATGGTTTTACGACATCGGTATCGGCAACCTGGTCGCGGCGGTCGCGGGCTTTATGACCTTGGGAGTCGCTCATTTGCTGACCACGGAAGTCGCGAGTTTCCGGGGCGACTCGTTCACCGTGATGCAAGCCGTCCTGGATACGCAGTTCTGGCTCGCCACGCACGTCGTGTGCATCTCGATGGGCTACGCCACGACCTATGTGGCAGGGCTACTGGGCGCGGTTTACATCCTGGGCGGCGCCTTTAGCCCGGTGCTCACTGCGAATCGGCGGAAGGATTTGCTGCGGATGATCTACGGCACGCTGTGCTTTGCCATCCTGTTCAGTTTCGTGGGCACGGTGTTGGGCGGACTCTGGGCCGACGATTCCTGGGGCCGATTCTGGGGCTGGGACACCAAGGAAAACGGCGCTCTGATCATCGTGCTCTGGAACGCTTTGGTGCTCCATGCCCGCTGGGGCGGCATCGTCAAGGACCGCGGACTCGCGATCCTCGCCGTCGCCGGGAACATCGCCGTGAGCTGGTCCTGGTTTGGCGTCAACGAGTTGGGCATCGGCCTCCATTCCTACGGCTTCACCGAAGGCGTCCTGCCGAACCTTGCGCCGTTCTGCGTGAGCCAACTGGTCATCATCGGCATCGGTTCCCTTCCCAAAGATTTCTGGTGGAGCCACATCGCCGAGCGCCCCTCGGACGCATGACGCGGAGTCGTTCGTCAAGGCGTCTCGTGCGCTCCGAGTGAGAATGGCGGATGGAAGATAGAGGATAGAGGACGCATTTGCTCGTCTATCCTCTATCTTCCATCCTCTAACCTCACTATGATTTCCGGGGCCGGCTGAACTTTCTCGAACACTTTTCCTTCTTGGAAACCACTGGGATATGGACCCGCGTTTTATTCGCAACTTTTCGATCGTGGCCCACATCGACCACGGCAAAAGCACGCTCGCCGACCAATTGCTGTTAAAGACCGGTGCGATCACCGAACGGGAATTCCGCGAGCAGATCCTCGACGATTTGGACATCGAGCGCGACCGGGGGATCACCGTCAAAGCCCGCACGGTCGCGATTCATTATAAATACGAAGGCCAGACGTACGAACTGAACCTGATCGACACGCCGGGCCACGTGGATTTCCATTACGAAGTCTCCCGCAGCCTCGCCGCGTGCGAAGGGGCGCTCCTCTTGGTCGATGCCTTTCAAGGCGTGCAGGCGCAGACGGTCGCCAACGCCTACGCCGCGATCGGAGCCGACCTGGTGATCATTCCCGTGGTCAATAAGATCGACCTGCCGGTGACGCGGGTGGAAGAAGTCCTCGAAGAAGTCGAAACCGTGCTGGGTCTCGACCCTTACGAAGCCCTTCGTATTAGTGCCAAAAAGGGCATCGGCATCGAGGACGTGTTTAAGGCGATCATCGAGCGCGTGCCGCCGCCCAGCGGCAAGCCGGACGCCCCGCTCCGGGCTTTGGTCTTCGACAGCAAATACGACGGCTACCGCGGCGTGATGACTTACATCCGCGTCATGGACGGCACGGTCAAGATGGGCCAGAAGATCAAGTTCATGAAGAACGGCGCCACCCACGAAGTCACCGAGATGGGCCAGTTCCGCCCGCACATGACCAAATGCGATTCCCTCGGCCCAGGCCAGGTGGGTTATATTCTCACCGGCCTCAAAGAACTGGGCGCGGTGCACGTGGGCGATACGGTTTCGGACCCGGCGAATCCCCCCGCGGCGGCGCTCCCGGGTTATCATCCGCCGCAGCAAATGGTGTTCTGCGGGATGTACCCCATCGATGCGACCGACTTCGAAAAGCTCCGCGAGGAACTGCAAAAGCTCAGCCTGAACGATGCCAGCTTCTCGTTCGTTCCCGAAACCAGCGATGCGTTGGGCTTCGGCTTTCGCTGCGGGTTTTTGGGGATGCTGCACATGGAGATCATCCAGCAGCGATTGGAGCGCGAGCAGGACATCGACCTGATCCAGACCGCCCCGAACGTGACATACCAAATCCTTTCGCGGACGGGCGAAGTCCTCACGATCGACAATCCGCAGGACGTCCCCGACGCCGGGCAGATCGAGGAGTTCCGCGAACCGATCGCCCGGGTGAATTTCATCGTCCCGGCGGAGAACATCGGCAACATCATGCAGCTCTCGGAAGACCGGCGGGGCACGTTTCGCAGCACCGAATACCTGGGCACCAGCCGCGCCCAGATCGTTTACGAGTTGCCGTTGGCCGAGATCGTTTACGACATGTACGACAAGCTCAAAAGCGTCACCCGGGGCTACGGGACGATGGATTACGAAGTCATCGGCTTCCGCCCCGCCGACCTGGTGAAGATGGACATCCTCGTCAAAGGCAACAAGGTGGACGCCCTGTCCACGATCGTGCACCGCTCGAACGCCGAGAAACGCGGCCGGGCTCTGGTCAAGCGTTTGAAGGAAGAGATCTCCAAACACATGTTCGAGATCCCCCTGCAAGCCGCGATCGGTTCGCGGGTCATCGCGAGGGAAACGATTTCTGCTCTTAGAAAAAACGTGACCGCCAAATGCTACGGCGGCGACATCACCCGCAAGCGAAAACTCTGGGCCAAGCAGCGCGAAGGCAAAAAGCGCATGAAGCAATTCGGCCAGGTGGAAATCCCGCAGAAAGCCTTCCTGTCCGTGCTCGAAGCGAGCAAGGACGATTGAGGGAAGGAACTCTTTGACAATCCCCCTGAAGTTTGGGAGACTTCTGGAAGGTGTTCGCGTTGCCGCGGGGACCGGTTTTCGTTGGATGTCACGGAGAGGAACAGCATGTCTAGCCCGACGCCTCCGCCTGTGTGCCGCCGCCTTTTCGCGGGAAGCCTTCCGTCCGTCCTGATCGGCTTGATGCTGGCGAGCCTGTGCCATCCCGCTTCCGGCCCCGCTCAATTGCAGCCGTTGGTTCGCGCGGTGCCGAACGTCGCCGCGGGCGGGAACAACGGGTTGGGCGGATTGATCGTCGCCGACCGCACCCGGACCCGCGTGCTCCGCCAGGCTCGGGACTACATCGCGAACAAGAAATACCTCGAGGCCCTGGGGCTGTTGCAAACGCTGTTGGAACTCGACCAGGATCAGTTGCTGCCGCCGTCGCCTGAGGACAACTCGGCGGTGTTTCGCAGCATGAAATCCGAAATCCAGCAGATGATCGGCCATCTCCCGCCGGACGGCCGGGAGGTTTATCTGAGAAACACCAGCCCGGTCGCCGATGCGCTCCTCAAAGAGGCCCTTGAGCAAAACGACGAGCAAAAGCTGGGCGAGATCGCGCGGCTGTATTTCCACACGCCCGCCGGCTACGAAGCCACGTACCGGATGGCGCTCCGCAAATTCGACAACGGCGAAGCGATGGCGGCGGCGCTGTTGCTCCGGCGTCTCCAGCGCACTCCCGAAGCCGCGAAAGGGTGGGAGCCGCTGCTTTCCGTGCGGATCGCCTTGAGTTGGATCCGCGCGGGCATGCCGCACGAAGCCGAGGCCGTTCTCAAAAAGTTGGAAACGACCCGCAGAACGGCGGCCCTCACGTTGGGAACCAAATCCCGGCGGCTGTTCGATCCGTCGGGAAAGCCCGCGGCGTGGGTGTCGGCCCTGATGAAATCCGAGGCCGCCCCGCAGTTCGCCAACGAAACCGACTGGCTGATGCACCGTTCCGGGCCGACGCGGAACGTGGTGCTGCCTCTCCCGGAAAAAGTCAAATTCGAACCCTGGCACGTCGCCACCGTCGCCGATCCGTTTTTTAAGGAGGCCGACGACCAGATCGAAACCCAGCCTCGACCAGCAATTGCAGTCGGCGGTGTCGGTGCAACGAGGCGTGCGGTTTCGGCAGCTCCGGCCCAACTTGCCCAGCCGGCATCCGCTGGTTGTCGGAGACCTGGTCTTAACGCGGATGCTGGAATCCGTCCACGCGTACGATCTGGAGACGGGGGATTTCGTGCTGTTCGCCTGGGGCTGGGAACGCGCTCTGGAACGGTTGACCGGCGCGGACGACAACCCGCCGCCGCCCAACGCCTCGAAGTACCTGGGCGAAATGCTCAACCAGCGATTGTGGGACGATGGAACTTTCGGGCGGCTGAGCAGCGACGGCGAACGGCTTTACTGCATCGAGGAAACCGGGTTTTGGAGTCCGTTCCCCACCGGCAAGGAGAATAAGTGGATTCCCGTCAGCGACACGAGTTTTCTGGTCGCCTACGATTTGACGACGGGCAAAGAAGTCTGGCGGGTGGGCGGACCGCCGAACGACTCGATCGATTGGCACCTGTCGGGGCGCTACTTCCTGGGCCCGCCGATGCCGATGGCGGGGCATTTGTACTGCCTCGTGGAATTTAACAACGAGGTGCAGCTCAACGTGCTCGAAGCCAAGACCGGCCACATGGTCTGGTCGCAGCCGCTCTCGTCGCCGGGCGGAGTGACGATCGCCCAAGACCGCGTCCGGCGGAGCTCGGGCGTGTCGGTGGCGTACGGCGACGGGATTCTGGTATGCCCCACCGACACGGGGGCGACCGTCGCCTTGGACCTGACCACGCGGTCTTTGCTCTGGGGCTTTCCTTCCGACATCAGTCCCGTATTCCAAGCCAATCCCGGAGCGGTTCGCGGTCGAGGCGGCCGGGCCCCGTCGGATGCCGTCCTCCCGCCTGGCTGGGTGGATTCCATCCCCACGATCTATCAAGACAAAGTCGTCCTCACGCCGCGGAAATCGTCGCAAATCTATCTCGTCGACCTGTTGACCGGCACGCGGATTTGGCAGCATTCGCGCGGCGAGGGCCTGTACGTCGCGGGGGTCAGCCAGGACCGCGTCATCGTCGTAGGGACCCGCAACGTCCAGGCGTGGAACACCAACAACGACGAGCCCGCCTGGAAAGATCTGGAACTCTCCTCCAATCCCAGCGGCCGGGGGCTGATCGTGGGCGGGCAACTCTTGCTGCCCGCGGCCAAGGAGTTGTTGCTGATCGACCTCAAAACCGGCAAGGAACTCCCGCGATCCCCGGCCCGAAAGACGTCGAGCTGGGCAACTTGATCGTCTCCCGCGGCCGGCTGATCTCCCAGGGCATCGACTCGCTGGACGTGATTCCGTTCCCGGACCTCCAACCGCAATCCGCCAAGTGACGCCGGCCGGGACGATTGACAACCGCCCCCTAATTGCGGTGTGGTCCAACCCGCCAAAAACCAGAACAAACCCGTTCCGCGCTCGATGATCCCAAATTGACAGATTTCGGGGTTCCGAGTATGGTTCGCGCGCGAATGCCTCTCACCCGTTCGCCAGGGCCAGTCGGCCTTTTTCCCGTCATTTCCATTTACCAAGTCTTCACACCTTGCGCATGTTAGCACGGATGCGTCAACGCTTACGCGAATCCTGCGCGACGCCCGAAAACGCCCGCTGGGTGACCGCCTGGAAACGGGCCGCCGTGGGAGTGGTGGTGCTCGTGGTGTGCTGCCAATTTGTGCGGCTGACGGTCAAGCTCCGCGGCGATTTCGATGTCCATTGGGAATCGGGCCGGCGGATTATGACGGGCGAACCGTTGTACGCCCGGCAGGACGGGCAGGATCAACTGGGCCACAATTACCCCTATCCGCCGTTTTGGGCATTGGTGCACGCGCCTTTTACCTGCCTGTCGGTGCGCGCGGGGCAGCTTCTGTTGTATCCGTTGATTGTGGGGGCGGGGTTTGTGCTCATCAAAACTCTGAACCGCCTCACCCAGGCTCAGGAACCCTTAAATGACGACGGCGCGTTTCTTGTCGCAGCGGGGGCCATTTTTCTCACGAGCCGATTTTTGGTGCGCGACATGCCCGAGTGCGGCGTGAATCTCGCCTTGGTCGCGACCTCCTGGCTCGCGGTGTTGTGCTGGACTCGGCGGCGGGACTGGACCGGCGGCTGGCTGCTGGGATTGGCGATTTCCCTCAAATGCACGCCCGCGTTGTTTTGGGTCTGGTTCGTGTGGAAGCGTCAATGGAAAATCGCCGGGGCCACGCTGATCGCAATGGCCGTCTTCACTCTCTCGCCCATCCTGCTGATGGGACCTCGCTCTTATGCGAAGACCATGGCCGAATGGACGCACACCGTGTGGCGCGGCGTGGGAGAGACGGATCCGGCTTACGGCGTCTTGGGGGAAGAGCCGCTCCAAAACGTTTCCCTCCGCCCGGCACTGGCGCGCTATCTCACCGTCCTGCCCGCCGGCCATCGCAGCCGCGTGAACCATCCGCTCTATGCCGACCTGCTCGACCTGCCGCCGGCGTCCGCAAGTTGGATCATCAGGGCCCTGCTTCTGGGGCTGGTCGCCGCGGTGGCGTATTGGTTTCGGGGTGGCGTCAGAGACCGGAAGGACCCGGCCTGGCTGTGGGAGGCGGCGGCGGTTTCGATTTTGATTTTGCTCCTCTCGCCCATCACGTGGGGGCAACACTGCGTGGGCGTGCTGCCTGTGTTCTATCTGCTGATGCGGCGAACCGTGGCCGGCAGAGCGTTGCCTCGCTCGGCCTGGATCATCCTGGCCGTTTATGTCGCGGGGATTCTGCTGTTGAACCGCGCGTTCCTGGGCAAAGAATTGACCTATCTGCTCGACAGCTACCGGATCTCGACGGCCGTGCTCTTGGGGTTGCTCGCGGTGGCGGTGCGTCTTCGCCGATGGGCGGCGGAATCGTCTCCCGCCGCGGCATGGACGTTTCGCAAAGCCACCCCGCCGCGGCCTCCGGCTTATGCCGACCGCGAATGGGTCCCGTCCCGCTCGTGAAAACGTGAATTGCCTCAAGGAATGGGGATTCCCAGGTCATTCAGCAGTTTCGAGACCGCCATCAAGGGAAGCCCCGTAATCGCGGTGTGATCGCTCGATTCGATTCGCTCGAACAGCGCGATTCCGAGGGATTCGATCTTATAAGCCCCCGCGCAATCCAAAGGCCGATCCGCCGCGACATACCGCTCCGCCGCGGCCCGGTCCAAGTCCCGCATCCAGAGCCGCGTCTGATCGAGATGCGTTCGCGTTTTCCCCTGATGGGAAATGGCCACCGCCGTGACCAGCTCATGACAATGCCCCGCCAAACGGAGCAACTGCTCGACCGCGTTTTCGGGCGCGCCGGGCTTTCCCAGAATCTCGCCCTCGAAGGACACAAGCTGATCGCCCCCGATCACCACGGCCTCGGCGTCCTGCCTCGCAATCGCCTCCGCTTTGGCGACGGCCAATCCGATCGCCAATTCGCGCGGGTGACTCACGGTCCGTTTCAGATCCGCCTCATCGACACCGGGATCGAGCGCTTCAAATGCGATCCGCAACGATTCCAACTGAGCCTTCCGATAAGGCGAAGTGCTGGCCAGGATCACGCGGATCGCATTCTGCTGTGGTTCGATCGAGAGATTCTTGTCCTGTTTCATCGTGAACCGTTCTGCAAAACAATCATGCATTGGAACGTGGACCAATCGCCAGCGGCCGCCTACAATGGATTTTTGACCAAATCGCCGGGATTTCCAAGAGACGTGGCATTTAGATGAGGGCACCCTTCGCGAAATATTCGCAAGCAAAAACACCGTCCTCCCGCCGCGCAAAGCAGGCGGTTGGTGCGTTCCCTAAGTCGTTACCGTGGCAGCAGGTTCGATCAAACTTGCACAGTGGGCGTAGGAAAACATATAACCCAGGTGGCTCCGGGGCGGGGTTCTGTCCGGGCGGCCCGACGGTTCGATCGTTTTCGACTCTTTTTTTCGACATCAAGGGAGTGCCATCGAAATGCAGCGCTTATCGAGATTGGGAATCTGTGTGGCGTGTGGCTTGTGCGGGCTTTTTGTCTGGGGATGCACTAGCAGCACCCAGGAGACCTCCAAAGCCGACCCCCTGACCCGCCCCACGAAAAACGCCGAAGTTCAGACAGCGGAGAATTCTCAAAAGGATGGGAAGACTTTCAAAGTCCTGTTTGAAACAAAGAAAGGGAATTTCGTGATCCAGGTGCACCCGGACTGGGCTCCGCGCGGGGCGGCCCGCTTCAAAGAACTCGTGGAGACCGGCTTCTACGATGACTGCCGGTTCTTCCGCGTGTTGCCGAATTTCATGGTGCAATTCGGGATCAACGGCAACCCCGACGTGCAGGCGCGGTGGCGCGACAATACCATTCGCGACGATCCCGTCAGACGCTCGAACATGCGGGGGACCGTTTCGTTCGCGATGGCGGGACCGGGCTCCCGAACCGCCCAGGTCTTTATCAATTACAAAAACAACAGCGAGTCTCTCGATCCGCAAGGCTTCTCGCCGTTCGGAGAAGTCATTGAAGGCATGGGCGTGGTGGATAAGATCAATGCGGAGTACGGAGAAGAGCCGAGCCAGGGGGCCATTCAAAGGCAAGGCAACGCCTACCTGAACCGCGAATTTCCGAACCTCGATTACATCAAAACCGCCCGGATCATCGAATAGCGGTGGGCGACTTTCTCCATCAAACCTCAATAGGAGTCGAAACGATGCGAACATTGACGATGCTGGCCGTCTGCGCGGGCGTGCTGTGGTCCTCGGCCGCTTTTGCCCAGGACAAAGAAGAGAAAGAGAAGAAAGCGCCGGACACGTTTCAGGTAAAGTTTGAAACGACCGCCGGGGATTTCGTGGTGGATGTGACCCGCGATTGGGCGCCGAAAGGAGCCGACCAGTTTTACCAAGCGGTCAAAGCCGGGTTCTATAACGACTGCCGCTTCTTCCGCGTGGTGCCGAACTTCATGGTGCAATTCGGGATCAACGGGAACCCCGAGGTCCAGAAGAAATGGCGGACGGCAACGATCGCCGACGATCCGGTGAAGAAATCCAACACCCGCGGCATGGCGACCTTCGCCACCGCCGGCCCCAACACGCGGACGACGCAGCTTTTTATCAATTATGCGAACAACAGCTTTCTCGACAACCAAGGCTTTGCCCCCTTCGGCAAAGTGTCCGACGAAGGCATGAAAGTCGTGGACAAAATCAATGCAGAGTATCGCGAACAGCCCGACCAATCGGCCATTCAGAAGAACGGCAACGAATACCTCAAGGAAAACTTTCCCCGGCTCGACCACATCAAGAAAGCCACCATCGTCGAGAAGAAGAAGGAATAACGACTCATCGGCAAGAGACGACAAAGCCCGCGGGAAGGGAATCCTCTCCCGCGGGCTGTTTTTTTTTGACCCCGAGACTGCGTTCCGAACCCTCGTTCCCAAGCTGAACCCTCGTTCCCAAGCTCCGCTTGGGAACGGACTGGTCGCCAAGCGCTGCTTGGCAACGCGTGAAACGGCGGGTGGCTCATATCCAATCGGAGGCGATCGCGTTATGGAGGCGTTGCGAAGCGGAGCTTCGCGAGAGTGCGTTCCCAAGCTGGACCTTGGGAACGAGGGAAACGAGCTTGGGAGCGAGGGAAAAAAACCGACGGCCGGCCGCGCGCGAAGTTTTTCGCGCATTTGGGAATCCTTAAAACCCACACAACCAGACCCGGCTTTGTTGTCGCGCTAAGGAATCGGCTCTTCTCCCGACCGGCGGAAACGGATTCGAGACGATAACCACTTTCGCATGGTTGTTCGTTTCTCCCGACGGGAGCCCGCGCACGGAGTCCGTTTGGCATGTGCATCTCGCTCGTTTCGCTGTTTTGTTCCGTCCGTCATCGCCGGCTGGTTTTGTCCTGCGCCGTTTTGGGATCCTCTCTGTGGGCCGGCTCGCCTTTCGGAGCGGGCCAGATTGCAGAGGCCCAGCCCAAGGCGGAACAGGAGCAGCCGCTGGTGGGGATCCGCGGGATCCTCAGCGAGGAAATTCCCACGGAGTTGGACACCGAATTTCTGCCCGACAATCTCCCGGAGACGTGGAAGACATGGGCGGAGGGCCTGGATCAGGAAATGCAGACGTTCCACTTCGATAACCTGGGCATCAAAGGCCAGCGGGAGATTATCGCCAAGCTTCGCAAGCGCGTGGCCACGATGGAGCGGGCGATCGCCGATCCGCGTTACGCCCCCATCCGCGATACGCTGGTCTCGCTGGCCGGCCCCTTAATGCGCAGGCTGGACCTGGCGGACGCCGTGTTGGATGCGCTTGAGGGCGAAGTCAAACCCGTCTCGGCGGCGACCCGGCAAGAGACGCTTGAGCGTTTGCGCGAAGCGACCCGCGCCTTGGACGCCGCACTTTCCCAAAGGCCGGGCGGCGAAGGGTGGAGCGCGTATTTTCAAATCCCGCAGTTAATTGAGAAGCTGGCGTCGGCGGATCCCTTCACGCAGCAACTCCAAAAGCAACTGGCGACCATCACGGGGCAATACGCCGAGAACCTGACCGCCGACCAGCACCGGGCCTTAAGAAGCGACCTGTTTTGGAGCTTCCGCCGGGCCGTGGTGCAGATGCAAACGCTTTTGGAATGGGGCCAGAAACCCGTGACGAAAGACACGCTGCGGGACGTGCTCGCCGAGTTGGTGGGGGCATTGGAAGCCTCGGAAGCGAATAATCTGCTGGAAGATGAAATGCACATGGAATTGGCGGCGGCGAAATTGCGGCTGGTCCCGGCCGACACCGCGGCGATGTTCAAGTTTCTGAACGCCCATTATTATGCCGACAACCTCCGCGCGCAGGCTTCCGAAGGGTTGATGCAAGAAGCTGTTTACGATCGGCGTACGGACGAGAACCAGATCAACGAAACGATCATGGGAGCCCAGGTTTACGGAAACAGCGTGACCAATACCGAGACGATGTTGGACCTGTTGCCCAGCACCGAGGATGCCCTGATGGCGATTCGCGTGGCGGGGGACATCGATGCGAACACCGTCGGCATGAAGGCCTGCATCAAGGTTTATAACCTCGGCGACAGCCAGTTTTGGGCGGTGAAGGCGGCGCGGTTCAACGGGTTCCGCTTTCATCCCTACCCGGCCGAAATCGCCGTCCGCGCGAACAGCATGCCTTATCACGCAAAGACCACGATCAGTTGTCTGCCGCTATTGGGATCCTGCCTGGATAAGGTCATTTTGAACGCGGCGGAGGCCCAAAAACCAGACGCGGAGGCATTGGCCCGGCAACGGATCGCCGACGGCGTGATTCCGGAATTGAATCGGGAAATCAACAACTCGCTCGCCGATGCCAATACCAAGCTGTCGGACGGTTTCTACAAACGGTTGGCGAACAACGATCTGTACCCGGCCAGCATGCACATCTCCTCGACCGACACCGAACTCTTCGCCCGCAGTAAGATTCGCCTGATGTCGGAGCTGGGCGGCGGCGCGGCGCCGGTGGTATTAAACGAGTCCGCGGGGGCGACGTTTCACGCCCACGAAAGCGTGCTCAACAACATGGTCCACCGCTTGAACCTCGCGGGCCGGACGATGACGGAGGACCAGGTCCGCGAGGAGATCGGGCGGTTCTTGACGGATCTCACGGGGCAGGTTGTCGATCTGACCGCGAAGCCGGAACCCGGGAAGGAAATCGTTCCCAAGGAGACTCCCGACAAATTCGTGTTCGACAAAACGACCCCGTTCCGGTTCCAGATTCGCAACAACCAGGTGCGGATGACGGTGCGAACGGGCTTGATTCGCGGCAACGGGGACGAGATTCCGCCGCACGATGTGACGGTCCCCTTGGAATACGAAGTCACGCCCGAAGAGATCCTCATCAAAAAGGGCACGCTCACGGTCAGCCGGTCCGACGGCGAGGCGGGCAACTTCTTTGAAAACGGCGTGATGCGGAAGCAAATCGGCGATTCCATTCCCGAAGGCCACCGCAGCCGGGTTCTGACCTTCAAACTCCAAGAAGGCAAAGAGATGAACCTCCGCGTGGAGAAGATCAAAGCCTTGGACGGCTGGCTGGACGTGTGGGCGCTTTCCACGAAGATGGTTGCTCCCGAACCGGAACCGACCGACTCGAATACTCAACCGCAATCCGAATGAGGATGGAGGATGGCCTAGAACTAAGGCTATCCTCGATCTTCCATCCTCTACCCTCATGCGATAGTTCAATCGCGTCTCCTGAAGAGTTGGGGTCGAATCCAATCCACTTGCCGAACGGGCAACCGGCCGCTAGCATCGAATGTTCGTTTTCTGTGAAGCGATGCGATGTACTGCGGAGTGGTTGATGCGGAACGATCCCGAGGTCCAGGAAGCGGCGGCGGCGTTTCAGTTGGGGTTGCCCCGCCTGCCGGTGTCGGGGCGGTCGGGCGAACTGCTCGGACGCGGGTCCGGGAGTTCGCTGGAGTTTCAGGAATACCGCGAATACCTCCCCGGCGATGACATCCGCCATCTCGATTGGGCGGCCTACGCGCGGACCGATTCGCTCATGGTCCGGTTGTACCGGGAAGAGATCAGCCCGCGGGTGGAGATTTTTCTGGACGCCAGCCGCTCCATGAATACCCGCACGCCGTTGGCCCTCGATCCGCCGCCCGCGCCGAAGCCGATCGTGGCGAAACAACTGACGGCCCTGTTCGCGCAACTGGCCGCGCGGCTGGGCGGCCGGCCGGCGATTTTTCCGGTGGATGACGACCGCCCGATCAAAACCTGGGGGCTTCGCGAATTGGACGCTCTCGGGGAATTCCCCTTGGGTGCGACCCGCACGCTCGCCGACTTCGCCGCGGACCATCAAATCCCGCGTGGCAAGCGGGCCGTCCGGGTCGTGATCAGCGATTTCCTGTTTCCGCACGATCCCGAGCCGCTCATCAGGCAACTCGGCACCGATGTGAGCGCGCTGTGGGTGTTTCAGATCTTAAACCGTTGGGAAGCCGACCCCACGCCGTTGGGAGGCCGGCGGTTGATCGACCTGGAGACCGAATTGGAATCCGACCTCGTGCTGGAGCAAAAAGTGATCGCGGAGTATAAAACCCGCTTGACCCGATTGCAGGAAGCCTTGGGCCGCAGTTGCCGCCGGCAGCATGCCGTGTTTGCGACGTTGGTCGCCGACCCCGGTCTGATGGCGATTTGCGCGGAATCCCTGTGCCGAACCGGGGTCCTCCGTCCCGCGTGACATCGTAACGTCAACCGTGCGGATTCACGACGCAAAGGCCGGGAAGGCACTTCACACCTTGGGGGCGCGTTCGCGAGTAATGTCATCTTCGCAGGTGTAACGGGATGCCGACATTTTTGCCGCGTTATGTTGTTTTAAAGCGATCAGTCCATCACCTGGAGGCTGCGAAGTTGCAGCCTTAATCGCCAGGGGGGCAAGACGTTCTTTTCCGCTGGCTACAGTTTCACGCTGCCGATGGCGGGCGGGGTTTGGCATTCGAGGCCGAGCATCAGGGAATTGAGGCCGCTGCCGATGCCCAACAGGGCGATGTTTTCGCCGGGAAGAACGTGGTCCCCTTCGATGCCCAGGGCCATGGCCATCGGGAGGGCGGCGGCTCCGGTATTTCCCAGAAACTCCACCGTGGGGAAGTCGGCTTCCATGGGCAGGCCGAGGCGATCCAAGAGCAGCTTGCGATGGGCCCGGCCGACCTGGTGGGTGAAGATTTTCCGCGCGTCCGCGTTCGTCCAGCCCAACGTCCGGCACGTTTCCCGCCAGGTGACTTCGGCGAGATCGACGCCCGCGTGCAGCAGGGCCTCCGAATCGGTTTGCATGCGGGGCCGGCCGTCGCCGTGGCGTTCCGATTCCACGCCGCCCGCGCAGAGCGTGTGGCTTTGGGTGTCGGTGCGGTAACAGCCGCCCAAGAGGCGGTTTCCGGTGCGGCTGATTTCCGCATGACAGAGCACGACCGCCGCGGACCCGGAACCGATGGTGAGCGAAGCAAATTCCAGCTTGACGTCTTTCCGCGTGAGGTCCGGCGAGCGCAACAGCGTGTCGATCGTGCCTTCGACCAGCCCGCGTCCGATTTCCGTGCCGACGACGACGCCCGCGCGAATCTGGCCGAGGTCGATCATGTTCGCGACGAGCAGCATCCCATTGAGCAAACCCAGGCAGGCGTTGCTGACATCGAGCACGAGGCAATCGCCGGGCAATCCCGCGGTGAGATGGACGGCGTTGGCGGTGGCGGGTTCCATTTGATCCCGGCAGACCGAACCGTGGACGAGGGCCCCGAAATGTTTGGGGTCGATCTTGGAGGCGTTGATGGCCGCCCGGGCCGCGTGCCCGCTGACGAAGCCGGGTTTCGTGCCCGGATCAAAAAACCGGCGTTCGCGGATGCCGGTCATCAGTTCCAGGCGGCCCGCCGGCAAATGCAGGCGGTCGTAAACGGGGGCCAGCCGGGTTTCGATCTCGTCCGACGTGACGATGTGGGGCGGCAGAACGTAGCTCAGGGCCTCCACACAGACCGACCGATACCGCATGGCTTCGGATTCCTACGTTAGATCAACGGTCGCGCGCGATGCTGCCCTCGTGAAATTACACCGACGCGGCGGCTTTGGCGGGACGGTTGCCGCCGAGCTGCTCGGCCAGCTCTTCGATCACGCGGACCTGCTGTTCGCGGTCTTTGGCGTTTTCCTCACACGGAAAGCGGCATTCGAGAAGAGTGGAATTGCGGAGATACGAAAGTCCATCGAGCAGAATCGTGCGTTGCTCGGGGGTCAGGTCGATGTGAATCGTGTTGCTCATGGGGATCAACTGCCTTATGGGGAGGGACATCTTAGCTTAGGCTTCTGATTTTTCTCGGAAAAACCGTATATGAGAGACTTTTCGGCCGTTTTGTCAATGGTGAATCCTAAATTACGCCGGTCCACTCGACAACCAGGATGGGCGGAGAGCCGGGAATTTCGCCGGTTTTTGGGGGAGAGGCGCCCGGTTGGCGAAAATATGACGGCTGCCCGCGGGTTTCTTCCCCGGCCGACATTTGAGGAGTTTCAGGAATCACCCGCGGATCCGTTGGAATCCGGCGAACCGTTGCCCGCGGCTGCGTTGTGAAACTCGTCTTCGTCGGGGGCCCGGAGAGAGCCGGAGCGAAAGGCATCGGCCATCGCTTGCGGAATCGCGGCCTCGGCCAGGACCACCTTGGCCCGGTTTTCCTGGGTCAATGCCTGCATTTCCTGCTCGCGGGCCACGGCGGCGGCGCGGCGTTCCTCGGCCTTGGCCCGCGCGATCCGCACGTCGGCTTCCGCCTGGTCGGCCTGCAATCGTGCCCCCACGTTGTCGCCCACGTCGATGTCGGCGATGTCGATCGAGACGATCTCGTATGCCGTTTGCGAATCGAGTCCCTTTTCCAGCACCCGGCGGGCGATCATCATCGGATTGGCGAGCACCTCCTTATGAGTTTCGCAGGAACCGATCGCCGAGACAATCCCCTCGCCGACGCGGGCGATCACGGTCTCTTCCGTCGCCCCGCCCACGAGTTGGGCCAGGTTCGTGCGGACGGTCACGCGGGCCTTGGCCTTGAGCTGGATCCCGTCTTTGGCCACGCCGTCCAATGTGCTGCGGCCGTAGCGGCGGGGGTCGGGGCAATCGATGACTTTGGGATCGACGCTCGTTTGCACGGCTTCAAACACGTTCCGCCCCGCGAGATCGATCGCCGCCCCGGTTTCCCAGTCCAAGGCGATGTCCGCCCGGTGCGCGGCGATCAGGGCCCGCACCAGCCGCTGCACGTTGCCCCCCGCGAGGTAATGGGCTTCCATTTCGCGGGTGGTGATGACATCCAAGCCCGCCTGGACCGCCATGATCTTGGCGTCCACGATGACCTGCGGATTGACCTTCCGCAGGGACATCACCACCAGATTCAAGGGGCCAATGCTCGCACGGGAGGTGAAGGCCCGGATATAAAGGCCGATGTACTTGCTGAAGATCACCAGAAAAACCAGGAACAACAGCCCGGCGATCACCAAACCGAAAAGGCCGACTGTTGCCCAGAAGTTGCCGCCTGGCATGGCTGTGCTTGCTCCCATAAGGCGATATGAAGATCCCAACCGGAGACCGGCGTATGGGAATTTCTCCGTATTGTAATGGGGAAATCTCAGCGTGTCCAACTGCCGGAATCGCGAAAACGGAAACCAGCGCGAGTCCTCTTTCAATCTGCGGGGAAATTATGGCAGAATGATGCTTGATGATGCGGCCCGGTCTATTCAGGTTCGCCGCACGCAATCCGCCCAAATCTTCCCCACGCCAATCGAGGAACTCGGTCGATGAATGCTTCAACGTCCCCAGCCTCCCGCGCGGTGATCGTCGGCGGCGGGATTGCCGGGCTGTCCATCGCCGCGCGTTTGGGACAGGCGGGATGGGCCGTCACCTTGTTGGAGGCCTCTCAACTGGGGTTCGGCGCGTCCACGCGGAACCAAGGTTGGCTCTACAGCGGAGCCTGGTTTGCCTTGGCGAATCCTTCCCTGGCCCGGCAGTGTTATCGATCGCTCAAACAAACGCTGTTTTTCTGCCCCGAATGCAGGGAGCCCGATCAGAGCGGAATGCTGTATCTCCTGGCGGAAGACGCCGGCCCATCGGAACGCTGGATGAACGCCTGGACCGAAGCCGGCATCCCGTTCGAACCGCTGGAAGCCCGGGATGTTCTCAAGGCCCTGCCCCATTGGATCCCGCAAAAAATCCAAGCGGCCTGGCGGCTTCCCGACCGCGCGATTCGCACCGACCAATTGCTCCGCCGGTTGGCGAACACCGCCGCGGAACGGGGCGTGGAAATCCGCACGGGATCCCCCGTGGCCGGCCTTCTGAACACAAATGGCCGCGTCCAAGGCGTCATCACCGCGGCCGGCGAAGAGGTCACCGGCCGCCTCGTGATTTTGGCGACCGGCGGAGAAGCGGCTTTGCAATCCGAAGCCGCGAGCGGCGAAACCAGCGAAGATTCCGAATACAAACTGGCGTACCTGAAGACCCATTTGATGGCGGTCGAGCCGGGACTTTGTCCGCAACCGTTTTGCGTGCTGGATCATCAGGGGTTCAACCACGTGCCGCATGCATCCGCTTCGATCTTCGGATCGAACCATTGGACCATCACGAACCGCTCGCAGGATGTTTCCGTCGAACCGAAAGAAATCGAGCGGATCACCGGCCAACTCCGGCGACTGCTGCCCACGTGGGACTTTTCCAAAGCGGAAACGGTGGAATGGGCGGGGACGACCGTGCAAGCGATGCACCGGGACCAAATCGAACCCGGCCGCGCCACGCTGCCCACGGTGATCGACCACGAAACGGAACCGGGCGGCTTCAAGAACGTGCTCAGTGTGTTTCCCGGCCGGGCGAGTTTATGGCCGCAACTGGCGGAGATGGCCATGCAGGTGATTGAAACCAAACGAGCCGCCGCCGTCCCGGACATCGCCCGTCCGCCTTGGCTGGGGGGAGAGACCGCATGAATTCAGAGGAGATCGCGCGGCTCCGCGAAGAGCAATATAACGCGAAGGTGCTCTCGGTCCGGCCGATTCACGACGACCTGATGATCGTCCGCGTCGTTCCCGACCAGGGGCCGCTGAGTTTTCAGGCGGGGCAATACACGCTGCTTGGGCTGGGCGCGTGGGAGCCGCGCGTGGATGGGGTCACAAACGACGATGTCTCTCCCGAGGCCCGGGCGAAACTCGTTCGGCGGGCGTACTCGATCTCTTGCCCGATGCTCGACGACCGGCACAAGCTCGTCACCGTCGGCGAGTTGCCTTATCTCGAATTTTACATCGCGCTCGTCCTCCGGCCTTCGGATGATCCGCCGATGCTCACGCCGCGGCTGTTCGGATTGAAAGACGGGGACCGGCTGTTTCTGGGGCCGCGCCGCACGGCCGGTATGTGCTGGATGCGGTCCGCCCGGAGGAGACGGTGCTCTACTTCGGCACAGGCACCGGCGAAGCCCCGCACAACGCGCACATCGCGGAACTCCTCCGCCACGGCCATCGCGGCTTGATCGTCTGCGCCACGAGCGTGCGGTATCGGCGGGATCTCGCCTACTTGCAAACCCACCGCCGATTGGAAGAACGATTTCCGAACTACCGCTACTTCGCCCTGACGACGCGCGAACCCGAAAACCTGGACAAATCGCGGCCGGACTTCGTGGGCAAGATGCACCTTCAAGACATTGTGTTCCGGGATGACTATCGCCAACTGATCGCGGACCGCTTCGACCCGCACGCGGCCCATGCGTTTGTGTGCGGAAATCCCGCCATGCTCGGCTTGCCCGAGCGCACCGCCGATGGTGGCTTGAGCTTCCCCAAACCGCCGGGCATGGTGGAAACGCTCCAGGATCTCGGCCTGCGACTCGACGAACCCCACCGCCCCGGCACGATCCACTTCGAGAAGTATTGGTAAGCCGGGCATCGGCCGAAGGATGACGGGACGCATCAAAATCGATTATAATGAACTTGGCAAAGGGGGCTTTATATCCCACCGCTTGTTCCGATCCGTTCATTCTCCCGCGATTGCTTATGACTTTCCGTCGCCTGGTTCGATCGTTGATGGTTTGCCGTTGGTTGGGGACTTGCATCGCCAGGCTTCGCCGAAGACAAGCCGCTCGTTTTCGAAACAGACATTCAGCCGCTGCTCTCAACCAAATGCGGCCAATGCCACGCGGCCAAGGTGCGGAAGGGCGGGTTGGATTTGTCGTCGATCACGGGGCTGCGGCGGGGCGGGGAGTCGGGAGAATCCGCGCTCGCGGACACCGTCGATGACAGCATGCTGTGGATCATGGTCAACGGCGGCGGGATGCCTCCCAAAGAGCAGCCGCAACTCACCGAAAAAGAACTCGCCCGCATCCGGCAATGGATCGCAGGCGGCGCGAAATCGAAACAACCCGCGGAAGTCGCAGACGAGCCAATCACGCAGCACGATGTCTTGCCAATCGTGCTGCTCCGGTGCACGACCTGCCATGGCCCGCGGCGAAAAGACGGCGGCCTCGATCTTCGCACGCCGGCCCTAATGCGGAAGGGCGGAAAACACGGCCCTGCGATTGTGCCGGGCGATCCCGACGCGAGCCCGATGATCCAGCGGATCGAAAGCGAAGCCTGCCCGCCGCGGAGATTTATTGCTCAAGTTTTTCGTGAAGCGGCCGGCGGTTGCGGAAGTCAAAACGCTTCGCAAATGGATCGCCGCGGGCGCGCCGGTGATAGAAGTTGTTCCCGATGTCGCCACCACCGAACCCGATCCGCTCGTCACCGACGAAGACCGAAAGCACTGGGCCTTCCAACCACCTCAGGCAAATGCTGACGCCGATACCATCGATGAGTTCGTCCTGAAAAAACTGAAAGCGAAGGGGCTGACGTTCTCGCCCGAAGCAGATCGCGACACGCTCATCCGCCGAGCTTATCTGGATCTCGTCGGCATGCCTCCCACGCTCGAAGAGTGGCAAAAATGGCATGAAAGCCAGGATCCCGATTGGTATGCCGAGATGGTCGATGAGCTTCTCGCCTCGCCGCATTATGGGGAACGCTGGGGCCGATATTGGCTCGATGTGGCGGGTTATGCGGACTCCGAAGGCGGCGTGTCGGCCGACCCGGTGCGCGAAGTCGCCTGGAAGTACCGCGACTATGTAATCCGGGCCTTCAACAGCGACAAGCCTTACGACCGGTTTCTGCTGGAGCAACTCGCGGGCGATGAGCTCGCCGATTACGAACACGCCCCGGTCGTCACGGAGCAGATGGTGGACAACCTGATCGCCACCGGGTTTCTGCGGATGGGGATTGATGAGACGGGTTCGCGGACGATGAACTTTGTCCCGGAACGGCTCGGCGTGATTGGCGATGCGATCAAGGTCGTGGGTTCCGGCGTGATGGGGCTGACGATGGAATGCTGCCGCTGCCATTCGCACAAATACGATCCCATCCCGCACCGCGACTACTACCGCTTCAAAGCGATCTTTCAAGGGGCCTTTGACGAGCACGATTGGCTGACCTTTAAGAACCGTTCGCTGGACATCGCCACGCTGGAGCAGCGGGAACGCGTCGCCGAGAAAAATCCCCCGCTCAAAGCCAAGCTCAAGAAATTGGAATCCCAGCGGAAGAACGCGGTCACCGAGTGGCAGTTGGAACTGCTCAGGCAGCATTACCCTGATCAAAGTGAAGAGGACCGCCAGGAAACGCTGCGGGCGCTCAAAATCGCGGACAACAACCGCACGCTGCCGCAGCGGATTCTCGTAGAAAAACTGCAGAAAGCGGAACTCGTCCCAGACAATCAGCAGCCGCCTTCGGTGCGCGAGGCTTGGCAGAACCTTGAAGAGATCGAACAGAACATTCTCAAAGTCCGCCGGGAGATGGAGCCGCCGTTGGAAATTCGCGCGCCTCTGGGACCGGGGCGAACCGTCGCCGACGTATATTCTCAGGCGAGGCGAGCACGATCAACCCGGCCACTTGGTGGGCCCCGGCGTGCCTTCGATGCTCACCGACGGGCGGACGCCGTTCGCGGCCGAACCCCCGTTCCCCGGAAAGACGGGCCGGCGGTTGGCGTTTGCCCGCTGGCTCACGCGGCCCGAGCATCCGCTCACGGCCCGCGTGATGGTCAACCGCATCTGGTATCACCACTTCGGCGCGGGCTTGGTCCTGTCGCTCGAAAACTTTGGCGTCAAAGGCGATCGGCCGTCGCATCCCGAACTCCTCGATTGGTTGGCGGCCCAATTCGTCAAGCGGGGTTGGAGCATCAAGGAGATGCACCGGTTGATGATGAATTCCCGCACCTATCGGCAGTCCAGCCGGATCACCGAAGACCGCTGGAAGCGCGATCCGCAAAATCGGCTCCTCTCGCGGATGCCGCTTTTGCGAATGAATGCCGAGGCTTTGCGGGATTCGTTGTTGTTCGTGTCGGGCAAGCTTGACGAAACGCCCGGCGGCCCTCCGGACTTTGTGACCGTGGACCGCAATGGACTCGTCAGCGCCAATCCCACGGAGACGGGCGGCTGGCGGCGGAGCATTTATATCCAATACCGCCGGACCGAAATCCCCACGATGATGGAGACTTTCGATTATCCCGAGATGTCCCCCAACTGCGTGGCCCGCAGCATTTCGACCGTCTCGCCGCAATCGCTGATGCTGATGAACAACGACCGCATCCGCGAACTCGCTTCCGCGTTTGCCCGGCGGGTGGAAGGATTGCTCCCCGATGAAAACAAACACGACCCGGCGGCCAAGGTCGATCTGATTTACCGTGTCGCGCTCAGCCGATCTCCCGGCGAGAAGGAACGAAAGCTGGGCACCCTAACCTTGAAGGAATTGGAATCCGCCTGGAACGGCCAAAAGGCAACCGCTCTCGAAACCTATTGCCATACCCTCCTGAACTCGGCCGCCTTCTTGTATGTCGATTGATGAAACCCATTCGCGGGAACGCACTTAATAGACGCGTCAATTATTTATCGAGCGAGTCCAAAGCGACAGACCATGAACGATCACATCACTCAACAACCCACTCGCCGCGATTTTTTTGCCCGCACTTGTGACGGCGTGTTCGGGGCGGCATTGACGCACCTGTTTTGCCAGGACTACTTCGGCGGCACGTCGGCACTGGCCACGGAAGCCGAGCCAGAAGAGCCGGTGATGCAGTACAACCTCAAGCCCAAACAGCCGCATCACCGGGCGAAGGCGACCTCCGTCATTCATCTCTTCATGAACGGCGGGCCGAGCCAAATGGACTTGTTCGACCCCAAGCCCAAGCTCAATGGCCTCAATGGAAAACCGTTTCCGGGGAACGTCGAGGAACTCGGCAACTCGAACACCTCAGACATCGGCGTAGTGATGGGCGGGCAGTTCGAGTTCGCCCGGCACGGGGAGTCGGGGATGTGGATGGCGGATGTGCTGCCGCACACGGCGAAGATGGCCGACGATCTCTGCCTCATCAATTCGCTGTGGACCGACCACCCGAACCACGACAACGCGCTTTATAAAATCCACAGCGGCCGATTGTTCATGGGCTACCCCACGTTCGGGGCCTGGACCGTTTACGGGCTGGGGAGCGAAAACCAAAACCTGCCCGCCTATGTGGTCTTGAACGATCCGCTCGGCCCGCCGAAGAACGGCACGCGGAACTGGACCTCGGGATTTCTGCCCCCCATTTATCAGGGCACGCGGTTTCGGCCGACGGGTTCGCCGATCTTGAACCTCACGCCGCAGTACGAACAGCCTTCGGAAGTGACGGAGTCGGCCCGCGGGTTACTCAATCAGCTCGATGAAATCCACCGCCAGGATCGGCCGCATTATCCGGAACTCGACGCCCGCATGGAATCCTACAGCCTCGCCGCCCGCATGCAGATGTCCGCCGGCGAAGCCTTGGATCTTTCCCGCGAGACCGCTAAGACGCTGTCCATGTACGGCATCGGCGAAAAGTGGACCGACTCCTACGGCCGGCGGTGCCTCTTGGCCCGGCGGTTGGTCGAGCGGGGCGTCCGGTTCGTGCAGATTTTTCTCGAAGAGCAGCCCTGGGACAGCCACGCCGACCTCGCCGCCAATCACCGCGGAGCTTGCCAGCGAACGGACCAACCCGTGGCCGCGCTCCTCCGCGATCTCAAGCAGCGGGGTTTGCTCGATTCCACACTGGTCATTTGGGGCGGCGAGTTCGGTCGCACCCCGACTACGCAGCGATCCGCCGACGGCTTCTCCGGCCGCGATCACAACATGCAGGCCTTCACGAGTTGGATGGCCGGCGGCGGCGTGAAGGGAGGAACCACCTTCGGCAAAACGGACGACTTCGGCCACAAGGCCGTGGAAAATCCCGTCAGCGTCCACGACTTCCACGCCACGATCCTGCACCTTTTGGGACTGCATCATCAAAAGCTGTTCTTCAAACGCAGCGGCCTCGAAGAACGCCTCACCGGCTTCGAACCGCCCCGCGTCGTGACGGAAATTCTGGCATAGCAAGGCGGGAAGCATGATCAACCGGCGCGAACTCTTAAACCTCGCCGCGACTGCGGGCGTCGCTTCTTTGCTTGCTTCCCAACGCGGAGAGACGGCGGAAGAGAATCCGCCGGATTTCCAAATCATCGACACCAATGTGAGCCTGTTTCACTGGCCGTTTCGCCGATTGCCTTTGGATGAGACGGCCAAGCTGGTGAAAAAGCTCCGCTCGCTGGGCATCAAGACCGCTTGGGCGGGAAGTTTTGAAGGCGTGCTGCACCGGGATGTCGCCGGGGTCAATCAGCGCTTGGCGGCGGAGTGCAAACAATTCCCGGAACTGGTTCCGATCGGTTCGATCAATCCCGCGGTTCCCGATTGGAAAGACGACCTCCGGCGATGCGTCGAGACGCACAAGATGCCGGGCGTTCGGCTGCATCCGAATTACCACGGTTATGCGTTGAACGATCCGCGGTTCGCCGAGCTTTTGGAACTCGCGGCGAAGGCGGGATGCTTCGTGCAGATCGCCGCCCTCATGGAAGACACCCGCACGCAATATCCGCTCTTGCAAGTGCCGGATGTGGATTTGTCGCCCTTGCCCGGCCTAATGAACCACATCAAAAACACTAAAGTGCAAATCCTCAACGACCGCCCGCGACCGCCTCTGTTATCACAACTCGCAAAAACCCCTGGACTCTCTTTCGACACGGCCCGCGTCGAGGGAACCGACGGCGTTCCCAACCTGGTGAAGACCCTGCCCCCCGGCCGGGTGTTATTCGGAACGCATGCCCCGTTTCTGATTCCCGAAGCCGCGCTGATCCGCGTGCATGAATCCTCGATACTTGACGAGTCCGCGCTCAAAGCGGTTCTCTCGGAGAATGCCCAACAATTGCATTGATTAGCCGCAGGGCGCTAGCCCCGGTTTTCCGAAATGACAGTCCTAACGGAAATTCGAAATGCTGAATCCTGCCGCTGTGCAACTTGGTCTGCCGTCGCCGGAGCGATTGAAAGGCTACCGGATCTGGGATTCGTATTTCACGCCGTCGCATTCGCATCCGGGCCGCGGCGGCGAGCGGTTGATCGCGGATATCGAACGTGCGCTGCCTGCCATTCAAAAGGGCCAATTCGAAAAGCTGTGCTACTTCGCCCACGTGGGCATCGGCACCACGTCCGATGCCCTATTGGAGAAGGCGCTGCGCTCGAATCCGGAAATGGTTTTAAAACCGCTCAAACGCTGGCCGAAGCTGTTGATCGGCATGATCCAACTCAATGCCCACGATGTGCGGGCTTCGCTCGAGGCTTTGGACCGTTGGCTGCGGGATGGGCCGATGCTGGGGGTGTACTTTCCCGGCGGCGGACCGGGAGGCGCTCACCTGCACGCATCCGAATTTCCTTCCGCTCGTGGAACGCATTGCCGAATACAACGGCGTGATCATGCAGCACACCTGGTTCCAGACCGGCGGCAAACCGGGGCCGGGAGCTTCGACGCCCGCGGAACTCGCCGAACTCGCGGCCAAGTTCCCTGAGCAAAAATTCCTCTGTGCCCACGCGGGCGGCGAATGGCAGAAAGGCATCCGCGCGGTGCGGGATTCCGAGAACATCCTCGTCGAAACCTCCGGCTTCGACGCCACCGCCGGCTTCATCGAAATGGCCGTCCGCGAACTGGGGGCGGAGCGGATCGTGTTCGGCAGCCATTTGCCCTCGCGGTCCTTGGGCACCGAATTGGGAAAAGTCATCGGAGCGGACATCTCCGAAGAGGACAAGCGTTTGATCCTGGGCGAGAATTACCGCCGGCTGCTGCGCCGGGTTATGAAAAAATGACTTTAGAACAAGCCAAGAACGGGACGCGAGCGCGTTCCGGCTGATATTCGGACAGTATTTTCTCGAACGGTCCTGAGGAACCAATTCGCGACTTTCCGCGAAATCCTTGGGTTTTGCGGTTAACCATTTCCGGCTCCGTTCGTCTGTCTGAGCGTGAGCAGAAACTCAAAATCCACCTTGGCACGCGGGTGGCGGAATGCCGTTATGGGAACATCTGGAGCCGATCATTCCACGGCTGTACCGGTTTGCCCTGCGGCTGACGAACCATTCCGACCGGGCCGAGGATTTGACGCAGGAAACGCTCCTCCGCGCTTGGGAAAAGCGGGAAGGGTTGCGAGACCACGAATCCGCGCGGGTTTGGCTGTTTCGGATCGCCGTCAACCTCTGGCGGGACCAACTCAGGCGAAACCAACGGCGGCCCGATTGGGAATCGGGCGTCGAATCCGCGGCGGACCCGGCCCGCGAACCCGAACTCGTCGCCATCGACCGCGAGGAAGTCAGGGAGGCCTTAAAAGCCTTGGACAGGCTCCCGCCTCGGCAGCGGGAAGTCCTCCACCTGGCTGCGGTGGAGGAGTTGAGTCTTGCCGAGATCGCCGAGGTGCTTGGTATCAGCCGAAACGCGGCGAAGGTCCATCTGTGTGAAGCCCGCAAGAAAATGCGGCAGATGCTTTATCCATCCAACAATCCGACTCCCCCGACAAAACAACCATGACCGACCGCCTTTGCGAACGACTCGACGATTATTTGTTGAATGAATTGCCGAAAGATGACCGCGATTTCTTCGCCGAGCATTTGACCGGCTGCGAAACCTGCCGCGGGGCTGTGCAGCAACAACGGCGCATTGACGATCTATTGAAAGCCGGGACCGAGGCGATTCCCTGTCCGCCGGGTTTCAGCGAGCGAATCCATGCCCAGATCGACACGCGAAAACGCCCACGGTCGGCTGCCGGAAGCTTGGCGCTTGCGGCTCTGGCGATCGGCCTGTTGGGTTGGTTGTTGATCTTCGCAAACCCTGGCCTCGACAAGTCTGATGAAGATCACGCCAACAACAACGATCCAAAAGAACGCCAACGCATTTCCAAACCAGCTCCGCCGCCCCAAGCGGCGGAGTTGGCGAAACAAAAAGCCCCGCCGGTCCGCGTGGAATTTCCCCCAGACGTGCTGCCATTGACCATCGACAGCGGCGAACCGGACATCACGTTGATTCAAGTCTTTCCCGTGAAGAGCGTCAGCGAAAACCGTTGACGCGGCTCTTGTACTTTCCTGGAAGGGATCGAATTATGCCGACTATTCAAACCTGGATTTTGCGCGATCTTGCTGTTTGGCGTTTGGGGAGCCTCGGGCCTCAGCTCGCCGGTTCGAGCTGAGGAACCGAAGTTGACGGTGTTTCCTTTGAAGCATGTCGATGCAAGCAGCGCCGAAAAGATGATCAAAGAGTTGTATCCAGACCTGGAGAAGGCCAAAACGGTCCGCATCACCGCCGACCCCCGCACTAATGTGCTGATTGTCTCAGGTCCCGCGGAAGTCACAAAACAGATCAAGGAACTGCTCAACGTCTTGGACGCCGAGCCACAGAAGCCCGCCAAGCCGGAGGAAAGCGTTAAGATCTTCACTCTCGCCAACAACGATGCCCGGGAAACGTTGAATGTCGTTTCGGCACTCCTCGCCGATGCGTCGCTGCGAATCACAGCCGATCCGCGGACAAACTCGCTGATCGCCACAGGCACGCCAGACAAGTTGGCGACCCTGGAAGCCATCCTGCTGCGATTGGATGAGAAAAATGACAGGGCCGAATCGATCCGCAAGATTCCCTTGAAACATGCCTCGCCGGAAACAGTCTCCCAAGCCTTGATCCAGATGGGGATCACTCACGGCGTGGCTTTAGATCAGGCCCAGCACCGGCTGCTCGTTCGGGGTAACGCGGCGGCGCTAAAACTCGTCGAAGATGCGGTTCAGGTCATCGACGTTGCGAAAGACGCCCCGAAACTGGATCGGCTGCAGCTTCGTATCGTCTGGCTTGTGTCCGAAAAACTGGCTGGCAAAGAAGCCCCCGCGCCCAAGAACCTCGACAAGGTCGTGAAGGTCCTGGAAGAAAAACTCGGTGCGGCGAATCTCAAAATGGCGGCCCAGATGCTGGTGACCATCGATCCCGGCGAGGAGCGGCCTGTCGTGGCCCATGGCACCACGGTTCTTCAGGATGACAGCCCGGTTGAGCTCGAAGCGGAAGCCATTGTGTCAGGTCAAGTCGGAACGTCTCCTTCGATCGAACTCGCAATCGAGGCGCATTCGAACCGCGGAGGTAGGCTACCCGTGGAGAGGCTCGCCTCCCTGAACACCAAAATCGTCGCTCCCGTCGGGCAATCGATCGTGGTCGGCATGACGCCGATCCGGTCCGCCGATTCAGTGTTCGTGCTCCAAGTGCTGCCGAACGATGCGAATTAGTTTGTCTTCGCTTCTTCCATTTCGGGGCTTCCAAAGATTCCAGCGTGACCGCCATCACCACGGGGGCGGAGCGGTCGGGGCCTTTGAGGAACTCGATCTTTTCGATCGCGTCCGTTCGCTTCGGATGGATCGCCAGGTAGCGGATTTGCTGGCCCCTCAAGGGGAAGGCGAATTCCGATTCGGGCACATCGACCCGGCGGATGTAGTCCGCGAAATGCCGACCGTTTTTGAGTTCGTGATCCTCGGTCGTCCCATCCGCGTAATGGAGGCGAACGATCATGGAAACCGTTGGGTTCCGGTCGTACGGAAAGCCCCAACCGCTGACGCCCGAGAGCAGATGAATCGCCCGCGCGGGGCCGTTCGAGGGCAGCGTGACCGACTTGGGCATCGTCTGAGAGACGGCCCCGTTGGGGCCGTTGAGCAGAATCACATTGGGAACCTTGCCGTCCTGGGGATCGGTGAGATGGAACGGCACGCCCTTAAAGGTCTTGGGCGACCAGTCGGAAAAGATCAATCGTTCCTGCGGGGCGTCTGTGCTGAAAAACATGCCCCGGTCGCTGGCGATGGTGGCGACTTTTCGCAGATCGAGCGGCAGGTATTTCCCGCGCTGCGTGAGGAACTCCAACAGGTTCTTGATCTCCTCCGGCTTGACCTGCTTCTCGAAACCTTCGGGCATCAGGGATTTTCGGGAAGCGACCATTTGCTCGATGTCTTCCCGCAGGACGACTTTCTTCTTGCCTTCCACGTCGAAGAGTTCGATCGCGGTTTTGGATTCCGACGCCAATAGCCCGGTGAGCACCAGCCCGTCGGACGTGAGCACGGTATAAACGCGGAAGTTGCCTTCGACATCCCGGCTGGGGTCGATGATGTGCGTCAACAGCTCCGCCTTGGGATGCACGGCCATGCCGGTGAGGTCCGGCCCGATCCGTGTGCCCTCGCTGCCGTGGACGTGGCATTTGGAGCATTGCTTTTTATAGACCTCTTTCCCGGCGTCGGCGTTGCCGGTCTCCTTGGCGAGCGGCAAGAGTTGGGCGAGGACTTTCTGGCGATCGGGATTCGGAAGTGCTCCGCCCCGGCTTAACAGGCTCCGGGCTTGCCGTTGGATCGAGCGATTGGGATGCGAAGACAGGGCCTGCTTCTGATCGAGCGAAAGCTCCGCGAGCAGCACCGTGCCTTTGTCGATCGCATCCAACAGCGACCGCGTGGACTCCGGCCGGCTGAGCATCACCGCGATCCCCGCGGTTCGGGTTTGGGGCGTCATGCCTTTGAATCGGCTCGTGAGCAGTTCGCCCACGTTCGGGCTTTCGCTTTTTCCGAGCGATTTCACGATCCCCACAGCCAAACCCGGCGGCGTTTGCGGCGAAATCCGGCTTAAGAGTGTTTTCACCACCTCATCGTCCTGCGCGCGAAACTCCACCAACTGCCCGGCCGCCGCGAGGCGTTTGTCCTGGCTGAGCGATTCATCATCGAGCTGCGACAATAGCGAATCCGAGACCTCTTTGGCGTAGCTGGCAAACTCCTTGCTGCCCCAGCCGATAGCCAACTTGAGAAGGACGCCTTTGCTACCCGCGGGCAATTTTGCAAGCAGATTTTTGAGATCGCTCTCAAAGGCTTGATCCAGCTTCGGCGATTGGTCTTTGGGCCAACCTTTGGCGAGCCCCGATAGCACCGCCTCGGCGATCGCGGGGTCGGCTTTCGTCAACCGGGACAGCACGGAGGCCACCGAATCCACCGGCCCGCCGCGGCCGTAATGCCCCGCGACAATGCTCACGGCTTCTAAAAGTTTTTCGTCTGGTTTTTGCTTGGCCTCGGCGACCGCTTTCAAAAAACTGTCCGCATTCGTCGCGGCCGCGCTAATCGCGGCGTCTTGAATCCACCGGTCGCCAGCGTTTTTGGGATCGGTCATTGCCTTCAAAATCGCCGGTCCCGCTACTGAAACCGAAGGCAAATCCGACAGTTTCAACAACGTCATCAATCGCACTTGGGCGCTGCGATCTTCCAGCAGGTTGCTATTGATAAGAACTTCAGCAGAGACTTCCAGGGCAGGAAGGACCTGGACCGCATTTCGCCTGACGCCGGCTGACGGATGAACGATTGCGGCGATGGCCGTCCGGGCCGCCCGGCCGTTGGAGCCATCGAGTTGCCCCAATCCGTGAAGTGTCCAAAGCGCGTGAATGGCGCCGACGTTCAAGCCAATCTCATCTGCGGAAAGCGCGGATTGATCGCCGATCAGCTTGAGCAAGGCCGGAACGACATCGTCTTTGCCGCGTTCCACCAACAGCCGTTGGGCGTGCTTTCTCCAGAGCATAGTGGGGTGCTTCAAAGTTGCCACCAGTTTTTCCGGCGATGCGCCAGCCAGCGTGAAGGGTTTGTCTTTTTCATCGCCATACACCACGCGATAGATCCGGCCGTGTTTTTTGTCGCGGAGGTCGGTTTCGTAGGCGTTGCCTTTGCCGGTGCTGAAGCCGCGGGGCGTGGGGTTGTGCTGCACGATGTAGTTGTACCAGTCGATGACCCACACGTTGCCGTCGGGTCCGACTTCGGACATGATCGGCGCGGTCCATTCATCGTCGCTCGCCAAGAGATTGAAGGGGCTGGTCGAATGAAAATCGCTGCCGTCGGCTTCGAGCACGAACGTCCCCGTGAGATGGCCCGTGGGTCCGTTCACGAACGCGGTGCGGTTCCAATACTCCTTGGGGTATTTCCGCGCCGTATAAAGCGCATGCCCGGCCCCGGCGGTGTAGCCTCCGTGATGATCCACCTGCCGAATGTTCTTGGTGATGGGCTTGAACAGATGCGTGTCGGAAATCATTTCCAACACCAGTGAAGGCGTCCAGCCGCGGACGCGTTCGTAATAGCGGTTGGGAATGGGCATATACACGCTGGGGCAATGGTTGGCGGTGGAGCCGAAGATGATGCCTTCCTCGCTGATCCCCAGCCCCCAGGTGTTGTTGTTGGTTGAGCGAATAAACTCGATTTCCGAGCCGTCCGGCCGAAACCGAAAGAAGCCCTGGCGAAAATTCTGCGTGGATCGTTCCTCGCCGTCGGCGGCGGGGCGGGAATCGTTGTAGCCCTGCATGGCCCAGATCCAGTTGTCGAGGCCGTATTGAAAATTGCTCACGCCGCCGTGCGTGTCCCGCTCGTTCCAGCCGGTGAAGAGGACGGTTTTCTCGTCGGCCACATCGTCGCCGTCGGTGTCTTTGAGGTACAGTGTTTCGACGCCGTTCTGCACGATCACGCCGCCCTTGTGGAAGGCGATGCTGGTGGGGATGCTCAGTTTCTCGGCGAAGACGGTGAACTTGTCGGCCCGCCAATCGCCGTCGGTGTCTTCCAGAATGCGAATCCGGTCCCGGCCCTCTCCCGGCGGCTGGAGTTCGTTGGGGTAATCGTAAGTCTCCGCGATCCACAATCGGCCCCGCTCGTCCCAAGCCATCGCGATCGGCTTGCCGCCGATGTCCGGTTCCGCCGCGAACAGCTCCACATGAAAGCCCTGGGGCGTCACGAAATGCTTGAGGGATTCTTCCGGCTGCAAAGGCTTTTGCATTTTCGAGAGGGCTTCGCCTTGGACGCCCCAGCGTGCGCCGGGCGTGTAGTTGGGGATCTTGTTGCCGACGTCGATGTATTCAAACGGCTTCACGTCTTTCCGCATCGCCGTCATTTCGGGGACGGGAAACGGCTGCTCGGCGAGATACGCAGGGACCGAAGTCGGATCGTCGCCCGCGGCCCAGCGAATGCCTCGCTCCAAGAGGTTCTGAAAACCGGCGTTGCCCCAGGTCCGCTGATCGTGCCCCCAGGCGGTATAAAACACCCGGCCTTTGCCTTGGGTCCGCACCCAGGTCCAAGGCTCCCGGCCTGCGCTGTCCACGCGGTAAGCCAAGACGGTGCGGTTTTTCTCGTTGTGCAGATGATGCACGTAAGTCTCATCCCAGCTTTCAAACCCGCCGAAGCCTTTCATGATCGGATGGTTCGGCTCGGCGATCTCCGTGCGGAAGGTTCCGGTGCCATGCTTTTGAAATTGTGCTCCCATCAAGGCCACGATCTCTTTCGAATTCCGAAAGCAAAAGGTCGCACAATGCAGCGGCACAAACCCGCCGCCGGTCGCGACGTAATCGAGCAAAGCCTTTTCCTCCGGCGGATCGATTTTGTCGATGTTCGCGTACAAGAGAAGCGCGTCGTACTTTTTGAGATTCTCCGTGTTCAGATCGATGACATCGTCACTATAAACCAGCTTGATGCCCCGCTTCGCGAGCACGGGCTCGATCTGCACAAACCGCTCCCGCGGCTGATGATGCCCCTTGTCCCCCAGGAACAACACCTCGAGGTCCTTGGCGCTCGCGGTTTGAAACATTGACGCGAACAGGACGGCCGTCAAAATCCAAGGATGGAACCGATTCGGAGACATAATGAAATTCCTTCAGGCGGCGAAGACTTCGAGTTGGACTTGCGAGAGTTTGGTTGATTTGATGTGTCGGGCAAACGGCCGGTTGTTTCAGGGCTTCGGCGTCGCCGCGGTTGGTTTTAAGAAATGCTCGAAGAACACATAGATCTGCTCGTTCGATTCCTCGGTCGGCGAATGGCCTTGGCGGTTGGTCATCGCCACGCGGTTTTCATATCCCAAGAAGCGATTGACGGCGACCGCGTGATTCAGGGCTTTCCAGCGCTCCGGCTGGTCTTCCGAACCCCCCGAGACCAACAACGGCCGCGGCGCCATGAGCGCGTGAAGCTCGTGCAAGTCGTGGCCGGCTTCGATCATCTTTTTGTACGCCCCGGTGCGGGGATTTTTTGAGTTGGGGATGCCGGGCTGCCGGTCTTTTCCGCCCGGCTCAAATCCGAGATACCAGCGCTCCCAGTAGTTGACGTTGCCTCGCTTCTCATCGAATACGATCCCGCCGTCCGACCACGCGGCACAGGCGAACTTGTCGTAAAGGCACGAAGCGAACATCGCCCATTTCCCGCCGTAGGAATGCCCGACGATGCCGATCCGCTGCGGGTCCACCTGCTTGAGGTTCGCCAGGATCGCGTGGCAGGTCGCGGCTTCGTAGGCATGAAACGAGAGCGGCTGCAATCGGCAATGTTCTTTGTCCGGATAGTAAGTCTCCGGCGCGCTGCCCAGCGAAAGAGCGACGAAGCCGCGTTTGGCGAGGGCCAGCGCGAAATCGCGTCCCGCGGTTTTGCCGCGGCCGATGCCGGTGAGGGCGTCGTAATACACGACTACCACCGCGGGGAACGGCCCGTCGCCATCGGGGAGGAGCAGGTAAGCATCTTCGGTCTTCTTCCCGGGGGCGACCTCGATCCGCACGTGTTGCTGCGTGAGGTTCTCCCGCCGGTCTTCCTTTAAAACCTCGACCTGGGGGTTCTTCAAAAGCGGCGGCCAAACTCCCATCAACTCGTGCCATTTGTCGAGAATCTCGCGGCGTCGGCGCGGCCAGTCGGCGGGCGTTTTGACCGGCGTGCCATCGTAGAACCGAAGCGGCGACTTGTACGGCCCGAAGTCGCCCTCAAATCCCTGGGGCGGCTGAAAGAACGCCGCGAGCTTTTCAAATCCGGGTTCCGAGTTTTCCGTTCGAGGCGGATCGGCGGCCAAGGTTGACGCTGCCCAACCGCAGGCAATCGTGATACACAACAACTTTCGCACTGCGTTCTCCCCCCGAATCGTCGCCCAAAAATCGTCCGCTCTTTTGGACATCGATCATAACTCGCCCGCCCCCTTGATGAAAGCCGCCACGCGATTGGGCGGCCCGCCCCGTTCCTGCGGACTTTCACTCATCGCGTGATATAATTGTAAAGATCTCAAACTGCAGGTCGAAAGTGCAGGGGGGGTGGCTGGGGCGCAATGGAATGTTCCAAGGAAAAAGCAGATGTGAGGCCTGGGGCCGTGTGAGATTTTTCTCGCCGGGCCACAGCCCCAGCATTCGCAGTTCAAGCCTTATTCCAAAGGGGACTTGCGCCCCAGCCACCCAAACGCTTACAGTTTGAGCAAAGATTGAGGGCTTTCTGACGAATCACCTCAGAGACACGTGTGACAAGAACTCGATTGTTGCGTTATCATCGCGCAATCGTCTGTACGGGTGTTGGCCTTTTTGTGGAGATTTCCCACGTGCAAAACGATCCTCGTGATCCAGAGATCTTGAAATCCGTCCCCGGCGAAGCGGAAGCCGCGGCCATTGTGTTGGCGCTCAAAGACCGGGGCATCGATGCGAGAACCACCGGAGGTTTCACCGCGGGTTTTCGCGCGGAAAGTCCCGGGCTGATCCAAGTGATCGTTCATGCCGCCGATCTCGACCGGGCGCGAAACGCTTTGGAGGAAATCGAAGGCGGGCCCTCCGAAGTGGATTGGCCCAATGTCGATGTGGGGCTGCCCGAAGACTAAAATCTCAACAAAAAACCGAAGACCGCCGCACGCGGCTGATGAGTCGTGTGTCTTGCGAGAATCGTTTTTTGATTTGACAAATGCACAAAGATGGGAGCGAAGTACATCGTGAGTTCGGCCTATGATGCGGTGTTGGTGGTGGGGTTCGGCGGACCGGAGAAGCGCGAGGATGTGATTCCGTTCCTGGAAAACGTGCTCCGGGGGCGGAACGTTCCCCGCGAACGGATGTTGGAAGTCGCCGAGCATTATTACCATTTTGGCGGCGCGAGCCCCATCAATGCCCAGACGCGGGCGGTGATCGAGGCGCTCCGCGAGGAACTCGCCACACGCGGGATCCCGCTTCCCATCTACTGGGGCAATCGGAATTGGCACCCCCTGCTCGCCGACACCATGCGGCAACTCGCCGACGAAGGCAAGCGGCGGGTACTGGCGTTGGTGCTGGCGGCCTATAGCTCTTATTCGAGTTGCCGGCAATACCGGGAAGACATCGAGCGCGCCGGGAAGCGGTCGGCGAGTCCGCTCCCGAGGTCGATAAAATTCGCGTGTTCTTTAATCATCCCGACTTTATCGCGGCCAATGCGGATCGGCTTTCCTTGGCTATGGCGAAATTGCCGAGCGCACAACGCGAGCGGGCGTTCGTCGTGTTGACCGCGCACAGCCTGCCTCGTTCGATGGCCGAGTCGTCCGCGTATGTGGCCCAGCTTGAGGAAACCTGCCGGTTGGTGGCGGAACAACTGGGCATCGCGCCCGACCGGTATCGGCTGGTCTATCAAAGCCGCAGCGGCCGGCCGCAAGATCCGTGGCTCGAGCCCGACGTTTGCGATTTTTTGCGGGAGCTCAAACCGCAAGGGATTTCCGATGTGCTCGTCATGCCGATCGGTTTTCTGTCCGATCACATGGAAGTCCTGTTCGATCTGGATGAGGAAGCCCGGCAGGTATGCGACGAGGAACACCTCCACATGATCCGCGTGGAGACGGTGGGGACGCATCCGAAGTTCATCGGCATGCTCCGGGAGTTGATCGAAGAGCGGTCAAGCGATGACCCCGAACGCCGAGCGATCGGAAACTTCCCAGCGAACCCCGATGTTTGCCCGATCGATTGCTGCCCCGCCCCCGTCCGGCCGGCGCGTCCTCCCTCAGCGAAGTAATCCGGCGTCAAAGCGTTTTCAGATACTCCAACACCGCCCGCTTTTGGGGCTCCGCGAGAAGCGACGGATAGTCGTGGCCCGAGGCGCTTTTCCCGTGAGCGCGCGTGTCGAATACGGTCCGGCGTTCGGCAGCGGTGTTGGCGGAGTCGGGAACCTCGTCGAATGTCTCCACCTCCAAGCCCACGCGGCTTCGGTCGTAGCCGTTTTCGCTCCGCCGCCAAACGGCGGGGCGTTGTTCGGGATGCAGTACGTGCCAGAGCGTGGGCACCGATCCGTTGTGGAAATAAGGGGCCGAGGCCCAGACACCGTCCAAAGGAGGGGCGACGTAGCCCGCGGGGGAATCGTCCACCGGGTCTTTTCCATAACGGCTCATCCAGCCGGTTTTCACCCAGTGGAGATGCTCTTGGGTCAAGGCCCTCAGGCGAACGGGATCGGTGCCGACGTCCGCAATGGGCACCGTGCGTTCGGGGTAGGTCGGCTTTTCGCCGTAGCGGCCGTGGCATTTCGCGCAGCTCTGGTTGAAGATCCGCTCGCCGCTTTCGGCCAGGTCCCGGTCCACGTCCCAGCGCCACTTCGGCGGCTGGGCGGATTCAATCCACGACAGAACATCTTGAAAATCGGCTTCCCAACTCTCGACAGTTTTGCGGTCGTTCACCGGCAGCAGCATGAACTGCATCAGCGGGCGGTGGGACTTGGCGATGTGGCCGTCGATATACAGCCGGGACTTCTTCTTCACGTTCCAGAACGGCGGGGCGTCCATGTCGTGATGTTCCACGTCGGGCGTTTTTCGGTTCTTGAGCACGTTCATGTCGCGGTCGCGCTGATTGCCCAAGAGGATCCCGAAGATCACCGCGTTGGTCGTGCCGTTGGTCGAGCCGAGCGGAAACGTCAACGTGCCCAAATCGAGGTGGGTGAGTCTTTTCCGAAGGCGAATTTTTGTCAGGCGAATTTCCTCGGTGAGCGTTTCCAGAGCGAAATGCGAATTGGGCAGGCCGGGAATGACCTCCCCCGCGACTTTGCCGGCGTGACAGGCGAGGCAATTCATGACCCAGCCGCCTCGGCCGTCGTCCACATATCCCAAAGCCGGCCCCTTGCCGCGGGGTTTTTCGGGATCTTCCATCAGCCCGTATCGGGAAAATGCCATTCGCCTTCGCTCGGTGGCGGAGGCCTTCGCCGCGCGGGACTTGAGGGGTTCCGGCCACACGTGCCAAAGGTTGTCGAACGTCTCCTGATCGAAGTCGGCCGGCAAAAACGGCTTGGTTCGCAACACCCGGTAGCCGCGCTCCGCGGCGGTTTCGGCTTTGGAATCGCGTCCTTGATCATCGGCCGGCAACGCGTGCGCGACGAGCAAACCCGTTCCGATAAAAATCCCCCAAGCGACGAATCGCCACTTTTCCCTGCCGTCCATTTTTAATCCCTGCCGTTGCATGTTGCCTTGTCGCTCCTTGAATCCTGGTCCTCTCGAAAAACCCGGGCTCGCTCCAGTGTATTATAAACTTCGCGGGCAGAATCCGGCCATTCGAGAACCGCACAAGACGCAAAATCGCTCGCGTCGGCACAAAACTCACTTCGTTTTGACCGGCTTTGGCGGCTTGAGGATTGATTTTTCGTATAGGTCGAGCATGATGGTTGAAGCCGCCATTTTTTCCGCGAGGGCCTCTGATGCATGTGATCTCGATCTACAACAATAAAGGAGGAGAGGGAAAGTCCACCGTCACGGTGGGCCTGGCGGAATTCCTGGCGGCCAATCGCCAAAAGACCGTCCTGGTGATCGATTTGGACGCCCAGGCCTCGAGCACGTGCGCGCTCATCGGCCATCAATCCTTGAATGCCTCCATCGAAACCCGCCAAACCCTCGTCGATCTCATGCAGGATCTTCGCCAGACGAAAAAACGGGTGGAGAATCTCCAACGGTTTCTGATCTGGCGTCCCGCGGCCGATGCGCGGGGCTCCGCCTTGGACGAAATCGCCCTGATGGTGCCCGACGGCGACCGCATGTTTGATGTGGAAGAGTCGATGGATCACCGGAAAGACCACAACCTGTTTCGCAAATTCTTGAAGCCGGCCCTCGCCCAGTTCGATTATGTCTTGATCGACCTGCCCGCCAACATCACCCGGGCTTCGGTGTTCAGCATCAACGGGCTCGCGATGAGCGATTTTGTGCTGATTCCCGTTCGGCCCAGCCGGATTTCCTTGAACGGCTTGCCGCGGACTTTTGAAATGATCGACTACGTACGCAGGGTCAACGGCAACGGCCGGCCCGCTGTCTTGGGGCTCTTGAGAAACGCCACCGATCGCCGGTTCCAACAATACAAGGCCAACTTTCCCGCAATCGAAACCGCAGCCCAAGGCGGAGAAATGCCGCCGCTGCTCAAACATCTCTGGCCGCCCTCGCCCGCGCTCGAATCGGCGACCGACGACAATCGCCACGCCCGCACGCTCAAGGAACGCTTTGGTCCCGTGTACGAGCATTGCCGAAAGGTGGCGGCGGAACTCGACCAGCTTTGCAAATCCTACGAATTCCGCCAACCGGAAACGCCGATTAAAAAAACTCTCTGGCAACGCCTGGGCTTGGCATAAGAACGTGTTTGAAACGAATTCGTCTGCAAACGTGAGCGGGACGGCGCTAGCCGCCGGCCTTGATTTTGTGACGATCGTTTCATCGAAACCGGAGGCTAGCCTACGCTCAGATTTCAAACACGTGCTAAGCCGATCTCCATTGGGATCGCGGCGCGGGTCAGGGGATTTGCACGATGAAGCGTTGGCTGCCGATTTGGAATTCCCCGCCGCTGACGAGCTGCATCTCTTCGATTTGAATCCACACGCCGTTGCGGGAGTTGTAATTCTTGATCACCCAGCGGTTCTTGTCGTCGCGTTTGAGCACGGCGTGCAGCGGGCTGAGAAACGGATCGTCGAGCACCAGCAGGTCGCATTGCATGGGATCGCGGCCGATCGTCACCGGCGGACGGCCCAATCGAAGCGTTTTGCCGCGGCCTTTCTTGGTGATTTCCTGCAATTGATCGAATGGGGGCCCGCCCGCCTCGGACGGGCAGTTGCAGACGAGCTTATATCGGCGGCAGCCCAAAAGAAATTCCTGCCCATCCTCCAAAATCGCCCGCGACGCGCGGGCGAAGGTTCCGTTGGTGGTGTTTAGGTCCCGGATGAGAAGCTCGAACAGGCTGTCACCCGTCTGCTCGAGCCGGATTTCCGCATGGCGGCCGGAAATGCTTTTGTCGTGGCTGATGATCAAATCGCCCTCGTTGCGGCCGATCACAAAGCTCGGCTGCCGAATGCGGAACCATTCTCCCTCGCGGCCCGAACCGTCGTCCAAGACGCAGATCTTGATGACCGGCGGACGATTCGCCGGGCGGAAGAGCATCGCTTTGTCTCCCGGGCAAGGCGGATCAACCCCGGCCTCTGTGGCCAATTCCACAAAATCGCCCTCGGGCAGATCGTCGCTTATCGGAGACTTGTCGTCTGTCGGAACGTCTTCTGTGGCAGTGCCGCTCGCCGCGCCCGTGGGCGACCCCGCGGCGACGCGGTCGTCGGCTTTCGATTCGCCGGCGGGTTCCGATGGCTCGTCTTCGGAAAGGCCCTCTTTTGTGGGGGCCAAGTGAGCCGCGATTTCCAGCAGATGGGAACTCCCCGCGCTGCCCGGAATCGGTCCGTCCGCCAGCCAGGCCGCCAAATCCTCTGCGTTGGCCGCGGGAACCTCGCCGGACGGTTCCGCGTCGGAGACCGCGACTCGTTTATCGATCCGCACGGCGGAATCCGCGTTGCTTGGTTCGGGGAAGTCCAAAGCGTTCTCCGAGTCCTCCGCTGAGGAATGGACCTGGGTGTCTTTCAACGCCTTTTCTCTTTCTCGGCGTTTGACCAGCCAGGGAGGAATCTCCTCGTCGTCCTCGTCGGAAGGCAGATCCGTGGCGCCGGACCTTTCCGCGGAGCCAGACTCCCCATCGACCGACTCGGGCCTGGCGGGATCGGCCACCGTGGGCGTGTTGATCGGGAGGGGTGTTTTTCCCGGGGCGAAGTCTTCCGGCTCCTCGAAAGGCCTTTCCCGAACGGGTGCGGGCAACAAGGCGGGCGAGGCCGGCAGGTATTCGGGCGGCACCTCGTCGAGAGGGCCCGCCGTGGCCGCCCCGCGGATCAATTGAATCGCCGCAATCATCTCGCGGGCGTCGGCGTAACGCTTTTCGCGCTCGGGCTGCAAAGCCTTCTGCACGACCGCGTCCCACGCGGCGTCGATCCCGGGCTTGGCCTGCGAAGGCGGCGCAAACGCCCCGCGCGGCCGAGTCCCCGTCAGCATTTCATAAATCACAACCCCCACCGCGAACAGGTCGGCCCGGTGGTCCGCCTGCGTCGCATCTTCCGTTTGCTCGGGGGCCATGTACTCCGCGGTCCCGAGCGGCCCCCCCGCGTAGGTGAGCTGCTTACCGCCCGAGCGGTCCCCGGGCATCGCCGCGATTCCAAAATCCACCACCTTCACGCGGCCGTTGCGGTCGATCAACACGTTGGTCGGCTTGATGTCGCGGTGGATCACGCCTTCTTCGTGAGCATATTGCAGCGAATGCAAAACCTGCAGAATGAGAAACCGCGTGCGGTCCACATCGAGTTCGCGGGCGCGAATGAGATCGTGCAGCGTCGTGGGGTCGCCCCGGTTGGGACCTTCCACATATTCCATAATGATGCAGCACAGGCCGTCGGGATTGGAGCGAAAATCGTGGATGCCGACAATGCCCGGATGATGAAGCCGGCCCAGCGTGTAGGCTTCCCGCGTGAAGCGGGCCAGGAAATGCTCGCTGTGCGAGAGGTTTTGCGCGAGCACTTTGATTGCCACTTTTCGGCCCAGCACAAGCTGCCGGGCTTCCCACACATCCCCCATCCCGCCCCGGCCGATGTGCCGGGTGATTTCAAATCCCTCAATCTTCGGGGCGGAGATTGACGCATCGTGGTCTTGGGTGGCCGCGGCTTTCGTTTCATCCCCGGACTCGGAAAGCGGCTCGTCGCAGACAGGACACCTTGGATTCTGGGCATCCAAGTCCTCGGGATCAAAGGTGGCATGACATTGGGGACAAGCGGGCATACGGAAACGCGGTCACACAATTCTTGGAATAGAACTGAAACTTTAAGCGACGGGTCTTCCTTTGAAATCGTTTTCCTCGAAATCATGCTCCGTTTGAGAGGCCACATGGGGCAAAGGCCATAAAGTGTCTCTCCGCACTCCGCCAAAACGAACCCCGATCCAGGCCCTTCGGAAAAGTTCTGGGTGATTTCCCCAACCAGCATACCAAGACCGCGGCACGTAACGAAAGGTCAGCACTGAAAAACCGGTTCTTCCGGATAATCCGGGGGAACGACGACGGTGTTAAAGGATTTCTCGTCCGCGCTTTTTCACCTCCCTTTGGGGAGGTCGGACGCGGTAGCGGCCGGGTGGGGGAAGCGTCTGATGGGACGCGATCTTCGACTTCAGTCGTTCCAAAAAAAGGCCTGAGCCGCGCACGAAGTGCGGTCTTGCGGTCTGAGTCCCTGAAACCGCTTACTTCGTGCGCGGCTCTTGAAAACCAAACCAATTTCCTGAGCTTTTTTGGAAGTACTGAACTTGGCAAATGAACGTGCCACTCCGCCGAAACGTCACGCCGGTAACCTCGTTCTCCCGTCGCTCGCAAAGCCCCACCGTTGATCATCACACAAAAAGATCATCAGCGTCCGCCCCGATTCGCCGGAAGAGCCAAAAAACCGCCGCTCAACCGGCCGGTTCTCGCCATGCATTTGCCGCTTGAAAACCAGCGTTCCCACAACTTTTAGGCAGTCCTGAGGGCTTCAGCGATCGATGCCAAACAGCGTGCGGGCGTTTTCGGTGGTTTGCCGGGCCATCTCTTCCGCCGAGACGCCGTGCACCTCCGCCAGGACGCCGGCCGTGTATTCCACGAACGCGGGTTCGTTGCGTTTGATCTTCCCGCGCTTCGGCGTGGGCACCAAATAGGGGGCATCGGTTTCGACCAGGAGCCGATCCGGCGGCACGGACCCGGCAATCGCCCGCAGTTCGTCGTTCTTCCGATAGGTCAGCATCCCGGAAAACGACAGATGGAGGCCCATCCCCAGGCAAATCTCCGCCGACGCAGCGCTCCCGCAGAAGCTGTGCATCACCCCGCGAAACGGCTGTTGGTCTTCGAACTCCCGCAGGACGGCGATCACATCCTCCTCGGCGTCCCGGCAATGGATGATGAAAGGCAGCCGGTATTGAAATGCGAGTCGCAGATGCTGGCGAAAGAACTCGATCTGCACATTGAGCGGGGCAAAATCCCAATAGCGGTCCAGCCCCGTTTCGCCGATGCCCACAACCTGCGGATGCGTGAGGAGCGCTTCGATCTCCGCCATGTCGGTCGCGGACGCCTCCGCGGCATAATTGGGCTGAATCCCCACGACGGCGGAAACCATTGCGTGCGCTTCCGCCAATTCGACGGCCCGGCGGCTGGTTTCGAGCGTGATCCCGATCGTGAAGATCCGCGAGACCCCCGCCTGTTTTGCGTTTTCCAGAACCTCGTTCAAATCCGGCGCAAATGCGTCCGCATCGAGGTGGGCGTGGGTGTCGATCAGATTCAGCATGGGATTGTTGGCGTCACCGCGGAGCCTCGGCGAGGCCGTTTCCGTCCTGGCTGGCCAGCGGCGAGTTGGCGAGGGCCTTGAGTTCCTGGGCAATGGATTCCTGGCCCCGTTGGATTTCGGCGACCAGTTTCTCGGCACCGGGATGTTCTTCGCAGGCGGGGAGCGTCCGCCGGGCGTCTTCGACCAGCGACTCTTGGTTGTGAATCAACTGGTCCAATAGGAAATCCAAGGCCACGTAATGCAGGTCCGTGTATTCGGTGGGATAGCTGCCGAAGTCGATCGTCCAATCGGCCTCGTAGAGCAATTCCGTGAGCTGGGCGATCTGGCGTTCTTGCTGTTTAACCAGTTCCTGAATCTTGCGCTGGGCTTCGTCCTTGTGCGCATCCGCCCACGGCCAGCACTCTCCGACGTATTGCAACAAACTTCGCCCCACGTTGATGAGGAGATCGTTGAGCGCGGCATACGTCGAAACATCGGACATGTTGGAAAACCTTGCGAAACCATTCCAATAACCAAACGCCATCGATCAGCGACAGCCGATCACGGAAACAACGCCGAGGCGATGTCCCGGGCGCGATAGCTGAGGCTGTCCATCAACGGCCCGAAAATCCCCAACAGCACGACCGGCACGGTGATGATCCCGACATACCACACCGAGTTGAGCGGAACGTCCGCGGCGCGGGCTTCCTCGGGACGCGGGTTGATGAACATCGCCTTCAGCACGCGGAGATAATAAAACAGGCTGAACACGGTGTTCAAACCGCCGATGCCCAGGACGGCCCACATAAACCAGTGAATTTTTCCCGCCTGGAACAGCGCCGCGAAGATATACCACTTGCCGAAGAACCCGCCCAGCGGGGGCAGGCCCACCAGACTAAACAGGCAGATGAGCATAAACACGCACAGCCCGGGGCATTGGCTCACAAGGCCGTCGTAGTCGGCGATTTCTTCGCTGAAAATTTCGTTGCGGATCAAGGCGACGATGGCAAACGCCCCCAGGTTCATAAACAGATACACGCCCAGGTAAAAGAGCAGCCCGCCCACGGCCCGGGTGACTTCGCTGTAGGAACCCGCGGCCGCGCCTTCGCTGGCGGCCCCGTGCAAAATGACCATCATCGCCGCGACAGCCATCAGCATGTAACCCGCATGCGCGATCGTCGAATAGGCCAACAGCCGCTTGATGTTGGTCTGGGCATAAGCGGCCAGGTTTCCGAACGTCGCCGTGACCGCCGCCACGATTCCCAGGCCTATCCCCAAGGCGAGTTTCAGGTTGGAAAGGGCCAGGGGATCGGTCCCGCCGAGCGCGACGCAAAACCGCACCAGGAGGGCAAACGCGGCGGCTTTGGAGGCGACCGAAAGAAAGCCCGCCACCTCCGCGGGGGCTCCTTCAAAGGCGTCCGGACACCAGAAGTGGAACGGAAACAGCGACAACTTGAACGCCAATCCCACCAGAACCATGATCGCCCCGAGCGCGATCGTGCGCATGCCTGGGTCCGCGAGGCTCGCATCGGACCCGGCCACCAGCACAATCCGCGACGCCAACTCCGGCAGGTTCGCCGTTCCCAACAGACCCGCAAGCAGGCTGATGCCATACAGCATCACTCCCGCGGCACCGGCTCCATACACCACGTATTTGAGAGCCGCTTCGCTGCCGGTCCGCCGGCCCTTGAGAAAGCCGACCATCACGTAACTGGGGACGCTCGTCATCTCCACGCCCAGGAACAAAATCAGCAGATGATTGGCGCTCGCCATCAACATCATGCCGATCGTGGACCCGATCAGCAGCGTGTAAAAGTCCGGCCCGTCCTCATCGTCGGGAATGCCCGTCAGCACGGTGAGTGCGATCACCAGGATCAAAAACAGCAGCAGAAACAGCCGGAAAAAGACCGTGAACTTGTCGTAGATCAACATCCCGGTGAAGATTTCCGTCGTCGTCATGTCGCCGCGAAACTGGGTCCACGCCACCCAGAACGCGATGAACGCCCCCACCAGCGCCACCCAATACGGAGACAGCACGCGGTCGCCATTGAACAACCGCCACAGGAGGAGCGCGACGATGGTTCCGCACAACACCAATTCGGGGCCGAACAGGCCCACGGAATTGGGCGTGTTCGATTCGACCAGTTGCTCTATGATTTGCGAAAAGTTGTTCATGAAGTCTATCTCGATCGGCCGAGGCCGGCTGCCATCAAAATGGGATTTGCGGGATGAATCAGCGGCTCGCCGTGGTTTCGGAAACGAACGATGCGGCGGCCCGGTAACCTTCATCGAGCATTGTAATCAGGTGCGCGGTGGAGGCTTGCATCAAGTCGAGCATCATTCGCGGATAGACGCCCAGCGCAATCGCCATCACCAGCAGCGAGACCGCCACCACCATTTCGCGGCCGTTGATCGGGGACAGGGCTTCGGGATGCGGGCCTTTGTATTCCGGACCCAGGTACACCCGCTGGATTGTCCACAGGATGTAGCCCGCGGTCAGAATCACGCCGGAAGCCGCGATGATCGCCAGGACCGGGGAATAACTCCAACTGCTCAAGACGACGAACACTTCGCCGATGAACCCGCACAAGCCCGGCAGCCCCAGCCCGGCGAAAAAGATGCCCACGGCCAATGCGGAGTACAACGGCATCTTGCTCATCAGCCCGCCGAACTGGTTGAGATCCCGGTGGTGCACGCGGTCGTAAAGCACGCCGACCATAAAGAACATGCCGGCCGAGGACACCCCGTGGGCCAGCATCTGGAACATCGCCCCGTTCATCCCCATGTGCCAGAAGTCTTTGTTCGCAACGCCCCCGGCTTCGTTGATCTTCCACACGGCGAGGCCGATGATCACATACCCCATATGGCTCACCGAACTGTAGGCCACGAGGCGTTTGAAGTCGGTCTGCGCAAGCGCGGCGAACGCTCCATAAATAATGCTGAACGCTCCGATCACGACCAGCGCATAAGCGGCATACTGGGCTCCGTAGGGACACAGCGGAAACGCGATGCGAATGATCCCGTATCCGCCCATTTTCAATAGCACCCCGGCCAGGATCATGCTGATTGGCGTCGGGGCTTCGACGTGGGCATCGGGGAGCCAGGTGTGGAACGGGAACGTCGGCACTTTGATCGCAAATCCGATGAACAAGAGAATGAACGCCGTGATCTGCATGGTCGGACTGAAAGCGATGCCGTTCACGCTGCCTTGGGCGATGTTGGCGAGTTGCATCAGGTCGAATGTGGATTCCCCGGTCGCGTTTGTGCTGCCGAAGTAAAACATCAGCATCGCGATCAGCATCAGCACGCTGCCCGCGAGGGTATACAGGAAGAACTTGATCGCCGCGTATTCCTTCCGCGGCCCGCCCCAAACACCGATGAGGAAATACATCGGCAGCAGCATGACTTCCCAGAACACGTAAAACAGGAAGAAGTCGAGCGCGAGGAACACGCCCAACATCCCGGTCTCCAGGAGCAGGAACAAAATCAAGTAGCCCTTGACCTGCTTGGTAATGCTCCACGACGCCAGCATCGACAGCATGCTGATGAAGGTCGTGAGCAACACGAGCGGGAGGCTGATCCCGTCAAATCCAAGCTTGTAGTAAATGTTCCAGGTCGGAATCCAATCGGCGGTGTAGCCGCGGACCTCTTTGGTCTGGTCGCCGTCTTGGACAGTCTGCACGGGCTGGACGCCGGGGTCGTCGACGTCGTAATACTGCCCCCCAAGAGGAACAGCGAGAAGATGAACGTCACGATTGTCACGCCCAGCGCAAAGTTCCGCATTTCGTTCCAGGCGTTTTTGTTGAAAAACACGAGGAAAATCGCCCCCAAGGTGGGGATGAAAATGATCGCCGATAATAACAATCCGGGAGGCATGGTCTGCGTAATCCCTTCTGGAGAACTTTATAAGCCAGTTGCCACTGTTGGAATCAAACGGCGGCCCGGTTCCGGGAGCCGAGGGTTTGTGTTCGTCAAATCTCACCACAGCATGGCCACGATGGGCACAAAGATCGCAAGCGCCCCCACGGCCAGCAAAATAAACAGCACATATTGCCTTAAATAGCCCGTCTGCACCCGGCGAAGCCAGGTGCCGGCCCAAAACGTCCGATCCCCCACGACGTTGACCAACCCGTCCACCGCCCGCTCGTCGAACCAGCGGTCCCAACGGGAAATCTGCAGGCACGACGCGGCGAGCCAGTGGAGAATGCCATCCAGCACTCCGCGGTCGAAGCGCGTGATCCAGCGGCCGACGACGTGGGGCGGACGCACGAATGCCGTATCGTAGAGTTCGTCGAACTGCCATTTCTCCACGAGGAAGCGGTGCACGCCCGCGAATTGCCTTTTGATCTCCGCCGGCTCGACGACCTTCGCCCCGTAAACCAGATAGGCCAGAATGGCCCCGGCGAACGCCACGATCAACGCCCACATGCCGGCCTGGCTGTGCACGGCGTGGATGTCGTGGTGTCCGGGGAGCGAAATGCCCATCAAACCGGCGAGCGCTTGCCCGTGGGCGACGCCGGGGGGTTCGCTGCCGATGATCGTCATGTAAAGCGGCCCCTCTTCACCCCCAAAGGCACAGAACGCCGCGAAAAAAGCCAGCACGAGCAAAGGCACGGTCATCACCCACCGGGATTCGTGAACGTGATCGTAAAGCTCCCGATCGCGAGGCTCGCCCCAAAACGTGTAGAACCACAAGCGGAACATATAGAACGCCGTGATCCCCGCCGTCACCAGGGGAATGAAATACAACAAAAAGTGGACCGGGTTGAGGTACCAATGGGCGAGCGCCGTCGCGAGGATGGCATCTTTGGAATGGTAGCCTGAAAACGCGAGCGCGGTTCCGGGAATGGCCAGTCCGCAAATCGCGATCACGCCGACGAGCATCGTCAGCGCTGTGATCGGCATTTTTTTGAGCAAGCCGCCCATGCGGGGCATTTCCTGCTCGTGATGGCAGCCGACGATTACGCTGCCCGAGCACAGAAACAACAGCGATTTGAAGAACGCGTGCGTGAAGAGGTGGAACACGCCCGCGCCCCAGCCGGCCACGCCCAACACGAGCATCATGTATCCCAACTGGCTGATCGTGGAATAGGCCAGCACGCGTTTGATGTCCGTCGCCACGATCGCGATCGTCGCCCCCAGAAACAGCGTGATGCACCCCACGTAGGCGATCACCAACAGCACTTCCGGGAGGAACATCGGATAGAACCGGGCCGTCAGATACACGCCCGCCGCGACCATCGTGGCCGAGTGCACCAAGGCCGAGACCGGCGTGGGGCCTTCCATCGCGTCCGGGAGCCAGGTTTGCAGCGGGAACTCGGCGCTCTTGCCGACGCACCCGCAAAACACGCCGATCCCCGCAACCATCAGCAGCCAATAGGGAATCGTCCGCGAAGACTCGGCCTCGGCTTCCATTCCGGGTTTTTCCGCGACGGCGGGTTCGGTCTCTTCGCCGTGGTGCGCTTCGCCCGATTGCAAATGCACCACCGCCCCGGATTCGCTCTGGTCCACGTGCATGTGCCCGTGAGCGTCCGAGACCATCGCGAACAGGCCGGGCTGTTTGTGCTCGGGATCCTCGGCCGAGGGCAAACCGCCGAAGCTGAACGTGCCGAAGTACGTCCACACGACCATCATCCCGATCAGAAACCCGAAGTCGCCCACGCGATTCATGATGAAGGCTTTGTTCGCGGCGGTGCTGGCGGAATGGCGTTCAAAGTAGAAGCCGATCAACAGGTAGCTGGTCACACCGACGAGTTCCCAGAAGATGAACACCATCAGGATGCTGCCCGAGATCACAATGCCCAGCATGGAAAAGCTGAACAGCGACATATAGGCGAAAAAGCGGGAGTACCGGCCGGGCCGATGAAAATGCCCGCCGGACGGCGTGTGGACTTGATGATCGACGTAGTCGTCGGTCAGTTCATCGCTCATGTAGCCCAGCGCGAACACGTGAATACACGTCGCGATCAGGGTGACCATCATGAACATCGCCAGGGTCAGACTGTCGATGTAATACTCCAAGCCGATGGTCAAATCGCCGAACGAGCCCAGCGTGTACCACAGTCCGGAGAACACGGCGAGCTCCCTGTGCCCTTCTTCGCCGGGCGGGTGAAACGCGGCCCACTCCGTGGAGCCGCCCCAGAACAGAAACGCAATCACGCTGAGGACAAACCCCGTGCCGATGCAACCGACGGCAAAAAACGCCGCCCACTTGCATTTGCGATCCGGCTGCCAAATGGGGGCACAGATCTCGACGCAAAACCCAAACAGGGGCAACAGAAACGCCGCGAGGAGAAGGTTCGGAACAATGACAGCCGCTTGGTCGGACATGCGATTCTCGTCTATTCAAAGGTCGCCAGGACCGAATGATTTCAATTCGAATATCGAAATCCGAAACAAATTCAAAATCCCAATGTTCCAAAACGCCGCTTTGAAAACCCGGCAGATGCATTAGCCCGAAACGCAACCGAGGGGATGCGAGAACCCTGGCCTGCGCTGCGGGCTGGAATTCCGTTTTCTGTTTCGAGCCTTCGAGTTTTGGTCATTAAGAATTGTTTCGGATTTCGAGATTCGGATTTTTCCTTGTTTAGCCCTTCAAGTCATCCCCGCGGTCGACATCGATCGTGAGGTGGTTGTTGTAAAAGTTGAGGGCAATGGCCAATGCGACGGCGGCCTCGGCGGCCGCGAGCACGATCACGAACAGCGACACCACCTGCCCGTCGAGTCCCAGCGGCGTGAAATGCGAAAAGGCGACGAAGTTTACGTTGGCTCCGTTAAGCACCAACTCCACGCCCATCAACACGCCGATGCCGTTGCGCTTCGTCGCCATGCAAATTACGCCGGCGACAAATAAAATCGCCCCCACGGCCAGATATTCCGTCAATCCAATGCCCATGCCATCGCCTCAATGTCTGTTGATTGATTCCAAGTGTCTGTTTCTACGTGGCGGTGGATTGCATCCGGCGTTTGGCCCGGGCCAGGTACGCCGCCCCAATCAACACCACCAGCAAATGCACGGATGCGATTTCGAACGGCAGCAAATAGCCGGTGGAAAGCGCCGCCGATTGGGCCGCTTCGGTTTCGTCCCCCGCTTCGGCCGGGTGTTCAATGTGATCCGCCGCCGGAACCGTCTTGACGACGTAAAACCCGTCGCTCAGCCGCTGAAGGCCGACAGGCGAGCCCAGGTCCTGATCGGGCCGGGATCCCAACAGGCTGAAACCCAACGGGCGAATCGTCCCGCCCGTTTTCGTGGACGGAGCGAACGAAAGATGATTGGCCTCGAGCAAAGCGAGCAACCGCTGTTCCTGCTCGTCGTCCAGTTCGTTGTCGGGGGACAGCCGATAGACCTTGGTGCCCTGCACGTCCTGCTCTTGATACGCGGACGCGAGCAGCTTGGCATCGTCTTGATCCGCGTTCGCGCGGATGTCTTCAAAGCGTTCGGCGGAGACGGCCACGAGCCGGAGCGTCGAGCGGTTCCAATCGACGTCCGCCACGCCTTGATACATGATGAAGAACACGATCGCCCCCACGGCGGCCACGGCAATCAGGTTGCCGGGGGCCATTTTGAGGACGTTGTAGGGACCGCTTGCAGTGAGCATCACGCCGAAGATCAAAAGCACCACCGTGCCCCCGACGTAGACCAGAAGCTGCGTGGCGGCGACGAAGTCGGCGTGCAGCAAAAAGAACAGCCCGGCCGTCGAACCGAGGGACACGATCAGCCAGAACGCCATCCGCACGACGTTTTGCGAAACCACGACAGCCACCGCACCCAACGAGGCGGCGAGAGCCAAAAACCAAAAGAGAATTGTTCCGCCGGTCATCGGTGGGTCCTTTCCGCGGAAGAATCCGACTCGGCGGAAACCATCGCGGCCGGTTGTTGAATCAGAATCCGCTGGGCGGTTTCGGGGGTCGCTTCACGGACGCTCGCGGCCTTCGGCGAGGATTCGCCCAACGGGGCTGAGAATAGCGCCGGCCGGCCGACAAAGGCAATCAGCACAAGCGGCCAAAGCGTCGCCCCCAAAAACAACACGCAGCTAATCGGCACCAGATACTTCAAACACGTCTGCATCACCTGGTCGATCCGCAGGCGGGGAAACGTCCACCGCACCCACACCTGCACCAGCACCAACACCGACGCCTTGGTGAGAATCACCACCATCCCGAACAGATGGCCTAAGTAGGTGCTCACCCCCGCCCCCGCCAGTTCGCTCAAGGAGTCTCCCCGCGCGAAAATCTTCTCCATCCCAAGCCCGGTGTACCAGCCCCCCAGAAACAGGATCGCGGCCACGGCGCTCACCAGGAACATCGCGGCATACTCGGCCATGAAAAAGTACGACCACCGCATGCCGCTGTATTCCGTGTGAAACCCGCCGACGAGTTCGCTCTCCGCCTCGGCCAAATCGAACGGGGCCCGTTTGCAGCCCGCCGTCGCCACGGTGAAATACACGAAAAATGCGATAAATGTGAAGGGATTATTGAAGATCAGCCAGTTCCAAAAAGCCCCTCGCTGATAGTCGCCGATCTCGCCGAGATTCAGCGTTCCAACCGCCACGATGGGCACGAGGCCGCAAATGGCGAGCGGGATTTCGTAGCTCACCATCTGAGCCGATTCCCGCATCCCGCCGAACAGGGACCACTTCGACCCGCTGGAATAGCCCGCGAGGACAATCCCGATGACTTCCAGCGAGAGAATCGCCAACAACAGAAACAAGCCGATGTCGGAAGCCACCGACACCCAGGTGCTGCTTACGGGTAGCACCATGAAGGCACAAAACGCGGCAATGCAGGCCAGGTACGGGGCCATGCGGAACAGCATCCCGTCCGCCGCCGTGGGAACCAGATCTTCCTTCTGAATCAACTTGACGCCGTCGGCCAACCCTTGCAGCCAGCCGAACTTGCCCCCCACACGCGTGGGACCCAGGCGGTCTTGAATCCGCCCCGACACCTTTCGCTCGGCCCAAATGAAGATCAAAGGCACATTGGCAAAGATGCCCAGGATCAAGACCACGTGCACCACAGCCGCCAGAAAACCGGCCGTGGTGGGACTGATTTCCCAACCCAGCAGGTTTCTTGTATCGGCAATATCCGCAAAGAGTAGACTCAGCATGCCCGGCAAATCATCCGAAAATTATGGAGAGTTGGGCGGGGAGATCGACGGAGAACGGATCGGGAAGGAAACCCTCTCGCCCACGATTGGGTTGAACTATCCCAAATCGCAAACAGGGATTCAAGGGACCGAAGTGCTAAAAATCCGGCGGGTTGCGGAACACCGAAACGCAACCGCCCTTTTCTCAGAATTGAGAACCTCGGCCGCTCGTTTCCTGCAAATCGCTGCGGGAAATGCCGACTTTGGGAGAGCGGAAAAAGCAAAGCCCCGACCAAATCGGGGCCTTGTACTGCAATCCGTTTCCCGCGAGTAGGCTACCGCTGATAAATGGGCAGATAACCCTTGCCCAGTTGCAGGATGGTTGCGTTGATGGCGGTGGTGTAGACCGGGCCGATGTGCCCGTCCATCCAGGCGCCCTTATTGCTTCCGCCCGTGGACTGCGACTGCACGAGTTGCCCGCCGATCTCCTCGAAGTATTTGGGCCACTGGTCTTCGAGGCGGTACATCACCTGGGCGTAATAGTAATGGGTATAGTGCCAGTGGCCTGAGAATTCGTTGACGTTCTTGCTCGGCCAGACGTTCTTTTTGCAGAAGTCGAGCATCAACTTGGCCCGCTCGGAATCGTATTCGCCGAAATTGAACATCGCCGCCACCCCCGCCGCGGTAATCGGAGGCCGAGCCCCGCCGCCGCGGATGCTGTATTGGACGCCCCCGGCTTGGGCACCGGTTTTGATCGTGCATTTCCAGACATATTCCTTGCCCCGGTCGATGATGTCCTTGGACACGGGAATCCCCGCGTCCCGGCAAGCCCGGAGACCCTGCACCTGCGTAATGCAGGTCGAACCTTCGTCAAAGTTGTTCCCATCCTTCGCCGACACGTATCCCCAGCCACCTTCAGGAGTTTGAGCGTCTCCGCAAAACTCCACGGCCTTGGTGAGCACCCGGCGGAGATCCGCCCGCCGCTCGGCGTCTTCTTCCTCTCCGTAAACCTGCGAAAGGAACAGCATCGAAAAGCCATGCCCATAGGTGTAGTGGTAGTCGTTTTGATAGCCGATCAGCCCGTTGGAGCGGGACGTGCTTATCAAATAATCCACGGCGAGGCGAATGTTCTTGGCGTACGGACCGCGTGTCGTGGTGGAACCGCTGGCCAATAAAGCATTTGCGGCGAGGGCCGTCATCGCGACCCGGTATTGTCCGCCGTTGGCTTCCCAATACCCTTGCCGGCGCTGCTCGCGGGCGAGGTAGTCGGTCGCGGACTTGATGGCTTGTTCGATTTTGGGGTCCAATTTTTCCGCCCGCGCGGACGCGGCCTGAACGAGAATCCCCGCCGCGGTGAAAACCATCAATACATTTCGCATCTGAGGCGCACTCCTGGAAAGAAAAGGCTCACACGAGGGCGAGCGACACCCCATTATCAGCAGAAGGGGGGAACGGGGCAACCAACAGCAGGACGGAATTCGCGGGATAAGCTAACACCGATTTCCGAAAAACTCGGCGCGGCGGGACCGGGAGAAGCAGGAAGGCAGGGAAAAAGGAAACCATTCGCCTCAAGCGGCTTCCATTCCGCCCGACGAGGCGAATGGTTGCGGGGGTGGAATTGGTTGATGCCAACGCCTTCCGCCCATCCAAAAGGACGCCAATCCCTGGCGTCCATGTCCGCAAAGCCCGGTAGCCAGCGGAGCAATTCTCACAATTCAAACACCTGCCCTGCGCACCACAAAAGGTGTGCACAGAAACCCAGATGAGATCATCGATACAGAAAACGTCCAAACGGTTGGGAAGTGAACGGCAACCGTTTTCTGCCAAAGTGTACAAACCCCGCGAAATCCGATCAGCGGGTGAGCCCAAAGGATTTGGAATCGGGGCGCAAAAATCCGGCGGAAAAGTGGGTGCCCAAGAGAAATTGGCCCGCCCAGATTTCCCAGAATTCGCGATAGACATCCAATGTATCACCGGAAAACATCGGGTCAAGGATGAAACGCCGCGGTCTCGGCAGATCCCGCGCGAAAACGGGATTTTGTGCTTATTTTCCAGGGGATTTGGGATTTGAATTATTTTCGCCGCCCGAGTGTGCGGGGATTCCGCAGACTATTTTCGGGAGAGATTCGCCAGCAGATTCTCATACAGCCCCGCATACGCCTCGCAGTTCGATTCCCATGTAAATCGTTCGCAAACAAGGGTTTGTGCTGAAGCACTTACGGCGGATCGGAGCGCGAGGTTCGTCAAAATCTCCACAACCCGGCCCGCCAGTTCGTCTGAATCCCGCGACCACACCACCAGTCCCGTCTGCCCATCCGCGATCAATTCGGCAATTCCTTCCACGGCCGTCGCCACCACCGGCGTGCCCGCGGCGAAGGCTTCCAGGACCACGTTCGGGAGGCCTTCCCAACGCGAAGGCAGCACCAACACGTCGGCGGTTTTGAGAAGCTCCGGCACATCCCGCCGCCAACCCAACACATGCACGAACCCGGCGAGATTTCGCCGCTCGATTTCCTCCTCCAGCCGCGCTTGCAAAGGTCCCCGGCCTGCATAAGCCAGGTGAACATTGCGGACGCGGGCTTGAACTTTTGGAAAAGCTTCCAAGAGCCACAACGGATCTTTTTGCGAATCCAATCGCCCGACGACGAGCATCAGCTTGGCACCATTCGGAATTCCCACCGATGAGAGATCGGCGGGCTGAGCATTGGCGAAGCGGTCGGCATCGACGCCGTTGGAAATCACGTGCACCCGCGCTGCATCGAGTCCTCCTTGTTCAATCGAAAAGCGTGCGACATCCCGGCTCACGCAGACATGCGCCGCGACCCAGCGCTCGGTGAACCGATCCGCCCACAACCGCAGGCGCGAACGCCGTTCCGCGACACGAATTCCCGAGACGATGATCGGCACATGCGCCAGCCGCCCGGCCAATCGGCCGAGGGTGTTGGCGTGATACAACCACGTTTGCAAAACCACCGGGCGAAATCCGCGAAGTTCGCGGACTAATCGCGGCAGCACCCCCAGGTCGCGCCAGCGTTTCGCTCCCAAACAAACCACGGGAACCTCGGCTCGATCCAACACCTCGGCAAGCTCGCCTCGCGGTCCCAAGCAGAACACCCGCGGCGAGAACTTTCGCCGATCCAGCCGCGTCACCAGCTCCACCAGCGCCCGCTCCGCTCCGCCGGGATCAAGTTCCGTGATACAAAACGCAATGCGAACTGGGGGTGTTGCGGTCGCCAATCTTCGCCGACTTTCTTCGCCAAAGTGAGCGGCAAGCCGCTGGACCAAACCAAAACCGCGCGTTGAACAAATTAGCCGCAGGGCGCTAGCCCCGGTTCATCGCTGAGCGAACCGGACGCGAGCGCGTTCCGGTTGATCCTCAGCCGCGCTCAGCGAGCACGTCGCGTTCGTAGCGGCGGATTTCGTCCAGCCAACCTCCGCCCGCCGGAACATCTTCCGTCAGGCAATAATAATCCCAAACCGCACCGAAGGGCAGGCCTTTGATTTCCTCCAGGAGCGCCAATCGCGCGGTGAAGTCGCCAGTGTTTTCACAGTCCTTGAGCAGCGGCGTCGGTTCGAGAAGCGCCAACAAAAGGGCTTTGAGCAAGCTCCGCGTGCCGATGACCCACGCGGCCACGCGGTTGATGCTCGCATCGAAAAAGTCCAGGCCCCAATGCACCCGGCCGAGATAATCGTTGCGGACAACCTCCTGGGCGATCGCCCGCAGCTCATCGTTCAGAATCACCACGTGGTCGCTGTCCCACCGCACGCCCCGGCTGACGTGCAGCATCAATTCCTCAACCCACATCAGCACCGAGGAAATTTTGTCCGAAATCACCTCCGTCGGATGAAAATGCCCCGCGTCCAGGCACAACAGCGTGCCCCGCTTCACGGCGTAGCCCAAATAAAACTCGTGCGAGCCGGCGACGTAGCTTTCCGAACCCAACCCGAACAATTTGCACTCGACCGCATCCCGGTTCCACCGCGGGTCGATCGCCTCGGACAAGATTTGATCGAGTGCATCGGCCAGGCGTTCCCGCGGGGTCTTGCGATCGATCGGCGCATCCTTGGAGCCGTCGGGGATCCAGATGTTCGTCACGCAAGGTGACTTTAACGCCTCCCCGATTTTCGCGCCAATCCGCCGGCAGGCGATCCCATGCTCGATCCAGAACTGCCGGACCGAGGGGTCGGGGTGCGTCAACGTCAGCCCGGCCTCGGCCAGCGGATGAGCAAAGAACGTGGGATTGAAGTCGATGCCCAACCCCTCGGCTCGGGCCCAATCGATCCAGCCTTGAAAGTGCGACGCGTCCAGTTCGTTTCGCTCCACGTTTTGGGAGCCGGTTTCGGCGTAGCTCGCGTGGAGATTGATGCGATGCCGCCCGGGAATCAGGCTCCCCGCCTTCTGGAAATCCGCGCGGAGTTCGTCCGGCGTCCGGGCTCGCCCGGGATAGTTCCCCGTGACCGCCAACCCGCCGCCCAATTCGGTTCCCAGCGACTCGAACCCCCGCACATCATCGCCCTGCCAGCAGTGGAGGGAAACAGAAATCTCCGCCAACCTCCGGACCGCCCGGTCCACATCCACGTTCCAGTCGGCGTAACACTCTTTGGCGATTTCGTAGGCCGAGGAAATCAGCTCAGGGGTTGGGGACATCGATTTATCTCGCCGAAGAGAGTTGTCGAACGGTCATTTTTTCCACGCAAAATAGCCGAAGTCTGTGAATCTGTGCCAGGTGGACTCGGCGATTTATCAAACATCAGAATCATGGGGCACAAAATCATAAAACCTTGACCTTTCGATTCTGCTTCCTGAACACTGCCGAATATGATCCGCCGCGACGTTTGCAAGCCATGATTCTGTGCCCCATGATTTTGTGGCCTCTGCCCTCCAATTCCTATCCTACCCAAACCGACCACAAAGAAAACATACGCGGATTTTCCCGCAGAATCCGCACGACGGGTGCGTTCGCGGAGTGTCAGCGGAGTCATTTGGCCAGCCGTCCGCCGAGCGGGGCGGATTTGTGACGTAAACTAGCTGGGAGTGATTCATCCGGGTGGAGAGGTTCTTCACTCAAGAGACCCCATCATGCGACCGGAAAGGGATCGAAAACGATGGTCGAAGAAACACCGTCTCGAGCGCCAGGGGGTTCCATCGAAGAGCGGCTGCGCGAAATGGAAGGGCGGCTTCAGGAAAAAGAGGCCGAACTGGCCAAAAAAGACCGCACGGTTCACGAATTGACGCAGCGGCTGTCGCAAACCGCCGAGCGTTTGGACCGCTTCAAGCGCACAGGCTCCGACCGCAATGTCACGAGCACGGCGGCGTTTTCCAAGGAAGTCGTCGACCAGCAAACCGAGTTGGTGGCGGATCTCCAGCGGGCCGTGCAAATGTGGGAGGACATGCAAATCTCCTGCGGCCTGGGCCGGCTGGAAATGCAAGTCTCCGACCTGCAAGTGCTCTTTGAAGAGCACTTCCGCGAAGAGGAACCAGAACCCGAAGTCGCCTCCGAAGAAACCGGCGAGACTGCCGCGGAGGAAGCCTTGGTCGAAGAGGTAGCGGTCGATTCCGATTTCGAACCCGAATCGGAGCCGGCTCAAGAATCGTTGGCGGAGGAGGAACCCAAGGCCGACGATGAGTGGGAACTCACGGAGGAAGACGCATCGCCGATTTCGCCGCCGGAGATCGTGAACTTTGCGCAAGCCGATGAAGAATCACTAAGGCGGTGCGTCGAGCAGCAGGATGAATACATCGATGCTCTCTCCGCCCGTCTGCAGCGGACCGCGGAACGCAAGACGGCCGTCGATTGGGACGCGTTGGCGGAGGATCCCGAAAAGCTGGCCCGCACACTCGAAAACACCGTCGCCCGGCTGAAGCACCACTACCGGTTCACGGACTTCGAATTGACGCTGCAGCGGACGCGCCTCAAACGCCGGGAGCGCGACCTGCAAATGTTGTCGGAAGCCTTGGAAGGCCAGATGCAGTCGATCACCCAAAAATCCCCCGCGGCTCACGGCGACAACAGCCCGGGCGGCCGACGCTGGATGCGAATGCTGGGCATGGGTAAGAACGAAGAGTGAACGCAGTCTGCGATTCTCGGCGAGCCGTCAGCGGCCGGGTGAGGAAACCCGACCGGAGGCCGGGATCACGAGGCGGGCGGGCCGGGACGTTTGTGGGGGCACCAGGCGGATCGTCGCCGTCGTCATTTTTTGCTGATCGAACCGGCGGCCGTCGGCCAGTTGGACCTGCATGTCGAGTTGGCGTTTGACCTCGCAATGCAGCGGCAAGCCCGTCTTGCGGTCGATTTCGCAATGCCCGGTCGTGCGCCCGCCCCGCGCTTGGACCTGCACATCCCCCGCCGGGTGATTGGAGAATGCGGGCGATTTCACCGGATCGATCGTGCCTTCCATTTCGATCTCGGCGAACTGTTCGGTCATCCGGGCCAGCGTGCAGCGCGTGCTGAGTTGAAGCGGAATCGGACCGGCGAGCCGGCGATCGCATTTCCACGTGTCGCGCTCTTCCACCGTCGGCGTCGGCGGCAGAAAGCCGAGGTTTTCATCCACGAAGCTCGCCAGCCCTTCCTGGGCCGCGCTCGCAAAGGCCAGAACCACCTGCCGTTGCCGGTCGGGGGGCACATCGCGGATGCAGCGCTCGAGAAACTCGGGAAATCCCACGGGCTTGATCAGGCGGTGATCCGGGCTGATCCAAAACGAGAACCCGTTGCCGACGAGGCCTTTGTAGGGCAGGGCCTCCACGGGCAGCGGCTCGGCGGGAACGGTGGAATCGAACGCGAACGACCGCCCCGCCACGTCCTGCCAATATCGCACGCGGTTATAGACCACGCTCAAAAGCTGACTTCCGTCCGGGGCTTCTTCTTCGAGCCGCAGCGTCACCGCGAGTTCCAAAGACGATCGGCTCGTCTGGTCGCCGCCGGGGATTTTTTGAACGAGAACCTGGTCCACGGTTTTGAGCAAGGTCGCGGGTTCGCGGAGCGAGAGCCGCAGCGCGAGCCGGGTTTTTGAAGCCGGGGCCGCGGGCGGTTCCTTCAAATTCGCATCGCGCACGTTGGAGAGCGCGGCGACCTCCTCCAGGACGTCTTCGGTGGGCGTTTCGTCCGAGGAGAACCACTGAGATCCGCCGAACAGCGCCAGGCTGCCCAAGCCCACGAGGCCCGCCAGCAAAACCCATGTTTTCATTTTCTCATCCTTGAGACTGGGCGCGGAAGGATTGGCTCCAAACCGAAATTCCAGACGGTTTCAGAATCCGGGGAGCATAACATCTCTCGGGTTCCGCGAGAAGACGGAATCCGCGACTTGGCGCAACGGGAGGGAAAAGGGATATAATGCCTCTGCTGGTTTCTCCCAACCAAGACCAAAGCTTCCCAACCCGATCGGTTTTATGAGCAATCAATACATTGTCCGATATGGCCTCCAGCGGCAGCTCGGCGCGTTCAGCGTGAAAGGGCAGCCCCCCATCGCCCGGAATTCCGAGGTCATCATCCGCAGCGACCGCGGGATGGAGTGGGGAGTGGTCCTTTGTCAGGCGAGCGAACGCACGGGCGAATACCTGGGCCACAAGGAAGTGAAAGGCCGGCTCCTCCGCGAAGCCAGCGACGAGGATCGCGACCAATGGGACAAAATCCGCCTCCAGGAGCGCGAAGAGTTTGGCGGGGCGAAGCAAATGATCGCCGACCGCAACCTGCAAATGGAACTCGTCGATGTGGAGCACATCTTCGGCGGCGAGCGGATCGTGTTTTATTATCTCGCCGAGAAGCGGGTCGATTTTCGTGAACTGGTCAAAGCGCTCGCCAAGGAGTTTCGGGCCCGGATCGAGATGCGGCAGATCGGCGTCCGCGACGAGGCGAAGCTGCTCGCGGACTACGGCGACTGCGGAAAGCCCGTCTGCTGTAACACCCACCTCCAGGAGATGCCCCCGGTCTCGATGAAGATGGCCAAGATCCAAAAGGCAACGCTCGATCCCTCGAAGATCTCCGGCCGCTGCGGGCGGCTGAAATGCTGCCTCCGCTACGAATACGACACGTATGAAGAATACCGCCGGGAACTGCCGCGCATCGGCTCCACCGTGATGACCCGCCAAGGCCAGGGCCGGGTGATCGCCCAGGAGATCCTGGCCCGCAAAGTCCTGGTGCGGTTCGAGGACCATCGCCAGGTGATGACCGATGAGAGCGAAATCGTCACCGTCGTACGCGGATCCGCGAGCTGACGATTTTCGAAGGCGACAAAGGAGCATTGCCCACAAAGGAGTCAAGGGAAATATGGCGACACAGGATGCAGAAGACGATGTCGTCTTCGAGGACAAGGGCGAGAGCGAGTTGGAACTGGATCTCAGCGTCAACGTCGCCGAGCGGACGGACGAACGGCAGGGATTCGCGGCCCTATGCAGCCGATTGGGCGATGCGCTGTTGGTCGGCGACGGCCTGGAATCGATGATGCGGGAACTCTTGAACCGGGCCTTCGATTTGATCCCGGCTCAGCGAGGCTCCATCTGCGTGTACGATGCCGAGCGGCAATCCCTCGTACCGGTCGTGTCCCGCCGCGGACCGGCGGCGGCACCCATCAGCATCAGCCGCAGCATCACGGACCAGGTGATCGACGAGAAGCGGGCCCTGTTGGTCACGGACGCCGGCGATGACGACCGCTTCTCCGCCTCGGAGAGCATCATGGCCATGAACATCCACTCGGTGATGTGCGCGCCGATGTATCATCACGGCGTGGTCGAGGGTTTGATTTATCTCGACACGGTCTCCAACGAAGGCGGGTTCTTGAGCACGCAGTTTGACGAAGAGCACCTGGAGATGCTGGTTGCAATCGCCGTGTTCGCGGCCGTGTGCGTGGAGAAGGCTCGGCTGCTCGAGCGGATCCAGGAGGAATCCGCCCAGCGTCTGCAGGTGGCCAACCGCATCCGTGTGATGCTGGACGTGGCCAAGTCGCTGTCGTCGGAACTCGACACGAACGTGCTGATTCGCAAGATCATGCAGAGCGCGCGGGAACTCATGCAGGCCGAGCGCTGCACGCTGTTCATGCTCGATCACGATTCCAGGGAGTTATGGACCAAGGTGGCCGACGGCGGGTTTGAGATCCGCATCCCGATGACCAAGGGCATCGCCGGCGAAGTCGCCACCGCGGGCCGGGTGCTCAACATTCCCGACGCCTACGCCGACCCTCGCTTCAATCCCGAAGCGGACAAGCAGTCCGGCTTTCGCACGCGGAACATCCTCTGCATGCCGGTGAGGAACAACGAGGGAACGATCATCGGCGTCACGCAGATGATCAACAAGATCGGCGACGGCCCGTTCACGATGGTGGACGAGGAACTCCTCGAAGCCTTCTCCGCCCAAACCGCCGTCGCCTTGGAAAACGCGATGCTGTTTCAGCAGACGCTCGAGATGCAGAAGTATCTGGAGTCGATCCTCAAGAGCATCACGAACCTCGTCGCCACCTTGGACAACGAAGGCCGCATCGTCACCGCGAACCATCCCGTGGAACCCTTCCTCGGCGTCGACGACGAGATGCTCCTCAAGCAGCCTTACACCCAATGGTTCGACGGCGAAAATGCGGACCTCATCGAAGACATCCGCCGGGTCCTGGCCGCGGACTCCAAGCCGGTCTATGTGGCCGATTACGAACTCAAGCACCACGGCAAAACGATCTCCCTCAATTACAACATCGTCCCGCTTCTGGACTTCGAGGAAGCCCAAAAAGGCGCGGTGCTCGTTCTGGAGAACATCTCTCAACAAAAGCGCGTGATGGGCACGCTCGCGCGGCACTTGGGCTCGGGAGTCGCCCAGCAACTTTTGGACGGCGAAGAGAGCCGGCTAGGCGGAGTCCGGCAGGATGTGACGATTCTGTTTTCCGACATCCGCGGCTATACGTCGCTCACCGAGTCGATGGACGCCGGCGAAATCGTGGCCATGCTCAACGATTACTTTTCGCTGATGATCGACGAGATTTTCGCGGAAGAGGGCGTTCTAGACAAATATATAGGCGACGCCCTCATGGCCGTGTTCGGCGTGCCGTTTCCTTCTCCCGCCGATGCCGCCCGCGCCTGCCGGTGTGCGCTGCGGATGATGAAGTCGCTCGACATCTTTAATGGCCGGCTGAAACGGCAAAACCGCCGGCCGATCGCCATCGGCATCGGCATCAACAGCGGCGAAGTGATCTCCGGGAACATCGGTTCGGAGAAGCGGCTGGAATACACCTGCATCGGCGATGCCGTCAACCTGGCGTCCCGGCTGGAAGGCGCCTCGAAAACCTACGGAGTGCCGATCATCCTGCAGGAAACGACGAGGCAAGCCATCGGGCCGGAGTTTCTTGTCCGCGAACTCGATCTGATCCGCGTCAAAGGCAAACAGCAGCCGGCCCGGATCTACGAGTTGCTCGGTTCCAAAGACCAAGGCATCTCCGCCCCGCTGGCCGATGCCCTTCCGCATTTCGATGACGGCTTGAAGGCGTATCGAGCCCTGGACTTCGCGGCGGCGGAAGAGCATTTTCAGCGGGCCCACGCGCTCGCCGGCGACCGCCCCTCCAAGCTGTTTGAGGGCCGCTGCGAAATCCTCAAACAGCAGCCACCGCGACCCGATTGGGACGGCGTGTGGGAAATGACGACCAAGTAGCCGCGGCCTCTCCTCCCAAAGCCGACTGTTGTCCTGTCCGCGCGGACTGGGCTCTAATGAGAAACCTCAGGCAACGCCGCCGGCTGAATGGCCGGGGGCGGTGTGACGGGTTGTTCCTCGGTCGAACCGGCCCATTGGACGCGGCTGCTGCCGGCATTCTCCGGGTCGCCGTTGGCGGGATTGTCGAAAGCCACATTGAACGGCAGCGGCTCGTTCGCGGCGGGCGGGGTTTTGAGGCCGTTGGTCACTTCCTCGCGGATGGAACCGTTGCGGTACGGGCCGACGCCCAGGAGATACCAGTTCTTATCCTCGGATTTTGCCAAGGTCAATCCGCCGTCGCCGATCATCTGGCGCGTCTTGGCGTCGTAGGCGACGATGCCGATTTTGGCGATGCCGATCTGCGACTGTTTGCTCATCAGCCGCACTTCGGGGACGGACAGCGGAAACGGACCCGGGACCGACAACTGCGGCGTGCCGACGAACAGATCGCTGCTGGTCGTGCCCACGCCGCCGCTGCGGACTTCCATCACGACGTCCGCGTCGTCCGCTTTTTCCACCATGCGGGCTCCGCCACGGAGCACGCGATGCCGAATCGATCCGACGACATACGGCTTGTCGACGCAGTCCAGATACTTCTCGTCGATGAAGATTTTCGATCCCCGGAAGGCGGAGAAATCGACTTTGCTCAACGCCTGATCGATGGAGTTGGAGATCAACAGTTGCTCTTGGGCCGTCCGCGCGGTGTTCGAGGTTTTCGTGGAAGCGCAGCCTCCCCCCACGATTATCAGGCCAGCCAAACAACCCAAGCCCAGCATCCTTGCCATCTTGCCGATTTCCTTCCCTGAACGTCGCGAACGCGGCAGCATTTAGTCCAAAAACCTGCAAATAACGGATTTTTCCGCGAGATGCAATCGGAATTTCTGCGCGAGAACTCGAGGATGCATACCTCATTTTGTCATTGCCTCATTCTGGAAGCGGCAATGTGTCATGCGGCCTTCGCCCCTCATGCCGGTTTTGTTCTGCGGGCGAGCAAGCGGGCGACCAGGGCCGTCCAGCCGGTTTGATGACTGGCTCCCACGCCCCGGCCGTTGTCGCCGTGAAAATATTCGTAAAACAGCACCAGATCTTCGCCGGGGTTGCCGTGGGCGTAACGCTCATCCTCGCCGTGACAGGGCCGGCGGCCGTGTTCATCCGGCAGAAACAGCGAACTCAACCGGCGCGAGATTTCGCAGGCCGCTTCTTTGAGTGTCATCATCCGCCCCGAACCGGTGGGCACTTCCACGCGAAAATCATCCCCGTAAAAATGCCAATACCGCTCGAGCGCCTCGACGAGAAGATAATTCATCGGAAACCAAATCGGCCCGCGCCAATTGGAATTGCCGCCGAACATTCCGGAATCCGACTCGGCCGGCCGGTAGCCCACGTGAAATTCCTCCCCGCCCACGCGAAACACATAAGGGTGCTGTTCGTGGTATTTCGAGAGCGAGCGGATCCCGTAAGGCGAGAGGAACTCGTTCTCGTCGAACAGATATTTGAAGACCCGCTCCAAACGCTCGTGGCTGGGAATGGCCAACAGCCGGTGGGCGTGCTCTTTTCGCGAGGCCGCGTCCAATTCCATGTAGCTCACTTGCTCGGCGAGATCGGGCCGATGGCTTAAAAACCAGTCCATCCGCTTTTTGAAGCCGGGCAAGCGCTCGATGATGTCGTTCTCCAGAACTTCCGCCGCGAACAAAGGCACGAGCCCCACGAGCGACCGCGTGCGGAGCGGGATCGAATGCCCATCCACCAACAGCCGATCGTAATAGAAGCCGTCTTCCTCGTCCCACAGCCCGGTGCCGCCCACGCTGTTCATGGCGTCGGCGATGGCGATGTAATGCTCAAAGAACTTGGAGGCGACGTCCTCATACACCGGATCTTCGGCGGCCAGTTCGAGGGCCATCGATAACATCGTGCCGCAGTAAAACGCCATCCACGCCGTGCCGTCGGCTTGCTCCAAATGCCCGCCGGTGGGCAGCGGCTTCGAGCGATCGAACACGCCGATGTTGTCCAGCCCCAAAAAACCGCCCGCGAACAGATTCCGCCCGTTGGGATCCTTGCGATTGACCCACCACGTGAAGTTGAGCATCAGCTTGTGAAACGCCCGCTCCAGAAACGCCCGGTCGCGGTGGCCGCGTTCGTCGGCGATTTTATAGACCCGCCAGCAGCCCCAGGCATGCACCGGCGGGTTCACGTCGGAGAACGCAAACTCATACGCCGGGATCTGCCCGTTGGGATGCATGTACCATTCTCGCAAGAACAGAATCAACTGCCGCTTCGCGAACTCCGCATCAATCTCCGCAAACGGCACCATGTGAAACGCCAAATCCCACGCGGCGTACCAGGGGTACTCCCACTTGTCGGGCATCGAGATCACGTCGCGGTTGAACAAATGCGGCCAATCGTGGTTCCGGCCGAACATCCGCTCGAACGGCGGGGCGGGCTGGCTGGGGTCGCCCTTGAGCCACTCCCGCACCGCATAATGATAAAACTGCTTCGTCCACAACAGCCCCGCATACGCTTGCCGGGCGACTTCGAGCCCTTGCGGATCACATTGCCGAGCGGTGGGATTTCGCGACGCAAAAAACGCATCCGCCTCGGCCAACCGCCCGAGAAAAGTTTCATCAAACGCAGCACCGAACGGCTCCTTGGTCTCGCTCGCGGTTTCCATCAATCGAAACCGCAGCACCGCCGACTCGCCCGGAGCGAGGTTCAACCGATACCACGCCGCCGCTTTCGTGCCCCGCTCGGCCGGGTTCACTGCGGCCAGATCGCCTTCAATCACCCGGCGGTGAAAGCCGTCCTTCACATAAGGCGAACCGCTGGCAATTCCGAAAATTCGCTCAAAATGCGTTTCGTTTTCGGTGAATAACCACGCCGGCGGCGAAGCAGCGTTTTCCGGATCAATCGAAAACGTGAAGGCCCCCAAGGTGGGATGATAGTTGCGAACCGTCGTTTCATCCGCCAACTTGAGGGCGGGCTTCGTCGTGCAATCGTCGTAATGGCAGCCCCAGGACCAGGTGTTCCGAAACCACACCGTCGGCAACACATGAAGCGCCGCCGCCTCGGGGCCGCGATTGGTCACCGTCAGCCGGATCAAAAGATCATTCGGACCGGCCTTGGCATATTCCGCCTGCACATCGAAGTAGCGGTTCTCTTCAAAAATGCCCGTGTCGGCCAACTCGTATTCGCGGTCGTGGCAACCCCGCCGGCGATTCTCCGCGACCAAATCATCATAAGGAAAAGCCGCCTGCGGGTGCCGATACAAGGCCTTCATGTAAGAGTGCGTGGGCGTGGAATCCAAGTAGAAGTATTCCTCCTTGACATCCTCGCCGTGATTGCCTTCCGGCCCCGTCAAGCCGAACAGCCGCTCTTTGAGAATCGTGTCCTTCTCGTTCCACAGGGCCCACGCAAAACACAACCGGCACTCGCGGTCGGTGATGCCCAACAGGCCGTCCTCGCCCCAGCGGTAAGCCCGGCTGCGGGCGTGATCGTGGGGAAACGCGCATCCACACCGCGCCGTGCTCCGAATAATCCTCCCGCACCGTGCCCCACTGCCGTTCGGAAAGATAAGGCCCCCAGCGCTTCCAGTTCGCCGTCCGCGCCTGGGATTGCCGGAGCCGATCGTCTTCCGCCGTCCGGCCGTAATTTGCAGGATGAGACATCCGCACCTCGGGGTGAGTCTAAGGGAGTCAAAGCACGCTTAAGCACAACGAACCGTGCATTGTAAGACCCCTGGCGTTAGGAATCCACGGAGTCCTGTTCGTCGGGGATCGCGCGGCCGTGCGGGTCTTCGCTGGGGCTTTCGAGTTCCGCGGCCAAATCCTGACGGAGCGACGGGTCGAGATAATGCTCGATCCGGTGGGCCGACTGGTGAAGTCGCTCGTCGGACAGATTGAAGTGCTGGGCCATGTAACTTTCCCAAAGCCGGTGAGCGCGAACGAGTCCCTGCGCCCGCTGCCGGCCTTGGTCTGTTAAATGATATTCCCGATCGAGCTTCTCAATGTTCCCCTGCCAAATCAGCCGCCAAAGCGCAAAGCGGGGAATCGGCATCTGGTAGCCCAGTTGCTGCGTCAACATAGACGGCGCGAACTCGGTTTGCTGATCGAGATCGAGTTCTTCCATGCGGTACAGCAGTCCCAGCAAATCGTCCCCGGCCACTTTCAAGCTGAGCAGCGTCTGATGCAGAAACCGGCTGAGAATCCCTTGCCGGGGTGCAAAGACCAGCGCCAGGAAAAACAGGCCCCCGGACGTCGCCGCCATCATCCCGGCCGTGCTCGCTTCTCCGATATGCTCGAACCCCATCGCCGGGAACAATAGGCCAGGCAAGGTCCGCGCCAACACATGCCCCAACAGAGCCGCTCAAGGCGGCGATGAACAGGCTCAAAGGAATCATCCGCTCGAGCCGCGAGGTCAGCAAAAACGCCGTCGCCGCGGGCACGATGAGCATCGCGATCACGATAATGCTGCCCACGCTTTCAAACACCGCCACAATCGTCGACGCCGTGACGCCCATCAACACATAGTTGATCATCGCCGAGTTGATGCCTAGGGCCGTCGCCAACTCCGCATCAAACGTGCTGATCCTCAATTCCTTGAAAAACAGCGCGACGAGACAAAGGTTAATGGTTAGCATCACGCCGTTAAACAAGATCGCGCGGGGAAGCTGCGTGCCGCTGATGGTGACCGTGTCCATAATCATCGTGGCGACGGAACCATAGAGCACGCACTGCACATCGATATGCGCGGTATCCACGATCCGCATCAAAAGGAGGCCGAGCGCAAACATGGTCGTAAATACCACGCCGAGAGCGGCCGTGGACTCCACCCGCCCGAGCTTGTGGATCGCCTCGGTCAACACGGCCGCCAGGATTCCGATCGCAATCGCCCCCAAGAACATCAGCCAACTCACCGCCGACGCGAAGCTGTCGGCATCGGCGTGGTCCCCACCCGCGGGAATCAGCCAACGCGACAAAAGAAACGCGAGCACAATCCCCAACAGCGACGTGTGGCTGAGCGCATCGCCCATCAAACTCTGCCGGCGGAGCAACAGATAGTTCCCCGGAATCGCGCAAGCCATTCCCGCGAGCGCCGCAATGAGCACCATCCAAGTATCAATCAGGCTCCAGGCCTCGAGTTGGATTAACATCTCAGCAAACATGAAAGGTTGCGCCGCTATAAAAAATCAGCCGCAGGGCGCTAGCCCCGGTTCATAAAAACATTGGCCGCAGGGCGCTAACCCCGGCTCTGTATCCGCGTCATTCGCGGTTTAAATCGATTCTCGGCTTACAGTTTGAGTTCTATCTCTATCTACGGAATTCGCCGACAATACGTGCGGGCTTTGGGGCATGCCCGGTTGATCCTGCTCCATCAGCGATTCCAGCTCGGCAATCATGGCGGGTTCCAAAATATGCTCAATGCGGTCGGCGTCGCGGTCGACTTGAGCCGGGGCGATGTCGGCATAGTGAATCAAAAACAATTCCCACATCCGATGATTCCGCACCGCGCGGCGGGCGAGTTCCAGGCCTTTGGGAGTCAAGCGATAACGTTCCTGCGCATCCCGCCACATCATTCCCTGCGTTTGCGCATCCCGCAAGACCCGCCGCACGCGAACCGCCGTCCAGGTTCGCCTTAGCAGAAGGTCTTCCATCGTGACAGATTGGGCAAGAACATCGTCTTGAACCATCATGGGCATTTTCGATTCGATGACTTCAAACGTAGCCCGCAGCAAATCGTGCTGGCCCACGCGTCGGCGGAGTCGGTGATGATTCCACAACCGATAAACGACACCGCGCTTCGCCCCGAAAAACAGGCTCACGAGAAAGAACACCGATTCGACCACGACAATCACGGCCCCGGTCGCCAGTTTGGGAATCAGCGAACTCGCCAAAACGCCCGCAAACGCGCTTCCGCCGCCGATGCCCGCCGACACGAGCGTCATCGTCACAAGATGATCAGACCAGAACCGAGCGGCCGCGGCGGGGATAATCAAAATCGCGACAACCAGGATTAAGCCCACGCTCTGGAGTCCAATCACCGTCACCGAAACCACAATGCCCATCAACAATAAATCGAGCACCGTCACCGGCCAGCCGACAGCCTTCGCGAATTCCTCGTCAAAACATAGCAGCGAAAACTCCTTAAAGAGGAGCCCGCAGAGAACCAACACCACAAGCGAGGCCTGGGCGATCAACACCACATCGGCAAGAATCATGCGGGCGGCCTGGCCGAAGATAAAATCCCTGAGTCCCGCCGAACTCCCTCCCGGCAGACTTTGAATCACCGTAAACAGCGAGATGCCGAGACCGTAAAAGATGCTGAGCACAATCGCAAGCGCTGCATCTTCTTTGACGCGGGACGACTTGACGATCAACAACGTGCACAACACGCCCGAGAGCGAGGAAATCGCCGCACCGATTAAAAGCCCCGACAAGTTCTTTCCCGTGCCTGGTTGCATGGCTTCCATAATCAGAAACGCCATGCCAATTCCCGGCAGCGAGGCATGTCCGACCACATCGCCCACCAGCGAGCGCTTTCGCAACAACATAAACACCCCCACGACTCCGCCGGAGATTCCCAGGAGCGTCGTGCCGAGCAGCACAATGCGGGTGTTATAGTCCTTGAGACTTAATGTCCGAAACAGACTCGCTTGTCAACGCGGAGTTGTTGGTTGCGTTCTGCTGCGCAAAAGCGTGGCTCGTCCAGATCACAAGAACTAGGAAACCCAGGAGAATTGCACTCGATCTTTTCGTCCAAGGGAGGGGGATGCTCATAGCGAATCCCCCATTTCCATGCGGTGGCCGACCTGGTCCAAGAGCGCGAGCTTTCCGCCATAGGTCTTTTTGAGGTTATCGGACGTAAAGGTTTTCGATGTCGGGCCGGCGGCGACGACTCTCATGTTAAGTAATAACACATGGTCGAAGTATTCTTTCACGGTTTGCAGATCGTGATGCACGACGAGCGCGGTTTTTTGCGATTTCCGCAGTTCGCGGAGCAATTCCACGATGGCCCGTTCGGTCGCGGCATCCACGCCGGCGAACGGTTCATCCATCAGGTAGAGGTCGGCATCTTGAACCAAGGCTCTCGCTAAAAACACCCGCTGCTGCTGCCCGCCGGAGAGTTGGCTGATTTGCCGATGGGCATAAGGCCCCATGCCGACGCGCTCCAGGGCCTCCTGGGCGATCAGGCGGTACTTTCGCGTGACGGGTCTAAACCAGCCGATCTTGCGGTACAGGCCCATCGTCACGACCTGCAAGGCGTTGATCGGAAAATCCCAATCGACGGAGCCTCGCTGCGGGACATACGCCACGCGGTCGCGGGATTTGCGATAGGGTTTTCCAAACACCTGCACGACGCCCGACGCGCGGGGCACGAGATCGAGAGCCGCCTTGATCAACGTCGATTTGCCCGCGCCGTTCGGCCCGATAATCGCGATCAACTTTCCCGCCGGGGCGACAAAATCAATATCCCAGAGCACCGGCTTGCGGTGATAAGCCACCGTCATATCTTGAATGGCGAGCGGCGATGTGCTAGGAGCCTCTTGAGGTGAAGTTGTGAAGGTGTTATCCAGCATAGGGTGTCAACGATTCATAGTCTGTCTTAATCTTAATCTTAATCTTAATCTGCCTTTCACATTCATCCTTCAACGACCAATGATGATGGAAACGACAACATCATAGAGCACAAAATCATGCTTCCTTTGTCAGCGGCGAGGATAGACTGTTATAGGGCGACCTAATTCGCGGACAGTTTCCCATTGAGCCCCTGTTTTGGGGCTCGGCCGCCGAGGGCGAGGGTGATGGCCGTGACGTTGTGGTCCATCATGCCGATGTATGTGCCTTCGTAGGTTCCAGTCCGGCCCATCGCATCGGAGTAGAGATTGCCGCCGATGGCCACGTCCTGGCCGCGCTTCTCGCGCCTTCGCGGATGGCTTGCATGTTTTTGGGGTTCACGCTGCTTTCAACGAAGATGGCTTTGATCTTTCGCGGCGATGAGATCCACCAGCCGGTTGACATCGTTCACGCCCGCTTCGGATTCCGTGGTAATTCCCTGGGCGGATTTGACGGGGATGTTATAGGCGCAGGAAAAATACCCGAAGGCATCATGCGCCGTGATCAGCACGCGGTTTTCTTCGGGAATGCTGGCGATGGCTTTCCGCGCATAGTCCGCGAGCCCCGCGAGTTGTTTTCGATAAGCCTCGGCGTTTTGGGCATAGGTTTCTTTGCCTTTGGGGTCGTACGCCGAGAGCGCATTGGCGACGTGCAGCGTGCACAAGCTCCAGGCGTCGATATTTCCCCAGACGTGCGGGTCGTAGTAGCCTTCAAACTCCGGTGGCGAATGCAAGAAGCCGCGGGAGAGGCCGTCGGTCACGGCGAACACGGGCTTGCCGGTCTTCGCCTGGCGGGCGAAGACGTCCTGCATGCGGTGCTCGAGATTGAGGCCGGAGTAAAACACGACGTCGGCTTCCATCAGCTTTTGCACATCGTCGCGCGTGGGCTGATACAAATGCGGATCGACGCCTTCGCTCATCAGTCCGGTGACATGCGCGGCCGCCGGCGACGTGCCGGACAATATCGGTCACCATGCCCACGGTGGTCACGATCTCAAACGGGCCATCGCCCGTGCGGGTTTCGGAAATGGGAAAGGCCACGTCTTTGCGGGCGGTGGGCCGAAGTTCGTCGCCGCACCTGAGGGACACATCGCTGCTGGTCCGGCCGGTCTCCGTGTCCCCGGAACTGGAGGGAGCACAGCCCGCCAACAGGAACAGCACCGTCCCACCGAGGAGCAGCCCGGCTCGCGATAAAGCTTGATTCATCAAACGCCCTCGATGGATGATATTGTTGGATTTGAACATCCAGAAAAAAAGTTTTGATGAATCAAATTTAACCGCCGTGCGCAAAAAGAGCAAGGTTGTTCAGGAAGAAATTCCATTCCCAACCTTCGCCAGGGGAAGGTTGGGAGTTTGCGGAGATTCTACTTGGTTTGGGGAGCGTGCCGGAGCATGGGGCCGAGTTCTTCCACGAAGTCGTTCACATCCTGGAACTCGCGGTAGACGGAGGCGAACCGCACGAACGCGACCTCGTCAACTTCCCGTAGGGCCTCGAAGATCCGCTCGCCCATGTAGCGAGAGGGGACTTCGATTTCAAAATGCTCGTACACGTCCGCTTCGACGGCGGAGATGATCGCCTCGATTTGCTCCGTCGTCACAGGCCGTTTCCAGCAGGCTTTTTCGAGGCCCACGCGTATCTTTTGCGAGTCGAACGGCACGCGGGAGCCGTCCTTCTTGATGACCTTCAGGGGCGATTCTTCGATTTTTTCGTAGGTGGTAAACCGCCGCTGGCAGTCGGGGTTCAGGCATCGTCGTCTTCGGCGGATCACAAAATCCTGGCTCTGCGCGAGTCGATGACCTTCGTTTCACCCTCTCGGCAAAACGGGCAAATCATGACGACCCTTCCTCAATACCACACGGCAGTTACATGGAAGTATCCTTTCAGACAACTCACTCTTAACCCCGCCTTAAAATACCCAATTTCAAGCGCAGTGGCTAGTCAATCGCCACAAATGGTTGTGGGACAACAACTTGACAAACACTACCTATGGGTCGCGTTTGGGCGGATTCACTTTTCGGGCGAGGCGGCGATTTGGCCGATGAATGAGGCGTGGCGGCGGGTGAGGAAGCGGAGCTTTTCGAGGAGCCGCTCGCGGAGGTCGGGGCGGGACTCGGCGAGGTTCACGGTTTCGCCGGGATCGTGTTTCAGATCGAAGACGAAACACGTGCCGGTGGGCCGGTCGAAGATCAGCTTGTGCTCGAACCGGGACACGACGCCCAAGGTGTCGTAATGCGTGCAGAGCAGCATGTCGCGGTTGCGGTAGCGTCCGGGATCGACCCGGCAGCCGTCCTTCAACAGCGGCACCAGGCTTCGGCACGTCAGCGGATGATCGGGCACCGGATTCGCATATTTGATGCCGGCTACCTCGGCGATCGTTGGGACGATGTCCATCTGCAAGACCGGCTCGCCGGAGACCCGGTTCCCCGCCAGGCCGGGGACTTTGAGAATCATCGGCATCCGCAGGCATTGCTCGTAGAGGTGCGAGACGTAATACATGTGCTCGTGTTCGAACCATTGGCAGCCGTGGTCGCCGACGATCACAATCAGCGTGTTGTCGTACAGGTTCTTTTCTTTGAGCTTATCAAGAATCCTGCCGATCTGGGCGTCCATGCGGGTGATGGTTTGCAGGTAGCATTTGTATTTTTCGTGGGTGCCTCCGCTGGGCAGCGTGGCGTCGGATTCATAAATGCGAAGCCCGTTGGGAAAGCCCAGCTCGGCGGCGCGTTCGTCGGATGTGCGTTTCCAGGGGAAATGCGTGTCGGACATGTGCTCGCAGAAGAAGAACCGTTCGCCGGGCTTCAGGCTGTCGAGGAATTCCACGATCCGGTCGGCTCGTTTGTCACCCCGCCAGATGCCCCGGCCTTCTTCGGTGCTGGTGACTTCGGAACTGTAGTCCTCGCCGGATTTCCAGGCGGTGGCTTCGCGGCCCTTGAGTTCCTCCGGGACGAACAGATCGAAAAACGGGGCGGTATCCGCGTGGCACCAGCGGTTGACGCCCGCGAGCTTCAGCACTTTGTAAAGATTGTTGTAGCGGCTGTAGCGGTCGCCGAAGGATTGGCCGGCGTGCATCTCGGCGATTCGCAGAATGCGGCCGCTGTTGACGGCGAACCAGCCGTCCCAGGTGCTCGGATAATAACAACGGGCCTGGGTAAACCGCGTGCCTTCGCGAGCGACGGCATCGATGTTCGGCGTGGCGACAAGACCGTCGGGCAACCGCCGCTGTCCATACGCCGAGATCGCCCGGCAGGTGACGCCTTCGAGAAAAAAGACCGCCACGTTCGGGAAGTTTTTGGCCTTTTGGGCGTCGGCGATTTCGAAGCGGTCGATGGGCACGGGCACGACTTCCGGGGCGGCAATCCCGCCGGCTTGGACCGCGGGGTCGGCGTCGTCCGGGTCGGCACCGTGGAGGACGGCGGCGTAACCGTCGCGGTCGGCATCGAACACCCAGTGCAGAAATCGCAGTTCAAACTCGTGGCGATTGTGAAACTCCACCGCCCGCGCGAATACGTTTTCGGAAATCTGCCGCCAACCCCAAAACGGCCAACTGGCAATGCCGAGCGTGGCGAACGCCGCCGCCACGACCGCGATCCGCGCGAGCATGCCGCAGAGATTGAAAACTCGATCAGGCGTAGGCGCAGCCGGCCGCCCGAACCGTCCGATCAATCGGGAACCGGCGAGATACACCCAGCCCGCCGCCAAGAGAGACATCAGCACCTGGAGGCACGGGAACAGGCCGGCTTTGAGCATGCCCCGCCAGTCGTCGAATTCAAAAAGCTGATCGATTTTTTGAAAGAACCAGGTCAGACCTGCGATGCCGAGGGCGGTGAAAACGATCAAACCACTCATCCGCACGCCCGCGGACGTCCGCCGGGGAACCGCAAGCCGCAGGAGCGGATACAGCGGAAACAAGAGCAGGTTCCAGAACGCGATTTCCGACCGTTTCGGGAGCCGGACACTGCGATTCGCCGCGAGCGCCCGCCGGGCGGAGTCTTCAAAATCCCCGCGGAGCAAAAGCCCGCCCGCCATCAGCAGCGGCATCAATCCCGCGACCAAAAGCCCCAGCGAAACCGCGGGCAGGATCCAGCCATCGTTGGCGACGATTTCCGGCAGGACTTTGATCTGCCAGGGCACCAACAGGGCGACGGCCCAAAACCCCGCGATCGCCAGCGCCTGTCGGCGGCAGTCGGTCGGCGTGAAGAACAAGCCCTTCGCCCGTTCGCTTCGCGAAAGCCGGCCAAGCACCAGAGAGGCCGCACACCCCCAAACCGCCGCAATCGTGGCAAACAACAGCGACGTGGAATAAAGCAGCCAATTCGCCATTTCCACTTCGCCCGGTTGGAAGAAGGGCCGGAAATCATAGCCGTTGTTGAGCTTGGGGTCCCAGAACTTCACGTGTTCGTAAAACGCATACGCCGCGACCGACGCGCAGCCCAGGAGGTAAATTACGCTCAGCCGCACGGCCCGGTTTTGCGGGGGGGCCTTGAAGTCCAGCGGCGAAGTGCCGGGGCGCTCGGTCATCCGGGCCATTGGACCCAACAGCCGCCACGCCGCGGAAATTCCCAACAGCAGGATCAGCCAATCCGCAATGCCCACGGGTTCGATTTCGGTGCCGGCGGCCGAGTCCATCTCCACAAATCGGCAGGCAAACAGACCCAGTCCCCACATCAGTCCGCATTGCCAAAGCAGCGAGACGGGAAACGGGCGGTTTTCTTGGCGTGGATACCACCAGCCGGCGGCGAGGAACACTCCCAGAAACGCCGCTGTCACCGCAAACGCCAGCATGAACCACGGAAAATGGAGGTCCGCGAATTCCAGGAGCGGGACATCCTGAATTTCAAAGGTTTGGGCAATCCCGGAGGTTTTCACCGCCCGAAACCCGATCATCCCGGCCAAAAGCAGCAAATTGGCCAGCCAGATCCAGCCGAACACCACCCAGGCGGGCAGCCGCTCGGAAAGCCGTCCTAAGAATTTCCAAAAACCGCGGTGCATGCTCAAACGTTATCCCACTCGATGCCAGCCTGTCCATTTGGGACCAAAAAACCCGAAAATTCAGCGAATTTTTGTTTAAGGATACGTGAAGACTGTGTGAGTGGGAATCACCGGGCTTTAAAAAATTCTCGCAAAAATCCAAAAAATTATTTTCGGTTGGGGAATAAACTCCGCCGGGAGCGCATCTCAGGTGTGATGACCGCCTCGAGGTCGGGGCGGACCCGGAATGCGTTGTCCGGGAACAATGGAATCTTGAGTTCATTACATCGAGAGGAACTCCCCCATGAAGAAGTTGGCCATGTTTCTGATGATCCTGTCCGTCAGCGTGTTCTCCATCGGCTGCGGCGGAAAAACCAAGACTGACAAAACTGAATCCGCCCCCGCTGAAGGAACCGAAGGCGGCCACGAACCCGCCGCAGGCACCGGAACTGAAGGCGGAACCGAAGGCGGAACCGGAACCGAAGGCAAGGGAACCGAAGGCAAGGGAACCGAAGGCGGAACCGGAACCGAAATGCCGTAATTCCCGTCAAGGAATCCAGAACGGGGTCGCCTTTTGCAACAAAGTTCCGGCGGCCCGGTCGATTCTGCGCAAATCCCCCAAAGAGCCTTTCCGACTCGTGCGGAAAGGCTCTTTGATTTTCCGGACGCGTCAATCTTCGCGGAGCGTCTCGAAGCCGGTGATCACGTCGAGCAGTTCCTCCGTAATCGCCGTTTGACGGGTTCGCCGCCATTCATCGCGAAATTCCTCCAGCCGCTGGGCGATGTTTCGCTCGGCCGCCTGCATCGATGTGATCCGGCTCGCGTTTTCGCCCGCCAGGGAATGTGCGCACGCCCGGAACAAGCTCACGAACATGTGCTGGCGGATCAGCATCATATACACATCGCCCGGCGGCATCGTGACCGACGGCAGCGACCGCGAAGCCCATTTCCGAGTCCGCGGCTCCATGAGGCGGTCCGGATCCAACGGCAAAAGTTGGACGTGCATCGGTCCGTAAGTGGTCTCCGTTTGCCGGGTGTTGTGGAACACGAAGACCCGCTCGAGTTTTTGTTCCGCCTGCCACGCGGTCACCGCCGGCAATAGTTCGAGCACGAGTTGCGTGATCCCCGCCACCGAACCGGGCACCTCGAACACCCGCGAAATGGCGAGTCCGCGGTCCTCCAACCGCCCCGCGACGCGCAAGCCGATTACGAGATGGCTCCGCCGCGTTCGGTCGGGCTGTAAGGTTTCGGAGGTTTCTTCCACGAACTCGGCGATTTGCTCGTTGAACGAACCGCACATGCCCTGGTCGGACCCAAACACAATCAAGCCCAGTTTTCCATTTTCGGCCAACACGCTCTGGGGGATCTCCTGCCGCGGATGCAGCCAGCGAAGCATGCGAAACCCCAAGGCCAACGTGCGCGTGTAATCCCCCAGCGCGGCGACGGCCGCTTCGTATTGGCGAATGCTCACCGCCGCCAGCGTTTTCATCGTGCGGACGACGGACTCTAAATCCTCAGCCGAGCGAATCCGGCGTTCCAGGGCTTCCATCGTGGGCATGATTGTCCTCCAACATCGGCATCACCGCGTTCCGGGTGGCGTTCACCAGAGTTTGAACATCCTCATCCGTCAGCTTCTCTCCCGCCAGGATTTGCTCGCACAGTTCGGGGCATTCCTCGAGCACGGCTTTGCGGACGCGGGCTTCCGCGCGGGAGATCTGCTCAATGTCGATCGCATCAAACACTCCCACCGTCACCGACACGAGCACCGCGATTTGCTCGGGCACGGATAGCGGCTCGCCCTCGGATTGTTTGAGGACTTCCCGCACCCGCCGGCCGCGCTCCAAGGTGTGGCGGGTCTCTTCATCCAACCGGCTGCTGAACCGCGAGAAGGCTTCGAGTTCTTCAAACTGCGAATACGACAGCCTTAAATCCCCGGCCACTCGGCGGTACGCGGGAAGCTGCGTCTTGCCGCCGACTCGCGACACGGACCGCCCCACATCCACGGCGGGCAAGAGCCCTTTGCGGAACAGATCGGGCGAGAGATAGATCTGCCCGTCGGTGATCGAAATCAGGTTCGTGGGAATATAGGCCGCGACGTTCTGGGCTTCGGTCTCGGCGATGGGCAACGCCGTCAGCGAGCCGCCGCCGAGGTCGTCCCGCAAATGCGTCGAGCGTTCGAGCAGCCGCGAATGCACATAAAAGATGTCGCCCGGAAACGCCTCCCGGCCCGGCGGTCTTCGCAGCAGGAGCGACAACTCCCGGTAAGCCCGCGCATGCGCGGTGAGGTCGTCATACACCACCAGCACGTCCCGCCCCTGTTCCATAAAGAACTCGCCGATCGTGGTCGCCGCGTAAGGCGCCACGAACTGAAGCCCCGGCGGCGTATTACCCTCCGCGACCACGACCACGGAATATTCGAGGGCCGACGCGTCCCTTAGCTTCGCGATCACCCGCGCGACGGCGGAGGTTCGCTGGGCGATGGCGCAATAAATACAGACCACATCCCGGCCGCGCTGGTTCAGAATCGTATCCACAGCGATGGCCGACTTGCCGGTTTGCCGGTCGCCTAAGATCAATTCCCGCTGCCCGCGGCCGACGGGAATCAGAGCGTCGACGACTTTCATGCCGGTCTGGAGGGGAACCGTCACGGGAGCGCGGTCCATGATCCGCGGCGCATCGCGCTCCACGGGCCGGCGGATCGCGGCGTCCAGACTGGGCAACCGATCCAGCGGCCGGCCCACCGGATCGATCACGCGCCCCAAAAGCTCTTCGCCGACTGGGACATCCAAGAGCCGCCCGGTCCGCCGGGCCTGGCTGCCGGCTTGGAGTTGCTCGCTTTCATCGAGCAGAATCACGCCCACCTCGTTGGCGTCGAGATTGAACGCCATCCCCAACACGCCTTTGCGAAACTCCAACAGCTCGTCGGCTTGGGCGCTGGGCAGTCCCTTGACCCGGGCGGTGCCGCGATCGACGGAAATCACCGTGCCGACTTCGACCGCGTGCAAGCGGGCTTGATGCCCGGCCCGCTCGGAATCAAACGGCTGAAACACCAGCTCCGCCAAGTCCGGCGGATCGGGAAGCATGTCGTTCATGAAGGGGTCTCCCGGGCCAGGCTGCCGGCGTGGTCCTGATCGAACGCCGCCGCGAAGTGCCGTTCCAAGGTCTCGATGGTGTCCGCGACGTTCCAGGAGAGCCTTTCATCGCCGATGCGAAGCTCGATTCCGCAAATCAAATCCGCGTCCACCTCGAACTGCACGGGTTCCACATCGCCGAATTCCGCCCGGAGCGTTTGCCGAAGCTCCGCTGGCAGCTTCTCAGACAGCTCGAGCGCGCTGGTGATCGTGGTGATCGATCCTTCCGAAGTTCCAGCCGACGCCAAACGTTCCCGCGTGGCGTGATCCAACGTCTTGAGCCGCTCCGTAAACACGAGGGCCATTTGCTGCTCCAAATCCGCGTCCGCGAGTTCGCTCAAAACGTGCCGAACGATTTGATGCACCTGCCGGCCCGCGCGTTCGCGCAGGCTCCTTCAAAAACCGGCCGCGGTCGCGCTCGAGGGCCTCCCACCAGCGGGCCTGGACTTCATCGACTTCAGCCCGGGCGTGTTCGAGAGCCGTTTGCTTCCAGTCGGCGACCTCTTGCCGGGCCTCGTCGAACATCATCTCGCGGGCGGCTTTGAGTTCCTGCTCGCGCTCCCGGAAACTCGCGGCGAGCGATTCGGCTTCGGACCGCGTGTGTTCCGCCTCCGCCACGCGGCAGAGATGTCCTCTTGCCGGCGCTTGATGGCCTCGAGCACAGGTCGGTACAGAAATTTTCGCAGGAGCGCGACCAGAATCAAAAAATTGACAATCTGAGCCGCCCACACGAACCAGGCATCATTGGGCATGATGGTAACCGAATGTTGATCGATCAGGTCAAGGCGAGCGGGAGGTGTAAGCCTCCTGCTAATTCTGATAAACCCAAAACTCGACGAAACCAGGAGGCTCACGCCTCCCGCTCGCCATTTCTTTCAAAACGCGATCAGAGCTACGGCGCCGGTCCGCCGGCGAAGGGGTTGGCGAACAGCAGGATGATCGAAATCACGAAGCAATAGATCGCCGTCGATTCGACCATTGCCATGCCCACGAACAGCGTGCGCGTAATGGTGTTGGCTTCGTCCGGCTGCTGGGCGATGGCGCTCAAGGCTTGCGAAAGGGCCCGGCCTTCGCCCAAAGCCGGGGCGATCGACCCAATCGCCATCGTGATGCCCGCCGTGAAAATCGACACCACCGAAATCCAAGTTTCGTCACTCATGCGGAACGTCCTCCCTCGAGTCGGGTTCGTCTGCGGTTTTCCGATGCGCTGCCGTGGCAGAGGCGATATACACCATCGCCAAGATCGCAAAGATATATGCTTGAATCAGCCCCGTCAGCAAGCCGAACAGATTCATTAAGAGCGGCACAAACAGCGGCATGAAGCCCACGAGGATCGCCCCCATCACGCTGCCGCTCATCATGTTCCCATACAGCCGCACGGCGAGGGCGAGCGTGCGGGACAACTCGCCAATGATATTGAACGGCAGCATCAAAGGCGACGGTTTGATGTATTGCTTCAAATACCGGCCCAGGCCTTGCTGGGCAATCCCGAAGACCGGCACCGCGAAAAACACGCAGGTCGCAAGCGCCGCGGTGGTGATGAGCGAAGCCGTCGGCGGCTCGTAGCCCGGCACCACCGTCAGCAGACTGCACGAAGCGACAAACAAAAACAGCGTGCCCACGAACGGCAGATAAACGCCCGGCTCTTGCAGGCTCACTTCGCGGATTTGGTTTTGGATCGTGACGATCACCACTTCCAACAGATGCTGCCAGCGCGGGATTTGAGGCGAAATGGATAGCCGGCGCGTCATCCACCACGAACCCCCGACCAAGAGCGCCATCGTGATCCACGTGAACACGAGCGTGGCGGTGATCGGCAGCGGGCCGAGCCGATAGAAAATCCAATTGTCCGGCGAGAATTTCACGCGGGATTAGCTCCGATGCTCGGGAACGCCGACTTGCCGAAACACGAGAGACCGTCCGATGAGAAACCCGAGCATCACGGCCGCCAGGCGTTCCCAACGGTGGTCGATCAACAGGAACATCGCCCCCAACACGACGGCCATTCGCAGGAGCGCGCTCACAGGAAACCAAACGCCCGGCCGCGACATCCCCGGCAAGCGGCGGACCACCCACCACAGGCTGACGAAATAAAATATCCCCAGCAGCACGCCGGCGAGGGTGCAAAACAGGATGGGCGGCCACGAGATTTCCATGTCAAGATTTCCTCCCGGATTGCGTTTCGTCGCCTTGGCTTTCGCGTTGGATCCACTGCCATGCGAGCAGACATCCCACGGCCAACCCGATCACGAGGCCCATCAGCGTGCTGGAATATCGGCTGGGATAATGCCGATCGATCCACCAGCCGACGCCGACGCCGATCAACGTGGGCACGGAGACCGACCAGCCAATCATCCCGAACATCCCCAGCCCGAACCAGATCGAATGCTGCGTCTCGCGGCGGGCTTGCAATTTGCGCAGCCCGGGCTTCGACTTCGCGGCGGAGTTCCTCGCCGGTGGGATCGCTGCGGCCGGGATCGCGGTCGGCATCAGACACGGCGTTCCTCCAACAGCAAAAACCGGCGGACGAAATCGGATTCCAACTTGGCCACCGCCGACCGCGCGGTCCGCTCGCGGTCGTCCAGCATTTCAAATCGCTCCCGCACCAAGGCTTCGAGTTCTTCCAGCCGCCGCCCGCGCACCGCATGCCGGGACGACAACAAAACCTCCTCCCCATGCTTCACGAGAATGCCTTCGTCCACCGCGAGAAAATGCTCTTCATCGTCCGGCGTGGTGAAGCTCACGAGGCCCGGCACGAGCGCGGTCAGAAAATCCGCGTGCCGGGGCTTTAAGCAAAACGAACCGTTCGCGGCCTCGGCGACGATCTTTCGCACCGGTTCGTCCACGACGATTTCCGTTGGCAAGAGCACCTTGAATTGCATGTGGTCGATCATGGTTTCGCGGCGGCGATTTTTTCCTGGGCTTCGTCGATGGAACCGATCATATACAACAGCCGTTCCGGGACATTGTGGAACTCATCATGCAAAATTCGCTCGACGCCTTCCAGCGTCTTCGCGAGCAGAACCGTCCGGCCTTCGTAGCCCGTGAACTGGCCCGTGGTGAAAAACGGCTGCGTGAGGAATCGTTCGAGCCGCCGGGCCCGGTTGACGATCCGCCGGTCTTCGCGGGAAAGCTCCTCGAGCCCGAGCATCGCGATGATGTCTTTGAGTTCTTCGTATTGGGCTAGCGTGCGGCGGGTTTCCCGCGCGAGGCGGAAATGCCGTTCCCCCACGACCTGCGGCACGAGCATTTTCGATCCCGACGGCAACGGATCGACGGCGGGATACAGCCCTTCGCCTGCCCGCTTGCGGGACAGCACGATCGAAGCCGAGAGGTGCGAAAACGTATGCACGGCGGAGGGGTCGGTGAAATCATCCGCCGGCACGTAAACCGCCTGGACCGAAGTGATCGCTCCCCGCGTGGTGGAGCAGATCCGCTCTTCGAGTTCCGCGAGTTCGGTCGCCAACGTCGGTTGATAACCCACCCGCGAAGGCAGCCGGCCCATCAGTCCCGAGACCTCCATCCCCGCCTGAATGAAGCGGAACACATTGTCGATCAACAGCAGCACATCTTTCTTGAGGACATCGCGGAAGTACTCGGCCATCGTGAGCGCGGTGTGCCCCACCCGGAACCGGGCGCCGGGCGGCTCGTTCATCTGGCCGAAGACCATCACCGTCTGGTCTAAGACGCCCGCGGTTTTCATTTCGCGGTAGAGTTCCTCGGCTTCCCGGCAGCGTTCGCCGATGCCGCAAAACAGGCTCACCCCCTGATGCTCTCCGACCACATTGTTGATGAGTTCGGTAATCAGCACGGTCTTGCCGACGCCCGCCCCGCCGAAGAGTCCCGCCTTTCCGCCGCGCTCGAGCGGCGCCAAGAGATCGATGGCTTTGATGCCGGTTGGAAAGACTTCCGATTTCGTCACGCGGTCCGCCAGCACCGGCGGCCGGCGATGCACCGACCAGCGGCGGCTGGGATTGTCCTGGCCGATGGGTTCGCCGTAATCGATCGGCTCGCCGAACACGTTGAGCATCCGCCCGGTGAGTTCCTCGCCCACGGGCACCGTCAACGGTTGATGGCCGCTTTGCACAAGGATGCCGCGCGCAAGGCCCCGCGTGGATTGAAGCGCCACACAGCGAACGGTGTGGTCGTTCAACTGGGCGGCGACTTCCATCAGCACGGGCCCTTCCGTTTCGGTCCAGACGACCGAAGTCAACGGCGGCAATCGTTCGGAAAACTCCGCATCGACCACGCTCCCCCGCACCGACCGAATCCGGCCCCGGCTGGTGGTTTCGTTTGCGATCATTAAACAATCATTTCCATAGAGAGCCGCGCACAAAGTAAGCGGTTGGGGTTCGCGCCGTCGATCCGCTTACTTCGTGCGCGGCTCTTTTTCTCTTGTTAAGCGGCGTCTTGGCGTTTCTTCTATTCGTCAATGCATCACGAGCACTTTGGCTCCCTTGACGGGGCCGTGTTTAAGTTCGAGGAGCGCGCGGTTCGCTTCTTCCAAGGGATAGGTTTGCACTTCCGGCTCAAGCGGGATTTCCCCGGCGAGCGGCAGAAACTCCGCGATGTCGAAGTGTGTGACGTTCGCCACGGTCTTGATTTCCCGCTCCATCCAGAGGTGCTCGTGATAGCTGAGCTTCAAAAGCTCGTTCTGATCTCGGTCTTCCTTGCGGATGGCGTTGATTACCAATCGGCCTCCGGGCCGGAGATTTCGCAGGGCTTCCACGACGGGTTTCCAAGCGGGCGTGGTGTCGATGATCGCATGTAGCGACTCGGGGGCCTGGTCCGCCGTGTCCCCCGCCCAGACCGCTCCCAAGGATTTGGCGAACTCTCTCGCCGCGGGATCGCGCGAAGACGTAGATTTCGGTCCGGGGATATTGATGCTTCACCGTCTGTAGCACAAGATGGGCCGAGCCGCCGAAGCCCGTCAACCCCAGAGGGTCCCCGTCACGGAGGTTCGTCAATTTGAGTGCCCGATACCCGACCGCCCCCGCGCACAACAGCGGGGCCGCCGACGCGTCCGAAAACACTTCGGGAATCGGATAGGCGTAGTCTTCCGGCACGGTGAGAAACTCCGCATACCCGCCGTTCGCATCCCGGCCGGTCGCTCGGAATTGCGGGCTGAGGTTTTCATCCGCCTGGCCGGTGGAAGAATGAATCCAACCCACGCCCACGCGTTCGCCGAGCTTGCGGCGTTTAACGCCCGCTCCCAACGCCTCCACCCGGCCGACGATTTCGTGTCCCAAAATCACCGGCAGCTTGGGCGGCGCGGTGCGGCCTTCGATCTCGTCGAGTTCCGTATGACACACCCCGCACGCCGAGACCCGAATCAGCAACTCGCCCGCCCCCGGTTCGGGCCGGGGCACGTCGGCCAATTCCAAAGGCGAATCGTCCTCATCCAGCGAAACCAGGCGCGGCAGAATCATCGTGCGCATCATATCTCCTTGCGGACCGCGGCCCGGCTACTTGTCGCCTTCCGCGAGCAACTCGTTGCGAACCCAGCGGTGGCATTCGATGCAGCTCAGCGTGGCCTTCGTCCAAGCCAAGGCAGCCGAGTCGAGGTTCTTCTTTTCTTTCGAGGCCTTGAGGATGCTGTCCACCGCATCGCGAAACTCCGCGCTGTGCTGCCGGTAGATGGCATCGTTCGACACCCGCCAGCGCTCGGCTTCGCTCATGGATTTCAGCGTCTCGGCCCCCTTGTGGATCGTGTCGAAATCCTCCGTGCACAGGCCTTCCAGAATCTGGCTGGAGGCTTTCAGCTTGGCCTGCATAAACTTCGCCAACGCGGGCTCTTTCTCCTTGGCTTTCTGGGCCGTCGATTTTTGAGCGGCCTTGGGCTTGGCCTGTTGGGGATTTTCCGCCCGGCTGTCGGTCAAAAGGTAGCCGCCGAACGCGGCCAAAACAAACGCCGACACCAAACCGATGCAAGTTGAGCGAATCATCGAGATCTCCAATGGAAGATGGGTGAGAGTCATGGAAACAGATCGCGGGCGTCTACCTGGCGGTGTTCAAGGCCGTCTGAAAATCGGCATCCGCGGGAATCTCCGCGACCTTGGCATTGCGGACGTGCTTGTGGCAACTCAGGCAGGTCATCGTCACGCGAATCCAAGCCAGCGAAGCCCTGTCGATGTTCTTTTCCTTGGCGGCCGTTTCCAGTTGGTCGCAGCCCTTTTCAAATTCCCGGCTGTATAAATCGTAAGTCGGCGTGTTAAACACCTGCCATTGCTCCGCCTGGCTGAGCGTGTGCATCTCCGCGGCGGCCTTTTGGATTTGCGCGAAATCCTCGGTGACGAGGCCTTCCAGCACCTTCTCCGAATCCGTCAGCTTTTGCCGCATGAACTGGTCGATGGGCTTGTCGGCCGGTTTCGCGACCTTCCCGGCCGCTTCGCTCCGAAGAAGAAAAACCGCGGAAAGGGCAAGAACCACGCAGGCACCGGCGAGGGACAATGTTCGTTTCATGGGAAGGTCCTTTTCACAAAGACTGGCTTTACCAACAAAAAAACCTCTCTCGCAAATCTCATGCGAAAGAGGCGGCCATAGCTTGCTCCGGCGTCCCCGTCGCGAGACACCTTTTGATTTCATCTACCTGATATTAGTCTTCCCAGAGGGCAAGTCAAGAGTCAGTCGAGCAATTTGGGGAATTCATGGGCCGATCTCCGTATCGCCGTGGTCAATCTTCGCGTCGCCTTGGTAAGCTATGATAAGGAAAGCCAAATAAATTGTTGTGTTATGCTCTCGTCCGATCAACGGGAACGTCCGACCCCTTCCCATCCCTTAAATCCTCCGCTTATGTCGAACGCCCCCGAACCCCGCTCGCAGACATCTGTCTCGTCCGCCCATCCCGGCCCGAAGCAAAACCAGAGCCGGCCGGCTTGCCCGGCGTGCGGCGGATCGCTCGTGGAGTTTCGGCAGAAGTTGCAATGCTCCCGCTGCCATACGATTTGTGAAACCTGTTGCGAAGGCGGCCGGGGTTGATCCCCCCGCGGAACAAGGCCGATGGAAATACGAGCGTTTGCCGAACGGATTCTGTTGGCGGAATCCCTGGACGAAAAGCTCCGCCGGGCGGAAACGGAATGGACGGATGAAAACCCGGGCGAGCCCTGGCGGCCGGAGATTCCCGCGCGGCCGGCGAATTTGCAGTTTGCCCCGCGACGGCACGCCCCGGCGATGCCCAAGCCCGGGGCCTTTGCCGACCCGCACAAGCGCGCGGTGGCCCACCACATCATGGCGAATCACGAACTCCAGGCCTGCGAGGTGATGGCGTTTGTGCTCGCGGCCTTCCCGGAGGCTCACGCCGAGTTTCGCCGGGGTTTGGCCCGCATCATCGACGATGAGCAGCGCCACACGCGAATGCACATGCAGCGGGCGTCGGCGCTCGGAATCGAGTTCGGCGATCTGCCGGTGAACTGCTACATCTGGAAAAAAGCCCTCGATTACGAGTGCGTCCTGGATTATCTCGCGGGACTGCCCTTGACCTTCGAGGGCCGGAACCTCGACCACACCGTGGAGTTTGCGGAGCTTTTTCAAAACGCCGGCGACGACCGCGGGGCCGCCGTGATGCGCGCCATTCATCAGGACGAGATCGAGCACGTCCGCTTCGGTTGGGAATGGCTCCGCCGCTTGAAATCCCCCGAGGAAACCGAATGGCAAGCCTACTGCAAGCACCTGCACTGGCCGATGCGTCCGGCCAAAGCCAAAGGCGAAGTCTTCCAGCGCGCCGCCCGCCAGGCCGCGGGGCTGACGGAGGATTTTCTCGAACACCTCGAACAAGCCGAAGCGGATAATGGCCGGTGACTAATGTTCAATTTGAACAAGTTCAAAATGTTCGAGACTCCGATTGCCGGGTTTTGAAAATTCTGCTATCAAGCGGTCTCTAATTGCCATTCTATCTATCGCCGATCCAGCTTGGCCATCGGTTGGCACGGACGCCAAACGACGAACAGGGAGTGTGATTCTTGAGCAATTCGACTCAACACAAGTTGCGGGTTCTGTTTGTGGATGATGAAGCCGCAATTCGCGAGGTAATGCGGATCGAACTGCCCCGCATGGGTCACGATGTCACCCTCTGCGAAAACGGGGAAGCTGCGCTCGCCGCCCTGGAAACCCACACGTTCGACGCGGCGATTGTCGACCTCAGGATGCCGGGCCTCAGCGGCTGGGACGTGGTGGATCATCTGAAAAAAGTCTCACCCGACACCGAGTTCATCATCAGCACCGGCCACGGCAACATGGACGAAGCCATCCAAGCCGTCCGCCGCGGGGCTTACGACTTCCTGCCCAAACCTTGCAAACTGTTTGAAATCGCCAATGTTCTCCAGCGCGTGGGCGACAAGCAGGCCCTCGCCAACAAAGCGATTGCCCTCGAAAACCGCCTGCGGGCCGTGGAAGGTTCGGCGGATTTGATCGGCAACAGCTCGTCGATGCAGCGGGTCAAAAATCTGATCGAAAAAATCGCCCCCACCGATTCCACGGTGCTGATCTTGGGCGAAACCGGCACCGGGAAGGAAATGGTCGCCCGGCGGATTCACGAATCGAGCAACCGCCGCGATGCCCCGTTCGTCGCCGTCAACTGCGGGGCGCTCCCGGAGAACCTCGTCGAAAGCGAATTCTTCGGCCACCGCAAAGGGGCCTTCACCGGAGCCGACACCCCCCGCAAAGGCCTGTTCGAGGTCGCCAACAGCGGCACGCTGTTCCTCGACGAATTGGGCGAACTCGATAAATCCATGCAGGTGAAGCTGTTACGGTTTTTGGAATCCGGCGAAATCCGCCGCGTGGGCGAGAACGACGCGTTCCATGTCGATGTCCGCATCGTGTGCGCGACGAACCGCGACCTCCAGGACATGGCCGCCGAGGGTCACTTCCGCGAGGACTTAATCTTCCGCGTGAATACCTTTGAAATTCATCTGCCGCCGCTCAGGGAGCGCAAGGAAGACATTCCGCAGCTCGCCAAGTTCCTGATTGCCCGCTATCTGAAGAAACGGGAAATCCCCGCGGATATTCTCAGCCCCGCCGCGATCAATGTGCTCATGAACCACGAATGGACCGGCAACGTGCGGGAATTGGCGAACGCCCTCGAGCATGCGGTGATTCTCTCCGAGGGCGAAGCGATCCAGCCGGAAGATTTCCCCCGCAGCATCACCCGCCCCGGCGTGAAACCGGGCGGAGGGTTTTCGGTGGTCACCGGATCGCAACCGCGATCGCTCCGCGAAATCGAGATGGAGGTGATTTTCCAGGTCCTGGAAAAACACGACGGCGACAAACCCAAAGCGGCCGAGGAACTGGGCATCGCGCTCAAAACGCTCTATAACAAGCTCAACCAATACCAGGCCCGCACCCAATCCAAAGCCGGCTAAACCGCGGTGTTAAAGAATTTGTGCTCTTTCACCTTCACGATTGGCTGAACCGGCAGTTCGACGAAAAACGCGTCGAACCGAACTCGGCCTTCGGCACCGCGATCAACTATCTCCTCCGGCACTGGGAAAAGCTGACGCGGTTCTTGCGAAGTCAGATCAGGCTTTTGGGCTGCTTTTACTTCGCTTCGCGCAGTGTTGGCTCACCCCTCGTGCGGTAGAGAAACGCATCCGAGGTAAGCAGTGACACGAGCAGGGCTTTCATGCTGCCGCCGCTGTCTTTGTAAGCCCGATACGCTTCCTGGAGAACGGGCCCGTCGTTGAGGGTTTCATTGCGGCCCATCCAAAAACGGAAGGCGTGGCGGACGAAGACCTGCTCGGCGCGTTCGCTCTCCGCGAGTTTCTGAATCATCTCAATGGCGTTCGCGACCTTGCCGTCGAGTTCGGGAACGCCGGAAGCGATGATCTCACCCGTGGCGTCGACGGGTTTGTCGAGTTCTGTCTCTCGATACAGGCCCGCGTGGTTGTACATTTCGAACGGCAGCCCCAGGGGATCCATCTTCTTGTGACACGTCCAGCAATAGGTTTCTCGGGTGACCCGCATGCGTTCGCGCAGCGTGTTCTCAGGCTCGTCGGGCAGCATCGCATCCACGGTGATCGGCACATCGGGAATGCCGCCGCCCAGCAGCCGTTCGCGAATCCACCGGCCGCGCCGGATGGCGTGGTTGTCCATCGCATCCGAATGGGAAACGAGCCAGCTCGGATGCGTGAGAATGCCCAGCCGTTGACCTTGGGGCGCTGTGGCCAGAATACGTTCTGGTGTCATCGACCCGTTGCCGAAGCTCCGCCGACTCACGCGGGCGTAGATCCTCGGCCCCGAAAGATCAGCCCCGGCCACGCTGTCGTTTTCGTTCGTTCGCCGCCCCTGCTTCTTTGCTGCTGCTAGCTGTTTCTTTTTTTGCTGCGAGCGCCCGCTGCGTCGCCCTTTGTTCCGGGTTCGCCTTCAACCTGGCCTCGAGTTCTGCAATCTCTTTCTCCGCCGCCTCGAGTTCGGCGGCTTCTTTCTTCGCCGCCGCTTCCGCAGCCTTCTTTGCCTCAGCCACAGCCGCCTGTCTCTCTTCCCTGGTGCGTTTTTTACCGAAATAGACAGTGTCCGTCTTGGTGGCCACGATCTTGTCGGTCGTCAGCAATTGCTTGAAGACATCCTTGTCTTCCTGCAGGATGAGTTCAATCAGACGATCGGTGCTTGCGGTGGCATCGAACATGGCGCGATAGTGTGATGTGCCCCTTGTGCTTACGCCCGTTTCCGCCAGGGCTTTTGAGTCCTTGCAGATAGAACCGCCCCGGTCGTAATCGAAGTAATCGCGGAAGAACTGGAGCACCCGCGGCTTGCGGATGCTTTCCTCATGGAGCATGCGTTCGACTTCGCGCTTCACGTCCTCCCGAGTCCGCATCCGCCCTTGGGCGATTGCCTTTCGCAGCTCTTCGTCCGGCTTGATGTATCCGAGCGCGTGGTTGACCGCCAGGCCCAGTTCCCAGTCCTGGAGCATGACGCGTCCATAGCGATCCGGCTCGCCGTTCTCGGCCAGTTCCGGTCTGAAGAGTGCGTCGCGATCGAGAAAGACGGCGGACAGGCCGAGAACGGCGCCGTCTTCCTTGCCGAGCTTCTCGATGGACTGTTTGACGATCGCCAGGTAGGCGTCCGATTCCGTTTTGCTCGGAGGGCGGAAAGTCAGGGCTTCAAAGAGGTGGTCGACCGCAGCGCGTAAACGCTCATCGGTGACACCGTCTTCTTTCATCAGGTCATAGACCGGCGTCAGCGGACGCATGACCTTCGTGCTGTAGACGAGACTCGTGGGCAGACCGCGAATATCCCCTTCCATCTTGTAGGAATTGGGATCGTCGGTGATCTGTTCCGGGTCGGCGATACTCAGCGGGCCGTAGGCCATGTAGCGAATGATGTCCTGAGCAATGCTCATGATCTGCGTCGCTTCCGCGCTGTTAACCGTGTAGAAGTCGGGGTAGTTCTCCAGCCCATGATCGCGCGCCGACGACAGGACCGCGGGGACGCTCTTGACTGCCGTGGCATAGGCCACGGTCCCGCCCTGCCATTTGATGATGCGATCCGTACCGAAGTAGAGCTTGAGTTCCCCGCCGTGGTTAGTGGGAACCGCATCGCCATGCGTGCGCAGCCCCGGCTTTTGCGGATCGAATGCTGGTTCCTTATTGATCAATTCGTTGAGGCGCGTGATGTGTTCCTGGGGAGTCACCCGCCAAATGCGGGCTGGCGAAGACGGGGGCACGAGTTTGATGCCATCCGGCAGCGGGCCGAAGAGCAGGTGATGATCCACGAAATTGCCCTTGTTCGGATCGAGATGGGCCGTGAAGCCGCCCTTGTCACGCATGACACGCGAGAGTTCACCGACAATCCAGTCGGAAAACTGCAACCGCTCGACAACCGCTGGCTGCGGCATGTCCTCGGGCGGCATCTCCTTCAAGGTGACTTGAGCCCAGACCGCCTTCCAGGTGGCGGCGTTGATTTCATCCACCGGTCCCAGCTCATTCAGCGAGAGATCGCCCTCGGGATCTGTCTTGCCATGACAGTCCACGCAATATTTCGCAAAAAACGGCCCGGCCAGGCTCTTGAAGTCTTTGTTGATCTTCTGCCCGGGGGTATAAGTCTCGGCGTTTGCCATGGACAGCAAGCCCGCCAAGATCATCATTCCCAATAAAAATCGGACCATGCTCATACCAGCAGTTCCTTGAGGGGGCCGGTGCTGTCATCGAACTTGCCGGCCATTTTGTCGTCCATGTTGAATCGGTCGCAGCGAACGCCGGCGGCACGCAAGAGCGTCGTGTATAGCGCATTGACGGGCCGCCTGCCGTCCAGTTGCGTGAAACAACCGGTTTTGAATGTCCCGTCGAAGTTGCCCAGCAGCATGACCGGCCAATTGGCACCGTTGGTGTGTTGCTTGTCCGCGTTGTTGCTGGTGTAGACGATCAGCGTGTGGTCCATCATCGTGCCGCTGCCTTCGGGCACGCTTTCCAGAGCCTCCATAATCCGCACCAGCATGCGGCTGTTGTACTGACGGATTTTGATCCAGATCGGGTTGCCGGGCTGCTTCATGTGCCCGAGATTGTGGCCCTGTTGTTCAACGCCCAGTCCCTTCCAGGCACCGAAGATCTCGCCACGCCCCGAACCGATGGTCAGCGTGTTCGTAACCCCCGACGTGATCGCCGAGATGCCGAGATCCAGCAGCACATCGTGCCAGTCGGTTTCGAATTCCGGTTTGGTGTATCGCTCATCCACCTTGGGCGCGAACTTCCGCAAATGATCGGCCACTGTGTCGAGGCGATCGCGCAGGCCGTTGACCTCCTTGAAGCCCTCGACGTATTGACCATAGCGCTTTTGGTCCACGGTCGGAAGCGATCGGCCTTTTGCGGCAGCCAGTGTTTCGATCTGATTCAACACGTTCGATTGGGCTTCGTGTTGGCGCCTGATATCGCCTGTGGAAATGCCGCCGTAGAGCATCTGATAGAGATGATTCGGATTCGAATGCATGAAGATCGGCTGCCCGGCGCCGCTGGCCGACAGCGTCGCAATCGTGGGCTTGGTCGTCATGTTCTCAATCGAGTCCATGCCGATGCACAAATGAGGCAGAAGCGTCTGCGGCAGGACTTGGCTCAGTTCATAGTCGATCGTCGATGCACTCGGAGGCACGCCGTCCCCGCCGCGATAGCCGCCGAGCGCCCCGAAGAAGGCGCTGTGCGACGGGCTTGTGTGCATGCCATGCAGGCCGTTGATGATGTGCAGCCGTTCCTTGAAAGGTTCGAGAGCACTGATCGGCTCGGGAAGTTTGGCTTTCGCCAGCGAGCCGCTGCTGTGCATCCCTTCTGGAATACACGTCTGCGGATCGAAGCCCTGGTTCTGCATGAAGAAAACAACCCGCTTCGGGGTCGTGTTGCTGGTGGGCGAGGCCAAGAGACGCTCGGGAAAAAGCGAGACGCCAAGCGCGGCACCGGCACCGGCTGCCATTCCTTGGAGCATCTTTCTGCGGTTGAGCATGATCGATCTTTCGATAAGGTTAAAGGTCAATGGGCGCTTATCTGTGTCCGATAGGACCGGTTGAGATCCCGACAGCATTCGCTGCATTCCGCAACGCGTTTTGTATTTGGGGGCGATAAAAGCGGCCGGCAAGGGTGGGTCGAAATCGGGGGTTTCGTTTGACTATAAAGATAGATGCTTGATGCATGGCATTTATTTTATGGGAATCGGGAATTCCGATTCAACCCGCCCCAGAAAATCGACGCAACCAAATGCGTGTAACTGGGTTATGGCCGATGGTTCATCTCGCGAATTTCCGAGAATGTCAGAATGTCGAACATTCGTTGACCTTCCGAGGCGTTCTGCTGCGAGCACCAATTCTCGCCATGCCGGCACATTGTCTTGGAAATACTCATCGTGACTGCTTCTGCGTCAATTAAAGCCGATGCCTCTTTCAACGAATTCGAAGCAGTCGGGGCGAGTGTGCCGGCCGGTTGTTTTGGGGAGAGCATCCTCCCGGTCCCAATCGATCGGCCGAGCCGGGCCTATTGAGACTTCGCCTTGATCTTGTCAAGCTCTCGCAAGTCGGCATTCGCGGCTTCGTGGTTGCCGCTTTTTTCATTCGCGAGCAAGCGGATTCTCAAGCCATCCTCGTCGCCCGGCGCATGCGTAAGAAGGTGGTTGCATCCGAGATTGCCGCGTCATAGTTCGCCTGGGCTAAATACACGCTTCCTCGCTCGCGGTAGGCGGGGGCGTAGTCCGCATCGAGCTTGATCGCCTGGGTCAAATCCTCCTCGGCTTTTTGGTAATCCTTCGTGTTCAACCGCGCCAAGCCCCTCAGCCACAACGCGTCCACGTTTTTCGGCTCCAGTTCGAGGGCCTGGCTGGAGAGATCGATGGCGGCTTCGAAGTCTTTCTTGCCGACTGCCTCGTTGGCCTTCAGCCGCAGGTCGGAGGCAGTTTTCGCGGTGTCGGCCTGTTTTGTCGAGCAGCCGGGCAGACAGAGGGCGAGGACCAGCCAACAGAACGACGGGGATGGATGCGTCACTTCTTCAGCCTCCTGTAGGAAGAGTAGGAAGATTCTGCCGATCGTGCGAGCCGCCCGTAGGCGAGCCGATGCATGGATTGGAAGGTGTTGAATTGTAGCTCAAGCGCAAATCCTCTTCAAACAAGGGCGACGCCCCGTCGTTTTCCGAGGAAGCTTGAGGCGATCGCGGTCTTGAAATTTCCGCCGACCTTCGAATGGCGCGCTCAATCAGGAGCCTTCCGCGCGTTTGCCTTTTTGGTAGAGTTCTTCCATTTCGATGAGCGTCACGTCCGCGAGTTGTTTGCCCCGGGCGGCGACTTGTTGCTCGATGAACCGAAACCGCGCGGCGAATTTTTCGTTGCTGCTTCGCAGAGCCTCTTCCGGATTCACGCCCCAGCGGCGGGCGATATTTGCGATCACGAACAGCACATCGCCGATCTCGCTTTCGACGCGGGCCAGCCGCTCGGCGTCGGCGACCGGCTCGTCCGGAGTGACCTCCGCATCCACCCGGGCGGGCATCTCGGGAATCTCGCCGTTCTCGAAGAGTTCCTCGGCCAGCTCTTCGATTTCCTCGCGGAGCTTGTCGAACAGCATCGCCCGGTGCGGAAAGTCGTAGCCCGCGCGGGCCGCCTTTTTGGTGATCCGGGCCGCACGGGCCAACTGCGGCAGCGCCCGGGGAACGCCCTCCAAAATGGATTCGCGGGATTTCTCCTCCTGCTTGATGCGGTCCCAGTTTCGCGAGACATCCTCCTTGGATTGGACCGGCGTTTCCGCAAACACGTGCGGGTGCCGGCGAATCATTTTTTCGGAAATGACGCCGATCACATCGATCAAATCGAACCGGCCCTCGTCCGCCGCGATTTGCGCGTCCAGCACGATTTGCAGCAGCAGATCCCCGAGTTCTTCGACGATGGCCTTATCGTCGCCGGCGTCGATCGCTTCCAGAAGCTCGTAAGTTTCTTCGAGCGTGTAAGGTTTGATGGTCTCCAAAGTTTGCTCGCGGTCCCAGGGGCAGCCTTCGGGAGAGCGAAGCTTCGCAATGATTTCGCAAAACCGGCCAAACGCGGGCAGCAACCGCTCCGCATCCGGCGGCCGGCCCATGTTGTTCTCGGGGGAAAGAGGATCGCGGTCGTCAGTCATCGGGGCACGCCTTGCCATCTGGCAGTGAAAAAAGTGAAACTGTCTCCAGCCGCCTCCCGGTCGGCGAAAGTGCATCGAACGCCGCAAACGATCCGCGCCGAGGCATCACTCCCGGCCGCGTTATGGGGCTCAACGTTGGCGACTTGATCGAAGATCCTTAGCGGCCGCCGAAGACGGGGATTCGCCCGTCAATGCCGACGCCCCAGGGCTCGGCGCCTGCGGGAATCGCTCCGATGTCCGGTTTGCCTTGGTCCGCCTTGCGGAGCGGGTCGGGCCATTGTTCCGGGAGGACGAGCCCCGCATCGATCGCCGAGCTACCTGCGGACAGCCGCAGATCCGCGGGCTGGTTTGGGTCGTCCGTCAATCGGACGAATTTCGGGTCGGCGACGAGGTCGGTCATGGTCCAGCCGGGCTCATAGAACCGCCGGCTGTCGTTGAACAACGGCGACTTGCGGAGCCGGGCGAACGGGTCCGCTTTGCCCGCCGGTCCTTCTTTCAGTCCCCACAGCAGATTGCCGCCCTCGCGGAGCGGAAACGCCTGTTTGCCGAGGATCACCGCGCCGGGAACGCCCTCGGCTTGGGCGAACAGGTTGTTGAACGCGTCCCGCTCCGTCTGGCGGAGGCCCACGGCTCCCAGGCCGAACAAGAAGTAATTGCGGAACACCGGCTCCCGGCGGAGGAACGTGTTGTGATACACCCGCATCACCGGAAAAATCGGGCCGCCGTGATCGCTGATGAGATGCCCCTCGTGATGCAGAAACGCCCCGCTGGGATCCGCCTCTCTCGGCAAGCCGTAATACACGCCCGCCCGCTGGTCGAATATGTTGCGATAGACGGTGACGCCCGTGTCGGGATCGTGCCCGGCCGGCGATTCGTCCGGGGCGATTTCGTGCTGCTGGAACACGCCCAGGCACGCCCCGATGCGGTTATGATGAACATAGATCGAATGCCAGCGGAGCTTCGCCCCGCACTCCAGGCCGTCGTCGTTGAAATTGTCCACGAAATTATGATGGAACCTTAAATTCTTAACGTAGCGGAAGAACGCGAAATCGTGGTCGTCGGTGAACTCGCTGTGGTCGAACTCGATGTCCTCGTTCACCGGCTGCCCGTTTTGAAGCACGATCTGATACGTCGGCGTGCCGCGGTATTTCATGTGGGCCCGCCCCGACCAGGGCGCTGCGAGTCCGCGAAAGGCCGAGTTCGTCACGCGGAGATGCTGCGAGGCGTTGACCAGAAGGCCCGGGAATCCGCCAAACACCGTGAGGCGGTCGAGATCGATATTCTCGGAGCCGTAGATTTCGATCATCGGACTACCCGTCGCCCCGCGAAACACCAGTCCCTGGATGCGGACGTGCCCGATGCCGTTGATCCGCAGCACATCGTCGCCGAATCCAACGGCCACAATCAACGGCAGCTTCCGCGGATCGGTCTCGCCGCGATAAGCCCGTTCGCCCAACCCCGGCAACGTGTGATGGGCCAGGCGGATGTGAATGCGGTTCGTTTCGCGGTTGAACCACAACCCCGGCCCGCAATAAACCGCGCCTTCCTGTTTGCTCTGCGGCGAAAACTCGTTGGCGGAGCGGAGATCCTCGATCGTGCGGTAGCCATGCAAGGGAACCATGGAGTCGGCGAAGTGCCCGAGCGCGATCGGCCGCTGATCTTCGATGCCCCACAACGGCTCCCACGAGCCGGGCAGAAACTGGTGCGGCGTGCGCCGGTCCGCGGCGCCGGGATACGTTTTTGTGGAAACATATTCGCCCGGGGCCCCGTCTTTTGCGGGCTGCCAGCTCTCGGCGGGCGATTCGAAAAACTCCCGCAGCCCGCCGTCTAGTACCGGCTGCTCTCCCGGATAGGCGGAGATGATGATCGGCGAGTCTTCCGTGCCGGAGCGGGTCAAATAGACTTTTTCGTAATAGGTTCCGCCGCGAAGGTAAAGCGTCTCGCCGGGCTTGAGCTGGCGAACGCTATGTTGCAGGGTTTTCCAGGGCTTTTCGCGGGAGCCGTCGTTGGCATCGTCGCCCATCGTCGGATCGACGAAATACGCGGGCACGGAAATCGCTTCGCTTTTCGCCGCTCGAGGCAAAGGCCGCTGGGGCGGATGGGACAACCCCTTCGCATCCGCGGCCCAAGCCTTCGCCGCCCCGAACATCACCAAGGCGATTCCCAATGGGAGAAGATAATAGCCACGCGAAGCGTTTCTCAGGCCGATCCAGCGAAACATACCCATAACAACTCCCCTGCGGTTGTGCGAGATCAAAGAGGCGCGGTGAAAAATGGACCAACGGATTGAGGGGCTTTATGATACCCTGCGTCCCAACCGATCGCGATGCTGATTCAAAACCGTCTCGAAGCCGAGCGGCCCAATCACGTCTGGACGGTCGATTTCAAAGGCTGGTGGCGCACCGGGGATCGGATGCGCTTCGAGCCCTTGACGGTGCGCGACGCTTACAGCCGCTTCATTCTTTGTGCGCAGGCTTTGGAGAACAGCCGCACTCAGACCGTTCAGAGCGCGTTCGAGCGATTGTTCCTCCAGCAGGGCTTGCCGGAAGTCATTCGCAGCGACAACGGCTCGCCGTTTGCTTGCACGCGGGCTCCATTGGGTCTGAGCCGTCTGTCGGCCTGGTGGCTGGCATTGGGCGTGGACCTGGATCGGATTCCGCCCGCGCGGCCGGATCAGAATCGCGCACGAGCGAATGCATCGGGACATTGCTTGGGAGTTGGAATGCGACGCCGAGGCCACGCTCCCCTCCCAACAGGCGGCCTTGGACGTATGGCGCGCCACCTACAACACCGAGCGTCCGCACGAGGCTCTGGGGATGCAGGTTCCCGCCGATTTGTACGTTCCCTCGCCGCGCCGCTTCGAGGCGGACGAGTTGGTGTTGGAGTACCCGGCGGAGTATTCTGCGCCGCCATGTGGGCCCCAGCGGGGCGATCAAGGTTCACAACATCCGCATCCCCGTTTCGGAAGCCTTGGCCGGCTGGGACGTGGGCTTGAAGTACGAAGCGGCGAAGCGTTACGGCTTGTGGTTTTGCCGGCTGCGGTTGGGCGAAGTGGACCTGGAAACCCAGAAGTTTACAGCCGTCAAGTCGTAAGACTGTTGGGGGCTTTGCCCCCAAACCCCCAGGATTTTTCGCCTGGGGTCCAAAGCAGGTTGGGGAAGACAAGAAGGGAAGCGAACCCTGTGGCGCGCTCCCCTCCTGCTTCGGACCCCACGCCGGGCGCTCGGGTTGCTTCCCAGCAGAGCCCTATCCTCCTCGTGGGTAAGGCAGTCTTCGGCGCTTTAACCGGAAGGTCTTTAAGAGTTCTCATCATCGTGTTGAGTTCCAACCGAAACTGAAGTCCGCAACTTTTCTCGTGCCCCGCACTCCGTCCTCGGCTCTCCGCGGTCATGTCATCTCTTCTTTGTTGACCAGGATCTCGTCGCCGTCGGGTTCGGCGAACGTGAAATTGTGGCGTTTGAAGATCGAGATCATCCGGCGGTTGTGCGTGGTGGTTTCCGCCCACACGCGGTGAACGCCCCATTTTTGCGCGATTTCCATGCAATAGTCGGTGAGCAGCGAACCCAGGCCCAAATCCTGCCAGGCGTCCGCGATGAGCACGGCGTATTCCGCGTCCTGGCGGTCGGCATCGGCGACGAGCCGGCCGACGCCGAGCAGCTTCCGCTCGCTTTCCTCCTCGATTTCCGCCACGATGGCAATCTCGCGGTCGTAATCGATAAAGCAAAACCGCGCGGCCATCTCGTGCGTGGTTTCTTTGAAGATGTAGCGGAAGCGAAACCACAAAGACTCGCGAGAGCACGCGGCCAGCAGTGCGTGCCACATCGGCTCGTCTTCGGGTTTGATCGGCCGCAACAGCACAGCCCGGCCGTCTTTGAGCTTCGCCTTCCGGATAAACTCCTCCGGGTAGGGTCGAATCGCCAGATGAGAATACGGCTCGACGGGCTGAAGCAGAACCTCGTGATCGAGCACGATCCGGGCATCGAGGGCCACGACTTCCTCGGGCGTGACCAACAGCGGGTTGACGTCGAGTTCCTTGATCTCCGGATAGTCCGCCACGAGATACGACAACCGCATGAGCACTTCGACGAGGCGGTCGATGTTCATCGCCGGCCGGCCGCGAAAGTTTTTGAGCAAAGGCCACGAGCGCAGCGATTCGAGCATCCGCCGCGCGAGCCGCTCCGTAAGCGGGGGAAGTTCTAAGGCCCGGTCTCGGAACAGCTCGGCCTGAATCCCGCCGGCTCCCGCCATGAGGACCATTCCAAACACCGGATCGCGTTTGGCGCCCACGATCATTTCGCAGCCCCGCGGAACGGAGATCATCCGCTGAATCGTCACGCCTTCGATTCGCGCCTCGCCGTTGTGCGCTTTCGCCGAGCGGACCATGCGGTCGTAGGCGGCGGTGACTTCTTCGTCATTGGGAAGATTCGAGCGCCACGCCCCCCGCGTCGGTTTTGTGCGTGATGTCAGGCGACAGAATCTTCATCGCCACGGGATAACCGATCCGCCGGGCGAGCCGGACGGCGTCTTCCGGCGAATGGGCGGCGTAGGGCTTGGTGACGGGAATCTCGTAGGCTTCCAAGAGGGCTTTGGAGAGGCCTTCGCTCAAGATGTCGTGCCCTTCGCTTAAGACCGTATCGAACACGGCCCGCAACTTGCCCCGGTCCAAGGGGAACTCGAGCGGCACGTCCCGCGGGGTTTCGTAAAGCACTTGCCGATTCCGGGTGTAAGACACCAGATACATAAAGGCCCGCACCGCCTGTTCGGGCGAGGAATAGGTCGGAATGCCCGCCGCGTTGAGCGTCTCGATGCCCTCGGCCACGCGGCTTGCCCCCATCCAGGCCGTCAGCACCGTCTTGCGGGACGGCTTGGCCGATTGCACCACGGCTTCCGCCGCTTGGGTCGGTTCGGTCATCGCCTGAGGCGAGAGAATCACGATCGCCGCGTCGACGCCCTCATCGGCCAGAACAATTCGCAGCGTCTCGCCGAACCGCTCGGGCGGGGCATCGCCGAGGATGTCGATCGGATTCCCATGCGACCACGCGGCCGGGAGCAGGTTGTCGAGTTCTTGCCTCGTCTTCTCGGACAACTCCGCGAGAACGCCCTGCCGTTCGATCAAAGCATCGGTGGCCATGACCCCCGGTCCGCCGGCGTTGGTGATGATCGCGAGCCTCGCCCCCTTGGGCAGCGGATGCCTCGCCAGCAATTCGGCACAATCAAACATGTCGTCGAGTTCGAACACGCGAACCACACCCGCGCGGTTGAACGCGGCTTGATAAACATCGTCCACGCCGGCCATCGCCCCGGTATGCGAAGCCGCGGCCTTGGCGGATTGCTCGAAGCGGCCCGCCTTGTAGGCGACGATCGGCTTCTCGCGGGCAAAGGCCCGCGCCGCGGACATAAACTGCCGGGCCCCGTGAATCGATTCCACATAAAGAATGATGGCGTCCGTCCTGTGATCCGCCGCGAAAAAATCGATCAGGTCGCCGACCGAAATGTCGAGCATATTGCCGATGGAAACGAAATACGAAAACCCCACATTTTCCCCAGCCGCCCAATCCAAGACCGACGTGCACAGCGCGCCGGATTGGGAAATAAATGCAATCCCGCCGGGCCTCGGCGTTCCGGCGGCGAAGCTGGCGTTCAACTTGGCGTGCGGAGCCATCAGGCCCAGGCAGTTAGGCCCCAGGATTCGCATCCCGTCGAATTCCCGCTGGGCTTCGCGGATTTGCGATTCCAACTCTTTGCCAGCGTCGCCCGCTTCCGAAAAACCCGCCGAGATGATGACCAGCCCCAAAATCCCCGCCTGCCCGCATTCGCGGATTATCTCCGGAACGGTCGCGGCGGGCGTGCAGATCACGGCGAGATCGACGGGCTTGGGAAGTTGGCTCACATCGGCGAACGCCGGCTTGCCGAGCACCGTCTCGTACTTCGGATGAATCGGAAACAGCGCCGCCCTCAAAGCCGGCGTCGATCAGGTTCTGAAACACCGTCGTGCCGACGCTCGCAGGTTTCTCGCTGGCCCCGATCACGGCGATCGCGTGCGGCCGAAAGATCTTTTCCAAATTGCGGATGGCCAAGGCGTATCTCCTTCCAGCTTTCGCCAGCCGGGCCAGGGGCACGGTCTGGACAAATGGCGCATTGATGGCGTTGCCGTGTCGCCGACTTCGATGGCCCCTTCCGTCTGGCTGCCATATTAGACGTTTTCAACCGGCTCCCTCAAGAAGGTCCGACCCGATTTCACCGCGTTGGCGTGATTCATGAACGAAAGTTGATGGAAAGGTTTGTTGCCTTTTTTCGAGTGGTACAAGACCGGCGAGAAAGAAGCCCCCCGCCCCAAGATTTCCTCCATCCGGGCAAACGGTTATTGGGAATTCCGGCGAAGGGGGCTATACTGAGCGCATTATGCGGCAAGAATCCCACTGCCTCCGCCCGCGTCGGTGCGGAGGTCTCATGGACGGAGATCGAAGACCTGCTCGATCATCTCGCGCAGCGGGCCGGGGAACCGATTGCCCCCGCGGAGTTTTTCGCCGAACTCCTGATCCAGGCGGTGCCCGCGCTCGCGGCGGTCGCGGGAGCCGTGTGGACGATCCACCCGCAAGGCCAGATCGAATTGGCCCACCAGGTGAACCTGGCCGCGACCGAAGTGGGAGCCAGCGACGATGCGATGGAGTCTCACACCCGCCTCTTGCAAAAGGCCTTGGGCGAAGCCGGGGCCGTTGCGGTCCCGCCGATTTCCGCGTCCGACGCCGGCCCCCGCAACGGGCGGCCGGAGAACCCCACCGAATATCTGATTCTGTTCTCCCCCATTCGGGCCGAGAACAAGGTCGTCGGGCTCTTGGAGATTTTTCAGCGACCGCACACCACGCACGCGGCCCAGCAGGGGTTTTTGCGGTTTCTGGAAACCTTGAGCGAAATCGCCGCGGATTTCACCCGCCGGCAGGAGCTGCGGGATCTCCGCGATCGGGCCGCGCTGTGGGGCCAATATGAAGCCTTCGCGGAACGGGTCCACGCCAGCTTGGACCTGGACCGCACCGCGTTCGTGTTGGCCAACGACGGGCGGGGTTTGATCGGCTGCGACCGCGTGAGCGTGCTTCTGGTCAAAGGCCGGCATTGCCGACTGAAGGCCGTCAGCGGGCAGGACACCATCGATCGCCGGGCCAATGCGGTGCGGTTTCTGGAGCAACTCTGCAAAGCGGTCGTGCGGACGAACGAACCCTTGTGGTATGCCGACGATCCCGCGAACCTCCCGCCGCAACTCGAAGCGCCGCTAGAACGTTACGTCGATGAATCCCACGCGCGGATGCTCGCGGTCGTGCCGCTCCACGATCCCATCGACGAGGAGGAGCCGTTCGGCGCGTCCGCACGTTCGGGGCGTTGGTGGCGGAAAGGTTCGATGCCGACCCGGATCCCGAAACCACCCGCCATCGCGCCCTAGCCGTGTGCGGCCACGGGGCGGCAGCGCTTCGCAACTCCTTGGCCTATCAGAGTTTGCCGTTCTTCAAACTGCTTAAAGCCCTCCAAGGGGCGGCTTGGTACATCCGCCTCAAAAACCTGCCGAAAACGCTGCTGGTTTTGGGCCTGATCGCGGCGGTCGTCGCGGCGCTAATCTTTGTGCCGGCAGACTTTACGGTCTCCGGCGAAGGCGAGCTTCAGCCGGAAATCCGCCGGGATGTGTTCGCCTGGGCCGACGGCGTGGTCGAAAAAGTCCGGGTCGAGCACGGCCAAAACGTCGAGAAAGGTCAACTCCTTGCCGAGATGCGGCAGACGGAACTCCAATACGAAATCAGCCGCGTCCTGGGCGAAAAACAAACCGCGACGGCCCGTCTCGCCTCGGCGCGGGCTTCCAAATTCAGCAAACCCTCCGACATTTCCCTTCAGGAAAACCGCCTGCGAATCGCCCAACTCACCGCCGAGGAAAGCGAAATCGAAGAGCTCCTAAAGAGCCTCGACGAGCAACTCAAAATCCTCGATCAGAAGCAAGCGGAACTGAAAATCAAAAGCCCCATCGCCGGGCAGGTGCTAACGTGGGATGTCAGCCCGCTTCTGGACAAACGCCCGGTCGCCCGCGGACAGGTGCTGCTGACGGTGGCCGACCTCCAAGGCCCGTGGGTCGTGGAAATTCGCGTGCCGGACGATCAGATCGGCCACGTGTTCGAGGCCCGCCGGCGAACGGGCGAGGATTTGCCGGTGGAATTTCTGCTCGCGACCGATCCCGAGACGACCTACGCGGGCAAAATCTCCCGCATCAGCATGCGCACGGAAACCGACAAGGAGCACGGGGCGAGCGTGCTGGTGACCGTCGCCATCAACAAGGGCGACATCCCGGATTTGAGGCCCGGCGCGACCGTGATCCCCAAAATCCACTGCGGCCGAAAACCCGTGGGCTACGTCTGGTTCCACGACCTCTACGACGCGGTGGAGACGTATATCCTCTTCTAATCCGCGCCATCGGCGGGCGTTTGCGTAAAATCGTTAAACCCGGCCGATTCGGCTGCGGCCTCTCGGCAAGCGGATTCGATTTCGATATTGTTGACTCCAGGGCACCGCCTCCTACGATTCTGAAGTCAACACGAAATCCACCCTTTCCCGCAAGGTCAGGAGCTTGACCGACATGACCACCCGATCCCATCGAAATCGTCTGTTGTTCGTTTTCGCCGGCTGTCTGGCGTCCGCGGCCGCGTCTTGGGGTGCCTGGGCGTTCGCGGATGACCAAAACCCAGACTACGAGCCGAACCCGCTGCCGGCGGGAATCGAAGTCAAGGACGCCCAAGTCACGCTGATTCAGCAGGTCGTCGTGCCCGCCGAAGATGCAGGCGTCATCGACACCACGCTCGTCAAGGAAGGCGACCTCGTCGAGAAAGGCGATCTTCTGGGCCGGATCAGCGATGCCGAGGCCCAACTCCAGCGCCGCAAGGCCCAGTTGGAAATGGAGATCGCGGCTCTCAAGGCGAAGAACGACGTCAGCATCCGCTACGCCCGCAAGTCGTCCGAAGTGCTCGGGGCGGAACTCAAGCGGTCGGAAGAAGCGGTCGAGCGGGTGAAGTCGGCCGTCTCTCAAACCGAGCTCGACCGCCTTCGCCTGTCGGTGCAAAAGGCGAATCTCGAAATCGAGCAGGCCCAGCGGGATCTCGACGAGCAGGGACTCAACCATCAGCTCAAAGTCAACGAATACGCCCTCGCCACACGGGCCGTCGAACGCCGGCAAATCCGCTCGCCCATCGCGGGCAAAGTCGTGGAAGTCTCGAAGCAGGGCGGCGAATGGGTCGAACCCGGCAACCAGGTGTTCCGCATCGTCCGCATCGACCGCCTGCGGGTCAAAGGCTTTGTGAACCTCAATCAACTCGTCGGCGACTTCGAAGGCCGGCCCGCGACGCTCGTCATCGAATTCCCCAATCGCCCCCGCGCCAACTTAAAATTCCCCGGCAAGCTGGTGTTCGTCAGCCCCGAAGTCAACGAAGTCAACGGCGAACAGGTCGAAGTCTGGGCCGAGGTGGAGAACAAAGGCATGCAACTCCGCCCCGGCATGCACGGCACCCTCGTCATCCACAACCCAACGACAACCGCGGCGAAATAAAGGCGAGCGTGGGGCGTCAGCCCCATGATGTCGCAGCATTTCGAGACGCACCCACTCGCGACGCGACACCGCCAAGAATTCAGGCATCCCAACAGAGAGCATCGATCATGATTACTATCTCCCCCGTCAAGCGCACCCTCGTCCCGATCGATAGTTTGGCGGCCCATCGGATTATGGGGCCGAACTATGATGAGTTCCAGAACGATGAGGAAATCTGGACCATCCTCCAGGAGAAGCCGGATTGCATTTTGCGCGTGACGATGGCCCATTGCGATCAAATGCACAAAGAGGAGATCCTCAAAGACGGCTCGCCCGAAGCCTTGGACCAAGCCGCCTTGAACATGCGGCAGCTGATCGATAGCCCCATGACCCGCGTGGTCGAAAACATGCTCTGGGTCTATGAGATCCGCGACCGCCGCCGGCCGGAACTTCGGCAGATTGGCCTGGGCGGAGCCGCGAAAACGAAGGAAATCCGCACCGAGCACACGCCCGAGGGTTCGGTGATCCGCAACGAAGGCATCCGCGAGGAAAAAGCCCGCGGCCGGGCGATGCTCATCGAGCGGACGCATTCTTACATCGGCACCGTCAACAACACCGTGGAAGATCAAACCGGCCAAATCACCGCCGCCCTCGAAAGCTACGCCGACGCCCGCAGCGACGATTACGAAGCGACCGACGAGTTCGGCAACAAGCACCGCGTCTGGCTCGTCACGGAACGCGAGGCAATCGACAGCTTCATCCGCCTGTTCGCCGCCGAGCCTTGCGCTTTCGTCGCGGACGGCAACCACAGAAGCGCCGCCGCCGCGCTCTTGGGCCACGCAGAATATCTTGCGGTGTTCTTCACCACCAACCGCATGTGGCTCGCTCCCTACAACCGCCTGGTCAAACCGAAAAAACACATCGAGAACTGGCCCGAAGCCTTGGCCCAATCCTTCGAGGTGGAACCCCTGGGCGACCGGCCGGAGTTCCAGCCGGCGGCAACCCACGAAATCGGTTTCTATCTGCCGGGGAACTGGTATCGATTGCGGCCGAAAGCGGGCACCTTCGATCCACAAAACGCGGCCCAGTCGATCGATTCCGACATCGTGCAGAACCGCATCTTCAAAGATCTCTTAGATATCGAAGACCCCCGCGACGAGCAGTCTGACTTTCGTCGGCGGCAACAAAAGCTCCGCCTGGCTCAAAGCCCAAGTCGACCAAGGCGATCACGAGTTCGCCGTCACCCTGCCGCCCGTGACCATGCAGCAGTTCGTCGAAGTCTGCAAACAAAACCGCTTCATGCCCCCCAAGTCCACCTGGTTCGAACCCAAAATCCGCAGCGGTTTGGTGACGGCCCTGTTGGATTGAGTGATGCGCTCCGCCGGGTGCCACTGCTGGCTTGCCCAGCCGTGCTTTGAGAGTAGGAGTTCGGTCCGAAATGTTGGCATAGGTTTCCGGCGAATTGCATCCGGGGAAAGATCAAAAACTCTTGCAGTTCGGCACTGCTGGGCAAGCCAGCAGCGGCACCCGGCGTTCCGTTTGGTAGCTTTTGTATTCATGCCGGAGCATCTGCATCTTTTGGTTTATCCCGTGGGAGAGTCGGAGGTCAGCGATTTGCTCAAGGCCATCAAGAAACCGTTTTCGTTTCGGATCAAAGGGCTTCTCAAAGAACAAAACAGTCCGTTGCTGAACCGCCTTACGATTCGAGAACGCCCCGGCAAGATGTCTTTCCGATACTGGCAAGAAGGAGGAGGCTATGACCGCAACCTCTATTCGGAAGAAGCCGTGATGGCCGCCATCGATTACATCCACGCCAACCCGGTCCGCCGGGGACTCGTCGAACAGACCCGGCAATGGAAATGGTCCAGTGCCCGCTGGTACGAATCCGAGGGCCAAGAGGTCGATCCTGACCTTTCCCAAATCCACGGTCTCCCTTCCGAGTTCTTTACGAACACGGATAAAACAAGAGGAGGTTGAACAAGGATTCGCACTGGCAACAAGTTGCCAGTGGCACCCGAAAAGTCCTATATAAATGACACCACCAACTGACAGTGCCACCCCGCCGAAATCGAGCAAAGTCGAACAATTAAACAGTTAACGTTGACTATAGGAGGCACGATGTCCAACGAATGGCCCTTTGCTGATCAGAAGAACGTAGCTGTAATTACAGTGCGGCAAATCGTTCATGATGGTCGCCCGATTTTACGCGTATCGCACGATATCGAGGATGGATGTTGGCAATTTCTCGAATGGGACTCACCTAAAGAAGAGCATGCAATGGTGGTTGCCCTCGAAAGAATTGTTGCCCTCGACCCATCCGTTAAAGAGTTAGCAGATTTGCCGCTTGGATGGAGAGCTATCCGGCGACAATTTGGCGATCCGTGGCATCGTGAGATTAATCCACATGTTCAAACCTGAAATCGAGTGACGTAGGGCCGGCTGTGCCGGCCTTTTCGACGAAGGGAATCATACTTATGCCCAATTGGCGGCTGGGTATGCCGGCCATTTGGTGCGAGAAAAATCGTTGTGTCAAAAACAAAAGGCCGGCACAGCCGGCCCTACTCGGCTTTGAAAATTTATTTTCCACAACATGCACATCGAGTTGTTGTTACTTCATAGTAAGGTGATGCGTTGGCTTGCCTCCTTTTGTATCGGAAGTTGTCAATTATTTCTTTTGGAGTTGTTGGCTCACCTCCACCTTCGCAGCCTTGGAGTAGGCACGCTGCTCGGCAATCCTCACGGCAACGATTGTTATAGTATTCCAGAATCACCATAAGTCTATTGACTTCATCCTTAGTCAGATTGTCTAGCACGTCATACGCTAATTTGCCAATACTATCAGGTGTCATATATCACCCCGCAGTTAGAACAGGTTCGCCTGAAACTAAATCGCTGACGGTCGTATTCTGGCTTCCAATGTCTGTCACACGCCGAACATTTGAGTCCGAGGTTTGGATACTTTTTCGCAACGTGACGATAACCTTCTCGTTTATATTTCTGCTTTAGCCTTGCGAGTTCATGTTTCCATTCTCCTTCGAGTTCTACCCACGCATTCTTTAACCGTGCAAATTTTGCGGAGGACACATCTCCGTCAAAAAGCACTTGCTGAATGTCGGCAACTAAGCGATGTAGTTTTTTTGCGACATTGGATTGGTATTCGAGTTTGCCTCGTCTGCGGTCAACCAAGTTCCATAAGCTCAATGTGAGAAGCAGGAGGGAAATAGCACCAGCAATAATTGCTACCCACAGGTCAATTGTTTTGGACTTGTTTTCTATGGAATACAGAATTGATTGTGTGAACAGGACATATATGGATAAAACCACAGAACACCAATCCAGCAACTTCATCTGGGTTTCCATGCAATGGACACTCTGGTCGTATGCAAACTCCATCATTTCAAGACCAGCCACCCTTCTGCGTAGCTCATCTAACTGCCGTGATGTTTGGTCCGCTCCGCTATCATTGGCCATGAGAGATGTCCTTTTCGTAACTCGTTGTTTGAGATTTTTCTTAACATTTGTACTCAAGTCAATGTTTATGCCATCAAAACCGCTATATTTGGTAAAATCATGCGATTTTTCCCCATCATCTTGTATTTTTACCGCCGTGGGGCCGCAGGATTCCTCGCTAAACTGCCTAGTCAACGCAAATTGCTACTGAAAACCAAGTGTCTACTGGGTGTTTATCCTAATGTAAACGTGGCAAGCCTTGTCAATCGTGATGACTGACAAGGCTTTTTAGTCCCATGACTCATACTTATGCCCAATTGGCGGCGGGGTGGCATGCTCATGGCTTTGCATGAGCATGTCTTCGGGACGCTTGATGAAGCTGGAGACATTGCATTTTGCCCTGGTTCCGTTAATCATGTCGTCGGATTTTCAGAATCCACGTTTCCTCAAATCGGCGGGGTGGCACTGTCGGTTTGGGTTGTTTTTTATGAGGATCTTTCGGGTGCCACTGGCAGCTTGCCTGCCAGTGTTTTCTAAGACGATCTTCCGAACGACATGAATCCCTCAATCCGAAGAACGGACCCCAGAGTGGCAGACCATCGAAAAACCGTGAAACACTACCATGAACCGGGGGATTGTCACGAGCTGACGTTTTCCTGTTATCGCCGGGTGCCACTGGCAGCTTGCCTGCCAGTGTGAATCGGATGCACCAATCGAGTTTTGAAACGTCCCCCGATTCCATGTTGCTGGAAAGCACTGGCAACAAGTTGCCAGTGGCGCCCGAAAGACTCTTAACAATAACCCGGACTGACAGTGCCACCCCGCCGCCGGACTGCTAGAATTCTCCCACGCTTGGCTCGAAAACTTCTCAGGACCTTGATCGGCGCGTGATGCGCGTGTTTTGTCGCGCGGCTGGCCCGGATTGGCGGATGCTGCATTACTCGGAATAACCAGGAGGCTTACGCCTCCCGCTCGCCTGTTTATGCTAGCTGTGGGATCGGCGCGGTCCCCGTTAACGCTCGGCTGATGTCGGTCGGGATGCCGGGGTGGAGGCGGAGTTGGCCGATGTCTAAGACGGTGCCCATGATGGTGGCGAGGACCTGGCCGCTGGTGACCGGTTCGCTGGCGGGGACCGAGGCGGTGCGGTCGGATTGGCCGATGACCTGGCCCATCGGCAGGCCCCCGCCGCTGAAGGCCAGCGTGCACAGGTTGCCCCAATGGTCGCGGCCGGCTTTTTTGTTGATGCGGGGCGTGCGGCCGAACTCGCCGGTGATCACGAGCAGCACATCGTTCGTCATCCCGCGCTCGGCGAGATCTTCGATAAAGGCGCTCGCGGCCTGATCGACGGCGGCGCCCAAGACCGGCATGCCGTCGTCGATCCCGAAGGCGTTGCCGTGCATGTCCCAGCCGGCACTCGTCACGGTCACAAACCCGCAGCCGGCTTCCACGAGCCGACGGGCCAAGAGCATCTGCTTGCCCAGTGTCACCGGAGATTGCTTCTCCAGGACCTTGGCTTTGGACTGTAGCAGCGCCGGGGAAATATCGATGTGGCTCGTGTCGTATCGGCGGAGGGTTTCGGGGGATTCTTTGGAGAGATCGAACGCTTCCCCGATGCCGCCTAGGATCACATCGAACGCCTGCTGCTGGAAGGCGTCGCTTCCGCCCAGGCCTTCCGAAGCCTCGGCATAGCGTTTGAGGCGGTCCAGGCGGGTCAACAGACTCCGGCGGTCGTCCAGGCGGGTTTGGGGGATGCTGAGTTCCATGTTCCGCACGATCTGGCTGCCGGCACTGGGATCGAACGGGGCGTATGACTTGGGCAGCGTGCCGGTGTCGCTGACGCGCTCGATTTGGGCGCCGAGTTTTTTATAGTCATCACCCACGGCACCGGGCGGGAGGACGGCGTTCATCGGAATGCCGGTGCGGGGATTGGTGACGCCGGCGATGCGGGCGAAAAGCGCCCCCATCATCGCTCCGGTCGAATTGCCGCCGGCCATGACGTGCTTGGCGGCGGTGGCGTGGCTGCCGATGCCATGCCGATAGCTCCGCACGATCGCCAGGCGGTCGGCGAGCCGGGCGAGCTTGGCGAAGTGATAACCGAAGGTCAGGCCGGGAAGGTTTGTTTTGGCCTCGCCGAACATGGCCCGGTATTCGCGGGGCGCGGTCATTTTGGGATCGAAGGTTTCGATGTGGGTGGGTCCGCCTTGCAGGTTCAAGACGACGACGGCTTTGTCCTTCACAACCCGTCCCATCGCCGCTTGGGACTTGGCGGCCATCAAACCGGAAAGCGTCAACCCGCCCAGGCCCAAGGTGCCGATTTGCAGAAGCTCCCGCCGATTGAGGCCTTCCCAGTTCCCTGTGTAGCCGTCGGAGAAGATCGTGAGCATCGTGATTTTCCTTTCCGCAATTCGAAAATCCGGGCGGACCTCGACAAATCAACGCTTCCTGATGTTAAATCGATTCCCGCGCAGGCAACCTCGCCGTGGGTTTTGGTTGGCGCCTGTTTTCGTCCAGTCAAGATTTTACCCCTCGTTTCCACGCGCGCTTGGGAACGAGGGGTTGAAGGAAATCGACCACATCGCAGCCGGCGTTACCGCGCTGATCCGGAACGGCCAACTGGAGGTTTTTCCGCAGAAAGGCGGGGCGGTTGGTTGTGATGGAATCCACACCCAGTTCCAGAAATCGGCGGGCCAGCGGGACGTCGTCGATGGTCCACGCGTGAAATTCCCGCCCGGCCTCCCGCAATTGTTTCACAAAATCGGCACCGACGACCCGCGGCTCGGCTTTCGTCCCCAACCCGTCCGCCGCGATCTCTTGGAGCGTCTCCCGCACGCTTTCAGCCGTGGGTTTCCAGGTTTTGGCCGGCGGATCCTGTTTGTAGCTCGTGAGCCAATACGCCTTGATGCCCGGCAACTGCTTTTTGACCGCCGCGATCACGTTTTTATCGAAGGCGATCACGCGGATCTGCTCGTTGGCGAGGCCGCTGGCGGCGAAGACGGGCTTCAAGGCGGGCACGATTTCGGGACCGCATTTGATCTCGACGTAAATCAATTTCCCTTGGGGCACCGCGGCCAGGACCTCGGACAGCGTGGGGATCCGCTCGCCGGCGTACTTGGGCGATTTCCAGGAGCCCACATCCAATTTCCGCAGGTCGGCGAAGGTGGAATCGGCCACGCGGACGTTCTTCCCCGCCGTCCGCTTCGTGTCTTTGTCGTGAATGCACACGATCCGGCCATCTTTGGAAAGATAGAAGTCGCCTTCAATCCCGTCCGCCCCCTCTTCCCAGGCGAGGCGGAACGCGGCCAGCGTGTTTTCGGGGGCCTCGTGCGAAGCCCCGCGATGGGCGATCAACAGCGGCGGCCCCGCAAACAGAAACCCGCCGCCGAACAAAACGAACCAGCAAACAAGAATCAAACCACGAGGGCGACATCGCATCATTCGGCTCCGATCATGGGGTGATCCCAAGCGAATCCAGCTTGGAAACGCACACTTGCAAAGCTCCGCTTCACAACGCATCGATAAAAGACAATCCATTCCGTGATGTTAAAACGATCCCCCCGCGCGGGCAAGCAAAACACCGGTCCAATCAGCCGGAACGCGACAGGGATTTCCAAGGGTGCATTTTGACCTGACATCGGAATTGAGGAAACGCTTGAAAATAAGGGGTTTGAGGTTCAATCTTGTCAGATTGATTAAAAACTGATAAACCGATCTCCGCTGCGTTCTCCGAGTCGTCCAATGGGGTCTGTGAATCTGCCTGGAAAAACCGCGAATCGATTTGTGGTTCGCGCCGAAGACTCTCGATCCGCAAGTCTCCGAAGGGTAGCCCATCTTATGGACAAACCGCAAAAGCCGGCGGAAACGCCCGAATTTGAATTTCTGGACCGCTCCGCGCAAAAGACAGCGTTCTTGCGGGAAGATTCCTGCGCGTGTTCCGCATCCAAAGCGATCTTGTCCAAAGCATGGAAACGATGGCCCGCGCCCTCGAAGGCTCGCGGAAAGTCGTGACCGTCTTCGGCAGCACGCGGACCGCCGAGTCGAGCGAGATTTATGAAAACGCCCGCCGGACGTGCAAGCTTCTCGCTCAAAACGGCTTCGCCGTGGTCAACGGCGGCGGTCCGGGAATCATGGAAGCCGCGAGCCGGGGTGCCCAGGAAGGCGGTGGGCTGTCGGTGGGCCTCAACATTAATCTGCCCCACGAGCAAAAGCCGAACGCCTTTCTGGACGTCGCTTACGAGTGCAAATATTTCTTCGTGCGGAAGATGATGTTCGTCAAATACGCCCACGGGTTCGTCATTTTTCCGGGCGGGTTCGGCACGCTGGACGAACTGTTCGAGTCGCTCACGCTCATCCAAACTGGCCGCGTCTCCGACTTTCCCGTGATCCTGTTTGGCTGCGAGTATTGGTCGCCGCTGCTAAATTGGCTCAAGAATTCCACTCTGCAGAGCGGCTACATCGATTCGCTCGATCTCAGCCGCATCGGCCTGACGGACGACCCTGCCGCGGTCGCCCGCTGGCTGGATGAGTCGTACCTGGGCAAATGCGATTTCAATGGAGGAGCCGAAGCCGCGCTCGCCGCGCATTATCCTTGCGAAGAGTAGCAAGGCGTCAGAGGATTTCTCGAATGACGTCGCCTTCCAAAAATGTGAGGCGTTCGTTGCGGCCTAGATGCGGGTAGGTCAGGCGGTTCTGGTCGAGCCCCATCTGGTGAAGAATCGTCGCGTGAATGTCGCGGAAGTGGTGCGGGTTCTCGATCGCTTTGAGGCCGATGTCGTCCGTGGCTCCTTCGATGCGTCCGCCCTGGACGCCGCCGCCGGCCATCCACATCGTGAATCCCAGGTTGTGATGATCGCGGCCCTCTCCCCCTTGGGCTTCGGGAGAACGGCCAAACTCTCCGCCCCACAGAACCAGCGTGCTGTCCAAGAGACCCCGGCGTTTCAGATCGTGAAGCAGGCCCGCGACCGGCTTGTCGGTCTCGGCGGCTTTGCGGAGATGATTTTCTTCGATGTCCTTGTGGGCGTCCCATTGCATGTTCCCCGGCCCGCCGCCGGAAACCGCGCACACAAACCGCACGCCCTTCTCGACGAGCCTGCGGGCCAGCAAACACCGCCGGCCGTAATCGTGCGTGGGCTCGGTGCCGATGCCGTAGAGGTCGAGCGTTTCCCGCGTCTCCCGGTTCAAGTCCAAAACGTCCGGGGCTTCGGTCTGCATGCGGAACGCCAGGTCGTACGCCTGGATCCGCGCTTCGAGTTCCTGATCGCCCGGTTCGAGCGCTCGCGGTTGAGATCGCGGATGAGTTCGAGCGTCCGCCGGCGCTCTGCGGACTCGACGCCTTGGGGGAGTTCCAGATTTAAGACGGGCCGGTCTCCCGGGCGGAACATCGTCGGCTGATACACCGCGGGCAAGAAGCCGTGCATATACATCGGCTGGCCGGCTTCCAAAGCCCCTTTTGGATCGGGCATCACCACATACGACGGGAGCGAATCGGTCTCGGCCCCGAGTCCATACACCATCCACGATCCCATGCTGGGAAAGCCCGGCACCGTCCTTCCGGAGAACAATTCGTACTGCGCCGCCGAGTGCACGACCTTGTCGCCGACGCACGAGCGAATCACCGCCAGGTCATCCACGCAGCCGGCCAGATGCGGGAACAGATCGGACACCTCGACCCCGCTTTCCCCGTACTTTTTGAAGCGGCGCTTCGTGCCCATGAGCTTCGCATCGGGGCTGATGAATTGATACTTCGCCTCGCCGAACTCCGCGGGGCGGCGCTTTCCGTCGAGTTTGTTCAGAAGCGGCTTGGGATCGAAAGTCTCGATCTGGCTCGGCCCGCCCGCCATGAACAGAAAAATCACCGCCTTGGCTTTCGGCGAATGATGCGAGGCTTTCGTAGCCAACGGATTCGCCGATTCGGCCGGGGCCTCTTTTTGAAGCAGTGAAGCCAGCGCCAATCCGCCAAACCCGCAGCACGCCTCGCGGAGCACGTCCCGGCGGCTGGAAACCAACCCGTTTGTAGAAGAAAAGAACGGGGAATCAGCGGACATAAAGAAACCCATTCAGATTGAAGACGGCGAGGGCAAACTCTTTCACGGATTGATCGCGGAGAAACTCCACGGAGAGTTTCTGTTCCCGCGGCGTTGGCGAACGGCCCAAGGCCAGCCGGAACGCGCGCTGGACGATTCGTTCCGGCCGCCGGCCGCATTCGCGGACCAACCGCTTTGCAAACGCCCCGGCCATTTCGTTCGCGAAATCGCCGTTCAAAAGTTCCAAAGCCTGCGGCGCATGTGTGCTGGTTTCCCGGCGGGGACAACTTGTTTGCAGAGCCGGGGCGTCGAAGGTCTCCATGAACGGCAGCCGCAGGTTCCGCTTGGCGATGAGATAAATCGACCGCCGATCGTGCTCGGCCGCGTCTTTCGTCACGGCCCACTGCGATGGTTTGTAGAGCAGGTTAACCAAGTCCTGGTCGACGGGCACGATCACGCTCTCGCCGGCGAGCTTTTCATTCAGCCGGCCGGAAACGGCGAGCAGGCTGTCGCGAATTTCCTCCGCCGAAAGCCGCCGCCGCGGAAACCGCCAGAGCAGTCGGTTGTCGGGATCGGCTTGCTCGTAATCGGAAGCCTCGGGCGAATCGGACGACTGCCGGTAGGTGCTGCTCAAAACGATCAGCCGGTGAAGGGGTTTCATCCGCCAGCCCTGGTCCATCAACTGCCGAGCCAGCCAATCCAAGAGCCGCGGATGAGAGGGCGGAAAGCCGTGGGTGCCGAAATCGTTCGCCGTGGCGACGATCCCGGTGCCGAAGTGCTGCTGCCAGATGCGGTTGACCATCACGCGGGCCGTGAGCGGATGACTTTTGCTCGTGAGCCATTTCGCGAGATGGGTACGCGGCCGGGCGAGGTCGGGCGGTTGCTCATTGATGTTTGTCGAAACCAGCACGCTCAGCGGCCGCGGTCCCACGGCGACGCCTTTGTTCTCCCACACGCCCCGCCGGAGCACGTGCACCGCGGTCCGGTTTTCGAAATCGTTCCGGATGCCGGGGATCGTCGGCAGATGCGGCGGGAGCTGGTATTCCAATTCCTCCAACTCGCGCATCAGCCGGTCTTGCGTTTCGCCCTCCGATTTCGCGAGTTCTTTTTTGAGCGAGGCCATCCGCTCTTGGATTTTCTTGGACTCTACTTCCCAGAGCTGTTGCTCCTCCGCCGAGGCGAGCGAGACATCGTTCTCCGCCGTCGCTGCGAGGTAGGCTTCCAGGCGGTAATAATCTTTCTGTGTGATCGGCTCGAGCTTATGGTTATGGCAGCGGGCACAGCCGACCGTCAGCCCCAGAAAGGCTTCGCCGAGGATGTTCGTCCGCTCGGTGAGGACTTCATTCCGGCTGAGGGCGATGTCAGGATTGCCCGCGTTCCGGCGGACCGCGCCCAGGCGATGAAAGATGCTCGCCGACAGGCATTCGGTATCGTCCGGGGCGATTTCATCCCCCGCAATCTGTTCTTGGACGAATTGATCGTAGGGCTTGTCGCGGTTGAACGAGTCGATGACATAATCGCGGAACCGCCAGGCATCGGGCAGATGGCGGTCGTATTCAAAACCTTCGGTCTCGGCGAACCGCACGACATCCAGCCAATGCTGCCCCCACCGCTCGCCGTATTGCGGACGGGCGAGCAAACGGTCCACAACCTTTTCAAACGCATTGAGCGACGCATCGTTTTCAAAGGCGGCGAGTTCTGCGGGCGTGGGCGGCAGGCCGGTGAGATCGAACGTCACCCGGCGAAGCCATTCCGCTTTTGGCGCCGGCGGAGCGGCCCGCCAGGACCGTTTTTCCAACTCCGCCAGGATGAACGCATCCACGGGAGTCTTGGTCCAAGCCGCGTTGGTGACGCGAGGCAAAACGGCGTCTCCGACCGGTTGAAACGCCCAGTGCTGTCGGGCAGCGGGATCGATGGGATCGGAGTCCGTCTCGGCGTCGGGCAGTCGAGCTTCGGTTTTCCCGCTGAGCGGCGCTCCCGCGGAAATCCATTGCTTGAGCGTCTGGATTTGCGTTGCACTCAAAGCCGGCGCGCCTTCGGGAGGCATCAAGCCTTCCTCGATCATCTCCAACAGCAGACTCCGAGCGGGCTGCTTCTCATCGATCGCGGGCCCGCTCTCGCCGCCTTTGAGCATCGTAAACTTCCGCCGCAGGTCCAAACCCGCCTCGCGTTTCTTCGCCCCGTGGCATCCGTCGCAACGCGATTTGAAAATCGGCACGATGTCCTTCTCGAACGTGGGCGGCTTCGCCTGGGCGAAAAGATCGGCGCTCAACATCGCCCAGGCAAAAAGGACGATCCCACCCGCCGCCATCCGGTTGTTGTGCACCAACGAAATCATAGTCCCTGAAACCCTGCATCACGTTTCGTTGAAGGAGACCGCTCCATTATGCGGAAACCCTTCGCAGCCTGCCAGGGATGGCTCCCTTGAGCGGCTGGCGCTAACCGCCGGTCGTATGTGAGGCTGAGCAAATTCAGTACTTCCAAAAATGCCTGAGCCGCGCACGAAGTAAGCGGTCTTGCGCCGTCTGAGTCCCTGAAAACCGCTTACTTCGTGCGCGGCTCTTGAAAACCAAACCAATTCCCTGAGCTTTTTTGGAAGTACTGAAATTAGATTAGCCAGCCCCGGTTTTTTGTTAAACGCCCGATTGGTTTTCCGGTTGTTTCACAGGCGGGCTGGGCAAGGCGCGGCGGCGCGCCTACAACAGAGTCCGGAGGGAGAGCATGTCCATCGAAACCTTTATCTATCGCAGCAAAATCCCGGCACCGGCGGAATTTGTTTTCGACTGGCACATGCGGCCCCGCGCGCTTGAACGCCTCACGCCGCCTTGGGAGAACGTGGAGGTCGGCCGGATGTCCGACGGCATGTCGCCGGGCTCGCGGGGCGAGATCGTCGTCCGCGCGGGCCCGCTCAAAACGAAATGGATCGCCGAGATTCGCGATGTCCAAGCCGGCCGGCAGTTTCAGGATGTGCAGATGACAGGCCCCTTCGCCTCGTGGGTGCATACGCACACAATGATCCCCGACGGCGACGGCGGTTCCATCTTGGAGGATCATGTGGAATACGAGCTTCCCGGAGGCGCTCTGGGAAAATGGGCCGGCGGGAAATTCGCCCGCCGCAAGCTCGAGCGGATGTTTGCCTATCGGCACCGCGTCACGCATGATGATGTTCTGGTGCTCTATCGACAACACTTAACCACGGAGCCAGAGGCGATGAAGATTCTCGTGAGTGGATTGGGCGGTTTGATCGGTTCGGCCCTGGCGCCGCTGTTGTCGACGGCAGGGCACGAGGTCGTCGGGCTCTCGCGGTCGCCGGGCGAAAACGAAATCGGCTGGAACCCGCGGGGCGGGGAAATCGATCGGGCGGGCCTCGCAGGCGTGGACGCGGTCGTGCACCTCGCCGGCGAGAATATCTCCAAGCGCTGGAGCCAGGAGCAAAAACGCCGCATCCGCGAAAGCCGGGTCCAGGGGACGAAGCTCCTATGCGAAACGCTCGCCGGGATGGACTCGCCGCCGAAGGTGTTGGTGTGCGCCTCGGCGATCGGTTACTACGGCGACCGCGGCGATGAGATTTTGACCGAAAGCAGCCCGGCGGGCGGCATGTTTCTGTCCGACGTCTGCCGGGAATGGGAAGCCGCCTGCGAGCCGGCCCGCGAAAAAGGCATTCGCGTGGTCAACACGCGGTTCGGCGTGGTGCTCAGCCCCAAAGGCGGGGCGCTCGCGAAGATGCTCACGCCCTTCAAGATGGGAGCCGGCGGAAAAGTCGGCAGCGGCAAACAGTACATGAGCTGGATCGCGCTCGACGATGTCGCGGGGGCGATCCAGCATGGCTTGATGACGGGAGAACTTAACGGCCCCGTCAACGTCATGTCGCCGAACCCGTGCACCAATTCCGAGTTCACCAAAACGCTGGGCAAAGTGCTCTCGCGGCCCACGATCTTTCCCATGCCCGCGGTCGCCGCCCGGCTGGCCTTCGGCGAAATGGCGGACGAACTCCTGCTGGCGAGCGCCCGCGCGCTGCCGGAGCGCCTCCAACAAACCGGCTACGAATTCCGCTTTCCCCACTTGGAACCGGCCTTGAGGCATCTCCTGGGAAAGTGACGAGGGTGGACGGCCAAAATTGATTGTCGTCACTCTTTGCCCGGGTGACGCCGTGTCCCCGCGAATTTTTCACGAACGACAAACAACGGACAAGAAACGCCATGATCGAATCGCTGCTGGTGAATCAAACGCGGGCCGAGTTTTTCGAGAACTATTTTCTGCGTCTGCCGTTTTCTCAGCCGCAGGGCTGCCGAGATCTAATGCAGCGAAGCGCGTGGGAGTTGATAGAGGCGATTCTGTCCTCACCGGAGGCGGATGTGATGGTCGTCAAGTCCGGGCAGCGATGGCCCGAAGCCCGCACGCCGAGTTTGGACGAAGCCCGAAAACTTTTTGAGGAGGGTTATACGCTCCTGGTCCGGCACGCCGAGCGGCAGGATGCGGAACTCGCCGGCTTCGCGCAGGAGTTCGCGGCGGATTTTGCGCGGCGGTGGATGTGCATCTTTATTCGACGCCGGGCGAGTCCTTCGGCTTTGGCTGGCATTATGATGTGGAGGATGTGTTCATTCTGCAACTCGAAGGGACGAAGCAGTATTCCCTGCGGAAGAACACCGTCAACCCCTGGCCGGTGCTGGAGAACATGCCCCAAGATTTGCGGTACGAGCGCGAACTCATGCCGATGCTGCAATGCGAACTCGCGGCGGGCGATTGGCTTTATATCCCGCACGGCTACTGGCACAAGGCCGACGCCCGGAGCGATTCGCTGTCGCTCGCCGTGGGCGTGATGATGCCGACCGCGCTCGATTTCCTCGACTTTGCCCGCCGGCGGCTGGTCGAGTCCATTCGCTGGCGGCAACGGTTGCCGATGCTCGCGGAAGACGATCCCCAATCGCAAGCCGAATTCTTCGCCGAGCTGGGACAGGAACTCGCGGCGCTATTTTCCGACCCGGCCTTCGCACGGCAATTTTGGGAGCACCAAAAAGACCTCGCCACGTAGCAAGTGGGTGGGCAATGCCCACCAAATCTTGTGGTGTTGGGCAATACCCACCATTCCGCTGTGCGGACCATTTCTTGTTCGTTCCGATGCCACCCCGCCGCATCGTTCATGCTGTCGCCCTTTACCGCTGATAGATCGGCAAAAAGCCGTTGTCGAGTTGCAGGATCGTGGCGTTGATGGCGGTGGTGTAAACGGCCCCGACGCTGCCTTCGTTCCATTCGCCGCTGTTGGACTGTTTGCGGAGGATGTCCTGGCAGATGTCGTCCCAGTATTTCTGCCACTTCTCGTCGCCCAGGCGGTACATGACTTGGGCGTAATAGTAGTGCATGTAATGCCAGTGCCCCGTGTAAACGTTTCGGCCGCTGCCGGGCCAGACGTTTTTCTCGCAGTATTTGAGCATCTTTTTGACGGATTCGGCTTCGTATTCCCCGGCGTTGAACATCGCGGCGACCGCGGCGGCGGTGATCGGCGGGCGGGCTCCGCCTCCGCGGGTGGAGTAACTATACCGGACCCCGCCGTCGGAGGTCGTGCAGTCGGAGATGTACTTTTTCGCGCGGCCGATGATCTCGGCCGAGACGGGAATCCCGGCATTCCGGCAGGCCCGGAGACCCTGGACCTGCGTAATGCAGGTCGAGCCTTCGTCAAAATCGTTCCCGTCCTTGGCGGAAACATAGCCCCAGCCGCCCCGCGAGGTCTGAGCCTCGGCACTGAACCTCACCGCGTTCGTCAACACGCGCTTCAGGTCGGTCCGGCGTTCGGCGTCTTCTTCTTCGCCATAGACTTGCGACAGGAACAGCATCGAGAAGCCGTGCCCGTAGGTGTAGCGGTAATCGCCTTCGTAGCCGATGAGTCCGTTGGGCCGGGCGACCCGGACGAGAAAATCCACCGCAGACCGGATGTTCTTGGCGTATTTGCCGGTGGTCGTCGTGGACCCGTCGCAGAGCAGGGCCGTCCCCGCGAGCGCGGTCATCGCCACGCGATACTGGGACGAGTTGGCTTCCCAATACCCCTGCCGGCGCTGGGTGCGGGCCAAGTAATCGAGAGCTTTGTCGATCGCCTGCTGGGTTTTGGGATCTGGCGCTTTTGCGCGGCGAGCGGCGATGCGGTGCTGAGCAAAACTCCACAAGCGAGGGTCAGCAACATGGTGCGCATGGGACAACCCTTCCATTTGGCAACAATTGATAGAGAGCGAAAACAGAATCCCCAAAATCCCCCTGGGGAGCGGGGCTATGGTGAGGGACGCGCGTGATTCAATCCGCGTCCCCTTTTTTATCGATCCGGGCCGCGGACTCCATCCCATGCGGAAAGAACGATCCAACGCCCGATCTCTAACCGAACACAACTCGGTTTTTGTGTGTCTTTTGGATTGTACAGGAATAAATCGCGGAAAACGACCAGGAAACCGGGACTTTTGCGAATCGCGTCCCAAGTGTCTCGATGGCGGGCGTTCGCAGCGTGATTCTTTCAACTGCCGATGGAATAACAAGATACAGCAAGGGACTCCGGCGATTTCCTGAGAATTTGCCATCCGGGGAATGCCCCGTACAATCCTGGTAGAGTTTCCAAACACGTTTCAGTTTTAGGGACATGCCCTCATGTTTCCGGAAAGTCGTATCATGAGCACTTATGGAAAGGTCTCGCCGCGCGTGGCCCGGCGGATTTCCGCGGCCGAAGGCTATTTGGATCTGGACATGCCCGTTCGTGCCATGCGGGAGTTGGAAGCCATCACCGAACCCGGGCCTTACGAGCCGACGGTCGAATACATGAAAGGCGAGGCCCTGATCGCGCAACGGCGGTTCAGCGAAGCGATCGGGCCGCTCAAACGGGCGGTGCAGCTGATCCCGCCGCCCCACAACCGGGAAGCCTGGAAATCCCTGGGCGAATGCTACCGCTTGCGAGGCGATGAAGAACTGGCCGACGTGATCGAGCTCTTCGCCGATCAGGAAGCCCCCGAAGAGGTGCCCAACATCCTGCAGATTCTGAATATCACCTTGATGCTGGAGCAAGCCGTCGAAGACCATCAAGCCGACGATTTCGAGTGGGACGAAATCGAAGACGACGAAGAGGAAGGATAAGAGGAGAGATTCTCCCCATGGTCCAACTTCGTTATTCGTAAATGAGCGGCACGGCGTAGCCGCCGGTTTTGTGCGAGGAACCGGCGGCTAGCGCCGTGCCGCTCACAAAGAGACGGCTCTTCCAGTGCTGTTATCCGCCGAAGGCTCCATACCGGCGGACGCCCCGGGCGAACGCGACCCGGCCCAGCACCAACAACACGGCGATCCACACCAGTTCCAGGCCGATTTCTCTCATCAGCTCGGCATGATCGAACCGGCCCAGCATCACGGCGGCGGGAAAATACGCCAAATACTTAAACGGCAGAAACTGCACCCATTCGCCGAACGTTCCCAGCCAATCCAGCGGAATCATATGGCCGGAGAGGAAGTAGTTGATCATCATGTAGATGAACACCAGCGAGCTGACTTCCAAAAACCAGAACGCAATCAGCCCGATCAGCGATTCCAACAGAAACCCGATCAGAAACGCCATCACCAGCGACAGGGCCCATGCCGCGGTCGTCCAGGCGTCGGGCCAGCCGTCGAAGTAATCCCGGCACAGATAAAACACCAACGCGAACGGCAAAGCGGCCATGATGTAATACACCAGCTTGTGCGCCACGCGGTGCCAAAACAAATAACCGAGCATGTCGATCGGCTGCGTGAGATATTTCTTGACCGTGCCATCCCGCACGTCCCGCGCGATGCCCGTCGCCAGTCCCGGCATGCTGGAAAACGCCCGCCCCACCATCGCCAAGAGATAATACGCGACCATGTTGCGATAGGTGTAGCCGTTGAGGGAATCCTGCCCGCGGTAAATCGCCCCCCACAGAAAAATCTGCGTGACGATCGGCAAAAACCGCACCAGCGTGGCGAACACAAAATCGCCCCGATAAACGAGCCGCTCCTCGAGGCACGTCCGCAAAATAATCCAATTCACCCGCAACCGAGCCAGCATTTGCTTTGCAGTTTTCCCAAAGAGAGATTTCGCCTCACGCCTGGATCGCCGCGCTCGCCGAATCCATAGAGTCGATCGCTGTATCGTAGCAACTCGCCAGCGGTTTCCGAATCCCAGGCGCGAGTCATTCGCCGATCGTCGCGGGAGCGACCGCGTGCAGGGTTTGCCCTTCGGCGGCGACGAGTTTTGAGCGAGGCGGCTTTTCGGCCAAGGCGGGCAGCGGGCCGATCAGGTCTTCCACGGCAAGCAGGCTTTGGAGGGCGGCGGTCGCCATTTCATCTTCGAAGCCGGCGACTTCATCGGCCCGGGGCAGCTTCGCTTCCTTCCGCCACCGCGCGAGTCGCTCGGCGGTCCGTTGAATGATCTGGTCCTCGGCTTTCAACGTCTGCGACCAGATGCGGCTCAGCCAGCGGGTGCTCAAGAGGTTTGGCGATTCGTAATTGAGCTCCCGCACCTTCCACGCCGCGGCACACAGCGAACTCCGCCGGGTTCCGCAGAGCATGGGACTGGTTTGGCTATTCGTGATCCAACAGGGCACGGCCACGGAGAACGCGGGCTGTCCCAAAAGCGTCCACATCGTCGTCCACTGCGGAGCACTCTCGGCTTTGACGCCGTGAAACACCACTGCCGAGACCGTGTTCCGCCGGTTGATCGTCGATTGCGTGTTGATCAAAGCGGGCAGCAAAAGCGGATTCTGATGGTTTGGGGCCGGTTGAGACTGAACCCCCCAAGCCGCGGCGGGGCCGTCCAAACCCTCTGAGACATCCCGGCTGAGGGTTTGCAGGAAAAAGCGATAATCCAGCTTGCCGTGCTGAGCGACGTATTTCCCGATCAACCCGTCCGCCCGGAGATACCGCCGGCCGGAATACACTTTCAGAAACTCCTGCGGGCGGGCCAAATGCTGCGAACCGGTCGCGGTCATGGAAAAGTTGGACCGCACGATAAAGCCTTGGGGAGCGGCCTCGGGGTCGCAGGCATCGAACTTGACGAACGAGCGATGCCCCGCTTCGAACATGGCCGCCGCCCCGTGGGCGTCGATCGCGCCGAAGTTGGCCCGCGTTCGCCGGCCGGTTTGGTTGGTTTCCAAAAGGAGCTTTTCAAAGTCAGCGACGCTCGCGCAGTTCTGGAGCGCGAGCTTCATAAACCGCCCGTTGCCTCGGCCCGTCTTGTGCCCGCCGGGCAAATCGAGCGACAGCGAATTGGCCAGGCACAGCCCGGCTTCGTTCATACCCATCCAGATCGTTTCCGAATGCCCGGCATCGGTCACCGCCAGCAAGCGATATTTGCCGTCGGCGAACACCTGCACGATGTTCTGCCGGGATTCGGTGTCGCGGTTCTTCCACAACAGCGGCCGGCCGTCCTGGGTGGCTTTCCCCGACACAACCGCAATCGTGCAGCCCCGGGCGCCGGTCCCCGGAAACATCACGGGGAGGGCCAGCACACAAGCTGTCAGGATCGCGCCCAGTTTGGAGAGGGAAAAACTCATGGGGTTTCCTCTTTGCGAATCCGCACGGTTGATAAACATGCTGTCATCAACACGTCCGAATCTTGGTATATCCTGTTGCATTTCACGCTGCAATAGAAGCATAGGGGATAATGTAGATCTTGCAAAACGTCCTTTTTCCCAGGTTTCCGCTAAACTTTTCCCTATCAAGCACTTAGAAATTCTCCGCATCCAATCGGAACTGAGGCATTTCGGAATCACACTTCGCTAAAGCATGACGGTCGAAGCACCTGTGCGTTTTGTGCCGCCGGTCGGCGCCCGCGGCTCTTTTTTGCTTCAGACTTTCGGACGAACCCAAGCGGTCCATCGACGCGGCGATGGGAAACGCCAACCATCACTGGCTTGGATTGCACCGGGATGTTGTATTATGCTAGCATATAGATAAATTGATTCGATGCGGCGCTGAGATTGCATCCAAACCCTTGGAAAGTGCGACATGTTGGAGATTCTGGGAACACGGTCCCGGTTGTGCGATGGATTCACCCGGCGGGACGTGCTGAAGATCGGAGCTTTGGGATTGGGCGGCTTGTCGTTGCCGGCTTTGTTGCGGGCGGAGCAACAGGCGGACGTTAAGCGATCCCACAAATCCATCATCATGATTTACATGGTGGGGGCGCCGCCGCACCAGGACATGTACGATTTGAAGATGGAAGCGCCCGCGGAGATTCGGGGCGAGTTTCTGCCGATCGAGACCAGCGTGCCCGGCATTCAAATCTGCGAGCACATGCCGGGCCTGGCGAAGATTATGGACAAATGCGTGCCGTTGCGGTCGGTACATGGCTCGCCCAACGGGGCGCACGATTCATTCATTTGTTACACCGGCCGCACGACGCAAAACCAGCCGCCCGGCGGTTGGCCCGCCATTGGGCCGGTGGTGTCGAAGGTGTTGGGGCCGGTGAATCGCTCGGTGCCGCCGTTTGTGGGGCTCGCGCCCGATGCGGGGCATCCGCCTTATGGCTCGCCGGGACTGCCGGGCTTTTTGGGCGTCGGGCATGCGGCGTTTCGGCCGTCGGGACCGGCGCGGGACGACATGGTGCTCAATGGCATTTCCGAAGATCGGCTCAAAAGCCGGAAGGCCCTGCGGTCGGCCTTGGACAACCTTCGCCGGGATGTCGATGCGGGCGGCATGATGGACGGCGTGGATGCGATCAACCAGCAGGCGCTCGACATCCTCACGTCCAGCCGACTGGCCGACGCCCTCGATTTGTCCCAGGAAGATCCCGCCGTTCGCGAGCGCTACGGCAAAGGCGATCCCAAGAACTTCGGCGACGGGGCTCCGCGAAACCTCGAGCATTTTCTGCTCGCCCGCCGATTGGTCGAAGCCGGGGCGCGGGTGGTGACACTCAACTTCGGCCGCTGGGATTTTCACAGCAACAACTTCGGCGGGGCGAAAGACACGCATCTGCCGCTCTTTGACCGCGGCCTTTCCACATTGATCGCAGACCTGCACGAACGCGGCCTGGCGGACGATGTGGCCGTGGTCGCCTGGGGCGAATTTGGCCGGACGCCCAAGATCAATAAAGACGCCGGCCGCGACCACTGGCCGCAAGTCGGCGGCGGCCTGATCGCAGGCGGGGGTTTCAAAACGGGCCAGGTCATCGGGGCCACCGACCGCATCGGCGGCGAGATCGCCGACCGCCCCGTGCACTTCGGCGAAGTCCACGCCACGCTGCACCGCTTTTTGGGCCTCGGCCTCGAAACCAAACTCCCCGACCTCGCCGGCCGCCCGCAATACGTCATCGACGGCCACGAACCGCTACGGGAGATTCTGTGAGGGCCGAAGGCCTGGCTCTATGTCAGCCCAGGGCCAGCGCAGCGCCGCCCTGGGTTACGGATGATGAACGAACGCAAGCCCCAGCGGGGCGGCTCTATACGGCAACTCTCGCCGCAGACCGAGCCATGGCTTAGTTCTGTAGTTCTAGTTTAGGACCGCCCCCTTTGGGGCTTTGGCATCTTGTTTGGTCCCGTTCCCCAGGGCTGTGCCGGCTGCGCCCCGGGGCTGACATAGTGCCGGACCTTTGGTCCTTTTTCCATCATCTGAAACTACGGAATTGTTGTTTCAGCCCGTTTCGATGCGCGAAGGGCTTCGAGCGTCTTTTGAAAATCCTCCGGCAGCGGGGCTTCGAAGGTGAGGGGTTTGCCGGTTTCGGGGTGATTGAACTCTAAGCGGTACGCGTGCAGGGCCTGGCGGTGGATGAGGATGTCGTCGTTTTCTTCCGTGATGTTGGGATCAATGTCCGAGCGGGTGAGCGTGGATCGGCCGCCATACATTCTGTCGGCCACGATGGGATGCCCGATGTGCTGCATGTGCACGCGGATTTGGTGGGTGCGGCCGGTCTTGGGGAACAGCTTGACGTAAGTGAATTTGTTGGACGCCGTGGGGGAGAAGCGCTCGATGACTTCGTAAAACGTGCTCGCGTGCCGGGCGTTGCCGCCGGGTTCGCAGATCAACATTTTTTCGCGGTGCTTGGGATGCACGCGGACGTAGGTTTCGATGTAGTCGCTCTCGAAAGCGATGTGCTTCCAGACCAGGGCGCGGTATTCTTTCTTCACGTCCCGGCGTTCGAATTGGTGCTCAGGCGGTGATGGACCTGGTTGTTCTTGGCGACGACCAACACGCCGCTGGTGTCGCGGTCCAGGCGGTGGACGATGCCGGGCCGCAGGCTGCCCGCGATGTCGCTCAGCTCATCGAAATGAAACTGCAGCGCCCCCGCGAGAGTGCCGCGGTAATTCCCCTTGCCCGGATGCACGATCATGTCCGGCGATTTATTGAGCACGATGATCCAATCATCCTCGAAGATGACATCGAGCGGGATGTCTTCGGGAGGAAGATTGTTGTCGGGCTGCTCGGGGAGTTTGACCGAGACGCGGTCGTTGACCCGCAGTCGGCGGGAGGGTTTCACCGGCAATCCGTTGACGAGCACCGCCTGCTGGTTGATGGCGGACTGAAACAAAGCCCGGCTGTAATTGGAGAACAGCCGGCTCAGGTAATGATCGAGCCGCCAGCCGTGGGCGCGGGCTTCGACGGTGACCTCCACCGGTTCCGAGGAGAGTGCCGGGACCAGAGCGGCCAAAGATTCTTCATCCTCATCGCTCAGGTCGTCAGTGAGTTCCGGGCGGTCCTCCGCGGCATCGGTCATGGGTTTTCAAAGCAAAGATGTTGAATTCTGAAGCTACGAAGTCATTGGGCTGACGCCCAACGCTCGCCGATCCCCGTCTCTCGTTCTCCCCCCTGTTCTTATTCGGGAGGAGTGAGAGCCGGTCCCGGGCCGGGTTTCTCGGCGCTCGCGGGGCCGTTGGCCTTTTCCTGGCCTTGTTTCACGAGCGAATCCAATTCCTGCATCATGGATTCTTCGGTGACGGGGGCGGGCGGGAACATCGGGGCCCCCGGCGAAATCGGCGGGTGATTGGGCGGCAGCCGCGTGGAGCCGGGAAGCGATTTCCCGTCATCGGGCAGCTCGAAATCTTTGGGGTTCGGGTTTTGCTCGCGGAACCAGGCGTAGAATTCCTGCGCCCGCTTGGTTTTCAGATCTTTGATCCGCTCGTCCGCAAAGGGGCGGTAAATGGAATCGGGAAACTGATCGACAAACCGCTGGTAGGCTTCGACCGCTTTGTCCACGCCCTTCACGTTTTGGCCCGACTCGCCCACGTCCACGCCCGCGAGCGTTTCCAGGCAGCGGGCGAGGCCGAACAGCCGGCGTTCCTCGATCAGATCGGACTTTGTGTCCGCGAGCTTGGTGAAGGCTTCGTGGGCTTTGACCAGTTCGGAGACGCTGCCCCGCCGATCGATGGGCGACATTTCGATGCCCGAGTTCAATGCCCGCTCGGCCTCTTTGAGCAACGCCCAGTGGCCGACGGGATCGTTGGGGTACTGTGAGGCGACTTCCGCGAAATCTTCGGCGGAATCGGCGGCCAGCATGGAAGTCCACCGCTCCTCCTTGGCCGCGGTGGCGCTCATCGTCCACCAGATCACAACGACGGCGACGATCGAGGCCAAGCCCACGCCGATGAATACCGTCTTGCCGTAGGACTCCATAAAGGATTCCCACGCACCGCGAGCATGGCGGCCCCATTTTTCGAGGCTCGGTTTCCTGCAGTCGATGTCGTTCTTCACTTTTCATGGCCACGCTCCGCGGCAATCCTGACGCAAACGGGAGAAAATCCTCCGAAGAGCGCAAGTATAGGCGGGATAAAAAACGCGGTCAAGCGGGCCGTCCGTTTGCCGGTGCGGCTGTTTTCCGCCGGCTGAAAAAACCGCCCGAAACGCACGCGAGGGAAATGCGGAATTCCTCGATTGCGGTTCGGGCGGTCTGAAGAGCCAGAAACGCGCCAGCGTCCGGTTCTCTTCATGAACCGGGGCGAGCGCTACGGCTAGGGAATGAACGGTTTAACCCTGCTGGCGGACGCGTTTGCGGACGTCGGTTTCGAGGACGCCGAAGGCTTGCTCGTGACGCTGGAGGGCCATCGACAGGGCGCTCAACAGGCGTTTGGCGGTGTAGTGGTTGAGAATGATCCGCTGCGAAACGTTCACGGTCTGCGGACCGGTGGCATAGGGCTGCGGATTGAGGCCCAAATCGAGCACCAACTCTTCGGGGGTGCTCATCACGCGGCAAAAATTCGCATAATGGGCTTCCACGTTGTCATCGCTCACCGTGATCGCCTGTTGGCCGGCGGCGGCCGGTTGCTGTTGCTGGGGAGCCGCGGCTTGGGGCGCGTCCGTCTCGGCGGTTTCTTCTTGGGGCGTGTCTTTGTCTTTGGCCATGCAATCATTCTCCTTAATCAGGGTTCAAAGGGATGCGGGGATCAGGCCCTTATAACAGTGCAAAAGCGGAGTTGCAACGAGCCTCACTGGTCAAACTCCCAGGAATCCGAAGAACAGAAGACACGCTCCTTCCCAGCTTTCCTGGATTAACATTTCGAAGCGAGATTTTGAGATGCAATTGATTGTCGTTTGCGAGTGTCCGGAAAGGTCGATAATGGTCACAGCCGGAAGTGGAAGGTTTTGCGGAAGTAACGCCAAAGATGCTCGCCGGTGGTGCGGCGGTCCACCACGAACCGGGCCCAGCCTTTCAGTCCCGGCCGCATGAGGTCGGCGTCTTCGCGGATCAAAACCGTGGCCTGATAGGCGATGCTCGTCAGGCGTTCCCGGCCCTGTTTGTCGGTAACCGTGGGCAGTTCGCCGTCGGCTTTGTTGGAGAGCGCCTGCGGCGCGAACTCCAGATGCCGGTCCGAAATGGTGTCCAACGTCGCGGAATAGGTTCGGCTCGGCAGATGGTCGAACTTGAGCTCCACCGGATCGCCGACCGCCACGTCGTCGCGGTGGCTTTGGTCGATGACCAGCACGGCTTCCAGGTTCTCGGACGGGGCAATGCTCAAAACTTGCGTGCGCTCCTCGAGGAGCGCATGGTCGTTTCGCGGATCGAGCGGCGTTCCGTACCACCCGCCCAACTCATCCCGGGTCCGGTCGTGAACGGGACGTTCGGTTCGCGGCGGCTCGACGACGACGCCGTCCACGGGGGCCACCAGCGTCAATTGCCGGATCTGGTCTTCAAAGTCGGCGATTTTTTCCGTGAGGGAGCGGACCCGTTCGCGGGCCAGTTGCTCCTGGCCGTAGTCTTTCATGTGGAAGAATTTCCTGACTTCTTCCTCCTGGACGCCCTGTTCCATCTTGAGTTCGCGGAGCTTGTCTTCCACTTCCGGGTTTTCCAAAACGACGAGCACGTCGCCCTTTTTGACTTTCTGGCCGGGGAGGACTTTGAGTTGCTTCACCTGGCCGGGCAGGGTGACGTACACATGATGCACGTGCTCAGGCTCCAAGAGGCACGCCGACTCGATGTGCCAGGGGATGGGAATCATTAAGCCGCCGCCGATGAGGAGCACGGCGGCGGAGACGGTCGCGGTGACTTTGTAGTAGTTCAACGGATCGGTCCTCGGCGCGGTGATAATGGAATACACATTGTAAATCATGCTGCCGGCGATGCCCGCCAGCGAAAAGACGGCCGCGGTGATGCCGATGCTCTGGAGGCCATAGGGCTTGAGCACGGTGTAAAGAAACAGAGTGATGCCGAACAAGATGAACCAGCGGTAAGTCGCCGCCGCGATCGCATACACAACGAACCACAACTTGCCGGTTTCGGGCATGAAGGGGTCGGGCCGGGATTCGATGCCCAGGCAGTACCAGGCGAATTTTTCCCGGAGCATGCGGTCGGACTTGGGCCGAAGGTTTGGGATCTCGAGGAAGTCGGCCATCATGTAATAGCCGTCGAACCGCATCAGCGGGTTGGCGTTGAAAATCACCGTGGTCACCGTGGTCACGAAAAACACGTTGAGGCATAGGTGATTGAACAGCCCCGGCTTCGAGTACCACCACAGAAAAATCGCCATCGCCGAGAGGATGATTTCAATATACATCCCCGCGGCGGCGATCATGATCCGCTTCCACTTGTTGCGGAGCATCCACGAGTCAGAGACGTCGCAATACAAACACGGGCTGAATACCAAGAGCATCACGCCCATCTCGTGGCATTCGCCGCCGAAGTGCTTGCAGGACAGGCCGTGCCCGAACTCGTGGATGATCTTGGCGATGCTCAGCGTGAGGTACATATACGCCAGATTAGGCCACGAGAAGAACTGATGAAACTCGGGCAGCCGGCTGTAAAACTTGTCAAACTGCACGCCGATCAGAATCCACGACGAGAGCACGAACAGCATCGCCGCCGCGACGGCCCAAGGCTCAAACATCCACTTGAAGAACGGATAAATCGCGTTCAGCGTGGTTTCGGGATCCCAGCCCGGCAGGCGGAAGTAAAGCACGTTCCGGATCGCGGCCCAGCGTTTTTTTCGCTTGGTTTCGATTTCCTGCTTGAGCATCTCGATGCCCTGGCCGGAGCGGTTGCTGTAAACCAGCCCCTTCTTGTGCAGGTCGGTGATGAGATGCTGCACGTCGGGCAGCGTGAAATGCAGAGCCGGGAACGAGCGCTGGAGCTCGCTTTTGACATCATCCAGGCTCCGCGCCGTCCAACAGCTCCAACGTGCGGTATTGCTCCTGCTGCAATCGATGGTACTTCAGCCCCACCGGATCTTTAATGACGTAGGAACTGATGCCCTTATATTCAATCCGCTTGACCACCAGGTCGCTGCGGCGTTCCAACGGAATCGGCCGCTGCGTGGAGGGCACCATCGAAGCATTGGCGGCAGCGGCAGCCGAACTCATTGGGCTGTTGTCCTTGGTCCGTTGTTCGTCGGAAGGTGTTTAAGAATCTGGCCGGTCGCCGTTCGCCCGCGTCTCGGTATTGGAAATCTCTCAGAATTACGACCGGCGGCTAGCGCCGTTCCGCTCACTTGTTGAGCAAGTATTACGACCGGCGGCTAGCGCCGTGCCGCTCACTTGTCGACCGATGTCGTTTGCACGACTTCGGTCTTGCGGGGATAGATCGTCATCTTCGCGGTCAGGCCGGCTTTGAGAACGTTTTTGGGGTTTTGGACTTCCGCCCAAACCCGGACGCGGTGCGTGATCGGTTCCACCTCGAGCCCCACGAATTTCAAGACCCCGTCGAATTTTTCTTGTGCGATTTTCGGATCCATCCCCGGGACTTCGAGTTGGACCTTGACCGGTTCGCCCGGTTTGATGCGAAAGGAATCGGCCAACTCGACGTGCCCTTCCACGCGGACCCGATCGGTAATCTGAATCTTGAGAACCACGTCGCCCTGTCGCACCGCTTCGCCGGTCGATTTGTACCGCTTGGTGACGATGCCGTTAATCGGAGCCTTGAGATGATACGCTTCCAAGTTGGCCTCGGCTTCGTTGGCTTTGAGGTTGGCCACTTCCAATTGATGCTCGGCCTGCTCGATCTGCAAATGGGCCCGCTTGGCGGCCAGCCGCAGGCGCTCGATCTCCACCTCCGCCACCGTGCCTTTGAGCCGGCGGTTGGCTTCCAAGGATTTCGCATATTCCGCATCGGCGAGTTCGGCCGCCGCCTCGGCGTATTGGACTTCCACGTCGTTCTGGGCTTCCTTCAAGGCGATGGCTTTTTGGGCCAGCACCACGTCGGCCTTCAGTCCGCCAATTTCCTCACCCGCCCGCACCGGGTCCCCTTCTTCGACCTTGACGAAATCCAAGACTCCCGGAATGCCGCTGGCGACCTCGCGCTCGTCGATCAACTCGATCCGGCATTGATCGAGCGCGATGGGTTTGGGGCTCGCGGATTTGTTTTGCGCCGTCGCCCGGGTTGTGCCGATTGCCAGAGGCAGGGCCAAAACCACGAGGTGCCGAACCAGGCGATTCGATATAATCATCATAAGACTCCATCGGAAGGGCGAGAGGAGGGGAAAGGCCAGAAAACCGCGTGACGAGCACGCCGCAGAAGGCTTTTGGAAACGGGCGTGGTTCGCGCATTCCGTGCGGGCAACCTATCCCTGTTATTCTAACGTCGTTTTCCGGGAAATTGAGGGAAAAATCTCCAAAGTCGCTGGTGACGGCGTGGGGAAATGCCATTCTTCGGCGAAAGGGGTTTTACCCCGCGCCGGGCACGGATCCCCTGGAAATAGGCTTTTCCCCAGCCCGATTGCGGCCTAAACTAGATGGACTCTCCCAATATCAAGGCAACGATCTCGAAGCGGGCCCCTTAGGAATCGGACACTTCCCCGCCCGCCGCCAGTTTTCCCCGAACCAACGGGGAGACCGGAACAGATAGAAAAACTCTCATAGCGGAAACGACGCCATTTCCCCCGTTGCTCGTCGATTTTAGGACCTTTCCTGCCCCGATCCCTTCAATCCCGAACGGCCGTTTGATGTCTGAAAGTGCAACCGTCGAAAAAGTTCGCGAACGCGTGCTGCAGCTCGCCCGCGAAATCGAATCCCTGTCCCGTTCGGAAGTGCCGCCGGAGGACTTCTTCCCCCAGTTCCTCGACAAGCTGGTGAAGGCCTTGGGAGCCGACGCCGGGGCCGTCTGGATGCTGGAAGACGGAGGGCGGCTGGGGCTCCGGACGGAAGCGGGATTGGACGCGATCGGCTTCCGCCAAAATCCCAACGCCGGCAGCCTCAATCAACCGCTGTTGCACGATGCGATCTCCACGGGGCAGGCGGCGGTGTATGTTCCGGGCGAGGCCGAGAAGCCGCTGCCCACGCAGCATCAGATCGTCGTCGCGGCGCTACAGACGGGGTCGGAGTCCGCGGGGGTCGTGCAAATCTTCCAGCGGGCGGGCGCGCCAAAAGAAGCCCGGCCCGGTTATTTGCAGTTCGTCGAGCAGATGTGCGGCTACGCATCGCGGTATCTGGAACGGCAAAAAACCCGCACGGATCGGCCCGCCGACGATTCCGCGGCCAGCCCGTTTCTTTACGAGTTCGGCGATTTCGTCCTGCAAATGCAGCGGACCCTGGACAGCAAGGAAGTCTGCAGTACCGCCGCCAGCGATGGCCGGCTGCTGCTCAACTGCGACCGCGTGAGCGTCGTGTTGACTTGGGGCCGCAAGACCTTCGTGCAGGCCATCAGCGGGCAGGATTCGGTCAATAAACGGGCCAACCTCGTGCGGGCAATGGTCGCCTTGGCGAAAACCGTGATCGCCATGAAAGAGCCGCTGGTGTATTCCGGCAAGAACGAGGCTTTGCCCCCGCAAGTCGAAACGCCGCTCGCCGATTTCGTCCAGGAGAGCAAATCCCGGCTGGTGATGGTCGTGCCGCTGTTTGAGACCGAGCTGCTCATCAAATCCGACGATGAGGACGAGGATCCCGCGGACGCGGGCGGCGAAGAAAAGCGACCGCGTCATCGGCTGTCTGGTGATCGAGCAGTTTCGCTCGAGCGAGCCGGCTCCGCACTTGCAGGAGCGGGTGGACCTCATCGCCGACCACGTCTCGGCCGCGCTCCACAACGCCCGCGAGCACGAGCGGATCGTCTTTCTGCCTTTGTGGAAGGGGCTGGGGCGGGTTTCGGAATGGTTTTACGGCCGGAAGTTGATGAAGACCCTCGCGGTGCTGGCGGGGGTTCTTGTCGTGATCCTGGCCCTCGTGTTCGTGCCCTGGGACTACCGCGTCGAGGGCGAAGGCCAGTTGATGCCCGTCGAGCAGCGGCAGGTCTTCGCCCAAGTGGACGGCGAAGTGATCCAGGTGCTGGCCGAGGGCGGGGCGCACGTCGCCAAGGGGCAGCCCATTCTGAAGCTGAAAAACGATGAGCTGCACACGCAGCTGCTCGCCGCCCGCAACGAACTCGCCGAAAAGCAGCAATTGGCGCTGACGTTGTACGCCGAGATCGGCGAGCTCTCCGGAAGCGACGAAGAAAAGGAAAAACTCAAGCTGCAAGGGCAGTTGGTGGAGACCAAAATCGAAATCATCGGCCTCAAGGAGCAGATCGCCATCTACGAGGACCGCGAGGCCCATTTGACCGTCCTTTCCCCGATCGACGGCGTGCTCGCCACGTTCCAGGTGGAGCAAAAACTGCTGGACCGCCCGGTGAGGCGGGGCGAGGCGTTGGTGGAAGTCCTGGACGAGTCGGGGCCTTGGCGGCTCGAATTGGAAGTGGAGGAGCATCGCCTGGGCCACATTCTCGAAGGGCAGAAAAAACTCCACACCGCGCACCTGCCCGTGGAGTTCGTGCTGGGCACGCGTCCGGAAGACACCTACACCGGCAGCGTCGAAGACATCGCGACCCGTGCCGACGTCGCGGCCGAGAAGGGCACGATTGTGGAGATCTACACGAAAATCAACGCCGACGACCTGCCCGCCGACCGCCGGCGGATCGGGGCGGAAGTCCGGGCGAAAATCAACTGCGGCAAGAGCAGCTTGGGTTATGTGCTCTTCGGCGATGTCATCGAATTCGTGCAAAAACACTGGTGGCGCTGGCTGTAAGCCGATTCAAAGCGGAGAAGCCGAGTGCCAATTTGGGTCGTCAGGCCGCTTGGTCTTCCGGATCTTCCGTCATGGGGATCGGATCGTGGGAATCTTCCCCGGCCGGGCCCTCGAGTTGATCGAGCAGGTCGCGGATGATGTGCTCGGCTTCGAACTTTTCCTCGGTCCACCGGTCTCGCTGCGTGCGCCAGAAGTTTTCGCGGGCGGAAAGTTCCTGGGCTTGCCTCTGGAGTTCCGATTCCCGGCGGCTCTGGTGCTCGTCGCGTTCGGTCATCCAGTTCGCCAAGGTTTGGCGTTCTGTCTCGAAGGCCGATTGGCGGTGTTCGAGTTTTTGAATCTCGCCGGCGATTTCGCCCCGTTGATTCTCGATTTCCCGATGCAACGCCGCGATTTGCTCGTTGACGGCCTGGCGAGCTTCCGCGAGTCGCTGTTCGGCGACTTCGAGGCCGGCGGTTTGGCTGAAGGCGGCCCAGGCTTCTTCGACGGCGAGCCGCGTCTCCAGAGCCTGCCGATGCGTGTCTTCCATCTCAGCCCGCACCGCTTCCAGGCGGGTTTCGCGGGCCGTGAGTTTCTCGTCGAGCTCGGCGAGGCGGGCGCTTTGACGTTCGAGTTCCGCTTGGAGAGCCTGCTGTTCCTGTTCCCAATGGAGGCGGTCGTCCTGGAGCCGGGCGCGGTCGGCTTCCCATTCCGCCGCGGTCTCGGCTTTCGACTGTTTGAGCGTTTCCCGTTCGCGGTCGAGGGACGCTTCCCGCACCGCCAACCGCTCGCGGTGCTCGTCGAGGTGCAGTTTCCGCAGCCGCAGCAGTTCCGACTCGCGGAACTGGGCCTGCGAGGTCTGCTGCTTCTCGATCTGGAACTCCCGTTGAAAGGTCTCCAACTCGATGCGGAGCTTTTCCAGATGCTCCCGCTGGAAGCGGAGCCGATTTTCCCGCGTGGCCCATTCCTCCTGAAACCGCTGCTCAAGGGCGGCTTGATCCTGCTCCATCTGCTCCCGCTCGACCCGCAGTTGCTCCTTCCGTTCTTCATGCGCCAACTCATCCGCTTGGCGGGTTTCCTCGATCGCTTTTTGCTCTTCCTCGCGCTGGGTTTCCCAGGCGGCGACGTTTTGGGCGTGTTCTTCCGCTTGCCGGCGGCATTGGTCTTCCCACGCGGATTGCCGGCGGCCGCAATCGGCTTCCCATTCGGCGCGGGCTTCTTCGAGCGAGGCGTTTTGCTTTTGGGTATCGGCTTCGAGTTCCGAACGGGCCTGGTTTAATGCGGCTTCTTCTTCGCCGCGGGTTTGTTTCCACGCCTCGCGTTCGCCGGCGATCTCTGTGCGCTCGGCGTCCAACTCCGCGCGGACGGCTTCCACGAGCCGGGCCCGCTCGAACTCCAATTGCTGATCGACTTCCTCCAAGGCGGCCTGATGATCCCGGCGGTGCTGCTCGACCTCCTCGGCGAAGCGGCGGCGTTCCTCGGCCAGTTCGTTCTCCGCCCGCGCGAGTTTCCGAAAGTCCTCCGCCAACTCCGCTTGGATGTCCTGCCGAAGATTGGCCCGCTCGGTCTGGAGGTCGCGCTCCAAGCGGGACTTTTCCTCCTCGAACTCCGTCCGAGCCCGGCCCAGGATTCGCTGTTGCTCTTCGAGTTCCTCGATGAGTTGCTCGCATTCGTCCATTTGCCGGCGAAATCCCTCTTCGCGTTTTTGTAAGTCGGTTGTCCGCTCGTGAAGCCGGCGTTCCAACTGGCGGGCGGCCTCCTGGATGTGCCGGCGTTGCTCTTCGAGCAGGTCCCGCTGCCCTTGGATTTGGGCTTCGCGATGATCCAGCTCGTCAAAATGCCCGCGGAGATGCTCGGCCACCCGGCTGGCTTCCACCAAGAGTTCGTGCTCTTTGCGGAGGATGTTTCCCGAGCGGGAGCGCTGCGGCGCGGGATCCGTCGAGACGGACGGCGGCGCGACGTTTGCCGGGGTGGAAGCGGGGGGCGTTGGGAAGGGAAGATGCGGGCCGCCGCTGCCATCGTGCGTCTCGCGCGGATCGGACGCGGCGGTTTGAAGAGAGGGTCGATGTGCGGGGGGGTCGCTCATCGAGGGAGTCCTTTCCCATCTGAGCCTGATCAACGGAGAAAGGGGATCGCCCGCCAAAGACCCGGCAATCCCGTTTGGGTGAATGATTCAAGCGAATCGGTGATGCAAACCTTTTTAGCCGGCGACCTGGTCCAGGGCCGACTTGAACATGTTTTTGGGCGTCAAACCCACGAAGCGGCCATTCTCGACGAGCTGGCCGTTCTTGAAGAGCATCACCGTGGGGATGGCGCTAATTTGTTGCGTGGTCGCGGTTTGCGGATTTTCATCGGTATTGAGTTTGCCCACGCGGACCCGGCCTTCGTATTCCTCGGCCAGTTCTTCGATCGTCGGGGTCAAGCGTTGGCACGGGCCGCACCACGGAGCCCAGAAATCCACCAGGACGGGTTGATCGGAATCCAAAACTTCGCTCTGGAAATTGTCGTCGGTGAATGTCAGCAGTTTTCCGGCCATGCGAAAAGCCCCCAAAATGTGATGAATTTGTCTGTTTTGCCCGCCTCCGCCTCGGGGACGAAGAACGGTGTTTCTCGGTTTATCAAGTCGGTCGAATTATAGAGGAATGGGGTGTTCTGTCAATGTGAGCAGTTTGGCCCGCGATTTCGTAAGTCGGGGCCGTGTGAGAGATTCGAAAGACGACGCGATCGCCGCCGCGAAAAAAGCCGTTCGCTCGACAGATGCAAACCGGCATGAAAGAATGGTTCTGTGGGGACACGTCTTTTGCTTCATCCAATGATTCGCCATGAAATCGCCGCTTTTCGAATTCTCTCCGCGAGTCCAACCACGGATCCCCGGGCTTCGTGCCTTCGTGGTTCATGCGGTCGTGGGGATGGTGTTGTTTTGTGGATCGGAACGTTTTGCGATGGCTCAGCCGAAGCCGCCGGATCCGCTCCGCGACGCGGCGCTCAGTCCGGACCTGTTGGACCGGGCGAAACAACCGTTGCCCCCGCTCACCGGCGAAACGAAAGCCGTTTGGCGGGAGACGCTGGCTCCGGTGTTTTCCTTTATTCAAGGCATCCCGGCGGAGACGGTGGAAGAGGAGGCCTATGAACGTCGGCGGGCCCGCGTCCGGGCCACGGCGGACGACCGCAAGCGCGGCAATACGCACACGCCCTTTCATCTGCTCGACGATTTCCACAAATCGCCCGAATCCCACCTGGGACGGCCGGTGGCTTTGCACGGTTATCTCACAAAACTCGAAGCGTTCGCTCCCGGCGATGCGGAGTCCGAAGCCCCCTGGCGCACAGGCTCGCTCAAACTGTGGAACGAAAACCGCAGCGTGCGATTCATCGCGGCTTCGCTTCCCAAAGGATTTCCCACGGGAGAAAAACTCCACGAGCCGGGGAGCGTCATCGGCTTTGCGTTTGAAACGGAGTCGAATGCGGACGGGGAAAAATCTCCCGAGTTGTTGATCGTCGCCCGTTGGGTGCGGCGGTGTCACCCGGCTTTGGACGCGAGCTATCTGGCCGTCGTGACGGACCGCACGATCGGCATCGAGAGTTGGGAATACGACGCCTACTTCCGCACCCTGCTGCATGCGAAACTCGTCGATCCGGCCGCTCAAAAACAGGCGGCCCGCGAGTTCTGGCAGAAGCGCCAGAAAGCCCTCAATCGGCCCCGGCCGCTGTTTGTGGATCTCTTCAAATCGTTCGCGGACAATCCCCGCCTCTACCGCGGGCAGCCCGTGACCATGACCGGCACGCTCCGGAAACTCACGGGTTACGAAGCCGACCCGCTCAACGGTTTTGGAATCGAACGCGAGTACGAGGGCTGGTTCTATCCGGAGGATTCGCAGTCGAATCCCATGGTCGTCGTCTTCACGGAGAAGCCCGCGGACTTGCCGGAGGGCAGCAACCTCAGCGTTCCCGTCGAAGTCACGGGGTATGTTTTCAAGATGTACGGCTACAAAGCCCAGGATGGAAACCGCCGCGTTGCCCCGATGCTCTTGGCCAAGACGATGCGGAAGTTGAATATCCCCGAACCGGAATCTTTCCCGATGGCTTGGGTCTGGTCGGGTTTGGCGTTATTGTTTTTGGGGATCGGGGGATTTTTGTGGTCGTCCCATCGGGCGGACAAAGCGTTTCGCCGGGAACAACTCGAGATCGAACGATCGGAAGAACCGCCGCGGTTCGACGATCTGCCGATTGAAGACTAACGCTGCTTCGAAGCGCGACTCGAAATCGATGAGATCATGGGGTTGACGCCCCACGCTCGCCTCTTTGGTTTACTTTTTGAAAGGTGCATCATGGCGAATTCGGTAGCGACGACAACCACCCGGCGCGGATTTTTGCAGACGGGGATTTGCGGGATCGGGCTCGCGGCGGCGGGGTGGAATCCGCTGGCATCCGCCCGCGCGGCCACGGCTCCCAAACGGCCCGAAGGCTCGCATATGAAATTGTCACTGGCGGCGTATTCCTTCAATCGCATGCTCCCCCGCAACGGCCAAACCGCGGGGGCCAAAATGACGCTCGAAGACTTTATCGACTATTGTGCCGAATTGGATCTCGACGGCACGGAACTCACCGGCTACTACTTCCCCGACCCGGTCACGCCGGAGTATTTGATGAGCCTCAAAGAGCGGACTTTCCGCTTGGGGCTGGACATCTCCGGCACGGCGATCGGGAACGACTTCTGTCTTCCCGACGGCGACGCCCGGCAGAAGCAGTTGGCCTATGCCCGGAACTGGATGGATTATGCGGCGCTCATGGGCGCGCCGGTGATCCGCATTTTCGCGGGCAAGGTTCCCAAAGGCGAAACCGAAGACGCCGCGATCGAACGCTGCGTCGCGGGCATTAACGAATCGCTCGATTACGCGGCTCAAAAAGGCGTGTTCCTCGCGCTCGAAAACCACGGCGGGATCACGGCCACCCCCGCCCAGATGCTGAAGATCATCCAAGGCGTGAAAGACTCGCCCTGGTTCGGGGTGAACCTCGACGGCGGGAACTTCCGCACGGAGGACCCCTACCGCGACCTCGCCGCGATCGCGCCCTATGCGATCAACGCCCAACTCAAGGCGACGGTGAGCCGGAACGGCAAAAACGAGCCGGCGGACTTCGAGCGGATCATCCAGATCCTAAGGGACACGAAATACCGGGGCTACATCGTGCTGGAATATGAAGAGCGGGAGGACCCCAAGACAGCCGTTCCGGGGCTCATTAAAAAACTCCGCGCGCTGATTCACGGCTGACAAAAAACGCCGGCGAAACGATTCCCTCAATCCCCTCGGGAGCGGCCTGGATTCCTCGAATTTCGGCAGGTTTCCGAGTCGGGATCTTGAGGGATTTTTTATTCCCGGGCGGGATTTGTCGTTTTCAGGTTCTTCCGGTGACTCATGTGCGGGAAATTCCGTGCGTGCGCAAAATGCTGCTTATCCGGTTAGGTGATTCTTGCCGATTAGCTGAATGAACCGATCCTTCATGCGTCCCTTTGGCGGGCGGCGTCTAGGGTTGGGGGGCGAGCTGGTCGTGGTTGGGGGGATGGTGTCGTCGCCAACAAGCCACGGACAACCCACCTTGGAACAGGGATGTCAAAATGAAGCGCGTGCGTGCAAAGGTCTTGGGGGTTCTGGCGGCTCCAATTCTGGTGCTGCCCGGTTGCGGCTATTTTCATCCGAAGCCCGTCGCGCCGGCGTGCGACGTGGCGTACTATCAGACGGCCGCGACGGGCGTGGAATACACCGAGCCGCTGCCTCCCGACGAGGAAATCGCCGCCACGCCGGCTCCGTTGACTCTGGAGACCGATACGCCGGAGTTCCAGGACATTACGCTTCAGCAGTGCGTTCAGATGGCGCTCCAGAACAACGAGGTCATGCGGGATCTCGGGGGCGTTTTGTTGCGGACGCCGACTTCGGTGCAAACGGTTTACACGCCGGCCGTTCAAGAATCCGAGCCGCGGCTTGGCTTGGGTCTGGTCGGACCGGAGGCGGCCTTGAGCGCGTTTGACGCCTCGCTCGCGGCGAACGCGTTCGTGCAGCGGGTCGAGCGGGCCGACAACAACGGCACGCTGATCAACACCTTTCCCGGCCCGAGTTCGTTCAAGCAGGACCTGGGCACTTTCCAGGCGGAGCTGTCCAAGATTTCCGCCGTGGGCACCCGGTTCGCCGTGCGGAACCTTACCCAATACGACGCCAACAATGCGACGCTCAACACCTTCGGCAGCTCGTGGACGGTGAATTACGAAGTGGAAGCCCGCCAGCCTCTGTTGCAGGGCGGGGGGATCGACTTCAACCGCATCGCCGGTCCCCAGGCGGTGCCGGGGATTTATACCGGGGTTCTGTTGGGCCGGATCAACACGGACATTGCGACTCGCGGATTTCGAGCTGGCCGTGCGGAGTCTGGTCAACGATGTGGAAAACGCCTATCTCGATTTGTATTTCGCCTATCGCGATTTGGACGCGAAGATTGCGGCCCGCGATTCGGCGCTCGAAACCTGGCGGAATGTGAACGCTTTGTTCGAGGCCGACCGGAAAGGCGGCGAAGCCTTCCGCGAGGCCCAGGCCCGCGAGCAATATTTCCGCTTTCAGGAAGAAGTGCAAAATTCGCTCCAAGGCCGATTGTTTGAAGGGACGCGAGGCAACAACGGCAGCATGGGCGGCACGTTCCGGGCGACCGGCGGCGTGCAGGTCGTCGAGCGCCGATTGCGGCTGTTGATCGGCATGCCCATCAACAACCACACGCTCTTGCGTCCCGGCGAAGAACCGGAAATGGCCGAGGTCATCTTCGATTGGGAAGAAGTGCTCACCGAGGCATTGAACCGGCGGGTGGAACTCAGGCGGCAGAAATGGAACGTCAAGAGCCGGCAGTTGGAGCTCAAGGCGGCCCAGAACTTCCTGTTGCCCCGCCTCGACCTGGTGGGCAAATACAACTGGAACGGTTTCGGCCGGGATTTGTTCCGCCAGCACAGCCTGGCCGCCGCCACGCGGGACGTGACGAATCCCGTTGACAATCTCCGCACGCGGTACGAGAACAGCCAGTTCAACAACGCTTACGGCAACCTGTTCGGCGGCAACTTCCAGGGTTGGCAGGTCGGGGCCGAGTTGTCGATGCCCGTCGGCTTCCGCCGCGGTCATGCGGGCGTGGCGAACGCGGAATTCCGGTTGGCGCACGACGTGGCGCTCTTGCGGGAGCAGGAACGCGAGGTCGTGCACGATTTGAGCAATGCCGTCGCCGATACGCAGCGGGCCTATGCCGTCGTGGAAACGAACTACAACCGCCGGCTGGCGGCGAAGCAGCAACTCGTCGCGGTGGAAGCCGCCTATGAAGCCGACCAGGCCGGGGCGGAACTCGATGAAGTTCTCGACGCCCAGCGCCGGCTGGCCGATGCGGAATCGAATTACTATCGGTCGTTGGTGGAATACGCCTCGGCGATCAAGAACGTGCATTTCGAGAAGGGATCGCTCCTCGATTACAACGGCATCTATCTGGAAGAAGGCCCGTGGCCGACGAAGGCCTACCAGGACGCCGCCAAGCGGCGGGACCTCAGGCTGCGTCCGCTGCAATTCCTCGGGCCGATCGAGCAGGGCCGGGTCATCAGCAACGGACCGGTGCCCCAGTTGGCGTTGCCGCAACCGGGCACGGTGCCGCCGCCCCAAGAACCGGCCTATCCGCCGCCGCCGGGCGGCACCGAAAACGGCCGCTCGAATCCGCCGCCCGCTCCCGACAACGGCGATTCCGATCCAAAACTCCTTCCGGCACCCTCGAACTGACGCGGAACACGGCAACCCGCGTTCATGAGACGTGCCGAACAAAACCCCGGTCACCCAAGTGGCCGGGGTTTTTTCCAATGTACGGCGAGCACGGGGCCTATTCGATCTTGGCGGTCGCGCGGTCGAAGGAGCGTTCGTGGTCATTGGCTGGGATAACGTGGGGTGTTATCGTTATCGTCATCGGTAGAAAACCGGCGACTTCCGAGAACCCACAAGGAACTCCCCATGGCCTTTTCATTTCCATTGGTCTTGACGCTGTTGGCCGCGGCCCCGTCGCAGCCTTTCACGAGCCCCAATTCCGAAACGCCCCAATACGGTCACGGGTTGACGCCTCGCGAAGCCGACGCCGGTTGGCTCAGTCTGTTTGACGGAGAGACCACCTTCGGATGGAAGAACGCAGACGTCCGAAACGGAAGTTTGCGGGGCGGCGAAACCACGACTCGATTTCGAAATTTTGAAATCCGGGCCAAAGTCTCGTCCGGAGGATTCATCGTGGTTGGCGCTTTGGCGGAGCGGGTCTCGCCGGGTCTCTTTGAAAAAACCGTGAAGGCGGAAAAGCCGCAGACGATCCGGCTGGGAGCGACGGTCGAGGTCCAGTCGGTGCTGGTGCGCCCCTTGGGACTCGAGCCGACGTTTAACGGGAAAACTCTCGATGGCTGGAAAGTGCTTCCGCATCCTCGCCTGCCGAAAGAAAAGCAAGCCGTCTGGCGGGTCGAGAAGGGAGCGATTGTGGCCGAAGGGGGACCAGGAGCGCTTGAACTCCAAAATTCCCGTTATGGAGATTTTGTCTTGCAAGTCGAAGTTCGCACCCGGAAAAAACTCGTCAATGGAGGTGTCTTTGTTCGGGCGATTCCGGAAGATTTTCTCAACGGATACGAAGCCCAAATCTTCAATGCCTGCTATGAAAATGATCCCTCTCAACCGGCGCGCTACAGCACGGGTGCGATTGATGATCGACAACTCGCCCGGAAACTCGTGAGCCGGGACAAGGCGCCGTTCTTAATGACCGTCATCGCCGGGGGACCGCACATCGCGACTTGGGTCAACGGCGTTCAAATGACGGATTGGACCGATCCCCGCGAAACTCACGAAAACCCCCGCCAAGGAAAACGAGAGAAACCGGGAGCGATCCAACTGCAGGCTCACGATCCTGGAACAGAGATCGAGTTTCACCAAATACGGATTCGTAGCGCGAAGTAGCGGCCGCGTTCGCCAAAAAAATTGGGCATCGCGAAAACGGGAGAACAAAATGAAGTCTGCGATCACGGTCCTGATTGTGCTAAGCCCGCTGATTTGGGCGGCGTTTTGCTCGAACGTCCCGGCGGCGGAAACCGAGCGGCCGAATATCGTCCTGGTCATGGCGGACGATCTCGGCTGGTCGGACATCGGATGTTTCGGCGGCGAGATCCGCACTCCCCATATCGACTCGCTCGCCCGGGACGGATTGCGGTTCACGCAGTTCTACAACAATGCCGTCTGTGGCCCCACGCGGGCTTCGCTGTTGACGGGCCTCTACTGCCAACAGACAGGGCACTCCGGCGACATTGGAATCAGCCCAAAGATTATTCCAAGTGCGTGCTCGTTTCCGAGGTGCTGCAACACGCGGGTTACCACACCATGATGGTTGGGAAATGGCAGGGGCGGGACCCGGCCCTCGACCGCGGCTTCGATCGGTTCTTCGGTCCCATGTGCCAGGCCAAGATCAGTTACTTTCACGAAGTCCAACAGAACCCGTTCTATCTCGACCGAACGCGGTTCACGCTGCCGGAGAATTTCTACCTCACAGAGTCCTTCAACGATTACGCCGTTCGGTTTTTGAAAGAAGCCGTCGCAAACGACCAGCCCTTCTTTCTGTATGTGGCGCACATCGCACCCCATTGGCCCTTGCACGCCCGCGAGGCCGACATCGCGGCTTATCGCCGGCAGTATCGCCAGCGCGGTTGGGATGCGTGGCGGGCCGGGCGTTTTGCGTTCCAACAGAAATCCGAACTCATCCCGTCCCAATGGAAACTCGCCCCGCGACCCGCCGGCGTGGGGAAATGGAAGGACGATCCTAATAAAAACTGGCAAGCGGAACGCATGGCGGTTTATGCCGCCCAGGTGGCCGCCATCGATAAAGGCTTGGGGCAATTGCTCTGCGTGCTCAAGGAAAGCGGCCAGGACAAGAACACGCTGGTGATGTTTCTCTCGGACAACGGGGCCGCGCCGGACGGTGGCGTTCGGCCTTCCCAAAGCGGTTTTGGGTTCGGTCCCAAGCTGCCCAACAATCGTTGGCGCTTGGATCACGTCCCGATTCGCCCGGGCAGTGGGCCTGAAATTCTCCCCGGCCCTCCGGACACCTTCGCCGCGTACGGCCTCGCCTGGGCCACGCTCAGCAATACGCCGTTTCGCAGCACGAAGCTCAGCGGCTACGAAGGCGGCATCCGGACGCCCTTGCTCGCCCGGTGGCCCGCGGTCATCCGCAAGGATCAGCAAACCAATCAAGTCGGACACGTGATGGACCTGATGGCGACGTGCCTCAACGCGGCCCATGTGGAATACCCGGCCGAGTTTCGAGGCCGAAAACCTTTGCCGATGGAAGGCAAAAGCCTCGTGCCGGTTTTCGAGGGAAACAAGCGCGAGGGGCACGAAATCCTCTGTTGGAGCGTGCCCCGGCATCATGTCGTCCGCGTGGGCAAATGGAAGGCGATTCGTCCCCGCCAGGGCGGAGACTGGGAGCTTTTTGATCTGGAGGCCGACGGCACCGAAACCACCGATCTCGCCAAACACGAGCCCCATCGAGTTGAGAAACTGGCGCGGCAGTTTGAAATCTGGCAGACCCGCGTGGAAGGTCAAAAGTGAGTCACGTCTGACGTTTGACGCGATTCGCGATCGTGTCCAGGTCGACCAGTTTGGCCTGGCCTCGCGACTCGTCGACGAGGTCGCAAATCAGATCGAGCGCGCGAAATTTGGGATCCACAGCGCCCAGGCACGAGGGGTGCGCCAAAAAATCGAAGACCGCTCGCTGTTCAATGACCCAAACCACGGCCTCGCGGACGGCTTCCAAGAACCACTCCAGCCGCCAACGGCCGTTGCGAAACGCGCCAATATCGCTGATGGGACTCATGGGAATCTCGATCAACCCGCTGGGATAGACAAAAGGCTGCGCGGCGGCTTGGGCCTTTCGGATGTCTTCGTAGATCTCGCGGGAGGGCTCTGTCTGGGGTTTGGTATTTGCGTGACGGGGATATTTGCTGCTCACCCAGGTGAAGCCGGCGTCTAAAAGCATCCGCTGCACGTCTTCGCGGCCGGCCAATCCTTGCGGAAATCCGCCGGGCGTGCGAAATCCCCGATTGGTAATTCCGATGCGCTCTTTTAAAGCCAGCGCGGTGCGGCGGATGTTCTCGCGGATCACCTCGGCGGGGCTCTGGCCTGCAATCAGCCACGGCGCGCGCCGAAAACGATACTGCAAATCCTCCGGTTTCGTCGCCAGGACATTCACGTGGTCGTAGGTGTGGTTGCCGATCGGATGACCATCCTCGTCGAGCTTTTTCAGCCAGCTCACATCCTCTTGCTCGAGCACGCGGCCGACGCAAAAGTAATGGATCCGCCCGCCCCGCGCCCGGACCCGCTGGCCCGCTTCCAAGGCGTAGCGCTTCGTGTCTTCGTCGAGATTGCCTTTTTCGTAGTCCCAATGCGTGTCGGTCCACTTGGGAAAATTGCGGCTCATCTCCAAATCGAGAGTGATCGCAATCTGAGCCTGCCGGGGCGGTTCCGCGGCCGGCAACGTTCTCCGCCAACAACACGCCTCCCGCAGCACCTAGAAATTCACGACGATTCAGCATGTCACTTTGGAGACGATTTCGGAGGGATGGTTTTAACCCAGGAGACCTGCGTGACGAGATGATTCAAAGCGGCGAACGAGATGTGCGCGTTCGTCGCGTACTTCGGCGTGTTGTTCGCCGGAAACGTGGCCAACGTGGCATCGCCTACAAGAAACACATTGAAATCCTGGGACAAATTTTCGTAGCCCGCCGTCGTCCGGCAAAAGCACATGTCCGTCGCATAGCCCGTCAAGAGGACATGCTGGATGCCCTGAGATTTCAAAAACGTTTTGAGCGGTTCGTAACCCTCGGCATCATAGATCACCACATCCTGCGGATCGGCATCCAGATCGTTGGTGACGGGAATGGGCAAATTCCAGAACCCCGCATTGTCATAGCGCGGCCCCGCATCCAGGCCGGGGAACTGTTTGAAGTAGTCTGTGACGGGCGACTCGCTGGAAAGCGTCAATTCCGCGGGTAACGGTTCGCCTCGATAGTCGAACGACTTCAATTTTGTTTTGAGCTCCGCCGCTCCTTCCGTTCGCTCCTTGGCGCTGGGGGTGTGATGTATCGAGCGATATAGCTTCTTGCGAATGGGGTCCATGTTTCCCGGCAGGCTATACATCACAAAGCCCACCTTGCCCCTGAGCGACTTGAGGAACGGATTGATCACGGTCTTCGTGTGCCGGCCGGCCAAATGGTTCTTGGCCGGCGTGCAGAAGTCGGCGACCCCCGCGGGTTCCGGCGTCCGCCAGCCCTGGCCGTCGTCAATCCCCCACGGGTGGACCATAATCACCGCAGTGTGCTCCGCCCGCAGGCGGTTGGGCATCTCGATGATGCCCCGCGCATTGTAGGAGAACCGCCACGCGCGAACGGCGAGATCGGCGTGCTCTTCGTCGACCAGCACGGGGGCCTCGTAGCGAGTCTCTTCCTCGATGGGCTCGACGAACTTCGGGTAGTCCGCGAGCAATGGAGCCGGGTTTTCGATCTTCACCAGCCGATTTCGATAAACCCGAGACGACGATCCCTCTTGAGAAAAAACCGGCGGATGAAGGAGCATGCCGACCAGGCCCGCCAAGAGACCAATCGTCTGAAACTTCTGTCTCCGGGAAGCGTCTGAACGTGAGGAGATTGGAAACATGAGGTTGACCTCTCTCTTTTTAGTTCTTGATTCTCGCGGCGGGTTGTTACAGGTCGAGCGCGCGGTTCATGCGCTCGGCGATGTCGGCGAGGCGTTTGCGGTCGCCGCCGGGGACTTCCGCCGTCGCCCAGCCGCTGTAGCCGATCTCCTTGAGGGCTTTGCGGACCTCGGGCCAGTTGCAGTCGCCTTCGCCGATCTCGACCTGGAACCCTTTCCACAGGCCTTCGTTCTTTTGTTTCTCCCGGCTGTACTCTTTGATGTCGAGCTTGCCGATGCGATTCCCGAGGATGCGAATCCATTGCTCCGGCCAGCCGAACCGCACGACGTTGCCCACGTCGAAATAGGCCCCCATCGCGGGGTTGTCGATCTCGTCGAGATACCGCGCCGTTTCCAGCGGGCTTAAGAGGAAATTGTTCCACACGTTTTCGACGAGCAGCTTGATGCCCTGCTCTTGGGCATAAGGAGCGGCCTCGCGGTAGCGGGCCTGGGTCTCGCGATAGTTTTTGTCGTAAGGCGATTGGGCGTTCACGCGGCCGGCCACGACCAGCACGCTGCTGCCGCCGAGATACTTCGCCAAATCGACCGCGGTTTTGATGTCGGGGTTCGAGGAGTTGATCACCCCGTGCACCTTGAGGCCGGCTTTTTCGCTGGCGAGCCTGAGCGCTTTTTTGTCGATGCTGTCCTTCGTGCGGACTTCCACGCCGTCGTAGCCCAGGTCCTTGAGGAGTTTGAGCTTATCCAGCACCGTGAGATCCTCGGCGATCATGTGGTACTTGACGGCTTTCTTGATCTTCCCCGCGTTCGCGCCCGCGGCGTTCGCCGAGGTGTTGAGCGCCAAGCCCGCCGCGATCGTGCCCGTGGCCGCGAGAAATTCCCGCCGATTGAAATTTGCACCGCTCATGATGTTTCCCCTTCCTGCCGGACCGGATAAGACGCACAATAATAACGACGGTATCCAGATCGGCCCCGCACCGCAATCAACGGCACCAATCGTCGCCGGATGGCGCTCGGGTCCGGTTGTTCCACGAACCGGGGCTAGCGCCCGGCGGCTAATAAGACACAGAACCGGGGCTAGCGCCCGGCGGTTGATGGATGCGACGACTATTCACAAATCGCAAAACGGGAGCCTCCACCATGATCTCGCGAAACTCGTGGGCTTTGTTACTGAGCGGCATCGCTGTCGCCGGTGCATCCTGGGCATTTGGTTTGCCGAGAACCGATGCCCAAGCGGACGCGGTGCCGGCGGCTGCGCATCCGGCCGCGGCGGTCACAGTGGAGGACATCGCCGCCGGCAAAGCGCGGATGATCGATTTGACCTATCCGCTCAATTCCCAGAATGCGTTTTGGCCGGGCGAGAACTATCGGCCGTTTGAATTGAAAACGATCGCCACGCGCGAAAAAGACGGCGTGCTCTCCAAGGCCATTTCGATGCCCGAACACTTGGGAACGCACCTGGACGCGCCGAACCATTTTGAAAAGAACCAGCCTTCGGTGGAGAAGCTCACGGCCCGCCAGCTTTTCGGGCCGGGGGTGGTGATCGACATCAGCGGCCAGGCGGAGCAAAACCCGGACTACACGCTTGCGCCAAGCGACATCGAGGCGTGGGAAAAACAGCACGGGCGGATTCCCGACGGGGCGATCGTGCTGCTTCGCACGGGCTGGGGGCGGTTTTGGGGGAACGTCGCCCGCTTCCAAAACCGCGACGCCCGCGGGAGGCTGCATTTTCCGTCCTACTCAGCGGAGGCGGCCCGGTTCTTGATCCAAAAACGCAAAGCCCGCGGCGTCGGGGTCGACAACCTCAGCATCGATCCGGGAATCTCCAAGGACTTTCCCGTGCACCACATCGTCAACGCAGCGGGCCGATTCGGACTGGAAAACGTGGCCCAGTTGGATCAACTGCCGCCGCGCGGGTTTTATCTCATCATCGCGCCCTTGAAGATCGAAGCCGGCACCGGCGGCCCCACGCGAATCTGGGCCGTCCTGCCGGCGCGGAATGCTAAATAAACTCGGGTGGCACGCGTGCCACCCGCCCTTTGCTGCTTTGATCCTGTTGCACCAGCCGGGCGGCGACTTGGAGGGCGGCGATCATGCCGCGGGCGGAGGCCTGGCCTTTCCAGGCGATGTCGAACGCGGTGCCGTGGCTGGGGCTGGTGCGAACGATGGGCAGGCCCAAGGTCACATTGACCACGCGGTCGAACGCGATGAGCTTAAGCGCGATGTGTCCTTGATCGTGATACATCGCGGCGACGCCGTCGAACTCTCCCGCGACGGCGCGCTTGAGCAAGGTGTCCGCCGGGAACGGACCCTGGGCGTGGATGTGTTCTTCGCGGGCGGATTCCACCGCGGGGGCGATGATGCCGGCTTCTTCGGTTCCGAACAATCCTTCTTCCCCGGCGTGCGGATTGAGCGCGCACACGCCGACGCGAGGCTCCGGGCAGCCGAGCCGCTTCATAAACCGATCGACGAGCGCGATTGTCTCCCGCACCCGCTCGGCGGTCAGCAAGCCGGGCACGCTTTGGATCGAGGTATGCAATGTCGCATGGGCCACGCCGAGCCCGAATGGGCCGCCGACGGTGTCATCGGGCGGGAGATAGAGCATCATCGCGAACTGTTTGACGCCGCATTCCCGGGCGAGGATTTCCGTATGGCCGGGAAAGGGATGGCCGGCAAGGTGCAAAGCCGCCTTGTTGAGGGGAGCCGTCGTGATCGCATCCACGCGGCCGGCCAAAGCGGCGCGGGTCGCGGCGACGAGGGCCTCATACGCGGCCCGGCCCGCGCGGGCATCGACGACGCCGGGGGGAACTTCAGCCGACTCCTCCCCGCAGGGATTCCAGCACGGGAGCGTCTGTTCCAACAGGTTCCCGGCGGTCTGGGCCGCTTCTGGGTCGGGAACGTCGAGAATCTCCAGCGATCCGCCCGTGAGTTTCACCGCCCGGCGGAGGACTTCGGGATGCCCGACCGCGAGCAACCGGCACGTCGATTGCATCTCGGGGGAGAGCGCGGCCCGGACGATGGTTTCGGGACCGATGCCCGCCACATCGCCCAGCGTTACGGCCACCAGAGGGAGTGCATCTGTTCCCATCAAAAATCGCCGATCCAAATAAGCCCGTTGAGGGTTTAATAACGAAACCCCTTGAGAAAACCCGGCGAAGGTGTGCCGGTTTGTCCGATTTGGAGGCCTGTCCGCGGAGCGGATCGGCAGATTCGCCAAAACCGGATCCCATTGAAATGCTAGCACAAATCTGAAAACCCACAACACAAAGAACTTGCAAAGCAGGTGCCCGTCTGCCTATGTTAGAGGGAGAGGAAATTGCGATTCGGTGCGGAGCACTTCTCTCTTGGCCAAACAGACTGGCCGATCGCGCAGCCAAAATTCGATTTAAAGATCAGCCCGGAGAGATCCCCAGCCGGTGCCTTGTTCTTTTCAGGAATGGCGGAACGTCTCGTAAAGGAACAACTTCATGCCCGTGAACCCGTCCTCAGTTTCCGCATCCCTTTCCAACGCTTTCCATCGCGGCAGGGTGAGTTTCCGGGCCGCTTGGCTTTTGCTGCTCTTCGTGCCGGCGATTCCGCTCCGGGCGGAGACGCCGGAACAGCCGCTGGCCGAGAAAACCGCCCCCGTGGCGTTCGAGAAGGACAGCCCCGAAAACGTGGCCGACCTGATCGACATGGAACACCAAATCCGCAAGATCTCCAAGCAGGTCATCCCCACGACGGTCAATATTCAAGTCGGCAACGCCCAGGGCAGCGGGGTGATCGTCAGCAAGAAAGGCGAAATCCTCACGGCGGCCCACGTCATCGGCGCACCGGGCCGGAAAGTCAAAATCATTCTGTCCGACGGCCGGGAAGTCGAAGGCGAAACGCAGGGACTCAGCCGCCGGCTCGATGTGGGGCTCGTGAAGATCGTCGAAAAGGGCGATTGGCCCGCGGCCGAGATGGGCGACATGAAAAAGATCAACGTGGGCACCTGGTGCCTCGCGACCGGGCATCCCGGCGGGTACCGCAAAGACCGCCCGCCCGTCGTGCGGCTGGGGCGGGTGATCCTGAAACGCGACGACATCCTGCAAACCGATTGCACGCTCGTCGGCGGGGACTCCGGCGGACCGGTGTTCGACATGGACGGCAAAGTCATCGGCATCAACAGCCGCATCGGGGCTTCGACCGCCTGGAACTTCCATGTGCCGGTCTCGGCGTACCAGGACAACTGGGAGCGGCTCGTCAAAGCGGAAAGCTGGGACAATTCCCCCGAGCCGGGCGGGCCGATCCTCGGCGTGAGCGGCGACGACGACCCGCTGGGCTGCAAGATCACGAGCGTCGGCAAAGACCTGCCCGCGGAAAAAGCCGGCATGGAAGTGGGCGACATCATCATCACATTTGACGGCCAGCCCGTCAAAGGGTTTGATTCGCTGAAGGCGTTGGTCCAAAAGCACAAACCGGGCGACCGGGTGGCCGTGGAATTTCGCCGCGGCGAAGAAACCCTCAAAAAAATGATTGAACTGGCAGAATGGAAATAGCGGAAGGCCTTATGGCTTTCCCTAACGGAATCGCTTTCCCTGACGGAACCGCTGGATTATTCGGAGAGACACGCATGATGAAGCACTTCCGGGGTTATGGCCGACATGGGCTCGCCGCGTGGGCCCTTCTTTCCACGCTGCTGGTGTGTTGGGTTTTCGTTTCCAGCGCCTCCGCCGAGGAGCGGCTGAACGCCTCCAATTACAAAAGCGGCCAGTCCACGAGGCGGGCATTTCGCGAGGTCACGAGCGATGCCAGCAAAGCGATTGTGAAAGTCTTCCAAAAAGACAAGCCGGTGGCTTTTGGCGCGATCATGACCGCGGACGGGGAAATCCTTACCAAAGCCAGCGAACTCCAGGGGGAGATTCGCTGCGAAATGTTGGACGGCCGAAACTTTCCCGCCGAGATCATCGCCGCCGACCGCGAATCGGATGTGGCCCTGATTAAAGTCTCCGCCGCCAATCTGCCGGTGGTCGAATGGGATCACGGCCCGCGTCCCGAAGTCGGGCAATGGTTTGTGACGCCGGGACTCAAGGAACTGCCGATTTCGGTGGGCATCGTGAGCGTGGCGGATCATACGATTCCGCCGGAGCGGGGCGTTTTGGGCATTTCCGTCGCGGAAGAAGAGGACGGCCCGCGGATCACGAAAATCTTTCCGAACAGCGGTGCCGCGAAAGCCGGGCTCAAAGTCGGCGACATCGTGACCCGCGTCGCCGACCGCGTCGTAAGGTCCAGCCGATCCCTGTCGGCGAACATCGGCCGGCATCGGCCTGGCGATTCGCTGAAACTCCTGGTGCTCCGCGACAAAGAGGAAATGGAAGTCGAAGCCACCTTGGGTTACCCCGTCGGCGATATGACCAACCTCATCAATCGGGGGAACTTCCAAAACCGCTTGGGCGGCAAACTCAGCACCCGCCGCGCGGGGTTCACCTCCATCATCCAACACGATTCCGTTCTCGCCCCGGATGAATGCGGCGGCCCGGTCTGCGGTCTTTCGGGAAAAGCCCTGGGGCTCAACATCGCCCGCGGCGGACGCACCGAATCCTACGCCCTTCCCGCCAAGACGGTCCTCGAAATCTACCACGACCTCAAATCGGAGCACCTCGCATCGCAAAAAGCGGTAAACGAGCATTGAGCACGAGTTTTCCAACGCTCCGCATCCGCCAGAACCTCGACCACAAGACTTTCCCTCCGGAACAGGTTGTCCCGCTTGACTTCACCTGTTCACGTGGGAGAATACGGTGAGGGGCGGTGTCCCGGCCGGAAACTCCCCGTTACGAACCTCAGGAATCTCACGACGCCAATCGTTGGCGAACCGGAATCGACAGCAAGGAGTTCCGCCTCCTTTCGTATCGGCTCAGGCATGCACGCACAACTCATTCCGCTCACCGGCGGAAAACCCATCGACATTGTGAACGACATCACGCTGGTCGGACGCAAGCGCGGGCTCTGCGATTTGATTATCGATCGCGGCAGCGTCTCGAAGCTGCATTGCCTGATCGTCAAGACCGACGGGCTGTTGTTCATCCGCGACCTGGGCAGCACCAACGGCACCAAAGTCAACGGGCAGCGCGTGACCCGCGGGGCACTGCTTCCCAACGATGAGCTCGCCTTTGCCGGGGCGAAATTCCGCGTGCATCTCGGCCCGGGCGAACCGCAACCCGGCAACTACGAGCACACGGAAATGATTTCCTCCTCCGAGGGCGAAGCCTTTCGCGAGTACCAGGCCGGCGGTCTCCCCGTGGCTGAGTTCTCCGATGACGATGGGGACGACAATATCCACTTCTTCGAACCGGACGAGGACGAGGACAGCTTCGACCCGGAGGACGAGGACAGCTTCGACCCGGAGGAAGACAGCCAAAGCGACGTCCGCCTGCTCTCGGACGATTCGTTGGATTAGCCGCTGGCGCTAGCCCCGGTTTTGGGGGGGCGAACCTGACGCGAACGCGTCGAGGCGACAATTTATCAGCTGGCAGGCGATAGCGTCCGGGGATCGCAATCAACCGGCGGCTAATCAATGCGGCAGTTCTTCGTGGAGTGATCCTGCCGCGTCAGGCTTCCGAGCGGATCCGGAGTCCGCGCGGGACGAGCCAACGCTCGGAAAGCTCGAACAGCCCTTGCACCAATAGCGCCATTGCCGCCGCCGGGATCGCGCCTTCCAAGAGCAGCGGCGTGCTGTCTTTGCGGATGCCGGCGAAGATCGGCGTGCCGTAGCCGCCCGCTCCGATCAATCCCCCCAAGGTCGCCGTGCCGACGTTGATCACCGCCGCGATTTTGATGCCCGCCAGGATCGACCGCGACGCGAGCGGCAACTCGATCTGCCACAGCCTCGCCGACGCCGGCAGTCCCAACGCCATCGCCGATTCGTGGATCCCCGGAGGAATGGACTGGAGGCCCGTGTACGTGTTCCGCACGATGGGCAGCAGGCTGTAAAGAAACAGCGCGCAGATCGCCGGCTCATGCCCCAACCCGAACACGGGGATCAGAATCACGAACAGCGCGAGCGAGGGGATGGTTTGCAGAATGCTCGTCACCGCGAGCACGCCTTGCCCCGCGACGGGATATTTGGCCGCCCAGATCCCCAAGGGAATCGCCAGGATCACCGCCGCCCCCACGGAGATGCCCACGAGCATCAAATGCTCCCACGTATATCGCCAGAAGCGGTCCCAGCGGGAACGGACTTCCGTGTCCGTTTCGGTGTCGAACTCCGCCGCCAGAAAATCCGCGGCGACCTTCTGGACGGGAACCTTTTCGATCTTCTCCTGTTCATTGAGCGGGATGATCGTCTCATCGTCGATGCGATGCTCGACCTGCAAAATCGCCTCGACCGCCTTGGGGGCGCGGTCTTTCAAATCGGCCCGGTATAACACGACGGCGTGATAGTCCGGAAAGAAGTCCCGGTCGTCCTTGAGCACCTTGAGATCGTAATACGGGATTTCCGCATCGGTGGAGTACAGGTCGATGACATCAATCGCGCCGCTTTCCAGTCCCCGGTACGCCAAATCGTGCTGGAGGGCGCTGATGTCGGTCTGCGGCAAGCCGTAGGCTTTCTTGAGAGCCGGCCAACCGTCGGCCCGTTCGGTGAATTCGTTGCTGAATCCCAAGCGAAGCTGCGGGTAGCGCTTGAGATCGGAGATCGTTTGAATTCCCCGCCATTGGGAACCGGTCAATCGTTCGCCTTGTTTCGCGCCAAACGTCAGCCACACCCCGCCCGCCAAGAGCGCGGCCGAGAGAACGCCGGCAACGGCCACACCCGTCCCGCGCGATTTTCCATTTCCGATCGGGTGGCTCTTGCCGACTTTCGCAAGAACAGCCGCACCGCCGCCGGTGAGAAGTCCCAGCACGACGAGCAGCCAACCCAGCATCGGCTGCTCGCCTTCGCGTCGCGGCTTTTCGCGGAGCATTCCGAGGGCGTATGTGTTGTTGAGCCCCAACGGCTCGCTCTTTTCGATGTGAAACTCCTCGCGGAGCAGTCGTTTAAGCGACTCGTCATTGGCGAGGTTCCGCTTGGAAAAGGTTTCCTGATGCAGCGTGCCGGTGTATTCGACGTAGGCGTCGATGTCCCCCCGCAACAGGGCGTTCCACAACACGGGCGTCCCGCCGAGGTCTTGCCGATGCTCGGCGGCGATGCCCTTGCTGCGAATCAACTGCGTGAGAATCTCGCCTAAGACCACGTTTTCCGTGAAGTTCTTGGAACCGACGCGGATCGTCGGCTCGTCCGCGCGGACGCGATGCAACCGCGGACCGGCGAGAGCCAGCAGCAAGGCCAGAACCGTGATGTGCCGAAGTCCGCTCACGCGGTTTCCTCCGCGGCGAATTCATGAACGCTTCTTTGGGCGCGGATGAACTGCTCGACGAACGCATCGGCGGGCGTGTGCATCAACTGCTCGATCGTGCCGCGCTGAACGACCCGGCCCGCTTTGAGCAGGAGAATCTCATCGCTGAAAAACGCGGCTTCGTGCAGGTCGTGCGTGACGAGCACGACCGTCTTCCCGACCGCCTGAAAAATGCCTTTCAAATCGCTCTGGAGTTCCGCGCGGATCAAGGGATCGAGCGCCCCCAACGGTTCATCCAGAAACAGGATTTCGGGATCGAGCATGAGCGCCCGCATCAGGCTCAACCGCTGCCTCTGCCCGCCGGAAAGCTGGGCGGGATACCGCTGCATCGCGTCGGCGGGAAGATGCACCAGCTCGCGGAGCTCGCCCAAGCGATCTTCGATCCGGCTGAGGTTCCACTGGAGATATTTCGCCATCAAGGAGACGTTTTCCCGGGCCGTGAGATGCGGAAACAGGCCGCCGTCTTGAATCACGTAGCCCATCCGCTGCCTGAGTTCCAAGACCCGCGGCCCGTTGACATCTTCCTCATCGAACCGCACGCGGCCGCCGTCGGGACGAATCAATCCCATCATCAACCGCAAGAGCGTCGATTTGCCGCACCCGCTCGGGCCGATCAACACATAAGTCCGCCCCTCGGCGACGGTCAAATCGAGCGGATAAACGACGGTTTCGCCGTTGTATCGTTTTGTAACGCTTGCCAGCTCCAACATGTTAGTTTCATGGTATAGACTGGGCCGCCCGTTGTGAAGGCGTGCGGAGAACTGCGGGAACAGGAGGCTATTCCTGGCCGGTGTCGCCCGCGGGTTTGCCGACGGTCAACCACGGGCGGAGTTTTTCGAGGGTTTTGGGACCGATGCCTTTGATGTTGTCGAGATCGTCGATGCTCTGAAACGGTCCGTGCTCTTCGCGGTAGCGGACGATGCGGTTGGCAAGGGTTCCGCCGATGCCGGGAAGTTGCAGCCATTCCACGTAGCCGGCCTCGTTGATGTCGATGCGATAATCATAAACCCGCTCCGGCAGGCGATCGATTTCCACTTCCGAAGTCGCCCACCCGCTGAGCTGCCCCCAATGCCAGATCGAAAGCGCGAGGCAAACCGCGGCAAGCACAAACAGCGCGAAGCAATCCCGGAACCGAAGTCCCAGGATTGAATCGAGGGCCGGATCGGGCCCGGCGGGGCTTGGGCAAATCTCTTCGAGCGTCGAGGCCACGGGATGGCTTTCCGCGTCGCCGTCGGCCGTAAACGTCGGCGCGGAGGTAACGTCGGTCACGGTGGTCACGAAGGACGCCGTGGCCTCGTTCGAGAAAGTGGAGGAGTGGTCCTCGGAAGCCGCCATCAAACCGCCCGGTCCCATTGCAATGCGCACGAAGCTCTTGGAAAACCAGCGTACCGCAGCGGGAAGCGGGATTTCAAGCGCGCATGAAAAGTCCCGGGCCGTCCTATCTTTCAGGACGGCCCGGGGCAGAGAGTACGCTCAGGTTTTTGAAAGCGGATGTCCCGCGGCTTTCCCGTTGTGCGAGGGCGCCTTATTTCGGTTTGTTATAAACCGTCAACGTCACTTCGCCGCCGGGTTGGAGCGGCTGGCCTTGGTTGGGCGTTTGGTTATAAACGATATACAACATATCCTCCGAGGGCGGTACCAGGCCGGGGAGGTATTTGACTTTGTAGCCCGCTTGCTCCAGGATTTTGCCGGCGTCTTTCCAGACCAACCCCAACACGACCGGCACCTGGCCCGGTTGCGGCGGCTGAGTGGGTTGGTTGATGTTATACACCGTCAACACGACTTCCTGGCCCGGCGGCACGGGCGACTGGCCTGCCGGGATTTGGTCGCACACCACTCCGACCAACTTGGGATTGTCCGCGGCTTTGCCCGTGTAGAGTTTCACCTTGTAACCCAGTTGTTGCAGCCGGGTTTGGGCATCTTTCCAGGGCAGGTTGACCACCGAAGGCAGGCCCGGCTTCGCGGCCAGTTCTTTTTCGTTCGGGAAGCTGTGGACTTTGAAGGTGTAGCCTTTCTTCTTCAAGTCCGGGTTGAAGGGATCTTTTTCCGCTCCGAACACTGTGCTTATAAGGCCGGGCTTGTCGGGATTCACCTTCATATTGCCGAAGATATAAGTCGTTTCCGTGTTGCCCGTGGGATCGATCAGCCGCACGGCGAATGGCAAGTACTGCTCGGTGTCGAGAATAACCTCGGCCTTTTTCCAATTCGCCGCATCCGCCCGCAACAGCGGCCAGACGTCCAATTGAACGTAACGGGGGGCAGTAAATCTTGGATTCGGATCTTTGGAAAAAGCCATCTTGTAGCGGCGTTTCGCTTTGTCCGGGGGCATGCCGAACAGAAACGGCAGCGGCCCGTCCATGATGTTCTGCCCCTGATGCTCCTGGGGAATGGAAACGACCTCGACCTGCTTGGCATCGTCGTTGACCTGCCAGATTTGCTCGCCATTGCAGATCCAGCGTTCCGGCCGATCCTGTTTGAGCGTGTAAACAAATTTCTTCTTCGTATCGGGATCGATATGTTCGTGTTTCGATCCCGGCTCCACTTTCACCGGCTGGATGTCGATCCGCCCTTTCGAGGGAGCCTCGTAATAAAACATGCCGACGGAGCGTTTTTCCGTCATAAAGACTTTGTCGTAAACAAAACGCTGGTGGGTGCCGTGGAGGCTCGTGAACTTGGCCGATTCGATCGACCAGATATTGAGCAGCCGTTCGAGCGCCGGCGGGAGGTTTTGAACCTGAAGTTCGGCACCGCCTTGGGGCCGGGGCTGCCGGGCCGGGGGAGTTCGCGGAGGCGACTGGGCGAAGGTTTCGGACGAAAATCCGCCTGCGAACATGCTCCACAGACAAAAAACAATGGAAAATGTGAGCATCCTGCTCATAGGGGTCACGATCCTTGTTTTTCTTGGCCCGAGACAAATGCAAACCGTCATCCGCCAAAACCGGCGGCCGGCCGCGATCCCGTGACACACTGGGCATCGGCAATGGACCAGGGAGAGATCCTTCGGTCACCCGAGAAGTCGGGGGCGGATGATAACGATCCCCGCCCCCCGCCGCTAGGCCGATTTTTGCCGGACCTCTGTATGAATGGGCAGAATCACGGGCGGTTTTTTAAGCGGGTTGGGAGGTCTGCACAAGAAAAACTGCACCGGGGCGATCTTCGTCGGCTGAATCCCGAAGCTTTGCCGCGGCAGTTTGAACAGCGGCTCTCTGGAACGGCTCGGCGATTGGGCTTACGTTCACAAGTGATGCATGCCGATTTTCTTCAAGAACTCCAGGCAAAGACTGAGCATGCGTTGCGGTTCCCTGTTTTTGATTCCGCCGCTAAACTGATTTTGACGGCGAATTGAATCCATCAATGCCTCCTTCCGAACCGGAATGCGTGGCGGCGGCCGAATTCGGATGTCCCCTCTCCGATTTTCCTCCCTGACCGTTTGACCTCCCACAATGCACTCGACGCAAGACATTAACATCCGAGGAACCACGCCCCTGACGGCGCCCCGGCAACTCAAACTCGAACAACCCGCGAGCGACGCCTGTTACGAAATGGTCACCCGCGCCCGCGAAGAAGTCAAGCGTATCCTTGCCGGCGAGGATTCCCGCTTGATCGCGGTGGTCGGGCCGTGCTCGATTCATCACCGCGAGTCCGCTTTGGAATACGCCCGTCGGCTGAAAGTCGTCGCGGACGATGTGGCCGACCGGATGCTCCTCATCATGCGGGTGTATTTTGAAAAACCCCGCACGACGGTCGGCTGGAAGGGGCTGATCAACGATCCCCATCTGAACGACACCTTCGACATCGCCGCGGGACTGCGAATGGCGCGGGGGATTTTGGTGGAAGTGGCCGAGTTGGGGCTGCCCGCGGCCACGGAAATGCTCGAACCGATCACGCCGCAATATATTGCCGACCTCATCACGCTGGCTTCGATCGGGGCGCGGACGACCGAATCGCCGACGCATCGGCAGATGGCGAGCGGGCTGTCCATGCCCGTCGGTTACAAAAACGGGACCGACGGCGATTTGGACGTGGCGATCAACGCGATGCAGGCGGCCCGCAATTCGCACAGCTTTTTGGGAATCGACGCCGAGGGCAAAACCTGCATGGTGCAGACCAAGGGCAATCCCTGGGGGCATTTGATTTTGCGGGGCGGGCGGTCCGGACCGAATTACGATCCCGATTCGCTCAAAGATGCCGCGGAGCGGTTGACGAAAGCCGGCCTCTCGCCGCGGTTTCTCGTCGATTGCAGCCACGCGAATTCCAACAAGGACTTCGCGCAGCAATCCGCGGTCTGGAACAATGTGCTCGACCAGCGCTTCGCCGGGAACGAGACGGTGATCGGGATGATGCTCGAAAGCAACCTGCGGCCCGGCAGCCAGAAACTCGCCGCCGACCCCGCGGCTCTCGAATACGGCGTGTCCATCACCGACGGCTGCATCGGCTGGGAGGAAACGGAAGACTTGATCCGCGATGCCCACGAAAAACTCAGCCGCCGGTGAAGCGGATCGTCATTCGCCCAAAGCGCGAGCGAGGGATTTTTCCCGTCACTTGGCTTCCCTCGCTGGCGCTTCGGGGTAGTGTTCCGTCAGAGCTTTGTTTTCAAGAGCCGCGCACGAAGTAAGCGGTTTTCAGGGACTCAGACAACGCAAGACCGCTTACTTCGTGCGCGGCTCAGGCATTTTTGGAAGTACTCAAATTTGAAACAGTTGAATTTACGAACGGTCGAAAAGCTGCGCAAAGACAAATCGTCGTCAACGCCAAATTTTTAACGGCCCTGCGCTAGCCCCGGTTTTCACCGAGCAAACCGGACGAAGCCCCAAGGAACGTAGCGGCGGCGTCTTGCGGCCGTAGATCGATCCACGGCCGCGGGAAGCCGCCGCTACGGAAAGCTCGCACCTCATTCGGCAAGCAGTTTGGCGATCATCTCTTCGACTTCGTGGGCGGATTCCTCGCCGGCCCCCACGCGGATCATGCGGACTTTTCCCGCGCGGTCGATCAGCACCGTTTGCGGAATCCCTTGCACCGCATAATGCTTCGACAGCGCACGGCTCGCTTCGCCTTCTTGAGCTTGAATCGCAAAGGGATGTTTCAGTTCATACTTCTTCGCGAACTGGACGAGCATCTCTTGTTCGGTTTCCGGCTCCACTTTCTCTTTGCCGCGCTCGGCCCGTTTGGCTTCTTCGTTCCAGGTATAGCCGTAGTAGCTGGTAACGCCGATGATCACCAGGTCTTTGTGCTCTTCATGCCAGCTTCGCAAATGGGGAAAGGTCGCAATGCACGGCCCGCACCACACGGCCCAAAAGTCCAACAGCACGACTTTGCCTTTGAGGTCCGCAGCGGTGAGCGGTTCCCCGTTGACCCACGCCTCCACGTCCAGCTTCGCGGCGTCCGTCCCCACCAAGGCGAGATGATCCTTCGCATTCTGAATCGTCCGCTTGTACCGCTCCAGCGACGCCAGCGCATTTTTCATCGCCCCGATCGTCTTGGTGTTTTCCGTTTTTTCGCCCAGGGATTTTAGAAAGTCTTGCGCTTCGGCCAGTTGCTTCCCGGCTTTTTCCGGGTCTTTGCGGGCGATGGGGCTGATCGCCAACGTCACCTTGAGCGTGTAATTCCGCAGGGCCGCGGGATCATCGACGTCTTTTTCGAGCGCGGCTTTGACTTCCGCAACCGAGAGCCGAGACACGGCGATTCGCGACTTCAAGGCGGCCACGGTCGAAGTGGCTCGCAGCACGAGCAACTTGGAGGTTCTGTCTTCGGGCGACAGAGTCTTGACGAAGGCTTCCAAATCGTCCAGGTCTTTTTCCGCCGCATCGGGATTCGAGGTCGCCAGGGGAATCAGCTTGCGAAACTCGGCGGAGAGATACGTATTGAAGGCCCGGGGGTCGTCGGGATTGTCCACGACGGCTTGCTTGAGCGGAGGAAACTTGGTCTTTTGAGCCCGGGCCGGTTCCCCTTCCGCGGACGCCCAGGAAACACCGCTCACCAAAATCAAACCAGCAGCCAGAAAGCGAAACATGCGAGACCTCCCGTGAACAGCAAGAAGAGAAGAACGAACACAGCGGAGCCGCTGCCGAAGCATTGAAACAGATCTTGATCGAGCAAAATCAGCATACCCACGAGTGCGCATCTCGGAAAGTCTCCGAGAGAAATCCTCGGAAAATCCCCTTGCCCGCCGATCGCCGCGGCATTTTGAAATGAAGTCCAAAAGCAAACGACAATTGCATTGACAGCCAATATATATTCAGGCAATATAAAGGCGCACAATCTATTCAAGGAGCGGCGAGATGGAGACTTTGAATCCCGAACTGGTGCGGGGCAGCATCGACCTGATGGTTCTGTCGGTGCTCGCGGACGGGCCCAAGTACGGCTATTTGATTCAGCAGCGATTGCGGGAATCCAGCGGAGAACTGCTCGACCTGAAAGCGGGGACGCTGTATCCCATTTTGCATAAGCTGGAGCAGGCCAAGTTCGTCCGCAGCAAATGGGACACCTCCACGGGCCGTCGCCGGAAGTGGTACGAATTGACCGCCGCCGGTCGCAAGCAACTGATCCACCGCGCCCAGCAATGGCAGAATTACGTGACCTGTTTGCAGTCGATTTTGAATCCCATCCTGACAACTCTCCCGCAGGGAACCTAGCGGATGCCCGAACATGCCTGAAGAAGATTTTGAGCTATTCCTGTCCCTTCTGAGCCAACTGTTGCGGTTGGATTCCCGCCAGAAGTCCGCGATCGCGGATGAACTCAGGGATCATCTGGAAGAGCGTCTTGGAGATCTCGAAGAGCAGGGCGTCCCACGCAAAGAGGCCGTGCGAAAGGCTTTGGAAGAGTTCGGGGACGCCGCGGGCCTGGCTTCCCAATTCACATCACTCTCACATCATCGGCGAAGGAGAATCCTCATGCGTTCCGCCCTGGCGACCGCTGTTTTGGCGGCTGTTGTGTTTCTGGGAATTTTCTTGTTCGGCCCCGCCGGTCCCCAGGGGCCGCCGCAGCAAGCCGCGGCCCAGGCGCCGAAGCAACCGCCGCCCGAGCAAGCCTCGCGCGAAAAGTCCCCGGAACTGCGATCCATCATGCCGGAGGCGCTGTTAAAGGAAATCGACGTGGAGTTTATCGACACGCCGCTGCTCGATGCGGTCGATTATCTCAGCGATGCGACCAAAATGCCGGCTTTCATCGATGAAAAGGCATTGGCGGCCCGGGAAATTGCACTAAAAGTGCCCATCACGTTTCTGGCGTCTAAAACGCCGGTTAATTTGATCCTCAACCGCATGTTGAAGCCTTTGAAGCTGGCGTGGTACAGCAAGAACGGCATGCTCTTTATCACCACGCGCATCGCGGAAGAGGATATACTCTTTACGAAGTATTATCCCGTGAAGCCGATTCTCGACCTTGGCTTTTCGCAGCAGCAATTGGTGAACCTTGTCCAAAACATGACCAGCGGACCTTGGGTGGACGTGGACGGGACCGGCGGAGTGATGTTGTTCATTGGTCAGATGCTCGCCGTTCGGCAAACGTTCCACGACCAGTTGGAAGTCGAAGAATTGCTCGCCGGTCTGATGAAATCGACTCAACCGATCGTGCGGCTGGAACCGAAGGAAAATGTGAAATTGCGCAAGGCACTTTCATCGCCAGTTCAGGTGGAGTTCATTGATACGCCCCTTAAAGATGCCGCAGAGTTTTTGAGCGAGTTCGCGAAAGTCCCTGTCGTCATGGATAAGGTGACTCTTGAGGATGAGGGGATTGGCCTCGATGCTCCCGTCAATCTGACTCTGAAAGGCAAGACGCTTCAAACCACCCTCGCATTGATGCTGCGTCCCTTGTCTGCCGAACCGGTGCTTGAAGACGGCACGATTCTCATCACGACAACGATCGAGGCGGAGGAGCATCTGACGACAGTGATTTACAACGTCAAAGACATCGCCGATTCCGCGAGCGCCATGAACCAACTGCAGGAAGCGATTCTCACGGTCACAAGAGGACCGTGGGTGAATGTTGATGGCGTTGGCGGGATGATTTCATGGGTTCCGTCCGGAACGTTGGTCGTTCGGCAAACGGAACCGGTCCATCAGGAAATTCAAAAGCTCTTGGAGAACCTGCGGAAGTCCGGCGGCGCGGTGAAACTTCAACCGCAGCCTTCGCAAGTTTACACCGGAATGTACCGCATGAATGCCGACATGGCGGAAGACCTGCTGACTGCGCTCCCGGAGTTGATCGCGCCCGGCACCTGGCAAACGGATAAGGCCAACGGGCCCGGCACGATTCGGAAAGTGGCGGCCGGCCAATCCTCCGTCAAACCTCCCGCAGAGAAAAACCAACCGGAGAAAAAGGCCGCGGAGCAACCCGCTGCCAAACCGCCGGCCAAAAAAGCCGAGCCGGAACCCCAATACATCGTCGTGCCGCAAGCGGTGCTCGTTATCCGCCAGACTCGGGAAGCCCACCGGGAAATCGAGCAATTTCTCATGGCGTTATTGCCGCCGGAGGAGAGAACCTTCCCAACCGGCCGCGCCCGCTTTTCATTTCCGTGACCCCGCGATTTTTCGAGATGTTCATCATTCTCTCAGCGCGAATCGAGAGGCAGGTTGATCCATTTATCGGGATATTTCTTTTGGAGGTCGGCTTTGGCTTCCGGCGTGACGTTCGTGCCTTCGAGCGAAAGCTGTTTGAGGTTGGGGAGAGCCGCCAACTTGCGGGCCGCCTCGTCGGTCATTCGGCAATTTTGAATCATCAGGCTCTCCAGCCCATTAAAGCTGATCAGAGTGGGAACGCTCGCATCGGTAATCGTTCGATTTTCATCGGCCGTGCCGTGCAAATACAGTTGGCGGAGCTCCGTAAGCGGCTTGAGTTTTTCGACGGCCTTATCGGTCAAGGGAACCCGTTGCAGATCCAACTCTTCCAAATTCGTCAGTTTCGCGAGATCAGGTGCGATTTTGTCGGTAAGTTTTCCTTTGCCGCGACCGATCCACAGCGATTTCAGCAATTTCAAATTCGACAAATACGGCACGCCGGCGTCCGTAAAGTGATTCCCCTGGAGCGAAAGTTTTTCCAGATTCGGGAGTCCTCCGAAAACTTTCAGCGTCCCATCGCTGATGGGAGAATTGCCGATGTGGATGTTTTTCAGCTTTGTCAACTTTGCGAGATGTTGCGTGCCCGCGTCCGTGAGTTTATGGGCGTCCCAGACAAAGAAGACCTCCAGTTCCGGGAGTTCCGCGACGAATCGCATGCTCTTGTCCGTGGCCTGGCCTTCCTTCAGGAGCAACTGCTTGAGCCGGGGGAATTTCGGCATCCATTGGAGCGCCGCGTCCGTCTCCGCCTGGTCGTTGTCGTAGCGAACTTTGTCCTTCGTGTAGTAATAGACCATGTTGACTTCGACGACGTGTTTCTCATCATCGAGTTCGTACCATCCGCCGAGCCTGCGAATGGCCGCCGCGGCTTCGCGTTCTTCGGGGACAGGAATCGACAACCGCACCGGCGAGAACTTTTGCTTCTTGCGAGGCGGTTCCTCGAGCACCTTGAAGTCCAGCACGACCAGTTCCCCCTCTTTGACTTCGATGCCTTCGCGGGATTTCTCAGCGTCTTCCGTTCGTGTCCAGACTTCGGAGGTCATGATGTAGGGGAAGTTTTTTCCGGGACCGACGCGAAGCCCGAAGCGGCCATTCTTATCCACAAGAGCCGAAACGACGGCGGCTCCCGATTTCGGCCGGGCCGGACCATAGGCTGCGACTCTAAGCGATCTGCCGTCCCATTCGGAAATCGGCTTTCCCGTTTTGGCCTCCGTAATCCGTCCCTCCAACCAGCCGCCTTCCACGAGCGAGATGTTCTGGTTGGAGTAAGTCTTTCCCGCTTCGACTTCCAAAGAATCAATCGCAATGCACGTCCGCTTCTCCGCATCCGCCCAGATGTTGTACTTCCCGGCCGCGACGGATGTGAGCCGATAGCGGCCCTCCGCATTCGTTTTGGTGTTGTGATAACCATTCGTAGAATCTATTCCTTGCATTGCGACTCTTACATTCACAGCCGGCTTGCCGGTTACTTTGTCGGTGACTTGCCCCTCGATCACGGCGGCGGCTTTTAGCGTCACATCGACGGTGGAGGGAATCTTGGTATAGGCGAGGCGTTCCAGGCCGAAATCCGGATGGCGAACGCTGAAAGAACAGCTAGTGACGACTAAAGACTCGCTCTCGTTCAGTTTTTGCGGCTTCTCTTTGGCTGCGTCCCAGACGGCCACGTCCGTCAGCGAGTAATTGCCGTCCGCATCTGTCGTGTCGCTGAGGACGCCTTTGATAGGTTGTTCATATGGATAACAAGGAAGATACACCTCTGCCCCTTTGACCGGCCGGCCCTTGTCATCGATCACGCGTCCCGAAAGCGTTCCCGCTTCGGGCATCTCGACGGAGATATTCTGCGTCGTCTCCCTCGATGACATATAGGGGTTCAAATGCGAGGTCCGTCCGGGCTTTGTCGCGGCGAGCAGGTAATACGTCTCATAATAAGATCTCCTTCGATGCAGGAGGATTGCGAGCTTCGGTACGGAACCGGAGCCGGCAGTTTCTCGAACTGAAACTTCCCGGCCGCGTCCGTTTTGGACTCTTTTACCAACTCGCGCGTGAGGTTCAATGAATCCACGCGAAACAGCCGCACGCGAACGCCTTCCAACGGATGTTTCTCTTCGTCCGTGCATGTGCCGTTGATGGCGTACTGCTTCGTGGGCTCGGCTTTCTCTTGTTGGTTGTTGCCGGCCTTCGCCTTTACTTCTTGCCGGGGCTTGTTTGCATTGGATCCCGGCTCGGAAGGGTTCGGCGTTTGAGCGCTGGTCAAACCGCAGGCGGCTAGGGCCAATAAAATGGTTGCCCCCAAGAGCGAATGCTTCCAGGTCGATTTCCGGTACGTGGCGATCATGTTGATCCTCCGGTGGAGTAAACGAGGAGAGCCAGCCGCGCTCACGAGGGCGGCTGGCGGTCGGCGGGCGATGTTGCGGGACGCCAGGTTCACGACGAGTTCCCCGTAGGGCCGGGCGTGGCCGGGTCCGAGATGAGACAAAACGGCCGCGTCGCAGGCAAGTTCTCTCGCATCCCGCAATCGTAAAAGTGCCCACCAAGCGGCCGGGTTGAACCAGTGCACGGCGGCGAGAACGGCAGCCAGTTGATCCCAAAGCACGTCTAGCCGGCGGACGTGGCTCATCTCGTGCAGAAACACCATCTCCAATTCGCTGGGATCGAGAGAATGGATCGAGCGATTTCGGCAGCACGATGCTCGGCCGAAATAATCCCAGCGTGGCCGGACCGATCGGGCGATCGGATTGCAATAATCGCACCCGCCGCCGAATCCCAAATCGGCATCGGTAGTCTTCCAACACCTGAAGGATCTGCTCGTCGGTGACGTCCTCCCAAGCTGCCTTCAGAGCCAATAAACGCCGCCATCGGAAACATTGTCTCACCAGCAGCATGGCCGCAACGATTCCCCAAACGCCGATCCCCGCCCCCCACAACAGATCGCTCGATTGAAACTGAGCGGGGCCGTCTTCGGCTGGTTCGTCGGCCGAAGCAATTGGTTTTTGCGGAGCAGTGGAATCGTCACGCGGCGGCGAGGAAATATCTTGCGGAACCGCCGATCGGGAGGATGCCGTTTCTGGCGATGTCTCGGAGGGCGGTGGGAAATCGCCTTCCCGCGAAGGAGCAAGTTTCACTTCGGCGGGCGTTGGCTTATTGGCGACGGAGGTTTTCTGATCGGAAGCCGCCAGAAGGTTCCAAACGCTCAAAGGGCTGGCAGGCAGCAGCGGACAGGCGAACCGCACGAACACGAGGCCCCATAACATGAATTGCCAATGGGGACTGATCCGGGAACCCGCGAGCCGGCAGAGGGCCGCGATCGCCAAGGCAAGAAGCCCCGCTTGCCAACAGGCGGTCAAAAACAGCAGGCCGACTTGTGCTTCGATTGGGGAGGCTGCCATGAGCGGTTACTCCTTGTCCTCGAGTTTCTGATCCAGAAGCTGTTTGAGTTGCTCAATCTGCTCGGCCGAGATGTCCGAGGACTGCACAAAGTGGACCAGCAATTCGGCCGGGTCTCCCTCGAAGATTTTCTGCAAGAAATTCTGCCCGGCTTGCCGCACACAGCGTTTGCGCGACGCCCGCGCGCGATACCGATGCCGGTGTCCCTCCTCTTCGGCCGCGAGGACTCCCTTTTGCACCAGGCGGGACAACAGCGTCCGCACCGTGCGGTGGCTCCAGCCCGTCCGCGGCGTGAGGCGTTCGATCACATCCGCCGCCGTCGCCGTGCCCAGCGCCCACACAACCTGCATCACGTCCCACTCGGCATCGCTGATTCGATATTCCGGCATGGCTCCCCTCACTGACTACATGTGTAAGCATCAAGTTACCACGCCTGTAATCACATGTCAATTTCGGCTTGGGGATTAAATTGAGAAATTTTGGTTGCGTTCGGCCGGGCGCAGGACTTCCGCGGCGGGAAATACGACCGCCGCGCCCGCGCAACCTGGATCGAGCCGGATGCGGTTTTGGAAACCATCGTGGGGCAGACGCGCGCACCGGCCTCGGGTTGGCCCGCTCGCCTGAAATTACGGGGCGGGAATGGCCGGCGGAACCCAGGAAAAGTAATACATCGCCTGCGGAACGGAAGCATCGAGCCGCGCTTGCTGCCGGCCTTCGGGCGATTGGGCCTTGCCGTAGCCGAGCAGCATTTCCCACAGCGAAAACGGCGACTGGTATTTCACCACGCGCACCTCGTCCAATCCGAGCTTTTCTTGCAGCTTGTCGAGCGCATCTTCCTCGAAGCCGATCTCATCCACCAACCCGGTGGACAGCGCCGACGCCGCCGTGAAAATCCGCCCTGTCGCGAGGTTGGTCTGCTTGTCCTTGGGGACCTTGGTGGATACCAGTTCCCAGTAATTCGGCACGACCTCGGGATCGTCCTCGGCCGTGGGCTTCTGGGTTTCGCGGATGGTCAAATTCGGCCGATTGTCGCCGACCACGTGGAGGAACCTGGAAAACGATTCGTTCAGAATCCCGCCCCAAATCTGCCGCTCCTCGGACGAGAGTTCGTGGAACGGACTCAGGGCATCTTTGAACTTCCCGGTCTTCAGCGGGACGGATTTGATGTTCCAATTGTCCGCCAGCCCGCTGACGTCGTAGCGAGGGATAATCACGCCGATCGATCCGGTCCAGGTCGTGGGCTCGGCGAAGATGCGGCCTTCGGGCCCCGCGCCCATCGCGATGTAATAACCCCCGGACGCCGCCAGACGTTTCATCGCGACAAACACCGGCTTTTTGTGCTCCTCGTGCAGCTTTTTTAGATGGTGGTAGATCTGGTGGCTGTCCGCCACGAGTCCGCCGGGGCTGTCGATCGTCAGCAGGACGCCTTTCACGTCGTCGTCGTCTTTGGCCTGCTTGATTTCCCGCAGCACGCGCTCGGTCAAAGGCGGCATGATCGTGCCTTCGACACGGATGATCGCAATTTTGTCCGATGCCGTCGCCGACCCGGAATGGAACTTCTCGATCGGCTTGTTCCCCGAGGCGAAGTAGTCGGCAAATTTTTCATACAACACAAAATTCGCCACCACGGAAATCAAGAGCGCCAAAACCAGAATCCGCACGATCCACTGGCGTTTTTTGGGTCCGGCGGGCGGATGCCGTTTGTCCGGCGGCGGCGGGGGATTGGGTGGAACCTGTTTCGAGGCAGAGGGTTCCGGCGAAGGAGGCGGTTGGGAAGGATTCTCGGTCATGGAAAATTGGCAAGCCTTGGTCAAGCAGTGAAAAGGGGGCGAATGTTCCGGATATAGGCGACGCACCGCCTGGAAATGCCCGGGAAACCCGCCTCGCCGTCAAACTCTCCGCTCGGGAGGACGATAACAGGAAGGGCTGGATCGATTGCCGGGACTTTAGCGATTATTTCACTTGGCCGGATCGAACGCAACAATCGGCCGCGAAACACGAGCGTGGCGCACGGCCTTTCCAGGAATCTCTGATCAGAGGCAAGGATTTTTAGGAGATCACGGGGCATGAAACGCTGGACGATTCACAAAACGGGAAAGGTGATTCTTTCCACCGCGACGGGGTTTTGCCTTTGGACGTCGTCCGTCTCGTTCGGCCAGGAGCCCGAGCCGCCGGTCAACGAAATCCAGCGCCGGCTGCAGGAACTCTATTCCCGCGATGGCGGGAAGATGCCGTCCATGAACATGGAGAACCTGCCCAAGACGCTGCCCAACGGCCAGCAACCGGTCATGCCGACTTTTCGGCGCCCGGTCGCATCGCATCAAAATCCGCAACCGCCCGCGATGCCGCCGCAGCATCAACAGCCGCAACGGCCCGTGATGCCGTCGCAGCACCAACAAACACAACCGCAGCCGCCGCAGAACGCGGGGCTTTTCGGGCGGATGTTCCCGCACCAAAACGCCGCACCGGCTTCGCCCCACGTTCCGACGCAGCACACGGTTGAACACTTCCAAGAGACCCATCAGCAGCGGGCGTTGCCTCCGGCTCCGCACCGGGCCGTGCGATCAAATCCTCCGCAAGCGGTGGCTCTCCCGCAAACGCCCGGCCATCCGCAGCCGTCGGCCGTTGGAATTCGCGCCCCCATCACGGGCACGACACCGGCGTTGAGCACGGCCGATGTCGCCCATCAATCGCCCCAGATTGTGCCCCGGGCGCTCTATCCGACCGATGAGCCGGCCCCGCCCGTGCCCGCGATCAAGTCGGCTCCCAACGACCAGCCCGTCGCCTCGAAGAATTCCGGAAAGCCGGAGGTCGTCCCGCGGACGGCCGCGTTCCCGGACGAAGTCCCGCTCCACAAGGCGTCGGAGATGACGCAGCGGCATCCGTTTGCTAGCCGGGAAGAACCGGAGGAACCGAGCTTCGAAATGCCCACGATGGTGCATCCCGAGCCCGATTCCGAAAAATCCAAAGCCGCGGTCGTGCTCTCGCCGCCGATTGCGGAACCGGACCAAGCCCAGCCCCAAGCGCGGGGAATCTTCAATCCCTTCGCCGAAGACGAGCACGCGAAAACGCCGGCCAAACCGCAAACCCGCTCGGTGGCCAGGCAGGAACCGCCCAGACCGGCGGTGACAATCGAGAACCCGTTCGACGATCTCTCAAACCGGGCCATCCCCAAAGCGAAACCCGTCCAGGAGGCGCCCGAAACCGGCGGCGGCGACGAACCCGTTTGACGGCTTCGCAAACCGGGCCGTCCCGCAAGCCAAACCCGTCGCCAAACAGGAACCGCCCAAGCCCGAGGCGAAGACGGAAAATCCCTTTGAGAATTTCCCGAATCAGCCCGTCGCCGAAGCGAAGCGGGTCGCCAAACAGGAACGGCCTAACCCCGCGGCGCAACCCCAACCGGCCGGACCCTTGGGCAATCCGTTCGAAGTCATTGGGCAGACCGCCGCGAGTCCCCAACCCGCGGAGTCCCATCAAAAGTTCGCCCTCCAGCTGCCCCCGGTGACGCCGGCCGCGCCGCATCACTCGCCGCAACTCGGCCCGGAAGTTCCCGCCACTCTGGCCGCGATTCCCGCGAAGCCCGCGGGAATGGAAGGCTGCTGTCCGGTGACGCTTCGCGACCGCCGGGTAATGGTGCCCGGAAAGGCCGAGCACGCGACCGAATGGCAGGGCGTCACCTATCGGTTCGCCTCCGCCCAGGCCCAGGCCGAATTTGAAGCCCAGCCGGAGCATTACGCTCCCGCGAAAGGCGGTCAGGACGTGATTCTGCTGGCCGACTCGGGCCAAAACGTCCCCGGGACGCTCGAGCACGCCGTCTGGTATCACCATCAACTCTACCTGTTCCAAAGCAGCCAGACGATGGAAGCCTTTAGCGCCAGTCCGGAAAAATACTGCGAACAATAACGGTCCATTAGAAATCCCGTTTCCAAAAAAAACCTCGCCGCGGTTCGAACCCGGGCGAGGTTTTTTTGATCCGGCGATCTCAACCGGCGGCGGCGCGGCCGAGCCAGCGGTAGCGGACGATCGCATCGAGCGAGATCCAAAGTTTCCGCCAGCGGGGCAGCCGGACTCTTTGGGAATACACATCGAAATGCCGGCGTTCGATCTCGTCCAACAACCCGCCATAGATGCGGAGCATCGCCGCGTAGATCGGTTTGCCCGCCGGTTGCAAATGGGCAAACAACCGCCCGGTGCTCGCATAGTATTCCCGCGCGGGCGACCTCGAATTGCATTAAGTCCTGGAACCGCTCGTCCCGGCAGTGGGCGGCGATGTCGCTGGAATCGTAATCGAACCGGCGGAGATCTTCGCGGGGCAAATAGACCCGGCCCATGAGGGCGTCTTCGCCCAGATCGCGGAGGATGTTCGTCAACTGAAACGCGCAGCCGCAATCCACCGCGAGCGGGATCGCCTCCTCGCCCTCAAAACCCCAGACGTGAATGCAGCAAAGTCCCACGGCCCCGGCCACGTGGTAACAATAGTCCGCAAGCTCCGCGAAGGTCTCGAAGCCTTTGGGATCCAAATCCATTTCGACGCCGGCGATCACGGCCTGGAGATACTTCGCCGGGATCTGATGCCGGGCCACCAGATCGGCCAAAGCGGGGAACACGGGATGATCGGCCGATCCGCCGGCGAGGGCTGTTTCGAGGTCGTCCCGCCACTTCACCAACGCGGCCCGGCGTTCTTCCACCGAGCGATCCAGATCGTCGCCCAAATCATCCGAGACCCGCATGAACGCATACAAAACGCACATGTCCCGCAACCGGTCCGCCGGCAGCGTGAGAAACGAAAAATAAAAATTCCCGGCCGTGCGCTTGGTGAGGGACTTGCACCAGGCAATCGACTCGTCCAGTTCGTTCATGGCGGGTGGCTTAGATGGTCTTAATCCTGTTGAAGGACGCGTTTCGGCATGAGCCGGCGTTTGCCGCTCTGGAGGACGCAACCGAAGAACAGCTTCGTGGCGTCCCACTTCGTGACGACCGGCCGCGTTTCCCAGACACGATAACCGATTCGCTCGATTCGCTCCAGAATCTTGAGGCCCCCGCGGGCGAACAATTCGATATCGACTTGCAATCGGCCCGGCAAGTTGGGGATCAAAGGCAATCCCGCTTCCAAAAACTCGCGGGCCCGTTCGACTTCAAACCGCATCAGCTCCAAAAACGCCGGGTTCGTGACGCGGTTCTGTAAATCCTCCCACGCATAGCCGAAACGCGCGCAGTCTTCCTTGGGCAGATACACCCGGCCGATGTCCAGATCGCGGTTCACGTCCTGCCAAAAGTTCGCGAGTTGCAGTCCCGTGCAGATCGAATCCGACCAGGCGACGTTTTGCTCTTCGTACTGCCGGCAGAGATACAATACCAATCGGCCCACCGGGTCGGCGGAACGCCGGCAGTAATCCCGGAGATCGGCGAACGTCTCGTACCGGGTGACTCGCTGATCCTGCTCGAACGCGGAGAGCAAATCTTCAAAGGGCTTCGCGGGGATTTCAAATTCGCCGATCGTTTTCGAGAGGGCGACGAACACCGGATGCCGGCATTCCCCCGCATAACACGCCGCGAGCTCCTCCCGCCACCACGCGAGCAATTCCAGCGAACGGGCCGGGTCGCCCACTTCGTCACCCAAGTCGTCCGACCATCGGCAATAGGCGTAAACGTTGTAAAAGTGCTGGTGCAGATCCTTGGGCAACAGCCACGACACGAGCGGAAAGTTCTCGTAATGTGTCGTGGCGAGTTTCGCGCAGTATTCCTCGGCCGCCTGCAGCGAAGGCGATTCGTGCGCGGTGCCGGGACCAAAACGCGTCAGGTCTTCACGGAAGGAAGTGGCCATCCGTCGGCTGGGGGCTTTCTCTTTGGTGGGCGTTTAGACATTTCGCTCCCCACACTTTAGCGAGATCCCCCCGAACCTGGTACCGCCGCGCACCGATTAGCCGGAGGGCGCTAGCCCCGGTTTTCGTGGGCGAAGTGGAGTCAGCACGTTCCGTCCGAGTCACTTGGCTTCCGCGTGGAAGGGATCCGACATCGAATTGCGGAGCGCGACGAGTTCCCGCTCGGCTTTGAGGCCGGCGATGTATTCTACATCCGCCGCAATCCGGCCGCGGCGGTCGCGGGTTTGATCCGCCAGCGTTTGCAGTTGTTCGAGATCGCCCGCATGCGAGGCCATCGTCTTGGGCGAAGCGAACTCTTTGAGATCCCGGGCTTGGTCGTACACCGACTGGCGATTCGCCCAGGTCCGAGCCAGGTCGAACAACCCGGCCGTGCCCTGGCTGTAAAACGTCTTTTGGGTTTGGAACAACGAGGTGAGCTCGGTTTGAGCCGATTCCAAAGCCGTCCGCCGGGCTTCGTTGTTTCCATTGATCAGGCCCAAGATCGCATCGGCCTGGGCCACTTCGTAGCGGACTTCATGCAGCTTGTCCTGGCGGCCGATCCCCGCATCGTCCCGGGACCAGCGGCCGACCTGCTCGGCCATCCCCGCCAGTTGGTTCCGGTAGCCTTCGAACGCCGTGCGGAACTCGGCCGCGGTGGGATTTCGTGGAAGGGCGTCCAAACTGGCCCGGCGTTCGAGCTGCTCCGCCTCGACGAGCGACTGGGGCGAGGCGATGCCCAGAGCGTTGTCGAATTGGCGATACTGCACGAGCCGATTCGCCCAGTCCGCCTGCTGATGGAGCGCGGCATTGACCGCTCCTTGATTTCCCGATTCGTAGGCGGCTTCCGCCTCCGCCCGCGCGAGATACACATGTGCCAAAGCCGCATCCCCCGCCCATCCCTCCGCGGCCGGCTGGCCGAATCGCTCCAACCGCTGGGCCACGTCTTGATACCGGGCCACTTCCTGGTTCACAAGGTCCTGCCGCGATCCGCCTTCCCCCAAGTCCACCAGCGACCGCCGCAAATTGTACGACAACGAAACCTGCCGCAAATAATCGTTCAAGGGCATCAACCCCCGGCGGAAGCTGTCCTCACTTTTGTCCGCCAGACTCTGAGCCAGTCCGCGGGTGTGGGCCAACTGCGCAGCGTTTCGGCCGTCGTGAGTTTGCGGGGCAATTTCAGCGGCGCGGCTTGCCCGCGCGGTTGGACCGCACGTTTGTCTTCATAAGGAATTCGCAGCGGCGATCCGGGAGCATTGTTCGCCGGCGCTTGAGCCCGTACCGGCAAAGTTCCCGCACTCGTCAGAATCGCGCAGACCGCGACAGTCAGCACAATGGGCCGCGACGAACCCCCGACTCGAATCCCGAAAAACCCTCGTGAAAGAAAAGCGAAATTGGGCATGGCATGATCCCTGAATCGGACGAACAAACTTCCCTATTCATATATCACGACAAACCCAATGTCTATCCGCAGACTTCTTGCGAGGATCTCCCCTCGGCGCGGAAAACGGCGTTCCGATCGTAGCGATTGAAACGATGAACGCGAAGCTGCGGCTTGCGGGTGCTTTGCGGACGGCCGGGTTTCGAGCGATCAACCCGCCGCTTGCAACTTGACGATTTGAGCGAACATCACGAGCCACGTCGCCAATCCCACGGGAATGGCAAACGCCACCATGTGACGAGGCTTGGGCCGAGGGCCGCCCTGTTCTGGCGGAGTTGTTTCTGCGGAGGTGCCTGCGGGTTTCCGGAACAAACGAAGAATGAACGACCCTGCCGCAGCCAGCCACACGAACACGACGCTAAGAAACAGCACCTGCAGCGTGAGCGAGGCTCCGAGCCAGACACCCAAGGCCCCCATCAATTTCACATCGCCCGCCGCGCCGCCGCCGAGCATCCACAGCAGAAACAGCGTCCCGAACCCCAACGCAAACGCGAGGCCGGCGTCCGTTAATCCCGGCCATCCGTGAAACGCGGCTTGATAGATCAACCCGGCGAAGAACGCGGGGATGGTGAGCACGTTCGGGATCCGCCGCTCTCGAAAATCCCACGCCATGGAAACCAGCGTCAGCACCGCCGTCGCGGCCAGCCACACCCAAACCTCCAGGTTGCCCTGCATCCGTCTGTCTCCCACGCAATGAAGTGATTAAGGCACGGCGTTTTGTTTTTCGGGATCGCTCCGCGCGGTCTCGTTCATCGCCTGGCTTGCCGGACCGGAGGCGGGCTTCCTGACCGGTTGGATGACCGCGACCGGGGCGGTCATCTGATCGAGAACCCACTCCGTCAGCGGCGCGACCAAGACCAAACACACAACAGGCAGCGTCCCCAGCAGAACGGGATACTTGCCCCAGCGGGAAACGCGCTCGGCTTGTTGAAATGCCCGGCGGGACAGTGCGAGATGAATGGCATCTGCAAAGCTTCGCAAATCGTCAACGGAGATGTCCGCACGCCCGGTCAGCTCCTCGAATTGGTTTTGTAACGACGCGGAGATTCGCGAAAGCACCTGTCCGAGGCTCGGCAAGATTTCCTTTTCCCCGGCCAACCAGGTCGGCGGCCTTTGGCTTCCGCGTTCCGCCGCGAGCTGAAACGCCGCTGCCAGGTCGCCCGTCTCCGCGACGAACAACGCGGCGAGTTCAAAATCATTCCCAAGCTGCCGAATCTCGGCCAAATCCAAACTTTGATTTTGAGCCGCCCGCAGCCACAGCATGCAACACGCGAGCGTGATCAACACCGCCAATCCGCACCCGCCCCAGAACCACGGCGAAACCGGCGGTGAAATAATTCCCCAAGCGAAACAAGTAAACCCCGCCAACAGAGGAAGCAGCACGCGCGCCAAGCGGATGAGCGCGGGATCCCGGTTCCAAGGCAGAGCCGGGCTTTCGAGCGGCGAAGACGTTTTGGCGGGCGGGTCGTTGGAAGCCGCTTGCGAGCCCAGGCGTCTTCGCCGGTGAACCGTCCACATTCGAGCCGCGGCCAGCACGCCCGCGGAAACCGCGAGGAACTGAACCAGCCAGACGGAAAAATCGTGAAAGATGTCCTGCAATGTGATCTGCCCCTCTCAAGTCGCCGCCGTGATCCACGCCGATCGTCCGCTCAATCCAGCACAGTCTCGGCTTCGTCCTGCTTTTGAAGGATGGAAACGAGCAGCACGGCCGAGACGATGATCACCCCCAACAGGGTGATTCCCACCGCCGTCGATGCGGTGCGGGAAAGGGACGTGAGCATCCCCGGAGGACGCCACAGAACGAGCGCGGTCAAGAACACCGGCCCGGTGAGCAGTACCGCCCGAATCCACAGCCGGGCCGACCGGGACGCGGCCGCGGTTTTCGCCTGGCCCGTTTGCCGATTTTGCCGCAGGAATTCCAGGCGCTCCAAACTGATTTGAAGCAGCTCCGGCCGGCCGGTTTCGGCGCCAACGCCGCCGCCAGGTATTGCGACTCGAAGCAAGGCAGCCGCGCGGCCAGCTCTTCCAAGACCGAGTCGCGGCCGGCTCCGCGTTCGATGGACTTTTGCAGTTGCCGAAACTCGCTGCGTGCGGGATAGGGGCCCAGGTCCGCGAGAATGCCGACGGCATCCTCAAACGAATGCCCTTCCCGATGCGTGTTCGCCAGGATGGTGAGCATTCCCCGAAACTGGCGGACGGCTTTCTCACGGCGGACTTGGAGAATGAGCAAATATCCCACCCCAGCCAAACAGATTCCGCCGATCACGGTGATGCCCAACAGCAACGGGTCGTTTGCCATTTTGAATCCTCCCCGAAACGTATTCGAAATGTTGGACCCGCGCACGAAGTGTCAAAGCTGCTGCCGGATGTTTACGCCGGACAACAGGGATGTTTCCCTTTGGCATCGCCCCGAGCGGCCGGCCTCAGCAATTGATGGCGTTGATGGCGTTCGCCAAATCCATCAGTTCGTTCACCAAGGCGCCGCGGACGCTTACCAACCCTACGATCACGCCGATACCCACAATTGTGAGCAGCAAGAGGTATTCCACGAAGACCGAACCCCGGCGTTTGGTTTGCGGTCTTCTCAAGTTCCCGAGTTTGCGACGAAACATGGCAGTCCCAGAAAAAGGTGATTGGACATCAAGGCATTTTCAGAATCGTTGGGGACTCTTGTCTTGCAACCGATGTGCCGATCTGTGAGGTTCCCGGAAAATCCACCCACCGCGGGAGGGCGGGGCTTCGTATCGGCCGGCCGACATTTCGCTCGATCACGTTCCGAAAGCGCGGAATATGCCGATTGAGATAAATCGCCGCCTGAGCGTCCCGGTAAACCTCAACCCAATCCTCACGCGTTTTGAGATACTTATCGGGCGGACTTTCCGCCGGAAGGAGCGCCAACTCCGTCGGATGGCCATCCAGAACCGCCGTTCGTTTCGTTTTCGGTTGGACCCGCTGCCAATCGAGAAACTCTTGTTCCAAGTTTGCGGGATACACCGTGCGATACCGGCCGTCGAACGCGACGCGGATGTCCGGGAACAGATGCCAGATCACGCACTGCCCCCAACCGTAATCCGTCACCAGGTTGCCCGTCAGCTTCTCCTCGCGGATGAAGCAGATCGCGTTCATCGGCATGCCCGGGACCTGGCTTTGGGTTTCGACGGCGATCTCTCCGAAAGCCATCCCGACTTTTCGCAACTCGCGCACCGACCGCCAATGCAAGACCCCCAGAAACCCAATGATGAGCACAACGCCCGCAATGCGAATCGGCCGCCGGCCTGGTTTCGACCACGCTTCGGTGAGCCGGGAAAACAAGCGATCGCAGCTCTCCGACAGCGCCGCCGGGAGTAAGATGAGCACGCCAATGGCCAACAGCGCCACATGCCGCAAATGCGAAACCGCCTGCCACGAGACGATGCCGAGCACGATCCAATCCACGAGCCGCGTCTTGCGAAAGCCCGGCAAACTCAGCCCCATCAATAAAAACGGCACATAATACACGGGCGATTGGCGGGTCGCCCACAGCGGCTGCCATTCTCGGACGAACTGCTCGGTTCCCAGGTGCTGCCAGAGCATCGCATGCATCCGCCCGCCAAACGGATTCAGCCCCGTCGCCAGAATCGAAAACAGAAAAACAACCGACAATACCCAGAGCCGGCGTCTTCCCAAGGGTTCCCGAAGGCCGAGCACGCCCGCGAACACGAACGCGGCCTGAATGCCCAGCCCCGCGAGAAAGCCGCCGTGATAATTCACCCACACCGCCGTCAGAATCGGCAAAACCCCAATGCTGCGGTTTCGGGGATCGTCCCAGAATCGGCGGAGCAATAACAACATCACCGCGAACAACCCGAACGTCGCCAACTGCGGCCGGACGAAGACCACGAAATCCGCCAAACACTCCGCGGTGAGCACCAGCATTAACAGCCCGGCTCCCAATCGGCAGCCGCTCTTGATCAATCCCCACCCCGCCGCCGACCACAGCACGAAGAGCCACAGATTCCGCCAGGCGACGAGGCCCGCACTTCCTTCATGCATCCACAACCAGCCCAACTGCCATTCCGTGAGCCATTCGTGGTTCACCCACTCCGCCCCGTTTGCGGTATAGGAAAACGGATCGCTCCGCTCGGCCAGGACGCCCTGCTCGATGGCCCGCATGCCGTACAGCGTATGCCCCCACAAATCCGGATCTGCGATCGTGACGCCCATTAAAAACAGCAAGCTCGCAAGCCAGACCGCGCCCAATAACAGCCAAAACTCCAGGCCGCGTCGGACCGGCATTTGAGCGTCAAGATTCTGAGGAACCCGTGCGGGCAATGGGTTAAGCATCGAAATTGATCACGCAGGCGGGAGAGGAGAAATCGCCGAGTCTCTGCGAAAGTGTGGAATCAATTTCCGTGCCGGTGGGCCCCAAACGTCGAAAAACTTTCGAGAGGCAGTTCGCTTTTTGCGTAATGTTCCGGTCACTCACGCACGCCCGAGTTTGTCCGGGCGGCCGGGAGAGAGTCGCCGTTCGTCATGCGAACATAGCGGCCGGGCGGTGCCGCGGTCTTTTGGCTTAAAGGCCATCCACAAATGAAATTAGCGGCGCTTTTCAGCCGCAATGGCTTTGCGGTCGTACTTTTGTGAGTAGTCAATCAAAACGATCTCGCATTGCGGGCAATTGTGCGCCTGAAAATATTCCCCCTTCCAAGGGAACAGATTCTTAAGTCCGGACCGGGCCAAGTCCGTGTCCTTGAAAATGAAGGACCGAAAGGCGTCGGCGTCGATCCACGATAGGGAACTATTCGCCGAGGAATATCCTTGGAGCATTTCACATTGGCACTTCGGGCACTCCATGATTTTTCTCGATCACAAAAGGTCTCGGCAGCAGATCGCCCTCACGCGAGGATTTCGCGGATCACGTGCCCGAAATCCTGGTCCAGGCGTTTGTGGCCGGGGATTTGCATCCGGTGGGATTCGAGGCCGAGCTGATGCAGAATCGTGGCGTGCACGTCGGTGACATAATGCGGATGCTCCACGGCGTGAAAGCCGATCTCATCGGTCGCCCCGTGCGCGAGCCCGCCCTTGATGCCGCCGCCGGCCATCCACACGCTGAAGCCGTAGGGATGATGGTCCCGGCCGTCCGACCCTTGCGAACCGGGCGTGCGGCCGAACTCGGTCGCGAACACGACCAGCGTCTCGTCCAACAGCCCCCGTCGTTTGAGGTCGGTGAGTAATCCCGCGATGGGCCGATCGACCTGCTTCGCCAGCTCCGCGTGCCTCGCCTTCAGATTCGAATGCTGATCCCAGGCTCCCGCGGCCCCGGCTCCGTGCATGATCTGAATGAACCGCACCCCCTTCTCCACAAACCGCCGGGCCGCGAGCAATTGCTCCGCAAACGGGCGGGTTTCTTTTTGGTCGAAGCCGTAGAGCGATTGCGTGGCTTTCGTTTCCTCGTCGAAGCGGATCACGTCCGGCACCGAGGTCTGCATGCGATAGGCCAACTCATACGACTTGATGCGGGCCTCGAGGGCGGCATCGTTCGGATACCGTTTTTCATTCAGCCGATTCAACCGCTTCACCAGGTCGAAACCCAGTTCTTGCTCGGCGGCCGACACCGGGCCTTCGGGCTTCGCATAATCCAGCGGGTTGTTGGGATCGACTTTGAGCGTCACCGCATCGTAAGCCGGGCCGAGGTAATGCCCGTCCCGCACATCGAAATACCGCGGCCCCATGCTGATGAACTGCGGCAGATTCTCGTTGAGCGTTCCCAGGCCGTAATTGATCCAGGCCCCGATCGTCGGCACGCGGGGATCGAGCATGTGCCGGCCGGAATGAAACTGCACCTGGGCCCCGTGGTTGTCGTCGGTGGTCCACATCGAGCGGATCACCGCGATGTCATCGATCGACGAGCCGATGTGCGGAAACCAATCGCTGACTTCGATCCCGCTCTCGCCGTACTTCTTCGAGCCGACTTGCAGCGGATAGATCTTGTTCCGCTGCTGCCCGTTGGCGTCGTTGACCACGACCACGCGGACCTTTTTGAGCTTCTCCGGATCCTGCACGTCCGCAAACGGCGTGTCGTTAATGGATTTGCCGGCGTATTTCGTCAAGGCGGGCTTGGGGTCGAAGCTTTCCATATGGCTCACGCCGCCCCGCATGAACAGCCAGATTACGCTCTTGGCTCGGGGCCTGAAATGCGGCTTGCCGTCCGGCGGCGTCCAAGTCTCCGCCGCGAACCCGTCGGATTCCAGAAGCGAAGCCAGCGCCAAACTGCCGAATCCCCATCCGGTCCGCGCTAAAAAATCCCGGCGTTCCATGTCGTCACCTGATCGAAATAAAGTCGTTGTGATTGAGCAGCGCATGCACCAGCCGCGCTCGGATCCGCGCTTCCCGCTCCGGAGCCTTCTGCTGTTTCAACAAGTCGTCCAACCTGGTGCAGAAGTCCAAACACTCCGCACGCTCGGCGTCGTCCGGCGATCGAGCCAAGAGGGTTTCAAAGGCGAGGTTGATAAACGTCTTGCGGTCGGGCGGGGCGTTTTGTTTGACAATTTCCGCCGCGATCGCCGCCGACATTTGAATGGCGAGTCCGCTATTGGACAGAGCCAAGGCCTGCTGCGGGACGATGCTTTCGCTCCGGCGGTAGCATTGCAGGTGGTCCGCATCGTCGAACATCGACAGGAACTTGTCCTCCTGGTCGCGGGAATGTTTGAAGTACAGACTTCGGCGGTTACCCTGCCCCGGTTCGAGCGAAGGCCCGCCGAGTTTGCGGTCAAGCCGGCCCGCGAGCGTGAGCAAGCTGTCCCGCACGGCCTGGGCTTCCATCCGCCGGGCGTTCATCCGCCAATAAAAATGATTGTTGGGGTCGGCCGCCAAGGTCGGGGCGTCGGCCCCGGCGGCCCTGGAACTCAAGCGGTAAGCCTCGGACGTGACGATCAGCCGGTGTAGATGCCGAAAACTCCAGCCCGATTCGATAAACTCCGCCGCCAGAAAATCCAAAAGCTCCGCATGCTCCGGCCGATCTGCACGCAGGCCAAAGTCGAACACGGATTCGACCAGCGGCTCCCCGAAATGCCTCATCCACACATGATTCACCGCCACCCGCGCGACGAGCGGATTCTCCCGCGACACCATCCACTTCGCGAGCGCCAACCGCCGGCCGGTGCTGGTTTCGGGATAGACGACCGGATAATCGGTCTCCTTATGGGCGGGCGTTTCCAAAGCCTTTTTCGCAGCGCGGAGCGAGGTATATTTCCCCTCGCCCTTTTTGATCGCCTCCAGCTTTTGGTTCGCCTGTTTCAACTTCGCCTCGGCCGCTTTTCGCTTCCCGGCATCCGCTGCGGCAGCGACGATTTCGTATTCGGCTTCCGCTTTCAAAGCCAACGCTTCGCACTCCGCGGCTTTTTTCACGAAAGGATCGAGCGCTTCCGCATCGGCTTTGTCGCGGTACTTCGCATTGTCCGCGGCGAAACTCGCGCGGAGAGATGCCAGCTTCGCTTCCATCGCCTTTAGCTTCGCCTCGGCGAGTTTGAGTTTCGCTTCCGGATTCGCGGGCTTCCCAGGGCCGGCGGTTTTGGCTTCGGTGAGTTCGACATCTTCGGGCAGCCCGCGAATCGAAACTGCATCAAACGCCACCGTCGCATCAAAGCCCGACAGAGCCAACCGGCCGCCCGGTTTGCGGTCGGGCAACTGATAAGCAAACAGAAATTCGCCATTGAGCCACGCATTCACCAGCCGATCCCGCACGGCGAATTTCAGTTCGTACGTTTCGCCGACTTTGATCGGCTTCGCGACCTGGGCACCCGGCGGGTAAGTTTGTTTTCCGTTTCGCGTGTAAGCCACTTGCACCTTCGGCCCTTTGTCGTAGGCGGAGGTATAAACAAAGTTCGCGTACTGGTTATCGTCCGTCAGATCGAAGCGAAACGTCACGGACTTATAAGTCGTCCCGCCGGTGGTGGTGTAGTTGCAGACCAACTCAAAATCCCGCGGGTGCGGCTGTTTCAGGCGGAGCATGTTGACATCCCGCGTCGCCTCGGTTTGCAGGAGTTTGCCGTCTTTATATTCCCAGCCCTTCCCGACGAGTTCCCAGACCTCGGGGTTCGGTTGGGAAAAATCATCGCGAATTTGGAACGCCCCGGTCTTTTCCGGCGAGGGCTTCGGTTCGGGTTTTTCCGCGACGGCTTTCGCGAGTTGCTTTTTCGCGGCGGCGACTTCCTGTTTCGCGGCTTCGATGTTGGCGATTGCCGCTTTAAGGTAATCTTCCTCGACATAATCTCGAACGCCGGGGGCGTAAGCTTCCACGGGCAGCGGAACCGGTTCGATGTTCGGAGCGAAGCTGGAGAGGATCGCCGGGACGCCGGGCTTGATCTCCGTGTCCTTGTCGGGATCCTGCGGGTTGCCTTTGCGGTGCAGGTACGTCTTGATTTCCAGATCATCGTCGAACACGCGGGGCAGGCCGTCTTTTTCCAAATCGACCACGCCCGGCAGCGGATCGAGCCGAACCTGGTGCGGCTCGAAGATCGCGCGGAAGCGGTAATAGTCCTTCTGCGTTACGGGATCGTACTTGTGGTCGTGGCATTTCGCGCAGTTGAGCGTCAGTCCCAAGAAGGCTTTGCTCGTGTGCTCGATCGTGCTGTCCAGCCACGTCGTGCGGTTGAACAAATAATAGTTCCGCGCCAGAAATCCCGTGGCGCGAATCACCTCGGGATCGTTGGGGGCCAACTCGTCGCCTGCGAGCATTTCCCGGATCATCCGGTCGTAGCCCTTGTCGGCATTCAGCGATTCCACGATCCAATCCCGCCAATGCCAAAGGTGCTTTTGGCTGTAGCGGAGTTGGGCCCCGAGTCCGTACCAATCGGAATACCTCCAGACGTCCATCCAATGCCGGCCCCACCGCTCGCCGTGATGCGGGCTTTTGAGAAGCTCGTCGACGATCTCTTCCCACGGGCGGGAATCTTGGAGCTGGTCGCGCGTGGGCGGCAGGCCGATCAAATCCAGATACAGCCGCCGAAGTAGAATCGACCGCTCCGCCGGCGGTTGGGTTTTGAGGGAATGCTCGGCCCGCTTGACCCTCAGAAACCCATCGATGGAATCGGCCGCTGTTGGTTTTTCAATCCGCAGAAACGCCCAATGTTGTTGAGGCGCGACGGGAATCTTTTCCGCCGGGGCGATCGCGCCCTGATCGATCCAGCGTTTAATAAGAGCGATTTCGTCGGGCTTGAGCGCGGTGCCTTCGCCCGCGGGCGGCATGCGTTCGTCCGGATTTGTGGAAATCCGCTCCACGATCAAACTTTTTTCGGCATGTTCGGGAACGATGACCGGCCCGCTGGCGCCGCCTTTGAGCATCAAGCTCCGCGTTTCCAGCCGCAGTTCGGATTCTTGTTTCAAAACGCCGTGGCAGGCGTAGCACTTCTCGGCGAAGAGGGGTTTGATTTGTTTGACGTAATCGATCTGGTCCGCCGCTGCGAGCGGGCGAACGATCGTCAGCAGCATTCCGCAAACGAGAAACAAAGACAAGAATTCACGAATCACGATCGCTGCCTTCCCGAATGGAAAAGGGCGGGAATGTCATATCAACAACTTTCAATTCTCGCATGCGAAGCGGTTTCGTTCAAGGACGGTCGCGGCGGCGGGGCGGGACGTTTTGGGTCTAATGTTCTATACTGGGAAACCGGCGGGGCAATTCACTTTTTTCAGAAAATAAACGCGACAGAACGATGTTTTCAGTCAAGGAAATCTATTACACCCTTCAAGGCGAGGGGGCGAATGCGGGGCGGGCGGCGGTGTTCTGCCGATTCGCCGGCTGCAACTTGTGGTCGGGCGCGAAGAAGACCGCGGTTCGGCCGTGTGCCAATTCTGCGACACCGATTTCCTCGGCACGGACGGTCCCGGCGGCGGGCGGTTTGAGTCGGCGGAGTCCCTGGCTCAGGCGATCCAAAACACCTGGCCTGGCGGCGGCCGGCCGTTTGTCGTCTTCACCGGCGGCGAACCGTTGTTGCAATTGGACGCCGAACTCGTCGCAGCCTTGCATGTGCGCGGGTTTGAAGTCGCCGTCGAAACCAACGGCACGATTAATACTTCTCTTCCGATCGACTGGATCTGCGTCAGCCCCAAGGCGAACAGCGAGGCCGTGCTCCGCGACGGGCATGAGTTAAAGCTGGTTTATCCCCAAGCGGGAGCCGAGCCGGAGCAGTTCGGCGATTGGCGGTTCGAGCATTTCTTCCTGCAGCCGATGGACGGCCCCGACCGCGAGCGAAACACACAGCTCGCCACCGAGTATTGTTTGAAACATCCCCAATGGCGGCTGAGCCTGCAAACGCACAAGCTGCTGGGGATTCCTTAATCATCGATGTTATGTATCCTGGGAATTGTCATTCCAACCCCAAACGAAGGGATCTTAAGATGCGACATCTGCAGTGGCTTTCTGTGTTCGCGTTGATGAGCGGGTTCGCGATCGGTGAAGCGGCGGCGGCCGAGGACAATGCCGGTTGGAAAGCCGCGGCGGGTGCGGTGGTCATCACGCCGGATTCGTCGATGTGGATGGCCGGTTATGCCGCGCGGACCAAACCCTCGGAAGGCGCGGCTCAGGATTTGTTCGCCAAGGTGCTGGTTTTGGAGGATGCCCAAAAAAACCGGCTGGCGATGGTGACGCTGGATCTCATCGGCGTGCCGGGGGGCTTTCGCGAGGATGTGGTCGCGGCTTGCCGGGAGAAGTTCGGGCTCCCGCCGGAATCGATTTTGCTCAACGCCTCGCATACGCATTGCGGGCCGGAATTGCGGGTGTTCAAGATTCGGCACTACGGCATCGATGCCTCCCGCGAAGCCCAGGCGATCGAATACACCCGCGGCCTCCAACAGAAAGTCGTCGGGCTCATCGGCCGGACGCTTGCCAAACTGGAGCCGGCCCGCTTGGAATACTCGCACGCCCGCGCGGGCTTCGCCATGAACCGCCGGCTGCCCACGGAGCGGGGCGTCATCAACAGCCCGCATCCCGACGGCCCGGTCGATCAGGATGTGCCCGTGCTCAAAGTTCTGGGATTAAAGGGCGAACTGCGGGCGGTGCTGTTCGGTTATGCCTGCCATAACACCACGCTGTCGTTCAACCAGTTCTGCGGCGACTACGCCGGCTATGCCCAGGAGTATCTCGAACAGGCCCATCCCGGCACGACGTGTTTGTTTCTGATGGGCTGCGGCGGCGATCAGAATCCTTATCCCCGCCGAACTCTGGACCTCGCGAAACAGCACGGCCGGGCCCTCGCCAATGCCGTCGAAACCGCTTTGGAAGCCCGGCAGCCGCGTCCGATCCACGGCCCTTTGAAGCTTGCCGTCGAGGATGTGACGCTGGAGTTCCAAACGCCGTCGGCAAAGGACATCGAAGAGCAGGCCGGCTCGAACAACCAATACCAGCGCCGGCACGGCGAGCGGCTCCTCGCGGAGCAAAAAGAAAACGGCCGGATTCAAACGAAGTTCGACTTCCCCGTGCAGGCGGTGCAGTTCGGCGATGATCTCACGCTGATCGCGCTCCCGGGCGAAGCGGTCGTCGATTATTCTCTGCGGCTGAAGCGGGAACTCGCGGGCGATTCGCCGGTGTGGGTCGCGGGCTACTCGAACCACGTCTTCGGCTATCTGCCCAGCCTGCGGGTGCTCAAAGAAGGCGGCTACGAAGGCGGCGGCGCGATGATCTACTCCGCCTACCCCGGCCCGTTCACCGAAACCGTCGAACAGCGAATGATCGACAAAGTCCAAAAGCTCGCCGGGCAGGTGAGCAAGGGTCGCTAAATCCGAAGCACGAAATCCGAAGTCCGAAACAAATCCAAAATCCGAATGTTTCAAAACAATGGCTCTTCCGGCGAATCGGGGGCGGGACGGACGCTGATGATCTTTTTGTATGATGATCAACCACGGATTTCACCTCCCCAAGGGGAGGTGAAAGAGCGCGGACAAGAAATTCTTTAACACCGTCGCCGTTCCCCCTGATTATCCGGAAGAACCCAAACAATCTCCCGATTCGTAGAACAGAGCCGACCCGCGAGGTTTTGGACATTGGTACTTCGGACATTCGAATTTGTTTCGGATTTCGAGATTCGGATTTCGGATTTTCCGGCCCGCAATCGCGTGCATATTGATTTTAGATTCGGATGGATTTCTTGAAAGAGAATGCTCAAACCTCGGCCACCGTGGGGACCGATCTCAAGCTCGCCGCCGATTTGATCCGGGGCGGGGAACTGGTCGCGTTTCCGACGGAGACGGTGTATGGATTGGGAGCCAATGCGCTCGACCCGGTCGCGGTGGCGAAGATCTTTGAGGCCAAAGACCGGCCGCATTTTGATCCTCTGATCGTGCATGTGGGACGTGCTGCGGATTTGGAAACGCTGGTCGCCGAGATCCCCGACGTTGCGAAAGAACTGGCGGCTCGGTTCTGGCCGGGGCCTTTGACGATGGTGCTGCCGAAGACTTCGCGGGTTCCCGATCTGGTGACGGCGGGACTGGGGACCGTGGCGGTGCGGGTTCCCGATCATCCGGTAGCGCAAGCCTTGATCCGCGAAGCCGGCGTACCCATCGCGGCTCCGAGCGCCAACCGCTTCGGCCGGCTCAGCCCCACGCGGGCGGAGCATGTGCTCGATCAACTCGGCGAAAGGATCGCCTACATCTACGACGGCGGCCCCTGCCGGGTCGGGGTGGAATCCACCGTGATCGATCTGACCAAAAGCCCGCCGCGCTTATTACGGCCCGGCGGCGTGACGCTCGAAGATTTGAAAGTGGCGATCGGCGACATTCAATATCCTGGCGCGGCGGTGGACGGCACCCGCGAAACTCCCGCGGCTCCGGGAATGCTCGCGAAACATTACGCCCCGCGGACGCGGATTGTCCTCGTCGATTCGTTGGACGAATTGCCGATGGACCGGCAGCGTTGTGCCTTGTTGATGTTCACGCCGATTTTGGAAGCGAACGGCTTCCGCGCGGTGGAATGTCTCTCGCCGACGGGCGATTTGCGCCAGGCGGCCGCGAATTTTTTCGCGGCGATCCGCCGGTTGGACGACAGCGGGGCGGGTTTGATCATTGCGCTGCCGTTCCCGAACGAAGGTTTGGGACTCGCCCTCAACGACCGCCTCCGCCGGGCCGCAAATCGTCCCGAAGAGCCGCGCACGAAGTAACCGGTCAGTCGAATCCGCTGACTTCGTGGCGGCTCTTTGCAAAGGTCAGAATCCGCTGACTTCGTGCGCGGCTCTTTGCAAAGGAACTCAAACGGTAAGTCGAAATTGGAGGGGGGTGGCTGGGCGCAAAGAGATGGTCCAAGGAAAAAAGGGGATTTAGAGCTGGGGCCGTGTGAGATTTTTCTCGCCCGACATAGCCCCAGCATTCGCAATTCAAGTCCTATTCAAAGGGGGATTGGCACCCAGCCACCCAAACGCTTACAGTTTGCCAATGGAAAGGTAAGCGGTCATTCGAATCCGCTGATTTCGTGCGGCTCTTTGAGTTTTGTATGCGGCGTTCTTCGCGCATTTCAAACAGGAACCGCGACGGATTTGACGCGCGGCGTTTGCCCCATTTGGTGCGGGCGGCGGCTCGGCTGAGCGTGAGATGATCCATCGCCCGCGTGATGCCCACATAGGCCAACCGGCGTTCCTCCGCGATGGCGGCATCGCCCGCGTCCAAGGATCGCTGGTGCGGCAGGAGTCCCTCTTCCATGCCGATCATGTAGACGTGCGGAAACTCCAATCCCTTCGCGCTGTGGAGCGTCATCAAGCGAATGCCCTTTTCTTTGGACACATCGTCGTTCTTACGATCGTCGTCCTGCCCCGTGAGCGCGGAGTCCTCCAGAAAGCCCAAGAGGGTCGGCTCGGTTTCGCGCTCGGCATATTCGCGAATGGCATCGACGCATTGCTCGACCATCGCCGAGCGGATGAGCTGCTGCTGCGGCTCTTTGTATTGCTTTTCGATCTCGCTTTCGTAATCGATTTCCTCGATCAAGTCCGCGAAGATCCGGGCCATGTGTTTGGGCTGCTCGTTAAAACGTCCACGATAGCGGTCCAATAGTTGCCGAAACGCATCGAGGGCCTGAGCCGCTTTGGCGGAGACGTCCCCCGCCGCCGTGGAGTGGGGGATCGTTTCCCAGAGGCTCTTGCGATCATTGACGGCCCGCTTGAGCAGCTTTTCCGTGGTCGTCGCGCCGATGCCCCGCGCGGGGACGTTGATGATTCGCAGCAGGGAAATCTCATCCTGCGGCTGCGCGATGACTTTGAGATACGCGAGCAGGTCGCGGATCTCCCGCCGATCGAAAAACGACTGCCCGCCCAGAAGCACATAGGGCACGCGCTTGCGGCGGAGTTCCGATTCGAACACCCGCGGCTGCTCGTTGGTGCGGTACAAAATCGCGATCTGCTCCGGCGGGACGCTGTGCTTTTGGATCAGCTCGGCGATCTCGCCCACGATGCCTTGGGCTTCGAGCGTTTCATCATCGAACACAAAACAGCGAACGTCGCTTTTGGCTCGTTTGTGCGGCCGGAGAACTTTATCGTGCCGGGCCAGGTTATGCTTCACCAGGCGGTTCGCGTATTCCAAAATGCGGTCGGTGCAGCGGTAGTTGTCTTCCAACCGGACGACCTTGGCCCCGGCGAAGTGGGCTTGGAAATTCAGGATGTGCTCGACCTCCGCCCCCGCCAACCGTAGATGGACTGGTCGTCATCGCCGACCACGCACAAATTTTGGTGCGGCCGGACCAAAGCTTCCACGAGCGTGAACTGGGCGGCATTGGTGTCCTGGTACTCGTCGATCTGCACATGATCGAACCGCGCTTGCTGCCGGTCCAAGACTTCGGGCGCTCCTCGAAAAGCTCCTGCGTCAGCGACAACAGATCGTCAAAATCCACGGCCCCGGAAGCCCTCAGGTTCGCTTGATATTTTCGGTAGGCGACGGCGGCGAGGAAATCCGTATCGGTGTCGGTGTAGTCCTTGGCCTGGTCCGGAGAGACGCCGGCCATCTTCCAGCGGCTGATGCGGTTGATCAAATCGCCGGGCCGAAGCGCGGTTTCGCCGATGCGGACATCCCGCAGGGCGGTGCGGGCGGCGGATTCCTGATCGCCGCGGTCGTAAATCACGAAGTTCGGTGGATAGCCGAGCTGCGAGATTTCCTGCCGGAGAATCTTCACGCACAGCGAATGAAAGGTGGAGATCATCGGCTTTTGTTTGAGCCGGCGTCCCAGGAGGGCCCGCGTGCGTTCCTGCATTTCGCGGGCGGCTTTGTTGGTGAAGGTGACGGAGAGGATGCGATCCGGGGCGATGCCGTTCCGGATCAGCTCTGCCATGCGGTAGGTGATCACGCGCGTCTTTCCGGTGCCGGCCCCGGCCAGGACCAGAAGCGGCCCGGAGAGCGTCAAAACGGCTTCGCGCTGCGGCGGATTGAGTTCAGCCAAATGCTGCATGGGGGATGCGAAGCCAGGGACATCAAGTGGGAGTCGTGCGGGGGGAGCCGGGGTTCAGGCGGTCGTAGGCGGAGTTTAGCACATCGAGCATTTTGGTCATGCTTTGCCAGCGGTCGTCGGGGCGCGTGGCCAGTCCCCGCATGATGATGTCGGCAACCTCGTCATCGATGCCTTGGGCATGGCCGCGAATGTCCTCGGGCGGCTGATTGACCCGCTGCATCACCGCGTCCGACGCCGCACTCTCCCACGGAAACCGCCGCGTCCACATTTCGTAGCAGGTGACGGAGAAGGAATAGATATCGATCCGCTGATCGGTGGGCTGGCGGCGGACGAGTTCGGGGGCCATGTAGTTCGCCGTGCCCGTGCGGTTGCCGGGCTTGCGAAAGTCCGGCGTGTTCGGGACCACCAGGCCGAAGTCGATCAGCTTGATCTGGTTTTCGTCCTTGGAGACCAACACGTTCCGCGGGCAGATGTCGCGGTGGATCCAGTTCTGCCGATGAAAATAATTCACCCCTTCGCCGAGTTCGATCATCAGCCGGAGCCGGTGCTTTTGCATGGTGTCGTTCTGCGTGTCGACCAGATAGCTAAGGCTCACCCCATCGACGAATTCCATCACGAGAAACTGCTCGCGGTCCATCGTGTGGCCGTGCTCGTAGGTTTGCACGATGTGCGGATGGTGCAACTGCACCGCGATTTCGCCTTCGGTGGGCTTATTGAGGCCTTTGAAACGTTCTTCGAGCTTTTGGGTTTTTCCCTTGTCGAGGACTTTGAGGGCCACCGTGCGGCCGGTGTTGGTGTCGGTGGCCCGCCAGACTTTCGACATGCTGCCCTGTCCCACGCGGTTGTGGAGCAGAAACCGCTTGGTGATGTCGGCGCGTTTGATGCGAGGCTTGCCGCTGAACAGGTTTTTCAAGAAGTTCATCCGAATGGTCCTGCGAGCGAAAATCACCGCCTGTGCCCAGGAGGCGATGATTGGAAAGACGGGATAGTGAGGTCGGTCCATTCCATTGTAAATGACGGAAAACTTTTCGCCAGCGCGTGGCTCTCCGCCCTTGGCTCTCCCTTCTCCCCGCTTGGCTCCCGGCCTACTGTCCGCAGTAGTCGATGATCCGCGCCAATTCGCTGCGGAGATGAGCCCGGTGGACGATGCGGTCCACAAAACCGTGGGCCATCAGGAATTCGCTCCGCTGAAAGCCCGGCGGCAGCTCGATCTTGACCGTGGCTTCCACGACCCGCGGGCCGGCGAACCCGACGAGGGCTTTGGGCTCGGCGATGATGACGTCGCCCAGCGACGCGAAGCTCGCGGCCACGCCGCCCATCGTGGGGTTGGTCAACACGGAAATGAACAGCCCGCCGCCCTCGTGAAACCGCGCGAGGGCCGCGGAGACTTTGCCCATTTGCATGAGCGACAAAATGCCCTCGTGCATCCGCGCCCCGCCGCCGGAGCCGCTGACGATCACCAGAGGCAGCTTGCGTTTGGTGGCGTTTTCGATGGCCCGCGTGAGCTTTTCACCCACGACCGAACCCATGCTGCCCATGATGAAGGCCGAGTCCGTCGTGCCGAAGACGAGCGGACGCCCCCGCAGGTAGCCCCGCCCGACGATGCAGGCTTCGCGAAGCCCCGTTTTTGTCTGCTCCGCCTTGAGGCGGTCTTTGTAGGGCTTTTTGTCGGCGAACTCCAAGGGGTCGGCCGGAGCGAGATCCGCGAACCATTCCTCGAAGCTGTCTTCGTCCAAGAGCTGGGCGATCCGCGTCGGGGACGAGACGTAAAAGTGATGATCGCATTCCGGGCACACGCCGAGGTTCCGTTCGACGTGTTTGCGGACGACCGTGGCTTCGCAGCCGTCGCAGCGGATCCACAGCCCTTCGGGCACGCCGCGCTTCGCCGGCCTCGCGGAACCGGCCGCCGATTCCTGATTCGATTGCGGCACCGTGCTCATTGGGGGTCCCTCCCTTCCGGTTGACCGTTCCCGTCCTGGGTCTGACCACGCGATCCGTTGGCCGAGGGAGCCGGTACGGGCGACCGGGCTTCCACGGTCTCCAATTCCGGCGGACTTCCGAAGGGATGCTCCGGCAGTTCCGTCCCGCAATGGAGCACCTGCAGGCACGGCTGATCGCTGCAGCTGCTCGAGGGATCGGGCAGCTCGCTTTTGCGGTCGCTGACCACCCAGCCGATCAACGTCGCCAGCGGCTCGGAGGCGACAATCGCGAAGCAATCGCGCTTCTTCAACGGCTTTCGCAGGACTTTGCAAATCCGCTCGATGGCGTCGGTGGCGAGCTCGCCCTCCGGCGGGCAGATCGTTTCCGGCGATTCCCGCCACTGCTTGAACACCCGCGGATATTTGTGCCGCACGTCCTCGATCTGAAGCCCCTCCCAAAAACCCTGGTCGAGATTTCGCAAATCGTCCGACAGCCTGACCCGCACGTCCAGGGCTTCGCCGAGGGCCTCGGCCGTGCTGAGCGACGGCTCGGTGGGGTCGGCATAAATGACTTCGAGCGGCGTCTGGGCCAACTGCTCGACCATCCGGAGGATCTGCTTCTCGCCTTGGGAATTGACGGGGATTTCCAGCGAACCTTTGATGCGGTTCTGCTCATCAAAATCCGTGCAGCCAGAGCGAATAATGACAACCTCGGGCATTGTGGATTCACTCGCAATAAGGAATAAACCAGCAGAGTTGCTGTGAAAAGACGATCAAAACTTCAAACCAGCGATTATACCCGGGCGTTATGTCCCTCTTCGAGCCTGAGCCGTCAATTCTTTGATGGCGGCCGGATAATCGTCGCGGCCGAAAATCGCGCTCCCGACGACAAACAACGTCGCTCCCGCTTTGGCAGATTGGCCGATCGTTTTGGGACCAATCCCTCCATCCACCGACAACACGGGGGAGCCGGAATGCTCCCGCAAGTGGCGGAGTTTTTCCAAAGCGATCCGCATAAACGATTGGCCCCCGAAACCGGGTTCGACGCTCATCACCAGCACCATGTCGCAATCGGGCAAAAACGGGACCACCGCTTCGACAGGCGTGCCGGGATTGATCGCCAACCCCGCCACGCGCCCCGCCTCGCGAATCGACTGGAGCAGCGAACGGGGTTCATCGACCGCCTCGTAATGGACCGTTATCGAGTCGCAGCCCGCATCCAAGAAATCGTTGAGATACCGGCCCGGTTCCTCCATCATCAAATGTGCATCGAAAATCATATCGGTCGAGGAACGCACGGAAGCAATGATCGGGGCCCCATACGACAGGTTGGGAACAAAGTGCCCGTCCATCACGTCCCAATGAACCAGGCAAGCCCCCGCCGACTCGAGAGCCGCCATCTCCGCCCGCAGATTTCCAAAATCGCATTTGAGCAAAGACGGCGCGATGATCGGCCCCTGATTCTTCAACCTCTCGAGGACGTCCTGTCGGTTCATCATCCGGGAAACTCAGTCTGATCTCTCATAACGTGGCGGAAGAAAACCTGGCGGGAGGAGGTTGTTGTATCCCTTCGCAGAACGACGAAGGCATGAACCGGCTCGCCGCGGACATCAAGGGGCTATTCTGACGAGAACCCGCCGCCAAGTCCAGCGGAAAGCCCGCGCAAACTGATCAAATGTTGGTTGGTGGAAAACGCCGGCCAATCGGTTTTTGGGAAACAAATCGATTGGCCGGCACGGCTCGAGTCGGCAGGTTTTAGAGGCTCGCCAACTGTTTGATGAGGTCGGCGGTGCGGTTGGAATAGCCGTATTCGTTGTCGTACCAGCCGAGAACTTTCACCATGTTGCCTTCGATCCTGGTCGTCCAGGGGGCATCGAAAATGCAGCTGTGGACGTTGCCGATGATGTCGCTGGAGACGATCGGGTCGGTGTTGTATTCCATGATGCCTTTAAGCGGCCCTTCGGACGCGGCTTTCATGGCCTGGTTGATCTGGTCTTCGGACGCGTCTTTCGCCAGGACCGCCACGAGGTCGGTGATGCTGCCCGCGGGCACGGGCACCCGCAAGGAAATCCCCGTGAGTTTGCCGTTGAGTTCCGGCAGGACCTGTCCCACGGCCCGCGCGGCCCCGGTGGAGGTCGGAATGATATTCACCGCCGCCGCCCGCGCGGTGCGGATCGCTGTGGATCTGGTCCGCGATCCTTTGGTCATTCGTATAAGCGTGGACCGTCGTCATCAGGCCGTGCTCGATGCCGAAGTTTTCATGCAGCACCTTGCACATGGGGGCCAGGCAGTTGGTGGTGCAGCTCGCGTTGGAGACGCATTTGTGCTCCGGCGTGAGGAGATGGTCGTTCACGCCCCGCACCACGGTGAGATCGGGCTTGTCTTTGGCCGGGGCGGAGAGCACGACTTTCTTGGCTCCCGCGGCCAGGTGGCTGTCGTAGCCGGGTTTGCCGTCGGCGGCGCGTTTGGTGAAGAACCCGGTGGATTCGAGTGCGACTTGGACGCCCATGTCCCCCCAGGGCAGTTTGGCGGGATCGCGTTCCGAGCACACGGTGATTTTCTTCCCGTTCACAATGAGGGCGCTGCCTTCGGCTTCCACGGTGCCGGGAAACCGGCCCTGGACGCTGTCGTATTTGACCAGCATCGCCAGGGCTTTGGGATCGCTCAAATCGTTGACGGCGACCACGTCAAACTCATCCGGCCGAGCCGCCATCGCGCGAAACGTAATGCGGCCGATTCGGCCAAAACCATTAATTCCAACTTTTACAGCAGCCACGGGGCTGTCTCCTTGAACTTGAACAAAACAAACACGGTTAGAGAAAGAAAAAATCCTCGTCCCCAAGACGTTTCAAAACGTCCCTCCCGCTTTTTCCGAGGGGAACCAGCCCGGCCTGAGGGGGTTCTTTTTCGGGGTTTTTCGCTAGATTTCCGTTCCTGCGGTGATTGTAGTAGCGGCCCAACCGTTCTACAAGGGTGTCTCTCCCGGCCTCTGTTTTTCGCGGATGTCGCCGATTCCTGGGTCTTGGGCAGAACTTTTTTGAGCGGCACGGACCGTCCGATAACTCACCGTTCCCACGACCAGTTTTTGACGCCTTTCAAATTCTGGATGCAGAAGGCGGGCCATTCGCCTTTTTCGAGGGCGATGATCGTCTCCGCCGCCATTTTGAAGGTGTCGTCGTGGGATTCTTCGTCCAGCCCCGCAAGGTGCCCGGCGAGGAGCACGTTGTCGAGTTCCAACAGCGGGCTGTCCAGCGGCAATGGCTCCACCTCGAACACATCCAACCCCGCCCCTCGCAGGTGGCCGGATTTGAGGGCGTTGTAAAGAGCCGTCTCATCGACCAGCGCGCCGCGGGCGGTGTTGATCAGCACCGAGCCGGGTTTCATCATTGCCAACGTCTCGGCGTTCATCAGGTGCTTGGATTCCACGGACATCGGCAGATGCAGCGAGACGTAATCCGCGCGTTTCAAGAGATCCTCGAAGCTCACAAGTTCCACCCGCCATTGCTGGATGAATTCCTGGTCGGGATAGGGTTCGTAAGCGAGGATGTTGAGGCCTAAGCCCGCGGCCCGCCAGGCCACCGCGCGGCCGATGCGGCCCAAGCCGACGATGCCCAGCGTTCGGCCCATGATCCGCGGGCGGGCGATCCGCTGCCAGCGGTTTTCGCGGACCCGGCGGTCGTTGTCGGGAAACCCGCGGGCGACGCCGAACAGCAAAGCCAGCGCGTGCTCGGCGACAGAGTGGTGATTCACGCCGGGCGTCGTCGTGACCACCACGCCCGCCTTGTCACAAGCCGCCAGGTCGATCGCATCAAACCCCACGCCCGTCCGGGTAATCACCCGCAGGTTGGGCAGCGACTCGATGACCTTCGTTGTATAAGGTTCCGATCCCGCCAGGACGCCCTGGCAGTCGGCCAGCAAGTTGATGAGGTTTTCCTCCTCCCACAAATCGACGGACCGCGGGGCGACCTGGACCTCAAACCCCGCCTCGGGAAAAATCTGCTGATGAGGCCCCTGTTCCGCATTGAGCGACGTGCACATCACTTTGGGCATGCTGACTGTTCTCCGGATTTAGGTGGACAAAAGACAATTTCTATGGGTAAAATCATCTCACGCCGGCAATCATTTATTAGCCGCAGGACGCTCGCCCCGGTTCAACGAGGCAACCGGACGCGAGGGCGTCCCGGCTGATGATTTCGACCTGGCGTGGAATCGATTCCAATTCAAGTCCCAAACTATAACCCGAAGCGTCCGCGAGGAACACCAAACAAGGCGGATCGGCTCTCCGCCGGGTCCCCTCGGGGTGGCTCTGATCTCCGCTATCAAGAAAGGCCGCGAGTGATGGCTGCTTCCGATCGGCCGGCAGAAAGGACGAGGATCGCAAATCCAGCCGCTCAATCGCTTTGTGCGGATTCACCTCGCGGAGGACCTCGAGCAACTGGAGCACGATGAGGATTTCCTCACGGGCACCCGCAGCGTGCCCACGGAGTATTTCGCCGATGCTTCGAAGTCGCTGATTTCAGAAAACAACAGCCCGGACATCCTCTATCGCTACAGCATCAATCCCTAGTTTTCCCGTCTGATTTCAGGATGCGCTTGGAATCATAAAATCGCGTATGGATCCTTCGAGAAATAACTGGGCGGAATGGCGCTAGCCACCGGTTGGTGGATCGTAAAAAACCGGCGGCTATGCCGTGCCGCTCAAAGATTACAGGACACTTATTTCTCAAATGATCCTTAAGCGTCTTTCCCTACGTGCCGGACCAACTCGCGGAAGGTTTTGCGCAACGACTTGTGCAAGTCGCGGGAAAACGAACCGTCCAGATGGCGAACGGCGATCAATTCCACGACGTCGGCAAATTCGAGCTCCGGCGAAAATGAAGAGAACGCTCCCATGAAGAAGCGGTGTCCTTGTTACCGAGGCGTTACGCCATGCGGGAGACGCTTGTGTTATTTTAATTAAAAGCCCAAACTGTAAGCGTTTGGGTGGCTGGGGCACAAATCTCCCCTTGGAACAAGGCTTGAACTGCGAATGCTGGGGCGAGAAAAATCTCACACGGCCCCAGGGGTCAAATCTCCTTTTTCCTTGGAACATTCTTGTGCGCCCCAGCCCCCCCCTCCACTTTCGACTTACAGTTCGAGTAAAAGCAAACCTCCGGTTGGCCCGCGTTTTTTGAAAGGAACTTCAATGTCCCGAAGTGCATTCGGCTCGATGCTGTTGTTGGTCGTGCTCCAGCCCGGCGGGATTTTGGGAGCCGACAAATCACCGACTGCAGAAAACCCGCCCCAAGTCGACTTTTCGAAATTCCCCAAGATCAACGGCAAGGTGGTCCAGGTGCTGGGAAGTTCCTTTGGCTATATCCCGCCGAGAGTGGGGGACGAGATGGAACTGGATCTCAAGACGATATCCCAACTCGAGCAACTGAGATTCAAGTCCCGGCCTGGAGATTTCAGCACGAGGTCTTACATCCCCTTGGCGACCAGCGACAAACCCGCTGGCGCGGAAGCAGCGTCAGCGTGGTGAATCCGCTCCAGGTGGAAGCCGTCAATACCTACACCACGGGGGCGTTCGAAAGCATGCGGTTGATCTCCCGGTCCACGAGTCCGTCTAGGCACACCGTGACTCTCAATGTGAAAGGGAATGAGAAACATGTGCAAATCTTGGTATTGGTGGAATGGAGGCACAAGTTCGGAGGGCTGTTTCTGATCGAGGGCCAGGCCGACGGACCGTTTCCCAACCCAACCAAGCCGAAAGGCAAAACGGATGAGGCCCGTCTCGAAGGCTTGCTTGAGCGGATGCAGAAGATTCTCCCGCCCGGCTGGTCCGTCTCGTCCAAACTGGCGAATCGCGATGCCCCGTCTCGTCCCGGTTGGCATCCGACGGTCGTGATTCAATCGAAGGACGCTCTGCCGGTGGAACATTTCTACCCGGGAATGGGCCCGGATGAAGCCCCGAAGATCTCGCGCGAGAAGGTGACGGTATTTTTCGTGGCGTCTCGCTACGTTTCTTGGGACCAATACGCGGTGGTCCAACAACAGAACGAGTCCCTGCTGGAAAAGCGAAGAGCCTTTCGAAACGAAAAGCTGAAATTCATCCCTTGGGGTTATAAGGGGGCGGAACCGATTCCGCCCGATGCGTTCGAACCGCGAACCAAAGCCGAGACCCGACGGATTCGCGAATATGCATTCCTTTGGATCTCGACCCAGCCCAAGCCGTTGCCCACCCATTTCGCGGAGAATCTGTCCTTTGAGATGCACCTCCCAGGCTCGATCGAGATTCATGATCCCAAGAAGTCCCAGGAGTACAAGCAGCTTCTCGAGTCCGTCGAAAAGATCATCGTGCCGTATGCGGTTTCCCACTGACAAGAAAACCCCGGCGACTCTTTTCCCCCTCTGATTTCAGGATGTCCTGGGAATCAGGAAATCGCGTTAGAGTCTCAGTTTGTCACTTTTGTGCGCCGTGCGCGCATCTTCCGTAACGGTGGCTTCCAGCCGCCGAGATCGATCTACGGCGGCAAGATGCCGCCGCTACGTTGTTTGCGGCTTCGCCGCGTTAAGCATCTTTCCCCACGCGCCGGACCAACTCGCGGAAGGTTTTGCGCAACGACTTGTGCAAATGACGGGAAAACGATCCGTCCAGATGGCGAACGGCGATCAATTCCACGACGTCGGCAAAATCTTTGTGCGTCCGCCGGATATTGGCCGAACCACAGGCCAATTTCATTTCAATCAACCGGGAAAGCCTCAAAACGGTCAGATCCTCGATGGTCTCCACATTTTCTTCGCCCCAGGGCTTGGGAATGGCGACTTCCAATCCGCTGCCGGCGCTCTCGCCGGCAATAAGAAACTGAACCGCGATTCCGGACGGGGTCTGAAAGTCCTTGTCCTCGGCATTCCAGGTGAAACCCGCATGCTCCAGCACGTCGCGGATTTGATCGGAATCCTCGCGCTGAACGATTAAATCCAAATCCACGGTATTTCGCTGATACCCGTGCAAACAAACGGCGACGCCGCCGCAGATGGAATACTCAATGCCGGCGTCGGTCAACATGCGGTGGCAGAGAACGGCTGTGTCCCACAGGTTTTCATTGCCTAGCATGGAATACGCCTTTTGAGCCGAAATCATATCGAGACCTACGTTTCGTCCCCATGCCCGTCAGTTACAAAGACCCATTCAAAGAGATTCTACTGCACCGGCATTGGTAGGACTAGATCATTGAAAGAGTTCGACCGGTTGCAGAGCGTCTGAAGATGTTGCCCGACGAAGAAACCCCGGCGGCTCTTTGCGATTGAGCCGCCGGGGTTCTGTCGTCTGAAAATTGCCGGTCGCCGCATCATTTCTTGAGCAATGCGACCTGGGCGGCGGCCAACCGGGCGATGGGGATGCGGAACGGGGAGCAACTCACGTAGTTGAGCCCGACGCGGTGGCAGAACATCACGCTGGCCGGGTCGCCGCCGTGCTCCCCGCAGATGCCGATTTTCAAATCAGGCCGGGCGCTGCGGCCGCCTTCGACGCCGATTTGCATCAGCTTGCCCACTCCGCCCTGATCGACGGTCTGGAACGGATCGTTGGGCACGATGTCGTTCTCGCGATAGAACCCGATGAAGGGACCGTAGTCTTCGCGGCTCATGGCGAGCGTGGTTTGCGTGAGGTCGTTCGTGCCGAAGCTGAAGAACTCCGCCGTCTGCGCGATTTCATCGGCCGTCAGCGCCGCCCGCGGGACTTCGATCATCGTGCCCACCAGATACTCCACTTCCACGCCCTGCTCTTGGAACACGGCCTGGGCGGTTTCCCGAACGATCTTCGCCTGGTTGTCGAACTCGGACTTAAAGCCGGCGAGCGGCACCATGACTTCGGGATGCACGTTCACGCCTTCTTTCTTCACCAGGCACGCCGCCTCGAAGATCGCCCGGGCTTGCATGGCGGTGATTTCGGGATACACGATCCCCAACCGGCAGCCGCGATGGCCGAGCATCGGGTTGGCTTCTTTCAGTTGCTCGACCCGGCGTTCCACCGCGTCCACGGAGGTGCCGGTGACATCAGCCAGCTTGTGGGCGAGTTCCGGCTGCTCGTGGAGGTGATGCTCCGAGAGAAACTCGTGCAGCGGCGGATCCAAAAGGCGAACCGTCACCGGCCGATCGCCCATCGCCCGGAACAGCGCGGCGAAATCGTCGCGCTGGAACGGCAACAATTTTTCCAGGGCCTGCGCGCGGGCGTCTTTCGTCTCCGCGAGAATCATCTCGCGAATCTCTTCCAGATGGCTGAAGAACATGTGCTCGGTCCGGCACAATCCCACGCCCTCGGCCCCCAGGTCCACCGCGATTTGGGCATCCGCCGTTTCGGTGTTCGCCCGCACCTTGAGCTTGCGGTGCTTGTCCACCCATTCCATGAGCTGGGCATACCGCTGGAAGGTTTCGGAATCTTCGGGCTTTTTGGTTTTGTGGATCAGGACTTCGACCACTTCGCTGGGCTTCGTCGGGACTTTGCCTTCAAAGACTTCGCCGGTGAAGCCGTCGATGCTGATCCAATCGCCGGCTTTCAAAGTCTTCCCGCCCGCAGACAGCGTGCCTTTGTGATAGTCGATGTCCAGAGACTGGCAGCCGACGATGCAGGTCTTGCCCATCTGCCGGCTCACGAGGGCCGCGTGCGAACTCGCCCCGCCGAAGGCCGTCAAAATCCCCTTGGCGATCCGCATGCCCCGCAGGTCTTCCGGGCTGGTTTCGCGGCGGACGAGAATCAACTGGGCGTTTTCGTCCTTGGAGTAGATTTCCTCGGCATCCAAAGCGTGAAACACAATCTGCCCCGTCGCCGCTCCGGGACCGGCATTGATGCCCGTCGCCAACAGTTGCCCGCCCGCCTCGGCTTTCTGCTTTTCGTCGGGATCGAAAATCGGCTGCAAAAGCTGGTTCAAATCGTCCGCGGGAATCCGGCGGGGATTGAGGGCTTCTTCCGGTGTGATCAAACCCTCGTTGACCAGATCGACGGCAATCCGCACCGCGGCAAAGCCGGTCCGCTTGGCGTTGCGGGTTTGCAGCATCCAGACTTTGCCCTTTTGCACCGTGAACTCGATGTCCTGCACTTCCTTGTAATGCTGCTCCAAGGTCTTGCCGATGTTGTTGAGCTGCTCGTAGGCTTCGGACATGACGTTTTTGAGGGTCTTTTCGATCCGCTCCGGCGTGCGGATGCCGGCGACCACGTCTTCGCCTTGGGCATTGATCAGATAATCCCCGCAGAAGCCGGGCTCACCCAGCGAGCAGTCGCGGGTCAGGCCGACGCCCGTCGCACAATCGTCGCCCAGGTTGCCGAAGACCATCGCCTGCACGTTCGTCGCGGTGCCCCAGGAGTGGGGAATGCCGTACTGCCGGCGATAGACCAAGGCCCGGTCGTTCATCCAGCTCCCGAACACCGCCCCGATCGCGCCCCAAATCTGATCCATCGGCTCGGTCGGGAAATCCTGGCCTTTGACTTTGCGGATGACGGCTTTGAAGTCCGCGACCAACTCCTTGAGCTGCGCCGCCGAGAGGTCTTTATCGAACTTCACGCCGGCGGCGTGTTTTTTCTTTTCGAGGATGTCTTCGAAGTGGTCGGGGTCTTCCTTGGCTTCGGGTTTCATGCCCATCACGACTTCGCCGTACATCTGGATGAATCGGCGGTAGCTGTCCCACGCGAAGCGTTCGCTGCCCGAGTGCTTCGCGAGAGCTTCCACGGTTTGATCGTTCAAACCGATATTGAGCACCGTGTCCATCATGCCCGGCATGGATTCGCGGGCCCCTGACCGGCAGGAGAGCAGCAGCGGGTTGTCGGTCGCTCCGAACTTGGCCCCCATCGCCTTTTCGATGCCCGCCATCGCTTCGTCAACCTGTTTCCGCAGTTCGGGCGGATACTGGCGGTCGTTGTCGTAATAATAGGTGCAGACTTCCGTCGTGATCGTAAACCCGGCGGGCACGGGCAGGCCGATGTTCGTCATCTCCGCCAGGTTCGCCCCTTTGCCGCCCAACAGCGGTTTCATCGTCGTATCGCCGTCCGCTTTGCCGCCGCCGAAAAAGTAAACGTATTTATGTGCCATGCGATCGTTCCCCTAAAAATAGACCTTCCAAGTGGTGATCGTTGATTCTTGTGAATGAAGAGACGCGGAGCGCGAACCATCGGCGCACAACGATCGCTCCGAAAATCTCGGTCCCGCGCAGGCTGGCAAACTAGCAGCGCGGTCTTGGATCGTCAAGCGAACCGGAAATCCCAAGCATCCCTACCGAGTGCCAGGATTTTGCCCAAAATTCGCAAAATACGTCTCCGCCAACCGGGCCAGCAGCCAGCCGGCTTCCTTTTCCCGGGCGGCCGACCGGGCCGACTGGCAATCCCGGGCCAGCTGTTTCGGAGACGCCATCCACTCCGCGGCCAGATCCAACGTCCGAACTGCGAGGGCTTCCAACGAATTTCCCGCGTCTTCGGCCAACGGAAAACTTCGCGGGGCATTTTGATGATGCCAATCCATACGCCGCCGGCACATACTTCGGAACTCGACTTGGACCGGTTCGGGAAGTGCCGCCGAACGGAGCAGCGGAAGCAAGGTTTCCGCGGCCGAAGCTTTTCCCGTCATCAATCTAAGAATCGCCCCCGTTTGTTCATCAAGGCAAATGGCTTCGAGGCGATTCAAGGCGTCCTGCACCGCGGCTTGAACGATCGGATGTTGGTCGAATTGCCGCTTCATCAACGCGGGCAGCACCTGCCGATAACCCGCTTCGGAAAACACCAATCCCGGGGTCTCCGCCAACCGCTGGGCCGTCGTGCGGCGGACTTTCCAATGGGAATCGCTGAGACCCGCGGCAATCGCCGGCACCACCGCCGACTTCTCCGCCGCCAATCGGCACAGGGCGGTCACGCTTCGGCAACGCCTCGACGCATGCGGGTGAGCCATCCCCGATTCCAATCCCTCCCACAGCTTTGATTTCACCGCTTCGGCGACGTGCGGGTCGGCCAGACACGCCGACAGTCCACAGATCGCCGCGTCGCGGACGAGTGGTTCCCCGTCGTCCAAAGCCGACGCCAGCAATTGCCGGGGCACGCGGTCCGCGGAATCCAGCTCCGCAAGCGGCCAGCAAATCGCCCCGAGCGCCTGGGCGGCGGCTTCGCGGACGGTCCACAGCGGATCGGTTTCGAGCGATCGGCAAAGCTCATCGACCACGCCCCGCGCCGCCGGTCCGCAACAGCCCAGCGCTTGAGCCGCCCTCCGCCTGGCCGATGGATCGAGATCACGGAGAGCTTCGCTCAAAATCACCAGCCGTTCCGGTTCCTGCCTCATACAATCGGCGAGTCGCCGCATGGCCGCGGGCCGGAGCGGGTATTGATCCCGCCGCAATACCAGATCGGCCAACGCCTCCACCGAAAGCGAATCGAGCCTGATGTCGTTCCCAGGCGACGGTTCCATTGACAGGCTCTCCCATTTTCTATTCAAGACGGCGGCTTGTGAATGGTCTCTCCGTCCTGCTAATCTGGGGGAGATACGAAGTTAAGAACGGCCCGGCACCGAAGACACCCATCGCACCCGATCGAGGAAACACCATGAACCGCCTGCACCCGGCTTGGGGATTTTGCATCTTTCTTGTTTTGACCGGCAGCCCTCGGCTTTTCGCCCAGGACCAGGAAAAAAAAGAGCCAAAACCCGCCGCGGCTTTGGCTCAAAAAATCGAGCCGATCGACGCCGACACCAAAACCAAAGAAACGGTCCACGTCACGCATCATACCGCGAAAATCGCCGGCAAGACAATCGCGTACACCGCGACCGCGGGCACGCTGGAGATGACTTCCGACGAAGGCAAAAAGAAGGCCGAGATGTTTTTCGTCGCCTACACGAAGGACGATGCCCAGGAAGATCAACGTCGACCCGTGACGTTCTGCTTCAACGGCGGGCCGGGGTCTTCGTCGGTGTGGCTGCACATGGGGATGCTCGGCCCCCAGCGCGTGGAACTCAATGACGAAGCCCAACCCACGCCGCCGCCCGGCCGGCTTGTGGAAAATCAATTCTCGTTATTAGACATCACCGATCTCGTCTTCATCGATCCGGTGAGCACAGGTTTCAGCCGGCCCGCCCAAGGGGAGAACAAGCAGCAGTTCCACGGCTACGAAGAAGACATCCGCTCCGTCGGGCAGTTCATCTACTTCTATACGTCAAAGTATAAGCGCTGGCTGTCGCCCAAGTTTTTGATCGGCGAAAGCTACGGGACATTAAGAGCCGCGGGCCTCGCGGGGCATTTGCAGGACCGCTACTATATGGACCTCAATGGCATCGCGCTCATTTCCAGCGTGCTGGATTTTCAGACCTTGAGCTTCGGAACAAACACAAACCTCCCCTATATTCTCTACTTTCCCAGCTATACGGCGACGGCGTGGTATCACAAACAACTGCCCAAGGATCTGCAAGACCAGGAACTCGAAAAAGTGCTCGTGGAAGCGGAGCGATTCGCGATGAACGACTATGCCGAGGCCCTGCTGAAAGGCGCGACGCTCTCCAAGCGGGAGCAAAAAGAAGTTGCGAAAACCTTTGCACGATATACCGGGCTCTCGAAGGATTTTGTGGAACTCTCGAACCTCCGCGTGAGCAGCAGCCGGTTTGCCAAAGAGCTTATGAGAAACAAACGCCGGACGATCGGGCGGTTTGACAGCCGGTATACCGGCATCGACCGGGACGCGGCGGGGGACCGCTATGAATATGACGCGAGCGCTGCCGCGCTGTTCGGCCCCTTTACCGCCGTCCTCAATCACTATCTCCGCGCCGAACTGAACGTGGAGCGGGACAAGATTTATGAAATCCTCACGTCGAACGTGCATCCCTGGAGTTATAAGAGTTTTGAAAACCGCTATGTCGCGGCTTCCGAGACGTTGCGGGGGGCGATGACTCAAAACGAGTTCCTCAAAGTCTTTGTCGCCAGCGGGTATTATGATCTGGCCACGCCCTATTTTGCGACCGATTATACCTTCAACCAGATGGCTTTGGCGCCATCGCTTCGCAAGAACGTCTCCGTCCACTATTATGAAGCGGGACATATGATGTATGTCCGCGAGTCGTCCCTCAAAAAACTCCGCGGAGATTTGGAGCGGTTCTATCGCTCGGCCCTGAAAAAGTAATTAAGGACATCGCCCGATCATGATGGGAATCGCCCCGCGGCTGAATAATGCTAGAGGACGCGCACCGTGAAAAGTTTGCCCGGGAAAATTGCCGAAGCACTGGCGTTTCTCAACGAGAAATGGCCCGTGGTTCCCCAGGTCGGTTTGATTCTGGGAACCGGTCTGGGAAAGCTCGCCGACGAAATCGAGGCGGACGTACGGATTCCCTATGCCGACATCCCGCATTTTCCGACTTCCACAGTCGAGTCCCACACCGGCCAACTCGTGTGCGGGAAACTCCGGGGCCGGTCGGTCGTGGCGATGGAAGGCCGCTTCCATTATTACGAAGGCTATTCGCTCGAACAGGTCACGTTTCCCGTCCGCGTGATGAAATCCCTGGGCGTGGAAACGCTGTTCATCACGAATGCCGCGGGCGGGATGAATCCCCAATACGACCTGGCCGACGTGGTGATCATCGAAGACCACATCAACTTCCTGCCGGACAACCCGCTGCGGGGCGTGAACGAGGAAGACCTGGGGCCCCGCTTCCCGGACATGCTGGAACCCTACGACCAGAAGCTCGTCCGCCTGGCGAAGGAAACGGCGCTCGAGTTAGGCATCGCGGCTCACACGGGCGTGTTCGTGGCGGTGCCGGGTCCGAATCTGGAAACCCGCGCGGAATACCGCATGCTGCGGCAATGGGGAGCCGACGTTGTGGGCATGTCCACCGTCCCCGAAGTCCTCGTCGCCAAGCACGCCAACCTCCGCACCGTGGCGTTTTCGCTGGTGACCGATCTGTGCCTGCCCGATGCCTTGGAACCGGCGGACATCCAGAAGATCCTGGAAGTCGCCGGCCGAGGCGGAGAACGCCTGGGCCGCCTCATTGGCCGCATGATCGAGAAGCTGAACTGATCCGCCTCTTTATCTACGCTTCCTCCGCGGCAGGTTGGCTGGGGCGCAATGGAATGTTCCAAGGAAAAAGCAGATTTGAGGCCTGGGGCCGTGCGAAATTTTTCTCGCTCGGCCACAGCCCCAGCATTCACAGTTCTAGCCTTACTCCAAGGGGAATTTGCGCCCCAGCCACGCAAACCGAGAAGCTGGACTGAACCGGAGGGGAGTCGATCGTCAGTGGGGTTGTCCGAACCAACCCTCCTCGTCGAACTTCGGAATGTATGGCAGTTCGAGCACAGGGAAATCGGAGAATGCCCAAATTGCCTCTTTGAGCTTGGGCGTGAGAAAAATGGCACGCAGATCATTGCCCCCATCTACGGCATAAAGCCGCTCGTCTGTTTGAGCCGTTTCAAGCATTTCGTTGACCAGGCCAAACGTTCGGACGGTGGTTAGGCCCCAAGTGAGACCCGGCCGCCCGTTTCGTTCTTGTTCGAACTCGGCCAAACTCCAAATCAATCGCTCGTCGCGGTTGAGGGTGACTGTGTAATCGTGGTTCCCCCAATTGTTCGAAACGGAGAATGTCATATTGAGGCGTTCGAGGAATGGTTTGATTTCTCGAAGAAACTTGGCGACCCCGCCTTCCGAGAGATTCTCAGCGTCGACCCAGAAAAACCGCGGATTGTCGTCGATCGCGTTCCATCCCCGTTCAAGAATGCTCGCGGTGCACGCATCGATCTCCGAATCGGTGAAGTGGGCGAAGAACCCGAGTTCCCGGAGTTCGGCGAGCACGGAATTTTGGTCCGGCTTGCGTCGGCGACCGGAAAACAGGGAATCAACACCGAGTGATGAAAATAGGGATCGAAGCATTGGATTCGTCCTTTGCCGTTAAGTATGGCGGGCCCGCCGTCACGGGTGATACCAGAACACCAGCGCGAAGAACACGTACACCGCGAGGAACATCGTTCCTTCGAGCCAGTTGGATTCGCCGTCGCTTAAGCCCGCGGAGGCGATCAAGGTCGCGGCGATGAGGGCCAACAGTTCGAACGGGTTGAACTTCATCGGCATGAAGTCGTCGCCGATCCACAGCGAGGCGATCACCAAAACCGGGGTGACCATTAACGCGACTTGAAGGCAGGAGCCCATGGCGATCTGGAACGAAAGCTCCATTTTGTTCTCGCGGGCGACCCACACGGCCACCATGCCCTCCGCCGCGTTGCCCACGACCGCCACGACGATCACGCCGATGAACATCTCGCTCATGTCGAAGGTCTTGTTCTCGTTCATGAACTCGATCGAACTCACGAAGGCTTCACTCAAATAGGCGACCCCGGCGGTCGCCAAAAGGAGCATGACAATCGCCGTCCGCATCGACCAGTCGGCGTGGTGGTCTTCCTCATCCACCGGCATAAACAGAAACTTGTGCGTCCGCATTGAAAACACAAGACCGGCGACGTAAATCAAGAGCAAAATCACCGCCCCCGAAAGCGAAATGCTCTTAAGCAGCGCAGGCGCATCGCGGGGGGCGATGCTCTGATCGAGTTGCAGGGCGATCTGCAATAGGCTGGGCACCATAATGATCACCACCGCGATCCAGAGCATCCCCACGTTGACGTGCGCCCCGGTGCGGGAGAATTTCTGGGTGGGATATTTCATTCCGCCGTAAACCATCGCCGCCCCCAAGACCAAGAGCAGGTTTCCCAGAATGGACCCCGTAATCGAGGACAGCACAACCTCGTGCAGGCCCTTGCTGAGCGCGAAAAGCGCGATGATGAGTTCCGTCACGTTCCCGAAGGTCGCGTTCAAGAGTCCGCCCCACAAGGGCCCGGCGTAGACGGCGATCTCCTCCGTGCCCTTGGCGATCAACGTCACCGTGCCCAGGATGCCCACCGCCGATGCCAGAAACAGCGCCAACCCTTCCTGGCCGGCGAGTTGCAGGCCGATGGTCACCGGCAAAAACACCAACAGCACCGAAAGTTTGGGGAGCGTTTTCAAAAACCTGGCAGCTTCGGCCATCAGCAAGTCCCTAGTTGACGTATGCCTTAGTGAGGAGATCAGTTCCGCGAGGGCACTGTAACCGACCTGGCACACGACGTTAAGCGTCCCCGAACGCTCGCCCGATCTTTCAAAGGATGGGGTTTTCGGAGATTTGCTCAAAAAAGCGGTTGGGAACGCGATTCGCATTGGCGGAGTTGTGCCGAACCGGGTTTTTCGGGAAATGCCGGCGGATCGGCGGCGGGAGTTTCTGCTTGACCCTGCCGGAGGGACTGGCCTATGATGGTATCTGAAATGTATGCAAAGACAGCGAACGAGGATTCTTACGAATGCACACACTCGGTCACGTATTTATCTGGTTGATTGCCGTGGGGGCATTGGCGGCGTCTTTCCTGACGGCGAAAACCTACGATGTCCGCAACAGTTGGATCAAAAAGGTCGACCAGCTCGAAAGAGCAGACGGACGCCAACAAGCCCGTCATCGCGGAACGAGAAGCCCATCTGAAGAAGCTTCAGGAGGAATTCCACCAGACGATGCTCGGCTGGGGCGATTATTGGAGGCAAGTCGGCGGGCAGTTGATTCTGCAAGGCCCAGGTGCCGGCAGCTTCGTCACGAGCAACCTGGGCCGGGCCCGCGGTTTGGGGGCCGTCGCGCCCGCGCCGGCGGGACAGGGACAGGCCGCGCCGCCAGCGTCCGCGCCGCCGATCGTGTACGTGTTCCAAAAAGATCCCCAAAACGGCACATCCCGCTATGTGGGTTCCTATCAACTCGACCCAGCCCGCCTGGACGACAACGCGGCCACGTTCTATCCCACCTGGACGATTCGCCCGTCCGATTTTGAAGGGATCGATCCCAACGGCGACTTCCGCGTCCGCACGATGGTCCCCGCGCATTTCACTTCAAACTATGCGACCATCCGGGGCGAGATGATCATCACGGAAAGGGGTCTCGTCGACAAGCAACAGGCCCTGCAAGAGGAAATCCAGCAGGACCAGATGGCCCAGGAGATTCTCGACCTCAGGACCAACCAGCTCAAAGGCGACCCGAACTTCGCCGGCGACCCCAAGGCCCCCTTGGACAAGGCCGGGCTCGTGGCCCAGATGGAAGCCGCCGAGGACGCCCGCAACATGGAACTCGCCGAGCTCGACCGCTGGCGGCGGAAGGTCAAAAACGCCAACGACGAAATGCAGGACTTGATCAAAGCCAACCGCGACTTGGAAAAGGAACTGGAAAAAATCGCAACGCCGTCCAAGCCCGCGGAGCCGGAAGTCGCCGCCAAGGTCACCAGTCGATAACCGAGCGTTCGCCTCGGCCCCCCTCAATTTCAGCATCAGCCCAGGGAAATGGGCTTCTCTTATGGGTATTGAAAATCGCGATTACGTCCGCGGCGGATCCTCGGGGTATGGCGGATATGCTACCTACGGCGGCTACGGATCCGGCCGAATGCCCCCCGCCTGCAAGTGGTTTTTGATTTTGAACATCGTGGTGTTCGTCCTGCAACTCCTCTGGACCGCGGGCCCCACCGACACTGAGATGAAGAATTACCAGTCTCAGTTGGAAAAGCAATATCGCCAACTGCGGAACCAGTCGCCGGAGGAAGCGAATCGCGAGATCGAATTCGCCCTTCATGAGATCAAATTGAATGTCCGCTATTCCGTCATCGGGCGTGCGTTTGAGCTGGCTCCCCAGAAAATCTTTCCCGGCTTTCAACTCTGGCGACTTGTGACGTACGCCTTCTGCCACGATAAAAACGATGTGTTTCACATCATCTTCAACATGCTGGCCCTCTGGTTCTTTGGTCCGACGCTCGAACGCATGTACGGCACGCGGGAGTTCGCGTGGTTCTACCTGATGGCGGCCGTCGTGTCGGGGCTCGCGTTTGTCGGCCTGGAGTTGATCTTGGGTTCGCTGCATCCCGTCATCGGAGCGTCCGGGGCGATCATGGCGGTGCTCATGCTCTACGCCATCCACTATCCCCGGCAGATCATCCGCATCTGGGGCATCATCCCGATCGAAGTCCGCTGGATCGTCGGCTTTTATCTGATCTACGATCTGTACCCCGTGCTGAAAGCCTTAGGCGGAGACTCGCCCGGCGACCATGTGGCCCATGCCGCTCACTTGGGCGGGCTGGCCTTCGGTTATGCGTACTTCAAATACCAACTGCAGCTCGAACGGCTCTTTCGCGGGTTGAAGGTGCCGAATTTTGCCTCCCGCGAACCGCGGCCGATGTCGCGGGGCAACCTTCGGCTCTACGAACCGCCGAGTGCCGAGGATCTCGACAATCAGGTCGATGCGATTCTCGAAAAGATTTCCCAGACCGGCGAAGCCAGCCTGACCGACCAGGAACGCGAAATCCTCAAAGCCGCCAGCAACCGCTACAAAAAACGCTCGTGAGTGAGAGCCCGGCGTTTGAAGAATTCCCCCCCCCAAGCCGCCGGCTTGCCGGCGGACCGACGCCAAGGCGTCGGCTTGGGTTCACCGCGACAAAAAACGCTCGTGAGTGAGAGCCCGGCGTTTGAAGAATTCCCCCCCCAAGCCGCCGGCTTGCCGGCGGACCGACGCCAAGGCGTCGGCTTGGGTTCACCGCGACAAAAAACGCTCGTGAGTGAAAGCCCGGCGTTTGAAGAATTCCCCCCAAGCCGCCGGCTTGCCGGCGGACCGACGCCAAGGCGTCGGCTTGGGTTGAAGAATCGATAATCTGTCACTTCCCGCGGCGGTAGAAGGGGAGCTTCACCGTCTGGGCGGGGATTCGCTGGTTGCGGATTTCCACTTCGACTTTCGTCCCCGGCTTGGCGAGAGACTTTTCGAGATAGCCCATCGCGATTGATTTTTCGAGCGTGGGCGAAAACGTGCCGGAGGTGATTTCGCCAGCTTCGTTCCCATCGTGGAAGATCTCCGAGCCTTCGCGGGCAATCCGCCGGCCTTCCAGTTCCAATCCCACGCGGCGGCGCGTGACTTGATCCTTTAGACTTTTGAGCGCGGGCTGCCCCAGAAATTCGTCCTTTTCCAACTGCACCGCGAAGCTCAACCCCGCCGTGAAGGGGTCGATCTCTTCGGACAGTTCGTGCCCGTACAAAGGCATCGCCGCTTCCAGCCGCAACGTGTCCCGGCAACCCAGCCCGGCCGGTTTTAAGCCCGCGGCCCGGCCTTGGTCCATCAAGCTTTCCCAAAGCGGAATGCCCTTCTCGGCGGGGAGGATGATCTCGAACCCGTCCTCGCCGGTGTAACCCGTGCGGGAAAGAATCGCAGGCACGCCAAACAGTTCGCATTCCCGCCCGGTGTAATACGCGAGGCTGTCCCCATCGATGGCGGGCTTCGTGATCTGATTCAGAATTCCCACGCTCGCCGGCCCCTGAAGCGCCACCATCGCAGTGTTTTGGGTTTGATCCTCGACTTCCACATCGAATCCCGACTTGTGGGTGTTGATCCAATCCAGAATCTTGGGGCGATTGGAGGCATTCACCACGAGAAGATACCGCTCGGGAAACCGGTAAACCAGAATATCGTCCAGAATGCCCCCTTGCTCATTGGTCACGAGCCCATAGCGAATTTGCCCTTCCTCAAGAGCGGAGACATCGCAGGTCAACAGGTGATTCAAGAACCTTCGGGCATCGGGGCCTTCAAAAAACACTCGGCCCATGTGGGCGATGTCGAACAGTCCCGCCCGCGTGCGGACGGCCCCATGTTCCTCGGCGATGCGGGAATACTGCACCGGCATGTCCCAGCCCGCGAAGTCCACCATCCGCCCGCCATGCTGGGCGTGCCAATCGTGACAGGGGGTTTTTAGCAAAGAGTTAGTCATGAGGGCTTCCTGTGGAATCGAAGAATCGTCGTCCTCTTGTACGTTTCTAAAATGTCGTTGACCAAGCATCGATTGAAAAGTGAACACGTCAATGGCAATGGTTTGAATAGCCGCGAAGCGGCGGCAGCATCTCGCTGCCGGCGTAAGCCGGCAGATCCAGAGGACTCCAAAAACCAATGAGCCGCGAAGCGGCGACAGCAATTCTCCATTGCTAGCGCCGCTTCGCGGCTAAGATCAACGTCCGGGGAATAGTCCCTCAGGCTTCCTCTTCGTGGGAGCACAAGGAGGCCCGCATGAATTCGCGGTTCATGCGGTGGATGTTGGTGACGGAAATCCCCGCGGGGCACGCGGCTTCGCATTGGTTGGTGTTGGTGCAGGAGCCGAAGCCTTCCTCGTCCATCTGGGCCACCATCTTGAGGACCCGGCGATTGCGTTCGGGCTGGCCTTGGGGCAACAGGGCCAACTGCGAAACTTTGGCGCTTGTAAACAGCATCGCCGACGCGTTTTTGCAAGCGGCGACGCAAGCACCACAGCCGATGCAGGCGGCGGCGTTCATCGACAGGTCGGCGTTTTCCTTGGGCACAGGGAGGGCGTTCGCGTCCTGGGCATTTCCGGTGTTGACGGAGATGTAACCCCCCGCCTGGATGATGCGGTCGAACGCCGAGCGGTCCACGACAAGGTCTTTCAGCACCGGAAACGCCCGCGCCCGCCAGGGTTCGATCACGATCGTATCGCCGTTTTCGAAACCGCCGCATGTGCAGCTGGCAGGTCGTGGTTTCCGCGTCGGGGCCGTGGGGCCGGCCGTTGATCACCACGCCGCACATCCCGCAGATGCCTTCCCGGCAGTCGTGGTCGAAGGCGACCGGTTCTTCGCCCCGCGCGATCAGCTGCTCGTTCAACACGTCGAGCATTTCCAGAAACGACATGTGCGTGGAAATGCCGTGGAGCTTGTAGGTCTGAAACCCGCCCTTGGCGTCCGCGCTCGGCTGCCGCCAGATTTGCAGGGTCAAATCGAGCAGTTCACCATCCGCATGAGCCGCGTCAATCATTATTTGTAGCTCCGAGTGGTCAAGGGGACTTCGTTGAATGTCAAAGGCTCTTTGTGGAGCGTGGCTTCGTCGCCGACGCCATTGAACTCCCAAGCCGCGACGTAGCAGAAGTTCTCATCGTCGCGCCGGGCTTCGCCTTCCTCGGTCTGGTACTCCTCGCGGAAGTGGCCGCCGCAGGATTCGTTCCGATGCAGGGCATCCTGGGCGAAGAACTCGCCGAACTCCAGAAAGTCCGCCACGCGGCCCGCATGCTCCAGGTTCTGGTTGAGTTCTTCGCCGGTGCCCAAAACCTTCACCGACCGCCAGAACTCGTCCCGCAGGTCGCGAATCTGGCTCGCGGCTTCTTTGAGGCCCTCGGCGTTTCTCGCCATGCCGCATTTGTTCCACATGATCTCACCCAGCTCGCGGTGCAGGTGGTCCACGGACTTCCGGCCTTTGACCTGAAGGATGCGTTCGATCCGCTCGCGGGCATCGACCATGGTTTCTTTGAAGGCGGGATGATTGACGGTGACCTTGGGGAAATCGGTGCGGGCCAGGTGATCGCCTACGGTGTAAGGCACGATGAAGTAGCCGTCCGCGAGGCCTTGCATCAAAGCGCTCGCTCCCAGGCGGTTCGCCCCGTGGTCGGAGAAGTTCGCTTCGCCGAGCACGAACAGGCCGGGCACATTCGATTGCAGGTTGTAATCGACCCAGAGCCCGCCCATCGTGTAATGCACGGCGGGATAGATCCGCATGGGAACCCGGTAAGGGTCTTCTGCCGTGATTTTCTGATACATGTGGAACAGGTTGCCGTATTTCGCGCGGATCACATCTTCGCCGTCGCGTTTGATGGCATCGCGGAAATCGAGATACACGGCCTTGCCGCTTTCGCCGACGCCGTAGCCCGCGTCGCAGCGCTCTTTCGCCGCGCGGGAGGCGACATCGCGGGGCACCATGTTCCCGAACGCCGGGTATCGGCGTTCCAGGTAATAGTCGCGGTCTTCGTCGGGGATGTCGTTGGGTTTGCGGGTTTCGCTTTCGCTTTTGGGGACCCAGACCCGGCCGTCGTTTCGGAGGCTTTCGCTCATCAACGTCAGCTTGGATTGATAATCCCCCGACACCGGAATGCACGTGGGATGAATCTGCGTGTAGCAGGGATTGGCGAAAAACGCGCCCCTGCGATGGCAACGCCAGGCGGCGGTGACATTGCAGGCCTTGGCGTTCGTGGAAAGATAAAACACGTTCCCGTAGCCGCCCGTGCAAACGAGCACCGCATGGGCGGCGTAGCTTTCAAACGCCCCGGTGATGAGGTTCCGGGCGATGATCCCGCGGGCCATGCCGTTGACGAGCACGAGATCGAGCATCTCCCGGCGGGTGAACATCTCGACTTTGCCCGTGGCCACTTGCCGCATGAGGGCGGAATAGGCCCCCAATAAAAGCTGCTGCCCCGTCTGGCCGCGGGCGTAGAACGTTCTGGAGACCTGCGCGCCGCCGAAGGTGCGGTTGGCGAGCAGGCCGCCGTATTCGCGGGCGAAGGGGACGCCTTGGGCGACGCATTGGTCGATGATCCCGTTGCTGACTTCCGCCAGGCGATACACGTTCGCTTCCCGGCTGCGGAAGTCGCCGCCTTTCACGGTGTCGTAAAACAGCCGCCAGATGCTGTCGTTGTCGTTGGGGTAGTTCTTGGCGGCGTTGATCCCGCCTTGGGCCGCGATGCTGTGGGCCCGCCGGGGCGAATCCTGGATGCAGAAGCACTTGACGTTATACCCGAGCTCTGCCAGCGACGCCGCCGCGGACGCCCCGGCCAAACCGCTGCCGACGACGATCACATCGTACTTCCGCTTGTTGTTGGGGGAGACGAGCTTGAGTTCGTTTTTGCGGTTGGTCCATTTTTCATGAATGGCCCCGTCGGGCACGTTGCCATCCAGGATGGAAGCGGATCCGGTAACCTGTGCCATGTCTTTTGATCCTTAGGGGGAACGGTTCGGCGGGTGTTTTCGTTTGCCGGTGATCGTGAAGGAAAGGCGCAATCCAAGAAGTTCAGAACGAACAGGCTTCAGCGGTGCAGAAACGAGGCCCACAGCGGGAACGTGGAGAAGCCCAGTCCAAAAACGACGGCGAAGAAATATCCAAATTTGCGAATACACCCGTTGTACTTCGGGTGGCTGATGCCCAGCGAGCGAAACGCGCTCGAAAACCCGTGCAGCAAATGGGCACACAGGGCCAACGTGCCGATCAGGTAGACAATCAAGGTCGAGCTGTGGGTCAGAATGGAGATGGCTTTGTCATAAGGTTCCATCACCTGGCCCTCGGCGTTTTTGTAATATTCCTCGGGGCCGAGCTCCAAGGCGAAGTCCCTTAGATGCCAGAGCAAGAAACCCAGCACAACGATCCCGGACCAGATCATCCACGAATCCACGCGGGCGGGGGCGACCTCGGCTCCTTCTTTCGTGTGCTTGACCGCGTAGCCCACACCGCGGGCGCTCGTGTTGTTTTTGGTCAAATCGAACGCTAGAACGATGTGCAGCACGAACAGAATCAGCAGGCACACCTCGGCGATTCTCACGAACCATTCTTGGCTGTGCAGCGTGTGGGCATAGTGATTGTAGGCGTCGGGACCAACGTACATCAACAGGTTGCCGGCAAGGTGCGTCACGAGAAATCCGCACAATAGCAGCCCCGTGATTCCCATGATGTACTTCTTCCCCAACGAGGAAGAAACGAGGAGGCGGAACCAACTCAAGGGAAACTCCTTCAATGGCAAATCGGACCGGCCTGGGTGAAAAACCACGATGCCGGTTGATTATAGGAGAAGCCCCTACAACTTCAATCGTCGGGGGAAGCGCCGCGGAAAAAAGCGGCGATCGGAGGCGAAGGACGCGGCTCCGATTCAATGCAAAGTGCAAAATGCAAAATGCAAAGTGCAAAGTCAGTCGTTCCAAATTTCGGTAGAAAGGGCCGAAGGTCCGGAAAGACGCAATCGGTCGATGTGTGTGAGAGTTGCCAAAATAGCGCCGCCCCGATGGGGCTTTCGATTCATTCATTCTCCGCGTAACCCAGGACGGCGCTGCGCTTGTCCTGGGCTGACATAGAGCCGGGCCATTGGCCCTAAATGCATTTGCTGCTAATGCAGCTGAGACGGTTGCACCACGATCACACGAAATTTGGAACGATTGAAATTGCAGATGAAAATGCAAAATGAAAAGTGCAAAATGAAGACTGGTCAGTTTGCATTTTTCACTTTGCATTTTTCACTTTGCATTTTTCACTTTGCATTTTTCGCTTTCAATAACGGAAAAACCGCGAGCGGGGCACGTTGAGATGCCAGACGCGGTTGTTGTTCGGATCGAACTCGTGGAGGCCGTTTTCGTCGGCGATGAGCGTGTTGCCGTTGGAGAGCCGTTGAGCCTGGGCGGGATTTTTGAGATCGGCTTTGGACCAGACGATGCTGCCTTGGGGGTCGTATTCATCCACGCGGTTCAATCGCATTTCCGTCACGAGAATGTTCCCGTTGTCGAGCATCTGGGACGTGTGCGGCATGTCCAGCCCGCCGATCAGTTTTCGGATATTGCCCTCATTGTCCACTTCGACCACCTGTCCCGCGCTTTCCTGAGTGACCCGTTGCAGATTGATGACCGTGTGGCCGTTGGGCAGACGCTGTGCGGTCGTGGGCCGGCCTTCGATCGTCAGGTCCCACACCACCCGCCCGTCGCGGGCGACTTCCACGACGTGATTGCTGTCGGAGCAGGCGACGAGGACGTTCCCATTCTCCAATCCCTGGACGCCGGTGGGCCGGCCGGGCAGATCGCTGTGCCGCCAGGTTTCCTTTCCCGTTTCATCATATTCGAATACGACTTTCTCGTCCGAATCCACCGCCAGCCGCCGGCCGTCCGGCGTCGCGTGGCAGCCCCAGACATATTGGAAGCCCGAGATCCGAAAGACCTCGTCTTTGTCCGCCGTGACCTCCAACAAGGTTTTGTCGTTGGTGCTCCAGGCGCAAATCAGCGTCCGGCCCAGTTCCATTTGCTGCCGGGGGAAAGGAAACTTGAGTTCGGCGGCGGCTCCGTGCTGCTTGAGCCATCTTTTCCAGGACAAGACCGCCAGCGTACGGGGCTTGGCGTCGCCGCCCGGCGGAAAGCCGAACTGCTTCCCCGTCACAGCCCGCAGAATGGTTGCGCTTCGCTGCCGCTCTTCAAATCGCGGCGATTCCAAGAACTCCACCAGCACCGGCAAGCACTCCCGCCGGCCCAAGTCGGCCAAAGCTTCCGCCGCCGCCAATCGCATCGAGGACTCGGCGTGCTGCAGACTCGGCAACAGCACCGGCAACGCCCGCGTCTGTAGCGCGGCCCCGAGCGCCAACAGAGCCGCCTCCTTTCGCGGGGAAGGCTCGCGGGCGATCGCCTCCCGCAACAAGCCGGCGTCAGCCGGCCCGGCCGTGGCGTAAAGAGCTCGCTGCGCGTGGCGAAAAACATACGCCTCCTCAAGCTGCGGAAGCAATCGCAGCAACAACTTCGCCAGACCCTTGACCCGGTGGTGCTCGATGAATTGAAGCACCGCCACCAGTTTCGCCTCATAGGCTTGCTGCTGCGCTCTCGCCAGCAATCGCCTGGCCCGCGCGCGGACTTCCGCATCGCCGGAGCGAACCGCCTCTCCCAGTTGCGAAATTGGGGGCACGGGCAGCCGCATCAGTTCCCGCGTCGCCGCCTGCCGCTCGGCGAACCTCGGGCTGCCGAGTTTCGCAATCAGCGTTTTCACGCGCTCTTCCCCGTCTTCATCGGCCAGGACCAATGTCAAAAAGCGATTCACTCCCGCAGGTGTCGGTTCGATTTTGAACCGCTTGAGCTTGGCATCGATAACATGCTCCGCCGAGGCGCGCATTGGTGCCAGAAGCAAAACGGCCGCCGAGCACACAAAATAGAAAAGGGAATGCGGCATGGGAAACTCAATCAAACTCAATCAAACTCAATCGGGGCGGGGATTTCCGAGCAACGCGTTTTTTTCTGTTCTACCAAGAAAAAACCGGCTCCACCACTGGAATCCGTGATTCCGCGGGGTTTGATTTTGTTGCAGTCGTTGCGATTTGCCACGCCCTTCGCGGGCTCAGAGGCCACTTGTGCATTGCCATCCAACGCGGTCGATTCACGATTGGCGATGCGCGGTTATAATGATCGGCAGGAAAAAGAAGACTCTCTGTTTCAACGAGGCGCGGCCGTTGCCGCGTTTGAGGAATGCCGATGATACGCCCTCAGACCTGTCCGATTTGCGAAAAAGAGTTGGCTCCCGATGCGGCGCTCGAGTCGGATTTCTTCCCCTTTTGCAGCCAGAGATGCCGGCAGATTGACTTGTATCGCTGGGCGGAAGGAAAATACGGGATTCCCGAACCGCTAACTCCCGACCACCTGGAAGCCGAGCGGCTGGAGCACGATGGGGAATCCATCGATCCCGACCGCTTCGGCGACGATTATTGATTCGCGCGGATTCTTCTCGAGGAACTCACCATGCGCTGGGAAACATTTCAAAGCACGAAGCGTTTGCGGATTTTCGGATGCTTGGCCTGTCTGGGGCTTTTGCTTTTCACGAGCCTCCTGAGGGCCGAGCCCTCGAAGCCGAACATCGTGTTCATCTTCGCCGACGACCTGGGCTGGCAGGATGCGGGGTTCGCGGGGAGTGATTTTTGCGAGACGCCGAACCTCGATCGGCTGGCCCGCGAGGGCATGGTGTTTCGGCAGGCGTATTCGTCGGCTGGCAATTGCGCCCCGAGCCGGGCCTGTTTGGTATCGGGCCAATACACGCCCCGCCATAGCGTGTACGCGGTGGGCCACACCAGCCGCGGCCCGAAAGAGCTCATGCGGATGCTGCCCGTGCCCAACAAGCTCACGCTGCCGGCTAAGACCGTCACGCTCGGCGACGCGATGAAATCCGCGGGCTACGCGACCGGGATGTTCGGCAAATGCCATCTCAATAGTGCGAATGGAACCAAATCCGAGCACGCGGGGTTCGACGTCGTCAAAGTCTCGCAGCATGGCCTCAACAGCAAGGATCCCAACGACCCCAAAGGGATCTTTTCCATCACGACCGCTGCGTGCGAGTTTATCGAGAACAACAAAGACCGGCCGTTCTTCGCCTACATCCCGCATTATGCGGTGCACACCAGGCTCCAGGCGCGAAAAGCCGCGCTCCAGCATTTTCGGAACAAGAAACCCGGAAAACTCCACGACAAACCCCTGTTCGCCGCGTGCGTGGCGGAGTTGGACACCGGCGTCGGGCTGGTGCTCGACAAGCTGGACGAATTGAAGCTTACGGAAAACACGTTGCTGGTGTTCACGAGCGACAACGGAGGAACCTCCTGGTCGCAGGAGCCGCTGCGGGGCAAAAAGGGATGTTACTACGAAGGCGGAATCCGCGAGCCGATGATCGTCCGCTGGCCCGGTGTCGTGCCGGCGGGAACCACTTGCGACGAGCCGGTGATCAACATCGATCTCTATCCCACATTCCTGGCGGCGGCGAACACGGCCCGGCCGGCCGAGCACATCCTCGACGGGGCCAACCTCTTGCCGTTGTTTCGGGGGAAGAAGGAATTTGAGCGCGAGGCGATTTTCTGGCACTTTCCGGGCTACCTCGACGGTCCCGTCCCGCGCGGCCGGGATCCCGTATTCCGCACCCGGCCCGTCAGCGTGATCCATAAAGGCGATTGGAAGCTGCACCTCTATCACGAAGAATGGCAGCTCGACGGCGGCGGGGCGAACATCGGCACGAACCGGGCGGTCGAACTTTACAACCTGGCCGACGATCCCGGCGAGCGAAAAGATTTGGCCCAAGCCAATCCGGAGAAACGCGACGAACTGCTGGCGGATCTCTTTACCTGGATCTCCAAAGTTCCGGCTCCGCTCCCCACAAAAGCCAATCCCGATTACCGCCCCGCGGCCAAGACACCGTCAAAGTAAGCCCGGCCGTCGGGAAAATCCCTCGCCGGCGCTTCGGGCTCTGGAGAATCCTGGCAAAATCCGATTCACCGCATACGCCCTATTCTTGCGAGCGCAATTCCTCGGTCACCCGCGGCGGGTTTTGCGGTTCGTGGTTCATCAGCCGCCGCTGCACCAATTCCTGAATCACCAAGACGGGGCGGGCTTGCTCGATTTCCTCCGCCGGGAATTCGTTCGTCCATTTGTACGTCACGTCCCGAAAGTTGGGGGTGAGATACACCGAGAGCGCCATCATAAAGGAGTCGTGCAGCACAAACGCCCGCGGGATTTGCCCGTGTGCAAACGTCTGCCGGCGGACGCGTTCGTCGTCACTGCGCAGCGTGCCGTGGAATTGGATCGGGGCTCTTAACTCCTCGCGGCGCGGGACGAGGTCGATGACCTCTTCGCGGTACGGGATCGGCGAAGCGAGCATCACCGCCAAATCCATCTTCACCCAAGGCGACACGTTCCGCACGTTGGAGATGTCGCAATCACACGTCACCAGTTCGTAATCGTCGAGCGCCGGGACCTTCACCTCGGCGAACCAGGCTTGGATGGGCTTCATCAATTCTCGATAGCCGGCGAACGCGCCGTAAGCGTTCCAGTGCGTATCGGTCTTGTGGAACACCCGCCGCTCGGTTTTGGCCTGGAGGATGGCGTCTGTCAGGTTGATAAAGGTCAAATCGCTTTCGCGGGCCAGGTAATCCGCGAGTTGTCCTAACCGGGTTTGCTCGGTGACGCGGTTGATCGAGCGGGGCAGGTATTCGGAATAGATCGCCGGCTTGTTGGGAGCCACGACAAACACATAGCGGATGCCGCGCTTCGCCAGCCAGTCCCGGCGTTCGGTGAGGACCTGTTTCCACCGCGCAAGCTCGGCTTCGGAGAACAAATTGGTGCCGCGGTAATCTTCGATGGCATCGTCGCCGTCGTAAAACAGCCAACCGTCGCGGCCGACGAGGACGCGGGACGGGCCGGTCCCGCTGCCGGCTTCCGAGCCGAGGTGCCGAATCAATCCCTCGGCCGCCGCTCCGGAGTGGACCGCCATTTTGGAAAGTTGGTTGGGCGTCCAACCGTAATACCGGGCGACTTGAAACACCTGAATCAGCCGCCGACGAAAGCCGATGCGGTCATTGAACCATTTCTCGAACTCGTGCGGGAACTTTTTCAGGCTCCGCGAGTCGGGGCGAGAGATGAATCCGCTTTGTTTGAGCTTGATCTCGGGAAACGCCGCGGCCTTGCGTCCTTCGGCCTTTTCGATTTCGTCCGAGACATCCGCGCGAAACACCCCCAAAAACGGCAACCCGATCGTGACCAGAAAGCCGACGATCAATAGCGCATTCGCGACATTCTGAATGCGTTTGGAGAAGTCGTTATTCGAGGAACCAAACAGGGTCATCGCAGGTTCTCTTCACTTTGCGCCTTAGCGACTTGGCGTGAGATTCAAAACCGAAAATAAATAAACGGATTGTGCGTCCCGGCGGACATGACGGCGGCGGAGGCGACGAGCAATAACAACAACGATCCCAACCGCAGCGAGGCCCCGAAGATGCTCATGGCTCCTTGAGGCACCGCCTTCGTGCCGGGGTTTTCGAGCAGCGATTGATAACGCTCGCCCAGCCAGGGAACCCAAGGCGTGCTGCCGATCGCGGCGGCGAACAACACCAGCCAGAGTCCTTTATCCAAATAAAGCCCGATGGGATATTTCGCATTCGCGGCGGCCCCGAATCCCGCGAGGGCCTGAAAATACGCCAGCCCATGCGACAGCGTGACCGTGCGGAACAACACCCAACCGCCCATCACCGCGAGCAGAGTATAAACATGCCGCAGCGGCCGCCAGCGGGTTTCGATCCAGCCCCCGACACCCCGGCGTTCGAGCATCAGGAAGGCTCCGTGATAGATGCCCCACACGGCGAAGTTCCAACTTGCCCCGTGCCAAAGTCCGCAGAGCACGAACACGATCATCAAGTTGAGCGAGGCCCGCCAAGGCGAGCAGCGATTGCCGCCGAGCGGGATATACAGGTAATCGCGATACCAGGACGACAGCGAGATATGCCACCGCCGCCAGAACTCCGTCACGGATTGGGCGATGTAGGGATAATTGAAATTCTCAAGGAAGCGGAAGCCGAACATCCGCCCGAGGCCGATCGCCATGTCCGAATAGCCGGAAAAGTCGAAGTAGATCTGAATCGTATAACACAGGATACCCAGCCAGGCGACGCCGAAGGACAGCTGGCTGTCGGGAATGTCGAAGACGGCGTCCGCGACCGACGCCGCGGAGTTGGCGAGGAGCATCTTTTTGCCCAGCCCCACGATGAACCGCTGGATGCCATAGCCGAAGCCGTCGGCAGCGATCGTGCGGTCTTTGATCTGGGCGGCCACATCGACATAGCGGACAATCGGCCCGGCGATCAGTTGCGGGAACAAGGCGATATAAAGCGCCACGTTGATCGGGTTCCGTTCCGCCTCAGCCTGGCCGCGGTACACGTCGATCACATAAGACATCGCCTGGAAGGTATAAAACGAAATCCCGATGGGCAGCGTCACATCAGGCCGGTCCAACGTCGGCGCGGCGAGAAAGGCGAGCAGCGTGTTGAGGCTCTCGATCAGAAACCCGGCGTATTTGAAGTACACCAGAAAGCTCAGATTGAGCGCGACGGCGACGGCCACCAGGCCCTTCGCCGTTTTCTGATCGCGGGCATTTCCCACCCAGTAGCCGAAGGCATAGTTCATCCCGGTGGAGATCAGCATCAACACGACCAAGGCCGGCTCGCCCCAGGCGTAGAACCAGAGGCTCGCCAACAGGAGGAGCACGTTGCGGGCCGGCTTCGGGCAGAGAAAATACAGCGCCAGCAAAACCGGCAAAAACCCGAACAGAAACACGGGTGAACTAAACAGCATCGCGTTCTTCCATCCCGTTACAAAACTTTTGAAGTTGCGCGTTCTGTGAGCGGCACGGCGCTAGCCGCCGGTCCTTGAATATCGAAGTTTCCATTGAAAAGACCGGGGGCTAGCGCCCTTCCGCTCACGTTTTGCGACGTCGCGCAACTTCCAAACATAAAATCCAGAGGTCCTCGCGCGGAGCATATACGCAAGAACTTTGTCTGGTGTCAACGGCAGAATTCTGTTCCAATGTCCCGCGGGGAACCGGCCTATGGAGTGGGCAGCGCCCGCCGCATTCCCTAAAATGCCGTCATCAGAAAGCATACTTCCCGATCGCCGTTCCCGATGGAAATCCCCGGCGGTCCTCCCTTTTGATTTTAAGGTTCAGGACGATGATGACGGACACACCCGTGGAACTGCCGCGAAATCCCACCCGCGCCGTGCGGATCGGTTCGGTGACCATCGGCGCTGGAAACCCCATCGCCGTGCAGTCGATGACGGCCACGAAGACCCAAAATATCGACGCCACCGTCCGCCAGGTTCAGCAGCTCGTGGACGCCGGGGCGGACATCGTCCGCGTGGCGATCGACAGCAAGCCCGATGCCGAGGCTCTCATCGAAATCCGCAAGCAAACCGATGCGAACCTGTCGGTCGATTTGCAGGAGAACTACCGCCTGGCCGAGGTGATCGCCCCCTATGTCGATAAAATCCGCTATAACCCAGGCCATCTGTATCATCACGAGCGGGAAAAACCCTGGCAGGACAAGGTGCGGTATCTCGCGGAGGTTGCCCAGGCCAACGACTGCGCGATGCGGGTGGGCGTCAACTGCGGCTCGGTCGACCCGGCGAAAAAAGACAAGTACGACCCGGAGGATTCCATCTCCCCGATGCTGGAAAGCGCCTGGGACCACTGCGAGTTCTTGGACTCGATCGGGTTTCACCGGTACTGCGTGTCGCTGAAAGATTCCGATCCGCAGAAGGTGATCGAAGTCAACCGCCGCTTCGCCGCGGAGCGTCCCGATGTGCCGTTGCATCTGGGCGTGACCGAAGCCGGCATGCCGCCGGACGGCGTGATCAAAACCCGCATCGCCTTCGAGCAGCTCGTGAGCCAGGGCGTCGGCGACACGATCCGCGTGTCCCTGACGGTGCCCAACGACCGGAAGTACGAAGAAATCGACGCGGGGCGGCAAATCCTGCGGGACATCGCCGCCGGGCGGGTGCGGACCGTCGTGGATTTCGGCCTGAATACGCTGAACATCATCAGCTGCCCGAGCTGTTCGCGCGTGGAAAACGAAGCCTTCGTCGATCTGGCTCAGGACGTCAAAGAGATGACGGCTTACGCGAAGGAGCACGCCATCACGATCGCCGTGATGGGTTGCCGGGTCAACGGACCGGGCGAAACCGACGATGCCGACCTGGGCCTGTGGTGCGCTCCGAATTACGTGAACCTCAAGCGGGGCGAGGAATCGCTGGGGGCTTATGCTTACGATGAGATCCTGCCCCGCCTCAAAGCCGAGCTCGACGCCCTCATCGCCGGTCGCAGCGAAGTTTTACCGCGAAGCGGTTAGACACCAAAGCCCAGATTCGCGAAGCGTACTCTGGGTCCCCGACGTGCCAAGAATCCATACGCCGAAGGCGTTATACAATTCGGTAGTTCCCAATTATGGAAAAAGGACCAAAGGTCCGGCCCGATGTCAGCCCAGACATCTGAGGTTTTTTCAAGTGGGTTTCAGGTGGTTTCTGTTGTTGTTTCCAATAAATTCCAGACGGGGCTGTTTCTGATTGTGAGTTGTTCCTGGTACTTCATTTCCGAGTAAGGGGTGCCGGTTTGCCACATCCGAAAGATGATGCGAATCCATTTGAAGGCCAAGGCGCGGACCGCGGCGTGGTGGCTCATGCCGGCCGCGCGTTTCATTTGATAGAACGCTCGGGACCAATCGCTCCAGCGGCGGGCCTGGTCGGCGAACTCGTGGAATGTCTGCCGGAGAAATTTGGGGCAGGCGATTCGCGACAACACGAGCCGGGTCTTCCCGCTTTGCTTGGTGATCGGGGCGATGCCGCTTTTGGATTGCACGTCCCCGGCGTCTTGGTAGCGGTCCCGGTCGGAGCCCGCTTAAGATCGCCCAAGCTCGGCCAGCGGCGAAGCACGGCGAGCAACAGGGGTTGGCGACTCTTGCCGGCACACCATTCGAGCAGTTGCGGAAAATACAGCTTGAGCGTGCCTTCGAGCTTCTGCACAAGGGTTTTGCGGTCATCGACCAGCTTGCGGCGAAGTTCGGACAACTCGGCCAGGCGGCGGGTTTCGGGATCGTCCGCCACGAACGGGAGGAGTTGCTCCTGATGGTTTTGCAGAAAGCGGGCCAAGAGTGCGCATCGTCTGGATCGGATTTCGCTCCCGAAGGATGAATCGCGTCCCGATAGCGGGCCAGCTGCTTGGGATTGATGGGATACAGTTCGAGTTCCAGGTCGGCGAAACGGCGGAGCGCGTTCATCAGCGCGCCGCGGCTTTGCTCCAACGCGATCCGAATCGGGCGACCGGGGAATTGCTTCCGCAGGCCGGCGAGCCAGTCGGCAATCGCTTCGGGCGTGTGTTCGAGTTGCCGGTGTTCGGTTCCGCCGTCGGGAAGCAGCCGGCAGACGGCATGTTCGCGGTCGGCCCAATCGAGGCCGATCAGCACACAGGCATTGGGGTCGAGCAAATTCGAGTGCATGGGGGATCGTCTCCTGTTAAAGTGAAACACAATCAAAAAGGGCACGCGATCTTGGGAGCGGGCGAAAACCTTATAGTCCGAGACGTTTTGGCGTCATCATCTGGAGTGATTCGTTGGTTCCCAAGAGCATCGTCCCGCTCGAAAGTCTGGGCTCAATCGTTGAAGCGATGGGGCGCACGATTCGTAGCGGGGCGACGCGTGCCTGATTTTGATCCTCTCAAAGTTGGGGCTGGAAAAACAGGAAAAAAACGGCGCTGGATCGGCTCCGGCGCGGAAGAGTCCGTGGGGAGAGACTTGCGTCCCCCCGCCCTCTCCCGCGGCCGATCCATCCCTCAGCAAATCCTATAAGGGCGCAGCCCTGGGAACGGGAACGAACAAAATGCAAAAGCCCCCGCGGGGCGGTCCTAAACCGGAGATGCGCAGGTGACTGCGTGGGTTTGAAGCCGCCCCTGCACGTGACACATAGGGCCGCCCCGTTGGGGCTTGCGTTTCATTAATCATCCGTAACCCAGGCCGGCGCTGCGCTTGGCCTGGGCTGACATAGAGCCGGGCCTTCGGCCCTAAATTCTTTTGGTGCAGGCGTCTCGCCCGCCAATGCAGCCGGGACGGTTGCACCATGATCACGCGAAATTTGAAACGACTGATTTTGAATAACGCCTTCGGCGTGTGTTTCATGATTGTCAACACGACACCCAAGGTGTCGCGGCTGTGCCGTTGACCTTGGGATTTGTTCTCTAACGCCTTCGGCGTAAGACTCCGTCCACAAAACTCTTGCAAATCCTGCAATTCTGGGATGTTCTCCGGCGAAGTCTCTTTGCAAACGCGAAATTTCCCAAAAAACCTCCGAGCGTTTAACGTCTTTTTGTAACTGAAGTTGCGACCACAGCCGGCCAAGAGAACCCGAAAAAATCTCCTAGAGGCCGGAATCGGCCTCAAGTTTGCATTTGAAGAGGGGCGTTCGGCAAGGATGTCGAACTCCCGGCGATTCCCTTCCGCCGCCTCCCGCAAACTGATGGAGCGACAATCACATGCGTTTGAGCAAGGATGCTCTCAAGAACCCGTTCTTATTCGCTTTGGCCGGGCTAATCTTCTCGGCCGGCTTCGCACCCGCCGCCACCTTCCGCACGCGGAATTTCCTCGTCACGGCTCCCACCCCCGAAGTCGCCGAGCAATGCGGAAAATGCGCCGAGCATTACCGCAAAACGCTCGCGGAAGACTGGCTCGGCGAGGAAATGAAACCCTGGTTCAAGCCCTGCACTTTAACGGTCAAAGTCGGGCAGATTGGAGCCGGCGGTGCGACGACGTTCGCCTTCGACCGCGGCGAAGTCTTCGGCTGGCGGATGAACGTCCAAGGCAGCATGGAACGCATCCTGGACAGCGTCATCCCCCACGAAGTCAGCCATACGATCCTCGCGTGCCATTTCCGCCGGCCGCTCCCACGGTGGGCCGATGAAGGCGCCGCGACGCTGATCGAGCACGAATCCGAACGCCGGCGGCAGGCACTCTTGCTCCAGCAGGTCTGGAACACGTCGCAACGGATCCCGCTCAAAAAACTGTTGTCGATTAAAGACTATCCCCGCGAAATGCAGCACGTGCTCACGCTGTATGCCGAGGGTTATTCGCTGGCCGACTTCCTGGTGCAAGCCGGCGGCAAGACGCGGTATCTGGAGTTCTTGGAAACCGCCCACCGCAACGGCTGGGACCGGGCCATCGAGGAACATTACCGTCTCGAAGGCGTGGACGATCTGGAAAGCCGGTGGAACAAGTGGATCATGGCCGGCAGCCCGCGGTTGAACATCCCCAAAGACACGCAGCTTGCCTCGAATGACGAGCCGAAAGCCCCTCGTCCCGAGCCTTCCGAAGAAGATTTTCAGCGCCCGGTCATTCGCGGCCAATCGCCTGAAACTCAGGCCCCCGTGGAAGCGCAAGTCGCGGCCGCGGTGCAGCATCCACCGGCGTCTGTCGAACCCAATGCCCATTTGGCGCTCCCCAAAGCGAACGAAATCCGGCAGGAATCCCCCGGCTGGCGACGGATGCGGCGGAAACTCGAAGAAATCCCCGAGGACTTTGTAAATCCTGCAAACGATCCCGCAAAATCTGCAATCGGACGCGAAGTGCAAACCGCCGAGGTGGAACCGGCATCGCCTCTCCCAAATCCCAACCGGCCGACCGCCGGCACGCGCCCAAACCCCGCCGGCACTCGGATGGAAACCCAAGCTTCGCCCGCCCCGCCTCGAAACGAACCGCCGTTCCGGTTTGAGCTCGGCGGTTCTGAATACGAAAGTTCTCCTGGAGGACAGACTCTCGGTAATGGTCGCGCGCCGAACGGGTCCGAATTTCCCCGCACTCGGACCGCACGCGACCCGGCCACGCTCGGCCAGGCATCCGAACGTCCCTTCTCTCCCTAGCGGACCGGATGGTCGAGCTCCCCGCCGACCGGTTGACTGTTCCTCCCCCCTCCGACGAGCCACCGTTCCCCCCGCGGTGGCTCGTCTTTTTTCGTTGGGCTTGAGGTGCGGCTTCGCCTGGGTGAGAATCGGGGAAGATCTCCACCATGACACACCTCGGCAGAAGGAAGGCTTCCATGAGACTCGGCGCGATTTCTTTCGCTGTGATGATTTCGTTCGGTTGGAATCTTCCATGCTCGACGGCCCAAAACGAAACGCAGGCCGGCTCCAATGCGAGGCGGCCGAAATCCGATGCAGAGCTGAAGCGCTGGCTGGAGAACATGATTTGGCATCATCGCTTCTCCGATGCGGAAATCGCCGAGGCCACCGGGCTGTCCGCCGAGGAAATCGAAAAGGCCAAACAGCGGTTCGGCATCCGAACGGACAACGCCCCCAAACGAGCCAAGGCTGACAAGCTGCTGGTGCTGCCTTATCCCGGAGGCCGGCACCCGCGGATTGGCTTTCTCGAAGGAGCCATCCGCCCGCAGCGGGAAACGAAGATCAGCGTGTTTCTGCCTTGGAAAGATGCGGGATACGTCGTCGCGGATATTCCCGAAGCCATCTGGTGGAACAACACCGGCGGGCGGGAACTGTTGTATCTGGCTCATACGCATGTGCCCACCACCTGGACCAAACAAAACATCGAACTGCCCAGTTTGGAATGGAACGAACAGAAAGACGGCACCCTGCGGATGGAGCGAAAACTACCAAATGCCGTGACCTTCGGAACGGAAGTCCGGCCGGGAAAACAGGGCGTCAAAATGCGGATGTGGTTGACCAACGGCACGGAAACGACGCTGGCAGGACTCCGCGTGCAGAACTGCGTGATGTTCAAGGGCGCTCCCGCGTTCGCCGGTCAAACCAATGAGAACAAAGTTTTCCAAGCCCCATATGCGGCCTGCCGGGACCAGACGGGCAAGCGGTGGGTCATCGCGGCCTGGTCGCCTTGCCAGCGCACGTGGGGCAATGTCGGCTGCCCCTGCATGCACTCCGATCCGCAGTTTCCCGATTGTCCGCCGGGCAAAACCGTCGAGCTGTTCGGCTGGCTGTCGTTTTACGAAGGCGGAGACATCACCGCGGAGTTCAAACGTCTGGATCGTTTGAACTGGGAGAAATCGGCGGAGTAATCGTCGCCCATTACGGCACGAACACGAACTCCGGCGAGTTCAAAATCGCCCAGAGCATGTCTTCGTAGCGTTCCCGCCAATCGGGTTGCAGCCGGGGCGAAGGCCGGTCGCCCTGTTTCACGGCTTTTTGCAGTTCGATCTGCACGCGGTTGGATTCCTCGCTGAGATGGTTGGACCACGAGACGCCCGCGTTCCGCAGCCGCTCGATCTTCAACTCTTCCGGCGAGACTTCGCGAAGCCTGTTTGGATAACCGTCTTTCAAAAGTGCGATAAAGGTTTCCCGTTCCGCCGGCGTCGCGGGGCGGGTGAAAGCCTGGCGGTAAACGCGATCGATCAATGTTTCCAGCGGCTGGTCTTCGGTCGCGAGCTTTGTGAAAGCGCTGTCTTCGGAGCACCGCGTGAACCGCCGGCCCAAGACGCCATTGGCGAGAACGGCCGGTTGCAAGACGGTGGGAGACGTGTCGCGGACCGTGAGCGGATCCTGCCGGGACGCCCGCCAGCCGAACGATTCCAGCACGTCCAAAAACGGCTGGGCCATCGGCAGCGACAGGCTCGGCCGGTCCCGCTCGTTGGACAGCGACGTGAATTCCCACGCCCGCCGGGGATACCCCAAATTCAAGGATGTGGTAAACACCCGCGAGCCGTCGGCGTCGATGTTGAGTTCCCCCGCGTAAAAATCCTTCCCGCAGGCCGTGAACATCGAATCGACCACCTCTTCCGCCGACATCCGCCGCCGGAGCGGACCGGCAAACAACGCATCCTCGTCCCCGCGGCTGGGTTGAGCGATTCGCTGGTAGGTGTGCGACGTGAAAATCAACCGAGCCACATGCTTCAAGTCGTAGCCGCTGTGGACCAACTCCCGCGCGAGAAATTCCAGAAGCTCGGGATGCGAAGGCGCGGCGTGCTCCCAATCATCGACCGGCTCGACCAGTCCCCGGCCGAGGTAACGTTTCCACATCCGATTGACGATCACCTGGGCGAAGCGGTCGTTGTTCGGCGAAGTCACCAACGCCGCAAGCTGCTCGCGGGAGTCGGGCCGGTTCGGCACAAGGTCTTCGATTGAATCGGCGGGAACCAGTTCCGCGAACGGCCACTGGGGAGCAATTTTCTCGCCGGGGCTGAGCGTGACCGCGACGATCAACGACCGCGTTCCGCCGCCGGGGATCAAACTCGACGGCGGCACCGCCTGCGGCCCGCGGTTGAGCATCGCCGCGACCTGGAACAAATCCGACTGCTTAAATTCGTGGAACGGGGCATCGTGGCAGCGGGCGCACTTCATCTCCAACCCCAAGAACGCCTGCCCGATGATATGGGCCTTTGCGGCCATTGGCACGTCGTTCTGGCTCGCCATCGCAAACCCGCCCGGCCCGCCGTAATACTGGCTGCCTTCCATGCGGATCAATTCCGTCGCGAAGCGGTCGAACGGCTTGTTGTCCAAGAACGACTCCTGAATCCACCAGCGGAACGGACCCGTGTTGTTGAGCGTGGGATTGACAATGTTCGGATTCTCCGCCAGCACGTCCTGCCAATAACCCACCCAATGGTCCGCCCAACCGTCCTCTTCCAATATCCGGTCGACGTATCGCTCCCGGCGGTTCACCGAGTCGCCGGCGAAGAAGGTTTTCGATTGCTCGGGAGTGGGCACAGTGCCCAGGACATCCAAAGTCACCCGCCGCAAAAACGCCCAGTCATCGATCAAGGTGGCGGGCGATTTGCTTGCTTGTTCCAAGCGGTGGTTGATGAACCGATCGATCGAATTTTTAACCGCCTTGGGTTCCTTCACCGCCGGGAGTGCGATCGCGGGCCGTTTTTCAAGTATCGAGCGGGCGACTTGATGCCGGCGGTTCCAATACTCGGTTTCCTCCTTGCCGGCGACCTGGCGCCGCTCGGCGTTGAGGTTTCTTTGATACAACTGGTCCTGTTCGCGGAACGCGTGGAACTCGTCATCCGTCAGCGCGAACCGCCATACGGGCTTTGGGCTGAGGATCCGAAACAGCCCGTCTTCGGCTTCGAGACTGACGGACGTTTCCCCAAGCTCCGGACGTTTCTTCTTGCCGCCGAGGAACAGTTCCAACCGCAGGCGGTGCGGTTTGCCGTCGCCTTCGATCTCCACGACCTTTTCGTTGTCGCCGGTGGCCAGCGGGCGGATCGTGTTGTTCTGGACGACCTCCACGTGCCGGATTTTTCCGTGGGCGGTGCCGCTGATCGTATGGAACGGCGATTCCAGAATCAGTTTGCCGTCGAGAAACAGCCTGGCTCCATTGCGAGCCCGCAAGAGCAGTCGGCACTTGCGGTCGGGCAGCGTGATCATCCCGGTGGCGCGGAGGGCAAACGGATTGGTGCGGTCGATCTGCACTCCGCGTTCGTTGTATTTTCCGGGAACGTTCAGAAAGCCGAACGCGGGGGCCGTGTAAAAATCCAACGCGGGCGGCGGTGGATCGATCCAGGATCGCTGATCGGGAATGCCCTCCAGGACTTCCACGAGGACGCCGTCTTTGGGAAGTTCACGCTCCACGAAAAGGGTTTCCGACGCCCGCTGCCAGAACCGGCGGCCGATTTGTGTTTCGGTGAGGACTTTGCGGTAGATGGCGACCTCGTCGATGTCGCCTTGGAAACTGCTGGCTTGCGAGCCGCCCATGGACGAGCCGATCCAGAGCTCATCGTTATCGACCACGGGAGGTTGGGCGGTCTCGCCGCCATAGTCCCAGGTGCCCGTGACAGGCCGGCCGTCGAGATAGCCGCGGATGCTCTTGGGGTTTCCGAACTCGTATGTCACCGCGACATGATGCCAGCCGCTTTGGGGGACGAAGCCCGAGTCGGCGTTCCAGCGGTGGAAATCGCCCTTGACGCCTATGCGGTTTTTCGCCGAGCGAAACAGAAAACTGATGCGGGCCGTGCCGCCGACGCCGCGAAGCCGGAGGGCGTAGTTCTGGTTATCGCGGGAAAAGTCTTTATGTCCGGTGCGGCCTTTGCCGACGATGTAAACCTGCTGGTTCTCGGCCACGCGGGTCGGATTGACCCAGGCTTCGAGCGTGATGGCGTCGCCGTTGTCAAAATCCAAAACGCTCTTGTCGCCCGGATCGGTCACGCGGAGAAAATTCCCGCCGCCGGCAAACCGGGCCGAGCGGTTTTCGCGGCCGAACGCCGGAAACAAGGGCGGCCGCGGTCCAGGCGATTGAACCCCGACCTGCCCAGAAACCTCCGCATCCAAACCCGCCGTGCCGCTCAAGCTGGGCACGCGCTGCGCGGAACCCTCCTCGAACCGCCAATAGCAGGCGGGCTGGTCTTGGAGAATGAGTGCCGCATACCGTCCCGGTCGCGATTCCGCCACGGCCGGCACCGCCGCGTGAAGGGAAATGTTTGGCCCAGGGGAGAGCAGGATCGCAAGCCCCATCAGCAGGAGTTTCGCACAAAGGTGGACAGGAACAACTCGCATATCACCACTCATTTCAGAAATCGGAGGCGAATCAGGCGGGACGCGGAGGCGGGCATTCTTTCAGTTCGTCATTCATTGAACCATGCGATAACTTGACGGTCAAGGATTCCGAGCGGGCTTGGGACGGCTGCCCCGGCTCGAAACGCAGTTTTCCAACTCCTCGACAACCTCTTTCCTGAAAATGTCTCTCAATCTTGTCATACCGTGCTTGTGTGCAGCGGCTCGGCAATGGAAAATAGCAATTCCTTTTAGGGTGACATTTTTCCATTGTGACCGTTAAAGGCCTCACAAGGCCAGAAATCCACATCAACACGAATCGGTCGAAAAAAATGGCATGCTTTGGCGGGTTTGCTCCAGGTGACACTGGACGCAACCACCAGCCGCATTCCGGGCTTGGGGGACTTGCCCTACATCGGACCGATGTTCAGCAATACGACGCACAAACGCATGGAAAAAGAGCTCCTGGTTTTGGTGACTCCGTTTCTCGTGACTCCTCTGCCCGCGCAGGACGTGCCCCCGCTTCCCGGCGACGAGGTGTTGGATCCCACCGACTGCGAGTTTTTCTTTCTCAATCGGATTGAGGGCCGGACCGGGGTGCGATATCGTTCCACGCTCGGTTGGGACGACCCGCTTCATGTCGAGCACCTGCTGAAATTGGAGCGGACCAACATCTGTGGTCCCCATGGATTCACGTACTGAATGGCCATTCCCAAAAATTTGATGGACAATTGGGGACGTTGTTGCGCATGAATAAGGCTCAAGGCACAATCCGAGACAATGGCGGGGCAATGGTCGACGCTCAGAGACAACGCGACATCGGCACTGCGTGATACCGCGTCCGGCCTCCCCGAGGGAAGAAGACGAGATACTCTGTCGTACCGTCCTAGCTTACTTCCCCCGTGTCCCTGGCTTGCATGTGTCCTCTCGTCTCGCCGAGACTTCAACACAACAGGTTCCCCATTCGCCCTTACCTTCTTTATCTGCCAGCGGAAGGAGGTGTTTCCAAAGCCCGTCCCGCACTCATTTGGCTGTTCCCTTACCAATCCGGCCAAGGCACGGCGCGGCATGGGATCGATGCGACAACCGCTTGTTTCCGGAAAACGTTTTCCGTTACCCTGTATGGAGTGTGATTGCGATTCCCGTTCGCCCGTGTTTCCTGGGCAAGCTCTTGATGAAATATCTCTGATGCCGTCCGTGCTGATGGGAAGATTGGTTTCAGGATGAACTGGTTGAGACGCCACCGGTTTGTGTTCCTGTTCGCGATCGGGCTCGTCTGCGCGATCCGCTCCGGCGCTGGCCAAGGATCCGCCCGGCCTTGTGGCCCGATTCACGACACCGGACGGCAGCGGTCTCACGCAGATGGCCGTCTCTCCCGACGAGACGGTTTTGTTGGGATCGTCCCGGGGACGGATTTGGGAATGGACGCCTCAAGCATCGGCGGTCCGCGAATTCGTCGCCTCCCCGGTCGACCGCGCTCCGATCTTGAACCTGCAATTTGACGAAAAGGGCGGGCTCGTCCTGCAACAAGGCCGGCAACTGATTTTTCAGGACGAGCGCGGACAGCGGAAAACCGTCTCCTTGCCCAAGCTGTCGTTTTTGGCGATTTCGCCGTCCGGCGGGCAGTTGGCGGGGATGGGCGGCGATCCGCCCATCGTGTTCCTCGATTCGGCTTCTGGAGAAAAAACGCATCGCGTGGACCGCCAGGTGTGGGTGGACGAGATGCACTTTTCGCCCGACGGTCGCCGATTGGCCACCGCCCGCTTCGGCCGCTTGTATCTGTGGGACGCGGAAACCGGCAAGCTGCTTTGGAAGACCCGGCTGGAAGGCAACGTGCAAGGCGTGGCCTTTGCTCCGAATCCCACGTTTCTCTTGGCCGCCGTCAACCGCGAAGGGTTATGGGTGGTCGACGCCGAGTCGGGGGAGATTCGGGATCGGCTCCGGCGGTCGCACTCCATCAACGACGATTCGTCGCTGCATCGATTCTCCGTCTCTCCCGATGGAACGCTGGTCGCGGAAACGCTGCCCGATCGGCACATCGAGATTTGGGAAACCTACACCGGCCGGCCCGTGTTGCTGTTGGAGAAACATCCCAGTGAGATTGCGGACGTGCATTTTCTCCCGGACGGCTTGCATCTCGTCTCGGGCGACTCGCAGGGAAATGCGTATCTGTGGGATCTCGCCTCCGCGGACTTCGCGGGCTCGTTCGACGCCGGGCGGCCTTATTCGCAGGAAGAATTGGGGAGGCTCTGGCGGATGCTCGGCGAGTCGCGCGGACACGCCTCGTGGTCGGCGATGGTGGCCCTCAAGCATCGCCCCGACCAGGCCCTCCCGCTCATCGATCATCCGCCCAACGACGATCTGTTGATACAAGGTCTCATCGAACGCATGGATCACGATCAGTTTTCCGACCGGCAATCGGCTTATCGGGCGCTGCGTCAACTCAGCCTCAATGCCGAGCCCTTTTTAAGAGAAGCGCTCGATACCACGAAATCCGCCGAACTCAGATCCCGCGCCCGGCGTTTGCTGGCCTATCTCGAAGGCCCCCAGCGCGAAAGCCAACGCCGGCTGATGGAAGAATCGCGAAACCATCGGCAACTGCGGACGATTCAACTGTTAAAATGGATCGGCACGCCGGAAGCCAAACGCCGGCTGGAGGCGATCCGCGATTCCGCCCAAGACCCGGCGGTCCGCAACCAGTCCCAGGCCGCGCTCAAACGGCTGAACGGCAAGGGCAAGGAAGATTAAACGTGTCGCGGCTGAAAGCCACCGCGACGCGACGTGCGTGACGCCGATCAAAACTCGACGAGCGAACCCGGTTTGAGGGCCTGCTGGGGCAGCGGGAAGCTTGCATCGAACACCCGCATCTGTTCGGGCTTTTCGATCGTGTTATGGCTCTCGTCGAACACGCCGGTTTGGGGGTCGAGAACGCCCGCGGGATCGAGCTTCAGGTGCTTGACCATAAACGGGTACATCGCTTGCCGTTTCGAGAGTTGGTAGCCGTGGCCCTCGTCGGCGAAATGCACGTTCTCCACATTCCCGGCTTTGCCGAAGAGTTTGTAGACGCTTTGAATGTAGGGGTATTCGACCTTCGGCGTGTTCTTGGTCCAGTCGCCGCCGACGGAAATCAGCAGCATCGGCCGCGGGGCGGCGAGGGCGGCGATCTCGGCGTTGTTGGTTTCGAGTTCTTCGGTTTTGTGGATGGGCATGCCGCTCTCGCAGTTGCAGCCGCCGAAGAAATGGGCCGAGACCATCACCACGGGCACGGACACGCTCACGCGGTCATCGACCGCCGTCAAGAGAAACGTCTGCGTCCCGCCCCCCGAACAACCGGTGACGCCCAGGCGTTTCTTGTCCACGTCCGTTAGCGATTCCAGAAAGTCGAGTGCCCGGATGCTGCTCCAGGTTTGGAGCGTGAGGACTTGAGGATGTTCGTGCTTCCAGCCGAGCTTTGCCGAGTCGCCGACGCCGACCATGTCATAAGAAAACACGACCGCCCCCATGCGGGCCAAGGTCGCGCAGCGGTTTTGATGATCGGGCCTTAAGCGTCCGCCATCCGGGCCGCGGTAGTGTCCGTGCGGACAAAGGATCCCCGCGAACGGCCCTTTCTTTCCGAGCGGCCGGTAGAGACTTCCGTAAACGAAAAACCCGGGCCGGGCCTCGAACGCCGCGGACTCCACGGTGTATCCCTCGTAGGTCCGCTTGTTGCGAACGATCGGATGGAGCGGCGTGCGCTGGGGGAGCGGATCCAATTGGGTTCCCGCGAGGATTTGCTGGCGAATCCGCGCGGCCCGGTCTTTCCATTCTTTGAGGTTCGAATACGTCGAAGCCAGCCGGTCGAGTCTGTTTGACGGCGTCCGCTTCGGACTGGTAATACCCCTGGCAAAGCTGCGGTTTGGCTTTGGCCTCGGAAGGCTTTGGATCGTCCCCTCGGATCGCGGATAACGGAGCAGACAAGACGATGGCGAGCGCGAGCAGATAGTGTTTCATTCCCGAATCCTCCGCGAAAAGTTGTAGCTGTTTGGGCCTGGGCAAACCGCGATTTCATCATCCCGGTTCATTCTACTGCTCCACGTTCGATTGCCAAAGCCCGCGGAAGTTTTCCACCGGATCACTTGCGTTGGGCGGCACGCCCTGAGGAACGAAGGGCGTAGTCCAATGCGGTTCGCCACGGCCTTCGCTGGGCCAGGGACGTGCCACCCGATCGCTGAAGATAGACGACACACCATGCTTGCAACGGCTTTGCGGGGGGGACTACTATCGGTGTCTCGTTTCTGGTCCTGGATCATACGCGCGGAATGCGGTGATCTCGCAAAGGTCGCGGCGGCATCTTACCGGCGTCGATCGGTCTCGGCGGCTAAAAGCCGCCGCTACGGAGGATGGCTTTGACTGAACGTCCCGATGTTTCAAGCTCCCCGCGTTTCGTGCGGATCGGTTCGCGGTTCCGCGAGGATGCGGTGCTGTTGGGGACGCTGTTCGGCGTCGTTTCGGCGCTGGCTTATACCGGCACGAATCTCACGCTCCGCCGGATGGCCAATACGCAGAACATCGATTGGGCGATTTGGGTCTCGTGCTGGAAAGGCGTGCCCGCGGCGATTGTCGCCTGGATTCTCGTCGCCTATCGCGCAAAGCGGGGCCTCTCCGCCCTGCCCCCCAAGGCGCTCGTGCTGCCCTTGGTCGCCACCGGGTTGTTTATGCAGTTCATCGGCAACGTCTCCTTCCAATGGGCCCTGAGCCTGGGCGGGTTGGCGCTCACGGTGCCTTTGACGTTCGCCACGCTGATCGGCTCCGGGGCCGTCTTGGGGCGGATGGTCCTCGGCGAACCGATCACGCTGCGGTCGGCGGTCGCGATCGGTGTTTTGGTGATGTCGATTGCCGTCCTCAGCCTGGGAGCGGACGACGCGACCGGAGCCATGCTCGCGGAAAGTTCGTGGCTGGACATCGCGGCGGCGGTCCTGGCCGCGAGCCTGGCGGGGTTGGCCTATGGAACGTGCGGCGTCGTGATCCGCCGGACCATGACCGGCCGGCACAACGTCTCGCTGTCCGGGACGCTGGTGCTTCTGAGCACGACCGGCGTCGTCGGGCTGGGGCTCGCGAGTTGGCTCCGCCTCGGAACGGATCGAATGTGGGAAACCACCGGCCCCGAACTCGCCGACATGCTGGCGGCGGGATGCTTGAACGCGATCGCGTTTTTTGCCTGCGGAGCGGCGCTCATGCGGTTGTCGGTCGTGCGGGTCAACTTGATCAACGCCTCCCAAGCCGCGATGTGCGCGGCCGGCGGCGTCATGTTTTTCGATGAGGCCCTTTCCGTCTGGCTGGTTTTGGGAACATTACTCACGATGGGAGGCTTGATGCTCATGGAACGCCCTGCGAATCAGCCGATCGAGGAAGAACCGGATGAAAAAAGCGGTCCCGGCGGAAGTGCTTCCGAGGCCCAGCGGATCGGGACCGAAACGTTCATCGGCACGTTGGAAATCCACGATGAATTGCCTTCGACGAACAACCGGGCCTTGGAACTCGCGGAGCGGCAGGACCTGGAACTGCCCGCGCTCATCGTAGCGGACCGGCAAACCGCGGGACGCGGGCGCGGCGAAAACGCCTGGTGGTCGGCGGAGGGGGCGTTGACATTTTCGCTGATCCTGGACGCGGGCGGGTGCGGCATCGCGCCCGAACGCTGGCCGCAGGTCTCGCTGACGACCGGCCTCGCCGTCTGCGAAGCGCTCGATGCCCTCGTCCCGCAGGCGAACCTGAAACTCAAATGGCCCAACGATGTGATGCTCGGCGGCAAAAAGCTGTGCGGCATCTTGAGCGAGATCCCCTCCTCGCTCAAAGGCCGGATCGTCGTGGGCATCGGCATCAATGTGAACAACAGCCTCGAAGACGCTCCGCCGGCGGTGCGGGACGTGGCGGTCTCGCTGCGGGACGCCACGGGTGCTCGGCACGACGGGCTCGACGTGTTGATTCGCGTCCTTCAGCATCTGGAACTGGAGTTCGCCCGCCTCTCGGAAAGCTCCATGAGCCTTTCCAAACGCTTTCGCGAGCGGTGCTGGCTCAACGGCCGCGAGGTCTCCATCGAAAACGGCTTCGCCGCCGTCCAAGGCCTCTGCGGCGGGATCGACGACGAAGGCGCCCTCCTGGTGCAGACTCCCTTAGGCCTCGAACGCGTTCTCAGCGGCACCGTCACCGCCATCGGCTGACCCAAGAAAAGGAGCGGCGGCATCTTGCCGCCGCTACGAAAGATGCTCGCACGCGGTGCAGACGTTCTTAGCTGAGGAACGTCAAGAAAATAACTTCAACATGGGGGCAAAAAGGCGAGCGGGGGGCGTAAGCCCGGGCGTAAGCCCCTTGGTCATGTTGAGGCGGTCAAAAGTTTAAATGATTTTCTTGGCGATCCTTATTGCAGTTCTTCGACCTTGTGCAGGATGGCTTTGCTGTCTTCGGCGGCTTTGACTTCGGTGTTCTTCATCGCGATTTTGCCGTCGCGGTCCACCAGGAAGGTCCACCGCTTCGCCGTTCCGCCGCGGGTCAGCGTTTCGGTCTTCCCGTCCACTTCGCGTTCGATGGATTTCTTGCCCTTGGTAAACGGCACGCCGAAGGCCCCCGCGACTTTGCCTTCCTCATCGGCGAGGAGTGTGAAGTTCAGGTTCTCGGCCTTTTTGAACAACTGATGGTTGCGGACGGAGTCCCCGCTCACGCCGACCACGACGACGCCTTTGTCTTCGAGCTTCTTCATGTCGTCGCGGAAGCCGCAGGCTTGCTTGGTGCAGCCGCCGGTCATGTCCGCGGGATAGAAATACACCACGAGGATCTTCTTGCCCACCACATCGGAGGACTTAAAGACTTTGCCTTGATCGTTCATCGCCTGGAACTGCGGGGCGGCATCGCCGACTTTCAGAATCCGCCTCTTTGTCCGCGGCTCGAACCGATCCGCCCGCCAAAACCAACGCCGCCATCCAACCCGCTACCCAAACTTTCATCGTGGTGTCTCCCAAAAAGTTTTTTGAATTTCGCCTTCCCTCGGAAAGCGGAACCAAGTCGTCACATCAGACATCCAGAATATGACCACGCCCCGCCCCCGTCAACGATCCGGCAACCCGCGGGGGTTCTAGCCGGCGGCGTTTTTTTGCGGTCGTCGCAAAACCGGCGGCTCGCGCCCAGCCGCTCACGAAAACGCATTCCCTCTCCCGCCACGAAACGACTATGATGGAACGGTAACCGGGAGACGTTTGGTCGAAAGGAGATTCGAGATGAGCGAAGAACCACGCCGGAATTGGGAGGCGCGGTATCAAACGGGGGATTTGCCTTGGGATTCGGGAATCCGCTCGCGGGAACTCGCGCGGGTGCTTAAAGAGTTCGAGATCGCTCCCGGCCGGGCCGTGGAATTGGGCTGCGGCACGGGGACGAACGCGGTGTTCCTCGCCGAGCAAAACTTCGACGTGACCGGCCTCGATGTTTCCCCCACCGCTCTCGAGATGGCCCAACAGCGGGCGGCGGTCGCGAATGTGAACGTTCAATTTCTTGTGGCGGACTTGACGCAGTTCGATCTCGACCTGGAGCCGTTCGATTTTCTGTTTGACCGGGGCTGCTTTCACTGTGCCCGCAAAGAGAATCTCGCGGGCTTTTTGGAGACGCTCAAAAAGTTGAGCCGGCCGGGGACGCGGTATTTGGTGCTCGCCGGCAATGCCAACGAGCAAAACGATCACGAAGGTCCGCCCCGCGTGCACGAGCACGAAATCCGCGCGGATTTGGGCGGATTGTTCGATTTCGAGAGGATTCGCGAGTTTCATTTCGAGGACGCGGGCGGCACCCAGGGGCCGTTGGGCTGGTCGGGCTTATTGACCCGCCGATAACCGAGGCGAGCCGACTTCGCGGAGGCGGTTCAGAATTTCCTCGGGCGTGGGGACGGCTCCCAAACCCAACCGGCCCAGCCAGCCGCGGTCTTTCCAGCGGTTGAAAATCACCTCGCCGTCCGATTCGACGCGGAACGTGCCCCAAAAGCCTTGTTTGATCTCGGTTTCAAAACCCAGTTCGCGCTCGACGGCCCGGGCGATCTCTTCCGCCGGCCCGCGGAGCCGGCAGGGCGGGCAGTAATAGATCGTCACCTGCATCTTAACTCTGAGCCGCTTTCCAGAGATTGAACGTGAGATGCGCTTGCCCCTGATGATGCGGTTCATGCCAGGCCAGCACGTTCAGGATTTGGGCGAGGGTCCAGCCGCGCTCTTTGAAGGTTTCCGGAATGACGGGCAGATCCGCTTCGGTGAACCCGGAGATCGTGCTTTGCAGATGCTCGCGGGACTGCCGGAGCACGCCCCGGATGTGATCGACGCTGGGAATGTCGTCATCCGGCGTACTGCCGCCCCGAAACCCGGGGACATCCTCGGCGAAATCGGGCGTGGTCCCCAGGAGGCGTTCCGTGGCGAAGAGCTCTTCGGTGATGCCGATGTGCATGAGCTGCCAGGCGATGTGGGCCCGGCCCGGTCCGGGGCGGAATCCCAGAATCGCGCGGGGGTTTGGTTCCTGGGCGATTGAATCCAAAACCGCGAGGGTGCGGCTGCGGTTGAAATCCCAGATTCCCATCGTCACGTCGAACACACTCATCACAATCCCGCTCTTTCGAAAACGCGGAGCCGCCAAAGTCGCAATTGCGATTCATTGTGCGAAGAGCGGCCGGCATTTTCAAGGCGGCCACGCCGTCCCTTTTTTGGGGCGGCTTTTTTCGTGCGCGGCGAAAACGGTGTGGCGCTCAATGCCTCTCGAATTTCTGGAAACACCCGGATTCCGTTCCGCCTGTTTGGAATTCTCCGAAAAAACCGGTGGAATAGATTTGCAATTGCCGCGCGTCTGCGGTAGTCTCGCTGAAATGTGGGATTTCATCCCCCAGAGAAATCAAAACTTTAGATAAAGTGGGATTCTTGCCCAATAATATGAAAGGAGCGGTTTGCAGGCCATCCTGCACCCACCACGCCACGGAGGCCGTCGAACCAGCCATTTGCGGGATAGAGACAACCGATGCCCGAAGAGACGTTTATCACAGGTGAGCACAAGCGCACCATCGATGAACGGTTTCGGATCGCCCTGCCCGCGGACCTGTCCCAGGCGGTCACCGATGAGGCCGGCGAAACCATCCTCGCCAAGGAACGCTACGGCTGTTTGAGCCTCTGGCGGGCGCGGGACTGGCAGCGGCGACTGAACGACGGCGTGGGGTTGATTCGGCAGAAGATTCAAGCGGGACGGATGGAGCAGCGCTGGGGAGAAGTCCAACGATTGGGTCGCTTGCTCTCCACCCGTTCAAAAACCGTCAAACTGGCCAACCGCTCGCGGTTGCTCGTGCCGGAGGGATACCGCGAGTTTTTGGATGTGCCGGCGAATCAGGAGGTGATCGTCGTGGGAGCGGCGATTTGCGTGGAAATCTGGAATCCGCAGTGTTGGTTGGACGTGTTAAAACAAGACATGCCGGGCTTCGGGCCGTTGTTCCAGGATTTGGCGAATTGAGTTGATGCCGGAACGCGCCCGCGTCCGGTTTATTGAAAGCCAGAGAAATATCAAGAACCGGGGCGAGCGCCCTGCGGCTAATGCTCGGGAATTCAACGGAGGATGTTAGGAAAAGACGGTGCCCGGTACGAATGACCGGCGGCGACACTCACTCACGAACCCCCAATCCGTCGCTCATCACAAGCTTTTAGCACCACACGGAAGGCTTGGAGGCACGGAAGCCGCTTCATTCGTCCGGGCACCTTTTTTCGTTCTTTGAAGGCTAGACCGCGTGGGTGGAAATCACGCGGAGCATTTCTTCCACGGTCGTTTCGCCGCGGAGCACTTTATTCCGCGCGGCTTCTTCCAAGGTCGTCATTCCCTCCGACTTCGCGACATCGCGAATTTCCATGGAGGACTTTCCATGGAGGATGGCTTCGCGAACGTCTTTCGTGACGACCAGAATCTCGAACACCCCGGTGCGTCCGGAATAGCCCGTGTGGAAGTTGCAGTCGGCCGGGACGCCGCGAATGAGTTCGGTCGATTCCGCCTGGTTGGGATCGAGGCCGAGCAGTCCGCAAACCGCCTCGTCGGGATGGTACGTCTCCCGCGACGTGGGGCAGACTTTGCGGATCAAGCGTTGCGAGATAATGCAGTTGACGCTGTCGGCGATGAACATGGGCGGAATCCCGAATTCGCGGAACACGTCGATGGTGCTCACGCTGTCGTTGGCGTGCATCGTGCTCAAAACCATCACACCGGTCAGGGCGGCCCGGCAGCCGATGTGCGCGGTTTCCGGATCGCGGACTTCGCCGATCATCATGATGTTGGGATCCTGGCGGAAGATGCCCCGGAGGGCTTCGACGAAGCCGAAGCTGATCTTGGGGTCGGTCTGGATCTGATTGATGCCCGAAATCCGGCGTTCGACGGGATCCTCGATGGTGACCAGGCTTTTTTGCGGATCGTTCAACAACGTCAAACAGCTATACATCGTGGTGCTTTTGCCGGATCCCACGGGGCCGACGCTCATCACCATCCCCGACGGCCGGGTGACGTGCTCTTTGAGAAGAGTCAACTGGTGGTCTTCGAAACCCAGTTCTTCGAGTTGGGTGTAGGCGGCCTGGTCGGGCATCAATCGTAGCACGATCCGCTCGCCGTAGATCGTGGGGCCGCTGCCGACCCGCACGTCGCGCTTCGCGGTGAGCACCGAGTTGGAGATGTGCCCGTCCTGGGCGAAGCGGCGTTCGGTGATGTTCATGTTCGCCATAAGTTTGATGCGGGACACGACGTGCGAGGTCAACTCGGCGGGCAGTTTGAGCACATCGTGCAAGAGCCCGTCCACCCGCAGCCGAATTCGCAAACCCTCGGTGGTCGGATCGAAATGGATATCGGTGGCCTCCAACTGAAACGCCCGCTCCAAGAGCAGATCGACCAACGGACCGGGGCCGACGACATCCACGAGTTGGGACAATTCCTCTTTGAGGGCTTTTTGGCGAACGTGATCGGATCGCGCGGCGTTCGAAGCGGCCTGCTCATTCATAAGACGGTTCCAAACTGGCGGGGTCTGAGGAGAAATTCAACACCGGGTCGGCCAAGGCGGTCTACGCCGCGCGGTTCGATTATTCGTCGTCCGTGCGCGGGGCGGGCTTTTCGGCCACCGCCGGTTTGACGACGCCGGATTTCGGGGTTTCGCCCGGGCGGGACTTGCGATCGCCTTTGGAGGACTTCTTAGGCGTTTCGGAGCCTTCCTGGCCCGTGGCCTCTTTTTGAGGGGAGTTGTCGGGCTCGTTGGCATCGGCCGTAAGAGGCACGCGGAAAAATGCCGCCACCAGAACGGCGAGGCCCAGGACAGCCGCCAATCCGCCCAAAAGCCGCCGGAACCCCGTGGCTTTCGCCAGGAGCATCGTTCCCAAAACGAGCCCGATCACCGAACAACCGTACGCGAGGACTTGCGCGACGCGGAGTCCCAGCCAGTCCGGCTTGGAGGTGTAAATCGTCAGCGCCACGGCCCCCAGCACGGCCGTGCCCGCGCCTGCCAGCACGAGCACGTTGGATTCGCGGCGTTCGCTTTTGGCCTCGGGGGAAAGACCCAACTCGTGAAGTGCATCCTCGCGGTATTCCGCGATCTCCCACACAGCGTCCAGCCTGGCGATTTGTAGCACTTCCAGCACAAGCGGATTGCGGACGACGACCACCATCCGGGCATTTTTCGCCTTCACGATCTTCCAGAACCGGACCAACAGCGCCACCATCGCGCTGCCCATATAATCCAGTTCGGAAATGTCCACGATCAAATGCGGCGTCCCGGCCGCCTCCAGATCGCGGATCACCGAGTCGCCTGCCTGCTCGATGTCGGTCCAATCGGAACTGTTCATCGCCGGTTTGAGCGACAGCACGGAATACTCCGCGGCCTGTTCAAATTCGTAAGTCAGCCCGCCTTTGTCCACAGCTGATTCTCCAACGTGCCAGAGCATCAAGAATGAGCGCCCGAAATCGTCGAACCCCTTCACGGAAAGGACCCGAAGCGAGTGTCCGTCTGTTCGATTTTCCATCGAGGAACTGGGAACGAACGGCTCCCACCGAGGCGCATGTATTGTAACGGAAATGGGAATCTGTCGGGATTTGTCTTCAGGATGACGAACTGCCAGCGCGTGTTGCTGAGGTTCGAGGCATCACGAATCAATCATGCCCGTCCCCGGCGTGGAACGCAAGCGCCCGATTGCGGAATTTCCAGACCCGGCCGCAAGCGGAGAGCCAGAGGCCCAGGTTCGAGGCGGATTGCCGGCGGTGGAGTGGCCTTCGAGCCAAGGCTTGCTAGACTGAAGGCGTGTCTTGATCTTCCCCTGCCCGAGCCTCAGCCCGAACATGATTTTCGAGGGAATTGTCACCACGCGGAACGCGGACGCCCGCCTCAACATCGCCCCGATGGGGCCGATCGTGGAAGGCGAGTTCGAGCGGCTGTTGTTGCGGCCGTTTCAGACTTCGACGACATATCAAAACCTCAAACGGCAATCGTGCGGGGTGTTTCATGTCGTGGATGATGCCCTGCTGTTGGCGCGGGCGGCGATCGATTGCTGGGATGAGATGCCCCAAACATTTCCGGCGCAAAAGATTCCAGGAGCGGTCTTACAAGCGGCCTGCCGCTGGTATGAGTTTGAGGTCGAGTCCCTGGACGACCGCGAAGCCCGCGTGAGCATCGAAGCCCGCGTGGTGCATGCCGGGCGGATCAGGGATTTTTTCGGTTGGAACCGGGCCAAGCACGCGGTGCTCGAAGCCGCGATCCTGGCGACGCGGGTGCATTTGCTCGAGGCGTCTGAGATCCAGCCGCAACTCGATTCGCTCCGCGTGATTGTGGAGAAAACGGCAGGGCCGGCGGAGCGGGAAGCCTTTTTGTTATTGGAAGATTACGTCCACAAACATTACGCCGGGGCGGGGCCGCGATGACGCTTGAGGTGACGATCCACACCGGTGCCCGGCTGCACTTCGGCTTGCTCGCGCATCGGCCGGCTTCGGGCCGGCACTTCGGCGGCGCGGGTCTGATGATCGATTCGCCGGGCACCCAACTCACCCTCAAAGTTAACGACCGCGATCAGATCGCCGCGCCCCCTGACCTTCGCGCGCGTGTGGAACACATCCTCGCGAGTTATCGAAGCCGGGTTGCTCCGCACAAACAGCCGCCGCCCTGCCGGATCGAAATTCACCGGCAAATCCCGCCGCATCAGGGACTCGGTTCGGGAACGCAGTTGGCGCTCGCGGTCGGAAAAGCGTTGGCGGTCTGCGCGGGCGAACCCGATCTTCCCCTTCTGGAATTGGCCCACCGCGTGGGCCGCGGCACCCGCTCCGCTTTGGGAATCCACGGTTTTGAGCAAGGCGGGTTTTTGATCGACGGCGGCAAACGGCGGCTCGAAGACATCGGCACGCTGGTTTCGCGGGTCTCGTTTCCGGCCGAATGGCGGATCGTGCTGGTCACGCCGCCGGCGGGGGAAGGTCTTTCCGGAACCGACGAGCAGACCGCGTTTCATCGCCTGTCCGGAATGCCCGAATGCGTCACCAATCGCTTGTGCCGGCTGCTGTTGATGGAGATTCTGCCCGCGATCCGCGAGGCCGGTTTTCCAGAGGTTTCCGAAGGGATCTATCAATACGGCCAGCAGGTGGGGGCGTATTTTGAACCGATCCAAGGCGGCCCGTTCGCCAGCCCAAAAATGGCGGACCTCGCGGAAAACCTCCGCAGCCGCGGCATCCGGGGCGTGGGGCAAAGCTCCTGGGGACCGACGTTGTTCGTGCTCGAAGAGAGTCAGTCCGCGGCGGAAGAATTGGTGCAACAACTTCACAGCCAGCCCCCGTGGGCCGACTGCGAGTTTCACATCGCCGGCCCGAAAAACGAAGCCGCATCCGTCGCGGTTTCCACGGATTCGCCCGCCGCGTCTTGAACCGTGACGGAAAATTGAAGCGGCTTTCTATGGACGACATTCGTCGTTGTCCGTCAACTGAAAAACGACATGTGTCGTTTTCTGGTCGGAGGACAGCTTCATGGGCAAGCCGGAAGGCCGGTTGACGCCGGCGCAGCATGAGATCATGGACCTCGTCTGGCAAGCGGGCACGGCGGGGGCCACGGTGACGGAGATCTGGACCGCGATCGCGGACAGCCGGTATGTCACGCGGACCACGGTGTTCAATCTCGTCGAAAACTTCGCCGCCGTGCCCCGCGATGCCGCCGCGCGGGAGTTGGCCCGGGAGTTTGTGGACGATTTCTTCGGCGGCTCGGCGGGCGATCTGGTGACGAGCCTTCTGGGTTCCAAACGCCTGCGGAAAGCGGATGTCCGCAAACTCCGCCAGAAACTCGATGCCCTGCTCGCCGAAATCGGCTTATCCGACGAAGACCGGCCGAAATAATCGGCGACCTTTTCATCACGACGTTTTGATGTCGGCTTTCTTGCTGTTGGTGCTGGCCGCCGGAATTGGGAGTGCCTGTAGTTGGCCGCTGCTCCGCGCGGATGGGGGACCGCGTGCCAAAGCCGATGCTGCGTCTGAGGAAAGCACGAACAGCAGCTGAGTTCTCAAACCCCCCAACAATCGTTGTCGGAGGATTTGATTCGTTGGACAGCGCCACTTTTTGAATGAAAGACTGTCAATCAAGGGATTTGTCGCAGCAAGATCTACTTTCGTTTCGGATTAGTATTTTTCTACCTCACAAAACGGTTCACGGCGTAGGGTGGACCCGAACCATCTTGCGCCCCCGAAAGCTGCCACGCGACTCGCCCCGCAAACGAAGCGAGGCTTGAGGCGAATCCCTCCTCCGCCGGGCATTTCCCCAAAATCATGCGTCATGGGACGGATTAGGTCAATTCGTCCGAGTTCCCGGTTAGGCAGGATCTGCATGTCACACGTGCGGCGTTCAAGGGGCTAGGGCGGAAAAGTCGATGGCCATTCGTGCGGAGAACCGAGGGAGCGCTCTCCGGTCGGCTGAAGGATTCCAGCACGAACCGTCACCTTGTCGCGTCCTCCTGACCGAATCCGCTTCACCACCAAAAACTCAGCTTGTGAAGCGGATTAGGACATGATGGCGTACCGCACGAATGACCTGCCTATGACCATCCGCCGTTACTCGCTCGGTTTGTGCGTGCTTATCGCCTGGGCTTCGATCTCCGCCTTAGGCGCGGCTTCGGAACGGCGAATGACGCCCATCGTGCGAGCGATCCAGCGCATCAAAAATTCCGCCGTCAACATCCACACCGAAAAAACCACCTACGGCGATTCCCTGTTCGCCCCCTCCAAAGGCCGCAAGGTCAATGGCATGGGAACCGGAGTGATCGTGGACGAGCGGGGCTACATCGCCACGAACTATCACGTCGTCAGCGGCGTCGATTCCATGCGGTGCACGCTTTACGACGGCAGCACCTTCATGGCCGAGGTCGTTTCGTTCGACAGCGAAAAAGACATCGCCATCATCAAAATCCAGCCGAGCCGCTCGCTCGACGTAATGCCCCTGGGCACCTCGTCGGATCTGATGCTGGGCGAAACCGTACTGGCTTTGGGCAATGCCTACGGCTACGAGCATTCCGTGACCGCGGGGATCGTCAGTTCCCTCTCGCGGGACGTGGAGGTCAACGAAAAGCAATCGTACGAAAACCTGATCCAAACCGACGCCAGCATCAACCCGGGCAACAGCGGCGGTCCGCTGGTGAACCTCGACGGCGATGTGATCGGAATCAACGTGGCGATCCGGGCCGGCGCCCAGCGGATCGGGTTTGCGATCCCGATCGACGATGCCCGCCGGACCATCGCCAAACTGTTGAGCATTGAGCAGATCGACGGGACCTGGCATGGGGTGGTGGCCGAGGATATCAAAACCGCGGAAACGCAGGAACTCCACGTCCGCCGGATCCAACCCGACAGCCCGGCGGGGAAAGCCGGCCTCGCCCCCGGCGATGTGATCGTCAAAGCCGGGACGTTGGATGTTTCCGACGGCGTCGATTGGGAACGGGCCTTGTTGGGCCGGCGGGCCGGCGAGAAAGTCCCCGTGCTCGTCGAGCGCGGCGGAAAGCAGGTGAAACTCGATCTGATGCTCGCCGCCTCCAAATCGCCGGGCGTTCCCGCCTTCGCCCAGAGCGTGGTTCCCGCGGCGGTGGATCATCCCGTCCGCGACAAGACCTGGACGCTGTTGGGTATGAACCTCTCCAAACTCGACGACGAGAACTCGATCATCCGCGGTTCGCGGTATCGCGGCGGGATGCGGATCACCGCCGTCCGCCCCGGCAGTCCGGCCGAGACCAACGGCCTCCGCGAAGGCGATGTCCTTGTGGGCCTGCACATTTGGGAGACGGTCAACGCCGAAAACGTTTCCTATGTCCTCGATCACCCCGACTTGGGCAAATTCTCGCCGCTCAAGTTTTACATCCTCCGCGGCGGCGAGACGTTGTACGGCCACCTGAGTCTGCTCGGCCGCCAACTCAGCCAGCACAACTGAAAACCGTTCGCTTCCACGCCGATTCAAACAGTCCGCGCAGCGACACGCCAGGGAAGGCTTGTCCGCTGCGTTTTTGTTTTTCGGATTTTGGGCGATCGAGTGGCCTGGGCGTTTTCCGTAGCGGCGGCTTTCGGCCGCCGAGATCGTCCCGCACTCCGCACTTTGGCCTCCCCAGCAGACCACTTGACGCTTTGCCGAACGAGCGGTATCCTTAAAGTTGTCAGAATTAAAGGTGTTTGTGCGATGAGTTCGATCATTTCCCGCAATTTGGCGCTGCTTCTTGGCCTGCTTCTACGTGGGAGGTCTTAGGGTCCGGCTCATACGCCAATCAGACGCATACCAAACCCTGAGACCAAATGTGTTGGTTTCAGGGTTTTTTGTTTGGACTTCGTAACAGAAAAAAATCGTCGGTTCTATTCGTTGTCATCATGGGGCTGACGCCCCACGCTCGCCTTTTTTTGGAGAGAATCCCATGTCCGCCGAACCTGCTGAAGTTGTCCCGCGGGAAAAAATTACGATCTTCGACACCACGCTCCGCGACGGCGAGCAATCGCCCGGGTGCAGCATGAACACGGCGGAAAAGCTGGAAGTCGCCAAGGCCCTTGTGGAGTTGGGCGTGGACGTGATCGAGGCCGGGTTCCCGATCGCTTCGCCGGGGGATTTTGAAGCCGTGCAAAAGATCGCCCGCGAGTTCGGCGACCGCACGGTGATCTGCGGCCTGGCCCGCTGCCGGCCCGACGACATCGACCGGGCCTGGGCAGCCCTCCAAGATGCGGAGAAAAAACGCATTCACGTGTTCCTGGCGACGAGTGCGATCCATCGCGAATTCAAACTCAAGATGGCCAAGGAAGAAATCGTGCGGACCACGATCGAGATGGTCAGCCGGGCCAAGGAGTATTGCGACAACATCGAGTTCTCCCCCGAAGATGCCGCCCGCACGGAGTTGGATTTTCTTTCGGAAGTCGTCGAGAAAGCCATCGACGCCGGGGCGACGACGGTGAACATTCCCGACACCGTCGGCTACGCGACGCCGAGCCAGTTCCGCCAGGTGATCGAGCATTTGAAAAACAACGTGCCCAACATCGACAAAGCCGTGATCAGCGCCCACTGCCACAACGATTTGGGCCTCGCGGTCGCGAACAGCCTGGCCGCGGTCGAAGGCGGCGCCCGGCAGGTGGAGTGCACGATCAATGGCCTGGGCGAACGCGCGGGGAACGCGGCCCTCGAAGAAATCGTGATGGCGATCGAAACCCGCAAAGACTACTACGGCGTGACGACCAACATCAACACGCGAAAACTGTTCCCCACAAGCAGCCTCGTGTCCAGCATTACCGGGATGAAGATCCAGCGCAACAAAGCCATCGTCGGCCAGAACGCCTTCGCCCACGAAGCGGGCATTCATCAGCACGGCATTCTCCAGGAACGGACGACTTACGAAATCATGCGGCCCGATGATGTGGGCTTCGTCGGCACGAATCTCGTGTTGGGCAAGCACAGCGGTCGGCACGCGTTTCGCGACCGCATCCAATCCTTGGGCCACACCTTGGATGAAGAGACGTTCCAGAAGGTGTTCGACGATTTCATCGCCCTCGCCGACAAGAAAAAGGAAATCTACGATTCCGACATCGTCGCCTTGATCGAAAACCGCATCGGCACCATGCCCCTCCGCTGGAAGATCGTCTCGGTGCATAGTTTTTCCGGCACGAACACGATTCCCACCGCCACGGTGAAACTCCAGGACGAGGAAACCGGCGAGATCATCTGCGATGCCGCCATTGGCGACGGCCCGGTGGATGCGATGTTCCACGCCGCCGAGCGCATGACAGGCATCGCCGCCCGCTTGGAAGATTACCGGGTCCAGAGCGTCTCCCGCGGCAAGGATGCGTTGGCGGAAGTCACGGTGGAAATCTCCGTGGCCGGCCGGCGGCATCACGGCAAGAGCATCAGCACCGACACGATGGAAGCCAGCGCCCAGGCGTTTTTGAACGCCTTGAACAAAGCCGAAACCAACACCGGCCCGCGGTTGCACCCGCAGAAAGAAGACACGCCTTCGGAGACCGCCCCCGCCACGCCATAACCCCAGGCGAGCGGGAGGCGTAAGCCTCCTGGTTTCGTTGAGTTTTCGATGGATTGCGACGACCCGAGGCTCAAGCCCGCTTCGCTTTCAAGGCGGCCACGGCTTCGTTGCGGTCTTTGTAGATCGTCCACAACTGGTTGAGGTGGGTCACGTCGATGATCTCGGCACAGTAAGGCGTCAGGCCGCTCAGGCAGAACTCGCCGCCTTCCTGTTTGACGATGCGGTTCCAGGCCCGGAATAGAATCTCGATGAAGGCCGATCCGAAAAACTTGGTGTGCGAGAGGTCGAGCACCACCAGAGGGGGGTCCGCCGCCGCCACGCCGTCCAGGATGATTTTTCGCATTTCCTCAAGCACGGCATCGTCGAGGTTCTCGTACTCGGGCCCCAACGCGATGATGGTCACGCCGTCTTGTTTCGTGATGCTTTGCGAACTCTCGTGAGATGCCATGGGCCAACCACAACTGCGTAAAATTGGAAAACCGGGTCTGCAAAAGGGTTTCATATCCCCTGGGAGTTTATCCTAACAGGTTTTTCGGTGAAACGACAAACTTCGAAAAAGGCGGATTTTCATCATCCGGTTGGCCGCCCTCGTCCAGTTGTTTGAAATGTGAGCGGTAGGCGCTAGCCTCCGGTTTCGATCAAGCGACGTCCCCAACATCAAGACCGGCGGCTAGCGCCGTACCGCTCACTCCGGTTTTATGAGCGGTAGGCGCTAGCCTCCGGTTTCGATCAAGCGACGTCCCCAACATCAAGACCGGCGGCTAGCGCCGTACCGCTCACTCCGGTTTTATGAGCGGTAGGCGCTAGCCTCCGGTTTCGATCAAGCGACGTCCCCAACATCAAGACCGGCGGCTAGCGCCGTACCGCTCACGTTTGCGGGTGAAACACGTTCTTAGCCGCTTTGGTTGATGAAGCGGGCGAAGATGTCGCGGTTGACGGCGGCGTTGTCGTCGTGGAAATACGAAGAGTGGGCACATTGGGGGCTGAACCATTTGATCGGCCCCAGGCCGTATTGCTGGCAGCCGACGGGGTAGAGGTTCAGAAACTCCTGGTCCACGTCGAAGGGGTTTCCAGCGAGCGGGCCGCCCACGGCGTCGCATTGGGCGTCGAGATTGATCCACTCCACGACGTGCCGGGGTTTTCGGCCGTCGCGGAACGGCTCGTACAGCCATTTCTTCACTGGCCAGATGGAAAGGGCGCTGCCCACCGTGAACAGGTTCAGCACCCGCCCGTTCAAGAGAGCATCGTCGAGTTCCCGCAGCCCTTCGTAAGCCACGACCGTCCCCCAACTGTGGCTGATGATGTCCAGCCGGGCGCCGGCTTCTAAATGAGGCCGGACCACGCTGTGAAACCGGTCGAGGATTTGCCGGCGGGTATGGGGCTGCGTGAGATAGCGGGAAAAATCATCGGCACAACCCAAGCCGGGGATGCTCAATGCGCCGCGAGCCATGGCCTCCCGCGGCATGGCTTGGGGCACGGCATCTCGCTGCAAGGGGCCCGCCCCTTCGACGATCGCGCGTTCGCTCCGGTCTTGGAGAACCGCCTTGATCTCCGCCGCCACCTGGGCCGCCCGCTGGTCCTCCGCCCGCGAGCCGGCTTCCATCACCGCCCGATCATTGACGATGTCGCTCCAGTTGACTTCGTGCCGCTGGTGTTCCAGTTCATTTCGCAGCGGCAACGAGAGATAGGGACTCATCGCCTTCCACCACGGGTCCGAATAATGCGGCAGATGCTCGCAAATCCCGTGCACATACACCAGATGCCGCTCGGCACCGCGCTCTGCCGCGGCCAGCGGCGCGCGGCCGGAACGAAAATAGCCGATCAATTCCTGCAGGAGTTGAATCAGCAATTCGTCCTTGGTCCCCGCAGGCTCCGCGCCGTTTGAGGGCGGCGACGGAGGCCGCGACGTGGATTCCTTAAACCGGAACAGCGGCCCTTGGGTGCCCGCGGGCTCCAACTGCGGCACTTGGGAGAAGGAATTGGACTGCATCCAATCTCGCACGGCCTTGATGAGTTGCTGGTGCCCGACATCGCTTCCCTGGCTCTTCACCAAAGTGCAGAATCCGTGCGTGAAGGCCCCGCGGTAGGTTCCGCCGATATGGGCGTCGGCGCTGGTTTGATCGTTCCGGCAGCCCGCGAGCAGGACATGCTTCATTTCCTTTTCCGCATGCTCGCCCCGGACTTCCCCCGAATAAAATGCGCTGCGGACCGTCGCCTTTTTCGCGCGCTCGCGGATTTCGGGCGGCGGTTCCACAAAGCGGGCCAACACGGTTTGCCGCTCCGCGTCTTCTTGTTCTTCTTCGGTGTCCGTGGAAGCCAGCGACAACGCCCGCAGACCCGCCTCGCCGCCGCCGGCCCGCGCGTGGGTGTCGCGAATAATCTCCAGTGGCAGCTTCTCCGCCACCAACTCGGCCGAACGCAGCGAACCCGGCGGCACGAGGACCCGCGTGCCGGTGCCGGAATGGCAGGAATCCAAAATCACGGTGAGCAAGACGCCTTCCGGGACTTCGTGCGTCATTTCCCACAACTCATCGTCCAGCAGATAGCTTTCCGCATCGTCCCAGTCCATGTCGTAGAGACACAAGAGTTCGTCCCGGTGGTCGTCTTCCTCGTCGCCGTCCTGATCGACGGTGTAAGAGCCGTGGCCGGAAAAGTGAAACACGAGCCGATCGCCGGGCTTGGCCCCGCGCAACAACCATTTCCAGCCGCTTTTGATCTCGTCCTTTGTGACGCGGTTGTCGGTCCGCGTGCGAATGTTGGTCTTCGAGAAGCCGAACTCCTCCACGAGCAGCGATTCCATTTCCGCCACATCGTTCACGCAGCCACGCAGGTCGCTCACGTATTTGTAGTTGTTAATTCCATTGAGGAATGCCTTGTCGGTCATGGGAATCGCCTTTCTTTCAGGGTGAAGTATCGAAGACAGGTTTATTGATCGGTTCGCTCTGATGAAAACCGGGGCTAGCGCCCTTCGGCTGATTTTTCGATACGAGGCCGACTCACCGGACACCGCCTAAACCGATTGCAGTGCCCGAAGGATGTCGAGCATTCCATGCCCTTGGAAGTATTTCTCCCGGCCCAGGTCGGTGGCCGTTTCGCAGAGGATTTTCTTGATGATCTCGGGCTTGCCGATGAACTCCGGATAGCGGGCCATCAACAAAGCCGCGGCCCCGCTGACGTGCGGGGCCGCCATGCTGGTCCCATCTTGCAGCAATTGCCGCTTCCCCGGGATGCAGGAGTTGATCTTCTCGCCCGGAGCGACCAGGTCGGGTTTCAAGCGGCCGTCGCCAGTGGGACCGCGGCTCGAAAAATAACTCACGCCGTAAGTGTGCGGGCGATGGCGATGGGTCGAACCGACGGTGATCACCGCATCGGCGTTGCCGGGGTCGGTGATGGACACCGTCCGAAACGCGGGCAGCGGATGGTAGCTGTCTTCGGCCTGGTAGCCGTCGTTGCCGGCCGCCGCCACCACGACAATCCCCTCGCCCACCAGCCGCGCGCACTCGTTGCAGACGGGCGTGCTGCCGCAGGCGTAATTGGCGACTTCGTGCTTGATCGACAGGCTCAGATTCACCCCGTGCACCTTGCGGACGGTGCTCTCGCCGTTTAAGTGCCGAAGAAATTGGAGTGCCGCCATCACGGTGAACTCATCGCCGCCCCCATGCTGGTCGAACACCCGCAGATCCAGCAGGTTGAGATCGGGGCAAATGCCCTGGAGGACCACGTCTCTATTTTCCCGCCAATCGCCGGCGAGAATGCCCGAAACGTGCGTGCCGTGGCCGCCGTTGGGGACGGGGTAGTGCTCATCGTAAGCCACTTGAATCAAAGGCCGCACGAGGTCCCAATCCAACGTCCGACCGCTTTGCAAACTTTCGCGAAGCGCATCGCGGATTTCCGGATGCGTTTTCAGCCGCTGTTTGAGGTCTTCGGGAAAGTTCGATTGGTCTTCCTGATCCAAGGACAAGAGCGCGCGGATTTGTCCGAAATCATAAGTCGCCCGGACGCGGGATCGCTCCGGCCAGTCCATCGCGTCCAGTGTCTCTTCGTCCGCCGCGAGCGGGGCGTGGCGATAAAACGCCGGGTGCGTGGCATCGATTCCGTTGTCCACAACCGCCCAGGTCAACGGTTCGCAGCAGACCGCGAACAACCGGCGGGCGGCATCCGCCTTCACGGCCATCGCGGAATACTTGACCGCCGACTCCACGGAGCGGTTCAAACTCACCTGGGCGATTTTGGGGAGTTCCTTTTGATTGGGCGTGACGTCGATGTCCGTCAACAGACGGGCCGTAGCCTGGGCAATTTTTTCGTAATAAGCGACGCACCGCTGAAACAGCTCTTCGGTGGTTTCGCCCGTCTGACGCACCGGCGGCGGCCAGAGCCGATCGAACGCGTTCTGCCGCGACCGGACCGTCTTCTTGGCATAGACCGTCCAGTGCAGCTCGGCGATGGTGCCGATGACCCTCGCCATCCATAACACATCGTAGGAGACCTCGTGCCGGCGGTTGATCCCCAGGTCGATTTCCGCGAGCCATTCCGCCAGGTTGTGTTGGCCTTCGCCTGTATGAATCAAGTCGGCATCACGCCCCAAGGGCCCGCGGATTTCCTGTTGCCAGCGCTCGGTTTGAGGCAAGACGACGCGGACGAGTTCGTCAAAGTCCATCCGGGCGGTGACGGCGAAGTGATGGCACGCCAACTCGCGGGGGCGGTCCTCCGAACGCGGCCAATCGGGATGCCGGGCCCGGTCGCTGTTTAACGCCTCGCGGAGATAGGCCGCCAATTGAAACGCCGCCGGCGCGCCGATTTCCGACTGGTCGGGAGTGATCAGCAAATCGACCATCCGGCGGGGAACGGCCGGTTTTCCCGGCAGCGACGTTTTCGGGGCTTGCTCGGCGTAGGCCATCCACACGTCCGACAGTACGGGAAAGTCCTGCGTAAACCGCGTCGCCGGCCCGCTGGCATAAAGCAGGTTTCGGAGATCTTCACGACTCAACATGCAAACGCACCATCCGGGAGAAAAACCGCGCGAAGAAGATCCATCTGCCACCCGCGCAGAACTTCTCCGCGAGTACAGGAATAACGATTGTTGATTGATGTCTAGCGAGGGGTAAACGAGCGGGGACTCGCGTACTTCTCAGGAGGACTCCGGCGTCAGTGTCCGCCTAAGCCGGTGTCGCGATCCGTCCGCGGCTTTTCAGTCTTTTCTGGAGTTGCCTTCGTGTCGCCGTCGTTGTTTCCATTTTGTTCGTGGCTTTTTCCATTGTGACCCCCGGCTGGTCCAGGATGTTGCTGTTTAAGGAATTCTTTGATGTCTCTCTGTCGGAAAAACTTTTTGACTTCTTTTACCTGTCGTCCATATTGGTCGAGGATTTTGCAGAGAAACCCTTTGATGTCGACATCCTCTTCCCGGCGGAAGTGTTCAATCAACATCATGCATAATTGCCGGCGTTCGCCGCGCGTCAGCCGGTTGCTTTTTGGAGTTTCCGCGAGGCTTTCCATATAGTTGGCGATGACGAAACAAACCGACATGCGAAGCTGCGGGTCTTCCTGATTCAGCCCGTCTTGGAGCGCGTGCAGCTTTTCACAAAACGGCACCGCTTGGTCAAGCAGTTCCCGGATCCCGTCGACATAAGCCTCCGGATCCGGTTCCGGAGCGGGCGCGGGGCCGGCCGGTTGGGGTTGGCCTTGCGCTCCGCCCGCGCGATCGCCTTTTGGGGCTTCTTCCGAAACGGTCGGACGCCAATACGCCAGCCAGGGGGAAATCAACTCGCGTCCGCATGTTTGATCCTGCTCGGCAGCCTGAATGGCGGACGCTTTGAACAAGTGCTCCCAAACCTCCTCGCCGATGTGCTCGCCCAATCGGCGATAGCTCTCGAACTTATGCGAATCGAAAAACTGATCGTACGTCGGATCGTGCGGGAACACGGGATTGTCATTGCGGTATTGCACCACGTCGGCCGGTTCGTCCCCGTCAAACGACGGCTTGACGTAAATCAAATAGCCAATCTCCGAATCTGCGAGTCCCGCCTCGTCGGAGAAGCGGTCCTTCGGATAATGAATCGCCGCGACCACGTAATGCGAGCGCAAGGCCCTTTTTGCGGCCTTCCTTTTTGTGCTGGAGCAGTTCCAAGGGAATTCGATTGCGATCAAACGGGTTCGGACCGGCGGACGTCGCGGCATCCTGGCTGGGTTTAAAACGAACCCCGGAAAACACTCGGCCGAATTCCGTCCGCTGATTCTCCACGAGCGCCAAGAGGTCGTGGAAATGGCAGTCTTCATCCTGGCTGGCATCCACGGCGATAATCACCCGGCAGCGCCGGTGCATCAGGCTCGCGATTCCCGTGTTGTCCGCGAGGCCGCCGTCCGTCACAAAACAGTAGTTGTAATATCTGGGATCGCGGAGCAGCATGTCTCTCAGCAAAGGCAGCGGCGCGGGCGGGAAGGGGGAGGCGGATTCCCGCGCGGGATTGGGCACCCATTCGCCCAGCCGAAAATTGGCGAGCAGCAACAGCACGCGGACCAGCGGATTGGGCGAGACGATTGGACTGACCGCCGCCCCGGACACCGCCATGGCATCGGTGAGATTGATCCCGCCGTCAAATTCATCCGTCGGGATAAACCCCGTCCGATGCGAACCGCAGAACTTGGGCGAGAAAACGAAGAGTTCGCGATCGTGCGGGCTGCCAAATTGGTACAGCGTGGCATTGATGACGTGATAGGGAAACCCGCGGGACACGGTGTCCACATCGTCCATCCGGGCGTGGCGGCCGGACTTCCCGACAGGATTCACCCACACCGACGCCAGTTGCTCGCGGTAATAGGAGTGAATGGAAATTCCATTCAGCGGCAAAAGGATTCCCAGGAACAGGCAGATCAACCCGAACCCGCCCGCCAACATCAGCCGGAACCTTTGGTCCGCATCCAAGACGACGTAGGAAAAGATGACGTCGTAAGAGCGGAGATCTTTGCCGTAATGCGATAAGAGGAGGTCCCAGTTGTTTTTGCGGATCGCGGATTCCAAGCCAGTCAATTGATTCAATTTGCTTTCCGCAGTCTCGCGTTTCCCGTCGTCCGCGTCGGGATCATCGACCTGTTCCCGAAGGCTTTTAATCTCTTGAACCAAAGCGTCGGCCTGCGTTGTCTTTCCAACAAGGCGCGAGTTGAGTGCCGGATTCTTTTTAAACTCCGACCTGGCGGCCGATTCGAGATCCTTGGCATGTTCGATCAACCCGAGAAATTTCTCATCTCGCTTTTTCCCGTTGCTGTCTTTGGCCAGGTCAAAGTAGCGGTACATGCCGGGATCGGAGAGGCACACCCGATTGATTCGATCGATAAAGTGCTCTCGCCAGCGGAGCAATCGCCGCCGTTCTTCGACCCGCTCGCCGAACGTGAAAGGATTCCACATCCGCGCGGCGATGACCGGGTTCCATACTCGCCACATCGTTTGCTCTTTGGTCCGGTTGTCGATGCCTTCGGACAGCAAAATCGAATTCTGAATGGTCTCGGCGTTTGGTTTCTCCGAAGTTTTTTCGTCTCCTCCCACAACGTCCCAGAGGTGGCGGCTGATTCCGTTGTGAATCGGCGGATTGGCCTTCCATCCCAAGAGCTTTTTCAAGTTCTCCCTCGCGACGACCAACGCATTGTCCGGATCTTCGGCTCGATCACCCGCGGCTTCCCGTTCCACCCGCCTCCAAAACTCATGCCATTTGGTCACGGAAGGCTTCGCCATCAAATACCGGTCGTCCCGCCTGTCCTGATAGCCCGAGATATTTTCCCGGCAAATCAGACCGAAGATCACAAGCGGGATCCCGAACAGCAACGCGCGGCTGGCGATATGGAAAATCCATTTGTCCTTGGCCGTGCTGTGGGGATCGGTCCCGCTGCGAATTAAAGCCGACGGGCGAAAATAAGGAATTAAGGACGCAATCACGCCACCCACGGCGATCTGGCTGATCAAACTCATCCAGTCCGTCGCTTTTTCCCTGGCGTTGACAATCGACTGGCTGGAGTCCAACAAAGGCATCGACGGATCAGCGACCGTCAGCAAACTCGCCACCGCCATGAAGATCGAAGCCACTAAAAGCAGAAACACCGCTCTGTTGATTTGCTGCCAGCGGCCTTCTGTCTTCAGGTCGCGAATTGTTCGTTCCCGCGAGTTCCAACTCGTGAAAAGCCAAATCGGAAACAACACGGCGGCGGGAAACCACGGCCGGAGAAGATCCCCGGCAAACCCCAATTCCGTGAGCACATCCTGAAATTCCACGCTGTCCAGCAACCGGTAGGCGACGGCGAACAACGCGGCGAGGGCGATGATTGCGCTAAACGCCGTGAGGTTGATCAGCAGCATCCCCAACACCAACCGATTGAAAAACGCCAACGGCCGGTTGAGGGCTTTCCCCGCCTGCGAGAGCCGTTTGAGATCGTCGGTATGGGCCCCGGATGTTTGGGGAAGAATCGCTAAGTCGGATTGAAGCCGATCTCGCGACGTCCCATTGGCCGGTTTGGGATTGGCCTCCTGGGCCGATCGCTGTTCAGGCTCTTTATCATTCCGATCGTCATGTCCCTCGGCCGCCGGTTTTCCGTTCGTGGCGGGCCGAGACGCGTTGGGCTCGGCCGTTTTGTGGGAGGGCGCGACCTCTTCGGTGGAAGGATCAAGCGTGATGGAACCCTCTTCGCAATCGGCAACCGATGAGGAGAGATAACACCCCACGTAACTCCCGCCAGAGACCGTGGAGAGATAGTCCACCTGCCGCAAGATGCCGTGGCGATACATGGCCTGCAGAAATCCGAGGCCGAAACTCGCCGAGCGAATGCCGCCGCCGGATAAAGCAATCCCCGCGCGGGGAAATCCCGAATTCTTATCGTCCTCGTGGCTTGGGCCGTTTTCCTCCGTGGCTGTTTTCGATGGGGCCAACTGCTGATCCACCCCCGCCCGAGACCGCCGGATGCGGATGGCTTGATTCTCTCCCGTAAACACATCACGAAAATTTTTTGCCGCCATGTTACCCGCTCACATGCTGCCGGAAAATATTGCCAGGATGTTCTCTCTATCTAAAAATAAGTTGTCAACTTGAGCCGAAGAAGTGTTCCAGGATTTCCTCACTGTCTTGGTGGAACAAGTCCGCGGAGGAAGTTGGCCTAAGCGCCGCCGCTCGAAAGGAATCCGAGAACCCAGCGGATTTTCACTATGGTGTTCAGACTACAGGTAACAATCCGAGTTCTCTACAACTTTCTTTGAAGAATCCGCCAATCTTCATATTCATGACACCTTGTGTCATACCGTTGTCGGTATCTCTACCAATTAGAATACGCAAATCTACCTACGTTTTGTCATCTTTCTGCTCCATTCACCGTTCCGCAGCTCATGTCGATCAATGCCGCAGCAAAGAGGCCGGCGGTCCGGAAACCCGCATCAAGGCGGAGTCCCCAAAAACTTGTCCCTCTACCCTAGAGGCGGTTGATTGCGCCACAAGAGGTAAGATTGGCGTAAACCCGAGGGGCGGAAACGATTATGGAGACAGAGGCCGTGACCGATCTGAAGTCGCGGCGGGCCGCTTTCGGGGGCGAACGCTGGGACTGGTGCCGGGCTCCGTTTAGAATAAACTCGCCATTGATTTCCCCGAAACCGGTGGAGAGCGGGCGGGCTGTGGGGATCCACGCCCGGACGAATCGCCGAGGGTTTGTTTTTGACTTTCTTACTTGTTGTGGCCTTTCGAGGCCCGCGTCGTGGTGATGTTGGCAAAGAATCCCAAACTCGATGAACTCCCGCTGCCCAATCCGGTCAAGCGAAATTGGTATTGGCTGACGTGCCAGTCCGTTTTGCGGTTTGTGTTTCCCGTCTTGGTGCGGTTCCGCGTGCGGGGGCTTGAGCATGTTTCCAAAACGGGCGGCGGATTGTTGTTGATCAATCATCAAAGCTCGCTCGATCCCTTGCTCGCGGGCCTGGCGATTGACCGGCCGATCAGCTTTGTGGCCCGCGAGACGTTGTTTCGGTTGCCCGTTGTGGGATGGCTGCTGCGGCATACCTATGTCATGCCGATCAATCGCGAGTCTGCCAGCTCCCGGCTGATGAAGGCGATGATTCGCCGGCTGGAGCACGGGTTTCTGGTGGGCCTGTTTCCCGAGGGCACGCGGAGCGAAGACGGCCGCATGGGAGAGATCAAGCCGGGCTTCATCGCGATGATCCGCCGCTGCGAGGTGCCGATCTATCCCGTGGGGATTGCCGGCTCAAGCGAGGCGATGCCCCGCGGGGTTTTGCTCCCGCGGTTTCGCCGGGTCCGCGTGGTGTATGGGGAGCCGATTTCGCCGGTGGAGCTTCGCCCCTACCTGGAGCACGGTCGCGAGGACGAACTCGTCGCGTTGGTCCGGGAACGCATCCTCGCCTGCCAAAAGGCCGCGGAAAGGTGGCGGCAGGAAAGCCAATGGAAGACGGGTGGGGAAAGGTCCTGTTCCTGATTGAAACGGCGGAACGCCGGGATTCCCGATTCTCCAATTCCCCCAGGTTATTTCGGCTACCAAAATCGTCTTGTTGACTTGGGCGGAATTGTTATCTTCCGCACACTGTCCGTAGCGGCGGCTTCCAGCCGCCGAGATCGATCGACGGCGGCAAAATGCCGCTGCACCGTTTGGCCGCGGCTTCGCCGCATGAGGAACTCCGCATGGGACTGAGCCTGCCCCTCGCCCCGGCTTTGGAATGGAACCCGTTCACGGAGGTTTTGCGGAAACTGTACGCGGAGCAGCTCGCGGAATCGGGGGACGATCCCTATCTCCGCCAGCACTCCGACCAGAACTTCATCGCCGGGCAGGTGCGGGTGTTTCAGTGGTATCGGCCGTTTTTGCCGCACGCGGGACGCCTGCTCGATTGGGGGTGCCGGCATGCCCCGGATTCCTGCCTGATCCGCACCGACCTGGAGTCCCAGTTTCAGCAGCACGCCTGCGATCTGCCGCCGGCGGGTCAATACGGCGTCTTCCACCGCTACGCCGGCGTGGAATATCGTCAACTCAGCGATGCCGTCCGGCTGCCTTATGAGGACGGGCAGTTCAACGCGGTGATCGCCTCCGGCGTCCTGGAGCACGTGGCGATGGATTACGAATCGCTCAAGGAACTCTACCGCGTGATGCAAGTCGGCGGCCGGTTGGTGCTGGCTTACCTTCCCAACCGCTTGAGCCTGGGCGAATGGCGAATGCGTCGCACTGGGCAATTGGCCCACCGCCGATTGTACAGCCCGCGGCTGATCCGCGAACTCTTGTTGCGAACCGGCTTTTATCCCAAGTCGGTCGGGTATCAAACCAAGTTCGACCAACTCCCGCCCACCACGCCGGCGGTCCGCCGCTTGAAGCCGGCCGTCAAACTGCTCCAAGCCCACCGCGCGGCCTCGTGCTTGTGCATCATCGCCACGAAAGTCGATTGCATGTAAGCCGACCGTTAACATCACGCGGGGCTGAAAGTCTGACGGATGTAGTCGTCGACGTCCGCCTGGGAGCCAAATTTCATCGCATCCTTTCTGCTTCCCGACCACATGCTCCCCGTCCAGAATTCGACCACTTCATGAACCGCGCCGATCCCCACCGGTTCTATGTCGCGGCCGACGACCATCCATTGATCCCCGGACGCTTCGGCTTCCGGCACCAACGGACCCAGGTGATCGTCAATCCGGCGTTGGACTTCCGCGATGGAGTTTCCGGAAACTTCGTAGGTCCCGCCGCTGGTTTGAACACTCGCACTCCAATAGGGGTGTTGTGGAATACTTCCGAATGTGGATTTTGTCGACTTCGTGATTTGCACCGCGCGATAGGGAAAGGTCTCATCGCTCATTTGGAAAATCTCCTCGCAAGTGCCACGGAAGAAAAGGGCGGGGGCAGTCGATCCACCCCGATCTTTACAATCAGAATACGCGTTCTGCCGCGCAGCGAACATCGGGAAAACCTTGGCAATCCGCTGCTGAATCGCACGGGCACTCAATCGCGAGACTCCGCATCCAGCGACCGAATCGCCTAACCAGAAACAAGATAAGGGCTTAGGCGATGATGCCTCTCCGACTGTCGCGCCCACTGCAGCGCGAGACCCCGATTTTGCACGTTTGGCGGCGGCGTGGCCGGGGCTTCCTGAGGCGGTGAAGCGGCGAATCCTGGCCCTGGTTGACGGGGCTTGAGATCCTGTCCAAAATTTCGGAAATCTGGTCGATTCTCAACACATCACACAGGAAAGGTAGAGAATGACAGGAATTTCCGATGAGCAACTCGCCGAAGCACTGGACCTGCGGGCCGACCGTTCGGTCAAGATGCGGTTGTGGCAGTATTTCACCATCCTTTTTTCAATCGTCGCCGGGGCTATAACCCTGGGGATTCTCTACGGCACAATGTGCGCCGCGCAGAACGAACAAGCCGCCGCGATGAAGAACATGCAGGAGAAATTCGAGCGGACCCTGGAAAAGCTCGATGACCTCGATAAGCGGGTGTTGGCCGTGGAAATCCAGATGAAACTTCGGGTTGCGATCCGAACCTACGGATCTCCCGTTTCCGAATGACGAAAGGATAACGAGATGCCATCCGAAACCCGCCTGTGGCAATGCCCCGGCTGCGCCAAGACCTATCGCATTCCGTTGGCTCTTCGGGATGGGTTGAGGGAAGCCGTTGAGGATTGACCTCAACGGAAGCCCCGGCGGTTCAATTCCTGTTCGAGCGAATCGGCGAATTGCCGGGCCATTTCAGGCGTCGGCGGAAATGCGGAATTCATGTGCACGTTGATCGGTGCCTTGCCGTGCCCCGCGTCGGCGCGCCCGCTCAAGCCGGGATCGTACAGCACGCCGGAGAGCGAATTGACTCCGAGCACCGGCGGGGCCACTGGCGTCAAAAGCTGCCGAAGCTGCGCGACCATTTGCCCGATCTGGTTTTCGATTCCGATTCTCCGCCGGGCGGTATCGACGACGCTCAAGTCTTGTTGCAAGAGCGCGATATTGCTGCGAATCGTGCCGATGAGTCCTTCCTTGCTGGCGAGAAAACTTGTGATCCGAGACCACGCTTGCCCGGCTTGCTGCGGGCTGATATTGGACGCCGCCTGGGCGACTCGCTGGCCCACTTTCTGCATGTTGGTCCCGAAGTTCGTCATGTTTTGCTTCAGGCCCTGGAAGCCTTGGCCAATCGCCGGAATTAGGCCATTCAGCCGAGCGAACTTCTGCCACGCGGTTTCGACCTGTTGCGAGAATTGCGACATCCGGAACGCCGCCAGTTTGTCTTGAACTGCCTTTTGGATGTCGAGTCCCGCCCCCTTGAAATCGCCTTTCAAGAGTGCTTCGCGTTGCTCCTGCTTTTTCTTTTCGGCCGCGGCTGCTACGGCTTCATTCGTCGCCTGAGTCAAAGCCTGCATCTCGTTGGAAAACTGCCCGATGGAGAGCGAACCATTTTTTAATTGTTCATGCAGTGCCAACGCTTGCCCGGAAAAGCCATTGAGCGATTCCTTGCTGAGCTTTCCGGCTTCATCAAGATCGAAAATCTTCTGTGCGAAATCGTGGAGAACCGGCTGACCCTGTTCAATGGATTGTTTGAGGGTGTCGGCATCGTTGACCATCTTCGCCAGCGATTGGGCGAGCGCATCGAGTGCCTGAGAGTTCCCTTGGTTCTGACCGAAGATGTTCGCTGCGCCTGAAGCCATTCCCGGAGTGACGCCCTTTTGCAAGCCGAGCATTTGTTGCACCTGCACTGGAGTGATTCCCTCCATTCCAAAGATGCTCCTGAAGTTTGACGAACCCGGCGTTTGCCGATTCATCGCGGAAAGTTGCGCATCCCGCATGGCCTGTTGAATGCCGGCTTGATTCGCTCGCTGTGCTTCCGTGGGAGAAGGATTCGCGAATCTTGGATTTGCTCCAGGCGCTTGCCGGCCCGCCTGGTTGGGCGCGGCGTTGCCAATTGGACCCCTTGTGATCGGTATTGTTTCATCCACAATTGATGCCGCGTTAGTCGTTGCTTTCGCAGGCGTCCCTGCTCCGCGGCCCAACATGAATTGGCGAAAAGAAAAAGGCGACCCTTCGCCGAATCGGAAACCTCTGGAGATGCCAGAACCAGTGGTTTCGCCTTTCAGTTTCCAACCGGCAAGCAAACCGGAACCCGTCTTGCCGCTTTCCGTTGCTGTTGCTGTTGCTGTTGCTGCCGATTTGCCTCCACCCAATCCAAGCAATCCGAGCGGTCCAGATAACCCTTTCATAGCCGAACCTGCGCCGCCAATTGATTTCCCCATGTCCCCAAAAATGGCGTTGAGAGCCGTTGCACTTTCCTTCAATTGGCCAGCAAACAACTCAACGAGAGGTTTTGCGACTTCCAGCAATAGCCTAATTTCAACGGATAGATTTGCAATGCTCACTTTCAACAGATCCGAAATCAGCGGAGCCAATTCCTTTACCGCCGGCCCCAGTTCGTCGCGGATTAAGACGGCGAGTTCAACGAGCGTCGGCCTGATTTGCTGCCAGGCATCGAGTACCGCAGCCGCAATTTGTTCCCATGCGGATTTTGCGGACTGAAACAGATCGCCGAAAATATCGCTGTTGGCTTCGATCCACGCTTTCACCTGATCGAAATGGGCGATGAGTAATCCGACGGCGACGATCACCGCGCCGATTCCTGTGGAAATCATGGCGGCACGAAGGCTTCCGAATGCAATCGGTAGAGTGCTTCCAATGGCTGTGGCGAGACGAATCACGACATCGATCAAACCGAAAAACCCGAATACTTTGAGAGTCACAAGGGCATTCAAGATTTGCGGATGCTGTGCGACGAAATTCATTGCCTGCCCTAAAAATCTTGCGAAACCACCGGCGAGTCTCAACAGAGTCGGAACGACTTCACTGGCCGCAATTGCCAATCGACCGAACACGTCGATTGCCCCGCTGACGGCAGACTCAAGGCCCCCAATAAACACGTCTGGGGTGATGCCCGAGAATGACCGCGAAAGCCGCATGACTAACGCCCCGATCTGGTTTGCGATGCGATCGACGGCGACTTGAAACCGCGGGCCGCTCATCGCATCCACGACACCAGAAAACGCCTCCGTGATGCGGTGGAAAGCCGGCAACATGACCTTTCCCGCAGCCTGGGTCAAAGCGTCTTTGATGTTGCTCAACAGACCCGTGAACTTGTGGGACAGCTTTTCCATCTGGCCGCCGAAACGGTCGGTCAATCCTTCAAGAATGGCCGGAACCGCTATGCTCGCGGAGATTGCCCCATTTTCCGCTTGTTTCATGGCCGTCGGGATGTCGGTGCCGATTTTCTTCGCCAAGATTTCCCAGGCCGGGATCCCCGCTTCGGCAAGCTGGTTCATTTCCTGGGCGCTGACTTTTCCCTTCGCTTTGATCTGCCCGAGGGCCAACGTGATGCGGTCCAGTAGTTCCGGCGAGCCACCCAGACCGGCGGCGGCGTCCCCGACTGCGGTCAACATCGGAAGGATTTGTTCCGCGGCGAAGCCGAACGCCAAAAGCTTTTGAGCCGATTTAACAAGCCCCGGCATTTCAAACGGAGTCTTGATGGCGAATGCCTTCAATTCTTCCATGAATTTTTTGGCTTTTTCGGCGCTGCCGAGCATCGTCGAAAATGCGACTTCGGCATTCTCTGACATCGCGTCGAAGCTAATCCCGATCTTGGCGACCGAGCCGGCGATACCGAGCGCCACCCCGCCGACGACGGTCGTAATCCGCGTGGCTGCCCGGTCGATGGCTTTCGCGGCATCCGCCCATTTTTTCGCCAAGTCTTGCGTGGCGATGGCGGCTTTTTGCATGTTGCGGGCGAAGCCGCTCATATCGGTTTGCACGATGCCGCGAAGCATGTGGAGAACTGTCGTCATAGCAAAACTCCGTCAGTTGGTTTGGGCAGCGGCGGCGAGGGACTCTTGTCGCGTGGGCAACTCAGTAAGCAAGAAAGCGGCGTTAGACGCCCCGGGCAGCGTGCCGATGCGATGCCATGCCTGGGGCAATCCTGTGACCCATATCAAAACATCAGGCAGAGTCACAACGCCTCCGCCGATGCCGCTTCTCCACAACTCGCATCGGGCGAACGTCTCATCGATGGTGCCACCATGCAGCAAGCGCTGAGCGGCGAACAAAGCGGCGAGCGGATTGCTGTCGGTGTTTTCGAGGACGATATTGATGAAGCCGGCAAGAAAACTCTCGCCGATTTCTTCGGGGGGGATCCGGACCTTGGAGTCGGTGGGCATGGTCTTGGCCTCTTTCGCTGGCCCAAGTGGAAAGAAAAACGCGGCGGTGGCTGGTGGGCCAAATGACCAGCGATCTCCGTCGAGACCCGCCGCGTGTGAGGGGCAGACGATACCGCGGATCGGGTTGCTGGCAACGGGAAAACTGCCAGAAAGCCGACTCAGGGAACCGCTTGAATTTCAGCGGCGGACGGGTAAAAATAGGGGTACGCGGCTAGGGATGTGCACCCCCGAATACCGGCTTTCCTGAACCGGCCGCCGCGCTCCTCTTTTCAGGATTCGTACAGGAGCGAAGCGAATGGATCACGCCACAACGCCAGCCGAATTGATTGCCAGAGCCGCACAGGACGCAGAGAAACAGGCTGAGCAGCAAGAAATCGAGGCTGCTAAACAATCGCGACGGGAACGGTTTCGTTCAGCGTGGGATGACGTGAGATATTTCACACAGGACATGGCCGGACATATCTCGCGAGAGCAATTTTATGAGGCCTGGGGGGATCGGATCATCTCGTTGGGGTCGGTACTGAAGGAACTCGGTTGGGACCGGCACTTGGATTCGATAGGCGATGGCTCCGATTCGCTCAAATATGCCATAGAGATTTTTCGGTCTGCTATCCGAGGCGACGAAGCGAACGTTGCCAAGCTGATCTTGGATGCTGCTGAAGTGGAAGGGTTTTGTGGTGCAGTCAATGAAGCCCTTCGCACCTCGATCATGCAACGGGTGTGGGAAGCCCAATGGCCCGCACAAATCAGGGAAGTGCACACCGAATCGGTCTTTGACTGGCCGGAAGCAGTGGCAACCGAAAACAAGAAAAAGCAAACGGTTGTTGAGCGAATGGCGGCGATTTACAAAAACGATAGGCGTTGTGTGGATTGGACCGCCGAGGAATGGGCGAAACTCCTCAATTGCTCTGTATCAGCGATCAAGAAGCCCGGGAATTATGTGTGGAAAGCGATAAAAAAAGATCGTCAGGCCCGAATGGATGCTTTGAAAAAAGGCGGTTACTTAGGGTGACCGAGTAACCAAGAAAAAAATCTGAGAAATCAACCGAGGCGGTTTCCCTAGTGGGAAACCGCTTTTTTTGTTTTGAAGGGGTAACCGAGCGGGTGACCGTGCCGCGGATGGGTAGAGGCGTCAAATTGGTGATTGGAGAACCCATCATGCCGAAAAAAACGGAACCGGCGGATTGCGCTACTGTGTGGTTTGCGATCCTGGAGCGAGCAAAAAATCTAAGGGATTTCGAGCGGGCCGCCGAAGCCCAGCGAGAACTGCGTCGTCTTGGAGTACATGTGACTTTTGATCCTGAGGGGGAAAAGCATGCCAAGCGACGTAAGCCCGGCTCTCCCGGTCTCTGATCGGCTGCTGGTCGATTCGCACGGCGTCGCCGATCTGCTCTCGATTTCGGAACGACATGTCCGGCAACGGGATGCGGCCGGCAATCTCCCCAAGCCCGTGCGGTTGGGGGGATCGGTCCGCTGGAGTGTCCCCGAACTTCGGGCATGGGTGGCTGCCGGCTGCCCGAATCGCGAGACATGGGACGTCATTCGGAGCGAAGAATTCCCCCGCAAACCGCGGTGAAAATCGGGACCGTTGGGGACGGTCAGGATATAGAAAAACCCCACCGGCCGGGGCGGGCTGGCGGGGTAATCGTGCTCGGCTTGAGCACATCGGAAAGGTCAACATGATACTATCGCACCGGCCCCAAAAGGGCAATCTGAGCGGACGTGATGCGCGCCGGGAAAAACTGCGACAGAAGGAACTGGATTTTCCGACGAAGCGCGGCGAACGCTTAAAACTCCTGCGCCAGTGCCGTGTGGGAGACGCCTTAGAAAAACTACTCCTGCGAACCCTCGATGACCGGATCGGGGACGGGAAAACGTGGCGAATGGGCATCGCCGAACTTGCGGGGGAAATGGAGGTATCGCCGGCAACCGTCTATCGAAAGCTGGCGTCTCTCGAAGCGAAGGAACTCTTGGTTGCTGAAGAGCGGGCGTCGGGGCTATATGAGTTCCAAGTCATTTTTTCAAATCTGCCCGAACTCATCCCGCCCCAGGGCCAACAGCAGCAAGCCGGCCGTCGGCGACGCGAAAAACCTTCTCACTGTGCAAAGGAAGTTTCGCAGAGTGAGAAAGATCTTTCTCACTGTGCGAAACGCACTACTTATAAGCGCCCCGATAGCGCCCAGAGCGCCCACCCCCCAAGCCCCCCAGAGGGGGGATCGGTTGCCGAGCCGCCGCCCCCAGGCGGGGAAGCGGTTGGCGAGCCGCCGCGCCGCACCTTCCGGGCCGAAGAGTTTCCGATACCTGTCGGACTCGACACGCCAGCGTTCCGCGACGCCTGGCGGGAGTGGTGCGAGTTTCGCCGCCACACGAAACGCAAGCCCATCAGCGAAGCGGCTGCCGGAAAGCAGATGGCCGGGCTCGACCGGGCTGGTTCCGCCGCGGCCGTCGAAGCCATCGAAGAAGCCATCGCGAACGACTGGCAAGGTTTGTTCCCCGACACGAAAAAAGGAAATTCCGATGATCGCATCGAACGAAAAGCCCGGCGTGCCGAGAGTGAATGGGAAGCCGCCTTCCAGGAAACCGCTAAAAGCGATCGGTGAAGCCTTGAGGCCGCTTCAGGAATTGTGCCGCGATCCCAAATCGGCATCGGCCCTGCGGAGCTTTGCCGAGTTGCTGGTTGACCTTCCGCCGGTGGACATCGAGACGGCAGTGAAACGCTATCTCCGCGAAGCTGACGAACTGTGGTTTCCCTCTCCGGGGAAGCTGCGCAAACTCGCGATGGAAGCCGCGGAAGGCGAACTCCCCGAATGGCAGCACGCCTGGCATCGGGTCATGGACGCCTGCCGAATGTGGGACCAACACGATGCAAAAAAGGCGATCACCGCCCGCCAGCATATCGGCGAAACCCTGTATGAATTTGTGCGAATGCTTGGGGGATTCGTCGCTCTGACCTCAGTAGATTCCGATACGCTTTCGGTTTTGCAGTCGAATTTCCGGAACGCATTCACGGCCGAACGAAAGCGGGCGGATCGCAATCGAGCGCTCCCGGATTCATTGCGGCCCGTCCCAGCGAAACTGCATGGACTCGGAAACCGGAATGACTCCGCCAAACTTATTTCCGCGCCCCAGCCAATCGGCGAAGTTCTGGAATGAGCAAAAAACGCGAATATGAAACCTGGACCATCAAATTCCGAGCGGAGCATTCCCGCGACGATAACCGACCCATTGCAGTCCGCGTGCGGCGGCTGCTCAAACATGCCTTGCGGGTTTGCGGGTTGCGATGCGTGGAAATTGCGACCGCGACTGAGCAAGCCGACCCCGAATGCGAAGTGAAACCCTGACCGGCCCTGGTGGGCCAAAAACGAAAGGAAACCCCGATGACCCAACCGACCCCGACGACAACCGAGGAACCCGCCGGCCGCGCCGCGTGCGATGCGTGGCTTGCCGAGTTTCGTGAGATCCACGATAGCATTCTCAATGTGATTTCCCGCATCCATCGGCTTTCCGCGTGGACCCCCAGCGACGCCCCGGCCGCGGAGCAGCTCAGGGCGGCTTGTTCCGCCTTTCACCATGCAATGGCCGGTAGCGATGACATCCAGTTCCGCGCCCGCCGGCTTCGGGATCTGGCACATGAGCTTGGCGGCGCGGGCGTCGAGATGTTCGCGGCGCGGCTCTCGGATTTGCGGGGCCGGATTTCGATGCTGGCTCGCGAGATCCCGGACCTGCCGGCAGATTTCGGCATTCTCCCCGCGCGATGGTTCGGTGATCTCGCCCGGATCGATCACAGCGTTTCGGCGGACGGCATTCGGCACGTGCTCGCCGTCGGGAGCGTTGAGCATTTCGCCCCGGACCATTGGGTTCGGAGGATTCTTGATGCCGATGACTTTTACCGGCTTGGCGACAGCCCCGCTTTGGTGTTGGGCGAGTTTGACGTGCACGGCGTTCCGCGGCCATTCTACAGCGTGCCCAGCGTGCGGAATCTGACATACAGCTATCGATTGGGCCAACGCGAGCGCGAGCAACGGCAGCAACAGGATCTCGACCGCTGGCGGAGCGACGTGGAGATGCGGGACCGTGCGGCCCGCGGTCCGGTACACGATTTGGGCGCGCAACTATCCCACACACAGGCCGAGCTAGCCGCGTTGCGGGCTGAGATTAAGGGCTTAAAAAATGAATCGTGAGCGACGCCTCGAGCGCCTGGAGCAATCCGCCCCCGCTCCCTCCACCGGAGATGGCCGCCGCATCATCACGATTCGCGGGATCTGCGACCACGGCAGACACTGGGCGCTGGTGTTCGGCGTTTCGTCTCTGGATGCCAATGGCCATGTGCTGTGGGCCGATGTGATTGGGGTTCCTTGTTCGTTTTGTGGGGAGACAGATGAGCCTTGATCGCCGACTTCAGAGACTGGAACACCGGGCCATCGCGGCCTTCCCCGCCCCAACCCCCGCGGAGTGGCGGGACTATCGCGGGGTTCACATGGTGATTTCGCACCATCTACGCCACCATGACGACATTGCGGAGCGGCTCCGCGTGGCCGTCGCTGCCGGCGCGGTGGATCCCGTGGTCGACGATGCGATCGCATCGTTTTTGCGGTGCATTGCCCAGAAAAGGGTTTGCGAAATGTGCCAGCGGGACATCATTGGACTGTGGCTCGCCGAGACGGAGCAACACGTGCGAGGGGATCGGCCTAACCTGATTGAGTCCTGAAATGACCGAAAATGGCAACGAAAAACGCGGGAATCAAGAATCCCAGGATGAGCAAATGCTCTTGGCGCTCGCCAGCGGTGCGAGCGTCAAACAGGCCGCGGACGCGTGCAATCTATCCGAGCGGACCATTCGCCGGCGGCTGGATGATGCGAGCTTCGTTGCCCGGCTGCGGGCGATGCGGTCCGATGTGCTTGACGGCGTTTTGGGCCGGCTGACGTTCGCGGCGGCTTCGGCGGTCGAGGTGCTCAAAACGTTGATGGCGGATGCCGAGAGCGAAACGGTGAAATTGGGAGCGGCCCGGGCCGTCCTTGAGCATGCTGGCAAACTTCGGGCGGACATCGAATTTGAGAGCCGGCTCGCCGAATTGGAGCGCCGGCTTTCCGGGCCAGAGCGTTAACAATAAAAAACCGCCGGCGGCAACCGGCGGCTCGGAAAGGTTGGGAGAATGGATAACACGAATCATCAGGCCGGGCAAGCCGATGGCGAAAATCAATCGCCGTGCTTCCGAGGGAATTCCCAGGCTGACGATCGGCTACCCAGACGACTCGGAGGCCGTCTTTCCGTCTGCGTCGATTCTGGGGCATCCTGGGGCGTCTCAGGGCCAATGGCGATTTTCGCCGTTTATTCGCCGATTTTCGGCGGTTCATTCCTTCGGCTTGGCTTCCTTCGACTTCGGCTTCCGGCGAGGCTCGCGGACATCAGCGGGGAGCTTCGGGATTTTCGCCTTGGTCAATCGCATGCCGAAGAACTGGCACAGATTGTTGATCGTATCCATTGCCATCGAATCCCTGTCACCGGAATACCATCGCTGCAGGGATGGTCGCGAGATTCCCGCTTTCTCGGCAATTCGCAGGATCGACCAGCCTTTGGCGACGGCTTCGGTCATCGCATCATAAAGCTGTTCGGAAACGGTCTTTTCGGTCATGGGGGTAAATCTCCTAAAGCCTATTTGTATCGTCTGGCACAAGTATTTTCAAGAAATAGCCGGAATCGCGGCGGTTAAATGTTGAGGAGTAATGTGCCAAGCGGTACAATCACGCCATCGGGACAACACAATCAACCCCCCAACCCAGCCGAGTTGCTCTGAGCGCACAAAAAGGGCCGGCGGGTCTCACACACCCGGCCGGCCTGATTCATCCCATCCCTGACGAAAGGTTTGAAAGATGATGACCGAATCTTATCCGCGCGGCCTTGCCGGGGCAACGCTTCCTGCCCCGCAAATCGAACGCCTGTGGTGGACTAGCCGCACGATCGAATCCGCTCTTCGGGTTCTGACCATCGATCTCCAAACGGACTCCGAGGAACAACTCGCGGCATCCGCTTTGACCACGATCGTCGGCCGCATGACCGCGCAAGAGCGGTCCGCCATCCGCCAGTTGGCCGCGGATTGGCTTTGCTTCTGGAGAATTCGCAACGAGCGCCAACGCCGCTTGTGGCGGCTGGTACGCGAGCTTACCTGACCCCTCACCCTCTCGGCCCGGCCCGCCAGATGGGGCCGGGCATTTTCCCGGAGAACCAACTATGCAACCCGAAGAATGGACCGTCAGACGGCTTTTTGAGGAACACTATTGCCCGCGCCGCAAGAGCGCAACACAAAGGACTCGGCAAAAAATGGGGCACGAGCTTAACCGGTGGGAGCGATTCATCGGCGCGGACATGCTGGCCACCGAGGTTATGCGCGAGACCTTCGACCGCTTTCGCGAACTGGCGGCCGTCGATGGCCTCTCCCCCAACACCATCGAAACGACGATTGGCAGCATTTTGACGATACTGCGGTTTGCCGAGCTTTACGATCTCATCGACCGCGCACTGCGCAAAGGCGAACCGCTCCGCCGGACTCGGAAACGAAAGTATGTGCCATCGATAACCGACGTTGACCATCTTTATCGGCGGGCCAACCAAGCGAAATGGCCGCTGCCGAGTCCATCCGCTTTCTGGCGGGCGTGGCTGGTTTGCAGCTATTTCACAGGCCTACGGCTGAACGACATGATTGGTTTGCTGTGGAGCAGTTTTCGGGATGATTCGCTCATCATCGAAGCCGAAAAAACCGGGAAAATGCATATCTTTCCCGTTTCGCCGATCTTGGAATCGCACCTCGAACCGCTGCGGGTTTTTGGTTCAGACCGGGTTTTCCCCATCCCCAGGAATTCCGGGAAGTACGTCCGCCGGGAGCTTGAGCGTTTATCCGATGGATTGCCCACCAAGATTGGCCCGCAGGCCCTTCGGCGGCTGGCGGGAACGCAGTGGCAAAGAGCCCGCTGGGCGCGGGCCAGTTGCTTTTGGGCCATACGCTGGGCGTGTCTGATTTTTATATCGCTCCCGAACTCTTAAACGACGCAATCGAGAATCTCGAAATCCCGTCCGCTTTCACAGAGCCGAAAAACCAAGCCGGAGATCCGCTTACCGAAGTTGAGCAGCGATTTTCCGGGCTGGAGGAGGGACATCAGCGGCTCGCCCTCGAAATGATTGAAGAGTTTGCCCAGCGCATCGGCAACGGGAAAGGGGGCGATTCATGCTGACCGTCAGAGAGATCTTCACCGACCATTTTTGCCCGTCTCGCGACATCGCGGAATCGACACGCGACAAAATGGGCTACCAGATCCGGCGATTCGAAAAGCACATTGGCCCGATGCCGGCGGTTGAGATTGGGGCCGAGACCTTCCATCAGTTCCGGCAAGTTTGCATGTTTCTGGGGCTATCGAAAGTCACCATCGAAATGACGATTGATAGCGTGCTGAACGTGCTTCGGTGTGCGGAATCGCAGGGCATTGTCCCCAAAGCCCCGGAGAAAGGCGAACCCCTCGACCGGATCGAAAAGCAGGACGGTGAATTCAATGCCGAACTCGAAAACTTCCGGGCGCGCGAGGATTTGCCCATCACCGTGCAGGACTTGGAGCGGATTCTCGGGGCGGCTCGCACAATGCCCGAGGCCCTGGACGGCATCCCCGGCGGCTTGTGGTGGCCTGCGCTGGTGCTTTGCATTCTTGACACCGGGCGGAATGGAATCGACCTCTTGGAATTGCCGGTCGAGGCTTACGACCGGGATTCGGGAGCGCTCCGCATCGGCCGCAAGAAATTCAGACTGCACGCCCACACCGCGAACGCCCTCGATGCCGTCCGGACCTACGACCGGGAACGGCTGTTTCCCTGGCCGAAGGACGGGCGCGAGCGGCCCTATTGCATGTTCTATCACGATTATCAGGATCTCTTGCACCGGGCCGGCCTGCCCCCGATGCAGAAGCGGCCATTGGCGAGGCTGCGAAAACTCGGCGAACGCTATCCGCAAATCCTGGACGCCATCGACTCGCACCGGCCCTTCCAGCCGATCCAAGGAAAGCCGGACCGCGGCCGGAAGCGAAAGCCGAAGCGCCGAAAGCCGCGCGCCGCCACGGCGTTTATGTGATCGGCGACGATTCGCCCAACACCTTGCGGAACTACTTCACTTCGACTTATCGGCCGCTAAAGCTGATTGGCTGCTCGCACCGGACCGTTAATTCCTATATCACGGTCATCAATGGCTTTTCGACGTTCCTGGCGTGCGAAGCGAACCTGCATCACCTGACGGATGATTTCTTAGGCCGCTATTCAGCGTGGATGTCTGAAAAGGAGTATGAGCCGACCACGATCAACGGCCATCTGCGGCATCTTCTTGCCCTGTGGCGGCACGCGTGGAAGAAACGCCGCGTGGAGGAGCGCCCCCGCGATGTCGATTTCCTGCCGACCTACAAGCGCAATCCCACTGCCTGGACGGTCGAGGAAATGGGCCGAATCCTCACATCGGCTCGCCAAGCGGAAGGCGACTTCAAAGGCATACCGGCAAACCTGTTTTGGCCGGCTCTCATTTTGACGATGTATGACACCGGCCTGCGATTGGGGGCGATGATGCAACTCAAAGCCACAGATCTGAACCTGGAAACCGGCATTCTGATTGCCCGGGCCGAGACGCAAAAGCAGAAGGCCGATCAGGTGTTTCGGCTTCGGCGGCAAACCGTGGAATCGCTTGAGGCCATCGACCCGCCGGCCCGGGAATTCCTCTTCGGCTATCCAGAATATGAAACCAACAAGCGGAGGATTTACCGGACGCTCAATGAGATTCTGGAGCGGGCCGGATTGCCCGCAACCGACCGCGACAAGTTCCACAAGATTCGGCGAACCAGCGCGACCCTTTTGGCCGATGCGATGGGCGAGGAAGCGGCGAAAGAACACTTAGGGCATAGCAGCATCAACATCACGCGAGGGTATTTGGATCTCACGAAGATTCGCCCCCGCGTGAACTCGGCCGAGGCGATCCCCAACCCGGAGAACCGACCATGATTCCCAAAAAATTGAGACGCGAGCTATTCGCCGAGTGGGACGGACGTTGCACCTATTGTTCACGATCGCTTCCGATGCGCAAGATCACGATCGATCACATCATCCCGGAGAGCCGGGACGGGCGGACCGCACTGGAAAACCTCGTGATCTGCTGCGCCCATTGCAACCAATCCAAGCGCGACCGAACGCCGGAAGAATGGGCCGCGGATATTCTCGCTGCGTGCGGGGCGGCCGTGCCGACGCATTGAACCGAAAGCCCGTAGCGTGTGCTGCGGATGAATCCTTTTCCCTCAGATTGGAGAACCGACAATGTTTGACCGAATGTTCCAATTCATCCGCCGGGGCGTTCGTGACGCCATTCTCGGCGGCATCGACGATGCCCAAGCCGAGATTGCGGGCCGGTTCGAAGCCCGCGAACCCATCACCATCGAAGCCAAGCCCACCGACGGAAACGGCAAGCCAAAGGCCCGGCAAAAAGCCGGCAGCCGATAACCGGACCCCGCAAACCCTCAATAGGAGCAACCCCGACATGGCAAGCGTATTCAAACGCAAATACAAGGATTCCCGCACCGGGAAGATGAAAACCACATCCAGATGGCAGGTGGCGTTCAAGGACCACAACCGAATCCGCCGGACGTTGCCCGGATTCACCGATAAAACGCTGACCAAGGATCTCGGCCGGAAGCTGGAGCGGCTGGCGGAACGCCGCCGGCTGAACCGCGATCCTGATGAAGAACTGGCGGCATGGTTGGAAACGTCCGATGCGAAACTCAAGGCGAAACTCGCGGAATGGGGGATGCTCGATTCCCGATCCGTGGCCGGGGCAAAGCCTCTCGCGGAACACATCGGCGACTACCGGAAGCATCTGGAAGCGAAGAATAACACCCCCGACCACATCAACCCGACGATCAGCCGGATTGAAGCGATTGCCAACGGTTGTGGGTTCCTGTTCATTTCCGACGTTTCCGGCTCCCATGTGGCCGCGTGGTTGAAGGATCAACGGGAAGCCGATGCCTTCGGCATCTCGACCAGCAACGCCTATCTGACCGCCCTGAAGGGCTTCTGTAATTGGCTGGTGAAGGATCGGCGGGCGAATGAAAACCCCGTCTCGTATCTGGCCCGGTTGAATGCTGAGACTGACATCCGACGGCAACGGCGTTCGCTCTCGCAAGAAGACTTCGGGCTGCTGATCGAAGCGACCCGCACCGGGGCGGAAGTCTGCGGGCTCACCAGCCGGGAACGGCAGATGCTCTACCATGTGGCCGCTTACACCGGCCTCCGGGCTTCGGAATTGGCGAGCCTGACGGAACGGTCGTTTGACCTGGAAGCCGAGCATCCCACGGTCACCGTGGCGGCCGGCTATTCCAAGCACCGGCGGAAAGACACGTTGCCCCTCAATGCGGATTTGGTGGTTTCGCTGTGGGAGTGGTTCGCCGAGCGGCGGCAAGAAGTGGCCGAAGTTTCCGACATCATCCCCATCGGCAAGCCTTCAGCGGACAAGTTGTGGCCCGGAAAGTGGGCGAAGAACCGGCATGCGGCCGAGATGCTACGGCACGATCTCAAAGCAGCCCGCACCGCATGGATCGAAGCCAAGGGTATTACCGAAGAGGAACGCCGGCTGCGGGAGGAATCCGACCGGCTGAAATACCTCGACTTTGATGAACGGCAGTTTGACTTCCACGCGCTCCGCGGGCAATTCGTCACCGAGTTGGGCAGGGCCGGCGTCAATCTGCAAGACGCCCAAAAGCTGGCCCGGCATTCCGACCCGCGGCTGACCGCGAACCATTACACGCACCTATCGGTTTCCGACCTGTCGCGTTCTGTGTGCAAACTGCCCGCACTGCCGAAGCCGAAGGAAGCCGCCCAAGCGACCGGGACCGACGGCAAGCCGGCGACCGCTCCGGAAAACTGCAGCGCCTATGCGCGCCGCCCTGGTGCCGAACAATGCCGCCCTGTGCCGGAATCTGGCAATTCTGGCAATTTGGAGGATTCCGCCCCGGAAAAGCAAAAACCCCCGAAACCCTCTAAAACAGGGGCTTCGGTGGAATACCCGAGGGGGGACTCGAACCCACACGAGGTTTACCCTCACTGGTCTCCGCATCCAGCGCGGATATCGGACTCTTCCGGCGAATGGGGGGGGACGCGGATGATTTGTTCGTGTGATGATCAATGATGGGATTTACCTCCCCACGGGAAGGTGAAAGAGCGCGGACAAGGTAATTCTTTATCACCGTCGTCGTCGCCCCCTGATTATCCGGAGGAACCATTATTCGGTGAGAAACACCGCTTGGACCACGCCGTCGCGGCCGACATTGGTGACGGGGTTGGCGGAAATTCGCGAGAGCACGCCCCGCGACTGGCCGGCGATCATCGCCAGGCCGACGGTGAGATGGTGATCCATCACGTGGAAACCCTCGCCATTGGTGACGCGGACGACCGGCAAGCGGGCGGGTTCGGCGTATTCCTGCACCACGGAGGGCAAGTCGGGCCGCACTTCGCAAGCGGCGTTCCATTCGCCCTCGGTCGCGAACTTGCCCACGACGACGCCGAAGCCTCGGCCTTCGTTGGCGGGCTTGATCACAAACTGCTCGCGGTTGGCCCGCACGTAGGGCAGCAAGTCCACCGTGCGGCCGTGCCAATCGACTTCGCGATCCGTCAGCCGGGCCGTCCACAGCACATATTCGCGGATGAAGTCTCGCTGCTCGGGCGAGACTTCCGCGAGGAACGCCGGCGCGGAGCACCTCCAACAAGCCCTTGTCTTCGGCGATGGTGAGCGCGCCCAGGTTGTTCACCGCGACCGCGGAATCCTGGCGGATCGCCTCGAGAAATCCCGCATACCGGCTTTCAAAGCCCGGGCTCCAATGGTGCTTCGGGCTGTTCGCTGTGCTGATGCGGATTTTGTTGTACATCAGCGACACCGCCCGGCCGCGCCACACGGCCTCGCTGTTTTCGTGCCGAATGTCGGCGGCATCGATGATCGCGGCGTCCCGCCCGCGCTGGGCAAAGGCCTGGGCGATCAATTCCAGTTCGTTCTTCAGGCCGTTCTCATCATTGATTAACCCCACGAGCGCCGGCGAAACATGGGCCCGGGCTTCCATCGCCAGCAGGTCGTCAATCAAGGCGGCGGCGGGGATCGTGCCGAATTCTTCGGATTCGAGATTCAAATCCATTCCCGCCGCCCCGCTTGCCCGCAGTTCGGCGAGGGCTTCTTGCGTGACGCGGGAAAAATTCTCGGCGTGCAGAAAACCCGCGGGGCAGCCGGTATTGAGTTCCAGAATCCGCACGCTGCCGTCGGCCCGGATCACCGCATCGTAGCGGCTCACGCCCTGCCAATGGTTCGAGCCCTTGGTCTTTCGCAGCCAAGGCAGCATCCGCAGGTGATCGGGAAAATAGGCCGCGACCCGCTCGGGCGAGTCGAGCACCCAATCCATGGCCCGTTCGATGATGCCGTGGAGCGTCTCCCCCACCCCGCGCAGCGCCGCCCGCGAATCGGAATCGAGGCAGAGCGCCGAGACGGCAAACGCCATCACCGTGTCGCCCTCGAACTTCATGCCTTGCTCGGCCAAAGCGTGGGCCGCCGAACGGCTGATGTCGCGGTAGGCCGCCTCGTCCCGGTGCGCGAACCTCATTAACTCTTTGTGGAGTTGGTGGGTGGCGTCCAAGTTGATGCGGTGAGGCACCCGGCACCTGCCTTTGTCTGGTGGGCTTCCGTCTCCGTGATCGTTTGCCCCCGCCAAACTCCCTCGCGGTGCCGATTGCCTCGAAAAGAGGCTTGGCGAATCGGCAAGGCCGGCCGGGGGCGCAATTTCAGGTATGGAAAATCGGCTCATATCCAGGGTAATGGCCGATTCCCGCGCCGCCCCGACATACCGTGGACGAAAAAAAATAAAATTCTCAAATTCCGTTCCAAAGAGGCCTGAGCCGCGCACGCAGTAAGCGGTTTTGGGTTCTCTGTATCCCTCAAAACCGCTTACTTCGTGGCGGCTCTCTAAAGCCAAATCAGTTTTCTGAGCCGCACGCAGTAAGCGGTTTTGGGTTGTCGAATTCCTCAAAACCGCTTACTTCGTGCGCGGCTCTTGAAAACCAATCCAATTCAGCGGACGCAGCGTTGGCTCACTCGGCAAAGGCGGAATCGAATCGCTGTCCGGACGGCTTGAAGTCCACGTTCTTGCAGAACTGGGCGGCTTCCGCGGCCCCGTGTTCGCGGTCCATGCCCGTGTCTTCCCACTCGACGGACAGCGGGCTGGTTTGGGGATAGCCGATGGTGTTGAGGGCCCGAATGATCTCTCCAAACTTCACACCGCCCCGCCCGACGCTGCGAAAATCCCAACCCCGGCGGGGATCGCCCCAGGGCAGATGGCTGGCGAGAATTCCCGTGCGGCCGTTGAGCGTGGTCTTGGCGTCCTTCATGTGGACGTGGTAGATGCGGTCCGGGAAATAGTAGATGAACTCGACCGGATCGATGCCTTGCCACAACAAATGGCTGGGATCGAAGTTGAAACCGAACTCTTCGCGGTGGTCTAACGCCTTGAGGGCCCGTTCCGCGCTGTAGATGTCGAAGGCGATTTCGGTGGGATGGACTTCCAGCGCGAATTTGACGCCGCATTCCTGGAACACGTCCAGAATCGGATTCCAGCGCTCCGCGAGGAGTTGAAAGCCGGCTTCGATCATCTCCGGCGGCGTGGGCGGGAAATCGTAAAGCAAATGCCAGATGCTGGAGCCGGTGAAACCATTCACCACATCGACGCCGAGCTTTTGAGCGGCCCGGGCGGTGTTTTTCATTTCTTCGATGGCCCGGTCATTGACGCCCGCGGGATCGCCGTCGCCCCAGACGTATTCGGGCAAGATGCCCTGGTGGCGGGCGTCGATGTTGTCGAGCACCCCCTGGCCGACGAGATGGTTCGAGATCGCGAACAGTTTCAGCCCGTGCCGATCCAGGAGGTCGCGTTTCTTCGCGCAGTAGGTGTCGTCCGAAAGGGCCTTGTCCACTTCGAAGTGGTCGCCCCAGCATGCGAGTTCCAGGCCGTCGTAGCCGAACTCGACGGCTTTTTTGCAGAGGTCTTCCAGCTTGAGGTTGGCCCATTGGCCGGTAAACAGGGTGACGGGGCGTCCCATCGCACGGTCCTTTCACGTCATGTGGATGTCAGAACAAGGTGCCAGTCGATCGACGATACACGGAAATGAGCCGGAACGTGCTCGCGCCCGGTGGTCTCTGGGAACCGGGGCTATCGCCCGGCGGCTGATCGATTCTCGGAAAATTTACAGGTTCTTAACCTAGAGCAGCAAATCGCGAAAGTCAACACTGCGGTTTGTTGCCCTGCGTCCGCGCGGCGGACAAAATAAAATAGGCTCTTCCAGCGAATCGGGGGGTGGGCGCGGATGATCTTGTTGTGTGATGACCAATGAATGATGGATTTCACCTCCCCCTTTTGGGGAGGTGAAAGAGCGCGGACAGGATATGCTTTAACGCCGTCGTCGTTGCTCCCTGATTATCCGGAAGAACCATCAAACACATTCGACTCGAAGCCCAGAGCGTGCTAACTTGGGGAGAATTGCTATCTGCACGTTGAGCCATGCCGATTTCGGGAGTCTTCTATGGGCCGCATTCTGTTTCTCGTTGCCTTGGCCGCGAACCTCTTGGCAAATGGTCATGGCGCCCTAGCTCAAGAACCTCCCAAGCCGGACGAGTTTTCTCGGCGGGTGGCGGAACGGGTGCTGCGTTTGGGCGGACAAGTCGGCGTGATCGCCGAGGACAAAAAGACCGTCATCGCCCGGCGGGTTCAAGATTTGCCGGAAATGAGTTTCGCGGTCACGCGGATCGACCTGTCAGGCCGCAGCCGAATTACGAACGCCGACCTCGCCGAAATCGCCAAGCTCCCCGAACTCGCGGAACTCAATCTGAGTTACACGCGGATCACCGATCAGGGACTGGAAGCGCTCGCTCCGTTGTCTTCGTTAAATCGGCTGTATCTGTCCGAAACGCAAATCACCGACGCCGGTTTACAGCACCTCGCCGGGCACGCGAAACTGGCAAGCCTGGATCTGTCGGGCACAAACATCACCAAGGCCCCATTGGACGAGTTGGCCAAACTGCCTGGGCTTTCGCGGTTGTTTTTGAGCCGGACAAAGATCACCGCAGGCGCTGCGGAGTCTCTCGCGAAGTTTCCCAAGCTGTCGGTGCTGCATTTGACGGGCATCCCGTTCGAGGAGGCGAATCTGAAGACTCTGAGCGGGCTTTCGGAGCTTAAAGAACTTGCAATCACCGCCGACAACAAGGCTCTCTCCCGTCTGGCGGAGCTGCCGCAGCTCAAGATCCTCACGGTCCACGGCAGCGGAATTTCGGACGCGGGGCTCGACGCCCTCGCGAAATTGTCGGAACTGGAGCAGTTGAGGCTCAGCCAGACGGCGGTCTCCGAGCGCGGCGTCCAAGATTTGAAGCGTTCCCTGAAAAACTGCCGGCTCACGGCCCATCCCGTCTCCCGGCAGTCGGCGTTTTTGAATTCCCGGGGACAAGACCGCCCCGTCCTCCGCTGGCAGCCGGGCGATGCGAAGTCGGCCTGGAGCGGGATCATTCCGCGTCCCGCCGCGCTCCCCGGCCTTCGCCGTTGGCAGGTGGAAACGGTGGAGCCGCGCAGCGAAATCTATTCGGTCGATTTCAGCCCCAACGGGCAACGGGTCGCCTGCGGAACCGCGGCCGGGCATGTCCGGATTTATGATGCCAACAACCTCGCGCTGTTGAAGTTGATCCCCGCACATCCCGGCGGCGTCAACGCGGTCGCGTGGAGTCCCGACGGCACGCAATTGGCCTCGGCGGGGGCCGACCGCCTCATTCGCATTTGGAACAGCAGCGGCCGGGAAGAGCGGGTTCTCCGCGGCCATCGGAACATTGTGATGACCGTGGCGTGGAGTCCCAACGGCGAGTCGCTCGCCTCCGGGAGTTGGGACAACACGGTCCGGCTCTGGAAAGCCGACGGCTCCGCTTCAGAGGAATTCAAGGGACACACGCGGGCCGTGCTCTCGGTCGCCTGGAACGCCCAGGGAACGCAGATCGCCTCCGGCAGCGAAGACAAAACGATTCGGCTCTGGGATCTTGCGGGCAAAGAACTCCACGTGATGAAGGGACACACCGAGAGCGTCACGGCCGTCGCGTGGAGTCCCCGCGGATCGCGAATCGCCTCGGGAAGTTGGGACAAGACGATCCGCTTTTGGAACCCCCGCACGGGCCGCAGCGGCGGACCGGTGCTCGAAGGCCACACTTATCGCATCTTCGGCCTGGAATGGCATCCCGAAGGCACGATGCTCGCCTCCGTCGGCGACCGCACGCTCCGGCTGTGGACGCTCGACGGAACGCCCGTCAAAACCGCGAAGACCGAAACCAACGACATTTTCGCGCTGTCGTGGAAACACGACGGCAGCGAAATCGCCACCGGAACCCGCTTTAGCAGCGTCCTGCGGATCGTCAATGTCAACAGCAACGCGGACCGGGCCATTGGCGAAAACACGAACGGCGGCCCGACGGAGCTGGCTTGGAATCCCGACGGCGACCGCATCGCCGCCGGCTGTTGGGATCATACGATTCGCCTCATCTCGGCGGACGGGCGCGCGGGGGCGGTGCTCAGCGGTCCGACGAACAACGTCCGCACGCTGGCATGGAGCCCCAGCGGCGAGCGGCTCGTCTCCGGCGGCGATGCTCTTTTGCGAATCTGGAACCGCCAGGGCATCCCCATCGCGGCCGTGAAGGAACATGAAAGAGGCATTCACTCCGTCGCGTGGAGTCCCGACGGCGCGTCCATCGCTTCGGTCAGCGAAGACAGCACCGCGCGGATCTGGTCGGCCGACGCCAAGGTGAAAACCGTCATCAAGCTGGACCCGCGCGCAAACTGGTGGCCTGGAGTCCGGACAGTCAACACATCGTCACGGCGTCGGAAAACGCCGGGCAGATTTGGAATCGCGACGGCAGCCCCGGTCCCGTGCTCGCGAACCCGCCGAAAGGTCTGGTGTGTCTCGCCTGGAACCGGAAGCAAAACCAGATCGCCGCCGGCGGCTGGAGCCACGACTTGCAACTTTGGGACGCCGACGGATCGCCAACCGTCACGGAGAAACAGCCGCAAGGGGTTTTGGATGTGGATTTTTCCTCCGACGGCTCGCGGGTGGCGATGGGCCTGTTTCGCGGAAAACTCGCTCTGGCCGATGCGGAGGGAACCAACAGCCGAATCGTCGATGTCCACGCGTGTCCGGTGTTTGCCGTGGCCTGGTCGCCCTCGGGACACGAACTCGTTTCGGGCTCTTATGACAACACCCTCCGGTTTTGGGATGCGAAAACGGTGGAGCCGCGGCGGGTGGTGGTTCTCTTCACCAACGGCAACGCCGCCACGTTCACCCCGGCGGGGCAGTTGGAGCACGGCCAGGTTTCCTCGCTGGATACGGATTTGATTTACCTCGCCGAGACCGAAGCCAAACCCGGCGAGGTTCAAATGCTCCCGCCCTCGGACTTCGAACGCCTCATCAGCCGCTAGATCAGCCGGCAAGAAAGAGGTTCAATCCGCCGGTCTGGCGGCTTGGAAGGAACCGAGTTCCGCGAACGTGGCGAAGTCGCAAATCCGGACGATTCCATCGTATCCCGCCGTGTAGAGCCAGTTTTCGTCCGCGCTGAATCGCTGCACCGAGACCGCATGGGACCGGGCAGGCAACTCGGCGACTTTCTCCATTGTCTCCAGAGAATACACCGAAACGTTCTTGCTCCAGTCGCTCAAGACCACAAACCGCTCATCGGGTGAAACCTCCATGTGGATCAGTTGCAGTTCGCACAGAGACTCGCTCCAGCGAACCTTCCCCGTCGCCAGGTCGTGGATCGTGACTTCTCCCAGGATGTCCCCGGAAATCACCTCCCGGCCATGCGCGAGGAACGCGGCGGCGACGATGAACGTCGCGCGTTTCTCCAATTCCCTTTCCAATTCCAGATCCGGCACGCGGTAGATCTTGAGGGTCCCCTGTTCGCCAGCGATGAGCAGTCGCGTCTCGTCGGGCGAGAACCGGAGCACACTCGGGCCCCACCCGTGCATGGGGATTTGCCGAATCATCTCGAACCGGTTGAGATCCCACAGGCAAACCCGGTCGTCGCTTCCCGTGACCGCCGTCTTGCCGTCGCGGGAAACCGCGGTGGACCGGATATTCCATTGGTGGGCCTTGGATGCAAACAACACCGTATCGGGATCGCGGGCGTCCAGAATCCTTAGGGAACCGTCCCGGCAGCCGGCCAGAAACCGATCAGAACCCGGCAGCCAGCGGACGCAGTCGGCAAACTCGGCCAAATGGGGAAACTCGCGGATCAAGAGTCCCGTCCGCGCATCGCGGACGGACACGGTTTTCCGCGACCGAACGAGAATCGCGTTTGCGCGGCCGTTGAGGTGGATATCGTAAATCGGTTCGGCCAATTGCCGATTTGCGGCTGCGGCGAAGTCTTCCTCTTCGGCGGCGTCCCACGAAAGCGGCGGGAACACGGCACAAACAGCGCCATCAACGCGACAGACAATCCGCCCAGCATGCATAGGGCGTGAATCAGTTTTTCGAGCAGTTTCAGCGGAAAGGATTTCGCGTGCCGCCAATCCGGAGAAGTCGCGGAGACCATAAGTTTTCGCCTCTCTAAGTTTCGCCCGATGCCGGGGCGAGGAAATCCTTGGGGGTGTTTCGAACGAAGTTCCGTGTTCTCGTTTCCCGGCCGGTTTCTTGCCTGACGAAGAAGCCGCTTCTCGGCACGTCCGAGAACACTCGCGACGAAGGAACGTTACGTTTTGAATGTCAAGTTTTTGTGTCCCGGATGTCAAAATTCGGTGACTTCCGATGGCTCGGAGATTGATCCGCCGCCGGGCGCTATCGAAGCCGGAGGCGAGCGCCTGACCGCTCAGATTTTCAAACACAATCATTGCGCGTTCCGCGTGATAGACGCACTTCGATTTGGTTTAGTTTCGTAACAGTTCCGTAACGGCGCTGGGTGACGGCCTCCGCCGCGCACGTTCAGCCGGGGGAATTGCGGCGGGCTTTGGTCTTGCGGTTCAGTCGGGGGAGAGCGCGGGCGGAGGGCGGCGGCCGGGGCGGGAGGATTTTGACCTATTGACCAAGCTCTATTCCTTGCTAAGTTGGCGGGATTCCAAGCGCTCGACTGAGAGGTCGATGAAACCGCACTCAGGCAAACTCCGTGCCAAAATTGATCGCGAGCGGTTTCCCGCACGACAACAGAGAAGGCTCGCCCCCAAACGCCGGGTTTTGCAAGCCTATATTTCAAGGAGTGAGAGAACTTGAGAGCCGATTTACCGCAACGTCATCAACCGAGGGCGGCCGGTGCGGTTTCCTTGGGCAGACTCGCAAGGGGGTTGGGCATTTGGCGCCGATTTCGAATGGGAGGCCGCGAGGCGGGAGATTGTGTTTTTCCGCCACTGCCTGAAAACCGGCCCTCGAGAGGAACCCGGCGTTGAATGTCCACAAAAAAACCATCGCGAAGATCGTGGTCACGCTCATCGGCATCGCGCTGGTCGCCGGATTCGTGTGGTGGTCCGGCGTCAAGGAGTTGAAAGAAGCCTTCGCAAAAGCCGGTTGGAACTTGGGCTGGGTGGTCCTGTTTCACTTCGTGCCGGTGACCGTGGAGATGGTCGGCTGGTGGAGTCTGTTTCCGCCGCGGGAACGGCCTCACCTGATCTGGATGTTTTTGTGCCGATGGGTGGGCGAATCGGTCAACAACACCTTGCCGGTGGCGCAAGTCGGAGGGGACGTGGTCCGCGCCCGGCTCGCGATGGCGCGGGAGCGTCCGCCTCGGAGAGCGGAGCGGCGACGATCATCGATTACACGTTCGGACTGCTCACGCTGCTCATCGTCGGGCTGGTGGCGCTGGAAATGCTCGTCACCCGCCAGGGCTGGGGCGGATGGATGGGCTGGGTGCTCTTGGGCGTGTTCGTGCTGGGAATCCTGCTCATCGGGTTTCTGATCGCGCAGGCGACGGGAAAGATGTTCGGCCGGCTCCGCGAACTCGTCAAGAAAGTTTTGGAGAAGATTTCCAGCCGAGCGCTCCAGGCCCTGCCCGGCGGGGCGCACCGATTCGACGAACGGCTCGTGGCCCTTTACCGCGACCATTGGGGCCGATTGGCGGTCGACGCGTTTTGCCGAAGCGCATCCTGGATCGTAGGCTCCGTGGAGATTCTGTTGGCCCTCATGTTTCTGGACGCATCGGCGACGAGCCTCGAAGACGCCTTCATCCTGCATGCGATGTCGATGCTCGTCCGCAGCGTGGCCTTTTTCCTGCCGGGCGGGTTGGGCGCTCAGGAAGGGAGCTTTGTGCTCGTGGGTGAAGTTTTGGGCATGTCGCAATCGACGGCCTTGGCGCTCGGCCTCATTCGCCGGGCGCGAGAAATCCTGCTGGGACTGCCCGGCCTCGCCGTGTGGTGGTTCATGGAACGCCGCCAAAACACGAAGGCCGATTCGGACGCCGAATCAACGCCATCGGCCCGATGATGGCAATCGAACGTGCGATGGAAACGCGATGCGTTATACTGGCACGCAGGTTATTATCTCAAACTGTAAGCCTTTGGGTGTAAGCGTTTGGGTGGCAGGGGCGCAAATTCCCCTTGGAGTAAGGCTTGAACTGTGAATGCTGGGGCTATGGCCGAGCGAGAAAAATTTCCCACGGCCCCAGACCTCAAATCTGCTTTTTCCTTGGAACATTCCATTGCGCCCAGCCACCCCCTGCCGAATCAACGCCATCGGCCCGATGATGGCAATCGAACGTGCGATGGAAACGCGATGCGTTATACTGGCACGCAGGTTATTATCTCAAACTGTAAGCCTTTGGGTGTAAGCCTTTGGGTGGCAGGGCGCAAATTCCCCTTGGAGTAAGGCTTGAACTGTGAATGCTGGGGCTATGGCCGAGCGAGAAAAATTTCCCACGGCCCCAGACCTCAAATCTGCTTTTTCCTTGGAACATTCCATTGCGCCCCAGCCACCCCCTGCCGAATCAACGCCATCGGCCCGATGATGGCAATCGAACGTGCGATGGAAACGCGATGCGTTATACTGGCACGCAGGTTATTATCTCAAACTGTAAGCCTTTGGGTGTAAGCGTTTGGGTGGCAGGGGCGCAAATTCCCCTTGGAGTAAGGCTTGAACTGTGAATGCTGGGGCTATGGCCGAGCGAGAAAAATTTCCCACGGCCCCAGACCTCAAATCTGCTTTTTCCTTGGAACATTCCATTGCGCCCTAGCCACCCCCTGCACTTTCGACTCACAGTCTGAATTATTAACATGCGGGTCGGTTCGCCAAAACTCACACTGTCGACGGAAAGATGGCATCGGCCATGAAAAAGATTCGTTGGGGGATTTTGAGCACGGCGAAGATCGGGACCGAGAAAGTCATTCCCGCGATGCAGGAGTGCCGGTTCGGCGAAGTCGTCGCGATTTCTTCGCGGTCGGAAGACGCCGCGAAAGCCGCCGCCAAACGCCTGGGCATTCCGCAGGCCTACGGGTCTTATGAGGCGCTCCTGGAAGATGACGAGGTGGATGCGATCTACAATCCGCTGCCCAACCATCTCCACGTGCCCTGGTCGATCAAGGCCCTCGAAGCCGGCAAGCACGTGCTCTGCGAAAAGCCGATCGGCCTCTCCGCCGCCCAGGGCCGGGAACTCGTCGAGGCGGGGAAGATGCGCCCGAGCCTCAAGCTGATGGAAGCCTTCATGTACCGCCATCATCCGCAATGGCAAAAGGCCAAGGCCTTGGTGAACGAGGGAGAGATCGGCGACTTGCGGAGCATCCAGTCGTTCTTCTCCTACTATAACGACAACCCGGACGACATCCGCAACCAGGCGGACATCGGCGGCGGCGGGCTGATGGACATCGGCTGTTATCCCATCTCGCTGTCGAGGTTTATCTTCAACGCCGAGCCGACGCGCGTCCTGGGCCGTGTGGAATACGATCCCGCGCTCAACACGGATCGGCTGGCGTCCGCGATTCTGGACTTCGGCCGCGGCACATCCACGTTCACCTGCTCGACGCAGTTGGTTCCTTATCAGCGGGTCAATATCTTCGGCACCCTAGGCCGGGTGGAGATCGAGATTCCCTTCAACGCCCCGCCCGACCGCCCCTGCCGGATTTGGCATCAGCGGGGCCGGGACGACATCGAAGAAATCGCCTTCGAGACCTGCAATCAATACACCATCCAAGGCGATCTGTTTGCCGAGGCGATTCTGAACGACACGCCGGTGCCCACGCCCATCGAAGATGCGGTCGCGAACATGGAAGTCATCGAAGCCGTCGTGAAAAGCGCCGAGCGGGAGTCGTGGATCATCCCGGGCAAATCGGGCCGCGATTGACAATTCGTCTCGGCGGGTTATGATCGGCGTTCGACATGGGTGTTCCGTCGCACTCGGCGTGCCACGGAAAGAATAGGGAAGACGGTGCGAATCCGTCGCGGTCCCGCCGCTGTAATCGGGGACGAACACTGCAAGAAACCACTGCGGACAATCAAAACAAAAACTCCGCGGGAAGGTGCAGCTACTAGATCGATCCGAGAGCCAGAAGACCTGCCCAATCGTCGGTTTTGTCAACGAATCTTTCGAGGATCAAAGTCGTTGCGGCTGTTTGCGCCGGCGGTTGCGCGAAAACGCTCTTCTGCTGCGCCCCTCTCCCTGCAAGGCTTATTCCCGAGCGATTCGCGGGCGGAAATGCGCATTCCGCTTTGGATGATGCGAAAAAGACAACGGGAGATTGTCATGCCACACGCTTTTAAGGAACGGTCGGCTTCAGAAACCCAAAACCCATCCAGAGGATTCACGCTGATCGAATTGCTGGTGGTGATTGCCATCATCGCCCTATTGATGGGCCTGTTGCTTCCCGCGGTTCAGCAGGCCCGGGAAGCCGCTCGGCGAACGCAATGCCGGAGCCGATTGAAGCAAATCATCCTCGCCACGCACAACTATGCCGAGACCTTCGGCACCCTGCTTCCCTATAAGATCGACGACCGAACCGAAATCCAGTATCAGACGGCGGGCGGCGGGACGCGGGGCAAAATCCATTACTGGTTCGGCGTCGTCAACCACGCGGAGCCCGATCCCCTCAAACAATTGGACTTCGCGAAGGGCTATCTTTCCCCCTATATGGAAACCAACCGCCAGGCGTTTCAATGCCCGGACTTCGGGCCCAATCAGGTCGATCGCGTGCGGTTTGGGGAGATGGCTTCCGGCTATGCCTATAATGGCCACTATCTCGGCCCGGGCATCAACTATGATTATTCCAACTGGCCGAACATCGGCGTGTCGTCCGAGCCGATCGTGTACCGGTTTCGCGACGTTCGGCAGACGACGCAAACCATCGCCTTCGCCGATAGCGCCATCTACAACACCTGGAGCTATTCGCCGGGCCAACTCGTCGAAAACTGGCTCCTGGAACCGCCGAGCAAAACCCAGCCCACCGTCCACTTTCGGCACAATCAGACCGCGAACGTGGCCTATGTCGACGGCCATGTGGAAACGAAAACGCCGAGCTTTATCACCTTGCCGTTCTGGTTTACGCCGGCGGACATTAAAGCCAACCGGGACCATGACCTCGGCTTTGTCGGCAAAGACGACGCCGATTATGATCGCAACTAGTGCATTTTCAATGCTAGGAATTCGGATCAGCCGGAACGCGCTAGCGTCCGGTTCGCCGGCGAAAACCGGAGGCGAGCGCCCTGCGGCTAATCTTTTCAACCCGAAATTCATGCTCTGACGGAGCACTAGTCTAGTATTCATAACTTCTTGGACTTAAACACCGACGAGGAGCGGATCCATGCAATCATTGAAATACATCCTGCTATTAGCAACCGTCGGCGTGGCGGCTTACTGGATCTTGCCGTCGCGTTCCTCCAGAGGAAACGTCTCGCGGGACACCACTGAGGATGTGATGTATCTCTGCCGGGAGACGAAACAACGGATGCAAGCGCCTCCACAACAGGTGCCGGCGATGAATCCTCAGACCGGCCGGGCGACGCTTTATCGAGCGCTCTATTGTGCCGAGTGCAAAGGTTGGCGCGCCGTTCCTCCGCCGGAACTTTATCCGGGAAACCCGCTGACCTATCGTTGCCCGAAACATCACCGCCAAATGACCTCCAGCGGACTTTTGGAAAACAACTAGTGCTCCGTCAAAGCATGAATTTCGGGTTGAAAAAGTTAACCACAGGGCGCTCGCCCCGGTTCTCGCCGGGTGAACCGCATTGGCACACAACATCTCAATCGAAAATTGATTGTCTCGCTGAGGAGCTATCCATGTCGCCGCCGGAACCGATTGCCCTGTGTTGGAGCGGAGGAAAGGACAGCAGCCTCGCCCTCGATCGGCTGCGCGCCGGCAATCGGTTTCGCGTGGTGGCCCTCGTGACAACGTTTACGGAAGACTATCGCCGCGTGAGTATGCACGGCGTCCGCCGCGAGCTTTTGCTCGCGCAAGCCCAGGCCGTCGGTTTGCCCTTGGAAGAAGTCTGGATCCCGCGCGAGGCGAGCAATGTCATCTATGAGTCACGGATGGCCGAAGCGCTTTCCAACCTACGTGATGCCGGGGGCCTTCGCGCCGTTGCTTTCGGAGATATATTCCTTGAAGACCTCAAAATTTACCGCGAGAAACAGCTTGCGGCTTTGAAGATGAACGGCCTGTTCCCGCTGTGGAAACGCGATACCCGCGAACTCGCCCGCGAGTTTGTCGACGCGGGATTCCGCGGCGTGACGACTTGCATCGATCCCCGCCGGCTGGACGCTTCGTTTGCCGGTCGCGAGCTCGATGCCCGGTTCTTTGCGGAATTGCCCGCCGGCTGCGACCCGTGCGGCGAGAACGGCGAGTATCATTCCTTCGTGTACGCCGGCCCGGATTGGGCGAACACGGTTGCGATGACTCGCGGCGAAATTGTCGAGAGAGATTCCTTTTTGTTCTGCGATTTGTTACCACTGGAGCAGACGACCCCGATCCCTAGCAAGTGAGTGAAGTTATGACTCGTCCCAATGTCTTTTTTATCGTCGGCCTGGCCGTTTATACGCTTTCGATGCGGTTGATGCCCTATGCGCTCAATCATTTGGGCGTGGCGATTGATCCGGAAAACACGTTTTATCCTTGGAACTTCTCGCCGATGTCGGCGTTTTGCCTGTTCGGCGCCGCCTACTGCGGCAGAAGATACCTGGCATTCTTCCTGCCCGTCCTTATCCTGCTGGAAGGGGATCTCGGCATCTGGGCCCTGACGGGAAAAGTCGAATGGGCTTTTCATCAGAATATGGTCACCGTTTATAGCGGTTACCTATTGATCGCCGCACTCGGCATGTGGTTGCGCGGCAAGCGCTCGTTGCCCGCCGTGTGGTGCACGGGGCTTATGGGCGAAATCCTCTTCTTTCTTCTGACGAACCTGGGCGTGTGGTATTTTTATGCGACCTATTCTAAAGATGCCGCGGGATTGTTGGCGTGTTATACGGCCGGCTTGCCCTACTTTGGGAAGTCGGTGGCGAGCACGCTGTTCTTTACAACGCTGATCTTCCGCCCCTATATCCTCAAGGAACGCAAACTGCCGGCCGTTGTTTCGGAACCATCGCGCATTGCGGCCTCATAGGCCATGATTCTGTAACCAATGATTTTGTGCCCATGATGGCCCCGCTCTATCGCGCTAAAGAAAGTCACAAAATCATGGGGCACAGAATCATATCTCTGCTTTCAATCCCTCTGCCATTCCGCATCCCGTATGACCGAGCATCGCATTGTATCGCTGATTGCAAGCGCGACGGAAATTGTCGCGGCGCTCGGGCTCGCGGATCGGCTCGTGGGCCGGTCGCATGAATGCGACTATCCGTCTTCGGTGAAACGGCTGCCTCCTTGTTCCGAAGCCAAAATCGACGTCAATGCAACAAGCCGGGAAATCGACAACCGGGTCAAGGCGATCCTCCAGGATGCGGTTTCAGTGTATCGCGTGTTCCCGGATATTCTCGAGCGGCTGGCTCCCACGGTGATCATCACGCAAACCCAATGCGAAGTCTGCGCGGTGAGTCTGAAGGATGTGGAAGCCGCCGTCTGCAAATTGGTGACGTCCCGCCCGCAGATTGTGGCCCTCGAACCGATGTCGCTTGCGGATCTTTGGCAAGATATCCACGCCGTCGCCAAGGCGGTGGATGCCTGGGATCGGGCGGAGGTTTTGGTCGCGGACTTAAAGTCGCGGCTTGCGGTTCTTCAAGAGCGGGTTGCTCAAATTTCCGATCGGCCGCGGATCGCGTGTTTGGAATGGATCGATCCCTTGATGGCGGCGGGGAATTGGGTGCCGGAGTTGGTGGAGATTGCGGGCGGCGTGAATCTTTTCGGCGAAGCGGGCCGGCATTCGCCTTGGATGCGTTGGGAGGATCTCGTTGCGTCCGATCCCGATGTGGTCGCGATCATGCCCTGCGGTTTTGACATTCCGCGCACGCTGGCGGAGCTCGATCCGCTGACGAGCCGGCCGGAATGGGCAAAGCTCAAAGCGGTTCGGACCGGCCGAGTCTTTGTGACCGACGGCAATCAATACTTCAACCGCCCGGGGCCGCGGTTGGTGGATTCGGCCGAGATTCTCGCGGAACTTTTGCATCCCGAAACGTTCCATTTTGGACATGCGGGCGCGAGGCGACTTTCGTCATTCGGGAGGACACTGTGAGCGGCACGGCGCTAGCCGCCGGCGTTAAGAACGGCACGGCGCTAGCCGCCGGCGTTAAGAGCGGCACGGCGCTAGCCGCCGGCGTTAAGAGCGGCACGGCGCTAGCCGCCGGCGTTGATATTGTGAGTCTGCTTTCATCGAAGCCGGAGGCGAGCGCCTACCGCTCAGATTTTCAAACGCGTTGAGCTAAGACAAAGCAACGAGGCAACCGAACTCAGTAGGCTCCAACGGCCTCGCCGCCGTTCCGTGTGCCGAGGGCTTCAAAGATGGAGAGCTGGATGTTCTCGCTGATGAATACGACGTGGCCGTCGGCCATTACGAAGTGCGCGCCGCCGACGTGGGAGCTTCCGAAATCCTCGATATCGTTGGCGATGTTGGGAACATCTCCCGCGTGCCCCATAAATCGGCCCGGCGCATCGTCCACGCCGGGGAGCGCCCCGGCCCAGGTTCCGTAGAAGGGGCCGTTCGTGGGATCCTGAAACGTCGTGCGTTCCCCGACGATCAGGGTGTTGCTCGCTCCGTCGGTGATGTCCCGGATCTTGACCGCGCTATTGTGATAGAACATGCCGTCGCTTAAGCACTGCCCCTCTGGCGAGACGGGCGGCGTTCCCGCGGGCGATGTGTAACAGTCGTCGAGTTCCACCGTTCCAAACACGCCCGCATAGTTGGCGGTCGCCATTTGGACGGGATTGCCGGTGCGGTCCGCCGTTTGGAACGTCTCCGGTTTGGGATCGCTGGGGCATTGGTAGACCGTCAAATGCTGGGCGAGCAAGGCCCGGTTCGGCGATGCATCCAGGGGACTGCTGAAATTGAACTGTCGATAAAGCGGGGCCTGATCGAGATAGGGCAGAATCATCGTGCCCCAGGCGAAACCGCTTTCGCCCAAGACGCTGGCTCGGCCGTTCGTCACGCCGATCCATCCGGAAGGGAACGCGGCAGAGACATCGTGGTAATTGTGGAGGGCCAGGCCGATCTGCTTCAAGTTATTCTTGCAGTTCGCCCGCCGGGCCGCTTCCCGGGCCTGCTGGACGGCGGGCAACAAGAGGGCGATTAAAATGGCGATGATCGCAATCACCACCAACAGTTCAATCAAAGTAAACCCGCGGCGGGCGCGTGGATGAGACATGATGTTTCTCCCAATATTCGAAGCGCCGGGAATAAAGCAGCGGCGCAATGGAGGACTCAAAATCGAAAAATGCAGATCGCAAGGCGCGCAGCCGCGAGTTTCTTTTGAAAACCGGCGCGCGGAGTCGTTCGCTGCATCAACCGTAGCGGTGCCGAGCAAATCGGCGGCACGATGCCGCCGCTACGAGGATTGCGGCTCGACGCCTTTAAGCCGAAGGCGGGCCGCGGGAGTCGTAGACGGCCGGGAGAAAATTCGCCGTCACCGGGCAAGAAAGCAGGACCGGTTCCCGCACCGGCTCGGTTCCTTCCGCGAGCTCGATCGCGGGCGTCTCCAAAGGCGGATGGGCCAACGTCTGGCAGACGGGGCAGTCGTCATCGTGCCCAGGCGCCGGGCAAGGCGGATGGGGATGCGAGCCTTCCGCGCTGGATTCCGGATGAGTCTCACCGCTGTGGCAATGGTGATGATGGGGACCATGCGGCGCGGCGGCGTGTTGATGCTCGACCGCCTGCGCAGGACAAGGCCCGTGGTGATGATCGTGCCACGCCGGTCCCCAGGTGACGACTAACAAATAGCCGACAACCGTCGCATAGGAGGCCAACTGGCGAAACAACCGGCTCATCACGGACTCGAAATGGAATAAGAATTCAGGCCAACGGATTTGATTATCGTTATTCGGTTTGTTTTTGCAATGCTTGTGCATTAAATAATTCTGAAAATTCACATTCCGAGCTCAGCGAAGGCGGGCGATGTAGCGGAGGAACTCTTGATCCAACTGTTTCAAGTCGTCTCCGAAGGCGGCCTGGAATTCCGCGAGGCGTTCTTTGGGGTTGTTCCACACGAGCGGTTTTTTTTGGGAGAGAGCATCGAGGTAGTTCTCGTATTGCCGCCGGTGTTTGTGGATCAGAAAGTACGTGAGGGCCCAGGCCTCCGCGTAGGCGTCGCCGGCGGTCTCGGCGTTTGTGAGGCGCGTGTCGCTGGAGATCAAGGTCGCCAGGGACTCCGGCGATTTGCGGCGGGCGAGGGTCTTTTTGAATTGACCCAGCCGCAGGCGGTTGACCTGGCCGATCGTCCGCCAACCGGTGCGGTTTTTGAGGTCGGGCGTCTCGAAATACATCGCCATGCCTTCGGTGAGCCACACCGGATTGTCGGCATAGCGGGTGTGCAGGCCGCAGTTGAAGGCGATCTGATGCGTCGCCTCGTGCACGACGGTCGCCACGTTGAACGGCGAGGCGGCCACCTTGCGGGCGACGTCCAACGGCGTTTGGGCCGGGGCGGAATTGGGGCCGGCCGTCAGATCGTAAAGCACGATGCGGTTCGTCCGCACCGAATAATAGCCCTTCGATTTGGCAGTCGCGGGGCTGGCATCCTTCGCGGCGAACTTCGCAAACTCGTCGGCCGAGGCAAACACGACCGCCGGCAGCGGGGCCTGGGGCTCTTCGAGCGACAGCGGCTTTCCGCGCCAATGCGTGAGAAACCCCGAGAGCAGCCGCTCGAACAAATTCCCGCACCACTCGGCGTAGGGCTTGCCGGCGTTGGTGCAGATGACGTAATGATCGGTCCGCACAATTTCGAACCCCTGGCCGAACTCGGCCAATAACTGCCGGCCCAATTCGTCCGCGGAGTCGGCGCGGTATTCGGCGTTGGTCGTCTTCACCGCCGGGCGCTGTTCGGCGGTGATCGTCCAAAGCTGTCCGGCCCGGTCTTCGAGCAAGACGCCGCCGTCGGCGGCTTCCACGAGCACCCGCCCCTCGCGAGTTTGGGGTTTTCCGTCTTTGCCGGTGTAGACGACTTCCACCAGCGGATCCCGGCCCCAAACCGGCCGGCCATTCGCGCCAAGCACGATCGCCAATCCGATCATCAGCCATTGGAGTCGCAGGGAGACAAATAAGGACATCGGCCAACCCATTGTTTCGTTTCGTTCAATTTGTTTCGGCCGACCCTCACGAGCGCATCATCGTTTCGTGCAGGTTGAGCAGCACGCGCGCGACGGAAGTCCAGGCGGAAAGCTCCGCGGGATCGCCGGCTGCGCTCATCGGTTTTAAGCCGACGGTTTGGAGTTTCTTCGCGGCGTCGGCTTCGGATTTGTATTGGGCTTCGTGTTTGTGGAGTAACGTGATTAACACATCGCGCTCGGCATCCCTGGGCTTGCGGGAGAGCACGAGCCGATAGGCGAACTCCAACCGGGACGTTTCCGTGTCGCCGCCTTCCCGCAGGATTCGCTCGGCGAGCGCACGCGCGGCTTCGACATAGGTGGGATCGTTTAGTAGCACCAAGGCCTGGAGCGGCGTGTTGGAGCGCGGCCGCTCGACCGTGCATTCCTCCCGCGTGGGGGCGTCGAAGGCCAACAGGCTCGGGTGCAAAAACGTCCGGCACCAATAGGTGTAAAGGCCCCGGCGATATTGGCTCTCGCCCGCATCGTGCTGCCAGGTCCGCTTGGGAAAGTTGAGGTGCTTCCAATAGCCTGCGGGCTGGTAAGGCTTCACGCTGGGACCGCCCACGGTCTCCACCAACAGCCCGCTGACCGCGAGGGCGTTGTCGCGGATCATCTCCGCATCCAGCCGGAACCGCGATTGCCGGGCCAGCCATTTGTTGTACGGATCGGCCTGCCGAAGCTCCGCGGAGACCTCGGACATTTGCCGGTAGGTTTCGGAAGTCACCATCAGCCGCACGAGGTGTTTGACGTTCCAACCGCTGTCCCTGAACTCGACCGCGAGCCAATCCAAGAGCCGCGGATGCGTCGGCCATTGCCCCTGGGAGCCGAAGTCGTCGAGCGTCGCCACCAGGCCTTTGCCGTGGAACAATTTCCAGAGCCGATTCGCGAAGACCCGCGCGGTAAGCGGGTTTTCCGGCCGAACCAGCCATTCCGCAAGATCTTTCCGCGTGGCCCGTTGCTGTTTGGTTTCGAGTGGCGGAAGGAACTCCGGCACCGCGGGCGTCACAACTTTGCCAGAGTCGTCCAGCCAATTGCCCCGCGGCAGCACCCGCATCGTGCGCGGGCTTCCGGACATGGAAACCAGCGTGGTGGGAATCGCCTCGTTCAAGGTTTTCAGCGCGGCTTCGGCTTTCGCAACTTTCTGGCGAAGCGGATTGAGCCGGGGCGTGTAAGCCTTGATGACGTCTTCCGGTTTCACGGGCTTGGCTTTTTGAGCCACGGCCACTTGCGGCGTTTTTTGTTCGAGTTCTTTTTTCAGATCGGCGATCTCGGCGGCGAGTCGTTTTTGCTCGGCAGCTTGTGGGGCGGAAGCGAACGGCGTGGGCGGCTGCTGGCCGACGGCCGTCTCTTGGATGTCCGCAAAGAACGCCTCGAAGCTATAAAAGTCTTTGGTGAGGTACGGATCGAACTTGTGATCATGGCATTCCGCGCAGCCGAGCGTCGCGCCCATCCAAACCGTGGAGACATTCCGCACGCGGTCCGCGGCATACTTCGCCAGGTATTCCTTCGCCTGCGCCCCGCCTTCGCGGGTCGTCATGAGCAGCCGGTTGTAACCGGAGGCAATCCGCGTCTCGCGAGTCGGCTCATCCAGCAAATCGCCCGCCAACTGCTCTTTGGTAAATTCGTCGAAAGGTTTGTTGCCGGCAAACGCCTGGATCACATAATCCCGGTACAGGGACACATCGCGGTGGTTGTCGCCGTGGATGCCGTTGGTGTCGGCATAGCGAACCAGATCGAGCCAATACACCGCCATCCGCTCGCCGTAATGCATGGAACCCCGATCCTGGCTGCCAAAGTCGGTGGAACCCAATAAACGATCCACCAGGCGGTCATAAGCATCGGGGCGTTTGTCGCTCAAGAACTCTTCGACCTCCGCCGGCGTGGGCGGGAGTCCCAACAGATCGAAATACAGCCGGCGGATCAAAGTCACCTTGTCCGCCCGCGGAGACGGCGAAAGTTTTCTCGCCGCCAGTTGGGCGCGGATAAACGCATCGATCGGATGGGCCGGTTGTTGGCCCGCGAGTTTGGGAACCTCCGGGCGGACCGGGGGAATGTACGCCCAATGGCCTTTCCACTCGGCTCCCTGGGCGATCCATTTCTTGATGAGATCTTTCTGTGACTCCGAGAGTTTGCCTCCCGACTTCGGCGGCGGCATTTGCATGTCGGGATCGGTAGAGAAAACGCGCGAGACGAGTTCGCTCTTCGCCGGCTGGCCGGGTTCGATCAAGCGATACCCGCCGCGGTCGGCATACAGGTCGTCTTTCCGATCGAGCCGGAGTTCCGCTTCGCGGGTGTTCTTGTCGGGGCCGTGGCATTGAAAACAGTGCTCGGAAAAAATCGGCCGAATGTCGCGGTTGAAATCCACGGCCTCATCCGCCGTCGTCGGCATTCCGAACAGGAGGAGCAAGCCGACGGTGAAAGTGCACCGAAATGTTAGACGATCTATCTGCCTCATCATGGCGACTCCCGCGGGTCATTCTGCGTTTAGGTTTCAAAGAACCGGGGCGGACCACCCTGCGGGCGGTGCCCCCTGCGGCTAATGAATGGAACAACAATTCATCACGTGATCCTAATCCATGATGACTTGTCGCGCCGGGTTTTTCAAAGCTGGGGCTGAATGAGGGCGGCGAGGTTGCAGTCTTCGCGGACCGTCAGGCCCGATTGCGCGAGATCGAAGCCCGCGGCAATCTCGGCGAGCGTCTGCCCGGTTTTTGGGTGAACAAACTCCGGAAACAACTCCGCGAGCGGAACCGCGACGAACGCCCGCGTGAGCATGTCCGCATCGAACGCCTCGGATTTCAGCGGCGTGATGAAAATCGAGAGATCCACATCGATCGTCCGCGGGCCATTGATGTTCTCCGGATCGCGCACGCGGTGCAGGTGGAGTTCGACTCGGCGGAGGACGTTGTGCTTGAGTTCGGCCGCGGAAAACGGCGTCTCCAAAAGCACGGCGGCGTTCAGGAAGTTGGGCTGATCGAGAAACCCGGCCGGCGGCGATTCCCAGACCCGCGAGGCTTGTTTGACGTTGCCGCCGCTTTGAAGCTCGCGAACGGCCGCCTGCAGGTTAGAAACGGGATCGATGTTCGATCCCAGCGAAATCAGCGCCCGGTTGGGCGAAAACCAGTCACGCATCGTCCTGGCTCCGCTCGATCTCGACGCCCACGGACCGCGCGAACCGCAGGGCCTGGGGCTTTTCCACGGTGACTTTCACCCGCTCGATGCGGGCATCGGCGAGGCAGACGCGGGCGATCTCCTCGGCCAGCCGCTCCACCAACAGGAACCGCGACGTCTCCACAAGCTGGATGATCTGCTTGGTCAGCGTGCGGTAGTTGACGGCGTCGGCGATTTCGTCCGATCGGCCCGCGGCTCGCGTGTCGGTGTCCACGACAAGGTTCACGAGCACATCCTGCCGTTCGGTGCGCTCGTCCTCGTTGATGCCGATGATGGTTCGCAGCAAGAGATCCTTGATGAGGATGCGGTCGGTCATGGGGCGGCTTCTCGGCGGGAAAGGGACATCAAAACATCCTGTTTTAATCAAGCCGAGAGATGCTCGCCACCGTTGACGTGCAGAATTTCTCCGGTGACGAACTCGGCCTGGAGCAAATACAGCGCGGCCTGCACGATGTCCTCCGGCGATCCCACGCGGTGCAGTGGATTGTTCTGGGCGAGCGAGTTCAAATAGTCGCCGCCTTGGCCGGGCGGCGGCAAAATCGCGCCGGGGGCGATGGCGTTGACGCGGATGTTCGACGGTCCCAACTCGGCGGCCAGCGCTTTCGTCAGCGCCGCGAGGCCGCTTTTGGCGATGGTGTAAGCGAGATGGCTGGTCCCCGCCGCCGGGTGGGTCGTGCGCCAATCGAGGATGTTCAAGATCTGGGCCGTTGCCCGCGGCGAATCTTCACGTTTTGCAAACTGGAAGGCAAACTCTTTGGCGAGAAAACACGGGGCTTTGAGGTTGATCGCGAAATGGCGGTCCCAGATTTCGCCGGTGGTTTCGGCGAGTGTCGCCGGCTCGAAAATGGCCGCGCTGTTGATGAGCAGGTCCGCGCCGCCGAACGCGGCCGCGGCGATTTCCATCACCTGCCGGGCGGCTTTCTCCGGTTCTTCAAAATCCGCGCGGATCAACCGCACCTCGCCGCCGAGGTGTTCGATTTCGTTCGCGGTTTCGCGGGCGGCTTTTTCGGAGGCGTTGTAATGCAGGACGATCTTCGCCCCCGCGCCGGCGAGAGCCAACGCCAGCGCCCGCCCCAACCGCACGGCTCCGCCCGTCACAATCACCGATTTGTTCCGAAGTCCCATCGCCACGGAATCCCGAAGTCAAAAGCTTTACGAAGCCACGGATGAAAAAAACCTCAGCGGGGCAATGGGGGCAGGATCGGGCCGCTTTTGGGGTCTTCTGTTTTGCCTTGTTTTTCTGGGGCCGATTCCGTTTGCGGCCGCGGCGCGGGCAAAGCCGGAATGTTTTCGCGTTGTTGGGGGAGCGGCGACGATGGACGACTTTGCGGATACGTCTGCGAGGGGACACCGCGGTTGTCGTGGTACAGGGGGACGGCCACGTCGGGGTCGGGAATTGGCGGACCGAAGAATTGGGCCGCGCCACGGTTCCACCGCGAGGCCGCTTCCGCAAACACGTTGAAGTGCTCCCCCGACCGCAGGTAAAGGCCGGGCGGAAGGCTGAACACGCCCAGGCTCACGTTGTTCTTCAAGTCAAAATCGGGCAGCACGCTGATGTGCTTGGGGTCAATGTATTTATAGGTCACGCGCTTGGCCCACACGACCAGCGTGGGGCCGGGCTGCGGCGGGATGGGAAGGCTCAAGACTTGCGGAACCCAACTGCCCGCCGGCCCGGGCACGAGATGGACTTCGTTCAATGTTCCGCCGCCGCTGCGACTGATCTGGCGCGGCACGCTGCCGCCGGCGGGGATGTTGAACTGCTGCGGAGGCACCGGGGCGAACGGATAAACCATCTGCACGACAAGTTCATCCTGGCTGGGATTGTCGAAATAAATCGTGGCCGGGGTCAATGCGGTGTTGAGAGCCACCTGCCTTTGCACCAAAGGCGAGGCATAACCGACGCCGGGCTGGAGCAAATACGGATGCCAATCGCCGTTCCAATAGCCGTCGGCGATCAATCGCCCGGTGGCATCGACGCCGAAGGCCGTTTGCGAAAACGGATCGGCCGCGACGGGGGCCCCGGTGAAAAAGCCCTGGGTGAGCGTGGTCTGATTCCATCCGCCCGCCGTGTTGGTCCAGGCGTTCCAGGCTCCGCCCTGGCCGAACCCGACCAGCGACAGGTTGGCTCCCGATTGGGAAAACGCGACCGGGCTTCCCGGCGGCAGCGTGGCTCCCCGCACCGGGATTGCCTGCCAACGTCCTTGGGCTTGCTCCAAAGTTTGCACCTGCCCGCGGGCGTCGACGCCGGCCAACCACACCTGGGATGTTCCCGCCGCCGTTTGCACCGTCGCCGAGATGGGGGCATCGGGCGGAAAGCCCGCGGCCACGGCTTCCGGGCCGTTCCATCGGCCTCGGGTGCTCTGGTAATTCAGCAGCTGCCCCTGCCGGTCCACAAGGTACAGATTCTCCCCGGAACCTAAGCGGGTCGAATGCGACACGACGGAAATCGGGGCGCCGGAAGTGAAGCGGCCGGCTTGCCCGTCGATCAATTGATGCCGGCCGCCCGACAAGTCGAGATTCCACAAACGCCCCTGTTTGTCCACTGCGAAGCCTTCCGCTCCGCCATCGTCCGAGCGGGTGCGGACATGCGAGGCGGGGGCGAATTGCAAATCGTCCGCGACCGGCCGGATTTGATGTCCGTTCGAGATCTCCACCAACTTCCCGCCGGAGTTGACGGTGTAGGCCAGCGGGGCTTGTTCGCCGCGGCGGGAAACGAGCGACAGCGGCGCGCCGGGAATCAACCCCGATTGATTGGCCACGCCCTGATTGGCAACAGGATAGGGCTGCCATTGATCCCGCCAACCGTGATACGCCTGCAGCCGGCCTTTCTGATCGATGAAGCCGACGTCGAGCCTTTGGTTTCCCGCGGGCGTGTAGGCGACTTCCATCGGTCCCGCGGAACGTTGCCCGCCGGCAATGGGCGCGCGGCGCGGGCGTTTCATTTCCGCGCGGCGAAACGGCGGCCGGTCGCCGGGCGGTGACCGTGTTGGGCATCGGCGGTGCCGCTTGCATGGCCTGAATCTGCTGCTGGCTCGCCCGCCAGTTCTGGCCGTTCGCGGTGCCGATCTGCATCGAGCCGGCATCCTTCACCGGCCAACGCAACGCCTGACCGGCGGCCGGCGAAAAATAGCCCAGATACCGTCCATCCGGCGAATCGAACAGCCGCTGCCTTTGATACACGAACGTCTGGTTCTGCCGATCGGTGATCGTCAACTGCTCCGGGCTTTGAACGGCAGTGGACGTGAGGTCGTTCCGTCCGGGCACCTGGAGCACAAAACGCTCCTGGGCCAGAGCCGCTTGCGCGAATCCGGCCAGGCAGCCCAAGATTGCCAGGAACAGCCAACGGCGAGTTCGGAGAGGGAAATCCATGAGCGTCTCCTCAATGGGGAATCATTCGTCTTTCTTCCATTTCCATTATAGAAAGTTCGTGCCGGGAATGTCGCGATTTTTCACAGGGCCGGGGTTTTCCGGGTTTTTGTCAGAACCGGCGGAATCCGGAGAACCCTTTTCATCGGACTTCAAAATCCGCGACCGGTCCCGGGAAATGTCCTCGTCCCATAAAACCTGAGGTAAACTTGGGACGAACCATTTCCGCGCGACTTGCCTGACACGGGATATCGGCAATGTTGAATTTTGACTTTTTCACCGAACGGTCGGATGTCTACCGGGCCCTGTCGAGCCGGCTGAATGACCAATGTATGGACGGGCTGCGCTATCAGGACCGAAAAGTCCAGCGCAGCGAATTCTGCGAAGTCATCTGGCTCGTTTCCAAAAAAGGCAAAGGCTTCGACTATTCCCAAGCAGTCCCGGCGATCAGCCGAGATCTCAGCATCCGGGGATTGTCGCTGGTTCACACGGCCCCCATTGCCGGCGGCGAGCTGGTCGTGGCGATCCCCGGAAAGCACGGCTTTAGCTTCTTGCACTGCAACGTGCAGCATTGCTCCGACCTGGGATACGGGTTTTTCCAGATCGGATTGTACGCCGCGAAAGTCGTCACGCCGAACATGGCCGACATGACCATTTGGGAAAAACGCAAAGCCCAATTCCGCCAGGAAGCGCCCGCCGAACCCATCGTCTGACGGTTCCGACTTAAAGCCTCGAAGAATTCAATCCGTCCGCGATTGAGCCCTGGGGAAATCCATAATTTCCCAGGGCTTCGTTCATTGGCATCCGCTCGCGGGCCGGCAATCGTGCAGAATTACAAATAACTCAAGCCCGGCAAATATCCCTCAAAACAAGTTGCCACGCCACATTATCCGTGGTTCAATGTTTTGGAGCGCCACTCTTGTTCGCGAGTTTAATACGAGCGGTCGCTGCGCGCTCCGTTGGGTTGAGCGCGATGCCGGTTTCGCCCGTGCTCAAGATCGTTGTGTAGGAACATAGGACCATGGACACCGCCGTCACATTCGGCCTGTTGATCGTCGCCTTCGCCGGGGTGGCTTGGTTTTTTGCGCGGCGTTACGAGCAAAAACGCACGCGGGAGTTCGCAGCCGTCGCCGAGGTGTGGGGCATGGAGTTTTTTCCCAAGGGCGACTCTTCGCTCAAGGACAAGGACGGCGAATATGCCGGGACGCTCGGGGATTTTTCGCTTTTGAAGGAGGGGCATGGGCAGAAGCTCAAGAACCTGATTCGCGGCCGGACCCAGAGCGTCGATGTGTCGGTTTTCGATTACACCTACACCGTCGGCGGCGGGGATTCTTCCTCCACGCACCGGCAGACCGTGGTGCACTTCGAATGTGACCGGCTCGCGTTGCCCAAGTTCGAGCTTCGCCCCGAGCACCTGGGCCATCGCCTGGCGAAACTGTTCGGCTACCAGGACATCAACTTTCCCGAGTCCCCCAAGTTCTCCAAGAAGTATCTGCTCCGCGGCGAAGACGAGCCGGCGATTCGCGATGCATTTACGGCCGACGTGCTCGAACATCTGGAATCGCTGGACGGATTGCACGTTGCCGGGGACCGATCGAAACTGATCGTGTATCGGCACGACAAACGCGTCCGCCCCGCGGAGCTGGACGGGTTTTTGAGAGAGGCGTTCGGGATCTACTCGCAATTCAAAGCCGCGTGCGATGCATCGCTCGGCACCGGCGAGCGATCTGAAGTGACGATGGAGGAGGGCAGTTAGAAGTTACGATTGCCCTTTCAATTTTTTGATTGCCTTTGGATGATTCGAGAAATAACTGAGCGGAATGGCGCTAGCCACCGGTTGGTGCAACGTGAAAAGCCGGCGGCTAGCGCCCAGCCGCTCAAAGAATAGAGGACACTTATTTCTCGAACCATCCTTTGCCAAACTCCATCCTCTATCCTCCATCCTCATTTACAACGGAGTGGATGACATGCTCCCCACCTCGCGCTTTGACATCGCGGCCGACGCATGAAATGGTTCAAGGCCCGGATTTTTGGCGTCGCGTTCTTTGTGATGGGGCTGCTCTTGGCGATCCATGCGGTGCGGCGGGGCGGTTGGTGGTGGGGGCTGTTGTGGCCCGCGGTTTCGTTGTGGGCGGCGGGGATCGCCTATTTGTGGCTGGGGCCGGGCGTGTTCGGCAAAACGCCCCTGGGCACGCGGCGGCTTCATTCCCGGCTGATCTTGATGCCTTACTGCGGGGCGAACTGGCTGGGCTGGCGGCTGTTGCGGTTTGTGGTGCGGGAGGACTGCTGGAACGAGGCGGCCCCGAAGCTCTACATCGGCCGCCGGGCTTACGGCCACGAACTTCCGCCGGACGCGGGACTGATCGTGGACTTGACGGCGGAGTTCATCGAACCGATCGCCGTCCGCACGGGCCGGCGTTATGTGAGCTTTCCCATCCTGGACGCCTACATTCCCCACAGCGATGAGGAGGTGCTCATTCTCATCGAGGAACTGGGCAACTCGACGGAGTCCATATACATCCACTGTGCCGAGGGCCACGGCCGGGCCGCGATGATTGCAGCGCTCGTCTTGGTGCACCGAGGCGTCGCGACGGACGGGGAGTCGGCGTTGGCCCATCTGCAAAAAATCCGCCCCCGCATCAAACTCCGCCCCCACCAGCGCGAGGCTTTGGAACGCTGGATCAAACTCTTATTCGCGGCGGCCGTCACTCCGCGGCAAACAGATGAAAATGCGAGTTGAGCGTAAGAAGCTCGGACTTTCCATCCTTGTGGCGGATGATGTTGATGCAGCAGTTCGCCTGGTGGATGTCCTTGGCCCGCTTGAGATCGAGGCCCAAAACATCGGCGAGATAAGCCCGGTTGACGACGTTATGAGCCACGGCCACGATCGATTCGCCGCGGTGCTTTTCGAGCAGCCCTTCGAGAGCCGGCTTCGCGCGGCCGAGCACATCGCGGTAAGATTCGCCCCCCAGGTAAGGCGTGTCGCCGGGGTCTTCCATGAAGGCCCGGTACGCGGTTTCGTTCTCTTCCATAATCATGCTCCACGACTTGCCTTCCCACTCGCCGACGTTGACTTCGTGAATGCCTTCCAAAGATCGCGGCTCGAGATAAAGCAGCCGGGCGATCTCGCCGGCGGTTTCGCGGGCGCGGAGCAGCGTGCTCGAATAGACAGCGTGGATCGAAATCTTCGCCAGGAACTTCGCCACCGCCCGGGCCTGGGCGCGGCCGTTTTCGCTCAGCGGGAAATTGATGCCATGCCCCTGGAGCACATAAGGCCTCCGTTCGTTGGCTTCCGTCGCTCCGTGGCGAACCAAAAACAAATGCGTGGTCTGGTCATCCGAATCCGGCCACATGTTTCAAAATCCATTCTGTTCTATTCATGGTTTGGAAAGAAAACAAAAAGCCGCCTCCCGTTGGGAAAGCGGCTCTGTGCGAAGGCGGGGAGCCTCAGGATTCCCGCAGGCGGGCGCCGATGGTGAAGAGGATAATCCCCAACAGCAAAAGGCTCGGCATGTAAATCAGCGGGAACCCGAACTCCAACTGCCAGATGATGAGCATCGGCAGAAAGATCAGCACCAGAAACTGAAGTCCCATTCCCAGGCGGTGGCGCATCGGATCAGTCGAGCTTGAATTTGGAAACGGGGACTTTGATCGGATCGAGCTTCTCGGTTTCGCCGGCGAAGATGTCGACCTTCATCGCGCGGTCGATGTAGCCCACCCGCTCGTGCCAGACGGTGAACGTATATTCGCCCTCGGGCAGGTTGTCGATTTTGAACTTGCCTTCGGAATCCGTCACCGCCACGTAAGGATGATCGACCACCACCCAGTAGGCCTTCATGTGGGGATGCAAATCGCAGTTCACGGGCATCGGCAGGAGCTCGCGCTCGCCGTATTTTATCGGAAAGCCTTCCCGGTCCTTGGGCTTGACGATGAAGTTCAACTCTTCGTTGATGAACGGGTGCGTGTGCGTGTTGTGGTTGATCGGATCGTCCGATTTCACCAGCACTTCCTGATCCGTGCGGACGACGAGGATGTGCGGCTCGAACCGGCAGTTCTTCTGGTCGAAGACGACCTGTTTTTCCTTGGAGTCTTTGACCTTCGCGGGGATGTTCTCGGGGGCTTTTTTCAAATACACCACGACGTTCGCGATGCCCTTGGTTTTGGGATCGACGATCAACGTGTTCTCGGGCAGCTTTTTCGCGGCACAGACCGCGGCATCTTTGGTGATCGTGGGCGGCTTGATATCGGGAATCGCCCCGTCCAGCACGAATTGCCCGGAAAAGCCCCCGGTGTCCGCCGCCAAGGCTTCACCGGCGGGGACGGCCAAAACGACGCCGGCACCGAAGAGGGCCAGGCACGATAACATCTTTCTCATCAACACACCTCGAAAGGATTTGAGTGCGAGTTTTCGGATTGGATTCCGAAAACGGCGGGATACCAACAGGACGGACCTCGCACGGACCGCCCGTTCGACAAACTTTTAGACTAGCAAGACCAATCCGGAAAATCGACCCGCACACGCCAAAAAATCGGCCCATCCGAGATTCCCACCGGCCTCAAAAGGGCTTTCTCGGCCCGGTGGCTTGCAAGCCGCGGGCGGGGATTCAAGAATGGGACTGCGTCTTGGAGGATTCATCTTTGAGAACATTAAAGCCGGGGAAACAGCCAATGGCCACAGACAATTCCGCACGGGTCATCATCAGCGCATTCGCCGATGAAGCGGCCAACCACAAGACGGCGATCGAGCAACTCGCCGCGCTCGCCGCGATTGGATTGAGCTATTACAGCCCGCGGTTCGTCGATGTCACCGGCAGCGGGCAGGTCAAGCACGTCGTCGAGTTGAGCGATCATGAATATGCCGCCCTGAAAACCCTCCACGCCGAGTACGGCATGCACGTCACCAGCATCGGCTCGCGGGTGGGCAAGGTGAAGCTGCTCGATCAGGACGACGGCTCGCACAACAAGTTCGTGCCCTTCGACAAATACCTGGAAACCGAAGTCGCCGCGACCATCCGCGCTGCATTGGCTTTGGACACCAAATTGATCCGCGGGTTTTCGTTTTATCATCCCCAAGGCACGGCTCCGGAAAAACACATCCCGCAGGCGGTCGATCAACTCGGAAAGATCGTCGATCTCTGCGCAAAAGAAGGTTTGGTTTATGGCCTGGAGATCGAACCCAATCTCGTGGGAGAAACGGGGCCGTTGCTCGCGGAACTTCACAAGCAAGTCGGCCGGGACAACATGGTGCTGATCTTCGACGGCGGCAACGTCGCGGCCCAGAACAAAAACCCGCTGATCTGCTACCAGGAATACACCACGATGCGCCCCGGCCTGGGTTGGATGCATATCAAAGATTACGCCCGCCAGCCGGGCATCACCTGGACCGGCGACCGCGATTCCGCCGTCATCGATGAAGACAAGCTGAAGAACTTCGTGCCCGCGAACATCGGCGACGCCGGGCACGAACACGTCCTCCGGGACTTGAAACTCCACCTGCCGGCCCTCACCGAAAAGATGCAGAAGATGGGCGTGCCGGGCTTCTTTCTGGAAGTCGAGCCGCACCTCAAAGGGGGCGGGCAGTTCGGGGGCTTCAGCGGTCCCGACGGGATGGGCGTCGCCGTGCGTGCGTTGTGCCGGGTGCTGGATTACGTCGGCATCGGTTATCATATTCGTGACTTCGGCGACATCCGCGAAGCCCGCGGCTTTTAATTCCAGGAACTCCCGCCATGCCCGCCTTCGATTACGACAACCTCAAAGACATCTTGCGCTGCCCCAATTCCTTATCGCCGCTGGTGCACGACGGCGATTCGCTCATCTGCATCGATCCCGAATGCCGATTGCAATACTCGATCATGGACGGCATTCCCAACATGCTCGTCGATGATGCCAAAGAGTTGCCGGCCGATGAATGGCACGATTTGATGTCCCGCCACAACCTGTCCCCCACAACCGACACCAGCGAAAACCACCTCGCGGACGATTGAGGACTTTCGGCGGGAGCGTTTCGCGAATCCAGCAAAACATCTATAATGATGGATGTTATTTGGATTCGCATGATCGAGGAAATGATGCTCAGAGTTTTTGCATTCAGCCTGGTTTCGGGGTTGTGTCTGGTGGCTTCGGTGCGGGCGGAAGCTCCAGAGGCTCCGCTGACGTTCGAAAAAGACGTGCAGCCGCTACTCAAAACGCATTGCCTGCATTGCCACGGCGAGGAAGAGGAACTGAAGGGCGGTTTGGATCTCCGGCTCAAGCGGCTGATGCTCAAGGGCGGGGATTCGAGCCCGGCGATTGTTCCCAAAAACGCGGCCGAGAGTTATCTGATCGAGCGGCTCCGCGCGGGCGAGATGCCGCCGGCCGATGCGGGCAAACCGCTTTCCAAAACAGAGATCGACCGCATCGCCCGCTGGATCGATGAAGGAGCCGCCACGCTGGCCCCGGAACCGGAGGACATCGGCCGCGGAATGTTGATCACTCCCGCCGACCGCCAGTTTTGGGCGTTCCAACCGATCCGCCGCCCGCCGGTGCCGAAAGTGAAACATCCCGAAGAGCCCGCCAATCCGATCGACGCCTTCATCTTGAGCAAGCTCGAATCGCACGACTTGAGATTTTCGCCGGCCGCGGACCGGCGGACGTTGATCCGCCGGCTGTGTTTTGATCTGTGGGGCCTGCCGCCCGAACCCGCTGCGGTCGAGGAGTTCCTCAATGACCCATCGCCGTTGGCTTGGGAAAATCTGATCGACCGGATGCTCGCCTCCCCGCGGTTTGGCGAGCGATGGGCCAGGCATTGGCTGGACGTCGCGGGCTACGCGGATTCGGAAGGCGCGACCAATGATGACGCCGAACGCCAATGGGCCTGGAAGTACCGCGATTATGTGATCCGCTCGTTCAACGAAGACAAGCCGTTTAACGAGTTCATCATCGAGCAGCTCGCCGGCGATGAGTTGGTGGAACTGCCCTCGAAGAATTTGACGCCCGATGAGATCGAAAAGCTGACCGCGACGGGGTTTTTGCGGATGGCTCCCGACGGCACGGCCTCTGCGGGCATTGACAAAGCCCTCGCTCAGAACCAGGTGATCGCCGACACGTTGGAGATCGTCACGGGGACGCTGTTGGGGCTGACGGTCAAATGTGCCCAATGCCACGAGCATCGTTACGATCCCATCTCGCAAGCCGACTATTACGAGTTGCGGGCGGTGTTCGAGCCGGCCTGGAATTGGAAACAGTGGCGCACGCCGCCCAATCGGTTGATCTCGCTGACGACCGACGCCGACCGCAAACGATCCACCGAGTTGGAAGCCGAGGCGAAACAGATCGACGAAGAGCGCCGGAAACGCCAAGACGAACTGATCGAAGCCGTGTTCGAGCGGGAGCTGAAGAAAGTCCCCGACGCCGACCGCGAAGCGATCGTCGAAGCGAGAAAGATTCCCGAAAAGAAACGCACGAAAGAGCAATCGGCCCTCTTGCGGAAATATCCGAACGTGAATGTCTCGGCGGGCTCGTTGTATCTTTACGACAAGAAAGCCGCCGATGAACTCAAGGACCTCGCGGCGAAGGCGAAAGCCGTCCGCGATCAGAAACCACAGTCCGAGTTCGTGCGGGCGCTCACGGAAACACCGGGGCAGGTGCCGGCGACGTTTTTGTTCCACCGGGGCGACCACGAACAGCCGAAGCAACAACTCGCGCCCGCGGCCCTCACGATCCTCGCGCCTTACGCCCAGGACCATCCGCTGCCGGCGAACGACCCGGCCCGCAAAACCACGGGCCGGCGGCTGGCGTATGCCCACTGGCTGACCTCGGGCGAGCATCCGCTGGTGTCGCGCGTGCTGGTCAACCGCATGTGGCGGCATCTCTTGGGGCGGGGCATCGTCGATACCCCCAGCGATTTCGGCCGGCTCGGCGATCGGCCCACGCACCCCGAGCTTCTGGATTGGCTCGCGACGGAGTTCGTCGATCGCGGCTGGAGTCAAAAGGAGTTGCTGCGGTTGATTCTCACGTCCCGCACCTATCGGCAAGCGCTGCGCACGGACCAGAAACATCAGGAACTCGATCCCGACAACCGGCTGTTCGGCGGCGCGCGACTCCGGCGGGTGGAAGCGGAGGTCCTCCGGGACAGCATCCTCGCGGTCAGCGGGAAGCTCAACTCCAAGCCCTTCGGGCCCCCGGTGCCGGTGATGGCAGACCTGGTCGGGCAATGGGTCATCGGCATCGAAAACCTCAACGCCGGCCGCCCGGGTGCGGTGATTGATATGAACGGCGAGGAGTTCCGCCGCAGCATTTACGTGCAAGTTCGCCGCAGCCGCCCGCTCGCGGTTTTGGACACCTTCGACGCCCCGCGGATGGAGCCCCACTGCGAAGCCCGCAGCACCTCGACGGTCGCCCCGCAATCGCTGATGCTGATGAACGGCCCCTTCCCGCTCGAAGAGGCGAACCATTTCGCCGACCGCATCGTCCAAGAAGCCGGCGATGTTCCCGCCGCCCAGATCGAACTCGCCTGGAAACTCGTCTATTGCCGGGACCCCAATCCCACGGAGCAAGCCGATGCGATCGAGTTCCTCACCGAGCAAACCGGGAAACTGAAAAACCGGGCCGACAAGAAAACCGATCCCGCGAAACTCGCCCTCGCGAGTCTGTGCCAGGTGCTCTTCGGCTCGAATGAGTTTCTTTATGTGGATTGATTCCGCCAGGCGAGCGCAGGGCGTAAGCCCTATGATTCTTTCCGAAGTCAAAAAAGCAGTGTAAGAGGTCAACGCGATCATGCAGGACATGAATTCCAGCCGCCGGCATTTTCTATCGAGCAGTTCTCTGGGTCTCGGCAGCGTCGCTCTCACTTGGATGCTGCATCGGGACGGTTTGCTCGCGGCCCCGAAGAAGCCGCCGTTGGAACCGGTCGTTTATGACACCTTGCCCAAGGAACCGCATCACGCGCCTGAGGCCAAGGCGATGATTTCGCTGTGGATGCAGGGCGGGCCGAGCCATCTGGATCTGTTCGACCCGAAGCCCGGCATGGCGAAGTACGACGGCCAGCCGTTCCCCGGCCAGATCAAATATGACAACGCGGCCCAGGCGAGTTCCAAGGTCCTCGCGTCGCCTTGGAAGTTTTCGCCGCGAGGCGAGTCGGGCATCGAGATGTCGGAACTGATCCCCTACATCGCGGACATCGCGGACGAGATGACGTTGATCCGCTCGACCTACACCAGCGTCAACAACCACGGGCAATCGATCCGGGCTTTGAACACCGGCCGGATTCTCGCGGGCCGGCCGGCTCTGGGAAGCTGGCTTACCTACGGATTGGGGGCCGAGACCCAGAACCTGCCCGCATACGTCGCGCTCATCGATCCCGGCCAACTGCCGGTGTTGGGCGTCGAAAACTGGTCCAACGGCTGGCTGCCTTCGATTTATCAAGGCACGGTAGTCCGGCCGCAAGAGCCGCGGATCATGAATCTCGATCCGCCTGCGCACCTGCAAGGCGAACCGCAAGCAGAGGCACTCAACTTCCTCCAGAAATTGAACGAACGCCATCGCGAGCATCGCCCGGGACAGAATGATCTGGATGCGCGGATCGCCTCTTATGAACTCGCCGCGCGGATGCAACTCGCGGCGAAAGAGGCGCTCGATATTTCCAAAGAGTCCAAAGCCACGCAGAAACTCTACGGCATGGACGACCCCGCCACGAAAGATTACGGTGCCCGCTGCCTGATCGCCCGGCGGCTGATCGAGCGGGGCGTGCGGTTCGTGCAGGTCTTTACGCAGAACCAGTTCTGGGATCATCACGGTTCGATTCTCAGCCGGTTGCCCGCGGCGTGCAAGAAGGTGGATCAGCCCTCGGCCGCTTTGGTCAAGGATCTCAAGAGCCGGGGACTTTTGGATTCCACCGTCGTCCATTGGGGCGGCGAGATGGGGCGGCTGCCCGTGATTCAAAACGACGCCGGCCGCCAGAAAATCGGCCGCGATCACAACACCTACGGGTTTTCGATGTGGGTCGCGGGTGGCGGCTTCAAGCGGGGCTACGTCCACGGAGAGACCGACGACTTCGGCCATCACGCCGTGGAGAACAAGGTCAGCCACACCGATTACCACGCGACGCTGCTGCATCTCTTTGGCGTCGATCACGAAAAGCTCGCCTACCGCCGCAACAACCGCGAGCAAACGCTGACCGACGGCGAAACTTGCCACATCGTTGCCGAGCTTTTAGAAAAGCCGCCCGCCGGGAGAAATCTGGCGTAGCGCTGATTCAAGATCTTGGGTGGCACGCCCTGAGCGCAGCGAAGGGCGTGGTCTTTGCGATCGCCACGCCCTTCGCTGCGCTCAGAGTCTCGCCACCCAAAGTGGCTATCCCCAGAGGCCTTTGAGTTTCTGTTCGTCTTTGACCTTGAACGGAAACTTTTCACTGTGGGGATGCTTCTCGATGCCTGCCAGTTGGCGGAGGGCGATGTGGATGTGCTCGGGGCGGACGCGCATGCCCTGGTCTTTATTTTGCGTGAGCGTTTTGGGATCGATGGGAATTGTGAACTGGCCTTCGTCCGTGCCGCCGATGACGCGGTTGCCCTTCACGCCCGGCCCCAAAAACATCACCGAGCCGATCGACCAGTGGTCCTTGCCGTCGCCTTTGTTGTAGTTCGGCGTGCGGCCCATCTCGCTTTGGAGCACCAAGACCAGCTTCTCGCGAATTTTGAGATCCTCGGCCCGGCGGAGCAGATAGTCGATGCTCGATAAGAACCGGGGCAGGAGTTTCATCTGATCCTCATCGTTTTTTTGATGGCTGTCGAACTGGCCGATCGTCAAATTCGCCGACACGCACACGCCCGCCTTGAACGAGGCCAAGGCGATCTCCGCCTGCTGCGAAAGCGGATCCTTGGGGATGTCTTTCGGGATATGAGGCGTCACCCGCGCGAGGGCTTGCGAGTTCCACTGGGCGGCATAGAGCATGTTCTCCGCCCGCTCGCGGCGGGGCAACAGCGGCAAGGGTTCCCGGCGATCGTTTTGCTCGGCGAGGGCCTGCTCGATGCGGTCAGTCACAAACGGATCGTGATAGGGACTTCGGGCATTCCCGTGGACTCCATCGGCGTTCGCCAGAAGCTTGAGCGAAGGGATATAAGGCACGCGGGCCATTGCCACGAGATTCCCCGTCGCCGAGTAGTTGCCGAAGGTCAAAAACGCCAGCGGGCAGTTCTTGCCCCGGCACGCCGCGACCAAGGCGGCAAACGTGGGATAGGCGAGGCTGTCGAGATTGCCCGTGGCCATGTACCGGCTGCACGGCGAGTGGTTGTTGACGGAATAATCGAGGCCATTGAGCACCAGAAGTTCCTTCGCGTACTTGGCGAAGAAATCCTCGTTGCTCATGCCTTCGGAAACATGCTTCGCGGTGGGGGCGAAGCGGATCTCGCCTTCGGTGAGGATGTCGCCTTCTTGATACAGCCGATTGATCCCGCCCACGCCTTTGGGATCCATGAGGTAGGTCGTATCCCAGCCGCCGGACGCGTTGCAGACGATATAGTAAGGGCCTTCGTAAACCGGCAGGTCTTTATCCTCTTCGGCCCGGCCGATCTTCGGAAAACTTCCGGGCACGGCCAAACCGAGCCCGGCGGCTGCACACCACTTCAGAAAATCTCGCCGCATCGCGCGGTCCTTTATTCGTAGAGGAAATCTTGCTGACGCAGTAAATAAGTCACCACCGCCCGCCAGGCCCGGATGGTGTAATGCGGATCGGGATCGCGCGGGCCTTCCTGCGGGCTGCTTTTGCAGTAGTAGCTTTCGGTTTGCTCGAACTTCCCGCGGTCGTGGGCTTCTTTCACGATTCCCGCGAACAAGCCGTAGGTCTGGTCGACGTCGGGGCCGTCGGGTTTGTCCTCCCGGCCCAAAATGTGCCGGTGCAGATGCACGATCGCCGCCCGGATGTTTTGCTCCGCCTGTTTGTGGTCGCCGGGGACCACGCCCGGTTCGATGCCGGGGAACAATTGGCGGTCCTTCGCCGGCAGGGCGAAGTCGGCGGCGACGTTTTTGCACGCGACATCGTTCGCCATGATCCGCTGAAGCGCCCCGATGGCTCCGCTGGGTTCGGTCAAACGTTCGGTGACTTCCTGCGAGTCGATGCCTCCGTACAAGATGGCGTAGCTGTCGTTCAATCGGCCCCAAGGCTTGCCGAAGACCGCGACGATCTTTCGCTCGATCTGCTCGGGGCTGAGCATCCGCACGACGCCGATGTCTTCGAGTTCCGCGAGACGCTCCGGGTCATTGGCGGCGATCTTCAAACCGTCGGCCCGGTAAAACGGCGAGTCGGTCAGCTCCTGAAAGACGACTTTCAAATTAAAATTCTCCCGCGCGAACCGTTCGGCCGCGCGCTCGATGACTTCCCGCTGTGCCCGGTACGCCCGCCGTTTGGCCGCGAAGTGCGGATCGTCGATGTCCTCCGGCGGCAGCAGAACATTTCGGCCCATGAGGATGTAATACACGTGTTCGGTCATCGCAATCGCGAACCGCGGATCGGAAACCGTTTTCTTGCCCAACCATTGTAGCGCCCGCCGGCGTTCGGATTCGGGCAGATCAATCCCTTCACGGCCGGGGCCGAACATGTCGGTAAACCAGCCGTCCTTTCGCGGGCCGTAGTGTCCCTGGTCGTTGTAATAGTCTTGAAAGAGACCCGCGATGGGGTCGATGACTTTATGGCAGACCACGCACTCGGCGGCCTGCATGGTGGGGATTTCGTACTTGGCATCGATCGCGGCCGCGTCGCCGACGCGCGGGGCGAGGCTCATGATGTCCACGCCCAGGAAATGCTGGTAATACATCCGGGCCCTGAGGCGGTTGCGGTTGGTTTCGGTCGTGGGATACCGGCGGAGGTACTGAAACATCGTCAGCAATCCCGCGTGCGGGTAGTTGCCATCCTCGGTCGGTTGCACTTTGCCGTTCCGGCTCTTGAGGGCTTTGACCTTGGCGGGGATGTATTCGAACGGAGCCTCCGGGTCTTGGAATTGATCTTTCAAATCGTCGTAAAGCCCGTAGCCCCGCGCGGTATAGGGAGAGATCATTGTGTAGTCGGCGGTGAGGATTTCCGTGAAGGGCCGGTCGTTCTTGACGATATACCTGATGAGTTCCAAGGGCTCCCGGCGGAGGGCATCGCGGTATTCCCTGGCCAGTTTGTAGCGGGCCTGCTGGCGTTCTTTTTCGGGGAGATGGTCGAGGCTGTGCTTCTGATACCAATGCCGGGTTTTCTCGAAGTGGTCGTAGGAGAGAGCATCATCGCCCAAGCCGTTGTAGCCCAGCGTGAGGAAGATGTCGTTAAAGCCTTCCATCAGGCGTTCTTCAAAGGCCTCTTCCCGCATGATGGCATCGAGGAGTTTGGGAAACGCCTTGAGTCCTTGATTTTCCATCGCCTTTTGTTCTTCTTCGGTGGGCAGCCGGGCCGCGAGCGAAAGCGTCACCCGCCGCAAGAGCCGCTGGTCGGAAATCATCTCCACGCCGTCGAAGAAGGATTCCGTGTCGTCGGCGAACAAGGCACCCGCCGCCGGCTTCGCGGAGTTGTCTTCCAGGCTGCGGACGAAATCCTCGAGCACGCGGAACTCCGTGGAGTCGGCTTTCACCACTTCGCCGCCGCCGTGGTCCAAGCCGCCGGTGGCTTTGACCAAAATGCGAGCCCGGCCGTCTTTCTCTTTGGTGCGGGCCATCTTGGTGAAGGCGGCACAGTTTTGGATCATCGCCCCGGCCCGCTCGGCTGCCGGCACTCGGGAGATGTCATTCAACAGAAACTCGCTGCCCGACGCATCGCCCTCGGCCACGTGGCATTTGATGCAGGTTCGCTCGGCGACTTTGATCCAGGCCTCGTGAAATCGGCTTGCTCCGAAACACGCGGGAGCCTCCTTGGCCGGGGCTTTCTCGGCACGAGCGGCGGAACTCTCCGCCGCCGGCAGGTTGCCCCATGCCAGACTGCAGAGCAAAAACGAAAGACATGTTCGAGTCATGGAACATCCTCGTGCGAGTTTGGAACCTAAACCCTAGTTTACCCAGCCGCTCGGCAACGCAAAAGGGATGTCCGATCTGAGATTTCATTGCGAAGCCGCGGGCCTTGGGGCAAAATGATCGGAATGGTTTGGCTTCCTTGAAAATTTGGGAGGACGTTCGATGACAAAGCTGCGTTGTTTTCTGCTGCTGGTGTCCGTCTTGTTGATTCCACCAGTTCCAACGGAGGCCCAAAAGCCGGAGCCCAAGGCTTCGAAGGAAACACAACAAACATCGGAAAAGATCGACTTCGACCGCGCCCGCGGGCTCTTGCGCAAAAAGCGAGACGGCGGAAAACTGACGGAGGCGGAAGAGGCCTACCTCAAGCGGGCCCAGGAAGAACGCCGCCGAAAGGGGGGTGGCAATCCCGGTCGGGGCGGCGACCCGCGCACGCTGCCGGCGGGTGAAAAGACCGGGCTGAAACCGCTCACGGAAATGTCCGCCGAGGATCGCTACCTGGGCGAGGACGGGGGGTTGTATGGCGGAGGACGGAACGAGCCGCCCAAAGAACATCGCCAGGCGGCCGAGCGGGAGTTGGCGAAGATTCAGCCGCTGGATGCCGCGGGCGAACCCGCGGCGGGCGGCCGAATTGTGCTGGTTTCGATCAGCATGTCGAACGCCACACAGGAGTTCTCTCGGTTCAAGCAAATCGCCGATGCCGACCCGCAAAAGTCACCGAAGTTGACGATCGTGGACTGTGCGCAAGGCGGGCAGGCGATGGCGGAGTGGGTCGATCCCAATGCCCGCCCTTGGGCCGAGGCCGAGCGGCGGCTGGAACGCGCGGGCGTCACGCCGGCTCAGGTACAGGTCGCCTGGGTCAAACTCGCCAACAAAGGCCCGCGCGGCGACCTCGAAACTCACGGCCGTAAGTTGCAGCGGGACACGCTGGCCGTCATCCAGAACGCCAAGGCCAAGTTCCCCAACCTGCGGATCGCGTATTTATCCGGCCGGATCTACGGTGGCTATTCGAGAGGGCCGCTGAATCCCGAACCGTTCGCGTACGAGTCCGCGTTTCCCGTGCGGTGGTTGATCCAAGATCAGATCGCAGGCAATGCCAAGCGGAATGACAACGCCGAGGGCGGCGCGAAAGCGGTCAAAGCGCCGCTGTTGTTGTGGGGGCCGTATTTGTGGGCCGACGGCGTGACGCCGCGGAAAAGCGACGGGCTCGTCTGGAAGCGGGAAGACCTGGGTCCCGACGGCACGCATCCGTCCCAATCCGGCCGCAATAAAGTCGCCGGGATGCTTCTCAAATTCTTCAAAGAAGACCCGCTCGCCAAAAGCTGGTTCGTCGGGTCGGGGAAATGATTATTTCCGCCGCAGGACGAGATACCACATCGGCGAGAGGCCCCGCATCACCGCCAGGCGGGAGACGACTTCCAGGCCGGCCCGGTCCGCCTCTTCTTGAATCGAGCGGAGGGGGATGGGGATCCGGTCCGTGGGCGTGGTGCCGCGCCACATGTGTTTGAGCCGGAATTTCACCGCATCGACGGCGAAGGAGTTGAAGAACGAAACGATCGCCGCGCCCCGGCAAATCCGCCGCAGTTCGCAAAAGGCCGCGAACCGGGTTTCGGGTTCGTTGAAGTGATGGAACAGCCGGTTGCAGATCACGCCGTCGAACTGCCCATCGTCGTAGCTTGTCGCGAGGACTTGCTCGACGTGGAACTGCACCGGGACCGATGCGGGCGTTGCGCCTTCCGATTGATCGTTCCAACGGCGCTCCGCCAAGGCGAGCATGTGCGGCGAAGCGTCGGCGGCGGTCACTTGAAACCCCGCACCGACGAGAAGGGAGGTCAAACGCCCCGTCCCGCAAGGCAGGTCCAGCAGCGTGCCGCCGGGCTTCACAAACCTGAGCGACTTTTGAATGCAGCGGACTTCCCGCCGTTCCCGGAAGGAGTTCCCGTAAGCCGGCGGATAATCGCTGGCGACGTCTGCCTGGTCGAAGCGGGCGATGGTGCGTTCATAGGAAGCCCCCGGTTCGAGGGTTGGATCTTCCGCGGTGTGCAGTTTGGTCACATTGAACTCCGTTTCAAAAGATTAAGGCGAGCCGGTTTGTTTCTGCGGCCGGCTCTTGTGTTGGGCCTCGTCTTCCAGGACTTCGTGGGCCTGGAAGCGGCGGTCGTAAACATCGTAATCGCGGGCATTCACGCCCACCGAATGAAGGACCTGCGCGGTCCAGGTCGGCCAAGGCGACCAGCGGGCGCGGGGGGATTTGGTGAGGTCGATCGGCGTCCAGACGAACCACGCCAATCCCACCGCCAGGACGATCTCCGCGAGGAGGACCGGCCAACCGGAATCCGAAGAGGCTTGCGACAGGCCGTTTCGCGCCATCGTCACCAGCCGCGTGGCCCGGCGGGCGATCATGTGCTGTCCGCGGCCGAACGCGAGTTCGACGGATTGCGAATCCGCCTCTTCCTCGGCCCGTTCCACAATTTTTAAGAGGGACCGCAAATAATGGGCGATGTCGCTTTTGGAGGTCACTGCGGCTTCGTCGCAGGCCAGTTCCCGGCTGAGTGCCGACCGCCCCGACGACCACCACACGAGCGGATGAAACCAAAACAGCATTTCCACCAGCCGCTGCACGAACAGCGTCAGCGGATGCCCCGTCCGCAGGTGCTCCGATTCGTGCCGAACGATCAGGCGGATTTCTTCCGGTTCGAACTCCGTCAAGAACTCCGGCAGCACGATCAACGGCCGATGCACCTGCCAGCAAAAGGGGCTGCTCAGCCGGCGGCTCGTCAGGAATTCCACGTCCGGCAGCGCGTCCCGGCCATTCGCCGATTCCCCGCGGAGAATCGTCAACAACTCCGGATCCTGAACCGGCCGGCAGGACTTGAGAAAGCTATGCACCCGCCACCAATGGATGAGGAACAACATCAGCGAACACACGGCCCCCGCGGCCCAGACCACGAACAGCACAAGACCCAGCCGATCTTGCCAAAGCGTGATTTCGAGGTTCAGGGACGAATCCACCGTCAACCACGCATGCAGCGGCCGAAAGCGGGGCAGCAAAACGGCCCGGAGCGCGAGGGCCAGGATCAGGAAATGGCAGCCGGCCCAGACGCGGCTCTTGACGGCTTCGCGGTTCACGAACCGGGCCAGGCCGTGGGCCAAGATCACCAGGAGCGCCACCTGGATCGACAACGAAACGAAGATCTCCAGAAACTCCGGCCTGCTCATTCGTCGGCCTCCAGTTCGTCGATGGCCTGCTTGAGTTCCTCGATGTCTTCTTTGGTGAGACGTTCCCCTTGGAGCAGGTTCAGCACCAGCGACTTCGCCGACCCGCCGAAGAGCCGCTCTTTGAGTTCCAGGGACATGCTTCGCGAGACGTCCTCGCGCGAGACGGTCGGTTCGTAGACGTAAGCCCGGCCGCGTTTTTCCGCCCGGACGACGCCTCGCTTCGATCGCAGAATGCGGAGGGTGGTCATTACGGTCGTGTAAGCCAGGGGGCGCTCGAGGCCGTCCACCACGTCCTGGACCGTCGCCCGGCCGAGCTGCCAGACCACGTCCATGACCTCCATTTCGCATTTTGTCAGATGGTATTCCGTCATTGTGCAAGTTCTCTCAATCCAAGCGTCTCGCCGGCAAAAGGAAACTCTTTCTGAGCGGCACGGCGCTAGCCGCCGGTTGGTGGAACACGGGAAACCGGCGGCTAGCGCCGTGCCGCTCAGTAATTGTTGGAACGATCCTTACCGGCTCTGCCGCCGAGCCAGCGTCTGGTACTCCAAGGAACCGATGGTTTCAGAGATCAGGCTGACGCGGCCGTCGCCCCACAGAAAATTCGCCCCGCCGGGATGCCGGCTGCTGAATTCGCACTCGTCGCACCAGCCGCAATTCGGACCGGTGAAAGCATTGCCCACGACTCGGCACAGGGCATCTTCGCCCCGGCGATCGACCCCCAGCCATGTGGACGGAACGCGGGCCATCGTGCGCTCGCCGACGAACAGGCTGTTGCTGAGCCCGCGGGTCATGTCGGCAAACCGCACGCGGCGGGCTTCCACGAAAGCCCCTTCCCCGGTCGCGGCCAGGGTTTCATCATCATCCGGCTCGCTGACGCCGAAAACGCCGACATAGTTCGCCGACGGCAATTCCACCAGCGGTCCGACCGCCTGGCCCGCATCGTCGACTTCATAAAGCGTAAACTGCGCCAGCGTGATGTCCGAGGGACAGAGGAACAAACCGAGCGACGTTTGCCGGCTAAAAGCATTGGCCGGATCGGCGATCGGGCGGTTCCGGTCGACCTGCCGAAACACCGCCGTCTGATCCAAAAACGACAGCAAAGGCACGCCCCAACCGTATGCGGATTGACGCTGCGATTCCCACTGCCAACCCGGCGGCAGGCAGTTGTGCTGGTCGTGATAATTGTGGAGAGCCAGGCCCAGTTGCTTGAGCTGATTGGTGCATTGAATCTTCCGGGCCGCCTCGCGCCGAAAACAAAGCCGGCAACACCAGCGCCACCAACACCCCGATAATGCCCACGCACACCAAAAGTTCGAGTATCGTAAACCCCGCACGCGCCCCATGTTTCAGGGCGCAATGTTCCGGTTGGGGAAATCGACGGGGGCATCGGATGTGACATCCCGTGCGGCAATTCATCCGCGGACTCCTTTCCGGCAAGGACTCGAAAATCTGGCGGGAATGCTATGAAGTCTTTAGTACTTCGTCAAGATGAGTCGCAAACTCCCCAAAGGGCTTTTGTGTTTTGTGTTGGTATGCCGCGAAGCCGGCGGGCCAGTGGGGGGAGCATCAGCATCCAGACGCCTCCCGCTCCGTTGTCATTGCGGGGATCGGCAGCGGCGGGTGCTTTTGGTGCAGGAACCACTGATTCAATACGACGTGCTTCGCGAACCACCGGGTGGCCAGGGTTTTTGACGCGAGCCAATGCAGCCACGCGGCGGGAAGCCAGCCGGCGAGATCGCCCGAGCGCGGCTTACCGAACCGCTCGAGAATTTGCGTCTGATAGCCGGCCAGGTTCTCCCGGCGGTAATCTCCCTCGGCGTTTTGCACGACCTCGGCGGCGATCAGGCCGGATTCCACGGCGGGCCGGATGCCTTCGCCGCTTTGCGGATAAGCCAGCCCCGCGGCATCGCCGATGAGCAGCACGCCCTCATCGAACAACAGCGGCTGTCTTCGCTCGTAGAGTTTGTACGCATGCCCTGAGAACTTGGGCGGGATCTCGCAGGCAACTTTGTTCCGCGCGCGGAGAAAATCGCAGAACTCCTCCACGTGCTTGGGAAGTTGATGGGAGTCCAACCGCCCCAAGCCGATGTTGAGGTAATCCCCTTTCCGAAAACACCACCCGTAGCCTTTGAGGTCCGGGCAGAAGAACAATTCCGGCGTTTCGGCCTGGACGGTGCCCGCGCGGAGGTCCTCCGCGGCGGCGGCGAACTCGACTTCCCGCGCGAGGACGACCGACGCGGCGGCATCCCGAGACCCGTCCAAGTGCCGGGCCACCGGACAAAAATGTCCGCCCGCGCCGATCAACAGCGGCGTGCGGTAGCGGCCGTTGACGACCCAGTTTTTTCCTTCCCGCCGGAGGTCCTGGACCGCCTCGCCGAGCCGGCATTCGACGCCTGCCCGGCGGAGCAAATAGGCGTCGAACTCGCAGCGGCGGATGCCGAAGCTCACGGGCTTGGAATACGGAATCTCGACTTCCCCGCCGCCGATGACGCCGGTGCGAAATCCGAGAATCGGCTGCCAGACCCGGCCTTGGGAGTATTCGCCGGGATCGAGTTCCAACTCTTCCACGACTTGGGGCGTGATCCAACCGGCGCAGGGTTTGTTGCGGGGAAACGAGGCTTTGTCGAGAAGCAGCGCTTTCCATCCCGCGCGCTTCAGTCTTCCCGCGCACGTCGAACCGGCCGGGCCGCCGCCGATGATGAGAACGTCGTATGCATCCATCGTGGGCTTCTCTTTGTGGTTCTTCCGGATAGTCAGGGGGAACGACGACCGTGTTAAAGAATTCCTTGTCCGCGCTCTTTCACCTTCCCGTGGGGAGGTAAGATCCGTGGTTGATCGACACACAAAAAGATCATCAGCGTCCGCCCACCGATTCGCCGGAAGAGCCCTCTTTGTTTGGAATCGTGCCAGTTCGCGTCCGAATCACGCGGGGCGGCCGTTGCCGTTGGACGACGGGCCGCCGCGTCCCTCCGGGTGATCGAGATACATAGACTCCCGCGTCCAAGGGATTTCATTGTTGGGTCCGCGGGTAAACAGGACCTGAAACAATTGCAGGCCGCCGGTTTCGAACGCGGCAATCGATCCCGAAAGGTACAACCGCCAAATCCGCACAAACCGCTCGTCGAACATCCCGCGGACTTTGTCTTCCGGCGCGCGAAGCGCTCGAGCCAATGCCGGAGCGTGAGCGCGTAATGCAGCCGGAGGTTCTCCACGTCGAGGACGGAAAAGTTTCTCGGCTCGAACACAGGCATCATCTGGCCCAAGGTCGGCGGGCAGGCTCCGGGAAAGATGCGCCGCTCGATCCAGGGGTTCAATCGCTGGGCGAAGTTCTGGCCGATGGAGTGGATGAGCCCGAAGCCTTCGGGCCTCAGGCAGCGGTGCACCACGTCGCCCAATTGCTCATAATTCTTGAGCCCCACGTGTTCCAGCATGCCCACGGAGACGAACACGTCGCAGGACTGGTCCATCGTGCGCCAATCGTCTTCGATAAACTCCACCCGCTGCTCCAATCCCCTTCGGCGGGCCTCTTCGCGGGCGTATTGGATCTGCTCGCGCGAGATGTTAAACGCCTTCACCGTCGCGCCGTAATGCTCGGCCATGTGGAGCGCGAAGGCTCCCCATCCGCAGCCGGCTTCCAGCACCCTCTGCCCGGATCGCAGGCGAAGCTTTCGGCAGATGTGGTCCATCTTGGCGAGCTGGGCGGATTCGAGAGTCAAATTCGGTTTGGGAAAATACGCGCAGGTATAAAGCAGCCGCTCGTCCAGCCAAAGCCGGTAGAAGTCGTTCCCGATGTCATAATGGTGCCGGATGTTCTCGCGGGACCGCGCCGCCGTGGTCGCGCGGGGCCGGCGAAAGCATCTCACGAACCGAGCCGACAGGGACCGGTACGCCCCCGGCTGGGTGAGGGCCTGGTAAACCATGACCAAGAGTTCCGTCAGGTCTCCATCGACTTCGATCCGGCCGTCGGTATAGGCTTCGCCGAATTCGTAGACGGGATCGATCACCAGTTTCCAGAGCGTGACGCGGTCGCGAATCCGCAGCCTAATGGCCGATGACGTTCCGGCGGGGGCAATCTCCCCGTGCCCCTCGAGCACGATCGACACCGGCGGATTGCCCAGGCGGTCGAGCAACCGCCCTAGCTTCCGCCGTTCCGGAGCGGTGAGCGAACGCTGCGCCGCGTCCGCTTCCTGCCGTTCCCAGGGGGGGGTTGCGGACTCGTCCAGTCGATCGGAATTTGCGGATGGGTTCAGATTGGGCGTCGGTGCATCTGGCATCCGGCGATTCATGCGTTGGGCCTCCCGGAATCAACAGGGACTTCTCCATGAAAAAAATCGGGAATGGACAAGGCAAACATCGGTTGATCTTCCGCTCGTGCTCCTCGATCCAAAGGTGATCAATCAACGGAAATCATATCCACTAAAGCAGAAACGCCGCTGATTATCCAGAAAAATCCGCCGGCCGGCCAAGTCAAGGGAAATTTCGCCCCCCTAGCTCGGGTTGGAAGAAAGCGGAAAACGGTGCGATCATCAACCGGAAGGCGCGAGTTCTGCGTCAAACCAAAAACTTGGAGTTGGAAAAAATAACTTGGGGTTGGAAAAATTAGCCGCAGGGCGCTAGCCCCGGTTCACCTGAAGAACCGGGCGCGAGTGAACGATCACCGCAAAACCGGGGCGAGCGCCCGGCGGCTAATGATTTTGGGTCATCCGGCCGGAAAGCCGGCGCGGAAATTCGGAAAGCCGTGCAAACCGCGTGTGTGTTTGGTTAGAATAACAGTCGAATTGCGTCCCCTCTCTGACGAGGACCCCCTGAGACCTGTGGAGCCGAGATGATGTTTGCTGTCCTTCCCCGATCTATTTGGGTGCTGCTCGCCGCTGTGATCTTGGGCGTTTCTCCCTTGGCCGCCCAAGTGCGGGTTCAAGTCGAAACGAAGGAGGCGGCTCCGGAGGAAGACATCGTCCGGCCGGCAACGGAACCGGCGCCGCCCAGGGCCTCCACGCAGCGACCGTCCCAACCGGATTCCACGAATGCCAAGAAACCCCAAGTGGATCCCGAAAGTTTGGAAAGCATCCTCAAGCGGGCTCGCGACGTGCAATCGGAAAGGGCCCGTCTCGACAATCAGCCTGCTCCCAAACCGCCCGAGAAACCGGACCTGACGATCGTGCTCGAAAACCCGTTCCTCAGCCAGGGACGTTATCGCTCGAACAACGAATACGACCGGGCGTTCGCGGTGCGGCTGTTGATCGCCAATCCCACGGACAAGGACGTGGAACTCAAGCGGGCCGGCGTTTCGCTCACTTTGGATCAAAAGACCTACAAAGCCGAGACGAACACGAACAACTATTCCACTTCGTTTTCCGTGGGCAACAAACACTTTTCGACCAGCTCGCTTAGCATGCCGGACGTGGTGAAGATCCCGGCGGGAAAATCGGCGTCGGCGTGGGCCACGTTCGGCAAGCTGCCGATGAATCCCGCCGTCCCCGATATGAAGCTCACATTGGACCTGGGCGAAGAGAAGCGGGAAATCGACGTCAACCGGTTCTGCCGGGGGCTGTTGAAAACCAGCGTCAAACGCCTGGGCCCCAAAGATTGCCTGGCGATTCTTTCGATCGCGGGCGATCTCAACGCGGTCAACGCGCGGTCGCTGGTGGAAGAACTCGACGACCTGGCCATCAAGCAGAAAGTCGCGCGGGTCATCATTCGCTGGGAGAAAGACGCCGCCCCGGTCGAATCGAATTTGATGAACTGGCTGCAGCAAGCCGCCGTCCAAGCCGGGCAACCGCGGCCCAACAATCAAAACAACAACCAGAATATCCTTTCCCATCGTGCCGATGGGCATTCGCGAATTGCATCTCACCGAGTTGCCCCAGGAGAACGGCCGGAATTCGTCGAGCGAAGCCCAATCGCGGATTCACAAGGACACAGGCGAGGCGATCATCGCGGCTTTGAGAACCGCCTATTTGGCGCTGCCCGCGGATGAGATCGTCGACGACCTTCGGCATGAGGATCCCGTGATCCGCGCGGCGGCATTGATGGGCGGGGGCGGGCGACTGCCTCCCGACAAACTGCCCGTGCTCTTGGAGTTCGTCCACAGCAAGGACCGGAACCTCGAGCGGGCGGCGATTTTCGCGATGCGGAACTTCGGCGAAGAGAACGCCATCCAAACCCTCGTCGAACTCATCCAAAAGAACGAGAAACCCCGCTGCACCGAGGCGGCGGAAAGCCTCGCGACCTCGCGGTTCGCCGCCGCGTCGGAAGCGCTTCTGGACCTCTTGAAATCGGCGAAGCCCGAAGTCAAAACCAACATCGTCGAGGTACTCGCCAAATATCCCCGCCCCGTCTGGGCCGAGACGATCGCCGAGTACGCCCGGCATCCCGAAACGCCCATCGGCATGGCGTCCCTGCGGGCACTCGTCCGCATCGGGCATCCCGAACTGCCGTCGCTTTTAAGGAAAGCCTTGGAGCAACAGGACGAGCAGATCCAGGTGGAGGCCTTCAACATCCTCGCAGCGCGGAACGATACGGACAGCGAACGCCTCGCCGTGGACTACATGCTCAAATACCTCCGCAACAAACCGCCCATCGGACAGATGCCGAACCTCATCAACCGCACCAAGGATCCCCGCACGATCCCGCTGTTGATCCGGCAGTATCAAAGCAAAATGGGCAACCGGTACACGATCATCAATACCCTGTCCTTGATCGGGGATCAATCGGTGGTCGATCTCCTGGTCTCGGATTATCCAAAGCTCAACAACAACGAGAAACGGGCCGTGCTGCAAGGTCTCCAGCAGTTGCATTCTCCGGAGTTTCTCCGGCTCGCCGCGGAAGCGCTTTCGATCGACGATTCCTCGCTGGTCAATACCGCCTCTGACGGGCTTTACAAGCAAGGCAGCCTCGAGGCCGAGCGGGTGTTGATCGAAGGTCTGAAGAAAGAGGCCAAGCATTCCCGCTGGAGCTACCTTTGCAACGCCTTGGTGAACTTCGGCACGCCAGAGGCCCGCGAAGCCCTCCGCGAAGCCCGCAGCTCGAGCAATGCCAACAAAAAGTCCTCGGCGATCAATGCGCTCAGGTCGCTGCAGCAGCGATCTCCGGGCAATCAATACATCTACCAGGCCCGGAATTTCGTCCAGCAGAAAAAGTGGGACGAGGCGATCAAGTATTACAACCTCTCCATCGAAGCCGATTCCGAGTTCGCCGAAGCCTACGCCGGCCGGGGGACCGCGTATCTCAATATGAACAAGCCCAAAGAAGCTCGCGCGGATTTCGACCGGGCGGTAAAGGCCGACCCCGAAAATTCCCAAGGCCAGACCGGGAAAGCGATTATGATGGTCCTGGACGGGCAGATCGAAGAGGGCGTGAAGTACGCGGAGGCGACGCGCACGAAGCTGGAAAAGCTCACCGGCACCAACCCTATGCTGATCTACAACACCGCCTGCGTTTACGGGCGGGCCGTGGGCCAACTCGCCAAGGAGCCGGAAGGTAAGCAACGCGACGAGAAGTTAAAGAAGTATCAAACCAAGGCCGTCGCCATCCTGGACGAAGCGATCAAAAACCGCTTCAGCGATTTCAACCTGATGAAGAGCGACCCGGACCTCAAGCCGCTGGCCAAGCTGCCGGAGTTCCAAAAACTCTTGCCCGACGCCAAAAAGCCCGACCCCAACCGCAAACGCCCCAACCTGAATGTTCAAGAAAGGCCCGCTTTCGCCCCCGGGGTGTTTTAACCGCGAGCCGGTGGTTCCTCTCTTCGGAGCGCATCTTCCGTAGCGGCGGCTTCCAGCCGGCGACTCGGAGGGCGTGGCACGTTCCTGTGCGCGGGCGCGGTCGTTGTGCTTCGCCACGCCTTTCGCTGCGCTCAGGGACCTGCCGCCCGGATTCTTGCTTGCAGGCCGCTTTTTCTTCCCGGAGCGTTGTTTTGAGGGCGGGCTTTGTTTCGCCGAGATCCCGAACCCATTATAGTACGCCCAACGGTCAGGCGGCGGCGCGGCATCTGAAAGCAACGGAGGAGTGTATTCTTGATTTCCGAACCTGGTTCACCCGCGGGACGAAAATTCCTTTCGCCGGCCGGCTGGGGCAAACCCCGCCGGTCGCTGGTCCGCACGCTGGGCGGTTGGCCCCGCATCGTCCGCTGGCTGGTGCTGTTGTTTGCGGTCTCGCTGAGTTACGATTTCGGGTTTTTCTCGGGCTTTGGGAAAGCCACGCCCGCCGTCGCTCAAAACACATTCGCCCAGACCGAAGGCCGGGGCGAAGCCGATCTGGGCCTCGAACCCGTCGCAAAAGGAGAACAAGAGCACAGGCACGAAAACCCTGTCACGCCGGTGCTGGTCGCGATTGTGCTGATTTTGTTTCTGGCCAAAGTCGGCGGCGATTTGTTCGAGCGACTCGGAATGCCCGCGGTCTTAGGCGAATTGACCGTGGGAATTGTTCTGGGGAACACGGCGGTGTTCAATCCCTATTTTCAAGTGCCGGAGGTGCCCAAGCACGTCGATCGGGAAATGGCCGAGCGGATCGAGCACGCCGAACCGGAAGACGTGTTCTATCAGCCGGGGGCGATCGTCAGGATCCTCGCGGAAATCGGCGTGGTCCTCTTGCTGTTCGAAGTCGGCCTCGAATCCACCGTGCACGAGATGCTCTCGGTGGGCGTCTCGTCGCTGTTGGTGGCCGTGATGGGCGTCGTGGCCCCGATGATCCTGGGCTGGTTGGCCGGCTGGCTGTTGGTGCCGGAGCTAGGGCCGGAGGTGCATGCCTTCATCGGGGCGACGTTATGCGCGACGAGCGTGGGCATCACCGCGCGTGTCTTGAAAGACCTGGGCCGGAGCAAGCAGCGCGAATCGCAGATCATCCTCGGGGCGGCGGTCATCGATGATGTCTTGGGACTCGTGATCCTCACCGTCGTTTCCGGCGTGATCAGCAGCGGGGAGTTTCATTATTACACGGTGGGCATCGTCGTTCTCAAGGCGGCCGTGTTTTTGTTCGGCGCGGTGTTTTTGGGGGCGTTCTTTTTTACGCGGCCGTTGTTCAAGTCGGCGACGTTTTTGCGGGGGCACGGGCTGTTGGTGTCGGTGTCGCTCGTGATTTGCTTCGGTTTCGCCTATCTCGCGACCCTGGTGCAGTTGGAACCGATCGTCGGTGCTTTCGCCGCCGGCCTGATTCTGGAACGCGCCCATTACAGCGACCTCGGCGAGAAGGAAAACTACCACGAGCTCGAGGAAGCCCTCGCTCCGATCAGCGCGCTTTTGGTGCCGATCTTCTTTGTGGAAATGGGCACGCAGGTCAACCTCAACAGTTTTGCGGACACGTCCGTGTGGGGCCTGGCCGCCGCAATCACGGTGATGGCGATCCTGGGCAAGCAGGTCTGCGCTTTGGGCGTTCGCGAGAAAGGCCTGAATCGCCTCGCCGTGGGTCTGGGGATGATTCCCCGCGGCGAAGTGGGCCTGATCTTCGCGGCCGTAGGCAAAAGCCTCAGAGTGAACGGCAAACCCGTCATCGACGACAACACGTTTTCCGCCATCGTGGTGATGGTGATAATCACCACCATGGTCACCCCGCCGCTCCTCAAATGGGCTCTCGCGCGGGACGGAGATCGGGAGACGGGAAGTGAGGGAGTGATCGAAAAATAACGGCCTTGCCTTCGTTTCGATCCGAATCGCCGTTCCGCGCTTTCGGCTCCCCCAAAAAAATTGCCCATCCCTCGCGCGCAAAAGCGGTGCATTGCAGGTGCGGGCCACCGAGATCGCACCGCGGAAGAGGCGGGATTGGGATTCTCAAACCGGGCAGAATGGCCATAATGCGCCGGCTCGGAAAGGCGTCCCGCTCGTCTTTCCCCGCGAGATTCAGTGTTTTGACAAGCCGGCTCAAGGTTGCCACGTCCCTGAGCCAAGCCAAGGGCGTGGCGAGCCGCAACAACTCCTCACGGAAGGACAAACCATGCAACGACGAAAACTGGGAATGGGCGTGGTCTGGATGGTGTGCTTGTTGGGAATGGTCGCGGTGGTCTGGTCGCGTCCGCCGCTGGGCGGCTCGCGGGACAATTCGCATCCGCGGTTGGCCTTGTCCGCGGAAAAATCCGCTCCCGAACCCGAGCAGCCGCCCGCATCGGACGCGCCGTTGCCGCAGGAAGGCCGCGTCCCTCCGCTCCCGGAAGGGAACATCCCGGCAGTTTCTCAATCGGTTCGCGCGGAATCGCGGGCGCTGCCGACGGGCGAGTGGGTTCGCGAGTTTCCGCCCTGCAAAGTTTCCGTGACGGTCGAGGAAGGGCATCGCCTGCGCGCGGCGATTTCGGGCCAGATCGAAGAACTTCCGGCGGAATACCTCATCACGGCGGATTACCACATCACGCAGGACTCCATTCTGTATGGCGTCATCACCTCGGCCGAGATCCGCGTGGGCAGCGACAAGCCCGAGGACCAGATGCAAGTCGGCTGGATCGCGAGTTGGTTCTTCGATCAGCCGTTCGCCTTGCGTTACCGCTTGGATCAGGAGGCGCTGACCGTCAAGGATCTGAAAATCGGCCAGCTTCCGAATCATGCGGAACTCGCGGAGGCGTTGGCCAGGTTCGCCGTCGGCCGTTACCATCCCCCCAAACCCGCCCCGCCGAGGCCCGATCCGGTGAGATCCATTTATCGATGAAAAGTTTTCAATCCGACTAGGAAGGCTACGCTTGGATCAAAGTGCCCCGCTACAAAGATGATCTCCACTTATCCTGGGAAGAGCGTTACCGGCGTTTGGAACAACATCCTATTGCGGAGACCACGTTCCTGATCGAGGAAATCCGCAAGTTGGCGAAGATGTTGGACGAGGCGCGATCCCGACAACAGGAATAACAAAATCCCCCGCAGGTTCGGCCGGCGGGGGATTTGTTCTTATCGGTCTGGCGTCGGCTTCGGTCAAATTCCGGATCGTGCCGTCAGAAGATGATTTCGATTTCCTGCTTCTCTTCCAGGAGTTTCGATTCGACGGTGATTGTATCTTTCACCAACTGGGCGGCTCCGGGGACGATCGTGGCTTGCAGGCGGGCCCGGTTGTTTTTCACCGGCACATAGCCAGCTTCCGTCGGGCCGCCGAAGTGTTGCTTATAGCCGTCGGTGCCGACGACGAACCCCGAAAGATCGCGGAGCGGGTAGCGTTTGGTGTTTTTGTCCAATTTGACTTCGATGATGATCGCATACCGCTCGCTGGGCTTGGGATCGTTGGGTTCGGTCCAGACGGTGAAGCTCCCTTTGGTGAAGACCCGCGAGGGCATCTCGAATTTGATCCCGCCCCCCTTCGTGTCCGTGGCGGTGGTGGCGGCGAGGTCGATTCCCAAATCGGGGGCGGACAGCGGGGCAGGATCCAGGAGCGGGTTGTTGATTTGCTCCTCGATGTCGGGAATCAGATCGACGTCCATATCCACTTCCTGAAACGCGGCCACATCGTTGGGAGACTCGGTGATCGTTGTGACCAGCTCCTCCTCCTGGGGGTTCGAAAACATCCACAGGGACAAGATCAGCAGCAGCACGATGTGCACCAGCACCGAAACCCCGTAACCGGCTCCGCCTTCGCCCGTGATCCATCGCTTGACCTTTTCTTGCCAGGCCAACTCTTCCCCGCCTTCTTCGTCTTCGTCGGCCACGATCGGCGCCCGGCGTTTCGCGGGCTTTTGAGCCGGCGGCTTCGACTTGGACTGGGGCCGGGACGGCGCGGGCGGCGGTGCGGTGCGGGATTTGTTGCTCGGGCCGCGAAACCACGCGGGCATGCTTTCTTCGGGGGACGGGGACGCCTCGGCCGGCGGAGGGGACTTGTCGATTTCGACGAAAAACGGCTCCTCCTCGGCCGCGGAGGACAGCGAAGAAAAGTCCGGTTGGTTCGAGGCGTGTCCCATCGTGTGTTGGCTGTTCCTGGACATGTGAGTGGATTTTCCTTTTGTATCGAGGTGACGGACCCGGAGAAACCGGCTCCGTGAATTTCACCCCAAAACAAGTCAGAATGACTCGCTACCCTCCCCTACCATCCTACACGTCCCACCCGCATTCGCCTACTGCTTTTAGAGAAAAATCCTCGGCCCGCAGGAAAACCGCTTCACAAGCCGACGCCAAGCACCGCCCTCGCGGGCGAGTCGGGACACGCAGGACGGGTCGCCGCCGGTTTTGGCTCGTCGAGCGGTTCCCACGGCGGGAGTTTCACGGATTGATCCAGGCGGTATCGGTGTTTCGTCGCTTCGGAGAGAATGTCCAACTCGACTTGCCAATCAAGCCCCCGGACGCCGAAGATTTCGTCCACCATGTCGCGGGCCCGCTCCCGGCGAAGTTCCGTGGGCAGCGTTGGCCAGATTTCCCCCGCGATGCGTTTGCCCTCGGCGAGAAACGTTGGCTCGTCCCGCAATTCGATCATCACCGCCCGCCAGGCCCAAAGCGATTCGCCCAGGTTCTGGTAGTGCAAAATCAAGTCCCGATTGGGAATCAGAGCAAGCTGCCAGGCCCGCCGGTCGCGGTCCAGGATCTGGTCCATAATCCCAAGTGCTTGATATTTATCACCTTGCGACGAGAGTCTCTTCCAAATCGTGGCCGCCAGATTGGAGACGTCCGCCGCCTCGCCAATGGGAACACCGGATGGGGAATTGTGAGGCGGCTTGAACGTGCGAAGCAGCCGCATACACGACCGCCAGGCTCCCAGCGGCTCGTTTTGGGTCATTAAGAACATGAGGGACTGCCGCGGAGTGAGCAGGCGATCCCGCCAATAGTCGCGGTCGCCGGGGAATGTTTCGTCAAGCGTCTGCCACGCGGCTTTGCGGTCTTCCGGTCCCGGGAATCGGTCCCAGATTCGCCGGCTGAGGTTCTCGGCGTTTTGCAGGCCCCGATGGGCGTCCAATCCCCTGAGAAGTGTACGCCAGGACGGGCCGGGCTGCCCGGTTTCGAGTTCGGTTTCCGCCAGGGCATACCAGGGGTAAGTCAAAGTGGGTTCATGCTTTACAGCGGATTCGTAGTGGAGTTTTTTGGTGGCGGCGTCGGGACTCGTTTCCGCCAGCCACCAGTGATACCGGCCGTCGTCCCCGGGGTGCATGATGTGATGGAACGGGAACCACAATAAGCCGTGGGCCGCCACCAGCCCGATCGTCGCCATCGGCCTCGCGACGGGCGGCGCGGAGAGCACAAGCCCCCACACCAGGCCATAGAGCAGCCCGACGACGTGGGCGAGGTTGTCGACGCCCGTCGTCCAGCCGCCGACGGAAAGGGCCAAGAATCCAAGGCCGCAGACGGCTCCCAAAAGGATCCCGCCGTCGCTGAATTGGCGGTTGAGCGTCCGGTCGTCCCGGCGGAGCAAAAGCAGCGCGCCGAACGCGGCAAAAATCACGCCCGCCAGTCCGGTCATCGGATCCTCGCCGACGAACCAGTCGGAGAGCGCGGAAAACCGCCAGCGGGCGAGCGTGGTCGCCATCAGTGCCCCGACCACGAACAGCCCAAACGTCGCCGGATGCAGCCGAGGTTCCAACAAAACGCCCAGGTAGATCGTCGCCGGCACGATCAAGGCGATTTGCCACCAGCCCCCCTGATGCAGCCCGCCCATCGGAACCCGCCACCACTGGCCGGCCCACAAGTCAAACGGGCCGAACAAATCGGGATGCTCGGGGGAATGCTGCACTTCCAGCAGGCCCAGGTCGCGATACGCGTCGGCCGGCTTCCGGTGGGGTGTCGTTCGCCAATCCACCGCAATCTGCAGGCAGACGACGATTAGAACCAGGATCGACGTGATGGGAATCGTCGATCGAACCCAACGGAACAGGGAAAAGGCAAAGTCGCGGTTCATGAAGATCCGTCAAAAAGAGCACGCTATCGCATTTATGTTGGCAGTTTGAGCCGGCAATCGTCAACACCAACCGCAAAACCCGCGAATCCCGATACCTGATGCCCGCCTCCAAAAAGCACGGGCACCAGTTTTCCCCGACTTTCCTGAGACACACACTCGCCGGCCCAGTTTGACTGATGGGAATTGTCCGCATATTCGTTCCAGAAGGGCCGGCATCGCTGGGGTTGGCTTGGGGGAACCTCAGCCGCCGATACGAATTTCGTCGCTGCGTGTAATTTGGCAAAGGAACGGGGATGTGCGGAATTCTCGGGTTGGTCGCCCCCGCGGGGCAAATTCTAGCGGTGCGGGATCCCGACGTCCTCGCGATGCGGGATGAAATGGCCGACCGCGGGCCCGACGATGCCGGCATCTTTCGGCGGGAGAACGTCGCCTTGGCCCACCGCCGGTTGGCCATTCGAGACCTCGAAGCCGGCCGGCAGCCTTGGGTTTCCGCCGATGGAAACTCCGTCCTGGTTTACAACGGCGAATTGTATGGGGACCAACTCCGCCGGGACCTCGAAAAACGCGGGCACGTGTTTCGCACCCGCTGCGACACCGAAACCCTCATGGCGGCCTACGAGGAATGGGGGACCGCCTGCCTGTCCCGGCTGCGCGGCATGTTCGCCTTTGGGATTTACGATTTCCCCAACCGCCGGCTGTTTCTCGCGCGGGACCGGTTTGGGATCAAGCCCCTGTTTTTGACAAACCTGGGCAACGTGCTGGCGTTTGCGAGTTCCGTGCCCGCGCTGCTCAGGCATCCCGACATCCCCAGGCGGCCGAATTGGCCCGCGATCAGCCATTACCTGACGACGTTCCGCATCACGCTGGGGCGAGAAACGCTGTTTGCTGGGATTTGGCAGTTGCTGCCCGGCGAATGCCTGGTCTGGCAGGAGGGAACGCTCGAAATCCAAAAGTATTGGGACTACCCAGACGAGCGCGAGGACGTCGGTTTAGCGGAAGCCTCAGAGCGGCTCAAACGCGGCCTCGAAACCGCGGTCGAAGCCCGGCTCGTCAGCGATGTGCCCGTGGGGATGTTTTTGAGCGGGGGCGTCGATTCCAATACCATCGCCTGTCTCGTCCGCGGCGCCGCGGGACATCGCAGCATCCTGGGCGGCTGCGGCGGCGGGAACAATCCTGACAAATCGCCTGCGAATCCCCTCGACGATTTCACCGCGGCCCGGCGGTGTGCCCGGCACGTGCGGTTCGACTATCACGAAACCCGGCTCTCCGCCGGCGAGTATTTTGAGACCTGGCGCGAGATGGTGCATCGGCAATCGCTGCCTCTCGCCACGCCGACCGATGTGATCCTGTATCGGCTGGCTCGAGACCTTAAACAATATGTCGGCGTCGTCTTCGGCGGCGAAGGGGCCGATGAGCTGCTTTGCGGATACGAGATCACCCATTGGTCCGGGCACGATTTCGATGCCTCGGAGCAGTTGACCGGGCACGACCCGCTGCCGTCCCGCCGAAAGTTGATCGAAGCCAGCCTGCACCGGCAATATGGCCGGGTGCGGTTTGCTTCGCTCGCCGATCATTATTTCGCCCTCAACAGCTTGATTCCCATCGCGGCAAAGCCTGCACTCTTTCGGCCGGAAATTTTCGCCGAGATCGACGGCGACGCCCCGCTTGTCGAACATTATGCCCGGCTGCTTGCGGAGCGTCCCGAGGAAAGCACCGCCGAGCGTTACCTGCGGCTGCTGCACCGGGTGAATCTGGAATCGCTGTTGTCTCGGCTCGATTCCGCGACGATGCTCGCCGGCCTCGAAGCCCGCGTGCCCTTTACCGATCATCTTCTGGTGGAGAGCCTGTTCCGCGTTCCGCTCGGGCAGAAAATCGATGTCGCCCCCCGCGAAACGCTGCCCTATCTCGCGTCGGGCGAGCTGTCTGAGCGGGGGAGTCTCAGGTCGAAACGTCCGCTGCGGCAACTGGCGTCCGAGATGATGCCCGCCGCGCTCGCCTTCCGGCCGAAAGCGAGTTTTCCCACGCCGGTGGCTGAGTGGATCGCCGGCCCCTGGCAAAACGCCATTCGCGTAAAGCTGGAGCGAAGCCCCTTCGGCCAGGCCATCTTTCAACAGCAAGCGCTCGGGGAACTCGCGGAGAACCTGCCCCAAACCGGCCTGTGGGCCTGGCCGGTCTTGAATCTGCTCGAATGGGGCGACCGCCAATTCGCCGCGTGAGAAAACCCGCGTGCGACCTCAGAATGTCATTTCTCCCGCTCCCGTGGTATTCTCGGCGCCTCCGTGCATTCCCCAGAATTCCCTGACAATTGTATTTGAGTTATGACCTCGGCCGTCACGCTTTACGAATGCCGGCATTGCCGGACGCCTTTGCCGCCTTCGCGTCTCAATCGGCGGCCGGATGCGTGGAGTTCGCGTGAGGGCACGCCTTTCCCGCTCGGCGTGCGGTGGATTCCCGAAGAGCAGAGCTACAACTTCGCTTTGTATTCGAAACACGCCGAAGAAGTCGAGTTGTTGTTTTTCGCGGAGAACCGTCTCGAGGAGCCGGTTTACGTTTACCGTTTTGACATGCTCCGCAATAAGTCCGGACCGATCTGGCATTGCCGAATTCCCGTGGAGCGGGTCAACGAGGCCCGGTTCTATGGCTATCACATCGATGGCCCGCTGGCGCGGGCCGGTTTCGAGATGCACACCTTCGATCGGGAAAAGTTGCTTCTGGATCCCTACGCCGGGACGGTGTTCTTCCCCGCGGATTTCGACCGCACCGCGGCCCAGAGGCGGGGATCCACTGTGGGGCGGGCCCCCTTCGCGCTTCTGGACGAATGCCATTGCCCGTTCGAGTGGGACAGCGACCGGCATCTCCGGCACGAAGGCGACCTGGTGGTTTATGAAATGCACGTCCGGGGCTTCACGAACAATCCCAACTCCGGCGTCCCCGCGGAGCGGCGGGGCACGTTTCTGGGCCTGATCGACAAGATTCCCCATCTCGTCGATCTCGGCGTGACCGCGGTGGAACTCATGCCGATCTTTCAGTTCGATCCGCAGGAAGAAAACTACTGGGGCTATATGCCCATGAGCTTTTTCGCGCCGCATCATGGCTATGCCGCGCAGCCGGGGGCCTGCGCCAGAAGAGCGAGTTTCGCGAAATGGTCAAGGCCCTGCACGCCGCGGGCATCGAGGTGATTCTCGACGTGGTCTATAACCACACCTGCGAAGGCAGCGAAGCCGGCCCGACGTATTCGTTCAAGGGGATCGACAACTCGACGTATTACATGATTATCCCCGGCACGCCGCCGAGCTATGCGAACTATAGCGGCTGCGGAAACACGCTGCACACGGCGAACCGCGCCGTCCGTCAGCTCATCGTCGACAGCCTCAGGTATTGGGCAACCGAGATGCGCGTGGACGGGTTTCGCTTCGATCTGGCTTCCGTGTTCACGCGGAGTTCCGACGGCTCGATGAACCTCACCGATCCGCCCATCTTCGCTCAGATCGCCGGCGACCCGGCCCTCGCCGATGTGCGGCTGATCGCGGAACCCTGGGACGCCGGCGGCGGGTTTTTGTTGGGCAAGCGGTTTCCCGGTACGCAATGGTTCCAGTGGAACGCCCAGTATCGCGATACGCTCCAAAAGTTCGTGCGCGGCGATTCGGGGTTGGTGGGCGATTTGATGTCCCGGCTCTACGGCAGCAGCGATCTGTTTCCCGACGACCGCCTGAACGCTCTCAGGCCGTTTCAAAGCGTGAACTACGCCGCCTCGCACGATGGATTTACGCTTTACGATCTCGTGTCCTATAACCGAAAACACAACGAAGCCAACGGACATGACAACACCGACGGCGCCCACGAATATACTTGGAACTCTGGCACCGAGGGCGATTCCCAGCTCACGCCGGAAATCCTCCGTCTGCGAAAGCAGCAGGTCAAGAATTTCTTCTGCCTGCTGATGCTCTCCAACGGCACGCCGATGTTCCGCATGGGCGATGAGTTCCTGCAAACTCAAGGAGGCAACAACAACCCGTTCAAAATCGACGGCAAGACGACCTGGCTGGACTGGAACCGGCTCGAAGACCACCGCGACGTGTACCGTTTCGTCAAGCACATGATCGCGTTCCGCAAGTCGCATCCTTCCATCTCCCGGCCGGAGTTTTGGCGGGAAGACATCGAGTGGCTCGGCCCCGACGGTCCGGTGGATTGGGGACCGAACTCCCGCAGCCTGGCGTATTGTCTCAATGGAAAACGCGAAAACGACCAGGATCTGTATGTAATGATCAACGGCGACGACGCGCCGCGGCGGTTCCGCATCCAAAAGCAAAACGTTCCCGGTTGGACGCTGGCCATCGACACGGGGGCCCGGTCGCCGCACGATATTCTCGCGGAAGGCAATCCAGTCCTCGTGAGTGCGGAATCCCTCCAAGTCCAACCCCGCTCCATCGTGGTCCTGGTGTCGAAAACCTGATGAACAGAATCCACAAAATCATGGGCACAGAATCATTGATACGTTGGCGGAACAACAAAACCGACTGCGGTGAATTTCTTTTAAGATTTCTCGCCAGGGCCACGAGACGTGAGTTAAATACCCAAGTGATCTATGATTTCAAGCCATTGGGGCTTTGTGGACTGTCGGGGGAATCTGAATGACTCCAGGGAATTTTGGGCAAAGCCGCTGCCGGTTTGGGATCGCCTGCGAGAAAATCACGCCGCCCGCGGGGATTTATCACCGCATGTGGGGAGCCGCGAAGCACGACCGGGCGGCAGGGGTTCATCGCCCCTTGCGCCGACGGTGGTTGCGTTTTCGCCGCTTGCGGAAACGCGTCCGATGAAGGATGGTCAAATCCTTGTGGCGATCGATCATTGCATTCTGGCGCGAAAGAACTCGACATCATCCAAAAAGCCATCACATCCGCCGTCCCTGTTTCCGAAGAGCAGGTGGTCGTTGTCTGCTCGCATACGCACGCGGCGGGGTTGTTGAGCCTGGATCGCGTGAATCTTCCAGGCGGCGAACTGATCCCGGAATATCTCGATTCGCTCGCGGAGACAGTGAAAGGTCTCGTCCAAAAAGCCCTCGAAAGCCAGCAGCCGGCCACGATGATTTATGGCACCGGGCGGTGCAGCCTCGCGGCCAACCGCGACGCTTGGGATGAAGACAGCCGGCAATCTGTCTGCGGATACAACCCCGACGCACCGGCGGACGACACGCTCCTCGTCGCCCGCGTGGATGCGGACGACGATCGGGCGCTCGCCACGATCGTCAATTACGCCTGCCATCCGACGACGCTGGCTTGGGACAACACTCTCATCAGTCCCGATTTTCCCGGCATCATGCGGGACGTCGTGGAACAGGCCACCGGAGCGCCCTGTGTGTTTTTGCAAGGGGCTTCGGGCGAACTCGGTCCGCGGGAAGGCTTTGTCGGCGACGTGGCCGTTGCGGAGAAAAACGGGCGTCAGTTGGGCTACGCGGCTCTCTCGGTCATCGCGAGCCTGCCCGCCTCGAAGAAGGTTTACCACGATGCGGGCCCCGTGGTGTCCGGAGCGACGATCGGAACCTGGGCCTATCGGCCGATGCGCGAGGACGAGCTTCAAAATCTCGCTGACTGGTCGCGTTGGCGCGGGGCGATCGATTTGCCTTACCGGCCGGACTTGATCCCCTTGGACGAGATTCCCCAACTCCTCGAGCAGTTCGAATCCCAGGAAGCCCAGGCGCGCGCTCGAGGAGATGAGGCGGCGGCGCTCAACGGCCGGGCGCTGGCGGAACGCCGCCGGCGGGAATATGCGAGGCGATTGGCGCTTCCTCAAGGAGGCACGTTTCCCTACCAAGCCGCGTTGTGGCGGATCGGAGACGCGGTGTGGGTTTGCGTTCAAGGAGAACCCTACAGCCTGTTGCAGACGAAACTGCGGGAGCGTTTTCCCGGTCGGCCGTTGATCGTCGCGTCGATCGGATTCTCTTGGGGCGTCGCCTATTTGCCGCCGGCGGACAAATATGGTCTCGGACTCTATCAAGAAAACATCGCCGTCGTGGCCCAGGGATCACTGGAAACGGCCATCGACGTGTTAGGCGGTCGGATCGAGGAATTGCTCCGCGGGCCGGCGTCATGAACTCGAAATCTGAATCTCAGTCGTTCCAAAAAACGTCAGAGCCGCGCACGAAGTAAGCGGTATTGCGATCTGTAAATCTCGAAAAACCGCTTACTTCGTGCGCGGCTCTTGGGGAACCGATCCTTTTTCCGGGACTTTTGAAACTACTGAATCTCGAAGCACTGAGAATGGAGATTGGATGTGTTTGACGCATTTTGATTTTGAGCTTTCGGATCGAAAAGCGCGCACGGTTATTACCTTTCCAAAAGGGTCACTCCCTCCCATGAAAATCGCCGCGATTGAAACGCTCGTGTGTCATGCCCGGATGCGAAACTGGATATTCGTCAAAGTTGTGACCGATGAGCCAGGGCTTTTCGGTTGGGGCGAAGCCACGCTGGAATGGCACACGCGGAGCGTGGTCGGGGCGATCGAGGATCTTGCGGAACTGATCGCAGGCGAAGATCCCCGGAGGGTCGAATATCTCTGGCAGATGATGTATCGCCAGCACTTTTGGCACGGGCACGGGATCGTGCGGGCGACGGCGATGGCGGGAATCGATCTGGCACTTTGGGACATCCTGGGGAAAGTTGCGGGGCTGCCCTGCGCAGCTTTGGGGCGGACCGGTCCGCGATTCGATTCGGACGTATTGCCATTTGGGCGGCGGCAAGCTCGAAGATTTTTACGAGACCGCGGCCGACGACGCCCGGCGGTTTGCGGAGCTCGCCCGGCAAGCGGTGGAGCAGGGCTACACGGCGTTCAAGAGCATGGCGGTGCCGCCGACGATGCCCATCGAAGGCTTGAAGCCGCTCCGCACCGCCGAACAAGCCGTCGCCGCGATGCGCGATGCCGTGGGCGAGGAAATCGACATCATGGTGGACTGCCACGCCCGCCCGTCGCCGGCGATGGGGCTGCAATTTGCCCGGGCTTTGGAGCCTTATGGGTTGTATTTCCTGGAAGAGCCCTGCTGGCCGGAAGAAGTCGGAGGGCTGGCGATGATTAACTCCTCGGTGGCCACGCCGATCGCCACGGGCGAACGCATCACCCATGCGGCGGGTTTTCGCGAGCTGTTCGATCGGCGGGCCTGCGAGATTTGTCAGGCCGACATCACGCACTGCGGCGGATTGACGGAAGCCCGCCGCATCGCCGCTTTGGCCGAAACCTACCGGATCGCCCTGGCCCCCCACAATCCGCAAGGCCCGGTGAGCACGGCGGCTTCACTGGAATTCGGCTTTTCGCAGCCGAGCTACATCATTTGCGAAACCGTGCACGAAGATGTGCCCTGGCGTGAGGACGTGGTCGAAGAAGGTTTTCGGATCGATCCCCAAGGCCGAACCGTGCAGCCGAACACACGCCCCGGACTGGGAATTTCCATTAACGAAGCGGAGGTCAAAAAGCACCCCTTCGAGCAGGAAATCCCCCAGCGGGTGTTCTATTCCGATGGGAGCGTGGGGGACTGGTAAGTTCTCTGGGTGAAGAATTATTCACGCCAGGGCTTGCAATTCTCCTCCTGTTACGCGACTATAAACCTGTTCTTAACGGAATGTTCACTCTCCTTTCATTTTCCCGTCCGAACATCATCATTCCTATCTCTTTCGTCTTCTTTTCGCCCATGGTTTATGGGTTTTTCACTTCTCTTTTTTGTAAAGGGTGTATTGATGAAGCGACGCCACATTCCCACTCGAAGCCCCGCCGCTCGGCAAGGTTTTACCCTGATCGAGCTCTTGGTGGTGATTGCGATCATTGCAATTCTGATCGCATTGCTCCTCCCGGCGGTCCAGCAAGCCCGCGAAGCGGCCCGGCGGTCCACCTGCAAGAACAACATGAAGCAGTTGGGCATCGCCCTCCACAACCACCACGACGTTTATGGAAACTTCCCTCCCGGAGCGACCGACGACGACAACCACAATTTCGGCTGGGGAACTTACATTCTGCCGCAAATGGACCAGGCCCCGATCTATAACGGTCTGAAAAATGGAGGCATGTTTCTTCTGCACAAAGGCGGGATCCCGAAAAATCAATTTCCAAACAGCACCAACACCAATACGGACGGCCATAACGGTCAATTGCGCATGGATCAAGGCCCCTTCCAAACCTACACAAAGACGATCCTTCCAGCTTATGTGTGTCCGTCGGATATCCTGCCGGCGGTGAATAACAACGGTTACGCCAAATCCAACTATTTGGGCAATGCCGGGTCTCGGCGAGATAGCAATTGGAATTCCTGTGCCGCGCAAAAGGGCAACGAACAGACTGGGGTGATCTTGTACGCCAACGAGAATAACACGACGTGGGTCGTGAAATTTCGCGACATTGTCGACGGCCCCAGCAATACGATTATGGTCGGCGAGGTTTCCGTCACGCGGCACGCCACGCTGACGAATATCAGCGACGGGACGTATCCAACGTGGTGCGGCGGCAACAATCACGGCGGCTGCAACGGTTTCCGCCGGCAATCCGCGTGCCGGCTGACCAACAACGCGACCTACATCAATCGGCGGGACAACAACGACCTTTCCGATGCCAGTTTCGGCAGCCAGCATGTGGGCGGCGCTCAATTCTGCTTTGCCGATGGAGCCGTGCGGTTCCTCAGCGAGAACATCAATACGACCGTGTATATGAATCTCGGTGGCCGAAATGAGGGCAACCCCGTTACCGTTCCGAATTAGTTTGGCGTATGTCGACTGCGAACGTCATCAATTCAACCCGCTGCCGATGTTCGGCAGCGGGTTGGATTTTTTTATGCTTCTTCTCACTGCGATTTCCGTTCGCCGATTCGAGATCCGTTGCGGTTGCCCTTTGGAGGCGGACTTCAAATAATGTCCGGCGTGCGCTGGATGCGCAGGTCCTCCAACCGATGGCTGAACGACCGGATCGAATCATGTCTCGACTCAACGTGGCGATTGTGGGCCTGGGAACCGTGGGCGGCGGGGTCGCGAGGATTCTGCTGTCCCATCCCGAACGCATCCGCCGCCGCGCGGGCCGCGAAATTCACCTCAAACACGCCGTCGTCCGCGATGTCAACCGCCGGCGGGATGTTCCGCTCCCCGACGGCGTGTTGACCGATGACTGGGAGCGGGTTCGCGACGATCCCGAAGTCGAAGTCGTGGTGCAGTTGGTCGGCGGCACGACGATCGCCCGCGAAATGATGGAGGCCTTTCTCCGCGCGGGGAAAAACATCGTCACGGCAAACAAGGCGCTCCTCTGCGAAAACGGGCCAGATCTGTTCGCCCTTGCCCGCGAGAACAATCGCACGATCGCGTTCGAGGCGGCGGTGGCGGGGGGCATTCCGATCATCGCCACCCTCACCCAGTCCATGACCGCCAACCAGATCACCTCGCTCGAAGCGATTTTGAACGGGACCAGCAATTTCATTCTCACCGAGATGCTCGCGTCGGGGCGGGCTTACGAGGACGTCCTGAAGCAAGCCCAGGCGTTGGGCTATGCCGAGGCCGACCCCTCGATGGACGTGGACGGCACCGATGCCGCGCAGAAGCTGGTCCTGCTCGCGCAGCTCGCGTATGGGAAACGGGTTTCGCTCGACGAGTTTCCCCGGCAGGGCATCGATACGCTCGAGTTGGCGGATTTGATCTTCGCCCAAGAGTTGGGGTACATCGTCAAGCTGCTCGCGGTGGCGAAGCTGGTGGACGGGCAACTCGAAATGCACGTGCAGCCCACGCTGGTCCGCTCGGATCGCCCGCTGGCCCGCACCCAAGGAGCGTTCAATATGATCGCCTTGGAAGGCGACGCGGTGGGGCCCACGTGGTACGCCGGCGCGGGAGCCGGGCAGATGGCGACGGCCTCGGCGGTGGTGGCGGATTTGATCGACACCGCGGCCGGCCGCACGGCTCTGTCCTTCCCAAAATTGGACGTGTGGGACAGCGGCTCCGCGCTCGCCGTGCAGCCGCCGGAGGACTTCGCCAGCCGGTATTATTTGCGGTTCAACGTGGAAGACCGGCCGCACGTGTTCGCCGACATTGCGGACATCTTGGGCCGGCATCAGATCAGCCTGGCTTCGATCATTCAGCACGAATCCCCGGAACCCGACGCCGAGATCCCAGGGGCCCATGCCGTGGTCCCCGTGGTCGTGATGACCCACCGCACCCGCCGCGGCCAGATTCAACAGGCGAACGCGGAACTCAACCGGCTCGAAACCCTGCGTCCGCCGCTGGTTATGCTTCCCGTTGCCGATTAGCGAATTGACGATGAGCCCACCCGCGGATTCCACCGATTTCGAAAACCGCATCGCAATGGTCACCGGCGCAAATGCGGGCATCGGCCGCGAGACGGTGCGCGGCCTGGCAATCGCAGGGATGCGCGTGGTCCTCGTCTGCCGAAACCGCGAACGCGGCGAAGAGGCAATCGCGGATGTCCGAAAAGACACCGGCAACGACCGGCTGACTTTACTGCGCGCCGATCTCTCGTCGCAGGCGTCGATTCGCAACCTGGTCAAAACCTACTTGAGTGAGTTCTCCGAACTGCACGTGCTCATCAACAACGCCGCCGTCATTTCCGAGACGCGGGAACTTACGGAGGATGGCATCGAAAAACAGTTCGCCGTCAACCACCTGGCCCCGTTTTTATTGACCCGCCTGCTCTTGGACGTGTTGAAGCAAAGTGCCCCCGCGCGGATCATCAATGTCTCTTCGCAAATGCACCAGCGGACGGATTGGGACTTCGGAAATCTGCAAGGCGAAAAAGATTACCACCCCCGGCGGGTCTATGCCCAAACCAAACTCGCGAATGTGCTGTTCACGAAGGAACTCGCCCGCCGGCTGGAGGGGACGGGCGTGACGGCGAATGCACTGCACCCCGGCACCGTCGCCACGGGATTGTTCGGCCGGTTTTTGGGATTGCCGCGCTGGCTGCGGTTTTTATCCGACTGGTATGGCATCAGCCCCGAGCGCGGGGCCGAGACTTCGATCTATCTGGCGACTTCGCCGGAAGTGGCTCAGACGACGGGCGAGTACTTTCGCAACTGCCGACCCTCTCCGTGCAATCCGCTGGCCGAGGACAAACAGACTCGCCGCCCGGTTGTGGGACCGGAGCGAAAAACTGACCGGCCTTTCCCATGCGACTGCGGAATAACCATTTCCGACATCTCAGGCTTGCTTGGTGTCGCTCGCAGTTTTCGGATAAGCTACTTTGCATCGACGAGGCGGTTTTTCGATTCGATTCTTCTATTGAAGCTCCCAAGCACAGGACAGAACACATGCGCGACAGGTCCCTCAAAAAGGCGTGGGCTGACTCTCGGCTCGCAGTGGTCGTTTTTGTCGTGATGTTCCATTCGCTGGCGGCCGTCGGCTGGACGGAAGACAATGTCAACCTGGGTACGGTGCGCGAGGAACATCTGATGATCCCGATGCGCGATGGGAAACGCCTCTCCGCCTATGTGTATTTCCCGCCGGGACCGGGGCCTTGGCCGGTGGTTTTTCAGCAGCGTTATGCCAGCCTTCGCGGCAAGGGAACCCGCGAAGCCGCCGCCGAACTGGCGAAGGCGGGGTTTGTCGTGGCGATGGTCAATTTCCGCGGGACGCATGAATCCGAGGGGACCTGGGTCGGCTACCGGGCTTTGCAATGGGGCGAGCTGAAAGACGGCTACGACGTTTGCGAATGGTTCGCGGCGCAGAATTGGAGCACCGGCAAAGTCGGCACGTTCGGGGGCTCGCAGGGCGGGTATGCCCAGAATTATCTGGCCGTCACGCAGCCGCCGCATCTCGTGTGCCAGTATATGACCGATACCGGATTGAGCCTGTTTCAGGAAGGCTACCGCATCGGCGGCACCACACGCCCGGAACGGTTTAAGGGGATGGACGGCGTGTGCCGGAATCCAGAGGACAATCGCCGCTTGCTCGCCGAGTGGTTCGAGCATCCCGATTACGATGCCTATTGGCAGGCCGAGGATTGCACGAGGCACTTCGACAAGATGAACGTGCCCTGTTTCACCATCGGCAGTTGGTACGACTTTATGAACCAGGGATCGATCGCCAGCTTCCAGGGTCGGCAGCACCAGGGCGGTCCCAAGTCGCGCGGCCGGCAGCAACTCGTCATCGGGCCTTGGCTGCATGGCGGGCGGAAAACGAACCGCATCGGCGATCTGACTTATCCCGAGAACGCAAATTGGCCCGTGGCGGACCACATGGTGCGCTGGTTCAATCATTATCTCCAAGGCAGAGACAACGGCGTCGAGAAGGAACCCGCGGTCCGGTATTACGTCATGGGAGCCGCGGACGATCCCCAGGCTCCGGGAAACGTGTGGCGGTCGGCCGCGGATTTCCCGCCGCCTTCCACGCCGACGCCGCTTTATTTGCAGGCGGGTGGCAAGCTCTCGGCGTCTGCCTCTGCGGAACCGGAAAGTTCCACGAGCTACGTCAGCGATCCGCGACATCCCATGAAGATTCCCGGCCGGGCATTCCCCGGCGCGAAAGATGCGCGGGAGTTCGAGCAGCAATCGGAAGTCCGCACGTTTACGACCGAGCCACTCAAATCGCCCGTCGAATGGACCGGCCGCGTCCAGGCGGAAATCTATCTTTCCTCGACCGCGCGGGACACCGATTTGATCGTCCGCATCAGCGATGTGTATCCCGATGGGCGGTCCATTCTGATCGTCGATTACCCCTGGCGGGTGCGGTATCGGGAAGGCTTCGACCATCAGGTGCTGATGGAGCCCGGCGAAGTTTGCAAGGTCGCGTTTCCCGTCGGCTGGATGAGCCAGATTTTTAACACAGGCCACCGCATCCGCGTGACGATCTCCAGCACCGGGGCTCCGCTTTACGAGCCGAACTCGCAGACCGGCAAACCATTGACCATCGCGTTTCCCGACGATGCCTTGAAAGCGGTGAATACGATCCACCACGATCGCGGGCACGCCTCGCGGATCCTGGCCCCGATCCCAAAATAGGTGATCTTGCCACTTAGGACACGGTCAGGAATGATGCGGATGGGGTATAAAACCCTGAGACAATGCGTGGAGGACTTGGAGCGGCACGGGCAGTTGGTGCGGATCGCGTCGGAGGTCGATCCCCATCTGGAAGCCGCGGAAATCCAGCGGCGAGTCTACCAAGCCCAGGGGCCGGCGGTCTTTTATGAGCGCGTCAAAGGCTGCCGGTTTCCGCTGGTCTCGAACCTCTTCGGCACCCGCGAGCGGACGCGGTTTTTGTTCCGCGATGCGCTCCGGGCGGTTCGGCATCTCGTGGAGATGAAGATCGATCCCGCGGCGTTCTGGAAAAGCCCGTTCAAATACCGGGACGTGCCGCGAAGTTTACTGCACATGCTGCCGCGAACCTGCCGGCGCGGTCCGGTGCTTCGGCATCAAACGACCATCGACCAACTCCCGCAATTTGTGAGTTGGCCGGGCGACGGCGGGGCGTTTATCACGCTGCCCGAAGTTTATACCGAACATCCCGACAAGCCCGGGCTCATGAATTCCAACCTGGGCATGTACCGCGTGCAGCTTTCGGGCGGCGAGTACGCGGCGAATCGGCAGATCGGAATGCATTATCAAATCCATCGCAGCATCGGCGTGCACCACGCGGCCGCGATCCGGCGGGGCGAACGGCTGCCGGTGAATGTCTTCGTCGGCGGCACGCCCGCGATGATCCTCGCCGCCGTCATGCCTTTGCCCGAAGGGTTTTCGGAACTCACCTTCGCCGGCGCCTTGGGCCGGCGGGCGATTCGGATGATCAAAGGCCAAAGCGGATTGCCGATCTATGCCGAGGCGGATTTTTGCATCGCGGGCTGGATCGATCCCGAAAACACCTTGCCCGAAGGTCCGTTCGGCGATCACCTGGGCTATTACAGCAACGTGCACGATTTCCCGGTGATGGAAGTCGAGACGGTGTATCACCGCGAAGGCGCGATCTGGCCGTTTACGGTCGTGGGCCGGCCGCCGCAGGAGGACACTTCGTTCGGGGAACTCATTCACGAACTCACCGGTCCGGTCATTCCCACCGTGGTGCCGGGCGTGCGGGGCGTGCATGCCGTGGACGCGGCGGGCGTGCATCCGCTGCTTCTCGCGATCGGCAGCGAACGCTATGTGCCCTATGCGCGCGAGCGCCGGCCGCAGGAACTCTTGACCGAAGCCCACGCGATTTTGGGGCAAGGCCAGTTGTCGCTCGCCAAGTATCTGCTGATCGTCGCGGAGGAAGACAATCCCGAATTGGACATCGAAGACATCGCTGCGTTCTTTCGGCATGTGTTGGAGCGGGTGGATTGGCGGCGGGATTTGCACTTTCAGACCGAGACCACAATCGACACTTTGGATTATTCGGGTACGGGATTGAATGCGGGATCGAAAGTCATCCTCGCCGCCGCGGGTGCGAAACGCCGCGATTTGCCGACGATGCTGTCTTCCGGTGCCGATTTGCCGGACGGATTTCGCGAACTGAAAGTGGCGCTTCCGGGCGTGCTGGTGATCGAAGCCCCGGCCTTTTCGCAATCCAAGAACGAAATCGAACCGCACGTCACGCGGCTGATTTCGGGCGTGTCCTCGGAGCATCCGCTGTGCGAGTTTCCGCTGTGGGTGCTCGCCGACGATGCGGAGTTCGCCGCGCGGACGGCAGGCAACTTTTTGTGGGTCACATTCACGCGGTCGAACCCGGCGGCGGACCTCCACGGAATCGGGGCTTTCGTCCATCAAAAACATTGGGGCTGCCGAGGCCCGTTAATCATCGATGCCCGCATCAAACCGCACCACGCTGCGCCGTTGGTGGAAGATCCCGCGGTGACGAAACGGGTCGACGGACTCGCCGCCCCGGGCGGTCCGCTTCACGGGATCCTTTAAGGCGTCCTTTCGCAAAAGGAAAGAGACTTGGGTGGCAGGCCCTGAGGAACGAAGGGCGTGGTCTTCGCCCTTCGCTGCGCTCAGGGACGTGCCACCCACGCATGACTAACTTCTCAAATTAATCGTAAGCGGTTGGGTGGCTAGGGCGCAAGTTCCCCTTTGAATAAGGCTTGAATTGCGAATGCTGGGGCTGTGGCCGGGCGAGAAAAACTTTGCACGGCCCCAGGCCTCAGAGTTCCTTTTTCCTCGGAACCTTCCTTAGCGCCCCAGCCACCCCGCCGCCGCCACGCCCTTCGCCACGCCCTTCGCTGCGCTCAGGGACGTGCCACCCACGCATGACTAACTTCTCAAATTAATCGTAAGCGGTTGGGTGGCTGGGGCGCAAGTTCCCCTTTGAATAAGGCTTGAATTGCGAATGCTGGGGCTGTGGCCGGGCGAGAAAAACTTTGCACGGCCCCAGGCCTCAGAGTTCCTTTTTCCTCGGAACCTTCCTTAGCGCCCCAGCCACCCCGCCGAATCAGGGGGTTCTCTAATCCATCAGCCGAGTTTGTCCAGCGCCTGTTTCAAGGGTTCGCCTTGTTTCGGGTTGACCATGTGGATGTAGGCGATCATGCCGCGGACCCAGCCTTCGAAGTGCGGCCGGCCTTCGCGGTTCTGGCTTTCCAGGCCTTCAAACTGGGCGCGATGCAGAATCGCCCGCAGCCGGCGGACCAGTTTCCGCGGCACGCTGGGATGTTCGTTGACGACGATCCCCGTCACCATTTGGGCGGTGTGCGGGCAGTGCACGCGGGTTTTCTTCTGGTTGATCCGAAAGCCCTCGTCCTCGGCGATGTGCCGGATTTTCGCGAGCAGCCAGCCGATCTTTTCCGCCACCTCGCCGCTGCCTGAGAACGTGATGTCGTCCGCATACCGCGTATACCGGCTGTCCAGTTTTTCCGCGAGCCCCGTGAGGCGTTTGTCGAGTTTCCAGGCGACGAGATTGCTGATCGCCGGACTCGTGCACGCGCCCTGCGGCAGCGACCGCGGCCCGGTGGCGACGTGGAATTTCGTGCCGGCCAGGAGCACCGACCGGCGCGGGCATTCGGTGGTCAACAGGGCCAAGATCGTGGCGACCGCGGGCGAGTAACCGATCCGCCGAAAGAATCCCATCACGCGGGGAAAGGTGATCGAGGGGAAAAACTCTTCCAGATCGCAATTCACGACCGCGGACTGATGGGTGTGAAGCTTCGCCCCGGTGACGGTCGAGCGCCCGGCGACAAACCCGTGGGCCGCGGCGTGCACGGGGATGTTTTTTAGGATGTTCGCGAGAATCCAGCGCTGGCAGCGGTCCATCTCGCGGTGCGGCTTGGCGAGTTCGCGGAGCCCGCCGCTCTTTTTGGGCACGCTGAAGCGAATGTAATGCGTCCGCGCCGAGGCCACGTTATGAAATGCCAGCCATCTTAACCGGGGAATCGAAACGTCGAGCGCCTTCGCCAGATCGCCTGGCGTCGCCAGCACCGGGAGGCCGAACTTTTGCAGCGATTCCACGTTCGCCCGGCGGTCGGCAAGGCCCTTGGAAACGCCTCGGCCGAGAAAAATAATGTCCGCCTGACGCCGCTCCGCGATTTCCGCCTGCCGCTGCCTTCTTCGCTCGGCGGCTTCGGCTTTTTTTTGCTGCTTGAGGTCGGCCCGGGCCTCTTTTGTTTGTTCGAGCACGCGGTTCGCGCGGTGGGCGACGTGGCGCATCGTCGGGCGGACGGCGTCCATCTCCGCACCGATTTCGTGGATGTCCTCCAACTCTTCCGGCGTGATGAAACCGTGCGTGACCATCGCCCGGTCGATCAATCGCGTCCGCGGATCGTCCGGCGGCGGAATCAAATCCTGCCGACCAAACCAGGGGTTCATCCAGCCGAGTTGGTCGGCCTCGGCATGCATCTCCGCGTGGGACATCGTCGTGTATTGGCCCACGTCATAAGCTTCCGGCGGGATGATCCCCACGGGTTCAACGCGAACGGCTGGTGATTCCGCGGCGGGGGACGGCTTCTCGGGCGGCCAGCTTTCCGTGGGCGCCTGATGCGGTTCGAGCGGTTGATAGGGTTTGGCGGGCTCCGCCGGGCTGAACAAGGAGAGCAACCAATTGAAGAATCTCATAACGCCGGCTGTTCCTCGCCTCGCCCGATCCTCTCGGAGGGAAAAACACGACCGGCCAACTGACTGCGAGCGGCGGACCAAGGTCGTTCACTCAGGCTCCCCGACGTACTGTCACGGGGGGAAGCCTTGGCTTGTCGTGGCCCACGTGACAGTACGTCGGGGAGCCACACGAACAACGGCCTTGGGGAAGCATGGCAGGGCAAACTCAACCACGGCGGATCGCCGTAGTAAATTGGTCTCAGTTGGCCGGCGTGTTTCCAAAGTTCAATTTCAGTCGTTACAAAAAAGTTCGGAGAATTGTGTTGGTTTTCTTGAGCCGCGCACGTAGTAAGCGGTTTTCAAGATCTCAGAAATCGTAATACCGCTTACTACGTGCGCGGCTCAGCCGTTTTTTCGTATGGATTATCGCCATCCGGCCGAGGGATGCAATCGTACTTTTCGAAAGATTGCCCTCATCCCTTCCGGCCGCCTTTTTGCCAGTTGATGCGGTTGTGGGTGAGGATGCCGTTCCGGAGGGCGCACTGCAGGCAGACTTTTTCGTCATCATGCTGCAGATAGACTTCGCCGTGCATCAACAAGTGGAAAAAATCCTCGCCGGGCTTTTTGTGAAAGCAGAACTCCTTCTCCCAGTTCTGCTTGACATGCGCGGCCCAGCCCTCGGGAGCGGACAGATAAGCCCGGACATCGGGGACATCGTCTTCGGTGGGATCTGTTTCGGCCATCACATCACCTCGCAGGAAATAATGTCTCAACCGTCGCTCGGCAACTCGACGTTCAGGGACTTCGCCAGATCGACGAGGGCCGACCAGTTTCCTTCATCGAGCGGGATGCCTTCCGCGGAACGCTGTTTCAAAACCCGGCGTTCCGGGTCGCCGGGGAGCGTGATATTCTCGACTCCCTCGATCCGTGGAACGCTGCGGACGTAGTCTTCCAATTGGCTGACCTCTTTGGCGAGATGATCCCGGCCCGCGAGCTGATTGGGATCGATCACGACGAACAGGGCGCAGTTGCCGATGGGCGGGGGCGGATCGGGATAGGCGCACATGCCGCCGGAGAGCGCCCCGCAGAGCATCTCGATCATAAACGCGAGCCCGAAGCCTTTGTAAGCCTGGTCGCCGCCCATCGGGAGGATCGTGCCCGGCGGATCGCCGTAGAGCTGGTTGGGGTCGGTCGTGGGTTTTCCGTCGGGATCCAACAGCCAACCGGGCGGGACCTGTTGGCCGGCGATGCGTTTCACGCGGACTTTGCCCTCGGCGGTCGCACTCGTGCCGAAGTCCAGAATAAACGGGCCTTCCTTGCCGCCGGGAAAGCCGATGCACAAGGGATTGGTCCCCAACCGGGGCCGTTTTCCGCCGACGGGCGCGACCCGCGGGGCGGCACCGTGGGTGTTTGCGCAAATGAGGGCGATCATCTGTTTCTCGGCGGCCATTTCCGCGTATTCGCCCAACCGGCCGATGTGGGCCGACTGCCGGAGTGTGCCGCAGGCAATGCCCGCCAAAGCGGCTTTTTGCATCAGGCGTTCGGTCAGATCCCTTGAAAGCACCTGCCCGAATCCCCACCCGCCGTCGCAAACGAGGGCGCTCGCCGTTTCGTGGACGACTTTAAGCGTTGCCCCGGAATGCAGCCGGCCTTCCTGGACCTGTTTGACGTAAAACGGAATCCGCATCACGCCGTGGGAATCGTGCCCGCGGAGGTTGGCTTCGACGAGGCTCCGGCCGACGATCTGGGCTTCTTCCTCGTTCGCCCCGCCCGCGGAGAGCAGCGAGACTCCAAAATTCAACAGCACTTCGCGAGATAAAGTCGGCAACGGTTCGGCTCCTTTTTCAGAGGCCAGAGGTCAGGGATCGGAGGTCAGTTTTATTTTCACCGAGCATAACGCAAGACACCCGGCGGCTCCAAGTCAGAGCCGCCGGGTGCGGGAAATTTGTCAGTCGTCCGTTGAAATTGGTCCGTTGTCACTAGGATCCCAAGACACTTTGGGAGTAATCCGCCATTACGCTGGTCGGCTCGCCTTTTCTGACCTCTGACCTCTGACCTCCGACAACTGGCCTCTGGCAACTATTTCACTTCCCAGGTGTCGCCGGTGTTGAAGAGTTTTTCGAGGTCGCCTTCGCCGAGCTTTTCCTTGGTGGCTTTCATCTGGGCGTTGACGGCGTCGTCGTAAGCGGGGCGCTGGACGTCGCGGAAGACGCCGACGGGTTCGGGGAAGCCGTCCACATGCCGCATGCGGGCGAGCATGAACGCCAGGCTCGGCTCCTGGGCTTTTTCATCGTGGAAGAGCAAATCGTCCTCGGTGTAGCCATTGCCCAGGTCCACGACTTCCGGGTGGTCCATGTTGTTGGCCCGGATGCCTTTTTCGCGGTCGGCACCGAAGATTAAGGGTTTTCCGTGCTCCAAATACACCACGTTGTCGAGCTTCTGCTTTTTGTCCTGGGCGTATTTGAAGGCCCCGGAGTTGAACACGTTGCAGTCTTGATAGACTTCGACGAAGGCCGTTCCCGTGTGATGGGCGGCCCGTTCGAGCGTGGCGGTGAGGTGCTGGATGTCCACATCGACCGAGCGGGCGACGAAGCTGGCTTCCGAGCCGATGGCGACGCAGAGCGGGCTTAAGGGAAAATCGACCGAGCCGTAGGGCGTGCTTTTCGTGCGGGAACCCAGGGGGCTGGTCGGGGAGTATTGGCCTTTGGTCAGCCCGTAAATCTGGTTGTTGAACAGCACGATCTTGAGGTTGACGTTTCGGCGGATGGCATGCATCAGGTGGTTGCCGCCGATGGACAGGGAATCGCCGTCGCCGGTGATGACCCACACCTGCGAACCGGGCCGGGCCAGTTTGACGCCGGTGGCAATCGCCGGGGCGCGGCCGTGGATGCCGTGGAACCCGTAGGTGTCCATGTAGTAGGGAAACCGGCTGGAGCAGCCGATGCCCGACACGAACACGAAATCTTCCTTGGGGATCCCCAAGGTGGGCAGGACTTTTTTCATCTGGGCGAGGATCGAGTAATCCCCGCACCTGGGGCACCAGCGGATTTCCTGGTCGCTCGCAAAATCTTTGGGACTGAGGACGGGCAGTTCGGTCGTCATTTGGAATCACCTTCCAACAAGGCGTGGATTTGTTCGACAAGTTCGTGAACGAGGAATGGTTTCCCCTGGATTTTATTGTAGCCCTGGGCATCGACCAGATAAGTCCCGCGGAGAACGAACCGCAGTTGGCCGCAGTTGAGTTCGGGCACGAGGATTTTTTCGTATCGGCTGATGAGGTCGCCCAGGTTTTTGGGGAACGGATTGAGATACCGCAAATGGGCGTGGGCGACTTTGTGGCCTTGGGCGATGCACTGCCGGACCGCCGTCCGCACGGAACCATAAGTCCCGCCCCAACTGATGACCAGCAGGTCGCCCGATTCGGGGCCTTCGATGCTTTGTTCGGGAATGAAGTTCGCGATGCCGGCGACTTTGTTGGCGCGGGTTTCCGTCATGTGGGCGTGGTTTGTGGGGGAGTAGTCCACATTGCCGGTGACGTCGGCTTTTTCCAGGCCGCCGACGCGGTGTTCCAAACCGGGCGTGCCGGGCACGGCCCACGGGCGAACGAGCCGCTCGTCCCGCTTGTAGGGCATGAAGTGCTCGCCGTTTTCGCGGCCTTTGGGATGCACGACTTTGATCGGTTTGAGTTCGGAGATTTCGGGAATCCGCCAAGGCTCGGCTCCGTTGGCGATGTAGCCGTCGGAGAGCAGAATCACCGGGGTCATAAAGTTGACGGCGATCCGCATGGCTTCTTGCACCGCGTCGAAGCAATCGCCCGGCGTCGCCGCCGCCACGATCGGAAGCGGCGATTCCCCGTTGCGGCCGAACAGAGCCAACAGCAGGTCAGATTGCTCGGTCTTCGTGGGAAGCCCGGTGCTCGGGCCGCCCCGCTGGACGTCGATGATGACCATCGGCAGTTCGGTGATCATTCCCAGGCCCATCGCCTCGCCTTTGAGGCAGATGCCCGGCCCGCTGCTGGCGGTGACGGCCAAATCGCCTCCGAAGGCCACGCCGACGGTGGCGGACATCGCGGCGATCTCGTCCTCGGCCTGGAATGTTTTCACGCCGAAGTGCTTGAGCTTGGACAGTTCGTGCAGGATGTCGCTGGCCGGGGTGATCGGATAGCCGGAGAAGATCAGTTCCTGCCCCGACAGCTTGGCGGCCGTCGCGAGGCCGAAGGCCAAGGCTTCGTTCCCGGTCATCTTGCGGTATTTGCCGGGGGCGAGTTTCGCGGGGGCGACATCGTAGTGGACCGTGAACGATTCGGTCGAATAGCCGAAGTTCGAGCCGGCTTTGAGCGCCCGCAGGTTGGCGTCGGCGATGGTGGGGTTCTTGGAGAACTTGGAGTTCACCCAATCTTCCGTGGGCTTGGGATCACGGTCGTAAAGCCAATACACAAGCCCTAAGGCGAAGAAGTTTTTGCAGCGGTCGGCTTCCCGCTGGGACAGTCCCAGCCCGTCGACCGAATCCCGCGTGAGGCGGGTCATCGGCACACGGTGCAGGCGGTAACTGGACAGGGCCGTCTCATCGTCGAGCGGGTTGGCTTCGTATCCGGCTTTTTCCAGGTTGCCGCGGTCGAAGGCGTCTTCGTTGACGATCAGCGTCCCGCCCCGCTTCAGGTCGGCCAGGTTGGTTTTGAGGGCGGCCGGATTCATCGCGACGAGGGTATCGACTTCATCCCCGGGCGTATAGATGTCGTGGCTGGAAAAGTGCAGTTGGAATCCGCTCACCCCGCTAAGCGAACCCGCCGGGGCTCGAATTTCGGCCGGGAAGTCGGGCAGCGTGCTCACGTCGTTCCCGAACGCGGCGGAAACGTTCGTAAACTGCGTCCCGGCAAGCTGCATGCCATCGCCGCTGTCGCCGCAGAAGCGAATGACGACTTGCTCCAAATGTTCGCGTTTTTTGTTGTTGGACGACGGCTTTTGGTCTTGGACACCGGCCAGGTCAGTCGAAGACATGATGCAATTACTCCTCGGTCAATCATTAACCTGGGAAAGCGCCGGGCGCGAGGTGGGACTTTGGCGCGGGGCGGAAGGAAAATCGGATTGGAAGGTTTTTTGGTGGCACAATGGTTCGTGGTGTATCACACCCTGTCAATGGTCGGCCAAGATCGGGCAAGGCGATTTTGTTGGAGGAAACCTGCGAACCATCGCTGAGAGGGAGGCGGAGAACGCAAAATCCTTGTCTCCGGTGAGGATCGTCAAGCTCCTTCGCGGGCCTTGGCAAGGGAATGCTGATACGACGCTTGGTTGTATATCGCGGATGGAAAATGTTCAACTAAAAAATGGGTGACACTTTTGACATCGACAAATCCCACGCAGGTTCCGGAGTCGTCCAGCACGGGCAAGCGGCGGTAGCCTCCTTCGTCCATCCGCCGCGTCGCGTCGAGCAAGGTCTCTCCGGTGGATGCCACCGCGGGATTCCGCGTCATCACCTGGGCGAGCGGCGTGTGCAACACCTCCTCCGTCGGGTTTTCGTGCCCGGCGAAAAACCGCAACAGGTCCCGCTCCGTGAAGATCCCCGCGAGTCGGCCCTCCTCGCAGATCGTCACGCTCCCATGCCGGGACGCCCGCATTTCGCGGGCGGCGTCGGCAATGGTGTTGTCCGGAGTCAATGCCGGACGTGCCGTCAGCACCAACTCGCCAACTTTGGTTGACAACAACAGGCTGTGGAGTTCGCCCTTGGGGGTGGATTCGGACATCCGGCATCCTCAGTGGGAAAAGTCGAAAACGCGCTTTTACTTATTTTTACACGATGCCCCGGTCTTGAAAAGTCTCCCATTCCCGATTCCACCGACTTTACCATGAATTCCACCGCATCTCTGCCAGGGAATCGCCGGATGGGGTTCGTCTTGTTGATTTTACAAGAATCTGCGATAACCCCAACCGCAATTTCGCGGGTTTTAACGTGCAAATTTTTGCGCACGCCGTTTTTATGTCGGACACGTCAGCACAAGTCAGCCTGAAGTGAGAGGTTGGAAGTTAGAGAATCGAAAAACGTTGGCCGCGCACCATCTCTCCTCTATCTTCTAACCTCCATCCTCACTCCCTTATGGAATAAGCATGCGAAGCGCGAAGGGGCGCAACATTGGGAACTGGGCAACGGGGCATGGAGCCGCTCTCGAAACCGCTCGCCGATTGGCTGCTCGAGCTGCGCTTGTGCACCTCCGCGGACTTGAGGCGGTGCCGGGGCCGGGTGCGGCAGCTTGCCCGCGATGTGCCCGCGTTTGATTCCGTGTGGATCGACGCCCTCGTGCACGCCCGCAAACTGACGGCGTTTCAGGCGAAGCTCTTGGAATCCGGCCGCCCCGAGCAATTGGCCGTCGGCCCCTGCGTGCTGGTCGATCAACTCGGCCACGGCAAGTCTCAGACCTACCTCGCCCGCCACCGCAAAGGCCGCGAGCGCTGCGTGCTCAAGCTGATCCATCTCCCCGAAGAAGAGCGCGGCCCCGCCTTGGCCAGCCTCCAGGAACTCGTCGCCCGCACCGAAAACCTGTCGCATCCGTCGGTCGTCGCCCCGCAATCCTGCTTATCCCATCCGCCGCATCTGGTCGCGGTCAGCCGATACCTTCCGGGACCGACGCTCAATCAACTCCTCCTCCGCCGGGGCCGATTTCCCGCGCAAATCGTTCTCGCCGTCGCCCGCCAGCTCATCGACGGTCTCGCGGCAATTGAGGATTGCGGCCTCGTGCACGGCGAACTCCGGCTCGGGAACCTCCGGCTGGGTCCCAGGGGCTATGTCGTCCTCCTGGACGCCGGCATCGGCCCGGCGATTCGGCCGGAACTCAACATCCATGCCCGCATTGCGCCCGAACACTACGACGGCATCGCCCCCGAGCGCATCGGCACCCGAAACCCGGCCGACGTGCGGTCGGACTTCTACGCCCTCGGCTGTTTGCTCTGGCAACTGCTTGCGGGCCGGCCGCCGTTTACCACGGGCGATCCCTTGGCGAAGTTGATGGCCCACCAGACCCGCCGGGTCCCCGACGTGCGTGACGTCGCCCCGGACACGCCCGCCGAGTTCGCGGAGATTCTGCGCGTCTTCACCGATCCCGATCCAAACCGCCGGCCGGCTTCGTTCCGCGAGTTTCGCGAGCGCCGGGGCAAAGCCAGGCGGACCCATCGCCGGCAGTTGGCGAGATTTCGGGCCATGTTCAACACGGCCATCCCCTATGTCCCCGCGATGCGGCCCGAAGAGTCCCCCCACCGCTGGCCGATGCTGGCGGCGATCCTGCTTTTGCTCTCCGGGGCGGCCGTCGGCTTGATGGACGCCGGGGCCACGTCCGAACTCCTCAACATCCCCAACCGGATCGAACAGTACCTCAATTCCCCCGAGCCAACGTCCGTCTCTGACGAAGCCAAACCTCATAACAACACATCCCAATCGATCCCCGCGGGCAAACCGCTGCCTGACCCCGACGCCCGCGGCATCATCGAACTGGCGGAACCCGGTCCCTACCGCTGGCGTGAAATCCAAGCCGTGGGACCGCTCACCATCCGCGCCAAGGTGGGGCTGAATCCCATCCTCGTCATCGGCGCGACCGCGAGCGAATGCTCAGCGACGGAGATCGTTTTGGAAAACCTGTGCTTCCGCCGAGACCCTGTTGGCCCATCGGATCCGCGGCTGCGGCTCGCGTCGCGGTCGCTCATCCTGCGAAACTGCCGCTTCGAGCCGCGACAAGACGGTTCCGACACGCCCGCCTTGGAGTGGCGGCACATCGATCGCGCGAACCCGCTGGGCGGCCGGGTGGCGCTGGAAAACTGCCTGATGGCCGGCCCCGGCGATGTGTGCCGATTCGCCGATTGGCCCCGGCAACTTGTCGTCAACAACTGCCTGAAAACCGGGCCGGGGGTGATGTTCGATTTTGCGAAAACAGACCGCGCGGAGCAGGACCTCGAGTGGAACCTGTCGCAAGTCACGCTCCGCGGAGCCTCCGGGTTGGTCCGCTGCGATGTGGGGACGAAGGGAAAACTCGGATCCTGGCTGATCCGCGCCGACAACTGCGTGTTCGATCTGGCGGGGACCGAATCGGCCGTGTTTCAAATCGCCGGGCCGGGTGTGAATCGGTTTTTCGCACAGTTCCAACTCCAAGGCCGGCAGTGTTTGTTGAATGAGGCCACCCACGTCGCCGGCTGGATTTCTCCCGCCGATGGAAGGCTCCAACCGATCGACTCCGCCGCCCTCAATGTGGAAGGCCTGATGCTCGCGAAGTTTTCGTTCGCCCGACCGAACAGTTCCCGCCCGGCGGATTCCCAACTGACGACCTGGCAAGGCCCGCGATTCTCCGCTAAAACGCCCGGCATCGATCCCGCCAGGCTGCCCCAATAGGCGGATTTTGACAAATTTCAGCCACCCTCGTTGAACATCGCCTCCGCCGGTGTTAGGATCGGTGCGTTTGGCCCCAAAACCGCTGGAAAACTTTGCCCCTGCTCCCGCGATGCCTGCACCGACTTCCGCACTCAACACCCGCTTCCGCGAACAGTGGACGCGAAAACATTTGTTGGGCCTCGAAGATCTCTCGGCGGAGGAAATCACGCTGATCCTCGACCAGGCGGCCGAGTTCAAACGCCTCGCCCAGGAAGGCGAAGTCAAACTCAAGGCGCTGGAAGGCACGGTCGTCGGGAACCTGTTCTTCGAGCCATCCACCCGCACGCGAACAAGCTTCAGCCTCGCCGCCAAACGCCTGAGTGCCGACACGATCGATTTTACCTCGTCCGGCAGCAGCCTCTCCAAAGGCGAAACGTTCCTCGATACCGCCCGCAACATCGAAGCGATGGGCGTCTCGCAAGTCGTCGTCCGGCACCGCACGCCCGGAGCGCCGCATCTCCTGGCGAAACAACTCAAAGCCAACGTCTTGAACGCGGGCGACGGCACGCACGAGCATCCCACGCAGGGCCTGTTGGACATCTTTACGATTCGCGAGCACCGCGGCTCGCTCGAAGGTCTCACCGTCACCCTGGTCGGCGACATCCTGCACAGCCGGGTCGCCCGCTCCAACATCTGGGGTCTCACGAAACTGGGAGCCAGGGTCATCGTTTGCGGACCTTCGACTCTGATTCCGCCGGCGATCAGCAAACTCGGCGTGGAGATTTCGAACAATTTCGACGCCGTGGTTCCCGAATCCGATTGCATCAACCTCCTCAGGATTCAATTTGAACGCCAGCGCGGGGCGTTTTTTCCTTCGATCCGCGAGTACGCCCATCTGTTCGGCATGAACGGTGCACGCATCCGCCGAGCCAAGGACGATGTGGTGATCTTGGCTCCCGGCCCGATCAACCGAGGCGTGGAGATCACCCCCAACGTCGCCGACGGCCCGCATTCGGTGATCCTGGATCAAGTCACCAACGGCCTCGCCATCCGCATGGCCTGCCTGTATTTATTAAGCGGCAAAACCTAAACAGGCGAGCGGGGGGCGTCGGCCCCCTGGTTCCGTACAATGTATGAAGAGTAACCAATCCTGAAATCATCTTTCGAGTCGAATCGTATTTGAAAGCTTTTTGAAGCACTCTATGTAACTAGGGGGCTTACGCCCCCCGCTCGCCTTGGACCACAACAATGGGGACGATTTTGATCACCGGGGGCCGAATCATCGACCCCGCGCAGAACATCGACCGCGTCGGCGATTTGCTGATCCATAGCGGCAAGGTCGCGGGGATCGATGTGCCCAGGCCTTCCGCGGATGGGATCGATCAGCACATTGATGCCACCGGTCTCATCGTCTGCCCCGGTTTGATCGACACCCACGTCTCGCTCCGCGAACCGGGGAACGAAGACGATGAAACGACCTTCTCCGGGACCGCGGCGGCTTTGGCGGGCGGGTTTTCGAGCGTCGCCTGCATGCCGGATACTTCGCCGGTCGTCGATACCCGCGCCGCGGCGGAGTTTATTCTGCTCCAAGCCGAGCGGGCCAGGCATTGTAACGTGTTTCCTTTAGGGGCCGTCACCAAAAACCATGCGGGCGAAGAACTCGCGGAGATTGGCCAGTTGGTCGAAGCCGGGGCGGTCGGGTTCACCGATGCCAAGTCCCCCGTCGCCAATGCCGAGATCATGCGGCGGGCTTTGGAATACACCCGCATGTTCGACAAGCCGATCTTCAATCATCCGCAAGTCCCGGAACTCGTCGCGGGCGGGGTGATGCACGAAGGCTTTATCTCCACGCTCCTGGGAATCCGGGGCATGCCCGCCGCCGCCGAGGATGTGATGGTCGGCCGCGATTTGGCGCTCACCGAACTCACGGGCGGCCGATTGCATTTGATGTGCATCTCCACCCGGCACGGCATCGAGCAAATCGCCCACGCCAAAGCCGAGGGCCTCCGCGTGACCTGCGAAGTCACGCCCCATCACCTGGCTCTCACCGATGAATCGCTGCGGCTGTTCGATGCCAATTACAAAGTCAACCCGCCGCTTAGAACCCGGGAGCACATCGACGCTTTGATCGCGGGCCTCAAAGACGGAACGATCGATGCGATCTGCTCCGACCATCAGCCCTACGCCGAGGAGAAAAAAGCCGTCGAACTCGATGCCGCCCCGTTCGGGATCATCGGCCTGGAGACGTTACTCCCCATCTGCATCAAGACCCTCATCGAGCCGGGCCATTTGACCTGGCCGGAACTGATCGCCAAACTCACCACCGGCCCCGCGAAGATCCTGCAAATCCCCAAAGGCACCTTAAAACCCGACGCCGACGCCGACGTGACAATCATCGACCCCAACGTGGAATGGACCATCGACGCCCGCCAGTTCCTCTCCAACAGCCGCAACACCCCCTTCGACGGCTGGCCGGTCAAAGGCCGGGCGCATACGGTCTTGGTCCGGGGCGAAGTGCGGTATCAACAATCATTTCAAGGTCTGTAAAAATGCCCGTTTAGTAATCTTTGGGAGTTTTGAGAGATGGCATCAGAATCACTTAAGAACTTGATGGACCAAGCGGAAAACTGCACCGTGGTGCTACCCGATTTTCAACGCGATTTCGTTTGGAAACCGTCGGCAGTCATCAAGCTTATAACATCAATAATCAATAATTATCCAATTGGTGGTCTCCTACTAATGGAGAATTCTGGGATTTATAGCTACCGCAAACTCGACGGTGTCGCTGAAATGGAAAGCGACGGAGAAGTACGCCTAGTCCTCGATGGGCAGCAGAGACTCACATCGTGTTTTCGCGCATTCATCGACTCCATGATTGCCGAGAAATATCCGGGGCGTTACTTCTTTAATTATAATCAATGGATCGAAAATCCGGAGACCAAAGGTTCCGAAATCGAGGAATTGATTCTGTTTAAGCCCAAGAATGAGGTCAATAAGGCACTGTCTACCGTGGCTATGGAACAAAGCGTAGGGCTATTTCCATTGGATACGATTTTTCGTACTCCAAAGGGAATGAATTACAGTAAATGGCTTTCCCAGTTCACATACGCTGCCGCAAAGGGTGACGAACAAGAACATGATCGACTTTCTGAGTTGCAGGCTCGTTTCATCACGGATTTTGTCGAAAACGTAACGAGCTATCAAATCCACTATGAGGAGATCAAGAAAGACACGTCCCCAGATGTCATTTGTACGGTGTTCGAGACGATCAACACGACAGGCAAGAAGCTGACAGTTTTTGATCTGCTAGTCGCACGCTGCTATACATGTGGTGGACCCCGAAAACTGGACAGCCCAATAAGGTAGAATTTGCGATGTTCATTTGTCGCATTGGGAGGTTCCGATTATGACCAGGAAGCGTCGAGTTTTGGGGTCCGCGTTCAAAGCCAAGGTGGCGTTGGCGGCGGTCAAAGGGGATAGGACGACGGCTCAGTTGGCGTCGGAATTTGGCGTCCACACGAGCCAAGTCACGGCTTGGAAAAAGCAGTTGTTGTCGGGAGCCACTGAGTTGTTCACGGATGGCCGACGTAAGCGATCCGACGATCAATCGGCCAATGAGCAAGAACTCTATGAACAAATCGGCCGGCTGAAAATGGAAGTCGAGTGGCTCAAAAAAAAGTCGCTGACGCTGGATTAAGCCACGAGGTTTTGCGGGCATGGATCGAACCGAAGCATTCCACGTTGAGCGTGTCGCGTCAGTGCGATCTGTTGGGATTGGCGCGGAGCAGTTGGTACTACGAACCTGGCGGCGAGACCGCGGAAAATTTGGAACTGATGCGGCGAATCGACGAGGAATACACGCGGCATCCGTTTTATGGTTCTCGCAAGATGGCCGAGTTGTTCGGCGTGAATCGCAAGCGAGTGCAGCGGCTGATGCGGCAGATGGGAATCGAAGCGGTTGGACCGAAACGCCGCACGACCAAACCGGGGCGCGGACACAAGATTTACCCTTATTTACTGCGGAATGTGGAGGTTCTCCGGCCCAACCAGGTGTGGTCGAGCGACATCACTTACATCCCGCTTCGCCACGGGTTTTTGTATCTCGTGGCAGTGATGGACTGGTTCAGTCGCTACGTGTTGAGTTGGCGATTGTCGAACACGTTGGAGGGGAGTTTTTGCTTGGAGGCGTTGGACGAAGCCTTGTCGATCTCGCGGCCGGAGGTCTTCAACAGCGACCAGGGCAGCCAATTCACGGCGATCAAGTTCACCGAGCGATTGGAACGATTGAATGTCGCGATCAGTATGGATGGAAAAGGACGGTGCTTGGACAACGTATTCATCGAGCGGCTGTGGCGGAGCGTGAAATACGAAGAGGTTTACTTGAAGGATTACACGGATGGTTGGGAGGCCGAGAGAAGCCTGCAGAGTTACTTTGAGTTCTATTGTGAGGAACGGATTCATCAGTCGCTGGGTTATCAAACGCCGGCGATGATCTACGAAGGAAAAGATTGAAGCCTGCACAAAGTGATGGACGAAAAATGAAAACAAGTTTCGCGCAAAACCGGGAGGGAACTGGTGAGGTCTCGTCCCGGGCCCCTTGTCATCGGCGGCAGACGACGAGGCCTATGAGGGGCCTCGTCTGCCGCTGACTCACACCACTAAACAACCCCGTTTGCTGTCCAAAGAATGGGGTCCACCTCAACACAAGACATCAAGCTTCGTGACATGCTTGTCGATGCGATTGATAAGCATGAGGCAATTAAGGCGTTTGATCCCGACGGCGAGGGAATCGCGGTGAACTCTATTCCACGAATTATTTCACTGTTTGTGAAGAATTCGTGCAAACGATCTGACATGTTGACACTCGATCCTGGAGACATTGGGTCTCATTGGGGAAAGGCCGTTTCTTCACTCAATAAGGCATTGATGTTACTTCAAAATCGTTTTGGGTGCTACTGCGAACGACTAATTCCTGTCGCAGACATTATACCCACATTGGCTATAATTCTTTCGTCACCAAACTACGTAGATAGTGTTGAAAACAGGAGCAAACTAGAACGATGGTATTGGCGCGCGGTCTTTTCCGAGTATTTTAGCAGTGCCACCGACACAAAAGCGGCACGAGCGGCCAAAGAATGGACCGACCCAGAGAACGGGTGGTTAGTGAACGACGCGAATGCGCCGACAAGCGTCAGCGGATTCGAATTGAGCAAAGGCATACTTGATGGAGCAGCGAGGGCTAACAATACGGTCTACCGAGGTGTACTATGTATGTTGTTGTCAAAAGGAGTATTGGATTTCGGAAAGTCCCGGACACCAATTACACTCGATTTAACATCGCAAATCGAAGATCACCACATTTACCCAAAGGCTTTTTTAAGTCCGTACAATATCAAGGGTGACTTAGCGAACACTGTCTTAAATCGGACACCGCTTTTGGCATCTACAAACAAGGCGATCGGAAACGATGCGCCGCATGTCTATGGACAAAACCAAAAAACTCTGGGTCAAAAATTATCTCGGAGCGATCTCGAAGGACATTGTATTTCTGACGAGATATTCTTCACTCCGTTCACGGAAGAGATTTATAAGGCATTTCTAGAAAATCGAAAGAGTCAACTTATGAAGGAGATCGCTAATCGCGTTCAGGTCGATCCAATAGACATCGTCAGCACGGCGGAATGAACGATCGTTAGGTCCGATCCGATTCCGATCGGGGTACGTCACCTGTTTAGGTCGATGAAAAAAAGCACGATTCTTCGAAGACTACTTGCACGTTTCCCACCTCCCGAGTGGTGAACAACCTGGGCTACTCCTGTCATTCTGGAAATCTCGATTCTTCCGAATTGGAACTCGACACACATGCAATACAGCACCTTAGGAAACGCGGGCGTTAAGGTTTCGCCTCTTTGTTTGGGGACGATGATGTTCGGCGGGCAGACAAGCGAAGCGGACTCCGCCCAGATTATGCACAAGGCCCTCGATCGGGGGATCAATTTTTTCGACACCGCGGACATCTACAACGCGGGGGAATCGGAGGTCGTCGTCGGCAAGGCGATTGCGGATCGGCGGAGCGAAGTCGTCCTCGCCACCAAAGGCCGGCAGCCGATGGGCCAAGGGCCGAACGATGGGGGCGCAGACCCGCGTGCATCTGATGCGGGCCTTGGAAGACAGCCTCAAGCGGCTCGACACCGATTATGTCGATCTCTACTACACGCATACGCCCGATTACGACACGCCGATCGAGGAAACCCTGCGGGCGATGGACGACATGGTCCGCTCGGGCAAGGTGCGGTATATTGCCTGCTCGAACTTCCGCACCTGGCGGGTGATGGAGGCTCTGTGGACGAGCGATGCTCTCAATCTGCATTCCTTCGCCTGCGTGCAGCCGCTGTATAACATCATGAACCGCGACATCGAAGTGGAACTCTTGCCGATGTGCGCGGAATACGGCCTGGGCGTCGTGAGTTACAGCCCCCTCGCGCGGGGCATCCTGACGGGCAAATATCAACCGGGTAAAAGCTATCCCCAAGGCAGCCGGGCGTCGCGGAACGATAAGCGAATGAACGAAGCCGAGCTTCGCGAAGTCAGCATCGAGCTGTCGCAAAAACTGGTCTCACATTGTGAAGCCAAAGGCGTGGCCCCGTCGCAGTTCGCGCTCGCATGGTGCCTGGCCAATCCGATTTTGACCTCGGTCATCGTCGGCCCCCGCACGATGCAGCAATTCGAGGACAACCTGGGCTGCCTCGATGTGGAGATCACCGAGGAGGACGAAGCCTTCGTCGATTCCCTCGTCCCACCCGGCGAGCACTCGGGCAAAGGATTTCAAGACCCGGCGTACCCCATCACCGGCCGCGGCGTGGATTAACCGTCATCGGAGATGCATTCAATGTGTCGACTTTTTAGCGTGCAAGTTGCCGTTGGTTTGATTCTGCTTTTGGGCTGTCGGACATCATCCGAATCGGCAACTGTTCCCAAACCGCCGTCTGCGCAAGAGATGGCCAAGATTCTTGATGCGGACGTCGCCTTAGAGCGGACGGTGAGCCAAAACGCCGCGAATGAGAAGGAACCGAAACCGCTCTGGGTGGCCTCCTACCGAAACGAAGACGACGAGTTTCCCGTCGTGACGATTTCACTCTTCCGCGGCGGGGAGTTTTTGACGCCGGAGAGAATGGCGGAGCTCGGAAAGCGATTCGAAGGGTTTCAAAAAGACATTGCGAAGCTCGAACGGGACGGAATCGAGGATGCCGGGGATCTCGAAAATGATACATTCCGGCGTTGGACTCTTCCGACGGGTCAATTTGGTTATGGATTCATTGCGGGTTTCGGTCCCGGAGGAACCGCTTACGCTGCGACGTGTCCAACGAAGGATAGAAAATACGACTTGCTTCTCGAAATCTCCATTTCCCACAGTGATCCCGTCATTCAAACGAAGTGGTATGAAAGATTCCAGGAGCAAGGGCCGCTGGTCGTCGCCGAACGCGTCTTGATGCGCGTGAGCGAGATTCTATTTGATGAAGGTTGAAAGATACCCGATGGCTGATTCATTCGAACGATTCTCTCCGTCCCGGCGGGAGATGCTCAGGTTCTCCGCGGGGGCCGTGGCGGCTTTGGTTTCGCCATTCGGGGCGCCCGCCCAAGAGAAACCGCGCGAAGGCTGCACGCTGGGATTCAGCACCTACGGCATGAAAAACCTCGCCACCGAAGAATCGCTCGCGCTCCTGGCGGAGATCGGCTATGAGGCGGTGGAGTTGACCGTCCGCAGCAGTTGGGACGCGGACTCGGCGAAGCTCGATGCAAAACGCCGGCGTTCGCTCAGGACGCTGCTCAAGGATTTGCCTTTGCAATTGACCTCGCTGATGGAGCACGTGCCGCCGACGGACGACAAGCAGCAGGCCTTGGCCCTCGAGCGGTTGAAGCTGGCCGCCCAGGTCGCGCACGCGCTGGCTCCGTCGGCACCGCCTTTGATCCAGACGGTCTTGGGAGGCGGGGATTTTGAAGAGATCAAAACGCGTTTGCGGGACCGGCTTGGGGAGTGGGTCAAAGTCGCGGATGCCACGGACACGACAATCGCCATCAAACCCCATCGCGGCGGCGGCGTGTCCCAGCCGGCCGAGGCGGTTTGGCTCATTGAGCAACTCGGCAAACCGAAGCGGCTGAAGATGGTCTACGACTATAGCCATTACGCCTTCCGCGATTTGTCCGTCGCGGACACCGTTCGCACGGCCCTGCCTTACACGGCGCACATGGCCGTCAAGGATGCCGTCCGGCAGGGCGACAAGGTCGTGTTCCAACTTCCCGGCGAAGCGGGCACGATCGACTTTGCGGAAATCCTCCGCCGATTTTACGCGGGCGGCTACCGGGGCGACGTCAACTGCGAAGTCAGCGGGATGGTGTGGAGTCAACCGGGCTACGACCCCGCCGCCGCGGCGAAAACCTGTTACGCCAACATGACCGCCGCCTTCCGTGAAGCCAACGTGCCAAGACGCCGGCGGGCCGGGAACACGTGACTTCGCGCCGCTCGAACCCTGATTCAAGCGCGAATGCGACGGTGCCGACCGCCCCAATTCCGCGACGAATCCTTGACCGTCCAAATGTCGCACGGTTCACTGAGGGACTGAAAGAAGCTCGCCCGCCGGCGTCCGGCTCGTTGCCAAAGCCGCGCGGCCCGACGTGATTGCCAAAGTGCGAATCACACAAGATAATCTGCTCGTGGAAGATTGCTCCCGCACGCCGAGGCTCGGCAAGTTGCGACGCCTCCTCTTTTTCCAGCGGACGCATTGATGAAGACAGGCATTGGAACCATTCAGTCCGGCGACCGCCTTTTTCGCGAGGGGATGCGGCAGAATCCCTACGCGGTTTACAAGGACCTTCGCGAGCGGGATCCCGTGCATTGGGACGACGTTCTCAAGGTTTGGGCCGTGACGCGCTATGACGATGTCTGCATGGTTCTAAACGACCCGCGGTTCTCTTCACGACGGATCGCCCGCGCCCGGAAGAGGTTTCCCCAGAAGGAATTTCAGCCGCTCTTCGACACGCTCGCGACTCGGATGTCGGAACGGGACGAGCCCGACCACAAGCGGCTGCGGGCTTTGGTGCACGACGCCTTCATTCACACCGCCGTGGAGCAATGGGCCCCGCGGATCCAGGACCGCATCGACCGTTTGCTGGACGAAGTCGCAAGCGAGGAACAATTCGACCTGATTTCCAAGGTCGCGATTCCGCTTCCGTTGGGCGTCATCCTGGAGATGTTTGGGATTCCAGCGGAAGATCGACAGCAAGTCAGACACTGGTGCGACGATTTCGCGGTGGTCGCTTTGAATCTCTTCGCCGACATTTCCAACCAGCAACTTCAGCAAGGCCTTTCGAGCATCCTCGCCTTTCGAGACTATTTGAAAAAACGCGTCGATGCGTTGGAACGATCGCCCGGAATCGATCTCCTCAGTTCGCTCGTGCAGGTTCAGCACGAGGGAACGAAATTGTCCCTGGACGAGTTGTTGGCCAACACGCTTTTGCTATTAGCGGCCGGGAATGAAACGACGACCTGCGCCATCGGCAACGGCATCGCAGCGCTCTTGCGGTTTCCCGATCAGAGGGGCTTGTTAAGAGCGGACCCCTCGCTGATGCCCAATGCCATTGAGGAGTGCTTGCGGTACGACAGCCCGGTCCAATTTCTGGGGCGGGTGGCCGAGGAGGACGTTTCACTCCGCGGCGAAACGATCCGGCAAGGCGACATCGTGCTCGCTTTTTTGGCCGCGGCGAACCGCGATCCCGATCAATTCGACGATCCCGATCGGCTGGACATCACGCGGCCGCACCTCCACCACGTCGCATTCGGCCACGGATCGCATTTTTGCATCGGCGCGGAACTTGCGCGTCTCGAAGCAAAAATCACATTGGAAACTCTGCTGGGTCGCTTTCCGAACATGGAACTGGAACCCACGTTCCGCCTTACCTACCGGGAAAACTCCAGTATTCGTTGCTTTAACGAACTCCCGATCCGCGTGAACCCATCGTAGGTTTCGGTGCCTCCGTGGTGACAGTCGGAAACCACGGACAAGACCGCCGAGGGAACCAGGTTCGCATCCAGGTCCTGGGCCAAGGCGAGAAGGCGGGAATCTCGGATTGCAAGCCGGCATCGAATTTCGTCAAAATAGAGGAGTCACGAAGTTCCAGACCGACGCCAACCCTTGCGGGAGACAACGATGAACCTGGAAATCAACCACGAAGAACGCGACCTGCTTGTGACAGTGATCGAAAGCCGCATCTCCGAGTTGCATCCCGAAATTCGCCGCAGCCGGGAGCACGAATACAAAGATGATTTGAAAAAGACGCTGCAGCAATTCGAGTCGCTCCTGGAGCGAATCAAATCCCTGGGCGGTGCCTGAATTGAACAACGTCGCGGCGGCATCTTGCCGGCGTCGATCGATCTCGTCGGCTGGAAGCCGCCGCTACGGAAGAACCGCTACTCCCCGCATTTCGTCAGGAAGGATCGAATCACACTCCGCATGGAAGTAAATTCCACCCCCGTGGCGTTTGCGAAGCGGGAACCGTTGAGCGAGGTTTTCAGCGGGCGACGATCGGCGAACGAAAATCGCTCGAGCGGTTCCTCCGTCACGTCCAACGAATCACCGGCACATTCCAAAAACAGCCGGGCCAGCTCCGCCCGCTCGAAGTGTTCCGGATTGGCGACGTGATACAGGCCGGTCAGGTTTTGGTCCGCGGCCGCGGCGACGGACCGGGCCACATCATCGACCAGCGTGGGAGACAGCACCTGGCCTTGGATGCAGCGAATCGGCCGGCGGGCGGTGCGCAGGGCTTCCCACTCCGACAACAAATGCGGCTCCCGCGGGTTGTCTCCGATCACTTTGTCGAGCCGGAGAATCAGCGAACGCACGGGGCGCACTTGAAGATAATTCTCGACGGCGACTTTTTGCCGGCCGTATTCCGAAACCGGCCGCGTCGGCGAGTCTTCGTCATAATCGCCGGCCTCGCCGTCGAGGGCGTGGCTCGTGGACGGGAAAATCACGCGGACCCCGCGCTCCGCCAGGTCGTCGATCAACTGCTTTGTGTTTTCGACATTGATGAGCCGGCTCCGTTCCGGCTCGCGGAAGCAGCGATCGATCTGGCACACGGCCGAGCAGATCACGGCGACTCGCAAATCCCGGCCGCCGTTGGGAAGGGATTTCGACAGATCGGCGAACCGGTCGGTCCGCAAATCGAAGCGGGCCAGGTTCTCTCCGGGGGAATCCGCCCGCGTGCCCCGGACCGTCCATCCGCGGGACTCGAATTCCGGCAGGATATGCGAGCCCAAAAATCCCGAGGCTCCGAACACGACACACAGCGGTTTGGTCATTTGCCCGTCAATGGATGTAAGGATGATCGGCCCGGCCGATTTTGAGCTCGGCAAGGTTGAGGGCCTGAAGTTCCTGCATGACCTGATCGCGGAACGCGGCTTTAATGTGAATCGCCACCACGGTGACTTCGCGGCTGAGCTTCTGGTATTCGGCCAGGAACATCTTGGGCGTCAGGTGCTTGGAGGCGACGGCCAGCCATTCCATTGAATTGGGAAAACTGGCTTCCAGGTAGACCGCCTTGAGTTTCGGGTTCCGATTGGCGACGTTCCAAAGGTGGTCCGTCGGACCGCTGTCGCAGCCGAACACGACCGCCGACTGGTCATCCTCCACGATGAATCCCAAGGTGGGGACAATGTGATCCACGCTCACGGCGGTGATGGTGAGATCCCCGACGGTGACCTGGTCGCCGTCCTCGATTTGTCGAAGCTCCAAAAAGGGCGTTTCGATTTCGCCCAGCCGGATGAAGTTCGGCCAGACCCGGTCGTTGAAAATGTCCGTCTCGAGAGTTTCCAGAACCGAGTGGTTGCCGAAGATGGTCGGGCAATCCGGCCCGGGCTCGTAGACGTTTTCCACGAACAACGGCAGGGAGGCGATGTGGTCGATGTGGGAATGCGAGATGAAAACGTGCTCGACGTCCCGCTGCACCTTGAGCGGCCAGGCCAGGCCGAGAGAACCGGCATCAATGGCGATCACGTCGTTGATGATGTAGGTGATCGCATACTGCTGCGACACGCCACCGCCGACTGAGGATCCAAGGATATTGACTTTCACGAGCGGAGATTCTCTTTCTCGTCAAGCGATGGAAAAGCGTCCTCCGGGACATAGGGGGGTGTCATGGGATTCCCTGG